>NZ_JAKFYR010000001.1 GCF_022554085.1 Rhodococcus sp. CH91
TTCATCGGCACACTGTTGAGTTCTCAAAGAACACGCACACATCATTCCGTTTCGGACCGAAGTCCAACCCGTTCTGAGGCAACTGTTCCAGCCTACTTCCTTCTGCTCACAGACGCAAGTCTGTGTGACTTCCGGAACCAGGGGCGACTCGAAACCTTACCAGAAGATTCGGAGTCATCATATTCGCAGGCGCCTTCGTCCAACCTCGTTGTCCCGTTCCTTTCGGCCCGGGTCGGTGTCCGTGTCGCTCTGACCTGGAATAAGTTACGCGAACACTTCCGAGAACACCAAATCGCCTGGTCATCGGCAGTTTCTTCCCCCTTCTACCGGCTCCGGATCGAGCCGCGTGGCACGTACGAGACGGTGCTCGTCGCATCCGCTCACGGATCGTCCCCGTTCTCGAGTAACGTTCACCGTTGAGTTGAGCGAGGAAGGGTGCCGTGACGTCGACGGGGAACATGGTGGGGTTGTTCGCCGGTATCGGCGGCCTCGAGCTCGGGCTCGGCCGCCACGGCTGGAATACCGAACTCCTCTGCGAGATCGAACCGGGTGCTCAGGCAGTTCTGCGCCACCGCTTTCCCGAGGTCCCGCTCCATCCGGATGTCACCCGCCTCCGTTCCCTTCCCCGCGGCACCGAACTCGTCGCGGCCGGATTCCCGTGTCAGGACTTGTCCCAGGCCGGACGCACCGCCGGCATCACCGGATCGAAGTCCGGACTGGTCGACGAGGTCTTCCGCCTCGCCAAACGTAAGAACGGCCCGCGCTGGCTCGTCGTGGAGAACGTCCCCTTCATGTTGCAGCTCGGCCGGGGTGCGGCGATGCGTCACATCACCGATGCATTCGAGGAACTCGGATACATGTGGGCCTACCGCGTCGTGGATGCCCGCGCGTTCGGTCTCCCCCAGCGACGCCATCGGGTTCTGATGGTCGCCTCCCGCACGGACGATCCCCGCACGGTGTTGTTCGGCGAGGACGCCGGGATGCCCGACGAAGGCGATCCCGAACTGTTCCCCTGCGGCTTCTACTGGACCGAGGGTGTGCGCGGTCTCGGCTGGGCGGTCAACGCGGTACCGACCCTCAAGGGTGGTTCGACCCTCGGGATCGCGAGCCCACCCGCGGTGCGCCTGCCTTCCGGCGAGATCGTGACTCCCGGACTCACCGATGCGGAGCGACTCCAGGGTTTCGATGCCGACTGGACCGCCCCCGCCACCGAAGCTCCCGGCGTCCGTCCCGGGCATCGGTGGCGTCTCGTCGGCAATGCGGTCAGTGTGCGGATGGCATCGTGGGTCGGACATCGGCTGAACCACCCGATCGAGTACAGCTCCGATCACCAGACTCCCCTACGTCCCGGCGACCCGTGGCCGACCGCCGCGTGGGGCGTTCGCGGCCAGGCGTTCCGGGTGCACGAATCGCAGTGGCCGGTCCAAGCCCCCTACGAGGACCTCGGAGGATTCCTCCTCGACGCACGGTTGCTGTCCGCTCGGGCGACCGCAGGCTTCCTCCGTCGCGCACGCTCCGGCAACCTGCGCTTCCTGCCGGGCTTCCTCGACGATGTCGAGAACCACCTCGAACGCATGGGTGGATTTCCGCAGGTGGCGGCCTAGGACAGCGTGATGGCGTCGTCGGAGCGGCCCTCGACGGATCCGCGTACGAGTGCGCGGATGAGCCGGCAGCGTCGGCGCGATACCGTCCCGGAAGTGGCATTGCGCCGGGAACTGCATCGTCGTGGCCGGCGGTTCTTCGTCGACAAGGCTCCGCTGCCGGGGATGCGGCGACGAGCCGACCTGGTCTTCCCTCGTCATCGGGTCGCCGTGTACGTGGACGGCTGCTTCTGGCACAGCTGTCCGCAGCATGCGACCTTCCCGAAGAACAACGCCGAGTGGTGGGCCGCCAAGCTCGCGGCCAATGTGCAACGCGACCGGGACACCGACGAGCGTCTGCAGACCGCAGGATGGACGGTGGTGCGCGTGTGGGAGCACGAGGACCCCATCACTGCCGCGACGCGCGTGGAGGCCGTTCTGTCGTCACCCCCGGAAACGGACGCAGGGCCGGCGCAGGGGTGACGCCCCTACCCCGGCTCCGGCGTCGTTCCGGTCAGGCCTTCGTGAGCTGGGCGTAGCGAGCGATGTGCTGCTCGGCAGTGCCGAACTCGTACTCGATCGCAGTCAGGCGCTTGAAGTAGTGCCCGACGGCGAGCTCTTCCGTCATTCCCATCCCGCCGTGCAGCTGGACGGCGTTCTGGCCGACGAAACGCGCAGCCCGGCTGATCGTCGCCTTCGCCGCCGAGACCGCCCGAGCCCGGGTGACGTCGTCGCTGTCGAGATGGAGGACGGCCAGATAGGCCGCGGAGACCGCCTGCTCGACCTCCATGTACATGTCGACCATGCGGTGCTGGAGTGCCTGGAAGCTACCGATGGGCTGGCCGAACTGCTGCCGCTGCTTGGCGTACTCGACCGTGTCGGCGAGCACCTTGCGCATGAGACCGACGGCCTCGGCCGCGACGGCGGCCGTCGCTTCGTCGATTCCGCGGGACACGGACGGCCAGGCGCCACCCTCCTCGCCGAGCAGCGAGTCGGCGGGCAGCCGCAAGCCCGTGAAGGCCAGGTCGGCGGCACGTCGATCGTCGATCGTGCGGTAGGAGTGGATCTCCACACCGGCCGGCGGATCGGCAGAGTCGAAGTCCACCAGGAACAGCGAGATACCGTCGGTGTCGGTGCGCTCACCGGAGGTGCGCGCGGTCACGAGCAGATGTGTCGCCAGCGGCGCGCTCGTGACGACGGTCTTCTCACCGTCGATCACCCATGTGTCACCCTCTCGACGCGCCGTGGTGGACACGTCGTGGAGGACGTATCCGGAGATGGGCTCCGTCGCAGCGAAGGCCGTGACGGCTTCACCGGCAGCGATCGCCTCGAGGACCGAACCGGCTCGCTCGACCCCCGCGCGACCGAGCAGTCCGCCTCCGAGGACGACCGTGTCGACGTACGGCTCGATGACGAGTGCGTGCCCGAGCGCTTCCGAAACGACCATCAGCTCGACCGGGCCTCCACCCATCCCGCCCACGTCCTCCGGAAGGGTGGCCCCCAGGATGCCGAGGTCCTCGGCGAATGCGCGCCACACCTCAGGTTGCCACCCTTCGCCGGTGGTCGCGACCTTCCGGCTGTGCGCCAGGTCGTAGCGACCGGCGAGGAACTTGGTGACCGAATCACGAAGGAGCTCCTGCTCCTTGCTCAAACCGAAGTCCATCAGAGCCCCAATGCTGCTTTGGCGAGAATATTTCGCTGGATCTCGTTGCTGCCGGCGTAGATCGACCCGGCACGGTCGTTGAAGTAACGCAGCGGCGCGACGGCCTGCCATTCCTCGCCACTGACGTAACCGTCGGCGGGAGGGACGTAATCGGCCACCGGCCCACCGGGAGCGGTGATGTGCGGCTGATAGACCCGGCCGCGCGGACCCGCCGCCTCGAGGGTCAGCTGAGTGATCGTCTGACTGAGCTCGGTGCCGAGAATCTTGAGCATCGACGACGCCGGGCCGGGATCCTTACCCGCGGACAAGGCTGCCAGAGTGCGGTATTCGAGGATCTCGAGCACTTCGGTCCGGATACGGGCCTCGGCCAGCTTGGCGGAGAACGCCGGATCGTCGGCGAGTGCGCCGCCGGACGGGCCCGGCTGTTCGGCCGCGGCCGCGGCGATCCGCTCGGCCATCACCTGCAGAGCGGGAGCCGCCGCCGCTCCACCACGTTCGAAGACGAGCAGGTACTTCGCGACGGTCCAGCCGTCGTCGATCTTCCCGAGCACGTTCGTCTTCGGAACGCGCACACCGTCGAAGAAGACCTGATTCTGCACCTCCTCGCCGGAAGTCATGACCAGGGGCCGGATTTCGATGCCCGGAGAGGTCATGTCGATGAGCAGGAAGGTGATGCCCTGCTGTTTGCGACCGGTCTTCGACGTCCGCACGAGTGCGAACATCCAATTCGCCTCGGTGGCGTGCGTGGTCCAGATCTTGCTGCCGGTGACGATCAGGTCGTCGCCGTCGTCGACGGCGGCCATGCTGAGCGAGGCCAGATCGGATCCTGCTTCGGGCTCGGAGTATCCCTGGCAGAAGAAGACCTCGCCGGTGAGGATCCGTGGCAGGAAGAAGTCCTTCTGCTCCTCGGTGCCGTACGCGACGATCGCGTGGGCGACCATCCGGATACCCATGGGCGAGAGCGACGGCGCACCGGCGAGGATGGACTCGCGGCTGAAGATGTAGTGCTGGGTCTGCGACCAGTCGCATCCGCCGTATTCGACCGGCCAGGCTGGTGCCGCCCATCCACGCTCATGGAGGATGCGCTGCCACTCCATGCTCGCTTCGTGGTCGGAGTACACGCTCGTCGCGAGTCGTCCGGCCCGCCGCAGCTCGGGCGTCAGCTTCTCCTCGAGGAACGAGCGCACCTCGTCCCGGAAAGCGGCGTCGGCCTCTGACCACGCTAGTTCCATGTCTTCTCCCCGCAGAGCGCGACCGCCACTGCCGGGCCGTCGTGCGAATTGTCGTTAACTTTTCGAGAGTGTTCGAAATCTACTTCCGGTCGAGCGGCCCCGTCAATAGAGGGCTTTCTCCTGCAGTACCGGCCTGATTCCGGACGACCCACTCCTGAGCGGAGGCGGGCAGGAGATGACGTCGGGAGGTCGTTCCGGAAGACGGACCGTTCACTCGACGGGAAGAACCCGCAGAGGGGTGGACCACAGACGGTGACTGCGATCACATGCTCTGGTAGAACGTTGTTCTTGAGAAGGTAAATATCACTCTTCACGCCGCTCGGCGGCGGACATCGAGGTTCGGAGGACACAAGCGTGAGGTTCTGGAGCGGCACAGCGTTCATGAAAACCGCCGAGATGCCGGCCGTCGCCCGCATGCTCGACGAGACGGGATTCCACGGCATGCTCGTCTCGGACCACCTGATCTACCCTCGGGAACTGAAGACCGTCTATCCGGGCCACGAGAGCGGCAAGCCGTTCTGGTCACCGGACACCGAATGGCCGGACGCCTGGGTACTCATCGGCGCGATGGCTGCCGTGACCGAGAAGCTGCACTTCGGCAACAACGTCTACATCGCGCCGTCCCGACCGATCCTCGAGGTCGCCAAGCAGGTCGGCACAGCCGCGGCGATCGCGGGCGGGCGCGTCTCCATCGGCCTGTCCGCCGGGTGGATGCGGGAGGAATTCGAACTCCTCGGCCAGGACTTCGACAATCGCGGTCCGCGTCTGAACGAGATGATCCGCGCGCTGCGCGAACTGTGGAAGGGCGGATGGGTCTCGTTCCAGGGCGAGTACTACGACATCCCGGAGATGACCATCGAGCCCCACCCGCCGGCCACTGTTCCCATCCTGTGCGGCGGCGAATCCACGCCGGCACTCCGACGGGCCGCGCGCTACTGCGACGGCTGGGTCGGCACCGCCTATCCCATCGACGTGGCCGAACAGTGGATCGACCGCATCAACGGCTACCGCCGCGAGTACGGACGCGAGAACGAACCCTTCGAGTTCATCCTCGGACTCCGCGACGAACCGTCCGTGGATCTGTACCGGCGCGCCGAGAAGATCGGGATCACCGGCGTCATGGTGTCACCCTGGGCGAACTGGGAAGCCACCCATTCGGGAGATCACGATCACCTCCTCGGTACCGCCGAGCAGTACCGGGCACCCATCGAGGACTTCGCGGAGAGGATCATCACGAAGCTGGTGTGAACCGTCCCTTACGACGAGAAAACCCCCACCGGCCGAGCCGGTGAGGGTTTTCGTGTGTGCGCCCGAAGGGATTCGAACCCCTAACCTTCTGATCCGTAGTCAGATGCTCTATCCGTTGAGCTACGGGCGCATGTGTATTCACTTGTCATCGGTGAGGTTACACCGACTGGCGGAGGCGAGAGGATTTGAACCTCCGGTCCCCGGTAAGGGGGACAACTCATTAGCAGTGAGTCCCATTCGGCCGCTCTGGCACGCCTCCTCGGGGATTCGATGCTCTCGAACCGCCGGATCGAAACATTACACATGCCTCGCAGGGAAACGCAAAACGGCTGGTCAGAGGCTTGCGGGTGGGCGGCCTTCATCAGCCTCCCGGCAGTCGGCCGGTCGCCGGGCGCAGAGAGAGGCGCATAATCACCACGTGACTCCACGGATCCGCCCCGACCTCGAATCGATCCCCGCATACGTTCCCGGCCGCTCGTTCCCGGGCGCGGTGAAGCTCGCCAGCAACGAGACGACGATGGGTCCGCTCCCCAGCGTCCGAGAGGTGATCGCGGAGGCCACCGCCGGCCTCAACCGCTATCCCGACAACGGCGCGACCGACCTCGTCGCAACGCTCGCGGATCGGCTGGGCGTGCCGGCCGAGCGGATCGCCGTAGGTTGCGGGTCCGTCGGCCTGTGCCAGGAACTCGTACAGATCACCTGCGACGCGGGCGACGAGGTGATATTCCCGTGGCGCTCGTTCGAGGCGTATCCCATCATCACGGCCGTGGCCGGCGCGACAGCGGTGCGTGTTCCCAACACCGCGGAGCACGGCCACGACCTGAAGTCCATGCTCGCCGCGATCACCGATCGCACGCGGCTGATCTTCGTGTGCAATCCCAACAATCCCACCGGGTCGTTGCTGGGCAAGGCGGAGCTCGAGCAGTTCCTCGATGCGGTACCCGAACACATCGTCGTCGCGCTGGACGAGGCGTATTTCGAGTACGTCCGGCCCGAACCCGGCGAGGATCTGCCCGACGGCCTCGAACTGGCCGAGGGCCGGCGCAACGTCGTCGTGCTCCGTACGTTCTCCAAGGCCTACGGCCTCGCGGGTCTGCGTGTGGGATACGCGGTGGCCGATCCGTCCGTGGTGGTCGCTCTGAGCAAGGTCCACACCCCCTTCTCGGTCAACGCTCTCGCCCAGCGGGCGGCCGTCGCCTCGCTCGAGGCCGCGAACGAACTGCTCGCACGCACCGAGGGTGTCGTCGCCGAAAGGGAGCGGGTCCGCAGTGCGCTTCTCGATGCGGGTTACGACGTTCCGGCGAGTGCGTCGAACTTCCTCTGGTTACCGCTGGGCGAACGATCGACCGCCTTCGCGGATGCCGCAGCCGAGGCGGGTATGGTCCTGCGCAATTTCACCGGAGAAGGAACCCGCGTGACGATCGGCGACCCGCACGAGAACGACCTGTTCCTCGCCTTCGCCACCGGACAGGGACGGGCGCTCGCCGGCATCGTCTGAGCCCGTGAAGAGACCCAACCGTTATGGTCGGGTATCGGCCGCGTGACCGGACCCTGACAGACTCGGACGATCGGATCTGACCGAGTCGGAGGACTGCATGGGGGCTGGCAAGGTACGCCGTGCCCTGTCGGTCTGTGCAGTCGCCGGCGCTCTCGTCGCTGCGGGGGGTACGGCGCCGGCACACGCGACCGGTCCGAACACCATCCCGCTCCGGGTGATCGCCTTCGGGGATCTCCACGGCAACCTGCTGCCACCCCAGGGACTGCACGGTGAAGTCGTGCGGTCGGACGGTGTGTCGGTTCCCGCAGGCGGCGCCGCCTATCTCGCCGCCTACGTCCGGCAACTCCGGGAGCAGGCCGACCACTCCGTGCTCTATGCGGTGGGCGACACGTGGGGCTCGTCTCCGCTCGAGTCGGGACTGTTCCACGACGAACCGACCATCGCGTTGCTCGACGAACTCGACCTCACCGCAGCGGCCCTGGGAAATCACGAACTGGACCGCGGCTACGCCGAATTCACACGGTTGCGGGACGGAGGATGCCACCCTCTGGAAGGCTGCCGATACGCTCCGGCCTTCGAGGGCGCGAACTTCCCGATCCTCGGCGCCAACCTCACCACCGCCGAGGGAGCACCCGCGGCCCTCCCCTACAGCATCGACTACGTCGACGGCGTCCCCGTCGGTGTCATCGGGGTCCTGCCGAGCAACACCCCGGACATCATCCGGCCCGACGCGATCACCGGCCTGCAGTTCGAGGACGAGATATCCGCGGTCGATCGCACCGCCGGCATACTCGAATCCCTCGGAGTCCGGTCGATCGTCGTGCTCTACAAAGGCGACATCGGCACCACCGACGGTGACGATCCGTGTCCGAGCGGAGATCGGGGGCCCGCTGCGATCGCCACATCCGTCTCTCCCCTCGTGGATCTCATCGTCACCTCCGACGGTGATCGGCATTTCAACTGCACCTACGCCGATCCGGCCGGCCGTCCCCGCACGGTCGTGCAGGGCGCATCACACGGGCGCATCCTGTCCGTCGCCGATCTCGTCATCGACCGTCAGAGCCGAGACGTGGTGCGGGACAGGACCGTCGTGTTCACCCAGGTCGTCACACACGACATCGATCCGGACCCCACCACCCTGGAGTTCGTCGAGCGTGCGGTGGCCGCGTCCGCGGAAGTCGCGAACCGCCCCGTCGCCCGCATCCGTGCGGACGTCACGCGCCGGACGACGACGAGCGGCGAGTCACCCCTGGGCAATCTCGTCGCAGACGCGCAACTCGCTGCCGCGCGTCATCTGGGGGCGCAGATCGCACTGACCAATACCGGCGGTCTCCGCAGCGATCTCCTCACCGGGGACGGCACCGTCTCGTATCGGGAGACCTATGCTGTGCAGCCCTTCGCCAACATGCTGCACGTGCTCGACCTCACCGGCGCCCAACTCGACGCACTGCTCGAGCAGCAGTTCCAGAAAGCGCCCGTCGGCCCGGACACCGAGCGCATCCTGGCACCCTCGCACAACCTGCGGTACACCCTCGACCGCCTCGCCGTACGCGGAGAACGTGTCCGGGCGATCACGATCGACGGTGAACCGGTGCAGGACGAGCGCATGTACAAGGTGGTGGTGAACACCTTCCTCGCCCAGGGCGGAGACGGCTTCGGCGTGTTCACGGAAGCCCACGGACGGACGGGCGCGGGCAAGGAACTGGATGCCCTCAACACCTATCTGGCGACCCGCTCGCAGGTGGAACCGCCGACTGTGGACCGCATCCGTCTGCACTGACATCCGTCTGTGCTGACGGGTGCGGTCAGCGCAGCCCCAGTGCGTCGGCGAGCGTCGGCCAGGCGGCCTTGATGTCGTCCTGCCAGTAACCCCACGAGTGCGTTCCCCACGGGCGGTAGACGACCTGCGCGGGTATCCCCAGCTCGCGGAGACGACGATCGTAGGTGATGGTGCACACGAAGGTGCCGATCTCGAGCGGGGCACCCACGGTGAGCACGTCCTGCTCGGTGCCGATGTCGTGCGGGCCGAGCAACCCGTTGCCGGTGCTGAGGAAGATCTTCTTCCCCCTCAAGCGCTCGGCGAGCAGATAGGAGTCGTGCTCCTCCCACGCCGCGTCCTCCGGCGGGCCCCACATGTTGTCGGGGTTGCCACCCTTGTACGCGATCGTTCCCCGCACCGAATCCCGTGAGGAATCCTGGGAGGTGTCGTAGCAACCGCTCAGCGCCGCCACTCCCTCGTAGAGGTCGGGGTTGCGAGTGATCAGCGACATCGCCCCCGTCGCCCCCATCGACAGGCCCGCGACCGCGTTGACACCGTTGCCCCCGAAACGGGCGTCGATCAGCGGAGGCAGTTCCTCGGTCAGGAAGGTCTCCCACTTGTTGACCCCGAGGACGGGATCCGAATCGTTCCAGTCGGTGTAGTAACTCGCCGTACCTCCCACCGGAAGCACGACGTTGGTGTTCTTGTCGGCGAAGAACTCCTCGATGTCGGTGCGCTGCGTCCACGTGCTCTCGCGGAATTCGGACTCCTCACCGGCACTGACTCCGTCGAGCAGATACAGGGTGGGGCGCGAACCCTCCTGGGCGGGATGCAGCACCTGAACCTGGACCAGCCGGTCCATCGCGGGCGAGTGGACGAACAGCCTCGTCTGCGTGTCGTTCACGCGCTCGGCGCGGTCGATCGTCGCCGCCGCCGGCGCTGCATGAGCGAACGTCGCACCGCCCATCGGCAGCATCAACGCCAGCGCGACCGTCGCCGCAAGCTTCTTCACCATGAACTCCCGTTCCCCCCGACGACCTGGAGTGATCTCACCGTCACTCCCGGCGCCGGTCAAGCAAACCTGGACGGGACCCTAATACCCATCTTTCGATTCGTGACGCATCGGTGCGGAAGCGCCCTTGCCCTCGCCGTGTGGGCGAGAGCGACGGGGAGCTCCGGGATCAGCGGAGATGGTGCACCTCCTGCAATCCGTAGACCGGGGTCGGGATCCCCTCGTAGCGCGCCTTCAACTGCAACGCCAGGTACAGCGAGTAGTGCCGCGACTGGTGCAGATTGCCGCCGTGGAACCACAGACCGTCCTGACGGGTGGGCTTCCACATGTTGCGCTGTTCCCCCTCCCAGGGGCCCGGATCCTTGGTGGTGTCGGAACCCAATCCCCAGCACTTACCGACCTTGTCCGCGACCTCCTGGGAGATCAGGTCGGCGACCCAGCCGTTCATCGACCCGTAGCCGGTCGCGTAGACGACGAGATCGGCGGCGAGTTCGGTACCGTCCTCGAGGACGACGGAGGTCTCGGTGAGCTCGCGGACGTTGCCGTGGGCCAGCGCGATGTCGCCGTTCGCGACGAGCTCCGAGGCACCGACATCGATGTAGTAGCCGGACGCCCGGCGCAGGTACTTCATGAACAGCCCGGAGCCGTCGTCACCCCAGTCGTGCAGGAAACCGGCCTTGTCGAGACGGTCGTAGAAGTCGGCGTCCCGCTCGCGGATCCTGTCGTAGATGGGGATCTGGAATTCGTGCATGATCCGGTACGGCAGGGACGCGAAGGTCAGGTCCGCCTTCTGTGTCGTGACGCCCGCGGCGAGGGCTCGTTCGGAGTACAGGTCGCCGAGGCCGAGTTCCATGAGCGAGTCGGACCGGACGATGTGCGTCGAGGACCGCTGCACCATGGTGACGTCCGCACCGACCTCCCACAATGCGCCGCAGATGTCGTGTGCGCTGTTGTTCGCGCCGATCACGACGACCTTCCTGCCGGCATAGGCGTCCGGGCCGGGATGCGCACTGGAATGGTGCTGCTCGCCTTGGAAGCGGTGCGCACCGGGGAATTCCGGGATGTTCGGCTTACCCGACATGCCGGTCGCGATCACCAGCTGGTGCGGACGCAGAACCACCGGCTCGCCGTCGCGCAGCACGTGGACGGTCCATTCCCCCGTCGCCTCGTCGTAGCTCGCCGAGGTGCACTCCGACTTCGACCAGTACGGGACCTCCATGACCTTCGTGTACATCTCGAGCCAGTCCGCGATCTTGTCCTTGGGCGCGAAGACCGGCCAGTTGTCGGGGAAGGGCAGGTACGGCAGATGGTCGTACCAGACAGGATCGTGGAGGCACAGCGACTTGTAGCGCCCCCGCCACTGGTCGCCGGGACAATCGTGCTTGTCGAGCACGAGCGCCGGAACCCCGAGCTGCCGCATCCGCGCGCCGAGCGCGATCCCACCCTGACCGCCACCGATGATCACGACGTACGGCTGACGCGTGTACCCGAGTTCGCGTTCCTCGATCTCGCGCTGCTCCGACCACGTGACGCGGTGCTTGTTCGCCCCGTGCTCCGTGCCGCGGGGACGCCGCTGCCCCGTGCCCTCTTCGTGGCCCTTCAGTTCCTGCATCGTCGTCAGCAACGTGAAGGCACGGTCCTCCCCGCTGTCGTCGTCGCGCTTCAACCGCAGATGGCCCACCCCTCGGCCCACCGCGGTCTCGAACGCGATCCAGGCACCGACCACTCCGTCCTCTTCGGAGGCAGGCTCGGTGGCGCGGAAGCCGCTGGGGTCGGTGTCGGCAAGTCGCGCGTGCAGCATGTCCGCCACGCCCTCGCGTCCTTCGACGGTCTTGATGTTCCAGGTGAAGGCGACGAGGTCGCGCCAGAAGGAGTCGGCACCGAACAGGCCGGCCACCGCGTCGACGTCCCGGCGCGTGAGGGCGGTGCCGAAAGCCTCCAACCAGGCGTCGACGCGCTGATCGGGAGTCGCAGATCCGGTGTTCGCGGGCTGTTCGAGCATGTCGGTCATGGTCGGTCCTTTCCCGTTATCGTGTGATCCAGGACACTCCACCGACCCGGGGGCGGGCAAGCGTTGCGTCACGTTGCACGAACACCGAGTTGTGGCGCAGCACACATCCGCGACCTATGCTCCGAGAACGACGAGGAAGAGGGGACAGTGACCACGTTCAGCGCGATCGCGCCCGGCACCGACCTGTCGCGCTACGCGCGCGAGTTGATGCGGATGCACGATGCGGTGATCGGCGGAACCCGATCGGCGATGCGGCCGCGGGCGCTGGTGTCACGTTCGTGGCAGCGCGTCCTCGACGCGGGTCTCGATCCCACCGGCAGCAACGAGCGCAGTCGCCTCCCCGCTTCGGAGATCGAGCAGCGACGCCGGGCCTCCGCCCTGTCCGCGGTGATCGGCGACCTCGAGCAGGTGATCGCACCCGTCGCCGACGCTTCCCACCTGCTCCTGGTGGTGACGGATGCCGACGGCGTGATCCTCTGGCGCAGCGGATCGGCCCGGATCCGCTCGCACGCGGACACGCTCGGTTTCCAGGAGGGCGCCGTGTGGACCGAGTCGACCGTCGGCACCAACGCCGTCGGCACCGCCCTCGCGGAGGCCGCACCCGTCCAGTTGTTCTCGGGCGAGCACTTCGAGACGACCCAGCATCCCTGGTACTGCACCGCAGCGCCGATCCACGATCCGATCCGCGGCGACCTGCTGGGCATCGTCGACGTCAGCGGTCCCGCACTGACCCTGCACCCCGCCGTCATCGCCCTCGTCGGCACCGCCGTCCGGCTGGCCGAATCCCAATTGTGGCGACGGCACGAGGTGCGCCTCGAACGACTCCGCGCCGAGGCCGCCCCTCTCCTCTCGTCGGCTCGGGGACCGGTACTGCTCGTCGACGACGACGGCTGGGTCGCGCACGCCTCCGGAATCGCCGCCGAGCGTGTCGCGGTTCCGAGACGATCCCTCCCTCTGACCGTGCCGGGAATGGGATTGTGCGTACCCGAACGCCTTTCGCACGGCTGGTTGTTACGCGGACCCGCATCGACCTCGACATTGCGGATGATCCTGCACGTGTCCTCGTCACCGACCGTCGAAGTGTGCGGCGACGAGGACACGTGGCGGACCGTCGTCACCGCGCGTCAGGCCGAGATCCTGCTGTTGCTGCACGACCGCGGCCACGAGGGTACGACCGTCGCGGGGCTCAGCCGGGCCCTCTACGGGGACGACGATCACGCCGTCTCGGTCCGCGCCGAGGTGTCGCGCCTGCGACGCGCGATCGGGGACGTGATCGAGAGCAGGCCCTACCGCCTCGCCGCCACCGTCGACCTGTCGTTGGAACTCGGCCCGGCAGAACGGCTCGGCGACTGCGAGTTCGTCCGCCGGTCGGGTGCGCCGGGAGTGCGGGCACTCGGCTCGTCGCGCTGACGGCGACGCCACCGGCGTATGTTTCCTCCCCTCCGGGACCGGGAACGCACAAGTGCACCGAGTCGTCGAATCCGATGGAGACCACATGACCGTTCTCATCGTCACGGACAATGCCGATGGTCCGACACAGAAGATCGCCCGGCTGGTCGCCGATGCCCTGGCGGAGCGGGAGATCGAGGCCACCCTCGGAGAGGTCGCCGACCTCGAACGTGCGGAGGAGTTCGAAGGAATCGTCTTCGGCGGAGACGTCGAGGACGGGGAGTACTCGCCGGAGACGGTCGAGACGT
Organism: Rhodococcus sp. CH91; assembly: GCF_022554085.1. Lineage (GTDB taxonomy): Bacteria > Actinomycetota > Actinomycetes > Mycobacteriales > Mycobacteriaceae > Rhodococcus. Next base: position 13,701 of record NZ_JAKFYR010000001.1, read on the forward strand.
TGACCTCCTACGCCTCCGGCCTGAGCCAGCAACTCGTGTGGCTGTTCGCCGCGAGCGACGAAAGCTCCACGGAAGCGCCGGATCTGGTGTCGAACCTCGCGGCACGCGATTACCGGTCGTTCGATCCTTCCGTGGGAGAAGAGGACGTGAAGTCGTGGGCGTCGTTCATCGCGGACGAGATCGACGGCCACAGCTGACGTCGCATGCACTTCCCGAGCGAAAGGTCGCCATGTTCCACACGGATGTCGCGCCGGGCGTGCATCGTCTCGCGCACGCAGATGTCAACGTCTATCTGATCGAGGACGACGACGGTATCACCGTCGTGGACACGGGACTGCCCGCGACGGCCGGTCGCATCGAAGAGGCTGTCGCGCGGATCGGCAGGCGTGTCGACGACGTGCGCGGCATCGTTCTCACCCACGCCCACTTCGACCATGTCGGTTCGGCGAAGCGGCTGCACGAGCAGTGGCACGTGCCGGTCTGGGCGCATCGCGACGAGAAGTTCCTGGCCGCACATCCTTACCGCTACCGGCACGAACGCAACCGCCTGCTCTATCCCGTCCGGTATCCCGGCTCCGTCCCGGTGCTCGCACGGATGACCGTGGCGGGCGCACTGTGGGTGCGGGGTCTCGACGACGTGAGCCTCTTCCACACGTCGGAGGCTCTGTCTCTGCCGGGCAGGCCCGTGCCCCTCCACACTCCCGGGCACACCTACGGGCACTGCGCGTTGAGTCTTCCGGATCGCGACACCGTGATCGTCGGCGATGCGATCGTGACCCTCGATCCGTACACCGGGCGGCGCGGTCCGCAGATCGTCTCGGGTGCTGCGACCGCCGACAGCACCACCGCTCTCGCGTCGCTGGCGGCCATCGCCGACACGGGCGCGACCCATGTTCTTCCCGGCCACGGTGAGCCCTGGCACGACGGCGCGATCTCCGCCGTGGAGCAGGCGGTACTCGCCGGGCCGAGCTGACGAAGCTCGCAGGGCAGAAGTAAAGCTCGCAGCCCGGGTGACTGTGCACCCGGGCTGCGAGCTTTACTGGGGGCCTGCTTACTTCTGACCCGAACTGCGGAAGCGGAGGGATTTGAACCCCCGTTGGTGTTACCCAAGCTCGCTTTCAAGGCGAGTGCATTCGGCCGCTCTGCCACGCTTCCGTGGCAGATCCTAACCGATTCGCGGTGTCAGCGGTCGAGCGCTTCCTCGACGCGCGTGAAGATCCGGGCCAGTATGTCGAGCTCGTCCGCCGACAACAGGTCGATGAGGTGGGCGCGCACATCGTCGACGTGGGTGGGTGCGGCCTCCCCCAGCCGGCGCCTGCCCTCGTCGGTGATGGTGGCGAGCACGCCGCGGCCGTCCTCCGGGCACGAGCTGCGAACGACCATTCCCTCCTGCTCCATCCGGCGGATCTGATGGGTGAGACGGCTACGAGAGGACAGCACACCGTCCGCGAGGTCGCTCATCCGCAGAGCGCCGTCGGGAGCCTCGGTGAGCATGACGAGGATCCGGTACTCCGCAAGCGAGAGGCCGTGCCGGTCGTTCAAGGAGCGGTTGAGGACGTTCATCAGGCGGTTGTTGCCGTCCATGTAGAGGCGCCAGGCCTCCTGTTCCTTCGCGTTCAACCACCTGGGCTCGTCTCGTTCGCTCACGCGGGGAGTGTAATGCCGGTAGTGCGAGCGATCACCGGCTGCCGGTTCCGGCAGCCGGGGCAGGACACGACCGGAGTGACCGTCCCCTCATCGGGCCACACGCGATAGCGTCCAACACATGTATGCAATCGTCGCCACCGAACCCGGTGGTCCAGAAGTTCTCCGGTGGACCGAGCAGCCCGACCCGGAACTCGCACCCGGCCACGTACTTCTCGATGTCGCGGCGACAGCGGTCAACCGCGCCGACCTGCTGCAGCGGCGGGGACTGTATCCGCCTCCGCCGGGGGCGAGCGAGATCCTCGGTCTCGAATGCTCCGGCGTGATCGCCGAACTCGGCGAGGGCGTGACCGGATGGAAGATCGGCGATCGGGTCTGTGCGCTGCTCACCGGCGGTGGCTACGCCGAGAAGGTCGCCGTGCCCGCCTCCCAGCTGCTGCCGGTACCGAAGGGCGTCGATCTGGCGGTCGCGGCATCCCTGCCCGAGATCGCATGCACGGTGTGGTCCAACGTCGTGATGACCGCGGGCCTGACCCACGGCGATGTCCTGCTCGTCCACGGCGGAGGCGGAGGTATCGGGACACACGCCATCCAGGTCGGTAAGGCGCTCGGGGCGAAGGTCGCGGTGACGGCATCCGCGGGCAAGCTCGACCGGTGCCGCGAACTCGGCGCCGACCTCGCGATCGACTACCGGGAGCAGGATTTCGTCTCCGAGGTCCGCAACGCCTTCGGTGGTGCCGACGTGGTACTCGACAACATGGGCGCGAAGTATCTGTCCCGGAACATCGACGTGCTCGCTCCCGACGGCCGCCTCGTGGTGATCGGCATGCAGGGCGGCACGAAGGGCGAACTTCATCTGGGCAAGCTGCTCGCCAAGCGAGGTCACGTCATCGCGACCGGTCTGCGGGGCCGTCCCGATTCGGGACCGTCGGGCAAGAGCGCGATCATCGATTCGGTGCGCGCTCACCTGTGGCCGCTCATCGAGGAGGCGAAGGTGCAGCCGATCGTGCACGCGGAACTGCCCATCACCGAAGCCGCGCGGGCACACGAGCTGCTCGACAGCCCGGAGACCGTCGGGAAGGTCGTCCTGCGGGTCGAACGCAACTAGAGATTGCGCAGCTCGCGGACGAGCTGGTCCACCTCGAAACTCGTGGTGTAGGGGGCGAGGCCGATACTCACCGCTCCCCCCTCGTCGCTGACACCGAGGGAATCGAGGAGCCGGCTCGATCCGCGGCTGCTCGGCACCGTCGCGATACGGCGATCGGCGAGATGCGCGGCGACCTTCTCGGCCGGAATGCCGTCCACGGTGAAACTGAGGGTCGGGACACGGCTCGACGCGCGACCGAGCACGATCACTCCGGTGAGGCTGTCGAGCTGTCTCATCAGGCGATCGAACAGCAGATCCTGATGGTTCTGCATCGAGCTGATGGAGATGTCGAGACGCTCGCGACGCGACCCGCCGGCGTCGTCGAGCGAGGCGAGGAAATCGATCGACGCGGAGATCCCGGCGAGCAGGCCGAACTGGTGCCCACCCACTTCGAGGCGTTCGGCGCCGCGCGCGTGCGGGTTCAGCGACATCGCGGGGACCCGGTCGAGATGTGAGGAGTCGGCGAACACGAGGGCACCGATCTGCGGTCCGCCCCAGGCGGCCACGTCGACGGTGAGGATGTCGGCTCCGAGATCGTCGAGGTCGATGTGGGCGTACGGCGCGGCACCGGCTGCGTCGACGACCATGAGCCCGCCCACCTCGTGGACGAGATCGGCGACGGCCCGCACATCGGGGGCGGTGCCGACGATCGACGAGGCCGCGGTGAGCGCGACGAGCCGGGTGGTCGGGGTGATGAGTTCCTCGTACTGCCAGGTCGGCAGGTCGCACGTCTCGATCTCGACCTCCGCCCAGCGCACCTGCGCGCCGTAGCGGCTGGCGACCCGCAGCCAGGGAGCGATGTTCGCTTCGTCGTCGAGCCTCGACAGCACCATGCCGGTACCGAGGCCGAGCCTCGAGCTCAGCGCCTCGGCGAGCCAGGCGAGCAGTACCGCGTGACTCGGCCCGAGGACGACACCCGCCGGATCGGCGCCCACGAGTTCCGCGATCGCGACGCGCGCGTCCTCGAGGATCGCAGCACTACGACGCGACGACAGGTGCCGTCCCGTCGCCGAGGCGGCCGAGTTCCGGAAGGCAGTGGACACGGTGCGCGAGACCGCGTCGGGGACCTGCATACCGGCCCGAGGATCGAGGTGGATCCAACCGTCGCCGAGCGAGGGGATCAGCCCCCGGATCCGGGCAACGTCGTAAGCCATGGCAGACACTCTAGGTCCCGATGTCAATCGACAGGCGGTGTGCCTGCCCGGGAACCGCCTGTCTCGGTAGGCTCGATCGAGTACCCGCGATCATTCCCGGGGCCGTCGGGCCACCGGGCGCCCCGAGAGGGGAAAGGGGAGAATGTACTCATGACGCATCCGGACAACGACCACGTTTTCGTGATCGGCCCCGACGGCCGGCCCACCCGTGTCTCCCGCGAGGAGGCGGCCCGTACGGACACCGACCCTCAGCCGGACGGCAAACCGGCGGAGGGCGGGGGCGAATCGCTCACCGACATGGTCGAGCAGCCGGCGAAGGTCATGCGGATCGGCACCATGATCAAGCAGCTCCTCGAGGAAGTGAAGGCGGCTCCGCTCGACGAGGCCAGCCGTACCCGGCTCAAGGACATCCATCTGTCGTCCATCCGCGAGCTCGGTCAGGGCCTCGCCCCGGACCTGCGCGAGGAACTCGAGCGGCTCGCGTTGCCGTTCAACGAGGAGTCGGTGCCGTCCGACGCGGAGCTGCGTATCGCGCAGGCCCAGCTCGTCGGCTGGCTCGAAGGTCTGTTCCACGGCATCCAGACCGCCCTCTTCGCGCAGCAGATGGCCGCTCGGGCCCAGCTCGAACAGATGCGGCAGGGCGCGCTTCCCCCCGGGCTCGCGCAGGGAGGCCGCGGTGGCCACGACCAACCGCTTCCCGGTCAGACCCATCCCGGGACCGGCCAGTACCTGTAGCCCCGGCGGTACGCCCCGGGCTTCGGCAGCGCCACGACGGGTACGCTCGGGTCCCGTGTCAGCGTCTGGAGCAGCATCGTGAGTCGGGTCAGCATCGAAACGCGCGGCGCGTGCGTCGACTTTCCCATCTTCGACGCCAAGACCCGGTCCTTGAAGAAGGCGTTCCTGGGTAAGGCGGGCGGAGCGATCGGCCGCAACAACTCCGACGTCGTGGTCGTCGAAGCTCTGCGCGACATCACGATGTCGCTGCAGGAGGGCGACCGCGTCGGCCTCGTGGGCCACAACGGTGCGGGCAAGTCCACCCTGCTGCGCCTGCTCTCCGGGATCTACGAACCCACCCGCGGCTCCGCCCGGGTCACGGGACGCGTCGCGCCGGTCTTCGACCTCGGCGTCGGCATGGACCCGGAGATCTCCGGCTACGAGAACATCATCATCCGGGGAATGTTCCTCGGGATGAGCCGCAAGCAGATGCTGGCGAAGGTCGACGAGATCGCCGAGTTCACCGAACTCGGCGACTACCTCAACATGCCGCTGCGGACGTATTCGACCGGTATGCGTGTGCGTGTCGCGCTCGGCGTGGTCACCAGCATCGATCCCGAGATCCTGCTTCTCGACGAAGGCATCGGTGCCGTCGACGCGGAGTTCATGAAGAAGGCCCGGGTGCGACTGCAGGATCTCGTCGCCCGCTCGGGCATCCTGGTGTTCGCGAGCCATTCCAACGAGTTCCTCGCCCAGTTGTGCGACCAGGCGATGTGGATCGATCACGGGCAGATCCGTGAGCGGGGCGGAATCGAGCAGGTCGTCCGCGCGTACGAGGGCGACGAGGCCGGCGACCATGTGCGCACGGTCCTCCACGAACTCGAACTCGAGAGGAACGCGAAGTCCGGCTCGGAGACCGCAGCCCCGGCAGGTACGAACGGTGCCTGACGAGCGGATCATCGGCGTCGTCGTCACGCATCGCCGGCGTGAACTGCTGGCCGACTCTCTGAAAGTACTTGCCTCGCAGTCCCGCCCGCTCGACCATCTCGTGGTGGTCGACAACGGCGACGAGCAGGCCGTCCGGGAACTCGTCGAGGCCGTGGATCTGCCCACGACCTATCTCGGGTCCAAGCACAATCTCGGCGGTGCGGGTGGCTTCGCCCTCGGCATCCTCTACGCCCTGTCCCTGGGAGCCGACCGCGTCTGGCTCGCCGATGACGACGGCCGTCCCGAGGGTCCCGACGTGCTCGCGACGCTGCTCGACTGCGCGCACCGCAACGGCCTGGCCGAAGTGTCGCCGGTCGTGTGCGACATCGCCCGGCCCGACCGTCTCGCCTTCCCGCTGCGTCGCGGTGTCGTGTGGCGACGGTGGCGTCACGAACTCGGCGACGAGGACCTGCTCCCCGGCATCGCGTCGCTGTTCAACGGTGCGCTCTTCACCGCTGCGGCGATCGATGCGGTGGGCGTCCCCGACCTGCGGTTGTTCGTCCGGGGCGACGAGGTGGAGGTGCATCGGAGGCTCGTGCGGTCGGGGTTGCCGTTCGGTACCTGCCTGCAGACGGCATATCTGCATCCGGACGGAGCCGACGAGTTCAAGCCCATCCTCGGCGGCCGGATGCACACGCAGTATCCGGACAACGACACCAAGCGGTTCTTCACCTACCGCAACCGCGGTTACCTGTTGTCGCAGCCGGGTCTGCGACGGCTGCTGCCGCAGGAATGGGTGCGGTTCGGCTGGTACTTCCTCGTCACCCGCCGCGACCCGGCGGGACTACGCGAGTGGATCCGGTTGCGCAGGCTCGGCCGTGAGGAGAAGTTCGAGCGTCCGTGACGTCACGGACGCCCGGACAGGACCTCCTCGAATCCCGCACCTGCCCGGCCTCTTCGACGCGGGATGCCGGGCTCAGTTCCTCGCGGCGACGATGATGGCGTGGATGATCCACACGGGCAGCCACGCTCCGCAGGTGATCGCGGTGAGCACCAGGTGCAGAAGGTGCGGACAGTCGGCACGCTTGACGTTGTTGACCGTGACCTGCTGGACGGGCGCGTACGGCTGCGGAGGCGGATAGGGATAGGCCGGCTGCTGGGCGAAGTTCGGCTGTTGCTGCTCGTACAGTCTCCGCTGCTGATCGGCGAGCCGTCGCTGCTGTTCGTCGTGTGTCAGTTGCCGATGATGTTCTTCCAGGCGACGCGCGTGTTCCTCGCGTTCCTGGTGCTCTCTCCACGCGCGCAGGCGGTTCAATTCCTCGAGTTCGCCGGGTTCCAGATCGCGCTGGAACTTCGGACTCGGGTCCCGATTCCCCAGGGGATCGGTCATCAGTGGTCTCCTTCGAGTTCGCGATCTCCGCCGTGGAACAATCGGCACAAGGCGCGTTCATCCGTCCGTTTTGCAGACTTTGCGTATTTCGATCATTTGCGAATCGACCCGGCGTCACGAGTCGTTACACCGCCGCGCCCAGAGGACGATCCGGCTCCGATGGGATCAGGGGCAGACGGCAGGACACAATCAGGCAAATCCGACCACACGCGTTGCCAGTTCGCCTTACGCTGTCGCCACACTCGACCTCTGGAGTAGTGATGACCCCTCGCGCCACCACCCCGTCGACTCTGTGCGAAGCCTTCCAGACCACCTCCGCGGCATATCCGGACACGATCGCGCTGCGCACCCCCGACGATTCCGTCCGCTACACCTGGCGTCAGTACGCCGAACGTGTCGCCCGTCTCGCAGCCGGTCTCGCCGGACTCGGCGTGGAACGCGGTGACACCGTCGGCCTGATGCTCACCAACCGGCCCGAATTCCACCTCCTCGACACCGCCGCCATCCATCTCGGCGCGGTGCCGTTCTCGATCTACAACTCACTGACCGCCGAGCAGATCGCGTACGTGCTCGGCAACGCCGGCAACCGGGTGATGATCACCGAAGAACAGTTCGTCCCCGTGCTGCGGCAGGCGCTCGGCGATACGAACGTCGAGCACCTGATCTGCGTCGACGGCAAGCCCGAGGGCACGCTGTCGCTCGCCGACCTCGAAGCCGCCGCCGATCCGTCCTTCGACTTCGAAGCCGCGTGGAAGGCCGTGCAGCCGTCCGACCTGCTGACCCTCATCTACACCTCCGGCACCACCGGGCCACCGAAGGGTGTCGAGCTCACCCATGCCAACCTGCTCGCCGAGCTCGAGGCGACGAGTTCGTATCTCCCCACCGGCCCGGACGACCGGATCCTGTCCTATCTGCCCGACGCCCACATCGCCAATCGCTGGGGCTCGCACTATTCGAGCCTGTACAGCGGTATGCAGATCACCACGCTCGACGATCTCAAGCAGGCGATCACGGTGCTGCCGAGCCTGCGTCCGACTCTGTTCGGTGCCGTGCCCCAGGTCTGGTACAAGCTCAAGGCCGCGATCGACAAGACACTCGCGGAGGAATCCAGCCCCGTCAAGAAGAAGCTCGCGCTGTGGGCGATCGACGTCGGACGCACACGCGCGCGCCTGCAGTCCGACGGCAAGCCCGTCCCCCGCGCACTCGAACTGCAGCACGCGGTGGCCGACAGGCTGGTGCTGTCCTCGATCCGCGCGAAACTCGGCCTCGACCAGGTACGCGCAGCCGTCACCGGCGCTGCGGCTATCTCACCGGAAGTGCTCGAATTCGTTCTCGCCCTGGGAATTCCGTGCTCGGAAGTGTGGGGGATGTCGGAGACCTCGTGTGTGGTCACGATGAACCGGCCCGGCGCCATCCGCATCGGCACGGTCGGGCAGGCCGTACCCTGCGCGACCGTCAAGGTCGCCGAGGACGGCGAGCTGCTCGTCTCGGGCCCGCTGCTCATGAAGGGTTACCGCAATGATCCCGAGAAGACTTCGGAGGCAATAGATTCGGACGGCTGGTTGCACACGGGCGATATCGGCGAGATCGACGCGGACGGCTATGTGCGGCTGATCGACCGGAAGAAGGAGATCATCGTCAATGCGGCGGGGAAGAACATGTCGCCCGCCAACATCGAAGGCACCTTGCGCGCCGCGTGCCCGATGCTCGGAGGTGCCGTCGCCATCGGCAACGATCGTCCCTACAACGTCGCACTGCTCGCACTCGACCCCGACGCCCTGACCGTCTTCGCCGAACAACACGGACTCGAAGGCACCCATGAGGAGCTCACCCGGCACCCCGCGGTGCTCGAGGCCGTCGCCAAGTCGGTCGAGGAGGCCAACACCAAACTGTCACGGGTCGAACAGATCAAGAAGTACACGGTGCTGACGAGCGTCTGGGAACCCTCGGGCGACGAACTGACCCCGACGATGAAGCTCAAGCGCAAGCCGATCGACGCCAAGTACGCGGTGGAGATCGACGAACTGTACGCCCAGGCCTGACGCTCACGCCGAGGAATCGGCGATCGAGGCGGTGTAGTCGCCCACGATCTGCTCGGCGATCTCACGCACCTTGACATTGCGGTGCTGGGAGAATCCGACGAGCTTGTCGAAGGCGGTCTCGGCGTCGCATCGGAAGGTGGCCATCATCAACCCCACGGCCTTGCTGAGGGTCGAGCGCGTCTCCAGAGCTTCTCTCAACTGGTCGGATTCGCGCTCGCTCGTGACGAGCAACTGCTCTCGCAGCCAGGACAGTTCGAGGTTCACGCGCACACGGGCGACCAGTTCGTCGGGGTGGAAGGGTTTGGTGATGTAGTCGTCGGCGCCGGTGCGCAGGCCACCGATCGCGGCCTCCGCACCGGCTCGAGCGGTCAGCAGGAGCACCGGCAGCCGGGACGTCGCGGGATCCTTGCGGATCTCCTCGAGCAGCGCCACGCCGTCCCGGCCGGGAAGCATGATGTCGCTCAGGACGAGGTGCGGGGGCTGCGACCGGATGCGATCCAGCGCGGTATCGCCGTCCCCCACCGCGTCGACATCCCAGTTCTCGTGCCGCAGCAACCGCACCAGATAGTCCCGCATGTCGCGGTTGTCCTCGATCACCAGGATCCGCGGCCGGTCCGGGGCCTTCCCTTCCGGTGAGGCGGACTCGGTCACCGCCTCGCGAGAACGTCCGGGTGCCGGCTCCCAGCGGTCGGCCTCACCGAGGTACAGCGCGCTCAGATCCACCGGCACCCTGTCCGCCGCGCCCTTCGAGGCGGGCGTGAGGACGCGGGGAACACTCACGGTGAAGGTACTGCCGCGTCCCACTTCGCTGGTGACAGCCATCCTTCCGCCGAGGGCACGGACCCAGTCCGAGACGAGGGACAGGCCCAATCCGATCCCTTCCCGGCTACGTCCACCGGCACTCTCCACCCGGTGGAATCGCTCGAAGACATGGTCGAGTTCGGCTTCCGGTATGCCCACGCCGGTATCGGTGACTCTCAGGACCAGCCGGTCGTCCTCGTCGACGTCCAGGTCCACCTCGATCGATCCGGTGTGCGTGTACTTGACGGCGTTCGAGAGCAGGTTGAGCACGATGTGCGACCACATCTGAGGATCGAGCTGCATGTGCTCGGCCGTCGCGTCGGCGATCCGGCTGTTCAAGGAGAGCCCGGCTCTGCGTGCCGCTTCGGTGAACAGATCGACGCACTCCGACGTGAGAGCCGCCGGATCTGCCGGTTGCACGGCCGCCCGTGTCGGGTAGGCCTCCCCTCGTGTCACTTCGAGCAGTGAATCGACGAGGCGCCGCAGCCGGATCGCGGCGCGCCGGGCGGTCTCGAGCGACTGCCTCTGCTCCTCGGTCACGGCCGGCTCGCCGTCGAGCACGCTGTGCAGGGGCCCGAGGAGCAGGGTCAACGGCGTGCGGAATTCGTGACTGACGGTTTCGAGGAAGCGGGTCTTGGCTGCATCCAGCGCCGCGAGCGCGTCGGCTCGCCGGCGTTCGGCATCCATGGCCGAGGCATCGCTCAGCAGACCCGAGATCTTGGTGGTCACGAGCTCGAGGAAGGTGGCGTAGGCCGTGTCGAACACCCGGTACGGACTCAGGCCCACCGCGAGAATTCCGCGCGGGCTGTCGCGGCCGGAGATCCTCAGGGGTGAGAGCAGCACACTGTCGATCGGATGATCACGGAGCGCTCGCCGAGGATCGAGCAGCTCCGGGCATGCCCCGGCGATCCCCGACACGACGATCGGTGCCGATGCGGCCGCCGCCTCCGACAACGCCGAATCCTCGTCCGAGCCGAGCGTGAAGGAGACCCCGGGTCGTGTGCCCACCGAGGCGATGCGGGTCCAGCGGGTGGACTCGGGCGCGTCGTCGAGTATCCGGCTGTCGAGGTAGATCGCCGCGACCGGAACGTCCCGGCGGCTCGGCACGAATGCCTCCACGGCACTGCGGCACGTGTCGACCACCGACGCACCGGAGTCGACGATCACGACCGTGCCCAGACGGCTCAGGGCCTCCAACCGCCGCTCGCTGAGCACCCGGGCGGTGATGTCCGTGGTGGCCACGAACACTCCGGCCACACCGCCGGACTCGTCGCGGATCGGACTGTAGGAGAAGGTCCAGTAGGTCTCCTCCACATAGCCGTGCCGCTGCATGAACAGCAGTTCGTTCTCGGCGAAGGTCGCGGTGCCGTCCATCGCGCGTTCGACGCGGGAACCGACTTCGTCCCACACTTCGTGCCAGCACTCGGGAGCCGGTTGCGCGACCGCCGCGGGATATTTGTCGCCGAGCATCGGCGTCATCGCGTCGTTGAAGATCTGCACCAGCTGGGGTCCCCACCACAACAGCATCGGTACCTCGGACGGGATCACCGTGCGCACCGCCATACGCAGCTCCGCGGGCCACGATTCGACCGGCCCCAGCGGGGTGGCCGACCAGTCGGTGGTGCGGAAACGTTCCCGGGCGTCCCCGGGGCCCGCGAACAACCGCTCCGACGACCAGACCTCCGCTGATCCGGTCTTCCCATCCATGTCCGCCACATCCTGTCCGATGCTTCGCGTGGAACCGTCTTCCGAGAATATGCGGACGGTCGCCGCTGCGAGGGGTGTACAGGAGCGGTGCCGATTACGTCCGCTTCGGCCGATCGGGGTCGTCGAAGCCCTGTGGCCTCGGAGCGTGGAGGTCGTAGCGGACCCCGATCATCCGTATCGCGAAGCACAGCGCCGCCGCACCGAGCGCCGCGGGCAGGCCGGGTACACCGGCACGGTCACAGACGACGAGGACGGTCGCCCCCACGATCGCGGGGATCGCATAGAGCTCGCTGGTCAGCACGACCGGTACGCGCCGGACGAGGACGTCACGCACCGTGCCGCCGCCGACACCGGTGATCGTGCCGAGGATGACCGCCTGCATCGGGCCGAGACCGAAGTCCAGGGCCTTGCCCGCACCGGTGATCGCGAACAGGCTCAGACCGGCCGCGTCGAACACCGTGATGGGTGTGGACAGTCGCTCCAGCCGGCGCGCGAAGAACGCGAGGAGACTGCCGGCCGCGGCGACCGTGAGATACCGCCAGTCGCTGAAGGTCGACGGCGGCAGGTCGTCGATCATGATGTCGCGCAGGATGCCGCCACCCAGGGCGGTGATCATTCCGAGCGTCACCACCCCGACGATGTCGATCCGGATGACCCGGACGGCGGTGAGTGCTCCGTTGAGCGCGAACGCGAAGGTGCCGAGCAGGTCGAGCACGAGCAGCAGCGTGCTCTGCGTGTTCACCTCCACGAGACGACCCCTGCAGGAAGGATCGACGTCATGCTGTCTCCCGGTGCTCGGTCGATGGGTACACCGTCCGGATACAGCATGCTGGCTCGATCGATCCTGCGCCGCTGGATGCCGCTTTTCCACCGCGGGTAGGCTCGGGATCCGTGTCTGATGCCCTCACCGTAGACGACCACCCCATCGAGTCGTCCTCACGCTCGTTCCGGCGCGCGTTCCAGGATCTGCGCGAAGGCTTCAACCACCGTGAACTGTGGTTGCTGCTCGGCTGGCAGGACATCAAACAGCGCTACCGGCGGTCGGTCCTCGGGCCGATCTGGATCACCATCGCGACGGGTGTCACGGCGATCGCGATGGGTGTGCTGTACGGCACCCTGTTCAACCTCGACGTGCCCGAATTCCTCCCGTACGTCGCGCTCGGCTTCATCATCTGGAACCTGATCCAGGGGTCGATCCTCGAGGGCGCGGACGTGTTCATGTCCAACGAGGGCCTGATCAAACAGCTGCCCACGCCGCTGAGCGTGCACGTCTACCGGCTGGTGTGGCGGCAGATGATCCTGTTCGCGCACAACATCGTCATCTACATCGGCATCCTCATCGTCTTCCCCCGTCAGCTGCACTGGACGGCGCTCGCGGCGATCCCCGCCCTCGCGCTGATCGCCATCAACGCGGTGTGGGTGTCATTGGTCTTCGGCATCCTCGCGACCCGCTACCGCGACATCGCGCCGCTGCTCAGCAGCATCGTCCAGCTGCTGTTCTTCATGACGCCGATCATCTGGACGGAGAAGACCCTCGAGGGCACCGGCAACGAGGACCGGGCGCGGATCGCCGAGATCAATCCGCTCTACCACTTCCTCGACATCGTGCGGACACCGCTGCTCGGCGGCGACCAGCAGCTCTACCACTGGGTCATCGTCCTGATCATCACCGTCGTCGGCTGGGGTGTGGCCCTGCTCGCGATGCGCAACTACCGCTCGCGCGTCGCCTACTGGGTCTGAGCCGGTTCGAGCCGGATCAGCTGGGACCGGTGGATCGGTTCCCTGTCGGTGATCCGGAAACCCGCGGACTCCAGCGCCCGGTAGGTCTCGGTGTCGGTGAACCGGTGGGGCTCGAAGCGCCACCACACGTTGTTCGGATGCCACACCCGGAAGCCGGCCTCCCGCTCCCCGTCGGCGACCACCCACAGCACCTCACATCGCGCCGCCGCGCGGTCGGCGAGTTCCGACGGCGAGGCGTCGGTCGACCACAGGTTGACGCGGTCGACGGCATCACGGCCGAGGCCTACGTCGTCGAGACCCTCCACCGCGTCGGGCCGGGCATCCACGACCGCGCGCAGTGACGTCGGGGCCCACGAGACGCGGGGCTCGAACGCGACGCAGTCCCCGGGTTCGGAGCGTTCGATCAGCCGGTCGGCGATCGCGCTGTAATCCATCCCGCCCGGCTTGCCGAACAGTTGCCGCTGCTGCACGTAGGCGGGAGCCGCTGTGACGGCGACGGCCGTGAGCACCACCAGCATCGACCACCACTGCGTGGCGACGCGGGCGGCAGCCCAGCCGACGAGCAGCACCATCGCGGGAACGGTGAACGCGAGATACCGCTCGAGGTACATGTTCTCCGCGAGGAGTGAATACACCAGCAGCAAGGTCATCGGCACAGCGAAAGCCGGCACCGCGAGCCACAGCAGGGTGCGCTCTCCCGGGAGCACGCCCCGGCGGGCGGCGACGATCACTCCGGCCACGGTGATCGCCGCGCACAGTGCGGCCGTCCCCGGGGCCTGCGGGAACCACTGGTCGAGAGCGATCGTGCGGACGATCATCGAGTCGAGCGGCGGAATCCACGCCACCTGCTTCGCCTGCGAGAACGCGAGCAGCACGAACGGGACCGAGAGCGCGATCCCCATCCCTGCGGAGAGAACGAAAGCGGCCCGTTCACGGGAACGTGCAGCGACGGTGACGGCGTGGGCCACGACGACCGTCGCGGAGTACACGAACATCATCGTCGCGATCGGCAGCGCGAGGGCGTAGAGCACCCACCAGCGTCGGCGGCCGGTCGTGCACGCGAGCGCGACCAGCAGCGACAGCACCGCAACCAGCGCCACGACGAACGCATAGGACCGCGCTTCGGTCGCCGCCCAGGTCACGCGGGGAGACAGGGCGAACAGCACTCCGGCGGCGATCCCCACGCGGCGTCCCGCGAGCACCTGGCCGGTCGCGGCGACGGCCGCAGCACCCACGCCGAGCGCCACCGCACCGGGAAGGCGGGCGGTGAACTCGTCGACGCCGACCAGGGAGAACCAGTAGTGCAGCAGCAGGTTGTGCAGGCCGTGGACCGCGTCGATCCGGGTGTGCACGCGGAGCAACTCGTCCACCGGCCGATCGGCGGCGGAGATCGTGGCGGCTTCGTCCCACCACAGCGAGGGAACCCACGAGAACGCCCCGGCGACGAGCACGGTCGCAACCCCGACGAGCAGGGGAAGCGACCACGCCTTCACGGACTAGCCGTCGATGCCGTACAGCCGTGCCCAGTTCTCACGGCTCGTGAGCTTGGGCAGTGCCTCCTGCCATACCGTCTTCATCCGGGGCGCTTCCTTGCGGAGTTGCCAGCACACCTTCGCGGCCTGCTTCGCGAGGTCGACGGCGGTGTCCTTGTCGCGATGACGCACCCGCACCGCGTTCTGCGAGGCGTCGGTGACGACCGCCTTGTCGAACAGCGACACGTGCCACCACGACGCGAAGTGTGCGGGCACGGTGACCGATCGGCGGTCGACCTTGCCGGCGAACTGCTGCACCGCGCGCTTGAGCAGCACGAGTCCCTCGCGCTTCTTGTCGGGTTCGAACTCCCACACCGACATCTGCGTGTGCGGATCGGATTCCTTGCCCACCTGCGCGGCCGGCAGCGGTTTCGTCTCGGGATAGCGGTCGCGCAACTCGCGCAGTTCCTTCAGGACCGACTGTCCGCCGTCGTACAGGAAGTCGGGGCCGGCGAGAAAGTCCTCCGCTGCCTTGATGAAGGTCGCGGCGAGGCCGTACTGCATCGAGACGATCAACTCACCGATCTTGCGGAAGAGATAGCGGGAGATGTCGTTGCCGTCGAAGCGTCCGTAGATGGACGAGACGATCAGGCCGTTGCGGATGCTGAAATAGCGCGCCCAGTCGTCGTAGTCCTTGAGGTAGAAGTCCGCGTGCCACACACCCGCATTGGGGAGGGTGACCGTGGGATGTCCCGCGAACCGGGCGCGGATGCCGTATTCGATGTCGTCCCACTGGAAGAACAGCGGGATGGGCAGTCCGCAGTCGGCGATGATCTCGGCGGGCAGCAGGCAGGTCCACCAGCCGTTCCAGCCGGCGTCGAAACGCATGTCCTGCTTCTTCTTCACGAGATCGATGCCCATCCGCGCGCCCGGAGTCAATGCGCCGGCGGTGATCTCGTCGAGCACCTCACGCTCGGCCGAGACGTGCAGGACCTGCGGGTTGCTCAGCGACAGCATCTGCGCGCCGACGATCGTCGGCTGCACTGTCATGTTGGCGAAAGCGTTGAGCCGCAACACCGATTCGGGCTCGCACAGGATGTCGTCGTCCATGACGATGACGTTGGCGTGCTGCGCGTTCGCGGACCCGGTGATCTCGTACATGCCGCGCGAGAAGCCGCCTGCACCACCGAGATTCGGCTGCGTCAGGTAGATCAGCTTGTCGCCCAGCTTGTCGGCGACCTCCGCGAAGGCCGGCCGCGACCGCACCTGGTCGGTGCCCTGATCGACGATGCACACCGCTTCGATGTCGGCCATCGCGCCGTCGTCCGAGGCGAGTGTGCCCACCGTGACCGTGCAGTCGTCGGCGCGGTTGAAGGTGCAGATCACCACGGCAGCGGGACGCAGATGCTCGGGGGCGGGCACCGTCCAGCGCGCGTCGGAGACGAGCACCGAACCGTTGGTGGCCTCGACCGAGAACCACATCGCGCCGCCGTCGACGAACCGCTCGACAGGGAGTTCGAGGTCGAGCTCACCCGAGCCCGACACCGTCTCGACCTTGACGATCCGCTCACGTCCCCGCGCGTCGGACGCCCAGATCGTGAACTTCGCGGTCCCGGAGCAGCCGTAGGTGAGCTGCAGGTCGACGGTCTTCACGTCGGTCCAGCGCTGCCAGAACGTCGCGGGGAACCGCCCGAAGTACGTGTTGGTGTGGGCGGAGGCGCCGTCGGCGAGTTGAAGGCCGTAACGGTCGGAGGCCGCATCACCCTTGGTGTGGACGTACATCTTCTCCGGCACGCGCGGCGACAGAGACGCGAAGACCCCACGCTGAACGATCAGCCGATCGCGTCGTACGGGCTCGGTGAGAACCTCGTCCAGCGCGCCCGCATCGTGTCCGATCGTGCTCGTGTCGCCGGCAGCTTCCTGCTCCATCGGGCTACTCCCCGCTCGTGGTCGGTCCGCTGTTTTCGATGCGACAGTAGCAGCGGAAACGACTCGCTCCCGGCTGTGCACGCATCTCGGCGGTGTTTCGCCCCCTGCGCGCAGGCCCCTCGACGGCGCAGGTCATCGGTCCAGAACACGTTCGGTGCGGCCGTAGACGGCCTCGGTCGTCTTCTTGTGTGGCATCCACCACTGCTCGTTGTCGCGGTACCAGGCGATGGTGGCGGCCAGGCCCTCACGGAAGTCGCGGTAGCGGGGCTGCCAGCCCAGTTCGGTGCGCAGACGGGTCGCGTCGATGGCGTAACGCAGGTCGTGGCCGGGCCGGTCGGTGACGAAGTCGAACTCGGTCCTGTCCTTGCCGCACAGCTCGAGGACGGTCTCGACGACGGTGCGGTTGTCGGTCTCACCGTCGGCGCCGATCAGATAGGTCTCGCCGATCTCGCCCTCGTCGATGATCGTCCATACCGCGCTGTTGTGGTCGTCGACGTGGATCCAGTCGCGCACGTTGGTACCGGTGCCGTACAGCTTCGGCCGCACCCCGGTGAGCACGTTGGTGATCTGCCGGGGGATGAACTTCTCCACGTGCTGGTAAGGGCCGTAGTTGTTCGAGCAGTTCGACAGGGTCGCGCGGACGCCGAACGAGCGCACCCACGCTCGGACCAGCAGATCCGAGCCGGCCTTGGTCGACGAATACGGGCTCGACGGGTTGTAGGGGGTGGCTTCGGTGAACCGGGCCGGATCGTCGAGGTCGAGGTCGCCGTAGACCTCGTCGGTGGAGATGTGGTGATATCGCACGTCGTGGGCGCGGACGGCTTCGAGCAGGGTGAAGGTGCCCACGAGGTTGGTGTGCACGAACGGAGCCGGGTTCGCCAGGGAGTTGTCGTTGTGGGATTCGGCGGCGAAGTGCACCACCAGATCGCTGTCGGCGACGAGCCGGTCGACCAGCTCGGCGTCGGCGACGTCACCTTCGACGAAGGTGATCTTGTCGGCGACCGGGTCCAGAGAGGCGCGGTTGCCGGCATAGGTGAGCTTGTCGAGCACGGTGATCTGCGTGTCGGGTCGTTCCGCCACGGTCAGGTGCACGAAATTCGCACCGATGAAACCGGCACCACCGGTCACGAGCAACCTCATGTGCGAAACCCTATCCACTATCCCCCGGCCGCGTGGATGGCACGATGATCCGCATGCGCGGAATCATCCTCGCGGGTGGGACGGGGTCGCGTCTGCACCCGATCACCCAGGGCGTCAGCAAACAGCTCCTGCCGGTCTACGACAAGCCGATGATCTACTACCCGCTCTCGACACTCATGCTCGCCGGGATCCGCGACATCCTCATGATCACCACCCCGCACGACGCCGAACAGTTCCGGCGGCTGCTCGGCGACGGCACGCAGTTCGGGGTGGACATCACCTACACGATCCAGCCGTCGCCCGACGGTCTGGCGCAGGCCTTCGTGCTCGGCGCCGACCACATCGGTGGTGAGCCGGTCGCATTGATCCTCGGCGACAACATCTTCTACGGGCCGGGCCTGGGCACACAGCTCGTCCGGTTCGCCGACGTCGACGGCGGTGCGGTCTTCGCGTACCGGGTCTCCGATCCGTCGGCCTACGGGGTGATCGAATTCGACTCCACCGGCCGCGCACTGTCGCTCGAGGAGAAACCCGAGGACCCGAAGTCGCACTTCGCGGTGCCGGGGCTGTACTTCTACGACAACGACGTCGTCGAGATCGCCCGGTCGCTGAAGCCTTCACCCCGGGGCGAACTGGAGATCACCGACGTCAACCGAACCTATCTCGAAGCAGGGAAGCTGCAGGTCGAGGTGCTGCCTCGGGGCACCGCCTGGCTCGACACCGGCACCGTCGATTCGCTGCTCGACGCGTCGAACTACGTGCGCACCATCGAACAGCGGCAGGGACTGAAGATCGGCGCGCCCGAGGAAGTGGCGTGGCGGCTGGGCTTCATCGACGACGAGCAACTGCGCGTCGCGGCGGAGCCTCTGGTGAAGTCGGGATACGGCAGCTATCTGCTCGATCTGCTCGAACGAGGAAAGGACCACTAGGTGCACTACCGGGAACTCGGGATCGCCGGGGCGTGGGAGATCACCCCGACACAGTTCGGCGACGACCGGGGTGTATTCCTCGAATGGTTCAAGCAGGAGACCTTCGGCGACGCCGTGGGCCGCCCCCTGGACCTGGCGCAGGCGAACTGCTCGGTCTCCGCGGCCGGAGTGCTGCGGGGCATCCACTACGCGGATGTTCCTCCCGGACAGGCGAAATACGTCACGTGCGTGTCGGGCTCGGTGCTCGACGTCGTCGTCGACCTGCGTGTCGGATCACCGACCTTCGGGCAGTGGGATTCGGTGCTGCTCGATACGCAGGACCGGCGGGCGGTCTTCCTCTCCGAGGGTCTCGGTCACGGCTTCCTCGCCCTCGAGGACCACTCGACCGTCGTCTACCTGTGCTCGACCGGCTACGACCCCGAGCGTGAGCACGAAGTGCACCCACTGGATCCGGAGATCGGAATCCATTGGCCCACAACCGGGCCCGACGGCAGGTCGCTGACCTACGAACTGTCCGCGAAGGACCGTGCCGCCCCCACCCTGGCCGACGCCCACGCCGCGGGTCGTCTCCCCCGTTTCTGACAGATCTGGTGTTCTCGACCTCGCCACACGCGGTCGAGAACACCGAAATTCCTGTTCAGGAGAGTGCCTGCCGGATCTGACGGATCACACCGTCCGGGTCGTGAGTGAGGGCATGCCACGTGAAGCGGAGGACGTGCCAGCCTGCGTTGACCAGCACGTTCTGACGCTCGACGTCGCGACGATGCCGAGCCGAGTCGCGATGCCATGCCCAGCCGTCCACCTCGATGGCGACCCGTTCTGCCTCGAACGCCACGTCTATTTCGAAGCCGCAGCTCCTCACATGCGGGCGCCACCCCCCGATGCCAGCCTTTTGCAGCAGCCGGTAGAGCATCCGTTCGGCTTCGGAGTGGCCGCCGGTCCTGGCCGTACACAGGAGACGTTCGGCCGCCCGCGCACCTCGCCGTCCCGGATTACGGCGGTGTGCGCGTTCGAGCAATCCCAAAGTGGTGTGCCGTTGCAGTGCACGGTCCAGGAATACCGATCCGTCCTCCAACTCGACGGCAGCTTCCACCACCGACAACGGCAGTCCGGTGACGCGCAGCCCACGCACCGACGTCACGTCCTCCGGCAGCAGGTCTCGTCGTCGCAGCCGCACCCCCGACGGCGCCTTCACCACCCGGCGGTGCGGCACGGTAACGAACTGCCGCTTCGGCGCGCGATCGAGGACACCGTGCCACCACGCGGCGCTCGGCCCCCATGCCGTCGCGCCCTCGCCCGCCACGTATACGGCTGCTCGTAATCGGACCTCGGGGGATCGTTCCCGATCGGCACGCAGATAGACGCCCGATGCGACCGCACGCCACTCACCGGACTGCACATAGCGGTCGATCGTGGCGACGCTGAGCCCACAACCGAGCGCCTGCCGGCGGGTGACGACGCCGTCCTGGCGGGACATGAGGGAATGAACTCTCGTGCGTGACATGCCCGGTTCGACGCATGTCGGCGCCGGTCGGTTCCGTCGTCCCTACGATTTGGTGTTCTCGACCTCGCTCCACGTGGTCGAGAACACCAAAGCTCAGCGGATGCGGAAGATCACCGCTCGCTGGACGACGAAGTTGATCACCGTCGCGACACCCTGGGCGACGACGAAGGCGAACGGGGTGACCCACCACTCGTCACCCAGGGATTCGTTGAGGACGCGGTTGATGCCGACCTGCGCGGCGAAGGTCACAGCGTAGAGCAGCACGACGGCGACGAACCGCAGCCGGCTCGGCGGCGCCTTGAACGTCCACCGACGGTTGATCAGATAGGCCGTGGTGGTGCCGGCCACGAACGACACGGCCTTGGCGGCGTCGCGGGTCACTCCCAGCGCCATGAGCAGCACGTACAAGCCGTAGTCGACGATCGCCGAGAAGCCGCCGGTGAGAACGAACCGCGTGAGCTGCGTCTTCAGGTCCAGTGCGTCGTCCGCCGTCGAATCGGTCAGCGGCAGTTCGGGCGCGAGCGGAGCATGATGCTCCGGCAGCGGCTGCACAGGGTCGTGGGATTCCGGCACGCAGACGAGGGTAGCGCCCGGAGCAGCCTCCCCCGTGACCAATGGCATCTTGCCGGGCCCAGCGGCGCAGGTAGCCTTTACCCCGATGTCCACGACAGCTACGGAGCAGGCGAGCGAGCCGCTCCCCACCCAGACCCGCACCCTGACCGGCTGGGGGCGCACCGCGCCGACCACCGCAGAGGTGCTGTCCACTCCCGACGTCGAACTGATCGCGCAGGCCGTCGCGCGGGTCGCGGAAGACAACGAGTCGAAGCCGTCCCACCTGCGGCGCGGTGTCATCGCACGCGGGCTCGGGCGCTCCTACGGCGACCCGGCGCAGAACGCCGGCGGACTCGTCGTCGACATGACGGCGCTGAACAAGATCCACAGCATCGACCGCGAGTCGCGGCGCGTGGTCGTGGACGGCGGCGTCGACCTCGACCAGCTGATGCGCGCCGCGCTACCGTTCGGCCTGTGGGTTCCGGTGCTGCCGGGCACCCGCCAGGTGACGATCGGTGGGGCGATCGGCTCCGACATCCACGGCAAGAACCACCACAGCGCGGGCAGCTTCGGCAATCACGTCAAGTCGATCGACCTGCTCACTGCCGACGGTCAGGTCCGCACCTGCACGCCCACCGGCCGCAACTCCAAGCTGTTCTGGGCCACCGTCGGCGGCATGGGCCTGACCGGCATCATCCTGCGCGCGACCATCGAGATGACACCCACCGAGACGGCGTACTTCATCGCCGACGGGGTGGTCACCTCCACGCTCGACGAGACGATCGCCGTGCACAGCGACGGCTCCGAGGAGAACTACGACTATTCGAGCGCCTGGTTCGACGCGGTCGCCGCGCCGCCCAAGCTCGGTCGCGCCGCCATTTCGCGTGGGTCCCTCGCGACGATCGATCAGCTGCCGAAGAAACTGCAGAAGAACCCGCTGAAGTTCGACGCGCCGACCCTGCTGACCTTCCCGGACATCTTCCCGAACGGCCTGGCGAACAAGTACACCTTCTCGGCAGTGGGCGAGGTCTGGTACCGCAAGTCGGG
This sequence comes from Rhodococcus sp. CH91, assembly GCF_022554085.1. Taxonomy (GTDB): domain Bacteria; phylum Actinomycetota; class Actinomycetes; order Mycobacteriales; family Mycobacteriaceae; genus Rhodococcus. Next base: position 35,540 of record NZ_JAKFYR010000001.1, read on the forward strand.
CAACTACACCGGCAAGGTCCAGAACCTGACGCAGTTCTATCACCCGCTCGACATGTTCGGTGAGTGGAATCGCGCCTACGGTCCGGGCGGATTCCTGCAGTACCAGTTCGTGGTGCCGCCCGAGGCGGTCGACGAGTTCAAGAAGATCATCGTCGACATCCAGCAGTCGGGGCACTATTCCTTCCTGAACGTCTTCAAGCTGTTCGGTGAGGGCAACAAGGCGCCGCTGAGCTTCCCGATGAAGGGCTGGAACATCTGCGTCGACTTCCCGATCAAGGCCGGCCTGAACGAGTTCGTGCGCGAACTCGACAAGCGTGTCCTCGAGTTCGGCGGTCGCCTGTACACCGCGAAGGACTCGCGCACCGACGCGGAGACCTTCCACGCCATGTACCCGCGGATCGACGAGTGGCTGAAGGTGCGCCGCTCCGTCGACCCCACCAACGTCTTCGCCTCCGATATGTCCAGAAGGTTGGAACTCCACTGATGATCAACGCCGTCGGTAATCCCCAGACCCTGCTGCTGCTCGGTGGCACCTCCGAGATCGGCCTGGCCATCGTCGAGGAGTATCTGCGCAAGGCACCGGCCCGCGTGATCCTCGCGGCCCTGCCCGGCGACCCGCGTCGTGAGGACGCCGTCGCCCAGGCGAAGGCCGCCGGCGCATCGCAGGTCGACCTGATCGACTTCGACGCGCTCGACACCGCGAGCCACCCCGCCGTCATCGACCGGGCGTGGAAGGACGGCGACGTGGACGTCGCCGTCGTCGCGTTCGGCCTCGACGCCGACGCCGAGGAACTGTGGCAGAACCAGCGCAAGGCCGTGCAGGTCGTGGGCGTCAACTACACCGCGGCCGTGTCCGTGGGTGTGCTGCTCGGCGAGAAGATGAAGGCGCAGGGATTCGGGCGCATCATCGCGATGTCGTCGGTCGCCGGTGAGCGCGTCAAGCGCGCCAACTTCGTCTACGGCTCCACCAAGGCCGGTCTCGACGGCTTCTATCTCGGACTCGGCGAGGCGCTGCGCCCGTTCGGCCCGCGGGTGACCGTGGTGCGGCCGGGCCAGGTGCGCACGCAGTTCAGCGCACACGTCGACGAGGCCCCGCTGACCGTGAACAAGGAGGACGTCGCGAAGCTCGCGGTGGCAGCCTCCGATCGCGGCAAGGAGATCGTCTGGGCACCGGGCACCTTCCGGTTCGTGATGGTCGTGCTGCGGCACCTGCCCCGCGCGGTGTTCCGCAAGCTGCCCATCTGATCCGCCCCCGCTCCCGGTGGCGTCAGTAGGCTCAGGCTCCGTGACAGACGCGAGCAGCACCAGCATTCCCGTCGCCCCGCTTCGGAAGATCGCGACGACCGCAGGCCACCTCGTCGTGGCCGTGGTCGTCGCGATCGTCGTTTCCGCGGTGGGGTTGTTCGCCTTCGACGCGGTGCAGTGGCCGGCCTTCACGTCGTCGAACGTCACTCAGGCCGTCACGACGGTCATGCAGTTCGCGGCGCTCGCCGCGCTCGGTCTCTCGGTGTATCTGCTGCGTCGGCGCACGTGGGTGATGGGCGCACGCGTCCTGTCGTGGGCAGCGCTGTCCGGGCTCGTCACCGCGACCCTCGGGATGCCGCTCGCCGCGACCCGCCTGTATCTGCACGGCATCTCGGTCGACCAGGAGTTCCGCACCCAGTTCCTCACGCGGCTGACCGACAGTGCGGCCCTGCACGACATGAACTACGCCGACCTGCCGTCGTTCTATCCGGCCGGATGGTTCTGGGTGGGCGGACGCGTCGCGGACCTGCTGGGAATGGAGGGCTGGGCCGCCTTCAAGCCGTACGCGATCGCCTCGATCGCCGTCGCCGCAGTGGTCGCGCTGGTGCTGTGGTCCGAACTGGTACGCGCCGATCTCGCGGTGCTCGCCGCGACCGCGACCACGCTGGTCGTGCTGGCCTACGGTTCACCGGAACCGTACGGGGCGGTGATCGCGCTGCTGGTCGCGCCGGCGCTCGTCCTGGCGTGGGGTGCCCTCGCGCCCGTCCCCGGCGCCGATCGCGGTCGGCAGGGCTGGGGCGCCGTGGTCGGAACGGGTCTGTTCCTCGGACTCGCCGCGACCTTCTACACCCTCTATCTCGGTATCGCCGCCTTCGCGGTGACGGTGATGGCCGTCGTCGCCGCCTGGCTCGCGTGGCGCGCCGGTGATTCGTGGCGAGCAGCACTTCCCGTGCTGCTGCGGTTCGTGGTGATCGCCGCGATCGCGATGCTCGTCGCCCTGATCGTGTGGGCGCCGTTCGTCTTCGAGGTCCTCGGCGGTAACACGCCGTCCGAGTCCGGTACCGCCACGCACTATCTCCCCGACGCCGGTGCGCGACTACCGTTGCCGATGTTCCACATGTCCCTGATCGGTCTGCTGTCGCTGCTCGGCACGATATGGCTCGTGGCTCGGGCGGCATCCTCCCGACGGGCACAGGCACTCGGTCTCGGCGTGATCGCCGTCTACCTGTGGTACCTCGCCTCGATGGCGATGACGGCCCTGGGGAACACCCTGCTCGCTTTCCGCCTGGAAGTGATCCTGCTCGTACTGCTCTCCGCCGCAGGAGCTTTCGCATTCGCCGACTTCTCCCGCCGGATCGTTCGTGCGACCGGCAACGACGCGCGTGTACGGAGGGTGATCGTGGCGGTAGGCGCTCTCGGCACTCTGGCCTTCACGCAGAACATCCCTCAGGTGCTCGCGGGTGAGATCGCCGTCGCCTACACCGACACCGACGGGAACGGTGAGCGCGCCGACCAGCGACCTGCCGGTGCTGCCGCCTATTACGCCGAGGTGGACGAGGTACTCATGTCCCAGCTCGGCGGCCGACGGGACGATCACGTGGTCCTGACAGCCGACACGACCTTCCTCGCCTACTATCCGTACTTCGGTTTCCAGGCGCTGACCTCGCATTACGCCAACCCGCTCGCCGACTTCTCCGGTCGCGCCGCTGCGATCGAGGAGTGGTCCGAGTTCTCGTCGCCCGACGAACTGCTCGCCGCATGGGAGGAGTCGCCGTGGCGAGCCCCCGACGCCGTCGTCTTCCGACAGGGCGCCGAGGGCTACACACTGCGTCTGGCCGAGGACGTCTACCCGAACGACCCGAACGTGCGTCGCTACACGGTGACCTTCCCCAAGGAATTGTTCGACGATCCGCGATTCACCGTGACCGAGGTGGGTCCGTTCGTGGTGGTGACCCGGAACAGCGATGCGTGAGCACCGAATGCGGTCCGAGGCGTGAGCGTCATCCCCGACGCAGTGGCATGATGCGCCGGACTTCGGTGTCGCGCAACCACAATCCACCCCACACCAGGATTCCGGTGTAGATCGGGAAGAGGGTGGTGCTCACGATCGGCTGCTCGGTGAGCAGATTCGTCGCGACGGCACCTCCGAGATAACCGGTGAGCAGTACGGCACCGAGGATCGCGGTGGGCGGCAGGACGTAGGCGATCAGGCACACGAGCAGGACGATGCCGAAGACCCGGTTGAGACTCGGATCGAATCCGAGCTCGGCCATGGCTTCCTGCACCTGCGTGACATTCGCGATGTGGATGACGGAGTCCCAGAGCAGGAACAGCACGACGAGACCGCTGACGATCGCTCCGGCGATCCGTGCCGGGCGCGAGGGTGCACCGGTCTCGCGATGAGATGCGCTGCGCAGGGTGGAGTGGGTCGAGGTCATGACGTTCTCCGATGGTCGTGGTGGGTGACACACATATCGACCGGGAACGCCGGGAAAAGTCATCGCGCGGGTAGCCGGGAGGCGAGAAGTTCTGCCAGATGGGTGCCGCGGCGGGTGGTGAGGTCGGCGAGTTGTGTACGGCACGAATACCCGTCGGCGAGGATCACCGTGTCGTCGGAGGCGGCCTCGACGGCGGGCAGCAGCTGCGTGCGCGCGACAGCCACCGACACCTCGTAGTGCCCGCGTTCGACACCGAAATTCCCGGCCAGTCCGCAACATCCGCCGAGTCGCTGCACCTCGGCTCCCGCCCGGTGCAACAGGGCGGCGTCGGGACCCCATCCCATCACCGCATGGTGGTGACAGTGGGGCTGTGCCACGACCCGGGTCCCCTCGAGGGACGGCAGCTCCCGTTCGCCGAGCAACTCAGCGAGCGTGCGGGTGCTCTCGGCGACGACGCGAGCCGGTTCGGACCCGAGGAGTTCGAGCGCATCCGAGCGGAGGACCGCGGTGCACGACGGCTCGAGTCCCACGATCGGCATGCCGCTGCGGAAGAGCTGCGCGACGGTGCGGCCGAGTATCCGCCGGGCGTCGTCGAGCTGGCCGGTGGTGATCCAGGTGAGACCGCAGCATCGGGGTTCACCGGTGACGTGCACGCGGTGCCCGGCGGCCTCGAGCACACGCACGGCGGCGATGCCCACCTCCGGGGTGAAGTACTCGGTGAAGGTATCGACGAACAACAACACCGGTTCGCCCGTGCGAACCCGGTCCGGGAGGGTGTCGGCGAACCATCCGCGGAAGGTGCGCGGCGCGAACTCCGGAACACGGCGGCGACGATCGAGCCCGGCGAGGGTCAGTCCGAGCGGGGCGACACCCGGAAGCCGGGTCAGAGCGTTGACCGCGGCCGGTGCGCGCGACGCGATCGCGGCCCAGCGTGGCAGCCGGCCGAGCCCGTAATGGCTCGCCGGGCGCCGCCGTCCCCGATAGGTCTGGTACAGCACTTCCGATTTGAACGTCGCCATGTCCACGCCGGTCGGGCAGTCGGACAGACATCCCTTGCACGACAGGCACAGATCGAGGGTTTCGTGCAGCTCCGGCGACCGCCACGATTCGTCGACGAAGGTGCCGTTGAGCATCTCCTGCAGCGCGCGGGCACGTCCGCGGGTCGAGTTCTTCTCCTCGCGGGTCGCGAGATAGGACGGGCACATCACACCGCCGATGCCGGTGTTGTCGGCGCGGCACTTGCCGACCCCGGTGCACCGATGCACGGCCTGCGTGAAGTCGCCGTCGTCGTCGAGATAGCGGAAGGCCAAGCCGTCCCGCACCTTCCGCGCGGCGGGCACGCGCAGATCGACGTCGACGGGGCGCGGGTCGACGAGGACACCGGGGTTGAGGACGTCGTCGGGGTCGAAGACCGATTTGACGGCGGCGAACAGTGCGAGCGCGTCCGGGGAGTACATCAGGGGCAGCAGTTCGCTCCGGGCGCGTCCGTCGCCGTGCTCACCCGACATCGAACCGCCGTACTCGGCAACGAGTTTGCCTGCCTCGAAGAGGAATTCACGGAAAAGTCCCGGAACCTCGAGAGGGATGTCGAGCCGGATGTGGATGCAGCCGTCGGCGAAGTGCCCGTACGGATAGCCGGTGATGTCGTATCCGGCCAGAAGATCCTCGAAGTCGCGGAGGTAGTCGCCGACGCACTGCGGCGGCACTGCGGCGTCCTCCCAGCCCGCGTGCGCGGGCAGCCCCCGCGGACTGCGGGCAGACAGCCCCGCACCGTCCTCCCGGATCCGCCACAGGGCGGCAGCACGGGCCGGATCGTCGACGTGCAGCACGGCCGCCGTGTCGGCGGCCCGCGCGAGCGCGCCCGCCCGCTCGCGCAGCTCACCCGCATCGTCACCGACGAGCTCGACGAACAACCACGCCGCGCCCGCCGGAAGCGGCGGTACCGCAGCCGGTCCGCGCCGAGCCCGGACCACGTCGACGATCCGCGAATCGAGTCCCTCGCATGCGGTGGGCCGGAAGACCAGCAATCCGTGCGCCGCGTTTCCCGCGGCGACGATGTCGGGATATCCGAGCACGACCATCGTGCGGAATGGCGGATCGGCGACCAGCCGGACCGTTGCCTCGGTGGTGACCCCGAGTGTGCCCTCGCTACCGACGAACAGCTTGCGGACGTCGAAGCCGTTCTCCGGCAGCAGATGCTCGAGGGCGTAACCGGACACCTGCCGCCCGAACCGGCCGAACTCGGTACGGATGGCCGCGAGATCGCGCGCGACGAGTTCCCGCAGAGGTTCGAGCATCGGATCGGCACCGGGCAGCGACAGGGGGTGCCCGGTGCCGGTGAGCACCTCGAGAGCGACGACGTTGTCGGACGTGCGCCCGTAGCCCAGTGCGCGGGCGCCGCACGCGTTGTTGCCGATCATCCCGCCGATCGTGCACCGGTTGTGGGTGGACGGGTCGGGCCCGAACCGCAGTCCGTGTGGGGCCGCGGCCCGCTGGAGATCGGCCGGCACCACGCCCGGTTGCACCCGCGCCGTGCACGCCTCCGGATCGATCGACAGCACCCGGTTCAGATGCCGCGAGAAGTCGAGCACGACACCGGGGCCGACGGCGTTCCCCGCGAGCGAGGTGCCGGTGCCGCGGGAGGTGAGCGGAACACCTTCGCGGCGGCACACGTCCAGAGCCGCGGCGACGTCGTCGACCGCGCGGACCCGGACCACCGCTTGCGGCAGGACCCGGTAGAGCGACGCGTCGGACGAGTACAGCGCACGGGTGGTGGAGTCGTCGCAGACCTCCCCGATGCCCGCCCTGCGGAGAGCGTGCCCGATCGGGGTCGAGGTCTTCATAGACAGCGATGCTAGTGGCGCCGGCGCGGCTCCGGACGGGGTCGGACAGAACGGTGGCGGCGCCCGGTGGCCTGCTCGAAGAGTGACACGAACCCGCCTCCGGAAGCGACTCGCCTAGCATCGGGGCTTGTGCCAGTCGATACCGCTTCGCCCGGGAAAACCGATTCGTCCGATCCGAGCTCGCGCGTGCGCACCGCACGGATCGTCGCGATCGTGTCGGGTCTGCTCGGGTTCGTCCTGGCGCTGAGCCTGCCTTTCCTGCCGGTCCGCCAGGAGACCAGCGAGCTCCAGTGGCCGCAGAACGGCACGGTCGAGAGCATCGAGGCGCCGCTCGTCTCCTACGCCCCGCTCACACTGCGGGTGAGTGTGCCGTGTGCGGCGGCCGCCCAGCTCGGTCCCGACGGGGGCACCCTCGTCTCGACCGTGCCGCCCGGCTCCCCGGACGCCACCGCCGAAGGTCTCGTGATCCGCGCGGTGCCCGGGGAAGACGGCGCCCCCGGCTCGATCGAGGCGGTCCTGCGCAACTCGGTGCTCGTCTCCGCACCCCTCGACGCGCCGTGCACCGCGGTGACCGTCGCGTCCAACTCCGAACGCACCGCGGCCCAGGTGGTGGGCGCGGATCCGCCTGCCGGGCTCGAGATCCAGGGCGACGAACGACCGCAGATGGTGGGAGTCTTCACCGACCTCAGCGGCTCGGCGGGTGATGTCGAGTCGAGCGGCGAGACCACCGAACGGCTGTCGGTACGCGCCGAACTCGACTCGCGCTTCACCTCGACCCCCACCCCGGTCAAGCTCCTCGCGATGATCGTGTGCGCACTGGCCACGCTGATCTCCCTCCTCGCCCTGCACCGTCTCGACGGGGTCGACGGCCGGCGCGCGCGGCGTTTCCTGCCCGCCCGGTGGTGGCGGTTCACGGCGGTGGACGGCGTGGTCGTGGGCATCCTGCTGCTCTGGCACATCGTCGGGGCGAACACCTCGGACGACGGTTACATCCTCAACATGGCCCGGGTGTCCGGCGACGCCGGGTACATGGCGAACTACTTCCGCTGGTTCGGGGTCCCCGAGGCGCCCTTCGGCTGGTTCTACGACGTGCTCGTCCTGTTCGCACAGATGTCGACGTCGAGTGTGTGGATGCGTCTGCCCACGCTCGTCGCGGCGATCCTGTGCTGGATGGTCATCAGCCGCGAGGTCATCCCCCGCCTGGGCGTCGCGGTCCGGCACAGTCGCGTGTCGCTGTGGACGGCCGGACTGGTCTTCCTCGCCTTCTGGCTGCCCTACAACAACGGTCTGCGGCCCGAGCCGATCATCGCGGTGGGCGCGCTGCTGACCTGGTGTTCGATCGAGCGCGCCGTCGCGACCGGGCGCATGCTACCCGCTGCGATCGCGGTGCTTCTCGCAGCCTTCTCGCTCGCCGCCGGCCCGACCGGCCTGATCGCCGTCGCCGCGCTCCTCGCAGGCGCCCGTTCGCTCGTGAAGGTGCTCGTCGCACGACGGAATCTCGTGGGCATCGTCGCCCCGCTCGCCCCGATCCTCGCGTCCGGCACGGTGGTGCTCATCGCGGTGTTCGCCGATCAGACACTCGCATCGGTCCTCGAAGCGACCCGGGTGCGATCGGCCGTCGGGCCGAACGTGCCGTGGTTCGACGAGAGGCTGCGCTGGGACGCGCTGCTCACCGTCTCCCCCGACGGCTCGCTGGCCCGCCGGTTCGGCGTCTTCGTGATGTTGTTGTGCCTGGTCGTGTGCGTGATGCTGATCCTGCGCAAGGGTCGCATCCCGGGCACCGCGATCGGGCCGTCGCGCCGCATCCTCGGCATCGTCTTCGCATCTCTGCTGCTCATGATGCTCACGCCCACCAAGTGGACCCACCACTTCGGGGTGTACGCGGGCCTCGCCGCCTCGGTGGCCGCGCTCGCCGCGATCGGGGTGGGCTCGGTCGGCATCCGGTCGGCCCGCAACCGTGCCCTGTTCACCGCCGGTGTGCTGTTCGTCCTGGCCATGTCGTTCACCGGTTCGAACGGCTGGTGGTACGTGTCGAGCTACGGCATCCCGTGGTGGGACAAGCCACCGTCGATCTCCGGTTATGCCTTCTCCACCGCGCTGCTGGGCCTGGCCGTCCTCGCGTTGCTCGCCGCAGCGTGGTTCCACCTGCGTGAACCGTTCACCGCCGCGCGTCCCGACCGGGGCGGACCGGTGCGGGCACTGGCGTCGGCGCCGCTGACGCTGATCGCCGCAGCGGTGGTGCTGTTCGAGGTGCTGTCCCTGCTCAAGGGCGCGGTCTCGCAGTACCCGGCCTACTCGATCGCCCGGTCGAACGCCGCGGCTCTCACGGGTGACCACTGCGCTCTCGCCAACGACGTGCTCGTCGAGACGGACCCGAACTCGACGATGCTGCAACCCCTCGACGGTGCGCCGGGGGAAGCGCTGGGGGCCGGGACCGCGGTCGGGTTCACCCCGAACGGGGTCGCTCTCGACCTGACCGCCGACGCGGAAACCACCACGTCCGGTGGTGCGAACAGCCTCGACAGCGAGGAGGGCGGCACCACGACCTCGACGAGTGCCGGGACCGGTGGTGGGCGCACCAGCGATCAGGGCGTCAACGGCAGCACGGTGAGGTTGCCGTTCGGCCTCGACCCGCAGACCACGCCCGTGCTCGGCAGCCACCGCAACGGCGTGCAGCAGGCCGCGGAACTCGAGTCCGGCTGGTACGCCCTGCCCGAGCGCACCGAGGAGACACCCCTGCTCGTCGTGACGGCCGCCGGTCGCGTGCGCTACGTCGACCCCGACGGGGTCATCACTCCCGGCCAGGACGTCCGACTCGAGTTCGGCACGACATCCGGCGAGGACGTGACACCGCTCGCTTCCGTCGCCCCGATCGATATCGGGCCGTCGCCCTCGTGGCGCAACCTGCGCGTTCCGAGCGACGCCATTCCCGCCGAGGCCGACGCGGTCCGGCTGGTGGTGACGGACGGCGACCTCTCGCCCGACCAGTGGGTGGCGGTCACCCCGCCGCGGATGCCGCGGATGGAGACCCTCCAGGAGGTCGTGGGCTCCGACGCTCCGGTGCTGATCGACTGGTCGGTGGGTCTCGCCTTCCCGTGCCAGCGGCCGTTCGCTCACCGCAACGGCGTGGCGGAGGTCCCGGAGTACCGGATCCTCCCGGACCGGGTCGGGGCGGACGCGACGAACGGCTGGCAGGACGACATCGGTGGCGGCCCGCTCGGCTGGATCCCGCTGCTGCTCGATGCCGACACCGTGCCGACCTATCTGAACCACGACTGGGACCGCGACTGGGGATCGCTCGAGCGGTACCGGCCGATCGACTCCGAGGCCTCGCCGGCGGAGATCACCACCGGCGTGGTGACCCGCTCCGGCCTGTGGTCGCCGGGACGCATCCGTGACGGGGTTCCGGTCCTCCTGGAATAAGGGCGAGTGCCGTCACACCACGTCGCCGGATAGCATCGACTCCCGTGCCCGACGACGTGACGACCTCACCCGCGCCCACCGTGACCGCCACCCGGTCCGTCGGCGAGGACCTTCGCACCCGGTACCGGACGGCGCGACTCGTCGCGATCGTCGCCGGGTTGCTGGGGATGATCTTGGCGCTGGCCACACCGTTCCTCCCGGTGCGGGTGACGGAGACGACGATGACCTGGCCGCAGGACACGGCGGCGACCGACGTCGAGCTTCCTCTCATGTCGCAGGTACCCCTGCAATTCCGGGCGACCGTGCCGTGTGCCGCGATCGCGGACATGCCCGACGAGGGCGGCATGCTGCTCGCCACCGCACCCACCAACGGGCAGGACGCCGCGCTCAACGCGATGTTCGTGCGCGTGGGTGCCGAGAACGTCGACGTGCTCGATCGCAACGTGGTGGTCGCGACCGCGCCCCGCGCCGATGTCGAGTCGGCCGCCTGCAGCGAACTGCGGATCGTCTCCGATTCCGAACGCACCTCCGCCGAGTTCGTCGGTCTCTTCGACGAGAACGGCAACCCGCGCGCCGGTGAGCTCACCGGCGACCTGCGACCGCTCGTGGTGGGTGTGTTCAGCGACCTGCCGACCGCTGTGCCCGGCCTCGAGGTCGTCGTCGACGTCGACTCGCGTTTCACCTCGTCGCCCACGCTCGTCAAGTCGCTCGCGATGATCCTCGCGGTGCTGTCGACCGCCCTCGCCCTCGGCGCCCTGGCCAAGCTCGACGGCACCGACGGTCGCGGCCACCGGCGTTTCCTGCCGGCACGCTGGTGGAAGTTCACCGGCGTCGACGTCGTGGTGATCCTCACCCTCGTCGGCTGGCACTTCTTCGGGGCGAACACCTCGGACGACGGCTATCTGCTGACGATGGCGCGGGTGTCGGAGAACTCCGGCTACATGGCCAACTACTTCCGCTGGTTCGGTGTCCCCGAGGCACCCTTCGGCTGGTACTACGACGTACTCGCCGCGTTCGCGAAGATCTCCACCGCGAGCCCGTGGATGCGGATCCCCGCGCTGGTCGCCGCGATCCTCTGCTGGATGGTCATCAGCCGCGAGGTGATACCGCGCCTCGGACGGGCCGTGCGGCACAACCGCATCGCATTGTGGACCGGCGGACTGGTCTTCCTCGCGTTCTGGCTGCCCTACAACAACGGCCTGCGGCCCGAGCCGATCGTCGCTCTCGGCGCGCTGCTCACCTGGTGCTCGATCGAACGCGCCATCGCGACCGGCCGGCTGCTGCCCGCTGCGACCGCAGTGATCATCGGTGCCTTCACACTCGCCGCGGCGCCGACGGGCCTGATGTGTGTGGCCGCCCTCATCGCCGGTATCCGTCCGATGACGCGGATCATCGTGCGCCGCCACCGCGAGGTGGGCACGCTGCCACTGCTCGCGCCGATCGGTGCGGCCGGACTGCTCGTGCTGGTCGTGGTGTTCTCCGACCAGACGCTCGCCGCCGTCCTCGAGGCCACGCGCGTGCGCACGATCATCGGTCCCAACGAGGAGTGGTGGAACGACTTCCTCCGCTACTACTACCTGATGGTGCAGACGGTCGACGGTTCGCTGCCGCGCCGATTCGCCTTCCTCGTGATGCTGCTGTGCCTGTTCACGACGCTGTTCGTGCTGCTGCGCCGCCGCCGGATCCCCGGTGTGGCGGTGAGCCCGACCTGGCGTCTGCTCGGCATCGTCTTCGGCACGATCTTCTTCATGATGTTCAACCCCACGAAGTGGACCCACCACTTCGGGGCGTACGCCGGCATCGCCGGATCGCTGGCCGCGGTCACGGCCGTCGTGGTGTCCGCGAGTGCGTTGCGTTCGCGACGCAACCGCACGATCTTCCTCGCCGGCTTGCTGTTCGTCCTGGCGGTGTCGTTCGCGGGCATCAACGGCTGGTGGTACGTCTCGAGCTACGGCGTGCCGTGGTTCGACAAGACGGTCTCGCTCAACGGCTACCAGTCCAGTTCGCTGTTCCTCGTCCTGTTCGCTCTCGCCCTCGTGCTCGTCGCGTGGCAGTACCTGCGTGAGGGATACGCGCCTCCGCCGGAGTCGCCGGAGACGAAGAAGGGCCGGCGTATCCGCGCCCTCGCAGCCGCCCCGCTCACGGTCGTCGCCGCGGTGATGGTGCTGTTCGAAGTGCTGTCACTGCTCAAGGGCGCGGTGTCCCAGTACCCGGCGTACTCGCTGGCCCGTTCCAACATCGGGGCGGTCGCCGGACAGACCTGCGGCCTGGCGAACGACGTGCTCGTCGAGGAGGACCCCAACAGTGGGCGCATCGAACCGATCGTCGATCCGGAGAATCCCCCGGCGAACGGCGACCCGCTCGCCGGCGCCGAACCGCGGGGCTTCACACCCGACGGGGTGCCCTCCGATCTGACCGCCGACTACGTCGAGGTCAAGCCCGGCCAGGGCAACACCGACAATCAGAGCGTCGGCCCCACCTTCGAGACCGGTTCCGGTGGCGGCACCACGGGTGGCTCGGGTGCGCAGACCGTCAACGGCAGCACCGTGCGACTGCCCTTCGGACTCGACCCGTCGGTCACACCGGTGCTCGGCAGCTACCAGGAAGGTGTGCAGGAACCCGCCTCCCTCACCTCGAGCTGGTACGCCCTGCCCGAGATCACCGACGAGACCCCGCTGATCGTCATCTCCGCGGCCGGCCGCATCTGGTCGTACGACGACACCGGTGCGCTCACCTACGGACAGTCACTGCTCGTCGAGTACGGCACCCGCCTGCCCGACGGAGGTGTCGAGGCGAAGGGCACCTATCTGCCGCGTGACATCGGCCCCGCGCCGTCCTGGCGCAACCTGCGGGTGCCGCTGGCGGATCTGCCCGGCGACGTCGATGCCGTCCGCATCGTCGCCAACGACCCCAACCTCACCGGCGACCAGTGGCTGGCGTTCACCCCGCCGCGCGTTCCCACCCTCGAGCGACTCGACGCTCAACTCGGTTCCGAGCAACCGCTCCTGCTCGACTGGGCCGTGGGCCTGCAGTTCCCCTGCCAGCGGCCGTTCGACCACTGGGCCGGTGTCGCCGAGATGCCGAACTACCGCATCCTGCCCGACCGTCCGCTCGCGGTGTCGTCCACGGACACCTGGCAGTCCGCCGACAACGGTGGCCCGCTCGGCTTCGCGGAGGTCCTGGCGCGGCCCGAACAGGTCCCGACCTATCTGGAGAACGATTGGGCCCGCGACTGGGGATCGCTGGAACGCTACGTGCGGTACTACCCCAATGCGGAGCCGGCCGAACTGACCACCACCGAGGTGACGCGGTCCGGGCTGTGGGAACCCGCTCCCATGCGCGTGTACGAGTGACGAATGAGATACAGGTAACAGGAGTGGCCTGCGAGACGACATGCACTGCATGACGACCTCGCGAAAGTTGGGATTCACACTTGTTCTCGGTGTCGCTCTTGCGCTCGGCACGGCCGCGGCGCCGGCGGCCTCCGCAGAGCCGGTGAAAGCTACGACACTCACGACGGTGTTCGGATCGGGTGGTGGCGCCACCGGGTCGGCGGGTTACGGCGGGGCACTCGTCAACGAGGCCGTCAGCGTGTCCGTCGACGCCGAACGGCCCGGCTTCTCCGCCTTCCACAGCAGTCTCTGGTGCGGCTGCGTCGTGAACTGGACGAACCTTTCCACCGGCGCCAGTGGCAGCGTCACCCTCCCGATCTACCCCGAGTTGGGGAATCCGGACTGGGTGTTTCCGTGGACGGAGACCGGGTCGGGCCGCATCGTGGCCGTCGTCACCGCCTCGGAGTTCACCTACCTCCCCGGTGTGGGGACGTGGACCGTCCCCTGAGCAGGTGCCCCGGGGGATGGCGTGGCGCAGAATCTCGTTTCTGTTATCTAGAATGAGCAAGTGACCAACGAGAATCCAGCTGGGTCGAACCTGTCGCCGCGCGCATCCCAGGCCGTGCATCGCAGCCTGTCGCCCCGGCAGGAGGCCGCGAGCCGCGACGTCGACACCCTGATCCGATGCGGGCGCGAACTGCTCGTCCGAGGGGCGCCCGCTCGCGTGGCGGACATCGTCGCCGCCGCCGGACTCTCCAACGACGCCTTCTACCGCTATTTCAAGAGCAAGGGCGATTTCGTCGACGCCGTCGTCGAGGAGGGTGGGCACCGGCTCGTCCGATATCTGCGCCGGAAGATCGAGGCGGCCGCCACGCCGGAGGACGCCCTGCGCGCCGGGATCGCTGCCATTCTCTCCCAGGCAGTGGATCCCGAGATCGCCGCCGCCACACGCAATGTCGTGTCGTCGGCCGGCGGAAGGTCGCATGCACCGAAGGTTCGGGAGGATCTCGAGACGACCCTCGCCGGCGTCCTCGCCGGACCTATCGCCGCGTTGGGATCGACCGATCCGGAACGTGATTCGCTGACGACGTCGATTCTGCTGCTCGCTTCGATGGAGCATCTGCTGTGGAAGGACGCCTCGGAATTCGACGCCGAGGCCGAGGTCGACCACATCGTGGGTTACGTCCGCAGAGGTCTGCGGACGTAACCCACGACGCGCTCAGAGCGGCAGCAGGTGGTGCTTGCGCGGGTTCTTGAACACTTCCTTGTCGCGGAGAAGCGTGAGCGCCTTACGGATTTCGAGACGCGTCGTCGACGGCTCGATCACGGCGTCCACGTAGCCGCGCTCGGCTGCGATGTACGGCGTGGCGACGTGCTCGTTGTAGAAGTTGATGAGCTGCTGGCGCACCGCGGGAGCGTCCTCACCGGCGGCCTCGATCTGCCGGCGGCCGATCACCGCGACAGCCGATTCGGCGCCCATCACGGCGATACGCGCGGTGGGCCACGCGAAGTTGATGTCGGCGCCGAGCTGCTTCGACCCCATCACGGCGTAACCGCCGCCGTAGGCCTTGCGGACCACGACCGTCACCTTCGGGACCGATGCCTCGACGTACGAGAACAGGAACCGGCCGCCACGCTTGATGACGCCGATCTTCTCCTGCTCGACACCGGGCAGGAAGCCCGGGGTGTCGACGACGAACACGAGCGGGATGTCGTAGGCATCGCACACGCGCACGAAGTGTGCCGCCTTGTCGGCGGCCGCCGCGTCGAGCGCGCCCGACAGGTACAGCGGCTGGTTCGCCACGACACCCACCGCCCGGCCGTCGACGCGCGCGTACCCGGTGATGATGTTCGGCGCGGTCTGCGCGCGGACTTCCAGGAAGTCGCCGTCGTCGAAGATCCTGAGCAGGATGTCGTGCATGTCGTAGCCGGAGTTGTCGGCGTCGGGCATGAAGGTGTCGAGTGCGAGGTCGTCGGGGGTGATCTCCGGTTCGAGACCGGGATTGACGACCGGCGGCTTCTCCTGCGCGTTGGACGGCATGTAGCTCAGGTACTGCCGTACCCACTCGAAGGCGGCCTTCTCGTCGGGCGCGACGTGATGGACGTTGCCGTACTCGGCCTGCTGGCGGGCGCCGCCGAGTTCCTCGAGGCTCACGCTCTCGCCGGTGACCGCCTTGATGACGTCGGGCCCGGTGACGAACATGTGGGAGCCTTCGGTGGCGACGACCACGTCGGTGTTGATCGGTGCGTAGACCGCGCCGCCGGCGCAGTTGCCGACGATCACGGAGATCTGCGGGCACAGACCGGACAGCGGCTCGTGCCGCTTGCCGATCTCGCCGTACCAGGCCAGCGAAGTGACGGCGTCCTGCACGCGGGCACCACCGGAGTCGTTGATACCGACCACCGGGCAGCCGACCTTGAGGGCGAAGTCGAGGACCGCGGCGACCTTGCGGCCGAACATCTCACCGACACTGCCGCCGAAGACGGTCTGGTCGTGGGAGAACACCGCGACGGGACGGCCGTCGACCGTGCCGTGGCCGACGACGACGGCGTCACCGTACATGGCATCGTCACGACCGGGCGTCTTCATCAGGGCCCCGATCTCGACGAAACTGCCCTTGTCGAGCAGCATGTCGATGCGCTCGCGAGCGCTCGGGATCCCCTTCTTCGCGCGCTTGGCGACGGCGAGTTCGCCCGCAGGCTCCTTCGCCACCTCCAGCTTCTCGCGCAGCTCGGCCAGCTTCTGTGCCGTGGTGCTCACTTGTTCGCTCAGCTCCTCGAGGCCTCGATATCGGCCAGCTTGCGGGTCAGGTCTTCCCCCACCTTCGAGATGTACGGTTCGTCGACGATCTGCAGGTGATCACCGCCGACGTGCACGACCTCGAGATGCGCGACGACCTCTCCCCAACCACCATCGGGTTGCCGGGTCCCGAAGGCCGGCTCGAGATCGATCGCGTCGTCGTGGTACTTGTCGGCCATGTACAGCACG
Organism: Rhodococcus sp. CH91; assembly: GCF_022554085.1. GTDB lineage: Bacteria > Actinomycetota > Actinomycetes > Mycobacteriales > Mycobacteriaceae > Rhodococcus. The sequence goes on from NZ_JAKFYR010000001.1 coordinate 51,810, forward strand.
ACCTCGCCGCCGTAAGGCGCGAGCTCGGCCGTCTGGATGGCACGGTTGTCGAGCCACGACGTCCGCTGGTGCTCGATGATGCCGCCGGGGATCTGCGCCCCGCTCATCTCGAGCAGACCCATCAGGATGCCGATCTGCTCCTCGTCGCTGCCGGCCTCGGCCAGCAGGTCGTACGGAAGCGGAGCTTCGATCCCGTAGGTCTTCTTCGCGAAGGCCGAGTAGCGCTGCCACCGCTTGCGGATCTCGTCGGGCGTGTCCTCGACCTTCTCACCGGCCATGACCGTGTCGATCAGGCCGACGAGCCGCACGTCCTTGCCTTCCTCGCGCAGCAACCGGGCCACGGCATAGGCGAGGACACCTCCGAGCGACCAGCCGCACAGCACGTACGGACCGTCGCCCTGGATCTCCTTGATGAGCGGCAGGTACACCTGGGCGCGGGTGTCGATCGGGCCCTCGGTGCGCTCGAAACCGAACATCGGGGTGTGGGCAGGCAGACGGCGCAGCAGCGGCTCGTACGCGACGGTCGATCCACCCGCGGGGTGGAAGACGAAGACCGGCACGGCATCCGAGCCCTCGCGTCGCGGACGCAGGGTGCGTACGAGACCGTCGATGCGGTCGGCGGATTCGAGATGCCGGCGCACGGTGTCGGCGAGTTGCTCGATGGTGGTCGCCGCGAGCACGTCGTCGACGGTGATCTCACCCTCGGTCCGCTCGGTCAGCCGCGCGGCGAGCCGTTCGGCAGCGGCCTCGTCGAGCTTCGGCAGCGGGTTGAAGATGCCCTTGGCGGATCTGCCGGTGATCACGGCCCAGGACGCGAAGGTCAGACGCTCGGCCGCATCGCGCGGCGGCACGTCCACTCCACTCGACTCCTGCACGGTCGCGGACTCGGCCGGTGCTTCCTCGTCGAGGATGTGCTCGGCCTCGGCGACCACCGAGGTGTCCTCCACCGGAGGAAGGACGGTCTCCTCGGTCGTCGCGGCGGATTCGGGTTCCTCCGCGTCCGCGGCCCGCTCGGCGGCCTTCTCGGCGGCCTGCTGCTCGGCGATCTTCGCGACCTCTTCGCGGTTCTCGACGGCGTACCGCAGGTACTTCGCGACGTCGCGCAAGCTGGCGTCCTTGACAGCCGAGAGCTGCAGCTGCGGGATGTCGAATTCGTACTCGACCCGGTTCTTGATGCGGACTGCCATCAGCGAGTCCAGACCCAGCTCGATCAGCGGGATCTCGGCCGGCAGGTCTTCCGGCGCGTATCCCATCGACTCCGCGACGATCAGCGTCAGACGGTCCTCGAGGGCCTGCGATCCGTTCGGATCCCACTTGTCACCGAACGATTCGACGACCTCCGGCTGCTCCTCGACCTGCGCGGCCGGCTTCGCGGCCGCCGTGGCGACGGGAGCGGGGAGCGGCTCCCCGGAGGTGACGACACCCTCGTGGACGAGCGTGAAACCGTCGCCGGTGTTCGCGTGCACCTGCAGCGACGCACCGCCGGGATGGCAGGTCAGCGTCGTGGTGAGCGTGCCGGTCGAGGGAACACCGGTGTGCGGGATGGACGCGGTGAGCGTGACATCGGAGAGCACCTGCGAGGCCGCCGCGACCACCAGTTCGGCCGCATCGGTGACGGCCGATGCCTGCACCTCCCACACGTAGCGGCCGTCGGGCAGGGCGACGCGGGAGCCCGGCATCCGGCCGTTTCCGGCCGTACCGATGCGAGCGTCGACCCAGTGCGGCTTCCGGAGGAAGGCGGTGCGCGGCAGGTCGGCGTACGCGCCTTCCGGCAGCAGGGTCTTCAGGTCGACCGACTGCCCGTGCACGTACAACTGTGCGAGGGCGGTGAGGACGCCGAGCGACTCGTCTTCCTTGCGCTTGAGCGTCTGGACGAACTGGCCGTCCTGCACTCCGGCGTCGAAGGCCGTCGCGGCGACCGACATGAGCGTCGCCGGGTTCGCGTTGAGCTCGACGAAGGTGGTGTGGCCGTCGGACAGGGCCTGCCGGATCGCCTGGGTGAAGTACACGCTGTGACGCATGCCCTTGGTCCAGTAGTCGACCCCGTGGATGCCGTCGTGACCCGCGCGGTAGAGCGTTTCCCGATCCACCGAGGAGTACAGGTCGACCTTCAGGCGGTGCGGCTCGATGCCGGCGAGCTCGGCGGCGAGCTCACCGAGGATCGGATCGACCTGCGAGGTGTGGCTCGCGCCCTTGGTCTGCAGGACCCGGGCGAACTTCTCCTCCGCCTCGGCGCGCGCGACGATCGCCTCGACCTGTTCCTGCGGTCCGCCGATGACGGTGTGGGTGGGCGCGGCGTACACGCACACCTCGAGCTGCGGGAAGTCGGGCAGCACATCGGTGATCTCCGCCGCGCTGTACTCGACGAGCGCCATGAGCCGGATGTCGTCGCCCTCGAGCCCGGCTTCGGCCTCGCCCATCAGACGCGAGCGGGCGCAGATCACACGCACGGCGTCTTCGAGCGACAACCCGCCCGAGAGATAGGCACCGGCGGCCTCGCCCATCGAGTGGCCGACGATCGCGGAAGGCTCGGCGCCGTGGTGACGCAGCACCGCCGCCAGGCCGATCTGGATGGTGAAGATACCGACCTGGGCGGTCTCGACGTCGTAGTCCTGACCGTCGTCGAGGAACTTCTCCTTCATGGAGTAGCCCGACTCGTCGTAGATCAGCTCGTCGACCTCGTCCACCGCGGCCGCGAAGACCGGATTCTCCAGGTACAGCTGCTTGGCCATCTTGCGGTGCTGGGCGCCGAAACCCGACAGCACCCACACCGCGCCCTTGGAGGCGGGAGCGTCGGCGGTGAACACGCCCTGGGCGGGCTTGCCGGCGGCGACGGCCCGCAGGCCGGCGATGGCCTCGCCGTGGTTGCTCGCCAGCACGATCGCCCGGGAGCGGCCGTGATTGCGGCGGGCGAGGGTGCGTGCGACGTCGGTGAGCGGCGTCGTGCTGCCCTTCTCGGTCTCGAGCCAGTCGGCGAGATCGGCGGCGGCACGGCGACGGCGGGACGGCATCGCGGCAGAGACGGCGAGCAGGACGGGCAGCTCGCGCGCCTGCTCGGTGGTCTCCGCAGCGGCGGGGATCTCCTCCGGTAGGACCTCGACCTCGGCCTCGGAGGCTTCGAGATCGGCGGGACCGGTGTACTCGCGCACCACGACGTGGGCGTTGGTGCCACCGAAACCGAATCCGGACACACCCGCGACGGCCCGGCCGGTGTAGCGCGGCCACTTCGCACCCTCGGGGATGACCTTCAGGTGGGCGGTGTCGAACGGGATGTACGGGTTGGGCGCGGTGTAGTTCAGCGTCGGGGGGAGCTGGTCGTGCTGCATCGAGAGGACGACCTTGATGAGTCCGGCCGCACCCGCAGCGGACTCGAGGTGACCGAAATTGGTCTTCGCGGAACCGAGCAGAACGGGCTTGTCGTCCTCGCGGCCGCGGCCCACGACTCGGCCCAGCGCGTCGGCTTCGATCGGATCGCCGAGCACCGTGCCGGTGCCGTGCGCCTCGATGTAGTCCACACCCGACGGCAGGATCTGCGCGTCGCGATATGCACGGCGCAGCACGTCCACCTGAGCCTCGGGATTGGGAGCGGCCAGACCGTTGGAACGGCCGTCCTGGTTCACGGCCGAACCGGCGATCACCGCGAGAATGTCGTCGCCGTCACGTTCGGCGTCCTCGAGTCGCTTGAGGACGAGGAGACCGCCGCCCTCCGCGCGGATCATGCCGTCGGCGTCGGCGGAGAACGCCTTGATGCGCCCGTCCGGGGCCATCACACCGAGTTCGTCGAAACCGAGGGTGCCCGCAGGAGCGAGCAGCATGTTGACACCGCCGGCGAGGGCGACATCGGCCTCACCGTCGCGCAGCGCCCGCACCGCCTGGTGCACGGCGACCAGCGACGACGAGCACGCCGTGTCGAGCGTGACCGACGGGCCGTGGAAGTCGTAGAAGTACGAGACGCGGTTGGCGATGACCGCGGTGGAGGTGCCCGTCAGCGCGTAGGGATGCGCGGCCGACGGATCGCCGACGGCGAGCAGCATGTAGTCGCTCGCGGAACTGCCGATGAAGACACCGACCGAACCACCCTTGAGGTCACTCGGCGGGATGTGAGCGTGCTCGAGGGCCTCCCAGGTCAGTTCGAGCGCGAGCCGCTGCTGCGGGTCGACCATCTCGACCTCGCGCGGAGACATCGCGAAGAACTCGGCGTCGAAGCCCTTGACGTCGTCGAGATAGCCGCCACGGGTGTTCGCCTTGCGGATCGACTCCCACACGGCCGGGTCGTTCTCGAATTCCGACCAGCGGCCCTCGGGCAGATCGCTGATGCCGTCGCGCCCGGAGGCGAGCAACTCCCACATCTGCTCGGGCGTGTCGACGTGCCCGGGCAGGCGCGTGGACAGACCGACGATCGCGATGTCCTTCGAGCCCGTCACGGCACCCAGGGTGTACAGCGCGGAGTCGTCCTCCGCCGGTGCCTCGGGTTCGCCCTCGATGATCCGGATCGCGAGCGAGGCGATGGTCGGATGCTGGTAGGCGATCGTCGCGTTGAGGGTGACGCCGAGGAGTTCCTCGATCTCACCCGCCATCGCGACCGCATCCCGGGAGGACAGGCCGAACTCCTCCATCGGACGGTCGTCCGCGATCTGGGAGACCGGCTGTCCGGTCGCGTCGGCGATCCAGTTCCGCAACCAATCGCGCAGCTGCGCAACGGTCATTTCAGTGTCAGACATCAACCCACCACGCTACCCGGGAAAGAGGACATTTCTACACGCTGTCCGGGAACGCCTGCTGCTGGTAACCACCACGCAGCGTTCCCTCGACATACGCGGTCTTGCACGCCCGTCGTGCGATCTTTCCACTGGACGTACGGGGAATGGAGCCGGCCGGCACGAGCAGCACGTCGCGCGCGGTGACACCGTGCCGGGACGAGATCGCGGCACGTACCGCGTCGGCGACCGGCTGCGGATCCGCCTTACCGGCGCCCGGAGCGCGCTCGGCGACGATCACGAGCTGCTCGGACCCGTCGTCGGGATCGAACTGCAGACCGGAGGCGTCGTTGTCGAAGACCTCGCGGGGCAGCTGATTGGCCGGAACCGCGAAGGCCGCGACGAAACCGGGACGCAGCGCGGAGCTGGCCTCCTGCGCCGAGAACTCGAGATCCTGCGGGTAGTGATTGCGGCCGTCGACGATCACGAGGTCCTTGACACGGCCGGTGATGTAGAGCTCACCGTCGATGTAGACGCCGTAGTCGCCGGTCCGCAGCCACGTGCCGTCCTCCGGGGCGCCCTCGGCGTGACTGCCCTCGGGGAGCCGCTCGGTGATGCGGTTGTGGAAGGTCTTGTCGGTCTCTTCCTTGCGGCCCCAGTAACCGATGCCCATGTTCTCACCGTGCAGCCAGATCTCGCCGACGTGCTCGTCGGGCATCTCGGTTCCGGTCTCCGCGTCGACGATCGCAGCCCACTGGCTGCGTGCGACGTATCCGCAGGAGACCTGCGGGATGGCGTTCTCGGCGTCCGCCTCGACACGCACGACCCGGCCGGCGTTGAGTTCGTGGCGGTCGACGTAGATGACCTTCGCTTCGTCGCTGTGCCGCGTGGAGGAGACGAACAGGGTGGCCTCGGCCATGCCGTAGGACGGCTTGATCGCCGTGCGGGGCAGACCGTAGGGGCCGAACGCCTCGTTGAACTTGCGCATCGAGGACGTGGTGACGGGCTCGCTGCCGTTGATCAGGCCGATCACGTTGCTCAGGTCGAGTTCTTCACCGGGCTTGGGCACCGCCCGTGCCGCGGCGTGCTCGAACGCGAAGTTCGGGGCAGCGGCGAAGGTGCCGGCTCCGTCGGAGACCGCGGCGAGTTCCCGGATCCAGCGGCTCGGCCGGGCCACGAAGGCCCGCGGGCTCATGATCGTGATGTATTTGCCGCCGACCGCGGGGAGGATCACGGTGAGCAGGCCCATGTCATGGAACAGCGGCAGCCAGGTCACGCCGCGCGACGACTCGTTGAGCTCGATGGAGTCGGCCATCTGGATGACGTTGGTCAGCACCGACCGATGGGTGATCTCGACGCCGGCGGGAACGCGGGTCGAACCGGAGGTGTACTGCAGATAGGCGATGTCGTCGGTGGAGATCGGCGGGCGCTTCCACGACTCGGCGACCGCGTCGGGGATGGCGTCGACGGCGATCACCCGAGGACGCTGCGCTGCCGGAAGAGGGCGGAAGAACTGCCGCACGCCGGCCGCGGACGAGGTAGCGGTGAGAATCGCGCTGGGTGTGCAGTCGCCGAGGACGGCGTGGAGCCGATCGGTGTGGCCGGGCTCGTCGGGATCGAACAGCGGCACCGCGATGGTGCCGGCGTAGATCGCCGCGAAGAAGGACACCACGTAGTCGAGGCCCTGGGGCGCGAGGATCGCGACACGGTCGCCGGGGACGGTGACCTGCTGCAGGCGCGCGGCGATGGCTTTGATGCGTACGCCGAACTGATCCCAGGTCAGCTCGTGCACCTCGCCGTCGCGTTCCCGCGAGTAGTCGATGTAGCGGTAGGCGAGGTCGTCACCGTTGGAAGCGAAGTTCTCCTCGAGATGATCGAGCAGCGTCCTCCCTTCCGGCAGCCTGATCCGGCCGTTCTCATCGATGAACTCTTCGAACCCGACGCTCAATTCCTTCTCCCTGTCGAAGCGATCCCACAACCACTCGACATGGTTGCGCCACTAACTTTTCCTCCGCGCTGGCGAATCGTCGTACCGACCCGGTCCCCCACGGCTTCCGGCGGTTCACTCGTCGAACGTGTCCATCGATCCCAGATCACGAATATGTTACAGATCGGCATCGCCCGCTCCCCCGCGAAATGCGGTAGCCGGGAGGAACGCTTCCCTCGGTTCACGGGAAACACAAAGATACGACACGGTCGTCTTCGTCGACACATCTCGCACCCGTCGAGCGAGACGAGCAGGTGAGCCGGTTGCGTGCGACATCATTTCGGCGCCACGGCCGACGAGCGGCCGAGCCCGCCGACACATCCCGTGCGAGAAGGGTGCCCCGGCGCTACCGGCAGACCGACCCACGAGCTCGTGACAAGGATCGTTCCCCGTCGTGGTTCGTGAGTACGCCCCCTGCGGGGACCGGCCGTTCGCCGTGCCGTCGCTGGCACCATCAACCTCTTCTCCTGTGGCAGTGGTCGTGCGCCACGATCCCGGAACGGCCGGGCACGCAGCCGAGGGATGAGTCTAAAGGCAGACTGTCAGACGAGTGTACCGGGTGGTGAGATCGGACACTACCGGCGAGTAATATGTGGGAGTTATCACCCGCGGGGTGTTCTCAATTCTCCGCGGGGGTGGGGGCGGACTCGATCTTCTCCGTAGCCCAGTTCACGATCCACTGCGTAGCGGTCGTACCGCTCTCGTCGACCACATAAGTGTTGTACATCGCGTGGATCGGATTGTTGAAGTATTCGAGAAGCCGCGGAGCAGCCGTCGCCCAGTTCGCCGGATTGAGCGCATTCGGTGGCGCATCGCAGATGCTGTCGGTGGGCGCGCAGATCTGGACGGTGCGGTCGTCGAGCGTGCCGAAACCGCCGGGACGCGCACCGGTCATGGTGATGCCCGGCAGGCGCAGGCCGTCGAGCGAGAGCTCTGCTCCCACCCCGGCGACGGGAGCGCCGATGTCGGTACCCGAAACCCCGTCGCGGCGACCGTCGGCGACGAGTGCGACGCCGAGGACACGGTCGGCGGGAACCGGACCGTTGCCGGCACCGATCTGTGCGGCGACATCACCGACGATCACCGCCCCCTGCGAGAAACCGGTGAGCAGATAGGTCGTCAGCGGGCATTCGGCCGAACGCCGCGCCAGGATGTCGGTGGTCGCCGCGAATCCCTCGCTGCGACTGTTGTTGTAGGACTGCTGGCCGTCCGGCGGGATCGCGATCGGGTTCGAGAACTGTGCCACGTACGGCACGGTGTAGACGTCGGCCCGCTGGGCGTCGAAACGTTCCTGCAGCGGTCGTGTCACGTTGAGCATGAGCGAGAGCGGATTGGCCGCCGGGGCGTACGGATCGTCGCCCACCGTGGACTCCCATGTTCCCGGGACGGCGACGACCTGTACGTCGGGGCACGATGCCGGCTGCGATTGCGTCTCCTCCGGCCCGGGCGGACCGGGAGCCGGCGAGGGGATGTCCAGCCGCCCCGCGAGGAAGTACCAGAGCACCAGCACGATCGCCAGGACGAGCAACGCCCCCACGACCACGATCCTGCGTCCGCGACGCTGCTTCGTCCTGACCATCTCGTGCTGTTCCCCGTCGTTCTAGTTGCAGTACGTCTCACCGGCGACGGTGATGTAGGTATCGGCCGTCGACGAAGCCTGTTCCTCGGACAGCTCGACCCCACCCGCGGCGGCATCGCTGCCGACCAGCGCCGTGACGAACACCTTGATCTCCTCCGGCGACCCGCCCTGCGCCTGGGCGCTGCAGATGTAGTCGGCGATGTTCACCGCACCGGCTTCGTCCGTGGGCTCGACACCCTCGGCCCGCAGACTCTCGAGGAAGGCATCCGAGGCAGGCGAACCGGCAGGAGCCGACCCCTGGGCGGCGCCACCCTCCGGCGCGGCCGGAGCCGGCTGCGCGCTGCTCGTCCCGGCCTCGTCCGAGGTCTCCGCCGCAGTGGTCTCCGGCGACTTCGTGGCCGACTCGGAGGTGGAGGTCGACGCCGAGGTCTCGGTCTCGGAAGCGGTGGTGGTCGGGGTGTTCGTCGCGGTCGAGTCGTCGCTTCCGCATGCCGCCAGAACGGCCGTGGCCGTCAGGGCAGCGGCGAGTGCGCCGAGAACGCGGGTCGAACGCGAGCGGGTCCGTGCAGGCATGTGGTGGTGTCCTCACATCCGGATGTCGGGTCGAACTGGGCAAGTGCGCCCCAGGCTACAGAGCGGTCCACGCGGCCGGTAGGAGCATCCCGCCTCCCCCGGCCGCACGGACCGCGGACCCGGTCACCGGTTCGATCAGGGGTTCAGCTTCACCTCGTCACCCTCGAGGGTGACGAAACCGCGCTCGAAGTTCTGCCGGATGCCCTGACCGCCCTCGATCGGCGTCTCGTCACCGATCGGGAACCCGAGGCGCCCGTTCTCGGCGCCCTCCGCGAGCCAGGCTTCGAGGATCTTCCCGCGAACCGGCCATGCGCCGGTGAGCGGACTCCAGTAGATGCGGCCGTGCTGGAACTCACCGAACCGCCCGCCTGCCCCGGCCGGCTGTTCGCTCGTCCGGGGATATCCCAGCACGCCCGTCTCGTAGCCCAGCTCGGCGTACTTTCCGAGGATCATGCCCATCACGGCGTGGGCATCGGTCTCCTCGCTCCAGTACATCGCGCCGGCCTCGAAGCCCTGCACCGCACCGCGACCGTCGGGCGTGGCCGCCTCGTCGAGCACCGGATAACCGAGGGGCCCACCTTCCCAGCCCTGGTTCTTCCAGGTCTCGAAGATTTTTCCCCGGACCGCGTGAGCGCCGTGCTCCGGCGTCCAGTAGATCGCGCCGTTGCGGAAGTGGTTGAACCGTCCCCGGCCGTCCGGAACGACACGTTCCTCGGTCGTCGGGTATCCGAGTGGCCCGGCCGGCCCTCCTGCGCCCTGGTAGACGCCACCGATGGCGCCGGCCACCGGGACGGTCACGCCCTCGGACGAGAAGACCCGCCCGAACCGGAAGTCCTGGACGCGGCCACCTGCCACCTCGTATTCGGGGGTGAGGCAGTCACCGAGCCAGGTGTTCGCCGCCGCGACATCACCGACCGCACCGGTTGCCTTGCACTCGGGCTTGTCGGCCTCCACACCCAAGGCCCCCGCGAGCTGCGGCCACAGCTGGTGCATCTCGAACTCCCAGTACTTCCAGGTGTGCGTGCCCGAGGGGCGGTACACGATCTGGGCGGGAATGCCGTGCTTCTTCAGCTTCGTGGCGAACGCCTGAGAGGTCAGGCGCGACAGGATCTCGAGACCCATCCCGGCGTAGTTGGTGCTCACACCCGGGATGCCGGCCGGGTCGTCGTACGGGCCCGCGGTGCCGCTGCCGCTCGACACGTACAGGCTCACGCCCTTCAGCTTGTCGGCGAGCAGGTAGGGATCGTGCGCTTCCCAGCCCTCGGCGCCGGGGGCACCCCACATCGCTTCGGAGTCGAAACCGCCGGCGTCCTGCATCGCGTAGTGGATCGCTTCGGGCATACCGAGCGTGGTGGTGGTGAGGATGCCGGACAACGACGCCGCGAACTGCGCGAAGCCCGGGTTGCGTGCGGGTAGGAACATCGCGGCGGTGCCGCCCATCGACAGGCCGACGAGACCACGCTTGTCGGTGGTGCGCCAGTCGCGTTCGAGGAGCGGGGGCAGTTCCTTCGTCAGGAACGTCTCCCACTTGTAGTTCTGTCCGTTGTTCTGGTCGACCCAGTCCGAATAGAAGCTGGACTGGCCGCCCACCGGAAGCACGACGTTGACGTTCTTGTCGGCGAAGAACGATTCGGCGTCCGTCTCGAGCGTCCACCCGCTCTCGTCGTCGCGCGCCCGCATGCCGTCGAGCATGAAGACCGACGGGAAACGCGCGTCGGGCTTGCTGTTCCAGTCGCGAGCGAGCAGCAACTGCACCTGGATGGGGGTGCCCATCGACGGCGAATCGATCCACAGGGCGACACGCCGGTCGGTGAGCCAGTCGACCGAACGGACCGTGGCTCCGGCGGCAGTGCCGGCCGTGGGACTCGACTGGGTCGTGAGCGGGTCGGCTGCGGCGACCGAGACGGTGGTCAGGCCCGCTGCGACCGGAACGACGAGGGCGGCCGCGATCAGCGCGAGTGCGCGGGTCCTGCCTCGTCGCGCACCGCCTGCACGAGCGGTCTTTCCGTCCGGCCGTATCCGTCGCCCGCCGTGCTCGAGCTCAGTTCGCATCTGCATCGCTCACTTTCTGCGTTGCCGGGGTTCCTGCCGCGCTGCGCGGATACGGATGGATCGCGACAGTGGGCAGTGGCAGGGCGTCCCGGCTGGATGTGCCGACCCGAGGAACCGGAGTCCCGAATCTTGTTTCTACACCGAGAGCACCTCGAATCGGGGGTGCCGCGCTGTGACGGATGCGAAATTGCAGTGAAAGCACGACGCCCGCTCACCGAAGTGGTGAGCGGGCGTCGTCGAACAGTGCGTACCGGAACGGCCCCGGGGGGCTACCGCAGCCCTGACGTCAGAATGCGTTCAGCGCCTCGAGGATCTGCGGACGTGCCTTCCACAGCTGGTCCTCCCAGTACTTCCATGCGTGCGTGCCGCGCGCCGGGAAGTCGAAGGTGGCCGGGATGCCGAGCGTGGCGAGCTTGATCTGGAACGCGCGGGTCTGTGCGAGGGACAGCGCCTCGAGCGCCATTCCGTTGGCCGTGTTGTAGTAGCCGACGAAGCCCTGCGGGTTGTCGTGCTGGCCGGGCAGACCGCTGGCGGCCGAGATGTACAGCGACAGGCCCTCGAGCTTCGGTGCGAAGACGAAGGGGTCGTTGCGCAGCCAGGCCGGGCTCCACGGCGGGCCCCACATCGCGTCGACGTTGTAACGACCGGCGTCGAGCATCGCCACGCGGATCGCCTCACGCATGCCCGGAGCGGACAGGTTCAGGTAACCGGAGAGCGACGACGCGAACTTGAACTGGTCGCGGTGGTAGGCGGCCAGGGTCAGAGCGGCCGAGCCACCCATCGACAGGCCGAGGATGCCGTTGTTGCTGCGCGAGACACCGCGGGTGGCGAGGTAGTCGGGCAGCTGCTGGGTCAGGAAGGTCTCCCACTTGTAGGTGACTTCCTGGTCGTTCAGGTTGGAGGGCGAATACCAGTCCGTGTAGAAGCTCGACTGTCCACCGACCGGCATGACGAGGCTGACGTTGTCGTTCGCGAACTGCTGAAGGGCGTTCGTCTCGAACGTCCACGCATTCGCGTCGTCCCGCGCGCGCAGGCCGTCGAGCAGGTAGAGCGCCGCGTCGCCACCGCGCGCGGCCCACTGGATCTGGACCTTGATCGGACCCATGTCGGAATCGACGAAGACCTCTTCGAAGCCCCCGGCGGGTGCGCGGTGCGAGACCGGTGCTCCCTGAGCCGGTGCGGCGATCGCAGCGGTGGTTCCGACAAGGCCGGCAGCCACGGGGAGGACCAGGGCCGCGGCGGCGGTACCGAGCAGTCGCCGGCGAAGGCCCTGCCTCAACCTCGGGACAAAACGCATGAACAATGCTCTCTTTCTCGTCTGCGGCGTCCGCGTTCGCGTCCCCCGGATTCCGGCGAAGACGGCCGCGGAAGGCCGCCCCAAGTCACACTGCGGTCAAAACTGTAAAGGACCGCGTGATCTCTGACAAACCCTCGTTTCACAGGTCTTTGGCCCTTCTTGAATCGAAGATCAAGCGGGCACTGCCGGAAAGTTATTCGTCCGTGATGTGCTGTGATCCTATCGAGACCCGATCTGCCGGTCCATGTCGATCTTCGTGATCGGCCTCACCCGCGCGGCGGCGGCATGGGCAGGTCACAGCGCTGGATCTCGTATTCGGGCACACGTTCGATCCGGTACGAGGCGTACTCGAACGCGTTGCGCAGGTTCCGCTTGAACAGCGGCCAGCTCAACTCGGCACTCGACGAGTCCAGTAGCTCCCTCGTCTCCGGACACGTCAACGCCGTCTTCGCCATGGCCACCCACTCCTCGTCCAGATAGCCCGGCAGCCACGGATGCACGTCGACCATGCCCGAATCGGCCACCACCCAGTCGGGGAACAGGATCTTGTCGTGCCCGATGCGTCCGTCCTCGAGACGCTCGGTGTGCGCGGCGAGCGGGTAGGCCAGCCCCATCTGATCGACGACCCGCACGTCCAGTCCGGTGTTCATGCTCGTCATGCCGAGATTCAGGAAGAACACCGTGTGCCCGGCACCCCCCGGGGGGATCGGCTCCGGCGGCGGCACCACGTCCCATGCGTCGAAGGAAGGGGTCGGCAGCAGCAGGCCGCCGTTCGGCGTGTTCGAGATCGCCTCGACCATCGCCCGCATACGCGGATAGTCCAGATAGTCCTCCGCGCGGATGGGGTGCGCATGCCCGGTGTTGAGGGCGTAGAAGGCTCTCTCGTCGACGATCCCCGAACGACCCACCACCGCACCCTCGGTCATGCCTGTCGTGTTGGATGCGAACGCCGCCCAGACGACGGTGGTGAGCCACATCAGGCCCAGTGCGGCCGCGACGTGCGTGGGCCGGTTGTTCCCGAGTTCGGCGCGCTCCGGTATCCGCAGAGGCACGACCGCGACCGGCAACAGCAGGCAGAACAGCGGGGGCAGAAGCACCCGGCCGTGCATGAAGTCGCCACCCACACGCAGCGAGTAGAGCGCGAGCAGCAGACCGGAGCCGAGGAACAGCACGACGACAGCGGTCGGGGTGCGCAGCAGGTTCTGTGCCCTGACCGCCGTGGCCCGCACGTCGTGCGGATCGGGCAGGGCGGTGCGCCGGGCGCGACTCGCACCGTCGCGACCGGTCGCCAGGACGAGCGCGACGAGACCGACGAGGAGCAACAACGGCAGCCAGAGCGCATACGGGACGACGAGATTGGCGAGATAGTCGAAACCCTGCGACCACTTCGCGCCGCCGGCGTCCTTGGCGACCGCGGTATTGGGATAGGGCAGGCCGTAGTAGCCCATGCGCCAGACCTGGTAGCCGACCGGAACGGCACCTGCCACCGCGACCATCGCGACCCGGACCCGCACGTCGAGGCCGGGAGCGAGGAAGAGCATCGCCAGCGCGAGCACCGCGACGATCGCCAGTTCGGGCCGGACGAGCGGCCCGAGTCCGGCGACGAATGCCGTCGCGAGGATCGGCAGCGTGCCCGGGAGCGGGCCGTCCCGTCCCGGGGTGGGGGTGGCCCACCGCACCATGAGCAGCCACAGCAGGCCGAGCCAGCAGATCACCAGGCAGGATTCGAGCCCCGACGTCGCGAAGTCACGGGCCGGGGGCACCGCGATGTAGACGAGGACACCGGCGGGCAGGAGCAGCACGGTCGCGGAACTCGCGCGGAGCCGCCATCGGTACAGCCGCGCGGCACCGAACATCGCGAGGACGATCGCGGTCGTCGACAACACGAGCGCGATCGTGAGCACGACGTATTCCAGACGGATGCCCGTGAGCCATCCGCCCGCGTAGACGATGTAAGTCCACGCCGTGGAGGTGTTGGCCTCGACGCGCTCCCCCACGTTGAACACCGGGCCGTTACCGGCGAGGAGGTTGCGCACGGTCCTCAGAACGATGAGTCCGTCGTCGGCGATCCAGCGCCGCTCCCAGGCTCCCCAGAACATCAGCAGCGCGGCGACGACCACGCCGGTGGCGAACACTCCCCCGGCGAAACGGTCACGCCGGGGGGACCGAACCGTACGGAACGGTCCGGCCTCGGTGTCGTCGACGCCGCGCACGACGTCAGAAGAGGTAGACAGCACCGCCGACCACCAGGATCCACACCACCGCGAGCAACTGCAGCACCCGGTCCTTCAGCGCGATCTCCTCGGGTTCGCCGGCTTCACCACCGTCGACATCCACCGCGTACCGCAGGATCGCGACGACGAACGGGATCATCGAGATCGCGTACCAGTTGGATCCGGCCACATTGTCCTGCTCGAACGCCCACAGGCCGTAGCAGAGCACCACGGCGGTCGCCGCCACGGTCCAGACGAACCGCAGGTAGGTCTCCGTGTAGTACTCGAGCGACTTGCGGATCTTCGCGCCGGTGCGGGTCGTGAGACGCAGTTCCGCGTAGCGCTTGCCCGCGGCCATGAACAGCGACCCGAACGCCATGATCAGCAGGAACCACTGGGACAGCGGGATTTCTGCGGCCACACCGCCTGCGATGGCCCGGATCAGGAATCCGGACGAGACGATGCAGATGTCGAGCACGGCCTGGTGCTTGAGCCCGAAGCAGTAGGCGAGCTGGATGGCGATGTAGACCGCCATGACCACGGCGAGCTGCCAGTTCGCAAGGAACGACAGCAGGATGGAACCGGTCAGCAGCACCACCGCGAGGATGTACGCGAGCCGTACCGGGAGCACACCCGCAGCGATCGGCCGGAACCGTTTCGTGGGGTGCTCGCGATCGGCCTCGACGTCCATCGCGTCGTTGACGAGGTAGATGCCCGAGGCAGCCATGCAGAAGACGACGAACGCGAGAGCAACGGGCAGCAGCACGTCCACTTCGGTGACCGATCCGGCCGCCATCGGCGCCGCGAGCACCAGGACGTTCTTGACCCACTGGCGCGGGCGGACCGCCTTGACGATGCCCGCCGCCAAGGTCTTGGGCGCCTCCTGTACGGGCGCCGCCTCCTCGCTCATCGCTCTCCCCACTTCTTCTCGGCCTGCACCACGACCGCAGCGGACGCCGCGCCCAGCGCCGCGCCGGCCAGGACGTCCGTCGGATAGTGCACACCCAGCACGAGGCGCGACAGCATCATGGGCGGCACGAGTACCGCCGGAAAGGGTAGCCCGGTAGCGCGGGCGAGCAGCACGGCCGCCGCCGTTGTGGACGTCACATGTGACGACGGGAAGCTCAACCGGCTCGGGGTGGACACGTTGACCTGCACCGTCGGGTCGACGGGACGCGGACGTCGCACGACCCGCTTGATCACGACCGACGCGGCGTGGGCACCGAAAGCACCGACCGCCACGCTCGCCCACTTCCGGCGACGGGGACGGTCGATCAGGGCACCGGCGGCACCGATGGCGATCCAGCCGAGAGCATGCTCACCGAAGTGCGACATGCCCCGGGCGATCGTCGTCGCCGCGGGCACGGCACCGGCGGTGGCCTGCACGGTCTGCAGCACCCGGACCTCGGTGTCGGTACTCCTCCAGTGACGTTCCGCCTCGCCGTCTGCTGCGGACGCGACAGTGCTGTCGCCTGCGGACGCAGCGGTGTTGTCAGTCGCCGATACCGAAGACACGCTCCCACTCCTCCTTGCTCGTCAGGGCGGGAACAGCGTCCCGGTATCGCTTCTTCATCTCGGGGAACCGGCGCGCGAGCTCGCGTCGCAACCGGAGCGCCTCCGTGAGCAGTGCCTGGGCCTGCGCACGGTCGCGCTTACGGTAGACGACGCCCCGGCCGTCCGCCGTGGTGACCGTCACGCCGTCGACCTGCGAGAGCAGGAACCACCGAGCGTCGATGGTGGGCACGTTCAGCTGCGGCCGCTCGTGGTGCTCGCGGTTCTCGGGGCGCACGTTGTGCAGCACACCCTTCGCGAGGCGCTTGACCTTCGCGACCGCCCCCTCGGGCAGTCCCACAGCGCCGACCTCGGCGCCGGATGCCATCGGCAGCTCGGTCGACGACGGCAGCACCACCGCGTCGGGGAAGTTCCTCCGCAGCGCGTGCACCTCACCGAGAGCGCGTGGCAGCAGATCGAACAGCTTCTCCGGGCCGGCGAGGAAGTCCTCGATGGCCTTGTTCTGGATCGCGACCGTCGAGTACTCGAGGCATACGAGGTGCTTGATCGTGGCCTTGATCGTGTCGAGCACCATGGCCTTGGCGTCGCCGTGCTGGTGCAGCGCGGCCACGACGAGGCGGTTGCGCAGATGGAAGTACGCCTGCCAGTCGATGGCGTCGTCCTTGTCGCTCCACGCCATGTGCCAGATCGCGGCACCCGGCATCGTCACCGTCGGGTAACCGGCCTCGCGGGCCCGCAGGCCGTACTCGGCGTCGTCCCACTTGATGAACAGCGGCAGCGGCTGGCCGATCTCCTCCGCGACGACGCGCGGGATCATGCACATCCACCAGCCGTTGAAGTCCACGTCGATGCGGCGGTGCAGGAGCTTCGAGTTCTCCCGGTCGCGCAGCGGCTTGGTGGCGAAGTCGTGGTCGTACTCGACGTTCGGGGCGGCACCCCACATGAAGTTCGAGCGGTGGATGACCTCGCCCATGGTGTGCAGGTGGCTGCGTTCCTGCAGGTTGAGCATCTGTCCGCCGACCAGCATCGGCTTCTTCGCGAAGCGCGACAGCGCCAGAGCGCGCAGGATCGAGTCGGGCTCGATCTCGATGTCGTCGTCCATGAACAGGATGTACGGGCTGGAAGTGGTCTTCAGCGCCTCGTACATGATGCGGCTGTAACCACCGGAGCCACCGAGATTGCCCTGGTCGTGGATGACGAGACGGTCACCGAAGGGCGCGGCCGCCTCTGCGAAGCCGGCCTCGTCGCGCACCTTGCGGGTGCCCTGGTCCGGAATGATGACGGCGTCGACGACATCCATCACCAGCGGATCGGATGCGAGTGCGCGCAGTGCCTGCACACAGTCGGCCGGCCGGTTGAAAGTGGGGATACCGACGGCGACGGAGGCGCGGCCGGGAGCATCGACGGGCGCGTACCAGCCCGCCGCGTGCACGGTCACCTCGCTGTCGGTGGTGATGTCGAACCACATCCACCCGCCGTCCTCGAACGGACCCAGATCGGCTTCGATCTCGACGATCGTCTCCGTTCCGCGGAACTCACGTCCGGTGACGTGGATGCGGCTCGAGTCCGCCTTGCTGCGGTAGAGATCGACGCGGCCGTGACCGGTGAGTTCGAGTCGCAGCACCACCGAGTCGAGCGTGCTCCAGCGACGCCAGTAGCTCGCGGGCAGAGCATTGAAGTAGGTGCACAGCGACACCTCGGATTCGGCACCGATCGCCAGCGTCGTCCGGCTCGTCGCATGGGCGCGACGCGCGTTGGTGGGCGACTCCTCGAGATAGAGGGTGCGCACGTCGAGCGGCTCCCCCGGACGCGGCAGGATGATGCGCTGCAGCAGCGACCGGCCGAGCAACCCGTCCTGCACGTCGGTGCCGGGTGCCGTCGCCGCGTGCTTCGCGGCGCTCATGAGGCATCACCGGCGACAGGCGCGCCCGATTCGAAGTGGGGAGCGAGGACGTTGTCGAACATCGACAACGCGCTCGCGATCGCCATGTGCATGTCGAGGTACTGGTAGGTGCCGAGACGGCCACCGAAGAGCACCTTGTTCTCCGCGGCCTCCTGCTTCGCGAGGGCGCGATAGGCACTCAGCTTCTCGCGGTCCTCGGGAGTGTTGATCGGGTAGTACGGCTCGTCGTCGTTCTCGGCGAAACGCGAGTACTCCCGCATGATGACGGTCTTGTCGGCCGGATACGTCTCGCGCTCGGGGTGGAAGTGCCGGAACTCGTGGATGCGGGTGAACGGCACGTCGGCGTCGTTGTAATTCATGACCGGAGTGCCCTGGAAGTCGCCGGTGGGCAGGACTTCGGTCTCGAAGTCGAGGGTGCGCCATCCGAGCCGGCCCTCGGAGTAGTCGAAGTAGCGGTCGAGCGGGCCGGTGTAGACGACGGGCGCGTCGGGGCTCGCGGCGCGGATCTCGTCGCGCACCTCGAACCAGTCGGTGTCGAGCCGGACCTCGATCCGCTCGTCCTTCGCCATGTTCTCGAGCCACGCGGTGTAGCCGTCGACCGGCAGGCCCTCGTAGGTGTCGTTGAAGTAGCGGTTGTCGAAGGTGTAGCGGACCGGCAGCCGCGTGATGTTGCCGGCGGGCAGCTCCTTCGGATCGGTCTGCCACTGCTTCGCGGTGTAGTCGCGCACGAAGGCCTCGTACAGCGGGCGGCCGATCAGGGAGATCGCCTTCTCCTCGAGGTTCTTCGCCTCGGCGGTGTCGATCTCGGCGGACTGCTCCCGGATGAGGGCGCGTGCCTCGTCGGGGCTGAAGTACCGGCCGAAGAACTGCGACACCAGTCCGAGGCCCATGGGGAACTGGTAGGCCTGGCCCTTGTGCATCGCGAACACGCGGTGCTGGTAGTTCGTGAAGTCGGTGAACCGGTTGACGTAGTCCCACACCCGCTTGTTGGAGGTGTGGAACAGGTGGGCACCGTACTTGTGGATCTCGATACCGGTTTCCGGTTCGGGCTCGGAGTACGCGTTGCCGCCGAGATGGTGGCGACGTTCGATCACGAGCACTCGCTTGCCGAGCTGCGTGGCCGCGCGCTCGGCGATCGTCAGTCCGAAGAATCCGGAGCCGACGACGATCAGGTCGTACTCACCGGTAGAGGGCTGGGGCGCTGATGCAGCAGTCACGGGAGACCAGGGTATGCGACCCCGGTGCGGTGGCGCCCTCTCGGTCCGCCGAGGGCGAGAGGGCGGTCACACCGTCACACATAGTGGGTCAGTGCGTCGCGGACGAATTCGGCGCCCGCACGGCCTCCGTAGTTCGCCGCGAACCGCTCGTCCTCGACGTACATGTCGGCGAGACCGAGCACGTACTCCGTGGAGCTTCCTTCCGCCGTGCCGTAGCCGGGCGTGCCGGGTATCGACGACAACCACTCGACGTGGCGCCGGGCGAGATCCTGCGCCTCCGGGCCGGCCGGATCCAGTCCGGCCTCCGCCGCTTCGGCCCACTCGCGGTTCAGCTGCCCGACCTGCGTCACCCGGGCACTGCGCTCGTCGTCATCCAGCTCGCGCCACCAGCGGTCGCTGTCGTCGTAGGCGCGTTCGCCCCACCGTTCGATCACTTCGTCCCGGTACTGCCGGTGGTCGAACCCGTCGAACATGTCGTCTGCCACGAGTTCCTCTCCTCTCTCCGTCTTCTCCAAGGTCGTGCGAACCGCCTCGATGCGGCGGTCCACCTGCCGGCGCTCGTGTTCGAGCAGATCGAGGTGAGTGCGCAGCGCGGTCGCGGTGTCGTCGTGCCCGGCGAGCACCTCCTTGATCGCCGGCAACGCGAGCCCGAGATCGCGGAGCAACAGGATGCGCTGGAGTCGCACGAGGGCGTTCTCGTCGTAGAACCGCATACCGTTGCTGCCGGTCCGGCACGGCGGCAACACACCGACATCGCCGTAGTGCCGCAGGGTGCGACTGGTGACGCCGGCGGTCCGAGCAAGTTCCTGGATGGACCATTCGCGCGGCATGTCCTCACCTCTTCCTTACGACTGCAATCAGCGTGCACGTTGACGCTGCGTCAATGTCAACACCGCGCGGTTCGATACCGCACGACGACGCCGGCCGGCCGCCCTGGTGGGGCGACCGGCCGGTGACTGCCGACAGGTGTCGTGGCGGGTTACTCGGCGCTACCGGTGCTCGGGAACCAGTCCTTCAGGAAACTCGCGTCGATCACCTGGGCACCGAGATCCGGCGTCCACACGATCGCGCCACCGGTGAAGATCCGGAATTTGCCGATCTCGTCGGGCAGCATCAGTTCGGGACCGATGGGGGATCCGAGAACACTCTCGACGCCTCCGAGGTCCAGATAGGCCTGCTCGATGGGAGAGGTGCCGTTGCCACTGCCGAAGGGATCGATGCCGACCTCCGGGCCGGGCTCGGGTGCCGGGGTGGTCTCCGGGGCGTCCTCGTCGATTCCTTCCTTGACGGTGAACCAATCGGAGCGCAGTCCGAGTCGCGTCCGCGCCTCGGCGCCGGTCGTCTCGATCGTGCGGTCGGAGCCGACGACACGGACGCGGGTCACGCGGCCGCCTTCGGCACCGAGATTGTTCCGGGCGAGCACCTCGAAGGCCTGTAGGTCGCCGACGCCGAATTTGCTGCCGATCTCGGCGGCGGTGAAGGTCTTGGCCCATTCGCGGTTGGGCGCGACCTTGTCGCCCTCGTCCTCCACGGGCGGGAAGGTGCCGCCCGCCGAGTATCCGCCGGTGGATGCGGAGAACTCGCTGCGCACCACCTCGCCGTTCTTCATCAGTACGGTGCCGCGGGTCGTACGCACCCCGTCGTCCGTGCGCGGATCCTCCACGCCCGAACCGCCGTAGACCTGGCAGTCGGTGGTGTCGCAGGTCTGCCACTTCTCGTGGCGCTTCTCGGCCAGCGCGTAGGACCGCGCGGCGATGGCCTGCGCACGCAGCGCCTCGGCGCCACCGGTGTCGGCCCAGCCGGGCAGGGCTTCGGCAGGCACGACGCTGCGCAGGTAGTCCTCCAGGTGGAGCCGGTTGACGGTCCGCGGGGCGGCACCGTCGAGCACCACACCCAGGGCACCGCGGTACGTCTTGTCGTCCGAGCACAGTGTCAGGTGCTCGTTGCGTGGCCGGTCCTCACCGAGGTCGATCGGATCGACCCACGGAAGGTCGGTCGAGGCCTGCCACAGCACGTCGCCGCTGCACCCGGCCGTGACGACGACGTTCGCGCCGCCGTCCGGGGTGGGCGTCAGGTGGGCCGCCTCGCCCGGGGCGATCTGCCGGCCGGCGACGACGAGCCCGGCGTCGGAGTACACGTCGAGGGTGTGGTCGTCGCGGGCGCTGAGGCGGACCGCGATCATCGGATCCTCGACGGTGCCGAGCTCGGTACCGCCGTAGTAGTGGGCGATGATCCGTTCGGCGGTCCAGCCGTCCTGGGCGTAGCCGTAGGCGCCCCACTGCCCCATGCCCCGACCGTGACCGTGGCCGAATCCGGTGAAGGTGAACGGCGTGTCGGCCGAAACAGCCTGCACGACATCCGTACTCGTCGATCCGCTGTGCACGACCGCACCCACGCCGGCACCGAGGAGCAGTGCCGGGGCGAGCCCGAGCGTGGCAGCACGGGCGAGCGAGGGACGCCAGCCGTTGCGCAGCGGCCTGCCGAGAATGATGCGCCGCCGCCGGATCCTGCCTCTGCGCCCGATGGACTGTCGTGCCATGACGTTGCTCCCTCGTTGTCGCTTTCGGCGCGAACTCGTGATCCGCGATATCGGACATTTTCGACCGATCCTCAAGCTCAGGTTGAGGCTTAAGGTTTGCTGCGTCTAGTGTGACAAGAGTGACGGAGCTAGGCAACAAATGTCACAGAAGCAACACAGGAATCACGCGTTACAGAACTTTCGCGGCCGATCCGAACCACGGACGCGGTACGTGAGGGACGATCCGAAGTCGGGACCGTCCGACCCGAGCATCAACGACAGGGAGTAGCAAACAGTGCCGCATCGCCGCCCCAAGCCGTCGATCGTCCTGGGTGCCGTCGCCGCCCTGGCCGTCGCGACGCCCTTCGCAGTCTCCGGGCTGACCAGCACGTCGACCGAGATCAGGCCCGCCAACGATGTCGTCGAGGCGATAGCACCCGACATCGCCGAGATCGTCCTCGCCTCGGTGCCCGACCTGGTCATTCCGCTCGAGGAACTGACCGGACTCAACCTGCCGGATCTCAGCCTGCACGAGATCGTCGACGGACTTCCCCAGATCACCACCGCACCGGATCCGAACGGCGGAATCGTCGAGCGCGTGGGCGCGACCGTCAAGGAACTCACCCGCGACACTCCCTTCAGCCTCGTGGCGCTGGCGGCCGAGGACGTCGCTGCCACCGACGCACTGATCCGCGCGCAGAAGGACGACGGCAGCTGGGGACCGTGGACGGTGACCGAGCCGATCGAGACACGCGCCGACGACGCCACGGAGACGGGACGCTCCGGCACGGAACCGATCTACGTCGGGGCGACCCGCGCGGTGCAGGTGCTGCTCACTCCCCGTCCGGGGCCCGAACCGAATCTCGCAGGCGCGGAAGCTCCCCCGGCACCTCCCGCCGCAGACGCTCCCCCGGCGCCTCCCGCCCCAGAGGCTCCTCCGGCCGCTCCCGCTCCGGAAGCACCGGCTCCCGCACCCGAGGCCCCCGCACCTCTCGACGAGGCACCCGCCCCGGTCGCCGAGCCGGCAGCCGATGCTCCCGACCTGGGTTACGTACCGGCCTCCTCGTCCAAGCCCCTGCGCGAGAATCCCCTGAAGGCCGCCGCGGAAGCGGTGAGCGCCGTGCTCATCTCCCCCGGCAGCAGTGAGACCGACGCCCGGCTCGGCGACATCGCGAGCCCCCTCGGAAACTCCGGCCTGAAGGTGATCACCCGTCAGCAATGGGGTGCCGACGAGTCGATCCGGTGCCAGAACCCGACCTACGACGACTCGCTCGGCGGCGCGACCGTGCACCACACCGCGGGTAGCAACAACTACTCGAAGGCCGAATCGGCGGGGATCGTGCGAGCGATCTACGCCTACCACGCGCGGACTCTCGGCTGGTGCGACGTCGGCTACAACACTCTCGTCGACAAGTACGGCCAGATCTTCGAAGGGCGCGCCGGCGGTCTCGAGCGCAACGTACAGGGCGCCCACGCAGGCGGATTCAACGAGAACACCCACGGCATCGCGATCATGGGCGACTTCTCGACCCAGGCACCGCCGCAGGCCGCGATCGATTCGGTCGGCAAGTTCCTCGGCTGGCGGCTGGCACGGGCGGGGCTCGATCCCAAGGGCCGTACCACCATGTACTCCGAGGGCACCTCGTTCACTCCGTACCCGCGCGGCACAGCGGTCGACCTGCCGATCATCTTCGCGCACCGCGACGTGGGCAACACCAGCTGCCCGGGTGACGGCGCCTACGGACAGATGGGGAAGATCCGCGACATCGCCGCAGCAGCGGCGAAGGGCGGCGGGAGCCCGCAACCGTCGAATCCGGAACCCTCGAAGCCCCAGCCGTCGAACCCGTCGCCGAGCATTCCGGACATCAACGTCGGGGCACTGGCGTCCGGCTCGGCGGATACCGCCGAGGGAGTCGTCGACGATCTCATTCGCTTCACCGATCATCCGCTGGTCCAGAAGTGGCTCGCCGAAGGCGGCGAACTCGGACGGCTCGGGCAGGCGCTGACCGCGATCCTTCCCGCAGTCAAGAGCGGATTCGAACACGTCAATTTCGTCAACGGCGCCATCTACACCTCACCCAACGGTGGAACGTGGACCGTGCTCGGCGAGATCTACAAGGCGTGGGAGAAGAACGGACTCGACGCTGGTGAGCTGGGGTTGCCCACCAGCGACGAGTACCGGGTACCGGACGGATGGCGTTCGGACTTCGAGTTCGGCTCGCTGATCTTCAACGAGGTCACGGGGGTGGTGACGAAGGTGCTCCGCGCCTACAACGACGCCTACGACCAGGCGATGCAGGATCAGCCCGCCGATATCGCAGGGCCCGCCCCCGAGGGCGCTCCTGCACCCGGAGCCGAACCCGCACCGGCACCTGCGCCGGAACCGGCACCCGAGCCGGCGCCCGCAGCCTGACCGCGAGCGCACCGGCAGACACGAGTCACCGCCACCACCGTTCGAGAACGCGGGCCACCCCGTCCTCGACGTTGGTGGCGGTGACTTCGTCTGCGACCGACTTCGCCTCCGGATGGGCGTTCTCCATCGCCACCCCGTGGTGCGCCATCGACAGCATGGGGATGTCGTTGGGCATGTCCCCGAAGGCGACGAGGTCTTCGGGGGAGACACCCAGATGCCCGGCCAGCTCGCGAAGACCGGAGGCCTTCGTCACGCCCGCAGCGGATATCTCGATGAGCCCGTGGGTGGTCGAGTAGGTGACGTCGACCAGCCCGTGCAGCTTCGGAACGAGAGCCTCCGCCATCTCTCGGCTGGTCGCGCCGGGCAGCCGGACGAGCAGCTTGACGGCGGGCTCACCGATGACCTCGTGCTCGGCGAGCTCGGTGTTGTCCGGATTCAGCCAGGCGTGCTCGTAACCCGGAGCACTGACGAACTGCGGTGTCGCCGCATCGTGGGCGCTCTCCCCCACCCGCTCCGCCGCCAGTCCACAACCCGGAAGCACCGACGAGGCCACGTCGGCCAGCCACGCCAGTTCGTCGACCCCGAGCACCCTGGCACCGAGCACACGGTCGGTGGCACTGTCGTAGAGCACAGCGCCGTTGGCGCACACCGCCATCGGCGCATAACCGAGTTCGTCGACCACCGGCTCGATCCAGCGCGGCGGACGGCCGGTGGCCAGGACGAAGGGCGTTCCGGACTCGATCACCGCATGCACCGCGGCCCGGGTGCGATCGGACACCTTCTCGTTGTCGTCGATCAGAGTACCGTCGACGTCGGTCGCCACAAGGCTGGGACGCGGGGCGTCGGGCCGGGAGTGCCGGGATGTGCCACTCGACTGTGCGTTCACTCCGTCATTGTGCCGAAGTACCACGCTCGTCACCCGTCGCACCGTCGCGCTCGTCCGCACGGACACCGTCGCGCTCGGCACGTTCGCGTGCCTTCCGCGCCCGGCGCTCGGCGGCTGCCGCCTCGTCCTGGGCGGTCGCTTCTTCGAGGGTGGGCGCGGACCCGCCGAGACGGCGGGGAACCCAGTAGGCGCCCTGCTCGTGCACGTAACCGTCCTGCACCCGATGGAGCATCGCTTCCATCGTTGCGTGCAACTGCGCGGTCATCTCCGCCGCAGGCTCGTACGGCGCGATGGGAGCACCCACCTCGATCGTGATCGGAGTGTTGGTGCGGCCGAGCCGCTTCGGGTGCCCCTTGGTCCACACCCGCTGCGACCCCCAGACGATCATGGGAATCACCGGCACGCCGGCCTCGTTCGCCATCCGAGCCGCGCCCGACCGGAACGCCTTGAGCTCGAAGCTGCGGCTGATCGTCTCCTCCGGGAACACGCCCACGAGCTCCCCCGCGCGCAGCGCCTCCACGGCGAGCCGGTAGGACTCGCGCGCGTCGCCGCGATCGACCGGGATGTGCTTCATCGCCCGCATCATGGGCCCGGAGATCTTGTGATCGAAGACCTCCTTCTTCGCCATGAAGCGGACGTACCGCTTCGTGGCGCGAGCCGGGATCCCGGCGTAGGTGAAGTCCATGTAGCCGGTGTGGTTGATGGCGATCACCGCCCCGCCGGTCGCCGGGATGTTCTCCTCCCCGGTGATCGTGAATTTCAGCCCTTGCGCTGCGAAGAGCGTGCGAGCGACACCGATGATGCTCCGATAGAAGGGTTCCACGCGGTCAGCCTAGCCCGGCTCCTCGACGGTGCCCATCGCATCGGGCCGGGCACCGCGTGGGCGGGGTGGTGAGGTGCCGACGCAGTGGCCTCTTCCGGCTGCCCCTACCCTGGAAGGCACGTAGGTCAGCACGTCAGGAGGCAGAAGGTGCAGATCACCAGCGTCGGACACGCCGGTTTCCACATCCGGACCGAGGCGGGCTCCATCCTGTGCGATCCGTGGGTGACCCCCGCGTATTTCGCCTCGTGGGTGCCCTTCCCCGACAACACGGGTCTCGACTGGGACGCCCTCGGCGACGTCGACTATCTCTACGTGTCGCACCTGCACAAGGACCACTTCGATCCCGACACGCTGAGCAAGCACGTCAACAAGGATGCGACCGTCCTGCTGCCCGACTATCCCGTTCCGGATCTGCGTCGCGAACTCGAGAAGCTCGGCTTCACGAAGTTCTTCGAGACCACCGATTCGGTGAAGCACACGGTCTCGGGCCCCAAGGGTGATCTGGACATCATGATCATCGCCTTGCGCGCGCCTGCGGACGGGCCGATCGGTGATTCCGGCCTCGTCGTATCCGACGGTGAGACCACCGTGTTCAACATGAACGACGCGCGGCCGATCGACATGGACGTGATGCTCGACGCGTTCGGAAAGATCGACATCCATCTGCTGCAGTACTCGGGGGCCATCTGGTACCCGATGGTCTACGACATCCCCAAGAAGACGAAGGCCAATTTCGGCAAGCAGAAGCGTCAGCGCGGGATGGATCGTTGCCGCAGCTACATCGACCAGGTCGACGCCACCTGGATCGTGCCGTCGGCCGGCCCGCCGGTCTTCCTCGACGACGACCTGCGCGACCTCAACGACGACCACGGCGACGAAGGCAACATCTTCCCCGACCAGCAGGTCTTCCTCGAGCAGTTGCGGATCCACGGTCGCGACGGCGGACTGCTGATGATCCCCGGCTCGGTGGTGGATCTGAAGGGCAGTGAGCACATGACGCTCACGCACCCGATCCCCGACGAGCAGGTCGAGGCGATCTTCACCGACAAGGCCTCCTACATCGAGGACATGGCGAAGCGTTTCGCACCGGTCATCGCGGCGCAGAAGGCCACCTGGGCCCCGGCCGAGGGCGAGCCGCTGCTGCCCGCGCTCAAGGCGAAGTTCGAACCGATCATGGCGCAGTCCGATCTCATCTGCGACGGCATCGGTTATCCCGTCGGTCTCGTGATGGGCGACGAGACGGCGGTCCTCGACTTCCCCAAGCGCATCGTGCGTGAGCCGGTGGAGGGAGAAGGCAAGTACCGCTACGGTTTCCGCATCGCGCCCGAGTTGGTGCGTACGGTGCTGCGCGACGACGAGCCCGACTGGGTGAACACGATCTTCCTGTCGACGCGCTTCACGGCGTGGCGCATCGGCGGTTACAACGAGTTCCTCTACACCTTCTTCAAGTGCCTGACCGACGAACGCATCGCGTACGCCGACGGCTGGTTCGCCGAAGCCCACGACGATTCGGCGTCGATCGAGCTCGGCGGCTACGAGGTCCAGCGTCGCTGTCCCCACCTGAAGGCCGACCTGTCGAAGTTCGGTGTGGTGGACGGCACGACCCTGACGTGCAATCTGCACGGCTGGCAGTGGGATCTCGAGACCGGGCGCTGCAAGACGTCGAAGGGACACGAGCTGCGCAGCAGCAAGCTGTGAGCGGAAACATCCGCGTCCCTGCGCCTTCACCGCGCAAGCGGGTGCCCGCGCCCGATCGGTGCGTTCCCACTCCGCCCGAGGCCGCACGCCGGTCGCGGGTGAAGCGCGACGGCACACCGGTGTTCACCGCCGACGGTGACGGCTGGATCGCTACCTTCACCGTGGGCGCGGAGCGGCTGCCGTCCTCCACCGGCGCGGTGTTCCTCGACGTCAACTGCGTGACCGACCGCAGCCGGCTCGCCGAAGGCACGATGCGGCGTGATCCGGACGGCAGGTCGTGGACGCATTCGGTCCGGGTCCCGGCGGGATGGCGCGGTTCGTACGCCTTCATCGTGTCGGACGCGCCGATCGGAGGACCCGCTGAAGGCCAGGACGAACGTGAGTGGTGGATCCGGTTCCGCCGCAACGCCACCGGCTCTCGCGAGGGCGCAGCGCCCGATGCGCCTCCGCAGCGGCTGCGGACCGGTGCGGCGCCGGCCGGGACACTCCGCACGTCGATCGTGACACTCGACGGAACCCCGCGCCGGGTTCACAGCTATGCGCCACCGAACCCCGGTCGTCACACCGTGATGCTGTTCGACGGAGACGAGATTCTCTCCCACGGAGTTCTTTCCGCATTCGACGGCCCGGCCGCCCCGGCGCGGGTGCTGGCCGTCGAACACGTGGCAGCCGAAGGTGCGCGCCGCAACGTCCGCGCCTCCGACCTGACCGCCAACCCGCGGTTCCGCGACGAACTTCTCGCCTTCGCCGACGGACCGGTCGTCGTCGGCGGCTGCTCCTACGGCGGGCTCGCATCGATGTACTTCGCGTTGACCCGCCCGGACGTCGTGGCGGGCGCGGCATGCCTGTCGCCGTCGATGTGGTGGCACGACGAGCAGGGACGCGATGTCCCCACGATCGCGGATGCCGATCGTGGCGGCACGGTGCCCATCCTCTGCGAGGCCGGTTCGCTGGAGTGGATGATGCTCGACGAGATCGCCGCGGCCGTGGACCGTCTCGATCGTGCCGGGCATCCCGTCCGAGCAGGGTGGTTCGCCGGCGGTCACGATTGGATCCAGTGGCGTGAGCGTCTTCCTGCCCTCGTCGTCGACCTGCTCCTCGGGCATCACGTCCCGGAGGCCCGGCCGGCCGGCACCGGAGGAAGCAACCTCGGCGCGACCAGTCCCAGGCAGACGACCGGAAGCACGGTCACCGCGACCAGCACCGACATGGGCAGCCACACCGAGCCGAGCGCATAACCGGCGAACACGGCCACCGACAACACCTCGCTCGCCAGGCCGACGACGGAGGAGACGGTCGCCCTGGCCCGACCGGACATCGTGTCCTGCAGACGCGCCTCCGCGACGATCGCCGTGTTGTGCAGAGCGCCGTAACCCACGCCGATCGCCGTGAATCCCGCGATCCCCCCGACGAGCGCACCCCCCGCGATCAGTATCGACCCGAAGACCACGAGGGCGCCCATCGTGCGGCCGCTCATCGAGGCCGTCCGCCCGGCCGTCGCAGCCCCGACGACCTGGCCGGCGGCCGTCAGCGCGACCAGCACGGGCACGAACCCGGTGCCCGCACCGGACTCACGCGCGAGGAGACCGAAGTACTCGTCGAAAGCCAGGCACGCGAGCAGCGCCGCTGCCAGGACCACCGATCGGCGCACCGCCCGGTCGGTGCGGATCTCGGACGCCCCGGTGCGGAGCGACGACATGTAGCGCGCGAGGACGGTGTCACCATGTCCGTCGATCTCGTCGGTGGCCTCTGCTTTCGGAGCCGCGGGCAGCGTCCCCACGAGCGCGATGCCGACGACGGTGATCGCGACCGACACCCACCCGACGAGTGCGTATCCGCCGAGGTCGAACAACGGGGCCGCCGTGAGGATCGCGAGCAGCACGCACGTCGTCTCACCGGCGTTCGCGTAGCCCATCACGGCCGCGTAGCGATGCTCCTCGCCGCGCGCGGCGAGTTCGTCGTAGACGAGCGCCTCGAAGGTGCCGGACTTCATCGATTCGCTCACGCCCCACAGGACGAAACCGAGCGCGAATCCCCAATAGGTGGGCCAGACCAGCCATGTGGTGAACCCTGCGGTGAACAGCACCCCGCTGCCCATCAGGAGGCCGCGCCGAGACACGGTGTCGGCCCATGCCCCCGAAGGCACCTCCGCGACGAACGCGACGACAGACCACAGGACGAACAACGAGGAGATGGCGGCCGCGTCGAGACCGTGGTCCTCGAACAGCAGGGCGTACAGGCCGTAGAGCGGCACGAACTCGCGGACGGACGCGTACGCGACCACCCGCGCCATGGGCGACCTCACCGGGTCGGATCAACGTCGTCGGCGCATGAGACGAGAATGGCACGTCCGGCCCCGCATGTCACGGCCCGGACCATCGGATACGGTCGGTCACCGTGAGTACGGACGAGGAACGGCAGCGGCAGCGCACCTACACCTGGGAGGATCCGGCACCGACGTCGGCGGCCAACCGCGACATGCACGGCCTCGACTTCCTCCGCGGCGTGATCGACGGGACGATCCCGCACCACCCCACCGCCCGGACCCTGGGTTTCACCGTCACCGACGCGCGGGAGGGTTTCGCGGAGGTCACCATCGAGCCCCGGGAGTTCCACGCGAACGCCGTGGGCAGCATCCACGGCGGAGTGCTCGCCACACTGTTCGACACCGCGATGGGTTTCTGTGTCGCGAGTACTCTCGAGGCCGGCGTCGGCTACACCACGCTGGACCTGCAGGTGCGCTACATCCGGCCGGTGCAGACCGGCAGAGGCATCGTCCGGGTGCAGGGTTTCTGCGAACACACGGGAGGTCGCACCGCGACCGCGCGAGGAGAGGCCCGTGACGCGGACGGCCGCCTGCTCGCGACGGCGTCGTCCACCTGCCTCATCCTGCGCTGAGCTCGGCCGCGCGGCTCGAGGCCGAGATCAGCCCTGGGGTTCGAGCACCTCGCGACCCACGAACGGAACGAGGGCCTCGGGAACCTTCACCGAGCCGTCGGCCTGCTGATGATTCTCGAGCAGAGCGACGAGCCAGCGGGTGGTCGCGAGCGTGCCGTTGAGAGTCGCGGCGGTCTGCGGCTTGCCGTTCTCGTCGCGGTACCGGATGTTCAGGCGGCGGGCCTGGAAGGTCGTGCAGTTCGAGGTCGACGTGAGCTCGCGGTAGCGCTCCTGCGTGGGCACCCAGGCCTCGCAGTCGAACTTGCGGGACGCCGACGAGCCGAGATCACCGGCGGCGACGTCGATGACGCGGTACGGCACGTCGATGGCGGCGAGCATCTCCCGCTCCCAGGCCAGCAGTCGTTCGTGTTCGGCGGCGGCCTCGTCGGGCTTGCAGTAGACGAACATCTCGACCTTGTCGAACTGGTGCACTCGGATGATGCCGCGGGTGTCCTTGCCGTAGCTTCCCGCTTCACGACGGAAGCACGACGACCAGCCCGCGTACCGCTTCGGCCCCGTGGACAGGTCGAGGATCTCGCCGGAGTGGTAGCCCGCCAGCGGCACCTCGGAGGTGCCCACGAGGTAGAGGTCGTCCTCCTCGAGCCGGTACACCTCGTCGGCGTGCTGACCGAGGAAACCGGTGCCCTGCATGACCTCGGGGCGCACGAGCACGGGCGGGATCATCATCGTGAACCCGTTCGCCGTGGCCTTCTGCGCGGCGAGCTGCAGCAGACCCAGTTGCAGCAGTGCACCGTAACCGGTGAGGAAGTAGAAGCGCGCACCCGAGACCTTGGCGCCACGCTCCATGTCGATCAGCCCCAGCGACTCGCCGAGCGCGAGGTGATCCTTCGGCTCGAAGTCGAAGGTGGGCAGCTCGCCCACGGTCTCGAGCGTGACGAAGTCGTCCTCGCCGCCCGCGGGCACGCCTTCGGCGACGACGTTGGAGATGGCCAGGTGGGCCCGCTCGAAGGCTTCCTGGGCGGCGTTCTGCTCGGCCTCGAGTTCCTTGACCCGGGCGGCAAGCTCCTTCGAGCCGTCGAGCAACGCGGTCCGCTCCTCGGGGGACGCCTTGCCGACCTTCTTGCCCAGTGCCTTCTGCTCGGCGCGCGCGTTGTCGCCGGCGAGGACCGCGGCACGGCGGGAGGCGTCGGCTTCGAGCAGAGCGTCGACGAGACCGGGGTCCTCCCCCCGCATGCGCTGCGACTCGCGGACGGTGTCGGGATTCTCGCGGAGGAACTTGAGGTCGATCACGACTTCGAAGCCTACCGCTGCCAGTATTCGAGGTAGTGGTCGCGCCCGAACATCTTCGCCGTGTCCTCGGCGGTGGGGTGTCCGTGACGCGGGTTCGCTCCGGCCTCGCTCAGCACCCGCACGACGTCGTCGGCGCCCTTGAACACCGCGCCCGCGAGGGGTGACTGGCCGCGATCGTTGAGACGATCGATATCGGCTCCCCGATCGACGAGGGCCTGTACGGCCTCGGCGTGCCCGTGATAGGACGCCAGCATGAGGAGCGTGTCCCCTGTCTCGTTGGTCAGGTTCACCGGGACGCCGGCGTCGACGTACGCGGTGAGGGTCTCGACGTCTCCCCCACGCGCTGCGTCGAAGGTGTGCTGGGCGATCTCCAGGATGTGCGGATCGATCGGGTCGTCGGCCATACGCCGAAACTACCTGCGTTCCCCCGGACAGGCATGATGGAAGTGATGGCCGAAGACAACAAGCCCCAGCCCGATCGGCGCCCACCCTCGGCGCGATTGACCCGCCGCGCCCTGGTTCTCGTCGCGGCCGGTGCCGTGCTCGCGGCGATCGCCACCTTCGTCGTCGCCGGCTTCGAGGGTGCCGACGGCGGAGGCGAGAG
Source organism: Rhodococcus sp. CH91 (assembly GCF_022554085.1). Classification (GTDB taxonomy): domain Bacteria; phylum Actinomycetota; class Actinomycetes; order Mycobacteriales; family Mycobacteriaceae; genus Rhodococcus. The sequence continues at coordinate 83,970 of NZ_JAKFYR010000001.1, forward strand.
CGGCAGCGCAGGCGTCAGCACCACCGGGGCAGTCGCGGGGGAAGCGTTCGGAACCGCCACCGCAGGGGACTGCCTCACCTGGAGCGCCCTCGATGCGAGCGACCTCGCGAAGGTCGACTGCGCCGAGACCCACCTGTTCGAGGTGGTGGCCGACATCGACCTGAGCATGTATCCCGGCACCGAGTGGGGGCCGGGCTCGCGGTTCCCCTCGGTGACGCGCTTCACCGAGCTCCGCGACGAATTGTGTGCGCCCGCGGCACTGGACTATCTCGACGGCCGGTTCGATCCGCACGGCAAGTTCAGTGTCGGTCTCATCAATCCCGGCGAAGCAGGCTGGGCGGCCGGTGAGCGCACCCTGCGGTGCGGCCTGCAGTTCTCCTCGACCACCGGCAACCTGCTCCCCATCCAGGGTCGTGTCGCCGACCAGGACCAGTCACGCGCGTGGGATGTCGGGGTGTGCATCGGGATCAACAACGGTGTCCCCGCCGACCCGGTGGAGTGCTCGAAACCGCACGCCTTCGAGGTGGTCGCGGTCGTCGACCTGGCCGCGCAGTTCCCCGGTGGCCTGCCGAGCATCGAGGACCAGGACCGCTATCTGGAGGAGACCTGCACGCGTCTGGTCGGTGAGTATCTGGGGGACCCGAACGCGCTGCGCAACAAGACGCTGACGCTGTTCTGGGACAACCTCGACTACGACAGCTGGCTCGCCGGCAGTCGTCGCGTGAACTGTTCGATCGGCAAGCAGGTCGAAGGCGGCGGCTTCTCGTCGATCACCGGGAGCGCCAAGGGCGACATCCTCATCGACGGTCAGCCTCCCGTCGCACCACCACCCGTGCCGGAAGGACGGTCGCTGCCGACGCCGCTGCCGGGCGCCGTCCCCCTGCCGGGGTCGTGACATGCCGGTGGACATGAGGGACGAGCATTTCGAGGAGCTCGTCTCGGAGGCACTCGACGAGATCCCCCACGAACTCGCGCAGGCGATCGACAACGTCGTGATCCTGGTCGAACCGCGGCACGACGAGGAACCGGATCTGCTGGGTCTGTATCAGGGCATCGCGCTCACGGAACGCGACAGTCACTATGCGGGATCGCTACCGGACACGATCACGATCTACCGCGACGCGATCCTCGACATCTGCGAGACCGACGAGGATGTCGTACACGAGGTGCTCGTCACCGTCGTCCACGAAATCGCGCACTATTTCGGAATCGACGAAGAGCGCCTGCACCAGCTGGGCTGGGGCTGAGGCGCTCTACGCGGTCGGGCGGTACCGGGCGGGGTGCTACCTGCTGTCGCGTGCGGCGGGGGTCTTCTCAAGGCTCGCGCCCTTGGCCTTGCGCTGGCCGAAGTGCGGGTTGATCGTCGAGACGACGAACATGATGATGGTCCCGAGGACGACGATGGCCACGGTGAGCCACACGACGATGACGCCGAAGAGTTCCAACATGCCCGGTTACCTCCACAGTCGATGTCACTTCGAGGCAAACGGCATCCGTCCGCCCCGGGTCACCCTATCGTCCGTGCCCGGTGACCTCGTCACCGGGCACCGGCGAGACCCGGGTCAGAGGGCGGTGTAGTGCGCGAGCTTCGGCGCTCCGGCCAGAAGAGGTCCGAGATCGGTGATCGCGCCCTCGCCCGCCCGGAACGTGCGGTAGGCGGCGTCGTGCTCTGCCGAACGCCACTTCTCCACGACCACCCAGCGCGCCTCGTTCTGCTGATCCACGAGGATCTCGATGCCCTCGCATCCGTCGAACTGCCGGGTCTCGTCGAGTACGCGCGTCATGACCTTCTTCGCGTCGTCGAGGGAGTCGGCCTTGAATTCGAGTTCGAGCAGAGCGGTGAGCGCCATGGGAAGCCTTCCGTGAGGTCGTATGCGGTGAGGTCGTATGTGACTGCCCTCACCACATTTCCCGATCCGGGAGAACAGCGCAATACCTCTCCGGGAACGTCGTTATCCGCGCGGTGGCCTACTCCGCGAGCGTCGGCAGCACGTGATGTTCGAGCAACGGCGCCAGGTCGCCGGGCAGGGGAACGACGCCGGGATCCAGCCACCGCGTCTCCTCGATCTCGGCGGAGGCTCCGGCGACCTCCACGAGCGGATGCTCGTACACCGTTCCCTCGATCCGGTAGCCGGGTTCGTTGGCGGCGTCCGCGTCGAAGACCCCGATCAGGCGCAGCGATCCCGGATCGAGCTCCGCACCGAGTTCCTCGGCGCACTCACGGACGGCGGTCTCGGCGGGCGTCTCCCCCGGATCGGGTTTTCCGCCGGGCAGCATGAACCGGGCCGTGTTCTTCTTCCGCACAGTGAGCACTTCACCTGCGTCGTTGCGGAGAACGACGGCACTGACACGAATCACCCGGTCCTGAGTCACCGGATCATCGTAGGCGTCTCAGAACAGGCTGTAGCCACCGTCGACGAGCGTGGAGCTGCCCGTCTGGAAGGACGACGCATCGTCGGCGAGATACACGGCGATGCCCTCGAAATCCTCGGGTGTGCCCCACCGTCCCATCGGCACCCGGGAGATCACGTGGGAGTTGAAGGCGTCGGAATCCTGCAGTTCGCCGGTCATGTCGGTCGCGATCCAGCCGGGCAGCACGCTGTTCACCCGGATCCGGTGCCGCGCGAATTCGACGGCACATCCGTTCGCGAGCGCGAGCACCGCGGCCTTGCTCGCGGCATACGGCTGGTTGCGCCCGGCTCCCTGCAGCGCACCGAGGCTCGACGTGACGATCATCGAGCCTCCGGTGCCCTGCTCGACCAGCACCCGCGAGGTCTCCCGCATCGTGAAATAGGCACCGTCGAGGTTGGTGGACAGGACCGCGCGGTACCGCGCGGTGGTCGATTCGTGGAATTTCTGCAGCGACGAGCCGATCCCCGCGTTGACCACCACCACGTCGAGCCCGCCGAGCAGGTCGACGACGGCCGCGACGCCGTCGGTCACGGCCTGCTCGTCGGAGACGTCGACCGACCGCGTGGCCACCTGCCCGCCGAACCGGCCGATGTCCGCCGCCGCGTCGGCGAGCTTGTCCTCGCTCCGGCCCCACAGCACGACATCGGCGCCGGCGCGGGCGAGACCGCGTGCCATGCCGAGGCCGATCCCGGCGGAGCCACCGGTGACGAGAGCGCGCTTGCCTGTCAGGTCGAACATCGAGTCCCCTTCTTCCCGGCCGATCCGTGTCATCCGGTCGTACGCCGACTTCTAGGCGTACTTCGAGGCGATGTCGCGGCCGATGATCTCCTTCATGATCTCGGTCGTGCCACCGTAGATCGTCTGGATGCGCGCATCGACATAGGCGCGGCCGATCGGGTACTCCATCATGTATCCGTATCCGCCGTGCAGCTGCACGCAGCGGTCGACCACGCGCTTCTGCAGTTCCGTCGCCCACCATTTGGCCTTCGACGCATCCACCGGCGTGAGCTCACCGGCGTTCAGTGCGAGCACGCAGCGGTCGACATGCGACTCGGTGATCTCGATCTCGGTGAGCATCTCGGCGAGCACGAACCGGGTGTTCTGCAGGTCGCCGATCGCCCGGCCGAAAGCCTTCCGCTCGAAGACGTACTGCGCGGTCCACTCGTAGGCCGCACGCGCGGAGGTGATCGCACTGACGGCGATCCCGATACGTTCGAGCGGGAGATTCTCCATCAGGTGCACGAACCCGCGGCCCTCGGTACCGAGCAGATTCTCCGCGGGAACGCGTGCATCCTCGAATACGAGCTCGGCCGTGTCCTGTGCGGCGAGCCCGACCTTGTGGAGCTTGCGGCCCCGGCCGAAACCGGGCGTGTCGCGCTCGACGACGACGAGGGAGAGCCCCTTGGAGCCGGCACTCGGATCGGTCCGGCACACCACGATGACGAGGTCCGAGTGGATGCCGTTCGTGATGAACGTCTTCTGCCCGTTGATCACCCAGTCGTCACCGTCGCGCACGGCGGTGGTCTTCACGCCCTGCAGATCGGATCCGGCACCGGGTTCGGTCATCGCGATGGCACCGATGCGTTCGCCGGTGGCGAGTTTCGGCAACCAGCGGGCCTTCTGTTCCTCGGTGCCGAGGTGCAGGATGTACGGGATCGTGATGTCGTCCTGCAGGGCGAGTCCCGCACCGAAGGAGGTCGTGCCGGTCCGGGCGATCTCCTCCTGCACGACATGCCGGAAGCGGTAGTCGGTCACCCCCGAACCACCGAATTCCTCGGGAACTCCGAGGCCGACGATGCCGGACTTGCCGGCCGCGATCCATGCCGACCGGTCGACGAGACGTTCTTCCTCCCACCGCTCGTAGTTCGGTTCGATCTCGCGGGCGAGGAATTCGCGCACGGTCTCCCGGTACGCCTCGTGATCGTCGTCGAAGTGGGTGCGTTTCATGGCTTCTCCTATGCGTTCACGCGCGACATCATGCCGCTCAGACGCTCTGCGATCAGACTCTCCGCCTCGGCGACGATGCGCTCGACGAGTTCGCCCGCCGGGGGGATGTCGTGGATGATGCCCTGCACGGTGCCCACCGTCCAGATACCCGCCTCGGGGTCACCGTTCTCGTAGACCAGACGACCGCGGGCACCGGCGACGAGTTCGCGTACGTCCTCGAACTTCCCACCGCGGTCGAGGATCTCGACGACCTCGCGGCTGACGGTGTTGCTCGCGACGCGCGCGGTGTTGCGCAGCGGGCGGAAGATCAGTTCGGTGTCGGTCTCGTTCGCCGCGACGATGGCTTCCTTGATGGTGCGGTGGATCGGGGATTCCTCGGTGCACATGAAACGGGTGCCCATGTTGATGCCGTCGGCCCCGAGCGCGAGTGCCGCGACGAGACCCCGACCGTCACCGAAACCGCCGGAGGCGATCATCGGGATGGTGATCTTCTCTGCTGCGGCGGCGATGAGCACGAGTCCGGGGACATCGTCCTCACCGGGATGCCCGGCGCATTCGAAGCCGTCGATGCTGATGCCGTCGACACCGATCTCCTGCGCCTTGACGGCATGGCGCACGCTGGTGCACTTGTGCAGCACCTTGATTCCGGCGGCGTGGAAGTCGGGCAGGTGCGGCGCCGGGTTCGAGCCTGCGGTCTCGACGATCGTGACACCCGACTCGATGATGACCTGGCGGTATTCCTCGTAGGGCGGTGGGGTGATCGCCGGCAGGATCGTCAGATTGACGCCGAACGGCTGGTCGGTGAGTTCGCGGGTGCGGGCGATCTCCTTCGCGAGATCCTCGGGAGTCGGCTGCGTCAGGGCCGTGATCATGCCGAGCGCACCGGCTTCGGCGACCGCGGCGACGAGCTCGGCACGCCCGACCCACTGCATGCCTCCCTGCACGATGGGATGGCGGACGCCGAAGGTTTCGGTGAAGGCGGTGGTCAGCACGGCATGGACTCCTTGTGATGGAGATGGTTCGGAGGGTGTCAGGTGGTCGGATCGTGCCCCACGATTCGCAGCGCGATCACGATGTACCGCTGCGCGACCTGTGCGGGGGTGAGGGGTCCGTCGAGTTGGTACCAGCGGACGATGGACTGGAACATCCCCAGGAGTGCTCGCACGGCCTCATCGACGTCGTCGACATCGAACACCTGCTGTTCCACACCCTCGCGCACCAGGTCGAGCATCATCAGTTCGAGACGCTTGCGAGTCGCGGCGTAGGTTCGACGGTTCTCCGGGGAGATATGGCGCACTTCGGAATCCAGTCCCGAACGCTGTGCGCGGTGGGTCATGTTCAGGACTATCGCTTCGACGGCGTTGACGAAGCGGGCGACCGGATCGTCGCCACCGTCCGCGACCGCCGCCGACACACGGTCGATGAGGTCGAGGACGGCGGCGTCGAGCAGCGTGACGAGAACGGCTTCCTTGTTCTCGTAGTGGTAGTACAGCGCAGGCACCGTCACGCCGACCCGGCGGGCCAGGTCGCGCACGGTGGTGCCGTGGAAGCCGTTCTCGCTGAACGCTTCCAGCGCGTGTTCGAGGATGGGGTCGAGCCCCAGAGGCTGGAACTCACGCCAATCCGCGGACTGTACGTCCGCACGAGGCGTGCCGGATTCCTCGGCCTCGAATGCCCGGGTCGTCATCGACCCCCTCCTCTCACGGATGGTGCAGGATCAGCGCGGCGCCATACGGATTGCGCCGTCGAGGCGGATGACCTCGCCGTTGAGCATCGGGTTCGACACGATGTGCGCGGCCAGGGAACCGTACTCGGACGGGTCGCCCAGACGCGCGGGGTGCGGCACCTGCTGGCCGAGGGAGGCCTGGGCCTCTTCCGGCAGCGAACCGAGCAGCGGGGTCTTGAACAGGCCCGGCGCGATGGTGACGACGCGGATGAGCAGCGACGCGAGGTCGCGGGCGATCGGCAGGGTCATGCCGACGACGCCACCCTTGGATGCCGAGTACGCGGCCTGGCCGATCTGGCCGTCGAAGGCGGCGACGGAGGCGGTGTTGATGATGACGCCGCGCTCGCCGTCGATCGGCTCGGTCTTCGCGATGCGCTCGGCGGCGAGACGGATGACGTTGAACGTGCCGAACAGGTTGACGTCGACGACCTTCTTGAACGCGTCGAGCGGGAAGGCGCCCTTCTTGCTCACGGTCTTGATGGCGTTGCCGATGCCGGCGCAGTTCACCGCGACCCGCAGCGGGCCGAGCGACTCGGCGACGTCGAGCGCCTCGGTGACGGCGGCCTCGTCGGTGACGTCGGCGCCGACGAAGCGGACGCGGTCGCCGAGTTCCTTGGCGATGGTCTCACCGTTCGAGGACGGCAGGTCGATGATGACGACCTGGGCCCCGTCGTTCAGCAGGGCCTTGACGGTGGCGAGACCGAGGCCGGAGGCACCACCGGTGACGACGGCGACGCTGTCGTTGACGATCATTGACTACCCTTTCGAGAGTGGTTGTGGGTCAGATGCGTTCGATGATGGTCGCGTTGGCCATGCCCGCGCCCTCGCACATCGTCTGCAGGCCGTAGCGTCCGCCGGTGGCCTCGAGGTGATTGACGAGGGTGGACAGCAGGCGGGTGCCCGACGAGCCGAGTGCATGGCCGAGCGCGATCGCGCCACCCCACGGGTTGAGCTTGGCCGGGTCGGCGCCGAATTCGTGCGCCCATGCGAGCGGCACCGGCGCGAAGGCCTCGTTGACCTCGTAGGCGTCGATGTCGTCGATGCTCAGGCCGGCACGGGCGAGCACCTTCTGCGTCGCGGGGATCGGAGCGGTGAGCATGAAGACCGGGTCGTCACCGGCGACGGAGAACGAGTGGAAGCGGGCGCGCGGCGTGAGGCCGAGCTTGTTCGCCAGTTCCTCGTTCATGATGAGCGCGGCCGACGCACCGTCGGTGAGCGGCGACGAGTTGCCGGGAGTGATGATCCACTGCGCCTCGGGGAAACGGGCGGCGTACTCCTCCGTGTAGAAGGAGGGCTTCAGGCCGGCAAGTCCTTCGGGGGTGGTCGAGGCCCGCACCGTCTCGTCGGCGGTGTGCTGGACCTGCTCACCGGCGGCGTTCGTCACCTCGATGGGGACGATCTCCTTGTCGAAGTGCCCGGCGGCGATCGCCGCGGCCGCGCGCTGGTGCGACTGCGCGGAGTAGGCGTCGAGGGTGTCGCGATCGAACTTCCACTTCGCGGCGATCAGTTCGGCCGAGATGCCCTGGTTGACCAGCCCCTCGGGGTAGCGGGCGCGCACGCTCGGGCCGTGGGTGTCCTTGCCGAGGGTCGCGGTGCCCATCGGGATGCGGCTCATCGACTCGACACCGCACGCGATGACCATGTCGTAGGCGCCCGCGATGACGCCTTGGGCGGCGAAGTGCGCGGCCTGCTGGCTCGACCCGCACTGGCGGTCGATGGTGGTCGCGGGCACCGACTCGGGGAAGCCGGCGGCGAGCAGCGCGGTGCGGGAGATGTTGAGTGACTGCTCGCCGACCTGCGCGACGCAGCCGCCGATCACGTCGTCCACCTGGGCGGGGTCGATGCCGTTGCGTTCGACGAGCGAACGCAGGACGTGGGCGAGGAGTTCGACGGGATGGGTACCGGACAGCGCGCCCCCCGGTTTGCCCTTCCCGACCGCGGTGCGGACCACGTCGACGATGACAGCGTTGGTCATGACGTTCCTTTCGAAAGGTGCAGCGGCGGGGCGACGAGATATCCCCGAGCGGCGTACTTATCGATCGCTAAAAGCTCTACCACGGACCTAACGCTCGGTCAATGGTGTCGGAGAGCTAGCGCACGCTAAACGACTCTGATAGTGATGGACCACGAACCTGATCGAGGGAGACGCCCGTGCGCGCAGCACAATTGATCGAACACGCAGGCCCCGCCGCGGTGCGGGTGGCCGACATCCCCGAACCCGAGACCGACGGCTCGCTCGTCGTCGTCGATCTGCATGCCGCCGGGGTGTCCTTCCCCGACCTGCTGCAGACCACCGGCGCGTACCAGACGATCCGGCCCCTGCCCTGCACCCTCGGCGCCGAGGGCGCCGGCATCGTACGCAGCGCGCCCGCCGGCAGCGCCCTCACCGCCGGACAACGCGTCGCGGTGCTGTCCGTCGCCGGAGCGTGGCAGCAGACCGTCGCGCTTCCCGAGGAGCTGGTGTTCCCCCTGCCCGACAGCGTCTCGCTCACCGCCGCTGCCGGGATGCTCATGAACTACTTCACCGCGCACTTCGCGCTCGACGAGCGCGCCCGCTACCGGCCCGGGGAGACCGTCCTCGTCCACGGCGCCGCCGGCGGACTCGGCGTGGCCTCACTCCAGGTCGCAGCGGCTCTCGGACTCGAGACGATCGCAGTGGTGAGCACCGAGGAGAAGGCCGCGGTGGCGAAGGCCAACCGCGCGACCCACACCGTCCCCGCCGACGGCTTCAAGGACCGCGTCCTCGAGCTCACCGCAGGTCGCGGAGTGGACATCGTGCTCGATCCGGTCGGCGGAGACCGCTTCACCGACAGCTTGCGCAGTCTCGCTCCGGGCGGGCGTGCCGTGGTTCTCGGATTCACCGGCGGGAGTATCCCCACGGTGAAGGTCAATCGCCTTCTGCTCAAGAATATTTCGGTCGTCGGCGCCGGGTGGGGCGAATACCTCCGCACCGTCCCCGACTATCCCGCCCGGCAGTGGGCGGTGCTCGAGCCGTTGCTGCGCGAGGGAGCACTGATCGTTCCCGAACCCGCTCTCCATCCCCTCGACGACGCAGCCGCCGCACTGCGTTCGCTCGAGAACCGTTCCGCGACCGGCAAGGTCGCGCTCGATCTCACGCCCCGATCCTAGGAGAAGACATGACCGACGATCTGCCCGGAGTCGACACGACCGTCGACGACGGTGTCCTGCGCGTCACCCTGAACCGGCCCACGCGGATGAATGCCGTGAAGACCGAGACCCTCGTGGCGATCGCCGACGCATTCGAGAAGTACGCCGGCGACACGTCCGTCCGCGTCGCGGTGCTCACCGGCGCCGGGCGCGCATTCTGTTCGGGCGCCGACATCGCCGGTCGCGACCTGAGCGCACCCCCGAGAGCCGACACGATCGACGCCGCCAACCGAGCCGCGGCGGCGATCCGCGCCTTTCCCCGCCCCGTCGTCGGCGCGGTCAACGGTGCGGCCGCAGGGGTCGGTGTATCCCTGGCTCTCGCATGCGATCTCACCGTGTCGAAGGAATCGGGTTATTTCCTGTTGGCGTTCACGCGGATCGGGCTGATGCCCGACGGCGGAGCCTCCGCACTGGTCGCCGCGTCCGTCGGTCGCGCACGCGCATTGAAGATGGCCCTGCTCGCCGAACGGCTTCCGGCCACCGAGGCGCTCACGTCCGGCCTCATCGCCGAGGTCTGGCCCGACGACGAATTCGACAGCGCGGTGGAAACTCTCGTGCAGCGGCTCGCCGACGGACCGTCGGGCGCCTTCGCGTCGACGAAGAACGCGATCAACGACGCGACGCTCACCGAACTCGACAGTGCGTTCGCGCGGGAGCGGGAAGGTCAGCTCGTCCTGCTCGGCGGACCGGACTTCGCCGAAGGGGTGACGGCCTTCCAAGAGAAGCGCGTCGCGAACTTCCGTCGCTGAGGCGGCGTATCTCGGTGGATCGAGGCCCGCTCAGCGGGTATCGATCCACCGAAGTCCGTCAGGACTCGGCAGGAATCACGCGTTCGACGGCCGTCCGCACCAATGCCGCGGCGCGTTCGTCGTCGAAGATTCCGGGGAGGGTGAGGCGGTCGAGAATGAGCCAGTTCAGGGTGAGATAGAGCAGCACGACGGCATCCTCACCCCCGGGCAATCCCGACTCCCGGTAGTTGTCGATGTTGAAATCCAGATCGGCGCGCACGCGCTCGGTGAGCAGTTCCTGCAGTTCGGGGCGCCGGGTCGCCTCGAGCCGCAGTTCGAGGATGGCGAGATAACCGGTGCGGAACCGGGAGACCCGGTCGACGACCTCGGTCATCAGTTCGGTCATGGATTCGCGGGTCTGCGGCCCCTGCGAGCGTGCCATAACGTCCTCGGCGGGCACGAGTCGCTCGTAGTAGCGATGCCCCACCTGGACGAGCAGCTCGTCACGGTTGGCGAAGTAGTTCGAGGCGGTCCCGACCGGTACCCTGGCCTCCTTGTCGACGGCCCGAAAGGTCAGACCGCGAGCACCGTCGCGTGCGAGCACCTCGATCGAGGCATCCAGCAAGACCTTTCGTCGTTCCGGATTCGTCCTGACCACTTGACACCACTCCATCTGTAGTACTACCTTCGAACCACTTCAGTCATAGTACTACGAATGGTGGTCGAAGATGCGAAAGCTTGTCTACTACGTGGCAGTGACCCTCGACGGTTACATCGCCGGCCCGAACGGGGAGTACGACTTCTACCCGATCTGCGACGACATGGCGGCGGCGATGGGCGCGAGATATCCGGAAGCCGTTCCCACCGCGCTCCGCGAACAGGTCGGCATGCCGGTCGACACGCCGAACAAGGAATGGGACACGGTGATCATGGGGCGCGGCGCCTACGAACCCGGTCTCTCGCTGGGACTCACGAGCCCGTACAGCCACATGCAGCAGTACGTCGTGTCCCGCACTCTCGCGCCGGTAGACGATCCGCAGGTTCGGATTGTCGACACCGACCCGGTCGAGCTGGTCCGAAAGCTGAAGGCGGAAGAGGGGCTCGATATCTGGCTCTGCGGTGGCGGCAACATCGCAGGGCAACTGGTCGACGAGATCGACCGGCTGATCTTCAAGAGCTATCCGGTGATCGCGGGCGACGGCATCCCGGCGCTGTCGGGCAACTTCGTCCCCACGCGATTCGACGTCACCGCCCGCGAGGAGTTCAGCAACGGCACACAGGTCACCTGGTTCGACCGCCGCTGAACTTCGACCGGTCTCAGACCCCGACGGTCTTGAGCGCGATCCGCACGTACTTCTGCGCGACGGCCTCGGGGCTGAGCGTGCCCTCCGCGTGATACCAGCGCGGGATCGACTGGCACATGCCGAGCAGGGCCCGCGTCGTCTCTGCGGGATCGTCGACGTCGAACACACCCGCGGCGACGCCCTCCTCGACGATCTCGCGCACCAGCCGCTCGACGCCCTTGCGGACCGCCCGGTAGCGCTGACGGTTCTCCGGACTGAGATAGCGCGCCTCCCCCTCGAGCGCGGCGAGACGGGCACGCATCGTCATGCGCAGCACGATCGCCTCGATCACGTTGGAGAGCCTGCGCACCGGATCGCCGTCGGCGTCCTCGGCGGCGGCGTGAGCGCGGGAGAGCACGTCGCTCGTGGACAACTCGAGAAGGGCGATGAGCAGCCCTTCCTTGTTCTCGTGGTGGTAGTAGAGGGCCGGGACGGTGACGCCGACACGCCGGGCGATCTCCCGCACGGACGTGCCGTGGAAGCCGGTTTCGTAGAATGCGTCGAGGGCGGCGGTGAGGATCGGGCTCAGCTGCATCGGCTCGAGGACGCGCCAGTCCGGAATCGCCCCACCGTCGGTGAGGGTGTCGGCGTCGTCGCTCGAAGCACCCATTTGAAACCGCACCTACCTACCGATCGTTACTTCACACGGACGCCCCGAGGATACCCGTACGGTTCGTGCTCGAAGGAGCACCAGGTGCGCGGTATCACCCCATCGGGTCGTCGGCACCCCCGTGTTCGGTGTCGTGGAAGGGCGCGAGGAAGGAACCCCAGCGCACGCAGTCCCATCCCCCTCCTGCCACCGGCCGCAGTTCGACCGTCTCGGTGTTGGCGAGGTGGTTGGCCGTGGCGAAACCGCCCGGCACCTTCCCGAGATAGGCCGCCACGAGCCGGATGGCGGCACCGTGGCTGACGACCACGACGTCACCCGAACCGGCGTCGAGGTAATCGCTGCGCAGCGACTCCACCACCGGCAGGTACCGATCGAGGACGTCGAGCGCGGACTCGCCCCCGGGCACCCGCGCGCGCAGGTCACCGCTGTGCCATTCCTCGTAGACCTTCATGAACAACCGGTGCGACTCCTCGTCGCTGCGGTCCTCGAGTTCGCCGACCTGCACCTCGTGCACACCCTCGCGGACGATCGTCTCGAGCTCCACAGCGGGGGCGGCGTGATCGGCCGTCTGCCGGGCACGGAGCGCCTGCGACGCGACGAGCAGCGTGGGCGCGCGGTCCACGAGCCTCTTCCCGAGGGTGCGGGCCTGCTCGACTCCGAGATCGGTCAACTCCGCCCCGGGGAGTTTCGTATCGAGCCTGCGGGCGACGTTCGCCACCGTCTGGCCGTGCCGGGCCAGGATCAACCTGCCGCTCACTGCGGATCCTCTCCGCGCCGCAGCCCTTCGAGCCACCGCGCATCCTCGTCGTCCGACACCGGCGGGACGCCGTGCTCGGAGACCGCCGGCCACGACCCGAGGAATCGCACCTGCGCGAACCGGTGCAGTCCTTGCAGAGCCTCGGCGACCAGCGCGTCGTCGATGTGTCCCACACAGTCCAGATGGAAGAAGTAGGTGCCGTATTCCCTGCGGGTCGGACGTGATTCGATCCGCGAGAGATCGATTCCGCGCGTGGCGAACTCGGTGATCGCCCGCACGAGGGAACCGGGTTCGTTGGGGAGCTGCAGGACGATCGAGGTGCGGTCGACGCCCGTGCGTTTCGGTACCGGCCGGGGCCGGGTCACGAGGACGAACCGGGTGCGGGCTCCTTCGAAATCGGCGACACCGTCGGCGAGTACGGACAGGCCCAGTCGCTGCCCGGCGAGCGCGGTGGACACCGCAGCGTCGACCTTGCCGGAGGCGACGTCCTCGGCGGCGGCGGCGTTGGAGGCCGCCGTCACGACCTCCGCTCCGGGCAGGTGGTCCTCGATCCAGCGGCGCACCTGCGCCGCGGCCACCGGATAGGCACCGATCGTGCGGACCTGCTGCCGGGTGGTTCCCTCGCGGGCGACCACCGTGAACGCGATGTCGAGCTCGACTTCCGCGACGATCTGCAGTCGCGGCCCGAGAGCGAGGGCGTCCATCGTGGGCGGGACCGAACCCTCCACGGAGCTCTCGATGGGGACGACGGCCCCGTCGGCGCGATGCTCGCGCAGCAGTTGCAGGGCAGCCGGCGGGCCGGCCGCGGAGATCCGCTCGACGGACGGGTCCGCGGACCCGTCCGTGAGCACGTCGAAGGCACCGAGGCTCTCGAAGCGGTCGAGGGCCATCTCGGTGAACGTCCCCGTCGGGCCGAAGAAAGCGATACGTGGCACGTGTACGAGATTACGCATCGCGCATTGCCGGAAGGCGAAGTCCGCACGAACCCGCGTCGACACACGACGGGGCGACGGGTCGACGTGGACGGGCGTCAGCCGCCGGTGAGATCGAGCGCCTCGAGCTCGCGGACGACACGGTCGAGGTCGTCGACCTCGACCGTCAGGAGGATCTCCCGTACTGCGGCGGCCGCGTCGGGGATCAGCCCTCGCAGGCGGGCGGTGTCGGGCGCCGCGAGTGCGGCGCGCACATCGAACCCGCTCAGTGCCGCGACGGTCGCGGCGAGCAGGGCCACCAGGTCGGCGGCACCGTCCGCCCGCGCGGCGTAGCCGGTGTCGGCGTGGGCGAGCACGGACAGGAAATCGGCGACGGCGTCCGGGCCCCGACCGGAGGTGAGACCGGGGATGTGCCCGACCTCGGTGAGCGCACGGGCGGCGTCGGCGAGCGCGGCATCGGGCACGTGCGCGTACACGACGAGAGGAGCCGGCGCGACCACCGCGAGAACGTTCTCGAGATCCTCTGCCGCACAGTCGATCTGATATCGCAGCGGCCGCCAGCCGGAGGGAGCGGGCAATTCCGCCGAGGCGTCGAGTTCGACGACGAGCTCACGTTTCGGCGGAGCCGTCACGGCGGCGGCCGGAACGATCGGCGGAGCGAGCATGCGGCCGCTCACCTCGAGCGCACTCGCGAGAGTGTCGTGCCGACGGGTGAGCAGTGCGTCGAGCAGCCCACGCGGCTCGTCGCGGGAGGGCGGCATTCCGAGGGGCAGAGGAATCGGCACCGGTCCAGGCTATCCCCGGACCCCTTGCGACCGGCGTCACCATGACTTAGGTTTGCCTCACCTACTTGAGAAGGAGGGTCGGAATGCAGACCACCACACCCGTCGTCCCGGCGCCGACCACGGCCGAACGCGTACGCACCGCCCTCATCCGCGCCGACACCACGCAACTCGCCGTCGACGGCTGCGAGCCGATCCCCACCTCGGTCCATCACCTCCGCGAGGAGGGACAGGTCGCCGTCGTCGTCGCCGACGACAGCCTCGCCGTCGCACTCGCCCGGCAGGCGGGAAGCACGGGCGTCCCGGCGATGCTCGAGCTCACCGACCACTCGCCGATCCTGCTGCGCAATCCCGTGCGTTCGCTCATCTGGCTCAGTGGCACTCTGCAGGCGGTCCACCATCCACGCCGGCTCGCCGCGGAGATCGCGGAGATCCTGCCCCACCCCGAACTCCTCGACGTCGGGCACCGCTCCGAACTCCTGTGCCTGACCCTCGACTCCGTCGTGGCCGCCGACACCACCGGCGCCGAGGCCGTCGACATCGCCGACGTCCTCGACGCCGCCCCCGACCCGTTCGCGGCCCTCGAGACCGGCTGGCTCCGGCACCTCGAAGAGGACCACGGCGACATCGTGCGGCAGATCGCGCGACGGCTCCCGCCCGCACACCGCAGCGGACGGGTCCGTCCTCTCGGCCTCGACCGTTACGGCCTGCGCCTGCGGGTGGAGTCCGAGGGTGACGACCACGACGTGCGGATCCCGTTCCACGAGCCGGTCGACGACCCCGCGGCCCTGAGCCGCGCACTGCGCATGCTCGCCGGATGCCCGTTCCGCAACGGCCTGCCTCCCCGCACCTGACCGTTCCGCTCAGACCTTCTGCAGGTCGATGCCCTTCGTTTCCTTCATGATCAGGCACGCGACGCCCGTCGCGACGCACAGGCCCATGATGTACACCCCGAAGACCCAGCCGATGTCCCATCCGGTCAGCAACTGGTTCAGATAGGGCGCGGTACCACCGAAGACCGCCACGGAGAACGAGTACGCGAATCCGATCGCCTGGGTACGCAGGCGGGTCGGGAAGCTCTCCGAGAGGGTGCACGAGAGGATCGCGCCGGGGATCGACACGATGAGCAGAGCGATCGTGGTCGCCACGAGCAACGTCCAGCCGGACGAGGTGATCATCGACGTCAGCGGGATCTGCAGGGCGAACATGAGGACCGCGAACGTACCCAGCATCGGGCGCCGGCCGATCCGGTCGGACAGCAGTCCCCAGAAGGGCAGCGACACGAGCGCGATCACCTGGGCGATGACGAGCATCCAGTAGGCGGTGTCGGCGTTCATGCCCTGCTGCGTGATCGCGTAGGTCGACACGTACGAGGTCCAGGTGTAGTGCGCTGCCGTGACGCCGGAGGTCATGCCGATCATCAGCAGGACCGCGCGCACGACCACCTTGCGGGGGATGCGCGGCTCGTCGTCCGCATCGTTCTGCGCGTGGAAGACCTCACTCTCCTCCATACTCCGCCGCAGGTAGAGCGCGAACAGCGCCAGAACGAAACCGAGGAGGAAGGGCACGCGCCATCCCCACTCGCCCACCGCGCTCTCGGAGAGGGTGGAGGTGACCACCCCGCCGATCGTGTAGGCGAGCACGGAGCCACCGAAGATGGCGACGAACGCGACGCTGCCCCACATGCCGCGGCGATGTGCCGGGGCGATCTCGCTCACGTAGGAGTACGCGGTCGCCGACTCGCCACCGTGGGCGAAGCCCTGCACCACGCGGGCGAGAAGCAGGATCACCGAGGCCCACACCCCGATCGACGTGTAGGTCGGCATGAGACCGATGACCAGGCTGCCGCCGGCCATCATGAGCATGGTTGTGACGAGCACGAACTTGCGACCACGCTTGTCGGCGATGCGTCCGAACACGATGCCGCCGAGGGGGCGCATCAGGAAGCCGACGGCGAACACCGCGAGGGTCGACAGCAGCGCCGACACCGGGTTGTCGCTGTTGAACATCGCTGCGGCGATGAAGGGCGCGAACACCGCGTAGGCGCTCCACTCGTACCACTCGAGGATGTTCCCCACTGAGCTGGCGAGAAGAGACTTCCTCTTCGATGCAAGGGTCACCGAATCGGTTGCCACGTGGTTCTTTTCGGATGTTTCGATGTTCATGTCCCTACTTTCGGGTCGCATGAGCGGCACACTGTCCCCGACAGCGCGTCGCGATGGATCGTTCCGATTCGGCTCCCGCGATGCGGGGGCGTATCCGAGATACCCCCCCGAACCCGTCCGGATCGACGCCAGTGCAGATTCCTCCCCCGACCTCCCGGTCCGCGTCCGCACCCGAGCGATCGATCGGTCGGGTGAACCGAGTGTGATGGGTCACAAGCAAATGTGTCAAGTCGATATGCTCACGACACCGTCCCCGGCACGAACCCCTGCCCAGCCTCCGTCCGGCACAATCACTTCGGTGACGTCCCTCCGCGACTGGCTCCGGCCCGCCCCGCGCACTCCCGAGCCACCCCTCGACCCCGCCGCCCGCCGTGCCGTGTGGATCGAGATCACGATCGTTCTGCTCGTGACCTTCGGCCTGAGCGGGCTCTCCTCGATCCTGTCCCTGCTCGAGGCGGCGCTCGCACCGGAACCGCTGGCGGATCAGACCGTCGCGCTGAACACGCCTCGCTCGTCCCAGGAATTCATCGATCTCGCACGACAACTCCTCGGCATCGTGCGACTGCTCGCCTGGGGCGCATTGGGCCTGTACCTGTTGTGGCGCAGCGGAATCGGTCCACGAATCGCCGGCCTCGCCCGCCCCGGACTCCGCCGGGACCTGCTGCCCGGCATCGGCCTCGCCGCACTGATCGGACTCCCCGGTCTCGCCTTCTATCTCGCGGCACGCGCCGCCGGCCTGAATCTGACGGTCGCGCCGAGCCTGCTCGAGGACTACTGGTGGCGTCTGCCCACCGAGGTGTTGTGGGCGATCGCGAACTCCGGGGCGGAAGAGATCCTCGTCGTCGCCTATCTCATCACGCGCCTGCGCCGACTCGGCTGGTCCGAGAACTCGTCGCTGCTCGCCTCCGCGCTGCTGCGCGGCAGCTACCACCTCTATCAGGGACTCGGCGGGGGCATCGGCAACGTCGTCATGGGCCTGATCTTCGGGCGTTACTGGCAGCGCACCGGCAAGCTCTGGCCGCTGGTGATCGCCCACGCTCTCATCGACACCGTCGCCTTCGTGGGTTATCAGGCACTGAGGGGAGAGGTGTCGTGGCTGCCCTGACCGTAGAGTTGTGCAGGTGAACGGCGACCCTCGCGACCCTCGCAACCGGCCACGGCCACCGCAGGGAACTCCCCCGCAGGGCCCTCCTCCCGGACGGCCCGCCCCACGCGGTGCCGAACCCCCGCGCCGGCCCCGCCCGATGCCGCCATCCCCCGAGGGCACTCAGGTCCTCCGGCGCGACGGCCGCCCGCAGCCACCGCAGGCATGGTCGCAGGCACCGACGCCGAGTTACCGGCCCGACCGGCATTCCCGGCCTGCCCGACAGCAACCACCGCCGCCACCACGACGCGACTGGGCCCCGACCCAACGCCCCGAACGCGTCGCCGGACCTGCTCCGAGCCGTCGCGGTCCGGGCGGGAAGACGCCGCCGCCCCGACCGCCTCGCCGTCCTCCCGCCACCGCGCCACGACCCGCTCCGCGGCGACCCGTGGGCGCCCGGCGCATCCTGCAGCGCCTGGCGGTGGTCCTGGTCGTGCTCGTCCTCGTTCTGGGCGGAAGTCTGGTCTACCTCGACGGCAAGCTCGCACGTGTCGACGCGCTCGCCGACTACGACGGCCGCGTCGCCGACACCCGCGGCACCAACTGGCTGCTCGTCGGCTCGGACAGTCGCGTCGGGCTCACTCCCGAGCAGGAACAGGAACTCGCGACCGGCGGAGAGGTCGGGGCCGATCGCACCGACACCGTGCTGCTCGTGCACATCCCGCCCGGTGGAGGCGCCACGACGATGATCTCGCTGCCTCGCGACTCGTACGTGAGCGTGCCGGGCTTCGGGCAGGACAAACTCAACGCGTCCTTCGCGCTCGGCGGACCGCAGTTGCTCGTGCAGACCGTCGAAGGTGCCACGGGCGTGCACATCGATCACTACGCCGAGATCGGCTTCGGAGGATTCGCCTCGATCGTCGACGCCGTCGGCGGAGTCGACCTCTGCGTCCCCTACCCGATCGACGACCCGCTCGCCGGGCTCACCCTCGAACCGGGATGCCAGGAACTCGACGGCGCCCAGGCGCTCGGTTTCGTCCGTACCCGTGCCACACCTCTCGCCGATCTGGACCGCATGAACAACCAGCGGCTGTTCCTCTCGGCGCTGCTGAGCAAGGCGACAAGCCCCGGAACCTTCCTCAACCCCTTCCGCCTGTGGTCGCTGATGTCGGGTGCCGCCGCCTCCCTGCGCGTCGACGACGGCGACCACCTGTGGAATCTCGCACGACTCGCGTGGGCGATGCGCGGCGAGACGGTCACGGCGACGGTTCCGGTGGGCGGATTCGACGACGTCTACGGCATCGGTAACGTCCTGCTGTGGGATCGCGCGCGGGCCGTGCCTTTCTTCGAGGCGATCTCGCAGGGCGACCCGATCCCGCCGGAACTTCTCGCGCCGGCACCGTGACCGGGCACCCGGAACCGCCCTCGATCTTGGGGAAGGCTGCCCGAATATTCCGTAGGGTAGCCGAGGCTACGAAGTGCGAGGGTAGCCAATGCTTGGATGAAAAGCCCGCTGACCTGCACTAACGTCGTGATCATGACGACGATGGGCGAAATGACCAAGACCAAGTTCCACACCCTGCTGCACGACCAGATCCGTAACGAGTTCACGGCGTCGCACCAGTACATCGCCATCGCGGTCTTCTACGACAACACCGACCTCCCGCAGCTCGCCAAGCACTTCTACGCGCAGGCGGTCGAGGAGCGCAACCACGCCATGATGATCGTCCAGTACTTCCTGGACCGCGACATGGCCGTCGACCTCACGGGTGTCGACGCGGTGCAGTCGATGTTCGAGGACGCCTGCGAGCCGATCGCGCTGGCACTGTCCCAGGAGAAGAAGGTCACCGACCAGATCGTCGAGCTCGCCCGCACTGCACGCGAGGAGGGCGACTATCTCGGTGAGCAGTTCATGCAGTGGTTCCTGCAGGAACAGGTCGAAGAGGTCGCGACGATGACGACCCTGCTCACGGTGGCCGGACGCGCCGGCGACAACCTCTTCCACCTGGAGGACTTCGTAGCCCGTGAGCTCAATGCGAAGCCGCGCGAACCGCGAGGCAACGCCCCGCTCGCCGCGGGCGGCACCATCTGACCCTCCGCATCCGGGACAGCCCACCCGGGACGACGAAGGCCACCTCCTCGTGCAGGAGGTGGCCTTCGTGCTCGTCGGCCGTGGTGTACCGACCGGTCAGCGCAGGGTGACCTGGCGGCTGCGCAGTCCGTCCCGGGACCGGCGCTCGGCCGCCGTGAGCGGCTCGTCCACCGCGAGTGCCGCCTCGAGGCGCTGCCCGAACTCGATCGTCGGAGCGACCCACTCGTCCGGGTGCTTCTCACGGTCGAGATCGAACACCGGCACCAGCAGTCCGTGGGTCCGGAACGAACCGGCGAACCGCGAGCCCTCGCCGAGGTGCAGACCACCTGCGGCATGCACGCGCGACAACGCCGCCATGAGCTCGTCCTCGTCCTCGGGACGCACCCAGCGCAGGTGGGCCTTCTCGCCCGGATCGACCCACCACGCGCCGCGCAGGCCTTCACCTTCGAGCCGCGCCGAGGGCAGAACAGCTTCGTTCGCGTGCTTGACGGTGTGCGCGATCTCGGCGCTCGGCTCGACACCGGCAGGAATCCACCAGTCGAAGTCCTGATGCACGGTGATCGTGGGCACAACCGTGGGATCGATCAGATCCGCGAGCGGCGGAGTGTCGTTGTCCACCGTCGCGACCTGCAGCGACGATCCGGGCTCGGCTGTGTGGGCCCACTGGATGGCCGCAGCCAGCTCACCGGCCGGATCGGGACCGTAACCGGCGGCGAGCTGCAGGCCGACATAGGCGACCGGTTTGCCGTCCTCCTCGCGGACCAGTGCCGCGACGCCACCGGGGAGGATCGTCGCGCCCACGATACGGCGGCCGTCCTCGGTCTCGGACAGTTCCGCGAGAGCGGACGGCACGAACTCGCGCAGGGCCACGAGATCGCATTCGAAGGCGAGTCCTTCGAAGGGGCGCGACGTCGCGGCGGCCGCTGCTTCCCGCTCGAGTCGTCGCTGCTCGAGCTTGGCGGCGCGATTGCTGCCGGGCTTGGGTCCGCTGTTTCTCTTGCTCTTCTTCGCCACGGCGTCAACCTACACTCCGCCCCGCGTCACCACCTCGAGGTCGGGCGGAGGCTCAGCGATCGAGGGCTGCGTCGAGCAGCAACTTGGTGCGCCCGGGGTGATTCGTGGCGACCCACTCGACGCCCAGCTCGCGGCACAATTCGACGTCGGCGGGATCGTCGACCGTCCAGCAGTAGGTGGCCCGGCCGGACAGGGCGGCCCGGTCCACGAGATCCCGGTGTTCGCGCAGCGTCTCGATCGAAGGCCCCACGGCGGTCGCGCCGACCGTGGTGGCGGCACTCCCCCGGAGGTAGCGCGAGGTCTCCCCGAGCAGCACGGTGGGCAGCAGCGGCGCCGCGCGGCGGATCCTCCAGACGGCACCGGCCGCGAACGACATCACCACCACCCGCGAGAAATCCGCCGAAGCCGGGGTGGCGAGACCGAAACGGGAGAGCTCGGCGAGCAAGGCGGTCTCCACCAGCGCGCCGTACCGGACGGGATGCTTGGTCTCGACGAAGACCTTCACCGGCACACTCGTGTAGTCCATGACGAGTTCGAGCAGTTGCCGCAGCGTGAGGAGATCGGCCGGTTCCCCGGGCCGTCCGTAGTCGAACTGCGCCATCTCCTCGAGGGTCATCTCGCTGACGACGCCGGTGCCGGTCGACGTCCGGTCGATCGTGCGGTCGTGCACGCACACGAGGTGCCCGTCGCGGGTGAGCCGCACGTCGCATTCGACGCCGTCGGCGCCTTCCTTCAAGGCGAGTTCGTATGCACCGAGCGTGTGTTCCGGCAGCGCGGCGGACGCCCCGCGGTGGGCGACGACACGTGGATACACGCTGCGCGTCACGACGTCACCACCCGGTCGGGTCGTTCGGTGTCCACCTGCTCGCTGCGCTCGGTATCCACCTGCTCGCTGTGCTCGGTATCCACCTGCTCGCTGCGCTCGGTGCCCGGCTCGTCCTGTGCGTCGCGCCCGGTCGAGGCCGGAACGATGGGCGCGATCGGCGCCCATGCCGGGCCGGTGGCGTAGGTGAACCGGCGACGTCGCAACGGCCGTCCCCACAGGTCGGCCCCGTCGAACAGGCGCAGCACCTGCAGAGTGGCGAGTGCGACGACCGCCCCGAGCGCCGCGAGGACCGCGGTGAACAGGACACCGTCGGCACGAGCCTGCAGAGTGTCGCGCTGACGCCACGCGAGGAGCGCGACGGCGAGCACCCCGTTCATCACCCAGAGCACCCACCACGTGCGGATCGCGCGGAGCAGGCGGGGATCGTGGTTGCCGATCTCGGTCAGGAACACACCCGGCATCGCCAGATTCACTCCCGGGATCACGACGCCGGCCAGGACGGACAGCGGCGAGCGCGAGTCGGCCAGGCCGCGTTCTGCGTAGACGCGCCGGCGCAGAGCGAGCAGACGGAAGCCGGAGGCGACCGCTGCGGCCAGCGCGACGACCGGGCCCACCACCTGGGTCGCCCACACCGCCGCATCCGATATCGCGAGCGCCAGCGGATCGACGAGCCGGGTGCGATTGAACAGCAGCAGCCCGTACCGCACGGCCTCGGCGACCGCTGCGAGCCCGAAGACCACCGCGGTGCCGACGAGCAGTGTGGGTGCGAGATCGGCGGCGGTGTCGGCTCTGTCGGGCTCGTCGTCCTCCGCCCGGGGCGGATCGAGAAGCCCCCAGCGCGGCATATCACGGTAGGAAGGCGGGTCGGACATCGAGCGCCGCCGCGGACGCGGCTGCGTTCCGGATGAGAGTTCTCCCCCGGCGGGCCGTGCGACCCACCGGAAATTGCGTCGCTCCGGAGGAACCGAGCCGTCGGGAGCGACGGGTGAGAGCAGCACACCGCGACAGGCCGGGCACCACTGTCGCGACTGGTACGTCACGGGCCAGCGGTTCTCACAGCGCACACAGATCTGGTAGGCCGACATCAATAGATCTTCGCCGGGTCGTCACGCTCGGACACGAGGGGAAGTCCCTCTTTCTGCCACGCCACCATGCCCCCCGCGACCTGGATCGCGTCGTATCCCATGCGGGCGAGATATTCGACCGCGCCGAGGGAACGACCGCCCTGCCTGCAGACGACGTAGATCTCCGCATCGGGATCGATCTCGTCGATGCGGGCGGGTACGTCGGCGAGGGGAATGTGCAGCGCGCCGGGTGCGTGCCCGAGTTCCCATTCGTCGTCCTCACGGACGTCGAGGAGGACGGCCTCGTCGGAGAGGCCGGGTACCAGGTCGACCGACACGGTGGGCACGTCGGAGAAGCTCACGCATCAATAGTGGCACGCTGTGTGAACCGATGTGGGCGTGGTCGGTTCGATCCGGCCTTCCCTGTGGGACCTGCGGACCGGTCACCGCCCTCCCCAGGAATCCCAACCGCTGGAGTTATCCACAGTTTCCACAGGTTCATCAACAGGCCCATCTACGCATGGGGAATCACACTCGAGACATCTCACAGCCTCTCGTCGCGCACCCGCGAGGCAGGCGGACGGCAACACTGAAATGATCGGGTCATGGAATTGCGCATCTTCACCGAACCCCAGCAGGGCGCCACCTACGACGACCTCCTCGCCGTCGCGCAGGCCGCGGAACGACTCGGCTACGGCGCGTTCTTCCGCTCCGACCACTATCTCGCCATGAACGCCGAAGGCCTGCCCGGGCCGACCGACGCGTGGATCACCCTGGCAGGTCTCGCCCGGGACACCTCGACGATCCGTCTCGGCACGCTCGTCACCTCGGCCACCTTCCGGTATCCCGGACCGCTCGCGATCTCCGTCGCGCAGGTCGACGCCATGAGTGGCGGCCGGGTCGACTTCGGCTTCGGCGCGGGCTGGTTCGAGGAGGAACACCGCGCCTACGGCATCCCCTTCCCGAACCTGAAGGAGCGATTCGACCGGCTCGAGGAGTACCTCGCGGTCATCACCGGCCTGTGGGAGACGCCCGAGGGCGAGACCTTCTCGTACGAGGGCACGCACGTGCGGATCGAGAACTCGCCCGCGCTGCCGAAGCCGCATCAGCGTCCCCACCCCCCGATCGTCATGGGCGGTGCGGGCAAGAAGCGCACGCCGGCCCTGGCGGCGCGCTACGCCGACGAGTTCAACGTGCCGTTCAAATCGGTCGAGGAGACCACGACCCTGTTCGACCGGGTGCGCGCCGCCTGCCGGGAAGCCGGACGCGACCCCGAGGACCTGACCTACTCGAACGCGCTCGTACTGTGCTGCGGCCGGGACGAGGCCGAGATCGCGCGGCGCGCCGCACGAATCGGCCGTGAGGTCGACGAGCTCCGCGAGAACGGGCTCGCGGGAACCCCGCAGGAGCTGGTGGACAAGATCCGGACGTTCGCGCAGGCCGGAACACAGCGCATCTACCTGCAGGTCCTCGACCTCGCCGATCTCGACCATCTCGAACTGGTGGCCCACGAGGTCATGCCCGCGATCGCCGACCTGTAGCGCGACATTTCAGTAGCTGCTGGTGGAGCCGAGGAACGCTTCGATCTCCCGGCTCCACTCGCGGCTGCGCCGCACCTCGAGCCGCCAGTGTGCGAGCGCGAACAGACCCGATGCGGCTGCGGCCGAGAACGTCCACAGCGATACACCGGACAGTACTGCGGTGAACTTCGCGGCGGAGGTGGTCAGCGGGGGCCGGGCGTAGTCGCCCGAACGCGCGTCGACCCAGACCTCCAGCTCGGTGCCCGCGGTCGCGCCGGGGTCGACCTGCACCGAGGCGTGACGTTCTTCGTCGCCCCAGTCCCAGCTCGCCGGTGCGACGGCGATGTTCACGGTCTCGCCCCATCCGGTGGTGTTGCTCCGGGCGTCGGCGTCGAGGACGGCCGTCACGGTGACGCGCTCGGCGGCCTCCGCGCGGGCCTGCTCGAGCTGGGAGTCCCACATCGTGGCCGACACCCACAGGGCGACGGGAATCAGCATCACCATCACGGCGACCAGCAACGTGACGCATCGCGCCTCGATCCGGTCGGTGCGACGTACGAGCGGATCGTGCCTGCGCAGACCTCGTCGTACGCGACGCAGGTATCCCGCCCTCGTCGTCATCTCGGCACGCCGCCCTTCCCCCGCTGGAGTCTCCCGATTTCCAGCATGCGTGCGCCTCCGGGGAAGTTCAAGGCACACCAACCCATCTCACATGCGCCGCATCACAGAGGGCGCGGTGAGCGCAGGCTCAGGCGCCGAGACCCACCGGGCAGCTCACGCCGGTGGCGTGGACGGGGCAGTACCCGTTGGGATTCTTCGCGAGGTACTGCTGGTGGTAGCCCTCGGCGTAGTAGAACTGCGTGAGCGGCGCGATCTCCGTGGTGATCTCGCCGTAGCCGGCCTCGGCGAGTCGCTTGCCGAAGGCTTCCGCGGTGGCCTCGGCGACCTCGATCTGCGTCTCGTCGTAGGTGTAGATCGCCGAGCGGTACTGGGTGCCGTGGTCGTTGCCCTGCCGCATACCCTGGGTGGGATCGTGGTTCTCCCAGAACTGCTGCAGGATGCGGTCGTAACCGATCACCTTCGGATCGAAGACGACCAGTACCACCTCGGTGTGGCCCGTCCGGCCGGAGCAGACCTCCTCGTAGGTGGGATTGGGCGTGTAACCACCGGCATATCCCGCGGCGGTCGAATACACGCCGTCGAGCTGCCAGAATTCCTTCTCCGCACCCCAGAAACAGCCCATACCGACGACCGCCGTCTGCAGCCCCTCGGGGAAGGGCGGGACGATGCGGTGGCCGTTGACGTAGTGCGTCTCGGGGACAGGGAGCGGCTCGGCGCGACCGGGAAGCGCGTCCTCGCGCCCCACCATCTGCGACTTCGAACCGGCACGGGCCAGGATGTCGTCGAACCAGGACATGACCCGATGCTACGCGCGTGTCATCGCGGCAGCCCGCTCCTCGGCCGCGACCGGCTTCGGTGTCAGCCAACGATTCTTGATCCACCTCGCGGCGGGCACCTCGACGCTGCGATAGAGCACTTCGGCGACGAGTCCGCACCCGAGCACCAGGAGCGCGACGGCGGCGGTCGTGCCGACGGTGCCCACCGTGTTCTCGTAGATCCGGTACATCACGAGGGTGTGCGTCAGGTAGATGCAGTAGCTGCGGGTCGCGACCCACACGACGAGTCCCGAACGCGCGAAGCGGCCGTCGTAACGGGCGACCAGCACCACGACGGCGAAGACGACCATGACGGTCCACAGATACCGGCTGCCCGCCCAGTAGACGTGGATGTCCGTGGCCATCACGATCACCGACACCTGGGTGAGCAGCGCGACGATCACCGCGCGCAGGGAGATCAACCCGGCCCAGCCGAGGTACACGATCTGGCCCAGGAACAAGGTGGGCAGGGTCGAGGCGATCTTCGACAGGAACGGGACCGCGTACGGCTCGGGTACGTACAGGTTGTAGAGCAGCACGAGCATGCACAGCACCGCACCGAGCATCGGCACCGCCACCGGAGCGCTGCGCAACAGCGACCTCCCGGCGACGCACCACAGATAGAAGGAGATCTGGGCAGCGAGTGTCCACGTCACGCCCAGCACGATGACCTGAGGTTTCAGGAAGAAGGCGCCGAGGAAGAAGGACAGGAAGGCCTCGGAGTTCGAGACCGTGGTGTGCCCGCTGAACATGCCGTTGATCCCGAGCCGCACGAGCACGATCGCAGCGAGGATCGAGACCCAGAAGGCCGGCAGGAGCCGCGCGGCCCGGGCGATCAGGAACTTTCCGCGGTCCTGGCGGATCGCCGAGCGGGTGATGAGCAGTCCTGTCAGCATCATGAAGGCCGACACACCGACGGAGGACAGGTGCTGATTGAGCCCGGCGCCTGCGACGAACACCTCGTACACGAGATCGATGCCCCACCATCCGGTGCCGAGGTCGTCGATCAGGTAGAAGGCGATGTGCGAATACAGCACCGCAGCGACCGCAACGAACCGGAGGACGTCGACGCCCGGCAGTTCCACACGCGGTGCGTCGGCCCCGCGTGTCGGTTCGTTCAGGAAGGGCCGAGACACGCGCCAATGTTAAGGTCCCGTTCACGCGGTCGTTACCGATGGTCCCGATATGTGCCTGTTCCCGCTGGTGGAAGCTGCTTGCCGGGGATCCCCCCGGTGGCCGGGACCGCACGATCCGGCCGTCGGGCGGTCACGTCCGCATGACGGCCGCTGTTGCGGACGGTGTACTTATGGTTTTGGGTGGAAACCCGAAACGGTACGCAATAACTGCACGGGCTTGTCGGCCCGCTGAAGAAGGGACCCTTCGTGGCTGAATACACACTTCCGGACTTGCCCTACGACTACGCAGCGCTCGAGCCGCACATCTCGGCGAAGATCATGGAGCTGCACCACTCCAAGCACCACGCGACGTACGTGGCCGGTGCGAACACCGCGCTCGAGAAGCTCGCCGAGGCGCGCGAGAACGGCACCATGGCGGCGCAGGCGACCAAGCTCGAGAAGGATCTCGCCTTCCACCTCGGTGGTCACACGAACCACTCCGTCTTCTGGCAGAACCTCTCCCCCGAGGGCGGCGACAAGCCCGAGGGTGAGCTCGCCGCCGCGATCGACGACGCGTTCGGCTCGTTCGACAAGTTCCGCGATCACTTCTCCGCGAACGCGAACTCCATCCAGGGCTCCGGCTGGTCGATCCTGGCGTGGGATTCGATCGGGCAGCGCCTGATCATCGTCCAGCTGTACGACCAGCAGGGCAACATCCCGATGGGCCTGACCCCGCTGCTCATGCTCGACATGTGGGAGCACGCCTTCTACCTGCAGTACCAGAACGTCAAGGCCGACTACGTCAAGGCGTTCTGGAACATCGTCAACTGGGCCGACGTGCAGGCTCGCTTCGAGCGTGCCCGCACCGCCACCTCCGGTCTGATCGTCTAGATCGACAGGTAGGCAGGACCGTCACGAGGGGCGCCGGGTCACCGGCGCCCCTCGTCGTCTGCGGGTCCGTCCTCACTTTCCCGATGAACGGTCGGGGGGCATGCGTTCCGTGTGAGCCCCGTTACGGTACGGCCATGAGTACTCCCGAGACCTTGCTCGACGGCCTGGCCTTTCCCGAATGTCCCCGCGTGCGCGCGGGTCGACTGTGGTTCTCCGATGTGTACGCCGGCGAGGTGCTGTGCCTCGATCCGGCGACGGGCTCCGCCGAGGTCGTCGCGCGCGTCGAGGGGCATCCCGCCGGTCTCGGATTCCTCCCCGACGGGCGACTGCTCATCGCGGCGGGAGTGCCCCGCACGGTGCTGCGTCTCGAATCCGACGGCCGTCTCGTCGAACACGCCGACCTGTCGCACGTCGCCACCTGGCATCTCAACGACATGTTCGTCGATACGCAGGGGCGCGCGTACGTCGGCAACTACGGCGACGCGAGTGCGCCCCCGGATCCCGCTCGCCCGGCCGCACTGGCTCTGGTGGAGCCCGACGGTTCCGTGCGGGTGGCAGCCGAAGACCTGGAGTTCGCCAACGGCATCGTCGCGACCGGCGATGGACGCACCCTGATCGTCGCCGAGACCCGGTCCCGTCCGGGCAGGCTCACCGCGTTCACCGTCGCGGACGACGGATCGCTCACCGACCGTCGCGTCCTGATCGAGTTCGACTCGACGGTCTTCCCGGACGGCATCGCGATCGACTCGCAGGACGGGGTGTGGGTGGCCTCGCCGTTCGACGGGCGGGTCCTGCGGGTCTCGATGCAGGGCGAGATCACCGACGAGGTGAAGGTGGCCCATCCGTACGCCGTGGCGGTGGACGGGGACAGTCTGCTCGTGTGCAGCTCCTCGGATTGGCGACCGGAGGTCGCCGTGCGCGACCGGACGGGCGCGATCGTGCGGGTCCGGATCGGCGACGGCGGGTAACTGGCACTCGGCACCTCTTGTGTGCCAACGACGGAACCGGGCATTCTCCCCTTACCGACCGAGAGGGAGGAGTGGGATGAACGCCGAGGAACACAGCCGGATCGAACTGTCCGCATTCCATTCCGACGGGTCGCTGCGAGGCTTCGTCGTCTCGGGCCGATGGCCCGCGACCACCCGGGAGTGGGCGCAGGTGCTGGCGATGACGGTACGGATCGCGTCGTTGCCGGGACTGCTGCCCACGTCGACGGTGTTCGGGGTGAAGGAGGAGCTGCCCGACGATCCCGAACCCGGGACGGTCGGGCTCGTGCTCGCCGAAGGAACGGTGCTGGGCGAGCGGGCCGTGCAGCCGGGCCGGTTCGCGGAACATCAGCCGCCGGCGCTGATCATGCTGCATCCGCCGTCGGAGACGACGCCGTCGCTGCCGGAGAACGCCGGTGCCGCGTCGGGTTGCGTACTGCTGCCCGGCATTCCGCATCTGGGCCTCGAACACCGGGCTGCGTGGGTCGAGGCCGAGCCCGACGGCACCGTGACGGCGCTGGTCAGCAAGGTCGGGGTCGATCCGAGCAGAGATCCCGACACCGCGATTCTGGCCATGCTGCTCGCCTCGTGAGGCCGCCCCGCGAGCGAGAGTTCGGTTCTCCGAAACTTAGCATTGCCTTTACAGAATTCGGTTCGCTGGACTAACGTTGTCGTCGGCGAAGGGGAGTAGCCCCCAATCGCAGGGTCGACATACTGGCGGTGCCCGAGACGGCATCACCCGGCCCCGCGGACCGGATCCGCATCCGGTGGGCGAGACCTTCGGCCGCCCGACGCACCGTGCGTCCGGCGTCCGGAGGAAGCCCCGTTTCCTCCATCCGGAAGGAGGAAACACCCGTGTGGTCCGCACTCGTCCTGTCGTTCGCCGTCATCTTCGTCGCCGAACTCGGCGACAAATCCCAGTTGATGGCGATGACCTTCGCCCTGCGTTACCGCTGGTGGGTCGTCCTGTCCGGAATCCTGTTCGCCACCACCGTGGTCCATCTCGTGTCGGTGGCCGTCGGTCACTATCTGGGAGTTGCGATCCCCGCGGCCGCGATCTCGATCGTCGGCGGCATCGCCTTCCTGATCTTCGGCGCCTGGACGCTGCGCGGTGATTCCCTCGACGACGACGAGCAGTCCAAGGCCGGACGCGTCGCGCGCTCTGCCTTCCTCGCCGTGAGTTCGGCGTTCTTCCTCGCGGAGCTCGGCGACAAGACGATGCTCGCCACCATCACCCTCGCAGCCGACAACGACTGGGCCGGAGTATGGATCGGCTCGACCGTGGGCATGGTCGCGGCCGACGCACTGGCCATCATCGCCGGCGCCGTGCTGGGCCGGCATCTTCCCGAGAACGCGATCCGCTTCGGAGCGGCCGCCCTGTTCTTCGGCTTCGGGGCCTGGATGCTGGCGGACGGATTGTTCCCGCAGAGCGCCCTCCTGGGACCGGTCGCGGGCGGCACGGCCCTGCTGATCTCCGCGGGCCTGATGATCGCCCTGCGACGGCGGCCCCGCCGGCCTGTGACCGGCGAGATCCAGGACCCCGTGCGACGCTGATCACCCCTCCGGGCACGTGTTCCGCATGCGCGACAGGAGTATGCTTGCCGATAAGCAAATAATTCTCGGAGGTGGTTCCATGTCCGATCGCACGGACGACACCCCTCGATCCGCTACTCCGCCGTTCGATGCCGACGACGTCCACCGTCTGCGTATCGCCATCGGACGTATCTCCCGCCGCATGGGCATGTTCGCCTCGGAGGAAGGGTTGACGCGCTCGCAGTCGGCCCTCCTCACGACCGTCGCCCGCCACGAGACGATCGGAGTCCGCGAACTCGCGGAGATCGAAGGGCTCAACCCCACCATGTGTTCGCGCATGGTGAGCAAACTCGAAGAAGACGGGCTGTTGACCCGCTCCCCCCACGTCGACGACAAGCGTGTCGTCCGTGTCCACATCACCCCCGCCGGCGCCGCTCTGTCCGCAGAGTTGCGCGCACGCCGCACCGCCCTGTTCGCCCGTCACCTCACCGACCTGAGCGAACAGCACCTCGACATCCTCCACGCGGCGCTGCCCGCGCTCGAAGCACTGTCGGAGCGGGTCGCCGACTCGGGACCCACCCCCAGCGAGGAGGCGCATCCGTGACAGTGCTCGACGACATCCGAGGACAGACCTTCGCGGCCCTGCGCGGGCCCAACTTCCGCCTCTACATCAGCGGCCAGGCGGTCTCCCTGGTCGGTACGTGGATGCAGACGGTCGCACAGTCCTGGCTCGTCCTGCAGCTCACCGGATCCGCCACCGCCATCGGTATCGTGCTCGCCCTGCAGACCGTGCCGATGCTGCTGCTCGGTCCCTACGGCGGTGTGGTCGCCGACCGCTCCGACAAACGCCGGCTCATGATCGGGCTGCAGTCACTCATGGGGGTCCAGGCCCTGATCCTGGGGCTGCTCGTCGTCACCGGCACCGTGGCCCTGTGGCACGTCTACGTCCTGGCGATCCTGCTCGGCCTCAATCAGTGTTTCGAGAATCCCGCGCGACAGTCGTTCATGCTCGAACTGGTGGGGCCGGAGGATCTTCGGAACGCCGTGAGCCTGCAGTCGGTTCTCGCCTCCTGTTCCCGCATGATCGGCCCGGCCGTCGCCGGTGTGGTCATCGCGGCCGGCGGACTCGGCGTGTGCTTCCTGCTCAACGCCGCGAGTTTCGTCGCCGTCGTCACCTCGCTGCTCCGGCTCGACGTCTCCCGGCTGCAGCCGTCGCCCCCGGCCGCCCGCGCCAAGGGCCAGCTGCGCGAGGGCTTCGCCTACGTGCGACGCACCTCCGACCTCGCCGTCCCGCTGCTCATGATGGCGCTCGTCGGCTGTCTGGCATTCGAGTTCCAGGTGGTCCTGCCGGTCCTGGCCGACCGCACGTTCGAATCCGGTGCCGGTGCCTACGGCTTCCTCACCGCCGCGATGGGAGCGGGGTCCGTCGTGGGCGGACTGGCCATGGCGACCTGGGGCCGCACGGGAACCAAGCCGCTCGTCGTCTCCGCCCTCGCGTTCGGCATCGCCCTGGCGGTCGCCGCAGCGGCGCCGACCCTCACCAGCCTCGTCGTGATCATGGTGGTCGTCGGCGCACTGAGCGTGACCTTCACGTCCACCACCAACAGCTCGCTCCAGCTCGCGGCCGCGCCGACCATGCGTGGCCGGGTGATGGCCCTGTGGTCCGTCGCCTTCCTCGGTTCCACCGCCATCGGTGGCCCGATCGCCGGATGGGTCAGCGAGCAGTGGGGAGGCAGGGCAGGTCTGCTGCTCGGTGCCGGCGCCTGTCTCGTGGCCGCGATGCTGGGTCTTCTCGCCCTGCGCCGCAGGACCTCCACCCCCGCGGAGGTCACGACGGTCACCGGCTAGGGTTCGTGACGAAGGACACTGACGAGCCCTACAGCTCGAGACAGGAGATACGAACAGTGGAGATTCAGGGATCCGCCGCGCTGGTGACCGGCGCCGCATCCGGCCTCGGTGCCGCCACCGCGCGCCGCCTCGCCGACGCCGGGGCCACCGTCTTCGGCCTCGACCTCCAGCAGTCCATCGAGCGGGTCGGCGATTCCGCGCCCGAGGGCGTCACGCTCATCGCCACCGATGTCACGAGCCCCGACGACGTGCAGGCCGCGATCGATCGCATCGTCGAGTCCGGTGTTCCGCTGCGCATCGTCGTCAACTGCGCCGGTGTGGGCTGGGCCGGACGCATCCTGTCCAAGAACGGTCCCCACGACCTCGAGCTGTTCCGCACGGTCATCACCGTCAACCTGCTCGGCACGTTCAACGTCATGCGGCTGGCCGCCGATGCGATCTCCAAGACCGACACGGTCGACGAGTCGGGTCAGCGCGGCGTCATCGTGAACACCGCCTCGGTCGCGGCGTTCGAGGGACAGATCGGCCAGATCGCGTACTCCGCGTCCAAGGGTGGCGTGCACGGCATGACCGTCCCCGCCGCACGCGACCTCGCGCAGTTCGGCATCCGCGTCAACACCATCGCCCCCGGCATCGTCGACACCCCCATGCTCGCCGGTGTCACCGAGGAGTACCGCAAGGGCCTCGAAGCCGGAGTGCCGTTCCCGTCCCGGCTCGCCCAGCCCGCCGAGTACGCGCAGCTCGTACAGATGATCGTCGAGCACGACTATCTCAACGGCGAGACCATCCGCATGGACGGCGCCCTGCGTATGGCGCCGCGGTAACAGCGACCGTCGTGCCCCGTGCGCGTGCCCGGTAGTCGCTGCTACCGGAGGCGCGCACGGGGTACCCGGACGGAGTGCGCATCCCGATCGTCGTGACGGTGATCGTCGTCCTCCTCGGCGTCGCCGGCTGGGCCCTGCAGCGACGCCTGATCTATCTGCCCGACGCTTCCGCTCCCCCTGCCGCCGCGACCGTCCTGGCGGGCGCCGAGGATGTCGTACTCACCACCTCCGACGGCCTCGAACTCGACGCCTGGTTCGTGCCCGGCCGCAATCCCGACGGACCCGGGCACGGGTTCACCGTCCTCCTGGCTCCCGGTAACGGAGGCAACCGGCTCGGCCGCGCCGGCACCGCCGCCGATCTCGCCGCCGCGGGTTTCTCGACATTGCTGCTCGACTACCGCGGATACGGCGGCAACCCCGGCCGGCCGGACGAGCCGGGTCTCGCCGCCGATGCACGCGCGGCCCTGGATCATCTCCGCTCGCGGGAGGACGTCGACCCCACCCGGCTGCTCTACTTCGGCGAAAGCCTCGGCTGCGCCGTGGTCGCGGCGCTCGCCGTCGACGAGCCCCCGGCCGGGATGCTGCTGCGCTCGCCCTTCACCGATCTCGCCGCCGTCGCCCGGCACCACTATCCGTTCGTCCCCGCCGCACTGCTGAAGGACGAATTCCCCGTCGCCGATCTCGTCGCCCGGATCGACGTGCCGCTCACCGTCGTCCACGGCACGGCCGACACCGTCGTTCCCTCCACGCAGAGTGTCGACGTCGCCGATGCCGCGGGGACTCTGCACGAACGCCTCGAACTGCCGGGGCTCGGGCACAACGACCCGCCGATGTTCGGCGCTCCGGTCGTGGACGCGCTGTCGCGGCTCGCCGAGTCGGTGCGGGCCGGCGGATGACTCCTGCCGCCCTACAGCAGTCCGGTGAGTCGCGCCGCACCGTCGACGAGGAATTTCACCAGATCGGGTTCGGGCCGGACCTTCGCGGCCGATCCGTGCAGGTACAACCCGCCCACCACGAACGATGACGCGTCGCGGATCGGAACCGCCAGTGCCGCCCGACCCAGGCGCGTCTCCTGATTCTCCTGCGCATATCCGGCCGACATGACGCCGTGGAGTTCACGCACGAGCATCTCGCTGTCGCACACCGTGAAGTCGGTGATCCTGCGCATGTCGCCGGGCGGGCACGAGTCCGGCAAATGGGCCAGCATGAGTTTGCCGATGGCATTGGCATGCAACGACTTCGACAACATCGTTATCGCCACGATCTCGTGGTCCGGATCCTGGTCGACGAAGCGGAGACGCCCACCGGCGAACGAGGCGACGTGCAGTCCGAATCGGGTCCGCAGACGCAGATCCTCCATCACCTCGTGAAGGGATTCGGACGGATTCGATTCCGCTGCGGCATAGGCGAGTTCGGCGGTACGCCGGCCCAGCGCGAAACCCGACAGATCGGGTACCCGCACGAGATAGCCGTCCGCGACCAGCAGGTTCAGCATCCGGTAGGCCGTGGCCGGCGGAACCCCGGCGAACGTCGCGATCTCCTTCGCCGTGCTCCCCGGTCCGAGCTGAGCCACCGCCTCGAGCATTCCCAGCGCCTTCTGCACCGCGTGCGGCTGGCGACCGCCGAAGGCCGGATCGGAGGACCGGACCGCGGCGTGGGCGGTCACGTCTCCCCCGGCACACTGTCGGTGACGATCCGGCGCCGTCCGTCCTCGTCGAGGATCAGCTGTCCCGCCCCGGGAAGCAGATCGGTGGTCTCCACGGTGTCGAACGCACCGATCGTGGTGAGGCTGCGTGGCCGGAACCAGCGCAGCACCGTCTGCCAGACCGCACCCGACACCACGATGACGACCCCCGCCACCGGCACCACGAGCGCCGCACGAACGATCCCGTCCACCGCGGTGGACACCAGCAGGCCACCGCCGAGCAGCGCGACGAACACTCCTGCCACCCGGGTCCAGGTTGTGTCCTCACCGATCCGGTGCAGGAACCGCAGCGACGCCACGGCGACCAGCGTGTAAGCCGTGACCAACGCGATCTCGACGACTCCGTCGAAGGCCGGCGAATCCGCCCCGGCCGACGCGGCGTACACGCCTGCGCCCACCACACTCGCACCCGTGAACGCGAGTACGGCGACACAGGGTGTGCGCAACGTGCCGTGGACCCGGGCGAGGGAGGACGACAGCACACCCTCGACCCCCATGGAATAGAGCAACCGCGATCCGGCCTGGGCACATCCGAGCGTCGAGGCGAACCACGAACACGCCATCCCCGTCTTGACCGCCAGGACCACCGCCCACGGGGCACCGGAGTCGAGGCCGCCGAAATAGGCGTCGACGATGAGTGATCCACGGCCGCTCAGCGACGCGATCGCCGCGAAGACGAACAGCACGCCGACGACGAGCGGGGTGATCAGCACCGTCCGGCTCACCGTCACGAGGGGCCGCCGGGCTTCCGGGCCGAAGAAGGCGGCACTCTCGAATCCGGCCATCGACAGCACCGTCATGAGAGCGAGGAAGGGCAGCAGGCTCATCGACGGGTCGGACTGCACGGTCGCCGAGACCCCGGTGTCGTCACGTACGACGATCATCGTCGCGACGATGAGGACGAGAGAACAGCATTCGACGATCAGGATCGCTCGCGTGGCGAACCGCACGCCACGCACGGCGATCAGGGCGACTACGCCTCCGAGGATCACGATCGCGACGATCCACATCCCGTGGTCCGGTACGGGCAGGCCGACGAGTTCTCCGATGTCGAGGACCGTGCCCGCCCCCTGCGCGAGCACGGAGACCGCGATCCCCAGATATCCGACGATGAGCGCCGTGCCCGTCGCCAGGGCCGCGCGGGTGCCGAGTCCCTGGAACACGAAACTGTAGAGCGAGCCGGCGGCCGCCAGGCGGCGGGTGAATCCCGTGATGCACACCGCGACGAGTACCACCACGGCCGTGGTCGCCGCGATCGTCAGCACTCCGCCGAGACCCGGATCCCGCACCGTCATCCAGAGCGCGATGAACACCATTCCGGTGGCAGGCGCGATCGTCGACAGCGACTGCCCGATCAGATCCACCTGCGACAGTTGCCGGCGACCGAGCGCATGCAGAGGCGAAAGAACCTGCTGTGCGCTGGGTTCCGTTTCCTGCGCGCGGTGTATCGCCGCCCGGAGCGCTGCCGTCACGATCGCGTCCTTCCGTTCGACCGGTGCGCGGGGAACGCTAGTGCGCCCGTGTTACGGACGGATTATCGACGCGAACACCACGTGACGGCCGAGTGGGAATCCGGTCGGCATCGTCATGCGGATGCCGTGTCCCGCAACCGGACGCACGGGCCGAGCACGGCCGTAAGCGCAGGTCGAAGCTCATTCCCGAGTGCGACATCCCCGTCCGCGTTCTCGTTCGGTGTGTCACGGTTCGTTTCTCCGCGGACGCCGTCGCGACTCACGCCCGCACCACGATGTCTCCATCCGGACTGCGCGGGGATCCGGCCCGATCCCCGCGGTAGCCGCCCTGGCATGGAAGGAGTGGATCGCGCACATGATGTGGCTGCTGATCGCATCGATCGTCGGAGGCACGTTGTTGCTCGCCGGCATTCCGAAGGTACGGGATCGCGACGGGTTGCTGCGTGTCGTGCGCGGCTACCGCCTCCTTCCCGCCCCCCTCGAGCAGGCGGTGGCGATCGTGCTGCCGTGGGTGGAGATCGTCGTCGGTGCCGCGCTCGTCACCGGACTCGCCGGGAGGTATGCGGCCGCGCTCGCTGCCCTGGTGTTCGCGGCCTTCTGCGCGGGGTTGTCCGTCAATCTGGTGCGGGGCCGGCGGGAACTCGACTGCGGGTGCTTCGCATTCGGCGCCGCGCACGAGGTGCCCCGGATCGGATGGTTCCACGCGATACGCGCCGGTGCGTTCGCAGTGGCCGCCGCCCTGCTGGCGGTCGTTCCCGCCGGGTCACCGACGCCCGGTGAGCACGTCCTCGCCGTCGTCCTCGCCGCCCTGGCGCTCGCCGCCGTCGTCACCGCCTCGCAACTCCGCGCGGTGGTGCATCCGGGACGGCGCCCGGTCGACGGCCATCTGACCAATGCCTCCATCGAACTGCGCGCCGCAGCCACCCTCTCCCGGTACTGAAGTCCTGCCCGCCCCACCACCTGCCGGCCGAGCCGGCACCTTCCCGGACGGAGAACGCTTGTGAACACCTTTCTTCTGATCGCGATCATCGTGCTGGCCGTCGCCGTCGCGGTCCTGTTCCTCATGGTGCTCGCCCTCGCCCGCGAGATCGGCCGTGTGCAGGTGCGTCTCGGTCCCCTCGGAGCCCGGATGATGGATACCGGACCGAAGATCGAACAGGCCGGGCCGAGCTTCCGCGGCCTGACCGATCAGCTCGGCCGGGAGGTCGGCGTGGGCGGCCATCGCGACAAGCCGCAGCTGTTGCTGTTCACCGCGCCGTCGTGCTCGACGTGCAAGAGCCTGCTGCCGGGCATCAAGGCGATGGCCAGGGCGGAGAAGGATCTCGACATCGTCATCGTCTCCGACGGCACGGCCGAGGAGCACCGGGACTTCCTGGCCGGCTCGGGTATCGGCGCCGAACTGAGCTACGTCGACGCCCGCGACGTGGGTATCGCCTACCAGGTGGGCACCACCCCGTACGGGGTGATCCTCGACGAGCACGGCAAGATCCGGTCCAAGGGCCTGTGCAACCACATGGCACAGGTCGAATCCCTCCTCAACGCACTCGAATCCGGCACTCCGTCCCTGCAGCACCTGCACGAGGCAGCCAAGACCCGCGCCGCAGCAGGCGTGTGACATCCCCTTCTCGAGATCGGAGTACGTCGTTGGAATTCAGGCCTTCTTCCGGTGAACCGGAAATGCACGAGAACCGATATCCGGTGGACGAAGCCACCGTCGCGCAACAAGCCGAGTGGATGGCCGGGCGCGGCGGGTCCCTGGCGGGCCGTGCCGGGCGCCGGCTGTCCGAACGCGTGTCGCGTCGTTCCGTGATCAGCAGGATCGGCCGGTGGACGATGGGTGTGTCCGGTGTCGCCCTGATCGGTTCGCTTCCCGTCACCCGTACCGCTCTGGCCCAGGAACCACCCGCCCCGGCGCCCGAACCCGAACCGCTGCTGCCCGTCTTCGACGGCAAGGATCCGGCCGAGTGCGAGTACTGGCGCTGGTGCAACATGGACGGCACGTCGTGCGCGGCGTGCAACGGCGGTGGTGTCACGACGTGCGCACCCGGTAGCCGTCCCGGCGCCGAGTTCTGGGTCGGTTGCTGCACGCATCCGGACACCGGAAAGACCTATCTCATCGCCTATTACGACTGCTGTGGCGCACCGTCGTGCTCGAACGCCTTCTGCGGTGAACCCGACATGCAGGCCATCATGTACAACCCGGTCTCCGGCAGTTACGACCAGGAGATCATCTGGTGCGTCTCCGACGAATCCCAGTCGTACACCTGCACGATGGCCCCCATCATCGGCGAGGACTGCCAGGCTCGTCCCGCGGCACGTCCGAAGGTGGGCGCCGGATCATGAACCGCACCTCACGGATGGTCGCCGCGACCGTCCCACTCGCCCTCGCCCTGTCGCTCACCGCCTGTTCGAGCGACGACGAATCATCCGCTGCCGCAGGCGAGGTCACCTATCCCACCGTGCCGTACACCACACCGGGCGAAGGCATCTCCCTGGGCCACGACGACCAGGAGATCGGTGACACCATCCCCGAACCGCTCCACGTCTCGGAGATCCAGCCCGCGAACGAGAACGAACTGCTCGCGGTGATCGGCGGCAGCCAGCTCGAACTCGGGGTCAACATCATCGATCCGGTCACGGGCGTGGCCGCCGGACGCGTCGTGGTGGGCCCGGGTATCTGGGATCCCGTCATCCACGGCTTCGTCGGTGAGACCACCTCCGATCCCGCGGTTCTCGCCGCCGAAGTGTGGCGTCCCCGCGGTTCGCGTGGGGCCGCCGACTTCACCGTCACCACCTATTCCGGGGATCTCCTCGAACCGGACGAGATCGAACTGCCCGATTACGCCCGCGTGCATTCGCGTCCCGGATCCAATGCGGTCACCTCCGACGGGAAGTACTTCGTGACCTGGGACGACGGTCTCTACGGCGTACGTGTCGTCGATCTCGAAGCAGGCAGGGAGAGCGGCGCCCTGCAGATCGTCGGGTGCGGTCCGTTCACCTGGCTCGTCGACCACGAGATCTACAGCGTCTGCGAGGACACACGGGAGCTGATCCGGATCTCCATCGACGACTCCGGCGTGCCGACCGAGACGGCACGCGCGAAGGTGCTGCCCGACGACTTCGTCAGCACCCGCAAGGTGACCTGGGCCGCGGAGGCCCGCAAGGGCCTGCTCCTGAGCGCCACCGGCGACGTCTTCGTGTTCGACTTCTCGGACGGCCTGCCGGACGGCCCGATCGCCCCCATCGGGAACGCCGGACAGGACGGCGGCCGGTTCGCGGAGGGCATCATCGACAACACGGGTGCCCGGATCGCCGTCGAATACACCGACACTGCCGTCCATCCACACTCCGGCCGCGGTGGTGACGTCGTGAAGATCGACCTGTTCGACGCGACCACCTTCGCGCCGATCCGCAGCCTCGACCTCGCGACGCTGGGCCTGACGGACATTGCGTCGGCGGCGTTCTCGGTGAACGGCGAGGTCCTCTACGTCGTCGGCGCCGGGCCCGAGGTCGACGGGGAGTCGACGCAGCGCATCGTCGGGGTGTCCGCGAGCACCGGTGAGCAGGTGAGTGCCGCCGATGTCACCGGCACCGTCGACGACATCCGCACGCTGCTGACCCCGCAGGTGATCCGATGACACGACCCGACACCGGGCTCGTGCTCGACCGCCGGCGTTTCCTCCGCCTGGGCACCCTCGGGGCCGGCGCGGTGGGGCTCGGCGTACTCGGGTTCGGCGCCGCCGCCTGCAGTTCCGGAGCGTCCGGGCAGCAGGTGGCGGCAGCCGACCTCGACTACATCCTGCCCACCGATCCCGAGGTGGCCGCTGCGGAGGCGGCTCGTTCCACCTCGGGGGCGACTGCGGCCTTCGCGCTCGCCGCGGGCGTCGGGGCCGTCGATCTCGGCGGGCGGATCGTGAACACGTGGACCTACGGTGGAGCGGCCGTGGCGCCGGAGCTGCGCCTGTCGAAGGGCGACCGGGTCCGGGTCTCGGTGGACAACGGGTTGCCGCAGGAGACCACCCTGCACTGGCACGGCATCCGGATCCGCAACGACATGGACGGTGCGGCTCCGGTGACACAGCAGGCCATCGGCGCGGACGGCGGCCGATTCGAGTACGACTTCGTCGCGCCGGACCCCGGCACCTACTGGTACCACTCGCACAGCGGCCTGCAGGCCGATCGAGGACTGTTCGGCGCCATGATCATCGAGGATCCGGACGACCGCACCGGTGCCGACGCCGACGCGGTGCTCGTGCTCGACGACTGGGTCGACGGCCTGGGCACGACACCCGACGCCGTCCTGGCAGCCCTCAACCCGCAGATCTCCGGACACGGCCCCAGCGGGCACGGCGATGCCTCGGCGCCGGTGACGCATTCCGACGACGAGATGGCGACCGCACAGCGACTGGTCTCCCAGGGGCACGGCGACTCGTCGCCGCTCGGCGGCATGACGCAGCACATCGCGTATCCCCTCCATCTGATCAACGGGCGCCCTCCGAACGATCCGTCGGTGGTCGAAGCAGCTGCGGGACAACGGCTGCGGCTGCGAGTGATCAATGCTGCAGCCGAGACCCCCTATCGGTTCGCGGTAGCGGGTCACGAGCTGACGGTGGTCGCCGTGGACGGCTTCGACGTCAGCCCCGCGACCGCCGACACCGTGATCGTGGGAATGGCCCAGCGCGTGGATGTGCTCGTCACCGTCCGGTCGGGGGCGTGGCCGATCGTCGCGAAGGTCGAGGGCCGCGACGGTTACGCGTCGACCGTGCTCCGCAGCCACGATGCGATCCCGATGCCGGACCCCGATGTGGCCGGACGGATACCCGAACTCGACGGGCGGCTCGTCCCCGAGAGCGAGCTGCGGCCGGTGGAGGCCGTGATGCTCGACGAGCGGGAGGTGGATCGCGACTACCGGATCGAGCTGATCCAGGCGGGTGACCGCTACGTGTGGGGCATGGCGGGGCCCGATGCCGGGCATCTGGTGATGAGAACCGGTGAGCGGGTGCGGATCACGATGGTCAACTCGTCGGCGATGTGGCATCCCATGCACACCCACGGTCACACCTTCGCCGTTCCGGCTTACGGCGGCCTGCGACGCGACACCGTCAACGTGCTCCCGGGCACCGAGCTCGCCATCGAGTTCGACGCCGACAATCCGGGTGAGTGGATGTTCCACTGTCACAACGCATATCACTTCGAAGCAGGGATGACCGCGAACCTGCGGTACATCCGGTGAGAGGACAGGACATGAGAAGAATTCTTTCCGCCGCAGCGGGCGTGACACTCGCGGCGGCTCTGCTGACCGGGTGCGGCGGCTCGTCCTCGGCCGAGCCCGCCGTCGTCATCGAGGTGAAGAACATGGCGTACAGTCCGGCGGAGGTCACGATCGACAAGGGCCGGACCGTCCGGTGGCAGTTCGACGATTCCGGGCTCCCACACGACGTCGCGGGTGACGGCGCGCT
This sequence comes from Rhodococcus sp. CH91, assembly GCF_022554085.1. Classification (GTDB taxonomy): domain Bacteria; phylum Actinomycetota; class Actinomycetes; order Mycobacteriales; family Mycobacteriaceae; genus Rhodococcus. The sequence continues at coordinate 125,409 of NZ_JAKFYR010000001.1, forward strand.
CGCCGGGGAACTGAAGAGCGACCTGCTCACCGAGGGCACCTACGAGTACACCTTCGAGGAATCCGGCACGTACACCTACCACTGCACACCGCACCCGGCGATGGTCGGCACGGTCATCGTCCGGTGACGTGGATCCGTCGGGGCGCAGCCGTGTTCGCTCTGCTGACGGCGACGTCGTGCAGCGCGTCCGCTGCCGGACCGGACGCCGAGATCGTGGTCCGGGACGTGCACTTCGCACCGGCCGACGTGACCGTGCCCGCCGGCAGCACCGTCCGGTGGGTCTTCGACGACGGCGGGGTGCTGCACCACGTCGGCTCCGAAGGCGAATTCGACAGCGGCATCACACCCGACGGCAGTTACGAGCACACCTTCACCACGCCGGGTGTGTACGAGTACCACTGTTCGGTCCACCGGTACATGACCGGAACGGTCACCGTGACCGGCTGACGGACGACGTCGTCCCCAGCGCCCGACTTCGACAGCCCCGAATACGACAAAGGAGTAGTCCCATGACGGAAACGCTCGTGCGTGAGCCGCTCGCTCACGCACCCCTGGACATCGATGTACCCGAGATCCGGCCCACTCTGGAGAACGCCGTTCCCACAACGGCTCGGGCCGGGCTGATCGCGGGCGCCGCCGCGGTGGGCGCGGCTGCCGGACAGTTCGCCGCGCCCGCCGGACCCGCGGCACTGACGGCCGCCGTGGTGGGCACGGGTGCCGTCACCGCACTCGCGGCGAACTGGTCGACCTGCGGCATGTCGGTCGCCGGCGTCGTCGCCGCCCCGAAACAGCCGGGGCGCCGCGGGTCGTCGACACCGGTCCGGCGTCTCGGATGGCACGCTCTGGGGTCCCTCGCCACCGGCATCCCGACCGGCGCACTCCTCGGCGCCCTCGGTGCCCTGGCCACGGACTCGGTGCCGTGGACGTGGATGCTCGGGGTCTGGGGCGTGCTCGCGCTCGGTTACGGTCTGCACGAGCTGGGCATGATCACCTTGCCGACGCCCATGCGGCGGCAGCAGCTCCCCCGGCATCTGCGCCGTACGACGGCCCCGTGGAAGGTCTCGCTGCTGTTCGGCGCTCTCATCGGACCCGGATTCATGATCTTCATCCGCTCGAGCGCGTACTACCTCCTGGTGCTCGGTGTGATCGCTTCGGGTTCACCGGTCCTCGGCGCCGCGATGTTCGCGACCGTCAGCCTCGGACGGTGCATGCCCAGCGTGCTGGCGATCCTGCACACCCGGCGTGGTGGATCGATGCCCGGTTTCCTGTCAGCGATGTGCGTGATCGACCGGCGCGTCCAGACCCTCACCGGCGGTGTGCTCGTCGCCCTGGCCGCATTCGCCCTTGCAGCGCTGGTGTGACCGTACGTGCGTGGTTCCGGTGGTTCCCTCCGCCGGGACCACGCGCGGGGTGCGCAGCGCCCTACAGATCCTCGACGTACGGGATGTCGAGCACGGCACGCTCGCTCATCCACTCGCGCAGCACCTTCGTCGCGACGACATCGTCCTCGTTGTACTCGAGCAGGCGCACACGCTGCGCGGGATCGGGTTCACCGGCGAGTCCGACGGCCTCGCGGTACCAGCTCATCGACGCCTCACCCCCGGCCTCCGGGTCGCGCCAGTGATGTCCGGCGATCGGCGCGATCTTCTTGAGTCCCTTGCCGTTCGGGCACACGAACTGGTCGGTGACCGCCTGGAAGATGTCCACCCACTCGTTCGATCCGATGAACGCCTTGATCTCGGCGAGTTCGGGCACACCGGGAAATCCGTGGAAGCGCCGTGCCGACGACAACAGCCACTTGTCCTCCGCCGAACGCGAATAGCAATAGGCCGCAAAGGTCTTCCCACGACGCTCCGCGGTGCGCCTCTGGTCCGACAACCAGCGCCAGAAATCGGCGAACGAACGCGCTTCGTCGTCGGTGGGCACCGGCTCCCACGTCGCGAAGGGGATGTATTCCGAGTCCGATCCCGAGTTGAGCAGGGTGCCCCACAGATAGGCCCCGTGCTCGTGGAAGCTCTCCATGTCGATGTCGACCTCGATGTCGGCGCGGTGCACGTGCACGTGCCGGTATCGCCGGACCAGCGGCGCCCCGGCCAGCCAGGCCCGCGCCGTCACGATCGAGTCCTCGAACGATCCCTGCGGCCACGCCTCCGGTTCGCCACCTTCCCACCGGGCGAGCCCGTCGATGGTGTGGACCTCGAGTTCGCGCAGCACATCGGCGCGTTGCCCCGGGGCGACCAGCGAGACGTCCCGGGTCCTCGTGAGCTCGGCGCGGCAGCGATCCCACCACGGGCACGTCTTGCACTCACCGATCTGCGAGGGAGACGTCGGTACCCGGCCACGAGCGATCTCGAGGCGATCGGTCAGGCGAGCGTCGTAGTCGTCGAGGATCGCGTCGAGATCGTGCACGAGGATGCAGTCACCGCCGTAGCCGATGGCACCCGCGACCTTCGCCGGACTCGCCAGTCCGTGCCGCTCGAGCATCCGGTACAGATGCGCCAGACGCATCTGGTCGCGCAGCTGACTGCGCACCTTGCGGCTGTCGTCGACGGCCGGCTCCCAGGCGAACAGACCGCTGGTGACGGCCCCGTGTCCGGGATCGGTGACCTTGTGGTTGACGACGATCACGGGGATGTAGCCCCCGTGTTCGAGATCTCGCATCAGGATCTCGGACCTGCCACGACGGCCGGTATCGGGTTCGGTGGGCAGGACCGCGCCCCAGATCCGGTCGGCGCCCGCGCGGCACGCGTCGAGCGTGCGTTCGGCACGCCGCGCCATCGGCCCCTCGGGAGCGACGAGCACCCAGCCCTCCGGGTCGGCGTCGAAGAGCTTCTGACGGATCGCCTCGCGATGCGCGGCCGCCGCTTCCTGACGCTGCCGCGCACCGGGATTATCGGGTGCACCTGCGAGTTCGTCGGGGAAGGTGGCATCGAGATAGACCCGGTGACGGCACCTCGTCAGAGCAGCGGCCTCGATGGCGATGGCCTTGTGCTGTGACACTCCGCGGTCGGGCCGCGGTAGTTCTCCGGTTGCCTCCACGACATTCCAGGGTATTCCCTGCACAGGCGACGGCTCGCAGCAGCACCGTCACGTTAGGCTGACGCGGGGCGCCGGAGCGTCGTGTCGTACCGAATGGAGGGTGCTGTTCGATGGGGTTGTTCACACGGAAGCGTCGCGCGACTCGCAGGGCCGAGGCCAAGGCACTCAGAGCCAAGGCGAAGCTCGAGGCCAGGCTGGTCGCGAAGAACCGGCTCAAGAACGACCGCCGGGCGGCCAAAGCCAAGACCAAGATCGACAAGAAGCTCGCGAAGTCCCAGGTCAAGCTCGATCAGGAACTGGTGAAATCCCAGGCGAAGGTCGAGAAGGAACAGATCGCGACACTCAAGGCGCAGAAGAAGGCCGCAGAGAGCCAGGGTCTCACGGCAGCGAAGGTGCGCCGCTATCTCGGCGTCGCGCGTCTGCTCGCGCCGGTTCTCGTCCCGATCGTCTACCAGGTGGTCACCGCACTGCGCGGTCAGCTCGACGCACGCCGGGCGCAGCAGCTCGGAGTTCCGATCGAGGAGCTCGGCTCGTTCACCGGGCACGGTGCACGGCTCAGCGCCCGCATCGCGGGGGCCGAGCAGTCGCTCGTGAAGGTCGAGCAGCGCAACCCCAAGGATGCGGAGACCCAGAAGTTCGCCACCGCGACCCGCGAGCGGCTCACCGATCTGACCACCGCGGTGCAGACGGCCGAGCAGATGCCGAGCGCCCGGCGGAAGTCGGCACACGCGGCGATCTCGTCGGAACTCGACGGGATCGAGGCGGACCTGCTCGCCCGTCTCGGCGTGCGCTGATCTGCCGGGATCGAGAAGACGCGACCGCAGTGACCACCTTTCCGACCGTTCTCGGCACCACCGCCGGCATCACGACCGCGGTGCTGGCGGTGGCCGCCCACGGCGCCGCCGGCGGAGGTGTACCGACCGGTCCGGTGACGGTCCTGCTCGTCGCGGTCTCGGTCGCGGTCGGGATTCTCGGCGCCCACCTGCCGTCGCTGTCCCCGCTGGTACTGCTCGCCGGCGGGCAGGCGGCCACACACGTCGCACTCACGATGCTGGTCGCCGGTCACGGGCACATGCCGATGTCCATGCTGGCCGCGCACGTGATCGCCGTGGCCGCATGCGCTGCACTGCTCGGCGCGGCCGCCCGCGTGTACGCGGTGTGCGGTGCCGTTCTGAGGACCGTGCTGATGCGCGGTCCGGTCGTCGAAGCGCCGGGCGTGCTCGCCCCGACCTCCTCGACGGACCGGCTCGTATGGGGACGTGCGCCCCCGGCCATCTCGAGGCGAGGACCACCGGTCGCCGCGGTTCGACCGTGACGATCACCGATCCTCTTCCCACGAGAAAGACATCTCCATGTCCCAGTTCTCCCGTCGCGCCCTCGTGGGCGCGGCAGCAACCACTGCACTGATGCTCGCGGGCACGGGCCTCGCCTCCGCCCACGTCAGCGTCGTCGCTCCCGGTGCCGAGCAGGGCGGCTATTCCGTCCTGACCTTCCGGGTGCCCACCGAATCCGAGACCGCAGGCACCACCGCCGTCACCGTGGAACTCCCCGGGCTGCGCTCGGCGCGCACCGAACCGCTCCCGGGCTGGACCGCGACCGTCGAGAAGGATCCCGAGTCGCAGCTCGTCACCTCGGTCACCTGGACCGCCGAGCCGGACGTCCAGGTCGGTCCGGGCCAGTTCCAGCAGTTCGTCCTGTCCGCCGGGCCGCTCCCGGAGGACGAGGAGATCGCCTTCCCCGCGATCCAGACCTACAGCGACGGCGAGGTCGTCGCATGGGACCAGATCGCGACCGGCGACGCGGAGCCCGAGCGCCCCGCCCCGACCCTCACACTCGCAGCGAGCAGCGGCGACGGGCACGGACACGGCACCGACGACAGCGCTGCCACGAGCACTGCCACGGACACCGGGCAGGCCGGTGGCGCGGCGGAGACCACGGCCACCGACACCACCGCGCGCTGGCTCGGCGGAGTCGGTCTCGTGCTCGGCGCGCTCGGTGCCGCACTCGGCCTCGGCGCCGTGATCCGGGGGCGGCGGGCATGAAGCGCATCCTCGTTCTCCTCGCCGCGCTGATCGCGTCCCTGTCCCTGTCCGTCGGTTCCGCGGCCGCTCACTCGGTAGCGTTGTCGAGCTCACCGGAGGACGGCGCGCAGATCGCCGAGGCCCCCGACCGGGTGACCGTGACGTTCAACGAGGAGCTGCAGGAGCAGTTCGCGGCCCTCACGGTCGTGGGGCCCGACGGCAACCTGTGGTCGAAGAGCGACCCGATCATCGACGGTGCGACAGCGGCCGTGGAACTCGACGGTCTCGGACCCGTCGGCGAGTACACCATCGCCTACCGGGTGACCTCCGCGGACGGACATCCCGTCAGCGGCACACGCACCTTCACACTCACCCAGGAGGGCACCGGCACACCCGGCAAGGCCGCCTCCGGCGATTCCGGCTCGGAATCGGGTGACGACGGCGACAGCGGTCCCGCCGTCTGGTGGTTCGTCGTGGCGGGTGTCGTGGTGGTCGCCGCAGGCCTCGTCTTCGCGCTGCGCAAGCCGAAGGCCTGACCCGCATGATCCCGGAACGCCGGCAGTGGCTCGTCGTGGCCGCTGCCGGCGTCGCCTTCGGGGCCCTCGCGGGCATCTCCGCGGCGGGTTCTCTCGCGCTTCCGGCTGCCTCGAGTTCGGTGCGGGCACTGAGCCTGTGTGCCGGTTCCACCGTGCTCGGACTGGCCGTGCTGGCGTCGATGGTGCAGGGACAGCGCCGCCCGGCGGTCGCCTCCGATGCGGTGTGGCGGGCAATCGCGGTATTCGGGGGAGCCTGGCTCGTGCTCGCGAGCATCGATCTCGCGTGGGCGGCGTCCACGGCGTTCGACGTGCCCGCTCTCGATCTCGATGTGGCCCGCTTCGGGGATTACCTCGCCACCACCACCGGACGCGTGGATGCCGCGGCGTGGCTGTGTGTCGCGGTGAGCACGCTGGTCGCTGCGGTGGCCTATCGCAGGTCGGCGTCGTGGTCGACCGCACCGGTACTCGTCGCTGCGGCTCTGGCGCTGATCGCCCGGCCGGTCACGGGTCACATGGCACAGCAGCCCTTCGGGTCCGTCCTCAATGCGGTACACGTGCTCGCGGCCGCGGTGTGGTTCGGCGTGCTGGTGGCACTGGCGGTGACGATCCGGGGACGAGCGGCGTGGGCAGACCTCCTTCCGCGTTATTCACGACTCGCCCTGTGGTGTGTGGTGGCGTTGGTGGTGACGGGGGTGATCGACGCGGCGGTGCGGCTCGGATCCGTCTCCGCGCTGCTGGGGACGGGCTACGGGCGCATCGTTCTCGCCAAGGTGATCGTGCTGGGTGCTCTGCTGGTGCTCGCGTGGAACTGGCGGCGCACCTGGCTGCCCGCCGCCGCAGCCCATCGGAACCAGGAGGAGGAATCCCTGCGCAACGCCGTCCTCGAGGTGTGTGCGATGTCGGTCGCGCTGGGACTCGCGGCCGGACTCGCCACCACGGCGTGAGCCGTCACAGGGTGGCGGCGCGTGCCAGATCCTGTACGAACGACCGGAACATGTCGTCGCGCTGCGACTTGGCCCGCAGCACCGCGGACGGGTGCACTGTGACGACCACTGCGGGGTCGCACCCCTCGCGCAGTTCGCCGGGCAGCCGGAGCACTTCACCGCGATGCTGCGTGAGCTTGAAATCCTTGCCCAGCAGCGACTGTGCGGCCGTAGCACCGAGACACACCACCACTTCGGGGCGGACAGCGTCGAGTTCGGCCTCGAGCCACGGCCGGCACGCGGAGACCTGCGCGCCGGTCGGCTTCTTGTGGATCCGGCGGCGGCCGTTGGCCGACCGATCGAACCGGAAGTGTTTGACCGCGTTGGTCACGTACACCGTCCCCCGATCGACGTCCGCACGTTCGAGAGCCTTGTCGAGCAGATGGCCGGCCGGACCGACGAACGGTTCTCCGGCCAGGTCCTCCTCGTTGCCCGGCTGCTCGCCGACGAGCATCATGCGCGCCTCGTGCCCGCCGCCGCCGAAGACGGTGCGTTCGGCCTCCCGGTAGAGATCGCACCCCCGGCACCCCGCGGAGGCAGCAGCGAGTTCGGCGAGATCACGGGTGTCGGGGACGTACTGCTGTGCCCCGGGATAGGTCACCATGCGCGTCGGGTACCCGGCTTCACCGCGACTGCACCAGGCGCGCGATCCACGCGCGGCTGTCGGCGGGGTCGACGACGTCGTCGAGTTCGAAGCTCGTCGCCGCCTGCAGGGCCTTGCCCTGCTGATAGGCGAGATCGACCAGTCGCCCGAACAGTTCCTCGCGAGCCGCGGGTGTCTCTGCGGCGTCGAGTTCCTTGCGGAAGCCGAGTCGCACCGCGCCTTCGAGCCCCATGCCACCGATCTCTCCCGTCGGCCACGCGATGGTGAATTCGGGGGCGTGGAACGACCCCCCGGCCATCGCCATGGCGCCGAGGCCGTAACCCTTGCGCAGGATGATCGTGCCGAACGGGACGGTCAGGCGGGCACCGGCGACGAAGAAGCGGCCGAACCGGCGCACGGTGGCCTCCTTCTCGGATTCCGGCCCGACCATGAATCCCGGTGTGTCGCACAGGCTCACCACGGGAAGTCGGTGCGATTCGCACATCTCGAGGAAGTCCGCGGCCTTGTCGGCGGCCTCCGCATCGACGGCCCCGCCGAGATGGGCGCTGCTGTTGGCGAGTACACCGTAGGCCGCACCTTCGACACGCATCAGGGCGGTGACGATACCGACGCCGTGATCGGGCCGCAGTTCGAGTACCGAGCCGACATCGGCGATCGCGTCGATCGCGGCCCGCACATCGTAGGCGCGGAGCCGGTTCTCGGGCACCACGTGCCGTGCGCGACGGGGATCGGGCGCCTGCCAGTCCTCGTCCCGCCCCGTGAAGTAGCCGAGATACCTGCGCGCGAGATCCACGGCGTGCGGTTCGTCGCGGGCGGCGAGGTGCACCACCCCGTTGCGGCGTTGCACCTCGATCGGGCCGATGTCCTCGGGACGGTGCACCCCGAGCCCGCCACCCTCGATCATCGCGGGGCCACCCATGCCGATATTGGCGTCGGGCGTCGCGATGAGCACGTCGCACACCCCGGCCAGTGCGGCATTACCCGCGAAGCACCGGCCGGAGACGACGGCGACGGTCGGTACCCGCCCGCGCAGGGACGCCATCGACCGGAAGGTGGGGAGTTCGAGACCCGCGCCGGGACCGGCGTCGACGTCTCCGGGCCGGCCGCCCCCGCCTTCGGCGAAGAGCACGAGCGGCACTCGGCGGCGCGCCGCGAGGTCGAGCAGCCGATCGGTCTTGCGGTGGTTGTTGCGCCCCTGGGTCCCCGCGAGAACGGTGTAGTCGTAGGACATCACCACCGCCTCGGCACCACCGATCCGCGCCGTGCCGCCGACGAGGCCGTCCGCGGGCGTGTTCGCGACGAGGTCCTCTTCGCTGCGCCGGCCGCGCTGCGCCGCCAGCACCAGGGGCCCGTACTCGACGAACGTCCCGTCGTCGACGAGGTCGGCGATGTTCTCCCGTGCTGTACGCCGGCCCCGCTCGTGCCGCTTCGTCACCGCGTCCGGCCGAGCGGCATCGGTGGTGATCTCGTGCCGGCGCCGGATCTCGTCGAGGTCGGCGCGCCTCGCGTCGAGGTCGAAGGACTCCGTGCCGCCGGCCGCGGTCTTCTCGTCGAGCAGGCGGACCACCGCGAGGACGGCCCCCGGCGCGACCGTCCGGCCCGGCCGGACGAGCACGCGTTCGATCACGGCGGTTCCCGGTGCGCGAACCTCGTGCTGCATCTTCATCGCATCGAGTACCGCGATCGGCGCGCCGGTCGCGATCGTGTCGCCCTCACGGGCGGTCTCCACGACCGTCCCGGCCGTCTCGGCACGGACCGCGTGTTCGTCCGGGAGCAGAACCGCCTGCTCCCCGGGCACGTCGGGTTCGGTACCGACGAAATCCCCGAGTCGCTCCCCCAGCCACTCCGTGTGGACACTGACGGACCGGAATTCCTTGTCGTCGAATATCTTCCGCAGGAGGTCGAGATTGGTTCCTGTGCCCTCGACGACGAATTCGCCGAGAGCTGCCGACGCCTTGCGCAGAACAGCCCCGCGGTCCCCGGACCGCACGTGTGCGACGACCTTCGCGAGCAGCGAATCGTAGCGGCCGGACACTTCGAGGCCGGGCCGGCCGTGGGTGTCGACGCGGATACCCGGGCCGGTGGGTGGCGTGAACCCGGTGAGCCTGCCGGCGGTGGGTACGGCAGATCCGTCGGCACGCTGCCTCTCGGCATTGACGCGCGCCTGCACCGCGATTCCGTGGGGACGGGCCGGGCTGCCCTCCACTCCGGCGCCGTCGAATACGACGCCGGGCGGGAGACCGAGCTGGTCGAACGCCGCGCCGCGAGCAATCGCCAGCTGCGTCGCCACGAGGTCCACCCCCGTCACCTCCTCGGTGACGGTGTGCTCCACCTGGATGCGGGGGTTGACCTCGAGAAACACGAAAGAATCGCCGTGGACGAGGAATTCGACCGTGGACAGCCCGTGGCAGCCGACGTGCCCGATCAGCCGGACGGCGGCCTCGTGCAACTCCTGCCGCAAGGATGCGGAGAGGTCGGGTGCCGGTGCGATCTCCACCAGTTTCTGATGGCGGCGCTGCACACTGCAGTCGCGGTCGCCCAGCGCGACCGCGCGTGTGCCCGAATCCGATTCCGCAGCCACGACCTGCACTTCGATGTGCCGGGCCGGATGAACGAGTGCCTCGACATACACCCTGTCGTCCCCGAAGGCCACGCGCGCTTCCGCGGCCGCGATCCGGTGGGCCTCGTCGAGTGCGTCCTCCTCACGCACGACTCGCATCCCGCGACCCCCACCACCGGCGAGCGCCTTGACGACGATCCCCTCCGGATGAGCGCGCAGGAAGGACCGCAGGTTTTCCGGACCGGTCGCCTCGGTGGCGGCGATCACCGGAATACCGAGCGTGCCGGCCACCTCGCGGGCGGACCGCTTGTCGCCGAGAACTCGCAGTGCATGCGGGGACGGGCCGACGAAGGTGAGTCCGGCGTCCGCACACGCCTGTGCGAAGGCGGCATTCTCGCTGAGGAAGCCGTAGCCCGGGTGCACGAGCGTGCATCCCGTCGCGCGGGCGATCCCGACGATCGCATCGGAGTCGAGGTAGGCCGCGGGACCGGAGCCCGGGAGCTGCTCGGCGCGCGTGGCGGCGCGGACGTGGGGAGCGTCGATCTCGTCCGCGCCGTGGATCACGACGGTGTCGAGTCCGAGCTCACCGGCCGTGCGGACGATGCGCACTGCGATCTCACCCCGGTTGGCGACGAGCAGCATCGACGATCCCCCTTTCTCGGCGGCTTCGGTGTCCGCTCGTCTCGGTAGGTCCAGTCATACTGCAGCCCCGTGCCTCACGCGAGTGCCACACCGTGCCTCACGCGAATGCCACACCGTGTGTCTCACGCGAGTACCAGGGGGTGACGGCGGAGGCCACGACCGAGGCCGAGCGCCACGAGCACCGCGGTGATGGACGCCGTCGCCATGATCGCCGCGAGGACGACCACCTGGAATCGTCCGGCCTCGAGCGGCGACAGGCCGCCGAAGATGGCGCCGACGAAGGCCCCCGGCAAGGTCACCAGCCCGGTCGTCTTCGTCTGATCGGTCGAGGGGATCATCGCGGCGTGCACGGCGAACCGCGCCGGCCACAGCGTCGCCTGCCGCATGGTGGCCCCCAGTGCGAGCCACCCTTCCACCTCCGGCCAGCGATCGTCGACGGTCTCGTGGAACCGCCGGCCGGCGAGGGTCGCGACCGTCATGCTGTTGCCGATGATGATGCCGCCGAGGGCCAGGGCGTATCTCGGCGCCGCTTCCACCGACCCGGTCGCGAAGATGATCCCCATCGAGACGAGCACCCCGGCGAGCATCGCACCGGCCACCGTCGCGCGGACGGCCGATTCTCCCCCGATGCGCCTGCACGCCGTCCACCACGCGACGACGAACATCACCACGAGCACGACCGCGACCCAGCGGGCGTCGGAGATGACGCCGGAGAGCACGACGCTGATGAGCGCGAGCTGGACCGCGCCGCGCGCGATGGCACCTACCGGCGCGAATCGCTGTGGGACCCGGAACGACCACAACACGGCCGTGGAGATCGCAGCCAGCGCCAGGACACCGCCGAGCGTGCGGAGCAGGACGGACGGGTCGCCGATCACGCCCTCACGTTAGCGACCCGGGCCGGGATGTGTGTCCTGCCGGCGATCGGGGGCCGCGTGCGGCAGGTCCGCGATGGAGGCGACCGGCCACTGCAGCGGATCGGGTCCGAGCTTCCGCAGCTGTTCCACCTGCTCGCGGCACCACACCGACACCCGCCGGCGTCCGGCGACGACGTCGTCGGCAAAAGAGGTCCACTCGGCCCATTCGGTGTCGTGTACCTCCGACGGGTCGGGAGTGGGCGCGGGCCCGTCGTAGAGCACCCGGAAGACCGGACAGATCTCGTTCTCGACGATGCCGTTGTCCATCGCCGCCCGGTACCGGAAGGAGGGCAGGACGACCGCGATGTCGTGCACGTCGAGACCGAGTTCCTGACGCAACCGGCGTCGCACCGCGTCGACGAGGGGTTCGTCCGGTGCCGGATGCCCGCAGCAGCTGTTCGTCAGGACACCGGGAAAGGTCACCTTGTCCAGGGCCCGCCGGGTGAGCAGGACGTTCCCGTCGCGGTCGAAGACGTACGACGAGAAGGCGAGATGCAGCGGGGTGTCGGTGGTGTGGACGGTTGCCTTCGGCTCGATACCGACCGCGCGGCCCGTGTCGTCGAGAAGCACGACCTGTTCCATGTGTGATGTCCTGTTCTGTATTTCGTGTACCGGGCCCGGCACGGCCGGGCGAGCGTCACCGGTTGCCCGGCGCGGTGAGTGCTCCCAGTCTCGACCGTGTACGCAGCGTGGTCCAACCGGCCGACGCCAGTCGCGGGGCCGCCACCGACAGTCGCCGGCGCCGCGACACGCGTGCCCGCTCGTGGAGCACCCGGTATCCGCTCTCCTCGACGGCCCGCAGGATGTCGCCGTAGAGCAGGAATGCGGTGCGCATCGCGGGGCGCACCGCGGGGTCGAGCAGATCGATACCCGGTTCGGCCACGCGGTAGATCGCCCGGGTGTGCGCGATCAGATGGGCGAGGGCACGTTCGAGCCGGATGTCGTTGCGCCCCGTGCTGCGGCAGTGCCACAGCAGGTCCTCGTCCACCCCGAAGGCGGCGAGTTCGTCGGTGGGCAGATAGATCCGGTCGCGGTCGAGATCCTCTCCCATGTCCCGGATGAAGTTCGTGAGCTGGAAGGCTTCCCCCAGGGCTGCGGCGGGAGCAGCGGCCCGGTCGCGTTCGGTCTCGATCCCCAGGATGGGAAGCATCTGCAATCCGATGACGGCGGCCGAGCCGTACATGTACTCGGACAGTTCGGCCAGGGTGCGGTACCGCGAGCGAAAGGAGGCGGTGCCGGGAACGTCCATCCGCATCGAGTGGAGGAAGGCGTAGTAGTACTCGTGCGGGATGTCGTACCGCTCGGTGGTGTCCACGAGTGCCCGCAGTACGAGACCGAATTCGTCGTAGGTGGGTGGCCGGCCGCCGAGTGCATCGGTGAGCCGGCGTTCGAGCGCGTCGAGAACCGGTGCGGCATCGACGGGTTCGACGTCGACGATGTCGTCCACCATCCGCGCGAAACCGTAGAGGGCATGGACTCCGGCACGTTTCGACACCGGGAACAAGCGCGTCGCGAGGAAGTAGGTCTTGCCGTGGCGCCTGTTGAGTTCGCGGCACAGGTGATACGCCTCGTGCAGGTCGGGATCGATCCGGTCGAGTTCACCCATGAGCGACTGCACCTACTCCCGGATAAGCGGAATGCGCAACGGGCGTACCCGCCGACGGATTCGAGACACGTTCTGCGGCAAGCCTCCCCGATATCAGCACGGTCGGGACTCCGACACCCGGTGTGGTACCCGACCCGGCGAGGACGACGTTGTCCGCCCCGCGTACGAGATTCGGGCGGCGGAACGGCCCGGTCTGACGGAAGACGTGCGCCGACGAGAACGGGCTGCCGTCGAGCATTCCCCTGTCCGCCCAGGTCTGCGGCGTGTCCAGATGGTCGACACGCATGGTCTTGGCCAGTTTCCGATAGCCGCGACGCTCGAGGACCAGTTGAAGCTCGCGCATGTAGGGCTTGCCGAGACGGTTCCAGTCCAGCGGTGCACCGGCGAGATTCGGGCACGGCGCCAGTATCGAGACGGGTTCGCACTCGACGCCGTCTCGCACGACGCGCAGGGACGGATCGGTCACGGCGGGTCGTGTGATGAGCAGGGAGGGATCCGCCATCAGCCGGCCGCGGCCGCGCGGGGCGGTGATGCGCGCGAAGGTCTCCGACCACTGTGCACCGAAGTCGATGGTGTGGTGGGAACGGGAGGGCCACGTGTCCGTCACCTCGGTGGGTACCGTGCCGTGGAAGACGACAGCGGACGGCGATGCGACGGGCGTCGTGCTCCGGATGCGCCCGCGGGGTGGCACACCGGCCCGCTGGAGCAGCCCGTCCACCACGGGCAGGTCGGGGGTGAGAACGAGCGCATCGCATGCGAAGAGCATGCCGTCGGCCGTCCGCACGCCGGTGACGCGGCCGTTCTCGACGGCCAGTTCCGATACCTCGGTGCCGGTGTGCACCGTGGCACCGTTGCGCACCAGCGCATCCGTCATCGAGGCGGCGATCGCGGACATACCGCCCGAGGGGAAGTAGACACCGAGCGAGGTGTCCATGTGGGCGATGGCGCCGTAGACGGCCAGGGCGGTCGAGGGGGCCGTACCCGCGTACAGCGCCTGGAAGGTGAAGATCCGACGGAGCCGGTCGTCCTTGACGAAGGACGCGACCCGCGGACCGAGGCGGCCGAAACCGCCGAGCCGTACCAGATTCGCGGTGTCCCGCAGTGCCGATCGCGACGATACGAGGTCGAGGGGGGAATCGAAGTTGGAGTCGATGTAGCGGTCGAACTCCGCATCGAAGATCGAGGCGAGCCAGCGGCGCAGTCTCCGGTATCCGTCGGCTTCGTCGGGGCCGCACACCCGCGCGATCTCGGCGGACATCGCGTCCGGATCGGAGTACACGTCGAGGGAGGTGCCGTCGGCGAAGCGAGCGTGATAGCCCGGTGCGAGCCGGGTGAGGTCGAGCGCCGGGGTGGTCGTGGCGAAGGACTCCCCCACTGCGGCGAGCGCGTCGGCTATCAGATTCGGCATGGTCAGGACGCTGGCGCCGTTGTCGATGTCGTAGAGATGGCGACCGTCCTCGAAGACCGGGTACCTGCCGACGCGTCCGCCGACCGTGCTCTCGCGTTCGAGCACGGTGACGCGTCTACCGGCTCCGGTCAGGTGGAGTGCCGCCGACAATCCGGCGAGGCCTGCCCCCACGACGACGACGGACTCGGCGGGGCCGCTCACGGATTTCATGCTTTTCCTCCCTGTACGCGCGGCGCCGGCTGCTCCGTGCGGGTACGTGCTTCCATGAACAACTGGAGAAAACCTACGGACGGATGCGGATGCCGGTTCTCGTTCTGCCGGGGTTCGGATGCAGGCATGGTCGGTGTTCCTCTGGTCGTCGCCGGAACTGTACGAACTGGTGTCGCGGGCTTCTTCTCGGTCGGTCGGGGTGACGGCCCTCACGCCGCCTCGCCCCGTATTCGGAGCCCGGAAGGACGCGGATGGGTCGGCGTGCAGGGATCCCCACCTGCCGGTGCCTGCCACCTGCCGGACGGCGCGATACGGTCGAGGTATGGCTGCCCGCAAGACCGCTGTACCCCGTAGGCCGGTGGAGTCCGACGACTATCTCTACGAACCCGTCGAGCGCCGGATCAGGGGTGAGTGGTTCGGCCGGACGGTGGTCGACAGCAGCCGGGCGGTGCTGGTGTGGGCACCGGGCAAACCCGTCCCGTTCTATGCCTTCCCTCGCGAGGACGTCCGGCTCGATCTGATCTCGGCCTCCCTGTCGCCGAGTCGGTCGCGGCAGGATGTGTGGCAGTGGTACGACATCGTCGTCGACGACCGGCGGGCCTACTCTGCGGTCTGTCAGCTCGACGTCGACGGACTCGACGACAGGCTCGTCTTCCAGTGGTTCCGGTACGGGGAGACGGGCCCCGGCGACGGAATCGACGAAGGCGAACGTTGGTTCGAGGAGGCAACCGAGGTGTTCACCCATCCGCGCGATCCCTATCACCGGGTCGACGCACTGCGCAGTTCCCGGCACGTACGGGTGACCATCGAGGACGTCGTGGTCGCCGACACCCACGATCCCGTGCTGGTCTTCGAGACCGGCCTTCCCACGCGGTACTACCTTCCGCCCGAGGACGTCGATTTCTCCGTGCTCGAGGAGTCCGAATGGCGGACGAGCTGCCCGTACAAGGGCACCGCCCGGTACTGGTCGTATACGGGACCGCCCGCTGCCGACAATGTGGCGTGGTCGTATCCCGAGCCGTTTCCCGGCATGGAGCCGATCGAGGGGTACGTGTGCTTCTACGACGATGCCGCGGAGATCACGGTGGGCGAGTGAGCCTCCCCGGCCTGCGATGAGAACAACACTCTCGTTATCGATATTCCGATTTCCATAATCGGAAATTTGCGCTAGTGTAAAACTTCATGACTGCAGCTGCGCCGGACGCCTCCCGCAAGGCGACGAGTTCCCATCGCGAACGCAAACGCGCGCGCACCTGGACGGCGATCCACCTCGCTGCCGCCGACGCCGCAGCACGCCACGCCCGTCTGTCCGACATCACCGTCGAGGCCATCGCCGAGCAGGCGGAGGTCTCGCCACGGACCTTCTTCAACTACTTTCGGTCGAAGGAGGACGCCGTCCTCGGTCTGTGCACCCCGGTCCTCGACGACGCGATCGCGGGCGACTTCTGCTTCTCACCGGGTGACGATCTCGTCGAGAAGGTCGCATTCCTTCTCCTCGCCGTGTTCCGTACCGCGAACTGTCGCGCGATCGGCTACGACGAGTACATCGCCCTGATGGATCGCCATCCCGAACTCGCGCGCAGACGCTTCCAGCACATCGACGACGTGGAGACCGTCGTCGCCGAACTGGTCACCCTCCGCCTGGCGGCGACCCGGCTCACCGACGACCCTGTCGTGCACGAGGGCACCGTGGAGGACACCGCCGACATGATCGTCACCGTCGCGGGCGCCCTCATGCGCTCCGCGATGCGGCCCCTGCTCACGGCACCGGGGAGGACGGAAGCCGACGCGGACTCGGTGCTGCACCGCACCTGCGCGCTGTTCCGGAAGGTCACGCGAGGGTGAGCACCCCGACTCCGAACGAAGAACGCTCCCGGGCAGGGGAACAGAGCACGCCCCGCGTCACCTTCGTCTTCGCGGGACTCATGCTCGCGATGCTCGCGGCCTCGCTCAACCAGACCGTTCTCAATCCCGCACTGCCCACCATCGTCGGCGAACTCCACGGCGTGGATCGCATGCTGTGGGTCATCACCGCCTACATCCTCGCCTCGACGATCATGATGCCCGTCTACGGCAAACTCGGGGATCTCTTCGGACGCAAGCCGCTCCTGCTCACCGCGTTGACGATCTTCCTGATCGGCTCGACGATCGGCGCGCTCGCCGGCGACATCACGTGGCTCATCGTCGGCCGGGTCGTTCAGGGAGCAGGCGGTGGAGGCCTGATGGTGCTGTCGCAGGCCACCATCGCCGACGTCATCCCCGCCCGCCAGCGCGGCAGGTATCTGGGAATCATGAGCAGTGTGTTCGCCGTGTCGTCGGTGGCCGGGCCACTGCTCGGCGGATGGTTCACCGAAGGTCCGGGCTGGCGCTGGGTGTTCTGGATCAATCTGCCGATCGGCGCCCTCGCCATCGCGGCGGCGGTGATCTTCCTGCGCCTGCCCCGGGTCTCCGGGTCGGGCCGCCGGATCGACGTCCTCGGCATGGCGGTACTGTCCGTCGCCACCACGCTCCTCGTTCTCGTGGCGACCTGGGGCGGTTCGCGGTATCCGTGGACGTCGCCCGTCACGGTCGCCCTGATCGCCGCCACCCTGGCGTGCGGGGTTCTGTTCGTCACGATCGAACGGCGCGCCGCCGAACCCGTGATCCCCCTGCACCTGTTCCGCGATCGAAACTTCGACGTCGCCACCCTCGCCGGACTCGTCGTCAGCATCGCGCTGTTCGGCGTCGCCGCCTACATGCCCACCTACCTGCAGATGGTCGCCGGCAAGAGCGCCACCGCCGCCGGCCTGCTGATGCTGCCGATGATGGGGTCGATGTTCCTCACCTCGACACTGGCGGGACGCTTCGTAACGAGAACGGGCCGCTACAAACGGATCCCCGTCGCCGGATCGGTTCTCGTCACCGTCGGCCTGGTGCTCCTGTCGACCCTGGACGCCGGAACACCGGTGTGGGTGACCTGCTGCTGGTTCGCCGTGCTCGGTGTCGGATTCGGTACGGCGATGCAGATTCTCGTGCTGGTCGTGCAGAACTCCTTCCCCGTCGAGGAGGTCGGCACCGCCACGGCCGGGAACAACTACTTCCGCCAGATCGGCGCGACCCTCGGTTCCGCCGTGGTCGGCAGTGTGTTCGCCGCGCGCCTCGCCGACGGGCTGTCCGCGGTGGGTCTCGGCGACGACGCCGATTCCCTCACGCCCGGTACGGTTCACGGCCTTCCCGACGCTCTGCGGCAGCCGGTCCTCGACGCCTACAACGACGCCCTCGTGCCCATCTATCTGTACATCGCACCGCTCGTGGTGGTCGCGGGGATCCTGCTGTGCTTCGTCGTCGAGAAACCCCTCGCGACCACCATCGTGCGGAAGAACGAGTCCGCCGCTAGCGTCCCGGAAGCCACTGCATCGACTTCACGAGCGGCGGCAGCGCCTTCGACCACACCCGTCGCGGAATCCCCCGCGGGCCGTCGAGGTTGAGCAGCCTGGTGGTCGCGACGGTCTGCGGCTCGGTGTACTTGTACAGGCCCTCCGCACCGTGGCGGCGTCCCATACCGGAGATTCCCATACCGCCCATCGGGGCGTCGGTGCTGCCCCAGGCGGGTGCATATCCCTCGTCGACGTTGACGGTGCCGGCGTGCACCCGCGCCGCGATGGCCTCGCCCTGCGCCTTCGTCGCGGCCCACACCGACGCGTTGAGCCCGTACTCGGTGTCGTTGGCCTCCCGGATCGCCTCCTCGACGTTCTCCACCGGATAGATCGACACGACCGGGCCGAACGTCTCGTTGCGGTAGCACTCGGCGTCCTCGGGCACGTCGGTGAGCACCGTCGGCTCGAAGAACAGCGGCCCGAGATCGGGACGGGCCCGCCCGCCCGCGACGACGGTCGCGCCCTTGGCGACCGCATCCTCGACATGGCGGGTCACTGCCTTCACCTGGCTCTCGCTGATCAGCGAGCCCATCTCGGTGCCGAAGTCGTAGTCCGGGCCGAACGTCATCTCGCGTACCCGCGCCCCGAACATCCGGACGAACTCGGGAGCGATCGATTTCTCGACGTAGATTCGCTCGATCGAGATGCACAGCTGCCCCGAATTGGAGAAGCACGCCCGCACCGCCGCCTCGGTGACCTCGCGCAGATTCACTCCGGCAGTGACGATCATGGGGTTCTTGCCGCCGAGTTCGGCGGAGAATCCGATCAACCGCCGCCCCGCCTGTTCGGCGAGCAATCTGCCCGTCTCCGACGACCCCGTGAACATGAGGTAGTCGGCGTTCTCGACGATCGCGGTGCCCACCACGGAGCCGGGGCCGGGGACCACCGCGAAGACGTCGCGCGGAACCCCCGCCTCGTAGAGCAGTTCGACGACGGCGAGCGCACAGTAGGGCGTCTGGCTGTCGGGCTTGAGCACCACGCTGTTACCGGCGAGCAGCGCGGGAATCGCGTCCGAGACCGCCAGGGTCATCGGATAGTTCCACGGCGCGATCACACCCACGACGCCCTTGGGGTGGTACCGGATCGTGGTCTTGGTCAGACCCGGCAGCATGCCCACCGCTTTGCGGGGCCGCAGCAGCTTCGGCGCGACGCGGGCGTAGAACCGCGCGGTCATCGAGATGTCGAGGATCTCTTCCTGCGCCGAACTGCGCGACTTGCCGGTCTCGGCCTGTGCCATGTCCATGAGGTGCACGCGGCGGGAGAGCACGAGATCGCGGTAGCGATGCATGATCGCGGCGCGCTCCTCCACCGGCAGCCGTGCCCAGGCCGCCTGGGCGGTACGAGCGCGCGCGATCGCAGCCTTGGCGTCTTCGGCGGTGGCGACCGGCACGGTGGCCATCTCCCGGCCGGTGAACGCCTCGACGACCGGGCGAGTGGGCCGCTTGTCGGCATCGGGAACGGCTATGAGGTCGGCGAGACGCCGAAAGGTCGCAGCGCTGGGAGCTGGCATGATGCACCCCTACCGGTGAGTAGTACTTGCAGTTGCACCAAACCTACCTGCGTGAAGTGTGCCCTGTCACACAGGTGCGGCGCCGCTCACCTCGCGGCCGGTCCCACCCGCCGGTCGTCACCCCTGGGCTCGGGTCCCGCTTCGACGATCCGCTGGGCGACCGTGGCGAGCGGAACGTTGCTGTCCTGCGAGAGCTTGCGCAGCAACTCGAACGCGGCGACCGCGTCGATGCCGAAGCGCTCCATGATCATTCCCTTGGCCTGACCGATGACATCGCGGGTCGCCAGCGCCGAAGCGAACTGCCCCCGACTACGCGCCGCGCTCATCGCCATGGCCGCGTGCGCGGCCAGAACCTCGGCGATCGCCTCCGCGCCGGGGCCGAACGCATCGGCCTCGGAAGAGAACATGTTCAGCGCCCCCATGCTCTCCTGTTCGAGATAGAGCTGGAACGACAAGGCGCTGAGCACACCCGCATCCACCGCGGCCTTCGCGAAATGCGGCCAGCGCCGCTCTTCCCGGAGATCTTCGGACCGCACCACGAGGTACTTGAAGCTCGCATCGAGGCACGGGCCCTCACCGAACTGTTCCTGCAGGTCGTCGAGGTGTTCTGCAAGCTCCGAGGTGGCCGCAAGGGAACGGAAGTGCTTCCGGTCGGTCACGATGAGGATGTCGGCACACTCGGCCCCACCTACGAGTTCGACTGCCGCGGCGGTCACGCCGCGCAACGTCTCGTCGAGATCGGCAGGCCTGTAGAAGCCCCGCGCCAACTGCGCGATACGGCGTCCGAGATCCCCTGGTTCGATCGAACTCCCCATGGGAACGTCTCCTCTCCGGCGGACGACGATCTCCGCTCCACAGATCCGGAAGATCGCACGTCGATCACCGGGGACTGCGAGTCTTCCACGGCGACTCCACGTCCGGAACGTGCCCTCCCTCTCCCCCACCTCGTCAGGCTGTACGAGTGGACCCGCCGGTGACCCGGTATCTACCCCGCGACGGCCACAATCCGGCCTACGGGGTGGTCGGCACGGGTCCCGCCGACGTCGTGTGGTTCTTCGACATCCAGATGCACCTCGACCTGCTGTGGACCGATCCGCACATGCACTCGCTGTTCGAGCGACTCGCGACGTACTCGCGCGCCGTCTACTTCCAGCGCCGGGGTTTCGGGCTCTCCGACCCGGTCGATCATGTGCCCACCGTCGAACAGCAGGCGGAGGACGTCCTCGCCGTCATGGACGCCGAACAGGTCCGCCACGCCTCCTTCGTCGGGATCCACAGCACGTGCGGGCCGCAGGTCCTCGTCGCCGCGACCGCCCCCGAACGGGTCAACGCGTCGATGTTGGTCGCACCTTTCTGCGAACCCCTGCTCGACACCGGCCGGACATTGCACGGATGGACGGAGACCGAGGTCACAGCGTTCGTCGACGGATGACGGGAGGCCGTCCGGCACTGGGGAGAGGGGCGCACGTCGGCCTTGACCGATTCCCATGCCGACAGTCCGTACAACCGGCGGCTGACCGCCATGCTCGAACGGTGCTCGGCGTCGCCGAGCACGATGCGCGCCCACCTCGAAGCGAGTCTTCGTCTCGACTATTCGCACGCCCTCCGCTCCGTCCAGTGCCCCACCACCGCGGTGCTCATCGCCGGAAGTTCGCTACCCGTGGGGGCGGCGAGATACAAGCTCCTCGCCCGTATCGGCGACACCGCCTATCGTGCGCTGCTCACCCGCCACGAACGCGACGTCCGGTTCGCGGTGACGGAGGCCGGCGGCACTCTGGTCAGCATCGTCGGGGACGGCACGTTCAGCCTGTTCGACGGGCCCCTGGCCGCTGTGCAGTGCGCCCGGCGCATCGTCGACGATGCGCACCGGCTCGGCGTCGAGGCCCGTCCCGGGGAAGTGCTCGTCTCGCGTCAGGTGCGCGAACTGGCGGCGGATCGGGACTGCAGTTCTCGGACAGAGGTACACGCCGACTCACCGGGGTGCCCGGCAAGGTCCACCTCTTCGCCGTGACCGGTGGCCGACCTGCCGTGCACGTGCCCCGGAAACGCTTTTCTCTCACCACTTTCGATCGCGTCGTCCTGACAGCCGCGCGGCGCGCGCCGAGGGCGCTGCCCTCTACGCGAACGCCCGGCAGCGGCGCCGGTCCGGCGACTGAGGACGTGCCGACGGACGATCGGCCGTTCTACCCTCCGGTGTAGAACGAACTCGTCCGCTCGGCGGCCGCGCGCGCCTGCTCGGCATCCTCACCGCCGGCGATGTCGGCGTCGCGCCAGGCCGCACTGCTGTCGCGGACGAACTGCAGCCCTTCCTCCGACATCGACCAGGAGACGAATTCACCGGGATCCACCGGCTCCCCGGATTCGATGTGCAAACCGAGACCGAGAAGTGCCTGATCCCAACCGATTCCGACAGCGCCCGGGCCGTACTGCTCCCAGTGCTCGTCGGGGTGGGCGATGTGCGAGAGTTCGAGCCGCGCCCGATCGCCGGGCTCGGGCAGGATCGACACTTCGATCCAGCTGATCCGGCCTGCGAATTCCCAGGTGGCGCTGAACATTCTGGGAGGATCGCAGGTGAGTATCTCTCCACCGGCATTGCCCTCGAGTTGGTATCGGCCGCCGACGTCGAGGTCCCCCTCGATCGGAAGGAACCAGCGAGGGATACGTTGCGGGTCGGTGCAGGCCTGCCACAGATCTTCCGCACTCGTGCGGTAGCTGCGTGAGACGGTGACGACCTTCGCCTCCCGCCCTTCGACGGTCCGGTGCCCGACCGTGCGTCGACTCGTATCACTTCCGGCGATCACGTTCTTCACGACGATTTCCTCTCGTCCGGGACAGGAACAGTGGGTCGGTCCGCATCGCGCCCCCGGCGCTCACGCCTGCCGCGGGCGATCTCCGTCTCCAGTGCGTCGAGGGACGCGTACACGGGCGGATGCAGTCGCTCGAGCCAGTCCTCGAGTTCGACGAGGACCTCCGGTTCGAGTTCGTAGAGGCGGCGGGCGCCGTCCTTGTAGACCACGGCGAACCGGTGGTCGCGCAGAACCTTGAGATGTTGCGAGACGGCGGGCTGGGAGATGGAGAACTCCTCCCCGATCGCGGTGACGATGTCTCCGGCCGCCCGCGCGCCGCCGGAGAGCAACTCGAGAATCCGGCGACGGACCGGATCTGCGAGAACCTCGAACCCGTGCATACTCCCACTATATAAGTTTCCGCTTATATTCACCAGAAGGCAGGCTCGACATTTCTAGACTGGAGTCATGTCGACCATGGCGCGTGTGTCCGAGGAACAAGTCGACCGATCCGTCATCGACGATCGAGCCCCCTCTGTTGCACGGTTGTTCATCGACCGGGTGGCAGCCGCTCCCACCTCCGAGGCGTTCCGCTTCCCTGACGGCAACGGCGGTTGGACGTCCGTCACCTGGGACGAGGCCGGGGAACGAGTTCGGCTGCTCGCGGCCGGCCTGATCTCATTGGGAATCGAACCCGAGGACCGCGTGGCACTCCTGTCGTCCACCCGCTACGAATGGGTGCTCGCCGACCTGGCGGTCATGTGCGCCGGCGCCGCGACGACGACGGTCTACCCCACGACACATGCCGCCGATGTCGCGTTCATCGTCTCCGACTCCGGCAGCAGGATCGTCATCGCCGAGGATGCAACCCAGGTCGAGAAGCTCATGGCCCAGCGCAGGGAGCTCCCCCACCTGAGGAAGGTCGTCCTCGTCGACGGCACCGGGGACGGCGACTGGGTGATCGGCTTCGACGAACTCGCCGCCCTCGGCCGCGACCTGCTGACCCGGTATTCCGACACGGTGACCGACCGGATCCACAGCATCGGACCCGACCGGCTCGCCACCCTGATCTACACCTCGGGAACCACGGGCAAACCGAAGGGCGTGCGCCTGCCGCACTCGGCGTGGACCTACGAGGCCGCGGCGATCGCCTCGCTCAACATGCTGAATTCCGACGACCTGCAGTATCTGTGGCTTCCGCTCTCCCACGTCTTCGGCAAGGTTCTGCTGACCCTCCCCCTGCAGATCGGCTTCCCCACAGCGGTGGACGGCCGTGTCGACAAGATCGTGGAGAACCTCGCCGTCGTGCGCCCGACCTTCATGGGAGCGGCACCCCGGATCTTCGAGAAGGCCCACGCGCGCGTCGAGGCCATGATGGAGGAGGAGGGTGGCGCCAAGAAGAAGATCTTCGACCGGGCCATGAGCATCGGCCGGAAGATGTCGAAGGCACGGCAGGCCGGGAGGTCGCCGGGCGTGCTCGACAATCTGCAGCACGCGCTCGCCGACAAGCTGGTCTTCTCCACCATCCGCGAACGCTTCGGCGGCCGGCTGCGCTTCTTCATCTCCGGATCCGCGGCGCTCGACCCCGATGTCGGCGAGTGGTTCGATGCGGTGGGCATTCCCGTCCTCGAGGGATACGGTCTCACGGAGACATCGGCGGCCTCGTTCGTCAACCGCCCGTACGCCAACCGGCTCGGCACCGTGGGCTGGCCGATTCCCGGAACCGAGGTCCGTATCGCCGAGGACGGCGAGGTGCTCGTCAAGGGCCCCGGCGTGATGACCGGCTATCACAACCGGCCCGATGCGACCGCCGAGGCGTTCGACGAGGACGGGTGGTTCCGCACCGGCGACATCGGGAGCCTCGACGACGAGGGATACCTGCGGATCACCGACCGCAAGAAGGACATGTTCAAGACGTCGCAGGGCAAGTACGTCGCCCCGTCCTCCCTGGCGGCCTCCTTCAAGGCGATCTGCCCCTACGCTTCCGAGATCCTCGTCTACGGGGAGGGCAGACCGTACTGCGTGGCCCTCGTGGGCCTGGATCCGGAGTCGATCACCGAGTGGGCCCGGAAGACCGGCCTGGGCACCTCGTCGTTCGAGGAGATCGCCCGGCATCCCAAGGCCCGCGAGCTGATCTCCGGCCACGTCGACGAGTTGAATCTGCAGCTCAACCGATGGGAACAGATCAAGAAGTTCACGATTCTCGAGCGCGAACTGTCCGTCGAGGCGGGCGACCTCACGCCCAGCATGAAGCTGCGCCGGCGGGTGGTCATCGACAGCTTTGCGGACAGGTTGGCCGGTCTCTACGACTAGCGCCTATCCTGGTCCCCATGATTAGTAGTGCACGACCGAATTTGCTCCAGCGCGTCGGCTACATGTTCGGTCGCACGCTGCCGCAGGAGATGCAGGAGTGGGTACGCGAGGACATCCTCGGTCCCGGCGGTGCACGCAGGTACCTGCTGCGCTGGAATCTGCCCGTGATTCCGCTCCTCATGCTGTTCCTGCTGATCCCCGGGCCGGTATGGATCCCGGTGTCGATGATGCTGTTGCTGCTGCTGCCGTGGACCTACTTCTCGGTGGCGCTCATGCCCGTCTGGCAGCGGCACCGCCTCCAGCAGCACGGCCTCGATCCGGACATGCTCAGCGCCAAGGCCCGCGCCCGTGCGGCACGTGTACGCGAGGACTACGAGCGCCGTTTCGGCCGCGCGGCCTGAAGACTTCCGGCACACAACCGGAAAGGCCCTGGGCGGCAGGCGGACTAGGAGAGCACCTCGATGAGGGTGGTCTCGTTGTCGTCGGTCATGTAGTGCTCGACGCTGTCGAGATGCTTACGCCAGAAAGACTGCGCAGCACCGGGTTCCGAATCCCGCAGAAGACCGACGAGTTTCCTGTTGGCGCGCAGCGCCACTGCTGCTCCGGGCCTGTCCGGCCGGCTGCGCTGCGAGATGAACAAGGCCGCATGCGCATCCATGATGTCGAGCAGCATCCCGGCGAGGACGCCGAGTGTCCGATTGCCACCGAGTTCCACGATCGTGCGGTGCACTTCGGCGTCGTACCCGGCGAAGGCGTGGGGCTCGTCGAGCACCTGTTCACCCCGCTCGACGACGGCAGCAAGCCGATCGACGCGGTCGCCTCCCTCGGCCGCGAGCAGTCCTACTGCCGCGACCTCGATCTGGGTGCGGGCACGATAGACGTCGGCGAGGGGCACGCCGCGGTACTGCAGGAGCAACCCCGTGTAGCGGGCCGCGGTCGATCCGTCGGGCGCCTGGACGCGGGCACCACCGTGGGCTCCGCGAAGCACCCTGATGATGCCCTCGGACTCGAGGATGCGGAACGCTTCGCGCAAGGTCGGGCGCGACACCCCGAAACGCTCCATGAGTGCTGCTTCGTTGGGAAGCGGTTCTCCGGCTTCGAGTTCGCCCGTGATGATCTGCCGGCGAAGATCTGCTGCGATGAGTTCTCCGGCCTTGGGGACCCGAACTACCGTGGAACGTCCGGCAAGTGGCATGTCCCCATCCTGTACGTCTCTCGTGGCGAACCGGTCGCGTAAGGATACAAGAATCTACCGAATTCACCCTTCGGCCGATCTGCGCGAACCGGTCGCCGGCGACCGCCGCCCACCCGGGGAGGAACGTCCCCTTATCCTCGCACCATGAACGACGCTACTGCATTCACAGCCACCGCCGACCTCGCCGACGAGATCGGCCCGGACATCCGCAGCTGCGACACGCAGTTCATCCAGTTCGGTGGACGCACCGAGTTCGCCGGCCCCATCACCACCATCCGCTGCTTCCAGGACAACCTGCTCGTCAAGCAGACCCTGTCCGAACCCGGCAACGGCGGTGTGCTCGTCGTCGACGGCAGCGGCAGCATCCACACCGCGCTCGTCGGTGACATCATCGCCGGTCGCGGCGTCGACAACGGCTGGGCGGGGGTCATCGTCAACGGTGCGGTCCGCGACTCCGCGATCCTGCGCACGCTGGACATCGGCGTCAAGGCCCTCGGCACCAACCCGCGCAAGAGCACCCAGACCGGTTCCGGGGAGAAGAACGTGCCCGTCGAGATCGGCGGCGTCACGTTCAACCCGGGCGAGATCGTCTACAGCGACTCCGACGGCGTGGTCGTCCGCGCCGAGGACTGACGGCCGACGCCGAGCGCGCGGGCCGCCCCGTCACCCGTCGTGCGCTACCCGCGCGCTCGCCCCGGCGATCTCCACCACGTCGCCGACCTTCAGCTGACGGCCGCGGCGCTCCTCCACCTCGCCGTTGACCGACACCAGGCCGTCGGCGATCACCTCCTTGGCCTCGGCGCCCGACTCGATGAGACTCGCGAGCTTGAGGAACTGGCCGAGCCGGATCGACTCGTCACGGATCGGTACATCGAATGCGTCGGACATGGCACCCATTGTCCCCGACACTGGTTCCATGGCCCGCCCCAGCATCATCTGGTTCCGACGCGATCTCCGCCTGCACGATCTGCCCACCCTGTTCTCCGCGACCGAGGTGGCCGACGAGACACTCGCCCTGTTCGTTCTCGACGACGCACTGCTCCGGCCCTCCGGGGCACGACGTCGTGCCTTCCTCATGGGGTGCCTACGAGCACTGGATCGCGAGCTCGAGGGCCGGCTGCTCGTCGTGAGGGGAGATCCGGTGGACGCGGTGCCGGCGGTGGCTCGCGAGTTCGATGCGGTCGAGGTCCACATCAGTTCCGATCACGGTCCGTACGGCACGCGACGTGACCGGAGCGTCGCCGACGCGCTCGGCGACGTCCCGCTGGTGGCCACCGGCTCCCCCTATGCGGTCACCCCCGGCCGCGTGACCAAACCCGACGGCACGCCGTACAAGGTGTTCTCGGCATTCCGCCGGGCGTGGAGCGATCACGGATGGCACACCCCGGCGGCTACCGATGCGAAGGTGATCGACTGGGTCGACGCGAGTGGTGTCTCCTCACGTGTCCGGATCCCCGAGGAGGGGGAGACCGACGCGACACCGATCGCGGGAGAGGCGGCTGCACTTCGGCGGTGGGGAGAATTCGTGGACAGCGGCCTCGACCGCTATGCCACCGACCGCGACCGGCCTGCCCTCGACGGTACGAGCGGGATGTCGCCGTACCTGAAATTCGGCTGCGCCCATCCGCGTACCCTCCTGCACGACCTCCGGGACCGATCGGACGATGGTGCCGTTACCTTCCGCAGCGAACTGGCTTGGCGTGATTTCTATGCCGACGTGCTGTTCCACCGCCCCGAGACCGCACACACGAACTACAACAGCGATTTCGACGCCATCACCTACGATTCCGGCCCCGACGCAGAGGCCCTGTTCGCCGCATGGTGCGAGGGTCGTACGGGATTCCCGATCGTCGATGCGGGGATGCGGCAGTTGCTCACCGAGGGTGTCATGCACAATCGGGTACGGATGATCGTCGCATCGTTCCTCACCAAGGATCTGCATCTGCCGTGGTGGCGCGGCGCGCGACATTTCATGAGGCATCTCGTCGACGGTGATCTCGCCTCCAACCAACACAATTGGCAGTGGACCGCAGGAAGCGGGACGGATGCCGCCCCGTACTTCCGGGTGTTCAACCCGACGCGGCAGGGTGAGAAATTCGATCCGACGGGTGAATACGTCCGCCGATGGGTACCCGAACTGCGGAGCGTCGGCGGCGCTCGTGTGCACAGCCTTCCCGACGGCCCTCCGGACGGCTACCCGGAACCGGTCGTCGATCACGCACACGAACGGCGGGTCGCTCTGGACAGATACGAGCGAATTCGCTCACCCCGATGAAAATGTCGGCGAAACGACCCATCCGCCCGGAGATCTGCTCCGAACAACCTTCGGACGGACCCACCGTTCGCCGTACACCACACGAGTAGGACCACACGAAAGGACACTGCAGTGCGCGCACTCGTCGAATCCGTTTTCATGGCAATCCACACCCCGCTCGTCGACGCCTACACCTTCCTCATCAGCGTCCTGCCCGCTTGAGCGATCACGGCGCCGGAGTCCGCTCCGGCGCCGTGATCGTCGGGACAGAGCCGTATCGCGAGGAGACATCATGGGCATCGAGTTCTCGAGCGTCGTCGACGAATCCCGCGGGGAGGTGTTCGGCTGGCATTCGCGTCCCGGCGCCATCCTGCGTCTCGTGCCGCCCTGGCAGCCGATGAGCGTCGTCTCCGAATCCGATTCGCTCGAATCGGGCACCGCGATCCTCGGCCTCCCGGGCGGGCTTCGCTGGATCTCCCGGCACGACCCCGAACACTACGATCCCCCCGCACGTTTCGTCGACGAACTCTCCCACGACGGAGTGATGTCGCGACCCGCCACGGTGATCGGATCGTGGCGTCACGAACATCGCTTCGACGTGGTCGACGAATTCCGTACCCGCGTCGTCGACCGCGTCGACACAGCGGTACCGGGTCGTCTACTGACACAGACCTTTCGCTACCGGCATCGCCAGCTCGCCGACGACCTCGCGAGCCATCGCTGGTCCCACGCCCAGGGTGTCCGTCCCGCGACCGTCGCCGTGACCGGGTCGAGCGGTCTCGTCGGCACCGCCCTCACCGCTTTCCTGTCCAGCGGTGGATACCGGGTGATCCGCCTCGTCCGTCGTCCGCCGCAGCGATCCGACGAACGGCAACGATCGGACGAACGGCAGTGGGATCCCGCCGATCCCGCACCCGACCTGCTCGAAGGTGTCGACGCCGTCGTCCACCTCGCGGGTGCCTCGATCGCCGGCCGGTTCACCGATGCACACAAGGCGGCGATCCGGGACAGCCGGATCGAACCGACACGGCGACTCGCCGAACTCGCCGCGACAACGCCCAACGGGCCGGCGACCTTCGTCTCCGCCTCCGCGATCGGACTCTACGGGTACGACCGGGGCGACACCCCGCTGGACGAGCACGCTTCTCGGGGAACCGGATTCCTGGCAGGCGTGGTCGCCGACTGGGAGGCCGCGACAGCTCCTGCCGAGAGGAAAGGGCTGCGGGT
The DNA here is from genome assembly GCF_022554085.1 of Rhodococcus sp. CH91. Lineage (GTDB taxonomy): Bacteria > Actinomycetota > Actinomycetes > Mycobacteriales > Mycobacteriaceae > Rhodococcus. The sequence goes on from NZ_JAKFYR010000001.1 coordinate 154,636, forward strand.
CGTACAGGTACGCACGGGGATCGTCCAGACACCTCGCGGGGGAACACTGCAGTTGATGCGCCCGCTGTTCGCGGCGGGCCTCGGAGGCCGTCTCGGTGACGGACGGCAATGGTTCTCCTGGATCGATCTCGACGATCTGGTCGACGTCTACCATCGTGCGCTCGCCGACCCCTCCATGACCGGACCGGTGAACGCCGTGGCGCCGCAACCGGTACGGAACCAGGACTACACCCGCGTCCTGGCGTCGGTGCTGCATCGGCCCGCGCTGCTTCCCGTTCCCGGCTTGGGGCCTCGCCTGCTGCTCGGTGACCAAGGCGCGCGCGAGGTCGCGCAGGCGGACCAGTTCGTCGTCCCGAAGGCATTGCTCGACATCGGGCACCGGTTCCGCCGGCCCGATCTCGAAGCGTCGCTGCGTCACCAGCTCGGCCACATCCTGGAGCAGCCGTGAGCGACATCCGGGTGCTGGTCACGGGAGCAACAGGATATATCGGTGGCAGGCTCGCCCCCCGCCTGCTCGAGGCAGGTTTTCGCGTGCGGGTACTCGCCCGCGATCCCGACAAGCTGCGGGACGTGCCGTGGGCGGACGATGTCGAGATCGTCCGGGGGGACCTCGACGATGCGGAGTCCCTGGTCGAGGCCTTCCGCGACATCGATGTCGTGTACTACCTGGTGCATTCGATGGGTGGTCGCGACGAGTTCGTCGATACCGAGAAGCGGGCCGCACAGAACGTCGCCGGCGCCGCGCGGCGTTGCGGCGTCTCGCGGATCGTGTACCTCGGCGGGCTGCATCCCGAATCGGGCGAGCTCTCGCCACATCTGTATTCGCGGGCTCAGGTGGGACGCATCCTCATCGCATCCGGCGTACCCACGCTCGTGCTGCAAGCCGGTGTGGTGATCGGTTCGGGTTCGGCATCCTTCGAGATGATCCGGCATCTGAGCAACCGGCTTCCGGTCATGACCACTCCCCGGTGGGTGAACAACCGGATCCAGCCGATCGCCGTCCGCGACGTACTGCACTATCTGGTCGCAGCCGCCGAGGCACCACTGCCCCGCAGTGGCACATACGACATCGGCGGGCCCGACGTGTTGCGGTACGGCGAGATGATGCAGCAGTACGCGGAGGTCGCGGGATTGACGAAGCGGCGGATCCTCGTCCTGCCCGTTCTCACACCGAAACTCGCCGGTCTGTGGATCGGTCTGGTGACCCCGATTCCTCCGGGACTCGGACGTGCGCTCATCGAATCACTGGCCACGGATGCGGTCATGCGCAATCACGACATCGACGCCATCATCCCGCCGCCGGAGGGAGGCCCTACCGGCTACCGGGAGGCCGTGCGACTGGCTCTGGGACGTCTCGAACGAGGCGAGGTGGAGACGACCTGGGCCGGGGCGTCGCCGGTCGGGGCACCCGCCGATCCGCTCCCCTCCGATCCGGACTGGGCGGGCGAGGTCGTCTTCACGGACGAGCGGTCGCTCGTGTCGGATTCCTCCGCCGGAGAGGTCTTCGCGGTGGTGGAAAGCATCGGCGGCGAGAACGGCTGGTATTCCTTCCCATTGGCGTGGACGATGCGGGGCTGGCTCGACCGGTTCGTCGGGGGCGTGGGTCTCACCAGGGGCCGACGTCATCCGAAGACCTTGCACACCGGTGACGCCCTGGACTTCTGGCGGGTCGAACGCATCGAACGACCGAAGCTGCTCCGGTTGCGCGCCGAGATGCGGATGCCCGGACGCGCGTGGCTGGAGTGGAGGGTCGAACCACTCGAGCCGGGATCGCCGGCGCCCTGCCGTGTACATCAGCGGGCCGTGTTCTTTCCGCGAGGAATCGCCGGCCGTCTCTACTGGTACGTGCTGGTTCCCTTCCACGGCATCATCTTCCGGGGAATGCTGGAGCATATTGCCGGCGCTGCCGGCAGGTGAGGTGGGTCGGCGCTGCCGGCAGATGAGGTGACGAAGGCGGGGCCGTGTGCGCATCTTCCTCGAATGCGCACACGGCCCTCTCCCTCTGCGGGGTCAGACGGTGCAGAGCGGCCGGATCTCCTGCAGGCCCTCGGTGGTCGGCGACGTGAGCATCAGGCACGAGTTGTAACCACGCGCTTCGACGACCTCCCGGATCTGCCGCCACGCGTCGGGTCCGACGACGGGCGAACGTGACAGGACGAATCCGGAGACGCGGGTCGGGTCACCGACGAATGCCCACGAGTAGTCGTCCGCCAGGTACGTGACGATGTAATTGCTCGGGCCGTCGAGCGAATCCTGGAACGGCACACCGGGGAACGACACGTGCAGCGAAGCGGTGTCGTTCACGCGCGCGTTCCCGACGATTCCGCGGCGCTCCCCGGTGACCGTGGTGCACGAATTCTCCACGCGGACATTACGTTCGTCGAGCAGCGTGTAGACCGCGGTGGTGTCGCGCACGCAGTCGATGTTGAAGGGGGCCGGATTGGCGGCGAGCTGGTACCACTGCCCCACATACCGGTTCACGTCCAGTTCCGGGACCGGGGTGAGGGGCGCTGCGGCTGCGGGCGCGGCGAACAGGAACGCGCCTGCGGCGGCGATGAACGCCGCCGCAAGCCCCCGAACGCCGTGTCGGGACCAACGCATATCTTCTACCTTTCGTCGACCGGGCATCGTTTGCCAGGGCATGCGGCCTGGTGCCGCATGCCGCTCGCTGCAGAGTGGGGACTACTGCACGGCGCGGATCACTGCGGGGTGAGAACGGTGTCGATCAGGTACACGGTGCCGTTCTCGGTTTCGATGCCGCCGCAGATCACGTTGGCGTCGTTGACCGTCCACATCTCGCCTTCACCGGTGACCTCGACGGTGCCGCCCTGCACGGTGGTCTGCGTGCCGGCGACGTCCTCGACGGTCAGATCGCCCGGAACCACGTGGTAGGTGAGGATGTCGGTGAGCGCACCCGAGTCGGTCTGCAGTGTCTGGATCGTCTCGGGGGGCAGTGCCGCGAACGCATCGTCGACCGGGGCGAAGACGGTGTATTCGCCGTCGTTGAGAGTCTCGACCAGGTTCACGTCGGGGTTGAGCTGTCCGGAGAGGGCCTCGGTGAGGGTGGTGAGAATCGGCACGCTGCCGGCGGCTTCGACGATGGTCTGGTTCGCGAGTTCCTCGACGGAAGCGGGGCCGCTGGGGTTCGCGGCGACGTAGTCGGCACATCCGGGGCCGACGGGAGCGGACGCGGCCGCGGTTCCGGTCGTCTCCGTTCCGGTCGTCTCGGTTCCCGTTGCCTCCGTGGTCGGCTCCATCGTCTCCTCGATGGTCTCCTCGACGGTGACTTCCCCGTTGTCCGTTCCTCCGTCGTCGGAGCACGCCGCGACACCCAGCAGGGACAGCGCACCGACGCCGACGGCGGCAAGGCTCTTACGCGCAGTGATGTTCATGACTGTGATTTCCCTTCGTAGGCCGTGGCCGGAGCGGCCACGTCGATCAGGTGTGTCACGGGTCATTCGACCCCGGGGACGGGGCGGATGGGTCGGATCGGAAGAATTTTTTCCGGATCGGTATTCATCCGGAACCCATCCGCATCGCGGGGTCGCTCCGAATGCAGGTCATGGACGACTTCTCGGATCGCCGACCGGCTCACGTGCTCGTGCTGCCCGGCGGGCGTCCGGTCGGCACCACACCGGCACGTCCGTGGCATCCGCCGCAGGTGCGTATGCGTCTGTTCGCCGGCGCGCTGCGTGGACGGCTGCGCAAGTACGGCATCGCGGTCGATCTGGTCGACTACCGCTATCGCGGGTGGAACGACGACCACTTGAGTCCGGTGCGCGACGGCCTGCGGGCGATCGAGTCGGTGGTGCGGCGCCGCGGGGACGTGCGGATCGGTCTGGTCGGGCACGCGATGGGCGCACGGGCGGTCGCGCATCTCGCGGGCCAGCACGGAGTGGAGTCCCTCGTCGCCCTGGCGCCGTGGTGGCCCACCGACGACGCGGATCTGATTCCGGCCGGCCGGCACCTGCTGGTCGCTCACGGCACGGAGGACACCCGCACCGACCCCCGGGCAGCGCAGAGTCAGGTGATGGCGGCGGGACAACGAGGGGTGCACGCGCGGTGGCGTCCGCTGCCCGGAGGTGGGCACTTCCTTCTCGCCGACCCACATTGGTGGGCCGACACGACTGCCGATTTCCTGACGTGCACACTGTCGGGGAAACCGACCACGTGCCCCGGAGACGACCATGCATCCTGAACTCCCCCGAGCCGTCGCGATGATCGGCGACGACGTCGAGTTCCTGAACGGCCAGGGCATGCTCACGCCGGCGATCTATCGCACCTTCGTCCGCCATGCCCGGGGCTCCGCCGAGCGGCCCCTGCTCGAATATCACGGCTACAGCTGGATGGTGGATGTGGACGAGGCTCCCTCGTCGCCCTGGTGGCTGCGTACGCTCATGCGGTTCGAGCCGTGGGATCACTTCGCTGCCAGCGATTCCGATACCTTCCGCGGGCGGGTCGAGGATCAGCTGGTGGCCGACGGCGTCCAGCCACCGCGGGGACGGATCACGGCCCTGCTCAACATCCGCCGTCTCGGTCTCGGGTCGGATCCGTTGAATCTGTTCTGGTGTCACGAGCAGGGCGGGGCGCTGGCCTACGTGGTCGCGGAGGTGCACACGCGCCGGAGCGGACCGCACTGTTACACGCTGAGATCGGACGAGATCGACATCGTCACCCGGGCGGGCGACATGTTCGCGGTCTCGATCGCGCTCCGGCGTCCCGGTGTCCCGGTGTTCACCGCGACCGTCAGCGGCGAGCGGTTGCCCGTCGATCCGACCACAGTGTTGCGCGCACGGATGTGGATGGGGTGACGGCGTGACCGGAACGGTTGCCTTGAGTGGAGGGAATGTCCCGGCTAGGCTTGCCCCCGATGAGCGGACTGAGCCGATGACCGGCGTCGGAGGCCACACCGATACCCTCGGCGACCTGCTCGAGCGGGTGGCCCGACAAGACCCTACGGCCTTCGCCGAACTGTACGACGCCACGCGTGCACGCGTATTCGGCATGGTGCTGCGCGTACTCCGCGATCCCGGGTACAGCGAGGAAACCACCCAGGAGGTCTACCTGCAGGTGTGGCGGTCGGCGGGGAATTTCGATCCGCGCCAGGGTTCCGCGCTGGCGTGGATCATCACCCTCGCCCATCGGCGGGCCGTCGACCGGGTCCGCAGCGAGCAGTCCGGGGCCGACCGGGAGGCCCACTACGGCTCGAGGAACGTCGACGCGGCCTTCGACTCGGTGAGCGAGGAGGTCACCCAGCGCGACGCGCGTCGCCGGGTCAACGACTGCCTGGGTTCGCTCACGGAACTTCAACGCCGCTCCGTCGAGCTCGCCTACTACCGAGGGTTCACGTACAACGAAGTGGCAGAAGAACTTTCGTCTCCGTTACCGACAGTGAAGTCGCGTATCCGGGACGGTCTGAAACGACTGAAGAATTGTCTGGGGGTGACCGTCGATGGCGAATGAGACGAACGATTCCTCTCACGATCTGCTCGACATGGCGCCCGGTTTCGCACTGGACATCGTCGCGCCCGGCGAACGCCGGGAGATCGCCGACCGCCTCGCAGAGGCCGATCCGGAGGTGGCCGAACGGTTCACCACCGAGGTCCGCGAGATCCACGAGACTCTCGCGGCCATGTCGGCGGGTACCGCGACCGAGCCCCCGCCCGAACTCAGGGTGCGACTGCTCGACCTCGTCCGTGCCGAACTCACCGCGAAGACGTCCACCGAGGATCGGCAGGAAACCGGTTCACCGGAGTCCGTGGAGGACGACGCTGTCACCCCGCCCGTCTCGCTCGACGAGCGACGCCGGGGACGTCGGCGCAACTTCCTGCTCGCCGCGGCGGCGGCCGTGATCGTGGCGATCGGCGGTGTCGTGGTGGCCGGCCAGTGGTCGACCGAATCGGCACCGGCCACGAGCGAACGGGTCTTCGCTGCCGAGGACGTACGAACCTCCTCGGGTGTCCTCGAAGGGGGCGGCACCGCGACCGTGGTGTTCTCCAAAGAGGCGGACGCCGGTGTCCTGGTGATGAACAACGTCGCACCGCCGGCCGAGGGAAGCGTCTACCAGATGTGGCTGCTCGGGCCGGACGGTGCGCAGGCGGCGGGCACGATGACACCGGAGGACGTCGCACCGTCGACGACCGCGGTGCTCGAGGACATCTCCGGGGCCACCGCTCTGGGCTTCAGCGTGGAGCCGGCGGGCGGATCGACGGAGCCGAGTGCGATCTTCGCTCAACTCCCACTCGGTTGACATGTCTCCGGCAACGCTCGCTTCATCGACGGAAGCCGATGACGACCGTGGCGTCGAATTCCGGAGAGACCCGGGTGACCGGATCGAGGCCGGTGCGGGACATGAGATCCTCCACCGCGAAGGACTGCGCCGCAGCCGACTCGACGAGCAGCGCACCGCCGTCGGCCAGCCACCGGACGCCGTCCGCCGCGAGCCGGCGGTGGATGTCGAGGCCGTCGATCCCGCCGTCGAGCGCGAGCCGGGGTTCGCTGCACCGTGCCTCGCGCGGCATCGATCCGATCGCCGCGGACGGTACGTAGGGGGCGTTGGCCACCATCACGTCGATGCGGCCCCGCAGCCTTCCGGGCAGCGGGGCGCACAGGTCTCCCTCGAACACGTGGTCCGCGGGCAGGTTGAGTCGCGCGCAGTCGACCGCCACGGGGTCGATATCCACCGCGTAGATCTCGCACGACTCGACGGCATTCGCGATCGACGCCCCGATCGCACCGGATCCACAGCACATGTCGACGATCACGGCGCCGGGCGCAGCGAGCTCGATCGCGCAGTGGGCAAGATATTCGGTGCGCCGCCGGGGCACGAACACTCCCGGCCGTACCGCGATGCGGTCACCGCGGAAGGAGACCCAGCCCAGCACGTGTTCGAGCGGCTCGCCGGCGACCCTCCGCGCGACGAGCCGTTCCAGGTCGGGGGGCGTGCGAGCGGCCTCGGCGAGCAGCTGCGCCTCCTGCTCGGCGAACACGCATCCGGCTGCACGCAGCGTGGTGACGATGTCGGCTCGGGCCTGGTGGGCGGAGACCATGAGGCACCCTACCGCGCACGCATGCGGGGTATCGGCAGCTCACATCCCGTCGAGGGATGGAACCCCGCCGCTGCGGGTATCCGCCCTCCGGCTGTGACGGGTATCCGCCCTCCGGCCGGGCCGGATATCCGGACCGCTGTCACGAGGGGTGTTGTGGGAACGGACGATCTCGAGCAGGAGCCGGCGCAGGGCCGCCGGATCGGACACCGCCACGGGCGAGTCACCGTCGGCCGCGTCGTCGCGCTCGAGTTCGATCACCCGCCGGTACGCCTCCACACCCGAGGGCGTGATCTCCACCCGCATCCGGCGTTCGTCCTCGGGGTCGACCGTCCGGGTGACGAAGCCGCCGCGCACCAGATGATCGACGGTCCGGCTCATGGTCTGATCCGTCACCCGGCAGGCACGCGCCATCTGCCGTTGAGACAACGGAGCGTGGGCCACCGCGTGCAGGGCGATCACCCCCGCATGGGTGAGCCCCCGCCGACGCAGCGACTGTTCCCAGGCCTGTTCGACGAGCCTGGCCGCCGTGGACAGCAAGCGGCCGGTGGGCCACTCGTCGAGGTCGTCTCCTCCCCCATCGTTCAGCACGCTGAATAATCTAGATCCGGATCATCCGCTCACGCCAGGAGGAATCTTGAGCACTGCTACCGAGCCCCCACGCAGAACCAGCCGATGGCGGTGGCTGCTGCCCGCCCTGTTGCTCATCGCGTGGCTCGTGGCCGCCGGTGGCGGCGGCCCGTTCGCCGGCAAGCTCAGCGAAGTGGCATCGACCGATGCGAGTTCGTTCCTTCCCGCTTCTGCCGAATCCACCCGCGCCGACGAGCTGTACGCCCAGTTCAACGAAAGCGAGTTCATCCCCGCGATCGTCGTCGCCGAGCGCGAGGGTGGCATCACCGACCAGGATCTCGCCTTCCTGGCGACCGAGTCCGCGGGACCCCCGCCGATCCCGTCCGAGGACGGTGCAGCGGCGCAGATGATCGTTCCGCTCGACGCCTCCGGGGAGGTGCAGGATTCCGTCGAAGAACTCCGCACCGCACTCGAGGCCGCACCGGAGGGGCTGACCGTCTACGTCACCGGTCCGGCCGGGCAGGCAGCCGATCTGTCGTCGGCATTCGGCGGCATCGACGGGCTGCTGCTGCTCGTCGCCGGCGGTGTCGTCCTGGTCATCCTCGTGGTGGTCTACCGCAGCCCGATCCTGCCGTTCGTCGTCATCCTCTCGGCGCTGTTCGCCCTCGCGCTCGCCAGCCTGCTCGTCTACGTGCTCGCCGACGCCGGAGCGATCGCCCTCAACGGCCAGAGCCAGGGCATCATGTTCATCCTCGTGTTCGGTGCGGCCACCGACTATGCGCTGCTGCTGGTCTCCCGGTACCGCGAGGAACTGCGACTGCAGCAGGACAAGTACGCCGCGATGCGCAGCGCTCTGCGCGGCTCGATCGAACCGATCTCGGCGTCGGCCGGCACCGTCATCCTCGGTGTGCTGTGCCTGTTGCTGTCCGACCTGAACTCCAACCGTGGTCTCGGCCCGGTCGCCGCCATCGGTATCGCCACCTCGTTCCTGGCTTCGGTGACCTTCCTGCCCGCTGCCCTCGTCCTCCTCGGCCGCGCGGCGTTCTGGCCCACCCGCCCGCGCTACGACGCGAACGCCGACGTGAACGACATGCAGCAGTCGCACAAGCTGTGGGGCCGGGTCGCTGCCTTCGTCGGTTCGAAGCCGCGGCCCATCTGGATCGTGTGCAGCCTCGTGCTCGTCGCCTTCGCTGTACTCGCACCGCAGTTCAAGGCCTCCGGTGTCGCGTCCTCGGATGTCTTCCTGCTGCAGACCGATTCGAAGTCCGGCCAGGAGGTGCTCGGTGAGCACTTCGACGCCGGCACCGGCTCGCCCAGCATCGTCGTCGCCCGCGAGGGCTCTCTCGACGGTGTGCTCCGCGCCGCCGAAGGCGTCGAGGGTGTCACGACCGTCCAGCCCGTCCCCGGCCCCGACGGCGCGCCCCGGGTCGTCGACGGCCTGGTCGCGGTACAGGCCACCCTGTCGGATCCGGCCGACTCGCTCGCTGCCGAGCAGACGGTCGAACGCCTCCGCGAGGCGGTGCACGCCGTGCCCGGGTCCGAGGCACTCGTCGGTGGCCCGACCGCCGTCGACCTCGACACCAAGGACACCGCGACCCGCGACCGTACCGTCATCATCCCGGCCGTGACACTCGTGGTCCTGCTGGTGCTGATCGTCCTGCTGCGTGCGCTCGTCGCCCCGATCCTGTTGATGATCACCGTGATCGTGTCGTTCGCCGCCACGCTCGGCGTGTCGTCCCTGCTGTTCAACCACGTGTTCGGGTTCCCCGGCGCCGACCCGGTGGTGCCCCTGTTCGGGTTCGTCTTCCTCGTGGCATTGGGCATCGACTACAACATCTTCCTCATGACCCGTGTCCGGGAGGAGACGAAGAAGGTCGGGACACGTGCGGGCACGCTGCGGGCACTGACCGTCACCGGCGGTGTCATCACGTCCGCCGGCGTGGTTCTCGCCGCGACGTTCTCGGCGCTGGCGGTGATCCCGCTGCTGTTCCTGGCGCAGCTCGCGTTCATCGTCGCCTTCGGCGTGTTGCTCGACGCGCTGCTCGTGCGGTCGCTGGTCGTGCCCGCGTTGACCATCGATATCGGGAAGAAGGTCTGGTGGCCGAGCCGGCTGGCCCGCACCGAGCCGTCCGAGCCTGATGCCCCGGCCGATGTCGCGACCGCGGGAACACCGCGCTCGTAGCTGTAGCTCGTAGCCGCACGGACGACGGCCGCGGGACGGAAGGTGTGATCCGTCCCGCGGCCGTTCTCCCGACAGTTGCCGTCTTTGCCCGTTACCGTTCTATGTCATGTCTGCGGATCTCACCGCTCCTGCCGAGCGCCCTCCGGCGGAGGACGAGCGACGGACCTCGCGGCCGTCGGTGACCGACCGTATCGACGGGCGCCTGTCCGCCGTGCCGCACATCGTCGGCCTGACCCTCGGCATCTACGCGATCGCGATGGCGTTGTGGTCGATCTCCCCCACCCTGCGCTACTGGATCCACACACCACGCGAGTACGTCGACGAGTACTACTTCGATGCTCCCGACACGAGCCTGTCGTTCGCCCTCGTCCTGGGTCTGCTCGCCGGCGCGATCGCCGGACGCAAGCGCATCGCATGGTGGATCCTGACGATCTATCTCGGCGGCTTCGCGATCACCAATCTCGTCATGGCCATCGCGGACCGGGATCCGAACCATCTGGCCGCGCTGATCGTCCATCTGGCCGTCGTCGCGCTGTTACTGCTGTCCTATCCCGAATTCCGCACCCGGGTTCGGCGTGGAAACGTCTGGGCCGCACTCGGTGTGCTCGTCGGGGGCCTTGCCGTCGGGACACTGCTCGGCTGGGGGCTGGTGGAACTGTTCCCCGGCAGTCTCCCGTCCGCCGATCGGTTCCTGTGGGCGTTCAACCGTGTCACCGCCCTGTCGTTCATCGACAACGACCAGTTCGGCGGCCGCCCGCACGGACTGGTCAACACCCTCCTCGGGCTGTTCGGCGCCCTGGCGCTCCTCGCCGCCGTCGTGGTCCTGTTCCGCTCGCAACGAGCGAGCAACGCACTGACCGGCAGCGACGAATCGGCCATCCGGGGACTGCTCACCTACGGCGACGACTCGCTCGGCTACTTCGCGACCCGCCGGGACAAGGCCGTCGTGTTCGCGCCCAGCGGCAAGGCAGCGGTGACCTACCGTGTCGAGCTCGGCGTATGCCTCGCGAGCGGCGATCCGATCGGCAATCCCGAGGCGTGGCCGCATGCGATCGACGAATGGCTCGCGCTGACACGCGCCTACGGATGGACACCCGCGGTGATGGGTGCGAGCGAGGACGGAGCGACGGCGTATCACCGCGCCGGTCTGAACGCACTGCAACTCGGCGACGAGGCAGTCCTGCACACCCGGGAATTCACCCTCACCGGACGCGACATGCGGCCCGTGCGCCAGGCGGTCAACCGAGCCCGCAAACACGGTGTGACGGCACGCATCATGCGTCACCGCGACCTGTCGCCCGCGGAGACGGCGGCGGTGATCCGGCGCGCCGACGCGTGGCGCGACACCGAGGACGAGCGCGGATTCTCCATGGCGCTCGGCCGACTCGGTGATCCGCTCGACGGGGACTGCCTGCTCGTCGAAGCGGTCGTGGACGACCGGGTGGTCGCGATGCTCTCGTTCGTTCCGTGGGGGAAGGACGGCGTGTCCCTGGACCTCATGCGCCGCGACCCGCAGGCTCCCAACGGGGTCGTCGAACTCATGGTGTCCGACCTCGCCTCGCGTAGCGCCGAATTCGACATCGAGCGGATCTCGTTGAACTTCGCGGTCTTCCGGTCGGTGTTCGAAGAGGGCGCGAAGATCGGCGCCGGGCCGATCCTCCGGTTGTGGCGGTCGATCCTGCTCTTCTTCTCCCGGTGGTGGCAGCTCGAGGCGCTGTACCGCTCCAACGTCAAGTACCATCCCGAATGGGTTCCGCGTTTTCTGTGTTTCCGCGACAACCGCCTCATCCCGCGTGTCGCACTCGCCGCGGCGATCGCCGAAGGATTCCTCGCGCTCCCGACCTTCGGCCGCCGGAACACCCGGACCCACACCGGAACGCATTCGTCGTTCCCCGAGAACCAGGAAGCCGCGGTCGCGCTGCACGACGACGGCAGCGCTCCCGACAGTATGACCGGAGACACCGCCGCGGGGGCGGCGCACACCCGGCAGCTTCCGGAACAGGTCCAGGTGCGTATGGAGACACTGCACCGGATCGTCGAACACGGGGTGGATCCCTATCCGGTCGCCCACCCACCGACCCACACCGCAGCAGAGGCCGCGAGCGCGAAGGCCGGCACCGAGGTGGTCGTGGCCGGCCGTCTGCTGCGGATCCGCGATTTCGGTGGAGTGCTGTTCGCGGTGGTGCGCGACTGGTCGGGCGACATCCAGATCCTCGTCGACCGCCGGCGGGTCGAGGGACGGCGCTTCCTGTTCGATCTCGGCGATCTCGTGGAGGTCTCCGGCACGATGGGTCGCAGCCGTACCGGGGAGATATCGGTGCTCGCCGATTCGTGGCGCATCGACGGCAAGTGCCTGCATCCGCTGCCCGACAAGTATCACGGTCTCGTCGATCCCGAAGCCCGGGTACGGCAACGCTATCTGCACCTCGCGATCGACGCCGGAGCGCGCGGGCATCTCGCGGCGCGCAGTGCCGTCGTGCGGTCGTTGCGCGACGAACTCCAGGCTCGTGGATATCTGGAGGTCGAGACACCGATCCTGCAGTCCGTGCACGGTGGCGCGAACGCGGCACCGTTCATCACACACATCAACGCCTACGACGCCGATCTGTATCTGCGCATCGCTCCCGAGCTGTATCTGAAGAGACTGTGCGTGGCGGGCATGGCGAAGGTCTTCGAGATCGGGCGGGTGTTCCGCAACGAGGGTGCGGACTTCAAACACAACCCGGAGTTCACGATCCTCGAGGCGTACGAGGCGCACAGCGACTACGAGAAGATGCGTGTCATGGCTCGCGAGCTGATCCAGGCCGCGGCCCGTGCGGCACACGGACGCGAGGTCATCCTGCGGCCCGGCCCCGACGGCAGTCCGGTCGAGGTCGACATCTCCGGCGAATGGCCCGTGAAGACCTTCCACGATGCGATCTCGGAGGCACTCGGCACGTTCGTCGATGCGCAGACACCCGTCGCGGTGTTGCGCCGCCTCTGCGACGAGCACGAGATCCCCTACAACCCGGCCTGGGACGCCGGTGCCACCGCGCAGGAGATGTACGAGCATCTCGTGGAGTCGCGGACCGAGTTCCCCACCTTCTACACGGACTTTCCGACCTCGGTGTCCCCGTTGACCCGCCCACACCCACGCAAGCCCGGAGTCGCGGCGAAATGGGATCTCGTGGCGTGGGGTGTCGAACTCGGCACGGCCTACAGCGAACTCACCGATCCGCTCGATCAGCGTGCCCGGCTCACCGAGCAGTCGCTGCTCGCAGCGGGGGGTGACGAGGAGGCGATGGAACTCGACGAGGACTTCCTCGAAGCCCTCGAATACGCCATGCCCCCGACGGGCGGACTCGGGATGGGTGTCGACCGGGTGGTGATGCTCGTGCTCGGCGGCAGCATCCGCGAGTCGCTGGCGTTCCCGTTCACGAAGCCGCGCCGCGTGTGAGGGCGGTTTCACGTGAAACCGGCGTTGCTGGCATCGTGAGGTCGTGCAGCTACTCCTGATCCGCCATGCCGAGCCGAACAATGCCCGAGCAGAGACGGGGGTCGCCGACCCGCCGCTCACCGAGACCGGCCGTCTGCAGGCTGCGCGCCTACCGGAGGCGCTGGCCCCCTACACCATCACCCGGCTGTTCTCGAGCCCGCAGTTGCGCGCACTGCAGACGGCCGAGCCCGTCGCACAGCACCGGCATCTCGGTGTGGAGAAGGTGGAGGACATCGCCGAATACGATTACGGGCACGATCACTACTTCACGATCGACGCCGCGAAGGAGGTCGCGCCGGCCGCCTACCAGCGCATTCTCGCCGGTCATCTTCCTGATTTCGTCGATGCGGATGTTTTCCGCACCCGTGTGGCGAAGGGGATCGACGACGTCGTGGCCGCGTGCGACCACTCCGAGACGGTGGCGCTCTTCGTCCACGGTGGGGTCGTCAACATCGTGTTGCAGCAGTTGCTCGATCTGCCCCGGCCACTGATGTTCCCTATCGAGTACGCGTCGGTGACCCGCATCCTCGTCTCCCGCAGCGGTGCCCGCCGGGTCGCATCGATCAACGAGACGGGCCACGTGCGCGACACACTGCGCGTCTGATCGGCGGATCACGCGAGAATGCCGTTCCGGTGGACGCGCCGTTTCGACCGATTGGTACGGTCACCGCCGGAGGTGGCACCGAATGGATGCGGACAGGATCGACGAACTCGTGCAGACCGGGATACGGACCCAGGGCGAACTCGAAGCCGTTCTCGGCATTCCGCACCCTGCGATCGTCGACAAGGCGCGCCCACACCTGACGCCGCTCATCCGGCATTTCCTGTCCCTCGCGCGGTTCTTCACGATCGCGACCGCCGACGCCGTCGGCAACTGCGACTGCTCGCCCCGCGGCGACCTCGAGTCGTCGGTGCTGGTGCTCGACGATCACACGATCGCGCTACCCGACCGGCCGGGTAACCGCCGCGCCGATTCCTACCGCAATATCCTCGAGAACCCGCACGTCGGCCTGCTGTTCTTCGTGCCCGGCGACGAAGAGGTGCTCCGGATCAACGGCCGCGCCACTCTCTCGACCGACCCCGAACTACTGGAAAAGCTGTCGCTTCAGGACAAGCCGGCACAGCTGGCCGTCATCGTGCAGATCGACGAGGTGTTCCTCCACTGTGCCCGGGCGTTGCTCCGAGCGAAGCTGTGGGATCCGGCGACTTATCCCGATCGTGCGGCCGTGCCCTCGATGCGCGACATGCACGCCGAACTGCATTCGATCGAGGTGCCGGCCGACGCCGAACCAGGGAAGCGGGAGCTCTACCGCGAATTCCTGTACTGAGCCCGGCGTCGCACGCATCACGCCTTCGAGGCGATCCAGTCGCGCAGCCAGCGGGTCGCGGTGGTGCCACGATCGTCGACGACGTAGTTCGAATAGTCCTGATGCACCTGTGAGCCGTAGAAGCGGCGGATCTTCTCCCCGCGCACGCCGTTCGCCTCCGGCGACAATTGCACCTGCAGCATCGGGATGCCCCCGGCGATCATGATGTCGTCGTAGAGCGCGGCCGCCTCGTCCCGATAGTTCTCGAACTGCTCGAACGGGCTGCCCGCGGAGATCGCGAGAAAACCGGCCAGTCGTGTCACGAAATCCTCGGGTGGAGTGGAGCAGTACAGATCGCCGACGGCGCAGAGGGTCCGGACGTTCGGCGTCACGAGCCCGAATCCGCCCGCACGAGCGCCACCGGCACCGCCCCCTGCCACCGGGGGGCCGACGAACGGATCGAGTTCCGAGCGACGCGGATCCGACAGCAGGCCGACCGCGACGAGACGATGAGGACCGACCACGCCGATCCCCGAGCCGATCTCGGCTGCGAGATCGCCCGCGGCGTCGGCTCCCTGGCTGTATCCGACGAGCGCGAAGTTCGTGAGCGGGCAGCGGGCAGCGGTCGCGGCGACGAGGTCCCGGGCGTTGTCGACGGCACGGTCCCGGGAGACGGCGTACATGTCGCCCTCCCAGGGGAAGGCCGTCGCGGGATAGGCCACGTAGTCGACCCGCGTGCCCGGCGGTAACCCGGACGTGACCTCGGCCAGCATGCCGCTCCCTCGGCCCGGGTCGGGCTCGTCCGAGGTCTCCCAGGTGCCCGGGACCGCGACCACGTGCAAGACCGGACACCCCGGCGGGTTCGCCTGTGCCGCAGGAACTGCCACCGATCCCATTGCCCACGCCAGCATCGCAGCGACCGCCGTCGCCCACATTCTCGTCATCCCCATAGCCCGCCCCGCCACCGTCCTCGTGTCGTCCCTCCACGGCAGTGTTCCGGAGAAGAATGACATACTCGTGAACCGGATGTGATGTATCCGAGTCCGGAATGTCGCGACCGGGCGACGGAGACGTCAGTTCCGGACGACGGTGACCTGTCCCCCACCGATGTTGGTGACGAAGACGTTGCCCGTCCCGTAGTCGATCGCGGTACCCGGTACCGGTCGCTCCACCACACTCGCACCCGTGGTCGGGACGGTCTCGGTGATGACGATGTCCGGCCCGAAAAGGTTGGTGACGTAGACGTTTCCGCTGAACAGATCGGTGACCACGGCACCCGGCGGCGGGGGCGGCGGCGGGAGTTGCGCCGACGCGACCTCACGGTCGACGACCGTGACGCCGCCCGTTCCGATGTTCGTCACGTACACGCCGTCGGTTCCCGCATCGAGGATCAGCTCGGGCATCTCCGGATCCGGCGCCGGGGCGGGCGCCGCGGTGGGCGCGGGGACGACCCGGCTGCGATGCACGGTCACCGCGCCGGTACCCACATTCGTGACCGCGACATTGCCCAATCCGCCGTCGACCCGCATCTCCACGAGGGCAGTGGAGACCTCGGTTCGCCCCGGGACACGCCCTTCGGGATGAGTGACGGTGACCGCTCCGGGCCCGACGTTCGTGATGCACGCGTTCCCTACCCCGGCCTGGAGACCGAGCAGTCGCGGTCCGTCGAATCCGAAGACCGGCGGAAGAGGTTCGGCGCCGTCCACGGAGACCAGCCCCCCGCCGTTGCGCACGCACGTATCCGCCGGATCGGCGGCCGCACTCGGTGCTGTCGCCACGGCCGCAGCGACGGCACCCACACCCATCAGGATCGCGGTCAGTGCCCGTCTCGTAGCCGTCATGCGCAGAACCATAACGGTCGGGATGCGGAACGGCAGGAGAATCTCGGGGAGGTGTCGGCGGAACGAGAACGGGGCCGCACCCCTTGCGGTGTGCGGCCCCGTCTGTCGTCCGGAGAGGCGGATCAGCGCTGCGGCATCGTGCTCGTCGTGATCGGCTCCGGCAACGCCGACGCGCCCTCGAGGAAACGATCCACCGCCGCGGCGCATGCGCGCCCTTCCGCGATGGCCCACACGATGAGCGACTGCCCCCGGCCCATGTCGCCGGCGACGAAGACACCGTCGACGTTGGTGGCCCACTCCGGCGAGCGGGCCACGTTGCCGCGCTGGTCGAAGTCGACACCGAGATCGGTGAGCAGGCCGGGCTTCTCGGCGCCGGTGAAGCCCATCGCGAGAAGCACCAGATCGGCCTCCAGCTCGAAGTCGCTGCCCTCCACCTTCTGGAAGCGGCCGTCGACCATCTCCACCTCGTGCGCCTTGAGCGCGGTGACCTTGCCGCCCTCACCGATGAATTCCTCGGTGTTGACGGAGAACACACGCTCGCCGCCCTCCTCGTGAGCCGAGGAGACGCGGTACATCAGTGGGTAGGTCGGCCACGGGGTCGAGTCGGCACGCTGCTCCGGCGGACGCGGCATGATCTCGAACTGGTGGACGCTGGCCGCGCCCTGACGATGCGAGGTGCCGAGGCAGTCGGCACCGGTGTCGCCACCGCCGATGATGACGACCTTCTTGCCCTCTGCCGTAATGGTCGGGGCGGGCAGGTCACCGAGCTGCACACGATTGGCGATCGGCAGGAACTCCATCGCCTGGTGGATGCCGTCGAGTTCACGACCGGGGATCGGCAGATCACGCGCGACGGTCGCACCACCGGCGAGCACCACGGCGTCGAACTGCTCGCGCAGCTCGTCGGCGGTGATGTCGACACCGACGTTCACGCCCGGCTTGAAGACGGTGCCCTCGGCCTCCATCTGCGCGAGACGGCGGTCGATGAAACGCTTCTCCATCTTGAACTCGGGGATGCCGTAGCGCAGCAGGCCGCCGATGCGATCGGCACGCTCGAACACCGTCACCGTGTGACCGGCACGCGTGAGCTGCTGTGCAGCAGCGAGTCCCGCAGGGCCGGAGCCGACGACCGCGACCTTGCGACCGGTGAGCTTCGACGGCGGGACGGGCTTGACGCGGCCCTCGTCGAAGGCCTTCTCGATCAGCTCGACCTCGACCTGCTTGATGGTCACCGGGTCCTGGTTGATGCCCAGCACGCACGATGCCTCGCACGGCGCCGGGCACAGGCGTCCGGTGAACTCGGGGAAGTTGTTCGTGGCGTGGAGACGCTCGATGCCGTCCTCCCACTTGCCCTTGTAGGCGAGGTCGTTCCACTCGGGGATGAGGTTTCCGAGCGGGCAACCGTTGTGGCAGAAGGGAATACCGCAGTCCATGCAGCGGCTCGCCTGAACCTGGAGGGTCTCGAGCGGGAACGGCTCGTAGACCTCCTTCCAATCGAGCAAGCGCAGCGGGACGGGCCGGCGAACCGGGGTCTCGCGGGAACCGTGCTTGAGGAAACCGGTGGGATCAGCCACGAGCAGCCTCCATGATCGCCTCGTCCACGTTCGCACCACGGATGGTGGCGTCCTTGATAGCCATGAGCACCTTCTTGTAATCGCGAGGCATGACCTTCGCGAAGTGGCTGACCTGTTGCGACCAGTCGGCCAGGATGCGGGCTGCGACCTCGGAGCCCGTTTCGTCACGATGCCGTTCCACCGCGCCCTTGAGCCAGGCGAAGTCCTCACCCTCGAGATCCTCGAGGTCGACCAACTCGGTGTTCAGGTTGTTCTCGAAGTCCTTGTCCGGGTTGTACACGAACGCGACGCCACCGGACATGCCCGCACCGAAGTTGCGGCCGGTCTTGCCGAGGATGACGACCTTGCCACCCGTCATGTACTCGCAGCCGTGGTCGCCGACGCCTTCGACGACGGCCGTGGCTCCGGAATTGCGGACCGCGAAACGCTCGCCCGCGATGCCCCGGATGAGAACCTCACCCGCAGTGGCACCGAACAGGATCACGTTGCCGGCGATGATGTTGTCCTCGGGCACGAAGCCCTCGGCGGCGTTGTGCGGCGGGCGCACGACGATGCGGCCACCCGACAGGCCCTTGCCGACGAAGTCGTTCGCATCCCCGTTCAGGCGCATCGTGATACCGCGCGGGACGAACGCGCCGAAGCTGTTGCCGGCCGAACCCGTGAAGGTGATGTCGATCGTGTCGTCCGGCAACCCTTCCGCACCGTACTTCTTGGTGAGCTCGTGACCGAGCATCGTGCCGACGGTGCGGTTGACGTTGGTGATCGGCGTGTCGAACGCGATCGCCGTACCCGACTCCAGAGCCGGCTGCGCCTTCGCGATCAGCTCGTTGTCGAGCGCCTTGTCCAGGGCGTGGTACTGCTCCTTGGTGCAGTACATGTCCTGCTCGCCGAAGATCGGGGAGGTGACCTTCTCGAGCAGCGGCGACAGATCGAGCTTCGACGCGCGGTAGTGCTCGACGGCCTTGCGGGTGTCGAGGACGTCCACCTGGCCGATCGCCTCGTCGAGGCTGCGGAAACCGAGCTCCGCCAGGTACTCCCGCACCTCCTCGGCGATGTAGAGCATGAAGTTCTCGACGAACTCGGGCTTGCCGGTGAACCGCTTGCGCAGCACCGGGTTCTGCGTCGCCACACCCACGGGGCAGGTGTCGAGATGGCAGACGCGCATCATGATGCAACCCGAGACCACCAGCGGTGCGGTCGCGAAACCGAACTCCTCGGCACCGAGGAGTGCGGCGACGACGACGTCACGGCCCGTCTTCATCTGCCCGTCGACCTGCACGACGATGCGGTCGCGCAGACCGTTGAGCATGAGGGTCTGCTGGGTCTCGGCCAGACCGATCTCCCAGGGAGCACCCGCGTGCTTGAGGGAGGTCAGCGGCGAGGCTCCGGTACCACCGTCGTGACCGGAGATGAGCACGACGTCGGCATGTGCCTTCGACACACCCGCGGCGACCGTGCCGACACCGAGCTCGGAGACCAGCTTCACGTGGATGCGGGCCTGCGGGTTGGCGTTCTTCAGGTCGTGGATCAGCTGCGCGAGATCCTCGATCGAGTAGATGTCGTGGTGCGGCGGCGGCGAGATCAGGCCGACACCCGGCGTCGAGCCACGCACCTCGGCGACCCACGGGTACACCTTGTGCGGCGGGAGCTGACCACCCTCACCGGGCTTCGCACCCTGCGCCATCTTGATCTGGATGTCGGTGCAGTTGCTCAGGTAGTGCGCGGTGACGCCGAAGCGGCCCGAGGCGACCTGCTTGATGGCCGAGCGCCGCCAGTCGCCGTTCTCGTCCGGGATGAAGCGGCTGGGATGTTCCCCGCCCTCACCGGAATTCGACCGGCCACCGAGACGGTTCATCGCGATCGCGAGGGTCTCGTGTGCTTCGGCCGAGATGGAGCCGTAGCTCATCGCGCCGGTGGAGAAGCGCTTGACGATCTCACTCGCCGGCTCGACCTCGTCGAGCGGCACCGGCGGACGCACACCCTTCTTGAACTCGAACAGACCGCGCAGCGACGCGAGCCGCTCCGACTGATCGTCGACGAGCTTGGTGTACTCCTTGAAGATCGAGTACTGACCGGTGCGGGTCGCATGCTGGAGCTTGAACACCGTGTCCGGGTTGAACAGGTGGTACTCGCCCTCGCGGCGCCACTGGTACTCGCCGCCCACCTCGAGCTCGCGGTGCGCGCGCTCGGACTGGCGATCGAGGAAGGCCGTGCGGTGCCGGGCCGCGACGTCCGCGGCGATCTCGTCGAGTCCCACACCACCGAGCTGCGACTGCAGACCGGTGAAGTACTCGTCGACGAGTTCCTGCGACAGGCCGATGACCTGGAACAGCTGGGCACCGGTGTAGGAGGCGAGTGTGGAGATGCCCATCTTGGACATCACCTTCAGCACGCCCTTCGAGGCCGCCTTGATGTAGTTGGCGATCGCCTTCTCGAGGGTGATGCCCTCGGGCAGGTCGCCGTTCTGCAACAGCTCGTCGATGCTCTCGAACGCCATGTACGGGTTGACCACGGCCGCACCGAAACCGCACAGCGCGGCGATGTGATGGACCTCGCGGGCGTCGCCCGCCTCGACCAGCAGACCCACCTTGGTGCGGGTCTTCTCCCGGACGAGGTGGTGGTGCACCGCGGAGGTCAGCAGCAGCGACGGGATCGGCGCGAGCTTCTCGTCCGACTCACGGTCGGAGAGCACGATCAGGCGGGCGCCCTTCTCGATGGCCTGCGAGACCTGCTCGCGGATCGTGTCGAGTGCGCGCCGCAGGCCCTCGCCGCCCTCCGCGACCGGGTACAGGCCGCGGATGATGACGCTGTTGAAGCCCGGGAACTGCTTCTCGTCGTTGACGTGGATGAGCTTCTGCAGGTCGTCGTTGTCGATGACCGGTGCCGAGAGCAGGATCTGCCGGCAGGACGCCTCGGTGGGGTTCAGCAGGTCGCCCTCGGGGCCGAGCATGCCGCCCATGCTCGTGACGATCTCCTCACGGATCGCGTCGAGCGGCGGGTTCGTCACCTGGGCGAAGAGCTGCGAGAAGAAATCGAACAGCTGACGCGGACGCGACGACAGGACGGCGATGGGCGTGTCGGTGCCCATCGATCCGAGCGCTTCCGCCCCGGAGGCCGCCATGGGCTTGACGAGCAGGTCGACTTCCTCGCGGGTGTAGCCGAAGACCTGCTGACGCAACACCACACGCTCGTGCGACATGTAGGTGTACTTGCTCTCGGGCAGATCCTCGAGGCGGGTGACGCCGTTGGCGACCCACTCCTCGTAAGGATGCTCGGCAGCGAGTTCGCGCTTGATCTCCTCGTCCTCGACGATCCGTCCCTTCGCGGTGTCGACGAGGAACATGCGGCCCGGCTGCAGGCGGCGCTTGCTGACGATCTTCTCGGTGGGGATGTCGAGCACGCCCACCTCGGAGGCCATGACGACGAGGCCGTCGTCGGTCACCCAGGCGCGCGACGGACGCAGGCCGTTGCGGTCGAGCACCGCGCCGATGACGGTGCCGTCGGTGAAGCACACCGAGGCCGGTCCGTCCCAGGGCTCCATCAGGGCCGCGTGGTACTCGTAGAAAGCGCGGCGGGCCGGGTCCATCGACTCGTTCCGCTCCCACGCCTCGGGGATCATCATGAGAACGGCGTGCGGCAGGCTGCGACCACCGAGGTGCAGCAGTTCGAGCACCTCGTCGAAACGCGCGGTGTCGGACGCCCCCGGCGTGCAGACGGGGAAGATCTTCTCGAGCTTGTCGCGGCCGCCGAAGACCTCGGTGTCGATGAGTGCCTCGCGGGCGCGCATCCAGTTCGCGTTGCCGGTGACGGTGTTGATCTCACCGTTGTGCGCCACACGCCGGAAGGGGTGGGCGAGCGGCCACGAGGGGAAGGTGTTCGTGGAGAAACGCGAGTGCACGAGGCCGAGAGCCGAGACGACACGCTCGTCCTGCAGGTCGCGGTAGAAGCCCTTCATCTGCGGCGTGGTGAGCATGCCCTTGTAGACGAAGGTCGAGGTCGACAGGCTCGGGAAGTAGACGGTCTCGCTGCCGGGGCCGTCCTCCCCCGCGCCGTGGTGTCCGAGCTCGTGCTCGGTCCGCTTGCGCACGACGTAGGCGCGACGCTCGAGCTCGAGGCCGGTCAGCGCCCGGGCGCCGGAGGCGATGAAGATCTGCCGGAAGGTGGGCATGGCGTTCTTCGCCATGGAACCCAGCTCGGAGTCGTCGATCGGCACCTCGCGCCAGCCGAGGACCTGGAGGCCTTCTTCCTCGACGATGCGGCTCACGTCTGCGGCAGCGGCATCGGCGGCGGCGTCACCCTGGGGCAGGAACGCCATACCGGTCGCATATGCGCCTTCGGGGGGAAGGTCGAAGTCGACGACCTCGCGGAAGTAGGCATCCGGGACCTGGATCAGAATGCCGGCGCCGTCGCCGGTGTTCTGTTCCGCGCCCGCGGCACCGCGGTGTTCGAGATTCACCAGGGCGGTGATCGCCTTCTCGACGATGTCGCGGCTGCGACGCCCGTGCATGTCGACGACGAACGCGACGCCGCACGAGTCGTGCTCGTTCGCCGGGTGGTAGAGCCCTCGAGGCCCGGGAAGATGAGTCATACCTAGCCTTCGTTGATGCGATAGCACCGACGACCAGCAGCGCTGATGGCCATCTACTGCCGTAGACGGGTATCGGCCGGGTGCCCGATACCTTCGACATCGCCAGTATCCGCTCATCCGCGACGGTGCGGGTGCCTTTTTTCGGCAGCGCGAGCGTGGACCCGGCGACCGGTGGGACGTCGTGGTCCCACCGTCTTCGAAATGAACGATATGTCAGGTAACCGGGGGTAACGCAAGCAAGCCTGCCCTATTGTCGTACTCACCTGCGGAAACGCGGTCGTAACGCGCGTGAATCGCGGGCGTCACGTGGCTACGGGCACAAGCGCCCGCAGCATCCGGGCTATCCCCTCGCGCGGGTCCGGCTGGTCGTCCGGCGAGGTGCATCGGTGCAGGACGAGTCCGTCCAGGTAATCGATGAGAACCCGGGCGGCAGTGGCGGAATCCTCCACTCCGAGCGCCGTCAGCATCCCGCCGATCCACGCGCGCAGTTCACTGCGCCGGGCGTCGACGCCGGCGCGCAATCGGGGTGTCGCCATCGCCTCGACGAACATCGCGAAGCGTGCCCGCGTCCGCGGACGGTCGGGGCCGGTAGCGAACATCACATATCCGTGTACGAGGTTCTCGAGTTCACATGTGTCGCGGGGCATCGCGCTCTCGGCGATGGCCGCGAGTTCGACTCGATCCTTCTCGAGGAGCCGGTCGAGCACGCCCTCCACGAGGGTCTGCCGGGTACGGAAGTAGTTGGACGTCGAGCCGGCGGGCACTCCGGCGACGGCATCGACGCGGCGATGTGTGAGAGCCCGCAGCCCTTCCGTGCCCACCAGGGCGATCGCGGCGTCGAGAACCGCGGTGCGTTTGTCGCTCACGATTCGATCCTACGACTCTCACTACAGAAGTAGTGACGGGGCACTACAGAAGTAGTAGCGTGGCAGCATGGCCACATCACAGCGAAGGGCAGCGATTCTCGGCGGCGGGATCGGCGGGCTCACCGCTGCCGATGCCCTTCTCCGCAGCGGCTGGCACGTGGACGTGTTCGAACGCGCACCGTCCCTCCCCACGACCGGCACAGCGCTCGGTATATGGCCCGAAGCCCTCGACGCCCTCACGACCGCCGACGGGGACGGCGACCGGAGCCGGCGCATCGAGAAGCTCGGCGTGCTGCAGGAGACCGCCACCCTCCTCCGATGGGACGGCACGGTGATCGGGCGTGTCGACGGCCTCACGCGCTCACCCGTCCTGCTCTCCCGGCCGGCCCTCCTCGAGATCCTCGCCGAGAATCTCCCGCCCGGACTCCTCCACTTCGCCACTCCCGGCCCGGAGGTCTCCGAGCTCGAGGACTACGACGTCGTCATCGCCTCGGACGGCATCAACAGCGCCGTGCGCGACCGGCTCTTCGGGCCCGCCTACCGTCCCGTCCACACCGGTTATGCGGCGTGGCGCGGCTGGGTTCCCGGGGTCACCACGACAGCGAGCGAGTCGTGGGGGCCGGGCGCACTGTTCGGCATCACCCCGCGCGACGGAGATCTGACCAACTGGTTCGCCGCCGTACGCACGCCGCCCGGCCGGACGGGAGGCGCCGCCGAACTGCGCGAACGCTACCGCGGGTGGCACCCGGCCGTGCGCGATGTACTCGATCGGATCGAGCCCGGCCGGATACTCCACCACGACTTGTACGAAAGCCCTCCCCTGCCGGCGTACGTGCGGGGGAAGGTCGCGCTCGTCGGCGATGCGGCGCACGCGATGGCGCCCAACCTCGGCCGCGGCGCGTGCGAAGCGATCATCGACGCGACGACCCTTGCAGCTCTGCTGTCCGAACATCCGGTGTCCGAGGCACTTCAGCGCTACGACCGCGCGCGGCGGAGGCGCACGCAACGGCTCGTCCGGGCCTCCCGGGCAGTCGCACGGGTCGCGACCGCGAGCCGGTTCACCGCTCTGCGCGACAGGCTGGTGGGAACGGCCGCGCGCGTCGCCTGACACCGCGCCCGAAAGCGACGGATCACCCCTGAAATAACAACTGGCCGCAGCGATGGATATCAGCTGCGGCCAGAGGTAACGAAAGAATAACTTGGGGCACCCGAAACCCGTAAGCCGAGTTCAGGTGAGGTCTGTCACACCATGTCTCGCTCCCACACGCGGTGGGTACCCAGCAGCTCCAGTACCTGCGCAACGGCGGTTCCGGGGCCGTCCACGATCTCGACACCCGGTGCCTTGCGGTCCTCGAGTACCGCCGCTCCCGCTCCCCACGCCGCCAGTGCCTTGTGGTGACGGAACATCTCGTCGACGAGGATCCGGACCCGATCGTCGGCCACGGACGTCGCAAGAATCACGGCGTCGAACTCGATCGAGCGTGCGGTGAGGAAGGTGCGCGAGATCGGCACGACTCCCCCGAGCTTGCCGCCGTGCGGAGCGACGACCAGGGGCACACAATCGGCGGCATCGACGGCCTGCACGGCCTCGAGAACCTGATCGACCTCCGTCGTGTCGTCGACGACGATGCCGATCAACCGGCCCTTCACGGGCCAGGTCTTGCCGATCTGGGCCAGCGCCGGGCTCGGCGGGAGGTCGGAGACCTCGACGGTCGGCTTCGGCGCGGGCAGTCCGAGCCCCGCGGCCACCGTCTCGCACAGTCCCGTGTCGATGTTCGCCAGGATCTGCAGCTGCCGTTCCTTGATCGCCTGCTCGTAGCACTTGCCCAGCTCGAACGTGTAGGCGTAGGCCACATGTGCCTTCTCGATGTCCGACAAGCTCCGGTAGAACTGGCGGACCTGGGTGTAGTGGTCGTCGAAGGAGCGGGAGACCTCGCGTTCCTTCTTCCCCTCCGGCACCACCACCGGCACGTCGACGAACGCGCCCTCGGTGACCCCGGCCATGAACGGGCATCCCGCGTCGAGCGAGTTCGGCTTGTAGGGCGCGACACCGGTGTGGACGGCGTGCTGGTGGAAGCCGTCGCGGAACATGTCGTTGACGGGTGCATGCGGACGGTTGATCGGGATCTGGGCGAAGTTCGGCCCACCCAGCCGGGTGAGCTGCGTGTCGAGATAGGAGAACAGGCGACCCTGCAGCAGCGGATCGTCGGTGACGTCGATGCCCGGGACGAGATGACCGGGATGGAAGGCGACCTGCTCGGTCTCGGCGAAGAAGTTGGTCGGATTCGCGTTGAGCACCATCGTGCCGATGATCTGCACGGGAGCGAGCTCTTCGGGAACGATCTTCGTCGGATCGAGCAGATCGATCCCTTCGAAGGTCTGCTCCGGGGTGTCCGGGAAGACCTGCACACCGAGATCCCACTCGGGGTAGGCTCCGGCCTCGATCGCGTCGGCGAGATCGCGACGATGGAAGTCGGGATCGAAGCCGTTGATGAGCTGGGCTTCCTCCCACACCAGCGAATGCACGCCGAGACGCGGCTTCCAGTGGAACTTCACCAGCGCCGTCTCACCCTCGGCGTTGATCATGCGGAAGGTGTGGACACCGAAGCCCTCCATCATCCGGTAGGAACGCGGGATACCGCGGTCCGACATGTTCCACATCGTGTGCGCCGTGGCCTCGGTATGGAGCGAGACGAAATCCCAGAAGGTGTCGTGCGCACTCTGGGCCTGCGGGATCTCCCGATCCGGATGCGGCTTGCCCGCGTGGATGATGTCGGGGAACTTGATCGCGTCCTGGATGAAGAACACCGGGATGTTGTTGCCCACGAGGTCGAAGGTGCCGTCTTCGGTGTAGAACTTCGTCGCGAAACCACGCGTGTCGCGCACGGTGTCGGCCGAACCGCGGGAACCGAGCACCGTCGAGAACCGCACGAACACCGGTGTCTCGACATCCTTCTGCAGGAACCCGGCACTCGTGATGGAACTCGCGGCGCCCGTCGCCCGGAAGACGCCATGGGCGCCGGCGCCGCGGGCGTGCACCACCCGCTCCGGGATGCGCTCGTGATCGAAGTGTGTGATCTTCTCGCGGAAATGGTGATCCTGCAGCAGGATCGGGCCGCGTCGGCCGGCCTTGAGCGAATGATCCGTATCGGTGAGCCGGGCGCCTTGCGCGGTGGTCAGGTAGGCACCCTGCTGCGCGCGCCCGCGGGGCAGATCCGCCGGCGTACCGGTAGCGGTGGCTACGGCCGGCTCGGCCTGGTCGGGCTTGGCCGCGGGGGGTTCGACCGGCGTGGTGGGCTCGTCGAACGACGGTTCGATGGAGGCGGGTACTCCAGGAACCTTGGGTGTGTCACCGGACATCTGGCAACTCCGATCGGTGGCTGGGACAGGTCCGTCCGGCGACTACCCGGTAGACGGAAGATCAAACGTCGACGGCGGAATCGGATCCGCGTGATGCGGCTCAGAAATCCTCGTCGATGCAGGCCAGACGGTCGCCGGCCTGACCGGCCTCACCCGCCGCCGTCATCGTGTGCCGCTCGTGGAGAACCACCGAATTGGCTTCCCCGTCGCGGAATTCCCAGTCGACGGTCGTGGAGGCCTCGGCGTTGCCCTCGGCGTCGGTGGTCATGTCGAGCCAGATCTCGTTCTGCGGATTCGCGTAGGCGGGATCGGTGGACGGCGAGTCGGGACTCGCCGCCGGATCGGTCTCGTTCTGGTAGTGCGGCCCCGAATCGGAGGGGTTCGGCCCGCACGGCCGCGTATGGACGTGCACACCGAAATCCCGGTCGGGCTGCAGGCCGTTCACGACGAGGCGCACCGTGGTCCGGCCGTCCTCGTCGTCGGATTCGACGTCGAAGGTCGCCCCGGCCGGCACGGCCGCCTCGTCGTAGGTGAAAGCGTTGTCGTCGTCGGTCCCCTCGCCCGGAAGGCCGAAGGCGTCTCCGCTCATACCCGGAAACGGGGTGGGCTGCACGTCGGTGGTCGTCGTGGACGGGGTTTCGACAGTGGTCTCGTTGTCGGTGGCCGAGTCGTCGTTGCTGCATCCTGCGGCGACGAGGGTGGCGACGGAGATACCTGCGACGAGACATGCCTGGCGTGTGTTCATGCCCGGGACGTACCCCGAAACGTCCTACTCCGAACCCGATCGTTCCTGGATTGCGGCGAGCTCGTCCTCGATCGCGGACTCCACATCCGCCTTGCGCACTCCGGCCTCCGACAGCACCCCCGCACCGTTCTCGAGTTCGAGGAGCGCGAGGAGGATGTGTTCGGTGCCGATGTAGTTGTGCCCGAGTCGCAGTGCCTCGCGGAAGGTCAGTTCGAGGGCCTTGCGGGCGTCGGCGTCGTAGGGGATGAGATCGGGGATCGCCTCGGCCGGCTCGGGCAATCTCGCCTCGGCGGCCGAGCGCAGAGCCGCGAAATCCACCCCCCGGGAACGGAACACTCTCGCAGCGATCGAGTCGGCGTCGACGAGCAGCCCCAGAAGAAGGTGCACGGGTGTGATCTCGATGCTGCCCGCGGCACGCGCTTCGTTCATCGAGGCCACCACGGTGTTCTTCGCCCGCGGCGTGAAGCGTGAGAATCCCTGCTCGGGGTCGAGGTCGTTCTCGTTCTTCGGCACGAAGCGTTTCTGGGCGGCCTGTTTCGAGACGCCCATGCTCCGGCCGATCTCGGACCACGACTTGCCGGAACGACGAGCCCGGTCCACGAAGTGGCCGATCAGATGGTCGGCGACCTCACCGAGATGATCGGCGGTGACGACGGCATCGGAGAGTTGCTCGAGGGGATCGTCGTGAACCTTCGTGATCGCGTCGATGAGGTCGTCGAGCCGGATCGGATGCGATGGCCGAATGGTGTCCATGCGTCAACTGTAGGTTGACGATTTCATCCCGTCAACCACCGGTTGACCAACTTCAGGCTCCTCACTCCCTGCGCACCGCCGCCCGAAACTCCTTGACCGGCCACACGTCCTGATCCTCCCCGTAGACGATGCGGCCGGCTACGTCGAACTCGAGCAGGGTGTTGATGCAGATGTTCGTCGACCCGGGCAGGATCAGGCGGCTCCGCGCCCGGCCGCTCACCGCGATCTCCTCACCGCGCTCGTCGACCGCGGTCAGATCCAGCGTGTCGATCCATCCTCGGTCGGGATCGCGACCGGCCTTCCGGTGGCCACCGCTCACCGCGACGACCCGGTCACCCCGGCGCACATATCCCGAATGGATGTCGTCGCTGTCGTCGGTGGGTGCCGAATAGGTGAGCAGACCGATCTCCGAGTCGGCCAGCCAGGTGTAACCGACACGGCGGTAACCGCGTTCGGTCCTCGGCCCCCACGAACGATCCCGCATCGCGTAACAATCGACGGCGATCCGTTCGCCGTCCAGCACCACCGTTCCGGTGACGTGACCGGTCTGGTCGTAGTGCGATGCGGACGGGTACGGCGGCGATCCGCTCCGCAACGGCACCGGCCGCTCCGCCCCCTCGAAGTACAGATCCGCGACGATGCGATCGCGGTCGTCGTACCCGATCCGGTACCGCATACCCGGTTCGATCACCGTGATCGTCGCTCCGGTGGGGCTGACCAGTATCCCGTTCTCGTACTTCGCAGGCTTGAGATGCGAAAACCCCTCGAAGAAGGGAACTTCCCACGGCGCGGTGCCCGTGTCGTCCCACATCCACAGTCCCCCACCGGTCGTGCCGGCATTCTGCCGGACACTCACGTACACCCACGCACCGATGTTGCGTTCGGGTACGAAGAACGAGAACCAGAAGGTCTCCGTCTCGTAGAAGTTGCCGGAAACGGCGTGCAGCCCGTCGTCCTCGGGTCCGAAGACCGACATCACGGAAGTCCTCTCAGGGGCGCGCGGCGGCCCTCGCCCCGCACCCGGTCACGTACGGCGATCATCGCGGTGAGCCTGCGCTGCATGTCCTCCCTGGACATCACGATGTCGTCTCCCCCTTCACCTCTGTCGACCCGCGCCAGCCGGTCGCGCTCGGCCTCGATCTCACGCTCGAGAAGCGACCCCGCGAGATCGCGGGTGAGCAGATCCTGATCGACCCAATCGTCCTGCGGGATCTGCGTGACCGGTTCCTCCATGACCCACTCTCCGTCCTGTCACGTCCGCGGAAACCGGAAGAGACCACGTGCGTTGAGTTCGACGATCCTGTGCACGTCCTCGTCGGGCACCAGGCGCATCTGCTCCTGCACCACCTTGCGGCTGTTGGGCCAGTTGGAATCGGAGTGCGGATAGTCGCCCTCCCAGGTGATGTTGCCGATACCGACGGCCTCACGGTTGTCCACGCCGAACTGGTCGTCGATGAAGCAGCCGTAGATGTGCTTCGCGAACAACTCGGAGGGACGGGCCGACTGATGGATGTTCTGATAGAAGCGATGCTTCTCCCAGGTCTGGTCCATCCGTTCGAGAAGATACGGCACCCAGCCGATTCCCCCCTCGGAGAGCAGGAACTTCAGGCCCGGATGCCTGTGGAAGACCGGAGAGAACAGCAGGTCGGCGGTCGCGTACATCGAGTTGCAGCCGAACAGGGCGATCATCACGGCCATCGGAGCCTCGGGCGCGGTGATCGGTGCCTGACCCGACGTTCCGAAGTGCACGCACAGCGGCTGACCCGTCTCCTCCACCGCCGAGAACAACGGGTCCCAGTGATCGGTGTGGAAGGACGGCAGTCCGAGCGGTACCGGATTCTCCACGAACGAGATCGCCCGCGAACCCTTCGCGGCCGTGCGCCGCACCTCCGCCACGGCCTCGTCCACCGACCACAGCGGCAGGATGGTCAACGGGATCAGACGGTCGGGTGCAGTGGGGCACCACTCGTCCAGGATGTAGTCGTTCCAGGCGCGGACACAGGCGAGCGCGAGGTCCTTGTCCTGCCCTTCGAGGAAGACCGTGCCCGCGAAGCGCGGGAACGACGGGAACGACAGGGTGGCCTGCACCCCGTCGATGTCCATGTCCTGCACGCGAGCCGTGGGGTCGTAGCAACCGGGGAGCATCTCGTCGTAACGAGTCGGTTCGATGCCGTACTCCTCGGGTTTCTTGCCCGCCACGGCATTGAGGCCGATGTAGGGATAGATCCGGCCCTCGTACTCCCACACCTGCGCGATCTTGGTCGCCGAGTCCAACGCACGGTCGCCGTCTCCGACGTGGATGGCCCGCGGTAGTTCCTTCTCGACGATCTTCGGACCGGCCTCGAGAAATTTCGACGGCAACCGATCCGACCACAGCGCCGGATGTTCGATCAGATGATCGTCGGTGGAGATCAAATGCATATGGTCCTGCAATGGCATTGCATCCTCCTGGATGGGCGGTGGATCGTCGTGCGGCGGATCCGAGACCTCAGGCGCGGTCCCATTCGATCGGTAGCGAGGTGAGTCCGAGCTGGCCGCCGGTCTCGGTGAGCTCGACACCCGGAACGAGGCGGTAGTCGGGAATTCTCTTGTGCCACTCCTCCAGTGCGATGCGTAGTTCCCGCCGCGCGAGATGGGAACCGAGACAACGATGCGGTCCTGCACCGAAGGCGATGTGATTGTTCGGGCTGCGCTCGATGTCGACCTCCGCCGCGTCGTCGAACGCCGCCTCGTCGCGGGTCGCGCCGCTGAGCGGGAAGTTCACCATGTCGCCGGCCTTCAGCCGGACGCCCTCGAGCTCGGTGTCGTGCAGCACCTTCCGGGCCGGAACGACGATCGCGTAGGCACGCAGGAACTCCTCGACCGCACCCGGGACGAGTGAGGGGTCCTCGACGATCCGTGCGCGATCCTCGGGATGGGTCGCCAGATGGTAGAAGGACCATCCCAGCGTGGCGGCGACGGTGTCCAGCCCGGCCATGAACATCAGCAGGCAGAACGACAGCAGGTCCTCGTCACCGACAGGCTGCCCGTCGATCTCGAACTCCAGTGCCTTGCTGACGATGTCGTCCCGGGGCTCGGCGCGTCGTTCGGCGATGATCGAGGCGAATCTCCCCATCACGGCCTGCATCGCGGCGAGCTGACGCTGCCCGCGGGCTTCGACGTCGTCGTCGGTCGCATGCAGGATCGCGTGCTCCCATTCCATGAACAGGTCGAGTTCCTCGACGGGCATGCCCATGAGTTCGAGGAAGATGGTCGCGGGGAAGACCTGCGCGAATTCGCGCATGAAATCCACCTGGTTGTCCGCCCGCGATGCGATCTCCTCGGTCAGGTCCGCTGCGCACTGCCGGATGTGCGGCTCGAGCGACTGCACCCACTTGGGTGAGAACAGCGGGCCGAGTTGATGCCGCCACTGGCGGTGTTCGTCACCGTCGAGCATCTCGGGAATCCACTTGAACACCGGCTCCGGATCGAGCGGTGTGACCACGCTGTTCGAGAACGTGTCGGGACGCTGGAGCAGATCGAGAATGCCCTCGTAGTTCACCACCGAATAGAATCCCGGTCCGAATTCGTTGCGGTAGACGGCCGATTCGGTGCGCAGCGTGTCGTACTTCTCGAACCATGTACCGGCTTTCTGCAGGTCGGTGTAGTTGAAATTGTGGACGGGGCAACCGGAGGTGGTGGTTCGGTCGGATTCGGCTCGGGTCATGACAGGTCCTTACGGAGGGGGATGACAAGGGTGGGGACGGGTGCGACGCTCAGCCGCTCGCGGCGCTCCACGTCACGGCTTTGGTTTCCAGATATTCCTCGAGTCCTGCCGCGCCCCATTCGCGTCCGAGTCCCGACTGCTTGTATCCGCCGAACGGGATGTGCGGGGTCACTCCGCCGCCACCTCCGTTGAGCGACACGAAACCGGTGCGGATTCGTTTGGCGATGCCGTAGCCGCGCACCGGATCTGCGGTGAAGACGCTTCCCCCGAGCCCGAAATCGCTCTCGTTGGCCAGGCGTACCGCGTGATCGTCGTCGTCGAACGGGATCAGGACACCGACGGGACCGAAGAACTCCTTCTGCGCGATGTCCATCGAATTGTCGACGTCGACGAACAGGGTGGGCTCGACGAAGAAGCCCTCCTCGAGGCCTTCCGGACGACCGCCGCCGAAGGCGAGCGTCGCGCCCTCCTCGATGCCGCGGGCGATGAGCTTCTCGACCTTGGTGCGTTGGGCCTCGCTGATCAGTGGACCCATCATGACGCCGGGATCCGCCGGATCGCCGACAGCGATGCTCCCCAGCCCCGCGGTCACGTAGGCGACGAGTTCGTCGTAGCGGGAGCGGTGCACCAGGGTGCGGGTGAACAGGGAGCAGCCCTGTCCGGCATGGGTGATCATGTTCCCGATCACCGATTCGGCGGCCTTGGCGAGATCGGCGTCCTCGCAGACGATATTGGCCGACTTGCCTCCGAGCTCGAGGACGACCTTCTTCAGCGTGGGTGCGGCCTGTTCGTAGACGGCCCGGCCGACGGTGTCGGAGCCTGTGAAGCTCACCAGATCGACATCGCGGTGCGTCGTGAGTTCGCGACCGGCCTCGGTGTCGCCGGTGACGATGTTGAGGACGCCCGCCGGCAGCCCGGCTTCCTCGGCGATCGTGCCGAGGATCAGTGCCTCGAGAGGAGTGGCGGGTGCCGGTTTGAGCACGGCGGTACACCCCGCGGCGAGCGCCGGCGCGACCTTCATGATGTTGAGGAAGAGGGGGAAGTTGTATGCCGAGATCAGCGCGGCGACCCCGGCCGGTTCCCGCAGGACGACACCCTGGCCGATGCCCTGCCCGATGGTCGGCAGCACAGGCCGTTCGAAGTCGAATGCCGGGAGGATGCGTTCGGCCATGTCGCGGAAGTGCTGCAACGGCGCCCCCACCTGCAGATATTCCGCAAGCGCTCGGGTGGAACCTGCCTCGGCGATACTCAGATCGACCAGTTCTGCGCGGCGCTTGTCGAGGGCGTCCGCCATGCGCAGCATCACCTGTGCACGTTCGCGCGGGGACATGAGCGGCCACGGGCCTTCGTCGAAGGCGCGCCGGGCGGCGGTGATCGCGCGGCGGACATCGGAGACGGTGGCCTGCGGGGCGCGACCGACGAGTTCGCCGGTCGCCGGATTGACGACGTCGAGGATCTCACCGCCGTCGCTCTCCACCCAGGCTCCGTCGATGAACAGTTCCGTGAAGTTGTGTGTCACTGTGATTCTCCGGATTCGGCGGTAGCGCGGGAAGGACTCAGACGGCCGGTGTGGCGGGTCGGTTGCGGACGTAACCGCCGGCGTCGACACGCATCTGCATGCCGGTGACATACCGCGATTCGTCGGAGAGCAGGAACAGCACCGTGTCGGTGACGTCCTCGGGTTCGACATAGGGAACACCCATCACACTCATGACGGGGAAGACCGGCAGGGCGTCCTCGAGAGTGGGCGATTCGAGGTCGGGCCGGAACTGCCGGTACATGACCTCGCTGTTGAGCATGTCGGTGTTGCAGTTCGTCGGATGCACCGCATTGACGCGGATCTTCTTCGGCCCCAACACGACCGACAGGTCGTTCACGAACGAGGAGATCATCCGCTTGGCGAGCGAGTAGCCGAGGCCACCCGCACCGTTGGTGGGATTGTCGGTGGCACCCGGGAGCAGGGCCGCGAGACTGCCTGTGGCGACGATCGATCCGCCCTCGGAGAGATGGGGCAGACTCGCCTCGACCGCGTTGACGACGCCGACGAAATCGACGGTGAACGCGTCGACGAAGGCCTGCGGGTCGTCGGTTCCCAGCGGACAGATGCCCGCCTGGGCGACAACCCCGTCGAGCCTGCCGAACTCCTCGACCCCACGCTGTACGGCGGCGAACAACGCCTGCCGGTCGCGCACGTCGGCGACCGTCGTGATCAGTGTGCCGCCGGCGTCCTCGACGAGACGGGTGGTCTCGGCGAGATCGTCCGGTGTGGCGAGCGGGTAGCCATTGGTCTTGATGTTGTCGCAGAGATCGACGCCGATGACCTGTGCGCCCTCGCGGGCGAGACGCACGGCGTGGGCGCGTCCCTGACCGCGGGCGACGCCGGTGACGAAGACGACTCTGTCCTGCAAACGGCCCATGATGGGTGTCCTTTACTCGAGATCCGGGGAAGCCTCCGAGGGAGGCGGTACGCCTCGTCGGACGTCGACGGGAAACCGTCCGAGGCGGATCGAACGACGTGAACAGTGGTGCCGGTGAACATGTTCCGTCGAACGGATCGGTGAACAGAGATCCGCCGAACGGATCGGTGACATAGATCCGTCGAACGGATCAGTGGACGGAGATGGCCCGCTCGGGGCAGGCCGCGATTCCGGCCCGGACGGCTTCGTCCAGCGGCTCGTGGACCTCACGATCGAGCGGCAGAGCGTAGCCGTGGTCGTCGATGTCGAAGACGTCCGGCGCGGTCTCCCAGCAACGCGCATGACCGGTGCATTTTCCGGCGTCGATCGTAAGTCTCATGAGGCCCTGCTTTCGGTGGACGAAGAGACGCGGGATGAGGACAGTCGCGACGACACGTGAGACCCGATACCCGATCGGTCTCACGGACTGAGACTCATACGACACACAGTAGCAACATGAGGCGTGTAAGTCGAGACCTGGATCACACTTTTTACCAAGTTCACTATGTCGGCCGCTCGGTCGGTTTCCGGACGGTTCCCGATACGCCGTTAGGCTGAGACGATGCCGAGCGACGATGCCGCGACCGACACCGAGATGAGCTTGCGAGAGCGCCTCGTTCGTGCAGCCGACGAGGAGATACGGCGCCGCGGCACGGTGGCCGTCGGCATGACGGCCGTGGCCGAGAGAGCCGGCGTCTCCCGCGCCACCGCCTTCCGGCAGCTCGGCGGTGCCCAGGAGATGATCATTCAGGTCGCGCTGCTCCGGGCCGAGAGGCACATCGAGCGGGCACTGGAACGCTCCGCCGGGCGCGGGGACATTTTCTCGAAGATGGAAGACACCATGGTCTACAACGCGCGGGAGTTGCCCCGCGACCCGGTGATCGTCGCCCTCATGGCACAGCACTCGGCGTCGGCGCGACATCCCGACATCCGGGCGGTGACGTCAAGCGTCTCCGAACCGCTGCTGCGCGCGGGCCAGGAGTCCGGCCTCGTGCGCACCGACATCCCGCTGGACGAACTGATGGAATTCCTCGTCGAGCAGACCTTCCTCGCAGCGGAGGATCCCGACCGGTCCGAGGATGCGGCGCGGCTCCGATTCCGGCGGTTCGTACTTCCGGCTCTGCGTCCTCAGCCGACCGGGGGTGCACGCGAGGAAGCTCAGGCGGAACTCGAAAAGGCGCTTGCCACAGCGAAGGACGCGATCGAGATCGCGGCCCGGCAGGCAGCGGAGATCCGCCGGAAGCACGAGGCGAGCTGACTACGTCACGGCACCGGCGATCTTCAGCTCGATGAGCCCGTCGTCGTCGAAGCCGAGTTCCCGGAGTATGTCGTCGGTATGTTCGGCGAACTGCGGGGCCCGGGTCATCCTCACCGGCGCATTGTCGAACTTGACCGGGCTCGCGACGAGCTTCTGCGGATTGCCGTCGGCGTCGACGACGTCGACTATCCGTCCGTTCGCGACGAGGGCCTCGTCGTGTCCGAGATCCCAGCCGTCCTGCACCGGCGCCCACTGCCCTGTCAGAGACGCGAACACCTCGAGCCACTCGTCGTAGTCGCGCTGCGCGACGGCGTCGGCGAACCACCCGCCGATCTCCTCCGCGTGTTCGAAGATCGACTCCATCGTCGCGAATCGTGGATCGTCCACCAGATCCTCCCGGCCGAGAGCGGTGACGAATTCGTTCCAGTACCGGGTCGGCTGGAGCATCGAGAACTGGAGCCAGCGGCCGTCGGCCGTACGGTACGACCCGCTGAGAGGGTTTCCGGGCGCAGCCGTCGTGCGTTGCACCTTCGGAAGCGGCCCACCCGTGAACAGCGACAGATTGACCGAGAACTGAGTGGCCCAGGCCCCGACGGCGAGCAGCGAGACGTCCACCTCGGACGGCTGCCCGGTGCGTTCCCGCCCGGCGATCGCGGCGGCGATTCCCCCCGCGATGGTCATCCCTCCGATGTTGTCCCCGTAGGCACCGGAGGGCATGAACGCCATGTGGTCGGTGCCCGGGGGCATGACACCGTCGGCACTGCCCCCGCGTGCCCAGAACGCTGTCGCGTCGTAGGCGCCCTTGTCCGCATCGGGTCCCTCGGTGCCGAATCCGCTTCCGGTGACGTAGATGATCCTCGGATTGATCGCCCGGACGTCGTCCAGGGTGATCGCGAGCTTCGACCGTGGCCCCGGCAGGTAGTTCGTCAGGAAGACGTCGCTGCGCCGGATGAGTTCCTCGAGTACCGGCCGCGCCTCGGGATTGGCGAGATCGATGCCGATGCTGCGCTTGCTGCGGTTGGGCCCTTCCATGATCGGTGCGAACGACGAGCCCGCCTTGCTCGCGGCGAGGCCGAGCACTCGGACGAGCCCACGCTGGGCATCGCCGCTCTCGGCGTGCTCGACCTTCACGATGTCGGCTCCCCAGTCGGCGAGCACCGCGCCGGCGGCGGGAACGAAGGTGAACTGCGCGACCTCGAGAATGCGGATGCCCTCCAAGGGACGGTCCATGACGACTCCTGCTTTCCTGGTGCGGTGGGGCGGTTCGATTCATCCGGCTCGCAGGAGGAGCGCGCCCGAGGGCACACCTCCCCCGGCGGTGACGACGGCGACCTGCGCGTCGGGGACGCAGCGGCCGGGCGCCTGTCCTCGCAACTGCAGTACGGCTTCGCGCACGAACCCGTATCCGTGGGTCCGCCCGGCCGACAGCTGACCTCCGTGCGGATTGAGCGGCAGCAGGCCGTCGACGGCGATTCCCTTCCCACCGTCGATGAAGTCGGCGGCACCGCCGAACTCGCAGAAGCCGAGACCTTCGAGCCACGACAGGGCGTTGAACGTGAACCCGTCGTACAGCAGGGCCACATCGACGTCGTCCGGTCGCAGATCCGTACGACTCCACAGGTGCGCGGCAGGACCGAGCGACTGCGGTAGATGCGTCAGCGTGCCCTGGTCCCAGGACAGATTCTCGGTGATCTGCGTACCGACGGCTTCGACGAGCACCGGCTCGTGTCGCAGGTCGTGTGCCGTCTCGACGGCGGAGACCACGACCGCGACGGCACCGTCGACAGGCACGTCGCAGTCGTAGAGACCGAAGGGAGTGGACACCACGCGCGCTGCGAGGTAATCGTCCATCGTGATCGGATCACGGTAGACGGCTTCGGGATTCGCCGACGCATTGCCGCGGGCCGTGACGGCGATCGCACCGAGCGCTTCCTTCGCGTCGCCGTACCGGTGGAAATAGTGCGACGCCTGGCACGCGATCCAGTTGGCGGCCGAGACGGCACCGAAAGGGTGGCGGAATTCGAGCATGCCCGTCGCGCGGCCACCGGCCGGCGCCCACCGCCCCTGTTTCGTCAACTCGGCGTGCGTCGACTCCCAGACCGTCCGGAAGCACAGCACGTGCCGGCACAGGCCCGACGAGACGGCGAGCATCGCGGCGATGATCGAACCGTTCTGCCCGGGCAGGTCGCCCCCGCCGTTGACCCAGTTCGGACGGATCCGCAGAGCTTGTTCGACGGGCATGATCCCGCCTTCCGAGATACCCCCCGGCGCGGCTCCCGGATAGGTGGACAGACCGTCGATATCGGCGAGGGTGAGACCCGCGTCGGCGACGGCCTGCAGGCACGCATCGACGGTGAGGGTCAGGGGGTCGACCATCAGTCGCCGTCCGACCGCGGATTGTCCTGTCCCGGTGATCGCGACCCGGTCCTCGAACTTGGTGGTGCCGGACGCGGCTCGGACATGCACCCGGGGGTCGTACGAGCCGGGCAGGGACCGGGCTCCGCCCTCGGCCTCGGGGTCCGGTTCGAACAGCGGCAGCCAGATGTCGTCGGCGGCCTTCTCGAAGACGACCCGCACGCGGTCCCCCACCGCGACATCGTCCGGCTCACACCCGATGATGTTGGTGGTCAGACGGACGTCGGGATCCTCCTGCAGGGCGACGATCGCGATGACGTAGGGCGGTGGGAGGTCCGGGAGCCAGTGCTGCGCGTTGACGGTGGTGCCGACGACGACGCCGCGCCCCGAGACCGGTTGCAGCGAGACGTCGCGGGAGCCGCACTCCGAGCACAGCACCGCCGTCGGGTGCATGTACTTTCCGCACGACGCGCACTGCGCGACCTTCAGAACGCCCTCGGCTCCGGAGGCCCAGAACCCGGCCGTGGTCAGGGTGGGCTGAGGCAACGGTCTGCGGGACTCTCCCACTCTTCACCCCCTGTGCCCGATCACCAAGTTAGACAACTTGGGGACGGATGCTAGCACCGGCTATGACCCACGTCACCCCATGCTCGAAAACGCCCGGCAAAGTGACCCGAGCACTGTCCGGGGCGTGCTGAGATATATAACCTAGTTCACAACCAACGGTGCGCGGTGCACGAAGGAGCAGAGACATGAGCGAGAACCGAAGTGCACTCGACCCCGCCCTCATCGAATGGGTGGCGGAGACGGCGGGTGGGCGGATCGTCGACATCGACCGGCGCCCGGGTGGTGGCCGGCGCGAAGCCTGGGTGGTGGACGTCGAGACCGAAGACGGCACGCTCCTCCCCTTGTTCCTGCGGTACGACCGGCTCGTTCCGGAACAGCGCGGGGACCCGTTCACGCTGCACCGCGAAGCGCAGTTCTACCGCGCGTTCGAGGATTCCCCGGTCCCCGTCCCCCGCATCGTCGGCGTCCACCCCACCGAACAGGCGATCCTCTCCGAACGGGTGCCCGGGCAGGCCTGGTTCTCCCGGATCCGGGACGAGGACGAACGGGTGTCGGTGGCATCGGACTTCATGCGCATCCTGGCAGAGATGCACCGCGTCGATCCGCACCGCCTGCAGCTGACCGACCGGAACCCGGAAAGCGGTCTGCGGCAACTCGTCGCCCACGAGATCGACACGTGGGAGACGATCTACCGCGGCGCCGGCGCGAAGGCCGACCCCCTGATCGAACTCGCACTGGCGTGGGTGAAGCAGAACATCCCCGACAGCGACGGGCCCGTCGTGATCGTCCAAGGGGACACCGGGCCGGGGAACTTCCTGTTCGAGGACGGGAAGGTCACCGCGGTACTCGACCTCGAACTCGGCCATCTCGGCGATCCGCACGACGACCTGGCCTGGGTGACGACCCGCGCGGTACAGGAACCCTTCACCGACATCCACGACCGATTCCGCGACTACGAGCGGGCGTCCGGAATCACCGTCGATCTCGACCGGGTGCGTTACTACCGGGTGCTCGCCGAGTTGCGCATCGTGATACTCGGGCACGGGGGTTCCGTGCATCCGGAT
Source organism: Rhodococcus sp. CH91 (assembly GCF_022554085.1). Classification (GTDB taxonomy): domain Bacteria; phylum Actinomycetota; class Actinomycetes; order Mycobacteriales; family Mycobacteriaceae; genus Rhodococcus. Next base: position 194,349 of record NZ_JAKFYR010000001.1, read on the forward strand.
CCGTTGTCCGAGGTGGGAAATGCCCTGGCCTACGGCCTTCTTCACCGCCGCCTCCTGATCGAGGCACTCGGCGACGTCCTCGATATCGAACTCACCCCGCCGGAGGACGTCGACGCGGAGTCGACCGAGCGCGAATGGCTCTACGACGCGGCCCTCGAACAGATCCGGCACATCATCGTGCCGCGCAGCGAGGATGCCTTCGTCATCCAGCGCAGCAAGGGTCTCGCCCGCATCCTGAAGTATCTCCGCGACGCCGATCGGTACGCCGACCGCGTGTCCGAACGCGACCTGCACGATCTCGAGGGCGTTCTGGGGACACGGCCCGACACCGTCGCCGACGGCACGGCCGCACTGGTGGAGCGACATCTCGCCGGAGAGATCCCCGTCGCCGGGGTCCTGAACGTCCTCTTCCGTCAGATCGCGGGCCGGACCCAGCAATTGCGTTCCGCCATGGGTGTTCTCGCCGATCGCCACTTCGACGCCCTGTAGGCGCCGTCCGTGCGGTGCACCCACGAACATCTCCTGCGCAGCCGGAGCACTCGCCGCCGTCAGCCGGTTCCCGTGGGCAGGGTGACCTCGACGGTGACACTGTCCTCCGCGCCCGTACCCACGGCCAGCACCTCGCCGTATCCCTCCGCCATGGCGTCGACGAGGACCGGAAGATCCGGCACGGCTGCAGAATCGGCGTTGATGCCGATGCAGCAGTGGGTGGTGTGGGACATCAGGGTGATGTTGATCGCCGAACCGATGGTGGGGGCGAACGGGTAGTACCTGAGCACCTCGGCACCTGCGATGTAGAGCGGAACGGGTGATCCGGGGACGTTGGAGGCGAGGAAATCCATGTGCTTCAGGATCCCGCCCAGCACGCCGGCCGGGAGGACGTTCAGGACGGCCGCGATGGCGGACGAGAGCGGCACGGCCGGCTCGTCCCGCCAGGACCGGACGATCCGGCCCACCCTGTGCATCAAGGCCACCGGCTCGGCGACGTCCAGCGGCAGGGCGAACCGCGCCAGCGTGATCCTGTTCCCTCCGATCGCGTCTCCCTCCCGGCGGAGACTGATCGGCAGCGTCGTCATCAGCTCTGAAACCTGCCTTCCGTGGCGAGCATGATATTTCCTCAGCCCCAGCAGAATTCCGGTGAGAAAGGCGTCGTTGAGCGACGCATCCGCCGCCCGCCCGGCATTCCGCAGGGCTGCGAGCGGCAGGTCGAGCGCGGCGACCTCGCGCACCGTGCTGCGACCGGTCATCACCGGGGAACGTGTCGTGAACACCGGGCGAGCGAATCGCGCGGTCGATCGGGCCGTGCCCACGACGGTGCGTATCGCGGAGACGGGATTCGCCAGGGATCGAAGACCCGACCGGAGCGCCCACGGGACGGCATTGCTCACCGCCGCACCGGCCGCCGACAGATACCAGTTCACCGAATCGGCGATATCCGATTCGGGTCCCGATGCGGGCGGGCTCTCCGGCAGGGTCCCCCGATCGGTACCCTCACGCTCGAAATCGACGATCTCCTGGGCTATCTGGATGCCACCGATACCGTCGGTCAGCGAATGGTGGATCTTGAGGAGAACGGCGGCACCACCGCCGTCGAGCCCGTCGACGACGGTGGCCTCCCACAGCGGCCGGTCCTTGTCGAAGGCCGTCATCGCGGCGGCGCGCACGAGCGGCAGCACGGCATCGAGCCCTCCGGGATGTGGAAGAGCAATTCGCCGCAGATGCCAGGACAGATCGAAATCCGGATCGTCCACCCAGCGTGGTGGGGTCTGTCCGAAGGCGGATTCGGCCATCGTGCGCCGGAACGCCGGTACCGCGCGCGTTCCCCGATCCATCATCCGGACGAAGCGATCCTGATCCGGGGAACGATCGAGCAGCGCGACCGCGACGATGGTGGACCGGAGAACGGGATCCTCCTCCATCCGCCAGGACATGAGATCCGCTTGCGACATCCGCCGATCGTCCCCGGTCATGCCTGGCTCCTTCCGGAGGTCGTCCTCGCACAGTAACCGCGAACGCCCCCGCACATCGCCCATATCGGACCGCCGATCGAGGTTCCGATCCGGCGCCGCGCCCTTTTGCTCACGCTGATGTAAAACCTGGCTCGTGACGAGCCGGGCGGCCAGGATCGGCGAGGGGTTTCGATCCGTCGGAACCGTTCCTGTCATCCGATCTGTGAGGAAGTCCATGCCGAGCCCACGTCGATCCGGACTCATGGTTGCCGTCGCATTCCTGCTGACCGCGATCACCGCGTGTAGCTCCGGATCCTCCGGCGACGGACTCGCCTCCGACAGCCCGCTGCCCACCGAGATCCCCGCCGGTACGACGCTCGTCATCGCCGATCAGGGCGAACGCCAGCAGGTCGCGCTCGCCGCGTCAGGGCAGCTCGACACTCTTCCGTTCGGCCACGAATTCGCCACCTTCCAGGGCGCGCCGGCCATCCTCGAGGCATTCCGGGCCGACGCCGTGGATGTCGCGTGGGCGGGAGAGATCATGGCGATCCAGTCACTCGTCGCCGGTGACGACGTCCGGGTGGTCGCCGCGCTGCAGACGGACAACGGCCTGAACATGGGCATCGCTCCGGGCGCCTCGGACATCACCTCCCTCGCCGGCCTGAAGGGCCGGAGAATCGGCTACGCGGAAGGCACCTCCCAGCAGGCGTTCGTACTCCGCGCCCTCGACCGGGCCGGGCTGAGCGTCGACGACGTGACCCTCGTGCCGATGGCTCTGCCCGACTTCCCCGACGCGCTGCGCTCGAACCAGATCGACGCAGCACCGATGAGCGAACCGGTCTTCTCGCGGTACATGCAGTCCCCCGGTGCGAGCGCCCTGCCCCGGGCGGAGACCGCGACGCTGAGCGACGGCGTCTCCTATCTGTACGCCGCCGGCACGGCGCTGTCGGATCCCGGCACCGCTGCCGCGATCCGCGCCTACGTGGCCGCCTACATCACCGCGGTCGACTGGGCGAACGACAACCGCGACGTCTGGATCGACGAATACTTCGTGAAGAGCCAGGGGCTCACCGCCGACGACGGACGGCGCATCCTCGACGCGAGTGGTCCCACCTCTTTCCCCCGGCTCGACGAGAATCTCGTCGCTGTGCAGCAGCACATCGTCGACGTGATCGACGAGGCCGGCGAACTTCCGCGACCAGTCGAGGCAGCCGATGCCTACGACCTGCGGTTCGACGAGGTGGTCGCCACCACCGTCGCCGAAGTCGGCGCCGCTCACACCCGCGATCGATCCCGAGGAGACAACCCGTGACGAACCGTCAGCTCAACCTCAACGCGTTCATCTACCCGACCGGTCACCACGAGGCGTCCTGGCGGCACCCCGCCAGCGTGCCCGAGCGGCTGTACGACGTCACCTACTTCCAGGAACTCGCCCGGCTGGCCGAGAGCGCGAAGTTCGACGCGGTGTTCTTCGCCGACGGGCCTGCGCTGCGCACCGAGGTGAGATACCGCCCCGACTACGGTCTCGAACCGATCACCACACTGGTCGCGATGGCCACCGCCACAACGCATCTCGGCCTCATTGCCACCGCCTCGACGACCTACTACGAGCCCTACAATCTCGCCCGGCTGTTCTCCTCGCTCGACCACATCTCCGGCGGCCGTGCGGCGTGGAACATCGTCACCACCGCCACCGACGCGGCGGCCGCCAACTTCGGACTCACCGAGCACCCCGATGTGCGCGAACGCTATGCCCGCGCCCGCGAGTTCGTCGACGCCGCCATCAAGTTGTGGGATTCGTGGGAGGACGATGCCGTCGTCATCGACAAGGAAGCCGGCGTGTACGCCGACCCCGAGAAGATCCATCGCATCGATGTCGAAGGTGAATACGTCAAGGTCCGTGGGCCGTTCGGCTCCGCACGGTCCCCGCAGGGACGCCCGGTGCTCGTCCAGGCCGGTTCATCGAACGACGGACGCGACTTCGCCTCCACCTACGCCGAGGCCATCTTCACCGCACACCAGCGGATCGAGGATGCGCAGGCGTTCTATCGCGACATCAAGACCCGCACGGCCGAGATCGGACGCAACCCCGACCACGTCAAGATCCTTCCCGGACTGAGCCCCTTCATCGGCGCGAGCCAGGCCGAAGCAGACGAACTGCACCGCGAATTCAACGGACTCACCATCGCCGAATACGGACTGGGGCAACTTCGGAAGATGGGGAACGTCGACGTCTCCGGACTCGAACTCGACGACACGGTCCCCGCCGAACTGTTCGCCGGTTCCGGAGACATCACCGACAACGATCACAGCCGTCGCCTCGTGGTCGCCAAGATCGTGGAGCGCGAGCAGCCCACCCTGCGCCGGCTTCTGCACAAGCTCGCCGGCGCTCGCGGTCACAACGTCGTCGCGGGCACACCCGTTCGCATCGCCGACATCATCGAGGAGTGGTTCACCAACGGCGCTGCAGACGGGTTCAACATCATGCCCCCGCAGTACCCGCAGGGACTCGAGGCGTTCACATCCCAGGTCGTACCGATCCTGCAGGAACGTGGCCTGTTCCGGACCGAGTACTCGGGAACCACGCTCCGTGACCACTACGGCCTCCCGCGCCCTGCCAGCCAGTACGCCCGCGCACTCGCTGCGGCCGGCATCTGACCTATCGACGAGAGGACACAGCTCATGAGCGTCTCGGCCCTCGGATCCCGGCGCTTCGGCAGCGGTCTCGCCGGTGATGCCGACACCGATCGGAAACCCCGCCCGGGTGACGCCCCCGACCTGCCGCCGAGACGAACGCGCAGTCGTCTCGCGCCCGGCCGGCCCATCGAGTTCGGCTTGGCCCTCGGTCCGCTGCTCCTGCTGATCGCGTGGACCGTCGCTTCGGCCACCGGTCTCCTCGACCCGAAGACCCTCTCGGAACCGTGGACGGTGGTGACCACCGCGTGGGATCTGATCGTGGACGGCCGGTTGGGCAGCAACCTCCTGACATCGGTAGAACGAGCGGTGATCGGTGGAGTCGCGGGTGTCGCCCTCGGCGTGCTCCTGGCCCTGATCGCAGGTCTGTCCCGTATCGGTGAGGCGCTCATCGACGGACCGGTGCAGATCAAACGGTCCATCCCCACCCTCGCACTGATGCCCCTGGCGATCCTGTGGTTCGGGATCGGTGAAGAGATGAAGATCCTGCTCATCACCCTGTCGGTCTTCGTGCCCGTCTACATCAACACCTACTCCGCACTGCGCGGGATCGACGCCCGCTACGTCGAGCTCGCCGAGACACTCGATCTGTCCCGGGCACAGTTCATCCGACGTATCGCCCTTCCGGGCGCACTGCCCGGCTTCTTCACCGGCCTGCGACTGTCCGTCACCATCGCGTGGCTCGCACTCGTGGTCGTGGAACAGGTCAACGCCTCGAGCGGCATCGGATACCTGATGTTCCAAGCCCGCAACTACGGACTGACCGACATCATCATCGTCGGGCTGGTGGTGTACGCGATCCTCGGATTCGGCAGCGACCTGCTGGTCCGCGCAGCAGAGAGGAAGGCCCTGGCATGGCGCAGGACCATCGGGAGCTGACCGTCCGGACGTCCGGCCTGAGCCGTGGCTTCGACGGGCGTGCGGTTCTGAACAACATCGATCTCGAGATCCGGGCCGGCGAGTTCGTGGCGTTGCTCGGGCGCAGCGGGTCGGGCAAGAGCACACTGCTGCGGGCCCTCGCCGAACTCGACCACGGCGTACCCGGCTCCGGCACGATCGAGGTACCGGAGAAGCGTGCTGTCGTCTTCCAGGATTCCCGCCTGCTGCCGTGGGCGCGGGTGCTCGACAACGTCGTTCTCGGTCTCGGCGGAGCCGACGCCACCGAGCGTGGCCGCACCGCTCTCGCCGAGGTCGGGCTCGCCGGACGCGAAAGGGCCTGGCCCAACGAGTTGTCCGGTGGCGAACAGCAACGTGTGTCGCTCGCCCGATCGCTCGTACGCGAACCCGAACTGCTGCTCGCCGACGAACCGTTCGGTGCCCTCGATGCCCTGACCAAGATCAGAATGCACGGACTGCTGCAGGAACTGTGCACCAGGCACCGGCCCGCAGTGCTGCTCGTCACCCACGACGTCGACGAGGCGATCGCTCTCGCCGACCGCGTGCTCGTGCTCGACCACGGTGCCTTCGCCGTCGAACTCACCATCGACATACCGCACCCGCGAACCGATCACGTCGTCGAGACGGCCGAGTACCGCCGCGTCCTGCTCGAAGCACTCGGCGTCGAGGTCTCCGTCTGAGCGAGCCACTCCGGAGGGTCGAATGCGGGAGAATCGGATCGTCGCTCCGCAGTCGCCGACAGGAGATGCATCGTGTGTGGACGTTATGCCAGCACCAGTACCCGCGGTGATCTGCTCGCGGCCTACGACGCCGTCGAGACCGCCGGAGAGGAACTGCCGCCCTCGTACAACATCGCCCCGACCCAGCGGGTGAACGTGGTCCTCGAGCGTGCTCCACGCGAGGAACCGGACGCCGAGCCGGTGCGCATCGTGTCCTCGCAGGTCAAGTGGGGACTCGTACCCTCCTGGGCGAAGGACCCGAAGATCGGGTCCCGGATGATCAATGCCCGGTCGGAGACGATCACGCAGAAGCCCGCCTTCAAGGCCGCCGCGGCACGCAGGCGCTGTGTCCTGCCCGCCGACGGCTACTACGAATGGATGAAGGGTGAGGACGGCCGGAAAATTCCGTTCTTCCTGCACGCCGAGGCACCGCTGTCGATGGCCGGGCTCTACGAACTGTGGCCGAACCCGGAACTGCCCGAGGACGACCCCGGCCGCTGGCTGTGGACGTGCACCGTGCTGACCCGTCCTGCCACCGACGCCGCCGGGCACATCCACGAACGGTCACCGGTGATCCTTCCCGAGACGTTCGTCGGTCCCTGGCTCGATCCCGGACTGAACGACCGCGACGACGTCGACGCCCTGCTGAATTCGATTCCGGAACCGCATCTCGAACCGTACGAAGTGAGCACCGCCGTCAATTCACCCCGCAACAACGGCCCCGACCTGCTGCGCCCCGTCGATTCCTGACAGACCGGTCGGCATGTCGTTTTCCCGTCGGAGAAACGACATCATCGAAATTGACTAAAGTTGCCGGGTGCGACATCCACGGCAGAAATCGATCGGCTCGACGACATCTTCGTTCTCCCTCGACGGCCGTGCGGGCACTGCCGCCGCCGTGGTCGCCTCGCTCGTCTCGGTCGGTGTGCTCGTCACGATCCTCGTCCGAAGCGAACTCATCGACCTGCTCGTCTACCGGATGGGCGCCCGGGTTCTGCTCGACGGGGAAGACATCTACGGGCAGATGCCCCCGGTGACCGACGATTTCACCCTGCCCTTCACCTATCCCCCACTGTCCGCGATGCTCTTCACGCCTCTGGCGGTGATCCCCGTCGTACTGGGCAAGATCGTCTTCACCCTCGTGTCCGTCGCGGCGCTCGTCGTCACCCTGCGGGTCGTGCTGGACCGGATCCGCCCGGACCTCGACCGCCGGACATCGTGGATCATCACGATGATCGCGCTCGCCGGGGCGCTGCTGCTCGAACCCGTACGCGAGACCGTCTCGTTCGGGCAGATCAACCTGGTCCTCATGGCGCTGGTCGCGGTCGACGTGCTGTCGAAGAACCCGAGATGGCCGCGTGGATTGCTGATCGGACTGGCCGCCGCCGTCAAGCTCACACCCATCGCCTTCCTGTTGTTGTTCCTGCTCCGGCGCGATCGGCGGACCAGCATCACCATCATCGCGTCGACGCTGGGCTTCACCGCGCTGGCCTTCCTCGTGCTGCCGGGCGCCTCCGCGAAGTACTGGTTGCAGACCTTGGCCGACACCGGCCGGATCGGCGCATCCTATTTCGCCACCAACCAGGCGTTCGAAGCCGTTATCTCCCGGTTCGGCACGCCCGAGACCGTGGGCTCGGTGCTGTGGATGATCGCCGTCGCGGTGATGCTGTCGGTCGCGGTGGTCGCCATCCGGCGCGCCCTCGAACGAGGCGACCTCGTGCTCGCCCTGCTCGCCAACGCGACGGCCGTTCTGCTGGCATCGCCGGTGTCGTGGTCGCACCACTGGGTGTGGATCGCACCGGCGCTGCTCACCGTGACCCTCGCAGCACTGAGCACACCCGCCTCGCGGAAGTTCGCCGCGATCACAGCCGGTATCGCGCTGATCTTCCTGATCGGACCGCACCACCTGTTACCCAGCGGGGACGATCTCGAACTCGCCTGGGCCCCCTGGCAGCATCTGCTCGGAGCCCTGTACGTGGCGGTCGGATCCGGATTCCTCCTGTGGGTCGCGTTCGCTCGCCGCACGAGTCCGGAAAGCCTGTCGCCGGCACCGCTGTCGAACCTGCGGACGCCGGGCTGACGGTCCCGGACCGTCAGGCGGTGACGTCGACGACCACGCGGCCGCGCACACCCCCGGCCAGGATCTCCTCGGCGAGGCGGGGGATCTCGGAGAGCGGCTCGACCCGAGAGAGCGAATCCACGGTCGCAGCAGGAAGATCGCGGGCGAGACGTTCCCACGCTGCCCGGCGCACGTCCGCGGGAGCCATCACGGAGTCGACTCCGAGCAAGGCGACTCCGCGCAGGATGTGCGGCAGCACCGTGGCATTCGGCATCGAGGGCGACTCGGTGAGTCCGCACGCGGCGACCGCGCCGCGGTACCTGATCTGCGACAGCAGGTTCACCAGTGTCGAACCGCCGACCACGTCGACAGCCGCATCCCAGCGCTCCTTGCCCAGCGGCCGGCCCTCTCCCTGGAGTTCGGCGCGGTCGACGAACGAGGACGCACCGAGTTCCCTCAGGAAGTCGTGAGTTTCGGGGCGTCCGGTCGCAGCGACGACCGTGTGTCCCGCAGCGGCGGCGAGCGCGACGGCGACCGAACCGACGCCACCCGCCGCCCCGGTGACGAGCAGTTCGGCACCCGACGCGATTCCGTACCGCTCGAGTGCGTCGAGGCACAACGCAGAGGTGTATCCGGCCGTGCCGATCGCCATCGCGTCACGGGTGGAGAACACCTCGGGGATGCGCACCAGCCATTCGGGCTTCACCCGCTGACGCCGGGTGTATCCGCCCGACTGCGTCTCGGACAGTCCCCAGCCGTTGACGACGACACGATCGCCGGCTTTCCAGTCGGGGCTGCGGCTGTCGAGGACGGTGCCGGCCAGGTCGGCTCCGGCGACCAGCGGCGTGCGCCGCGCCATCTTCTGCGGTCCCGCGACGACGAGACCGTCCTTGTAGTTCAGCGAGGAGTACTCGACCTCCACGAGGACGTCGTGGTCGGGAAGGTCGGCCTCGGTCAGGTCGCGGAACTGTGCCGTCTGGCCGTCGTCGGTGTCGTCGACGACGAGGGCGCGGAAGGAGGAGGACTCGGTCATGGATCCGATCCTGGCAGGCCATCCTGCTCGCTGCAGCGGAAAACGAGCCGGCCGGTCAGGCCGCGTGAGCCCGGAACCGCCGCAGCCTCAGACTGTTGGACACCACGAACACCGACGAGAACGCCATCGCGGCACCGGCGAGCATCGGGTTGAGCAGACCCGCCGCCGCGAGCGGTAGTGCGGCGACGTTGTACGCGAAGGCCCAGAACAGGTTGCCCTTGATCGTCGACAGTGTGCGGCGGGACAAGCGGATGGCGTCGACCGCGACCAGCAGGTCGCCGCGGACCAGAGTCAGATCGCTCGCCTCGATGGCGACATCGGTGCCGGTGCCCATCGCGAGGCCGAGATCGGCCTTGGCGAGTGCTGCGGCGTCGTTGACACCGTCGCCGACCATCGCGACCACCTTGCCGTCGCGCTGGAGTCGCTCGACCACGTCGACCTTGCCGGTGGGCAGGACGTCGGCGATCACGTCGGCCTCGTCGATGCCCACTTCGGCGGCCACCTCACGGGCGACGGCAGCGTTGTCGCCGGTGAGCAGGATCGGCCGCAGACCGAGCTCGCGGAGCTCGGCGACGGCCCTTGCAGAGGTCGGCTTGACCGCATCCGCGACCACAACGATGCCGCGGGCCTTTCCGTCCCAGCCGACCGCGACCGCCGTACCACCGGTCTGCTGTGCCTCCTCGAACGCGTGCTGCAGGCGGTCGGAGAGGCGCTGCGACCAGTCGGCCAGCAACGTCGGCCGTCCCACCAGCACGGCACGGCCGGCGTCACCGTCGACGATCATTCCCTGGACACCGAGGCCTTCGATGTTCGTGAAGTCCTCCACCTCGGGAAGCGGACCGTGTTTCGCCGTGGCGGCCTCACTGATGGCACGGGCGATCGGATGCTCGGAGGCGGACTCGAGTGCGCCGGCGTAACGCAACACGTCGGCGGCATCCTCACCGTCGTCGGCCACGACCTCGCGCAGGGTCATCCGGCCCGTGGTGATCGTGCCGGTCTTGTCGAGCACCACCGTGTCGACCGAGCGGGTGGACTCGAGCACCTCGGGACCCTTGATGAGGATGCCGAGCTGGGCGCCACGTCCGGTGCCGACCATCAACGCGGTCGGAGTGGCCAGGCCGAGGGCGCAGGGGCACGCGATGATCAGCACCGCGACCGCAGCGGTGAACGCCGCTGCGGCTCCGTTTCCGGTCCCGAGCCAGAAACCGAGTGTGCCGGCGGCGATCAGCAGCACGATCGGCACGAAGATGCCGGAGATCCGGTCCGCCAGACGCTGGACCTCGGCCTTGCCGTTCTGGGCGTCCTCGACCAGCTTCGCCATCTGTGCGAGCTGGGTGTCGGAACCCACGCGGGTCGCGCGCACCACCAGTCGTCCGCCCACGTCGACCGTTCCGCCGACGACGGTGTCTCCCACTCCGACCTCGACGGGCACCGATTCCCCGGTCAGCATCGACGCATCCACCGCGGACGTTCCGCGCTCGATCACGCCGTCGGTGGCGATCTTCTCGCCCGGCCGGACGACGAACAGATCCCCGACGGCCAACTGTTCCACCGGAACCCGGTTCTCGGTGACTCCGTCCGGTCCGAGCACCGCGACATCCTTGGCGCCGAGCTCGAGCAGGGCGTGCAGAGCAGCACCGGCACGTCGCTTGGACCGTTGCTCGAAATAGCGTCCGGCCAGGATGAACGTCGTCACGCCGGCCGCTGCTTCGAGATAGATGTTGCCGCTGCCGTCTCCGCGTTCGATGACGAATTCGAACGGGTGGGTCATCCCCGGCGTCCCGGCCGTTCCCCAGAACAGGGCGTAGATCGACCAGCCGAAGGCGGCCAGGGTTCCCAGCGAGACGAGGGTGTCCATCGTGGAGGTGCCGTGGCGCAGATTGGTCCAGGCGGCCTTGTGGAAGGGCCAGGCGCCCCACACCACGACGGGCGCCGCGAGAGTGAGGGAGAGCCACTGCCAGTTGGTGAACTGCAGGGCCGGAATCATCGCCATCGCGATCACCGGCACGGTGAGAACTGCCGAGACGATCAGCCTGCGCCGAAGTGCCGCAACGGGATCGGATTCGACGACCGCATCACCGTCGGCCTTCTCGACCGGCGGACGTGGCAGGCGGGCTCCGTATCCGGCCTGTTCGACGACGTCGACGAGATCGTCGGGTGTCATGTCCTCCGGATAGGTGACCTTCGCCTTCTCGGTGGCGTAGTTGACGGTCGCGGTGACACCGTCGAGCTTGTTGAGCTTGCGTTCGATGCGGTTCGCGCAGGATGCGCAGGTCATGCCGGTGATGGCGAGTTCGATCGATTCGGTTGCGACCGGCTGACTCTGCGTGGTCATGGATGTCTCCTCGGGGGTGGGTCTCAGCGGCCGGAATGGCTGTGCTCGGCGGGTACGCCGGGTTCGGCGTGTGCGTCTCCGGCGCCGTCGGCGGTGAGTGTGAACGCGGCGGTGCGGACGACACCGTCGTGCCGGAAGTCGAGATAGAGGTGGTACCTACCGGCGCTCGGGACGTCGGTGTGGAAGACGACCTCGGGACCGGGCCGCGTGGTGCCGTCGTCCGGCGTGCCGTCCGGATGGACGTGGAGATAGGCGAGATCGCCGGCACGTAGCGCGACCAGGTGCCCGTAAGCGCCGAGATAGGGCTGCAGATCCGTGACCGGTTCGCCGTCCTTCGTCACGGTCACGGTGAGCGTCGCGTCCTCGCCTGCCCGCAGGTCGCCGTCGAGGGTGACCTCGTAGTCGCCGACGACGGCGATGCGGTTGTCGACTGCTGGTGCAGCGGGGAGGAATTCGCCTCCGACCGCGAGGTCTGCACCGAGCGTGAGCGGCTCACCGCCCGTGGGCACGAAATCGGTGAGGATCCGCCACGTGCCGGGAGTGAGATCGACGTCGGCGGACCAGATCCCGGTGTTCTCGTCGAGCACGGGATGGATGTGCTGGTAGCCGGTGAAGTCGCGACGCACGGCGATCAGGTGCAGTTCCTTCTCGTGTTCGACGTCGTACTCGGTCACCGGTACGCCGCCGGGGCCGTTGATCACGAAGGTCAGCTCCCGATCCTCGCCCGGGGCGAGGTTCACCTCCCCGAGAGCGAGGGAATAACCGTTGCCGGACGTCATCAGACCCCCCGGGATATCTTCCGCAGCAGACACTTCCGTAGAATCTTCACTTCCGGACGCGCCGCTGTGATCACTGTCGTGTGTACTGCCGGCCGGATCGCTCACCGGGCCGACGGTCGCACCGACGAGCAGCGCGACACCGAAGACCGCGGCGACGGCCGCGGCGAATCCGGCGAGCCTGACCGGCGTGTTCATGCGAGCCGGTAGCCGGCCTCCTCGACGGCGGCCGCGACGGCGGCATCGTCGAGAGGCGCAGCGCTCGTGACGGTTACGGCACCGGTCGGCAGGTCGACCTCGACGGTCTCGACACCGGGGATCTCCTGGACCTCCTCGGTGACGGACGCGACGCAGTGGCCGCAGGTCATGCCGGTGACGGTGTAGGTGCTGGTCTGGCTCACGGGAATTCCTTCCGGGTGGATCGGGAATACTTCGAGACGATCAGGAACGGACGAGTCGCGCGATGGCGTCACTGGCTTCCTTCAATTTCAGGTCGGCCTCCTCGCCCCCCGCTCGCACCGCACCGGCCACGCAGTGGGCCATGTGCTCGTCGAGCAGACCGAGTGCGACGGCCTCGAGTGCCTTCTTCATCGCCGCGACCTGGGTGAGGATGTCGATGCAGTACTTCTCCTCCTCGACCATGCGCTGCAGACCCCGGGCCTGCCCCTCGATGCGACGGAGTCGTTTGAGGTAGTCCGCCTTGGAGTTGTTGGCGATGTAGCTGTGCTGGTGGGCGTCCGCCTGCACGACCTCGTCGGCGGTCACGTTCTCAGCGGTGTTCTTCGGCATCGGAGTCGTCCTTGTCGGTGCACGGTGCGATCGTCTGCTCGATACCATACCCCCCTAGGGTATACGCTGCAACCGATCGCACCGCTGCAGCATCAACCCAGGTCGGTGGCGGGAGCGATCACGAGACTCGCGATCCGGCCCGAGGTGTCGAGCCGGAAGTCGTAGTCCAGGTCGACCACGCCCCCGGGGAAGTCGCCTTCGATCCGGCACCGGATGGTCACCCGATCCGAGTGTGCGTCGCCGTACACCGAGACGGGGGTCGTGGTGTACGAGAACTCACCGGCGACCCGGTCGAGCCACGTCCTGATCCCGTCCCGGCCGCGATGGTCCACGCCGTCGTCGGTGACGTGCGCGTCCTCCGCGAAGAGAACGGTCGCGGCAGGGCGGTCGTCCCCCGTCGCGAGGGTCATGTAGGCGCGCACGGCGTCCGGGCATCGGGCGATCGTGGAATCGGTCATTGCCATACCTTCCGAGAGTCTCCGTCATCACTTCTGTTTTAGAAGTGACTGTGACTGCTAGAATAGCAGTGACCTGAAGGAGGATGTGTGGCCGCGAGAATTCGCCTCGAAGACCGTGAATGCCCACTGTCGACGACGCTGGGCCTCGTCGGTGAGTGGTGGACGGTGCTGATCCTCCACGACTGCTTCGACGGTTATTCGCGGTTCGACGAGTTCCAGGCCAACACCGGAATCTCGTCGAGCATGCTCACGAGCCGACTGAAAACGCTGGTCGATGCGGGAATCCTCGAACGGAGGCCGTATCAGGAACGCCCGGTCCGCTACGAATACGTCCTCACCGAACTCGGCCGCTCGCTGCGACCCGTGCTGGTGGCGCTGGCGGCCTGGCGGAACGCCCAGCTGGATCCGCAGGAGCGATCCATGATCCTGGTCGATTCGCAGACCGGTCGTGAGATCGAACCGGTGGTCGTCGATGCCTCGACGGGCGACCGCGTCGACGATCCCCGCTACGTCTACGCCGCCGGGCCGGCCGCGGGACCGGAGATGCGCGAACGATATGCGCGTGCCACCCCTGCGATCAGGGCACGTGCATCATCTTCCCCGCAAGTGTGAACAAACGGCGCGACAACCTGATGACAGGGATTCCCAGCGGAATCAGCAGAATCGTCACGCACAGCACCGCCCCCAGAAGCATCACCACCGCGGCGACGATCCCCAGAACCGTGCCGAGCACGGCCGTGAGAAGTCCGAGCACGACATCCAGCAGGCCACTCAACGCTCGCATGACGACCTCCTCTTCCCATTGTGCGCCGGTCCGCCCTGCCGGTCGATCTCCTGCCGGGATGTCCGGACGGGCGACGCGCGCGGATCGTCGCGATGACTTTCGCCGAGCTGCCGGGTCTCACTTGCCGACGATCGTCTTCGCCCAGGGAGGGGCCATGGGCCAGCTGTTGCGAGTTCAGAACTTCTGCGTCTCGAGCGACGGAGTCGCGGCCGGAGAGAACCAGAGCTTCGAGAGTCCGTTCGGCTTCGACCACAGCGCCCTGTTCGCGTGGGCCGGGGCGACAGCCGGCTGGCCCAACCGCACCGAGCCGGGCGGAAGCCGGGGACTCGACGATTACTTCACGCGCGACTTCGCCCACAACATCGGCGCCGAGATCATGGGGCGCAACAAGTTCGGTCCGCAGCGCGGGCCCTGGGAGAACTACGACTGGCTCGGCTGGTGGGGCGACGAACCGCCCTTCCACACCCCGGTCTTCGTCCTGACCCATCATGTGCGGCCGTCGTTCACCCTTTCGGACACGACCTTCCATTTCGTCGACGACGAGCCGGCCGCCGTCCTGGAACAGGCCCGTGAGGCTGCGGCCGGCCAGGACGTCCGGTTGGGCGGCGGTGTCACCACCATCCGCCGATTCCTCGACGCCGACCTCGTCGACACCATGCATGTCGCCGTCTCGCCCGTGGAGATCGGCTCCGGGTTGCGGCTCTGGGATTCGCCGGACGAACTGCGCGATCGCTTCCACCTCGAGGTCGTGCCGAGTCCCAGCGGCGTGACACATCACCTGTTCTGGCGGAAGTGACCGGGGGTGCTTCCCACCGGAAGGTGAGAGCGAGCATTCTCGTCACGATCCCTGCATACGAAAACGAGGTCAAGATCTCTTTCGAGTTCGTGACCTCGTTCGTCGCAGTTCGTAGAACTGCACACTGTGGGCGAAGGGGGACTTGAACCCCCACGTCCCGAAGGACACTGGCACCTGAAGCCAGCGCGTCTGCCATTCCGCCACTCGCCCGAGCAACGCCGAAAACAGTAACACACGCGGAAGCCAAACATCTATTCGCCTGGTCAGACCACCGAACGAGGGACTCGCGCAGGCCGGGGACACATCCGGCCACGACGCACCGAGCGCCCCGAGGTCGAAACTCGGGAAAAGTGGATACCATGCAGTGACGAGATCTGCATTGCGACACGCTGAGTACGGAAAGGGGGTCGCCATGGGCATCGCCCAGCGTTTCGAGCGCAAACTCCAGGCCGCGATCGGCGACGCTTTCGCGCGCGTGTTCGGCGGCGGCGTCGTGCCCCAGGAAGTGGAGGCCGCGCTGCAGCAGGAGGCAGCGGACGGTGTCCAACAGCTCGATCGGGGCCATATGCTCGCCCCCAACAGATACGTCATCACCATCAGCGAATCCGATCACGACGCGCTCGCGGCGGATCGGGACTTGACTGTGAAGGCCTTCTCCCGTCACCTTGAGGACTTCATCCGAGAACAGGGATGGCAGACGTACGGTGAGATCCAAGTCGTCTTCGAGTCGTCGTCGGCACTGCACACCGGGCAGTTCCGGACTCGCGGCTCGGTAGATCCCGATGCGGGGCGCTCAGCGACGCGTGCTCCGTCACCGCGGAACCCACAGAACCGCCCACCCGTGAACTCTGAACCAGGAGCTGGCCCCATGACGCAGAACCCCGGCTACGACCCCAGCCGTGACCCCGCCGAGGCGGAACCGCAGTACGCACGCAACGGTCACGCGCACGTCGGCCAGGAGCAGCGCTACAACCAGGGCTACGGCAACGCCGCCGGTTACGACCAGGCGCAGGGCGGTTACGACCAGCAGGCCTACGGCGGTCAGGCCTACAGCGACCAGGACTATCAGGATCAGGGTTACCAGCAGCAGGGCGGTTACGACCAGCAGGCCTACGGCGGTCAGGCCTACAGCGACCAGGACGAACAGGATCAGGGTTACCAGCAGCAGGGCGGTTACGACCAGCAGAGCTACGGCGGCCAGAACGCGCAGCCGCAGGCGTACAGCCAGGACTACGGCCGTGGCGACTACCCCCAGCAGGGCGGTTACGACCAGCAGGCCTACGACCAGCAGGCCTACGGCCAGCAGGCGTACGACCGGCAGGGCGGATACGACCAGGGCTACCAGGATCAGGGTTACCAGCAGCAGGGCGGTTACGACCAGCAGGCCTACGAGCAGCAGGCCTACGGCCAGCAGGCGTACGACCGGCAGGGCGGATACGACCAGGGCTACCAGGATCAGGGTTACCAGCAGCAGGGCGGTTACGACCAGCAGGCCTACGGCCAGCAGGGTTACTCGCAGGGCTACGGCCAGCAGCCGTACTCCGACCAGCAGGGTTACTCCGACCAGCAGAGCTACGGCGACCAGCCGGGCGGATACGACCAGCAGAGCTACGGCGCCGCCCCGGCCTACGACCAGGGTTACCAGGGCGGTGGCTACCAGTCACCGGCCGCCGGTCGTGTGCTGACCGCCACTCTCCAGCTCGAGGACGGCAGCGGCCGGTACTACCAGCTCCGCGAAGGCAGCAACATCATCGGCCGCGGCCAGGACGCACAGTTCCGTCTCCCGGACACGGGCGTCTCCCGCCGCCACATCGACATCCGCTGGGACGGCCAGGTCGCGATGCTCTCCGATCTCGGCTCCACCAACGGCACCACCGTGAACGGTGCGTCCGTGCAGGACTGGCAGCTCGCCGATGGTGATGTGATTCGCGCCGGACATTCCGAAATTCTGGTGCGCATCCTCTGAGCAGCCGGTATCGAAGGACCTACCGGACCCGTTCATACCGTCCGACGCGTGTATCGACGCGTCGGACGCTGCATGGAATCGTCCGGTGTCCGTATTGTGAGTGACCGCACGACCCGGACGACGACGGCCGGTCGACTACCCCGAAGGAGGATGCACCGTGCAGGGGCTGATTCTGCAGCTGACCCGAGCGGGATTCCTCCTCCTGCTGTGGTTGTTCGTGTGGGCGGTGTTGCGCACGCTCCGGTCCGACATCTACGCCGGCGCCGCGCGTCCGCTCCCTCGTTACTCCCGCAAGCAGTCGGTACTGCCGACGCTCAGCCGTAACAAGACCGCCAAGTATCTGGTGGTCACCCAAGGTGCCCTGGCCGGAACCAGGATCACGCTCGGCACCCAGCCGGTGCTCATCGGCCGCGCCGACGACTCCACACTCGTCCTGACCGACGACTACGCGTCGACACGTCACGCGCGGTTGTCGCCACGAGGGTCCGACTGGTACGTCGAGGACCTGGGATCGACGAACGGTACGTATCTCGACCGTGCCAAGGTCACCACCGCCGTCCGTGTCCCGCTCGGAACACCCGTCCGCGTGGGCAAGACCGTGATCGAGCTCCGCCCGTGACCCTCGTACTCCGTTACGCCGCCCGCAGCGACCGCGGCCTCGTTCGCTCGAACAACGAGGATTCCGTCTACGCCGGTGCACGCCTGCTCGCTCTCGCCGACGGCATGGGCGGTCATGCGGCCGGCGAGGTCGCCTCGCAGCTGATGATCGCTGCGCTCGCCCACCTGGACGACGACGAGCCGGGTGGCGACCTCCTCGGCAAGCTCGCCGAAGCCGTCCGCGAGGGCAATGCCTCGATTGCCGATCAGGTGGAGGAGGAACCCGAACTCGACGGCATGGGCACCACGCTCACGGCCATCCTGTTCGCGGGCAGCAAGCTCGGACTCGCACACATCGGCGACTCCCGTGCGTATCTGCTGCGCGACGGTCAGCTGACCCAGATCACCCGCGACGACACATTCGTGCAGTCGCTGGTCGACGAGGGGCGCATCACGCCGGAGCAGGCGCACACGCATCCGCAACGGTCGCTGATCATGCGTGCGCTGACAGGCAGCGAGGTGGAACCCACGCTCACCGTGCGCGAAGCGCGGGCCGGTGACCGCTATCTGGTGTGTTCGGACGGACTGTCGGACGTCGTCAGCGACGAGACGATCGCCGACACCATGCGGCAGGGTACGCAGGACGAGTGCGCCGATCGGCTCATCGAACTGGCCTTGCGCAGCGGTGGTCCCGACAACGTCACCGTGGTCGTCGCCGACGTGATCGATCTCGATTACGGGCAGTCGAATCCCATCGTCGCCGGTGCGGCATCGGCGGACGACGACGAAGACACTCCCCCGCCGAACACCGCGGCCGGCCGGGCCGCTGCGATGCGGCCGCCTCGTGCCGCACCGAAGCGGGTCATCAACAAGGCCCCGGAAGCGGAGCCGGAGAAGAAGCGGAGCCGCCTGTGGTGGCCGGTCGCCGCTCTCCTGGTGATCGTGGTGCTGGTCGGAGGCCTGTTCGTGGGCCGGCAGTTGCTCCGGAACAACTACTACGTGGGTGCCGACGACGGTCGTGTGACCGTGCTGCGCGGCATCCCCGGCGACATCTTCGGCTACTCGCTGCAGGAGCCCGCGCGCGTCGGCTGTATCACCGACGAGGGCGATCTGACTCTCGTCGAGCCGAACAGCGCCTCGTGCCGGGTGATGCTCGTCGACGATCTGTGGCCCGCCGCCCGTGAACAGGTGCGCGCCGGTCTGCCCTCGGGTTCGCTCGACGACACCCGCGAGCAGATGCAACGACTCGCGGAACTGGACCTGCTGCCCGTGTGCACCCCCGAGGAGCCGGAACCCGAGCCGGTACCGGGGCAGGCCCCCGCTCCGGGCGAGCCGGCACCGGTACCCGGAACGAACGGCGCCCCGGCCACGGAGACCCCTGCAGGGCAGTCTCCGGCCCCGGGCGAGCCGGCACCCACAGCACAGCCCGGCGAACCGGCACCCACAGCCCAGCCCGGGGAGCCGGTACCCACGCCTCAGCCCGGCGAACCGGCGCCCTCACCTCAGCCCGGCGAGCCCGCGCCGACCACGGAACCGGCTCCCGAGCCCGTGCCTCAGGTCCCCGGCCAGAACTGCAGGGTGGGCGCCTGATGTCGGTGTCCCATGGTGTGGGAGCCTTCCCGAGCCCTCCGGGAGGTTTCGCCCCGGCCCCGGTCCAGTCGACCCGCCGCAACACCGAGTTGGCCCTGATCCTCGCGGCCATCGGTGTCACGACGGTGTCGCTGATGCTCGTCGAGGTCTCGATGGAGCAGGCACTCACGTTCGACCTGCTCAAGTACGGGCTGACCTTCGCCGCGCTGTTCCTCGCTGCGCACCTCGCCGTGCGGCGTTACGCGAAGTACGCCGATCCTCTGCTGCTGCCGATCGTGGCGTTGCTCAACGGTCTCGGACTCGTGCTGATCCACCGGCTCGACCTGTCCGATCAGGAGAACGCCCGCTATATGGGCCTGCCACCGCCGTCTCCCGACGCGACGCAACAGGTGCTGTGGACAGCGTTCGGTATCGCCCTGTTCATCGCCGTTCTCGTGTTCCTGCACGACTACCGTCTGCTCGCACGATTCAGCTACACCCTCGGTCTCGTGGGGCTGGTGGCACTGGCGATCCCGGCACTGTTGCCGAGCCGCTTCTCCGAGGTCAACGGCGCGAAGATCTGGATCAGGCTGCCCGGTTTCAGCATCCAGCCGGGCGAGTTCGCAAAGATCCTGCTGATCATCTTCTTCGCGTCCGTACTCGTCGCCAAACGCGATCTGTTCACTACGGCCGGCAAGCACTTCCTGGGCATGGATTTCCCCCGCGCCCGCGATCTCGGCCCCATTCTGGCGGCCTGGGTCATCTCGATCGGTGTCATGGTCTTCGAGAAGGATCTCGGCACATCGCTGCTGTTGTTCACCACCGTGCTGGTGATGCTGTACATCGCGACCGAGCGTGTCGGCTGGTTGATCATCGGATTCTCGTTGCTCGCCGTCGGCTTCTACGCGGCGTACCAGATGTTCGGCCACGTGCGGGTGCGCGTCGAGACGTGGCTCGACCCTCTCGCCGACTACAACAACACCGGTTACCAGATCTCCCAGTCCCTGTTCGGTCTGGCGACCGGCGGTGTCGCCGGGACCGGTCTGGGTAGTGGACGGCCCGGTCAGGTGCCGTTCGCGAAGACCGACTTCATCGTCGCTGCGATCGGTGAAGAACTCGGTCTGATCGGTCTCGCCGCCATCCTGCTGCTGTTCCTGATCCTCGTCGTACGAGGCATGCGCACCGCCCTGGCGGTACGCGACAGCTTCGGCAAGCTGCTCGCCGCAGGCCTGTCGTTCACGCTCGCGGTGCAGCTGTTCGTGGTGGTCGGCGGCGTCACGAAGTTGATCCCCCTGACGGGCCTGACCACACCGTTCGTCTCCTACGGAGGCTCGTCGCTGCTCGCAAACTATCTGCTCCTGGCTCTGCTGATGAAGATCTCGCACGCTGCGCGTCAACCCGCGACACCCCGTAAGAAGGCACCCACGCCCATCGCCGAGGCCCGAACCGAGATGATGGGGCGCGAATGAACGGTCCGCTCCGCAAGGTCGCGATGGCCGTCATGTTCATGGTCGTCGCGTTGCTCGCAAATGCCACCTACGTCCAGGTCATCAAGGCCGACGATCTCCGTACCGATCCGCGCAACTCGCGTGTGCTGATCGACGAGTACTCCCGTCAGCGGGGGCAGATCGTCGCTTCCGGGCAGGCACTGGCGGTGTCGGTGCCCACCGACAGCCGCTACAAGTACCTGCGCGAGTACCCGGCTCCGCCGAGCCTGCCGATGAGCCCGCTGGCCTACGCGCCCGTGACGGGCTTCTACTCGATGCAGTACGGCAGCACCGGGCTCGAACGTGCCGAAGACTCGCTCCTCAACGGTTCGGACAATCTGCTGTTCGGTCGTCGCCTCTTCGATCTGGTGTCGGGACGCAATCCGCGCGGCGGCAACGTCGTCACGACGATCGATCCGGTCATGCAGCAGGTGGCCTACGACGAACTGACCGCGAAGGGGTACACGGGGTCGGTCGTCGCGATCGAACCGAGTACCGGCAGGATCCTCGCGATGGTGAGCACGCCGAGCTACGACCCGAACCTGCTGTCGGGGCACGACGGGGCCGCGACCTCCCAGGCATGGGACGAGTTGAACGCAGACCCCGACAAGCCCATGCTCAACCGTGCGATCTCCCAGACCTATCCCCCGGGCTCGACCTTCAAGGTCGTCGTGACCGCGGCCGCGCTCGAGAGAGGCGTCACCCCCGACACGCAGTTCACCGCGGCGCCGCAGATCACGTTGCCGGACACCGCCACGACGCTCGAGAACTACGGCGGTGCGGCGTGCGGTTCGGCACCGACGGTCTCCCTGCGGGAGGCCTTCGCGCGGTCGTGCAACACCGCCTTCGTCGAAATGGGTATCGACGACGGCCGGGAGGCCCTGATCACCCAGGCGGAGAAACTCGGGATCGGAGAGAATCTGGACATCCCGCTGCCCGTCGCGGCCAGCACCGTCGGCCCGATTCCGGACGGTGCGGCCCTGGGCCAGTCGAGCATCGGGCAGCGCGACGTGGCGCTCACTCCGCTGCAGAACGCGTCGATCGCTGCGACGATCGCCAACGGTGGGGTCCGCATGAAGCCGTATCTCGTCGACCGCCGTCAGGGTCCCGATCTGTCGGTGCTCGAGGAGACCACCCCCGAGTCCCTCGGCCAGGCCATTTCCCCGACCGTCTCGTCGACGCTCACCGACCTGATGATCGGGGCGGAGAACAACGCCGGCGGGCAGGGCGCGATTCCCGGCGTGCAGATCGCGTCGAAGACCGGCACCGCGGAACACGGAAGCGACCCGCGGAACACGCCACCGCACACCTGGTACATCGCTTTCGCACCTGCACAGCAGCCCACGATCGCCGTCGCGGTGATCGTGGAGGACGGCGGCGACCGTGCACTCGCCGCGACCGGCGGCTCGGTGGCCGCTCCGATCGGACGGGCCGTCATCTCGGCCGGATTACAGGGAGGCTGACATGGCTCTGAGCAGCGGCGCCATGATCGCCGACCGTTACCGTCTCCAGCGACTCATCGCGACCGGCGGAATGGGTCAGGTGTGGGAGGGACTCGACACGCGGCTCGACCGCCGCGTCGCGGTGAAGGTCCTCAAGGCCGAACTGTCCGGCGACGAGGACTTCCTCGCGCGCTTCCGGTTCGAGGCGCGTACCACCGCGCAGCTCAACCACCCCGGCATCGCGGGGGTGTTCGACTACGGCGAGACCACCGACGCCGAGGGCCAGTCGATCGCCTATCTGGTGATGGAACTCGTGCACGGTGAGCCGCTCAACGCCGTCCTGCAGCGGCTGGGACGTCTGTCGCTGCCGCATGCGCTGGACATGCTCGAGCAGACCGGTCGCGCCCTGCAGGCCGCGCACAACGCCGGGGTGGTGCACCGCGACGTCAAGCCGGGCAACATCCTCATCACTCCCACGGGTCAGGTGAAGATCACCGACTTCGGTATCGCGAAAGCGGTGGACGCCTCCCCCGTCACGCGTACCGGCATGGTGATGGGTACCGCCCAGTACATCGCTCCCGAGCAGGCCCTCGGCCAGGAGGCGACATCGGCGAGCGACGTGTATTCGCTCGGTGTCGTCGGTTACGAGGTGCTGTCGGGTCGACGCCCGTTCCTCGGCGACAGCGTCGTGACCGTCGCGATGAAGCACGTCCAGGAGACGCCGGCGCCGTTGCCGACGGATCTGCCGCCCGAGGTGCGCGAGCTCATCGAGATCGCGATGTCGAAGGATCCGTCCTACCGCTATTCGAACGGTGGGGAGTTCGCGAACGCCGTCGCGGCGGTGCGGTCGGGGCGACCGGTGCCCCCGCCGGGCAACGTGCCGCCCGTGACCAGCGCGAACCGGGTGCTACCTCCCGGTGTGCCGGGAACCTCGGCACCGACCTCCTCGACCCGCGCCCTGCATCCGACACAGCAGTACGACCAGACCGCGTACTCGTCCGTTCCGCGCGCCGATCGGCCGCCCACCATGGGGGGCCCGCCCGTCGCCGGTCCGCCCACCGCGGGTGTGCCCGCCGACGACGGTGGCAAGCGCTCGCCGAGCCCGACCGCTCTGGCGTGGGCCGCGGGAGCCGCTGTGGTGCTCGCCCTCGTGACCCTGGGAATAGTGCTGCTCGGTGGCGACGACGACGAGGGTCCGAGCACCCCGTCGCCGACCACACAGCTCACCACGACCCGCACGACCACCACGACGACTCGTCCACCGGAGACCACCACCACGACGGTTCGGCCGGTGCCGCCGCCCGTGCAGCCGGAGACCTTCTCCCCGACTCCGACCACGACGGTGCCGCCGACGACCACCGAGCCACCCACGACCGCGCAACCCACCACCACGCAGCCCACCACCACACCACCCGTCACCACCACGACCACGATCACGCCCCCTCCCACCACCACTCAGGACACCGGCGACGGAGGGGGTACCGACGACGGTGCGGAGGGTGATGGGGACGGCGACGAGGTCGATCCCGGGGCCGCAGGTGGAGGGGACGACAATCCATCCGCAACCAGCAACGGTACGAACAATCAAGGAACGTCATGACCACACCCCGCAAGCTCTCCTCCCGCTACGAGCTGGGTGAGATCCTCGGCTTCGGCGGTATGTCCGAGGTGCACCTCGCGCGGGATCTGCGGCTCGGCCGGGATGTGGCCATCAAGGTGTTGCGCGCCGATCTCGCGCGCGACCCCACCTTCTATCTGCGTTTCCGGCGCGAGGCGCAGAACGCCGCTGCGCTCAATCATCCGGCCATCGTGGCCGTCTACGACACCGGTGAAGCCGAAACCGAGGCCGGACCGCTGCCGTACATCGTGATGGAGTACGTCGAGGGCGACACGCTGCGCGACATCGTGCGTGCGGACGGGCCGATGAACCCGAAGCGGGCGATGGAGATCATCGCCGACGTGTGCGCGGCCCTGGACTTCAGCCACCGCAACATGATCGTCCACCGCGACGTGAAGCCGGCCAACATCATGATCAACAAGGCCGGCGCGGTCAAAGTCATGGATTTCGGCATCGCCCGGGCCATCTCGGATGCGGCCAGCCCGATGACGCAGACGGCCGCCGTGATCGGCACCGCGCAGTACCTCTCTCCCGAGCAGGCGCGCGGTGAGCAGGTCGACGCCCGGTCGGATGTCTACTCGGTCGGTTGCGTCCTGTTCGAGATCCTCACCGGCGAGCCGCCGTTCAAAGGTGACTCGCCGGTCGCGGTGGCCTACCAGCACGTGCGGGAGGATCCGCCGCTGCCGTCGTCGGTGAATCCGTCGGTGCCGCCCGAGCTCGACTCCGTGATCCTCAAGGCGATGGCGAAGAATCCCGCCAATCGCTACCAGTCGGCAGCGGAGATGCGCAGCGACCTGATCCGCGTCCTGGGCGGGCAGCGTCCGAGCGCCCCGATGGTGATGACCGACGAGGACCGCACGACGCTGATCGATTCCGTCGACCACACCAACGGCCGGCACAGCCGCGTCGCTGCCGCGGGTGCGTCCGGCGGGTCCGACGACGACGGTGGCGGCGGCTCGGTTCTCAAGAAGGTGCTGCTCGGCCTCGCCGCAGTGGTGGTCGTCGGTATCGTCGGCGTCTTCCTGTGGTCGCTCGGACCCGGTTCGACCGCAGCGCAGGTCGCGGTTCCCGACGTCCGCAATGTCGCCGCCGAGGTTGCGGAGAGCCGGCTGCAGGACGCCGGATTCCGTGTCTCGATCCAGCAGAAGAGCGATCCGGTCGTCGCGAACGGCAATGTCATCAACACCCGGCCGGTGCCCGGAAGTCAGGCCGAGCAGGGGTCGACCGTGACGCTCGAGGTGTCGAGCGGGCCGGAGCAGGTGCAGATTCCCCGGCTCGAGGGCATGACGCAGGACCGTGCGGCCCAGGAACTCGCTGCCGTCGGCCTTCGGCTCGACCCGAATGTCGGCCGGGCGCCGTCCGCCGCGGACGACGAGGATCTCGTCGTCGAGCAGAGCCCCGATGCGGGAGCGAGCGTCGAACGCGACAGCCCGATCACCATCACGCTCGGGTCCGGACCGGAGCTGGTGCGGGTCCCCAATGTCGTGGGCCAGACGGCCGAGGTCGCCGGCGACAACATCGAAGGCGCCGGATTCGAGGTCGTCGTCGAGCAGATCGACTCGAGCGAGAAGGCCGGTACCGTCGTGTCGACGAGTCCGGCCGGTGGCGCCTCCACCGAGCAGGGCTCGACCGTGACCATCCGGGTCTCCAACGGCGACCGCATCGAGATGCCGGTGATCACCAACCGATCCGTCTCGGATGCGCTCGCAGCGCTGCGCGCCGCGGGCTGGACGGGAAGTGGCTCACAGCTCCAGCAGACGCGGGAGGCGACGCTCGACGTCGATCTCGTGGGAACGGTGATCACACAGGCCCAGCCCCCGGGTTCGGAGATCTCGAAGAACCAGCCGATCACGGTCGGAGTGGGTGTGCTCGGTATCCGCTGAGCCCCTCGCAGACGACGAAAGGCGCCGGTCCTCGCGACCGGCGCCTTTCCCGTCGAATCATCCCGCTGCGTCAGGCGGCTCCACCGTCGAGAGCGCGCGCCACCTGCGCTTCGAGGCGGGCGACGAGCGCGTCCTCCGGTGCCCGGCCGCAGGCCGCGAGCCAGTTCGCGAGCATCCGATGTCCGCCCTGGGTGAGCACCGACTCCGGGTGGAACTGCACACCGTGGATCGGCAGTTCGACGTGGCGCAGAGCCATGACGATCCCCGTGTCGGTGTGGCCCGTCGGCTCGAGTTCGGCGGGCATCGTCTCGGGCAGCACGGTCAGCGAGTGGTAGCGGGTCGCGGTGAACGGATCGGGCAGGCCGGCGAGCACACCGGCACCGGTGTGGTGGACCATGCTGGTCTTGCCGTGCAGGAGTTCCGGGGCGCGGTCGACGGTCGCTCCGAACGCGACGCCGATGGACTGGTGGCCGAGGCACACACCGAGCAACGGGGTACTCGTGTCGGCGCAGGCCTTGACGAGGTCGATGCTCACCCCGGCACGCTCGGGAGTGCCCGGTCCGGGGCTGAGCAGGATGCCGTCGTATTCCGCCGCGACGCGGGCGAGAGCACCCGGAGCGGTGAGACGTTCGTCGTCGTTGCGCCAGACGTCCGCTGTCGTTCCGAGCTGGCCCAGATACTGGACCAGGTTGAAGACGAAGCTGTCGTAGTTGTCGACGACCAGGATGCGCATGAGACGAGGGTACTCAGTGGTGCGCGTCGAGTCGTGCACCCGGGCGCAGCTCAGCGGGCGGACGAGCCACCGGTGTAGGCGGGAACGAACAGATCGTCCGAGGCCTGCTGGGTGTATCCGAGGTGGTAGCGGTTCGCGTACTGCTTGTAGATGCGGATGCCGGGTTCCGCGTCGAGGGCCGCCTCGAGGCGAGCAGGATCGCCCAGCGCGGTGACGACATAGGGAGGCGAATAGGTGCGTCCGTGCAACAGCAGGGTGTTGCCGATGCAGCGAGGTGCGGACGTCGCGACGATCCGCTGGTCCTGCATGGCCACCGCCTCGGCGCCTCCGGCCCATACCGCGTTGAGCACGCTCTGCACGTCCTGCTGGTGGACGACGAGGTCGTCGGGTGAGGCGCCGGACGGATACCGTCCGCTCGCGTCCCGGGGCGCGTCGGTCAGGGTCACGGTCACGCCCGGGCCGCGCCTGGCGACGAGCCCGGCCGGATCCTCGAGTGCGGACAGTTCGTCGAGCACCGCCGCGACGTCCTCGTCGGTCGCGGCAGCCCGGTTGCGGAGTTCGGCGACACGCGCGGTGAGATCGTCGCGGGCGGCGGCCGATTCGTCGACCTGCTCCTGCGCGGCCCGGACGAGGTCGGAAAGCCGGGGTGAATCACCGGCCCGCAGTTCGTCGCCCTCGGATACTCCGCGGGTGGCGCCGACGAGCACTCCCGCCACGAGGCAGACGACGAGGGTCGCGACACCCCAGGCGGGTGCGCGCAGTCGTCGTTCCGACACGTCGTACCTCCGATCCTGGCCTTACGTTAGCGTGATCTCTACAGGTAGCCGACCGATCACTCCACTCGCGTGCGACGGGTGGAGTCCGAGAACGAGGACATCATGCCCAAGTCGAAGGTTCGCAAGAAGGACGACTCCGCGCCCCGGACGGTGAGCCGCACACCGGTGAAGATCAAGGCCGCGCCCTCGAGCACGCTGTACGTGGCGGTCATGCTCGGCCTGATGGTCATCGGTCTGCTGTGGCTGGTCGTCTACTACCTCGCTGCCGAGCAGATCTCCTGGATGAACGATCTGGGTGCCTGGAACTTCCTGATCGGCTTCGGCTTCATGGTCGTCGGTCTGATCATGACGATGCGGTGGCGCTGAACTCCACCGCTCCGGGTTACATCGATGTGATTCATCCCCACCTGGGGATAAGGCTGTGCACAACCCCGTGACCGGACCGACGAAGAGGACACCCATGCCCGACGATCTGCCGCTGCGGTGGTCGACACCGCCCGCCGCGGTGGCGGCATTGTCGCTCGCCGGAATCGGGCTCGCCGTCATAGCCGCGGTGGCGGTGCCCGACGCGGCCGGCCGGGTACTGGTGGGGTTCGCGGCGCTGATCGTCCTGACGACCGTCGTGCTCGCGCTGCGACAGCGGCCACGACTCGAGGTGCTTCCGGAAGGCAAGGGGATCGCCGCGACGAGGCTGACGGGCCGTCGCGAATTCCCGCGCGCGGCGTTGCAGCGCGTACGGATCGTCGAGTATCCCCGGTTCGGGCGCCGTGTGCCGATGCTCGAGATCGATGCGCTCGACCCGTCCACCGGCGCGGAGCACCTGATGATCTTCGGCCGATGGGATCTGGGGACCGACCCGAGGAATGTGCACGAAGCTCTCGCGGCTCGCGATCTGGCTCCCGATCAGACGCCCAACTGAGCGCGTAGTCGCAACACGGCGAGCACGATCACGACCAGCGTCACCACCAGAACGGCGACCAGAGCGAACCAGCCCGTGCGGACGATGCGCTCCCGGTCGGTGCCGGCACCGAGGAACTGCGGCGCGTACAGCAGGGCAGCGGTCGCCGCGGCACCGGCGACGAGTCCACCGAGGTGGCCCCACAGCGAGATGCCCGGAATCGTGATGCTGATGATCATGTTGAGGCCGACGATGGTCAGCACCGGTGTCGGACTCCGGCGCAGCCGCAACAGGATGATGGCCTGCGCTCCGAGGAGCCCGAAGACCGCACCCGAGGCGCCCGCAGTGACCGCCTGTGTCTCCATCAGCATGACGGCGGCAGAACCGCCGAAGATCGACACGAGATAGACCGAGAGATAGCGGGCACGGCCGAGAACGAGTTCGGTGTCGCGGCCGATCACCCACAGGGCGAACATGTTGACGGCCAGGTGGACGAGGCCGAAGTGCAGGAAGCCGCTGCCGAGAAGCCGGACGTAGTCGCCGTGCGCGGCGATGACGGGCGGCCACAGCGCCCAGTCGAGGAAGAGCGCCGAACCCTGCTCGTTGTTCATCACGCTGGCCGACTGTGCGGCGGTGATTCCGAAGACGAGCACGTTCAGCGCGATGAGCACGTACGTCACGATCGGCGTGGGCCGGTCCGAACGCACGGGTGCACCGGCGACGGTGCGCGCCTGCGGCGTCGACCGTTCGGCTTCGGCCACGCAGTCGACACAGTGCTGCCCGACGGCTGCGGGACGCAGGCACTCGGGGCACGCGGGGCGCCCGCAGCGGGAGCAGGACAGAAGGGTGGGGCGGTCGGGGTGGCGAACGCACCGCGGCTGGGACTGCGGGCCTCCACCCTCGGCCGCGGAGCCCCAGCCGGGGTTCGTCATGGGAACTCTCTCAGGAAATGGTGATGCTGTTGATCACGACGTCGTCGACCGGACGGTCGCCGCGGTCGGTGGCGGTGGTGGCGATCGCGTCGACGACCTTCTTCGACTCGGGGTCGACGACCTCGCCGAAGATGGTGTGGCGGCGGTTGAGATGCGGGGTCGGGCCGACGGTGATGAAGAACTGCGAACCGTTGGTGCCCGGGCCTGCATTGGCCATCGCGAGCAGGTAGCCGCGGTCGAACTGCAGTTCGGGGTGGAACTCGTCGCCGAACTGGTAGCCCGGGCCGCCGCGACCGGTGCCGGTCGGGTCGCCACCCTGGATCATGAATCCGTCGATGACGCGGTGGAAGATCGCGCCGTCGTAGAACGGGCCGCTGGTCTCGCCCTTGGCGTTCTGGGTCTTGTACTCCTTGGTGCCCTGGGCGAGGCCGACGAAGTTCTCGACCGTCTTGGGAGCGTGGTTGCCGAAGAGTGCGATCGCGATGTCGCCACGGTTGGTGTGGAGCGTGGCCGTTGCTGTCTGATGCGGTGAAGTCACCCCACCATGGTGCCATTGCCCGTTGCCGGGCAGGACACGCCGCGCGCGGGACACACACTCTCCGGTCGCGACCACGGAGGCCGGCCTTGTGCAAGAGTGGACGCCATGAGCAAGCTGATCCATGCCGACACCCACGACCTGCGACTTCCGGCGTTCGTGCAGCGTCACGACGACTCCGACACTCTCGCGGAGGCGCTTCGGGTGGCCGGTGAGGGCGCGGTGGCACTCGCCCAGGGTTCGAGCGCAGCCGGATTGTTCGCGGCCCGCAAGGGTCTGGACGCCGCCGGCGGGATTTTCGCGGCCACGCGTCGCGCGGCGGCCGAACGACGGGCCGGGAAGGCTGCTGCCGCACGGCCGGATCGCACGGGCGGACGGACCGGGCTCGTCGTCGCAGTCGCCCTTGCAACGGTGGCCGCCGGAGGAGTCGTGCTCTACCGCAGGCGCCGGCCGGCCCATCCGCCGATCGCACCCGAACCGCCGCGTGTGCGACCGGTCGACTCGCCGGCGGCCGCCGCCGAGGACGTCTCGAAGACCGCTTCGCCGAAGCCCACCGACACTTCCGGCGACTGACCACCGGATCCGGCAGGCATGCCCTCTACATAACCGAATTTCTTTTCTGCAGAGCGGATTTCGTGATCGACGATCAGGCACGCCGCGAAGTAGAGCACGCCCAGGAAGATGAACAGTACGGGGACGAGGGCCAGGAATTCCATGGCCACCTCCGTTCCGATTCCCGGAGGATCGGCGAGTGACGGGCGGGGGCACGTCGACAGTGACTCTTCGAGGGTAGGCCCATTCCGGGTGCGCGGCAGCCCGCGGGCGCCGGCCCGAGCAGTGACGTCGTTCACATTCCGCCGCTTCACGATCAACTCGGGCAAATCTGTGATGCGTGACACATCCGGGTGCATACTCACCGGTAGGCACGCGACCCGGAGGCAGTCATGGCAGACAGCGCCGATGTCCGAACCCCACAGATCAGCGAGCGGCAGGCCAGGGAGGTGGCCGAACAGGCTCGTGAGTCCGAATGGAACAAACCGTCCTTCGCCAAGGAACTCTTCCTCGGACGTCTCACCCTCGACCTCGTCCATCCGTTCCCGAGACCCACGCCCGACGAGGACTCCCGCACCGAAGAGTTCCTCGCACGACTACGCGCGCTGTGCCGTTCGATGGAGGGCACGCGCATCGAGCGCGACGCGCAGATCCCCGACCAATACGTGCGGATGCTCGCCCAGCTCGGCTGTTTCGGCATGAAGATCCCGGAGGAATACGGCGGACTCGGTCTGTCGCAGGTCGCCTACAACCGGGCTCTGGCGGTTGTCGCGGGGGTGCATCCCAGCCTCGGTGCACTGTTGTCGGCACACCAGTCGATCGGTGTACCGGAACCACTGAAGCTTGCCGGCACGCCCGAACAGAAGCGGCGATTCCTGCCCCGATGCGCCCGCGGCGCGATCTCCGCATTCCTGCTCACCGAGCCCGACGTCGGGTCCGACCCGGCACGACTGGCCTCCACCGCGACTCCGATCGAAGACGGCAACGCCTACGAACTCGAGGGCGTCAAGCTGTGGACGACCAACGGTGTGATCGCCGAACTGCTCGTCGTCATGGCACGAATTCCGAGGAGCGAAGGGCACCGTGGAGGGATCTCCGCCTTCGTCGTGGAAGCGGATTCGCCCGGAATCACCGTCGAGCGACGCAACGTCTTCATGGGATTGCGCGGCATCGAGAACGGCGTGACCCGATTGCACAAGGTCCGGGTGCCGAAGGAGAACCTCGTCGGACGCGAGGGCGACGGCCTGAAGATCGCGCTGACGACACTCAACGCGGGCCGGCTCGCCATCCCTGCGATGTGCGCGGGAGGCGGGAAGTGGGCCCTGAAGATCGCCCGGGAATGGTCGTCGGCCCGTGTGCAGTGGGGAAAGCCCGTCGGCGAACACGAAGCCGTCGCCGCGAAGATCTCCTTCATCGCAGCGACGACCTACGCTCTCGAGTCCGTCGTGGAACTGTCCGGGCAGATGAACGACGAGAAGCGCAACGACATCCGCATCGAAGCCGCCCTGGCGAAGCTGTGGGCGAGCGAAATGGGCTGCCTCATAGCCGACGAACTGGTGCAGATTCGCGGTGGCCGCGGCTACGAGACCGCCGAGTCGCTCGCCGCGCGTGGCGAAAGGGCCGTTCCTGCCGAACAACTCGTCCGCGACCTGCGGATCAACCGGATCTTCGAGGGTTCGAGCGAGATCATGCGCCTGCTCGTCGCCCGTGAAGCGGTGGACACCCACCTGCGTGCCGCCGGAGACCTCGCCGACCCCGATGCGACGGGCGGGGCCAAGGCGCGAGCCGTCGCGGGAGCGAGCGGCTTCTACGCCGGATGGCTTCCCAAGCTCGTGGCCGGAAAAGGCGTCCTGCCGGGGTCGTACAAGGAATTCGGTTCTCTGGCACCGCATCTGAGATACATCGAGCGCAGTTCACGGAAACTCGCGCGCTCGACCTTCTACGGGATGGCCCGCTGGCAGGCCGGACTCGAGAAGCGGGAGAACTTCCTGGGGCGGATCGTCGACATCGGAGCCGAACTGTTCGCCGCGACAGCCGTGTGCGTGCGGGCCGAACGCCAGCGCGTGGACGGACATCCCGGCGCCGATGCCGCTTTCGAGCTGGCGGACGCCTTCTGCCGGCAGTCCCGGCTGCGTGTCGAGGCGTTGTTCGGTGCGCTGTGGACGAACACCGACCGTGAGGACCGGCGCACCTCGGCCGGCGTCCTCGAGGGCAGATACGAGTGGCTCGAGCGCGGTATACCCGATCCGAGCGAAGGCACCGGCCCGTGGATCGCTCCGTGGGAACCGGGACCGTCGTCCGAGGCGAATGTCGCCCGCCGGATCATCGACACCCGCCACTCGGTGTAGCACCCGGACACGGCACCGGCCCGCACCCAAGAGAGGGATGCGGGCCGGTCCGGTCGTGAATCGTCCGGTGTGTCAGAAGCTTCCACAATTGGACGGTGCCGGCTCACCACGCAGTCGCGCGTCGATGTACGCGACGGAGTCGGGCAGACCCGCGATCATGGGAACTGCGTGGTTGACGAGGAATCCCGGAAGGACCGGCGGCGTGGTGTTCGGCAGGAACTGCACGGTCGCGCCCTGATCGCACCAGTTCAGCGCGAGCTCGCGGCCCTGGCCGTAGGGGACGGTGTCGTCCTGTGTGCCGTGCTGGAGCAGGACGGGCACGGCCGGGGTGCGCGTGCCGATGCGCTGTTCCTCGAGGATCTTCTGGACCTCGGGCATCCGGCCGAGCACGACGTCGAGGGGCTCGCCGGTGCGCGTGTAGTCGCTGGTCCGCTGGAAGGCGAAGTTCGCGACGGTCTCCGGGACGCACTGGTTCGCCACCGCCGCGAGCATCTGCCGTCCGCGGTCGCTGACCTCGGCGTCGATGTCGTCGCGCAGCTCCGGATACGCCTCGCTCAGACCGTTGATGGTGTAGCCGATCGCACCGGTGAGAAGTGTGCCGTCGATCTGCTTCAGCGTGGCCACGAGGTCGGCGGGCGGAGCACCGACGTACGCACCGGCGAGGTTCAGTTCGGGTGCGTACTCGGGGGCGAGCTCGACCGCCGCGCCCGAGGCGCCTCCGCCCTGCGAGTAACCGAACAACCCGACCGGGCTGTTCTCCGTGACGGAGGCGTTCTCGAGTTTCAGTGCGGCGCGGACCGAGTCCAAGACGGCATGCGCTTCGGCCGCCCGGTTCACGTAGGTGTGATGCCCCGGGGTACCCAGACCGTCGTAGTCGGTGACGACGAGGGCGATACCCTTCGCCAGCAGGGCATTGATCGACAGCACCTCGTACTCGGTGAAGAAGTCGAGGGGCGGGTTGTAGTGAACGAGCGCACCGAGATTCTTCGACGGGGCGCACTGGTCGCCCTGGCCGTGCGTTCCGATCGCGAGCGCGACGAGAGGACGGTCCCCCGGTCCGTTCCACGGGGTCGACGGCTCGATGTACGTGCCGCTCACCGCGTTGGGTGCGCCCTTCGCGTCGTTGCTGCGATACAGCAGCTTGGTGCCCTGGCCGGGGAACGCCCCGTTCGCTGTGGGCACCCTCAATGCCAGGTCGGACGGCGCCGTCCGGAGGATGTCGCCGGGTTCACCGGCCGGCAGGGGGTCGGGCGGGAGGTAGAAGTCGGTCTCCGCTCCCGCCGTAGCCGCCGTTCCGAGAAAGGTACCGGCGAGAAATGTCGCCGCCACCGTCACGGCCGCCCATCGCCGAGCACGCCCCATCATGTAAACCTCCACCACCTCGGGAAACCGTGTGTCCCTCGTCACTGCGGTACGGACTGTAACACGCACTTACCGACGAGTAAGGTCGGTACTCCCTACCTGTCTGCCACAATCGTCTTCCGCGCCGGATACGGTGCTTTTGTCCGGCACGTTCAGAGCGAGGCAGGTGCTCGGCGGCACGCTCGACGAGCAGCCTCTCGAGGAAGGGAAGACATGGCGATCGGTGTCGGCCTCCGGATCGGGCGAGTCGTCTCCACGGCGGTCATCGCATCCAACGAACCCGGCACTCCCGATCCCGTCGTCCTCGCGCGGGACACCGTGCTGCACGTCGATCACGACGGCACCACATCGCTCGGCGAGGTCACACGCGGAGAAGAGGCACGGACGATCGCAGGCTTCCTCACCCGGGTGGGCGATGCGACGGGCATCACCGCGAGCGACGGCCGCATGTACCGCGCCGAGGATGCCATGGCCACCGCCATCCACTGCCTGCTGACGGAATGCCACCCTCTGCCGACCTTCGGGGGTATGGACAGGGACAGCGACCCCGGCTACGCCGCGACCTATCCTTCGCACTGGGATCCGGTCACCGTGGCGACCCTGCGCGCCGCCCTGGACTACGCGGATCTGCGCCACGTCGATCTCGTCTCCGACGCACAGGCGGCCGCCGCCTGGTACGCCTCCGAAATCTCCGAGACCCCAGGACAGCTCGTGGGCGTCTTCCATCTCGACGACGGCGGTTCGACCGTCACCCTCGTGCGTTCCGGCGTTCCTGCCGGCAAGGCGTATCGCACACCGGCCAAGGGCGCGGCGTCCCCCGCGGCACAACTCGCCACCGCGCTGGGATCGTTCGGCTGGATGCCCAGCAATCTCGAGGCCGTGGTGGTCATGGGCGACGGTCTGGTCGCGCGCGACCGCACCCACATCCAGGAGATCGCCAACAGTCTCGCCACCAAGCTCACCGTGCGCAGTCTCGTCGGTCCGGGCCCGGAACAGACCGCGGCGCTCGGCGCGGCGATCCTCGCCGCCGGATTCACTCCCGCACGTGAATCCACGAAGACCCGGATCGGGCTACCGCCCTCCTACGACCAGACCGACGTGCTCACCGGTGGTCTCGTGCGCCTGCGCGAACTCGAGGAGAGACGCCGCGTTCCCGAGGACGAGGACGACGAAGAACAGCTGCCCGCTCGCTCTCTCATCGCCGCGTCGGCCGATCCGGAGACGCGGGAGGCCGGCAGGACGAGGACCGTCGTCATCCTTGCGGTCGCCGTTCTCGTGCTGCTCGCGGTCGTTTTCGCCGTGTTTCTCTGACCGGTCACTCCGCCCGGGGACGGGCGGCGAGCGGAACCGCAGCGAGCGCGGCGGCATCCTCGTCCCCGAATCGTTCCTCGAGCACGGCCGGCGCGAAATCGAGATCGATCTCCTCCAGCGGACGTCCCCGCGCGGATTCGATGGCGCTGAGACGCCGTTGGGCGCGATCGGTGGCGTAGGCGACGAACTCCGAGTTGTCGAGTCCGTAGGGTTGTTCGTCGAACTGCCCGTCGACCCACTCGATCATCCCGGTCGCGAGGGGTAACAACTCCCCCATCCGCTGCAGCACGACGTCCCAGTTCGCGTCGTCCGCTGCCACATGCCGTCGGCACGTGAAGGTCCCCCAGGCCATGTGCCGGCGCTCGTCGGAACCGATCCGGCGGATGAGTTCCTGCATGCCTGGCAGGATCCCGTGTTTCATGCACACCTTCTGCCACGCGTAGTAGCCGGTCAGCGCGAGGCTGCCCTCGATGACGTGGTTGTAGGTGACGCTCGCGCGGACCTGGTTCGCCGGGGAGGGATCGTGTTCGAGCACCCGGAGGCTGTGCGGGAGTTCCTCGTAGAACAGCTGCCGGTAGTAGGGATTGTCCGCGACGTACGGGTGGAGATCGGAGACCAGTCCCACGGCGTCCATCCACCGGCGGAACACCTGGACGTGCCTTGCCTCCTCGAAGCAGAACTGCGTCAGGTACATCTCGTCACCGAGACGCCCTTCGGACTCCATCGCCCGGAGGAACGGCAGGATGTCCTGTGTGACGGCTTCCTCCCCGGCGACGAACTGTGCCACCAGGTAGGTGGAGCTACGACGCTGTTCGTCGTCGAGGGCGGCCCAGTCGTCCGCATCGCGGGAGAAGTCGATGTCCATCGGATCCCAGAATCCCGCATTGCCCTTGGCGAAGAGACGAAGCGGGAAGGCGTCCCAGTTCAGGCCGCCTTCCCGCAACGACGCGAAGCCCTGACGTGTCTGTGTAATCTCGGTCACACATTCGAGGTTAGACCTCGCGTCCGGATACGTCCGAGGCTTTCGTCAGACCTTCAGCAGCGTGTCGCCGGGGTAGCCCTCGGGGCCGAATCCCGGGGGGATCAGGAAGACCGCCGACCCGATGGGAGTGATCCACGGGGCGAGCGCATCGTGATCCGCGAGACGCTGCTGGACCGGAACGAACTGGCGATCCACGTCCACCTGGTAGGCGGCGAACAACAGACCCGCGCCGTCCTGATCGTCGTAGTTGTAGCCGCGACGCAGGAACTGCTCGTCGCCGGTGCGGGGACGGGCCCTCGCGATGTGCGATTCCGGTGGGATCACCGGGATACCGAACCGGTCGGTGGCCTCGAAGTCGGCATCGTCGTGTTCTTCGGAGCCCGTCAGGGGCGCTCCGTTCGACAGTCTGCGGCCGACGGCGAGTTCCCGTGCCGGGCGGTCGAGTTCGTCCCAGGTGTCGAGCTCCATGCGAATGCGGCGGAGCACCAGCGACGATCCGCCGGCCATCCACTCCGGATCACCCGGATTCCACACCTGCCGGTCGAAGTCCGGGCTCTGCGGGGTGGGGTTGACGGTTCCGTCCACCTGCCCCATGAGATTGCGCATCGTCGACCCGTCGGGCCGAGTCCCCGATGCGTACCGGAATCCGCGCTGGGTCCAGCGGACCGTCGCCAGCGATCGCACGCTCTTCGTGAGGGTACGAACCGCGTGGGAGACGGTTACCGGGTCGTCCGCGCACACCTGCAGTAGCAGGTCGCCCCCGGACCATCGATCTTCGAGACGGTCGACGGAGAAGGCCGGGAGCGGTTTCAGCCACGTGGGACGCCGGTCGGTCAGGCCCGCGGCGTCGAACACCGCAGGACCGTACCCGACGGTGATCGTCAGACGTGCCGGATCGACGGCGAGTTCGGGTTCGGTGTCGCCCAGCGCCGGGACGCCGGTGGTGAGCCGCCGGGAGTCCTCGGCCCAGACCTTCATGATCCCGACGAGACCGTCCCGGTCGACGCCGTCCACGAGATCCAGTGCGACGAACGCGGCGAACGCCTGGGCGGGCGTCTCGATGCCGGCCTGATGGTCGCCGTGGATCGCGACGGTCTGCGAGCCGGTGGGTTCGGGTGCCCGGGCCGCGACCGCGGCACCACCGCCGACCGCACCGAGTCCGGCGGCGCCCAGTGCGGCGACACCGCCGCCGAGCAGAGTACGTCGACTGAAGCTAGCCACCGTGCGCTGCTCCGTCGTCGGACGGCACGTATTCCTCCTGTGCCCCGGCGAAGTCGCGGACCTGCGCGGTGAACTCCTCCGTCGAGCCGTCGGCGAACTCGAGCGTGAAGCTCACCTCGCTTCCGGGGCGCAGCGGCTCGGTGAGGTCCATGAGCATGAGGTGATCGCCGCCGGGTACGAGGCTGTGGGTGGTGTCCGCGGGGATCACGAGCCCGTCGCCCATCTCCTGCATCACCATCGAGGTGCCTTCGGCGGAGACCATCTCGTGCAGTTCCGTGGTGGCGGACGCCGGACTGGATGCGCCCACGACGTGCACCTCGCTGTCGCCGGCGTTCTCGATCCGGGCGAAGGCACCGGTCATCCCCGTGTCCGAGGCCTTGACCCAGGCGTCGGAGACGACGACGACGTCCGCGGAGGTCGTGGTGTCGGTGGTGTCGGTGGAGCCGGATCCGCAGGCAGCGGCGAGCAGCGCCGTCGCGAGGGCCGCGGCGCCGAACAGGGTCTTCTTCATCATTCTCCGTAGATGGCGGTGCCCGGTGGGCACGCGGAAGGAACGGTCGCCGAGGGCGGCGACCGAGTGGGTCGGTCTATCGGAGAACGACGGGAGGTCCGCGGCTGCCGGTGCCGCCGACGAGCCGGGCCCCGGGCCCGACCCGCGGCCGGTAGACCGTGCGGACGGGCTCGGCGACCGCCACCGGCAGCGCGCGGTACTCCTGAGGAACCAGCCGCCGCAGCACTGCGAGCGCTGCACCGCACCCCTTCTCCGCAGCGCGTACGAGAAGTGCCGCCACGACGACGGCGCCGGCGTGGGCGACGAGCATCCCGGGACCGGGGGTGTGCAGGTGGCCGTCGTGGAGGCCGAGGACGAGATGTCCCGCCATCTGGCCCAGCACGAGCAGGAGCGGGACAGGAACCCGGCTCTCCGCCGCCAGGACACCTGCGACGAGGGCGACACCGAGGAGGAGCACCAGGGCGTCCTGATGGGGAACGGCGCCTCCTCCGACAGCGTGCGCCGCGATGCTCAGCGAGGCCGAGATTCCGGACACGAACACCGCGCGCATGCGCATCACGGTCTTCATGTCAGCAGCCATGAGGCAAGAATACTGCGCTCACCTGGAGTTACTACGCGATGTAGTAACCATCACGAAAGATATCGACACGGTGTCGGTAAGATATCGACAGTCCGTCGAGAAGATCGGCGGCACGGATGCACAGCCCCGTCCAACCCCCGAAGGACTTCACATGTTTCTTGCGATGCGCGAACTGTGGTTCGCGCGCACACGTTTCCTGCTGATGGGCGCCGTCGTCGCGCTCATCTCGATCCTCATGGTGATCCTGTCCGGCCTGTCGTCGGGACTCCTCGTCGACGGTGTCTCCGCCCTGCAGCGGACCCCGGTCCAGGCCTTCGCCTTCGCACAGGGAACCAAGACCGACTCGGCATTCTCACGCTCCGTCGTCACCGAGGACCAGGCCGACGCATGGCGCGAGCGCCCGGACGTCGCTCAGGCCGAACTGTTCGGTAACACCATCGTCAACGCCAAGACCGACGGCGGCGTCCCCGTCGATCTCACCCTGTTCGGCATCCGGCCCGGCTCCTTCCTCGAACCGGCCGCCGCGGAGGGAGCGCCGCTCGCCGGCGACACCGACGTCATCCTCAGCGACAGTGCACGCGACAGCGGCGTCGCCATCGGCGACAGCATCGTCATCGACCGCCTCGGCACTCGACTGGACGTCGTCGGTTTCACCGCGGACAAGCACACCTTCGGCCACGTCGACGTCGCCTATCTGCCCCTGAGAACGTGGCAGGAGATCCACGCCGGAGTCCGGCTCGGCGAACCGGTTCCCCCCTCCGCCTACACCGAAGCCAGCGTGGTGGCCGTCCAGGGTGTGGACGGAGCACTGCCCGACCTCGCTGCCGGAGACTCGGCAGCCGGCACGGACTCGAAGACTCTCGAGGAATCCTTCGACTCGTCGCCCGGCTACAGCGCCGAGATGATGACGATGTCGATGATCACCGCCTTCCTCTACGCGATCTCCGCCCTGGTCGTGGGCGCGTTCTTCACGATCTGGACCGTGCAGCGCAGCCGTGAGATCGCTGTCCTGCGCGCGATGGGCGCCTCCACCGGATTCCTGCTGCGCGACGCACTCCTGCAGGCGGTGATCGTGCTCGTCGGCTCCGTCGCCTTCGGCGTGCTCGTGGGTCTCGGACTGGGATCGGGGCTCGAAGGCAGCGGCATGCCGTTCGTCCTCGAATCCGGACCGATCCTGCAGGGCGCCGTCCTGCTCGTCGTCCTCGGCCTGCTCGGCGCCGCCCTTGCGGTGGTCCGCATCGTCCGCGTCGATCCACTCGCTGCTCTGGGAGAGAACCGATGACCGTCACCACCACAACCGGCCTCCAACTGTCCGACGTCTCCCTGTCCTTCGGCGACGGAGACAGCACGGTCCAGGCCCTCGACCACGTCGACCTCGAGGTCGCACCGGGCGAGCTCGTCGCCGTCGTCGGCCCGTCCGGTGCGGGAAAGTCGACGCTGCTCGCCGTCGCCGGTG
Organism: Rhodococcus sp. CH91; assembly: GCF_022554085.1. Lineage (GTDB taxonomy): Bacteria > Actinomycetota > Actinomycetes > Mycobacteriales > Mycobacteriaceae > Rhodococcus. Next base: position 234,397 of record NZ_JAKFYR010000001.1, read on the forward strand.
GCCTGAGCCGCCCGTCGTCCGGCACCGTACGGGTCGACGGCACCGACCTGACGGCCCTCGACCGTCGCGCGACGGCGAAACTGCGCCGCGAACGGATCGGTTTCGTGTTCCAGTCCGGCAACCTCCTTCCCGCTCTCACAGCACGCGACCAGCTGGTGCTGATCGGGAAGATCACCGGCCGGAAGATGCGGAATCCCGACGAACTGCTCGCGTCGGTGGGCATGGATCACCGCGCCGACCGCCGGCCGGGGCAACTCTCCGGAGGTGAGCGTCAGCGCGTCGGCATCGCGCGGGCGCTGATGGCCGGCCCGTCGCTGCTGCTCGTCGACGAGCCCACTGCGGCACTCGACCGCAAACGCAGCCACGAAGTGGTGGAACTGCTGGCGAAGGAAACCCACGCGTCCGGAGTGGCTACGATCATGGTCACCCACGACCACGAAGTGCTGCCGCATTGCGACCGCGTACTCGAGATGATCGACGGGAAACTTCGACCCCACGCCTGACAGGTCGACAGCTCAACGAGGAGGGCCGGCGGTGCCGAAGATTTCCGCAGCGACGGTGGCGCAACATCGTGCCGCGCAGCGCCGCGCCCTCCTCGATGCAGCGCTCGCACTTCTCGCCGAGGCACCCGAACATGCGCCCTCCCTCGGCGACGTCGCGCAGCGGGCAGGCCTCGCCCGCTCGAGCGTCTACAACTACTTCGACTCCCGCGACGATCTGCTGCGCGCCGTCGTCGTCGACATGTTCCCGCGATGGAACGCGCGCGTGGTCGAGGCGATGGAGAAGGTGTCCGATCCGACCGAGCGGGTGCTGACGTACATCGACGTCAATCTGCAGCTGGTCGCCGAAGGCGAACACGCGATCGTCGGCGCGCTGGCGACCTTCACCCCTCAGGCCTTCAGCGACGAGAGCATGCATGCCATGCATCAGGATCTGGTCCTCCCCCTCGTCGACGCGCTGCGGGCGCGAGGAAATGACAACCCCGAACTCGACGCGGAACTCGTCACCGCGCTGGTGCACAAGGGCACCGAGTTGATCGAGGCCGGCCGCAGTTTCGACGAGGTACGCGCGTCGGTGCGCAGAGTGCTCACCACCGCACTGCCCTGATGTTTCACGTGAAACGGCATCTTGGTTCGGGATCGTTCACGACAGCCTCGGGATCGGAAGCTCCCGGAGCGGATCACCGCCGTCGACGAACAGTCGTGCACCCGGATGTGTCGCAGCCGCGATCCGTTCCATCGCGGTCCTGCCCGCTACGGGGTGCCGACCGTCGAGTGCGCCGACCCTGATCGCGAACACGAGGTCGAACGGCTCCTCACCCTCGGCCATCACGAAGTCCTCTACGGCGACACAGCGCGCCCTCAACCTGCCGGACGCCATCAACTCTCCGGACGCGGCAGTCAGCTGGTCGATCGCCTTCCGGGACCGGTCGATCGCGAGGATGTGTCCTGTGGACAACCGGTCGGCGACGGCGCGTGCCGCAGCGCCGGGACCGCAGCCGATCTCCAGTACCCGCGACTGCGGCTGCAAGGGCAGCGCGGCGACGATCTCGGCGAGCCGTGGGGAGAGACGAGACGTCACCCCTCGAGTCTCCCCCGATGCTTCGGAGGCCGAGCAGAAAAGAACGAAGGGCGCTTCCCGGCTACCCGGAAAACGCCCTCCAACTGCATATTGTGTTGTGGAGCCTAGGAGATTCGAACTCCTGACATCTGCCTTGCAAAGGCAGCGCTCTACCAACTGAGCTAAGGCCCCGTCCGCCGAATCAACGGCTGGGAACCGCGTGCCATTCGTCGTCGCTCCGAAGCATCCGGGCGAGTCCGAGAACGATCAGAAAGCCGGTTCCCACGAGTGCGAGAACCCTCATTCCGATCACCCTTCCGGCACGGGGAGTGGGCCTAGGAGGACTTGAACCTCCGACCTCTTCGTTATCAGCGAAGCGCTCTAACCGCCTGAGCTATAGGCCCTCGAACCGAGATGGAACATTACCCCACCGAAGCAGCCAGAAACAAATCGCCTCGGCGGGGCAACATTCGTTCAGGTCAGTCCGGGTCTGCGAGGGTGGCCTGAACACCACCGACGAGATCGGTGCAGAGGTTGTAGATGAACGCGCCGAGAGTCGCGAGCGCGGTGAGAAGCACGGTGTTGGCCACACCGATGATCGTCGCGTATCCGAACACCTGCCCCGCCGAGATGAGCGCACCGCTACCGGCGTCGGAGACGATGTCGGTGAACGCACTGTTGAGGCGTTCCCACACCCCCATGCCCGCCAGGACGCCGTAGAGCAGACCCACCGCGATCATCCACACGAAGAACAGGGACACCGAGATCACCGAGGAGACCTTCAGCATCGACCACGGGTCGATACGGCGGATCTGCACGGTAGCCCGCAACGGTCCGGTGGGGGCGATCACCGTAGGAGCGGCGGTGACGGGTGCAGCCACCTGCGGGGTCTCCCCCGTGGTCGGCGCAGAGGGTGACGGATGCTTCACCGCGGACAGATCCGGCAGGTCCTTGGCGAGATCCTTGCGCTCGATGTGCCGGGTCGGTCCGTCGATCACTGCGGACTTCGCCTTCGCGGCAGCCGCGCGTTCGGCTGCCGCCCGCGCACCGGCTCCGGCCCCCGGCGCTGCCGTGCCGGTCACGACAGGGCGAGTCGACGGGTTCGTTCCCCCGGTCGAGCCTCCCTTGCCCGCCGCGGAGGCACCGCCGGGGCGCTGAGCAGCAGCAGCGGCGCCCGGCTTGGAGAGGCCCGGGCCTACACCGGGAACGTTCGTCTGCGGGGCGTTCTGCGGCATACCGGACTGCTGCCCTCCGGCCGTGCCGCGCTGCCACGGAGGGGTCTGGCCACCGGCACGAGGCATCTGGCCGGACTGTCCGGCATCGGCGGAGGGCTTCTCCGCCGGCGCCGTCCGGCCGCTGTTGCCGTCCGCCGCGGGTCCGGCCCCGGACGCGCCGGGCTTCCCGGAGTCACCCTGGGCCGGTTTCGCCGGGGCAGCCTTCGACGTCGGCTCGGCGACCGGCCGATCCTGCGCAGGTTGCCCGGCCGAACTCGGAGAGGTCGCCGGCTTCGCCGCAGGTTCTCCACCGCGCTGGTCCTGCGGCGCCCCCGCCACAGGACCGGACTGCCCCTGCGGCTGCGACACCTGTGCCTGCGCCGACGAGGTCTGGGGCGACGGGTTCTGCGTCGACGGGTTCTGGGGTGCCGGCTGCTGTTGCGATCCCGTCCCCTGCGGCTGTCCCGAACTCTCGGGCTTCACCTCGTGCTCTGTGCGGTCCTCCGGCTTCCGACCGGGTTGCCCACGATCGGCCCCGTTCGGTCCCTGGGGAGTGCTCACTTACGACTCCTTAGCTCCGGCTGCGTCGGCCTCGTCCGGTTCGTCGGCGTTGCGCGCGATCGCGAGCAATGTATCTCCCTCGGCCAGGTTCATCAGACGCACGCCCTTCGTCTGACGGCCCGCCCTGCGCACCTGCTTCGCCGCGGTGCGGATGACACCACCGCTCGAGGTGATGGCGTACAGCTCGTCGTCGTCCTCGACGATGCGCGCGCCGACAAGATTGCCACGCTTACGGTCGTACTGGATGGTCAGAACACCCTTACCACCGCGGCCCTGGACGGGATAGTCCTCCATGGGCGTCCGCTTGGCGTAACCACCCGACGTCGCGACCAGCAGGTAGGTGCCCTCCTTGACCACGTTGAGGGAGAGCAGTGAATCCTCGCCGTTGAACCGCATGCCCTGCACACCGGACGTCGCGCGGCCCATCGGACGCAGCGCCTCGTCGGTCGCGGAGAAGCGGATCGACTGTCCCTGCTGCGACACGAGCAGCAGGTCGTCCTCGGCGGAGCACAGCACCGCACCGACGAGCTCGTCGTCGCCCCGCAGGTTGATCGCGACGATGCCGCCCGACCGGTTGGAGTCGAAGTCCGACAGGCGCGACTTCTTGACCAGGCCGTTGCGGGTCGCGAGCACCAGATACGGTGCGTCCTCGTAGCTCTTGAGGCGGATGACACCCTGGATGCGCTCGTCCGGCTGGAAGGCGAGCAGGTTCGCGACGTGCTGACCGCGTGCCGCACGGTTCGCCTCGGGCAGCTCGTACGCCTTCGCCCGGTAGACGCGGCCCTTCGTGGTGAAGAACAGCAGCCAGTCGTGCGTGGACGTCACGAAGAAGTGCTTGACGATGTCGTCCTGCTTGAGCTCGGCACCCTTGACGCCCTTGCCGCCGCGCTTCTGCGAGCGGTACAGGTCGGTGCGGGTGCGCTTCGCGTAGCCGGTCTCGGTGATGGTGACGACGACGTCCTCGCGCGCGATGAGGTCTTCGTCGTTGACGTCGCCGTCGGCCGCGACGATCCGCGTCCGGCGTTCGTCGCCGTACTTGTCGACGATCTCCTTCAGCTCGTCGCGGACGATGGCGCGCTGCCGCTCGGGCCTGGCCAGGATGTCCTTGTAGTCCTCGATCTCGCGCTCGATCTCGGCGAGATCGTCGACGATCTTCTGACGCTCGAGAGCGGCGAGGCGACGCAGCTGCATCGCCAGGATCGCGTCGGCCTGGATGTCGTCGACCGTCAGCAGCTCGATCAGGCCGGCCCGCGCGATGTCGACCGTCTGCGACGCGCGGATGAGGGCGATGACCTCGTCGAGCGCATCGAGAGCCTTGACGAGGCCGCGCAGGATATGGGCGCGTTCCTCCGCCTTGCGCAGCAGGTACCGCGTGCGCCGGACGATGACCTCGATCTGGTGGGTGACGTACAACCGGATCATCTGGTCGAGGCGCAGCGTGCGCGGCACCCCGTCGACGATCGACAGCATGTTGCAACCGAAGCTGGTCTGCAGCTGCGTGTGCTTGTAGAGGTTGTTGAGAACGACCTTCGCCACCGCATCGCGGCGCACGGTGACGACGATGCGCATGCCCACTCGGTCGGACGACTCGTCGTGGATGTCGGAGATGCCCGCGATCTTCCCGTCGCGCACCTGTTCGGCGATCGACGTGATGAGGTTGTCCGGGTTGACCATGTACGGCAGCTCGGTGATGACGATGCTGGCGCGGCCCTTGGAGTCCTCTTCGATCTCCACGACACCACGCATCTTCACCGAACCGCGACCGGTCGTGTACGCGTCGTGGATGCCCTGCGTACCGGTGATCAATCCCGACGTCGGGAAGTCCGGTCCCTTGATCCGCTCCATCACGGCGGCGAGGGTGGTCTCTTCGTCGGCCTCGAAATTCTCGAGCGCCCAGTAGATGGCCTCGGCCACCTCACGCAGATTGTGGGGCGGGATGTTGGTGGCCATACCGACCGCGATGCCGCCCGAACCGTTGATCAACAGGTTGGGGATACGACTGGGGAGAACCGTCGGTTCCTGCGTGCGGCCGTCGTAGTTGGGCTGGAAATCGACCGTCTCGTGGTCGATCTCCCGCAGCATCTCCATCGCGAGCGGCGTGAGCCGGCACTCGGTGTACCGCATGGCGGCAGCGCCGTCGTTGCCGCGGGAACCGAAGTTGCCCTGGCCGTCGACGAGCGGGTAGCGCATGGACCACGGCTGAGCCAGGCGCACCAGCGTGTCGTAGATCGAGGCGTCACCGTGCGGGTGATAGTTGCCCATGGTCTCGGCGACCGCGCGCGCCGACTTCACGTACCCGCGATCGGGACGGAAGCCGTTGTCGAACATCGCGTAGAGCACGCGACGGTGCACCGGTTTGAGACCGTCACGCACGTCCGGCAGGGCGCGGCCGACGATCACGCTCATCGCGTAATCGATGTAGCTGCTCTGCATCTCCTGTTGGATGTCGACGGGCTCGATGCGGTCGTGCCCCGGCCCCTCCGGAGGCAACGTGGTGTCGGTCATGAGCTCCTTCTTCTACTCGGCTCGCACGCCCGGATCCGGCCTTCGGCCCGACGGACGTCTCGCAACCACACGAGTCTATAGGTGCAGGTCAGCTGGTGCCGAGAAGGACAGGCACTTCACAGGCCGAGTTCTCCCCCGAACGGACCGTTCACATCTGCGATCCGGCCACCCTGTCGCGTTCCACCTGCCGTTCCACCTCCGACGCCCACTGTTCGAGCCGGGCGTCGCGAACGGCGTCCTCCGGATCCGGTGCGAGCAGCAGTGCGGTGATCGGTACGGCCAGCACGATGATGCCGAGAACGAAGGCCGGGAACAGCATCGACATCACGGTCATGCCCTCCGGCGCCTGCACGCTCGGATCGAGCTCGACGCGCACGCCGGCCATGCCCGTGTAGTGCAGCGCCACGACGGCCCACCCCATGACGAAGGCCGCGGCAACCCGGATCCCTATCCGGCGGGTACGCCGGGCGAGTGCGAGCGCGACCGTGGAGGCCACGACACCGATGATCACCGAAGCGATGACGTACCCGATCTCGTGCTCGATCGTGCCCTGGATACGGATGGCGTACATCCCGCTGTAGTGCATCATGCTCACAGCAGCGCCCATCAGCAGACCACCGACGAGCAGCCGCACCCATTCGGGCACACTGCGGGTACTGACGGCGTGAACGTCGACGATCCTCAATCCCAGCAGGGTCGCGAGGACGGCGAGGACCACGGAGAAGACGGTCGGGGCCAGGCTGTACCGGATGGTCGTGCCCGGCACCGCAAAACCCATCATGCCGATGAAGTGCATGAGCCAGATGCCCACACCGCCGATCGAGAGCGAGGCCATCAGCAACCACCAGTTGCCGCTACGCCGAGGCTCGTCGAGCGACCTACGGACACAGGACAATCCGACGAAGGATCCCATGACCGCGGTGGTGTAGGACAGGAAGAAGACCCACAACCCCATCGAGAAGTGGTGTACGTCGTGTGACACGTGATGCCCTCACAGCGGCGCGCTGTCACCTCCGCGCTCGGAGGGCGCGCGCCACGACCTACCCGATGCGAGCTGCACCCCGACTGTCAAGCAGCGTAAGACACCTTATCGCATTTGGGCAGGATCACATCACTTCAGCGATCCTCCTGCCGCCCTTCGTGGTACAGCACGATCCTCGGGCTCCCCCGAAAGATCCCGGCCAAGCCAACCTGCCATCTCCCGCTCCTGCGCGAGATCCCCGTCGCTCGATGCTGCCATCAGGGCCACCACCGGTACGGCGAGCAACACGACACCGATGATGAAGCCGGGGAACAACAGGGTCATGATGGTCATGCCCTCCGGGTTGGGAGCAGCCGGATCGACGGTCACGGCGACTCCCGCCATCCCCGTGTAGTGCAGCGCGACGACCGCGCAGCCCATGACCGCGGCCGCGGGGATCCGCACAGCCGGTCGCTCCGCCACGCGGGACAACCACAGTGCCGCAACGGAGGCCACCACACCGATCGTCACCGAGGCGACGACGTACGTCCGCCCCTGCTCGAGATCTCCCTGGATACGTACCGCTGCCATCCCGCTGTAATGCATACCTGCGACGGCGAATCCCATGGTCACGCCGCCGACGAGGAGTCGGACGGACGACGGCGCCGCATGTAACCACGACACGTCGGCATCGAGGATCCAGAGCCCGAACAGGGTTGCCCCGACGGCGAGGACCACCGACAGCATCGTCAATCCGAGGTCGTATCTGATGGTGGAGCCGGGTACGTCGAAGCCCATCATTCCGATGAAGTGCATCAACCAGATTCCGACGCCGCCGATCGACAGCGCGGCCATGAGAGTCCATCGGGTACGGGCGACCGGGGTCCACGCGTTCACGGCCTTGCGGGCGCAGGACAGACCGGCATAGGAGCCGATCACCGAGGTGAGATAAGCAAGGGCGAAAACCCATGCCCCCATAGAGAAATGGTGAAGTTCGTGCGTCATGCGTCTCCCAGAGCAGGCGGCACGCACGACGCATCGGTCCGTGTCGTGCCGGATGTACCGACAGCGACCCCCGACGCTTCGGGTAAGCCTACGTCACATCTGACGCATTATCCAGATGTGTTGGGAAACAAGATATTCAGGAAGAAATTCGACCCTGGACCGGATCGGCGGGACTGTCCTCCGCCCAGCGTTCGGACTCGGCCTCCAATGCGGCTGCGACACGATCCGGCGCCTGCAGCACCACGACGATGGGCACCGCCAGCAACAGCAGACCCACGACGAAGAGCGGGAACAGAATCGAGAACACCTCGATCCCACCCGTCACCACGACGGCGGGGTCGATGCTCACCCGCACCGACGCGGCGGCGAGAAAGTGCACCGCGATCACCGCAGCGCCTGCAAGTGCGCTGACGAGAAAGCGTTTGGGCCACGAGTCCGCTGTCTTCACCTGGGCCAGGAAGCCGACGGCCGTCACGATCGCCAGAAGCACGGCCGCAACGATCCACACCGGCTCGAACGACAGATCCCCCTGGATCCGCACCGCTCCCAGGATCGTGAACGGCACGGTCGCCAGGCCGGCGCCCAGGACGAGGGCACCGGTGACCGTGCGACCGAGAGTCCCCGGCCCGTCGGAAGGCATCGCCACGAGCAAGGCGATGTAGACCGACACCAGGGCGACGGCCATCGAGAACCCGATGGTGACCGCGTCGTACCTCACCACGCTGCCCTCGACGGTGAAACCTGCCATCGGCAGGAACATCGCGAGCCAGACACCCACTCCGCCGCTCACCAACGCGGCGAGAATCATCCAGTACGAACGCAATCGCTCGGTGGAGGTGGTACGTACCCGTCGAGCACCCGTGCCCCCGACGAACACCCCGATCGTCGAGGTCAGGTACGCGAGGGCCGTGACCCACGACCCCATGGTGAAGAGTTCGAGACCCTCCCCCATTACTGGGTCACCGGCTGGTGCAACTTCCGCAGCGCGTATTCGGTGACGGTGACCAGTGCCTGCTTGGCCGACTCCCGTGCGCGGGCGTCGATCGACACGATCGGCACGTCCGCGGAGATCGCCATGGCCTGGCGGATGTCCTCGAGGGGATATCGGGGAGCGTCGTCGAATTCGTTGATGGCAACGATGAACGGGAGGTTGCGCGCCTCGAAGAAGTCGACGGCGGCGAAACTCTCGTCCAGGCGACGGGTATCTATCAACACGATGGCGCCGATGGCACCACGGATGAGGTCGTCCCACATGAACCAGAAACGGTGCTGGCCCGGCGTGCCGAACAGATAGAGGACGAGGTCGTCGGCCAGGCTGATACGACCGAAGTCCATGGCAACCGTGGTAGTGGCCTTCTGCGGTGTCGCAGAAAGATTGTCGACGCCGTCACTGGCGTTCGTCACGAGCGCTTCGGTACGAAGCGGCACGATTTCCGACACCGCCCCGACCAGTGTCGTCTTGCCGACACCGAAGCCGCCGGCAATCACGATCTTGGTCGAGGTCACGCGCTTCGTGGCGTTAGAGTTCGCGAAGTCCACTGAGGACCCTTTCAATCAGCTCACGACGCTCCGCGTCGCTCGAATCGTCTTTCAGCGTGGCCAGGATCTGTACGTGTCCGGCTTCGACGAGATCGGCGACGAGCACACGTGCCACGCCGATCGGTACTCCCACCCGCGCGGCAATTTCCGCGACGGAAGGAGATTCCTTGCACAGCTCCAAGATCGTGGCGTTGATGTTGTCCAGGTCCCGGGCCCGATCGTCGGTACCCGGGATGGCCTGGATCAAGGCCTCCAACGCCAGTTCGACCGCAGGACTCGTACGTCCCGAAGTCAGGGAGTAGGGCCGGACCAGACTGGGCTGGTCCGGCACCGACTCCGGCTTCCGCGATTCCATGGCCACCTCGACGTCAGGACCCTAGACCGACCCGCGGAGTGGCTTCGACCGAAGCACCCACTCGATCGACCAGGAGCGCCATCTCGTAGCCGACCTGTCCGATATCGCACTCGGAGGCGGTCAGAGCCGCGAGGTGGGAACCGTCACCGACGCTCATCAGCAACAGGTAACCGTGCTGCATCTCGACGACGGACTGGAGCACACCGCCACCGTCGAACAACTGCGACACACCGTTGGACAGGCTCGCCAGGCCCGAGGTCACCGCAGCGAGCTGCTCTGCACGATCCACCGGGAGGTGGGCACTGGCGGCCATGAGGAGGCCGTCCGCGGACACGAGCACGGCATGCGAGACACCTGGGACTTCGCGCGCGAAGTTGGAAACCAACCAGTCCAATGGACGAGCTGCGTCGGATCCATGATCAATATTCATCGAACTCCCTGTTCATCGTTCTCGCGATTGCTGAAATTCGCCGAGGCACGTCCGTTACGGACGCCCTGCTGATGGCGACTCAAGTTGGCCCGGATGGCTTCCGGGTCACGACGTCGAATGGTCGTCTGCAACTCACCCGTCGCCGGTGCCCGTACGGCACCCGGCACGAGACGTTCGCCGGGGGCGCGCCGCGGAAGACCAGCAGTGGTGTGCTCCTCCACAGGCGCTTCGGATGCACGCTGCGCTGCTTCCCAGCCCGCATCCGCGACGGACCGCCACTCACGCTTCCTGCGGTCCTCGGGAAGGCTCGTCGGGTCGACGAGCCAATCCGACATCATCGTGGTGAAGATCGGTGTGTTCGCCGGTTGCGGCCGGGCCGACGCGAGATCGGGCCGGGGCTGGAAGAACGACGCCGTCTTCGCCGAGTTCGTCCGGTAACGATGCCGTGCTGCCTGCTGCGCATCGCTGTGTGGCGAGATCGATCCACCATCGGCGACGCTCGGACCGGACGCGCTTGCTGCCGTGCCGGACTCAGGACCGGTGGACGCAGCGGCAGGGCGCGGGGGCAGGCCCGGCGTACTCCCCGGCTGCCGTCGAGGCAGGCCCGGTGTACTCCCCGGACGACGTTGTGGCAGTCCTCGTGTGGCGCCCTGCGGCTGCTCTCCCCCGTGCGGACGCTGCTGCGGTGCGCGCTGGGGCAGATCCGAACGCTGCGGCAGATCCGAACGCTGCGGCAGGTCGGAGCGCTGCGGCAGATCCGAACGACCGGAAGTCTCGCCATTCGCGGGCGGTGCCGCCGGCGACTGGTGCCGATTGTGCTGGATCGACGGTGAGGAACCGGCACCACGATTCGGAAGGCCGGGTGTGGATCCCGGTCGCCGTTGCGGAAGACCGGACGGTGCGGACTGCTGCTGCGGGGCAGGAGCCTGCTGCGCCGAGCTCTGCTGCGGGGCACGGAACGATCCGGAATCGTGCTGAGGTGCCCGAGTCGACTCGGTCGACGGCGACGAGATCCCCGGAGTTGTTCCGGGTCGCCGCTGAGGAAGACCCGTGAAGCCTTCCTGGCGTTCGGACTCGGCGTCCGGTCGCGATGCGGATCCGTTCCGGCCGTCGCTCGACGAGTGGTGTCCCTGGGTGTCCTCCGGCGCTCGTCGTGCCCCTCGCGGCGGCAGGGCCGAGGCGAATGCCGCTGCGGCATCGGGTTCGATCCGCCGCGGTTGCGGTTGCTGCGGCGGCGGGGTGGGCAACCCGGGCGTCTCCCCGGGCTGACGCGTGGGCAGGCCCGGAGTGCCGCCGGGGCGGCGCTGCGGAAGACCCGAGGGGCCGAGATCGCGGGAGACCGGCGCCGGCGGGGGCGTGAACTCCGTTCGTCCCGACTCGCGCTTCGGCTCCTCCGGACGCTCACTCACGTAAGACGGCTTCGCCTCGGTGGCACCGGAACGACTCCCGTAATCGTTCGCGTACATCTCTGCAGGCTGCTCGACGCGCGGCTGCTCGACGCGCGGCTGCTCGCCGCGCGGCTGCTCGACGCGCGGCTGCTCGACGCGGGGCTGCTCGACGCGGGGCTGCTCGGCCCATTCCGGACGGGCGGGCGACGACGAGAAATGGTCCTGGTCGTCTTCCGCTGCCGGCAGGCTCGGCCGGGCGGCAGGCGCGGCGAGCGCCTGCGGGGCCGAGTGTTCCTCCGGCTCCGCTTCGATCCGAGGCTGCGGCCCGGTGTGCGACAACGCCAGCGGCGAGACCAGCAAGACGTCCGGGATGTGCACGCTCGCAGTGATACCCGGGTTTCGGGCGGTGTCGAAGGTCGGGCGCAGGCGCACGGTGAGACCGTGCCGCTCCGCAAGTCGCGAGACCACGAACAGGCCCATGTGACGCGCGGTGTCCGGTCCGACCTCGCCACCCTTGGCCAGACGCTGGTTGATGATATCGAGTTCGTCGGCCGGGATACCGATACCGCGATCGGCGATCTCGACGAGCAGGCCACCGTCGACGGCGCGAGCGAAGCTGAAGGTGACATTGCTGTCCGGCGGGGACGCCCGGAGCGAGTTGTCCACCAGTTCGGCGAGCAGGTGCACGATGTCGGTCGCGACCGCGCCGCTGAGGGCACCATCGGGTGTCGATCCGATCTGCACGCGCTGGTAGTCCTCGACCTCCGACATCGCGGCACGCAGGATGTCGCCGAGCTGCACGGGCGCCGAGTGGCCACGCCGCATCCGGGTACCGGAGAGAATCAGCAGGTTGTCGCCGTTACGGCGCATACGAGCGGCGAGATGGTCGAGGCGGAACAGGCTCTCGAGTCGAGCCGGATCCTTCTCCTCGTACTCGAGCCGTTCGATGAGGCCGAGTTGCTGCTCGACGAGGGACTTCGAACGCCGCGCGAGCGTCTCGAACATGTCGCTGATCTGCAGCCGCAGGTGGGCCTGCTCGCCGGCGAGACGCAGCGCCTGCCCGTGCATGTCGTCGACGGCACGAGCGAGCTGACCGATCTCCTCGGTGGTGTGCACGGGGACTCGGGTGAACTCGATGTCCTCGATGTTGTCGCCGACCTTGATGCGGTCGATCGCCTCGGGCAGTTCCTGGCGGGCGACCTTCAGGGTGCCGTAGCGGAGGCGACGGATCGGGCCGACGAGCGAACGCGAGACGAGCAGGGCGAGCACGAGGGCCGCGAGCAGCGCAGCGAGCACGATCGCAGTGTCTCGGAGCGCGGCCGAACGGGTTTCCGCTGCGCGGTCCTGGACCGACGTACTGACCCGGGTGGAAGCCTCGTCGATGATGCCGCCGTAGATGTCGACGCTGTTGAGCAGCGACGCGCGGAGGTTGAGGATCGGGATCGGGCCCTCCCCCGCTGCCGCCACCATGTCGGCGCGTTCCTGGACGCCGGCACGCAGTTCGGAGATCTGCGTGTCCGCCATCGGATAGGACCGCGCGAGCAGATCGAGCATCGCGAGCTCGGCGCCGGAGGCGGAGACGAGGGCCGTGCCGGGCTGCGTCGGATCGGCGAGGAGCTGGAGAAGGCCGATCACCTGGCCGAAGAGGTAACGCTGCGAGTACCAGGCGTTGATCAGCTGGTCGCCGTAGGTGAGGATCTCGCGATCGTCGACCTCGTCGAGGATCGCCTCGACGATGTGGTTGAGGCTCTCGCGCACCTCGCTGGTGACCCCGCTGATCTCCTCGATCGGCACGGGACCGGCCTGCATCTTGGCGTAGAGCGACTGCGCGGAGGCAGCGGTACGGCTCAGATCGGAGGTCACCGCCGGATCGAGCTCCGGGTTCTCCGTGACCGTGGCGATCGTGCCGAAGGCGTCACCGAGCCGCGCCATCTCTTCGGGAGTCACCGTTCCGGCGGCAGCGCTGGCCGTAGCGGTGGCGAACGCCGTCGAGAACTCGACGATGTCCGGCACGGCTGCGACCTGGTCGGCGGCCGAGGAGAAGTGAACAGCGTTGCTGAGTTCGTTCTCGACCCGGAGACCACCGAGGACCATGGCCACGGTCACAGGGACAGCGAGAACGGCAGTGACCTTCCTGCGAAGACCCCACCCCTCGATGTTCCACCACCGCTGCCGAGGCGGCGACTTGTCACTCATGGATTACAGCTCTCCTTCCACCCCGTTCGCGCCAGGCGACGAGCACCAGCCGGCACTGCACTCCGATGAGCGCGTTTTCGATCGAATGCAGTCGAACGAGACGTTTCGGGTGAGGGCACCATAGCGGGACATACAGCGGATACGGAAGAGAGGTTCTGTTCCGCCTCCGTGTGCTGCTGCCCTGGCCCCCTGGTCGGCAGCCACACATACAAATGGCCGATAGGAGTGTACTCACGGGTAAGGAGGAAGGCTAACGGCGTCTCGGAGCCTTCTTCTCACGGCCGTGCGCCCCCGCTGTGAAATTTGACACAGCAGGGGCGCACGGGTCGTTCTCGCAGACGCACAGCAGTGCGCACTGCGGTGGTCGTCAGACGTCCAGGAAGCGAACGTCCTTCGCGTTGCGGGTGATGAAGCTTCGTCGTGCCGCGACGTCCTCGCCCATGAGGACGCTGAACAACTCGTCGGCCGCGGCGGCGTCGTCGAGGGTCACCTGGCGCAGGACGCGGACGCTCGGATCCATCGTGGTCTCCCACAGTTCCTTCGCGTTCATCTCACCGAGACCCTTGTAACGCTGGATACCGTCGTCCTTGTTGATCTTCTTGCCCGCGGCCAGGCCCGCCTCGAGCAGGGCGTCGCGCTCACGGTCCGAGTACGCGAACTCCGGCTCGCTGCGCTGCCACTTGAGCTTGTACAGCGGCGGCTGTGCGAGGAAGACGTGACCTTCCTCGACGAGCGGGCGCATGAAGCGGAACAACAGCGTCAGCAGGAGCGTCGCGATGTGCTGACCGTCGACGTCGGCGTCGGCCATCAGCACGATCTTGTGATAGCGCAGCTTCGCGATGTCGAACTCTTCGTGGATGCCGGTGCCGAACGCGGTGATGATCGACTGGACCTCGGCGTTCTTGAGCACCTTGTCGATGCGCGCCTTCTCGACGTTGATGATCTTGCCGCGCAGCGGGAGGATCGCCTGGTACATCGAGTCGCGGCCCGACTTGGCGGAACCACCCGCGGAGTCGCCCTCCACGATGTAGATCTCGCACTTGCTCGGATCCTTCGAGCGGCAGTCGGCCAGCTTGCCGGGCAGTCCGCCGATGTCCGTCGCGCTCTTGCGGCGGACGAGTTCGCGGGCCTTGCGTGCAGCGACCCGCGCGTGGGCCGACGACACGGCCTTGGTGACGATCGTCTTCGCGTCGGCCGGATTGGCCTCGAACCAGTGCGAGATGTGCTCGTTGCAGGCCTTCTGCACGAACGACTTCACCTCGGTGTTGCCGAGCTTGGTCTTCGTCTGGCCCTCGAACTGCGGCTCGGCGACCTTGACGGAGATGATTGCTGCCAAGCCCTCGCGGATGTCGTCGCCGGTGAGGTTCGGATCCTTCTCCTTGAGGAGCTTCTTCTCCTTCGCGTAGCGGTTGACGACGGTGGTCAGTGCCGCGCGGAAGCCTTCCTCGTGCGTGCCGCCCTCATGGGTGTTGATGGTGTTGGCGAAGGTGTGGACGGACTCGGAGTACCCCGAGTTCCACTGCATCGCGACCTCGAGTTCGTGGCCGGTGCCCTTGGCGGTGAAGCCGACGACGGAGTTGTGGATCGGGGACTTGGTGCGGTTGATGTGCCGCACGTAGTCCTCGAGACCACCCGGATAGTGATAGGTGCGGACCTTGACCTTGTGGACCTCGGGTTCGGCGGCCTCGACGGCCTCGTCCTCGGCGGTCTTGGGGGCCTCGGCAGTCTCCGGAACGTCTTCCTCGGTCACCTCTTCGGGCGCGACCCGCTCGTCGGTGAGTGTGATGGTCAGTCCCTTGTTCAGGAACGCCATCTCCTGCAGGCGACGGGCGACGGTCTCGAAGTTGAACGTCGTGGTCTCGAAGATGTCCGGGTCCGGCCAGAAGCGGACGGTGGTACCGGTGCGCTTGTTCGCCTCGCCCTTGACCAGTTCGCCGGGCTTGGAGTTCGTGTAGGTCTGTTCCCAGTGGTAGCCGTCGCGGTCGATCTCGACCTCGAGAGTGGTCGACAGGGCGTTGACCACCGAGATGCCGACACCGTGCAGACCACCGGAGACCGCGTACGCGTCGGAGTCGAACTTGCCGCCCGCGTGGAGCTGGGTGAGAACGACCTCGACGGTGGGCACACCCGAGGCGTGCATGGCGACGGGGATACCGCGGCCGTCGTCGACGACCTGGACACCACCGTCGGCGAGAAGGGTGACCTCCACCTTGGAGGCGTAACCGGCCATGGCCTCGTCGACCGAGTTGTCGACGACTTCCCAGATGAGATGGTGCAGACCGCGCTCACCGGTGGAACCGATGTACATACCGGGGCGCTTACGTACCGCCTCGAGTCCCTCGAGGACGGTGATGGACGACGCACCGTAGTCACTGTTGCTGTTGTTCGACTTCTGGGCAGCCACGGGTGGGTAGCTCTCCTTCTCCGCCTCGGCCCCGCGCACGCGCGCGACGCATTCCTGTCCATCCTACGTGTCCGGTGACCCACTGCCCGGGAGGACACAGAAAGCAGTGATTCACACCTCTGGCGTCCCCGTAGCGGGACGGACGCGCATCGCATTGTGTGATTTCCTATCCTGCCCGGAAATCGTCGCCCCTGCGGTGCGACGTCGCTTCGCGCCTCAGCCGTAGGTGTCGCGTGGGCCACGACCCCGGATGTGCCGTTCGCCCTTGCGCCAACTCGGCGCCGTCGGACCGGTGATCCTCAATTCCTTGACGACGCCGTGCCCCACCGCAGCGGCGATCTTCGCGAGGATCTGGGACTGCATCATCCGCAACTGCGTCGCCCACGCTGTGGACTCGGCCGAGACGTGCAGGACACCCTCGCGCAGCGTGGTCGGCCGGGCATGGCCGGCGATGTCGTCACCCACCACACGAGCCCAGCTCCCGAGAACCGTGCCCTCCGAGACGTGCGCCGACCATCCGCGCTGCTTGGCCACCGAGCGTGTGAGGGAGCCGAGCGGTTGGGGGTCGCGTTCGTCCGGCCCGGGCCCCGACCAGCCTCGACGCCGGCGTTTCGGTCGCAGCGGTCCGCGGGACGCCCGTCCCTGACCGACGGACTTGCCGTTGGCCTTCGCCGCCGCTCGAGCTTCCTCGAGCGCGCGACGAGCCAGGTCGATTCCTTTGAGTTCCGGTCCTTCCGCGGCCGGGCCGCCGTCCTGGCCTGGTTGTTCGTCGTTCATCCGACCTCCCGGGTGATCGGGTCCGTCTCCGGTCGTATCGATCCCAGCACAGAGATACGACCTTCTTCGGTGTCTTCGGCACGAACGGGGAACCGCGCTCCGTTCAGTTCGGCCGGCACGTCCTCGGGTACGGCTGCCGTGATCAGCACCTGCTCGGCGGTCGCTGCCACCTCGGCGAGAGCGGACCGCCGGCGACGATCGAGCTCGGCGAAGACATCGTCGAGCATGAGCACCGGATCTGTGCCGTCGGCGCGCAGGAGCGCGAAGGCGCCGAGCCGCAGGGAGAGAGCGAACGACCACGATTCGCCATGGCTCGCATAGCCTTTCGCAGGCTCATCTCCGAGAAGAAGGTCGAGATCGTCGCGGTGCGGCCCGACCAGGCAGACTCCTCGCTCGACCTCCCTGGACCGCACCTCCGCGAGACGGTGCAGGAAGACCGTCTCGAGAAACTCCCGATCGTCCGGGACGGGTGTGCGGGCCGGATCGGAGAACTCCGGGGGCAGCGCGTCCCCGAGACTGCTGCGATAACGCAGGCTCGCCGGGCGCGACTCGGGTGCGATGGACCGGTACGCCTCGGCCACGTGCGGAGCGAGTTCGTGGAGCAACGCGATCCGCGCCGCGAGCAACTCCGCTCCGTGTGCGGCGAGATGACCGTCCCACACGTCGAGAGTCGCCAGGGCGCTCGCACCGTCGCTCGACCGACTTCCGCGCCGAAGAGCGCCTCCCGCGGTCTTGAGCAGTGCGGACCGCTGGCGCAGCACCTTGTCGTAGTCGGCGCGGACTCCGCTCATCCGCGGAAATCGTGTACTGAGGAGTTCGTCGAGGAACCGCCGCCGGTCTCCCGGGTCGCCGCGGACGAGGGAGAGATCCTCCGGAGCGAACAGCACTGTGCGCAGGATGCCGAGGATCTCGCGCGGCCGGCGGGCCGGCGACTGGTTGATGCGCGCCCGATTCTGCTTACCCTCGTTGATCTCGATGTCGACGCCCAGTTCACGGCCGTTGTTGACGACGACCGCCCCGGCGAACGCCCGTGACGTGCCGGCACGCAGCAACGGAGCGTCGGAGGACACCCGGTGCGACGAGAGGGTCGACAGATACCCGAGGGCCTCGAGCAGGTTGGTCTTCCCGTGCCCGTTACGTCCGACGAACACCGTCGCACCCGGCGACAGATCAGCGGAAACCGTTCGCCACGAACGGAAATCGCGCAACGAGAAAGTACGAACGTACACGGGCTTCCAGTCTCGGGGCCGGTCAGCCCGGCAGGCGCACCGGCATCAGCAGGTAGGTGTAGTCGCTGTCCGGAGCCGCGAAGGTACCCGAGGAATCCGGCACGGGCTCCTCGTCGAGGGCGGGACGCAGCACCGCGGGCCGACTCGAGGTGGTGAATCCGAACGAGACCTTGTCGGTGTGCAGCGAGGTCAATCCGTCGAGCAGGTAACCGGGGTTGAACGCGATGATCAGCGGTTCACCGAAGAATTCCGCGGGATGGGATTCCTCGGCACGGCCCGCGTCGTCGCCACCGGCCGACAACATCACGCTGCCCTCGGTGAACTCGAGTCGGACCTGTGCACCCCGTTCGGCGACGAGCGCGACGCGCTTGATCGCGTCCACGAGGGGCGCGATCTCGACCGTCGCCATCGCGGTGTGCTCGTTGGGGAGCAGCTGACGGAACTTGGGGAATTCGGCGTCGAGCAGGCGTGTGGTGGTCCGGCGCCCTTCGGAGACGATGCCGAGCAGTCCTTCCGCCCCCACGGAGGAACCGCTGCCGAGAGCGAGCTGAACCGGCGAGTTCGAAGATCCCCCAACAGTTTTCGCTGCCTCGGAGAGGGTCTTCGCGGGAACGAGCACGGCCGAACTGGTGGTTTCCGAGGTGGGCATCCACTCGAGTTTGCGAACCGCGAGCCGGAACCGGTCGGTGGCGGCGAGCACCATGTCGGTGCCCTCGATCTCGACACGGATGCCCGTGAGCATCGGCAGCGTGTCGTCCTTCCCGGCAGCGACGGCGACCTGGCTGATCGCCTCGGCGAAGAGATCGCCGGGCAACGAACCGGTCTGCTGCGGCAGTTCGGGAAGCTGGGGATAGTCCTCCACCGGCATGGTGGGGAGCGAGAACTTCGCGCTACCGCACGTGATGAGTACCCGGGTGCCGTCGAGCACGACATCCACAGGCTTGTGGGGAAGAGCGCGGGTGATGTCGGCGAGCAGCCTGCCCGACACGAGCACCTGCCCCGGGGTGATGACCTCGGCCGCGACGTGGACCTGCGCGGACACCTCGTAGTCGAATCCCGAGACGGTCAGTCCCTGCTCCTCGGCTCCGAGGAGGACACCGCCCAGGACGGGAACGGGAGGTCGCGAGGGGAGGCTTCGGGCAACCCACGCAACGGAGTCGGCGAAGTCCTCGCGAGCCACACGAAACTTCATACTTCCCAGCTCCATCGCCCGGTGGATCCCTTCGATCGGTCTCGACAAGTCTACGAAGTCTGTCACAGAACCCCGACACCGATGAGTCGGAGCCGGGGGATGCGAATCCACGTTATGCCTTCCCTCGCTGCTTGGGAAGCCGGGAGGCTCGAGGCGTGAGCCTCACTCGAGGGCCTGTGGACCGAAGCTCTCCACACACCTGTTTTGAAAGAAGATTTCCGAAGAGAACTCACAGAAGTAGTAATAGGGCCTGTGGAATCTGTGGACGAACGAGCGTCTAGGCTGGTGAGGCGAGGTTCTCGAGGGGGACCAACTCGAGGATGGACTCGAGGAGTTCTCGAGGAGGAATGTGGATTCCTCGAGACTGTTCGAACTCTGTCCACCTTTCGTCCACAAAGATCCCACGTTCTGCACACCCTTGTCCACAGGTGTGAGGGTCGAAAATTTCTCGGAATACGGGACAGGGAGCGCCCTGTGGACGCTCCCTGTGGATGGATTCTCGAGGCCGGAGATCAGCGTTTGGACCGCTGCTTGATGCGCGCGGTGAGCTCCTGCACCTGGTCGTAGACCTTGCGGCGCTCGGTCATCTCTTTGCGAATCTTCTTGTCCGCGTACATGACTGTGGTGTGATCGCGGCCGAATGTCTGCCCGATCTTCGGGAGCGAGAGGTCGGTGAGCTCACGGCACAGATACATCGAGATCTGGCGGGCCTGCGCGAGTGGACGCGCCTTGCCGGGTCCGCACAGGTCGTCGATGGAGGTTCCGAAGTACTCCGCCGTCACCGCCATGATCGTGGCGGCGTTGATCTCGAGAGCCGAGGAGTCCGGCATGAGATCACGCAGCACCACCTCGGCGAGGGTGAGATCGAGCGGCTGGCGGTTGAGCGAGGCGAAGGCCGTCACACGGATCAGGGCACCCTCGAGTTCGCGGATGTTCCGTTCGATGCGGCTGGCGATGAGCTCGAGCACGTCGTGCGGGACGTTGAGCCCGTCCATCCGGGCCTTCTTGGACAGGATGGCGATGCGGGTCTCGAGTTCCGGCGGCTGGACGTCGGTGATGAGCCCCCACTCGAAACGGGTCCGCAGTCGTTCCTCGAGCGTCGCGAGCTGCTTGGGCGGCCGGTCGGACGAGACGACGATCTGCTTGTTGGCGTTGTGGAGGGTGTTGAACGTGTGGAAGAACTCCTCCTGGATGCCTTCCTTGCCCTCGATGAACTGGATGTCGTCGACGAGGAGGATGTCCGTCTCGCGGTAACGCCGCTTGAACGCGACCTTACGGTCGTCGCGGAGGCTGTTGATGAAGTCGTTCGTGAACTCTTCGGTCGAGACGTACTTCACCCGCATGCCGGGGAAGAGTCTCTGGGCATAGTGGCCCGCAGCATGGAGCAGATGGGTCTTCCCCAGCCCGGACGCACCCCAGATGAACAGGGGATTGTAGGCACGGGCCGGCGCTTCGGCGATCGCCACCGCGGCCGCGTGCGCGAACCGGTTCGAGGCTCCGATCACGAAGGTGTCGAAGGTGTACTTCGCATTGAGACTGCTGCTGCCCATGGGCCGGGTCTCGGGTGGCGGCGGTTGTGTGAAGTAGGAGGGCCACGACTCGCGTACCGCGGTCATCGCCTCCCGGTCGTCGTCGACCTCCTCGAGTTCGCCGTGCTCCACCTCGAGCATGTCGTGGTCGCGCGGGGGCATCAGGCGCCGGCGGACCGGGCCCGTACCGTCGCCGGCGAGCGACGCGTCGCGTGGGAAGGCGCCGTCCCGGGAGATCGCGGGGTCGCGGCGCAGTTCACGTCCGCGGGACTCGCCGGACCGCGGGCTCGGGGATTGCGCGTCGACCGGCAGTCCTTCGAGTGGCAGCGTGTCGCGGGGTTCGGCGTAGGGATCCTCGGCGGGATCATCCACACGCTCCCGGGGCTCCACGCGCACACCGAGGCCTTCCACCCGGTGACCCAGGTGGCGGTTGAGCGTCCGGAGGATCGGTTCGCGAAGATCGCGCTCGATCGATTGCTGTGCCAGCGTGGACGGTACGGAGAGCAGGGCGAATCCCTGCGCGAGTGTGATCGGTTTGACCAACGCGAGCCATGCCTTCTGGCTCTTCGTCAGCCCTCCCTCGTCGATGGTCAGCTCGGATACGACGTCCGCCCACACATCGGCCAGCGCGTTCGGCTCGTCGCTCACGCAGCTTCCTCCCTCGGATCGACCGGTTGTCCACACGATTATCCACAGGTGTGGACAACCGGGGGAATCACCCGGTGGATATGGGGATGGGAGGTGTGTATCCGCACAACGGGGGTCTCGTCCCGGGCGGTCTGCGGGGATCAGTGTGGCACACGATGCGACGCGATCCGAGCATGTGGTCCGTGAACCCTGCGCGGTGACGCGTCGTGCAGTAGGCCGTCAATGCATCGCACGGCAGATGGCGCATCGTCGTCGTGCGGAGCGACACGCGGGACTGCACTGGTAGTCGCGGTGCTCCGTCGAAGACATGGCCAAAGAGTACCGGAGGAGTGCTCCGGATCACATACCTTCGGGGTGACCGGTTACGCTCGATCTCGCGGCGTGTCGCGTTGCGCGACGGTGGAGCTCGCGGTTTGATTTCGCGCCCGCGTCCGAGTAGCCTCGAACAGTCACTCATACAGAGGTGATGGGTCTGTCCTGCTCTCCTGAGCAAGTGGGTCCTGCGAATTCACGTACACGTTGGGTCGACGGTGCTCGCCGCCGTCGCAGAATTTTCGAGGAGTGTCGACCGTGGCCAAGGGCAAGCGGACGTTCCAGCCGAACAACCGACGCCGCGCGCGCGTTCACGGCTTCCGTCTCCGGATGCGCACCCGTGCGGGTCGCGCGATCGTTTCGGCGCGTCGCCGTAAGGGCCGCGCTTCTCTCACCGCCTGATTCCCTAACGGGAGCTCGGGGTGTTACCTGAGCCGTATCGACTGCGGCGTCGCTCGGATTTCTCGGACACGGTCCGCCGAGGGCGTCGTCAGGGACGGCGGGATCTGGTCGTTCACGTTCTCGAACGCGATCGATCGGACTTCTTGGTGAGTGTGGGCGGTCCGCGTTTCGGACTCGTCGTGAGCAAGGCTGTCGGGCCGGCGGTGATTCGACATCGAGTCGCACGCCGGCTTCGTCATATCTGTGCAGCGCTCGTCGACGACCTTCCCGCCGATACCGATATCGTCCTGCGTGCGTTACCGGGTGCCGCCACTGCGGAATCCCGTGATCTCGACAAGCAGGTGAGATCCGGACTCGCCAGGCTCGGTGTGCTCGACTCCCCGGCTCCAGTCTCGGCCGGAAGAACTCACCCATGAACGACCTGGAGCCGAGATCGTGGTGGCGGACCGTGCGGTCCGCTCCTGCTCGTGCCCTCATCTTCTGTATCGAGCTCTACCGCACCTATGTATCGCCGACGCGGATGCCCACCTGCCGATTCACCCCCACCTGCAGCGAGTACGCCGTGGAGGCCTTGCGCACACGGGGTGTCGTGATCGGTTCGGCTCTGGCGTCGGTGAGACTGCTCAAGTGTGGCCCCTGGCACCCTGGTGGGTGGGATCCGGTACCCGAACGGAAACATCGGTCGTCCCCTGTGGGTACCTGACCGGAGCCGAGACCCGAGACAGACGCCTCTTCGTGGCGATCATGGACGACCAGAGGAGTACATAGAGCCGTGCTCGACTTCATCTACTATCCCGTGTCCTGGATCCTGTGGGTCTGGCACAAATTGTTCTCGTTCGTGCTGGCACCCGACAGCGGTTGGACGTGGGCGCTGTCCGTGGTGTTCCTCGTGTTCACGCTGCGCGCGATCCTCTACAAGCCGTTCGTCAAGCAGGTCCGCACCACGCGCCAGATGCAGGAACTGCAGCCGCAGATCAAGGCGCTCCAGAAGAAGTACGCCAAGGACCGGCAACGCCAGGCGCTGGAGATGCAGAAGCTCCAGAAGGAGCACGGCTTCAACCCCCTGATGGGCTGTCTGCCCATCCTCCTGCAGGTCCCGGTGTTCATCGGTCTGTTCCATGTGCTGCGTTCGTTCAACCGAACCGGCAGCGGATTCGGTCAGCTCGGTCTGACGCCGGAGGAGAACGCGCAGCTAGGCAACTATGCCTTCAGCCCGGAGGATGTCGAGTCCTTCCTCAGCGCTCGTCTGTTCGGCGCCCCGATCTCGTCGTGGATCACGCAGCCGGCTGCGTCGCTCGAAGCCTTCGCCCCGTTCGGTGATCTGCCGACCCGCTGGGAGATCGCCGCGGTGGCAGTGCCGTTGATGGTCGTCGCCGGTATCGCCACGCACTTCAACGCGCGTGCCTCGGTCGCCCGTCAGAGTGCTCAGGCAGCCGCGAATCCGCAGGCCGCGATCATGAACAAGCTGGCGCTGTACGTCTTCCCGCTCGGTGTGCTCGTGGGCGGGCCGTTCCTGCCGATCGCCATCATCCTCTACTGGGTGAGCAACAACGTGTGGACCTACGGGCAGCAGCACCTCGTCTTCCGCCGCATCGACAAGGAGGAAGAGGAGAAGAAGGCCGCGGCTCTCGCCCGCCGGAATGAGAACGCTCCGAAGCCGGGCGCTCGACCGAACAAGTCCAAGAAGAAGGGCGCAGCCGCCGCGGCGACCGCTGCTTCCGAGGCCGACGACAACAGCGCGGTCGAGGAGACCGGTGAGGTGTCGTTGCAGAAGGACTCGGCGAACGAGGATTCCTCTGCTCCCAAGTCCGGTGCGTCTGCTCCCAAGCCGGGGAGCCGCCCCAAGAACTCCAAGCGCAAGCGGCGCTGACCGAAGTAGAAGAGAGCTGAACATGGCCAGTGACCTGGACAAGGTGGAAGACGACCTCGTTGTGGCACCCGAGGCGTCCGATGCCCGGCCGGATGCCGATCTCGATGACGACGACTACCTCATCGAAGAAGGTGAGATCGCCGGCGACTATCTGGAGCAGTTGCTCGACGTTCTCGATTTCGACGGCGACATCGACCTCGACGTCGAGGGCGACCGCGCGGTCGTGAGCATCGACGGCGGTAAGGATCTCACCAAGCTCGTGGGTCGTAACGGTGAGGTTCTCGATGCGCTGCAGGAGCTCACCCGCCTCGCGGTACAGCAGGCGACGGGTGAACGCAGCAAGCTCATGCTGGATATCGCCGGCTGGCGCGCCGGCAAGCGGGCCGAGCTCTCCTCCCTGGGTACGACGGCGGCGAAGCGTGTCCTCGAGTCGGGACAGCGCGAGGAACTCGAGCCGATGACACCCTTCGAGCGCAAGATCGTGCACGACGCCGTGGCCAAGATCGACGGTGTCTCCAGCGAGAGCGAGGGCGCGGAGCCTCACCGGCGTGTGGTGATCGTCAAGGACTGAGTCGGCTGTGCCGATCACGGAGGGACTCTGCGTCGTCGGAGTCCCTCCTTCCTTTTCGGGATGAACAGGTTGCGGCCCCCGATATTGCCTTCGGGTGAGCCGACGGGAAAGGATGTTTCACGTGGAACAGCACGAGTCGGAACTGTCGGCGATCGCTCAGCAGGTGTTCGGGGATCGACTCGAACTCGCAGAGCGGTACCACCACTCGCTGTCGACTGCGGGGGTCGAACGAGGTTTGATCGGACCGCGCGAAGTGCCGCGCTTGTGGGAGCGGCACATTCTCAACTGCGCGGTGATCGGGGAGCTCGTTCAGGAGGGTGAGACGGTCGTCGACGTGGGTAGCGGTGCCGGGCTGCCCGGCATCCCCCTCGCTCTTGCTCGCCCCGACCTCCAGGTCACTCTCGTCGAGCCGCTGCTCCGCCGCACCGTGTATCTGGCGGAGTTCGTCGAATCCAACGGCATCGAGAACGTGCTCGTCGTCCGCGGCCGAGCAGAGCAGCCGAGCGTGCTGCAGGAAGCGGGCGGTGCCGACGTCGTCACCTCTCGTGCTGTCGCTCCCCTGGCCAAGCTCGCGAAGTGGTCGCTTCCCCTCGTTCACGAGGGTGGCCGGATGCTGGCCCTGAAGGGTTCTTCCGCACAGGAGGAGATCGACCGCGACCGCGACGAGCTCACCCGGATGGGCGCCGGCAATCTCGAGGTGCTCGAGTGCGGAGGCGATCTTCTTCCGGTGCCCACCATCGTGGTGAAGGCCGAACGAATTGCGCGGCCGGCCCGGCGTCGTAAGAAGCGGTGACGCGGAAGCCTCGAGTCCCCGGCTTCGCCACTGCACCCTCCCCTCTCTCGGAGAGCGGGAGGGTGTTGTTCTATCCGGAGTGAACGAGTTCTGCGGGAGAGTCGAGAATCGACTCGAGGAACGTACTCGAGCACCAGACGGCCGAAACCGGCATTTCGGTCGTGTTCTCATCCGAACCATTGACCCCAGGGAGTTTCGTCACTGTGATGTTTCGGACGAAAGGGTATTCGCATTTGTAATGTCAACTGCACCAATATATTCGGATAATTCTGCAACCAATCATGTTGTGCTGGAACGGTTTGGGGCGATGCTCTCGACTTACCTGCGAGTTGTTGCCCATCTGTTTCACGTGAAACGGGGACCCGCGCCTCGTCGACGTTTCACGTTAAACACCGCTCGTCTGTTTCACGTGAAACGTCGACCGGCCACGTCGTGGACAGAACTTAGAATGTGGATGGAATACTGAACCAACCGAGAATGTGTGCGCGCGGCTGGGATGCCCGGGACGGCTCCGGCCCGAGGTTCGCATTCTCGCGTCGGCGCCTCGACCCGGCCTCCGAAGTCGCAGCCGGGAAGCGACGAGGATGTAGCGTGCGAACCGAGCGGATCTACGTGTAAGGAGTGTTCTATGACGGGTGGATCTGAATCCGCTGTTTCACGTGAAACCGGAGGCGTGGAAGATGACTTCTCCCCCGTGCCGTTCGACGGTTTCTCCGCCATCGATACGCCGATCGGTGCCGCCGCTCATCGCGCCACCCAGGTTCTCCATCCCAGCGAGGCCAATGCGCTTCCGAAGCCTCGCGAACGGCGCGTCTTCACGATTGCCAACCAGAAGGGCGGGGTAGGTAAGACCACTACGGCGGTCAACATCGCGTCCGCGCTCGCCGTGCAAGGACTGTCCGTCCTCGTCGTCGATCTCGACCCTCAGGGCAACGCGAGCACAGCGCTCGGTGTCCCCCACCATTCCGGTGTGCCGTCGAGTTACGAGATTCTCCTCGGTGAGATCGGCGCGGCAGAGGCAGTGCAACAGAGCCCCCACAACGAACGCCTGTTCTGCATTCCCGCCACGATCGATCTGGCGGGTGCCGAGATCGAACTCGTCTCGATGGTCGCGAGGGAGAACCGTCTGCGCAACGCCCTCACCAAGCAGGCTCTGGGAGATCGAGACTTCGACTACGTGATCATCGACTGCCCGCCCTCCCTCGGCCTTCTCACCGTCAACGCCCTCGTCGCTGCCAGGGAAGTCCTGATCCCGATCCAGTGCGAGTACTACGCGCTCGAAGGCGTGGGCCAGCTCCTGCGCAACATCGAGCTCGTCCAGTCGCACCTCAACCCCGAACTGCACGTCTCGACCGTGCTCCTGACGATGTACGACGGGCGTACCAAACTGGCCGATCAGGTGGCTGCCGAGGTTCGCGCACACTTCGGCGATGCGGTGCTCCGTTCCGTCATCCCGCGCAGCGTGAAGGTTTCCGAAGCTCCCGGCTACGGCATGACAGTTCTCGACTACGATCCTGGATCGCGCGGCGCTATGAGCTACCTCGATGCCGGGCGGGAATTGGCGGCACGCGGGGCACACGAGAATCAGGGGAACGGATGAGCGCGACACGCAAAGGCGGGCTCGGTCGAGGTTTGGCAGCTCTGATCCCGACCGGTCCGCCGGTGGGCGCGGAGAAGAAACCGATGGCAGCTTCCTCCCCTGCCGATCCACCGGAGAAACCGGCCTCCTCGGCCGATCCGGTGTCCTCCGCACCGGCCCAGGCTGCCGCCTCTGCATCGGCCCAGCCCGTCGCCCCCGCACCGACGAAGCCGGCCGCTTCGCGCCGCGGGGGCTCCCCGGCTCTGAACCTCCCGTCGTCCGGGCTGGGTAGCGCAGCCGCCGACGTCATCATCGGCGACGGAAAGCCTGCGGTGAAGGAACCTGCGTCAGACACCGCCCAGTCGGCCGGAGCCTCCACGGTGGGCGACCCACTCCCCTCCCCCACCGGAGCGGTCTATCTCGAGATCCCCACAGACCGGATCGAGCCGAACCCGAAGCAACCGCGTCAGGTGTTCGACGAGGAAGCGCTCGCCGAACTCGTGCATTCGATCCGTGAGTTCGGACTCATGCAGCCCGTCGTCGTCCGCCGTCTCGAGGGTGGCGATCGCTTCCAGCTCATCATGGGCGAGCGTCGGTGGCGCGCGGTCCAGGAAGCCGGTCTCGAGACGATTCCCGCGATCGTCCGCGACACCGAGGATCAGGCGCTGCTGCGCGATGCTCTGCTCGAGAACATCCACCGGGTGCAACTCAACCCCCTGGAGGAAGCCGCGGCCTATCAGCAGTTGCTCGAGGAGTTCGAGGTCACCCACGAGGAACTCGCGAGTCGACTGGGACGGTCCCGCCCGGTCATCACCAACATGATCCGCCTGCTCAAGCTCCCGGTCGCCGTCCAGCGGCGTGTGGCAGCAGGCGTGTTGTCCGCCGGTCACGCGCGTGCTCTGCTCGCGCTCGAAGCCGGTGCGGATGCTCAGGAGGCACTCGCCGCTCGCATCGTCGCGGAGGGCCTGTCCGTGCGTGCGACGGAAGAAGCCGTCGTGCTCGCGAATCGCAGCGACACCCCGGATGCTCCTCAGCAGAAGCGTCGGAAGCCTATTCGGATGCCCGGCCTCGAGGACGTCGCGGAACGCCTGTCGAACTCGTTCGACACCCGCGTGACCGTGAGCTTGGGCAAACGGAAGGGCAAGATCGTGGTGGAGTTCGGTTCGGTCGACGACCTCGAACGCATCGTGAAGATGATGGAGTCGCAGACCGAGATCTCTTGACTCCTCGTCGGAGCAGGACAACAGTCTGTAGACGAAAGACGTGGAGGCGAACTATCCCGTGTCGACTCGAGTGTCACCACTCACCCTGAGTGGGATCGAGCAGCTGCCCGCCCATGCCCGGCGGTGTGTGTTCTGGGAAATGGACCCCGCGGCGACGTCCGACGTACAGCGGTTCTGCGATCCGGAGTTCGAGAAGGAAGCATGGCTGTCGATGGTGCTTCTCGAATGGGGCTCCTGCGGCCAGATCGCGACTGTCGGCGACAAGGTGGCCGGGTGCGCCCTCTACGCTCCCCCGGGGATGGTGCCCCGGGCCCGGGACTTTCCGACGGCACCGGTCAGCGCCGACGCCATTCTGCTGACGTCGATGCGGACCGAGCCGCACGCGGCCGACCTGGATGTCGGAGCAGATCTCATCCGCGGGGTCGTCGCCGACCTCGTCCGGCGCAACGTGCGCGCGATCGAGGCATTCGGCCTCCGGAACGAGGACGGCGAACCGTCACCGAGCGATGTACCTCTCGCGACGGCTGCGCTCGGATGTTCCGACAGCGAATGCATGATCGACGCCCACTTCCTCGAGGACATGGGGTTCGAGGTCGTCGCGCCGCACCATCGCTATCCGCGGCTTCGTCTCGAACTCGACCGGGACCACGAATGGAAGGTCGCTGTGGAAGCGGCGCTCGACAGGCTCCTCGAGGAGGCGTCCCTCACGGTCGCGGACCTGACGGCCGGCTCGGCGGTGGGCGCTCACTGACCGCCTTCGGATGTGGCGGTGCCGCAGCCGGACCGGATCAGCGGCTCTCCGAGATCGAGAGCTCTTCGGCGAGCAGTTCGGCGAAGGTGTAGGTACCGGTGGGCTGATCGTCCTGGCCGAGGAGATACAGCCGCTTCACCGCGACGAGGATCGCCTCGGCGATGATGTCGCGGCTGCGCGGATCGGCGAGCAGTGCGGCGTCGTGCTCGTTGGTGAGATAACCCAGATCGATCTGCACCGTGGGCATATTGGTCAGGCGCAGCAGATCCCACGTGCGGCCGTGGCTGCGGCAGTCCTGCAGGCTCGTGCGGGCCACGATCTCGCGCTGGATGTAGCCGGACAGCACCTGACCGATCATCGATTCGGAGCCGTGCGAATTGCCGTAGTGGAAGCTGGCGATGCCGCTCGCCGCAGGATTACGGCTGGCGTCGCACCGCAACGAGATCATCAGGTCGGCGCCGAACGCGTTGGAGGTGCCGGCGCGTTCGATGTCGGTGGGGTTCACGTGGTACGGCCGGGACAGGAAGGTCTCCATGCCCGTCGCCGCCATCCGGCCTTCGAGGCGCCGCGCGAGATCCCACAGGATGTCGGCCTCGGAGATCGGGCCGTGAGGACTCGGGACGATGATGCCATGAGCGTTGCCGCCGCGACCCGGATCGATGACGATGCGCTTGCCGCTGAGCTGCGGACCGGATCGCCGCACGATCTCTTCCTCACTGATCGCGTGGGGCGACCCGCCCGACACGCGTGTGCCGAGCAGTTCGAGGGCACGGAGCGTTTCGGATCCGCAGATGCCGTCGGAGGCAAGTCCGATCTCACGCTGGAAGGAACACAGGCCCTCGTGTGTCTTCGGCCCGAAGTAGCCGTCCACACGGTCGACGTAGAAGCCGAGATCCTGGAGACGGGTCTGCAGAGCCGCGACGTCGTCTCCGTACAGCGGCGCGGAGAGCTGATACATCAGGGTGCGCGCACCGAGCCGGTACGACGCCTCCTTCAGGGAGCGATAGGTCGCGGGTCCCACCACCCCGTCGACCAGCAGGCCGCGTTGCTGCTGGAAGGCGCGGACCGCTCCGTCGAGTTCACGGTCGAACACGACGTCCGATCCCATCCAGTCGCCCGAGTCGTCGGGTTGATTGTGCAGGAAACCCAAACCGGCCAGGGTGCTCCGGATCTCGGCGATCGCGGGACCGTGGTCGCCGTGACGAAGAGGGCGCATGTATCGGGCCTTTCCGTGCTGACCGGATCGGTGCCCGGCGTGGGCGCTGGGCAGCATCGAACGGGGTGGATGTGGATGTGCCCGTGGAACGGACTCACGGGCACATCCGAGAGTTGATCCTGGGACGGTACTACAGGACGTCGGCGAGGTCCCGAAGCAACGCCGCCTTGCCCTTCGCGCCGACGATCGTCTTCGTCGGCTTACCGCCGGAGAAGAGGATCATCGTGGGAATCGACATGACCTGATAGTCGCGTGCCGACGAGGGATTGGCGTCGATGTCGAGCTTGGCGACGGTCAGCTTGTCACCGTGCTCGGCCGCGATCTCCTCGAGGACCGGAGCGACCATCTTGCACGGACCGCACCAGGTCGCCCAGAAGTCGACGAGGACAGGCTTGTCGGACTGGAGCACGTCCTCGACGAACGACGAGTCGGTGATGGTGACGGTGTTGGAGTTCTTGTCGGCCACGAAGGTCTCCTGGATGTCGAGGTGGAATGAGGAAGGGGTGGATCAGGCTTCGGCGAGTGTGGGGGCGGGAACCTCGCGGTTCGCGACCAGCCAGCGCTCTGCGTCGATGGACGCCGAACATCCGGTGCCGGCGGCGGTGATCGCCTGGCGGTAGGTGTGGTCGACGAGGTCGCCTGCGGCGAACACGCCCGGCACGGAGGTCGCCGTGGACGGTGCCGCGACCTTGACGTAGCCCTCGTCGTCGAGGTCGACCTGGCCCGCGACGAGCGAGCTGCGCGGATCGTGTCCGACTGCCACGAACAGTCCCGTGACGGCGAGATCGCTGCGCTCACCGGTGACGGTGTCCTCGAGCACGAGCTCGGTCACGCTGTTCTCACCCCGCACCTCGACGACCTGCGCGTTGGTGACGAAGCGGATCTTCTCGTTCTCGCGGGCGCGCTCGAGCATGATCTTCGACGCACGGAATTCGTCGCGACGGTGAATGAGGGTGACGCTGCGGGCGAATCGGGTGAGGAAGGTCGCTTCCTCCATCGCGGAGTCGCCACCGCCGACGACGGCGATGTCCTGGTCGCGGAAGAAGAAGCCGTCGCAGGTGGCACATGCGGACACGCCGCGGCCGAGCAGCCGCGACTCGCCGGGGACCCCGAGGTAGCGGGGTTCGGCACCCATCGCGAGGATGACCGCGTGGCTGCGGTAGGTCTCACCGTTGGCGACGACCGTCTTCACCGAGCCGGTCAGGTCCATCTCCTCGACGTCCTCGGTGCGCAGCTCGGCGCCGAAGCGCAAGGCCTGCTCGCGCATCTGGTCCATGAGCTCCGGCCCCATGATCCCGTCCTTGAAACCCGGGAAGTTCTCCACCTCCGTGGTCGTCATGAGCTCGCCGCCGAACTGCGTTCCCTCGAAGACGAGCGGCGAGAGTTCGGCGCGGGCCGCATAGATCGCAGCGGTGTATCCGGCCGGTCCCGAACCGACGATGATGAGGTCGTGAATCGTGGGCGAGGTCGTCATGCGGCGGAGCCTTCCGGTTGAGTGATCGGGGGCGCAGGGCGGCAGCGATCCGGCCGAAACCGGACGGCAGCCTACAGACACTGTCAACACCAGGGTAAGCGGTGTTGTTCCCCTCCCGCCGTGCGTCCCACCACAGCCGCCGGCACTCGGCCGGTGAGAGTTCCTCAGACCGCGCCGGGTACATCCCGGAGTGTTTCGCGGATCACACAGTGGGTGCCGGTGTAGATCGTCGGCATGCACTTGTTGCAGTGGATGCAGAGGCCTTCGTGCGCCGTGTTCTCCTCGAATTTCCGTACGAGATAGGGATCACGCAGCAGTGCGCGGCCCATGGCGACGAACTCGAAGCCTTCGTCGAGTGCGGTCTCGATGGTGTCGAGACGGTTGATTCCGCCGAGCAGGATCAGCGGCAGCGACAGCTCGGACCGGAACTGCCGGGCCATCGGCAGGAAGAACCCCTCCTCGAACGGAAGCTTCGGGAAGATCCTCGGGCCGTAGACCTTCAGACCCCAGCCGACGAGCTTCGGTTGCGAGTCCTGGAATTCCTTCATGGGCACGTCGCCCCGGAAGAAGTACATGCCGTTGAGCAGCGAGCTGCCGCCGGTGAGTTCCATCGCGTCGATGGTGCCGTCGGATTCGATGAGTTTGGCCATGGGCAGCGACTCGTCGAGCCACAGGCCTCGGGGCACCCCGTCGGTCATGTTGAACTTGGCGATGACGGCGACCCCCTCCCCCACTGCCGTGCGGACGGCGTCGAGGACGCGCCGGGGGAAGGCGGTACGGGCTTCGATGCTGCCGCCGTAACGGTCCTTGCGCTTGTTGAGATTCGGGCTCATGAACGAACTGAGCAGATAGTTGTGGCCGAGATGGACCTCGACGGCGTCGAAACCGGCTTCGACGGCGAAGCGCGCGGCAGCGGCGTAGTCCTCGACGACCTGATCGAGTTGTGCGAGTGTCGCGCCGCGGACGAGACCCATGGCGGGAGGGCTGATGCGGGTGGACGGCGCGAGCGTCTTCATCCCGTTGGAGATCTGGTTGGCGACGAGTCCGGCGTGCCCGATCTGTGCGGAGGCCAGTCCCCCGGCGGTGTGGACGGCGTCGGTGAGCCGTGCCAGTCCGGGCACGGAGTCGGCATCGAGCACGAGCGTGTCGCGATGGACGCGTCCCGACGGCGAGACCGAGCAGTACGCCACGGTCGTGAGCGCGGTTCCGCCCCGGGCGACCTCGGCGTGGAACTCGACGAGTTCGTCGGTGACTGCGCCGTGAGGCATCACGCCTTCGAAGGTCGCCGCCTTCACGATGCGGTTGCGGAGGGTGAGCGGCCCGAGTCGGGCCGGTTCGAACACGGTGGGTCGCGGCGAAGACATGCCCCTACTTTCGATGCCAGTGGTACCGTAATTGCACTTCGACTATAACGCTCGTCACATCGTCCGCCAGTCCTGTTCCCACTCACAGCACACCTCGAATCACGGATCCCATGCCGACCACCGCTCAGGGGCGCCCCAGAGACCCCCGGATAGACAACGACGTCCTCATCGTCACCCGCGAGATGCTCCGCACCCACGGCTGGGACGGTCTGAGCCTGCGCGCCATCGCCGCCCGAGCCGGCGTCGGGCGTGCGGCCCTCACCCGACGTTGGCCCACCAAGGCGCATCTGGTGCTCGACGCTCTTCTCGGTTCCGCCCCGGACCTGACCCCGTACGACGGCATCGACCGCAAGGGCTGGATCGAATGGGTGGTCACCGGGAGTATCGAGTTGTTCTCGCGGCCCGAGGTGCGTGCGGCTCTACCGGGGCTCCTCGCGGCCCTGCGCGACCACGACGATCTCCGTAACACGCTCTGGCGCACCTTCAGCGGTCCCAGCACCGCGTTGTTCGCCGACGGGCGGGACGAGAGCCGTTCCGCAGAGGATGTCGCCGACGCCGAGACCGACGCGCGGGCGGTTCTCGTGATGGCTGCGGGGGCGGCACTGTTCGCCGGGATCATCGCTGCCGAGGACGACACGCCGGCCCTGCGCGCGCGGATACTGGAACTGCTCTCGACCGTCGCCGAACGCTAACCGATCGTCTTCCGGGCGAGGGTCGCGGGATCGCCTGCCCTGCATTCCGGTCCGACCACCAGAGCGGTCAGGGCCGGAGACCCCTGGCTGCCCATCACCATCAGTACGGCATCCTCGCCCCGGAACCGTACCGTACCCGATCCGATCGGTGACCTTCCCTCGAACCCGTTCGCGTCCAGGCATTCTCGGATTCGCGCATCGCTTCCGAGAAGACCCGGATCGGTCTGCCCGATCAGCGTTCGCAGAGTGGAGGGTTCGAACAACTCGTCGTCCTCCTCTGCGGCGACGGGAACATCGGCCGGGCCGTCGCTCTCGAAAGCCGGGCCGCGGACCACCATGACGAACACCGCCGCGACCGCGGCAGCGACACCGACACCCACCGCCCATCGGCGAGACGTCGCCGGTCGCGGCGACGGGGGCGCGGGATCCGATTCCTCTTCCGCGAGTGCGGACTCGATACGCGCCACGATCTCGGGTGGAATCGCTCCGGTCGGCGGAGCATCACGAAGCGCTGCGAGCCGCTCCCGGGTCGCGTCGAGTTCCGCGAGATGGGCAGCGGATTTCGGGTCGGCCTTCACGAGCGGCCACAACCGGGCGGAAAGGGCCTCGTCGAGGACACCGGCGTGCAGGTCGGCGATCAACTCGGGAGGATAGGGCGGACGCAGTTCGGCAGAATACGGCGGACGCAGTTCGTCCTCGTTCATGCGCGACTCTCCTCCGCGATTCGGGTTCTCTCACCAGGTTAAGACGAGGGTGGGTCACGTTCGGTTCCGGTCGGCCCGAAGGTCGTCGAGAAGGATCGCGAGCCGGCTCCGCGCCCGGGCACACCGGCTCTTCACCGTCCCCTCCGGGATTCCGAGTCGCTGTGCCGCTTCCCTCACCGAGAGACCTTCCACATCCACCGCGACGACCGCTGCGCGTTGTTCCGGTGGCAAGGCGAACAGCGCGGACTCGACGTCGAGTGTGATCTCGGTGTCGTGGATGGGATCCCGCGTGGTGCGCATGTCGCGTGAATCGTCCTCGAACAACGGGACCGTCGCGCGTACGCGATTGCGGCGGATACGGTCGAGGCACGCGTTGACGACGATCGAGTGGAGCCAGCTGCGTACAGCAGCGTCCTCCCGGAAGGTCGACGCCCGCCGATGCGCCGACAGCAGGGCCTCCTGCAGAGCGTCCCCGGCGTCCTCGTGCGAATAACTGGTCCGCCGCGCGACCTGCCACAGATAGTCGTAGTGCCGTGTCAGCAACACCGAGAAGGCGTTTCGGTCGCCCGCGACGTGTGCGGCGAGCAACTCGGCGTCCGAGGCCCCTCCACCCGAGACCTCTCCGTCCGATACCACCCCCTCGTCGGCCACGACACCATCGGGCACGGCGACTTTTGCGATCCCCCCGAAAATTCGCACGCGCGGATGGTAGCCGATCCGGACGGTTCGTCCCGGTTGTCGCGGTCAGCGAGTGGCGGTGAACTCCACTTCGGAGATCGAGCTCTTGTTGCTTCCCCCGCTCGCACTGAGATCGGTGATCCACAACAGCACGTGCGAGGTCTGCCCGTCCATCTCGACCGGGATCGTCGTCTCACCGGATTGCAGTGTGGCCGTACCGATGACCTGCGTCTGATCGAGCGAGGTCGACTCGGACGGAGCGCTGCGGACCTCGAGCCCCGTGCCGGGAGTGTTGCTGGTGACCGTCACCGACGTGAGCGTCGAGGCGTCGTCGAGCGTGACCAGCAGGCCCACACCGTTCTTCAGTGACGGAAACGGATCGAAGTAGGCGTCGGTGCTCCACGAGGTGGACGGATCGCCGTCGATCGCCTGGGACGCGGTGGCCGGCGAGTCGGGTGTCCCCTGCGGCGAGAAGACCGACACGGAACTCGCCGCCACCGGGCCGGTCGCCGCGGGCTTCGGCGCCGCGGCCTGACCCGGCTCCGCCGGACCGTCCTCCGCGGGTGCCTCGGCCGTGGGGGTGAGGCCGAACTCCTGGCTCGTGAGCGGAACGTCGTCGGTGTCGCCGGCGAGCAGGTTCGCGATCCACCATCCGATGAGTGCGAGCAGCAGCACCGTCGTCACCCCGAGGGCGGCGAGCGCCAGAAGCATCCGCTGCGAGTGCTTCTTCTTCTGTTCGAGGGCTTCGGGATCCGCGAGCGCATGCGACTCGGTCGCAGCGCCACGCTGTCCGATACGCAGCGCCGGGATCATCTCGGTCTTCTGGTCGACGACCGACGCCTGGTCGAGGATGTGCTGCACGGTCGCAGCGGTGCGGATGCCGCCGTTCTCGGAGAGAGCGCGCACCGCGACCGCCGAGATCTCGAACGGAACATCGGGACGCAGGACGCGCGGTTCGACGGGGACACCGTCCGCGTTGCGCTCGGCCGCCGGCATTCCGCCGATGGTCGCGCCCCGGTGATGTGCGCCGGGAGCGGCACCGGGAGCGGCAGGTTCGTCCAGCGGCCACCGTCCCGTGATGAGTCCGTACAGGCTCGCGCCGAGACCACGGACGTCGGACATCGCGTCGGCGTCCGAGAACGTCGCAGGGAAGGCGAGAACGGCGTCGCCCGCGACGCTGATGCGGATGCGGTCCGGATGGTCGATCGACAGTGCACTGCCTGCGCGATGCGTCGCCTCGGCCGCTGCGGCGAGCGCACGGATCGCGCGGGCAGCGCCGATCGGAGAGGGCTCGGTCGTGGACATCTCGCGCAGGGAACGTCCGGGTGTCCACTCCGACACGACGATTCCGCCGGAGCTGCCACGCACCACATCGAGGACGCGGGCGAGGCCGGGCGAATTGATACGGCCGAGACGCAGTGTGCGCGAGAGCACGGCCTGCGGGGAGTCCGGTCCGGTGTTCTCACCCGCACGCTGCTCCGCGTCGACGAAGGTCAGCGCGACCTCCCGGTCGAGTTTGACGTCGAGCGCCTGCCAGAAGCGCAGTCCGCGTGCTCCGCCGTGGGGCGCGAGCAGACGGTAACGGCCACCGGCGACCGAGGCACCGGCGATGAGATCGGGTCCGCGCATCGGCCGGCGTTCCTGGGGCGCAGGGCCTGCGACACGCATCGGCGGCAGTTGCGGCGATCCGACCGGGATGACGCCGGTGTCGAGATGCGGATCGCGCGGGGGGCGGCCGTCCTTCTCGGTGGGCACCTGCCGCGTGGCGGCATCGATGGTGGACTTGCCGGCAGCGTGGTCGTCGCTCACCCTCACTCCTTCGTTGTCGACTCGTCCACTTCCGGTGTGCAGACGCGGGTCGCCGCTGGGGGCCGCGAAGAACCGTGGGCGACGGCTCCCGGGCCGACCCTGCTGCTGATCAGGGTACGGGAGTTGTCCGCCCGGATTGCCGCGACGGGGCACGTCCCTGATGACGGGCATGACCTCGGTGATGGCGTCGTAGGGGCCCACGCCGTATTCGCCGTAATCGATCCGCGGCAGGACGACCGTCTTCTCGGCATCGGACTCGAGATAACGCGCACGTGGGACGCGGGCGGGGGCGGGAGCCTCGACGGCGGTGGTGCCGGTGTCGGTTCGTGCTGCGTCGGCCTCCTCGCCGACCGGTGCGGTACCGCGCACCGCCGCGACCTTCCGTCGCACCGCTGCCTCGATCGCGAGAATCTCGGGCACCTTGAGCAGGTACATCCCGACGAGGGCGACGAGCACCATCAGCACACCGTTGAGCGCCACCCGTACGAGCGAACCGAGACCACCGAAGCGGTCGGCGAGCGCATCGAGTTGCAGGAGCCGATCCGTGACGAGGACGATGATGGCTGCCGCGAGCGACGCGAGCACCACATGCCACACGGTGCGTCCGACGTTCGCCATCCGCAGGTCGCCGAGCGTGCGGTGCAACAGATATCCGCCGATGAACGCCCCGACGGTGAACGCGACTCCGGTGGCTGCGCCGAGCAGGAGCACCACCTGGTCGTCCTCCGTCGCGACCACGGGGGCCAGCGCCGACAGTGCGATCTTGACGGCGGTGATGCCGAGGATGATCCACGTGGGCGTCCAGGCCTGTTCCCGGGCGTAGAAGACACGCAGGTGGATGAGTACCAGTGCGTACGGGATGAGGGTGAACGCAGACCAGCTCACCGCCTGACCGAGACGTTCGGCGTTGCCGTCCCCGAAGTTGCCGTAGCCGTAGAGAGCGGCCCCGACCTGCGAACCGGCGATCGTCAGGAAGGTGACGATGGGGATCAGCGCGATCATCGTCAGGCGGGTCGCGACGGAGAGGTCGTCGACGACGGCAGGGGTGTCGTCGGCTGCGGCGTTGCGGCTCAGGCGCGGCATGATCGCGGTGAGCACGGTGACGCCGAGGACACCGTAGGGCAGCTGCAGCAGCAACCAGGCATTGTTGTAGATCGCGGGTCCGGCCTCGTCGGCGCCCGACGACACGCGCGTCGCGAAGATCATGCCGGCCTGGCTTATCAGCACGTACAGCACGATCGCGGCGGCCATGCCACCGAACTGCCGCAGCCGGTCGTCGAGACCCCACAGCGGCCGGAGGTTGATGCCCTCGCGCCGGAGCGCGGGGACCAGGCACATCGCTTGTGTGACCACACCGAGGAGCACACCGATGCCGAGGACGAGCAGCTTCGGATCGCTCATCTGCACCGGATTCAGCGTGATCTCACCCGGCATCAGGTAGTAGATCACCAGGACGGTGAGCACCACGACGTTGTTGCACACCGGTGCCCACGCGCCGGGTTTGAACACCTGCCGGGTGTTGAGGATGCCCGTGAACAGGCCCGACAGTCCGTAGAACATGATCGCGGGCAGGAGCAGATAGGACAGCGCCGTGGTCAGCGACGTCGACACCTTGCCGGAATCGTCGAGGAAGACGTGCGTCGTGAGGATCGGCGCGGCGGCGACGGCGAGGAGCGTGGCGGTACCGAGCAACACCAGCGCCGCGGTGAACAAGCGGCGGACGAAGGCCTCACCGCCGTCGGGGTCCTCCCGTTCGGCGCGGACCAGTACCGGCACGACGATCGAGGTCAGGACCGCACCGAGCACCAGCTCGGAGATCATGTTGGGGATCTGGTGCGCCACGGTGAACGACGACGCGACGCTCGCACCGAGCAGGGTCAGGATGAGCAGCTGCTTGAGGAAGCCGGTGATCCGGCTGACCAGGGTCGCGACGGCGATCGAGCCGGTGGCGGCCAGCAGGCTCTGCGGCTTGTTGCGGGCCGCACCGCCCGCGGTGACGTCGGGTGACGTCGTCGGCGACGCGGCATCGAACGACGTCGGGACGGGCTCCGGTCGGTCCGGAGTCCGGTTCGCCTCCACGTCGTCGCGGGTGGAGTTCCCGGTCATGGTCGTTCATACCCTTCGTCGGCTGGGTCCGGCTCGCCGCGGAACCGGTGCAGAAGCCGCCTGCCCGCCAGGAAGAGCAGGAGCGCTCCCGCACAGCCCGTGACCACGGCGAGGATCTGGCCGTACGCATTGGAACGTACCGTCACCGTCGTCGGGTTGCCGAGAGACAGGCCGGACTCGGTGGTGAGTGCGAACTCCAGCTCGAGCTTCCGCGAGTCGCTGATCTGAGCGGGCACCGTGAGCGTGCGGCTGCCGCGCGGCGGAAGCTGCGTCGGCCCGATGTCGGAGACATCCGTCGCCTCGGGCGCGTCCACGTGCAACCGCACGGTGATGCCCACGGGCAGATCGTTGCGCGCTACCAACAGTAGGGGGCTCTGTTCCGATGTCAGGGTGTAGACGCCTCCGGTGGAGATCACCGTCACAGCCTCGTAGATGTCGTCGACGGCCTCGCGTACTTCCGTGGCACGGTGTGCGGCGGTCGCGAACGCGCCGTCGGCATCGTCACCCCGGCGACCGGACAAACTCATCGCGCGCAACAGGTCCTCGCGCAGCGGGGCGGTGAACTGCTGGGGTGTGAGCTGGGCCTGGGGGTCCTCGATCAGCGCGGTCTGGATCGCGTCGAGGCGGCCGATCTGTTCCTCGGCCTCCGAGACGACCGCGGCGGAGGCACCGTCGGTGATCGCCTGTTCGGGATAGACGAGCAGCGAAGCGGACGAATCGTTCGCCGTGCCCGCCGCGGCGTCGACGAGCGCGGCCAGCGGACGCGGCGTGGCCAGACCGGAACGGACCAGAGTGGAGAGCATGGACAGCACGGCGGAGGCGTCCTCCGGCGAGGCCGACCATGTCTGAGGGGGCGCGAAGAGGACCGATCGGCCCGGCGCCGGCAGTGCCCTTCCCGTGGCCTCGTGGACGGTCGGGACCAGAGCG
The DNA here is from genome assembly GCF_022554085.1 of Rhodococcus sp. CH91. GTDB lineage: Bacteria > Actinomycetota > Actinomycetes > Mycobacteriales > Mycobacteriaceae > Rhodococcus. The sequence continues at coordinate 274,361 of NZ_JAKFYR010000001.1, forward strand.
GGCCAGGCCAGCGCCCCGAGCGCGTCCTGCAGGCGGGCCGTCGAGGAGTCGCGGGACAGGTCGTAGCGCGCCGACTCCGGGACGAAGGACGGGGTCTGAGGGTCGTCGCCCATTCCCGCCAGCGCGGCGGAGGCGGCCGAGTCGAACAGGCCGGCGGTGAGACCGGGGACCCCCGAGATCCGGAAGCCGTTCCCGCCCGGAACGGTGGAGTTCGCCGAGACACCCGCGAGCAGGGTGCGGCCGTCCTCGACGGCGTTGTCGGCCAGCAGGGCGGTCACCGGAGCGTCGGCCACCAGCATCGATCCGGCCTTCTCGGTGAGCACGCCCGAATCGGGCCACACCACCCCGGGTAGGGAGGTGACACCGAGGATGGAGTCGACGAGAGCCGTGGGGGATTCGAGAGCCGAGGCGGTGAGCGACGAATCGGCCAGGTCGGCGAGAGCGGTCAGATCGACCTGGGCGAACGGCAAGGCGATCGTGCAGGTGGACGTGGCGAGTGCGCGCAGGCGGTCGAGCCAGGCCACCGCTGCGTCGGTGCCCGTCCCGGGTTGCGCGTCGCCTGTCGGTTCGTCCGGATCGTCGACCACCAGATAGTCGCGTGTCATGTTGGTCACGGTCACGAGGAGATCCGGGTCGACGGCCAGGCACATTCCTTCGAGGACGCGCGGTTCGCTCCTCGCAGTGTCCTCGACGGCACGCAGCAATCCGTCCAGTCGCCCACCTTCGGCGAGCGACGTCGCGAGTTCGTCGTCCACGAGGCGTACGGGCTCGGTCCCGGAACCGGGGACACCGGCGGCGAACCGCGGCCGGTCCGCCAGCGGCCACAGCATCGTGATCGCGGCGGGCCGGGACGCCTCGGGCGGTACGGCCGGGAACGATTTCTCTGCGCCGTCGAGCAGCCCGTCCTCGGGCGAGCGGGTCGTGCCGCGCGACCCGGCGTCGGCATCCTCGGTGACCTCGTCGCTCGCGGGGACGGCGAGCACGGGCAGCAGGAATCGCGCGTCGTCGAGCCGTGCCTGTCCGCCGTATTCGGGAACCCCGTTGACGTTCACGAGGAGCGGGTAGACGCCGGGGGTGTCGATGTCGAGGGAGGGGACGAGGTCGGATCGCAGCGGCAGCTCGAGCGTGAAGTCGGTCGTGTCGCCCTGTTCGAGCCGGCCGACGACCTCCTCGAACTCCCCGACGGTGTCGAATCCTGCTTGATCGAGGGAGAGCGACGTGCGCAGGGCGGCGGAGTCGGAGATCACGGGTGCGCGTTGCAGACGCACCCAGACGTCCTCGACGTCCCGGTCGCCGATGTTCTTCACTGTGCCGCGGACCGTGACCACGGACTCACTCGTGAGAGTGACCGTGCTCGGGGTGACCTCGTCGATGCTCAACTCGAGGAATCGCGGTTGGTCGGGATCGGTCTGTGCCACGACCGGGCTCGCCGCCGCCGTGGGCGTGAGAACCGGAACGAGTACCGCCATGCCTGTCGTAGCGAGGGCGAGTACGAGCACGGCGAGCACCGCGGCGCCCGCCCGGGACACCAGCACCGTCATCCGAGCTGGGCCCCCGGTTGATCGCTGTCGGGAAGTCGCTTCGGGGTCATCTCGGCGATGAGCTGATCGGCGATGTCCGCGAGCTTGCGTTCGTCGGCGTAGGCCAGGCGCGTCCGCAGTTCGCGCAGTGGCACCCATGCCACCTCGGTGACCTCGACGTCGGCGTCGGAGAGTTCGCCCCCCAGATAACGCAACAGGTAGTGATGCACGGTCTTGTGGACGCGGCGACCCTCGGTGACGAACCAGTAGTCGATGCTGCCGAGCTCGGCGAGCACCGAACTGCGCACCCCGGTCTCCTCGTGCACCTCGCGCATCGCGGTTTCCTCGGCCGTCTCACCCTGCTCGATGTGGCCTTTCGGCAGCGACCACAGCAACCGGCCCCGCCGGTCGGTCCGGCCGATCAGGGCGGCACACAGCTTCTCGGGCGGACCACCGAGTCCGTCGACGACCAGGCCACCGGCGGACGTTTCGCGGACGGTCCGCATCCGTGGGCCGGGTGAAGCGGACGATCCGGGCGAAGCACCGTGAGCGGTCTTCTTTGCGCCCGCGCCACGCCGCCGCGAGCTGCGGCGGTTGCGGTTGGCACGTTCGGCGGGCGACACCTCATAGATAGTAGATGGACCGACGTCGGTCCCGGCTCAACCACACGAACCTGCTGCTCGGTAAGGTGCGAAGACGTGAACTCCCCCACCGCAGACACCGCCCGTCGAACCCGGTTGCTCACCGGAGCCGAGGCGACTCTGCGCGATCTGTCCGATGTCCTCGCGCCGCTCGGTGCGCGATTCACCGAGGCCGGACACGAGCTGTACCTCGTCGGCGGCAGTGTCCGGGACGCACTGCTCGGTCGGCTCGGAACCGATCTGGACTTCACCACCGACGCGCGTCCGGAGACGGTCCAGGCGCTGCTGCGTGGATTCGTCGACCACCAGTGGGACACCGGCATCGACTTCGGCACGGTCAGTGCGGTGAAGGGACTCGAGCAACTCGAGATCACCACGTTCCGCAGCGATGCCTACGACCGCGTCACCCGGCACCCCATCGTCGAGTACGGCACGAGTCTCGAGGACGATCTCGTGCGCCGCGACTTCACCGTCAATGCGATGGCCGTGCGCATCGGGCCGGACGGTGCGGGCGAGTTCGTCGACCCGCTCGGTGGCATGGAGGCCCTGCTCGCCGGCGTGCTCGACACCCCCGCGAAGCCCGAGGACTCCTTCCACGACGACCCGTTGCGGATGCTGCGCGCGGCCCGGTTCGTCTCCCAGCTCGGATTCACCCTGACCGAGCGGGTGCATACCGCCATCGTCGCCATGGCCGACGAGATCCTGCGGATCAGCGCGGAGCGAGTGCAGGTCGAGCTCGACAAGCTGATCCTCGGCGACTATCCGATCGAGGGCATCGACACGATGGTCGAGACGGGTCTCGCGGAGCGTGTGATCCCCGAGATCCCCGCGATGAAACTCGAGATCGACGAACACCACCAGCACAAGGACGTGTACTGGCATTCGCTGACCGTCCTGAAGCAGGCCATCGACCTCGAGGACGGCGACCCGGATCTCGTCCTGAGGTGGGCCGCGCTGCTGCACGACATCGGTAAGCCGGACACCAAGCGCAACGAGCCGCACGGCGGCGTCAGCTTCCACCACCACGAGGTGGTCGGGGCGAAACTCGTACGCAAACGCATGCGGGCGCTCAAGTACTCGAAGCAGATGGTCGAGGACGTGAGCCGCCTTGTCTTCCTGCACCTGCGCTTCCACGGCTACGGCAAGGGCGAGTGGACGGACTCCGCGGTCCGCCGGTACGTGCACGACGCCGGCCCGCTGCTTCCCCGGCTTCACAAACTCGTGCGCGCCGACTGCACGACTCGGAACAAGCGTCGCGCCGCTGCCTTGCAGGCCACCTACGACGACCTGGAACAGCGGATCGACCGGATCGCCGCGGAGGAGGATCTCGCGCGCGTGCGGCCCGATCTCGACGGCAACGCGATCATGGAACTGCTGGGGATACCTGCCGGCCCGATGGTCGGAAAGGCGTGGAACCACCTCAAGGAACTGCGGCTCGATCGTGGCCCACTCGAGCGCGACGAGGCGGAGGCCGCCCTGCTCGAATGGTGGGCGCAGCAGCCGAAGGACTGACCTCACAGCGCGGTGACGGCGGCGTGAGCCGGATGTCACCGCGTTCTCACCGCGGGTGACGCGCCCGCAACACCTCTTGGACAGCATGGACACCGGCGTAGTCACGACGGTGTCGAGGACGCGCACCCATGCGCGTCGGTGGGTGCCGGGCAGGAGTTGCGGGATGCAGGACGAGATCACCACGGTGAAGTCCACCTGCTCCTACTGCGGGGTGGGATGCGGGATGCTCCTGGACGTCGCAGTCGACTCCGCGACCGGCACGCGCCGGGTGGTCAAGGCCTACGGGGACAAGGACCACCCGACCAACCGGGGCCGGTTGTGCACGAAGGGCGCGACGAGCGCCGAGATGCTCGCGGCCGGTGGCCGTCTCGAGACCGCCCGGCTGCGTCCCGAGCGGGGCGCAGCGACGATACCCTCCCCCGTGGACGACGCGATCACCGAGACCGCGCGGCGCCTGAGCGAGATCGTCGCGGCCCACGGCCCGGACTCGGTGGCCCTCTACGTCTCGGGCCAGATGTCTCTCGAGGCCCAGTACCTCGCGACCAAGCTGGCGAAGGGATATCTGCGCACCTCGTACCTCGAGTCGAACTCGCGACTGTGTATGGCCGGTGCTGCCACGGGATACAAGCAGTCGCTCGGATCGGACGGCCCGCCCGGCTCGTACGAGGACTTCGACCACGCCGACGTGTTCTTCGTGTCCGGTTCCAACATGGCCGACTGTCACCCGATCCTGTTCCTGCGCATGATGGAGCGGGTCAAGGCCGGGGCGAAGCTGATCGTGGTCGACCCGCGACGTACCGCGACCGCCGACAAGGCAGATCTGTTCCTCCGGATCGCACCGGGAACCGATCTGGCGCTGCTCAACGGTCTGTTGCACCTGATCGTCGAGAACGGGCACGTCGACCGGGCTTTCGTCGAGGAACACACCGACGGGTGGGAGGCGGTGGAGTCCTTCCTCGCCGACTATCCGCCACACCTCGTCGCCGAGATCACCGGTCTCGACGAGGCCGACATCCGGACCGCCGCAGGGTGGATCGGAGAGGCCGGTGACTGGATGAGTTGCTGGACCATGGGCTTGAACCAGAGCACCCACGGCACGTGGAACACCAATGCGATCTGCAATCTGCATCTCGCGACCGGAGCGATCTGCCGCACCGGTAGCGGCCCGTTCTCCCTCACAGGTCAGCCCAATGCGATGGGTGGCCGCGAGATGGGGTACATGGGGCCGGGCCTGCCGGGGCAGCGCAGCGTGCTCTCCGAGGACGACCGCGCCTTCGTCGAGGACCGCTGGTCGCTGCCGCGCGGCACGCTCCGTGCCGAGGGCGGTGCCGGCACGATCGACATGTTCGGCAGGATGGCCGCGGGAGAGATCAAGGCGTGCTGGATCATCTGCACCAATCCCGTGGCGTCGGTCGCGAACCGGGCGGTCGTCCTCGAGGCACTCGGGGCCGCCGAACTCGTGGTCGTGCAGGACGTCTTCCTCGAGACCGAAACCGCCTCGCACGCAGACATTCTCCTGCCCGCGGCATTGTGGGCCGAATCCGAGTACGTCACCGTCGGATCCGACCGCACCGTCAATCTCCTGCAGCAGGCCGTGGACCCTGTCGGCGAGTCGCTGCCCGACTGGCAGATCATTGCGCGGGTCGCGCAGGAGATGGGTTTCGGTGAGGCCTTCGCGTACTCGAGTGCCGAGGAGGTCTTCGAGGAGATCACCGGATTCGGCAACCCGCAGACCGGTTACGACCTGCGTGGGGTGACCTACGATCGACTCCGGCAAGGGCCCGTGCAGTGGCCGTGCCCGCCGGATTCGCCCGAGACGCGTCATCCGGTCCGGTATCTCAACGACGGGACGAGCAGGTCGCAGGTGGTGCGGCAGGACGGTTCCCGGCCGCGACTGGCGTTCGCCACCCCCGACGGCCGCGCCCGATTCCTGCCCCGGCCGCACATGCCTGCCGCCGAGATGCCCGACGACGAGTATCCGTTCGTCCTGAACACCGGACGCGTGCAGCATCACTGGCACACCCTCACCAAGACCGGGCGCATCGAGAAACTGCGCAAGCTGAATCCGGGATCGTTCGTCGAGATAAATCCCGATGACGCACAACGATATTCGGTTTCGGACGGTGACCGGATAGAGATCGTCTCGCGCCGCGGCCGAGCCGTGCTCCCGGCTGTCGTCACCGACCGGGTCGGCCCGGGAACGTGCTTCGCGCCCTTCCACTGGAACGACCTGTTCGGGACCGATCTCGCGATCAACGCCGTGACGAGCGACGCGGTCGATCCGGCCTCGCTGCAACCCGAGTTCAAGGTCTGCGCGGTGTCGTTGCAGAAGGTCGCGTCGGAAGACGGGCCGTGTGCGTCCGACGGTTCCGTCCTCGGTCGTCTCGAGGTCGCACTGGGTCTCGAGAACGTCCCGGCTCCGGACTTCGACGATACCGAACGCGACTATCTCGCCGGTCTGCTCGCCGGTCTGCGCGCGACGAACACCACTGCGGCGCCTGCCCTTCCCCCTTCGGCTCCGTTCCCCGCCGCCAAGCGCGCATGGATCGACGGACTGTTCGCCGGCATGTACTCCGGCGCAACGGACCCCGGCACCGCCGGCACCGCCGACACCGTCGGCATCGTCGGCACCGCCGGTACGGCAGGTCCCGCAGTGGTGGTGGCGTGGGCATCCCAGACCGGAAACGCCGAGACCTTTGCCGCCACGTGTGCCCGGCGACTCCAGGACGCGGGGCGTGCCGTGCAACTCGTCGTTCTCGACGAACTCGACGTCACCGGACTCCGCGAGGCGAGCGAACTCCTCGTCGTCACGAGCACTTTCGGTGACGGGGAGCCGCCCGACAACGGCGGCTCCTTCTGGCGCTCACTCATCGCCGAATCCGCTCCCTCTCTGTCCGGACTCCGTTATGCGGTACTTGCTTTCGGAGACTCGAGTTACGACGACTTCTGTGGTTTCGGGCGACGCGTCGACGAACGACTGGCCGAACTCGGCGCGACTCCCCTGACCGGGCGGGTGGATTGCGAACCGGGCGAGGACGAGCTCGCGCACCACTGGCTCGGCACCCTCGTACCGTTGCTGGGTGGTTCGGCGACCGCGATCGCCCCGGCGCCGGCGCTCGCCGCCCCGGCCTATTCGCGGTCCTCGCCTCTGGTCACGAGGATCACCCGCAATGTCGCACTGAGCGGCCCCGGGTCGGCGAAGGACGTGCGGCAGTTCGGTTTCGAGATCTTCGATCCCGCTTTCGAGTACGAGGCCGGTGACGCGCTCGGTGTGATGCCCACCAACGGTCCCGATGCCGTCGACGAATGGTTGCAGGTCACGGCGCTCGATCCGGAGACCGCCGTCGAACTCGGCGACTTCCCCACCGTGCCGCTCCGGGAGGCCGCGACCCGTCATCTGGACATCACCCGTGTGACACCGGAACTGTTGCGATTCGTCCAGAAGCAGAGCGGTAGCCCGGAACTCGCGAAGCTGCTGCGTCCGGGCAACAAGATCGAGCTGCAGCGCTGGCTGTGGGGACGCCAGGCCGTGGACGTCATCGCCGAGTATCCCTTCAAGGCCCCCTGGGACGAATGGAGAGGGCTCCTCACCCGCCTGCGTCCACGCTTGTACTCGATCTCGTCGAGTCCGCGGACGAATCCGCGCGAGGTGCACTTGACGGTGTCGGTGGTGCGGTACGAATTCGAGGGCCGCTCACGTGCCGGTGTGTGCTCGAGTTTTCTCGCCGATCACAGCAAGGGTGTGGACATCCCGATCTTCGTCCAGCGCAACGCGCACTTCCGCCCCCCGCCCCCGGACGTCGACATGATCATGGTCGGCCCCGGCACCGGAATCGCGCCGTTCCGGGCCTTTCTCCACGAGCGCCGTGAAGCCGGGCACACGGGACGCAACTGGTTGTTCTTCGGCGACCAGCGAGCCGAGACCGACTATCTCTATCGCGACGAGATCGAGTCGATGCACGCCGACGGGGTCCTCACCGAGCTCGCACTCGCGTTCTCGCGTGACCAGCGTCAGAAGATCTACGTGCAGGACCGCATGCGTGAGCACGGTGCGCAGGTGTGGAAGTGGCTGCAGGACGGTGCCCACTTCTACGTGTGCGGTGATGCGGGCCGGATGGCGAAGGACGTCGACGCCGCCCTGCGCGAGGTGGTGCAGGCTCACGGACGTCTCGATCGCGATGCCGCCGCCGCGTATGTCGACCAGCTCGCCGCGGACAAGCGGTACGTCCGCGACGTCTACTGATCGCTTGTACGTCCCGCATTCGCGGATATAACCTGTTCTTCATGACGCATCTGCGGAGAAATTCGTGACCGCGATCCGCATCCGCGAGGCCGCTTCACTGCTGGGTGTCAGTGACGACACGGTTCGCCGCTGGATCGACCAGGGGTTGCTGCGTGCCACCAAGGATGCCTCCGGACGCAAGGCCGTCGTCGGCCGTGAACTGGCGGAGTTCGCACGGAACCAGGCCGGTTCCGGTCCCGACCCACTGGGAGTCGGCAGTTCCGCCCGCAATCGTTTCGTCGGGCTCGTCACCCGGGTGGTGTCCGATGCCGTCATGTCGCAGGTCGAGATGCAGTGTGGTCCGCACCGGATCGTCTCGCTCATGAGCACCGAGGCGGTGAACGAGCTCGGTCTCGAGCCCGGCAGCATCGGCGTGGCCGTCGTCAAGGCGACCACCGTCATCGTCGAAACTCCGGGCGGATCCGAATGAAGGCGCGCAGCGCCCTGGCCGTCGCGGCGCTGGCATCGGTCGTCTCGGCGTGCGGGTCCGCCGACGCAGGCTCCGACATCCTGACGGTCTACGCCGCTGCATCGCTGAAGGCGCCCTTCACGGAAATCGCCGAGCGTTTCGAGGAGGCGAACCCCGGGATCTCCGTGGAACTGTCCTTCGCGGGATCGTCCGACCTCGTCGCCCAACTCGAACAGGGTGCCCCCGCGGACGTCTTCGCGTCCGCCGACACCCGCACGATGGACCTCGCGGTCGCGGATGGGCTCCTCGGGACCGATCCCGTCGCGTTCGCGACCAACACGCTCACGATCGTCACCGAAGCCGGCAATCCGAAGAACATCCGGTCGGTCGCCGACCTGGCGGTGGACGGGATGTCGGTGGTGGTGTGTGCTCCGCAGGTGCCGTGCGGCGCGGCCGCCGCACGACTCGGGGACGCCGCAGGCGTCGATCTGACGCCGGTGTCGGAGGAGTCCTCGGTGACCGACGTCCTGGGCAAGGTCGCGTCCGGCCAGGCCGACGCCGGACTGGTCTACGTCACCGACGCCGTCGGCGCGGGTGGCGACGTCACCGCGGTCGCCGTGCCCGAAGCGGCGGAGATCGTCAACGTGTATCCCGTCGCGACTCTCGCGGACGGGCGCAACCCTGCGGCGGCCGCCGACTTCGTCCGTTACGTCACCGGTGACGAGGCCCGGTCCGTCCTCGGCGGTGCCGGATTCGGTACGCCGTGAACGCCGCCGGCGTGCCCCGGTGGCTGTTCCTCCCTGCGGCGCTGGGGCTGTTGTTCGTCGTCGTACCGCTGGTGTCGATGTTGCTCACGGTCGACTGGGCGGAATTTCCGTCGCTCGTGACGTCTCCGGCATCTCTCGAGGCACTCGGACTGAGCCTGCGCACGTCCGCGATCGCCACCGTCCTGTGCGTGATTCTCGGTGTGCCGATCGCAGTGATACTGGCACGCAGCACCTTCCGTGGAGTCTCCGTGATCCGTGGATTGGTTCTGCTGCCCCTCGTCCTGCCGCCCGTCGTGGGAGGACTCGCCCTCCTCTACACCTTCGGCCGGCGCGGGCTGATCGGCGAGCATCTCGATGCGCTCGGGATACAGATCGCCTTCACCACCACAGCGGTGGTCCTCGCACAGACCTTCGTGGCGCTCCCCTTCCTCGTCATGAGTCTGGAAGGGGCACTGCGCAGTTCCGGCTCGAATTACGAACAGATAGCGGCGACTCTCGGTGCCCGGCCCACGACGGTCTTCCGCCGTGTCACCGTGCCGTTGATCCTCCCGGCGCTCGTGTCCGGTGCGGTCCTCGCCTTCGCCCGGGCTCTGGGTGAGTTCGGGGCGACCCTCACGTTCGCCGGCAGCCTGCAGGGGGTGACGCGCACCCTGCCCCTCGAGATCTACCTGCAACGCGAGACGGATCCCGGTGCCGCGGTAGCCCTGTCGCTCGTACTGATTGCCGTGGCCGTCGTCATCGTCGTGGCGGTGTACTCACGCCGGACGGATCCGGTCCGGTGAGCCTGCGCGTGCGGGCGCGGGTCGACGCCCGGGCACTGGACGTCGAACTCGATGTGGCCCAGGGCAGTGTCGTCGCGGTCCTCGGCCCCAACGGAGCCGGAAAGTCGTCCCTGCTCGGTGTCGTCTCCGGTCTGCTCCGCCCCGACGCCGGCCGTGTCGAACTCGCCGGACGTGTTCTCACCGATACGACGTCGGGACTCGCGGTCGCACCACACGATCGCGCGGTGGTGCTGCTGGCACAGCAGCCGCTGCTGTTCCCGCACATGACGGTCGCGGGGAACGTCGAATTCGCGCCCCGCAGCGCAGGATCGGGCCGGCGTGAATCCCGTTCCAGGGCAGAGCGATGGCTCCGCGAAGTGGACACGGCGGAACTCGCCGGCCGCCGGCCGCACGAATTGTCCGGCGGTCAGGCCCAGCGGGTCGCGCTCGCACGCGCCCTCGCCGCAGACCCGCATCTTCTCCTCCTCGACGAACCCATGGCGGCCCTCGACGTCACGGCCGCTCCCACCCTCCGGTCACTGCTGCGCAGAGTGTTGCGCGAGGACGAGCGCACCGCTCTTCTCGTCACCCACGATCCGCTCGACGTGATCGCTCTCGCCGATCGCGTGGTGGTGATCGAGCACGGCCGTATCGTCGAGGACGGGACGGTGCGGCAGGTGCTCACCCGGCCGCGCAGTGTCTTCGCGGCACGTATCGCCGGGACCAATCTGGTCACCGGAATCGTGCGGGACGGCACGCTGGAGACCGGTGAAGGCGTCGTGCACGGACGTCTCGATCCCGACTGCCGCTCCGGACTCCCGGCGGTCGCGGTCTTCGCCCCGTCCGCGGTCGCCGTCTACACCGACCCTCCGCACGGGAGCCCCCGCAACACGCTGCGGATCACGGTGGCCGAACTCGAGTCCCGGGGTGCGACCGTACTCGTGAGGTCCCACAGCGGTATCGCCGCCGAGATCACCACCGCTGCGCTGACCGAGCTGGACATCCATCCGAGCGCGACGGTGTGGTTCGTCGTGAAGGCGACCGAGGTCGACGTGCATCCCACCGCAGCCGTGTCCGGAACCTGAATCACAGGCGGGCCCGCCGCACGAGCAGTACCGCGAGAAGTCCGAGCACGTAGACGACCCCTCCTGCGACGGCGAGTTCCGGGGTGCGCCCGTCGGGTGCGATCACGAATGCGGCCACGGCGATAGCGCCGAGGAAGGCGATGTTGAACACCGTGTCCTGCACCGCGAAGACCCGGCCTCGGCGCGCGTCGTCGATGTCGATCTGCATCGCCGCATCGCCCGTGAGTTTGACGGTCTGACCGGCGAGGCCGAGCAGGAAGGCCGCGACGAGCAGTGGTCCCGCCGCGACCGTGGTGACGAACGCGAACTGGACGACGGTGGCGGCGATCAATCCGGCCGTGACGGTGCGCGGGCGCCCGAGCCGCGGGATCAGTACGGGGGCCAGGACGGCTGCGACCAGCATGCCCGCCGCGGTCGATGCGACGGCGACTCCGAAGCCGGCCAGCCCTGCGGGAAGGCCCGAGTCGTCCTCGGTGGCGCGCAGGACGAGAACCATGATGAGCGTGTCGATGCCGAACACGATGCGGTGTGTGCCGATTCCGATCATCGCGATCGTGACACCGGGAGCGGCGAGAACGGCACCCGCGCCGGTGCGTAGACCCGACAGGACGGTGCGGATCACGGCACGGGGGCGTATCCCCTCGGGCCCGAGCGCATTCGCCGCGAAACCCCGGGCGGCGATCGCTCCCAGGATCGAACCGCTCACCCCGAGGAGTACGGCGACACCCGACCCGGTGTCTCCTGCCCCGACCACGCCGATCGTGGCGACGGCCACGGCCGCACCGGCTGCCGATATTCCGGAACCGACCGTCGCCAGAACGGAATTCACCGGGACGAGCCACGATTGCGACACGACGTGCGGCAGGGAGGCGGATACCCCGGCCAGGACGAATCGGCTCACGCCGACGGCTGCGAGTGCGAGCAGCATGAGCGGGGTCTGAGGCCCTCCGACGAGCAGCACGACCGCAGCCGAAGCAATGAACACTCCGCGCAGCAGGTTGGCCCAGACGAGGACGAGACGCCGGTCCCAGCGGTCGAGGAGTGCACCGGCGAACGGGCCGATCACCGAGTACGGCAACAGCAAGACGGCGAAGCCGGCCGCGATCGCCACGGGATCGGTGTGGCGCTCGGGGTTGAACAGGACGGCCCCGCCCAGTGCGGCCTGGAACAGGCCGTCACCGAACTGACTCGCGAACCGCACCGCGGTCAGCCGGACGAGGCCGGGTGAGTGTCTCAATGCGGTCGCAGTCGATCGCCACGCCTGTCGTCCCGAGTTCCGCACGGACACGACACTATCGGTTGCGCCACCATTCGACGGTGGCGGCTGCAGCGTCGTCGAGGGGGGTCGGTACGAGACGGAGCACCTGTTCCGTCCGGGCCGAGTCCATGACGAAGGGATCGGTGAACTGGTAGAGCATCTCGGCGATCTCCTTCATGTCGCGGTCGACGAATGCCCCCGCCTTCACGATCCAGGACGGGATCACACCCACGGAAGGTTCGGGAAGGTCGGCGGCGCGTGCCAGCGCCGCGACCATCTCCCGCTGGGGCAGCGCCGGCCCGGTCGGGGCGTGCACGATCGTGTTCCACACCGCCGGATCGCCGGCGGCAGCGATCATCGCGGCCGCGAGGTCCGGTACATAGGTGAACGAGTGCGGGACGTCGGCCGATCCGAGCACCCGCACCTTCTTCCCGGCGAGGACGGCGGGCACCATCCGCTCCCCGGCCGCGGCCTGGAGGACCCGGGGCCCGAAGAAGTCCGACGCCACGACGCTCACCGTCGGTGCGCGGTGTGCGGCGCGTGCGGAGAGGAGCCGGCGCCGCACACCGCGCTTGCCGGTGGATGCCTCCCGGGCGGAGTCCTCGGTCATGACGCGGTGCGGCTCGCTGTACGAGTAGAGGCTCTCGGGGAAGACCACGACGGTCTTCTCCGACAGGTTTGCGACCGCGTCGAGGACGGTCCGTTCGGCTGAGGGAAGTTCGCGCGCCCAGGTCTCGGCTCGGTAGGCCGATCCGTGGGTGCACAGGTACACGGCTGTTGCGGGTGTTCCCTCGCCGTCGACGAGCGCCGCGGCCACGGCCTCACTGTCGTTGACGTCCACGCGCATCCGCTCGATGCCCCGATCGTCGGGGCCGCTGCCGGATCGGGTGAGGATGCGAACTCGATATCCTTGTGCGGCAATCTGTTCTGCGACGGTCCATCCGACGGGTCCGGCCCCGGCGACTACCTGGAGATGTGGCATGACGGTCTCGATTCCCGAAAGTGTGAGCACTGCTCTCTGACGGTTCCGACAATGCTCCCCGCTCGCGGCATTGTCAAGAGCACTGCTCTCTTTTGTTGACGGTGCTCACGAATCGGCGGCAGAATGGCCGGATGACGACACCACGAGAGCGGGCACGCGCACAGACGATGGCCGACATCCTCCGGATCGGCCGTGACCATCTCGGCACCCACGGGGCAGCGGCGCTGTCCCTGCGGGCAGTCGCCCGCGACCTGGGCGTGGTCTCCTCAGCGGTCTATCGCTACGTCTCGAGCAGGGACGAATTGCTCACCCTGCTCGTCGTCGACGCCTACGACGAACTCGGCGACGCGGTGGATCGCGCCGTCGATGCCGTGCCACCCGCCGAACATCGCGAGCGGTTCCTCACGCTCGGCCGGGCCGTACGGCAGTGGGCGATCACCGAGCCGGCACGCTACGGGCTGCTGTTCGGCAGTCCGGTTCCCGGCTACGCCGCGCCCGCCGAACGCACCACCGCACCCGGTATCCGTGTCGTCCTGGCGCTCGCCCGCATCCTGGACGCGGCCTACGCAGCGGGTGTCCTCCACGACAGTCCCGATATCCCGCATCCGGACGAGCTGGCCGAGCCTCTGGGCCGGATCAGAACCGAATTCTCCATCGCCGCGCCGGATTACATACTCGCACGTGGGATCTGGGCGTGGCCCTCCCTGTTCGGAGCAGTGAGTTTCGAGGTGTTCGGGCAGTACGGTCCCGATACCTTCCCGGACAGGGCAGTCCTGTTCGAACACCATCTCGCGCTCCTGGCACGAACCGTCGGGTTCCGTCCCACACACCGGTGAGAGCGGTGACAGAATGGCTCCTGTGGCGCAGCACCAGGACGACCCCGAGGACCGCACCGCACCCTCGACACCCAGGGTGCGGTCCGGCAGCCTGCTCGTCTCGGCCACCGATCTCACCGAGCCGACCTTCCGCCGCACCGTCGTCTACATCATCGAACACAACGAATCGGGCAGTTTCGGTGTCGTGCTGAACCGCATCAGCGACACCCCCGTCGACGCGATGCTTCCGCAGTGGTCGAGGCTCGCGGCCGACCCCGGGTCGCTGTTCGTGGGCGGCCCCGTCCATCGCAGTTCCGCGTTGTGTCTCGGCACCCTCCGAGTCGGGGCCCGGACCACCGATGTGCCGGGTATCCGCCACGTCGACGGGCGCATCGCGATGATCGATCTGGACTCCGACCCCGGCCACATCGCACGTTACGTCGAGGCGATCCGGATCTTCGCAGGGTATGCGGGATGGAGCGCCGGCCAACTCGAGGGTGAACTGCGCAACGACGATTGGATGGTGGTGTCCGCACTCCCACGCGATGTGCTCGAGTCTCCGCATGTCGACCTGTGGGCGAAGGTCCTGCGTCGTCAACCTCTTCCGCTGGCGCTGCTGGCGACCCACCCCATCGAGGTCGAACGCAACTGAGCGCTATCGCGCGTCGGCGAGTGTGTTGAGAGCGCCGGCCATCTCCGCGGCCTTCGTTGCGGTGACGGTCAATTCGTGACCCGATGCCGTCGTCACCACTACGGCCGGCCCGCTCCGCGTCACCAGCCCGTAGCGCCCGCGTCCCTTCGTCCGCAGGCCCCAGCCACCCCAGTCCGCGAAGGGCCGGGTCTCGGTGACCTTCGCGCCGACGATCTCGTCGAGGTCGTATCCGAGCGCGGCGGAACCCAGATTGGACACTCTGATCCCGTTCGCGTCGACCACCACGGTGTAGCGCAACAGACCCAGCACGAGAAGGCCGACGGGCGCGATCAAGCCGAGTGGCCACAGGCTCCGCGTCACCGCACACACGACGAGGGCCGGAACGAGGACGAACGCCGACAGTGCCGCCGTCGTACCCGTGCCGGTGCCCACCTGTTCGACGACGGGAAGATCGACACGGCCACGCGGCAGCGCCGGGTCGGGCCGGGAGGTCGCCGGTTTCCGTTCCCGGCCGTCGCGCAGGAGCCATCCCCCGGCCCAGCCTGCCACGACTCCCAGCCACATCCCCACCACCGCGGACGAGGCCGGCAGCGAGGCCTGCGCGGCGTCGGTCGTGTCGAGTTGGCCGGCGAGACCCGCCAGGAACACCGCGGTAACGGTTCCGGTGACCCCGAGACCGATCGCGAGCATGGAGCGCCGCATGAGCAGCTGTGCCTGAGCGAGCGCGGCGATGGCACAGCAGCCACCTCCGATCAGCACGATCAACAGGGCTGCGGTCCACGCCGAGGACATCGGTGAACCGAAGGAGTCGGCAGTCGTGCCCGACCAGTGGGTGGCGACCTCGTCGGGCAGTCGCAGCGACCACGAACGGGTGAGCAGCAGCACAGCCCCGGCACACAGCAACGGAACGACAAGTCCGAGCAGTGCGCCGACAGGATCGACCTGACGCGTCGTCATGGGGTCAGCCTAGGGCGCGGATCACATTCCGCCGGGGGTGGGCGCGCCGGTACGTGCGGAGGGCCGGGTCAGGCCGTCGGCTCACACGCTCCGCGCAGGCTGCACGCACCGCACGAGGTGCCGCAGCCGGCCGTCTCCTCGGTCTTGGTCGCTGCAGCGACCCGCGCTGCGACGGATCCACCGGCACCGGCCGTGACCAGGGCGGCCACGACGGTGACGACGACCGCGATGATCCCGGCGACGGTGGGCAGGGTGAGCGATGCGACGCCACCGACGGCGAGCAGCACCGCAGCGCCGAGCATGCTGGGTGCGGCGACCTTGTTGACCAGCGCAAAGGTGGTGTCGTCCCGCAGGGACTCCGGGGTGCGCACACCGGCCCAGCGATTGCGAGGCAGCTTCCCGGTCAGTGCCGCGACCCCCACCGCGCCGACGACGAGAGCGAGCACGAAGAGCAGGACAGCGACGATCAGCACCCGACCAGGATACGCGCCGGGCGGTGCCACCGGTCTGTGCGGGTGGGGGCACGTTCTACCCTGGTGGGAGCCCTCACACGCCCGGCCGAGTAGATAGTGATCATCGTGACCCGTCCCGTACAGACTTCCCAGCAGGAACCCGGCAGCACCCCACAGCATCGGTACACCGCCGAGCTCGCGGGGCGGATCGAGCAGCGCTGGCAGGAGCTGTGGCGCGAGCGCGGCACCTTCCACGCCCCCAACCCGGTGGGCGATCTCGCCGGCGACGTTCCGGCCGACAAGCTGTTCGTGCAGGACATGTTCCCCTACCCCTCGGGGTCCGGACTGCACGTCGGGCACCCGCTCGGCTACATCGCCACCGACGTGTACGCGCGGTTCCATCGCATGCAGGGCCGCAACGTGCTGCACGCCCTCGGCTACGACGCCTTCGGCCTGCCGGCCGAGCAGTACGCCGTGCAGACGGGGACCCACCCTCGCACGACCACCGAGGCGAACATCGCGAACATGAAGCGCCAGCTCGGCCGCCTCGGACTCGGGCACGACGAGCGCCGCTCCGTCGCGACGACCGACGTGGACTTCTACCACTGGACGCAGTGGATCTTCCTGACGATCTACAACGCCTGGTACGACCGCGAGGCCGGCCGCGCCCGTCGCATCTCCGAACTCGAGGCCGAGTTCGCGGACGGCACCCGCAGTCTCGACGACGGACGCGACTGGGCGTCGCTGTCGGATGCCGAACGTGCCGACGTCATCGATTCGTACCGTCTGGTGTACCGGTCGGATTCGCTCGTCAACTGGTGCCCCGGCCTGGGGACGGTGCTCGCGAACGAGGAGGTCACGGCCGACGGCCGGTCCGAGCGCGGCAACTTCCCTGTCTTCCGGAAGAACCTGCGGCAGTGGATGATGCGCATCACCGCATACTCCGATCGCCTCATCGACGATCTCGAGTATCTGGACTGGCCCGAGAAGGTCAAGTCGATGCAGCGCAACTGGATCGGCCGTTCGCACGGTGCTCAGGTGAAGTTCGCTGTGGCCGATCATGATTCGGCGATCGAGGTGTTCACCACCCGTCCCGACACCCTGTTCGGTGCCAGCTATGTGACCCTCGCTCCCGAGCACGAACTCGTCGACCGGATCGCCGGTGCGTCCTGGCCCGAGGGCGTCGACGAGCGCTGGACCGGCGGCGCGGCCGATCCGGCTGCTGCCGTCGCGGCCTACCGGGCGTCGATCGCCGCCAAGTCCGATCTCGAACGGCAGGAGTCGAAGGAGAAGACGGGAGTCTTCCTCGGCGCCTACGCCGTGAATCCGGTCAACGGCGAGAAACTGCCGATCTTCATCGCCGATTACGTGCTGACGGGTTACGGCACGGGTGCGATCATGGCCGTCCCCGGCCACGACCAGCGCGACTGGGAGTTCGCCACCGCCTTCGGTCTGCCGATCCGCGAGGTCATCTCCGGGGGTGACGTCACGGCGGAGGCCTACACCGGCGACGGTGTGCTGGTGAACTCCGGCCTGCTCGACGGTCTCGACGTCGCCGAGGCGAAGAAGACGATCGTCGCGAAGCTCGAGGCCGACGGCGCCGGTCGCGGCACCATCCAGTACAAGCTCCGCGACTGGCTGTTCGCGCGGCAGCGATACTGGGGCGAACCCTTCCCGATCGTCTACGACGAGCAGGGCCGGGCGCACGCTCTGCCCGAATCCGCGCTGCCGGTGGAGCTCCCGGAGGTCGAGGACTACGCGCCCGTCTCGTTCGATCCGGACGATGCCGACTCCGAGCCGTCGCCGCCGCTCGCGAAGGCGGTCGACTGGGTGAACGTCGAGCTCGACCTCGGTGACGGCCTGAAGCGCTACACGCGCGACACGAACGTCATGCCGCAGTGGGCCGGAAGCTCGTGGTACCAGCTGCGCTACATCGATCCGACCAACTCGGATTCGTTCTGCGACAAGGAGAACGAGGCCTACTGGACGGGCCCGCGCCCGGACGTGCACGGCCCGAACGATCCGGGCGGGGTCGACCTGTACGTCGGCGGTGTCGAGCACGCGGTGCTGCACCTGCTGTACGCGCGCTTCTGGCACAAGGTGCTGTTCGATCTCGGCTACGTCACCTCGTCGGAGCCGTACCGTCGCCTGTTCAACCAGGGTTACATCCAGGCCTACGCCTACACCGATGCTCGTGGTGTCTACGTGCCCGCGGACGAGGTCGTCGAGCGCGACGGCAGGTTCTACCGGACGGGCCCCGAGGGTGAGCAGGAAGTCGCCCGCGAATACGGCAAGATGGGCAAGTCGCTCAAGAATTCCGTTGCCCCCGACCAGATCTGCGACGACTACGGTGCCGACACCCTCCGTGTCTACGAGATGTCGATGGGCCCGCTCGACCAGTCGCGTCCGTGGGCGACCAAGGACGTCGTCGGTGCCCAGCGGTTCCTGCAGCGGGCATGGCGCCTCGTCGTCGACGAGGAGACCGGCGCCGTGCGCGTCACGGACGACACGCCGGTCGACGACACTCTGCGCGCCCTCAACAAGGCCGTGGCGGGTGTCTCCGACGACTACGCGCATCTGCGCGACAACACGGCGATCGCCAAGCTCATCGAGTACACGAACCATCTGACGAAGCAGTACCCCTCGGGTGCGCCGCGCAGCGCCGTCGAGCCGCTCGTGCTGATGCTCGCGCCGGTCGCCCCGCACCTCGCGGAGGAGCTGTGGTCGAGGCTCGGGCACGAGGAATCGCTCGCCCGCGGCCCCTTCCCGGTCGCCGACGAGAAGTGGCTCGTCGAGGACAGCGTGGAGTATCCGATCCAGGTCAACGGCAAGGTGCGCAGCCGCATCACCGTTCCGGCCGATGCTGCTCCGGATGCGATCGAGGCGGCCGCGCTCGCCGACGAGAAGATCGCCGACCTGCTCGGTGGCGCAGCACCCCGCAAGGTGATCGTGGTGCCGGGCAAGATGGTCAACGTCGTGAAGTAGACACCGTGGAGTAGGAGATCGCCTCCACACGTGAAACCCCGGTGCACCCTGTGCACCGGGGTTTCACATTCCTGTGCTCGTTCTCGCGCCGAGCGCCGGGTCAGTGGTGCTTGTGTTCGATCTTTTCGTAGTCGACGAGTTCGCCCGCGTCGTGCGCGCGCTCTTCCGCTTCCTTCGCCTCGAGTTGTTTCGCCACGGCATCCTTGAGGGAGATCTTGGCGGGCTCGGCGGCGTCCTTCTCGGCCTCGCGGATGCGTTCGTCGTCCTTCTTCTTCTCGGCCTCGGCGGCCCGGCGTCGTTCCTGGGCCTCCTGCTCGGCCTTCGCGGTCTCGGCGGCCTTCTTCTGCTCGGCCTCCTTCTCCGCCTGCTGCGCACGTTCCTGAGCACGTTCCCGGGCCTGCCGGACTTCTTCTTCCCGCTGCCGGCGCGCGTCTTCCTGCTCGGCGGCGGCCCGTTCGCGGGTGCGCCGCAGCTCCGCGTCCGCTGCTCGCTTCTCGGCGGCGGCCTGCGCATCGAGCTTGTCCGCGCGGCGCACGGCATCGGCGCGTTCGGTGGCGAGGGCGCCGCGGGTCGCGATGTCGCGGTCGTCGAGAAGGCTACCGACGATGCCGTCCAGCATGCCCAGTCCCCGTTCGTACACGAGGCGCGGCGGGGCATCGGTGGGCAGGAAGCGCAACTGCTGCTCGATCAGCCCGAGGGGGAAACGGGCTATTCGATATTGCAGCCGCAGAACATTTCTCGGAAGTGCAATGAGGTTCATGTACGCATCTCCAGATTCGGTGGGGTGACCTCAGCGGTCCCGGTCGTTCAGGGTCCGGTCGAGAACTTCGGCTCTGCGCCGTTCCTGTTCGGCCTCGAGCCGTGCGCGCTCGGCGTCGCGAGCGGAATCGCGGTGTTCTTCCTGCGCAGCGGCCACATCGGCGGCAGCATCTGCGACCTCGGCGTTCTCTTCGCGTCGTGCGTCCTGCTCGGCGGCCGCCGCTTCACGGGCGGCACCGGCCTGTCCCCGCACCACGTCTTCCTGCCGTTCCAATTCGGCAGCATGCTTGCGGATCTCCGCTTCGCGCTCGGCCTGTGACGCCGTAGTTTCGGCTCGGCGCTGCGACTCCTCACGTTCCTGCTGCCCGGCCCGGCGCACGGCGTCGAGGTGTTCGGCCGCCTCTTCGCTCTCTGCCTCCGCCATGTGGCTGAGGGTGTCGGCCTTCCTCGCCTGCCGCGCCTGTTCCTGCTCGAGACGCCCTTCGGTGGTCAGCGAGTCGTTTCGGGTCAGGGCGCCGGCGACCTCCTTCGCCTTGCCGAGGACGGACTTCTTCAGTCCGCTGCGGGCCTTGTCGGATGCGTTCTCTTCGGCCACAGGATCAACTCCTTCCGGGCGGAACACGAAGGGGACTTCCCCCTGGCACGGGATAACCGCAGGCGGTGCACTTCAATCCTCGAGAGTCTCGAGTGGGCGAAGGTGTGCGCCGACGAAGTCGACGACGTCGTCGAGGACCTCGTCGCGGTCGGTTTCGTTGAAGATCTCGTGCCGGGCTCCGGGATAGAACTTCGACGACGAACTGCGGCCTGCGAACGACGACCAGCCCGTCGCGGTGCTGTCGAGTGGGACGAGGCGGTCGTCCTCCCCGTGCAGCCACAGCACGGGCACGCTGTCCACGCTGCCTGCTGCGGTGATCGTGTCGAGACAGATCTTCAGGGCCTGCACCGTGGCCCGTTCGAATGGTCCGTGCCAGACGAGCGGGTCGGCGACGTATGCGCGCCCCACTTCGGGATCGCGGGAGAGGGTCGACGGATCGATCGGCGTGTCGGGCATCTCGTCGGCCGCAAGTAACGAGTCGACGGTCGCCCAGTGGCCGAGTACCGGTCCGGACAGGACGACGGCGGCGAGTTCCGATCCGTATCGCTGTGCGTACCGGGCGGCGATCATCCCGCCCATCGAGTGGCCGATCAGCACGACGGGCAGGCCGGGATGTTCGCGTCGCGCGGTGAGGTCGAGCAGGTGGACATCGTCGACGACCTTCTCGAAGTCGTCGATCAGGACGCGTTCGCCGTCGCTGAGCCCGTGACCGGCGTGGTCCACCGCGTAGACGGCTGCCCCGTCCGCGACGAGACGCGTCGCGACGTACTCGTACCGCCCGGAGTGCTCACCGTAGCCGTGGCACACCAGGGCGACATATCGAGGGGAATCGGCCTCCCGTTTCCTGGCTGCGAGGGCACCGATGTGCCCGTCGAGGGTGAAGGCCACGGCGTCGATCATCGATTCTCCAGTCGTTCGAGGTGATGGCGTAGTCATCGTCCTCCGGCGACCGGTCCCGCGAGCGGAAATCGAGGGTGCATCGCAGGATACGGTCCACTAGCCTCGAATTGAAACGTGTTCCAGATTCGAGCGAGCGAAGGGATATCCATGGCACCGAGTCGCGAGGCCGTGCGCGCCACCGTCGAGAACTACGTGAAAGCGATCGCCACGGGCACGGTGGACGACGTTCTCGCCCTGTACGCCGAGGGCGCGACGGTCGAGGACCCCGTCGGCACGCCGGTACGCACCACCGAGGCCGAGATCCGCGAGTTCTACGGGATGGTCGAACCGCTCACGCAGACCGGCGGGGTGGTCACCCTGAAGATCGCACAGAACAATGCCGCCTTTCTGTTCCGTCTGGTCACCCACCTCGGCGACCAGGATCTGGTCATGGAGGTCATCGACGTGATGACCTTCGACGACGATGCGAAGATCACGAGCATGAGGGCGTTCTGGAGCGAGGAGGACATGCAGAGCACCCCGGCCGGCGAATGACCGCCTCCGACCCTCGGCGGGGCCGCCGCATCGACATCGACGGTTTCACGTGGAACATTCACGATCACGGTGCCGGTCCCGCCGTGATCCTGTGTCACGGATTCCCCGGCCTCGGCTACAGCTTCCGGCATCAGTTCACCCCGCTCGCGGACGCCGGGCACCGCGCCGTCGCTCCCGACATGCCCGGCTACGGGCGTACCGACCGCCCCGGTGCGATCGAGGAATACACGAACGTCGCGGTGGCCGACCGCCTCATCCGCCTGCTCGACGTGCTGGAGATCGACCGCGCGGTGTTCCTCGGACACGATTTCGGTGCGCCCGTCGCGTGGACGACAGCCCTGCGGCATCCGGATCGCGTGGCAGGGCTCGTCCTGCTCGCGGTGCCGTACGCCCCCGATCGCATGCCGGCACGGCCCAGTGAGATCTTCCGCGCACTCGCGGACGAGCATTTCCTCCACCTGCACTACTTCCAGGAGCCGGGGGTCGCGGAAGCGGAACTCGACACGCGGCCGCGAGAGTTCCTGCAGCGACTGTTCTTCGCTCTCTCGGGTGGATACCGATATCTCGATGTGTGGACTCATCCGTCCGAGGGACACGGTTATCTCGACGTCCTTCCCGAGGCTCCCGACCTGCCGTGGTCCTGGCTCACCGAGGACGAACTCGAGCACTATGCGGCCGAGTTCGCCCGGACCGGATTCGGCGGGGGCCTGTCCTGGTATCGCGCCTACGACGCGAATTGGGAGGCCTCGCGCTCCTACGAGGGGGCCCGGGTGCAGGTGCCCACATTGTTCGTGGCCGGCGACCGCGATCCCGTGATCGCGATGGCGGGAGCTGCGGCACTCGATCGCATGCGTGCGTCGGTCCCCGATCTACGGGGTGTCCACCTGCTCGAGGGGGCCGGACACTTCGTGCAGATGGAGCGGTGGGATCGGGTGAACGACCTGCTCGTACGTTTCGTCTCGGGGGTGGCCGGACGCTAGTCCTGCCGCTCGAGGTGGACTCGATCCCAATGTCCGAGGTCGGCTGCGGCGTCATAGCTGCTGCGTAGGAATCCCAGCAGCTCCGCGTCGGGGTCGGCGGCGGTACGCACCGCCTCGTACGGCAACACGAACTCACCGAGCTCGGCGGCGTAATACGCGGCGTCCGGACGGACGGGCCGATCCGCATAGCCGTCCGGCGCGGGATACGCGTAGGAGTAGAAGGAACCTTCGTCGCTGCCGCCCGGCCAGAACCCGCAGCTGCTCAGCTCGTGTGAATACGCCTCGGTCATCACCCGGTCGGGACAGTTGGGGATCCCACCCGGATGCGGTGGCGCGGCCCGCCCCGAGAACCGGGTGCAGGCCAGATCCATTGCTCCCCAGAAAAAATGGACCGGACTGACTTTGCCCAGGTATTCGGCCCGGAATTGCTGCATCACATGGTCGGCTCGGAGCAGCTGACGCCAGAAGAGGTGTGCAGCATCGGGATCGTACGTGCGGTGTTCCTCGTCCTGTGCGAACGGGACGGCGGGCTCCACCTCGTTGGGAGCCCCGTGGATCCGGGTGTGGATGCCCAGCTCGTCCAAGGCTTCGAAGGTGCGGGAGTGGAAGTCCGCCACGGATTGCGCAGTGAGCGGGACGGCACTCCTGCCGCCCTCGCTCGTGCGGATGCGCAGCGCATGGTCGCGGAAGTCGAATTCCAGGTCGAAGATGCTTCCGCGGTAGGGAATCGACGATGTGCCCAATCCACGTGGCGTCACGTACAGGGTCGTCTGCCACCAGTGATTGACCGGCGGTGAGTTGATCAACCGGATCTTCCCGACGATCTGCAGCCACATGTGCAGGCTGTCGCGCGTCGCGGCCCAGTCGGCCACGCGCAGGCTCGGCCACTCCTCACCGGGGATGTCCGAAGATTCGCTCACGATGCCTCCCGTGGTTCAGGAGTCGACGCTACCCGGCCGGACCGCGGCGCGGGCCCCCTCGCAACGATCCGTCGTCACGAGAACCGTCCGCCCGTCACCGGCTCGACGGAGTCGGACATTTCGCGCACCGACCGAACGGGAGCTGCTCGGCGACCGGTCCGTTCGGTTCGGCTCCCGGCGCCGGAAACCGCCGAACACCCCTTTCGCACACGAACATCGACCTAACATGACGGCGTGGCCAGCGACGCGGTTCGTGGATTCGGTCTGGCACTCGCGCTGACGGCACTGGGGGCGGGTGCCTGCTCGTCGTCCGATCCCGTCGAGACGTCCGTCCCGGTGCAACTCCAGGTGGCCACCGCGCAGGACGATCCCTGGACGCCACGTCTGGTACCGCCTCAGCTTCCGGTCACCGTCCCCCCACCCCGTCCCGATGCCGTCGCCGACGCGGGCGACCCGGTCGTCGCTGCGGCCGGGACTCCGGCCGTTCCGGGCGACCGCGCCGCGCTGTACGGGGGAAGCCTCGAGCGGCCGCTGTGCGACAAGGAAGCACTCGTACGTCATCTCGACGGGGACCGGGCCAAGTCCGAGGCGTGGCGCGACGTGCTGGACGTGCCCGATGTCCGCGGATACACCGAGGCGCTGTCGCCGGTCCTGCTGCGCGCGGACACCCGGGTCACGATGTACGAATACCGCGACGGGGCGGCCCGGCCGGTGCAGTCGCTGCTCGAGCGCGGAACGATCGTGCTCGTCGACGACCTCGGTGTACCCCGCGTCCGTTGCGTGCGGGGAACCCCGCTCTCCGCGCCCGTTCTCACAGCGAACGACCAGCTCGAAGGGCCGAAGTGGCCCGGCTTCGATGCCGAGCGGATGTTCGTCGTGCACCCTGCGGTCGTACCCGTGCGAGAACTGAAGGTCGTCGACATCACGACCGGCTCGATGGTTCCCGTCCCGGTCGGTGAGGCACTGCCGAAGACCGTCCCGGACGAGCAGGACACTGCCGACGCATCACCGCCGGAGAACGACGCGCCTTCGGCGCCCGAGGCTCCACGAGGAGATCCGGTACCGGAGGCCGCTGCCCCACCGCCGGCGATCTCTGCTCCGGAACCGCTGCCTGCACCCGCGCCGGTACCGGCCCCGCAGATCCTGCCGGCACCGCCTGCTCCCCGTCCCGCTCCGCCGCCTCTGCCCGCGCCGGCTCCGCAACCGCCTCCCGCACCCGCCCCGGCACCTGCACCGCCGCCCCCACCACCTCCACCACAGATCCGGATCCCGATTCCGGGCGTTCCCCCGGTGGTGATCCCGCTACCCTTCTGACCGGTGCGGACCGACCTGTCAGCGGGGACGCAGAACGATCTCGGTCGGATGGCTGTCACCCGGCGACTCGACCGCCTGCCGCACCGCGCGGGCCACCGAGCCGGGAGTCAGGAACTGCGAGGGGTCGTATTCGCGGCCCTCGGACTCGACGATCGCCCGCTGCATGTCGGTGTCGATCCGCCCCGGATGGATCGACGTCACACGCAGGGAGGGTTCCTCCTCCCGGAGCGCATCACCGAAGGCGCGCAAGGCGAACTTGCTCGCTGCGTAGGCGCCCCAGCCCGGACGGGCGCGCAGGCCCGCCCCCGAATTGACGAGCACCACGTGCCCGTTGGCGGCACGTAGCGCCGGAAGCAGGAAGCGGGTGAGGGCGACGACCGCGACGACGTTGGCCTCGAAGGTCTCCCTCCACTGCCGGGGCTCGCTGTCGGCGACGGTGCCCAATTCGGCGATACCGGCATTGTGGACGAGGACGTCGAGACGCTCGATGTTCGCGACGGCCGCCGCGACGGCCTCGTGATCGAGCAGATCCACCGGCCACGGCGTGGCGTCGGGTAACTCCTCGAGGATCGCGTCGAGAGATTCGCGACGGCGGCCGCCGAGGAGCAGATCGTGGGTGGGCGCGAATTCACGGGCGATCGCGGCACCCAGGCCACGACCACCACCGGTGACGAGAGCAGTAGGACGCATGGACACGAGCCTAGGAATCCACCGGCGCAGCGGCCACCCGGCCGTGTTCGAGATCGGCGAGGATCTCGGCCAGCCGGTCGTCCGGAGGCGTCGAGACCGCGGGGTCGCGGGGGAATCGGAGCTCGAGAAACGCTTTGGGCCGCGACAACACGAACTCGCGGGCCAGATTCCTGATCCGGGTGCGCACTCGCATCGCGTCGGGAGCGCGCACCCCCACGATGTCGATGCCCGCCCGTCCGCACAACGCCACCGCGCGCGGCAGGTGGAACGCCTGCGTCACGATCGCTGCCCGGCGCACCCCGTAGGTGGTCACCGCCCGCCGGGCGGTGTCGTAGGTGTCGAGACCGTAGGGATCGGCGACGATCCGCTCCCTGTTCACTCCTCGCGCGACGAGATAGGTGATCATCGCGTCGATCTCGTCACCGGAGGTGCCCCGGGCGTCCCCGGAGACGAGCACGGCCCGCGCCCGCCCCTGCTCCATCAGTGCGATCGCGACGTCGAGACGGCTGCGTAGTATCCGCATCGGCCGGCCCTCCTTCACCCGCGCACCCGGAACGATCACCACGGGTGCCGGGGGCGCATCGCCGAGCTCGTACATGCGGCCCTGCGCTTCCGCCGCCACACGCGAGGAGACGAGAGCGAGCGCGGAGGCCGAGCCGAGGACGAGCAGGGGAATCGCGCCGAGCACGCGCGAGAGTCGAACGGATTTACGCATGCGCCCCAGGCTACGGAGGCCCGGTGGCCACAATGGAGGGGTGGACCCGGTCGACGCACTGCGCGAAGTCGCCTTCTGGCTCGAACGCGAGCATGCCGACACCTATCGGGTGCAGGCCTATCGACGTGCGGCCGAGGTGCTCGCCGAGGTGAGCGACGCCCGGCGCGAGGTGTTGCGCAGAACGGACTCGTGGACCGACCTGCCCGGCATCGGTAAGAAGACCGCGTCCGTCGTCCGCGAGGCGTTCGACGGGGAACCCGCCTATCTCGTGCAGTTGCGTGAGGAGGCCGAACCGATCGGTCGCGGTGCGCGGGATCTGCTCGAGGCGCTGCGCGGCGATCTGCACACCCATTCGAACTGGTCCGACGGTGGCAGTCCCATCGACGAGATGCAGCGAGTCGCATCGACGATGATCGGACACGAATACTTCGCGCTCACCGACCACTCCCCTCGGCTGAAGGTCGCGAACGGACTGAGTGCGGAGCGGTTGCGTTCCCAGCTCGACATCGTCGCGACGCTCAACGAGGCTGCCCAGGGCACAAGGATTCTCACCGGGATCGAGGTCGACATCCTCGACGACGGTTCGCTCGATCAGGACGAGGGCCTGCTCTCCGAGGTCGATGTCGTGGTCGCGAGTGTGCACTCCGACCTGCGGGCCGATCGATCGGCGATGACGAGACGGATGGTCCGTGCGGTGGCGAACCCACACGTCGACATACTCGGGCACTGCACCGGACGGCTCGTCGCCGGTGGCCGTGGAAGCCGGCCCGAATCGACGTTCGATGCCGACTCGGTCTTCGCCGCGTGCCGCGATCACGACACCGCCGTCGAGATCAACTGCCGGCCGGAACGACGCGACCCGCCGTCACGTCTGATCGATCTCGCCCTCGCGACCGGGTGCCTGTTCTCCATCGACACCGACGCGCACGCACCCGGACAGCTCGACTGGCTCGGGTACGGTTGCGAACGCGCCGCCGAGCGGGGCGTCGAACCCGAGCAGGTGATCAACACCTGGGAGGTCGGCGACCTGCTGGCGTGGACCGACAGGTAGGGGGATGCACGTGGAACACGTCGACGTACTGATCGTCGGGGCCGGACTGTCCGGTATCGGCGCCGGTTATCGACTGCAGACGCAGTGCCCGGAACTCGACTACGTCATTCTCGAGAGTCGCGACGCGATCGGCGGCACGTGGGATCTGTTCCGCTATCCCGGAATTCGATCGGACAGCGACATGTACACCCTCGGTTATCCGTTCAGGCCCTGGCGGGGGGAGAAGTCCATCGCCGACGGCGCCGACATCCTGCAGTACATCCGCGACACCGCCTCCGAATTCGGTATCGATCGACGGATCCGATTCGGTCACAGGGTGATCGACGCGTCCTGGTCGTCGGAGCGGGCATCCTGGACCGTGCGGGTGTCGACCGCCGGCGGTGTCGAGGAGCTCGGTTGCACCTTCCTCTATCTGTGCGGCGGGTACTACAGTTACGAATCCGGTTACCTCCCCGACATTCCCGGTCTGCAGGACTTCGCGGGCAGGGTGGTGCATCCGCAGTTCTGGCCCGACGACCTCGATTACGAGGGCAGGAAGATCGTGGTGATCGGCAGCGGTGCCACCGCGGTGACCCTCGTGCCCGCACTCGCGGAGAAGGCCGAGCACGTGACGATGCTGCAGCGCTCCCCCGGTTATGTGATGTCGTTGCCGGAGCACGATGCGATCGCCGCACGGATACGCGGTGTCCTTCCCGACGATCTCGCCCATCGTGTCGTGCGGACGAAGAACGTGGTGACCAATCTCGGCTTCTTCCAGTTCTGCCGACGATTCCCGTCCCTCGCGCGGCGGGTGCTGAGGACGCTCACCGCGCGGAGGCTGCGAGGTGCCGTGCCGGTGGACCCGCATTTCACCCCGCGCTACGACCCGTGGGACCAGAGGCTGTGTGTGGTGCCCGACTCCGATTTATTCCGGACCCTGCGCAGCGGGTCGGCCGAGATCGTCACCGACCGGATCGACACCGTCACCGAGAAGGGGGTGCGGCTCGGATCCGGTCGAGAACTCGAGGCCGAGATACTCATTCCGGCAACCGGTCTGAGGCTGGTGCCTGCGGGTGGTGTCGAGTTCGTCGTCGACGGTGAGAAGGTCGACCTCTCGGAGAGATTCATCTACCGGGGCACGATGCTCGAGGGCGTGCCCAATGCCGCGATGTGCGTGGGCTACACCAATGCCTCGTGGACGCTGCGCGCAGACCTCGCGTCCCTGTACGTGTGCCGTGTGCTCCGGCACATGCGACGCCGGGGGTATCGATCGGCGGTTCCGTCCTATTCGGGAGACGGGCGCACGCGACCGCTGCTGGGTCTCGACTCCGGTTACATCCACCGGGCGGAAGGCTCACTGCCCAAGCAGGGTTCGCGCAGTCCCTGGCTGATGCGGCAGAACTATCTGCTCGACCTCCCCACGATGCGGTTCGGGCGTATCGACGAGTCGATGGTGTTCACCCCTTAGCTGCGCCGGCGGTGCGCCGCGAGATGGACGTCGGGGAAGCGATGGTCGGCGTCGGGACGGCTGATCATCCGCCACACCTCGTCGAAACCGGATTCCGCCAGCATCGAGGACAGATGGTCGGGATGCCGGCGCCAGGCGGGTGCGACGGCATGGTCGAATTCGGCTTCGCCCGGAGTGTCGGTGGTCTGGCAGGCGATCAGGACCGTCCCGCCCGGCGGGATCCTCTCGGACCAGACGTCGAGCACCGTCCGGAGCTCGGACGGGGGCACGTGGATCAAGCTGAACCTCGCGATGATCGCGATCGGGGTTGCGGTGCGGAGCTCGTCCGAGCGCAGCCGCGCATCGTCCCGGACGAACCGCAGTGAGGGATGTCCGGCGCGGGCGATGCGCAGCATCTCGACGCTGGGATCGACACCGACGACCTCGAGACCGGCCCCGGTGAGGTCCGCCGTCACGCCCCCGGTGCCGCACCCCACGTCCAGAACGATCCCGCGCAACGCACTGCGCCGGACCGTCTCGGCGAACGTGGCGACGGCGTGACGCTCGAGTGGTGTGAGGTACGGATCGGGGAACATCTCGGCGTACAGATCGGCGAGAGCGTCGTATCCGGGCTGGGTCACCACGCGATGCTACGACGGAGAGCGATGAATTCCGCCTCGTTCGCAGGTCGTATCGGAAACGACCCACGCACCACGGTAGGGGAAACCATGATCATCGTTGCAGGGCATCTCACCGTCGACGTCGGACGGCGCGAGTCCTACCTGACGAACTGCGAAGCCGTCGTCGAGGCGGCCCGCAGAACGCCGGGCTGCCTCGACTTCGCCGTCACCGCGGATCTGCTCGAACCGGACCGGATCTACGTCTACGAACGGTGGGAGTCGCAGGCGCAGCTCGACGACTTCCGCGGCAGCGGCCCCGACGACGATCAGGCCCGGTGGATTCGTTCGACGGCGGTGTCCGACTATCGCCTCCCGGACGCGTAGCGACTCAGCGTTCCTCGAGCCGCTCGTCCGGATAGCGTGCGAACCGGCCCGCGTCCCGATCGTGCACCGGCCCGTCGCTGTTCCACGGCCATCCACCGAAACCGGTGCGGCGGTAGTCCTCGAATGCTGTGCGGACACCCGCCTCGTCGTTGAGCACGAACGGACCGTAGGAGACGACCGGTTCGCCGATCGGGCGTCCCTGCAGCATCAGTATCTGCGTTCCCGTGTCGCCACCGGTGATGTCGACCGGCACCGACGCGTCGACGACGACACCGTGCCCGGACTCGATCGTGCGGTCGCCGATCCGTACCGGAGAACCGTTGTACACGTAGAGCACCCGCTGCGTGTTCTCACCACGAGCGGCCGGAAGCTCCCAGCGGGCGCCCGGCGTGAGATCGACATTCCAGATCGCCACATCGGTGTCGGGCCGGGACGCCCACGAATTCGGTGGGGGCGGAGGAGGATTCGAGCCGTCCAGCTCGCCTGCGAGGATTCGGACGGAGACCGTCCTCCCCTCCCCGTCCACGGCGGTCACGATGGGGGTGTCCTCGTTCCACAGCATGGAGAAGTGAGGTTCGACGGTCTTCGATCCGGCCGGCAGATTCAGCCAGATCTGGAACAACTCGAGTGGATTGCCGGAATCCTTGTTCAGCAGAGGGAACATCTCGCTGTGGACGATCCCGTTGCCGGCGGTGAGCCACTGGGTGTCGCCGTCGCCGAAACGTGCCGCGGCCCCCACCGAATCGGAATGATCGACGAATCCGGACCGCACGAAGGTCACCGTCTCGAAACCGCGATGCGGGTGGCCGGGAAAGCCCGGGACGGTGGTGCCGTGGTACATGCTCCAACCCGACGGATTGCCGAAGTCCTGCCCCAACGGCCGGCCGTCGAGCGATGCGGCGGGTCCGAGGTCGTCGTTGCCCGCCGGGTACGCATCGCGGTGGTGCGCGACGAACAGGAACGGATCGATCGTCTGCCAGGGCGAACCGAGCCGGAACACCTGGAGTACCGGAGTGGAGGCTGCAGAGGTCATGACCGGTGCAACTACGTGCCGGTGCTCTTTGTTCCGGGCGGTGTCGTGGCTTCGCTGTCGTCGAGCACGCGCGCTCCGGCGGCGAACTTCAGCACCTGCTCGCCCTGCCATATCTGTGCGGGTACGGCGCCGCCGAGCAGGTCGCGGGCCAGTGCGGGCGAATCACCGAGAGGCAGGTCGCTGCCGGCGATGACGACGTTGCCGTAGCGGCGGCCCTTGAGCATCGCGGGATCGGCGATGATCGCGGTGTGCTCGAAGACCTCGCCGATCGTCGCGGCCTCGCGCTTGGCGACGGTCAGATCGCGGAAGTCACCGCAGTTGACCACGTAGACACCACCGGGGGCGAGCACACGTCGTGCGTGCCGCGTGAACTGGACGGTCGTGAGCGCGACGGGAGTGCGGCTGTAGGCGAAGACATCCCGCACGATCACATCCCGCGTACCGTCGGAGAGCGACGTGAGGACCTGCCGGGCCTCCCCGACCCGGATACGGAGCAGCGGCGCTCGCGGAAGGTCGAACCAGTGGCGCACGAGTTCGGCGAGTCGGCCGTCGATCTCGACGACCACCTGCCGCGCCTCGGGGTAGACCGCTGCGAAGTAGCGGGCCATCGTGCACGCACCCCCACCGAGATGCAGCACCCGCAGCCGCGAGTCGACGTCGAACCTGCTCTCGACGAGCATCGCGATCCACCGCATGTACTCGAACTCGAGCAGTCCCGGATCGCTCAGATCGATGTGCGAACTGGGCACTCCGTTGATCTCGAGCACCCACCCGTCGGCGAGATAGCCGTCCTTGACCAGCTCGCACGTACCCGTGTCGATGTCGTACAGCCCTTCGGCGGGACCGCCCGATGCGCCCGGCCTGTCCTTGCGCGGCGACGACGCGGCGCGGCCACCTCGTTGCCTGCTCATGCGGACGAGCCTAGTACCGTCCCGTCACAGCCGAAGATCCTGCGTGCGGATCATGGAGGTCGCGATCACACTGATCACCGAGGTGGCCACGAGATAACCGCAGGCGAGCCATGGACCGCCGGCCACGGCGATGAGTGCGGTGAGGATCATCGGTGTGACACCCGACGCGTAGATGCCCGAGAACTGATAGACGACGGACAGGCCCGTGTACCGGATCTCCGCCGGGTACAGGCTCGCGTACAGCGTTCCCTGTGCCCCGTAGAAGAGAGCGTGGACGACACCGAACACGAGGACCATCGCGACGGTGAACCAGAGCAGGTCGTTCGTACCGAACAATGCGAAGGCCGGGAACACCGCGACCCCGTAGGCCGCGATGCCGACCGTGTAGACCTGTTTCGCACCGAAGCGATCCACCAGCAGACCCGAGAGAGGGAGCAATGCGGCCATGACCAGCGCCGCGAAGGTGACGACGAGGAGCACCGGCACCTTCTCGAAGTCCAGGTCCCGGGTGGCGTAGGTGATGGCGAACACGCCCCACGTGTTGAACGCAGCGCCCTCACCCCACCGGGACAGCAGCCCCAGTGCCGTGCTGCGGCGCACCCCCGGACGGAACACGTCCACGAGCGGAGCCGATGACTTCTTCGCGAGTTCCTGCACCTCGCGGAAGGCGGGAGTCTCGTCGACCTTCAAGCGCACGACGAAGCCGACGGCGACGAGGACGAGGCTCAACAGGAATGCGATCCGCCAGCCGTACGACAGGAACTGTTCCTCGTCGAAGACCACCTGCAGTATCGCGAAGACCGCGGTGCCCAGCGCGAGACCCAGTGCGAGCCCGACCTGGGGAATGCTGCCGAACAGGCCGCGCTTCTTCTCCGGGCTGTGCTCGACCGCGAGCAGGACGGCTCCGGCCCATTCGCCACCGAGGGCGAAGCCCTGCAGAATGCGCAGGAGGAGAAGCAGGATCGGTGCGATCACACCCACCTGCGCGTGAGTGGGCAGCACCCCCATCAGTGCCGTGGCGATGCCCATGACGAACATCGTGAGAGCGAGGGTCTTCTTACGGCCGATGCGGTCGCCGATGTGGCCGAAGACCACACCGCCGATCGGGCGGACGACGAAACCGACGGCGAAGGTCGCGAATGCGAGCATCGTCCCGACGAACGAACTCTGGTCAGGGAAGAACAACTGGTTGAAGACGAGGCTCGCGGCCGTGGCATAGAGGAAGAAGTCGTACCACTCCACCGTGGTTCCGAGCAGGCTGGCTGCGACTACAGTGCGTAATCTCTTGCGGCGCTCGAGATCGGATTCGGGCGCGGAACTGGGCTGCGACAGCGTGGTCATGATTCGATTCCCGGTGGTGGACGGCTCGTAACCCGCCGACGCTAACCACCTCGGTCGCGCCGGCACACGGGTTCGGATCATGCTGATCGCAACCGTTGCCCGGTCCCCGCGAGGCCTGATGTTGTGGACTCCACGCTCTGCCTGTCGTCGACGCGAGGACTTCGTCTTGTCTCTGCATATGCACTGGTTCCTGCCCACCTACGGCGACTCGCGAAACCTGATGGCCGGCGGTCACGGCAGTTCGATGGCGGGCGATCGTCCGGCCACCCTGCGGTATCTGAACCAGATCGCCGCGGCGGCGGAATCGAGCGGATTCGAATCGGTCCTCACCCCCACCGGCGCGTGGTGTGAGGACGCATGGCTGACCACCGCGATGCTCATCGACACCACGGAGTCGCTCAAGTTCCTCGTGGCCCTGCGTCCCGGTCTGATCAGCCCCACCCTGGCCGCGCAGATGGCTGCGACCTTCCAGTGGCAGTCGCAGGGACGTCTGCTCCTCAACGTCGTCACCGGCGGGGAAGACCACGAACAGCGCACCTTCGGCGACTTCCTCGACAAGAACCAGCGGTACGCGCGCTGCGGCGAATATCTCGACGTGCTGAAGCGTCTGTGGGCCGGCAACGGTCCCGTCGATTTCGAGGGCGAGTACATCCGGGTCGAGAACGCACAGCTCCAGCGCATCCCCGATCCGCTGCCGCCGCTGTTCTTCGGCGGCTCCTCCCCTGCGGCCGGCACCGTCGCCTCGCAGTTCTGCGACACCTATCTCACCTGGGGCGAACCACCTGCCGCGGTCGCCGACAAGATCGCGTGGATCCGTGGCCTCGCCGACATCCAGGGACGCACCCTCGACTACGGCATCCGCCTGCACGTCATCAGCCGCGACAGTTCGGAGGAGGCGTGGGCCGAGGCCGATCGCCTGCTCTCCGCGCTCGATCCTGCGACGATCGAGAAGGCCCAGCAGAGTCTGGCCCGATCCGGTTCGGAGGGGCAGCGGCGGATGGTCGAGCTGCACGGCGGTGGCACTGCCTATCAGGGCAGCAAGGACGCCCGCAGCCTGGAGGTCTCCCCCAATCTGTGGGCGGGTGTCGGTCTCGTCCGTGGCGGTGCGGGTACCGCACTCGTCGGCTCCCACGAGGAGGTCGCCGATCGTATCGCCGAGTACGCCGCGATCGGACTCGACCATTTCGTGCTCTCGGGCTACCCGCACCTCGAGGAGGCGTACCGCTTCGGCGAGGGGGTGCGTCCCGTTCTCGAACGCCGAGGACTCGTCGCCCCGGCTGCCCCCAGCGCGGGCGAGCTCTCGGGTTCGACCGCTTTCCTACCCTCTGCACACTGACCGCACCGCGGTCGCGCACACTGACCGCACCGCGGTCGCGCACACTGACCGCACCGCGGTCGCGCACACCGACCGCACCGCACCGCACCGAATGTGTCGTCGCTGTTACAGCTGCGGTCCTTCCCGTGCGGATTCGGCAGCAGGGTCGAGAATGGGACGATGCCGGACCGAGGATTCACGCCCACACAGCTCGCCGCGCGCGCGGCGTACCTGTTGCGGGGCAACGACCTGGGCACCATGACGAGTGCCGCTCCCAAGCTCTATCCGCACATGTGGAGCTGGGATGCGGCCTTCGTCGCTGTGGGGCTCGCTCCGCTGAGCGTCGAACGTGCAGTCGTCGAACTCGACACCCTGC
Organism: Rhodococcus sp. CH91; assembly: GCF_022554085.1. Classification (GTDB taxonomy): domain Bacteria; phylum Actinomycetota; class Actinomycetes; order Mycobacteriales; family Mycobacteriaceae; genus Rhodococcus. Next base: position 309,303 of record NZ_JAKFYR010000001.1, read on the forward strand.
TGTCGGCGCAGTGGAAGAACGGGATGATCCCGCACATCGTCTTCGCCAACGGGGTCGACGGATACTTCCCCGGACCGGCGCGCTGGGCGGTGTCCGAACTGGCTGCGCATGCACCCGCCCGGGTACGGACCTCGGGTATCACCCAGCCGCCGGTGCACGCCATCGCGGTGCAGCGGATTCTCGAGCATTCACGACGGCACGGCCGGTCGACGCGTGCCGTCGCCGAGGAGTTCCTGGATCGCAGATGGGCGGATCTGGTGCGGTGGCACCGGTGGCTCGCCCACGCCCGTGACCTCGACGGTAACGGCCGGATCGCGCTGTACCACGGGTGGGAATCGGGGATGGACAATTCTCCGCGCTGGGACGCGGCGTACGCCAATGTCGTCGCCGGTCCCGTACCGGCCTTCCACCGGGAGGATCTCGAGCACGTCGCCGATCCCGACCAGCGGCCCACCGACCGCGAGTACGCGCGTTATCTGTGGCTGCTCGAAGAGATGAAGAGCGCCCGCTACGACGACGGTGTGCTGGCGAAGGCCATGAGCTTCGCGGTCGAGGACGTCTTCGTCAGTGCGGTCTTCTCACTGTCGTGCGATGTGCTCGCGACCATCGGAGAAGAGCATTCACGCCCCAACTCCGATGTGCGCGAGCTCTACTCGTGGGCCGAACGGTTCCGGCGAGGGGTCGTCGACACGACCGATCCCCGTACGGGTGCTGCGAAGGATTTCGATCTGCGCAGTGGAAAATGGGTTGCCACCGACACTCTCGCCATGTTCGCGCCGTTGCTGTGCGGTGGCCTGGACCGGCAGGCCGAACGGGCACTGCTGCGCACCTTCGAAGGCCCGAAGTTCTGCGGGCATCCGGATCTGCGCTATGCAGTGCCGCCGTCGACCTCGCCGGTGTCCGGTGACTTCCGGTCTCGGGAGTACTGGCGTGGGCCGGTGTGGCCGGTGATGACCTGGTTGTTCTCGTGGGCGTTCGCCCGCCGTGGGTGGGCCGAGCGGGCGAACGTCCTGCGTGCGGAAGGACTCCGGCAGGCCAGCGACGGCAGCTTCGCCGAGTACTACGAACCGTTCACCGGCGACCCGCTCGGCAGCATGCAGCAATCGTGGACTGCCGCATCGGTGTTGGACTGGCTCGGATAGGAGGCGCCGCCGCCTGCGAGGGTCAGATCCCGATCCGCCCGCCGCCCGACTTCCACACCGCGACCACGGCGGGACGGGGCTGGGAAGCACCTCCGTCGGGCCAGTGCGAGGCAGGCGACGCCCAGGAGGACTCGTCCGTCTCGCCGGGGTGCTGTACGCACACGACGACCCGATCGTCCTGGACGATCGGACCGCAGGTCTCCGCCCCGACCGGCACGCTGAGGAACTGCTTCGTCTCCCCGCGCCGAGGTCCGTCGAGGACGACGCTGAACAGACCGTCGTTGGAACCGAGCGCATTGCCGTCGGTGGAGATCCACAGGTTGCCGTGTGTGTCGAACGCGAGGTTGTCGGGGCACGAGATCGGGCTGACCTGCGACTTGTCGAATCCACCGAAGTAGGTGTCGGCCTCGTCCGGGTCTCCGCACACGAGCAGCAGTGTCCATGTGAACGACCTACCGGCGTGGTCGTCGTCGATCTCGAGGATCTGTCCGTTCTTGTTGTTCACGCGCGGATTCGCTTCGTCGGCCGGCGCGGCACCGTCGACGCCGCGCTTGGTGTTGTTGGTGAGGGCGACGTAGACCTTGCCGGTGACAGGATTGGGTTCGAAGTCTTCGGGCCGGTCCATCTTGGTCGCGCCGACCCTGTCGCCTGCGAGGCGCGTGAACACCGCGACTTCCTCCGCGCTCATGCCGTCGACCAGCGACTCGGCACTGCCGTCCTCGTTCGCGCGAAGCAACGGGATCCACTCCCCCGTGCCGGAGAACTTCCCGCCCTCGGGGAGCTTTCCGGATCCGTCGATCGCGTCCGGATGATCGCCGGTGAGCTTCGCCACGTAGAGCGTCCCGGCGTCGAGAAGGGTCATGTTGTGCCGCACGGCAGCCCGGGAGTTCCCGTTCTGCATCTTCCTCGACGACACGAATTTGTACATGTAGTCGAAACGCTCGTCGTCGCCGCTGTAGGCCACGACGGTGCCGTCCGCAGTGACGTGGATGGTGGCCGCTTCGTGCTTGAAGCGCCCGAGTGCCGTGTGCTTGACCGGCACCGACGTCGCGTCCCAGGGGTCGATCTCGACGATCCACCCGAATCGGTTGACCTCGTTGGGTTCCGCTGCGATGTCGAAGCGCGGGTCGAAGCGTTCCCACTTGCGTTCGGTTTCCGTGCCCTCGACTCCGTACCGGGCCAGACGTTCCGCGAGGACAGGGTCGGTCACGGTGTCGGCGTTGGCGAAATACTGGTCGAAGTTCTCCTCGCCCGAGAGCACGGTGCCCCAGGGTGTGACGCCGCCGGCGCAGTTGTTCAACGTGCCCGCGACCCGTGTGCCCGTCGGGTCGGCGGTGGTCTTCAGTAGATCGCTACCGGCGGCCGGGCCGGTGACGAGGAACTCCGTGGTGCCGGTGATCCGCCGGTTGTACGGTCCGAATTCCGGTGTGAGGCGCCCGGTCCCGGGCTCACCCCTCACCTGGACGACGGACAGGCCGTGGCCGGCGATGCCGATACGTACCTGTTCCTCGGTGGGATCGTCCGCGTCGTAGCCGGCGAACATGAACGGCTCGGTGGTGTACTCGTGGCTGACGACGAGCAGATGGGTGTCGGGCGATCCGTCCACCGGGAGCAGGCCGGCGAAATCGTTGTTGAATCCGAACTGCTTCTCCTGCGCCGCCGCGGTCTGGTTGCCGATGTCGAAGGCGGGTGCATCGGGTAGTACCGGATCGCCCCACCGGATCACGACTTCCTGCTCGTAGCCGTCCGGCACGGTCACCGCGTCGTCGGTGTTCGGCGCGACCGGCGAGAAGTTCGTGCCGTCGGGCACCGGCCCGAGGTCACCGGCTCCGGCCGCGGCACCGTCGCTCACCGGGGCGGCGGCCGAATCGTTCGCACAGGCCGTCAGGACGCCCCCTGCACCCACGGCGAGCACCGCCATGGCGCCTCCACGCAGAACTCCGCGGCGCGAGAGGGCGGTACGCACGATGTCACCGAAGTACTCGCCGGGCGAGGTGTTGGGGACGGCGTGCGAACAGGCATCACCGCACTTGTACTTGCAGGTGATGTCGGAACGGGACGATATACCGTCGTGCGTGACGAACAACGGCAGAGTTCTACGGGACACGGTCACTCCTCGGAATCGGATCGATACCGGCACCGTAGGAGTGGCAGGCGAGCCGATCGGAACGAGAAGGTGAACACGCGGTGAGGATTCGGAGACCGTAGGACGCAGGTTCGTGAACGGGAGTACGTCAGCCCGGGGTGATGCGGTCGAGGTCCACGACGGGACGCACGCCGGGACGTTCGTCGGGGGACTCGTCCGACGAGCGATCCTCCTCGTCGATCTCTCCCGGTCTCGCGTCGACGAAGGGCACCACCCGGTCGATGATCGCCCTGTTGTACGACTCCGCGGCCTGGATCGGATTCGCGTGTCCGGTGCGGTCGAGTTTCGACACCAGGAGCGTGCCGTCGGCCCCGCCGGACCTCTCGACGAGGATCCGGCGACTGTACTCGACGTCGACGACGTTGTCGGCAAGCGGATTCCGAGGCCGGAGGAACACCATGGCCGGACGGATCTTGTCGTCGCGTTCCTCGGAGAGGGCGTTCAGGTTGTCGGCCGCACCGGATGCGACGATCGCCCGGAACTGCGATTCGATCAGGCCGTTGCTCGCGGCATTCGTGGAGAAGATCTTGTCGTGCAGTACTTCGCTTCCGGCCTTCCGCAACTCGTCGGAGTCGATTCGGCGGTACCACCTGTCGGACGGCACGACGAACCGATCCTTCCGGGCGGCGACCTCGACGAGCACCCGCAGGGTGCGACTCTCCCGCGCGCCGGGTAGCCAGCCGATCCAGCGCAGCAGCTCCTCACCGGTGTCGCGTGCGTCGGCACGTACGGCGTGCAGGTCGAGCGGAGTGCAGTCCAGGATCACTCCCGTCACCTCGAGCGAGGTGTCCTGATAGAGATGCTGGGCGACCTCGAGGGCGACGATTCCGCCCATGCTGTGTCCGGTGAGCACGATGTTCTCGATTCCGGACCAGGCTGCCTGTTCCTGGATCAGGCGGCTGACGACGGCGGTGTCGAGACCGCTGTTGTCGTATTCCACAGCCCATACCTGCCCGAGTTCGCGCAGTGCGGGCAGTGCGGCGGCGGTGTCGGTGGCGTCGAGATTGCCGAGTCCTACGAGGTCGACGACGGCCGTGTCGCGGTCCGCCCTCGATGCCGCGTCGTAGATCGGATGGATCTGCGGCTGGGTGAGAGCGAGTCGCTCGCGGACCGGCGCGACGTCCCAGGCCCAGTACTGAGTGAACAGGGTGAGGAGTGGGAGCGCGGCGAGCGCCGTGCGCGCGAGGGCGCGTCGGAGCCGCCCGAACCGGACCCATCCGTGGCCGGTCCGGGTGTCGCGGAGACGTTGCCGCCGGCGACTGTCGTCCCAGTCGCCGGCGGTGCAGAGCGGAAGCCATGGTGCGTTCGACATGCACCACCGATGGTACTGACGACGACGATCAGCTGAGGCCCGTCAACGGCGTCGCCGAGTTCTCGTCCCGCCATGCGATCGCTTCCCGCAACTCCCCGAGGTCGTAGTCGGGGCCACCGGCGCCCACGGTGAACTGCGTGATGCCCAGTTCGACGTAGGACGGTGCCGCCTCGACCCCCGGCCACGAGGTGGACCGTTCGATGTCCTCGGGTCGACGATCGACCTCGGCGCATCGTTGCGCGAGAATCTCGGACTTCTCGGCATGGGTGTCCATCTCACCGAAGCTGTGCCAGATATCGGCGTATTTTGCCACCAGCGGCAGCGTCTTCTTCGGGCCACCACCGCCGATGAGGATCGGAATGTGCCGGGTGGGCAGAGGATTCAGTTTTCCGAGACGACCGGTGATCCGGGGCATGTACTCCGCGAGCAGGTCCAGCCGGGAGCCCTTGGTACCGAATTCGTAGCCGTACTCGTCGTAATCCCGTTCGAACCAGCCCGAGCCGATCCCCAGGATGAGACGGCCACCGCTGATGTGATCGACGGTGCGTGCCATGTCGGCGAGGAGATCGGGATTCCGGTATCCGCCGCCGGTGACGAGGGCTCCGATCTCCACGCGTTCGGTCTGCTCGGCCCAGGCTCCGAGCATCGTCCAGCATTCGAAGTGGGCGCCGTCGGGGTCGCCGTAGAGCGGGTAGAAGTGGTCCCAGTTGAACACGATGTCGACGCCTGCGTCCTCGGCGCGAAGCACGGTGTCGCGGATGACGCCGTAGTCGGGTTGCTGCTGGGGTTGCAGTTGGAGTCCGATGCGAATGGGGCGTGTCATGGATTCCACGTTATGGGGTCACGCCCGCCGGGCGCCGCCGAACAACGAACCTCGGATCAGCAGGCCGATCGCGTGGTGTGTCGCGACATACTGATCCGGAGTGGCGGTGGCCGCGTGGTCGTACAGGCCTCGAAGCATGGCGAAGATCGCGTCGGTGGTCCCGCTCGGGTCCGCATCGGTGTGGAGCATGCCCTCGCTGCGGGCCTGCTCGACGATCCCGGCGACCACCTGCCGCAACGATACGAAGATCATGTCGCTGTCCTCGTCCAGTCGGAGGGAGGCCGCACCCTCGCTCCGGAGCGCACGGTCGAAGGCGACTGCGTACGGGTTCTCCTGCACCAGCGCGGCGCCCTCGTCGAGTACCGCCATCAGTTTGTCCAGAACGCCGTCGACTCCGTCGGCCGCGGCGGCGAGCCGGGGCAGCGCCACATCGGCGATCTCCGCGAATGCCGCCCGGACGAGCTCTCCCTTGTTGGGGAAGTAGTGGTAGAGAGTGCCGCTGGTGATATCGGCGGTGCGCGCGATCTCTCGGATCGTGGCTCCCGAGTACCCCACCTCCGCGACGCAGCGCATGGTGGCGGCGAGGATGCGGCGCCGCGTTTCGTCGCTCCGGGCCCCGACGGGCCTGCCCAGATGCGCTGAGGTCGACGGCACGACACCTCCGAGGGGCTGGTAGTTGCTGTCGAGCATGGCATGTCTCGGCCGCAGGTGCCGGGTGCGGTCTCCGGCGCACGGCAGAAACGGCGCTCTCCATAGGAGGAATCGGGATTCGAGATAGCCGGCAGGGCCCATTGACACGCCTCGGTGTGAGCTGCATCATATGGAATCAATCACGTGATTGATTTTGTTCCGGATCGACCGCGGCGCGTGCCGAACGGATCCCGATCGGTGTCTTCGCGACGGTGTCCCGCCGACTCACGCCCACACTCTGCCTGCTGCTTCACATCTGACTCACTTCTGACTCACAGCACTGCGTCGTCCACGTGAACGGAGTACGAGCATCATGACGTCCACACAACCCCGCACCGAGCGGGATCCTTCCGGGTTGCCCGGAAGCTGGGTCGAGACCGCCGAAGGGCTCGCCGACATCGAACCGGGCCGCTACAACATGAAGATCCCGACCGACCGTTACGTGTCGCCGGAGATCCACGAACGCGAACGCGAGGCCGTCTGGGAGAAGGTGTGGCAGGTCGTCGGGCGGGTGGCGGATCTCCCGGCAGCCGGTGACTGGAAGGTCTTCACGCTCTTCGACCAGTCGTACATCATCGTTCGCGGAAAAGACGACCGCATACGCGGTTTCGTCAACGCGTGCAGGCACCGAGGCAATCCTCTGTGTACCGGGAGCGGAAATTCCAAGCGCTTCCTGTGCCAGTACCACCTCTGGTCCTACGACCTGGACGGAACTCTTCGGGGCATCCTGCACGAGAAGGCCCTCGATCCCATCGACAAATCCGAGAACTCCCTGCTCCAGGTCTCGGTCGACACTTGCGCCGGCTTCGTCTTCCTCAACCCCGACCCGGATGCCGAACCCCTCGACGACTACCTCGGGGCCGAGGTACTCGAGATGCTCGCGCCGTATCGGCTCGACGAGATGGTCACCGTGATGGACGTGCGGGAAGCCCTCGACTGCAACTGGAAGGTGGTGGTGGACGCCTTCTCGGAGGGTTACCACATCTCCGGAATCCACCCGGAGTTGTTGCGGGCGATCACTATCGAATCCGAAGCCAGCCGATACCGGCTCCTGGATCGCCATTCGGTCGCCTGTTCGCCGTTCGAGGTCGCGAACGCTGCGAAGTACGGTCCACAGGAACAGGTCGACGGAATCCACGAACTTCCCGAGACCTTCCCGTCCCTCATGCGTGTACTCCCCAGATTCGACGAACTCGTCGACGAATACCGGGTCGAAGGGCAGGCGCTCACGTTCCCCGAGGGGGTCACCGCGCGGACGATCCTGCAGAAGGCCACGCGCGAGGTCCTGACGGAAGCGGGCCTGGACGTCAGTGGACTCACGGACGCTCAGATGAGCGACAACCACGGCTGGGTCCTGTTTCCCAACTTCTTCATGACCGTTCGTGCCGGTGAAGCGACCGTCATCCTCGCGCAGCCCGACCCCGGAGGCGATCCCAACCGGTGTGTCTGGCAGATCATCAGCCTGATGTGGCTGCCGGACGAGATGAAGGACGCTCTCCGTGCCGAACCCATCGAGGTGAAGGCACCCGGCGAGTTCAAGTACTTCCTGGCACTGCAACAGGATTACGAACAGATGCCCAGGCAGCAACGAGGCCTGCGCAACAAGCGTCTCGATCACATGATGCTCGTGTCCGAGGAAGTAGTCGTGGCCCACTTCCATTCGGTTCTCGACAGATACCTCGCCGCATCCTCCCGTTCGTGATCTGCCTGTTCACGACGCCTGACCAGCTCAAGGAGACATACGAATGGAACTGCGCGACATCGCCGATGTCATCGACGATCACACAGGCCGTGCACGCACGGTACTCGAGTACGGTTTGATCACGAAGTCGCTGGTCGATCGTGCCAAGGAGCCCGGCTTCACGACCGAGAGCTGGGCGCCGCTCGCCGAACTCGTCGCCATCGACGAATTCGTTCGGGTCGGCAATTTCAAAGAGGTCATGAACTGGACCGAGTACGTCGACTTCCTGACCGGCTGGGCCTCCGCCTCCCAGTGGGAAGGTGTCTTCAAACGCGTCACCGAAACCCCCGACCTGGTCTTCCTCGAACTGGAGGAACGCAGCAGTGTCGGTGATTTCAGCAACGTCGTGAACTCCGTGTCGGTCTACGAGTTCGACGAGGCGGACAAGATCCGCCGCATCGACGTCTACCTGCAGATGGCGTTGCCCGACAACGCGATGCTCGGCAGTTACGAGGACGTACGCATTTCGGAATGACTTCTCGGCCGGCCCCCTTCGTCGGGGGCCGGATCTCCCCCACACACGACCCCTTCAGGAGAACATCGGTGAACATCGACGAGCGCATCGCACACCACACTCGGATGGCGAAGGCGTACGGCAACGCCTATCTGCGTCAAGGCGTACAGGAAGGTGAGGAGTACGTCGACGAAAGTGGCCAGGATGCCTGGAAATTCGCGGACGACGCGATCTACACCTCCCCCTACTTCACGGGTGAGGAGGTCATCCTGATGAAGGAGGCCCTCGCCGACACCGGTCGCGCGGCCACGATGGAAGCCAAGGCGTATTCCCTCACCTTCCCCGACTGGAAGCCGGCCGATTTCAAGTACTGGCCGGCCGCGAACGGACTGGTGATGAAGACGCGGTGGCAGGGCACCGCCACCGACGGAACCGTCATGGGCTTCTATTCCTACAGCTTCATCGAAACGAACGACCTCGGTGAGATCACCCGCTGGGAAACGCACGTCAACGACGAGTACGGACCGTTCCTCGACGTCGCGATCGGCAGGAGCGGACCGTTCCACGGCAATGCCGAGTACCTCGATGCCCTGACCGCATGTCTCGAGCGGGCCGGCGTCACCGTCTGACATCCCCGAGCCGAAACCCGACTTCTCGTGTTGCACGAAAGGACATCTCCGACATGGAGTCCGTAGCAATCACTCCCCTGTTCGGCACCGAGTTCAGAGGAATCGAGAGCCTCGACGACGAGATCGCCGTCGCTCGCATCGCCGAAGCACTGCGCTGGCGCGGAGTCGTTCTCATCCGCGGAGCGAACCTCGACAACGAGACGCAGATCGCGTTCAGCCGCCACTTCGGGGAACTCGTCACACCATTGCCGAACGAGGAGATCATGACGGTCTCGCTCGACCCGGCGAAAACGGTTGCCGCAGAGTACCTCGAGGGAACCTTCAGCTGGCACATCGACGACACGACCAACGACATCCCGGCCAAGGCCACCACCCTCACCGCGCGGCAGGTGGCGGAGGAGGGAGGCGGTACGGAGTTCGCCAGTACCTACGCGGCCTACGAATATCTGCCGGAGCACGAGAAGAAGCGTTACGAGGGGCTCCGCGTGGTCCATTCTTTCGAGGCGGCGCAGAGGACGGTCTATCCGGATCCCACCGACGAGCAGGTTGCGTTCTGGCGCACCCTGCCCGAGCACGAATCGTCGCTGGTGTGGAAGCGGCGTGACGGGCGGCGGTCGCTCGTCATCGGCGCTACCGCCGATCACATCGTCGGCATGGATCCCGACGAAAGTCGCACCTTGCTCGACGACCTACTGGCCTGGACCACGCAGAAGCAGTTCTCGTATCTGCACGACTGGGAGGTCGGAGACTTCGTCATGTGGGACAACACCGGGATGCTGCATCGCGCGCAGCGCTACGACGCCGACTCCCCCAGGTTGATGCAGCGCACCACGATCGTCGGCGACGAGGCATGGTCGTGAGGACTGCTGTCGTCACCGGAGGGGGGTCCGGAATCGGGCAGGCGGTTGCGGAGCGACTGCGTAAGGACGGCCATCAGGTGGCCGTGTTCGATATCCGGCCCTCCGGAGGTGAACTCGAGTTCGCCGTCGACGTCACCGACCGTGCGCAGATCGACGAAGCGCTCATGCAGGTACGCGACCGGCTCGGCCCGGTGACCATCCTTGTCAACGGGGCCGGGGTCGAGGTCTACAAGCGCTTCCTCAACCTGACCTTCGAAGAGTGGGAAGGCGCACTCGACGTCAATCTGCACGGTGTATTCCATTGCACCCAAGCGGTACTGCCGGACATGCTCGATGCCGGCTGGGGGCGCATCGTCAACATCTCGTCGTCCAGTACCCATTCGGGGCAACCGTTCATGTCGGCCTACGTCGCAGCGAAGACCGGCGTCAACGGCCTCACGAAATCACTGGCACTCGAGTACGGGCCGTCCGGCATCACTGTCAATGCGGTGCCGCCGGGCTTCGTCGACACCCCGATGCTGCGTCGTGCAGAGGGCAAGGGACTGCTCGGCGGAACTGTCGACGAGCACATCCTGCGCACCCCGGTCCGCAGGGCCGGCCGTCCCGAAGACATCGCGGCGGCGTGCTCGTTTCTCACCTCCGGCGAAGCCGGGTACATCACCGGCCAGATCCTCGGTGTGAACGGCGGGCGCAATACCTGAAGCCCCGGGCTCCGACACGACCGGCCTCGCCGACTGCACGGCGGGGCCGGTCGTCATGTCTCGTCGTCCCCTCCACGGACCTGCGTCGCACCGTCGGGCGAGGAGGCGGACGAGGGGTCCGCGGTGAGCCTCTCGTATCGTCGGGCGAGTTCGCGCAGGAAGGACTCGAGGACGAGATCGAAGCTGTCGGAGTCGATCTCGGCCGCATACTCGCGGAGCCGATGTGCCTGCGAGAGATGTGGATAACGCTCGTTGTAGGTGTCGATGTGATCGTCGAATCCCCCCGCGAACGAGGTGATCGCGGAACCGATGACGATGTATTTGATCGAGGCGCCGATCATCGTCGCGAACCGCGGCGGCCAGCCGGCCCGCGTGAGACCCCCGTGGATCGCGTCGGACGCCTGCAGCGAGACGGGCCGGGTTCCGGGGCTCGCGGCGAGGAACGGAACCATGTTCGGGTGTGCGGCGAGCGCGTCGCGATAGGTGCGGGCCCAGCGTCGTAGTGCCTCCTGCCAGTCGTCGCCGGCGAACCCGCTGACGTCGACCGATTCGCCGATGGCGTCGGCGATGTCGTCGAGCAACTCCTCCTTGGTGGAGTAATGGCTGTACAGCGAGGGGGCGCGCACACCGAGTTCGGCGGCGATCCGGCGCATCGACACGGCGTCGAGTCCGTGTTCGTCGACGAGCCGCAACGTGACGTCGCGGATGAGTTCGCGACTGAGCAGAGGCGTGCGTGGGCGTGCCATCCGTCGACCTCCTTCCGGCCCGGCCTGGACGAGCTAACAATGTAAGGTTAGTTTGGACGTGCGAGAAACGCTACGGCGCCGGCATCCCTGGAAGGCCTCTCCATGAACTTGAAGCTCACCGAGGAGGAGCGCGCGTTCCGCGACGAGCTGCGCACCTTCTTCACCACCGAGATCCCCGCCGAGGTGCGCGCGAAGGTCGCATCCGGCACCCCTCTGGGCAAGGACGACTACGTCGCCACCCAGCGCATCCTCCACTCCCGCGGCCTCGCGGTCCCCAACTGGCCCGTCGAGTGGGGCGGCCAGGACTGGACCCCGATGCAGCGCAACATCTGGCTCAGCGAACTGCAGCTCGCGTCGGTACCCGACCCGCTGCCGTTCAATGCGTCGATGATCGGCCCGGTCATCGCCCAGTTCGGTTCGCAGGAGATGAAGGAACGCTTCCTGCCCGCCACCGCGAATCTCGACATCTGGTGGTGCCAGGGCTTCTCCGAACCCGAGGCCGGTTCCGACCTCGCTTCTCTCAAGACCCGCGCGGTGCGCGACGGCGACGACTACATCGTCAACGGGCAGAAGACGTGGACGACGCTCGCACAGCACGCCGACTGGATCTTCTGCCTCGTCCGCACCGATCCGAACGCGAAGAAGCAGGCCGGTATCTCGATGCTGCTCTTCCCGATGGACACTCCGGGCGTGACCCGTCGTCCGATCAAGCTGATCGACGGAGGCTACGAGGTCAACGAGGTCTTCTTCGAAGACGTGCGGGTTCCCGCGGAGAACCTCGTCGGTGAGGAGAACACCGGGTGGACGCAGGCCAAGTTCCTGCTCGGCAACGAACGCACCGGTATCGCGCGCGTCAGCGCGACCAAGGTCAAGCTCGCGCGGGCGAAGTCTCTCGCCGCCGAGATCCGATACGGTAGCGGATCCCTGCTCGACGACCCGATCTTCGCCGCGCGCCTGGCGGAACTCGAGAACGAACTGCTCGCTCTCGAGCTCACGCAGCTCCGCGTCGTCGCGAGCTCCGCAGACGGTAAGCCCAACCCGGCGTCGTCGCTGCTGAAGATGCGCGGTTCCGAACTCCAGCAGGCCGCGACCGAACTGCTCGTCGACATCGCGGGCCCCGACTCGCTCCCCACGGCGGCGTCCGGCATCGACTCGCCGGAGTGGGCGCAGCTCACGACGCCGACCTACCTCAACAACCGCAAGGTCACCATCTACGGCGGATCGAACGAGGTACAGCGTTCGATCATCGCTTCCTCGATTCTCGGACTGTGAGGCCCCGGACATGAATTTCGAACTCGACACCGAACAGGACATGCTCCGCGCTACCGTCCGCGACCTCCTCTCGGGCGTGTACGACGTCGAGGCACGCAATCGGGTAGCCGAGAGCGACCTGGGCTGGAACCGTGACGTGTGGAAGCAGCTCGCCGAACTCGGCGTGCTGGGTCTGCCCTTCGCGGAGGAGCACGGCGGCATGGGTGCCGGGCCGGTGGAGGTCATGGCCGTCATGACCGAGATCGGCCGAGCCCTCGCGCCGGAACCCGTGCTCGATGCGGTCTACCTGCCCGGCCGGCTGGTCGCCGAGGTCGGTACCGACGCGCAGCGATCCGACATCCTCCCGCGACTGTCCGAGGGCACCCTGCTCCTCGCGTTCGCACACGACGAGCCGGGCAGCCGCTGGCCGCACGCCGTCGTCGGTACCACCGCCGCGCGCGACGGCGACAGGTGGACACTGTCCGGTCGCAAGAACCCTGTCCTGCACGGTGATTGCGCCGACACGCTGATCGTCTCCGCGAGCCTGCCGGAGGGAGGCGTCGGCCTTTTCCTCGTCGATCCGGGCGTGGACGGTCTCACTCGTACGCCGTACCGCACCAACGACGAACGTCGGGGCGCGCAGATCGTGCTCGAGAACGTCGCGGCCGCACCGCTCGGCGAGGCGGGCGACGCGTCCGCCGCGATCACCGCGGCGCAGGTACACGCCCAGGCGGCACTGTGCGCCGAAACGGTCGGCGCGCTCGATGCCTCGGTGCAGCTGACGACCGGATATCTCAAGCAGCGCAAGCAGTTCGGTGTTCCGCTGTCGATGTTCCAGGCGCTCACCCACCGCGCGGCCGACATGTACGTGCTGTACGAACTCGCGTCGAGCATGAGCCTGTACGCGACGATGGCGCTCGCGGACGGCATCGTCGATCCGGCGATCGCATCGCGGGCCAAGCTGCAGGTCGGCCGGTCCGCACGCAAGATCGGCCAGGAATCGGTGCAGATGCACGGCGGCATCGGTGTCACCGCCGAGCACTCCATCGGTCACTACCTCAGCCGCCTGACCGCGATCGAGCACACCCTCGGCACGATGGACGACCACCTGCGGGTGCTCGCCGGCGGCGTGAAAAACTACGACCTGGTGGAGATCACCGGGATGTGAACGTTCGGGCTCACTCCCGGGGCAGCAGCGTCCCCAGCGGACCGAGGTCGATGTTGAGATCCTCGGGGGTGAGCCCGAAATGGTCGCGCAGTTCCGCCATGCGTTCTTCGAGCAGCATCAGTGTCGTCCCGAGGCGTTCGACCTGCTCGTCGCTGAGATCGCCCGCATCGACACGGTGCAGGGCCTGCCGCTCCATGAGTTGCCGGAGCAACTCGACCAGGGTGAGCACGAGCGTCACCAATCCCCGCTCCACGGATTCGGGATCGGCGTCGATACGTGGGGGAAAGCTCGCGGACTCGCTCATGGCCCCTCCCGGACCCCACGGGGAACGGGGGCATCGATTCCCTGAGCGGACAGGGTGCTGATCGACGAGATGAGCGCGCGCAGCGAGATCCGCACCAGGTCGATCTCCGCGATCGACAACGTGATGTCGCCGGTGATGACCACACCCCCCGACAGCACCCGATCCAGCAGATCGATCAGTGCGATCCGCCGCTCCTCGTCCACCGAGCCGTCCGCGTACCTCACGGCGAGATCCGTTCGGCACCGGCGAACGAATAGGGTGGCCACGGACCGCTCATCTCGAGCCGTATCCCCGGAAACCGTGCTCCGAGTTCGTCCACCTCGCCACGGAATTCGCCTGCCCGGTCGTCGTCGACGAGATACGTTCCGTTGAGCAGCATCCATTCGTGACTGCCGCTCAGCGCCGGATCGGTCGGTGCGCCGCGGCGCCCCGCAGCGGCCTTGCGCAGCAGCCGGTCGTGGATGTCGTCCGCACGGGCAGCGGCATCTCGCTCGACGTTCTCCTGTGCTGCCAATTGCGCGCGGCGCCGCAACAGATAGGCGGTCCCGCTTCCGGAACCGGATTCCTCCGTGCGTGATTCGGCCGAGGCCTGCTTCAGTTCCTTCCTGTCCGCGAATGCCTTGACGCCCCACTCCGTGCGTCCCCTCACCAGCGCGAGTGCCGACGAGAACTGTTCCCCGTGCTCGGTCAGGAGTTCTCTCACCCGTTCGTCGTCGAGGCAGACGGTCGCCAGTCGCAGCGGCACAACGGGTACCTGCCGGGATAGATCGGCGACCACCGAATCGTGTGCGCGAGCGATTCTTTCGAGCCAGTCCAGGTCCTCCAGGTTGCGGGCCAGGGCGGCCTCGCCGAAACCGTCCAGGGGTACCGTTCCCACCACGGCGGTCAATCCGCCCTCGTGTACCGTACGGGTCCGTTCGCCGGCCACGCCGGATGCGGCCTCCGCCTCGCGGTCGGCGAGAGGCTCGTCGGTCACCGCGTACATCCAGACCCCGGTCGTGTCAGTCACGTTCCTCCTCGTCCACGATCTCCGCGGGTTCCGCCGACCCCGCCGCCTCGAGTGCGGCCAGCCGCTCGCGCAGCCGCCGATTCTCCAACTCGAGTTCTGCCCGGCTCGTGTCGACCTCGGGTGCGCGCGCCTTGCTCGTCAGCCACGGATCGTTCTCCCACCAATCGATTCCGACGGCTTTCGCCGTCTCGAGCGACGCGATGACGAGACGGAGTTTGATGGTGAGGAGTTCGATGTCGAGCAGGTTCACCTGGATGTCACCGGCGATCACGAGACCCTTGTCGAGCACCCGTTCGAGGATGTCGCCGAGATTCGTCGACCGGTTGCCGCCCCCGTAGGGTTGCGGCGACGAGGTGCCTCCTCCGCCCACGACCGTCATGTCCCGGTCCTCGCCCCGATGTCACTGCTACCGCGACCGTAACGCCGGGTCCGCCGGTACGCGAGCAGATTCGCGTCCAGATCGATCTCCACCTCGTAGAGCGCAAGCATGTCCGCCGACGAGGGGATCCGCCTGTCCTCCACCACTTCCACTTCGACGACCCAGCCGTCCTCGGTGGGTTCTATCGAGGTGACACCCTGGGCTTCCTTCGAGGTCAGTTCCCCGAGGTGCGTGAGAGCCGCCGACGCAGCCTCGGCTGCCGAGATCGGCGGCGGGCCGGTGTCTCTCGCCACGAGGTCACTCCTTCGTCCTGTCGGCGCCGGCGCTGCCACGCGAGATCATGCGGTTGAGCACGGCCTGCTGCGCCTCGTCCTTCTCCTCCGGTGACAGTGCGCCCGCAGCCGCAGCTTCCTCGATCTCCTCGAGTTCGCGACGCACGTTCGCCGGGTCGTGCAGTTGCTGGTCGACCTGTTCCTCGATGATCTCCCCGAGCCACATCACTCCCTTGACAGGAGCGAGTGGCAGGGTGACCAGTGTTGTCAACAGTCCCATCGGTCAATCCTCCTCGCCCGAATCGGATTTCGCCACGAAGTCGTAGGCCGCCATCGGACCGAGCAGCGAGATCTCCACCCGGTCGTCCCATTCGTCACCCAGTTCGCGGAGAATGCGCTCGAGTTCGTCCTGCCTGTCGAGTTCGACGAGGACGGCGATATGGACCGCATCCTGTTCGTGGGTGGGTTGCCGTTCGTTGAC
This sequence comes from Rhodococcus sp. CH91, assembly GCF_022554085.1. GTDB lineage: Bacteria > Actinomycetota > Actinomycetes > Mycobacteriales > Mycobacteriaceae > Rhodococcus. The sequence continues at coordinate 325,411 of NZ_JAKFYR010000001.1, forward strand.
CATGGGATCGAGCGAGGTCAGTGCCTCGATCGTGCGGCGGGTGTCCTCACCACGTTTGGCTTCGATCGTCGCTTCGATGATCTCTCCGAGTGCCATCCGCGTTTCGCGGGTAGCGTCCTCGGACTGTCCGCGGATCTGTTCTCGCAACTGTGCGGCCTCGGGGTTCTCGTCCAGGATCTCCTGCAGGACGGTCCTCTCCACATATCGCCCCTTGACGACGAACTGGGCGAGGCCTTCGAGTTGCTCGAGTGCCGCTGCGAGTTCGTCCTCGTGCCCCTCGAGCAGTTCTTCTGCTACGGCATTGCGGTCGGTGAGGACCGCACCGAACCTGAGCGGGAGCACGGGCGCGACGGTCGCCGTCCCGTCGAGCAGTTCGGCGTGCGCCTTGAGGTCGTCGGGTGTGCCGAGGGCGCGATCGATCGGGATCTCGCTCACCAGAGCGGCGATGTCGCCCGAACGGACGACCGAGATCTCCGCGGGTGGATTTCCCACACCCTCGGCGTGCTCTTCCGGCTCCACATCGGAGGGGACGATGCCGTAGACGTATATCGCAGTGGCCGTGACGGTGTCGTCGTCGCCCTGTTCCGGTCGTTCCGTCTGCTCCGTGGACATCAATCCTCCCCCTTGCGTGGGCGGCGAGCAGTCTGTCGCTGCTCCTGCACCTCCCCGAGGAAGTCGCCGACCTTCTCCCCTGCCGCCTCGAGCGCCCCTTTGGTCTTGTGCTTGGCACCACCGGAGGTGATGTCACCGACGAGATCCGGCAGACCCTTGGGTTCGTTGTCGGAGATCTCCAGCCGATTCACCGCTTCCGCGAACCGGAGGTAGGTGTCCACACTGGCGACGACGACGCGCGCATCGATGGTGAGAAGTTCGATACCGACGAGCGACACCCGTACGAACGCGTCGATGACGAGTCCCTTGTCCAGGATGGTGTCGATGACGTCGGCCAGGCCGGAGGAGTTCGGGCGAGCCATCCCGCCGCCGCCACCTCCTCCTCCTCCGGCGGGCTGGATGCTCATGATCGGGATCCTCTCGACCGTGTCGTGCGAGTGCCGGTGCTCGTCTTCGCCCGGGACCGCTTCGCCGGGGCAGGTTCCCGGTCGGCCTCGTCACCTTCGTCGTCCGAATCCTCGTCGGACATCTCTTCGCCGTCCGAGTCCTCGTCTTCCTCCTCGTCCTCGTCTTCCTCCTCGTCCTCGTCCTCGTCCGAATCCTCGTCTTCGTCTTCGTCTTCGTCCCGGAGTTCTTCGTCGTCGCCGTCCTCTTCGGCGCTCTCATCGGTGTCCTGCTCTTCCTCTTCCCTTCGTGCCGTCTCGTCGTCCTTGACGACCTCACTCTCGTGGATCTCCCCGTGCCAGCCCACGATGTCGTCGGGATGCAGGACTGCGTCCGTCATGAGGTGACGCTGGAAGTGCTTGAGTTCCAGTCGTGCTCGACGCCCGACGGCGCGCCAGAGGTTGGCGGTGCGTTCGAACAGGCCACGAGGGTGATATTCGAGGACCATGATGATCCGGGTGAGATCGGGTGTGAGTTCGTGGAAGGTGACGGCACCGTCGATGTATCCCTTCCCTCCCGTGGACCGCCAGATGATCCGTTCGAACGGAACCTGTTCGAGGATGGTGGATTCCCAGTTCCGGCGAGACCAGAACACCTTGCCGGTCCAGTGGAGTTTCTCGTCTTCGACCTGTTCGACCTGTTCGACCTTCTTCATGAATTTCGGCCAGTCGGCGAATTGTGTCCACTGGTCGTAGGCCAGGTCGGCCGGCACCCCTACGTCGATGTATTCGACGATGTTGGTGAGCTTGAGTTTCTTGTTGCCGCCACCGCCCTTGCCCTTCTCCCCTCCGGTGATCGACTCCTTCACATCGCCGAACTTGTCCTTCGCGGTGTTCTTGAGATGGTCGAATCCCGAGCTGGCCGCGGCCTTCAGCGGCGATTCACCCTGGGCGAGTTTCTCGACACCCGTCAGCGCACTTGCCAGACTCCCACCCTTGCCTTCGGAGTAATCCTGTAGGCGGCCTGTCGTGCCGGTGACTCTGTCGGACAGTTTCGACAGCGCGTTCTGCGCAACCGTTCCTGCCAAGCCCTGCAACGACTGTTGCACACTGCCGGTCGCGCTCTTTCCTGCCTTGCCGACTGCGTCGGCGGCCTCACCCGGGAGGTCCTTCAACGTCTTGGCCATCGTTCTCACCGTCCTTTTCGACGTACAGGAGCACGGCCGGAAGACGACGTACTGCTGCGTGCGGCCCGCTTGCGGGGCTTGGGAGGTGCTTCCTCCTTGTCGTCCGCTTCTTCTGCCGCCGGCGCCTTCTTGCTACGGGAAGCGCGAGGACGGGAGGTCGTGCGGGCGGCGCGGCGCCGGGGTGCGGGACGTTCCGGTTCCTCCTCGGCTTCCTCCTCGGGTTCTTCCTCGGGTTCCTCGTCGGCTTCTTCCTCGGCTTCTTCCTCGGCGCCGGAATCCTCTTCGTCCGTCTCGTCGTACTCCGGTTCTTCGTCGCGGTCCTGGTCGTCCCGATCCTCGTCCGTCTCAGGGCTTTCGTCGTATTCGTCTTCGTAGTCGGGCTGTTCGGTTTCCTCGTCGGACCGGGTTTCCGCGCTGTCACCGTCTGTGCGGGTCTGGAGACGATCGTTGAGGGCGTCGATGCGGCTGCTGACCGCAGTCACCGCTGCGGCACGAGCCGCGTTGACGAGTTCTCCGCGAACGGAGTCGGTGATCTTGGTGATCTCGGGAGACGAGCCGATCATCGAAGACCCTCGCTGCAGAAGTTCCTGAGGATTGGCGGGCAGTTTGCCGGTGACTCCGGCACCGGCGAGCATCATGGCCAGCCGCATCTTCTTCGTGCGTCCGAGGAAATATCCGATGCCCACCCCGAGGGCGACTCGTGCTCCGGGTTTCATCACCGTGCTCCTTCGTGTGCGGCGCATCCAGGCGTGCTCGGAAGGGGCCGGAAGGTCTCGGTGCGGCACGCAATCGACGCGCATATGGTGTGATGCAAACCACAGTACGGCACTTCGGTCCGTGATTCCCACGCTTCGTCGCCGTGTGGTCGTGAGAGTGATCGGCCGAGTGATAAAAGTACCAATCAGTATGTTCTGCAGGGGAATACGAGGTTTGCTACACAACCGATCCGGTGGGGGCGAACGGATTCGGTGCGAGCTTCGCCTGGAATCGGGTCCGGAAGCGGGGCTATCGTTGCGGACCTGCCGGATCGGCGATTCCCGACGCCTGCAGGACGAATGCGGCCTCGGGACCGACGATTCCGCCGATCAGGGCGAGGAAGCGGTCGACGAACGCCGGGCCGTGTGCACCTTCGGTGGCATCGTCCGGCTCCCGAGGATCGAGGTGATGCGCGAGTTCGTGCAGTACGACCATCTCGCGGAAGGCCCACGCGGTGTTGGCACGATGCTCCGGCAGGGCGATCGTCGCGCAGTCGCGTTCGTAATGGGCGGCGGCGTTTCCTGCCCGGGCCCGCACGTGCACCGGCACTGCCGCGCGTTCCCAGCGGGAGCGCACCCAGTCGAGGGCGAGGACGGCAGCGACGTAGTCGTGAACCGATTCGATGGATGCGAAACGTCTCTCGACCGGCAGGGTCACGTGGGATCCGGCGACCTCCACGGTCCGCAATCCGCGTTCGTCGGCCCGGTCGAGCATCTTCCGCACGATCGATTCCGCTTCGTAGACAGCGTTTCTGCGGGTATCGCGCACCTTGCTCACGGTTCCAGTCTCCTCGGTGCCGAGGGCAGTTCGGGCGCAGTTCCCAGTCGTGCCGCCCGTCCGGCGCGGTCGCCCGCACGTCGCGCGTCGGTCGACCGGGCCGATGGTGCCCGGCTACCTCGCCAACTGCCCCGCGCCTGCGAGGTGCTGCGGTAGAAGTCCTGCAGTTCCATGCTCTTCCCTCGCAACACCAACGTCGTGCCCGGCGCGGACGTCTCGACCTCGCGTTCGATCTCCTGTTTGGCCTCGGTCAGTCGGGCACCGATCCGGGCCGCGAAGGCCGACTGGAAGTTCAGGCGAGCGGTCACCGCGGCGACCGGTCTGCGCACACGGGTGCGCACGCGCCGGCCACCGCGCTCCTCGACCACCGTGCGCACGGTGGTCTCGGTCCGGTAGGTGCCCTGGCGCAGGTACGCGTCGGACGCACGCACCATCTGTACGAGCAGCGAGGAGTACAGGGCCTCGCAGACATCGATGTCGTCGGCGAAGCCGTAGGCGTAGACGACCGTGGAGGTCGCGGTGATGTCGCACTGGACGTCGTTGGCCGCGGCGATGGCGAGGAACAACTGCGCATAGGTGCGCAGTCCCTTCTTTCCTGTCTCACCGATGGTGATCAACCGCTGCACCGGTGCGGCGCGCCGTTCCTTCGCCGCAGTGTGACTGCGCGCCACCGCCAGATCGATCGAGGCGGACGTCGCGAGCCTTTGTGCCGCGGCGAGGAAGGCGTCGGCCTCGTGCGCGTTGTCGGTGGACTCCGCCTGGCGGAGCAGCCCCCCGATACGGCTCAGCATCTTCTCCGAACTCACTCCGAGAGCGTAGAGCGTCACACCGACACCGCACACGGGACCGCCGCGCCCACGAGAGCGAGAACACGGCCGAATCTCCTGCGGAACCACCCACCACCCACCAAGATCGTGAAGATGGACACTGCAGTCGATTTCGTCACCGAGATCAACGACACCTTCTGGTACGCCGTCATCGCGTTGCTCATCGGTTCGGGTCTGTACTACAGCGTGCGGTCGCGGTTCATACAGATCCGGCTCGTGCCGGACATGCTGCGTTCGGTCGTGGAGAAACCGGCCACGATGCCCGACGGAGAGAAGGGCATCTCGGCGTTCCGGGCCTTCTCCGTGTCGGCGGCCTCACGTGTGGGCACCGGCAACGTGGCGGGGGTCGCGATCGCGATCAGCCTCGGCGGGCCGGGAGCGGTGTTCTGGATGTGGGTGATGGCACTGATCGGCGCAGCCACGGCGTTCCTCGAGTCCACACTCGCCCAGCTGTACAAGGTGCGGGACAAAGGCGCCTTCCGCGGCGGGCCCGCCTACTACATGCAGTTCGGCCTCGGGAAACGATGGATGGGGATGATCTTCGCGGTCATCATCACGATCACCTACGGCTTCGTGTTCAACGCGGTACAGACCAACTCCATCGTCGACGCCGTGTCGAGTTCCGTGGGTGAGAAGACCACGGGAGTGCAGGTGGGCGTCGGTCTCGTCGTCTCCCTGCTCGTGGGTGTGGTGATCTTCGGTGGTGTCCGGCGGATCTCTGCGGTGTCCCAGATCGTGGTGCCGGTCATGGCGCTCGCCTATCTGGTGATCGGCATCATCGTCGTCGCCCTCAACATCGGCGAGGTTCCGGAGATGTTCCGGCTGATCGTGGCGAACGCATTCGGCGTGGAGGAGATCGTCGGCGGCGGATTCGCGGCGGCCTTCATGAACGGCATTCGACGAGGTCTGTTCTCCAACGAGGCCGGCATGGGCTCGGCTCCCAACGCGGGCGCCACCGCCGCGGTGTCGCATCCCGTGAAGCAGGGTCTCGTCCAGAGCCTCGGTGTCTACTTCGATACCTGGCTGGTCTGCTCGATCACCGCGTTCATCATCCTGTTGTCCGACCCCGAGTTCGGCAGCGGCCTCGAAGGGGCCGCCCTGACGCAGAACGCGCTCGCTCTGCAACTCGGCGACTGGACGGTCCACTTCCTGGCGGTGTTGATCTTCTTCCTCGCGTTCACCTCCGTGATCGGCAACTACTACTACAGCGAATCGAACATGGAGTTCCTCACCGGTTCGCGCCGAATCCTCCCCTACCTGCGGACGGCGGTCGTGGTGTGCGTGTTCCTCGGAGCCGTCGGCTCGCTTCCTCTCGTGTGGGCGCTGGCCGACCTCGCCATGGGAATCATGGCCACGGTGAACCTCATCGCACTGATCCCGCTGTCGGGCATCGCGTACGCCCTCTTCCACAACTACACAGCGCAGCGCAAACAGGGCCGTGATCCCGTCTTCCGCGCCGGTGACGTACCCGGAATACGCGGAATCCAGGTGTGGACCGACGAGGACCTTGCGGGGTTCGACCGCGATGAGCGCCCGGCACGGTAGATTCCCCTACCGCACGAGCGTGTTCCGCTTCGGAAAGGATCTGCGAGATGGCGTCGGTGACCTTCGACAGGGCCACGTGTCTGTTCCCCGGCTCGAGCACGCCCGCGGTGGACGCGCTGGACCTCGAGATCGAGGACGGTGAGTTCCTCGTCCTCGTCGGGCCCTCCGGCTGTGGCAAGTCGACCTCGCTGCGCATGCTCGCAGGACTCGAGGAGGTGCACAGCGGGCGCATCCTCATCGGCGACGCGGACGTCACCGCCGAGGATCCGAAGGAACGCGACATCGCGATGGTGTTCCAGAACTACGCCCTCTACCCGCACATGTCGGTCGCGGAGAACATGGGCTTCGCGCTGAAACTGGCCAAGACCCCCAAGCACGAGATCCGGGAGCGGGTCGTCGAGGTCGCGAAGATGCTCGACCTCGAGCCCTTCCTCGACCGCAAGCCCAAGGCGCTGTCCGGTGGCCAGCGCCAGCGTGTCGCCATGGGCCGGGCCATCGTCCGCCAGCCGCAGGTCTTCCTGATGGACGAGCCGTTGTCGAACCTCGACGCCAAACTGCGCGTGCAGACCCGCACGCAGATCGCACAACTGCAGCGTCGCCTCGGCACCACCACGGTGTACGTCACGCACGATCAGGTCGAGGCGATGACGATGGGCGACCGCGTCGCCGTGCTCGAGAAGGGCATCCTCCAGCAGTGCGCCTCTCCGCGCGTGCTCTACAACCGGCCCGCGAACGTCTTCGTCGCCGGCTTCATGGGTTCGCCTGCGATGAATCTGTTCCGTCTGCCCGTCTTCGAACGCGGGGCCATGATCGGCGACACCTACGTGCCCATTCCCCGCGACGTCCTCGGTCAGGTCTCCGAGACCGAGGTCGTGCTCGGTATCCGGCCCGAACATCTCGAGATCTCGAACGACGGTCTGGCGATGGACGTCGACGTCGTCGAGGAACTCGGCTCCGAGGCCTATGTCTACGGCCGCGCCGACGTGGGCGGCCTCGACCATCAGATCGTCGCACGCAGCGACTGGCGCAATCCGCCGCAGAAGGGTGATCGGCTGTACCTGCGATTCGACCCCGAATACGTGCACGTCTTCGGGATGTCCGACGGGCGTCGGATCGGCTGAGAGGCACCCCGGAATCGGTCGCCGACCCGACACTCGACCGATTCAGGATGGGCGGAATGCCGACTTTTACCGGTGTTGCATGCCACAGTGGTGGCCGGTGTCGGTGCGCCTGGTCACCGACGAGTGTTTTCGACCTCGAATGGGGAGTTGTTGATGGTTCTGAATACGAAGGCGATGCGGAGGGCCGCGGTCGCCGCAACGGCCGCGACCGCACTCGTTCTCGCGGGTTGTTCGTCGGACGACGGTGGCAGCGACACCGCGGCCGGCGGCGAGGGCAACGGCGGTGACGGCCGCGGCCCGATCACGATCGTCGAGGGGCAGGATCCCCTGAACACGGCGCTCGAGAGCATCATCGCGGACTGGAACGCCGAGCATCCCGACGAGCAGGTGACCTTCAAGCCGCTCGCCGCCGAGGCGAACGACCAGTACGACGACATCGCCCAGCGTATGCAGGCTCGCAGCGACGAGTACGACCTCATCGCCGTCGACGTCACCAACACCGCCGAGTTCGCCGCGAACGGCTGGCTGCTCCCCCTCGAGGACGAGTTCGCCATCGACACAGAGGGCCTGCTCCCGGCGACCGTCGAATCGGGGACCTACAACGGCACGCTCTACGCGGCGCCGAAGAACACCAACGGCGCGTTCCTCTACTACCGCTCCGATCTCGTCGACACGGCGCCCACGACCTGGGACGAACTGAAGGCCGAGTGCCCCAAGGCCGAAGAGGCGGGCATCGCCTGCTACATCGGGCAGTTCAAGAACTACGAGGGTCTGACGGTCAACGTCACCGAGATCGTCAACGGATTCGGCGGAAGCTTCGTGTCCGCGGACGGCCTGACGGCGGCCATCGACGAGAAGACCGCCGAAGGCCTGCAGTTCGTCGTCGACGCGTTCGCGGACAACACCATCCCGGCCGCTGCGCAGACCTACTCCGAGGGCGAGTCGCAGACGGCCTTCGGCAACGGTGACGCACTGTTCATGCGCACCTGGCCCGGCTTCTACACCGACGGCGAGGCCTCCTCGGTCGCCGGTAAGTACGACATCGCGGTCCTCCCGGGTGTCGACGGACCGGGCGTGTCCACGCTGGGTGGTTACAACGTCGGTATCAGCGCGTTCTCCGACGCCCCGGCCACCGCGCGCGACTTCCTCGAGTTCATGCAGAACCGCCAGTCGCAGATGTACTACGCCGAGGCGGGCGGAGCGCCGGTCCTGGCCGAGATCTACGACGATGCGACGATCCTCGAGCAGTACCCCTACTTCTCGACCCTGAAGGAAGCGCTCGAGGCAGCGAAGCCGCGTCCGGCATCGCCGTACTACTCGACCGTCTCGAAGGCGATCGCCGACAACGCCTACGCTGCCATCCGCGGCGAGAAGACCGTCCAGCAGGCGCTGGACGACACCGAGGCCGGCATCGAGACCGCCGGCAACTGATGCTCTAGGAGCAGTACATGGCTGACCCGCAGGTCGACAATCCCGCGGATCCGCCACACGCCCCCGCGGTCGGGACCGTGTCCGGTCCCGACCGCGGACGTGTCGGCGGACGTCACCGCGTGCCCGGAATCCCGGCCCCGGAGGTGAAGAAGCGGCGCACGATCCCCGTGTGGATGTTCATCGCGCCGTCGATGCTCGTCCTCGCCGTGATCATCCTGTATCCGCTCGGCCGAGCGGTGTGGATGTCGCTGCACGGTGACGCGAAGACCCTCGATCCCGAGACGGGGAGATTCGTCACCGGCGGTTTCGTCGGGATCGAGAACTACACCCGCTGGATCACCCAGACCTGCGGAACGGCGACCGGATCGATTCCGTGTCCTCCCGGTACCCTCGGCTCCCAGTTCTGGCAGTCGATTTTCAACACCTTCTTCTTCACCGTCGTCACGGTGGGACTCGAGACGGTGATCGGCTTCGCGATGGCGGTCGTGATGGCCAAGTCGTTCCGTGGCCGCGGGCTGCTGCGCGCCTCGGTTCTCGTACCGTGGGCGATCCCCACCGCCGTCACCGCCAAGCTCTGGTTCTTCATCTTCGCCAACGACGGTGCCGCCAACAAGTTGCTCGGCACCGACTACCTGTGGACGGCCGATCCGTGGCCGGCGCGGTTCGCGATCATCATCGCGGACGTGTGGAAGACCGCACCGTTCATGGCGCTGCTGATCCTGGCGGGACTGCAGATGATCCCGCAGGACGTCTACGAGGCGGCGAAGGTCGACGGGGCCAATGCGTGGCAGCGTTTCAAGATGATCACCCTGCCGCTGGTCAAACCGGCGTTGATGGTGGCGATCCTGTTCCGCACCATGGACGCGCTGCGCATGTACGACCTGCCCGCGATCATGATGGGCTCGAACCCGGCCACCTCGACGATCTCGGTACTCGTCGTCGACCAGATGCGGCAGGGTACGAATTCGGCGTCCGCGCTGTCGACGATCACCTTCCTTCTCATCTTCGCAGTCGCATTCGTGCTGGTTCGGTTCCTCGGCGCCAACGCCGTGAGTACGCAGGAGAAGCAGCGGAAGGGTGAAACAGTATGACCGCCACCGCCGAAGCGGAACGCACCGAATCGCGGCCGGTGACGGTCCGCAAGGTGCCGCTGCAGCGCCGACTGCGCACGGTCGGCACATATGTGGGTGTCGCGCTGATCGTCGTCTGGGGCCTGGCCCCGTGCTACTGGATGATCGTCACGGCCCTGCGGGATCCGTCCGAGACGTTCAGTACGACGTTGTGGCCGTCGAATCCGACCCTGCAGAACTTCGCCGACGCACTCGACCCCGACGCGAAGGTCAACTTCTCCCGGGCGCTGCTCAACAGCGTCATCATCGCCGGCGCGACCACCCTGGTGGCTCTCCTGCTCGGCGTGTTCACGGCCTACGCCCTGTCGCGATTCGAGTTCCGCGGTAGGTACTTCGTCACGGGCATCATCCTCGGCGCGTCGATGTTCCCCGTCGTCGCGCTGGTGACCCCGCTGTTCCAGCTGTTCACCGACATCGGCTGGATCGGCAGCTATCAGGCACTCATCATCCCGAACATCTCGTTCGTGCTGCCCCTGACGGTGTACACGCTCACGTCGTTCTTCTCGGAACTGCCGTGGGAACTCGAGGAAGCCGCCCGCATGGACGGTGCGACGCGCGGTCAGGCCTTCCGTCTGGTCATGCTGCCGCTGGCAGCACCGGCGTTGTTCACCACGGCGATCCTGGCGTTCATCGCGACCGTCAACGAATATCTGCTGATGTCGCAGCTGTCGAGCGAGCGCACCGCCCCCGTGACGGTCGCGATGGCACGGTTCACCGGCACCGATCCGTACGTCACCCCGTACGCGTCGATCATGGCGGGTGGCACCCTCGTCATGGTGCCGCTCGTGGTGATGGTGCTGGTCTTCCAGCGGCGCATCATCTCGGGTCTGACCGCGGGCGGCGTCAAGTCGTGAGGAAGGTTCCGCACCGGAACAGGCTGGAGATGCTCCTCGGTTTCCTCACAGTGTTCACGGTGATGGCCGTGATCGGAGCCGTCGCCGAGCTGACGTCGCCGCAACCCGGCATCGTGCCGTCCCTCGTACTCCTCGGGTTCGTCGTGGGGTGGGGGTTCGCCTTCCGCGCCTGGCGTCGATCGGGGTGAGGGAGCGGGCAGCAGCCGGCCGGGGCCTCGATCCGGCGCGTCTGTCGGTCGTTTCCGTACCATACGGTGGGCGGGGGATCCTCCCACCCGGATTTCCGGCACCGAGAAAGTGGAACGAGTGACTAGCCCGAAGAGGTCGACCCCCTCACGCGCCGCCGCGGCCGCGGCGAAGAATCGCCGGGGGCGCATCGTCCGCTACACCGTGCTCGTCGGTCTGCTCCTCCTCGTACTCGTACCGCTCGGTGTCTTCGCCACCGCGTACGTCTCGGTGGAGGTGCCCACACCGTCGGACATGAAGACGAATCAGATCGCGCGTGTCTACGCGGCCGACGACGCAACCGAGATCACTCGCGTCGTCCCGCCGGAGGGCAACCGGCTCGAGGTCGGGCTGGCGCAGGTTCCCGAGCACGTCCGCAATGCCGTGCTGTCCGCGGAGGACCGCAACTTCTACAGCAATCCGGGCTTCTCGATCACCGGTTTCGCGCGTGCGGCCCGCGACAACGTCCTGGGTAAGGAGACCGCCGGAGGTGGCTCCACGATCACCCAGCAATACGTCAAGAACGTGCTGGTCGGCGCCGACCGCACGCTCGAACGCAAGATGCGCGAACTCGTGATCTCCACCAAGATGGCCCGGCAGTGGTCGAAGGACGAGATCCTCGAGGCGTATCTCAACACCATCTACTTCGGTCGTGGCGCCTACGGCATCGCGGCGGCCTCGCAGGCGTATTTCGGTAAGCCCGTCGAGGAACTGACGCTGTCCGAGGGAGCCGTCCTGGCCGGGGTGATCCAGACACCCTCCTCGCTCGATCCCGAGTACAACCGGCCGGCGATCGAAGAGCGGTGGAACTATGTGCTCGACGGCATGACCGACATGGGCGTTCTCGACTCGTCGGAGCGATCCGCGCAGGTCTTTCCCGAGACGGTGCCGTCCGACACCCTCGCACGGGCCACGGAGGCGACCGGACCGGAAGGGCTGATCCGTTCGCAGGTGCTGCGCGAGTTGTCGGCGGCGGGGATCAGCGAACAGGTCCTCAACACCGAGGGACTGCGCATCATCACGACCATCGACCCGAAGGCGCAGCAGGCGGCGATCGAAGCCGCCCGGTCCACCCTGGCAGGAGAGCCCGAGAACCTGCGGACCGCGGTGGTGTCCGTCGATCCTCGCTCGGGAGCGGTGCGCGCCTATTACGGCGGGGAGGACGGAGCCGGCTTCGACTACGCGCAAGCGCCCCTGCAGACAGGTTCGGCGTTCAAGGTCTTCGGACTGCTCGCCGCGCTCGACGACGGCATCGGCCTGAACGCCCGGTTCGACAGTTCTCCGTTGACGGTGGGCAACGTCCGGATCGGCAACGTCGAAGGCGAGTCGTGCGGGCGCTGCACGATCGCCGAGGCTCTCAAACGTTCGCTGAACACCAGCTTCTACCGGCTCATGATGTCGATGTCGAACGGGCCGCAGAAGATCGCCGACGCCGCGCACGCGGCGGGCATTCCGAAGACGATCCCCGGGGTCGAGGGGCAGACCTTGAGCGAGAACGGTGGGTCTCCCGAAGGCGGCATCGTCCTCGGTCAATACCAGTCGCGGGTGATCGACATGGCGTCGGCGTACGCGACGATCGCCGCCTCCGGGATCTTCCACGAGCCGTACTTCGTGCAGAAGGTGGTCACGGCCGACGGGGTGGTGCTGTTCGAGCGCCCACCGTCGCCCGGGGAATGGCGTCTGGATGCCGCGGTGGCGGACAACGCTACCCAGGCCATGATGCCGATCGCCGGGTATTCGCGGGGGCACGCGCTCGCCGGTGGCAGGCCCTCCGCGGCGAAGACCGGTACCACTCAGCTCGGCGACACCGGTCTGAACAAGGACGCGTGGATGGTCGGTTACACCCCGTCGCTGTCGACGGCCGTGTGGATCGGAACCCCCGACGGCGGACCCATCACCAACAGCTGGGGCGGCTCGATCTACGGTTCGAGCCTGCCCTCGGACATCTGGAAGAGCACGATGGACGGTGCGCTCGAGGGCACACCGGTCGAGAGCTTCCCGTGGCCGGAGCCGATCGACGGGCAGGCCGGTGTTCCGGAGGATGCCGGTATCGGGACCACTACTCCCCCGCCGCCGCCCCCGTCCTTCCGGCTGCCCGAGCTGCCGCCCATCACGATCCCCGCGCCGCCGGTCGATCTGCCGGTCGAGGTTCCGTCTCAGATCGAGGTGTTCCCCGGGGTCACGATCCAGATTCCGGGTTTGTGACCGGCCCGTCCAATACGGCCGGCAGCAGCGCGGCGGCGTAGTCGACCACCTCGTCCACGCTCAGGATGCGGTCGCGGAACCGGTCGATCGCCAGCGACTCCACGAACGCCCACCACGCTCGGAGCCGGATGCGGGTGAGTGCCCCGTCCTCCCCGGACGTCGCCACGATGATGCGTTCGACCATGGTGTCGCGCATCGAATCGTGGATGGCACGGATCTGGGGGTCGGAGCCGAACCCGCTGTGGAAGAACGCCTGGTAGTTGTCACCGTGCCGGTCGATGAAGGACACGAAGGCCTGCAGCACGGCACGGAGCGGATCGTCCTCCCCCGGGTCGGGATTCGCCGCGCGGAGCATCCGGCGGGAGGCGGCACCGACGACCGCGACGTAGAAGTCCTGCTTGGTGGGGAAATAACGGAACAGCAGACCCCGGGAGATCCCGGCGATCTCGGCCACCCGGTCGATCGAGAGGGCGTGGATGGGGCGGGTCGCGAGTTCCTGCAGGCCGATGGCCACCAGTTGACGGCGACGTTCCTCCGGCGGCAGACGACGCCGGCCTCCGGCGGACTCTTGTGGTGAGGTGCTCACCTCGATAGCCTAACTGAGCATTGCTCAGTTGCAGCCGCTCGACCGGGAACGCCCGGTCGTACTCGACGGAAGGCATCCGATGGATTTCGCACAGTCCGAGCGCAGTCGCGACTATCTCGACAGACTCCGCGCCTTCATCGCCACCGAGGTCGAACCCGTCGAACAGCGGTTGCGCACCGCCCGGCGCGCACCCGGTGAAGGACGCCGCGACGTGACCGCAGCCGAGAGATGGGCGGTCTCCTCCGAATTCCGCGACCTGCAGCGCAAGGCCCGTGAGGCGGGCCTGTGGAATCTCTTCCTGCCGGACGCCGAACTCGGTGCCGGCCTGTCGAACGTCGAATACGCGCCGCTCGCCGAGGAGATGGGGCGCTCCCCGTTCGCTTCCGCGGTGTTCAACTGCGACGCCCCGGACACCGGCAACATGGAGGTGCTCTACCACTACGGCAGCGAAGCCCAGAAGGAACAGTGGCTGCGCCCTCTGCTCGACGGGGAGATCCGCTCCGCCTTCTGCATGACCGAACCCGACGTCGCGTCGTCGGATGCCACCAACATGGCCGCGACCGCCGTGGTCGACGGTGACGAGATCGTGCTCGACGGACGCAAGTGGTGGAGCACCGGTATCGGGCATCCCGACTGCAAGGTTCTCATCTTCATGGGGCTCACCGATCCGGAAGCCCACAAATACCAACGGCATTCGATGGTCCTCGTGCCCATCGACACACCGGGCGTGAAGATCGAGCGCATGCTGCCCACCATGGGTTTCTTCGACGAACCGGGAGGCCACGGCGAAGTGTCCTTCACCGACGTGCGCCTGCCGCTCGACGCCGTCATCGCGGGCCCCGGGCGGGGATTCGAGATCGCGCAGGGCCGCCTCGGCCCGGGCCGCATCCACCACTGCATGCGCCTCGTCGGCCTCGCCGAGCGCACACTCGAACTCGCATGTCGCCGCGGTCTCGAACGCACCGCCTTCGGCAAACGGCTCGTCGACCTCGGCGGTAACCGCGAACGGATCGCCGACGCGCGGATCGCCGTCAACCAGTTGCGGCTGCTGGTCCTGCACGCCGCATGGCTGCTCGACACGCAAGGACTCGCCGGTGCGCGCTCGGCGGTCTCGGAGATCAAGGTCGTCGCTCCCCGCGTCACTCAGCAGATCGTCGACTTCGCGATCCAGATCCACGGTGGTGGGGGACTGTCCGAGGACTTCCCCTTCGCCGGCGCCTGGACCGCGGCACGTGCGCTGCGACTGGCCGACGGGCCCGACGAAGTGCACCAGGGGCTCGTCGCGCGATTCGAACTCGGCAAGTACGCGTGAGACAGGAGTTTCCGACCGTGACCACACTTCCCGGCAACGCCCGCGAGGTCCGCGACGAGGACGCATTCGACGTCGAGGCGGTCGCCGCGTGGCTCACCGAGACCGCCGGACTCCGCGGAATCCCGGACGTCCGCCAGTTCTCCGGCGGCGCATCAAATCTCACCTACCTGCTGCGTTATCCCGATCGCGATCTCGTGCTGCGTCGCCCTCCTGCGGGGGCGAAACCGTCGTCGGGTCACGACATGGCCCGCGAGTACCGTATCCAGTCGCTGCTCGCGCCGGTCTATCCGTACGTTCCCGGGATGGTGGGTCTGTGCACCGACCACGCCGTGCTCGGCAGCGATTTCTACGTCATGGACCGGGTGCCGGGCACGATCCTGCGGACGAATCCGCCCACGGATCTCCCTCTCACCGAGGCGGACACCCGCACGCTCTCCCTCCGGATCGTCGACCTGCTCGTCGAGCTGCACGGTATCGACCCGGAAGCCGCCGGGTTGTCCGAGCTCGGACGTGGGCCGGGATACGTCGCGCGGCAGGTCGCGGGCTGGACCGACCGCTACGCCAAAGCCCGCACCGACAACGTCCCCGACTTCGCGAAGGTCACGGAATGGCTGGCCGGTGCCCAGCCGCAGGATGTCGCGCAGACCGTCATCCACGGCGACTTCCGGCTCGACAACATCGTTCTCGACGACGACGATCCGCTGAAACCGGTCGCGGTGCTCGACTGGGAACTCGCGACCATCGGTGATCCGCTCATGGATCTGGGTTCGTCGCTGGCCTATTGGGTGCAGGCGGACGACGAACCGATGATGCTGCTCACCAAGAGGCAACCCTCCGATCTTCCCGGCATGCCGACCCGGCGAGAGATCGTCGAATACTACTCCGAGAGAACCGGACTGCCGGTCGGCAATTGGGGATTCTACGAGGTGTTCGGCCTGTTCCGCCTCGCCGTGATCGCCCAGCAGATCTACTACCGCTACCACCACGGCCACACCACGAACCCGGCCTTCAAGGATTTCTGGGTCGTGGTCGGATATCTCGAATCTCGTTGCAGCACACTGATCGATCGATACCAGAAGGAGAACCGATGAGCCGCCCGCAGAGACGGAACATCCTCGTCACCGGAGCGAGTTCCGGACTCGGGGCCGGGATGGCACGTGAATTCGCCGCACGCGGAAGCAATCTGGCGCTCGCTGCACGGCGGGTCGAGCGACTGGAGGAACTGCGCTCGGAACTGCTCGCCGCGCATCCGGATATCACCGTGAGCGTGCGTGCCCTCGACGTGAACCGGCACGACGACGTGTTCGAGGTCTTCCGGGAATTCGACGACGAGCTCGGCGGTCTCGACAGGGTCGTCGTGAACGCCGGCCTCGGCAAGGGACAACCGCTGGGCACCGGTTACTTCCGTGCCAACGCCGAGACCGCGAACACGAACTTTCTCGGGGCGCTGGCGCAGAGCGAAGCTGCGCTCGAACTGATGCGGCCCCGCGGACGCGGTCATGTCGTGCTCATCTCGTCGATGAGCGCCCTGCGCGGCATGCCGCGGAACATGACGACCTACGCGGCGTCGAAGGCCGCCGTCGCCTCGCTCGGTGAGGGGATGCGCGCGGATCTCGCCGGCACGGACATCCGGGTGAGCACGATCTTCCCGGGCTACATCCGGTCGGAGATCAACGAGAAGGTGAAGAAGGTGCCGTTCATCGTGGACACCGAAACGGGTTGTCGCGCATTGGCTGCTGCGATCGAGAAGGAACCCGCGAAGGCGTATGTGCCGGGCTGGCCGTGGATTCCACTGGCCTACGCGATGAGGGTGCTACCGCTGTCGGTGATCCGGAAGATGGCGTAGGCGGGCCGCCGCACGGCGAAGGCCGCGCCCCGCAGAGGGGCGCGGCCTTCGCCGTCTTCGTGTGTGTGCGTAACCGATACGACCGTTACGCGTCCGCACCGATGATGAACGCCTCGAGCTGAGCGCGCGCGTCGTCGTCGGCCATCTGGACCGGCGGGGACTTCATCAGGTATGCGGAAGCCGGGAGGATCGGGCCGCCGATGCCGCGGTCCTTGGCGATCTTCGCCGCACGGATGGCGTCGATGATGATGCCGGCCGAGTTCGGGGAGTCCCAGACCTCGAGCTTGTACTCCAGGTTGAGCGGTGCATCGCCGAAGGCGCGACCCTCGAGGCGGACGTACGCCCACTTGCGGTCGTCGAGCCACTGCACGTAGTCGGAGGGGCCGATGTGCACATCGCGGTCGTGGACCTTGCCGGCGAGGGGCCCGGTGAGGTTCGACGTGACCGCCTGGGTCTTCGAGACCTTCTTCGACTCGAGACGCTCCCGCTCGAGCATGTTCTTGAAGTCCATGTTGCCGCCGACGTTGAGCTGGTACGTACGGTCGAGCACGACACCGCGGTCCTCGAAGAGCTTCGCCATCACGCGGTGGGTGATGGTGGCGCCGACCTGCGACTTGATGTCGTCGCCGACGATCGGAACACCGGCATCGGCGAACTTCTGTGCCCACTCGGGGTCGGAGGCGATGAAGACGGGAAGGGCGTTGACGAAGGCGACGCCCGCGTCGATGGCGCACTGCGCGTAGAACTTGTCCGCCTCTTCGGAGCCGACGGGCAGGTAGGAGACGAGAACGTCGACCTCGGCGTCCTTGAGGGCCTGGACGACGTCGACGGGCTCGGCGTCGGAGACCTCGATGGTCTCGGAGTAGTACTTGCCGATGCCGTCGAGCGTGTGACCGCGCTGGACGGGCACGCCGAGGGGCGGCACGTCGGCGATCTTGATCGTGTTGTTCTCGCTTGCGAGGATCGCCTCGGACAGGTCGAAGCCGACCTTCTTGGCGTCCACGTCGAAGGCGGCGACGAACTTGACGTCGCGCACGTGGTAGGGACCGAATTCGACGTGCATCAAGCCGGGAACGGTGGTCGCGGCGTCCGCATCCTTGTAGTACTCGACGCCCTGGACCAGGGAAGAGGCACAGTTCCCCACGCCCACAATGGCCACGCGCACCGCGGTGCTGTTCTCACCCATGGTCGGGTTCTCCTTCTTTGTTGCGTGCTGCTGACGACTGCTCGGCGGCGATCAGTTCGTTGAGCCAGCGCACTTCGCGTTCACTGGACTCGAGGCCGAGCTGGTGGAGCTGACGGGTGTAACGATCGAGAGTGCCGCTGGCCCGTCCGATCGCATCGCGGAGCGCTTCCCTGCGCTCCTCGACCTGGCGGCGCCTGCCTTCGAGAATTCGCATCCGCGCTTCGGCGGGAGTGCGACCGAAGAAGGCGAGGTGCACGCCGAATCCGTCATCGGTGTAGTTCTGCGGCCCCGTGTCGGCGACCAGCTCGGTGAAGCGTTCTCGACCCTTCGGTGTGAGCTGGTACACGCGGCGAGCACGACGCTTCACGGGACCGGGAGCTCCCGAATCCTCTTCGATGAGCCCATCCGCCTGCATTCTCCGCAGGGTCGGATAGAGCGACCCGTAGGAGAAGGCGCGG
Organism: Rhodococcus sp. CH91; assembly: GCF_022554085.1. Taxonomy (GTDB): domain Bacteria; phylum Actinomycetota; class Actinomycetes; order Mycobacteriales; family Mycobacteriaceae; genus Rhodococcus. Next base: position 343,852 of record NZ_JAKFYR010000001.1, read on the forward strand.
AATGCACCGAGAAGCCCGGTGAGACGCTTGCGCAGCTCATAGCCGTGCATGGGCGATTCGAGGAGGAGCCCGAGTATCGCCAGTTCCAGCACGGGTCACCTCCTGTGTCCGTTCGAACCAACCGACTGATACGACGCGCAACTATATCGCGCCGATATATACGACGATACGCTGCACGCGATATATGTCACGCGGGGTACGGGGTGGATATCTTCTCGTACGACCCCTCGGGTCACTTCCGTGTGGGTCAGTGGGCCACTCCACGCCCCTGCCGCAGTCGCCCGCACGTACTCTGGAGCCGTGCGAATTCAGCGGCAGGTGGTGGACTACGCGTTGCAGCGGCGCTCGCTGCTCGCCGAGGTCTACTCGGGGCGGCGCGGAGTCAGCGAGGTCTGTGACGCGAGCCCCTACCTGCTGCGGGCGGCGAAATTCCACGGACGGGGCAGCGACGTCGTGTGCCCCATCTGCCGGAAGGAACAGTTGACCCTCGTCTCGTGGGTCTTCGGAGACAAGCTGGGCCCGGTGTCCGGGTCGGCGCGCACTCCCGAGGAGCTGGTGCGCCTGGCCGCCAGCCAGGAGGAATTCTCGGTCCACGTGGTCGAGGTGTGCCGTACCTGCAGCTGGAACCACCTGGTCCAGTCGTACGTCCTGGGATCGCAACCTGCCCCGAAGAGCCCGCGTCGCCGGTCGACGGGATCGAGCCGTCGTACCGCCAGCGAGTGAACGGGCACCTGCGACGTGACCGTACGCTTTCCCGTGGAGTTCGCTCCTGCGTCCGACCCGCACGACCTGATCGTCGCGTCGACGGCTGCTCACGTCGTCGAACGGCAGCCCTTGCACGGGTGTCGATCGATTGCAGTGGAGCAGTGTCGAGGCCGCGGCGTGATGCGTCGCGAGAACAGTTGGAGATGAGTACGTGAGTTCCCCCGACAACGAACCAGAGGACAACAAGGCCGTCCCGCCCCACCGCAACGGGCCCGCGGGTCCGCCGCCGGTGCAGCGCCCCGCCCCTCCCGCAGGCCCGGGACAGCAGCGTCCTGCACCGGGACCGATGCAGGGTCGTCCGCTGCCACCGCAACCGCGACCGCAGGGTCAGCCGGGGGGCCAGGGACAACCGGGAATGCCGGGTGGGCCGGCCGGCCAGCAGCCGCGCCCCGGCAACCGGCCGCCGTTTCCGCCTCAGGCTCCCGGTCAGGGGCCGCGTCCGCCGCAGGGCCGTCCGCCGCAACCCTTTCCTCCGCGTGGGCCGATGCCCGCTCCGGGCGTGAACCCACCGCCCGCTCCGGGCGTGAACCCACCGCCCGCTCCGGGCGCGAACCCACGGGGTATGAACCCGCCCCGGAATCCGAACCAGCCGGTTCCGCCTCAGCGTCCCGGCACGTTGCCCCCCGGTGTGGTTCCCCCGGTCCAGCGCTCTCCGCAGTCGGAGCCGACGGTCGCGATGCGCCCGGGATCCGACGCCCCGGCCACGAGCCGTGTCGCCGCCGGCCCACCCGCGGGCGGGCCGCCCACCGTCCCGCCCGGAGGCGGTGCCGGCGGTGGCGGAAAGGGCGGTGGCGCCGGTGGTGGAAGGAACGGCGGCAAGAGCACCCGCTGGCGCGCGATCCGGCGGATCGGTTACGGCGTGGTCGCCGCAGGCATCCTCGTTCCCGTCCTCGCGTTCATGCTGGCGTACATCGTGCAGGACGTGCCGCGTCCCGGTGAGCTGCAGACGAACCAGGCCGCGACCATCTACAACTCCGACGGTCAGGGCGTCATCACCAAGGTGATCCCTCCCGAGGGCAATCGCTCCGAGGTCGAACTCGACGCGATCCCCGAGCATGTCCGCAACGCTGTGCTTGCCGCCGAGGACCGCGACTTCTACAGCAACCCGGGCTTCTCGGTCACCGGCTTCGCGCGTGCTGCCCGCGACAACATCCTCGGCCGCGACAGCGCCGGCGGCGGATCCACCATCACCCAGCAGTACGTGAAGGTCGCAGTGGTCGGTTCCGAGCGGACCTTGACCCGAAAGCTCAAGGAACTGGTGCTGTCGACCAAGATGGCGAACCAGTGGGCCAAGGACGACATCCTCGCGGCCTATCTCAACACCATCTACTTCGGCCGGGGCGCCTACGGCATCGCGGCGGCGTCGAACGCGTACTTCGGCAAGCCCGTCGGTGAGCTCACCGTAGAGGAAGGTGCCGTGCTCGCGTCGTCGATCCAGCTCCCGTCGCTGCTCGATCCGGAGCAGAATCCCGAGGGTGCGCAGGCGCGGTGGAACTACGTGCTCGACGGCATGGTCACCGCGGGCACGCTCGACGCCGCCCAGCGGTCGGGGATGCAGTACCCGGCCTACGTGCCGCTCGCGGAACTCGACAACGGCGACCAGTCGACCGGTCCGGAAGGACTGATCAAGAACCAGGTGCTCGCCGAGCTGTCGCGCGAGGGCATCGACGAGAACCTCCTCAATACCGCGGGTCTCCAGATCACCACGACGATCGACGCGCAGGCCCAGCAGTCGGCGCTCGAGGCGGTGCGCGACAACCTCGAGGGTGAACCCGAGGAACTGCGCACCGCGCTGGTCTCCGTCGATCCGCGATCCGGAGCGATCCGCGCCTATTACGGCGGTGAGAGCGGTGTCGGCTACGACTTCGCGCAGTCCGGCCTGCAGACGGGATCGTCGTTCAAGGTCTTCGGTCTCGCAGCGAACCTCGACCAGGGAGTTCCCCTGTCGAAGACCTACGACAGCGGGCCGCTCACCGTCAACGGCATCAAGATCGGCAACGTGGAGGGCGAGTCGTGCGGTCAGTGCACGATCGCCGAGGCTCTCAAGCGGTCGCTGAACACGAGCTTCTACCGGATGATGCTCGAGATGGACAACGGTCCGCAGGCCATCGCCGACATGGCGCATCGCCTCGGTGTCGCGAAGGAGCTGCCGGGCATCGGGGAGACGCTCACCGAACCGGGTGGTGCCGGACCGAACTACGGCATCGTCCTCGGCCAGTACCAGTCGCGCGTCCTCGACATGGCGTCGGCGTACGCCACGCTCGCGGCCTCGGGCCGGTACCACGAACCCTATTTCGTGCAGAAGGTCGTCACGTCCGACGGCGAGGTGCTGCTCGACCGCGGTACTCCTTCCGGTGAACAGGTGGTCGACGCGGCCGTCGCCGACAACACCACCTCCGCGATGACCCCGATCGCCGCGTACTCGAACGGGCACGCGCTCGCCGGCAGCCGCCCGTCGGCAGCGAAGACCGGTACCGCCCAGCTCGGCGACACCGGTTCGAACAAGGACGCGTGGATGGTCGGCTACACGCCGTCGCTGTCGACCGCGGTGTGGATCGGTACCGAGGAAGGCCTCCCCCTCGAGAACAGCTGGGGCGGGATGATCTACGGATCGGGGCTTCCCTCGGACATCTGGAAGGACACGATGGACGGCGCTCTCCAGGGCACCGAGGTCGAGTCGTTCCCGAAGCCGGCGCCGATCGCGGGCGTCTCCGGTGTGCCCGCATGGACCGCGACGACGACGGCCCCGCCCGCCCGGGAGGAGACCACCACCTCGCGGCCCGTGCCCAGCCTGCCGGAAGTCCCCGAGATCACCACTCAGAACGTGGAGATCTTCCCCGGCGTGACGATTCCTGTTCCGGGAGTCGCGCCTCAGACGACCACCCAGAGCGTGCCCACCCGGCCCGGAACGGGCGGCGGGCAGAACGAGGAACAGGACGGGACGCTCGACACCGAGACCGGTGGTGACGAATCGGACGAGGGATCGTCTCCGCAGAATCGGATCCCCGGTCTCGAGAGCCCGGCAGTGCCCGGAGCGCAGCGCGCCGATCCTCAGGACGCGCTCGAGTACGCCCCCGCGGGGTAGCCTCGCCGCGTGAGCGACGACCGGGAAACCGACGCCCGGCCGGTGGTGTCCGCAGCACCGCCGGCCGAGGATCGTCGTTCCCTGGACTGGCGCGACACCCCAGGGCGCACCGACCCGATGGTGTCGCGGTTGAGCACGGTGATCGGCGGTCCGGTAGGCCGCCACGCGGTGCTCGGCCGCACCCGTTTCTTCACTCCCCTGCGAGCGATGCTGCTGCTCGCGGTCGTCTTCCTCGCCTTCGGCTGGTTCACCAAGGCCGCATGCATCCAGCAGGGGCCGGTCGGGCCCGCCGGCGAGCTCGGCCTGGACTGGAGCGGCAACCGCCAGTACGTGGCGCTGTGTTATTCCGACATCGTTCCGCTCTACGGCGCGGAACGGCTCTCGGAGGGAGCCTTCCCGTACCGGACGTCCTGGGAGGAACCCGGCCCGGACGGGCAGATGCAGACCCGCTACATGGAATATCCGGTGCTCGCGGGCCTCTATCAGTACGGCTCGATGCGTATCGCGAAGGCGTGGGATGCCACACCGTGGCTGCCCGGAGGTCTCCAGGTGGCGATCTACTTCTCCGTCGTCGCGGTGGGTCTCGGGTTCGCATGGCTCGTCACGGTGTGGGCCACCGCGATGTCGGCGGGCCGGAGGATCTGGGACGCCGCTCTCGTCGCGGCGTCACCACTGGTCGTGGTCCACGCCTTCACGAATTTCGATGCTCTGGCCACGGCGTTCGCCGCCGGGGGCCTGCTCGCGTGGGCCAGACGGAGACCCGTCCTGGCGGGTGTGCTGTTCGGTCTCGGCGCGGCCACGAAGTTGTACCCGCTGTTGTTGCTGGGCCCTCTGCTGGTGTTGTGTCTGCGCACCGGCCGGCTGGGCGCGTTCGGCCGGACCGCCGGTGCCGCGGCGGCCGCGTGGCTGGTCGTGAATCTGCCGATCATGGTGCTCTATCCCCAGGGGTGGGCGGAGTTCTTCCGGCTCAACTCCGATCGTGGAGCGGATCCGGATTCGATCTACAACGTGCTGCGTTCGTTCCTGGGCTGGCCGGATTGGTCGGCCTCCACCTTCAACGTCGTCTCGCTGGTGTTGTTCGCCGTAGCGTGCGTGGCGATCGGGTGGATCGGGCTCACCGCCCCCCGGCGTCCGCGCCTGGCGCAGTTGTGTTTCCTCCTGGTCGCGGCATTCCTGCTCACCAACAAGGTGTGGAGTCCGCAGTACTCGCTGTGGCTGGTGCCGCTCGCCGTGCTGGCCGTGCCTCATCGTCGCGCGCTGCTCGCCTGGATGACGATCGACGCACTGGTGTGGGTTCCGCGCATGTACTACTACCTCGGCCCCGATCAGAAAGGGCTGCCCGAACAGTGGTTCACCGCCACGGTCTTCCTGCGTGACGTCGCTGTGGTGGCGTTGTGTGCGGTGGTGCTGTGGCAGATCCGGAATCCGGTCAAGGATCCCGTCCGCTACGGCTTCGTCGACGATCCCGTGGGAGGGGTACTCGACCAGGCGCCCGACCGTCCGCCGCGGTGGCTCCCCGACAGAGTGCGGCCCGCCCACCAACGGGAGACGAGTGGACAATCATCCGAACGGTGGATTCCGGAGGGGACGCCGTCGCCCTAGGCTCGCAGGTGAGAACCGAGGGGGGAGTATGGCGAGCGGCGGGTCGGGATTCGGGGCCGGGGCGGACGTCACCACGTCGCACTTCACGACATGCGAATCGGCTTGGACGGTGGCTGCCGGCGACGCCACCGCGATCCCCCGATTGCTGCGCGATCTGCACCCCCCGGTCGTCGCCTACTGCCGTGCCCGGGCACGGGCGGCCGGAGCGACGTTCGCAGACGCCGACCGTCTCGCCCTCGATGCCTGTCGCGCCGTCCTCGCCGAGCTCGCTGCGCCCTCGGGTGCCGACCGGCCGTTCCTGCGTCTGGCCTACACCGTGGTCGCCGACGCCACGGACACCGAGTTCGTGCTCACCCGGGCGAACCGCCTGACCCGGCTCCAGCAGGAGATTCTCATCCTCCGCACGATCGTGGGGCTCGATCCGAGGCAGACCGCAGTGGCTCTGGCGGTCGCGCCGGGACGGGTCGCGCTCGAACAACACGCCGCGCTGACGTCCTTGCGAGCGGCCTGAATCCCGCTGCGGGCATCGCGATCCTGGTCGCCTGGCCGGTCCCGCCCGATCAGATCCGAAGGGCGGTGAACGGCGCGACCGGAATATTGCGCACGACGAACCACACCACCGTCAGGGTCAGCACGAGGTGCGGGGTCCACCGGTATCGCGTCCATCGCAGCATCGGGGTGTCCCGCAGCCGGTTCACCGTCCACAGCCCGAAGACCAGGGCCAGGACGAGCAGAGCGACGAGTCCCAGGGCGTTGTAGTGCAGCGCCGCCGGCAGGTCCGAGTGGAGAAGCGAATACAGCATTCTCGACGAACCGCAACCGGGACAGAGGATTCCGAACATCGAATAGGTCGGACAGGGTGGAATGACCCCGCCCGGCGTGGTCGGGTCCGCCCACGCCACCGTCGCGCACACCGCGATCGCGCCCACGGCGACCGCCATGGGAGCTGCGAGGGCACGCCTCGTTCTCATCGTGCGAGGCGCTTTCCGAGCCGATCGCGTACCTGCGGCCACTCGTCGTCGGTGAGGGAGAACAGAGCCGTGGTCCGCCAGCTGCCGTCCCGGCGCCTGCGGTGCTTACGGAGCAGACCTTCTTCGGTGGCGCCGAGCCGGCGCAGCGACTCGCGGGAACGGGTGTTGCGCTCGTCGACGTGCCACGTGACGCGTACGACGCCGAGATCGTCGAAGGAGCGTTGCAGCAGAAGGAGTTTCGATTCGCTGTTCACATGGGTGCGCTGCACTCGTGTCGACAGCCAGGTGTAGCCGAGGACGAGTGTCCGGTGGGTGGGTTCGAGCGAGTAGTACGACGTCGAACCCACGACCGTGCCGGTGGTCCTGTCGATGATCGCGTAGGCCAGGCGCCCGGGATCGACCGCGGCCGCGCGGACGAATGCGCGTGCGCCGGCGAGATCGCGGATCTCGGTGGACGCCCACGGGAAGATGGTGTCCGGATCGTCCGCCGCATCGAGCAGCCCGGCCGCGTGCGACTCGTCGAGAGGTTCGAGTCGGACACGTGCACCGTCGAGGACGGGATGCTCAGCCCATCGCCCGTTCATCGCACTCCTCCCGTGGCGGTCGGCCGTCGATCGTCGTCCGGTCGTTTCCGGTGCTGCCGGGGGTCCCGCCGTGGTACGCGCGGGAAGACGAAGAACAGCACGAGCAGCAGGACCGCGCGGCCCCACACACCGAAGTGGACGAGCACGAGCGGCAGGGTCATGCCGGTCTCGCCGACGGTCGCGGTGAACCATCGGAAGATTCCGATTCCGATGGACAGATCTGCGAGCAGATATGCGGCGACGAGGCTCCACGGCACACGGAGGAGGACGAACAGCGGTAGCAGCCACAGGGTGTACTGCGGTGAGTGCACTTTGTGGAAGAGCAGGAATCCGCACAGCATGGCGGCGCTCGTGCCGAGCCACGGGTAGGTGCCGTCGCGGAGATACAGGCGCCATCCGAGCCACAGGGCGAGGGCGAAGGACACAGCGACGAGCGCCGGTGACAGCTGGGAGACCAGGTCGTTGTATTGGGGGGTGTTCTCGTATTCGCTGTAACCGCCGAGCAGCGGTCGCAGACCCCAGTACCAGATCGAGTTGCTTGTTCCGTCCGACTCGCGGTGCTGCTGGAAAGTGAAGGAGGCACGCCAGCCCTCGTAGCCGAGAACCATGAAGGGCAGATTGATCGCCAGGACCGTCCCGGCCGCGGTGCCGGCCACGGCGAGGGCCCCGCGGACGTCCCGCTTCCGGTCGGGAGAGGAACCACCGGTGAAGACGTACGCGATCAGCGGCAGGACGAAGATCCCCGGATAGAGCTTGAGGCAGAAGCCCACACCCAGCAGTGCCGCTGCGAGTACCGCGCGAGTACGCAACGACCAGCGTTCGATCCCCATCACCGCGACGGCGGCGACGGTGACCGCGACGACCGGAAGTTCCCAGTTGAGGAAGGCGTAGAGGACCAGTGGCGGGGTGGCCGACCACGCCAGTGCCGCCCATCCCGCCAACCGGCCGAGCAGCCACGCCGTGATCAGGCCGAAGGGAGCGAGCAGGAGCGCCGACTGCAGGAGGAATTGCGCGTCGGTATGTGCCCCGATCGCGCCGATCCACATGAGGACCCCGCTGAGCACCGGATACTCCACCGTGCCCCCGGTCAGCACTCCCGAATCGGTGATTCCGCCGTCGACGAAGGGAAACAGATGGACGTTGATGCCACGGCCGATCCACAACTGCTGGATGTCGGAATAGCAGACGTTCGCATCCTTGACCGCCTCGAATCGCACCGTGCGGCCCTCGGCGTCGAACGGTGCTCCGGCACAACGGGCCTTGTTGAGATAGCCGAGCCACATCGTCACCGCGCACGTCAGGACGACGACGAGCGAGACGGTCCTGGAGCTCGTGCGCATGTCCTCACCCTAGGGCAATGCCCCGTGCGCGAAGGATGCGATTTCGCTGGTCGCACGGCCGTCGTGTACCCTTCATGGGTTGCTGACGCAACGACCCTCCTGTCACGGACCGTCCGTGACCGTTCACAGTCCATAGGAGGTGATGAGGTCTTATGCGTCATTACGAATTGATGATCATCCTGGACCCCAGCCTGGACGAGCGCACCGTCGCTCCCTCGCTGGAGACGTTCCTCAACGTTATTCGCCAGGAAGGCGGCAAGGTCGACAAGGTCGACGTGTGGGGTAAGCGTCGTCTCGCGTACGAGATCGCCAAGAACAGCGAAGGCATCTACGCGGTGATCGACATCAGCGCGACGCCCGCCGCCGTTGCGGAGCTGGATCGCCAGCTCGGTCTGAACGAGTCGGTGCTCCGCACCAAGGTTCTGCGCCACGGCAAGTGAGCCTGTCGGCGCCGGGCCGTAGGCTCTGGCGCATCAGGACTCCACACACTGCAGGAGGAACCACATGGCAGGCGACACCGTCATCACCGTGGTCGGCAATCTGACCGCCGACCCCGAGCTGCGTTTCACCCCCGCGGGTGCCGCGGTTGCGAACTTCACCGTCGCATCCACGCCCCGCGTGTTCGACCGTCAGTCCAACGAATGGAAGGACGGCGAGGCTCTGTTCCTCCGCTGCAACATCTGGCGTGAGGCAGCGGAGAACGTGGCCGAGAGCTTGACCCGCGGCTCGCGCGTGATCGTGCAGGGCAGGCTCAAGCAGCGCAGCTACGAAACGCGTGAAGGCGAGAAGCGCACTGTCGTGGAGCTCGAGGTCGACGAGATCGGCCCCTCGCTCCGCTACGCCACGGCCAAGGTCACCAAGGCCGGCCGCGGTGGTGGCGGAGGCGGCTTCGGTGGTTCCTCCGGTGGATCGGGCGGTGGCCGTCCCACCGCGAACGTCGGCGGAGACGACCCGTGGGGCGACGCCCCGCAGGCCGGCTCGTTCGGCGGCTCCGGGGACGACGAGCCTCCGTTCTGATCGGACCTCGATCGAACTTCCTCGAATTACGGAGAAAGACCATGCCTAAGTCGCCAGCGCGCGAGAAGGTTTTGAAGAAGAAGGTCTGCACCTTCTGCAAAGAAAAGAACGTGCAGATCGATTACAAGGACACGACGCTGCTGCGCAAGTACGTCAGCGATCGCGGCAAGATCCGCGCTCGTCGTGTCACCGGCAACTGCGTGCAGCACCAGCGCGATGTCGCTGTCGCTGTGAAGAACTCTCGTGAGGTGGCTCTGCTCCCTTACGTCTCGACGACTCGCTGAGGAAAGGGAGGGACACGATGAAGCTCATCCTTACTGCTGACGTGGACAACCTCGGTGCGCCTGGCGACACCGTTGAGGTCAAGGACGGCTACGGCCGCAACTACCTGCTGCCTCGCGGCCTGGCGATCGTCGCCACCCGCGGTGCCCAGAAGCAGGTCGAGGGCATCCGCCGTGCTCAGGAGGCCCGCGCCGTGCGTGGCCTCGAGCACGCCCAGGAGCTCAAGGCCGCCATCGAGGGTCTCGAGGACGTCTCGCTGACGGTCAAGACCTCGGGCGACTCGGGCAAGCTGTTCGGCTCGGTCACCGCTGCCGATGTCGCCGGTGCTCTCAAGGCTGCCGGTGGCCCGGTGGTCGACAAGCGCATCGTCGAGCTGCCCAAGGCTCACATCAAGGCGACCGGTAAGCACCAGATCGTCGTGAAGCTGCACCCGGATGTCACCGCGAAGTTCACGCTGAACGTCGTGGCTGCCTGATTCCGGCCCCGAGGAGCCCCGCGCCTGCCCGGCGTGGGGCTCCTCGTCGTATGTGCACAGCCTGTGGATAAAGCCGGGGGTAAACCACACCGTTGTGACTCGCCTGAATGTCGTTCGGGGAACGAAAGGGTGAACACGCCCGGGCCGACAACACGCCGAAATTCTTTTCCTCCACAGCTGTGAACAGCGATTTTTCGGCTCCTACCTGCGGAGATCGGATATGTGAGATGTGTTGTCCCCAGGTTGTCCACATCCGGTGCACAAGGGTGGCCTCCCCTTTCCACAATTCATCCCCAGCTGTGTGCACAACCCGAGTTGTGGACGGTCATCCCGATCCCTAACGTCGGGCGCACGACTCCACCCAGGATGTCGGTAGGGGCGAGTACAACCGGACACGAACCCGGATACCGATACCGGGAGTGCGTGCAGTTATCCGCCGGTCCGTGACGGGTCGAGCGGGGACATGTGGAGGAAGGGCAGGCACTGCAGTGGCCGTCGTCGACGATCGTGGCAATCCCGACTATCCGGGACCTCCCGAGGAGCCGGGTGGGGATTTCGGTCGGCAACCCCCGCAGGATCTCGTGGCCGAGCAGTCCGTGCTCGGCGGCATGCTGCTGAGCAAGGACGCCATCGCGGACGTCCTCGAGGTGCTCCGCCCCGGCGACTTCTACCGTCCTGCACACCAGGTGGTGTACGACGCGATCCTCGATCTCTACAGCCGCGGCGAACCGGCCGACCCCGTCACGGTGTCGGCCGAACTCGATCGGCGCGGAGAACTCAAACGCCTCGGCGGTGCGGCCTATCTCGTCACCCTCACCCAGACGGTTCCCACCGCCGCCAATGCCGGCTACTACGCCGAGATCGTCGCGGAGAAGGCCATCCTGCGCCGGCTCGTCGAGGCCGGTACCCGCATCGTCCAGTACGGCTACGCAGGTGCCGAGGGACAGGACGTCGCCGAGGTCGTCGACCGGGCCCAGGCCGAGGTCTTCGAGGTCGCCGAGAGGCGCACCACCGAGGACTTCGTCCCCCTCGAGGAACTCCTGCAGCCCACGATGGACGAGATCGACTCCATCGCCAGCCGTGGCGGTATCTCGCTGGGCGTGCCCACCGGCTTCGCCGAACTCGACGAGCTCACCAACGGTCTCCACGCCGGCCAGATGATCATCGTGGCGGCACGGCCCGGTGTCGGTAAGGCCCTCGCACTCGACACTCCCCTGCCCACTCCTACCGGCTGGACCACGATGGGCGAGGTCCGGGTGGGCGACGAACTCCTCGGCGCCGACGGCCGTCCCACTCGTGTCCTCGCTGCCACCGAGGTCATGCACGACCGTCCGTGTTTCGACGTCGTGTTCTCCGACGGCACCGTGATCGTCGCGGACGAACAGCATCAGTGGCGCACCGGCGACGGCACGATCCGCACCACCGGCGAACTCTTCGCCACCGCCGAGGCCGAGCACGTCGTGACGAATGCCGAAGCCCTCTCGCTCCCGGCCGCAGAAGTGCCCGTCTCCCCCTTCACGCTCGGAGCGTGGCTCGGGGGGCCGTCGTCGGATCCCGAACTGCACATGCGTGTCGACGGGGAGGGCGGCTTCACCGGTGCCCTCGTGGCTCTCGGGGCTCACATTCCCGCCGAGTACCAGCGAGCGTCCGAACAGCAACGCCGCGAACTGCTCGCGGGCCTGCTCGACGCCGGCGGAGACATCGCCGACGACGGCACGATCCGGTTCACCGCATCGTCCGTACAGCTGGCCGACGACGTCGCCGAACTCCTCGCCGGCCTCGGTTACGTGCCGCTCGTGAGCGGTTGCGAGATCTCGTTCACCACCGTCGACGACGTCTTCGTCCTGCCCAGCAAGGCTGTGCGGCACAAGGAGTGCCGGGTCGAGGCGCCGCGCGAACGTCGTATCGTGGCGGTCCGCCCGGTGCCATCGGTCCCGGTGCGGTGTGTCGAGGTCGACGGCGAGCACATGTATCTGGCGGGTCGCGCGATGGTGCCCACCCACAACTCCACGCTCAGCATGGATTTCATGCGTTCGTGCTCCATCAAGCACGGCATGGCCTCGGTGATCTTCTCTCTCGAGATGGGCAAGACCGAGATCGTCATGCGCCTGCTGTCCGCCGAGGCGAAGATCAAGCTCGGCGACATGCGTTCCGGTCGTATGACGGACGACGACTGGACGCGGCTCGCCCGCCGTATGAGCGAGATCAGCGAGGCGCCGCTGTTCATCGACGACTCGCCGAACCTCACGATGATGGAGATTCGCGCAAAAGCTCGGCGGCTCAAGCAGAAGCACGACATCCGCCTCATCGTCGTCGACTACCTGCAGCTGATGACCTCCGGAAAGAAGGTCGAGTCGCGCCAGCAGGAGGTGTCCGAATTCTCGCGTAGCCTCAAGCTTCTCGCGAAGGAGCTCGAGGTTCCGGTCGTGGCCGTGTGTCAGCTCAACCGTGGTCCGGAGCAGCGCACCGACAAGAGACCGATGGTCTCCGATCTGCGTGAGTCGGGATCGCTCGAGCAGGACGCCGACATGGTGATCCTGCTGCACCGCCCCGACGCCTTCGAGCGCGACGATCCCCGTGGCGGCGAGGCCGACCTCATCGTCGGCAAGCACCGCAACGGGCCGACGGCGACGATCACCGTGGCGCATCAGCTGCACCTGTCGCGGTTCGTGGACATGGCCCGGGGCTGACAACCACTGCCGTGTCGGCATGTTCGACCACTGCCGTGTCGGCATATTCACTACTGCCGTGTCGGCGTGCCGTCGTCTTCCCGGCGGGTGGAGGATTTCCTGATCGACTGCGGAAGTCGGCGGCCGGGTGTGTACTGGACGCGAGGAGTTGCCGCGGCGGGTTCGTGCCTCCGCCGCGACATGCTTCGACGTAGATCGGTGTCCCGGGTCCCGCCACGACACTTTCGGATCCCGGGAATGTCCTCGAAGCCTCCTGCCGCACAAGACGGTCCGTGAAGGGAGGTGAGATCCGTGGGTGGAGAAGCATCCGAACTCACCGAACCCGACGAAGAGCGGGCGAACCGGCGCGACTGGCTGGCACTGGTCGTTCTGGCCGCGGGGCTGTCGCTGATCGTCGTCGACGGCACCATCGTCAACGTCTCCCTGCCGGTCATCATCGACGATCTGAATCTCGATCTCACGGACGCGCAGTGGATCAACAGTATTTATTCGATCGTGTTCGCTGCTCTCCTCCTTGCGGCGGGGCGGACCGCGGACCGGGTGGGCCGCCGGTTGCTGTTCGTCGTCGGCATCGGGATCTTCCTCGCGGGCAGTCTCATGGCCGCGAGTTCGGACAGTTCCACCGCCTTGATCCTCGCCCGCGTCGTGCAGGGTTTCGGCGGTGCGCTCGTGCTGCCGTGCACGTTGTCGACCGTCAACGCAGTCTTCCGCGGCCGCGACCGCGCGATCGCCTTCGGTGTGTGGGGTGCGGTGATCTCGGGCATGGCCGCCGTCGGCCCGCTCCTCGGGGGCTGGCTCACGACGTACTTCACATGGCGGTGGATCTTCCTGGTCAACATTCCTATCGCGGCCGTCGTCGTGATCGGTGCACTGCTGATCGTTCCCGAGACCAAGGCCAGGGTCGATACGCCGGGACTGGACATCGTCGGTGTGCTGTTGAGCATGATCGGGTTCGGAGCCTTGATCTTCGCGCTCATCGAGGGCCAGACCATCGGGTGGTGGACGCCCGTCGCGGAATTGAGGTTGCCGGGCTTCACGTGGTCGGAGGACGCGCCGGTCTCCGCCACACCGGTCTTCGCAGCGATCGGTCTCCTCGCACTCGCGATGTTCGTGGTGTGGGAGCGCAGGCGGGCGCGGGTGGGACGGTCGGCGATCCTGGATCTGACCCTGTTCCGTTTCCGTACCTTCAGCTGGGGCAATTTCACCGCGATGACGGTCGCCATCGGTGAATTCGGAATTCTGCTGGTGCTGCCCCTCTTCCTCGTCAACGCCTACGGTCTGAGCACCCTCGGCTCCGGTTACGTCCTCGCAGTGATGGCGGCGGGCGCGTTCGTGTCCGGTGCTGCGGCCCGGCAGGTGACTGCGGCCTTCGGGGCACCGCGCACGGTGCTGATCGGGCTGGCCCTCGAAGTGGTCGGTGTGCTGGCCTTCGCCTTCTATCTCGGTACGTCGTCGGCGACGTGGGTCCTGGCACTGCTGCTGGCGGTCTACGGTGCCGGTCTGGGCCTGGCTTCGGCACAGCTCACGGGGACCGTTCTCGTCGATATTCCCCCGGCGGAATCCGGGCAGGGATCTGCCACCCAGAGCACCTCACGACAACTCGGCGCAGCGCTCGGAACGGCGTTGCTGGGCACCGTATTGTCACTGGGTCTCGCCCACAATCTGCCCGACGAACTCGACTCGGTGAATCTTCCTCCGCAGGAGGCAACGGCACTCGTCGACTCCACTCGTGATTCGGCAGGCAGCACCATCCCCCGCATCCGGGACGAAGGGGATCACGGTTCGCTCGGGCCGGCCGGCCCCCAGACCGCCGAGGGACTGGCGGAGGGGTTCGCCGACGCCACCCGGTGGTCGCTCTTCGTCGCGGCGGCCTTCCTCACTGCGGGTCTGGTGACCGCCACGCAGTTGCAGCCCCGCGAGCCGGGCTAGGAGAAGGCAGCGACTGCTCCCCTCGCCCGCTCGTGCGATCCTCGTCGGGTCGGACGAGGAGAAGGGTGCGCGATGACGTTCGTCAAGATGTGTGGGTTGCGGGACGAGGCGACGGTGGATCTCGCCGTCGAACTGGGCGTCGACGCGGTCGGTTTCGTGTTCGCAGACAGTCCTCGGCAGGTGTCCGCGGACCGTGGGAGGCAGCTGCGCTCGAGGGTTCCGGACGGTGTTCTGGCGGTGGGGGTGTACGTGCGGATGTCCCTCGACGAGATCGTTGCGACTGCCCGGACCGCGAACCTCGATCACGTCCAGGTGCACGACCTGCGCTCCGCGGACGACGTGCGCCGGCTGCACGAGGCAGGACTGACGGTGATCCGCGCGGTCAACACCGGCGGCGCCGAGATGCTCTCGGAGGACTTCGGAGCCGACCTGCTCCTCGTCGACGGCGCCGTCGCCGGGGCCGGGGAGACGTGGGATTGGCGGGACCGCGACGCTCTGCCGTCCGGCCGGTGGATTCTGGCGGGTGGTCTGGATCCGGACAACGTGGTGACGGCGATCGGTACGTCCGGCGCGTGGGGTGTCGACGTCTCCAGTGGCATCGAATCGAGCCGGGGTGTGAAGGATCCGGCGCGGATGAGGGCGTTCGCGGAGGCCGTGCGGCGCGCCGACACCCGGTGATCCGCCGGGCGTGAGGATCGGGCGTGTCAGTGGTGTGCGGCGGCGTTCTTCTTCCGCCTCGGTATCAGGTGCATGATCAGGACGACGATCGCTCCCACGAGGAGGCCCACCAGAGCCGACACCACGGTTCCGGCGGTCCAGGACAGGACCCCGCCGACACCACCGTGCACGAGCTCACCGAACCAGTGCTCGAGGTCGTGGAGGCGGTCGGCAGGCCAATGGAATCCGGCTTCGCCGACATTGACGATCAGGATGTGGCCGCCCACCCACAGCATCGCGGCGATCCCGACCACGGTGAGCACGGTCATCAATCTGGGCATCGTGGTCACGAGACCCCGCCCCACGCGCCGGACGAAGGACGACTTACGTTGCGCAAGAGACAGTCCCACATCGTCCATCTTCACGATCAGTGCCACCACCCCGTACACCAGGATGGTGATGAGGATCGCGACGACGACGAGTACGGCCAGGCGGGTGAAGAAGGGTTCGTCCTCCACGGACGACAGTGAGATCACCATGATCTCGGCGGACAGGATCAGATCGGTGCGGATCGCACCGCCGACCATCGCCTTCTCGAATTCGGGACCCTTCTGCGCCGCGGTGGCTTCCTCTTCGTGGTGGCCTCCGGTCAGGGCTTCGTAGACCTTCTCCGCGCCCTCGTAGCAGAGGAACAGGCCGCCGGCGATGAGCAGATAGGGCAGCGCCTGAGGGAGGAACTGACTCAGGAGCATCGCGACGGGCAGGATGATGAGGAGCTTGTTGCGGATCGATCCGATCGCGATCTTGCGGATGATCGGCAGTTCGCGTTCGGGTGAGAAGCCGTGCACATAGCGCGGGGTGACGGCCGTGTCGTCGACGACCACGCCTGCTGCCTTGATGCTGGCCTTGCCTGCCGCTGCCCCGATGTCGTCTATCGATGCCGCAGCTGCTTTCGCAAGTACCGCGACGTCGTCCAGCAGGGCGACGAGACCACCAGCCACGGGAACCTCCCCAGTTCGGCAGTGCCGAGAGACCGGCACGCGTTTTCGCGAGCCGACTCGAACGCTACCGAATCCGGACGACTCCGTGCTTCACCGCGCAGATCCTTCCGTGGGCGGGTCGGCTCGACGCGGCAGA
Organism: Rhodococcus sp. CH91; assembly: GCF_022554085.1. Lineage (GTDB taxonomy): Bacteria > Actinomycetota > Actinomycetes > Mycobacteriales > Mycobacteriaceae > Rhodococcus. The sequence continues at coordinate 360,386 of NZ_JAKFYR010000001.1, forward strand.
ACTGCGGGTACCCAGAGGACACGGTCGCCGAACCGGCGGAACTGCTTCACGAGGTGGTCGGCGACACCTGCCGGAGGGGAACGTGGCCGGGTGCCGATTTCGCCAGCCGGGCGGCGATGACGGCGCACACGAGCAACTGCATCTGGTGGAACAGCATCAGGGGCAGCACGATGAGCCCGATCGGTTGCCCGGGGAAGAGGACGATCGCCATGGGTAATCCGGTGGCGAGGGACTTCGTCGAGCCGCAGAACAGGATCGCGACACGGTCCTCGTAGCCGAAACGCAGACCCCGGGACGAATACCAGGTCAGTGCGAGCACGACGGCGAGCAGCAGGGCACACACGCCCACCAGTGCGGCAAGGCGGCCGAGGGAGATCATCGACCAGATGCCCTCGTTCATGCCACGGCTGAACGCCACGTAGACGACCAGCATGATGGAGCCGCGGTCCACGAGCTTGAGTGGTTTTCCGTGCGCCTTGACCCATGCGCCGATCCAGCGTCGAAGAAGCTGCCCGAGGACGAACGGCACGAGCAGCATGAGCACGATGTCGACGACCGCGGATGCGCTGAAGGTGACGCCTCGAGTGGTCATGGTGAGCGCGACCAGCAGCGGGGTGGCGACGATACCGATGAGGCTCGACGCGCTCGCGGAGACGATGGCCCCCGGGATGTTGCCCCGTGCGACGGAGACGAGCGCGATCGCCGACTGCACGGTTGACGGCAGCAGGCACAGATAGAGCACACCGAGATAGAGCGGATCGGTGAGGACGGACGGCACGAGGACCTTCGCCGCAAGGCCGAGCAGGGGGAAGACGACGAAGGTCGTCGCGAGGATGGTCAGGTGCAGACGCCAGTGCTTGAGACCCTCGACGGCCTCCTGGGTGGACAGCCGAGCGCCGTACAGGAAGAACAACAGTCCGATGGCGATCTTCGCGGCCCAGTTCGCACCCTCGAGCACGACCCCGTCCGCCGGGAGGAGGGCGGCGACGAGCACGGTCAGGAGGATGGCGAGCAGGAACGGGTCGAGTCGTCCGAGCATCGGGATCTTGGAGAGCACGAATCGACCGTACGACAGCGGCAGACCATTGCAGAAGGCGGTAACCGCGTTTTCTGTCATCACGATCCGTGATTACAGTGTGGGTGTGTTCGATCCGGTCCACCTGCGCAGCTTCCTCGCCGTCGAGCGCGAGCGCGGATTCACCGCCGCCGCCGAGCGGCTCGGTCTGCGGCAGTCGACCGTCAGTCAGCACGTCGCCCGCCTCGAGAAGGAGATCGGGCGCCGCCTCTTCGTGCGGGACACCCACAACGTCGAGCTGACGGCGGACGGCGCCGACATGGTCGCCTTCGCCCGGGAGATCCTCGACCGGCACGATGCGGCCCGCAGGCACTTCTCGGAGTCGTCGCTGAGCGGGCGGTTGCGGTTCGGGGTGTCGGAGGATCTCGTGCTCTACGAGCTGCCGTCGATCCTGGCCGAGTTCCGGCGCAGTCACCCCCGCATCGATCTCGAGTTGACCGTCGACCTCAGTGAAGGTCTGCAACGCCGGCTCGACGACAACGAACTCGACCTGGTGTTCGGCAAGCGCCGACCGGGAAGCCGGCACGGTGAGGTGATCTTCCGTGAACGGCTCGTCTTCCTCGCCGCCCCGGACTACGTCCTCGACCCCGGCGAACCGACCCCGTTGGTGGCCTATCCGTCGCCGGCGCTCACCCGCGACATCGCCCTCGAGGTCCTCCAGCGCAGCGGCAGGGGTGTCCGTGTGGCATGCACGACCGACAGTCTCAACGGCCTGCGGGCGGCGGCGCTCGCCGGTCTCGGTGTGGTCCTGCACGCCGAGCGGCTTCCCCCGCCGGGCCTCGTGCCGGTACGTGATCCTCAGCGTGTGCTTCCCGAGGCCGGTGACATCGAGTTCGTGCTCGTCGCGCGCCGCTCGGTGCTGAGCGGGCCGGAAGAGGCTCTGCGGGCCGCCATCCTTGCCAACGCCGATCGTGTGCGCGTGTGACGGTGTCCCGGACGGGTATTCCTGTGCCACGCCCGCTGGGGGCGGAAGTGCTCACGCCGCAGGAGGAACCGTGTCCACAGACGCGATCGTGTTGCTGAAGGAAGATCACAAGGAGATCAAGAAGCTCTTCCGCGATTTCGGGAAAGCCGAGGGCGAGAAGGAGAAGGGCCGGATCGTGGACCGGATCATCGAGGCCCTCACCGTGCACACCTATCTCGAGAACGAATGCATGTACCCCGAAGTGCGTTCCCTGCTCCCGGATCTCGAATCCGACATCCTCGAATCCTACGAGGAGCACCACGTCGCCGATGTGCTCGTCATGGAGCTGTCCGGAATGTCGCCGGACGCCGAGCGTTTCGACGCGAAGACGACCGTTCTCATCGAGAACGTCGAGCACCACATCGAGGAGGAGGAAGAAGAGTGGTTCCCCAAGGTGCGGGAGGCGCTCGGCCGGAAGCAATTGCAGGACATCGGCGCGCGGATGCTGGAGATGAAGAAGAAGGCGCCGCGGTCACCCGCGCAGCCGTCCGCACTGAAGAAGACGATCGATGCGGTGATCAGCTGACGGGGCGCTGAGGCCGGGCGAGGGAGGCGCCTCGCCCGGCCCGGCTCGCCCGATAGGCGTCCCGGCGGGTGCCGGTGAGCCATGCCGGCCACGGATCGACAAATCCGGGACAGTGGACGGTGGGATCGAAGGACGGTTGATTCGAATTCTGCTCGGGGCGTTCGGATTCCAGTGTCAGCACCCCGGCCGGCTCCAGCGGGCCGCGGGCGGCGCCCACCAGGAGCGAGAACTGCATCGGAACATCGAGTGCCTCCACCGACGTCGTCGATGACGAATGCAGCCCCCGCGGAACGGCGGTGATCCATCGTGGAGTGCGGTCGGTCTCGGTCCGATAGGCCATGAGCGTGCTGTACCTGGCGCTCGACCACGAGCGGGCCGGCAACAGGACCGCTCGGCCGGGAAGGTAGGCGGACGCGAGCAGGACATCCCACGGGCAGGGCTCGAGAGGAAAGCGCAGAGCCAGCCCCAGCACGTCCGGTAATCCGCCGGGGGTGCCGATTCCCCGCGACAGCCGGGCGAGAACCGGAGTCCGGCGGGGTATCTGCCGGGGCCACCAGGCCGAGTCGAGGTCGGCGACACCCTCGTAGAGCGCGCCGCGCGGGTGGAAGACCCGGGCTCCGCGCAGGGCGGAGCCGGCTCGGAACGGCGCAGACAGCACCGAGGACAGGGCGGTCATGCGGACGGCGTACCCGTCCTGCTGCCGGTTCAATCGTCCCTCCCGCTTCGTCCGCGGGCACGACCTGTTTCGGCCAGGATGGGATACATGCGTTCACCATTGCCGGACTATCTGACCGAAGTCCTCGACGGATGTGCCGATACCTCCGGTGCGGTCGCGGACTATATCCCGGGACTGGCGGGAGTCGATCCGGACCGGTTCGCCATCTCGCTGCTGACCGCCGACGGGACGAGCTATTCGGTGGGGGATGACGAGACCGAATTCACGATCCAGTCCGTCTCGAAACCCTTCGTGTACGGTCTCGCGCTGCAGGAGAGAGGTTTCGAGAAGGTGCTCGACGTCATCGATGTCGAGCCTTCCGGTGAGGCCTTCAACGAGGTGTCGCTCGAGCGTAATACCGGGCGTCCGCTCAACCCCATGATCAATGCCGGTGCGCTCGCCGCACACGCACTGGTGCTGAACGGCCGGCGGTCCGAGCAGGCGGTGGAATCGATCCGTTCCCTCCTGTCGTCACTGGCCGGTCGCGAACTCGTCGTCGACGAGGAGGTCGCTGCTTCCGAGCTCGAGAACTCATATCGAAACGTGGCCATCGCCAACCTTCTTCGCGGATACGAAGTGTTCGAGGACGATCCCGACGAGATCGTCGAGGGTTACATCCGGCAGTGTTCGGTGACGGTCACCACGAAGGATCTCGCGATGATGGCCGCGACCCTTGCGACGGGCGGGATCCAGCCCGTGACCGGTGAACAGATCTTCTCGCGCGATGTGGTGCGGCAGGTGCTGTCGGTCATGGCGACCTGCGGAATGTACGACGCGGCGGGGGACTGGCTCTCCACCGTGGGTATCCCGGCGAAGAGTGGCGTGTCGGGCGGAATCATAGGAATCCTGCCCGGTCAGCTGGGCATCGCCGCCTACTCGCCTCGACTGGACGAGCACGGCACCAGCGTGCAGGGCGTCGCCGCGTTCGGACGGCTGTCCCGGGACATGAATCTGCACCTGATGGACGCGCCGATGCTCGCGCATTCGGTGTTGCGCCGGCGACGTGTGGTGGGCGAAGGTGACGCTGCCCTCACGATTCTGGAGTTGCAGGGCGACCTCAACTTCACCAATTCCGAGGGGATCATCAGGGCGGTCGTCGACGAACCGGTGGAGACGAAGCGTCTCGCTCTCGATCTGTCTCTCGTGCGCGCGATCCTGTCCGTCGGCCGCCGCATGCTGCTCGAGATGATCGGCAGGCTGCATCTCGACGGAACGGAAGTGATCGTCATCGATCCCGACGAGCGATTGCCCGACCCGGATGCGGGCTACGGCTTCCGCCCCCGCGTGTACGGCTCGCTGGAGGACGTCGAGGAATCGCAACCGGATGCGGGCGCGCAGACGGAACCGGAGAGAGGACATTCGGCACGAAAGTGACTCGCGGGACAGCTGTGAAGCCTCGCAGAAGGTGGGCTGGCATTCTCGCCCGGCACTGGGCTACGGTGTCCTGCGGTGTGCCGGAGGCTGGTCGGCGAAACATGGTCGTACCGAAGAAAGAAGATCCACTCATGCCGTTCACCTGTGAGTCCCTCGTCGTCCCCGGAGTCGTCCGGGTAGGAGGGTGATGGCGTTGCTCACACGCTCGCCGTATCGCTGTCCCGGAGATGACAGCGTCATCCATCACGCGTGTGCAGGGCTGCTGACCTTCTGGCAGCGCCCTGTCGAGGAGCACGTCGCTCGCACATCGCTGGGAGAGACGTACGTCCTCACCACCGGTCCTGCGACTGCACCTCCGATCGTGGTGCTCGCCGGCGGCGACCTTCCCGCCGCGGGCCTGCGTCTGCTCGCGGACGGGTTCGGCGACCGGCACCGGGTGGTGCTGGTCGACGTCCCGGGTCTTCCCGGTGGGAGCGCGGGGGGCCGGCCCGACACGCGCGTCCATTCCGTCTACGGGCACTGGCTCCTCGAGGTGCTCGATGCGCTCGGCGTCGAGCGGGTCCCGGTGATCGGCCTGGGCTGGTCGGCCTCGGTGGCGGCCGCCGTGGAGGACGTGGACCGGGTGGAGAAACTGGTGATCGCCGCGCCGCTGGGCCTCGTGCCGCGCGTCCGGTGGCATCGCGCCCTCGTCCCCGGGTTGCAGTGGCGCAACGAGCCCAATCTCGAGAACACGGAACGGTACCTTCGTGCGTTGGCCGGGAGCGGCTACGAGCCCGACGAGCAGACCTTGCGCTGGTTCTGCCGGGTAGGTGCCTACTGCACGTCACTGACGAACATGCCCAGGATCGACCGGGCCGCGCTGCGACGCTGGCGTGGCCACCCGGTCGAGGTGATCGTGGGAGATCGCGACCCACTCGTGCAGGTGGACGCCCTGCGCAAACTTGCCCACGACATCGAGGCGCGTTTCGTCACGGTTCCCCGGGCAGGTCATCTTCTGGCGGCCGAGGTGCCGGCGCTGCTCGCGTCCACGGCCGTCCCGGAGAGCTGAGATACGAGAGGAAAGCGGCGGGTACCGGGCTGCCCCCGACGGGCTTCGCATCCAGTCCGGCACCGCCACTCCCGGTCACCGTCCCCGTCGACACCCGAGCGGTCGAATACCCCCGACAGGGTTCCCTCAACCCTCGAATATCACAGTTTGGTCACGGTGACGGGTACGACGGTACCACTCGCCCGCACAGCCGGTGCAGACGAACGGATCGGCGCGTCATGCCGCCGCAGCGGCCCAGTCCACGACCACAGATCTCGCGCCGATGTACTCCAGCAGATCACGAACGGGACCGCCGAGGCGGAGCTGGCGGTCGATCTCGCGTTCGTCGAGGTCGTCGTCCTCGGTCCCGACGAGGATCCCGTTCGTCACGCTCCGGGCAGCGAAGAGGACGAGGGTCTCCTCCGCCACCGCCCGGACCGGCACGTCGTTCTCACCCACCACCGCGCCGACCGTCACGGCGACGTAGTCCTTGTCGTCCTCGGCGTCGTGGAAGGTGATCAGCCTGCCGTGCAGGAGAGACTCGGGCAGGATCCGGTCGAGTGTCACCCCCGAGGGAGCACGGTCGTCGGATCGGATGTCCGGCTCGATCGTGGAGGTCGAGTACAAGGGCACTCGCCGAGACGTCCAGCCGAAGTAGATATCGCGTTGCGCATACATCGCACCTGCGCCTCCTCGATGGGAATCCGTCTCCTCCGTAGTGTGCGCCCGGCCACCGACACGTTCCGGGGGCCGGACGCAGGGTCGCGTGCGGTCTACTGCTGTGCCGCCCGTACGCCCGGGGAGACCACCAGACGCCCGAGAACCGAGAAGATCGCAAGCACCAGCAGCGAGCAGATCGCCGCGAGGGCCGCACCCCCCACGACCAGGGCGTAATCACTCCGCGCAAGGCCGTCCACGATGGGCCTTCCCACTCCGCCGAAGCTCACCGCCGCCGCGATCGTGGCGGTCGCGACGATCTGTACCGCCGCGGTGCGCAACCCGACGAGCACGAGCGGCAGCGCAACGGGCAGTTGCGCCCGCATCAGGATCTGCCACGAGGTCATCCCCATTCCCCGGGCGGCGTCCGTCAACGCCGGGTCCACCCCCCGGATCCCCTCGTACGAGTTCAGGAGGATCGGAGGAACGGCGAGCGCCACCAGTGGCACCAGCACCGGGACCAGCCCGATCCCGTACAACACCACCAGCAGCACGAGCAGTCCGTAGGTGGGGAGTGCACGCGCGGAATTCGCCGTGAGCGACACCAGCACACCACCTCGGCCGGTGTGCCCGGTCCACAAGCCGCCAGGCAAGGCGAGGAGGGCGGCGAGTACGAACGCGAGCAGCGTGTACCCGAAGTGCTGCAGCAGGCGAGTGGGGATACCGGCAGGTCCCGACCAGTTGGCGGCGTCTCCGAAATACTCGGCGAGATGATTCAGCAGCGTCGTCACGGCCGGGCTCCCGAGGTGCGGCGCATCCACGGCGTGGCAAGACGCTGGACGAGGACCAGCACCGCGTCGACGACCAGTGCCATCACGACCGTCGCGGCGATACCGAGGACTGCCAGATCCGGCCGGTTCAACTGCACCGAAGCGGTGAACAGCGAGCCGAACGCGCCCATACCGATCAACGCCCCGACGCTCACCAAGCTGATGTTCGCGACCGTGGCGACCCTCAGTCCGGCGACGACCGCGGGGATCGCGAGCGGCAGATCCACCGTGAACAACCGCCGGGGAGTCGAGAACCCCATGGCCACCGCGGACTGACGGACGCTCTCCGGTACGGCACGCAGGCCGTCCACGACGTTGGGGACGAGTCCGGCCAGAGCGTAGACGGCCAACGGCAGGATCACCGTGGTGCGGCCGATCCCGGTGAACGCGATGAGGAGAACGAAGAAGGCGAGCGACGGAATGGAGTACAGGACACTGGAGATCGCCAGTACCGGTGGATACGCACGCGGCCACCGCACACATGCCGCTCCCAGCGGCACCGCGATCACCAAACCGAGCAGGGACGCCCCCAGTGCCATGAGGAGATGGTCTCCGAGCAACTCCCAGAACGTTCCCAGATATCCGGGAATGCGCAGGTTCACCGCGGCTTTCCCGTCCGAGCTGGGGAATCGAGGCCCGACTGCCGGCTGCTGTGCAACGAACGGGCCGCCGCTGTGATCTCCTCCCCGCTGATCACACCGATGACCCGCCCGTCCCCGTCGACGGCCACCGCGTGGCCGGAAGGGGAGAGTACGGCCGCGTCGAGCACCGCTCGCAGCGAATCATGACCGGGAACGAAAGTTCTTCCCACCGAACTCGATTCCGATCGACCGGGACCATTCGTCCACCCCAGGGGACGCTTGTCGTCGTCGACGACGAGATGCCAGCGCCCACTGTCGACGCGTTCGGCATCCCTCTGCGTGACGACGGGTTGGGTGCGCAACGGCAGGTCGGCCGACGAGAAGAACGACATGAGCCGCACGCCTCGCTCGGCACCGAGGAAACCGGCGACGAACTCGTCGGCGGGCGCGGTGAGAAGTTCCTCCGGCGTCGCATACTGCGCGAGCACACCGCCGGGCCGCAGCACCGCCACGCGGTCGCCGAGGGTGATCGCTTCGTCGATGTCGTGGGTGACGAGCACGATCGTCTTGGCCATCACCGATTGCAGGCGGAGCAGTTCCTGCTGCAGTTCCTTCCGGACCACCGGATCCACTGCGGAGAACGGCTCGTCCATCAACAGGATCGGCGGGTCGGCCGCCAGGGCCCGTGCCACACCGACACGCTGTTGCTGCCCTCCCGACAGTTGCGCCGGATAGCGCTGTGCGAGTTCCTCTCCGAGCCCGACGCGCGCGAGCACATCCATTGCGGTCGCCCTGGCCTGCTTCCGGCTCGCGCCGAGCAGGCGCGGTACGGTGGCGACGTTGTCGACCACCGTGCGGTGGGGGAACAGGCCGGCATGCTGGATCACGTATCCGATTCCGCGCCGCAGGATCCGAGGATCCTCGTCACGTATGTCGCGGCCTCCGACGAGGACGCGGCCCCTCGTGGGCTCGATCATTCGGTTGATCATGCGCAGTGATGTGGTCTTGCCGCATCCGGAAGGGCCGACGAAGACCGTGAGGGTGCCGGTGGGCACCTCGAGGGTGAGGCCGTCGACCGCGACGGTTCCGTCCGGATAACTCTTCTCGACGTCGTCGAAGGTGATCACGCGGCGCCGCTCCCGTCACCCGAGTCCGTTCTGCTGCAACCATTCCTCGGCGACGACGTCGATGTCGCGACCGTCCGTGACCACCTGTCCGACCAGTTCGACGAGAGTGTCGGTGGTGATCTTCTCCGAGACCGCGTCGATCGCCGCGATGTCCTCGTCGTCGAGGCTGGCGCGGTGGACGAGTGGGGTCACGTTCTGGGCTCCGAACACCGATTCCGGGTCCTCCAGCGCCACAAACGGTTCGGTACTCAGCGACGGGTCGGTGGTGAAGATGTTCGCGGCCTGGACGGTGCCGTCCGAGAGTGCCCGGATGGTGATGGGCCCACCCGTGTCGGTGGGTACGAACTCGCGGAATTCGACTCCGTAGACCTCCCGCAGGCCCACCACGCCCTGCTGGCGTGTCTCGAACTCCGGGGGCCCGCCGACCGCGAGTTCTCCTGCGACCGGCGCGAGATCTGCGATGGTCTTCAGGTTGTACCGCTGGGCCGTCTCCTCGGTGACGACGAGCGCGTCCTTGTTCTCGCCGGGGGCCGAGGTGAGGATCTCCAGTCCTTCCGGAAGGGATTCGGAGAGAGCGCTGTCGACTGCCTCGGTCGTGGTTGCGGTGCTTTCGGGATCGACCCGCTCGAGCAGTGCTCCGTTGTACTCGGGGACGAGAGCGATGGCACCCGAGGCGACCTGGTCGTAGTAGATCTCGCGGCTGCCGATGTTGAACTGACGGGTGACCTCGGTGCCCGTGCTCTCGAGTGCCTGCGAGTAGATCTCCGCGAGGAGGACGTTCTCCGGGAAGTTCGCCGAGCCGACGACGACCGTGCCGGCGCCCGCGCCGTCGGCGGCGAGGGGATCGTCGTCTCCTCCACCGGAACACCCGGCGAGGACGGCGGCGGAGGCGACGAGGAGTGCGGTGGTGTGTGCGAAACGTTTCACGGGTTGCTCCCTCGGAGACGGCACGGTCGGCCCGTCGACTCTATCCCGCGGAGTGCCCGATGCGCCGGATATGACGCACGAGAGATCTGCCGGAGACAGTGCGGAGCGGAGGGATTCGCGGTGTCAGTGTCCTGTGCCGCGGGGGACCCATCGTTCGTGCAGTTGACCGCGCCGGACACCGGGGCTCGTGCCGGGTGACGCCAGAGCGTGAGCGGGCGCCGGCACAGGTGCGGGATAGCGGTTTCCGATGTCCGGCTGGGCCCCGGAAACCGGGTCGGCGGGGTAGTGCTCGCTGTGCTCCGAGGGTGGGTCGGGCAGGCGACGCGGTCGATCGATCCGGTACGGATCCTCGTGGTTCCTGCCCGTCCCCTTCAGCAGACTCGTCGGCAGATAGATGCTCGCGGTGATGCCGGCGTTGGTGGACGAGTCGAAGGTGGGACGCAACCGCACGGTGATGCCGTGACGGTCGGCGAGGCGGGCCACCACGAACAGGCCCATTCGACGTGCCGCGCCGGATCCGGCCTCGCTGTCGGATCCGAGTCGCATGTTGATGTCTGCGAGTTCGTCTGCGGGAATACCGATCCCGCGGTCGGCGATCTCCAGCAGGAGGCCGCCGTCCACCGCGCGGGAGAAGGCGAACGCCACCGTGCTGTCGGGCGGTGAAGCGCGCAGCGCGTTGTCGAGGAGCTCGGCGACCATGTGGACGACGTCGGTGACGGCACTACCGACCAGATTGCCTTCCGGGGCATTGCCGATGTTCACGCGCTGGTAGTTCTCGACCTGCGAGACGGCGGCGCGGAGGACGTCGACGAGCGGTGTGTCGGGGACCCGGCCGAGGCGCTGACGAGTGCCGGCGAGGACGAGCAGCGAGTCACCCGTACGACGCATGCGGGCGGCGAGGTGATCGAGCGCGAACAGATTCTGGAGACGGGTGGGATCGCGTTCCTCGTGTTCGAGCGAATCGATCAGGGCGAGTTGCTGTTCCACCAGGGTCTTGTTGCGACGCGCGAGGGTCTCGAGCATCTCGTTGACCTGCCGCCGCAGTTGGGCTTGTTCACCTGCGAGACGCAGGGCGCCCTCGTTCATGCTGTCGACGGCGCGGGCGACCTCGCCGATCTCCTCACGGGTGTGCACCCGCACCGGGGACAACTGCACGGTGTCGATCTCGGCGCCGTCCTTGATCGCGGCGAGAGCGGCGGGAAGATCCTCTTCGGCTGCACGCAGAGTGTCGTTGCGCAGGCGGCGCAACGGCTTGACCAGCGATGCTGCGATCATGATCGCGAGTCCGAGGGCGAGGGCGAGCACCACGGCCACACCGATACCGTTCTTGAGCGCTTCGCTGCGGGCTTCGCCCGCGAGATCGTCGAGGACGCCCACGGCGCGAGTCGCGGAACCGGCGACCTCTTCCTGGTAGATCATGAGGCTCTCGAAGAGCGAGCCCTGCAGGGCGCGGACGTCGCCACCCGCGTTGCCGAGTTCGGCGGTGAGACTGCGGCGTTTCTCGAGCATGCCGATGAGAGCGTCTACCTTGCTCGCGTCGGCGGCAGAATTCTCGGCGAATGTGTCGCGGAGAACGGTGAGCTTGGCGGCCTCGACGCCGAGGGCGTTGTTCCACATCAGCAATGCGCCGTCGGTGTCGGCGCTCAGGGCGGAGAAGGCGAGGACCTGGTCGAGCAGCGTCCACTGCGTGGCCCACAGGTCGAGAAGCGTGGCGCTCTCGTTCAGGACGCTGGGATTGTCGCTGGTGGTCGTGATGGCGCGGTAGGCGGCCTGGGCACGGGTGACGAATCCGTCGGCGCGTTCGCTGGCCACGGTCGGGGCGAGCGTTCCGGACGACGCACTGGCGAGCAGACTCTCGCCCTCGGCGAGCATGCGGTTGATCTGTGCGGCGATTTTCGGATCGAGGTCCTTGTCCTCCATCTGGCTCGTCAGGGTCGCCGCGGCTTCGCGTGCGATCTGGGCGCCGTTGTCGACCGGCAGCGACAGGATCGTCGCGGCCGCGGCACCCGAGACACCGGTGGCGTACTCGGCGAGAGTGGGCAGGATGGAGACGTTCTCGGCCGCGGCACTGTAGGCGCGGTTCTCCTGGAACAGGTCGTAGACGCGCAGTGAGCCGTACAGGGTGGCGGCCACGATGGGAACGGCGACGACCACGGTCATCTTGCGCCACAGGCGCCAGTTCTCCGGCGTGTGCTGCCGGATCTGTTGTACGAGACTCACGTCTTTCGCCCCCGAACTCCTCTGCATGCCTGAGTCGGCGGCCGGGCCGAAGCAGGATCTCGGCAAGTGAGAATTTCGCCATCGAAATTCGGGCCAGGGCGAATCACGGTTCGCTGCCGTCAGGACGTGGGCCAGACTAGGTACTCATTCGTCATGCTCACAAGATCGGGATGCAAGTCCGATAGCTGGTATACGACCTTGCGTATACATCGCGGCTGTGCGTTACGATGCCGCCGGAATTTCCCGTTCCGCCGGGTTTCGATGTCAGGGGGACGAATGGATCTGCGACGGGTCGATCTCAACCTGCTCGTGGTGCTCGATGTCCTGCTCGCAGAACGCAACGTCACCCGTGCGGCCCAGCGACTGAACATGTCCCAGCCGGCCACCAGCACGGCTCTGGCCCGCCTGCGCAAACAGTTCGACGATCCGCTGCTCGTCAAGAGCGGGCGCGTACTGCGCCCGACGGCGCGAGCCCAAGCGCTCGTCGAGCCGCTCCGAGAAGTGCTGCGCACACTCGAACGGTCGGTGCTCACCGCACCCGGCTTCGACCCGGCGACCGACGCACGCACCTTCACCCTCATGACCGGCGATTACGCCGAGGTCACCCTGCTGCGTCTGCTGGTCCGGGGAGCTACACCGGCCAACATCCGTTTCGACCTGCAGCCGTTGAATGCAGCAGGTCTCGATGCCTTCCGGCGCTTCGAGATCGACCTCGCGGTGCTCCCGGAACACTTCCTCGACTCACCCGAATTCGCGACCTGCCGTCGGCAGATCCTGCTGTCCGACAGGTTCGTCGGAGCGGTCTGGTCGGGGCATCCGTACACCGGCACGAAACTCACCCGGGAAGTGCTCGCGCGCTACCCCCTGCTGTCCTACGTGCGGTACTCCGACGACACGAACCTCGGCCGTGCGTTGCTGCGGGCCGGGGTGGTGGCCCGGATCGGCGCGACCACCGGCAATGTCGCGGTCCTGCCGTATGCCCTGGAGAACACCCGCATGGTCACCCTCCTACCCGAACAGATGGCCCACCACATCGCCGAGACGGCCTCCCTGCGGATACTCGAGCCCACCTTCGCGTTGCCGCCTCTGCGCGAATTCGCCGTCTGGCACGCCGAACGCGATGCCGATCCGGCGCACGCGTGGCTCCGGGCGCAACTCGATCCGATCGGGCGTGGACGCGTCTCGGTACACGCCGTCTGAGCCCGGCCTGCACCCGATCGAGCACTGCGGCCGGCCCGTCCACCGGGGCCGGCCGCAGTGCTCGGAATTCCGTCGGGGTCCGCAGTCCGATCAGCGTCCCGATCGGCGCTGCAGGACGATCGCGATGACGACGACGAGCAGCGCAATCGCTCCCACCGGCGCCATCCGCGCGGCGACCGACCCCCGCGCGTACTGCATGAGATCGAGCGGTTCGGCCTCGGGCTGCGGAGACTGCCCCGGAGAGGGGGTCGCCGACGGTACCGGCGCTGTGGCCGGTGTCGGCGGTGCCGGGGACGGGACTGGAGGGCTCGGGGGCATCGATTCGTTGGGACGCGGCTCGGCGGATTCGTCCTTTTCGGTGGGCTCTCCGGTGCCGGGACCGACGAATGCCCCGCCGGCCTGCTCGGCTCCGGTGGCCGTCGCGGTGAGCGGAGTGCTCGCCGGAATCGACTCGTTGGGCTGCGATTCGGCAGCCTCCGCCGTCGCTGCCGCAGCGGCTCCGGTCTCGGAATCGGGACCGAGCTTCGTCGACAGGCAACTCGCGAACTCCTCGAGAATCCTGCCGCCGACATCGGAGATCATGCCTCGCCCGAACTGGGCCGGCTTGCCCGTGATCTTCATGTCGGTGTTCACCGTGCCGTCGGTTCGGTTCCCGTCGCCACGGAGGGTGACGGTGACCGTTGCAGCCACCGTCCCGTTACCGCGCGTGTCTTTCGCATTGGCCTCGATCACCGCCCTGCGGGCACCCTCGTCCTTCTCGACGTACACGCCGGTGCCCTTGAACGTGAGAGCCACCGGTCCGAGCTTCACTTTGACGGTCCCGGTGAACGAATCGCCGTCGACCCCCGTGAGCGTGGCGCCCGGCATGCACGGTGCGACCTTCTCCGGGTTCAGCAGGGCGGTCCACACCTCGTCGACCGGTGCGGGAACGGACAGTGAGTGTTCGAGTTGCATGGGTTCCTTTCCGAACAAGTGGTTCCGGGGCCGGTGGACATTCCGTGCCGGCGACCTAGACCCCGGTCGCGGCCGTGACGGCTCGACGGGTGAGTACCCGCGCGAGATGGCTCCGATACTCGGCGTCCGCATTTCCGTCCGTCATGGGCGCCGTGCCCTCCGCGGCATGTTCGGCGGCAGCGCGGATCGTCTCGGCCGTCGCCGGTCTGCCGACGAGCGATTCCTCCACACTGCGCGCCCGGACGGGGGCCGCCGACATGTTGGTCAGCGCGATCTTCGCTCGTTCGATGTGTCCCCCCGACGTCTCGAGTGTCGCGGCGACACCGACGATCGACCACTGCTGGGCCGCGCGATGGAATTTCTCGTACCGGGCAGCCCAGCCCGTGTGTTTCGGGACCCGCACCTCGACGAGGATCTCCCCGGGTTCGACGGCGGTCGTGAAGTAGTCCTGGAAGAAGTCGTCCGTCGCGACGGTGCGTAGACCGGAGGGCCCCGCGACGATGAAGCTCGCCCCGAGCGCCACCGCGGGTGCGGCGAGATCCCCGGACGGGTCGGCGTGCACCAGCGACCCGCCGAACGTACCGCGGTGCCGGATCTGCGGGTCGGCCACCGTCGCCGTCGCTTCGGCGAGCAGTCGTGCGTGCTGCGCGACGAGCGGATCGTGCAACACCTCGTGGTGCGTGGTGGTCGCGCCGATCACGAGCGCGTCGCCGTCGTCGCGGATCCCTCGGAGTTCGGGGATCCGGCCGAGGTCGACGAGCACGGTCGGCGCGGCCATCCGCAATCGCAGGACGGGCATGAGGCTCTGCCCGCCGGCGATGACCTTCGCGTCCTCACCCGCCTCCGTCAGCGCGGCGACGGCTTCGTCGACGCTCGAGGGTGCGACGTACTCGAACGGGGCCGGAATCATTTCGTGCCTCCTCGGGCATTCTGGGCGTCGCGGAGCGCGTGCCAGATCCGCATCGGTGTGCAGGGCATCTCGACGTCGGTGACGCCGAACTGCCGTACCGCGTCGAGCACGGCGTTGACCACGGCCGGCGTCGACGCGATGGTTCCCGCCTCACCGACTCCCTTGACGCCGAGCGGATTCCCCGGTGCCGGCGTGTCGGTGCGGTCGGTGACGAAGGGCGGCAGATCGACGGCCGTCGGCAGCAGATATTCGGCGAACGACGAGCTCAGCAGCGTGCCGGATTCGTCGTGCACCGCCTCCTCGTAGAGCGCCTGGGCGATGCCCTGGGCGAGACCGCCGTGCACCTGCCCCTCGACGATGAGCGGGTTCACGACGTGCCCGACGTCGTCGACGCAGACGTACTTGCGGATGCGCGCGTGGCCCGTCTCCGTATCGATCTCGATCGCGCACAGATGGGTGCCGTGCGGGAACGAGAAGTTGTCGGGATCGTAGGTCGCCTCGGAATCGAGATTCGGTTCGATGCCCTCGGGCAGGTCGTGGGCGGCGAAGACCGCGAGTGCGACGTCGGTGAGGCCGACGGACTTCGCCGTCCCCTTGACGCGGAACTGCCCGGCCTCGAAATCGAGATCGTCCTCGGAACATTCGAGTAGGTGCGCGGCGATCGGGCGCGCCTTGGCGACCACCTTCTCGGCGGCCTTGACCACGGCGATGCCGCCCACCGCGAGCGATCGGGAGCCGTAGGTGTCGAGGCCGCGCGGTGAACTCTGCGTGTCACCGTGCAGGATCTCGATGTCGTCGAAGGGAATTCCGAGCCGGTCGGCCACGATCTGACTCCACGCCGTCTCGTGGCCCTGGCCGTGGGCGGACGAGCCGGTGACGACCTCGACCTTGCCGGTCGGAAGCATGCGGACCGCCGCATGCTCCCACCCGCCGGCGCCGTAGGACAAGGACCCGAGTACCCGGGAGGGGGCCAGACCGCACATCTCCGTGAACGTCGAGACACCGATCCCGAGCTGGACCGGGTCGTGGCGTTCGCGTCGCTCGGCCTGCTCGCGGCGCAGAGCGTCGTAGTCGAACAGTTCCCGGGCCTTGGCGGTGGCGGCCTCGTAGTTCCCCGAGTCGTAGGTCAGACCCGCGACGGTGTCGAAGGGGAACTCCTCGTGCCTGATCCAGTTCTTCTCCCGGATCTCGAGGGGATCCATCGACAGTTCCACGGCGAGCTCGTCCATGATGCGTTCGATCGCGAAGGTGGCCTCGGGCCGTCCGGCACCGCGATAGGCGTCGGTGGGCACCTTGTTGGTGAACACATTGGTGCACGAGAAGTGATAGGAGCCGAACTTGTAGATGCCGTTGAACATGAACGCACCGAGGATCGGCACGCCCGGCGTGACCAGACGTAGATAGGCGCCCATGTCGGCGAGCAGTTCGACCTTCAGCCCGGTGACGGTGCCGTCGCGGCGCGCGGCGAGGGTGAGCTTCTGGACCTGATCACGGCCGTGATGTGCGGCGAGCATCGACTCGCTGCGCGTCTCGGTGTACTTGACGGGCTTGTGGAGCCGGCGCGCGATGAGCAGGGTGAGCACTTCCTCGGGAGTGACCTGGAGCTTGCCACCGAATCCGCCACCGACGTCGGGGGCGATCACGCGCAGTTTGTGCTCGGGGAGACCCAGCGTCATCGCCAGCATCAGTTTCAGCACGTGCGGTACCTGGGTCGCCGACCACATGGTGATCTGTGAGGCGGTGGGATCGACGACCACCGACCGCGGCTCCATGAAAGCGGGGATGAGTCGTTGTTGCCGGAAGGTCCGCTCGACGACGACCTCCGCGTCCCGGATCGCATCCTCGACGTTCCCGCCGCTGCCCGCCTCGGCGGAGTCGAAGACCCAGGTCGCGCTGACGTTGGTTCCGAGATCGGGGTGGACGAGTTCGCCGTCCCGGGCCGCGGCCTCGAGGTCGAGCACGACCGGCAGGTCCTCGTAGTCGACGTCGATCGCGTCGAGTGCATCGTGGGCCTCGTACGGACTGCGGGCCACGACCACCGCGACGGCTTCGCCTGCGAACCGCACGGTGTCGACCGCGAGAGCGGGCGCGTTCGGCGTCTTCATGTCCTCGGTGATGGGCCAGGCGCACGGCAGGCTGCCCTGCTCCTCGGCGAGATCTGCGCCCGTGTAGACGGCGACGACACCCGGCATGGTCCGTGCCTCGGATACGTCGAGGCCGGTGATGCGGGCGTGAGCGACCGGGCTGCGCAGGATCGCGGCGTGCACCATGCCGGGGAGCACGATGTTGTCGGTCCAGCGGGTTCGGCCGGTGATGAGGTGTTCGTCTTCCTTGCGGCGTCGTGCCCGGCCGAGTTCGGAATCGCCGGCGCGCGCGTCGGTGGCCGGATCCGCGGTGCTCGTCATCGTGCGACCTCCTCGGTGACTGCGGAGTCCTCGCGCAGTCGCTGTGCGGCATCCCGTGCGGCTGCCACGATGTTCTGATATCCGGTGCAGCGGCACAGATTTCCTTCGAGTCCGTGTCGTACGTCCTCGTCGCTCGGGTCGGGATTCTCGGAGAGCAGGTCGATGGTGGCCATGATCATCCCGGGGGTGCAGAAGCCGCACTGCAAGGCGTGCTTCTCGCGGAAGGCCTCCTGGACCGGATGCAGGACGCCGTCCACGGCGAGACCTTCGACGGTGGTGACGGAACGGCCGTCGGCCTGGACGGCGAGCACCGAGCACGATTTGACGCTGCGGTCGTCGAGCAGCACGGTGCAGGCCCCGCAGTTGCTGGTGTCGCAGCCGACCACCGTGCCCACTCTGCCGAGCCGATCCCTGAGGTAGTGCACGAGTAGCAGCCGTGGTTCCACGTCGTCGGTGTACTGCGTTCCGTCGACGGTGACAGTGATGCGCATCGGTCCTCCAAGTGCCTCACATGGCGCAGTGATACAGATCACTGACACTCTGCTGCATATCGCGCGTAGAAAAGACCCGAATCGACGAAATCGCGTCGGCGGCCCCGAACCGGTCGAACGCGGCACGTGAGTACGAGAGGAACCGGATGGCCCGGCTGGAGAACAAGGTCGCATTCATCACCGGTGTCGCGCGAGGTCAAGGGCGTGCTCATGCGGTCCGGCTGGCGCGGGAGGGTGCGCAGATCGTCGGCCTCGACCTCGCGGCTCCGCTGCCCGGCGTCCCCTACGATTCGGCCACCGTCGAGGACCTCGACGAGACGCGCAGGCTCGTGGAGGCCGAAGGGGCGAAAGCGCATCTGGTGCAGTGCGATGTGCGCGATCTCGAAGGGACGAAGAACGTCCTCGAGGAGGGGGCCGCACAGTTCGGCGGTCTCGACGTGGTGGTCGCGAACGCGGGCATCTGCATTCCGCAGACGTGGGACGAGATCACACCCGAGAGCTTCCGCGACACTCTCGACATCAACGTCACGGGTGTGTGGAACACGATCACCGCTGCCGCCCCGCACCTGATCGCCCGGGGAGGCGGTTCGATCGTCGTCACCAGCTCGCTCGCCGGTGCGAAGCTGCAGCCCTTCATGGTCCACTACACGACCAGCAAGCACGCTCTGGTTGGAATGGCACGGGCGTTCGCCGCGGAACTCGGACAGCACGACATCCGGGTCAACAGCATCCACCCGGGCGCGGTGAACACTCCCATGGGGTCCGGTTCGATGCGCGAGCGGATCGCGCAGACCGCGGAGAGCAACCCGCGGCTCGCCGGGATGACGACGCCCTTCCTGAACCAGTTCGCGGCCGAAGCGGACGAGATCGCGAACATGGTCGCCTTCCTGGCATCCGACGAGTCGGCCTTCGTCACCGCACAGAGTTTCGCGATCGACGGGGGCGCTCAGTACTTCTGAGCCGGGGTCACCTCCGAACCGGAGTCTGTGGACCGGCGGATTCCTCGTGGGCGTGGATGGGCCCTTCGGTGTCGACCAGTCGGTTTCCGCCCCCGCCCCACCGCAGCGCGATGATCTCGGCGGCGATCGACACCGCGGTCTCCTCAGGGGTCCGGGCACCGAGATCCAGGCCGATCGGCGACGACAGGCGGCCCAGTTCGGTCTCGGACAGGCCCGTCTCCCTCAGCCGCGCCATCCGTTCGCCGTGGGTGCGCCGCGAGCCCATGGCCCCGACGTAGGCCACGTCGAGTCGCAGCGCGATGTCCAGGAGCGGCACGTCGAACTTCGGGTCGTGGGTGAGCACCGTGATCACGGTGCGGGTGTCGATGCGGCCGGCCTCGGCCTCGGCCTCGAGATAACGATGCGGCCAGTCCACGATCACCTCGTCGGCTCCCGGAAAGCGGGCCTCGGTGGCGAACACACCGCGGGCGTCGCACACCGTCACCGTGTACCCGAGGAACGAGCCGAGACGGGCCATCGCGGACGCGAAGTCGATAGCCCCGAACACGATCAGCCGTGGAGGTGGCTGGAAGACGTTGACGAAGACCGACATCCCCTCGCCCCGGCGTTCCCCGTCGGTGCCGTAGTGGAGGGTGCCGGAACGGCCCGACTCGAGCAGACCGCGCACGTCGTCGGCCACGGCGTCGTGCATGCGGGGTGAGGCGAGCCGCCCCTCGGCACGGTCGCGCCACACCACCATCCGCTGCCCGCGCACCGCCGGGTCCGGATGATCGGTGACGGTCGCCAGGGCGACGGGGGTGCCGGCGCGGACGGAGCCGACCAGTTCGGCGAAGCCCGGGAAGGTCTCGGTGTCCATGCGTTCGACGAAGACGTCGATGATGCCACCACACGTGAGGCCGACGGAGAAGGCGTCGTCGTCGGACACCCCGTATCGCTGCAGTACCGGCTCGCCGTCCTCGATCACGCCCCGGGCCAGCTCGTAGACGTCTCCTTCGACGCAGCCGCCCGAGACGCTGCCGGTGACGGTGCCGTCCTGCGCGACCAGCATCGACGCGCCCGGCCCTCGGGGCGCCGACCGGAAGGTCGAGACCACTGTGCCCACGGCGACGGTCTCGCCGGCCCGGTAACGCCGGTCGAGTTCGTCGAGAATTTCACGCACGCCGAACCTCCTCGAGAAGTTCTTCCAGTGTCGCGAGACTGTGTCCCGCGAGCAGACGGTCGATGTGGGGCAGGGCCACCGTGATACCCGACTGGACGGGTTCGTATCCCTTCCCGCCGGCATGCGGGTTCACCCACAGCACGCGGTGCGCGAGCCGGTGCAGTTGCGCCATCTGTTCCCCGAGCAGTGACGCGTCACCGCGTTCCCAGCCGTCGGAGAAGATCACGACCACCGCACCACGCGCGAAACCCCTTCGGCCCCAACGGTCCAGGAAGGTGCGGAGGGTGTCGCCGAGACGGGTCCCGCCGGCCCGGTCGGGTACCGCGCGGGATGCGGCAGCGAGCGCGCTGTCGGCGTCGCGGGCGCGCATGGCCCGCGACAGGCGGGTCAGCCGGGTACCGAGGGAGAACACCTCGGTCGACGACGGTGCAGCACGCGTGACGACATGAGCGAACCGCAGGAGTGCGTCGGCGTACGGGTTCATCGACCCGGAGACGTCGATCAGCAGTACCACCCGGCGCGCTCTGCTCGTCCGGGCGTGCCGTCGAGGTCGTACGGACTCGCCGCCGGTCGCCAGCATGTCGCGCAGGGTGCGGCGCGGATCCACCGGGCCACCCCGGGACGGGCGGGAGCGCAGCGCCCGGCGTTGCGGTGGCCGGGGTCGCAGATGCGTGAGCAGTTCGGCGAGATGTGCGCGTTCGGCCGGGGCCAGCTCGGCGACGTCCCGGTGACGGAGCACCTCCGTGTCGTCGGCCGCGACCTGCAGTCGGGGTGCGTCGTCGCCGGCCTCGCCGGCAGCGCCGTCTCCTCGTGCCAGGGCGGCGATGCGTGCGGTGCGGGTGCGCTGCCCCCGGGTTCTCGAGCCGGTCGGGACGGTGTCGCCGAACCAGTGGACGAATGCCGCGTCGTACCTCGCCGTGTCGTCCGGTGTGCGGCACAGGGTGGCGCGGCCTGCCCAGTAGACCTGCTTCACGTCACCGACGTCGACGTGCTCGAGTGCGTGGAGATAGGTGACGGTGGCATCGAGCGTGACGGGCAGACCGGCCGCGGTGAGGGCGCGGCAGAAACCGGCGAAGCCTGTGATCGGGCCCGATGGGATCCGGTCCGTCGTGGATGCTCGACGCCCTGCGGTCACTCGTCCTCCTGCTTCACGCCCCAGCGGTCCCGGTCACGGGGGCTCGATCGCCGACGCTACTGGCAGTGCCGCGGGCAAGCTGCCGGATGCGGGAGATCGGGTGGCGTCTCAGTGGTTCGATTCCGCCATCTCGGCGATGCGCAGGTCGCGAGTGCGTTGCTGGTGGGCGACCATCAGTTCCTGGGCACGCGTGCCGTCACCTTCGGCGACGGCCTCGTAGACGGCCTGGTGCTCTCGTTCGACCAGGTCGAGATTGTCCGGCGTACGGGAAGCCTTGCCGTCGTACACGTGTAATCGGGCGTCGAGCAGGTCCATCAGTTCCACGATCGTGGGATTGTGTGCGGCCAGCCGTAACGCCACGTGCCATTCCGCATGCAATCGCAATCTGTCGGCAGGGGCTCGCGCGGTTCGTGCTTCGTCGAGACTGCGCCGCAGCCGGGCGAGATCGAGTTCTGTGCGTCGTTGCGCGGCGGACAGCGCTACTGCCGATTCGAGTGCGATGCGTGCCTCGCAGATGTCGAGGATCTCTTCCGGGGTGCGTTCGAGGACCCGGAATCCGCGTGAGACCTTCGTCACGAGACCTTCGAGTTCGAGTCGGATCAGCGCTTCGCGCACGGGTGTCCGGGAGACGCCCAGCTGTTCTCCCACGGCGGCGGGCACGAGTAGATCGCCGGGCGCATGGACCCCCTCCATGATTCGTCTGCGCAGTTCGCTGTACGGATTCGTTGTCGTGGGCGTCATGCTGTGTCCTCCCCGGCCGGATCGTGTGGTGCCGGTCTCACCGACCGGGCCGCCGGACCAGGACTACCACGGCATCCGTGCCGTGTACACCTTTCAAATCCATGTGTATACAAATGACGACAATTGCGTGCACTCGGTCGTAACGTGCCCCTGCGAACGCTTCACGACAGGGAGAAATCATGACCGACCACACCGCTCGACCCGATCGCCGGATCCGGCGATGAGCGACGTCACCGTCTCCGCAGCCCCCGTGGCGACCCCCGCCGTTCGGGGCCGTGGCCTGCGTGTGCCGCACTGGACGACACTGCTTCCCTGGGTGGTACCCGCGCTGGTCCTCCTCGGCTGGCAATGGGGCTCGAGTGCCGGGGTCGTCCCGGCGGCGATCCTGCCGCCGCCCACGGACGTCGTCGACACCGCACGGTCGCTGTGGTCCACCGGCGAACTGCAGTCGCACATCCTCGTGAGTCTGCGTCGCATCGCGATCGGGTTCGTCATCGGTGCCGCGATCGGCCTCCTTCTCGGCTTCGCCGTCGGCCTGTCCCGTATCGCCGAAGGCCTGTTCGACCGCACACTCCAGATGGTGCGGGCGTTGCCCCACCTCGCGCTCGTACCACTGCTCATCGCAGCCTTCGGCATCGGAGAACTACCCAAGGTCCTGCTCGTGACGCTGGGCGTGATCTTCCCCGTCTACCTCAACACCGTTAGCGGTATCCGCACGGTCGACGAGAAGCTCGTACAGCTCGGAAAGTCGTACGGTCTCAGCCGTGTTCAGTTGATTCGTGAAATCGTCGTTCCCGGCGCCATGCCCATGATCCTCACCGGCATCCGCTACGCCCTCGGTGTCGCGTGGCTGACCCTCGTCATCGCCGAGACCATCGCGACCCGCGAAGGCATCGGCTACCTCGCGCAGAACGGCCGCGAGATGCTCCGCAACGACCGCATCGTCCTCGCAATCGTGCTCTACGCCGGTGCGGGCCTGCTCGCGGACCAGATCACCCGATTCATCGAAGCCCGTGTCCTGCGCTGGAACCCGAACTACCGGAAGGGTGAACGATGACCACCGTCAGCACACTCGTCGGCCTGGAACTGACCTCCATCGGACGTCGCTACGGTGACAACCAGGTACTGCGCGACCTCGATCTGACCATCGCCCCCGGCGACTTCGTCGCGATCCTCGGACCCAGCGGTGTCGGCAAGTCGACCCTGCTGCGTATTCTCGCCGGCCTCGAGGATCCCAGTTCGGGCACCATGACCCCGATCGGTGACGCGCCGGCCGGCGGTCCGACCGCCCGGATGATGTTCCAGGAAGACCGGCTCCTGCCGTGGAAGTCGGTACTCGACAACATTGCCCTGGGGACGAAGGGGCAGCGTGACAAGGCGGTCGGACTGCTCGCGCAGGTCGGTCTCTCCGGTCGTGAGAATTCCTGGCCCGCAGAGCTCTCCGGTGGTCAGCGGCAGCGTGTCGCGCTCGCTCGTGCCCTGCTGCACCACCCCGACATCCTGCTGCTCGACGAACCCTTCGGTGCACTCGACGCCATCACCCGCGTGACCATGCAGCAACTGCTCGAGAACATCCTCGCCGAACATCCGCGCACCGTCCTGCTCGTCACCCACGACGTCGAGGAGGCACTCGTCCTCGCCGACCGCGTGCTGCTGCTGACGCCGCAGGGGATCACACGTGATCTCCGGGTTCCGCAGGCCCGGCCACGGCACCGGGGCGACGCGCAGCTCGCGGCGTGGAAGGAAGAACTGCTCGACGGTCTCCTCGAAGCCGACCGTGCGGTGCGCACCTCCGTCTGATCCCACTCCACCGAGCACCCTTCTCGTCCGACACCGGCACACCTGTCTTCGATCTCCGACCGTCCGAAAGGCTTTCCCCCACGATGAACACTTTCCGTCCCACCCTCGACCGTCGCGGATTCCTGCGTGCTGCGGGCGTCGGCGCGCTCGGACTCGCCGGAATCGGTGCACTCGCGGCGTGCGGGCCGGGCGGGTCCGCGGACGACGAGCTCGCCGAGGTGCGGTACGCGCTCATCGGAGACGGAAAGGCCGAACCCGGCACGGTGCTCTCCCACAAGCTGGGCGGTCTCGACGTCTCCGCAGATCTCGTTGTGCCCGTGAACTTCCGGTCCGGCTTCACGGCCTCGCTCCCCGTCATGGAGGCGATCAAGGCCGGCAGCATCGATTTCTCCTTCGCCACCGCAACCGCGGTCATCTACGGCATCGGTGGAAAGGTGCCGTTCGTACCGCTCGTTGCGTATCCGCTGCCGGGCAACGAGGTCGACATCCTCGTCCCCAAGGGTTCCGATATCAGGAGCGCTGCGGATCTGAAGGGCCGCAGGGTCGCCGACCAGCAGGGGACCACGGGGACGTACAGTCTCGTCAAATACCTCGAGACCGCGGGCCTGACGCTCGACGACATCGAGTACAGCAATCTCACCGCCGCCGATGCCGAGGCCGCCTTCGCGCAGGGCAAGGTCGATGCGTGGATCAACTGGCAGCCCACGATCGAACTGGCGCGGCGTAAACACGATGCCGACGTCCTGCCCGACGTGAAGACCTACGACTACGCGTTCTTCGTCGCGAGCGAGAACTTCGCGTTCGGCCGTCCCGAGCTCGCCGCGAAGCTCGCCCGCAACGTCCGCGATGCACAGCGCTGGATCGAAGCGCAGCCCGATGTCGCCGTCGGCGAGTTCGCGGCGCTCGGCGGATTCGGGGATTCACAACTCGAGAGGGAGGTCTACCGCGATCTCGTCGTCGACCGTCGACTGTCCTACTCGGGTGCCGGTGAATTCACTGCCGTAGGCGCCGACGCGATCGACGGCACACAGGATCTCGCCGACAACTTCCATGCTCTCGGCGTGTACCCGGAGACGATCGACGTCCGGAGCTGGTTGTCCGACAGTCGATTCGATCCCGTCCGTGCCGCCGTCACCGCCGAACTGGCGAAGGTCTGACCGGGCCGGTCCCGGTACACAGCAATTCAGGAGTTCTCGTGACCAAGAAGATGCATCTCGCCGCGTTCGTCACAGCCGGCCCCGGTCGTCCCGGCGGATGGCGCCTGCCCGATTCGGTTCCCGGATGGCTCGATGCGGGCTACTACCAGAACATGGCCCGCACCCTCGAAGAAGGCCGGTTCGATCTCGCCTTCTTCGCCGACATCGTCTCCGTACCCGACCGATTCGGTGGGAGCACGGATTCGCAGTTGAGGTACGGTGCCCTCGGCTCGCTGCGGGTGGATCCGCTTCCGGTCATCGCGTCGATGGCGTCCGTGACCCGCCATCTCGGACTCGCTGCAACGGTCTCCACCACCTACGCGCAGCCGTTCACCGTCGCCCGCTCCTTCGCCAGCCTCGACCACCTCTCGGGCGGACGCGCGGCGTGGAACATCGTGACCTCCTTCCAGGAATCCGAGGCGCGGAACTTCGGGCTCGACGAACAGTTCGACCGTTCCACCCGCTACGAACGGGCCGACGAATTCCTCGAGGTGGCCGGCAAGCTGTGGGACAGCTGGGACGACGATGCGCTCGTGCTCGACGCCGAACGGCCTCTGTTCGCCGATCCGGACAGGGTGCACCGTATCGACCACAAGGGCAGGTATTTCTCCGTGCAGGGACCGCTCAACGTTCCTCGGCCGCCCCAGGGATATCCGGTGCTCATCCAGGCCGGTGCGTCCTCGAAGGGCAAGGATTTCGCCGCGCGCTGGTCGGACGTGATCTTCTGCAGCCACGCCTCGAAGGAGTCGGCGCAGGCGTTCTATCGCGAAATCAAGGATCGTGCTGCGACATTCGGTCGTGACCCGGAGGAGATCAAGATCCTTCCGTCGATCACCCCCGTGGTCGGGTCCACGACCGCGCGAGCGAAGGAACTCGCCGACGAGATCTTCGAACTCGTGCCTTCGATCGGCGGATTATCGACACTTGCATATCATCTCGATGTGGACCTGTCGACCTTCCCGCTCGACGAGAGGCTGCCGGAGGTCGAGGTGCCCGGAGTTGCCGGGCACTACCACGAGGTCCGCGAGATCACCGAACGCGAGGGACTGACACTCCGTCAGCTCGGGAAGCAGTACGGAGGCCGGTACGAGGGCGGCTTCATCGGTACCGCCGACGAGGTCGCGGACGGCCTGCAGGACTGGTTCGAGGACGGAGCGGCAGACGGATTCACCCTTCAGGTCCCGTACCAGCCGGGAGGATTCGAGACCTTCACCCGCCAGGTCGTTCCGCAATTGCAGAAGCGCGGCGTCTTCCGCACGGAGTACGAAGGCGCGACATTGCGCGAGAATCTCGGACTCACGCGTCCGGCGAGTGGTGAATGGCAGCGGCGGGCGGGAACGCAGGATCGGGTGACCCGATGAATGCCCCCGCACCGTCGGGTGCCCACGATGCAGTGGTGACGGGAACCGTGACGAGCGAGGCCGGCCGTTTCGTCGTCAGTGCCCGCAGCAACCACTTCGTCACCGATTCGAGGCTTGCCGGCAGGGAGGCCGTGCACGCCGGAGAGTTGTTGCTCGCGGCCCTCACATCGTGTGCGATGGCCAACTTCGAGCACAATGCGGCACTGGACGGGCTTCCGGTCGGTGGGATCGTCGCGAGGGCGGCCCATACCCGCGGTGCTGTCGATCCCACCCGGTACGACAGCACCGTTCTGGAGATCGAGGTGCGTGGCGTCGGGCAGGACGACGCCATGGCGCTCGCCCGCAAGTTCGTCGCCGCGTGCCCGATCTACAACACGATCGAGCGGGGGAGCGGTATCGAACTGACGATCAACGGGCAACCCCTCACGGACCGGCGATCGGTGGGCTGACGAGCTCAGCCGGCAATCAGTTGCTCGAGCCCGGCGCGGGTCACCCGATCGATGTCCTCGCGGTATTTCAAGACCGCGCCGAGGGTCGCGGCCGCGGTCGCAACGTCGAGTACGTCGCGGTCGAGTGTGCGCAGTGCGCGTGCCCAATCCAGGGATTCGGCAACACCCGGCGGCTTGAGGAGGTCCTGAGCGCGAAGCGACTGCACCGCTCGTGAGATCTGCTCGGCGAGGGAGTGCCCGAGGCCGGGCAGACGCCGCTGGAGGATCGCCACCTCGCGCTCGAGATCGGGGTGCTCGACCCAGTGGTACAGGCAGCGGCGTTTGAGGGCGTCGTGCACCTCGCGGGTGCGGTTGGAGGTGAGCACGACCAACGGCGGCACCTCGGCCCGGATCTCGCCCAGTTCGGGGATGGTCACCGCATTTTCGTCGAGCAACTGCAGGAGGAACGCTTCGAATTCGTCGTCGGCACGATCGATCTCGTCGACGAGCAGGACACACGGCGACTCGGTGAGGGCTCGCAGCAACGGCCGGACGAGGAGATAGCGCTCGGTGTAGAGGGAACGCTCGGCGGCGTCCGCGTCGAGCACACCCTCGCTCGCCGCCTCGAGGGAACGCAGGTGGAGCAGTTGCCGGGGAAAGTCCCAGTCGTAGAGCGCCTGCGAAGCGTCGATGCCCTCGTGGCACTGCAGCCGGACCATCGGCAGTTCCAGTGCCTGGGCGAGAGCTGCTGCGAGCGAGGTCTTCCCGGTACCGGGTTCACCTTCGCAGAAGAGAGGCCGGCCCATCCGCATCGCGAGGAAGGCCGCCGTCGCCAAGCCCTCGTCGGCGAGATAACCCGTCGTCCCGAGAGCCGCCGTGAGGTCCTCGGGGGAGTCGATGCGTGCCACGTCGCCGGTCATGAAGCGAGCGTAGATGCTCGATCCCGTATCCAGGGGCGACTGGGGCGATCGAGGTCTCGCGTTCAGCTGCTGTCGGCGCTGGGGGTCAGTGAGGAGGTCTCACCGACGAAGAGTGTGGCGCACCCGGGGCACAGGGTCTTCGGCTCGGTGGCCCACCCGTTCACCTGGGCGTAGAGCTCCGCCTGGAGCCGGCTGCGAGCGGCAGTGCGGTAGCAGTGGTCGCAATGGTCGCAGCGGAAGACCCACCGGTCACCGGACAGTGGGTCGCGGTGCGGCATCATCTGTGTCCACCTCGGTGTCGTGGCGCCGTCGGGGGCGCGGTATCGGCGAATCTGTCGAGCGGTCGTTCCGGAACGGCTCGGTTCACGGAGCGGTCGTGCCCATGATGCGGGCCCACCAGCTGTCGAGAGGGCTGGGATCGGGCCAGCGGATCGTGTCGTCTGCGATGTGGCCGGGCAGGGGCCTACCGTCTTCTCGCCCCTGTCCGATGCTCGGCGAATCGTGATGTGCTTTGCGCACGGAGGTCACCCCTTCATTGCTCTCGGTGCGCCCGCTCGACGGACGCACTGCACCGCACCTGTGAGGCGTTCTTCGATGCTAGCCCGGTTCGCGTGCGGCGGGTCGGGCTTCGGGTCTGCCGGGTGCACATTTCTCTCCCGCGGACCGTGTCGGGGAGGTCCGGGATCGGGCCGCGCGGGACGGGGATTCCCCCGAGAGTGCGGCTCGCAAACGCGTGTTGTCATCCCGGAGTGCCGCATTGGCTGATTCGAGTTCGAGGATGCGGGCGATTCCGGCGATGTTGACACCCGAAGCCACGAGTTCGACGATCCGCTGCACGACCTCGAGGTCGTTGTCGCTGTAGCGGCGTGTTCCGCCGGCCGTCCGGGCGGGACGGAGCAGACCTCGACGTTCGTACAGGCGCAGGGTCTGGGGATCGAGTCCCGACAGCTCCGCGGCCACCGAAATCCCGTAGACCCCGCGGTGCGTTCGCAGTGACGGATCGTGCGCCATCGTCTCCTCCGGAAGCCCCACTGATTGTTTCGCCTGATCGACCGAGATGTCCTTGCCGTCGACCTTGACCGAAGTCTACCGGCGAGCACATAATAAATCTGTGTCAAATGGCACAGATAATCGAATGGAGCGAGGCCGTGACGAACGGCCGAGAGTCGGAGGTGACAGAACGATGTTGATGCGCACCGACCCCTTCCGCGATGTCGATCGCTTCACGCAGCAGGTGCTGGGCACGATGGCCCGGCCCGCGGTGATGCCTCTCGACGCGTGGCGTGAAGGCGACCGTTTCGTGGCGGAATTCGATCTTCCCGGCGTCCGGGCCGATTCGATCGACCTCGACGTCGAACGCAACGTACTCACCGTCCGTGCCGAACGCCCGGAGATCGACCGGGACAAGGAGTTCGTCGCCACGGAGCGGCCGCGAGGAGTTTTCACCCGGCGCCTCTTCCTCGGCGACACCCTCGACACCGACCGCATCGAAGCGCAGTACCGGAACGGTGTGCTGCGCGTGACGATTCCGGTCGCCGAGAAGGCGAAGCCCCGGAAGATCTCCGTGATCGACGCGGAGGGCAACGACCGGGCCGCTATCGAGAAGTGAGCCGAGGCGACGAAACCGGCCCGTGCCGATGCCCGG
This sequence comes from Rhodococcus sp. CH91, assembly GCF_022554085.1. Lineage (GTDB taxonomy): Bacteria > Actinomycetota > Actinomycetes > Mycobacteriales > Mycobacteriaceae > Rhodococcus. The sequence continues at coordinate 389,713 of NZ_JAKFYR010000001.1, forward strand.
GCCGGTTCCCGCTGTGGCCGTCACGGTTTGAGCGCGATCTTGAACGCGCCGTCCTCCTTCTTCTGGAAGATCTCGTATGCGTGGGGAGCGTCGTCGAGCGGCAGACGATGGGTGGCGAAGTCGTCGACTCCCAGCGGATCCTCGTCGGTCAGCAGAGGGAGAATCTCCGGCACCCAGTGCAATACGTTGGCCTGGCCCATCCGGAGGCGGATCTGCTTGTCGAACAGGGTGAGCATCGGGATCGGATCCGCTGCCCCGCCGTACACACCGCTCAGTGAGATCGCGCCACCCCGCCGCACCACGTCGATGGCCGTGTACAGCGCGTGCAGACGGTCGAGTCCCGCCTTCTCCATGAACGGTTCGGCTATCGCGGAGGGCAGGAATCCCGCCGCGGTCTGGGCGAGTTTCGCAACCGGCGAACCGTGCGCCTCCATTCCGACCGCGTCGATCACCGAATCGGTGCCGCGACCGCTCGTCAGATCCCGGATCACGTCTCCCGGGTCGTTGCCGACCTCGCGGAGATCCACGACCTCGATGCCGCGGGAGGCTGCCCGCGCGAGGCGTTCGGGGACGAGGTCGACGCCGATGACCCGTGCTCCCTTGTGTGCCGCGATGCGCGCGGCCATCTCCCCGATCGGGCCGAGTCCGAGTACGGTCACGCTTCCGCCCTGCGGGATCTCCGCGTACTCGACGGCCTGCCATGCGGTGGGCAGAACATCGGAGAGATAGACGAACCGATCGTCCGCCGGCCCCTCCGGCACCTTGATGTGGGTCGCGTCGGCATGAGGCACCCGGAGGTACTGCGCTTGCCCGCCCGGCACGCTGCCGTAGAGCTTGGAATAGCCGAACAGGGCGGCGCCGGTACCTTCCTCCCGGACCTGCGTCGTCTCGCACTGGGAGTGCAGTCCGTGCGAGCACATGAAGCATTGGCCACAACAGACCTGGAAGGGGATCACGACCCGGTCGCCGGGCTTCAGCTTCGTGACCGCGGAGCCCACTTCTTCCACGATCCCCATCGGTTCGTGGCCCAGGATGTCTCCCGGGGTCATGAATGCCCCGAGCACCTCGTACAGGTGCAGGTCGGATCCGCAGATGTTCGTGGTGGTGACGCGGATGACGGCGTCACCGGGATCCTGGATCTTCGGATCGGGCACCGTATCGACACTCACGTTGCGGCGGCCCTGCCATGTCACTGCCTTCATCGTCGCTCCTCGGCTCATCGGCTGTAATGGGTGCCGGGTGCTTCCCGGGCATGTGTCACCGATGCCTACCCGCAGGAGAGGAGTGCAAACTCCGTGCGACGCCCCGTACATGTTTGCGCACGCCGGGGGAGCGGTAACTCGGAACAGAGCACGCCCACCGCAACACCCAGTGCGGCCGCCGACGAAGGCGCGACCGTGCGGAAGGAGATCAAGTGACCGTCTCGGACCCCGAACCCCACGGAAATCAGGATCCCGAACCGTCACGTACCCCGGATCTGGAACCCGGCGGGGGCGTACCACCGGGATCGACGCCCCCCGATTCGGGGACGACCTCCGGCCTGTCCGCTCCCGAACCTGAAACTCGCCACCGGTTCCCGCTGAGCGGGTGGTTGACACTGCTGGCCGTCGCCGTCATCGTCGTGATCTTCGTGGTCGCCATCTTCGGCATCCTGGCGTGAGCCACGGTCTCGGGTGGGCCACCGCCCACCCGAGACCGCAGCCGAATTGCTGGAACCGGCCGATGCTTCCGCGATCGCTTCGTCCGAGTGCAGATCGTTGCTCTCAGGGGTCCTGGACGTGAGACGACCGGGTCGGAAACACATCGACGGGGCTGTAGCGACCAGGGAGACTCTCCGGTCCCGGTGGTGACGGTGTTATACGGACGAGGGGGTGATGTCCGCGGTGAGGTCGCGCCCTCTGGACTCGGTCAGTCGCGCGAGTCCGATGATCGTGATGGCGGCGCCGCCGATCATGAGAATGCTCAAGGACTGGCTCGAGTTGTCGTCTGCCGCGACCAGCGAGGCGGCGATCATAGGGGTGAACCCGGCCCCGATGAGGCTCGCCAACTGGTAGCCCATCGAAATACCCGTATAGCGGACACCGGTGCCGAACATCTCCGAGAGCATCGGCGCCAGAGGCGCATAGAGTGCGTTCTGCGCGACCATCGCGACCATCAACGCGAGCGTCATGACGGCTACCGAACCGGTGCCGACCATCGCGTACAGCGGGAACGCGAACACGATTGCTCCTACTGCACCTCCCAGGCTCACCACCCGTCTCCCGATGCGATCGGACAGCGCTGAGAACAGCGGAATGCACACCAATGAGATGCCGGAGGTGAACAGCAGGGTCCGAACTACGTCAGCCTTCTCGTATCCGATCGAGGGCGCATAAGCGAGGATGTGTGAACTGATCAGCGCGGTGAGGACGAATGGGCCGATACCGACTGCGGTCGCCAGTAGCAACGCCCGCGGGCGACGCAGGATCTCCAGTGCTGGGATTCGATCGCGTTTCCGTACAGACGGGATCTCGGCAGCCTTCTGGAAGACGGGGCTCTCGACGACGCTGAGGCGCACGTACAGGCCGATCGCAAGCAGCAGGGCGCTGATCAAGAACGGAACACGCCAACCCCACGACATGAAGCTGCTCTCGGGAAGCAGGGTCACCCCCATCACCGCCAGAGTGGACAGAATCGATCCGATCGGCGAGCCCATCAGCATGATGCCTGCCCACCGGCCGCGCTTGTCGGATTCGGCGTGCTCGATGACCATGAGCGCAGCGCCGCCCCATTCTCCGCCTACTGCGATGCCTTGCACCACGCGAAATGCGACCAACAGGATCGGCGCGGCGATGCCGATCGTGTGGTAGGTCGGGAGAACTCCGATGAGGACGCTGGCGCCGCCCATGAGCGACATCGACAGGATCAGCATCGACTTTCGGCCTAACCGGTCACCGAAATGACCGAAGAGAACGCCGCCGATAGGTCGCGCGAGATAACCCGCGGCGAGCGTGCCGAATGCGGCAATCGTCGACACTGCGCCGCTGGAGTTCGGGAAGAACAACTCACCGAAGACCAGGGCGGCCATCGTGCTGTACAAGAGGAAGTCGTAGTACTCGATCACCGTGCCGAGCAAGCTGGAGTACGCCACGCGGCGTACCTGCCTGCCATGATCTTCTGGTGACGGGGTGTGCGAGCCGACCACCGGCTCCAATCGGTCGATCTCGGCCATAGAAGCTCCTTGCCGTCAATTGAGGTCGCGAGGGCGCGGCTCGGTCAGGGCTCGTCGATGTGGTCGCGAAGGGTGCGGCCGGCGTACTCGGTGCGCAACAGGCCACGCTTTTGCAGTCGTGGGACGACTTCGTCGACGAACTCGTTCAGCCCGACGGGGAGGTCGGCGGGCAGGATGATGAATCCGTCTGCGGCTCCACTGTCGAACCATCGCGCCAAGTCGTCGGCGACCGTGTCGGGAGAACCGACGAGCGTGCGGTGGCCGATGCTCAGCCCGATGCGTTGCGCGAGCTGCCGGACAGTGAGCTGTTCGCGTAGGGCGATCTCGGTGAAGAGTGTGGGTCGAGACATGCCGGCGTTGCGCGGTAACGATTCGAGAATGTCCGGAAACGGTTCATCGAGGTCGTAGTGCGACAAGTCGATGTCTCCGAAGGCCTGGCCGAGAAATTTGAGAGTGGTGTGCTCATCGATCAACGAACCGAGTTCGGCCGCGAGATCACGAGCGTCGTCGTCGGTTTCGGCAATGATCGGGGTGACGCCCGGTAGGATCTTGACCGCGTCGGCAGGGCGGCCGGCGGACTGTGCCAGACTACGAACCCGGTCGGCGAAAGTCTTGGCTTCGGTCATGTCGTGTTGCGTGGTGAAGATCAGATCGGCGACCCGCGCACCCAGTTTCATGCCGGTCGGCGACGACCCCGCCTGGGCGAGGGGCAGTCGGCCCTGGGGCGAGCGGGGGATCGTCAACGGGCCTGCGACGTCGAAATGCTTACCCGAGTGGTCGATGCGGTGGATTCTGCGCGCGTCGGTCCATTGCCCGGTTTCGCGGTCGGCGATGATCGCGTCGGCGTCCCAGCCGTCCCACAGTGCGCGCACGACATCGACGAACTCCTCGCCGCGTGCGTAGCGGTCCTCGTGGTCGGGGAGTTTCGCGGAGCCGTAATTCGCAGCTGCGGCGGGGATAGCGGTGGTGACGATGTTCCATCCGGCACGGCCGTTGCTGAGGTGATCGAGGGTGGCGAATTGCCGTGCGACCGTGAACGGGTCGTTGTATGTGGTGGAGCTGGTGCCGATCAGACCGATGTGTTCGGTGACCGCCGACAACGCGGAGAGAACCGCGATGGGGTCGGGACGATCGGTGGCGTCGGTGGCAATCGCCGGTGACAAGTTGAGTGCATCGGCGATGAAGAATGCATCGAAGAATCCACGTTCGGCGGTCTGCGCCAGGGATTTCCAGTGTCCGAGACTGTGCATCGACTCCGGCGTGGTCCGAGGCGAACGCCAGACCGACTGCGCTACGCCTACACCCTGCGCGAAGAGCGCCAAATGAATCTTCCTGACCATTTCGGTCTCTCCTTGTTCGATCGAGGTTGCTCAGACCGACCACTCGGGTCGGTTCGGCCCGGCAGGATTCTGCCGGTTCAGAAGCATCAGTTCGTCCTCGTCCAGGTGCAGGTCGAGGGCGGCGAACGAGTCGAGGACGGACTCCGGGCGGGAGGCACCCGGAATCGGGATGACCACGGGGGAACGGTGCAGCTGCCAAGCCAGTGCGACGCGATGGACACTCACACCCCGAGCGCGGGCCACCTGTTCGAATCCGGAACAGTCCGAACCGATATCCTTCGCATTCTGCATGCCCCCGAAGGGTCCCCACGACAGAAACGCCAGCCCTCTACTCCGGCACTCCTGGATCTCGGGCTCCGAACCACGGAACCGAGGCGAGTACTCGTTCTCGACCGCCACCAACGCATCCCCGAGGATCTGCTGCGCGATGCCGATCTGCTGCACGTTTGCGTTCGAGATGCCGACGCGCCGGATCAGGCCTTCCTCCCACAGCGCGCGCAGTGCGAGCATCGACTCTTCGTACGGCAGCTGCGGGTCGGGTCGATGGTGAAAATACAGCGGCAGCGGATCCAGGCCGAGCCGGCCGATCGAGGCGATACACGCAGCCCGCAGATGCTTGCCGCTGCCGTCGACCCACCAGGTGTCGTTCTCGCGATAGCGTACGTGGCCGCCCTTCGTCGACACGACGACGTCGTCGAGCGAGCCCGGCCAGGACTTCAGCGCATCGCTGAGTGCCAGTTCGTTGACTCCGTCTCCGCCCCCGGCCGGACCGTACACATCCGCGGTGTCGAACAGTCGGACACCAGCATCGAGTGCTGTGTGGACCGTCCGACGTCCCTGTTCGATGTCGAAGCCGGGACGCTGTGTGATGGTCATTGCACCGAACCCGATGGCGGGCAACCGAAGGTCACCCAGTGCCCGGACCGCTGTGTTCATTTGCCCACCGCCGTCCAACCGCCGTCGACGGGCAGGCAGACGCCGGTCACGAAACTTGCATCCAGCGCCAGATGCTCGATCGATCGAGCCATTTCATCAGGAAGACACAGACGTCCCAGCGGGCTGCGGTCCTCGATCTGCGAGACGTCGTAGCCCTGATCGATCATCTCCTGCACCATCGGAGTCAGGGTGTGCCCGGGAGCAACGCTGTTGACGCGAATGCCGGGAGCCCACTCGACGGCAAGGTTCTGCGTGAGCTGAGAGACCGCGGCCTTCGCAGTTCCGTAGTCGGCCTGTTTGGGCCAGCCACGGTACGCAGTGGTCGACGAGATCGTCACGATCGCGCCGTCGGTCCCCGTGTTCAGCAATGGTCTGGCGAAAGCCGAGGCGACCAGCAAAGTGCCCACGACGTGAACGTCGAGGACTCGGCGTACTCGGTCGGGATCGAGCTCGACCGCAGGCACGAATTGACCGCGGATCCCGTGGCTGGTGACGAGAACATCGGGCACGCGGCCACGGGCTCGAGCATGCGCCATCGCCGCCTCCACCGCCTCCGCGTCGGTGACATCGACCTCGAGGTACTCTGCCCTCCCGCGAGCCGATGCGGGCGCGGACAGATCGAGCACCGTGACCATCAGGCCCCGGGTCAGGAAGCGATCGACGACTGCCTCGCCGATCCCGCTGGCGCCACCGGTCACCACTGCGTGCACAGCCGTCATGAACCCACCTTCTCTGGCATCGAATGGGAAGTGTCGAACGGTCCGGGTGTCCGGCAGGAGTCATCTCTCTGCCGACGACCGAGCAGGGACCTACGCTCGTGTGCGCACGTGCTGCGAGGCGAACGCATGAATGCTGGCAACGACGTGATCGAGTTCTTCCTGGCTCATGCCGTGACTCATGCCGAGCGACATACCGCGTTCGAAGACCTCGTCGGCGTTCGGCAATCCCGATTCAGGGATGCGGTACTCGACGTTGCGCATCATCGGATGGCGGGTGACGTTACCGCTCCAGACAGTACGGGTGTCGATGCCGGCAGCTTCCAGCGATTCCTGCAGATCGGAACGACTGAATCCGGCGTCTTCGCGTACCGTGACCGGATAGCAGAGCCACGCGGTGTGGAAGTCCTCCAGCTGACGCGGTAGGCGGAAAAGCTCCGGGTAGGCGCCGAAAGCTCCGGTGAACGCCTCGAAGATCTCGGCGCGACGCGCGTAGTTGGTGTCGAGTTTGCTCAACTGCACCAGCCCGAACGCGGCGCCCAGCTCGGACGGCTCGAAGTTCCACGGCAGGACGTCGAAGATGAAGTCGTTGTCGTAGGCGACACCGTCGAGCTCCTCGCGGAACACTCGGCCTTCGCCGGCCGATCCGAACAGGTGCGGTTCGGAGCGGCGACCCCAGCGGCGCAACATGAGACCCTTGTCGCGCAGCTTCTCGTCGTCGAGGCAGACCATACCGCCGTTGCCCGCACAGGTGATGATGTGCGCCATCGCGAAGCTGGTGACGGTGATGTCGGAACGCGAACCGGTCTTGGTGCCGCGCAGCGTGGTTCCGATGCAGTCGCAGGAATCCTCGATCACCTTGAGGCCGTGACGATCGGCGATCTCGCGAATCGCATCCCAGTCGGGTGCATTACCCGCGAGGTTGGGGATCAGAATTGCACCGGTCTTGTCGGTGATCATTTCCTCGATCTTGGATGCGTCCACGTTGTATGTGTCCGGTTCGACGTCGACGAACACCGGAACCCAGCCGCCCCGCACGATCGGCGACACGTCCGTGGAGAAGGTGAGGGGTGAGGTGATGACCTCCGAACCCTTCGGCAGGTCGAGGAGCTCGAGGGCCAGATAGAGGGCCGAGGAGCCCGAATTGCACATCAGACCCAGCTTTTTGCCGTACAGATCGGCGACCTTCTGCTCCATTTCGGCGACGTTCTTGCCGATCTTCATCGCGTACGGCCCGCCGCGCAGGACCTCGAGGCAGGCCTCGACCTCACGCTCGTCGTGCACACTGCGGGCATAGATGACTCTGGGCATTCTTCTCTCCTGGGTGGAATGGTCGAAGTTCACTGATGGAGACGTGGTCGGCAGCGTCACCGAATGGTGGACCCGGCGTCGACAGGCAACGTGATTCCGGTGATGTAGCGAGCGTCGTCAGAGGCCAGGAACATCAGCGCCTTCGTGACGTCCGAGGCATCGATCCGCTGGACGGGTAGGGAATTCATGAAGATCGGTCCCAGATCGGGCCGCTCTGCGAGCAATTCGGGAAGTACGGCCGAATGACCTTGCGGGGTATCGACTCCGGTCGGATTGATCATGTTCACACGGATGTTACGGTTCGCAAGCTCGAGCGCCAGCGACCGACAGAGCCCCACAAGAGCGTGTTTGGCCGCGACATACGGGGTGTAGAACGGCAGACCCACAGTGCTGGCGGTCGAACCGGTGATGACGATGTTGCCGCCGCCGGCGGCGTCCAAATGTGGGATCGATGCGGCGCAGGTGTTCCACACGCCGGTCAGATTCACATCGAGCGTGGTCTGCCAGATCTGTTCGGTGACTTCATCATACGGCTGGACCGTGCAGATCGACGCATTCGCTACCACCGCATCGACACCACCGAATCTCTCGACGCCCGCGTCGAGTGCGGCGTCGAGGCCTGCACGATCACGAACGTCCACCTGCGCCGCGTACACCCGCCCCCCGGCGTCCTCGATCAGTTGCGCGGTTTCAGCGAGGCCCTCTGCAGTCCCCATCCGGTAGGGCACAAAGTCGAGCTGTGTGCAGGAGTCGACTGCAATCACATCGGCGCCTGCCTCTGCCATCGCCACCGCATGACTTCGCCCCTGGCTCTGAGCTGCACCGGTGATCAGCACGGTCTTGCCGTTCATGCTCATATGATCACTATCCGATCGTCCAGGGGTGCCACCGATTCCGCGTGGTGAGCATCGCCGAAAAACCGGCGAGCCAGGCTCTTCTCGACAGCGACGTCGAGAAGCTCGATGGTGAAACCGAACCGGTCGCGGTGGTACGCGGTGCCGGCCGGACACTCCCCGTCGCGCACGCCACCCATCCACAGCGCAGCGCCACGCCTCTCGAGTTCGGCCGACGCCGCCGACAGGTCCTCGACGACGAAGCCCAGATGATAGACACCTGACGTCGGTCTCCACACCGACGAGCCGGCCACAGCTCGGAGTAGCTCCACATGTGGAGGCCCTTCGAGGGTCATGCCCAAACGCTGAACCGTGTCGTGCTCGACGCCGTCGATCCGGCATTTGTACGCGGATTCCTTCCCGAGCGACACAGTCCAGCCGTAGGCGCGGGAAAAGTGTTCAGCGGCCTCGTCCAGGTCATCTACGACTACGCCGACATGATGCAACCGACCGAGGTCGAGGTCGAAGTCCGGGACGCCGATCGGACTCATCGGCCACCCCGAACCGAACGGCAGGAGTTTTTCCAGATCATGCTTTGAATGATTGTTCAAAAATGATCGGCGCGCAAGACCTGACGATAAATTTTGTGAAACCCGCAGTTAAGAGGCCCTGTCTGGCAGGGTTTAAACGATCATTCAATCGATCTGTCAGGACCGTGTCGAATCCCGGTACTCATGTCTAGCGCTGCACCATTCCTTCGAGGAATACAGCCAGATAGTCCTTGGACAGCTCCTCGAGCGGATACTCATCGGCGTCGGTTCGCCAGTAGACGCTGAACCACACTGCATCGCGCAGGAATCGATGGAAGACCTTGGCAGGAACATCCCGACGCAGGACCCCGGTTCGCTGTCCCGATTCGATTGCGTCCAGCCATATCCGTTGGATTCGATTGGTGAGGTCGCGGGCGGTCTTGTAGTCGCGCAGCTCGCGCAGGTTGGCGAACTCCGCGTGATAGACCTTGGTCGCATCAGGTGAGGCCGCACCGGTCGCGAGGGAGACGTCGATGATCGACTTCAGACGTGCACGAGGTTCGAGTTCCTCGAGTCCCTCATGGTCGTATCGATCGAGCAACGCTCTCAAGTATCCGGTGATCAGTTCGACGGCGATCGAGCTCTTCGACGGGAAGTAGTAGTAGAGAGCGCCCGGGTTCAGTCCGACGCAGTCGGCGATCTCACGCACCGATGTCGCTTCGATCCCCCGGGAAGCAAACAATTTCGCTGCCGCTGAGAGAATCTCGGACTTTCGTCGCTCGGCGCCGGAACCGGAAGTCACCTGAGTGTTCACCATGCCGTTCAGGCTAGTGGACCCCATATGCGAGGGTCGGGATCCGCAGTCCGAGCCGGCAAGGTACTGCGCGATGAGTGCTTCCAGGGGTGGCTGGTGTGGGCGTGGCGGTCTCCAGGTAGGTCTCTCTCGTTCTGGGGTCGGCTTTTTCGTCCTCGGATCCGTGCGCCGATGAAGAATGCGATGTTCGCGAAGTAGGTCCGACCTGTTCGGGAGGGCTGTTGATTGCGGCTCGAGCGAGGGAGTACCGTTTGAAACACTGCCGATTCATGGAGGTGAACACCATGAAAATCCGCAAACTTCTGGCCGGACTGTCCGCCGGTGCAATTCTGGTCCTCGCGCCTGCGGGTGTCGCAACCGCAACACCATCCGGTGATGCCGGTGCCGTCGAAGCTCACGGCGACCACCATCGCGATTACGACAAGGACAAGAAGCACGACCACGACAGAGACAAGAAACGCGACCACTACGACAAGGACAAGAAGCACGATCACGACAAGGACTGGCACAAGGGCCACAACCACGCGTGGTTCGGCTCGTCGGTCATCTGTCTGCCCTGGTGATTTCGCGGAAGGCCCGTGCCCCGTCGTGACGACGGAGTACCGGCCTTCGTCCATCCGATCTCGAGGCCGCCCGCGACGGCCCTGCAGAGCGGTGACCGGCAGCAGGACGTCACATGAGCAGGCGGCGCCGGTAGCCCTCGGCGACCGCCGAGGCTCGGTCACGAACGCCGAGTTTGTCGTAGATGTGTTGCAGATGGGTCTTGATGCTCGCCTCGCCGATGAACAAGGCTGTAGCGGCCTCGCGATTCGAGTTGCCGTTGGCGACCAATTGCAGCACCTGCTTCTCCCGATCGGTCAGCGTTCCGGCACCGGGCCTCCGGATCTGCCCCATGAGGTGCTGCGTCACGGACGGAGCGAGCACCGACTCTCCCCGCGCGGCTGCACGAACGGCGCGCATCAGTTCGTCGGGCCGCGCATCCTTCAGGAGATAACCGATCGCACCCGCTTCGATCGCCGGCAGTACATCGCTTTCGCTGTCGAAGGTCGTCAGGATCAGCACCCGGGCACTCGGGACGCGCTCGCGCAGAGCCGCGGTCGCGGCGACGCCGTCCATCCGGGGCATCCGAAGGTCCATGAGCACGACATCCGCTGCCAACTCCTTCGCGCATTCGATGCCCTCGTCACCGTCACCGGCCTCGCCGACCACGACGATGTCCTCGGCGTCGGCGAACGTGTCGCGAAGACCGCCCCTCACGATCGGATGGTCGTCGACAACCACCAGTCGAATCATCGGTCGGTTTCCTCATCTGCTCTCGTGCCCCCGGGGGCGATCGCGGGAACGCGCGCACTGACGGATGTCCCTTCACCCGGTGCGCTCTGTACCTCTATGTGACCGCCGACTCCTCTGATGCGCTGGTGCATGCTCGTCAGGCCGAAGCCGGTGCCGACCCCGTTCACGAACCCACGTCCATCGTCCCGCACGTCCAACAGCACCTCGGTGCCCGTGTACGACAGCGTGACACCGACGCGGGAGGCCCCCGCGTGCTTCGCGACGTTGGTCAGCGACTCCTGCACGACACGGAACAACGACACCTCGATCGCCGGGCTGAGTGGTTCTCGGACACCGGTGATCTCCACGTGCGCTCTCAACCCTTGGTCCTTCGACCATTGCTCGGTCAGCGTGCGCAGCGCGTCGGGAAGATGCGCCTGCCCGAGTTCCTTGGGCGCGAGTGCCTGCACGGACCGTCGGGCCTCGGTCAGACTGCTGCGCGCGAGGCGAAGTGCACGCGCCACGTGCTCCTCCGTCTCGCCCTCCATCTTCGCGGAACGTTCCGCTGCCTGGAGCTGCGTGATGATGCCGGTGAGACCCTGCGCCAGCGTGTCGTGGATTTCGCCGGCCAGACGTTGCCGCTCGTCCTGCGCGCCGGATTCACGGGCCTGGACTACCAGTTGTGCATGGAGCCCGGCGTTTTCGTGCAGTGCCGCCTCGAGCCGCTCGACGAGTTCCTCCCGCTTGCGTTCCTCGGGTTCGCTGCGCGCCGTCAGCACGATGCCCACACCGATCGCTGCAGTCTGCAGTGTGACGATCACGATGAACTCCGCGAGCATCTCCGAGTTCGGGTCTGACCATATGTGCATCGCCGAACCGTTGAGGACCACAGACGTGGCGAGGACTCCGAGCACCCCCAACGGCCACGGCGTGAGCAAGTACGCGTGGAAGAAGGCCGCAACGGTGAAAACGAGAAAGATGTCGGAGTGCGACATGAGGGTGAGGCACAGTGCCAGCAACCCGACGAAGTAGATGCACCCCGCCACGGGCCGACGCGTCTTCCGTCTGAGGGGAAGCGTGTGCCCGACCAGCACCCACAGCGCCGAGACCGCGACCAACCCGAGGACGGATGCGCCCTCGGGCCGGAAGCGTTCATCGGAGTCCGGAAGCAGCCACGAGAAATAGATCGCTGTCGAGATCGTCAGCAGCAGCCACGGCGTGAACAACTGGAGAAGGTTCCAGATCCGCAGCTGCTCCTCTTTCCAGGCCAGCCGGGAACGATGAGCGATTCCGGCCTTGTGTGCGATGGCGGATCCGTGCGTCCCAGAGCTCGGGCACTCACCGGCTCCGGTATCCCGCATCATCGACATCTACTCCCAACGGAAGAGTTTCGCGGCGATCCCGGTCGCGATCACTGCTATGCCCGTCATTATGGCAATCTGCAGCAGGAAGGGCTGCCCGCCGGCAGTGGCGGTGATCTCGCCTGCTTCGGCGGACCACGCCGCGGTGAGAGCCTGCAGCCCGGGCGGTACGAATTCGCCGACCTCGCGCAGCACGTCGGGCATGAGGACACGGGGCAGGAATGCCCCGCCGAAGAACATCAGCGCAACGAACAGGACAGTGCCGATCTGGTTCGCAGCGCCGCTCGTGCGGACCACGGCCGCGGAGATCATGCCGAGCCCGAGCAGTGCCGCATAGCCGATGACGAAGGCGGCGACGAACTCCAGGGGCCGCTCGGGCGGCGCGATGTCCAGCACCGCCCACCCGCACACGATCAAGAGTGCCGCGGAGACGACCACGGAGGCGAACGCGACGGTCATCTGCGCGAGCAGGACACGTCGCGGATGCGCAGGAGTGGTCGACAGCCTGCGCAGGATGCCGCGTTCACGGTATGTCCCGATCACCGCCGGGATGTGCTGCACGGCGATCATCACCATCCCGAACACCAGTGCTGTCGGTGCCCAGACATCGATGGGCCGGAGCCCACCGGTTTCCGGCGTCGGCTCTCCGAGTGCCGGGATGGCACCCAGCCCGAGCAGGAGTCCTGTCGGGAACAGCACACCGAAGATGACGGTGGCAGAGTCTCGGAGGAAGAGTTTCGTCTCGACCTCGACCATCTTCACGAGAGCCCGCATCAGTGAGCCTTCCTCTCGGCGGGCGCGGGGGATCCCGGGGCGCGTCCGGTGAAGGCGATGAAGGCGTCGTCGAGGTTGCGCTGGTCGACGCGAAGATCTTCCGCCACCACCTGTGCTCTGGCGAGAGCCCCTGTGACGCTGCTCAGAAGTTGTCCTCTGCCGGTGACCGACCAACGGCCGTCGGTGATCTCGACATCAGTCACCTCGGGCAGCTCGGTCAGGACATTCTTGTCCAGTGGTCGACTCACACGGAAGCGGACCTGTTGCACCGCGCTCGCCTGCGCAATCAGCCCTGCCGGCGTATCCAGGGCGGCAACCCGGCCGCTGTCGATGACGGCGATCCGGTCGCTGAGCCGCTCCGCTTCATCCATGAAGTGCGTGACGAGGAGGATCGTGACACCTGTGTCACGAACCCGTTCGATGAGACTCCAGGTATCGCGTCTCGCCTGCGGGTCCAGACCCGTCGTGAGCTCGTCGAGAATGGCGATTCTCGGGTTGCCGACCAGCGCGAGCGCGATCGAAAGTCGCTGCTTCTGCCCGCCCGAGAGAGCCTTGTACTGCGTAGTGCGTTGCTCGGTCAGACCCAGAAGCTCCATGAGTTCCCGCCAATCGGCGGGGTTCCGGTAGAAGGAGCTGTAGAGATCGAGCGCTTCGGCGACCTTGATCGCGTCCGGAAAGCTGCTCTCCTGCAGTTGCACGCCGAGGACTTCACGCACCTCTGCCCGGTCCTTGTGCGGGTCGAGTCCCAGCACGGAGATCGAGCCCGAGTCGGGCGTTCGAAGCCCCGCGATGCTCTCGACGGTTGTCGTCTTGCCGGAGCCGTTGGGCCCGATGACGCCGAAGATCTCCCCCTCTTCGACGGTGAAAGAGATGTCGTCGACGGCCACGCGCTGCCCGTAGCGCTTGTGCAGGTTTCGCACTTCTATTGCGGTCATACCGTGAAGCTACGGGCGCACCGCACCCCGCCCATCAACCGTCGCGGCTGGGTTCGGGTTGACTCGCGCATCCACCATTCGGTGGATCTACAGCACAAGACGCCCTCGTTCCGTACTCACCGCGAACTGCTTGCGGCAAGGCGGAACGGAACGGTCATCGCCGAGCCGACCGCTCGGGCCGGGCATCGCGGCCGCACTGCGGTCGAGTGCCGGACATGCTAGTGACGGTTGCGACGAGGCAGACGCACGACCTGCACGAAGAATTCGTCGATCTGCTTCACCGCACCGATGAACTGGTCGAGGTCCACCGGCTTGGTGACATACGCGTTGGCGTGCAGCTTGTAACTGCGGAGGATGTCCTCCTCGGCCGAGGAGGTCGTGAGCACCACGATCGGGATGTCCGACAGATCGGGATCGGACTTGATCTTCGTCAGGACCTGCCGGCCGTCGTATTTGGGCAGGTTGAGGTCGAGGAGGATCAGGTCCGGGCGCGGGGCCTGAGCATGAGCGCCCCGCCGGTACAGGAAGTCCAGCGCTTCCTCACCGTCGCGGACGACGTGGAGGGCATTGCCGATCTTGTTGTCCTCGAACGCTTCACGCGTCATCAGCTCGTCGCCGGGATCGTCCTCGACAAGCAGGACGTCCACCGGTTGGGCAGCGGGGTAGGTCACGATATTGCTCCTCGGTCAGTGGTCCCGTGCTTCTGCTCGACGGGGCGTGATGCGGTTCCGAGGGTGAAGCAGATTCGAGTGCCCTCGGAGTGAGTATCGCTGTACTCGGTGTCGATCCAGATTCTTCCTGCGTGATACTCGACGATCTTCTTGCACAACGCCAGTCCGATGCCGGTGCCCTGGTAATCCTCACGGGGGTGGAGACGCTGGAAGATGACGAACACCCTCTCGACGAACTCGTTGTCGATCCCGATGCCGTTGTCGGTGACACACAGTTGCCACTGAGGTCCGCCCGCAGCGCCCTCGATCTGCTCGCACTCGATCCGGATCAGCGGGGCCCGGTCGGGATGACGGAACTTGATCGCGTTGCCGAGCAGGTTCTGCCACAGCATGGTCAACAGTGTCGGATCGCCCGTCAGCTCGGGCAGATGATCGGGGCGTTCGATCCGTGCCTGTGACTCCTCGATCGCCGCCGAGAGATTCGACAGCGCCTTGTCCAGCGGACGGCCGAGATCGACCTGGACGTAGGCATCGTGGACGCGTCCGACCCGGGAGAAGGCGAGCAGATCGTTGATCAGCACCTGCATGCGCTTCGCACCGTCCACGGCGAACTCCACGTACTGCCGTCCCCGGTCGTCGAGGACGTCGCCGTAGCGTTTCTCGAGCAGCTGGCAGAACGACGCCACCTTCCGGAGCGGTTCCTGCAGGTCGTGCGATGCGACGTAGGCGAACTGCTCGAGTTCGGCGTTGGAACGCCGTAGTTCCTCGGCTTGAGCGTCGAGATCCTCGGTCTGTTTTGCGAGCAGGGCCTGTTGAGTGCGGGAGTCCGACAATGCGTCGGCGATGCGGCCACGCATGGTCTCGACGTCGCGAGCCAGCGCCCGGATGTCCTTCGGCCCCTGGGGGTAGATGTGCTGGTAGAAATTCTCTTCCATGGCGACCCGTCGACTCGCCATACGGAGGCGGCTGAGCGGAACGGCGACGAGATTGTGGACGAGCACCACCATCGCGAGTCCGATGAGGATGAACGTGATGACCATCGCGATCAGGGTCGAATTACGGATCAACCGGGACTGCGCGAGATCCTCGGTTTTCTCCTCGAGCACGCGCGCGAGAGCGCTGTTCTCGGCGTCGAACATCGTCCGGATCTCCCGGAACGCGTCCTGCGCTTCCTTCGCCGTCGCCGGATCGAGGGGGCGCGGATCGCCGGGGACGACGGAGGCGACCACCGGTTCGGCGTACTGCAGGCGCCACTGCCGCCCGGCGGTGTCGATGGCGTCTACATCCTCGACGAGGCCGGGATATCCGGCCAGCAGATCACGGAGACTGTCGACGGCGGCCTGCTGCTGGTCCTGGCCGAACAGATAGGGTTCGAGGAAGCTCGGATCGGTGGTGAGGGCGTAGCCGCGAGCGCCGGTCTGCTGGTCCAGAAGGGCGGTCTGCAGCCGGTAGGACTGCACCATGGCGGGCTGGATCCGCTTGGTGACGTCGTCCGTGATCTCCACGGTGCGCTGGATGAAGATGCCTCCGATTACCGAGCCGATGACCGCGAAGACCGCGAGGACCGCGAAGGCGAGCTGGAACCAGCTCTGCACGACCATCCGCGAGGAGATCCGTTCGATACGCGGCTCAGGAATCGATGGGTCTCTCATCGCCGTACCGCCGTCCCGGCGTCGGCACAACGAGCGAAACCGGTCACATCCACCCCAGCTTCCCGGCTCGGGGCCGCCTGACGCCGAGATCGGTCGATTCCCGACGACAGCGCGGACCGAGCCATCCGGTCTGCGAACACACCTATGTACGGGCTGCCTGCTGAACCCCGGAGCGAAACTGTAACCCACGGTTGCGGGCGCGCCGGACGCGGTAGAGGGCCGAGAGATCGCGCAGGTCGCACGGCGGGTCTAGGGTCGCTCACATGACACGACGGGTGAGTGTGTGGGGTGGCGCGTTCTGGCTCGGTCGCAAGCGGCGTGAGGAGGCGTTCGACGCGGCCCGAGAACTGGAGGAGCTGGGATATTCGCGGTTGTGGACGTCCGGAGGCTTCGAGGACGGATTCCCCGCGGTGTACGGCGAACTGCTCGCGGCGACGACACGCCTGGAGCTGGCGAGCGGCATTGTCAGCATCTGGCACGCCGATCCGGCCGGGGCTGCCGGAGCGGTCGCCGACCTGGAGACACGTCATCCCGGTCGCTTCCTGTTCGGAATCGGAACGAGTCATGCTCCGGTCGTCGACGCGCGCGAAGGCTCCACCTATACGAAGCCCTACAGCCGGATGGTCGAGTACCTCGACGCGCTCGACGCTGCCTCGCCGCCCGTGCCGGCGCAGCGCAGGGTGCTCGCAGCTCTCGGCCCGCGGATGCTCGCCCTGGCGGCCGAGCGAGCGGCAGGAGCCCATCCCTACTTCGTCCCGCCCGAGCACACGGCTCGCGCGCGAGAGATTCTCGGCTCCGAACCGTTGCTCGCGCCCGAGGTCGCCGTGGTGCTCGAGAGCGACGAGACCGTCGCGCGCGGCATCGCCCGCGAGTACATGCGTGGTTATCTCGCACTGCCGAACTACTCGGACAATCTCCGGCGTCTCGGGTACACGGACGACGACCTGGCCGGCGGCGGCAGCGACCGGCTGATGGACGTGCTCGTCCCGTGGGGCGACCTCGACCGCGTCGTCGCCGGCATCGAGAAGCACTACGACGCGGGCGCCGACGAGGTCGCCGTCCAGGTCCTCACCGCCGATCCGCGCGCCTTCCCGAGTGCGGCGTACCGGCAGCTGGCGGGTGCACTGATCGGCTGAACCGCCGTATCAGAAGGGGCGCACGGTCAGGATCTGGGACATCGTGCCGATCGGCCCGGACGTGTCGTGCAGCACCGTACTCGTCAGCCCGACCCCGTCGGCACCGAACGAGACCGAGGTGTCGAAGCCGAGCCACTCGCCACGGGGTTCGGTGAACAGATGGACGGTCAGGTCGAGATTCGGGAAAGCGACCTCCGTGGGATCGGCACGTGCCGCCATGCCGTTGGCGATGTCGAACAGGCCGGCCGCGGCGGCGAGACCGCTGACCTTCTCGTCGTCCACGAGGGGTATCGGGGTGCGAACCCAGAACGAGGCCCGGCCCGGCTCGACCCACGTGCGGCGAACCTCCACCGATTCGATGAACCCGCCCGGCCACACGGTCGTCGGATCCCAGGGCTCGCTGTCCTCGGGAGAGGGGATCGAGTGCAGCGTGCTGCCGGCGAGTTCGCCGGTGGGTCGGGTCTGCATCAGCCACGCGCGTGCCCTCACGACCGCTCGTCCCTCGTAGGACAGGGTGGCTTCGACGAGTTCGATGGTGCGCCCGGGCCGGAGGACCTCGACCGTCGTGGCGACGGTACCTACCGGCACGGTGCCGAGGATGTCGTAGGACAGGCGCGCGATCACGAGTCCGTCGTCGCGGCGGCTGTCGCGGTCGGTCTCGATGACGTGGGCGAGTAGCCCCAGCGCGGGCGCGATGTGCTGTTCCGCCTCGTTCCACGCACCGCTCACATGTGCGGTGGCGTGAAAGGACGTCGGCCCCAGTCGCTCGAAATAGGTCACACCTTCTCCTCGGGTCGTGCGGTCGTACGTAGAGCACCGCGGGGAGTCGCGGTCAGTGCGGACAGGGCCATGTGACGCAGCACCGCCCGTGTGCTGTCGGGCGCGCTGGGATCGGCGCTGTGCGGGGTCGAGTTGATCAACCCGAAGGTCGCGTGGGCCATCGTGCGCGCATCGGATTCGGGTAGCCCGGGTGTGATGCGGCGCAGGACGTCCACCCAGATCTCGACGTAGCGGCGCTGGGTCTGCCGCACCTCTCGACGTGCGTCGTCGGGGAGGGATGCCAGTTCACGATCCTGCACCCGGATGAGGTCGGGCTCGCCCAGTGCGAAGTCCAGGTGGAAGTCGACGAGACCTTCGAGGGCGTCGCCCGGGACGGGCACGGTCTGCACGACTTCCGTGCCGCCGGCGAGGAGACGCCGGCTGATGTCGACGAGGATTTCGACGAGCAGGGCGTCTTTGTTGGGGAAGTGCCGGTAGACGGCGGGTCCGCTGATGCCGACGGCGGCGCCGAGGTCTTCGAGCCGCACGCCGGCGAAGCCGCGTTCGGCGATCAGGTGTGCCGCGGCTCGCAGGAGGTCGCGGCGACGTTCGGCCTTCGCAAGGCTCCGCCGGGTCGGCGCGGCGTCGGGCTCGGTCATGGATGGAAACTTCCTCGAGTGATCTGGACAACTCGGTTAATGATAACTAACCTAGATTTCAGTTAATGGCGATTACTCCAATCTACCGAGGATGGTGCTCGTGACGACCGTTGAGACGGCCTCGACGACCAGCCGCGACCAGCACGAACAGCTGGTCCGAGAGCTCCGCGACAAGCTCGCCGCCGCCGCGCTCGGTGGCAACGAGAAGTCCCGGGAGCGGCACGTCGCCCGCGGCAAGCTGCTTCCCCGCGACCGCGTCGACGAACTGCTCGACACCGGGAGCCCGTTTCTCGAGTTGTCGCCCCTCGCTGCGGACGGCATGTACGACGACGAGTGCCCGGGAGCCGGGATGATCGCCGGTATCGGCCGCGTCGCCGGTCGCGAATGCGTGATCGTCGCCAACGACGCCACCGTCAAGGGCGGCACCTACTACCCGATCACGGTCAAGAAGCACCTGCGGGCTCAGGAAGTCGCGCTGCAGAACAACCTGCCGTGCCTGTACCTCGTCGACTCCGGCGGCGCCTTCCTGCCGCGACAGGACGAGGTCTTCCCCGACCGCGAACACTTCGGCCGCATCTTCTACAACCAGGCGACCATGAGCGCCAAGGGGATTCCGCAGATCGCGGCGGTTCTGGGCTCGTGCACAGCCGGCGGCGCCTACGTGCCCGCGATGAGCGACGAGGCCGTCATCGTCCGCAACCAGGGCACGATATTCCTCGGCGGTCCGCCGCTGGTGAAGGCCGCGACCGGTGAGGTCGTCACCGCAGAGGAACTCGGCGGCGGCGACCTGCACTCGAAGGTCTCGGGCGTCACCGATCACCTCGCCGAGGACGACCGCGACGCTCTGCGGATCGTGCGCGATATCGTCTCCACCTTCGGACCGCGCACTCCGCGCCCCTGGGACATCGAGCCCACAGTGGAGCCCGATGCCGATCCCGCCGAGTTGTACGACGTGGTGCCCACCGACTCGCGCATCCCCTACGACGTGCACGAGGTCATCGCCCGAATCGTCGACGGCGCCGGTGGTGGCCGGGGATCCTCCTTCCACGAGTTCAAGGCCGAGTACGGCAAGACGCTCGTCACCGGCTTCGCCCGTATCCACGGTCACCCGGTCGGCATCATCGCGAACAACGGTGTCCTGTTCGGTGAATCCGCCGTCAAGGGCGCCCATTTCATCGAACTGTGCGACAAGCGATCCATCCCGTTGCTGTTCCTCCAGAACATCTCCGGCTTCATGGTCGGCCGCGATTACGAGGCCGGTGGCATCGCCAAGCACGGCGCGAAGATGGTCACCGCGGTCGCGTGCGCGCGGGTGCCGAAGCTGACCGTCGTCATCGGCGGGTCGTACGGGGCAGGGAACTACTCGATGTGCGGACGCGCGTATTCGCCTCGCTTCCTGTGGATGTGGCCCAACGCCCGCATCTCCGTCATGGGCGGCGAGCAGGCCGCGTCGGTGCTGGCCACGGTGCGCTCGGATCAGCTCGACGCTTCGGGGAACCCGTGGACCGCCGAACAGGAAGAGGAGTTCAAGGCCCCGATCCGTGCCCAGTACGAGGAGCAGGGCAATCCCTACTACTCCACCGCGCGACTGTGGGACGACGGCATCATCGATCCCGCAGACACCAGAAAAGTTCTCGGACTGGCACTGTCGGTGTGCGCCAACGCACCGCTCGAACCGGTCTCCTACGGCGTCTTCCGGATGTGAGTGCACACATGACTGATACGACTCGGATCGATACGGTGCTCGTCGCCAATCGCGGTGAGATCGCGGTGCGCGTCATCCGCACCCTGAAGGCAATGGGCATTCGCTCGGTCGCGGTGTTCAGCGAGGCCGATCGCGATGCCCGGCACGTCCACGAAGCGGACACGGCGGTACTGCTCGGGCCCGCGGCAGCGCGTGAGAGCTATCTGGCGATCGACAAGGTCGTCGATGCGGCTTTGGCGACCGGCGCCCAGGCGATCCATCCCGGATACGGATTCCTTTCGGAAAACTCTGCTTTCGCCGCCGCCTGTGCCACCGCGGGCATCGCCTTCCTCGGACCCTCGGCGCACGCGATCGAGACCATGGGCGACAAGATCACCGCCAAGGCCGCGGTGTCGAAGTTCGGAGTGCCGGTCGTACCGGGCATCTCCCGTCCGGGCCTGACCGATGCCGAATTGATCGCCGGCGCCGACGAAGTGGGCTATCCGGTGCTGGTCAAGCCGTCCGCGGGCGGCGGTGGTAAGGGTATGCGCCTGGTCACCGACCCCGCCGACCTGCCCGCCGCCCTCGAATCCGCCCGCCGTGAAGCGGCTTCGGCGTTCGGCGACGACACCCTCTTCCTCGAGCGCTTCGTGCAGCGTCCCCGCCACATCGAGGTGCAGATCCTCGCCGACGCGCACGGCAACGTGGTGCATCTCGGTGAACGCGAGTGCAGCCTGCAGCGACGCCACCAGAAGGTCATCGAGGAGGCGCCCTCGCCACTGCTCGACGAGGTCACCCGAGCCCGCATCGGTGAGGCCGCCTGCAACACCGCGCGCAGCGTCGACTACACCGGTGCGGGCACCGTCGAGTTCATCGTCTCCGCCGACAAGCCCGACGAGTTCTTCTTCATGGAGATGAACACCCGGCTGCAGGTCGAGCATCCGGTCACCGAGATGGTCACCGGTCTCGACCTCGTCGAGTGGCAGGTGCGAATCGCCGGCGGCGAGCCGCTCGGCTTCGGTCAGGACGACATCACGCTCACCGGCCACGCGATCGAGGCCCGCGTCTACGCCGAGGACCCGGCCCGTGGGTTCCTGCCCACCGGCGGGACGATCGCCGACGTGGTCGAGCCCACCGGCCCCGGGGTGCGGGTGGACTCCGGAATCCGGGCCGGAACGCGCGTCGGCAGCGATTACGACCCGATGCTCGCCAAGGTCATCGCCCATGCCGACGATCGTGCCGGTGCGCTGCGCCGCCTCGACCGCGCGCTGGCCGGTACCGCCGTGCTCGGCGTCGTCACCAACATCGACTTCGCTCGTTTCCTGCTCGCCGACGACGAAGTGGTCGCAGGGGCGCTCGACACCGGTCTGCTCGACCGTCGTCTCGGTGACTACACCGCGCCGGATGTCGCGGATTCGACGCTCGTCGCCGCTGCCGCTCTGCGGTGGCTCGAGCACTGGAAGGACGACGCATCCGATCCGTGGGAGGTGCCCGACGGCTGGCGGATCGGCGCCCACCGGCCGCTCGTCTTCCGGTTCGCTGCCGGCGACCGCACCGCTCACGTCCACCTGCGCGGGTCGCCACGTGACGGCCGGGCGGATGTCGAGGACGGAGACAGCTTCTCGATCTCCGCCGAGCGCAGCGGATCCACGCTCGCCGTGGTGCTCGACGGTCGTCGCCACAGCTATCGCGTCGCCGAATCCGAGGGTGCGATCTGGCTCGCCGACGGTCACGGCAGCGTCTTCGTCCGCGAGGTACGGGAGGCGTCCGTACGCGGCGACGATGCGCACGCCGGCGATGCCGACATCACCAGCCCCATGCCCGGTGCCGTCATCGCGGTGTCCGTCGCCTCCGGCGACACGGTGACGGCCGGGCAGACGCTCGTCGTCGTCGAGGCCATGAAGATGGAACATTCGCTCACCGCCCCCGTCGACGGCACCGTCGAGCTGTTCGCGGCCGCAGGTGAGCAGGTCAAGGTCGATCAACTTCTCGCGCGGGTCACCCCGCACGCCGACACGGAAGAGGCAGAGCAATGACGGACTATCTGGCCACGGGCCAACTTCCCGACGAGTACGAGCAGCTGCGCAAGACCGTTGCCGACTTCGCGCGTACGGTCGTCGCGCCGGTCGCGGCCGAGCACGACGCCGCGCACTCGTTCCCCTACGAGGTGGTCGCGGGTATGGCGGAGATGGGCCTGTTCGGCCTCCCGTTCCCGGAGGAGTACGGCGGCATGGGCGGCGACTACTTCGCGCTGTGCCTCGCTCTCGAGGAACTCGGCAAGGTCGACCAGTCCGTCGCCATCACTCTCGAGGCAGGCGTGTCGCTCGGCGCGATGCCGATCTACCGTTTCGGCAACGAGGAGCAGAAGCAGCAGTGGTTGCCGCAGCTCGCGAGTGGCCGCAACCTCGCCGCCTTCGGCCTGACCGAGCCGGGAGCCGGCAGCGACGCCGGAGGCACCAAGACCACCGCCAAGCTCGAGAACGGCGAGTGGGTCATCAACGGCAACAAGCAGTTCATCACCAATTCGGGTACCGACATCACCTCGCTGGTGACGGTCACGGCGGTCACGGGGGTGAAGGACAACGGCAAGAAGGAGATCTCGACGATCCTCGTGCCGACCACCACTCCGGGATTCACCGCCGAACCGGCCTACAACAAGGTCGGCTGGAACGCCTCCGACACTCATCCGCTCACCTTCGCCGATGTGCGTGTGCCCGAGGAGAATCTGCTCGGCGAGCGGGGCCGCGGGTACGCGAACTTCCTGCGCATCCTCGACGAGGGCCGCATCGCCATCGCGGCGCTGTCCACCGGTGCCGCGCAGGGTTGTGTCGACGAATCGGTCAAGTACGCCAAGGAGCGTGAGGCCTTCGGCAGCCCGATCGGCAACAACCAGGCCATCGCTTTCAAGATCGCCCGCATGGAGGCGCGTGCGCACGTTGCCCGTACCGCCTACTACGACGCCGCCGCCGCGATGCTCGCCGGCAAGCCGTTCAAGAAGCAGGCCGCGATCGCGAAGCTCGTCGCTTCCGAAGCCGCGATGGACAACGCGCGCGATGCGACGCAGATCCACGGCGGGTACGGGTTCATGAACGAGTACGCGGTGGCACGTCACTACCGCGACAGCAAGATCCTCGAAATCGGTGAGGGCACCACCGAGGTGCAGCTCATGCTCGTCGGACGGGAGCTGGGACTGTGAGCGGGACCGCGCACGAGACCACCACCGAGAAGCGGATCGTCCAGCGGGGGCTGTGGTTCGAGGAATTCGAACTGGGTGCGATCTACGAGCACCGCCCCGGTCGCACGATCACCGAGGCCGACAACACGCTCTTCACCACGCAGACGATGAACACCCAGGCTCTGCATCTCGACGCCGCATACGCCGCAGAGACGAGTTTCGGTGAGCGACTGGTCAATTCGATGTTCACACTCTCCACCATCGTGGGCCTGTCCGTCACCCAGCTCACCCAGGGCACGATCGTCGCGAATCTCGGTTTCTCCGAGGTGTCCTTCCCCAAGCCGCTGTTCCACGGCGACACGCTCTACGCCGAGACGAAGATCGTCGACAAGCGGGAGTCGAAGAGCCGCCCGGGTGAGGGCATCGTGACTCTCGAGCACACGGGCCGGAACCAGCACGGTGATGTCGTCGCGGTCGCCGTGCGCAAGACCCTCGTCCGGAAGAGGCCGGTCGAATGAGCTGGCTACTGCCGGGTCCGGCGTGGTTGTTCTGCCCCGCCGACCGCCCCGACCGCTACGCCAAGGCCGCCGAGCGCGCCGACGTCGTGATCCTGGATCTCGAGGACGCCGTCTCGGCGGCCGACAAGCCGGCCGCGAGGGAAGCTCTCGTCGCGACTCCGCTCGATCCCGAGCGCACCGTGGTGCGCGTCAATCCGGTGGGTACGGTCGACCACGAGGCCGACCTCGAAGCTCTCGGCCGCACGGCGTACACCAGGGTCATGCTGCCCAAGTGCGAGAGCGGCGACGAGGTGCGCTCGCTCGCACCCTTCGAGGTGGTGGCGCTCGTCGAGTCGCCGCTGGGCGTGCTCGCGGTGGAAGACATCGCGACCGCGGAGAACACACTCGGGATGATGTGGGGTGCGGAGGATCTCGTGGCAGGGCTCGGTGGCAATGCGAGCCGGCGCGCCGACGGGACGTATCGCGCGGTGGCGCAACACGCCCGGTCGGTGACCCTGCTCGCCGCCAAGGGGCACGCCCGGTGGGCGCTGGACTCGGTGTATCTCGACATCAAGGACACCGACGGCCTGTACGAGGAAGCGCTCGATGCCGTGGCGGTCGGATTCGACATCAAGGTCTCCATCCATCCGGGCCAGGTCGACGTGATCCGTCGCGCGTATGCCCCCACCCCGGAGGAGGAGGCCTGGGCACGACGCGTGCTCGACGCCGCCGGATCGGAACGGGGCGTGTTCGACTTCGAAGGGAAGATGGTCGACGCTCCGGTGCTGCGTCACGCCGAGCGGGTGCTGCACCGCGCGTCGGCCGCCGGTTCGGCGTGACCGTGAGTCATCGGGGACGGTGACGCAGGAGCTGGGTGAGCCGGTGGGCGCTGTCGAGCAGCGCTTCGCCGAGTTCGGGTAGCCGGCCGGGGCGGAACCTGCTCTCCACGCCGGTCAGGCTCAACGCCCACGTCGGGGCGCCGCGGTGATCGAACACCGCGGCGCCCATACCCCAGCTGCCCTCGACGAGAAGGGCAGGATTGACGGCGTAGCCCGCCAGTCGCGTCGCTTCGATCCGCTTCTCGAGCGCGGGCCGGGTGTGGTCGGCGCCCCAATCGTGTGCGAGATCGACCCGGGAGAGGTAGGCCGCGATGTCCTGGTCGGGCATGTGCGCGAGGATCGCCAGGCCCGCCGAGGCGACACCGAGGGGAAAGCGGATTCCGATGTGGAGTACGTGTGATCGGAGCGGGAAACTGCCCTCTTCGTGTGCCAGGCACACGGTCTCGTCCCCTCGTCGCGCCGAGAGGAACGCGCTCTCGCCTGTCGCGCGCGCCAGATCGCGGAGCACGTCTCCCGCGAGGTCGGTGATGTCGTAGCGTGCGGATGCGAGGGAGCCCAGCAGATAGAGTTCGGGCCCGAGCGCCCAGCGGCCCGACGCCGGATCCCGATCGACGAGTCCTTCCTCGGCGAGCGAGGTGAGCAGGCGGTGCACGGTGGGCCGGGCCAGGTCGGTGGCGCGGGCGACCTCCGATGTCGTCACACCCGAGGGTTCGTGCGACGAGATGGTGCGCAGCAACGCTGTGATCCGCGCGACCAGTTGACCCCGAGACTCCGACGACATGGCCTCATCCTACGTCCACTCAGTGGACGCAATTCCGTCCGGCGTTCGATGAACGACCAATTGTCGCCTTGTTACCGGGAACACTTGTTTTCGCGACCTGCACCATCTTTATTTGTAGCCAGGACCGTGAAGGCGTTCATCCAGTGGACGTGATTCGTTCAGTGGGGTCACCGCGACTCCCCAGGATCCGGAGAGGTGTGAGTTGGCAACGAAAGTGTTCGAAACGGCGGCGGAGGCCGTCGCGGATGTCCGCGACGGTGCGACGCTCGCGGTGGGCGGGTTCGGATTGTGCGGCATCCCGGACATCCTGATCCAGGCGATCGCCGACTCCGGCGCCACCGATCTCGAGGTGTTCTCCAACAATTGCGGTGTCGACGGGCACGGGCTCGGAATCCTCCTGGCGGAGCGCCGGATCCGCCGGGTCACGGCGTCCTATGTGGGGGAGAACAAGGAATTCGCCCGGCAGTACCTCTCGGGTGAACTCGAGGTCGAGCTCACGCCGCAGGGCACGCTCGCCGAGAAGCTGCGCGCCGGTGGCGCGGGCATCCCCGCCTTCTTCACCCCCGCCGGGGTCGGCACACCCATCTCCCAGGGTGGTCTGCCGTGGAAGTACAACTCCGACGGTTCGGTCGCCGTGGCGTCGCCGCCGAAGGAGATCCGCGAGTTCCGGGGCAAGCGGTACGTACTCGAGGAGTCCATCACCGCCGACTTCTCGCTGGTGCACGCGATCAAGGGCGACACCGAGGGCAATCTCGTGTTCAACAAGGCCGCGATGAACTTCAACCCGCTCGCCGCCATGGCCGGTCGCGTCTGTGTCGCGCAGGTCGAGGAACTCGTGGAGCCGGGCGAGATCGATCCGGGTGAGGTGCACCTGCCGGGGATCTTCGTGAACCGGATCGTGCACACCGGTGTCCAGGACAAGCAGATCGAGAAGCGGACCGTCTCCGCCGGAAAGGGTGCCTGAGATGACAGCGAGCGTGGAAACACAGGCCGTCGGGTGGGCCCGGACCGAGATGGCCGCACGGGCCGCGCAGGAGTTGTCGCCGGGGGAGTACGTCAACCTCGGTATCGGACTTCCGACGCTGATCCCCAACTACCTGCCCGAGGGTGTGCATGTCACCCTGCACAGCGAGAACGGGATCCTGGGGACCGGGCCGTATCCCACCGAGGACGCCGTGGATCCGGATCTGATCAACGCCGGCAAGGAGACGGTGACGGTCAATCCCGGTGCGGCCTTCTTCGACTCCGCGCTGAGCTTCGGCATGATCCGCGGCGGTCACATCGACACCGCAGTGCTCGGTGGCATGGAGGTCTCGGCCACCGGCGACCTGGCGAACTGGATGGTCCCCGGCAAGATGGTCAAGGGCATGGGCGGGGCGATGGATCTCGTCCACGGTGCCCGCAAGGTCATCGTCCTGATGGAACACACCGACAAGCAGGGCAATCCGAAGATCGTCTCGGAGTGCTCGCTGCCACTCACCGGTGAGGGTGTCGTTCAGCGCATCATCACGAACCTCGCGGTGATCGACGTGACCACCGACGGACTGGTACTGCGCGAGTGCGCACCCGGCGTCACCGAGGAGCAGGTGCGCGCTGCGACAGGGGCGCCGCTCAGCCTTCCCTGACGATCGACCGGTTCCGCAGGCGGAACCAGCGGAGAATTCCCCGTCTCCGCACGACCCCGGTTTCGGACACCGTTTCGAGCCGGGGTCGTGTCGAATTCAAGGCCGTCCTCGCCTGCTCGCGGCGGCGTGCGCGCTCGGCCTTCCACGTCTCCACCGCCTCGTCGGCGTCCACTTTGCGGACCGGCACGGGGACTCCGCTGGGAAAGCGCAGGCAGTCGGCGATCCGGCGGTTGAGATCGGCGACGATCTCGCGAACGACCTTCTCGCTGGGTGCCGAACCGACCGTGGTGGGCAGTCGCTCGATCTCGCGCCGCAGCTGTAGTTCGGGCGGCAGCAACGCCTCGGTCGACAGTCCTTCGCGCGCGAGATAACTCTTCACCCACCACAGTTCGTCGTCACCGTGATCGGGGATGGGCTTGCCGTAACCGGGCAGATCGTCGAAATCACCACGGTCCTGCGCGACGCGGATCTGCCGCTCGATCCACGTCTCGAACGTGAGGTCCCACCGCTTGCGTTCCGTCACACATCCAGGATGCCAGCGGGCGCACGGGCCCGGTCGTCACTGCGGGTGTATCGCCCGGGTGGCAGCGCGTGTCCTAACCTGTGCCACGTGGAAGGTCAGCGGGAATCGCCTGTTCCGTCGGTGTACACCCGCCCCCCGGGCGACGGCGTGGACACCAATACGGTGCTGGGCAAGGTCGTCACGGTGCTGTGGGCCTTCACCGCCGACGACCACGTCCTCACACTCGCCGAGCTGGGCCGGCGTACGGGCCTGCCGAAGGCGACGCTGCATCGCGTGGTGGGTGATCTCGTCGCGGTGCGCCTGCTGGACAAGGACCCGCCGGGTTACCGGCTCAGTGCTCAGCTCTTCGAACTCGGTCTGCGTGCCTCCGTCGAACGTGGCCTGCTCGAGGTCGCGATTCCCTTCATGGAGGATCTCTACGAACGCACCCACGAGACCGTCCATCTCGGAGTTCCCGAGGGTGTCGAGGTGGTCTACGTCTCCAAGATCGGCGGGCATCGTCCCGCATCGACGCCCTCGCGTATCGGTGGGCGGATGCCGATGTACTGCACCGGAATCGGGAAGGCGCTGCTCGCCTTCTCGTCGCCGGAACTACTGGCCGAGGTGATCGGGTCGGGGCTGCCCCGCAAGACTCCTCGCACCATCACGACCCCCGGCCGGCTCTGTGCGAATCTCGCGTCCGTGGTGGAGCGCGGCGTGGCCTTCGAATTCGAGGAGTCGGCGGTCGGGCTCGCCTGCGTGGCGGCCCCGATCTTCGACGCGGACGACCGCCCGGTCGCGGCGGTGAGTGTCACCGGTCCCGTCACCCGGTTCCGTCCGGAGAAGCACGCCGGTGCGGTGAAGGCGGCCGCCGCGGGTATCGCCGCCACCCACGCCCGCCGGGAGGCCATCCGCAATCTCTGACCCCGCATACCCGGCAACGTCTCACTCACCGGAACGCGAGGCTAGGTAGGGCTGGGGGTCCCCGTCACGATGGTCGTATCCAACGAACGACGAGGACGTGATGACTACCAGCTCGAACACCACATCCGCGGCGGATCGGACCCGCATCGTCGGTGCGGCGGCCGACCGCCTCATCGAGGCCACGCGCAACTCCGCGCCGTGTGGCCCGGTCCGCGACCTGCTGGGAGAGATCGACATCGATCTGGCGTACGAGGTGCAGCAACAGCTCACCGAACGCCGGCTCGTCGAGGGTGCCCGCATCGTCGGGCGCAAGATCGGCCTGACCTCTCCGGCGGTGCAGCAGCAGCTCGGTGTCAACCGCCCCGACTTCGGTGTCCTCTTCGAGGACATGGACGTCACCGACCTCGACGAGGTCCCCAGCGAGCGTCTGCTCCAGCCCAAGGCCGAAGCCGAGATCGCGTTCGTCCTCTCCGACGACCTCGACTCGGACGATCTCGATCTCGCGACCGTCCGGGCAGCGGTCGGGCACGCCGTGGCCGCGCTCGAGATCGTCGACAGCCGCGTCGCAGGCTGGGACATCAAGATCACCGACACGGTCGCGGACAACGCGTCCAGCGGTCTGTACGTACTCGGCTCGCAGACCCTCACGCTTGACGAATTCGAACCGATCGACGTCACCATGCGGATGTACGTCGACGACGAACTCGTCTCCGAGGGAACCGGAGCGGCGTGCCTCGGCGATCCCCTGAACGCACTGCTGTGGCTCGCGCGCACGGCACGTGAGTTCGGGCAGCCCCTGCGCGCAGGGCAGGTCGTGCTGTCGGGAGCGCTCGGCCCCATGGTCCCGGCACCGCCCGGCGTCACCGTGCGTGCCGAGATCTCGTCGCTCGGCACCGTGACAGCGCAATTCTCTTCCGAAAGCTCTCAGGCACAGGAGAACTCATGACCACCAAGGTTGCCATCATCGGGTCGGGCAACATCGGAACCGACCTGCTCATCAAGATCAAACGACTCGCCGACGCCGAACTCGAGACCGTCGCGTTCGTCGGTATCGATCCCGAGTCCGACGGACTCGCCCGGGCGAAGCGTCTCGGCATCGACGCCATCTCCACGGGCGTCGACGGCCTCCTCGAGCATCCCCGTTTCGACGAGATCGACATCGTCTTCGACGCCACCTCGGCGAAGGCGCACGAGTACAACGAGAAGCTTCTCCGCCCGCACGGCAAGATGCTCATCGACCTCACGCCGGCAGCGATCGGCCCCTACGTCGTGCCGCCGGTGAACCTCACCGAGCATCTCGACGCCCCGAACGTCAACATGGTCACCTGTGGTGGACAGGCGACGATCCCGATCGTCGCGGCCATCTCGCAGGTCACCAAGGTGCACTGGGCCGAGATCGTCGCCTCGATCTCGTCGAAGTCCGCAGGACCGGGTACCCGTGCCAACATCGACGAATTCACCGAGACCACCTCGCAGGCCATCGAGAAGATCGGCGGCGCCACCCGTGGCAAGGCGATCATCATCCTGAATCCGGCCGAGCCCCCGATGATCATGCGCGACACGGTTCTCGCGCTCGTCGGTGAGGACCGCAAGGACGAGATCGTCGCCTCGATCGAGGCCATGATCGCGAAGGTCGCCCAGTACGTGCCCGGCTACACCCTCAAGCAGGAGGTGCAGTTCACCGAGGTCGCCGAGTCCATGGTGACGCTCACTGATCACACCGGCCCGCTGTGGAAGGTCGCGGTCTTCCTCGAGGTCAAGGGCGCAGCACACTACCTGCCCGAGTACGCGGGCAATCTCGACATCATGACCTCTGCGGCGCTGCAGGTCGCGCGCGCCGTGGCGGCACGCAAGAAGGACCAGGTGACGGCATGACCACGACGACGGCAACGACGAATCGTGAATACGCAAGCGACGGAACGGCTCTGTACATCCAGGACGTGACCCTGCGTGACGGCATGCACGCCATCCGTCACCGCATCACGCCGGAGGACGTCGCGAAGATCGCCGGTGCGCTCGACCGTGCCGGAGTGGACGCGATCGAGGTGTCCCACGGCGACGGTCTCGCCGGGCACTCCCTGACCTACGGTCCGGGCAGCAACACCGACTGGGAGTGGCTCGAAGCTGCTGCCGGAGCCATCAACTCGGCGACTCTCACCACGCTCCTGCTCCCCGGCATCGGTACCGTCCACGAACTGAAGCGCGCCTACGAGATCGGTGTGCGCTCGGTGCGCATCGCGACGCACTGCACGGAGGCCGACGTCTCCGCACAGCACATCGCCGCCGCGAAGGAACTCGGCATGGACGTGTCCGGCTTCCTGATGATGTCGCACATGGCTCCGTCGGAGGAACTCGCGCGTCAGGCCAAGCTCATGGAGTCCTACGGGGCCGACTGCGTCTACGTCACCGATTCCGGCGGACGCCTCACGATGGACGGTGTCCGCGAGCGCATCCGCGCCTACCGGGCCGTTCTGGACGAGACCACCCAGATCGGTATCCACGCGCATCAGAACCTGTCGCTGTCGGTCGCGAACTCGGTCGTGGCGGTCGAGGAAGGCGTCATCCGCGTCGACGCTTCGCTCGCCGGGCACGGCGCCGGCGCCGGCAACTGCCCGATCGAGCCGTTCGTGGCGGTCGCCGACCTGCACGGCTGGAAGCACTCGTGCGATCTGTTCGGATTGCAGGACGCCGCAGACGATCTCGTGCGTCCGCTGCAGGACCGCCCGGTCCAGGTCGACCGCGAGACCCTCACCCTCGGCTACGCGGGTGTGTACTCGAGCTTCCTGCGTCATGCCGAGACCGCGGCGAGCATCTACGGTCTCGACACCCGCGACATCCTCGTCGAGATCGGTCGCCGCGGACTCGTCGGTGGCCAGGAGGACATGATCACCGACGTCGCCCTCGACCTGCGCAACCGCGCCGGCCACTGAGGACGCTCAGTCGGCGAGATCCCGGTATTCGGGGTGCTCGGTGACGTACTTGTCGACGTAGGAGCAGATCGCGACGATGCGCTTGCCGCGTGCACGGACGTCGTCGAGTGTGAACCCGACGAGTCTGCCGGCGAGCCCCTGACCGGAATATCCTTTGTCGACCTCGGTGTGATCGAAGACGAGGCGACCGTCGTCATCGGGACGGTACTGCGTGTACCCGATGACGACGTCGTCGTCCCGGAGCTCGTAACGCTGCTTTTCGGGGTTGTGTGCCACGGTCACGGACGAGTCGCTCATGGTCTTCCTCTCCACCGTCGACGAAGCAGGTGTGTCCCACAGCATAGAGAACGGGCCGCGGCGCAGCGCCGCGGCCCGTTCTGCTGTTCCGGCCTACTCCGGCGGAGAGATGTGCTGGGCGAGGTACAGCGGTTCGCCGAGCTGCTCGATCAGATCGAGCTGGGTTTCGAGATAATCGATGTGCTCCTCCTCGTCGGCGAGGATGTCCTCGAAGATGTTCGCCGAGGTGATGTCGCTGACGGAGCGCATGTACTCCGATCCCTTACGGAGCCGGTCGCGCGCCTCGATCTCCACCTGCAGATCGGCTTCGAGCATCTCGCGAGCGGTCTGGCCCAGACGCAGCGCGCCGAGGCGCTGGTAGTTGGGCAGTCCGTCGAGATAGAGGATTCGATCGGTCAGGCGTTCGGCGTGACGCATCTCGTCGAACGACTCGTCGCGGGTGTGCTTCGCCAGCTTCGACCATCCGCGATCCTCCTGCATCTTCGAATGGAGGAAGTACTGGTTGATCGCAGTGAGTTCCGCTGTGAGTTGTTCGTTGAGCAGCTCGATGACCTTCTTGTCGCCCTTCACGGCACCTCCCGGGGTGAACCATCAGGTTTACCGCCGGGTAGGGGCTGGCTACACGGCGGTCTCGAGGTCGATGCTCTCATTCCGCAGTCGAGCTTGCCTGATGATCGCCGAGATGTTCCGTACGCAGTTGCCACAATCGGTGCCGGCGCGGCATTTCGCGCTCACCTCGCGGGTGCATCGTGCCCCTGCGGCCACCTCGGCCTCGATGTGGTGGTGGGTGAGAGCGTGGCAACTGCAGACGATCATCACAGCCACCTTTCTGGACCGGGGGATACTTGCTTAGGCTTCCCAAACCTTATAACCACTTAGGTAAGCCTAGCTTGTGATCATGGTCACAGAAAGGGTTGTGTGAATCTGTGATAAATCGGTGCCTCGGCCGGGCGCCTCACGGCTGTTGCTGTTGCATCTGCTGAGCGACCACCTGGTTGATCCGCTGCAGGCCGGGCGCGGTGAGACCGGGGATCTGATTCTCGATCGTGCGCACCAGCGACGAGTCGTCGAGAACCTTCTCGCTGGACTGGATCAGTACGGTGCCCGCGCCCGTGAAATCGAACTGCCGCTCCTCACCGGACTGCACCCCGAAGCGGTGTGCGCCGGACGAGACGAAACCGGTGATCCACGATTCGTCGTAGTGGTGGCTGGGGGACGGGCAGTCGGCCCAGCCGACGAGCGCCTCGGGATCCACTCGCAGGGGAGGTTCGGCGAACATCACCGGTCCGTTCGACGACGCGAGGAAACGTCCCGTGCCGATGAGGGTGAGGAAACCGGGGACGATCGACTGATTGAGCGAGAGCCCCGGTTCGAAGGCGAGCAGATTGGCCTGCCGGATCGTGAGGTTGCCGTCCTCGAGATCGTAGGAGTTGATGTCGTATCCGCGATCTCCGAGGATCAGCTTTCCGGCGCCGTCGGCGACGACGTAGTCGCCGAGATAGAGGGGAGCCGAGAACCGGCTCGCCACCATGTGCAGCAACTGCCCGTGCAGTCCGTGCGTGAGCGCCGAGAACTGCACCCTGCCGTAATACGCGATCATCGCGCCTTTCGACAGGAACCACGGCGATTGCAGGTCGATGCAGTAGGCGTACGGGTTGCCCGGCACGTTGTCGTTGCCGGTGAAGCTCGACGGATTCAGGACGGTGCTCACAGCTTCTCCTCCGATGCCTGCACATAGACGACGCCTTGCCCGGTGCATTCGAGTTGCACGGCCTCCCCGCCGGTGCGTCCGACATTCCGCCAGCTCATCGACGATTTCAACTCGGTTCGGACCGGGCCGTAGGAGGCCACGAACGCCTGAGGGTCGACGACCACGGGGTCGGGGCCGCCCACACGCAGCTCGAACACTCCACCGTGCGCGAGCACTACCGCTGCGCCGTGGCCGCTCAGCTGCGTCGTGAACATGCCGGTGCCGGTCACCGCGCCGGTGGCGGCGCCGCGCAGCGCACCGAACAGTCCGCCTCCGCCCCCGCTGCCTCCTGCGGTCGCGGCCACCGACACCACCGTCGACTGCAGACCCGCGGTGTGGGCGAGCAGACGCGACGCCTCGACCCGCAGTTCGCCGCCGGCGGCGATGTCGACGACGTGCGTCTCGAGGCCCCGGAAGCCGTAGTGCACGACACCGTCGCCCTGCGCGAGCATCGTGGCCTCGTGCTCACCTCGAAGCATGCGACCCGCCATCCCGGCGAGTCCGCCGAGACCGGGAGCGGTGCCGGTCCCGCCGGGCACACCGTGAGGGGAGAACTGTACAGTGCCGGTGTAGAACAGCATCGCGCCGCGGCGGGCCACGATCGGTCCGGATCCGCGCAGATCGGCACGGACGACCTTGCTGTTGATCTTCGTGAAGGTCATCTGTCCCTACCGTTCCGCCGGCTGGACGGACACCACGCCCACGCCGGTCCACTCGAGCGAGAACGCTTCTCCGCTACCCTGTCCGATGGCGGACCGCCACGACACGTCGGTGACGAACGACTGTGTGAGCTGCCCCTTGGCGCATACGAACGCATCGGGATCGACGACGAGAGGGTAGTGCGGCGACACCTCGAGGTGGATGAGCGGACCCCCGGCCGACAGCAGCGCGACCTGTCCCGTCCCTGTCACCGTCGTCGTGAACAGACCCTGACCGCTCATGCCGCCGCGCAGACCCGCGAACGTCACGTTCGTACTCAGGTTCCCACCGAGCGCCAGGAGTTGCTCCGACTCGACCTGCAGGGTCTCGTTGTCGAGATCCAGCACCGTGACGTCCTGGGCCCGGTGCGCCAGATAGACGACCCCGGTACCGGTGCACTCCATGAGCGACAAGCCCTCGCCCGTCGCGCGTTGGCGCACGCCGGCGAGCACGCCCTCACCACCGCCGAATCCGGCGGACTTGAAGCCGACCTGCCCCTCGTAGGCCACCATCGAACCCGACAGTGCCCGTACGGACGAGTTGTTCAGGTGGGCTTCGATCACCCTCTTGGTCTTCGCCACTAACCGCATGCCGGGAAACGATAGCCGGAAACGACTTCGGTGGAGTGAACCCCGGGTAGCGGGGCCCACTCCACCGAAGAAGGGCGGGACCTACAGTCCCAGGTCTTTGGCGATGATCGTCTTCATGACTTCGTTCGTGCCGCCGTAGATGCGGGTCACGCGCGTGTCGGCGTAGAGGCGGGCGATGGGATATTCGGTGATGTAGCCGTAACCACCGTGTAGCTGGAGGCACTTGTCGATGATGCGACCGGCGGCCTCCGTCGCGAACAGCTTGGCGCGAGCCGCATCCGGTACGGTCAGTTCGCCGCGATCGTTGAGCTCGATCGCGTTGTCGACCATGAGCTGCATCGCCTGCGACTCGGTCGAGCACTCCGCGAGCACGAACTTGGTGTTCTGGAAGGATGCGACCGGCTTCCCGAAGACCTTGCGGTCCTCGGTGTATGCGATGGCGTGCTGAATCGCGGCGGCCGCGGTCGCAGCGGCACCGAAGGCGATGGTGAGGCGTTCCTGTGCGAGATTCTGCGTCAGGTACGAGAACGCCTCGCCCTCCTTGCCCAGCAGATCGGCGACGGGGACCTTCACGTCGTCGAACGACAGCTCGGCGGTATCGGAGGTCTTGAGGCCGATCTTGTTCAGCTTGCGTCCGACCGCGAAGCCTTCGGTGGCGGTGTCCACCACCAGGATCGACAGGCCACCGCGGCGGTCCTCGGGGTTGTACGGCGAGGTGCGGCACACGACGAGGATGCGGTCGGCGAGAGCACCGCCGGTGATGAAGGTCTTCGCGCCGTTGAGGATGTAGTGGCCGCCGTCCTCCGACAACTTGGCCGTCGTCGCGATGCCGGCGAGATCCGAACCGGCGCCCGGCTCGGTCATCGCGATCGCGAACATCAGTTCACCGGAGGCGAATCCGGGAAGCCAACGCTGCTTCTGCTCCTCCGTGGCGTTCTGCATGATGTACGGCAGGATCAGGTTCGAGTGCACCGACGACGAACCGAACGACACTCCCGCCGCGGAGGCCTCCTCCGCGACGATCACGTTGAACTTGAGCGAGGTCTCGCCACCGCCGCCGTACTCCTCGGGGACCTGGATGCCGAGGAGCCCGAGTTCACCCATGCGGTTGTAGAACTCGCGCGGGGGATGACCCGCCTCCTCCCACTCGTGGTAGACGGGGGCGACTTCCTTTGCGATGAAGTCGCGGACGGTCTGCCGGAACGCTTCGTGGTCCTCGTTGTACAGCGTGCGCTTCACGCGTTGTCCTTCCGGATATGTATGTCTATGTGGGGGAGAACCTTACAGCGAATAGCTGCGCATGACACCCTTGCTGATGATGGTCTTCTGGATCTCGCTGGTGCCCTCACCGATGAGCAGGAAGGGCGCCTCGCGCATGAGGCGTTCGATCTCGTATTCCTTGGAGTAGCCGTAGCCGCCGTGGATACGGAAGCTGGCCTGGGTGACCTCGGAGCAGTACTCGCTGGTGAGATATTTGGCCATGCCCGCGGCGACGTCGTTGCGTTCGCCGGAGTCCTTCAGGCGTGCGGCGTTGACCATCATCAGGTGCGCGGCCTCGACCTTGGTGGCCATCTCGGCAAGGGAGAAGGAGATCGCCTGGTGCTGGGCGATGGGCTTGCCGAAAGTGCTGCGTTGCTGGGCATACCGTGCGGCGAGCTCGAACGCGCGGATGGCGACCCCGCACGCGCGGGCCGAGACGTTGACGCGGCCGACCTCGACGCCGTCCATCATCTGGAAGAAGCCCTTGCCGGGAGTGCCGCCGAGGATCGAATCGGCCGAGATCCGGTAGTTGTCGAAGACGAGCTCGGTGGTGTCGATGCCCTTGTAGCCCATCTTGTCGATCTTGCCGGGGATGATCAGGCCCGGCGCGACCTCCCCGAAGCCCGCAGGCTTCTCGACGAGGAAGGTCGTCAGGTTCCGGTGCGCCTGGTCGGCGCCTTCGTCGGTCTTGACGAGGGCGGCGACGAGGGTGGAACTGCCACCGTTGGTAAGCCACATCTTCTGGCCGTTGACGACATAGTTGCCCTCGTCGTCGCGCTTGGCCTTGGTGCGGATCGCGGCGACGTCCGAGCCGAGCTCGGGTTCGGACATCGAGAATGCCCCGCGGACCTCACCGGTGGCCATGCGAGGCAGGAAGTGCTGCTTCTGCGCCTCGGTGCCGTGCTGACGGATCATGTAGGCGACGATGAAATGGGTGTTGATGACGCCGGAGACGCTCATCCAGCCTCGGGCGAGTTCCTCGACGCACAACGCATAGGTCAGCAGCGACTCACCGAGACCGCCGTATTCCTCGGGGATCATCAACCCGAACAGGCCCATCTCGCGCATCCGGTCCACGATGGCCTGAGGGTAGGTGTCGGAGTGCTCCAGCTCCTGCGCGTTCGGGATGATCTCACGGTCGACGAAAGTGCGTACGGTGTCGAGGATCTCGGTCTGGAACTCGGTCAGGCCGAGAGTCTGGGCGAGGCGGGTCATGCGTGCTCTTCCTTCGTGATGCGGATGATGCCGGATGCTGCGAGGGCGTCGATCTCCTCGTCGGTGAGCCCGAGATGTTCGGTGAGCACTGCGGCGGTGTCGTCACCGTTGGCCGGAGCCGGCCGGACTGCAGGATAGGCGCCGTCGAACGACATCGGGGTGCTCGGCGCGTGATACCGGCCGATCCGCGGTTGGTCGAGCTCGTGGAACATCGGATTGCCGGTCACGCGGGGGTCCGCGGCGAGTTCGGCGAAGGTGCGGTATCGCTCGTGCAGGATCGACGTACCCGCCAGGGCTGCTTCGACTTCCGCAGCGGTGTGCCGGGAGAACCAGGCGCCGAAGAGGCTGTCGAGTACGTGGCGGTGCTCGAATCGCGTGCCCTCGTCCCGGAAGTCCACGCCCAGCGCGGATTCGAGCGCGGCGACTGCCTCCGCCGTGCCGGTCAGAACGGTCAGGTCGCGGAAGTGCCGCGGTGTCAGCGCTACGATCATGAACCGCGCGCCGTCGGCGGAGGCGAAGTCGGCGCCGTAGGTACCGTAGACCGAGTTGCCGACCTTCTCCCGGGCAGGACGGCCGAGCTGGGCCTCGGCGATGTAACCGAGATTGCCCACGGTCGCGAAGGCGACGTCCTCGAGCGGCAGCACGATCTTCGATCCGGCGCCGGTGATCTCGCGCCGGTAGACGGCCGAGGCGACGGACAGCGCGGCGTACAGACCGCACGAGACGTCCCAGGCCGGCAGTACGTGATTGACCGGGGTGGAAACGTTCTCGGCGCCGGTGACCTGCGGGAATCCGGCGGCGGCGTTGACGGTGTAGTCCACGGCGCCGGACCCGTCGGCGCGGCCGAGGACCTGGACGTGGATCAGGTCGGGGCGGATCGAGGTGAGCTCGTCGTAGTCGAGCCACGAGCGACCGGCAGCGTTCGTCACCAGCACCCCGGCGTCGATGATGAGATCGCGGATCAGCGCTTGGGCTTCCGGACTGCGGAAATCCGCTGCGAAGGAGCGCTTGCCCTTGTTCAGGCCCGCCCAGTAGATGGATTCGTTGTCCTCGGTCACCGGCCAGCGGCGGTAGTCGGCGGCCCCTCCGATCGGATCGACGCGGATCACGTCGGCGCCGAGCGCGGCCAGAGTCATGCCGCACAGTGGCGCGGCCACGAAACTCGACACCTCGACCACGCGCACCCCCGCGAAGGGCGCAGTGGACGAGGGCAGCTCGTCGGTGGAAGCGGTGGAGTTCATGCTGGGCTCGCTCGTCCTCGTCAGGGGTGGTTCGGGCACAGTCAGCATGCCCCAGGCTCCACCAGCTGCAACAGCACCGATCGGCTATCTTTCGATTAGCGCAGACCAATACTCCATGTGGCGGAATCCTTTTTGTGAGCAGCCATAGGTTTCGGTGATCGATTCGTTCGCCTACCGCACTTTGCGCACCGTGACCCGGCTCACGTTCAATGCATGCAGACGCCAGGCGTGACGTTTCCCCCGACGGTGGGGCACATGGTGCCCCGCAGGTCGGATATCCCGCTCGAGTTCTGAAGGGACTCCCAGTGACCACAGGCGAAATTTCGCACGACAAGTCGGGTACCGCCGGCGACCGCACCCGGTCGGCGACGGGTTCGACACCTCTGGTGACCCCCGGCCGCGCGTGGAGCATGACCGGATTGGTCATCTTCCTCTACGTCGTGAACTATGCCGACAAGGCCGTTCTCGGCATCATCGCCCAGCCGCTGGCACGCGAACTCGGCATGACCTCCTCCCAGATCGGTCTCGTCGGTTCGCTGTTCTTCGTCACATTCACCGTCGGCGGGTTCTTCGCCGGGCCGCTCGCGAAGTACCTGACGCTGCGCTGGGCCCTGCTCGCCCTCGGCCTGATCTGGTCGGTGGTCATGCTGCCGCTCGTCGTCAGCGCGAGCTTCGTGATGCTCGTGGTCACGCGCATGTTGCTCGGCCTCGCCGAAGGCCCGAGTTCGGCGCTCATGCACACCGCCGCGTACTCGTGGCATCCGCCGGCCAAGCGTGGTCTGCCCGGTGCTTTCCTGGCCGGTTCCGCATCGGTCGCCAAGATCGCACTCGCTCCCGTGCTGACCTTCATCACCGTCGAGTGGGGCTGGCGTGCCGCGCTCGTCTCGCTGTCGATCCTCGGCGCGGTCTGGATGACCTGCTGGCTCGTCGGCTGGAAGGAAGGGCCCTTCGCCGGCAAGGCGGTCGGCAAGACCGTCGAAGGCCCCGACGCCGCCGGCCGGACCGAACCGTCCGTGCCGTGGCGCAAGATCCTGCTCACCCGCACGTTCGTGAGCTGCGCGATCCTGATCATGGTCGTCTACGCGTTGACCACCGTCGTACTGACCTGGCTGCCTTCGTACTTCGAGGTGGGCCTCGGCTACAGCGCCCTGCAGGCCGGATCGATGTTCGCCCTGCCGTCCATCATCGGTCTGTTCCTCATGATCACCTCGGGTACTGT
Source organism: Rhodococcus sp. CH91 (assembly GCF_022554085.1). Taxonomy (GTDB): domain Bacteria; phylum Actinomycetota; class Actinomycetes; order Mycobacteriales; family Mycobacteriaceae; genus Rhodococcus. The sequence goes on from NZ_JAKFYR010000001.1 coordinate 429,851, forward strand.
CACCGACCGTTTGAGCGCGAAGGGCTACCGCTCGCGGGTCGTCCGCATCATCGTGCCCGCTGTCGGCGTGCTCGTCTGCGGTGCGATCCTGGTCTTCCTTCCGTCCATCGGTACGCCGGCTCTCGCCGTCGCGGTCGTCTCCGTCGGCTACGGCTTCGGTGCCATCGCGTTCCCGTTGATCAATGCCGCGATCTCCGAGTTGTGCCCCCCGCAGCAGACCGCCGGCACGATGGGTGTCTTCCTCGCGCTGATGGCCGTCGGCGGACTCGTGGCTCCCTACGGCACGGGTGTCCTCGTCGACAATGCCGCCACCGCGGCGGAGGGCTACGCCACAGCCTTCCAGGTCATCGGTGCACTCGGTGCGCTCGCCGCCGTCCTGGTGCTCTTCCTGGCAGACCCGGAACGTGACCGCGCGATCATCCGGTCGGCCGCCTGACCGCGTCGGCATAGCTTCCGCCTAACGGAGGATTCCGCCGAAAGACTTTCCCCTACCGGCCGGGTGCATGGTCTCCTCGAATGTGAGGACCACCACCCGGCCGGTCGTCGTTTCCCACAGCGGTTGCTCCGCAGCCGTGTCCTGCAAGAGCAAAGGATCGTTTCGCATGCGCGATGCCGTGATCGTCGACGCCGTCCGTTCCCCCATCGGACGCCGCGGTGGTGCACTGTCCGAGCTCCACCCCGTCAACCTGTCCGCGCATGTGCTGACGGCACTGGCCGAGCGCACCGGCCTCGACCCCGCCACCGTCGACGACGTGCAGTGGGGTTGTGTGAGCCAGGTCGGCGACCAGGCCGGAATCGTCTCGCGCAGCGCCGTGTTCGCTGCCGGATGGCCGGTTACCGTGCCCGCCACCACCATCAACCGCGCGTGCGGGTCGAGCCAGCAGGCCGTGTCCTTCGCCGCCGCGACCGTCGTCTCCGGACAGAGCGACGTCGTGATCGCCGGTGGTGTCGAGTCCATGAGCCGCGTGCCTATGGGCAGCGCCGCCAAGGACGGGCAGCATTTCCCGCAGAACGTGCTCGACCGCTTCGGGGTCGCAGGCTTCGGGCAGGGCATCGGCGCCGAGATGATCGCCGAGAAGTGGGGCTTCTCCCGCACCCGGCTCGACGAGTACTCGCTGCGATCACACGAACTGTCCGCAGCTGCCACCGACGCGGGAGCCTTCACCGGGCAGATCGCCCCGGTCGGCGACTTCGCCACGGACGAGGGTATCCGCCGCGGCGGCAGCCTCGACTCGCTCGCGAAGCTGAAGACGGTCTTCAAGGAGGACGGGGTGATCCACGCCGGCAACTCCTCGCAGATCTCCGACGGTGCCGGTGCCCTGCTCATCACTACGAGCGAATACGCTGCGTCACAGGGCTGGAACCCGCTCGCCCGCATCCATACCGCCGTCGTCGCGGCCGACGACCCGGTCGTCATGCTCACCGGCCCGATCCCCGCGACCGCGAAGGCGCTGAAGCGTTCCGGGCTGTCCATCGACGACATCGGGGTCTTCGAGATCAACGAGGCCTTCGCGCCGGTGCCCCTCGCGTGGCAGGTCGAGACCGGAGCGAAGCCCGACCGCCTGAACCCGCTCGGCGGTGCGATCGGTGTCGGCCATCCGCTCGGTGGATCCGGTGCGATCCTCATGACCCGACTCGTCCACCACATGCGTGACAACGGCATCCGCTACGGCCTGCAGTCGATGTGCGAGGCCGGCGGCATGGCCAACGCCACCATTCTCGAACTGCTCTGATCCACCTCGTCATCCAGCCGCTACGAATCTCGAAGGAAGCACTATGGAACTCAAGGGTCTGTCCGTCGCCGTCACCGGTGGGGCGTCCGGTCTCGGTCTCGCCACCGCACGTCGTGTCCTGGCTGCCGGGGGCAACGTCACCCTGATCGACCTGCCGAGCTCGAACGGCGAGGAGGTCGCCCGGGAACTCGGCGACGGTACGGTCTTCGCTCCCGGCGACGTGACCGACCCGGAACAGTTCGCAGCGGCTCTCGACGTCGCGCACGAGCGCGGGGGTCTGCGCGGTGTGGTGCACTGCGCCGGTGCCGGTCGCAAGATGCGTGTCCTCGACAAGGAGGGCAAGGCCGGTTCGCTCGAGGACTTCGAATTCGTGATCCGCCTCAACCTCGTCGGTTCGTTCAACGCGTTGCGTCTCGGTGCCGAGCGGATGGCCGAACTCGACCTCATCGACGACGAGCGCGGTGCAGTGGTCATGACGGCCTCCGTCGCCGCTTTCGAGGGGCAGATCGGCCAGATCAACTACTCGGCGTCGAAGGCCGGCATCGTCGGCATGACGATCGTCGCCGCGCGCGATCTCGCGAGCAGGGGCATCCGCGTCAACACCATCGCACCGGGCATCATGGACACCCCGCTGCTCGCCCGTCTGCGCGACGACGTCCGCAAGTCGCTGGAGGCGACGGTGCCCAACCCGTCACGTCTGGGCAGCCCGGACGAGTTCGGCCGCCTCGCCACCAACATCCTCGAGAACGGCTACCTCAACGGCGAGACCATCCGTCTCGACGGCGCCATCCGTATGGCGCCGCGTTGAGCCGGAAGACTGTGGGTTCGGCTTCCGGCCCGGCGCAGCGCAGCCTGTCGTATCCGGCGACGACGATGGCGGTGTGGGCGCCGAGCCTCGCTGCCGTCTACGGCGACCGGCCGGCGGTGGTGGACGGCGACCGGATCCTCACCTACAACGACCTCGACGCCCGGTCGGCGCAGTTCGCCGGCGTGCTGCACGAGGCCGGGGTGCGGGCGCGCGATGTCGTTCTGCTGCACCTGGGCAACTGCGTCGAGTTCCACATCGCCTATTACGGCGCACTCCGGGTGGGGGCGGCGGTCACGCTGGTCAATCCGCTCCAGCCCGAGCCGGGTCTGCGCCGGCAGATCGAGGAGACCTCCGCGTCCGCGGTGGTCACCGGTGCCGAGCAACTCGGCATCCTGCTCCGGGCTGTGGAAGGAACCGGCGTCCGATCGATCTCCGTCGTCTCCGGCGAGGCGGTCACCGCACCGGGTGCCGTGCGTTTCGGCGATGCGCTGGAGCGGCGGCCTCCTACCTTCGAACCGGTCCTCACCGGACCCGACGATGTTGCGCACATCGCGTACACCGGTGGCACGACGGGTATTTCGAAGGGCGTACGGGTACTGCACCGCAACGTCGTCGGCAACGTCACGCAGATGTGTGCGTGGCGTGCCGGTCATCAACTGGTCGCCGACGTCGACGGACGTATCAGCCTCGACAAGATCGACGATCTCGAGATCGCGGGCGTCGTCCCGGGCGTCGGTTCGACGATCGTGGTGTCGCCGTTGTTCCACGCTCACGCGCTGATCAACACGTCTTTCCTGCTCGCATGCGGCCTGACCCAGGTCCTCGCGGGACGGTTCGAGCCGGGACGGATGCTCGAGCTGATCGAACGGTACGAGGCGAGCTATATCACCGGTAGCCCGGCGATGTGGCACGCGCTCGCCACACATCCGGACGTCGGGACCCGCGATCTGTCCACCGTGCGGGTCGTGTCGTCCGGTGCCGCGCCGATCGACCACGTGACCCTCGAGAATCTCGGGCGTGCGTTCCCCGAGGCACGCATCGCGGAGGGTTACGGGCTCACCGAGGGCACCTGTGTCGTCACGGCCATGCCGCTCGTCGTCGACTCCGAGTACCGCCTGGGCAGTGTGGGCCTACCCGTCTTCGACACCGAGATCGAGATCCGTTCGCAGATCGACCCGTCCGTCGTCCTCCCCGACGGCGAACGCGGCGAACTGTGGATTCGCGGACCGCAGGTCACCGACGGTTATCTCGGGCACCCGGAGATCACCGCGGAGCAGTATGTCGACGGCTGGCTCGCGACCGGCGACATCGCCTATCGCGATGCCGACGGCTTCCTCTACATCGCCGACCGCGCGAAGGACATGCTGATCTACAAGGGCTACAACGTCTATCCGCGTGAGCTCGAGGAGATCCTGGTGACGCACCCGAAGGTGTCCACCGCCGCCGTCGTCGGTCGTGAGGCGGGCCCGGTCGGTCAGGAACCGGTCGCCTTCGTCGTCCCGGTCGACGGTGAGGACCTCGAGGAGGACGAGCTGAAGGCGTTCGTCGCCGAACGTGTCCTGCCGTACAAGAAGATTCGCGAGGTCGTGATGGTCGACGCGCTGCCGACCTCGCCGGCGGGCAAGATCCTCAAGACGGATCTGCGGTCACGCCTGTCGGTTTCCTGACGCAGCACGGCGAAGCCCCCGGGTATCGAGGTACCGGGGGCTTCGCCGTGGGAAGGCGGACGTGGAACTCAGGAGTTCTTCTTCTGTTCCTGCTTGACGAGTCCGCCGCCGATGATCAGGCGCTGGATCTCGCTGGTGCCCTCGTACAGGCGCAGCAGTCGCACGTCGCGGTAGATGCGTTCGACCGGCACCTCCCGCATGTATCCGGTACCGCCGTGGATCTGCACCGCGAGATCGGCTACCTTGCCGACCATTTCGGTGCAGTACAGCTTCGCCACCGAGGGCGCGATCCGGCGATCGGTCTCCTCGACCCATGCCTTCGCGGCGTCGCGCACGAGTGCGCGGCCGGCCATCACACCGGTCTGCTGGTCGGCGATCATCGCCTGTACGAGCTGGAAGTTCCCGATCGGGGTGCCACCCTGGGTGGCGGTCGCGGCGTAGGCGACGGATTCGTCGAGGGCCCGCTGGGCCTGGCCGACCGACAGCGCGGCGATATGTACGCGACCACGGGCCAGGGAGATCATCGCGGCCTTGTAGCCGACATCCTCACTGCCGCCGACCAATGACGAAGCCGGGACGCGTACCTCGTCGAAGTGCACGTCGGCGGTCCAGGCACCTTCCTGGCCCATCTTCGCGTCCTTGTTTCCCACCCGGACACCCGGAGTGTCGGCGGGGACGAGGAAGACCGCGATGCCGGTCCCGTTCTCGTCTGCCGGACGGGTGCGGGCGAAGACGACGAACAGATTCGCCAGTGGGGCATTGGTGATGAAGCGCTTCTCGCCGGTGATCACCCAATCGTCGCCGTCGCGCACGGCCTTGGCACGCAGTCCCGAGGGGTTCGACCCGGCGCCCGGCTCGGTCAGGGCGAAGGATGCGACGACCTCGCCCGAGGCGATGCCTTCGAGCCACTGCTCCTTCTGCTCGTCGGTACCGAAGTTGACGAGAACCTGACCGGCGATGCCGTTGTTGGTGCCGAACATCGAGCGCAGCGACAGTGTCGTGTAGCCGAGCTCCATGGCGAGTTCGGCGTCCTGCTGCAGATTCAGGCCGAGCCCGCCCCACTGCTGCGGAATCGCGTAACCGAACAGGCCCATCTCCTTCGCGGCCGCGCGGATGTCCTCGGGGATCGCATTGGTGTCTGCGATCTCCTGCTCGCGCGGGACGACCACATTCCGGACGAACGCGCGGGTCTGGGCGAGGATCTCGCGGAAGTCGTCTTCGTCGACCTCGGGGGCAGGGATGGAGAGTGTCATGTACTCGAGTTTCGTATCGCCCACGTGAGGTGTCCAATACGAATGGCGCCATTCCCGTATAGGCATTCTCGATGGTTCGGAAGGGCGCTACCAGCACCGATCGCCGTTATATTCGACGACATCGACACATTCGGGGGCCGGTACGTGCCCCACCGAAAGGAATCTTGGATGTCTCTGCTGGAGAATCGCACTGCCGTCATCACCGGTGCCGCTCAGGGAATCGGTTTCGCCATTGCGCAGGAATTCGTCGCCGCCGGTGCCCGCGTGGTGATCGGCGACCTCGACCTCGACGCCGCGAACGCCGCCGCGGAGAAGCTCGGTGGCCGTGACGTCGCCCGCGCGGTGCGGGCGAACGTCGTCGAGTCCGACGATTGGGACACCCTGCTCGCCGAGGCCCTCGACGGTTTCGGTTCGCTCGACGTCGTCGTCAACAACGCGGGCATCACCCGCGACGCCACCATGCGCACGATGACGGAGGAGGACTTCGATCTGGTCATCGCGGTGCATCTGAAGGGAACCTGGCACGGCACCCGCAAGGCCGCCGCGATCATGCGTGAGGCCAAGCGCGGCGCGATCGTCAACATCTCGTCGCTGTCCGGCAAGGTCGGCATGGTCGGACAGACCAACTACTCGGCCGCGAAGGCCGGCATCGTCGGTCTGACCAAGGCTGCCGCGAAGGAGATGGCGCACCACGGTGTGCGGGTCAACGCGATCCAGCCCGGCCTGATCCGCTCGGCGATGACCGAGGCCATGCCGCAGAAGGCCTGGGATCAGAAGATGAACGAGATCCCGATGGGCCGGCCCGGTGAGGTCGGCGAGATCGCTTCCGTTGCTTTGTTCCTCGCCTCCGATATGTCCTCCTACATGACCGGCACCGTCCTCGAGGTCACCGGCGGCCGCTTCATGTGACGGTCGCTCCGTCACCCGGTTCTCCCGAAAGGTCATCATGCGCGAAGTAGTCGTCTGCGAGCCGGTCCGTACTCCGATCGGCCGCTACGGAGGAATGTTCAAGTCCCTCACTGCGGTCGATCTCGGTGTCGCAGCACTGAAGGGTCTGCTCGATCGCACCGGTGTTGCGCCCGAACAGGTTCAGGACGTCATCCTCGGCCATTGCAACGGCAACAGCGAGGCACCTGCGATCGGCCGGGTCGTCGCCCTCGACGCCGGACTGCCGGTCACCGTGCCGGGCATGCACATCGACCGTCGCTGCGGTTCGGGTCTGCAAGCCGTCATCCAGGCCGCCTTCCAGGTCGGCAACGGCGACCACGATCTCGTCGTCGCCGGGGGCACCGAGTCGATGAGCAACGCCGCGTTCTACTCGACCGACATCCGCTGGGGTGGCGCCCGCAGCGGAGTGCAGATGCACGACGGTCTCGTACGGGCGCGATCCACGGCCGGTGGACGCTTCTATCCCGTGCCCGGCGGCATGATCGAGACCGCCGAGAACCTGCGCGCCGAGTACGGCATCACTCGTCTCGAGCAGGACGAGCTCGCCGCGGAATCGCACGCCCGCGCCGTCGCCGCGCAGAAGAACGGCATCCTCGCCGAGGAGATCGTGCCGGTCACCGTCAGCAGCCGTAAGGGCGAGGAGGTCATCGACACCGACGAGCACCCGCGCGCCGACACGACCGTCGAGACGCTCTCGAAGCTCCGTCCGATCATGGGCAAGCAGGATCCCGACGCCACCGTCACCGCGGGCAACGCCAGCGGGCAGAACGACGCGGCGTCGATGGCGATCGTGACCACTGCCGAGAAGGCGTCCGAACTCGGTCTGACCCCGCTGGTGCGGATCGTCTCGTGGGGTCTCGCCGGTGTGCAGCCCAAGATCATGGGTATCGGTCCCGTACCTGCCACGGAGATCGCTCTGAACCGGGCCGGGATCACCCTCACCGACGTCGATCTCATCGAACTCAACGAGGCATTCGCCGCGCAGGCACTCGCGGTGACGCGGGAGTGGAAGTTCGGCAAGTCCGACTTCGAGCGCACGAACGTGCACGGTTCGGGCATCTCCCTCGGCCACCCGGTCGGCGCGACCGGCGGACGCATGCTCGCGAGCCTGGCCCGCGAACTGCACCGCCGCGAGGCCCGCTACGGTCTCGAGACGATGTGCATCGGCGGCGGGCAGGGGCTGGCCGCGGTCTTCGAACGCGTCTCCTGACAGCGCCACTCGTGACGGCGCGGAGGTCGTGTGCGTGTTTCCCACGAAGCCCGCACACGGCCTCCCCGTGGCGCTGCCCGCGGCCCTATCCGGTGCGGAGCAGGTAGAAGCGGAAGAATCCGACATCCTCGATGGGTAGAACGTCCACAGCGGTGAAACCCGCGTCGAGCGCGTAGCGCCGAAGCGTGGCGGGCCGCATGACCGTCCCTGTCGCGGCACTCGGTGTGTGGCTCATTCCGTCGGGAAGGCACACCGTGAGGCTGTAGCCGTACATGAGTCGTTCGAGGTCGTCGCCGGGAGCGGTGAAGGTCTCGGCGACCGCTTCGTCCATGACGATCATGAACCCGCCCGGTGTGAGCGAACGCCGTACCGCGGCCAGGACCTCGACCGGACGCGGCATGTCGTGGAGACACTCGAATGCGAAGGCCGCACGGAAGTGCCCTGCCGGGAGTTCGGATGCATCGCACCGGGTGAAGGTGACCCGTTGTGCCACATCGTCGTCGGTGCGGCTCTCGGTAGCGAGATTCGACCGGGCGAGAGCGACCGAGGGCGGGTCGATGTCGACACCGTGCACGTGGGATCCCGGATAGGTGCGCGCGAGCGTGATCGTGGACCATCCTCCGCCGCAACCGATATCGGCGATCCGTGCGCCGGGTTCGCCGAGCATCCGGTCGATCTCGGGTATCGAGCGCAGGGCGCCGGGTAGCGACTTCTCGAACAGGGGTCTGTTCGCATCGGCCTGGGATTCACGCACGTCACGGCCGAACCGGCTCCAGCTCACCCCACCGCCGTCGCGGTACGCCTCGAGCAGGCCGGGAAGTTGCATGGTGGCGCCGCAGATCATCCGGGCGAGCGGTGCGAGATAGGACAGGCTGTGGGGATCGGTGAGCACTTCGCGACCGGCGGGCGACAGGACGAAGCGGGGCGGATCGCCGTCCTCGACGCCCAGCAGGCCCGTCACGGCCTGCTGTTCGAGCCATTCGCGGGTGTAGCGCGGGTGGGTGCCGGTGCGTGCGGCCAGTTCGTCGGCGGCGGCGGGTCCGTCCTCGGCGAGGCTTCGATACCAGCCGAGACGGTCACCGAGCAGGATGGCGAGGGTGTCCATGCTGCCGAGCACGGAATCGAGGACGCGCTGCGCGAAGGCGTCCACGGAGTCGAGATCGGTGGGGGAGGTCGCCGAAGCGGACATACGGATCATCTCCCGACGCGGAAGCGGGTGTCGTACCCGTTCATCCTCGCGCCCCGCCGTCCGGATGTCACCGTCCCCCGGGAAGTCACCCCTTCGGCGCGATCTCCTCGGACGACCGCACGAAGTCGACGAACGCCCGGCCCGCCTTCGACAGCGAAGCCGGGTCGAACACCAGCCCGTACGACTGCGCGAAGGTCGGCTCGCACGGACGGACCACCGCCACGTCCTGCACCGACTCGGCGAGGGAACGCTCGACGAAGGATCCACCCAGACCTGCGAGCACCATCGGCAGCCGGGCCTCCCGATGGTCGGTGAGTACCGAGATGGGACGCCGGACCTCGGCGCGGCGTAGCGCGTGATCGATCGAATCGCTCACCGATCCCATACCTCGCGGTACGAAGACCATCGGGATGTCGGGCAGATCGGCCAACGGGAGAGGTCCGGGTGGGAGATCGGTACCGGGTGGATAGGCCAGCCAGTACTCCGTCTGGCCGAGTTCGATGATCTCGAGTCCCACCTCGTCCTCACGGGACAGATGGGTGACGACGAATTCGCAGTGACCGTCGTGGATGACCGAGGCCGTGGACTCCTCCGTCCGCAGATCACCGAGCCGCGCGGTGACCTTGGGGTGCCGGCGCCGGAATTCGGACACCAGATCGACGATCGGTCCGGTCGCGAGAGCGGGGAACACCATCAGGTCCAGCCGGCCGGTCACCTCGGTGGTGGACACGGTCAGCAACTCCTCGACCGCGTTCACATCGCGCAGGATCTGCCGGCTCGGACCGATGAGAGCCTTGCCCGCTGCTGTGAGCACCATGCCGCGCCCGATGCGATGGAACAGTTGTACGCCCAGCTCGCGTTCGAGACTGCGCAGCGCCTGGGAGACGGTGGGTTGTGCCACCCCGAGTTCGGCGGCGGCGCCGTTGATACCGTCGTTCTCCACGACGGCGAGGAAATACTCGACCTGCCGGAACTCCATGTGCTCACCCCTCCCAGGTGCTGGCCGTGGTGGTCGCGACGAAGGCCGCGGCCGCCGGGGAAGGGTCGCCGGGCCGCATCACCAGTCCGACGGGACGCAGGAACGGCGGGTCCAGCGAGCGGACCACCGCGCCGGGAATCTGCTTCTCGGCGACACGCCGCGGTACCACCGTGCCGGCCGTACCGCGTTCGACGAACTGCCACAGGGCGGCCTGGTTGGCGCAGTCGACCACGACATTCTGTTCCCCGAGCAGTTCACCGGTGCGCGCGGCGCTCGCGCGGGACCCGAGGTCGAGGACGAGCGGGAAATCGCGGACCTGCGCCCGTGTCACCGGGTCGGGGACATCGCTCGCGAGATCGGGGTGCAGGGCCAGCACCATCTCCTGCTCGAGCACCGGCACCGTGATCATGCCGGCGTGCTCGACCGACAGGTCGGTGATGCCGATCTCCGCTTCGCCGCGACGCAGGGCCGCATGCACCCCGGCCGGACCTTCGGCGTCGCTCACCCGCACCGTCAGTTTCGGGTAACGGCTGCGGAAGCGCTGGACGAACTCGATGACGGGGTGGATCGAGAACGTCGCGTAGGTCACGATCTCGACGCGGCCCGCTTCGAGATCGCGTACCGCCGCGACCTTCTGTTTCGCACGCTCGACGTCGGCGAGGATCCGGCGCGCCGCGACCTCGAGAGCCCGGCCGTCCTCGGTGAGCGTGAGCCGTCGTCCGGTGCGGTCGAACAGGGTCGTCCCCAGCCGGCGTTCGAGCGTGCGGATCGCCTGTGACAACGAGGGTTGCGAAATATAAAGAGCACGAGCTGCCTTCGTGATTCCACCGTGGTCGACGACAGCCACGAAGTAGGTCACGAGATGCAGGTCCACCCGGCTATCCTAGGCGACCGTGTGAATCGGGCCTCGGGGAACCTGCCGTGACCACCGGACGCGCGGCAGGACTACTCGCCCTTCCAGACCGGCGCTCGCTTCTCGGCGAACGCCCGAGCGCCCTCCTGTGCATCGGACGAGGCGAACACCGGATCGATGAACGCGCGCTGGGCGACGAAAGCATCGGGATCGGTGTAGGCGGCGGCCATGGAGACGACCTGCTTGGTCGCCCGCACCGCGAGCGGGCCGTTCGCTGCGACGCGAGCCGCGAGTTCCTGTGCCACCGCCAGTGCCTGGCCGGGTTCGGTGACACGGTTGACCAGTCCGTGTGCGTAGGCGACCTCGGCGGTGAGCGGATCGCCGGTGATGGCCATCTCCATCGCTACGGGATACGGCAGGATCTTCGGCAGGCGCAGGAGGCCGCCTGCGGCCGCTGCGAGTCCTCGCTTGACCTCGGGGATACCGAATTTCGCATCCCTGGACGCGACGATCAGGTCGGCGGCGAGTGCGAGCTCGCACCCTCCGGCCAGGGCCCAGCCCTCGACGGCGGCGATGAGCGGTTTGGTCGGCGGGGCCTCGGTGATGCCACCGAAACCGCGTCCCGGGATCGTCGGACGCTCACCGCGGGCAAATGCCTTGAGATCCATTCCGGCGCAGAATGTTCCACCGGAGCCCGTGAGAATGCCGATCGTCAGGTCGGGGCGTGCCTCGAACTCGTCGAGGGCGGCGGCCAGCGCTTTCGCGACCTCGAGGTTCACGGCGTTCTTGGCCTCGGGGCGGTTGAGGGTGAATACGGCCACGCCGTCGGCGAATTCGGTGAGAACAACGCTCATGTCAGTTTTCCTTCGTATCGATCGGAGGGGAGAGAGTCCAGCGGGCGGGAGTTCCACCGTCGGAGCGGATGTCGCCTCGGTCGGCGAGCACGATGAGGTGCGCCTGGGTTTCGCGGACCGCGAGTCGCTGCAACCGGGGTGACATCACGTCGATGGGCCGGGACCACGTCACGCGGGTCGTCACCTGCCATGCCGTCGACTCGGGTCGTGCCGCGATCGCGTCACGGATCTCACCGAGCCGGAGCTCGTGGTGATCCATCAGCTGGTGTGCCCGCTCGGTGATCCCACGGAAGCGGTACTCGTGGCCTGGGAGCACCTCGCAGTCGGGAAGTGACGTCGTCGCGTGCAGCGACAGCAGATATCGGTGCAGCGGGTCGGTCAGTTCACCGGGGCCGGAGGAGATGTTGGGGCTGATGCGCGGGAGCATGTGGTCGCCGCTGAACAGCAGTTCGCGGTCGCGGTCGACGAAGGCGAGGTGGCCGGGGGTATGCCCGGGTGTCCAGATCGCCTCGATGTTCCAGCCCGGAATGTCGAGCCGGTCTCCGTGTGCGAGAACGATGTCGGCGCTCTCTCCCGGCGGAAAGCGCACGAGTTCGAAGCGGGCCGCCTCCACGACTTCCGGGGGAGCTCCGAGTCCCGTCAGGTCGACGCGCCAGGCTTCCTTGTCGGCGGCGACGTCCTCGGCGGTGAAGTGCCCGAGAGCCGTTGCGTCGGCGGCATGCATCGCGATGACGGCGCCGGCGGTCTCCCTCAGCCGGGGCGCAAGACCGAAATGGTCGGGATGCAGATGGGTGACGGCGACGTAACGCGTCTCGGTGATGTGGTGGCCGGTGGACTCGACACCCGTGACCAGGGCATCCCACGACTCCTCGGTGTCCATACCCGGATCGATCAGGGCGACACCGTTGTCGAGCGCGAGCGCGTAGGACAGCACGTAACGCAGGGGATTGTCCGGCATCGGCACGGGTATCGACCACAGTCCCGGCCGGACCTCCTCGACGGGTGGCAGTGTCCGGGCTGCCCACGCCTCACGCTGGACCGTACCGATGTCCTCGGTGCGGATCATGACGTGGTTTCCTCCGGCGCCCGGGCGAACTCGTCGCGCAGTGTGCGCTTGAGGACCTTTCCGCTCGCGTTGCGGGGCAATTCGTCCACGAACCGGATGCGCTGCGGCTTCTTGTAGGACGCGAGGCGTTCGACCGTGAACCGGACGAGTTCGTCCTCGTCCGGCCGGGGCGCACCCGGAGCCAGTCGCACGACGGCGGTGACGGCCTCACCCCAGCGATCGTCGGGAACGCCGACGACGGCGACCTCGGCCACGGCGGGATGTTCGGCCAGGACGGATTCCACCTCGATCGGGTAGACGTTCTCACCACCGGTGATGATCATGTCCTTCACTCGGTCGGTGACGAACAGATAGCCGTCCTCGTCGAGGTGTCCGGCGTCGCCGGTGCGCAGGAAACCGTCCGCGGTGAACAGGGCGGCGTTCTCCGCGTCGCGTCGCCAGTATCCGGACGTGTTGTTCCGCGATCGGCACACGATCTCCCCGGTCTCGCCGACGGGAAGCGGTTCGCCCGTGGCGATGTCGCGGATCTGCACGTCGACACCCGGAAGCGGGGTTCCGGCCGAACGCAGCAGGTACGAACGTGGCCCGTGCGGGTCGTGGTCGTGGGCGCGCAGGGCCGTGAGGGCACCCATCGTCTCGGTCATGCCGTAACGCTGCACGAAGCGGCAGCCGAGGCGGTCCATGGCCCGGGCGAGCTGGGTGGGCGTGATGGGGGACGCACCGTAGGCGACGAGATGCAGACTCGACAGGTCGTGGTCCGCCAGTCCGGGCATCTCCACCAGCATGCCGATCGCGGACGGAACGAGGAAGGCATGGGTGATGCCGTACCGGGAGATCGCGGCGGCCACCGGTTCCGGGCGCATCTCCCCGAGCAGCACCAGGTGCACGCCGGCCGACAGGGTCGTGCTCATCCATCCGACACCGGCGATGTGGAACAGGGGCAGTGCGTCGAGAGCGACGGAATCGTCGGTGAACTCGTAGAGCGCGAAGTTCCGGGGTTCGTTGAAGATGTTGTGATGCGTGGCCACAACACCTTTGGGACGCCCGGTCGTACCGGATGTATAGAGTTGCAGGACCTCGGCCTGCGGGTCGTCGCCGAATCCGGGGTCGGCGCCGTCACCGGAGGCGACGAAGTCCTCCCACGAGCGCGCGCCGGGAATCGTGGAGGCATCGCCCACCACGACGATCTGCACATCGGGCAGTACCTCGGCGGCTGCGCACGCGGACGCCGCGAACTCGTCCTCGACGATCAGAGCATCGAGCCGGGCATCGTCGGCGATGTCGGCGATCTCGTCGGGACGCAGGCGCCAGTTCAGGGGCGTGAACACGAGCCCTGCCTTGGCGCAGCCGACGAACGTGGCCGCACCGGGCAGACCCATACGCAGGAGCGCCCCGATCCGGCGGGACCCGGCGGGCACCGTCGTGAGCGCCGACGCGACCCGGTCGGTGAGGGCGTCGAACTCGGAGAAGGTGAGAGTCGTGCCGCCGGAGCTGACCGCCGCGCGATCCGGATGTTCTGTTGCCAGCTGCCGAATTCGGTTGGGAAGGTGCAACTCGCTCACATCACGCTCCTGATCGACACGGACACCGTGGACGTACCGTCCACGCCGGTCCAGTCGATCACGACGGTGACTGCGGCCACAAAGACCTGCCGCCGCACGAAACGTTAGGGCAAACCTATGAGCGCGGATCCGACACGGGGTGTGTGCCGGGCTCGGACCCGGCACACACCCCTGTGGTCGATCAGCCGATCTCGAGTTCGCCCATGCGCGACCACTCGGTACCGGGGATCTCCGTGTTGAGGATGCGCGGTGTCTCGATGAGCGCCGGCCGCATCGCGTCGAGTCCGTTACGGAAGTGGTCGGACTTCACGTGTTCGGCACCGGCGTCCCCGTCCCTGAATGCCTCGACGAGAACGAACTCGGACGGGTCGTCCACGCTGCGGGACCAGTCGAACCACAGGTTTCCCGGCTCGTTGCGAGTTGCCTCGGTGAACTCCGCGGTCGTCTCGAGCCAGCTGTCCTGGTACTCGGGACGCACCCTGAAGCGGACCACGATGAAGATCATCTTGCCTCCGGTCAGTAGATGTTCGAGGGGCGGATCATGCCTTCGGCGAGGTCGCCGAAACCGGGCGCGGGAATCGCCCCGGGGTTACCCACCACCTCCTCGACCACGGCGGTCTCGGTGGTGATGAGCAGGGCCGCGATCGATGCCGCACTCTCGAAGGCAGCCCGGGTCACCTTGAACGGATCGATCACGCCTTCGTCGAACATATCGCCGTACTCCCCGGTGAGGGCGTTGAATCCGTGACCGAGCGGCAACCCCTCGACGACCCGGACGACGTGATCACCGTCGAAGCCGGCGTTGATCGCGATGCGGCGCAGGGGCTCGGCGAGCGCTCGGCGTACGACATCCCGTCCCACCGCTTCGTCTCCGGGCAGGTCGAGATCGGCGAGTGCCCGATGTGCCTGCCCGAGCGCGGTGCCGCCCCCGGCGACCACGCCCTCTTCGAGCGCGGCGCGGGTGGCTGCGAGCGCGTCCTCGACCCGCAGCATCCTCTCCTTGAGTTCGACACTGGTGGCGCCCCCGACCTTGATGACGGCGACACTGCCGGTCAGGCGTGCGAGCCGCAGCTGCAGTGCGTCCTGGTCGGCGTCGATGCGGGCCCGGCCGAGTTGTGTCTCGAGTTGCGTGATGCGGGCCTGCACGAGTCTCGGGTCACCGTGGCCACCCACGATGGTGGTGTCGTTCTCGGTCACCGTGACGCGATCGCACGACCCGAGATGTTCGCGCGTGACCTCCGACAGTTCGATACCGGTGTCCTTGGCGACGACGTGCCCGCCGAGCGCCACCGCGAGATCCTCGAGTTCGGCGACCCGCCGGTGCCCGAAACCCGGGGCGCGTACGACGACGGACTGCATCGTCTTGTGCATGTTGCCGCCGACGAGCAGGTGCAGAGCCGGTCCGTCGACGTCCTCGGCCAGCACCACCAGTGGCCGGTCCGCACGTTTGGCCGCCTCGATGCTCGGCATGATGTCCTGGACCTGGCTGATCTTCTTGTTGGTGAGCAGCACCAGGGGGTTCTCGTGGACCGATTCCATGCGCTCGGGGTCGGTGATCATGTACCCCGAGATGTAGCCGTGGTCGAACTCGATACCGTCGACGACGTCGACGGACATTCCGAGTGTGTCGGATTCTTCGGTGGTGACGATGCCGGAGCGTCCGACGTGGGCGACCGCCTCGGCGATGACCTCGCCGATCGCGTCGTCGTCGCTGGCGGCGAGCGTGGCGATGCGAGCGAGGTCGCGGCGGTCCCGGATCTGCACCGAGTGGGTGCGGACCGCATCGACGACGACGGGGACCGTACGCTCGATGCCGCGCCGCACACGCATCGGATTGGCGCCCGCCTCCACGGCCCGGAGCCCTTCCCGGACCATCGCCTGCGCGAGCACGGTCGCGGTGGTGGTGCCGTCGCCCACCGTCCCGTTGGTCTTCATGGCGACTTCCTTGACCAGCTGTGCCCCCATGTTGGCGAAGGGATCGCGCAGCTGGATCTCCCGGGCGATCGTGACACCGTCGTTCGTGATGGTGGGAGGACCGGTCAGCTTCTCCAGCACGGCATTTCGCCCCTTCGGCCCGAGTGTCACCTTGACGGCGTCGGCGAGCGCGTTGACGCCGTATTCGAGCAGCGTGCGGGCTTCCTGCTCGAACCTCAGATCCTTGGCCATGACGGGATGTCCTTTCGTCGGTGATGCGGTTCAGGATCCGGGGACGAGAATCGCGCGGCCGCGTACGTGACCGGCGTCGAGATCGTCGATGGCCTGCTGGAACCGGTCGAGCGGATATTTCGTGGTGTGAAGCCTGACCTTGCCCTGCGCGGCGAGGATCATCAGATCCTGCAGGTCGTTGTAGGAGCCGACGAGATTGCCGATGATGTTGATCTCCGTCGAGATGATGTCGATGGTGGGTATGTCGAGGTTCTCGCCGTAGCCGACGACGTAGTAGTTCCCGGCGCGCCTCAGCATCGCCACGCCTTCCCGCGTGGCGCCGCCTTCACCCACGAAGTCGACGACGGCCTCGGCGCCGTGGCCACCGGTGAGGTCGAGGACCTGCTGCACGTGTGTACCGTCCGCGACGATCGCGTGGTCGGCGCCGATCTCGGCTGCGAGCGCCACCGCGTCCGGATTGCGGTCGATCACGACGAGCGTGGCCGCCGAGATCGCCTTCAGCACCTGGATGCCGATGTGCCCGAGACCTCCGGCGCCGATCATGACGCACACGTCCCCGGGGCGAAGCAGCTTCGCGGCCTTGGCGACTGCGTGATAGGCCGTCAGTCCGGCGTCCGCGAGCGCAGCGACGTCGGCGGGTTCGAGCGAGTCGTCGATCCGTACGACGCTGCGTGCGGTGGTGCGCAGATATTCCGCGTAACCGCCGTTGGTGTCGATACCGGGGAAGGCACTGTTCTCGCAGTGGACGTCGTCGCCGGAGCGGCACGCGCGGCACTGACCGCACGTGATGAGCGGATGCAGGATCACCTTGTCGCCCACCGCGACGTTCGTGACCGCATCGCCCACCGCATGCACCCAGCCGGCGTTCTCGTGGCCGATCGTGTACGGCAGTTCCACGCCGCTCTTCTCCGCCCATTGTCCTTCGAGGATGTGGATGTCGGTGCGGCACACGCCCGCTCCACCGATGCGGACGATCACGTCGAGCGGGCCCTCGACCTTCGGTTCCGGGATCTCGGTGAGCTGGAGCTTCGTGTGGTAGCCCACGACCTGCACGGCCTTCATGACACCCTCCTGACGGGGACGGACGAAGTTGATCGGATGTCGACGATCCGCGGGACCTCCGCCCCGTCGTCGTCGGAATAGCGGGTGGCGAGCAGGCCCCGGCAGAAGTGGGAATTGCCTTCCATGGAGATGCGCACGGACTTCGCGAACCGCAGTCGCATCGGAATGTTCTCGGCAGGAATGGTTCTGCCCTCGTCGTCGACGAACACACGACCGGCCGGGCACAACGTCAGGCCGAGGGCCAGGCGCCTCCGGAGCAGAGCGGACCGGTATCGGCCCGGTGGAATGTCGCTCAGGGTGAGCGTGCCGATGTCGTCGACGGTCAGAGAGGTCTCACGCAGCAGTGCCTCGATGCAGCGTTCGAGTGCGGCCAGGTGCGCCTTGCGGAGGAAGGTGCGCCGCAGGTCGTCGAGACTGTCCACGGCTTCGACCCCGAAGGTGCCCTGATATCCCGCCTTCGCCGCGAGTCCACTGTTGATCTTGTGGCTGTCGTGGTGATCGTCGAGCAGGATCCGGATCCGTCCGATCCCTTCGACCGTTTCGAGTACGTCCTGGGCGTCCGACGCCATCAGGTAGGCGAAGTTGGGTGAGCAGAATGCGGTGGGAAGGCGCAGGTGCACGGTGACGCCGTCGTCGTCGAGGACCACCGAGCGGACGAACCCGAGATCGGTGATGGGTTCGTCCAGTTCGGGATCGACGACCTCCGACAACGCCCGCAGGACGTCGCCGGAGGTCACGGCCTCGGCAGTCATGAGGACACCGCTTCCTGTGCCCCTGCAGCGACCTCGACCCCCTCCTGCCCGGCCGGCTCGGGAAGCCGCAATTCGGCCGGCACGTCGATGTCGTAGAGCGCAGCCGCATTGAGGCCCAGGATCTTCTTCTTCTGCTCGATCGTCAGCGGTGCGTACTCCGTCATGTCCTCGGGGATCTGGAAGTCGACGAACTTCTCGATCAGCCACCGCGGCGTCCACAGGGCGTAGTCGCTCGAGAAGAGGATCTTGTCCTCCCCGATCCAGTACATCAGCTCACCGATGATCTGCGCGAAATACCTCGGCCGGGTGTGGATGAACGGAATCGCCACGGCCAGGCCGCCGTAGACGTTCGACTCCTGTGTCGCGATCCAGCAGAAGTCCTCGAGGCGGGGCAGGCCCACGTGCTCGACGACGAACCGCAGATCGGTGTAGTCGGTCGCCACCTTGTCGACATCGGCGACGTCGAATGCGTCACGATCCAGCGGGCGGATGGTGGGGCCCTTGTGGACGTGGATGTTCTCGATCCCCAACTCGATGCACTCTTCGAGGTAGCGCCGCGACCACGGATCGTCGAGCTTGTATCCCCGGGAGTCGCCGAACCATTCGGCCGTGTAGAGCTTGACGCCCTGCAGATTCATGCTTTCGGCGTCGCGTCGCAGCTGCTCGAGGCCGGCCTCCCCGTTCCGGGGGTCGTAGGCATGGTTGTAGGTGAGCTTCCCGGGATGCTTGCGGGTGAGTGCGAGACACTCCTCCGTCTGACCGAAACCGCTCTTGTAGAACTCGCTCAGCAGCGTCGCCTGGAAGATGGCGTGGTCGACATATCCGTCGGTGAACAGATCCTTCATGAACCTCTCGCTGCCGTAGTAGGCGTAGGTGTCGAAGTCCCACACCTCCTCCTGCGGACTGAGGTTCTTGTGGTAGTCGTAGAAGCAGTCGATGAACTGCTGCCCGTGGATGTTCTTCAGGTTGGAGGGACGCGCGTCCCAGATGTGCACGTGAGCATCGACGATGAAATAGTTCTCGCCGTCCTTGGTGTACATGCCGTCCTCGATTCCTATGGCGCGGTGAGGTCGAAACCGATGTACTCGGCGGCGTCCTCGGGGCTGGCGAACAACATGGTCTTGTCGTCGAGATGCACCATGCGTCCGTAATGCGTCGAGCTGATCTCCTCGAAGACGGAACCGTCGAACTCGCTGCCGAGTGCCTCGGTGAGCTCGTCGTAGTCGAACTCGAGCAGTTTCGTGCCGTCGACGCGGATCATGGAGGGATACTCCGTCAGTTCCACCCCGTCCTTGGCGCCCATGACGTCGGCGACGACCCGCCCGATCGGAGTGTTCATGAGGGTCACTCCGCACTTGTTGGAGAACTCGGTGGAGGATCCGAAATTCATGCTCACTGGTCCAGCTCCTTCGGTGCTTCCAGTCCGATCTCCTCGAGCAGGGACCGGAACTTCGACTGGGCGGATTCGAGACTCGAGGCGAAGGTGACCGCCTTGTCGGACGGCTGTGACCAGATCGGCTGCAGCGACCGTGCCGCATCGATGCAGCGTGGCACCCACGTGCTCATCCAGGTGGAGAACAATTTCCTGTTGGAATCCCCGAATTCTTCGTCACGAGTGAGCATCCGGTACAGCGACCGGGTGTAGGCGAGATCGCGGTCGTAGTCGTGTTCGCCGGTGCCGACGATCGTCGGGGTGATGTAGTCGCCGTTGCGTGCGGCGATCTGCATGATCAGTTCGGTCCGGAACAGCGATCCGACCAGCTGCTCGAAGATGATGTTGGTCGCGAACAGAAGTTCACACCAGTCGCCGACCGCGGTCAGTCGTTCGACCACCTCACGGGTGGCTTGCCATTCGGGGGCGGACTGCCAGACCTCCTTGTGCACCGAGCCGTCGAACGGCACACCGGACTCGGCGAGATCGAGGTTGAACAGTGCGAGATCCTGTGCGAACCGCAATTTGTGCGCCGCGTCGACCGCGACCGCGGTGTTGATCATGTTGGTCGGGCCGGACCGTTGGATCGAGGTGAACACGTGCAGGCCGAGGCCGTTCTCGGCGTGCATCCACGCCCCGAGGTTCCGGGCGATGAACGCGAGCCAGGTGGGATTCCAGGCCTCGTAGGCGTGCGCCCGTTTCGCATTCTTCAGGCACAGGTCCACCTGCCGGACGACTGCAGCATTGTTGCGGTAGATCGACTGGTCCCATTCCTCGTTGGGATCCCGGAACTGGTGCCAGTCCGATGATTTCGCGGCCGTCCATTCCTTCGGGTAGCCGCCGGGCCCGTTACCGAAGCCGTAGATCCAGCCCTGACTCAGGTACCGATCCGGATCGGGCTGCACATCGACGGTGACGTCCTCGTAGGTCGTCGCCCGCAGCTTCGCCGGCGTGTAGTAGTTGTAGGTGCGGCTCTTCGAACTCGGGAACTCCAGGGCGCCTGCCTCGGCATCGGTGAATTCGATGCGGGGGAAACTGCGCCGATGGGGCTCTGCAGTGGCGGTCATCTGCGGATTCTCCTGTCACTGGGGCGAAACGGGCGCTTCGATCACTCGAAGGTCGGGCTGGTGAACTTGTCGTAGAAGATCTGGTCCTTCGGGACGCCTCTGCTGTCGAGCAGGTCCAAGGTCGCGTCGACCATCGGGGGCGGACCGCACAGATACGTCTCGCACCGGTGCAGTTCGTTCTCGTGGGCGCCCACGACGTCCGGGACCATGCCCGTCTCCACCCCGGTGAGACCGTCGGGAAGGGAGTGCGCGCTCTCCGACAAGCATGGCACGAAGGCGAAGTCCCGTAACGTCTTCGAGAATTCTCGTATCTCGTCGAGGTAGAACAGATCCGCGGCGGTGCGGGCGCCGTAGTAGAAGCGGACCGGCCGGGGATCACCGGTCTCGCTCATGTGCCGCAGCAACGACAGGATGGGCGCCATCCCCGCCCCTCCGCCGATGCAGACGATGGGCAGTACGTGACCCTCCTTGAGCGTCGAGGATCCGTAGGGCCCGGTCAGGTCCAGTTCGTCGCCGATCGTCAGCCCGTCGTCGAGCAGGCCCGAGAAAACACCGCCGGGATACTTCTTGATGAGGAACTGGACGTGATCGGAGGTCGCCGGGGCGGTCGCCATGGAGAACGATCGGTGGTCGTCCGTTCCGGGAATCGTGATGTCGGCGTACTGACCGGCCTTGAACTCGAAGTTCTCGGGATCGACCGGCCGGACGACGAGGGAGACGATGTCCCGGGTCACCGGATCGATCGAGACCACCCGGGCGCGCACCTGCCGGATGGGTACACCGCCGAGGAGTTCGTCCTCGTCGAAGTTGAGCAGTTCGATCGTGCAGTCGCTGAACGAGTGTGAGCGGCAGAGGAGTACGTACCCCTCCTCGACCTCCGCGTCGTTGCACGCGAAGGTCGAATAGCGATCCATCTGGATCTCCCCGTCGAGAACGTAGGACTTGCAGGCCGAGCATTGCCCCTCCCGGCATCCGTGCATCAGGTGGATGCCCTGCCGGAAGGCCGCGTCGAGGATCTTCTCGTCCTCGGCGACGTCCATCTCGATGTCGACGGGTTCGAAGTGGATGCGGTGGGTGTCGGCCACGGGAGCCTCCTGTGCTTCGGGTAGGGGATCCGGCCGGCGCGAATACAGGGGACGAGATCGCGCCGGCCGGTCCGGGGATGTGTCAGAGTGGTGTGGCGCCGGCGCGGTACTCCGCGACATGCGCCTCCCGTTCCGCATCCGACATCTGGTTCAGCAGCACGTTCGGGCTCTGGAAGGTGTTGCCCCGCACGTCGTCCAGGGTCCACATCTTCTTCGGATCCAGGTCGAGGTGAGGCTGCCCGACGAGGGTCCTGCCGTCGTCGCGGACGTAACCGAGATCCTGGACGATGTCGGCGAGATCCTTGTCGTGGTGCAGTGTCTCCCATTCACGGAAGCCGGTGAGCCGGCCCATGTTCGGGGTCTCCCGTCCTTGGTACTCACCGCGGAAGGCGACGGCGTCGGTCCAGTAGCACGGCTCCGAGCAGTAGGTGCGCCACTGGTCGTCGACCTTCTCGACCACCATGTCCTCGCGGACGAGGCACGGCACCATGCAGGTCCAGCACCGGTGGGGATACTGGTATCCGACATCCTCGAAGGCGATCGGCTTGTTCCGTCCGGGATGGGCGAGCCGGTTGTAGTTCTCCCACCATGTGCCGAACTTCGAGTACCAGCCGGGATACTTCTCCTCGAACCACTCGAAGTCGGCATCGGTCATCGCGTCGATCCGCCAGTAGTTGACCGGCCAGCCGGTCGCGAAGAAGCGGGCCACCTCGTGCACGTAGCTCTTCTCGGTGATGCGTTTCCAGGCTTCCTCGACGAGATCGTGCGGGATGGTCAGCCCGTACTTCTCGAGCGGCAACAGGTAGCTGCGGTAGTAGTCGTCGTAGATCCACCGCCGCCACATCTCCGCGTAGGATTCGCGGTCCTTCCGGCGGTCCTTCGTCCCGTACTCGATGAAGGTGCCGATCGCGGCGTCGACGACGCAGTGGTTGTTCCACCAGGCGTAACGCAGGTCGCGCTCGAGGAGCGGACGGTTGCGTTCGTCGGCGAGAGCCATCAGCAGGATCGAGTAGCCGTTCGAGATGTGCCGGGATTCGTCCGACTGCACCGAGTGGAACACGGTGGGCAGCAGGTAGTCGCCGTTCGCGGCGGCCTCGTCGGGCATGGCGACGAAAAGAGTGTTGGTGAAGGCGGTTTCCGCGACGACCGTCAGGTAGATGTTCGCCGCCGTGATCGCATCGCCGGTGATGAAGCCTTCACCGAACTGGCGGCCGATGGTGCCCGCGTAGTTGTTCGCGAAGGCCTTCTCCGTGATGTCGAAGCCGGCCGGATCGATGTAGTTGTTCATGTACAGCTTCTTGAGGTTCATCTGGATCGTGGAGTGACGAACCTCGTCGATCATCTGCACCGCGAGCCCGTTGTGGATCTCGGGATTGGGCACTGCGTCGATCGCCATGGGCATGGCGCGCGCCGCCGAGATCTCGGGGAAGGGGATGATCGACAGGAACAGCTTCTGCCATTCGAGCCAGCGTTGCTGAACCTGACGGAACATGTTGCCGCGGATCGCGCCGTCCATCGCGCCGTAGACGCGGTTGTCCTTCTCCTCCTCCATGGGGAAGTACGACCGCATGATCTGCTTGAGGGGATCCTTCTTCGGTGCCTTCTCGAATGTGTAGTCGGTGCCGAAGCGCGTCGCGGGGGTCGCGAATGTGGGCTCCCACGACAGCTCGGTGATCTTCGCGTGCGCCTTGGTGAGGCTCTGCCTGCTCAATGTGTGCCTCCTGGATCGGGAGCCGGGCGGTGCCGGCCGTCGGAGATCGGGGGTGATGCGATACAACCGCGGAAGACGCACACAATCTGTCTCAATGTGAGACATGGATCACAGTATGAAGCGATAAAGTGACGAACAGACAATGCGAACAGTGGCCCGCGGCGACCGACAATCGGGAGATCGACGGTGAGTGCACACAGACCGGGCGCGGCATCGGAACACGCAGCGCCCCGGGGCGATATCGGAGGTAGTGCGATCGGATCAGGCGAGGGTGGGCGGACGCGGCACTGGTTGCGCGTCTCCTGGCTGCGGTCGGCGCAGGCGAACGTCGACACCGACCGGCCGGGCGCCGACTTCGTCGATCCCGAGTCGGTGGACACCGTGCTCACTCGCGCGGCGGCTCCGGTGCTGGACGCGATGGCACAGGAGATCGAGAACGAACCCGTCTCGCTCATCCTCACCGACGCGTCCGGGACCGTGCTGCACCGGCGCCTCGGCGACAGCGGCCTCGCCGCGGCACTCGACAGTGTGCACCTCGCCCCGGGTTTCCGGTACGCCGAGACGAATGTCGGCACGAACGGCATCGGTACGTCCCTCGAGGTCGGCGCGCCGCTGCTCATCCGCGGGGACGAGCACTACAACGGGCAATTGCGGCGTTTTTCGTGCGCGGGGGCTCCGGTGACCCATCCGGTGACCGGAGCCGTGCTCGGCGCGGTGGATCTGACCACGCTGGCGGAGAACACCAACGCCCTGTTGCTCTCGTTCGCGAAGATGGTGGCGCATCGCATCCGGGAACAGATCCTCGAGGAGTCCGGTGAACTCGACCGGGCGTTGCTGCACGACTACCACCTCGCATGCCGGCACTCGGGCCGGCCGGTCATCGCGATCGGCGACGAGGTGCTCATGATCAACGACCTCACGCACCGGGTCTTCGATTCGCACGACCAGGCTGCGATCATCGACCGCACCCGGGACTCGCGGGGAAGAGCCGAACCGTTCACGCTCCTCGCCGACCTGCCCAGCGGTGTCACCGCCCGGTTGTCCTATCGGCCCACCTTCGTCGACGACAGGCTCGCGGGTGGCATCGTGCACATCAAGGAGCAGGTGGACCGTGGGCGAGCACGCTCCCGGGGTCGTACTCGTGCGCCCGTTCTGCGTTCCGTCGCGGGACGGAGCGCCGCCTGGACGCGCACAGCGGAAGAGATGGCGGACGCCTGTACGCGGAACGAATGGGTGGTCGCGGACGGCGAACCGGGCACCGGGAGAGCAACTCTCGTCCGGGCGGTGCACGAACACGTACGGAGCGGACGGATTCTCGTCTGTGTGGATGCTTCGGCAGCGGATGCGGAGAGCGTGCTCGAGCAGGTCGCTGCCGCAGCGGACGACGGCTCCGACCTTCTGCTGCGGCAGGTCCACTGCCTGGACGACGACAGCATCGACGCGATCGGTGATCTTCTGCTCGATGCTTCCGCGCATTCCGCCGCGAACGTTCCGTGGGTGGCGCTCACCCTGCACTCCACCGAAGGGCTGCCCGACACCCATCCGCTGTTACGGCTGTTCCCGAAGACCGTGCCGGTGCCGCCGCTGCGCCACCGCGTCGAGGATCTTCCCGAATTGTCGCGGCTCCTGCTCGACGCCATGGGGGCGGGAAACCTGACGCTGTCCCGGGCTGCGGCGAACCAACTCGCGCGACTGTCCTGGCCCGGCAACGTGACCCACCTGAAGTCGGTGCTCGAGGACATCTGCAGACGCCGGCGATCCGGTGTGATCGAGCTCGAGGACCTGCCCGCCGAGTGTCGTTCTACCACCCGTCGCCGGCTGACGAAACTCGAATCACTCGAACGCGACGCGGTGGTCGAGACACTCGCTCTCCACAACGGTGACAAGTCCGCCGCGGCAAAGGCTCTCGGTATGTCACGCGCGACGATCTACCGGAAGATCCGCGAGTACGGGATCGAATACAGAGCAAGATCGGTCAGGTCTCGCGACCGCTCGTGATGTGAGCATGGAGGCATGCGCGAAACTTCCGACGAACTCGGCGACCTCCAGGCACTGCTCGACGAGTCGCTGTCCCGCTCCACCTCCCATCTGCGGTCGATCATCGACCGGAAGACCACGGCGACCGCCGAGCAACTCGTCGAGGTGCTCACCGGCATGTGCGTTCTCACGCTCGCGACGGTCACTGCCGGCGGTGAACCGCGGGTCAGTGCCGTGGACGGGCACTTTCTGCACGGGAAGTGGCATTTCGGTACGGCTCGCAGTGCGGCGAAAGCCCGGCATCTCGCCGCGCGCCCCGCGGCGAGTCTGGCACACGTGCGTGGGGAGGAGCTGGGTGTGTTCACCCACGGCAGGGTGGAGATCCTCAATCCCCGGGGCGGCGAACCGGCCCCCGACTGGCCGGAACTGCTCGACTATTTCATGTCCTTCTACGGCGCGGACGCGTTCGACTGGGACAACGACGTGGTCTACTTCCGCCTGCATCCGCAGTGGATGACCGTCTACGCACCCGACATCGCGAAGCTCGGGGGCGACGCGTGACGGAGTGCGCCGGTCAACGTCCGCCGAGTGCCCCGCGCAGAGCGTCGATCTCGGCCGGCAGACGGTCGGGGGTGAACACCCAGCGGCCGCCCGTCCACGGGTCGGAGAGCAGGCCTTCACCGGGAAGGTGTTCGGCCTCGTCCCAGAGGATGCCGAGAGCGGGATCGTCGTCGTCCTCCGGATCTCCCGCGAGGACCAGCGAGACGCGGCCGTCGCGCGCTCTCGTCGTGAGACGAAGAATCTGAAGGATGTCCTCGTGGCCGTAGCAGTCGGGGAATCCGGCGAGGACGACGAGCACAGGTGAGGTCGAGGTGCCCTCGTCGACCTGCTGGGCGAGGGCGTCCAGTTCCGCCGCATCGGCCAGGCCCCTGAGTCTGGCCGCGACCTGGGCCCGATCGTGGACGGGCGGACCGGCGAACCTCGGTGCGGTGAGGGATTCGAGTTCCGGCAGGTTCCGGCCGGGGTCGACGAGATGCAGAAGTGTGCCGGGCCGGGCAGCGAGCAACCGGACCACCAGGGACGACACGACGGGACCGAGTTCGGCGGGCTCACCTCCGACCCACAACGGACGGATCAACGGCGCCGGCAGGGCGAAAGGAATGCGCAGCGCCCCGGGATCCGGTGCCGACACCTCGCCCACGCGCACCCCGTCGCTCGGCGTGCCTGCGCCCGCCCAGGCGGGGGACGACCAGGAGGCCAGGGCAGGCGGCAATCCGGCGTCGAGGGCGAGCAGCTCGGCGGCGAGAACGGCGCTGTCGTCCCGATACCGGGACTCGGCAGTGTCCACGAGTTCGTCGTGGCGACGTTGCGCGCGATGTCTCGAACGTTCGGCCTCGGGGCCGGTGCGTCCTGCGGGGTCGGCCACCGCCGCCGAGAGTTCGTCGTCCAGGCGTTGCCGGGCGAATTCGAGAGCAGCCGTGCATGCGGCGGCCGAGCGGGCCGCGTCCTCGAAGATCCGCCACAGAGTTTCCAGAGCGCCGAGCCCGACGACCGAGTCGGGCCCGGCGGTGCCCACCGAGGCCGGAGCGGTCTCCGGAGCGTCGACGTCGACCCCGTGTGCCGTGAACATCTCGAGCAACCCGCCGGTGTACCCCTGGCCGAGCGCACGCACCTTGCAGGTGTCGTGGCGCCGGTAGATCTCCCAGCACAGCAGCGCGGTCTCGGTGCCGGCACACGGTTCCACGTGAAACGTCGCGATCGGGCTTCCGGCCGTGTCGGTCAGCGAGGTCGTCACCGGCACCGGACGTTCACAGCCCACCGCGCACAGCACTCGTGCACCGGGCCGGACCGCATCGAACTCGACGACGATCGCATCGCCCTCGATCCGCACACCGGTCGTCGCGGGCTGGTTGTAGAAGACCGCGTCGTCCGAGGAAGCCACCCGTAGCCGGTCGTCCACGACGAACGCGCACACGTCCAGCGGTACGGACGCGGTCGCCGTGAAACGGACCGTGCGGGTCGTCAGCGGGGCGTTCTGTCCCGCGGTGAAGTGCCGGCTCACCGGCTTACGAGTTCAGGAAGCGGCCCAGTTGCGGCGCCGCCTCACCGGGATGCTTCGCCTGCATACCCTCACCGATGGCCTGCAGCTTCCACTCGCTTCCCTGCCGGTAGACCTTCGCCATGACCATGCCCGTGAAAGGCATGCCGCCCTGGAGGGTGTAGCGGGCGAGTTCGGCGCCGGTCGTGCCGTCGACGAGACGGCAGAACGCATTCTTCACCTGCTCGAAGGTGTGGCCCTTGTACGAGGTCACGATGAACATCACGGTCGTGACATGGGCGGGCACGCGGGTGAGGTCGACGAGCATCACCTCGTCGTCGCCCTCGCCGGCTCCGGTGAGATTGTCGCCCTCATGCTGGATCGATCCGTCCTTCGAACGCAACTGGCCGTAGTACACGACGTCGGCGATCTGGTTGTCGGCGAACAGCACCGCCGACGCGTCGAGGTCGATGTCCGCGGAGCGGTTGCCGAACAGGCCACGCTTCTCGACCGGGTCCCAGCCGAGGCCCATACGCAGGAAAGTCAGTGCGACGCCGCCGTCCTTGCGGAGGGTGACCTTCTGGCCCTTCACCAGGCTCACGGGGCGATTCTTGGTGAGGCTGACTTCTGCGGGCTGGGCCGGCGCCGCCGGTTGTACCGGGGGAGCCGGGGGAGCGGCCGGGGCCGGCGCGGGCGGGGGAGTGACCGGTTGCGGAGCCGCAGCAGCCGGTTGTGCCGGTGCGTCGTCGACGCTGACCCCGTGGTCGGTCACCAGGGCCGCGAATCCGCCCGCATATCCCTGCCCCACAGCACGCACCTTCCACGCGTCCTGGCGACGGTACAGTTCCAGCGCGATCACGATGGATTCGCTGGTCAGTCCTTCGATCCGGTACTCGTACAGAACGGTGCCGGTGCTGTCGGAGACCCGGGCTGTGGGCGGCGCGAACCGGCCGAAGCTGCTCGACGTGTCGTCGAGAGTGATCACGGCACGCACCTGATCGATGTCGGCGGGCACCTGCGCGAGGGAGACGGCGAGCGACGCGGCCTGCCCCGGAGTGCCGGGAACGAGTCGTACGCCCGGGCCGGTGGGCTGGTTGAAGAAGACGAAGTCGGCGTCGGAGCGCACCTTGCCGTCGGCCTTGACGAGCAGTGCAGACAGATCGGCGGGAGTGGTCAGCTCGAGCGAGACGACCACGTCGGATGCGCTGAGCGGTCCGTTCTGACCCTTGGAGAGCGAAGTCGGCAAGAGATGTGTCCTCACTGTATCGGTGGCCGGGCGCCTTCTACTCTACGAAGCGACCGGAACACGAGCGGATCGGGCGAACCAGGCGAGGATTTCCTCCCCGGCCGTGACACCTGCGGCGCCGGTCACCGAGACGGTCGGATGACGCCAGTCCATCAGTTCGAGTTCGCCGTGACGCGGCCGGATCGCCGCGTCGGCGGCCTTGAGCATCTCCGCGTCGAGCGCGCCGTCACCGGCGGCGAAGACAGGGGCGTCGTGTGCGAGCAACCCGGCGTCGCTCAGTCTGCGGTGGACCTCGGCGACCGCGCGGCTCTTGCACACGCTGTTCGGCATCGTGTAGATCTTCCGGCCCTGTTGCGAGGCGTTCCAGCCGCGTGCCGAGCACCAGTCGTGCCAGTCGTCGAGGAACTCCGCGGGCTGCGACGAGACGTCGACGACGAGATAGCAGAACAGCTCGTCCGCGATGCGGAACTTCGCGACCCACTCCTCCGAGATGCGACTGCGCAGTTCGGACGTGATCTCGTCGAGGCTCGCGCCACCCTCGCGTACCGCAAACTCGACGCTGCGTCGCCAGTGCGGGTCGAGCCGGCCGTCCTCGATGATCGACCCGCCGTTGCTCGCAATGGCATACCGCCACGGCCCGCCCGGCAGCTCGATGCGCCGGAACTGTTCGGGGGTGCGCGTGGTCGTCGGAACCACCGGAAGCTCGGTGGCGAGGGATCGGAGTCGTTGCGCTGCAGTGTCGGTGACGTAGGACAGCGGTGCGCCCTCGTAGTACTCGACGCAGAGCAGGTCCTGGGCCTCGAACTGGTCGCCGGTCATCGCGGCGCGCGAATAGATGAGTGTGCGGTCGAGATCGGTGGCGACCAGTGCGGGCGCGGACGTGCTCACGGCAGATCCTTGATCAGTCCCATACAGGAATACGCGAGATCGGGGACCTGTTCGACGGGTACGTCGCGGGCGGCGGCGAGCATGCGGATGTGGGCGTGTTCGTCCGCGGTCGTGTCGCGCACCAGTACCTTCCAGGGAACGCGCCGCAACAGCACTCGGGTGGTCTCTCCGACGCCGGGTTTGACGAAGTTGACACTCGAGATGCCGTAGCGTGCCCGCACACGTTCGACGGATTCCCAGCCGGCCCAGGTGGGGGTGCGGTCGGAGTCGAGCACCACCCGCGCGGCCGATACGGCATCGCCGCACGTGTCGAATTCCGCACCGACGGTGTCCAACAGGTGATTCGAGACGTCGTCGGGTGCGAGTTCGGAGTAGAACTTGGCACCGTGGAACTCACCGGGTGCGATCCACCTGTCGTTGAGCACAGTCCGCGACACCAGCCCGGACACCGTGGAGTTCAGACAGGCCGACGCGATGAGGAAGTCGTCCCGCGTGCCGTAGGTGCGCACGCAGTGGCCGGGATCGGCGAGCACTGCGAGATCGTCCGACAGGGCGGGACCGCCGCGGGCGGCGTATTCGGCGAGTGCGGCGGACAGTTCACGGGCGATCGCCCCCTTGCCCGTCCAGCCGTCGACGAAGACGACGGACTTCGGGTCGTGCCGAGCGGTGATGTGATCCAAAGCGGCGGTGTCGATTCCGCGTCCCCGGACGATGGACACCGAGTAGTGCGGCAGGGACAGGCCGTGATGGTGCAGAGCCCATCGGCGGATCAGGATGCCGATCGGGGTGCCCGCTCGGGCGAGCGAGACGAGCGTCAGGTCCGTTCCGCGTTCGGCGAGAAGCAGTTCGGTGACCGTGCCGACCGCGTGCGCGAGGCGGCCGGCCGTGGCGGCCAGCGCCTTGTCGAACAGTTCGCGATAGGCGGCGTCGGGCTGGTATTCGATCGGCAGGGACTCGGCGTAGTGCGCCAGGCCCGCCTGGATACGCGCCTCCCGTTCGGCGATGTCGCCTTCGAGGTCCACGTGGGAGAGATCCTTGAGCAGCCACGTCACCTCGTCGGCGGCGTAGGAGCCGAATTCGGGTCCGGTGAGTGGCACGGTCATCGTTTCTCCCTGTGTGTACGCAACGCCCTCGGATCGGTCGCGGGGACGATCGCGACGAGCACGTCCTCGCCTGCGGCGGTGAGCACGTCGAGAACACCTCCCGGCGCGCGGAGTCGGTCGGTGTCGGCGGGCGAATCGATCACGAGGATCAGTTCGGGCCGGATCCCGGTCGGGGTGGGCCATTGCGCGTTGTAGAGATAGCGCGGAACCTCGCTCTCGAATCCGGTGTCGATGTGTTCCGGTGCGATGAAGCGGAATCCGCGGCGAAGTGGATATCCTTCGACATCCATCACGTAGGCGGGGGATCGCGTCGTCGTCTGGAACCGTGCGGGTGTGCCGCGTTCTGCGAGTGCGGCGGCGAGTCGCAGCGGCAGATACATCAGCTCCTCGTGTCCGACGACGACGGCGGGCCGGTCGGCCTCCCGCACGGCGGCGAGGGCATCGGTGGCCGACGACAGTGCGGCATCGAAGGCGGAGGCGTCGGCCCGGAGCATCCCGTGCCGGCCCCCGTCGGGCACATGCGCCGGCCACGGAAGGGTGACGAACCGGACTTCTCCCCGCCGGTCGGAGACCGGGCACAGTGCGGGTTCGGGCAGTGCCGAGACGCGGGCGACGAGATCGTCGGGTACGACGGCCCGTCCGCTCGCCAGGCTCACGTGCCGGATCGTGGCGCCGAGTTCCGCTGCGACCTCCGCCGTGCGGCGGCGGTCCTCTTCCGAACGCATGTCGACGAGCGAGGCGAGCACGTAATGCTCACGCGGATGGTCGCGGTGCAGCGCCCTGATTGCGTCGAGAGCCGTTGCTCCTGTGGAGATCTCGTCGTCGACGAGGACGAGCGGTGCCGAATTGGCGAACAGGGCTCCGGAGGTCGGCTGGAGCAGGTGGAAGGTGGCGTGGGAGTGCCCCTCCTCGAAACCGGCGAGCACCTCGGCTCCCGGCACGCGGCGCCGCGTCGAATGCAGGTAGCACGCCGCGTCGAGCGCGTCGGCGACGCAGTGACCCAGACCGGTTGCGGTCTCGGCGAATCCGAGAACGACCACCTCCGAGGCCGTATCGCCCAACTCGGCTGCGACGAGCCGCCCGAGCCGGTGACCGGCACCGAGTACCGCTGCGGGGTCGGTGGGAACGTGCTTGCCGAGGACCGTGGAGACCAGCAGATGCGCTCGACGCGGATTGCGCCGCAGTCCCGGCCGGACGAGTTCGGGCACGGTGTCGCCGCACGGAGAGTCCACGTGCTCGAGAGCGAGTCCGAGTTCTGCCGTAGCCCAAGGAATATCGACAACTCCGGTCATCGTTCGACCAACGCCGTCAGGAGGTCGACGAAGGTGATCCCCTTGCGGGTGACACCGAATACCGACGCTCGCAGGAGCGTCTGCTCGGCCCACGTGCGGTGGGGTCGGCGTTCGTTCATCTTGTTGCGGTAACCCGAGGCCTGCACGCCCCCGGTGTCGCGATCGAGGATGTCGATCGCGTCGTGGTATTCCTCGTGCGTGACGGCCGACAGTGCGTGCACCGCAGCGACATGCGACGGGTGGATGACCGTCTTGCCCTGGATGCCGTTGGCCCGGTCGAGGGCGATCTCGCGGAGCAGACCGTCGAGATCGCGGCTGACGAGTTGCTGCCGGAACAGCACGGCGTCCTGTTCCTCGAAGGGCGTCGCACGCAGCATGGGACGGAACATACGCTCGTGGTCGGCGAAGTACTCCCATACCGGGCCCGTGATCACGAAACCCGTTCCGTCGGTCCGTCCGAGATGGTTCACGACATCGGCGATCACGTCGACGACGACCCGCACGTCGTAGATCGTCAGGTCGCGGTCGCGCCGGATCCCGAAGGTGGCACACATGTCGGTCGCCCCGATGCGGACGGCGAGCACGCGGTCGCGGTGTTCGGCGAGGAGACGAGAGATCGCACGCAGTTCGTCGTCGCGGGTCTCTCGGTGGACCACTTCGGCCGATTCGATGACGGGCATCGCGTAGAGATGACGGCCGAGCGAGGCCGACGCCGCAGCCACCGCGTCGAGGAAGGCGGGACCGGTCCGAGCGGTGAACTTGGGTACGACGAAGCCGGTCAGTACGGCCCTGCCGGCACCGAGCGCGGACGCGATCCGCCGGACTCCGTCCGCGCTGCGGACCCGGACGAACAACATCATGGCCGAGGGGCCCCGCTCGGCGAGCGCGTCGAGAGTTGCGACGGCATTCTGCAGGGCCTGCTCGACCTCGTCGTCGGCGACGGCGTCCTCGAGGTCGAGCACCATCGACGTCACGCCCTCGGCGCCGCGCCGGGTGATCGTCGCGACGAGGTCACTGCGTGTCGCGGGCACATAGAGCGTGGCGCCGAGAGCGGTCGCCAGACGGTCGCGGTGGTCGCTGTGCCCGAACGGCTCGGGACGATGCAGGAACAATCGTTCCAGTGTCGCCCCGGCGAGATGCCGGAAGTGCTGCATGGCCTGCACCTCGGTGATTGTGGCACCCGTCATGCGCTGTCGGTCCGTCCTCTCATTCGATCCACCACTCCTGCGATGAAGGTCGACACCGCATCGAGGTCTCTGACATAGGCCCAGTAGTCGGGATGCACACCGGTGAGTGCATCGACGGCCCGGTCGATCCGGCTCAACTGCGAGTCGAGGACGGAACCCCATTCTGCGGTGAGACCGCGTTGCACTGCCAGGTGTTGTGCGTCACGGAGGCGGAACCGGACCTCGTCGACCTTGGCCCCCGGATTCTGCCGGACGACGCGCAGCGTGGCGAGTCTCGTGGTGACGGCGTCGACGAGTTCCTCGGCCCGGGACAGTTCGGCGCGGATCGCCGTGACCAGCTCGAGCGCTTCCTCGGGCCGGCCGTCGTCGGCTGCTGCGCGCGCACGCCGGAGTTGCTCGTCCGCACGAGCGAGGAGTTCTCTCGCCTGCTTCTCGTTGCCGGACAGGTCGGCGGAACTGGCTGCGTTGAACTCCCGGAGCAGGGCGGAGAAGGCCGGTGCCAATCCCTCCGCTCGTGTCCGGACGGCATCGAGCCTGGTGAGCACGGACGCGAGGGTGCGTGCGGCTTCGTCCCGGCGTCTCGGGGCCTCGTTCAGCGCGGTGCGGAGGGCGGCTGTGGCCCCCTCGGCCCGCAGAGCGGCCGCGCGGGTCGCGCCTGCCCCCTGCGCAGCATCGAGCGTGCTCAGCGCCTTCTCGAGGTTCTCGGTGGCGGAACGGACGGAGGGATAGTGCGTGTAAGCAACGGAATCCGGTGCGTGCACGGCGGCCAGTGCATCCTGCGCCTCGGTTCGGATCCGGTGCACGAGCTCGGGCACGGCATTCGCCACGGCCGTCATGTGTTCGAGATGCCCCCGATTGTTTCCGAAGAATTCATCAAGTGTTCGTGTTGCTTCGGATATCTGCAGAAGTGCCTGCTCGTAGGCGGGGGCAGGGGCGAGCGGCCGGTCCGGATCCGTCACGGCCAGCTCGAGATACGTCTCGCCTGCGCGATAGCAGGCCTGCCGGATCGGCTCCCATTCGCGGAGTAGATGCCGTTCGGGTTCGAACTCGTAGGAGGCGGCGACACCGGCCTCGATGACCGACTGGCGCCGGTCCATGTCGAGGAATGCCGCGACCATCGCGTCATGGGCACGACGAGCCGCGGGATCTTCGGTGTTTCCCCCGCCGAACAGGCGGCGCGTCCATCGGCTCGCCACAGGACCGAATGGTACTGGGCACGCGACCACCCGGCCGATTCGTCGTGCTTCCTGCAGGGTGGGCGGTCGCTGTTCGGTCGCGGGAGGAGTGTGCGGCACCGGGCATAGTGGATATGGGCGTACCCCGTGACAGCTACTACTGTGGAGAGACACGCACACCGGGCGTGCCCACTCCGGTACGTCGACCGTTGGAACGATCGAAAGGACCCCCGAATGGGCGTCAGCTTGACCAAGGGCGGAAACGTCTCCCTGACCAAGGAAGCTCCGAACCTGACGGCAGTGGCCGTCGGCCTGGGCTGGGACGTTCGCAGCACCACCGGCACCGACTTCGACCTCGATGCCAGCGCCATCGCGACCGGGGCCGACAAGAAGGTCGTGTCCGACCAGCACTTCATCTTCTTCAACAACCTCAAGTCGCCCGACGGCGCGATCGAGCACGCCGGCGACAACCGCACCGGCGAGGGTGAGGGCGACGACGAGGTCATCAACGTCGATCTCGCCGCCGTTCCGGCGAACATCGAGAGCATCTTCTTCCCGGTGTCGATCTACGATGCCGACTCGCGCAGCCAGTCGTTCGGCCAGGTCCGCAACGCGTACATCCGCGTCGTCGACCGTGCGAACGGTAACGAGCTCGCTCGTTACGACCTGTCCGAGGACGCGTCGACCGAAACCGCGATGGTGTTCGGCGAGCTGTACCGCAACGGTGCGGAGTGGAAGTTCCGCGCCATCGGCCAGGGCTACGCGTCCGGTCTGGCGGGCATCGCTCGCGACTACGGCGTCAACGTCTAGTTCGTAGTCCGCCGGATCCGGCTCCGGTCGCCTTGCACCTGGGCCGGGTCCGGCGCTCCGGTTCACCCCGACGGATCACCCGAGGGTGTGCAACCGAACATCTGCAGTAACCACCCTGCAACGCTCTGATTCCTACGAGAAAGGCCACGCTTCGTGGTTCTGCGAATATTCGGTGTTTCCTTCGCGGTCACCGTCGTCTCTCTGGTGGTCGCCTTCCTCTACGGCGGTCCCCAGGCTCTGTTCCTCTGCGTGATCCTCGGCATCCTCGAGGTGTCGCTGTCGTTCGACAACGCGGTCATCAACGCCACCGTGCTGCGCCGGATGAGCGAGTTCTGGCAGAAGATCTTCCTCACCATCGGCATCCTCATCGCCGTTTTCGGCATGCGTCTGATCTTCCCCCTCGCGATCGTGTGGGTGGCCTCCGGGCTCGGACCGGTCGACGCGTTGAACCTGGCGCTCAATCCGCCTGCCGACGGCGCCGCCTACTTCCCGGACGGCAGCCCCAGCTACGAAACCCTGATCACCGACGCGCATCCGCAGATCGCAGCCTTCGGCGGCATGTTCCTGCTGATGCTGTTCCTGCACTTCATCCTCGAAGAGCGCGAGATCAAGTGGCTCGAGTGGCTCGAGCGTCCCCTCGCGAAGGCCGGCAAGCTCGACCAGCTCGAGGTCGTCGTCGCTACGGCGCTGCTGCTCGTCACGGCCACCGTCATCGCTCCCGACGACAAGGTCTCGACCGTCATGATCGCCGGTGCGCTCGGCATGATCACCTACATCGGGGTCAACGGTCTCGGCGAGATGTTCCACATCCCGGAGGAAGGCGAAGAGCCCAGCGGCGGCCCGAGCGGCCTCGCGAAGGCGACCGGTAAGGCCGGCTTCTTCCTGTTCCTCTACCTCGAGGTCCTCGACGCGTCGTTCTCCTTCGACGGTGTCATCGGCGCGTTCGCCATCACCTCCGATCCGATCATCATCGCCCTGGGCCTCGGCTTCATCGGCGCGATGTTCGTCCGCTCGATCACCATCTACCTGGTGCGCAAGGGCACGCTCTCCGACTACGTGTACCTCGAGCACGGAGCGCACTGGGCCATCGGCGCACTCGCGCTGATCCTGCTGTACTCGATCGGCACCCACGTGCCGGAGGTCATCACCGGCCTGGTCGGTGTGGCCCTGATCGGTGCGGCCTTCGCGTCGAGTGTCTACCGCAACCGCAAGATCGCGGCCAGGGAAGGCGAAGACGCCGTGAAGACCAGCATTCCCTGATCCTCGACTGTTCGAATCACACCGCCGATGGGAGTTTCTCGACCCGAGATTCACGGGACGAGCAACTCCCATCGGCATTTTCGTATCCGCTCCGACGAAAGGCACGATATGGCCATCGATTACAACAAGAAGCCCGAGCAGAACGCCGGTGGCGTCAACCTCGGCAAGATCAATCTCACCAAGGAATCCCCGACGGTCAGCCTCTCGAAGGGCGGAGCAGGCCAGGGTGTGACGCGAGTGAACCTGAACTGGTCGCGCGGCGAACAGAAGAAGGGATTCCTCGCGAAGCTCACCGGTGCGAGCGGCGGCGTGGATCTCGACCTCGGGTGCCTCTACGAACTCGCCGACGGCTCGAAGGGCGTCATCCAGGCGCTCGGCAACAGCTTCGGTTCGCTGCACACCCCGCCCTACATCCACCTCGACGGTGACGATCGGACCGGTTCGGTCAGTGGTGGCGAGAACATGTCCGTCAACCTCGAACGACCGGAACTGTTCAAGCGTGTGCTGATCTTCGCGATGATCTACGAGGGCGCACCGAACTGGGCTGCTGTGGACGGTGTCGTGACGCTCACTCCGCCGGCAGGCCCGCAGATCGAGGTGCGTCTGGACTCGCCGAACAACGGCGCGCGCATCTGCGCGATCGCGATGCTGCAGAACACGGGGCAGGGCATCACCGTCGAGCGTCTGGTCCAGTACGTCGACGGCAGCCAGTCCGACCTCGACCGCGCCTACGGGTGGGGCATGCAGTGGCAGGCCGGCCGCAAGTAGCCGACCTCGCTGTCGAGGATTCGTCAACGGGTCCGAGGCCGAGCGTTCACGCGATCAACGGTGTGACCTCGGCCTCGAACCGTTCGAGTTGCTCCACCCCGGCTCGCACCGACAATCTGTTGGAGATCTCCTTACGCGTGCTGCCGGACAGCGCCCGCACCCGTAACGCCAGATGAGAGATGCCCGCAGCGTCGAACGCGCGGATGCGTTCGGCGACCTGTTCGGGTGTACCCACCAGATGGATGCCGCCGTGGTCCTCGTCCGGTCCGACGGGCCGGTCGCGCAGATCCAGCTCGCACAAGGTGGTGTAGCGGCGGGAGGCCGTCGCCCGTCCGCAGGCGGCGGCGTACTTCTCGATCCGCGCGATCGCCTCTCCTGCCGCGGCCGGGTTCAGATTCGTACCGTGGAAACCGTCGCCGTGACTCGCGACCCTGCGCAGCCCGCGATCGCTTCTCCCCGCGAGCAGGATCGGGATCCCGGCGGCGGGGCGCGGGGCGAAATGGATCGGACCGAACGAACAGAACTCGCCGGTGAACCCGTCGGAGGGATCGCTCCAGCAGGTTCGCAGGATGTCGATGAACTCGACCGTGGCCGAACCGCGACGACGGAAACGGTCACCGGCTCCGAGGGCGTGGAATTCGTTTTCCTGCCATCCGGTCCCGATGCCGGCCAGCACGCGTCCGGGGGCGAGCAGATCGAGCGACGCCCAGGCTTTCGCGACGACCACCGGATTGCGATTGGCGAGGACGAGGACCGACGTGCCGAGTTCGACGCGCTCCGTGGCACCCGCTACCGCCGCGAGCGCGACCAGCGGATCGACGGCGGGGGTGTCGAAGCCGACGGGGAATCGCCGGTCCGGATGATCGTGCTCCGTGGTCGGAGTGAAGACCACGTGGTCGCTGGCCCAGACGGCGGTGAAACCGAGGCGTTCGGCGACCGTCCCCGTGGTCAGGATCGAGTCCCGCGACGCGAGCGGGCTGAGATTGGGAAGCTTGACCCCGAAGGTGATCGCGCCGGACGTCACGGCGTGACCAGCCCGACGATCTCGTCCAGCCGCGCAGCGGTCGCGGCATTGTCGGTCGGCACGTACTCCGCCGGTCGCGAGACCCCGGAGGTGACCGAGTCGATGACCGGGACGGCAAGATCGCCGACCGCGATCGCCTGTCCGGCATCGGAGAGCAGGAAGTCGACGAACAGTCGCGCCGCGTTCGGATGGGGCGCGCTGTTGCCGATCGAGGCGAGCATGGCGAAACCGGTGGTCTTGTCCGGAACCACGACCCGCACGGGAGCGCCTGCCTCCTGCACGGTCGACACCGTGCTGAGCGGAGCGGGGACGAATGCGCCGACCTCCCCGGCCGCGACCTGCTGGATGGCGTTGCTCACCGAGTCACCCATGGAGTAGTTCTGGGTGCTGCGCAGGTCGGCGAAGTAGTCCTCGCCGAAGGTGTCGAGCCAGAAGTTGTAGACACCGGCGGTGGCGACGCTGTTCTGAGGTGCGGCGACGAGCAGTCCGCGTTCGAGCGCATCACCGGTGACGAGGTCTTCCCACGATGCCGGGGGATTCCCGGTGATCAGGTCCGTGTTGTAGGCGATGCCCCAAGGCTGTTCGAGTACCGGCACGGAGTATTCGGTCCGCTCGGCCGCGTCGACCCGTTCCAGATTGGGGATCTGCGCCGCATCCAGCGGAGCCAGCCACCCGTTCGCGGCGGCGCTCTCGGCGAAGACCGGATCGGGTTGCCACAGGACGTCGGCTCCCACCGAGCCGGCCTCGGACTCGGCAGCGAACCGTGCGTCGAGATCGGCACTGGCCTGGCGCACCACCTGGACGTCGATGGAATATTCGGCCTCGAAGGCATCGGCCAGGCTCTGGGTGAGTTCGGCGTTGTAGGCGCTGTAGACGACGACACTGCCTTCCTCCCGGGCAGCGTCGACGACCTCGTCGAAGGAGTCCATCGCCCGGCTGGGACCTGCGACGCTGCTCTCGCCGCACGCGGCGAGCAGAAGAAGGATGGTGCCGAGGGCGCCGAAGACGTGCGATCGGCGTCGGATCGATGACGGCATGGTGTACCTCTCTCGGGATGGACGGAAGCTCCGGTGTGTGGGTGACGGGATCTAGCGCCGACGAGTCAGGAATCGGGCGAGCGACAGTGCCGCGAGGACGAACGCCACCGAGATCAGGCTGAGGATGCCCGCGAGCGCTGCGAGTTGCGCGTGATCGCCGCCCTCGTAGAGATCGACGAGCGTCGAGCCGACGACCGGATTCCGTGAGCCGGCGAGGATCGCGGCAGCGTTGACGTCTCCGATGATGTGGACGAAGAACAGGATCCCGGCCGAGACGAGGCCGGGAGCCATGAGCGGCAGGATGATCCAGCGCAGCGTCCGGCCCTCGCCGTGGCCGGAGGTGTAGGAGGCGTCGGTGAGGTCGTCACCCACACGGGAGAGCGCATCGGAGGATTGAAGTACCGCCTGGTAGAGGTACACCGCGATGAAGGCGATGAGTAGCAGCCAGCGGGTATTGCCGAGTCGGAAGGGATCGCCCGCGAAGGCCAGCACGAAGGCGACGGCCAGCACGATGTGCGACATGTTGCCGGGCAGTTTGAGTACACCGTCGGCGACTCGGGCCAGTCGTGAAGTACTGCGGTACAGATAGAGTGCCGCGAACACGGCGGCGAGAACGCCGACCACACTACCGACGGTGCCCAGCCACAGGCTGTTGCGCAGGGCTTCACCGGCAGGTCCGCTGCTGGACAGAAGCGCGCGGTAGTTCTGCAGCCCCAGCTCGTCCCACTTCACGTCCGGGGTCCAGTAACGCTGAACCGAGACGAACAACAGCGCGACCAGTGGAATCACCGACATCAGCAGGAGATAGCCGATCATCGCCAGTCGGGCCGGTGTGCGCCACCGGCCCAGCGACACGACCGCATCGGATTGTCCTCGCGAGGAGATCCGGGCGTAGTTCCCACTGCGAGCACTGCGTGCCTGGAGCAGCCAGACCACCCCGATCACCAGGAGCATCACCAGTCCGAGCAGGAGCGCGCCGCGGGTGTCCGGAGGGTACGAGAACTTCATGGACTGCACGATGCGGGTGGACATCACGTCGATACCGGACCGGGTACCGAGGATGCTCGGCACCGAATAGATACCCAGACAGACCACGGTGACGAGGAAAACCGCCGACAGCGCAGCAGGTTTGACGGCCGGGAGGGTCACCGTGACGAAGGTGCGCAACGGGGAGGAGCCGGACATGCGGGCCGCTTCTTCCAGCGCAGGGTCGAGGGAACGTAGCGATGCCGCCAGCGGTAGGTAGGCGTAGGGAACCATGTACGCCGTGTAGGCGAGTATCACGCCGTACCAGCTGAAGATGTCGACCGGTCCG
The DNA here is from genome assembly GCF_022554085.1 of Rhodococcus sp. CH91. Classification (GTDB taxonomy): domain Bacteria; phylum Actinomycetota; class Actinomycetes; order Mycobacteriales; family Mycobacteriaceae; genus Rhodococcus. The sequence continues at coordinate 470,368 of NZ_JAKFYR010000001.1, forward strand.
CTCCCGAGATGAATTCCGATCGCGCCGAGCACATCACGGATGAGGACGTTGACGAATCCGCTGTTGGGCGAAAGGAGGAAGGTCCAGGCGATCGAACCCGCGATCGGTGGCACCAGGAGGGAAGCGATGGGAAGGAGTTCGCCGACGAGTCCGAATCGCGCATCGGTCCGCTCGTTGAGCCACGCGAGCATACCGCCGACGACCAGAGCGAGCGGTCCGGCGGTGAACAGGATGACGGCCGTGTTGGTGACGGCGGAGCGGGTGCGAGGGTCGGTGAAGACGCGTTCGAGGTCGTCGAAGCCGATGACGTCGCCGCCGAGCACGAAGGTGCGCCAGACCATGATGGTCAGCGGGTAGAGCAGCAGGAGGCACAACACGAGCGTGACCACGGCCGTGACCGCGTGCAGCGGCCGGTAGCGGATCCCTTGCGGCCGAAGCGCGGAGCGGAAGGACGTCCGCAGTGGCCCGGACGGCTCGGACGCGGGCGCCGGAAGGCCCGCGACGGACGGTGGCGTACTCACCGGTCGCCCCGCTCGTCGCCGGACAATTCCGTGCCGTCCATGAGCCAGCAGTTGGTGGCGTCGAAGCCGACCCACACCGTGGTGCCGGGATCGGGTGCCGGGCCGTCGCTGGGACGCCACACCTCGATCGATTCGTCGCCCAGATCCACCCGGATCCGTACCTGTGCACCGCCGAAGACGACCGAGTGCACCCTACCGGAGTGCACGTTCATCCCCGAACCCGGTGCTTCGTCCGTGAGCCGGATCGCTTCGGGCCGAACGACTCCGAGGACGTGATCGCCGACCGCGAACTCGCGGTTCGCGACCCCGAGCATCGGCCCGAGCGCGGATTTGAACTCGATCACGTCGCCGTCGATGCGTGTGACAGGACCGTCGAACTCGTTGGTCCGTCCGACGAAGTTGGCCACGTACCGGTTCGCCGGTTGCAGATAGACCTCCCGAGGCGGAGCGAGTTGCTCGATCACCCCTTCACGCAGGGTGGCGATGCGATGCCCGAGTTCCATGGCCTCGGTCTGGTCGTGCGTGACGTACAGGGCTGCGAAACCGAGTTCCTGCTGCATCTCGAGCAGGTCGCCGCGGAGTTGATCACGGACCTTGGCGTCGACATTGGACAGCGGTTCGTCGAAGAGGACCAGATCGTTGCCCGCCACGAGTGCGCGGGCCAGCGCGACCCGCTGTTGCTGGCCGCCGCTGAGCCGGCCCGGATACTGCTGCGCCAGATGCCCGACCCCGACCAGTTCGAGGACGTGTGCGACCCGCTCGGCGACGGCCGCGGTACCCAGCCGGCGACGCCGAAGTGGATACGCGACGTTCTTGAACACGGTCAGATGCGGCCACAGTGCGTAACTCTGGAAGACGACACTGACCGATCGTCGTTCGGGAGGGACGAGAACCTCTTGTGCAGAGGAGAAGACGGTGCGTCCGCCGATCGCGATCCTTCCGCTGTCGGGTTGCTCGAGCCCGGCGACGCAGCGCAACAGTGTGGTCTTGCCGCACCCGCTGGGTCCGAGCAGCACCACGAACTCGCCGGCGTACACCTCGAGGGAGATGTCGTCGACCGGCGTGATCGCGGCGCCGTCCCGGCGTCGGAAGCTCTTCCGGAGATTACGGATCTCGACCACGGCCGGATCGGTGGGCGTCGTTGTGTCCACGATCTCGGGCACCTCGCTTCGGCGTTGCCTGATGTTATGGGAGGCAACCTATTCGGCAATCGTCGCGAGGTGGAACGCGCTCGTGCCGATCAGTGGGACCGCGGTCGGGGGGTCCGCCTCGTATTCAGTCGGAGTCGTCGACGGCGGCACCGGATTCGATCAGCTTCCCGGGTTCGTCCACACCCCACTCGGTGAGTACGGCCAGGGTGTCTCGCCCGGGCGGGCCTGCCGGCCGCACCGCGGCTGCGGGGGTCCGGGAGAAGCGAGGGGCCGGTGCACCCTGAACGACTCCGTCGATGTCCACATACACCTCGCGAGCGATGTTGTGCGGGTCGTGCGGAGCCTCGAGCAGGGACAGTACGGGGGCGCCGCAGGCGTCGAACTTCTCGAAGATCTCCGTCCATTCGTCGCGGGTCCGCTCGGCGAAGCGCGCCGCGAAGGCGGTACGGATCGTCGGCCAGTTCGCCCGATCGCTGCGGTCGGGCAGGTCGGTGAGCTCCAGTGCCTCGAGCAGCTGGGCGTAGAACTGGGGCTCGACGGCACCGACGGCGAACCACCGGCCGTCACCGGTTTCGTAGACGTCGTAGTAGGGAGCGCCCGAATCGAGTGTGTTGACGCCTCGTTCGTCGCGCCAGTAGTCGTCGGCGATGAAGCCGTACTGCATGGCCATGAGCGCCGCGACCCCGTCGACGATCGCCGCATCGACGACTTGGCCGTGACCGGATGTCGAGCGTTCGAGCAGTGCCGCCAGCACCCCGTAGGCCAGCAGCATTCCGCCACCGCCGAAGTCGCCGATGCTGTTGAGCGGGATCTGGGGCGGCCCACCTGCCCGGCCGACGGCGTGCAGGGCCCCGGTGCGGGCGATGTAGTCGATGTCGTGTCCGGCGGTGTGGGCCAGCGGTCCGCTCTGCCCCCACCCGGTCATGCGTCCGAAGATCAGCCGGGGATTGCGTTCCAGGCACAGGTCCGGACCGAAACCGAGCCGTTCGGCGACACCGGGGCGGTACCCCTCGAGAAGGACGTCCGCACGATCGACGAGCTCGAGCAGAGCCGTCACCCCCTCCGGCTTCTTCAGATCGAGCACGACGTGACTGCGATTGCGGTTCAGCACGTCGGTGTGGGGTCGTTGCGGCCGGCGTCCGGGGCGGTCGACGCGGACCACCTCGGCGCCGAGGTCCGCCAGCATCATGGCCGCGAACGGTGCGGGCCCGAGTCCGGCGAGTTCGACGATCCGGATGCCGCTGAGCGGCCCCGCCGTCATCGCACCGCCTCCGGGACAGCGGTGGTGGCGGTGAGTTCGTCGATCAGGTGACGACGCACGACCTTGCCCGTCGGGGTCCGGGGGAGGTCGTCGACGAAGACGACGTCGTCCGGGGTCCGGGAACCCCGGACCTGCTGCCGGGCCCAGGCCCGGACGTCGTCGGCGGTCAGCTCGCTGCCGGCGACCCGGACCACGGCCGCGGTGATCCGCTCTCCCCATTCGTCGTCGGGGAGGCCGACGACGGCCACGTCGGCGACCTCCGGATGGGTCAGGACGGCATCCTCGACCTCGGCCGGCGCGATGTTCTCGCCGCCGCGGATGATCGTGTCGTCGGCCCGGCCTTCGATGAAGAGATAACCGGCTTGGTCCAGGCGGGCCCGATCGTTGGTGGGGAACCAGCCGTCCTCGTCGAGGACCGATCCCTTCTCGAGATATCGGCCCGATACCTGGGCGCCGCGGACCCAGAGCAATCCGGTCTCGCCGGGCGCGACCGGCACACCGTCCTCCGTCCGGATGAGGACCTCGATGCCGGGCACGGGCCGTCCGGCCGAGACGAGCCGGGCGCGCACCGCCGGATCGTCGGAGGCCATCGCTGCGCGGTGGTCGTCGGGGCCGAGCAGGGCGATCGTCGAGCTGGTCTCGGTGAGTCCGTAGGCGTTGACGAATCCGGTGTGGGGGAAGGCGGTCAGGGCGCGTTCCAGGACGGGCAGCGGCATCCGGGCGCCGCCGTATGCGACGGACCGCAGATCGGGGGTGTCGGCGGGTGCGCCGTCGAGATGGTCGACGATCCGGGCCAGCATGGTGGGGACCACCATGGCGCTGCTGATCCGTTCGGCGCGCACCAGGTCGAGCCACGCGGCAGGGGAGAAGTCGGCCAGGTAGACCATCCGGCGTCCGGCGTAGATGTTCGTGAGAATCGTTCCCATACCGGCGATGTGGTAGGGCGGAGTGCTCACCAGTGCCGCGTCGGTCTCCTGCGCGCTGCCCAGATCGACGGTCTGCAGCACGTAGGAGATCAGATGGGAGTGCTGGAGCAGCACCCCTTTCGGTGCCGAGGTGGTGCCGCTGGTGAAGAGGACGACGGCCACCGCGTCCTCGTCGACCTCGGCGGGAGCGGGCGACGGTTCTGCGGCCCGGAGGCGGGATGTGAACTCGTCCACGGACATCGCGGTGATCCCGCTGCCTGCGAAGGTGTGCAGGTAGTCGTCGTCCGCGACGACGACGGGTCGTTCGAGACGGCGCACCAGGGCGACGAGCTGATCGCCCGGGAGCCGGTAGTTGAGCGGTGCGATCGGGATTCCTGCCCAGGCGGCGGAGAAGGCCAGGACGGGCAGGATCGGTCCGTTGGTGCCCACGAAAACCACCGTTCCGGCATCGAGGTCGGTGAGCACTCGGCTGCCGTGCGCGGCGTGTTCGCGCAGTTCGAGGTAGGTGGTGCCGTCGTACCAGGAGCCGAGGGCGTTGCGGTCGGGGTGGCTCGCAGTGGCCATGTCCAGGATCGTCGTCAGATTCATGCTCGGTCCTCCGGAGGGAGTCGGATATGACGCGGATGTGTCTTCGCTCTAAACATAGACATGTTTGGAGGTTTTGGGTACGTTAGCGACAGCCGTCGAGGGGCGGCCCGACGTTTTCCTGTGGCCCATGTGCCACCCATACCGATGAGGACCGTGCGATGGCCTGGGATTTCTCGACCGATTCGGAGTTCGAACAGAAGCTCGTCTGGATGCGTGAGTTCGTCGACCGGGAGATTCTCCCGTTGGAGACGCTCGGGGAACGCTTCCGCGGGCGCGAGGGACGAGCCGACTATCTGCGTCTGATCCAGCCGCTCAAGGAGCAGGTCAAGGAGCAGGGTCTGTGGGCCGCCCACCTGCCGCCGTCGCTCGGAGGTGCCGGCTACGGCCAGGTCAAACTCGGTCTCATGCACGAGATTCTGGGGCGTTCCCATCTGGCCCCCCACATCTTCGGAAACAACGCCCCCGACTCCGGTAACACCGAGCTACTGGCTCTCGGCGCCACCGAGCAACAGCGCAAGGACTATCTCGAACCGCTCCTGGCCGGGGAGCTCACCTCCTGCTATTCGATGACCGAACCCGGCGCCGGGGCCGATCCGAAGCTGATGGAGGCCACCGCCCGGCTCGAGGGTGACGAGTGGGTGATCGACGGACACAAGTGGTTCATCACCAACGCGGCACTGGCCGATTTCCACATCGTCATGGTCCGAACCGAATTCGGTGAGGACATCCGTCCGCACAAGGCTTTCTCGATGATCCTCGTGCCCGCCGGGACCCCGGGTCTCGAGGTCGTACGCAACATCCCGACCATGGCCGAGCCGGACGTCCGCGACGACGACTACGGCGGCCACGCCGAAGTGGTCTATCGCAATGTCCGCGTGCCCCGGGAGAACCTGATCGGGGAGCGGGGAGGCGGCTTCGCCCTCGCGCAGGGCCGCCTGGGCCCGGGCCGGATCCATCACGCGATGCGATGGCTGGGACAGAGCCGACGAGCCTTCGACATGCTCTGCGAGCGTGCGGTGAGCCGGAACGCCCACGGTTCGTTGCTCGGCGACAAGCAGATGATCCAGGACTGGGTCGCCGAGTCGTACGCTGCGATGCAGGCTGCGCGCCTGCTCACCCTCCAGGCGGCATGGCGGATGGATCGCCTCCACGACGAGGGGCGCCCCTACAGCGATGCCCGCCTCGACATCGGCCTGATCAAGTTCTGGGGCGGCCGCGTCCTGTACGACGTCCTCGACCGTGCGATCCAGATCCACGGGGCGCTGGGATATTCGTCCGACCTGCCGCTCGAGTACATGTACCGTCGTGCTCGCGCAGCGCGTCTGTACGACGGTCCGGACGAGGTGCACAAGGTCACCGTGGCCCGCCTGCTGCTGCGCGAATACGAGCCGCACGAGGTTCCCAGCGAGCACGTGCCCACCCGGCGCGCCGACGCCGAGAAGAACTTCGCCGCACTCCTGGAACAGGTCGCGCTCAACGCATGAGACCTTGGGGGTAGGGAAAGCAGGAACCCGAGGCGAGGAGTCGCACATGAAACTACCCACCGGAGTCGAAGGGGAGCGCGTGCAGCGCGGCAACCGGACGTTGCTCAAGCCGCTGCCGCGACGGATGCGGCCGCTCAAACTCGCCGAGGTGCTGGCCCGCGAGATCGTGGAAGCGATGATCGAGGACGGCGTCGAGCCGGGGGATGTGCTGCCTTCCGAAGTCACGATGATGGCGAACTACGGTGTCGCCCGAACCACCCTTCGCGAGGCGTTGAGACTGCTCGAGGCCCAGGGGCTCGTCGTCGTCAAGCAGGGTCGCGGCGGCGGCCCGGTGATGGCCGCGGTCGATGCCTCCGATCTGGGGCGCACTTCCGCACTGTACTACCGGCTCGCCGGTGCGACCTATCGTGAACTGGCCGAATCGAAGGTCGCGCTCGAACCGTGGCTGGCCGACCTCGCAGCCCGGCGTTCCGACCCGGAACAGGCGAGAAGTCAGCTGTCGGTCACCTTCGGCGAGGGTGAAGCCGAACCGGAGGACGCGGTACGGCCACGCGGGATCTGGCGTGCGACACCGCAATTCCACGAGACGGTCTACGCGCTGAGTGGCAACCTCGTCCTCAGCACGTCGGCGAGCGCGATGTCGGCGATCTTCCGTGAGCAGGTGCTCGCGGCGATCGATCTCTCACCCAAGCACGACGACTTCGTCGAGGCACATCGACAGATCGCCGCCGCCATCATCGAGGGCCGTCCCGAGGACGCGCACCGGCTGTCGTACGAGCATCAACAGGACATCAACGATTACTGCGAGGAGCGGATCCCCGAGCTCCTCGACCGGGTCATCGAATGGCGCTAGCCATTCCGGACGGGCTCGGTGACGAGTCGAAAGGAGCGGAGTGAGTACGGAACTGGACGTGGCGATGCTGGTGCTGCGGGTCGCACTGGGCGGCATGCTCATGGCGCACGGCGTGAACAAGATCGCCGGAGGCGGGGGACTGGACGGCACCGCAGGATGGTTCGAATCGCTCGGCCTGCGCCCCGGTCGGCTGCACGCACGCATCGCAGCATTCACCGAAATCGGCGCCGGCGCATTGCTTCTGCTGGGATTGGCCACACCGCTGGCATCTGCCGCCTTCATCGGTCTGATGCTGGTCGCGACCTTCACCGATCATCGCGGTAAGGGATATTTCGTGTTCGAGGGCGGATGGGAGTACACGATCCTGGTGGCGATGGTGGCCGTCGTCCCTGCGCTGATCGGGCCGGGCCGGTGGTCGCTCGACCATCTGCTCGGTGTGAACGCCTTCGGCTTGACCTGGGCAGTTGCAGCCGTCGCGGTGGGCGCGCTCGCGACCGCAGGCCTGATGGCGGCATGCTACCGGCCGCGCGCCACGACATCCTGAGGCGACGGCCGCTCCTGCGAAGGAGCCCCGTGGAGCCGCCGGCCATCCATCGAGAAGGGGAGGATCCCCGCAGAGACGGCCGCACGGAGACAGCCCGTGCGGTTCTTCGGAAGCGCGGCATGGTCCCGAGTCGTGCCGCCATGAGGACGAAACGGAAGACAGGCTATGACTGCGCAACTCGACACCGGTATCCAGCACACCTTCCGTGAGGCCATGGCCTCTGTGGCGACTCCGGTCTCGGTGGTCACCACCACCTGGGAAGACAACCACTACGGAGCGACGGTGAGCGCGTTCTCGTCGCTGTCCATGGACCCCCCGATGGTGCTGGTCTCCCTCGACCGGCGTTCGACCCTGCTCACCGCGGTCCGTTCCGCGGGCCGGTTCGGCATCAACATCCTGTCCGTCTCACAGGCGGCGACCGCCCTGAAGTTCGCATCCAGCCGAGGCATCGGGAAATTCGACGGTGTCTCCTGGCAACCGGATTCGGGCCTGCCGCGCCTCGACGGCGCCGTGAGCTGGCTGGCCTGCGATCTCGTCGACTCCGTGCAGGGCGGTGACCACATCATCGCTCTCGGTCGCGTGGTCTCGGTGGAAACCGGGGACGGCACTCCCTTGACCTACCATCGCCGCGTCTTCGGCACCCATGTCGCGTTGTAACGCCAGGAAATTCTCTCTACGAAAAAGTTTCCGGCCGCAATAGTTGCCTTGAACAAAGAATTGTGGTCTGCTTCACATGTGACCGCAGACACAAGAATGCAGGTCGAGGGCCGGGACGTCGCCGTCTCCCATGTTCTCGACGCCTGGGTGCGCGCCGCCCGCGCCTTTTCGGCCGCAGGGGTGTATCCCGTGGATACCGGCATCCCCGGAGTTCGGTTGGAACGCCCCGCGTACACCATGCTCCGGGAGCTCGATCAGCACGGGCCCCGACGGCTCGGCGACTTGGCCTCGGCCAGCAATCTCGGGGTTTCCCACGCCAGCCGCCTGGTGGAGGGTCTGGTCCGAGAAGGCTTGGTGGAGCGCACTGTTCCGACCGACGACCGCCGCGTGACGATCCTTGCCGTCACGCCCGAGGGTGGCAGCGCCGCCCGGAGGATCGAGCGGCAGTTCCGCGGTCTGATCACCGACCGCCTGGAGAGTTTCGACGAGCAGGAAATCACCGATTTCGCAACGCTTTTCCAGCGTTTCGCCGACGAGCTCGTCGGCTGGTCGACCACGAAGACATGTGGTGGTCGCGGCCCCGAGTCCGAAGACTACCGGTAGGTAACCTTCTCCCGGGGCATGATTCGGCGTCCGGGCACGACCCCGGCACCCTGGCGGATTCCCGCAGTTCCCGACGGAAAGAGGAGCTTTTCGCTTCCTCTCGGCTTGACGTAGATCACATTCCGCATATTCTATGCATATATCGAAGCAATGATGATGATTGTCTAGGAGTGGCCATGACCGTCTTGCAAAACACCCCCGAAGACCTCGAAATGGACACTGTCCCACGTCGATCCGGAGGGCACAGATCAGTGCTGGGACGTGCCGCGGTGGTGATCGACGCGTTCGACGACGGGCGCGCCCTCTCCCTCGACGATCTGACTGCGCGCACGGGTCTGCCCCGCTCCACCGTCTATCGCCTGGCCGAGCAGCTGCGCGACGTCGGCTGGATCGAACGGGTGTCCGCCGGCTACCGGATCGGGCTGCGTCTGTTCGAGGTCGGGGGTCTCGCTGCCGATGCCGCCCGTCTTCGTGCCCAGGCCTGCACGTGGCTCTACCAGGCACAGCAACAGTGTGCGCAGATCGTGCACCTGGGCATCCTGGACGGTGACGAGGTCGTCTACATCGACAAGGTCGGGCCGGCGCGCAGCGACGTCCCGACGCGCATCGGAGGACGTCTACCGGCCTACCGAACTGCGATCGGGCGCGCCCTCCTGTCGGCACAGCCGGAGGCCACCTGGCGCCGCGTCATCGCCGATGCTGCCACCATCCCCACCCGCCCGGGCGCACCCAGCCTGACATCGATCCTGGAGACCGCTCGTCGCACCGGAATCGCAACAGACTTCGGTGATTCCGTCAGTGGCCTGGCCTGTGTGGCCGCTCCGATCCTGTCGTCCTCCGGGGTCGTCGGGGCGGTATCCATCACCGGGCCCGGCAGCACCAACCGCGCGACGCTCCAAGCGCACGCTCGTATCGCCAGGCAGACTGCCGAATCCATTGCGAGCCGATTGATTCCCGCTGTGCCGGCGAGTCGTGGTGGCACCCGGCGCGTCGGAGACGGGCAGGAATCGGTGCAGACCGACCCGGCCGACTACCTGCGCGCGTTGTGACGCGCGGTCGGGGACCGTCCGACGGCCGGCTCGTCATCCGCTTCGTACCACCGGGCAGGTGAGGGTCCTCCCGCTGCCGGACATCCGTTCATCCACTATCGCTTGGAGGTTCGCCCCATGGTCTGTCCTTCCGAACCAGTTCGCGTCAGTTTGGACAACCGGTTGGCCGAGTCGTTCCGTGCGGGCGTCGAACTGCCCGACGACTGCCGGATCGAGATCGCCGACGACCGGCTGTGGGTGCTCTTCCCGGAGTCGGACTTCGTGATCCAGACACGGCCTGCCGACGGGCCCGACTCCGTCCATCTCATCTTCTCGGTCGCCGTCCGAGCCCCCGAGCCCTCACTCGAGACCTGGTGGGACAAGTGGTCGGTTCCCGCCGAGCGTCGAGTTCAGGCGGAGGTCGCACGCGACGAGATCCTGACGAGCCGGAAGATGATCCTGCGTATGCTCGACGAGCGTTTCGGTGCAGGCCGCCGCAGTGCGGAGATGCGGTACGCGTAGGTGTGAACCTACCCCCCGGTGGCCGGAGATCCGGCCACCGGAAGGTCTGTCAGACGTGGTGGCAGGCGACGACATGATTGTCGTCGATCTCGCGCAACAGTGGCTCCTCCTCCGCGCACCGTTCCGTCGCGAGCGGGCAGCGGGTACGGAAGCGGCATCCGGACGGGGGGTTCAGCGGCGACGGAAGGTCTCCCTCGATCCGCGGCGTGGCCTCCGCTTCCCCGCGGTGGATGTCGGGATCGGGGATGGACGCCAGCAGCAGGCGCGTGTACGGATGGCGCGCCCGGTGCTCCATATCGCGGCTGGGTGCGATCTCGCAGACCTTGCCCAGGTACATCACCATCACGCGGTCGCTGATGTTCTTGACCACCGCCATGTTGTGGGCGATGAAGATCATGGTCAGCTCGAACTCGTTCTTCGTCTGTTCGAGGAGGTTGAGGATCTGTGCCTGGACCGAGACATCGAGGCTGGAGACCGGTTCGTCGCAGATGAGCACCTTCGGTTCGAGCATCATCGCGCGGGCGATACACACCCGCTGACACTGACCGCCCGACAGTTCTCCGGGCAGGCGCTCCCAGACCATGTCCGGATCGAGCCCGACAGCGCGCAGGAGTTCGCGTGCCCGCCTCTCGAGCTGGTCCTTGTTCTGCCGCCCCCACATCCGGGGCCCCTCGGTCACCAGGTGCTTGACCTTGCGCCGCGGATTGAGCGACGAGATCGGGTCCTGCATGATCATCTGGAGTTTCGATCGGATCCGGCGCAGTTCGGACGGGCTCGAGGTCGTCAGCTCCGTACCGTCGATCTCGACGCTGCCCGACTTCGGTGACGGCAACTGCATCACCGCGCGGCCGGCGGTGGACTTGCCACATCCGGATTCGCCTACGATACCGAGGGTTTCGCCCGACAGCAGATCGAAGCTGATGTCGGACACCGCGTAGACCGTCCGGTGGCGTCCGGCCGGGAACTCCACGACCAGGTTCTTCACGGACAGTACGGGATCGTCTTCCGCGCGCAGGTGCGCAACTCCGCTACCGGCCATCAGATTGCCTCCATTTCCAGCACGCGATCGTCGACGGCCGCCACGGTGGGTATGCCGAGTTCGGCCACAGCAGGCCCGCCCAGGGGGAAGTGGCAGGCCACCTCGTGGGGATGGCGGGCGCCGGCGGTGTCCGCGGAGGCACTGAGCCCGGGTACGACCTCCCGGCACTTCTGTTGCGTGTACTTGCAGCGGGATGCGAATGCGCAACCCGCCGGCGGCCTCGTCATGTCCGGGAGGCCACCCTCGATGGATTCGAGGCGGGTATGAGGATCCTGCTCGAGCCGGGGGACCGCGGCCAGCAGCGCCTCCGTGTAGGGATGACGTGGGGTGGTGAACAACTGGCGGGTCGGAGCCGTCTCCACGACACGTCCGGCATACATCACGGCCACTCGATCGGTCTGCCCGGAGACGACTCCGAGGTCGTGGCTGATGAGGATCCCCGCCATACGTGTCTCCGTGCGGAGCGAGTCGAGCAGTTCGAGGATCTGTTTCTGCACGGTCACGTCGAGGGCGGTGGTGGGCTCGTCCGCGATCACCAGCTTGGGATCGCAGGCCAGTGCCATCGCGATCACCACGCGCTGGCGCATACCGCCGGACAGCTCGTGAGGATACTGGTCGATGCGCCGGGTCGGTTCCGGGATGCGGACCTTGCGCAGGAGTTCGATCGCCCGCTCGCGTGCCTGCTTCTTGTCCAACCCGAGGTGGGCGCGCAGCGACTCGGTGATGTGCGTGCCGATCCGTTTGAACGGGTTCAGTGCCGACATCGGGTCCTGGAAGACCATCGCGATGTCCTTGCCCCACAATCGCTGTTGATCCTTGCGGGAGAGGGATTGCATGTCGCGTCCCTCGAAGAGCACCTGACCGGTCACCGTGGTGTTGCCGCCGTGCGAGACGAGTCCCATGATGGTCTGTCCGAGAACCGATTTCCCGGAGCCGGATTCGCCCACGAGTCCCAGGGTCTCGCCTGCCTCGACCTGGAGGGAGACCCGTTCCACTGCTCTGAGATGGCCCCGCTTGGTCCGGAACCGGGTGGACACCTCGTTCACCGTCAACAGCGGCTCGTGGCAACTCACAGCTTCACCTCCCGGGTACCGCCGGTGCGCTTCTGCGCCTTCTCACCGACGAGATTGAACGAGAACACCGTCAGGAACAGGAACAGGCCGGGGGCCCACACGATGTGCGGATGTTGCTCGAACACGGTGCCCTGGCCTTCCGAGATCATGTTCCCCCAGGTCGGAGTGGGGGGCTGAATGCCCAGCCCGAGGAAGCTCAGCGACGCTTCCGCGACGATCATCGCCGAGATGAGGACCATTCCCATCGACGCGAGCGGGAGGACGACATTGGGAGCGATCTCCCTCAGCATCACCCTCATCCTGGTGGCGCCCATGGCTCTGGCCGCGAGAACGAACTCGCGTTGCGAGAAGACGAGAGTATTGGCTCTGGCGATACGCGCCATACTGGGAATCGCCAGGATCGACAATGCGAACGCGATGTTGCGCAGGTTCGGCTCGAGCACCGAGGCGAGTGCGATCAGCAGGATCAGCGAGGGAACCGCGAGCAGCGAATTGGTGAGCACACCGACGATCCGGTCGAGCTTGCCACCGAAGTATCCGGCGAGGATGCCGATCGCACCACCGACGATCATGCCGATCAACACCGCCGAGACGGCGACCACCAGTGAGTACCGAGCACCGTAGATCGACCGGGCGAGCAGATCCAGGCCGAAATTGTTGGTGCCCAGTGGATGTTCCGAGAACAGGCTCGGGGTTGCGTAGCTCGGCTCGGTGAGGGTCCGTGCGGTGTTCTCGTGCTCGGCCAGAGGGAGCAGCGGAGCCAGCAGCGCTGCGGCGGTCAAGGCGGCCAGCCACGTGCAGGACAGGATGAAGGTCAGATCGAAATCGGATCCGAATCGAGCCAGTCCGAGCCTTCGCAATCCGGTGTAGAGCGCTACGAGGCCTATCAGGAAGAGAGAGATGCGGACCGGCATGATGAGCAGCGGTGCGAGGCCGAGGCCCACGGCGATCACACCGGCAACGGTGAGGCACGTTCCCAGGCGGTAGAGATGCCGGCGTTCGTCGGCATTCGAAGGTTCGACCACGGTCTCGGGAGCGGAGTCTTCCTGGGGACGGCCGGTGTCGGCCGGTATCTCGAGGGTCGTCTCAGACATGTGCTCGTCGGCTCCTTGGGTCGAGGTATCCGTAGGAGATGTCGATGACGCCGTTGGCGATGACGTAGATGGCTGCGATCACCAGCACGGCCCCCTGGACCATCGGTATGTCTCCCTGCTGCGCGGCCCGGACGATGAGCGAACCCATCCCCGGCAACGAGAAGAGGGTCTCGACGATGACGGTGCTACCGATCATCGATCCGATCACGACACCGATCATCGTGATGAGCGAGAAGGACGAGGGACGCAGTGCGTCGCTGAACAGCAGGCGGGCGTTCGACATGCCCTTCGCCTTGGCGACGAGGATGAAGTTCTCCTTCAATGTGGTCACGAGATCGCTTCGCAGGATGCGCGTGAACATCGCCATCTCGAGGAGACTGATGGTGAGGGCGGGCAGGAAGGCGTGATAGAGGTTCTGGCCCAGGTCCTCCGAGATCCGCACCCACTGCGAGCGGGGGAACCAGCCGAGGTAGTTGACCATGACCATGATCAGCAGCAGACCCGCGAGGAAGCTCGGGATCGACAGGATCCCGAACGTGCCGGCGCTGATCATGCGGTCGATCCAGCCACCCTGGTGGCGAGCCGAGTACATCGCGAGCGGGACCGAGACGACGATCGCGATGACGAGGCCCATCAGAGCCAACTGCACGCTCACCGGCAATGCCGCGCCGATGCTGTCGGTGACCGCACCTTGCGGCGGAACCATCGACTGACCCAGATCGCCCTGCAATGCCCCCGACAGCCAGCCCCAGTATCTCGTCAGGAAGGGGTCGTCGAGACCCATCTCCTCGCGAACCTGGGCGTACTCCTCGGGTGCGCGGCCTTCACCGAGAACGGCAACCGACGGATCGCCCGGGATGAGCGATACGAGGGCGAACGTGCCGAGACTGACGATGAAGAGCACGACGACCAGTTCGATCGTCTTGTCGATCACTGTTCGCGCCACCGCGTCACCGCCTCCTTCCTCTGTTTCATGAACGGCCGGACTTCTGTACGGCGATCCCGTTGTCGGAACACGGAATCGGAAGCGTGCTGCACCGCGGGCATCTTCCCCGAGGCTCCGAACCGTCACCCGGCAGGACCGTCGTTCGTCCTTCCGGGTGCGCGTCTCCGCGGACCGTGCAGGTGCCGGGTCGCGGGGACGAAGTGCCCGTCGTCGCCCGACCGGGTGCGCCTCGAATGTAGCGTTCGACACATCCGAAGCCGGGCGCACATGTCCCATTCAATGGCATCGACTTCCTCGGAGATCGACGCGTCTCCCGAGGCCTTCGGACGCGGCGGACGGCCGGGCCACCCGGGGTGGGCGGTGTCCGGGAAAGCAGCGGGAGATCTCGCCCGCCGAACGGTGGGCCGCGTCGTGGCTCGCCGTGTTCCGCACCCGGCGCGAGCCCGCGACGGGACTCGGGCGGGCACTCTCGCCGATGGTTCGCCGACATGACGTCGGAGAAGATAATGCCTGGTGGGAGACGCCGATAGTGCTCGGACTCCCGTCGTCGGTGGCTCTCGTGCGAGTCTTCGGGCGACGACCGCGTCCCGAATCTACCCCGATATCCGCCCGGTAGCAGCGCGGGTCTTCTGCCCGGCGGTGGGACTTGCCGGCACGGTACTCCACAGCCCGCGGTCCCGGCGGCGCGGACGGTTGCTCTCGTGGCCGCGGGTGGGTTCCCCGGCACTCACCGTCCACTCGTCCGCCGATTCCGGTGTTGTCCGCGGGGGCGATGCTGCGGTACGCATTGGCGATACGGCGAGACGGCCGCCGAGACGTACACCCGACGAACGGGCTCTCGGCGGAAGGGCCGGGTCGCAGGCGGTCCGTGTGCACGTCGGTGCACTCGGACGTGCTGTGACGGTCGTACACTCCGCGATCGATGCGTCAACGAAAGCTATTGTTACACAAGGATAGTGAAGTATAGAGTCGGCGACGCAGCGGATCGGGCGACGTCGTCGATGTGGGGGCCGATCCTCACTCCAGGAGGTTGTTCATGAGCAGATACTCGAAAGGGATCGGCCGGCTACTGACGACGGTCGTGATCGGTGCCGTTGCACTCACCGGTTGCGCCACAGCCGACGGCAGCGACGATCCGGGCACGGACGCCGTGTCGGACGACAAGGAACTGGCCTACGGCATCGTCGGCGACCAGGGGAACGGCGGGCCGCCGGTGAAGGGTGGGACGCTCATCTTCGCCGGACTCGCACCGGTCACCAACCTCGACCCGACGATGACTCAGGTCACCGGTCCGACCGGCGGCACCGAAATGGCCGCGGTGTACGACGTCCTGGTGAGGTTCGACATCGAGTCGCAGAGCTTCCAGCCGCAACTCGCGCAGTCGATCGAGGAGAGCGACGACCAGCTGAGCTGGACGCTGACGCTGCGTGACGGCGTGACCTTCAGCGACGGAACTCCGCTGGACGCCGACGCCGTAGTCGCCAGCATCGAGCGGTACAACCGATTGAAAGGTGCCCACTCCCAGCTCTTCCAGAAGGTCGTGACGGGGGTCGAGGCAGTCGATCCGTCGACCGTCGTGTTCACCCTCGACCAGCCGTGGCGCACCTTCCCCGCCATGCTCTCGTACGGTCACGGCATGATCGTCGCGCCGAGCTCGCAGCAGGGCGACACCTTCACCCCGATCGGTGCCGGGCCCTTCACCGTCGTCAGCCTGCAACCCCAGCAGGAGCTGCAACTGAAGGCCCGTCCGGATTACTGGGGCGGAGCACCCCACCTCGACGGACTGAAGTTCGTCGCCATCGCCGGCGACCAGCCCAAGGTCGACGCATTGCGGACCGACGGCATCGATATGGCCTATCTCGGCAACGCCGAAACCGTGAACGTCGCGCTCGAGGAGTTCCCGGGTTACGCCGAGGCCGCGAGTCTGAAGATGGTCGGTCAGCTCAACTCCGCCGAGGGCCGCCCGGCCGCCGATCCGCGCGTTCGTCAGGCGATCGCCTACGCCGTCGACCCCGAGGTGATCGACCAGCGGGTGCGCGAAGGCGAAGGCCTGCCCGGTACCGATCTGTTCCAGTCGTGGTCCGCATGGCACGGTGAGACCACCGGGATCACGCCGTCGGCAGAGAAGGCGCGGCAATTGCTCGACGAGGCGAAGGCCGACGGGTACGACGGGAAGATCACCTTCCTCAGCGTCAACAACCCCGACTCGCAAGAGCTCGCGCTGGCCGTCCAGGCCCAGATGAACGCGGCCGGATTCGACACCTCGGTGGAATATGCCAGCAGCACCACCGATCTGGTCAAGCGGCGATATGTGGACCGCGACTTCGACATGAGTTTCGGCTCGTACACCGTCTCGGACATCGACCCCGAGATCCGGCTGTTCAGCGCGCTGCACAGCGAGTCCACGAACAACATCCTCGGGTACGCCGACCCGGAGATGGACCAACTGCTCGCCCGGGTCGTGTCCGCCCCGGACGACGAAGCCAAGCGTGCCGCGATCGGTGAGGTGCAGAACCTCGTCAACACCGACCAGCCGCTGCTTCTGTGGGGAGCCGGCATCAACTTCGTCGCGTGGGCACCCGACGTCTACGGTGCCCAGCCGACCGTCGACGGAATCATCCTGCTCGACGAGGCATTCATGACGAACTGACGACGGACACCTCGGAGACGGCCCCGGTCACGCATGTGAGCGGGGCCGTCCTCGTTGCGCGTCCCGGCCGGTCGAATCCGGCGTCGTGAATCCCGATTTCACGAGATGGGACGAAGCTGGTGAAACTGCCCTTCTCCCACTGATACAACTCACCTGTGTCCGAAGCACATCCGATCTCGGCGAACGAAGGAAGGGGGATCGGGATGTCCTCAGAAGGTCTGCGATCCACCCACCCTGCACCCGGGAGTACCGGGCGTGGCTGGCCGCGGATAGTCGATTTCTCCACGCATTTCAGCGGTCCGATGGCAAGCCGGGCACTGGTGCACCTCGGTGCCGACGTGGTCAAGGTCGAGAACCCCCGTGGGGGTGACGGCAACCGTCAGGTGGGAAATCCGTTCGCCGGCACCTCCGATGTGCACCATGCGCTCAATGCCGGCACCCGGAGCATCGCGCTCGACCGGCGTTCCGAGACATGGCCGCTCGTGGTCGACGCACTCACGAAATGGGCCGACGTCGTGATCGTGGGTGCACGACCGGAGGACGCACGCAAGCGCGGCCTGGACGCCGAGACGCTGCTCGCCGTCGATCCGGGCCTGGTGTACTGCTCCGTGACCGGATACGGCGACGACGGACCGTGGTCCGCGCTGCCGGCCCACGGTCTGCAGCCCGACGTCATGGCGGGACTCGTCGAGGTCGAATGGCACGACGGAATGCCCCGTGTCCCCGCCTCCTATCAGGCACACGGCACCGCCCTCGCCGGTCTCTGGGCGGCCCTGGGAATCCAGGCGGCCCTCCTGCGGCGGCTACGTGGAGAGCCCGGCCAGGTCGTCAGCGTCTCCATCTGGGAGGCGGCACTGGCGTGGATGTGGCGCGAGGCGCAGGCGGGTCTCAACGACCTGCCGTCCCGCCCGGCTTTCCAGGCGATGGGGTCGCGCTACCGGATGTACGTGTGCAGCGACGGCCGGGTTCTGCTGGTGTGCCCCATCGAACGCAAGTACTGGGAACGATTCGTCGACATCGTGGGCCTTCCGGAGTCCTACCGGACCACCGGATCATGGGAACGAGGTGCCGACTACGGCGCCGGTCGCGACGACGAAACGGCAGTGATCGCAGCTTCTCTCGCGACACGTCCGGCACACGAATGGGAGGCCCTGTTCGCCGGCGCGGGCGTACCCGCCGCGATGGTGCGCACCGTTCGTGAGGCCGTGGACACGGATCACGCCCGTCATCTCGGAGTGAGCACCACGCTCGCGCTACCCCGGGGTTCGTACGTTCTCCCACTGAGCCCTGTCGCGGTCGTCCCCGTCGAAGGTGCCCATCCGGGCACCGAGGCCATGGCCCGCCGGCGCCGGGAACGGGGCGCAGGACTCACCGCAGCACCGGAACTCGGCGCCGATACCGCCGGCGTGCTCACCGAGCTCGGGCTCCACGACTTGGCAGCGGAACTCGCGGCCGCACAATCCCATCGAGCCAACTAGTTCCGAAACCAACCAAGGAAGAAGGAAGGCCAATGCGCAAACTCTTCAGCGTCGACGATCATATCGTCGAACCGCGCGACACCTGGACTTCGCGGGTTCCCGCGCGGTTCAAGGACCGCGCCCCACGCGTTCTCGAGGACGAGAACGGTGCAGAGTTCTGGATGTACGAGGACACCCGCCACACCTACCTGGGCCTCAACGCCGTCGCCGGCAAGCCGCAGGAGGAGTGGGGCAGGGAGCCCATGCGATTCGAGGACATGATCCCGGGTTGCTACGACGCGGCTGCTCGTAAGACGGACTTCGAGCGGGCCGGCATCATGTCGAGCCTGAGCTTCCCGACCCTTCCGCGCTTCGGCGGTGCTCTGTTCATCAACTTCCAGGACAAGGAACTCGCAGATTACTGCGTGAAGGCCTGGAACGACTTCATGTACGACTGGCATCTCGTCGCACCCGAGATGTACGTGCCGATGGCGATCATCCAGCTCTGGGACATCGAAGCGGCGGTCGCGGAGATCAAGCGCAATCTCGAACGCGGCTTCCGGGCGATCACCATCCCGGAGGAGACCAGCAATCTCGGTCTGCCGTCCTACTACTCGGACTACTGGAACCCGATCTGGGAAATCTGCGAGTCCGAGGGAATTCCGGTCTGCATGCACATCGCATCCAGTGGCTGGAAGGCGTACCGGCCGCCGGAGTCGTCTGCTGCGCTCGAGATCGCACTGAGCATGACGCAGACCATCACCCACGCCGTCGGCATGATGTACGGGCCGGTGGCCCGCAAGTACCCGAAGATCAAGCTCGTGTACTCCGAGGGTGGAATCGGCTGGGTGCCCGTCACTCTCGAGCGCGCCGACCGTCAGTACGGCCTGCACAAGTACTGGGGTGACCTCGATCAGAGCCTCACGCCCTCGCAGATCTGCAAGCGCAACATGTGGTTCTGCATGATCGACGAGCCGTACGGCCTGGCCAACCGCCACGAGATCGGTCTGGACAAGATCTTCTGGGAGTGCGACTACCCGCACGCCAACTGCATCTGGGACGAGACCCAGCCGAAGGTCGAGGAACTCTTCGCCGACATCCCGGACGACGAGGCGGAGATGATCCTCTACAAGAACGCGGAGAAGATGTTCGACTGGAAGGTCCCGGAGATCCCGGATTGGGCGCGAGAAGCGCATATCCCGACCTTGGTTTCGAAGTAAGAGGGGAGTACTCACATGCCCGGGCCGCTCGACGGACTGCTCGTCATCGATGCCTCATGGGGGATGCCGTCCTCCATCACCTCGCTGCTGTTGGCTGACTATGGCGCGCATGTCGTGAAGGTCGAGCGGCCGGGCGGTGGCACCGACGCCGCCGCTCCGGAACGCAAGATGTGGGATCGCGGCAAGTGGAGCATCGTGCTCGATCCCGAAAACCCTGCCGACGCCGAAACCTTGCGCCAGCTTCTCCGCCGCGCGGACGTCTTCATCGAGTCGTACGGCGTGACGCGGAGCAAGGAACTCGGACTCGACTACGACGATCTCCGCGTCCTCAACCCGCGACTACTGCACCTGTCCTCCACGGGGTACGGCCGGTCCGGCCCCTGGCAGGACCGGCCCGGTTACGAGGCGCTGGTCGCCGCCCGGATGGGCTTCATGGCCGAGCAACCGGGACACCGGAAGGGGCCGATCTTCCTGGGGCATCCCAGCATCGGATACACGACGGGCTTCCTCGGCGCCATCGGCATCCTCGCCGGTCTGCGTGCCCGCCGTATCACCGGGCGCGGGCAGCGCGTGGATGTCTCGATCCTCGACGGTGTGCTCGGCCAGGCTCCGATGAACTGGTGGTTCACCTCGAAGGACGAGTCCTACCTCGACACCGAGGAGAAGGGCCATTTCGGTCACCGTCGCGTGCTCATCGACCTGTTCGAATGCGGTGACGGCGAGTACCTGATGATCCACACCGGCGGAAACGGGGCGTTCAAGGCCGCCATGGACGTGCTCGGGGTGGGGGAGCATTTCCGCACGGTGACCGGCAAGGTCGAGATGGCGGTACCGCTCGACGAGGAGGAATTCCGCATCGCCCGCCAGGAGGTGCCGAAGATCTGGAAGACCCGTCCTCGCGACGAATGGCTCGAGCTCCTTCGTGCGCGCGACGTGGCTGTCGTGCCCGTGCTGCGCCCCGGGGAGATTCTCGAGCACGAGCAGGTGCGGCACGCCGGCCTGGTGATGGACATGCCCGACGACGAGTACGGGACGCTGCGGCAGGTCGCGCCGGTCATCAAGTTCTCCACCGCCGTGCCCGACCTTCCTGCTCCGGCTCCTGCCGTCGGCCGGGACCAGGAGAAGCTGGCCGAATTGCTCGCTCGCGAGCCGAAGACCGAGGAGCCGGGGCAGAACCTGGACCATCCGTTGTCGGGACTCCGTGTTCTCGACCTGAGTCAGTTCATGGCGGCGGCCTACGGAGCGAAATATCTGTCGGATCTCGGCGCGGACGTGATCAAGATCGAACCGCCGATCGGCGACACGATGCGCTCGCTGCCCGATCCGTTCGAGGCGTGTCAGCGCGGCAAGCGAGCCATCGTGCTCGACCTCACGACGGAGGAGGGCAAGGGTCACTTCCTGCGCCTGCTGCAGACCGCCGATGTGGTCGTTCACAATCAGCGGCCAGGTAAGGCCGAGAAGCTGGGCGTGGACTACGAGACGCTGCGTCGGCTCAAGCCCGATCTCATCTACTGCTACCAGCCGGGCTGGGGCGCAGACGGTCCGTGGGCGATGGAGAAGAGCTTCGCACCGCTGCTCTCGGCGCTGACCGGACTCATGTACGTCGCCTCGGGCACGGGCAACAAGCCCGTGCGCCGCGCCCGGGCGAGCGAGGACTACTACGGCGGTTTCCTGGGTGCCACCGGCATCCTGATGGCACTCGAGCATCGGGCCCGCACCGGGGAGGGACAGTTCGTTCTGGCTCCGCAGTTGCACGCCAGCTTGTTCGCGGTGAGTGAGCACATGACCGACGGTGATCACAAGCCACTGGACACCGCCAGGCTCGACGCGCGCCAACTGGGATTGTCGCCGACCTACCGCCTGTTCGAGACCACCGATGGGTGGGTCTGCGTCGCGGCGGTAGGGGAGCGCGCGCAGGACCGCCTGAGGGAGGGACTGGAGTCCGCCGGCGTCGATCTGGGTGGTCTGCGGTGTGTGGAGGCTCTGGGCGTCTCCTTGGAGACATATCTGTCCACTCTCGACACGACCTCCGCAACGGCATGGCTCGACTCGCATAGGATCGCCAACGAGGTGGCCCGGGACACGCCCTTCATGCCGGAGTTCTTCTGGCAGGAATGGGCAGTGGCGTCGGGTCACGTTTTCGAACACCTAGAGCACGCAGACTGGGGCTACATCAGGGAAGTGGGCTTGACCGTGAGATTGTCCGAGACGCCGGGTCGGAAGACCGGTCCCGGACCGACCCTCGGACAGCACACCGCAGAGGTTCTCGACTCCTTGCAGGCCTGAACCTCGCCCTGGTCGCTCGAGCGATCAGAGGAGAGAGATGCCTGCTGAAGAGGCGAAGAAGCGCACTGTGGGGAAGCCGGTTCGTGGCGAGTCGGGTCCTGCCGCACCGCTGCGGCGTCCGCAGAAGATGTCGGAGTACACCGCGCGTCAGGTGGTGGCCGACATCGTGGAATCGGGTCTCGGCGCGGGCGACCGGCTTCCCGCGGTGGCTTCCATGGCCGAGCACTACGGGGTCGGCTACGCCTCCGTCCGGGAGGCTCTGCGCATGCTCGAGTCGATCGGCCTGATCAAAGTGAGGCCGGGTCCCAACGGGGGGCCGGTCGTCAACGACCGCGACGGCGCCGAGTTCAGTTCGGTGATCCGCCTGTACTGCCAGATCATGGGCGTCACCTACCGGCACATCATCGGAGCACGACAGGCCCTCGAGCCGATCCTGGTGCGAGAACTGGCGACCGGAGGGTCCCCGGAAGCCCGTCAGGAACTTCTGGATGTCACCGCACGAGATCCCGCTCCCGGAGCCGACTTCCGTGCACAAGCGCGTAGTTTCCACGACCTGATCGCGTGCTACTCGGTCGCCAATCCGGTGCTCAGTCTCTTCGCGCGCGCAGTCGGCCAGATCTACCGGGAGTTCATTCGCGCCGAAGGTCCCAGTACGGAGCCGGCGGACCGGCCCGAGATCCACGCCGAACACCGGGCCATCGCAGAGGCCGTAGCGGCAGGTGACGGACCCCTCGCCGAGCAGCTCATGATCCGACACATGGCCGATCTCGCCGAGTACGTCGAAACGCACTACGCGATGGCACTCGATTCGGTCATCGAGTGGGTGTGATTGCGTTCGTTCCCGGTGCACCGTAGTAGTTTTCGTATCCTCGTTCCGATTCTCCGGTCCGTGTGAACCGGATCTCATCCAGTGGCACCTTCCCCTCCTGCAACCCCCGCGCATGCGCTTACTGTCCAGATATCGCGCAGCCCGGAACAGAGGAGGAAAGATGCCAAGGAGAGGCGACCCGCATCCAGATTCAGGAGTCGGTCACGAGGCTGCGGTAACCACCGTGTTGGAGGCCGTAGAGGACATGCTTCCCGGTATCGGCGAACGTACCGCTCAGGCCGATGCCGAGCGTCGCCTCCCGGACGCCACGGTCAAGGAGATCGCGAACAGTGGTGTGATGCGACTGCTGCAGCCCAAGGCATTCGGTGGATACGAAGCAAGCCCGGTAGCGTTCTACGAGGCAGTCCTTGCGATCGCCGAGCGTTGCGGTTCCACCGCATGGGTGACCGGCGTCGTCGGTGTACACAACTGGCAGCTCGGGCTTTACGACGAAAAGCTCCAGCAGGAGATCTGGGGAGAGAACCAGGACACCTGGACCAGTTCGTCCTACATGCCCGGCGGCAAATTGACGCGAGTGACCGGCGGATTCGAGCTCACAGGTCGATGGAGCTTCTCCTCGGGTAGCGACCATTGCCAGTGGGCCATCCTCGGAGCTCTCGAGATGCACGAGGACGGCCCGCCGACCACCTACAACGTGGTCGTGCCGCGTACCGACTACGTCCTCGAGGACGTTTGGCACACAGTGGGTCTGCGCGGCACCGGCAGCAACGACATCGTCATCGACGGTGCCTTCGTCCCGGATTACCGGGCGCTGACGAAGACACAGGTCTACACGAACGACGCACCGGGGCGCGCACTCAACATCTCACCGCTGTTCGGCATGCCGTTCACGACGCTGTTTCCCAGCGCAATCACCAGCCCCGTCGTCGGTATGGCGAAGGGCCTCATCGACCTCGCGCTCGAGTACCAAGGCACCCGCGTCAGCCGGGCGCACGGCAAGATGCTCGACGCCGACCCGTACTCGGTGGCCGCTCTCGGTGGAGCCGCCAGCATCGTCGATGCGTGCCGGAGGCAGCTGCTCGGCAACATCGGTGACATCTACGACACGTTGATGGCGGGTGGAACCCCGACAACCGACCAGCGTTCCACGGCACGCCGGGATCAAGTGCTCGGCACCGTCCGGTGTGTTGCGGCCATCGACGACATCTACGACCGCCAGGGTGCCGCGGTGATCCGCGAAGACAACCCGATGGCCCGTTTCTGGCGGGACGCGCACACGGCCAAGCACCACACCATCAATACGAACGAACGAACCCTGCACAGCTGGGCGCACAACGCCATGGGGCTGGGCCCGAGCGAATCGATCGTCTGAGTGAAAAGGACAAGTCATGAGCGCTAAGAAGAACTACACCATCGTTTCGGCCGACACCCATGCCGGCGCAGATCTGTGGGAATACAAGCAGTACCTCGCCTCGAGCTGGCACGAAGAGTTCGACGAGTGGGCCAAGGCGTACTCGAGCCCCTGGGACGACCTGGTCAACGACACGGCCGCCCGCAACTGGGACAGCGAACTCCGTCGCAAGCAGATGGAAGAGGACGGCGTGGTCGGTGAGGTGATCTTCCCGAACACCATCCCGCCCTTTTTCCCGTCGATCGTCAACGTCGTGCCGCTGCCGACCACCCAGGAGCAGTACGACCGCCGCTGGGCCGGCATCCAGGCACACAACCGCTGGCTCGTCGACTTCTGCAACGAGCTGCCGGTCCAGCGACGCGGCATGATCCAGGTGTTCCCCCATAAGGTCGAGGACGCGGTCAAGGAGATCCACTGGGCCGCGGAGACCGGCGTCATCGGCGGCGTGGTCATCCCGGCGAGCCCGCCCAACCATCCGACGGTCCTGCCGCACTACACCGACCACTACGATCCGGTCTGGCGCGCCGTCGAAGAGACCGGTCTGGTCATCGGTACACACTCCGGTTCGGGTGAGCCCGAGTACCCGGACGATCCGGCAACCTCGGCCGTGATGCTCTACGAGTTCGGTCTGTTCACCAACCGCACCCTCTCGCACATGCTCATCGGCGGCGTCTTCGAGAAGTTCCCGAACCTGAAGTTCTCGATGACCGAGCAGGGCGTCAAGTGGGTCCTCGAGACGCTGCACAAGCTCGAAGTGCAGTTCGCTGCCGTCTCGGACCGGCCGTGGCTCGAGATGTTCGTCAAGCAGGCGTTCGACAAGCTGTCGCTGCGTCCGAGTGAGTACTTCGCCCGCAACTGCTTCGTCGGCGCGAGCGTCATCCGCCCCGGCGAGGTCCAGCCGGCCCTCGGCCTCGGACCCGGAAACGTGATGTGGGGCAGCGACTATCCGCACCGTGAAGGCACCGCACCCTACACCCGGGAGCATCTGCGGGTCGCGCTGGCCGACGTCGAGGAGGCTGACGCCCGCCGTCTGCTCGGCGAGACCTGCGCCAACTTGTACGGCTTCGATCTCGCCGCACTCGACAAGATCGCCGAGCAGGTCGGCCCGAGCGTCGAAGAGTTGAAGGTTCCGCTGGCCCGCGAGGACTACCCGACCGACTGCGAGTGGTTCCAGGACGCCATGCAGACCCTCGCTCGGTGACAAGGAAATATCGATGACGATCCACTCGCTCGGCTATCTCCGTCTGACCTCGGTCGACGTCGACGCGTGGACTCGCTTCGGGACCGACGTCCTGGGGATGACCGCTCAGCGGTCTCCCCAGGGCGGGGTCGCATTCCGGATGGACGAGCACGCCGCTCGCCTCGAGATCGTTCCCGGGGACGCGAGCGGTGTCGCGGGCATCGGTTTCGAAGTGGAGAACCGCGGCGTGCTCGACTCTCTCGCCGACGACCTGACGGCACGCGGATTCGACATCCGGAGCGCAACTTCCGCGGAATGCGACGCCCGTCGGGTGCGGGACATGCGGCTGCTGAACGACCCGTTCGGGATGCCGCTCGAGTTGTACAGCGGCCCGTCGCTGGTGCACGACCCGCTAGAAATCCGGCATGTTCGCGAGTTCGTGACCGGTGATCTCGGAATGGGTCACGTCGTCTTCGGTGGTCCCGAAGCCGGCGACGCACTGACCTTCTACCGCGACGTTCTCGGTTTCGTCGATCGCAACACCATGCGTGCGATGGGGCCGGACGGCACGCGGGGCGACGAACGGATCACGTTCCTCGGCTGCAACCGTCGCCACCACACCGTGGCGTTGATGAAGCGGCCCGGGCCCGCTCAGCTGATCCACTTCATGGTGGAGGTCGGTTCGATCGACGATGTCGGCCGTGTCTACGATCGTGCGCTCGACTCGGGTATCCCGCAACGCCTTTCGCTGGGCCGGCACAGCAACGACGGGATGGTCTCGTTCTATTCGACGACGCCCGACGGTTTCACCATCGAGGTGGGATGCGAAGGACGCCTGATCGAGCCCGGGACACCGACCTACGAAACCACGGCCACCAGTTACTGGGGGCACAGAAAGGTGAGTGCATGACGTCGTCGCTCGAGTGCGATGTCCTCGTGGTCGGCGGCGGTGCAGGCGCCCTGACAGGCGCTCTCACCGCCGCCACTCTCGGTCTCGACGTGATCCTCGCGGAGAAGACCGAGTATCTGGGAGGTACAGCCGCCTACGCCGGAGCCGGACTGTGGTTGCCGCTGAACAAGATCTCCGCCGCTGCCTTCCCCGATTCCCGGGAGGAGGTCGGTGACTATGTCGCCGCGACGACGGACGACACCGGATTCGCCGATCTGCGTACGGCATATCTCGATGCCGCGCCGGAGATGATCGATTTCCTGCTCCAGGACCATTCCCTCGATTTCTACTGGCGCGCATTCCCCGACTACTACCCGGACGCACCCGGTTACAAGCCCCAGGGCCGCGCCATCTTCCCGAAGCCGCTGCCCGCCTGGGCGCTGGGCGACCTGATCCACCTGATCCGGCCGGAACTGCCGTTGATCCGCGGCGGCCACGACACGGGTAGCCGGGTGGAAGGGGGACGCGCGCTGCTGGGACGTCTCATCCAGGCCTGTGTGCGTGCGGGTGTGCGGATCGAACTCGAGTCGCCTCTGGTCGAACTCGAAACCCGGGACGGTGCCGTCGTCGGCGCCCGGCTCGGGGGGCCGGAGGGTGACGTGCGCGTCCGTGCCCGCGCCGGTGTCCTGCTGGCCGCCGGCGGATTCGACCACGACATCGAGCTGCGGAAGCGGGAGGGCCATCCCGTCGAATCCGGTTGGCAGATGGGCGCTCCCGGAAGTACCGGTGAGGTGCTGGCGGAGGCCCGCCGCATCGGTGCCGGTGCCGACCTGCTGCACGAAGCCTGGTGGACTCCGGCCTTCCGGACTCCGCTCGGCCCGTCCTTCCGGGTGCGCGAGCGGGGTCACCCCGGTTCGATCGTCGTCGATCAGGACGGTCGCCGCTTCTGCAACGAATCGCTTCCCTACGACCGCATCGGCCGGGCATTCCGCACCGGGGTACTGAACGGCACCCTGACCCTGCCGGCCTGGTTCATCGTCGATCAGGCGTACGTCGATCGCTACGGGCTCAACGGTGAGCCGCCGCGTGCCCCTGTTCCGGAGGAGTGGCTCGCCGGCGGGTTCGCGTATTGCGGCGACGACCTGGAGAAGCTCGCTGCGGCCCTGGGCATTCCGGGGGACAATCTGGTGGAGACGGTGGAGCGGTTCAACGGATTCGCCGAGACCGGCGTGGACGAGGACTTCGGTCGAGGTGGCAACGCGTTCGACCTGTTCTTCGGCGATCCGGAGGTGGACCCGAATCCGGCGCTCGCGCCGCTGAAGACGGGTCCCTTCTACGCCCTGCCCATGATCCTCAGTGATCTCGGTACGAAGGGTGGTCTTCGCGCCGATCCGCATGCCCGGGTTCTCGACGAGTCCGGTACGCCGATCCCCGGGTTGTACGCGGCCGGGAACATCATGGCCTCGTGGACGGGATCCTGCTATCCCGGTCCCGGTGCCCCGATCGGGTCGTCGATGGTCTTCGGGTACCTCGCCGCGAGGCACATGGTGGACAGGGCTGCGACGTGAGTGGGTCCGGACTGCCGTCCGGCGCGGTGGCGACCGCGACCGGCGATCCGGATCCCCGGCTCGCGGACTGGGATCGGCTCGCGCAGTGGCTCCGCGGCCGGGAAATCGGACCCGACCCGGGCAGTCCCGTCGAGGTGCTCGCCGGGGGCACGCAGAACATCCTCATCCGGTACACGCATGCAGGTCGTGACCTGGTGCTTCGTCGCCCGCCCCTGCATCTGCGCGCGAGCAGCAACGCGGTGCTCCGTCGAGAGGTCGAGATTCTCGGCGCACTTGCCGGGAGTACCGTCCCGCACGCCGGTCTCGTCGCGGCATGCACCGACGAGAGTGTCACGGGGTGGGTCTTCTACGTCATGGAGATGGTCGACGGATTCAACCCCGCCGTCACCCTCCCAGCCCGATTCGTCGACGATCGGAATCTGAGGCGTGATATCGCGTTCCATGCGATGGATGTCCTCGCCACGATGGGAAACCTGGACTACCGCAGCGTCGGTCTCGGAGAATTCGGGAAGCCCGACGGCTTCCTGGAACGTCAGGTTCCTCGATGGTTGCGGGAGCTCGAATCGTTCGGCGCCCTGGATGGTTACGAGGGTGTGGAACTTCCGGGTCTCGAGCGCATCGTGGAATGGCTACGAGCTCGGCGGCCGGCCACCTTCCGGCCCGGCATCATGCACGGCGATTATCATCTCGCCAATCTGATCTTCTCGGAGCGCGATGCCCGCGTCCTCGCGGTGGTCGACTGGGAGATGGCCACCATCGGTGATCCACTTCTCGACCTCGGCCGGTTCCTGGCGACCTGGCCGTCTGCCGGCGAACCGATCGGAACCGCCGGGCCCATCTACCTCACTGACGGGCTTCCCCGGGCCGATGAGCTGGTGGAAAGGTACGCCGCCACCAGCGAACTCGATGTGAGCGCCGTGGATTGGTACATCGTGCTCGCCTGTTTCAAGATCGGCGTCATCCTCGAAGGAACCCACGCGCGTTCGTGCGCGGGACTGGCCGACCCCGCCGTCGGCGCGCGGTTGCATCGGATGAGCCAAGCCCTGTTCCACCGCGCAGAAAGAATCGTCTCGTGACCACCATTCCCCAGCACGTCCCCACCGACCCGCTGTTCGACGTCCGCGGCAAGGCGGTGTTGATCACGGGAGGTACGCGCGGCCTCGGTCTGCAGATGGCCCATGCCTTCGCGGCACGTGGCGCGAACGTGATCGTCGCCAGTCGCAAGTCGGCCGCGTGCGAGGAGGTCGCGGCGGAGCTGCGCGAGAGCTACGGCGTCGACGCCGGTGCGTATGCCTGCAACGTGAGTGACTGGTCGCAGTGCGACAGCCTGATGGAGACGGTGCACGAGCGGTTCGGTCAACTCGACGTGCTGGTGAACAACGCGGGACTCTCGCCGTTGTATCCGAGTCTGGACAAGGTCGAGGAAGCCCTGTTCGACAAGGTGATCGGCGTCAATCTGCGGGGTCCTTTCCGGTTGTCGGTGCTGGCCGGCACCCGGATGGCCGAAGGCCGAGGTGGTTCGATCGTCAACATCACCTCGACCCAGTCGATCAAGCCGAGACCACATGCTCTGCCCTATGCGGCCGCGAAGGCCGGATTGAATGCTGTGACAGAGGGTCTCGCCCACGCCTTCGGTCCGTCCGTCCGGGTCAACGCGATCCTGTGCGGGCCGTTCCTGACCGAAGTGTCCGAGGCGTGGGACATGGAGGAATTCGAGGAGCGGGCACAACGGACGATGGCCCTGCAGCGCGGTGGTCGCCCGGAGGAGATCGTCGGTGCGGCACTGTATTACGCCAGTGACGCGTCGAGCTTCGCCACCGGGGCAGTGCTGCGTCTCGACGGCGGCTACGTCTGAGGGGTCGCGCGGTGTGCCGGGATCCGTGGTGACGGCGGAATCCGGTCTCATCCCCCGGCACAGAACTCTGTCGGCCGCCCTCCGCGACTTCTAGGTTCGCTCGTATGGGAACGCACAGTTCGGATCTGATCGTCCAGCGGAACGTCGAAGTGCCGATGCGAGACGGCACGATCCTGAGGGCCGATCTCTACCGTCCCGCAGCCGAGGGCCCCTTCCCGACACTGCTCCAGCGCACGCCGTACAGCAAGGATTTCGACCCCGGTCTCTGGGTGGTGCTCGACCCGATCAAGGCGGCCTCCGCCGGTTTCGCGGTCGTCGTCCAGGACGTTCGCGGGCGAGGGCGTTCCGACGGCGACTTCTACCCTTTCACCGCCGAAGCCCAGGACGGCGAGGACTCGGTGGCGTGGGTGCGCGAACAGAGTTGGTGCAACGGAGCTGTCGGCATGTACGGCAGTTCGTACATGGCCGCCGCTGCGTGGCAGGCTGCCAAACGCTCACCCGAAGGACTGATGGCCCTCGCTCCGTTCCAGGCCAGCAGCGATTACTACGAGGGTCGCAGCTATCGTGGCGGCGCCTTCGAACTCGGCGCTCTGCTGGGTGTCTCGCTCAACGCCCTCGGTGGTGGCATCGCGCACCGGATGATCAAACGCGGCGAGTTGCGTCCCTCCGCCGCACGCGAGGCACGGGAAGCCGTCAACGATCTGGCTCCCTGGGCGCGGACCGCGCCCGTCGAGAAGCTGCGCGAGACGGTCCTCGGCGACATCGCCCCGTTCTTCTTCGACTGGGCCGCCGCGAACGATCCCGCCTCCGAGATCTGGACCTCTCTGTCGGTGGAGTCGTGCTATCCGGATGTCGACATGCCGGTCCTGCACCTCAGCTCGTGGTACGACCAGGCGCACGTGGGCACCCTGCGCAATTTCGAGGGCATGACCACGCGCGCCCCCGAATCGGTGCGCGACCAGCAGTTCCTGCTCATGGGTCCGTGGGCACACCGCGTTCCGCGGGGCAGCACCCTGGGCCAGTTGAAGATCGGCGACCTCTACTTCGGTACCGGCGCAATGTTCGACATGGACAACCTCCAGATCCGTTTCTTCCGTAGCGTTCTGGACGGTGAGCCCGCGGCGTGGCCGTATCCGGAACGCGTCCGGCTGTTCATGATGGGGGAGAACGCCTGGCGCGACTATCCGCAGTGGCCTCCGGCCGAGGCGCAGGTACGCCGTCTGCACCTGGCCGGGAACGGCACCGCCACCCGGCAGGACGGCAGCCTGTCCTGGGAAGTACCCGCGGTGGAGGTCTCCGACAGCTGGCGGCACGACCCGGAGAATCCCGTGCCCACGCTCGGCGGCGCGCACATGACCCCCGAAGCGGTCTGCCCGGCCGGCCCGGTCGAGCAGACCGACGTGCAGCGACGGGACGACGTGGTCGTGTTCACCGGCCCCGAACTCACCGAGGATCTGGACGTCATCGGCTGGGTCGACGCCGAACTGTGGGTGGACGGCAGTGCCGTCGAGGCCGACTACTCGATCACGCTCAGCGACGTCCATCCGGACGGTCGCAGTTACAACGTCTGCGACGGCTACCTGCACGTCCCTGCGGGCACCGCGACAGCGGACGCCCCCTTACGGATCGGCCTCGGAGCCACCGCACAACGTTTCCGGGCGGGTCACCGCATCCGCGTGCACATCGCAGGCAGTTCGTCGCCACGTCACCCGATCGTCGGGGGCATCGACGGCGCGGTGCGCACCCAGACCGTCCGTTCCGGGGGTGTGGCGGCGTCGGCGGTACTGCTACCGGTGGTCGCCGCGGATCCGACCGCTCCCTGACCCGTTCGTCACCTCGATAGGAGACCAGATGCTGCACACGGTGGATACGACCCGTGAAGGAACACGACGCACGTTCGACGGCGTCACTCCGCTGAGCTACCACATCGCCGGCGAGGGTGAGACCCTCGTCATGCTGCACGGTTCCGGACCCGGTGTCTCGGGATGGGGCAATTTCGGCGCCAACCTCCCGCTGTTCTCGCAGCACTTCCGCACGATCATCCCGGACCAGCCCGGTTTCGGCCGGAGCCCGCGTCCGGAGATGGATCGTCCCTATCACCGGATCTCGTCGGACGCGATCGCCGCCCTTCTCGACGACCTGGGCGTGGAGAAGGCGCATGTGCTGGGCAACTCGATGGGCGGCAGCGTCGCGGCCCGCTTCGCACTCGATCATCCGGACCGTCTCGACAAGCTGGTGCTGATGGGGCCGGGCGGCGTCGGTGCCGCGATCTCGGCGCCCTCCCCGCCCGAGGGGCTCGCTCGTCTGGTCGAGTTCGCCCAGGACCCCACGCGCGAGCGACTGGTCGCGTGGATGAAGACGATGGTCAGCGACAAGGCTTTCATCACCGAGGAGCTCATCGAGGAACGGTGGCGCAACGCGATGGAACCCGGCGCCGTCGAGTGGCTCCGTCTCTTCTTCTCCCACATCGGCGGCAAGAGCAAACGCCCCACAGAGGAGATCCCGTTGTGGGCCCAGGTGCCCAAGATCGCAGCTCCGACCTTGATCACCTGGGGCCGTGACGACCGGGTCACCCCGCTGGAGATGGCGTGGCTTCCCCTGCGTCAGATGCGCGAGGTCGAGCTCCACGTCTTCTCGGGGTGCGGCCACTGGGCGATGACGGAGAAGCGTGAACAGTTCGAGCGCGTGGTCATGGAGTTCCTGACCCGCCCAGTTGCCACATCCGTGGCGTGAATCGGAGGTACGAGATGCAGGTTCGTTCGGGTCAGCGCTACATCAGCGCGGTGTGCGCGACGTCGATCGTGGTGGTCAAGGGACCGCAGTCCGATATCGATCTGCGCTGCGGCGGAACGGCGATGCTGGCCGCCGGCAGCGAGGTCGAATCCCGCCCGGGGCCCGCTGCGGGCTACGACCACGGCACGATCATCGGTAAACGCTATTGGGACGAGGAGACCGGCCTCGAGGTCGTGTGCACTTCCGCGGGCCCGGGTTCGCTGAGTCTGGGTGACCGCGCTCTTCCGGAACGCCCTCCGCAGCCTCTTCCCTCCTCCGACTGATCCGCCGACCGACCAGACCGACCGACCCGTAGACAAGGAGTCCGGTGAACGACTTCGCAGCCCTGAAGGAGTCCGAGATCGCCGCGTGGGACCGGCAGGTCGACGTGATCGTCGTCGGGTGCGGTGCCGCCGGCGTCTCGGCAGCGATCGAGGCGCGCACCACCGGCGCCGAGGTGCTCGCCCTCGAGGCCGCCGGCGAATCCGGTGGCACTTCGGCGATGTCGGGTGGCCTCATCTACCTCGGAGGCGGAACGGCACTGCAGAAGGCATGCGGATTCGAGGACTCGCCGGAACAGATGGCCCGCTTCCTCATGGCGGCGTGTGGTCCTCACGCCGACGAGGAGAAGGTGCGGATCTACTGCGAAGGCAGTGTGGCGCACTACGACTGGCTGGTCGAATGCGGTGTGCCGTTCACACCCTCCTTCTGGTCGGCTCCTACCGCGGAGCCGTGGAACGACGACGGGTTGATGTTCTCGGGAGGAGAGGACGCGGCGCCTTTCGCCGACCTCGTGAAGCCTGCGCCCCGCGGACACTGCCCGGCCGCACCGACGGCGTCGCGCCATGGAAGTGCCGGTGGGTTCCTGCTCATGCAGGTGCTCGCCCGCCGCGTAGCCGAACTCGGCGTCGAGCAGAGCAACAACACGCGCGTGCGGCGCCTGGTCGTCGACGATCGTGGGGCGGTGGTCGGAGTGGTCGCCCGCCGGTTCGGGCAGGATCTGCACCTGGCGGCGCGTCGCGGGGTGGTACTGGCAGCCGGTGGCTTCATCCACGACGACCGGCTGCTCTCCGAGCATGCTCCGGCCCTGGTCGGCACGGACAAACTCGGGGTGGAGGAGAACGACGGATCGGTGCTCCGCGCCGCGATGGCGGTCGGAGCCGCGACGGTACACATGGATGCCGGCGAAGCCGCGTTCTCGGTCCCTCCCGCTCTGGTCAAGCCGGGCATACTCGTCGATGCGGAGGGCCGGCGGTTCATCAACGAGGATGCCTATCTCGGCCGGGTCGGACAACACGGCCTCTTCCGCCGGGACGGACGGGTCTGGCTCGTCTTCGACGAGAAGATCTTCGACGCCGCAGAAGAATTCCGCGGCCCGGTGCAGCCCCATGTCGTCGCCGAAACGGTCGAGGAACTCGCGGAGGAAACCGGTCTGCCGGTGAGTGCTCTCGTCGAGACCGTAGCGGCCTACAACCGGGCGGCCGAAGCCGGTCGCGACGAGCAGTTCGGAAAATCCGGGCGATGGCTCGAACCCCTCCGGTCACCCTTCGCGGCCCTCGATGCGCGCGGGCGATTTCGTACCTTCACTCTGGGCGGTCTCCGGACCGACCCGGACGGGGTGGTCCTCGATCGTGAGGGTCTACCGGTGCCCGGCCTCTATGCAGCCGGCCGGATCGCGTCCGGCATCCCCGCCACCGGCTACGTGAGTGGTGCCTCACTGGGCGATTGCACCTTCTTCGGCCGGCGTGCCGGGGCGTCGGCGGCCCTCGCGCGCACCGGGAATTCGACGACAGTGGAGGTCGGCTCGTGCGCAACCAGGTGATCGACGATGCCGCCCGGCATCCGTGGCAGGAGACGTTCGACGTCGTCGTGGTCGGAAGCGGCGCAGCCGGTCTCGTCGCTGCAGTGACGGCCGCCGACGGTGGTGCGTCGGTGCTGCTGCTGGAGAAGAGCGACCGCCTCGGCGGGACGACGGCGCTGTCGGGGGGTGCGGCCTGGATCCCGGCCAACAGTCATGTCGGCGAACTGGGCGGGACCGACTCACGATCCGATGCCCTCGCATACATCAGGGCACTGTGCGACGACGATGTTCCCGACCCCGCACTGGTCGACGTCTTCGTGGAGACCGCGCCGCAGATGCTGGCCTATCTGGAGGAGCGCACTCCTCTGAAAACGGCCGCGATCCCCGGATTCCCCGATTACTACCTCCACCTCGAGGATCTGCCGGGCCGGACCGCCGGCGGCCGTGCCGTCGAGGCACTGCCGTTCGCGGTCCGGGACGAACTCCCCGACCACGCCGATGCTCTGCCCATCCGTTCGACGTTGAACATATTGGGGGAGAGGACCACTCACGCAGAGGAACGGGCGCCGCAGGACCCCGGGGAACTGGCCGGGTCGATCGCCCGGCGCACGACCGACGATGTGCGGGTCAAAGGTGTCGCGCTGGTGGCGCGATTGCTCCGTGGTCTCGTGGACCGGGGAGTGGTCGTCCGGACGTCGAGTCCGGTCGACGGTCTGGTCCTCGCCGACGACGAAGTGGTCGGAGTGCGCACCGACGGTGGCACGGTCGCTGCCCGGCGGGCCGTCGTGCTGGCCAGCGGGGGCTTCGAGTGGGATCCCGATTCGGTCCGGGGTTTCATCGGATACGACGTCGTGCCCGTCAGTGCCCCCACGAATACCGGTGACGGACTGCAGATGGCGCTGGAGGCCGGTGCCTCGGTGGCGAACATGCGGTCCTATTTCGGTACCGCCGTCGCCTACGACCCGACGGTGACCGATCACGATGCGCCGGTGGCGCAAGCGGGACTGCCGATACGTACGCATGCTTCCTCGCTGATCGTCGATGCCCGCGGCGAACGGTTCCTGAACGAACACACCCGTTACAACGACTTCCCGAAGGTCTTCGGCAATTTCGACACCCGAGGCCCCGGATTGCCCAATCTCGGTGCGGCATGGCTGATCTTCGATGCCACCGCGCGTTCGCAGACGGCCGTGCTCTCGGCGGCCCCCGGCGATCCGGATCCGGACTGGCTGCATCCTTCACCCGACCTCGACCGGCTCGCGCAGCGGTTGGGCATCGACGCTGTGAACCTGGCGACGACGGTGGCGGAGTACAACGACTTCGCGAAGCGGGGCGAGGACCCGAAGTTCGGACGCCGCGCGATGGCTCCCGTCGAGACGGCGCCCTACTATGCGCTGCGCGTATATCCGGGAACGTTGAGTACCACGGGCGGGCCCCGCATCACCCGTCACGGTGAAGTGCTTCGGCGGGACGGCACGCCGCTGCCCGGGCTGTATGCGGCCGGTACGGTGGCTGCGGGAATCTTCGGTCACCTCTACCCGTCGGGTGGTTCACCCATCGCCATGGCGATGACCTTCGGCTTCCTGGCCGGACGTCACGCTGCTACCGCTCCCGCACGCCGCGTAGCCGTGTGAGCCGGTGGTCCGTTCCTGCGGCGCGCTCCTGCGGGCGGGGGCGACCCGGCCGCCGTTTCGCACTCGGCCGGCTCGGGTAGTCGACGGGCACCCGTCCTCGACAGGAGCCGTCACGACATGAAGCTCAGCACCGTGCTCGCCACCGCCGCTGCCACGACGACCACCGCGATCGTCGGATCGATCGCCTCCCAGGACACGAACTCCCGGTGGTACCGCAAGCTCCGTAAGCCGGGTTTCCAGCCTCCGGCCGCGGCGTTTCCGATCGTGTGGACGGCCTTGTACGCCGATATCGCGGTGACCTCGGCCGTCGCGATCGACGAGTACACCGACGCCGACGATCACGTGGGCCGACGTAACTACATCGCGGCGCTGGCCACGAATCTCGTTCTCAATGCGTCGTGGTCGTGGGTCTTCTTCAAGTGGCACCGGCTGCTGCCTTCCACCCTGGTGGCTGCCGCGCTCGCTGTCAGCACGGCAGATCTGACGCGGAGGACCGCGGAGGCGAGCCCGGCAGCAGGGGCGGCGCTGGCTCCGTACTCGGCGTGGACGGCTTTCGCCACGCTTCTGACCGGACGGATCACACAGCTCAACCGCTGATCCGGGCTCTCACGGACGGTAGATCGCCGCGGTGACGTAGGCGGCGATGTCCGCGTGGGTCATGTGCCGGGCCGGGGAGAGCAGCTGAGCGAAGACCACGCCGACCATGAACTCCACGGCCGCCTCCGGGGTCGGCCCGAGATGGGGGGCCAGGGGCGAATCGACGACGTGGACGAGAGCTCGGTCGGTGACGATGTCGACCAGCGTGTTTCCGTGTTCGGAACGGATGAGCCAAGGCGTGAGGGCCGAGCCGTCGATGCGCAGGGCGGCCTGCAGGGCGTCGTTGCCGGCGTTGTAGTCCAGGACCTCGCGTACGAGCATGTGGATGGTCTGCTGCGGTTCGTCGGCGAATCGCAGGCGGCCGAGGACGAGGCGCTCGAGTGTGTCGAGTTCGTGGTCCACGATCACGCCGAGAAGACGTTCCTTCGAGGCGTACCGGCGATAGATGGTCGCCCGGCTGATCCCCGCTTCCCGGGCCACGGCTGCGAGGCTCAGGGCGCCGACGCCGACCCGCCGCACCACTGTCCGAGCCGCTGCAATCACGTCGTCGCCGTTGGTCACGGTCCCAGCCTATCGAGGGGAAATCTCCGGTCCGGAGTGAGACGGATATTCCCAATGTGTCTCAACTGTGCGACTGTCGGTACATGACTGTTGCAACGGGGGAGTCGGAGCAGACCGTTCACGAGCTCGGGCGATCACCGTGGGATTCCCAGCATCGCGAGTTCGACTACGAGCTGCGCGACATCGAGGGCGTCTTCCCGGCGGGCTTGCGGGGTTCGCTCTACCGGATCGGGCCCGGGCGACTCGACATCGACGGGCATCCGCTCGGTCACATCTTCGACGGTGACGGCATGGTCTCCCGGATCCGTATCGGCCCGGACGGCATCCACTACCGGAACCGGTACGTGCGCACGAAGAGTTTCGGGAGGACCACCGACACCAGGCGTCCTCCGAAAGGTTTCAGCACACAACGTCTCGGCGGCCCTCTCGCCAATGCGCTGAGGTTCCCGGAGAACCTGGCGAACACCGGTGTGCTGGTGCACGACGAGGTGCTCTACGCCCTCTGGGAAGGTGGACGTCCACATCGGCTGGACGCAGAGACGCTGCAGACCTACGGCCCCGAATCGTTCGATGGTGCACTGAAGAGGCTGGGCGCCTTCTCGGCACATCCGAAGACCGACCCGGCCACGGGAGAGGTCTTCAATTTCGGGCTGGACTTCTTCCCGCGCCCCGTGATCCGCTGCTACCGGCTCGATCGCGGGGGACGGCTCCACGGGCTCGCGACGATCCCGATCCCCAAGCTCGGCTTCGTCCACGACTTCGCGCTCACCGAACGGCACATGGTGTTCGTGCTCGGCCCGCTGGTGGTCCGCAATCCCGTTCCCGTCGCGCTGGGATTGCGCCCGTTCGACGATGCGCTGTCGTACCGGCCGGAGCTCGGCACCACCATCGTGCTGGTGCCGCGAGACGGGGGCAGCCCGACGGTCTTCGAGCACGACGCGCTCTTCCACTTCCACGTCACCAACGCCCACGAGGCGGGGGACCGCACCGTCGTCGAACTCGTCGTGCACGACCCGGCCGGAGGCTGGACCGGGTGGAACGGCCACCTCCGCAACTTTCGCGGCGACGCCGGACCGGCCTTCGGTGGCACTCTCACCCGACTGTCCGTCGACCACCGGACCCGCCGTGTCGACACGACCGTGCTCGACGATCACGGGTGTGAGTTCCCCCAGCTCGATCAGCGCTTCGCGACCACCGAGCATCGCTTCAGCTACACCGCGTCTGCATCGACCCCGGGTGGGAATCCCGACTCGATCACCACGGTCGACCACCGCACGGGCTCGTCGAGCCGATACACGGCCGAGGCCGACAACACGGTCTGCGAGCCGTTGTTCGCGCCGGGCGGCGACGCTGAGGGCGACGGGTGGCTGCTGACCCTGGAACACCGGCCCGCGCGCAAGAGCAGTACGCTCGTCGTCCTGCGGGCGGATCGGCCGGACGAGGGGCCCGTCGCCTCGGTGCAACTGCGCCATCACGTGCCGATGACCTTCCACGGCGCATTCCGTTCCGACGCTTCCGGTCGGGGGAGCAGACCGGCCGAGAACCGGAAACGGCATGGGTGATGATGGAGGCATGCTGGAAACACCCGTCATCATCGGTATCGGATCCATCTGTGTGGGGTTCGTCTTCTTCATGCTCGCCGCGACGGGGACGCGCTCACGGTGGGACAGGAAGATCACCATCGCCCTCTTCGTGATCGCCATCGTCTTCATGACGATCATCCCGGTCATCGGGGCGGTAGGGTTCGCGGCCTGACGGCTGCGGCGGAAGTACTCGCACGTCCCGGATCGCCGTGGAAGTATCCCCCGCAGGAAACCGAGCAGGGGAGGTTGCGGTGGGTGGCGTCAGCGGGGAAATGAAAGATGAACTGACGAAACGTCTTTCGTCTGTACTGGGTGGCCGGTGGACGCTGCGGCGCATCGAGCGGCTCACCGGTGGCGCGAGCCGGGAGACGTGGGCGCTGACGGCAGTGTCGGCGGGCGGCACCGTGCGTGAGCTGATCCTGCGCCGCGACCCACCCGGACGCGAGGACGCCGGCAGGATCGCGATGGAAGCGGCGTCGTTCGACGAAGCAGCACGAACCGGTGTGCCCGTGCCCGAGGTGGTCGACCGCAGCGGAGACGAGCCGCGTCCCGGGATCGGCGCCTATCTCGTGATGTCGCGGGTGCCCGGTGAGGCACTGCCGCAGAAACTGCTGCGCGACGACGAACTGGACGACGTCCGCGCCGCGTTGCCCTACGAACTCGGCCGCATCCTCGCCCGGATCCACCGCATGGACGTCGGGGCCGTACCGAACCTCCCCGACTACGATCCGCTGTCCTTCCTGTTCGACGAGTACGTCGCTACCGGGGCGCCCGTGCCGGCCCTCGAGGCGGCCTTCGCGTGGCTGACCCGCAATCGCCCGCCGGCGACCGGGAAGGCGTTCGTGCACGGCGACTTCCGGAACGGGAATCTGCTGGTCGACGCGGACGGGATACGCGGGGTGCTCGACTGGGAACTGGCGCATGTCGGAGATCCGATGGAGGACCTCGGGTGGTTGTGCACCCGGACGTGGCGTTTCGGGTCACCCCACCCGGTCGGTGGTTTCGGTTCCCGCGACGACCTGTTCCGCGGTTACGCCGACGAATCGGGGCGAAGCCCCGACCCCGAGGTCGTCCACTGGTGGGAGGTCTACGGATCGTTGCGGTGGGCGGTGATCTGCCGGATGCAGGCGTCCGCGGCCCCGGGGGACGAGAACATCCTCGAACTGCTCGCCATCGGACGCCGCGTCGCCGAGTGCGAACACGACCTGCTCGATCTGCTCGGCGTCGCCCCCTACGACGACACGACCACCCCCGCCCCCGATACGGACGACCTCCTCGGAACGCCGCGGGCGGAGGAGCTGCTCGATGCGGTCCGCGCTTTCGTCCTGGAGGTCGGATCCGGTGCCGACGCGAAGACCCGCTACCGGAGCCGGGTCGCGGCGCACATGCTGGGAATCGTTGCACGGGAGGCCTCGGTCGCTCCCGCGGTGCGTGAGACGTACCGGGTCCGGCTCGCCGGGCTCGGCTACCGCGCGGAGAGCGAACTCGCGCTCGGAGTGCGCGCAGGACATGCTCGCATCGACGACCAGCAGGTGGCCGAGGTGATCAGGGGGCTGGCCGAGAGCCGATTGAAGGTTGCGAATCCGAAATATCGATGACCGCGTCCCCGGCGTCCGCGGCCTAGTCTCGGTACGGAAAGCTCATCCGCCACCTCGAAAGGGAGTGCAGTGCCGAAACGACCCATGCCCGCGGCCGTCGCCGAGTTCCTCGCACAGCCCAACTACGCCACGATCAGTTCCCTGCGCCCGGACGGGCAGCCCGTCTCCGTTCCCACCTGGTACCTCTTCGAGAACGGCCGGATCCTCGTCAACATGGACGAAAGCCGTAAGCGCCTCGAGTATCTGCGCAACGATCCACGGGTGAGCCTGTCGGCGATGGACCCGCAGGATTGGGTCACGCACGTGAGTATCCAGGGGCGGGTCGTCGAATTCGCCGACGATCCCTCTCTGGAGGACATCGACCGGATCGCGCGGCACTACACGGGCGAGCCGTACCACGATCGGCGAGGCAAGCGTGTGGACGCGTGGATCGAGATCGACCGCTGGCACGCGTGGGGGCGTCTGCGCAACGCCTGACACGGAGGGAGGCCGGCGCTCAGACGACACCGGCCTTCTTCGCGGTGCTGCGCACCTGGAACGCCAGGACCACCAGCAGCACACCGAACAGGATCGCGTAGACAGCCAGCAGCACGATCAGGCTCAGGATGCCCTCGCCCGGGAAGATCAGCAGCACGATGCCGAACAGGACGGCGAGGACGCCCGCGAGCACCGACCACACCCATCCGGACGAGTGGACCTTGCGGAACCGGATTCCGGCGACGATGCCGGTGATGCCGTAGAGGATGGCGTAGAAGGCGATGACGTACAGCAGCGCCAACGCGGTGATGCCGGGCCAGAAGAGAGCCACGAGACCGGCGATGACGGAGACGATGCCCATCGCCAGCCACCAGCCCCATCCTTCGGCCCTGTCCCGTACGGACTGCACGATCAGCACGATCCCGTCGACGACGGCGTAGATGGCGAAGACCACCACGAGCGCCCACACCGTGATGCCGGGCCAGACGAGGGCGACGACGCCGAAGAGGATCGCGAGGATGCCGCGCAGCAGCACCACCCACCAGATCTGCTTCAGCAACGACCGGAACGGATCCGTGGGCGAAACCGAGCTCGTGGACATGACGGCTCCTGGTGTGCGAAGTGCTCCTGTAGCCCAGAGGATATGTGCGGTCGTGCAGCCGTGCGTGCCGAATCGGTGAGCGAGGTTACGCTCGGATCGTGGCCACGGCGAGGATCGGGATATCCGGCTGGCGTTATCCGAGCTGGCGCGGTGACTTCTACCCGGAGGGGCTGGTCCAGCGCAGAGAGCTCGAATACGCCGCGCAGCGATTCGATTCGATCGAGATCAACGGGTCGTTCTATTCGCTGCAGCGACCGAGCAGTTACCTCACCTGGAGGGACGCCGCGCCCGGTGGCGACTTCGTGTTCGCCGTCAAGGGTGGACGATTCGTCACCCACATGAAGCGACTCGCCGGCGTCGACGACGCACTGGCCAACTTCTTCGCCTCGGGCGTGCTCGCCCTCGGACCGACACTCGGGCCGTTCCTGTGGCAGCTACCTCCCACTCTCGGTTTCGAGGAGGGCAGACTCCGGGAGTTCTTCACGCGGCTACCGCGCACGACCACGGCCGCGGCCGAACTCGCCCGTCGGCACACCGACACACTCACCGGTGACAGGGCGTGGGTGGACACCGATGCCGAACGTCCCCTGCGGCATGCGGTCGAGGTGCGGCACCCGGCTCTCGCGACCCCCGAAGCCGTGAAGTTGCTGCGCGCCCACGATATCGGGCTCGTCGTGGCCGACACGGCCGGCAGATTCCCCTTCCTCACGGATGTCACGAGCGACTTCGTCTACGTGCGGATGCACGGTGACAAGGAGTTGTACGCGAGCGGGTACACGCCCGATGTCCTCGATGTGTGGGCGGAGCGGATCGGCGGGTGGGTGCGCGACGGGAGGGACGTCTACGTGTACTTCGACAACGACATGAAAGGCTATGCCCCACACGACGCACTCGCGTTGCAGGAACGCCTGTGACCGGGCGTCCGGGACGAGGACAGGAGATCGCTGTGTGGCCCGACCACTGGCCGAGAACGCCACGGGAGATCGCGGCGGCCACTGCCGATGCCCTCGCCGCTGCCCGCAGCGAGTCGGCCGAGGCCTTCGACGAGGCCATCTCTGTACTGGTCGACCTGCCCTACGAGCAGGTCACGGCCGTGCACGCGGGCATGGTCCGGGAGTTGCTCGAAGAGCTGCATCCCGACGGTCTGTCCGGTGAGGACGTCCAGGCAGTGCTCGAACGCTGCGTCCGGTCGGGACTGCGGTGGTTGCCGTCTCTGCAACCCGATGCCGCCGTGACCGTTCTGACGGGTGCGCTCGGTGTGTCCGATCCGGACGCCGAGCGCCCCACGATCAGCGCCGGGCAGTATCTCGCTGCCGGTGTGCTCGTCGTCGCGGATCTCGTCGCCGCGCGTCGGGTGGCGCCCGAGCCGTATCTGCGCCGGGCCGTGAGCGAGATCGAACGGGCCGAGACGCAAGAGATGCCCTGATCTCCGGGGATCAGGCCGGGTAGTGGTTCTCGACGTTGCGGACGACCTTGCGCAACAGGTCGGAGAGGGCCTGAATCTCGTCGTCGTCGAGTCCGTCGAGCATCTGCTTCTCGCGCGCCAGGCGCCGCGGGAATTCCTTCTCGACGAGTGCGCGCCCTTCGTCTGTGAGGGTGAGCAGCACGACGCGGCCGTCGCGCACGAGTCGTTTACGTTCGACGAGGCCGAGTCCGGCGAGTCGTTCGGTGTGCTTCGTGGTCGACGCACCGGAGATGCCCGTGATGGAGGTGACCTCGCTGGCGCGCAACGGATGATCGCTGCGGGCGAGTGCGCTGAGTACCTCGAATTCGCTGCGGCTGATGCCGCTCCCCTCGAGTTCCCGATCGAAGTAGGTGAGCGCGAGCGACCCGATGCGGGTGATGCGCCCGATCACGTCGATGGGACGGACGTCGAGGTCCGGGTACCGGGCGGTCCATCCGAGGCGTACGCGATCGACGTAATCGGGCTGAGGTGTCTCGGAGGGCATGTGGCAAGTCTAACTGCAGAAGGAAAACAACTTCATAGATAAT
The DNA here is from genome assembly GCF_022554085.1 of Rhodococcus sp. CH91. Classification (GTDB taxonomy): domain Bacteria; phylum Actinomycetota; class Actinomycetes; order Mycobacteriales; family Mycobacteriaceae; genus Rhodococcus. The sequence goes on from NZ_JAKFYR010000001.1 coordinate 513,619, forward strand.
TCACCAGTAAAACAATATGGTGGGTGGATGCTTGCCCGCCGACTCGAAGACCGTTCCCGGCTCCGTCACGCCCACGGAGCGCTCGCGCATTCACTGTCGGCGACCGCGTGGAAGGACGCCCTCGAGGTGCGTCGCGGCGATCCGACCGTGGCCGTCGCGCTCCGTGTGGGGTGCGCGACGCTGCTCGCTCTCGTCGGCGGCGGTCTGCTCGGTTACGGGCAGGTGGCCGGTTTCGCGGCGCTCGGTGCGCTCACCAGTGCCTTTCTGCGCTACGAACCGTATCCGCTTCTGGCGGTACGGCTTCCGTGGATCGGCCTCGGCATCGTCGGGTACACCGCGTTCGGTGCTGCGCTCGGCGCGATGGGCGCTCCGCTGTCGCTGCAGATCGTCGTGCTCTCGGTGGGATCGGCCGTCGCGTACTGGGTGTTCACGGCATTCTCCTTTGTGGGTCCCGGCCCCGTGATCCTCATCTTCGCGGCGGCCGGCGCAACCGGTTTCGCCGACGGATGGAATGACGTGGGTCTGGTCGCCGCCGCGGCGGCCATCGGTGCGGCGACAGGATTCGTCGTCGCGATGTTGCCGGCGCTCTCGCATCCCCACACGCCCGCTCGTCTCGCGGTCGCGCGTGCACTGGCAGCGGTCTCCGCCCTCGAAACCCGAGGTGCCGAAGCGGTTCCCGCCGCGCGAGGGAGTATCCGGAAGGCCCGCGAGACCGTCGCGCTGAATGCCCCGGGGCGTCCGGATGCCCACGTCCACGAACTGCTCGCCCTGCTCGACGCGGCCGAAACGGTGCTCGACAACGGGCCGCACGACACCTACCGAGCGCGCCGCGACGACTTCGTCCGATTCGAGGCGGAACTTCGGAAAGCACGACGCGACATCGAGATTCCGCGTGTCGAGGTCGATGGGCGCCCGGTACTGCCGACACCGCCCGGGTTCGTCCGTGAAGGATGCGGCCGTCTGCTCGACCGTGTCGTTCTGCTCGGATCGGCCCGGGTGCTCGTCGCGTCGTTGCTCGCCGCGTCGTTCGCCGCGCTGATCGGACTCGATCACCCGCTGTGGGCCGCGATGGGTGCCATGGCGGCCCTGCAAGGTCTGAACTACCACAACACCGTTCAGCGTGCCATCCAACGTCTGCTCGGAAATGTGGGCGGGGCGATGATCGCTGCCGTGCTGCTGGCCCTCGACCCGGGCTACTGGCCGGTGGTCGCGGCCGCCGTGCTGTTCCAGACGCTCACCGAACTCACGGTGACCCGGAATTACGGACTCGCCTCGGTCGGGGTCACGACGATGGCGTTGTTGCTCACCGGTCTCGGTCAGCACGCAGGCCCGGGCATCGCAGTCGACCGGGTGGCGGACACCGTCATCGGTGTGGTCGTCGGCGTGATCGTCGCTGCGGTCACCATCCGACGCGACGACCGGCACCATCTCGTCGCGTGACGAGACAGCGCCGGTCGTCGGTGAAAATCGTCCGCCCCGGGAGGCGGCGGTGGTGATGCTCAGGAGTGGGCAGCCTCGAACTGTTCGAGGATGTGCCGCGGGATGCGGCCTCGCGAGCTGACGTCGTAACCCTTGTTGCGAGCCCAATGACGGATCGCGGCGAGTTGCTCCGGAGAGCGCGTGGGCGGAATCGTCTTGTGAGCACCCGACGTCCGGGTGCGGGCCTTCGCCGGAGTCTTCTTCGGCGTGATCGTGTGAGCGGCCGGACCGTGTTGCGCGGACGCCTTCTCGTGGAGCCACGGGCGGAGTACCGCCAGGAACTTGTCGGCGTTGGATGGCCGAAGATCGAGTTCGTACTCGTCGTCGTCCACCCTGATTCGGAACGACTGGGCAAGACCGTCCATTATGGGTTGCCCGTCGATATCGTCGAAATACTGGACGCGCACCTTCTGTGCCACGCTTTATCTCCTTGTCCCCGAACTTGTGCGCCGTCGACGCTAGTTCTTACTCGGGGGTAGGTTCAAGTCGCGAATGTACGATCCGACCCGCTCGACGAAGTGGTCGAAGAACTCGGCCGGGCGTGTACCCGCCACGATATCGGCGTTCGGCGCCCGCTTCCACATACCCGACCGGTCGGCCACCGTCGTGCCACGGGTGAGGCGGCCGTCGAGTTCGACGTCGACCGTCGCGGGCCGCGTCGTGTAGGGCACCGCTCCGAGCGCGACCGCGGCGGCGAAGGGGTCGTGCACGTGCGCGAGGAATCCGATGCCCTGATCACGATGGAACTCCATGTAGAAGCGCAGCGCGTCGGTGATGTGGCGGACAAGGGGCGCCTCGGCCGTCGACCGTGTCCCGCGCGGGGCGTCCGGTGAGAGTTCCCCGGAGGGTGCCAGGCCGACGATCTCCGCGATGCGGGAGACGTGCTCGGGATACATTTCGATCGACTCCGTGACATCCAGCGGGCACACGATCGGCCGTCTCTCCGGAGGCACGATCGAGAATGCGTCGAACACGACCTTGGCGGCTTCCGGATCCACCGCGACATTCCACTCCGAGGTGGGTGTGGTGTTACCGGGGTGGTGGAAGCAGCCGCCCATGATCACGAGGCGATGCAACCGCAACGGCAGGTCGGGGTCGATACGGAGCGCGAGCGCGAGGTTGGTGAGCGGTCCGGTGACGAGTCCGGTCAGTTCTCCCGGCTGTTCACGGGTGAGTTCGACCCACGCTTCGGCGGCGGACCGGGCCGATCGTGACCGCGAGGGTGGGGGCAGCTCCGCATAGCCGACACCCTGCGGGCCGTGGGTGTCCTCCGTCGTCATCAAGGGTGCGACCAGGGGAAGCTGCGAACCGGCTGCCACTTCGATGTCGGGCCGGCCGCACACTTCCAGCCAGGACAGGGTGTTGACGGTGACCTGGTCCACGGGCACGTTTCCCGCCGTGCACAGTGCGGCGGCGATCTCGGCGTCGGGACTCGCCACCAGGTAGAGCAGGGCGAGGGCGTCGTCGATGCCGGTGTCGACATCGACGATCAGGCGAGTTCGCGTGGGCGTCGCATCGGGTTCGTGTACGTGCACGGTCCCATCTTGGAGCATCCCGATGACCGCGCTGTGGCCGGTGCTGGGAGAATCCTCGGATGCACGAGCGCAAGGACCGCGGTTATTTCACCGAGGACGACGGTGTCTACCTGCCGACGAAGTATGCGGCCAGCCCCTGGTCGGACAAGATGCTCAACGGGCCGTGCGTGAGCGGTCTGGTGGCACGCGAACTCGAGATGAGCCATGCCGTCGAGGGTTTCGTTCCCTCCCGGTTCACGCTCGATCTCTTCAGGCCGGTACGCAACGAGCCCATCACCTTCACCACGACCCGCGTGCGCGACGGCAACCGTATCCGGGTCGCCGACGCGAACCTGATGCAGGCCGGCGAGATCTCGGCGCGCGCGACACTGACCTTCCTGCGCACGTCGGCACCGCCTCCCGGTTCGGTGTGGACGCGAGGTGAGTCCCCCACCCCGCCGCCCGCCCACCTCGAACGACAGCCCGGCCCGCTCGAATTCTCCTCGTGGTACGGCAGCGACGGACCGGGTTGGACGCGGGTGCGTTCGGAACATCAGAACGCCGCCCGCAAACGCCTGTGGTCGCGGCAGCTGCCGATCATCGTCGGTGAGGAGATGTCGCCCTTCGTCAACACCGCGACCGTGGGTGAGGGCACCTCCTTCGTGACCAACTGGTCGGACAAGGGGGTCGGTTACATCAACTCCGACGTCACCCTTGCGCTGTCCCGGCTGCCGGAGGGGCCCGAGGTGGGAATCGAAGCCGACAATCACATCAGCAGCGAGGGCATCGCCGTCGGCACCGCCGTGTTGTTCGACCGTCTCGGCGCCTTCGGTACCGGCGTGGTCACCGCCCTCGCGAACGCGCACCGGCAGGTGGACTTCGGCTGACGGCCGGCGGTATCGACGGGCGATTAGCATCGACGTCATGCGTGTGCGGCGGATCGTCGACCTGACCCACGTCGTCTCGCCGGATATCCAGGTCTATCCGGGAGATCCGGCGCCGACGTTCACCCCGCACGCCACCCTCGGCGCCGACGGGTTCGAGCTGACGCGGATCGACATGGGATCGCAGACCGGCACGCACGTCGACGCGCCCCGGCACGTGCGCCGCGGTGGCGCCGCGATCGATGCGGTGGCGCCGGAGGTCTTCGTGGGCCGCGGTGTCGTGCTGGATGTACGGGCGGGTGCCGGACCTGGTGCGCTCGTCGGCCCGGACCTGTGGGGGGAGTGCGCGCTCGGCCCCGGCGACATCGCGCTGGTGCTGACCGGATGGTCGCAGTATTTCGGGACCGATCACTACTTCGAACATCCGGCGCTGAGCGTCGGCGCGTGCCGGTGGCTGCTCGACCGTGGGGTCCGGGCGATCGGTATCGACGCGCCGAGCGTGGATCCCACCGGCGGCGAACTGCTCGCAGCACATCACGTGCTCGCCGAGGCGGGCGCGATCATCTGCGAGAATCTGCGCAACCTCGAGGAGGTCGACTTCGCGGACCCTCTCGTGTCGTTGCTGCCGATCCCGTTCGCCGGCGCCGACGGAGCGCCGGTGAGGGCCGTCGCGATGGATGTCGAGAACTGACCCGCAGCAACGACTTCCGTCAGTCGAGGATGTCGCGGACCTCGGTGTCCTCACGTCCGGCGAGGACGAGCTCCCGTGCCGTGGCCATGTGTTTCTGCCAGTGTGCGAAGGCACCCTCGCCGTCGCGCGCACGCAGGAGGCGGATGAGCTTGCGCTGGGAGCGGACGAACAGCCTGTAATGGTCCTCGTACTTCTCCGCGTCGCGCTGCATGCTCTCGCGTGTGACGTTCGTGGTGTGCCGTTCGTAGATCTCGTGCAGCATCCCGGCGATCAGTGCCAGCGAGGCATTGCCGGCGAGCTGCACCATGCGGAGATGGAACAGTGCGGCCGCCTGCCCGAAGGTGCCGTCGGCGAACGACGACGGAATGGTCTCGTCCACGAGACGCTCGAGTTCGTCGAATGCCTCCTCGTTGCCGGTCTCCGCCAGCAGCCGTGCGGCGGCGGGTTCGACGGCCTCCCGCGCGACGTAGACGTCCGAGACGGTGGCGCCGGCGAGTTCGAGCAGCAGGGAGGCCGGCCGGGCCACGACCTCGGGACCCGGGACGCAGATGCGTGCGCCCGATCGCGATCCGCGACGTACCTCGACGAGCCGCTCGGCCTCGAGGACACGGACCGCTTCGCGCAGCGTCGGCCGGCTCACCGAGAAGTGCTCCATGAGCGACGCCTCGTGCGGAAGGTGGTCGCCGTCCTTCAGTTCCCCGTCGATGATCATCCGGCGAAGTTTGCGGGCCACCAGTTCGGCGGTCTTCGGGGTCCGGATCGCTCGACCCCCCAGGGAACGGGCGTCGAATCCGGGTGCCAACACTTCGTCGCTCACGGGAACGCCTCCTGCTCCGAGCTGACTTCGACTACTTGGTGAAAGTTCCGGGCCCATCGTACTCACAGGTAACCGGCTGCTGCGGCCCGGCGTGAGGCGGCGAACGCGCTTGCTGATGCTCACATAGTGAACTATGTTACCTAGGTATCGCTCGTCTCGGCCTCTTACAGGAGCATCCATGCTGAACACGAGGTTCACAGCGGAATTCGGGATCGATCATCCGATCGTCCAGGGCGGCATGATGTGGGTCGGACGCGCGGAACTCGCCGCCGCGGTCTCCGAGGGAGGTGGCCTCGGCATCATCACGGCACTGACGCAGCCCACCCCCGCCGCCCTCGGCGAGGAGATCCGGAGATGCCGTGAGCTGACGGACAAGCCGTTCGGTGTCAATCTCACCCTCACCCTGGCGATCGATCAGCCTCCCTATGCCGAATACCGCCGAGCGATCATCGACTCGGGTGTGACGATCGTCGAAACCGCCGGTTCCGACCCGACGAGACACGTCGAGCACCTGAAAGAGCACGGCATCAAGATCATTCACAAGTGCACGAGCGTGCGGCACGCGCTCAAGGCCCAGCGGATCGGCGTGGACGCGGTGAGCATCGACGGGTTCGAGGCGGCCGGCCATCCGGGCGAGGACGACGTCCCCGGCCTCGTCCTGATCCCCGCGTGCGCCGACGCCCTCGACATCCCGTTCATCGCGTCGGGCGGCTTCGCCGACGGTCGCGGCCTCGCCGCCGCTCTCACCCTCGGCGCCGACGGTATCAACATGGGCACGCGCTTCATGTGCACCCGCGAGAGCCCGATCCACGAACGCATCAAGCAGCAGATCGTCGGCGCGAGCGAACTCGACACGCAACTGATCTTCCGGCAGCTGCGCAACACCATGCGCACCGCGCGGAACACGGTGAGCGAGGAGGTCGTGGACATTCTCGCCAAGGGTGGACGGTTCAGGGACGTCAAGGATCTCGTGGCCGGTTCGCGGGGACGCACCGTCTACGAGGACGGCGATCCGGAAGCAGGGATATGGACGGTCGGACAGTCCCAGGGGCTCATCCGCGACATTCCCGCGGCAGGTGACCTGGTCCGGCGGATCGCCGCCGAAGCCGAGACGAGGCTGCGCTCACTGGTCGTCGAGGTCACCGACTCCGTTCCCGTCCCGTGAGGAAACCGATGTCACCACGAACCGGCACCGCGGACGACGACCGGACCGGCAATGCGCCTCTGCTGGTCGAGCGCCAGGGCAGCGTCACCGTTCTCACCCTCGACCGGCCCGAGCGCCGCAACGCGATCGATCGTGCGATGCGGAAGGCGCTGAAGAAGGAACTCTGGCGCGCCGACGCAGACGACGAGGTGAACGTCGTCGTCCTCACAGGAGCCGGCACTTCCTTCTGTGCGGGTGTCGATCTGCCCGAGGCACTGTCGGGTCCCCCTCCCGCCGCGGAGGGGCCGACCCCCACACACGTGCTGCGTGGCATCTCCAAGCCCGTCATCGCTGCGGTCAACGGTCCCTGTTACACCGGCGGTTACGAACTCGCGGTGAACTGTTCGTTCATCATCGCGTCGGAGCGTGCCGAATTCGCCGACACGCACGCGCAGATCGGCCTCCTCAACGGTTGGGGCGGGAGCGCGATGCTGCCCCGGATGGTCGGTCTGCCCGCCGCGATCCAGTTCATCCTCTCCGGGGAACCGATCGACGGTGCGACGGCCGCGCGCATCGGACTCGCGAACGAGGTCGTCCCGCACGACGAACTCATGGCTCGCAGCCTGGCCGTCGCCCATCGGATCGCGGCGGGCCATCCCGGTGCGATCCGGCGGATGCTCCGATTGCTCAAGGAAGGTGCGGGTACTTCGCTCGCGCACGCCCTCGCACTCGAATCCGAAGCCGCGGCGACCTATCGCGCCGACGGTGCCGACATCGGCGCCCGCTACGCCCGGCGCCGGTCGCAGTCCGACTGAGACACAGCCGGTTTCCGGTCCGAACTGCAACACTCACCTGGGAGGTGACGTGGAGGAAGGCAAGTCCACGGTGACACTCGAATCCGGTGCGCACAGCGACTGGCGCCCGCGACTGACCGCTCTGCTCGAGGACTACCGGCGGCGTCCCCGCCCCGAGACGTCGCGGGCACGCTTCGACGCCGCGATCGCATGGCAGTCCGAACTCGTCGACCACGGCCTCGCGGCCCCCGGATGGCCCGAAGAGGCCGGCGGCATGGGGCTGCCGCTCGAGGATCAGCTCGACTACTACCGGGCGATCACCGAGGCCGGGGCACCGCGACATCCGTGCCCGCTGTCGTTCATCGTCGCACCGACGATCATCGTCCACGGCACCGCCGAACAGAAACAGCGCTTCCTCGAGCCCCTGTTGCGCGCCGAGGAGTTCTGGTGCCAAGGGTTCTCGGAGCCCGGCGCCGGCAGCGACCTCGCCTCGCTGTCCACGCGCGCCGTCCGGGACGGGGACGTGTACCGGGTCACCGGCAGCAAGATCTGGACGACGATGGCCGACCGTGCCGACTGGATCTTCACCCTCGTGCGCACCGGCCCGCCCGGGCGAGCCACGGCGGGCATCACCTATCTGCTCGTCCCGATGGACTCGCCCGGTATCGAGGTGCGCCCCCTGCGCGACGCCGCAGGCGGGCACCATTTCGCCCAGGTCTTCTTCGACGATGTCGAGGTCGCGGTGGAGAACCGGGTGGGGGAGGAAGGACAGGGATGGTCGATCATGCGCACCTCGCTCGGTCACGAGCGAGCCACCGCCTTCCTTGCGGACGAGTTCCGGTACCGGTCGACCGTGGACAAGGTCTTCCGCCTCGCCGTGAACCGCGGATACGCGCAGGATCCGCTGATCCGGCAGGAACTCGCGACCATCGAGACCGGAGTACGCGAGATCACAACGAACAGTGCACGTGCTCTGGATGCCGTTCTCGCAGGGCGTGATCCGGGAGGAGTCGCGTCGATCAACCGTCTGGTGAAAGCCGAATTCGAGCAGCACCTGCACCGTGTCGCCCTGAGGCTGACCGGCTCGGCGGCCGTTCTGGGCACCCGCTCGGAGGGTGTCGTGGAGAAGGGCCGCTGGACCTACGGATATCTCATGTCCCGGGCCGCGACCATCGGGGCGGGGACTTCGGAGATCCAGCGGAACACGATCGCCGAGAACGTCCTCGGTCTTCCCTCGCACAGAGGAGAGGGCACCCGGGAACCGGCCGTCGTGCCGGGGCACCCACTCTCCCCACCGGCAGCGGGCGAGGACGATCTCCGTACGATCCTGCGCGACATCCTCTCCCGGAAGGTGGATCTCGGGGGTCTCACCCGAGCCGATTCATCCGGTGGATACGACGACGAATTGTGGTCGACCCTGGTCGGTTTCGGACTCCCGGGACTCTCGGCTCCCGAGGAGATCGGCGGTGGTGGGCAGTCTCTGCGGATGCTGTGTGTCGCCGTCGAGGAGATCGGATTCCATCTCGGAGCCGTGCCTCTCGTCCCCTGTGCCGTCGCGCTCGAGATCCTGGTCGCGGCAGGTGCGGACGAGCCGGCGCGGCGGGTCGTCGAGGGTGTTCCCGCTGCGTTCGTCGCGGCCGTCACCGATCCCGGCTGGGACATCGCGGCGGCGCCCGTGCTGCGCGACGGACGGCTCACCGGCCGTGTCGAGCGCGTCGCGGGAGCGCCGACCGCCGAGGTGCTCGTGGTTCCGGCGAAGGACGGTGCCACCGGGGAGACCGTACTGCTCTCGGTCGACCGGTCCGAAGTGACCGTCACCGAGCAGGATTCGATCGATCCGACGGCGACCGTCGGCATCGTCTCGTTCGAGGATGCCGCCGCGACCGTGCTCGCCTCGGGTGTCCGGGCCGACACCGTGCTCGGGTCGGTGTTCCGGGCGGCCGAGCTGCTGGTCGCCGCGGACGCAGTGGGCGTCGCGAACCGGGCTCTGGCGATGGCGGTGGAGTGGGCGAGGCAGCGCGAACAGTTCGGCCGCCCGATCGGCTCCTACCAGGCGATCTCGCATCGCTGCGCCGATATGCTCGTCGCTGCCGAGGGGGCACGCGGCCTGGTGCTGTCGGCAGCCGACGACGACCGGCAGGATCCGGGCACGAGTGTGGCGGTGCACTTGGCGACCGCGGCAGCACTGCGGTCCGCGGTGACCAACTCGGAGGCGTGCATCCAGATCCACGGCGGTATCGGGTTCACCTGGGAGCATCCCGCACATCTGCTGCTCCGCCGGGCGATCGCCGACGAGGCCCGCATCGCGCGTCCGGACGCCTTGCGGGACCTCGCCGTGGAGGAAGTCGTGGCCGGCTTCTCGTGCTAGTTCGCGATGTGCTCGCGAGGCAGTCCCAGCAGTCGTTCGGCGATGACATTGCGGTTGATCTCCGAGGTGCCGCCGGCGATGGTCATCGCCCGGCCCAGCAGGTAGTAATGGGTCCATGTCGGCTCGTCTCCGAGCAGTACCGCGTCACCGGCGATCCGCATCGCGAGTTCTCCCACGTGCTGCGTGTGTTCGGCGAGCAACATCTTCGTGACGCTGCCTTCGGGGCCGAAATCGCCTCCGGCGACGGCGCGCACGATCTGTCGCAGGTTGAGGATCGCGAAGGCTTCTTCCCGCGCGATCAGCGCCGCGATCCGGCGGGTCACGGAGACGTCGCCGGGCGCGTATTTCGCCGCGAGGCCGAGCAGTGCGTAGGCGGAATAGTTCTCGTCGGTCCTGCCCCCACCGATCGAGACGCGTTCGTTCCCGAGCGTCGCGCGTGCCACCGTCCAGCCGTTGTCGACGGCCCCCACGACGTCCTCGTCCGGGACGAAGACGTCCTCGAAGAACACCTCGTTGAAGGCGGCGTCACCGCTGATCTCCCGCAGCGGACGGACGGTCACCCCCGGGGCCGTCAGGTCGACGACCATCGTGGTGATGCCCTTGTGTTTCGGAACGTCGCGGTTGGTACGGATGGTCGCGAGACCGCGAGTCGAGTTCTGGGCATCGGAGGTCCACACCTTCTGTCCCGTCACCCGCCAGCCACCGTCGACCTTCACCCCCCGCGTCGACACCGCTGCCGCGTCGGAACCCGCACCGGGTTCGGAGAACAACTGACACCACACCTGCTCACCGATCAATCCGGGGCGGATCCAGCGTTCGATCTGTTCCGGGGTGCCGTGTTGGGTAAGGGTCAGCAGGATCCAGGCGCCGATGCCGAGTCCGTGAGGTTCGACCTCGGTGAACTCCTCGTCGATCACGAGTTGTTCGACCGGTGGGGCGCCGCGACCGTAGGGCGGCGGCCAATGCGGCATGAGATAGCCGGAGTCGACGAGCAGCGCGCGTCGCTCGGATTCGGGGGTCGACGTGTAACGCGCGACGAATTCGCGCGCCGAAGCGCGGAGTTCCTCGGCCTCGGCGGGTAGGTCCACGGCGTAGTGGCGGCGCAACCCCGCACTGCCCGACTCGGTGAGGGAATCGAGTGCCGAGGTCGGTTCACCGAACAGGATCCGCAGGGCATGGGCGCGACGCAGGAACAGGTGGCACTCGTGTTCCCAGGTGAAACCGATACCGCCGTGGATCTGGATGCTCTGCTGGGCATTGGCGATGTACGCATCGAAGGCGATGATCCGGGCGACGTCGAGGGCGAGTCGTGCCTGTTCACCCTCGGCTCCCGCACGTGCCGCGTCCCACGCCACGCCCGTCGCCAGTTCGCTGGTCGCGAGCATGTCGGCGAGATGGTGCTTGACGGCCTGGAAGGACCCGATCGGGCGTCCGAACTGCTCGCGGACCTTCGCGTAGGACAGGGCGGACTCGAGGGTCGCGCGGGCCCCACCGGAGGCCTCTGCGGCGGCCAGGACGCGTGCGACGTGGTTCGCGTACCCGCCGGCGCCCGGGACGACGGCGAGAGCGGGAGTCCCGTCCAGGAGCACTCGGGCCGATGCCGAGGTCGGATCGAAGGTGTCGGCCCGGAGTGTGGAGACCGACGGATGTGCGGGATCCACGAGGACGAGGTCGGCGCCCACAGTGAGGGCGAGCAGGGTCGCCCCGAGCCCACCCACGACGAGGCCTGCGTCACCGCTCACCGCACCGTCCGAGACGGTCGGCGATCCGGACAGGCCGAGCCCCGGGACCACCGAACCGTCGGCGAAGCCGGGGAGCCATTCGGAGCGGATCGCATCGTCACCCTCGGCTGCGAGCGCGGCCGAGATCGCGACGCTCGCGAGGTAGGGGACGGGAACGACGAGCCTGCCGAGTTCCTCGGCCACCACTGCGACCTCGGGGAGCGCGGCGTCCGCGCCTCCGAATTCGGCAGGAAGATGAAGACCCAGCCATCCGAGTTCGGCGAGCTGTTTCCACAGCTGCCCCGTGTCGGCGGACGGATCGTCGGTCACCTGCCGGGCGAGCGTCGCGGCGCCGTGGCCGTCGAGGAAGGACCGGACGGCATCCGCGACGGCACGGTGGTCGTCGGTGAGCGCAAGTGGCATGGAAGGTACTCCTCGGCCGTGGCGACATCGGTTCACTTGTAGCACTATCTAAACTATGTGACGCACGCTACTTTGGGAAGTCACAGCACAGCATCGCTCGATCGGAGACATCGTGAAACTCGAAGTAGGTCGATCCTGGGCCAGTAGCGTCGACGCCACCGCCGTGGTGATCGTGCGAGCACCGCACGAGGAGGTCGTCCTGACCTGCGGAGGTGCCGAGATGGTGCCGGGCAGGAAGGGAACGGGCGACGGCACGGCGATCGGCGATGCGCATCTCGGGCCCACGGCGCTCGGCAAGAGATACACCGACGCCGACGGCGACCTCGAACTCCTGTGCACCACACCCGGACGCGGCGCTCTCGCCGTCGACGGGGTTCCGCTGTCGTTGAAGGCGGCGAAGCCGTTGCCTGCCTCCGACTGACGCCCACTCCGAACCATCCGGCGCACGATCGGATCCGCGACGAGGACTTCCATGAACCTCACGATGTTGCTCGACATGGCTGCCGACGGTCTCGGCGACCGCATTCTGGTGGGACGTCGCGACGACGGCATCTCCGCCCGGCGCCTGCAGGAGCTGTCCGTCGCCGGCGCCGCCGCGATCCGGGACGCCGGCGCCGATGCCCTCGTCTATCGCGCCGTCAACGGACCGGCCTTTCCGGTGGCGCTGTTCTCGGCGGCGCGGGCCGGTGTCCCGCTCGTGCCGATCAACTACCGGCTGGGGTGGGAGCAGACCGATGCGCTGCTCTCCCATCACGCCGGTGCGCTCGTCGTCGCGGACGACGCGGGTGACGGATCCGGCGTGTTCACGCCGGCAGCCTGGCTCGACCTGCTCGAGAGGACAGGAAATGCGAGGGCGGACGATGAGCCGGAGTCCGACGCACCCGCCGTGGTGATCTACACCTCCGGCACCACCTCGGCGCCGAAAGGCGTGTTGCTCCACCATCACAATCTCGTGTCGTACGTGCTGGGAGCCGTGGACTTCGCATCGGCCGACGAGGCCGACGCGGCGCTCGTGAGTGTGCCTCCCTATCACATCGCCGCGGTCGCCAACGTGCTCACGAATCTCTATGCCGGCCGCAGGGCGGTGGTACTCGAACAGTTCACCCCGGCCGAATGGCTCGACACCGTCCGCGAGGAGGGCATCACCAACGCCCTCATCGTCCCGACGATGCTCGCGCGAATCCTCGACTCCGGCGCCGACTCCGATGTTCCCGCGCTGCGTTCCCTCGCCAGCGGTGGCGCGCCCATGCCCCGGCGGGTGGTCGAACGCGCCCTCACCGTGTGGCCGCGGGTCGATTTCGTCAACGCCTACGGGCTGACCGAGACCAGTTCGACGATTGCCGTCCTGGGGCCCGACGATCATCGGGCGGCGATGACGAGCACCGACGAGCGGGTCCGCGCCCGCCTCGGATCGGTGGGCCGCCCGATCCCCGGTATCGACCTCGAGATCCGTGACACGGACGATCGTGCCGTCGGAGCCGGGGTGCCCGGCCGCATCTGGGTTCGGGGGGAGCAGGTTTCGGCCGAATACGCCGGTGTCGGACGACTCGTCGACGAACGTGGATTCTTCGATACCCGAGACACCGGATTCGTCGACGAGGACGGATATCTCTTCCTCGGTGGGCGCAGCGACGACACCATCGTCCGTGGGGCGGAGAACATCGCCCCGGCCGAGATCGAGGACGTGATCATGCGTCATCCCGCGGTGACCGATACGGCGGTCGTAGGGGTTCCCGACGAGGAGTGGGGCCAGCGGATCGAGGCGGTGGTGGTGCTGCGGCCGGAACGGTCGGTCGACGCCGAGGAGTTGCGATCGTTCGTGCGGGAGACCCTGCGGGGTTCCAGGACACCCGACCGCATCGTCTACTGGGACGAACTGCCACGTACCGAGACGGGAAAACTGGTGCGGCGGCACGTGGTCGAGCGACTGGCAGCTGACGGCTGCCGGACAGAGCCTGACGGCCATGGGTCTTTACATGTATAACTAGGTTGCCCTACTGTGGTGATGCGACCGCTCGCGTCGGGCGTAGTCCCCTATACGGAGGTAGTCGATGACCACGTCGGAGAAGACCGAGAAGGATTCGGAGATCTACACATTCCGCGACGAGGACATCGCGCGGGCGCGGGATCTCGTCGGTGTCTATCACGCGATGACCCAGCGGGAGCAGTACACCCGCGTCTCACCGGACATCATGCGCAACTTCGCGCGCAGCTACGGAGACGACAATCCGTTGTTCACGGACGAGGAGTACGGGGCCGGGAGCCGCTGGGGCGGTCAGATCGCCCCACCGATGATCAATATCGGTGTGCGCAAGGAGCTGCTGGCCGAACCCGTCCCACGCGCACAGCGCCGGCCGTCCTTCCGGGGTATCCACGTGTTCGTCTCCGGCACCACCACCCACTGGTACCGGCCGGTACTCGACGGCGACCTCCTGTACGCCTTCCACGGCACGGAAAAGGTCGAGGAGAAGCAGTCCGAGTTCGCCGGGCGGTCGCTCATCATCACAGGCCTCCAGGTGCAGTTCAATCAGCGCGCCGAGGTCGTCCAGACCCAGCGGGTCATCACGATCCACACCGAACGGCACGAATCGAAGAAGCGCAAGAAGTACGACGCCATCGAGCCTGTTTCCTACACTCCCGACGACATCGCGAGAATCGACGAGATCTACGCACACGAGCAGGTGCGCGGTGCGAGCAGCCGGCACTGGGAGGAGGTGGAGGTCGGCGAGCACCTCGGGACGATGGCCAAGGGGCCGCTGACGACCACCGACATGATCGTCTTCCATTCCGGCGGATACGGTTTCGCACCCTACACACCCTGCTCGAGCCGCCTCGCGTACAAGAACCGCCTGCGCATCGCACCGTTCTACATCCCGAACGAGCAGGGAGTGCCCGACGTCGCCCAGCGGATCCACTGGGACAGCGGCTACGCCCGTTCGATCGGATTGCCGGCCGCCTACGACTACGGCATGATGCGCGACTGCTGGCTGAGCCACTATCTCACCGACTGGATGGGCGACGACGCCTGGCTCGAGTCGATGTCGAGCCAGATGCGCAAGTTCAACTATCTCGGCGACACCCACACCTTCACCGGTGAGGTCGTCGGCAAGAGGGTCGAGGACGGACGCCATCTCGTCGACATCGAACTGCGGGGCACCAGCCAGCGCGGCGAGGTCACCTGTCCCGCCACGGCGACCATCGCATTGCCCTCGCGTGCCGGTGGCCCGGTCGAGCTGCCCGCAGCGCCTGCGGAGTTCGAGCAGCTCGCCGCACGAATGCTCGAGCGCGACGCCGAACTGCGCGAGGACACGCGGCGCGCGGCCGGAAGCCGGACGACGTCGTGAACGACGCTCCGGCCTCGCGGGCGGTGAGCGAGGACGATGCCATGCGGTGCGAACGTCTCGAGGAGGGCTCGTGGATCTGAGCAGCACGACCACGGTGATCGCCGAGGTCAAGGACCACGTCCTGACCATCACTCTCGATCGCCCCGACAAGCTCAACTCCTTCACCGACACGATGCGCGCCGAGTTCCGGGAGCTGTGGCACTACGCGTCCGAGACCGACGACGTGCACGTCGTCGTCCTCCGGGCCAACGGTGAGCGTGCCTTCAGTACCGGTGTCGACGTGCACGAGGGAACTTTCCTGTCCGACAACGTCTTCAGCCGGCGTGATCCCGGTGTCGACCTGTCACCCAAGCAGAACAACTGCTGGAAACCGCTCGTGTGCGCGGTGCACGGCATGGTCGCCGGCGGGGCGCTCTACTGGTTGAACGAGGCCGACATCATCGTCGCGAGCGAGGACGCCCAGTTCTTCGACCCGCACGTCTCCTACGGCATGGTCGCCGCACTGGAACCCATCGGTCTCGCGCACCGCATCCCCATCGGTGAAGTGCTGCGCATGGTGCTGCTCGGTCTCGACGAACGGATGTCCGCGAAGAGGGCTCACGAGATCGGGTTCGTCAGCGAGATCGTCGCCCGCGACGGACTGTGGGACCGCGCGCAGCATCTCGCGGAACGAATCGCCGCCAAACCACCGGCCGCGATCCAGGGCAGCATCCGCGCGATCTGGGAGTCCAAGGACCGCACGCGATCCCATGCTCTCGCCACCGGGATGATGTACACCGATCTCGGCAACCCGATAGGGCTGGCCCAGGTCGACCGATCCCAGGTTCCCACGCGCGATTACGAGGTGCGCTGACATGGACTACGGACTGACGCCGGAACTCGAGCAGTTCCGCAAGGAAGTACGCGAGTTCGTCGAGACCCACACACCGGATGTGCCGGTGAAGGCGGGTGTGCGCAGCGCCGACGACGCCGAAGAGCTCGCGGCGCTGAAAGAGTGGACCCGCACGCTCTTCGAGGCCGGATACATCGGTGCCGACTGGCCGGAACGCTACGGCGGCGCCGGAGCAGCGCATTCACCGGAGAAGGACGTCGTCGTCGGTGAGGAACTCGCACGCGGCCGGGCCCCGGCCGCGGTGCAGGGAGCCGGACTGCTCGTCGCGCACGCGCTGATCGACTTCGGCACCGAGGAACAACGGGAGAAGTATCTGCCGGGCATCCGATCGGGCGAACTCGTCTTCTGTCAGTTGTTCAGTGAGCCGGGATCCGGCAGCGACCTCGCGTCGCTGCGCACGAAAGCCGTACCGGCCGACGGGGGCGGGTTCACCGTCACCGGCCAGAAGGTGTGGACGACGAACGGACACTGGGCCGACTACGGTTATCTCCTCGCGCGAACCAACCCGGAGGCCCCGAAACATCGTGGGATCAGTGCATTCCTCGTCGACATGCGGGCGCCCGGTGTCGATGTACGACCGCTCCGGGAGATGACCGGTACGTCGGACTTCAACGAGATCTTCCTCGACGACGTGCCCGTCGGACACGACTCGCTCATCGGTGATCTCGACAACGGCTGGCTGATCGCGAATTCGAGTCTCGCCCACGAACGCAGCGCGGTGGCGTCGGCGGCGGTACGGCTGCGCCAGGATGTCGATGCACTGAAGGATCTCGCCCGCAGGACGATCCGGCACGGCCGGCCCGCGATCGAGGACGGCGCCGTACAGGAGAGGATCGGCGAACTCCAGGCGTCGGTCGAAGCACTGTCGGCGCTGGTGTATGCGAACATCGGCCGCTGGTCGCGCAGTGCCGAACGCCCCCATGACGCGGCCATGGCCAAACTGATGTTCAGCGAGATCGGCGTCGAAACAGCCCGATTCGCTCTCGAGCTCGCCGGCGAGGACGGGATCCTCGTCGAAGGGGATCCGGCGGTCGTGGACCGAGGACGCTGGCAGGACGAATTCCTGTACGCCCGCGCATACACCATCGCCGGTGGTACCTCCGAGATCATGCGCAACATGATCGCCGAGAGAGGCCTCGGTCTGCCGCGCTGATGCGCTTCCGTCCGGATTCCCGGCCGGCACTACGAACACACCTTCGGGTCGACCGAAGAGGAGGCTCCGCGATGACGGGCATCAGAGAAGCACTGGCGTTGCTGTGGACCGTTCCCGACAGTGCGAACATGGTGCAGGAGAACGAGGTCTGGCGCACCTGGGGAGAGGTGCGGCGATCGGCCGAGCGGATCGACGAGGAACTCGCGCGACTCGGGTGCGGACCCCGCAGCCGGATCGGTGTGGTGCTGAGCAACCGGACCGAATCCGTCGCGGCATTCGTCGCAATTCTCGGCCGCAGCCGGGTGCTGCTCACCCTCAATCCGGCACAGCCTGCACGCAGGATCGTCGAGGACGCGCTGCGGGCTCGTCCGGACGTGATCCTCGCCGCGAACGAATACTGGGCGGACGAGGAGTTCGCCGCACCCCTCGCCGCGGCGGGCATCGTCGGACTCGCAGTGGACGGCCCGGATGCGCGGCACGTCGTCGGCGACGCTCCGATCCAGCAGCGTCCGGACGAGGAGGATCCGGTCGCCGTGGAGATGTTCACCTCCGGCACCACCGGTCCGCCCAAGCGTGTGCCACTGACGTGGCGGCAACTCGAGGCCGCACTCTCGGCGGTCCACGGTCACACGGGCAAGGGGAGAGGTGACCACGAGCCGTTCACCGGCCCCGTCGCGTTGATCTCCCTGTCGATGGTGCACATCGGTGGCTTGTGGGGGGTGATCCAGGCGCTGTCGGAGGCACGCCCGATCGTGCTGATGCCACGATTCACCGTCGAAGGATGGGCCGATGCCGTCCACCGACACCGGATGATCGTGGCAGGGCTTCCTCCGGCGGCGATGCGATCGGTCCTCGACGCAGGCGTGCCGAAGGAGAAACTCGCGAGCCTGCGGGCGATCACGGCAGGGACCACCTTCGTCAGTCCGGAACTGGCCGACGAATTCACGTCCCGCTACGGCATCCCCATCATGATCATGTACGGCGCAACGGAATTCGGTGGTGCTGTAGCGGGGTGGACGAAGCCTCTGATCACGCAGTGGTGGGAGCACAAGCGCGGTAGTGTCGGCCGCCCTTTCCCGGGGGTGCAGATGCGGACGGTCGACGAGACCGGAACGGTCCTACCCGAAGGGAGTACCGGTCGCCTCGAAGTGAGCTCGCCGCAGACCGGTAACGGTGTCGGCGACTGGGTGCGCACCAGCGATCTCGCGCATCTCGACGAGGACGGATTCCTCTACATCGACGGCCGGGCCGACGACGCGATCGTTCGGGGCGGCTTCAAGATCCAGCCCGAAATCGTGTGCAACGCGCTGCGCGCCCATGCGGCGATCCTCGACGCCTCGGTCTTCGGCAGACCGGACGACCGTCTCGGACAGGTGCCGGTCGCGGTCGTCGAAACGGTCGGTGGCGCCGAGAATATCGACGTCGACGAACTGAAGAGCTTCCTGCGTACGCGTCTGACGGCCTACGAGATTCCGGTGGAGATCCACACCGTCGACGCCCTGCCACGCAGTGTCTCCCT
The DNA here is from genome assembly GCF_022554085.1 of Rhodococcus sp. CH91. Taxonomy (GTDB): domain Bacteria; phylum Actinomycetota; class Actinomycetes; order Mycobacteriales; family Mycobacteriaceae; genus Rhodococcus. The sequence goes on from NZ_JAKFYR010000001.1 coordinate 532,362, forward strand.
CAAGGTCGACCGCCGTCGACTGCTGGAGATGGTGGACGAAATCGAATCGTCCCGCGCCCGGTAGCGCGACGGGGAAAGGGGCGGGATCCCGATGGATCCCGCCCCCTTTTCTGTGTTTCAGGCGACGGCGAGCCGGCGGCGGTGGTACGAGACCGAACCGTCGAGCAGTTCGTCGACCTTGATGCGACGCAGCAGCAGGTGCACGTCGTGCTCCCAGGTGAAGCCGATACCGCCGTGCACCTGCAGGGCCGTCTGGGCGGTGGTGGACGCTCCGGAACACGCGAACGCGACCGCGGCGGATACCGCTCGGGCGCGTGCCACGGGATCGTCCCCGTCGAGTGCGACGGCAGCGGCCCAGAGTGCCGCGCGGGACGCCTCCGTCGTGGTCGCCATGTTCGCGCAGTGGTGTTTGACCGCCTGGAAACTTCCGATCGTCTTCCCGAACTGACTTCGGTTTCCGGCATGGTCGACGCTCATGTCGACGAGGCGCGCGGCAGCACCGAGAGCGTCGACGGCGCGAAAGGCGGCGAGCCGATCATGGGTGAAGGCCACGGTGCCGGCCGGCAGGGCGACCCACGAGTCCTCCGGGAGGGTGACGTCGACATCGGCGACGGCCCACGAGCGGGTGAGATCGAGCGTCTCGAGCGTCCGCACGGTGAGCGTCTCCACGGGTACGGCCGCCGCGACCTCTGCGCCGGTGTCGGTGACCGCGACCAGCAGGAGGTCGTGCGCGTCGATCAGGCCGGTGATCGGTGCCGTCGTGCCACTCAGGGTCAGTGCGTCCCCGTCGAATCGTGCGTGCAGGCCGGTCTTCTCGGGTGACGACAGGGCGGGCAGTACGATGCGTTCGCCTGCCTCTGCCGCTGCGGCCGCGGGATGACCGATCATCTCGAGAAGACTCGCCGCGATCGCCGGTTCGGCGACGGGAACGGCGCTTCCTGCCCGTCCGTGTTCCTCGACGAGCACGGCCAGATCGACGTGGGTGCCGCCTGTCTCGGGGGTGAGCAGTCCGATCGATCCCGAGTGCGCGAGGTGGCGGAGTCCCTCGGCGGGAAGGCAGGCCGGCCCGGCGTCGATGCCCGGTCTGCGCGCGGCGATCGGGTCGTTCTTGGCGAGCCACGCGCGCTCGGCTCCGCCGAGGGCCACCTGTTCGTCGCTCAGCGCGAAGTCCATGACGCTCCTTCGATGTGGTCGTCAACGTAGTTAACCATGTCGAAGGTCGTTTGTGGACCCTGCCGTTCGGATCGGAAACCCGGAAAGTTCCCGCCGAAGCCTGGAAACGAGAAGGTTATACAGGTAATACTTGTCGCGACGTCCGTGAGGAGAGCGACCGATGACGATGCCGTCGATGAATCCGACCGATCTCGCTGCCGCCTTCGGTGACAAACCGGCGATCGTCATGGTCGAGGACGGCGCGACTCTCACCTATCGCCGGCTCGAGTCGTCGTCCAACCGCATCGCCCACCTGTTCCGGCGACACGGTCTGCGGCCCGGTGATCACATCGCGATCCTCATGGAGAACTGCCTCGACGTCTTTCCGGTGGTGTGGGCCGCGCAACGGACGGGTCTGCTCTACACGCCGGTCAACTGGCACCTGACCGAGGACGAGGCTGCCTACGTCGTGAAGAACTGTGGTGCACGGATACTCGTGCACTCGGCTCGGCTCGATCACCTCGGGGCCGTGGTCGCCGACGGGAACCCTCTGCTCGAAGCGAGGTTCACCACCGGAGACCACTCCCCGAGCGGTGCCGAGATCCTTGCCGACAGCCTCGCGACGCTGCCCCCCACGCCCGTCGGCGACGAAGTCGAGGGGTACTACATGCTGTACTCGTCGGGTACCACCGGTCGGCCCAAAGGGATCCTGCCCACGCTGACCGGCGCCCCTTCGGCGCGGGGCTGGCCATCGACTCGACGATGCGTGATGCCTTCGGGTTCGGAGAGCACACCGTCTACCTCAGCCCCGGACCGCTCTACCACGCCGCACCGCTCGGCTGGACGATGGGAACGGTGCGCAACGGAGGCACCGCCCTCGTGATGGAGACGTTCGACGCCGAGCGGACACTCGACGCTGTCGACCGCTACCGCGTCACCCACGCCCAGTTCGTGCCGACGATGTTCGTGCGGATGCTGAAACTGCCCGAGCAGACCCGCGCACGGTACGACGTGTCGAGTCTGCAGGTGGTGATCCACGCGGCGGCGCCCTGTCCGGTCGAGATCAAGGAGCACATGATCGACTGGTTCGGCCCGAAGATCCTCGAGTTCTACGCGGGCAGCGAGGGCAACGGCTTCTTCATGATCACCACACCGGAGTGGCTCGAGCACCGAGGGTCCGTCGGCCGGCCCACCCTCGGCCGGGTGCACATCTGCGACGAGACGGGTGCCGAACTCGGACCGGGCGAGGTGGGTACCGTGTGGATCAGCGGCGGTCCGGATTTCGAGTACCACGGAGACCCGGAGAGGACCGCCGCGGCCTACAACGGCCACGGCTGGAGCACACTCGGCGATCTCGGGCACCTCGACGAAGACGGTTATCTGTACCTCTCGGCCCGGCGCACCGACCTCATCCTGTCCGGAGGCGTCAACATCTATCCCCTCGAGATCGAGAACGTGCTCACGATGCACCCTGCGGTCCTCGACGTGGCCGTCGTCGGTCTGCCCGATACGGAGATGGGTCAGCGCGTCCACGCGGTCGTCACACCCGTGGACGGCGTACGGGCGAACGACGCCCTCGCGGACGACCTCGTCCGCTACACCCGTGAACGCCTCGCACACTTCAAGGCGCCGCGCACGGTGGAGTTCGGCGACGTTCCACGGCTGCCCAGCGGAAAGATCCTGCGCAGGGTGCTGCTCGACCGTTACGGCGAGACATCGGCGACGCCCTGAGCGTCAGGACAGTTGTGTCACCACGATGCGCGCCGTGCCGTAGAAAGCGGTACCGGCGGTGACGAGTGCGAAGAGCACGATCCACACCGCGACCGGTATGCGGGTGAGGTCGCGCAACTGGTCGGCATCCGAACCCCGTCCGCGGCCGTTCATGTGGGTGCGGGCGAGTTCGAGAACCGGGCGGGTCGCGCCGAGCAGGAGAATCCAGGTGATCAGATAGGCCGCGGTGTATCGCACGACCGGGTCTCCGAAATAGGCCGCGGCGCCCACCAGTGCACCTGCGAGGACGACCGAGACGAAGCCGTAGAGATTGCGGATCAGCAGCAGCAACACCGCGAGAGCAGCGAGGATCGACCACAGCACCGCGGCGGGCCGGTCGAGTGTGAGCAGTGTCGCCGCAGCGAAACCGAGCACGGCCGGGCCGGTGTACCCGGCGAAGGTCGTCGCGACCATGCCGGGGCCTCGCGGATTGCCGGACGACACCATCACCCCCGAGGTGTCACTGTGCAGACGGATCCCCGACAGCTTTCGGCCCACGAGTGCGGCGACGAGCGCGTGCGACCCCTCGTGCGCCTGCGTGATGACATGACGGGTCTTCAGCCACAGCGGCCGCACGGTCACGAGCACGAGCGCGACGATCGCCGTTCCGGCGACCACCGCCGTCGGAGCCGGTTCGTCGACGGTCGACACGGCCTGCCACGCGCCGGACACCGCCTCCGTGAACGAAGTAGACACAGATCACCTTCCTTCGGGCCGGGCGTAGAGGCTTCGGGCCCGGCGATAGCCTGATGAGCATGCCCGACAGCCGCACTCCCGACGTTCGCGCGGGTATCGCGGACTCGTGGGCCGTGGGTCTCGGGCTGATTCCGCTGGGACTCGCATTCGGGGTCGTACTCACCCAGGGCGGGTTCGAATGGTGGTGGGCGCCGATCTTCTCGACCGTCATCTACGCGGGGTCGATGGAGTTCCTCGCGATCGGTCTGATCGCGGCGGTCACTCCGCTCGCGTCGGTCGCGGCGGCGACGCTGCTCGTGAACTTCCGTCACGTCTTCTACGGGCTGTCGTTCCCGCTGCACCGGATCCGTAGCCGCCTCGGGCGCCTCTACGGCGTGTACGCGCTCACCGACGAGTCGTACGCGATCGTCGCACCGAAGGCACGCGAGTCGCTCTCGGGTACCCGGATCCTCACGGTGCAGGTGCTCTGCCAGGTGATGTGGGTGGTGTCGAGCACGGTCGGCGCGTTGATCGGGGCGGTGCTTCCCGAGGGGCTCTCCGGACTCGAATTCGCCCTCACGGCGCTGTTCGCAGTTCTCGCGATCGACGCCTTCCGTGCGGACCGTGACGTGCCGGCACCGGTGATCGCGCTGGTCTGTGGTCTCGTCGCACTGCTGGTGGCCGAGGAACAGATGCTCGTCGTCGGGCTCGGCCTGTTCGTGGTGTGCCTGTTCGTCCGGTTCGTCTACCGGAACAAGGTGGCCCGTGCCTGAATCGGTGCCCGGTATCGGATACGTCTTCGGTGTTCTGGGGGTGATGTTCGCCGTGACGTTCGCGCTGCGCGCGGCGCCGTTCCTCGCGCTGGCGACGCTGAAGAACTCGGCTTTCGTCGACTTCCTCGGTCGCACGATGCCCGCCGGGGTCATGGTGATCCTCGTGATGTACACGCTGCGGGATGTGGGGGAGTCGACCTGGCTGCCCGCGATCGTCGGTCTCGCGGGCACGATCGCGGTGCATCTGTGGCGCCGCAACGCCGCACTGAGCACCGTCGCCGGGACGGGCCTCTACCTCGTCGCGTCGGCGTTCTGGACCTGATCCGTCTCCGGGGTGCTCTTCTCGCGCTCGGCGACGACCTCGGAGGCGAGCCGGGGCCGGCGACTGCGCGCGGCGAACATCGCGGCGACGAAGACGGCGATCGCGGCGAGACACTGCGAGGTTCCCAGCACCTCGAGGAGCAGTTGCTCGACCCAGCCACCGGAGGATGCTTCACGCAGCAGATGGTTGGGCCCGACGAGGAAGACCACGGTGGCGGGGAGCAGTACCGGCCACCAGCGGCGGTAGGCCGGCGCGACCAGGAGCGGCACGAGGAACAGCGCGTACACCCAGTGATGGGTGACGGCGATGGGGGCGGCGAGCAGCGATGCCAGGCCCACGAGCGCGACGGCGACCACGGGTTCGTCGGCCCGCAGGAACCGGTAGGCGGCCCATGCCGTACCCGCGACGATCAGCGCGGCCCCGACCAGCCACAGCCCCTTGGCGACGCCGTCCGGGAAATCGAAGCGCGCGATCAAACCGGTCAAGGCCTGGTTGCGGAAGAAGCTGGGATCCCCGGCACGGTCGGTCGCGAAGAATTCGGTCGTCCAGAAGTAGACGGTCGAGTCGGGACGCAACCAGTATCCGAAGGCGACGGTGGCGACGAAGGCGCCGAATGCGCGGACCGCCGAGGGCAGGTCGCGGCGGAGGAGGAAGATCAGTCCGAAGGCTGCCGGTGTCACCTTGATCGCGGCGGCCAGAGCGATACCGACACCGCGGAAACGCTTCGGAATCACCCCGAGGAGATCGGCGACCACCAGGGCCATGAGAACGATGTTGATCTGCCCGAACGTGAAGTTCGACCGGAACGGCTCGAGCCACAGCACGGCGCCGAGGGAGGCCGCCGCGATCAGGCTCGGACGGGACATGTCGAGGCGCTGGTAGACGACCTTCAGCACCCACCACACGAGAGCGATGAGCCCGACGGTCCACACCACCTGCAGCGCGGTACTTCCCACGAGTGCCATGGGCGCGAACAGGAACGCCGCGAAGGGGGGATAGATGAACCGGAATCCGGAATGGCTGAAGAAGCCCTCGGTGTACAGGGGAGTGTGGTGCAGGAATGCCCACCCGGCGTCGCGGAAGACGTCGAGATCCATGAGGTACTCGTTCAGCGCGTCGCGCAGGTAACCGGCGACTGCCAGGGCCGAAACCGTCAGACCTATGGCGATCAGCAGGGATCGAACAGGTCGGGAACGGGCTTCGGACAACAGCACGGGCGCTACCTCCCGGTCGGAAACAGATGCCTGGCCACGTTACACAATCGTTGTCTTCGAGGTGGGACGTCGAGAACAGCTTCTCTGCAAGCGTTTTGACGAAGATTACCGTTTCGCCCGGTTGAGAGTGACATGAATCACGTTGCAGCACCTGTGTGGTCGTTGTCTCCCGAGGAGTATTCGGCTTTCTATCTCTAGAGCTAGAAAGCCGAATACTCTGATGCATTGCTACTCGGTGCTACTGATCTCGTTGGGCGTGCGGGGCAGGCCGGCCGAGCGGATCTCGCCCGAATCCACGTCCACGGCGTGCAGTGAGTTCGTGGCGGGGTCGGTGACGAACGCCGTTCCCTCGCGCACCTCGAGCGCCGGCCGGGGTGACTGCCACTCCTCGGGTTCGGTCCACGGATCGATCACCGCGATCCTCCGTGCGATCTCACCGGACTCGGGGTCTATGACGTGGAGGTTGCCGTCCGTGCCGAGAACGAGTGCTTCACCCCCGGGTCCGCGGCCGAGCGAGCGGAAGGTGTAGCTCGTGCCGAGGTCCACGAGGCGTATCGATGCCGTGCGGGTGTCGACGAGGGCCACACGTTCGGGGCGTTCGAGTTCGGCCTCGGGATCGGTCTTGTAATCGCCGAGTACGACGGGAGACTCCTCGGTTCCGGCCTGATTTCCGATCCGGCCGTACGGGTCGGGCGCCGATGCCTTCGTGAACGATCCGTCACGGAAGATCACCATGCCGTCTTCGCAACCGAAAGCGACGACGCCGTCGGCCGCGATCGTCTCACCGTGGACACCGGGGCACTCCTCGCTGCGAACGATCTCCGTACCGCTCTCGTCGAGAAGTGCTACACCCGTGCGCTTCTCGGAGTCTCCGAGAGTGACGAGCATCCCGCCGCCGGGCATCGGCACGGCCACGCCGTGATGTGCTTCGGGGAGTGTGAGGCCGTCGAGAGCGGGGAGGCCGGTCGCCGAGGCGAGGTCGGTCGGGTCGAATACCTCGATGCGTCCGGTGCCGTCGTCGAACAGCGCGGTGAGACCGCCGTGCGGCACCACGTGCCCCGGCTTCTCCGCCTCGAATGTCAGGTCTGTGAGGGTGGGTGCGCCGGAATAGTGATGGCCGTGGTCACCGTGGGTCTCCGACCAGCTGCCGGTGTCGAGAGCGCGGAAACCGCCCTCGGTGGAGATCAGCACGTGGCGTCCGTCCCCGGCGGGGGAGAGGCGGTTGAATCCATCGAGCTCGACATCACCGACGACGGTGAGGTCGTCTTCGTCGACGACGAGGATGCCCCCGTCGTAGGTGAGGGCGAGGCGGGGTTCGGCGGTCGATACCTCGGCGGCAGCGGTTGCGGGTGTGGTGGGCGTGGCCGACCCGGAGGGCACGGCCTCGGTCGTGCCCGCGCATGCGGTGGCGAGTGTTGCGGCGACTGCCGTGAGGGCGGCGCCGCCGTAGCGGGAGAGCGTTGTCATGGTCAAAGGAATAGCCTTTATCGAAAATGAATGTCAAAGTCTCCAATGCGCATATGTGCATGCCGCGCCGCCTACGACACGGCCTCGATGAACGCGGAGAAGAGTGCAGCGCTCGTTAGCATCGACGGATGGATCCGGTCCGCAACCCGTACGCCCCGGGCGCGGGACAGCGCCCGCCCGAACTCGCCGGTCGTGAGAAGCAACTCACCGCGTTCGACGTCGTCCTCGAACGCATCGCACGGGAGCGACCCGAACGCAGCGTCGTGCTCACGGGCCTCCGCGGTGTCGGAAAGACCGTACTTCTCAACCACCTGCGTTCCGCGGCCATCGCGAAGAGCTGGGGCACCGGAAAGATCGAGGCCCGCCCCGACCAGGGGCTCCGACGTCCGCTGTCGTCGGCGCTGCACATGGCGGTGCGGGAGATCGCTGCGGCACACCCGGATCCGGAATCGGTCGAGTACTTCCTCGGCGTGCTCAAATCCTTCGCGTTGCGGGCCACCGCCGACAAGGGCATGCGTGAACGCTGGCAACCCGGTATCGACGCTCCGGCCGTGAAGGGACGTGCGGACTCCGGGGACATCGAGATCGATCTCGTCGAGCTGCTCGTCGACGCCGCCGGACTCGCGCGCGATGTGGGTGTGGGTATCGCCCTGTTCGTCGACGAGATGCAGGATCTCGGAGCGGACGACGTCTCCGCGATCTGCGGGGCCTGTCACGAGCTGAGCCAGGACACGGCACCGCTGATCGTCGTCGGAGCCGGCCTGCCGCATCTGCCCGCCGTGCTCTCGGCGTCGAAGTCCTACTCCGAGCGGTTGTTCACCTACCACCGCATCGACCGGCTCGATCGCGCGGCGGCGGACCATGCCCTCATCGCGCCCGCCGAACGAGAAGGCGTCGAATTCACGCAGCAGGCGCTCGACCTGCTGTACGAAACTGCCGACGGTTACCCGTATTTCGTGCAGGCCTACGGCAAGGCGACATGGGATGTCGCGGCCGGCTCACCGATCACGGACGACGACGTGCGGGTTGCGGCGCCCACGGCCGAGGAAGAACTCGCCGTCGGCTTCTTCGGCTCACGATACGAACGCGCGACACCTGCGGAACGCGAGTACATGCGGGCGATGGCAGATCTGGCCGGTGACGACGGACCGGTCGCCACATCGAAGATCGCCGTGGAACTCGGCCGCAAACCGGCCTCGCTGTCGCCCGCGCGCGACGGGTTGATCAAGAAGGGATTGATCTACTCCGCCGAACGCGGGTTCATCGGATTCACGGTTCCTCATTTCGGGCGTTATCTGCGCGCCCAGAACGATTGACCGGTCGATCTGCGCCGCGACCAACGGCCGAGGGTCAGCCGACCCACTCGACGGTGTCGTCCAGCGACGCCCGGTCGGTACGGCACGTATTGGCCGGATGCGCCTCGTCGGCATAGCCGAACGAGATGGCGCAGACGATGTCGCGATCGTCGCCGATGCTCAGTTCCTGCCGCAGTGCGGTGGACGTCATCGCGACCGCGGCCTGCGGGACGGCCGCGATGCCGAGTGATTCGGCAGCGAGCAGCAGAGTGGCGACGTAGCCGCCGCAATCGACGGCTCCGTACACGCCGAGCGCCTTGTCGGTGGTGACGATCGCGACGTGCGGTGCGCCGAAGAAACGGTAGTTCTCGAGCATCTGCTCGGTGCGGCGCTGATAGTCGTCGCGGGCGATTCCCACGGCGTTGTACAGGGCGTAGCCCGCGCTGCGTCGCCGCTCGGCATAGGCGCCACGGTATTCGGCCGGGCCCGGGATGTCGGGGTCCATGTTCCCCGAGGTCGCCTGAGCGTAGACGGCGTCACGCAGGCGGTCGACGGCCGCGCCGCTGACGAGGTGGACCTGCCACGGTTGCGAATTGCACCAGGAGGCCGTGCGCTGGGCCATGCGCAGCATGCGTTCGATGTCGTCGCGCGGAACCTGCTTCGTCAGGAACGCACGGCAGCTGAAACGGGTGTCGAGGAGGGACGACAGCGTGTCGGCGGCGGAAGTCATGGCACCCACGATGGCACAGCTCTTCATCTAACGTTCGTTCAGCCCGCAGCGTGGTGGCGACAGCCCATTATTCGTTTTTCTAGGGTTCATCCGAGAAAGCAGTAGAGAAGGTCAGACGATGTCCTCCTCGTCACCCGCGGCGACGCGCCGCAACCCGCGGTACGCGTCGGTCGGTGTGCGCTTCCCGGTCACCACCCCGGCGACCTCGGCTGCGATCGGTAGTTCCACGTCGTGTTCGTCGGCGAGTTCCATGACCGTCGGTGCGGTCCGCACCCCCTCGGCGACCTGTCCCAGAGCTTCCACGGCTTCGTCGATGCTGAGCCCACGGGCCAGTGCCTCCCCGATCCTGCGGTTCCGGGACGACGGGCTCATGCACGTGGCGATGAGATCACCCATGCCCGTGAGGCCGGCGAAGGTCCGGGGGTTCGCGCCCATGGCCTCGCCGAGGCGGGTCATCTCCGCAAGGCCGCGTGAGAGGACCATCGCCCGGGTGTTGTCGCCGACACCGAGCCCTTCGGCCATTCCGGCGGCGATCGCCACGATGTTCTTGAGAATGCCACCCAGCTCGCATCCGAGCACGTCGGTGTTGCGATAGACCCGGAACAGCGACGTGGCGAACAGCGGCTGCAGTGCGGCGGCGACTGCGTCGTCCTGCATCGCGATCACCGCCGCGGCAGCCATCCCGTCGGCGATCTCCCCGGCGATGTTCGGCCCGGCCAGCAAGCCGACGGGATGCCCCGGAAAGCACTCGGCGATCACCTCGGTCGGGCGTAGCCGAGTACCCGGCTCGAGACCCTTGACGAGGGAGACGACCGGCACCCACGCGCGCACCTCGTTCGTGATCTGTTCGAGTGTCTTGCGCATCGCATGCGACGGGACGCCGACCACCAGCACATCGGCCTCGCGCGCGGCCTCGACGAGATCGGCGGTCGCGCGCAGGCCGGGAGGAAGGGGGCGCTCTCCGAGATAACGGCGATTGCGGTGTTCCGTGTCGATCTCCCGGGCGGTGTCCTCGCTCCGGGCCCACAACGTCGTCGGGGTGTTGCGCGCGGACAGCGACGCGAGCGTGGTTCCCCACGATCCCGCTCCGAGAACAACGACGCGAACCGCACGAGCCATCGGTGACCTTTCGTCCGTAGAGACCAGCTGTGCACAAGGTTGTCAGCTTTCCGTGTCCGACACGTCGTGTTTGTGCCCTCGTAATCCTCGCGCCCCTATCTCGCTGTGGACATCCACGAGAACGCGATCGTGACGCCGCTTCGTGGCACCATCGGTACGTGCCCGGTAGACCCGTCACCGATCAGCGTCTGCGTGATCTCGCCCTCCTGCGTCGCGTGCGCGACCGGATCGATCGCGAGTACGCGCAACCTCTCGACGTCGAGGCCCTCGCTCGGGGCGTGAACATGTCGGCCGGGCATCTGAGCCGCCAGTTCCGCATCGCCTACGGCGAGTCGCCCTATGCGTATCTCATGACACGCCGTATCGAGCGGGCCATGACCCTGCTGCGGCGTGGCGATCTCACCGTCACCGAGGTGTGTTTCGAAGTGGGGTGCTCGTCGCTCGGCACCTTCAGCACCCGTTTCACCGAGCTCGTCGGGGTACCGCCGAGCGTGTACCGCAGGCAGGCATCGGGAACAGTGGAGGGGATCCCGTCGTGCGTGGCGAAGAACGTCACCAGACCGATCAGGAATCGAGAAGCGCGGACGGCCCCACCGGTCCTACCGTGATCGGCATGGACATCACCATTCAATCGACATTCCTTCCGCACACCGACCCCGAGGCCTCCCTCGCGTTCTATCGCGACACGCTCGGCTTCGACGTTCTCAACGATGTCGGCTACGGCGGCAAGCGGTGGATCACCGTCGGCCGCACCGACACTCCCGGTACGTCACTGGTTCTGTACCCACCGGACGCCGACCCCGGCATCACCGAGGACGAAAGCGCGACCATCGCCGAAATGATGGCCAAGGGCACCTTCGCGTCGATCATTCTCGCGACGAAGGATCTCGACGCGACCTTCGAACAGCTGCAGGCCGGCGACACCGAAGTCGTGCAGGAACCCACCGACCAGCCGTACGGTATCCGCGACTGCGCTCTCCGCGATCCCGCCGGAAACATGGTCCGGATCCAGGAGTTGCGCTGACCCGGTCGCAGGGGGCGCTCCACGAAGTGATCCGGCCTACCCTCCGAGGACCGCTCCGGTCCGCCCCCTCTACCTCCGGGAGTTCCGCATGACCTCGACGAAGGACGCACCGTCCCACGAAGTGCACGCCGCCGACACCCACGCTGCGATCCGCGTGCACGGCGCGCGGGTGAACAATCTCCGTGACATCAGCGTGGAGATCCCGAAGCGGCGTCTGACCGTCTTCACCGGTGTGTCCGGTTCGGGGAAGAGTTCCCTGGTGTTCAGCACCATCGCCGCGGAATCCCAGCGTTTGATCAACGAGACGTACAGCGCGTTCGTGCAGGGATTCATGCCCACCCTGGCCCGCCCGGACGTCGACGTGCTCGACGGCATCACCGCGGCGATCATCGTCGGGCAGGAGCGGATGGGATCGAATCCACGCTCGACGGTGGGGACCGCCACCGACGCCAATGCGATGCTGCGCATCCTGTTCAGCCGGGTCGCACAGCCGCATATCGGCCCGCCCAACGCGTACTCGTTCAACGTGCCGTCGGTGCGGGCGAGCGGTGCGGTCACGGTGGACAAGGGTAGAGGGAAGACGCAGGCGGAAAAGGTCACCTTCAACCGGCTCGGCGGCATGTGTTCCCGGTGCGAGGGCAAGGGCTCGGTCTCCGATTTCGACCTGGCGGTGCTCTACGACGACGGCTTGTCGCTCAACGAGGGCGCCCTGAAGATCCCCGGTTACAGCATGGAGGGGTGGTACGGCCGGATCTACCGCGGGTGCGGCTTCTTCGATCCGGACAAGCCGATCGCGAAGTTCACCAAGCGGCAGCTCCACGACCTGCTCTACAAGGAACCCACCAAGGTCAAGGTCGACGGCGTCAACGTCACCTTCGAAGGTCTCATCCCCAAGATCGAGAAATCGTTCCTGTCCAAGGATCTCGACGCCATGCAACCCCACATCCGCGCATTCGTCGAGAAGGCCGTGGTCTTCTCGACGTGCCCCGAGTGCGACGGCACGCGCCTGGCCCCCGAAGCCCGGTCGTCGAAGATCGACGGCAAGAGCATCGCCGACGTGTGTGCCATGCAGATCAGCGATCTCGCCGGATGGGTGCGCGGACTGGATCTTCCGCAGGTCGCTCCGTTGCTCGCCGGACTCCGGCATCTGCTCGAGTCCTTCACCGAGATCGGGCTCGGTTATCTGTCGCTCGATCGACCCACCGGAACTCTGTCGGGTGGAGAATCGCAGCGCACCAAAATGATTCGTCATCTCGGTTCGTCTCTGACCGATGTCACCTATGTCTTCGACGAACCGACGATCGGTCTGCATCCGCACGACATCGCCCGCATGAACAACCTGCTGTTGCAGTTGCGCGACAAGGGCAACACCGTGCTGGTCGTCGAGCACAAACCGGAGGCTATCGAGATCGCCGACCACGTCGTCGATCTGGGTCCGCGCGCCGGCACCGAGGGAGGGCAGGTCGTCTTCGAGGGCACGGTCGACGAACTGCGGAATGCCGACACCCTCACCGGCAGGCATCTCGACGACCGGGCCTCGCTGAAGTCCGAGGTGCGTACCCCCGCCGGTGCGCTCGAGATCCGCGGTGCCGACACCCACAATCTGCAGTGCGTCGACGTCGACATCCCGCTCGGTGTGCTCGTCGTGGTGACCGGTGTGGCGGGCTCGGGAAAGAGTTCACTGATCGACGGTTCGGTGGCCGGCCGGGACGGGGTGGTGTCGATCGACCAGAGTCCGATCAAGGGTTCGCGGCGGAGCAATCCCGCGACCTACACGGGTCTGCTCGAACCCGTTCGCAAGGCGTTCGCGAAGGCCAACGGCGTCAAACCGGCGCTGTTCAGTTCCAATTCCGAGGGTGCCTGCCCCACCTGCAACGGTGCCGGAGTGGTCTACACGGACCTCGGTGTGATGGCCACCGTCGAATCGGTCTGTGAGGACTGCGAGGGCCGGCGCTTCCAGGCCGCGGTGCTCGAGTACACGCTGGCGGACCGGAACATCGCCGACGTGCTCGGAATGTCCGTCGCGCAGGCCCAGGAGTTCTTCACCGACGGCGAGGCGCGTACACCGGCCGCGTCGAAGATCCTGGAGCGCCTGGCCGACGTGGGCCTCGGATATCTGCGGCTCGGGCAACCTCTCACCACCCTGTCCGGCGGCGAGCGGCAGCGCCTCAAACTGGCGACGGCGATGGCCGAGAAGGGTGAGATCTACATCCTCGACGAGCCCACCACCGGTCTGCATCTCGCCGACGTCGAACAGTTGCTCGGTCTGCTCGACCGACTCGTCGACTCCGGGAAGTCGGTGATCGTCATCGAGCATCATCAGGCCGTCATGGCGCACGCCGACCGGATCGTCGATCTCGGTCCCGGTGCGGGTCACGACGGGGGCCGGATCGTCTTCGAGGGCACACCCGCCGAACTCGTGGAGAAACGATCCACTCTCACCGGCGAACACCTCGCCGCGTACGTCGGGGCCGGTGTCAGCGGCTGAAATCCGGCCGCTCCATCAGCCACGACACCGTCACGCCCGCCACGAGTCCCCAGAACGCCGCCCCGATGTTCCAGAGGGTGAGGTTCGAGGCGGTGACGACGAACGCGACGAGCGCGCCCATCGTGTGCTTGTGCGCGAATCCGGCGACGAACGCGCCCTGCAGGGCCTTGAGCATCGCCAGGCCGCCGAGAGTCGCGACGAACGAGGCGGGTGCCGCGATCATCCACCGGACGAACAGGGGCGCGAACGAACCGAAGACGATCGCCAGAGTGCCGCACGTGACCGCCGCAGTGTACTGACGCGCGCGTTCCCCGGACGCGACGAGCAGGGCATTGGTCGGCCCGGTGAGACAGGTGGACACCGCACCGACACACGCGGCGGGGAAGGACCACAGACCGCACGCGACCGCGGAGACGTTGACGGGCGGGTTGTGGCCCGCCGAACGCAGTACCGCGATGCCCTGGCCGTTCTGCACGACCAGCACGGTGATGGCGAGTGGCACGACGAGTTCGAGGATTGCCGGCCAGGTGAACTGCGGGGCGGTGAAGACCGGCGCGGCGAACACCGCGCTGTCGGTGCCCGACGGCGAGAACCGGCCCGACAGCGCGACCGCGCCCACCCCGGCGAGGAGTGCTCCGAGGATCGGCGGCATCCACTTGGCCAGTACTGCGACGGAGCTCAGCAGAAGGAAGACGATCACCATCGGCGCGGCGATGCCGACATCGGAACCGAGCGCCGTGACGAGGTCGATGCCGAACTTCAGGAACACACCCGCGACCATCGCCATGACGATCGGCATCGGTAGTGCCTCCATCACCCGGCGCACCAGACCCGATGCCCCCAGTGCCGTGACCAGCGCAGCGGTGACGAAGAATGCCCCGACGACCTCCGCCCAGCTCAGATGGGTCAGCGATCCGCCGACGAGCACCGTGCCGGGGATCGTCCAGAAGAACCCGAGGGGTTGCCGGTAGACGACGCTCATCACGATCGTGAGCAACCCGTTGAGCACGAACACACCGAAGATCCACGATGCCAGTTGCTGTGCGCTCAGCCCACCGGCGGCGCCGGCCGCGAGGATCACCGCGACCGGACCGGTACACGAGAAGACGAGACCGATCAGACCGTTCGCGGCGTATCGCGGCCCCAGGTCGCGCAGCACATCGCGCGGTCCGGCGACGGGCCGCACCGGCCTCTCGAACAGATCTGCCTCGGCGGCGGGACGATCCCCCACGGCGGTCATCGTTCGTCAACCTCGATTCTGTTGCCGGAACTTCGCGGCGAGCTCGCTGCGCGAGCGGATGCCGAATTTCGAGTACACGCGGGTCAGGTGGTACTGCACCGTCTTGACGGACAGGAACAGTTCACCGGCGACCTCCTTGTTGGTATGGCCCGCCGCGACGAGTGTGGCCACCGCACGTTCCTGCGGAGTGAGCGTCGAGGCCGTACGGTCGTTGCCGGTGTCGTCGTCTCCGGCACGGAGTCCGCCGGCTTTGAGTTCCCGGTCGCACCGTTCGACGTACGAGGTAGCACCGAGCGACGAATACAGTTCGCGCGCAGTGCGTATCACCGCATCGGCGTCACGCCGGCGTCCTGCGCGGCGCAAGGTCTGACCGTAGGCGAAATTGATACGCGCACGGTCGTAGGGCAGCGGCAGCGTGTCGATATCGTCGAGTGCCTTCTCGAAGGCATCGCCGGCGGCGTCGAGGTCGCCCCGTGCGCCGTGGATACGGCCGCGGACACAACCGAGGCGTGCCCCGGCGGATCGGTGACCGCGTGCTGCAGCGAGTTCCTCGTGCGGACGGAGAAATTCGTCGGCATCGTCGACCCGCCCGGTGAGCACGAGAGCGTTGCCGTACAGATCCGGCCACGGCCAGTGTCCGGGCTCGTCGATCGCACCCCGATCACGCATGGTGACGATCGGCTGCAGGTAGCGCAGCACGCTCGTGTAGTCCGATGCGACGTCGGCGCACTGTGCCAGACACAGGCAGGCCGGTACGAGCATCAGCGAATAGTCGTTGTTCCCGGCGCGAGCCCGATGCGCGTGCTCGCGCGCTGCGTCCCAGTTCCCGCGCAGTGCGTGGACCTGGGCTCCGGTCCAGTGGACGAGAGGCCGCAGCAGGTCGAGTTGCGTCGTCTCGAGTTGTGCCGCAGCGCGATCCACGGTCAGGAGGGCATCCGACCACGCACCGAGTGCGAACTGCGTTCGTGCGAGCCACGCCTGCGCCCAGAGAGAGATGCGCAGCGATCCTCCCCGATAGGCGGTCGGTTCTGCCGCCTCGAGTTCGGCTCGCGCGAGATCGGGGCGGTCGCAGGTCAGCGCGAGCCATCCTTCGGCCATGCGGATGCGCTGACCCTGCGCGCCGAGCCTGATGTTGTCGGACAGTGCGGCGTACGACTCCATCGCCTCGTCGATACGACCGGTCATCGCCAGTCCGAGTCCGCGGATGGCCTGTGATTCGACGACGGGGGGAGCGGTGTCCGGAAGAGAACCCGACGCCCGGTCGGCCCACAGGACGAGGTCGTCCCCGCGCAGGCGGGCCAGCGAATGCAGCACCAGGCGTTGCGAAACGGTTGCAGCGAGTTCGGGTTCGGTGCCCGGGTCGTCGATCATCGACCAGGCCTCGGTGAGCAGGCGGTGGGCTTCGGCTGCTCGTCCCTTCTGGAGCGCGAGGTATCCCAGCACCGCGTTGCGCACCGGCCCGCTGGGCACACTCTCGATTTCCGGTACGAATGCCTGGGCCTGAGGCAGATCCGCAGCGCCCGTCAGTGCATCGACCCCGCGGATCATCCTGAGCGACCGTGCATCCCGGTCGAGGGTGATGCGGCTCGCGGTGATCAATGCCTCGGCTGCCTGTGACCATGCGCCGTCGGCGGCGCAGCGGCGGGCATAGGAGTCGAGACGGGCAGCGAGTTCTTCGTTCCCGGTGGGAGTCGCGGAGACGAGATGGAACAGTGCGGCGCCCTCGTCGTCGACGAGTGACGCGGCCCGCGCGTGGAGGCTGTGCCAGCGTGCCGGGCCGATCAGATCGGCGACGGCGGCACCGGTCATCGGATCCGGGAACGACAGCGACACCACGCCGCGTTGTTCCCGGACCGTGAGAAGTCCGAGTCGATGGGCTTCGTCGAGCGGTGCGGTGGGGTCACCGAGTTCGGCGAGTTCGGCGACGAGCGGCAGCGTTTCGGCCGAATCCCGCACGGCGGCGGTGGTCAGCGCGGCCACGGCTTCGACGAGCGCCCGGGTGTCCGGCGAGCATCGGGACAGGATGCGGCCCACTCGTGCGGCGTGCTGCTTCGTCGCGGGGAAGCGTGCCTGCCACCGATACCATTCGGCGCGCGGGATCTCGTCGAGGAGTTGCAGGGCCGAACGGGGATTGCCGAGGGTGTGTTCCTGCAACCGGCGCGCGGTCCACGCCGACAAGCCGACACCGGTGCGGCCCAGGGCGAGTTGCGTGATGTCGGTCGGTGTCAGGGGACCGAGGCGAACGGTGTCCATGCGGTGGCTGCCCGCGAGAAGTTCCACCGTCGCCTGGTCCACGTCGTCGGGAAGGACGTCCGGCACGATCCAGACCATGAGAAGAGGCCGCCCCTGCGCCCGCCGAATCGAGGACGAGAGTGCCTGCAGCGACTCGATATCCGCGTAGTGCGCATCGTCGACGGCGACGAGGGCGGCCGTCCCGGCGAGGCGGTCGAGGAAGATGTGCGCCGCGTCCACCGGTTCGTCCGCCGAGACGGATTCGCCGAGAAGCTGTTCGAGCACGGACCAGGGGCGGCCGGCCTCCCACCGGGCACCGGAGGCGATGTGCACGGTCAGGTCGTCGTGGCCGGCGGCGAAGTGTGTCACCAGGGAGGATTTTCCGATCCCGGCCGCGCCCTCGACGAGGGCGAGCACGGGATTTCCTGTTCGCGCCTCGTCGAGAAGGCGTGTCAGGTGCAGTAACTCCGAGTTCCGGCCGATCAGCACAGTAGTGTCCGTCACGCGTCCACGGTAGTCGGCGAGGGTGCTCCGGAACTGCGGGTCGACGTGGCTTCGGTGACCGGACGGGGCACGAAGTAGGTGACCAGCCCGCCGGCGAGGGCGATTCCCGCGAAGATGTGGAAATTGATGTTGTTCGCGAGGCCCGCACCGATGAGCAGACCGCCGATGACCGGTCCGACGATGCCGCCGAGCCGGCCGAAGCCGGCACACCACGCGACACCTGCGCCGCGCGCAGGGGTGTCGTAGTAGTTGGACACGAAACCGTAGATGAGCACCTGTGTGCCGATCGTGCCGACACCGGCGACCGCCACCGCGGCGAGCAGTACCGGGAGCGGGAACCCGAGAGTGAGCAGCACCAGGGCCACCGCGGCGAGGAAGAAGGTGGTGACGATGACCGACCGAGGGCCGCGCCTGTCCGCGACCTTCGAGGCGAGCAGGCCTCCGAGGATGGCTCCGCCGTTGAGGACGAGCAGGAAGGCCAGGGACCCGTCGGCGTTGTACCCGGTGTCGGCCATGATCTTGGGAAGCCACGTGTTGAGGCCGTAGGTGAGAAGCAGACCTGCGAAGCTCATCATGCCGAGCAGTGAGGTGCCGAGCGCGTATCTGCGGGTGGCGAGTGCTGCGAATCCGATCTTCTCGGCCGGGGCGGCAGGCGCCGTCGACGGTAGCGGGAAGCCGAACTTCGTGCACACGGCCCGGGCTTCGTCGACGCGTCCTCGCGATTGCAGCCAGGCCGGCGATTCGGGGAGCTTGACCAGCGCCAGCGGAAGCAGGACGACGAGCGGCAGCGCGCCGATCAGGAACAGCCCCCGCCAGCCGATGGCGTCGCGCAGCAGAATGGCGAGCAGGGACGCCATGACACCGCCTGCCGGGACACCGCTGTAGACGATGGCGTTGAAGAGATTGCGCTTGCCGGGAGGAGCGAACTCGGCGACCACGGCACCGGCGGTGGCGACCAGACCGCCGACACCGATGCCGGTGAAGAAGCGGAGTGCGCCGAACGCCGTGATGCTCGTGGCGAAGGCAGCCGCGCCCATGCCGACCGAGAACCAGACGATGTTGAGCAGCATCATCTTCCGGCGGCCGACGCGGTCGCCGAAGGCGCCGGTCAGCAGCGCGCCGACCATGACCCCGATGAGGGCGTAGGAGCCGAGCGCACCGCCCTGCTGGGCGGAGATCTCACCGAGCTGGCTCGGATCGGCCATCAGAGTGGGAAGGACGGTGCCGTAGACGACGAGGTCGTAGCCGTCGAAGATGATCGCGACGGTGGCGAGGGCGACGATCCAGATGACACTGCGCTTGTGTTGCGGACTTGCCCAGGTCTGCGTGGCATCGGTCATGGGACACTCCGGTCTGTGAGGGGAGTCACTTCTGAACTCGGGTAGAAAAATGGCCTCACCGGTGGACGAGCGCCTCCGGTGAGGCCCGACGACGAGGATCAGCCCAGATCGCCTCCGGCGACGGGCAGGACTGTGCCGGTGATGTACGAGGCCTCCTCGGAAGCCAGAAAGCAGATCGCGGCGGCCTGTTCCTCGAGCGTGCCGTACCGCGCGAGCAGCGAGGAACCGACGGTTTGGTCCACGATCTGCTGGTACCAGATTTTCTCCTGCTCGGTCTGCGGGGACGGGCCACGAGCGATTCGCCGCTCCGGTGCGGCGGTGCCGCCCGGGGCAGTGGCCACCACGCGGATCCCGTAGGGCGCCAGTTCTAAGGCGAGCGATGCGGTGATCGCGTTGACGCCGCCCTTCGCTGCCGAATACGGGACGCGGTTGATGCCGCGCGTGGCAACCGACGAGACGTTCACGATCGTTCCGGCACGTCGCTCGATCAGGTACGGAGCCGCGGCACGACACGTCCACAGCGTGGGGAAGAGCGAGCGCCGGATCTCCTTCTCGATCTCCTCGGGCGCGTAATGCTCGTACGGCTTCGCCCAGATCGTTCCACCGACGACGTTGACGAGCACGTCGATGCGGCCGGTGGTTCCGATCGCGTACGAGACCGCCTCGTCCGCACCCTCGAAGGTCTCCAGATCCGCGGTCACCGAATGGGCCTTACCGCCGGAGTCGCGCAGTCTCCCGGCGACCTCGTGCACCAGTTCCGAGCGGTCGACGAGCACCACCTCGCCACCCTCGGCGGCGATCCGTGTCGCGACTTCGAGGCCGATGCCCTGCGCGGCCCCCGTGATCGTCAGGCACCGACCGCCGAACCGGCCGGGAAAGATCCTCGTACCGGTCATGCGGACACACCTGCCGTGACCGTGCCGGCGATCGCCCGGCGCATCGTCTCCTTGGCGTGGCGGGAGTGCGCGACGATCAGATCGCGCGCGGTGGCCTTGTCGCCCTTCTCGAATGCCTCGACCAGCTGGAGGTGCTCGTCGACGATATGCTCCTCGATCCACTGCGCGTCGCGCAGGACCTGCTTCATCAGCCGGGTGACCTCGAGCTTGTCGTAGGCCTCGAGCAGCACGGGGTTGGTGCAGCAGCGGAAGAGGAACTCGTGGAAGGCCGCGTTGGTGTCGGTGAACACCGCAGCGTCGGTGAAGTGATCACCTTCGACCGAGACACCGGACGCCTCGGCGAGGATCCGGAACTCGACGAGCTGCTCGGGGGTGAGCCGGCCGATGGTCAGTTCGACGACGCCGAGCTCGAGAGCCATGCGGGCATCGAACTGCTCGTCCGATTCGGCGACGGGCGGATGCTCTTCGCCGATCTCGTAGTTGCCGGGAGCCGGGTTCTCCAGCGCCACCGGGCGGCCGGTCTCCGCGGCAGCCTTCTCCGCAGCGGCCTTCTCTGCGTCCGTCGCCACCGGTGCGGTCGCTCCGCCCGGAGTCGCAGAGGTGTTGAACTTCTCGAAGTAGAAGTTCGCCGGATCGATATCGTTCTCGGACAGGTGGTTACGGACGGATTCCACCATGGGCGGGGGACCGCACAGGTAGATGTCGACATCCCCGTCGTTGAAGTGCGACGGCTCGAACAGACCTGTCACGTATCCGGTGTTGGGTGCGGACGACGACTCGTCGGCGACGCAGTAGTCGAACGTGAAGTTCGGCAGACGCTTCGTGTACTCCTCGAGCGTGTCGAGTTCGACGAGATCGTGGTCGAAGGTGACACCGTAGATCAGGTGCACCGGATGATCGGACCCGTCGGCCTCGATCTTCGACAGGATCGACAGCAGCGGCGCAAGGCCGGTGCCGCCGGCGAGCAACAGCGACGGGCGCTTGCGCTCGCGCAGGAAGAAGCTACCGAAGGGGCCGGTGAACTCGAGGGTGTCGCCGACCTGCGCGCGGTCGCGCAGGTACTCCGACATCAGACCACCTTCGGTGATCTTCACCAGGAAGCCCAGCGAGTTCTCGTGCGGGCCGGTGCTGAACGAGTACGAACGGGTCGTCGGCCTGCCGGTACCGTCGTCGCTGCCCGGTACGCCGATGTTGACGTACTGGCCGGGCAGGAACACCAGGTCGTCGCGGTTGCCGATCTCCACCGTGAACCCCACGACGCTCTCGGAGTAGCGGCGCAGATCGGTGATGGTCGCCGTGTACGTGACGGCCGCGGTCTTCGCGACCGCGGAGGTGCTCGCGATCTGCAGCACCAGGTCCGATTCCGGTGTCATCTGGCACGGAAGACAGTAGCCCTTCTCGGCCTCGTCGTCGGTGAGCGCATCCTCGATGTAGTCGCCGCCGTCGTAACTGCCCGATTCGCAGAATGCCTTGCAGGTTCCGCACGCACCGTCGCGGCAGTCGAGCGGGATGTTGATGCGAGCCTTGTACGAGGCGTCGGCGACGGTCTCGTTCGGCTTGACCTCGATGAAGCGGGTGACCCCGTCCTCGAAGCTCAATGCCACCTGATATGTCATGGCACGTGCCTCCTTTCGTGATCGGGGTCGAACTAGACGACGTAGACGTCGACGATGTGGTGGATGTAATCGTTCTTCAGCACGATCTTCTTCTTCTTGATGACCGGCTGCGCACCCGAGACGTCGAGCGTGAGGAAGGTCGTTCCGAAGTAGGTGTCGGTGGTGTTGTACCGGAAGTACAACGAGAACCAGTTGTGGCGCAGGTCGATCTCGGTGCCGCGACGCTCGAGGATCTCGACGTTGGTGATGTTGTGACCGGTGCGTGGTTCGGGCAGCGAGGTTGCCGACGATCGGTCGGTACGGATGCGGAACACGCGGTCTTCGAGGCCACCGCGGTTCGGGTAGTAGATCAGCGAGATCTCGGTCTGCGGGTTCTCCGTGAGCTCACCGTCGTCGTCCCAGGCCGGCATCCAGTATTCGGCGTCGGGGTGGTAGCAGTCGAGCCACTTCTCGAACTCGCGGTCGTCGAGCAGTCGTGCCTCTCGGTAGAGGAACTGTTCGATGTCGGTCTGCGTGAATTCGTGTACGGCAGTCATGATTCGACATTCCTCTCAGATCAGTGCGGACGAGCCGGACCGGGACTGTTCTGCCGCAGCGGGATCGGCTGCGGACTGTTCTGCCGCGACTGCATCGCGCATCGTCTCGAGCCAGTAACCGTGCTGGATGGGATACAGGCCTTCGTCCTCGGTCTTCACCCCGCTCGACAGCACCTTCGTCATACCGAGATCCTTCGCGACCTCGTCGGGCCCGTCGAGGACGTGGGTCGCGCCGCGGCTCATGTCGTTCCAGGGAGCGGCCGTGGCGAGATAGGTCTTCTGGCAGGAGCGGAACTCCTCGAGATCGTCCGGGGTGGCCATGCCGGTCGCGTTGAAGAAGTCCTCGTACTGGCGGATCCGATTGGCGCGGGCCTCGGGGCTCTCACCCTTGGGGGCGATGCAGTAGATCGTCACCTCGGTCTTGTCCACGGCGACCGGACGGAAGTGCCGGATCTGCGACGAGAACTGGTCCATGATGTAGACGTTCGGGTAGAGGCACAGGTTGCGCGACGCCCCGACCATGAATTCGGCTTTCTTCTCGCCGAATTCCTTCGCCAGCTCGTCCTTTCGCGGGTACAGCGGTCGATCTTCGGGGTTGCCCCACCACATCCACAGCAGCAGGTGACCGTGATCGAACGAGTAGTAGCCGCCGCCCTGCTTGCCCCAGGTACCGGCGTCCATCGCCTTGGTCTCGTTGGAGGACTCACCCGCCGTGCGGCGTGCGGTGGTCGCGGCGTAGTTCCAGTGGGTGGCCGAGACGTGGTAACCGTCGGCGCCGTTCTCCGCCTGCAGCTTCCAGTTGCCGTCGTAGGTGTAGGTGGACGAGCCGCGCAACACCTCCAGCCCCTCGGGGGATTGGTCGACGAGCATGTCGATCATCTTCGTGGTGTCGCCGAGATGCTCTTCGAGCGACTTGACGTCGGGTTCGAGGCTGCCGAACAGGAATCCGCGGTAGCTCTCGAAACGGGCGACCTTCCGCAGGTCGTGGCTGCCGTCGGTGTTGAACTGCTCGGGGTATCCGGCATCACGCGGATCCTTGACCTTCAACAGCTTTCCGTTGTTGCGGAACGTCCAGCCGTGGAAGGGACATGTGAAGGTCGCCCGATTGTCCGTCTTGCGACGGCACAGCATCGCACCGCGGTGACTGCACGCGTTGATCAGGCAGTGCAGCTCACCGTCCTTGTCGCGCGTGATGACGACGGGTTGCCGTCCGATGTGGGTCGTGAAGTAGTCGCCGGCATTCGGGAGCTGGCTCTCGTGCGCGAGATACACCCAGTTGCCCTCGAAGATGTACTTCATCTCGAGTTCGAAGATCTCTTCGTCGGTGAAGACGTCGCGGCGGATCTGGTACCGCCCGGTTGCCGGGTCTTCGACGAGAGCGCCGTCGAGTCGAGCGCGCACGTGCTCCGCGATGTCGGTCATGGGGGTCCTCCAGGTATCGGCGTCGTTCCGGGACGGACGGGCTGCGTCGACGCGGATGCAGGAGACGGCGGGCAGTGTCGCCCGGTCCTGCTCGGTCGTGTGCGCCCGGCAATACATCCACCATGCCAGCATGTGTCTGCGGTCACGCCAGGCAAATGCCTAGGGATACCTAGGACCCCGCGAAAAGGGCCGGAAGACTCTCGACTGCGTCGATCGCCGTGTGGGTGAGGCCGACGCGCTCAGCGGCGGCGGTAGCCGAGTTCGATGCTGAGTCGCTCCGCGCAGTCCGTCACTCGCTTCGCGGCGAGATCGCGGAACGAGGCGGGGGTGTGCCGGCCGGTCGACGTCGAACACGCCAGTACACCGACCGCGTACCCGGAAGGATCGAAGACGGGCGCGGCGATCGAGATGAGTCCGTCCTCGAGTTCTGCGGCGGTGATGGCGTAACCGCGAGTGCGGACCTCGGCCAGTTCGGTGCGCAGGTCGTCCGGGTTGTCGATGGTGGCGCTCGTGAGCCGGTCGAAGCGGGTCTCGTCGAGTACGCGATCGACCACCTCGGATGGCGCCCATGCCAGCAGTGCGCGGCCCATGGAGGTCGCGTAGGCCGGCACCCGGGTGCCGACGGAGACGTTGATGCTCATGATCCGGCGTACCGGAACGCGAGCGGCGTAGACGACTTCGGTGCCGTCGAGAACTCCGAGCGATGCGGATTCGGTGGTGTGCTCCGCGATCTCCACGAGCCTGGGCAGCGCGGAGTCCACGAGGGCATGGGACTCGGTGTAGTGCCGGCCGATGCTCAGCACACGGGGAGTGAGAGACCATCGCGTTCCGCGGGAGGTGACGTAGCCGAGTTTCTGCAGGGTGAGCAGGATCCGCCGGACCGCCGGGCGCGACAGGCCGGTCTTGGCGGCGAGTTCGGCGAGCGTGGGATTCGGATCCTTGTCGTCGAAGGCGTGCAATACCGCAAAACCGCGTTCGATGCTCTGAATGAAGTCACGGTCGTTACCTGGGCTGTTCCCTGGTTCGATCTCCGGCATCCTGCCTCCTACCTGCGTACTCGTTGATGCTGCCCGATCCGGTGTTGACAAGTGATGTGACACCACGCACAGTATGCCGTACGCAATGCGATTCGTATGTACGCAGAGCGTACAACCGGTGATTCGCAACCCCGTGCCGCACCGGCCCCACACTTCAGACGAGTTCAGCCCCAGGAGGAGAGCCATGACCACCATGGAGAATCCCACCGCCCACGGGTCCGGCAACGCGGCCACCGACAAGTTCAAGTCCGAGCGGGTCACGTCGGACACCTCCGTCGAGCGGGCGTCGGCGATCTACAAGGACGTGCTGGACGCGCTCGCCGGCATCGTCGACAAGCACCAGGTGACCTACGACGAGTACCGCGTGCTCAAGCAGTGGCTCATCGACGTCGGCGAATACGGTGAGTGGCCGCTGTGGCTCGACGTCTTCCTCGAGCACGAGATCGAGAAGGTGCACTACGCCCGCAAGGGATTCTCCGGCACCAAGGGCTCGATCGAAGGCCCCTACTACGTGCCGAACAGCCCGTGGCTCCCGTCGAAGTGCACGATGCCGATGCGGGAGAAGGACGCGCTCGCACCGTCGCTCATCTTCAAGGGGCAGGTCACCGACCTCGCGGGCAACGGCTTGCCCGGCGCCACCGTCGAGCTGTGGCACGCGGACGAAGAGGGCTACTACTCGCAGTTCGCCCCCGGTATCCCCGAGTGGAACCTGCGCGGCACCGTCGAGGTCGACGAGGACGGCCACTTCGAGATCACCACCCTCGAGCCTGCCCCGTACCAGATCCCGTCCGACGGCCCGACCGGCTGGTTCATCGAGTCCTACGGCGGCCACCCGTGGCGTCCCGCCCACCTGCACCTGATGGTGAAGGCTCCCGGCAAACGCTCCATCACCACCCAGCTGTACTTCAAGGGGGGCGATTGGGTCGAGAACGACGTCGCGACGGCGGTCAAGCCCGAACTCGTCCTGGATCCGCAGGCCAACGCCGACGGAATCGCCGAAGTGACCTACAACTTCGTGCTCGATCCGGAGGCGTGATCCGCCGCACGGATGCCGGTGCTTCTCGGAGGCACCGGCATTCGTGCCGATCACGGCCTGCATGCACGTCCGTCACACCCCGAATCGATTGTGAGCAGTTCCGATGTCCGACCCCGGTCTGAAGATCGCGTCCGTCACCACGACGATCATCGACGTCCCGTTGATCCGGCCGCACAAGTTCGCCACCACCACCTCGGAGACGCAACCGATCCTGCTCGTCGCCGTGACCACGAAAGACGGTGTCACCGGTTACGGTGAGGGTGTCGTGCCGGGGGGACCGTGGTGGGGCGGCGAATCGGTGGAGACGATGCAGCAGATCGTCGATCGCTACATCGGCCCCTACATCATCGGGCGCGGCGTCGACGAAATCAGCGGTGTCATGGTCGATATCGAGCGCATCGTCGCGAACGCGCGGTTCGCCAAGGCCGCAGTGGACGTCGCGATGCACGACGCCTGGGCGCGCAGCCTCGGCATCCCGGTCGCATCGCTGCTGGGGGGGATCTTCCGCACCGGTGTCGACGTGCGCTGGGCGCTCGGCGCTGCACCGCTCGAGGAGATCGTCGACGAGGTCACGCACAAGCGCGAACAGCGCCTGAATTTCAGCTTCAAACTCAAGATGGGTGCGCTCGATCCCGCTGTCGACACCGACCGTGTCGTCAGGATCGTCGAAGCGTTCGACGGCGAGGTCGGCTTCAGCATCGACGTCAACGCGCGCTGGGATCGGTTCACCGCGCTGCGCTACGTCCCGCAGCTCGTCGAGGGCGGAGTCGAGCTCATCGAACAGCCCACGCCCGCAGATCAACTGGATGTTCTCGCCGAGATCAACCGTCGCATTCCCGCGCCGGTCATGGCCGACGAATCCGTTCGGACCCCCCACGACGCGTACGAGGTCGCCAGGCTCGGCGCCGCCGATGTCGTGGCGCTCAAGACCACCAAGTGCGGGGGATTGCAACGCAGCAAGCAGGTGGTCGCCGTGGCGAAGGCCGCCGGCCTGCGCTGCCACGGGGCCACCTCGATCGAAGGCCCCATCGGCACCGCCGCCTCCGTGCACTTCGCGTGCTCCGAGCCGGGCATCGACCACGGCACCGAACTGTTCGGGCCGCAGCTGTTCGCCGTCGAACTGCTGCAGAAGCCCCTCGAGTACGCCGAAGGGCAGGTGCATCTGCCCGAAGGGCCGGGCCTCGGCGTCGAACTGGACATGGACGTCGTGCGGAAGTACGCGCGGTCCTGAACCACCGGTCCTCGCGAAACGGCGTCCCCGCCAGAACAGAAGGAGAAGAAATCATGGCACTGTTCCATGTCCGGATGGACGTCGACATCCCGCGCGATCTGGATCCCGAGGTGCGAGCCGAGACCATCGCCGAGGAGAAGGCGTACAGCCAGGATCTGCAGCGTCAGGGCAAGTGGCCGCACATCTGGCGCATCGTGGGCCGGTACAGCAACATCTCGATCTTCGATGTCGAGTCGGCGGACGAATTGCACGAGATCCTGTGGGGCCTGCCGCTGTTCCCCTACATGAACGTCGAGGTCACACCGCTGACGAAGCACGGCTCCGACATCAAGTGACACCGCGCGTGGACGTGTGGCCCATACTCGGGTCATGAGCCTGCCGCTGCGCAACGTCTACGCCGAGCCGACACTCGCCGACCTGATGCCGTCGGTGCTCTCGTCCGCGGGGGTCACCGGGGAGGACAACCGACTCGATCTTCCGCCGGCCGACCGGACGGTCGTGCTCCTGGTCGACGGTATGGGATGGGAGTTGTTGCATCGCAACACGAATGCCGCACCTTTCCTGACGCAGGTGCCGGGTTCCGCGATGCGCGCAGGTTTTCCCACGACCACCGCGGTCAGCCTCGCCTCCCTGGGCACGGGACTTCCGTCCGGACTGCACGGCATCACCGGTTACCAGTCGTATGTCGACGAGATCGATGCCTCGGTCAACTGGCTCCGCTGGACGCTCGCCGGAACCGCGATCGACCAGCGCGACGATCTCGTGCCCGAGAGTGTGCAACCGCACCCGACGGTGTTCGAACGCGGTTGCGCTGCCGGTCTCGCCGTCACCACCGTCGTGCCTCGGGCATTCGAGGGAAGCGGTCTCACTCGCGCGGTTCTGCGCGGCGGTCACTTCGTCGGGGTGTCCGCCTACGGGGACCTGCTCGCCCAGGTCGTCACCGCAGTACACGCGGGTGATCGCAGCCTCGTCTACTGCTACCTCTCGGAGGTGGACACACTCGGTCATCTCTACGGGCCGGAATCCACGGCATGGCTCGCACAACTCACCGTGGTGGACCGTTTCGTCGAGCAACTCGCGGCGGCACTGCCCGACGACACCCGCCTGCTCGTCACCGCCGATCACGGAATGATCGACGCCTCGCGCGGACGCCGGATCGACTTCGACGACACACCGGGTCTCGGTGAGGACGTCACGATGATCGCCGGGGAACCGCGATGCCGGCACATCTACACCGAGCACGTCGACCGCGTTCTCGAACGGTGGCGCAACGAACTCGGCGACGACGCGTGGGTCGGCAGCCGCGACGAGGTGATCGCGGCGGGGCTGTTCGGACCCGACCCGGCCCCCGCGCTGCGCGGGCGCATCGGCGACATCGTGACCGTCGGACACGGCGAGACGTCGGTGATCCGCAGCCATGGTGAACAGGTGATGTCGAACCTGCCCGGACAGCACGGTGCCCTCACCGACGAGGAGCTGCTCGTTCCGTTGCTACGGATCGGATGATCGACATCCCCGCCGGGTAACTCCGCCGCGGGCTGCATGCGTCACCTAGTGTGTTCACATGCGAACCGATGCGGTGACCTGGCACGATCGCAGCAGCAAGGTCGCGCTGATCATTCTGTGGGTGGCCCGGATCCTGTTCAAGCCCATCCTGAGTCTGTGGCCGAGCAACGACTTCGGAATTGCCCTGCTCGGGCGGCTGTCGTGGGTGGTCGACAAGCTCGGCCCCCGGCCTCGCGCCGTGCACATCACCCGAACCGAACTCGGTGGGGTCCCCGGGGAACGGATCATCTCGCCCAAACCGGTGGACGATCCGCTCGAGGACGCCACGATTCTCTACTTCCACGGCGGCGGCTTCATCTTCTGCGGCCCGTCGACCCACCGCCAGCTGTGCGTCCAGCTCGCGCTGGACTCCGGTGCCCCGGTCTACTCCATGGACTACCGGCAGGTTCCCGCCGTGCCGATCGCGGGCTCGGTCCAGGACGCGATGAACGCGTACGTCGCGCTGCTCGACGTCGCCGACGATCCCACTCGCATCGTCGTCGGTGGCGACTCCGCCGGGGGTTATCTCGCGGCGAAGGTCGCCGAGATCGCCGCCCGCCGCGGAATCCAGCGACCGGCCGCGGTGATCGGCTACTCGCCACTGCTGAATCTCGACCTCGACACACACGACGCCGCCTATATGGCGAAGGACGCCTATCTGCCGATCAAGGCGCTCGGCAGGATCCGGCCGCGATGGCTGGCCGGTGAGGACGCGATCGAAGGGGAGACGAATCCCGTCGATGCCGATCCGGCTCTGTTCCCGCCGATGTTCATGTGCGCCGCGGAGTACGAACTGACCCGGCCCGACGTGGAGATCATGACCGAACGTCTCGCGTCGGCCGGAAATGTGGTGGAGACACACCTGTGGCGTGGCCAGATCCACGCCTGGCCGGTACTGGCACGGGTGATTCCCGAAGCGATGGAGTTGATCGGGCTCAGCACCCGTTTCGCACGGCGCACGGTGATCGCCGTCGACGACGACAAGTCCGCCTGACCGGCCGTCACCGGCCCTACAGGTTGGTGTCGGCCGGCGGGGGCGTCTCGGGTAGTGCGGCACCGTGGCCGCCGGCCTCGGGGGAGGGCTCGTTCGCTCCGACGGCGTAGGAGGTCATCGACAACGATCCGTATTCGACACCGTCCACCAGGGTCGTCGGAGACTCTCCCGCCTCGGCGGTGAGACCTGCGACGTACAGCAGGGGCAGGAAATGGTCGGGTGTCGGCACGGCAAGGCGGTAGTCGGCGTGCTCGCGCAGCGCCGCCGCATCTCCGGGACGATCGTGCAGGACGGTGAGGACGTCCTCGTCGAAGCGGTGTGCCCAGTCGAAACCGGCCCCCGGCTGTCGTGGATCCATGGCACCGAGGTTGTGCACGACGTTGCCGCTCGCGACGATCAGCACCCCGCGGTCACGCAATCCGGCGAGGCGGGCGCCGAGATCGAGATGGTAGTCGAGCGGCTTGTAGGCATTCAGACTGAGCTGCACCACCGGGACGTCCGCATCCGGGAACGCGTGGGTGAGGACCGACCAGGTGCCGTGGTCGATGCCCCACGAATCGACGTCCGTGCCGACCCACGTCGGGTGCACGAGATCGGCGATCTCCTCGGCCAGTTCGGGGGCACCCGGCGCCGGATACTCGACGTCGAACAGATCCTGCGGGAACCCGAAGAAGTCGTGAATCGTCCGGGGCGATCGCATCGCGGTCACCGCTGTGGCATTGATGTACCAGTGCGCGGAGATCGCCAGGATCGCGCGCGGCGGCGGAACGGAACGCCCGAATGCGGCCCACGCCTCGGTGTACCGATTCGATTCGAGAGCGTTGAGCGGGCTTCCGTGGCCGAAGAAGGCGACCGGCATACGTGTGGACACGAGTCCATCTTCTCAGGCGGAGAGTCGGGCCTTCAGCCACGCCGTCAGATCGTCGAGTACGCGATCCTTCTCCGGCTCGTTGAACACCTCGTGGAACAAACCCTCGTACAACTTCAGCGTCAAGTCCTCCGAACCGCCCCGATCGGCGACGAGTTGCGCTCCGGCCGGGTGGGCGAGGGCGTCATCGGTTCCGTGCATGACGAGCACGGGCAGGGTCAACTTCGGAAGGCGTTGTTCGAGACTCTGTTCGTTGAGCACCAGCACCCGCGCGAGTCCGGCGGGGATGGGGCCGTGGTGCACGAGTGGGTCCGCCTCGTACTCCGCTACCACCACCGGATCGCGCGACACCGCCTTGCTGTCGAGTTTCTGCACCGGCACACCCGGCAGGAAACGTCCGAGCAGCTTGCCGATCTCCACCATCGGCTTGGGGGTGCCGGACGTGACGTTCACAGCCGGTCCGGACAACACGAGTGCCGTGAGCCTGTCCTGATGATCGAGCGCGTAGGCGAGAGCGATCGCACCGCCCATCGAGTGTCCGAGCATGAACACCGGCAAGCCGGGATGGTCGTGGGTCGCCAGGTCGATCAGGGTGTCGAGGTCGTCGGTGAACTCGCGCATCTCCCGCGCATGCACACGCTTGCCGCCGGAACGTCCGTGGCCACGGTGATCGGGGGCGTACACGACCAGGCCGAGACCGGTGAGCCGTTCGGCGACATGGTCGTAACGACGCGCGTGCTCGCCGAGGCCGTGACTGAGGATCAGCACGCCCGTGGGGGCGTCCGGCGACCACACGTCGTACACGATCGGAACGGCTCCACCACCGGTGAACGACGATTCGATGTGCTCCATGCGCGCCTCCTGCGGCCTCGTCGACTGCTGCACCCTGCATCCTTGCACGAGTGACGGCCGGAAGGATCGAGTCTCTCGGCTCGTCGGCCCGAGTTGCTGTACCCCGTCGAAAGGATCCGATTGACACGTCGAAAGTGTGAGCGGTAAATTACTCACATGCCTGGACGGTCCCGCACTCTCAGCACCTCGGACGAGCGTCGAGGCGATGTGCTGCGCGAGGCGATCCGCATCTTCGCCGAACGTGGATTCTGGGGTGCCAACACCACCGAAATCGCGCACGCGGCAGGGATTTCGCAGGCATATCTCTACCGGTTGTTCGCCAGCAAGGAAGCGCTCTTCGTCGCGGTGCTCGAGGAGGTCAAATCCCGGATCGACGCTGCGATCGACCGTGTGTTCCGCGACGCCGCCCCCGGCGAGGTGATCGATGCTCTCCTCGCTCCCGAAGGTGCGGGCCTGGACGGCGATCCGGATGCAGCGATGGTGTTGCTCCATGCGACGGCCGCCTCGAGTATCGAACCCATCGGCGAAGCCGTGCGTGAATGCTATCGACGGCAGGTCGACAACCTGGGCGCACGTGGGCTCAGCGACGTCGAGATCCGGAAGTACCTTGCGTGGAGTCAATACGACAACGCGCTCCGAGCCGCGAAGATTCTGCCCTCCTCCTCGGACGAGCGGGAGCGGCGTCTCGTCCGGGGCTGACCCGACGGGCCCGGTGCGTGATCGCGAGCCCTGCTCCCTCTCCCTTGGTGAGTGATCTATCACTCTCTTGATTCGACGGTCATCCCGTCGAGATCGTTGCTCCGCTGAGACCTCTCGAGGAGCGTCCTCTGTGAAAGGACGACATATGAGTACCGACCATGAGCAGCACTATCTGGTCACCGGAGCCACCGGCAACACCGGAACGCATGTAGCAGCAGGCCTTCGGGACCGGGGCCTGCGCGTGCGAACCGCCAGTCGCCACCCGGTGCCCGCGGACGGTGCAGTGCGGTTCGACTGGGGCGACGTCTCGACATTCGACGCCACTCTGGACGGCATCGACGCGGTGTATCTCGTCGCGCCCGTCGGTGTCGCAGACCCGGCACCCCTGGTACGCCCCTTCCTCGAGTCGGCAGTGGACCGGGGAGTGCAGCGGGTGGTGCAACTCGGGTCCTCTGCTGTCGGTAAGGGAGACCCGGGGCTCGGCGAGATCCATTCGCTCGTATCGGAACTTGTCCCCCGATGGACGGTTCTTCGGCCCTCGTGGTTCATGCAGAACTTCGTTGGAGATCATCCCCTGGCCGAGGGCATCCGCACATCGGGGCAGATCATCACGGCAACCGGTGCCGGCCGTCTCGGATTCATCGATGCGGCCGATATTGCCGCGGTGGCAGTCGAAGCACTCACAGCGGAGGACCCCATCGAGGGGGAACTGATCCTCACCGGCCCCGAAGCTCTCTCGTATGCCGATGCAGCGGCGGTGGTGAGCGACGTGCACGGCCGACCTGTCGAACATATCGACCTGACAACGGAACAGATGGTGCAACGACTCGTCGACACCGGTCTGGCTCCGGAATTCGCCCGCATGCTCGCGGGACTCGATGCCCGCATCCGCGCCGGTCAGGAAGACAGGGTGACCGGCACCGTGGAAATGGTGACCGGGCGCCCGGCGACATCTCTGCGGGATTTCCTCACCGCTGATGCGCGTGCAACGACGGAAGCCCCAGGACCGGCCGTCCCGTAGGTTCCGGTCGACGATCCTGTGCGCCGATCGATCGCGATGACGTCCGCGCACGCGAAAATCGATTGACGGTAATCATGCGCTCGGTACCCTGGACAGCGTGATCCAGGCACTCATCTTCAACTGACGAGCTCCGCTCCTCGGACGTGATCCGAGGTAGCGGTGCGAGCCGTACCGAATGCGGTCGGCCCATCGGCCGTCCGTCGGCGAGCGCCTCCCTCCCATCCCTGACGTCGGGACGAGTGCGCCTCCACCCGGAGGAAGAATGACTGCCGGTATTTCCCTGCCCCACCGTTCCCACGCCCAGCTCGGCGTCGTGGACGTGCACCTCGCCCGCGGCGGACATCCCGTCCTCCAGGGCGTCGATCTCACCGTCACGCCCGGCTCACGTCTCGGCATCGTCGGCGAGAACGGACGGGGCAAGTCCACGCTGCTGCACGTGCTCGCCGGCCGGCTCGAACCGGACTCGGGGACCGTGCGGCGCTTCGGTTCCCTCGGCATCGCCGAGCAGGAGATGACCACAGCCGAAGGGCGCACCGTCGGCGATCTCATCGACATCGAACTCACGGCCGTACGTACGGCTCTGACCGCGCTGGACGAAAGCACGGAGTTGCTCGCCGACGAGCGTCCGGGCGCAGCCGAGGCATATGCGGCAGCTCTCGAGGTCGCGGAACGGCTCGGTGCATGGGGTGCCGATCGTCGCGTCGACACCGCTCTCGAAGCGCTCGGTGCGGTCACCGACCGGTCCTGGTTGCTGGACGAGATGTCGGTCGGGCAGCGCTACCGGGTGCGCTTGGCCGCGTTGCTCGGTGCCGAGCACGATTTCCTGCTGCTCGACGAGCCGACGAACCATCTCGATGCGTCCGGTCTCGACTATCTCACCGAACGTCTGCAACACACCCGCAGCGGAGTGGTTCTCGTCAGCCACGACCGGGCGTTGCTGACGGACGTCGCCACCTCGATTCTCGATCTGAATCCCAGCCGCGACGGCCGTCCGCGTCTGTACGGCGGTGGCTATCGCGGTTTCCGCACGGGCCGCGAAGCCGAATATGCGCGGTGGGTCGACGAATACGCACGCGAGCAGGCCGACCGAGCACGTCTGGCCGCCGATCTCGAATCGGCGCAGGACCGTCTCGTGACGGGATGGCGGCCGGACAAGGGCACCGGAAAGCACCAGCGGGCCACCCGTGCCCCTGCGCTCGTCCGATCGGTCCGCCGGCGGCAGGACGCACTGGACGAGCACGCCCTCTCGGTACCCGTTCCGCCGCTCCATTTCTCGATGCCGGTCCTCGGCGCGGACGCGGACGGGATCGATCCGGACACGCCTCTCGTGCGCGTCGAGGACGTCACGGTGCGAGGCCGGCTCCTCAGGCCGGTCACACTCGCCGTGGGCGCGGGCTCGCGCCTCGTGATCACCGGCCCCAACGGGGCGGGCAAGTCGACACTGCTCGCAGTACTCGCCGGCGAGGTCGAGGCGACCTCCGGAACCAGGGAGAGCGATCCCGAGGTGCGGATCGGCCGGCTCGCCCAGGAATCTCCCGCGCCTTCGGCGGGAAGGGTCCGCGACGTCTACGACGCGCATGTGGGCTCGCTCGTCGTCGCGGGTCTCGTTTCCGGGGAAGACGCCGTCGACCTCGACGAACTGGGCCTGTTCACGGAACGGGATCTGGACAAGCGTGTGCGCGACCTGTCGATGGGCCAGCAGCGGCGGCTCGACCTGGCGATGGTTCTCGCCGCGAGGCCGCACGTGCTGCTGCTCGACGAGCCCACCAACCACCTGTCGATCACCTTGGTGGACGAACTCACCGACGCGTTGGGAGCGACCGATGCAGCGGTGGCTCTGGCGACGCACGACCGGCAGATGCGGCGTGACATCGCCGACTGGCCTCACCTCGCGTTGAGGCCCGGCCCGATCGCGGCGTAGCGACAGCATGCGGTCACGGCGCGCTGTCGGTGGGAGGCACGATCGAGTGCGCGAGTGCGTGCATGAGGAATTCGAGTTCGGGGCTGGGGGTGCTGTTGCTCCGCACCACCCCGCACACCGGCACCTGCAGGCGGTGGTGGATCTCGCGCATGAACTCGAGGCCCTTGCGGGGTGTCTCGGCTGCGGTTCCGGCATACAGCACGGTCCATGCCCGGGGGTTGGTGAGGACTTCGAGGGTGGCCGTGTGATCGCTGGCGATCGGCGGGCCGAGCTGCACGCGGCGACCGACCTCGACGAAGGCGTCCTCGACGACTCGGTGCAGCAGTACCTGGTTGCCGCGTGGTGGTAACAGAAGTGGATAGTGGGCGAGGTCGCTGAGGTCGACGGTCGAGAATGCCGACAGTGGATGCTGGCTCGAGGTGACGATCACCAGTTCTTCGATGCCCAGCCGTATCGCTTCCAGACCGGGACGGTCGACCTCTCCACGGATCAGAGCGAGGTCGGCCTCTCCCGACGCCACCGCATTCACGCGGTCGGTGAAGTCCTTGATGACGAACTCGACGTCGAGCTTGGGGTGACGTTCGCGCACGCTCGAGATCGCATCGAGGCTCTGCGAGGCGAAGCTCATGTTCGCGGTGATCCGGATGCTCTCCCGCGGTTCGTGGGCCACTTCGAGGGCCTTGGCCTCGAGGCTGAGCACTTCCGCGGCGATCGGCATCAACCGCCGGCCGGCGGAGGTGAGCTTGACCGAGCGGGTGGTGCGGTCGAAGAGTGAGGTTCCCAGCTCCTGCTCGAGCTTCGCGATCTGATGGCTGATGGCCGACTGCGAGATGAAGCATCGCTGGGCAGCACGAGAGAAGCTGCCCTCCTCGCCGACGGCGAAGAAGTAGCGCAGCTGACGGAAATCCATCGCTCCTCCAGGGACGACATGCCATCTGTATTCATGAGCAGAACAGATAACAGTTTTTCGAATATCCCAGGTTACTGGATATCGAGAGCATGTCGTCCTTACGTTGGTGGTCATACATCGACCGAGATGACAGCTATCGCGTGGAGGTTTACGCAGCATGGACGGTGCGGACACAGGGACGACCCGGATGGATCGGACGGACGTGGTGATCGTCGGCTCCGGATTCGGGGCGCTGGCAACAGCGAAGAAGCTCGCCAAGGCGGGCACGCCCTTCGTCCTCATCTCGGAGACCACCGAGCACCTCTTCCAGCCCCTGCTCTACCAGGTCGCAACCGGTGTCCTCTCGCCCGGCGAGATCGCCCCCTCGGTGCGCGCGATCCTCGCCGAGTACCCCCACGCCGACGTCCGCCTCGGCCGGGTCGTCGACGTGCTCCCCGACGAGAACATCGTCGTCTACGAGGCCGGTGGCGAACGCCTCCGTCTCGGCTACAAGTACCTCGTCGCCGCGACCGGCGCGCGCCAGGCGTACTTCGGACGCGACGAGTTCGCCGACCTGACGTTCGCGCTCAAGACGGTCGAGGACGCCGAGCGGCTGCGCCGCCAGATCGTGCGGTGCTTCGAGGAAGCTCACGTCACCACGGACCCGGAGCGGCGCAAGAACCTGCTCAGCTTCATCGTCGTGGGTGCCGGCCCGACGGGCGTCGAGCTCGCAGGTCAGATCAAGGAACTCGCACAGCGGTACTTCGCCGAGTCCATCGGCAACATCCGCGCGGACGACGTCACCGTCACCCTCGTCGAGGGCGCCGACAAGGTGCTGCCTCCGTTCGGCGGCAAACTCAGCGAGTACTCGAAGACGTCGCTCGAGAAGAGTGGCGTCGACGTCGTCCTCGGAACGATGGTCACCGACATCGACGAGCACGGTGCCACGCTCACCACGCCGACGACCGAGGAGACCCGCCGGCTCACCGCGGAGACCATCATCTGGTCGGCCGGCATCCAGGCCAACGACTTCGCCGACGTGCTCGCCGAGCGCACCGGCTGCGAGACGGTTCGCGGTGGTCGCCTGCTCGTCGACCCGGACTTCACCGTCGGACGCAGCGACGACATCTTCGCGATCGGCGACATGGTCACGCTCGACAACCTGCCCGCCCAGTCGCCTTTCGCGATGCAGGGTGGCCGCCATGTCGCGAAGATGATCACCGGCAAGATCGCGATGGGCACCCCTTTCCAGTACAAGGACAAGGGCAGCATGGCGATCATCAACCGCTTCCGCGCGATCACACGGGTCGGGAAGATCGAGCTCACCGGCTTCATCGCATGGGTGCTGTGGCTCGCCGTCCACCTCGTCTACCTGGTCGGTTTCCGCAACCGGTACATCGCGGTCCTGTCGTGGTGCGGTTCCTTCCTCGGGCATCGGCGCCCGCACTTCTACTACGCGCAGGAGCTCACCCCGGTGACCGCGTCGGCGAAGGCCGGTGACGAGGCGAAGGACGACGGACGGAAGGAACCGGCGCCGCAGGTGAAGGGCACGAAAAAGAAGAAGAACAACAACAGGCAGCCTGCGCCGACATCGGCGTAACCCCCACGAGCGACGAAAAGGCTCCGACCGTCGAGGTCGGAGCCTTTCGCGTCTGCATCCACAGCGGGAATCGGGTGAAAACCGGGGTGATTTCCGGGATGTTCCACAGGCCGGAGATATTCGGCAGGTGTAGATCGGTCCGCCGGCAGCTACCGTGTGCACCGCATCCCGAGGAGTAACTCATGAACGTCGACGGCAGCGGCCCCCGTCTCGCGACGACACGCATCGGCTGCGACGTCGTCACCGTACGCGAGGTCGCTCGCAGCATCGACCGGTTCGGCGACCGTTACCTTCGGCGTCTGTTCACCGAACACGAACTGTCGGTGTGCACCGGCCCGGGGCGCGCGCAACGACTCGCGGCGCGCTTCGCGGGGAAGGAAGCCGTGATGAAGGTCCTGCGTCCGCGGGACCACGCAGTGCCGTGGCGGAGCATCGAGATCCACCGCGAGAACTGGGGCGGATGCACCGTGGAACTGACCGGTAACGCGGCTGCCCTGGCACGAGATGAACAGTTGACCGACCTCCAGGTCTCGATATCCCACGAGCCCGAATACGCCATCGCGACGGTCGTGGCGACCCGCGTCGGAGAAGCAGAAAGTGGAGTACAGCCATGACGGAGCAGGTGATTCGCAAGGTCCTCGGCGAGCACGCCAAGCTGGCGGTCGACCCGGCAGGCCTCGACCCCGCCGCCGATCTCTACGAACTCGGCCTGACCTCCCACGCGAGCGTGAACGTCATGCTCGCTCTCGAGGACGCCTTCGACATCGAGTTCCCGGACGAACTGCTGCGCAAGAGTACCTTCGGGAGCGTCGGAGCCATCCGTTCGGCATTGACGGAACTGGGCGTCGCGTGAGTCCGGTGTCCGCGCCACTGTCCGTCGTGGAGGACGCCGAGCCGCCATTGCTCGTCCGGGCCGAGATCGTCGGACATGAGAGCGCCGGGCCCGCCGCCGCGGACGTGGACCGGCAGGGCCGGTTCCCGCACGAGGCCGTCGACGCGCTGCGTGCCCACAATCTGCTCAACTGTGCCGTGCCCGTCGAGCAGGGTGGTGAGGGCGCGACCCTCGGCGAGCTGTGCGACGTCGCGCGCATCCTCGGCCGGTACTGCGCCTCGACCGCGATGATCTTCGCGATGCACCAGACGCAGATCCTGTCGCTGGTCCGCCATTCCACTCCGGGAGTCGCCGCGTTCGTCGCGGAAGCAGTGGCACAGGATTACCTGATCGCGTCGGCGACCACCGAACTCGGCACCGGCGGTGATGTACGCAGCAGCGTCTGTGCCGTGGCCCGGGACGGGGACACGGTGTCGCTCACCAAGAACGCTCCCGTCATCTCGTACGGCGAGTACGCCGACGTGATCCTCGTGACGGCCCGTCGCACCCCCGACAGCCCGCCCAGCGACCAGGTTCTCGTCGTGTGCCGACGCGGCGAGCTGTCGCTCGAGCCCACCGGGAAGTGGGACACCCTCGGCCTGCGGGGAACGTGCAGTCCCGGTTTCGTCCTCACCGCCACCACCTCGGCCGATCTCGTCGTCGGCACGCCCTACGCCGAGATCTCGTCGCGCACCATGCTTCCGGTCTCGCACTGCGTGTGGTCCGCGGTGTGGCTCGGAATCGCCGACGCGGCGATGGAGAAGGCGCGTTCGTTCGTGCGGTCGGCGGCGCGTCGCAGTCCTGGCATCACCCCGCCCGGCGCGCTGCGACTCGCCGAAGCAGCCGCGGTGCATCAGCAGTTCGCAGACGTCGTCGCCGCATCCGCCGCGCGTTTCGACGCCGCGACCTCGACCCTGGACGGGACGGACCGCTCCGAGGCACTCTCCGGTATGGGCTTCTCGCTTGCGATGAACAATCTCAAGGTGACCGCCTCGACGCTGGTCGTGGATCTGGTGAACCGTGCGATGCTCATCTGCGGCATCGCCGGGTACCGGGAGGACTCGCAGTACTCTCTCGGCCGCCACCTCCGCGACGCGCACGGCGCCGCCGTGATGGTGAACAACGACCGCATCATGAACAACTCCGCCCAGTTGTCGATCGCCTACCGAGGAACGCTGTGACAACCACCGCTACGACGGGCACCACCTCCGAACTCGACCGCGCACGTGCCGACTTCCGGCAGCAGCTGCTCGACGCCGACCTCCTGGTGGAGACGGGTGTCCCCGGGCTCTACGGACGGTCGGGCACCTTCGAGAACATCGTGGAGGGCGTCGACCGCGTCGTGGTCGCCGCCGGTCCGGGCAGCGACGCGACGAAACTTCGCTTCCCGCCGGTCTTTCCGAGGACGAGCTTCGAGCGCACCGATTACATCGCCTCCTTCCCGCACCTCACCGGTGCGGTCAACACCTTCGCCGGCAGCAACGCCGAACATGCCGAACTGCTCGCGGCACGTTCCCGAGGCGAAGCGTGGGACTCGTGGCTCGAACCTGCCGACACAGTGCTCGTCTCCGCCGCATGCCATCCCGCCTATTCGCGGTACGCCGGTGCCCTGCGCGAGGGGGGAGAGCTGCTCGACGTCTACGGCTACTGCTTCCGGCACGAGCCGGCGGTGGATCCGGCGCGCATGCAGGCGTTCCGGATGCACGAGTTCGTCCGCATCGGCACGGAAGCAGACGCTGCGCAGCATCGTGACTCGTGGGTCGAACGTGGTCTCGAGGTACTCGGCTCGCTCGGTCTCGACGCGACCGCAGTACCCGCCAACGATCCCTTCTTCGGGCGCGCCGGCCGGATGCTGGCGGTCAATCAACGCACCGAGAACCTGAAGACCGAGTTGACGGTGCGTCTCTACGGCGACCTCGACGAGGGCACCGCAGTCGTCTCGTGCAACTGCCACCGCGAACATTTCGGCGAGACCTTCGGGATCACCACCGTCGACGGGCAGGTCGCCCACAGTGCGTGTGTCGGATTCGGTATGGAACGGATCGCGCTGGCGCTCTTGCGAACCCACGGTCTCGATGTCGACCTCTGGCCGGGGCAGGTGCGAGACAGGCTGTTCCCGTGACCGATCGGCTCATCGACGTCCGCGTCGACGGGTACACGCCGCATGCCGTGCACGCCGCCGATCGGATCTGGACCGAGACCAATTGCTACGTCGACCTGTGGGTCGAGGTGCTGCACTCGCTCGGCCACGATCCCCTTCCCGCCGCAGCGTGTGCGTTCTCGGCCCGATTCGACGGGACGCAATGGACCTTCCTCAAGTTCCGCCCCGAGGACCTGCTGGCCCTGTACAGGATCGACGTGGCCGAGATGAACGTATGGCGTCGGCCCGTGAGTCATCTGGAGGACAATGCGGCTGCCGGGTTGTTGTCCACGATCGAAGTCGACGCCTACTGGCTGCCCGATACCGCGGGAACCGGTTATCGCGAGAAGCACTCCAAGACCACGATCGTGCCGAACCTGATCGACCGGGACGCCGGAGCGCTCGAGTACTTCCACAACAGCGGCTACCACGTGCTCACCGGTGAGGACTTCCGCGGAGTGTTCGGTCTCGACGAGGCGGTGCCCGTCTGGCCGCCCTATGTCGAGCAGGTGCGCCTCGAGGCGGCACCGCCGCAGTGCGACGCCTTCGACACGATCGTGCTGCGGCATCTGCGCATGCGCGCCGTGTCCAATCCGGTCCGCGAACTCGGGACCCGCGTGCTCACCGACGTCGAACGGATCCGTGCGGGTGGCATGGATGTCTTCCACCCGTGGACGTTCGGAGTGCTCCGCCAGTGCGGTGCCACCGCCGAACTCGCCGCCGATGTGAGTCTCTACATGGACGGCCACGGATATCCCGGCGCAGGGGCGGCATCGGTCGGATTCCGTGCGGTCGCCGAGGGTGCGAAGAACGTGCAGTTCCGTATGGCGCGCGCGGCGCGGGGACGTGACGTCGACCCCGGCGACCAGCTGGTCGCGATGGCCGCCGCGTGGGAGGACTCGATGGCGACCGTCGTCCGTGCCACCGGCCTGCGCTGACGGGACCGAGGCACATGAATCTGCTCGACGATGCCCGCTGGCGTTGTGTCCGCGTCGATCCCGCCTCGGTCGATCATCCCGACGGCCTTCCCGGTGACGAGCACTGGCTGCCGGTACGGATACCCGGCACGGCAGCCGGTGCGATCCGCGACGCGGAGGGTGCGGCCGCCGCGCGGGCGTCCTCACCCGACGGCGGCGATTGGTGGTTCGTCACCGACGTCGACGTGTCCGGTTGCGGGCCGTGGCGCCTGACCTTCGACGGACTCGCGACACTCGCGCACGTGTGGGTGAACGGTGTCCACGTGGCTTCGTCCGAGTCGATGTTCGTGCCGTCGACCGTCGTCCTCGATAGCCTGCCGCCTACGGCGCGGATCGCGATCCGGTGTGCCTCGCTGGATTCCGCGCTACGGCAACGTCGTCCGCGCGGACGGTGGCGTTCGTCGCTGATCTCCGCTCAGGGCCTGAGATGGTTCCGGACCACGGTGCTCGGGCGCGCCCCGGTCTTCGGTGCAGTGCCGGCGCCGGTGGGTCCGTGGCGACCGGTGCGGCTCGTCGACTCCGGCGAACCCGTCGTGCTCGAACGGTCGATACGGATGAGCATGCAAGGATCGGAGGGTATCGCCACCGTCGAGGTCGTGCTGGCGGGGTTGCAGGTCTCCGAGGCCGTCCTGGAGATCGATGGGGCGACGACACGAGCGCGGCCCGAATACGAGCCCGACGGAACGGCGCGACTTCGGATGCAGGCGACGATCTCCGAGGTCCGTCGATGGTGGCCGCACACCTACGGAGTTCCGCATCTGTATGCGGCGCATCTCGTTCTGGACGGACATCGGGTGGCT
Organism: Rhodococcus sp. CH91; assembly: GCF_022554085.1. Lineage (GTDB taxonomy): Bacteria > Actinomycetota > Actinomycetes > Mycobacteriales > Mycobacteriaceae > Rhodococcus. The sequence continues at coordinate 574,658 of NZ_JAKFYR010000001.1, forward strand.
CTGGGGAGTATCGGTTTCCGGACGGTGGGGAAGCTGCCCGGCGACGGTTTCGGATTGCGGATCAACGACGTCGAGGTCTTCTCCCGAGGGCTGGTGTGGACACCGACCGATCCGATCGCGCTGAACGACAGGGCCGGCACCCGCCGGACACTCGAACGCTGTGTGACCGCCGGTGTCGACATGATCCGCATCCCCGGCACGATGGTCTACGAGGATGACGAATTCTATTCCCTCTGCGCAGAACTGGGAATCACTGTGTGGCAGGACGTCATGCTCGCGACCACCGACCCCCCGGACGACCCGCACTTCCGCACGCTGCTCGAGGACGAACTCCGGTCGTTGGCACGACGGCTGGGGGGCAACCCCGCTGTGGTCGTGATGTGCGGGGGAAGCGAAACCGAACAGCAGCCGGCCATGCTCGGCTCGCGCGAGACATCCATCGAAGCCCTCGAGTCGTGGCTGCCCGTGATCGTCAGCCGTGAGTTGCCGGGGGTGGTGTGGGTGTCGTCCTCGCCGTCCGCCGCTCCCGGCGGTGATGCGCTTCCGATGGGTCTGGGCACGGGTGTGGCGCACTATTTCGGTGTCGGGGGCTACCGGCGCCCGCTCGGGGATGTGCGGGCCGCCGGGGTCCGGTTCGCCACCGAATGCCTGGCATTTGCGACTCCGCCCTCCGATACTGCGATCGAGGTCGCCTTCGGCAGCGTGAATGTGGCCGGTCACCATCCGCGATGGAAGGCGGCTGTGCCCCGCGACAACGGGGCGTCCTGGGATTTCGAGGACGTGCGAGATCACTATGTGCGCACGATATTCGGTGTCGATCCCTCCGAGGTGCGCTGGGCCGACCCGGCGCGCTGTCTGGCCCTCGGGCGTGCCGCGGTCTGCGAGGCCTTCACGGAGGTGTTGCAGTACTGGCGACGTTCCGGATCGGGATGCGCGGGAGCCCTGATCCTCTCCGCGCACGACCTGCAACCGGGTGCCGGGTGGGGTGTGCTCGACGCGGACGGGAACCCGAAGGCGCCGTGGTGGGTGCTGGCCCGCATCTTCGCCCCCGTCACGGTCCTCCTCACCGAGGACGGTCTCGACGGCCTGCGCATCGACGCGATCAACGACACCGCCGACGTCCTCGACGTCACCCTGCAACTGCAGGCACACACGCCGTCGGGTGCCCTGCCGGTCGATGTCTCGCTTCCGTTGCACCTCGGTCCGCACGAGCGGGCGGTGTTCTCGTGGGCGACGGTGACGGGCGGTTTCACCGACGTCAACTTTGCGTATCGTTTCGGCCCGCGCACCTTCGAGACCGCGACCGCCCGGTTGCTGGATTCCAGAGGCGCCACGATCTCGGAGTCGGTGCACCTCGTGGGTGGTCCGGCGCGGGCCGTCGAACGCGCGATCGGGTTGAGAGCCACCGCTCGGCCGGTCGGGCGCGAGTGGCGCGTGCACGTGGAAACCGATGCGGCGGCGCAGTACGTGCAGCTCGACATCGACGGCGCCGACCTGCAGGATTCGTGGTTTCATCTGCCTCCCGGGGGCTCGCGCACCGTCGCCGTGAGGCCGTCCGATTCCATGCCGGTGCCGAGGGGTCGGGTGAGCGCGCTGAACTCGGCGACGAGTGCTCCGATCCATCTCGCCGCGGCATCCGGCAGCAGCACCGGCGCCGGCACCGACGGCGGTTAGCCGGCGTCCGGAAACCGCGACGCCCGGCGCTTCGTCGCGCGACGCGTCGAAACGAACAGGTGCATATCGGGCATCGACGGGGTATACGTATCTCCCGAGGGGTCACTCGCCCGCACGCACCGTCTGCACGTGCCGGTGGCCGCCTCTCCCGTCTTCCGAGAGGAGATCGACATGGCGATCCGCTCCACGTCGCAGTTGAGTGCCGTGCGTACCGCTCAGTCCGTTCGCCGGCCTGCCCGCATCGAACCGGAGGGTCCGTCCTTCACCGAGGTGATCCACTCCCAGCTGTTCTCCAACTATCAGGTGCCCCGTGGTGAGGTGAAGCGCAGCGCCTGACCTGCAACGAACGTGCGGTGATGTTTGCCGCGGGGCTGCCTGCGGCACACTGTCGGCATGAGTGAGTCCACGACGAGTCAGAGCACCCGCATCGTTCTCGCGTCGCGGCCGGAGGGCGCGCCCACCGCCGACAACTTCCGTGTCGAGACGGCGGCGCTCCCCGAGGTCGGCGACGGACAGATCCTCCTGCGCGTCGTCTATCTCTCCCTCGATCCGTACATGCGCGGCCGGATGAGCACCGCGAAGTCCTACGCTGCACACGTCGAACTCGGGGACGTGATGGTCGGTGGAACGGTCGGCCAGGTGGTCGAGTCCCGCTGTCAGGGCCTCGAACCGGGCGACTACGTCCTCGCGGGTGCCGGTTGGCAGTCGCACGCCGTGGTCGACGGCTCCGTGGTGCGCGCACTCGATCCGCAGGCCGCGCCACTCTCCACCGCCCTGGGTGTTCTCGGAATGCCCGGCTTCACAGCCTATTCGGGTCTGTTGAAGATCGGGAAGCCGAAGGAAGGCGAGACCGTCGTTGTCGCCGCTGCGACCGGACCGGTGGGTTCGGCGGTCGGGCAGATCGCGAAGGTGAGGGGCGCTCGCGCGGTCGGCATCGCCGGCGGGCCGGAGAAGTGCCGTGCCCTGCTCGACGAGTTCGGCTTCGACGTGGCGCTCGACCACCGCGACCCGCAGTTCGCCGACGCCCTGGCCGAGGCGGTGCCGGATGGCATCGACGTGTACTTCGAGAATGTCGGTGGTGCCGTGCAGGAAGCGGTGTGGCCGCTGCTCAACACCTACGCACGCATTCCGGTGTGCGGACTCGTGGCTCAGTACAACGGCGTCGATCTCGACCGCAAGGACCGGCTTCCGGGGCTGTTCGGTTCGATTCTCACGAAGAGCCTCACGATCCGGGGATTCATCCAGACCGAATTCGTGAAGGAGATGTACGGAGACTTCCTGCGCGAGGTCTCGGCATGGGTGCGCGACGGCCGGATCAAGTACCGCGAGGACATCGTCGACGGGCTCGAGAACGCGCCGGAGGCGTTCATCGGAATGCTCGAAGGGAAGAACTTCGGCAAGATGCTCGTGCGGGTCGCGCCGGAGTAACGGACACCGGTCCGCTGCTCCGGCGCGGGACGTGTCAGCGCCGGGGAATGCCCGTCGACCACAGCGCCCACAGGATGAGCACCGGCTGGAAGAACAAGCGGATCAGGCGCTTACGGTCGGTATCGAGGCCGAATGCGCTGCGCTTGCCCAGATACTGCGCGATGTTGCCGGGGAAGACTGCGGCGAAGAACAGTGCGGCGAGGCGTCCGACACGCACGCGGTCGCGATTCGCGACGGCCAGTCCGGCACCGAGCATGATCTCGACACCGCCCGAGGCCATCACCACGCCGTCCTTGTCCATCGGTACCCAATCGGGGACCTGGGCCTGGAAGTCCTTGCGCGCCCAGAACAGGTGGGCGAGACCGGCGAAGATCAGCGAGGCGGCCAGCAGATAACGCGCGAAGGTGCGGGCTCGCGTCGTCGGCGGAGCAGGAGCTTCGGTGGGTGGGGTGATCTGTACCTCGTTCATGATCACGAGCGTACGGACAGGACGGTGCTCGCGACGGCGGATCGCGCCGCGAGCACCGGGCCGGTCTCAGACGACGCGTTCGAAGACCGCGGCGAGTCCCTGTCCGCCCCCGATGCACATCGTCTCGAGGCCGTAGCGTCCCTCACGACGGTCCAGTTCGCGGAGCAGGGTGGCGAGGATGCGCCCACCGGTCGCTCCCACCGGGTGTCCGAGGGAGATACCGGATCCGTTGGGATTCAGGCGCGGATCGTCGGCCTCGATACCCCACGAGCGCGTGACCGCGAGCGTCTGTGCGGCGAACGCCTCGTTCAGTTCGATGACGTCCATGTCCGCGATCGTCAATCCGATTCGGCCGAGCGCCTTCTCGGTCGCGGGAACCGGTCCGATGCCCATGGTGCGGGGCGGGACACCGGCCACCGCCCAGCTCGCGAGCCGAGCGAGCGGGCGCAGGCCCAGGGCGGCGGCCTTCTCGGCGGTGGTGACGATCGCGATGGCAGCACCGTCGTTCTGTCCGCTCGCGTTGCCCGCGGTGACGGTGGACTCGGGGTCGATCTTGCCGCGGATGGGCCGCAGCTTTGCGAGGGTCTCCATCGAGGTGTCGGCACGGGGGTGCTCGTCGGTGTCGACCACGAGCGGATCACCCTTACGCCGCGGCACCGCGACTGGCACGATCTCCTGCGCGAACACACCGTCCTTCTGGGCGGCGACCGCCCGGTGGTGCGACTGCACGGCGAGGGCGTCCTGGTCCTCACGGCTGATGGAGAATTCGGCGCGCAGGTTCTCGGCGGTCTCGATCATGCCGCCGGGCACGGGGAAGTCGCGGCCGCCCGCGGTGACGCGGGCACGTGCGAGCCGGTCGGACAGCGCGACCGCCTCGCCCTTGACACCCCAGCGCATTCCGGTCGCGTAGAACTCGGCCTGGCTCATCGACTCGGCGCCGCCGGCGAGGATCAGGTCGCTGCCACCGGTCTGCACCTGCATCACGGCCTGCAGTACCGCCTGCAGACCCGAACCGCAGCGGCGGTCCACCTGCAGACCCGGAACGTCCACGCCGAGACCGGCGTTGAGGGCTGCGACGCGACCGAGCGCGGGCGCCTCGCCGTTGGGGGAGGCCTGGCCGAGAAACACGTCGTCGATGTCCGCCGGTGCGATACCGGTTCGGGCGACGAGTTCGCGAATGACGGTGGCGGCGAGGTTTTCCGGGGCGACGTTCTTCAGTACACCGCCGAAACGGCCCACCGGGGTGCGCAGGGGCTCGCAGATCACTACGTCGGTCATCATTGTCCTCGATCGATGGTTGTACTAGTGGGTCTGGGTGCGGGTGAGATCCGCGGAGATGGCGTCCGCGGTGGCGAGCAGGGCGGGGACCAGTTCCTCGTGCACCGTCTCCGGCCGGTACCGGGCGGCGTGGGTGGACAGGTTCACGGACGCCACAAAGGTTCCCGACGAATCGCGGATAGGTGCTGCGAGCGAGCGCAGACCCTCTTCGAGCTCTTCGTCGACCACGCAGTAGCCATCGCTGCGCACCGCGGCGATCTCGGCGCGCAGCGCCTCGGCGGTGGTGACGGTGTTCCCGGTGATGGGTGCGAGATCGGCCCGGGCGAGATAGGCCTCGAATTCGTCGTCGGGCAACCCCGCGAGCAGGACCCGGCCCATGGAGGTCGCGTAGGCAGGAAAACGGGTGCCGAGGGTGATGGTGACGGTCATGATGCGACGGACGGGCACACGCGCGACGTAGACGACGTCGTCACCGTCGAGCACGGACACCGATGTCGATTCCTGAACCTTCCGGGCGAGTGCTTCGAGATGCGGCCGGGCGACCTCCGGCAGGGTCAGTGCGGACAGATAGCTGTAGCCGAGTTCGAGAACTTTCGGGGTGAGCCAGAACTGGGAGCCGTCCGTACGGACGTAACCGAGTTCGACCAGGGTCAACAGGAATCGGCGTGCGGTGGCGCGGGTCAGTCCCGTCGTTCGGGCGACGTCCGAGAGGGACTGTTTCGGCGCGTGTGCACCGAATGCCGTGATGACGGACAGTCCACGAGCCAGCGACTGGACGTAATCCGGTGACGCGGTGTTGTCGGGAGTGGTCACGATCCGCTGCCTTCCTCGGTGTGGGCCGGTGCCTGCGCGATGTGTTCGCGGATGAGGGCAGTGATCCGTGCGGCCTGTTCCACGCTGGCCAGATGAGCGCCGGGGGAGACGACCTGGAAGGCCGAATCGGTGATGCCGTCGGCCAGTTCCCGCATCGCCGACGGCGGAGTGGCGGGGTCCTGTTCGCCTGCGACGACGAGTGTGGGTGCGACGATCCGTCCCAGGTCGGGCCGGCCGTCCCAGGTCGCGAGTGCCTCGCAGCACGCGGCGTAACCCTCGTCGGTCGTGCTCTTCACCATCTCGACGTGACGGGCGACGAGCTCCGGGGCGTCCTCGGCCAGTCGGGGGGAGAACCAGCGGGAGACGATCGAGTCGGCGATCGAGGCGAGGCCGTCGTCGCGGACGGAGGTGGCGCGGTTGTACCAGGCCTGTGCGGGCCGGAAGGCCGCCGACGTGCACAGCAGCGTCAGTGTGCTGATGCGTTCCGGGTGATGGGCGGCGAGCCACTGGCCCACGGCGCCGCCGAGCGACAGGCCGACGAAGTGCACCTCGGCGAGCCCGAGTGTGTCGAGGAGGGCAACGACGTCTCCGGCGAGTTCGGCGACGGTGTAGGGGCCGGCCGGAGCCGGTGACCCGCCGTGGCCGCGGTGATCGACTGCGAGGACGTGCAGGTCCGGAGACAGGGCACGGATCTGCGGCGTCCACATCGACCGATCCGAGCCGAGCGACCCGAGGAACAGGACGGTCGGTGCTGCCGGGTCTCCGTGCTGTTCGTAACCGAGTGCGACGGTCATCGTGTGGCTCCTGTACGTCGGGGTCTGTGTGGCTCCAGCGTCTGCGCCGTGTTCGCATCGCGGACACTAGTTCATAATACGCACATGAGGGTATCGTGGCGAGCATGGACAAAGTCGTCGCCTCCGCCGCCGAGGCAGTAGCCGACATCCCCGACGGCGCCACGATCGCCGTCGGAGGGTTCGGGCTCGTCGGCATCCCCGAGATCCTCATCGACGCCTTGCTCGAACAGGGCGCCACCGACCTCGAGACCGTGAGCAACAACTGCGGAACCGATGGATTCGGGCTCGGGCTGCTCCTCGAACAGGGGCGCATCCGCCGGACCATCTCGTCGTACGTCGGTTCCAACAAGGAATTCGCACGGCAGTACCTCGCAGGTGAACTCGAAGTCGAACTGACCCCGCAGGGCACGCTCGCCGAGCGTCTTCGCGCAGGTGGAGCAGGCATCCCCGCGTTCTTCACGCCCGCCGGTGTGGGCACGGCAGTCGAGGAAGGCGGACTCCCGCTGCGCTACGACGGCAAGGGCGGCATCGCGCTCGCGTCGAAACCCAAGGAGACCCGCGAATTCGACGGGAAGACCTACGTGCTCGAACGCGGCATCGCCGCCGACTACGCGCTCGTGCACGCCTGGAAGGGCGACCGCCACGGCAACCTCGTCTACCGGGCCAGCGCCCGCAACTTCAACCCGCCGGCCGCCGCCTCGGGGCGCATCACGATCGCGCAGGTCGAGCACCTCGTCGAGCCCGGCGAACTCGACCCGAACGAAATCCACACGCCCGGCATCCACGTGCAACGTGTCGTACACGTCGGCCCCGTCGAGGTCGGCATCGAGAACCGGACGGTGCGCTCATGACCCAGGTGGCGAAAAAGGGACTGACCCGCGAGGAGATGGCAGCACGCGTCGCGCGGGAACTCGAGGACGGGCAGTACGTCAACCTCGGCATCGGCATGCCCACCCTCGTGCCGAACTATCTCGAGCCCGGCGTCGAGGTCATCCTCCACTCGGAGAACGGCGTGCTCGGTGTCGGACCGTATCCGACCGAGGACGAACTCGACCCCGAGCTCATCAACGCCGGCAAGGAGACGATCACCGCCATTCCCGGCGCATCCTTCTTCGACTCGGCGGAGTCGTTCGGCATGATCCGCGGCGGCCGGATCGACGTCGCCGTGCTCGGCGCGATGCAGGTCTCCGCCGACGGCGACATCGCCAACTGGATGGTGCCCGGTGCCATGGTCAAGGGCATGGGCGGCGCGATGGACCTCGTCCACGGCGCCGAGCGCGTCATCGTGATGATGGACCACGTCACCAAGAGGGGTGAGCCGAAGATCCTCGAGCAGTGCGTCCTGCCGCTGACCGGTAAGCGGTGTGTGCACCGCATCATCACCGACCTCGCGGTCATCGACGTCACCGATGAGGGGCTGAAGCTCGTCGAGACGGCCCCCGGTGTGAGCACCGAGGAGGTCGTCGCCGCGACGGCAGCGAAACTCATCGTCTGAACGCCATCGGAGCGGGGTTGTGCTCGAGGTCTTCCGGCCTCTCGCACAACCCCGTTCCGCTTCGGCGAGTCAGTCGTAGCTGTCGTTGTCGGCCGTCAGCGGGCGGCCCTCGTCGTCCGGCAGCGGTTCTCCGCCGACCTCCGGGATCAGCTCGTAGCGGTGCCCGAACGATTCGACGAGTGCTTGGAGGATCGCGACGACCGGTACCGACACGAGTGCCCCCACCGGTCCGAACAGCGTCGCGCCGACGATCACGGAACCGAACGCCACCGCAGGATGGATCGCCACCGTGCGCGCCGTGATGCGCGGATGCAGCACGTAGTTCTCGATCTGCTGGTAGACCGTTCCGAAGGCGATCACCCACACCCCGTCGAGCGGATGCTGCACTGCGGCGATGAGCGCGGGCAGGCCGATGGCGAGATATGTGCCCAGGGTCGGGATGAACTGGGAGACAACGCCCGTCCAGATCGCAAGTGGTAACCAGTACGGAACGCCGATGACGAGCAGGAATATGCCGGTGAAGATCGAGCTCGCTGCGGCCAGGATGAGCCGGGAGACGACGTAACCGCCGGCCTTGTCCACCGAGGTCTCCCACACGCTCGCGATCAGCTGTTGCTGCCGGGCCGGAAACCAGCTCGCGATCGTGCGCCGCATCTGCGGCCCCTCCGCAGACATGTAGAACACGAACAGCAGCATCGTCAGGATCTGGAAGATCGCACCGACGAGAGTACTGAGGACACCGAGCACACCGGGTGTGAAGCGCTGTGCGAGATCGCGCAGCGTATCCGGAGTAATCTTGATCAGTTCGTCACCGGACTTGAAGTTCGTATCGAATGTTCGATTCGCCCAGTCGGTCACGCGCGTGAGCGCATCCGGAAGGCTGGTGAGCAACTGCCCGATCTGTTCGGCGAGCAGAGTGCCGAACAGTGCGAAGAATCCGATCGTGAGCACGAACAGGGAGAACATCACGAGCCCCGTGCCGGCGCCGCGGCGCATGCCGAACCGTTCGAGTCGATCGACGATGGGTTCGATGGTGATGCTGAACAGCCATGCCAGGAACAACAGTCCGAGAAAGCCCTTCAGATTGTGAAAGAGCCAGCCGGACATCTGATAGAAGGCGACCGCCAGCAGCACGCCGATGATCGTGGGCCGTAGCCAGCGCGGAGCTCGTGGACGATCGACGACGATTGCGCGTTTGACCATCGCACCCTCCACTCGGAACGGCCCTGTCGCGAAATCTACTCGCTCAGTTCTGCCCGGGGAGCGGTACCGATGTCGAGAGGGTGGGTACGAAAAAGACCGGCCCGGACTCGTACGAGTCCGGGCCGGTCGGTGGTAGCGGGGACAGGATTCGAACCTGCGACCTCTGGGTTATGAGCCCAGCGAGCTACCGAGCTGCTCCACCCCGCGTTGCATGTCCAACCATACACCACTCCCGCGGGCACTTTTACCAAGCTGTCGCTGGGGCGGCACTAGTGTGGTTACCACCACAGACGATGCGGAGAATTCATGCGAATCGCGCTGTTCGCGACCTGCCTCGGCGACACTCTGTTCCCCGAGGCGGTCCAGGCCACGGCCGTCCTCCTCGCCAGGCTCGGGCACGACGTCGTGTTCCCGCCGGGCCAGACCTGCTGCGGCCAGATGCACGTCAACACCGGTTACCAGCGCGATGCGCTGCCTCTCGTCGAGAATTTCGCCGGCGAGTTCGGTGACTCGTCGATCGACGCGGTCGTCGCACCCTCGGGATCGTGCGTCGGCTCCATCCGGCATCAGCACGAGATCGTCGCATCGCGCTACGGACGACCGGCACTGCGCGAACGCGTCGACCTCGTCTCCGGCAAGACCTACGAGTTGTCGGAGTTGCTCGTCGACGTACTCGGTGTCGTCGACGTGGGCGCCTGGTTCCCCCATCGAGTCACCTACCACCCGACCTGTCATTCGCTGCGGATGATCCGCGTCGGCGACAAGCCGCTGCGGTTGCTGCGCGCCGTTCGCGATCTCGACCTCGTCGCACTGCCCGACGCCGAGTCGTGCTGCGGCTTCGGCGGGACGTTCGCGTTGAAGAACGCCGAGACGTCCACTGCGATGCTCGGCGACAAGATCCGCAATGTCGCCGAGACGGACGCCGAGTACTGCACGGCAGGCGACTCGTCGTGTCTGATGCACATCGGAGGGGGCATGTCCCGGCTGCGGATGGGCACACGCACCATCCACCTGGCCCAGATCCTCGCGTCCGTTCGCGAGCCGGCCCGGGCGGTGACGAGATGACCGCCACCGCACTCGGGATGCCGTCGCTGCCGCCGCGTGGCTCGGGGAATCTGCGCGGAACCGAAACCTTCCCCGAAGCGGCGAGTCACGAACTCGACAACGCTCAACTGCGTCGCAACATCGGCAAGGCCACGCACACCATCCGGGCCAAGCGGTTGCGGGTCACCGCCGAGGTGCCCGATTGGGAGGAGCTGCGGGTGGCGGGCGCGGCGATCAAGGACGACGTGCTCGCACGTCTCCCGGAGCTGCTCGAGCAATTCGAGACCGCCGTGACCGCCCGCGGTGGCGTGGTGCACTGGGCTGCCGACGCGAACGAGGCCAACGGCATCGTGGCGCGGCTGGTGCGTGAAACCGGTTCCGGCGAGGTCATCAAGGTCAAGTCCATGGCCACCCAGGAGATCGGCCTCAACGAATATCTCGAATCACAGGGCATCACCGCACACGAAACCGACCTCGCCGAACTCATCGTCCAACTCGGGCACGACACCCCCTCGCACATCCTCGTACCGGCCATCCACCGCAACCGGTCCGAGATCCGGGACATCTTCCTCAGCGAGATGAGCGGCGTGAACCCCGATCTCGACGACGTGCCGGAGCATCTCGCCGAAGCCTCACGAAAATACCTGCGGCACAAGTTCATGACCGTGCCGGTCGCGGTGTCGGGCGCCAATTTCGGTATCGCCGAGACCGGCACGCTCGCGGTGGTCGAGTCGGAGGGCAACGGACGGATGTGCCTGACACTGCCGCAGACCCTCATCACCGTCATGGGGATCGAGAAACTGCTGCCCACCTACCGCGATCTCGAAGTGTTCCTGCAGTTGCTGCCGCGGTCGTCCACCGGCGAGCGCATGAATCCGTACACCTCGATGTGGACCGGAGTGACCCCGGGGGACGGTCCGCAGAATTTCCACCTGATCCTGCTCGACAACGGCCGTACCGCCACCCTCGCGGACGGAGTGGGTCGGGAAGCCCTGCGATGCATTCGTTGTTCGGCGTGCCTGAACGTGTGCCCCGTCTACGAGCGCACCGGTGGGCACGCCTACGGATCGACCTATCCCGGCCCGATCGGAGCGGTCCTGACACCACAGCTGGCGGGAATGGGCCACCCGCACGACCCCAACGCGACACTGCCGTTCGCGTCGAGTCTGTGCGGCGCGTGCTTCGATGCGTGCCCGGTACGGATCGACATCCCCTCGCTGCTCGTCGAATTGCGACACCAGAAGGTCGAGCACGCCGGGCCCGGCCTCGAGGCCGCAGCGATGAAGGCTGCATCGGTGGCGATGTCGTCGGCGGCGCGATGGACGACGGCACAGAAGGCCGCCGCAGTGGCACGGCTCGTCGCAGGAAAGAAGGGGCACATCAGTGCGTTGCCGGGCCCGATGAGCGGGTGGACCCACTCGCGCGACATCCCCGCACCGCCGAAGCGCACGTTCCGGCAGTGGTGGGACTCGGACGAACGCCGCGTCGCACTCGAGCGGGCGAGGGAAGACGGAGAGCGAGAATGACTTCGAGGGAGATCGTGCTCGGACGCATCCGTGACGCACTCGCGTTGTCGCCGCCCGCGCGGGTGGATGTGCCCCGCCGCTACCGGACCGGACGCACCATGTCCGAGGACGATCGCTTCGAACTGTTCGCCGATCGATTGCTCGACTACAAGGCGAACGTCCACCGCAGTACGCCCGGCCGGTTGCCGACCACGATCGCGCGAGTTCTCCTGCAGCGCGGGGCCCGTCGCGTCGGAGTTCCTGCAGGTCTCGATCCGTCGTGGATGTCGCTGTTCGACGGCGAGACCGTCGTCGACGCGCTCGATGTCCCGGCACCGGACCTCGAATCCCTCGACGGTGTGGTCACCGCCTCTGCTGTGGCCTGCGCCGAGACCGGGACGATCTTCCTCGACGGCAGTCCCGATCAGGGCAGGCGGGCGCTGACACTCGTTCCCGACCTGCACGTGTGCGTCGTGTCGCTCGACGACGTCGAGGTGGGCGTGCCGGAAGCATTGGCCCGGCTGGCGCCGGAACGGCCGACGACGTTGATCAGCGGCCCGTCCGCCACGAGCGACATCGAACTCGAACGCGTGGAGGGTGTGCACGGTCCTCGGACCCTGGACGTTGTGATCGTGTGACGGTGTCCGGGATACAGGGTGTGCCGGAGGTCAGAACAAGGGCCCACCGCCGAAGACCGCGCGATGTGAATCCGGTTGGTTCCCCTCGACATCCACGACGCCGTAGTCGAGCGCGGTCTCGGCGGTGATGAGGGTGTGGCCGCTGCGCGCGTTCACGTCGGTGTCGGCGGCGAGAGCGACGATCACCCGGCCGATGAACTCCGGTGTTTCGGCGTTGGCCAGCGAGAAACCCTCGAAGTTGTCGATGCCGCGGGAGATCATGGCCTCGTTCTTCACCAGGCCCGGCCACAGCGACAGAGCCGTCACCCCGGTGCCGCGTAGCTCCACGGCCATGTCGGCAGCCATCTTGTCCAGGCCGGCCTTCGACATCCCGTACAGCACCGAGTGGAGATATCCGCGGGTACCGAAGGACGAGATGTTGACGATCATGCCGCTACCGCGGGGCACCATCAACTGCGCGGCTTCGACGGACGCGACGTAGTGGGCTCGCAGCCCGACGCCGATCAGGCTGTCCCAATCGCTGATCGGGCGTTTCCAGAACGGCTCGGAGAACCCGGCGAAGCCCGGCGGTGATGCCCACACGTTGTTGACGAGCAGATCGATCCGGGAGTCCTGTTCGTCGGCGATCCGGCGGAACAGATCGTGTATCTGCGCATCGTCGCGGTGGTCGCACTGCACTGCGATGCCGTGCCCACCGCGTTCGGTGACTTCCGCGGCGGTGCGGTCGAGTGGGCCGTCGATTCCGACGGGGCCGCGGGCGGTGACGTAGACCGTCCAGCCATCGGAACCGAGAGCGCACGCGATGCCCTTGCCGACGCTGCGACTCGCCCCGGTGACGAGCGCAACCTTCGTTTCTGCCATCACTGCACCACGTCCACGTCGTCGGTCAATGTCCGCTGGATCGACCACAGCACGTTCACGTGGCACCGGGAGATCTTCCATTCGCCGTTCTCGATCACGTAGTCGTCGTCGTAATCGAGGGCGGTGACCCGTTCGGTCCGGGCACGCAGATCGACCTGGCGGAACCGTAATGTCCAGGCGCCGGTGGCAGTGTCCGGACCGGTGATCGTGATGCTCGGATGCATGCCGTGATGCATGTCGAGCACGACGTATCGGTCGTCGAGACGCTCGAGTGCGATTCGCGAGTAGATGTCGACGAGAGCATCGGCGTCGTCGAAGCTGCCGAGCGCCGGTCCGTAGTGGATATCGGCGTTCCCGGCGACGAAACACCCGCGCATGGCCTTCGGGTCCTTGGCATCGCACGCCCGGAAGTATCGGTGCTTGAGCATCCTGATCTCTTCGAGTGCTTCGAGCCGGGCCAGCCGTTCTTCGACGGTATCCATTCGGCGCCTTCCGGTCGGGGGACAGCGGTGTGCCCGGACCCTAACCCGCGGTCGCGCCGACCGGGCAGAGGAGATCCCGTTCACCGGGTGCGAACCGGACTTCGTGCAGGTCGGTTCAGTCTTTCAGCTTCCATTCTGCGAGATCGATTGCGGTAGAGATCGCTTCGAGCAGAATGGCCATGCGTTCGGCCGGTCCGGGCGCGGCGAGGACGGCGTAGCGATCGGCTTCTCCCATAGGCACGTAGCGGGCCAGGGCGAACAGGCGCGCCCCGGGATCCTCCGGCAGTTCGGTCGTGGCGGGAGGAAGCGGTGCCCGGCCACCGGTGAGGCGATCGAGTACGCCGTAGAGCCTGCCCATGGGACCGGTGATCTCGGCGAAATCCACCGGGCCGGAATCGGTGTCCGGCCAGGGCTCCACCTCGGCGCGGGGGTAGGGATCGTCCGGGAGCCACCTGAGAACTCGAATACGCTCTTCGGCAAGGCATTCCAGTGAACGCCGACCCGCGCCGAGATCGGTGTCGACCATGATCCGGGCGACGGTGCCGACATCGTGCCGCTCCTCACCTCCGCCCACCTCGTGGCCGCGGGCGATGAGCACGACGCCGAAACGCGGCCCATCGGGGGAGGCGCTGCAGTCCTGGACGAGTTGCTGATATCGGGGCTCGAAGATGCGCAACGGGAGGTCGGAGCCGGGAAGCAGCGCAGTGCCGAGCGGGAACATGGGCAGGATCGGCATCAGGGCATCCTCAAGCGCGGAGTCGGGGGAGTGGGGACGGGTTCGTCGCGAGCGATCTCGGTCAGCAGATGGTCGGCCCAACCGGCGAGGCCGTCGATGTCCAGACCGTAGGGCGGCTCGTCCTCGTAGTGCCGCACCCGTGCCTGCCCCTGCTTCAGCAGCGATGCCGCGCCGACCGGGTTGCCGCGGAGCAGATGGGTCAGGCCGACGGCGAGCTGCGCGAGGCCCTGCCAGAGGGGCCGTTCCTCGGGCGGGGCCTTCTTCCACATCGCTTCGAAGACCTCGTGCGCGTGGAACGGCCGGTCCTGATCGAGGAGACGCTGGCCTTCGGCGATGGTCCCGTCCACGTCGAGATCGAGATCGTCGGGGACGCGCTCGACGCCGTCCTCGCCCGGGGGCAGGGGGCGGCCCAGGGCGTCGCGCGGACGCGCATTCTGCGGCCTGCCGTCGGGCGTGCGGTCCCGGTCCGTCATGTCGCCAGCCTAGTCGACCGGCACCCTCGGGACACGACGCGAACGATCGTCAGTGCGGCCGCATCACCCCGCGCCGCTGCGTGCGTGGCACCCCGCGAAGCCGATGCACCTGCGTCGACAGTTCCCGGCGGAACGCCTCGGTGGTGCCCGGGACGACAGATATGTCGGGGCCGGGAAGGAACAGATACCGTCCGTCGTCCACGACGTCGAACCAGCCGATGTCGGTGACGGGAGCGTGTCCCGGATCCGAGTACGTCAGGATCCGGATGCTGCCGGTGGCCGAGCGTTCGCGGTGCAGCAGTCGGCGTATCGACTCGGCACCGGTGTCACCGGCGGAGCGGCGCACGCTGCCGGTCGCGGACGGTTCGAGCACCTCGCGGCCGGCCGCAACCCGGGCCGGTTCCCGCCCTGCCGCGACGGCGGGCAGCAGGTCGAGCATGGCCTCTGCGATCAGGGCGGTGGTGGTCGTGGTGAGGTGGATGTCGCGAGCGAGGGGGTCCTGGCGGACGAGAACCGCCCGGTCGCCGGCCATGGCGGCCCGGGCGAAGACGTCGTTCGCGGGATCGGCCGAACGGCCGTAGATCTCCACGGCGACCTCGCCGGTCAGCAGAGTCCGTACGGCGTGTTCGAGGGCCGGATCGGGCGACTCGCGGTGCCACGCTCGGGCCGCCCGCAGGTGTGCGACGTGCTCGTCCTCCCACATCGCGGTGGTGCGGTAGTGCAGTGGGAAGGGCAGGTCGTCCCCGCCCGCGGTCGTCCACGCCACCAGGAATCTGTCGAGGGTGAGACGACGGTTCACAGCGGATCGGCTCCCAGGACGGGCGGGGCGGTGTCGGGCAGTGCCCCGATCAGTTCGTGTCCGTGGTCGTCGGTGACGAGATAACTCGCCACGCGTTTGTCCTGCTCGTCGTTGCGGGACGAGGCGGGCGGGATCATGCCGGGCATCATGCCGAACGGTCGGGCCCCACCGCCGCGCGTCGCGGGTTGCCCCGCTGAGCCGCCACCGGCGGGTGGCGCTCCTGCGACGAGCGGCGAGGGGCTCGCGGGGGAGAGCGCTCCTCCCGATCCACCCGAGCCCGGCAGGCCGCCGCCCCCATTTCCCCCGACCGTAGAGGAAGGCGAACCGTACGGTTGACCGGTCGATCGGCCGGGGGCGTGGTCCGCAGGCGATGCGGTGGATGCGGGTGTGGTGGGGGCAGGCTCGTGAGGGCTGCTTCTGCCCGCCTTTACGGTGTCGTCAGCTGTGCCGCCGACGGTCTCGCCCGGCTGCGGGTCGGCCGTACGGTTTTCGGCTTCGCCGGGCATTCCCGGTGCGCCGGGTCCATGGGTGCGGAGGGGCTCTCCGGCCTCTCCGGCGAACCTCGTGGGTGTTCCGGACGCGCGGGAACCCTCGATCTCCGAAGCTCCGTATCCGGAGGGTGTCAAGGTGTCGCCGGCGCGATCGGTGGTGGTGGCGAACGGCGAAGGCAGTACCGGAACGGCTGTGCCGGAGTCGCGGTAGTACGGCTTGTACAGCGCCTCCATCACCCGAACGGCCTGCGTTCGGACAGCTTCCTCGTGGCGCGCGGCTTCGGCGGCGGCGACGGGATCGAGTGCCTGCAGGAGCAGGGAGGTGTTCGCCGACGGAGGGGGAACGGACGAGCGCACTCGCTCCCCGACATCGGCGGCGACGCGGAGCTTCTCCGCGGTCGCGCGTGCGGCATCGGACAACTGCTGGGCGGATTCCCCGAAGCGCAGGGTCGCGGCGGCTGCGGCTTCACCTGCCGCGCCCTCCCAGTGCTGTGCGATCAACGAGCGGATCATGAGCGTGCCCCACGCGACGGTGAAGCTGAATCCCTTTCCCAATTCGGCCCATTCGGTGGCGAGCGTCGTCATGGCGACGGGGTTGATGCTCTGCGCCAGCCGGTAGATGTCGGCATGTTCCATGCCGTGGAAGTTCTCGAAGGCCGCGATGTACTCGGCATCCACACCGGCTTCGACACGGGCGGCCAGCCTGTCGTAGTTCGCCTGCCGTCGAGACACCGAGTCGGGTATCGGGGCGTCGACTCCGAGAGACATCAGTAACCGGTCGGCGATGTTGTCGTTGGTGGACATGGCAGACAGCTCCCCCTCGCTGTGCTCGTGTCTCGGGAAGCCGACGGCGCGATATCCCCCTGCCCACGTAGACCCCCCGATCCGATGGTGGCGACGATGCTAACGCACTGATCGGTATTGACAAGCCCGCTACCGCATCGCACGATAAGCAAGCGCTTAGAAGCGGGCCGACACTCGTCGCGGGCATAGGAAATGCCGAAGGCAGAGTTAGGTCATGGCTCTGAAAGATGCTGTTGTCCAATAATTTCGGCTGCGGCTTGTTTGTGGACGAGGTGGCGGTCGGCTATACAGTCTCTGTAGGCCCGCCACAGCAAGGAGATGACCTATGTCCGTGCTCGACCGCTTCCGTCTCGACGGCCGCGTCGCCATCGTCACCGGTGCCTCGTCGGGCCTCGGTGTCGCCTTCGCCCGAGGGCTGGCAGAGGCGGGAGCCGACGTCGTGCTCGCCGCGCGCCGGGTGGACCGCCTGCAGAAGACGGCCGAGCTGGTCCGGGAGGCGGGGAGGCAGGCCGTCACGGTCGAGACCGACATCGCCGATCCCGAACAGGCGCAGCGCATGGTCGACCGGGCAGTCGAGGAGCTGGGCCGGGTGGACATCCTCATCAACAACGCGGGGATCGGCACGGCCGTGCCGGCCACCAGGGAGACACCCGACCAGTTCCGGCAGGTCATCGACATCAACCTCAACGGGTCCTACTGGGCAGCACAGGCTGCGGGCCGGGTGATGCAGCCGGGCAGCGCGATCGTCAACATCTCGTCGATTCTCGGCCTCACCACCGCGGGTCTGCCCCAGGCCGCCTACTCGGCCAGCAAGGCCGGTGTCATCGGCCTCACCCGGGACCTGGCGCAGCAGTGGGGCGCACGGAAGGGGATCCGCGTCAACGCCATCGCCCCCGGCTTCTTCCACACCGAGATGACGGACGAGTACCAGCCCGGTTATCTCGATGCCATGAAGCCGCGGATCATTCTCGGTCGCACTGGAGACCCCGAGGAGATCGCAGCCACCGCGGTATGGCTGGCGTCCGATGCGTCCGCCTACGTCACCGGCCAGACCATCGCCGTCGACGGCGGACTCACCATCACCTGACGTCACCACCCACCCTTACGGAGGAACGCAATGAGCACACAGGACCGCACTGCCATCGTCACCGGAGCCGCACGCGGTATCGGTGCGGCAGTCGCCAAGCGCCTCGCCGATGACGGATATCGGGTCGCCGTTCTCGATCTCGACGAATCTGCATGCAAGGACACCGTTTCCGCGATCGAGGCCGCCGGTGGCAAGGCGCTGTCCGTGGGCGCCGATGTCTCCGACGAACAATCCGTCACGGCTGCGGTCGAGAAGGTCGTCGCCGAACTCGGCGAGCCTACGGTACTGATCAACAATGCCGGCATCACCCGCGACAACCTGCTGTTCAAGATGACCGTCGACGACTGGGATGCCGTCATGAACGTGCACCTGCGTGGTGCCTTCCTCATGACGCGGGCCGTCCAGCGCTACATGGTCGACGCGAAGTTCGGTCGTATCGTCAACCTGTCGAGCACGTCGGCGCTCGGCAATCGCGGCCAGGTCAACTACTCCGCGGCGAAGGCCGGCATGCAGGGCTTCACCAAGACCCTCGCGATCGAACTCGGCAAGTTCGGTGTCACCGCGAACGCCATCGCCCCGGGCTTCATCGCCACCGAGATGACCGCCGCCACCGCCGAACGCGTCGGCGCGTCGTTCGAGGACTACAAGAAGGCCGCCGCCTCGCAGATCCCCGTCGCGCGCGTCGGTGAGCCCGAGGACATCGCGCATACCGCATCGTTCCTCGCTTCCGAGGGTGCGGGCTTCGTCTCCGGCCAGGTCATCTACGTGGCCGGTGGCCCGAAGGACTGACCTTCTTCCGTACTGCTGCGGCGCCGCCTTCTCCTGATCCGGGAGAGCGGCGCCGCAGTACTTTTCGATCGATATCGAGCGGAATCGCTCTGCCTGTCGGTCGCCGCGGATACGCTTCCGGCATGAGCGAGAAGGTCAAGGGGCCCGAGTCGTATTTTCCGTCGATCGAGCAGAAGTACGGCCGTCCGATCGAGGAATGGAAGACGATGATCCGCGCGTCGGATCTCGGCAAACACATGGAACTGGTGAACTGGCTCAAACAGGAACACGGTATGGGCCATGGGCACGCCAACGCTCTTGTGGCGCACACCCTGAAGGAGAAGACGGCCGACTGACGTCAGCCCCCGTTCCCGTTCCCGTTGTTGCCGTTGCCGTTGTTCCCTCGGTTCCCGGCGTTGCCGTTGCCGTTGCCGTTGTTTCCGTTGTTTCCTTCGGAATTGCCGTTTCGGTTGCCCGGGCGAGAACCGTTGTCGGACAAGCCGGGTCCGGTATTCGTCGGCGGTGTGGCAGGAGTGTTCGCGGGGCCGGGTACGACCGGCGGAACCTCCGGTGTCTCGATGACAGTGCTCACCGGAACGCCCACTGACGCGGTGGGCGCCGAAGGATCGGGAGTGATCGGGACGCGTTGAGGCGCCGAAGCGGAGGTGCCAGGGATGCGTGTCCCGGGCGTCGCCTCGAGCGGGGTGCCCGTGTCGCGCCCGAAACCGACTGCGATGCCACCCACGGCCATCGCGCCGATGAGGGTCAGGCCCACTGCGAGGCGGACTCCGCGGGGCCGGCCCTCGTGCACGGGGCTATTCGTCGCGAGCGGTTCGGCGTCGACGGCATCACTCGCACGGAGGCGAGTCGTCACCGCGCCCCGGTGGTCGCCGGGGCCCTGCAGCATCGCCAGCATCTCGTGCGCGCTGCCGAAACGGTCGGAAGGATCCCGCGACAGCGCCCGCTCGATCACCGCGACGAGTCCCGGAGGTGCGTCCGGGCGAACGTCGGCGAGTGGTTGCGGCTCTCCGTGGGTGATCTCCCGCGCCAGAGCCAGAATGTTGTCACCGGCGAACGGTCTTCGGCCGCACAGTGCTTCGTAGCCGACGATGCCGACGGCGTAGAGATCGTCCACCACCGACGCCGGGTGGCCCGTGATCCGGTCCGGGCTCAGATACGCAACGGTCCCCACGAGCTCGCCGGTACGTGTCAGGTCGTCTCCGACGCTCTTCGCGATACCGAAGTCGGCGACCTTCACGTCACCGTTCTCCTCGATCAGCACGTTCGCCGGTTTGATGTCGCGGTGGAGTATCCCCGCGGCGTGGGCAACGACGAGGGCTCCGAGGATATCGGCGAGAACTGTATGTACCCGGCCGGCGGGGAGTGGTCCGCGCGCGATGTCGTCGGCGAGGGTGCGTCCCCGGAGTCTCTCCATGACGAGGTAGGGGCGTCCGTCGTGCTCGCCGGTGTCGTACACGGCGACGATGCAGCGATGGCTCAGCGCGGCGGCGGCCCGTGCCTCGACCTCGAAACGGCGTCGCACGTCCGGTTTGCCGCCTGCCTCGGGCCGGAGCAGTTTGACCGCGACCGGTCGCTGGAGCCGGGTGTCCCACGCGTCGTAGATCTCTCCGGTGCCGCCCACGCCGAGTAAGCCGCTCAGCTCGTAACGGCTGCCGAGAACCTTGTGGACGGTCACAGCTCGACGGTAGCGGTTCGAGGCAATATCGGGCTATGTGCCCTGGTGAAGAGGCATTGTTTCGAGTTTCGCCCCCGAGGTGCACCCCGCACTCGTAACGTGGTTGTGATCCGCGCCGATCTCACGCTGTGAGAACAAAGCTGGCGGAGGTCGGAATGAAGGCAACAGTGCGGGCCGGGATCGTCGCCGGCGTGGCAGCTGCATCGATGGTGTGGCCGGTAACCGCGATGAGCGACCCGGGTGCTGACCAAGGCATGCGCTACGTCGCCCTCGGCGACTCGCGTGCGGCCGGACCCTACCTCGACGCAGCAGCCATGATCGGGGGCTGTGCCCGCGCGGACGCGGGATATCCGAACCTCGTGGCGGGTTCACTGCAGGCGGTGGCGTTCACGAATGTGGCGTGCACCGGTGCGCGGACCGAGAACGTGACGTCGGTTCCCCAACCGACTTCGGTGGGCCCCGTCCCTCCCCAGATCGATTCCGTCACCGCGGACACGAATCTGGTCACACTGAGCATCGGTGGGAACGACGTCCGGTGGTCGGATCTCGTCTCCTCGTGTTACACCGAACTCCCCGGCGGGGACGCGCAGTGCCGCACCGATCCGGGCACGGTCTCGCGCATGGATGCCGCGCTCCGGTCGCTCGGACCGAAGGTCACTGCGACTCTCGCTGCCGTTCAGCAGCGTGCTCCGCGCGCACGCGTCCTGCTTGTCGGGCACGGCGGGGTGTTCGACAATCGCGGTTGCTGGCCCAACATCCCCACCAGCGATGCCGACGCGGTGTTCGTCACGAACTTCTTCTCGCGCATGAACGGGGTGCTGGCGAACTCCGCAGCCGCGGCGGGTGCCGAGTTCGTCGATGTCACGGTCGGCGCTCGGGGACACGATGCGTGCGCGCCCTCCGAGCAACGCTGGTACGAGGGGCGGCATTCGCTCTCACTGGCGAGGGCGCTGCATCCCACCGCCGCGGGCATGCGGCACATGGCGCAGCGGGTGGTCGAGGTCGTGCACCGGACAGCCGGATAGTCGCTCACGTTTCCTCCGCGACACTCGGCGGACACGGCGGCGAAAAAGTGCAATGCTGCACTCCACTGCGTGCCCACATCCGTCGAACCGGTCCTGCGCGGGAGACTCCGATGACGACATACCGACAGTGCCTCCGCGGGGCGAACTACGAGTTCGACGGACTCGTCGACCTGCTCGGCAAAGCCTCCCCACGACGCTCCGGTGACGAACTTGCCGGATGCGCCGCCACCTCCGACGCCGAACGCGCTGCCGCGCAACTCGTGCTCGCGGACCTTCCGCTGACCACCTTCCTCACCGAGACGGTCGTCCCGTACGAGACCGACGAAGTGACGCGGCTGATCATCGACACCCACGACTCGACGGCATTCGCCCCGGTGTCGCACATGACCGTCGGCGAGATGCGCGACCACCTCCTCGAGGTGGCGTCCCGGCCGGATCCGGCCGGGACACTCGCGGCGCTCGCCCCGGGGCTCACGCCGGAGATGGTGGCTGCCGTCAGCAAGATCATGCGGAACCAGGATCTGATCGCGGTGTCCCGCGCGTCGAGGGTGACCAGCGCGTTCCGCACCACCATCGGGTTGCCCGGTCGGCTCGCGACACGTCTGCAACCGAACCATCCCGTCGACGATCCACGCGGGGTGGCCGCGTCCGTCCTCGACGGTCTGCTGATGGGATGCGGCGACGCGGTGGTCGGCATCAACCCGGCGAGCGACTCGCCGCACGCTGTCGCCGACCTGTTATACCTGCTCGACGAGATCCGGCAACGCTTCGACATCCCCACCCAGTCGTGTGTGCTCACCCATGTCACCACCATCATCGACCTGATCGGGCAGGGAGCACCTGTCGACCTGGTGTTCCAGTCCGTCGCCGGCACCGAAGGCGCCAACCGCAGTTTCGGTGTGAACCTCGAGTTGCTGCGGGAGGGCAACGAGGCGGGCAGGTCGTTGCAGCGGGGAACCGTGGGCGACAACGTCATGTACTTCGAGACCGGGCAGGGCTCGGCGTTGTCGTCCGGAACCCACATCGGAACCGGCGGCAGACCCGTCGACCAGCAGACTCTCGAAGCACGCGCCTACGGTATCGCGCGTCGATTCGATCCGCTGCTCGTCAACACGGTCGTCGGGTTCATCGGTCCCGAATATCTCTACGACGGAAAGCAGATCATCCGAGCAGGACTCGAGGACCAGTTCTGTGGCACGCTTCTCGGGCTGCCGATGGGGGTGGACGTCTGCTACACCAACCATGCCGAAGCGGACCAGGACGACATGGACACTCTGCTCACCCTGTTGGCCGTCGCCGGAACAGCATTCGTCATCACCGTGCCGGGGGCAGATGACGTCATGCTCGGCTATCAGTCGCTGTCCTTCCACGACGCGCTGTACGTGCGGGAGGTGGCGGATCTACGACCGGCACCGGAGTTCGAGGACTGGCTGCGCAGGCAAGGCATGGCGGACGACGCCGGTCGCATCGTGCCGGTGGACGTCGGGACATCTCCTCTCCGGGCGCTCGGAGGTGCCCTGTGAGCGACCTGTGGGACCAACTGCGCCGGCACACCCAGGCTCGAATCGGACTCGGACGCACAGGGAACGGCATCCCGACCCGCCGGCATCTGGAGTTCGTGGCAGCACATGCGGAAGCCCGCGACGCCGTGCACGTGCCGCTCGACGCGCCCGCTCTGGCCGACCGACTGCGCAGACTCGGGCTCGGGGAGCCGTCCATCGTGGAAAGCGCAGCGGGCGATCGCAGTACGTATCTGCGGCGACCCGATCTCGGCCGGCAACTCGCCGAGGGAACGGTGCTCCCACGCACGGACACCGATCTCGGTGTCGCGCTGTGCGACGGGTTGTCGTCCACGGCCCTGGAGGCCCACGGCGCAGATCTGCTCGCGGCGATCACCGGCGCGCTACCCGGACTGACGGTTGCGCCACCGGTGATCGCCACGCAGGCCCGTGTCGCGCTCGGCGACCACATCGGCGAACAGCTCGGCGTCTCGACGATGCTCGTGATCATCGGCGAACGCCCCGGTCTCTCGGTGGCCGACAGCGTCGGTGTATATCTGACCCACCACCCACAGCCGGGGCGCAGCGATGCCGAACGCAACTGCGTGTCGAACATCCACCCACCGGACGGGATGAGCTACGAACACGCCGCGCGTGTCGTCGCGGCACTGGTGAACGGTGCGCGACAGCTGGGAGCCTCGGGGGTGGCCTTGAAGGACACCTCGCGGGACCCCGCGCTGACCGATCCGGATCGGACGATGCTGTAGAGCGGGTTCGTACGTTATGCCCGATCCGGAAACGTCGGCCCGCTTCCTTTCCCGCGGAGCTGCTTTCGGTCGAAATCAGATTCCGACAGCGACCCGGCCTGCAGTGGCACCTCCGTCGACGATCAGGTCGTGCCCGGTGACATAGTCGGCGTCGTCCGAGGCGAGATACAGGATTCCCGTGGCCATCCGGGACGGATTCGCGGCGTATCCGATGGGCTGGAGTTTGTCGAGGATCTCGACGATGCCTTCCACGTCCGGAACCATGCCGCTCAGCATCGTCCCGGGTGAGATCGTATTCACTCGCACGCCTCGGGGAGCGAGTTCGAGTGCGCAGGCCTTGGACATCGCGACCACTGCCGCCTTCGTGCCGCAGTAGACCGCCATCCCTTCGGTGGGCAGGTACCCGCCGTTCGAGGCCGTGTTGACGATGACGCCGGATCCTTGCTCCGCCATGACCCGGCCTGCCGCTCGCGTGCCGTAGAAGATGCCGCCGAAGTTCACGGCCACCATGCGTTCGAAGTCGTCGTTCGTCGTTTCGAGAAGCGTTGTGGCGGCGTGGACGCCGGCGTTGTTGCACATCACGTCGAGCCGTCCGTACCGGGCGACGGTCTCGGTGACCAGGGCCTCGACCTCGGCCGGGTTGCCGACATCGGTACGCATGAAGTCGGCGCCGATCGTCTGCGCTGCGGCCGCGCCGACCTCTTGGTTGATGTCGGCCATGACCACACGAGCGCCTTCGGCGACCATCAATTCGGCGGTCGCGCGGCCGAGGCCGGAGGAGGCGCCGGTGATGATGACGATCTTGTCCTGCATGCGGTGTGACATGTCGGCCTTTCTGGTGGTCGTGCCGGGGAACGGTCGGTGCGTGTCATGGTGTGGGCGAACGAAGGCCGCGCTCGGTGTAGAGCGCCTCGCTGCGTGCCTTCAGTGCGACAGCGGTGTCGTCGAAGGCGCGCTTCACCCACGCACCGCTGTCTGCCATGATCTGGTGTGCTTCCTCGCCGAGGAAGGCGTCGGTGGAGTAGTAGCGGCACCGGGTCTCGTCGATCGGTTCGATGACCTGATCGCGTCGGGCGGCCTGCGCGGAGACCTCGGTGGGCCGAAGTTCCCACGACAGCAGGCGTTCCGGCACCACCGCGCAGACGTACTCGGTGTACGGGAAGGTCTCTGTCGCGCCCGAATAGTCGGTCAGCGTCATCTCCACGGGCGCGCCGATTTCCAGTGTCGATTTCACGTTGATGCAGAACGGATTCCAGTGAGGATAGTTGTCGAGGTCGGTGAGGACCTCCCAGACGACACTCGGGGGTGCGTCGATCTCGACTTCGATCGAGCGAACGGTGGTAGCGGAATCGTAGTGGGGGATGGATAGTTCGGTCATCGGACCTCCTGTGGTCAGCGGATGAGGGTTCCCAGGTCGACCGGAATCTGAGCTCCGGTGATGTGACGAGCTTCGTCGGACAGCAACCAGGCGACGGTGCCGGCGATGTCCTCCGCGTCGGTCGCCGCGTCCGGCAGGGCGTTCATGAAGATCGGGCCGAGGGTGTCGGCGTGGTCGGCGATCAGCTGCTGCATCTCGACGGGCTGCATGTCGGTGGTCACCCCGGCGGGGTGAACGGTGTTGACGCGGATGCGGTGCTGCCCGAGTTCGTTGGCCAGGGTTTTGCACAGCCCGACGACTCCGTGCTTACTGGCCGAGTAGGCGGCGACGAACGGCAATCCGCGCAGACCTGCCACCGAACTCGTCATGACGATGGCACCACCGCGGCCCTGCTCGAGCAGGATCGGCACGGCTGCCTTGACGGTGTGGAAGACCCCGGTCAGGTTGATGTCGATGGTCTCCTGCCACTGCTCGAGCGCGTGCTCCCAGGTCGTGGCGGCGGTGCAGACACCGGCGTTGGCGACGACGACGTCGAGGCCGCCGAGTTCGGCGACTCCCTCGGAGAGTGCCCGGTCGAGTGCGTCGAAGTCACGGACGTCGACCTCGCGGGCGATGATGCGCCGGCCGAGTGCTTCGACCTCCTTGACGGTCACGGCCAGATCGTCCGGGCCGGCGCCGGGATAGGCGGGGTATTCGAGGGGCTTGCAGATGTCGACGGCGATGATGTCGGCGCCTTCGCTCGCCAGCCGGACGGCTTCGGCGCGGCCCTGTCCGCGGGCGGCTCCGGTGATGAACGCGATCCTGCCATCGAAGCGGCGTGTGCTCGTCATGATGCTCCGTTCTGAACAGGAGTGATTGTGGTCGGGATCAGGTGAAGGATGCGTGGCCACCGGTCAGGACGGCACCGCCGTCGGTCGTGACGTCGAAGCGCGCGTCGGTCGCGTCGCCCCACGCGCGGACCTGTGCGGTGTCGCCTGGGAAGACGGGTGCCGCGAAACGGCCGGACAGGGCCTTCAGGTCGGCCGGGTGGGCGCCGAGCATGTCTGCGAGAGGCAAAGTGGTCGCCGCGAGGGTGCACATCCCGTGCAGGATCGGGCGCGGTTGCCCGATGCGTGCTGCGGCGTCGGGATCGATGTGGATGTGGTGCCGGTCGCCGGTGAGCCGGTAGAGCGCGGCCTGATCCGGATCGGTCGTCAGCGTGCCCACCACCGTGGGATCCGCCTCGGGCGTGGACGGTGCCGAGGGGCCGCGGTCGCCACCGAATCCGCCGGCGCCGGGTGCGAACAGCGACCAGGTGGCCACGAAGTAGTCGCTCTCGACGACCACATCGAAGATCGCGGCACGGCCCTTGTCCCAGAACTCACCGACCCGTGCCGACAACGTGATCTCGCCGGACCGGGGGAGGGGAGCGAGCACGTCGAGACTCTGTGAACCGTGGAGAGCGGTCTTCGTGTCGAACGCCCCGAGAGCGCCGAGTGCATCGGGAGCCCACTGTGCCAGGGTCAGGGCGAAGGTGGGCAGAACGCGGAGCCGGTCCTCGAAGACCAGGTCGAGGTCGGTGGCGTGGGCACCGACCGCCAGCGCGTACAGGACGGCGTCGCGCTCGTCGTAGCCGACCACTCGGGTGCCCAGGTCGAGGCCACGCCACCGGGTGGGGGTCGACGTCGTGTCGTTCATCGATGGAGTTCCGTTCGGTTGTTGTCGGCGTGTTTGTGATCGATCTGTCGGGTCACACGGTCGCCGGGGTGAATCGCGGGTAGTCGAGGTAGCCCTCGGCGCCGCCGCCGTAATAGGTGTTCGGGTCCGGTGCCGTCAGCGGCCACCCGTGCTGCAGGCGTGCGACGAGGTCGGGGTTCGCGATGAACGGTTGTCCGAAGGCGGCGAGGTCGATCAGGTCCCGCTCGATCAGTTCGTCGGCGTATTCCTGGGTCATTCCGCCGGCGAGGATGATCGTTCCCCGGAACCGGGCACGGAAGGCCGTGAGGAAGTCGGTGCCGAGGAGCCGACTGTCGGAGGGCCGCTGGTCGATGAGGTGGACGTAGGTGAGGTCGCGACGCGACAACTCCGAGGCCAGGTACAGATAGGTCTCTGCTGCCTCGGGATAGGCAGGCATGTCGAACAATTCGCTGAACGGGGAGAGACGGATCCCGACCCGGTCGGCGCCGAGCACGTCGATCACGGCGTCGACCGTCTCGAGCAGGAACCGGGCGCGATCGCCGAAGGAGCCGCCGTACCGGTCGGAGCGGGTGTTGGTCGCGGGGTTGAGAAACTGTTCGAACAGGTAGCCGTTGGCTCCGTGCAACTCGACTCCGTCGAAGCCGGACACTTCGGCATTGGCTGCCGCACGGGCGAAGTCGTCGACCACGCGACCGACTTCCTCGGTGCTCAGTGGACGGGGATCGCTGACGTCGACGAATCCGACATGCCCGTTATCGTCCGACGCGAAGATCTTGCTCTCCGGAGCAGGTACGGCGCCTGCGCTGACGGGTTGTCCACCTTCCGGCTGGAGGGAGGCGTGCGACAACCGGCCGACGTGCCAGAGCTGAGCGAAGATCCGTCCGCCCTCGCCGTGGACGGCGTCGGTGACGGTGCGCCAACCGGCGACCTGTGTCGGCGACCAGATGCCCGGGACGTACACGTAGCCTTGTGCTTCCGGAGAGATCGGGGTGCCTTCGGTGATGATGAGTCCGGCGGTCGACCGCTGGCGGTAGTACTCCGCCGTCTCCGCGGTGGGGATGGTGTCGATGCACCGTGCCCGTGTCATGGGCGCCATCACGAGACGATTGTCGAGGGCGAGTTCACCGAGCCGGTGGGGGTCGAACAACCGAGTCAACGCTGTCTCTTTTCTGGAGGAGGTCTACGACTCTTGTTCACGGCCGCGGCGCGGAACTCGACCGGACCGTGGTGTCCGGAGATCGATACGCGACGGAAAGTATTGTTATAGAACAGATCTCACTCGAACGGGCCGTGATGGGGATCACTGTAGCCTTTGGCTGCGACAGCGTCAACACATCCTGCCCGGGGTCAGAACTCGATCTCGATCGGACCCGAGTCGGGACGTGCCTGGCATCCGAGGATGTACCCCTCGGCGATATCGGACGGATCGAGGATGTCCGACTTCTCCATCACGACCGTGCCCAACCTCACTGTGCATGCGCAGGATCCACATTCACCCGATCGGCAGGAGAACGGTACGTCGACACCGCGATCCAGCAACACGTCGACGAGCGTACTGCCGCTCGGCCACTCGAACCGATGTGACCGACCGTCCAGGTGCACGACCGTGTCGACCGCAGAAGCGGGATCGTCGTCGACGAGGGGCCGAGGTGTTTCGAAAGGGTCGCCCGAAAGCGACACGAACACTTCCTGATGGAAACGCTCAGCGGGAACATCTGCCGCTCGCACCCCTTCGGCGACGCCGTCCATGAACGGCGCGGGGCCACAGACGAACACCTCACGTGAGGTGTGCTCTGCCGCCAGTGCCGCGAACCTCTCACGTGGAGGGATGCCGTGCACGTCGTCGAACCAGTAGTGGATCGTCAGACGGTCGTCGAACTTCGCGGCGTAACCCTCGAGTTCGCGGTGGAAGATCACCGAGTTGCGGTCGCGATTGGCGTAGAAGAGAACGACCGACCGGTCGGACCGGAGCAGGGCCGTCTTCAGGATCGAGATGATCGGCGTGATGCCGCTGCCTGCCGCGAACAGCAGGAAATCGCTCGTGAAATCCGCCGGCGTGAAGCGGCCCGAGGGCGGCAGGACGGTGAGGGAACTACCTGGTTCGACGTTGTCGCACAACCAGTTCGAACCGTAACCGCCGGCGGTGCGTTTGACGGTGACCTTCAACTCGTCGTCGATGCCGGGAGCGCTCGACAGCGAATACGACCTGGCGACATGCCCGGTGCGGTCGCTCGGTATCCGGACGGTCAGGAACTGGCCGGGCCGGTACGCGAACAGTTCACGAGAGTTCTCCGGCGTGCGCAGGACGATCGACTTCGAATCGGGGGTCTCTTCGATGACGTCGATGACGGTCAGTTCGTATCCGACACCGACGGTGTGCACGGTGTTCACTCTCGGTTGCCTGCGCTCTCCGTTGACTACGTCGTTCTCGTGAATTCGCCTGTGTGATCCGAAATTCGGATTCAGGACAGGGATGTGCGCTGCTTCTTCTCGAATCCGGTGTACCCCTCATCCGCGGCGCGGGTGCACCAGTCGGAATAGCGTTGGAAACCACCGACGTACATCAGCAGGGCCCGCGGCTTGCCGGGGATGTTCGCACCCGTGTACCAGGAGTCGGTGCGGGAGTGCATCGTGCGCGAGGCGGCGGTGTCGACTTCGGCCGCCCACTCGCTCTCCTGCGCCGGAGTGGCGCCGAAGCGGGAGATCTCGTTCTCCTCGAGATGATCGATGGTCCGCAGGATCCAATCGACCTGCCACTCACCGGTGGTGATCATCTGCGCCAGGACGGACGGGCTGCCGGGGCCGTGCACCATGAACAGGTTCGGGAAACCGGCTGTCATCAGACCGAAGACGGTCCTCGGTCCGTCGGACCAGTGATCGGCGAGTCGCGCTCCGTCGACGCCGGTCACGTTCATCCTCAGCATCGAACCGGTCATCGCGTCGAAGCCGGTGGCAAAGATGATCACGTCGAGGTCGTATTCGGACTCGCTGGTGCGCAGGCCCGATTCGGTGATCTCCTCGATGGGGTGGGTCCGTACGTCGACCAGCTGGACGTTGCCTCGGTTGAAGGTCTCGTAGTAGCCGGAGTCGATACAGATCCGCTTGCCGCCGATCGGATAGGTCTTCGGGCACAGGAGCTCTGCGGTCTCGGGGTCGTGGACCATGGACCGAATCTTGTTGCGTACGAACTCGGCGAGGATCTCGTTCGCCTTCGGATCGCTGGAGGTATCGGTGAACGTCCGGATGAACTCGAGTCCGTTCCGGGCGTTCCACGCCCGCTCCATGACCTCTTCGCGCTCTTCTTCGGTGTAGTCGAAGATCGAACGCTGCTCGGCGACATTGCTCATGAGCACCGCGCCGTGGGTGCCGAGGATCTGCTTGCGCCGCTCGGGATAGTTGGCCTTCCACTCCTGCTGGTATTCCGCATCCAGTTTCCGGTTGCGCGAGGGAAGGCTGAAGTTCGGGGTC
Source organism: Rhodococcus sp. CH91 (assembly GCF_022554085.1). Lineage (GTDB taxonomy): Bacteria > Actinomycetota > Actinomycetes > Mycobacteriales > Mycobacteriaceae > Rhodococcus. The sequence continues at coordinate 605,010 of NZ_JAKFYR010000001.1, forward strand.
CGCTGGAAGACCGTGAGGTGCTCGGCGACCGCAGCGACCTCGGGGGTGATCTGGATGCCTGTGGAACCGGTACCGATCAGACCGACGCGCTTGCCGGCGAGGTCGACGCCCTCCTTGGGCCACCGCGAGGTGTGGTACGCCTCGCCGCGGAAACGATCCAGTCCGGGCCAGTCCGGGACGTTCGAGACGTCGAGGCTGCCGGTCGCCGCGATCACGTGCCGGGCGATAAAGCGGTCGCCCGAAGCGGTACCGACATGCCATTCGTCCGCGGACTCGTCGAAGGTCAGTTCGTCGACGCGGGTCTCGAAGCGGATGTCCTCACGCAGGCCGAAGCGATCGGCGACATGGTTCGCGTATGCCTCGAGGTCCGGTTGCGGCGAGAAGTGCTCCGACCACGACCATTCCTGCTGGAGATCGTCGTCGAAGGAGTACGAGTACTGCATGGACTCGATGTCCACGCGGGCGCCTGGATAGCGGTTCCAGTACCAGGTGCCGCCCACGCCGTCGCCTGCCTCCAGGCAGACGACCCGTCGGCCCTGCCGACGGAGACGGTGAAGTGCGTACATTCCGCTGAATCCCGCGCCGATGACGACGACGTCGAAACGTTCGGCGGTACGGCCGGCTTCCGGGGTCGAGGTGGACATGTTCCTCCAAGGATCGGATCTGCTTCGGCGGCGCGAGGCGGCCTGCTGAGGAATTCGGGGTGGAGATTGCTACCCGAGCAGGGAGCCGCCGTCCGCGACGACGTCGGTGCCGTTGACGAAGGACGCGTCGTCCGAAGCGAGGAAGACCACGACGTTGGCGGTCTCCTGCGGGTCGGCCTGGCGCTTGAGGCCGGTCGGGGCCTCGGTGGAGGCGGTGGTCGGCGACATGCCGGTGCGAATATTGCCGGGCAGCACCGCATTCACCCGGATACTCGACGGTTCGAGCTCGATCGCCGCGGTCCGCGTCAGCCCGCGCAGGGCCCACTTCGACATGCTGTACGAGCCGTGCCCGGCATAGGACGTCGTTCCGGCGAGCGACGAAACGTTCACGATCGAACCGCCACCGCGGGCGCGCATCGCGGGGGCGACGGCCTGGATGCCGAGGAACGGTCCGCGCAGGTTGACGGCGAGGACCTTGTCGAGGTCGGCGACGGTCTCCTCCTGGAGGAGCTGCTTGCGGTAGATTGCCGCGTTGTTGACGAGGACGTCGAGGCCGCCGAAGGCCGAGGTCGCGAGGGCGACAGTGGCGGCCCAGTCCTCCGGGGAGGTCACGTCGAGGTGAGTGTGGACGACGGAGTCTCCGAGGTCATCGGCGACGGTCTTCGCCAGGTCGTCGAGGACGTCACCGATCACGACCGAGCAACCTTCGCGCGCGAGTGTCCGGACGATCCGTTCGCCCTGTCCGCGTGCGCCACCGGTGACGATCGCGACCTTTCCTTCAAAGCGGTGCGGCATGATTCTCCGATTCCGGGATGCTCGTGGTTCAGCTGGTCAGTGCTCGCCGGATGGCGGCGGTGTAGTCGGCGTCGATCCGCTGGGAGATCGCAGCCTGGGGGAACACTCCGGACGATCCGTGGAAGGTCCCGGGGTAGAGATGCAGTTCGGTGGGCACGCCCGCCTGCGTCAACCGCTGGGCGTAGTCGATCCCCTCGTCGCGGAGCGGATCGAAGGAGGTGACCGCGATGTAGGCCGGGGGCAATCCGCGTAGGTCGACCGCTCTGGCGGGGGCGGCGTACTCCGATGTCGTATTCCGGTCGGCGTCGGCCCCGAGATAGTGACGCCAACTGTCGATCCCGTTCTGCCGGTTCCACAACGGGGAATCGATGTACTCGGTGGCAGAAGTCGTGAGCAGCCGGTCGTCGAGGACGGGGGAGTCGAGTGCCTGGAAGATCACCGCGGGACCATCGGTGTCGCGGGCCTTCAGTGCGACTGCCGCGGCGAGACCGGCGCCGGCGCTGATCCCGGCGAGGACGATCCGGCTCGGGTCGATTCCGAGGTCGTTGTCGCCGGCAACCCAGGTCAGAGCGTCGTGGGCGTCGTGGAACGGTGTGGGGAAGGGATGTTCCGGCGCGAGGCGGTAGTTGACGGAGACCACCACCGCGCCGAGATTCGCGGCGAGTGCCGACGGAACCCGGACATCGGTGGCGGCGTCGCCGAAGACGAATCCGCCGCCGTGGAAATAGACGATTCCGGGAAGCGGCCGGCCGGCACGGTCTTCCGGCCGGAACACGACGAGGTCGATGCCGGATCCGTCGGTCGCCGGCGCTGTCCGGCGGGTCACCTCGACGGCCGCGGGAACGGCCGACATCGGATCTTCCGTCCTCATGGAAGCAATTACCGCACGCGCCTTTTCGGCATCGGAGACGTCGAGTTCGGGAAGGACTCCCATCATCGGCCGGTATGCGGGATCGACGGCGTAGGACATCGATTCCTCTCCTTGTGCAGTAGGAACGAAGCGCCCGGTATACCGCGACCGGAACGTCGGGAGGTGACCACGATCACTGCGGCTGGGGAAACTGTAGCCACTGGCTACCGACTCGTCAACCTTCGGTCGGGATGTCGGCGTGAGAGGTGTCGGACCGGGTCAGAAGCCCGACATGTCGTACGGATACTTGTTCGTGGATCCACCGTCGACGACCATCACCTGGCCGGTGATCGTCCGGGCGAGGTCACTCACGAGAAAGGCCAGAGCGCTCGCGACGTCGGCCGGCAGGGTCAACCGCTGAAGCGGTATCTGGGCGCGGGTGTTCTCCAGCGCCTCGGAGTCGAGGAGCGCCGAGATCCGGGGCGTGACGACGAACCCCGGAGCCACCGCGTTGACGCGAATTCCGGAAGGGCCCAGCTCGATTGCCGCGGACCGGACCAGTGAGCCGAGCGCAGCTTTGTACACGCCGTAGGCAGCATGTACCGGGGAGCTGCTGATTCCGGAGACCGACGAGACGAAGGTGATGGATCCTTCACCGCGGTCGCGTAGCCGAGGGCCGAAATGCCGGAGTGCGAGCACCGCGTGACGCAGGACGATGCCTTCTTCCCAACGCCAGTCGTCGTCGCTGATGTCGAGGAGGGGTCCGTAGCGCGCCATGCCGATGACATCGACGACGCCGTCGATCTCACCGACCCGGCCGGCCAGTGCCGTCATGTCGGAGTCGTCGGTGGCATCGACCTGCTCAGGTGTGGCCGGTGAGCCGATCTCTGCGCACACTGCGTCGGCGCGGTCCCGATCCACGTCGACGACGATCACCTCGGCGCCGAGCTGGGCGAGGGCATGAGAGGCCTGCCGTCCCATTCCCTGCCCGCCACCGAGTACGAGGTAACGGCGTTGTGTGAGGTCGAATCGGCTGCGGTAGTCGACTATCCGATCGCTTCCGGTACGGTCGTTCTGCATGTCAGACCACTTTCGGGATCGGTGAGGACACCTCGGCCGGATCCGTGCCGGCGGATTCGGTGTCACCGGTGATGAGCGAGGCTTCCGGTGCAGCGCTGCTCTTACTGTTCGGCATGGTGGCGATCACCACGATGCCCAGGAGGGCTGCAGCGCCGACGACGCCCGACGCGGCGTAGGAATTCTCTGTGACCGCGGTGAATTTCCCTGCGAGATAAGGGCCGAGTCCTCCACCGATCGCCGATCCCAAACCGAATCCGATGGCAGCGCCGGTATAGCGGACAGCGGCAGGGAATGCCGACGTGAGCGTCGCGTAGACAGGGACGGCGGATGCCCCGGCAAGGCCGACGAGGAGCATGTGACCGGCAGCGGTGACGATCAGGTTTCCATCGGTGGCCTTGATGAAGTACATGATCGGGAACATCGTGATCAGTATCGTGCCCAGCCCCATGATCATGGTGTTCCTGCGACCGCTCCTGTCGATCAGGAAGCCGGCCCCGAATCCGATGACGATGGCGAAGGTGGATCCGGCGGTGGCGATCCAGGCTGTGACGCCCGGGGACATACCGACCTCCTGCTGCAGGAACAACGGCATGTATGCCGGAACCACGTACCCGATCGCGAGTACAGAGGTGCTGAGTGCGATCACTCGGAGCAGGGTCGCGGGGTACCGGGTGAGGACCGAACGCACGGGGGAGGACTGAACCTTGTGCGCACCGGCGAGCTGCTGGAAATCGGGTGATTCCTCCAGGCGCTTGCGCAGGTACAGCACGTACAGCATCAAGGGCAACGACATGAGGAGCGGAATCCGCCAGGCCCAGTTCGCCATCGTCTCTTCGGAGGTCAGGGAGGTGGTGAGGGCGACGGCCAGGGGAGCGAGGGCGGCACCGAAGGCGAAGCCCACCGGTGTCATCGCGCTCAGGATGCCGTAGTTCTTGGCGGAGGCGTGCTCGGTGACGAAGGTAGCCGAACCCATCTGCTCGCCGCCGGCGAAGAATCCCTGCAGCATGCGAGTGAAGACGAGTAGGACCGGGGCCATGATTCCGACGGTGGCGTGCGTCGGCAACAGGCCCATGAGAACAGTGGCCCCGCCCATGCCGGAGATCGTGACGATCAGAGCGAAGCGACGACCGTATCGGTCACCGATCCGGCCGAAGACGATGCCGCCGATGGGGCGTGCAAGGAAGCCGGTACCGAGAACCGCGAGCGAGCTCAGTACTCCGGCCGCGGGGTTGTCGCTGGGAAAGAACAGAGGCGACAGGTAGGCGATGAGGAAGGTGAAGACCATGAAGTCGTAGGCCTCGACGGCAGTTCCGAAGAAGCCCGCGAGCGATGCCCTGCGGGCCAGGCTGGGTGACGCCGCGATCTCGGGTGAGTTCATATCGATCCTGTTCGGTTGCGTCCTCCGGTGTGTTCACCGGGGGAAGTTCGGTTCCGACTCGGTGCGGGCGGGTCTCGTGAGCGGACCTCGCAGATGTCGAGGCCTCCGCGACGGGCGGAGGCGTGTGTATCTCCGACTCACATTCGATGTGGCCCGGTCTTGTCCGGGCCGCTACCGGGCACGTAGCCGAGCAGCGTCCGGGATCCGGGCATGAATGTGGTGGTGACGCGGCCGGGCCGAGTCGCCACCGACCAGTGACTGCGGTCACAGTAGCCATTGGCTACACTGTCGTCAATACGTTGCGGGGCATTGTTCCGTCGAGTGGGATGACAGGACGGAGGAGATTCGCGAAGATGGGGTGCGACATCGGAACACCGATCGATCGCCGTCTGCACCGGCAAGCGGATTCGCCACGCGAATCCCGCTGTCGCCGATCATGATAGGGTCTGCGCCATATGGAGCACCTCAGTGAGACCGCCGCCTATGCCGACGACGTCTGGACCACGCCGCAGGTGGCGAGCTTCCTGGATATCAGTCGCCAGGCGATCAACAAGCGTGTCCGGAGCCGGAAGATGCTCGGTTATGCGGGCGACGGGGTGACGCTCTTCCCGGTATGGCAGTTCGACACCGACAATCGCAGAATCCACCCGGAGGTCCCCGAGCTCCTCGCGGCCTTCGACGAGGACGTCGAACCGGCTGCCATCGCTCTGTGGGCGATCACGAAGGTCGAGGGATTCGATCGGACTCCGGCCGAGCTACTGCTGGATCCCGAGACCAAGGACGACGCACTGCGGTTGGCCGGCACCTGCACGACCGGCTCGATCGAGGAACATCCTGCACTGCAGGCCGAACCCGACCCCGACATCGCGGAGAAGAAGGTCGCCGAATGGAGGCCGACCCGCCCGGGGGCGTCCGGGGCGCAGGAGGCCATCCTTCTCGCGGCTGCCGACCTCTTCTCACGCAAGGGCCCCGCGAAGGTGACGCTACGGGAGGTCGCCGCCGCGGCGGATGTGTCGTACGGGCTGATCCACCGGTTCTATCGCACCAAGGAGAATCTGCTGGTGGCGGTAATGGAATTGCTGGTGGGTTACGGCGGTGAGCGTCTGTCCGAGGAGAAGGACGTCTATGCCGCGATCGACAACTCCATCGGCGCCGATCTCGATTCGGGTCAGTTCGGCCGGATGTTGATGTGGTCGATCTTCGAAGGGATCGAGCCGGATCGGCTGCTCGGAGAAGCACGGTCGAACGGTTATCGCGCGCAGATCGACGCACTCTGGGAGAACCCGGTCGAGCCGGATGTTCGGGCCGAGTTCGATTCGAGCGTGGTGGCGGGACTGCTCGGTGTCGTCGGGTCGGTGTGGGATCTGTACGAGCCGTACATGATCGAACTCGCCGACAATCGGTGGCGTAGCCGGGACGACCTCCGGCGGGAGGTCACCGAGCTGCTCAAGCTTCTCGTGTACGCAGCCCGGCCCAACCGCGACGGGTGAGGCCTTCAGAGCATCGACGAAATCGGAGCAGGCGGAAGAGCCGAGAGATCTTCTGCCTGCTCCGTAACAGGGCTGTCGTCAGGACGGCATCAGCAGCACACCGCGATCGAGCTTTCCGTTCCGGGCGTCGTCCATGAGGGACTCGAAGTCCTCCAGCTCGTAGGTCCTGGTGACGAGTTCGTCGAGGAGGAGCCTGCCGGACCGGTACAGGTCCACGTACTTCGGGATGTCCGCGCCCGGTCGTGACGAGCCGTAGCGGCAGCCGAGCACCGAGCGGTCCATGTAGAAGGAGCCGGCCGGGACCGACAGTGTGGCCTCGGGACCGGCGACACCGAGCATGATCAACTGGCCGCCCCAGTCGAGCATCTCCATCGCCTGGCTGGTGATCGCCTCGCCGCCGACGCAGTCGAAGACATGGTCGGCCCCGCCGTCGGTGAGTTCGCGAACTGCGGCGATGGTGTCGCCCGCAGTGGCGTCGATGAAGTGGGTGGCACCGAACAGGCTGGTCTTCGACTCCTTGACCGGGTTCGTGTCGATGGCGACGATCGTTGCCGCCCCTGCGACGCGTGCCGCCTGGATGACGTTGAGACCGATGCCGCCGGCGCCGATGACCACCACCGATTCGCCGGGGTTGACGCGGGCCCGGTTCAGCACCGCTCCTGCGCCGGTCAGCACGGCGCAACCGATCAGGCACGCGGTCGACAACGGAATGTCCTTCGGGATCGGCACCGCCTGACCGGCCTTGACGACGATGCGCTCGGCGAAGGTCGACAGCGCCGCGTAGTTGTGGATCGGGCTGCCGTCGAGTTCGAAGGGGGTGTCCCTGTTCCCGAACGATTCGCGGCACATCGTGGGGCGCCCGGAAGTGCACGCGGCGCACTGGCCGCACGTCGCCAGCGTCGACAGCACGACGTGATCGCCGACGGCGGGTGTGCTCACGCCCGGCCCGACGGCCTCGACGATGCCGGCGCCCTCGTGACCGAGGATGACGGGGGTGGGGAACGGGATCTTGCCGTTGACCACGCTCAGGTCGCTCTGGCACAGGCCGCTCGCGACGATGCGGACCTGAACTTCACCGGGGCCGGGATCGCGGACGGTGACACCGTCGACCAGCTTGTTGACGGTGCCGTCGAAGACGATGGCTTTCAATTCTCGACCTCGCTGTCAATGTGAACCCACCCGGGCGGTGCGAGGACACGCAGCGGGATGCGGGCGGGAAACTAAGGGGTGGTGGGAAACCCGGGGCCACCGCAGTGGCACCTGTATCGATGTCGGTGATGCTATGGCCGGCGGGTCCGACCGTCAAGCGTGGCGTCGATGCCGCCTTCATCTGGCGAAACAAGGCGAAGTCCTCAGCATGTTGACGCAAACGTAGCCAATGGCTACAGTGATGCCAGTCACGGCATGCGGTTGCAGTGGCCCCGGCTACCGAGCGGAGGATGCTCTGCCGGAGACCGGCGAACGGGCGTGCCCGCGCATGCCTGTCGAGTGCGATCCGTGAAAGCCCTCGTCGTGGAAAGTCTTCTGCGCAGGTGCCGAAAGTGCCTCTGTTGCAACAGTTCAGGAGGATGAAGTGTCGCCCATGGCGTTATCGATGAAGCCGACGGGGTGGTTCCAGATCGGTTGGTCCGCCGACCTCGAGATCGGCGATGTGAAGCCGCTGCGTTACTTCGGTCAGGATCTCGTCGCCTACCGCACCCAGAGCGGTCGCCTGGTGGTTCTGAACGCATACTGCGAGCACCTCGGCGCCCACATGGGCCACGGTGGCACGGTGGCCGGCGACGACATCCAATGTCCCTTCCACGGCTGGCAGTGGAGCCCGGAAGGTCGCAACACCTGCATTCCGTACCAGAAGGCCACGAACCGGGTTCGCAGGATCGGTACCTGGTCCACCGCCGAACGCGACGGAATCATGTACATCTGGCACGACGTCGAGGGACGAGACCCCCTGTACGACGTGCCCAGCATCTTCGACCTCTTTCCGAACTGCGGTTCGGCGAGCGACTACCACGAGCCGGGGGAGGCCGGCCGCTTCGAATCGGCCGAGTTGCCGATCCACCCGCAGTACGCCGCAGAGAACGGCGTCGACTTCGCGCACTTCAAGTACGTCCACCGCGCCGACGAGATCCCGACCGTCGTCCACCGCGAGTTCGGTGAGTACGACTTCAAGACCGAACTGGCGCTGAACTTCAAGCGTCGCGGCGCGGACGGGGCATTCGAACTCGTCGAGGGCCGGACCAGGGCATCGCTCCTCGGTCTGGGACTGGGCTTCTCGTACGCCGACGGCGTCGGCGCCATCTGCTCGTTGACCGCGGTGACCCCCGTCGACGACGAGCGCTCGATCGTGCGCTTCTCCGCGTGGGCGAGCAAGGAGGACGGCCAGGACGACGCGCGAGTGGCGAAGCGACAGCGCAATGCCATCGGCCAGCTCGAGGCCGACATCGCGATCTGGGAACACCAGCGCTACACCGAACCGCCGGGCCTGGCGACCGCCGAGGCCGCAGGCTTCCGCGACATCCGCCAGTGGGCTCGCCGCTTCTACCCCGAAGGCCACCTCGGCCACGGCGCCGCCGAGCAGACCGCAGGCACCGACGAATTCCAGGTGGACAACGGCTCATGAGACCGACACTGACAGCAGAACACGAGGCCTGGCGCGCCGAGATCCGCGAGTTCCTCGACGCCGAGTTGCCGAAAGAGCATGCTTTCAATCCCGAATTCGACGACGCACCCGAACAGTGGGCGATCGCCGTCGAATTCAGCAAGAAGATCGCCGCCAAGGGATGGATCGGCTTGACCTGGCCGAAGGAGTACGGCGGCAAGGGACTGTCCCCGATCTCCAACCAGATCCTGCTCGAAGAGCTGTACGCGGCCGACGCGCCGCTGATCAACTCCGTCGGCATCTTCCTCGCCGCGGGCACCATCCTGGTGGGCGGCACCGAGGAACAGAAGAAGCGGTTGCTGCCCGACATCGCGAACATGCGCACCCTTTGGGCCGAGGGCCTGACCGAACCCGGAGCCGGCTCCGACCTCGGTTCCCTGCGCACGAAGGCCGTCAAGGACGGCGACGAATGGGTCATCACCGGCGAGAAGGCATTCACCTCCTGGGGGCCGATGTCGGACGTGCTGTACGTGGCCGCCCGAACCGACCCCGAGGCGAGCCTGAGCGCCGGCGTCAGCATCTTCGTCGTCGACCTGAACAGCCCCGGCGTCACCCTGCACCCGATGCGCAACTACGGCGGCGGCGTCCAGTCCAGCACCTTCCTCGACCATGTCCGAGTGCCGGCGAGTGCCCTCATCGGTGAGGAGGGCAAGGGCTGGCAGTACATCATGCGCGCCTTCTACGCGTCGGGGACGGTCGAGCCGATCTACGCGATGCAGGAAGCCAGGCTGCGCGACTTGATCGAGTACTGCAAGGCGATCCCGGGCAAGCTCGAGGACCCGCACGTGAAGGCCGATCTGGCCGAACTCGCCGGCATCGTGCAGACCCAGCGCCTGCTCGCCTACGAGATCATCGGCGACAACGCCCACGGTCGGCAGACCCCCTGGGGCGGTGGCGTCCAGCAGGTCGCGGCGAAGGAATACGAGCCGTTGTTCGCTCAGATCTACGACCGGGTGCTCGGCCCGACCAGCCAACTGCGGTCGGGATCGTCGTACGCACCCCTCAACGGAAAGCCCGAAGCGTGGTACCGGCAGTCCTTCGCCAACCACGCCGGAGGAACGTCCCAACTCAAGCGGATGGTGCTCGCGACGCGGGGCCTCGGCCTGCCCCGATAGGAGCTGAAGATGGAATTGGCATGGGGCGAGGACTTCGCTGCCCTCGCAGATGTGAGCAAGTCGGTGTTCGCGCGGTACTCGCCGCTGGAAGACCGATCCAACACTGTTCCGTTCGCGGATCAGGTCGCACAGTTCGCCGAACTCGGCTGGCTGCAACTCGGTGATCCGACCGGCGCCGACGCCGACAGCGCGTCGCTCGCGACGATCGCCGGCATCTTCGTCGAGGCGGGACGGGCGCTGGCCGCCACTCCGCTGCTCGAGCTGACGATGTCCCGTGACGCTGCGCTGGTGATCGGCACCGACGAGGCGACGAGCCTCGCCAAGCGCATCGGCAACGGTGAGACCGTGGTGATCCCGGTGTTCCCGTCCCCCGAGTGGGGCTCGGCGGTGACGTACGAGAACGGTGTGCTCGACGGCGTTGCGCTGGCCGTGGACCACGCCGACGGCGCAGACAGCTTCCTCGTGTACGCACCCGGCGGGGAAAGCGTTGTGGTAGTGGTGGAGTCGAAATCCGCAACCGCTGTCGACGCGATGCCGAACATGGGCGGGTACCCGATGTTCGCGGTGACCTTCGACAAGGTACCGGTGGCCGACGGTGCCGTGCTGGCCCGCGGCGCCGACGCCGACCGGGCTGTCGAGGTCGCGGAGCAGCGCGGAGCGGTGCTGCGCGCGGCGCAGCTCTACGGTGCCGGATTGAAACTACTCGACATCACCGTGCTGTACGCGCAGCAGCGGCACCAGTTCGGCGGCCCGATCGGCCGCTTCCAGGCAGTTCAGTACTTGTGCACCGACCTCGCGATCGCTGCGCACTTCACCTCGGTGCACGCACGCTCGGCCGCCGCCGCCCTCGACGCCGTCCTCGATCCGCAGCCCCACATCGGTCTGATGCGCAAGCAGGCGGCGAAGGCCGCGCAGGAGATCGTCCACTCGGCGCACGAGGTCCACGCGGGCATCGGGTACATGATCGAGTCGAATGTGCATCTGTTCACCGATGCCGCCAAGCGCTGGCAGTTCGACTTCGGTTCGGCCGCACGCAACGACGTCGACATCGTCGCGGCCCTCGACCGCATCTACACCGGGACCGGCCGATGAGCTACATCGACTACCGCGTCGACGACGCCGTCGCCGTCATCAGCCTGAACCGTCCGGACCAGCACAACGCCCAGGACGCATCCCTGTTGCAGGACCTCGATGCCCGATGGCAGCAGGCCGCCCGCGACGACGCGGTCAAGGTGATCGTGGTGCGCGCCAACGGTGACAACTTCTCCGCGGGCCACGACCTGAAGACCGTGGCCCCGGGATACTTCAAGGAGGGCAAGACGACCCTCGAGAGTGCCTACGGCTGGGAGACCGAGCACTACCTCGGCTTCTCCCGCAAGTGGCGCGACGTGCCGAAGCCCTCGATCGCAGCGGTCCAGGGCGCGTGCGTCGCCGGTGCTCTCAACGTCATCTGGCCGTGCGATCTGATCGTCGCGGCCGACAACACCTACTTCAGCGACCCTGTCGTGAAGTTCGGTGTCGGTGGTGTCGAATACCACGCGCACACCTGGGAACTCGGAGCTCGCCGTGCCAAGGAGATGCTGTTCACGGCCCGCAGGTTCACCGCGCCCGAGGCGTTGACCGCGGGCATGGTGAACCGCGTGGTCCCGCTCGATGAGCTCGACACGCAGACCATGGGCCTCGCGCATGAGATCGCGCAGATGGATCCGTGGGGACTGGCCACCGCCAAGCGTGCCGTCAACCAGACTCTCGACATCATGGGTCAGCAGGCCGCCTTGCAGTCGGCCTTCGACATCCACTGGCACGGGCACGCGAACGCCTTGCTGCGCACCGGATATCCGCTCTTGACGCCCGGTCCGCTTCCGTCGGGAGCGAACACGAAGGAGGAGAAGTCGTGATCTCGGACATCGCGCCGAACGACGCAGTCTCCCTGTGGGATCTGCTGGCCCTGCGGGCGGAGACCACAGGTGACGCCGTCGCCCTCATCGACGAGCACGATCGCCGCATGACCTTCGCCGAAGTCGTCTCCGTGGCCGAGCGTGTCGCGGCCGGACTCCTGGCCCGCGGGATCGAACCCGGCTCGACGGTGAGCTGGCAGTTGCCCACCCGCATCGAAACCGTCGTACTCAGCCTGGCGCTGTCGCGTCTCGGCGTGATCCAGAACCCGATCATCCCGCTCTACCGGGCACGTGAGGTCGGGGCGATGCTCGCCCAGTGCGAATCGGAATGGCTGATCACTCCTGGGCAGTTCCGCGGTTTCGACCACGGCGCGATGGCCGAAGAGTTGCGTGCGGCGAGCGGGTCCCGTCTGAACCTGTTGACCGTCTCCTCCGAGTTGCCCGACGACGATCCGGCCACCCTTCCTGCCGCGCCGGTCGGTCGCGACGAGGTGCGCTGGATCTACACCACTTCCGGAACGACATCGGCACCGAAGGGTGTCTGCCATACCGACGGCACGCTCATCGCCGGCGGCGTCTCCCTCGCCGACGCGATCGGTGCGACCGCGGAGGACGTCGGCACCATCTTTTTCCCGTACGCGCACATCGGTGGTCCCGACCTGCTGATCGCGTCGCTGGCCACCGGTATGACGCTGGCCGTCATGGAGGTCTACGAGCCGGGCGCCGCGGTGGATCTGATGCGTCGTGCGGGCGTGACCATCACCGGTGGTTCGACCCCGCACTACGCCCTGCTGCTCGAGGAACAGCGGAAGGATCCGGGCACGCGGGTGGTTCCTACCCTGCGCATGCTGGCCGGTGGCGGAGCGCCCATGCCGGAGAAGTTGTTTCGGGACGTGCTCGCCGAGGTGGGCATCCCGATCCTGCACGCCTACGGGATGACCGAGTGCCCGATGATCACCTCGGCCCGGATGAGCGACAGCATCGAGCAACTGGCCACCACCTCCGGACGCCCCGTTCTGGGCTGCGAGGTGCAGATCCGTACCGAGGAGGACGACGTGCTGCCCACCGGCGAGGTGGGTCGAGTGTGGCTGCGGGGCCCGATGCTGTTCAAGGAGTACCGCGCCGACGGCGAGATCATCCGTCCCTTCGATGCCGACGGCTGGATGTTCACCGGCGACACCGGAAAGCTCGAGGAGGAGGGTCACCTGGTCCTCGTCGGTCGGGAGAAGGACCTGATCATCCGCAAGGGAGAATCGATCAGCCCCACCGAGATCGAAGAGGTGCTCGTGGCGCACTCCGCGGTCGCGGATGTCGCGGTCATCGGCCTGCCCGACGACCGGTCGGGTGAGCGCATCTGTGCGGTGCTCCAACTGCACGACGGTGCAGCCGATCTCGGTGTCGACGAGGTCCGCTCGTACTGCCGGGAGGCCGGTATCTCGCCGGCGAAGTTCCCCGAGGATGTCGTGATCGTCTCGGAGATGCCGAAGACTCCGACGATGAAGATCCGCAAGCAGCATCTCCGGCAGTCCGTCATCGACCAGCGGGCCCTGTCCGGCGCGGCCGTCGACTGACTCGGCCCCGCCCCGAATCCGAGAATTGGAAGTTCCCATGCCAGGACGTAGCTTCATAGAGCGCGCCGTCGAGTGCGCCGACACCAATGCGTTGCGGATGGCGCTGTACCAGGCGACCCGCGACGCGGAGATCGCGGCGATCACCCCCGAACGCGTCTTCGGTCCGACGACGGACGCGATCGTGTTCTCCGACGAGGACACTGCGCTCATCCGGGCGAAAGCCGTCGAATACCTGCTCACCGAACCGGACGAGTCGATGCTGCCGGTCCCGTCCCGGGACGAGATCGTCGAGTTGCTCGAGATGGCGGAAGCCCGCACACTCGGGCCCGACGATCTGATCATGCGGCACAAGCTCCCCGCCTTCTCCGACATGCCATATCAGGCAGAATGGCACGGAGAGAAGGTGATTCCGGAGGGTTATCACGTCGCGATCGTCGGTGCCGGCTTCGCCGGTGTCGCCATGGGTGTACAGCTGGCTCACCTCGGCGTTCCGTTCACGATCTACGAGCGCCGCGCCGAGGTCGGCGGGGTGTGGAGCATCAACACCTATCCCGACGTCCGAGTCGACACGGTGAGCTTCACCTACGAGTACGCCTTCGAGAAGAAGTACCCGTGGACCGAGTACTTCGCCCGTCAATCCGACGTGCGCGCGTACATCGATCACGTGGCACGTAAGTACGGTGTGTACGAGCACATCCGGTTCGGGTGCGACGTCACGGAGGCCCGTTTCGACGAGGCGACGCAGCGCTGGACACTGACCGTGCACAGCGAGGGCTCCGACACGGCGGTCGAAGCGAACGTGGTGGTCGCCGCCAGCGGTGTCTTCGCGACACCGCGTGAACTCTCGGTGGAGGGGGTCTCCGACTTCGTCGGCCAGGTCGTGCACACCGCCCGGTGGAGCGAGGACGTCGAGTACGCCGGCAAGAAGGTTGCCGTGATCGGCAACGGCTCGACGGGCGTGCAGCTGCTGTCGAAGATCGCCGAGAAGGCCGATTCGGTGACGGTGTATCAGCGCACGCCGCAGTGGATCACACCGCGCACCAATTACGGCGTGCCGATCTCCGACGAGCTGCAGTGGCTGATCCAGAAGATGCCGTTCTATTGGAACTGGAACAAGTACGTCGCCGGCCTGGCCACCATCGACCTGCGCAACGTGCTGATCCCGGACGCGGAATGGATTGCGAACGGCGGACAGATCAGCAAGCGCAACGACATGCTGCGCGAGATGCTGGTCGGCTACATCTCGGCCCAGGTCGACGGCCGGCAGGACCTCATCGACAAGCTGGTCCCGGACTACCCGCCGATGACGCGGCGTCCGGTGGTCGACAACAATTGGTATGCCTCGCTGACCAGGAACAACGTCGAACTCGTCACGACTCCGATCGAGCGGATGACCGACACCGCTATCGTCACGGCCGACGGCGAGACCCGCGAGACGGAACTGGTCATCGCCGCGGTCGGCTTTCAGACCGAGAAGTACATCTGGCCGACGCAGTACTACGGTCTCGGTGGTGTGACTCTCGAAGATGTCTGGTCGGCGCAGGGCGCGCAGGCGCATCTCGGTATGACCGTGCCCGGATTCCCGAACATGTTCATGCTGTACGGCCCCAATTCGCAGCCGGTGGCCAGCGGTGCGGGCCTGCCGGTGTGGTTCGAGGTCTGGACCGGTTACATCGCCGAGTGCATCGTGGGGATGCTCGAGAAGGGCCGGGCGTCGATGGTCATCCGCAAGGACGCCTTCGTCGAGTACAACGAGCAGTTGCACGACGAGGCGAAGAAGCTCATCTACCTGATGCCGAATTCGGCGATGGAGAAGAACTACTACGTCAACGAGTTCGGCCGGCTGCAGATGAACGCACCGTGGAACGGCGAGAAGTACTACGAGTTGTGTGAGAGTCCGGACGAGTCGCACTACGACTTCACGGACGTGCCGTAGGAGATCCCCGACGAACTGGCGGAGGTCGGTATCACGCACCTGTGCGTGCATGCCGACACCCCGGTCGACGGACGCGTGTCGGAGGTCGGCGCAGGATTCGGAGGAGATCCTCGAGCCGCTCCCGGGTTGACGCCGGGCTGTAGGAGGCCGTCGCCGAGTATTCCCGGATGCCTACGTCGATGCGGAATCGTCAGCGGCAAATGTCCGTCCGGTGACACCGGTGGGCCTTGAATGCCCGCTCTCCACCGAAGTTTGGTGGAATCCGTCCTGCGGGGTGATCGCCCCCTCCGGGCGGAGTCGGAAGGGACCGAAATTCGGCAGAGGTGTTGACGCATACGTGGCCGGTGGCTACAGTGAGTCCGGTCACAAGTCGCGGGGTAGGTGTCGTCGTTCACGGATTCGATTCGCGCTCGTCGCCCGACACGTCCCGAACCGACCGACAACCACCCCCGAAACCTCGCTATCGAGGACACCACGTTGAGGAGTCGATGTTGAGCACGCGTAAGTCGAACTGGGGCCGCTGGGGTGAAGCGGATGAGCTGGGTGCGCTCAATCTCCTCACGCCGGAGCGGGTCCTCGCCGCTCTCCGCCTGCCCAAGACGGGCAAGACCTACAGCCTCAGCATTCCGATACAGCGATCCGGTGTGCCGAACCTCGAATACCGAGGCATCCCACAGCGACTCACTCTGACCAATCACCAGGACGAGGCGATGGCCCGCGCCAACGGCGGCGCCCCCGGCGTCGGCGCCAACGAGGATCAGCTCGTCATGCCGTCGCACACCTCCACGCACATGGACGCACTGTGTCACGTGTACGCCGACAACAAGATCTACAACGGCTACCCCGCCGACCAGGTCACCCCGTACTCGGGCGCAGCCAAGTGCAGCATCGACAAGGTCGGCGGCATCGCCGGCCGCGGCGTCCTCATCGACGTCGCCGCCTCGAAGGGCGTCGACCTGCTCGAGCCGGGTTACGTCATCACCGTCGCCGACCTGCAGAAAGCTCTGGACGACCAGGGCGTCGAACTGCAGACGGGCGACCTGGTGCTCATCCGCACGGGATGGCTCGAGGACTACCTGGCCGAGCAGGGCGACATGATGCCGCAGCCGGGCATCGGCCTCGAAGCGGCCGCCTTCCTCGCGGAGAAGGACGTGGCGCTGGTCGGTTCCGACAACGCTGCGATCGAACCCATCCCCTTCGACCGGAACGTCTACCTCGGCGGACACATCATCCTGCTCGTCGAGCACGGCATCTACCTGGTCGAGAACATGAACCTCGCAGAGCTCGCCGCCGACAGGTGCTACGAGTTCCTGCTGACCATCGGCGCGCTGAAGATCACCGGCGCCACGGCGAGCCCGGTCACCCCCGTCGCCGTCGGTTGACCGCACTCTCACACCACAAGGATCCCGGATGACCGAGAACACCGAAGCGGTTGTGCATACGTACCGTACCTCCCACGTCGGGATGTGCGTCTCCGATCTGGCCAAGAGTCTTCGCTTCTACTGCAACGGACTGGGTTTCGTCAAGATCATGGAATACGACATCGACGAGCAGATCCCCGAGGTGGATGCGCCGTGCAGCCTCACCTCGACCTTCCTGGAGAAGGACGGCCTGCGCATCGAGCTGCTGTCCTACCGGCAACCCGGCGTGATCGGGACTCCTCCAACCCGCCGTAACCATGTGGGCATGACCCACCTGTCGTTCTTCGCCGACGACATCGACTCCGCGGCCGAGGCGTTGTGCGAATACGGCGGCGTGCTGGTGCCTGAGACCCGCGCTGGTGCGGGCGATCCGACCGCTCCACAGTTCGTGTTCGTGGCCGACCCCGACGGCAACCGCGTCGAACTCATGCACATCCCTGCCGGCACCCCCTGGTGACCGAACCTGCGCCGGATCACGGCCTTCCCCCCGATACATCGCTGAATGCGTCACGACGACGAACCCCGCCGTTGCCGAATCGCATTCCGACGCAGTGACGACCAAAGGACTTTCATGACCGCCCCCGAGACCCCCGCACGCGATCCACACCTCTGGGAACCCCAGCGCAAGGTCGACGACCTCGAATGGTTCCGGAAGAAGTACGCCGAAGAGCGCGACAAACGTCTGCCGAACACCGGTGCCGACACCTTCCAGGCCATCGACTTCGAAGGCAAGTTCGCCGGGTTCGACGCCGACCCGCACGCGGACGGCCCCCGCACCGCACCCCCGGAGACCGCCGATCTCGACATGCTCGTCATCGGCGCCGGCTTCATGGGCATCAGCACCGGCATCGAGCTGAAGAAAATCGGTGTCACAAACTTCAAGATCCTCGACGTCGCAGCCGATTTCGGAGGAACCTGGTACTGGAACCGCTACCCCGGTGTGCGCTGCGACATCGAGTCGTACATCTACCTGCCGTACCTCGAAGAGACCGGCTACATCCCCACCGAGCGATACACCCGCGGCAGCGAGATCTTCGCCTATACGCAGTCCCTCTGCACGCAGTTCGGCCTGTACGAGCACGCCCTGTTCCAGACCCGGGTCACCGAGATGGAATGGGACGAGGACACCGCGCGGTGGACGGTGCGTACCGACGCCGGTGATGTGTTCCGTGCCCGCTTCGTTTCCACCCAGAGCGGTCTGTTCAGCCGGCCCCAGCTGCCCGGCATCCCCGGGATCGAGAAGTTCACCGGGCACAGCTTCCACACGAGCCGGTGGGACTACGACTACACGGGTGGAGACAGCACCGGAAATCTGACCGGGCTGCACGACAAGCGGGTGGCCATCATCGGAACCGGTGCCACCGGTATCCAGGCCATTCCGCACCTCGCCGAGCACGCGAAGTCGCTGGTCGTCTTCCAGCGCACACCCAGCCAGATCGCGCCCCGCGAGAACGCTCCGACCGACATCGAATGGTTCGAGTCCTTGCCGGAGGGATGGCAGAAGGAACGTCGTGCTTCCTTCGACAAGTGTGCGATGGACCGCGCCACCACCGACTGCGACGTCGACGACGGCTGGATCAAGTTCGCCAAGTATCAGATGCGCGCGATTTACGAGGCCGGTGGCGCGGAGCCGACCCTCGAGCAGTACATGGACGCGATGGAGCGCTCGGACTACGAGTGGAACGAAATGCTGCGCGACCGTGTCGACACCATCGTCAAGGACCCCGCCAAGGCCGAGAAGTTGAAGACCTACTACCGCACCATGTGCAAGCGGCCGGGCTTCAGTGACGACTTCCTGCCGGTATTCAACAAGGACTCCGTCGACATCGTCGACACCTCCACCACGCCGATCGACCGGATCACCGAGAACGGCATCGTGGTCGGCGATCGGGAGTACGAGGTCGACCTCATCATCTACGCGACGGGCTTCCAGCAGGGACGCACCTGGACCGACAAGGCGGGTTACGACGTGCTGGGCCGCAACGGCAACCGGCTGTCGAAGAAGTTCGCCGAAGGCGCCAGCACCTACCACGGCTTCCTCAGCAAGGACTTCCCGAATCTGTTCTTCCTGGGATTCGTTCAGTCGACGCAGGTCTCCAACATCTCGAACCTCATCGACAATCAGGCCCGGCACATGGTCTACATGGTCGGTAAGTGCCTGAACGAAGACATCCGGGCCATCGAACCGACCACCGAGGCCGAGGCCGGCTGGAACGCGACCATCGCCGAGCACGCGGAGATGCGACGGGAATGGAACCTCTCGTGCACCCCGGGCCACTACAACAACGAGGGCCGCGTCGACGACAAGCGCAGCACTCTCGCAGGCGGTCTGTACGGGCCCGGTTACGAGTACTTCGACCTGCTCCGCAAGTGGCGTGAGGACGACAAGTTCGACGGCATCGCCGTGACTCGCTGAGCCACCGGACGTCGTCCGCAGAAATTTTCCGTGGACCGCGGGTAGCCGATGGCAGCGGCTGCCCGCGAGTCCGTGCTCGAAACAAGGAGATAGAGATGGCGTTGACCCCCGTCAAGCTCGGTTATTCGCTGTTCACCCTCGTGGATCCGGCGCGCGGTCACGAGGTCGATTACAACCGCTGGTACGAACGCGATCACCGTTACTCGGGCTGCATGGTCGGTCCGGGCTGGTTCACCGGCAGCCGCTGGGTCGCCACGAAGAGGCTGAAGGACCTGCGCTTCCCGGAGACCGGACCGGTCGCGACCAAGACCGAGAATGGTTCGTACCTCGCGATCTACTGGGTACACGAGCCCGACGCGGAAATCGCAGACGCTTGGGCGCAGAAGCAGGTCGGCGAACTGTACGCCGCCGGCCGCGGCTTCGCCGAGCGTGAGCACGTCCACACCGGCCAGTACCTGCCGGACTCGACCGTATCTGCGCAGGAGGACGGCGTCCCCCTCGAACTCGCACACGATCACCATTACGGCGGCCTTGTCACCGTGATGATCGAACCAGCAGAGGGCGTGGACCGCACCGCCGCCCTCGACATGATCGACAACGGACCGGCCAAGATCCTCGTCGGCAAAGGTGCCGTCGATCTGATCAGCAGCTGGCGAATGAAGCCGTGGCCCGCCGACCACAATGTGCCGATGAAGATGGGCAACGACGGCGGAACCGCCGACCGCATCCTTCAGATGCTGTTTCTCGAAGACGAGCCGACCGCGAGCTGGCAGCACATCGTCGATTACGCAACGGACATCGAGAAGTCGGGTGCGGGCAAGGTCACCTTCGCTTCGCCGTTCATCCCGACAGTGGTCGGTACGGACAAGTACACCGACGAATTGTGGTGAGATCCGTGTTGAGCGGTGAGAAAATCCTGGTGACCGGGGTGACCGGTCAGATCGCCTTCCCGATCGCGAGGACATTGGCGGCCGAGAACGAAGTGTGGGGCCTCGCTCGGTACAGCCGGGCCGACGACCGGCAGCGGGTGAGCGAAGCGGGGATCACCCCGGTGACGTGCGATCTCGGTGAGGGCGACTTCACCGGCGTCCCGGAGGATTTCACGTACGTAGTACATCTGGCTGCGAGTCTGGCTGCGGGATGGGATTACGACGCTGCGATCCGCGCCAACGCGGAAGGTACGGGACTCCTTCTGCAGCACTGCCGATCCGCCAAGGGTGCCCTCGTGATGTCGACCCATTCGGTCTACCGCCCGCAGGACGACCCCATGTACGTGTTCACCGAACAGTCGCCGCTGGGGGAGTGCAACAGCACCCACACCCCGACCTACTCGATGTCGAAGATCAGCCAGGAGGCCACCGCGCGGTTCGCTGCCCGCGCCTTCGGTGTGCCGGTGACGATCGCTCGGATGAACGCGTCGTACGGCCCCAACGGGGGACTCCCGGCCATGCATGTCGACGCTATCGCCGACGGCCGGCCGATCACCACCCGTTGGGATCCGTGTATGTACAGCCCGATCTTCGAGGACGACATCAACACTCAGGTCGGTGCCCTGCTCGAGGCGGCCTCCACACCTGCTCTCATCGTCAACTGGGGTGGCGACGAACCGGTGAGCGTGCAGGAGTGGGCGGCCTACGCCGGTGAGTTGATGGGGGTCGAGTCCGTCGTCGACGTGTCTCCCATCGAGGGAACACTGCGCGGATCCATCGCGGACACCACGCTGCGTGCCTCCATTACCGGGCCGTGCACGGTGGATTGGCGTGAAGGCATCCGCCGGACGATCGCCGCTCGTCATCCGGACAAGCTCGTCGAGACCGCCCGCTCGTGAGCATCCTTTCGTAGAACACCGTATGGGAGAAGACATGCCGACAGTGCACGACGCGCTGCCCGCCGAGCGGACCGGTACGCCGGCGAGCCCGGAACTGCTGGAACGCCGCGCGATGTTCGCCGCGACCGAGATCGACCCCGCGCTGGGGGTCACGGCAGGTGATGCGGAATTCGCGGGTGTGCCGTGCCGCACCGTCCGGGCCGGTGACCGGGCGACCATCCTCTATCTGCACGGGGGTGGATACCGGATGGGCAGCCCGGAGGCATACAACGCCTACGCGGCGAAAATCGCGGCCGGCGCCGAGGCCGCTGTCGTGCTGCCGCGCTATCGGCTCGCGCCGGAGAACCCGTTCCCGGCCGGACTGCGCGACGCGGTCGCGGTCTACGAGGAACTCGCGTCCACGGCGGAGGGGCCGGTCGTCGTCGCCGGTGATTCGGCGGGTGCCGGTCTCGCCACTGCGGTGGTCGCCGCTGTATCCAGGAGCGAGGTGCGTGGCCCGGACGGGTTGATGTTGCTGTCGCCGTGGCTCGACCTGCACTGCTCGTCGCCTTTCTATGCGACCGCGCCCGACGTCTTCTTTCCGCTGGCTACCGCGGAGTCGGCGCGGGACGACTACCTGCAGGGTGCCCCTGCACGTGACCCGCTGGCCTCGCCGTTGCTGGCCGACCACGCGGGATTCCCGCCCACGCTGATCCAGGTGGGCGGGAACGAAGCGCTGGTCGGTGATGCGCTCGGGCTGGCCGAATCGCTTGCGAAGGCGAACGTTACCTGCACGCTGGAAGTGGTTGCAGAACAGGGACACACGTGGCCGTTGATCCGTCCTGACCACGATGATTCCGTGGCGTCGATCGAATCGTGCGTACGGTTCGTCCGATCGGGCACTCGACGGCCTCATCGGTGAACGGCTCAGCCTGCCGATGGTCGTACAGGCACTGGCGGCGGTGACTGCTGTGAAATCGTAACGACGAAGCCGGACGCTCCGATCCCAGGTTGAGAAGCGCGGTACGCCCGTCGTCCGCGGCACGCCTGGTTTAAGGGTTGAAGGAGCAGCATGAAGTTCGTCGTTCCCTATCTGCGGGTCGTAGCGGGGATGTTCGCCGCCATCACACTGTGGCTGGCGATCGTGGAGACGCTCAACGGCAACTTCGCGGACGCGCTCGTCCAGTTGGCGTTCACCGCCGGCCTGGGATACCTCGCGATAGGCAAGCCGCTACGCGACCGGCACAAGCGGGTGAAGGCCGAACAGGCCGCTATCGCTGCTCGCGCGGAGGCCGGACACCGTGCCTTCCTCATCGGCGATGTGCATGCCGCGATGGCGCCACCGCCCGAGCCGCCGAAGGCGCCCCAGATTCGTCGCGGGGTCGTTGTCGCGGCAGGCATCGCTGCGATCATCGTCTTCATCGGCATCATCAGCGACATCTCGGATGGGCTCGACTCTCCGTCGAAGGACAACGCGACGACCACCCCGCAGTCCACATCTCGTTCCGCCACGACGACGTCGTCCGCTCCCTACACGACCTCGGCGGCGGCGACAGCGCGCACTGCATCTCCGGAAACCGTTGCAGCAACGACGACGGTTCCTTCGCCGCAAGTATCCGCCAGTGCGCGGACGACTGTCATGCCGAACGTCGTGTGCATGGATCTTCAAGCCGCGCAGGACGCGATCCAGGCTGCGGGAGTGTTCTTCTCGACAAGCGTGGACGCGACGGGTCAGGAACGCGCCCAGGTGTGGGACCGCAACTGGGTCGTCGTCGACCAGACTCCCTCGGTGGGAACGGTGATCGGCGAAGGCGGCCCAGTGCTGTCCGTGCTGAAAGAGGACGAATTCAGCGGGTGCTAGGTCATCGGACGCTCCGTTCGGTGTTGTCCGGGCGGGCCCCGGTGTTCGACGGATGCCTGCCGCCTCGGGGGAAACCGACAGCTCCCGGTCTCAGGGCCTCGACCCGAAGGCCTGCCATCGCGGCTTTCAGTCCGAGATCCTTGATCGTCGAGGCGATTCGGCCGGAATAGGCCTGTTCCTTCGGGGTGTCGTCCCGCTCGTGGAACTGGACAACGCCCACGCGTCTCCCCAGGCTCACACCGACGCCGTTGAACCCGAAATCGAGGTTTGCGGGTTCCTCACCGGCGATACGGCTGAGGACAGTGTCGGCTGCCGCGAGTCCCATCGGGAGTGCGGACTGGCATGCCATCCGCACCGGCTCTCCCGACGGTGCCGCGCAATCGCCGGCGGCGATCACACGGTCGGTGTCGATGCTGGTCAGCGTTTCGTCGGTGAGAAGACGGCCGAGTGCGTCCGTGCTGAGCCCACTCGACCGGGCGAGTTCGGGAACGCCGAATCCGGCGGTCCAGACGGTGATCGCACTCTCGAGGGCGGTGTTGTCGTCCAGAGTGAAGCCGTCGGGCCCGACCCGAGTGACGCGCGCGTTCTCGATGACCTCGACCTGTAGGTCCTCGAGCCGCTCGTAGGTTGCGGCACGCGCTTTCTCGGACAGCATCGGGCCGATGACACCGCTGCACACGAGACGCACTCGATGC
The DNA here is from genome assembly GCF_022554085.1 of Rhodococcus sp. CH91. Lineage (GTDB taxonomy): Bacteria > Actinomycetota > Actinomycetes > Mycobacteriales > Mycobacteriaceae > Rhodococcus. The sequence goes on from NZ_JAKFYR010000001.1 coordinate 628,626, forward strand.
CCCGGTTCAGCCAGCTCGCCGGCCGTTTCGAGCCCGGTGAGCCCGGAGCCGACCACCGTGACCACGGAGTCGTGGTCGAGGCCGGCCAGTGCGAACTTCAGTCGCTCGGCATGCTCGAATTCGGCCACCGGGAAGGCGAATTCCTCGACGCCGGGGGCGGTGGACCGTCTCGTGGCGGTACTTCCGACGGCGTAGACGAGGTAGTCGTAGTCGACTGTTCCGCCGGAAGCGAGATGGACGGTGCACGTGCCGGGTTCGATGCGGGTCGCGGTATCTACCAGAAGGTCGACTCCTTTCGCCAGAAGTGTGCGGTAGTCGCCGGACGCATGGTGGTTGCCGAGTGCGAACTGGTGCAGTCGGGTTCGCTGGACGAAGTGCGGCCGGGGATTGACGACGGTGACCGCAGCCTTCCTGCTCATGCGGTTGGCCGCGACCGTTCCGGCGTATCCGCCGCCGATGACGACGACACGGGGGCGTGTTGTGGACATGTCTTCTCCGATCCGTTCGGTGGCTCTGTCGGGAGCCCTCGTCATTCAGGACCGGACAGCCACGTCGTGTGTGACATGCCGTGCCGAACAATCGGGAGGATTCAGGGTCGTTGCAGGTCGCGGAGTTTCTGGGCGAGCACGCGCACATCGGCCACTTGTCCCAGGTGGGCGAGCTTGTCCGGGTTGATCAGCACCCGGACCGCGCCGATCTTCCCGTCCGTCACGTCGAACGTCATGACCTGCACGATCGCGCTGTCGGCGTCCCGCACGATGAGGCCGGGGAGCCTGTTGATCTCGTGGGGTTCGAGCACCATGCCGAGCTGGACCATGGGTGAGACGAACGAGGCCAGCAACCGCATGACCTTTTCGCCGCCGACCACGACCTTGCGGACGGCGGGTGCCTTGCCACCGCTGTCGGCGACGAGCTGCACATCGGCGGCCAACAGGTCGCGCAGGGCGTCGACGTCGCCGTCCTGGAACGCCGTGAGGAAACGAGCGGTGAGCTGTTCGTGTGCCTGCGGATCGGTGTCGAACCGCGCCGAACCCTGATCGACGTGCCGTCGTGCCCGCACGGCGAGTTGTCGGCACGCTGCGTCGGAGCGGTCGACGATCTCGGCGATCTCCGAGAAGCCGAATCCGAATGCTTCGCGCAACACGAAGACGGCTCGTTCGAGCGGACTGAGACGTTCGAGTAGCACGAGGGCTGCCGTCGAGATCGATTCCCGCAGTTCGGCCGAGCGCGCCGGGTCGTTGTACGGCTCTTCGAGTATCGGTTCCGGCAGCCACTCGCCTACATATCGTTCGCGCCGCGCCCGCGCCGATTCGAGCATGTTGATCGATACCCGGGTGACGACGGTGGACAGGAATGCTCGGGCCGAATTCGGTTCGACGCCGGATGTTTCGTATCGCACCCAGGTGTCTTGCACGGCGTCCTCGGCCTCGGTCACGCTCCCGAGGATGCGGTAGGCGATGGCGAACAACAGTGGACGCAGGTTTTCGAACTCTTCGACGCCGGTCACGTCGGCCCCTCCCGTAGACCCGTGCTTCGATCACAGCACTCCACGTGGGGTTCGTGCAACGACGACAAGTGCGGTCCCGGAAAGAGGACGCCCTGCGGGCGACTGCGCTCGACCGATCGGAGACCCTTCGGGTCCCTGAGTCGTCGTCCCCTTCCTCAAGGCTGCCCGGTCGCCATACCCCGATAGACCGTCTCGGCCAGCACGGATAGCCCCACGTCGCGGAGGACGTGCGGCTCGCACTGGACCCGGCCGTTCGTGTCGACCCGCACGATCGGGTGCTCCACCACCAGCTGTGGAGACGAGGGATACTGGTGCCCAGTCGGTTTCGAGACAGGGAACGGCCCCGGCTCGCAGCGTCGGTGCGCTGACGTCGGACTGTGGGAGACGAGCGACGAGCTGCGTCGACGCGCCTCGGCTACCGGAACGGCCCTCGTGCGCGACGATGCAGGCGAAACACCTCGAGCCCTCCGATCACGGTGGATCGGAGGGCTGGAAAGTCAGGACGTCGGGTGTGAACCCGGGGGAGCGGGTGTGCGGCGGCCGGCGCGGACGAATGCGCTCGCGGCTCGTTGCTGGAATACGCCTCTCGAAGGCGTGTGGATAGACTCCACCCTACGGTGCATGACAGGTTCCTTCTGTCGTGTGCCCAGACCCCGGTCCGGTGTTGGCGCACCTGCCGGGGTCGACCCGTATTCAGGTCGGTGCAGGGATGGTCGCACGTGTGTGCGAAGCCGTCAACCGCATCGTGCAGTTCCCTGCGGATGGGCCGGCTCCGTCAGTGGAACTGCTCGAACATGATCTCGTAACCGTCGGGATCGAGACCGTAGAAGATGTGCGCCCAGCCGACGTCTTCTGGTTCGAGAGTGACCGGAAGGCCTTCCCGGCGCCACAGTTCTCGTACGGCGTCGATATCGGCGGTAGGAACGACCAGGACGAACCCGTAGCCGAGTGGGCCGCTGCGAGACAATTCACCGCGCTGCTCGTCGTGATAGCCGTGAGCGAACCGGCTCGACAACATCAGCCAGGTGTGACCGAATGTCAGATAACGCATTCCGGGCTGGTTCTCCTGGGGAATCTGCTTGAACCCCAGCGCAAGGTACAGCGCACAGGAACGATCCACATCGGATACTCGCAGCCCCACCTTCAGTTGCCTGGCAGTCATGGCCGGCACCATATCGTGCTGAGCAGACTGCTGCAGCGACGTTCTGTTCCACTTCGGTCGAGGTTCCACACCCGATCGTGCGAACTCCCGGATCGGTCGTCTTGTTTGTGGTCCCTACTGTCCGGATCGGGATCCGTGACGTTTCCCCGGACTCGAACCGCTGGCCTGCGAGCGTGAGAAACGGGTGGCACACTGCGGCACGGCCGACATCCGACCACGCCCCGGAAGGGAACGCATGAAGGTTGTACGACGAACAGTGGTGACGACAGCGATCGTGGCGACAGCCGTCTTGGGGCTCTCGACAGGGCCCGCAACGGCGGTCCCTGCAGCGGATACCGTTGTGAACGGCATACTGTCCGTCACCCCGCTGTGCCAGGGGACGATCGATGAATTGATCATCTTGTGCACCGAATTGGAGAAGCTGACACCGGCCTTTCCGGTGATGCTCGACCTGAATCCGAGAGGCACCCATCTCGTCGTACTCGGGGCCGGGCTCACTGACGACGGAAGGATCCGTCCGGTCCTCGAAGAACGACTCGAAGCGGCTCTTCGTGCAGCGCATCGCTACCCGGAATCGCCGATCGTCGTCACCGGTGGTGTGCCGCGTAAGGGTGTCACCGAAGCCCGTGCCATGAAGGAGTGGCTGGTGGCCCGAGGGATACCTCCCGAGCGCATCACCGAGGAATCGCAGTCCTCTTCCACCGTCGAGAATGCCCGCTACACGAACGACGTGTTGCTCCAACGTCGAGCAACGGGTGCTGTGCTCGTGACCAACCGCGACCATCTCGCGCGCGCGATGATCAATTTCCGTCAGGCCGTCGACGCCCGCATTCCGGTCGCCGGAATCGTCGCGGCATGAAGAGGCCGCGAGGTATCAGATCTGTGAATTCGCCTTTCGCGTCAGCAGCTGGCTGATCTCCGAAACATTCTTGGTCAGTTCGAAATTGACCCACCCTGCCACGTCCCGGAGCGGCGTCTCCTCCGGCATGAGACCGACGATCGTCTTCTCGACATCTGTCGTCTCGAGGATCTCGACCCACTCCGTGCGAAGCGCTCGGATGCGGTCGACCGAACCTGACCACTCGTAGGCGTCGGGCCCGACGGCAGCTTCTCCACGGCAGACGCTGATCGTGTCGGACCACCACCACTCGATGTGCCAGAGCAACCACGCGACCGTGGTCTCGGGTAGGACGTCGGCGTTCTCGTCCGGCTGATCGGCGACGAAGCGCCCGTCGATCCGTCGGACACTCACGCAGTTCGAGGACGGCTCCCAATACAGAGCAGCGTCGTCGATGCGAGGCAGGACATGCTGGTCGGCGAAGAGCCAGACGAGATCGAGTTGCTTCAGCAGTGTGCGCGTAACCGGCGACGAGTCGGTCGAGGTCATAGACACATGGTTCAGCACAGTTGTCCTCGGATCAAACAGGTTCCTGCGCGGGTTGTGCATGTGCGCCCGAACAGTTCCCTGTAGGTCACCACTCTTCTTCGGGAAGAGATCGGTGGGTAGGGTGCGGCGAGACAGCCGCACGATCACATCCCGAGGAAGGGTCAGGCCGCTCGCGGCCGAAGAACTCCATGACAGATCTCGTTCGCGGTGAGAACACCACCATCGGAACCGGAAGCGTCACCGTGTCGGTGTCGGGTACGAAGCAGGGAACCGTCGATCTGATGGTTTTCCAGCTCGGCGCCGACTCGCGCGTTCGGAACGACGCCGACTTCGTGTTCTTCAACCAGCCGTCCTCACCCGGAAGGCGCGGTTCGCCTGGTTGCGGCGGATAGGCTCTCGATCGACCTCACGGCGGTGCCGGAAACGGTCGAGCGACTGTCTGTCGCCGTCGCACTCGACGACAGCGTCACCGGGAGTCTTGCGATGGTGACCGGCCTGGGTGTGGAGGTCGCGCATCCGGCCGGCACGACCTCTGCGAGGGCATTGGATCTGACGACGGAACGCGCCGCGGTGTTGCTCGAGATCTACCGCCGGAACGACTCGTGGAAGGTCCGTAACGTCTCCGCGGGCTGGGATGCCGGACTGTCCGCACTGGTGCGCGAACACGGCGTGCAGGTCGACGACGAGCCTGCCGCACCCGCCGCCGACCCGCACGGCGTGCGCACCGTGGCGGGGGAGGAGAAGCTCTCCCTCGAGAAGCGGCAGAAGCTCGACATGCGTAAGCGTGAAGTCGCGAAGGTGCTGCTCGACAAGGGTGCCCCCGGGGTGCGGGCGCGCGTGGTTCTCGTCATCGACAAGACCGGCAGCATGAATCGGGAGTACTCGAGCCGGCGCATCCACGAGGTCGTCGAACGTATGGTGCCGATCGCGGTGCAGGTCGACGACGACGGAAAGCTCGAGCCGTATCTGTATGCGAAGTCGTTCGCGCGGCTGCCCGATATCGTCGTCCACGAAGTCGACACGTGGTCGTCGACCTATCTGCATCTGAACGGTACGCACGGTGGCATCGACTACTCGCGGATCGGTGGCGTCAACGACGAACTGCCGGTGATGAACGAGATCATCGACTCGCTCGTCCCCGGATCGGCGATGCCGACCCTGGTGCTGTTCTTCACCGACGGTGGCTTCACCCAGAAACAGAAGATCGCCGATCTGATGAAGAGCGCCTCGGCGCTGCCGGCATTCTGGCAGTTCGTCGGACTGGGTAAAGCCAACTACGGTGTGCTCGAGCGGCTCGACACGATGTCGGGTCGCCGGGTCGACAACGCGGGTTTCTTCAGTGTCGACGATATCTCGCAGGTGAACGACGCCGAGCTGTACCGGCGCATGCTCGGCGAGTTCCCTGATTGGCTGAAGGCCGCGAAGAGCGCCGGGACCGTTGGCTGAACCCGCTCTACTGGGCCGGTGCGGCCACGCCGAGCGACAGCGCTCCCATGAACTTGGGGGTGTTGTCCTCGTAGAAGGTGTCGAGTTCGTGGATGTCGAAACCCGCGTCCCGGACGAGATCGGGAATCCGTCGTGTGAGATGACACCCGCCGGCGATCCTCTTCTGGATCGGTTCGAGCCGGTGCTGCCACCGCCGGACGTTCTCGTCCGGGGCGAGGCCGTGCTCGACGAAGTGCAGGGTGCCCCCCGGTGCGAGGACTCGCCGGACCTCGCGCAGGGCCGCGCCGGCATCGGGGATGGTGCACAGGGTCCACGTGGACAGGGCGCTGTCGAAGGTGTGGTCGTCGAACGGAAGTGCTTGGCCGTCGAGTCCGGACCTCTCGATCGGTATCCGCGATTCGGAGATGCGTGAGCGGGCGAGTTTCCATCCGAGATCGGCGGGTTCGACGGCGCTGACGGATTCGATCGTCGCCGGATAGTGGGGAACGTTGAGCCCGGATCCGAAACCGATCTCCAGTACGCGGCCGCCCAGGCCGGAGCACACCCGTCTGCGGGAGGTCTCGGTGAGCGACGATCCGCATGCGACATTCACCAGGCGCGGTACGACGTGATCGTTGTAGAAGGCCATGGCAGTCCCCTCGCCTCGTGGCATACCGATCTGCTCGTTCCACTCCATCATGACACCCACGCCGCCGCAGCCCACTCCTCACCAGGACGCATCGTGGCGGTAGTCATCAGCCCCGAACAGGAACGAATTTCGGATCGAAGGGAACCGAACGCCTCCCCCGCGCATCCAACCTTTCGGTGGACTCGACACGACCACCGGCGGGGTGTGTGAATCGGAGGGGGATGGGATGACCCAGCAGTACCACACGGCAGGATTCCGGAACGGCGACGTGGGGATGATCCCGCGTCCACCGATGCCCCCTCAGAACACCGGCTGGGCGGTCGCGTCGATCGTGTTCTTCTGGCCGCTGGCCTTCTCCGCCTTCGGTCACTCGGCGAAGGTATTCCCCTTGTGGAGCATGGGCGACTATGAAGGGGCACAACGCGAGTCGGATCAGGCCAAGAAACTGGGCAAACTCGCACTGATCATCTGCGCTGTCCTCATTGTTCTGTTTATCGTCTTGTACGGCCTGATCATCGCGGTGGCGGTGGCGAACGTCGGCTCGGCACCGACGACGACGTACCCAGCCTACCGCTGAGAGAAGCAGGGGTTGCCGAGCGGTTTTGCAGGGGGAACTCGCTCGGCAACCCCGTCCTCGTCCTACTTCAGCGTGCTGCCCGCATCGACCGTGAGCGTGAGCCCGGTGACATAGCGGGCCTCGTCGGACGCCAGGAACAGCACGGCGTTGCTGATGTCCTCCGGCTCCACCCACCCGATCGGCAGCACGTGCATGAACTGCGTGGCCACCTTCATGTCCTCCGGACCCGGGTTCTCCAGATCGGGACGGAACATCTTCATCGAGCCCTCGTTCATGAACATCGGCGTGTTCACATTCGTGGGATGCACCGTGTTGACCCGGATGAAATGCTGACCGAGTTCGACGGCGAAGGTGCGCATCAGGCCGACCACGCCGTGCTTGGCGGCGATGTAGGGACCCATCGTGGGGTATGCCTTCAGGCCCCCGACGGAGCTCGTCAGGACGATGGATCCTCCGTTGCCGGCCGCGATCATGTGTGGCACCGCAGCTTTGATCGACTTCCAGACACCGGACAGGTTGATGTCGAGCATCTCCTGCCAATCGAACTCGTCGGTTTCGTGGAGGGGCACTCCTCCGGTACCGATTCCGGCATTGGCGACGACGATGTCGAGACGCCCGAGTTGCTCGACTCCGCCGGCGACCGCGGCCGCGACCGCATCGAAGTCGCGTACGTCCACCTGTGCCGACACGATCCGGCGGTTCAGGCCTTTGACGGCCTCGACGGTTTCGGCCATGTCCTCCGGGGTGGACGGCTCGATGAGCGCGTTCTCCCGGATCGGCCCGCAGATGTCGAGCGCGATGATGTCCGCGCCTTCCTGGGCCAGCCGGATCGCGTGGCTGCGTCCCTGCCCTCGTGCGGCTCCGGTGACGAACGCGACCTTGCCTTCGACTCTTCCTGCCATGAATCACCTCTCAGGTCGGCATCGAATTGGTCATCGATGCGATAACTGCCGAATTCGTGTGTCGTCTATCGCGTGGTGGAGAACTCGATGTGAAGATCGACGAGGCCGCGCAACAGGAACGTGGGTTCGTAGGCGAACGCGCGGTCGTCGGCCGGTCCGTGCGCCCGCTCGCTGATCCGGATCTCCTCCATGCGGTCGAGGAGCCGATTCAAGGTCACCTGTCCTTCGATGCGCGCGAGCGGTGCCCCCGCGCACGTGTGCACTCCGCGGCCGAAGGCGATGTGATCGTGAGCGTTCCTCCGGTCCAGCCGGAACTCGTTCGGGTCTTCGAACTTGCGTGGATCGCGGTTGGCGGCAGCAAGACTCAGCATCACGATCGTGCCGGCCGGAATGTCGACGCCACCGAGAGTGGTGGACTTGCGTGCGAGACGGAAGTCGACCTTCGTGGGACTGTCGAAACGAAGCGATTCCTCCATGAACGGCTTGATGAGGCTACGGTCGTCGCGCAGGAGTTTCTGATATTCGGGACGTTCGCACAGAACCCGCAGCGACGAACTGAGCAGTTTCGTCACCGTCTCCTGACCGGCGGCGAACAGGAAGGTCGCGGGACGCACGACTTCGAGAAGCTCCGGTGTCGAGCCGTCCGGATATGTGGCGGTGGCGAGTCCGCTGAGGATGTCGTTCCGGGGATTGCGGCGTCGATCGGAGAGGTACGCCGCGAAGCGGTCGTCCAGATATTCGAGCGGATTGATGGCGACCGGCTCGTGGTCGAGTGCGCCGACCCGGGTGCCGGATCGCTCGCCGGCGCCCAGAGCCCAGCGGAACTCCTCCCGATCCTCGGCCGGAACGCCGAGCAGGTCGGTGATCGCCAGGGTGGCAAAGGGTTTGGCATACTGTCCCAGGAACTCGCATCTCCCCTCGTCGATGAACTCGTCGAGTACTTCGTCCGCAAGGCCCCAGAGATATTCTTCGTTCTCCTTCAGGCGTTTCGGGGTGAGGAGGCGGCCGAGCAATGATCGTGCGCGTGTGTGGCCGGGTGGGTCCATCGTGACCATGTGCTCGAAGATCGGGAACTGGTGCCGATGGGCTTCGATCTGATCGGTGATGTCGTCGCCTTCGGGCTCGAACGGCAATGGGGGGAACGGCCCACCGATCGCGTTCACGGCCGACAGGGCGTCGCTGTTCTTGAATCCTTCGACGACTTCCTGGTAGCCGGTGACCATCACCACGCCGTAATTCGGTTCTCGATATACAGGGTTGTCGTCACGGAGCCGGTCGAAATAGGCGAACGGACTCTGTGCGATCTCACCGTCGGTGAAGTAGTCGGCTGATGCGAGATCGGTCATCGGATCACTGGCCTTTCGGGGAAGGTCGGCCGGGGAGGTCCTCGACGATTCCGATCGCCTGCCGCGGGCACGCGCTGGCTGCGGAATACGCCTTGGGCCAGAGGTATTCCGGAGGTTTTTCATCGCACGTGGCGATGTCGTCGTCGGGGAGATCGAAGATCTCGGGCGCGATCTCGACGCACAGTGCGTGTGCCTCGCACATATCCCGATCGATGTGCAGACGCTTCGGTGATCCCGTCATCGGGTGCTCCCGGAACTGGATGTGGGCTCGAATGGTGGGGTGCGGCCGAATTCTGCGGGCCTGCACCGGAGGTAGGGTGTAACCGTGTTACCTGGATCACGATAACGCGGTTACCGCTTGACGGCAAGGATGTTTTCACAATGGTCGGGACAACTACGACGAGTGGGACGGACGAAGTCCGTTCCCGCCTGCTCGACACCGTCGTCGAACTGCTGGGAGAGGGTGGTTACGACGCTGTGCAACTGCGCGAAGTCGCGCGGCGGACCCGCATGTCGCTGTCCACGATCTACAAGCGCTACGCGACACGCGAGGAGTTGATACTCGCTGCGATAGAAGGCTGGATGGGGGACAACCATGCCGGCATCGTCGAACAGTCGCGGTCGCCGGGCGAGCCCCTGCATCCGGCGATGATGCGCGTCATCCGCGCGATCTTCGAACCCTGGGAGAAGAACCCCGCCATGCTCCTCGCTTACTTCCGGGTGAGAACTGTGCCCGGCTGGGAGGGACTGCACATGCGGGGGTTCGATTCGGTGGTGCCAGTCGGAATGGCTGTTCTGCAGGACGTCGACCCGGTGTTCGTCGACGAGATGAAGTCGATCCTGTCGAGTGTCGTCTTCGGACTCGTCGGTCGCTGTATCGAAGGGCAGATCGCTCTCGGCGACATCATGCCCACCATCGATCGAGCGGTCTACTGGCTCACCACCGGCTACGAGGCCGTGCATCCGGGCGGGGCGGGGCCGGTTCGATGACCCGGCCCTGCCGGCGGGTCATTCCACCTCGATCAGTCCGTATTCGGGACGACCGGTGGGGCGGTACACGGCGATCACGATGCCGGACGGCGTGATCCGGGATTCGACCAGATCGAGCCCGGTGTCCACACCCGGGGAGGGGAACAACCGCAGCCCCTGCCCGACGACGACCGGGAATGTGATGAGCCGGTACTCGTCCACCAGATCGTGTTCGTGGAGTGTGTGGACGAGGCGGATGCTTCCGTGCACCTGCAGTTCGCGTCCGGGTTGCTTCTTCAGTTCGGCGATCGCGCTCGGGAGGTCGTCGCCGAGAACGGTGGCCGGTCCCCACGACGGGTCGGTGAGGGTCGTGGAAGCCACGTACTTGGGGAGAGTGTTGAGCGCCTTCGCCACCAGATCGTCGGGATCGGTCGAGTTCGGCCAGGCGGCAGCGAAGATGTCGTAGGTCTTCCGGCCGAGCAGGAATGCGTCGGCTTCGCGGAACACCTCGTCGATGAACTGCCCGGTCGCCTCGTCGAAGAGCGGTACCGTCCACCCGCCTCGGGTGAACCCGCCCCGATCGTCTTCGTCCGGTCCGCCCGGGCCCTGCGCTACTCCGTCGACGGAGACGAAGGTCGTCACTGTCAGCTTCACGGGAATCCCCTCCTGTGGTCCTGTCGGAAAAACAGACCCTCGCCGGGCCGGAAACTCATCGCTCCGACTGAGCGGGAACGGCGACGAAAGGGCACCGCGTCCCCCGTAGCGTTTCGTGGCGAGCACCTGCCCGACCGAGGTGCGTTCACCTCCGCCGTGGACCTTCGCCCACCTTCGTAGAAGGAGCAGACAGATGACCGACCGGATCACCGGCACCCCGGCAACTCACGCCGAGGAGGGCATCCGGTGGCGATGAAGGCCACGGACGGCGTCGTCCGTAACGAGGGCGGTGTGCGGGCGGGTGTCCTCGACGGATCACCGGAACAGCGTGAGGCGGTCGGCGACCTCGTGGCCGCGACCCGCGCACTGATGCGGGCTGCGGCCGCGACCTCGGTGGACGTCGAGGTGATCCGCCGTGCCGAGGCGTCGATCCTGGCCGCGACCGAGGAATTGGGCGCTCGATCCCGTACGCGGCCGCTCCGTCCGGAATTCCACGGTCCTGCCACGGCTCGTGATGCCGGTCCGGAGACGTCCTGGCCGATGTTCGTCCACAACCCGCTCGGTATCCCCTTGGAGATCCGGTTCGGTGAGGACGAGGCGTGGGCGCGACTGCTGCCGAACCCACTGCACGAGGGACCACCCGATTGTGTGCACGGCGGGTTCAGCGCACATCTGCTCGACTGCATGCTCGGCACGTTGATGCAGGCACGGGGTTCCCGGTCTCTGACCGCGTCGCTCGAACTGACCTACCGTCGCCGTACTCCTCTGGACGAGCCACTCGATCTGTACTCGCGGATCGTCGAGATCGACGGGCGCAAGACGATCGCGGAAGGGTGGATCGCGTGCAACGGTGAGCGCACCGTGACGGCGAGAGGGGTCTTCGTCCGCGTCGACCGCGAGTGAAACGAGACGGCGGAACGACTTCGCCCGGCGGCGCCTCTTGTGGAATCCGGCTGCGGACGGTATTTCTGGAAACAGCGTCGCGTGCCGATGACGGACTGCGTCAGGCATGGAGGCGTGGAACCACAAGGGGTCTTTCGTGGCCATCTCGTTCAACCACACGATCGTCGCTGCCGCGGACAAGCAGCATTCGGCATACTTCCTCACGACTCTCTTCGGCCTGCCCGAGCCGGTACCGGCCGGGCACTTCCTCGCCGTCGAACTCGCCAACGGCGTCACCCTCGACTTCGCCGAAACGCCACCGGGCGTGGAGTTCCCGCCGCAGCACTATGCATTTCTGGTGTCGGAAGAGGAATTCGACGGAATCTACGCGCGCATCCTCGAACAGAAGATCGAGCACTGGGCCGATCCTCGGCAGTCGGCGCACGGCATCAACCGCAACGACGGGGGCCGAGGCACCTACTTCCTCGACCCCGCCGGGCACTTCATGGAGATCCTCACCCGCCCTTACGGTTGGCGCCCCTGATCCGGCTCGGACGCAGCGCGTCGCCGGGCCGCCACCGTGCAGGCACCGGCGATCGCTGCGGTCGACGCACCGGTCGCCTCTGACGTCTTTTTCTGTGCAATCCGGCTAGCAGAGACGTGATTGCGGGCGAGATCGGTTCAGCGCCGGTAGGCCGGCGCTTTCGCGGACCGCTCGGGCTCGAGTGTGCGGAGCAGGGGCATCGCCCGGTAGTGCACTACTTCCGACAGCACCATGACGCTCGTCGAGCGGGCGACGATGGACGAGCGGTTGAGCTCGATGAGGGTCTGTTGCAGGCCGAGATGCGATTCCGCCCCGATCCGGCACAGGACGTCGCCCGCGCCGGTGGTGGCGAATGCTTCCAGTACGCCCGGGATGCCTTCGAGAACTTCGGTGACGTCCTCGAGGGCGCCCTGCACGATCTCCATCGTCACGAATGCCTGCACGTCGAATCCAGCTGCGGCCAGGTTGATCCGGGGTTCGTAGCCGGAGATCACCCCGGTGTCCTCGAGGCGCCGCAGGCGTGCGGACACGGTCGCCCGCGCGACCTTCAGGCGGCGGGACAGTTCGAGTGCGCCGACCTTCGGATCGGCATGGAGGGCCTCGAGGAGCGCGAAATCCAATTCGTCCAGCTGTACGGGTTCGCGCATTGCGGTTCCTTCCCATCAAGGCCAGAAAACTAGGCTGATTGTATAGATGACTGTGATGATTCCGGCAAATTCGAGTCAGTCGGATCAGTTGGCCGCGTCGACCTTGCATCGCACCGCTCGGTGGGTTTCTCCTGGTGACACACGACACACACTGATGTGCCGCGGCGTGCGGCAGGAGGTTGCAGCGATGACTCTGGAATACACCTTGACCGACAGTGAACGCCTCGCCCAGCTCGACGCCGAGGAACTCCGGCGGCTCGTCGGGCTCGTGGAGTACGACAGCGAGCGGGATCCCTTCCCGGTCAGTGGCTGGGATGCCGTGGTGTGGGTGGTCGGCAACGCCACGCAGACCGCGCACTACTTCCAGTCGGCCTACGGCATGGAACTCGTCGCCTATTCCGGCCCGACCACCGGTAACCGTGACCATCACGCCTATGTACTTCGCAGCGGTGCCGTGCGATTCGTGATCAAGGGCGCGGTGGATCCGGACAGCCCGCTGATCGAGCATCATCGCCGGCACGGCGACGGCGTCGTCGACATCGCCTTGCAGGTACCGGATGTCGACAAGTGCATCGAGCACGCCCGGAGCCAGGGCGCGGTCGTGCTCGAGGAGCCCTACGAGATGAGCGACGAGAACGGCACCGTCCGCCTCGCCGCCATCGCGACTTACGGAGACACGCGACACACGCTCGTCGACCGGTCCCGCTACGCCGGCCCGTACCTGCCCGGCTACGTCGAGCGCACCTCGACCTACCGCAAGCGCGAGGGTGCGCCGAAGCGGATCTTCCAGGCACTCGATCACGTCGTCGGCAACGTCGAACTCGGGCACATGGACGAGTGGGTCGACTTCTACAACCGTGTCATGGGTTTCACGAACATGGCGGAGTTCATCGGCGACGACATCGCGACCGACTACTCGGCACTCATGAGCAAGGTGGTGTGCAACGGCAACCACCGTGTGAAGTTCCCGCTCAACGAGCCCGCGATCGCGAAGAAGCGTTCACAGATCGACGAGTACCTCGACTTCTATCGAGGACCGGGCGCGCAGCATCTCGCCTTGGCCACCAACGACATCCTCACCGCGGTCGACCGGCTGCGCGAGGAGGGTGTCGAGTTCCTGGCAACTCCCGATGCGTACTACGACGATCCGGAACTGCGTGCCCGTATCGGTGAGGTCCGGGTGCCGATCGAGGAGTTGAAGAAGCGCGGGATCCTGGTCGACCGCGACGAGGACGGCTACCTGTTGCAGATCTTCACGAAGCCCATCGGTGACCGGCCGACGGTGTTCTTCGAGTTGATCGAACGGCACGGATCGCTCGGCTTCGGCAAGGGCAATTTCAAGGCATTGTTCGAGGCGATCGAACGGGAGCAGGCCGCACGCGGCAACTTCTGAGCCGGATCAGACCAGATTCCCGAGCCGGGTGCGCAGTTCGTGCTCGGTCTGCCGGATCGCCGTGCCCACAACGGGTTCGATGAGCATGCCCAGGGTGCGGCCGGCGATTCCGCCGGGCAGCCGGTAGCCGAAGTCGACATCGAGCCGTGTCGCGTGTCCGAGGTCGGTGAAGGTCCACGACGACGTGGCGCGGAAGCCGGCGACCGAGTCGAGGACGATCGTGCGGTCACGCTCCCATTCGACGACTTCGACGCGTGAATCGAGGTCTTTCGGGCCGATCCGCATCGTCACGTCGTAGACGGCGCCGAGACCGGCGAGTTGTTCGCCGGTGGGCTGGAAGCGTGCGACGCCGAACATCCAGTCGGGAACGTTCCGGTAGTCGTCGACGTAGGCGAACGCGAGGTCGAGAGGGACCTCCGCGACTGCATGGTGGCGGACGTGAATCATGGCGGAGCCCTTCACGAGAAGTTGTCTGTTACCGACTGTATCGGGTACTTGCTCGGCGCGGAAGGGGGTGACGACCCGTTGCCCTGACGTTCGATAAGTGTTTGAATCCGTGATGCACGTCACACTGCAATTCGGCTCAGGAGGCTCGGTGAAGACGAAAGCGGCAGTCGTCAAGGGAATCAACCAGCCATGGGAGATCGAGGAGATCGATCTCGGCGATCCCGTCGCAGGTGAGGTGCAGATCCGTCTCGCCGCCTCGGGTCTGTGTCACTCGGACGAGCATCTGCGTTCGGGTGCGACACCGCTTCCGTCCTTCCCGGTTCTGGGCGGCCACGAAGGCGCCGGCGTGGTCACCAAGGTCGGACCCGGGGTGACCACCTTGGAGGAGGGCGACCACGTCGTCCTCGCGTTCATCCCGGCGTGCGGCCGGTGCCGGTCCTGTGCGGAGGGCCTGCAGAACATCTGCGACGAGGGCGCCGGACTGCTCACCGGGCAGGCGATTTCCGACAAGACCTACCGGACCACGCTGAACGGCGAGCCGGTGCTGCAGATGTGCCTGCTCGGCACGTTCGCGCCGTACGTCACCGTCAACGAGGCCTCGGTCATCAAGATCGAGAAGGACATCCCGCTCGAGAAGGCGGCCCTGCTCGGGTGCGGTGTCGCCACCGGATGGGGATCGGCCACCGCCATCGGTGGCACCAAGCTCGGCGACACCGTCGTGATCATCGGCGTGGGCGGTGTCGGCATCAACTCCGTGCAGGGTGCGGCGCATGCCGGTGCGCGGTTCGTCGTCGCGATCGACCCCGTCGAGTTCAAGCGGCAGAAGGCCAAGGAATTCGGTGCCACGCACGCCTTCGCGTCGATCGAGGAAGCCGCACCCGTCATCGGCGAGATCTCGTGGGGCCGGATGGCCGACGTCACCGTCATCACGGTCGGGGAGATCACCGGCGACATCATCGGTCCCGCACTCGGCATCACGGCCAAGGGCGGGCAGGTCGTCGTGGTGGGCATGGGCCACGCCACCGACACTCAGGTGACGATGAGCCTGTTCGAGCTGACCTTGCTCCAGAAGCGCTTGCAGGGAGCCATCTTCGGTGGCACCGGCCCGCGCTCGCAGATCCCGAAGCTGCTCGATCTCTACCGGAACGGACAGCTCGATCTCGATAATCTCGTCACCAAGACCTACAAGCTCGAGGACATCAACGAGGGCTACGCCGACATGCACGCCGGCAAGAACCTCCGCGGCCTCGTCCTCTACGGGGAAGACGATTACTGATCCTTCGGTAACCGACGTCGCCGGAGCCGTCCCTTACGGTGTTGAGCATGGACACGCGTGAGGATTCGGTTTCCGGCGACGTCGGCTCGTGGCGGCACTACGGGCCGAGCGACCTGCCCAAGCCGCTCACCGCTGCGCTCGAGGCGTTCGCCGAGCGCGGCTACGACGGCACGTCCATCCGGGAGATCGCGTCCCGGGCCGGCTTGTCGGTGCCCGGGCTCTATCACCACTACCCGTCGAAGCAGGCGTTGCTGGTTTCGCTCACGACCACCGTGCTGCGCGATCTGCTCGCACGGAGCCGGCAGGCGCTCGCCGAAGCCGGTCCCACACCGTCCGAGCGATTCGACGCCGTCGTCGAGTCGCTCCTGCGCTTCCACATGTTCCGTCGCGACCAGGCGTTCGTGGCGTCGACGGAGATGCGGAGCATGGAACCCGACGCCCGCCGGGCCTTCGTCGCGCTGCGCGACGAGCAGCAGCAGATGATCGACGCGATCGTCGAGGAGGGCGTCGCGAGCGGCACCTTCGGCACTCCCTTCCCGAAGGATGCGAGCC
Organism: Rhodococcus sp. CH91; assembly: GCF_022554085.1. Taxonomy (GTDB): domain Bacteria; phylum Actinomycetota; class Actinomycetes; order Mycobacteriales; family Mycobacteriaceae; genus Rhodococcus. Next base: position 644,945 of record NZ_JAKFYR010000001.1, read on the forward strand.
GGGCGGTGACCACGATGTGCGTCGCGGTGGCGAGCTGGTATCGCCCGGACGGGGCGCTGTCTCCCGACGAGATCGTGCACCGATACCTGCTGGTCGCTCGGAGTGCAGTCGGAGCGTCGTAGCAGAAGCGGCCTCTCGGGGGCTTGACCGGATCACGGGGGATGTGTCACGGTGAATTCGACCGAGCGATCGATCGGTCGGTACGGAAGGAGTCAGCATGACGGTCGACCTGTCCTATCCGGATCACGTCCGGGACCTCATCGCGCGGACCGAGCAGTTCGTCCGCGACGAGGTGCTCCCCGTCGAAGATGCCCACGGAGGCGACATCACCGCGGCCGGGGGCGACGCGATCCGGGCGGACCTGCAGAAGGCCGCCAAGGCTGCGGGTGTCTTCGCTCCGCACGCGCCCGTGGAGTACGGCGGACACGGTCTCGGCATGTCCGATCGCGCGCCGGTCTTCGAAGCCGCCGGGTACTCGCTCTTCGGGCCGACCGCGCTCAACATCGCTGCCCCCGACGAAGGCAACGTCCACATGCTCGCCCACATCGCGAGCGACGAGCAGAAGCAGCAGTTCCTCGCACCACTCGCTGCCGGCGACGTCCGTTCCGCCTTCGCGATGACCGAACCCGCACCGGGCGCGGGCGCCGACCCCAACGCCCTCGCGACCCGCGCCGAGAAGGTCTCCGGCGGATGGCGGATCAACGGCCGTAAGCACTTCATCACCGGCGCGGACGGAGCGGGCTTCTTCATCATCATGGCCCGTACGTCGGGTGAGCCGGGGCAACGTGGTGGCGCCACGATGTTCCTCGCGCCCGCCGAGACCGAGGGGCTGAAGGTCGGGCGGCACATCACCACACTGGACCGCTCGATGATCGGTGGTCACTGCGAGGTCGACTTCGAGGACGTCTTCGTTCCCGATTCCGCCGTGCTCGGCGAGGTCGACCAGGGATTCGCCTACGCCCAGGTGCGTCTCGGCCCCGCCCGCATGACGCACGTGATGCGCTGGCTCGGCGCTGCCCGCCGCGGCCACGACACCGCCGTGCGCTACGTCGCGGAACGTGAGGGATTCGGCTCGCGGCTGGGTGATCTCGGGATGATCCAGAAGATGATCGCCGACAACGAGATCGACATCGCCGCAACGCGGGCGCTCCTCGTGCGGGCATGCTGGGAACTCGACCAGGGATCGCACGCCTCGAACGCCACCTCGATCGCGAAGACCTTCGCCGCCGAGGCGATCTTCCGCATCGTCGACCGCTCCGCTCAGATGTGCGGCGGTCTCGGTGTCTCCGAGGACCTTCCGATCGCGCGGCTGACGCGCGAGGTCCGGCCGTTCCGCGTGTACGACGGCCCCTCCGAGGTGCACCGCTGGGCCATCGCCAAGCGCGCGGTCGGTGCTGTGCGCAAGGCTGCCCGCGAGGCAGCGCAGTGACAGCGGTCCACGAGGGGCTGGATCTCGCTGCGCTCGAGCGCTTCCTGGCCGATTCCGGTGTCGCCGTCCACGGCGAACTGCGTGCCGAATTGATCTCGGGTGGCAAATCCAATCTCACCTACGGCATTCTCGACGACGTCTCCCACTGGGTACTGCGTCGCCCACCCACGGCAGGTCTGACGCCGTCGGCGCACGACGTCGCCCGCGAGTTCCGCATCACCTCGGCCCTGCAGGGCAGTGGCGTGCCGGTGGCACCGACCGTCGTCCAGTGCGAGGACGATTCGGTGATGGGCGCGCCGTTCACGCTCGTCGAATTCGTCGGCGGGCGTGTGGTGCGCAGCAAGGCCGATCTCGATGTGCTCCGTGACGACGAGATCGACAGTTGCGTCGGAGAACTCGTCCGGATACTCGCCGAACTCCACAAGGTCGACTTCGACGCGGTCGGCCTTGGGGGACTCGGCCGGCCCGACGGCTACGTCACCCGGCAGGTGAAGTTGTGGGCGAGTCAGTGGGGCCGCGTGAAGACTCGTGAACTGCCCGACCTCGAACGGTTGCACGCCGTGCTCGCGGAGTCGATCCCCGTGTCGCCGGCCCCGTCGATCGTCCACGGCGACTACCGGATCGACAACACCATCCTGGACACGGGCGACACGGGGCATGTTGTCGCCGTGGTCGACTGGGAGCTGTCGACGCTGGGTGACCCGCTCACCGACCTCGCGATGATGTGTGTCTACCGCCATCCGGCGCTGGACGACGTGCTCGGCTTCCCCGCCGCATGGTCGAGTGAGCGGTTGCCGGCGATCGACGATCTGGTGCAGCGCTACGCCGTCGCGTCGGGCCGCGAGATCGCCCACTGGGACTTCTACATGGGCCTGGCCTATCTCAAACTCGCCGTCATCGCCGAGGGCATCAATCACCGGTGGCGTGCCGGAGCAACCGTCGGCGACGGCTTCGACCGTGCCGGCGAAGCCGTACCGGATCTGGTGGCGGCAGGACTCGCAGCAGTGAAGGGAGCTCGTACGTGACCAGCGCGCTCGTGACCGGAGCATCGAGAGGAATCGGCCTCGGTATCGCGACCCGTCTCGCCGAACGCGGCTACGCGCTGACGATCAGCGCGCGCGGTGCCGAACGCCTCGAGAGCGTCGCCGACCGCTTGCGGGACGCCGGTGCCAAGGAGGTGCACGCTGTCGCCGCCGATCTCGCGGATCCCGATGCCGCGGCCCGCGTCGTCGACACCCATCGCGAAGCCTTCGGCACGATGAAGGCACTGATCCTCAACGCGGGTGTCGGTACGGCCGGCCCGATCGCCGAGTTCCCGGCCAGACGGTTCGACAAGACGGTCGCAGTGAACCTCAACGCACCGTTCGCGTTGATCCAGACGGCCCTGCCGCTGCTGCGCGCCGAGGCGAAGAACGATCCCGTGCATGGCTCGAAAATCGTCGCCCTCTCGTCGATCACCGGTGTCTACGCGGAAGCCGGCCTCGCAGCCTACGGAGCGACGAAGGCCGCATTGATCTCGCTGATCGAAACGCTCAACGCCGAGGAATCGGGCAACGGGGTCTCGGCGTCCGCGCTCGCCCCGGCCTACGTCGACACCGACATGTCCGACTGGATCAAGGACACGATCCCGGCCGAGGACATGATCGAGGTGAACGACGTCGTCGAGATCGTCGATGCGTTGCTCAAGCTGTCGTCGCGTGCGGTGGTGCCGAAGCTCGTGCTCAGCCGCGCGGGTGCGGGCCTCTACACGGCCTGACGATCCGCATCGGTGGATCGCGGTCGCAGGTCGACGGGCTGCCCGTCGGAGGGGAACGGCAACGACGTGAAGTCGAGTGGGGCGACGTAGCCGGGGTCGACTCGCCACTCGAAGCGCAGCAGAAGGTGATGGAGGATCGTCTTGACCTCGACGCCGGCGAAGTGCATGCCGAGGCATTTGTGTACGCCCCCTCCGAAGGGCTCCCAGGCGTAGCGGTGCACCTTGTCTTCACGTCGGTGCTCCGCGAAGCGTTCGGGGTCGAAGCGTTCGGGTTCGGGCCAGTACTCCGCCATGTGATGTGTGAAGTGCGGTGCGACAGCGACATACGTCCCTTCCGGCACGAAATGTCCTCGGATCTCGGTGTCGCGGACGGCTCGGCGCGCCATGACCGGCACCGGAGAGACGAGCCGGAGGCATTCCTTCATGACCAGATCGAGACTGCCGAGCTCGTCGAGTTCGGCATAGCTGGGGGTGGTGGTGCCCGTCGCGAGCGACTCGGCCCGGCACCTGTCCTGCCACTGCGGGTGCTGACCCAGATACTGCATCATGGTCGAGATGGTGATCGTGGACGTGTCGTGCGCCGCCATCAGCAGGAAGATCATGTGATCGACGACCTCGTCGTCGCTGAATCGTTGTCCCGATTCGGATTCTATGTGGCAGAGCACGGAGAACAGGTCGTCGGTCTGCTTCGCTCGCCGCGCCGGTAGGTAGTGCCGGAAGAAGTTCTCCAGGACCCGGCGTCCGTCGAGCCCGCGTTTCCATCGGGTGCCCGGAACCGGATAGCGGACGATCGACGTCGCGGCCTGCACGCAGTCGACGAAGGCCTTCTTCACCGCGTCGATCTCGCTCGGCGTGGAGTCCTCGGCGCCGCCCATGAAGATGTCGGTGGCCAGATCGAGGGTGAGGGTCTTCAGTGCCGTGTAGGCCCGGAATCCTTCGGCGGGTTCCCAGCGTTCGAGGGCCTCGGCGATCGCCGGATGCAGGGCGTCGACGGTCTTCTCGAGGCGCGAGCGGGTGAATGCCTGCTGCATGATTCGGCGGTGGCGCAGATGCTCTTCCGAGTCGAGGAGCATGAGGCCGCCGTGGAAGAAGGGACCGATCAGCGCCGACCAGCCGTCGCCGTTGACGAATGCTCGCTGCTTGTTCTGCAGCACCTCCTGGCACGCGTCGGGTCCGAGGACCGAGATCCATCGCTTTCCGGCCACCGAGAACCAGGAGATCTCGCCGTACAGCTCCCAGTGTCTCTGCAGCATCGCGAGGGGATCGCGGATGTATTCGAGTACGTGTCCGACGCCGGGCAGCCCCGACCGTCCCGGGACGGGGCGCAGCTGCGAGTGGGCGGGGGGAGCGGCCAGGATCTTCGTCACGTCGGACCTCCACGTCTGCGGTATCTGACAGGAGACACTGTCAGATATGGGTGTAGTCTGCGTCACACCTACTGTCTCTGTCAAGATCGGTGCATGGCTTCCACAACGTCCCGTCGCTATGCCGGCCTGAGCGGTGAGCAGCGCGTCGCGCTGCGTCGTGAGGGCCTGCTCGAGGCGGGCCTGGAGTTGTTCGCGGCTTCGGGAAAGAGTGGGGCGACGATGACCGCCATCTGTGCACACGCCAAGTTGACGGAGCGATATTTCTACGAGAGTTTCACCAGCAGAGACGATCTACTGCAGAAGGTGCTGGACGGAATCGCCGACGAAGTGCGCGAAGCCGTGCTCGTCGCGCTCCGGGAGGGCACGGGAACTCTCGAGCAACTCGTGCGCAATGCCATCGCCTCGTTCGTCGCGATCCTCACCGACGATCCCCGCAAGGGCCGGGTGGCGCTGATCGAGTCCGCCGGGTTCGAGCCGTTGCGTACGCATCGGCGCGCAGCGTTGCGAGGCTTTGCCCAGATGGTGGCCGACGAAGCGACGCGCATGTACGGCGATCGTGCATGGCCCCCGGATCGCGGGGAGATCAACGGATTGCTGTTCGTCGGTGGGCTGGCCGAACTGGTGACCGCCTGGCTGAACGACGAGATCGCACTCACACCCGACGAAATCGTCGATGCGGCGACCCACCAATTCCTCTCCACGGCCCACCGGTAGACCCCTGTGCCGCGGTGGAGCTCGCCCCCGTCAGTCGTCCCCGCTGATCTCCTTCTCCTCCCCGCGACGGCGCAGGAAGTTGAAGCCGGGCACTCCGACGATTGCCTGTCGCACATCCTTCGCGACGAGCAGCAACTCGTGGATCTCCGGTGCGACGGTGTCCAGCGTGGCCATGATCGGCAGGACCGCGTCGACCCGCTCGGTGATCACGGGGAGCATGTCGATGAGCTGGACTGCGGCGTGAACCTCCGCCGGCGAGAACTCCTCGACGAATCGGGTGGCCAATGGGGCTGCCTGCTCGGCGAGAGGACGATAGATGCCGAGCAGTTCCTCCGCGGCGTCCGAACTACGACCGGCGGACTCGACGACGACCCGTGCATCCGAGGCGACGAGGGTCGCGTCCCGTACGACCCCGCCCGTCGAGTCGATGATCTCCGTCGCACGCATGACCGCGTCGGCGGCCTCCTCCACCACGCCGATGGTCGACGCGATCACCTGTGTGGCCTGCGCGACGGCCACCGAAGCTCCCTCGACGATCTCCGTGGCGTCGGTGACGACCGTGTCGATCCGTCGGATCAACGATCCGACGGTGTCGACGAGTGATTCGGCTTCGTCCAGCAGGTTCTCCACGCGTGCGGGGACCGACAGCGCGAACTCGGCGGTGGCGAGCGTGCGCTGGACCGCCGTCCGGGCGACGTCGACGATGGAGCCGGCGACCGAGAGTCCGAGCGCGGGCACAGGCAGCGAGATCATGTCGTCATACTGCAGTACGGCGGCGCGCGGCGATCGGAGACCTCACATTTTCGTCGCGCCACCCGTCTACCCGGTACAGGGCACCTACCGGATGGAAGGATCGAAGCTGTGACGGCACTGCGCACCCACACCGTGATCGACTCACCGATCGGCGAGCTGACGCTGGTGAACACCGCCGGCGTCCTGTCGGGGCTGTACATGTCCGGTCATCGGCCCGCTCCCGATCCCGAGGGCTTCGGTGAGCAGACCCCCGACGGCTTCGACGAGGCCGTCGCCCAGCTCGAAGAGTACTTCGCCGGTCGGCGTACCGGCTTCGGCCTCCCGCTCGCACCGGTCGGCACTCCCTTCCAGCACGAAGTGTGGAATGCGCTGACGAAGATCGAATACGGCACCACCCGCACCTACGCGGAGATCGCGCTCGCCGTCGGCCGGCCGGCCGCGGTGCGGGCAGTGGCTGCGGCCAACGCCCGTAATCCGCTGTGCATCGTCGTCCCGTGTCATCGGGTCGTCGGCAGCGGGGGCAGGCTCACCGGTTACGCAGGGGGTCTCGAACGGAAGCGATTCCTGCTCGATCGAGAGGCGCAGGCGCTGCGCTCCGACGATTCCCACGGCCCCGATGTCCCTGCCTGACCCGTTGTCGCAGCCGAGCCTGCCGCCGTTCGAGGAGGTGGTCACCCGGCACGGCGCGACGGTCCTGCGGGTCTGCCGGGCGCTGCTCGGGGCCGTCGACGCCGACGACGCGTGGTCGGATACTTTTCTCGCGGCGCTGCGGGCGTATCCGACGTTGACACCGGGTAGCAATCTCGAAGCGTGGCTCGTGACCATTGCGCACCGGAAGGCCGTCGACATCCATCGGGTGCGTGGGCGCACACCGGTGCCCACCGAGCACATGCCCGAGCATGCGTCGAGCACGGGAATTCCCGGCTCCGACGACGACGAATTGTGGACGGCGGTCGCAGCACTTCCCTTCACGCAGCGAGCAGCCCTGGTCTACCACTACGTCGGTGGTCTGCCCTACACCGAGATCGGGGCGATCCTCGGCAACAGCCCGGCCGCGGCCCGTCGTGCGGCTGCCGACGGCCGGGCCGCCCTGCGTCGCCGTATCGGATCCGGAACAGGAAGTCGCTCATGAATTTTCCACAACCCTCTGTCGGCCCGACGGATCTGGCGTGGTTGCGGGAGAAACTCGTACTCGACGCCGACGCGGCCGGTCTGCTCGACGTCGCGTTCCGCATCGTGGACACACCTGTCGGGCCGCTGCTGCTCGCGACGACCACCCAGGGACTCGTGCGGGTTGCCTATGTCGCCGACGGGCCGGGCACCGTGCTCGACGAACTGACCCGGAGGATCAGTCCGCGCGTTCTCGACGCACCCCGGCGACTCGACCCCGTCGTCCGTCAACTCGACGAATACTTCGCCGGTACGAGAAGGCATTTCGATCTCCCGCTCGATATGCGACTCGCCGGCGGATTCCGCCGGGAGGTGATCACGCGGCTGCCCGAGATCGAGTACGGGCGCACGGCGAGTTACGCGGAGATCGCGGCCGCTGCAGGAAGCCCCCGCGCGGTACGGGCGGTCGGTACCGCGTGTGCGAAGAACCCACTCCCGGTCGTGGTGCCGTGTCACCGGGTGGTGCGTAGCGACGGCGGCATCGGCCAGTACGTCGGCGGTTCCGACGCGAAGAGAATCTTGCTGCAACTCGAGTCGGCGGCATGATCACCACTCTCCGGCTCCCGGTGACGGAACCCGTTGCGCTGGGGCCGATGCTCGCGACGCTGAGAAGTCACACCGTTCCGGGCTACGAACACCACGACACCGAGACCGGCACGCACTGCCGGGTGGTCCGCACGCCGGGAGGTGTCACACACGTCGCCGTGCGGTTCGGAAGCCTGATGAGGCCGCGCGTCCGAGAAGACGGAGGCGTACGGCATCTCGAAGTTCTCCTCGAGACCTCCGGTCACAGGGAGATCGAGGAAGTCTGCGGGGCCGTGCGGCAGTGGCTCGATCTCGCGACCGACCCCGCCGTCGTGGACTCGATATTCGCCTCCGATCCCGTGCTCGGCCCTCTCGTGCGTGTGCACCCGGGATTGCGCGTGGTCGGTACCACCGAGTGGTTCGCCACCGCCGTGTCGACGGTGCTCGGGCAGCAGGTGAGTGTCGCTGCGGCATGCACATTCGGCGGCCGTCTCGTCTCGGCGTACGGTGACGAAGCGCCCGGCGGTCTGCGGTGTTTCCCCACTCCGCAAAGGCTCGCACGGGTCGATCCCGACGAACTGCGCGCCGTGATCGGCACGACACGGTCTCGTGCCCGCACTCTCCGGGGACTGGCGCGCGCTGCTGCCGACGGTCTGGCCCCGACGTCTTCGTCGTTCACCTCCGATCTGCTCGGGTTACCCGGGATCGGACCGTGGACCGTCGAGTATCTGGCACTGCGCACCGGCAATCGCGATGCCTATCCGTCCGGCGATCTCGTTCTCCGGCGGGCTCTGAATGTGGCGACCGCCCGGGACGCCGTCGAGCGCGCCGAGCGGTGGCGGCCGTGGCGGGCCTGTGCGGTCACACACCTGTGGACACAGGCCACCTATTCGTCGCCGGAGTCCTCCGCGTAGACGGTGCGCACCGCGGTGTCCATCGGGAAGCGAACCTGTGTGTCGCCGAACATCAATCGGGTGGCCACCTCGACAGCCCCGGTGATGTGCGACGACGCGAGTTCCGGGTTGCCGGTGTGGACCACCACCTCGTCGTGCTGAAAGAACACCAGCTCTCCGGCCTCCGGATCGGAGATGAGACGGCGCCGCAACTCTGCCAGCAGGCACAACGCCCACTCCGCCGCAGTGGCCTGCACGACGAAATTCCGGGTGAACCGGCCCCGTGCGTGCGTGTCGCCGTGCGAATGGAATCCGTCCGGCGCGGGTGGGCACGCCCGGCCCAGCCACGAGTGGACCACCTCACCCCGCTCGCCCGCACGAGCCGCACGTTCGACGAAATCGACTGCGGTCGGGAAACTCCGGCGAAGTATCGTCAGCAGAGCTCGTGCATCGCCGGATGTCGCTCCGTACAGCACGCCGAGCACCGCGACCTTCGCCTTCGCGCGATCACCGCCGAACGACGTCGCTGCGATGGGGGCGTAGAGATCATCGGTGCCGGCCGCAGCCACCATCCGTCGATCGCCGGAGATCGCAGCCAGGATGCGTGGTTCGAGCTGGCCCGCGTCGGCGACGACGAAGGAGCGTCCCGGTTCGGCCACGACACTCGAACGCAACGCTTTCGGAATCTGCAGAGCACCGCCACCGCGGCTCGCCCACCGTCCCGAGACGACGGCGCCGGGAACGTACACGGGCCGGAAGCGATCGTCGTGCACCCAGCTGTCGAGCCAGTGCCAACCGTTCGTGCTGAACAGTTTCGACAGGTCGCGGTGACGCAGTAGCAGCGGGACCGCCGGATGGTCGATCCGCTCGAGCACGTGCTTGCGGGTGGACTCGACGGCGATGCCTTCTCTGCGAAACGCTTCGAGTACCTCGGTGTGCGATGCGGGATTGACCGCACGTCCGAAGGCAGCGCTGATCTCCTCGACGACCTCGGCGATTCGGCTCGGCAGTTCGTGACCGAGGGGCCGCGGCCCGAGGGTGTCTTCGAGCAGACGACGATGAGCCTGTGCCGAGAACGGCAGGCCGTCGAAACTCATCTCGGCGGCGGCGAGAGTGCCGGCCGACTCGGCAGCGGTGAGCAACTCGAGGCGGGCGTCGCCGGTGATGGCGCGTCGCTGTGCTGCGAACCGAGCGAGGACCGTCTCGACGTCGATCGCGGGCGCGGCGTCGAAGAGACCCGGACGCTCGTCGACCGGCTCGTCGGTATCGGGCGGCGGCAGGCCCTTCCGCACAGCCAGAATGGCGCCCGTTGTGGACAGATCGTGGCATCGCCGAACCCGGACGCCGGCGCGGAGCAGTTCGGGGTACACGGTGGCCGTCGAGGTCCACACCCAGCGGGGACCCGATTCGGCCTCGAGCCGGGCGACTGCCGCAGTCGTGTCGGGATACTCGCGTATCGGCCCGAGTGGCTTGCCGGATGGGTCCACGTCGACGACGCTTGCACCGCGACGGTCGTGACCGTCCGCAGGATGGGGAACAACGACCGTACGCACCCATACAGTGTGCTCCATCACTCCGACAGGGCTCGACGCGCCGTAACCCCGCTAATCACCCTCGAATTCACCCGAATCGAGGGGGACCTCGATAGGTACCGGCACTAGCGTGCTGGATGTGGGATCCCGCCGCTACCCCGACGCGCGGCGGGATCCCCGGTTTCTTCCGAGGATTCGCCCGTGAGGATGTGGTCGTCTTCACGGGGCGGCCCGCCGGTCGCGTCCGCAGGAATCGACGGGCGCCTCCGGGGCAGCATCCCCACGGTGCGCACGGATGCGTCCGGACTCCGGTGGAATCCGGTGCGATCGTAGATCCAGGTCACCGCGGCGCCGGCCACGAGGCCGAATGCGAGTCCCGCCAAGGTCATGGCCGCGCCGTGAGCGAGTCCGGCGTCGAGGCGTCCGTCGAAGTAGAGGATGGCGCGCACCGCGAGGTAGATCTGGTGCATGGGCTCGAATGTCGACAGCCGTTCGAAGAGGATCGGAGTGGCCTCGATCGGGATCGTCCCACCGGACGAGGGGAGCCCGAGCACGATGAACACGACCAGGTTCACCAGCAGTCCCGCCGCACCGAAGATCGACATCACCGCCAGCGACGTGATGCCCACCGCCGAGATCGCGAGTGCTCCGTATTCCCACAGGAGCAGTGCGCGTGGTGCCGGCATACCGAGTCCGGTGGCGATCCACAGATACAACGCCGAGACGATCATCGACATGATGATCGTGATGCCCCACTTGAGCATCAGGACCTGCACTCGCGACATCCGGGTGGTTTCCTTCGCGATGTAGAGAGGACCGTATTCGGCGGGTACGAATCCGAGATTGCTGTCCACGACCGCGTTGATGATGGTGGCACCGGTGAACCCGGCCAGGATCAGCAGCAAGGTGTAGAAGAAGGCGGACAGGCCCGCGCCGGTCCCGTCCGGCAGTGGTTTGTGTTCGACGGTGAGCGCGTCGATCGGTTGGGAGAGTGTCAGCCCGCTCGCCCCGGAGAGTTGCAGGTCGGGCGCGGTCTCGGCGAGCGTCGCGTCGACCCTTCCGATCAGTTCCTCGCCGACGGAGTCGTTGACGGTCCCGAGCGCGCGGTCGCCGATGGTCGTCACGATGCCCGTGGCGAACGCCCCCGTTCGCGGGTTCGTGTACAGGGTGATGATCGGTTTCTCGATGTCGCCGGGCACGACCGAGGCCTGCGCGAGGATCGAGATGCGCTTGGTGAAGTCGCTGGGGATGACGATCGCCCCGTACAGACTGCCGTCGTCGAGTCCGTCCTGGGCGGCCGCGATCCCCATCGGGCGCAGGTCGATCTGCTCGGGGTCGACGCCGTCGAGGATTCCCTCGGTGATCCGGTCTCCGAAGTTGCTCCGTTCGTCCGATCCGGGCAGTACATCGCCGACGTCCTGATTGACGATGGCCATGGGGAACTGTCTCAGGTTCTCACTCGGATCGAGGAGCGCACCGAGATAGAAGTAGGCCAGGGCGCTCATCACCGCCGCCACGACGGCGAAGGGCGCGAACCAGAAGTGCGCGCTTCGCAGTGTGCCGTGATGCGGGTCGGTCGACGACTGGAGTGAACTCACCCGTCGATTGTGCACACACTCGTGTGCCGTTCGGGGATTCAGTGCTCGAACACACGTGAGAGCGTCCGTGCGGGACGTCTCACGTCTGCCGGTGATGCCCGGTCACCGCAACAGTTCACCGAGGGCCGAGGCCGCCGACATCACGGCCGACGCGAGCCGGGTCTCGTCGTCGGCCTCGAAGACCGAGACGCCGATCGCGGCCTGGGTGCCGCCGGCGCGGCTCGGTACTGCCGCCGAGATTCCGATGGTGGTGGAGACGACCTCTCCGGCGGAGATCGCGTAACCCATCCGGCGCGCACGCGTCACTTCCGGGCGTTCGTCGGGACGTGGAGGCAGCGACCCCAGAATGGCCAGGCCCGCCGAGCCGCGATCCAGAGGATGAACCTGTCCCGGACGGAAGGCGATGTGGACATCGGATCGTCGAGGCTCTATCACCATCATCGCGCGGACCGTGGTGTCGGATTCGCGGACGACCAGGTGGGCGGTGGCCTCGACGCTGTCGGCGAGATCCTCGAGGATGGGCCGGGCGAGAGTTCTCAGGTCCTGCTCGACGGATTCGGCCAGTGCCACCAGGCCGGTGTCCAGGGAGATCCGCTTGTGGTCGTCCCTGCGGCACAGGCGGTGCGCTTCGAGGGTCCGGACGAGTCTGTGGGCGACCGTGCGATGCACCCCCAGGTTCTCGGCGATCTCGCTGACCGACAAGCCGTTCGGGGTGCGTGCGAGCAGTTCGAGGATCTCGAGACCGTTGTGGAGTGTCTTCGACATTCCCGCATCCGGCTCGATCCGGGGGAGTTCGATGTGCCCTGTTTGTGCAGGAATTTCCCGGTTCTGTGTCATGACTCCCGTTACCTCTCTTGACGCCTGTGAACTGTAACACCTAACATTTTCGTTAATCGCACAGCTCGTGCGATTATCGCACACAAGACGAACGGTTCTCGTACGACATGACACGGACTGACGACAGCGTGGACGCGGCGACGCTCGCCTGTATCCACCAGCTCTACGGGCGGCAGAGCCACCTCATCGACGGCGGTTCCGCTCGCGAATGGGCCGAGACGTTCACCCCCGACGGTGAGTTCTGCTCACCCAGCTATCCGGCGCCCGTGACAGGTGCCGGCGAGCTCGAGGATTTCGCCGAGCGTTTCCACGCGGGAGCGCAGGCGGCAGGGGAAGTGCACCGGCACGTCGTCACCGATCTCGCGGTGTACCGCGTCGACGACGACACCCTGCGAGTCCGCGCCTACCTGCAGATCGTGGCCACCGCGCGAGGTGGGGAATCCCGACTCGTCCGGTTCACCAGCATCGACGACCGCGTCGTCCGGATCGACGGCGAATGGCGCATCGCCCGCCGTGTCGTCTCCCGCGACGACAGCTGACCGTCGCACCTTTTCTCGTATTCGTTTCACATTCCCGGAGGAAGTAGCCATGACCGAAGACACCCAGAACCCCGGCCGTACCGTCACCACGCCGGTTACCGCCGTGTACCCGGAGTTGGAGCACAAGGTCGCCGTCATCACCGGCGCGGCCCGCGGGATGGGTGCCCAGTTCGCGCACGGGCTGGCCGCGCGTGGAGTGAACGTCGTGGGCGGTGACATCAACGACGTCCAGATGAAGGAGACGGCGGAGCAGATCAATGCCGAACTCGCGGCCGAATCCTTCTCGGAGAAGCCCGGGCTCGTGGTGGGGGCGTGCATCGACGTCACCGACCCCGACGAGCACGAAGCGCTCGCCCAGCGCGCGCTGCGGGAGTTCGGCCGTATCGACTTCTGGATCAACAACGCCGGCATCTTCCCGTTCGCGCTCGCGGAGGAGATCTCCAGGGAACAGATCTCGGCGACGCTGGACGTCAACGTCGAGGGTGTGCTGTTCGGTGCTCAAGCCGCGGCCCGGCACATGGAGCCCGGCGGAGCGATCGTGAACATGTCGTCGGTGTCGGCATTGCGGGTGCGCAAGGGTCGCGGCGCGTACTGCGCGTCGAAGGCGGCGGTTGCCCACCTCACCGAATCCCTCGCAGTCGAATTCGGTGACAAGGGGATTCGTGTCAACTCCATCGCACCCGGATACATCGACACGGAGATGACCCGGTGGGTCCAGGACGATCCGGCTGCCCTGAAGCACGCGCTCGACGTCGTGCCGCTGCACCGTCTCGGCTCCCCCGAAGAGGTCTTCGGTCCGCTGCTGTTCCTGCTCTCCGACAGTGCCCGCTACGTCACCGGACACTCGATCGCCGTCGACGGCGGATCGCGTCATGTCTGATTCCGTCGTGGAAGCTGTGCACTACCCGTCCGTCGTCCTCGTCACGGGTGCGGCCTCGGGCATGGGAGCCAACCACTCCCGAGCGCTCGGTGCCCGCGGCGTGCACGTATGCCTGGCCGACCTCCACGACGCGTCCGCTCTGGCCGACGAGATCGTCTCCGCGGGCGGATCTGCATCGGCGCACGAACTGGATGTCGCCGATCCGGTGGCCTGGGAGCGCGTGGTCGACGAAATCCGCACGCAGCGTGGAGAACTCGGCGGTCTGGTGAACAACGCCGGAATCTCGCGGCGGCTCGAGTTCATGGACACCCCGGACGACGTCTGGGAACTGACCATGCGTATCAACCTGTTCGGCCCGTTCTACGGCATGAAAGCCGTCGCTCCGCTCATGCGTGAGAGCGGTGGCGGCTCCATCGTCAACATCTCGTCGATCTCCGGACAGATCGGGTACTTCTCTCCGGCCTATTCGTCGAGCAAATGGGGTCTGCGGGGGCTGTCCAAATCGGCCGCGGGGAACTTCGCGCGCTGGGGCATCCGGGTCAACTCGGTGCATCCGGGACTCGTCGGCACACCCCTGCTCGGCGGCGCCGACGCCTTCGTCGACGCAGCGCTGAACAGCGTGCCCGCCGGCCGGATGGCCACGGTCGACGAGATCACCGACGCCGTGTTGTTCCTGCTGTCCGATCGCTCGAGCTACATGACGGGCAGTGAAGTGACCGTCGACGGCGGAATGACGTCCAACGGCCTCTACCACCGCATCATCGCGGAGACGGGAGATGAACTCTCATGAACGACGACATCATCGACGTCGTAGTGATCGGTGGCGGCGGCGCCGGTCTGGCCGCTGCCGTCTCGGCAGCCGAAGCCGGTGCGAGCGTGCTGTTGTTCGAATCAGAGACCGAACTCGGCGGCTCGACCCAGTTGTCCGCAGGACTGTTCACTGCAGCGGGGACGAGCGTGCAGCGCGGCCTCGGTATCGAGGACTCGGCCGAGAAGTTCTTCCAGCACTACATGGATCTGAACCAGTGGGTGCTCGCGCCCGGACTGGTCCGCGCATTCTGCGAGAACGCGGGCCCGACTCTCGAATGGCTGATCGGGCTGGGCGTCGAGATCCCGGCACGGGAATCGTCGAACGCGCACATGCCCGGACTGTGTCAGGCCGGCGTCGAGGACGTGTGGCGCGGTCATGTGCCGAAGGACCAGGGCTACGGTCTCGTGCAGACGCTCGACCGGGCCCGTCGCGCGCACGGCGTGGAAGCGGTGCTGGGCACACGCGTCCAGCGGCTGCTCGTCGAGGACGGGCGTGTGGTGGGTGTCGTCGCCGACGACATCGAGGTTCGTGCCCATGCCGTCGTGGTCGCCTCCGGTGGCTTCGCGCAGAACCGCGACCTGCTCGAACAGTACTATCCGTATCCGCTCGGAGCGGGCGAGTCGCTGTTCGTCGTCGCCGCATCCGGCAGTCGCGGTGATCATTTCCGGTTCGGAGAGCAGGTCCGTTCGGCGATCACGGGCAAGGACTGGGGGCTGACCATGCCCACCGCATACTTCCAGCGCTACCACCACTGGCAGGCCGGTTTCCCGCCCAAGTCGCGGGTGTACGTCAACGCATCCGGTCGTCGATTCATGGACGAGGACGCCTCCTACGCGGTGTCCGGTGGCCTCATGGATCTTCAGGACGGTCCCGTGTGGGCGATCTTCGACGAGAAGGCACGCACCGGTCTGCCGTCCGGATACACCGACTGGGACGCCGACCGCATCGCCGAGGAGGCCGACGCCGGTCGCACCCTGCGCGCCGGCAATCTCCCCGAACTCGCCGAGCTCATCGGGGTGCCGGCAGACGCGCTGGTCGCCACGATCGAACGCTGGAACAACCAGTTGCCCAACGGAATCGATGACGACTTCCTTCGGCACCGCACACTCGCCAACAAAGGCTCCACCTCGAATCCCGACCCCATCGTGGAGGGACCGTTCTACGCGGCACGTATGCTGCCCGCCGAACTGGTCTGCACCCACGCCGGACTCGAGATCAACCGAAACGCAGAAGTTCTCGACACGATCGGGAACGTCGTACCCGGGCTGTACGCGGCCGGGGAAGCGGGCGCCGGCATCCTCGGCCTCCGTTATGTCGGTGGCGGCAATGCCGTCGCCAATGCACTGACCATGGGCCGTATCGCGGGTCGCAATGCGGCGCGGTCGGCTGTATCCGGCGCCGCTCCACGCGCCGAACTCGGCGTGTGACGCCGTCTCCCCTCACACTCGAAAAGGACACGAACATGCTCGGATCGGATGCGGTATCACCCGCGGAGAGTCCAGCCCAGGCCGGCACTCCCCAGCCGAAGCAGTCGACGACGAAGGTCATTCGTGCTGCCGTGGTGGGCACCATCGTCGAGTACTACGACTTCGGTATCTACGGCTACATGGCGACGATGGTCGCTACCTTGTTCTTCGTCGCCGAAGACGAGACCGCGGCCCTGCTGGGCACGTTCGCGGCGTTCGCGGTGGCGTTCTTCCTCCGGGTGCCCGGTGGCATCTTCTTCGGGCACATCGGTGACAAATACGGCCGGAAGAACGCCCTGTCGTGGACGATCCTGCTGATGGTCGTCGCGACGGCGGCCATGGGCCTGATGCCCACCTACGCCACCCTGGGCGTGTGGGCGACCGTCATGCTCGTGCTCGCACGCTGCCTGCAGGGCTTCGCCGCAGGTGGTGAGCTCGGTGGTGCGAACGCATTCGTCTCGGAGTCCGCGCCCACCCGCTGGCGCGCCACGCAGACGTCGCTGGTCAACTCCGGTACCTATCTCGGTTCGCTCGTCGCCTCCCTGGTCGCGCTCGGTATCACCACGATCTTCACCGAGGAGCAGATCCTCGAGTGGGCGTGGCGCATTCCCTTCCTGCTCAGCGTCGTCATCGGTGTCGTCGGCATCTGGATCCGTAACCATCTCGAGGACACCCCGCAGTTCGAGGAACTCGCGGACAAGGGCGAGACGAAGAAGCTGCCCATCGCCGAACTGCTGAAGACGTCCGGCGGAAGCGTCGTCAAGATCATCCTGCTCGGTGCGCTCATCATCGGCGGTTACTACATCGCCTCGGTGTACGCCGCGACCTACCTGCAGACCACCGGCGGCCTGTCGTCGTCCGTCGCCTTCCTGTCGACATGCCTCGCGCTGATCCTCGGCGTGATCACGCTGCCGATCTCGGGTTATCTCGCGGACAAGTACGGGCGCAAGCCGGTGCTGTTCGCCGGTAGCGCGGCCTCCGCAGTGGTGGGTGTCCCGATGTTCATGCTGATGTCGGGCGGGACGGTCTGGCAGGCGATCGTCGGCCAGTCGGTGCTGTTCATCTGCGTCTCGGTGGTCAACGGAGCGTCCTTCGTGACCTACGTGGAAATGCTCAAGGCATCGGTGCGCTACAGCGGTATCGCGCTCGGCAACAACGTCACGAACATGTGCCTCGGTGGTACCGCCCCGTTCATCGCGACGTGGCTGATCGACGTCACCGGAAACTCGCTGGCACCGGCCGGATACTTCGTGTTCTGCGCCCTGCTCACTCTGGGAGCCGTCTTCTTCATCGAGGAGACGAAGGGCATCGAACTGCGCACGGACTGACGACGACCCGTGCCCACGGAATTGCCGGTACCCGTCGGGGGACCGGCAATTCCGGCGTTCGTGGGGCAGATTCCGACGGTCCGTGATTCGATGTCCCGAACACACGGACGGAGGGGGCGATGGCAATGGGTTCTGCCCGATCTCGAAAGGGCCTGCGCGCAGGAGTGATCGCCGTGCTCGCGGGGGGAGCCGTCCTCGGGGGCGCGGGCGTGGCTGCGGCCCAGGACGAATGGCCGGTCCCACGTCCGGACAGTCCCGTGTACGTCTTCGAGGCCGACCACTGGCTGACCCCGGACAACCCGGCCTACTGGAACCCCTTGGTGAACGAACCCCGGCTGACCTCGCCGTTCGGCACGAGCACCCGCATCGTGTGCCAGGGCTTCCACGGTGTGACGACTGCCTGCTGGCAGGCCGACCTCGAAGGCCGGCCCCACAAGCTCGAGCGTCTGCCCGCGAACCTGCCCAACGTGACGGGGTCGAGCGCACCGGGCGGCGGTGTCGGGCACTTCGTGTACCCGGTCTTCTGAACCGATCAGATAGTAAATGGATGAATTAACAATGCCCTGCGGTACTGTGACCGCATGTCCGGACCCCGCGACCTCGACTACTGGTCCTTCGTCGAACTCGCGCAGAAGCGTCTGAACAGCAAGTTCGGCGAACATCACCGCAGCGCGACGGAAGTTCTGCTCACCCTCAACCGGGCCTCGGACATCGTCACCTACGACCTCGAATCCTCGGTGCATCGCCCACGCGGCAGGTCGTGGTCGGCATACCGGCTGATGTTCGTCGTGTGGCTGGCCGGGCCGATCGAGCCGAATGCGGCGGCGCGCCTGACGGGGATGAGCCGCGCTGCCGTGTCGAATCTGGCGAAGCCGCTGGTCGAAGCGGGAATCCTGGAGAAGACGCCGGTCAGTCACGACGCGCGTTCGGTGCAACTGTCGCTCACCGAGGCGGGGGAGAAGGAGATCGCGGAGACCTTCCGTGCCCAGAACGAGCGCGAGGAGGCCTGGGTGGACGTGCTCACCCCCACCGAGCAGCAGATTCTCGTGATGCTTCTGAACAAGCTGATCACCAACCGCAGTCAGTTCGACGTGCGCGGACGCAACTGACGGATCCTCCCGACCGGCTGTGGTTGCGCTCACGCCGCCGAGTTGGTTAATGTATTTACTAAATCCGGCGGGCGACCCACCCGCACGCCCGAGATCCGCGAGGAGTCGATCATGGCGTTCTACCGACAGCTCGGTGCCATCCCACCGAAGCGTCACACCCAGCATCGTGACGAGAACGGCGGCCTGTACTACGAAGAGCTCATGGGCGAGGAGGGCTTCTCGTCCGACTCGGCGCTGCTCTACCACCGGTACATTCCCTCGGCGATCGTCGACGCGACCGAGTGGGACCTGCCCGATCAGACCACCACGCCGAACCATCCGCTCAAGCCGCGGCACCTGAAGCTGCACGACCTGTTCCCCGAATCGATCTGGGACGAAACGGATGTCGTCAACGGCCGCCGTCTGATCCTCGGCAACGCCGACGTCCGGCTCTCGTACGTGGTGTCGAAGAAGCCGTCTCCGCTGTACCGCAACGTCGTCGGCGACGAAATGGTGTACGTCGAGTCGGGCGCCGCCACCGTCGAGACCGTCTTCGGTCCGCTCGAGGCGAAGGCCGGCGACTACGTCCTGCTGCCGATGGCGACGACCCACCGCTGGGTCCCGAAGGGCGACGAACCGCTGCGTGCCTACACCATCGAAGCGAACAGCCACATCGTTCCGCCGAAGCGGTATCTGTCGAAGTTCGGGCAGTTCCTCGAACACGCACCGTTCTGCGAGCGCGACCTCCACGGTCCGACAGAACTGATGCAGGTCGAGGAGGAGAACGTCGAGGTGCTGGTCAAGCACCGCACCTCGCACGGCATCGTCGGCACCCGCTACGTGATGCCGCATCACCCCTTCGACGTGGTGGGCTGGGACGGCTGCCTGTACCCCTACACCTTCTCGATCCACGACTACGAGCCCATCACCGGCCGTGTCCACCAGCCGCCGCCGTCGCATCAGGCGTTCGAGGGCAACAACTTCGTCATCTGCAACTTCGTGCCCCGCAAGGTGGACTACCACCCGCTCGCCGTTCCGGTGCCGTACTACCACTCGAACGTCGACTCCGACGAGGTGATGTTCTACTGCGGTGGAGACTACGAGGCCCGCAAGGGTTCCGGCATCGGCCAGGGCTCGATCTCCGTGCACCCCGGCGGCCATGCGCACGGCCCGCAACCGGGCGCATACGAGCGCAGCATCGGTGTGGAGTTCTTCGACGAACTCGCCGTCATGGTCGACACCTTCCGTCCGCTCGAACTCGGTGAAGGGGCGCTCGCCTGCGAGGACGCCTCGTACGCCGCGAGCTGGAACCGCAACGCCGGAGCAGGAAAATGACTTTCGGACCCCTGCTGACAGGACTGTGCGACGACGCCGCACTGTTCCCTCCCGGCAACGCCCCGCTGCCGGTCGCGGTCCCCGCTCACGCCGAGCATCGCTCGTCCGCGCACGCACCACTCGTCGGAGCGTTCGTCTTCCCGGTGGGCCGGCTCGGTGAACTCGAGGACTACCTCGCAGGCCATCCCTATCCCGGTGAGCTGGCTCTGAGCCTGACCGCCCCCACCGGTACCGGTGCGGTCGCGCCCGCCCTGGAGAAGGTGGCGGCGCTGGAGTCGGTGTCCGTGGTGGCGCTCGAGATCGCCGTTCCTGCGGACCAGTCCGTCGACGAGCTCTTCGCGGCGCTCGGAGACATCGCAGCGGCGCACCCGGAAGTGGATGTCTTCGTGGAGGTTCCACGTGACGGACGTCGCGCCGAGATCCTCTCCCGGCTGGCCGGGACGCGCTACGCGGCCAAGTTCCGCACCGGCGGTGTCGTAGCGGACGCCTATCCGGACGAGGCGGAACTCGCTGCGGCCATCACCACGGTCGTCACCACCGGGGTTCCGTTCAAGGCGACGGCCGGCCTGCACCACGCGGTACGCAACACCGACCCGAAGACCGGTTTCGAGCAGCACGGGTTCGTCAACGTGCTCGCCGCGGTGGACGCGGTGCTGGACGGAGCCGATGCCGGTGAGGTGGCCGCCGTGCTGGCCGAACGCGACGGGACCGTGCTCTCCGCGCGTCTCGGCGGACTGTCCGACGACCGGGCCACCGAGGTCCGGAGTCGTTTCCTGTCGTACGGCACCTGCAGCATCGCCGAACCGCTCGCCGATCTCGGCGAGCTCGGTCTGGTGTCCTCGACCGTTCTCCCGATCTCCGAAGGAACGCATTCATGACCACCATCGCCATTCCGGAGGGCTCGCTCTTCGGCATCGACAATCTCCCGTACGGCATCTTCTCCACCTCCGGGACCGAACCGCGCGTCGGTGTCCGGGTAGGGGATTCGGTTCTCGACCTGAGCCGTGTCTTCGAGGACGACGTCGTGTTCGCCGAACCGTCCCTCAACGCCTTCATGGCGCAGGGCCGTGCCCGGTGGGACGAGGTGCGCGCTGCGATCAAGGAGATCGTGAGCGGTGACGTCGCCGACGACGCCGTCTTCGCCGTGTCCGACGTGACGATGCACCTGCCGATCGAGGTGGCCGACTACGTCGACTTCTACGCCTCGGAGAACCACGCCTCCAATCTCGGCCGGTTGTTCCGTCCGCAGAACCCCGACCCGCTGATGCCGAACTGGAAGCACCTGCCCGTCGGTTACCACGGCCGCTCGAGCACGGTGGTGACCTCGGGCGTCGACATCGTGCGTCCCTGCGGTCAGCGCAAGGGACCGAACGACCCGGCGCCGGTCTTCGGGCCGTCGATCCGCCTCGACATCGAAGCCGAGATGGGCTTCATCGTCGGTGTCGGTTCCCCCATGGGCTCGCAGATCCGTCCCGACGAGTTCGCCGACCACTGCTTCGGTGCCGTGATCCTCAACGACTGGTCGGCTCGCGACATCCAGGCGTGGGAGTACGTGCCGCTCGGACCGAACCTCGGAAAGTCCTTCGCGACGTCGATCTCCCCGTGGGTCGTGCCGCTCGCGGCACTCGAGGCCGCACGTATCGACACGCCGGTCCAGGATCCCGAGCCGCTGCCCTACCTGCAGGGAAGTGAGAAGTGGGGTCTGGACATCGATCTCGAGGTCGAGTGGAACGGGCACGTCGTCTCGCGTCCGCCGTATGCGCAGATGTACTGGTCACCCGCACAGATGCTGGCCCACACCTCGGTCAACGGGGCCGCGACCCGCACAGGCGATCTGTTCGGCTCCGGCACCATCTCGGGTCCGGAGAAGGACCAGCGCGGTGCATTCATCGAACTGACCTGGGGCGGTAAGGAACCCGTGCAGGTCGGTGACGAGACGCGGACCTTCCTCGAGGACGGCGACGAGATCGCCATCTCGGCGACCGCGCCGGGTCCGAACGGCACCCGCATCGGGTTCGGTGAGGTTCGTACCCGCATTCTTCCCGCAACCGGGGAATAAAGAGGTCCGCGCGACAACCGGAGCGCCATCGGCTCGACCGTCGGACCGTCGGCCGGTGCCCGGAACCCACGAGGTTCCGGGCACCGCTGCGTCGTCCGGCTCAGTCCACCGAAAGTATGTCTCCCACCGAGCAATCGAGCACCCGGCACAGGGCGGTGAGGGTGGAGAACCGGATCGCGCGGGCACGCCCGTTCTTGAGCACGGACAGGTTCACGACGCTCACGCCGACCCTGTCGGCGAGTTCCGTCAGCGTCATACCCCGATCGGCGAGCAGTTCGTCGAGGTGACACCGCACGGCATGTTCGGTTTCCGGAGGCATCAGACGAGGCCCTCGTTGTCTCGTGCCATGCGGTTGCCGATCCGCAGCACCACACCCACTGCCGAGAGCACCATGCAGAAGACGTAGGCGTACCAGAACTCCGGTCCCAGCGGCGCATTCTCGAGCGCGTAGTTCATCCCCACGTCCCGGATCAACATGTTGGTGCCCAGGGTGCGAGGGATCGTCGGGACGATGATGGTCGCGATCGCCACGATCGATGCGATCCACACCAGCCGGATGACGCCGCGATCGAACAGGCGGCCTCGAACGAACCGCACCACGATCCAGCTCAGCAAGCCCAGTGCGGCCAGGTAGCCGAGGGTCTGCAGCGCTTCGGCGGAGCGGAGGAATCCGACGGTGACCGGCGAGAGGGCCTCGGTGGGAACCTCGACGAGGGTGGTCGAGGCGGTCCCGAGCCCCGTGCCGTTCGGTGTCGTCAGTATCGGCGGCGCAGCCTCGTCGAACTCGACACGTGCGGAGACCATGCCGTCCCCGAGGGATCGGGCGAGTCCGCCGATGTAGGTTACGAGCACGATCAGCGAGGTCAGCGCGAAGACCGACAGGGACGCCCACAGGTCTGTGCGGTCCTTCTTCGACGTCTCGGTGGGGGAGAGCGTGTCGGGTTCGTCCCCCGGGCCCTGGGCGCGGTCGGTGTCATGGGTGGAATTCACGGTCGTCTCCGAACTCGCCGGCAGCGGTATAACGATTGTCGATATTATCGATAATCGTTATACCCATCGACAAGCGATATGTCCAGAGGAATCGTGACCGAGGGTCCTCGTGTCGATCTAGCGAACCAGAACGTCGTCGCCCACGGAGATGCACCCCGGAGTCAGCACCGTCGCGTACACCCCGATGCAGGGCGCCGGCTTGCCGTCGGATCCGCTCGGCACCTGGTGGACGGCGGTGATGCCGCGCAGCATCTCGCGCCGGGCAGGAACCTCCTGATGGGTGAGCGTCACCATCACGCAGCGCGCGGTGGGCTTGTCGGGGCCGAGCACGGCCGAGCCCGCAGCGATGTGCCCACCGATCCACTCGTCCTCGACGAAACCCGGTGAACCGGGAGTGTCGACGACGATCTGCGGACGGAAGCGGCGCACCGCGATCTCGGCGGACTCTCCGGTTCCGAGAGCGTCGACGGCGGAAACCGACACCAGATGCACCGGTGCCTCGTCATAGGTCCGGGGGCGCGCCTCGAGCCGGACGTCTCGGTGCACGACCTGCGACAGCATGCCGTGCACATCCGCGTCGTCACCGCGGATCACGGTTCCGTCGGGCAGGACGAGTTCGAGTGCGGCCGGGTCGCGGGGATCGTTGTCGTCGAGAAGTCTTGCGCTGCAGGACAGCAGATCTCCGTATCGACGGAAGCGCTTCGCGCTCGCCACATTCCCGGAGTCGGCGTCGAGAACCGCCCAGACGTGATCGCCGAGCAGTCCGTCCGGCTCGATCGTCGCGGTCCGGACGCGCTCGCCCCCGAACGACTTCACCGGATAACGCCACAACTGATCGATACGCACGGAATGCAGCATACGGGCGCTGACCGTGGAGTGGACGTGCCCCGAAACGGAGCGCCCGGGGAGGCCTGTCGGGTACGGCGTGACGCACTCTGTGGCTAGGGTGTCGATATGACGGAGAACACGACACGACGGTGGGGTCTGACCGTTCCTCTCGACGGCATTCCCCTGCCCGACCAGCGGCGCATCATCGAGGAACTGCCCGATCTCGGGTACACGGACGTGTGGTCCTCGGAGGCGGGCGCCGGCGACGCGTTCACTCCGCTGGCCCTCGCGAGCGTGTGGGCGCCCTCGCTCCGGCTGGGCACGGCCATCGTCCCCGTCTACACCCGTGGGCCGGCCACGCTGGCGATGTCGGCGGCGAGCCTGGCCTCCGCGGCACCCGGGCGTTTCGTCCTCGGTGTGGGTACGTCGTCCGACGTCATCGTGGAGAAATGGAACGGCATCCCCTTCGACGAACCGTTCAAGCGTGCTCGCGACACCCTGCGCTTCCTGCGCGCGGCCCTGGCCGGTGAGAAGGTTTCCGAGAAGTACGACACCTTCGCCGTCGACGGTTTCCGTCCGGGCCTCGTGGCCGAACCGGCGCCGCCGGTGCTGCTGGCCGCCCTGCGCCCGGGCATGTTGCGACTCGCGGGCCGCGAAGCCGACGGTGCCATCATCAACTGGCTCTCGGCAGACGACGTCCGCACCGTCGCGCCGTACGTGCACGAGGGAGGCGAGGGCAAGGAGATCGTCGCCCGGGTGTTCGTACTGCCCGGATTCGATACCGACACCGCCCGCGCGATCGGACGCCGCATGATCGCCGCGTACATGAACGTTCCCGTCTACCGGGCGTTCCACGAATTTCTCGGCCGCTCCGAGGATTTCGCGGGAATGTGGAAGCTGTGGGCGGAGGGCGACCGCAAGGGCGCACTCGATGCGATCCCGGACCATGTCGTGGACGCTCTCGTGATCCACGGCCCGCCCGAGGCGTGCCGTGAGCACGTGGAGCGTTACATGGAGGCAGGTGTGACCACCCCTGCGATCGCTCTCGTACCCGCCGGCGATCCCCTTCCCATGATCCGGGCACTCGCGCCGCAGAACTCGGGCGGAGCGTAGCCCGCAGGAGCCGCTGGTGCTGTGAGTGCTGCCCGGAGGGCTTGCCGGTGGTGTAGGAAAGGGGGCGTGACGGATCGCTCTGTGGACGGCCCCGACGCCGTCGGACCCACGCCCCCGCCCGTGCTCATCGCTGTCGACGAGGCCAGTGGCATCGGTGTGCTCACGCTCGACCGCCCGGCGCAGCGGAACCCGCTGTCCGTGCACGCGATGCGGGAGGTGATCGCCGGACTGACGGCACTGTCCGCGAACACGAAGGTGATCGTGGTCCGCGCGGAGGGCCCGGTGTTCTCGGCCGGGCACGATCTGCGCGAGATGATCGGACGCACCCTCGACGAGGAGCGCGCGATCTTCGAGACCTGCAACGAGATGATGCGGACGGTGCAGTCGATTCCGCAGCCGGTGATCGCGTCGGTGCAGGGCACGGCGCTCGCGGCGGGATGCCAGCTCGTCGCATCGTGCGATCTCGCCGTCGCGGCCACGGACGCGAGGTTCGGCACGCCCGGTGTGCGCATCGGGCTGTTCTGCTCGACGCCGATGGTGGCGGTCAGTCGCGCCATCGGACGCAAACGTGCCCTGCAGATGCTGCTCACCGGCGAGACGATCGACGCGCAGACCGCCGCGGACTGGGGTCTGGTGAACTACGTCGTCGAACCGGAGGCGCTCGAGACCGCGACCACCGAGCTCGCTCTGACGATCGCGGGCGCCTCGCCTGCGACGCTGCGCATCGGCAAGGAAGCCTTCTACCGCCAGATCGATCTGCCTCAGGAGACCGCGTACGCGGCGATGGCGGAGACGATGGCATCGAACGCGATGATCGAGGACGCCCAGGAGGGGATGTCGGCGTTCGTCGAGAAGCGCGCGCCGGTCTGGCGAGGTCGCTGAGCTTATCGATCGCTAGGTCTGGACTATTTGCTTGGACGTCCTATAACGTTCGCTGCATGACCACCGACCCGCGTCAGAGCACCGTCGACGGAATCCTGCACCGCACCGCGGCACGCCGTCCGAGTCGCGTCGCACTCCGCTTCGGCGACCGGCAGTTCACCTATCGGGAACTCGACGACGCCGTCACCCGCGCTGCCGCTCACCTGCTGTCCCTCGGGCTGAGCAGCGGCGACCGTGTCGCGGCCTACGGCACGAACTCCGACGCCTACGCCATCGGATATCTCGCGGCCGCGCGCGCCGGACTGGTGCACGTGCCGATCAACTACGCCCTGCGCGGTGAGGAGTTGTCGTACCTCCTCGGCCAGTCGGGCGCGAAGGCCGTGCTGGTGGACCCGGCGCTGTCGGGCAACCTCGATCAGGTCCTTGCCGATGTACCCGCCGAGACCGTGGTAGCTCTCCGCGACGCGGACGATTCGCTGCTGTCGGTGGCGCGGTCCGGTGACGTGCCGGTGCTCGACGTCGCGGTGTCCGACACCGATCTCGTGCAGTTGCTCTACACCTCGGGAACGACGTCGAAGCCGAAGGGCGCCATGATGACCCATCGGGCGCTCACCTTCGAGTACATGTCGTCGATCGACGCGCTCGACCTGTCGGCCGACGACGACCCGCTCGTGTGCATGCCGCTCTACCACTCGGCCGCGATGCACGTCTTCCTGATTCCGTACCTCGCGGTCGGCGCGACCGTGCGATTGCTGCCCGCCCCCGATGTCGCCGAGATCCTCCGGATCGTGGAGGAGGAACGCATCGGATCACTGTTCCTCGCGCCGACGGTGTGGGTGCCGCTGACCAACCACCCGGACCTCGACACGCGCGACCTCTCGTCGCTGCGCAAGGCGCAGTACGGTGCGTCGATCATGCCGGTCACCGTCCTCGAACGACTGCGCGGCCGCTATCCCGAACTCGGTTTCTACAACTGCTTCGGTCAGTCCGAGATCGGCCCCCTCGCCACCGTCCTCCGCCCCGAGGAACACGACGCGCGTCCCGCCTCGTGCGGCCGGGCGGTGCTGTTCGTCGAGACTCGTGTCGTCGACGCCGACGGCAACGACGTCCCCGACGGCGAACCGGGCGAGATCCTCTACCGCTCACCGCAACTCTGCCTCGGCTACTGGGAGAACCCGGACGCGACCGAGGACGCCTTCCGTGACGGCTGGTTCCACTCCGGCGACCTCGTCACCCGCGACGCCGAAGGATTCATCACCGTCGTCGACCGCATCAAGGACGTCATCAACACCGGCGGCATCCTCGTCGCCTCGCGGGAGGTCGAGGACGCCGTCTACACGCACCCGGCCGTCGCCGAGGTCGCCGTGATCGGCACCCCCGACGAGAAGTGGATCGAAGCGGTCACCGCTGTGGTCGTCCTCAAGGAGGGGCACGGGATCGCCGAGAGCGAGTTGATCGACCACGTCAAGCAGCGACTCGCTCCGTTCAAGGTACCGAAGGCGGTGCGGTTCGTGGACACGCTGCCCCGCAACCAGAGCGGCAAGCTCCTCAAGCGCGAGCTGCGCGACTCCTGAACTCCCCTACCCCTGACACCGGACACGGCAGAAAGAATCCTCATGGCGAACAAGCACACTCCTTCCTGGTACGACGACGAGGTCTCCGCCGTCTACGATCTCGCACGCGAATTCTTCGAGCGCGAGATCATGGCCAAGGCGGAACAGTGGGATTCGCAGCGCCGCATCGACCGTGAGGTATGGCTCGAGGCCGGCAAGCTCGGTCTGCTGTGCTGTTCGATCCCCGAGGAGTACGGCGGTGGCGGCGGCACCTTCGCACACGACCTCGCGGTCTTCGACGCGCAGGGTTATTCCGGCGATCTCGCCTTCGGCAATGCGGTCCACAGCGGCATCGTCGCGCACTACATCCTCGAGTACGGCAACGAGGAGCAGAAGAAGGCGTGGCTGCCGGGAATGGCGACCGGCGAGATCCTCGGAGCCATCGGCATGACCGAACCCGGCGCGGGCTCGGACCTCAAGGCGATCAAGACCACAGCGATCCGCGACGGCGACCACTACGTCGTCAACGGCTCCAAGACCTTCATCACCAACGGTTCGTCGGCCGACGTCATCGTCCTCGCCGTCAAGACCGACCCGAAGGCCGGGGCCAAGGGGGTATCGCTGCTCATCGTGGATCTGCGTGACACACCGGGCTTCTCGGTGGGGCGGGTGCTCGACAAGGTGGGCCAGCACGCAGCCGACACCTCCGAACTGTCGTTCGTGGACGTGCGTGTGCCGGTCACCAACCTCCTCGGCGACACCGAGGGTCTCGGCTTCGGGCAGCTCATGGCACAGCTCGTCCAGGAACGCCTGATCATCGGCGCGCAGGCCGCCGGCGCGATGGACCGTGCGGTCGACGAGACCGTCCGCTACACCAAGGCGCGACAAGCCTTCGGCCACAGTCTGTTCGAGTTCCAGAACACCGCCTTCGAACTCGCCGAATGCCGGACCATCGCCCGCACCAGCCGTGTCTTCCTCGACCACTGCATCGAGCAGCACCTGAAGGGCGAGCTCGACGCGTCCGACGCGGCGATGATCAAGTACTGGCTGACCGACAAGCAGTGCGAGGTGATCGACCGGTGCGTACAGCTGCACGGCGGTTACGGCTACATGCGTGAATATCTCATCGCGCGGATGTACGAGGACGCCCGCGTCCAACGGATCTACGCGGGCGCCAACGAGGTCATGAAGCAGATCATCGCCAGATCGCTCTAGGAAGGACGACGGCGGAAGGCGTCACCACGGCCGACTCGTGGTGAGGTATTTCGCCATCTCCTGACTCTGCCGGCGGTGCGCCCGGCGGTGCTGCGCCCGCTCCTCACCGGACTCGTTGAGCGCGCGTTCCTCCGCCGATTCGGGGAGCACCGGAGGAATCTGCGTCGGGCGGCCACCGTCGTCGATCGCGACGAAGGTGAGGAAGGCGGTCGCGGCGATGCGTCGATCACCGCTGCGCAGATCTTCGGCGGTGACCTTGACGAACACCTCCATCGAACTGTGTCCGGTCCACGTCACGAATGATTCCAGGCACACCGAATCCGAAGGGCGAACAGGCTCGAGGAAGTCCACCGAATCCGTCGATGCGGTGACCACCGAAGCGCGACTGTGACGCGTCGCGGAGATCGAGGCGGTCATGTCGATGTCGCTCATCAGTTTTCCGCCGAACAACGTGTTGTGATCGTT
Organism: Rhodococcus sp. CH91; assembly: GCF_022554085.1. Taxonomy (GTDB): domain Bacteria; phylum Actinomycetota; class Actinomycetes; order Mycobacteriales; family Mycobacteriaceae; genus Rhodococcus. The sequence continues at coordinate 674,071 of NZ_JAKFYR010000001.1, forward strand.
GACGTCGTTCGGAAAGACCCTGCTGGTCTTGATCACCCGGGATTCTCGGCAAGGTTTGGCCTGCACGCGTGGTCCTTTCGTAGGCTGTGCGCGCGGGATCTCCGCGCAATCACACTCTGTCCAGCCTACGACTGCCGAGCGGGAGTCGGCGCCCGCCGGGTGTGATGCTCGACAAGCCTGACCAGCATCGAGGTGAGCAGTGCCCGCTCGTCGTGGTCGAGGGGAGCGAACGCTTCGTCCTGCGCCTCGGTGAGTCTCCTGTCGAGGTCGAACAACCGGTTCCGCCCGCGCCGGGTCAGGCTCACCACGTTGCGTCGCCGATCCTCCGGATCCGGAGCCCGCTCGGCGAAACGGCGGTCGGCGAGGGCGTTGACGGTGGCCGCGACATCGCTGCGATCGAGCCCGCATCGCCGGGCGAGGTCCACCTGGCTGGACGGGCCGTACTCCTCGAGCGCGGCCAGGACGCGGTAATGGTGCCCGCGGGCGTCGGCGGCGTCGAGTCGTTCGAACACGACACGATGCACGTGTCGCGCTGCCTGGGTCATCAGATAGCTCGGAAGGTGCCCGAGGCGGTCGGGGCCGGCCGCGTCGTCGGTAGCGGACATAGGTCGAGTCTACGAGTACGGATCCGCCGGATCGAGGCCCCGTCACCGATGCCGATGGTCGGTGATCGGTGTGCGCGGACCCCGTTTCGGGACCCGTGCGTGCCCACCCGTCTCGGTGAGCAGGCGGACGGCGCGATAGCGGTGCGGCCGAAGCGGTTCGAGATACTCGATCATGCCCGCATCGTCGAGGGGACGTCCGAGCAGCGACCACCCGACGACCGTGGCCAGATGGTAATCACCGACGGAGAGCGCGTCCGCGTCGCCGAACGCCCGCTGCGCCACTTCGGCGGCCGTCCACACACCCACTCCCGGAATCGTCCGCAGCTTCCGGCGGGCCTCGGCCGGCTTCTCTCCGACGAGACGCTCGAGGGACTCGGCGACCTGCGCGCACCGCACGACGGTCCGTGCGCGGCCCGGATCGACGTTCGCGCGATGGAATTCCCAGGACGGCACCGTCCGCCAGGTCGCCGCAGACGGGGGTACCCGCATTCCTTCCGGTGCCGGTCCGGGCGCTCGGTCGCCGAACCGGGTGACGAGGCGCCGCCACGAGGCGAAGGCCGCAACACTGTGCACCCGTTGTTCGAGAACGGCGGGCACGAGGGACTCGAGCACCCTCCCGGTGCGGGGGATACGCAGCGCGGGCAGGCGCCGGTGCGCTTCGACGAGCGCCGGATGCCCGGGTGAAAAGCCGGACGGATCGTCCTCGGCGCCGAGCAGGGCCGGTGCGCGTTCGACCAGTTCCCCCGCTCCGGGCCCCCAGGCCAGGCACCGTGCGCCGTGCGTTCCGTCCTGCGTGAGCCGGTAGGTGACCGGTCCGGAATCCATCCGGGAGGTCCGCCAGACCGCGAGGCCGTCGGAGCGGTGACACGGATCCCAGGGGCCACGCTGGAGAGGACGCAGAGTGCGGGCGACATCGACGGGCCACGGCACGCGTACCCGAGCCTCGAGTGGCGCGTCGTCGGCGACCGTCGGGATGCGACGGCCTCGCTCGTCGGACACGGTCACCGTCCTACCGTACTCCGGGCGCACGGGCCGGGTCGCCGCAGTCTGCGACGACCCGGCCCGCGAAGAGCTCGGAGCGGTTGCCGGGTGACTACGTCACTCGTCGGACACCGTCGTCATACCCAGCCGGTTCATGTCGGGGACGAACGGCTGGTGTGCGAGGAGTCCGCCGTCGACCTTGATCACCTCACCGTTGATACCCCGGGAGTCGTCCGAAGCGAGGAACAGGAAGACTTTGCCCAGCTCGGTGGGGCCGTTGAGGCCCGGGCGCATCGTGTGCCCGACGTAGATGTCCTTGATCTCCTGAGGCAACGCCTGAGCGGGGGGAGTGGTGGTGGTTCCGGGGCAGATCGCGTTGCAGCGCACCCCTTCCTTCCCGTACTGCGTCGCGGTGAACTTGGTCAGGGCGATGAGCGCGGCCTTGGTGGCGCCGTAGCCGGTGAGGCTGCTGTCGCCTGCGAATGCGTGCGTGGACGAGGTGTTGACGATTGCCCCGCCGTTCTTGCGGAGGTAGGGCAGCGCGTGTTTGGTGAGCAGCATGGCTGCCCGGACGTTGACGGCCATGACGTTGTCCCAGACCTCGATCGCCATATTGGCCACGTCGCTGTCATCACCGGGGAAGATGCCGGCGTTGTTGACGACGATGTCGGGAGCGCCGAAGTAATCGACGGTCCGCTGCACGAGGTTCGCGATCTGGTCCTCGTGCCTGAGATCGATTTCGACCGCCAACGCGGTCTTGTCACCGTGGCGTTCGTTGAGAATCGCAGCAAGGCGTTCGGCGCCCTCCAGGTTGATGTCGGCGACGACGACTCGGGCGCCCTCGGCTGCCAGCTCCGTGGCAGTGGCACCGCCGATGTTGAGGCCGCCCGGTTCGACACTGGTTGCACCGGTGACGATGGCGACCTTTCCTTCTACACGACCCATCTTGTTCACTCCTTGTCGACATATGTTGTGGACTTACAGGTCCAGTACCAGGCGCTCGCCTCGACACCGGGATACACAGATCAGGATGTACTCGCCCGCAGCCTGTTCTTCCGGAGTGAGGATCTCGTCCCGATGGTCGGGCACGCCCTCCAGAACCGTCTGCTCGCACCGTCCGCACATGCCTTGCTGGCAGGACGACAGGACGTCGACACCGTTGGATTCGAGCGTGTGGAGGATCGATCGATCGGCGGGCACCGTGAAGCTGCGGTTCTGTTTGGCGAGTACCACTTCGAAGGCGGTATCGCCGCTCGCCGCCGGTGGCGCAGCGGGAACGAAGCGTTCCGTGTGAAGGGCTCCTGCGGGCCATGATTCGAAGCGCCGCTCGACGGCGTCGAGCAGACCGGACGGGCCACAGCAGTAGACGGCGGTATCGCCGCGAGGCTCTCCGAGAACCCGGTCCAGATCGATGGGGCCGACGGTGTCTTCGGAGAAGAACTCGACGCGATCGCCGTAGCAGGTCAGTTCGTCCCGGAAGGCCATCGAATCGACGGTCCGGCCTCCGTAGGCCAGGTGCCAGTCCGCGCCGCGAGCGTGGGACAGGGCGATCATCGGAAGGATCGGGGTGATCCCGATCCCACCGGCGACGAACACATATCGATCCGATTCGACGAATGCGAAATTGTTGCGGGGTGCGCCGACTCGGAGTTTTGTTCCGGCTTCGACGGAAGTGTGGATGTACTCCGAGCCTCCGCGTCCTTTCCCGACAGGTTCGCGGAGGACACCGATCCGCCATACGTCCGAATCGGAGGGATCGCCGCACAGCGAGTACTGGCGGACCGCTCCCGACGGAAGGAGGACGTCGATGTGTGCTCCCGGCGTCCATGCCGGCAGGCATGTGCCCGTGACCGGGCGCAGGACGAGGGCCTTGACGCCGCTGGCGACGGTGTCGACTTTCTCTACGACGACGTCGATGTCACCGTCGTTCGGGTCGTGGGTCGTCACCTGACGCCCTCCTTTCTGCCGAGGCCGAAATGCGTTGTTACGCGCGGTCCCACGTGATCGGGAGCTCGTGGACGCCGAAGATCCGAGCGTCGTTCTTGAGCCGGATGTCGTCGGCGGGCACTGCGAGTCGCAGCGTCGGGATGCGCTCGAGCACGATGGAGAACACCACCTGCAGTTCGAGGCGAGCCAGCGGAGCGCCCAGGCAGGTATGAATTCCGTGACCGAAGGTCAGGTGGCGGCTGGCATCCCGTTGGAAGTCGAGGCGATCGGGCTCGTCGAACACCGACGGGTCGCGGTTGCCCGCTTCAGTCGAGAACATCAGCAGTTCGCCCTTCGCGATTCGCTGCCCGGCGACTTCCATGTCCTCGGTGGCGGTGCGGGGCAGGCTGCCGATGATGTCGAGATGGCGGAGCAGTTCCTCGACGGCCTGGGGCATGAGTTCGGGGTCCTCGCGCAGCTCGGCCAGCTGGTCGGGGTGCTCGAGCAGGGCGAACAGTCCCAGGCCGAGCATGTTGCCGGTGGTCTCGTGGCCGGCCATGAGCAGGAAGGTCGACATACCGGCGACGTCGATGATGCTGAGATCGCCGGATTCGATGTGCTTGACGAGGAGACTGACCAGGTCGTCACCGGGGGTCTGCTGCTTGATGGTCACCAGCTCGGCCAGGTAGGTCATGACATCGCCGATAGCGCCGGCGATCTGCTCGGGAGTGCTGTCGGCGGCGAGGACGGCACGGGTGCGTTCCTGGAAGAAGTCGTGCTTGTCGTAGGGGACGCCGAGCAGCTCGCAGATGACCAGCGAGGGGAGCGGAAGGGCGAGTGCGTCGACGAAGTCGACGGGCCCGACGGACTTCAGCATCTCGTCGACGAGCTCGTTCGCGATCCGCTCGATGTTCGGGCGCATCGCCGCCATACGGCGGGGTGTGAACTCCTTGGCCAGGATTCGGCGCAGGTCGTCGTGTTGCGGCGGATCCATCGCCACGAAGAAGCCGGGAACTGCGTCGTCGCCGGCATCGCCGCGGGAGGAGTCCTCGATGCCGCGCACACTCATCCGGGGGTCGGCGAGCACCGAGCGGATGTTGTTGTACCCGGTGATCAACCAGCCCGGGGTGCCCTTGAAGTCGACCTTCTGCAGGTCGTCGTCGTTGAACGAGGCGTACTTGTCGTGGGGCGCGAACGGACAGGTACGGCCGAACGGGAAGGTGGGATGCTCTGCGTTCGCGGTGGTGTCGTGACCGATGACGTCGTCTGCCGGTGTGGTCGTCATGTGTGCTCCTTCGATAGCGGCGGGAGTGTGCCGTGGCTTCCGGTCCGGGTTCCGTACAGCGATGCACGTGTGGTGCTGCGGGTTCAACCGATTCGGAAGGGCGGCCCGTGGAATGTGACGGGGGGCACATGAGCAGTGAACGATCATATCGTGGCATGTCGCCAATGGATCGTCAATGAGAAGTTCGAAGATGTGCTGCGTCGCCATCGGGTGTCGACGGAGGGGGCCGTCCAGATGGGGCAAAAAAGTGCTGGAAATAAAGGTGTTTCAATGAGGATTCTGGGTCTTCGTGGTTCGGATCAAGGAGTGTGATGAAGCGCTTCTCGAGCTGGAAAGGTGTACCGATGCGCATGCATAGTTAGTAATCACTCTGATCGGATCTCGTTCTTCTGCGCCGAAGACAGGTCCGCCCGTGCACGACGTGCCGCGTTTTCCTGCGACTGCAGAACAGCGGGCGGGCGTCGTGCACGGCGGAATTCCGTGCCTGGCGATGCGGGATCAGGCGGTGGCCCGCTGGAAATGGGCCAGCAGATCGGGGTACTTCACCAGGTGTGCACCGCCGTTGAGATCGAGACTTTCACCCGTGAGCCAGGACGCGTGCGTCATGTAGACCGCGGCGTCGGCGATCTCCTCGGGAGTACCCGACCGGCCGAGCGGAGTATTGGCCAGATAATCGTCCTGGAGTCCGGGAACGGACATCGACGGTGTGGTCAAGGGGGTCATGACGATTCCGGGGGCGATGGCATTGACCCGGATACCTCGTGGGGCCAGTTCCAATGCTGCAACTTCGGTCAGCATCGCAAGTCCGGCTTTGGCGGAACAGTAGGCGCTCATCCCGGTGCCCGGCTGACGCGCGTTCAGCGAGGAGAGCGAGATGATCACTCCGCCCTCACCCATTGCGCGGGCCGCGTGCTTGACCACCAGGAAGGCGCCGGTGAGGCAGACATCGACGACGAGCCGGAACTTGTCGGCAGGCAGATCGGTCACGGACCCGGCGATACTGAGTCCGGCGCTGTTCACGGCGATGTCGAGCCGGCCATGTCGCGCGCGTACGGATTCGAACAATTCCTGGACGGAAGCTTCGTCCGTCACGTTCACTTCTGCGGCCTCATGTGGTTCGCCGAGTTCGGCCGCGAGTTCTCTTGCCGCGGTGATGTTGCGGTCGGCCACGGTTACGGTCGCGCCGTCGTCGGCCAGCGCCCGGGCTATCGCGGCTCCGATACCCGAGGCACCGCCTACGACGACCGCACAGCGTGCATCGTTCGGGGACATATTCTTCGTTCCCTTCCTGGAGGGAGATGGAATGTAGTGGTCATGAGGACACCAGGCCGGCCGGGAGGACCATGGCGTGTGCCAGAGCGGACAGGTTTTCGGTGATGCCGGGCCGCTCACGGAGTTGTGTGTTCTGCGAGACGTCGGTGATCACGCCGATGACGGCCTGGGCGAGGGCCCGCGCATCCGCTGCCGACAGGTTCTCGGCAATGGCGCAGATGGCCTCGACCCATTCGGCGACGTATTCGCGCTGGGTCTCCCGTAGTGCGGCCTGTTCCTCTTCGGAGAGATACAGCAGGTCGGTGGTGAGGATGTGCATGATCCGGCCGTGCACACCCAGCGCCTGCCGGATGTACGTGCCGATCAACGAGTCGAGCACCTGCTGTGACGAGGTGGCCTGGGCGAGCGCGTCGGCGGTCACGTACAGCAGTCCTTCCGCGCCGCGCTCCAGGATCGCTCGCAGTACCTGTGTCTTCCCGGTGACATGCTGGTACAGCGTGGCTACGGACATCTCCGACGCCTTGGCGATGTCGTCGATGCGCACGTCGTAGAAGCCACGCTCGACGAACAGCTGTGAGGACGCTTCGAGAATCCGTTCCCGGCGTCCTGCGGGCCGATGCGGCACCGGCGTCCGGGCCGGTGCCGCATCGGGGTCGACCTCGGGTAGTTCGCAGGCGATGATCGACCGGGCGATTGCCGATTGGAGCTCGATCAGCCGCTCGGGTGGGAGCGTGCCCCGGATGGTCGGCGTGTTCGAGTACATCGCAAGGACTGCGAAGCCCAGCAGTTCGGCACGGTTCGCAGTGATCTCGGGATGAGCGGCGGTGATTTTCGCGGCGATACGGTCGCGAGTGGCGGAGAAGTGGTCCCGGAAGAGGAGACGTTCGTCCTCTTGGAGATGCCGTTGTTCCCGCCGCCACAGTGTGGCCTCGTCACCGTTCGCCGTCAGATCACCGAGTCCGTCGAGGAACAGATCGAGTTGCTCGAGAGGCGTCGAGCCGTCGTTGTCGGCGCGATCCGCAAGTTGTTCGACGAGCTCCACCTGACTCATCAACGCCTGCACGAGGATGTCGTGCTTGCCCTTGAAGTGCCGGTAGACCGCAGGTCCGGTGAGCCCCACCGCCGCACCGATCTGGTCGATGCTCACGTTCTGGTACCCGAGGTCCTGGAACAGATGGGTCGCGGCCCGGACGATCTGCTCGACCCGATGGCCACCGCGGGTGGAAGCGGGAGCGGTTGCGGCACGGGTAGTCGTCGAACGTGCCATCTCAGTTCTTTCCGGTGAGTTCGATCATGGGACCAGTTTCGCATCCCCGGCCGGATCGGACTCGGGCCACGCCACCACGGCGGTCCCGGCCAGTGTCCGGGTTCCGTCGGCCAGTACAGCGCTCAGGTCCAGGACGGCACCTCGTTCACCGTCGACCGTCACGATCTCCTTGATCGTCGCGGTCAGCGTCGGTTCGGCGAGCACAGGTGTGATGGCGGTGAACCGCGTCGACAACTCGCGGATGCTGCTCTGGGGGAACCGGTCGGTGAGCAGACGTCCGAGATACGCCATCGACAGCATGCCGTGGGCGAAGACGTCGTCCATTCCGGACGCCCGCGCCGAATCGATGTCGATGTGGATCGGATTGTGGTCACCGGACGCGCCGGCGAACAGCGCCAGGGTCGTGCGGGTCACGGCGCCGGGCTTCAGCTCGGCGACGACCTCTCGTGCGGCGGGTGTGGGCGAGGTCATTTCTTACCTCCCGGATTCTTGATGACGCTGACACTCTCGAGTTCGGCCACGACCGCCCCGTCGCGGGTGACAGTGCTACGGCGGACGAGGAAGTCGAGGGCGCCACCCGCTTTGGTGTAGGCGTCGACGTATTCGGATTCGAAGGTCACCGTGTCTCCGGCGTGGACGTCGGCGAAATAACGGAACCGCTGTTCACCGTGGAGGACGTTACCGAGATCTACTCCGTGGGCCGCGAGATCGGCGAAGACGTTCGAGTTCTCCAGTTCGAGACCGAACAGGAAGGTAGGAGGCGCGAGTACGTCCGGGTGGCCGGCCGCGACTGCGGCATCGCGATCGCGGTAGACCGGATTCTCCTCACCGATCGCGATGGCGAACTGCCGGATGCGGCCCCGTTCGACGTCGGCGACGATCGGAGGAACCTCGACATCGAGGATTGCGTGATCGAGAGACATCAGACCGCCTTCTCGTAGAGGGTGACGACGCACGCGCCACCGAGACCCAGATTGTGCTGCAGGGCGATTCGAGCACCGTCGACCTGCCGGTCGCCGGCCTGCCCACGGAGTTGCCAGACCAGTTCGGCGCACTGGGCCAGGCCGGTAGCGCCGAGCGGATGTCCCTTGGACAGAAGGCCTCCCGACGGATTGGTGACCACGCGGCCACCGTAGGTGTTGTCGCCGTCGAGGATGAACTTCTCGGCGGTCCCTTCCGGGGTCAGGCCGAGGCCCTCGTAGGTGATCACCTCGTTGGTGCTGAAGCAGTCGTGCAGTTCGACGACCGGGATGTCCAGGGGATCGACGCCGGACTGCTCGTAGACCTCCGCGGCGGCCTTGGCCGTCATGTCGTAGCCGGCGACCCGCATCATGTCGGTGGTGTCGAAGGTGCCGGGAAGGTCGGTGACCATCGACTGCGCGCGGATGCGGACGCTCGCGTCGAGTCCGTGGGCGCGGGCGAACTCCTCGCTGCACACCACCGCAGCGGCAGCGCCGTTCGTCGGCGGGCAGCACATCAGGAGGGTGAGCGGTCCCCAGATCAGCTTGGAGGACATCACCGTGTCGAGGTCGATCGGGTCGCGGAAGACCGCGAGCGGGTTGCGGGCGGCGTGGCTGCGGGCCTTGACCGACACGCGGCCGAAGACCTCGGAGGACACGCCGTAGCGGGCCATGTAGGCCACACCTGCGCCGCCGAACATCTTCGCGGCCGCCGGTGCCTGTTCGTCACCACCGGGCATGGAGGTGGCGATGTTCTCGCCGCGCGCAGTGGGACTGGGGCGATCGCCGTAGGCGTTGACGAGGGCTCCGGGCTGCATCTGCTCGAAGCCGAGGGCGAGCACGCACTCGGCGGCACCGGATGCTACGGCCTGGCGGGCCAGCCACAGGGCGCTGGAGCCGGTCGAGCAGTTGTTGTTGACATTGACGATGGGAATGCCCGTCATGCCGATCTCGTAGAGAGCGTTCTGCCCGGAGGTCGAGTCGCCGTAGACGTACCCCACGAATGCCTGTTGTACGTCGGCATATTCGAGTCCTGCATCCTTCAGGGCTGCGGTTGCCGCAGCAGCTCCCATCCGGTCGTAGGTCTCGCTCTTTCCGGGTTTGGTGAACGGCATCATTCCGACGCCGCTGATGCAGACATTGCGCATGGTCTGCCTTTCGATCGAAGCGGGTGTGCGATGGTTCGGACTTCAGCAGACTATACATATTCGTCATTAACAAGAAGGGGAAAAAACCAGCAAAAATGGTCGTTGACTCCCTTGAAACCTGAAGTTAGTATTCACCCCAGTGACTGGAGTCACATGATCTTCAAAGCGTCGGCCTCGCTGTATCCGGAGGTCGGGCTCTCGACGCGAACACTCAGGAGGAAACACGTGAGCGGCCAGAAACTGCAGGACAAGGTGGCGCTGGTCTCCGGCTCGGGCCGTGGCATCGGTCGAGCCGTTGCCGTGAAGTTGGCGTCGGAGGGTGCCCGGGTCGTGATCAACGATCTCGATGCCGAGCCCGCGAAGGAAGTGGTTGCAGAGATCGAGGCGCTCGGCGGCCAGGCCGTCGCCTGCGTCGGCAGCGTCACCGACCCTGCGTTCGCCGACCGCTTCGTCGCCACCGCGGTGGACAATTTCGGTGGAGTCGACATCATCGTCAACAACGCCGGATACACCTGGGACAACGTCATCCAGAAGATGACCGACCAGCAGTGGGCGGACATCATCGACGTGCATCTGACGGCGCCGTTCCGCATCCTGCGCGCAGCCCAGCCGGTCATCAGCGCTGCCGTCAAGCGTGAACGCGAGGAAGGATTCGTTCCGTGCCGCAAGGTCGTGAACATTTCGTCCACCTCGGGATTGCTCGGTAATCCCGGACAGGCGAACTACTCCTCCGCCAAGGCGGGCATGGTCGGTCTGACGAAGACGATCGCCAAGGAATGGGGTCGGTACAACGTCACCTCCAATGCGGTCGCCTACGGCGTGATCAACACCCGCCTCACGTCGGTGACCACGGAGGCGAAGACGATCGACGTCGAGGGCAGGGAAATCAAGGTCGGCGTGGATCCCGCGGTGATGGACGCTGCGACGAAGCAGATCGCGCTCGGGCGCGCCGGCACCGTCGAGGAAGCTGCCGGCGCTGTCTACCTGTTGTGCAGCCCCGAGTCGAGCTACATCACGGGCCAGGTCCTCGTGTGTGGCGGCGGGCTGTGACCGAGGCACCCAGTACGCAGGAGTGCGCCGTGGACGACTACGAGGACGTGACCTACGAGGTCTCGGGCGGTGTCGCCGTGGTGACCCTGGACGCGCCCGAACGTCGCAACGGTATGCGGGTCCGCATGCTCGTCGACGTGTTCCGCGCCCTCGACCGTGCCGACCGCGACCCCGAGGTACGTGCAGTGATCGTCACCGGTGCCGGTGAGGCATTCTCGGTGGGTGCCGCGCTCGACGGCCCCGAGACCTTGACGCGCGCCCTCGTCGAGGACGTCGGCGGGCACACGCCAACCGGTTACCGCGAGCCTGCAGGACGGATCAGCGAGCGGATCTTCGAGATGCAGAAGCCGGTGATCGCCGCGATCAACGGCCACGCGATCGGAGGAGGCGCGACGATCGCCGCTGCGATGGACATCCGGATCGCGAGCGAAGACGCACGATTCGGATTCGTCTTCACGCGGCGGGGTGTGGTCCCCGAGGGCGCCTCGTCGTGGTTCCTTCCCCGACTCGTCGGGATCGGGCGGGCCACCGACTGGATCCTGTCCGGGCGGGTGTTCGACGCTGCAGAGGCGTACGAGGCCGGATTCCTCACCCGGGTGGTTCCCGCCGACCGGGTGATGTCGGAGGCCAGGACGTACGCGGAGCAGTTCGTCCGTGACACCTCTCCGACCTCGGTCGCGTTGTCCAAGAGGCTTCTGGCCTCGGGATGGTTGCACTCACATCCGGGTCCGGCCGCCGCAGGTGAATCGCGCACGTACGCGGGAAGAGTCGACTCCGTCGACGCCCGTGAGGGAATCCTGTCGTTCCTCGAACGCCGGCCCGCAGTGTTCCCGCCGCTCGACCCGACTCCCGCCGAACGATTCTGAAACTCCCTACGGACCACCCAGGAGCGCCATGACCACCGACCCGTTCACCGTATGCAAGTACGGGGCCGACGCGGAGGGGACCCACGACTTCGCCGGCATCCACAACTTCAACGAAAGCGTCTATTTCAACTTCGTCGACCCGGTTTCGCAACTCGGTGGGCTGGTCCGCATCGGCAACAGGCCGAACCTCGGCTACAGCGAGACCTCGGTGCAATTGACCCTCCCGGGAGGCGCCATCGCCTTCCGGGCCGGCCGGACACCCTGCGAGACCAACGACGAATTCGCCGGTCAGGGACTGGAAATCGTGATCAAGGAACCTACACGGACCGCCGAGATCACCTACCGCAACACCGTCGCACGTGTCGCCCATCCGTCGATGATGGCCGAGCAGGGCCGTATCGCCCTGAAGAACGCCCCCTCGGAGGAGTGCGAGATCTCGCTCACCTACGAGGCGACGAGCCCCATGTTCGTCATCAACGGCGACGGCGACGGCGACTGCACGCCGGGCAGCTCGACGATCGCCAGTGATCACTACGAGCAGTTCGGGCATCTGTCCGGAACCATCCGGGTGGGCAGCAGAACCTGGGTTCTCGACAAGGTCACGTCCTTCCGGGATCACTCGTGGGGACCCCGGGAATGGGCCTCCTATACAGGTGAATGGCTCGCCGGATGGCTCGCCGACGGTACTGCCTTCAGCGCGTACGGCGAGTACGAACCTTCGGGCGTGCGTGTCAGTGCGGGTGCTGTGCTGACCACCGACCATGTCGCCCATCCGATCACCGACTACAAGGTCCTGACCGACTACGCTGGTGAATCGACCTACAGCGGAAGGCATGTCGGGATCATCACCGCAGAAGGGCTGCCGACGATCGTCGTCGACGGATCGATCCGGCACTTCGTTCCGGTCACGCAGCGCACCGAGGACCGTGCCGTCCGCATGGCCCAGATGACCGTCGATCTCGCCGAGGGATACGGCGGGTGGGCCGTCGCCGAATTCCTGCGTCCGATCAGGCCGTAGGGCGACGCTGCCCACCCCTATCCGATCCTCATCGAGGAGCATCGTCATGTACCCAGGACGTCACGCTGTCGACCATCCCGACCGCCCGGCGATCATCATGGCCTCCAGTGGCGAGACCGTGACCTATGCGGATCTCGACACCCGCGCCAACCGGCTTGCTGCGTTGTTCCGGGCACACGGACTGGTGCCTGGCGACCACATCGCCCTGTTCATGGAGAACCATCCCGACATGATCGTCGCGATGTCGGCGGCCGAACGCACGGGACTGTTCTACACCCCGGTGAACTCCTTCCTCTCCGCGGACGAAGCCGCATTCATCATCGGCGACTCGCACTCCCGGCTGGTGATCACCACAGCAGCGAAGTTCGCAGTGGCGCAGAAACTCCCGGGTCTGTGCCCGGTGGTACAGAGGTGGTTGCTGGTCGATGCCGACGCTGTGGCCGACGAGCTTCCCGCGCCCTTCGAGTCGTATGCGGACGCGGTGTCGGAATTCGACGGAACGCCGGTCGAGGACGAGCGGCTGGGTACGCCGATGTTCTACTCGTCCGGCACCACCGGACGGCCGAAGGCGATCAAGCGTTCCCTGCCCGACGCGCACCCAGGGCAGATCCTCGACATCGAGGATTTCGGGCGCAGACTCTTCCACCTACGGGAAGGGATGCGATTCCTGTCGCCGGCGCCGCTCTACCATTCCGGACCGCAGTCCTCGGTGGCGATCGGTATCCGCCTCGGCGCGACGATCGTGGTGATGGAGAAGTTCGACGCCCGCGAGTATCTCGCACTGGTCGAGAAGTACCGCATCACCCACTCGATGGTGGTGCCGACCATGTTCTCCCGCATGCTCAAACTCCCCGAGAAGGAGCGGGACTACGACGTCTCGTCGCTCGAGGTCGTCGTGCACGGTGCGGCACCGTGTCCGGTCGCCGTCAAGGAAGCCGTGCTCGACTGGTTCGGTCCCGTCATCTACGAGTACTACGGCGGCACCGAAGCGAACGGTATGTGCGGATGCACCCCGCAGGAGTGGCTCGAACACAAGGGAACTGTCGGTCGGCCCTACATGGGTGAGCCGGTGATCCTCGACGACGACGGAAACGAATGCCCGCCCGGCGTTCCGGGAACCATCTGGTTCCGGGGAGCGGGAAGCACCTTCGAATACTTCAACGACCCGGGAAAGACCGCCGAGGCGCGCAGCGCCGACGGAACGATGTCGAAGATCGGCGACATCGGCTTCCTCGACGAGGACGGATTCCTGTATCTCACCGATCGACAGGCCTTCGTCATCATCTCCGGTGGAGTGAACATCTATCCGCAGGAGATCGAGAATCTGCTGATCACTCACCCGAAGGTTCTCGACGCTGCGGTCTTCGGTGTACCCGACGAGGACTTCGGGGAAGCAGTGAAAGCCGTTATCCAGCCCGTGGATCCGACGTCGGCACGCCCGGAACTGGCGTCCGAACTTTCCGAGTTCTGCCGATCCGAGATCGCGAAATTCAAGTGCCCCAAGTCGTTCGACTTCATCGACGAGATGCCGCGGCTGCCCACGGGCAAGCTCTACAAGAAGGGTCTGCGTGCCGCGTACTGGACCGAACCCGCTGCCGCATCTCGCTGAACCACCTCACCAGAACAGGAAGTTCCATGCCCCACGACGTTTTCGTGTACGACGCGATCCGAACCCCGCGCGGAAAGGGCCGCAACGGTGCGCTGAACGGCGTCAAGCCGATGACCCTGATCACCGGACTGATCGAAGCGATCCAGGAGCGCAACCCGTCGCTCGACCCCGCCCGCATCGACGACATCGTGCTCGGCGTCGTGAGCCCACTGCGTGACCAGGGCGCCGACATCGCGCGAATCGCCGCGGTCAATGCCGGCCTGCCCGAAACCGTCGCCGGCGTTCAGATGAACCGCTTCTGCGCATCCGGCCTCGAGGCGGTCAACACCGCATCGCAGAAGGTCGCATCGGGTTGGGAGTCGCTCATGCTCGCCGGTGGCGTCGAGTCGATGTCACGCGTACCGATGGGCAGCGACGGCGGCGCGTGGGCCAACGACCCGGAGACGAACTTCACGACCGGTTTCGTCCCGCAGGGCATCGGCGCCGACCTGATCGCGACCCTCGAGGGCTTCACTCGTGAGGACGTCGACAGTTTCGCCGCCGAGTCGCAGCGCCGCGCCGCACAGGCGTGGGACGAGGGTCGGTTCGACCGCTCGGTCGTCCCCGTCCGCGACAAGAGCGGCATCGCGATCCTCGAGCGCGACGAGCACCTGCGCCGTGGCACCACGGTCGAGACGCTCGCCGGGCTCACCCCCGCGTTCGCCGGGATCGGCGCAGCCGGCTTCGACGCGGTGGCCCTGCAGAAGTACCACTGGGTCGAGCGCATCGACCACGTGCACACCGGGGGCAACTCGTCCGGAATCGTCGACGGTGCAGCGCTGGTCGCACTCGGCAACGAGCAGGTCGGCAAGGACCTCGGCCTGACCCCTCGGGCCCGGATCGTCGCTGGCGCGGTCAGCGGCTCGGACGCGACCATCATGCTCACCGGACCGACGCCCGCTACCCGCAAGGCACTCGCGGTCGCGGGGCTGACCGTCGACGACATCGATCTGTTCGAGATCAACGAGGCGTTCAGCTCGGTCGCGCTGCGCTTCATGAAGGACCTCGACATCCCGCACGAGAAGCTCAACGTCAACGGTGGCGCGATCGCGATGGGGCACCCGCTCGGAGCGACCGGTGCGATGCTCATCTCGACCGTCATCGACGAGCTCGAGCGCCGCGACCAGCGCCGTGCGCTCGTGACGCTGTGTGTCGGCGGTGGCATGGGTATCGCCACGATCGTCGAACGCGTCTGAGCCCCGATACTTCTCCTCCGCGACCTCCAGAAAGCTGTGAGCACACGATGACCCAGATTGCAGAACCCACCAACACGGAACGTATCGGCACCATCCTGTGGGAGCAGGGCGACGACGGCATTGTCGTCCTGACCTTCGACGACCCGAACCAGTCCGTCAACACGATGAATGCCGCATGGTCGGACTCGCTGAACCGGGTGCTCGCCCGCCTCGCCGAGAACAAGGACAGCGTCACCGGCGTCGTCGTGACGTCGGCGAAGAAGACGTTCTTCGCGGGCGGCGACCTCAACGACATCTACGCTGCCACCCCCGAACAGGCCGGGGAGCTCGCTGCGTTCGCAGACGGCGCGAAGGCCATGCTGCGCCGTATCGAGACCGCGGGTGTCCCGGTGGTCGCGGCGATCGCCGGCGCCGCCCTCGGCGGCGGACTCGAGATCGCCCTCGCGTGCCACCACCGGATCTCGGTGCGCGCGAAGTCCGTTCGAGTGGGCCTGCCCGAGGTCAACCTCGGACTGCTGCCGGGTGGTGGGGGCATCGTCCGAACCGTGCGGTTGCTCGGCCTCGGACCCGCCCTCGATCAGGTGCTGCTGACGGGCGCGTCGTTCACCGCAGACAAGGCGCTCGAGATCGGCCTGATCGACGAGGTCGTCGACTCGGCCGACGACCTCATCCCCGCGGCGCGTGCATGGATCGCCGCGAACCCGGACGCGACCCAGCCGTGGGATCGTAAGGCACCCATCCCGGGTGGCACCGCGTACTCGCCGTCCGTCGAGGCGCTGATCCCGGCTCGTGTCGCCGCAGTGCGCGCGGCCGCGAAGGGCTCGCCCAATCCGGCACGCGAGGCGATCCTCGCCACTGCGGTCGAGAGCACGCAGGTCGACTTCGACGTCGCGTCCGCAGTCGAGACCCGCTACTTCGTCGGGCTCGCGACCGGGCAGATCTCCAAGAACATCATCCAGGGCACCTTCTTCGACAAGCAGGCCATCGCGTCCGGTGCGAGCCGACCCGAGGGCTACCCGACGCACAAGGCCACGTACGCAGCAGTGCTCGGCGCCGGCCTGATGGGCGCGGGCATCGCACTGTCGTGTGCGCTCGTCGGGATCAAGGTGGGTCTCAAGGACGTCGACCTCGCCGCCGCCGAGAAGGGCAAGGACTACGCGCGCCGCTTCCTGACCAAGCAGGTCAAGGCCGGTCGCCGCACGCAGGAGTCGGCCGACGAGATCCTCGCGCTCATCACGCCGGTCGCCGACGCCACCGACCTCGCCGGAGCCGACCTGGTGATCGAGGCCGTGTTCGAGGATCCGGCGCTCAAGAAGACCGTCTTCGGTGAGGTGCTGGACGTCGTTGCGCCCGACGCGGTGCTCGGTTCCAACACGTCGACGCTTCCGATCACGGACCTCGCCGCCGGGGTGGACCGGCCCGAGGACTTCATCGGCCTGCACTTCTTCTCGCCGGTCGAGCGGATGGATCTGCTCGAGATCATCGTGGGTGAGAAGACCAGCGACGCCACGCTCGCGAAGGCATTCGACATCGCGCGGCAACTGCGTAAGACGCCGATCGTCGTCGGTGACGGTCGGGGCTTCTACACCAGCCGTGTGATCCTGCAGCGCCTCACCGAGGCCGCCGCGATGGTCGGCGAGGGCATCGACCCGCAGTCGATCGAGCAGGCGTCGGTGCAGGCGGGCTACCCGCTCGGCACGCTCGCGCTGCTCGACGAGGTCACCTCCGCACTCCCGCTGAAGATCCGCAGCCAGTTCCGTGAGGTCGCGGAGGCCGCGGGTACACCCTTGCCCGAGCATCCCGGCGACGCGGTGCTCACCGCGATGGTCGAGGAGCTCGGTCGTCCGAGCCGTGTCGCGGGTGCCGGCTTCTACGAGTACGAGGACGGCAAGCGCGGAGCACTGTGGTCCGGTCTCGCCGAGCGCTTCCCGGTGAACGGTGAACGCGCCGACCTCGACGAGCTGAAGGACCGGCTGCTGTTCGCCGAGGTCCTCGAGACGGTGCGCTGCCACGACGACGGCGTCCTGCGCTCGACCGCCGACGCCAACGTCGGATCGTTGCTCGGCATCGGATTCCCCACGTGGACCGGTGGTACCAGCCAGTTCATCGCGGGTTACCCCGGCGGCACCGCGGCGTTCGTGCGGCGCGCGCAGGAACTGGCCGACAAGTACGGTCCCCGATTCACGCCGCCGGCGTCGCTGACGGAGGGCTGACCGGTGCGCAGGGACATCTACACCGACGAACACGAGGCCTTCCGGTCCGCCTTCCGCGCCTTCCTCGACCGCGAGGCGGTGCCGAACGTCGAAGAGTGGGAGGCCGCCGGAACCGTCGATCGCGCCTTCATCAGTGCTGCTGCGAAGTCGGGATTTCTCGGTTTCGAATTCGACGCCGCCTACGGTGGCCTGGGCATCGACGACTTCCGGTACAACGCCGTCATGACGGAGGAGGTCGTCGCATCCGGCATGGCCGGCGACACCTTCAGCATGCAGAACGACATCATCGTGCCGTACCTGCGCGATCTCACCGACGACGCCCAGAAGGAACGGTGGCTGCCGCGCTTCACCCGGGGCGACTGCGTCACCGCCCTCGGCATGACCGAACCCGGCGCCGGTTCGGATCTGGCATCCATCCGCACCACCGCGCGGCGTGACGGCGACGAACTCGTCATCAACGGAACCAAGACGTTCATCACCAGCGGCGCCACCTGCGACATGGCGATCGTGCTGGTGCGCACCGGCGAACGCGAGGGCCGAGGGACGTCGTTCGTCGTCGTCGAAGCCGGAACCCCCGGCTTCGAACGTGGCCGCCCGATGCACAAGATCGGGCGCAAGGCTCAGGACACCGCCGAACTGGTCTTCACCGACTGCCGGGTACCGGCTTCGAACATCATCGGCGAGCCCGGGCGCGGATTCGGCTCGGCGGTGGCCAATCTCCCGCGCGAACGCCTCTCGATCGCCGTCTCGGCGGTGGCGTCCGCCGCGCACGCACTGAGTCTGGCCCTGGACCATGTTCGCGATCGTGTGGCCTTCGGTGCCCCGTTGTCCGAGCTCCAGTCCGTACGGATGACGATCGCCGACATGCATACCGATGTCCGGATCATGCAGCACTACGTCGACAGATGTGTGCTCGCCCTCGACAGTGGGGAGCTGACGGCCGACGACGCTGCCGGTGCGAAGTACAAGGCGACCGAACTGCAGTGGGAGGTCGTCGACCGGTGTCTGCAACTGTTCGGCGGCTACGGCTACATGGAGGAATACCCGATCGCCCGGATCTGGCGTGATGCGCGTATCCAACGGATCTACGGAGGAGCGAACGAAGTGATGAAGGATCTGGTCGGCCGAGCGGTGGTGGCACGATGACCGGGCTGCTCGAGGGGCGTGTCGCTCTCGTCACGGGGAGTTCGCGGGGTGTCGGCCGAGCCGTAGCCCTGCGGCTCGCCCGCGACGGTGCGGCCGTCGCCGTCAACTATCGTCGTGAGTCCGCTGCCGCGGACGAGGTGGTCGGTGAGATCGTCGCTGCCGGTGGCACGGCCCGCGCCTACCAGGCCTCGATCGACGACGAGGTGGCCGTGGAGGCAATGGTCGAGTCGATCGGTCACGACCTGGGTGCGGTCGACCTGCTGGTCAACAATGCCGGCTCGGCCAGTCGGGGGTTCGATGTCGCCACGACGACCCGGAAGGAGTTCGAGTCGCTTCTGAATGTCCACGCGCTCGGCCCGATTCGCTTGATCCAGCTCGTCCTGCCGGGGATGCGGAAGGTCGCGTCCGAGCCGGGCGGCCGCGGGGACATCGTGATGATCTCGAGCAACACCACCACATCCACGCCACCGAACTCGGCGCCGTACACGATGGCGAAGGCGGCCATGGAGACCTGCATCCGGACCCTCGCCCAGGAAGAGCGTCCGCACGGCATCCACGCGAACATCGTCGCGCCCGGTCTCATCGCCACGGAGATGGGCCGGCGGCTCGTCTCCGCGTCGCGCGGCACGGACATCGCCGAGCTCGATGCGTCGTCCCCGTTCGGTCGGGTGTGCCGTCCGGAGGATGTCGCCGGTGCGGTGGCCTTCCTCGTCTCCGCCGATTCGGGATATGTGACGGGTCAGCGCCTCGTCGTCGACGGCGGCGGTGTGACGGCGGCGGTGTTCTGATGAGTGTCACGGACATCGATACCGGGGTGACGGGCATGCGTAACGATTTCCTCGACGAACTCACTGCCGAACTCGACCGAGCTGTCGGTGCAGGCGGGTCGCTGACCCTCGCGGACGTCGACCTTCGCGGTGAGGGGAACTCGTGGGAGACCTATCTCGTCACCGCCACGTGGACGGCGGGCACCGGCGATTCGACCGCGACCTACGCGGTCAAACGCCAGCCGATCAGCGGCATCGTCGGCGATTACGACGTCACCCGTGAGGTCGCGCTTCTCGAGGCCGCAGCGGGAATCGGTATGCGCGTTCCGAAGGTGATCGCATACTCGGTGCCCGAGACCGGTCGCGGGTGGTTCGCGATGGAGAAGGTCGAGGGACGGATCCCGATGCCGAACACCGTCTCGCGGGTCGTCCCCGACCCGGATACCCGGCGACGACTGGGATTGGACGTGGCGCGGGAGATGGCACGCCTGCACGCTGCCGACCCACACAGCCTGAACCTGACCGCGCTCGGGCCGGTCCCGGAGCCCACCGACACCGGCAAGCACGAGAACGACAAGTGGCAACAGGTCTATCGGGACGTGGTCGACATCCCGATCCCGGTCCTCGACCTCGCCTTCGCGTGGTTGGATCATCGGCGTGATGCGGTATCCGGACGGGTAGCGCTCGTGCACAACGACTTCCGAATCGGAAATCTTGTGATCGAGGACGATACGATCGCCGGTGTCCTCGACTGGGAGACCGCACACTTCTCCGACCCGACCGCCGACATCGCATGGTTCGCGCAACGGACCTCGCGTGGACGTTCACCGTTGCTGTGCAAGCTCATCGAGCTCGAACCGTTCCTCGACGAGTACGAGGCGGCTGCCGGCTGGCGTCCTGGTCCGGACGCCCTGACGTGGTGGACGGTCCAGTCACTGGTGAAGACCGCCGTCGGATGTCTGCAGGCCGTCGACATCTACTCGCGCGGGGAACGCGACGAATTGCGGTACGCGAACATGGCGCACAGCGTCTACTACAGCCTCGGCTGGCTGGGGCAGATGCTGCGCGACGGAGAATGGGGACACTGACATGACCGTCTACTCCACCGATCCGCAGCAACTGCTGCGCACGATCAGGGACACACTCGTCGATCGGGTCGCACCGGACGTCACCGGCGGTACCGCCCGATCGGAACTGGCAGGGGTGGTCGAGGCACTCGACAATCTCATCGCACGCCTGGCGTGGGATCCGGACGGGCTCGCGCGCAGCCTCGACCGCACCGAGGAACTCGCCGTCGCGTTGGGCTTGAATCCCGTCGAGGACAGCGAAGGTGACGCGGCGACTCTGCGGCGACGCCGGAGCGAGGTGGCCGAGATGCTCGCAGCAACCTACCGATCCGATGCGAACGGAGACGAGATCGTCTCGGCGGTGAGCCGCTTCACCGATGACGATGTACGAGAACAGATCTCCGTGGCTCTGCGTGGTGGTCTCCCGGACTGACGGGGCCACCGGCATCTCGCTACCTTCCGACCGCAACGATCGAGGACGACATCCATGCGCGTGCACGACCTGCTCGACCACTGGGCACGACGATTTCCGGACGAGGTCTACGTCACCGACGAAACCCGCACGCTGACCTGGCGTGAGATGCAGGACTGGACCCTGCGGGTGGGGAACTGGCTGGCGGGCAACCTGGAACCCGGTGATCGATTCGCCGTGCTCGACCGCAATTCGCTCGAGATGATCGCGCTCTACTTCGGTGCCTCACGGGCGGGTGTCGTCCCGGTCCCTCTCAACTTCCGGTTGGCGCCGGCCGAATGGACGTACATCGTCGAGGACGCCGGATGTGCACTCGCTGTCGTCCACGAGGATTATGCCGAGGCCTTCACCGGTGTGGCCCCCGCGGGGACCGCCGTGTCGGTTCTCCAGGGCGGGGGCGAGGCCGTGTTGGCGTTCGCCGGCGACGTACTCTCGTACGGGACGGGTGAGGTCGATCGGGACGTTTCCGAAGATGCTGTGTACCACCAGATGTACACCAGCGGGACCACCGGTAAACCCAAAGGCGCCATGGTGTCTCACCGTGCTGCGTGCATCAACGCGCTGCAGATCCAGCTTGCGCTCGACGCGAATCGTAAGCGCACGCTGTGCGTGATGCCGCTGTTCCATGCGGGTGCCGCGCTTCAGGTGCTCGCGTACACGGCAGGGGGGTGCTCGATCCGCGTCGTGCGCGACTACGACCGCACGAGCGTGCTGCGGGCGATGTCCGAGTTGCGCATCCGGTTGCTGACTCTGGCACCCGCGATGATCCAGGAGATGATCACCGATCCGGTCGTCGCGGAGCTCGACTTCACGGCTTTGGATCTGATGGTCTACGGCTCGGCACCGATGGCGGCGGAGTTGGTGAAGAAGGCCATGGACGTCTTCGGGTGCGACTTCGCACAGGCCTACGGAATGACCGAATGTTGCGCTGTGGCCACCATCCTCGCGCCGGAGGATCATCATCGTGCTCTGCGGTCCGAGCCGGGAATCCTGGCTTCGGCGGGACGCGCCGTCATCGGCTCGGAGGTGCGCGTGTTCTCGAGCGACGGCCACGAGTGCCCGGCCGGAGCGGTGGGGGAGGTCGTGGTCCGTGGGCCGCAACTCATGAGCGGGTACTGGAAGCTCGAGGATGCCACCCGCGCGGTGCTCGACGGCGGGTGGCTCCGCACCGGCGACGCCGGATATCTCGACGACGAAGGCTTCCTGTACATCTCCGACCGCGTGAAGGACATGATCATCTCGGGGGGAGAGAACATCTACCCCCGGGAGATCGAAGAGGTCCTGTTCGGGCTGAAGGGCGTAGCCGACGTCGCCGTCATCGGTGTCCCCAGCGAACGATGGGGCGAGAGCCCGGTGGCCGTGGTGGTCGCCGCCGACGGCGCCGAACTGTCCGAGAAGATCGTGCTCGCGCACTGCCGCGCGCATCTCGCGCGATTCAAGTGTCCTGTCTCGGTGGTCTTCGCGGAAACCTTGCCGCGCAGCGCGGTCGGCAAGATTCTCAAGCGTGAGCTTCGCGCGCCGTACTGGGAAGGGCTGGCGCGCAGCGTGAACTGATCCACACGACTCGAATATCGGTGGCCCGTCGCATTGTCAGTGCGGCGGGCCATCGGTGCATGGGTAGCCCAAAACTATTCGGCGACAATGCAAGACGAAATGCTCTTGCGGACCGTGGTCGTTGCGGTTCCGTGCTGATTCGGGTAGATATGTGACGTAGCGCATATCGCGTCGTTTCCCAGCGTGTAGTCGATCCGCGATCCGAGTCCCCCGGGGCTCGACGTTCGCTCGCCGGCACGCGTCCCTTGCTCGAGGAGTGCAAGAGTGGACGTTTTTCCTTTTCTCATCATCGGATTGGTGGCGGGTTCGGTATACGGTCTCGCTGCGGTCGGACTCGTCCTCACCTACAAGACGTCCGGCGTGTTCAACATCGGCCACGGCGCGTTGGCCGCCCTCGCCGCCTATTCGTTCTACGTGCTCGAGGTGCTGTGGGAACTGCCCTGGCTCGTCGCGGCGGCGATCACCGTGTTCGTCATCGGACCCGTCGTCGGGGTGCTCCTCGAGTTCCTCGCCCGCCGACTGCAGGGCGCAGCCCTGACCCTGCAGGTGGCCGGAGTGGTCGGCATCCTGCTCGTCGTCCAGGCCGGCGTGGAGCTGCTCTTCGGCTCCCAGAAGGTCCGGCGGGTACCGCCCTTCCTACCCGAGGGCAGCATCGAGGTCGGCGGCACCTTCGTGCAGTTCGAGGACATCGCCACCTTCGTCATCGCAGCGCTGGCGACGGCGGGACTGTGGGCGTTCCTGCGCTGGACCCGCACCGGCATCGCCATGAAGGCCGTGGTGCAGAACCCCGACCTGCTCGAGCTGGTCGGGCGCAGCGCCACCCGGGTCCGCCGCTGGGCGTGGATGCTCGGCACCGTGATGGCGTCGCTGTCCGGCGTCCTGCTCGCCCCGATCATGCCGCTCGACCCCGTCCAGCTGACGTTGCTGGTGGTCGCGGCCTACGCCGCCGCGGCAATCGGGGGATTCAGCAATCTTCCGGGTACGTTCGCCGGTGGACTCGTCGTCGGCGTCCTCGCATCCCTGGCGACGCGCTGGCTGACCGACGGCATCCTCGCCTCCCTGCCGGCCGCGCTCCCGTTCGCCGTGCTCTTCGTCGTCCTGCTGTTCTTCCCGAAGAAGTACCTGGCCGACCGCACCGCGGTCCGGGTGCACCCGCGTCCGGCCTGGCGTGCCCCGCTCCGGCTCCAGGTGACCGCGGGCATCGTCGTGCTCGCCTTCCTGGCGACCGTGCCGGCCTTCGCGGGCATCCACCTGGTGGACTGGACCGTGGCGCTGGCGATGGTCCTGGTCTTCCTGTCGCTGTCGCTGCTCGTCCACACCTCCGGGCAGGTCTCCCTCGCGCAGATCGCGTTCATGGCCATCGGTGCGGTGACGTTCTCCCATCTGCTGCAGGGTGCCGGTCTCAGCTGGCCGCTCGCCCTCGTCCTCGCCGGGGTGGTCGCGGTACCGATCGGCCTGGTGCTGGCGGTGCCGGCGATCCGGCTCGGGGGCCTGTACCTGGCCATCGCGACCTTCGGGTTCGGCATCTTCCTGCAGCAGATGTTCTACACCCAGGACTTCATGTTCGGCGCCGCGTCGTCGGGACTCGAGGTCCGTCGGCCGGTCACCCCGCTGGTCGACCTCACCTCGGACACCGGATACTTCTATCTCGTCCTGGCGATCGTCGCGGTGGCCGTGCTCGCGGTGGCGGTGCTCGAACGAGGTCGGCTCGGCCGCCTGCTGACCTACATCAAGCAGTCGCCGAAAGCGGTGGAGGCCAGTGGTGTTCCGGCCGCGGTGACCCGCGTCCTCGTCTTCTGCGCGGCCGCCTTCCTCGCCGCGATCGGCGGTGCTCTCGCCGGGGCGGCCCAGCAGACGATCTCCGCGGACAGTTACGCCCCCATCGTGTCGCTGACGGTCTTCGTCATCATCGTGCTCAACGGCCCTGCGACCCCGTGGAACGGCATCGTCGCAGCCGCCGCCTACACGCTGGTCCCCAGCTACTTCCCGAGCACCGAAGTGGGCACCTATCTCCAGCTGCTGTTCGGCCTCAGCGCCATCGGCCTCGTTCTGCTCCCCCCGATCGGCCTGCCCCGCGTGGTGACGGAGTCGATCGACCGGTGGTTCCGCCGCCCGACGGACGAACGGAGCGAGTCGCCTGGGCGCGCCGCCGAGCGGAGCGAGTCGTCCGAGAGCCCTGTGCTTCCGGAAGTCGCCGCCGACGGCGTCATCCTGGAGGCGAAGGACATCGACGTCGTCTTCGGCGGGGTCAAAGCACTCGACGGTGCTCGCATCGTCTGCCGTCCAGGGCGGATCACCGGGCTCATCGGCCCGAACGGTGCCGGCAAATCCACGATGTTCAATGCCGTGACCGGGCTGGTCGATCCGTCCGCGGGTTCGGTGACCCTCGGCGGCGCGGATCTCGGACGCAAGAGCCCCTCGGCCCGAGCACGGGCCGGGATCGGCCGCACCTTCCAGACGGCCGAACTGTTCGAGTCGATGACGGTCCGGGAGAACGTCGCGGCCGGTGCGGAAGGACGCACCGTCGGACTCGATCCGCGCACCCATCTGCACTCGTCGCCGTCCGAACGTGAACGGATCGACGCCGCTACCGAGGCCGCGCTCGTGGCGTGCGGACTCGAGGAGCTGGCCGACCGGCACGTCATGAGCCTGCCCACCGGTATCCGGCGCATCGTCGAGGTCGCCCGCTGCCTCGCCGGCGGATATCCCGTGCTGCTCCTGGACGAGCCGTCGGCTGGGCTCGACCACAACGAGTCCGCCCGCCTCGGCGAACTGATCCGGAAGGTCGCCGACGAACGCGGCATCGGAGTGATCCTCGTCGAGCACGACGTCTCCCTGGTGTTCGGCATCTGCGACGAGGTCTACGTCCTGGAATTCGGCCGGATCATCTTCGAGGGAACTCCGGCCGAGGCCCGGCGGTCGAGCGTCGTGCAGGCGGCCTATCTGGGCACCGAGGAGGACACCGCCGGCGCAGTCGCCGCGGCCGAACTGGAGGAGGTCAAGTGACGACATCGGCGCTGGAGATATCCGCACTGACAGCGGGATACGGTCGCACGACCGTGCTGCGCGAGGTGAACCTGACGGTCGCACCCGGATCCGTCGTCGCCCTGCTCGGGCCGAACGGTGCCGGTAAGACGACCCTGCTGAAAACCATCGGTGGTCTGTTGGCCCCGATGTCCGGGTCGATCCGGCTCGGCGGGGTCGACATCACCGGCCAGGGAGCGACGAAGCGCGCCACGGCGGGGATCTGCCTGATCCCCGAAGGTCGCGGGGTCTTCCCCGGCCTGACGGTGCGGGAGAACCTGCTCCTCGCCGTCGACGGGCCCCTGAGCGACCACTACGACCTGGCGTTCGAGGTGTTCCCCGAGATCGCCCGCCGCATGAACGCCAAGGCCGGAAGCCTGTCCGGTGGGCAGCAACAGATGGTCGCCCTGGCCCGCGCATTCGTCCCGCGCAGGTCGATCGTCGTGCTCGACGAGGTGTCGATGGGATTGGCGCCTCTGGTCGTCGATCAGATCTTCGCGGCACTGGCCGTGCTCCGGAAGGCAGGGAAGTCCGTTCTGCTCGTCGAGCAGTACGTCGGACGGGCACTCGCCGGCGCCGACGTGGTGCACCTACTCGATCGCGGACGCCTGTCGGAAGCGCTCGAGCCGTCCGCCCTCGACGAGGACGAACTCACGAGTCGCTATCTCGGCATCGACGTGGCAACGGCCTGACCGGATCTTCCTTCCGCCTCGACCGGAGCGGAAGACGACAACGTACCAACTCTTTCCAGCAGAGGAGCCCTAGTGAAGAACACGATCCGAAGGTGCGTCGTGAGCGCGGCCGCCCTGAGCATGCTCGTCCTGGCGGGCTGTTCGGGCGCGCAGGAGAGCGAACCCGCCGCGGCGCCCGAGCTCACCGGACCACCGATCGTCGTGGGAACGGTGTGCGGCTGTTCCGGTGTGTCCGCGCCGACCCACGGGCGCGTGGACGACGTCGCCCAGGCGTGGGCCGACAGCGTCAACGCCTCGGGCGGCATCAACGGTCATCCCGTGAAGATCGTCGTCAAGGACATCGGGCAGGAACCGTCGAAGGCGCTCGCTGCCGTCAAGAGCCTCGTCGAGGAGGAAGGCGCGGTCGCGATCGTCGGGCCCATCACGGGAACGACCGGGTCGTGGCGCCAGTACGTCGAGGAGAAGGGCATTCCGGTGGTCGGGGGTGTGCCCTCCGACGGCACCTTCCTCGTCAGCGACGACTTCTACATCGCCGGGTCGCCGAATCCGGTGATCACCTACGGTCTGGTGAAACTGGCGAAGGAGGAAGGGACCTCCAAGTTCGGTGTCGTGTACTGCTCGGAATCCCCGGTGTGCGCGGACTCCGATGCGCTGGCGGCGAAGTCCGCGGCGGACCTCGATCTCGAATACCTGTCCGTCAAGGCCGCGGCCACCGCACCGAACTACACGGCCGTGTGCCAGACCATGAAGAACGAAGGTGTCGACGGCATCTTCCTCGCCCACATCGCCAGCGTGGACGTGCGGATCGCGGAGGACTGCCACAAGATCGGCTACAAGCCCCAGTTCTACACCTCCGCAGGGGCACTCGGTAACGAGTTCGTGCAGTCCTCGGCGACGGACGGTGTGCTGTTCACCCAGTCCAACGCCCCGTACTTCGATCCGTCGGTTCCCGCCGTGGGGGAGGCGCACGAGATCCTGGACTCCCACTACGACGATCTCACCGAATCCGAGCAGTTCTCGGCCGTGGCCTTCGACCAGTGGATCGCGGGCAAGCTGTTCGAGGCGGCTGCCGAACAGGCACAGCTGACCTCGGACTCGACCGGCGCCGACGTCGCACGGGGCCTGAGCGAGCTGGACGGGGAGACCCTGGACGGACTGGCACCGCCGCTGACCTATTCGGGAACCGCCCGGACCTATCCGACCTGCTACTACGTCGGCGAAGTCCGTGACGGGGAGTTGAAGGCACGCAACGAGGGAGAGACGGTCTGCCTCGACGAGACCGATCTGCAATCGGAGCTGTTCGTCTCAGCCGGCTGAGAACACCTACCGTCTCCGCCGGCTGAGACCACCTACCGTCTCCGCCGGCTGAGACCACCTACCGTCGCTCGAACGGAACGGGCCGGATTCCCAGAGGGAATCCGGCCCGTTCGTGTGGTCGGAGCAGTTCAGCCGATGCGACGCTTCGTCGCGGTGAAGTCCGCCGGATCGGGGCGCTCGGTGCGGGCCCAGTAGTCGGCTACCGGCCACGGGGAGTTGGTGACGACTCGGCCGCTGGAATTGCGGTAGTAGCTGTTCACGCCGTCCATCGCATAGACCATCGTCGAGTTCGCCTCGTCGAGTTCGGCGTTGTAGCGCTCGTACGGTTCGGGCTTGCATTCGATCGACGAGAGGTCTTCGGTCACGAGTCGGCTGATCGCCTCGACGACGTACCGCACCTGTGCTTCTGCGATGGTGATGTAGCTGCCGCCGGGCGGGTTGGTGTTCGGCCCGTATAGGAAGAACAGATTGGGGAATCCGGGAGTGGTGATTCCGAGGTAAGCACGTCCGTTGTCGTCGTCCCACGTCTCACGTAGCGAGGTGCCTTCGCGTCCGCGGATATCCATGGGGAACAGGAATCGCTGCTGCTGGAATCCTGTGCACAGGATGAGAACATCGATATCGCGCTCCTCCCCGTCCGCCGTGACGAGCCCGGTCGGGGTGAGCCGCGCGATGTTGTCCGTGAGCAGTTCGACATGCGGCTTACGCAGGGTGGTGAACCAACCGTTGTCGATGAGCAGACGCTTGCCGAAGGGCGGATAGTCGGGAAGGGTCTTGCGGCGTAGTTTCTCGTCGCCTGCGGTCTGGCTGTCGAGATAGGAAGTGAGGTAGGCGCGGTAGGCGTCGTTGAGGGAGCTGACGAGCTTGCCCTTCTCCTCACGATTCGGATCGACGGGCAGCGCGGCGTAGGTCCGCTCGGTGTAGAGCCAGTACAGACGGAATCGGTACCAGCCTCGATAGAACGGGATGTGGTCGAACAACCAGTTCTTGCTGTCGTCGGTCTGCCGGAAGTAGTTCTCGTTCGGGGCGATCCACTGCGGTTGGCGTTGCAGGACGACCATGCTCTCGACCTGGTCGGAGATCGCCACCACCAGCTGCATCGCACTGGCACCGCTGCCGACCACCGCGACGCGTTTACCGCGGACGTCGAGGTCCTCGGGCCACTGTGCAGAGTGGACGATCTGGCCGTGGAAGTCCGTAGCCCCCTCGAAATCCGGAACATTGGGAGTGCTGTGCAGCCCCGCTGCCGTCACCAGCGCGCTCGCGCGCAGTTCCTGCTTCTCGCCGTCGGGACCCGTGACAGACAGGACCCAGTGCTGCTCGTTCTCGTCCCACGCGGCCGTGTCGACCGAATGTCCGAACCGGATGCGATCGGTGATGCCGTATTCGTCGGCCACGTCCGAGACGTAGTCGAAGATCTCGTCGCGGCGGGCGAAGTGCTCGGACCAGTTCTTCGGCCGGAAGGAGAACGAGTAGAGGTCGCTGGGGATATCCACTCGTGCCCCGGGATAGCGGTTCTCCCACCAGGTGCCGCCGAGACGGTCGTTCCGTTCCAGCACGGTGTAGGGGATGCCGGCCTTCTCGAGGTTGATGGCGCAGGTCATGCCGGAGATGCCGGCCCCCACGACGACGACACCGAAATCCTGCCGGGTGGAGCGGATCGTCGAGCCGACGTCGGTGGGCGTGTAGGGAGTGAAGCCGAGCTGCTCGGCAATCATCGGCGAGTAGTGTTCGGAGACGGGCTCGCCCATGACTGTGCTCATCAACCGGGCGAGTTCCGCGCCGGCCGGTGCCGGATGCGCGATCGGTTTGCCGTTGCACCAGTCCAGTACTGCGTCGGTGACAGCGTCACGGATCTCCGCCTGGATCTGCGGGTCGAAACCGCCGTCGTTGTGTTCCTCGTATCCCTTGGTGGGTGTCGGGACATACGGTGGCGACAGCCATTTCTCCTCGCCGGTCAATTGGTAGAGGACGGGGAGCAGGCACGGGATGTTGCCTGCTGCGACGGCTGTGCGCACTGTGTCGCGGTCGAGTTCGGGATCCGGGGGGATTGCCAGGCTCATATCGCGTCCTTCCGATTGTGGAACGAAGTGGTGGATCGGGCGGTCAGGGATCTCGAAGGATTCATGAAAGGTGTTCGAGGGGAGGCGGTTTCATCGAAGGTGACCCGTGTCGTCGCGGACCGGCGAGTGCTCTCGGGTTCCGGACGCGCTCTCCTGACGTGCTGTTAATGGTAGCTATGGTGCTATTGGTGAGTCAATGACTCACCGACTAGGGATATTGAGGTCTTTAGTTAGTCACTGTTGTGGTCCTGCGACGCGGTAGTGCCGTGACTGAGCGGCTTGTGGCAAAGACCCGCTCGAGTGCTTATCACCTTAATCGGTACTAACAGTACGGTCTTCTATACCAGTAAAAAGCGATATTGACGCGCAAAATACGTAGAGTTAAGGTTCACAACCGTGTCGTGGACGGATCCCCGGGTCGGCGCGCATCTCCCGCTCCGCATGCTCGCCCGTTCCGGCCGTAATGAATCTCCGCTTCGAGGATCTCGCTATGTGAGTCACTGTTATGGATCTGTCTTTGACAAAAGACCATCTACCTGCTGATAAGTCCCTTGACATTAGCGGTAACTATGTTAGCTTGATCACACCGGAGCGCTGCGTGAATCTGCTTCGGGGCTCCGTAGGGACCAAGAACGCCGGTTGCGTGGAAGACACTCGAATGGTGGGGCACGCAGCCGGATCACCTCCGCACGAAAGGCACGAACATGACCGAGACGCTGAGCCCGGAGACGATCGCCGGTAGCGCCCGAGAAGCCGACTACCTCCAGCGCGCGCGTTCCATCGCACCTCTCATCAGGCAGGAAGCTGCCGCCATCGAACGCGAGCGCACTCTCACGAAGCCGGTTGCCGACGCCTTCGTCGAACAGGGCCTGCACGGGATGCTGATCCCCGAGGAACTCGGCGGCGGAGGTCTGTTGCCCAGCGAGGGCATGAGGGTTTTCGAAGAGGTCGCCAAGTCCGACGCCTCGACCGGATGGGCGTGGATGGCCAGTGAGTGGGGCACCGCCGGTGTCGTCGGTTATCTGGCCGAGGATGTTGCGAAAGACCTTCTGAGCCGCGACGAGCCGTTCATCGTCGCCGGCCAGCTTCTTCCTCGGTACCCCGGAATTCAGGTCGAGGGCGGCTACATCATCGACGGCCGGTACTCGTTTGCGAGTGGTTCGGACCACGCGACGTGGGTCGGTGCAGGCTTCTACGTCGCAGACGAGCAGGGAAACCCGATCCTCGGCGAGAACGGGCAGCCCCAGGCGCGGATCGCTCTTCTGCCCCGGGAGGATGCGGAGTTCGAGAAGAACTGGGATGTGTGGGGCCTGGCCGGGACGGGCAGCCACGACTACACGATCTCCAAGAAGTTCGTTCCCGCCGAGCACACCACCCTGACATTCGGGGGCACGCCGACCCGCTCGGAAACGATGTTCAGGCTGACCAACGAATTCGCCGGCGGTCTTCCGCATGCCCCCATCGCGCTCGGAATCGCTTCGCGCGCGCTGGAACTGGTGGCCTCCCTGACTGCCGGAAAGGTCCGCCCCACCTACTCGGTGCCGGTGGGGGAGGCCGAAATCTTCCGGATCGACTTCGGTCGTAAGGAAGCCGAACTGCAGGCCGCGCGACTGTACTGCTACGACGTCGTCCGGTCGGCCGAGGACGCCGTGAACTCCGGCCGACCGATCACGCCCGAGCACATCGCCCGCGCCCAGCAGATGCTCGCGTGGGTGCACGAAGTCTGCGCCGACGTCGTGACGTTCGCCCACCGATGGGGCGGCAGCGCCAGCATCGCCTCGACGAGCACGCTGGGCCGTTTCGTCCGCGACATGAACGTGGCGACACAGCATCTGCTCGTGGATCAGAAGATGCTGGTCGACGCCGCTGCGGTCCTGCTGCCGATCTACGCACAGGCAGAGGCCTGATCGACACACCCGATCGACAACACATTCCGAACCCGGACACCACATGTCGTGCGATCGTCGGATCTGGAGAGGCTCTGGGTCCGGCATGCCGAGCGGTGTCCGGGTCGGTGTGCTGTGTACACCAGTCCCGGCCTGCCGACCGGTGGGCCGACGAGCGTGAGAGGGACCCACGATGGGGCACTACAAGAGCAATCTCCGCGATGTGGAGTTCAACCTGTTCGAACTGTTCGAGCGCGAACGTGTGCTCGGCACCGGCCCGTTCGAGGAAGTGGATTCGGACACCGCGCGGATCGCCCTCCGTGAGGTCGATCGTCTCGCGCGCGAGGAACTCGCCGCATCGTTCGAAGATTCAGACCGCACTCCCACGGTCTTCGACCCCGCCACCCACACGGTCACCGTCCCGGCCTCCTATGCGGCGACGTACAAGACCTGGATGGACGCCGAATGGTGGCGTCTGCGTGTGCTGCCCGAACTCGGTGGGACAAACGCGCCCAGTTCGCTGAACTGGGCCCTCGGCGAGTTCGTACTCGGTGCGAATCCGACACTGTGGACGTATGTGGGATTTCCGACGGCGACCCGCGTGGTGTGGAAGCACGGCACCGAACGCGACAAGAAGATCGCCCGGCTGGCCGCCGAGAAACACTGGGGTGCCACGATGATGCTCACCGAACCGGACGCGGGTTCCGACGTCGGCGCCGGGCGCACGAAAGCGACCCGCAACGATGACGGAAGCTGGAACATCGCCGGTGTCAAGCGGTTCATCACGGCGGGCGAGCACGATCTGACCGACAACATCATCCATCTCGTCCTCGCACGGCCGGTCGGCGTCGACGGCGCGGGCGGCCCGGGCACCAAGGGATTGAGCTTGTTCCTCGTGCCCAAGTTCCATTTCGATCTCGAGACCGGTGAACTCACCGGCGAACGCAACGGTGTGTACGTCACCAACGTCGAGAAGAAGATGGGTGTCAAGGTCTCGGCCACCTGCGAGATGACCCTCGGTGCGGACGAACCGGCTCGGGGCTGGCTCCTGGGGGAGGTCCACGACGGTATCAACCAGATGTTCGACGTGATCGAAGACGCCCGGATGATGGTGGGGTCCAAGGCGATCGCGACACTGTCCAGCGGGTACCTCAACGCCCTCGAATACGCCAAGGTGCGCGTGCAGGGATCGGATCTCACCCGTTCGTCCGACCGCTCCGCCCCTCGGGTGACCATCACGGCCCACCCCGACATCCGGCGATCGCTGCTCACGCAGAAGTCGTACGCCGAAGGATTGCGATCGCTCGTCCTGTATACGGCGACCTGGCAGGACGAGATCGCGGTGCGCAGCGCGGCGGGGGAGGACACGACGCTCGCAGAAGCTGTCAACGACCTGCTTCTCCCAGTGGTCAAGGGGTACGGCTCCGAACGTTCGTGGACCGTCCTGGGCACCGAAAGCCTTCAGACCTTCGGTGGATCCGGTTACCTCCAGGACTACCCGATCGAGCAGTATGTGCGTGACGCCAAGATCGACACCGTCTACGAAGGCACCACCGCGATCCAGGCGCAGGACCTGTTCTTCCGCAAGATCGCCCGGAACAGGGGTGTGGCATTCGGCCATCTGCTGGGTGAGATCACATCGTTTGCCGACGATGCGTGCGCCGAAGCCGATCTTGCGACCGAACGGGACCTGCTGCTCGAGGCCGCCGACGGGGTCCGGTCGATCGTGGAGACGATGACGGCCGATCTTGCCCGATCGAATCCGACCGTCCCCGACGGCGACGAACGCAACATCTACAAGGTCGGCCTCAACGCGACCCGATTGCTGTACGCGCTCGGGGATGTAGTGGTCTCCTGGTTGTTGCTGCGCAGCGCCGCGGTCGCTCTGCGGGCTCTCGACGGTGACGTCGATGCAGCCGACCGTTCGTTCTACGAAGGCAAGATCGCGGCGGCCCGCTTCTTCACCCGCAACATCCTTCCCCTGACGGTCGCGGAAGCACGGATCGCTTCCGAGGTGGACGTCTCCGTCATGGACCTCGACGAAGCGGCGTTCTGACGGATCTTCCCCGAGAACACATGATGCGCGCCCGATCCGATCGGGCGCGCATCATCGTGCGTGCGGGATGGGAAGGTCAGGACGGGCCGATGGCCGGCCCTGCTACCTCTTCTTCCCAGTACGGTGCTTTCAGCCGGCGTTTGAACAACTTCCCGGTGTCCTCCCGGGGCAGGCTCTCCTCGAACACCACGACCTTCGGCACCTTGAACCGGGCAAGGCGCATCTCGACGTGGCGACGAACCTCGTCCTCGGTGAGGGTCGCACCGGGATCGGGTTGGATGTGCGCAGCGAGGGCTTCGCCGAATTCGGGATCGGGGATCCCGAACACTGCCGCATCGGCGACCCCGTCGAGGGCGAGGAGCACCGCTTCGATCTCGGCGGGATAGATGTTGACGCCGCCGGAGATGATCATGTCGTTGCGGCGATCGCTCAAGTACAGATATCCGTCGGCATCCACATGCCCGATGTCCCCGACGGTGACGTAACCCTCGATCTCCATCGCGCGGCGCTTGGCGTCGTCACCGAGATAGGTGAAATCCGGCCACGCCGAGAACGGCCGGAGGTAGATGTCGCCGTCCTCCCCGACGGGCGCATCGTGACCGTCGGCCCCGACGATGCGTACTGCGGCGTCGGACAACGGCCTGCCGACGGTGCCCGGATGTGCGAGCCACTCCTCGCTCGTACAACAGACGGCAGCACCGGATTCGGATCCACCGTAGTACTCGTGGACGATGGGGCCGAGCCAGTCGATTGCGGCACGCTTGACGTCGGGTGGGCACGGCGCGGCGGCATGGACGACCGAGGTCAGGGACGACAGATCGTACCGAGCGCGGACGTCTGCCGGGAGTTTCAGCAACCGGACGAACATGGTGGGAACGACCTGCAGGTGTTCGATCCGGCGTTCCTCGACCGTCCGGAGAAGGACTTCCGGATCGAATCGCGGCATGATCTCCACATTCATTCCCAGGGCGAACGCGAACTGGAACTGGGTGTTCGGAGCCGTGTGGTACATCGGTGCTGCGACCAGGGTCGACCGAGCCTTTCCGAATGCGAACGCCTCGATGACGACTTCGTGCAGTGCCGCGAGCTTCTCCGGCGGCGTCGGTTGCCGCAGAATGCCCTTGGGGCGTCCTGTGGTTCCGGACGTGTAGATGATGCTCATCGGAGGATCGGTGATCCCGGTCGGGTGCGGTTCGTGCGTGGCGATCAGCTCCTCGACGTTCGCATACCTTCCGGACAACGTCGGGATGTCGGTGCCGTAGGCGTCGGCTAGTACCGCCGGGACCGGAACCTCGACGATCGTCGTGCCGACAGGCAGTACCGACTCGACCTTCGGCAACAGGTCGGTGTGCGTCAGCACGATCCGCGCGCCGCTGTCGGTGAGTACGTGGCCGAGGTCGTCGGTGTTGCCGTGCCAGTTCGCGGGAACGGGCACGGCGCCGATGGCGGCACCGGCAAGCGTCGCTTCGACGAACCCGATCTCGTTGCGCATCACGATGGCGTAGCGGTCGCCGTGTGCCACTCCCAGGGCGGACAGAGCCGCGGCGAGCCTCGAAGCCCGCTCACGGATGTGTGCGTGGGTCCGGATGTCGTTGCTACACCGGACCGTTGCCTCGTGGGTCATCGCGGATCCTCCTCTTCGGCGCGCACGATGCACAACGCATCGACTGCGACGAGCCCGTCGTCGGTGACGAGGAGCGGGTTGATGTCCAGCGACTCGATCCACTCGTGGCACGCTGCGGCGAGGTTTCCGAAGCCGACAAGCAGCTCGGCGAGTCGCTCCAGATTCCACGGTGCCGATCCACGGTAGCCGTGCATCAGCTTCAGATCACGGAACTCCTCGATCAGTTCTTCGGCATCGGTCCGGGTCAGTGGGGCCGGACGTCCACCGACCCGCTCGAGGACCTCGACCAGGATGCCGCCGATGCCCAGGACCACCATGGGGCCGAGTTCGCTGCGACCTTCGATGCCTACCAGCAGCTCCCCCCGGGCGGCGGTCATGGGCTGGATGGCGACGACATCGGGGACGTGGTGCCGGCGCGCGAGCGCGCGCATCCGGTTGACCGTGTCCGCGAGGTCCGCCGTGTCGATGTTCAGGGCCACGGCGCCGAGCTCGGTGCGGTGTGGGACATCGGCGAGCTTCACCGCATAGGGACCGGCGAAATCCGGCGCAGCGTGCCCGTCGGAGTCGACGGTGCAGTACGGGGCGGTCGGGATACCGAAACGGTCCAGTAGTTCCATGGCCTGCGAGAACGGGAGGAACTGTCGTCCATCTCCGGTGTCGATGGTGGGGACGGGCGGAGGAGCGATCGGTGCGACGGGCTCGGCGGGCGGACGACGGGTGGCGCGATCGCGCACGAAGGTGCCCATCGTGCGGAGACCACGGAGCGTGCCTCGAAGGCCGTACCCGAGGGCGACACTTCCGTCGTCACCGATCACTTCTCTGGCGAACGAGCCGACCGGACCGGCGCCGGCTGCGATGGCAACAGGCTTTCCGAACCGTCGTGCGGCCTGCGCGACGTCATCGATGAGGCGGCGGTAGACGGGGGAGTCGTCGGTCTCTCCCCACATGTTCACGAACACGACGGCGTCCAGTTCAGGTGAGCCGACGTAGCGTTCGACGATGTCCGTCCAGAAGGTCGCACCGAAGCCGGTGGTGTCGAGAGGATTGGGGACGGTGATGCCGGGGATGGTGGTGCGGACCCACTCGGCGAGGCCGTCGAGAGGTGGCAGGGAGAGTCCTTCGGCCTCGGCGAGATCGTATGCCAGGGAGGCGAAGCCTCCTGTTCCTGCGACGACCCCCACGCGTTCGACGGTGTTCCACTTGCCGGGGTCGAGTTGCCCGACGATCGAGAGGCGATCGACGAGTTCCTCGAGGTCGTGTGCGAGCTGGATACCGGCTCGGCGGAACGCTACGTCGTACGCCCAGGCATTGCCGGCGAGCGCTCCGGTGTGGGAAGCCGCCATCTGCTGGGTGCGGCTGCTGCGTGCGAGTTTGAGGGCCACGATCGGTTTGCCCGCAGCGATGCAGCGCCGGGCTGCACGGAAGAACGCCTCGGGCCGGCGGATGCCCTCCACGATGAGACCGACGGCTGCGGTCTCCGGGTCGGAGGCCAGGAAATCGACGTAGTCGGCGATGTCGGTGGTCGCTTCGTTGCCGGCGGAGATGAGGCGTGAGATGCCGATGCCGGTGCGGCGACCCGCGGTGACCGCGACACCGCCGATCATGGCGCCGCTGTGGGAGACGATCGATATGCCGCCCGCGGGCGGATGATAGTCGGCCGAGGCCGTCAGGTTGAGACTGCGGGGAACACTGATGTACCCCAGACTGTTCGGGCCGACTAGTGCCATTCCACCCCGCTCCGCGGCGGCGACGAGTCTGCGCTGCAGGGACTCTCCCTCCTGTCCGACCTCTGCGAAACCGGCCGCGTAGATGACGAGTCCTCCGCAGTCGAGTTCGGCGCATTCCTCGGCCAGGGCCACGGTGCGCTCGGCGGACATCACCGACAACACGGCGTCGACCGGTTCACCGATGTCCGAGACGGAGCGGTGAGTGGGCACTCCGAACACGGTGGGTGCGGTCGGATGGACGAAGAACACCCGTGCGGCGCTGTCGAGCGTCGGGCGTATGAACGGAGCGACGGGGGATTTGTCGCTCAATCCGACGATCGCGACAGTCGAAGGATTGAGTACACGTTCCAGCGACGAGGTTGTGCGAGCATCGAAATGCTCTGTGCGCGAGGATTCGTCGTCCGAGATGAGAGTCATGGTCGAGGACCTCCGATGTAGGGGGATCGTCTGGGCGGGATGCCGGGAGTGCGGTGAGTCGGGTGGGGGGACGCTGATGTCGGTGCCGTATCCGGCGTCGGGTTCGCGAACTGGGAACCGGTCTCGGCACAGGCGGTGGCGGCTACTCCCGAAATTTAACACCGTGAACACTCGTTATGGCTAGACATGCTCTCTGTGCAAAAAAGTCCAGGGAAATGGCTTCCATAGTTAATGGTAACTATGTAACATCGCTCACAACCCGACGTGATGTGGTGTCGGGATTCGAACTCGATCTTTCGGAGGACCCATGGCCAGGAGCGAAGCGCTCGTACGTGCCGAGAAGATGTGGGTGGAAGGCTTCCCCGACCCGGCGACGGCGACGGTCGACGATCTGCGTGAGGCCTACGACCGGTTGTTCTTGCAGTTCCCCCTGCCCGAGGGGGTCGAACCGGTCGAAGGTGAGGTCGGTGGCGTTCCCGTCCTGTTCGTCACCGCGGAAGGTGCTGTGCAGGACAAGGTTCTCGTGTGGTTCCACGGGGGCGGTTACATCATGGGCAGCGCACGTGGCTTCCAGGAACTCGGACACAACCTGTCGCGGGCATCCGGAGTGACGGTCGTGCTGCCCGACTACCGGCGGGCGCCGGAGAATCCGTTCCCGGCTGCGCTCGACGACGGTGTCGCGGTCGTGTCGGCTCTGGTCGCGCAGTACGGTGCCGGCAACGTCGCTGCCGGTGGCGATTCCGCCGGGGGCGGGCTCGCGCTCGCGGCTCTCACCGCGGTTCGCGACAAGGGTGAAA
The DNA here is from genome assembly GCF_022554085.1 of Rhodococcus sp. CH91. Classification (GTDB taxonomy): domain Bacteria; phylum Actinomycetota; class Actinomycetes; order Mycobacteriales; family Mycobacteriaceae; genus Rhodococcus. Next base: position 712,114 of record NZ_JAKFYR010000001.1, read on the forward strand.
AGCTGCCTTCGGCAGCCGTATTCATCTCGGCCCTGCTCGATCTCACGGCAAGCGGTAGTAGCGTGGACGAGTTCGACGGCCAGGATGTCGCGGTCTCGCGTGGGTCCATCGGAAACGTCGGCGAGGCGTATCTGCAAGGGCACGATCCGAAAGATCCGCTGGCATCGCCGCTCTTCGCCGACCTGCGTGACCTTCCGCCCGCCCTGTTCCTGGTGGGTTCCCGCGAGGTCCTTCTCGACGATTCGCGTCGGGCCGCTGCAGGGATCGTCGAACGCGGTGGCTCGGCGAGCGTGTCCACCTACGACGACATGGTCCACGTGTGGCCGTTGTTCTCCTCGATTCTTCCCGAGGGTATCCAGGCCGCAGACGAAGCCGGAGCGTTCATCAAGAAGAACCTCGGACTCTGACGGTACGGCACCAGACCCGCGGGTGCCGTACCGACGGTGCGGCACCCGCGTTCCACAGACTCCGTCGTAGCGGATATCCCCTTCTCGCCCGACCCGACCAGCACGTACGAAAGGCGCCCGACATGGCCGAACGACAACTCGACGACCTGGCAACGCGATTCCGCGACGCCATGGCTGCCGTGTGCACGCCCGTCGCGGTGGTGACGGCGATGGACGGTGAACGTCCCCACGGCACGACGGTCAGTGCCTTCGCCTCGTTGTCGATGTCGCCACCGTCGGTCCTCGTCTCCCTCGATCACGGTTCGGACCTGCTGTCCCTCGTTCTCCGCTCGGGCACCTTCGGAATGAACGTGCTGGGCAACGCCCAGGCCGCGCTCGCCGCGCAGTTCGCCCGCAAGGGCACCGACAAATTCGACGGGGTGTCCTGGAGTGTCGACGGGGGAGTGCCGCGACTGGCCGGTGTCCCGCACTGGGTCGCAGCGGAGGTGATGGACACCGCCGACGCCGCAGACCACACCGTCGTGTTCGGCCGGGTGGTGCAGGTCGTAAGCGCGGAAATTCCACCTCTGACCTACCACGCACGGGTGTTCGGAACCCATGCAGCACTTCCCGAGACGGCTACAACGATCGGCGGTACGCGACGATGACGTACGCGGAACAGGTCGAGGGTGCAGCGGATTCCGACTCCGCTCTGCAGAGGGCACGGGAGTCCTTCGCTGCCGTGTTCGGAAACGGTCGGTTGTCGCTGGACGAACTGCGGCGCAATCTCGACACCATGATGCTCGAATCCGAACTCGCCGAGGACGTCTTCGTCGAAGAGATCGTCGTCGGCGGAGTCGAGTCGCTTCGTGTGACGGCCGGATCGGATGTCGACGACAAGGTTCTCGTCTGGTTCCACGGCGGGGGATACGTCATGGGCAGTCCACACGGATACCGGCACGCCGCCGCGGCACTGTCGCGCGCTCTCGGATCTGCGGTTGTCCTCCCCGATTATCGACTCGCCCCGGAACATCCGTTTCCGGCCGCGCTCGACGATGCCGCTGCGGTAGTCGATGCGCTCATCTCCGAGTACGGACCGGAACACACGGTCGTCGGCGGCGACTCGGCCGGCGGTGGGCTCACGGTAGCGACGCTGGTGCATGCCAGGGACCGCGGAGCAGCGCTTCCCGCAGCTGCGGTGGCGGTGTCGCCACTGGCGGATTTCACCGCGTCGGGACAGAGCGTCGCCACGAACCGCGACACCGACCCGGTCATCACAGAACGTTCCCTCGGCATGCTTGCCGCGACCTATCTCCGCGGGCACGACCGAGACCATCCCCTCGCTTCACCCGTCTTCGCCGATCTGTCCGCGCTGCCACCGATCCTGCTGCTGGCCAGCGACAGTGAGATCCTGCTCGACGATGCGGTGCGGATCCATCAGCGAGTGCACGCGGCCGGTGGCAACAGCACACTGTCCGTCTATGCGGACACCTGCCACGCGTGGACGCTGTTCACCGCTTTTCTCCCCCGAGCACGCGACGGCGTCGCCGAGATCGCCGACTTCGTCAGGAAGGTCCTGCCATGACCATCAGCGTCACCGACGATGCTTCGGCTCGCCACATCCTGATCGACCGGTCCGAGCGGATGAACGCCGTCGACAAGGACACACTGCACCAGATGGCCGATGCGATCGAAGTTGCCGGCGAGGATCCCGCGGTGCGGGTGATCGTGGTGTCGGGCGCCGGCAGGGCCTTCTGCGCGGGTGGTGATCTCGACGTCGAGGATCCGTTGTCGGTCGAGAACACTGCCGGCACCTCGGACGCTGCCGCCCGCTGTATAGCTGCGATCACCCGTGTACCTCGTACGGTCGTCGCGGCAGTTCGCGGACCCGCGATCGGGGTGGGTGTATCGATCGCCCTTGCTGCGGACATCACGGTCGTCCGCTCCGACAGTTATTTCTCCATGCCGTTCACGTCGATCGGTCTCATGCCCGACGGCGGCGCCACGGCTCTCGTCGCTGCATCGGCCGGCCGTGCAGTGTCCATGCGCATGTCGCTGCTCGGAGAACGTGTGAGTGCATCCGACGCGTTCCGTACAGGACTGGTCGCCGCAGTGTACGAACCGGACGTCTTCGAGTCGGAACTCGGTGCCCTGGTCTCCCGACTGAGCACGGTGTCGCGCGAAGCGGTCACGGAGACGAAGTTCGCGATCAACGGTGCCACTCTCGACGAACTCGAGCGTGCGTTCGCCCGGGAACGCGACGGTCAGATCCGACTGACCACGACGGACGAATTCCGCGGTGCCGTCGAGGCATTCATGACCAAGCGGACCAGATCCGCAGAGCAGTAGAGGGGCAATCATGTCGATCGCTGATATCCGTCGCACGTTCCGTGTCGATGCGCGCTGCCCGGCCGGCGCCCGCGTCCGGCGTGCTGCCGCCGACGTCGCCGCGGGCAGAACGATAGTCCTGCTCGATCCCGCTCGTGGGGAGTCGAGGCTGGTCGTGGCAGCCGAACATGTGACCACCGAATCGTTGGCATTCATGATCCGTCACACCTCGGGTTACGTAGAAGTCGCGGTACCCCAGGTGGATTGCGAACGCCTTCATATTCCGTGCATGTGGCCGTTCGGTGATACGAACAGTTCGGTACCGGCAGTGACCGTGGATGCGGTGGAAGGTGTGACCACCGGCATCTCCGCGGCCGACCGGGCCCACACGATCAGGACCATCGCGGACCCGCGGACCGGTCCGTCGGCGCTGTCCCGGCCGGGCCACGTGGCCCCCGTCATCGCACGGAATGGCGGTGCGGGATTCGCCGAATCCGTCGTGCAGTTGATGAAGGTCGCGGGTGTGCGCCCGATGGCCGCACTGTGCGAACCGGTCTCTCCCGTCGATTCGACGAGAATGGCGACCGAGAAGGAGGGCATCGACTTCGCAACCGACCACGCACTGACCTTCCTGTCGGTGTTCGACCTGGCCGTGTATTCCCACTGAGTTCTGCGATCCGAACTTTCGGCGCGCTCGCTTCGTTCGAGGAGTTCTCTTGTCCTTCGTCGTGACACAGCCCTGCTGTAACGATGCCGCCTGTGTCCAGGTGTGTCCTGTCGACTGTATTCGGCCGACCCCCGACGACCCGCAGTTCCGGTCCACGGAGATGCTCTACATCGATCCGAAGACCTGCATCGACTGCGGGGCGTGCATGGAGGCATGTCCGGTCGAGGCGATCCACCACGAGGACGAACTGCCGGAAGACCAGGTGCGCTTCCGTGAGATCAATGCGGAGTACTTCGTACGGCACCCCCTCGTCTCCTCCGGGATCTCGTACGAGAAGCCGACTTCGGCCAGGATTCCGAAGCAGGAAACACCGCTGCGGGTTGCGGTGGTGGGCTCGGGACCGGCCGGTATCTACGCTGCGGCCGAGTTGATGGGACGGATGCCCAACGGCAGCGTGGAAGTCGAGATGTTCGAACGGCTTCCGACGCCGTGGGGACTCGTACGTGCCGGCGTCGCACCCGATCATCTCGCGACCAAGGCCGTGACCGATGTCTTCCGGAGGATCACCGGCAAGTCGGGACTCCGCTTCCATCTCAACGTCGAGATCGGCCGGCACCTCACACACGACGAACTGCTCGAGCACCACCATGCCGTCGTCTATGCGGTCGGTGCGCTCGACGATCGCAGACTCGATGTTCCGGGAGCCGAACTTCCCGGCAGCGAAGCCGCCACGGACTTCGTCGCCTGGTACAACGGCCACCCGGACCACGCGCACCGGACGTTCGATCTGCGCAGCGAGCGCGCGGTGATCGTCGGGAACGGGAACGTCGCGCTCGACATCGCCCGCATGCTGGTGACGGATCCGGACGATCTCGTCCGGAGCGACATGGCCGAGCACGCTCTGGAGGCGCTGCGTGACAGCCGGATCCGTGAAGTCGTCGTGCTGGGCAGACGAGGAGCGGCGCAGGCCGCCTACACGACCCCCGAACTGCTCGCCCTTGGGCGCCTCCCCGGCGTGGATGTCGTGGTCGATCCGGACGAACTCGAAGCGGGGCACGTCCCCGATGCGGAGGTGCCCTTCACTACGGATCTCAAGACCCGCGTCGCGCGCGAATACGCCGCAGCGGTTCCCGACCCGGCCCACAAACGGGTCGTCCTCCGTTACCTGGCGTCGCCGACACGCATCCTCGGGGAGGACCGGGTCGAGGGCGTGGAGATCACCCGCAACGAGCTCGTGAGAAGCGACGACGGAACCGTCACCGCTCGCGCAACCGAGCATCGCGAGGTCATCGAGACGGGACTGGTGCTGCGGTCGATCGGCTTCCGCGGCAGATCGGTTCCCGGTGTGCCGTTCGACGACCGAGCGGGCGTGATACCCAACCTCGACGGCAGGGTCGTGGATCCGCGAACCGGGAGTTCCCTACCCGGGGTCTACACGACAGGCTGGGTCAAACGGGGGCCGTCCGGGGTGATCGGCACCAACAAACAGTGCGCACACGACACGGTGACGGCGCTCATCGACGACTTCCTGGCCGGCCGACTTCCGGACCCGTCCGGCGACAACGGGCGCGATGCTCTCGACGAGCTCGTCCGTGACCGCCGTCCCGAGGTGGTCGACAGAAAGGGATGGCTCGCCATCGACGGCGCGGAGCGAGCACGTGGGCGAGAGACGGGGCGTCCACGTGTGAAGATCACCGACATCCGCGAGATGCTCGAAATCGCGCAGGTCGGCGCGCCCGTGACGACCTCAGGAGCATGATCACGGACGCGCGACACGGGCGACTTTCCTCCTGTCGGAGGGGAGGGATATGGTCGGGCGCATGATCATCGTGAGCACCGACGGATCCTGCCTTCGCAATCCCGGTGGCGCCATCGGGTGGGCGTGGGTCAATCACGAGGGGCCCAGCGCGTCGGGCGGTGAACGTTCGGGCACGAATCAGATCGCCGAACTCCGAGCGGTACTCGAAGCCCTGCGTGCCCACCCGGGTTCCGAACCGATGATCATCGAATCCGATTCGCAGTACGCCATCAAGTGCGCCTCCGAATGGCTGCCCGGATGGAAGCGCAAGGGGTGGAAGACGGCCACCGGTGCCCCGGTGAAGAATCTCGAACTCGTGCGCGCCATCGACACCGAGCTCACCGAACGCACCGGGCCGGTGCGGTTCCGGTGGGTGCGCGGACACGTCGGCAACCACTTCAACGAGATGGCAGACACACTCGCCGGGCAGGCCGCCCGCGAGATCGCGGCGCGCCCCGGCCCGATCGAGGTGCCCAGCGCACCGCTGGTTGCACCGAAGCCGCCGAAGCGCGTCGACGACGCCGAATTGACCCTGTTCTGAGAGGTTCCCGCTCCGCGGACCGCCGGGCAGGTCAGCGCGCGTAGACCGCGGTGGGCTGCCCGTTGATCGAGTGCACCGTCACCGGGGTGTCGAAGACGTCGGTGAGGATCTCGTCCCGCATGATCTCGTCGGCCGTGCCGCTGGTGACGATCAGGCCGTCACGCAGCGCGATGATGTGATCGGAGTACGCCGCCGCGATGTTCACGTCGTGGATGACGAGCACGATCGTCTTGCCGAGCTGGTCCGCCGCGCGTCGCAGCTGACGCATCATCAGCACGGCGTGTTTCATGTCGAGATTGTTGAGCGGTTCGTCGAGCAGGACGTACTTGGTGTCCTGCGCGAGCACCATGGCCACGAAGGTGCGTTGCCGCTGCCCGCCGGAGAGCTGGTCGAGGAACCGGTCGGCCAGGTCGGTCAGGTTGAGGAACTCCATCGCCTCGTCGACGTGGCGTACGTCTTCGGGCGTGAGCCGGCCCTGGCAGTGCGGGAACCGGCCGAAACCGACCAGTTCGCGGACCGTCAGGCGCGCGGTGATGTGGTTCTCCTGCCGCAGGATGGACAGGTGCTTGGCGAGTTCCTGCGACTTGGTCGTGCGTACGTCGAGTCCGCCGACGGTCACGCTGCCGCCGGTGGGCTCCATCAGCCGGCCGATGATCGTCATGAGGGTCGACTTGCCGGCGCCGTTGGGGCCGATCAGCGAGGTGATGCCGCCTTCGCGGATCGTTCCCGAGACCGGGCCGAGGACCTGCTTGCCCTGGTACGACATGGAGACATCACGGAACTCGATCACAGCGTTCCCTTTCTCAGGAGCATGAACAGGAACAGGATGCCGCCGACGAACTCGATGATCACGGTGAGGAATCCGCCCGCATAGAAGACGTGCTGCATGAAGAACTGGCCGAAGGCCAGGGTGATCACACCGAGCAGGAACGCCATGGGCATGACGTACTGGTGCTTGTACGAACCGGTGATCTGGTACGCCAGGGTGGCGACGAGGAAACCGAAGAAGGTCATCGGCCCGGCCAGCGCCGTCGCGAACGCCACGAGCAGTGCGATGAGAACGAGCATCAGCGTCAGCTCGCGCTTGTAGTCGACACCGATGTTGGTCGCGGTGTCGCGGCCGAGCAGCAGTGCGTCGAGACGGTGGCGGCGGCGCCACAGGATCACGCCGACGACGATGCAGATACCGAACGCGAGTGGCAGGTACTCACCGGGTACGGCCGACAACCGGCCCATCAGTTCGACCGAGAGCATGTCGTATTCGGAGGGGGAGAGCACGCGCTGGATGAACGTCGAGAGACTGTCGAAGGCCATCCCGAGCACGACACCCACGAGCAGCATCAGGAACAGACTGCCGAAGCGTCCGGAGAACAGCCAGCGGTAGAGCAGGGTCGCCAGTGCCACCATCAGCGCGGTCTGGAGGACGAGCTTCGGAATCCCTTCGGAGCTCGCGATCGCGGTGGCTCCGAAGAAGAAGATCGTCAGCGTCTGCATCAACGTGTACAGGGAGTCGAACCCGATGATGGACGGGGTGAGGATGCGGTTGTCCGTGACCGTGTGGAACACGACGGTTCCCATGCCGTGCGCGAACGCCGCCACCAGCATCGCCCCCAGGACGGTGAGCCGGCGCGGGAAGGTGAAGTCGAAGGACCCCCGGATGAACAGGAACAGATAGCAGGCGACCGCCACGGCGGCGATCACCGCGACGATGGCCAGACGCACGCCCGGCGACAGGCGGCGGCGGGTGCCCTCGCCGTCCTGAACGCGCCGGGACGGTACGGAATCAAGCACTGACATAGCGACGCTGCCTCAGAACCAGAGCGATGAAGACGACGGCGCCGACGACGCCGAGGATGACGGACGCCGGAATCTCCATGGGCGCGACGACGGTCCGGCCGACGAGATCGCACGCGAGCAGCAGGCCGGCGCCGATGACGGCGACCCACGGCAGGTTCTTGTGCATGTCGTCACCGAGCATCATCGACACGAGATTCGGGACGATCAGGCCGAGGAACGGGATGAATCCCACCACGACGGTGGTGACACCGGTGGCGACGGCGACCAGGGTGACGCCGAGGAAGACGACCTGCTCGTATCTCAACCCCACGTTGGTGGCGAGGTCCTTGCCGAGACCGGCGATGGTGAACCGGTTGGCGAGCAGATAGGCGAGGACCGCGACGACGAGCACTGCCCAGAGCGGTTCGTAGAAGCCGCGCACCACACTGCTGAATCCACCCGAGCGCCAGGCCGACATGGACTGCAGCAGGTCGAAGTTCCCGGCCAGGAAGGTGGTGATCGAACCGATCACGGCGCCGAGCATGATGCCGACGAGAGGCACGATGATCGACGATTTCAGGGCGATCCGGCGCAGGACGACGATGAACACCATCGTCCCGGCGAACGCGAAGATCACCGCGATCACCATCTTCACCATCGGCGGCGCGTTCGGAGCGAAGATCAGGGTGACCAGCAGGCCGAGCCCTGCCCACTGGGCGGTGCCCGCGGTGGTGGGTTCGACGAACTTGTTCTGGGTGATCAACTGCATGATCACGCCCGAGACGCTCATCGCCACGGCCGCGAAGATCAGGGCGAGGGTGCGGGGCACCCGGGAGATGAAGAACATCTCGCGGGCCTCGGGGTCGTTGATCAGCGACTCGATCGTGATGTCGTACCCGCCGACCATCAGGGAGGCCACGGTCAGTGCCAGAACGACCACCGAGATCAGCGGCAGCAGCACTTTCTTCTTCGTCATGGGGCTCGGATCTCGAGAAGGTGTGCCCGCGCATGCAGCCTGCCCCGACCCGTGATCCGGGGCGGGGCAGGCTGCTGTCGAGCGCTGAGCAAAGGGAATTACTGTGTGGCCGTGTCTGCGGCGTCGAAGGCGTCGGCGATCTGCTGGAACGCTTCGGTGTAGGACTCGATGCCCTCACGCTTGTAGAAGTCGCCGTCCAGGTAGATGATCTGGTCCTTCGTGGCGAAGGTGGTGCCGGCGAACGCCTCCTGGGCGTCGATGACGGCGGCGGCGGGCTGCGGTGCGTCCTCACCTGCGACAGCGGTGGCGGCGTCGCGATCCATGACGATCATCCAGTCGGGATCGGCCTGTGCGATGGTCTCGGGAGCCAGGCCGGAATCGCCGTGGACGTCGCCGGCGTCACCGGCGAACACGTCCTTCAGGTTCACGCCTTCGAGCAGGCGGCCGATGCGGCCGGCGCCGTTGTCGATCTTTCCGCCGGCAACGACGGCGAGGAAGACGGTCTCACCGTTGGTGGCGGCCCGGGCGGCCTCGGTGGCGGCGTCGAGTTCGGCGACGATCTCTTCGGCTTCGGCTTCCTTCTCGAAGATCTGGCCGAGCGCCAGGGTCTGGTCCTTCAGGCCCTGGATGTAGCCACCCTCGGACTCGTCCAGAGCGGAGACGTCCACGACCGGAGCGATCTTCGACAGTTCGCCGGTGAACTCGGTGAAGCGCGACCCGCCGATGATGAGGTCCGGCTCGGCCTCGCTGACGAGTTCGAGCTTCGGCTCGCGGTGCGTACCGACGTCGAGGATGGAGTCGTCCTCGCGCCACTCCTCGAAGCCGGTGTTCGGCAGGAGGGTCTTCGGCAGTGCGACCGGGGTGATGCCCCAGTCGCGCAGCATCTCGAAGGACTTGTTGTCGAGGGCGACGACCCGCTCGGGGCTCACCGGAACGTCCATCTCACCGTTGTTGGTGTCGATGGTGATGCTCGCGGTGTTCTCGGAGGCGGTCTCGTCGGTGCCGCTGTCCCCGCAACCGGTGAGGACGAGCGCGCCGGCGAGGGCCGGTGCGAGCAGCATTCGCTTGAAGTTCAGTTTCACGTTTCGACTCCGAGGGGCAGGGCGGCGTAGTGACGAAAGCCAAAACGCGCGACAGTCGGTAATGCAACGCTCACATAGTATTGGTTAGGCAATCCTGTGTCCCAACCGGATCCCGTAACCGGATCCGTGCCATGAACCGCTCTGCTGAAACCGTCGATCATCAGGCCCCCGGTGGTAGGGATTCGCCGGGTACGGTCACGTCATGAACGAAGTCGAGCAGATCGCCCGGTTCCGTAATGCCCACGGTCTCGACCACCTCGTCGACGTCCACACCCACTTCATGCCGCGCAACGTCCTCGACAAGGTCTGGGCGTACTTCGACTCGGCCGGCCCGTTGATCGGCCGCCCGTGGCCCATCACCTACCGGCACGACGAGGAGGAACGCGTCGCGCGACTGCGGGAGTTCGGGGTGCGGCGCTTCACCGCGATGTTGTATCCGCACCGCCCGGAGATGGCGGACTGGCTCAACGCCTGGGCGGTCGACTTCGCCTCACGCACCCCCGACTGCCTCCACACCGCGACCTTCTACCCGGAACCCGATGTGAAGGCCTACGTCGCTGCCGCGATCGATGCGGGCGCGCGCGTGTTCAAATCGCACATCCAGGTCGGTGACTACTCGCCACTCGATCCCTTACTCGACGACGTGTGGGGCGTTCTCGAGGAGACGGGCGTGCCCGTCGTGGTGCACTGCGGCTCGGGACCGGCGCCCGGAAGGCACACCGGTCCCGAACCCATGGCCGAACTCCTGCGCCGGTACCCGAGGCTGACGGTGATCGTCGCGCACATGGGTATGCCCGAGTACCGCGAATTCCTCGACCTCGCAGAGCAGTACGAGCGGGTGTATCTCGACACCACGATGGCGTTCACCGATTTCGTCGAGAGGGACATGCCGTTCCCGTCCGATCAGCTGCCCCGGCTCGGAGCGCTCCGGCGGAAGATCCTCCTGGGCAGCGACTTCCCGAACATCCCGTACGGCTACCTCCACCAGCTCGAGGTGCTCGAACGCGTGGCACCCGACGCCGACTGGATACGAGCGGTGTGCCACGACAACGCCGCATCGTTGTTCGGTCTCGACAGCTGGGAGCTGCCGGCGACGCGGCCGGTCAGACGGTGACCGCCCTGCGCAGAATCTTGCCGGTCGCGTTGCGCGGGAGCAGATCCTGCGTGATCCGCCAGACGGTGGGGATCTTGTAGTAGGCCAACTGCTCGGCGCAGAACGCCCGCAGATCGTCCTCGGTCGCGGTGCTGGTGGACCGCAGCACGACCACTGCCGCGACCTCCTGCCCGAGATCGTCGTTGTCGACACCGATCACGGCGCTCTCGACCACGTCGGGATGCTCGTCGAGGCGCTGTTCGATCTCCGTCGGATAGACGTTCTCGCCGCCACGCAGGATCAGGTCCGATCGTCGCCCGGTCAACCGCAGCCGACCGTTCTCGACCGTGCCGTAGTCGCCGGTACGCAACCATCCGTCGGCGGTGATCGCGGCGTCGGTGGCGGCCGGATCCGCCCAGTAACCGAGCATCACGTAAGGACTGCGAACGCACACCTCGCCCTCGGTGCCGTCGGGTACCCGTTCGCCGAACGGATCCCGGATCTCCATGCTCACACCGACGATGGGGCTGCCGAGTGTGCCCGGGAACGCTTCCAGTTCGGGAGCCGTGGCCACGGCGATGGCCGTGCTGCACTCGGTCAGCCCGTAACTGTCCACCAGGGCTTGGTCGGCGAAGGGGAACTTCTCGCGCAGGCGCTGCTTCAAGGCGGGAGAGGACGGTGCCGACGCGAGCGCGAACGCCGTGAGCGAGGACAGATCGTACTTGCCGGGATTCTCGTGCTCGAGCATCCGGGAGGCCATCGTCGGGACAGCGCCCCAGTTGGTCACCCGCTCCCGCTCGATGAGAGTGAACACCTTGTCGACGTCGAACGCACCTTCGGTCATGACGACCGCGCTGCCCGTCGCCAGTCTCGGTACCGCCAGATTGTGCAGGCTCGCGATGTGGAAGAGCGGCGACACCAGCAGGTACCGGTTGTCGCTCGGCACGGTGTCGTCGTAGGGGCGCTGCCGCATCGCCGCGACCAGCGCATCCGAATAGCGGTGGTAGTCGACCACCGCGAGCACATTGCGATGCGAGTGCAGGGCGCCCTTGGGGCGGCCGCTCGTTCCGCTGGTGAACAAGATGACCGCCGGATCGTCCTCTTCCACCTCGGCGAGCGGCAGTTCCGCGCCGGCACGCTCGGCGATGATGCGAGGCACCTCCCGCTCGATGGTGAGCAGGTCGAATCCCGAGACGTCGGCTGCGGCCAGCAGTTCGGCACGCTTGGCGTCGGTGACGATCACCTTCGGCTCGACGAGTTCCACCCCGTAGGCGATTTCGGCCGGAGTCCACCACGAGTTGAGGCCCACCGTGATCGCGCCGAGGCATTGAGTGGCCCAGAACGTGATGATCCATTCGGGGGAATTGGCGGCCAGGACGGCCACACGATCGCCCTTGCCCACACCGTGGTCGTCGCGCAGTGCGGTGGCGAGAGCGGCCACCGCGTCGGCGTGCTCGGTGAAGGAGATGCGACGGTCGGCGGTGACCATATAGTCGCGATCCCCCCACTGACGGGACGCGGCGACGAGGTCTCCGATCCGCCGGTCGCGGTTGCGCATCACCGGCATGCGATTGCCGCGCACCTCCTCTTCCACGAGCTCGAACCTGCCCCCTGGGCCGGTGAGATGCAGAACGACTTTCTGCATCATCTGCTGCAGATCTGATGGTGCTGTCAAGGATTCGCCTTTCTCGGGTCCCGCACGTCTTCGTCGCGCAGCACGACGTCCACGGGCGGCTCGCGTGACGCCCCTCGGGTGACGGACGGCACCGATCCTACGGGTTGTGTCGGCTGTCACAGAATGGTCTCGGTGAGTGGGAGTGGCCCAGGTCTCATTCGGTCCGATGGCTACCTTCGCGACACCCGACCTACCTTCGGGTCCCCCTCATCGCGCCTCGGCTCCGACCGAGACGAAGGAGTCCATCGTCGTGAAACTCAGTGCTGCATCGAAATCGATGGCGGGTCTGTTCGCCGTCGTCGTGGTGACCTCCGCCTGTGCATCGGACCGCGGCGCCGACCCGTCGGCCGGGGCGCTCGCTCCGGCTGCGGGAGCAGGAGTCGCTGCGGCTGCCCAGCCGGCCGAGACCTCGTTCGGAACTCTCGCCTCGCCGTGTGGACCCGGTGACGCCGCGGGCAGCACCGATCAAGGAGTGAACGACACCGAGATCCGCATCGGTTACGGCGACGACCGCGGATACGCCAAGAGCCCCGGGCTCAACAAGGAGATCGGTGACGCCGTCACCGCCATGATCGACTGGTGCAACGCGCAGGGTGGCATCAACGGCCGCACGATCGTCGGTACCAACTACGACGCGGCGATGATGCAGGCCAACTCGGTGATGCAGAACGCGTGCGCAAGCGAATTCATGATGGTCGGCCACGGCTTCGCCATGGACCAGACCTCGGAGCAGACGCGGGTCGCGTGCAATCTCGCGGCCGTCCCGGCCTTCACCGTCTCGCCCGACGCGGCCAACGGCCCGATGACCTATCAGGGCGTCCCGTTCCCGGTCGACTACGCGAACGGCTCCCAGTGGTTCCAGATCGCCGAGATGTACCCGGAACTGCTCGGCGAGTTCGACGTCATCGACAGCACGATGCCGACGATCATCTCGGCGAGCACCAAGATCCGGTCCATCGCCGAGGCTGCCGGGTTCACGCTGAAGAACTGCGGTGTCACGCTCAACTACGAAGGAGAGTCCAGCTACGCGCCCTTCGCCGAGAAGTTCAAGCAGTGCGGTGTGAAGGGCCTGTGGACCTCCCGTTCTCCGGTACCGGCCGAATTCAACTTCGTGAAAGCACTCGACCAGGTCGGTATCGATCCCATCCTGCTCGGTGAAGCCACCTGGTACGGCAACTCCGCGCAGATCTGGAACGGTGAGAACGGCCTGCTCGACAACCTGCACGCCGGCATGACCTTCCAGATGCTCGAGAACGCCGACGCCGTTCCGGCCGTGAAGAAGTACGTCGAACTCGTCACCGAGCAGGGAGGTAAGACCGCGCTGCTCGGTATGCAGGCGACCTCCTCGTTCCTGCTGTGGGCCACCGCCGCGGATGCGTGCGGATCCGACCTGACGCGCCAGTGCGTCATCGATGAGCTGTCCCGGGTCCACGAATGGGACGGCGGTGGTCTGCACGCGGTCACCGACCCGGGTAACAACATGCCCGCGACCTGCGGTCTGGTCGTGACGCTCACCGGCGCCGAGTACAGCCAGGCATTCCCTGCGGAGGCGGGGACCTTCAAGTGCGACGACCGCTACCGCGTCGCCACCGACCCGAGCACCTGGGGCACCGAACTGGGCCCCGACCGCATCGCGACGAAATACCTGAACCCGAACGTCATCAGACCGACCGTCTGATCCGAGGGGCCGGTGCCGGCGGGAGGTGACACCCTCGCCGGCACCCCGACCAGAGGTACTCGCATGGACACCTTTCTGACTTTCACGATCGTGGGGTTGGTGCTCGGATCGGTTTACGCGATCGCGGCATCGGGCCTCGTTCTCACCTACAACACGTCCGGCATCTTCAACTTCGCGCACGGCGCGCAGGCGATGCTCGGGGCGTTCGCCTACTGGCAACTGCGCTACGGCTGGGGTCTGCCCACCCCCGTGGCGTTGCTACTCGTACTGGGCGTCCTCGGTCCGATGATGGGCCTGCTGCTCTACGTCGTGATCATGCGCGGAATGCGTGACACCGCCGAGGTCACCAAGATCGTCGTCACGGTGTCGATCCTGCTCGGCATGCTCTCGGTCTCGCACTGGTTCTGGCATCCCGAGACCGCACGCACGATGTCGATGTTCTTCGGCGACCAGGCGAAGATCGAGGTGTTCGGCGTCGCCATCCGCTACCACGAACTGATCTGCATCGCCGCCGCCGTCCTCATCGCCGTGGGACTGCGCGTCATGTTCGTCCGGACACGTGCCGGTGTCGCGATGCGCGGCGTCGTCGACGATCCGGACCTGCTGCGCCTGAACGGGCACGATCCCGACCGGCTCGCGGCGCTGTCCTGGATGATGGGTTCGACCCTCGCTGTGCTCGCGGGTGTGCTGGTCACACCGATCAACGGCGGCACCCTCGAGGCGAACATGCTGACCCTGCTCGTGATCGACGCCTTCGCGGCGGCGATGTTCGGGCGGCTGCGCAGCATTCCGCGGACCTTCGCCGGGGCGCTGTTCCTGGGCCTGGCAGCGACCTATGTGCTCGCCTACTTCCCGACCGCGTGGACGTGGACCTCGAACCTGCGCGTGTCCCTGCCGATGATCGCGTTGTTCGTGGTCCTCATCGTGCTGCCGCAGGACCGGCTGCGCGGCGCCGTCACCCGCACCCGGGAGCGGTACCACGTGCCGTCGGTGCGTAAGGCCGTCGCGTGGGCAGTGGCGCTGGTCGTCATCGTCTATGCCGTCCGGCTGCTGATGGTGACGTCGGCGATCACGACCCTGACGATCGGGATGACCTTCGCGATCATCGCGCTGTCGCTGACCCTGCTCACCGGTTACGCGGGGGAGATGAACCTGGCGCCGGTCTCGTTCGGTGCCATCGCGACCATCGTGGCGTTCCATTTCGGTATCTCCGGAACCGGGCTGGCCGCCCACCTGAACCTGTGGGGCGTGGCGCTCGGTGTCGCGGTCACCGCGGTGATCGGCGGGCTCATCGCACTGCCGGCGCTGAGGCTGCGCGGTCTCTATCTCGCCCTGGCCACCATGGCGTTCGGAGTGTTCCTGTCGAACATGGTGCTGCGCGATACCACCCGGCACGAAGTGTTCGGGGTCGAGTTCTCGCTGTTCACCGACGGCAACATCGCGATCCCACCGTTGAAGGTCGGGCCGCTGGACCTGCGGAACGAGACGACCTTCCTCATGACGGTGACGGTGCTCTTCGCCGTACTCGGGGTGGGTGTCATCGCTCTGCGCAACAGCGGTTACGGGCGCAGGCTCGCGGCGATGAAGGACAGTCCTGCGGCCGCCGCGATGCTCGGCCAGAGCCTCGTGCGTCTCAAACTCGGGGTCTTCACGTTGTCGGCGGGCATCGCAGGGCTGGGTGGACTGCTCATGTCGAGCGCGATGGGGTCGGTCTCGAGCGACAGTTTCTCGATCATGGTGAGTCTGTCGCTGCTGATGCTCACGGTCGTGGCCGGCATCGGATATGTCTCCGGAGCGCTGTTCGGCGGCCTGATGTCGGGGATCGGCTTCGCCGTCATCATGGTGTCGTTCTCCGATCTGGCTGCGGAGCAACCGGAACTGGCCGGCATGTGGACGTTGTTCGGGCACATCGCCGCGGTGAGTCCCGCTCTGATCGGCATCGGTGTCGCGGCCAACCCGAGCGGCAGCGTCCACCAGATGGTCGAGGGTTACCGCCACCTGAAGAACGCCCGGCCCGTGCTGGCCGGCGGCGCCGCGGTGGTGCTCGTGTCGTATCTGCTCGCGCTCGTCGGGGTACTCGACAACTGGTGGTTCGCGTCGATCACCATCGCCACGGTGTTCATGCTCCCGGTGATGGGGCAGTGGCTGATGCCCGAAGCGGTGCTCGGCGCGGAGGAAGCGCAGCGCCGCGCACCGTTGGTCCCCGAACGGATCGGACTCGACGAACCGTACAGCGCGCAGGCGCGGGACGAGATCGACCGTGAACTCGGCATCGACGACCGTCTCGTCGCACGTCCCACCGGATCGGAGAAGGAACTGATTCCCCATGGCTGACGCACCGATCCTGGAAACACGCGGCATCACAGTGCGATTCGGCGGACACGTCGCCGTCAAGGACGTGAGCATCGGAATCGAGCCGGGAACCGTCACGGGACTGATCGGCCCCAACGGGGCCGGCAAGACCACACTGTTCAACACGATCACCGGCCTGCAGCGGCCCACGGCCGGCGCGGTGTTCCTCGACGGTCGCGACGTCACGTCGTTACCGCCCTACAAGAGGGCCCGCATGGGCATGGCCCGCACCTTCCAGCGGCTCGAACTGTTCGTGTCGCTGTCCGTGCGGGACAACCTCCGGGTGGCCGGTGACATCCACAATGCGAACGGACGCACCAAGATCGATGTGGACGAGGAAACCGACCGGCTCCTCGAACTCACCGGACTGGCCGACATCGCGAGCACCGACGTCTCGGATGTGCCCACCGGCCGCGCCCGCGTCGTGGAGGTCGCCCGCGCGTTGATGACCTCGCCGCGGGTACTGCTGCTCGACGAACCCGCCTCCGGGCAGACGGAACAGGAAACGGAGGCGTTCGCCGCCCTGCTCCGCGAACTGGCCGATTCGGGTCTCGCGATCTGCCTCGTCGAGCACGACATTCCGCTCGTGATGAAGATCTGCTCCCGGATCCACGTGCTCGACTACGGCGCGGTGCTGGCCAGTGGCGTCCCGGACGAGATCAAGAACGATCCGGCAGTGATCAACGCCTACATCGGCACCGAGGAGGAAGCGGTATGAGCGTCGAACCGTTGCTCGAACTGTCCGGTGTCCGGGCCGGATACGGTGCGATCGAGGTGCTGCACGGTGTGGACCTCGTACTCGAACCGGGGGCGGTGGTCGCCCTGCTCGGACCCAACGGCGGTGGCA
Organism: Rhodococcus sp. CH91; assembly: GCF_022554085.1. GTDB lineage: Bacteria > Actinomycetota > Actinomycetes > Mycobacteriales > Mycobacteriaceae > Rhodococcus. The sequence goes on from NZ_JAKFYR010000001.1 coordinate 729,313, forward strand.
AGACGACGACCCTGCGGGTGTGTTCGGGAATCCATCCCGTGTCCTCGGGCGAGTTCCGGCTCGCAGGTCGCGTCGTCAACGGTGTGTCCGCAGTGGAACTCGCGCGTCTGGGCGTGTGCTCGATTCCCGAGGGGAGGGGCATCTTCCCCAACCTCACGGTCCGTGAGAACCTGTGGATCGGAACGGGAACCGGTGTTCCGCTCGCCGAACTCGAAGAGGTGGCCTACACCCGCTTCCCGGTTCTCGGCGAGCGCCGGTCGCAGCTGGCCGGTTCGATGTCCGGCGGCGAACAGCAGATGCTCGCGCTGTCGCGGGCGCTCGGGACCCACCCCACGGTGCTGCTGCTCGACGAGTTGTCGATGGGCCTGGCGCCCCGCATCGTGTCCCGGATCTACGACATCGTCGGCGAGCTCGCCGCCGAGGGGGTATCGATTCTCGTCGCCGAGCAGTTCGCCCGGGCAGTCCTTCCCATCGCCACCAGCGCCGCCCTGATGCTGCAGGGCCGGGTGGTGCGCACGGGTGATCCGGCCGAGATCGAAGAAGAACTTTCCACCACCTATCTAGGAGGACGACCATGACCGCACTCGTCGACGAGCGGCGTGAACAGTTCAAGAAGGATGTTGCAGCACTGGGTTTCGACACTCCCCGTTCGGATTCGGGTGGGAAAGCCAGGATCGCCGGACTGGTGTTGATGGTGATCGGTGCCGTGGCGGTCTTCGTCGTCTACATCGGCTCGCTGACGCTGTCCGACACCCGTGACCTGTTGTCCTACCAATTGCTCGCCCTGGGATTCGTGGCGATCACGCTGATCGGCGCGGCCGTCTATCTCGCCGCGGCGGTCACTCGTGTCCTGCGGCTGTGGCTGGTCCGGCAGTTGCTCGAGAGCAGCGCCCAGGCGGACAGGATCGAGCAGGCGCTCGTCCGGAAGGACTGACACCGACCCCACGGAAGCAGCCTGTGAGACGGCGACGACCCACCCCGAAAGGGATGGGCCGTCGCTGTTTTCGGATTCGGGCGGATCAGCTTCCGGCGGCCTCGAGCCCGGCGGTGATGTCCGCGAGGATGTCGTCGATGTGCTCGATGCCCACGGCGAGCCGGACCAGACCCGGGGTGACGCCCGCGGCGATCTGCTCTTCACCGGTGAGCTGCGAGTGAGTCGTCGAGGCGGGGTGGATGACCAGCGAGCGGACGTCACCGATGTTGGCGACGTGGCTGTGCAGGGTCAGTGCGTTGACGAACCGCTTGCCGGCGTCGATACCACCGGCGAGCTCGAACACCACGATCGCGCCGGCACCGCGGGGAGTGAGCTCCCGGGCGCGGTCGTACCACGGCGAGGACTTCAGGCCGGCATAGGCGACGGAGGAGACCTCGGGGCGCCCCTCGAGGAATTCCGCGACCTTCTGCGCGTTCTCCACGTGCCGCTCGATGCGCAGGCTCAGCGTCTCGAGTCCCTGCGAGATGAGGAAGGCGTTGAACGGGGAGACCGCCGCGCCCATGTCACGCAGCAACTGCACGCGGGCCTTGAGCGCGAAAGCGGGTGCGCCCAGGTCGGCGAAGACGACGCCGTGGTAGCTGGGGTCGGGGGTCGTGAAGCCCGGGTGGCGGCCCTGCGTCCAGTCGAACGTCCCACCGTCGACGATGACACCGGCGATCGCCGTACCGTGACCACCGAGGTACTTGGTGGCCGAGTGCACGACGATGTCGGCACCGTGCTCGAGCGGGCGCAGCAGGTAGGGAGTGGCGACCGTGTTGTCGACGATCAGCGGCAGCCCGTTCTCGTGGGCCACGCCGGAGATGCCGGGCAGATCGAGGACGTGGTTCTTGGGATTGGCGATCGTCTCGCCGAAGAACGCGCGGGTGTTGTCGCGGATCGCCTCGCGCCAGTGGTCGAGGTTGTCCGGATCCTCGACGAAGGTGACCTCGATGCCGAGCTTGGGCAACGTGTAGTGGAACAGGTTGTAGGTGCCGCCGTAGAGATAGGGGCTCGAGACGATGTGATCGCCCGCCTGCGCGAGATTGAGGATCGCGAAGGTCTCGGCGGCCTGCCCGGAGGCGAGCAGGAGTGCGGCGACGCCGCCCTCGAGGGATGCGATGCGCTGCTCCACCGCATCCTGGGTCGGGTTCATGATCCGGGTGTAGATGTTGCCCGGCTCGGCCAGCCCGAACAGCGCCGCGGCGTGATCGGTGCTGTCGAAGGTGTAGCTGGTGGTCTGGTAGATGGGCAGGGCCCGGGCCTTGGTGTCGCCGCCGGCGGGCTGGCCCACGTGGATCTGCTTGGTCTCGAAGCTCCAGTTCGCGCTGGGATCGATGGTCTCGGGGGTGGTGTCACTCATGACTCTGCTCCGGATTCGGGAGATGTTCGGATCGTCGACGTGCTGACCTTCGAGCCTCGCACACGACGGCACCTCGGCGGGGAGGTGTCGTGGGGGCATGAGCGGGTGCGGCGGTCAGCTGGCCGGGCACCCGCAGATACACGAAAAGTGCGCACGACGGCGCGGTCGCTGCGTCGACCACTCGTACGTCTTGCTCACGGTCCCGACAATATCCTGTCGGGACGATCCCGACCAGACTCGTAGGGATCTACCCTCGCCGGAGTCTCCGCCGCGAGGAACCTGCAGTCTGTGTGCACCTCTTCCGGTGGCGGCTGTGATACTGCTAACGTACTGGAACAGATTCCAGTTTCATGAGGCGCGCAGGGTCGTGGCCAGGACTTATGGAGGTGCAGTTGACCGCCGTCGACTCCTCGCTCGAGCCCGTCGGAACCTCGGCCAAACGAGAACTTCCCCCATCGATGGTCGACCGGATGACACTCATCCTGGAAGCCTTCGACAGTCGAGGCGCCCTCACCCTGGAAGAGGTGACCTGCCGCTCGGGGCTGCCGCGCTCGACCGTGCACCGCATCCTCGACCATCTCGTGCGCCGCGACTGGATCGAGCACGCCTCGTTCGGTTACTGCCTCGGCCCGCGTGCCCTCGGACTCGGGGGCAGCGACACCGGACACCGCCGCATCAGGGAGGCCGCCGCACCGCATCTGCACGATCTGGCGATGCAGACCGGAGCCGTGGTGCACCTGACGGTGCTCGAAGGCAACGAGGTGCTCTACCTCGACAAGGTCGGCGGACAGTTGGCCTCCAGCATTCCGTCTCGCGTCGGTGGACGGTTCCCGGCCTACGCGACCGCGGCCGGCAAGGCCATCCTGGCGTGGCTCGAACCCGAACGAATCGACGCCCTGTACGGCAAGCAGCTCGTGCCGTGCACCGAACGCACGATCCACGATCAGGTTGCGCTGCACCAGGAACTCAACCGCATCCGCAAGCGCCGCGGTGTCGCTTTCGAGCGCGAGGAAGCGGCACGGGGCATCGGATGCGTGGGCGTCGCGTTGCGGGGAGTGGACGGTCCGGTCGCGGCCCTGTCGCTCGCCGCGGACGCTCGGTCGACGCGTCTGGAATGGGTGGCCCCGATCGTCGCCGACACCGCCCGCAAGATCACGCGCGCCCTGTTCCCGGAGCACGAACGCGAGGATGCGCCGGCGCAGGCCGAGGAGAAGGTGGGCTGACGGCCCTTCCGTTGCGGCGGCAACCGCTGCAACGACGAACCGAGTGCGCGGTTCGTGTCGGGAATCCCGTGGGGAATCGACAGGAACTGCGCACTCGGTCGTTCGGCCGGAGCCGGATCAGAGCAGGTGGACCTTCTTGTAGAGGATCTTCGACGGTCCGCCGATGAGGCCGACGTTGTCGAGGAAGGTCATGAGCTTGGCGCCCGACTTCCGGACCCGGTCGTGATAGTGCTTGTTGCCCTTGGCCTCTCGCAGTGCCCGTTCGCGATCGAGGCCGGCATTGGCGTAGACGTCCGGGTGGATCATGCTCTTGACGACGAAGAACACCACGAGGGCGGTGTTGAAGCGCTCGAACGCGAGACGTGCGCGGCTCGCCCCGGCGAGTCGGCGTGCGACCTCCTCGCGAGCGAACCGGATGTGACGCGCCTCCTCGAGGACGTGGATCTTCGACACCGAGCGGGTGACGGGCTGGACCCGCTCGTCGCGCATGAAGTCGCGCTGCATCATGTCGAGGATCTCCTCGGCGGCCATGACGGCGGCATAGGCGTTGGCGCCCTTGAAGAAGTGGCCCCACAGACGCCCGAGCTGATGAATGTAGCGGGGCGGTCCGTAACCCGGCATGTTCAGTCGCTCGCCGGCGCGCGCGAACATCACCGAGTGGCGGCATTCGTCGGCGACCTCGGTGAGGGCGAACTGCACGTGGCGTGAGTGCTTGTCGCGGTCGTAGACGTCGCGCAGGAGCATCTGCATGAGCAGGATCTCGAACCACAGGCCGACGCTCGAGACGCTCGCGGCCTCGTGCTTGGTCAGTTCGATGCGCTGGTCGTCGGTGAGCTCGTCCCACAGCGCGGTGCCGTAGAGCGTGCTCCATTCGGGTGTCATCCCGAACTTGTCGTCGGGGACGGGGGCTTCCCAATCGACCTCGACGACCGGGTCGTACGACTTGCGAGCGGACGAGGCAAGCAGTCGCCCGGCGGTTTCCTCGCGATCGGACAGTGCGACGCCGGGTACGAACCCCTTGCTGGTCTCGCGGGTGAGCGATGCGGTCATGTCTCCACCTTTTTAGTGTGACGACTGGTAACTGTTAATCAGGTTAGCGTGACAGCGCGCACAACACAATGCCCGCGACACGTGTCGCGGGCATCGGGATCGAACGAGGGGAGCGGCGGCTACCGGCGTCCGGGTGCCCAGAACGCCGAGATCACCGCACCGACCAGCAGAATCGCGGCGACGGTCCACGACGCCTGCTGCAGCCCGTCCAGAAAGGCGTTCTGCGCGAGCTCGGCGAGTTGCTCGCCCTGCGGGCCGGCCTGCTCCGCGACCTGTATCGCGGCCGCGAGCGAATCCTGCACGGCGCTCCGGGCCGGTTCGGGGAGCATGGGGGTCACCGGATCGACGCCGTGGCTGTAGGCCGCGGCGAGGACGCTGCCCGTGATCGCGACCCCGATCGCCGCCCCGATCTCGCGGGTCGCGTCGTTGACGGCCGAGGCCACACCGAGTTGATCCTCGGGAGTGTTCGTCACGATCGCGTGCGTCGCAGGAGCCGTACAGATGCCCACTCCGACGCCGGCGACCGTCAGCGTGCACGCCACTTCGAGATAGGAGGCCTCGGCGTCGAGCAGACCCATGAGAATCAGGGCGATACCGATCAGCGCCAGGCCCGCGCTCAGCAGAACGCGGATGCCCACCCGATTCAACAGTGCCGGCACGGCGACGGACAGGGCCATGACCACGAGGAAGATCGGTGTCAGCGCCAACGAGGCGCGCAGGGGCGAATAGCCGAGTACCAACTGCAGATACTGCACGATGAGGAAGAAGAGGCCGAAACCCGCCAGATACTGGAAGGCGAGTCCGGCCGCGCCCGCCCCGAACGCCCGGCCGGTGAACAGGCGGACGTCGAGCAAGGGCGCCCTCGACCGGAGTTCGGCGGCGACGAATCCGGCTGCGGCCGCCAGCCCCGCGACGACCGCGCCGAGGGTCACCGCGTCCGCCCAGCCACGGTGTGGACCCTCCATCACACCGAACACGAACAGGCCGACGGCGAGGACGACGAGAACGGCTCCACCGAAATCGAACGGCAACGGCCGCGCCGATCGCGACGATCCGATGGTGAGCGACACCGCGACCAGCAGAATCGCGATGGCGGCGGAGCCACCGAAGATCACCCGCCACGACGCGTACTCGAGGACGAGTCCGGACAGGATCATCCCGAGCACGGCACCCGACCCGGCCACCCCCGCCCAGATACCGATGACGCGCGCCCGGTGCGCCTCGGTGAAACCCGCAGTGATCAGGGACAATGTCGAGGGCATGACGAGCGCCGCGCCCACACCCGCGACGGCTCGCGACCCGATGATCCACAGTGGTTCGTCGGCGAACAGCGGCAGCAGGGAACCGGCTGCGAAGATGATCAGCCCGACGATCATGACGCCGCGGCGGCCGATCCGGTCGCCCAGCGCACCGGCCGGGAGGAGCAGTGCTGCCAGCGCCAGGGTGTAGCCGTCGACGATCCACGTCAGCTGGGCCTGCGTCGCGCCGGTCTCGACCGCGATGTCCGGCAACGCCGTGTTCAGTGACGCCATCGCGGCGATGACCACGGCCACCGCGGAACATGCGACGGCGAGCAGCCTGATCTGCGCGCGTGTCATGGGCGGTGGCGAGTCGGGGCTCGTGGCGGATGTGGCTGTGTCGGACACGGGAGCCTTCCGGAACGGAGAAAATGCCGGTAACCGAGAGCGAGACTGCCGGTATCGTAGCCGAATCATCGGTCTCACAACACGGTTCGCGCGCTGCCACCGTCGACGGAGTCGAGCACGTCGATCCCGGGTGCGGCGCGCCCGGTCAGAGACCCATGTCCTCGTCGCCGAGGCCCTCACCGTCGGCTCCGCTGTCGGCCGTCCTGTCCGCCCGAGGCCGCCGCAACACGTACAGGCGGGAATGGTGGAAATCCCGCAGCCGCAGGGTGCGCACCGTCTGGAAGCGGAACTCCTCGCAGTCTGCGAGCGCGTCGGCGAGGTTCTCGTCGACGAGGATCGTGCCCGGCCTCGCGGCGCCCGTGAGACGTGCCGCGATGTTGACGACCGAGCCGAACAGATCACCGAAGCGCGGCAGGGCCTGGCCCCACGCCAGGCCGATCCGCAGATCGGGATAGTCCTTCTGGGCCGCGAAGGAATCCTGCAGGTCGAGAGCGATGCGCGCGGCGTCGATCGGTCGTTCGGCCGCGAACATCACCTCGTCGCCTACCGTCTTGATGACCCACCCGTTGTGCCGGGCGATGACGTCGGAGACCTCCGATTCGAAATAGTCGAGCAGTTCGCTCAACGCCGCGGCGTCGATCTGTCGGGTCAGCCGCGTGTATCCGACCATGTCGGCGAAACCGACGACGAGTTCGTGGAGTTCCCCGGGATCCTGCGGCCGCGCCGCGGTCCGGCCGGTGGTGGCCACCAGATGCCGGCGCCACATGTGGCTCTGGAGACTCACCGTGAGTTCGGTCGTCCGCTCGATGATGTGATCGACGAGTGCCCGGATCTCCTCCTCCTTCGGCGGACCGGCCGACTCTTCGAAGGCGGCCGCGAGCCGCGTGAACACGTGGGTGTTGAGGAGGTTCAGCTGCCACTCGGTCAGCCGCGACATCGACTGTCCGATCGAGCGGGCCGCCGGTATCTCGAGACGTTCGTCGATCGCGCCGCTCGCGATGATCGCCGCCGCGGCTCGCAGGGCTTCGACGTCCCCGTCCGTGAACATCACGACGTCCGGATCGGGGTCGACGGTCAGACCGAGGGCCTGCCACAACCGCCGCACACGCGCAGGTTCGAGCCCGCACGACTCGGCCACCTCGTTGAGCGTGTAGCGGAGAGACCCGCCGAGCAGTGCGTTCTCCAGTTCTGACTGGATCACGGACAGCACGTCGGTTCCTGATGCGGGTGCCGGGTCGGACGGGGTCACACACTCATCCTTACCGTGCCCGCCCCACACATGCGCGGCAGGTCGCGCCGAGCACGTGTGCAGGCGTGTCGTACGAATGTGCGACAGTGGCCCCCGTCGAACCCCTGCCGACCTGTCGGCGAACCGAGAAAGGACGTCGCATGCCGCCCCGCAGACGCGCGGACCACCTGACGGAGGAACAACTCGGAGAGCTCGGTACCGCTCTCGCCGAGGGGCGCCGCGCGACCGTCTACCTCGTCGAAGGCATACCGAGTCTGGGGATCGACCCGGGAACGTCCGCGCGCGTGGTGTCGATCACCGGGAGCACCGTGACGGTGCGGCCGAAGGGTGTCGACGACGAGTTGCCCTTCGAAGCGGACGAATTGCGCGCGACGCGCGATCCTGCAGGAGCGAAGACCGTGCCCTCGAAGACCGCGCGCGGGCCCGCGAAGACCCCGCCGGTGAAGACTGCGCGCCAGGAGCCTTCGCCCCCGAAGGCTGTGCGCCCGGAGTCTTCGCCCCCGAAGGCCGTGCGCCCGGAGTCTTCGCCCCCGAAGGCCGCAACTCCGAAGACGCCTGCACCGAAGCCTGCTGCCCCCGCCCCCCGCGCCGAGGAGAAGACGCCCGTGAACCAGACCACCTCCCCTTCGTCCGATGCCTCCAGCCGGCCTTCGGCCGCGCCGGCGAAGCCGAAGGCCCCGGCCCGCAAGGCGAAGAAGGCTCCGTCCATCACCATCACCGTCACGATCGACCCCGAGAACGAGTGGACGGTCGGCGTCGCACACGGCACCCGCAAGGTCGGCAAGCCCACGCCGGTCGCCCCCGACGCCGTCGAACGGGCGGTGAAGGAACTCGGCGATCCGACGGCGAGCGAAGCCGTCGAATCGGTCATCGAGGAAGCACGCCGGGCGGCCGAGGAACGGGTCGCGCAACTCAGCCGCGAGCTCGAGGAGGCCCGGCTGGCTCTCGAGAGCTTGGGCGCAACCCGTAAATCCGGCGGAAACCTCTAGTACGCTCGGCTCGACGGCGGCCGGAAGCGGCAGTGCGGGAGGGGCACCATGTTCAAGAAACTCGTCGTAGCAATCGCAAGCGTGGTGGCGCTGGCCGGCGCGGGTTCGGGGGTGGCCGTCGCGGCCCCGCCTGTGACTCTCGGCGGTGGTTCGGGCATCACTCTGGGCGACGGCACTCAGGACATCTTCGACTGCACGCTCACCACGATCGGTAACGATTCGGCCGGTCGGCTCGTCGGTCTCACCGCGGCGCACTGCGGTGGTCCCGGTATGACGGTGAAGGCCGAATACGATCTCGGTGCCGGGCCGGTGGGGCAGGTCGTCTCGGCCAACCAGATGCTCGACTACGCCGTCATCGTGTTCGACAGGAGCAAGGTGGTTCCGGTCGAACGGGTCGGCAATGTGACCATCACGGACCTCGGTGCTCCGGCGGGATTCCCGAACGTCGCCTGCAAGGAAGGGCGCACGACGGGTAATACCTGCGGAGTGGTGTGGGGCGACGTGCTCGGTTCCCAGGAGACGTGGACCCAGGTCTGTGTCGTCGAAGGCGACTCGGGTGCGCCGCTGGTGGTGGGCACGACACTCGTCGCGATGGTCAACGCCTACCTGCTCGCGCCGTGCGTCGGGCCGGAGGTCGGAACGAATATCGACGTGATCATGGCCGACATCGATGCCCGTGGCGGGGCGGGCGCCGGCTTCCGCCCGATCTAGCGGCCCCGCCCGATCCTGCGACGACACGGCGGCGAGAGAGGTCACCCGTTCCTCACCCGCACACCGCGCCGTTCGATGCGGAACCGACCAGCTTCGTGTACTTCGCCAGCACACCGCGGGTGTAGCGCGGCGGTAGTGGCTCCCATCCCTGCTGCCGCGCCGCCATCTCCTCGTCGTCGACCAGCACGTCGAGCAGACCCTCCGAGACGTCGAGCCGGATCCGGTCGCCGTCGCGCACGAACGCGATGGGGCCGCCGTCGACGGCTTCCGGGGCCACGTGCCCCACACACAGTCCGGTGGTGCCACCGGAGAACCGGCCGTCGGTGAGCAGCAGGACGTCCTTGCCGAGGCCGGCCCCTTTGATGGCACCGGTGATGGCGAGCATCTCGCGCATGCCCGGGCCGCCCTTGGGGCCCTCGTAGCGGATGACCACCACATCGCCCGGGGCGATCGTGCCGTCCTCGAGTGCATCCATCGCGGCCCGTTCACGTTCGAAGACTCGCGCGGTGCCCTCGAAGACAGACTCGTCGAAGCCCGCCGACTTCACGACCGCCCCGCCGGGAGCGAGGCTGCCCCGCAGGATCGTGATGCCCCCGGTCGGATGGATGGGATCGCTCAGGGCGCGCAGCACCTTGCCGTCGGGATCCGGGGGTGCGATGCCGGCCAGGTTCTCCGCCACGGTGCTGCCGGTGACGGTGAGGCAGTCGCCGTGCAGCAGACCCGCGTCGAGCAGCGCTTTCATGATGACGGGCACCCCGCCGATGTGGTCGACGTCCTTCATCACGTGCCTGCCGAACGGCTTGACGTCGGCGAGATGCGGGACGCGCGCGCCCACCCGCACGAAGTCGTCGAGCGTCAGATCCACCCGGGCCTCGTGGGCGATGGCGAGCAGATGAAGCACGGCATTCGTGGATCCACCGAACGCCATGACCACCGCGATGGCATTCTCGAACGCTTCCTTCGTCAGGATGTCCGACGCCGTGATGCCGCGGCGCAACAACTCGACCACGGCCTGTCCGCTGCGACGGGCGAAACCGTCGCGACGGCGGTCGGTCGCGGGAGGAGAGGCGCTTCCCGGCAGCGACATGCCGAGCGCTTCGGCGGCGGCGGCCATCGTGTTCGCGGTGTACATGCCGCCGCAGGCGCCTTCTCCGGGGCAGATGGCGCGTTCGATCGCATCGAGATCGCTTCGGGGCATCAGGCCCCGCGCGCACGCGCCGACTGCTTCGAAGGCGTCGATGATCGTCACGTCGCGTTCGGTGCCGTCCGACAGTTTCGCGACGCCGGGAAGGATGGAACCGGCGTACAGGAACACCGACGCCAGGTCGAGCCGTGCCGCGGCCATGAGCATCCCGGGCAGGGACTTGTCGCATCCCGCGAGAAGTACCGAACCGTCGAGACGCTCGGCCTGCATCACAGTCTCGACACTGTCGGCGATGACCTCACGGGACACGAGTGAGAAATGCATGCCTTCGTGCCCCATCGAGATCCCGTCCGATACGGAGATGGTGCCGAATTCGAGCGGATAACCTCCCGCGGCGTGCACACCCTCCTTGACCGCTCTCGCGAGCCGGTCCAGCGGAAGATTGCACGGGGTGATCTCGTTCCACGACGAGGCCACCCCGATCTGCGGCTTCTCCCAGTCGTCGTCGCCCATCCCCACCGCGCGCAGCATTCCGCGGGAGGCGGCCTTCTCCATGCCGTCGGTGACGTCGCGGCTGCGGGGTTTGATGTCGGGGCGCTCGTCGGATCGGTCCGTCACGACGTCTTCCGGGGGTCGCGTCCGGTCAGCGCGAGGAGCCGGTCCTGAGGAGAGGCGTCGTCGGGTACCGGGACGGGATCGGCGAACAGGCCGCTCGACGCGAGCATGTCGCGCTGCGGTTCGAGTTCGGCGAGCACGGCGTCGACGAGGTCGCCGTCGAGGGTCTCGTCGGCGCCGACCGCCCGTGCCAGATCCCAGGTGTGCACGGCGATGTCCGCGACCTGCTGTTTGAGGTACTCGATGCACGGCACCTCACCGTAGGACAAGTGGACCTCCTGTGCGGGTGAGGCCATCGCCCATGCGGCGGTCGCCTGCTCGGCGAACCGCGCCCATTCCGCCGCGAGGTCGTCTCCGATCGGTTCGAGCGCGGCCTTCGCGTCGTCGAGGGAGCGGCCGGACAGCAGCGGTTGTATCCAGCGCTGCTCGTCGACCATGTGCCACACCAGATCGGTGACGTCCCATTCGGTGTCGGGGGTGGGCGCGTGCCAGTCGCGGATCTGCGCGACACGCTCGTCGAAGCCGTCGCGCGCGGTTCGTTGGAGGGAGAGCCAGTCGGTCGCCATGGGCTTCAGCGTATGTTGCGCGATGCTCCGATCACGGCGATTTCAACTCCTGCGGTCACCTCCGGCATGCGGGACGATGGGTGGCCGCACCGCATCACCGTCGAGGAGAAGTACATGCCCGTTCCCGCCGTCGAACTCGCACCCGGTCTGGTCGTCAGTGCCCAGGGTTACGGAGCGATGTCCATCGCCCCTGCCTACGGCGAAGTGGACCTCGAGGAGGCACTCGCGACCCTGCACCACGCCGTGGACCTGGGCATCACCTTCATCGACACTGCCGATGTCTACGGCGAGGGCACCAGCGAGCGGATCGTCGGCACGCTGCTCGCCGAGCGGCGGGACGAGGTGCAGCTGGCGACGAAGTTCGGTCTCGTCGGCGCTGTCGGGGGCAAGGGCACCGCCAACCGCCGCACCGACGGGCATCCCGACTATGCGAAGCAGGCCCTCGAGAAGTCGCTCGCCCGCCTCGGTGTGGATCATGTGGATCTGTACTACCTGCACCGGGTCGATCCGGAAGTGTCCGTCGAGGACACGGTGGGGGCGCTCGCGGAGCTCGTGCAGGCCGGCAAGGTACGGCACATCGGACTGTCGGAGGCCACCGGAGACGAACTGCGCCGCGCGCACGCCGTGCATCCGATCGCGGCGATCCAGTCGGAATGGAGCATCGTCTCGCGGGACGTCGAGCGGAACGTGGTGCCGACCGCTGCGGAACTCGGCATCGGCTTCGTGCCGTACTCGCCGGTGAGCCGTGGTCTGCTCACCGACGCCTTCGATCCCGGGCGGATCGGGGAGAACGACCTGCGCAGGCGGTTCCCCCGTTTCGGCGCGGACACCCTGCCGACGAACCTCGACGTGCGGGAGGAAGCGCGGCTGATCGCGCAGGAAGCGGACGCGACGACTGCGCAGGTCGCGCTCGCATGGCTGGATGCGAAGGGCCGCGAGTTCGGTCTGCCCTCGGTGTCCATCCCCGGCACGCGGTACGCGAGCCGTGTCACCGAGAACGCCGGTGCGCTCGACGTCGTCCTCACGGACGAGCAGCTCGCGCGGTTGGACCGTCTTGCGGACAAGGTCGCCGGTCCTCGCGCAGCCGACCCGACGTGGGTGTCACTCGGACGCGAGTGACACCGATTGATTAGCCAGGTAAAAGACCTCGGAGTATCGTCTCCTCCCCATGAGGGCATGGCTGGTCTGGGGTGTCGGAGTATTCGCCTACATCGTCGCCGTCCTCCACCGGACGGCGTTCGGTGTGTCCGGACTGGCCGCGACCGAACGATTCGACATCTCCCCGTCGGTCCTCTCCGGATTCGTCGTCCTCCAGCTCGTCGTCTACGCGGGGATGCAGATTCCGGCCGGCGTTCTGCTGGACCGGTTCGGCTCACGTCGGATGATCGCTCTCGGCGCGGTAGTCCTCGCGATCGGTCAGGCGCTGCTCGCGACCACCGAATCACTGCCGGTCGCGTACCTCGCGCGCGTGCTGGTCGGAACCGGTGACGCTCTCACCTTCATCTCGGTGCTCCGGCTCGTGCCCGTCTGGTTCGCGCCGCGCCGGGTGCCCGTCGTGTCTCAGCTGACGGGCATCTTCGGTCAGCTCGGTCAGGTGCTGTCCGCGGTGCCGTTCGTCCTGCTGCTCACGGGTGCGGGCTGGACGGCCGCATACGGCAGCGCCGCGGCGCTGGGGCTGCTCGCGTGCGTTCTCGTGTTCGCGGTCGTGCGCGACACCCCGCCGGGCGAGGCGCGGGAGGCCACTGCGACGGGGTTCCGGGAAGTGATCGGCGGTCTCGGCACGGTGTGGCGCCGCCCCGGCACCAAGCTCGGCTTCTTCACCCACATGGGGACGCAGTTCTCGGTCACCACCTTCGCCTTGATGTGGGGGGTGCCGTATCTGGTCTCCGCGCAAGGTCTCTCGCCCGCCGCAGCCGGCTCGATGCTGACCGTCTCCGTGGTCACGGCCATCTCGGCAGGACCGATTCTCGGTGTCCTCTCGGGGCGCTTTCCGCTCAGGCGATCGTGGCTCGTGCTGACGATCATCCTGGGCAGCGCCGTGACATGGTCGGTGGTGCTCGCTCTGCCCGGCCCCGCGCCGATCTGGCTGCTCGTGGCGCTGGTGATCGTCATCTCGGTGGGTGGCCCGGGGTCGATGATCGGCTTCGACTACGCCCGCACCTTCAACCCCGGGACCGCTCTCGGAACAGCCAACGGCATCGTGAACATCGGCGGTTTCCTCGCCACGCTCCTCGTCGTGCAGACGATGGGGATCGTGCTCGATCGGCTCGGTGGCTACACCTTCGACGCGTTCCGGGTCGCATGGTTCGCGCAGTACCCGATCTGGGTCATCGCATTCGCGGGGATACTCGTGACCCGGAGCCGTGCCCGTCGCGACGCGGGAGTCGAAGCACGATCGCTGCGCGCGGTCGTGCTGGAGCGCTTCGGGCGCGAGGGGCGCTGACCACCGGACGGTATGGTGCTGCTTAACGAACGTTAAGGACTGTCGGTCGCCGAGTGGTCGGCAGTGAACCCGCGGAGGCGATGTGTCACAGGCAGGTACCGAGAACGATGTGCTGCTCGAGCGTCACGGTTCCATTGCCGTGATCCGACTGAATCGCTCCGAGCGTCTCAACGCGTTCACCGACGAGATCGGTGAACGGCTCATCGCTCTCTTCGACGAGACCGATGCGGACGACGACGTGCGGGCGGTCGTCCTCACCGGAACGGGGCGCGCCTTCTGTGCAGGCGCCGACCTCGCGGCCGGAGCCGAAACCTTCGTCCTCGGTGACGATCCCGGCTCCGGCACAACCCCACCGGACCTCGGGGGTCGCGTGACTCTGCGCATCTACCGATCGCTCAAGCCGGTGATCGCCGCGATCAACGGTCCGGCCGCCGGTGTGGGCGTCACCATGACTCTTCCTGCCGATATCCGGATAGCTTCGGAAACAGCGAAATTCGGCTTCGTGTTCACTCGTCGAGGTCTGGTGCCGGAGGCCTGCTCCACCTGGTTCCTTCCTCGCCTCGTGGGCATCTCGACCGCTGTGGAATGGACAGTCGGTGGACGCATGGTGCCCGTCGCGGAAGCAGCGGAACGCGGCCTCGTCCGTGAAGTTGTACCCGCCGAACGTATACAGGAACGAGCCCTCGAGATCGCCCGGGAACTCGTGTCCGGAACGGCGCCGGTCTCGGTGGCACTGACCCGCCGGTTGATGTGGCGGATGCTCGGTGCCCCGGACCCGGAGATCGCGCACCGCGCCGAATCGATCGGTATCCACGTGCGGGGAGTCTCCGGCGATGTCCGCGAAGGAGTGGAGTCCTTCCTCGAGAAGCGTGCACCGGCGTTTCCCGACCGGATCTCGGATGGTCTGCCCGATCTGTTCGGCTGATCGTGTACTGCGAACTCGCAGCTCGAGGATCCGGGAACCGGTTGTCTGCGCCGGGCTGGCAGACTCGAGTGCGAAGAGCATCGAGGAGGATCGAGTGACGACGACGGTGGGCGAACCCGAGCCGGGAGTGCCGGCACCGGACGTGCAGGCACCGCTGGTCGCGGTGGAACACCTGGCGCAGGATCTCCGGCGCGTCCTCATGGTCTACAAATTCGGCATCGACGAGATGATGACGAAGATCAACATCCTGCGCGAGGAGTTCACCTACGCTCGCGAATACAACCCGATCGAGCACGTCAAGTCGCGATTGAAGAGCCCCGAGTCGATCCTCGCCAAGGCGGAACGCAAGGGTGCGCCGGCCTCACTCGACGGCATCCGCGAAACCGTTCGTGACATCGCAGGCATCCGCATCACGTGCAGTTTCACGTCGGACGTGTACCGGATCATGGACATGATCACCGGCCAGCGCGATGTGAAGGTGATCGAGATCGAGGACTACATCGCCCGTCCGAAACCCAACGGATACAGCAGCCTGCACGTGATCGTGGAGATCCCGGTGTACATGTCCGACCGTGTCGAGCAGGTCTACGTCGAACTGCAGATCCGGACGGTCGCGATGGATTTCTGGGCGAGTCTCGAGCACAAGATCTACTACAAGCACGATCGGGTCGTTCCGGACGACCTGCGTGAGGAACTCCGATCGGCAGCGGAGACCGCACGTGATCTGGATGTGCGGATGGAGGCGCTGCACGACCGCGTCCACGGGGGCCGCACCCTCCGAACCATCCGGCCCTGAGTCCGGGTCGATGTTCACGGGCCAGTGGTCTGCTCCGTGGCCGATGCGTCGCTCTCGTCGGGCTTCGGACTCTCGCTCCCGTCGGATTCCGGATCTCCGCGCTCGCCGGATTCCGTGCTGCCGCTCTCACCCGTCCCGGCGATGCCCTCGATGACGATGCCGCCGCCGGAACCGACATCCACCCGGACGGTGTCGCCATGCGAAAGTTCACCGGCGAGAATCAGTTTCGAGATCCGGTTGTCGATTTCCCGTTGTACGGTGCGCCGGAGCGGACGAGCGCCGTATTCCGGTTCGTAACCCTCCTCGACGAGCCAGTCGACGGCCCGATCCGTCACGTCCAAGGAGAGCTCCTGGGCATGCAGCAAACGCCGGGTTCCGTCGAGGACGAGTCCGACGACCTCGCGCAATTGCGCCTTGTCGAGACGGTGGAAGATCACGGTCTCGTCGATACGGTTGAGGAATTCGGGACGGAAGTGCGAATGCAACCGCTCCATCAGTCTCGGCGTGAGGGATTCGAGGTCGTCACCGGTATGCGCGAGGATCAGATCGGATCCGATGTTGCTGGTGAGGATCACGATGGTGTTCTTGAAATCCACCGTTCGGCCCTGGGCGTCGGTGACACGGCCGTCGTCGAGCAACTGGAGCAGCACGTTGAACACGTCCGCATGCGCCTTCTCGACCTCGTCGAAGAGGATCACCGAATAGGGTTGTCGCCGAACCTTGTCCGTCAGCTGGCCGGCTTCTTCGTATCCGACGTAACCGGGCGGCGCCCCGACCAGGCGCGAGACCGTGTGCTTCTCCTGGAACTCGCTCATGTCGAAGCGGATCATCCGGCCTTCCTCGCCGAAGACGGCCGAAGCGAGAGCCTTCGCGAGTTCGGTCTTGCCGACACCGGTGGGACCGAGGAAGAGGAACGAGCCGATCGGCCGGGTCGGATCCGCGAGACCGGCGCGGGCCCTGCGGACGCCCTCGGCGACCGCGGAGACAGCCTTGTCCTGCCCGATCACCCGTGCGTGCAGAACGTCTTCGAGATCGAGCAGGCGACGGCGTTCTTCGGCGGTCAACTCGGACACGGGGATGCCCGTCTGACGCGAGATCACCTCGGCGATGTCCACCACCTCCACCTGAGGTGTGGACGTCGGTGAGCCGGACGTCGTGCGTTCCTGGAGTTCGGTGATCTGCTTCTTCAGTTCCGCCGCCTTGGCGAAATCTTCCGAGGCGACGGCGGAATCCTTCTCGCGTTCGAGGCGGGAGAGTTCCTCCTCCTGCGACCGGGTGTCCGGATCCGGTGTCTTGGTCCGGAGCCGGACACGGGCGCCCGCCTGGTCGACGAGATCGATGGCCTTGTCCGGCATGAAGCGGTCGGTGATGTACCGATCGGACAGTTCGGCCGCGGCTACGAGCGCTTCGTCGCTGTAGTGGACCTGATGGTGCTCCTCGTACACGTCGACCAGCCCGCGGAGGATCTCGATGGTGTCGTCCACGGAAGGTTCGGCCACCATGACGGGCTGGAATCGACGCTCGAGGGCTGCGTCCTTCTCGATGTGGCGACGGTATTCGTCGATGGTGGTCGCGCCGATCGCGTGCAGCTCGCCGCGCGCCAGCGCGGGCTTGAGGAGGTTGCCGGCGTCCATGGAACCTTCGCCACCGCTCCCTGCTCCCACGATCGTGTGCAGTTCGTCGATGAACAGGATCAACTCGTCCGAGTGTTCACGAACCTCGTCGAGGATCTTGGTCAGCCTCTCCTCGAACTCGCCCCGATACTTGCTGCCCGCCACGAGCGAACCCACATCGAGCGCGATCACTCGCCTGTCGGCCAGTGTGGAGGGCACATCCCCGTTGACGATGCGCTGGGCGAGACCTTCGACGATCGCCGTCTTGCCCACACCGGGATCGCCGATGAGAACCGGATTGTTCTTCCGGCGGCGGGAGAGGATCTCGACCGTCTGCGCGATCTCGTCGGTACGGCCGACGACGGGGTCGACATTGCCGGCGCGGGCCTCGGCGGTCAGATCCCGGCCGTAGTTGTCGAGTGTGGGAGTCGTGCTGGGTGTCGAGCTGCCGCGGCCGCCACCTTCGAGTTGGGCGCCGGCGAGGACGTGTGCAGCCGGATTCTCGCTGTTCGCGGCGATGCCGTAGAGAATGTGTTCGGGACCGATGTAGCTCGTTCCCGTCTGCCCGGCCTGCTGTTGCGCGGCGCGGAATGCCCGTTTCGCTGCAGGGCTCAACACCGCACGGCCGGTCTCCTCTTCGCCCTCACCCACCAGTGTCCGCATCTGCTCTCCGACCTCGTCGGGATCGAGGCCGAGACCGCTGATGATGCCGCGACCGGGATCGTCCAGAGTTGCGGCGTACAGGAGGTGTTCGGGAGTGAGTTCTGCGCTGCCCCACTCACGGGCAGCTCGCCCCGCCTTGTCGACGAGGCGCTTCGCGTCCTCGTTGAGCAGTCGCCCGAGGTCGACTCGCTGTACCTGGGGCTGACGGAGATTGCTCGACCCGAAGAACCGGTCGAAGATGTCGTCGAACGGGTCGCGGGAAAGCCAGCTGTCGGTCATGGTCTCCTCCGAGACGGAGAGGAAGTACTCCTTCGACACTCACCTACGGTCTGTCGTGCCGGGCCGCCGTGATAGGCGCTCCCGTCCGGTGATTCGGTGTCGGCTGCCGGTTCCGATCGTATACCGGCGCCGGTGGTCCCGGTGGCGGTTGCGGGAGTTCTGCCGTCGGAGCCGAGTCGTGTCGCGAACGGGGATTTCGCTGCTACGACGCGCGGGCCGGATCGACCCACATCTCCGTGTGGATCGTCTGCGCGCCCTCGCGAAGGGACGCAGGAGCATCGGCGCGAGTGGTCACCGCGAGCTGCGTCAGATAACGGTCCTGGTCGTGGTCGATCACGAGATGACGACTCCTCGCATCGAAGTCGACGCCACCGGCGCGATATTTTCCTCTGGTGATCACCGAGGGGTGGCCCCGGAAATTGCTTGTTTCACAATCGAGTTCGGACCATTCGGGCAATTCCTGTGTCGCTGCTGCCGCCGCTGCGAGCAATTCGCCGGTGGGGCGCCGGACGGACAGCCGGTTGTGGAGCAGTACTGCGATGGGAGTCCACCCGGCTTCGGTGTACTCGGGTGCGACGAGAACCGTGCGGGCTCGGGGAAACAGGTGTGCGGGAACGATCGTCCATCCTCTGGGCACCGGCAGCTCGACCGAGGGGCGGCCGGGCTCGCCCGCGTGGCAGGGAAGGAGCTCGACCCCATGGGTGTCGAGGTAGTCGCGGAGGCTCTTCCCGGTACTCGGCGTCATCGTGGTTCCCGATACTCGTGCGGCGCAGAAACGCTCGTGGAGGGGAGGCGGGCAGGGCGGGATGCGAACTCGCGCACGGCTCACCGACGGCCCGCCTCCCGGTCGCGTCGCGTGCCGTTCGGCCGAGTCGGGTGAATGTGCACAGTGCCGAAGGATCGATTTCCGACCGCACGACCGCCCCCGCGGAATCCCCTGTACTTCCGGGTCGGCACGATAGCAGAAGGAGCCCCTGTGGATCCGGAATCGGACCGCAGGGGCGCCTTCGAGCGTGCTGTCTACTTGTAGCTGTAGAAGCCCTCGCCGGTCTTACGACCCAGGCGGCCCGCATCGACCATGCGACGCAGAAGTGCCGGGGGAGCGTAGTGCGGCTCGGCGAACTCGTCGTACAGCGACTGGGCGGCGTTGAGGGTGATGTCGAGGCCGACCGTGTCGATGAGGGTCAACGGACCCATCGGATAGCCGCAACCGCCCTTCATCGCCGCGTCGATGTCCTCCTTGGTCGCATAACCCGATTCGAGCATGCGTACAGCGGAGCACAGGTACGGGATGAGCAGCGCGTTGACGATGAAGCCCGCGCGGTCGCCCGCCCGCACCGCCGTCTTGCCGAGCGTGTTCTTCGCGTAGTCGAAGACGGTGTCGGCGGTGGCCTCGTCGGTGGTGAGCGCCGAGATGATCTCCACGAGCGGCATCACCGGCACCGGGTTGAAGAAATGCACACCGACGACCTTGCCGGGCCGCTGCGTCGCCTGCGCCATCTTGATGACGGGAATCGACGACGTGTTGGTGGCGAGGATGCCCTCGGGCTTCACGATCTTGTCGAGTTCGGAGAAGATCTCGACCTTGAGGGACTCGATCTCGGGGGCGGCCTCGACGACGAGGTCGCGGTCGGCGAACTCGTTCAGGTCGAGGGTTACGCGGATCCGCGCGAGGACGGCGTCGGCGTCCTCCTGCGTGATCTTGCCGGATTTGACGCCGCGCCCGATCGACTTCGCGAGACGCTCGCGTGCCGCGGCCGCGAACTCATCGGTCGTCTCCTTGACGAGCACGTCACTACCGGCCTTCGCGCACACCTCGGCAATACCGGCACCCATGGTGCCGCCGCCGATCACGCCTACCTTTTCCACTGCCACTGCGGTAACTCCTGATCGCTGTGATGTTCCGGGGTCAACCTACGCGACCGGCGTCAGCGCAGCAGAGCCCGCGACATGACGACGCGCTGGATCTGGTTGGTGCCCTCGTAGATCTGGGTGATCTTCGCGTCGCGCATCATGCGTTCGACCGGGAAATCGGTGGTGTAACCGGCGCCACCGAACAGCTGCACGGCGTCGGTGGTGACCTCCATCGCGACGTCCGAGGCGAAGCACTTCGCGGCGGCGGAGATGAAACCGAGGTTGCCTTCACCGCGCTCGGCGCGGGCCGCGGAGGTGTACACCATCAGGCGAGCGGCCTCGACCTTCATCGCCATGTCGGCGAGCATGAACTGCACGCCCTGGTTGTCGGAGATCGGGCGGCCGAACTGCTTGCGATCCTTGACGTAGGCGATCGCCGCGTCGAGGGCGCCCTGGGCGAGGCCGACGGCCTGTGCGCCGATCGTCGGGCGGGTGTGGTCGAGGGTCGCGAGCGCGGTCTTGAAGCCGGTGCCGGGCTCGCCGACGATGCGGTCGCCGGGGATGCGGCAGTTCTCGAAGTACAGCTCGGCGGTGGGGGAGCCCTTGATGCCGAGCTTCTTCTCCTTCGGCCCGACGACGAAGCCCTCGTCGTCCTTGTGGACCATGAACGAGGAGATGCCGTTGGCGCCCTTCTCGGGATCGGTGACGGCCATGACGGTGTACCAGGTGGACTTGCCACCATTGGTGATCCAGCACTTGGAGCCGTTGAGGATCCAGTCGTCGCCGTCGGCCTTCGCGCGGGTGCGCATCGACGCGGCGTCGGAGCCGGCCTCACGCTCGGACAGCGCGTAGGACGCCATGGCCCCGTTCACGATGTCGGGCAGGACCTTGGACTTCAGTTCGTCGGAGCCGCGCAGGATCAGACCCATGGTGCCGAGCTTGTTCACGGCGGGGATCAGCGACGACGAGCCGCACACCCGCGCGACCTCCTCGATGACGATGCAGGCCGCGATGGAATCGGCGCCCTGGCCTCCGAACTGCTCGGGCACGTGGATGGCGTTGAAGCCGGACTTGTTGAGGGCGTCGAGTGCCTCCTGGGGGAAGCGGGAATCCTCGTCGACCTCCTTGGCGTAGGGCGCGATCTCCTTCTCGGAGAGGGCACGGATCGCCTCGCGCAGGGCTTCGTGCTCCTCGGAGAGCTGGAACAGATCGAAGTCGGGATTGAGGGCCATGGCGGCGGACTCCTTACGGCACGCGGTGCCAGAGTTGCGGGCGTAGCTCCCCTGAGCATACCGAGGGGAGGGTTCGCGACGTGATGGAATGTATCGATTCTAACCACGGCACTCAGTGCCAGGTCAACGGTGCTGACGCACGCCTTCGAGCTGGAGACGCACCTGCTCGGCGATCTCCGCCGGGGACAGATCGACCGGATAGGTCACCACCGCGACCGCCGGCTGGGGCGGCTGTGAGATCCGGCCGGTCGCGCCGTCGGCGGTCGGCAGGACCCCGAACGTGCGGCGCAACTCGAACAGTGCCTGGTCGAGGCGTTCGGCGGTGGCGGTGTCGTCACCGCGGATCATCGCGCGCAACAGGAAGTTGTGCGCGGCCGTCATCGCCGCCGCGAAGCTGACGATGCGCACCGGCTTCTCGGTCGGCACGGCGGCGCGGAGGAAGTCCGTGAACAATCTCTCGTAGCGATAGGTGGTGACGAGTTCACGGTCGCGCAAGGCCGGCACCCGCTGCACCACCCGATACCTCCATACCGCCAGCTCACGCCGGTCGCGGAAATGCCCGAACACGAGCTTCGCTCCCTCGCAGGCCGCAGCCCAGGGATCGTCGAAGTCCCGAGACAGGTAGTCGGACACCTGCTCGAGAAGCGACTCGTGATCGGCGAAGATCACATCCTCCTTCGAGCGGAACTGCCGGAAGAAGGTCCGCCGCGACACCCCCGCGGCTGCTGCGATCTGCTCGACCGTGGTCGATTCGTACCCGAACTCCGAGAACAACCGGATCGCCTGAGTGACGACATGCACCCGGAACTGGGCGGGGTCGGGTCCCGTCGGGTCGAGGCGACGCGTGCTGCCGGTACCGGAAGTCATGTCATGAGTATCCAATGCGGGTCGTCGGGGTCCGGCCGTCGGCGGGGGCCTACGCGGGTCCCGGCGTTATCTGTGATCGTCGCAATCCCGGGTGACCAGCAGGTCGCGAATCGCGGAACTCGCCCGACTCCGAGCACGAGGGAGGGCCGGCCCGGTCATGTCCGGGGCCGTCGCCGGAAGAACTCCCGCACCGCCCGCATCGCACGGCGGAACGTCGTGTCGGTAGCGGGGCGCTCGAGGACCTCGGTGCCTCCCGCACCGAGCCGGACCGGCCAGCTGTCGTCCACGTCGTCGACCTCCCGGCCCAGCCCGCGCAGGTATTCGGCGAAGCTGCGCTGGCGTTCGGCGTGCCAGGCGGCCTGATCGGCCATGATGTCGAGTTCGGCCAGTTGCGGAAATTTCGCCACGAGCGCGCGCGTCAGGTGACCGGCTGCGAGCGCATCGGCTTCGGCCTCGTGGGGATGGGGCAGTGGCACACCGTAGGCCTCGCACACCGCCTGAAGCGTGCGTCGGCCGGGGCGGCGGGGGTCCATCTCGCGATCGATGACGTACGGATCGACGACCGTGCCGATCTCGAGTCCGGGTGTTCCGAGGCGCCGGCCCTCGGCATCGAGCACCGTCAGGTCGTAACTGGCATTGAACGCGACGACGATGTGACCACGTGCCCAGGCATCGCACACCGCCTGACGGATCTGCCGGTAACCCTCGGGATAGTCGAGACCTTCGGCGCGTGCCCGCGCGGTGGTGATGCCGTGGATCGCGGTGGTCTCCTCCGGAATCGGTATGCCCGGATCGAGTAACCAGGACCGTGTGTCGATGCGGTCGCCGACGAACGTCGCGACGCAGGCCGTGACGATCCGCGCGGTGCGAGGATCCCGGTCGGTGGTCTCGAGATCGAACGCGCAGATCGGTCTGTCCGGCCAGTGCGTCATCTCGGTCCTCGCGTCCGTCGGGTCGTCATCGTGTCGGACGCATTGTTGCGGGAGGTACCGACACGCCATCGCCGGCCGGATCCCCCGCGAGCCTCGACGAGCAGGTCAGAGCGTGTCGGTGCACACGACGAAGTTGCGCTCCCGGTACACGAACCCGCCGCCGGACATCGAGCAGTCGTTCACGTCGGCCGTGTCGAGGAGGATCTCCGTGACCTCTTCGCCCTGGACGGCGGCTCCACCGCATTCGATCCGCTGCGGATCCTCGCCCCCGAGCTCCATGCAGTCGCCGACGACCCAGTCGATGTCGAGACACAACGCGCCCACCTCGACGCCGCCGAACGATTCGAAGTAGGTCTGGTCGATATCGCCGGGGCACGTCTCGCTCGTGTTCACGATGTCGACGACCTTGTAGTTCGAACTCGCGCTGCCGCACTCCGCGTTGTCGATCGTCGCGTCGTCGACCGTGCCACCGAGAGCGACGCAGTCACCCGGCTCGACGTCGATGCTCAGGCCCGCGGAGGACGCGGTCGCCGGACCGGTGGTGGGCAGGGACACGGACGGTGCCGTCGAGGTGGCCACCGCGTCCGTGTCGGGGACCGCCTGCCCTTCGACCTGCGCCGTGCACGCGCCGAGCGCGACCGTCGCCACCACCATCACTGCGGCGCCGGCCGCCCGTCGGAGAACGTTCATGATCGGAGAGCCTACGGAAGTGCCGCCCGGGGGCTTCCGGGGTGCAACGATGTGCCGCATGGACCTGCCTGTGGTACCGCCGCTCGCACCGATGCTCGCCAAGGTTTCCTCCACCGTGCCTGCTCAGCCCGGCGACGGTCCCGCCGAGTGGGCGTACGAACCCAAATGGGACGGCTTCCGGACGATCGTCTTCCGCGACGGCGACGAAGTGGTTCTCGGTTCGCGGGGAGGGAAGGACCTCGCGCGGTACTTCCCGGAAGTCGCGGACGCGGTCCGCGCCGAGCTTCCCCGGCGGTGTGTGGTGGACGGCGAGATCGTCGTCCCGCGCGCGCACGACGGCCGCACCCGGCTCGACTGGCAGGCGCTGTCCGAGCGGATCCACCCGGCCGAGAGCCGGGTCGCATTGCTCGCCGAGCAGACTCCGGCCGTCTTCGTCGGGTTCGATCTTCTCGCGCTCGGCGACGAGAACCTGATGGAGACGCCGTTCGCCGACCGGCGCGCGCGTCTGCGCACCGAGATCGGCGGGGGCAGCAGCTGCCACGTCACGGTGGCGACCACCGACACCGGCACCGCCCGCCGGTGGTTCGAGGAGTTCGAGGGGGCCGGACTCGACGGCGTCGTCGCCAAGCGGCTCGACGGCTTCTACCTGCCCGACAAGCGGGAGATGCTCAAACTCAAGCACGCCCGCACCGCCGACTGCGTCCTGATGGGTTACCGCCGACACAAGAGCGTCGACGGTGTGGGTTCGCTGTTGCTCGGGCTGTACCACGACGGAGAACTCGCGATGGTCGGCGGAGCGTCGGCCTTCACCCGGGAGCGACGTGAGGAACTGCTCGCCGAGCTGCAACCGCTCCGTCTCGGGGACGACGTCGTCGAACAGGGGGAGCCCACGCGCTGGCGTTCGGGGGCGGACCGCAGCTGGGTGCCGCTGCGTCCCGAACGTGTCGTAGAGGTCGCGTACGACCAGATGGAAGGCGTCTCGGGGGAGGGGATGCGCTTCCGGCACGCGGCCCGGTTCCAGCGCTGGCGTCCCGACCGCGACCCCGAGAGCTGCACGTTCGACCAGCTCGAGGTGCCGGTGCGCTACGACCTGGCGGATGTACTCGACCGGACGGAGGACTGACATGGCCACGAAGCGTTCGCCCGCCGAGGAATGGGAGGTCGACGGCATTCCCGTGCGGGTGTCGAATCCCGACAAGATCTATTTCCCGCAGCTCGGCGCCGAGGCAGGAACGAAGCGGCATCTCGTGGAGTACTACCGCAGGGTAGCCACCGAGTTCGATGCCCCACTCCTGGCTGCTCTGCGCGACCGGCCGACGCACCTGCAGCGATTTCCCGACGGCATCGAAGGGGAGGAGATCTACCAGAAGCGCGCCCCGGTCAAGCGACCCGATCATGTGGAGACCTGCGAGATCACATTCCCCTCGGGCCGCACCGCCGACGCGCTGCGCGTGCGCTCGGCCGCCGACGTGGTGTGGGCGGCGAATCTCGGCACCGTCACCTTCCATCCGTGGCCGGTGCGCTGCAGCGACACCGACCTGCCCGACGAGCTGCGCATCGACCTCGATCCGCAGCCCGGCACCGATTTCGGCGACGCCCGTGCGGTTGCGCTCGAAGTCGTGCGTCCGTTGCTCGACGAACTGGGACTGACGGGCTTCCCCAAGACGTCCGGAGGGCGCGGTCTGCACATCTACCTGCGGATCGTGCCCGAATGGGACTTCGTGGGTGTCCGCCGCGCCGGGCTCGCGCTCATGCGGGAGATCGAACGCCGCAGCGACGGTCGTGCGACGACGGCGTGGTGGAAGGAGGAACGCGGCGAACGCCTGTTTCTCGACTACAACCAGAACGCGCGGGACAAGACGATCGCGTCGGCGTATTCCGTGCGGCGGACACCGATCGCCACCGTGTCGACCCCTGTGACCTGGGGCGAACTGGCCGACGCCGAGCCCGACGACTTCACGATCGCGACCGTGCCGGACCTGCTGGCGAAGCGCGGAGATCCGATGGCGGATCTCGACACGCATGCCCACTCGCTCGACGTGCTGCTCGAGATGGCGGAACGGGACGCCGCAGAGGGTCTCGGCGACCTGCCGTATCCGCCGAATCACCCCAAGATGCCGGGTGAGCCGAAACGAGTCCAGCCGTCGCGGGACACCGACCGGACGAACAGGACGTGAACTGCGGGTGGTAGAACGCCGCCGAATCGCGTCCCTGTCGTGACCTCGACCGGGAGTCCCTCCGAACCGGCAATCCATACACTGTCCGGAGGCAGTTCGTCGCGACTCGGAAAGGGTGGATGCCGTGTTTCGCTCGTGGACGTCCGATCGGATTCTCGGTGCCGGGGTGGCTCTCGCGGCCGCGGTCGGTGCCGGATTCCTCGTTCCGCAATCGGCGTCCGCGGCCACGACGTGTTCCGCACCTCCGGGTGCCGCTGCCGAGGTCGTCCAGGTCGGGGACGAGGAGGCCTGCGGCGCGACCACCGACGGCACGGCCGAGGCCTGGGGGTACGGCGAGCGTGGGGTGGGTTTCGCCGACGGCCGTGCCGGCGCGCTGGTCGGGGCAGCGGGACTCGACGGCGGGGTGGGGGCTGCGGAGAGCACCTCGGGCCGTCTGTTCGCGCTCGGCGTGGGTGCGCAGGCCCTGGCTCTCGGTGTGCTCGAAGGTCCGGGAACGGCGTTCGTCGTGGCGGGCCCGCAGTCCCAGGCGTTCGTGGGTGATGCCGACGATCCCGTGCTGTGCCAGGGGTCCGGTGCGGCGGCCTTCGATCTCGAGACCGTCCGCGGATGCATCGTCGTCGGCGATTTCCGGTACGTGACCCTCGGTGCGCAGACGCCACCGACGGACTTGCCGTAGAAAGGCCGAACTGTCGGCCTCACCGGCGGACAGCCTGTACGTAAAGTCTTCCTTTACGTTCCACGCCGTCGTAGCCTGTCGCAGAACCTACGGAGGGTGAGCGATGACGACCGGAGCAGTATTCGAGCCCGTCGGACAGGTGGCATCCGGATCGGTCGGGGCCCCGGAACAATTCGGTCCCCGGCCCGGCCGCACCGCACCGACCGAAATGCTCGTCGACCCCCGCTTCCTGCGACTCGCCGACGCGTTCTTCTCGCTGTACCGCCGCCCGCACGAGGGTGGCGGGGCGCTCACCGCCTACCTCCACGGCGAGAAGGTTCTGGACATCTGGTCCGGCTGGTCGGCTCCCGATCGGCGGTGGGCCCGCGACACGATGGCACTGTCCTTCTCGACGGGCAAGGGCGTCGCGTCGACCGTCGTACATCGTCTCGCCGAGCGCGGAGCGATCGACTATTTCGCGCCCGTGGCGCAGTACTGGCCGGAATTCGCCGCGAACGGCAAGGAGGACATCACCGTCGCGGACGTCCTCACCCACCGGGCGGGTCTGCATCGGGTGCGTGGCCTGGTGCCGGGCACCCACGGCATCCTCGACTACGAGGCGACCGTCGCGGCCCTCGCGGTGGCGACGCCCGATCGTCGGCGCGTGGGCGGGTCCGGCTACCACGCGGTGACCTACGGATGGCTCGTCGCCGAACTCGTCCAGCGGGTGACCGGACTGCCCTTCGTGGAGGTCGTGGAACGGGAGATCGCAGCGCCACTCGGCGAGCCCGATTTCTGGTATCGCGTTCCGCACGACGAGCGAGGGCGGATCGCGAAGTTGTTCCCCCGGCTCACTCCGCTCGGGTTGAACTGGGGCGCGAGTGCCGCCGTCCTGTGCCGGCTCGGGCCGACCCGCGGTCTCGCCGAGGCTGCGATGCCGGCCGGTTTCGACAGGCTCGTGCGGGATCCGGCCGTGCACGACTCAGTGATGCCCGGCTGGAACGGTGTGTTCACCGCGCGCTCTCTCGCGCGCATGTACGGCGCGATCGCCGCGGGTGGAACGATCGACGGAGTCCGCTTCCTCGACGCTGCCACGATCGACGAGATGGCCCGTGTGCGAGTGCGCAGCCGCGACTACGTACTGGGAGTGCCGATGGCGTGGCGGCTCGGCTACCACCAGCCCATCTTCGCGAGTATCCAGCGGCCGCGCGGAGCGCTCGGGCACTACGGGGTGGGTGGTTCCGGGGCGTACGCCGACCTCGACACCGGCCTGTCGCTCGCGTTCGTCACCAACCGGCTCGGCGCGGGTGCGGTGCCGCTGGGGGATCTGCGACTCGCGCGTCTGGCCGAACTGGCCCGTTCGCTCGCTCGTCGTGCGTGAATCTTCCGGGCATTTTTGCTGTTTCGGGGACGGGGGTCGCTCCCCGGCGGGACCATCCGAATCGGAGCATCGTCGATTCGAGGAGTTCAGCCATGAGCCACGTGTACCGGGTGATCGAAGTCGTAGGATCGTCGACCGCCGGAGTCGACGACGCGATCGCGAAAGCGGTGGCGCGGGCGGCGGAGACCACTCGGCATCTCGAGTGGTTCGAGACGGTCAACGTCCGCGGGCACATCGACGACGGACGGGTGGCGCACACGCAGGTCACCTTGAAGATCGGTTTCCGGATCGAGGAGAGCGCCTAGCCCGGCGGCGAGCGCTTCGGGGCGGAAACGGCATGATACATTAGCGAGAATGCGGTTCTCGACCAGACTTGGAACGTGTTATAGTCTGGGGTCCGTTCGACGTCCCCACCGGCACTGTAGGCAGGTACCACTGTGGCTTATGTAATCACCCAGGCGTGTTGCAACGACGTCTCGTGTGTCGAGGTCTGCCCGGTCAACTGCATACATCCGACGCCGGACGAAGCGCCTTTCGCGACCACGGAGATGCTGTACATCGATCCGGACACGTGCATCGATTGCGGGGCCTGCGTCGACGAGTGCCCGGTGGATGCGATCGCGGCCGACAACGAGCTGACGCCGGCGCAGGAGCCGTATCTCGAGATCAATGCCGAGTACTACCGTCGCTACCCGATCGGACCGGACTGGCCGGAGCTGCGGACCCGCCGCAAGCTGCCCGCCGAGCTGGGCACCTTGCGGGTGGCGATCGTCGGTTCCGGCCCGGCCGCGTGTTACGCGGCGATGGAGCTGGTGTCGCATGCGGCGGTGCAGGTCGACATCTTCGACCGGCTGCCCACGCCCTACGGTCTCGTCCGTGCCGGAGTGGCCCCGGATCATCAGAGCACCAAGGGCGTCGGGGATGTCTTCCGCAGCGCCATCGGGCACAAGAACACCCAGTGCTATTTCAACGTCGAGGTCGGCACCCACATCACCCACGACGAGCTGCTCGCCCATCATCACGCGGTGATCTACGCCGTCGGCGCCGCGGGCGACCGCACGCTGAACATTCCCGGTGAGGACCTCGTGGGCAGCCACGCCGCGACCGAGTTCGTGGCCTGGTACAACGGTCACCCCGATTTCGCCGACCGTACCTTCGATCTGTCCGCCGAGCGTGCGGTGATCATCGGCAACGGCAATGTCGCCCTGGATGTCGCGCGGGCGCTGGTGATGGATCCGGAGCAGCTCGCGCGCACCGACATCGCCGAGCACGCGCTCGAGGCGCTGCGCACCTCGAACATCCGTGAGGTCGTCGTGGTGGGTCGTCGGGGACCGGCGCAGGCCGCGTATACCAATCCGGAGTTGCTCGCACTCGGTTCGCTGCCCGGTGTCGATGTGATCGTCGATCCGGCCGAGGTGGAGCTCGATCCGGTCAGCCGGGCCCTGATCGACGATCCGGAGGTCGAACCGCGCCTGGCGTTGAAGGTCAAGCAGGTCGAAGGGTTCGCCCAGCGCACCGCCGCCGAGGGCAACAAGCGCATCGTGCTGCGGTATCTCGCGTCGCCGGTGGAGATCTCCGGGGACGGGGCGGTCGAATCCGTCACGCTCGAACGCAACGAACTCGTCGAGGTCGACGGACGGCTCGAAGCCCGCCCGACCGGCCGCACGGAGACCCTGTCGGCGGGGCTGGTGCTGCGCTCGATCGGTTACCGCGGTACCGCGCCGGCGGGTCTGCCCTTCGACGAGCGTCGCGGTGTGATTCCCAACGATTGCGGCCGGGTGGTCGATGCCGAGACCGGGGCTCCGGTGCCCGGCGTGTACACCGCGGGCTGGATCAAGCGTGGCCCGAGCGGTGTGATCGGTACCAACAAGCAGTGCTCGGCGGAGACGGTGGAGAAGATCCTCGACGATTTCGTCGAGGGCAGGCTGCCCGAGCCGGTCGCCGACCGGGAGAAGCTGGCCACGCTGGTCGCCGAGCGGCGCCCCGAGCACGTCGACTACCGCGGCTGGCTGCAGATCGACAAGCAGGAGAAGGCCCGGGGTTCGGCGGCGGGACGCTCGCGTCTGAAGTTCGTGTCGATCGAGGAGATGCTCGCCGCATCCCGCGTCGATTCGTGACCCGAGGGCCGCAGTCCGGAGAACCACGACCCGACGATCGTGGTTTCACCGAGGCGTGATCCCGCTCCGGCAGGGAATCCGGACCCATGGCTCAGCGAACCTCACCTGCCGTTGCGGCGTCGAATCGATGGATCGACACCGACGACGGTGTCCGCTATCCGTCCGGGGATACGCACGCGTGGACGCCCGGCACGAATCAGACCCTGTGTGGAGTCCCGCTCTCTCGCGCACGCCTCGATCGGTTCCCGCACGTGCCGTGGAGTGACGCGCTGTACTCGGCGGAACTCGGCGAACACGGTGTCGTTCCGTGTCGTCGCTGCGCCGCCGCCACGCGCAGTGACAGGCCTCGGTGGACCCGCAAGGACCCGCGGCCGTGAGCCCGCCCTGTCCGGTGATCGGCCTGTGAGTCCCTGGAGGGAAGAACTCGAGGAAGGTTCGCGCCGGGCTCGGTGTTGAGACGAGCATGCAGGTCGCCTTGTCGTTGCTGGACAGGTCCCGGACCCGCGAGGGACACACCGATGCTGCTGCGTTACAGCGGACGATGCACCGCGCGGAACTCGCCGAGACAGCCGGCTATCACCGTTTCTGGGTAGCCGAGCATCATGCTGTCCCGGGCATCGCTTCAGGCGTTCCGGCGCTGCTCATCGGAGCGATCGCAGATCGGACCAGCCGGATCCGGGTGGGGTCCGGCGGAGTGATGTTGCCCAATCACCAGCCGATCGTCGTCGCGGAACAGTTCGCCGTGCTCACGGCGCTGCACCCCGGCCGCATCGATCTGGGAGTCGGTCGTTCCCTCGGTTTCACTGCGCCCGTACGCGACGCGCTCCGCACCCACAGTGCCGGCACGGACGATTTCGAGGCGGACGTGAAAGAGTTGCAGGCCTATCTGCACGGCACGGCGGAAGTGACCGTCCGCCCTCGGGTTCCCGAAGCTCCTCCGGTTTTCGTGCTCGGCACGGGGGAAGGCCTCCGTACGGCGGCCCGTCTGGGATTGCCGGTGGTCGTCGCCGGCCCCCTCCTCCGACAGGGACCGGAACCGTTCGAGCGTTACCGCGCCGACTTCCGGCCCGGCGTGGCCGGAGCGGAGCCGTACGTGGTAGTCGGCCTGGACATCCTGATCGCCGACACCGAGGCCGAGGCCGCGGAGTTGCTGTTGCCGGAATCGTGGGCGATGGCCCTGTCGCGCGAGACGGGTTCGTTTCCGCCGTTGTCCACGGTGGAGGACATCCATCGGCAGCCGATGACCGAGCGCCGTCGACGCGTCGTCGCCGAAACCGCGAGACACGCGCTTGCCGGCACCGAGGACCGGGTAGCCGAAGGCCTGGAGAAGTTGATCGCTGCCACCGGGGCGAACGAGGTGCTCAGCTCGGCCTCCACCTTCGATACTGCTGCTCTGTACGACTCCGATGCGCGGCTGGCGCGGATCTTCGGTCTCTGCTGATCTACCGGGCGATACGGCGGCTTGACCCGGTTACCCTGCCGGTCCGCCACCAGAGGCGAGGACAGCCCGGAATTGTTCCTTCAGGGCCTCGGCGATGTCGTCGATTTCGGGGACGATGCCGGAATCGGCGATGACCGTCACGGTCAGCGTGCCGGCATAGGACAGCGCCGCGAATGCGACACCGATATTTCCCGTAGCGACGATCAGCGGCACGATCGAGGTGACCGGAGCATCGGCGACCGTCAGGGGTGACGGCGGCCCGGGCAGGTCGGACAGAAACGAGTTGACCAGATGCTGCCTGTTCACGAACCACCGGAACATCCCGACGGCCGCGAGCATCCGGAACAGCGGATTCGTCAACATGGCCGACAGGCCCCGCACCGTCGACTTCTGAGTGCGGGTGGTGCGGGCAACGGAGGTCAGACGCTGAGGCAGTGATCCTGCCAGCGGCACCCGGACGGGCATGACGCCGACCTGATTGCCCGGCTGCCCACGGGTGAGTGCAGTGCGGGCGGAGACCGGTACCGAGACGACCAACTCGGGAAGGAACTCACCGCGGGCGCGCAGAATCGCGGCCAGAGCACCACCGACGGCGACCAGCAGCACATCGTTGACCGTCGCACCCCACCGCCGTCCTGCCCGGCGGACGGCGTCCAGATCGACCTCGACCGTCCGGAGTGCACGGTGAACACCGGTCGGCGCGTTGAGCGAACATCGAGGGGCCGGCCCGCCGCCGCCCCCGCCGAGTTCCCCCCATGCCGCAGGAAGACGGGTGACGGCCCGCGGTACTCGCCGCAGAACGCGCATCCGTCCGATCAGGTTGTCGACGAACAGCTCTCCCGCCCGTGGCCTCACCGAGTCCGGGACACCGTCGTGTGCGACCTCCGGGAGGTCCGTGCCGTCGACGAGATGCGCCAGGATCGACAGCCCTCCGATCCCGTCGGCGAGGACGTGGTGCATCACCACGACCACTGCCGTGTGTCCGCGCGGATCCGCGATGTCGGTGACGACGAGCGCCCGCCAGAGCGGCCGGGACCGAGGCAGCGGACGGAGGAGCGCATCCACCGCGAGGGTCACAGCGGCGTCCCGGTCGCCGGGGGCCGGACACCGTAGCTGTGACAGATGGGCATCGATGTCGAAGTGCTCGTCGTCGAGCCAATAGGGTCGTCCGAGTCCGCGTGCGGGTTCGATCAGACGTTGCCGCAGTCGCCGTATCCTGCCGAGCCGCTCTGCGAGCACGGCCCGCAGCGCCGCCGGCTCCACCTCGTCCGCACCGGCGAGGAAGATCGCGGCACCGGCATGCAGAGGCGCCGGGCCGACATCCGAGACGAGTTCGGTGAGGTCACCGGGCCCGATGCGGTGTATCCGGCTCGAATCCGTCACTGTTCGAGGATCGCAGGTACCGGCTTCCGGTAGAGGCGAACCGGACGATGAGGAAGCGGATGCCGCCGCTCGAATCGTCAGGAGAAGTGGGCGCCGGTGATCTCGGCGCGGAAGAATTCACCGTCCGAGGCATCGCCGGTATCCCACGCGGCACGAATGCGTGAGGCGATGGTCAGGCCGTCGAAGGTGCGTTCGGCCTCGACGTTCACGGTGAACGGGTAGCGGGCGGCATCGTGTCCTGCCGGAGCGCCCCACCGGTGCATCCGTACCCTGCGCAGTGTCCCGTCCGTCGCCAGATCCAGGTGCACTCTGTCTTCGCGGCCGGCGACCGTCCAGGTGGCCGTGGCAACGTCGTCCTCTCCGCTCCACCGCGCGAGGGGGAAAGCGGTGGGCACGAAGACGCTCTCACCTGCCAGGCGGCCGGCCGCGCTGTCGCCGATCTCGCGGCCTCGAGCGGACATCACGGGAACGATTCCCCCGAGACGCCAGCGCATTCTGCCGCCTTCGGATGTGAGGGCGTCGTATCCCGAGATCGCCAGAGGGCCTACCTTCGCGGTGGCTGCCCAGATGAAACCTGTTGCCGGGACCAGGATCTGATCTGCGGTGAAGGGCCGCCACGATCCGATCCGGATCTGTCCGGACATGGTGAGCCGTGCCGATCGTGCGAGCGGGGTGTTCGCGGCCACGGCATGGGTGAGCCAACGGCGAGCGGCGGCGGGCATCTCGTCGAGGCACGCCGGGGCGAACCGGCCGCTGCCGTGGATCTCGGTCAGGACACGCCACTGCTCCCCGATGTCGCGAGCGGATCGCGGAACGGACGATGAATGGGACATACGGTGCGCCCTCCGTCGTGCTCGTGGGTCCCGGCCCGGTCCGGCCGGCTACTACGGTATGCGGTACTCACTGCCTCCGTCCTCGATCTGCACCGTCGTGAAGCGGATGTCGCCGCAGGTGCGGGGCGCGCCGGAATCGACCGGGACGAAGCCGACCGTCCAGTCCGCTGACCTGGAGAAACGCACTGGGTCCGGGCGTCCGAATTGCCGCTTCGTAACCATCCTGTGTCTAATGAACGGGTACGAGCACGCCGCGCGGGGGACACAGGGACGCGGCGCACCGCTGAACGATGGGTTGTGGAATGTTCGAAAAGCGAGCTTTGTCGAACCGCCGCCGCACGGGCCGCCGATCCGCACGGATGGGCGCAGCACTCGTGGGAGCAGCTGCCGTAGTACTGACCGCCGCCGGACCTGCGAGCGCGGCACCGTTGTGGCCCGGGGGACCGGAGGTGCCGAGCGTCCAGGAGCTGATCGAAGGCCTCACTCCGCCCGGGGTGACGCCGCCTCAGCTCCCGCCGCAGATCGTCCCGCAGGCGGCTGCGCCGTTCTCGGCTCCCTCGGTGAACCCGTCCGACGGGGAGACCGTGGGTGTCGCGCAGCCGATCATCATCAGGTTCAACGAGGCCGTCGAGGATCGTGCCGCTGCCGAACGCGCCATCCGCATCACCTCGCAGCCGCCGGTCGGTGGTCATTTCTATTGGGCGTCGAACACACAGGTGCGCTGGAAGCCGTTCGAGTTCTGGCCTGCGCACACCGCCGTCACCGTTCAGGCAGGCGACACACGGTCGTCGTTCACCATCGGTGACGCACTGGTGACGGTGGCCGACAACAACACCAAGACCATCACCGTCACACGCAACGGTGAAGTCGTGCGCACCATGCCGACCTCCTTCGGGAAGCCCGGGCACGACACGCCGAACGGCACGTACATCGTCGGGGAGAAGTACCGCGACATGTACATGGACTCGTCGACCTACGGAGTTCCGGTCGACAGCCCGGAGGGATACCGCACCTACGTCGAGTACGCGACGCGGATGTCCAACAGCGGCATCTTCCTCCACGCCGCACCCTGGTCGGTCGGCGCGCAGGGCAACACCAATGTCAGCCACGGCTGCCTCAACGTGAGCACCGAGGACGGCAAGTGGTTCTACGAGAACGCCAAGAAGGGTGACCCGGTGATCGTGCAGAACACCGCCGGCGGCACCCTCAACGGCTGGGACGGCCTCGGCGACTGGAACCTCTGAGTTCACCCGCCGTCGTGACGGCGGCCGACGCCCCCTGCTCTCCGGAGTGCGATATTCGCCCGGATCAGCAGGGGGCGTCGGCTTTTCGCGACCCCGGTCTTTCTCCCGAGGCCACCGGTTCTACTGTGCCGCCACCAGCTCGTCGATCTGGTTGATTGCGGACGAGGCCCCCTCGACCACACCCATGTCCAGTACCTGCTGGAGCGCATCGGCACTCTGGTAGGTGCCGACATAGGTTGCGCGGGTGCCGCCTTCGTGTTCGGCGAAGGTGTACACGTTCTCGGAGACGGGCAGTTCCGGCTTCGGGGTGAAATCCGCCTCTGCGAAACCGTCGAGGAACGAGAAACGCGTGGGTTCCTCGACGGCGGTGATGTCCCAGTATCCGGCGAATTTCTCGCCGCCGGGGCCGGTCATGTAGTAGGTGGTGCGGGCACCGGGCTTCAGGTCGTGGTCGACCATCGTCGCCGGGCAGTCCGGCGGTCCCCAGATCTTCTCGAGCTGACGGGGATCGGTGTAGATCTGCCAGATGCGCTCCACCGGCGCGGCGAACTCGGCGGTGATGGTCAGGGTCAGCTTGTCGGGATCGTGCCGGACGTCGGTCACAGGCATTGCTCAGCCCTCCTCGGAGGATTCGGATGCGATGAGTTCGTCGATGCGCGCGATGCGACCGCGCCAGATCTGCTCCAGCTCGGTGAGCATGGACGCCACCGACCGCACTGCTGTCACGTCACCACTTGCCAACTGCTCCCGGCCGTTGCGTCGCTTCACGAGCAGACCGGCCTTCTCCAACACGGCGACGTGTTTCTGGACCGCGGCGAAGGACATGTCGTAGTTCGCCGCGAGAGCGGACACCGAGTGCTCCCCGGCCAGGACGCGGCGCATGATGTCGCGCCGAGTCCGGTCGGCGAGCGCGTGGAACAGGGCGTCGGCCTTGTCCTCGTCATCTCCGCTCACACCACAAACATACAACCGAATAGTTGTATGTCAAGGCCTCGATGCGACGACGAGCCGGTCGCCGTAGGCGGTGCGCCGATCCTCGTCGAGGCCGTCGTCGGTGATGATGGAGGTGACCTCGTCGAGTCCGGCCACCCGCGCAAGTGCGCGCTCGTCGAATTTCGAATGATCCGTCACCACGATCGTCTTCGCGGCAGATCGGATCATCGCCCGCTTGATCGGGATCTCGAGCGTGTTGGTGTTCGTGATGCCTGCGGTGGGATGCACGGCGTCCGCGCCGAGGAACGCCCAATCGGCGGAATAATCCGAGAGGAACTGCACCGCGTGCTCCCCGACCAGGGTGTACACCGAGCCGAGGAGCTCGCCTCCGGAGACGAGGAGCCGTACGTCCGGAAAGGTCGCGACGTACTTCGCGATGCGCAGGTCGTTCGTGAGCACCGTGAGCGACGTCTTGTGGCGGAGAGCCACGGCCA
Source organism: Rhodococcus sp. CH91 (assembly GCF_022554085.1). Classification (GTDB taxonomy): domain Bacteria; phylum Actinomycetota; class Actinomycetes; order Mycobacteriales; family Mycobacteriaceae; genus Rhodococcus. The sequence goes on from NZ_JAKFYR010000001.1 coordinate 765,791, forward strand.
CTTCGTATGTGGTGGAACCGCTGTCGAGCACCACGGAGTCGCCGTCGGACACCATCGCGGCGGCCACCGCGGCGATCGCCGTCTTCTCGTCGCGGCGCACATCCTTCTTGAGGGCGTACGGCACCTCGTGGCCTGCGCCCTCGACCGGTCTCGCGCCGCCGTGCGTACGTTCGACCTTTCCTTCGCGAGCGAGGGCGTCGAGATCTCTCCGGATCGTGGAGGTGTCGACACCGAGCTCGGCCGACAAGGTCTTCGCGTCGACATATCCGTCGGCGAGTATGCGGTGGAAGATCTCACGTCGCCGTGCGGTCGCGGACACGAATACTCCTGTGGGTCTGGGGCGTCGGTGGCTGTCGGACACGGTTCGGTGCACGACCATAGCGCACGTGCGACACACCGGTGCATGGATATTGACACTGTCTGCGCTCAGTGTGCATGATTTCGTGCAGGATTTGCGCGATTGCGCGTGATCGTTTTCGCTGGCACCACGTTGTTCGGAGGTCGCACGATAATGCTGAAGTTGGGATACAAGGCGTCGGCGGAGCAGTTCGGGCC
>NZ_JAKFYR010000010.1 GCF_022554085.1 Rhodococcus sp. CH91
AGCAGGGTCAGAGCCGCGGTCATGTTGCCGCCGACCGAGTCACCAGCGACCCCCAGTCGGGTGCCGTCGAGGTTCTTCTCGGCACCGGCGGTCACGATCCACTGCGCGGTCGCCCAGACCTGCTCGAGCGCGTGTGGGTAACGCACCTCGGGTGAGCGGTCGTATTCGGGGAAGACCACGGCGGCGTTCGCACCCACGGCGAGATCGCGCACGAGGCGGTCGTGGGTGTGGGCGTCGCCGAAGACCCATCCGGCGCCGTGCGTGTAGAGGATGACCGGCAACGTGTCGGTGGCCCCGGCCGGGCGCACGATGCGGACCTGGACCGTCCCGGTCGGGCCGCCGGGGATCTGGATCCATTCCTCATCGATCGCCGGCTTGAAGATCGGTTCGTCCTGCACACCGTCGACGGCCTTCCGTCCCTCCTCGGGGGCGAGTTGGTAGAGGTACGGCGGGTCGGCGGTCGCCTCGACGAACGCCTGGGCGGCGGGTTCGAGGGAAATGTTCTTCGGGTTCGCGGACATGGCGTGCACTTCCTTCCGGTCGGTGGAGCCGGGGTGAGAACGATCGTTCTCGATCGTGGTGTCGACTGTAGAGAACGACCGTTCTCGACGTCAAGGGGTGACCGACAATTTCCGTCGAGACCCGCCTTGACGAGGCCGAACGTCCACATCGGAGACCGCGGAAGAAGCACATCGACAGACCCCTTCGAGGGGTCGAGGGGCCACTGGGAGAACCAGCGTTCTCGGCGTGCGTAGACTGGCGCCCGTGAACGAGGAGATCCGCACCCGCATCGTCGAGGCCGCCGATGCGCTCTTCTACAGCCGCGGTTTCGGCCAGGTCGGAATGGACGCCGTACGCGACGCCGCCGGGGTCTCGCTGCGCGCGCTCTACAAGGAGTTTCCTTCGAAGGACGAGCTGATCGCCGCCGTCCTCGCCGGCCGCCACGAAATGTGGACGAGGGGCGTCGAAGCGAAAGTCGATGCGATCGACGATCCGGCGGCTCGACTGCTGGCCGTCTACGACTTCCTGAGCGACTGGTTCGGAGATCCCGACTTCCGCGGTTGCGGATTCATCAACGCTTTCGGCGAACTCGGCTCGGCGAACCCGCGCGTCGCCGAGGTCGTGCGCGAGCACAAGGCGGACTTCCAGCACTACGTCGCACGGCTGGTCGCCGAGGCCGGTGCGCCCGAATCCCTTGCCCCCAGCTCGCCATCCTCGCCGAAGGCGCCCAGACCACCGCGGCCATCGCAGGCACTACCGATGCTGCGGCACAGGCGCGGGCCGCAGCGGAAATTCTCATCGACTCCGCACTGGGCCGGTAAGCGAGGTCGGTGATCGTTCACGATTTCACCGCTGACGTCGGGAGCGAGCGGCGCGAGTTCTGTTCGTCGAGCGTCGTGATGTGAGAACGTTCCGGATCCGCATGCTCCGGGCCTTCAGCGCTCGTCGGATGCTCTCGCCGCTTCGAGTTCGCTACGCAGAGCAGCCGACTCGGCTCGGAGCTGCGTGTTCTCGTTCTGCAGCGTCCTCGTCTCGCTGCGCAGGGTGTTGATCTCGTCGCGCAGCGCGATCACTTCGGCGCGCAGCTCGTCGCCTCGTTCCCGGGCCGCCGCTTCGGCGGCCTGCGCCGTCGCTGCGGCGATGCGTGATTCTTCGAGCCGGCCTCGCAGGTCGGCTACGTGCTCGCGTTCGGACGCGAGTTCCGTCTCGACGCGTTCCCGTGCTGCGACCTCGCGGTCCAGGGCTGCCTGCAGCCGGGCGAGTTCGCCGCGCACGTCGGCGGTTTCGGCGGTCGCACGATCCCGCTGGGCCGCTGTCTCGGCGAGTTCGCGCCGGTGGGCAGTGAGGGCCCCGTCCTGTTCGGTGACGGTCGCACGGAGTTCCCCGACGAGGCGTGTGTGTTCGGCGGTGGCCGTATCGAACTCGTCCTTCCACCGTTGGAGCGTGTCGGCGTGCTCACCCTTCAGGCGCGTCAGTTCGGCGTGATGCGCCTCGTCGAGCCGGCGTATCTGTTCGGCGTGTGCGGTACGGGCGTCGGCGAGTTCGGCGTCGACGGCGGCCACCGCTGCGTCGGCGTTGTCGCGGTCCTCGAGCGCCTGGGCGAGTTGCTCGCGTAGACGCACGATCTTCGCGTCGGCATCGGCCTTGACCTTCGCGAGTTCGGCGGCGGACCGCGTCATGTGCGCTTCGAGGGCTTCGGTGTCGGTGAGTGTGTCGACGGCGGTGGTGATGCGGTCGGCGATCGCCGCGTACTGCTCGACGGTGTTCGCGGCCAGCGCACGCAACGCGGTGGTGGCGGCGGTGAGAGCGAAGACCGCCTCGTCGGGACTGTCGACGGACGGCGCGGCCGTGCCGGCCGCCTCCTTCTTGGCGCGTTCCCGTTCGCGGTAGGCCCGCACCCGGTCGGCGGCGGTGGCGTACTTGCGTGGACGTCCCACCCGGGCCTTGGTGGTACTGGCGTCTGCGCCTTGGTCGCCGGTGGGGGAGTGCGCGTCGGTCATCGATGGTCCTCGTCGTGTCGAAATCCCAGGTGAGAGCTGTGCAATCATATTACATTACGTAATAAAAAAACGTAACAGTAATGAAACGAAACGAAATAAAATCATCTGAACTGCAGAAATGGCAAGAAATACTCGATTTCGTCACAGAATCGACCGGATATTGTCAGGAGAGCCTCGGCAAGTCCGAGAGACTTCTTGATCGTCATAATCCCCACTTATGACGATCAAGTGCGGGGACCGTCCGAAAACTGTGCACCCCCGGATCCACGCCGCCGGCGAACTCGCACCCGTCACCGATGCGGTCCGTGTGCTGACCGGCACCGCCCCGAAGAGCCTGGCCGACGTGCTGCGCCGCTCGTGAGTGCCGAGGCTGCCGTCCGGTCGTCGGTTTCGCTAGCATTCGCCGTGTCGCACGACCGGTCCGTCAGCGCGGGAGCGACCACCCGTCGCAGGGGTAGAGGGGGAGCGCAGTGGTGAAACACGTCGGCATCCTGGGCCACAGCTGGGAAGGGGCTTCACTGTGCTGGCGGGAGGTCTGCCGGCACAGCAACCGTCTCGGGCATCCGGCTCATCCGGACATCACCATGGACTGCATCTCCTTCGAGCACTGCATGCCGGCCTGGGAGGCGGGGGATCACGAAGCGGCGCGCGCGGTGCTCGCGACCAGCATCGACCGCTTGGCCCGGGCGGGGTGCGATTTCTTCGTGTGCCCGGACAACACCGCGCACCTCGCGCTCGAAGCACCCGGTGATCCGCTCGCCCTTCCCGGCGTGCACCTGGTCGACGTCGTGGCGCGCGCCGCCGAGCGCGCCGGGCACAGCCGAGTAGGCATTCTCGGCACCCGGTTCACGATGCGCGGTCCGCTGTATCCCAGGGAGCTGGCCGAATGGGGGATCGACGCCGTCATACCCTCGGACGAGGATCAGGAGATGGTCCACGAGGCCATCTTCGGTGAACTGGTCCACGGCGAGTTCCGCGAGGACACCCGACGGTCGTTCGTCGACCTCATCGGCCGGCTGGGGGAGTCCGGTTGTGACGCGATCGCTTTGGTGTGCACCGAGATCCCGTTGTTGTTGTCGCCCGAGGATTCGCCGCTGCCCGTGCTGGACTCCACGAGATCGTCCGCACGGGCCGCGGCGGAGATCGCACTGGGTCTCGAGGCGATGCCGACCTGGCGCGGATCGGAATTCCGCTGATGGCGGACACGCCGGTGCCAGGTCCGTAGCATCGAGAACATGGTCCTCTTCTACGAGCTCCTCCTCGTGGTCGCCGCACTGCTCATCGCATGGTTCGCGGTGTACGTCATCTACCGGCTGATCACCGACGAATCCGCCGACCGCTGACCTGCGACCGACGCCCCCGTCAGCACCCTCGAACGGGCCGACGCGAGGAGTTCTGTGACCGAAACACCCCGAGCTCGAGCAGGCCGATCCTGTCGCACCGGTGCGCGTGGTGGCAGGATCGGAACCCGTGAGCTCCGCGAATCTGACCCGTGCCGAAACCGCCGCCCGCGCCCGCGCCCTCGACGTCCATTCCTACCGCGTCGAACTGGACCTGCGGAGCGCCGTCGACGCCCGGCACAGTGGTTTTCCCACGGTCACGACGCTCGAGTTCACCGCCTCGACCGACGAGACCTGGCTCGACTTCATCGGCGACTCCGTCGAATCGGTGACCGTCAACGGCGAGCCCGTACCCGTGGTCTACGACGGCGCGCGCATCACGATCGGTGGTCTGAGGGAGATCAACGTCGTCACCGTGGTCGCGACCGGGCTCTACAGCCGCTCGGGGGAAGGACTGCACCGCTTCGCCGATCCCGTCGACGGCGAAACCTATCTCTACACCCAGTACGAACCCGCCGACGCCCGCCGCGTGTTCGCGTGCTTCGAACAGCCGGATCTGAAAGCCCCGTTCACCTTCGTGGTCACTGCGCCGCTGCACTGGCGGGTGCTGTCGAACGAGACGACGGAGCGCCGGGTGCAGCGGGAGAACACGCAGACCGTGACTTTCGCGCCGACCCAGCCGATCTCCACCTACATCACCGCGATCGTCGCCGGCCCGTACCACCGGGTCGACTCGTCGTGGAGTCGCGGCGACCTCACCGTGCCGCTCGGGGTGCTGTGCCGGGCCTCGCTCGCCGGCCACCTCGACGCGGACGAAATCCTCGAGGTGACCCGGCAGGGCATGGACTTCTATGCCGACAACTTCGACTATCCCTACCCGTTCGGCAAGTACGACCAGGTGTTCGTGCCCGAATACAATCTCGGCGCGATGGAGAACCCCGGCTGCGTCACGTTCACCGAGGCGTACGTCTTCCGCGGTGCCGCCACCGCCGCCCAGCGCCAGGCCCGCGCCAACACCGTCCTCCACGAGATGGCGCATATGTGGTTCGGCGACCTGGTGACCATGAAGTGGTGGGACGACCTGTGGCTGAAGGAGTCCTTCGCCGACTTCATGGGCGCCCTCGTCAGCGCCGAGGCCACCGAGTTCACCGACGCCTGGGTGGCGTTCGCGAACCGGCGCAAGGCGTGGGCGTACCTGCAGGATCAGCTGCCCACCACCCATCCGATCGTCGCCGACATCGTCGACCTCGAAGCGGCCAAACTGAACTTCGACGGCATCACCTACGCCAAGGGCGCGAGCGTCCTCAAACAGCTCGTCGCGTACGTCGGCCGCGACGCCTTCTTCGACGGTGCCCGCCGCTACTTCCGCCGGCACGCCTTCGGCAACACCACCCTGGCCGATCTGCTCGCCGAACTGTCGAGCACGTCCGGTCGCGATCTGTCGCCGTGGGCGCGGGCGTGGTTGCAGACCTCCGGCGTGTCCACCCTGCATCTCGAGGCGACCGCGGACGACTCGTACGAGATCGTGCAGAGCGATCCGCGACCGCACCGCCTGGCCGTCGGCTGCTACGACCCCGACGAGTCCGGCGATCTCGTCCGCACCCACCGTTTCGAGATCGATCTGCTGGACACACGCACCGGCATCGACCTGCCCGACACGGCGCTGGTGCTGCTCAACGACGACGACTGGACCTACGCGAAGGTCCGCCTCGACGCGCGGTCGCTCGACACCGTCGAGACGTCCCTCGACCGCGTCCGCGAACCCCTCGCGCGGGGGCTGTTGTGGTCGGCGCTGTGGAACGCGACCCGCGACGGCGACCTCGCCGCCGATCGCTATCTGTCCATGGCCGCCCGGTTCGCCCCGCACGAGGCCGACATCGCCCTGCTGACCGCCGTGCTCGCCAACGCCGCCCAGGCCGTCGAACACTATGTGCCCCCCACAGCCCGGCCCGACGCACGGCGCCGCTGGTTCGATGCGGTCTGGGCGGGCCTGCACAGCGCGGCACCGGGCAGCGACGCGCAACTGGCGTTCGCTCGCGCCATCGGGGTCGCCGCGAGCGTCGACGATCGGCACTCGGGGGAGCTGCGCGCGATGCTCTGCGGGGACACCCCACCGCCGGACGGACTGCGCCTCGACCCCGACCTGCGGTGGAACTGGTGGGCGGCACTCACCGCCACCGGGAACGCCGACGAGACCGACCTGGACGAGGAACTGCGCAGCGACGACACCGCATCGGGACGCACCGCGCATCTGCGGGCGCTCGCCTCGCGGCCCCGCGCCGAGGTCAAGGCGCACGCATGGGCCACGATCCTCGCCGACCACACCCTCACCAACGACCATCTCGACGCGACCATCGCCGGTTTCCGCGCCGGGGCGCGCCGCGACCTGATCTCCGCCTACGACCCGGACTATTTCGCGGTGCTCCGCGAGACCTGGACGAGTCGCAGCATCGAGATCGCGCGGCGGATCGTCGTGGGTCTGTTCCCGGCCGCCGACAGTCTCGAACCCGTCGACGCGTGGCTCGATGCCAATCCCGACGCCCCCGCCGCGCTGCGGCGCCTGGTGATCGAACAACGCGACCAGCTCGCCCGGGACCTGCGCGTGCAGAGGCTCAACACCCCGTGAGCACCCCCGATCTGCACCGGCCCGAGCCGCCCGCGGTCCCCGACACGGTCGCGACCGCGATGCGCCGGCTGCGGGAGAAGGCGGCTTCGGAGAACACCCGGGCCGCCCAGCTCGCCGACTGGACGACCTTCACCCGCTGGTGCGAACGGACCGGGCACAGCCCGATCCCCGCGACGGCCGAACAGCTCGGCTGGTTCCTCACCGAGAAGGCCGCCGAAGTGCGGCCCGACGGCCGGTGGGCGTACGCACCGTCGACCCTGTCGCGCTGGGTGTCGACCATCAACAAGATGCACGCCCTGGCAGGTCTTCCGAAACCCGGTGGGCACGAATCGGTTCGGGACCTGTTGCGCGGAATCCGGCGCGACCGGGCCACCCCGCCGTCTCGGCGCACCCCGCTGCTCACCGACGACATCCGCACGATCCTGAGCGCGATGCGCGCCGAGACCGCCGACGCCGGATGGGCGGCGCGCGTCGCCGAACGCCGCGACGCCGCGCTGCTGCTCATGGGCCTGGCCGGCGCGCTGCGACGCTCGGAACTCACCGGCCTCCTCGTCTCGGATGTCGTCCCGCACCGCGCCGACGGGCTCTACGTCACGGTGCGCCGGTCCAAGACCGACCGCAGCGCACGCGGGCGCACCGTCACGCTGCCCTACGGATCCGACCCGCACACGTGCCCGGTGTGCGCCTACCGCCGCTGGCGGGACGTGCTCGACGCGTGGGACGAGACCGGCCGCGCAGCGGTCACCGAACTGCTCGCCGGCGCCGAGCCCGACACCGGCGACCACTGCTGCCGCGGACTGGCGTCCGGGCGCTCCCCGGACGGCGACCGGCCGCTGTTCCGGCCCGTACACCACAGCGGGACGGTGGGGACGAACGCGCTGTCGGGCCAGTCGGTGCACTCGATGATCCAGCGCCGGGCCCGCCGCGCCGGATTCAGTGACGAGCTCGTCGCGACCCTCGGCGGACACAGCCTGCGGGCCGGCTTCGTCACCCAGGCGGTCCGTGGCGGCGCGACCACCCAGACGATCATGACCCAGACCGGGCATGCCGACGAACGGATGGTCGCGCTGTACAGCCGCCACCACGCCGGTCTCGTCGGCAACGCCGTCACCCGTCTCGGTCTCTGAACCCGCCGCGCTGTCGCCGATCGGTCGTAGGCTGAGGCGACCGACCCACGGACAGGAGATCGCGGTGGCCCGGACGACAGCGAATTCCCCGACCGTCGACGAACTGCTCACCGAACTCGCCGCGCTCGACGATCCGCGCATCCGCGAGGTCAACGCGCGCCACGGCGACGACCACGGCGTGAACCTCACCGCGCTGCGTGCGCTCGCCAAGCGGCTGAAGACCCAGCACGAACTCGCACGACAACTGTGGGAGCGCGGCGACAGCGCCGCCCGCCTGCTCGCGCTGCTGATCTGCCGTCCCGGATCGTTCACCGGCGACGAACTCGATGCCATGGTCCGCGAGACCGGCACCCCGAAGGTGCACGACTGGTTCGTGAACTACGTCGTGAAGAAGAATCCGCACGCCGACGAGCTGCGTGCGCGCTGGATCGCCGACCCGGATCCGGTGGTCGCGAGCGCCGGCTGGGCACTGACCGCCCACCGCGTGACCGGCGACGCCGGCGGCCTCGATCTGCCCGCCCTGCTGGACACCGTCGAAACGCAGATGCGGGAGGCACCCGAGCGATTGCAGTGGGCGATGAACACCTGCCTGGCACAGATCGGCATCGCCCATCCCGAACACCGCGCCCGTGCGATCGACATCGGCGAACGCCTCGGGGTGTTGAAGGACTATCCGACCTCCCCGGGCTGCACGTCGCCGTTCGCTCCCGTCTGGATCACCGAGGTCGTGCGCCGACGCGGCGAGTGAGCCGGACGCCGGATGGGTACCGCTGCAACGACACATCCGGTCGTCGACGACGAGGAGCACGATGCCACTTCCCAGCCCGCAGACCAGTTCCGACGGCGCACCCACGGCGCTCGCCGCCGCGTCCGGAAGTGACTTCGAGGTCCTCGACGCGTGGTGGCGCGCGGCGAACTATCTGTCCGTCGGGCAGATCTATCTCATGGACAACCCGCTGCTGCGCGAACCGCTGCGCCCGGAACACATCAAACCGCGACTGCTCGGGCACTGGGGCACCACACCCGGCCTGAACTTCGTGTACGCGCACCTCAACCGCGCGATCACCGCACGCGATCTCGACATGATGTACGTCATGGGGCCCGGACACGGCGGACCCGGCCCGGTCGCGGCCGCGTGGCTCGAGGGCACCTACAGCGAGGTCTACCCGGACGTCTCCGGTGACGAGGAGGGAATGCGCCGGCTGTTCCGTCAGTTCTCGTTCCCGGGCGGTATCCCCAGCCATGTCGCCCCCGAGACCCCCGGCTCGATCCACGAGGGCGGTGAACTCGGCTACGCCCTGTCCCACGCCTACGGCGCCGCCTTCGACAATCCCGATCTGATCGTGGCCGCGGTCGTCGGGGACGGGGAAGCGGAAACCGGGCCGCTGGCGGCGAGCTGGCATTCGACGAAGTTCGTAGACCCACGCCGTGACGGTGCCGTGTTGCCGATTCTGCACCTCAACGGCTACAAGATCGCGAACCCCACCGTGCTCTCCCGGATCGGCGAGGACGAGCTGGTCTCGCTTCTACGCGGCTACGGGCACGAACCGATCGTCGTGGCCGGTGACGAACCCGCCGAGATGCACCGGCGGTTCGCCGCCGCACTCGATCGCGCCCTCGACCGGATCTCCGAGATCCAGCAGTATGCCCGTACGTCCGGTGATCCCACCCGGCCGGCCTGGCCGATGATCGTGCTGCGTTCCCCGAAGGGCTGGACCGGGCCGCACGAGGTCGACGGCGCGCAGGTCGAAGGATCCTGGCGTGCCCACCAGGTACCCATCGGTGATCCGCGCGGCAACGAGGAGCACCGGCGCGCACTCGAGGACTGGTTGCGCAGCTACCGGCCCCACGAACTGTTCGACGATGCCGGCGTCCCGGTCCGCGCCCTGCGCGATCTCGCCCCGCGCGGCGACCGGCGGATGAGCGCGAACCCGCACGCCAACGGGGGCGAGGTCCTCCGTGATCTGGTCCTGCCGGACTTCCGCGACTACGCCGTCGAGGTGCCCCGACCCGCCTCCGCCACCGCCGAGGCGACTCGGGTGCTCGGTCGCTTCCTGCGCGACATCGTGCACCGCAACCGGGACAACTTCCGCGTGTTCGCACCGGACGAGAACAACTCCAATCGTCTCGACGCCGTCCTCGAGGCCACCGACCGCACCTGGAATGCCGACATCGAACCGGGGGACGACCATCTCGCTCCCGACGGACGGGTCATGGAGATCCTGTCCGAGCACACCTGCCAGGGCTGGCTCGAAGGTTATCTCCTCACCGGCCGCCACGGATTGTTCTCGAGCTACGAAGCATTCGCGCACATCGTCGATTCGATGGTCAACCAGCACGCGAAATGGCTGCTCACCACGAACCGCATCCGCTGGCGTCACCCGATCCCGTCGCTGAACTACCTGCTCACCTCGCACGTCTGGCGACAGGACCACAACGGCTTCTCGCATCAGGATCCCGGTTTCATCGACCACGTCGTCAACAAGAAGCCCGAAGTCGTGCGCGTGTATCTACCGCCGGACGCGAACACCCTGCTGTCGGTCGCCGATCACTGCCTGCGCACCCGCCAGTACATCAACGTCGTCGTCGCCGGCAAGCAGCCCGCGCTGCAGTTCCTCGACATCGACGACGCGATGACCCACTGCCGCAAGGGCATCGGGATCTGGCAGTGGGCCTCGACCGACCGGGACGTCGAACCCGATGTCGTCCTCGCCTGCGCCGGTGACATCCCCACGATGGAGACCCTCGCCGCGGCCGACATCCTGCACCGCCGTTTCCCGGACCTGAAGATGCGCGTGGTCAACGTCGTCGATCTCATGCGGCTGCAGGACGACCGGCGGCACCCGCACGGACTACCCGACGCGCACTTCGACGCGCTGTTCACCACCGACAAGCCCGTGGTCTTCGCCTATCACGGCTATCCGTGGTTGATCCACCGCTTCGTCTACCGCCGCACCAACCAGGCCAACTTCCACGTGCACGGTTACATCGAGGAGGGCACGACCACGACTCCCTTCGACATGTGCGTGCTCAACCGCATCGACCGCTACCATCTCGCGCTCGACGTGCTCGACCGCGTCGAGAGGATCCGGCCGGTGGCAGGACACGCGCGTGAGGAACTCGAGAACATCCTCGCCGAGCACACCCGCTACGTACGCACCCACGGCGAGGACATGCCGGCGATCACCGACTGGCACTGGCAGGGCGTCGGAATCGACTGATCGTCACCCGTGCCGAGGCGCCCGCAGCACGAGCCTGCCCTCGGTGAGCGCGGCGACGTCGACCTCGTCGAGCGAGGACACCACGAGATCGGCGCCCGCCCGCGCCAGATCCTCGGCTTCCCCGTGGCGGGCGACGCCGAGCGCGGCCATGCCGCCGGCCTTCGCCGCCTGTACTCCGGTGATCGCGTCCTCGACCACCACACACGCGGCGGCCGGCACCCCGAGTTCGGTCGCAGCCGCGAGGAACAACTCCGGGTCGGGTTTGCCGTGGGCGACCGGGCGGCCGGACAGATCTGCGTCGAACTGCTCGAGCAAGGTCTCCCCGGGACGGTCGTGTGCGGGAATCGCCCGCAGGAACAACCCGGCGTTCTTCGACGACGACGCCGCCGCCACTGCGATACCCGCCGCGCGCACCGCCGCCACGAAACGCACGCCGTCCTCGAAGGCGCGGAACCGACGCTCGTCGATCAACTGCAGCAACCGCGCCTGTTTGCGATCGGCGTAGTCGACGGCGCGGCGTTCGGCGTCGGGCACCGCGAAGTACTCCAATGCGGCCCGCGCCCCGTCCATCCGCGGTCGCCCGGACAGGACCTGCCGGTAGACCTCGGAGGTGAACGCGTCGTCACTCCACGAGCCGGCGGCGCGTAACTCCTGCCAGTCTCCGGTCACCAACTCGGCCAGAGCTTCCCGCCACGCCGCTTCGTGCGGAGAGTCGACGAGCACCCCGTCGACATCGAAGATCACCGCCCGGAAGCTCGGCTCCCTTTCGGCCATGACCGTCCCCTCCCCGGATCTACGCGCGCACCGTGGCGAGCCGGAAGTCGTGCGAATCGCCCGGACCGAGTTCGGCGGAGTCGCCGTTGAGCGCGACCCGCACGGGTACCCGGAAACCTTCCGCCTCGGCGCGCACCGACAAGGTGTCCCCGGCGATGTGCACCCGTAGGGGAGTGCCGCGATAGCGCATCGAGAAGGCGACACCGTCGAGGTGCGAGATCAACTTGGGGCGGAAGACGAGCACATCGCCGTACCCCCGGGCACCGACGTAGTAGCGCTGCACCAGATCCAGGGTGCCGCCCATGACACCCATGTGGATGCCTTCCTTGGTGGTGCCGCCCTGCAGGTCGCTGACATCGCTCTCGAGGGCGAGTTTGAACCGCTCCCACGACGATTGCGGATCGAAGGTGGCGAGCACACCCGCGAACGTCACGTGACTGAGCGTCGAGCCGTGCGACGTGCGCTGATCGTAGTAGTCGACGGTGCGACGCACGAGGTCGAGATCGTACGGATAACCCAGCTGCTCGAACAGCGGCCGCAACTCGGCGTCGTCGAACAGGAAGAACAACATCACCGTGTCGGCCTGCTTGGCCACCTTGTAGGCGTTCGGGTCGCGTCCCTCGGCGCGCAGGATGCGATCCATCCGCCCGATGTTGCCGTATTCGGCGCGATAGTGATCCCAGTCGAGTTCCTCGAGGTCCTCGTAACCCTCGAACTGACTGATCACCCCGTCGTGGTACGGCACGAACATCTTGCGGCTCATCTCCGACCACACCCGGAGTTCCTCGTCGGTGACCCGCAGCCGCGCCCGCAAGGCGGTCTGCCGGCTCTTCGACAGCACCTCGAAGACGTCGAGTGCCCGCGCCGAGATCCAGGCGACCATGACGTTCGTGTACGCATTGTTGCGCAGCCCCGCCGCGGTCGAACCCGGATACCGCTCGTGGAATTCGTCCGGTCCCATCACCCCGTGGATCTCGTAGCGGTCGCGCTCGGGGTTGTAGTGGGCGATGGAGGCCCAGAACCGGGCGATCTCGAGCATCATCTCGGCGCCGTAGTCGGCGAGGAAATCGACGTCGTCCGTGGCCTGGTAGTAATGCCAGACGTTGTAGAAGATCGCGGCACTGACATGCCGCTGGTTGCGGCTCAGGTCCGGATCCCAGCGCCCGGACAGCGGATTGAGATGCACCATCTGCGTCTCTTCCGTGCCGTCGCTGCCGCTCTGCCAAGGGAACATCGCCCCCCGGTAGCCGGCCTCGCTCGCCGCCGCCTGCGCTTCGCTCAGCCGCCGGTAGCGATAGAGAATCAGGCCCTTGGTGATCTCGGGAACCCGCATTCCCAGGAAGGGATAGACGAACAATTCGTCCCAGAACACGTGCCCGCGGTAGGCCTCCCCGTTGAGCCCGCGCGCGGGGACTCCGGCGTCGAGCCGGGAGGTGTGCCGCGAACACACCTGCAGCACGTGCGAGATGTGCAGGCGCAACAGCAACTGCGCCCGCGGTTCCCCGGGCAGCCGGATATCGCCGATGTCCCACAGCTCGTCCCACGCCGCGACGTGCTCGTCGAACGCCTCGTCGAAATCCGGATAGCGCAGTACGTGCCGGCCCACCGACGCGAGCGGTTCGGTGATCGCGTCGTCACGGGCGGTGAACATCGCCACCATCTTCTCGATCCGCACCGTGGCGCCCTGGGTGACCTCGAACGCGAGGACCTGCTGGATGTAATCCTCCATCTGGTACAGATCGCGATCGATGAGCAGCGAACCGTTCTCGCCCTCCCGGAACACCCGGGTGCGCGCGGCCTGCGCGATATAGATGTCGGACTGGCGGATCTGGACCTTCAACGCGATCGTCTCCGGTCCGTAGGTGCGGGGGGAGACCGGGTCCAGATGCCGGGCTTCGAGATCGCGATAGCGAGCGACCGCGCGGTTGGTGACCCGGCCGTCGAGCGCGGAGACGATCTCGACCCGCCCCGACCAGTTCTCCGGGGTGAGCGACCATTCGAGTGCACCCTGGTGCGGATGGGCCATGCTCACGAAGCGCCTGCTGCGCAGGGAGGTTTCGCGGCCGCGCCGATCACGGAACCGGATCTCGCGGATCACCGTCGCCGTGCGGATGTCGTAGACGTGCCGATACGACAGGATCTGCGTCTGCGCCAGGCGGATCGCCTCGCCGCCGTCGATACGCAGTTTCAGCACCAGCCAGTTGGGGAGATTGACCAGATCCTCGTTGAGGACCGGGTTGCCGCCCATGATGGTGGTCTCACGGTTGTAGCAGCGGTGGGCGTAGGTGCCCGGATAGTGGACCGCGCCCATGTCCTCCCACTCGGCGGTGCCCCGCGTGCAGAAGTAACCGTTGCCCGTCGACGTCAGCGCCTCACGCAGGGCTTCGTCGTCGGGATCGAAACGGTCGTAGTGGAGGCTGAACTCCGAGTCGTACACGCGTACCTCCTGGCAGGTCGTACTCGACACGAGCTTTCCGGTGGCGCGGCGTCACCTGCCCAGAGCCGAGAGGAAACGTTCGACCTCGTCCACCGATCCCAGGACGAATTCGGCATCGGTGCGGCGTCCGGCCATCTCCGGGTCGTCCGGACTACCCACCAGAATCCCGATCCCGCGCCCGAGGAGGGCCCGGAAGGCGTCCTCGTCGGTGATGTCGTCGCCGAGATAGATGGGCACCACGTCGTCGGACCCGAGGCCGAGGCCGTCGATCAGATGGAGGACCGCCTTGCCCTTGTTCCAGTCCACCGCCGGTTTGAGTTCGTAGACCATCTTTCCGGGCACCACCGCCAACCGGTCCGGGTTCTCGGCCAGCAGTTCGTCGACGATCGCTTTCACCCGGTCGCGGACCTCGGGTGCGGCCTGGCGGTAATGCACCGCAACGGATGCCCGCTTCGGTTCGATGCCGACCCCTTCGAGGCCGGCCAGCCGGGCGCGGAGCGTGTCGGTGACCTCGGAGATCAGGTCGGTGAAATCGCCGAGGACGCCGTGCGCGAGCCGGCCGCCCGTCGGGCTCCAGATGTCGAAACCGTGGCTGCCCGCGACGACGAGATCGTCGACGCCCATGAGTTGCTGGACGACGTCGCGGTCGCGGCCGGTGACGATGCACACGGATACCCGGTCGGCGAGATCACGCACGGTGCGGCGCATCGAATCGGACCACACCGCGTCCTCGGGACGCGGAACGATCGGCGTGAGCACCCCGTCGTAGTCGAGGAAGACCGCCGGGCGGCGACCGGCGATCCGGCGGGAGAAGGCGTCGTCGAGGGCGGACGGTAGATCCGCCACGGCGCGAGTCGTCGTCATCCGGCCGGTACTCCTGTCGTCGCGACCCGTCATGGTTCGAACCGTACACAAAGATCGGTGGCGCGACCGGGATACGTGAGCCTCGGGTCCGCCGGAAGCGCCGTCACCGGATCGGGCGGCGCCAGTGCTCGTCGGCGGTGAGCCGGGAGCGCACGTGCTCGGCGGCGTCGTCGTTGCGGAACGGGCCGGCGAGCAGGTCGGCGTAGATCTGAGAGATCGCGGCGTGCCGGAGTCCGCCGCGGCGGTCCATCCGATCGAAGACCACCGGCGACCAGGGGATCGCGACGACGACATCGCCGCCGCGTTCGACCGGGCGCAACCCGAGGCTGTCGGCGACCTCGTCGGGATCGTCGGCGTAGAGCTCGAGCAACGCCGGGGCGGCATAGTCGGTGGCGCCGACGCCGGTGAGCGCATAGGGGAGATCGATGCGCTCGGCGAGACGCGCGCGGGTCGCGGTGACTCCGTCGGGGGCGGTGAACCGGCGGACCGGACACACCTTCCGTTCGGCCGCCCAGGCGCGCAGCATCGGTTCCCACCGCACCTCGACGATCGGACCGCGGGGCACCCGCCGGACGAGTTCGCGCTCGACGAGCACCTCGACGACCCGGTAGGTGGCGCCGGTCGACGCTCCGGACAGCGTGATCAGTTCCGGGACGGTGATCTCACCGACGTGGTCGGCCAGCGCCCGCACCACCCGGTCGGACGGTTCGCCGGTCAGGACGCCGGAGGGTCGGCCCGGCCCGCGCCACGGGTCGGCGTCGGCGCCGCGGTCACGGACCCACACCGCCGGGCGGTTCGCGACCAGGGAGAGGTTGCCGGTGGCGTCGGCATAGGAGATGCCGTGCCGGTCGAGCTGGCGCCGCACCGGATCGGAGAGATAGTGCGCGCACACGAATCCGCGGTCCGATTCGGTCAGGTCGGCGGCGATACGGGCGACGTCACCGGAGAGCACCCCGCGGGAGGCGACGACCGCGAACGACACCGCGTCGCCGTCGGGGGCGGTGACCAGCATCCGGCTCGGTGCGTCGGGGGAGCGGGGCCGGTCGCTGGACAACGACCAGCCGAGCGGCAGGCATGCCTCGAGGCGTGCCGTGGCGCGGCGGTAGATGTCGATGTACCGCTCGGGGCGGGGACCGACGGGGTTCTCGGGAGCAGGGGCGGACTGCGTCACATCCACCACGATAGTCACTCTGTGCGTGACGGAAAACAGGAAAACACGAAATTCGGCCGTCGGCCCCGGCCCCCTCCCGCGCCTCGGACCCCCGACGGGGATGCGCTAGTTTCGTCACCATGACCGATATCACCGGGCGCATCGCGTTCGTTCAGGCGACCTGGCACCGCAACATCGTCGATCAGGCGCGCACGGGGTTCACCGACGAGATCACCCGTCTGGGGGTCGCCCCGGAATCGCTGGACTTCTTCGAGGTCCCGGGCGCATTCGAGATCCCTCTGCACGCGCAGCGGCTGGCGAAGACCGGTCGTTACGCCGGGATCGTGGCGGCCGGGCTGGTCGTGGACGGCGGTATCTACCGGCACGATTTCGTCGCGACCGCGGTGATCGACGGTCTGATGCGCGTACAGCTCGACACCGAGGTGCCGGTCTTCTCGGTGGTGCTCACCCCGCACAACTTCCACGAGCACGCCGAACACGTCGACTACTTCACCCGGCACTTCGTCACGAAGGGCGCCGAGGCGGCCCGCGCCGTCGACGCCACCCTGCGGTCGCTGCGCGGGCTGCCGACCGGCGACTGACCGGCCGGCAGCCCGCCGCGGATCAGCGCGCGCTGCCGGTGGCGTCCCGGGGCGTGTCCGCGTCGACCGGTCGGGTGGGCGCGGGCGCCGGTGCCTCGGTGCGCTGCCGGTAGGCCGCCCGGGCGGTCTCGTCGGTGTTCAGCGCCAGGGACTGCAGCCCGAACGCCGCGGAGATGCGGTGGCGGGCTGCTTCGGGGATGAGCCCCAGCGCGCCGAGGATCCAGCCGGCGGTCCGCGGCACGTACTTCAGGCCGGGCCGACGCGCAGCGACGACCTGCACGATGGCAGTTGCGACCTCCTCCGGTCCCACCATCGCGAGCTTCTCGATGAGAGCGTTGGGTTTCATGCCCGCGATCAGTTCGGTGCGCACGAATCCCGGTGCGATGGTGGAGACCACGATGTTCGAGCCCGCGAGTTCCTGGCGCAGCACCGAGCCGAGGCCGATCACTGCGTGTTTGGTCGCGGAGTACACCGCGAGACCGGGAGCGCCTTCGACTCCCACGACGGAGCCGAGATTGACGATGTGGCCGTGGCCCTGTTCGGTGAATCGCGCAGCGGCCAGTTTCGAGCCCAGGACGACACCGCGGACGTTGACGTCGATCTGACGGTCGGTGACCGTGTCCGTCTCGTCCAGGAACGCACCGGTGGGCATGATGCCGGCGTTGTTGACGAGCACGTCGAGTCCGCCGAACTCCATGTGGGCGAGGCTGAGGAATTCGTCGAAGGATCCTCGATCGGTGACGTCGAGGGGCAGGCCGAGCACTGTGGTGCCGAAGCGGGCACCGATGCGCGAGGCGGTGTCCTGCACCAGTTCATTGTCGATGTCCCCGATGGCCACGCGTGCGCCGGCAGCGACGAGGGCTTCCGCCGTCGCCTGTCCGATGCCGCGGGCCCCGCCGGTGATGACGACTCTCTTGCCGTGCACGTGCGCGCTCATGTCGCACCGTCCTTTCCCGTTGTGACAGCTGTGGAGGCAACGCTACGAACGGGCGGTGCCGTGATCCATGCCACTATCGGCAAGTTCTTGTGAATTCCGGCCAATCTTCCGAGGATGGAACGTCGTGAACACGTGGATGTCCCGCCGTGCGGCCACCAGTGCGGCCCTGATGGCGTCCTTCGGGCGCGAACGAGGGATCGACGCGGAAACCCTGCTGGCCGGGACCGGGATGAGCGAGGAACAGCTCGTGGATCCGGGCAGCGAGATCACCGGCGACCAGGAACTGGCGGTGATCGGCAATCTGGTGGCCGCGCTCGGTGATCGGCCGGGGGAGGGATTCACCCTCGGCCTGCGCTATCAGGCGGCGGTACACGGGATTTTCGGATACGCCCTGATGAGTTGCTCGACCGTGCGGGAAGGCATCGAAGTGGGTACGCGCTTCTTCGACCTCACCTTCGCGTTCTCGCGGGCCGCACTCGAGTACGCCGGCGACGAGGTCCGCTTCTGCCTCGACGATCGGCATGTCCCGGCCGACTTGCGGGGCTTTCTGCTCGAACGTGACGTCTCGGGGATCCTCGCGCACTGGCAGACGCTGTGGGGATCGCCGTCGGAGGTGCGGCGTGTCGAGGTGGCCGCATCGCTGGCGGATCGGGTCGTGCCGGTCTTCCGGGACCAGGGGTGGTGTGTGGAGACCACTGCGGCGACTCATGCGGTGGTCGTGGACGCACGGGCCTTGGAGCGACCCATGCCGACCGCGAGTCCGGAGGCTGCGGCGGTCCTGCTCCGGGAATGCGCGGAGCAGCTGCAACGGAGGCAGAACCGCGGCGAGTTCGGGGCCCGGGTCCGGGGAGTGTTGCTGCGCACCGCCGCGGACGGTCCCAGCCAGGAAGACGTGGCGGCCGAGTTGGGGACGAGCGTGCGCACCCTTCGTCGCCGCCTGGGGGAGGAGGGGACCTCCTACCGCGTGGTGGTGGCCGAGACACTGGGGGCGATGGCGGAGGAGTTGCTGGATGCGGGGTTGCCTGTGGAGAGGGTGGGGCAGCGGCTCGGCTACGCGGATGCGTCGAGCTTCTCGGTGGCGTTCAAGAGGTGGACGGGGAGAACGCCGGGCCGGCGCCGGCGGATGAATCCGCCGGTCTGAGTGTGCTCGGCTGAGATGTCAGCCTATCCGAAAGTATTCTGAACAATACGGAAACCATCGAAAAACGGAATGATCGCCCCCTTCGTCTTTACTCACCACTACGACAAGGGGAAAGTATTCGACGACAAGCCAACCCTGAAGGGGGGATTCAGCGGGCAGTACGGCGCCGGGTCATGGCGAGGGGCACCAGCACCCCGAGAAGTGCGGCAGGTACCAGGAAAGCCACGACCGGGTCGGCGCTGTACACCGGGGTCAGCAGCAGAGGGGAGAAGGCCGCCCCGCCGAAGCGGAAGGCCTGTACGACGGACACCGCCCCGCCGCGGTTGCCGCCCGGCCCACCGAGCACCGCGGCATTGACCCCCACGAGGATGCATTGCGACGCGATGCCTGCCACGAACCACGCCACGGCCACGATGCCCAGCAAGGGAACCGTGCCGACCACCACGACCAGTGCCGCACCGAGCATCGCGCCCCCGAGCACCGTCCACCGGGCACCGACCCGATCGATGAGCACGCCCACCGGCCGGGCGGTGAGGATGCCGGCCAGACCGAACAGCGTGAGCACCACCCCACGTTCGGACGGCGACAACCCGAAGTCGTCCTCGACGCGGAAGGCGAGCAGGAAACCGAGCCCGCCGAGCGCACCCCAGCCCAGCAAGGCGACGACACCGATGCGCAGGACGTGAGGGCTCAGCGCGTCACGTAACCGCGCCCGCTCGGCTCCGGAGGGATCGTCGCGCACCGAATCGGGCAGGCCGATGAGCGCGAGCCCGAGCGCGGCGGCAGCGAGGACGACGAAGGCCCATCGCCAGTCCACCTCGGCGGCGAGTCCGCCGACCAGCGGGGCGACGGTCTGGCCTGCTGCCTGCATGGCTCCGAACAAGCCGAGCGCGCGTCCGAGCCGGTCCTTCGGCGTGATGACGGCGAGCGCTGCGAGCAGCAGGGGGGTGGTGAACGCGTTGGCGCCTCCCTGCAGCATGCGAGCACCGATCAGCAACGAGAAGGTCGGGGCCAGGGCAGCGGCGATCGATACCAGGGCGTAGACGAGATAGGCGGTGCGGACGGTGCGGGCACGCCCCCAGCGCGTGCCCAGAGTTCCCGAGAACAGCATCGCCGCAGCGAACACCCCGAGATAGGCGGTGACCGTCGTCGCGGCCGTGCCGGTGGACACGCCTGTGTCGGCGCCGAGTTCCGGCAGCATCGACACGACGACGCTACCTCCGAAGGGCCCGAGGAATCCTCCCGCGTACAGCGCGGCGCGCTGCAGCGGTTCACGTACATCCGTCACCGATTGAAGCCGCCGGGACCCCGTCGACGCAGGTAACGCTCGAACTCCGCGGCAAGGGCGTCGCCGTCGATCTTGGAGATCAGCTCGGAGATGTCCTCCTCCGCCTCGGCGTCACCGCGTTCTTCGAGGGTGTGCACGTACTCGGCGATCTCCTCGTCGTCGTCGATCATGTCGGTGACGGTCTGTTCCCATTCCTCCGCGAGCAACGGCAGCTCACCGAGGGGTACCTCGATGTCGAGGACGTCCTCGACACGCCGGAGGAGCGCCACCGTCGCCTTGGGGTTGGGTGGGTTGGACACGTAGTGGGGGATCGCCGCCCAGAACGAGACGGCGGGGATGCCCGCGCGCACGAAGGCGTCCTGCAGGACGCCGGTGATGCCGGTGGGGCCTTCGTAGCGGGAGGTCTGCAATTTGAAGCGTGCCGCGGCCTCGGCGCTGTAGGCGGTGCCGGTGACCGGGACGGGCCGGGTGTGCGGGGTGTCGGCGAGCAGGGCACCGAGGAGCACGACGGTGTGGACGTCGAACTCGTCGACGAGTTCGATGATCGCGTCGCAGAAGCTGCGCCAGCGCATGCTCGGTTCGATGCCGTGCAGCAGCACGACGTCGCGGTCGCTGCCGGGAGGGGAGCATACGGACAGGCGGGTGGTGGGCCAGTCGATCTCGCGGGTGACCCCGTCGACCATGCGCACCTGGGGTCGGTTGACCTGAAAGTCGTAGTACTCCTCGGAGTCCAGCTCGGCGAACGGCTCCGCGTCCCAGATCAGCTCAAGGTGCTCGACGGCGCCGCTGGCGGCGTCCGCAGCGTCGTTCCACCCCTCGAAGGCGGCGACGAGCACCGGATTGCGCAGGGCGGTGACGTCCTGGTCCGGGGTCTCGGAAAACTCGGGTGCACTCACCCGTCCAGCCTACGACCCGGGTCGTTCCGGGCGCCCACTAGTCTGAAGGGCATGTCCACCCCACTTCATTCTGTCCTGCTCGATGCGCTGGCCCAGCGCGTTGTCATCGGAGACGGGGCGATGGGCACCATGTTGCAGGCCGCGGATCTGTCGCTCGACGACTTCCGCGGTTTGGAGGGGTGCAACGAGATCCTCAACGAGTCTCGTCCCGATGTGATCCGTGGGATCCACCGGGCGTACTTCGAGGCCGGCGCCGACGTCGTCTCGACCAACACCTTCGGCTGCAACCTGCCCAATCTCGCCGACTACGACATCGCCGACCGTATCCGTGAGTTGTCCGAGCTCGGTACCCGTCTGGCCCGGGAGGTGGCCGACGAGATGGGTCCGGCTGCCGACGGTATGCCGCGGATGGTGATCGGTTCGATGGGTCCCGGCACGAAGCTGCCGACCCTCGGGCACGCGCCGTTCGCGGTGCTTCGCGACGCCTACGCCGAAGCGGCGCTGGGCATGCTCGACGCGGGCGCGGACGCGATCCTCGTGGAGACCTGCCAGGACCTGCTGCAGGCGAAGGCCGCGATCATCGGTAGCAAGCGTGCGATGGAGCAGGCGGGGCGGCGGGTGCCGATCGTCACGCACGTGACCGTGGAGACGACCGGCACGATGCTGCTCGGTTCGGAGATCGGCGCGGCCCTGACGGCGTTGGAGCCGCTCGGTATCGATCTGATCGGGTTGAACTGTGCGACCGGGCCGGCGGAGATGACCGAGCATCTGCGGTATCTGTCGCAGCATGCCCGCATCCCGGTGTCGGTGATGCCGAATGCGGGTCTGCCCGTGCTCGGCGCGAACGGCGCCGAGTATCCGTTGCAACCTGCCGAGCTCGCCGAGGCACTCGCCGGTTTCGTCACCGACTACGGGCTGTCCTTCGTGGGTGGTTGCTGCGGGACGACGCCCGAGCACATCCGGCAGGTCGCCGAGGCGGTGCGCGGCGTGCAGCCGGCGCCGCGTGCACCGCGCCCGGAGCCGGGGGTGTCGTCGCTGTACACCGCGGTGCCGTTCGAGCAGGACGCGTCGATCCTGATGATCGGTGAGCGCACGAACACGAACGGGTCGAAGGCGTTCCGGGAGGCGATGCTCGCCGGGGACTGGCAGAAGTGCCTGGACATCGCGAAGGATCAGATCCGCGACGGTGCGCACATGCTGGATCTGAACGTCGACTACGTCGGCCGGGACGGTGCGGCGGACATGGCGGAGCTGGCGTCGCGGTTCGCGACGTCGTCGACCCTGCCGATCATGATCGACTCGACGGAGCCGGAGGTGATCCGGGCGGGTCTCGAGCATCTCGGTGGCCGGTGCGCGGTGAACTCGGTGAACTACGAGGACGGTGACGGCCCGGGTTCGCGGTTCGAGCGGATCATGGAGCATGTCGTCGAGCACGGCGCTGCGGTGGTGGCGTTGACGATCGACGAGGAGGGGCAGGCGCGTACCGCCGCGCACAAGGTGCGGATCGCGGAGCGGTTGATCGCGGATCTGACCGGTCGGTGGGGGCTGGCGCCGCAGGACATCATCGTCGATGCGTTGACCTTCCCGATCTCGACGGGTCAGGAGGAGGTGCGGCGCGACGCGATCGAGACGATCGAGGCGATCCGGCAGATCCATGCGGCGCATCCGGAGGTGCACTTCACGCTGGGCATCTCGAATGTGTCGTTCGGGTTGAATCCGGCGGCGCGGCAGGTGCTCAACTCGGTGTTCCTGCACGAGTGCACGGAGGCCGGTCTGGACACGGCGATCGTGCACGCGTCGAAGATCCTGCCGATGGCGCGGATCCCGGAGGAGCAGCGGCAGGTCGCGCTGGATCTGGTGTACGACCGGCGGCGGGAGGGTTACGACCCGCTGCAGAAGTTGATGGAGTTGTTCGAGGGTGTGTCGGCGGCGTCGGCGCGGGAGTCGCGGGCACAGGAGCTGGCGGCGTTGCCGTTGTTCGAGCGTCTCGAGCGGCGCATCGTCGATGGCGAGCGCAACGGGCTCGAGGACGATCTGACCGAGGCGATGAGGACGACTCCGCCGTTGGCGATCATCAACGACACGTTGTTGTCGGGGATGAAGACGGTCGGTGAGCTGTTCGGGTCCGGGCAGATGCAGTTGCCGTTCGTGTTGCAGTCCGCCGAGGTGATGAAGACGGCGGTGGCCTTCCTGGAGCCGCACATGGAGTCCACCGGCGACGAGGGCAAGGGCCGGATCGTGCTGGCCACCGTCAAGGGCGATGTGCACGACATCGGCAAGAACCTGGTGGACATCATCTTGTCGAACAACGGGTACGAGGTGGTCAATCTCGGTATCAAGCAGCCGATCGCGACGATTCTCGATGCGGCGGTCGACAAGCGAGCCGATGTGATCGGCATGTCGGGGCTGTTGGTGAAGTCGACGGTGGTGATGAAGGAGAACCTCGAGGAGCTCAACGCCCGGGGGGTTGCGGAGCAGTTCCCGGTGCTGCTCGGTGGTGCGGCACTCACCCGCAGCTATGTCGAGAACGATCTGGCGGAGGTCTACGAGGGGAAGGTCTCGTATGCGCGGGATGCTTTCGAAGGTCTGGCGCTGATGGATCGGGTGATGGCCGAGAAGCGCGGGGAGGGTCCGGCACCGGACAGCCCGGAGGCGATCGAGGCCGCCCGCAAGGCCGCCGAGCGCAAGGAGAGGCACGAGCGCAGCAAGCGGATCGCGGAGAAGCGCAAGGCTGCAGAGACGCCGGCGGAGGTGCCCGCGCGCAGCGATGTGGCGTCGGATCTGCCGGTGCCGGCCCCGCCGTTCTGGGGGACGCGGGTGGTCAAGGGTATTCCGTTGGCCGATTATGCGGCGTTGATCGACGAGCGGGCGTTGTTCCTCGGGCAGTGGGGGCTGCGCGGGCAGCGTGGCGGTGACGGCCCGAGCTACGAGGAGCTCGTGGAGTCGGAGGGTCGGCCGCGGTTGCGGTACTGGCTGGACCGGTTGGCGACCGAGGGGATCCTGCAGCACGCGGCGGTGGTGTACGGCTATTTCCCGGCGGTGTCCGAGGGTGACGATGTGGTGGTGCTGACCGAGCCGCGGCCGGATGCGCCGGAGCGGTACCGGTTCACCTTCCCGCGGCAGCAGCGGTCGCGGTTCTTGTGCATCGCCGATTTCGTGCGGTCGCGGGAGGATGCGATCGCCTCGGGTCAGGTCGATGTGTGGCCGTTCCAGCTGGTGACGATGGGGCAGCCGATCGCGGATTTCGCGAACGAGTTGTTCGCCTCGGATTCGTATCGGGATTATCTCGAGGTGCACGGCATCGGGGTGCAGTTGACGGAGGCGTTGGCGGAGTACTGGCATCGCCGGGTGCGGCAGGAGCTGGCGTTCTCCGATGGGCACACGGCGGCGGACGAGGATCCGGAGGAGGTCGCCGAGTATTTCAAGCTCGCCTATCGCGGGGCCCGGTTCGCGTTCGGTTACGGGGCGTGCCCGAATCTGGAGGATCGGATCAAGCTGGTGGAGTTGCTCGAGCCGGAGCGGATCGGGGTGGAGTTGTCGGAGGAGTTGCAGTTGCATCCCGAGCAGTCCACCGATGCGTTCGTGCTGCACCACCCGGAGGCGAAGTATTTCAATGTCTGAGCGAGTTCAGGTGCCGGTGGCGGCACCGGCCGGGACGTTGCGTGCGGTGCTGTGGGACATGGACGGCACCTTGCTCGAGTCGGAACGGTTGTGGGACATCGGGATGCGGGAGTTGTCGCTGCATCTCGGGGGTCCGATGAGCGAGGAGACCCGGATCGCGACGATCGGGGGCCCGATGGATCTGGCGGTGCTGCGCACCTTCGCCGGTCTGGGGCTCGATCCCACCCCGGACGAGGCGGCGGCCGCGGCGGCATGGTTGACCGAGTACATGGGCCGGTTGTTCGCGCAGGGTCTGCCGTGGCGGCCGGGTGCGCGCGCTGCGCTGCGCACGGTGCGGCAGGCCGGTCTGGGTTCGGTGCTGGTGACCAACACCGAGCGGGCGTTGTGCGAGGTGGCGTTGGAGACCTTGGGCCGCGAGCATTTCGATCATTCGGTGTGCGGGGACGAGGTACCGGCCGGCAAACCGGATCCGGCGCCCTATCGGCGGGCGGCGCAGCTGCTCGGGCTCGATCCGGCGCAGTGTCTGGCGGTGGAGGATTCCCCGACCGGGGCGGCGGCCGCGGATGCGGCGGGGTGCACGGTGCTGGTGGTGCCGTCACTGGTGGAGGTGCCCGGTTCGCCGCGGCGGGTGTTCCGGTCGACCCTGGAGGGGTTGACCGCGGAGGATCTGCGCGAGCTGCACGGCTCGGGGGTGCGGTGAGGTGGCGGTCCCGAAGATCGTGCTGTTCTACAAGTTCACGCCGCTCGCCGATCCCGAGGCGATCCGGTTGTGGCAGCACACGCTGGCGTCGTCGCTGGGGTTGACGGGGCGGATCCTGATCTCCGAGCACGGCATCAACGGCACCGTCGGTGGTGACATCGCCGCGGTGAAGAAGTATGTGCGGGGACTGCGCGGCTATGCGGCGTTCAAGGACGTCGACGTCAAGTGGTCCGACGGCACCGGCGCCGATTTTCCGCGGTTGTCGGTGAAGGTGCGCCCGGAAATCGTCACCTTCGGGGTGCCCGAGGAGGTGAAGGTCGACGAGAACGGGATCGTCGACGGGGGGACGCATCTGTCGCCGCACGCGGTGCACGCGCTCGTCGCCGAGCGCGGCGAGGAGGTGGTCTTCTTCGACGGCCGCAACCGGTTCGAGGCGCAGATCGGCCGGTTCCGGAATGCGGTGGTGCCGGATGTGGCCACGACCCGCGATTTCGTCGCCGAACTCGACAGCGGCCGCTACGACCATCTCAAGTCCCGCCCGGTGGTGACCTACTGCACCGGTGGGGTGCGGTGCGAGGTGCTGTCGGCGCTGATGCGCCACCGCGGCTTCGAGGAGGTCTACCAGCTCGACGGGGGCATCGTGCGTTACGGCGAGACCTTCGGCGACGAGGGCCTGTGGGAGGGTTCGCTGTACGTCTTCGACGGGCGGATGAACGTCGAGTTCGGTGCCGAATCGGCGGTGATCGGGCGGTGCACCCTGTGCGGGACGCCGACCTCGCGGTACCGCAATCATCCGGATGTGCGGGGCCGGGAGCTGACCTTGGTGTGCGGGCGGTGTGTGCCGGATCCGGTGGAGGCCTGAGGGTGCGCGGTGCCCCGCTGCCGGTGCGCGACGGGCTCGGCCCGGACCGGATCCGGATGCCCGCCGACGTCACGGCCGGCACGATCGTCGAGTTCCTGCAGGCGGCGCATCCGGAGGAGGACTGGCTCGCCCGCCTGGCGGCGGGGGAGCTGGTCGACGAGCACGGGCGCCGGGTCGAGCCGCACACCCGCTGTCAGCCGACCCGGTTCGTGTACTTCTATCGGGAGCCGGCGCCGGAGGTGCCGGTGCCGTTCGCGGTGCGGGTGCTGCACCGCGAGGCGGGGCTGGTGGTGGTGGACAAGCCGCACTTCCTGGCGACCATCCCGCGCGGTGCGCACATCCGCGAGTCGGTGGTGGTGCGGTTGCGCCGCGAGCTCGAGCTGCCGGAGCTGGTGCCGGTGCATCGGCTCGACCGGATGACCGCCGGGGTGTTGCTGTGCACGACCGATCCGGCGTGGCGGCGCCCCTATCAGGAGTTGTTCGAGCGGCAGCAGGTCCGCAAGGTGTACGAGGCGGTCGCCGGTTATCGGCCGGAGCTGGAGTTCCCGCAGGTGGTGCGGTCGCGGATCGTCAAGCGGCACGGGGAGCTCACGGCGGTGCAGAGTTTCGACGAGCCGAATTCGGAGACGCGTGTCGAGCTGCTCGAGCGGCGCGGGGAGCGGGCGCGCTATCGGTTGTGTCCCCGCACCGGCCGCACCCATCAGTTGCGGTTGCATCTGGCGGGTTTGGGCGTTCCGATCGTGGGGGACAACTTCTATCCGCAGTTCCGGCCGCGCCGGGCGGGTGATTTCACCGATCCGTTGCGGTTGCTGGCGCGGTCGCTCGAGTTCACCGATCCGATCAGTGGGGTGGCGCGGCGCTTCGTCAGCGAGCGGGTGCTCGAGTTCTGAGGGTGGGTCGGTGTCCTGGATGCGGGCCCGGCGGTGGGGCATGAAACAATCGACCCCTGTGAAGACCTTCGATTCCCTGTTCGCCGAGCTGTCCGAGCGTGCCCAGACCCGCCCCGAGGGTTCCGGCACCGTCGCTGCCCTGGACGCCGGTGTGCATTTCCAGGGCAAGAAGGTACTCGAAGAGGCCGGCGAGGTGTGGATCGCCGCCGAGTACCAGTCCGACGAGGAACTGTCCGAGGAGATTTCGCAGCTGCTGTACTGGGTTCAGGTGCTGATGGTGGGGCGGGGTCTGAAGCTCGAGGACGTCTACAAGCATCTGTGACGGCCGCCGGCCCGCTGTGTGCGGTGCCGCCGGTCGTGCCCGTCGCTCCCTTCCTCGCTTCTGCTCGTTGTTCGAAAGGACCCCCTGCTCATGCTGCGCGTCGCAGTCCCCAACAAAGGTTCGCTGTCCGAGTCCGCCGCCGAGATCCTGCAGGAGGCCGGTTACCGGCGCCGCACGGATTCGCGGGATCTGACGGTCATCGATCCGGTCAACGACGTCGAGTTCTTCTTCCTGCGGCCGAAGGACATCGCGATCTATGTCGGCTCCGGTGAGCTGGATCTGGGGATCACCGGGCGGGACCTGGCGATGGATTCCGGGGCGCCGGTCGCCGAGCGGTTGGCGTTGGGTTTCGGGTCGTCGCGATTCCGGTATGCCGCCCCGAAGGGCCGGGACTGGACGGTCGAGGATCTTCAGGGCCTGCGGATCGCCACCTCGTACGCGAATCTGGTGCGCCGCGATCTCGAGGCCCGCGGCATCGAGGCGGAGGTGATCCGGCTCGACGGGGCGGTGGAGATCTCCATCCAGCTCGGGGTCGCGGACGCGATCGCCGATGTGGTCGGTTCGGGACGGACGTTGCGGCAGCACGATCTCGTCGCGTTCGGGGAGTCGCTGTGCGATTCGGAAGGGGTGCTGATCGAGCGGGAGGGTTCCGATCGTGGTGATCGGGCCCGCAACCAGCTGATCGCCCGGCTCGAGGGTGTGGTCTTCGCGCAGCAGTACGTGATGATCGACTACGACTGCCCCAAGCACCTGCTCGAGCAGGCCGTGCAGGTCACTCCCGGTCTGGAGTCGCCGACGATCTCGCCGCTGGCGAACGAGAATTCGGTGGCGGTGCGGGCGATGGTGCCGCGCAAGGGCCACAATGCGGTGATGGACCGGCTCGCCGAGATCGGCGCCCGCGCGATCCTCGCGTCGAACATCCGCTCGTGCCGGGCGATGCGCGCCCCCGAGTAGCCGCGCATCGGCCCGTCCGATCCCCGGCCCGTCCGATCCCCGGTCCGGTGCGGCTCCGCGGTCAGCGGGGCCGCACCTGCACGTTCTGGGTGATCCGGCCGAGAGCGCCGGTGTCGTCGTAGAGCAGTCCGGTGGTGGTGCCGACCCCGTCGGGGCCGACGGACATCTCGGCGGCGATCCCGATCCAGTCCTGGTCGCGGTAGGTGGGGGCGCGGAACAGGTGCACGGTCAGTTCGGTGTTGAGGAAGGTGTAGGCACGGGGGTCGAGTTTGGAACCGACCCCGTTGGCGACGTCGGCGACGCTCATCAACCGGTCCAGGCCGCTGGGGGTTTCCCCTTCGACGAGCGCGGTGTCGGTGCGCAGCCATGCCGAGGACAGGCCCGGTGCCCCGAAGGGCACGACGATGCGCCAGTCGAGGGTGTCGATGAAGCCGCCCTTCCACGACGGGTCGGGGTCGGTGGGGTGAAGGTCGGCTGCCCGCGGCAGCGGGGTCTCGGAGGTGCGGGCGATCTCGGGTAGGTCGACGATCTCGAGGCGCCAGCCGGTGCCGCGCGCGACCGCGCGGTGGGTGCCGTCGGGGGCGGTGGCCCACAGTTCGGCGACGACGAGTTCGATCTTGCGGCCGGGCCGTTCGATGCGGGTGCGGACTTCGAGGTCGGTGAGCGGTACGGGCCCGAGCAGGTCGACGGTCAGGCGGGTGAGCCGGGTGTCGGGGCGGGGCCGGTGGCGTTCGACGGCGCGGGCGAGCAACGCCGAGGGTGGGGCGCCGTGCTGCAGGTGCGGTCCCCAGGTGCTGACGGTGGACGCGGTGGGGCGGAAGACCTCGATCTCGGTGCCGTCGGGCACGGCGGGGGGCGCGGTATCGGGGACCGGCACGTAGTACGCGGCGTCGCTCACTCGGTGTTCTCCTGCTGCTCGATGCGGTGGGGCACACCCGGTGTCGAGGCGGCGGAGTCTTGCCGCCGGGGGCTACGGCGGGGGGTGCCGCCGAACGCCGGGCCCAGTGCCCGATGATCGCACCACCGGCAGTCCGGACCGTTGCCGGTGGGGGGTGTGGTCGCGGCCGGGCTCCCACCTGGCAGGCTGGAGTCCGGGTCGGGCACGGTGCCGGACCCGCGCGCCCGGTGGGGCGCGGGGCTGGAACGAAGGTGGACACGGCGATGGCAGTAGGCGGACTCGGGCGCAGCGGACCTTTCCAGGTCGGGGACCGGGTGCAGTTGACCGACGCCAAGGGCCGCAAGTACACCGTGGTGCTCGAGCCGGGCAAGGAGTTCCACACCCACCGCGGCGGGATCTTGCACGACGATCTGATCGGCACCGACGAGGGTGTGGTGGTGACCTCGACGAACGGCACCCCGTATCTGGCGTTGCGGCCGCTGCTGGTCGATTACGTGATGTCGATGCCGCGCGGCGCGCAGGTGATCTATCCGAAGGACGCCGCGCAGATCGTGCAGGAGGGTGACATCTTCCCGGGGGCGCGGGTGCTCGAGGCCGGCGCCGGATCCGGGGCGCTGACCTGTTCGCTGCTGCGGGCGGTGGGCCCGGGCGGGCAGGTGATCTCCTACGAGGTGCGCGAGGATCACCTCGAATACGCCGAGCGCAATGTCGACACCTTCTTCGGGGAGCGCCCGGCGAACTGGACGACGGTGCTGGGGGATCTGGCCGATTACGATCTCGACACGCACGGCCGGGTCGATCGGGTGGTGCTGGACATGCTGGCGCCGTGGGAGGTGCTCGACACCGTCAAGGCGGCGTTGGTGCCCGGCGGGGTGCTGATCGTGTATGTGGCGACGACGACGCAGCTGTCGCGGGTGGTGGAGGCGTTGCGGGAGCAGACCTGCTGGACCGAGCCGCGCTCGTGGGAGTCGATGGTGCGCGGGTGGCATGTGGTGGGGCTGGCGGTGCGGCCGGAGCACCGGATGCAGGGGCACACGGCGTTCCTGGTCAGTGCGCGCCGGTTGCAGGACGGGGTGGAAACCCCGAAGCCGCAGCGTCGGCCCAGCAAGGGCTGAGCCGACGCGGCTGCGGGCGGCGGATCATTCGCAGCTCAGCCGGCCCATGCTCAGGATCGAGCAGGCGCTGTCGTCGGCGATGACCCAGTTGCCGTCGATGTCCTCGAAGGTCAGCGGCATGGGGGCACCGCCGTGGGGGCCGGCGACCTCGGTGGTGGCGGTGACGGTGTCGGCGTCGACGGTGGTGATCTCCCCGACGGTGCCGGTCAGCGGGTAGCCGGCGAGCACCCCGGTGAACTGTTCGAGGACGGGGAGGCGGTCGGTGCCGTTCTCGACGACGGCGGCGCGTTCCTCGGTGGTGGCGGCCGGATCGAAGAAGATATCGACCTGGCTTTGCAGTTGTTCGACGGTCACCGCGGCGGGCGCCGCGACACCGCTGGTCGTGGTGGTGCTCGTGGGGGCGTCGGTCGTGGTGCCGGCGGTGGTGTCGGTGTCGTCGGAGCTGCAGCCGGTCAGGGCCGCGGCGGCGGCCAGCGCCGCGGCGACGCAGGTCACGCGGAGAGAACTCGTGGTCACGGAAGATGCCTTTCGCAGAGAACCGGGTCGACCCCGATATTAGGTAAGCCTGACATCGGATGGGGATGTCAGCTCCGGTGGCGCTGCCCACACGCGACACATGTTCGGAACACGACTGTTTCGTGTCCCCACCCACAGTGGGCGCTGTCCCGGTAGCGTGGAATGACCGACAGTGGAGGGAGTCGCTCATGAGCTCGTCAGAGAAGCCGGATGCGGTGGCAGCGGCACGCGAAATCGAAGAGTTGCGCGCAGAGGTGGCGGCTTTGCGTCGTCGGCTCGTCGAGCCGTCGGATCAGGTACGCGACCTCGAAGCACGCCTCGAGTCCCTCACGGTCCGCAACAGCAAACTGCTCGAGACCCTCAAGGATGCGCGGCAGCAGCTGATCACGCTGCGTGAGGAGGTCGATCGGCTCGCGCAACCCCCCAGCGGGTACGGGGTGCTGCTCGAGACGTTCGACGATCAGACCGTCGACGTGTTCACCTCGGGCCGCAAGATGCGGGTCGCGGTGTCCCCGAATCTCGAACTCGACACCTTCCGGCCCGGTCAGACCGTGCGGTTGAACGAGGCGTTGACCGTCGTGGAGATCGGCGGGTTCGAACGGGTCGGGGAGATCACCACCTTGCGGGAGGTGCTCGACGACGGCGCCCGCGCGCTGGTGGTCGGGCATGCCGACGAGGAACGCATCGTGTGGCTGGCGGCGCCGCTCGCCGCGGCCGCCGCGGACGCTCCGCTCGATCCGACCGCCGACGACGTCTCGTTCACGCTGCGCCCGGGTGATTCGCTGCTGGTCGACAGCAAGGCCGGCTATGCCTTCGAGCGGATCCCCAAGGCCGAGGTCGAGGATCTGGTACTCGAGGAGGTCCCGGACGTCGGCTACGGCGACATCGGTGGTCTGGGCCGGCAGATCGAGCAGATCCGCGACGCGGTGGAACTGCCCTTCCTGCACAAGGATCTGTTCCGCGAATACTCGCTGCGCCCACCGAAGGGGGTGCTGCTGTACGGTCCGCCCGGCTGCGGCAAGACGCTGATCGCCAAGGCGGTGGCGAACTCGCTGGCGAAGAAGATCGCCGAGGCCCGCGGCGACGATTCGAAGGAAGCGAAGTCGTTCTTCCTCAACATCAAGGGTCCCGAGCTGCTCAACAAGTTCGTCGGCGAAACCGAACGGCACATCCGGTTGATCTTCCAGCGGGCACGGGAGAAGGCCTCCGAAGGCACCCCGGTGATCGTGTTCTTCGACGAGATGGATTCGATCTTCCGGACCCGCGGGTCGGGGGTGTCCTCGGATGTGGAGACCACGGTGGTGCCGCAGTTGCTCGCCGAGATCGACGGGGTCGAAGGCCTCGAGAACGTCATCGTCATCGGTGCGTCGAACCGGGAGGACATGATCGACCCGGCGATCCTGCGGCCGGGCCGCCTCGACGTGAAGATCAAGATCGAACGTCCGGACGCGGAGGCCGCCCAGGACATCTTCTCGAAGTATCTGACCGAGACGCTGCCGGTGCACGCCGACGATCTCGCCGAGTTCGGCGGCGACCGGGCGGCCTGCGTGCGGGCGATGATCGAACGGGTCGTCGAGCGGATGTACGCCGAATCCGAGGACAACCGGTTCCTCGAGGTGACCTACGCCAACGGCGACAAGGAAGTGCTGTATTTCAAGGACTTCAACTCCGGGGCGATGATCCAGAACATCGTCGACCGCGCCAAGAAGTATGCGATCAAATCGGTGCTCGAGACCGGCGCGCCGGGCCTGCGGGTGCAGCATCTGCTCGATTCGATCGTCGACGAGTTCGCCGAGAACGAGGACCTGCCCAACACCACCAATCCGGACGACTGGGCCCGGATCTCGGGGAAGAAGGGCGAGCGGATCGTGTACATCCGCACCCTGGTCACCGGCAAGAACGCCAGCGCGAGCCGGGCGATCGACACCGAATCGAACACCGGCCAGTATCTGTAGCGGCCGCACCGACGAGACACGGACGACGACAGGATCGCGGCCGGGCACTGCCTTCGGGGGTGTCCGGCCGCGCTGTCGCCGGGGGAGGAAGGTCATGCCGCTGCCACGCGCACTGGCCCGATTCAACAAGGTGGCCACCAACCGGATCACCACCCCCTTCGCGCAGGTCTTGCCGGGCACCGCGGTGGTCGAGCATCGGGGCCGGCGTTCCGGGCGCGTCTTCCGCACCCCGGTGCTGTTGTTCACCGTCGACGACCGGTTGCGGATCGCGCTGACCTACGGCGCCGACACCGACTGGCTGCGCAATGTGTGCGCCGCCGGACAGGCGGTCGTGCACACCCGGGGCCGGGCGGTGCCGGTGACCGCGCCGGTTGTCGGGGACGATCCGCAGGCGAGCTGGGCGCCGATGCCGGTGCGGTGGGCGTTGCAGGCGATCGGCGCCACCGGCTATCTGGACTGCCGGGCCCGCCCCGCGGACAGCGGCCCGCAGCCCGGGCACTCGGGCGGTTGACGGCCGCGGACGGGCCGATCGCCTAGGCTCGAGGGCATGCAGCGGATCATCGGTATCGAGGTCGAGTACGGGATCTCCTCACCCAACGAACCATCGGCGAACCCGATCCTGACCTCCACGCAGGCGGTGCTGGCGTATGCGGCGGCCGAAGGGGTGCCGCGGGCCCGGCGCACCCGCTGGGACTACGAGGTCGAATCGCCCCTGCGCGACGCCCGCGGTTTCGATCTGGGCCGCGCGAGCGGACCGGCGCCGGTCATCGACGCCGACGAGGTCGGCGCCGCGAACATGATCCTCACCAACGGGGCGCGGCTGTACGTCGACCATGCGCACCCGGAGTACTCGGCCCCCGAGGTCGCCGATCCGCTGGACGCGGTGATCTGGGACAAGGCCGGCGAGCGGGTGATGGAGGCCGCGGCGCGGCACGCGTCGAGTGTGCCCGGCGCACCGCGGCTGCAGCTGTACAAGAACAACGTCGACGGCAAGGGCGCCTCCTACGGCACCCACGAGAACTATCTGATGGCGCGCGACACCCCGTTCTCGGCGGTGGTGGCGGGTCTGACGCCGTTCTTCGTGTCCCGGCAGGTCATCACCGGGTCGGGGCGGGTGGGGATCGGGCAGTCCGGTGACGAGCCGGGCTTCCAGTTGTCCCAACGCGCCGACTACATCGAGGTCGAGGTCGGTCTCGAGACCACCCTCAAGCGCGGCATCATCAACACCCGCGACGAGCCGCACGCCGACGCCGACAAGTACCGGCGGCTGCACGTGATCATCGGCGATGCGAATCTCGCGGAGATGTCCACCTATCTCAAGGTCGGGACCACGGCGCTGGTGCTCGATCTGATCGAGGCCGGCATCGACCTGTCCGACCTGCAGCTGGCCCGCCCGGTCACCGCGGTGCATCACATCAGCCACGATCCGAGCCTGCGCAAGACGGTGGCGTTGGTGGACGGGCGGGAGCTGACCGGGCTGGCCTTGCAGCGGATCTATCACGAGCGGGCCGCGAGGTTCCACGAGGGCACCGAGGACAAGCGGGTGCTCGACATCCTGGACAAGTGGGCGATGGTGCTCGATCTGCTCGAACGCGACCCGATGGAATGCGCCGACCTGCTGGACTGGCCGGCGAAGCTGCGGCTGCTCGAGGGTTTCCGCAACCGCGAGGGATTGTCCTGGTCGGCGCCGCGCCTGCACATGGTGGATCTGCAGTATTCGGATGTGCGGCTGGACAAGGGCCTGTACAACCGGCTGGTGGCGCGCGGGTCGATGCAGCGGCTGGTCTCCGAGCAGCAGGTGCTCGACGCGGTGCACACCCCGCCGTCGGACACCCGCGCCTATTTCCGCGGGGAGTGCCTGCGCCGCTTCGGTGCCGACATCGCGGCGGCGAGCTGGGATTCGGTGATCTTCGATCTGGGCCGGGAGTCGCTGGTGCGGATCCCGACCCTCGAGCCGCTGCGGGGCACCCGCGCGCACGTCGGGGAGCTGCTCGAGACGGCGCACTCGGCGGCCGAACTCGTCGATCAGCTCACCCACTGATCCCCGGCTGCGGAATCCCCACCGGTTGGTGGGCCGCGGTGGGGTGGGCGGGAAGCACGCGTGTCTCCACCGCCGGTGCGGTTCGCTGGGTAGGGTAGGGGTTCGAAGTAGCGGTGCCCGCACCGATCGTCGACCGGTGACGGTTCCGCGCCGAATACAGGAGGAGGTCGGCGGCTATGGCACAGGAGCAGACCACACGCGGTGGCGGCGGGGACGACGACGAGGTCGTCGGTGACGGCGGTGCCGGTCAGGAACGTCGCGAGAAGCTCGCCTCGGACACCGACGATCTTCTCGACGAGATCGACGACGTGCTCGAGGAGAACGCGGAGGACTTCGTGCGGGCATATGTGCAGAAAGGTGGCCAGTGACAGCCGAACGGTCCTCCCTTCCCTACCGCGAGGTGCAGCCGAGGCTGCACCTCGCGTCGCCCTTGTCGTCGTTCTCCGAACATCTGCGGGCGCACGCCCCGGAGATGCTGCCGGAGAACCGGTTCCGGTTCGAGCGAGGTGACCACGTGGAACTCGCCCCGCACGGCACCACGATCGTCGCGGTGACCTTCGACGGTGGGGTGCTGCTCGCCGGTGACCGGCGGGCGACGATGGGCAATCTGATCGCCTCCCGCGATGTCGACAAGGTGTTCATCACCGACAACTATTCGGCGGCGGGCATCGCGGGTACCGCGGGCCTGGCGATCGAACTGGTGCGGTTGTTCGCCGTCGAACTCGAGCACTACGAGAAGATCGAGGGTGTGCCGTTGACCTTCGACGGCAAGGCCAACCGGCTCTCGTCGATGGTGCGCGGCAATCTCGGGGCGGCGATGCAGGGTCTGGCCGTGGTGCCGCTGCTGGTCGGTTTCGATCTCGACGCCCCCGATGCGCGGCGCGCCGGCCGGATCGTCTCCTACGACGTCGTGGGCGGCCGCTACGAGGAACGCGCCGGGTATCACGCGGTCGGTTCCGGATCGTTGTTCGCCCGTTCGTCGCTCAAGAAGCTCTACCGCGCCGACGCCGACGAGCAGAGCGCGCTGCGCACCGCCGTCGAGGCGTTGTACGACGCGGCCGACGACGACACCGCCACCGGCGGCCCGGACACCACCCGGGGGATCTATCCGACGGCGGTGGTGATCACCGCGGCCGGTGCCGTGGCGGTCGCCGAGGAAGCCCTGTCCGAGCTGGCCCGCAGCATCGTGGCCGACCGCACCGCAGGAGATGGCCGGTGACTCTTCCGTACTATGCATCCGCCGAGCAGATCATGCGCGATCGCTCGGAGCTGGCCCGCAAGGGTATCGCCCGCGGCCGGTCGGTGATCGCGTTGACCTATCAGGACGGGGTGCTGCTCGTCGCGGAGAACCCGTCGAAGGCGCTGCACAAGATCAGCGAACTGTACGACCGGATCGGTTTCGCCGCGGTCGGCAAGTACAACGAGTTCGAGAATCTGCGGCGCGCCGGGATCATGCATGCCGACATGCGGGGCTATTCCTACGATCGGCGGGATGTGACCGGGCGGGCGCTGGCGAACGCCTACGCGCAGACCCTCGGCACGATCTTCACCGAGCAGCCCAAGCCGTACGAGGTGGAGATCTGCGTGGCCGAGGTCGGGCGCGCCGACACCGAGGACATCCCGCAGCTGTACCGCATCACCTACGACGGGTCGATCGTCGACGAGGAACAGTTCGTGGTGATGGGCGGCAACACCGACCCGATCGCCACCGCGCTGCGCTCGTCCTATCGGGCGGGCCTGCCGCTCGAGGAGGCGGTGGCCGTGGCGGTGGCCGCGTTGCAGCAGCCGGCGAGCACCGATGCGGGACCGCGGGTGCTCGGCCGCCGCGAACTCGAGGTGGCGGTGCTCGAGAAGCAGCGGCCGCGCCGCGCCTTCCGCCGCATCTCGGGGGCCGCACTCGAGGCGCTGTTGCCGGCCGTCGAAGCCGGTCAGCCGCCGACACCGGACGGCCCGGAGGCCGCCGCCCCGGAGTCCGGTTCCGGCTCGGAGACCGGCGGAGCGTCCGGCAGCCGATAGACCGTCACCGCCGCCGGCAGCACCCGGAAGACGAAGGTGGTGCCGTCGGCGGTGACCTCCCCGTCGGTGGCCAACGCCACCGGCTGCCCGGCGACCTGCACCGACAGGCTGCCGGTGTGCCGGTGCCGGTACACCGGGGATGCGCCGAGGGTGCCGGTCGCGGCGGCGGCGAGCAGCCGCACCCGCGAGAACGGCCGGTCGGCCCGCAGATACCGCACGTCGAGGCTGCCCGCGTCGAGATGCGAACGCGACATCGGGACCTGATCACCGGGGCTGTAGCGGCCGTTGCCGACGAACAGCAACCACACCGCGCGGCCGTCCCCGTCGATGCGCACCGGCATCGGGGTCGCGGTGCGCAACACCGCGATCATCGCCAGCCCGGCCGCCGGCCATTTCCCGATCCGCGGTTCCCAGCGTTGCCGCAACCGCACCGTGTCCGGATAGCCGCCCAGGCTCGCGGTGTTGACGAAATACCGCACCGTGCGGCCGGTGGGCCCGCTCACCGTCACCTGCCCGACACCGACGGCGACGGCGTGCCCGGTCTGCACCGCCCGCGCGGTCTCGTCCAGGTCGAGCACCCCGAGATCGTGCGCGAAGTGGTTGAGGGTGCCGCCGGGGAAGACCGCCACCGGCAACCGGGCGTCGAGGGCGGCGGCGACCACCGCGGCGACGGTGCCGTCGCCGCCGCACACCCCCAGGGCGCGGGGCCGGTGGGCGGCGATCAGCGCCGGCAGTTGCGTCGACGGGTCCTGCCCGAGATCGAGGTCGACGCGCAGCGCGGCGGGCAGGGCCGGGACGAGCAGGTCGGCCACGGCGCTGCTGCCGGCAGCGGGATTGACGATCAGCAGCAGACCGGCGCCGCCGGGCAGGGCGGGGGCGGTGCTCGTCGTCTGCACCGCGGCCGGTTCGCGGCTGCGCACCGCCCACCAGCGGCGGGTGGACCAGGCGACGGCCGCGCCGACCGCGGCGCCGACGACGACATCACCGGGCCAGTGCACCCCGGTGTGCACCCGCGAGTAGGCCACCGCCACCGCCAGCGGCGCCAGGGCCGCGCCGGCGGCGGGAGATTCGAGGGCGACGCCGGTGACGAACGCCGCCGCCGAGGCGGCATGCCCGGACGGGAACGACGACGAGCGGGGGATCGGCACCCGGCGGCGCAGGAACTTCGGGTCGGTGCGGGCCGGGGGCCGGCGCCGCGGCAGCAGGGGTTTGAGAACGCCGTTGGCCAGGGCGCTGGCCCCGGCGACCGACAACAGTCCGCGGACGGCGCCGCGGCGGGCGCGGCCACCGGCGGCGGCGCACACCGCCGCGCAACCGCACCACAGCACACTGTGGTTCGCGGCGCGCCCGAGCTCACGCAGCAGCGGATCGGCCAGGGAGGGGCGCAGCGCGCCGGTGTAGTCGAACAGCGCCCGGTCGGCGGTGCGGTAACGCTCACGCAGGATCACACCTCGAACCGTAGATGTCGTTGCCACCCATGGTGGTCGGGTCCGCGCGGTACTGTCGAAGTGTGCAGCGACGAATCATGGGTATCGAGACGGAGTTCGGCGTCACGTGTACCTTCCACGGGCATCGTCGGTTGAGTCCCGACGAGGTGGCCCGCTATCTGTTCCGTCGGGTGGTGTCCTGGGGGCGCAGCTCCAACGTGTTCCTGCGCAACGGGGCGCGGCTGTATCTCGATGTGGGATCGCATCCGGAATACGCCACCGCCGAGTGCGACGACCTGCTCCAACTCGTCGAACACGACCATGCCGGGGAGCGGGTCCTCGAGGAACTGCTCGTCGATGCCGAACAGCGGCTCGCCGAGGAGGGGATCGGCGGCGACATCTTCCTGTTCAAGAACAACACCGATTCGGCGGGTAATTCCTACGGCTGCCACGAGAACTATCTCGTCGCCCGCGTCGGGGAGTTCTCCCGCATCTCCGATGTGCTGCTGCCCTTCCTGGTGACCCGGCAGCTGATCTGCGGCGCCGGGAAGGTGCTGCAGACCCCGAAGGCGGCGACCTTCTGCCTGTCCCAGCGCGCCGAGCACATCTGGGAAGGGGTGTCCTCGGCGACGACCCGGTCCCGGCCGATCATCAACACCCGCGACGAGCCGCACGCCGACGCGGAGAAGTACCGGCGGCTGCACGTGATCGTCGGGGATTCGAACATGTCCGAGACCACCACGATGCTCAAGGTCGGCTCGGCGTCGTTGGTGCTCGAGATGATCGAGGCCGGGGTGCCCTTCCGGGATTTCGCGCTCGACAATCCGATCCGGGCGATCCGCGAGGTCTCCCACGACCTGACGGGCCGGCGCCCGGTGCGCCTGGCCGGGGGCCGGCAGGCCAGCGCCCTCGACATCCAGCGCGAATATCATGCGCGGGCGGTGGACTATCTGCAGCACCGCGAACCCGATCCGCATGTGACGCAGGTGGTGGATCTGTGGGGGCGGGTGCTCGACGCGGTCGAATCGCAGGATTTCGCGAAGGTCGATACCGAGATCGACTGGGTGATCAAACGCAAGCTGTTCCAGCGCTATCAGGACCGCTACGCGATGGAGTTGTCGGATCCGAAGATCGCCCAGCTGGATCTGGCCTATCACGACATCAAACGGGGTCGGGGGGTGTTCGACCTGCTGCAACGCAAGGGTCTGGCCGCCCGCGTCACCGACGACGAGTCCGTCGACGCCGCGGTGGACACCCCGCCGCAGACCACCCGCGCGAAACTGCGCGGTGATTTCATCGCCGCGGCGCAGGCCGCGGGCCGGGACTTCACCGTCGACTGGGTGCATCTCAAGCTCAACGATCAGGCGCAGCGCACGGTGCTGTGCAAGGACCCCTTCCGGTCGGTGGACGAACGCGTCGAACGGTTGATCGCCTCGATGTGACGACCGGTGGCCGGGGATCCCGGTCGGCGGCGACCTGTGCGGTGGCGGGACGGTTCGGGCACTAGGGTTGGCCCGTGGCGATCTCGAAAGTCGAACGGCTGGTGAATCTGGTCATCGCGCTGCTGTCCACCCGACAGTTCGTGACCGCGGAGAAGATCCGTGCCTCGGTGGCCGGCTATTCGGAGTGCGCGAGCGACGAGGCGTTCAGCCGCATGTTCGAGCGGGACAAGAACGAACTGCGGGATCTGGGGGTGCCGCTCGAGACGGGCAGGCCGTCGCGGTCGTCGACGGTGGAGGGTTATCGCATCAACCGCGACGCCTACGAGCTGCCGGAGATCGATCTGACCCGGGAGGAGACCGCCGCGGTCGCGGTGGCCGCCGCGCTGTGGGAGTCCCCGGAGTTGACCTCCGCGGCGCAGGGCGCGCTGCTGAAACTGCGGGCCGCCGGGATCCGGGTCGACGCCGACGCCGGTGGGGTGGTGGCGCCGTTGCCGCCGCGGGCCCGCGGGTCCGAACCGGCACTGACGGCCTTGCTCGCGGCGATCGATGCGCGGCGGGCGGTGCGGTTCACCCACCGCAGTTCCCCCACCGAACCGTGGGCGACCCGCACGGTCGAACCGTGGGGGGTGGTCACCGTGCACGGCCGCTGGTATCTGGTCGGCCACGATCGGGACCGCGACGCGGTGCGCACCTTCCGGCTCTCCCGGATCGGTGACGATGTGACCGCGATCGGTGCGGCCGGGGCGGTGCACATCCCGCAGGAGGTGGATCTGCGGGCGCGGGTGCTGGCCGCGACCTCCCCGGCGGAGGTGACCGGTTCGGCGCAGGTGTGGGTGGCCGACGGGCGGGCCTGGGAGTTGCGCCGGCTCGGCCGTCCCGGCGTGGCGCGGCGGGTCGCCGGCCGGGACGGGGTGGTGCTCGAGGTGCCGGTGCGGTCCTGGGAGTGGATCGCGCGGATCGTCGCCGGGCAGGGCGCCGACGCGCTGGTGCTGGCCCCGGCGGAGTTGCGGGCCGAGGTGCAGCGCATCCTGACGCGGGCGGCGGCCGAGACGGGGGAGGAGAGTCGATGAGTACACGATTGTCGGCGCGGCTGGGGCGGCTGCTGAATCTGGTGCCCTATTTCCTGGCGCATCCGGGGATCAGTGCCGCGGAGGCGGCGCGGGATCTGGGGGTGACCCCCAAGCAGGTGATGGACGATCTGAACCAGCTGTGGGTGTGCGGGCTGCCCGGATACGGCCCCGGTGATCTGATCGACCTGTCGTTCTCCGAGGACAGCATCGTGGTGACCTTCACCGCGGGCATCGACCGGCCGCTGCGGTTGACCTCCACCGAGGCCACCGCGCTGCTGGTGGCGTTGCGGTCGCTGCAGGAGATGCCCGGGGTGGTCGATCCGTCGGCGGCGCAGTCGGCGATCGCGAAGATCGAGGCGGCCGCCGGCACCGCCGCCGCCGCGGACACCCCCGACCCCGGCACCGACGCCGGGGATGGTGCGGAGCGGGCCGGGGTGGGCAGTGGCGTCGCCGACAGTGGGGTCGCCGAGGCGGCGGAGCTGCCCGGTGACGACAGCGCCGCCGGGCGGGTGCGGGCAGCGCTGCGCGAGGGCCGCGCAGTGCACCTGACCTACTATTCGGCCTCACGCGACACCGTCTCCGAACGGGTCGTCGACCCGATCCGCATCGTGCTCATCGACGAGCACGCCTATCTGCAGGCCTGGTGCCGCAGCGCCGAGGGGGTGCGGTTGTTCCGATTCGACCGCATCGACGCCGCCCGGGTGCTCGACGAGGCCGCCCGGCCCCCGCACCGGGCCCTCGACGACGACGATCATCTCGAACTGTTCGAGGGCGACCCGTCACTGCCGGCGGCGCGGCTGCGCATCGCCCCGGACTACACCTGGCTGCTCGACTACTATCCGCTCACCGATGTGCGCCTGTTGCCGGAGGGGGGCTGCGAGGCGTTGATGCGCTACGCCTCCCCGGACTGGATGGCGCGGCTGCTCGTCGGGCTCGGCGCCGGCGTGCAGGTGCTCGACCCGCCCGCGCTGCGCACCGCGGTGCGCGCCCGGGCCGCCGCGGCGCTGGCGGCCTACACCGAACTCGACCGGCCGGACCCGGACGCGGGGGCCACGCCGGGCACGTGACGATCGCCGGGTTTGTGAAACATCGGTGTGAATGCTCGGAGAATTGTGAATGGATCCGCCCACACGAGCCCCCGGGCCGTGCTCGGGGTCCGGTACATTGGTCGGAGCCGATCAGTGGAGGTTGTAAATGGGTGCAATGAGCCCCTGGCACTGGGCCATCGTGGCGCTGGTGGTCGTGATTCTCTTCGGTTCGAAGAAGCTGCCCGACGCCGCCCGCGGTCTCGGACGGTCGCTCCGGATCTTCAAGAGCGAGGTCAAGGAGATGCAGAACGACGACGCTCGGGCCGCTGCGCCGCAGCCGGCACCGAATCCGTTGCCGTCCGCGCAGCCGACCGCCGATCCCGCCGCGCAGAACACGCACACCGAACCGCGGTCTGCCTGACCGTCGTTTCATCCTGCCGGGGCTCCCATCGGGTGTCCCGGCGTTCCGCTGACCCCGGCACCGCATGCGCCGGTGGTCTCGACAGGAGCTGAGAACCGCACCGTGCGCATCCCGTTCGATCCGCGCCGCAGCCGGCGCAAGACCAATCCCGACGGCACCATGTCGCTGGTCGAGCACCTCTACGAATTGCGCACGCGTCTGCTGATCGCTCTCGCCGCGGTCGTCCTCACCACCATCCTCGGGTTCGTCTGGTACGGCCGCAGCCTGTTCGGTCTCGACAGTCTCGGGGAGATCCTGCGCGGACCGTACTGCGACCTTCCACCGTCCGCGCGCGCCGATCTGAGCACCGACGGGGCGTGCCGGCTGCTCGCCACCGGCCCCTTCGAACAGTTCATGCTGCGCCTGAAGGTCGCCGCGACCGCCGGGGTGGTGCTCGCGTGCCCGGTCTGGCTGTACCAGATCTGGGCGTTCGTCACTCCGGGGCTGTACCGGAAGGAACGCCGCTACGCGGTCGCCTTCGTCACCTCCGGCGCGACCTTGTTCGTCGCCGGGGCGGTGCTCGCCTATCTGGTGATCTCCCACGCCCTGTCGTTCCTGCTCACCGTCGGCAACGACGTGCAGGTCACCGCCCTGTCCGGCGCCGAATACTTCGGGTTCCTGCTGAACCTGCTGATCATCTTCGGGGTGTCCTTCGAGATCCCGCTGGTGATCGTCGCGCTCAACGCGGTCGGGGTGCTGCCCTACGAGAAGCTCACGGCGTGGCGGCGCGGACTGATCATGGCGGTGTTCGTCTTCGCGGCGATCGCCACCCCCGGCCAGGATCCGTTCTCGATGCTGGCGTTGGCGTTGGCGTTGACCCTGCTCGTGGAATTCGCCATCCAGGTGGCGCGGCTGACCGACCGGCACCGGGCCCGCCGCGCCCGCGCCGAGGGCTGGGCCGATCTCGACGACGACGAGGGCTCGACGATCACGGCACCGACCCCGGTCGATCCGGCCGCCCCCACCCGCACCGACTACTCCGACACCCTGTGACCGGCGATCCTGTGACCGGTGACGCCGTCTCCGGCACCGATCCGCACGTGCCGGGCGCGCAGCTGACGGCCTTCGCCGACGGGCTCGCTTTCCCGCTCGACGCCTTCCAGATCGAGGCGTGCCGGGCCCTCGAGGGTGGACATTCGGTGCTGGTCTGCGCGCCCACCGGCGCCGGGAAGACCGTCGTCGGGGAGTTCGCGGTGTTCCTGGCCCTGCAGGCCGGCACGAAATGCTTCTACACCACCCCGATCAAGGCGCTGAGCAACCAGAAGTACCACGACCTGTGTGCCCGGCACGGCAAGGATGCGGTCGGTCTGCTCACCGGCGACCAGTCGATCAATTCGGACGCCCCGGTGGTGGTGATGACCACCGAGGTGCTGCGCAACATGATCTACGCGTCGTCCACCGCCCTGATCGGCCTCACCCATGTGGTGATGGACGAGGTGCACTTCCTCGCCGACCGGTTCCGCGGGGCGGTGTGGGAAGAGGTGATCCTGCACCTGCCGGAGGACGTGCGGCTGGCGAGCCTGTCGGCGACGGTGTCCAACGCCGAGGAGTTCGGCGACTGGATGACCACCGTGCGCGGTGATACCACCGTCGTCGTCGACGAGGTGCGGCCCATCCCGCTGCACCAGCACATGATGGTCGGCTCTCGCATCTACGACCTGTTCGATCGCCGCGCCGATCCGCAGACCGCCCCGGCCCGGCGGCGCCGCGACATCGTCGTCAACCCGGAGTTGGTGG
Source organism: Rhodococcus sp. CH91 (assembly GCF_022554085.1). Taxonomy (GTDB): domain Bacteria; phylum Actinomycetota; class Actinomycetes; order Mycobacteriales; family Mycobacteriaceae; genus Rhodococcus. Next base: position 43,959 of record NZ_JAKFYR010000010.1, read on the forward strand.
CGGCGGTGCGGCAGCGGCAGAGCCTGGCCGGGATGGACCGCTGGTCCGAACGCGGCCCGCGTTTCCGGCCGCCGCCCCGCCCGGAGGTGATCACCCGCCTCGACCGCGACGGTCTGCTGCCGGCGATCACCTTCGTGTTCAGCCGCGCCGGGTGCGACGCCGCGGTGCAGCAGTGCCTGCGGTCGGGACTGCACCTGACCGACGAGCGGGAGGCCGCGGAGATCGGCCGGATCGTCGACGAGCACACCCGGGATCTGCCGCGCGCCGACCTCGAGGTTCTCGGGTACGCCTCGTGGCGCACCGCCCTCGAACGGGGTATCGCCGCTCATCACGCCGGGATGCTGCCGGCCTTCCGGCACACCGTCGAGGAGTTGTTCGTGCGAGGGCTGGTGCGGGCGGTCTTCGCCACCGAAACCCTTGCCCTGGGCATCAACATGCCCGCCCGCACCGTGGTGCTCGAGAAACTCGTCAAATTCAACGGCGACACGCACGCCGAGCTGACCCCCGGCGAGTACACGCAGCTCACCGGCCGCGCCGGGCGTCGCGGTATCGACGTCGAGGGGCATGCGGTGGTGCTGTGGCAGCCCGGGCTCGAACCGGCGACCGTGGCCGGGCTCGCCTCCACCCGCACCTTCCCGCTGCGCAGTTCGTTCCGGCCGTCCTACAACATGGCGGTCAATCTCATCGACGCGGTCGGGGTGCAGCGGTCGCGGGCGCTGCTCGAGATGTCCTTCGCCCAGTTCCAGGCCGACAAGTCGGTGGTCGGTCTCAAACGCGGCATCGATCGCAACGAGGCCACCCTGGCACAGTTGCGCGACCAGCTCGGCGGGGAGGGCAGCGAGATCCTCGACTATCTGCGCTTGCGCGCCGAGCTGACCGACGCCGAACGCGAGCACGAGCGGCGCGGCCGGCAGGACCGGCGGGCGGAGGCGGTCGCCTCGCTGGTGGCCTTGCGGCGCGGCGACATCGTCGCGGTCCCGGCCGGGAAGCACCGGGGGCTGGCGGTGGTCGTCCTCCCGGACACCGACGCCGGTGACCCGCGCCCGCAGGTCGTCACCGCCGATGCCTGGTCGGGGCGGCTCTCGGCCGGGGATTTCCCGGCGCCGGCGACGGTGCTGGGCCGGTTGCGGTTGCCGCGGCACGTCGATCACCGCACCGGCCGGGGCCGCCGCGACATCGCGTCGGCGTTGCGGTCGAAGGGACTGGTGCCGCCGCGGCGCCCGAAACGCGCCCGAGCCAAGGGCGATACCCGCGAGATCGACGCGGTGCGGCGGCAGCTGAAGAATCATCCGGCGCGCACCCATCCCGACCTCGACTCGCTCGCCCGCATCGGGGAGCGCTATCACCGGCTGCTGCGCGAAACCCAGCAGCAACGCCGCAAGGCCGCCGCCGCGACCGATTCGCTGGCGCGGACCTTCGAGCGCATCGTCGCGCTGCTCACCGAACGCGGTTATCTCACCGGCGGGGACGATCCGGCGACCACGGAGGCGGGGGAGCGGCTCGCGCGGATCTACACCGAATCGGATCTGCTCGTCGCCGAATGTGTGCGGTGCCGCGCGTGGGTGGGATTGTCGGCGCCGGAACTGGCGGCGGTCGCCTCGGCGGTGATCTACGAGTCGCGGACCGACGAACCGGTCACCGTGGTCGGCCCGACCGGCCCGATCCGGCACGCGCTCGCCGAGACCACCCGGCTGTGCGACGGGTTGCGGGCCGACGAGATCCGGCATCGGCTGCCCCCGACCCGCGAACCCGATCTGGGGTTCGTCACCGCCGCCTACACCTGGGCGAGTACCGCCTCGCTGACCGAGGCGCTGGTCGCCGCCGAGGCGGCCGGTAAGGAATTGTCGCCCGGCGATTTCGTGCGCTGGTGCCGGCAGTTGATCGACCTGCTCGACCAGATCCGCACGTGTGCGGACGATCCGGAGCTGGCGCGCACCGCCGGCAAGGCGGTGGGGGCGATCCGGCGCGGTGTCGTCGCTGTCGATCCCAGCGCGGAATGAGTGCCCCGGCGGTGGCACGGGTGGATGTTCGCCGGTGCCAGCGGGCGCTACCGTAGTGGCACACAACGGGAAGGGTGAGTGGAGACGACGATGACCGGGCCGAACGAACCGCAGGACGCGCAGGGGCAGACACCGCCGGAACCGAAGGATCCGTGGGCGCCCACCCCTGCCCCCGGTGGCGGTGAGCAGCCGGGATCGTCGTGGTCCGCCCCGCACAGCGGGCAGCAGTGGGCGCCGGGCGCCGCCGCCGGGTGGGGTCCGCCGCCGGCCGGAGAGTCTGCGCCCGCGGGATGGGGTGCCGGCCCCGGGGAGGCCCAGCCGAATCCGTGGGCCGCACCGGCCGGCGCGTCGAACCAGCCGAGCTGGGCGGCGCCGGCTCCCCAGCATCCCGGTACCCCCCAGCATCCCGGTCCCCCCCAGCATCCGGGCCCGCAGCCGCATCCGGGCCCGCAGGGATGGGGTGCCCCGGCGCCCGGCTGGGGGCAGCAACCTTCCGGCGGACCGCAATCCTGGGGTGCTCCCGGACAGCCGCACCCCGCCCCGGGGTGGGGTGCTCACCAGCCGGGTGGTCCGCAGAACTGGGGTGCGCCGGCGAACGGTTGGCAGCAGCCCGGCCCGGCGCCACAGCAGAACGGCAGGTCGAAGCTGCCGTGGATCCTCGGTGGGGTCGGTGTGGTGGTCGTGCTCGCGATCGTCGGGATCCTCGCGGCGACCGTTTTCGGCGACAAGGTCCTCGACGACGCGGCCACCGAGGCCGGTATCGCGAAGGTGCTCACCGAGTCGTACGGGGCGGGGCAGGTCGGCGACGTGCAGTGCCCGAGTGATCAGGCCGTCGAGGCCGGTCACCGGTTCACCTGCGAGGCCACCGTGGACGGGCAGTTCCGGGAAGTGACCGTCACCGTCACCGACGACAACGGCACCTACGAGGTCGGCCGCCCCAACTGACCGAGTCGGTTCAGCGGTCGGCCAGGGCCGCGACCAGCGCGGACACCGGCCGCTCCAGCCCCCACCGCTGCGCCAGCGCGGTGAGCTGCTCCGGATCGGCCGGTTCCGTCGGCAACACGTCGGAGCGGGACAGATCCACGTCGGCGTCGGTGGCCACCCGCACCACCGGCAGCGCCGCATCCAGATAGTCCGCGGCCGCGGCGAGTTTCACCCGCATGCCCTGGGCCAGCGACGTCGACTCGTCGAGTGCCGCGGCCCGCACCGCCTCGAGCGAGCCGTACTGCTGCAGCAGTCCCGAGGCGGTCTTCTCGCCGACGCCCTTGACGCCGGGCAACCCGTCGGACGGGTCGCCGCGCAGCACCGCCAGCTCGGCGTAGGCGGCGCCGGCCCGCTCGGCCGGCACCCCGTAGCGTTCGGCGACCAGCGCCGGATCGAACAGTTCGGCCCTGGCCAGGCCACGACCGGCGTAGAGCACCCGCACCGGCACCGGCGTGTCGGTGACCACCTGCAACAGGTCGCGGTCGCCGCTGACCACGATCACCGGGTCGGTGGTCTCGCGGGCGGCGAGGGTGCCGAGCACGTCGTCGGCTTCGAACCCGGCGGCGCCGCCGGTGGCGATCCCGGCCGCGGCGAGCACTTCGAGGATCAGCGGCACCTGCGGCAGCAGCGCGGGCGGCACCTCCTCGACGGTGCCGTCGGAGCCGGCAGCGACGCGATGCGCCTTGTAGCTCGGCACCGCCGCGACCCGGAAGGCCGGGCGCCAGTCCAGATCCAGGCACACCACCAGCCGGGTGGGGCGGTGGGTGCGGATGAGGGAGGCGACCATGTCCACGAAGCCGCGCACCGCGTTGACCGGGCTGCCGTCGGGGGCGGTGACCTTCTCCGGGATGGCGTGGAAGGCCCGGAACCACAGGCTCGCGCCGTCGAGCAGCATCAATGTGGGGTCCGGTGCGGGTGTGGAGTTCTCCGGTGCGGTCACGGACCACATCCTGCCATCCGGTCGCGGCCACTAGGCTCGGATGCATGACCACTGCCGCCACTCGATTCCCCGCCGACCGTTACGCGGCCCGCCTGGCGCGCGCCGCCGAACTCGGTGCCGCCGCCGGTTTCGGCGCGCTGCTCATCACCCCCGGACCGGACCTGCGGTATCTGACCGGGTCGCGCGCCGAATCGTTCGAACGCCTGACGTGCCTGGTGATCCCCACCGACGGCTCCGGCGCCTCCGTGGTGGTGCCGCGGCTGGAGCTGGCGTCGCTCGAGGAGTCCGCCATCGGTGAACTGGGGCTGCCGGTGCGGGACTGGGTGGACGGTCAGGACCCCTACGCGCTCGTGCGCGAACTCGTCGCGACCGCGGGGACGTTCGCGGTGGCCGAGGCGATGCCGGCGCTGCACCTGGTGCCGCTGACCGCCCGGTTCGGCGCCGCTCCGGCGCTCGCGACGTCGGTGATCCGGCAGCTGCGGATGGTCAAGGACGCCGACGAGGTCGCGGCGTTGCGGCGCGCCGGTGCCGCCATCGACCGGGTGCATGCCCGCATGGGCGAATGGCTGCGGCCCGGGCGCACCGAAGCCCAGGTGGCCGCGGACATCACCGCGGCGATCCTCGAGGAGGGCCACACGGAGGCGGCATTCGTCATCGTCGGTTCCGGCCCGCACGGCGCCGACCCGCACCACGAGGTGTCCGACCGGGTCATCGAATCCGGCGACATCGTCGTCATCGACATCGGTGGTCCCGTCGAACCGGGCTACTACTCGGATTCGACCCGCACCTACAGCATCGGCGAACCGAACCCGGAGATCGCGACGAAGATCGCGGTGCTCGAGAAGGCCCAGCAGACCGCCGTCGACGCGGTGCGGCCCGGGGTGCGCGCCGAGGACGTCGACGCCGCCGCCCGCAATCTGCTCGCCGCCGCCGGCTACGGGGAGGCGTTCGTGCACCGCACCGGGCACGGCATCGGCCTGTCAGTGCACGAGGAGCCGTACATCGTCTCCGGCAACGACGACATCCTGCAGCCCGGCATGGCGTTCAGCATCGAACCGGGCATCTACTTCCGCGGCGAGTGGGGTGCGCGGATCGAGGACATCGTCGTCGTCACCGAGGACGGCTGCGAGTCGATGAACCTGCGCCCGCACGGATTGACGGTGCTGCCGGGCTGACACCCGGCGGCGTGTCCGGTCACGAGGCCGCGGCGGGACTTCTCAGATCGGCGAGGAAGACGTCGATGCTCGGGGAGCGGTCACCGTCCCTCCCGCAGACAGGAGAACCCCGCCACTGCATCCCGGAGATCGAACCGGGACACTGGCCGCATGAACCACACCGCACAGGGAACCGTCGTCATCTTCGGGGGACGCAGCGAGATCGGCGTCGAGGTCGCCACCCGGCTCGCCGCGGGCCGCACCGTGATCCTCGCCGCGCGTCGCGCCGACGACCTGGTCGACGAGTGCGCCGCCGTGCGGGCGGCAGGGGCGACGGCGGTGCAAACGGTCGAGTTCGACGCCGACGCGATCCACACCCACCCGGCGGTGCTCGACCGGATCGCCGCCTTCGGGCCGATCGATGTGGCGGTGCTGGCCTTCGGGATCCTCGGCGACCAGACCCGCGCGGAAACCGATGCGGCCCATGCAGTCTCGATCGTGCACATCGACTATCTCGCGCAGGTCGCGCTGCTCACCGACCTGGCACAGCGGCTGCGCGCCCAGCGGTCCGGGCGGCTGGTGGTGTTCTCCTCGGTCGCCGGGTGGCGGGTGCGCCGCGCCAACTACGTCTACGGCTCGGCGAAGGCCGGCCTCGACGGGTTCGCGTCCGGGCTGGCCGACGCGTTGCACGGCAGCGGGGTGTCGCTGCTGCTGGTGCGTCCGGGTTTCGTGATCGGGCGGATGACAGCCGGGATGACCCCGGCGCCGTTGTCGAGCACCCCCACGCAGGTCGCCGAGGCGACGGTGCGGGCGTTGCGCCGCGGCCGCGGTGAGGTGTGGGTGCCGGCGGTGCTGCGGCCGGTGTTCTTCGGGATGCGGTTGCTGCCGCGGGCGGCCTGGCGGCGGCTGCCGCGGTAACGGGCCGCCTCGCTGCGCGTTGTATTCGCAGAGCTTGGCCCGTGGTGTTCATTAGGCAGACCCGATCAGGATCCCGTCCATGAGGCGACGATCGTGCTGTTCGGGTCCGCTATACGAAACCGGCATGCAGGACGGTTGAACGGGACGGGTCGGACGGTCGGCTTGCCAGAACACGATTGAGTGCCGGGCCGTTTCGGGGTGTCCTGTTTGAGGATCGGTCCACAAAATTGATCTTGTTCCGAAAACGAACGTATATGAAACATCCGTGGCGGATTCGGACGATGTGACCTTCAGGAAGAGATGGCCGGAGATCTTCGTTGAAATGTGGCATTGAGCCAGAGGCCACCGGCCGCTGTTGACCGATGAGTGCACCCCTGCACCCGGTAATGTCCAGATCGGGTTCGGATTCGGACAACTCGTAGAGGCCGTATCGAAGGAGACGTAAAGAAGTGCAGCCACGACGTCGCGGGTGAAGGCTCTGGCAGCAGTAGCCGTCTGCGGTGTTGTGGCTGCTGCGGCGATCGGAGTGTGGAAGACCGGATCGAGGGACACTCCGGCCGCGGCCGCGGCGCGCAGTCACCATGCGGCGAGTACGCCATCCAGCCCGACCTCAGCCCCGGAATCGTCTATCGAGAATCCGCCCGATCCCGCTGGTACGTCGGAGCGTTTGACGACCGTCGTGCAACGCGCCGCGGAGTTGTTGCGGGTCAACGGCGCCGCATGGGGGCCGCAGGTCGCCACCGGGACCGAACTGTCCATCGGCGAAGCACTTGCGCAAGCCAGTTCGGTACCTGGGGACGCCACGATCGCGGAAATGGAATGGCTACGCCAGGCGGATCGGGACGGGATGTACGACGACCCGAATCGCCCTCTCGACAGGCTGGTTCAGCACCTCGAGGCGACCACGATCACCGACGCTGACCTCGCCAAGCATCTGGGACCGAACTGGCCGACCATCGTCGAGACATTCACCACCGTCGCGGCGATCGGGTTCGACAACTACGTCGCCCAGGTGCGCCGGTCCCCGCCGATGCGCATCGCCGATGCCCTCGATATCCGTGCGCAGTTGCAGGAGCAGGCTGCCGCAACCGGACTGCGGGAGCAGTGGGCTCGTTCCCAGGACCTGGTCGCCGCCTACTTCGAGCGGTGCATCACCGAGTCGTTGAGCAGGCGCGATCTCACGGATCCTCTGGACGAGTACATCCGGGACTGGTCGCTTGCGCAGGCGCTGGCCCACGATGCGGTCGCAGCAGCGTTCTTCGCAGAGGGAGCCGGTGCCGATGAGGACCAGGTCGAAACACTGGCGCGGGGTCTGCAGATCGTCCAGGCACCGGAGAGAGTCGATCGAGACGGTTCGCTGACCCGGACGGTGCAACCGGGGGAGAACCTGTCTCCCGAAGACGCCGAACTGCTCGACGCGGAAGAGCCCTTCCTCGAAGATGAATGACCCTGCCCGAGCGCACGGCATGGACGATGCCGGCTGCGCTCAGTGGTACAGGTGGTCGATGTGGTCGGTGAGTTCCCCGATCGGCGCGACGACCTCCCCTGTGTATCGTCCCCACACAGCTCGTCCGTCGACGATTCTGGGTGTCAGATGCCGGCCGTCGGGCAACGTGGGCCATTGCAGCCATTCGTCGACGTCCTGGAAGTAGGACGCGATCTCGACCGTGGTTGCGACGTCCTCCACTGCGCTGGAGATACCGAAACCTCCGTGCCCCGCGCCCCCGACGACGAGAGAGCACACCAACCCCGGCACGGGGACGACCTCGAGTCGGATGTCGATGCGCCACACCCCGGGATCGAACGTGTTCATCGCCTCGAAACGCAGCGTGTCCCGGGAGATCCGGGCGAACGCGGAGACGAGTACGTCCCGAATATGATCGGTGGGTTCGAAGGTGAACTCGATGTCCCACCGCGAACCGATCTCCGGACCGGGTATGCGCATGCTGCGACATTATTCGATGCTCGTTCCGGAAGGTGGACGGAGAGCATCGGTGTCCACCGGCTGCCGGGACCGCGACTCTTCTAGGCTGACGAGGTGTCCGACAGGCGTGGCGAATACCGATTGGCATTGCTGTGGTGGAGTGCCTTTTCCGGGATCCTCGTCTGCGCAAAGAAAGGGGCGTTTTCCTGTGACCTGACCGAGCCACACGCCTGACTTGCACAAGTTGAGGAGGATTCCCGGATTCTCCGAGCGTTTCCGCTGGTAGCGGGATCGCGGGTTGTCGATTTAGGGCACTAAGGGATCGGCTGCATTTCTACACGATCTTCCGACCCGATTGCCTCGCGCTGTGGGCCAGGGCTTGCTGAGCCAACGGGTGGGCCACGAGCTGGTCGATTGCGGTCGAGGCACGCATCCACGCCTCGACCTCGCCGGAGAAGCGGCCGACGAGAACTCGACAGTCTTCGATGATGCTGGCCGGACTGTGACGGAGTTGAATGCCCTGAGCCTGACCGGGCTGAGGAAAACCGAATACCACGCTCTCGCAATGGTTGACGCGGTTTCGCGCCCAGTTCAGTCGCTGGCATCTCTTCTGCGCCTGGGCCATCGTCCATATCGCTGTGGATGGTTGTCGAGCGCCGTTGAAGCACCCGTCCAGGGCCGGTGTCCACAACGTCGCTTCGTGGTCGACATCGCGTGGTGCTCGGAGCAGCGCGGTCCAGAAACCGAGCATCAGTGCGGCCACCACTTTGCCTGCGGGTGGGCGAGGGACAAGTCGAGCAGCGGGCTTTCGCCGTGGAGGGTTCAGTGTGTCGTACGCTTCGCGGACTTTCTTCTGTGCGTCCTGGGACAATCCTGCGCCGGTGGCGTTGTCGAACCAGCGGTCCCCGTATGCGGCTTTGAGCGCTACGTGCATCTGTTGCCGCAGCACCAGTTCGACGATGCGAAGGTGTCCGTGAATGTGCGAGGCCAGGCGCGCATCGAGTAGATACAACTCCAGCGCCGGCCCCTCGTGGCCCTGGCATGCTCTACGGAACGGTTTGAGGCGAGAACCGGCCGTGACCGCGATCAGAGCAGCTTGCTGCGTCGGCGTGGGTTGTTCGAGCACGGGCCAGACGCTACACTGAGTGCCATATTCCCGGCTTGGACCGGGTTTTCGAAGCCGTCGTCGCCCGTCAGGGAACGGCGGTTTCTTTTTTCTCGCCTCGGATCTCTTCTTTCGTCGGGCAATCAGGACACCAGACCAACCCGGACCTATTCACAGGGGTCACGCCATCGGCACCACGATCAGATCAACTCAACGTACAGCACCCGCGAGCGTGGCTATCGCGGCCCGTGACCGAGTCAGTGGCGGCGGGATTCGAGCAGCCGCAGCCAGATCTCGCTGATGGTGGGATAGGACGGCACCGCATGCCACAGTCGTTCGAGTGGTACCTGTCCGACGAGGGCGATCGTCGCGGCGTGTACGAGTTCGGCGACCTCCGAGCCGACGAAGGTGGCACCGACGAGGGTGTCGGTGGCACGGTCGACGACCAGCGCGGCGTGCCCGGTGAAGTCGTCGCGGGCCAGGGCGGCGCCGGCGACATCGATGTCGGCCTCGAGCACGTCGACGTCGAGACCGTCGGCGCGGGCCTGGGCGGCGGTACGGCCGACCGCGGCGATCTCCGGGACGGTGAAGATCACCTGTGGGACCTGTCCGTGATCGGCGCTCGCCTTGTAGCGCGGTCCGTCGGTGGGGCGGTGCTCGGCGCGGGCGGCGATCACGTCCCCGCACACCCGCGCCTGATATTTGCCCATGTGGGTCAGGGCGGTGCGGCCGGTGAGGTCACCGACGGCGTAGAGCCACTGCCCGTCCGTCCCGGCGACGGTCAGGTCGTCGCCGACCGTCACTTTCCCGTCGGAGAGGCCGACGCTGTCCAGGCCGAGACCGTCCACGGCGGGACGGCGGCCGGCAGCGACGACGAGCTCGTCGACCTCCACGACGTCACCGTCGGACAGGGTGACGCCGGCGGGACCGCCGTGGATGCAGCCGACACCGGTGTCCTGCACGTCGGGGCGTTGCACCGAGCGGATCTCGGTGCGATAGCGCACCTCGACACCCTTGTGGGCCATGCGGTCGGCGACCCGTGCGGCGGCGAACGCCTCGACGCGGGGCAGCAGCCGGTCCCCGCGCACCACGACGATCACCTCCTCGGCGCCGAGTTGCCGCAGCCAGGTGGCGGCCTCGCAGGCGACGACACCGCCGCCGACGAGCAGCACCCGGCGGGGGACCTCGAGCAGGTTCGTCGCATCGCGGGAGGTCCACGGCAGCGCGGCACGCAGACCGGGCAGATCCGGCACCGTCGGCAGGCTGCCGGTGGCCAGGACCACGGCGTGGCGGGCGCGCAGCCGGCGTTCACCGTCGCGGCCGGTGACGACGACGGTGCGCTCCCCGGCCAGGCGGCCGTGCCCGCGCACCACATCGATCCCGCTCGACCGGGCCCACTGCACCTGGGAGCTGTCGTCACGGCCGTGGGTGAAGCCGTCGCGGCGGGCGAGCACCGCCGGCACCTCGACGCCGTGGGCGCTGATCTTGTCGGCGACGCCGGGCATGTGCCGGGCGGTGGCGAGCACCTGGGTGGGCCGCAGCAACGCCTTGCTGGGCATGCACGCCCAGTAGGAACATTCCCCGCCGACGAGTTCGTGTTCGACGAGCACGGCGGTGCGGTCACTGCCGGCGATGGCGTACTGGGCGGCGTTCTCCCCGGCCGGTCCGGCACCGAGCACGATCACGTCGTAACTGTCCGAATCTGCCGTCGCCGCGGTCATCCGTCCACGGTAGGGGGCGCACCGGCCGCGCGGCGGGGATTCGGTGGCAGCGGTCCGCTTCGCGAAGTCTGCCGGCGGGTCAGTGCAGGTGGGGCGAGTCGGCGTCGAAGACCAACCCCATCGGGGCGAGCACCCGCACCACCTGTTCGGCGGTCCATTCGTCGAGATCGCACAGCAGCACCGACCGCCAGGGGGTGACGATCAGCGGACGTTCGACGGCGGCGAGGAATTCGGCGAGCCGGGCCGGCAACCGGCCGCCGGGCACCGCCCCGGCGAGGGTGACCCCACCGTCGGGCTGGTCGAGCCAGCCGACCGGGGGACGCGGCCGCGGCGGCAGCGGCTCGGCGGTCCCGGCCGGGCCGGCCGGTGGGGTGAGCACAGCGTCGACGGCGGCGGCGAGGTCGACGCGTACCCCGCTGTCGGTGCCCTCGCGGATCACCGCGAGGCGCCCGTCGGGGCGGGCGAGCAGCGCGACGGTCGGGGCGAGCGCGACGATGTCGCCGCGGCCGTCGTCGACCCCGACGACGGTGCCGGCGGCGACGGGCCGGTCGGCGAGTTGTTCGATCACGGTGCGGGTCAGCTCCCGCAGGTCGCGGTGCCCGCCGATACGGCCGGTGAGCGGAGAGGCGAGCACCCGTGCGCGGGTGGGGGAGTCGGCGCGCAGGCCGGCCGCCGCGAGCGCCGCCTCGATGGCGCGCGCATCGCCGTGCACCTGCAGCTGGGCGTGGTCGGTCAGGTGCAGGGCACCGTCCGCGAGGGTGTGAGCGAGCTCGGCGAGCTGCCGCAGCTGCGCGGAGGTCAGTTGCCCGGCGGGCAGGTGCACGTCGACGACGGAATCGGCCATATCCGTCAGGGTAGATCGCGCGCCCCGGATGAGACGGGGCGGGCGGTGGGGGCGCGGCGGTCCGTAGGCTGGGGCGCATGTCCGATTCGACTGCGCGGCCGGATTTCGCCGAGCTCGCCGCCGCCAAGTACGTGCTGTTGACCACCTTCCGCAAGGACGGCACCGCGGTGGGCACCCCGGTGTGGGCCGCGCCGGACGGGAACCGGTTGCTGGTGTGGACTGTCGCCGATGCCTACAAGGTCCGTCGCCTGCGCCGCGACCCGCGGTTGACGCTGGCGATCTGCGATGCGCGCGGCAAGCCGAAGTCGGCGGCGGTGCCGGGCACCGGAGTCGTCCTCGACGCGGACGGCTCGGCGCACGCCCGGGCGGTGATCGCCCGCAAGTACGGGCTGCTGGGGCGGTTGCTGGTCGGCGGCAGTACGTTGCGGCGGGGCCGCACCGGCACGGTGGGGCTGGCGTGTGTGCTCGACACCGACGCAGCCGCCGCGGACGAGGACGGGGCCGCCGGGACCACCCTGCCGTGAGTTGCCCGGGCGGGCTCGTGCGGTGCGTCCCGTAGGGTCGCTGTGATCTCGATCGCGCCCGGCCGGGCCGATCGAGGACGTCAGGATCGTCGACATCATCGAGGAGAGCCCGTGTCCGTTCACGATTTCACCGTGCGCACCGCCGACGGGGGCAGCGAGGATCTCGCTCGCTTCGCCGGCCGTCATCTGCTGATCGTCAATGTGGCGAGCAAGTGCGGGCTGACCCCGCAGTACGAGGCGCTCGAGGCACTGCACCGGCAGTTGGGCGACCGCGGCCTGCAGATCCTCGGGTTCCCCTGCAACCAGTTCGGCGGTCAGGAACCGGGCAGCGACACCGAGATCCAGGAGTTCTGCCGGGTGAACTTCGACGTGTCGTTCCCGGTGTTCGCGAAGATCGACGTCAACGGCGACGACGCGCATCCGCTGTACCGCCATCTGCGCAGCGAGGCCCCCGGCGATTTCGGTCCGCAGCACGGTTTCCTGTACGAGCACGTCGCCAGCACCCGGCCGGAGGCGCTCGGCACGGACGAGGTGAAGTGGAATTTCACCAAGTTCCTCGTCGATCCGCAGGGGACGGTGCTGCGCCGCTTCGAGCCGACCGTCACCCCAGAGGAGATCGGCAAGGAGATCGCCGATCTGCTCTGAGCGGTAGCTGTGCTCGGCGGCCGGCGGTCACTGCGCGGTACTGACCGAGGACATGTGGAAGTCCGGGATGCGCATCGGGGGCATCGCGGTGCGGGTGAACCAGTCCTTCCATTCCCGCGGCAGGGTGCGTTCGGTCGCGCCGATCTCGGTGGCGCGGCCGAGCAGATCCACCGGGGACTCGTTGAAGCGGAAGTTGTTGACCGCGCCGCGCACCTGCCCGTCCTCGACGAGATACACCCCGTCGCGGGTCAGGCCGGTCAGCAGCAGCACCGCCGGGTCCACCTCCCGCAGGTACCAGACGGTGGTCAGCAGCAGCCCCCTTTCGGTGCCCGCGACCAGGTCGTCGAGATCGGCGCCGTTGCCGCCGGTGAGCAGCAGATTCTCCCCGGGCGCGGTGGCGACGGCACCGAATTCGGCGGCGGCGGACCGCGGATACGCCAGGGCGTGCAGGGCGCCGTCGCGGATCCAGTCGACCCGCCCGCAGCTCATCCCGGTGTCGAACAGCGAGATGCTGTCGGTGGAGGTGGTGGCGGTGACGAACGGGGCGTAGCCCAGGCCGGGTGCAGCCGGATCGGAGGTCAGCGTCACCGGCAACGCCGCGATCCGCTGCCCGAGGCGGGTGCCGTCGGGCCCGGCCCACACCGACCGGCCCTCCTCGGCGCCGCGGCCGTCGAGGGACCACAGCAGCGGAATCATCAGGTCGGCGACCACCGAGGACGGCAGGATCGTCTCGTAACGCCCCGCGGGCAACTCGATGCGGGTGCCGGCCCAGTCCAGACGCCGCGCCAGTTCGGTGCGCAGGGCGGGCATCGCCAGATCGGTGAAGTCGACGGTGCCGGCCCCCACCCAGGCGCTCGGCCCGCTGAGGCCACCGCGTTTGCCGTTGATCTCGATCGACCCGTCGCGCTGCACCCAGCGGCGCCGCAGCCCGGTGGAGCTGCCCAGCCACAGGGTGTGCACCTGGTGATGGGCGAACCCGTAGAGGGCGTCGGCCTCGTCGAAACCGCCGGTGAGATCGTCGACGACGGGCGTGAAGACGTCGATGTCGGTGCCGGCGGCGGGCAGCCCCCACTGCTCGTCGGGTCCGTCCCCGGCGAGCAGCGGCATCGCGTCGGGCGCGGCCGGGGCCCGGTCGGCGGCGTCCGCGGCGGCGGCGGTCAGCGCGGCGATGTCGTCACCGTCGGTGACGGCGGCGGTGACCACCCCGCAGTGACTCGAACCGGCGGTGCGCCGGATCGCGACGACCGTGGCGGTGCGGGCGCGCACCGAGCCGTTGGTGGTCATGGAGTTGTCCGCCCAGCGCAGCGACGCCTCGGCGGTGTCGGTGACGACCACGAGCGTCTCGTCGGCGCTCGACGCCACCAGCGCGGCCTCGACCAGGGCGTCTCCGGGGATCATCGGCCACCTTCTTCGACGGTGTTGAGCACGTTGACGCCGCGGACGAGGACCGACGGGCACCCGTGCGAGACGGCGGCGACCTGCCCGGGCTGGGCCTTGCCGCAGTTCATCGCCCCGCCGAGCCGCCAGGTCGACGGCCCGCCGACGGCCTCGAGCGCACCCCAGAAGTCGGTGGTCGACGCCTGATAGGCGACGTCACGGACCTGCCCGGCGAGGCGACCGCCGCGGATGCGGTAGAACCGCTGCCCGGTGAACTGGAAGTTGTGCCGCTGCATGTCGATCGACCAGCTGCGGTCCCCGACGATGTACAGCCCGTCGTCGACCCCGGCGATCAGATCGGCGGTGCTGCGGTCGACCTGCGGGTCCGGCTGCAGCGACACGTTCGCCATCCGCTGGATCGGCACGTGATGCGCCGAATCGGCATAGGCGCAGCCGTTCGATCGGGCCACCCCCAGCTTCGGGGCGAACGCCCGGTCGAGCTGGTAACCGACCAGGACACCGTCGCGCACCAGCTCCCACGACTGGGCGGCGACCCCGTCGTCGTCGAAACCGACGGTGGCCAGGCCGTGCGGTTCGGTGCGGTCGGCGCTCACCTGCATCACCGCGCTGCCGTAGCGCAGGGTGCCCAGCAGGTCGGGGGTGGCGAAGGAGGTGCCGGCGTAGGCGGCCTCGTACCCGACGGCCCGATCGTATTCGGTGGCGTGCCCGACGGATTCGTGGATGGTCAACCACAGATTCGTCGGGTCGATGACCAGATCGGTGCGGCCGGGAACGACCGACGGGGCCTGCACCTTCTCCGCGAGGTGGTGCGGTAGCCGATCGAGTTCGCCGCTCCAGTCCCACCACCGGTCGGAGGCGAGATACTCCCAGCCGCGGCCGGTGGGGGCGGCCAGGGTGCGCATCGACTCGAAGGTGCCCGCCGCCCGGTCCACCCGGGTCGCCTCGAGTTCGGGATGGATCCGCACCCGCTGCTGGGTGATCGTCGACCCGGCCAGGTCGGCGTAGAAAGTCTGTTCCTTCACCTGCACCAGGTGCGTGGCGACGTGGTCGATCCCGGGCGCGGTGAGCAGCCGCCCGGAATAGTCCTCGAGCACCGCGAGGCGGTCGTCGGCCGCGACGGTGAACGGATCGATCTCGTAGGGCGAGACCCACACCGCGTCGCGGTAGACCGGTTCGTCGGCCCACTGCACCGGATCCCGGTTCAGTGCGCGCAGGGTGCGGGCGACGGCCACCGCCCGGGTCGCGGCGTCGGCGGCGCCGTCGGGTCCCGGTACCGGATGCGAGGCGAATCCCCAGGTGCCGTCGAGCAGCACCCGCACCGCCACCCCGCAGTCGGTGCTGTCCGCCGCGGCCTGCAGCGCCCCGTCGCGCAGCGTCGTGGTGCCGGTGCGGACCCGGTGCACCCGCACGTCGGCGTGGCTCGCACCGGCCCCGCGCGCCACCGACAGTCCCGCATCGGCGGCCGCGCGCAACGGCAGGGCCAGGAAGTCGTCGTCCACCGCGTTCACCCGCCCACCCTAGCCCCGGGACGCCCCGGCACCGGGGACGGTCACCCGAACTGTTCGATGCCGAGCCGGATCACCATCGCCACCACCACGACCAGCAGCACCACCCGCACGAAGCCGGCCCCGCGGGCCAGGGCCATCCGCGAGCCGAGCACCGACCCGACCACATTGCACACCGCCATCGCCGCGCCGAGGGTCCACCACACGTGCCCACCGGCGGCGAACAGCACCAGCGCACCCAGATTCGAGCCGAAGTTCAGCACCTTCGCCATCGCCGCGGAGGTGACGAACTCGCTGCCGAGCATCGCCGCGAACACGATGATGAAGAAGGTGCCGGTGCCGGGGCCGAGAATGCCGTCGTAGAAGCCGATCACCGCGGCCGCCGTCACCACGACGGTGACCAGCCGCAGTGCCGACGGGCGGCGGGTGCCACCGGCCCCGAGTTTCGGGCGGGCGGTGACGAACACCGCCACCGCGACGAGCACCACCATCACGATCGGGATGAACACTTCCCGGTCGATGAGCGAGACCGCCGCCGCCCCGGCGGCCGCACACACCGCCGCGACCAGCGCGGCCGGGGCGAGCAGCGACCAGCGCAGCGGGATGCGCCGCGCGAAGGTCAGCACCGCGGCGCCGGTCCCGCAGATCGCGGTGAGCTTGTTCGTCGCCAGCGCCGCCTGCGGGGTCAACTGCGGGGCGACGAGGAACAAGGCCGGCAGCAGGATCAGCCCGCCCCCACCGACCACGGCGTCCACCCATCCGGCGGCGGTCGCGGCGGTCAGCAGCAACGCCCAGTCACCTGCACCCATGCCGGACATTCGATCATGGTCGGTGTGTGCGCCGCGGTCGGGAGCAAAACCGCGGCCCCGTTCGTTGACCGGACGAGAGCCGCCTACGGAAGGACCCCGCGTGTACCTGTTGTCGTTTCTGCTGTACGTCGTGGCGGAGATCGCGGTGCTGGCCTGGCTCGGCTCCACCGTCGGCGCGCTCACGACCGTGTTGATCTTCCTCGCCGTGAGCGTCGCCGGATATCTGGTGCTCGCCGCCCAGGGCCGCCGCGCCCTGCACAATCTCGGCCGGCTGCGCGACGGGCGCGCCCCCCTGTCCGCCAACCCGGACCGGGTGCTCACCGACGGTGCGCTCGTCGGTGCCGGCGCCGCCCTGGTACTGATCCCCGGCATCGTCAGCACCCTGTTCGGGATCGTGTTGCTGCTACCCACCCGCGCGGCGGCGCGGCCGCTGGTGCGGATGCTGGTCGCGCGCCGGGCCCGCACCACCGGGTTCACCGCGCAGCGGCTGGTGGTGGTCGACGGTCAGGTCGTCGACCACACCGTGGTGGGGGGTGCCGCACCGCTGACCGGCGGCCCGGAGCATCCCGGTCGGATCCGTCACATCGACGACAGCGCCACCGTCCTCGACGGGGAGATCGTCGACACCCCGCGGCGCCGCGACGAGCGGTGACGGGGCAGACTGGGCATCCGTGAGTCGAGCACCGCACACCCAGCTTCTCGTCGGCGGCCGGATCTACAGCGCCAGCGCCCCCGATGCCACCGCGATGGCCGTCACCGACGGCCGGGTGGTGTGGGTCGGGCAGGATCGTCCCGGCCGCGCCCTGCACCCCGATGCCGAGGTCGTCGACCTGCACGGCGCGTTCGTCGCCCCCGGTTTCGTCGACAGTCACGTGCACCTCACCGCGCACGGGCTGGCCCTGAGCGGGCTGGATCTGACCGACACCCCGGACCGGGAGACGGCACTGCGGGCGGTGCGGGCGCACGCCGACGCGCACGACGAGGCGGTGATCTGGGGGCACGGCTGGGACGAGACCCGCTGGCCCGATCCGACCCCGCCGACCACCGCCGAGCTCGATGCCGCCGCGCCGGGCCGGCTGGTCTATCTGGGCCGGGTCGACGCGCATTCGGCGGCCGCGTCGAGCGCGCTGCGGGCCACCGCCGAACCCCTCGCCGAGCTGACCGGTTTCGATCCGCAGCAGCCGCTGACCGCGGCGGCGCATCATGCGGTGCGCGGCGCCGCCCGCCGCGGGTTGACCGCCGCGCAGCGGGCCCGCGCCCGCCTGGCCGCCCTCGACGATGTCGCCGCGCACGGCCATGTCGCGGTGCACGAGTGCGCCGGCCCGGACATCTCCGGGCTCGACGACTTCACCGAACTGCTCGGCACCGACCATCCGGTGGAGGTGCGTGGCTACTGGGGGCAGGCGGTGCGCAGCGCCGAGGACGCGGTGGAGTTGCTCGCCGCGACCGGCGCCCACGCGCTCGGCGGGGATCTGTTCGTCGACGGGTCGATCGGTTCGCACACCGCGCGGTGGCAGCGGCCCTATCAGGATCGGCCGGACTGCTGCGGCACCGCTTATCTGGGCGAGGACGAGATGACCGCGCACATCCGGGCGTGCACCGCGGTGGGTGTCCAGGCCGGTTTCCACGTCATCGGTGACGCCGCGACCGCCCTGGCGGTGGCCGCTTTCGAAACCGTCGCCGCCGAGGTCGGGGGACCGGCGCTCGCGGCGCGGGGACATCGCCTCGAGCACGTCGAATCGCTCACCGTCGAGCAGGCGCAGGTGCTGGCCCGCTACGGGGTGATCGCGAGCATGCAGCCGGGCTTCGATGCGCTGTGGGGCGGGCCGGACGGCATGTACGCGCAGCGTCTCGGGCCGGAGCGGGCGGCGGCGCTCAACGCGTTCGCGCCGGTGGCCGCGACCGGGTTGGCGTTGGCGTTCGGATCGGATGCGCCGGTCACGGCGCCGCGGCCGTGGTCGATGCTGCGGGCGGCGGTGCACCATCGCACTCCCGGCAGCGGGATCTCCCCGCGTGCCGCCTTCTCCGCGGCCACCCGCGGGGCGTGGCGGGCCGGCGGGGTGCGGGACGGCATGGCGGGCACGCTGGATCCGGGGGCGCCGGCCTCCTATGCGATCTGGGAGGTCGGCGAGTTGGTGGTCCGCGCCCCGAAGGATTCGGTGCAGCGGTGGTCGACGGATCCGCGGTCGCGGGTGGCGCCGCTGCCGGATCTCGAGCCCGGCAGCGACGACCCGGTGCTGGTGCGCAGCGTGCACCGCGACCGGGTCGTGTACGCGCGGTGAGCGGGCCGCTGCGCGGCCGGGCCGCGCCGGCGGTGCGGGCGTTGCTGGCCGTCGCCGCCGGGTTGCTGCTGTTCGCGAGTTTCCCGCCGCGTCCGCTGTGGTTCCTCGCCCCGCTCGGCCTCGCGCTCCTGATCGGTGTGGTGACGGCAGCGCCGCTGCGGCGGAGGGCGGGATTCGGCTACGGCTATCTCGCCGGTCTCGGCTTCTTCGTGCCGCTGCTGCCCTGGGTGGGGGTCTATGTGGGGCCGTTGCCGTGGCTGGCGCTCGCCGCCGCCGAGGCGGTGTTCGTGGGACTGTTCGGGGCGCTGGTGGTGCACCTGCGGTCGCTGCCGGGGGCGCCGCTGTGGATCGCGACGGCGTGGACGCTGACCGAATGGTTGCGGGCGAGTGTGCCGTTCGGTGGGTTCCCGTGGGGGCGGTTGGCCTTCGGGCAACCCGACGGGCCGTTCGTGTCCCTGGCCGCGGTCGGTGGGGCGCCGCTGGTGTCGTTCGCCGTCGCCCTGACCGGGGCGGGCCTCGCGGCGCTGGTGGTGACCGCACGCCGGCGTCCGGCCGGCCGCCGCGACTGGACGGTGCCGGTCGCGGCGAGCCTGCTCGGCCCGCTGCTGGCGGCGGTGGCCTGGCCGCTGGTGCGCGCCGGCACCGACGGTGCCGGCGCGGAGACGGTGACCGTCGCGGCGATCCAGGGCAGCGTGCCGCGGCTCGGGCTGGACTTCAATGCCCAGCGCAAGGCGGTGCTCGACAATCACGTCGCCCGCACCCTCGAACTCGCCGCCGACGTCGACGCCGGGCGGGTCCCGGCGCCGCAGGTGGTGATCTGGCCGGAGAACGCCTCCGACATCGATCCGCTGCGCAACGCCGACGCCGCCCGCGACATCTCCGCTGCGGCCGCCGCGATCGGCGCCCCCATCCTCGTCGGCACGGTGCTCGCCAACGGCGACGGCACCACGAGCAATTCGGTGATCGTGTGGGATCCGGAGACCGGGCCGGGTGAGCAGCACGACAAGAAGATCATCCAGCCGTTCGGGGAGTATCTGCCCTGGCGGTCGTTCTTCCGGTTGTTCTCCGAGTACGCCGACCGGGCCGGGAACTTCGTGCCCGGTGACGGCGACGGGCAGGTCGGCGCCGCGGGTCTCCCGATCGGGGTGGCGACCTGCTACGAGGTGGCCTTCGACCGGGCGTTCCGCGAGTCCGTCGACGCCGGGGCGCAACTGCTGGCGGTGCCCACCAACAATGCGACCTTCGGGGACACCGAGATGACCTATCAGCAGCTGGCGATGTCGCAGCTGCGGGCCGTCGAGCACGGCCGGGCCGTGGTGGTCGCGGCGACGAGCGGGGTCAGCGCGATCGTCGGACCGGACGGGCGGGTGCAGCAGCGCACCGATCTGTTCGTGCCGGCGGCCCTGGTGGCGCAGCTGCCGCTGCGGGCAGACGTTACGCTGGCTAGTCGGCTCGGAGTCGCGCCGGAGCTCGTGCTCTGCGCCGTCGCCGTGGCCGCTGCCGGACTCGCCGTGGTGCGGGGCCGGCGGGAGAAGACCGGTGCGGGCGCCGAACCGCCGGCCGGCACAGCAGGAGCACCGGCCGGTGGCCGGTTCGACAAGGAGGACCTCTGATGGCAGCGGCGACGCCGGCCGGGAACGACAGCGCACCCAGCGCCCGCACCCTGGTGATCATTCCGACGTACAACGAGCGGGAGAATCTCGGGCGGATCATCTCCCGGCTCCACGCCGCCCTGCCGCACACCCACGTGCTCGTCGTCGACGACGGCAGCCCCGACGGCACCGGCGCGCTCGCCGACGAACTCGCCGCCGCCGACGAGCGCATCGCCGTGCTGCACCGCACCGAGAAGAACGGTCTCGGCGCCGCCTACATCGCCGGTTTCCGGTGGGGTCTCGACCATGGCTATTCGGTGCTGGTGGAGATGGACGCCGACGGCAGCCACGCCCCCGAACAGTTGCCTCTGCTGCTCGAGCGGGTCGACGCCGGCGCCGATCTGGTGCTCGGCTCGCGGTATGTGCCCGGCGGCACGGTGGTGAACTGGCCGTGGCACCGCGAGGTGCTCTCCCGCGGCGGCAATGTGTATTCGCGGCTCGTGCTGGGGGTGTCGATCCGCGACATCACCGGCGGCTACCGCGCCTACCGCCGCGAGGTCCTCGACACCCTCGACCTCGACGCGATCGCCTCGCACGGTTACTGCTTCCAGGTCGACCTGGCGTGGCGCACCCTGCAGGCCGGGTTCACCGTCGCCGAGGTGCCGATCATCTTCACCGAACGGGAGATCGGCGAGTCGAAGATGAACGGCAACATCGTGCAGGAAGCGTTGGTGCGGGTCACCGTGTGGGGGCTGCGCAGCCGCCTGGCGCGGCTGCGGGCGCTGCTGGCCCGCCGCTGATCCACCCCGCGCGAACGTCCCGGTCCTGCGGGTGCGGTCAGCGCGGCCACGGCCAGCGGGCGTCGAGTTCGTCGCCCAGTCCCAGTGCTCCGCACAGCCGGCGGATCGCGGTGCAGTCCTGCACCACCGGCCGGTCCGCGGTCGCGGCGATCGTGTCGTCGACCAGTTCGGCGCGGCCGGGCACATCCTCGTGTTCGAGGATCGCCGCCCAGGTGCCGGTGTCGCTGCCGGTGAACGCCGCGACCGCCACGCCGAGCGCATCGAGCAAACGCACCCGGTCGGTGTCGTCGAGGTCGGTGAGCACCGCGGTGAGCAGCTCCCCGGCCAGCGAGGAGTGGCACAACTCGTCGCGGCGGTGCACCGCCACCGTCGCCCGGTGCACCGGTTGCAGCGCGGCGTCGCCGGTGAGCAACGCCAGATAGGCGCTGATCGAGGTCTCGGCGACGGTGGTGAACGCCAACTGCACCAGCGCCGCCGCCCGCGGATCGGCGGCGCGGGCCACGGCGAGGCGGTGTGCCCGCACGGTCGGGCAGGGCGGCAGCACCGTCTCGGGCAACGCCCAGCCGCGGCGGCGGCGGGTCAGCGCGTTCGCCTGCTGATGCATCAGGGTGTGGTACTGCTCGTCGACCATCGCCTGCAGCACCCCGGTGATCACGGTGTCGGACAGACCGAGCCCGAACACATCGGCGGTGATCAACCCGAAGCCGGGGTTGACGACATACTGCTCGATGTCGACGACGCTCTTGTTGTAGGCGATCCACGCCCACGCCCGCAGCCGCGCCTGCCGGTCCTCGTCGAGCGCGAGGAAACGGCGATGCTCGGCGAAGGGCAGCATCGCCTCCGGGAAGTCGGTGCGGTGCGGTTCGAACAGCGCGTCGAGGTCGACCTCGGGTTTCTTGACCGCGGCGCGGCGCGGCCAGGACCGGGTCAGGCCCGCGATCACCGCGCTCTCGGCGGGATCGCCGGGGTCGTGGTCGGGTAGTGCGGGGGCGTGCAGGCGGCGCCGGTGATCGGTCACGGCCGGCTCCTGTCCTCGGCCGCGGCGCCGGGCGCGCCGTCGGGAAGCGGATGGGGAGGCAGCTGCGCGAACAGCTGCGCGCACAACTGCCGGGCGGGCGGGCCGCCCGCGCCGAGGGCGCGGCGCCCGCGGGCGAGGACGGCCGCGAATTCCGCGGGTGCGCCGACGGCGAGGTCGAGTTCGGTGACAGCCTCGGCGAGTGCCCGGCGTGCGGTCGCCGCATAGGGATTGGCGGCCTGGATGTCGTGATACACCTCGGCGGTGCCCGCGGTGAGCCGGGCGAGCAGCGCCCGCAGGGTGGTGTGCGGGGGTGGGGCGGTCGGTGCCGCCGCCGCGGGCGGGTCGAGCCGGTCCAGGGCGGCGCCGAACGCGAGGATCGTGGCGTGGGTCAGGGCCTGAGTGGCGGCCGTGATCCGATCGTGCTCGTCGGCGCCGGTCTCGACCACCTGCGCGCCCCAGCGGGTCAGGGCGGTGGCGAAGGCGGTGACGGCGGGGCCGTCGCAGTGCCGGATCAGCGCGACCGGCCGTGCCCGCCACCCCAGATCCGGCGCGAACATCGGGTTGATGCCGACGGCCGGCCGGCCCGGCCGGTGGGTGTGCACCGCGGCGGCGATGGGGGTCTTGACCGACAGGGTCTCCACGAGCAGCGTGTCCGGGGCGAGCACCGGCGCCAGCGTGGGCAGCGCGGCGACGGCGACGGGCTCCGGCACCGCCAGGATCACCGTGCCGGCGGCGCGCAGCGCGGTGGTGAGCGGCCCGGTGGGGGCGGTGATGTCGCCGCGCACCCGCGGGCCGCTGCTGTCCTCGACGCTGGGATCGACGACGAGCACCGATCTCCCGTCGGCGCGCAAGGCGTCGACGAGCAGGGAACCGACGGCACCACCACCGCCGGCGACGAGCACCGGCGGTGCGGTCACGGTCCGGTCCCACCCGGTGTCGTACCCGTCCCGTCGCGGTGTCCGGCGTGCGGGTCGGCCGCGGTGAGGCAACGGCGCATCACCACCGATTTGACCAGGGTCTCGTCGAGTTCGTCCGCCGGATCGGACAGCGCGACGATCGCCCCGCCGATCCCGAAACCGACCTGGTGTGCGGTGGCGACGAGGGTGCGGATGACCACCGACAGGTCGGCGGCGCCGGTGGGGGACAGATAGCCGATCGCCCCGGAGTACACCCCGCGGGGGCCGTCCTCGAGTTTGTCGATGATCTCCATGGTGCGCAGTTTGGGGGCGCCGGTCATCGAACCGCCGGGGAAGGCGGCGCGCACACAGTCCACCGCCGACACCTCCGGGCGCAGGGTGCCGCGCACGGTGGACACCAGCTGGTGCACCGCGGCGTAGGTTTCCACCGCGAACAGGGCGGGCACGTGCACCGAGCCGGGCACACACACCCGCGACAGGTCGTTGCGCACCAGGTCGACGATCATCAGGTTCTCCGAGCGGTCCTTCTCGCTGGCGCGCAAGCCGTCCCGCAACGCCGCGTCCTCGGCGGGGGTGCGGCCGCGGGGGCGGGTGCCCTTGATCGGTTTCGATTCGACGGTGCCGTCGGCGCCGATCTTCAGGAAGCGTTCCGGGGAGGCGCTGAGCACCGCGACGTCGGGGAAGTCGAGCAGCGCACTGTAGGGGGCGGGGCTGATCCGCCGCAGCATCCGGTAGGTGCTCAGCGGGTCGATGCCGTGGTCGACGGTCGCGGTGTTCGTCAGGCACACCTCGTAGGTTTCACCGCTGCGAATCTCGTTCTGGCACTGGGTGATCAGGTCGAGATAGCGCTGCGGGGAGTGCCGCAGCCGCAGCTGCGGGTCGTGCTCGGCACCGACGAGCGGTTCCGCTGCCGGCGCCGCCTCGGCGGCCGGCGCCTCGGGCAGCGCGGCGATCTGCGCGGCGGTCGCGTCGAACCAGGCGAGGGTGTCGGGATCGTCGGCGGTCTCGGTCAGGGCGAGCAGATAGCAGCGTCGCCCGTCGTGGTCGAGCACCACCGCCCGATCGGCGAACACCAGCGCCGCATCCGGATACGGGGAGGTGTGCACGAGCTGGCCGCCGGCGTCGGCCTTGAGTTCGTAACCCAGATAGCCGACATAGCCGAGCGCGAACCCGAACGGCAGGTCGTCGCGGGCCGCGACCTGCCGTTGCATCAGCCGTGCGGCGAGATGATCGAAGACGGTGCGGCGGTGTTCCTCGACGGTGCCGTCGGGATGCTGTTCGCGCACCAGCCCCTCACCGACCCGGTAGGTGAGATAGTCGGCGCGGGGCCCGGCGCCGTTGCCGAGCACGGTGAACCGGGACTGCGGTTCGAGTCCGGCGCTGCCGTCGAGCCAGAAGCCGTGCGGGCCGGCGGCGAACACCGTCTCGTACAGCGCCGCCGGATCCGGGTGTCGTTCGAGGATCCGGCTCGCCAGCACGTATCGGGGGGCCGGTTCGGTGGGGGCGGGGCGCGGGGCGGGCCGGCCGACGGTGACCGGGCCACGGACGGGGGTGGCGTCGCGGAAATTGGCGAGCAGTTCGGCGCCGTGGGCGGTGCTGATCGATTCGGGATGGAACTGCACCCCCCACAGGGGTCGCTGCCGGTGCGCGACGGCCATCAGCAGCCCGTCGCTGGTCCAGGCGGTGCCGGCGAGTTCGTCCGGTACCGTCTCGGCGATCAGCGAGTGGTAGCGCACCGCCTCGAACGGCGAGGGCAGGCCGGTGAACAGGCCGCTCCCGTCGTGCACGATCGCGCTGGTACGCCCGTGCACCGGTTCGGGGGCGGCGACGACGGCGCTGCCGAAGAGCTGGCACAGACCCTGGTGGCCGAGACACACCCCGAGCACCGGCACTCCGGCGTCGGTGAGCACACGGGCGCTGATCCCGAAGTCCCGGTCCCGGTCGGGGCGACCCGGGCCGGGGGAGATGACGATGTTGTCGAACGGTTCCCCGAGCAGCTCGTCCCAGCTGCGGTCGTTGGTGACCACGCGCGGGGGCAGTCCGTTCACGCGGGTGAGCAGGTCGTACAGGTTGTAGGTGAACGAATCGTAGTTGTCGACCAGCAGGGTGCGGATCGGGCGGGGCGCGGACACGACGGGCCTCAGTTCGGGCGGTGCGCGGTGTCGGATCCGGCCACGATCCGCTCCGCCGGGTCCGCCCCGGACACGATCCGGTCCTCGAGCCGGCACGCCTCGTCGATGAGCAGACCGTACAGGGAGCGGACGAAGTCGCCGGAGATGCCGTGCCGCTGCGCGTAGTCCTGGGCGCGGCGGTGCACCACCTCCATGCGGCCGGGTTGCAGCACGTCGAGACCGTGGCGTTGTTTCAGTTCGGCGACCCGGGTGCACACCTCGAGGCGGGCACGCACGTCGTCGAGCAGCGCGCCGTCGATGGCGTCGAGTTCGGCACGCAGGTCGTCGAGTTCGGCGGCTGCCTGCGTCGACGCGGCGTCCGCCGCGGGGCTGGGACGGTCGGGCACGGGCACTCACCCCCTGTGCGAACTGACCCGCCGGAAGCGGTGCGGGTCCGGCTGTCGTGCGGGGCCGATCCTCGGCGACCGGCGTGCGGCCATAATTGCACGCGCACCGAGTGCCATGCCGACGATTGCGCGATTCGTGGCGGGGCCGCAACCGGATTCGCGCACACCCCGGTCCGGCAAGGGGCATCGCGCACCCCGGAAACGAGGTGTGCCGCCCCGGACGGTGAGTCCGGGGCGGCACCACGACAGCGAGCGGGCCGGTCAGGCGCCGCGGCGCTTGGCCTTGAGCAGATCCAGGCGCTCCTTGAGCAGATCCTCGAGTTCCTCGATCGAGCGGCGCTCGAGCAGCATGTCCCAGTGGGTGCGCGGCGGCTTGACCTTCTTCGGTTCGGGTGCGGCGCCTTCCACCAGGGTGCCTTCGAGCCCGTTCTTGCAGATCCAGGTGCCGGGGATCTCCGCGTCGTCCGCGAACGGCACGTCGTACTCCTCGCCGTTGTCGCAGCGGTAGCGAGCGATTCGCCGCGGCGCCAGATCGTGGTCGCGGTCGGTTTCGTAGCTCACCGCCCCGAGTCGGCTGCCTCGCAGTACACGATCTGCCATGGTGGTGTCCTTCCTTGTGTGCTCCACCCGGGTGACGGTGCCGTGCGGCACCGACGCCGGGCTCGACGTCCACTGGGGTCAACGTCGACGGAGCCGATTCCGTTCCCGCGGCCCACCGAGGAGCCGAGGTGCCAGTCTAGCGACCCGCCGCGGCGGCGCCCCGCACGGTGCCCACCTGCCCCGCCGGCGACGGCAGTACAGTGACTGCTCGTGACCGGACGGGAGACGCGACTGAGCACGTGCCTGTGGTGCGGACGCCCGGTCCCGGAGATCGGCACCGGGCGGCGGCGACGCTACTGCCGCCAGTCCTGCCGCCAGCGCGCCTACGAGCAGCGCAGCAGTACCCGCCGTGCCGGACTGCCCGAGGACGCGGTGGTGCTCACCGCAGCCGAGGTCGAGGCGCTCGCCGATCGGGCCTTCCGGTTGCGGTGCGCCGCCGAGGACGTGGCCACCGCCGTCGCCGAGGACGCCGGCCGCGACGAGCTCACCGCGCTGTGCCGGGACCTGCTCGACCTGGCCCGCGACGCCGAACGGCTGCGCTGACCGCGCATCCGCGCCGCGGGCGGCCCCGGCCGCGGCTCAGGCGAAGAATC
The DNA here is from genome assembly GCF_022554085.1 of Rhodococcus sp. CH91. Classification (GTDB taxonomy): domain Bacteria; phylum Actinomycetota; class Actinomycetes; order Mycobacteriales; family Mycobacteriaceae; genus Rhodococcus. The sequence continues at coordinate 70,750 of NZ_JAKFYR010000010.1, forward strand.
CGCCCATCGTGTAGATCACCTGGCAGAACGCCCCGTTGGTGTACTGCAGCGACCCGAACAGGGCGCCGATCACCGCGCCGGGGCCGGTGTCGATCACCGTCGACTGCAGCCCGCCGCCGTTGTCGAGGGTGGCCACCCCGGCCCGGAAGTTCTCCATGTTCATCCACACGAACTTCAGATCCGAGGCGGCGACCGGGGCGGGCACGGTCGGTTCGACGTACACCCCGATCGATCCGGGCGGGACCTGACCGTGCGGGCCGGGATGCACCCAGGCCGTGGTCATCGCGACCGGCACGAATCCGCCGCAGCCGGGACCGACCGTCGGGGCGGGCGCGGTGAACGGCTGCGGGATGTTCTTCGGCGGGGGCGCGAACGGATTCGCCGACCCGGAATCGGCGACGAGCCGTTCGAGTGCGGCGAGGATGTCGGGGGAGTCGGCGACCTCGGCGCGCAACCGGTCGACGGGCAGCCCCGGCGGGGGCGGTGCGGCAGCGGCCTGGGCGGGCAGTGCCACCACGGCGGCGGCGAACAGGGCGGTGACGAGCTGAGCGGATCGGCGACGCAACATCGCGGGCTCCTTCGAGTCGGACGAGCGGAAGGGCGGGACGAACCGGTCGCGATCCGGTCACGCCGGGGTCGCGGCGGCGGGAGCACAGAGCAGACAGCCGTTCCGAGAATAAAAAGACCTGTCGGATTGTGGGCCGTTTCCGTCCACTTCGCCCCGGCTGCGCCGCAGCATCGACGACCTCTGCCGTCACGAACGGGACAAACCCCGCGGCGCCCCGGAAAACGTTATCGAACCGCGACGAAACCTGCGGTCGGGGAACTACTTCCGAGGTCACCCCTGGGTCGGCGCCGACGCCGCGCCGGCCCCGGGCGCGTCCGGACCGGCTGCAGCGCACGCTTCGCCGCATTCCGCTGCTGCCACCGCCGGAGGTGGTCTAGCTTGTGGTGTGGTCCCGCTCACACGGGATCCGCACGATCGAACGGGGGTCCGATCGGGACACCGCGCGTCGCGGTGCCGGATCGGTCCTCGCACGCGATGTCGGGGGCGCGCCGATCACGGCCAAACATCGCTTTCGGAGGGGACATGTCGCTGCGACACCGTCGTCCGCAGTTACCGGCCGGGGCTTTCCCGTTGTCGTCCGCGCAACGGGCCATCTGGTTCACTCAGCAGCTCGCCCCCGAGGTGCCGGTGTGCATCGCGCAGTATGTGGATCTGCGCGGCGCACCGGATCTGGAACTGCTGCGCCGCTGCGCCTATCGCGCCGCCGGCGAATTCCGGTCCGCCTATCTGCGGGTCGTCGAGGTCGACGGCGAACCGTTCCAGTACATCGATCCGGGCGTCGCCGAGACCGCCGAGATGCCGCTGCTCGACTTCCGCGACACCCCGGAGCCGATGGCCGCGGCGCACACCTGGATGACCGCCGACTACGCCACCCCCGTCGATCTGGCCACCGACCAGCTGGTGAACATGTCGTTCCTGCAGGTCGCCGACGACCGGGTGCTGTGGTACAGCCGCATCCACCATGTCGCGCTCGACGGCTTCGCGGCGATGACGATGGTCAACCGCATCGCCGCGCTGTACACCGCGGCGGTGCAGGACCGCGAACCCGAACCGGCCCGCACCGCCGAGCTGCGTGCCCTCTACGACTGGGACCACGACTACCGGTCCTCCGAGCGGTACCGCACCGACCGGGACTACTGGCTCGACCGGGTCGCCGGACTCGAGGACGGATCCACCCTCGCGCTGCGTGAGGCCCCCACCGCCGCGGTGTCCCGCCTGTCGAGCCGCGCACTGCCCGACGACCTCGTCACCGCGCTCACCGCGCTCGACGACGAACCCGGCGTCTCCTCGACCGCCGCGGTGATCGCCGCCGTCGCGTGCTATCTGGCCCGGATGACCGGCCGCGACGATGTGGTGATCAACCTGCCGGTCTTCGCCCGCACCACCGCGCTGGCCCGCCGCTCGGGCGGCATGCTCGTCAACACCGTCCCGTTGCACGTGTCCGTCACCGCCGCCGACACCCGCGCCGAGCTGGTGCACCGGGTGCAGCTCGAACTCACCGGGGCGCTGCGGCACCAGCGATTCAGCCTCGAGGACATCCGCCGCGAGAGCGGAGCGGCCGGGGAGCCGCACCGCTATGCCGGGCCGCTGGTCAACGTGATGCTGTTCCGGCAGGAGATCGTGCTCGGCGACATCCGCGGCGAATTCCACATCATGACCTCCGGCCCGGTCCAGGATCTGCTGGTCAACATCTATCAGAGCGGTGATCCGGCCCGCACCTTCCTCGATTTCCGCGGCAACCCCCATCGCTACGACGAGGACGAACTGCGCGCCCACCACGACCGCTTCGTCGAGTTGCTCGGCGACTTCGTGCACGCCGCACCCGACCGGCCGATCACCGCGGTGCATCCACCCACTGTCGCCCTGGCGGCGCAGCGTCGCCGCGCCGCCGCCGCGACCGCTTTCTGGCAGGACCAGCTCGCCGACGGCCCGGACCGGCTCGACCTGCCCACTCCCGCGGGCCCGGCTCCCCTCCACCCCGATCCGCCCCTCGACCCCGCCGCGCTGGTCGCGGCGGTCGGCACTGCCGCGCCGGTCGCCGGCGCCGCCGGGGACACCTCCGGCGCGCTGCGGGCGGTGCTGTGCGCTGCGGCCGCGACCCTCACCGCCCGTCTGACCGGCCACGACGACATCGTCGTCGGTGTCACCGAGCGCGGCGCGATCTGGCCGCTGCGGGTGCGCCTCGATCCGGCCGAGGCGTTCCCCGCGCTCGTCGCCCGGGTGCGGCGCACGCTCGAGGACATCACCGCCCATCTCGACGTCGACCGGGCCGTGCTCACCGACTCGGTGCGGACGCTGCCCCTGGTGCTGCACCTCGACACTCCCGCCGCCCCCGGCTCCGAGGGGAGTCCCGGCACCGCCGATCCCGACGGGAGTCCCGACGCCGCGCACCTGATGTTCGACACCACCGGGCCCGCCCTGCAGATCCGTCCCGCGGCCGGCACCGCACCCGGTCTGGCCGCCCGGTTGCACCGCGTCCTGACCGCCGCCCGCACCGATCCCGGCGCGCCCGTCGGCGACCTCCCGCTCGTCGGCGCCGACGAACTGGCCGGTTTGCTGCCCGCCCGCGGCGAACCGGCGCGTTCCCCGCAGACCCTGCCGGAGATCCTCGGCGCGGTCGCCGCGATCGTGCCGGACACCGACGCGGTGGTGTGCGGCGGACAACGCCTGACCTACCGCGAACTCGACGCCTGGTCCAACCGGCTGGCTCGGGTGCTCGTCGCCGCCGGCGCCGGCCCGGAACGGTTCGTCGCCGTCGGCATCGCCCGGTCCCTCGAATCGGTCGCCACGATCTGGGCGGTCGCCAAATCCGGCGCGGCCTTCGTGCCCGTGGACCCGAACTATCCCCCCGACCGCCTCGACTACATGCTCGCCGATTGCGGGGCGGTGCTGGGCGTGACCACCGCCGCCACGCGCGCGGGTCTGCCGGGGACGGTGCCCTGGCTCGTCCTCGGCGAACCCGACCTCGACGACCGTCTCGCCGGGGCGAGCGAAGCGGCGATCACCGACACCGACCGGCCGGCGGCCCTGCAGTTCGACCACCCGGCCTATCTGATCTACACCTCCGGTTCCACCGGCCGCCCCAAGGGGGTGGTGGTGCCGCATCGGGGCCTGGCCGACCTGTCCGCGACCCTGCACACCCGGCTCGCGCCACCGCCGACGGCGCGGGTCTCGCACTTCTCGTCGCCGAGTTTCGACGCGTCGGTCTTCGAATACATGACCGCCTTCGCGGTCGGTGCGACGCTCGTGGTGGTGCCCGCCCACATCTACGGCGGCGACGAACTCGCCGCGCTGCTGCGCGAGGAGGCGATCACCCACCTGTTCTCCACCCCGGCGGCGCTGGCCTCGGTCGATCCCACCGGTGTCGGCTGCGAAGTGGTGACGGTGGCAGGGGAGGCCTGCCCCCCGGAGCTGGTGGCGCGGTGGGCCCCCGGCCGGCGCATGTACAACGCCTACGGCCCCACCGAAACCACCATCGTCTGCAACATCACCGACGCCCTGGTGCCGGGGGAGTCCATCACCATCGGCAGCCCGGTGTGCGGGATCGGCCAGACGATCCTCGACAATCGGCTCCATCCCGTGCCGATCGGCGTCGCCGGGGAGCTGTACGTCGCCGGGCCGGGGGTCACCCGCGGCTATCTCGCCCGCCCGGGGCTGACCGCCACCCGATTCGTGCCCGACCCCCACGGCCCGCCCGGCACCCGCATGTACCGCACCGGCGATGTCACCCGCTGGGCCGGCGCCGACGCGTCCGGCGCGGTGCCGCACCCCCCGGCGGTGGAATATCTGGGCCGCTCGGACTTCCAGATCAAGATCCGAGGTTTCCGCATCGAACTCGGGGAGATCGACGCCGCGCTCAGCGACCGCGACGATGTCGCCTTCGCCGTCACCCTCGGCCGCACCGCCCCCTCCGGGGAACCGGTGCTCGTGTCCTATCTGCTGCCCGATCCCGGCCGCAGCCTCGACCCCGAGACGCTGCTCGCCGCGCTCGCGCAGCGGCTGCCCGCCCACATGGTGCCCGCGGCGATCGTCGTGCTCGACGAGATCCCGCTGACCGCCGTCGGCAAACTCGATCGTGCGGCGCTACCCGAACCGTCCTTCGGTCCGGCCGGCGCGACCGGCGCGGCGACGGTCTCGGCGACCGAGACCGCCCTCGCGGCGATCGTCGCCGACCAACTCGGTGTCACCGCGATCGGCGCCGAGGACAACTTCTTCGATCTCGGCGGCAACTCGCTGGTCGCCACCCGGGTGATTTCCCGCATCAACGACGCCTTCGGCACCGATCTGGGGGTGCGGGCCCTGTTCGACGCCCCCACGGTGCGGGCGCTGGCCGCGAACCTGCCCGCCGGCGACGACCGGGAACGGCCCGCCCCCGCCCCGGTGGTGCCGCGACCCGAGCACATCCCCGTCTCCGCGGCCCAGCAGCGCCTGTGGTTCGTCGACCAGCTCGATCCGGGCTCCGCCGCCTACAACATCCCCGTCGCGCTGCATCTGCGCGGGACACTCGATCCCGCGGCGCTGGCCGCCGCGATCGGGGACGTGCTCACCCGGCACGAGGCGCTGCGCACCGTCTACCCGGCGACCGCCGCGGGCCCGGTGCAGCAGGTGCTGCCCGTCGAGGCGGTGCGCCCGGACCCGGCCGCGCAGACCACCACCGATCTCGATGCCGCGGTCGCGGCGGTCGTGGCGACCGGTTTCGACGTCACCGTCGACCCGCCGGTGCGCATGCGGCTGTTCCGCCTCGCCGACGACGACCACATCCTGGCCGTGGTGATGCACCACATCGCCGCCGACGGGGCGTCGCTGACGCCGCTGGCGCGTGATCTGGTCACCGCCTACGCCGCCCGCGCCGCCGGCACCACCCCGGACTGGGCGCCGCTGCCGGTGCAGTACGCCGACTACACCCTGTGGTTCGATGCGCTGCTCGGCGATGTCGACGACCCGGAGTCGCGGGCCGGCCGGCAACTGCACTACTGGCGCGAGGTCCTCGCCGGCGCCCCCGAACTGTCGGCGCTGCCCACCGACCGGCCCCGGCCGGCGCAGCAGTCCTTCCGCGGCGACCGGATCGACGTCGAGATCGACGCCGAGCTGTACCGGCGGATCCGGGCGCTCGCGCACGCGCACACCGCCACCGAGTTCATGGTGGTGCACGCCGCGCTGGCGGTGCTGCTCGCCCGGCTGTCCGGCAGCGACGACATCGTCGTCGGCAGCCCGGTCGCCGGTCGCAGCCACCGCGCCCTCGACGATCTGGTCGGCATGTTCGTCAACACCGTCGCGCTGCGCACCGCGGTGCCCGCCGGGGCGTCCTTCGCCGACATCCTCACCGCGGTGCGCGACACCGACCTGGCGGCGTTCGCGCACACCGACCTGCCGTTCGACCGGCTCGTCGACGCGGTGGTGCCCACCCGCTCGGCGGCGTACTCACCGCTGTTCCAGGTGATGCTCGCCTTCGCCGACACCACCGGCGCGCACCTGAGGCTGCCCGGACTCGACGTCGACATCACCGAGATCGACACGCACACCACGAAATTCGACCTGCATCTGCAGCTCGGGGAGGCCCCCGACGTCACCGGCGGCGCCGCGCTGCGCGGCGCGCTGTCCTACGCCACCGACCTGTTCGACCCGGCCACCGCGGCGTCCTTCGCCGCGCGGCTGGTGCGGCTGCTCACCGCCGTCGTCGACGATCCCACCGCGGCCGTCGGCGACCTCGACCTGCTCACCGCCGCCGAACGCGCCGCGGTGCTGCACCACTGGAACACCACCGCCGCCCTCGAGTCCGCGCCCGGCCTGGGCGCCCTGTTCGCCGCGCAGGTCGCCGCCCGTCCGGATGCCCCGGCGCTCACCGTCGCCGACCGCACCTACACCTACGCCGAGTTCGATGCGCTCACCAACCGGCTGGCGCGGCGCCTGCTGCGCGCCGGCGCCGGACCGGACCGGGTGATCGCGCTGGCCGCACCGCGATCGCTGGAACTGCTGGTGGGCATGTACGCGATCGTCAAGGCCGGCGCGGCGTATCTGCCGCTCGACCCGGACCATCCCCCCGAGCGGCTGCGGCACGTGCTCGACACCGCCGCCCCGATCGCGGTGCTCACCACCACCGCGGTCGCCGATGCGCTGCCGGCCACCACCGTGCCGGTGCTGCCGCTCGACCGGCTCGATCTCGACGCCGAATCCCCGGCGGCGCTGACCGCGGCCGAACGCCCCGAGCCGGGCGGCGCGCAGCTGGCCTACGTGATCTTCACCTCCGGTTCCACCGGCCGCCCCAAGGGGGTCGCGGTGCCGCACGCGGCGATCGTCAACCGGCTGCGGTGGATGCAGCACAGCTATCCGCTCTCCGGCGCCGACACCGTCGTCCAGAAGACCCCCGCCACCTTCGACGTGTCGGTGTGGGAGTTCTTCTGGCCGCTGCAGGTCGGGGCGCGGCTGGTCGTCGCCGAGCCCGGTGGGCACCGCGATCCCGGCTATCTGCTGCGCCTGTTCGCGCAGCAGCAGGTCACCGTCGCGCATTTCGTGCCGTCGATGCTCGCGGTGTTCGTCGACGCGGTGCGCGACGACCCCGCCGGGGGAGAGTCGCTGCGGCACGTCTTCGCGTCCGGGGAGGCGCTGCCCGCCGAGACCGCCGCCGCGCTGCGCGCTGCGCTGCCGCACACCGCCCTGCACAATCTCTACGGCCCCACCGAGGCCGCGGTGGACGTGACCGCCTGGACCACCGGCGCCGACGATCACGGCGCCGTCCCGATCGGGGTGCCGGTGTGGAACACCCGCACCTATGTGCTCGATGCGCGGCTGCATCCGGTGCCTCCCGGCGCCGCCGGGGAGCTGTATCTGGCCGGGGTGCAGCTCGCCCGCGGCTATCTCGGCCGGGCCGCGCTGACCGCCGACCGGTTCGTCGCCGACCCGTTCGCGGCGCCGGGGGAGCGGATGTACCGCACCGGGGATCTGGCCACCCGGCGCGCCGACGGTGTCCTGATGTATCTCGGCCGCACCGACTTCCAGGTCAAGATCCGGGGCCTGCGCATCGAACTCGGCGAGATCGAACATCTGCTGCGGCGCCGCCCCGAGATCGCCCAGGCCGTGGTGCTCGTCCACCACGGCAACGACGACCGGCTCACCGGCTATCTCGTGCCCGCCCCCGGCCACAGCATCGACACCGCCGCGGTCACCGCCGACCTCGCCGCGCAGCTTCCCGAGTACATGCTGCCCGCCGCCCTCGTCGTCCTCGACGGCCTGCCGGTCGGCGCGACCGGCAAACTCGACCGGGCCGCGCTGCCCGCCCCACCCGCCCCGGAACCCGGGGCCGGTTATCGGGCGCCACGCACTCCCACCGAACAACTCGTCGCGACGGTCTACGCGGATCTGCTCGACCGCACCGAGGTCGGCGCCGACGATCATTTCCTCGACCTCGGCGGCAGCTCCCTGCTCGCGATGCGGGTCGCGGCCCGGCTCGCCGCCGCCACCGGCACCGAACTCGGCATCCGCGAGGTGTTCGACCATCCGATCGTCACCGATCTCGCCGCCCACCTCGACCGGCCCGACCGGGCCGGGCACGACCGCGGCGTCCCCACCGCCGGGCCGCGCCCCGAACCGATCCCGCTGTCCCCGGCGCAGCAGCGCATGTGGTTCATCAACCAGTTCGACACCACCTCCCCGGCCTACAACATCGCCGTCGCGCTGCGGCTGAGCGGCCGGCTGGACCGGGCCGCGCTGCACCGCGCGATCGGCGCGGTCGTCGACCGGCACGAATCGCTGCGCACCCGCTATCCGCTCACCGACGACGGACCGGTGCAGCTGATCGTGCCCGCCGGGGCCGCCGTGACCGACCCGGCGGTACCGACCGTCCCCACCCCGGCCGGCGGCGACGAGGCCGCCGCGCTCACCGCGCACCTGGAGCCGATCCTGGGCACCGGTTTCGATGTGGCCGCGGAGATCCCGTTGCGCATCCGGCTGCTGGCACTGTCCGAGACCGAACACGTGCTCGTGTTCGTCGTGCACCACATCGCCGCCGACGGGTTCTCCATGGGGCCGCTGGCCCGCGACGTCATCGCCGCCTACAGCGCCCACCACAGCGGCCGACCCCCGCAGTGGACCCCGCTGCCGGTGCAGTACGCCGACTACACCCTCTGGCAGCACCGGGTGCTCGGCGACGACACCGATCCGGGCTCCCTGGCCGCCACCCAGCTGCGGTTCTGGCGCGACACCCTCGACGGCGCCCCGGACCTGCTGGAACTGCCCCTCGACCGGTCCCGCCCGGTGCAGCCCTCGCGGCGCGGTGCGCGGATCCCGTTCACCGTCGACGCCGCCGCGCACCGGCGGCTGACCGAGATCGCCCGCGCCCACGACGCGTCGGTGTTCATGGTGGTGCACGCCGCGCTGGCGGTGCTGCTCGCCCGGCTGTCCGGCAGCGACGACATCGTCGTCGGCACCCCGGTCGCCGGCCGTGGGCACCGCGTCCTCGACGATCTGGTCGGCATGTTCGTCAACACCGTGGTGCTGCGCGCCCGGGTCGACGACGACGAACCGTTCGGGGCGCTGCTCGCCCGGTTGCGCACCGGGGATCTCGCCGCCTTCGGGCACACCGACGTCCCCTTCGAACGGCTCGTCGAGGTCCTCGACCCGCCCCGCTCGACCGCCTACACTCCGCTGTTCCAGGTCCTGCTCGAATTCCAGGACACCGAACGTCCCGAGATCGTCCTGCCCGACCTGACGGTCACCGCCCTCGACCTCGATCCGACACTCGCCCAGTTCGACCTGCAACTGTCCGTCGCCGAGGACCACACCGCCGACGGGCCCGCCGGGATCCGGGCCGCCTTCACCTACGCCACCGACCTGTTCGAGCCCGCCACCATCGCCTCCTTCACCGACCGGTTCGTGCGGATCGTCGACGCGATCACCGCCGACCCGCACACCCCGATCGGACAGATCGACATCGTCACCGACCGGGAACTCGCCGAGTTCGCCCCGGCCCGCGGCCTGCCCCCGGTCTCACCGCAACTGTGGCCGGAACTGCTCACCTCGATCGCGGCGATCCTGCCCGACTCGGTGGCGCTGCGCTTCCACGACCGGCAGATCACCTACGCCGAACTCGACCTGTGGTCCACCCGGCTGGCGCGGCTGCTGATCGAGGCGCGGATCGGACCGGAGAGCGTCGTCGCGCTGGCCCTGACCCGCTCGGTGGAATCGGTGGCGGTGGTGTGGGCGGTGACCAAGACCGGCGCGGCGTTCGTGCCCGTCGACCCCGGCTATCCCCCCGAGCGGGTGCGTTACATGCTCACCGACAGTGCCGCCGCGCTCGGGCTCACCACCCTCGCGCACCGCGCCGAGCTGCCCGGGGAGGTGCCCTGGCTGGTGCTCGACGATCCCGCCGTCGCCGCGCGGATCGACGCCGCCGATCCCGCCCCCGTCACCGACGCCGACCGCACCACCGCGCTGCACTTCGATCACCCCGCCTACTTGATCTACACCTCCGGTTCCACCGGCCGCCCGAAGGGGGTGGTCGTCACCCACCGCGGCATGACCAACCTGAACGCCGAGGTCCGCAGCCATTTCGCGCTCACCCACCACGCCCGCGTCTCGCATCTGGCGTCGCCGAGCTTCGACGCGTCGATCTTCGAGTTCACCAAGGCGTTCTGCGCCGGCGCCACCTTGGTGATCGTGCCGCCGGACATCTACGGCGGGGACGAACTCGCCCACCTGCTGCGCCGGGAGAAGGTCACCCACGCGTTCATCACCCCCACCGCGCTCGCCTCCCTCGACCCGGCCGGTCTCGACGACCTCGAGGTGCTCGTCGTCGCCGGGGAGGCCTGCCCACCCGAACTGGTCGCCCGGTGGGCGCCGGGGCGGCGCATGTTCAACGGCTACGGCCCGTCCGAGGCGACCATCGAGACCAGCGTCAGCCCCGTCCTGCGGCCCGGCGGCACCGTGACCGTCGGCGCCCCGGCCGTCGGCTTCCACCAGGTGGTCCTCGACGACCGGTTGCGGCCGGTGCCCGTCGGGGTCGCCGGGGAGCTGTACATCGCCGGGGCCGGAGTGGCCCGCGGCTATCACCACCGCCCCGATCTGACCGCCGCCCGGTTCGTCGCCGACCCCTACGGGGCGCCGGGGGAGCGGATGTACCGCACCGGTGATGTGGTGCGCTGGCGCCGCGACGGCGACATCGAATATCTCGGCCGCTCCGACTTCCAGGTCAAGGTGCGCGGTTTCCGCATCGAACTCGGCGAGATCGACGCCGTGCTCACCGGCCACGACGCGCTCGCGTTCGCGCACACCCTCGGCCACACCGCCCCGTCCGGGGACACCGTGCTGGTGTCCTATGTGCTGCCGGAGACCGGCACCGGCGTGGACCCGCAGGTCGTGCGCGCCTACGCCGCGGCGCGGCTGCCGGCGCACATGGTGCCCACCACCGTCGTCGTGCTCGACGCGCTGCCGCTGACCCCGGTGGGCAAACTCGACCGCGCTGCCCTGCCGGTCCCGGATCTGACCGGCACGGCCGGCGACTACCGCGCGCCGGGCACCGAACTCGAGGCCACCGTCGCCGGGATCGTCGCCGAGATCCTCGGCCATCGCACCGTCTCCGTCGACGACAACTTCTTCGATCTCGGCGGCAACTCGCTGATCGCCACCCGGGTCGTGGCCCGCCTGAACACCGCGCTGGGCACCGACGCCGGGGTCCGCGCCCTGTTCGAGGCACCGACGGTGCGGTCCCTGGCCGCGCGGATCCTCGACGATCACGGCGGACACGGGCGGGTGCCGCTGGTCGCCGCGCCGCGCCCGGACCGGCTGCCGCTGTCCCCGGCGCAGCAGCGGATGTGGTTCGTCAACCAGTTCGACACCGCCTCCGCCGCCTACAACATTCCCCTGGCGATCCGGTTGACCGGCCGGCTCGACGTGCCCGCGCTGACCGCCGCGGTCCACGACGTGCTGGCCCGGCACGAGAGCCTGCGCACCTGGTATCCGGGGGACGACCACGGCCCGCGGCAGGTGATCGCCGACGCCGAGCAGGTGGCCGGCAGGCTGGTCGCCGAACCGGTGCCCGCCGCCCGGTTCCCGCAGCAGCTCACCGATTTCGTCGGTGCCGGTTTCGATGTCGCCGCGGCGGTGCCGGTGCGGATCCGGTTGTGGCGTCTCGACGACACCGATGACACCGACGACACCGACACCGGTGTTGCTGCCCATGTGCTCGCGGTGGTGGTGCACCACATCGCCGCCGACGGCTCCTCCATGGCCCCGCTGGCCCGCGACCTGATGCTCGCCTACACCGCCCGCACCGGCGGGCAGCACCCCGACTGGGCGGCGCTGCCGGTGCAGTACGCCGACTACGCGCTGTGGCAGCAGCAACTGCTCGGCGACCCCGACGACCCGCAGTCCCTCGCCGCCGCCCAGTTGCGGTTCTGGCGCGACACCCTCGCCGACGCCCCCGAACTGCTGCCGCTGCCCACCGACCGGCCCCGCCCCGCGCAGCGCAGCTTCCGCGGACGCCTGCACCGGTTCACCCTGCCCGCCGCCGCGCACCGCCGCCTCGCCGCCCTGGCCACCGACCACGACAGCAGCGTGTTCATGGCCGTGCACGCGGTGTTCGCGGCGCTGCTCGCCCGCCTGACCGGCACCACCGACATCGTCGTCGGCAGCCCGGTCGCCGGTCGCGGCCACCGCGCCCTCGACGACCTGGTGGGCATGTTCGTCAACACCGTGGTGCTGCGCACCCCCGTCGACACCGGGGCGGCGTTCACCGATCACCTCGACCGGATCCGGGAGATCGACCTCGCCGCCTTCGGGCACACCGAACTGCCCTTCGAAAGCCTCGTCGACACCCTCGCCCCCACCCGCGCCGTCGACCGGTCCCCGCTGTTCCAGGTGGTCATCGAATACGGCAACACCGACCAGGCCCGGCTGGTGCTCCCCGAACTGGAGGTCGCGGCGCTCGACACCGACCTGCCGGTCGCCAAATTCGATCTGCAACTGACCCTGCAGGACGAACCCGGACAGGGCGACGCCGGGATGCACGCCGCCTTCACCTACGCCACCGACCTGTTCGATCCCGCCACCATCGCCTCCTTCGCCGACCGGTTCGTGCGGCTGCTCGAGGCGGTCACCGCCGACCCGCACACCCCGATCGGCGACATCGACCTGCTCACCACGGACGAATACCCCGCCCCGGCACCGGCCCCGCGGCCGGTCACCGCCACCCTCGTCGACCTCTACGCCCGCGGCGCCGGCCTCGACCCGAGCGCCGTCGCCGTCACCGCCGAGGACGGTTCCCTGACCTACGGCGAACTGACCGCGCAGGTGCACCGGCTCGCGCAGGTGCTGCGCGCGCACGGCGCCGGCTCGGACCGGCTCGTCGCGGTCGCGCTGCCCCGCGGCACCGACCTGATCGTCGCGCTGCTCGCCGTGCTGCACAGCGGCGCCGCCTATCTGCCCATCGACGTGAGCTTCCCCCCGGACCGGCTCGCGTACATGTTCGACGACGCACGCCCGGTGTGCCTGCTCACCACCACCGAGCACGCCGCCGCGCTGCCCGCACACACCCCACCGATCCTCGATCTGCACGATCCCGCCCTGCACAGCCTTCCGGACACCGCGGCCCTGCCGCCCGTGCATCCCGATTCGGCCGCTTACGTCATCTACACCTCCGGCTCCACCGGCCGCCCCAAGGGCGTGACGGTGCCGCACCGCACCGTCGTCACCCTGCTCACCGACACCCGCGAGATGTTCGATTTCGGCGCCCACGACGTGTGGACGATGTTCCACTCCTACGCCTTCGACTTCTCGGTGTGGGAACTGTGGGGGGCGCTCGCCCACGGCGGCCGGGTCGTCGTCGTCGACTACCACACCGCCCGCGACCCGCACGCCTTCCTGGCCCTGCTGCGCCGCGAACAGGTCACCGTCGTCAACCAGACCCCGACCGCCTTCTACCAGCTGATCGACGCCGACCGCGCCGCCGCCGTCGACCTGCCGGCGCTGCGCTGGGTGATCTTCGGCGGCGAAGCCCTCGACTTCGCCCAGCTCGACCGCTGGTACCGCCGGCACGACGACACCGCCCCGAGGCTGGTGAACATGTACGGCATCACCGAGACCACCGTGCACGTCACCGCCCGCAGCATCAGCCGTGAGCTCGCCGCCCGGGCGTCGGCGAGCCTGATCGGGACGCCGCTGCCCTCACTGCGCCTGCACCTGCTCGACACCCGTCTGCATCCGGTACCGCCCGGGGTGATCGGCGAACTGTACGTCTCCGGGACCCAACTGTCGCGTGGCTATCTGCACCGCCCCGATCTCACTGCCGCCCGTTTCGTCGCCGACCCCTACGGGCCGCCCGGGACGCGGCTCTACCGCACCGGGGATCTCGCCCGCCGCACCCGCGACGGTGAGATCGAATATCTCGGCCGCGCCGATCTCCAGGTGCAGCTGCGTGGTTTCCGCATCGAACTCGGCGAGATCGAAGCGGCCCTGCTGCGCGCCCCCGGCGTGGCCCGCGCCGTGGTCCTGCTGCACACCGACACCGACACCGGCACCGGCGGGGAGCCGGCCGGCCCCGACCGGCTCGTCGGCTATCTCGTCCCCGAGACCGGCCACGACCTCGACGTCGACACCGTGCTCGCGCACGCCGCCGGGGAACTCGCCGCCTACATGCTGCCCGCCACCCTGATGGTGCTCGACCGGCTGCCTATCACCGCGACCGGCAAACTCGACCGGCGGGCCCTGCCGGTCCCCGACTTCGCGGCCCGCAGCACCGTCTCCCGCGCCCCGGCCCGCGGCCACGAAACCACCCTGGTCGAGTTGTTCGCGCAGGTCCTCGGACTGCCCACGGTGGGAGTGCACGATTCGTTCTTCGCGCTCGGCGGCGATTCGATCATGTCCATCCAGCTGGTCTCCCGCGCCAAGGCCCTCGGCCTGGACCTGACCCCCCGCGACATCTTCGAACACAAGAACCCGGCCGCGCTGGCCACCGTCGTCGGCACCGGCGATCCGGCCGACCGGCTCGCCGAACTGCCCGGCGGGGGAGTCGGCAGCATGCCACTGCCCCCGATCGCGCACTGGCTGCTCACCCGCGGCGGCCCCGTCGACCGGTATTCGCAGGCGATGCTGCTGCGCCTGCCCGCCGGCCTCGACGCCGCCACCCTGCACGCCGTCGTCGGCGCCGTCCTGGACCGGCACGACATGCTGCGCGCCCGGCTCGTCCCCACACCGGACGCTGCCGGCGGGCACCTGCTGCACGTGCCCGCCCCGGGCGGTGTCGACACCGCCGCCGTGATCCACCGGGTGCCGGTCACCAGCGCCGCCGACAGCGACGACTTCTTCGCGCTCGCCGCCACCGAACTCGACGCCGCCGCCGACCGGCTCGACCCGGCCGCCGGCCGCATGATGCAGCTGGTGTGGTTCGACGCGAGCAGCGGTGCGGGCCGGCTGCTGCTCGTGATCCACCATCTCGCCGTCGACGGGGTGTCCTGGCGCATCCTCGTCCCCGATCTCGCTGCCGCCTGGGCCGCCGCCACCGCCGGTGCCGCGACCTCGGCGCTGCTACCCCCGGCCGACGGCACCAGCGTGCGCCGCTGGGCGCACGCCCTGCACGACGCTGCCCACGATCCCGCCCGCCGCACCGAACTCGACTTCTGGCGCCGGATCCTCGACGGCCAGGACCCCCCGCTCGGGCACCGCCCCTTCGATCCGGCGCGCGACACCACCGCCACCGTCACCACCGCCACCACCGAACTGCCCCCCGCGGTCACCGACGCGCTGCTCACCGCCGTCCCCACCGCCTTCCACGGTGCCGTCGACCACGGTCTGCTCACCGCCCTGGCCCTGGCGGTGACGGCCTGGCGCCGCGACCGCGGCCAGGACCACCGGTCGGTGCTGCTGAACCTCGAAGGGCACGGCCGCGACAGCACCGCCGCCGCCGGCGCGGACCTGTCCGGCACCGTCGGCTGGTTCACCACCATCCATCCGCTGCGCCTGGACCTGACCGGCATCGACCTCGACGACGCCCTGGCCGCCGGCCCCGCCGCGGGCCGCGCCGTCAAGACCGTCAAGGAACACCTCGCCGCCGTCCCGGACCACGGCACCGGATACGGGCTGCTGCGCTATCTCGACGACGACACCGCGGCGCTGCTCGCCGACCGTCCCGGCCCGCAGATCAGCTTCAACTATCTCGGGCGTCCCACCGCCGGGGTCACCGACCCCGACACCCCGTGGCTGCCGATCGACGGCTTCCCGCACGGCGGCGCCCACCATCCCGAGATGCCCGCCGCGGCGGTGCTCGACATCAACGCCGTCACCGTCGACACCCCCACCGGGCCGGTGCTGCGGGTGCACTGGTCGTATCCGGCCGGGCTGCTCGACCCCGCCGACCTCGCCGCCCTGACCACCCGGTTCGGTACCGCCGCGACCGCGTTGACCCGGCACACCCGCAGCCCGCACGCCGGCGGTCTGACCCCCTCCGATCTGCCGCTGGTGCGCCTGGACCAGGACGGCATCGAACGTCTCGAGCAGCGCTACGGGCCCCTCGAGACGGTGTGGCCGACCGCGCCGCTGCAATCCGGTCTGCTCTTCCACGCCCTGCTCGCCGGGGACCGCCCCGACGCGTACATCGTGCAACTGGTGCTCGATCTGCGCGGGCAGGTCGACCCGGGCCGGATGCGGCGCGTCCTGCAACTGCTGCTGGACCGGCATCCGGCGCTGCGCGCGGCGTTCCCGGCCGCCGGGGACACCCACGTGCAGGTCGTGCCCACCCATGTGGAGGTGCCGTTCACCGTCGCCGACACCAGCGACGACCCGGATCCCGATGATGCGGCCGCGCAACTGCTCGCCCTGGACCGGCGCACCCGCTTCGACACCGAGACCGCACCGCTGCTGCGCGCGACCGTCGTCCGTACCGGACCGGGCCGGCACCTGCTGGCGTTGACCAACCACCATCTGCTGCTCGACGGCTGGTCCACCCCGGTGCTGATCCGCGAGCTGCTCATGCTCTACGCCACCGACGGTGATCTGCGCGCCCTGGACCCGGCCCCCTCCTACGGGCACTACCTGAGCTGGCTGGCCGAGCGGGATCCGCAGGCCTCGCTCGACGCCTACCGCCGGGCCCTGGCCGGGGTCGACGAACCGACCCTGCTGGCCCCGCAGCACCGGGCGACCGGCGCCGGCGGGATCTCCGAGGATCTCGACATCGACCTCGACACCGCCCTGTCGCACCGGCTGCACACCACCGCCACCGGCCGCGGGGTCACCGTCAACACCCTGGTGCAGACCGCCTGGGGGGTGGTGCTCGGCACGCTCACCGGCCGCACCGATGTGGTCTTCGGGGCGACGGTGTCCGGGCGGCCCCCGCAGATCCCCGGGGTCGAAGCGACGGTCGGCTTGTTCATCAACACCGTCCCGGTGCGCATCACCGTGCGGCCCGACGAGACCGTCGGCGCCCTCGTGGACCGCATCCAGGCCGAACAGGTCGCCCTGCTCGACCACCACCATCTCGACCTCGGCAGCCTCGACCGGCATCTCGGGGCCGCGGTGCGCTTCGACACCCTCACGGTGTTCGAGTCCTATCCCGTCGAACGCGCCGGGCTCGACAGCGACACCGATCTGGCCGGGATGCGGGTGGCCGGCATCACCGGCCGCGACGCCGCGCACTATCCGCTGTCGGTGGTCGCGCACACCGACAGCGCGGTGCATCTGCGCATGAAATACCTGCCGGAGGTCTTCGACCGCGCCGAGGTCGCCGCCATCGCCGCACGCATCGCCGCCGTCCTCGACGCTCTCACCGGTGATCCCGCCACCGCGGTGGGTGCCCTGCCGGTGCTCACCGCCGGCGAACACGCGGCGCTGCTGCCGGTGCGCGGCCCCGCCGGGGGCAGCTCCGCGACGTTGCCGGAGCTGCTCGCCGCCACCGCCGCGGCGCATCCGGACACCGCGGCGCTGCGCGAGGGTGCGAGCACGCTCACCTACCGCGAACTCGACGACCGGTCCACCCGCTGGGCGCGGCAGCTGCTCGAGCACGGGGCCGGACCGGAGACCTTCGTCGCGCTGGGCGTGGCCCGTTCCGTCGACGCGGTCACCGCGATGTGGGCGATCACCAAGACCGGAGCGGCGTTCGTACCCGTGGACCCGCGCTATCCCACCGACCGGGTGACGTTCATGCTCGACGACTGCGGCGCCCGGTTCGGGCTGACCACCGCCGCGCACCGCGCGCAGCTGCCGGACACGGTGCCGTGGCTGCTGCTCGACGACCTCGACCGGGTCGCCCCGGCCGGCGCCGCGCCGATCACCGACGCCGATCGTCGCGTGCCGCTGCGACTCGACCACGCCGCCTACCTGATCTACACCTCCGGTTCCACCGGCCGCCCCAAAGGCGTGCTCACCACCCACCGCAGCCTCGACAACTTCGCCCGCGAGCAACGCGACCGGTTCGGCGCCGGACCCGGCGCCCGGGTGATGCATCTGTCCTCACCGAGCTTCGACGCGTCGATCTTCGAATACCTGCTGGCCTTCGGCTCCGGCGCCACCCTGGTGATCGTGCCCCCGCAGATCGTCGGCGGCAGCGAACTCGGCCGGGTGCTGCGCGAGCAGCGCATCACCCACGGCTTCATCACCCCCGCCGCCCTGGCCTCCCTGGACCCGGCGGATCTGACCGCCCTCGCCGACCTCGCCGTCGGCGGGGAGGCCTGGCCCGCGGACCTGCCGCAGACCTGGGCGCCGGGCCGACGGCTGGTCAACGGCTACGGACCCACCGAGACGACGGTGATGGCGACGATCAGCAAGCCGGTGACCGCCGATCGGATCCCGACCCTCGGTGGTCCGCTGCGCGGGGTGCACGCCGTGGTGCTCGATCCGGCATTGCGGCCGGTGCCGGTCGGGGTCACCGGCGAGTTGTATCTGGCCGGCTGGGGTCTGGCCCGCGGCTATCACGCCCGCCCGGCGCTGACCGCCGCCCGGTTCGTCGCCGATCCCTACGGCACCGCGGGGGAGCGGATGTACCGCACCGGTGATCTGGTGCGCTGGGTCGGCAACCCCGCCGGCGGGGACCTGCGGATCGACTATGTCGGCCGCGCCGACTTCCAGATCAAGATCCGCGGGTTCCGCGTCGAACTCGGCGAGATCGACGCGGTGCTCACCGCGCACCCGAGTGTCGGCTTCGCCGCGACCGTCGCCGCTCCCGCACCCAGCGGGGACAGCATCCTCGTCGCCCACATCCACCCCGCGACCGGCACCACCGTCGACCCGGCGGAGCTCAAAAACTATGCGGCCGAGCATCTTCCGTCCCACATGGTGCCGACGGTGGTGACCCCGCTCGACGAGATCCCCCTGACCCCGGTGGGCAAACTCGACCGCTCCGCGCTGCCCGCCCCGGACCTGACCCCCGGCCGCGGCGACCGTCCGGCCCCCACCGACCCCCTCGAAACGAGCCTCGCCGACATCCTCGCCGAGGTCCTCGGCATCGACCGGCTCGGCGCCGACGACAACTTCTTCGACCTCGGCGGCAACTCCCTGCTCGCCACCCGCGCGGTCGCGCGCCTCGGGGAACGGCTCGGCCGGCCCGTGCCGGTGCGCACCCTGTTCGACGCCCCCACCGTCGCCGCGCTCGCCACCGCGCTCGGCGGCGGCCGGACCGACGCCGAGCGCCACGCCGCGCCGACCCTCGGCCCGGTCGCACACGTGCGCCCCGCACAGGTGCCGTTGTCCCCGGCGCAGCAACGCCTGTGGTTCATCAACCAGTTCGATCCGACCTCCGCGGCCTACAACATCCCCCTCGCCATCCGGCTGTCCGGGCATCTGTCCCCGGCCGCGCTCGGGGCGGCCCTGCACGACGTGCTCACCCGGCACGAAAGCCTGCGCACCGTCTATCCGGCCACCGCGACCGGCCCGCACCAGCGCATCCTCGCCGCCGCCGACGCCCCGCTGACCGTCGACGTGGTCCCCGCCGACGAGACCGACGTGCACCGGGCCATCACCGAGTTCGTCGGCGCCGGTTTCGACGTCACCGTCGACATCCCGATCCGGGCCCGGGTGTTCTCCTTCGGCCGCGACGACCACCTCGCCGTGCTGGTCGTGCACCACATCGCCGCCGACGGCGGCTCCACCGGCCCGCTCGCCCGCGACCTGATGACCGCCTACGCCGCCCGCAGCCGCGGCGAACGCCCCGACTTCGCACCGCTGCCGGTGCAGTACGCCGACTACACCCTCTGGCAACTCGACCGGCTCGGCGATCCGGGCACCGCCGGCAGCCTCGCCGCCGAACAGAGCGACTACTGGCGCCGCCGGCTCACCGGACTACCCGACGTGCTGCCCCTGCCCACCGACCGGCCCCGCCCACCACAGCAGTCATTCCGCGGCGACATCGTCCGCTTCACCGTCGACCCCGACCTGCTCGACCGGCTCCGCCGCCTCGCCGCCACCGCCCACAGCACGGTGTTCATGACCGTGCACGCCGCCTACGCCGTGCTGCTCGCCCGACTGTCCGGCAGCGACGACATCGCCGTCGGATCCCCGATCGCCGGGCGCGGGCACCGCGTCCTCGACGACCTGATCGGCATGTTCGTCAACACCGTGGTGCTGCGCACCCCCGTCCCCGCCGCGGCGGGCTTTGCCGAGGTGCTCAGCGCGGTCACCGACCACGACCTCGACGCCTTCGCCCACGCGGATCTGCCCTTCGACCGGGTCGTCGACCTGCTCGCCCCGGCCCGCTCGACCGCGCACTCACCGCTGTTCCAGGTGTCCCTCGAATTCCACACCCCCGAACTGCCGACGGTGGAACTACCGCACCTGAGTGTGCACGGCGTCCCCCTCGACCCCACGGTGTGCAATTTCGATCTGGAACTGCTCGTCGGCGAACATCCCGAGGGCGGACTGGACGCGGCCTTCGTCTACGCCACCGATCTGTTCGACGCCGCCACGGTGCGCTCCTTCGCCGACCGGTTCGTGCAGCTGCTCGCGGCGGTCACCACCGCACCCGACCGCCCGGTCGGGGACATCGACCTGACCACCCCCACCGAACGCGGCGCCCTGGTGCCCGCCACCGGCCCGGCACCCGAACCGGCGCTGCTGTGGCCACAGCTGCTCGACGCCGCCGTCACCGCCGCCCCGGACACCACTGCGGTCATCGACGGCGACCGCAGCCTCGGCTACCACGCCCTCGACCGCCGCGCGCACACCCTGGCGCGGCTGCTGCTCGCCCACGGCGCCGGACCCGAGCAGGTCGTCGCCGTGGCCGTGCCCCGCTCCCTCGAGTCGATCACCGCGGTGTGGGGCACCGTCCGCAGCGGCGCCGCCCTCGTCCCGATCGATCCCACCTATCCGGCCCAGCGCATCGCGTTCATGCTCGACGACAGCGCCGCCCGCGTCGGCATCACCGTCGCCGCGCACCGGCCGGCGCTGCCCGACACGGTGGACTGGCTCGTCCTCGACGACCTCGACCTCGACAGCGCGGCGGGCGGGCCGGTCACCGACGCCGCCCGGCCCGCGGCGCTGCACCCCGATCAGCCCGCCTACCTGATCTACACCTCCGGTTCCACCGGCCGCCCCAAGGGGGTCGGCGTCACCCACCGCGGCCTGGCCTCCCTCGCCCGCGAGGAACGCGAACGCCTGCAGGTCACCCCCACCTCCCGCGTCTCGCATCTGGCCTCCCCGAGCTTCGACGCGTCGATCTTCGAACAGCTGATGGCGCTCGCCGCCGCCGCGACCCTGGTGGTGGTGCCGCCCCAGGTGTACGGCGGTGACGACCTGGCCGCGGTACTGCGCGCACACCGGGTCACCCACACCTTCATCACCCCGACCGCGCTGGCCTCCCTCGACCCGCACACCGTGCCCGACGTGCAGGTGCTGCTCGTCGCCGGGGAAGCCCTGCCGGGCGAACTGGTCGACCGCTGGGCCGGCACCCGGCGCATGATCGACGCCTACGGCCCCACCGAAGCGACCGTGATGAGTTCGCTCGGCGACCCGCTGCAGCCCGGCGAGCCGGTCACCATCGGCCGGCCCGCCCGGGGATTCCGCGCCCTGGTGCTCGACGCGCGCCTGCAGCCCGTGCCGGTCGGGGTGGCCGGCGAACTGTACGTCGCCGGTCCGGCGCTGGCGCGCGGCTATCACGCCCGCCCCGATCTGACCGCCGCCCGCTTCGTCGCCGACCCGCACGGGGCGCCGGGGGAGCGGATGTACCGCACCGGCGATCTGGTGCGCTGGACCGGGGACGGGCAGCTGGACTTCGTCGGCCGCACCGACTTCCAGGTCAAGATCCGCGGTTTCCGTGTCGAACTCGGCGAGATCGACACGGTGCTGACCGGCCACCCGCAGGTGGTCTTCGCCCACACCGTCGGGCACACCGCACCGTCCGGGCAGCAGGTGCCGGTCTCCTACATCCGCCTCGCCCCGCACGCCGAGATCCCGGTCGCCGAGGTGAAATCGTTCGCCGCGCAGCACCTTCCGTCACACATGGTGCCGGCGGTGATCGTCGTCCTCGACGCGCTGCCGCTCACCCCGGCCGGCAAACTCGACCGTGCCGCGCTACCGGCCCCGGACTTCACCGCCGCCGACGGCGCCTACCGGGCCCCGGGCAGTGACCTCGAACGGCTCGTCGCGGACCTGTTCGCCGAGCATCTCGGTGTCGACCGGGTCGGGGCCGACGACAACTTCTTCGACCTCGGCGGCACCTCCCTGCTCGCCACCCGGCTGCTGCCGGCGCTCGGCGAACGTCTCGGCCGCCGGGTACCGATCGCCGCGATCTTCACCGGTCCGACCCCCGCGGAACTGGCCGCCGAACTGGCCGCCGGCGATGCGGCCGGGGACACCGCGGCCGAGGTGGCCGCCGCCTTCCGGGTGCTCGTGCCGCTGCGCGCGGGTAGCGGCCCGGCACTGTTCTGTCTGCCGCCCGCCGCCGGTCTGGCCTGGCCGTATCTCACGCTCGCGCATCGCCTCGGCGACGACCGGCCGGTCTACGGGCTGCAGCTGCCGGCCCTGTCCGGGGGCCCGCACCACGACAGTCTGGCCACGCTGGCCCGGCACTGGGTGCGGGAGATCCGCCGGGTGCAACCGCACGGCCCCTACCATCTGCTCGGCTGGTCGCTCGGCGGTGTCGTCGCCCACACCGTCGCCGTGGAGCTGCGCCGCGCCGGGGAGATCGTCGACACCCTGGCCCTGCTCGACAGTCACCTCCTCGTCGGTGCCGCACCCGCCTTCGGTCCCCGGGAGATGCTGCGCGATCTCGGGATCGTCGTCGACGATCCCGAGCCGAGCTTCGCGCGTGCCGCGACCCTGCTCGACGAGATGTTCGGCGGCGGCACCGGATTGACCGGTGCGCATCTCGAACGCCTGACCGCCGGGTCCACCGACACCGCGCGGGCCGCCCGCCGGCACGAAGCGGACACCTTCGACGGCGACGCGCTGTTCTTCACCGCGGCCCGCTCGGAGGCCCCGAATCCGGCGGTGGCGTCCTGGCACAACGCGATCGCGGGGGAGATCCACCAGTACCGGCTCGACTGCGACCACCACGAGATGGTCACCGCCCCGGCCGTCGACACGATCGTGGCGGTGCTGGGGGCGCGGCTGGCCGAGAGCGACGAGGCGGTGCGCCGCTGGGGGCGCGGCGAGGTGCCGGCGGCGGCGCGCAACGGGCAGCGGCGACCCTGATCTCCGACCCCCGCATGCATAACCTGCATGACACACGATGCGGATTATGAGTTGGATTTATGTCAAGGGTGGCACTTCACTGAAGCGCATGACCAGCAGCCCTCCCACGGTCGAGCTCGACCTGTTCGCCGACGACGTGCTCGTCGACCCCTATCCGACCTTCGCCACCCTGCGCGAACTCGCCCCGGTCGTGTACCTGCCCGCCCACGACGTCTACGCCCTGACCCGCTACGAGGTCATCCGCGCCGCCCTCGCCGACCCCGCGACATTCTCCTCGAGCCGCATCGCCTTCAACCCGGCCGCCAACGAAGCCCTGCAGGGCACCTCGCTGGCCTCCGACCCGCCGATCCACACCGAACTGCGCGCCACCCTCACCGAGAATCTCTCCCCGCGCGCACTGCGCGGACTCGCGACCACCATCACCACCAAGGCGGACCGGCTCGTCGCCGAACTGGTCGAGCGGGGAACCTTCGACGCCGTCGACGCCCTCGCCCGCGCCTTCCCCCTCGAGATCGTCGCCGACCTCATCGGCTTCACCGGGGAGGTCCGCGACAACATGCTCCGTTGGGGACAGGCCGCCATGGAAGTGCTCGGCCCGATGAATCCGCGCACCGCCGAGAACTTCCCCATCGCCGGGGAACTGTACGCATGGTGCTCGCAGGTCCGCGCCGACGATCTCGCCCCCGGCTCGGTCGGTCGCCGCATCTTCGACGCCGAAGCCCGCGGCGCCGTCCCGGCCGACAGCGCCGGACACATCATCCACCAGTATCTCGGCGCCGGAGTGGATACCACCATCGCTTCCCTCGGCAACGTCGTCGCTCTGTTCTCGGCCTTCCCCGAACAGTTCGACCGCGTCCGCGCCGACCGCACCCTGGTGCCCGCCGCCTTCGCCGAGGTACTGCGCTACTGGGCGCCGCTGCACGCCTGGGGTCGCGCGGTGACCCGCCAGGTGGACATCGACGGCTACACCCTCCCGGCCGGCGCGCAGGTGGCGATCCTGTTCGGCGCCGGCAACCGCGACCCGCGGCACTACGACGAGCCGGACATCTTCCGCGTCGACCGTAATCCGGTCGACCATCTGTCCTTCGGTTACGGCCCGCACGGCTGCGCAGGGCAGGGCCTCGCGCGGCTGGAAGCCCACGCGGTGATCTCCGCGCTGGCCACCCACACGAGCCGCCTGGTCGCCGCGGAACCCGCCCGCGTGCCCACCAACACCACCCGTTCCATCGACACCCTCGAGATCCTGGAGGTCGTTCCCGCATGAAGATCACCCTCGATCGCCCCCGCTGCGAAGGCCACGGCCTGTGCGAGGAGGCCGCCGCCGAGCTGATGCATCTCGACGACCACGGGGAACTGGTCCTCGACGTCACCGAGTTGCCCGAGGACAGCCCGCAGGCCGCGGCCGCCCGCGCCGCCGTGCGGGTCTGTCCCGTCGCCGCCCTCGCGCTGGCATGAGCACCCCTGCCTTCCCGAGCGCCGCGGCGCCGAACCGGATCGTCGTGGTCGGTAACGGCATTGCCGGGCAGACCGCCTGCGACAGCCTGCGCGCCGCCGGCTTCGACGGGCAGCTGACCATCGTCGGGGAGGAGAACCGTCCCGCCTACTCCCGACCGGCGCTGTCGAAGGCGCTGCTCACCGACGGCGGCTCGCCCGAGCTGCCCGCCCCGGCGCACGGCGCTACCGAACTGCTCGCTGTCACCGCGGTGGGACTGGATCTCACCGCGCGGGTCGTCCACCTCGACGACGGCACCGAGTTGCCCTTCGACGGGCTGGTCATCGCCAGCGGCTCCCGACCCCGCCGGGCGGGACCGGTGGGGGATGGTGCGCTGGTACTGCGCACCCTCGACGACGCCCTGACCTTGCGGGCGCGACTCGCCGACCGACCCGTGGTCACGGTCGTCGGGGCCGGCCCGCTCGGCATGGAGGTCGCCTCCGCGGCCACGCAGGCCGGCTGCGAGGTCACCGTCGTCACCGAGCACCCCCCGCTGCGCCCGCAGTTCGGACCATATCTGTCCGAGATCTTCACCGCCGCGGCCACCGC
This sequence comes from Rhodococcus sp. CH91, assembly GCF_022554085.1. Classification (GTDB taxonomy): domain Bacteria; phylum Actinomycetota; class Actinomycetes; order Mycobacteriales; family Mycobacteriaceae; genus Rhodococcus. The sequence goes on from NZ_JAKFYR010000010.1 coordinate 95,961, forward strand.
CGCCGGAGTGAAGATCGTGTCCGGCACCGCCACCGGGCTCGACGCCACCGCGGTGACCCTCGGCGACGGCACCCACATCACCGCCGATCTCGTCGTCGCCGCGATCGGGGACCTGCCCAATGTGGCGTGGCTGCAGGACAGCGGGCTGCTCACCGACGGTCGCCTCGTCGCCGATGCCCGCGGCCGCGTCGCCCCGGGCATCGTCGCCGCCGGTGACGTCGTGCATCTCCCGATCCGCGGCGTCGTGCGGCGCAGTCCGTTGTGGAACAGCGCCATCGAACAGGCCCGTGTCGCGGCGCTGGCGCTGCTGCGTGGGGACGACGCGCCGGAATACGCCGCCGACCCGTACTTCTGGACCGAGCAGTTCGGGTTGCACCTCAAGGCGATCGGGCATCTTCCGGTCGACGGGGAACCGGACGTCCTCGTCGGCGACGAGCCGCACGGGCCGGCGCTGCTGCACTGGCGGCATCCGGACGGCGCCGGGGTGGCGGTGGCGCTCAACCACCGCATCTCCATTCCCCGCTTGCGGCGCACCGCCACCACCGGCCGGCCGCCGACCGCCGCAGCGACGCCCGCGTAAGTTCGTGTGGGTGAACCGACCCGCGGAGCATCCGGCCGACCCCGACCTACCGCGGCTGGCGTCGGTCAATCTGAACCTGCTGGTGCCGCTGCTGGCGGTGCTCGAGGAACGCTCGGTCACCCGCGCGGCGGCGCGGGTGGGGATCACGCAGCCGGCGATGAGCCACGCCCTGGGCCGGATGCGCCGGTTGTTCGGGGACGATCTGGTGGTCCGGCAGGGGAGCGGGCTAGTGCTCACGCCCCGCGCGGCGGAATTGATCGGCCCGCTGCGGGACGTACTGCGGCAGACCGCGCGGGTGGTGGATTTTCCCGGTTTCGACCCGGCCCGCGACTCCCGCACCGTCACCTTGGCGATGACCACCAGCACCGCCTTCGTCGTCGGCCCGGAGCTGAGCCGCCTCGTCACCGCGCGGGCCCCGCACGCGACGGTACGCCTGCGCACCTTCATCGAACCGCAGCCGGCCGATTTCACCGACGACGGTGTCGACGTGGTGCTGCTGTCACAGGCGTTCTCCGCGCCCTATCCGCGCGAGCGGCTCTACGAGAACCGGTGGGTGGTGATCGCCCATCCGGACACCGATCCGCAGGCGTCCGCGCTCGAGTTGCTCTCGTCGATCCCGCACGTCACCTACGATGCGCGGCACCGGGTGGCGCCCTATGCCGCGTTGGACGCGGCGGGGGTGCGTTACCGGATCGGACAGTTGATCTCCGATTTCCTGCTCATCCCGCATCTGGTGGGCCGATCCGGTGGGGTCGCCGTGCACACCTATCGGGTGGCGCAGCAGATGCGCCGGCAGATGCCCCTGCGGATCGAGGAGTTCCCGTTGCCGGTGGCCCCGCTCGGTGTGGATGTGGTGTGGAATCCGCGGCTGGCCGACGGCGAGTTCATCGCCTGGCTGCGTGGCATCCTCGCCGAGGCGATCGTGGCCACCGAGAGGCTCGCGGCGACTCAGTCGGGCACGTCGAGCAGATAGCACCACGAGTCGGTGAGCTCGTCGAGGCAGATCGCCCGCGGGGTGCGCCAGCCGACGGAGAAGTAGCGCCGCGACATGTGTTCGAGCTGCCCGAAGGCCAGCACGCAGCGGATGCGGCGACGGTCGGGGGCGAGCCGGCCGGCCCGGTCGAGGCCTTCGGTCATGTCGGTGACGGCGCTTTCGAACCACCGCTCGGTCTTCGCGGCCACGTCCGGGTCGTGTGCGGCCTGATAGGAGGCCGTCATATAGGGCTTGATCTCGTCCCACTGGGAGAGTTTGCGATCGAGCCACTGCCGGATCAGCGGGCGTGACCCCGAGGCGACGACCGCGGTCAGGCTCGGGTCGTCGGCGGCGGTGAGGATCGTGTCGACCTTCGTCAGCAAGGCGCTCATCACGTCGGCCTTGGACGAGAAGTGCAGGTAGAAGGTGGTGCGGGTGGACCCGGCGGCGGTCGCGATGTCGTCGATGGTGGTCGCCGCGTAGCCCTTGGTGCCGAACAGTTCGAGGGCCTTGGCGAGGAACAACTCGTAGGTCATCTGCTTCTGGGCGGCACGAAGGGACATGGACAGCCATCCTAGCCTCGACCGCTCACTTACCGACGAGTACATTCACACATCGACGCGTCAATTCACTTGACAGTCTGTAATCCGAATCTTTACCGTGACTCCCACCACGTCGCGCCCTGCGACGCCGATGAAAGGAAGCGCGATGACCGGCCCCGAGACCGCGACCGCCACCGTCCACACCGTCCTCGGCCCGGTCCCCGCCGACGACCTCGGCGTCGTCGCCGTCCACGAGGCCCTGCTCTCCGTGCTGCCCGGCGCCCAGTACGCCTACGACATCGACCTCGACCGCGCCGCGATCTTCACCACCCTGCTCGGCAAGCTCCGCGACTTCCGCGCCGCCGGCGGCGGCACCCTCGTCGACGCCACCGGCATGTTCCACGGCCGCGACGTACCGATGTACGAGAACCTCTCCCGCGCCTCCGGGGTGCACATCATCGCCTCCACCGGCCTGGGCCCGGAAAACCTGCTCGGCGGCTACTTCCTGACCCCGCAGACCAACCCGCCCACCCCCTGGCCCGCCGACAAGTTCGCCGACCTGTTCACCCGGGAGGTCACCGAGGGCATGGTCGTGCCGCGCGTCGAACGCCGCGCCGCCGCCGGCCTGATCGCCACCGCCGCCCACCCCGACGGCATGACCGCCACCGAGGAGAACCTGTTCCGCGGCGCCGCCCGCGCCGGCCGCGACACCGGCGTCGCGGTGTCCCTGCGCTACGGCAAGGACCCGCTGGCCGACCTCGACATCGCCCTCGACGAGCACCTGCCCGCCGACCGCATCGTCGTCGGCGGACTCGACCGCCGCGACGCCGTCGCCGCCGGAGCCCCCGCCGAGATCGCCCGCCGCGGCGCCTACATCGCCCTCGATCACCTCGGCAGTACCGACGACCGGCACCTCTCCGACGCCGAGCGCGTCGACCTGATCACCGAACTCGTCGCCGCCGGGCTCGGCCACCGCATCCTGCTCTCGTGCCGGGCCACCGGCGTCGCCACGGGCCACCCGGCCCGGGAACTGCCCTTCGGCTACGTGCTCACCACCTTCGCGCCGCAGCTGCGCGCCGCCGGCCTCGGCGAAGACGAGCTCACCGGCATCCTCACCGTCAACCCGCGCGCGCTGCTCACGGTGTCCTCGCCCCGCCCGAGCACCGACCAGTAACCACCGAGAAGTCTTCGCCCGAAGGGGAATTGTTGTGTCGAGAGTGAACACCGTCCTGGGACCGATCGCACCCGAGGAACTGGGCATCGTCGCCATCCACGAACACATCGGATACGGCATGCCCGGCTCCGAACTGGACACCCGCTGGTGGAAGAGCCCCGAGGTCCGCTACGAGGAGACCGTCCCGAAGCTGCGCGCCTTCCACGACTACGGCGGCGGCACCTTCGTCGACGTCACCGGCATCTGCAACGGCCGCGACATCGACTACTACAAGTCGCTCTCGGCCAAGACCGGCGTGCACATCGTCGCCTGCACCGGCTTCGTCGGCGGCGACACCGCCCTGCCGTTCTTCGAACGCGCCTCCGTCGACTACCTGATGCGCCAGTTCGTGCACGAGATCACCGTCGGCATCGGCGACACCGGCAGCCGCGCCGGGGTCATCAAGGTCGGCGTCTCCCGCGGCGGGAAGATGACCGAACTCGACAAGCGCATCTACCGCGCCGCCGCCCGCGCCGCCCTCACCACCGGCGTGCCGATCCTCACCCACCTCGCCATCGACGCCGAGACCGCCATCGCCATCTTCACCGAGGAAGGCCTGCCGCTGCACCGGGTGCTGTTCGGGCACGCCGACGACGGGGTCAACGCCGAAAAGACCCGCGACACCTGGATCGCACAGCAGGGCGGCCGGGTCGGCTTCGACACCTTCGGCTACGAGACCGAACTCGAGGACCCGCCGTTCTGGGCCCGCCCCCGCGCCGAGCGCCTCGCCCACTTCCTGCGCTTCCTGAATGCCGGCCACCTCGATCAGGCCCTGGCCGGCGTCGACGCCAACTGCAGCCCACTCGGCTGGCCGGGCGTCAAGGGACACACCGTGAACTACCTGTTCGAGGACCTCATCCCGGACCTGCGCGAGGCCGGACTCGACGAGGCCACCATCACCACGCTGTTCGTCGAGAACCCCGCCGACTTCCTCACCATCGCGCAACCCTGACCCGAACCTCCCGGCGCGCACCCGCGCGCCCTCCGAAAGAGACACCCACATGCAGACCTCGGATCTGACCGATCTCACCATCGCCATCGTCGGCGCGGGATATGCCGGTGCGGCCGCCGCCCGGGCCCTGTCGTTGCTCGGCGCGAACGTCACCGTCTACGAACAGGCCACCGAGATCCGCGAGGTCGGCGCCGGCATCGGTCTGCGCCCGTCGAGCATGGAACGCTTCCGCGAGTGGGGCATCGCCGACGACATCGCGAAGGTCAGCGCACCGAGCGACTACTTCGAGATCCTCACCGCCACCGGCGATCCCATCATGAAGGACACCTGGCCGGCGCACGGCGACCAGAAGCACACCCACCTGATCCACCGCGGCGACTTCATCGACACCCTCATCGCCGCCCTGCCCGACGGCATGGTCGCGCTCGGCCACAAGCTCGAGACCGTCATCGACCACGGCGATCGGACCACCCTCACCTTCACCAACGGCACCAGCGTCGACGCCGACCTGGTGATCGGCGCCGACGGCATCAAATCCGTGGTCCGCACACAGCTGTTCTCCCACGCCGAACCGGTGTTCTCCGGGGAACGCGCCTACCGCGCCGTCATCGACCTCGCCGACGCACACGGGATGGTCACCGACGACAACCTGCGCATGTACATCGGCAAGGGCACCAAGGTGTACCTGCTGCCGCTGCGCCACCGCAATCAGGTGTCCTTCGACATCACCGCCCTGTGCCCGGATCCGGACTGGGCGCCGCAGGTGAGCAAGGACGACATGCTCGCCACCGTCGCCGGTTTCGACCCGCGCATCGTCGACATCACCGCCGGCCTCGACATGGACATCGTCAACATCCGCGGCGTCTACGACATCGACCCGATCGACCGCTGGCACAGCGACTCGGTGGTGCTCGTCGGCGACGCCGCCCACTCGATGCTGCACCACCAGGGCCAGGGCGCGAACTCGGCGATCCTCGACGCCGGGGTGCTCGCCGACTGCCTGCGCGACGCCGACACCGTCGCCGAGGCGCTCGCCGCCTACCAGGCGCAGCGCAAGCCGGTCACCGACGAACTGCAGCGCATCTCCCGCCAGGGCTGGACCGAGGACGAAGTGCAGGACGTCTTTCCCGGCCAGAAACCCGCCGCGCAGCAGCCTGCCCGGTAGTTCACCACCCACCCGCTCACCGCCCCGAAGGAGACGACCGGCCATGCCGTTGCACCCCGAGATCGCCCGGATCCTCGCCGACCTGCCCGCCCCGCCGCCCGGACCGCTCGATCCGGCCGCGATGCGCGCCGGGGATCAGGCCCAGGTGCCGCCACTCGAGGAGCGACTGCCCCTGCACGACGTCCGCGACACGATCGCCGCGACGCCCACGGGACAGGTGCCGGTGCGGGTCTACACCCCGACCGCCGCCGACACCTCCGGTCTGCTCGTCTACTTCCACGGCGGGGCGTTCTTCCTCGGCAGCCTCGACACCCACGACCACGTCGCCCGGCACCTCGCGAAGGCCACCGGCTGCACCGTGGTGTCCGTCGGCTACCGCCGCGCCCCCGAGGCACAGTTCCCGGCCGGCCTCGACGACTGCTACGCCGTGGTGCGCTGGGCCACCGAACACGGCGACGACCTGCACTGGGACGGCACCACTCTCGCCCTCGCAGGTGACAGCTCCGGCGCCAACTTCGTCGCCGCCGTCACCGGTCTCGCCCACGACGACGGCTTCGACCGCATCACCCACCAGGTGCTGTACTACCCGTCCCTCGACCTGGACTTCGACGAAGACCGCTACCCGTCGATGCGGGAGAACGCCGTCGGCTACGGCCTCGAAACCGCCGGCCTGAAACCGTTCAACGCCTTCTACTTCGACAGCGGCGCCGACCCCGCCGACCCGCGCGTCTCACCGATCAAGCGCGAAGACCTGTCGGGCCTGCCCGCCGCGCTGATCGTCACCGCCGAGTTCGACCCGATGCGCGACGAAGGCGAACTGTACGCCCGGCGACTCGAGGACGCCGGGGTTCCCGTCACCCTGATCCGGTATGCCGGCGCCAACCACGGCTTCGTGCAGAACTTCTCGTGGATCCCCGAATACGCACAGGTCTTCGACGAGACCGCCGCCTTCCTCCAGGGCAGCCGGCATGAGTGACGTGACGATCCACCCGATCGTCTCCCCGTGGGGACGCTTCGGGCTCTACACCTTCTACATCGACGCCGAACAGCCCGCGATCGTCGACACCGGCATCGCCACCTCTCCGGCCGAGGGCATGGCCCCGGCCCTCGAGAAACTCGGCCGGCGCCTCGAGGACGTGCGCTGGATCCTGCTCACCCACGGGCACATCGACCACATCGGCGGCGCCCACGCCCTGTGGGAGGCCACCGGCCGCAAAGCCCAGGTCGTCATCCACCACGCCGACGCACCCCTGCTGCGCTCCCGGCAGGCACACGTCGACGACTACCTCGCCGGCCGCGGACAGTACCTGAACGACCCCGACGGAGCCGCGAAGGTCACCGCCGCCGCCGAAGCGGTCATCTCCGGGGAGATGGAACCGACCATGCTCGTGCGCGGGGGAGAGACGATTTCCCTCGGCGGGGGTGTGGAGATCTCCGTGCACTCCATCCCCGGCCACACCCCGGGATCGGTCGCCTACGTCGTCGAAGGCCGGAACAGCGTGTTCGTCGGCGACGCCGTGCAGGTCCACGGCGCCGCCAACGGGTTCCCCGGCTACACCGACCCCGACGCCTACCGCGACAGCCTCGCCTACCTGCGCGAGACGATCCGCCCCGACACGCTCTACCTCGGGCACCCCTACCGCCGCACCGACGGCACCGCCTACGGCGTCGAACTCGACCGCGACCAGGCCGCCGAAGCACTGCGCGAGAGCGTCGACATCGAAGGGGGAGTGCGCGGCGCCGCGCACCGCTGCCTGTGTCACGGCCTGCTCGACACCGACTCGCCCTATTCGCCCTTCACCCCGGTCGCCGACGACCTCGGCTACACCGGCGATCCCACCCTCGAACCGTCCCCGTTCTTCACGACGCTGCACGGCTACCGCACCCAGTTTTCGCATCAGCACTGATCACCCAGAGGAGTCGTAGGTTCCCATGGCCGAGTTCGACACGTTCGACGCAGGCGGACAGACCATCCACATCCGCAAACACCTGCGGGTCCCCATGCGCGACGGCATCGAGTTGGCCGCCGACGCCTACCACGGCGTCGACGACAAGCCCCGCCCCGCGCTCGTCGCCCTGAGCCCCTACGGCAAGGAACTCCAAGCCCTCGCCCTGACCACCCCGCCGCAACGCCGCCCCAGCCCCATGTGGGACGGCTGCATCGAAGCCGGCGACATCGCCCGCGTCGTCGCCGAGGACTACGTCCACGTCATCGGCGACATCCGCGGCACCGGCGACTCCGACGGCGAGCACATCGGCAACTACAACGCCGGCGGTGTCTCCCTCGGCCAGGACGCCTACGACTTCATCGAATGGGTCGCCGCGCAACCCTGGTGCGACGGCAACGTCGGCATGATCGGCATCTCCTATTTCGGATCCATGCAGGTCCTCGCCGCCGCCGAACGCCCCCCGCACCTCAAGGCCATCTTCGTCTCCGGCGGCCACTACGACTTCTACGAGACCACCTACCACGGCGGCATCATGTGGTTCATGCCCCGCGCCGCCCGCGAGGGCCGCGGCGGCGACTCCGGCTGGGCGTTCACCGACCGCGTCACCTCCCGCATGCTCGAGACCTACAGCCCCGACGAGATCCAGGCACGCGTCGCCCAGCGGCTCGCCGACCCCGACGTCGCGGCCTGGCCGAACCTCGTGCACGTGCTCCACTACCCGAAGCACCACGAAGCGTGGTTCGACATCATCACCAACGAACTCGACGGCGAGTGGTACGAGGAACGCAACCCCATCAACCTCGCCCGGAACATCGACATCCCCGTCTACCTGCAGATCGACCAGGGCCGCGGCTGGACGATGGACGGCACCATCGAACTGTTCCACGCCCTGCAGGGACCGAAGAAGCTCGACATCGGCCCCTATCCGCCCATGCAGTCGCGGCCCTTCATCGAAGAGCACGACACGATGTTCCGCTGGTACGACTACTGGATCAAGGGCATCGACAACGGCATCATGGACGAACCCGCCGTGAACGTCTTCGTCGAAGGCTCACGACGGCGCGTCACCGCCGACCAGTGGCCACCGAAGGACATCGAGTATCGGTCGCTGTATCTGCGCCCGCGCGGCAAGCTGTCCACCGACCCCGAACCGATGGGCGTCCGGTACGCCGCCCCGGACGGCTTCTACCAGGCGCCGCTCACGGTCACCGACAAGGTCGAGATCCTGAAATGGGAAACCCCGGTCTTCGCCGAACCCACCGAGATGATCGGCACCGGCGCCGCGCACATCTTCGCCGAGATCGACCAGGCCGACACCAACTTCATCCTCCGCATGTGGGATTACGCCCCGAACGGCACGCGGCAGCTGATCACCACCGGCTACCTCAAGGCCTCGCACCGCGAACTCGACCCCGAACGCACCACCGAAGGCGACCCCTACCACCCGCACACCCGCGCCGTGCCGGTCGAACCCGGCAGCATCGAGGAATACGTGCTGCGGCTGTATCCCTTCGCCAACACCTTCCTGCCCGGCCACAAGCTCGTCGTGGAACTGTCGAACAACGAACCGCTCGCCGACGAACACAACGCACTGCTGCCGCCGGACGCCTTCCACCTGCCCGTCGGCCGCCCGGTGACCCACAAGATCTACCGGGACGCCACGCACCCCTCGCGGCTGGTGCTGCCGTTCACCACCGGCAACGCAGAGAACTGATCCCACCCGGATCCGTCTCAGCCGAGCCCGGTGAGCGCCTCCGGTACCCACCCGGGCCACCGGACGGCACCGACCGGGACCCCGGCGGCGAACCGCGCCACCGGCGCCGGGGTCCCCGAGGCGGTGTCGTACACCGTCGCCTGATCGGCGCGCCGGATCGCCTCGACCACCAGCGGCCACAACCGCCGATAACGGGCCCGGATCTTGTCCTCCGGCACCGAATGCCCACCCGCGGCCACCCGGTGCTGCACACGCAGCACCGACATCGTCTCGGGCACCAGCATCACGTGCACCACCACCGTGAACCCCGCCTCGTGCGCCCGGTCGATCAACTCCAGCTTCGACGGATGCGAGAACACCGTCTCGGCGATGAACGAACGTCCCTGCCGCAACAGCCGCTCCCGCGCCGCCGCCGCGAGTTGCGCAGCCTCGTACGACATCTCCTCGGCCCGCTCCGGCCATCGCTGCCGCGCGATGACATCGGCATTGACGAACACGCTGCGCGGCAGCAGGGGAGCGAGGGACAACTCGACGAAGGTCGACTTGCCGGACCCGTTCGGTCCGACGATCAGATCCAGTCGCCTCATTCGTCGTCGAGCACCCGGCGACTACCGTCCGGACGCTGTTCGACCAGCCGGCCCTCGTCGTCGAGCAGTACCGTGGTCACCCCGCGCGCGGCGAGCACCCCGGCATAGTCGGCGCGGGCCAGCCCGTCGGCCAGGCGGGCGTCGATCTCCGCGTCGAACAACCGGCCTTCGGCGGTGGTGAGTTCGCTGGTCTCGCGCAGCCCGGCCAGAGCATCCTGTACCCGGTGCAGCGAGGCGGTCTCGTGCGCGGTCATCGCGCGGCCGATACGGGCCCAGTATTCGAGTTGCTGGCGCCCGGTGCGGTTCTGGCGGCCGCCCTCGGCGATGGCGCTGTCGACGAGTTCGGCGTCGAAGCGGGTGACCTTGTCGGTGGACGACGTCATGACGACCTCCCCTTGTTGCAGACTGCTACCGATCGTAGCGCGCTGCAACACCGACGTGCACCCCCGGATCCGCGCCATCGCCGATTCGTGACCTCATCCACCACACCACCACCCGGATCGACACCCGATCGCACCCGTCCCGTCGCCGGGCGCACCCGGCGTCGGCCTAGCGTGAGCGACGTACCCACATCGCAAGGAGGTGCGCGATGACCACGGACACACACGACCTCGACGAAGCACGCCTCGAACAGACCCTCGGGCAACTCGTCGTCGACATGGGCGCGGCCATGAACGGGGCACTGGTACTCATCGGTGTCGAGCTCGGCCTGTGGCGGGCCCTCGATGCATCCGGCCCGACCACCAGCGAACAACTCGCCACCGACACCGGCATCCGCGAACGCTATCTGCGTGAGTGGCTGGCGGCGCAGGCCGCGAGCGGATATCTGAGCTACGACCCGGACACTGCAACCTTCACCCTCTCACCGGAACACGCCATGGCGCTGGCCCGTGAAGACAGCCCGGTCTACCTGGCCGGAGGTTTCCACCTGATCAGTTCGGTCTACAAGGACCGCCGGCGCATCACCGACCGGATCCGCAACGGCGACGGCTTCGGCTGGCACGAACACGATCCGGAACTGTTCATCGGCACCGAACAGTTCTTCCGCCCCGGATACCGGGCCAACCTCGTCGACGCGTGGCTCCCTGCCCTCGACGGTGTCGTCGACACGCTGCGTGCCGGCGCGACCGTCGCCGATGTCGGGTGTGGGCACGGGGTATCGACGACGATCCTCGCGCAGGCGTTCCCGGAGTCCACGGTGCGCGGCTTCGACTATCACGACGCGTCGATCGCGCGGGCACGCGAACTGGCCGCCGAGGAAGGAGTCGGCAACGTCTCCTTCGACGTCGCCTCGGCCGCGGACTTCCCGGGAGAGGGTTACGAGCTGATCTGTTATTTCGACTGCCTGCACGACATGGGGGATCCGGTCGGCGCACTGCGCCATGCCCGTGAGAGCGTGGCGGACGACGGCAGTGTGATGCTCGTCGAGCCGTTCGCGCACGACAGCCTGCCCGAGAATCTCGATCCGGTGGGCCGGATGTACTACGCCGCCTCCACGGTGCTGTGCACCCCGTCGTCGCTCGATCAGCCCGTCGCCCTCGGTCTCGGCGCCCAGGCCGGCGAGCGGCGCCTCGGGGAGGTCGCCGCCGAAGCGGGATTCGGCACCTTCCGGCGGGCGACGGAAACACCGTTCAACCTCGTCCTCGAAGCACGACCCTGACCCTCCAATTCGTCACAGTGACGAATTAGGGATGATGGGACGTCGGCGCAGGGGAGACCCCTCGGTGAGCCGGCACAGCGGATGAGTCAGGATCGGGGCATGGACCGCGCCGCCCGACTCTCCCTCGCCCTCGAACGCCAGGACGGCCGATGCCTGTGGTGCGGTCGCGCGTTCGGCCGGTTGATCACCCCGACGACCGACCATCTGGTGCCGCGCCTCAAAGGCGGCCCGAGCATCACGGCCAACGAGGTCGCGGCCTGCCGCCGTTGCAACGCCGACCGCGGCCACACCGGACCGGTCGACTGGCTCGACGAGTGCCGGCGCCGACCCGACCGGTCACCGCAGACCGCGCTGCTCGCGACGCTGCTCGACGAGCTGGATACCGAACTCGACCGTTCCGGCGGCCGGCGGCGGGCGCGGCAGTACCTGACCAGTCAGCTGCGCCGGTTGCACAACACGGATTCATGAGCCCGCCCGTCCACCCTGAAACGTCACAGTGACGTTTCAGGGTGGACGGGCGGGGCGCGGAGGGGACCGGCCGGGGGTCGAAGCAGGGCCGAATCGGCCGCCGGGCACGAGCGCCGATGCCGATCGATTCGGCCGGCCGGCCGGCGGCTGGGCGCCGACACGAGGCCGCGGCGGGAACCGGCCACGGAGACATCGCCGGCAGGCAACGTACCGGAACGCCTCACCGGCGAGGCACGCCGCAGGAACGACACGTCCTGCGACATCGTGGCGCACAACGAGCAGCCGGCCACACAGGACGATCGACGGGCCGGCGGGCCGAGTCGGGCTCGGACGTGCCGTTCACCCAGGTCGATAAATTGCCGATAATCTACATTATGTTAACTAGACCGGATCCGGACCTCCTCCGCGCTGCTGCGGCGGGGCGTGCGGAGCCCCTCGGAGACCTCGGCTCGAAAGCGTCGCGTACGACACGCAGCCGGGCGACGAACCCGACTCGGCCGGCTTCTCCGCACGGCCCGTCCGGGTCCACCCCGGAGCCCTCAGCCGAGGCGGATCACGCCGCGACCCGATCACCGACCACCGCGTGCCGATCGACCTCGCGTCGCGGCGACACATATCCCGTTCCGTCCGTTGCGACGACGCCGCACCGGGTGTCGACGCCGCACACACCGACGTATCGCTCGTGATAGTCCGCATGCGGCAGGCCGGGCAGGCCCCGTCCCCCGGGGCACCCCGACAGCCGGCCGACGAGCCTCACCCCTTCCATATTTGATGGATAATCACCGTTATCCATGAAGCATCCCCTGCGGCAACAGCAGTCGGATCGCGTCGATCGCATCGACGGCCCTCGCCAGCCCGGGCAGCACTCCCGCGATCCACTCCCGCGATCCACTCCCGCGATCCACTCCCGCGCCGGCCTCGACCGCTCGTCCCGCGACTCTGCCCACACCCGCTGCCCCATACCCGGTACTGACCGTCACCCCCACCCCCGCAGCGCACCCCGAAGACGAGTTCCAGTCCCCTCCCGCCACACCCTCCCCGCGCGCCTCGATTCGTCACGGTGACAGTGAGGAGCCACAATCCGGCGTGGTGCTCCCCCGTACACCGCCGCCAGGCCCTACGGTAGGCGTCGTGACGACCCCCGCATCGAGCTATCTGTTCCAGGCCCGGACCTTCGTGAGCGGCTCCCGAAAGTGGCGACTCGAGGTGGCACTGGCCACCGCGAAGATCTGCGAGAGCTTCGAACGGCCCTATCCGGAGTCGGTCCGTTCGATGGTGCACGACGCCTACGACCTGCTCCGGCTCGACGCACCCGAGGTGGCCGCCGAATTCGGTCCCCCTTCGCTCTGAGACCGACACCGCACGGATGCGCACGGTCGGTACTGTGCACCACAACTGACGGTCTTTCCGACGAGCGGCGGTACCTCGATGAACCCTGCGGTATGGCTCACCCCCGGACAACTGTCCGAACGCGCCGGCGTCGCGGTCTCCGCGCTGCACTACTACGAGTCGCGCGGCCTGATCGCCAGCCGCCGCACCACCGGCAACCAGCGCCGATATCGCCGCGACACCTTGCGCAAGGTCGCCTTCATCAAGGTCGCCCAGGGTGTCGGAGTGTCTCTCGAGGAGATCAAGGACGCCTTCGATTCGTTGCCCGACAGCCGGGTCCCCACCACCGAGGATTGGGCGCGACTGTCCCGCGCGTGGCACGACCGCCTCACCCGACGCATCGACGCGCTCACCGCTCTGCGCGACAGTTTCACCGACTGCATCGGATGCGGATGTCTGAGCTTGGCCTCGTGTCCGCTCGCGAACCCCGGCGACGTCCTCAGCGCACAAGGGCCCGGCCCACGCCGTCTTCCCCTGCCCGACGAGCCACCGGAGCCGGTCCTGGACGGTCGGTGACTCCGCGAGGGCGCTGCGCCGAGCACAGCCGAGGTGGTAGGCAGGAGACAGTCAGCATTACGCCTCGCGCAGCTCGGAGAGTGATTCGAGCACTCGGATGGGACGGCGATGAGAGTTCTCGTGGTCGGTGCGTCCGGTTATGTCGGTAGCCGAGTCGTCCCCGCCTTGCTCACAACCGGCTGCACCGTCCGTGTCGGCGCCCGCGATCCCACCTCCGTGCGACGGTTCCGGTGGTACGACCGTGTCGAAACCGCCGCTGTCGACGTCACCGCGTCGCACACATTGCCGTCCGCCCTCGCGGATGTCGATGTGGTGGTCTATCTCGTGCACGGCATGCGGTCGGCGAACTTCCGGGATCTCGATCTGACGGGTGCCCGCGAGATGCGGCGCGCTGTCGACGCGTCCTCGGCGACCGGAATCGTCTACGTCTCCGGTTTCGTACCCGACTGCGAGCCGCAGGAGATGTCCGAACATCTGCTCTCCCGCTGGGAGGTCGAGCGGGAGCTCGCCCGCGCGGACCGATCGGTGATCACCCTGCGTGCCGGGATCGTTCTCGGTTCCGGTTCGACCAGCTTCGAGGTGCTCGGTCAGCTCGGCGGGCGACTTCCGGTCACGATGGTTCCCGACTGGATGTATGCGCTGGTCGAACCGATCGCAGTGGTCGACCTGACCACGGCGGTGCTCGGCGCGGTGTTCTCCGAGTTGCCCACCGAGTCGTTCGATGTGGGGTGTGGGGAGATGTCCAGCTACCCCGATCTGCTGCGTCTCTACGGGGCGATCACCGCGATGCCGCGTGTCCGGGTCACGCTCCCCCGGCTTCCGGCGACGGTGATCGGCAGGATCGGTTCATGGTTGACCGACGTGCCGTCCGTGACGGTCACCGCTCTGATGGAGAGTCTGCGCCACGACATGATCGCCCGGGACCGCCGGTGGATCGGCCGCCTGGTCCCCTCCGGCTATCGTCCCGTCGGTATCGAGCGGGCACTGCAACGCGCGGTGCTTCCCGCAGATCCGGCTGTCGCACCGGAGGATCGGGATCCGATGGGTGCCTTGCCGGGTGATCCGCCGTGGGCTGTCGCGGCGGCGGAGGCCCGCCGGTATTCCGCGCGGGGTATCCCCCCGCGTCGCGGCCGATCGAGGGGGCGATGATGCGCGACAGCGACATGAGCCGACCCGAGCTGCCCCTTTTTCTCCGGCGAGTGCGCGCCGTGGCCCGGTAGCCGGTGTTAGCTTGACGGGATGGCGGTACCGAACCTGCCTTCTCCGGGCGAGAAGGGCTCCAGTGGCGGGCATCCGGGGACAGAGCCCCACTCCGGTGGGTTGGCGAGCAAGCTGAATTGGTTGCGGGCGGGGGTGCTCGGCGCGAACGACGGGATCGTGTCGACCGCCGGGTTGGTGGTCGGTGTCGCCGCGGCGACACCGAACGAGTCGGCGATTCTCACCGCCGGTGTAGCGGGGCTTGCCGCGGGTGCGGTATCGATGGCGCTGGGCGAGTACGTGTCGGTGAGCACTCAGCGCGACACCGAACGCGCGGCCCTGTCGACGGAGCGTCGTGAGCTCGCCGCCTCGCCCGAGGCGGAGCTGCAGGAACTCGCGGATCTGCTCCGGCGCAGGGGGTTGTCGGCGGCCACGGCTCGTACTGCGGCAGAGGAGTTGACGGCCCGGGATCCGCTGGTCGCGCATGCCGAAGTGGAGTTGGGTATCGACCCGGCCGAACTGGCGAACCCGTGGGCGGCGGCGCTGTCGTCCGCGGTCTCGTTCACGCTGGGGGCGTTGGTGCCGTTGCTGGTGATCATTGCGGTGCCGGACGCGACACGCATCCCGGTGACCTTCGTGGCGGTGTTGTGTGCGCTGGCGGTGACCGGATCGATCAGTGCGTGGCTCGGGGGTGCCCGGCACGGCCGGGCGGTGCTGCGGGTGGTGGTCGGCGGCGCGATCGCGATGGGTGTGACCTACGCGTTGGGGCAGTTGTTCGACGTCGCCGTCTAGCGCCGCGCAGCCCCGGCTATCTGCCGGGCGGGTTCGGTGGGTGCGCGGTGCGTACTTCGCTCCCCGCGCGAGGCGGGAGCCACCATACTGAACGCCGTGTCCTGGAACGGGCTCGTCGACGCCGCGCTCGACCTGAAGGTGACCTCGACGGCGGCGTCTGTCGTGTTCGCCGTCGTCGCGGCGCTGGGGGTGGGCGTGCTCGTGGCGCGGCGTCGTCGCCGGTGGCTGGTGGTCGGGCCGGTGGCCGCGGCAGCCGCGGCGGCGGCGCTGGTGGTGGCGGGGGCGGTGCTGATCGAGAAGGTGTGGCGGCCGTTTCCCGATCCGTTGCCCCTGTCGGTGTACGGGTGGGCGGGGGTGGCGCTGTTCGCCGTCGGCCTGCTCGTGGGCCGGGTGTTCTTTCGGCGCGAGGGCCGGCATCCGGGTGCGGCCGTCGGGCTCGTCACCACGACAGTCGTGGTGGTGGTCTGTGCCGGTGGGGCGATCAATGCCGTCTACGACGCCTATCCGACGGTGCGGGCCGTGCTGGGGATCGCCGATTACCGCACCGTCCCGTTCACCGACGTGCCACCGCCCGCCCCGGCCTCGGCAGCGCCGCCGCCCCCGCTGAGCGAGTGGACGCCGCCGGCCGATCTGCCGTCGACCGGCGCGGTGACCGAGGCCGATATTCCGGGCACCACCTCGGGCTTCTCGGCGCGCGCCGCGCGGATCTATCTGCCGCCGGCGTATTTCGCCGGGTCGCGGCCCGATCTGCCGGTGCTCGTGTTGCTCGCCGGGCAGCCGGGCAGCCCCGGCGACTGGCTGGCCGGGGGTCGGCTGACCGAGATCATGGATGCCTATGCGGCCGGGCACGAGGGGTTGGCGCCGATCGTGGTGCTCGCCGACGGCACGGGCGGACAGTTCGACAATCCGTTGTGTGTCGACTCCCCGCGGGGGAATGCGGCGACCTATCTGGCGGTGGATGTGCCCGCCTGGGTTCGCGCGAACCTTCAGGTGGCTCAGGATCCGCGGGCGTGGGCGGTGGGCGGGTTCTCCTACGGCGGGACGTGCGCCCTGCAGCTGGCGACCACGCACCCGGAGATGTATCCGACCTTTCTGGATCTGTCCGGGCAGGCGGAGCCGACCATTGGGGACCGGGAGTCGACGATCCGTGAGGTCTTCGGCGGGGACGCGGAGGCGTTCGCCCGCAACAATCCCGCGGATCTGCTGGCCAGTCATCGGTATCCCGGGTCGGCGGGCGCGTTCGTGGTGGGCGAGAACGATGTCGAGTATCGCGCCGGTATCGAGCAGTCGGTGACGGCGGCGAGGGCTGCGGGTATGGATGTGCATCTCACCGAGCTGCCCGGCGGGCACAGTTTCGCTGTATGGTCCGCGGGGCTGGAAACGGAGTTGCCGTGGCTCGGCCGCCGGCTCGGACTCCCCTCGTGAGGTCCCGGATCGTCCTGTCCCGGATCGGCGGAGCGGTGTCCGGCGCCCCGGTGAGTGTCGGCGCCACGGGGCTGCTCTGAGTCCTGGCGGTGGTCACCGTTCGTGGCGGGCGGGCCCACCGTCGCAGTGGGCCGCGGAGGTGTCGGCGGGGGTGCGCACGGTCGGGGACGGCCGGTGGTGGACGCTGTGGACGTCCGGTTTGTTCGCGTCGGGGTGGGCGCACTATGTGGTGGCGAGCATCGTGCTGCTCGGTGTGGCGGTGCCGGTGGAGCATCGGCTCGGCAGTCGCCGGTTCGCGTTCGCCGCGGTGCTCTGTCAGGGGCTCGGGGTGGCCGCGGCGTTGCTCGTCGCCCTGATCGTCTCGGTGGTGCCGAATTCGTGGGGCCTGGAGCTGCACCGGCATCTGTTCGTCGATCCCCTGGCGTGGATCTGCGGCACCGTGCTGGTGGCCACCGCGACGATGCGTACCTTGTGGCGGCGCCGGATCCGCGCGGTGTTGCTGGTCCTTCTCGTCACCGGGGCGCTGTTCGCCGGGCATCTGCAGGATGTGGCCCGGTTGGGTGCCGCGGTGGCCGGACTGCTGGTGGGGCCGATGCTGGTGGGGCGCCCCGCGCGGGCGCCGGCGCTCGGGGGCACCATCCGGGAACGGCGCACCCTGGTTGCACTGGTGGTCGCGGCCAGTGTGCTCGGCCCGATGTTCGCGGCGTTCTCCCCGCAGGCGATCGGCCCGTTGTCGGCGTTACGGGAGTTGTTCGATCAGGTGCCCTACAGTCCGCGGGAGCTGGTCGTGGTGTGTGCGGATCCGGCGTTGTACGAGCAGTGCCGCGAGGGCCGGCAGGCGGTGCGGTTGTCCGGGATCGGACCGTGGGTGATGAATCTGATGCCCTCGCTGCTGCTTCGTCGGCGCCGAGGGGTTGCGGCGGGGCCGGCGGGCGGCGTGGTGGCTGTCGGTGTGGGGCCATGGGGTGCTGGTGCTGGCGGCCGCGGCGAGTGTGCTGATCCGTGTCACCGAGGAGGACGGCACGCGGTCGTTGCTGTACGGGGTGCACCGGCACAGTGCGGTGTACGCGGAGTTCGCTCCGCTGCTGGCGGTGCTGGCGGTGCTCGTTCTGCTGGTGGCCACCGGGCAGTTGTTCGATGTGCGGGCCGCTCGCGGCACGTATCGGCTGGTGTGCCTGGCCACGGCCGCGGCCGGTGCGGTGGCTCTGGCGGTCTATCTGGTGTGGGGGACGGTGATCGCGGACGGTTTCGATCGGGATCCCGGGGTCGCGACGTTGTTGCGGGAAGCGCCGCGCCGGCTGGTTCCCCCGGTCTATCTGCAGTTCGTCGATCCCGTCGTGATGCCGTTGACGAATGCGGCGACATTGCTGTTCGAGTGGGCCGGGGTGCTCGTGTGGGTGGTCTTCTGCCTGATGATGCTGTGGAGTTTCGGGGCGCCCCCGCAGGGAGTCGATGTCGGTGGCGCCCGGCGGGTGCGGGAGCTGCTGCATGCACCGGGCGGAGGCTCACTGTCGTGGATGAGCACCTGGGCGGGTAACGCCTACTGGTTCAGCTCCGACGGCGGCTGTGCGGTGGCCTATCGGGTGCACGCGGGGGTCGCCTTGACCATCGGTGATCCGATCGGTGCTCGTGCTCGGCGCGCGGAGGCGGTCGACGAGTTCGCTGCGTTCTGCTTCGGCCGGGGCTGGACGCCGTGCCTGTACTCCGTCGAGTCGGACACCGCCGAGATCGCCCGCGCTCACGAGTGGAGTTGCCTGCAGGTGGCCGAGGAGACGGTGATCGATCCGGCCGGGCTGACCTTCACCGGAAAGAAGTTCCAGGACGTGCGCACCGCCCTCGACCGTGCCACCCGCGAGGGCATCGAGGCACGCCGGACGAGCTGTGCCACGGCCCCACGGTCGGTGACCGAGCAGATCGTGGAGATCTCCGAGGAGTGGGCCGCGGACAAGGGTCTGCCCGAGATGGGTTTCACGCTCGGGGGGGCTGGCGGAACTGCGGGATCCGGAGGTGCGGTTGTTGCTCGCCGTCGACCGCGACGAGCACGTGCATGCGGTGACCTCGTGGATGCCGGTCTACCGGGACGGTGTCCTGATGGGTCTGACGCTGGATTTCATGCGGCGCCGCGCGGACGGATTCCGGGCGGCGATGGAGTTCCTCATCGCCTCGGCGGTGCTGGCGGCCCAGGAGCGGCGTCTGGAATTCCTGAGTTTGTCCGGAGCTCCCCTGGCGGGGGTCGAACCGGACGGTGCGCGCGGCGACGGCAGCGGTCTCGAGGCGATGCTCGATCTGCTCGGGGCCACCCTCGAGCCGGTCTACGGGTTCCGGTCGTTGCTGGCTTTCAAGGCGAAATTCCAGCCCCGTTACCGGCCGCTGTATCTGGTGTTTCCCGATCCGGCGGCGTTGCCGGCCATCGGGGTGGCCGTCACCCGCGCGTATCTGCCGCGACTGTCGCTCCACGACAGCCGCCGGTTGCTGGCCCGGTTGCTGCAGCGGTGAGTCCTTCAGGGTCTGCTATCGTCCCGAACCAGTGAACAATCTTCTTGTCGCGTGAGAGTGCTCCTGCGCGCCGACCGTGGCCTGCGCCGCCCGGGTGCGGCGGTGATCGCGTGCGTCCCGGGAGGGAACCCGCCGTCGGGTTCCCCGTGTCCGTCCTCGACCGGAACACTGCCCTGGAGTTCACATGACCATTTCCCGTTTTCCTCTCACGGTTCCCTCCCGCACCGACCTGCGGGGTGACTGCCGACGCTGTGTCGCCTTGTGCTGCACCGCCTTCGGGTTCACCCGGTCCGCCGATTTCGCGGTGGACAAGGAACCCGGCATCCCGTGCTCGCATCTGTCCCCGGAGTTCTCGTGCACCATCCACGACAGCCTGCTCGGCCGCGGTTATCGTGGCTGCACCGTCTTCGACTGTTTCGGGGCGGGACAGCAGGTGTCCGAGCACCTGTTCCCCGATAGGGCCGCGCACAGCCTGCCGCCGGTGCGGCGCCGGATGTTCGCGGTGTTCGCGGCGGTGAAGCAGCTGCACGAAATGTTGTGGCATCTCGGTGAGGCCGCGCGGCGCACCTACGATCCGGACGTCGTCGAGCGCGCCCACGCCACGGCCGCGTCGATCACGGCGCTGACCCGCAGCGCCGACGAGGTGCTCGCCGCCGACATCGCGGGCCTGCACGATCGGGTGCGCACCCTGTTGATCGACGTGAGCGCCGAGGTGCGGGCGTGCCATCTCGCCGCTGGGGAGCCGCCGGATCCGGCGTTGCGGGCCGGTGCCGATCTTGCCGGTCGCCGCCTGCGCGGACGGCGGTTGTGCGGCGCCGATCTGCGCGGGGCATGTCTGATCGGGGCGGATCTGCGCGACTGTGATCTGACCGCGGTGGATCTGCTCGGCGCGGACCTGCGTGATTCCCGCCTGCACGGCGCGGACCTGTCGGCGGCATTGTTCGTCACCGGCCCTCAGCTGGCGGCCGCGCACACCGATCGGCGCACGCGCCTGCCGGCGGGGATCACCCCGTGATGTCGCGGGGGTCGTGGCCGTAGGTCTTGCGTTCGCCGATGATGCCGTCGAGGTGGTGGACGAGATGCTCGACCTCGCGGCGCCGCGCTTCGTCGTGGCCCGCCTCCACCGCCTCCTCGCGGGTGGGATTGCACGGCCTGCTTCCTGTGCGGATCGGCGCCCCGGCGGTCACGTCGGTCCCTGCTGTCACACTGGTCTCGCACATGTGTACGAGTGCGGTGCGGGTGGACGGTCGAGAGGGAGGACATCGTGAGCGGCAGTGCGCAGCCGGGTCTGACGGACTGGATCGGGTCGTATCTGGAGACCCTGCAGACCGCCAAACGGTCCCCGCACACCGTCAAGGCGTATCGGCTGGATCTGCATGCGGTGTGCGCCGAGCTGGCGACGGTGTGCGCGAAACCGGAGACCGCGCTGCGACTCGAGGACGTGACGGTGCGGACGTTGCGTTCGGGTTTCGCGGCGTTCGCCGCCGAGCGTCAACCGGCCTCGGTGCGCCGCGCCTGGTCGGTGTGGAACAACTTCTGCAACTTCCTGGTCTCCGAAGGCGTATCGGAGGGCAACCCGATGGCGTCGATCGCGCAGCCGAAGAAACCGCAGCACACCCCCAAGGCGTTCACCCCCACCGCGATCGGCCGGCTCGTGGACACGATCACGGTGGAAGCGCAGCGCCCGGCGGAATCGTCGCGGGACTGGCCGCAACGGGATCTGGCGTTGATCGCGACCCTGCTGCTGACCGGAATCCGCTCCGACGAGCTGATCCGCCTCGATGTCGGCAGCATCCTCGGTGGACGCCGGGCCCCGGTGTTGCGGGTGCTCGGCAAGGGCGCCATCGAACGCGAGATCCCCCTCGAGGACAGCTGGACGGCCATCGTCTCGGCCTATCTCACCGAACGCTACGCGCGGTTTCCCCCCGGACGGCGCCGCGACCGCGACGGAGACGACCTGCCGGTGTGGGAGCGGCACGACCCCGCCGATCCGCTGTTCGTCGGCGCGGACGGCAAGCGCATCACCCGCGGCACCCTCCAGTACCGGGTGCGCCGTATCTACCGGCGCGCCGGGATCGAATCGGAACGCAAACGCGGGGCGCTCGCCCACGCCCTGCGGCACACCTTCGCCACGAGCCTGGCCGACAGCGGCGCGACGATGGTCGAGTTGCAGCAGCTGCTCGGACACCGTTCGTTGCAGACGGTGCAGGTGTACACCTCGGCGACGAACGACGCGGTGCGGCACGCGGCGCGGCACAACCCGGTGTACGGGCTGCTCGGGCCGGGCCGCGAGGCGGGCGGCGACAGGCAGGTCTAGGACGGAGGGGCGGCTCGCCGGTTGGGCTGTGGGCAAACGTGGTAACTGCAAGACTGGAGAACGATCCATCCGGCAACGTGAAGGAGCATCCATGAGTGTCGAGCAGACCGAACCCCGCCGTCATCGAGTGGTCGTGATCGGATCCGGTTTCGGTGGGCTGTTCGCAACCCAGGCCCTGGCTCGTGCCGAGGTGGACGTCACGCTCGTGGCCCGCACCAGCCATCATCTGTTCCAGCCGCTGCTGTACCAGGTGGCCACGGGCATCCTGTCGGTCGGCGACATCGCCCCCGCGACCCGGATGATCCTGCGCAAGCAGAAGAACGCGCAGGTGCTGCTCGGCGAGGTCGAGACGATCGATCTGGACAACCGGACGGTGACCTCCCGGTTCCTCGAGCGGTACACCACCATCCCCTTCGACAGCCTCATCGTCGCGGCCGGGGCCGGGCAGTCGTATTTCGGCAACGACCGGTTCGCCGAGTTCGCGCCCGGCATGAAGACCATCGACGACGCCCTGGAGTTGCGGGGCCGCATCCTCGGCGCGTTCGAACAGGCCGAACTCTCCCACGATCCGGTCGAACGGGCCCGGCTGCTGACCTTCGTGGTGGTCGGGGCCGGCCCCACCGGCGTGGAGCTGGCGGGGCAGATCGCGGAGCTGTCGCGGCGCACTCTCGAGGGCGCCTTCCGCAACATCGACCCGTCGGAGGCGCGGGTGGTGCTGCTCGACGGCGCCTCCGACGTGCTGCCGGTCTACGGCGGCAAACTCAGCCGCAAGGCCCGCACCACCCTCGAACGGCTCGGGGTGGAGATCCAGCTCGGGGCGATGGTCACCGACGTCGACGCCGACGGTCTGACGATCAAGGAGAAGGACGGTTCGCAGCGCCGCATCGAATCGCAGTGCAAGGTGTGGTCGGCGGGGGTGTCGGCGAGCCCGCTCGGCAAGCAGCTCGCCGAGCAGTCCGGCGCCGGCATCGACCGGGCGGGCCGGGTGGAGGTCCTGCCGGATCTGACGCTGCCCGGGCATCCGAACGTGTTCGTCATCGGCGACATGATGTCGCTGAACAAACTGCCCGGGCTGGCGCAGGTGGCGATGCAGGGCGGCAAGTACGCGGCCCGGCAGATCATCGCGTCGCTGGACGGCGCCACTCCGACACATCGGGAACCGTTCAAGTACTTCGACAAGGGCAGCATGGCCACGATCTCGCGGTTCAGTGCGGTCGCGAAGGTCGGCAGGATCGAGATCAGCGGGTTCCTGGGCTGGGTGGCGTGGCTGTTCATCCACCTGCTGTATCTGGTGGGATTCTCGTCGAAGGTCTCGACGCTGCTGTCCTGGGCGCAGGCATTCTTCTCCAGGGGCCGCAACGAGATGGCCGCGACCGAGCAGCAGGTGTTCGCGCGGCTGGCGCTCGAGCACCTGCGCGAGGAAGAATCGAACGGTGCCCCCACCCCGGCCGACCAGCGACCGTCCACGAAGGCGTCGGCGACTCCGGGACGCGGCGGGGCGCAGACCACGGGGTGATCTCCCCGCCCCGGCCGGAGCCCGCGGTCAGTGTCCGATGCGGTCGGCGTCGACGATGTTGGCCAGCCGGACCTGTCCCTGGGCAACCGGGCGGTCCTGGGCGTCGACGATCTCGACCCGCCACAATTGCTGGGTGCGGCCCCGATGGACGGGAGTGCCGGTCGCGGTGAGCACCCCCTCGCGGGTCGCGCGGAGGAAGTCGGTGTTGTTGTTGACGCCGACGACGTTGCCCTTGTCCCCCAGCCAGGTGGCCCCGGCGATGCTGGCGACGGTTTCGATGACCGCGCAGTAGACGCCGCCGTGCACGATGCCGTAGGGCTGATGCTGCGCCGGGGTGACCGTCCAGCGGGCTCGCACGAGATCGGGTCCGACCTCGGTGAACTCGAGACCGAGCGCCGTGCCGAATCCGCGGTCGTTGAGGGTCGTCACCGCCCGGGGGTCGCGCAGCAGTTCCGGATCGTGGGTGGGCTGGTCGCTCATGCGCATTCCTGTTCGTGCCGGGAGTGGATCGGCCACCGGAGCGGGTGGCCGTCGAACGATGGTAGGACATGGTGGTTTATGGACGGTCGGGTCGGAGCTCGTGGAGGTCTCCGCGGCCCGCATGTTGTATGAGCGCTCCCGGCCGTGTCCTGACCACAGCGTTGATCTTTCCCACAGACGGACCAGGGTTGCCGCGCTTCCGCCGCGGCGATCTGGCGCGCTAAGAGGCGATCGCCCGGCTGACCACCCCCGCCATGGCATCCCTTCCAGGCACGGCGCTCGACGAGATCATCGACGTCGGCGGTGAAATGCACGAGTCGGTTCTCCCAGCCGTGGGGCAGCACCACCGTGGTCCTTGTGGATGTCTTCGGCATAGACCCCGTGCAGATCGTGGAATGCGGAATCCTCTTGACGAAGACGTCCAGGACACTGAGCTTGTTCTGAAGATCGGTCCGGCTGTGAAGGCGCTACGCGGTTATATGCCCACCTCACGGGACACCGATGCCTCGGCGGGCAGCACGGAACCGTCGTAACTGGCCAGGATGGACTGCGAGCCGAAGACCACTACGTACGGCTCTTCGAGGTATGCACACGCGGTCCTGATCGCGCGGGCGAATTGTTCGCGGTTCACGCAGCACGATGTCGCAGGTCATCGAGCACCTCGAGACGCTCGGACTCGGCCATCAACACGGTCAGCGGTGACAGATTCCGTATCTCACGTCCCACCTCGTCATCGGAGAGCGCCCCGTGCCGGATCAGGTCGAGATCACCGGTTCGCAGCAGATGGTCCCACCGCTCGACGTGCTCGAGCAGGGACTTCCCGCAGACCTGCTCACGGATCCTGTCCAAGCTCCGGCGAACCTGGTCAGTGTCCACCGGCAGATGCTCACGCTCGATCTTGTCCAGGACCGCAGTCCGCATGAGTTGTTGGCGGATGACCCCTTCGCGGTACGACAGACATCTCAACTCCCCTCATGCTCAGCATCACAGTGCGTTGACCTGCCGCTTGACCGCTTTCAGCGTAAATGGTGCGGCCGGCAACGGCTGGAGCAGCGAGAGGAGCTTTGATGACCTCCTTACGGCGTCGGCTCACCATCGAACACCGAGGAGCCGGAGACCTTTCCCGCTACGGTCACGGTCGTCGGAAATGCGGAGCAAACCGACCCACAGACCGGACAGTGCATCATCGCCGCCGTCCCGATCGCACCGAACGACACGGTGTTGATACACGGCGAGAGCGCGGCCACCTCGGCACGTTCTGTGCTGGAAGTCGACACCGTCGAACGCAACGCCGACGGTACGGGAGTGTGTACCTACGTAGCGCACTTCGACGCGGTTCCCGCGAATCAACGCCACTACACAATTACCGTCAGTAGCTCGGCGCCTTATGCCCGAACCTTCGAGTCGCCTGCTTTCCATGCGGGCGAGATCGAAGACGGAGCGACGTTCTATCTGCAAGAGTTCCCGCCCGGCACCGACCCCTCGGGCATCGGTGACGGCGACCGCGGGGGGACACCATGAGTTGGTCGGAGCTCCTGTCCGCAGCACCTGACGGCGCTCGCTGAAATTGGATCTGGAGCACTTTCCCTGAGCCTCGTCACACCCGGCGCAGCGTGAAGGCCTGCCTCTTCAGGGCTCTCGGCGAGGCTGCGCCAATGATGGGTGAGTACGAAGACCAGTTCGCCGTGGAACAACGGCAGGTAGTGGCGGGCGAACCCGACTTCGGCGCCACAGGTCAGGGCAGGTGACCCACCCCCCGGGTGTCTCGAAGTGGTCGAGAGGTGCACCGCGGGTTGTAGCGGCTCAGCGCCTACGGGATGGGACGTTCGCCTTTGTCGATCCGCTGTTTGCGCAGGAGGTACTCGTCTTCCGAGATCTCCGCTAGAGCGGGCACGACAGGGCCGGCCCGCCCGCCGTCGATGGTGTGGGGGCAGTAGCCGACGGCAAAGCTTGCAGGCTCATTCTCGAGACCGACCCAGTCCACCAGGATGTGCTGGATCGCAGGACTGGTGATCCGGCCCGGATGGCCGTGGAACAGCATCGGAGGCCCCGTCTCGGGGTTGAGGATGTCGCGGTCGGTGTCGGGGCCGCGATAGGCCACCGGCACACCCTGGCGTACGCGCGTCGTCGCGATCGCCTCGTCCTCTCCCATGTCGTCAGTATCTCCTCCGACAACCATGTACTGCATCATCGGGAGATGACTTCCCGAGGCATCGTTCGATTCTGGAACAGCGAGGACGGGTGGGGCGTCATCGACTGCGAACAGACCCCCGGTGGTTGCTGGGCGCACTTCAGTGAGGTCGAGGTCGAGGGCTTTTAGAAAACTCACCCCTGGCCGGTACGTCGCCTTCGAGTGGCAGCAAACGAGCGGTCCGGTGGAGGGCTTCGCGTTTGTGGCGGTGCGCGTGCACCCGGTCGACGATGAGTGACGATCGTCGTCTCACCGGTGGAAGCGGGTGCGCCGAAGCGCAGGTGATCGTCGCGGGTTACTGCCCGTAGGGGCGCGGTGGGAGCGGGTTGATCTCGTCGCTGTCCCAGGTGACCTTCCGCAGGTTGCTGGTGTCGATGACCTCGAGGTCCGGGTGCGCGGCCAAGGTCAGGGCGCAGTCGGTGGACGAGCCGATGTAGGTCGACATCAGGTCGATGTCGGTGGCGACGAACCATGCCCGGTCCTGCGGCCACCACAGGTTCGGACCACACCCTCCGAGAGTGCGCACCGCATCGCGCACCGTGCCGTGCACCAGAAAGTTGTCCCGATGCGGGAGGCGGACCCGCGGTCCGGCTGCGGGACGGTGCAGGGCCTGGCCGGCGCGGCCTTCCCAGAAACCGAACCAGCACTCGTCCGGGGTGCTGGTGTGCTCGACGAGAACCTCGGCAAGGGCCGCGAACTGCTCTTCCGGCATATCACCTTCGTCGGGTTCCTGGTCCCACACGAGGTCGCGGCCGTCCCCGACCCCATTGTGGATACCGGCCTGCAGCAGCGAACCCCATTCGACGGTTTGGTGGATCACCCCGCCGGTATGGGCGGCGACCTCGGCCCAGCGCACCCGAACCTGCTCCCCGCTGTCGGGGTCGATCCGGGCGGCAGGATGCAGCACCCGTGAATACAGCGTGTAGATCGGGGGCACCAGCGATCCGACGGTGTACTCGAAGCGCGGCAGCGCCTCTGCGATCCAGTCGCCGCCGGTGGTGTCGTCGAGTACGTCATCGACCCGCCACACCAGCGACTGCGAGTTCGGGTCGACATGCCGATCCATCTGCTGCCGGTCAGCAGGATTCGAGGCGCTGTGCTCACTCACGTATCCGACCCTGCCACACCGCGGTCGTGCCGGGCGCCCGTCTACGGCCGGGATTCGCTCTGGCGGAAGAGATGCAGCGGGCCGTGTTCGAGGCATATTCCCGAACGCGGATCACCCAATCGGGTCGCGTCCAGATGACATGACTCGGTGCGCTGACGTGCAAAGCTCGACTCATGAACGGCGATGACACGTCACCGGCGCCGCGGCAGCCGTTGGTGTTGCGTGATCCGATCGGCCGCCCGGCACGCCCACCGGGGCTGATCGTGGCAGGGGCGTCGGTGCTGTTGTGCACCGGAATCGTGTTCGCCCTACTGGATTGGTGGCCGGCCCACGGGCACACCGTCGATGCCTTCACCAATTCGATGGTCGTCCTGGTCTTCGGGGTGTTGTTGGTCATCGTCGGCCTGGTGTGGGCGATCAAGTCCGCATACGTGATCGGGCGGGACCGGCGGTGGTCGTGGTGGATCGCGGCCGCTCCGATCGTCGTGGTCGCCGCGACCGTAGCCGCTGCGGTGATTCCGTCACCGTCGTTCGAGTCCTCACGCAGCGACTTCGACCTCGCCGCCCGGACGGCCTTGTCCTCCCCGGATCCGGCCGTGTTCGATATACCGGTCGGGCCCTACACGATGTCCCGGATCGAACGACGCAACAACGGTGCGGTGTACTTCTACGACGCCGACCAAAGCTTCCTGACCACCTCCGGCGGCTGGATCTACTCACCGGCCGGACCTCCGCCGGACCGTTCGGGAATCGATCGGATCGAGTCGACTCACCTCGACGGCCCGTGGTACGAGTTCACGGCGGTATGGCGCGAATGAACCGGACTCGCACACGCCTGCCGGGGCCGGCACATGGTTCGTCGACATCGAAGCCGACTGTGGAAGGCGCTCGGCAGTTCCGGAAAGGGTGCTGGTGATCGATCCGGACCTATGAGCTGCGCTCGAACTCGTACCAGGGACCTCCGAGATGCTCGATCGACCCGACATGCCGCTGGCCGTCCAGGTAGCCCTCCGGTGAGTAGATCCACCCGTGAGTGGTTCCGAACGAATCGTCGGACTCGATGAAGTAGACGGCCCCACCGAGTTGTTCGACACGCGAGATGTCGAGTCCACCGACCTCCACACCACTTCTGACGCCGTCGGGTTCGGTAAGGATCTCACGCGCGATCGCCTCGAGTTGGGGCCGGGCTTCGTCGAACCCCGGGCGGGGAAACAACACCACGACAAGCAGGGCGCCCAGGACGACCACCGGCGCCGCAGCAGTCCACCAGGACCAGGATCGGGTACCTCGAAGGGAGGACCACACACGAAAAGCCCACACCAGACCGGCTACACCGAGTAGCAGAAGCGCGGGTATCGCGATGAAAATCTGGTGATCGTAATCCAGAGCGCCCCCGACCGCCAGCCACCCGTAGTACATGCCGAGCAGCACGCTCAGGGACAGGATCGTTGCGAGGAGCAGACACACCTCGACCGCGACAGTTCTCACTCCTGCACTACGAGCTGTGGGCCGGGCCTGCGCTTTCGCGTCCTTCATTGCATCACCGTACCGAGCCGGTCCGGATGTGCAGCGTAGGCATGATGGGGTAATGACGACGCTGCGGATCGTTGTTCCCGAGGACTTGATCATGGACGGGATAGTCGGCATCCCTCGCATCGGGGACCGCGTCGACTACACGCTGCAGTTCCACGAAGCACGGCCGTGGATCCATCCGGAGATGTCGAACGAGGTCGTGGCACGGGTCGAGCCGTTGAACGACGGCCGGTGTTCGGCGGACCGGGTCGACCCCGACGGCCGGATCCGTGCCGGTTCCTACTCGATGCTGCTGCACGGTGACCGCTGGTGCGCGTACTTCGTGTCGAGCCGTCTCTACGAGGGCACAGCACAGTGTGCCGGGTGGTTCGAGGCCGACTGGCCGGGAGTGCTTCCGGCCGAGGCACAGGTCACCGGCACGGTGGCCCGATGCCGGTTGATCACCCGCGTGAGCGTTCCCGATGCCGACGGCCGACACACCCAGGGATGGACCGACACGCTCGGACCCGTACCGGACGGGCACACCGGCCTTCGGCTCGGGTTGGTACCTGCCACCCCTGTTCCTGCTGATCCACGGGGATGGCACAGCCCGATGATCCCGCCCCGGGACGGTCCGTGGACCCGCGAGGCCGGCGTCCTGGTGGACCTGGACGTAGGGCTGCCCCTCTGACGAAGCTCTCGGCAGCTAGGTCCCAGGCGATCACCTCTGACACCGCGTGTCCGCCTCTGGAGGCGGCGCGGATGTCGCTTAGTGTCGAATGATGACGGCGTGGATCGAGGTACTGCGGGCACTGACCACCGGTCCTGATCTGCCTGTGCGGGGAACGATCCGCGCGGTGCACCCGGACGGGCACACCGAGCAATTCGTCTCCATCGGGCGCAAGCTTCGGGTGATGGCCGGTAATGGCCACCGTATCTGGCGTCACGGCGCACGCCTGCGCGTCGAACGCGAGGACGGCACCCCGGTCTTTGTTACCGACGGTGTGGCCGCGTGGGATTTCACCCGGGATCCGCAACGGCCGCGGGTCGGTCCGGTCGGTCAGGTGCAGTATCTGGGCACCAGTCAGTTCCTGTTGCGGCGGCGCAGCGCGGCCGAATGGTCCGGTGACGACTTCGCCCAGCCGACCGGTCCGGTCGAGGAGGTCGAGTTCGCGGGCCGACGCTGCTGGACGGTGGAGTTGGCACCGCCGCCGCACAAGCCGTATCCGATGCAGATCTGGGTGGACATCGAGACCGGGCAGATGCTGGGCGAACATATCGAGCAGGCGGGGTTGGGCGAGCAGTTCGTCGACCTCGTCGTCGGCGAACCGGTCGACGACGCCCTGTTCGGGTGGGACGGGCCGGTACTCACCGCCGAGCAGGAACAGCAGATGTACCGCGAACGCCAGTTCGCTCTCGAACGCGACCAACAACACTGGTTCACCACCGCCGTCACCGAGGTGCCGCTCCGCACGCGGGTGCCGATGGATTTCACCCCCGACCGGGTACCGTTCCATGACCCGCAGACGGGGGCGTTCGACGCGGGAAACGATCTGACGATGCTCTCGCGTCGGCCCCGCAGCGCCGAGGGGTGGGAACCGTCGTGGGGCGCACTGTTCTACGTCTGGTCGACTCCCGACTGGGACTGGGCAGCCGGGGTGATCCACGGCGACCTCAACGACGACACCATCGCCGATCTTCACCGCATGCTTCACCCCGACGAACCCGTCGACCGGCAACGCCGCATCGACAAGGGCCCACGATCCCAGCGACATCGTAGATAACCCCACGACGTGCTCCGCTCGCTCGAAAGGCCTCGAGCTATTCGGTGCATAGCCGTGCAGCAACGTCGAGTTCGACGAGTGTGCCGACCGGATCGAGCAGGTACACGCCTTTCTTGGTGGCGACCCACACCTTTTTCTGCTCGTCTTTCTGCTCGTCGATCGTCACTGCCGGCTCCGGATCGTCGATTGCCGCCGCCGCGACGACCCGGTGGGTGGCGGGATCGAGCAGCACCAACAGAAACCGCCCGTGCTCGCGGGCCGGCACCTCGTCCGAACTGTCGAACGGCCACCAGCCGGTCTTCCCGGTGCCGTCGGGACGGTGGGTGGTCATCCACAGATAGCCCCCGGCTCCACCGAACGTCAGCGGCCGACCCGGGAGAGCGGGCACAGGCGTGCTCGTCAGATCCGCACCGATCGACACCGCCACACCGCGGCGATCGTAGATGGCCATCCGGTCACCGGTGGAGCCGACACGAACAGGAAACGACAACGGCATCTGCGGTCCGTCGGTGACCGTGCCGTCGAGATCGATGCGCACCATACGATAGATCCGCGGGAATGGCGCCGCGCAATCCTCGGGCACGGCCGGCACCACCGCCACGAACCCTTCCGAGGTAGCCGCCACCCATCGTGCGGTCGGCAACTCCACCCTCAGCGGTTCGGTGCCGGGGCGCAGCACAAACACGCCCTCGCCCGCAGTGAGCAGCACCGAGCCACAGGCCGCGGCCGCTGCCATACGGTGGCCCACATCGATTCGGTGCACCTCGAGGGCGCCGGCCGCATCGAGCGTGCAGCGCAGCACCGTCTGTTCGGCGACGACCCAGCAGCCCGACCCGTCGGCAACCACCCGCCCCCGCAGCGGCGAAAAAACCGTAGTGGCGATGGAGAGGGGCAGAAGATGCTCGGTCACTACCGCGGCCCCGGCCGGGTCGTCGATCTGCAGCAGGACCGGCAGTTGCCGGTCGAGCACCCACAACACCCGGCCGCCGCTGCTGATGACACCGGGACGCACCCGCGGTCGTAGCGGGGCCGGTTCGGCGGCATCGAGGTCCAGCTCGATCAGCACCCCCAGCTGACGCTCGACAGGATGGTCGGCGTGCGCGGGGTCCGGTGGGTCGGGGCGATCGAACCAGCGCGGCGAGGCCTCGATATCGGTGTAGCGGATGTCTTCGTCCGCCACCGCTGCCCAGCCGCGGGTGTGTGGATCGTAGGTGGTCTCGCCGGTCATCAACTGCACCCGCCGCACCAACCCGCGGGCGGTGCCGCTGCCGAGCTCGGTATGGGCGAAGAACATCCCGGTGATCTCGACATGATCGATCAGCGGCCGCGGCGTTCGGCACACTGCGCTCCAGCCGTCGCCGCGCAGCATGATCGTCCACCACCACTGCCCGTCGCGGTCGACGATCGGGGCTGTGTCCGCCTGGATCGGTTGCGCCCAGGCTCGCACCGTGCAGGTCCGCGGATCGGCCGGATCCGGTGTGTACTGGTGGAACTGCAAGGCCACCGACACTGTGTTCCCCACCTTCGGGGGCACGATCGATCCGTCCTCGATCACCCACCCACTGACCACCACTGTCAACAGACGACGCAGTGGGGGAACAACCGAGGAGGTCTTCAGATCCTGGGGGCGGGAGTGTTCGTTGTCGAACGACATGACCATCTCCGTGCACTAGGCAATCCGAGAGGCGACGCTCTCGGGCACGGAGTCACCGTGGGCAAGACCCTACCCGGTGATCGGGGCTCGGTGCGCATCGTCGCGGCCACAGACAGGTCCGGGTCACGACCTGGGCATTGTGTCGGGACCCGGGTCGCACTTGCGAAGGTATTCACGCTGGTTCTACTGGTTTGCGGACGTGATCGGCGGATTCCGGTGCTCTCCGGGTGCGTGAAACGGCTTCACCTGGCAATTTGGCGTCGATGGTGCGTAAACGGCAATTTACGTTCCCGACCCCATAGAAATCTGGAGTGACAAGGGCTCTGGATGGATATGCCCGATTTATGCAGGTGTATGTTTGTCGAGATGCAGCGAAGATTAGCGAGATGAGCGGGGTAGATTAACTGGGCCGACCGCAGCTTCATAAGGCTTCTGAGCTGCGGTTTCCCGGAATGAAACCTTGACCGGCGCTCTCGTCTCACCGAGCCTCTGTCAATCTGTAGCGGCGTGTCCTGTCGATCTTCACTGCATCTCGACAACTAGNGGCGCTCTCGTCTCACCGAGCCTCTGTCAATCTGTAGCGGCGTGTCCTGTCGATCTTCACTGCATCTCGACAACTAGCCCTGCAATCGGTCGTCAGTGCTGTTGACCCGGTCCCGCGCCGCCCGAAGTCGGCCGTAGGGAGGGACGGCACTGGTTGGGGAATCACGGCGAAGTCGGTTACTTCGAAACCGTCGGTGTGTCCAGCTTGTCCGTTCTTGCCGATACTCTCGTGTCGCCAGGGCACACCACAACGGAGTTCGGAGGTCTCGATGGTCGAACCACTCGAAATGGATATGACCAAGCCGAGGTTCGGCAAGACGGGCCGCGGCTTCGGCAGATTCGCACGAGGTAGCTCGAAGCAGCAGACCGAGCAGACCAGCGATCTCGAGGATGCCGCTGTGGACACCGCCGAGAGGCGGAGC
Organism: Rhodococcus sp. CH91; assembly: GCF_022554085.1. Classification (GTDB taxonomy): domain Bacteria; phylum Actinomycetota; class Actinomycetes; order Mycobacteriales; family Mycobacteriaceae; genus Rhodococcus. The sequence continues at coordinate 129,106 of NZ_JAKFYR010000010.1, forward strand.
GCGAAGAAACCCGATCCCTACGAGGAGGCGATAGTCGAGTACAACGGCGCGTTCACGTCGATGAACGACAGGGGCGTTTCTCTCCTACGCCAGCGCGAACGCTCGACTGACCTGATCGAGCTCGTCGAGCTGCTGGTGAACAGCATCGCCAACACCCCGAAGTCGTTCGAGACCGACTTCGACGAGATCGACATTCACAAAGCCCAGTTCCTGGCGGCGGAGGAGTTCGCGCAGAAGGATCTCGACGCCGCGAGGAAGTCGGCTGCCGGCGCCACTGCCGGGTTCGCCGCGGGCGCCGCGGTCGCGAGCATGGCTCCGACAGCGGCGATGTGGGTCGCCACCACCTTCGGCACCGCGTCGACCGGCACCGCGATCTCCACTCTGTCCGGGGCTGCTGCGACCAAGGCTGCTCTCGCCTGGCTCGGTGGAGGGGTTGTCGCGGCCGGCGGCGGCGGCACTGCGGCAGGTGGCGCCTTGCTCGCCCTCGCCGGCCCCATCGGCTGGACGGTCGCGGGGGCCACCCTCCTCGCGTCGATCGCTTTGTTCACCAAGAACAAGTTCGAGAACCGCGAGGCGAAGAACAAGGCGCTGACCTCGGTGAAGCAGAACACCGCGCTCATCAAGGGCATAGACGCCCAGATCGATGACCTGCTCCGACGCACCACGTCCCTTCGCGAGCTGCTCGTGCAGAGTTACCGCGAAGCGCTCAGGTGCTTCGGGACCGACTTCCTCGCGCTGTCCGCGCCCCAACAGTCCCAACTCGTCGCGCTGGTGAACAACACGAAGGCCTGCGCGGCCCTCCTGAACAAGCGCATCGCGCAGGGCGCCGGGAATGAGTGAGGCGGTCAGGCTGGGGAAGAGCAACCAGGAGCAGGCTGTCGCCGCCTGGGTGAACTATCTCAACCAGCTCCGGTTGGACAACCTGCTGAGCGCTCTCCACCGGCAGGACCGGAATCTCGAGGACGCGCTCGCCAGCGTCGGTGAGGCGATCCGGAAGATCGACCTCGAGGTGGTCGCCGCCAACCGTGGCGGGCTCAAGGGTATGCACGGCTTCATCGCCGAGGTCGCAGAGGTCGGCGTCGGCAATGCTCGCAGCCACATCCGTGGTGGGGACGCTGTCTACCAGTGGATTAATGACAACGGCCCTGTGGACCTGATGCGCAACGGCGTGGAGATCCAGCAGAAATTCGTCGCGGCCGGCGGCCGCTTCGGTCTCGGCGCGATCACCGAACACCTCGGCAAGTATCCCGACTTCGTCGCCAGCGGCGGGAAATACCAGATCCCCCGCGACCACTTCGAGGTGATCCAGAAGCTGCACGCCCTGCCACGCGAGGAAGCCGGCACACTCCTGACGCGTGGCGGCGACGGCCCGTCGTTCACGGACTGGGAGCGGATCCAGGCGTTCTTCGGCGAGGAGGGATCTGTCGGTATCGAGTCGCTCGAGCCTTCCCACCTGAAATACTCCGAGGTTCAGAAGGGCGCCTATGGGGCGACTTTGGAGACGGAGGCGGATTCCCTCCGCTCCACCGACCAGTCCCTGCGCGATGCCGCCTACCAGGAAGGTCGGCCGACCCTGGCGGAGGGCGCGAAGGCCACGTTTGCGGCCGCCGCCATTGAGAGCGGGACCGCCTTGGTGCTGGCCGTGGTCGACAAACGCCGTGCGGGCAAGCAGCTCAGAGAGTTCACTGTCGAGGACTGGACCGACATCGCCGGCGAAGCGAATCTCGGTGCCGCCAAGGGCGGTGTCCGAGGGGCCAGCATCTACATGCTCACGAACGTCACCGCCACCCCCGCGGCCGTCGCCAGCTCGATCGTCACCGCGGCCTTCGGCGTCGCCGAGCAGGCGAACAAGCTCCGTCGCGGCGAGATCGACGAGCTGGAATTCATCGAGAACGCGGAGCTCGTCTGCCTGGATACCGCCGTCAGCGCCCTGTCCTCCTTCGTCGGGCAGGCTCTCATCCCGGTGCCGGTACTGGGTGCCGTGATCGGCAATACCGTCGGCATCATCATGTACAAGGCCGTCTCGTCTTCCCTCTCCAAGCGGGAGGCGTCGCTGATCGTGCAGTACCTCGACGAACAGCAGGCGATGGACGAGCAACTCGCCGCCCAATACCAAGAGCTCATCGACAAGCTCGATGCGAGCATGTCCGACTACCTGGAGGTGCTCGAACGGGCCTTCTCCCCTGACGTGGAGGTTGTCCTCCTCGGATCCGTCGAGCTCGCACTCGAGCTCGGGGTGGCTTCGGACGAGGTCTTGGATTCCGAGGAGAAAGTCCTCGCCTACTTCCTCGACTAACGCTGTGGTCGTCCGTTCTCCGAGCACAGTGCGATAGTCGCGGGCAGCCCTCGCGCTCGGTCTCGTCCACATGAGGCGCCGTCATTGGAACTGTCGGGGCCGTTCCGAGCCTGACAACCTGAAGACCCTGCTATGAGATGCGGTCAGCCGGACTGCTGCTCGATTCGGGTGGCTCGATAGTGGTAGCCGTCCTGATCGGTGACCTGTTCCCAATCGAGGACCACGGTGGCTCCGACCGCTACGGTACGAAAACCCTCGCCGACGATGGTGCTGTAATGCGCCCAGCATCCGCCCGGGGTCTGGTCGGAATCGATCACTCCCCAGCCCTGTTCGTCGTTCCACTCCCGGACTGTGCCGACACTGTGGCCGGTCACCCGAGGCGGGACCGGTACGGGTGCGGAGGGTTCGCCTACGAAGTGCTCTTCCTCGATGCGGCCGTCGGGATGGACCGACCATGCGCGCGCCCCGAATCCGGTAGGGCGACGGAAGGGTTGTTGCCCGGCCGGCCATGCCCGCACACACTCGAACTCGAATTCGACACCCGCTGCCGGGTTCTCGGGGCGGATCCATTCGAACTCCACCTCGTGGCCCGGTGTGAGAGCGGGAAACCCGTCCACCGCAACGGCCGCGAAGTCGACATGGCATCCACCGGGAACCTCATCGCCGTCGATCACACCCTGCATGTGCTCGAGGTCCCAGCTGCGGACCACACCTCGACTCGGCATCGCGCCGTGATCTCCCGTCCCGGTCTCGGCGACACCGTCGCCGGGGCCGACAGCATCGGGGCCGGATACGGCACCGACGGTCCATATCCCCACGGCCGCGACCGCAGTGAGCACCACCGCGGCAGTGGCGGCCCGTACCGCTGTGCGCACCCACGTCTCCTTTCGCCGCGGTGATCCCCGCATCCTGACACTGGCGACAACTGCGGTGCGGAAAGCCCGGGTGTGCACCACCGGACTTCCCGCCGGCCACACACATCGGGGAGGAATGCGCGGACCGAGCGGCCCCACCGCTCCGAGGAGGGAGAAAAAACGGGGACCGCCGACAAACACATATGGACTTTCGCCTCTAGCGTTACATTTCGACCACACGCTCAAGTGAGGGTGGTGTTTACCCGTATCGTGGGTGCCTGGTGGCGCGACACCGGCAGTGCGTCGCTCATCAATGGCGCTGTCGGACATTCAAGACACGAGCTGGCCATGGAGAATCCGCAGCAAGAAACCTACGGCCGGGTGAGCAACCCGCAACGGTTCGCCCCACTCATCTCAGTTACCGGAGGCGGGAGCGGTCGAGGAGTTCGGCGACATCGAGAAGCTCCGGCGGGTTCATGTGCTGGCGCGGCAAGGCATGCACCCCCGCAGCAGTGACCCACACGGTGCCGGCTCCGTCGATGGTGACGTCCGGGCGGGGACTGCGGATCGGGGTGCTCGAGATCGGCTCCCAGGTGACCGGATCGAGGCGGGTGAACAGCCAGTATTGATGGTGATCGGCGGGATACACGGCCGGTCCCGGCAGTGGCCACCATCGCCCACGGCCGGAACCGTCCGGGGGATGGCCGACGATCCAGAGCAGGTCTTCGATCTGTCCGCCGCCGAGGACATGATCAGGCAATGAGTTCGGCTGGGCGAGAGTGAGATCGTCGAGTATCCGGTATGCAGCGGTGCCGTCGACGATCGTCGGTGGAAGACCGGTCAGAAACGGCCGATAGGACATCACCGCGGTCTCCAGCGGCGGACCGACGGTCACGATGCCGTGCAGATCGACCTGGACCAGGCGCGCCGCTCCGAGCGCGCCGGTGCTCGGATCACGCCGGCGAAACAGCAGGACAAACCCGTCCGCGCAGGTCGTCATCGATTCGAGGTCGCCCCACTGCTCGGCAGGGTGCCTCACCAGGTCCTGTCCCGGGCGAGCGAGGATCAGCTCGGCGGTGCCGCGGTCCGGCACCGCCACGGCGAGCAGGGTCTGGGCATGGGCTGCGCCGTCTCGAATCGGTGTGTCAGTAATCGCCTCGACGGTGCCACCCCGGGTGCAGTGGAAGATTCCGTCCCAGCCGCCCACCCAGCAGCCGTCGGCGTGCGCCCACACCGAACGGGTGCGATCAGCCGGCGGAGTATCGAAGATCTGCCCGGGCACGATGTACTCGCGCACGCGCCGGCCGGCGTCGAGATGCACCACCACGGGCAGTTCACGGTCGGCGATCCACAGATCGCAGTCGTGCGCGGATATCGCGGCGGGGATCACGCTCGGCCGCAGCGGCGGTGGCGGCACATCGGTCAAGTCGAGATCCACCAACACACCCACCTCGTGAATGCGTTCGACCAGCGGGTCGGGGCCGCTGAGCCGGGCAACATGGGCGAACGATCGCGGGGACGTGGTGACCTGCCGATAGCGACGGGTGCCAGCCACCGGCCGGAACGGCGAGTGCGGCTGATCGACCTCACGCCGGTACCGATCGGATGCGACGTGAATACGCCTGACCCGTCCGCGGATCCGCCCGGTAGTGGCGTACGACAGATCACCGATCAGCCGGCCGGTGACCTCGACCTGACCGAGCACCGGACGGCGGGTGTACCAGGTGGCCGTCCACCCCACACCGCGCAGCAGCACGGTCCAGTCCCACCACTGTCGTCCGTCCCCGGGCCGCTGCAACGCGGGCTTTCCCGAATGCAGGGGCTCGGCCACAGCGCCAAGCCTGACAATCGACGGATCCGCCGGATCGGCAGGCATCTCCTCGAACAACAACGGAAACACCGCGACGGCACCGACTTCCGGGGGCGGTGTCTCCCCGTCTTCGATCGACACAGCAGTCACCAACACCGGCAGCTGAGTCTGCGGACGCCACACCTGGTCAGGCTCTGTCACCCTGCCAGCGTGCCCGACACGCTGCCGCCGCGCACGATCGGCGATGCGGTCGACCGAGTCGCGCATTTGCACGAGTACTGTTGACACACCCGGGATCTGTCGATGTGCAGCAGCGTGTCCGGCCAGTCTTCGCTGCATCTCCACAGGAGGTTCCAGGATTCGTGTCAGTTTCCAAGATTCATGTCACTCGGGTGGGCCCTGTAAAGGTGCCCCGGACCAGCGAGGTTGAAGACAGGGTACGTCCAAGATCGCGGTCGACCTCAACAGAAGCGTCCTGATCGAAGCCGACAGCCGGAAGAATCCACATCATGAGCGTTCCCGATGCCGCCGAACTCGACCGACTCTTCTCATTGTGGAAGGACGCCCTGTGGAAAACACAAGGCATCACAGCCAGCGAGGCCGAGAACAACCGGAAGCTCTACCGGTACAGGATCACGAGCATCGACCAGCTCGACGCGAACTCGCTGGAAGTCCACGTCGAGTTCGCGCCGAACGCGGTCTACGGCATCGAGCACCTTCCCGGATCCAAGGCCAGCATCGTGATACCTCCGGTGACACGCGGTGAGATCAACGCACCACCGGAGATGGCTCACTTGTTGACCGAGTTCATCGCTTCCGGTGGGATCCGACCCGGTAACTTCATCGGGACGGATGCGGACGGCGCTCCCCGCGTCCTGTGGAATTGACACCAGGACATGCCCGGTGAGCGTTGCCGGAACGACCGGCTTCTGGGAGCGTCGACGAGGTGGCGATGACACAGGAGATCACTACGGAGAGTCTGCGTGTGCTTATCCCGGCAGACCTGATTCTCGACGGCATGGTGGAGTTCCCGCAGGTCGGTGACCATGTGGAGTATGCCTTGACCTTCGTCGAGCACGAGCCGGGGATTCCTCCCGAGATGCGCAACGACCTCACCGCCCGAGTGGAGGTGCGCGGTGACGGACGACTGTCCCGGGAATGGGTCGATCCGGCCGGACGGACGCATCCGGGAACCTATTCACTACTGCTGCACGGCCGGGGCTGGGGCTGGGGTGCAGCTCTGCACTCGAGCACGCTGTATCACGGCACCGTGCAGGTGACCGGCTCGTTGTCGGCCGACTTCCCGGCGCTGGTGCCGGAACAGGCCCGCGTGCGCGCCGCGGTGACCGGTCGCCGGCTGGTCAGTCATACGAGCTGGCCGGATGCGAACGGCCACTGCAGCGGGGGCGGGATCCATACCTTCGGGCCTGTCCGGGAGGGGCAGAACGGCTTCGCGACGGGCACGGTGCCCGAGTCGCCGATCATCGAGAGCTCGGGGAGTTGCATCAATCTGATTCCGCCACCGGAGGGGCCATGGACCCAGGAAGTCGGTGTTCTCGTCGAACTTCGGATAATCGCCGGGTGAGCTTCGAACTGTGCAACGATGCATCGGCCGCCGATTGGCTCGTCGAGCAGAGACTTCCGTGGTACCGATTGGCAGGCCGCGGCCCAGTCGGATATCCGAGCTATGCGCGGGTGAGGTTCATCCCCGACCCGAGCTTTCCTGGACAGAAGACGAGTGACGTCGATTTCGATCAGAACGCATTGTCGGAGAAGGATCAGATCGGCGTGGCAGTAGAGGTTCTGTCTCGATACACGACCACACCAGACGAGTGCTACTTCTGCCTGTGGGAAGGGTGGGGCACCACGACCATCAACTCGGCGCCCAACTTCGCGATCCCCAATCGCGTCTACTGGTTGTTCCGCGGCACGCTGGCGGACTACGCACACTGGAATAGCGACGACACAGCGCGGTGGCCGTACGGCGACTCGCCTGATCCCGCCTTCATCTGGCCGGCAGACCGTGCCTGGTGCATTACCAACGATGTCGATCCGCACTTCGCCACGATCGGCGCCAGTGCGAACGCAATCGACCGCATCGTGGCCGACCAGCGAATCGACGCAGTACTCGACGATCCTGCACGCGAGCCGCCGTACTGGGAGTAGTCAAACCCCGAGCCGGTTCGCGTCCGCTCGAGGGAACCTGACCAGGCCCAGTGCTGGAGGGTCGACCGAGTCCGTGTTCTCCGCTCGGGACGGACTCGAAAAGCATTGAGCGATCGAGGAATTTCGGAGCGGAGCGAAGTGCCCAGCAGCACGCACGGCAACGAGCAGGCCGATCGAAGCCAATCGACCATCATGGCGCCGGATTCGCAGGGGCCAGCGTGGTGTTCATGTTGCTGATCTCGGCATCCAGGGTGTGTCGCCTGTGCGGTGCCATTCGACGGGTCGGCCGTCGACTCGGACCAGGCGCGGGTCGAGCCAGAAGGTAGCGTCGGGATCCCATCCGGCCAGGACACTGGCCCCGGTGTGCGTGGTCAACGGGAGCGCCAGCCCGGGGGTGGTGAGATACCCGAGAACGGTCAGGTGCACCGCGTCGTAGTCGACGCTCACCGCTGCCCAGTCCGGCAGGTACCACTGCAGATGCTTGCCGGTGGCCTCGTACCAGTCGGAGCGCCGCGACGCCGGCACCGCGAGGGGATACGCGTCGACGAGGTGAGTCCAGGCGTCGGGGCCGGTGATCTCGTAGACCCGCGCCGAGTCGTCGACATGCACCGGCCACACCCGGGCGTGGCGACCGTCGGAGATGTCGTCTTCGGCGAGCAGCAACTCCACCGCACCCAGATTCTGTCGTGCGCGGCTGGTGACCCGGATTCTGCTCGGGACCGGCGTGGACCACCACTCGCCGCTGATCTGGCGCTCGGGTTCGGCGTCCAGAAAGCGCCGGAACCGATCCTCGTCGTCGAGGACATGCCGTCGCCAGGCGGTCAGGTCGGCGTCCTGGTCCTGGTTGCTCCAGAACGTCTCGGACCATTCCTCGGTGGAGGGGTAGCGCTTCTGCACTGCTCGTTGGCACGTCGGATCCATCGGCGTGCTCCACCACCGGGCATGGTCGCAGGCCAGCACCGCCTCGACGACCGGGTGCAGGGCCGCGACGATAGCCGGATCGCCGAACCAGAGGTCCTCCTCGTCCGGCGGTTGCCAGTACCGCGCGAAATCCGTTGCCCGGCCCAACGCTTCGAGCACGTCGAGCTCAGACAACTGCGCGACGGTTTCGGCGTCGACGGCGGCCAGGACGTCGAGGGCATCTGCCCGGGTGAGGGGTTCGCGGTAGTTGCTCGCTCGCTCGTCGGTGCTGCACGCATAGCCGAGGTGGGCGGCGAACCGCCGGCCCCGGGGTGCGGCCAGCACGTGCTCGGCGGTATCCATGCCGACGAACCTACCGCGACGACCACCAGGGCAGACCCGGCTCGAGACACAAGAAACGCTAGGGTGCGATATGCCGGAAATCGCGCGCCGGCGGCGCACCCAGCCGCCCCCGCCGCACATCGTCTACCAGGCGCTGATCGACCCCGACCGTGATCCGAGGCGTCCGTGGTTGATTCTGTACGAGGACGAACAACGCCCCGAGGTCGTCGAGGCTGTCGAGCCGGATCTGGTGGTGTGGACCTCGATCTGGCCGTGGCGTCGCGACGCACGGATCCGGTTCGAGCTCTCCGGATCCCGGCGCAGCAGCACCACCGTGTGCTGGATACTGACGGTCGACGAGCCGGTACCGGACGACGAGACGATCCTGCGGATGCGCACGCGCGTGAACGAGCTCATCAACGCACGTCTGCGCTCTACGTTCGGTCAGTAGCTGCCGCTTGCCGCTCCTACCCGAGATGGAACCGATCGGGGCGGCTGCTCACCCGTTTGGTGTCGGAGAGGGTGCAGCCTCGTGCGCTACCGTGCCTTGATGAACCAATCCGGCGTGGCCGTCGCGGACCATCATCAGTTCGTCCTGGGATCTGTGACCGCGGAAACCTACGAACCGTCGGAGACCGGCAGCGTCATCGAGGTCGGGCAGAACTTCGCCACGGTCATGACCGGCATCGCCTACGGTCCCGTGTCGTTGACACGTCGAGGTCTGCGACAACGAGCCGGCTTTCCACGCCGATCGGTGCGCGTGGGAGGTCGTCGAGGAAGCCACGGTGAAGGTGACCAGGGCATTCGCCGTGATCACCCTCAGTGGGGAGAAGCTACCCGACTTCGGCCGGCTGGCCATCGGCCGCGGGTCGTATCGGTTCCGGGTGTCCGGTCGCGGTCGGGACACGCACTGGGCTCTCGAGGTCGACGAGCCCACCGAGGAGTATCTGGTGCAGGTATGGCGGGTGAATCGGCCCCACGGGATGGTTCGTCTTCACAAGACGGACAGTGCCTGGGAGCAGGAGATCGTCGAACATCCGACCCGCACGTGGTGGGACCCCGATCCGGCCGCCGACGCAACCGTCTACCTGAGGGTCGGCTACGAGAAGATGGCCGAGGCGGCGAAACAGGAGGCCATCCGATGGGGTGGGAGACCGCCGTCCGAGAAACTGAGCCGATGCCCCCAGGCGATCGACCTCGCCGGTGTCGATCGCGCGCTTGCGGACGCGATCGCGAGGGCTCGCGAGCCGAAACTTCGGCGCATTACCGTCTGGGCTGTCCGACGAGCCTTCACCATCGCCGGCATCGCCGACAGGGATTGGATCGCGCCGGCACTGGATGCGCTCGAGGACGGCAACCGGACGTTGCCGTCCCCGTTCGGCCGCGACGAACGTGAGCAGCTGTGGCAGGCGTTCCAGGACGACCCCACCATCGACACCACAATCCCTGAGAACGGTCCGGCTCCGGCGCCGGGCATCGCGATGTACGCGGTGCGAGATGCCTCCGAATCGTTTGCATTCGATCCGCTGCGGGGCACGTTCCAGAGCCTTGCAACTGCCGCACGCACCGACGGCGGGAACTACATCGCGCTGATCCGCGCCCTACGAAGGGAATTCTTCCCGAAGCTGATGCCCGCCGACCGGTACGAGAGGTGGATCTGATCATTGCCCGCCGCTGCGCCCCGGGGGCCATGCCGTTCTCACCGCTCAGAACCGTGCCACCTTTCGCCGAAGATCACACCCAAGACAGGCCGCCGTCGTTGTCGCTGATCCGGCGGCGAATCACCGGCAGGAAGAAGCCGTTGACCCACTCGATGACATTGACGAACTTCGGTTCCTTAGTGGGAGGCGCGTCTGCCTCGTCTTCGTACTCATCGGCGGCATCGTCTGTCTCATCTTCGTACTGGTCCGGCTCATCTTCGTACTGGTCCGGCTCGAGCTCCTCTTCGTAGTCGTCACCGTCCGGTGCTTCGTTGTCGGTGTCCCATTCGTCGGCCGCTGCGATATTGACCTCGACCATGTTCAGTCCTTTGTCAGAAACTCGGAGTGGAAGAGCCGGTCTGCGCGAGAAGTCTCGGGCGTGGGCTCGTGGGGAATAGGCGCCGTGTCGGCCTGTTCTTGGGACGGCACCACCATGTCGGCGACCACAGCAGGGCGTTCGGATTCACCGACGGGCAGGGCCTTCTGCTGGGCCGGTGCGTGTTGCTTGCTCTCCTGCTTGGATTGGCGGATCGCATCGGCGAACGGTGAGTCCCCCCAGAACGCTTTGCGGACCAGGATCGGGGTGGAGCCGCCGATCGTGACCAGGGCACGGGTTTTCGGCAGTGCCCGCAGGTCCCGCTTTTCGAAGATGTTCTCCTTCTGCCAGTTGTTCGACACGCTCGCCTGGCTACTGGAGAAGAAGCCGGCGCCGCGACTTCGAGATTCGGTGTCGACGTAGTGTGTGCCGACCGCATCGACCAGACCGGACAGAAACGCATCGTCTTCGACGTTGCCGCCGTACCAGATCACACTGCACGCATCGACCATGGACTTGAACGCTTCGCGTCCCCAGACCTTCTCACCCTGGGAGGGGGACTGGAAGAAGGTGATGAGGATGATGCCGCGGCCACCGAATTGCGAGTACCACCGCGGCAGGTCCTCGATCTTGCAGATGTCGGCAGCCTCGTCGAGCACCGCCGTCAGCGGGATCGGCCTCCGCTCCGATTCCTGCTGCTCGGAGTATTCCTCGGCGCAGGTGAGGATCTGCCCGACCAGAGCACTCGAGATCGCCGAGGACGAATCGGGGCCGTCCTTGGACAGCGCATACATCGTGTCGGTGCGGGTGACGAACTCGGCGGAGATGAACTCCGGCAGCTCATGAACATGCTGGCCAGGAGTGATGATGACGTTGCCGTGGGTGTCGGTGCCGATCACCACCCGTCGGTTCGGCAGAACTGCTTCGGCATAGCGAGGTTCGTCCAACGGCGAGAGGAACCGGCGAGCCATGTCGTAGAAGCCGCCGCGCTGCTTGGCGTTGACGGCCTGCTTGCCGCGCATCGTGCGGGCGAGCTCCGGGTAGCCGTACTGCTCGAGCACGGCCGGGGGGATCTGCGACTGGGTGTTGGTCAGCCACTCCACCACATGCCGGATGTCCCCGCCGACCAAGGCGGCGGCGAGCAGGTAGGAGGCGAACAGGTCACGGGCGTTGCCGTCGAAGTAGGCATCGACACGCGCACCGGCGTCGGTGGCAGCGGAGATGAAGTAACCGCACACCGCCGCAGCAGAAGGCAGGTCGGTGACGTTACGCAGCGGGTCGAACCAGAAGCTTGCCCGCTGCTGCCGGTTACCGGTGCTCACCCCTTGCAGGTCGAACACCCACACCCGCCCCGTTTCGCGGCGGATACCGACGGTGTGCGAGTACACATCGCCGCGGTTGGACGCCACCAGCGCCGCCCCCGGGGCGTGGCAGATCGCGGGGATAGCGAACGATGCCGACTTGCCCATGCGGGCACCGGCGAAAGCGATCGCCACGAATTCCCAGGTCATGTGCAAGGTGCGGCCTCCGACCACAGTGTTGCCGAGGGGGATACCGAGATAGCCGGGATGAGTCTGTGAGATGGCCGGGGCGAGCCGGTCGGTGGAGGCGGCGAGGTACTTCGGGTCGGCCTCATCGACCTCCCTCGGGTCGACCATCGTGCGGGCGAGGCGGTCGATGCGCTTTTCGAACTGCTTGCCCTGCACGGTCTCGATGGCACCGAACCGGCGCAGCACCCACCAGCCGAACCCGACGACCGCCGCACGCAGGACCAGCTCGACACCGAGGATGATGGTTGCCCCGGCCGGCCAGCTCGTCGATCCGAACCCCAGGGCGAAGATCAGGCCGATCGGGTTCCAGGTGGGGTCTGCTCCCCCACCGGTGTTGTAGGCGATCGTCGGCAGATAGGCCGCCACCAGCAGGGCAGGGAACGCCTTGAGGAACATCTCGTCCGCACTGGAGGAGGTGCGGGGCCGGTCACGTCTGGTGTGTGCCATCGTCGTGTGCCCCTTCTACTGCTGGAATCGGTAGTCGGTCAGTCGCCACCCGTCGTCGGTGCGGACGGTGGTGGTGCGCCACAGCTGCGGGGTCAGGCGGGTGCTGCGCCCCCTGGCGTGCAGCACCGTTTGGGTGCAGATCACGTCGATGACCACGGTGCGCATCCCGGCCGGGGCCGCCGGGGTGGTATCCGAGTGAGCGCAGACCGCCGTCACGGCGTCTTTCGCCGCCGCCCACTGCTGCCAATCGGCATCGGGCCGGACTTCGGCACGGCTGCCGGATTCGGCGACGGCGAGCAGGTCTCCGCCGAGATACGGCGTGGCACACACAGGACAGCGCATCAATCGTGCTCACGTCGACGGCAGGTGGCAGGACCGGATCCGCGCAGCCGCATCCGAGCCGAGAACGCCGAAAGTCGTCGGGTACACGACGGCGGGCCCCACGAGAACGTGGGGCCCGCCGCGGGAATGGACCGGGAGTCACTGCAGCCCTCAGGACTCCGCTGCGGTCCAGCAGCCGGAACGATTCGATTATAGGGAAGGCTGCCCTAATCCGGCAAGGCCTCGGACCGGATATCCGGCAGCGACGAAGGCGTCGAGCAGGGCCTGGCCGCGTCGCGCGGCGGTGCGGCGCGAGGCACCGCCGAGCACGGGCAACTGGGCGGCGCCGGTGACGATGGTGCGCCCGACGATCCCCCAGAACCGGAAGGTCGACAGCGGGGCCAGGGCGCGGAGCGCGGCGTGCACGGCGGTCAGGGCGGTGGTGGCCCGATGTGCGGTCCACACGGCCATCGCATCCTCGCAGGGCAGCACCACGACGTGCCGTGCGCCGGCGGCCCGGTCCCCGGGCAGGACCCGCAGTGTGTCGTCGCCGATGCCGGCCCAGTCGATGCAGCCGTCGCTGTCCTGGTGCAGCCACAGGTTCTCGAGGCCGGGATCCCAGACGCGGCCTTCGAGAGCGTAGGGGGCCAGGACGCGTCCGACGATGGCGTGGATGAGGGCCCCGGCGACCTGTTCGGCGGCGATGCGCGGGTCGTCGACGTCGAGCAGGGCGCGCTCGTAGAGCATCTCGATCCGCTGCTGCCGTTCGGGGCCGCCGAGGAACCACCAGCGCCGGCGGGGTTCTTCGTCGATACAGGCCACCGCGTACACGCGGGGGGCTCCCGCGGCGAGGGCGCGCAGCCGGGTGCGCGTGTCCTCGAACGGGCGGACGGGTGCCTCCATGGGCGGCAGCAGCAGCGTCGTCATCCGACACCTCCTGATCGACGGCGAATCTTGATTAGGTAAGCCTAACCATTGCATCCAGGGGTGGTGTGCGCAACCCCGTCCCCTCTCCCGCCGAGACATAGGATTCCGTAACCTAACTCCGAAACCCTTCGCGTTCCCCGCGATCCGTGACGACCCGACCCCGCCTTTCCCGCCTTCTCCGAGGAGCACCCCGCGCCCGTGACCGCCACCCCGCACGCCGCCCCCGCGGACACCGACCCGGCGACCCCACCCGGCACGGGCCGCCGGCTCGCCGCCGCCCTGTGCGACCTCGCGCTCCTCGCCGTCCCCCTCCTCATCGGTGCCCTGCTCGTCGACACCCTCGCCGACGCCAACGGCGGCGGGCAGACCGACCGCATCGTCTTCGGCGGCGCCGCCGTCCTCGCCGCCACCGCCCTGCTGTGGTGGAATCTCGGCCACCGCGCCGGCCGCACCGGCCGCAGCCTCGGCCTGCAGTGGACCGGCCTGGTGCTGCGCGACCGGCACACCACCGGCCCGGCCGGCACCCGCCACGCCCTGCTGCGCCGCGGCACCGAGATCGTCACCGAACGCCACGCCGACCACGACGGGTTCACCCCCCTCGCCGCCGACACCGGCATCACCGCCCTGCGCCGCCGGCGCCTGCTCGGCCTCGCCGCCCTGACCGTGCTGCTGGCGCTGTGCATCCTGGCGAGCATCGCCATCGGTGCGCGCCCGATGAGTTTCGCAGAGGTCTTTCACGCGCTCGTCGTCAACGACGGCTCCGAAACCGACGTGATCGTGCATTCGCTGCGCATCCCCCGCACCCTGCTGGCCCTGCTCGTCGGCACCGCCCTCGGTGTCGCCGGCGCCCTCATCCAGGGACACACCCGCAATCCCCTCGCCGACGCCGGCCTGCTCGGCATCAACGCCGGCGCCGCCTTCCTCGTCGTGCTGTCGATCTACCTGTTCGGGCTCAGCACCCCGGCGGAATATCTGTGGTTCGCCTTCGCCGGGTCCGCGCTCGCCAGCATCGTGGTGTTCGGTTTCGCCTCCGTCGGCAACGGCCGCTCCAGTCCACTGAGCCTGGCCCTCGCCGGCGCGGCGGTCGCCTTCTTCCTGCAGGCGATGATCCAGACCATCGTGCTGCTCGACCAGACCAGCCTCGACGGTTACCGCTTCTGGGTGGTCGGGTCCGTCGCCGGCCGCGGCATGGACGTCTTCTGGCAGGTACTGCCGTTCATCGTCGGCGGCCTGCTCGTCGCCCTCGCCTCCACCCCCGCGCTGAACCTGCTCAGCCTCGGCGAGGACGTGGCCCGCTCGCTCGGCACCAATGTGCTCACCACCCGGGTGATCGGCATCGCCGCGATCACCGTGCTCACCGGCGCCGCCACCGCCGCGTGCGGCCCGATCGCCTTCGTCGGGCTGGTCGTCCCGCACATCGCCCGCGCCGTGACCGGACCGGACTACCGCTGGCTGGTGCCCTACGCCGGGCTGCTCGGCGGGGCACTGCTGCTGCTCGCCGACATCGTCGGCCGCATCGTGGTGCGCCCCGGCGAACTGCAGGTCGGTATCGTCCTCGCCCTCGTCGGCGCGCCCTTCTTCATCGCCCTCGTCCGCCGCCGGAAGCTGGTGTCCCTGTGAACGACTCCCCGACCGGCACCGCCCCGGCCCCGACGACCGCGCGGCGCCGCTCCGCGGTCGAGCTGACCACCCGGGTGCCCGGCCGGCCCGCCTTCCGGCTCGGATCACTGTCGGTGGTGTGGCGGGCCCGCATGGTGCTCGTGTGCGCCCTGCTCGTCGCCGCGACCGTGCTGCTGCTGTGCGTCGCACTCGGCCGCGGCGACTATCCGCTGAGCCCACTGCAGGTCGCCGAGGTGCTCGTCGGCGGCGGGGAACGCCTCGACCGGTTCATCGTGTTCGACCTGCGGCTGCCCCGCGGCGTCGCCGCCGTCGTCGTCGGGGCGGCCCTGGCGGTCTCCGGCGCCATCACCCAGTCGGTCTCCCGCAACTCCCTGGCCAGCCCCGACATCCTCGGCATCACCGCCGGAGCGTCGGCCGCCGCCGTCGCGCTCATCGTGGTCACCAGCAGCGGCTCGATCGTCGGCATGCTCGCCGTCCTCGGGCTGCCGCTGTCGGCGCTGCTCGGCGCGGTGCTCACCGCCACCGTCATCTATCTGCTCGCCTGGCGGCGCGGCGCCGACGGATTCCGGCTCGTGCTCATCGGCATCGGGGTCAACGCCATGCTCCTCGCGGTCACCCAGTGGATGCTCGTCTCCGCCGACATCAACGACGTCAGCCGCGCCCAGGTGTGGCTGACCGGCTCGCTCAACGGCGTGTCGTGGAGCCAGGTGGTGCCCGCCGCGATCGCCCTGCTGCTCGTCGGCAGCTGGGCCGCGACCGCCTCGTTCACCGTCGGCGCGCTCCGCCTCGGCGACGACACCGCCCGCTCCCTCGGGGTACGGCTGCAGACCCAGCAGGCCCTGCTGCTGATCGCCGCCTGCGCCCTGGCGGCGGTGGCCACCGCCGCCGCCGGCCCCATCGGCTTCGTCGCCCTCGCCGCCCCGCAGATCGCGTTGCGGCTCGTCGGCTCGGCCGGCCCGCCGATCATCGCCTCGGCGCTGACCGGTGCGCTGTTCGTCGTCGCCGCCGACCTGATCGCCCGCACCATCCTGCCCGTCGCCCTGCCGGTCGGTCTGGTCACCTCCGCCCTCGGTGGCCCCTTCCTGCTGTATCTGCTCGTGCGCTCGAACCGAAAGGTCTCCCGATGACCGACACGCACCTGTCCGCCGACCCCGCCGGCCACCCGCACGCGGCGCCACCGCGGCTGGTCGCCGAGCACATCAGCCTCGGCTACGGCGACCGGCTCATCGTCGACGACCTCGACCTGGCCATCCCCACCGGCGTGGTCACCACCGTCATCGGTCCCAACGGCTGCGGCAAGTCCACCCTGTTGCGCTCGCTGAGCCGGTTGCTCAAGCCGCGCACCGGCACCGTCCTGCTCGACGGCGCCGACATCACCACCATGCGCACCCGCGAGGTCGCCCGCGTGCTGGGCATGCTGCCGCAAGCGCCCGTCGCCCCCGAAGGTCTCACCGTCGCCGACCTCGTCTCCCGCGGCCGCCATCCCCACCAGTCCTGGTTCCGGCAGTGGTCCTCCGACGACGAGGACGAGGTGGCGCTCGCCCTCGAACGCACCGGCATCGCCGACCTCGCCGACCGGCCCGTCGACGAACTGTCCGGCGGGCAACGCCAACGCGCCTGGATCTCCATGGCCCTGGCCCAGGGCACCGACATCCTGCTGCTCGACGAACCCACCACCTATCTCGACCTCGCGCACTCGATGGAGGTCCTCGACCTCGTCGACCGGCTGCACAGCGAACTCGGCCGCACCGTGGTGATGGTGCTGCACGATCTCAACCTCGCCGTGCGCTACAGCGACCATCTGGTGGTGATGAAGCAGGGCCGCATCGTCGCGTCCGGTCCGCCGGCCGAGGTGATCTCCGTGGAGTTGTTGCGTGAGGTGTTCGGTCTCGACGCCTCCGTGATCGCCGATCCCGTCTCCGACCGGCCGCTGATCGTGCCCATCGGCACCCGCCACGTCTACGGCGCCGCCGGAGGTCCCGGCCCGGCCTGACGGACGACCCGACCCCACCGGGCCCTACGACCGGGGGTAGTACGCACGTTCGTCGGAGAAGGCCGTAGAATCCTCCCATGGCAGCACTCGGAGAACTCGAACGCGCAGTGATGGACCACCTGTGGTCCTCCCCCGAACCGCAGACCGTCCGGCAGGTCCACGAAGCCCTCGCCACCCGCCGCAACCTCGCGTACACCACCGTCATGACGGTTCTCCAACGTCTCGCGAAGAAGAATCTGGTCATCCAGCAGCGCGACGACCGCGCCCACCGCTATCTGCCCGTGCACGGCCGCGAAGAACTCGTCGCCGGCCTCATGGTCGACGCCCTCGACCAGGCCGACGAAACCGCCGGCCGCGCCGCTGCCCTCGTACACTTCGTCGGCCGCGTCGGCGCCGACGAGGCCGCCGCCCTGCGCGCCGCCCTCGCCGAACTCGAAGCCCGACAGGCCGGCACGGACACCGACCACGACGCCGAACGGGCCGGCTGACACACTCGATGCCATGAACGCGACCACGGCGCTGTTCTTCGGAACCACCGCGCTCCTCCTCGCCGGCCCGGTGCCGGGGCTCCTCGCCCGCGCCACCTGGCCGCACCGCAACCCCCGGGCTGCTCTGGTGCTGTGGCAGGCCGTGGCCCTGGCAGCGGTCCTGTCCGCGTTCAGCAGCGGCCTGGCCATCGCCGCCCGCCTGCTCGCCCCCGGCGCCGACGGCCGCCCCACCACCGACCCGCTCGCCGAGATCAACGTGCTCGGCCTGCCCCTGTGGCTGACCTACATCGTGGTCTTCGCCCTGACCGTGCTCATCGGCGCCCGCCTGATCTACTCCGTGCTGCGCGTGGCGGTCCGCACCCGCCGCCGCCGCGCCCGCCACCGCATGCTCGTCGACCTGCTCGACCAGCGCGACAGTGGCGCCGCCGTCCGCCGCCACCCGCACGTGCGCATCCTCGACACCGCCGACCCCATCGCCTACTGCCTGCCCGGGCTGCGGCACCGGGTCGTGCTCAGCGAAGGCACCCTCGACAATCTCGCCGACGACGAACTACGCGCGATCCTGCGTCACGAACACTCCCACCTGCGCGCCCGCCACGACCTGATCCTCGAGGCCTTCACCGCCGTCTACGAAGCGTTCCCCCGCTGGGTGCGTTCCGGCTCCGCACTCGACTCGGTGAAACTGCTCGTCGAGCTGCTCGCCGACGACTCCGCCGTCCGGGTCACCGGCCCCACCCCCCTCGCCCGCGCCCTCGTCGCCTGCGCCGGCGCCCGCACCCCCACCGGAGCACTCGCCGTCGGCGGCCCCACCACGGTGCTGCGCGTGCAACGACTCGCCGGTCCCGGACCGAGCCTGCGCGTCTCGCTCACCGCCTATCTCGCCGCCGCCGCGATCCTCGTCGTCCCCACCATCGCCGTCGCCGTGCCCTGGCTGACCGAGCTGTCCCTGCTGCTCGGCCTCTGACGACACCGGCACCGCATCCCGCCACCGCGCGTTCGATTTCGATCGGACCCCGTTTCGGGGGAAGCTGGTAGCCATGACCGTCGAAAGCACCGAAACCCCGCAGGCCCAGATCGGCGTCACCGGACTGGCCGTCATGGGCTCGAACATCGCCCGCAACTTCGCCCGCCACGGCTACACCGTCGCCCTCCACAACCGCAGCATCGCCAAGACCGACGCGCTGCTCGCCGAACACGGCAGCGACGGCACCTTCGTCCGCACCGAGAGCATCGAAGACTTCGTCGCCGCCCTCGAACGACCCCGCCGCGTCCTGATCATGGTCAAGGCCGGCGACGCCACCGACGCGGTCATCGACGAGCTCGCCGACGCCATGGAACCCGGCGACATCATCATCGACGGCGGCAACGCCCTCTACACCGACACCATCCGCCGCGAAGCCGCCCTGCGCGCCCGCGGCCTGCACTTCGTCGGCGCCGGCATCTCCGGCGGGGAGGAAGGCGCCCTCAACGGCCCGTCCATCATGCCCGGCGGCCCCGCCGAATCCTACGAAGTCCTCGGCCCCCTCCTCGAAACCGTCGCCGCCCAGGTCGACGGCACCCCCTGCTGCACCCACATCGGCCCCGACGGCGCCGGCCACTTCGTGAAGATGGTGCACAACGGCATCGAATACGCCGACATGCAACTCATCGGCGAGGCCTACAACCTGCTGCGCGACGCCCTCGGCTACAGCGCCGGACAGATCGCCGACGTCTTCGCCGACTGGAACACCGGCACCCTCGAGTCCTATCTCATCGAGATCACCGCCGAGGTGCTCCGCCAGACCGACGCCGCCACCGGCACACCGCTCGTCGACGTCATCGTCGACGCCGCCGAACAGAAGGGCACCGGCCGCTGGACCGTCAAGTCCGCCCTCGACCTCGGTGTGCCCGTCACCGGCATCGCCGAAGCCGTCTTCGCCCGCGCCCTGTCCGGCTCCCGCGACCAGCGGGCCGCCGCCCGCGGCCTGGCCGGTGGCAGCCTCGGCGCCGCCCCCACCGACGCCGCTCGGTTCACCGAGGACATCCGCGCCGCCCTCTACGCCTCGAAGATCGTCGCCTACGCCCAGGGCTTCGACCAGATCGCCGCCGGCAGCGCCGAATACGGCTGGAACATCGACCGCGCCGCCCTGGCCACCATCTGGCGCGGCGGCTGCATCATCCGCGCCCAGTTCCTCAACCGCATCAAAGAGGCCTACGACGCCGACCCCGACCTGCCCAGCCTGATCCTCGCGCCCTACTTCCGCGACGCCATCGCGGCCGGTATCGACAGCTGGCGCCGCGTGGTGGTCACCGCCACCGAACTCGGCATCCCCATCCCCGCCTTCGCCTCGTCGCTGTCCTACTACGACGGTCTGCGCGCCGAACGCCTGCCCGCCGCCCTCACCCAGGGCCAGCGCGACTACTTCGGCGCCCACACCTACGAGCGCGTCGACCGCCCCGGCAAGTTCCACACCCTGTGGAGCGGGGACCACAGCGAGATCGAGGCCTGATGACCGGCACGGCAGTCGCCGTCGCCTGTGCCCTCGCCGCCGCCCTGCTCGCCGCAGTCGGCAGCGTCGCACAGCAGCGCTCGGCGGCTGCCGTGGCCTCCTCCGACTCCCTCCTCGGCAGCCTGCTGCGCAGCCCCCGCTGGTGGGCGGGCATCCTCGGCGACAGCGGCAGCTACCTGATGCAGATCATCGCGCTCGCCGTCGGCTCGGTGCTGCTCGTCCAACCCCTGCTGGTGGCCGCGCTGCTGTTCGCCCTGCCCATCGCCGCCGCCACCGGCGGGCGCCGCATCACCCGCACCAGCTGGCTGCTCGCCGCCGCCCTGTGCGCAGCGCTGGCGGTGTTCCTGCTCGTCGGCAATCCCACCGCCGGCAGCGGCGACCCGGCGGCCGCCCGCTGGGCCCTGCCGCTGGGCATCGTGCTCGCCCTCGTCGTCGCCGCGATCGCCGTCGCCGTTCTCACCCCCACCCTGCGCGCCCTGGCCTTCGGGACCGCCGGCGGCATCCTGTACGGAGTGACCGCCGCCTTCACCAAGCACGTCACCGACCTGTTCGAACAGGGCATCCCCGCCGTGCTCGGCTCCTGGCAGACCTGGGCGCTGATCGCCGCCGGCGTCGCCGCGGTCTACCTGCAGCAACGCGCCTTCCAGTCCGGATCGCTCGCCGCCTCCCTACCGGCCCTGACCGTCGGGGAACCTCTCGCCGCGGTGTTCCTCGGCATGACCGTGCTCGGCGAACGTCTCCGCGTCGACGGCCCCGAACTCGTGCTCGTGATCGCCGCCGTCGTCGTGATGGCGGCGACCACGGTGGCGCTGTCGCGGCAGGAGGCCCCCGCCGACGACCCGGCCGCCACGGCGGTCACCGCGCGCGGGACAGCACCGCCACCAGAAACTCCGCGTCCTCGTTGAACGGACGCACATCCCACGTCGACAGCAACAGCTCCGGAACCAGCCCGGCCGCCTTCGCATCGGCGAGGAACTGCCCGAACTCGTAGTCGCGGCCCGCCCCGAAACCGATCACCGCCCGCCCCTGCGGGCCCAGATGCGCCGCGAACGCCCCCAGCACCGCGACACGGGTCGACGGCGCCACGAAGGTCATCACATTGCCGGCGCACACGATCGCGTCGAAGTCCGCCGCGATCCCGCGCGCGGGCAGATCCAGCGCAGCCAGATCCCCGACCAGCCAGGTCGGTCCCGGATGATCCTCCTCCGCCGCCGCGATCAGCACCGGGTCGACATCCACACCCACCACCGTGTGCCCGGCCCGATGCAGATACCCACCGGTCCGGCCCGGCCCGCACCCCGCATCGAGGATCCGCGCCTGACGCGGCACCATCGCATCGATCAGGCGGGCCTCACCGACGGTGTCCTGCCCCTGCGCAGCCATGCTGCGGAACCGGTCCACATACCAGGACGAGTGCGCCGGGTTCTGCGCGACCATCTCCTCCCACAGGCTCGGTACCCGCCCGGTGCCCTCCGGCATCTCTGCCCCGCTCATCCACGCTCCTCCACCTCGTCGCCTGCACTCCGACCCACGGTAGGCGCCCACCGGCGCCGCAGCGCACGCGCCCACCGGCGCAGCGGCACACCGGTCCCGGTCGCCGCCGTCCCGCGACACCCGCGGTGCCCGCCGGTAGAATCGGTATCCGTCGACACCAGCTCCGGGAGGTGGACCCTCGTCCGCGACCGGACCGACGAGAGGACACCGGTGCCCACGGCACCCACCGTCACCCCACCCCCCGATGCCCCCTCCCCACCCGCGGCGTGCCACTGCGGGCCGGGCCCCCGCGCAGGTCGCCGCCCCGCCCGGGACCGGTGCTGATGACCGTTCTGCTCGATATCGCCGCGCTGCTCGGCTTCGTCGCCCTCACCGCCGGCACCGCCCTGTTCGTCGCCGCCGAGTTCTCCCTCACCGCTCTCGAACGCAGCACCGTCGACGCCGAGGCGCGGCACGGCGACCGCCGCGCCCGGCAGGTCCAGCACGCCCACCGCACCCTGTCCTTCCAGCTGTCCGGCGCCCAGCTGGGCATCACCATCACCACCCTGATCACCGGTTATCTCGCCGAACCGATCCTCGCGCGGTTCCTCGCCCCGCTGCTCGACGCGATCGGACTCGGCGCCACCGCCGCCGCGACCGTCTCGCTGATCCTCGCGCTGCTCATCGCGACCTCCTTCTCCATGGTCTTCGGTGAGCTCGTCCCCAAGAACATCGCCATCGCCCGGCCCCTGGCCACCGCCCGCGCGACCGCCGGACTGCAGCTCGCCTTCTCGCTGCTGTTCCGCTGGGCGATTCTCGGCCTCAACGGCGCCGCCAACCGGATCGTGCGGCTGCTCGGCATCGAACCGGCCGAAGAACTCCGGTCGGCGCGTTCCCCGCAGGAACTCGGCTCCCTCGTGCGCACCTCCGCCCGCAGCGGCAGCCTCGACGAGCACACCGCCCGCCTGGTCTACCGGTCACTGCAGTTCGGGGACCGCACCGCCGAAGACCTGATGACCCCACGCAGCACGATCGAAAGCCTCGACCGGTCCGCGAACGTGCTCGACCTGATCGATCTGTCGGCCCGCACCGGCTACTCCCGCTTCCCGGTCGTCGACGGTGATCTCGACGCCCCCCGGGGCGTGGTACACGTCAAACAGGCCTTCACCGTGCCCGCCGCGGCGCGCGGCGCCACCACCCTCGACGGTCTCGCCCGTCGCGTCCCCACGGTGCCGTCGACCCTCGACGGGGACACCGTCATGGAGCGGGTCCGCGCCGACGGCATGCAGGTCGCGCTCGTCGTCGACGAATACGGCGGCACCGCCGGGATCATCACCATGGAAGATCTCGTCGAGGAGATCGTCGGCGACGTCCGCGACGAACACGACGAACACGAACTCGACGCGCACCGCGTCGACGACGGCTGGTCGTGCACCGGCTTGCTGCGCACCGACGAGGTGGCGCGGCTCACCGGATATCGGGCCCCCGACGGCGACTACGAAACCCTGGCCGGACTGATCCTCACCGAACTCGGCCGCATCCCGCGGGCCGGCGACGAGATCCGCCTGCCGCCGCGCCCCGGCGACGACGACCGCAGCTGGTGCGCGCGCATCCTCGGGATGGACGGGCACCGCATCGACCGCGTCCTGCTCGTCCCCGCCGCCCCGGCGGGCGCGGACGAGGACGTGGACGACGAGGCCGGTGAGCGGCGATGAACGACTGGCTCGCGATCGTCCTCGCCGTGCTGTTGCTCGCCGGCAACGCCTTCTTCGTCGGCGCCGAGTTCTCGCTCATCACCGTCCGCCGCGACCGGCTCGAAGCGCTCCTCGCGCAGGGCAAGACCAGGGCCCGCACCGTCATCCGGGCCGGGGAACATCTGTCCCTGATGCTCGCCGGCTCCCAGCTCGGCATCACCATCTGCTCGATCCTGCTCGGCCGCGTCGCCGAACCTGCCATCGCGCATCTGATCGAAGTGCCTCTGCACACCCTCGGGGTCCCCGAGTCACTGCTGCACCCGATCGCCTTCACCCTCGGTCTGAGCCTGGTCGTGGTCCTGCACATCCTGCTCGGCGAGATGGTGCCGAAGAACATCGCGATCGCCGGGCCGGAACGGGCCGCGATGCTGCTCGTGCCGGTGCACCTGATGTTCATGCGCCCCGCCCGGCCGGTCATCGCCTTCTACAATCTGTGCGCCAATGCCGGGCTGCGGGCCGCTCGCATCACTCCCCGCGACGAGCTCGACACCTCCGTCTCGGCGGTCGAACTGTCCGCGATGATCGGCGAATCCCGCTCGGAAGGGCTGCTCGACGAAGAAGAACACCGGCGGCTGACCCGCGCGCTGGCCACCGGTGGCCGCACCGTCACCGACGTGCTGATCCCGCTCGCCCGCGTCCGCACCGTTCCCTTGACCGGGGCGGACGCCACCCTCGGCGACGTCGAACGTGCCGTCACCGCGACGGGATATTCGCGCTATCCCACCCGCCGCGCCGACGGCCGCATCACCGGATACATCCACATCAAGGATGTGCTCGAGCTGGTCCGCGACCAGTCCGCCGGCCCGGACACCCTCATCCCGGCGTCGATGATCCGCCCGTTGCCGACCATCGCTGCGACCGCCGGTCTCGACCGGGCCCTCGGGGTGCTGCAACGCGCCAACGCGCATCTCGCCGGGGTGATCGACGCCACCGGGACACTGCAGGGCATCGTCGCGCTCGAGGACCTCGTGGAAGAGTTCGTCGGAACGGTCCGCGATGCCACCCACCGGGTCGCGGATCCGCTCGGCAACCGACCCCGCACGGCCGCACCGCGATCACCCGAACACGACGGGTGATCGCCGGCCCGGTCTGCACCTCGATCTCGGAAGGAGGACGGCGCTCGCACGCGGTCGCGCACGGCGACGGGCACGCGCCACACACCGGATGGACCTCGCCCCGCGGACGCAGCCCACCCTGTCCCCGGATCCCGGTCCGCGGATCCTGACCGAGGCCGAGTGGACCCCGCTGCGGGCGCAGCACCACGCCGCCGTCGACGAGTTGCTCGCCGGGCATCTGCAGCGCCGCGCCGCCGGCCGTACGCATCCGGTGCACGACTTCCTGTTCACCTACTACAGCCTGCGACCGAATCAGCTGCGGCGCTGGCATCCGGGTTTCGGCACCGTGCTGCTCGGGGCGAGCGCGGTCCGCGATTATCGCGATCATCCCGGTTACGAGCGGGTCGTGCACGCCGGGGTGCCCGGAGTGCAGGTGGCTCGTGCGGTGCTCGACCGCCGCGCCGAGACGGTGGATTTCGTCGCGCGACTGCTCACCGCGACGGCGGCCCGGCCGGCGCAGCTCGGCTGCTTCGGCCTGCACGAATGGGCGATGGTCTATCGCACCGGCGGGGAGGGGGTGCGGCACTCGTCGGTGCCCTTGCGTCTCGGCCACGACGGTACGGATGCAGTGGTGGAATCAATGCAGTTGCGATGCACTCATTACGATGCGTTCCGGTTCTTCACCCCCGCGGCGGTGCCCCGCAACGCCGAGACGCTGACCCGCGGCGAGCAGATCCGCACCGAGCAACCCGGCTGCCTGCACGCCGGGATGGACTTGTACAAGTGGTGCTACAAGTTGCTGCCGCTGACCGATTCGGCGCTGACGTTGCGGTGCCTGCGACACGCGGCCGCAGCCCGCGAACTGGACATGCGGGCGAGCCCGTATGATCTCGAGGACTACGGCTACTCGCCCATCAGGATCGAGACTGCCGCCGGACGCGCACAGTACGTCCGCGAGCAGTCGGCGCTCACCCGTCGCGCCGCAGCTCTGAGAGAAGAGCTGATGAATCGATGTACCGCCTTGCAGGCGCTCGGAACCACTGCGCCCTAATCTACTGGCGGGTAACATAAGCGACGATTCCGTGCGGCCGGGACGTTTCCGGCCGCACAGCAACCGGAAAGAGTGAGGGTGATGACAGAACGCGTGCAGGTCGGCGGACTCCAGGTCGCACAGGTTCTCTACGACTTCGTCAACAACGAGGCCATCCCCGGCAGCGGGGTCGACGCGGACACCTTCTGGACAGGTGCCGACAAGATCATCCACGACCTCGCCCCCCGCAACCGGGAACTGCTCGCCAAGCGCGACGACCTCCAGGCGCGGATCGACAGCTGGCACCGCGACCGTGCCGGCCGACCCCACGACCCCGCCGCCTACAAGGCCTTCCTCGAGGAGATCGGCTACCTCGTCCCGGCCCCCGAACCGTTCACCATCGGCACCGAGAACGTCGACACCGAGATCGCCGCCACCGCCGGCCCCCAGCTCGTCGTGCCCGTCCTCAACGCCCGCTTCGCCCTCAACGCCTCCAACGCACGCTGGGGCTCCCTCTACGACGCCCTCTACGGCACCGACGTCATCCCCGAAGAAGGCGGCGCCGAGAAGGGCACCGGCTACAACAAGGTCCGCGGCGACAAGGTCATCGCCTGGGCCCGCGACTTCCTCGACAAGGCCGTCCCCCTCGCCGACGGCTCACACGCCGACTCGACCGGCTACCGCATCGACGGCACCGCCCTGCAGGTCACCCTCGGCGACGGCACCGTCACCGGCCTCGCCGAGCCCGACAAGCTCGTCGGCTACCTCGGCGACAAGACCGCGCCCTCCTCGGTGCTGCTGCGCAACAACGGCCTGCACATCGAGATCCAGATCGACCCCGAGTCCCCCATCGGCAGCACCGACGCCGCCGGCGTCAAGGACGTCGTCCTCGAATCCGCCGTCACCACGATCATGGACTTCGAGGACTCCGTCGCCGCCGTCGACGCCGACGACAAGGTCATCGGCTACCGCAACTGGCTCGGCCTCAACCGGGGCGATCTGTCCGAGTCCTTCGACAAGGGCGGCAAGACCCTCACCCGCAAGCTGAACCCGAACCGCATCTACACCGCCCTCGACGGCAGCGACCTCGAACTGCACGGCCGCTCCCTGCTGTTCGTCCGCAACGTCGGCCACCTCATGACCAACCCCGCAGTCCTCGACCGCGACGGCAACGAGGTCCCCGAAGGCATCCTCGACGCGCTGATCACCAGCCTGTGCGCCATCCACGGCCTGCACACCGACGAAGCACACGGCCCCCTCGCCAACAGCCGCACCGGCTCGATCTACATCGTCAAGCCCAAGCAGCACGGCCCCGAGGAATCCGCCTTCACCACCGAACTGTTCGGTCGCGTCGAAGAAATCCTCTCCCTGCCCACCAACACCCTCAAGGTCGGCATCATGGACGAGGAGCGACGCACCACCGTCAACCTCGCCGCCTGCATCAAGGAAGCCGCCGACCGCGTGGTGTTCATCAACACCGGATTCCTCGACCGCACCGGCGACGAGATCCACACCTCCATGGAAGCCGGGCCCGTCGTCCGCAAAGCCGCCATGAAGCAGCAGCGCTGGATCGCCGCCTACGAGGACTGGAACGTCGACACCGGCCTCGCCTGCGGCCTGCAGGGCAAGGCCCAGATCGGCAAGGGCATGTGGGCGATGACCGACCTCATGCGCGACATGGTCGAACAGAAGATCGGCCAGCCCAAAGCCGGCGCCAACACCGCCTGGGTGCCCTCACCCACCGGCGCCACCCTGCACGCCACCCACTACCACGAGGTCGACGTCTTCGCCGTCCAGGACGAACTGAAGGGCCACACCCGCGCCACCGTCGACGACATCCTCACCATCCCCCTCGCCGAGAACCCGAACTGGACCGACGAGGAGAAGCGCGAGGAACTAGACAACAACTGCCAATCCATCCTCGGCTACGTCGTCCGGTGGATCGACCAGGGCGTCGGCTGTTCCAAGGTCCCCGACATCCACGACATCGCCCTCATGGAGGACCGCGCCACCCTGCGCATCTCCAGCCAGCTGCTCGCCAACTGGATCCGCCACGGCGTGGTCACCGCCGAGGACGTCGTCGCCTCCCTCGAACGCATGGCCCCGGTCGTCGACCGCCAGAACGACGGTGACCGCGGCTACCGGCCGCTGGCCCCGAACTTCGACGACAGCATCGCCTTCCAGGCCGCCAAGGAACTCATCCTCGAAGGCACCACGCAGCCCAGCGGCTACACCGAGCCGATCCTGCACCGCCGTCGCCGCGAGTACAAGGCCAAGTACGCCTGACCGGCACACCCACCACGGGCCCCGATTCCACGGATCGGGGCCCGTCCCGTCTCCCGCCCGCCCGGCGCCCCCGCGGACACCCACCCGCCGCTCACTAGACTCGACCCCCGAACCGACAAACGAAACGAGGCGGACACCACGTGAGCGGGCGACATCGCGGCAGCGGACGACGAGGGATCAGCACGAGCGTCATCGTGCTCACCGTGAGCGCAGTACTCCTCGTCGTTGCCGTCCTCGGCTGGTTCGGCATCCGCGACCGCATCGACGACCAGGCCACCGCCGCCGCCGAAACCTGCGTCGAAGGCGACACCGTCCTGCACATCGCCGCCGACCCCCTCATCGCCCCGGCACTGACCGAACTCACCGAAGGCTGGACCGGCGAGGGCCCCCGCGTCATCCGCGACCACTGCGTCACCGCCGACGTCACCGCCGTCGACAGCCTCGCCGCCGCCGACGCACTCGGTGCCGGACAGTGGGATCCCGCCCTCGGCCCCGAACCCGCACTGTGGGTGCCCGTCGACACCCGCCTGAGCGCCCGTGCCCCGCACGCCGTCGACGGCACACCCCGCTCCCTCGCCACCTCCCCGATCGTCCTCGCCGTCCCCACCGACCTCGGCCGTGCCCTCACGACCGCCACCGTCCGCTGGCAGGACCTGCCCCGGCTCCAGAACGACCCCGCCGCCATGCGCGCAATCGGACTCGACATCTGGGGCAGCCTCGGACTGGCACTGCCCACCGGCACCGACACCCACGCCACCACCCTCGCGCTCGAAGCGGTCGCCGCCTCCGTCACCGACAGCGGCATCGGACCGATCACCCTCGAACGGGCAGCCACCCCCGCCGCGATCACCGCCGTGAGCACCCTCGCGCTCGGCGCCGACACCCTCGGAGCGGTCGGCACCACCGGCGACACCCTCTCCGCGCTCGGTGCCCGCCCGACCACCGACGCCGCCGTCCACGCCGTACCCGTCGTCGAACAACAACTGCTCCGCGCCCTGGCCGACGGGCAGATCCGCGGGCTCACCGGACATCTCCCCATCGGTCCCGCACCCGTCGCCGACTTCCCCGCCGCCGTCGTCGACGCCCCCTGGATCGACGAGACCCTCGCCCGCGCCGCCGCGGAATTCGCCGACTACGCCCGCCGCCCCGAACAAGCCGCCGCCCTCGCCACACACGGTTTCCGCACCGCCACCACCGACCCGCAGCCCCCCGGCGAACTGCCCCTGCCCCGCATCGACACCGTCCTCGCCCCGGCCGACCCCACCGTGGACGACGTGCTCGCCGCGCTGCGTCTCGCCCCCGTCACTCCCCGCAAGATCACCATGGTCGTCGACACCTCCACCTCCATGCGCACCGCCGCCGGGGACGGCACCCGACTGAGCGCGACCGCCGACGCCGTGCGCGAAGCCATGCGGCGCGCCTCCCTCAACTCCGTGATGGGCATGTACGTCTTCGACGACGACACCCCCGCCGGGCACCGCGTAGCGATCATCCGCGACGGCCTCACCGACACCAAGCGCACGGCGCTCTCGACCGTCCTCGACGACATCGATCTCTCCGAGGACGAACCGGTCTACGCCACCCTCACCGCCGCCTACCGTGACGCCGTCGACAACTACGACCCGATACGACCCAACTCCGTACTCGCCGTGATCGACAGCGACGATCCCGACGAAGCAGCCGCCGCCGACCTGCTCGCCGCGATCGACGAACTGTCCACCCCTGAGACCCCGGTACGGATCGACGTGGTGCTCCTCGGCGACGACGTCACGGATCCGGCCGCCCTTCGCCGCGCCGCCGACCTCACCGGCGGCACCTTCACCCCTGTCGAGCCCTCCGACGCGTCCGCACTCTCCGAACTCCTCCGAAAGCTGGCTTCCTGACCGTGGTCCGACTGCTCGTCATGGGGGTCTTCTTCGCCCTCGTCACCTACCTGCTGCATCGACGACTCGTCCGGGCCCCCGGACTGTCCCGCCGCGCCGCCCTCGCCGCCGACCTCGCTCTCGTCGGGATGCTCCTGCTCACGCTCGGCGCCGCCGAGGTGGGGACGGTGCTCGATCCCGCCTGGGCGCGTCCCATCGGTTATCTCGGCTGGGCCTGGCTCGCCGTGGTGCTCTATCTGGCACTCGGCCTCCTGCTGATCGGGGTGGGCCTGCTGATCGCACGACTGACCCGCCGCGTCCGTCGCCGCACCACCGACAGCGGCATCCCCGCCCCCGCACCGTCACGACGAGGTCTGCGCATTGCGACCGCCGTGCTGGTCGTGGCGGCACTCGGCGCCGTCGGCTACGGCACGGTCGAAGCGAACCGGCCCCACGTCGTCACCGTCCCCGTCGCCCTGCAGGATCTTCCCGACGGTTTCGAGGGAACCCGCGTCGCCCTGATCACCGACCTGCATGTCGGGCCCGCGCGCGGCGCCGACTTCGTGCAGCACGTCGTCGATCTCGTCGCCGAACAGCAACCCGATCTCGTCGTGCTCGGCGGCGACCTCGCCGACGGCACCGTCGCCCTCGTCGGATCCGACCTCGAACCGCTCCGGCAGTTGCAGGCCCCGCTCGGGGTGTACGGGGTCAGCGGCAATCACGAGTACTACTCCGACGACGCGGAGTCCTGGCTCGACCATTGGGAGACGCTCGGTGTGCGCGCCCTGCGCAACGAACACGTCCTGCTCGAACGCGAGGGTGACGTGCTCGCGCTCGCCGGCGTGCACGACTACACCGCCACCGAACCTCACCATCCCGACCTGCCGGCAGCCCTCGACGGCATCGCGGACGGTATCCCTGTCGTCCTCGCCGCGCATCAGCCCCGCCATCTGGACGAAGCCCGCGAACTCGGCGTGGACCTGCAACTGTCCGGCCACACTCACGGTGGTCAGATGTGGCCGCTGCGGCCGTTCGTCTCCCT
The DNA here is from genome assembly GCF_022554085.1 of Rhodococcus sp. CH91. Classification (GTDB taxonomy): domain Bacteria; phylum Actinomycetota; class Actinomycetes; order Mycobacteriales; family Mycobacteriaceae; genus Rhodococcus. The sequence goes on from NZ_JAKFYR010000010.1 coordinate 159,827, forward strand.
CGCCAACCCCACCGTCACCGGCCTCGACCGGTTCGGCGACACCCAGATCTACACCTCGCAAGGCACCGGCGCCTGGGGTCCGCCGGTGCGAGTGGGCACACCGCCCGAGATCTCGATCCTCGAACTGACCGCAGCGAACTGACCTCGTTCTCGGTGTAATTCGTGAGGTGTGTGCTCGACGGGCGAATATTCTAGAATTTCACGGTTTCCGTATGGTGCGGATTCAGAAAGATCGGTAAGAGGGCCGGCGGGTATCCCGCCGGCCTTCCCCTGTCAGCTGCTGTAGGCCGCCAGCGGCGGGCACGAGCACACCAGATTCCGGTCCCCGTGCGCACCGTCGATCCGCCGCACCGCCGGCCACACCTTGGCCCGCCCCTTCCCTATCGGGAACACGGCGACCTCACGCGAATACGGATGGTTCCACTCCCCCACCAGGCATTCCGCAGTGTGCGGAGCTCCACGCAGCGGGTTGTCGTCCACGGGCCACTCCCCTGCCCCGACCCGATCGATCTCGCCCCGAATGGAGATCATCGCGTCGATGAACGCGTCCAGTTCGGCGAGATCCTCGCTCTCGGTCGGCTCGACCATGAGCGTGCCGGCCACCGGGAAACTCATCGTCGGCGCGTGGAAGCCGTAATCGGCCAGACGCTTGGCGACATCGTCCACGGTCACCCCGGTCGCCTTCGTGATCGGACGCAGATCGAGGATGCACTCGTGCGCGACCATGCCGTTCTCCCCGGTGAACAGCACCGGGAAGTACTCGTCGAGACGACGGGCGATGTAGTTGGCCGACGCGATCGCCGTCAACGACGCACGCCGCAGTCCCTCGGCACCCATCAGCCTGATGTACGCCCAGGTGATCGGCAGGATCGACGCCGATCCGAAAGGCGCGGCCGAGACCGGCCCGGCTCCCCCGAGGCCCGGCTCGGCCGGATGGCCCGGCAGGTACGGCGCCAGATGCGACCGGACACCGATCGGTCCGACACCCGGACCACCGCCGCCGTGCGGGATACAGAACGTCTTGTGCAGATTGAGGTGGCTCACATCGCCGCCGAACTTGCCCGGTCGCGCCAGCCCCACGAGAGCGTTCAGATTGGCGCCGTCGATGTACACCTGGCCACCGGCATCGTGCACGGCACCGCAGATCTCGGCGATGTCGTCTTCGTAGACGCCGTGCGTCGACGGGTAGGTGATCATGATCGCGGCCAGACGCGCACCGTGATCGGCGATCTTGGCGCGCAGATCGTCGAGATCGACGTCTCCGTTCGCTCGGCACGCAACCACCTCGACGCGCATTCCCGCCATCACGGCGGACGCGGCATTGGTGCCGTGTGCGCTCGACGGGATCAGACAGATGTCCCGCTCGGTGTCGCCGCGGTCGAGATGGTAGTGACGGATGGCCAGCAGTCCGGCGTACTCCCCCTGGCTGCCGGCATTGGGCTGCAGGCTCACCGCGTCGTAACCGGTCACCGCGGCGAGCCAGCCCTCCAGATCCGCGATGAGACGCCGGATCCCGGCCGTACGGTCCGCCGGTGCGAAAGGATGCAGCCCCGCGAACTCCGGCCAGGTGATGGCCTCCATCTCCACCGCGGCATTGAGCTTCATGGTGCACGAACCGAGAGGGATCATCGTCCGGTCCAGCGCGAGGTCCTTGTCGGAAAGACGACGCAGATACCGCATCATCGCGGTCTCGGTGCGGTAGCGGGTGAACGCCTCGTGCTGCAGGAACTCACTCGTGCGGGTCAGCGCCTGCGGAAGCGCCGTCGTGTCCTCGAACCGTCCGCCCTGTTCGGCACCGAAAGCTCCCAGCACCGCGTCGATGTGCGCGACGGTCGTGACCTCGTCGCACGAGATCGACACGTGGTCGGCGTCGACCCGATACAGGTCGATACCGGCCTGCCGCGCGGCGGCGAGAACGTCGTCGGCGCGGCCGGGGACACGGGCGACGACGGTGTCGAAGAACTCGTCGTGGACCACCTGTACGCCCGCGCTGCGCAGACCCGCGGCGAGTCGCTGCGCGTGCCCGGCGACCCGCCGGGCGATCGCCGTCAGGCCCTCGGCGCCGTGATACGAGGCGTACATCGCGGCGAGGACCGCGAGCAGCACCTGCGCTGTGCAGATGTTGCTCGTCGCCTTCTCCCGGCGGATGTGCTGTTCGCGGGTCTGCAGCGCGAGGCGGTAGGCCGGGTTGCCGTCCGCGTCCACCGACACGCCCACCAGACGCCCGGGAAGGGTCCGGGTGTGGGCGGTGCCGACCGCGAGGTAACCGGCGTGCGGACCGCCGAAGCCCATCGGCACACCGAAACGCTGAGTGGTGCCGAAGCAGGCGTCGGCTCCCTGTTCGCCGGGCGGGGTGAGGAGGGTCATCGCCAGCAGATCGGCGCCGACGGCCACGAGCGCACCCCGTTCGTGGGCGGCCGCGATGATCGGCGCCGCATCGACGATCCGGCCGGACGCTCCCGGGACCTGGAAGATCACCCCGAAGAACTCGCCGTCGGGCAGTCCGTCCGCGGCCAGATCGGCGGTGACGATCTCGATGCCGAGCGGTTCGGCGCGGGTGGCCAGCACCGCTGCGGTCTGCTCGAACAGGTCGACGTCGACGGCGAGCCGCGGGCTCGTGCAGGAGCGGTTCGCGCGCCGCAGCAGGGTCATGGCCTCGGCGGCGGCCGTGGCCTCGTCGAGCATCGACGAGTTGGCGATCTCCATCCCGGTCAGGTCGGCGATCATGGTCTGGAAGTTCAGCAGCGCTTCGAGACGCCCCTGGCTGATCTCCGGCTGGTACGGCGTATAAGCGGTGTACCAGGCGGGATTCTCGATGATGTTGCGCAACAGCACGGGGGGCGTGAGCGTGTCGTAGTAGCCGTGGCCGATCATCGACGTCGCGACCGTGTTCTCGGAGGCCAGGGCCTTCAGTTCAGCGAGCACCTCGTGCTCGGATCGCGGGGGGTCGAGCACGTCGAGTCCGGTCGGACACTCTCCGGTGCGCTCGTCGAGGATGGAGGCGGGCACTGCGGCCGAGGCGAGAGCATCGAGCGAATCGACCCCGACGACATCGAGGATCCGGCTCAGGCCGGTCCGGTCGGGGCCGATGTGACGGTCGGCGAAATTCGAGGTGAGGGCATCTGTCATCGCAGCTCCCGGGCTGGTCGGCGAGGTCCACCTCCGTGCGCGGTCGCACGGTGGGGTTCCTCCCCCTCTGTCGTGAGCTCGCGAGGCGAGCGCCTGAGAGATTCGGCCGGCCAGAGCCTTTCCCCGTGGGCGGGCGGGTACTCCCACCGCTTTCCAGAGACGTCGGAGCTCACGCGGTCCTGGTGCCTGAGAGATTGACGGGGAGGTGCTGCTCCTTCGGCGCCCGGCTCGGTGACCGGAACTCTCCCGCGTGATGGCGACGCGATACCGAGTCTAGATCACGTCGCTGTGATGTACGTACCTCGGTTGCGCAGGAACCGGGAGCGAAATTCAGCCGATTCGGCGATTGATGCGTTCACGGCGGCGGGACGCGAGCTCGTCCTCGGGGCGTTCCTCGACACCACCGCCGTCGGCGCGTTCCGCGGGGAAGTCGGCGATACTGCCGGTGAGCTCACGCATCGCTCCGCTCACCGCGATGCCGAAGACGCCCTGCCCGCCCTGGAGGAGATCGACGACCTCTTCGGGCGATGTGCACTCGTAGACGGTCGTGCCGTCGGAGAAGAGAGTGATCTTCGCGAGGTCGCCCACGCCGCGACTGCGGAGGTGGTCGACCGCGACCCGGATGTTCTGCAGCGAGACACCGGTATCGAGCAGCCGCTTGACGATCTTGAGGACCAGGATGTCCTTGAACGAGTACAGGCGCTGGCTACCGGAACCGGCTGCGCTGCGAATCGACGGGACCACCAGGTTCGTGCGCGCCCAGTAGTCGAGCTGCCGGTAGCTGATCCCCGCGATCTGACATGCGATGGGCACGCGGTAGCCGACGAGTTCGTCCGGCACCGAGTTGTCCGGAAACAGACCCGGCTGGATCTCGTCGGTCTCGGTCGTCCGCGGCGACGAATTCGAGCGATCGCCGGAATCGACGCCGTCTGGCTGTCCCTTCGTCCGATCTCGCACTACTGACTCCCTCTCGCGCGCCCAGTTCTGCCTCGCAACGATCGATGGGCGGACCCCACCACATCCGATCATCGAGCGCTCCCAGGCTCACCGAGTCATCCCTTGCGGATCAACTCAGCGTACGCTCCGGTGCTGGGCGCTGGGCTGCAACACGCCGACCGGAAGGGCAACGTTCGACACTACTCCCGCTACGGCCTACGCGCGCGTCCAACGCTCGTCGCCGTACGGACCGGACGGTGTTCAGCCGTCCGTCGCCTTGAAATCGTCGGGCGATACGGAATCGAGGAACTCCTTGAACTTCTCGACCTCGTCTTCTCGTTCGTCCGGCATGACAAGTCCCGCCTCGGTGAGCACCGGTTCCTCGACGAAGACCGGCGCGCCGATGCGCAAGGCTACAGCCACCCCGTCGGACGGACGGCACGACACGCGCATCCCCCCGTCGAACACCAGATCGGCATAGAAGGTTCCCTCCCGCAGGTCGACGATGCGCACTTCGCGCAGCGCATGACCGAACGCCTCGAGAAGGTTCTTGATCAGATCGTGGGTGAGCGGCCTCGCCGGCTCGATCCCCTGCTGTTCGAGGGCGATCGCGGTCGCTTCGTTCTGACCGATCCAGATCGGCAGGTAGCGATCCCCGTCGGCCTCACGCAGCAGCAGGACAGGCTGGTTCTGCGGCTGCTCGATACGAATCCCTACTATCCGCATCTCGCTCATCGCGATGCCTCCGTCCTGCTGCTCGTCCGTGGTGCACCACCCGACAGGTACTGCCTGGAATTCTAGTGTCCTCCAGCGCATCCGTCAGGTGCCGTCCGTCACCGGCCGGCTTCCGTCAGCGGTCGAGTGCTCCCTGCACCGCCGCTTTCACCAAACAGGTGTGCAAGGTCAACGACAACGCCGCCAGCTCGCGCACCATTTCCTCGGCCCGTTGCCGCGCGCCCGCATCGCGTCCCTTCGCGATCGGACCGGCGATCTGGGCGACGAGTGAGGCCTCGCGGTCGGCGGCGAGCTTGAACGCCCGCAGATGCCGAACCTCGAGACCGAACTCCGCCATCGCCTTGGCCGTGCGGGCGAGCAGCACCGCGTCCTCGTCGAAGAAGCCCGCCGGGCCGGGCGTGAGAAGCCCGGCGCCGACCAGCTCCGTGAGGAAGGCCGCGTCGATTCCGGCCCGGCTGCACAGATCCTCACGGCTCACCCGGATCTCGCGGTCGCTGCGCAGATCCTCCGGGGAGACCTCGCCGCGGGCGACCGCCAGGGGGCGCGGCCGGGAGATCCGGGTCTCGACCGAGCCCACCGTGGCGGCACCCCGGTCGATCGCCTCGAGCTGTTCCTTGATCACCTTGAGCGGAAGGTACTGGTCGCGCTGGGCGGTCAGTACGTACCGCAGACGCTCGCAGTCGGCGACGGAGAAACGTCGATAACCCGACGGCGTGCGTTCCGGGCTGATCAATCCCTCGGCTTCGAGGAAGCGGATCTTCGAGATCGTCACGTCCGGGAACTCGGGACGCAGACGGTCGAGCACCGACCCGATCGACATTCCGGCCGGCGCCGGCTGACGGGCCGCGGTCATCAGCTATCAGCGCCCTGCGAGCCTCGCGGACCGGTCAGGAAGACCAGCCGGAACTTGCCGATCTGCACCTCGTCGCCGTTGGCGAGCACGGCCGAGTCGACCGGCTCACGATTGACATAGGTGCCGTTGAGGCTTCCCACATCGACCACCTGGAACTCGCCCTCGTCCTGACGGAACTCGGCGTGGCGACGGCTGACCGTCACGTCGTCGAGGAAGATGTCGCTGTCGGGGTGCCGACCGGCCGAGGTGGTCGGCTGATCGAGCAGGAAGCGCGATCCCGCATTGGGTCCACGCTTGACCACCAGCAGCGCCGACCCGGCGGGCAGGCCCTCGACACCCGAGACGGGCGCTTCGGTGGTGGCCGAGCCTGCACCTTCCACTTCGTTCAGGAAGTCGGCGCGAAATACCGAAGTGGTCTCTGCAGGAGTCTCCTCGTAGCCCGCGTTGCCGTTCTCGCTCACCGTTTCTCCTTATCCCTTCGACCACCCGGGTGATTCCGGGCGCTCGCTGATTCGTTCGCCCGCTCAGGTCCGATACGGCACACGCCGTATCCGACCGTACCCCGCGCGGGGGCAACTGACGCAGACAGTCGCGATCACGTTACCTGTCGGTCCCGTCACCTTCCGTGATCCCGCGGTAACCCTCCGCATCCATGGTCTGCGCGAGGGCGTCGTCGAGCTCGCTCTCGCTGCCGACCTCCACCTCGACGAGCCAGCCGTCCTCGTACGGACCGGTGTTGACCAGATCGGGATTCGACTCGAGATCCGTGTTGACGGCGCGCACCTCACCGGTGAGCGGCGCGAACACGTCCGACACGCTCTTGGTCGACTCGACCTCACCGAAGGACTCACCGGCGGTGATCCCGGCTCCGGCCTCGGGCAGCTGGACGAAGACCACGTCGCCGAGTTGGGACTGTGCGTAGTCGGTGATGCCGATGCGCACCGTCGTCGTGCCGGTCCTGCGCACCCATTCGTGCTCCGCGGTGTAGCGCAGGTCCTCCGGTGTCGCGAAATCGGTCAAGACTTGTCCTTTCGGAGACGACGTTCGACCGGAACGTCGGATTCAGTTTCCGGGCCGAGAGTATTGGCGTGGCTCGATCTCCCGCAAGGCGGACACATCCACCTGCGGAAACTGCTGTACGGACAATGATCCGCCCGCGCGGGCGACCGTGTCGACCACCCCGCCGGGAATGTTGAGCGCCGCGGCGAGCGTGGGTCCGTCCCCGATGGCCGTGACGGTGTACGGGGCGTCGAGCCGCCGGTCGTCCACCGTGACGTCGCCGCCGGAACCGGTGACCCACGAATCCACTCCGATCCGGACGGTCTCGCCGTTCGCTCCGGCGATCTGCATCGTGTCGGCGCCCGCCGCGCGCAGTTCCTGGATCATGTCGAGCAGTATCTCCGATCCGACACCCTCCCGTGGGTCATCGACGGTGAGGACCACCCCGGGGCCCGTGGCAGGTTCGGTGCCGAGTTGCACCGACAGCGTGTACAGCTGCGACCGGGCTTCCTCGAGAGCGGCTTCCGAGCCTTCCTGTTCGAGACTCGAGAGACTGCGCTCGAGTTCGGTGATCTCCTGACGCAGGGCCGCTTCCCGCCGGTTGAGGTTGTCGAGCAGCACGAGCAGGTCTGCCGGGCGCGCCGAATCGAGCGCGTCGCCGGTGTCGGTGGTGCGGACCTGGGTGGCGATGCCGGCGCCGAGCAGGACGATCAGCACGCCGGCGAGCGCGAGGAAGACGGGCTTCGATCGGGGGGAACGCGCAGCCGGAGGGACGTCGGGCGTCTCGCCGTCGGCGACGCGGTCGTCAGGGGGCCGGGGGTCGTTCACCGTTCACGCTCCGAACAGGCGACGACGCAGCGCGGCGGCGTTGCCGAAGATCCGGATCCCGAGCACGACGATGACGGCGGTCGAGAGCTGGGTGCCCACCCCCAGCTGATCGCCGAGCCACACGATCAGTGCGGCGACGAGGACGTTGAAGACGAACGACACGACGAACACCTTCGCGTCGAAGATGTCGTCGAGATAGGCGCGCAACCCACCGAAGACCGTGTCGAGAGCGGCGACGACCGCGATGGGGAGATAAGGCTGCACGAAGTCCGGCACCTGGGGGCTGAACACGATCCCGGCGCCGATCCCGATCGCCAGCGCCAGCACCGCGTAGAGCGCGTGACCGTGTTCGAGCCGCTTCACCTGTACCCCGTTTCTCCGCTGTTTCCGAGCTTCCGGACCGTCGCGGCCGGAAGCTCGAGGTCGTCCTCCGCGGTGAGAGAGAATCCCACCCCGTAGAGCTGCTGTATGCCCGCGACGCGCAGGTAGGCGTCGCTGACGACGAAGGACGTCTGCAGCCGGGACGAGGATCCCACCGCCGAGATCGTGTAGGGGGAGAATACGGGCCGGTTGTCGACGAGCATCGCTCCCCCGGCCTGGCGGATCGTCACCCCTGGCCCTACCCGGACTCCACCCACCTCGATCGCCTCCGCACCGGCCGCCCAGAGGGCATTGACCACCGCCTGGAGGTCGCGGTCGAGGACGAGAGCGCTGGGTGCGTCCTCGTGCTGCGAGGCGTCGGACAGATTCGGGCGCGCTGCGGGTTCGGTGAGCGTGACCGTCATTCCCGGCCCCCGTACCGGTGTCGCCGCCGCGGCGGCTTCGGCTTCGCCGAGTTCGTCGAGGACGGTCGCACCGTCGCCCCCGTCGGCGAACAGCGCGGCGCGTCGCTCGTCGATCGCGGCACCGAGTTCGTCGCGTTGCGCGGTGAGCGCGGTGATGCGTTCCTCGCCGGACCGGAGGGAGTCGAGGATCTCGGTTCGGGCCTGGTCGTTGCCGGGCTGCAGATCGGAGTTCTGCTCGTAGGCGACGCCGATCACCAGTCCGGCGAGCAGGACGCCGACGCCGAGCCATACGCGCGACGCCCGCGCGGTGGTTCGGGTCCGCCCGGCGGCCCTGTCCGCGGCGGCGGCCGCGTAACCGGGATCGAGGTGGTCCTCGAGGAGTGACTTCAGAAGCGAGGGCACCGGGTTGCGCCGGATGCGTTCCCACGCGCGGGTCATCGGCTCACCTCCCGGCCGGCACGACCCGTGCCGTCGCAACGGCCTGCGCGAGGTACAGAAGGGCGGTCCATACGTACAGCACCGTTCCCCAGATCAGCGCGGCCCAGCCGAGCGGAGCCGTGACCGGTTCCGAGGCAGGCACCGCGACGGCGCCGAGCAGCAACGGCAGGGCACACATCAACAGGAAGGTGGCGCCCTTGCCGAGATAGAGCACTTCCGGGGGCGGCAGGGCCCGCCGCCGGTAGACCGCGAGTGTCGGCGCCAGGATCAGCTCGCGGCCGACGAGGATCGCCGCGATCCACCACGGGAGGATGTCCCGTACGACCAGCGCGACGAGTGTGGTGACCACGTAGAGGCGGTCGACGAACGGATCGAGGAGCGCGCCGAGCCTGGAGGTCTGGTCGAGCAGCCGGGCCAGTTTGCCGTCCGCCCAGTCGGTAGCGCTGCTCACGGCCAGCAGGATCAGTGCCCACAGGTCGGCGTGGACGACGAGTACGAGATAGAGGAAGAGCGGCACGCCGAGCAACCGGAGGAAGCTGAGCGCGTTCGGCACGGTGAGGATACGGTCCGCTCCGCGGTCCTCCGCGGTTCCGGTCGCATCGGTCATGGTGTTGCCGCTCCTCGCCTGTCGTGGTGTGGTCGCCGATCCCCTCCCGGGCGCGTGGTTCCAGCCTTGCACAATCCCGATTCCGTCGATCCGGGGGTGTCAGCGCCAGGCGAAGACCGGCTGTTCGAGGTCGTCGATCCGGGTGGGCCGCCGGTGGAGGACCACTTCCCGGAACTGGTAGATCACCGCGGCGGTGGGCGCGTGGACGAGATGTCCCCGGAAGGGCCACTGGATGACGGGCTTGTCGGATTCGGGAATCGTGACGAATCGGGGTTCGGCGTCGAGTTCGTCGGCCGTGACCGAGAAGAGCACGTCCACCTCGTCGGGACTGGGTTTCAGGTCGGTCACCGCGGTGTCCGACCACACGACGAAGGGCGACATCACGTAGCCGGATCGGGTGACGTAGTCGTCGAGCCGGCCGAGGACGGCGTCGGCGCCGAGGTCGAGCCCGAGCTCCTCGTGGAGTTCGCGCAGGGCGGCGCGCTCGGGGGTCTCCCCCTCGTCGAGCCGGCCACCGGGAAGAGCGAACTGGCCGGGGTGCGCCCGCAGGCGGGTCGGACGCCGCGTGAGGGGCATCACGGGATTGCCGGCCCCGTCGTCGAGGACCGCCACGACGACCGCCGCGTGCCGTCGACCGTCGAGCGGCAGTCGGCGCGAGTCGAATGCGTCGAGTGCAGCGAGGAGGTTGTCGCGGTCGAGAGGGTGCGGTGCGGGCATGGGTCGACAGTAGTTCGTCGGTTCTGCAGGGCCCGGAAGGCGCATCGTGGCGGGTTTCGGGGACGATGACATTCCCAGAGGGAGAAATTCTGTAATTCTATCCATTCCGTACCATCCGGATTTTCTGCAGGCGGGTGGGAGTTCCCCGGACGCGGAAGGCCACTCGCCGTCATAGTGGGGACCGACGAAAGGACCTCGATGAACGATGTGCCCGCCGGTCTCGACCTCGACGCGCTCGACGCCCACGTGCGGCGCAGCGCCCCCGACCTGTTCGCCGGTCCGCTCCGTGCGCGCCTGATCAGCGGTGGACGATCGAACCTCACCTACGAGGTGACCGACGGCGAGCGGCGAGTGGTGCTCCGCCGCCCCCCGCTCGGACACGTCCTGGCGACCGCCCACGACATGGCGCGCGAATACCGCGTCATCTCGGCGCTCGCCGGCACTGCGGTACCGGTCCCCCGCACCTACCTGTTGTGCGAGGACGACTCGGTTCTCGGCGCACCGTTCTATCTCATGGATCTCGTGGCGGGAATGCCCTACCGCACCGCCGAGGAACTCGAACCACTAGGCCCCGCACGCACCCGGATCATCTCCGAACGGATGATCGATACCCTCGCCGCGCTGCACTCCGTCGACCCCACCGCGGTCGGCCTGGCCGACTTCGGCCGCCCCGGTGGCTTTCTCGAGCGGCAGGTCCGGCGCTGGACCACACAACTCGAGAAGTCGCACAGCCGGGAGCTTGCCGGCGCCGGCGAACTGCACCGGCTGCTCGTCGACAATCTGCCCGGCGACGGCGAGGTCGGCATCGTGCACGGCGACTACCGTCTCGACAACGTGCTCGTCGACGAGGACGACAAGGTCGCGGCCGTACTGGACTGGGAGATGGCCACCCTGGGCGATCCCCTCACAGATGTGGCATTACTGCTGGTCTACCAGCGGCTCGCCCGGGAGAGCACGGAGTTCCCCGTGTCCACGGTGTCGCGCGCGCCGGGTTTTCTCGGCGACGACGAACTGCTCGCCCGATACGAAGCGGCCGGCGGACGGGACGTGTCCGAGATGGGATTCCATCTCGCCCTCGCCTACTACAAACTCGCGGTGATCCTCGAGGGCATCTACTTCCGTTTCCGGCAGGGCAAGACCGTCGGAGAAGGATTCGAGGAGCTCGGCCGCGGAGTCGAACCACTGCTCCGCGACGGCATCGCCGCACTGAACGATCGATGACGGCGATCGCGGGACCGCTGTCGTAGGCGCTCGGTACGCTGCGCGCATGCCGCATCCGGTGATGTTCGACGAAACCGATCCGCTGCTGGCCCGGGTCCGTGATCTCGCGCTGGCCTTACCCGGCACCACCGAGAAGATCTCACACGGTCGTCCGTTCTTCTCCACCAGGACGGCCTTCGCGGTGTACGGGGGCTCCGAGAAAGACACCCGCGCACCGTTTCCCCGTTCCTTGATCGTCAAACCCGACGAGGAGGAACGCCGCGCGCTGCTCGAAGAGCGCCACACCTACCTGCCGATGTATTTCGGGCCGTCCGGCTGGGTCGGATACGACCTCGCTCGCCCGCAGGTCGACTGGGACGAGGTGTCCGAACTGCTCGACATGTCCTTCCGGATGACCGCCCCGGCCCGGCTGGTACGCGAACTCGACGACCGCCACAGCTGACGGTCGTCGAGCGCCCCGGCCTTCACCCCTGTTCGCCGATGCTCACCATCCAGGAGACTCCGAACCGGTCGGCACACATCCCGAACAGATCGCCCCACGGGGCACGTTCGAGCGGCATGTCGACGCGACCGCCCTTGCTCAACGCCTCCCAATAGCCGCGCAGCACGGCCTCGTCGTCTCCGCTGAGGGACAGCGAGAAATTCGTGCCGGGTGTGTAGTCCATGCTGTTGGGGGTGTCCGAGGCCATCAGCACGAAGCCGGGATCCGCGGTCAGCATCGAGTGCATCACCTTGTCCTTCTCGCTGGGGTCCTCGGCGACGTTCATCTCGGCGAAGGTGGTCACCGCCAGTTCGCCTCCGAAAACGGTCCGGTAGAACTCCATCGCCTCGCGTGCGGAATCACGGAAGGCGAGATACGGATTGAATCGAGTGGTCATCGTCGTCCTTCTCCCCGGTGTCGTGGGCGCGGTCGTTGCCCCTCACCGATACGGACCGTGCGCCGCCGGATTTCTCATCGCGATCGTCAGGAGACGGCGACCGTGGCGCCGACGCATCCGGGACGGTCGACGAGATCGGCGAGGACGCGACCGACCGCGCCGCGGGAGACGGACCACTTCGCGACGTCCCCGTCCGAGAGGACGCCGGACCGATCGTCCCCGTCGTCGGTGAGGTTCACCGGTTGCACGATGGTCCAGTCGAGTTCGCTCGACCGGACGAGTCCGTCCTGCTGTTCGGTGTCGACGATCTGGGGACCGAGCAATCCCCGGAACATCATGCGGTAGCGGAACGGGAGCCTGTCGCGAGTCGGGCCCGTGCCGTAGGACGTCTGGACGATCAGCCGTTGCACGCCGTGGCGCCGCATCGCCTCCATCACGGTGCGCGTCCCGCGAGAGCGCACGTCGAGAGGCGTGTGGGCAGGCCCGCGTAGACGGACCCGGACGGGGTTCTCCCGGATACCGAGCGTCACCACGACGGCATCGCGACCCTGCACGGCGCGTTCGACGTCGGCGAGGCGGACGGCATCGCCGGTCACGATCGTGACCTCGGCGGGCAACGTCCCCGCGGAATCAGGATTGCGAACGAGTGCGGCGACGTCGTGTCCGCGTTCGAGCAGCGCCGCGACCGCCGCGCGGCCCGACCCTCCGCTCGCTCCGACCACCAGTACCTTCATGATGTCCTCACATTCCTCGGCTGCGACCGGATTTCGGCTGCGAGTCCACGCTATGAAGCCTGCGCAGGACGTTCCATGCCCGCATATCCGGGTTTTCTGCCCGTTCGTCCGGAACGACTGGACGAACGGGCAGCGAACCCCGATCGTGGGGAGCGTGACGGAGACGGACCACGCGACGCGCTATCCGTGGACACCGGGAGATCCCCTCGGGGAAGTTCTGCACCTGCTGCGGATGCGCGGGGTGTTCTACTGCCGCTCGGAGGTGAGCGCGCCCTGGGCACTCGAGATGCCCGCCTTCGAGGACTGCGCGAGCTTCCACGTCGTGACGTCGGGTGAGGGCGTGCTCGAGGGGCCGGACCCGGGGACCGGTCCGGTGCGCCTCGGCCCGGGCGATCTCGCGGTGGTGCCGCACGGCGCCGGCCACGTGATCCGCAGCGAACCCGCACCCCTGCGGGCCGAGCGCGTGGACCTGCTGCCCCAGGAGATGATCGGCGAGCACTACTCGGTGTTGCGACACGGCGGTGGGGGTGAGCGCACCGTGCTCGTGTGCGGTGTGGTCGAGTTCGGGCATCCGACGGCACGCCGCTTGATGAACGCGTTACCTCCGGTGGTGCACTTCGGCGATGTCGGCAGCTCCCGCGGGTGGGCCGCGCGCCGGGTACTCGACATCATCGCCGACGAGGCCGCGCGTGTCCGACCGGGAGGCGAAGCGGTTCTCACGCGCCTGGCGGACACTCTGGTGATCCTGGCGATCCGGGAGTGGGTGGAGTCGGAGGCCGTGCCGCGGAGCGGATGGGTACCTGCGCTTCGTGATCCGCACATCGGTCGCGCCCTGGCTGCAGTGCATCGCGCACCGGAACGGCCGTGGACACTGAGCTCGCTGGCCCGGGAGTCCTCGATGTCCCGGTCGGCGTTCGCGACGCGCTTCACTGCCCTGGTGGGGGAATCCGCGATGCAGTATGTGACGCGCTGGCGGATGGAAACCGCGGTCGAGGCGCTGCGCGCAGGTGCGACGGTGGCGGAGGTCGCCGCGCGGTCGGGTTACGACTCCGAGGCGGCGTTCGCCCGAGCGTTCAAACGGACGACGGGCTCGACTCCTGGGTCCGTACGACGGCTCCGGTGAGCGCTCCTGCCCGGCCTGTCCACCGATCCACCCAGGAAGAACATCGTGCTCTCTCGGCACTCGGGGGAACGGGTTTCCACATCGGAGACGAGAAAACCCCTCCCGACCGGAGTCGGAAGGGGTTTTCGCTGTCGGGCTGACAGGATTTGAACCTGCGACCACTTGACCCCCAGTCAAGTGCGCTACCAAGCTGCGCCACAGCCCGTCCGCGCTCTCTCCGAGCGCTCGTTGAGATTACAACAGGGACGGGCCGAAAGGCTAATCGCCTGGTCAGCGCCCTTTCACCGAGGGATCACCGACTTGGGCTCACTTCCGGCGATCACGCTTCTCGCGCACTCGCACCGAGATCCGCACCGGGCTGCCGTCGAAGCCGAACTCCTCCCGGAGGCGGCGTTCGAGGAAGCGGCGGTAACCGGCCTCGAGGAAGCCGGTCGTGAACAGCACGAAGGTCGGCGGCCGGGTGGCCGCCTGGGTGGCGAACAGCACCCGCGGCAGTCGCCCACCGCGCATCGGCGGCGGTGTCGCGGCCACGACCTCCTTGAGCCACGAGTTCAAGCGGCCGGTGGAGATGCGCTTGTCCCACGATTCGAGGGCGGTCTCCATGGCCGGCACGAGCTTCTGCACGGCACGACCGGTCTTGGCGGAGATGTTCACGCGCGACGCCCACGGAACCCGCGAGAGGTCGCGTTCGATCTCCCGGCCGAGTTCGTGGCGCCGGTCCTCGTCGACGAGATCCCACTTGTTGAACGCGATCACCAGCGCACGGCCCGATTCGACGACCATCGTGATCACCCGCTGATCCTGTTCGGTGATCGGCTGGGAGGAGTCGATGAGCAGGACCGCTACCTCGGCGGCGTCGATCGCGCCGCGGGTGCGCAGCGATGCGTAGAACTCGGCGCCGGAGGCGTGCGTGACCCGCTTGCGCAGACCGGCGGTGTCGACGAACCGCCAGGGCTTACCGCCGAGTTCGACGATCGAGTCCACGGGGTCGACGGTGGTACCGGCGACATCGTGCACCACGGAGCGCTCGTCCCCGGCGAGCTTGTTGAGCAGGCTCGACTTGCCGACGTTCGGTTTGCCCACCAGTGCGACCCGGCGGGGTCCTTCGCCTCCGGTGCCTTCGCGAGGGGTCGCGGGCAGCTTCTCGAGCAGTTCGTCGAGCAGGTCGCCGGTGCCGCGGCCGTGGGTGGCCGACACCGAGTACGGCTGGCCGAGTCCGAGCGACCACAATGCTGCGGCCTCGGCTTCGACGCGGTCGTCGTCCACCTTGTTCGCTACCAGCAACACGGGTGTCTTGGAACGCCGCAGCACCTTGGCGACCGCCTCGTCGACGCTCGTGGCGCCCACCGTGGCGTCGACGACCACGAGGATCGCGTCGGCGGTGCGCATGGCAACCTCGGCCTGGCGGGCCACGGACTGCTGCATGCCCTTCGCGTCGGGTTCCCATCCACCGGTGTCCTGCACCATGAACCGGCGGCCGTTCCAGGACGCCTCGTACGAGACACGGTCGCGGGTGACGCCGGGGACGTCCTCGACGACGGCTTCACGCCGGCCGATGATCCGGTTGACGAGAGTGGACTTGCCGACGTTGGGCCGGCCCACCACTGCGACGGTGGGGACGGGAACGAATTCCTCGAGGTCGCTGCCGTCGGCGAACTCGATGTCCCAGTCGGTTTCCTCCGACCAGGTTCCGTCGCCGGCGAGGCCGGTGTAGTCGGTGCTCAGGTCGTCGCTCACAGCTTCGCTCCAGTCTGCTCGGCGACCACCGCGACCAGCGCGTCGATCACCTCGTCGATGTTCATGTTGCTGGTGTCCACGACGACCGCGTCGTCCGCCGCGCGCAGTGGGGACACCGCGCGGGTGGAGTCGAGGTGGTCGCGGCGTTGCACCGCGGCGAGGACCGCCTCGTAGTCGTCGCCGCGACCCTCGGCGATGTTCTGATTGTTGCGCCGGTGCGCACGGGCCTCCGCCGAGGCGGTCAGGTAGATCTTCACGTCCGCGTCCGGGAAGACGACGGTGCCGATGTCACGTCCCTCGATCACGACGCGCTTCGCGGCGCGTCCGAGGCGCTGCTGGGCCTCGACGAGCAGGGTGCGTACCTCGGGCACGGCCGAGACCGCCGACACCGCTGCGGTCACCTCGGCGCCGCGGATGATCTCGCGCACGTCCTGCCCGTCGAGGCGGATGTCCTCGACGGCGGGATCGGTGCCGATGGACCACGGCAGGTCGGCGGTGACCGCGGCGATCGCGGCCGGGTCGCTCAGGTCGGTGCCGCGGCGCAGGGCGTGCAGGGTCGCGATTCGGTACATCGCGCCGGTGTCCAGATAGGCGGCGCCGAGGTGCTGCGCGAGCCGCTTGGACACGGTCGATTTACCGGTGCCGGACGGCCCGTCCATCGCGACGATCAGAGCGTCGGTATCGGTCGGGGCGGTCACAGTTTCACCGCCTGGTAGAGGCCGCCGACCTCGTTGCGGCCGAGAACCCGCAGGGTGCCGGGTCGTTGGTCGCCGAGGGCCACGGGCCCGATATTGGTGCGCACGAGGCGGATCACCGGGTGGCCGACGGCGTCGAGCAGGCGGCGCACGATGTGCTTGCGGCCTTCGTGCAGGACGAGCCGCACGAGGGACTGTCCTTCGTGGACCTCGAGCAGGGCGAACTCGTCGACCGAGGCGGGCCCGTCCTCGAGTTCGATTCCCGCCTTGAGTTGCTTGCCGACTCCGCGGGCGAGCACTCCCTTGACGGTCGCGAGGTAGGTCTTGGGGACCTCGAAGGAGGGATGCATCAGTCGGTGCGCGAGTTCGCCGTCGTTGGTGAGCAGCAGCAGTCCCTCGGTGTCGGCGTCGAGACGGCCGACGTGGAACAGCCGCTGTCCGGCGGCGACGCGTTCGGAGACGATGTCGCCGACGCAGGGCCTGCCGAGATCGTCGGACATGGTGGACTGCCAGCCGCGAGGCTTGTTCAGCACCAGATGGACGAGATCCTTCTTGACGACGACACGGATGCCGTCGACGCGGATGACGGCGTTCTCCGGGTCGACGCGCAGACCCTGCTCGACGACGATGCTGCCGTCGACCTCGACGCGTCCGGCGGCGATGAGGTCCTCGGCCGCGCGACGGGACGCCACTCCGGCCTGGGCGAGCACCTTCTGCAGACGCACACCTTCACCGGCAGGAAGCTGGGCGGGGCCGGCTTCGCGATGCTGGTGACGCGCCGGGCGAGCGTTGCTCACGGTCGGGACGACGCGCTGCGGGGTGCGCTTGGCTGCGGGACGAGCGGGCTTGCCGGTCGAGGTGCCCTTGCGGTGGGGTTTGCGGCCGGCGGCCGGCTGGGGAGGGTTCGATCGGCGATCGGAGCGGGGCGCTTCGCCACGTCCTGCCGAACGGGGCGCTTCACTGCGTCCTGCCGAACGGGGGGCTTCATTGCGTCCGCTCGAACGAGGCGCTTCGCTGCGCCCGCCCGAACGAGGCGCTTCACTGCGACTGCGCCCTGCCGAACGGGGGGTTTCGTTGCGCCCTGCCGATCGGGGCGCTTCACTGCGCCCGCCCGAACGCGGTGCGTCTGCGCGTCCTGAGCGGGAGGCCCCGGCAGTGCGCGTATTCGCGCTGCGGGGATTGCTTCTTCTACGGTCCGGTGTGCCATCACGGCGAGCGGGTGTATTCACTTGATTCCTGTCAGTTCTCTGGATCGAACTCCGCGGGCGAGAGAGCCTCGGGACGCGCGTTCTTGCCCATTCTCTCAAATCGTGGGTCCGACTCGAGACTGTCGGCGATGTCGTCGATCACATCGACGTCCGGCAGCAGCGGTGCGACGGGCGGCAGATCCTGCAGAGAAGCCAGGCCGAGGCGCTCGAGGAACAGCTCGGTGGTGACGTAGAGGGTGCCTCCGGTCTCCGGATCGGTACCGGCCTCGGCGATCAGATCCCGGGCGAGCAGCGTACGCATCACGCCGTCGACGTTGACTCCACGCACGGCGCTGACGCGGCTGCGGGTGACGGGCTGCCGGTAGGCGACCACAGCGAGGGTTTCGAGCGCGGCGCGGGTGAGTTTGGTCCGCGCACCGCCCTGGAGAAGCTTCTCGACGTAGGGCGCGAAATCGCGCCGGGTGTAGAACCGCCATCCGTCGCCGGCGAAGCGCAGGTCGATACCGGAACCACGGGCGGTGAGCTCCTGGGCGAGACGGCGCAACGAACCCTCGGCGCGCGCGGTGGTGACCCCGATGGCGGTGGCGAGTTGTTCGGTGGGCGCAGGGGTGTCCACGACGAGCAGCAGTGCTTCGAGCGCCGCGGTGAGCTCGTCGTCGGTGATGTCGAGGAGTTCACCGTCCCATGCGCGGTCGTCCGCGCCGTTCGACACAGTGCGGTCGTCCGCGCCGTCCGGCACAGCGTGGTCGTCGTCGCTCACCCGTAGTCCTCCTCGAATGCGATGGCGTCCTCGTCCGTCTCCCCCGTCCATGCGACCTGCAGATGCCCGAGGGGGTCGGGTTGCTCGAAGGTGACGGCACGTTCGCGGTACAACTCGAGCAGGGCGAGGAAGCGGGCGACGACGAGCAGTCCGTGATCGCAGTCGGCGACGAGTTCGTCGAAGCCGATCCACACGCCGGCGCCGTGGGCACGGAGGAGGTTCAGGATGTGTGCGGCCTGTTCCGGGACCGACACGGTCGGGGTGTGCAGATGGTCGAGGCCGACGGTCGGTGGCGGTTTGGGGCGAAAGGCCGCCGCGGCGATCTCGGCGAATCGCTGCGGGTCGACGCCGAGGACGACCTCCGGCACGAGATTCTCGTAGCCTTCCTCGAGGGACACCGCGCGTGGATAACGGCGCAGGGCGGCAGCTTCGAACGCCGCGAACTGTTCCGCGATCTGTTTGTAGGCGCGGTACTGCAGAAGCCTGGCGAACAGCAGGTCGCGGGCTTCGAGGAGGGCGAGATCCTCGGGGTCGTCGACCTCGCCTGCGGGCAGCAGGCGGGCGGCCTTGAGGTCGAGCAGGGTCGCTGCGACCACCAGGAATTCGGTGGTCTGGTCGAGCCCGAGTTCGGGTCCGAGTCTGCGCGTGTAGGTGATGAAGTCATCGGTGACCTCGTGCAGGGCGACTTCGGTGACGTCGAGGCGGCGCTGTGAGATGAGGCTGAGCAGCAGGTCGAAGGGGCCTTCGAAGTTGCGCAGCCGCACCTGGAAACCTGTGGCGGCCGGCGCTTCGGGGGTGGCGGGTTCCTCGGTGGACGCCGCCAGGGTGGCCGCATCGGGCCGGGCCGCCGCCGGGAGGTCGGTGTCCGCCGGGTGGGGAGCAGGAGCGTGCACGGGGCTCAGCGACCGCTCCGGTGGATCACTTCCCGCGCGAGCGCGCGGTACGCCTCGGCTCCGGCGGAGGAGGGCGCCCAGCGGGTGATGGGTTCTCCGGCGACGCTGGTCTCGGGAAACTTCACGGTGCGGTTGATCACGGCGTCGTAGACGAGGTCGCCGAACACCTCGACGACGCGGGACATCACTTCGCGGCCGTGCAGGGTGCGGGAGTCGAACATGGTGACGAGAATGCCCGCGACGCTCAGCTTCGGATTGAGGCGGTCGCGGACCTTCGCGACGGTGTCGTTGAGCAGCGCCAGACCGCGGAGACTGAAGAACTCGCATTCCATGGGAATGAGCACCGAGTCGGCGCACGCGAGTGCGTTGACGGTGAGCAACCCCAGCGACGGCTGACAGTCGACGAGGATGTAGTCGTAGCGATCGAGCATCGGATACAGCGCACGGCCGAGTGCCTGTTCGCGGCCCACCTCGGAGACGAGCTGGATCTCCGCCGCCGACAGGTCGATATTGCTGGGCAGCAGATCGAGATTCTCGAGGTGGGTACGCACGAGCACGTCGTCGGTGGACACGCGTGGTTCGACGAGCAGGTTGTGCACCGTCAGATCGAGGTCGTGGTGGGCGACGCCGAGTCCGGCGGACAGGGCGCCCTGCGGGTCGAGGTCGACGAGCAGGACACGACGTCCGTATTCGGCGAGCGACGCTCCGAGGTTGATCGTCGAGGTGGTCTTGCCGACGCCGCCCTTCTGGTTGCACATCGCGATGATCCGGGCGGGCCCGTGGGTGGACAGCGGGACCGGTTCCGGGACGGGGCGGCGGGGCCGCCCGGTCGGTCCGAGATCGGGTTCCGCCGTGGCGCCGACGGTGCCGGAATGCTCGACGGCGGGTGAGGCGACGGCGTCATCCCGGCCGGTGACCTCGGGCGGGACGGTGATGGGCCGGAGTCGATCCGGCGCGGTGTAGGTGGCGGGTGGCCGAGGTGTTCCCACGTGCGGTAGTCCCCCTGTCTTGCGACCCGGATGTTCTCTCGTGCAGCCGTCGGTGCCCCCGTCGGCTCGCCCCCAGAACGCTACCGCTTCGGCGCCGGGATCACCGTACGGACACGCGCCCGTAACGGTGTCCGTCATCTCGCCCGGGGATGTGCCTGGGCCCACACCTCGCGGAGGGCACTGGCGGTGACCAGGGTGTATATCTGGGTGGTCGTCACAGAAGCATGCCCGAGTAACTCCTGTACCACCCGGACGTCGGCGCCTCCGTCGAGCAGATGGGTCGCGAACGAGTGCCGAAGGGTGTGCGGGGACACTCCGGTCTCGATTCCGGCACGCTCGGCGGCCGTCTGCAGCACCTTCCACGCGCTCTGCCGCGACAGCCGTCCGCCTCGGACGTTGAGGAAGACGGCTGCGGCGCGACCCGTCGCCAGCGCGGGCCGTCCCCGCACGAGATAGGCGTCGAGGGCCGCGAGCGCCGGGCGCCCGACCGGCACGAGACGTTGTTTGCCGCCTTTTCCGCGCAACAGCACCGTGCGTGATTCGGTGTCGACGTCGTCGACGTCGAGACCGACCGCCTCGGAGATGCGGGCGCCGGTCGAGTAGAGCAGTTCGAGCAGGGCCCGGTCCCGCAGTCCGCGGGCACCGTCGGCTTCCGGGCCGGCGGCGTCGAGGATCGCGGTGACCTGCTCCACGGTCAGGGCCTTGGGCAGGCGCCGTCCTGCGGCGGGTGGTTTGACCGTGCGGGCGACGTCGACCGGGGTCTGTCCCTCGGCGGCAGCGAATCGGTGGAGTCCGCGCACGGCGATCAGGGCGCGGGCAGCCGAGCTCGCCGCCAGCGCGGGCCGGTTCCGCTCCGGATCGCCACGTCGCAGGCCGGCCGCGAAATCACTGATGTGCTGCTCGTCCACGTCCGCGAGGTCACCGATGTGCGCATCGGTGAGGTGCTCGACGTACCGCCGCAGATCCCGTCGGTAGGAGGCGAGGGTGTTCGCCGCGACTCCTCGTTCGACCGTCAGGTGGGACAGATAGGCGTCGAGTTGCCCGGTGAGTGTCGGCGACGGTTGCCGAGCGACCTGCGTGGGGGTCTGTTCCTCACCGGGCAGCACCGGTCACCGCCCCGCGCGGGTGCGGGCGAAGGCGACGGGCCGGCCGGGCCAGGGCGCGTCCGGGGGGCGGGTGGCCGCGCCCGTCGCGCGGGCGGCGGCGAAGGCGAGGAGACCGGACACCGCGGTGGCGTTGACGATCTCCCCGCGTAGCGCCATCGCCACGGCCTCGTCGACAGGGACGCGGCGTACCTCGAGGTCGGCTTCCTCGTGGACCGGATCCGGACGCTCGACGGTGCTCAGGCCGCGCGCGGCGAACACGCGCACCGCTTCGTCGGTGAATCCGGGTGAGAGTGCGATGTCGACGAGGACCTCCCAGTCGGCCGCGGCGAGCCCGGTCTCCTCGGCGAGTTCGCGGCGGGCGGTGTCGAGCGGGTCCTCCCCCGGCGCATCGAGCAGTCCCGCCGGAAGTTCCCACAGTCGACGACCGACCGGATGCCGGTACTGGTGCACGAGCACCACCCGGTCCTGTTCGTCGACCGCCACGATCGCGACGGCTCCGTGGTGCTCGACGACTTCCCGTTCCGCGGTGTGCCCGCCGGGCATGGCCACCTCGTCGACGCGCAGCGACACGATGGCACCGGTGTAGATCCGCCGGCTCGACAGGGTGCGGAAGTCGTGTCGCTGCGCCCCGTCCACTACTCGGCGTCCCCGGCGGCCGAGGTCGATGCGGCCGGGGCCGCCGGCACCTCGGCCGCGGCGTTCTCGCCGTGGATGTCGACCGGGAGCCGTTCGGCCGCCTTGTACTGCAGCGCCGCTGCGATGAGACCTGCGAAGAGCGGGTGCGGGCGGGTGGGCCTGCTCTTGAGTTCCGGATGCGCCTGGGTGGCCACGAAGAACGGATGCGTGGACGCCGGGTATTCGACGAACTCGACGAGCCGTCCGTCCGGGGAGGTCCCGGAGAACACCAGACCCGAACGGGCGATCTTGTCCCGGTAGGCGTTGTTGACCTCGTAGCGGTGCCGGTGCCGCTCGGAGACCTGCTCGCTGCCGTAGGCCTTGGCGACGACCGAGCCCTTCTTGAGCACGGCCGGGTAGGCGCCCAGACGCATGGTGCCGCCGAGATCGGCTTCACCGGCGACCGCCTGTTCCTGGTCGGCCATCGTGGAGATGACCGGGGCGGTGGTGTCGGGATCGAACTCGGTGGACGAGGCGTCGTCGATACCCACCGAGCGGGCCGCCTCGATCACGACGCACTGCAGGCCCAGGCACAGGCCGAGCAGCGGGATCTTGCGGGTGCGGGCGAAGCGGATCGCACCGAGCTTGCCTTCGATGCCGCGGATGCCGAAGCCACCGGGGATCAGCACCGCGTCGACGTCACCGAGATGCTTCTCGGCGCCGGCCTCGGTTTCGCACTCGTCGGAGGCGACCCAGCGGATCTTGACCTTCGCGCGATGCGCGAAACCACCGGCACGCAGCGCCTCGGTGACCGACAGGTAGGCGTCGGGCAGGTCGATGTACTTACCGACGAGCGCGACCTCGACGGTCTCGCGGGGGTTGTGGACCCGCTCGAGCAGGTTGCCCCACACCGTCCAGTCGACGTCGCGGAACGGCAGGCCGAGCTGGCGCACGACGTAGGCGTCGAGGCCTTCGCTGTGCAGCACCTTCGGGATGTCGTAGATGCTCGGCGCGTCGGGGCAGGAGATGCAACCGGCGACGTCGACGTCGCACATCAGCGAGATCTTCGCCTTGAGCGAGGCGGGGACGTCGCGGTCGCAGCGCAGCACCAGCGCATCGGGCTGGATACCGATGTTGCGCAGCGCCGCCACCGAATGCTGGGTGGGCTTGGTCTTGAGCTCACCGGACGGTCCGAGATAGGGCACGAGCGAGACGTGCAGGAAGAAGCAGTTGTCGCGGCCCACCTCGTGCCGGACCTGGCGGGCCGCCTCGAGGAAGGGCTGGGACTCGATGTCGCCGACGGTTCCGCCGATCTCGGTGATCACCACGTCGGGGGTGTGTCCCTCGGCGTCGGGCGCGGCCATCGCGAGGATGCGACGCTTGATCTCGTCGGTGATGTGCGGGATGACCTGCACGGTGTCGCCGAGATATTCGCCGCGGCGTTCCTTCGCGATGACGGTCGAGTACACCTGGCCGGTGGTGACGTTCGCGTCGGCGGACAGATCCCGGTCGAGGAAGCGTTCGTAGTGCCCCACGTCGAGATCGGTCTCGGCGCCGTCCTCGGTGACGAAGACCTCGCCGTGCTGGAACGGATTCATGGTGCCGGGGTCGACGTTGAGATACGGGTCCAGCTTCTGCATCGTCACACGCATTCCGCGTGCGGTGAGCAGAGTGCCCAGGCTCGACGCCGTGAGCCCCTTGCCGAGCGAGGACGCGACGCCCCCGCTGACGAAGATGTGCTTGGTAGGGGTACGCGAGTGGCGTGACTGTGGCAAAGAAGCTCCCGTGACGTCAGGTGCAGGACTTTTGGACTGATGCGATACAGCTGGGGCCTGCCGACCCACGGAACCTCACGGTAACACCTCCGGAGGCGGGCGCGTACCCGACTCGCCCTCGAGGGCCCGGCCGTCGTGGAAGTCACAGCATCACCGGCCCCGCAGTGCAATCGAGGTCACAGTGACGGCCGCGGCGGCGCGATCGCGCCCCCTCAGCGTGCCGGTGTCCCGACCGTGACGGCCGTCGCACTGGGCCCGGTGCCGTATCGCCCGGCACCGCCGTCGAGTTGTTCGCGCAACGCGAGGATCGTCGTGAGGCGGCCGGATTCCCGGTCGAGATTGTCCACGGTGGACAGGCCCGCGGCCAGGGCCGCATCCGCCCGCACCACCGCGATCGGCCCGTTGCCCTCGGCGGCGCCCGGCCGTCCGGCGAGTACCGCTCCGGCGCCGCGGCTGTCGACCACGCCCGCGAACCGGGCGATCAGGGAACCGCGGTTACCGCCGTGTTCCTCGCCTCCGGCATGGACGCCGGTGACGACGAGCGCTGCCTGCGCCGGTTCGACCTGGTCGTCCTCGTAGGTGACGAAACCACCGCTGCGGAGGGTCGTCAGCGCCAGCGTTCGCTCCTCCGGGGAGCTGCGGGGCTGCCCGGTGGCCGGATCGACGAGCAGGACCGCGCCGAGCAGGTCACCGGCCAGGCTGCCCGGGTCGACGGCACCGGTCTGCAGCTCCACGCCGGCCGGGACCACATTGGTGACGGTCGTGCGGAGCTGGTCCGCTCCGGCCGCGTCGACGAACGAGTCGGTCAGAGCGATCCGCGCGGTGACCCGGCCACCCGCATCGTCCACCGTGCGGGCCAGGGCGTCGACGTCCTCGGGTGCGGCGTCGGGAGTGGTCACGAGGAGCACGGTGCGCTCCTGCAGTTCGTCGCGCACGATCCGCGGGCCGACCGTCGCGTCGAAGCCGTCCGCGGCGAGCAACTGTGCCTCGAGCCGGCTGCCGTGGTCCTCGGCCTCCTGCACCTCACGACGCAGATCGGCCTTGTCGTCGCGCAGCCCGGTGACGACGCTGTCGGCGAGCACTCCGGAGCCGAGCACGATCCCGACTGCCAGGGCCAGGAACACCGCCACCAGGGAGACGGCATGGTGGCGCATCGAGATCACGCGCGCAGACCCCGCACCCACTCGATGGCGGCCTCCCACCACTGCCGGGCGATCTCGACGACGTCACCTCCGAGATTGGACACCACGAGCGCTGCGATCACGGCGATCAGGGCCGCGAAGACGAGCAAGGCGATCACCCCGCCGGAGACCCGGCTGCGGTAGAGGGTCGCAACGGCTTTCGCGTCGACGAGCTTGGGTCCGACCTTGAGCCGGGTCATCACCGCGGACGGATTGGTGTCGCGGCGGCCGTGGTCGAAGAACTCGTCGAGCGAGACGGTGCTGCCGACGGTCACCACCAGCGCCGCACCGTGGTGTTCGACGAGGAGCAGGGCCAGATCGGTGGGGGTGCCGACGGCGGGGAAGGTCATCGCTCCGATGCCCAGATCCTGGATCCGTTCCAGGCCGGGCGCGTGGCCGTCGGGATCTGCCGGCAGGACCACTTCGGCACCGGACTTGAGGGTCGAGGTTCCGATCTCGTCGGGGTCCCCGACGATCAGGTCGGGCCGGTAACCGGCCTTGGCGAGGGTGTCGGCGGCCGGGCCCACCCCGACGAGTATCGGTGAGTACTCCTTGATGAACGGTTTGAGGTCCTTGAGGTCCTGCACGTGCCCGGGACCGTCCGAGACCACCACCACGTGCCGGTCGCGCAAGTCGAGGTCGATGTCGGGGATGCCGACGCCGTCGATGAGCAGCGGGCTCTCCGAGCGGATGAACTCGATGGTGTTGCCCGAGAACGCCTCGAGGTGGTCGACGAGTCCGGTCTTGGCCTCGATCATGCGATCGGAGATCTCGACCTCGGTTTGCTCGTCACCCTCGACGAGCAGCCGCTCCCCCGCGTACACGCCGCCTTCGTGGACGCGGACCTTCGCGCCGTCCTTGATCTTCTTGAAGACCTCGGTACCCACGCTGTCCACCAGGACGATGTCGTGCGCGACGAGCACCTCGGGGCCGAGATTGGGATAGCGGCCCGAGATGGACGGGGCGGCGTTGATCACCGCGGTGACGCCGGCCTCGACGAGCGCGTCGGCGGTGACGCGATCGAGGTCGACGGCGTCGAGGACGACCACGTCGCCGGGGCCGACCCGGCGCAGCAGCTTCGCGGTGTTCTTGTCGACCCGGGCAATGCCACTCACTCCGGGCAACGTTTCGTTGTTACGGGACAGCAGCGCCGGCATCTTCATGCCAGAGATGATGCGCCGGTGCACGGGTGAGGTTGCGGAGGCGCGCCGGGGCGGGTGTGAACATCACCCGGCCCGGCGGGAGCGGATCAGCCGGTGCGTTCGGCGTGGGCGACGGCGAGCAGTTCCTCCGCGTGAGCGCGCCCGGTTTCGGTGTCGTCGAGACCGGCGAGCATGCGCGCGAGTTCGGTGACGCGCTCCTCCTCGCTGAGAGTACGCACGCCGCTGCTGATCACCCCGGCCCGGTCGTCGACCTTGTCGACGACGAGGTGGGTGTCGGCGAACGCGGCGACCTGGGGCAGGTGCGTGACGACGATGACCTGATGGGTGCGCGACAGGCGCGCCAGCCGTCGCCCGATCTCGACGGCGGCCCTCCCACCGACACCCGCGTCGACCTCGTCGAAGACCATGGTTGCGCCGCGTTCGGACCCGGCGAGCACCACTTCGAGCGCGAGCATGACGCGGGACAGCTCGCCGCCGGACGCGCTACGCGCGAGCGGGCGGGCGGGGGCGTCGCTGTGCGGGGCCAGCCGGAACTCCACATCGTCGATTCCCGACTCACCGGCGTGGAGAAGCCGGCCGTCGACCTGCAGCGGGGCGGCGTCCCCGGCGGCCGCGGCACGCTCGCTGATGTGCACATCGAGGACGGCGCGGCCCATCGCGAGGCCGGACAGTTCCTTGCTCACGGCCTTCGCGAGTTTCCCGGCGACCTTGTGCCGCGCCGCGGACAGTGCTGCCGCGGCCTCCGCGGTGGCGGCGGCCTCGGCGTCCACCTCGGCGGCGAGTTTGTCGATCGCCTCTGCGGAGACGTCCAGGCCGGACAGACGCTCCCGCGCCTCGCGTGCCCACTCGAGAACTCCGTCGATGTCGGCCGCGTACTTGCGGGTGAGATTCTTCAGTTCCGCCTGCCGGTTGAGCAGCGTGTCGAGTGCGCTCGGATCGGACGGTAGATCCGACAGATAACCCGAGATGTCCGCGGTGACGTCGGTGATCACGGCGATCGCCTCTCCCAAGCGGGGGCCGAGTTCGCGCAACGCGGGGTCGTCGCATCCCTCGAGGCGCGATCGGGCCTCCCCGAGCAGGTCGAGCGCCGCGGCGTGGGCGTCGGCGTCCCCGCTGTCGTCGCCGGCGAGAGCGGTGTGCGCGTGGGTGGCCGCCTCCCGCAGCGAATCGAGATCCGACAGCCGACGTACCTCCTCGACGATGCGGGTGTCTTCCCCCGGCTCGGGGGCGACACGGTCGATCTCGTCGAGTCCGAAGTGCAGCCGGTCGGCCTCCTGCGCGAGTTCGCGGGAACGCTCGGTGCGTTCCTGCAGTTCGGTCCGCGCGTCGAGCCAGCGGCGGCGGCAGGTGCGGTACCGCTCGAGCAGGGAGGTGACGGTCTTGCCCCCGAACCGGTCGAGAGCGGCACGTTGCTCTCCGGGGCGTAGCAGACGCAACTGGTCGTTCTGTCCGTGCACGGTCAGCAGCGGGCCCGTGAAGTCGGAGAGCACACCGACGGGGACGCTGCGGCCGCCGAGGTGTGCCCGGGATCGTCCGTCGCTGCCGACGCTGCGCACGGCGATGATGCTGCCGTCCTCGTCCCGCTGGGCGCCGGTGGACTCGAGCAGCTCGGCGATCCGGCGTTCGATGTGGCTGGGCGCAGGGTCGATCTCGAAGCGTCCTTCGACCACGGCGCGGCTCGCGCCGACCCGTACCCGGCCGGGATCCGCGCGTACTCCGGACAGCAGATGCAGGCTCGTGACGACCATCGTCTTACCGGCACCCGTCTCGCCGGTGAGCACCGTCAATCCTCCGTGGAAGCGGGCATACGCCTCCGAGATCACACCCAGGTTGTCGATCCGGATCTCTGCGAGCATCTCAGAGCTTCCTTCCCCGCCAGCCCTTCACCGGAAGTTCGAACTTGCGCACCATCCGATCGGCGAACGGCGCGGAATCCAGCCGTACCCAACGCACCGGGTTGCATCCTCGCACCACTTCCAGTCGGGCACCGGCCGGAACCTCGAGAGTGCGGCGGCCGTCGCAGAAGACCACACCGTCGTGGCCTCCGGCGAGGGTCTCGACAGCGATGATCGACTCCGGGCTCGTGACCAGCGGTCGCGCGAACAGCGCGTGGGCGTTGCTCGGGATCACCAGGAGCGCTTCGAGTTCGGGCCACACGATCGGTCCTCCTGCGGAGAACGCGTAGGCGGTCGACCCCGTGGGGGTGGCGACGAGGACGCCGTCGCAACCGAACGAGGAGACGGGGCGGCCGTCCACTTCGAGCACCACTTCGAGGACCCCGAGCCGGGACTTGTTCTCGAGACTCGCCTCGTTCAGCGCCCATCCACGGTCGAGGATCTCGTCGTCCAGACGCACCGTCACGTCCAGGGTCATCCGCTGTTCGATGCGGTATTCGCGGTGTACCACCTGCATCAGCGCTTCTTCGAGGTGGTCGGCCTCGGATTCGGCGAGGAAGCCGATGCGCCCGAGATTGATGCCCAGCACCGGTACCGCCGCATACTGGGCGAGTTCGGCGGCGCGCAGGAAACTACCGTCGCCACCGAGGACGATGACCATCTCGCATCCGGCCGCGGCTTCGGGACCGGGCTCGACGACGCTGATGAAACTGCCCGGCAGCGCGAGGACACCGAGACCGTTGTTCACCGCCTCGTCGTCGAGGGTGCGCAGCCCGATGCCGGCCTCGCCGAGGATCTTCGCGACCCGCATGGCGGTGCCGGCGATCTCGTCGCGACCCGAATGGGAGACGAGCAGGATCTCCCGGCCCGATCGCGTCGCGTCGCCCGCGACGGTCTCTGTGCTCACTGTGGTCCTTCCTGCACCGCACGCTCGATCAGTTCGACCACCGCCGGGTCGAGGTCCTCCGGGCCCGGCTCGCCGGCTCGCAGCCACAGGAAGTACTCGACGTTCCCGGACGGTCCGGGCAGCGGACTGGCCACCGCCCCGAGTGTGCGCAGACCCAGTCGTTGCGCCTCCCGGGCGACGTCGAGCACCGCCTCGGTGCGCAGCGCGGGGTCGCGCACCACACCCCCACTGCCCACACGGTCCTTCCCCACCTCGAACTGCGGCTTGACCATCGGCAGCAGGTCGCCGCCCGCGGCGACGCACGCCACGAACGCCGGGAGCACCAACGTGAGGGAGATGAACGACAGGTCGGCGACCACCAGGTCGACGTGCCCCCCGATCTTCTCGGCGTCGATGCTACGCACGTTTGTTCGATCGATCACGTGGACACGCTCGTCGGACTGCAGACGCCAGACCAGTTGCCCGTAACCCACGTCGACCGCGACGACCTCGGCCGCCCCCTCGTGCAGCAGGACGTCCGTGAAGCCGCCGGTGGATGCTCCTGCATCCAGGCAGCGACGCCCCGCGACCTGCAATCCGTGCGGCGTGAACGCCTCGAGAGCACCGAGAAGCTTGTGCGCCCCACGCGACGCCCAGGTCACCTCGTCGCTCACCTCGGTGACGATGAGCGGTGTGTTCGGTTCGACGGCGGTCGCCGGCTTGGACGCGACGGTCCCCGCGATCAGCACTCGACCTGCAGCGATCAGTTCGCTGGCATGCTCGCGTGAGCGTGCCAGACCTCGCCGTACCAGTTCCGCGTCGACTCGTGCCCGGCGTGCCACGTCAGATCTTGTCCACGGTCGCCAGCGCCTGCACGAGAACGTCGTGGGCCTGTTCCAGCAACTGCGCGTTCTCGAGCAGAACGGACTGATCGGCGCTCGGGGCGTCGGGCACCTCTGCACCGTGGCGCACACGCGCCAACAGGGCGTCGACCTCCTCGCGGATGCGCGCGGGATCGACGGTGGGGCGTGTGCCGGGAAGGTGTTCACCCGGACGTGGAATCGACGTGCTCATCGCCGTCCACGCTAGTCGATGAGTGCGACCGAGCCACACTCTCCGGTACGGATCAGATCACTGCCGCCCACGCGTCCACCACGGAACGCGCATGCTCGTCGAGCGGCCGGATCTGCCCGAATCCGGGGTTCGCCCAGGCGATGTCGAGAAGACCGCGCAGTGCCTGCATCGGATCGACGGCCGGCCGCGTCGCGGCGAGGTGAAGATCACCGTCGGCGACGGTGACGTCCCAGAAGGGATCGGGGGCGACGCGGAGCTGCGCGGCGGGCCGGTCGAGGCACGTGAGCGACGACGCGATGTAGGTGGGGCGCTGATGGGCCGGCGCCCGGAGCAGATCGTCGACGGTGCTCACCCCGGTCAACACGAGCAGCGAATCCGCGCCCACAGCGCCGGCACCCTCGATGTCGGTGTCCAAGCGGTCGCCGACGACGAGAGGCCGGCGGGCCCCACCACGCCGGATCGCGTCCTCGAGCAGCGGAGCGGCCGGCTTGCCCGCCACGATCGGGGTCGCGCCGGTGGCGTTGCGCACCGCGGCGACCATCGACCCGTTGCCGAGTACGAGACCCCGTTCGGTGGGCAGAGTCGAGTCGACGTTCGTGGCCACCCATGCGGCGCCGGCGCGTACCGCCAGTGTCGCCTCCGCGAGCATCGCCCATCCGGTGTCCGGTGAGTGCCCCTGCACCACCGCTACCGGATCTGCGTCGGCGGACCGGACCGGTACGAGACCGACGCCGGCGACTTCCTCGGCCAGCGCGTCCGTCCCGACCACCAGTACCGGCGCACCCGCAGGAAGCTGCTCGGCGAGCAGGCGCGCCGCCGACTGCGAACTCGTCACCACCGACGAATCGTCGGCGGGGAATCCGAGTTCACGCAGGTGCAGTGCGACCTCGGAAGGCCGCCGACTGGCGTTGTTCGTGACGTACAGCACCGTCTCGCCGCCGGCCGTCAACGCCTCCCGGGCACCCGGGACCGGTTCGGCTCCCCGATAGACGGTGCCGTCGAGGTCGAGCAGAAGGACGTCGTATATCCGCCGCAGCGTGTCGTCCGGGCCGTAGCCGTCGATCACGGTGCCTCTCCGGTGAGCTCCTCCACCCGCTCCTCGGCGTCGGTGACGCCTTCGAGATCCGCCGAGGCGGAATGCAGGAACCACTGCAGACCTTCTTCGGTCCGACCGGCCGCCACGAGAGCATCGGCGTACGCATAGAACAACCGTGCCGCCGCGGTACCACTGCGGTCCGGGTCGAGGTCGGGGGTCTGCAAGGTCACCACGGCCTGGTCGTACTGGCCGAGATCCATGCGGGCACCGGCGAGCACGATACGCAGTTCTGCGGCGTCGTCGCCGGTCAGTGCGCGTGCTTCGTCGCCGCGTCCGAGCTCGAGGGCCTTTTCCGGACGTCCGAGTCCGCGTTCGCAGTCGGCCATCACGGCGAGCAGGCCGGTACCGCCGGACATCCGGCGGGCTGCACGAAGCTCCGACAGAGCCTCCGCCCATTCACCGGCGTGGTAGGCGGTGATGCCGGCGGCCTCGCGGACCACTGCGATGCGGCCGGCGCGCTGGCGTGCGGCACGGGCATGAGCGAGCGCGGCGCGCGGGTCGTCGTCGAGCAGGCGGCCTGCCATCACCAGATGACGTGCCACCGCGTTCGCGTTCGCCTTGTCCAGACTCAGCAGGTCGCGGCGGATGGTCGGATCGAGTTCGGACGCTTCGACGTCATCGGGCAGATCCGGTTCGTCCGGGCGGGCTTCGCGACGCTGCGGCGCCACACCCTCACGTCCACGACCGGGGCCGAAACCACCCTCGCCGCCGCGACGCCGGGGTGCGCCGTCGCCACGACGGTCGCCGCCCTGGGGACCACGACGGTCTCCGTAGGAGGAGCCGCGGCGGTCGCCGCCACCGCGGTGCTCACCACCACGCCGGTCGTCGCTACCCCGTCGGTCGTCACCACCGCGCTGTCCCGAGGGACGCGCCGGACGCTCATCACGATCGCCGTAGCTGCGGTCACCGCGCGGGCGGTCGGAGCCCTGCCGGGGACGGTCACCGAACTGCCGGCCGCGATCGTCGTCACGGCGGGGACGTTCACCGCCGGAGCGCTCGCGGTAAGGGCGCTCGTCCCGGCCTCCGCGCGAGTCGTCGCGGCCGCGATCGCGAGCGTCTCCGCCCGGTGCGGAACGACGATCTCCACCTCGATAAGGTCGACGGTCATCGCCCTGCGGGGAACGACGATCATCGCCGCGGCCGGACGGACGTCCGCTGCCGGTGCCGTACGCACCCTGCCGGCGGTCGTCGCCCCGACCCTGACCACGCTCGCCGGCGTTGCGGTCGCGGGGCGCGCGCTCGTCGCGGGTGTCGTCGGCGCGTTCGTTGCGCTCGTTCTTGCGGCCCGACCACGGAGTGGATCCTCCACTCCTGAAGGACCGACGTTCACCGTTGCCGTCGGACACAGGAAAATCCTCTCATGAAAACACGAAAGGGGACCCAAACGAGTGGGTCCCCTTTCGGAACGGGTGTTCGGCGGTGTCCTACTCTCCCACACC
>NZ_JAKFYR010000011.1 GCF_022554085.1 Rhodococcus sp. CH91
AGCGAAGCACCCGCCGAGCAGCCCGCTCAGCAGGAGGCACCGGCTCCGAAGCCCGCTGCGGAGGAGAAGCCTGCACCGAAGCCCGCTGCGGAGGAGAAGCCTGCACCGAAGCCGCAGGCGCAGCAGTCCGCACCGAAGCCGCAGGCGCCGCAGTCCGCACCGAAGCCGCAGGCGCCGCAGTCCGCACCGAAGCCGCAGGCGCCGCAGTCCGCACCGAAGCCGCAGGCGCAGCAGTCCGCACCGAAGGTCGAGCAGTCCGCTCCGGCGCCCGCACCGAAGCCTGCCGCACAGCAGACCCAGCCGAGCGGTTCGACGCCGTACGTCACCCCGCTCGTCCGGAAGCTCGCCTCGCAGCACGGCGTCGACCTGTCCACGGTGAAGGGCACCGGTGTCGGTGGCCGTATCCGCAAGCAGGACGTCCTCGCTGCCGCCGAGGGTGACAAGCCCGCCGTCGCTGCCGAGCAGAAGACCGCGGCTCCTGCCGGTCCGGCTCCGGGTGTCCGTCCCGAGCTCGCCAAGCTGCGCGGAACGACCCAGAAGGTCAACCGCATCCGTCAGATCACGGCGAAGAAGACCCTCGAGTCGCTGCAGACCACCGCGCAGCTCACCCAGACCTTCGAGGTCGACGTCACCAAGATCGCCCAGCTCCGCGCACAGGCGAAGAAGTCGTTCTCCGAGCGAGAGGGCGTCAATCTCACCTTCCTGCCGTTCTTCGCGAAGGCCGTCGTCGAAGCACTGCGTGTGCACCCGAACGTCAACGCCTCCTACGACGACAGCAAGAAGGAGATCACCTACCACGCGGCCGAGCA
Organism: Rhodococcus sp. CH91; assembly: GCF_022554085.1. Lineage (GTDB taxonomy): Bacteria > Actinomycetota > Actinomycetes > Mycobacteriales > Mycobacteriaceae > Rhodococcus. The sequence continues at coordinate 810 of NZ_JAKFYR010000011.1, forward strand.
TCTCGGTATCGCCGTGGACACCGAGCAGGGTCTGCTCTCCCCGGTGATCCACAACGCCGGCGATCTCTCGCTGGCCGAACTCGCCCGCGCGATCGCCGACATCGCCGAGCGTGCCCGCAAGGGCGGCCTCAAGCCGGACGAGCTGGCCGGTGGCACCTTCACCATCACCAACATCGGCAGCCAGGGCGCGTTGTTCGACACCCCGATCCTCGTGCCGCCGCAGGCTGCGATGCTCGGTACCGGTGCGATCGTCAAGCGCCCCGTCGTGGTGAACGACGAGACCGGTAACGAGTCGATCGGTGTGCGGTCGATGTGCTACCTGCCGCTCACCTACGATCACCGGCTGATCGACGGTGCCGACGCGGGTCGCTTCCTCAAGACGATCAAGCATCGTCTCGAGGAGGGTGCCTTCGAGGCCGAGCTGGGACTGTAGTTCCGGAACACCGGCACCGATCCGGACATCCGCGCGGGGGCATCACCGGTCAGGTGGTGCCCCCGCCGGCGTTCGCGCACTACCCTGCTGCCCGCCTCGAGGCTGCGGCGTAGAGTTCTGAAACATGAGTAATCCCTCGTCTTCCGCCCGTTCCGATTCGGCTCCCGTCGCCGTCGCACGTCTCGGAACGATCGGATATCTCGAGGCCTGGGAGAAGCAACGAGAGCTCGCGAACGAGCGCGCCGACGGCATCGGTACCGACACCCTGCTGCTGCTCGAGCATCCGGCCGTGTACACGGCCGGACGCCGGACGGAGGAGGGCGACCGCCCCACCGACGGCACCCCGGTCATCGACGTCGACCGCGGCGGCAAGATCACCTGGCACGGACCGGGTCAGCTCGTCGGATACCCCATCGTCAAGCTCGCCGAGCCCATCGACGTCGTCGGATACGTGCGCCGCATCGAGCAGGCCCTGATCCGGGTCTGCACCGACATGGGTCTCGTGTGCGGCCGTGTGGAGGGACGTTCCGGCGTCTGGCTTCCCGCCGAGCTCCGCGACGGGCAGTGGCTGCCCGAGCGGAAGATCGCCGCGATCGGTATCCGCGTGCAGCGCGGGGTCGCGATGCACGGCTTCTCACTCAACTGCAATTCGGCTCTGGATGCCTTCGACGCGATCGTCCCGTGCGGCATCCGGGACGCCGGAGTCGCATCGCTGACCGGCGAACTCGGACGCGAGGTCACCGTCGACGAGGTGACGCCCGCGGTCGTGGACGCGGTGATCGATGCCCTCGACGGTCGAATCCCCGTGACGGAGTGCGATATCGACCGCGTGACCTTCGAGCAGGCGGTCGGTGCATCCGGAATTCCCTCCTCCGCTCCCGAATTCACGACGCACCGGTTCTGAGCGTCGGCCGCACCGGCCGGATCCGGGCCGGACCGGCGGCGTACGATCGGGTACGTGACTGTGGCCCCAGAAGGACGCAAGCTGCTGCGGATCGAGACCCGAAACGCGCAGACGCCGATCGAACGCAAACCCAACTGGATCAGGACCCGGGCGAAGATGGGCCCGGAGTACACCGACCTCAAAGGCCTGGTGCGACGCGAAGGTCTGCACACGGTGTGCGAGGAGGCCGGCTGCCCCAACATCTACGAGTGCTGGGAAGACCGGGAAGCGACCTTCCTCATCGGTGGCGAGCAGTGCACGCGGCGCTGCGACTTCTGCCAGATCGACACGGGTAAGCCGGCCGCGCTCGACCGCGACGAGCCGCGCCGGGTCGCCGAATCCGTTCGTTCGATGGGTCTGCGGTATTCCACCATCACCGGTGTCGCCCGCGACGACCTGCCCGACGGTGGTGCGTGGCTGTACGCCGAGACGGTGAAGCAGATCCACGCCCTCAATCCCGGCACGGGCGTCGAGAACCTCATCCCCGACTTCAACGGCAAGCCCGACCTCCTGCAGGAGGTCTTCGAGTCGCGTCCGGAGGTGCTCGCGCACAACGTCGAGACCGTGCCGCGCATCTTCAAGCGCATCCGCCCGGCCTTCCGCTACGAGCGCTCCCTCGACGTGATCCGGCAGGCCCGCGATTTCGGTCTGGTCACCAAGTCGAATCTCATCCTCGGTATGGGTGAGACGCCCGAGGAGGTCACCGCCGCGCTGCACGACCTGCACGACGCCGGATGCGACATCATCACGATCACCCAGTATCTGCGTCCGTCGCCGCTGCACCATCCGGTCGAGCGGTGGGTCAAGCCGCAGGAGTTCGTCGACCATTCGGAGGCGGCCCGCGAGATCGGGTTCGCCGGTGTGATGGCCGGACCGCTGGTGCGTTCGTCGTACCGTGCCGGTCGCCTCTACGCCCAGGCGATGGCCCACCACGGTCGTGAGCTTCCCGCCGATCAAGCACATCTCGCCGAGGAAGGCACCGCCTCCCAGGAAGCGGGTGCGGTGCTCGCGCGCTTCGGCAACTGACCTTTCGGCCGCTCGTCGCGGCAGGTCGTCACGGCCCCGGTGGTGGTAAGTGCGCCGTCACCGGGGCCGTATCCTTGAGTGCATGGCGAAGGGCAGTAAGAACGACAAGGAAGCGAAGGCAGCGGCCAAGGCCGCGCGGAAGCAGGCGTCGAAGGAGCGTCGCACTCAGCTGTGGCAGGCGTTCCAGATCCAGCGCAAGGAGGACAAGCTTCTCCTGCCGTGGATGATCGGCGCCCTCGTCGCTTCGATCGTGGTGTTCTTCGTCGTCGGCCTGATCTTCGGCATCGAGTGGTTCCTGTTGCCCATCGGCATTCTCGTGGGTGTCCTCGCGGCCTTCATCATCTTCGGTCGCCGCGTGCAGAAGAGTGTGTACGCCAAGGCCGACGGGCAAGCCGGCGCGGCGGCGTGGGCACTGGACAATCTGCAGGGCGCGTGGCGCGTGACCCAGGCGGTCGCCGGCACCACCCAGCTCGACGCGGTGCACCGCGTGATCGGCCGCCCCGGTGTCATTCTCATCGGCGAGGGCAACCCCGGTCGTGTGCGAGGCCTGATGGCGCAGGAGAAGAAGCGGGTCGCGCGTCTCGTCGGCGACACCCCGATCTACGAGTTCGTCGTGGGCAACGACGAGGGTCAGGTTCCTCTGTCGCAGCTGCAGAAGCGCCTGAACAAGCTGCCCCGCAACATCGACACCAAGCGGATGGACACCATCGAGGGACGGCTGTCGGCTCTGAGTTCGAAGAAGTCGGGTCCCGCCGTGCCCAAGGGCCCGCTTCCCGCCGGCGCGAAGATGCGCAGCGTCCAGCGGACCATCCGCCGCCGCTGAACTTCCGGTAGCACGTCGAAGGCCGCGTTCCTCGGAAGAGAAACGCGGCCTTCGGTGCAGCCCGGTTACCGGCGGGGTCAGCGCGACCGGACGACCGCGGTGCCGGTGACACGGTCCTGCAGGCCCCGTCCGTCGATATCGGTGACGAGGGCGGGCGCGATGAACACCAGCAGCGCCTGCCGTGCCAGAGCGCGCACGATACCCACTCGCACCGGGGCATCCACGCGGATCACCTGCAGTCCGGCGACGAACTGTCCGGGGGTGAACGAGAACAGGGTCACGCAGCCGATGCCCACCACGGACCAGACGATGAGGGTGTAGGCGGACAGGAGCGGACTCTCGAGCGGGTTGTTCCCCACGATGCCGGCCGCGATGGCCATCGACATCAGCCAGTCGATCGCGAGGGCGAACGCGCGGCGGGTCGTGGCCGGGAGGGATCCGGGGCCGTGCTCCGGGAGACCGAGCAGCTGGCCCGGATAGTCCTGTTCCTGCTCGAGTCCCTTGGGGAGCGCCGCAGCGGGTCCGGAAAGCCAACTGCCCGTCATTCGTGCCATACGACCAGGATAAGCTCTCTCGTGCGGACCAGCGCCGACCCGTGTCTCCGCGGTGACTTATACCACCTTTTCGACCTCACAGCAGGGCGAAGGCATGTGTAACACCCGCGAAACATAGGCTTGATGGACGGGCAACACCAGATCCATAACGTCTGATCCGACGCAGGCGCCCAGCACACCATGGCGCGCACCGACTGAAGGAGCACTAGCGTGGCGTTCACCACGGCCGAAGAGGTCATCAAGTACATCGCGGACGAGAACATCGAATACGTCGATATCCGCTTTACGGACCTGCCCGGCATCGAGCAGCACTTCTCGATCCCTGCGAAGGCGTTCACCCAGGATGTCTTCGACGACGGCCTGGCGTTCGACGGGTCCTCCGTGCGGGGATTCCAGTCGATCCACGAGTCGGACATGCTGCTGCTGCCCGACGTCACCACCGCCCGCGTCGATCCCTTCCGTGCTGCCAAGACGCTGAACGTCAACTTCTTCGTCCACGACCCCTTCACCCGTGAGTCCTACTCGCGCGACCCCCGCAATGTCGCCCGTAAGGCCGAGGAATACCTGATCAGCACCGGTATCGCCGACACCGCCTTCTTCGGTGCCGAGGCCGAGTTCTACATCTTCGACTCCATCGCATACGACTCGAAGATGAACGGCGCCTTCTACGAGATCGACGCGATCTCGGGCTCGTGGAACACCGGCGCGGAGTACAACCCCGACGGCACCCCGAACCGCGGCTACAAGGTTCGCGCGAAGGGTGGCTACTTCCCGGTCGCGCCGTACGACCACTACGTCGACCTCCGCGACGAGATCGCCACCAACCTGCAGAACGCAGGCTTCGAGCTCGAGCGCGGCCACCACGAGGTGGGCACCGGCGGTCAGGCCGAGATCAACTACAAGTTCAACACCCTGCTCGCCGCAGCCGACGACCTGCAGCTGTTCAAGTACATCGTCAAGAACACGGCGTGGAAGGCCGGCAAGACCGTCACCTTCATGCCGAAGCCGCTGTTCGGCGACAACGGTTCGGGCATGCACGTCCACCAGTCGCTGTGGAAGGACGGCAAGCCGCTGTTCCACGACGAGTCCGGCTACGCAGGCCTGTCCGACGTCGCACGCTGGTACATCGGCGGCATCCTGCATCACGCACCGTCGCTGCTCGCCTTCACCAACCCGACGATCAACTCGTACCACCGTCTGGTGCCGGGCTACGAGGCTCCGATCAACCTGGTCTACAGCCAGCGCAACCGTTCGGCCGCCGTGCGTATCCCGATCACGGGCAACAACCCGAAGGCCAAGCGCCTCGAGTTCCGCGCACCGGACTCCTCGGGTAACCCCTACCTGAACTTCGCCGCGCAGATGATGGCCGGCCTCGACGGCATCAAGAACAAGATCGAGCCGCTCGCTCCGGTCGACAAGGACCTCTACGAGCTTCCGCCGGAGGAGGCGAAGAACATCCCGCAGGCCCCCACGAGCCTGTCGGCTGTCATCGACAACCTCGAGCGCGACCACGAGTACCTGACCGAGGGTGGCGTCTTCACCAGCGACCTCATCGAGACCTGGATCTCGCTGAAGCGCGAGCAGGAGATCGCACCGGTCAACCTGCGTCCGCACCCCTACGAGTTCCAGCTGTACTTCGACTGCTGAGTCGCGTAGTCGCGTAGGTCGTCGACCTTCGGAACATCGGTCCGTTCGCCCGGTCGGGGCGAACGGACCGATGTCGTTTCACCCCCGGTCGCACCACACGGTACGCGGCACCGTGATTCACGGCCGCCACAGCACCGGTGAGCCCTGTCGACATGCGAAAACCGTTCGTTCACCGGCTGATCCGTCGAAATCGCGACCGACTCCAGAAAAGTAGTCCATAGTGGGCACGTGCCCTCGACGCGGGATTTCCCCGAGCGGTTACGCGCAGCCGGTCTTCGCGTGACCCGACAGCGTCTGGCGGTGCTCGAAGCAGCGCTCGAGCACCCGCACGCCGACGCCGATCGCATCTTCGGAGCGGTCGGAACCGTCCTTCCCGGCATCGCCCGGCACACCGTGTACGACGTCCTCCACGCACTGACAGCAGGTGGGCTTCTCCGTCGAATCGAACCCGCGGGTTTCCACGCACGATACGAAGTGCGTGTCGGCGACAGCCATCACCATCTCGTCTGCCGGTCCTGCGCCACCATCTCGGACGTCGAGCACACCCTCGGCGACACGCGCTGCCTCTCGCCGCCCGACGATGCAGGCTTCGACCTCGACGAGGCGGATGTCGTCTTCTGGGGTCTGTGTCGCGACTGCTCGACAGAAGACCTACGACCACAGCCCAGAATCGGTCCGATCCACTGATCCGGAAGGAAAAGCGCAGTGTCCGAAAGCGAAAACCCGGCAGTCCCCTCCCCCACGGCCTCCCCACATCGACCCAGGACCAACCAGGACTGGTGGCCGGATCAGCTGGATCTGACGGTGCTGCATACGCATTCACCGTTGGCCAATCCGATGGAACCCGGCTTCGACTACTCGAAGGAGTTCGAGAAACTCGACGTCGAAGCGCTCCGTCAGGATCTCTTCGACCTGATGACGGACTCGCAGGATTGGTGGCCGGCAGACTTCGGTCATTACGGCGGGCTGTTCATCCGGATGAGCTGGCATTCCGCCGGCACCTACCGCATCGCGGACGGCCGCGGCGGTGGTGGCAAGGGCGCGCAGCGTTTCGCTCCGCTCAACAGCTGGCCTGACAACGTGAGCCTCGACAAGGCCCGTCGTCTGCTCTGGCCGATCAAGCAGAAGTACGGTCGCGCCCTGTCGTGGGCCGATCTGCTGGTCTTCGCCGGCAACTGTGCCTACGAGTCCATGGGTTTCAAGACCATGGGCTTCGCCTTCGGCCGCGAGGACATCTGGGAGCCCGACGAGGTCTTCTGGGGCCCGGAGGACACCTGGCTCGGCGACGAGCGGTATGCCGGCGAGCGCGAACTCGAGGGGCCGCTCGGCGCTGTGCAGATGGGCCTGATCTACGTCAATCCCGAAGGCCCCAACGGGAACCCGGAGATTCTCGCCTCCGGCCGCGACATCCGCGAGACGTTCAAGCGGATGGCGATGAACGACATCGAGACCGCTGCCCTGATCGTCGGCGGACACACCGTCGGCAAGACGCACGGTGCCGCGCCGGCCGACAATCTCGGCCCCGAGCCCGAGGCCGCACCGCTCGAACAGCAGGGGCTCGGCTGGAAGAACTCGTACGGCACGGGTGTCGGTTCCGACACCATCACCAGTGGCCTCGAGGTCACGTGGACGCCGACTCCGACGAAGTGGGACAACACCTTCCTCGAAACGCTCTACGCCTTCGAGTGGGAGAAGACCAAGAGCCCGGCCGGAGCGTGGCAGTGGACGCCGAAGGACAACGGCGGAGCCGGCACCGTTCCCGATGCGCAGGATCCCTCGAAGAAGCACTCTCCCGCGATGCTCACGAGCGACCTCGCCCTGCGCTACGACCCGATCTACGGGGAGATCACTCGACGGTGGCTCGATCACCCCGAGGAGCTCGAGCAGGAGTTCGCCAAGGCGTGGTTCAAGCTGCTGCACCGCGACATGGGTCCGATCTCCCGGTATCGCGGTCCGTGGATACCGGAACCCCAGATCTGGCAGGACCCGGTCCCGGACGTCGATCACGAACTGGTCGACGACAGCGACATCGCCTCGCTCAAGAACACGATCCTCGAGTCGGGGGTGACCGTTCCACAACTCGTCGCGACGGCATGGGCGGCAGCCGCAAGTTTCCGCGGTACCGACAAGCGCGGCGGGGCGAACGGCGCGCGGATACGGCTCGAGCCGCAGAAGAACTGGGAGGTCAACGAACCCGAGCAGCTCGCGCAGGTGCTGCAGACCCTCGAAGGCATTCAGGAGCAGTTCAACAGCTCGGCCGGTGGGAACAAGAAGATCTCGCTGGCGGATCTGATCGTGCTCGCCGGTAGCGCGGCGGTGGAGAAGGCCGCCAGGGATGCCGGGTACGACGTCACCGTTCCGTTCGCGCCGGGTCGCACGGATGCCTCGCAGGAGTGGACCGACACCGAGTCGTTCGCGGTGCTCGAGCAGCATCACGACGGGTTCCGCAACTACCTGCGCGGTGGCGAGAAGCTGCCGCCCGAGAAGCTGTTCCTCGAACGTGCGAATCTGCTGACGCTGACGGCCCCCGAGATGACGGTGCTCGTCGGTGGTCTCCGCGCCCTCGGAGCGAACCACGGTGGCAGCACGCACGGTGTGTTCACCGACCGGCCGGAGACGCTGACGAACGATTTCTTCGTCAATCTGCTCGACATGGGGACCGAGTGGAAGGTGTCCGAGTCGAGCGAGGGTGTCTACGAGGGGCGGGCCCGCGGAACGGACCAGGTCAAGTACACCGCGACCGCCGTGGATCTCGTGTTCGGCGCGAACTCGCAGTTGCGGGCACTCGCCGAGGTCTACGCGGCCGCCGATGCCGGTCCGAAGTTCGCCCGCGACTTCGTCGCAGCGTGGACGAAGGTGATGAACCTGGATCGCTTCGACCTGAAGAAGTGAGTGCGTCGGTGGCTCGCGAGGGCCACCGGACATCCCTTACCGGAGCCACCCGTCGTGATCGGCGGGTGGCTTCGTCGTGCAGGCCGCGGCAGGAGGGAGAAACGGACTGGACAGCCTTACTACACACGGGTGTACCGTGAAGGCGCAGCGTTGGTGATATGTGTCACATCTGCGTTCGGGGGCACAGATGCGGCGAAGTCCGTATTCGACGACTCGTCTCCTCGGGAGGCCCACCATGCGTAGATCCCTCGTTGCGGCGGCCTGTGCCGTCGCTCTGCTTTCCCCCGTCCCCGTGAGCATCGCGCTGGCCGGCAGCGCGGCAGCGGAAATCGGCGACTTCTCGGTCGTCGGTATGTCCCAGGAACAGGCCGAAACCGCCCTCTCCGAGGCGGATATTCCCTACGTCATCCTCAATCGTGCCGGCAACAAGCTGAAGAACTGCCGGGTCACCGAACAACGCGACCGCGGATACAAGGTCGAGGACGAATGGGAATGGGACTCCGGGAACAGCGAGTGGACCAAGACGGAGACGGAGGTCTGGCGCGGAGTCGCTCTCGTGGTCTTCTGCGACTGACCGACCCGCGACCCCGGTCCGCTAATCCCAGAAGACCCTCTCGACAACCGCCCGTGCCCGGCGCGTCACTCGCAGGTAGTAGTCGAGGAACTCCGACGCGTCCTCACCGCGCCAGCCCGTCACCCGTGCCACTGCTTCGAGCAACCTGCCCGGCCCCGGGAGCTGATCGGTTCGCTTGCCGCGCACGAGCACGAGACAGTTCCGCGCATCGGTGGCGGTGATCCAGGCGGCGCGCAGGAGTTCGACATCGGTCGCGCTGAGCAGTTCCGCGGCGCCGATGGCGTCGAGCGCCTCCAGAGTGGAGGTGGTGCGCAGCGACCCGATGCCGTGGGCGTGCTGCAACTGGAGCAGCTGCACCGTCCACTCGATGTCGGCGAGGCCGCCGCGTCCGAGCTTCGTATGGGTGGCCGGATCGGCGCCGCGGGGCAGTCTCTCCGAGTCGACGCGCGCCTTGATCCGCCGGATCTCCCGGACGGCCTCCTGCGACACCCCTCCCTCGGGATAGCGCACGGGATCGATCATCCGGAGAAAGCGCGTGCCGAGCTCGGGATCTCCGGCGACGGCGTGCGCCCGGAGCAAGGCCTGCACCTCCCACACCTCGGCCCACTGCGTGTAGTAGGCCCGGTAGGACGCGAATGTGCGGACCAGCGGTCCGCTGCGGCCTTCCGGACGCAGGTCGAGATCGACTTCGAGCGGCGGGTCGGTACTCGGCGCGCCCAGCAACCGTCGCACCTGTTCGGCGATGCTCGTCGCCCACTTGACGGCCTGGGTCTCGTCGGCATCCGGCAGCGGGTCGCACACGAACAGCACGTCCGCATCCGAGCCGTATCCGAGTTCGCCTCCCCCGAGCCGGCCCATCCCGATCACGGCGATGCGGGCGGGGGCCGGCCCGCGCGACTGTTCGGATGCGCGGATCACCGCATCGAGAGCGGCTTCGAGCACACCCGCCCACACCGTGGACAGTGCCCGGCACACCTGGGGCACGTCGAGCATCCCGAGGATGTCGGCGCTCGCGACCCGCGCCAGCTCGGCTCGCCGGAGCGAGCGTGCCGCAGCGATCGCCCGCGCGGGATCGCTGTAGCGCGCCGACGATGCGACGAGCGCGCCCGCCACCTCGGGTGGGTTCGCCTCGAGCAACCGGGGACCGGTCGACGCATCCGCGTACAGCCGGATGACCTCGGGTGATTTCACGAGCAGGTCGGCGACGTAGGCGGACGAGCCGAGTACCGTCATCAGGCGTTCGGCCACCGCCGGCTCGTCGCGCAGGACGCGCAGGAACCAGTCGGTGTCGTAGAGCGCCTCGGACAGGCGCCGGTAGGCGAGCAGACCCGCATCGGGGTCCGTTGTCTCACCCAGATATTCGAGCAACTGCGGGAGCAGCAACGCCTGGATCCGCGCCTTGCGGGAGGCGCCTCCCGACAACGCCGCGAGGTGTTCCATCGCGTGTTGCGGCGCGTTGTACCCGAGAGCGGCGAGCTGACGGACGGCCGCGTCCGGCGACAGACGCAGCGCTTCCTTGTCGAGCTTGGTGACCGAGTCGAGCAGCGGCCGATAGAACAGGCGCGCATGCAACTTGCGGATCCGCGACGCGTTGCGTTTGATCTCCGATTCGAGGACACCGAGCGCGTCCTTGCGTCCGTCCGGCCGAATGTGCGCGGCGCGGGCGAGCCACCGCAGTGCCTCCCGGTCCTCGGGTGGCGGCAGGGTGTGGGTCCGCTTGAGCCGCTGTAGTTGCAGGCGGTGTTCGAGGAGGCGGAGGAACTCGTAGGACGCGCGCATGTTCGCGGCGTCGTCGCGTCCCACATAGCCACCGTCCGCGAGAGCACCCAGGGCTTCCACGGTGTTGGGCACGCGGAGCGATTCGTCGACGCGTCCGTGCACGAGTTGCAGCAACTGCACGGCGAATTCGACGTCACGAAGACTACCGCGACCGAGTTTGAGTTCGCGCTCACGCAGTTCCGGGGGCACCATCTCCTCGACCCGCCGGCGCATCGCCTGCACGTCCGGGACGAAGTCCTCGCGTTCGGAGGCCGTCCACACCAGCGGGCTCAGGGCATCGACGTAACGCCGGCCGAGTTCGAGATCGCCGGTCATCGGCCGGGCCTTGAGCAGCGCCTGGAACTCCCAGGTCTTGGCCCACCGGTTGTAGTACGCCACATGGGATTCGAGGGTGCGGACGAGTTCGCCGCGCTTACCCTCCGGACGCAACGCGGCGTCGACGTCGAAGAACGCCGACGACCCGATGCGCATCATCTCGGCCGCGATCCGGGCGGCACGGGCGTCCGCGGGTTCGGCGACGAACACGACGTCGACGTCGCTGACGTAGTTCAGTTCGCGCGCACCGCATTTACCCATGGCGACGACTGCGAGGTCGACCGGGCACGGCCCCTCGGGGACGACCGTGGACACCGCCACCGCGAGCGCCGCGGTCAGGGCCGCGTCGGCGAGATCCGCGAGCAACGCACCGACCTCGAGATACGGAAGGACCGGTTCGTTCTCGACCACGGCGGCGAGATCCGCGGCGGCGATCAGCATGAGCTGATCGCGATAGGTGGTCCGCAGCGCGGCCACCGCGTGCGGACCGACGAGTCCGGCCCGGTGGACCAGCCGGCCGGGGCGCCCACCCGGCTCGGGCTCGGCGTCGACGCAGTCGAGCATGCGGGCGGTGAAGGTGTGCTTGTCGGGCAGCACGACCGTGCCCGCGAGCATCTTCCAGCGGTCGGGATGGGCCACGACGTGGTCGCCGAAGGCAGCCGACGCCCCGAACAGGCCGAACAGCCGTCCTCGGAGCCCGGTGTCGGAGCGGAGGGCGGAGTCCAGTTCGGCCCAGTCCTCACCGAGAGATTCGGACAGTCGCGCAAGGGTGCGCAACGCCAGGTCCGCATTCGGGGCACGGGACAACGCCCACAGCAGTTCCACGCTGTCGGCGTCGTTCCATCCCAGTTGAGCGAGTTCGGCGGGCGCGGTCGGCTCGACGAGCCCGAGCCGGCCCGGCCCGGGTATCACCGAGCGTGCGCTTGGCGGTCTCACTACGTGGTCCTCGTTGCTTACAGCCCCAGATACTGTTCGAGTTCGAACGGTGTGACCTGACTGCGGTAGTTCTCCCATTCCCGCCACTTGTTGCGCAGGAAGTAGTCGAAGACGTGCTCGCCGAGAGTTTCCGCCACGAGTTCGGATTTCTCCATCTCGCGCAGGGCGATATCGAGATCGGTGGGCAGTTCGCGGTAGCCCATGGCGCGGCGCTCCGCCGATGTCAGCGACCAGACGTCGTCCTCCGCCTCGGGTGCGAGCTCGTATCCCTTCTCGATGCCCCGCAGCCCCGCGGCGAGCAGCAGCGCGAAGGTCAGATAGGGGTTGCACGCGGAATCGGGGGTGCGGATCTCCACGCGCCGAGAGGACGCCTTGTTCGGGGTGTACATCGGGACGCGGACCAGCGCGGACCGGTTCGACGGCCCCCAGCACGCGGCGGTCGGTGCCTCTCCCCCGTGCACCAGACGCTTGTAGGAGTTGACCCACTGGTTGGTGACGGCGCTGATCTCGTTGGCATGCTCGAGAATGCCGGCGATGAACGCCTTGCCGGTCGTCGAGAGCTGCAGCGGATCGTCCGGATCGTGGAAGGCGTTGGTCTCGCCTTCGAACAGCGACATGTGGGTGTGCATGGCCGAACCGGCGTGGTCGCGGAAGGGCTTGGGCATGAAGGTCGCCCGCACACCCTCCTGCATCGCGATCTCCTTGACGACGTAGCGGAAGGTCATCACGTTGTCGGCCATGGACAGCGCATCGGCGTAGCGCAGGTCGATCTCCTGCTGACCGGGCGCGGTCTCGTGGTGGCTGAACTCGACGGAGATGCCCATCGATTCGAGCGCGTCGATGGCGTGCCGGCGGAAGTGCGGCGCCGAGCGGTGCACCGACTGGTCGAAATAGCCGCCCATGTCGGCGGGCACCGGACCCGCCCCTTCCGGACCGTCCTCGACGAGGAAGAACTCGATCTCGGGATGCACGTAGCAGCTGAAGCCGAGATCGGAGGCCTTGTTGAGCTGACGGCGCAGCACGTGGCGGGGATCGGCCCAGCTCGGGGTGCCGCCGGGCATCGTGATGTCGCAGAACATCCGCGCGGAGTACTGGTGACCGCGGTCGTCGACCCAGGGCAGAACCTGGAAGGTCGTGGCGTCGGGTCGCGCGACCATGTCGGCCTCGGAGATGCGGGAGAATCCCTCGATGGCCGAGCCGTCGAAGCCGATGCCCTCCTCGAAGGCGCCTTCGAGTTCGGCGGGCGCGATCGCCACCGACTTGAGGGTGCCGACCACGTCGGTGAACCACAGACGCACGAACCGAATGTCGCGCTCTTCGAGGGTGCGGAGCACGAACTCCTTCTGGCGATCCATACCCGCGAGACTAGGCACAATCCGTTAATTCCGTGTTACATCCGGGGACCCATCCGCGTGGCGTGTCGCTCACACCGGCCGCAGATCAGCAGTGAGGGTCGCTCGCGGGTACCGCCAGATCCACAAGATAGCTGGTCACAGCGCTGTCCACGCAGTCGTTGCCGTCCAGGGCCACGGTGTGCTGAGTCCCCTCGAAGGTCAGCAGGACACCGCCGAGACGGTCGGCGAGTTCGACCCCGGCGGCGTAGGGCGTCGCCGGATCCCCGGTCGTCGAGACGACGAGTACGGGCGGCAGATCCCGGACGTCGGGAGCGTGCGGCTCACCGGTGGCCGGTACCGGCCAGAACGCGCACACGTCCAGGGCTGCCGCTCCCGTGCCACGACCGTCGTCCAGGAAGGGCGCCACCGCACGGAATCGGGTGTCGAGTTCGCCGGCGAGTGCACGATCCGTCAGCGGCGGGTCGTCGACGCAGCGGATCGCGTTGAAGGCGTCGGTGATGTTGGTGTACGCACCGTCCTCGCCGCGACCTTCGTACAGATCGGCGAGTTGCAGCAGCGTGTCGCCCGTATCGCTGCGGGCCAGAGAATCCAGACCACCCCGCAGGGAGCCCCACAGGGTCGGCGAGTACAGCCCCTGCTGCACGCCGGTGATCGCGTCCCGGTGGCTCAATCCCCGCGGATCCGTGGTGGGGGCGGGTGCCTCGAGCAGGGGATCGACGAGGTCCCGGAACCGGTCGGCGGCCTGCGCGGGATCGTCTCCGAGCGGACACCCGGCATATCGGGTGCAGTACGCCGCGAACTCGTCGAACGCCTTCTGGAAGCCCTCCGCCTGCCGCACGATCTCCTCGACCGGATCCTGCTCGGGGTCGATGGCACCGTCGAGCACCATCGCCCGCACCCGGCCGGGGAACTCCTCGGCATAGAGAGTGCCCAGCCGGGTGCCGTAGGAGTACCCGAGATAGGTCAGGGCGTCGTCACCGAGAACACCACGCAGGATGTCCATGTCCTGCACGACCTCCCGGGAGCCGATGTGGGCCAGCAGGTCCGTGCCGGTGCGGTCGGCGCACAGTTGCGCGTACTCACGATTGCGTTTCTCGGTCGCGGCGATGCCTTCGGGACTGGTGTCCCCGTCGTCCTGTGCCCGGTCGTCGTCGAACTCGGCGTCGGTGCGGCACCGCACCGCCGGTTCGGATGCTCCCACCCCGCGCGGATCGAAACCGACCACGTCGAAGCGCTCGCCGAGTGCGGTCCCGTCGGCCGCGAGTGCGGTGGACAGCCCCGAGGCGCCGGGTCCACCGGGATTCACCAGCAGCGAACCGATGCGCTCACCGCTCGCCGGCAGTCGCGAGACCGCCAGGCGGATCGGCTCACCCTCCGGATCCGCGTAGTCGAGTGGAACCTCCACGTACCCGCACTCCACGTCCTGCCGAGCCAGATACGCGCCGTCCGCGCCGTAGTCGTCGCACGGCTCCCACGCGACGTCCTGTTCGTAGAACCGCTCGAGACCCGGGACCACCCCAGCGGTCGAATGGTGCTGCTCGTCGCCGGTGGAGTCACCACACGCGGTGAGTACGACGGCCGCCACGAGTGTCAGGAGCGGAAGACGACGGGCATGCAGGCGAGCGGGGCGGGGCACCATCCGATCCTGCCACGGAGCGGAAACCGGCCGGTGGTGTGACCAATTGCACCGCTCTCCGGTGCTCGTGCCCCCGGCAACGGGTGGCAGACTGAGACGGTCATCACCCGACCCGGGGACCCAGAGGGCCTCGAGGAAGAAAGGGACAGTGATGTCCGACAACGTGACGTCCGTATACGGTGGCGCAGCGTCCGCTGCGGCCCCCGCAGACACCCCCAAGCGCAAGACGCGAGTCCACCACCTGCAGGCGATGAAGGCCGAGGGCCGTCGCTGGGCGGAGTTGACCGCGTACGACTACTCGTCCGCCCGCATCTTCGAAGAGGCCGGTATCCCCGTCCTGCTGGTGGGCGATTCCGCAGCGAACGTCGTCTACGGCTACGACACCACCGTGCCGGTGACCGTCGACGAACTCCTTCCCCTCGTCCGTGGCGTCGTGCGCGGTGCCCCGCACGCGCTGGTCGTCGCCGACCTTCCGTTCGGCAGCTACGAGGCGTCGCCGGAGCAGGCCCTCGCGACCGCCGTGCGCTTCATGAAGGAGGGCGGCGCGCACGCGGTCAAACTCGAGGGCGGCGAACGCATGGCGCCGCAGATCGCCGCGATCACCGCTGCCGGCATTCCCGTGCAGGCGCACATCGGTTTCACACCCCAGTCCGTGAACACCCTCGGCGGGTTCCGCGTGCAGGGCCGCGGTGACGGGGCCGAGCAACTCGTCGCGGACGCGATCGCGGTCCAGGAGGCAGGCGCCTTCTCCGTCGTGATGGAGATGGTCCCGGCCGAGCTCGCCGGGCAGGTCACCCGCAAGCTGAGCATCCCCACCGTCGGCATCGGCGCGGGCAACGAGTGCGACGCCCAGGTGCTCGTGTGGCAGGACATGGCCGGATACACCAGCGGCAAGACCGCGAAGTTCGTCAAGAAGTTCGGGCAGGTCGGCGACGAATTGCGCCGCGCAGCCGAGCAGTACGCGGCAGAGGTCGCGCAGGGCACCTTCCCGGGGCCCGAGCACTCCTTCTGAGCGGTCCCCCACCCGAGCATTCCCGAGGCGGGCACCACCGGCGAGTCCGGTGGTGCCCGTCGCATTTCTCCGGCCCCCGCCGAATCGGTGGCAGACTCGACCGCGACCCGAACGTACGAACCCATGAGGTGTCCATGCAGATCCGCTTCAGTCCCGTCCCCACCGCCGTCGTCGCCGCACTCGCCGGCGTCCTGGTGGGGTGCGCACCGGCTCAGGACCCGGCACCGACCGGCACGTCCACCGAGTCCCAGGTGACAACGGAATCGACCTCGGCGGCGGCACCCTCCTCGCCGGAACTCGGGGCCGGCGGCTTCACCGAGGCGCAGACCGCCGATCTGTGCGCGCGGATGGAGAGCCAGTTGTCGAACTGGCGCACCTATACCCCCTCGGTCGGACGCGGCGGCTTCAACATCCTCGTCGGCGAATGGGGTGCCGCGAACGGAGTCGATCTCGTCGCCCTCGCCGGCGACCGGAACCGGATCGACGCGGCGACGTCCGCGCACTGCCCCGAGGTTCGGGACGAAGCCGTGCGCGGACTCGACATCCCGGATCTCGCGTCGGGTCTCGTCGGGTTCTGACAGCCATGACGTACCGCGAACTGTATCCGCCGATCGAATGCAGTGAGACGGGCATGCTCGACGTCGGTGACGGCCAGCACCTGTACTGGGAGGTCAGCGGCAATCCCGACGGCAAGCCCGTGGTGTTCCTCCACGGTGGTCCCGGAGGTGGCACGGCGCCGCTGCACCGGCGCTTCTTCGATCCGGCCGCCTACCGGATCGTGTTGTTCGACCAGCGTGGATGCGGCAGGTCGCGACCGCACGTGGCCGACGGCGCGGACCTGTCGGTCAACACCACCGATCGCCTCGTCGACGACATCGAGCGACTCCGGACCTTTCTCGGCGTAGAGCGGTGGATGGTCTTCGGTGGGTCGTGGGGCTCGACCCTCGCACTCGCATATGCACAGCGGCACCCCGACAGCGTCACCGAACTCGTGCTGCGCGGGATCTTCCTGCTCCGGCGCAGCGAGATCGACTGGTACTACAACGGCGGGGCCGGTCAGCTGTTCCCCGAGGCCTGGGCACGATTCCGGGCGCCGCTCGCCGAGGCGGATCCGGGCGAGCATCCCGTCGACGTCTATCACCGCCTGCTGCACTCCCCCGATCCGGATGTCGCACTGGCCGCGGCGATCGCCTGGTCGACCTGGGAGGGTGCCACGAGCGCGCTGCGGCCGGACCCGGAGCGCCTCGCGGAGACCGCCGAACCCCGCTTCGCGCTGGCCTTCGCGCGCATCGAGAACCACTACTTCCATCACCGCGGATTCTTCGAGGACGGTGAGTTGCTGAGCAACGCCCATCGTCTGCGCGACATCCCCGGCGTGATCGTGCAGGGCCGCTACGACGTGGTGTGCCCCGCGCGCAGCGCCTACGACCTGCATCGGGCGTGGCCGACTGCCCGCTTGCACATCGTGGACGATGCGGGACACGCGGCGAGCGAACCGGGAATCGTCCATCACCTCGTCGAGGCGACCGACGGATTCCGCTGACGGAGATCAGCCGGGCAGCCGCCCGAAACCGACTACCGCGTCGTCACCGGACAGGTCGAGTTCGTGCACCCGGATCCTGCCCATCTCGTTGCCGCCCACAGTGATCGCGGAGTCGCCGTCGACCGCAACGACGATGTTGGTGTGCTCGCGCTGACCGAGACCCATCCTGTTGTGGTAGAGCACCACGTCGCCGATGGCGGGGCGGTATCCCGACCCGGCGGGCTCGTGCCGGCCGACCTGCTCGTAGTACTCCTGCAGCGTGTACACGCCCGGGATCCGCCAATGACCCGAATGCGGATTCGCCAGTGGCACACCGGCTTCGCGCATGATCCAGCTGACGAAGTCCGCGCACCACGGTTCGCGGACACCTTCCGAGTAGTACGTTCCGGGATGCTGTGCCTCGTGCTGCTGCTCGAGCAGCTCGACGATCCGCACTTGCGTCGGCGACAACGCGGTGGTGTCGATCTCGGGGAACGACGCGCTGTCCCAGGGGAACAGGCGACTCGGGAGGATCCACCACACGAGTACGGCGACGACCACGGCCAGTGCCGCCGCGGCCGCGAGGACGGCAGCGAACGGCCGCCTCAGCCGTTCCGCCACTCGTCGTCGGCAGCGTCGGCGGCCTTGTTGCGTTCCGCCGCGATGTCCAGAGCCCGCTGCGCGGTCTCCCGATCCGGATAGGGACCCATGCGGTTGAGGGCGTGGGGATCCTTGCCCTGGGAGACCTTTCCCGTTCGCACGTCGTAGTACCAGCCGTCGTCGCTCATGGTCTCAGTGTGCCCGAACAACGCCCGTGTGTGCGGGCATCCCGCAAGCGGGCGTGGCGCGGTACTGTCGGGCCGCACACACGTGCGCGACGTCCGAACGAAGGAGCATGCAATGTCCTACATCCTCTACGACGCGTTGCTGCCCTGGCTGGGTCCGGAAGCGGCCTCGTACTGGGCGCATCTGCTGGTCATCGACCCGATCTGACATCCGGGGAGCCACCGCAGCGGTGGGATCGGGATACGGCAGGCGAACGAGCCGGCCTGTAAGCCGGATCCTGTCCCCCGCCGAAGCGGGGTGGCGACCATCCATCTGGGCACACCGTCGCCGGGTACCTCGAGCGGTTCACCCGCAGGCTCGGGCGAGCAGCCCTCGAACACCTGCGCAGCCGCACCGCACGCGATGCGACCTTCAACCTTGCTCCGGGCGGGGTTTACCTAGCCGCCCCGGTCACCCGGGGCGCTGGTGCGCTCTTACCGCACCGTTTCACCCTTACCTGCCGTGTGACGGCAGGCGGTCTGCTTTCTGTGGCACTGTCCCGCGAGTCACCTCGGGTTGCCGTTAGCAACCGCCCTGCTCTGTGGAGTCCGGACTTTCCTCGATTCGGGGCCTGACACCGTGTGGTGCCGGTTCCCCGCTCCGCGGCCGCCCGGCCGACTCGTTCGCTCGATCAGACTATCCCGCGGCATGTCGCCGCCGCCAACTACGGTGCTCCCATGACCCGCTATGCAGCCCTGCTGCGTGGAATCAACGTCGGTGGTATCCGCATCCGCATGGCCGATCTGAAGGACGTCTTCGACGGTCTGGGCTTCGGCGGTGTCCGCACCGTGCTCGCGTCCGGCAACGTGCTGTTCGATTCCGGGGAGGACGCAACCGCCCTGAAACCGATGATCGAATCGGCCCTGACCGCGCGGTTCGGTTACGAGGCCTACGTTTTCGTCCTCGACCAGTTCCGTCTCGCACGTGTCGTGGAGGCGTATCCCTTCGAGGACCGGGACGACCGGCACTCGTACGTCGTCTTCGTCTCCGACCCCGCAGCCCTCGAAAGCCTGTCGGCGCCACCCGGCGAGCTCGATCCGGAGGTCGAATGTCTCGCTACCGGTGACGGAGTCCTGTACTGGCAGGTCGAGAAGGGCGGCACGATCGACAGCGCCGTGGGCAGGCGGGCCGGCTCGGCGAAGTACAAGGCGGTCACGACCACACGGAACACCAGGACGCTCCGGAAGCTGCTCGGGCAGTGACACGACGCGGCGGCACGAACGGTTCGTGATCTTGCGCACGCACACACCGTGCAGGTAGCTTCCGGGGGTCGTACAGGGCGGCGGTGCAGGGGGTCTGCGGAATGCGAATCGGTCCAGGGCTGTGTGCTGCAGTCGCAACGGTCGCTCTCCTCGCGACAGCGCCATCCGGTGCCGCGGCCGATCCCGTCGCCGACTTCTACGTGCCGCCTGCGTCGTTCGAGACGGCGAGCCCGGGCGAGGTCCTGCGCACCGCACCCTCGGTCGCCGCGATCGTCCCGCACACCCCGGCCGCGCTCGACGCGACGGTCACCCGGGTGATGTACCGCAGCACGAAGGCGACGGGCGGTCCCGTCGCCGTCGTCGGCACCGTGCTCGTCCCCACGCAGGCGTGGACGGGTCCCGGAGCCCGGCCCACCGTCGTTCTCGGCCCGGGGACGCAGGGCATGGGCGATCAGTGCGCCCCGTCGAAGCTCATGACCTTCGGGCAGGAATACGAGTACATCCACATCGCCCCGATGCTCGCGCGCGGTTACGCCGTCGCGGTCACCGACTACGAAGGGCTCGGCACCCCCGGCGTCCACCCCTATCTCAACCGCGAGTCGCAGGGACGGGCGATGCTCGATCTCGCGCGCGCCACCCGCTCGGCGGAGCATCTCGGTCTCGCTCCGGACGGCCCGATCGCGTTCTGGGGATACTCGCAAGGCGGGATGGCCTCGGCCTCCGCGGCGGAACTGGCCGCGTCCTACGCCCCCGAACTACCGGTGGTCGGCGCCGTCGCCGGATCACCCCCCGCCGACCTCGCCGACCTCGCCGTGGTCGGCGACGGATCGTTGCTCTCCGGCGGGATCGGCTGGGTGGTCAACGGTTTCGTCGCGGCCTATCCCGAGCACGCGCCGACTCTGCTGGCCGCGTTCGATCCCGCCGGGCTCGACATCCTGCGTCGCGCCGAGACCGCCTGCGTCTACGACGCGCTGTCGCTGAATCCGTTCGGTCAGACCTCGACGTACACGGTCGACGGCCGTCCGATCGCTGCGCATCTCGGCGAGGAACCATGGGCGTCGCTGGTCGCCGAGCAGCAACTCGGCAACCGGATTCCGTCGGTGCCGGTCTTCGTCGCCCAGAGCGCCGGCGACGACTTCGTCCTCGTCGACGGAGTCGACACGATGGTGGACAAGTGGTGCTCGGGCGGCGCCGATGTCACTTATCGACGCTACGACCTGCCGCCCGTGTTCACGAAGACCGGGACGAGCCATCTGATGGGTATGTTCCCGGCTCTGGTGGAAGGGCTCGACTGGATGGGCAACCGGTTCTCCGGCGAGGATGCGGGCGACGGCTGCGTCGTCTCGGATCCGGTCTGAAAATTCTCGGCGGACGTGTAACGCACGTCCCGGGGCCCCGATACACCTAGCGAGTGGCCGCGCAGGCAACCCCCCGACATGTCTGCGCGGCCACTTTTTCTTCGGCCGGCACCTACTACAGATGCGAGGTGTCGTTCACCAGCCGCACCGACGACCCGCCGTCGGGATAGAACTCCGCGATGCTGAGCGACGCCAGATCCAGATGCAGCCGGTAGAGCAGCGACGGTCCGGCGTCGAGTGCCATCTGCAGGAACGTCTTGATCGGCGTGACATGCGAGACCACCAGCACGGTCGAGCCGGCATGGTCGGCCAGCAGGTCGTCGCGCACCGCGGCGATGCGCTTGCCCACCTCGTCGAAGCTCTCGCCGTTCGGGGGTCGCACGGAGGTGTCCCCGAGCCACCGCCGATGCAGGTCCGGATCCCGGCGGGCGGCCTCGCCGAAGGTGAGCCCCTCCCAGTCGCCGAAATCGGTCTCGATGAGCCCGTCGTGCACCTTCACGGGCAGGTCGAGAGCGTCGGCGGCGGCAGCAGCCGTTTCACGGGCGCGTCCGAGCGGTGACGACAGCACCGCGGAGACTCCGCCGCGCGCTGCCAGACGCCGGGCCGCCGCGACCGCCTGGTCGCGGCCGAGTTCGGTCAGTTGCGGATTGCCGCGCCCCGAATAGCGACGCTCGACCGACAGTGGGGTCTGACCGTGCCGCAACAGCAACAACCTGGTCGGTGACCCGATCGCGCCGGTCCAGCCCGGTGAGACGGGAACGGCAGGATCGGGCACGGGCGGCACGGTGGCACCACCGGCCGCGGCGGTCTCCCCCTCCTCCACGTTCGCCGCGGCGTCCATCGCGGCATTGGCCAGGCGATCGGCGTACGCATTCTCCGCGCGCGGGATCCACGTGAAGTCGACGTGGCGGAACCGGCCGGCCAGGGCGCGGGCCTCCGTGGCCAGCGGGATCATGTCGGGATGCTTGACCTGCCACCGCCCGCTCATCTGCTCGACGACGAGCTTGGAATCCATGCGGACGTGCACTTCGTCGGCGCCGAGTTCCGCGGCGGCGGCGAGACCGGCGAGCAGCCCCTTGTATTCCGCGACATTGTTCGTCGCGCGGCCGATGCTCGCCTGACGTTCCGCGAGAACGGTGCGGTGGTCGGCGTCGAAGACCACCGCCCCGTAACCGGCGGGTCCGGGATTGCCGCGCGACCCGCCGTCCGCCTCGACGACGACCGTCGTCACAGGGTGGAGTCCTTCGTGCGAACCAGGATCGCGTCGCACTCGGGGCATCGGACGAGCAGGTCGGCGGGTGCGGCGGTGATCCGGGCGATCTCTCCGCGGTCGAGTTCGAGCCGGCACGCCCCGCACCGGCGGCCCTGCAGCGCGGCCGCTCCGATTCCGGCCTTCTCGCGCTGCTTCTCGTAGGTCGCGACCAGCTCGTCGGGGAATACCGCGAGCAGCGCGCCGCGGTCGCTGCGGCACCGCTGCTCGGCGACCTCGATGTCGGCGATGGCTTCGTCGCGGGCCCGGGTGGCGTCGCCGAGCCGGTCGTCGATCTGCGAGACCTGTGCCCCGGCATGATCGTGATCGGCCTTCGACGCCTCGCGGCGCTCCATGACCTCGAGCAGGTCGTCCTCGAGGGCCGCCTGGCGACGTTCGAGGCTGGTCAGTTCGTGCTGCAGTTCGGTGAGCTGCTTGGATCCCACCGATCCGCTCTGGAGCATCGAGCGATCGCGATCCGCCCGCATCCGTACGGCTTCGATCTCGCCCTCGAGCTTCCGGATGTCCCGGTCGAGGTCGTCGAGGATGATCTCGACGGCCACCGCGGCGTCCTTGCGCGCGTTGCGCTCGGTCTGCAGGCGGTCCACCTCCTGCTGTTCGGGCAGTGTCCGACGGCGATGTGCGAGGCGGTTCAGCTCGGCGTCCACGGCGGCGAGGGACAGCAGCTTGGCCTGCACGGTGGGTTCGACGTTCACTCGGGTGGTTCCTGCTTTCGGTGATGTATCGGGATTTCTCGGGTGGTCCGGGAGCCGGTTGCCACTCGGGGCGTGTCGTAGCTGATTACGGTACCGCGCGAGCCGCGGTCGTCCAGGGATCGGTGCGCAACTCGCTCACCCGCGCGTGCCAGCCCTCCCGGTCGGCGAACGCACCGTCCAGGAGGTCCCGGGCCTGACCGCACCACGGGTATTCGCTCGCCCAGTGCGCGACGTCGACCACGGCGGGGCCTCCTGTGCGCAGATGCTCGTCGACGGGATGATGCCGCAGGTCGGCGGTGACATAGACGTCCGCGCCCTGCGCGGCGGCGAGTCCGAGGAACGAGTCGCCGGAGCCCCCGCACACCGCCACGGTCCGGACCGGCCGGTCGGGGTCGCCTGCTCCTCGCACTCCCCATTCGGTCACCGGGAGCGCCGCGGCGACATCCGCTGTGAACTCACGCAACGTCCGGGTCCGCGGCAACTCGCCGATCCGGCCCAGACCTCGGTCGCCGGGCAGGTCGGCGAGTTCGATGATGTCGAAGGCCGGTTCCTCGTAGGGGTGCGCCTCGCGCAGGGCGGCGAGCACCGCCGCACGCGACCGGCGCGGCGCGACGACCTCGATCCGGTCCTCGGCGACACGTTCGAGGTCTCCGATCGAACCGATGGCGGGGTCGGCCCCCTCGACGGGACGGAACTGGCCGGTCCCCGAGGTGGTCCAGCAGCATTCGCGGTAGTTGCCCAGAGCACCGGCTCCCGCGGCGAACAATCCCGCGCGCACCGCGTCGGCGGACTCGGCGGGCACCATGACGACCCATTTGTCGGTCGCGGGTTCCGGCTTGGCCTCGAGCGGGCGCAGGGCCGTCAGCCCGAGTGCGTCCGCGAGTGCGTCCGAGACCCCGGGATTGGCCCGGTCGGCGTTGGTGTGTGCTGTGAACAGGGCGCACCCTCCCCGGATGAGACGGTGGATCAACGCACCCTTGGGGGTGTGCGCACCGACGGTGTCGACACCGCGCAACAGCAGCGGATGGTGCACGAGCAGCAGTTGCGCACCCCACTTGAGGGCCTCGTCGACGACGGCGGCCGTCGCGTCCACTGCCAGGAGCACCTTGTGGACGGGTTCGCCGGGATCACCCGCGACCAGCCCGACCGAGTCCCAGCTCTCGGCGAGCGACGGCGGATAGGCCGTCTCCAGAACGTCGATCACCTCACGCAGCGTCACCGCCGTCACGCGTCCACCTCCAGCCGGTCCGCACTTCCCACGGGCACGACCCTACGCGGCAGGGCAGCGGACGAGCGGGGACAATGGCCGGGTGACCGTTCTCGCCCCCATCCAGCCCCTCGTGCTTCCCGCCCCGGTCGTCCTGTTCGATCTCGACGGGACCCTCACCGATTCCGCGACCGGCGTGATCAACGGCTTCCTCCACGCCGCCGAGACCACCGGTTTCGAGGTGCCCGCCGGTAACCTCGAATGGCTTCTGGGACCGCCCATGCGCGACACGCTGCAGGGCCTCGGGCTCGACGAGACACGGGTCGCCGCGGGACTGGCTGCCTACAAGAACTACTACTCGGCCACCGGATGGAGCGAGAACGCCGTCTTCGACGGCATCGAATCCCTGCTCGGCGCCGTGCGTGAGGCGGGCAGTCGGCTGGCCGTCGCGACGTCGAAGTCCCAGACCTTCGCCGAGCGGATCCTCGAGCACTTCGGTCTGGCCGGATACTTCGAGTTCATCGGCGGGGCGAGCGACGACGGGGCCCGCCGCCACAAGTGGGAGGTCGTCGCCCACAGTCTCGCCGGACTGGGCATCGAGCCTCGCGATGCCGCGGACGGAGGCACGACCGGCGTGGTGATGGTGGGCGATCGCGAGCACGACATCCACGGTGCGGGTCGCTTCGGCATCCCCACGGTGTTCGTGGAGTGGGGGTACGGAACGGACGTCGAGGGTCGCGCCGCGGCCCGGACCACCACCTCCGTCGACGAACTGCGTGAGGTTCTCACCGGTGGACGCTGACGACCGCTTCCATGTGACCTTCGTCTGCACCGGCAACATCTGCCGGTCGCCGATGGCCGAGAAGATCTTCGCCGAACATCTGCGGCGCGAAGGACTCACCGATCGTGTCCGGGTGAGCAGCGCCGGCACCCACGGCTGGCATGTCGGATCCGACGCCGATCCGCGCACCGACGCCGTGTTGCAGCGACACGGCTATCCCACGGGCCACCGCGCCGCGAAACTCGGCGCCGAGCACCTGTCCGCCGATCTGGTGGTGGCGATGACCACCACGCACGAACGGGCGCTGGCTCACCTCGGAGTCCCGGCCGAACGCCGTGTACTGCTGCGATCGTTCGATCCGGACGCGGACGACGATTCGGTGCCCGACCCCTATTACGGTTCGCTCGCCGAGTTCGAGCAGGTCCGCGAGCAGATCGAAGCCGCAGTTCCCGGCCTGCTCGAGCGGGTGCGACGGCAGTGAGATCCACCTCACCGGCTAACGTGGTTCTGTGCGCCGATTGACATTTCTCCTTCGCCCCGGCTGGTTGGTACTGGCGCTGGTGGTCGTCGGCTTCGCATATGCGTGCTTCACCGTCCTCGCGCCGTGGCAGCTGGGCAAGAACACGAGCACCGAGGATCGGAACGGACGCATCGCGGCGTCGATGGCTCAGGATCCGGTTCCCGTCTCCGATCTTCTCGCCGGCGACGGAGCCACGATCGACGACGAGTGGCGCCGTGTCCTCGCGCAGGGCTCGTATCTCCCCGACTCGGATGTGCTCGTGCGGTTGCGCAGTGCCGAATCGAAGCCGGCCTACGAGGTGCTGACGCCCTTCGCTCTCGACTCGGGCGGAACGATCCTCGTCAACCGCGGCTACGTGCGTCCGGTGCGCGGCACCGAGATCCCCGAGATCCCCGTTGCGCCGTCCGGCAACGTCACACTCGACGCCCGTATCCGGATGTCGGAGGGCACGGTCGAGGGCAAGGACCCCTTCTTCGACGCCGGCTACCAGCAGGTGTACTTCATCGACACCCCGCAGGTCGCGGAGGTGACCGGACTCGACCTCGAGAGTGTCTACCTCCAGCTCGACGCCGATCAGCCCGGTGGGCTCGGTGTGATCTCGCTTCCCCAGCTCGATTCCGGCCCGTACCTGTCCTACGGCCTGCAGTGGCTGGCGTTCGGGATCATGGCCCCGCTGGGTCTGGGTTATTTCGTGTGGTCGGAGTTGCGTGAACGGCGGAAGGCCAAGGCGGCGGAGCGCGGCGGCGATGCCGCCGAGGCTCCGGTCGAGGTGGCTCCGCGCACCGCGAGCGAGAAGCTCGCCGACCGATACGGCCGGCCGCGGTGACCGAGACGACCACTCTGCCCCGATCCGAGGAGCCCCCGATGTACGCGACCGTCGACGACTATCTGGCCGACAAGGACCCGGCCGCCGTCGACGCCTTCCAGCGCGTGCGCGCGATGATCCTCGCCCTCGGCGACGACGTCACCGAGCAGGTGCACGCCTCGGAGATCACCTGGTCGCGCGGGCACGTCTTCGCGGCGGCATTCGTGTACGCCTCCCGCCTCGAGGTGGCACTCGACCTGCCCAGGCGCGTCCACCATCGCACGCTGCGCGAGGCGTTCCCGAAGAAGGGCACCGTCACGACGCATCGTCTGAGTGTCTCCTCCCCCGGCGAACTCGACGAGCACTTCGTGGCACTGCTGGACGTGGCCTACCGCGCCGCGGCCGACCCTCGCAGCTGACCCCTCCCCGGGTCCGGACCGGCGCCGGAAATCGCCTGCGCACCGCCGACCTGCGCACTACGCTCGTCTTCACGAGAAACGTTGCGCTGGGGCGCCTTTTCGCGTGAGGGGGAATGCCCCATGTCCGAGACTCCCGGTTCCGGTAAGCCGCAGCCCGGCTTCTATCCCGACCCTTCCGGAGCGATGCGCTGGTGGGACGGGAATTCGTGGACCGAGCATGTACAAGGTGGTCCTCCGCCGCCGGGACCGCCTGCCCGGAAGTCGCATGCTGTGCGCAACATCCTCCTCGCCATCCTGGTGGTGTTCGTCCTGTTCGCCGGTGGCTGCCTCGCACTGTTGTCCTTCACCGCCAACGAGGTGAACGAGGCCATCGAATCGGTCGAGGTCGACGATGCACTTCCCGGCGGCGCGGACAACCCGCTCACGATCGTCGAGGGCCAGGCGTTCGACGTGGCCGGCTTCCAGTACGCCTCGGGGTGGACGGTCGCGGAGAGCCCTCTCGGGGACGTCACCGTCGAGGGACTGAAGGTCACCAACGCTCGCGAGTCGAGCGACAGCGCGATCGTCCAGATCAAGTTCATGCAGGGAAACGAGGTCGTGGCCCTGGTCGATTGCACGACCGAACCGATTCCGGTGGGCCAGACGACCACGCTCGGCTGCATGAGCGGCGACGACGTCCCGGCGAGCTACGACCGGATCACGATCAACGACACCTTCTGACAGGTGGAGGGATTCGTGGGGACCCCACCCCGCTGAGCGGGGTCGGATCCACCGGGGTCCCGAGACGACAGTGTGGGCGCGGAGGGTTTCGAACCCCCGACCGCTGGTGTGTAAAACCAGAGCTCTACCACTGAGCTACACGCCCGAAAGCCGGCGGCAGATGCCGCCGACCTCGCATCAGGACTTTAGCGCGGCGAGCGCTCTGGCCCAAGCTCCCTGGTCACGGGGCTCTCCGGGCTGGTTCTCCTCCGCGAATTGCACGATGCCGTCCTTGTCGATGACGAAGGTGCCGCGGTTCGCGAATCCGAATTTGTCGTTGAACACACCGTAGGCCTGGGCGACCTCACCGTGCGGCCAGAAATCGGACAGCAGCGGGAAGGTGTAGCCCTGTTCGGCCGCCCAGATCTTGTGGGTCGGCGAGGGGCCGACGGAGACCGCGAGGATGGCGGTGTCGTCGTTCTCGTAGGTGGGCAGGTCGTCGCGAACGGCGCACAGCTCGCCCTGGCACACACCGGTGAAAGCGAGCGGGTAGAACACCAGGAGCACGTTCTTACGCCCCCTGAAGCTCGACAGCGTGACTTCCTGGTTGTTCTGGTCCTTGAGGGTGAAGTCGGGGGCTTCGGAGCCCACGGCGATCGCCATGCGTATGAATTCCTTCGTAGGGTGGAGCCGGGTCAGCGGCGGGGACGGCCGGCCTTGGGCTGGACGAGGCGGCTGCCGATCCAGTCCCCGAGGTTCATGGCCGTGGTCTGGGTGAGACCCGCTGTGGTCGCCGACTCGGCGATCTCGCTGGGTTCCACGTGGTCGGAGCGCCCGGTCTTGGGGGTCAGAACCCACACGACGCCTTCGTCCGCGAGGGGGCCGATCGCATCCATGAGGGTGTCCACCAGATCACCGTCGCTGTCGCGCCACCACAGCAGTACGACGTCGACGACCTCGTCGGAGTCCTCGTCGAGCAGTTCGGTACCGGTGACCTCTTCGATGGCCGCCCTCAACTCGTCGTCGGTATCCTCGTCCCAGCCGAGTTCCTGCACCACGTGGTCGTGAGTGATACCGAGCTTGGAGACATAATTCTTGGCATCCGCCGCGGCGACCACGGTGGTTCCTCCTAAGGGTTGTGGCGCGCGAATCGGCTCCGCGTACCGGTGTGACGAGCAATAGGTCAAAGCGAACATCGTCGAACGGCTCAACGCAACCCGAATCGCTGGGAAAAGCGGGAGAATCTTTGGAGAGGGGCCTTATTTCGCCCTTACAGAGTGTCGGGTGTGTCCGATAGCCGGGCCGCACGGTGATCCTTCGTCCCCGATGGGGGAAGATGAGGGGTGCATCATGTTCAGATGTCGATTGCGTCGGCTCCCACAAGAGCCGACCGACGGAGAGGGCGCTCCACCTGCGCGCCCACCACGATGAGGAGCAGACGTTGACAGACCTGATCCACGGATCCGACTCCCTGGAAGGCGCCGCACAAGGCGCCTCGGGCGCGGATTCCTCGGCCAAGCCGGCATCGACCAAGGACAATCGTGTCCGGGTGATCCGCGAAGGCGTGGCCTCCTACCTTCCGGACATCGACCCGACCGAGACCGACGAGTGGCTCGAATCCTTCGACGGGATGCTCGACGCTGCCGGTCCGACACGCGCACGCTACCTGCTCCTGCGGATGCTCGAGCGCGCCAACGAGCGCAAGGTCTCCCTTCCGGCCCTGACGTCCACCGACTACGTCAACACGATCCCCACCGAGAGCGAGCCCTGGTTCCCCGGGGACGAGGAGGTGGAGCGGCGCTACCGCGCGTACATCAGATGGAATGCGGCGATCATGGTCACGCGCGCGCAGCGTCCGGGTGTCGGGGTCGGTGGTCACATCTCCACCTACGCCTCGTCCGCGGCGCTGTACGAGGTCGGCTTCAACCACTTCTTCCGCGGCAAGGACCATCCTGGCGGCGGCGACCAGGTGTTCATCCAGGGTCACGCCTCCCCCGGCATCTACGCTCGCGCGTTCCTCGAGGGACGGATCGGAGCGGAGCAGCTCGACGGCTTCCGCCAGGAACACAGCCACGCCTCGCTCGGTGGCGGCCTGCCCTCGTATCCGCACCCGCGTCTGCTCCCGACCTTCTGGGAGTACCCGACGGTGTCGATGGGCCTGGGCCCGATGAACGCGATCTACCAGGCGCGGTTCAACCACTACCTGCACGACCGTGGCATCAAGGACACCTCCGACCAGCACGTCTGGGCGTTCCTCGGCGACGGCGAGATGGACGAGCCCGAATCGCGGGGCCTTGCGCACGTCGCGGCCACCGAGGGCCTCGACAATCTCACCTTCGTGATCAACTGCAACCTGCAGCGTCTCGACGGTCCGGTGCGCGGCAACGGCAAGATCATCCAGGAGCTGGAGTCGTTCTTCCGCGGCGCCGGCTGGAATGTCATCAAGGTCGTGTGGGGCCGGGAGTGGGACGCGCTGCTGCACGCCGACAAGGACGGCGCGCTGGTCAATCTCATGAACGTCACTCCCGACGGAGATTTCCAGACGTACAAGGCGAACGACGGCGCGTTCGTGCGTGAGCACTTCTTCGGCCGTGACCCCCGGACGAAGGAACTGGTCAACGAGCTGTCCGACCAGGAGATCTGGAATCTCAAGCGCGGCGGTCACGACTACCGCAAGATCTACGCGGCCTACAAGGCGGCGATGGAGCACAAGGGTCAGCCGACGGTGATCCTCGCGCACACCATCAAGGGCTACACCCTCGGCAAGCACTTCGAGGGCCGCAACGCGACCCACCAGATGAAGAAGCTGACTCTCGAGGACCTCAAGTACTTCCGCGACCTCCAGCGGATCCCGATCTCGGACGCCGAGCTCGAGAAGGATCCGAAGATGCCGCCGTACTACCACCCCGGCCCGGACGCTCCGGAGATCCAGTACATGCTCGAGCGGCGCCGGGCGCTGGGCGGCTTCGTGCCGGAGCGGCGCACCGCGGCGAAGCCCCTGCGGCTGCCCTCGGACAAGGCCTACGAGGTCGTCCGCAAGGGATCGGGCAAGCAGGAGGTCGCCACCACGATGGCGGCGGTGCGTGTGCTCAAGGAATTGCTGCGCGACAAGGAGATCGGCGAGCGCATCGTGCCGATCATCCCGGATGAGGCCCGCACCTTCGGCATGGACTCGTGGTTCCCCTCGCTGAAGATCTACAACCGCAACGGCCAGCTGTACACCTCGGTCGACGCCGAGCTCATGCTCGCCTACAAGGAGAGCGCGGTAGGCCAGATCCTGCACGAGGGGATCAACGAGGCCGGGTCGACGGCGTCGTTCACCGCCGTCGGCACGTCCTACGCCACGCACGGCGAGCCGATGATCCCGGTGTACATCTTCTACTCGATGTTCGGTTTCCAGCGCACCGGCGACGGCCTGTGGGCGGCGGCCGATCAGATGGCCCGCGGATTCGTCCTCGGCGCCACCGCCGGTCGCACGACGCTCACGGGTGAGGGTCTGCAGCACGCCGACGGGCATTCCCACCTGCTGGCATCCACGAACCCCGCGGTCGTCTCGTACGATCCGGCCTTCTCCTACGAGATCGCACACATCTTCCGGGACGGTCTGCGGCGGATGTACGGCGGCACCCCGGGTGTGGACGGATTCGGCGGCGAGGACGTCTTCTACTACATCACCATGTACAACGAGCCGTACGCGCAGCCGGCGGAACCCGAGGATCTCGACGTCGACGGTCTGCTCCGCGGCATCTACCGCTACAAGCGCGGCGCCGATTCCGGGCCGAAGGCGCAGATCCTGGTCTCCGGTGTGATGATGCCGGAGGCGCTGCGGGCGCAGCGGATGCTCGCCGACGAGTGGGATGTCTCCGCGGACGTCTGGTCCGTCACCTCCTGGGGTGAACTGCGGCGTGACGGCGTCGAGTGCGAGCGGCAGGCCCTGCTGAATCCGGGCGAGGACGCACCTGTGCCGTACGTCGCCTCGGTGCTCAGCGACGCGGCCGGGCCGTTCGTGGCGGTCTCGGACTGGATGCGTGCGGTTCCCGATCAGATCCGCAAGTGGGTGCCCGGCGACTACACGGTGCTCGGCGCGGACGGGTTCGGATTCTCCGACACCCGTACCGCCGCGCGTCGCGTGTTCAACATCGACGCCGAGTCGACGGTGGTCGCGGTGCTCGCCGCGCTGGGC
The DNA here is from genome assembly GCF_022554085.1 of Rhodococcus sp. CH91. Lineage (GTDB taxonomy): Bacteria > Actinomycetota > Actinomycetes > Mycobacteriales > Mycobacteriaceae > Rhodococcus. Next base: position 32,221 of record NZ_JAKFYR010000011.1, read on the forward strand.
CGCGAGGGCACGATCGACCGTGAGAAGGCGGTCGAGGCCGCTCGCACCTACCGGATCGACGACGTGACGGCCGCTCCGGTGTCGCTGGCAGATCCGGGCGTCGCCTGACGGGAGGCGCGAGTCCACGCTCCGGAGCGATGTGAGGGCGGATCGCCGACCTGCGGGTAGTTTCGTTATCCATGGTCGACGAGCCCCCACTCCGCCGGCGCGCCGAGGGGGTGCCGGGTGTTCCCAGGGAACGCCCCGCACCCCCTCCGCGTCCCGAACGCGCGCCCTTGCCCGACGCGCTGCTCCGCCGGGTCAAGCAGTTCTCGGGACGGCTGTCCACCGAAGCCGTCCACGTGATGCAGGAGCAGCTTCCGTTCTTCGCCGATCTCGACGCCTCGCAGCGGTCGACGGTGCAGTTGGTGATCCAGACCTCGGTGGTGGATTTCCTCGAGTGGGTCCGCAATCCCGACAGCGACCTGCAGTTCAGCCTCGACGCCTTCCAGATGATCCCGCAGGACCTCGCGCGGCGGCTGACCCTGCGTCAGACCGTGGACATGGTCCGGGCGGCGATGGAGTTCTTCGAGCAGTGGCTCCCCGCCCTCGCCCGCAACGAGGAACAGCTCGTGGCGCTCACCGAGGCGATCCTGCGGTACGGCCGGGAACTCGGGTTCGCCGCGGCGGCGGTCTATGCGAGTGCCGCCGAATCCCGGGGTGCCTGGGACACCCGCCTCGAGGCGCTGGTGGTCGACGCCGTGGTCCGCGGGGACACCGGACCCGACATGCAGTCGCGGGCCGCGACCCTCAATTGGGACGCGACGGCACCGGCGACGGTGATCGTCGGTACCCCGCCTCCCGACCAGGGGGTGTCGGTGATCACCACGGTGCACACCGTCGCCCAGGAACACGGTCGTGCCGCACTCGCGGTGGTGCAGGGCGAACGGCTGGTGATGGTGGTCAGCGGTGAACTGCACGGCTCTGCGGATGCGGCGAACTTCCGCTCCGAGCTGATGCGGGCGTTCTCCGACGACCCGGTGGTGATCGGCCCGACGACACCGACGCTCGCCACCGCCCACGTCTCCGCGGTCGAGGCGCTCGCCGGCATGGAGGCGGTCGTGGGGTGGCCGGGCGCGCCCCGCCCCGTGCACGCCTCCGAGTTGCTGCCCGAGCGGGCGCTGCTCGGTGACCCCGGTGCGATCGCCGCGCTCGAGGACTTCATCGTCGCCCCGCTCGCGGCCGCCGGTCCGTCCCTCGCGGAGACTCTCGACGCATACCTCGACAGCGGCGGCGCTGTCGAGTCCTGCGCGCGAAAGCTGTTTGTTCATCCAAATACCGTGCGGTACCGATTGAAGCGGATCACAGAGGTGACCGGTCGGGATCCCACAAATCCGCGGGACGGCTACGTGCTCCGGATCGCATCGACGGTAGGCCGTCTGGCACAAAGACATAACGAATTGAGAACCCCTGCAACACCAGCCACCAGGTTCACAACGCGCGAATCGGACACGTAACGTCTCCTACCTTTTCGTCGATGCTGACCAGCGACGTGCAGATTTGTAGGGTTCCCACAAATCGAGGCGTCAGCTTTCATCGCTACCGACATCTCGCGAGGGCGCCTTTCCGGTGTTCCCTGGTCATCGTGATTTCGCTGCTTGCCCCCGGTCAGGGGTCTCAAACACCTGGAATGCTCGCCCCGTGGCTCGAGCAATCCGGAGCGCGCGACCGCCTCGAGCAGTGGTCGCAGACGGCAGGACTCGACCTCGTCCGTCTGGGCACCACTGCCACCGCCGACGAGATCACCGACACCGCGGTGACCCAGCCGCTCGTGGTGGCGTCGGCCCTCCTCGCGTTCGAGGAGGTCGATCGTCTCGGCCTCGTACCCGCAGACACGATCGTCGCCGGGCACTCCGTCGGCGAGCTCGCCGCCGCCGCGATCGCGGGCGTCATCAGCGCCGACGACGCCGTCGCCCTCGCCGCGATCCGCGGCGCCGAGATGGCCCGGGCCTGCGCACTCGAACCGACCGGGATGTCCGCCGTCCTCGGCGGCGCCGAGGACGAGGTGCTCGCGCGCCTGTCCGAGCTGGATCTGACCCCGGCGAACATGAACGCTGCCGGCCAGATCGTCGCCGCCGGGCGCATCGCCGCGCTCGAGGAGCTCGCCGCGAATCCGCCGGAGAAGGCCAGGGTCCGGCCGCTGCCGGTCGCCGGCGCCTTCCACACCCGCTTCATGGCGCCCGCCCAGGACGCCGTGGCCGCCGCCGCGTCGAAGATCACACCGGCCGCTCCCGAGCGCACCCTGCTGTCGAACTTCGACGGCAGGCCCGTCACCTCCGGAGCCGAAGCACTCGAGCGTCTCGCAGCCCAGGTCACCCGCCCCGTCCGGTGGGATCTGTGCACCGCCTACCTGCGAGAAGCGCAGGTCGACCGGGTAGTCGAGCTTCCCCCCGCCGGCACGCTCGTGGGTATCGCCAAGCGCGAGATGCGCGGCACGCCCACCGTGGCCCTCAAGACCCCCGCGGAAATCTCCGCTCTGGCCGAAAGTCTTCAACTCGGTTAGGTTGCTGCGCGCGCCGTCGCACAGCACGGGCACCTCACCGGGATCTCCCCGGACCCCCCGGACGGAAACATCCGACCGGTTTCGTACGACATAGTCGACAGATCGAGAAGGGAGCCACATCGTGGCCGCAACCCAGGAAGAAATCATCGCCGGTCTCGCCGAGATCATCGAAGAGGTCACCGGCATCGAGCCCTCCGAGGTGACCGTCGAGAAGTCCTTCGTCGACGACCTCGACATCGACTCGCTCTCCATGGTCGAGATCGCCGTCCAGACCGAGGACAAGTACGGCGTGAAGATCCCCGACGAGGATCTCGCCAGCCTCCGCACCGTCGGCGACGCCGTCTCCTACATCCAGAAGCTCGAGGCCGCAGGCGTTCAGGCCACGAACGACAACGAATGAGCTCAGCTGTGACATCCCCTTCTCCTCGGACCCTCCGCAACGTCGTCGTCACCAGCCTCGCGGCTACGACGTCGATCGCCGGCGACGTGGACGCCACCTGGAAGGCGCTCCTGGCCGGTGAGAGCGGGATCAGCACCGTCGAGGGCGGGTTCGTCGACGAGTACGACCTGCCCGTCCGTATCGGCGGAACTCTCAAGGTCAGCCCCGACGAGGGGCTGTCCCGCGTCGAGGTGCGCCGGATGAGCTTCGTCGAGCGACTCGCGCTGACTCTCGGGCGCACGGTCTGGCAGAACGCCGGCAGCCCCGAGGTCGACAAGGATCGTCTCGGCGTGGTCATCGGAACGGGGCTCGGTGGCGGTGAGTCGCTGATCGACGCCGTCGACAAGCTCCGCCAGGGCGGCTACCGCAAGGTGTCGCCGTTCGCCGTGCAGATGATCATGCCGAACGGGCCGTCGGCGACGGTCGGGCTCGAACTCGGCGCCCGCGCCGGGGTCGTCACTCCGGTCTCGGCATGCTCGTCCGGTTCCGAGGCGATCGCCAACGCGCACCGGATGATCGCTTTCGGCGACGCCGACATCGTCGTGACCGGCGGTGTCGAAGGTCAGCTGGATGCGGTCGCCACTGCCGGCTTCGCGATGATGCGGGCGCTGAGCACCCGCAACGACGACCCGCAGGGCGCATCGCGACCGTTCGACAAGGACCGCGACGGCTTCGTCTTCGGCGAGGCCGGCGCGCTGATGGTTCTCGAGAGCGAGGAACACGCCAAGGCGCGTGGGGCGACGATCCATGCTCGGCTCCTCGGCTCCGGCATCACGTCGGACGGGTACCACATCGTCGCACCCGATCCCGAGGGCACGGGTGCGGCACGGGCCATGCGGCGGGCCATCGAGACCGCCGGGCTCACCAAGGCCGACATCGGGCACGTCAACGCACACGCGACGGCCACCCCGATCGGCGATACTGCCGAGGCCAAGGCCATCAACGCGGCAGTGGGCAACCACGCCGCGATCTACGCGCCGAAGTCCGCGCTCGGACATTCGATCGGCGCGGTGGGTGCACTCGAAGCAGTACTCACGGTCCTGACACTGCGTGACGCGGTCATCCCGCCCACGCTGAATCTCGAGAACCAGGATCCAGAGATCGATCTCGACGTGGTCAAGGGCGAACCGCGTTCCGGCCGGATCGATTTCGCGCTGAACAATTCGTTCGGTTTCGGTGGGCACAACGTGGCGCTCGCATTCGGTCGCGCCTGACCGTACGCGCCTGTTCGCCCCCTCGCGGTGGAGGGGCCCCCCACGNAACGTGGCGCTCGCATTCGGTCGCGCCTGACCGTACGCGCCTGTTCGCCCCCTCGCGGTGAAGGCTCCCTCACGGAGCCTTCACCGCGGCCCACCACCACCGCGTCTGCCCGAGGAGTACCCGATGACCATCCTGGATCCCGCCACCCTTCGTGAGACGCCGGTGGACCCGAGAGATCCGTCGGCCCGTCTCGAGAATCTGTTCGATCCGGGCAGCCTGGAGTTGCTGCATCCGCGAGACAAGTCCGGTGTACTCGCCGCGATCGGAAGCATCGACGGCATCCGCACCGTCGCCTACTGCTCGGACGCCACCGTCATGGGTGGCGCCATGGGTGTCGAAGGATGCAGGCACATCGTCGCCGCGATCGATCACGCCATCGACTACGGGATTCCGGTGGTGGGCATCTTCCATTCCGGTGGCGCCCGCCTCGCCGAGGGTGTCGAGGCTCTCCACGCGGTCGGCCTGGTCTTCGAGGCCATGGTGCGCGCGTCCGGCCTGATCCCCCAGATCTCCGTCGTTGTCGGCTTTGCGGCCGGCGGCGCCGCCTACGGTCCCGCGTTGACCGACATCGTCATCATGGCTCCCGAGGGCCGTGTCTTCGTCACCGGTCCCGATGTCGTGCGCAGCGTCACCGGTGAGCAGGTCGACATGGAGTCACTGGGTGGCCCGGAGACGCACACCAAGAAGTCCGGCGTCGCCCACATCGCCGCGCACGACGAGGCCGACGCCCTGCACCGGGCACGGAAACTGGTCGCGATGCTCACCGAACAAGGCGAATTCGATGTCACGGCCGCAGCACTCGGCGACACGGATCTGCGGGCACTGCTCCCCGAGTCGCCGCGACGCGCGTACGACGTGCGGCCCATCGTCCACGAGTTGCTCGACAACGTCGACGGCGACTCGACCTTCGAGGAGATCCAGGCCGGCTGGGCACGGAACATCGTCACCGGTTTCGGTCGTCTCGGCGGCCGCACCGTCGGTGTCATCGCCAACAACCCGCTCCGCCTCGGCGGATGTCTCAATTCCGAAAGTGCCGAGAAGGCAGCCCGTTTCGTGCGGATGTGCGACGCCTTCGGTGTTCCCCTCGTCGTCATCGTCGACGTGCCGGGTTATCTGCCGGGCGTGAGCCAGGAATGGGAAGGCGTCGTGCGACGTGGCGCCAAGCTGCTCCACGCCTTCGCCGAGGCGAAGGTTCCGCGCGTCACGCTCGTCACGCGCAAGATCTACGGCGGGGCGTACATCGCGATGAACTCCCGCGCACTCGGTGCGACCGCCGTCTACGCGTGGCCGGAATCCGAGGTCGCGGTCATGGGCGCGAAGGCCGCTGTGGGAATCCTCCACAAGAAGGCGCTCGCCGCCGCCCCCGAGGACGAGCGCGAAGCACTGCACGACCGCCTGGCAGCGGAGCACGAGTCGATCGCCGGTGGAGTCGGGCGGGCGATGGCCATCGGTGTCGTCGACGAGATGATCGATCCCGCCACCACCCGCAGCACCCTCGCTGCTGCTCTCGCTGCCGCTCCTGCGGTTCGCGGCCGGCACAAGAACATTCCGCTCTGACCCACACGAGAACACCGGCACCGCTCCTTCGGGGCGGTGCCGGTGTTCTCGTATCGGCGGGTGGGGCAGCCCGGCCACGGGCCCGCGGAGGCAGCGGACCGGGAAGCGGCAGGCGCAGGAGAGGATCGGTCAGCCGACGTTCCGGCGGAGCCACGTCACCTGGGCACCCTCGTCGCCACTGCGGTACGGCTCGAGTTCCTCGTCCCAGGCGGTCCCGAGAGCCCGGTGCATTTCGCTCGTGATGTCGGAGGAGGAGAGCATGGCGCGCAGCCGCATCTCGCCCAGCACGACGTCGCCGTTCGCACTGGTGACTCCTCGCCACAGACCCAGCCGGGGTACGTAGCTGAAGCGCTCGCCGTCCACGCCTTCGCTGGGATTCTCGGTGATCTCGAAGCGGAGCATCGGCCACGACCGCAGCACCTCTGCGAGCCGGGCGCCCGTGCCGACGGGACCCACCCAGTCGGCGCAGGTACGAAGCAGACCCGGCGCGGCCGGCTGACCCGTCCAGGCCAGGTCGGGCCGGCAATCGAGAAGGTCCGCCAGGGCCCACTCGATGTGCGGGCACACCGCAGCCGGGGACGAGTGGACATAGATGACCCCCGCCGTGGCATCCGCGAACTGGTTGGATGCGCGCATACATTCACCTCCGATTCGACCAGGACGTCTTCCCCAACGACCTTCGTCGATCAAGGCTTCTTCATGCAGGCTGGTACAAGTGTGCCTGTGGTGTCCGTGTTTCGCCAGCGAACCAAAGAGGTTTATGTGAATTCTGAGATGACCGCATCTCCGAGAGCGGGCCACAACGGTTTCGCCCAGTCACCGAAGGCACGATCAGTAAGTACCACACACGCGACGGAAATTTCCGGATCTACCCAAATGAAGGTGCCGGACTGACCGAAATGCCCGAAAGTTCCGGGTGAATTGCGCGATGCGGTCCAGTGCGGATTCTTCTCGCCCCGGATTTCGAATCCGAGGCCCCAGTCGTTCGGTTTGAACATTCCGTAGCCCGGCACCAGTCCGTTCAGGCCGGGGAACTGCACGCGGGTCGCCTCGGAGACCGTGTCCTGCGAGAGCAGTTCGGGGGCAAGCAACTCGCGCGCGAACAGGGTCAGGTCGGCCACCGAGGACTGTGCGCCGTGGCCGGCAGGACCGGGCAGGGAGGACGAGCGCATATCCAGCGGCTCGAAGACGGCCTGTTCCAGGTACTCGGGGAAGGCGATGCCGGTTTCCGCCTCGATCAGTTCGGCGAGCACCTCGAATCCGGCGCTGGAGTAGATCCGCTTCTTCCCCGGTTCGGTCTGCGCGACACGGTCACCGAAAGCGAGTCCCGAGGCGTGGGCGAGCAGATGCCGCACCGTCGCCCCGGGAGGACCTGCCGGTTGATCCAGTTCGATCGCACCCTCTTCGATGGCCACGAGTGCCGCACAGGCGACGAGCGGCTTCGTCACGGATGCGAGGGGGAAGACCTCGTCGAGGTCTCCCCTGGACGCGACCGTGCCGCCGTCGCGGGTCACCACCGCGGCGGCGGCACGGTCGACAGGCCATTCACTGATCAGATCGAGGCTGTGCACCCGACGAGCCTACGAGACGGACCGGAGGCGTGATTCACCAGTCGGCTTCGGTGTACCGGATGACGCCGCGGATGTTGCGGCCTTCGAGCATGTCCCGGTAACCGTCGTTGATCTGCTCGAGGGTGTACGTGCGGGTCACCATGTCGGCCAGGTTCAGCTGACCGGACTTGTACAGATCGAGCAGGTTCGGAATGTCCACCCGCGCGTTGCATCCGCCGAAGATGTTGCCCTTGAGATCCTTCTGGAGCATCGAGAACAGGAAGGAATTGAGCTTGACGTCCATGTCCGACATGTAGCCCATGGCGGTCACGACGCACCGGCCGCCCTTCGCCGTGAGCGTCAGCGCCGGATCGACGAGCTCACCCTTCATCTCCCCCACGGTGATGATCGTCGAGTGGCACATGCGGCCCCAGGTGATCTCCATGATGGGCACGATGGCCTCCTCGATGGAGGCAAAGGTGTGCGTGGCACCGAACTTGAGCGCCTGCTCGCGCTTCCACGGCTCCGGGTCGATCGCGAACACGTACCGCGCGCCCGAGGCGACGGCTCCCTGCAGGGCGCTCATGCCCACGCCACCGACACCGATGACGGCGACCGAGTCGCCGGCCTTGACCTCGGCGATGTTGGTCGCCGAGCCCCAGCCCGTGGGAACACCGCAACCGACCAGGGCGGCGAGTTCGAACGGTACTTCCTTGTCGATCTTGACGACCTGGCTCTGGTTGACCGTCATGTAGGGGGCGAACGTTCCGAGCAGGCACATCGCGATCACGTTCTGGCCGCGTGCCCGGATGCGGTAGGTGCCGTCGGAGATCGCCTGTCCGCTGAGCAGGCCCGCGCCGAGGTCGCACAGGTTCGAGTGCCCCGATGCACAGGAGGGACAGCGGCCGCAGGCAGGGATGAAGGACAGCACGACGTGGTCGCCCACCTCGAGTCCCACCACGCCCTCGCCGACCTTCGTGATCACGCCCGCGCCCTCGTGGCCACCCATGGCAGGGAAGGACGGCATCGGGGTCGCGCCCGTGACGATGTGGTGGTCGGAGTGGCACATGCCGGCGGCTTCCATCCGGATCTGGACTTCGCCCGCAACCGGATCACCGAGTTCGATCTCCTCGACCGACCACGGTTCGTCGATGCCCCACAGCACTGCACCCTTGGTCTTCATCTGCTCGTCCTCCATCGCATTGCCGGTTGTGCACGTGACGATAGCCACAATCCCACAGAATTGGAACAGGTTCTAGGGAAGTTCCCGGCGCGGACGTGCGCGCAGCCTCGGGACAGCGGAAGGTGCGGTCACGTGAGTTACCACCACCCGATCGTCCGAGAGGATTCGCCGGGCCCGAAAGTCCGGAAATCACTTTTCGCGGGCGGCGAGGGTCGCCACCGGTTCGCACACGACGATCGCGTTCGGAGATTCCCGCATCCCGGCGGACTGCGAATTGCTCCAGGGCTCACGAAGTCCGAAGAAATCGACCGGCGCGGAATTCGCATTGTCTCCGAAATCCGTCGACGTCGCGATTCTCACCTGTGCCCGTATCGAGTAATTCGAAACCCGGCGTCGTCGACGGTGCGACCGCGCGGGCAACGCGCGGCTCGACCGATCCACCGAGACCGACGCCGCCCTCGGCGCCGCCCACGCCCGGCCCGGCTCGCCGGGGAACGACTCGAGTCGGCGGCGCCGTCTCCGAGGCAGACCTCATTCACCCACGAACTCCCGCGATATTCATCCTCTCATTGTAGAGAATGGCATTTCCGTCTAACGTGATCCTCATGTTCGATCGCGGCGAGGGCCGCCGCATCGGCATCGGACAACGGAGGACGAACCATGACGACGAAGGCGCTCGCGCCCGACGTATCCACGTGGCCGGCAGACGACCCGCAGCTCATCGGGAGCCGCTGCGACGACTGCTCCGCGACCACCTGGCCGACCCAGCCGCGCTGCCCCCGGTGCAGCGGCGCGAACATCTCGGAACTGCTGCTGCCCCGCCGCGGCACGCTCGTGGCCTGGACCACCCAGGGCTTCGTCCCGAAGCAGCCCTATGCGGGGAACGAAACGGCCGCGACCTTCACCCCGTTCGCATTCGGACTGATCCAGCTCGGCGACGTCGTCCGCGTCGAGGCCCGCCTCACCGAGACCGACCCGGACAAGCTCGTGCCCGGTACGGAACTCGAGCTGACCTTCGTCCCCTTCTACACGGACGACGACGGCACCGACATCGTCACCTGGGCCTTCGCGCCGATCTGATCCGCACACATCCCATCGAGGAGTTCCCGACATCATGAACGACGTTGCCATCATCGGGGTGGGCCTTCACCCGTTCGGTAGATTCGGCGCCAAGTCGGCCATCGACATGGCCGCCGACGCAATTCAGCTCGCCCTCGAGGACTCGGGTGTCGCCTGGAAGGACATCCAGTTCGGAATCGGCGGTAGCTACGAGGTCGACAACACCGACGCGGTCACCCGCCTGGTGGGCCTGACCGGCATCCCCTTCACGAACGTGTTCAACGCCTGCGCGACGTCCGCGAGCGCGATCGAGCAGACGGCCGACGGTATCCGCTCCGGCAAGTACGACATCGGCATCGCGGTGGGCACCGACAAGCATCCCCGCGGGGCGTTCACCGCCGATCCCGCCATGCTGGGCCTGCCCGCCTGGTACGCCGAGAACGGCCAGTTCGTCACCACGAAGTTCTTCGGCATGAAAGCCAACCGCTACACGATCGATCACGGCATCTCGCACGAGACACTCGCACGGGTCGCCGCGAAGAACTACCGCAACGGCGGCCTCAACCCGAAGGCCTTCCGCCGCACCGAGTTCAGCATCGAGGAGATCCTGTCCTCACCCATGCTCAACTACCCGCTCACCGCGAAGATGTTCTGCGCTCCGGACGAGGGCGCCGCAGCGGTCATCATGTGCCGCGGCGACCTGGTCTCCAAATACACCGCCAACAAGCCGGTCTACCTGCGCTCCACTGCGATTCGCACCCGCACCTACGGCGCCTACGAGGTCCACGCGACGTGGGCCGCGGTCGACGAGGACGTCTCCCCCACCGTCTACGCCGCCAAGGCCGCATACGAGGCCGCCGGAATCGGGCCCGAGGACGTCGATGTCGCGCAGCTCCAGGACACCGACGCCGGTGCGGAGGTGATCCACATGGCCGAGACGGGTCTGTGCGCGGACGGCGATCAGGAGAAGCTGATCGCGGAGGGGGCCACCGAGATCGGTGGATCCCTGCCCGTGAACACCGACGGCGGACTCATCGCCAACGGTGAGCCCATCGGCGCCTCCGGTATCCGCCAGGTCCACGAGCTGGTCCTGCAATTGCGTGGGCAGGCCGGCGAACGGCAGGTCCCCGGCGAGCCCAAGGTCGGGCTCGCACAGGTCTACGGCGCACCCGGCACTGCCGCCGCGTCGATCCTGTCACTCTGAGTATCACTCAACTTCCCGAAAGATCGGCCGCCGCACGGTAACTCACGTGTGGCGGCCGATCCGCATCAGGGGGCGGCCGAGTCCGGTATCACAGCACCCCGGGGTGCCCCTCCCGAAAGCGCGCCGGTAGCCTTCCAACCACAGCGGGTCGGCTGTCGGGGAACGACTCATCATCATCACCATTTCCAGTCGAGGAGTTCTTCCGTGCGTCGATCCGTCGTGCCCCGTCGTGGATTCCGCAGCCTTGCACTCGCCGTCGCGACAGCCTCGGCGATCCTGTGCGGCAGTGTCACCGCGCAGGCCGCCCCCCGGGAAGGTGCGTACGTCGACAGCGTCGACGAGATCACCGACCAGCACTGGGTGGTCGGCGTCTATTCACCCGCGATGGACACCGTCGTACCGCTCGATGTCCTGCGCCCGGCCGATCCGAGTGCGCCGCGCCCGGTCGTCTACGCCCTGGGAGGTGCGGGAGTCGGCGTCATTCCCGGAACGGGCTGGATGGAGAGCAGCGACATCACCGAGTTCTTCTCGGACAAGGACGTCAACGTGGTGATCCCGGCGACCGGCAATTTCAGCTATTTCACCGACTGGACCAGCGACGATCCGGTTCTCGGCCGCAACCGGTGGCAGACCTTCCTCACCGAGGAACTCCCGTCCGTCGTCGACGCTCTCCTCGAGACGGACGGTGCCCGGTCGATCATCGGGATGTCGATGAGCGCGGGTGCCGCCCTGGATCTCGCGATCCAGAGCGGAGATCTGTATTCCGGTGTCGCCTCCTTCAGCGGCTGTGTGCGGACCAGCGATCCCGTCGGCCGGCAGTACGTCAAGCTCGTCGTCGAACGGCGCGGCAAGGGCGACGTCGAGAACATGTGGGGACCGGTGGGCGCTCCGCGCTGGGCCGAGCACGACGTCTACCTCAATGCGGAAGGCTTGCGCGGCAAAGCGCTGTACCTGTCGAGCCGCAACGGCCTTCCCGGACCGCACGACGTTCCCGGCGAGGCACGCGCGGCCGGCGAGTCGTTCACCACGCAGATCGTGGCGGGCGGGGCGATCGAGGCCGCGACAAGCATCTGCACCAGGCAGCTGGTGGACCGGCTCGAGGCCCTCGACATCCCTGTCACAGCCGATCTCGGTGCAGCAGGGACGCATTCGTGGGGTTACTGGGAAGACGATCTGCGCAAGGCCTGGCCGGTCCTCGCCGCCGCGATGAACATCGAGGACTGAGCCTACGAGGGCGTCATCGATCGGAACTCAACCGGACGCGGGCCACGACCGCGAGGTGGTCCGCTCCGGGCAGGTCGACCGAGTCGAGGGTCAGCGCCGTCCCGTCCGCGACCAGGATGTGGTCGATCGCCACGAGCGGCGGACCCGGCCGGTCGGCCGGAAAGGTGCGCACCGTCCCGGCGCCCACCTGTTCGGCGGCGTCCCCGAAACGCCCCGAGAGCAACGCGCGGTACTGCGAATGGCCGTAGGTCGCGTTGAAATCACCGCCCACGACGGCGGGAATATCGGCCGGAGAGTTGTCGAGAATGTCCTTCAGGTGCGCCAGTTCGGTGGCCCACACCTCGGTGCCGAAGACCGGTGGCACGGGATGGAAGGCGTAGACCGCGACCGGTCCCGCACCCGGTATCTCGGCGATCGCCGAGATCTGACGGAACACGAACCCGTCGTACTCGACGGTTTCGGACAGCGGGTGACGACTCCAGATTCCCGTTCCCGCCGCCAGGGAGCCGGGAACGACGTAACGGTGAGGAAGCAGATCGTCGAGTTCTGCCTCGGCGAGCGCGTCGACTGCCACGGGGGTGAGTTCGTTCACCGTGAGCAGATCGACGTCCAGGTCGCGCACCCGCGCGACCACCGCATCGGGATCGGCGCCCCCGTCGTACAGGATGTTCGCCTGCATCACCGTCACGACGGGCCCGTCCTCCCGCGCCTCGGTCCCGACATGCAGGGGCGCCTGCGTCCAGACCGCCGCGGTGGCGACAGCCGCCGCCACCAGCACCCCGATGCCGCGCCGTCGGACCGCGAAGACCACCAGGCCGACGAACGCACCGGCCATCAGATACGGAGCACCCGACGCCGCGAGCACGAGCGGCCGAGCCGACGACGTACTGAAATAGAGCGCGATCCCGGCAGCACCGGCCGCGGTCGCCACCCACCCGAGAACATCTGCACCGAGCCGAAGCCACTTCGCCGTCACCTCCGCCACACAACCACCCCGGCGATGCGCGCGCGAGCACTCGTCATCGGCCGGTCCGCGTGACCATGGCCGCAAGACGCCCGGCCAGCCTCTCCGCGGCCTCCCGCAACTCCGGCGGATCGAGCAACACCGCGTCCACACCCATCCGCGCGACGTGCGTCAGGACCCAGTCCGGATCCTGCGCACCGACGACGAGCACGCACCACCCGTCGTCGTCCTCTTCGACACGTCCGACCTGCGGCGGCACCATGTCCCGCACCTGCTCGGCGTCCGCCCGCAGACGGATACGGGCGATGTACGGATAGGGAGCCTCGGTGACCGATCTCTGCACGTAGGCCACCGGGTCGGGGTGGCTGCGGGGGCGGAACCGCCAGGTCGTGGGTGCCACCTCCCGCATGCGATCGAGCCGGAACGTGCGCCAGTCGTCGCGGTCGACGTCCCAGGCCATGAGATACCAGTGCTGTCCGGTGGCCACCATCCGCACCGGTTCCACCGTGCGCTCGCCGTCCGTCTCGTCCCGCGTGGTGTACCGGAATCGCACGCGGGTCGCGTCGCGGCAGGCGCGCGCCAGCGCCGTCAATATCTCCGCATCGATCTCGGTACCCGCTCCCACGACGGTCTCGGTGGCGCCGTAGACAGCCCGCACCTGCTCGCGCAGCCGCGGCGGCATCACCTGATCGAGTTTCGCGAGTGCGCGCAGCGCGGACTCGGCCGCGCCGGCGATCGTGCTGCCCGACGCCAGTCGCAGCGATACCGCCGTGGCGATCGCTTCGTCGTCGTGCAGCAGCAGAGGCGGCAATCGGGTGCCGGCTCCGAGTTGATAGCCGCCACCGACGCCCGGTGTCGCGCGTACGGGATAGCCGAGGGCGCGCAACCGGTCCACGTCGCGGCGCACCGAACGATCGGTGACGCCGAGCTCCCCGGCGAGTTCGACAGCAGTCCAGGACGGCCGGCTCTGCAGCAGCGCCAGCACCCGCAGGACCCGCTCGGTGGTCGACTCGACGGTCACCCCACGATGGTCGCACGGATCACGGACCGTAACTGTCCGGAATATGCGCGACCCTGAGTCCATGACCGAGCACAGCTGGAACCGCCTACTGCGAGAACAACTCGCCTATCCGACCCGACGTCGCCTCGACGGCCTCACCGACGAGGAGTACTTCTTCGAGCCGGTGCCGGACTGCTGGAGTGTGCGGCCCCGCGGCACGAGCACCGCTCCCGTGCAGGCGGGGGCCGGTGCGATGACGATCGATTTCGCCTTCCCCGAACCGGATCCGCCCCCGTTCACGACCATCGCGTGGCGGCTCGGGCACGTCGTCGTCGGCGTGCTGGCGATGCGCAACGCGAGCCACTTCGGACGTGCGCCCACCGACTACATGTCGTTCGAGTACGCACCGACCGCCGAGGAGGCCCTGGCCCAATTCGATGCCGAATTCGCCACGTGGACGGCGGGTGTCGAGTCTCTCGGGGAGGACGGACTCACGCGTCCGTGCGGAGACGCGGAAGGGCCGTACGCGCAGCAACCGATGGCGATGCTGGTACTGCACATCAACCGCGAACTCATCCACCATCTGTCGGAGATCTGCCTGCTGCGGGACCTCCATCTGCATTCCCGTTCACGAACCCGAACCCCACAGGAGGCGAGCTGACATGGCCCGCGACGTTCAGATCACCTTCGACTGCGCAGACCCTGCGATGCTGGCCGAATTCTGGGCCGACGTCCTCGGTTACGAGATCCAGAAACCACCCGGCAACTTCGTCTCGTGGGACGACGCGCTCGACGCGATGGGCGTGCCGCTCGACCGGCGCAACGACGCTTCCGCGGTCGTCGATCCGGACGAGGCGGGACCCCGGTTGTTCTTCCAGAAGGTGCCCGAGGGTAAGCAGGCCAAGAACCGGGTGCATCTGGACGTGCGTGCTGCTCCCGGACTCGACGGTGCCGCGCGCATGGATGCGCTGGAAGCCGAGGCCGAACGGCTCGTCACGCGGGGAGCCACACGCCTGGAGCGACACGAACCCTCTCCCCCTCTCGGGGCCGGCCATATCGTGATGGCCGACCCCGAGGGCAACGAATTCTGCCTCGACTGAACTTCTCTCGGATGTCCCCGGTCAGGCGGGGTCGGCGACCCAGTGCACGAGCTGCCAGATGATGCCGTTGGGGTCGGCGAACTGGCAGTAGCGTTCCCCCCAGGGCTCGGTCTCCGGCTCGGTCACCACCCTCGCCCCCGACTCGGCGATGCGGGCGAACTCCGTGTCGACGTCCTCGACGACGAAGGCGATGAGCATTCCCTGCCCGGCCGGGCCGGCGATGGATGCGGGTTCGAACGTTGCCAATCCGGTGCGCAGGAACACGATGTTGAAACCCGCGTCCGGATGGGTCAGGGAGACGAATCCGTCCGCCGACATCTCTTCGGTGAAACCGAAATGCCGGCTTGCGAATTCGGCCGACGCGGCAGTGTCGGCGACATTGAGGGACAGAGCTGTCGACACGATCTTCATGCTACCTCCCAGGGACGGAAACCTCGTACATCGTATAGAGTACGCCTGACACGAGGACGACGGGAGAGAAGTTGGCACGCGAACTCATCGACCTGCTCTGGCGCGACCATCCCGAGGCGCCACCCGGCGGCTCACGTGGTCCTCGAGCGAAGGTCACCACCACCTCCGCAGTGGACGCCGCTGTCGCACTCGCCGATGCGGAAGGACTCGAGGCGCTCACCGTCCGCCGCCTCGCGACCGAACTCGGGATCTCCGCCATGGCCCTGTACACCCATGTGGGGTCACGCGACGACCTTCTCGTCCTCATGGTGGACCGAGTTCATGCGCGGCAGACCCTGCCGCCCTTCGAGTCCCCGTCCTGGCGTGACCGGATACGGCAGGTCGCCGAAGCGGAACTCGAGCACTACGCCGCGCACTGGTGGCTCCTGGACGTCGACGATCAGCGCACCGCACTCGGCCCCGGGACGATCGCGAAGTACGACCACGCCCTGCACGCCTTCGACGGAACGTCCCTCGACGACGTCGATCGCGACGCGGCACTGACCTTCGTCGCCGACTTCGTGCGAGGAGCCGCGCGAGCACGCCGCCCGGATCCCCACGCCGCGGACATGGCCGAGACCTGGGCGCGGTGGAACGACCGGTTGGCCCACTATCTCGGCGACGCACATCCGCTCGCTCAGCGGGTCGGCGCTGCTGCCGGGGCCGCGATGAACGCCGCCTACAGTCCGCAGCACGCGTGGGAATTCGGCCTGCGCCGCGTCCTCGACGGTCTCGAGCCCCTCGTCGCGACTTCGATGGATCGAACCCCGGACACCGGCGTCCGACCCACCGAGAAGTGACTCTCCCTCGGGCTCCTACACGCGGTAGGCGGATCGTTCTCGCCGCGCCCGGGCGAGATTGGCGATCAGCTCGGGGCGGGTCTGATGCTCATGAGCGTCCCAGGCCGGCTGGCCGGGTTCGGTGCGCCAGGACTCACCGAGCGGACTGTTGTCGACGGTGTCGAACCCGAACCGGTCGTAGAGTTCGGTTGCGACTGCGACCGCCTCGGGGAAGTTGCTCGAGACGGACAGTGCGATGCGGCCCGGAGTTCCGGCGGGCCGCCCCGCCGTGGTGATGCGGGGAGCCTCGATATGGGTGAACGCCTTGGCCACCTTGGAGGTGGGCAGATGATCCTGACGCAGCTCGTGGACCGTCTTCTCCCCCGCGTCGACGAGCGGATAACGTCCGTCGCGCCAGGGCATGTAGTTGTTGGTGTCGAGCACGATCTTCCCGGCGAGCTCGTCGACCGGCATGTCGTTCACCGGCTTCAGCGGAACCGCGATGACCACGAAGTCGCCGGCCGCAGCCGCCTCGGCGGCGGTTGCCGCACGCGCCGACGGCCCGAGTTCGTCGATGAGATCACTCAGGGTGTGCGGCCCACGCGAGTTGGCGATGACCACCTCGTAACCGCTCGAGACTCAGCCCGGGCCACCTGGCTGCCGATTTCACCCGCACCGATGATGCCGATGACTGTCATGGGTCCGTACCTCGATCCGATCGGGGGCGAGAGAAGAGCGCTGCCGGCCGGGACTCGCCTTCCCGGCCGGCCGAGGAAGCTCAGATCTGATTCAGGCCACCGTCGACGTACAGGCTCGAACCCGTGACGAAGCTGCTCTGGTCGGACGCGAGAAAAGCTACGGCAGAAGCAATTTCCTCCGGCCGCCCGAGCCTGCCGAGCGGCACCTGGGCAGCCAGTTGCTGCCGGAAGTTCGCTGCCTGGTCCTCGTCCGGCATGAGCCCCGACAAGCCGGGAGTCTCGGTCGGCCCGGGGGTGACGGTGTTGACCCGGATTCCCCGGCCCTTGAGCTCGTTGGCCCAGGTCCGCGCGAACGAGCGGGTGGCGGCCTTCGTCGCGGCGTAGACGCCGAACGCCTCTGCACCGACGTCGACGTTGGTGGACCCGTTCAGGATCACCGAGGCGCCGTCGTTGAGCACGGGCAGCGACTTCTGGATGGTGAACAGCATCCCGCGGACGTTGATGCCGAAGAGCGTGTCGAAGTGCTCTTCGGTGATGTCCTCGAGCGTGACGAACTCGGCGACCGCGGCGTTCGCGAACAGCACGTCCAGACCGCGTCCCCGCTGACGGATCGTGTCGTAGATCCGGTCGAGATCGTCCAGATTCGAGATGTCGCCCACCACCGCGGTGGCCTCCGGACCGATCGCCTCGACGGCCGCGTCGAGCTCCGTCTTACGTCGCCCGGTGATGAACACGTGCGCCCCTTCGGCTGCCAACCGCACGGCACTGGCAAGTCCGATCCCGGTACTGCCGCCGGTGACGAGAGCAGTCTTTCCTTCGAGTAGTCCCACGTGAACAGCCTCCTTGTAATTCCGCATCGATCGATGCGGAATTTGAACGCTAGCACTTCTGTATCGATCGCTGCAAAATAGGTAGACTCGCCCTCATGGCAACCAGACAGGGCGGTGCGGTCGGCCGACCGCGAGGATTCGACGCCGAGGAAGCACTCGAGCGCGCGATGCGGGTCTTCTGGGAACACGGCTACGAGGGCGCGAGCCTGTCCTGCCTCACCGAGGCGATGGGCATCTCCACCACGAGCATGTACTCCGCCTTCGGCAACAAGGAGGAACTGTTCCGTAAGGCGCTCGAGCGTTACACCGACGGCCCCAGGGCATATCTGACCCGCGCTCTCGAGGAACCCACCGCACGCGACGTCGCGGCCGCCATCCTCGAGGGCACCATCCGGACCACCACCTGTCCCACCACTCCCGCGGGCTGCATGGGTGTTCAGGGCGCTCTCAGTGCGAGCGATGCCGGCCGGGAAGTCCGTGAACTTCTCGCCGCCTGGCGCAACAACGGATGTTCGCGTGTCCGTGAGCGGTTCGAGCAAGCCGTCGACACCGGCGACCTGCCCCCGGACACCGATCCGGCGCTCCTGGCCCGTTACATCACCACCCTGTCCTTCGGCATCGCCGTGCAGGCCGCGAGCGGCGTCGATCGCGAAGAACTCCAGGAGATGGCCGACGCAGCCCTCCGTACGTGGCCGATCCGCTGACGTTCGGAACCCTTCCCCTACCCCTCACGCACCTCTTCGAGCCTCCGGATCAGGGTCGATGCGTCGAACGGCCCGGTGTGCAGGACGAGATCCGAATCCGTGACACCGAGATAGAAGGTCGGCGTCCCCTGGACATCGCTGCTCTCCGCGTCGAGATCGTCGTCCTCGACCCGATGCCGGTACCGGCCCAGACGTAGATCCTCGTCGAACCGGTCCATGTCGAGTCCCAGCTGCATCGCATGGTCGTAGATCTCGTCGCGGGACAGGGCGTCGCTGTGGGCGAACAGGTGGTCGTGCATGTCCCAGAAGCGGCCCTGCGCAGCAGCGGCCTCGGCGGCTTCGGCGGCGAAACGTGCGTGCGGGTGCACCTCGTCGAGCGGCAGATGACGGAAGACGTAACGCAGGTCGTCACCGAAGTGCTTGTGCACGTCGCGGATGCTGCCGGTCGCCCTGCTGCAGAACGGGCACTCGAAATCTCCGTACTCGACGAGCGTGAGCGGGGCGTCGATCGGTCCACGCACGTGGTCGCGGTCCGGGTCGATCGGACGCAGCAACACCAGTCCTGCCGGCCCCTGGGGCGGATGACGACGATCGGACAGCCGGAACAACAGCCAGCCCAGTCCCGTGGCCAGTATTGCTGCCAGGAGCACGCCGATCCGTGCATCGTTGGCCGCCTCCGGAGATTCGATCGCCAGATCCACGATGAACAACGAGATCGTGAACCCGATCCCGGCCAGCGCGGCGCCGCCGCTGATCTGCGAGAGCGTGAGCCCCGGCGGCAGGCTGCCGGGGCGCAGACGCGCGAACACGGCGGTAGCCGCGGTGATACCGACCAGTTTGCCCACCACCAACCCGACGACGATGCCCCACGTGATCGGTGACCGCATCGCCACACCGACGGTTTCGACGGAGAGCACCACACCGGCGTTGGCGAGGGCGAAGATCGGCACCACGAGAAAAGCGGTATACGGCTGGTAGAACCGCAACAGCCGCTCGTTGACGGACACCGCCCGGAGCACACCGAGTTGTGCAGCGCGCGCATAGTCGGAATTGGGTGACTGACGGAACGCCCGTGTGAGTTCGCCGGCGCGTTCCACTTCGTTGCGTCGCGGCGGATAGACGGGAAGGATCAGCGCGATCAGCACACCGGCGAGAGTCGGGTGCACGCCGGATTCGTAGAAGGCCAGCCAGGTTCCTGCCGCCACGACGAAATAGACGACCCCACGCCACACTTCGAGCCGGCGGAACTGCACGATCAACAGCAGCCCGATCGCCGCCGGGATCAGGAAGACGGGCCGCAGGTCGTCGGTGTAGACGAAGGCGATGATGGCGAGGGCACCGATGTCGTCGGCCACCGCGAGCGTGAGGATGAAGACACGCAGCCGGGCCGGGCACCGAGGACCGACCAGCGCTAGTGCACCGAGCACGAACGCGGTATCGGTGGAGACGACCACTCCCCACGCGCTCGCGGCGTCCCCACTGGGATTGAACAGCAGGAACAACGCAGCAGGGACCGCCAGGCCCGCGATCGCAGCCACCAGCGGCACCGCTGCGCGTGTGCGGTCGGTGAGCTCACCGATGGTGAGTTCACGTTTCACTTCGAGACCGACGACGAAGAAGAACAGCGTCATCAACCCGTCGTTGACCCAGTGCTTCAGATCGAGGTCGATGCCGTAGTCGCCGATGCGGATGCTCAGCGGCGTGTGCCAGAACGTCTCGTACGAATCACCCAGATTCGCCCAGACCAGAGCAACCACGGTGGCGGCGAGCACGACGCCTGCCGCGAGCGTGTCGTCGTCCCTGTCGCTGCGCATCCCGGCGAGGAGTCCGGACACGCGACGGAGCATCGTCGGTTTCTCGTCGATCGTCATGTGCCCCTCGTTCCGCAGCCCGCACCGAATCACCCGTCGCCGGTGGACAGGCGGACATCCGAGGTCACCGACAAATCCTCACAACGACAAGGCCATCGACGATTATTTCCCGAACCGTCCACATCTCGGGAGCGGACCGGATGCGGATCTCGGGGCGGCCGAGCTAGGCCGTCAACACCAACAGAAATCCGCCCCCTGCCGGCTCGATCCGCGTATCGAACCGCACCTCCGGTTCCAGCCGCGACAGCCTGTCGAGCAACCATTTCGCGGCGTCCTCCGCGTCCGTTCTCTCGGGGCATCGGGCGACGGCGACGCGTCCGCCCTTCCGCGTGAGTTGCTCGACCACTCCCACGATGGGCGCGGGATCGACGACGAACAGCCGGTCGGGCCACGGCACGACCGGTTTGACAGCACCCTTCTTGGTGTTGCAGGCGCGGTGCGCGAGGCGTTCGACTCCGCCCTTCCCCTTGGCGCCCTTCTTGGCGGTGTTGATGCTGTCGATACTGGGACCGCGCGGATCGTTGACCGACATGTCGGGGTCCACCGACTCGTCGCACAGCCAGCAGCGCCACGCTTCACGCTCACCGACTTCTCGAAGGGTGCTCATGGGACCGAACGCTACCGTGCCCGTCGGAGGGGACGCGGCGCGCCTTCAGCGAGGTCTTCGACGTCGGCGAACCGATGGGCCACTCTCGGAGCGGTTCGGCGCGGGCCCGTGCCAGACGTGCACTGCCGGCGGGTCCTTCGTGTAGTCCGTTCGGACCTTTTGCAGGTCGAGTACGCGTGCAACGCTGGAAACGGCCGGGTTGGCTGCGCCCCGCAGGGGGAAGCGCAGACGACCCGGACTCCCGGCGCGGGGCAGTCACGCCCCGTTTCCCTCCCCGACCGAGGCGAAACGGAGCGTGCCCCGACCCATAGTCGAACGGAAGTGGCGAAGATACTGGACGCGTCGCAGCCTCGAACGATGCCGAAGCGGTGGTTCGGTCCGCACGTGCGGCCTAGAACATCCTCTGCTGTGGGGCGGGCGGGGCTCGAACCCGCGACCAGCGGATTATGAGTCCGCGGCTCTAACCGACTGAGCTACCGCCCCGTCGCGACGACACGTTCGTCGCACTGCACCGCACGTCTCGCACGGCGCGATCGAATGCTACCCGGACACGGCGGCCGACACGCTTCCGGGTGCGAAGTAACGCACGTCACATTCAGAGATCGGCGGGCGCGCGACGCCCAGCCTCCGGATGCAGCAGACCGTGCCGGCCAAGATCCGAATCCCAATCAGACGGATAGCAGCGCAATCGACGCGCCGGCACGGGTACCGCCTTCGAAACGTGCGCCGCTCTCTGCTGCAACCGGTTTCGGGCATCTCCCCACTAAGCCGCAGTAACAGTCGTACCGGTCGGTTCGATATGTCTCCGAAAGCTTTTTGCCCAAGGAGAATCTCATGACCATGCCCCCGCAGCCGCCCGCCGGCCAGCAGCCCTACTATCCACCGCCGGCGCAGCCGCAGCCTCAACCCAAGAAGCGCAAGAAGTGGCCGTGGATCCTCGGCGCAGTACTCCTCATCATCGTCATCGTGTCCGTGTCCGGAGGAGGCGATGAGGGCAGCTCGGACGGCAGCGGATCGGGCAGCAACGGGTCGGCACTGCAGGATGATGCTCCCGCGGCCGGTATCGGTACCGAAGTACGCGACGGCAAGTTCGCGTTCACGGTCACCAACGTCGAGACGGGCCAGACCCAGGCCGGCACCAACCCGTATGCGAACAAAGTCCCTCAGGGCCAGTTCGTGTTCGTACATGTGGACGTGAAGAACATCGGCGACCGGCCACAAAGCTATTTCGGCGGAAACCAGAAGCTGATCGACGCGCAGGGCCGCGAGTTCGCAGACGATACCGAAGCCGAGATCTATGCGAACGAAGGCAATTACACGATCGGTGAGATCAATCCGGGCAACGCGGTGTCGGTGATCTTGGTGTTCGACGTACCGGCCGACGCGCAGCCGAAGTCCCTCGAACTGCACGATTCGGCATTCTCGAACGGTGTGACTGTCAACATCGGCTGAAATACCCCTACAGAAAGTGGTCCCGAGCGACATTGCCGGGGCCACTTTCGTCTTCCTGCGCATGCGACCGGGACGGACGCCCCCCGGACAGCAGGGCCCCTCGGATGATCGAAATCACTTTCGCGCGGCAACTCGCCAACCCCGGGCTGGACGCGGTATCGGATGGAGATCGACCGAGCGGGACCAACGCGGACGGGCTGCTCACCTCTTCGGCCGGGCCCGACACAAAGAAGTGCCCCCACCGTCATATGACGGTGGGGGCACTCCCTCACGCTCCCCCGGCTGGACTCGAACCAGCAACCGTTCGATTAACAGTCGAATGCTCTGCCAATTGAGCTACAGGGGATTGTCCTGCGGTGCTCCGCGGTTTCCCCCGGTGCGTGAAAAACCATAGCGTCCTACCTGCCGCAGCGCCAAATCGCCTGCTTGTGGGCATGCTGCGGGGCGATCGGGCAGGATGGTGGCGACGCAGGCACGGGTGGAAGGACATCACATTGATGGGTTTGTTGGTCGGGGTCGCTGCGGGGTACGTGCTCGGCACCCGAGCGGGGCGCGCGAGGTACGAACAGATCAGCAAGACGGCCAAGGCGGTGGCTGCGAGCCCCGTCACGAAGAAGGCGATCGAGGTGGGCAGGCAGAAGCTCGCCGACTCGCTCAGTCCTCAACCGAAGCTCGAACCGATGAAGCCCATCGACGAGACGACGACGATCATGATCCCGCGGGATCAGTTGAAGAAGTAGCCGTCAGCCGGCCAGGCCGTCGCCGATGGCCTGGTCGAGCAGACTGCGCCGGTACTGTTCGAGCGCCATCAGGTCGCCGAGCAGCGCGTGGAACTCCTCGGACTCGGTTGCCGGTGAGATCCGCTGCAGTTTGGACTTCAGCTCGGCCACCTGCTCGCCGACCCAGACCTCCTGCAGTCTGGCCAGAACACCACCGATGTACCGCGGCAGGCGTTCCTCCTCTGCCGGGACCGGTTCGACGGCGAGTTCCATCACGAGAGACCGGGCGACAGGATCCGTTGTTGCTCGCCCCACGGCGTCGACCCACTCGGCGCCACCGAGACCGGCCGCCGTTCCGCCGGCGGCGGTGACCGCCTTCCGCACCGCCGCGTAGGCAGGGTCGGTGAAGGTCTCCGGCGGCAGGGAGTCGAAGACTGTCCCGGCGATCCCCGGGTACTGGAGTGCGGCCTTGAGCGCGTCGCGTTGCGGCCACAGCGCGGGATCGTTGGGGCGGGGCCGCCGCAGGGCGGAGACGGGCTCCGCGGGGGTGGCACGCGTCTTCGCTTCCGGCGCCCGGACTCCCCTGCGCGCTTCTTCCTGCACGCGCCGGCGGACGGTGGGAATGTCGTCCCACCCCGTCCAGTGCGCGAGTTGCACCGCGTAGTTGTCACGGATCGTCCGGTCCTTGATCCGCGCGACGACCGGAACACATCGTCGCAACGCCTCGACGCGACCTTCGACCGTGTCCAGATCGTGTTCGGAAAGAATCGATTTCACGACGAACTCGAACATCGGTGTGCGACGGGCCACGAGGTCGCGCACCGCGCCGTCCCCTGACTCCTGCCGCAACTCGCACGGGTCCATGCCCTTGGGTGCGATGGCGACGTACGTCTTCGCCGCGGTCTTCTGGTCCCCCTCGAACGCCTTCATCGCCGCCGCGCGGCCGGCGTCGTCACCGTCGAAGGTGTAGATGACCTCGCCGCGGAAGTAGCTGTCGTCCATGAGCAGGCGGCGCAGCAGTGCAAGATGCTCGTCGCCGAAGGCCGTACCGCACGCAGCGACCGCCGTCTTGACCCCGGCGAGGTGCATGGCCATGACGTCGGTATACCCCTCGACGATCACGGCCTGATGGGACCGGGCGATTTCGCGTTTGGCGAGATCGAGGCCGAACAGCACCTGAGATTTCTTGTACAGCACCGTTTCCGGTGTGTTCATGTACTTCGCGGTGATCTGGTCGTCGTCGTACAGGCGCCGGGCACCGAAACCGATGACGTCGCCCGCGAGATTGCGGATGGGCCACAGCAGGCGGCGGTGGAACCGGTCGATCGGTCCACGACGTCCCTGACGTGACAGTCCGGCGGCCTCGAGTTCGGAGAATTCGAAGCCGCGGCCGAGGAGATGCTTGGTGAGCGCGTCCCAGCCCGCGGGCGCATAACCGCAGCCGAACGTCTCTGCGGCCGCCTGGTCGAAGTTGCGTTCGGTCAGATAGTCGCGGGCGGCCTGCGCATCGGGCGTGCGCAGTTGTTCGGCGTAGAACTGCTGGGCGGCCGCGTTCGCCGCGACCAGCCGGGCACGGGTGCCCCGGTCGCGCTGGACGGACGGGCCCCCGCCCTCGTAGTTGAGTGTGTATCCGACGCGCTCGGCGAGCTGCTCGACGGCTTCGATGAAGCTGACGTGTTCGATCTTCTGCAGGAAGGAGTAGACGTCGCCACCCTCGCCGCAGCCGAAGCAGTGGAAGTGCCCGTGATTGGGACGCACGTGGAAGGAGGGGGACTTCTCGTCGTGGAAGGGGCACAGGCCCTTGAGCGAGTCGGCGCCACCGCGCTTGAGCGCGACGTACTCGCCGACGATGTCCTCGATGCGCACGCGGTCGCGAATGGCCGCGATGTCTCTGTCTGAAATACGGCCGGCCACGGTGACGAGTCTAAGCCGCGGCGCCGACCTGCCGACATCATGGTCTGTACGGGATGGCCGAACAGGTTCCGCAGCGCTGCGGCGTGCGGACACTGTCTCCTCGTGCCAGGGCCT
Organism: Rhodococcus sp. CH91; assembly: GCF_022554085.1. Classification (GTDB taxonomy): domain Bacteria; phylum Actinomycetota; class Actinomycetes; order Mycobacteriales; family Mycobacteriaceae; genus Rhodococcus. The sequence goes on from NZ_JAKFYR010000011.1 coordinate 57,441, forward strand.
GCCGAACCGCAGGTTTGCGCGGTCCTGTGGACGGATGCCCGATGTCGACCACGAGCATCCGTCCCGGAGAACGCGTCTTCGTCAGCCCCAGCTCGCCTGCGCGGCGAGGCTGTCGCGATCGATCCGCTCGAGACGCGATTCGGTGCACGAGGCGATCTGATCGACGACCACTCGCACCTTCGCGGCATCGTCGGGCGCCGCCTCCCATGCCGCCACGAAGAACGGGTCGAGTCCCACCGGCGCGGTGCGCAGCAGCCATTCGGCGACGCGGTGGATGCGCTCGCGTTGCGACTCCTGGCGTGCACGGTGGGCACGGTCGGACATGACGAACTGCAATGCCATCGTCTTGAGCAGCGCGACCTCGGACGCCACGACCGGGGGGACCACCAGGTCCGCCTCGTAGCGTGTGACGGGCCGGCCCTCGGTCGCGTCGCGGGTCCCGAGGATCGCCGCGGTGGCGAATCGGCCTACGAGTTCGCTCGTCAGCTTCTTGAGCGCAACCGAGCAGGCGAGGGTGCCGTCGAAGGTCCCGACGTCGAGGACCACCGGCATGGTCGACAACCGCTTGGCCGCCTCGGCCAGCTCGGCCGGGTCGAGACCCGAGAATTCGCGCATGCCCACTTCGATCAGCCCTGCGACCTCGTCGGGGTCGCCGAGCACCCGCAGGTCGATCCGCCCGTCGATGACCCCGTCCTCGAGATCGTGCACCGAATAGGCGACGTCGTCGGACCAGTCCATGATCTGCGCTTCGAGACACTGGCGCCGATCGGGAGCTCCCTCGCGTACCCAGGCGAGGACCTCGGCGTCGTCGTCGTACGCGCCGAACTTCGCTCCCGGGCGTGGGCGCGTCCACGGGTACTTGAGCGTCGCGTCGAGCGAGGCGCGGGTGAGGTTCAGTCCGGCGCTGGTTCCGTCGGGATAGAGGACCTTCGGTTCGAGGCACGTGAGGATCCGCAGGTTCTGCGCGTTGCCTTCGAATCCGCCGCAGGACTCCGCGACCGCGTCGAGCGCACGCTCGCCGTTGTGCCCGTAGGGCGGATGCCCGATGTCGTGGGCGAGGCCGGCGAGGTCGACGAGGTCGGGGTCGGCACCGAGCCCTTCGGCGATGCTGCGCCCGATCTGCGCGACCTCCATCGAGTGCGTCAGACGGGTCCGCGGGGTGTCACCGTCGCGGGGGCCCACCACCTGGGTCTTGTCGGCGAGTCGTCGCAGGGCGGCGCAGTGCTGCACGCGGGCACGGTCGCGGGCGAAGGCGGTACGTTCGGACGCCGCGCCCTCCGACCCCGCGAGGGCCGAGGTCTTCCGCGGCTCGGCCACGCGCCGTTCGAGATCGTGTTCGCTGTACCCCTGCATCACACTGCCTTCCGTCCCGGAGACCCTACGTTCGGCCTCACTGCTCCGCCGTGTACGGGAAATCCGCGGAGAAATGGGTGATCTGATACCAGATCAGCGCGCCGGTCTCGCGGGCGATCCCGTGGAACTGCGATTCGCGGGTGAACACCGCCGGACCCTGCCGGGTGGGTGCGGTCCACGCGTCGAGACCCGCATCGCGCGCCATGGTGCGGGTGCGCAGCGAATGCCACGGGTCGCTGACCAGCACGACCGACGACAGTCCCCTGTCGGACATCTCCCGGCTGACCGCCTCGACGCTGAGCAGCGTGTCCGAGCCTTCCTCGACGGCGACGATCGCGTCCTCCGGAACTCCGCGCGAAACGAGATAGTTCTTTCCCGCCGCAGCTTCGGTGTACAGGTCGCCTTCCTGCTTGCCGCCCACCGTGACGATCCGCGGGGATGTTCCTGCTTCGTAGAGCTTGAGCGCCTGTTCGAGGCGGGCCTCGAACACCGACGACGGCGTACCGGAGTACTGGGCGGCACCGAGCACGACGATCGCGTCGGCGGGCGTCCGGTCGTCGATCCGCGCGACCTGCCAGACCCGCACGGCCGTTCCGGCGACGACGAGGACGGCGGCGAGCAGGATGCCGACCAGCAGGCGCCTGAACCAGCGCGCGATGCGCGCGCCCACGCCGAGGTCGTCCCCGGTGGATGCGGTGCCGGTGCGGCGGGATGCAGTGCTCACCCCCTGATTCTGCCAGCGACCGCACGGAGGTCGACCGGACGACGCGCCGACCCCGCTCGCGCCTCGCAGCCACTAGATTCGATCCCATGCCACACGTATCGGCCGCACGGTCTCCGCGCCCCGCACGTTCTGTGCTCGCCTTCGTCCCCGCCCTGCTGGCAGTGGCCGCGTGGCTGCTCTTCCCGGTGGCGGCCTCCGCCGAGCCCCCCTCCCGGCTCGCCCAGCCGATCACCGACTCGGCGGGAGTGCTCGACCAGGCCGACATCGCGCGTATCCAGGAGGCCACGAACACGCTGTACGACGAGCGTGGTCTGCAGCTGTGGGTGACCTATGTGCCGAGCTTCGACGGACGCAATTACGACAGCTGGGCGCAGGCCACCGCGCAGGCGAGCAACTTCGGTCGGAATACGGCCTTGCTGGCGATCGCGACGACGGACCGCGAGTACGCGTTGTGGACTCCGACGGGATCCGAGATCTCCCGGAGCGAGCGCGACCGGATCAGTTCGTCCGACATCGAACCCGCATTGCGGAACAGAGACTGGACGGGTGCCGCGGTGGGCGCCGCCGAGGGCCTGAACAACGCCCTCGCACCGTCGAGCGCGCCGGTGACGACACTGCTCGTCGGCGGGGGCGTGATCGCGGCCGGCGGTGCCGGCCTGTACGCCTACAACCGTCGATCGAAGAAGAAGCGGGCGGAATCCGGAGCGGCACAGGCGGCCCGGATCGACCCCGCCGACACCTCCGCGTTGCGGGCTCTGCCGATCGAAGGTCTCGAGCAGTACGCGCAGACCCTGCTGGTCGAGACAGACAACGCGGTCCGTTCCAGCTCCGAGGCCCTCGAACTCGCACGGGGTGAGTTCGGGGATGCCGCGGTGGCCCCCTTCGACCGGGCCTACCGGCAGGCACAGTCCGCGCTGGCGGGTGCGTTCGAGATCCGTCAGCGGCTCGACGACGACATTCCCGAGACGCCGGAGCAGCAGCGCGACATGCTCGTGCAGCTGATCTCCTCGTGCGGGCAGGCCGACCGCGAACTCGACTCCCAGGTCGAGGCCTTCGACACGATGCGCAATCTCCTGCTCGACGCTCCGGCGCGGCTGGACGCTCTCACGCAGCGTGCAATCGCACTGCAGGCGCGGATCCCGGAGGCCGAGCGGATTCTGGGTGGGCTGCATTCGGAGTTTCCCGCCGGTGCTCTGACGCCGGTCGCCGACAACGTCTCGCTGGCCCGAGAGGAGATCGCGTTCGCGGAGAACGCGATCGATCAGGGCCGCACCGCCGTGGCCCGGCCGGTCGGCGAACAGGGCGACGCCGTGCGGGCCATCCGCGAAGCGGAGCGGGCCCTGGGTCACGCAGCGACGCTGCTCGACTCGCTCGACCACGCCGCCGAGGACATCCGGCGCGCGATCGCGACACTTCCCGACGCGATGGAGGACGCCGAGCAGGGCGTGGCGGATGCGAAGCAACTCGTCGAAGCGGGTGGGCCCGAACTCGTCGAGGCGCTGAAGGCCGTGCAGGAAGCCCTCGAACACGCGCGGGCCGAGCAGCACACCGACCCGCTGGGCAGCTTCACGCGGGTCGTCGAGGCCGACGCGCGCCTCGACGAACTGCGGGCACGGACCAGGCAGGCGCAGCAGCAGGCCGCGGAGATGCGTCGCCGTCTCGACCAGGACCTGGCGGCGGCGCAAGCTCAGGTCACGGCCGCGGCCGACTTCATCGGCACGCGCCGGGGCGTCGTCGGTGCGCAGGCCCGCACGCGGCTGTCCGAGGCGCAGCGGCACCTGCAGGCCGCGCAGCAGGCCGCCGACTCGGATCCGGCCGCAGCCATCCAGTACGCCCGCTCCGCGGCGTCGCTGGCGGTGCAGGCCCTGCGCAGCGCCCAGAACGACGTGCAGCGCTGGGACTACCAGCAGCGTCCGCCCCGCGGCGGTTCGTCGGGCGGCAACATCGCCGGCGCCGTGCTCGGCGGAATCCTCATCAACAGCGTGCTCAACAGCGGGCGCGGCGGGGGCGGTTTCGGCGGAGGTTTCGGTGGCGGCAGCTTCGGGGGTGGCGGCTTCGGAGGCTCCAGCGGCGGACGCTTCTAGGACCGCGGCCGTGCATCCTGGTGCAGCACGCGCGATGCGCGCGGGGCTGGGAACGGCGATCCGCCTGTTCGATTCCGCCGAGTCGTCCGACGGCAAGCCGTTCTCCGAGCCCGACATCCTGCGTCCCCACGTCGACTCGCGCCGGTTCGGCTGGGTCCACTACGGCGTCATGATCCCGGATCTGCCGGAGCCGCACCGGTTCTTCTCGATGATGTCGCTCATCGGGTCGACGGGATCGCTGGCCTTCGACAACGACGACGCGCTCGTCGCGCCGCCGCGCCGTAACGCCTCGGTCGTCGCGGGCACGGCTGCCTCCCATCCCGCTCACTTCGGGAACTATGCGGTGGGAGACACATTCGTCTCGTCCCCCGACGGTTCGCTCGTGAAGTTCGGTGACGACCTCACGTTGACGGGGCGTTATCCCTGTTACGAACTGGTGGGGCGAGTCGGTGATGTGGATGTCGCGCTGAAGCTGACCAACACCGGCACGGTGTCGTGGTTCTTCCGCAACCCCCTCTACAAACACTTCGGTCTGCTCACCGACTACGAGGGCACGTTCACGCACGAGGGCACGAGCGTCACCGCCTCGGGTCTGTGTTCGTTCGAGTACGGCGCGATGCCGAGTCCGTATCTGGTGCGCACCACTGCCCTGCCGCCTGCGGCGAAGGCGCCGCTCGACTACTTCGTCTATCAGATCGTCGATCTCGACGCCGACACGCAGATTCTGCTCAGCCGGTATGCGATCGGCGGTGCACCGTTGATGACGACCGCGATCCTGCGCACCCGCGCGGGCTACGGCACACGATTCCGCAGGGTGGACTTCGAGGTACTCGAGGTGCGCGACGAACCCGAGCCGACGCCCTACGGCATCCCGATGCCGGTCCCGCAGCGGACCCGTTTCCTGGTGAAGGACTCCCGCGGTCGCCCCTGGCTGGACCTCGAGGCGGTGATGGACACTCCGTTCACCTTCGGCCTCGGCACCGGATTCGTCACCGGTTTCGCCTACACGGCGACGTGGCGGGGCGCCGGGATCACCGGTCGCGGGTACTTCGAGTACATCGATCGTCGTTCCGGGGCCTGACCCGGGAAGGCGAACGCGCCCTCCGATCCGCCGGGACCGGAGGGCGCGTTGCCGGACGTGTCTGTCAGCAGCCGAGCAGGCGCTGCGCGAGGTAGCCCTCGACCTGGTCGAGGCTCACGCGCTCCTGCGCCATGGTGTCGCGCTCACGGATCGTGACGGCCTGGTCGTCGAGGGTGTCGAAGTCGACCGTGATGCAGAACGGCGTGCCGATCTCGTCCTGACGGCGGTAGCGGCGGCCGATGGCGCCGGCGTCGTCGAACTCGATGTTCCAGTTCTGGCGCAGCTTCGCGGCGAGATCCTTGGCCTTCGGGCTCAGGTCGGCGTTGCGGCTGAGCGGCAGCACGGCCGCCTTGACGGGCGCGAGTCGCCGGTCGAGACGCAGCACGGTGCGCTTGTCGACACCGCCCTTGGCGTTGGGTGCCTCGTCCTCGGTGTAGGCGTCGACGAGGAAGGCCATGAGCGAGCGGGTCAGGCCGGCCGCCGGTTCGATGACGTACGGGGTGTAGCGCTCGTTGGTGGCCTGGTCGAAGAAGCTCAGGTCGGTGCCGGAGTGCTTCGAGTGCGTCGAGAGGTCGAAGTCGGTGCGGTTCGCGACGCCCTCGAGCTCACCCCATTCGCTGCCCTGGAAGTGGAAGCGGTACTCGATGTCGACGGTGCGCTTGGAGTAGTGCGACAGCTTCTCCTGCGGGTGCTCGTACAGGCGCAGGTTGTCCTTGTTGATGCCCAGATCGGTGTACCAGTTCAGGCGGTAGTCGATCCAGTACTGGTGCCACTGCTCGTCCTCGCCGGGCTTGACGAAGAACTCCATCTCCATCTGCTCGAACTCGCGAGTGCGGAAGATGAAGTTGCCGGGCGTGATCTCGTTGCGGAAGCTCTTGCCGATCTGGCCGATGCCGAAGGGCGGCTTCTTACGCGAGGTGGTGAGCACGTTGGCGAAGTTCACGAAGATGCCCTGCGCGGTCTCCGGGCGGAGGTAGTGCAGGCCTTCCTCGCTCTCGATGGGACCGAGATAGGTCTTGAGCATCATGTTGAAGTCGCGGGGCTCGGTCCACTCGCCCTTGGTGCCGCAGTCCGGGCACACGATCTCGGACATCGGCACGGCGTCGGGGTCGTCGAGCTTGTGCTTCTCGGCGTACGCCTCCTGCAGGTGGTCCTGCCGGTGACGCTTGTGACAGTGCAGGCACTCGACGAGCGGGTCGTTGAACACGCCGACGTGACCGGAGGCGACCCAGACCTGACGCGGGAGGATCACCGAGGAGTCGAGACCGACGACGTCGTCGCGGCTGGTGACCATATTGCGCCACCACTGCTTCTTGATGTTGTCCTTGAGCTCCACACCGAGCGGCCCGTAATCCCAGGCCGACCTGGTGCCGCCGTAGATCTCACCGCAGGGATAGACCAGACCTCGGCGCTTCGCGAGGTTGGCGACGGTATCGATCTTGGATTTGGGTGCCACTCGGTTTCTCCATCTTCGATGCGGGGTTTTCGCAGCATGCGTCGATGAGTAAGCCTATCGCTCCGCGCCGGGTGCTCGAATTCGTGCCGGTTGACATGCACAACCGTGCATATCAAAATGGAATCGATTTGCAATAAGCCTCCGGTGGGCGGCACCGTCCACCGGCCCACCCCGCGCCCCGAGGAGCCCCGTGAGTGTCGACGCCGATCCACGCGACTGCAACACGGACGCGCGGGAACGCCGGCGGGCCGTGGCCGGCGACCCGTCGTCCCGGCCGGCCCTCTCCCCCGAGACCCTGATCGCGGCCGGGGAACTGCTGCGCGCTCTTTCCGCCCCCGTCCGCATCTCGATCGTGCTGGAGCTACGGGAATCGGCGCGCTGCGTCCACGAACTCGTCGGCGCGCTCGGCGTCACCCAACCGCTCATCAGCCAGCATCTGCGCGTACTCAAGACCGCCGGCGTGGTCCGCGGCGAACGTTCGGGACGCGAAGTGCTCTATCACCTGGCCGACGACCACCTCGCCCGCATCGTCGTCGACGCCGTCGCTCACGCCCAGGAAGGACAATCGCAGTGACCTCCACCCGCAAGCCTCTCGTGGGGGTGCGCTCGACCCGGCAACGCAGCGCCATCGTCGACCTGCTCGACAACACCGAGGAATTCCGGTCCGCCCAGGACCTGCACGACGAGCTGCGCAAGCGCGGCGAAGGCATCGGCCTGACCACCGTCTACCGCACACTGCAGTCGCTCGCCGAGGCCGGCAGCGTGGACGTGCTCCGCACGGACAGCGGCGAGTCGCTCTTCCGCCGCTGCTCCTCCGGGCATCACCACCATCTCGTGTGCCGCCACTGCGGCTTCACGGTCGAGGTGGACGGCCCGGAGGTCGAACGCTGGTCGCACGAGGTGGCGGAGTCGAACGGTTTCGTCGACGTCAGCCACACCGTCGAGATCTTCGGCAGCTGCCGCGAGTGCGCGCTCGCGCGCGCCTGAGACCTCCGCTCAGCCGCAGCTGCAGTCGCCGCATCCGCAGCCGTCGACGAGCAGGTTCTCCTCGTCGGCGTCGTCCTCACCGTCGAAGACCGACGCTTCGCCCCCGAGACGCTGCGCCAGCACGCGCGCCTGCTCGACGACCGGGACCAAGGCGGCGACGGCCCGCACGAGATGGATCGGCACGAGCGGCGACGCCGCGACCCGCAGTTCCGCGGTGACCCGGTCCTTGTCGAGGACGAACTTCACCTCCGAGAACTCGACCTGCAGGTCGCCGAGAACCTCCGCTGCCCGGGTCCGGCCCGTGACGTCCTCCACGAGGTAGGTGGTGAGCAGCACGAAGCCGCCTTCGGCGTCCACCGTGGCGTAGGTGAGCACGTCGTCGATCCAGATCGGGATCTCGCCGTCCTCGTCGGGCTCGGGGGCTTCCTCGAGGATCTGCGACAGCGTCTCGACGACGGCCGCGCGCAGGGCATCGTCGTCCTCCGTGGGGATCGCGACGGCGAACGACCCGTCGTCGGCCACCTCCTCGTCGATGGTGGTCTCGACGTCGATGTCGGTCGTGGTCACGAATTCTCCTCGATATCAGGGGTGGTGACGGAACCGCGCGCTTCGGCGGCGCCGTCGAGTACGAGCAACAGCATGGTGGTCAGCGCGGTGTCGTCCAGACCTGTCGCCGGGAACGAGTACCGCACCACGACGTCGGTGTCGGCGTCGCGTTCGATGAGGTGCACCGACCCGAACTGGAGGGCGTCGGCGGCTGCGGCGATGCGGGTGCGCACGGTCTCGTCGAGGGGAAGATCCCACGCGAGCACGCCCGTGATCGAGACCACGTCGAGGCCCTCGGTGAGCGTGACGACCTGCAGCGCGAAGGGCACCGCCCCGTAGTCGAATCCGAACGAACCGTCGGCGGTGGCCAGGGAGGTACGGACGTCGACGTAGGGCGTCAGGGCGGTGGCGATGCGTTCTCGCAACGAGGTCACTTCACACCTCCGAACCGCCGGTCGCGCGAGGCGTACTCCACGCACGCGGCCCACAGATCGCGCCGGTCGAAGTCGGGGAACATCTTGTCCTGGAAGACGAGTTCGGCGTAGGCGGACTGCCACAGCAGGAAGTTCGAGGTGCGCTGCTCCCCCGACGGCCGGAGGAACAGGTCGACGTCGGGCATCTCGGGCTCGTCGAGATAGCGCGCGAGGGTGGCCTCGGTGACACGCTCGGGATCGAGCTCGCCCGCCGCGACACGACGTGCGATCTCCCGTGCCGCGTCGGCGATCTCGGCGCGACCACCGTAGTTCACGCACATCGTGAGGGTCATGACGTCGTTGTCCTTCGTCAGCTCCTCGGCGATCTCGAGTTCCTTGATCACGCTGCGCCACAAGCGGGGCCGGCGGCCGGCCCAGCGGACCCGCACACCCATCTCGTGCATCTCGTCACGGCGACGGCGGATCACGTCGCGGTTGAAGCCCATGAGGAAACGCACCTCTTCGGGGCTGCGCTTCCAGTTCTCGGTGGAGAAGGCATAGGCCGAGAGCCACGTGACGCCCATCTCGATGCATCCGCACACGGTGTCCATGAGGACGGCCTCGCCGCGCTCGTGCCCCGCGGTGCGCGGCAGGCCCCGCTCCTGCGCCCAGCGGCCGTTGCCGTCCATGACCAGAGCCACGTGCCGGGGAATCAACTCGGGCTGCAGCACCGGCGGCCGCGCACCGGAAGGATGCGGATCGGGCGGTCGGATCACGCGATCAGGCGAGGGGGGCGTGGAGCGTCGTCGAATCACGGCTCCCATCCTGCCCGACACCCCCGAGCGCGTCATCGACGCGGGTCGGGACCTCGCCCACCCGGTGTGCCGGGGCTTCCCGGGCGGAGGGGGCGCTCCCCCGCTCGACGAGAGGCAGCGAGCGCAGTTGCCGTTCGAGATGCCACTGCAGGTGCGCCGCGACCAGGCCGCTGGCCTGCCGCCGCACCGCCGCGTCGGCTGTCTCGGTGTCGGCCCACCGTCCGTGGTTGAGCGCGTCGAGCAGCGCGAACACCCCCGGCGCCGGGGTCGCTGCGCCCGGAGGACGGCAATGGACGCATACCGCGCCACCGGCCGCGACATGGAAGGCCGTGTGCGGACCGGGACGATCGCACCGCGCGCAGCGGGTGATCGCCGGCGCCCACCCCGCGTAGGCCATGGCCCGGAGGAGATAGGCGTCGAGGACGAGCTCGGGTGGCCTGGTCCGGTCGCAGACGGCGCGAAGGGCGCCGACGGTCAGCGCGTGCAGGCGCGGGACGGGGGCGCGTTCTTCGCCCGCGAGCCGCTCGGCGGTTTCGAGGACCGCGCAGGCAGTGGTGTATCGGGAGTAATCGTCGACGATGCCCACCGCGAAGGCGTCGATGGTCTGCACCTGGGTGATGACGTCGAGATTGCGGCCCGGGTGGAGCTGGACGTCGATGTGCGCGAACGGCTCGAGCCGGGCGCCGAATTTCGATCGCGTCCGGCGCACGCCCTTGGCCACGGCCCTCACGAGACCGTGCCGGCGGGTCAGCAGGGTGACGATGCGGTCGGCTTCGCCGAGCTTGTGCTGGCGCAGCACCACCGCGTTGTCCCGATAAAGCCTCACTCCCCGAGTCTGTCACGCCGAGCCGACACCGGACGACTCCCCGGGGACCTCGACACACCGAACGAGAACAGGTTACTGTTCGTTCGAACGAACGGGGGACGAATGGACGCTCGAACCGCCCTGCCCGATCTGCGGACAGCGCTGGCTGCGCTCGATCGGGGTGAGACCACCTCCGCGGCGCTCGTGCAGGCGAGCCTCGACAGGATCGACAAGTCGCAACCTCACCTGAACGCCTTCCGGGTCGTGCGCCACACCGCTGCGCTCGAGGAGGCACGCGAGGCAGACCGCCGCCGGGCGAACGGCGAGCGGCGACCGCTTCTCGGTATTCCGATCGCGGTCAAGGACGACACCGACATCGTGGGCGAGACGACGATGTTCGGGTGCGCCGGCACCTTCGCGGTGAAGGACACCGACGCCGAGGTGGTGTGCCGCCTCCGTGCCGCCGGAGCGGTGATCGTCGGCAAGACGCACTCCCCGGAACTCGGGCAGTGGCCCCTCACCGGTGGCGACGCCTTCGGACACACCCGCAGTGCCTGGTCGCGCGAACACACTCCCGGCGGTTCGTCGGGTGGTAGCGCCGCGGCCGTCGCCGCCGGACTCGTTCCCGCGGCACTGGGATCCGACGGCGCCGGATCGGTCCGCATCCCCGCCTCGTGGTCCAATCTCGTCGGCATCAAACCTCAACGCGGCCGCATCTCGATGTGGCCCGACGCCGAGGCGTTCAACGGATTGACCACCCACGGCCCGCTCGCCCGCACGGTCGCCGATGCGGCCCTGCTCCTCGACGTCGTGTCCGGGAATCATCCCGGCGACCGGCACCGATGCGCCCCCCTCACCGTCTCGGACGCTGTCGGACGCGATCCGGGAAAACTGAACATCGCACTGTCGCTGAGGATTCCGTTCACCGCGACGCCCACCCGTCTGGATCTCCGGGTCCGCACCCGTCTCGCCGCGCTCGCCACCGTGCTGCGCGATCTCGGCCACGAGGTGACCCTCGCCGATCCGGACTACGGAATCCTCTTCGGGCTGAGCTTCCTTCCGCGGTCGATGGCCGGGATCGAGGAGTGGCTGCATCGCCTGCCCGATCCGGCTCTCGCCGACATCCGCACCCGGGCCAATGCGCGCACCGGCCGTCTGCTGCACGGTCTTCCGTTGCGCGCGGCGCGTGCGGCCGAACCGGGCTTGCAGCGCAGGGTGGGCCGGATCTTCGATCGTGTCGATGTCGTGCTCGCCCCCACCACCGCCACACCTCCGCTGCCGGTGACCGCGATCGACGGTATCGGCGGGTGGGCGACCGACAAGGTCATCACCGGCGCCTGTCCTTACGCATGGCCGTGGAACGTGCTGGGCTGGCCGGCGGTCGCCGTGCCCGCCGGATTCGTCGACGGCGCGCTTCCGGTTGGCGCTCAGCTGCTCGGCCCGGAGAACTCCGAGCCTCTGCTCGTCTCCCTTGCCTCCCAGCTGGAGTCGGTGTCGAGGTGGCAGGATCACAGCCCGGAGCAATGGTGGTGACCACGCCGGACGACGCACGCTCGCGGATCGTCCACGCCACCTTGCATCTCGTCGGCACCGACGGTGTGGCGGGTGTGACGAACCGGCGGATCGCAGCGCGCGCCGGGGTCTCGCTGGGGTCGATCACGTACCACTTCCCCACCCAGGCCGATCTGCTGCGCGCCGCCCTCGAATCCTTCGTCGACGAGGAGACCGAGCGGCTGCACGAGCTGGCCGAGCACTATCGCTCCCCTGCCTTGTCGCTGTCCGAAGCCGCGGAGCTCACCGAGCGGATCGCGCGTGATCTGACCTTCACCGCCGAGCGCATCGCCCCTTTCGACCTGTACGTGCAGGCAGGACGCGACGTCGCGCTCCGCCGGGTGGCCGAGCGCTGCTGGAACGCCTACGACGCGCTGGCCGCCTCCGTCCTCTCCGCGCTCGGTGTCCGGCACCCCGAAGCCCTCGCGCCGACGATCGTCGCCACCATCACCGGGTTGCAGCTGCGCCGCCTGTCCACGGGGACCGAGACGAATCTGTCGGAATCCGTTCTGCTGCTTCTGCACGCCGCGGCCGCGGAACAGCCCTGAGCCGCTCGCGGACCCCTGCGACCGCGATCGGGGCGTGACCGCACATTCACGTCGAGTACACCACGAAACATCTCGGTCACGAACAGTGCACTGTGCACAGGCGATGCCGTGCACGATTGGCTGATCGGCCCATTGCCGGTGCCTGCACGGGACTTCAAGATCGAACGTGTTCCGGCCCACGACGGTTGCGCCGCCCCATCGATGTTGCGGCGCCGATCGATCCGTCCACGGTCGCCGCCCGCTGCACGTTCTCTCGTCGAGGAGCTGCTCGTGACCGTCGCGCACATCGTGTTCCTGCTCGGCCTGCTCGTCCTGATCGTCGCCATGGCATTGCGTAAGAACGTCCTGATCCCGGCGGTCCTCGCAACCTTCGCCACCGCGCTGGCCTACGACGGCAACATCGCCTCCGCCGTCATGTCGGTCTTCCGTGCGACCTTGACCGCGGGTGGCGCCCTGTTCGAGATCTTCGTGGTCATCGCAGCTGTGACATCGATGCTCGCCGCGATGCGTTCCATCGGTGCCGACGAACTCATGGTGCGCCCGTTCGGACGATGGATGATCGACGGCCGCATCGCCTACATCGTGCTGTTCGTCGTCACCTACCTGTTGTCGTTGTTCTTCTGGCCGACACCGGCGCTCGCGCTGATCGGCGCGGTGCTGCTTCCGGCGGCGATCAAGGCGGGACTGCCGCCGCTCGGCGCTGCGCTCGCCCTCGCCATCTCGGGGCAGGGCATGGCGCTCGCTTCCGATTACGTCATCGGTCTGGCCCCGTCCATCTCGGCGAGCGGCGCCGGTGTGCCGGCCGACGACATCGCCGACCGCGCGCTGGTGCTGTCCCTGATCGTCGGGCTGACCGCGGCCACGCTCGCGTGGTTCCTCACCGTCCGACGCGAGATCGCGCGCCGCAACCGGGATTCCGAGACACCGGACGGCGGTTCGGGGGCCGGTGGTCTCACGCCGGGCGCTGCCGTGGATCTCCCGGCCGGCGAGCGAAATCGTCCGTCACCGGTCGGCACGGTGCCGATCAGCGACACCGTCGCGGTCCCGAGCAGCGACACCGTCGCGGTGCCGAGCGTCGACGCCGTCCTTCCCCGGACGAGCACACCCGTTCTCACCCGCCCGGCAGCCGCTCGAGCCTGGGCGATCGGCGTTCCGGCGACATTCGGACTCGTGCTCGTCTACATGATGCTGGGGCGTTTCACCGATCTGGTTCCGTGGTCGGACGGAGCAGGAGCGTCACTGGTGGGCGGCAGCGCACTTCTCCTCATGGCCGCGGTGACCCTGACGACGCAGCGGTCCGACGCGCTCGAACACTGCGCCACGCACTTCGTGGACGGACTCGTCTACGCGTTCAAGGCCATGGGAATCATCCTGCCCGTGGCCGGATTCGTCTATCTCGGCATCCCCGACTACTCCGGGTCGATCCTCGGACTCGAGTCGGACACCGGACCGGCGTTCCTCTTCGACGCCGTCGAGCGGGTCCAGGAGTACACCCCCGACAACGGACTCTTCGCGGCGCTGAGCATGGTGGTGATCGGGATGCTCATCGGCCTCGACGGATCCGGCTGGGCGGGACTGCCGCTCACCGGCGGCATCGCTGCCTCCCTCGCTCCGCAGGTCGGCATGGACACCGCGACGCTCGCCGCCCTCGCTCAGAACGCCGCGACCTGGACCGGAGGCGGCACCCTCGTCATCTGGTCGTCGCTGATCGTGGTCGCGGGATTCTGCCGCGTTCCGGTCGGAGATCTCGTGCGCCGCCTCGCGATCCCGGTGGTGAGCGGATTGCTCGTCGCCGCCGTCGCCGCTGTGGTGCTCTGGTGACGACCACACACGCAACGAACAACCAACTTCGACGAGAGGACCCTCGCATGAACGAGTCGGGATTCCGCTACGACCCGCAGCGGTGCGCGCTGGTGGTGATCGACATGCAAAACGACTTCTGCTCGCCGGACGGCGCTCTCGCCGGGTGCGGCTTCGACGTCTCTGCCGCGGTGACGATGACGCCGCGCCTCGCGGAACTGATCGCCGGTGCCCGCCACGCGGGTGTGCCCGTCGTCTGGGTCCGCACGGAACACGACGAGACCACCGACTCGCCCCAATGGCTGGGGCGGGTCGGCGACGGGCCCGGAACCGCCCGGACCGGGCTGACCTGCCGGCCCGGGACCGTGGGCGCCGAGTTCTACGGTGTCCGGCCGGCGCCGGGTGAACCGGTGATCGTCAAACACCGCTTCAGCGCCTTCGTCGGCACCGACCTCGATCGGGTCCTGCGCTCACGCGGGATCGAATCGCTGTTGTTCACGGGCGTCGCGACGGAGATCTGCGTCGAATCGAGCCTGCGCAGTGCCCTCTTCCACGAGTACTGGGTCTCTCTCGTCGAAGACTGCGCCGCCTCGTACAGTCCGGCCGCGCACGCCGCATCGGTCGCGGTGGTCGCCCAGAATTTCGGGACCGTGGTGACGGCGGACGGCCTGCTCCCGAGGTGGGCCACGCGCCCGGCCGTCACTCGCGTCTGAACGACCACGGCCCGGATCCGGACAGCGTCAGAATCCCAGACGTCCGAGCTGTTTGGGATCGCGCTGCCAGTCCTTGGCGACCTTGACGTGCAGATCGAGGTAGATCTTCACCCCCAGCAGTTTCTCGATCTGGGTGCGAGCCGCGGTGCCCACCTCGCGCAGTCGCGCACCGCCTTTGCCGATGACGATGCCCTTCTGGCTCGGCCGTTCGACGTAGAGCAGGGCGTGCACGTCGAGCATCGCCCCCTGCTTCTCCGTACGCCCTTCGCGTTCGGTGACCTCCTCGATCACCACGGCGAGCGAGTGCGGCAGCTCGTCACCGAGCCCCTCGAGCGCGGCCTCGCGGATGAGCTCGGCCATGAGCGTCTCCTCCGGTTCGTCGGTGAGCTCACCGTCCGGATAGAAGGCCGGCCCCGGCTCCATGTGGGATGCGAGGACGTCGACGAGAACCTCGACCTGTTCACCCGAGGTGGCCGAGACGGGCACGACCTCGCAGTCGTCCCCGAGCAGCTTCGACACGGCGAGCAGCTGGGCGGCGACCTGCTGCTTGCCCACCTTGTCGATCTTGGTGACGATGCCGACGATCGGCGTCTTCGGTGCGACGTGCCGCACCTGGTCGAGGATCCAGCGGTCCCCGGGTCCGATCTTCTCGTCGGCGGGGAAACACATGCCGATCGCGTCGACCTCGGAGTAGGTGTCCTGCACCAGGTCGTTGAGACGCTGCCCGAGCAGAGTACGCGGGCGGTGCAGCCCGGGGGTGTCCACCAGGATGAGCTGGGCGTTGTCGCGGTGGACGATGCCACGGATGGTGTGGCGGGTGGTCTGCGGACGTGACGAGGTGATGGCGATCTTGCTGCCGACGAGTGCGTTCGTCAGCGTCGACTTCCCCGTGTTGGGCCGTCCGACGAAACAGATGAAGCCGGAACGGAAGTCGGGGTCGGTCATGCATGCTCCTCGGTTGTGGCAGTGTCGATGTCGGTGTGCTCGTCGGAATCGACCCGCTGCACGAAGACGGTGCTCACCCGCACCCGTCCCCGGACGTCCGGCCCGCCCTCGCCGCGGAGCAGCAATCCGTGGGTCTGCACTTCCGATCCGGGCAACGGAACGCGGCCGAGTTCGTAGCCGAGGAGTCCGCCGACCGTGTCGACCTCGTCGTCCTCGATGTCGATGCCGAAGAGCTCACCGAGATCCTCGACGGGCAGTCGTGCGGAGACACGGTAGATGTCGTCGCCGAGTTCCTCGACGTCGGGGATCTCCCCGGTGTCGTATTCGTCGGCGATCTCACCGACGATCTCCTCGATGACGTCCTCGATGGTCACGAGGCCGGCGATGCCACCGTATTCGTCGACGAGGACCGCCATGTGGTTGCGATCGCGCTGCATGTCGGCGAGCAGATCGCCGAGACGCTTCGAATCCGGCACGAACACCGCCGGACGCATGACGTCGGCGACGGAGACGCTGCGACCACCGTCGCGGTGGTAGTAGGTCTGCTTGACGAGGTCCTTGAGATAGACGACGCCGCGGATGTCGTCGACGTTCTCGCCGATCACCGGGATCCGCGAGTGACCGCTGCGCACCGCGAGCGAGGTGGCCTGGCCGGCGGTCTTGGTCTCCTCGATCCACACCATCTCGGGACGCGGCACCATGACCTCGCGGGCGGTGGTGTCACCGAAATCGAAGACGGACTGGATCATCCGGCGCTCGTCGTCGGCGACGACGCCGCTCTCCTGCGCCAGGTCCACCAGCTCGCGCAGCTCGATCTCGTTGGCGAACGGACCGTTACGGAAGCCGCGACCGGGCGTGACGGCGTTGCCGACGACGATGAGGATGCGGCTGACGGGGCCGAGCAGGACACCGAGGACCCGGAGCGGGCCGGTGGCCGCGAGCGCGATGGGATAGGCGTGCTGGCGGCCGAGGGTCCTGGGGCCCACGCCGATCACGACGTAGTCGACGATCACCATCACCGCGGCGCCGACCACGAGCGCCCAGGTCCTGTCGAGGACCGCGAGCAGGGCCCCGACGAGCACCACGGTGGCGGTGATCTCGCAGAGGATGCGCAGCAGGACGCTCAGGTTGACGTATCGGGGCCGGTCCTCGAGGAGACCGAGGAGCCGCCGCGCGCTGGCACGCCCCTCCTTCGCCAATTCCTCGGCCCGGGCCGCGGAGACCGTGTTGAGCGCCGAGTCCAGGGCGGCGAACAATCCGCCGAGCACCACCAGGACGACTGCGAGGACGACGAGGGGCACTGTACTCACGCGGTTGTCCCTTCCTCGGTGCGCCCGGAACAGGCGTGACCGTTCGTTCTGCCGCCGTTCATGATTCGGGAGTGTCGACGAAACCGGCCTTGCCCAGCAGGTTCCGGTCGCGAGCGGCGAGGCGCGCTTCGTGTTCGGCGC
This sequence comes from Rhodococcus sp. CH91, assembly GCF_022554085.1. Lineage (GTDB taxonomy): Bacteria > Actinomycetota > Actinomycetes > Mycobacteriales > Mycobacteriaceae > Rhodococcus. Next base: position 74,713 of record NZ_JAKFYR010000011.1, read on the forward strand.
GACGGAGCTCCTCGTACCACTCGGCGAGGAGCTGGTTCTGCAGCCCGAACATCTCCTTCTCTTCGTCCGGTTCGGCGTGGTCGTACCCGAGAAGATGGAGCATCCCGTGCACCGTGAGCAGGGCGAGTTCGTGCGCGACCGAGTGTCCGGCCTTGGCCGCCTGATCGGCGGCGAACTGCGGGCAGAGCACGATGTCGCCGAGCATCGACGGTCCCGGCTCCGGGGCGTCCGGTCGTCCGCCCGGCTCGAGTTCGTCCATGGGGAACGACATCACGTCGGTGGGGCCGGGCAGATCCATCCACCGCACGTGCAGGTCGGCCATGGTGTCGAGGTCCACGAGCACCATCGACAACTCGGCGGCCGGATGCACGTCCATCCGGGCGATCACGAATCGTGCGACGTCGAGGAGGTCCTCCTCCGAGACGTCCATTCCCGATTCGTTCGAGATCTCGATACTCATGACTGGAGTTCCTTCTGCACGACGGTATTCGGTTGGTCGAGACGGTTGCTCATCGGCGCTGCACCCGGTGCGCGGCGCGGCGCTGCGCGCGGTTGCCGGCGGCGCCGTCCCCGTCGCGGGAAGCCTCGAACCGGCTGTATGCGTCGACGATGTCGGACACGAGGCGGTGCCGCACGACGTCGCTGCTGTCGAGCCGAGCGATGTGGATGTCGTCGATGCCGTCGAGGATCTCGGTGGCGGCGGCCAGACCCGAGCGGGCACCGCCGGGGAGGTCGATCTGGGTGATGTCGCCGGTCACCACGATCTTGGAGCCGAAGCCCAGACGGGTGAGGAACATCTTCATCTGCTCGGCGGTGGTGTTCTGTGCCTCGTCGAGGATGATGAACGCGTCGTTGAGGGTGCGGCCGCGCATGTATGCGAGGGGGGCGACCTCGATGACCCCGGCCTGCATGAGCTTCGGGATGGCTTCGGGATCCATCATGTCGTGCAGTGCGTCGTGCAGGGGACGCAGATAGGGGTCGATCTTCTCGTGCAGGGTGCCCGGCAGGAATCCGAGACGCTCGCCGGCTTCGACGGCCGGACGCGTGAGGATGATGCGGTTGACCTGCTTGGTCTGCAGCGCCTGGACCGCCTTCGCCATGGCGAGGTAGGTCTTGCCGGTGCCGGCCGGACCGACACCGAACACGATGGTGTGCGCGTCGATGGCGTCGACGTAGCGCTTCTGGTTCAGGGTTTTGGGCCGGATCGTCTTGCCGCGCCGGGACAGGATGTCGAGGCTGAGCACGTCCGCGGGCGATTCGGAGAGTCCCTGGGTGAGCATGCCCACCGTGCGGCGCACGGCGTCCGGCCCCAGAGGCTGTCCGCGACGAACGAGGGTGACGAGTTCGGCGAGCGCCCGTTCGGCGAGGGCGACGTCGGCGGGGGCGCCGGTCAGTGTGACGGTGTTGCCCCGTACGTGGATGTCCGCGGCCAGGAGGGCCTCGAGGGCGATCAGATTCTCGTCCGTGGCCCCGAGCAGGGGCGCTGCGGCCTCCGAAGGGAGGTCGAGACTCGACCTGACCTGGGTCGGTTCGAGTTCGGCGGGCTCGTTGGGTCGGTCTGGTTCACTCACGTGGACGGTACGTCCTGCTTTCGGTTCGGCTCCCGCACGACGGTCGTCGTGTTCGTCCCAGTCTAGCGCCGGAGCGACCGCCCCCCTCCTGCAACGGCGGCCTTCACCGGGGTTCGGCGTTCCCGTCGCGCGACGACGCCTCCTCGAGCCACTGCCGCGCCGCGGCGAGGACGCCGGGAGCGCGGTCGGGCGAGACGCCGGCGAGGACGAGATTGCCCAGGGCGATGGTGTCGCCCGAATCGTCCACCAGGCCCAGATTGGCCTGCTCGAGCGTGGCCATGGTCAACCCCTCCATCATCCCGACCAGCACGGGCACCGGGAGATAGTCGGAGAACTGCCCCCGCGCGCGGCCGCGTTCGACGAGGGCGAGGATGCGCGAGCGCACCGGCGAGACCAGGTCGGCGATGCGCTGCTCCCCCATCTCCTTGCGCGCGAACGAGAGCAACACGCGATAGCGGTCGCCGACGGGCCAGGTCCGCAGCGCCTCGACCGCGAGCGCCACCGCGGGATCCTCCGGTTCGGGCTGCTCGAGGACGTCGGCCAGTGCGGTCGCGGCGTCGTCGGCGATTCCCTCGACGAGGGATTCCCGGTTGGGGAAGTGCGCGTACACCGTGCGACGGACGACACCTGCGGCTTTGGCCACGTCGTCCATGCTCGCGTCGGGATCGGCGGCGAAGCACAGCATCGCCGCGTCGAGTATCCGCACACGGTTCGCGTTGAATCGGGTTCGCGGTCGGGTGACCGGGTTCTCCACGTTCTCGCCCTCTTCCGCCGAATGTGATCTGTGTTTCATTTTAGTTGCACACGGGTGTGTACCCGCATAGCTTGCACATCACTGTGCAGTTCCGGGTGCGTCGCCCGGTCCGCATCACCCCGCGTCGCACTTCGAGGAGAGCCGATGACCACAGCCGTCACCCGGACGAACGGGACCCCGGCGGAGGAACCCTACCGGCTGCGGTGGGCGGGACTTGCGGTGCTGTGCCTGAGCCTGCTCATCGTCGTCATGGCGAACACCTCGCTGATCGTCGCGGCCCCGGGCATGCTGCGCGATCTGCAACTCACCAGCACCGACATGCAGTGGGTCATCGACGGATACACCGTCCCCTATGCCGCGCTGATGCTGCTGTTCGGTGTACTCGGTGACCGCTACGGCCGTCGGCGTGCGCTGCTGGTCGGTCTCGCGGCCTTCGCCGGTGGCGCGGTCTACGGCTCCCTCGCGGACAGCGCGGTCGAGGTGGTCGTCGCACGAATCGTGATGGGAACGGGTGCCGCCGTCATCATGCCCGCGACCCTGTCGTTGCTCGTCGCGATGTTCCCCGCACACGAGCGCACTCGCGCGATCTCCGCCTGGGCCGCCACCTCCGGTCTCGCGATCGCGCTCGGCCCACTGCTCGCCGGATGGCTCCTCGAGTCGCACTCGTGGGGGTCGACCTTCCTCATCAACGTGCCCATCGCCGCGCTGGCTGCAGTGGCCGCGATGATCCTCGTCCCGGCATCCAGGGCCGACGACCTCACCCGCATCGATTGGATCGGCGGCGCACTGTCGGTCATCGCGCTCGGCGGCATCGTCTACGCGATCATCGAGGGTTCGCATGCCGGCTGGGGCACCGGGGCGATCGCGATCACGGTCGGCTCCGTGGCCGCCGCCGGGGTCTTCGTGCTGTGGGAACTGCGCCATCCCCGGCCGCTCCTGAACCTGCGTCGTGTTGCGGACCGAACCGTCGGTGGCGCGTGCGTGGCGGTACTCCTGCTGTTCCTCGTCGCCTTCGGGGCCATCTACTTCGTCGCACAGCAGTTCCAGTTCGTCCTCGGCTACGGTCCGCTCGAGACCGGCCTGCGCCTGCTCCCCCTCGCAGCGACCGTCTCGGTCGGGGCCGCCCTCAGCGGCCGGCTCGCGCCCAGGCTCGGGGCGCGGGTCCTCGTCGGGAGCGGCATGCTCGCCGCCGCGGCAGGAGTGCTCGCTCTCGCGGTGCTGGACGTCGGCTCCGGTTACCTGCCCTTCCTGGTCTCGTTGCTGCTGCTGGGTCTGGGAATCGGGCTCGCGACCCCACCGTCCACCGACCTGATCATGGGCGGATTCCCCGGGTCCGATCTCGGAGCCGCGGGCGGATTGAACGACACCGCAGTGGAATTCGGCGGGTCGCTGGGTATCGCCGTGCTCGGCTCGGTCCTCGCGACCACCTACCATCGCGAGATCGCCGGTTTCCTCGACGGATTGCCGTTGGCCGGTCTGACCGGACCGATGGCCGATCAGGCCGCGACCGCCGTCGAAGCGGCGGGCGACTCGGTGGGTGGGGCGGCGATCGTCGCGGAGGAACTCGCGAAGAATCCGATCGTGGCGTCGTACGCCGGTCCACTGCTCGACGCATCGTCGACGGCCTTCGCACAGGCGATCTCGTCCGCGAGCCTGGTCGCCGGCGTCGTGCTGATCGGAGGCGCTGTGACGGTCTCGCTGCTACTGCCCCGCAGGGTCCACGGACCGTCGCCCGAGACCGTCCGTATCCCCGGCTGAGGGCGCCGTCAGAAGTTCGAGCGAACGCTCCCACGACCGGGTCGTCCGGTCCAGGAAGGCGACATGGTCCTCGCCCTCGAACAACTCCAGCACGACGGGGTCACCGACGGCACGGGCCCCCTCGGCGTAGCGATGAGCCACGCTCACCGGAACCTGCACGTCCGCCGTGCCGTGGAGCACCGCGACCGGAATCCCGGTCGGTACCCGGTGTGCCGGCGACGCCGACCGGTAGAGTTCGGGCGCCTCGTCGAAGGGGACACCGAACAGGGCCTCGAACTGCGGGACCCGACGTCCGTGCTCACCGGCCGTGACGAGGTCGAGCGCACCGGCCTGCGACACCACGAACTCCGGTCGCACCGACGTGTTCTCACCGGCGAGCCAGACCGCCAGCTGGCCACCCGCCGAATGGCCGACGAGCCGCACACGTGCGGGGTCGACCTCGATACCGGCACTGTGGGCGTGCGGTACGACGAGAGTGAAGATCGCCTCGAAGGCCGCCCGGAGATCGGCGGACATCTCGGGCCACGCACCACCGGCCTCGAGCCGGCGGTATTCGATGTTCCACGCCACCAGTCCCCGGCGGGCGAGTTCGACGGCGAGGGCGGTGCCGAGATTGAGGTGGTACCGGCCGTGCCAGGAACCGCCGTGCACGATCATCACGACAGGCACCGGGGCCGTCACGGCCTCGGCGGCGGGCAGATAGAGGTGTCCGAACTGCTGGGGCTCGAGACCGTAGGCGAGTCGTGTGCGGAACATCCGGCGGCCCTCAGTGCAGCGGCCGGGCGCGCCACCGGTCGGTGAGCACGCCGATCGCTCCGAGCGCCACGGCCGCCGCCGTCGACGTGCGCAGGACGGTGGGACCGAGGCAGACCGCAACCGCGCCCGCCTCCACGAGTGCGCGCACCTCCGCGTCGTCGAGCCCTCCTTCGGGGCCGACGACCAGGGTCAGCGAATCAGCATCGTGGACGGGCACGTCGGCGAAGGGTGTCGTCGCGGACTCGTGGAGCACCACGACGACGTCGCCCCGTGCGACCGCCTCCCGGACACGAGCGACGACCTCGGGCGTGCGGTGCAGCGCGGACACCGACGGGATGTACGCGCGCCGCGACTGTTTCGCGGCAGCCGTCGCGACCGCCTGCCACTTGGCGACACCCTTGTCGGCCTTCGCATCCCACCGCGCGACGCAGCGCGCCGACTGCCACGGCACGAACTCGTCCGCCCCGGCCTCGGTGGCCAGTTCGACCGCGAGTTCGGACCGATCGGACTTCGGCAGCGCCTGCACGACCGTCACGGTCGGGCGCGGTGGGTCCACGACGCGGCGGCCCAGCACGAGGGCGTCGAGCCGGTCCTTCGCCACCGCGGTGACCTCGACGTCGGCGACGGCACCGGCCCCGTCGGACAGGACGAGCCGCTCACCGACGGCGATGCGGCGCACCGTTGCGGCGTGCCTGCCCTCCTTGCCGTCGAGCACGGCCGTCCGCCCCTCGGCGGGCAGCGGGTCGAGATAGAACAGCGTCGCGGCCACCGGCGGACCTAGCGGGCGCTGAACGCGTCGCGCAGGCGCGAGAACAGGCCACCGGAGTTCTGCGAGCCGGAGGTCACGACCTCCACCCGCTCCCGGTCGCTGTGCCGGCGCAGATCCTCGAGCAGCTTCGTCTGCTTGTTGTCGAGACGGGTCGGCACCACGACGTCGAGGTGGGCGTGCAGGTCGCCGCGAGTGCCCGAGCGCAGCTTCGGCATGCCGTGACCGCGCAGGACCGCGATCGAACCCGGCTGTGTGCCGGCATCGACGGTGATCTCGGTGGGTCCGTCGAGGATCGTGTCGACGGTGACGGTGGTGCCGAGCGCCGCGTCGACCATGGGGATGCGGATCGTGCAGTGCAGATCGTCGCCGTCGCGCACGAAGACCTCATGGGGTTCTTCGATCACCTCGACGTAGAGGTCACCGGCCGGTCCGCCACCGGGGCCCACCTCGCCCTGGGCCGCGAGGCGGATGCGCATGCCGTTGCCCACCCCGGCGGGCACCTTGACGGTGATCTCCCGGCGGGCGCGCACACGGCCGTCACCGCCGCACTTGCGGCACGGGTCCGGGATCGTCTCGCCGACGCCGCGACAGGTGGGGCACGGACGGGAGGTCATGACCTGGCCGAGGAAGGAACGCTGCACGGACTGCACCTCACCGGAGCCGCCGCAGGTCTCGCATCGCACGGGCTTCGAATCGCCGTGGGTACCGGAGCCGGTGCACGAGTCGCACAGGACGGCGGTGTCGACGGTGACCGTCTTGGTCACGCCACGGGCGCATTCGTCCAGGGTCAGGCGCGTGCGGAGCAGCGAGTCGGCACCGGGCTGGACCCGGCCGCGCGGGCCTCGCGAACCACCGGCTCCCCCACCGAAGAACGCCTCGAAGACATCACCGAGACCGCCACCGAATCCGGCACCGCCGAACCCGCCTGCGCCGCCGCCACCGGGCTCGAGCGGATCACCGCCGAGATCGACGATCCTGCGCTTCTCCGGATCGGACAGCACCTCGTAGGCGGCGGAGATCTCCTGGAAGCGCTTCTGTGCCGATTCGTCGGGGTTGACGTCCGGGTGATGCTCGCGCGCCAACTTCCGGTACGCCCGTTTGATCTCCTGGTCGGTCGCGTTCTTGGACACGCCGAGCGTCCCGTAGTAGTCCCGTGCCACGTTGTGTTCTCGTCCTTACTTCGCTCTACACAGAAAAAATGCACGGTGCTCAGCGTTCGCCGAGCACCTCACCGATATATCTCGCAACGGTCGCGACCGATGCGATGGTTCCCGGATAGTCCATCCGGGTGGGGCCGAGCACTCCCAGACCACCGAAGACCGTACCCGCGGCGCCGTAGCCGGTGGACACGACGGAGGTGGTGCGCATCTCCTCGAACTGGGTCTCCTCACCGATACGGACGGTGACCCGGCCCGCCTCCTGACTGGTCGCGAGCAGTTTGAGTACCACCACCTGCTCTTCGAGCGCTTCGAGGACCGTACGCAACGATCCCGGCACCATCCCGTGGCCGTCGAAGTCCGCGGCGTTGCGGGTGAGATTGGCGGTGCCCCCGAGGACGAGACGCTCCTCCGGGTGCTCGACGAGTGTCTCCACGAGAACCGTGGTGCACCGGATCAGCGCGTCGCGCAGATCTTCCGGTGCGTTGTCGGCGAGTTCGGTGACGGCGACGGACGCGGCCGCGAGCCGTTTGCCGGCGAGCGCGCCGCCGAGCAGCTCACGCAGTCTGGCCAGACCGTCCTCGTCGATCACGTCGCCGAGTTCGACGATGCGCTGATCCACACGGCCCGAATCGGTGATGAGCACGAGCAGCAGCCGCGCCGGCGTCAGCCCCACCACTTCGAGATGCCGCACGGACGACGCCGACAGCGTCGGATACTGCACGACCGCCACCTGACGGGTGAGCTGCGCGAGCAGCCGCACCGCGCGCCGCAGGACGTCGTCGAGGTCGACGCCGGATTCGAGGAACTGCAGGATCGCGCGACGCTCGGCCGACGAGAGCGGCTTGACCTCCGCGATCCGGTCCACGAACTGGCGATATCCCTTGTCGGTGGGAACACGCCCGGAACTCGTGTGGGTCTGGGTGATGTATCCCTCCGCCTCGAGCACTGCCATGTCGTTGCGGACCGTGGCGCTCGATACACCGAGATTGTGCCTGTCGACGAGTGTCTTGGAACCGATCGGTTCCTTGGTGGACACATAGTCCGCCACGATGGCGCGCAAGACCTGAAATCTTCGCTCCTCGGTACTCGACAACCCGCCACCTCCGTTTCCGCTGCATGCAGGACCAGACCACACCGCTCGGGGCCGTGCCTTTCCAGTCTAATCGGGCGACGACGGTGCAGGTGCCGGGCACGCGGCCGACACCCCGGTACCCCTCCGGCGCACCGTGCACGATCGCCGTAGTGTGGTCGCATGATCTTCAAGGGCGTCCGGGACGGCAAGCCGTATCCCGATCACGGACTGTCTCTGCGCGACTGGTCGAGGATTCCTCCCCGGCAGGTGCGTCTCGACGAGATCGTCACGACCACCAAGGTCCTCGAACTCGACCGGTTGCTGTCGGAGGATTCGACCTTCTACGGCGATCTGTTCCCGCACGCCGTCCAGTGGCAGGGCGTGCTGTATCTCGAGGACGGACTCCACCGCGCGCTGCAGTCCGCCCTGCGGAACCGGCCGGTGATACACGTGCGGGTCTTCGAGTACGACGCGCTCGTCCCCGGAACGGCCGCTGCCGACAGCGCCGACGCGCTCGCCCGGCCCGCGCTGCCGGATCGCTCGCCGCCGGAGTACCCGCAGCCGTAGCTAGTCGTCGGCGCCGAGCAGGATGGTGCGGACCACCGCGTCCGCGAGCAGACGTCCCCGATCCGTGAGCACGAGGTGCCCGTCCGTCTCCCGCGCGAGGCCGTCGGCCACGACGGTTCGCGCCGCCTCCCGTTCGCCGTCCCCCAACGCCGACAAGGGAAGCCCGGTCCGCAATCGGGTGGTGAGCATCACCAGTTCGGTGTGCCGGTCCTCCGCAGTGAGGTGCTCGCTGCCGGCCACGGGCAGCACGCCGTCGGCGAGGGACGCGGAGTACCGGGCCGGATGCTTGACGTTCCACCAGCGGACCCCGCCGACGTGGCTGTGCGCCCCGGGGCCGGCACCCCACCAGTCGCCCCCGTCCCAGTAACCGAGATTGTGGGCGCACCGGGCCGAAGGATCGTCGGCCCTGGCCCAGTTGGACACCTCGTACCAGGTCAGTCCGGCAGCGGAGAGCCGCGCATCGATCCGCTCGTAGCGCGCGGCGAGCACATCGTCGTCCGGTGCGGGCAGTTCTCCGCGACGGACGCGGCGGGCCAGAGCGGTGCCGTCCTCGACGATCAGTGCATACGCCGAGACGTGGTCGACACCCGCCTCGAGCACGGCGTCGAGAGAGGCGTCGAGGTCGGCGTCGCGCTCGCCCGGGGTGCCGTAGATCAAATCCAGATTGACGTGGTCGAAACCGGCCGCCCGTGCCTCCTCCGCCGCCGCCACCGGCCGGCCGGGAGTGTGGGTGCGGTCGAGCACCGCCAGCACGTGCCGGGCCGCCGACTGCATCCCGAGCGAGACCCGCGTGTAGCCCGCCTCCCTGATCCCGGCGAAGAACTGCGGCGAGGTGGATTCGGGATTCGATTCGGTCGTCACCTCGGCTCCCGGTACCAGGCCGAACGAGTCGCGGATCGTCTCGAGCACCTGAGCAAGACCGTCCGCCCCGAGCAACGACGGGGTGCCACCGCCGACGAAGACGGTGTCCGCGGCCGGTGCGGTCCGGCCCCCCTCGGACAGCAACCGCGCTCCTGCCGCGAGTTCGCGGCGCAGTCCCTCGAGCCAGGACTCGGCGGACGCCGCGCTGCCGAGCTCTCCTGCCGTGTAGGTGTTGAAGTCGCAGTAGCCGCAGCGGGTCGCGCAGAACGGGACGTGCACGTACACACCGAACGGCCGCGTCCCCACTCCGGCGAGCGCCGAATCGGGAAGTTCGAGCCCCGCCGCGCTGCCGGTGACGGCGACTTCCACTCCGGTGCGACGACCGGTTTCCGCGTTGTTCACGTCGTCCAGTCTTCCAGAGACACGCGAGCGGTCTTTCCGCGCGAGCCCCCTACCTCGACATTTCCCGGGATTCGGGTGGAAATGTCGGTCACAATTCGGAATTGCCCCGGTGACGTGGCACAATTGGCCCCATGACAGGACAGGGAGTGCGACTGGTGGCACGACGCCACGTCGACTTCAAGCGTGTCTGCGCGTCCTGTTGTCTGCCTTGCGCCGCTTGTCTCTGCGCCGACTGATCCTGGTCGGCACTCCCCGGCACATCCCAGATCCCGCCGGGTCGAAGCATGCGTGCACGAGGCCCAGCCCCCTCCTGCGCTCGTCGATCCGGTCCCCCGAACATCAGGAGACCCTGCATGTCGTCGACCACCGACGTCACTTCCGCCGACGAGTCGGCCGCGCCTGCCCGCCGCGCCACCAGGCCCGCGAAGCGACGCGCCGAAGGACAGTGGGCACTCGGCTATCGCGAGCCGCTCAACGCCAACGAGCAGACGAAGAAGGACGACGATCCGCTCAACGTCCGTCGCCGCATCGAAGACATCTACGCCCACACCGGTTTCGACGGAATCGACAAGGGCGATCTGCGCGGCCGGTTCCGCTGGTGGGGTCTGTACACCCAGCGCGAGCAGGGTTACGACGGCACCTACACCGGCGACGAGAACATCGACCTGCTCGAGGCGAAGTACTTCATGATGCGGGTCCGTTGCGACGCCGGCGCCCTGGATCTGGCCCAGCTGCGCACGATCGCCGGTATCTCCACCGAGTTCGCCCGCGACACCGCCGACCTGTCCGACCGCGAGAACGTCCAGTACCACTGGATCGAGGTCGAGAACGTGCCGGAGATCTGGCGGCGTCTCGAATCGGTGGGACTGAAGACCACCGAGGCCTGCGGCGACTGCCCCCGCGTCGTGCTCGGTTCGCCGCTCGCCGGTGAGTCCCTCGACGAGATCATCGACGGCACACCGGCGATCGACGAGATCGTCCGCCGCTACATCGGCGATCCGCAGTACTCGAACCTGCCGCGCAAGTTCAAGACCGCGATCTCCGGCCAGCAGGACGTCGTGCACGAGATCAACGACGTCGCCTTCGTCGGCGTCGAGCACCCCGAGCACGGCCCCGGCTTCGACCTGTGGGTCGGTGGCGGCCTGTCCACCAACCCGATGCTCGCGCAGCGGGTCGGCGCGTGGGTGCCGCTGAAGGAGGTCGCCGATGTGTGGGAGGGCGTCGTCGCGATCTTCCGCGACTACGGCTACCGCCGGCTGCGGTCCAAGGCACGTCTGAAGTTCCTCGTCAAGGACTGGGGGATCGAGAAGTTCCGCGAGGTGCTCGAGACCGAGTACCTGAAGCGTCCGCTGATCGACGGCCCGGCTCCGGCCGCCCCGGAGCGTCCGATCGATCACGTCGGTGTCCAGAAGCTGCGCAACGGCCTCAACGCCGTGGGTGTCGCGCCGATCGCCGGTCGTGTCTCGGGCACGATCCTGTCGAAGGTCGCCGACGCCGCCGAGCGGGCGGGGTCCGACCGGATCCGGTTCACCCCGTACCAGAAGCTGATCGTGCTCGACGTGGCCGACGACAAGGTCGAACAGCTCGTCACCGAACTCGAGGCGCTGGGTCTGCCCGCCTCGCCGTCGCCGTGGCGCAAGAACCTCATGGCGTGCACGGGAATCGAGTTCTGCAAGCTGTCCTTCGTCGAGACGCGCAAGCGTTCGCAGGCCCTCGTGCCCGAACTCGAGGAGCGGCTCGCCGACATCAACGCGCAGCTCGACGTCCCGGTGACGATCAATATCAACGGCTGCCCCAACTCGTGCGCGCGCTCCCAGATCGCCGACATCGGCTTCAAGGGCCAGCTCGTCGACGACGGTGACGGCAACCAGGTCGAGGGATTCCAGGTACATCTGGGTGGAGCGCTGGGCTTCGACGCGCGATTCGGACGCAAGCTCCGCCAGCACAAGGTCACCAGCGCCGAGCTCGGCGACTACATCGAGCGGGTCGTGCGCACTTTCCTCGAGGAACGCAAGGAGGGCGAGCGCTTCGGCGAATGGGTCCTGCGGGCCGAGGAGGCCGAACTGCGATGACGGGCACTGCAGCAATGGTGGACACGACGAACGAGCGGGGACGGAAACGATGAGCATCGACCCGAACATCGACGAACTCCGGAGTATTGCCGCGCAGGGGGCGGCAGACCTCGAGGGGGCGTCGGCGCAGGAACTCCTGCGGTGGACGGACGAGACGTTCGGTGCGCCCACCGAACACGGACGCAGCGGCTACATCGTCGCGTCGAACATGCAGGACGGGGTCCTGGTGCACCTCGCCGCGCAGCAGCGTCCCGGCGTGGACGTGCTGTTCCTCGACACCGGTTACCACTTCGCCGAGACTCTCGGCACGCGCGACGCGGTGGCGCAGGTCTACGGCGTGAACATCGTCACCGCGCAGGCCCGGCACTCCGTCGCCGAGCAGGACGACCTGCTCGGCAAGGATCTGTTCGCCCGTGATCCGAACGAATGCTGCCGCTTGCGCAAGGTGGTGCCACTGAAGGAGAGCCTGCAGGGTTACCGGGCCTGGGTGACGGGAATCCGGCGGGTCGAGGCACCCACACGTGCGAACGCTCCGCTCGTCTCCTTCGACGAGGCGTTCGGACTGGTGAAGATCAATCCGATCGCGGCATGGTCCGACGAGGACATGCAGAACTACATCGACGAGCACGGGATCCTCGTCAATCCCCTCGTCGACGAGGGCTACCCGTCGATCGGGTGCGCCCCGTGCACCATCAAACCACTTCCCGGGTCCGATCCGCGTAGCGGACGCTGGGCCGGCCGAGCCAAGACCGAATGCGGGTTGCACGCCTCATGACACTCACCGACACGAATCCCACCGGATCCCGGAAGATCCTGGACGGCAACAGGTTCGACACACTGGACGCGCTCGAGTCCGAGGCGATCCACGTCTTCCGCGAGGTCGCGGGCGAGTTCGAACGACCCGTGATCCTGTTCTCCGGAGGCAAGGACTCCACCGTCCTGCTGCACCTGGCGATCAAGGCCTTCTGGCCGGCACCGTTGCCCTTCGCGTTGCTGCACGTCGACACCGGCCACAACCTCCCCGAGGTTCTCGAGTTCCGCGACCTCGTGGTCTCGAAGTACAACCTGCGCCTGCACGTCGCGAGCGTCGAGGACTATCTCGCCGACGGACGGCTCACCGAGCGTCCCGACGGCATCCGCAATCCGCTGCAGACGGTTCCCCTGCTCGACGCGATCTCGGAGAACCGGTTCGACGCCGTCTTCGGTGGCGGGCGCCGCGACGAGGAGCGCTCCCGCGCCAAGGAGCGGATCTTCTCCCTGCGCAACGCCTTCGGCCAGTGGGATCCCAAGCGCCAGCGCCCCGAGCTGTGGAATCTGTACAACGGGCGGCACGCACCCGGTGAGCACGTGCGCGTCTTCCCGCTCAGCAACTTCACCGAACTCGACATCTGGCGGTACATCGCACGCGAGGACGTGGAGCTGGCGAGCATCTACTACACGCACGAGCGTCCCGTCTACCGCCGTGACGGCATGTGGATGACGTCGGGCGTGTGGGGCGGACCGGCCGAAGGCGAAGAACTCGAGGTCCGTCCGGTGCGGTACCGCACCGTCGGCGACGGTTCGACCACCGGCGCGATCCTGTCCACGGCCGCCACGAACGAGGAGATCCTCGCCGAGGTCGCGGCCTCACGACTGACCGAGCGCGGCGCGACCCGCGGTGACGACCGAGTGTCCGAAGCGGCCATGGAAGACCGCAAACGAGAGGGCTACTTCTGATCATGAGCGACGTTCACGAGCGGAGCGTGCAGAGCGACACGCAGCTTCTGCGCCTGGCCACCGCCGGTTCGGTCGACGACGGCAAGTCCACCCTGGTGGGACGACTGCTGTACGACACCAAGTCCGTGCTCGCCGACCAGATCGACGCCGTCACCCGGGCATCGGTCGATCGTGGCCTCGATACCCCCGACCTGTCCCTGCTCGTCGACGGCCTGCGCGCCGAGCGGGAGCAGGGCATCACCATCGACGTGGCCTACCGCTACTTCGCGACGCCGAAGCGGAGCTTCGTCCTGGCGGACACCCCGGGACACGTGCAGTACACCCGCAACACCGTCTCGGGCGCGTCCACCGCCCAGCTCGTCGTCCTGCTGGTCGACGCCCGCAAGGGCGTGGTCTCCCAGACCCGCAAGCACGCCGCGGTGCTGGCCCTGCTCGGTGTGCCGAAGCTGGTCCTCGCCGTCAACAAGATCGATCTCGTCGAGGATCCGGCGGCGGTGTTCGCACGGATCTCGGCAGAATTCGGTGAGCTCACCGGTTCGCTCGGCTGGGCACCCGAGGACGTGCAGGAGATTCCGGTCTCCGCCCTGCACGGCGACAACGTGGCCGTGCGCAGCGAGAACACTCCCTATTACGACGGTCCCACTCTCATCGAGTATCTCGAGTCCGTGCCCGTCGACGCGGATGTGCACGGTCGGCACGAGACGGGACTGCGCTTCCCGGTGCAGTACGTCATCCGTCCCCGCACGGCAGAGTTTCCCGACTACCGCGGCTATGCGGGCCAGATCGCGGCGGGCTCCGTGCGCCCCGGCGACGAGGTCGTCGTGCTGCCGTCCGGTGTCCGCACGACCGTCGAGCGCATCGACAGTGCCGACGGCTCGTTCGACGTCGCGCATGCCGGCCGGTCGGTGACCCTCGTACTCGCCGACGACGTCGACGTCTCCCGCGGCGACGTCATCGCAGCCCCTCAGGAGGCTCCGGAACCGCTGTCCGAATTCGAGGCCACCGTGTGCTGGCTGGCCGAGAAGCCGCTGCGTCCCGGCGCCCGGCTTCTGCTCAAGCACGGCACCCGGACCACCCAGGCCATCGTCGGGACGATCGTGGAGCGGTTCGACGAACAGAACCTCTCGTCCGTCCCCGACCCGGCGAGCATCGAACTCAACGAGATCGCGCGCATCACGGTGCGGGTGGCCGAGCCGATCGCCGCGGACGACTATCGGGTCAACCGTCGCAGCGGCAGCTTCCTGCTGATCGATCCGGCGGGTGGCAACACGCTCGCCGCCGGCCTGGTGGGCGACGGACTCGCCGAGATCGAACTCGGGAACCGCGTCCCGGCATGACGCCCCTCGTCGCCGTCGCGCACGGCAGTCGCGACCCGCGGTCCGCGCGGGCCGTGGCTGCCGTACTCGACACCCTGCGCGCCGAGCATCCGGGGCTCGACATCCGGCTGGCCTTCCTGGATCTGAACACCCCTTCGGTCGGCCAGGTGCTCGATGCGATTGCGGCGGACGGACATCGGCAGGTCGCGGTGATCCCCCTGCTCCTCGGGAGCGCTTTCCATGCGCGCGTCGACCTCCCCGCCCTGCTGCGCGAGGCACGTTTCCGCCATCCGTCTCTCGAGGTGCTGTGCTCGCGCATCCTGGGCGACGACGACCTGCTGGTCGACGCGGCGCGCGAACTGATCACGGATACCGGTGTGTCGGTGGATGATCCGTCCGTGGGGATCGCGGTGTGCGCGGTGGGGTCGCGGCGCCCGGAGGCGAACAGGACCACCGGTCTCCTCGTCCCCCGCATCGTCGCCGGCACGGCCTGGACGAAAACCTCGGCGTGCTTCGCCACCTCCGCGGATCCGTCGGTGACCTCGGCACTCGGGTCACTGTCACACAGCGGTGCGCGCACCCTGGTCCTTGCCCCGTGGATTCTCGCGCCGGGGTTGCTGTGGGATCGTGCGTGCGCGATTGCCGAATCCGCGCCGCACGTACGGATCGCAGCGACTCTCACGTCCCACCGCGCCGTCGCCCGGGTGATCGCCGAGCGTTACACCGATGCCGTGCACCGGGTACATGTACTGCGTGTGGCCTGACGAAGGTCACATCGTCACCTCGGTCGCGGGCTCGGGACTGCGCGCGTTCACCTTCCTCCGCTAGAACGGAACCACAACCGTCGCTCGACATCCGTGATCCGGGAGGACACCTCGTGCAGAACGAACTCCGCCGCTACATCGACCGGCTCCGTACGGAGGGCTATTCGGTTCGCGACGACCACGGGGAGGACCCCGATCTGATCGACATCGAGGGCCGCGCCGTCGATACCTGGCGGGAGAACTATCCGTACGACGCGCGGATGGACCGGGCGACCTACGAGGTCGAGAAGTATCTGCTGCAGATCGAACTGCTCAAGTTCCAGTCGTGGGCGAAGGACAACGGTTCCAAGCACATCATCGTGTTCGAGGGGCGCGACGCAGCCGGTAAGGGCGGCACCATCAAGCGATTCCAGGAGTACATCAACGTCCGGCACGCGCGGACCGTCGCGCTGAGCAAGCCCTCCGACCGCGAGCAGGGCCAGTGGTACATGCAGCGTTACATCCAGCACTTCCCCACCGCCGGTGAACTCGTGATGTTCGACCGCTCCTGGTACAACCGCGCCGGCGTCGAACGGGTCATGGGCTTCTGCACCGACGACGAGTACGAGCGTTTCATGACGGACACACCCTTGTTCGAGCAGCTCGTCGTCGAGGCCGGCATCTCCCTCACCAAATTCTGGTTCTCGGTGACACGGAACGAACAACGCACACGTTTCGCGATCCGGCAGCTCGATCCGGTTCGGCGGTGGAAGCTCTCGGAGATGGATCTCGAATCCCTCGACAAATGGGATCTGTACACCGAGGCCAAGGAGGAGATGTTCCGGCGCACGGATACCGAGTACGCGCCCTGGATGACGATCAAATCGAACGACAAGAAGCGGGCACGCATCAACGCGATGCGCTATTTCCTGAACCGGTTCGACTACGAGGGCAAGGACCCTCAGATCGTCTTCCCGGCCGATCCGAAGATCGTCCAACGGGGCAAGGACGCGGTCGGCGACTGACTCCTCCCTCCCGCCCTCCGGCGAAGATCGCGAGCCGCATGACAAGAGAGTGTGGTTCAGACCACACTGAGTGGAGGTAGGGAGGAGCGAATATGGACACACCTTCCGGAAACGGCATCGTGGTCGGCATCGACGGCTCCGACAGTGCCTTGAACGCGGCCCGCTGGGCCGGTTGTCTCGCACAGCGGATCGGCGAACCGCTCCGGCTGGTCCACGTGCACGAGCTCAGGCGCGAACACCGGCACGAGCACGAGCGGGACCGCGAACGTGAGCGTGAGCAGGGGGCCGAAGAGTCCGGCGCGATGCTCGCGGCCGCGACATCCGCCGTCCGGGAGGTCGCCGACGACATCGGCATCGAGCCGATCAGCAGCGACGGCGAACCGGACCGATTGCTGATCGACCTGTCGGCGTCGGCACGCATGATCGTCCTCGGGCACACCACGACGACCGAGTGGGAGTCGATGGTGCAGCACTCCGATGTCGTCTCCGTCTCCAATCACGCCGTGTGCCCGGTGGTGACCTGGCGGAGCCTCGACGGATTCCACCCTCCGGACGACCGGCCGATCCTCGTCGGGATGGACGGTACCGACCTCAGTATCGCGGCCGTCGAGCACGCCTACGCCGTGGCGGCCGCACTCGGCGCGCCGCTGGTCGCGATCCACACCTGGAGTGAGGAATCGACCTTCACCTACGGCGAAGCGTCGCGGTTCACCGACTGGACGGCCTATATCGACCGTATGAAGGCCCATATGACCGATCGGCTGGGTCGCTTCGCGGAGCGTTACCCCGACGTCGAGGTCTCACAACGGATCGAGCACGGCAGGCCCGACATCCATCTGATCGACGAATCACCCACCGCTCAGCTCGTCGTCGTCGGCAGCCACGGACGCAGCGCCGCAGCCGCCGCGGTGCTCGGTTCCACCAGCCAGGGATTGATGCACCACAGCAGTTGCCCGGTGATGATCTGCCGGGCGCGCTCCCACGGCCACCACCTGACCGGAGCCTAGAGCCGGTCGGACGCCAGGCCCGCCGGGACCGCGCCCGCCGCGTGCGCGTACACCCGGTCCCCGGCGGACAGTTCCAGATGCTGCGCTTCGCCTCGTGTCATCTGGGTGGTGAAATGCTCGCCGTGCTCGTCGCGCAACTCGATCCGAACCTCGAAGCCCAGACGTACCACTCGCTCGACCGTGGCCGGGACAGCTCCTGCCGTGCCGGTCCCGGCCGCGGGATCGTCGGGTCGGGTGAGACGGATGTCGTGCGGTCGCACGAGTATGTCACCGAGTTTGGAGACCGTGCCGAGGAAGGACATCACGAAGGGGTTCGCGGGGTGGTCGTAGAGCTCCTCCGGGGTCCCCACCTGTTCGATACGGCCCTCGTTCATCACCGCGATCCGGTCCGCGACGTCGAGGGCTTCCTCCTGGTCGTGCGTGACGAGGACGGTGGTGACGTGAACCTCGTCGTGCAGGCGACGCAGCCAGGTACGCAGATCGGATCGTACTTTCGCGTCGAGGGCGCCGAAGGGTTCGTCGAGCAGCAGGACCCGGGGATCGACGGCCAGGGCCCGCGCGAGAGCCATTCGCTGTCGCTGACCACCGGACAGCTGCGCCGGATAGCGGCCCCGGAAACCGGCGAGACCGACGATCTCGAGGAGTTCGTCGACCCGCTTGTCGATCTCGGATTTGGGCCGCTTGCGGATCTTCAGGCCGAAGGCCACGTTCTCGCGCACGGTCATGTGCTTGAACGCCGCGTAGTGCTGGAAGACGAAGCCGATGTCGCGTTTCTGCGGGGAGACGTCGGTGACGTCCTGTCCGGCGATGTGCACGGCGCCCCCGTCGAGGCTCTCGAGTCCCGCGATCGACCGCAGCAGCGTCGATTTCCCCGAGCCGGACGGCCCGAGCAGCGCGGTGAGCGACCCGGAGGGAATCTCGAGGTCGACGTCGTCGAGCGCGGCGAAATCTCCGTAGTTCTTGCGCGCCCCGGTGACGGTGATCATTCGGTGCTCCTCTTCCGGTCGAGCAGGGTCATCAGCAGCAGCACGATCACCGCGATGGCCATGAGCAGGGTCGCGGCGCGGGAGGCGCCGAAGGTGTTGTGGTCGTCGATGTACCGGGCGTGGACGAGCAGGGTCAGGGTCTGCGAGACACCGGGGAAACCGGAGGACACCATGATCACCGCGCCGAACTCGCCCAGTGCCCGCGCGACGGTCAGGACGATGCCGTAGGTCAGCCCCCAGCGGATCGCCGGCAAGGTGATGCGCCAGAACGTCTGCCAGTTGTTCGCGCCGAGTGTCGCCGCCGCCTGTTCCTGCTCCTCCCCGATCTCGCGGAGCACCGGTTCGACCTCCCGTACGACGAACGGAAGCGTGACGAATACGGTCGCGAGGACCATGCCCGGAAGGCCGAAGATCACCTTGAAGCCGAGTGATTCGATCGCACCGAACCAGCCGTTCGCCCCCCAGAGCATGATCAGTGCGACACCGACGACGATCGGCGACACCGCGAACGGAAGGTCGACGACGGCCTGCAACAGACCGCGTCCCGGGAACCGGCCCCGCACGAGCGCGAGCGCCACCACTATGCCGAAGACGACGTTGACGGGCACGACGATCGCGACGATCAGCAGCGACAGGTTCAACGCGGAGATGGCGGCGGGAGTGCTGATGGACTCGACGAACGCCATGACCCCGTTCTCGAAGGTGCGGTAGAGGATCACCCCGATCGGAACGAGCAGCAGCACGAACAGATAGGCCAGTGCGACCGAACGCAGCGTCCACCGCGAGGCGCGGGACGTCCTCATCGGTCCTCCTCCTGTCTCCGCACTCCCCGATTCGCCACCGCGCGCAGCACGAACAGGACGAGGAAGGCGATCAGCAGCAACACGACGGAGACGGCGGCGGCGTTGGCCGGCCTGTCGATCTCGATCTGCTGCTGGATGTACTGCGAGGCGACCTGCGTCTCGTAGGGGATGTTGCCTCCGATGAGAACGATCGAACCGTATTCACCGATCGCCCGGGCGAAGGCCAGACCGGTGCCGCTGAGAATCGCCGGAGCCAGGGCCGGCAGGACCACTCTGCGGAAGATCGTGAAGTTGCCCGCGCCGAGGGAGGCGGCGGCTTCCTCGACCTCCCGATCGGTCTCGAGGAGGACCGGCTGGACGGCACGTACCACGAAGGGCAACGTGACGAACGCGAGGGCAACCACCAACCCCGGTTGAGTGGCGTTGAGCTGCAGCCCGATCGGGCTCTGCGGACCGTACAGCGAGAGCAGCACGATGCTCGCGACGATCGTGGGCAAGGCGAACGGCAGATCGATGAGGGCGTTGACGAACTTCTTGCCCCGGAACTCGTCGCGAACGAGGACCCAGGCGATGAGAGTGCCCATCACGGCGTTGATCGCGGCCACCACGAGCGAGACCCCGACGGTGATACGCAGGGTCGCCACCGCGGCGGGGGCCGTGATCGCGCTCCAGAAGGTGCCGAAGCCGTCCGACACGGAATGCACGGCCAGCGCCGCGAGGGGCAGTAGGACGATCAGACTCAGCCACAGGGTGGCGACACCGATGCCGAGCGGCCCGACGGCACCGGAGAACAGCCGGCGGCGGGGCCGGCGCGAGGGTGGAGTACCGGCGCCGCGGCCCGGAGCGGGAGACGAATCTCCCGTTCCGGCGGTGTGTTCCGAGATGGTCACGCTCCTGCCCTATTTCGTGGCGTTGTCGTAGATCACCGCGATGGTGCCGGTACCGTCCGCGAACAGCTCCGCGTCGACCGTCTCCCAGCCGCCGAGATCGTCGATGGTCCACAATTTCTCGGGCGCGGGGAACTCCGCAGCGAATTCCTCGGCGACCGCCGGATCGACAGGCCGGAAACCCGCCTCGGCCCACAGGCGCTGCGCCTCGGGGGTGTACAGGAAATCCTCGAACGCCCGGGCGGCGTCGACATCGGCGGCGTTCTTCAGTACCGCAGCGGGATTTTCGATCTTGAAGGTCACCGGAGGAGTGACGTGCTCGACCGCCTCACCGTTGCGTTCGGCGAACAACGCCTCGTTCTCGTAACTCAGCAGGACGTCGCCCGTCCCCTGCAGGAAGGTCTCGGTGGCCTCCCGGCCCGATTTCGGTTGCACCTTCACATGTTCGGTGACGAGTTCGGTGATGTAGTCGATACCGGCCTGCGGGTCGGCACCGCCGTTGCTCTCGGCGGCATAGGGGGCGAGCAGGTTCCACTTCGCCGAGCCCGAGCTGAACGGATTCGGTGTCACCACCTCGACGTCCGGGCGCAGCAGATCGTCCCAGTCACGGATGTTCTTCGGGTTGCCCTCTCGAACGACCATCGTGACGACCGATCCGAACGGAATACCGTTGTAGGCATTGTCGTTCCACGCCTCGTCCACCAATCCGGCGTCGACGAGACGGGTGATGTCGGGCTCGACCGAGAAGTTCACGAAATCGGCCTCTGCCCCGTCACGCACCTTGCGGGACTGATCCCCGGACGGGCCGTAGGAGGGCAGGAATGCGACGCCCTCGCCCGCCTCGGTGGCCTGGAAGGCGGGGATGAGCGCATCGAAACCGGCCTTCGGCACGGCGTACGCATACAGGTTCACGGTGCCACCGGAACCGTCGACGGCGTTGTCCGCTCCGGCGACGTCGCTCGAGCCGCCCGCGCACGCGGTCAGGGCCGTGAGGGCGGACGCGGCGAGTGCGGCGACGAGAAATCGGGAACGTGATGTCATGACACGAGCCTCCTGCGGGGCTGTCAGGGATGGAGACGAACACGGCCCGTGTGGACGCCCAGCGGTGGCGGGGATGCAGGACCGGAGTTCGCGAGAATGCGGTGTACCGGGCACGACGACGCGTCGTCGCGGGGGACCGCGGTGTCGGAGGATTCAGCGACAACAGTCGATATCGGCGACCGACGGCATACCCACAGCGATCAGCGCCAGTTCATGGCGGGCTCGGGGCAATGTGGTCGCGGACACGCGCCAGACAATAGCAGAGGTCACCGGGCGGACTGAATCGCGAGATCGGGAGGCGGCAGGTGCATGCCTTCCCCTCCGGACGGGACGGACGGGACCGCCCCCTGTCACACGGTGAGGATCCAGGCGACGACGACGATGAGCAGCAGCGCGACGAGCGCCAGGGTCACGCGCGAACGCGGCATGTCAGCAGTCCTCCGTACTCTGGGCGGGGGCATCGGACTCGCCCCGCCCTACCAGCGCGAATGCGGTGGCCATCGCCCGGTCGAGCAACCACGCGATCCCGGCGCACAGGGGCAACAGCACCACCAGCACCAGCGTCACCTGAGGCACGAAGGACAGGCCCGCGAGCCACAGCTCGAAACCGTCCCACCACGACGCAACCCGCTCCACCGGTCCCAGCCTAACGGCTCGGCGAACCGCGCTGCGATCCGCCCGGGACGAGGCGATCATGGAGAGATGGATCATCCGTCATCGCCGCTGCCGAACAATCCGCTCCGGCGGAGTGCGTTCCCGCCCATCGACGACTACGCATTCCTCTCGGACTGCGAGAGCACCTGCCTGATCGCCCGTGACGGCACCGTCGAATGGATGTGCGTGCCGCGACCGGACTCGCCCAGCGTGTTCGGAGCGCTGCTCGACCGCAGTGCGGGGCACTTCCGGCTGGCGCCGCACGATCGCACGGTTCCCGCCGCGCGGCGCTATCTGCCGGGCGGCCTGGTCCTCGAGACCACCTGGCAGACGGACACCGGATGGATGATCGTGCGCGATGCACTGGTCATGGCGCCCTGGTACGACGTCGACGAACGCTCCGCCACCCATCGGCGCACCCCCTCCGACTGGAAGGCCGAGCACATACTGCTGCGGACGGTGCGGTGCGTGAACGGCACGGTGGACCTCTACGTGAGCTGCGAACCCGCCTTCGACTACCACCGGGGCCGGACGGAGTGGCGGTACACCGGCAAGGTCTACGAGGAGGCCACGGCCTACTGCCGGAACGCGCCGGAGCAGCATCCCGCGTTGCGCATGACGACCGACCTGCGCCTCGGGATCGAGGACCGGGAGGTCCGCGCTCGGCGGAGGTTGAACAAGGGCGACACGGCGTTCGTCGCGCTGTCGTGGTCGGACCGGCCCATGCCGCACACCTTCGAGGAGGCGGTCGCCAAGATGACCGCCACCCAGGACTACTGGCGCGAGTGGATCACCACCGGGCGTTTCCCCGATCACCCGTGGCGTACCTATCTGCAGAGCAGCGCCCTCACCCTCAAGGGACTGACCTACAGCCCCACCGGGGCGCTGCTGGCGGCGCCGACCACCTCGCTGCCGGAAACTCCCGGCGGTGAACGGAACTGGGACTACCGCTATGCCTGGGTGCGCGACTCCACCTTCGCCCTGTGGGGTCTGTACACCCTGGGGTTCGATCGCGAGGCCGACGACTTCTTCTCGTTCATCCTCGACGTCTCGCGCAGCGCCGACGGTGTCAGACATCCGCTGCAGGTCATGTACGGGGTCGGCGGGGAACGTGAGCTACCCGAGCAGACTCTCGATCATCTGAGCGGGCACGACGGAGCGACGCCCGTGCGGATCGGGAACGACGCGTACTACCAGCGGCAGCACGATATCTGGGGGACACTGCTCGATTCGGTGTATCTGCACGTGAAATCGCGTGGCCATTTCCCCCAGACCTTGCTGCACACGCTGCGCCGGCAGGTGGAGGAGGCGGTGACGCACTGGCGTGAACCCGATCGAGGCATCTGGGAGGTACGTGGCGAACCCCAGCATTTCGTGTCGTCGAAGGTCATGTGCTGGGTGGCCATCGATCGCGGCGCGAAGCTGGCGGCCCTGCAGGGGCGTCCGGACTACGCGCGCCGGTGGGCGGCCGTCGCCGACGAGATCAAGGCCGACATTCTCGAGCACGGTGTCGACGAGCGCGGTGTCTTCACCCAGCGCTACGGGCATTCCTCACTCGACGCCTCGGCACTGCTGATCCCGCTCCTGCGGTTCCTGCCGGCGGACGATCCCCGCGTACGGGCCACGGTGCTGGCGATCGCGGACGAGCTGACCGAGGACGGTCTGGTGCTGCGCTACCGCGTCGAGACCACCGACGACGGACTGTCCGGCCGGGAGGGCTCGTTCACCATCTGCTCGTTCTGGCTCGTCTCCGCACTCGTCGAGATCGGCGAGGTCGCGCGGGCCACGGCGCTGTGCCAGCGTCTTCTGGACTACGCGAGCCCGCTGAAACTGTACGCCGAGGAGATCGATCCCGAGACCGGGCGGCATCTGGGGAACTTCCCGCAGGCCTTCACCCATCTCGCGCTCATCAACGCGGTCGTGCACGTCATCCGGGCCGAACGCGACGCGTCGGCGGGAGGATTCCAGCCGGCCCATCACGGACCGTGAACCGGTCCCCGGCTCCTCAGCGGAACCGGCCGAGCAGTGCCTCGGCCTGGACGGCCATCTCGCGGACGATCTCGCCGGCGGGCCGTTCGGCACGCACCAGGCCCGCCGCCTCACCCGCGTAGACGACACCGATGTCCGGGTCGTCCGCCGTGTAGGCACGGGCGAGGGTGTCCTCGTCGGCATCCCGCCCGTGCCACTCGTCGGTGAACGAGTTCCGCAGGGCGCGCCCACCCCATCGGGCCGGCCACGGCTGATGCCGCGCCTTGTCGAAGACGTCGGTGTAGACGGTGTCGGCACTCGCGGCTTCCACGAGGCGGGTACGGGCGTACTCGGGCCCCACGGTCTCCGGGCTGGCCAGCAGCGCGGTGCCCACGAAGGCACCTTCCGCCCCGGCGGCGAGCACCGCGGCCAGCCCCCGCCCGGACGCGATCCCGCCCGCGGCCAGAACGGGCAGGGAGGTCGACTCGAGCACCTCCTGCACGAGGGGCAGCGTCCCGATCCGGCCGGTGTGACCGCCCGCCTCGTGTCCCTGCGCAACGACGGCGTCGACACCCGCCGCCTCGACGACCCGCAGGTCGTCGATCGTGTTGATCTGTGAGAGCACCAGCGCACCCGCCTCGTGCACCCGGTCGACGTACGGGGCCGGGTCACCGAACGAGAGCACCACCACCTGCGGGCGGTGTGCCAGCACGGCCGTCAGCAGAGAGTCGTCCTCGGCGAGCGACCAGGTCATCAACCCGAACCCGAGCGGGCCGCCGCCGATCTCCCGGGCGAGACGGACCTCGCCGTCGATCCACTCCGCGGAGTTGTAGCGGGCCGCACCGATGAGACCGATCCCTCCGGCCCGGGTCACCTCCCCGGCGAGACGCCCTCCGGCCCGTCCCCCCATGGGCGCACCCACGATCGGAACGGAGATGTCGAGTTCACGGGTGAGCCAGGTGGCCGGCACTTGCATCCTTTCCCGGACGACGGCGCGCGAGTCGCTACTTCTTGGGCTTGTCCGAGGATGCCTCGGACGACAGTGCGGCGACGAACGCTTCCTGCGGAACGTCCACGCGGCCGATCGTCTTCATCCGCTTCTTGCCCTCCTTCTGCTTCTCGAGCAGCTTGCGCTTACGGCTGATGTCACCGCCGTAGCACTTGGCGAGCACGTCCTTGCGGATCGCCCGGATGTTCTCGCGGGCGATGATCTTCGAGCCGATCGCGGCCTGCACCGGGACCTCGAACTGCTGGCGCGGGATGAGTTCCTTGAGCTTGGTGGTCATCTTGTTGCCGTAGGCGGCCGCGGCGTCCTTGTGGACGATCGCGCTGAACGCGTCCACCGCCTCGCCCTGCAGCAGGATGTCGACCTTGACCAGCGCCGCCTCCTGCTCGCCGGCCTCCTCGTAGTCCATCGACGCGTAGCCGCGGGTACGCGACTTCAGCGAGTCGAAGAAGTCGAAGATGATCTCGGCCATCGGGAGGGTGTAGCGCAGCTCGACGCGGGTCTCGGACAGATAGTCCATGCCCCCGAGCTCGCCGCGACGCGACTGGCACAGCTCCATGATCGAACCGATGAACTCGCTGGGCGCGATGATGGTGCACTTGACGATCGGTTCGTAGATCTCGCGCGCCTTGCCCTCCGGCCAATCGGACGGATTGGTGACGATGTGCTCCTGGCCGCCTTCGAGCACCACCCGGTAGACGACGTTGGGAGCGGTGGAGATCAGGTCGAGGCCGAACTCGCGTTCGAGCCGTTCCCGGGTGATCTCCATGTGCAGCAGGCCCAGGAAGCCGCAGCGGAAGCCGAAGCCGAGCGCCACCGAGGTCTCCGGCTCGTAGGTGAGCGCGGCGTCGTTGAGCTGCAACTTGTCGAGGGCGTCGCGCAGGACCGGGTAGTCCGAGCCGTCCACCGGGTACAGGCCCGAGTACACCATGGGGCGCGGCTCGCGGTAGCCGGTGAGCGGTTCCTCCGCTCCGCCGCGTGCCGTCGTCACGGTGTCGCCCACCTTCGACTGACGCACGTCCTTCACACCGGTGATGAGATAGCCCACCTCACCCACGCCGAGCCCGGCCGTGGGCTTGGGTTCGGGCGAGACGATGCCTACCTCGAGCAGTTCGTGGGTCGCACCCGTGGACATCATCTTGATCTTCTCGCGCGGCACGATCCGGCCGTCGACGACGCGCACGTAGGTCACGACGCCGCGGTAGGTGTCGTAGACCGAGTCGAAGATCATCGCGCGGGCCGGAGCGTCCGGTTCGCCCACGGGCGCCGGGATCTGCCGCACGACCTCGTCGAGGAGTTCGGCCACACCGACACCGGTCTTGCCCGACACGCGCAGCACCTCGCTCGGCTCGCAGCCGATGATGTTGGCGATCTCGCTCGCGTAGCGGTCCGGATCGGCGGCGGGCAGATCGATCTTGTTGAGGACCGGGATGATCGTGAGGTCCTTGTCGAGCGCGAGGTACAGGTTCGCGAGGGTCTGCGCCTCGATTCCCTGCGCGGCGTCGACGAGCAGCACCGCACCCTCGCAGGCCTCGAGTGCTCGCGACACCTCGTAGGTGAAGTCGACGTGACCCGGCGTGTCGATCAGGTGCATCACGTAGTCTTCGCCGTCGAGTTGCCACGGCAGGCGCACGTTCTGCGCCTTGATCGTGATGCCGCGCTCGCGCTCGATGTCCATGCGGTCGAGATACTGGGCGCGCATCTGCCGCTCCTCGACCACCCCGGTCAGCTGCAGCATGCGGTCCGCGAGCGTCGACTTGCCGTGGTCGATGTGCGCGATGATGCAGAAGTTCCGGATCTTCCGGGGGTCCGTGAACGTGGTGTCGGCGAAGGTGCTGATGTCGTGCTCCTGACTCGGACTGGCAGCGGCCTCGCAGACCGCGGTCACCCTGCAGAATATCCAAGTGCGGCGGCGGGCGGGATTTCACCCGCACCTCATCCGGTTAAGCTCGGTTCCCGTGGCCGGTACATGGAAGAAGTTGGGCAGGCAGCTGGGGCGTCTCGCCGTCGAGCAGGGCCCGAAGATCTACCAGCAGTTGCAGCAGTCCGGGGCTCTCGACAAAGCGCGCGCGGCGTTGAACGGAGCCGGGCAGGCGACTACCGCGAACCGCCCGGCGGACGACCGCCGGGACCGCACGGCGCCGCGCCCGTCCGGGGCGAAACCTCCGGCTCCCGGCCGGCCGGTGGCGTCGCGCACGACGCCCACCGCGCAGCGCGCCCGCCGACTCGAATACTCCCCCGACCTGGACGGTCGCGCCGATCCGGGCGAGATCGTGTGGACCTGGGTCGCCTACGAGGACGACCCGACCCAGGGCAAGGACCGTCCGGTACTCGTCGTGGGGCGTGACGATTCGACGCTGCTCGGGCTCATGCTCTCGTCGAACACCGACCGGGACGGCCACCGCGACTGGCTGGGGATCGGCTCGGGCCGGTGGGACGCGGAGAACCGCCCGAGCTGGGTGCGGCTCGACCGGGTGCTCGACGTCCCCGAGGACGGCATCCGCCGCGAGGGCGCGATCCTTCCCCGCGACCGCTTCGATCGGGTCGCCGCCCGGCTGCGCGCCGAATTCGGCTGGAGCTGACCCGGCGACGAGGGGTCACGAGGGCCGGAGGCCGTACCGCCGTCCGAAGAGGAAGCTGTAGACCAGCGCCCCCAGCACACCGCCCAGGAGCGGGAAGACGATGAACAACCACAGCTGACCGAGCGCTCCGTTCTGATAGAAGGCCACGGCCAGGCTGCGGGCGGGGTTGACGGACGTGTTGTCGATCGGAATCGAGATCAGGTGGATCACCGCCAGCGTGAAGCCGATCGCGATGCCCGCGATGAGGACGTCGGCGATCTGGTCGGTCGTCGCGAGGACGACGAACACCAGTAGCGCGGTGAGCAGGACCTCGACGACGATTGCTGCACCGATGCCGTATCCGTTCTGGAGGACGCCGCCGAGCGGGCCGCGCACGGCCGACGGGCTGTGTGCACCCCAGCCGTTCGCGCCGAGTCCGTCCGCGGCACGGTCGTAGGCGGGCAGCGAGGACGCGACCGCGAAGATCGTCACACCTGCGAGCAGGCCTCCGGCGATCTGCGCGAGCCAGTAACCGACGGCGCGTATCGGCGTGACGTGGCCCACGATGAGCCGTCCGAGGGTCACGGCGGGATTGACGTGGCATCCCGAGATCGGGCCGATCGTATAGACCAGGAACAGCAGGGTCAGGCCGAAGGCCAGCGCGACGCCGAGCTGGCCGACATAGTTGCCGGCGAAGACCGCGGTTCCCACGGCGGAGAACACCAGCACGTAGGTGCCGATCGCCTCGGCTGCGAACTTCCGGAGGTCGGAGAACTCTCCGGGCTCGCTGCGTTCGAGGGAGGTCTCGCGTTCGGCGTCGCGGTCCGGCGGTGGCGGGGCGGGAACGGCGCCGTGTTCGCGCGTCACATCCGTCTCGGAACCGGTTTCGCCGGAAGGAGCTTCACGGTGGGGATCCATGATTCACCTCTGCGCGTCGCGGCTCCGCGCGGGCGGAGCCTGAGGAATGCGCTGTCCCCCAGGCACGATACGGAGACCGAGCGGTCTTCGGAGCGAAACGGTTGCACTCGGGCCGCGGACGAGGGTCCACACCCGCCGGTTTGGGCTCGCGACCGATTCTTGGTACTGTTATTCGTCGGTGCCCTTACGCACCCAGAGCTTTCATACCAGCTACCAGCAAGACGACAGGATTTTACGCGTGGCCAACATCAAGTCCCAGGTGAAGCGGATTCGCACCAACGAGCGCAACCGACTCCGGAATCAGTCGGTGAAGTCGTCGCTGCGCACGGCGATCCGTTCCTTCCGCGAGGCCGCGGCCGCCGGCGACAAGGACAAGGTCAACGAGCTCCTCGTCGCCACCAGCCGCCAGCTCGACAAGGCAGCCAGCAAGGGTGTCATCCACCCGAACCAGGCAGCCAACAAGAAGTCTGCCCTGGCGAAGCTTGCCAACAAGCTCTGAGTTGATCGCTCCGAGGTAGTAGACGCAGGCTCTGCTTCCGAAGGCCGTACCCCGCAGGGGTGCGGCCTTCGTCGCGTCCCGGCGGCGTGCCGGAGGCCGTGCGACGTCAGCCCGGTAACTGCGAGAGCACACGCACGGCATGTTCGAGTGCGTAATCCGGATCGGCTGCAGCACCCTTGACGTCCGCGTTGAGCGCAGCGACCATCGTCAGCGCGGTGCCGATGGAGGCCGGCGCCCAGGAGCGTGCCTGCCCCTGCGCCTTCTTGACTTTCCAGGGCGGCATCCCGAGCGACGAGGCGAGAGCGAACGGGTCGCCGCGACCGGCCGATCCCACCCGCGCGACCGTGTGGACCGCGTCGGCGAGGGCATCGGCGAGCAGGACGTGCGCGACACCGCGATGCATCGCCCACCGCAGCGCTTCGAGCGCCCCGGCCGTATCGCCGGCCATGACCTTGTCGGCCACGTCGAAGCCCGAGATCTCGGCCTTGCCCGAGTAGTAGCGCCGCACCGCCGCGGCATCGATCTTGCCGCCGGTGTCGGCCGCGAGCTGACTGCACGCGGCGGCGAGTTCGCGAAGATCCGATCCCACAGCTTCGATGACGAGTTGCTCGACCTCACCGGAGACTCGCACGCCCGCAGCCTGGAACTCCTTGTGGACGAACGTGCGCACCCAGGCGGCCTTCTCGCCCGCTTTCGCCGGCGCCGCGCACTCGTGCTCCTCGGCTCCGTACTTGCGCAGCGCGGGCACCATCGCCTTGGTGCGGCCCCCGCCGCTGTGCAGGACGACCAGGGTCACCCCCGGCGGCGGATCGGCCGCCACCTCGAGAATCAGTGCCGCCGCATCCTTTCCGGCGTCCGCGGTGGATTCGAGGATCACGATGCGTTCTTCTGCGAACAGCGACGGACTCAACAGTTCGGCGAGTTCGGGGACGCCGGCGTCGCCCGCGCGCAACCGGGACACGGGAAGGTCGGCCGGCGACCCGCTCCGGGCTCGGACGTCGGACACGATCTGCGCCACAGCGCGGTCGACGAGCAGTTCTTCCTCACCGAGGACCAGATGCAGGGACGCGTCGCTCACGGTTCGATCGTGCCACGCACCTCCGACACCACCGCCGCCGCCCCGGAGCCGGTCCGGACCACGGCGACATCGCCGTGCAGGTCGGTACGCAGCACCCTGGCTCCGATCTCGTCCAGGACGGACACGATCTCGGGATGTGGGTGGCCGTAGATGTTGTCGCGTCCGGCGCTGATCACCGCGACCCGCGGCCGCACGGCGGTCAGGAAATGTTCCGGCGTCGTGCGGGATCCGTGATGCGGCATCTTCAGCACCTCTGCCCGCAGGTCGGCGCCCGAGCGCAGGAGCGCGTCGAGCGCGGATTCCTCCGCGTCGCCGGGAAGCAGGATCCGTCCCACCGCCGTCTCGGCCGCCAGCACGAGCGAGGCGTCGTTCGCCGAGCGACCGGCCGTGTGTCCGGAGGGCCCGAGTATCTCGAGTTCCAGCTCGTCCGCGCGCAGCACGGTCCCGGCACCGACCTCGCGGACGGGGACACCGGCATCGGTCGCCGGGCTCAGCGCTTCCGCACCGGCCTCGTGTGAGGCCGCGCCGGCCCCGATCACCACTGCGCCGACCGAACGCCCCGTGAGAACGCCTCGGACCCCACCGACGTGGTCGGCGTGCGGATGCGACAACACCAGCAGCGCGACCTCGCGAATCCGCATCCGGCGCAGGCACCGGTCCACCGGTTCCGGCTCGGCGCCGGTGTCGACGACGACCGCACGCCCGTTGCCGGCGGCGAGGACCAGTGCGTCGCCCTGCCCGACATCGCACGCGACGAAGACCCAGTCGGCGCCGGGCCAGGCGGGTCGCAGGAGGCGCACCGGCAGCCAGACCGACGCGACGGCCACCGCGACCACCACCGCCACGACCCGCGCGCGTCGATACCGGATCACCGACCACGTCGCGGCGACCAGCACGGCCGTGATCAGCGCACCTCGTGGCCCGTCCGGCACCTCCAGTTCGGCCGACGGCAACGACGCCGCCCGGTCCGCGACGGTGATCAACCACCACAGCATCGGGTCGGTTCCGCGAGCGAGCACCTCTCCCGCCCACGGAAGGACGGTGGCTGCCACCGCGACCAGCGAGCCGAGAACCGTCAACGGGGCCAGCACCGGCGCGACGAGCACGTTGGCGACGACGGACACCACGCTCACCGCCCCGCTCACCGCCGCGACGAGCGGGGCCGTGACCGCGCAGGCGACCAGCGACATCGCGGTGACCTCGGCGACGGGGCGCGGCCATCCGGACTCGACGAGACGCGCCACGACAGGTGGGGCGGCGACGATCAACCCGGCCGTCGCGGAGACCGAGAGCGCGAATCCCACGTCCACGGCGAGATCCGGCATCAGCACGAGCAGTACTCCCACCGCCGCGCACAGGGCGGGGAGTGCCTGGCGTTCTCGGCCCGTCACGAATGCCAGCAGCCCGATCGCACCCATCGCGGCGGCACGCACCACACTCGCGGACGGACGGACCACGATGACGAAGGCGATGAGAGCCGTTGCGGCGAGAACGGTTCCGGCGCGGGGACCGAGCCCCGCGGCACGGACGAGCAGCAGAACGGCCCCCAGGACGATGCTGACGTTGGCGCCCGACACGGCTGTGAGATGCGCCAGACCGGCCACGCGGAAGTCCTCGCGGACGTCCTCGGTCGACGCCCGGGTGTCTCCGACCACCAGCCCGGGCAGCAATCCGGCTCGATCCGGGGGAAGCACCGCGGATGCGGCCTCGGCGAGTCGTTCTCGCACCGTACCCGCCCAGCGCTGCCAGACCGGTGGCGGACCGACCGCGACCGGCGGATTCTCCGTACGGAGCAGCGCCACTTCGGTGCCCGGACCGGTATGCGTCGCCAACCGCCCTCGTGCCGTGATCGCTTGTCCCGGAAGGAGTTCGGACCAGGATTCCGCAGGGGCGAACACCACCACCGATCCCCCGGCGTCCATCGACAGACCCGCGACGGTGACATGCTCGAGACGCGCCGGGACGCGAACGCGGTCCGTGCCGTCGAACGCCGCCGCCCGGATACGGCGCGGATCGTCGGACGGGACGAGAACGACGGTGGCCCACGATCCTTCCTCCGCCGCGGCAGCGACCGGATGCCGATCGACGGCCCACATCCGAGCGCCGACAGCGGCTCCCGATCCCGCGACGACCGCCAGGGCCGCGAGCACCACCCGCGCGACGGTGCGACGCCGGATGCGACCGGTCGCGGTGAGATACGTCGCGAGTGCACCGCAGAGGATCGCCGCGAACACCGTCGCGGTCACGATCGGCCATCCCGTGTACAACCCGAGGAGGGTCACGGCCCACACGGCCAGGACGGGCGCCACCAGCCGCACGTCGAGAACAGGTGTGGCCGAGGCGTCTCCGGCGGGGTTCACACGGTCACCGATTCGCGCAGCCGGGCCAGGCGTGCGGGTCCGATGCCGTCGACCTCCCCGAGCTGCTCGACGTCGGTGAACGGCCCGTTCGCCGTCCGCCACGCCACGATCGCCGCGGCCGTCACCGGCCCGACTCCCGGTAGCGCATCGAGAGCGGACTCGTCGGCGGTGTTGAGGTCGAGCAGCCCACCCGCGGTGACGGCCTCGCCGCCGGGCGCGCCCGCTCCCATGATGCCACTCGACGGTGGAACAGGTTGGGGTGGAACGATTCCCACGACGATCTGGTCGCCGTCGGCCACCCTGCGAGCGAGATTCAGGCCGACGAGATCGGCACCGTCGGCCGCACCGCCTGCAGCATCGAGGGCGTCGGCGACGCGTGCCCCCGGTTCGAGCCGCACGAGTCCCGGGCGGGCCACCGCCCCGACGACGCTGACCACGGTCTCCGATACGTCCTGCTGTCTCTGCCCGGCCGGTTCGTCCGGGGCCACGACCTCGACCGAGGGCAGCGGGGGAACCGGCTCGGGGACGGGACGGTCGCGCCACACGACGACGAGGGCGAGGACGGCCGCGAACACTCCGACCAGCGCGAGAGCGACGGTACCCCGTCGCCCGGTGTCCCACCGTGCGGTGGCCAGCCGATCGACGAACCGCTCACGCGGAACACCGGATCGTTCGATGTCGTCGTGAGGCTCCGGATCCGTCCACGTGCTGTCGACGTGTGCCCAGGGTGGATCGCCCGGCATCTCGGCCGGGGAGCGCGTCAGGGCGCCGAGCCGCGTACGTGAGTGATCCCGGTGGTCGGCCATGGCGCGAGGCTAACGACAGCCACACCCGAGGAATGCTGCGCCGACGGCGATCCGGCTCGGCCTGTGGATGAACCGCGCCCCTGGGGACGGACGTCGTGTAAGAGCTGCTCAGTCTTCCCGGTCGCCGGGGCCGGTGGCCGCCGAGGCCACGACGACTCCGACCGCACCCGGGCCCACATGCGCGCCGAGAACCGCGTCGAGTTCGGACACGATCACCTCGGTGCCCTCGGGTAACCGGGAGGTGAGCTGCTCGGCGAGGCTGCGCGCACGGTCCGGTGCATCGCGGTGCTGCACCGCGACGAGCGGGAGGTCTCCGACCTCCGCGACCACCCCGTCGACGAGCTTGGCCATCGCCTTGGTCATCGTGCGTGTCTTCTCACGCAGGACGAGTTTGCCCTCGGAGATGTGCAGTACGGGCTTCATCGCGAGCGCGGTGCCGAGCAACGCGGTCGCCGTCCCGATCCGCCCACCCCGGCGCAGGTGGTCGAGACGGTCCACGACGAGCAGGGTCCGCGCGGACGCCGCGACCTCCGCGGCTCGGTCGAAGACCTGTGCCAGGTCGGCTCCTGCCTGGGCGGTGCGCACCGCCTCGAGCACAGCGAACCCCAAACCCATTGCGGTGTTGCGTGAATCGACCAGCCGGATGCGATCGCCGAGCGATTCCGCTGCGTGCCGTGCGGCCTCCCACGTGCCGGACAGCAGGCGGGAGAGGTGAACGGCGACCACTCCGTCTCCCCCACTCGCCTCGAGGGCCTCGGTGTACGCGTCGGTGAGCTCCGCGGGTGAGGGCCCGGAGGTGGTCACCGTCGACAGGTCCTCCGGCAACTCGTCGACCCCCTCGCGGAGGTCGCGTCCGGCGGCGATGATGTGCAGCGGCACGACACGGATGTCGTACCGATCGACCAGTTCGGGATCGATGCAACTCGACGAATCTGTGACGACGACGACGGGCACGACGCCTACCGTAGGCCCTCCACCGGGGATTCCGCATCCCGGCGCACCATGCGAACCGCATCTCCCACCGCAGCGGCGACACGGCGGTGGCCGTCCCACCCCCAGTGGATGCCGTCGGGATTGGCGTCGTCGGAGAAGACGTTCTCCCGTACCGCGTCCGCGAGATCGACCAGAGGGACCGACTTCTCGGATGCCCAGCGGGTGATCGCCCGCGCGGCCGGCAGCCGGCCGCGGTGGACCGATCGATACTGTTCGCTGCGGTGCACCGACGGCAGGGTCCCGACGACCGGAAGGTCGGGCCGCATGTATGCCAGTGCGTCCCTGATCGTTTCGAGGTACTCGACGCTCACTCGCGGAGGCAGGGCGACCGGGCGGCCGAGCGGCGAGAGCCGAGGCTGCAGCCACCCGTAGGCGGTGCGCGCCGCGCGACGCAGGGCGGGCGGGCGGATGTAGCGCAGTCCCTCCCGCAGAGCGGTGGGCAGGGGCGAGGGCAGAGTGTCCATACCGCCCACCGCGAGCACGACCGCGCCCGCATGCGGGATCGCGGCCCACACCCGGGGATCCTGGGTCATCGCCCACCAGGCGTCACGCGTGGTCCAGCCGATGCGCGCGACGAGCTCGACGTCCCAGCCGAGTTCCGCGGCGACCAGATTGGGCCAGATCCGCGGATGGTCGGCGGGCAGTCCCCCCTTCGGTCCGTAGTAGCTCAACGAGTCGCCGATCACCAGCAGGACGGGCCGTCGCGAAGTCGGCCCGTCCTCGGCGGTCAGCTGCTCAGAGGACGTCATCGGGCGCCACCGTGGCCGACGCGTTCCACACGTCGAGACGCCAGGACGGCACCTCGCCGTATCCGCTGAGCTGCACCCAGCCGGTGTTCCCGAGCCCGCCGAGCACGGGCCACCGCTCCACCGGCAGATCCAGCAGTGCCGCGGTGAGCGCGGCGATCAGACCGCCGTGCGCGACCAGCACGATGGGCCGGTCCGCCCAGTTCTCGTGCTTGTCGAGCAGTTCGCCGACGACGGCCGTGCTGCGCCGCGCGACGTCGACCCGGTTCTCACCACCGGGCGGCGCCCAGGTCGCATCGGCACGCCACGCGCTGCGCGCACCCGGCGCGAGCGCATCGACCTCCAGGTGGGTCAGGCCCTGCCACTCCCCGAGATGCGTCTCGCGCAGCCGCGCGTCGATCTCGACCGACAGGCCCGCTCGGTCACCGAGGACCGTCGCCGTGTCGTAGGCACGTCGCAGATCGGAGGAGACGACCGCGAGCGGATCGAACCGCGCGATCACCTCGGCGACGGCGCGCGCCTGTCGCCGGCCCAGTTCGGACAGTTCGGTGTCGAGTTGTCCCTGCATCCGCCGGGTGGCGTTGTACTCGGTCTGCCCGTGGCGCAGCAGCACCAGTTGCCGCACCCGAGGACCGTCCTGCTGCTCCCCCCGCCCCCTCACCGGGTCGCTCACACGTCCTCCGCGGAGTCGCCGGACGTCACGGCCGATCCTTCGGTATCCGCATCCAGCGCCGAGCGGGGGCCGCCGACGCCCTCCACCTCGATCGTGGGGCAGTCCTTCCACAAGCGGTCGAGCGCGTAGAAGTTGCGTTCGTCCTCGTGCTGGATGTGCACGACCACGTCGACGTAGTCGAGCAGGGTCCAGCGTCCCTCGCGGGTGCCTTCGCGCCGGACGGGCTTGTGCCCCGCCAGACGCAGCTTCTCCTCGACGTTGTCGACGATCGCGTTGACCTGACGCTCGTTGGGTGCAGACGCGATGACGAAGCAGTCGGTGATCACCAATTGCTCGGACACGTCGAGCACCACGACGTCGGTGGCGAGTTTCTCGTCGGCGGCCAGGGCCGCGATACGGGCCATCTCCGTGGCTTCTGCCGTTGCGCTCACTGCGTGCTCTTTCTCTCGATGAGGGTGGAAACGTTTTCGTCGGGCACCGGTACGGCGGAATCCACGCCGTGATGCCTATCGGTGCG
Source organism: Rhodococcus sp. CH91 (assembly GCF_022554085.1). Taxonomy (GTDB): domain Bacteria; phylum Actinomycetota; class Actinomycetes; order Mycobacteriales; family Mycobacteriaceae; genus Rhodococcus. Next base: position 110,758 of record NZ_JAKFYR010000011.1, read on the forward strand.
GTAGAGCCGACGCTTGCTGATGTACTGCACGACTCCGTCGGGCACCAGATACCAGACCGGGCGGCCCTCCCGGGCCCGCCTGCGACAGTCCGTGGAGGAGATCGCCAGGGCGGGGATCTCGACCAGACTCACCGCCTCGACCGGCAGGTCGTCCAGATGCGGCGCGAGGTGTTCGGCGTGCAGGTCGTAGCCGGGACGCGACACCCCGACGAAGCGTGCGAGATCGAACAGGGTGTGCCAGTCCTGCCAGGACAGGATGGATCCCAGGGCGTCGGCACCGGTGATGAAGTACAGATCCGCATCCGGATACTGCGTGCTGAGGTCCCGCAACGTGTCGACGGTATAGGTCGGTTTGCGGCGATCGATGTCGACGCGGCTGACCGAGAACTGCGGGTTCGAGGCGGTCGCGATCACCGTCATCAGGTAGCGATCCTCGGCAGGGCTGACGTCACGTCCGGTCTTCTGCCAGGGCTGCCCGGTGGGCACGAAGATCACTTCGTCCAGGTCGAAGCTCGCAGCGACCTCGCTGGCCGCCACGAGGTGTCCGTGATGGATCGGGTCGAACGTTCCACCCATCACCCCCAGACGACGTCTGGGGGTCGCGTGCCGATCCGTTGGCTGATGCACGGTTGTCCAGCTTACGGGGTCATACCGGGAGCAGACCTGCCACCACCGCCGCCAGCTGCTGCGCCGAGCGGCATTCGTGCATCGTCACGAGCTCGCTGTAGACCCGCGCTGCCGAATCACCCGACCCCCACTGCCCCTTCGGCTCGGGGTTGAGCCAGTGCGCGTGACGCGCGACGGACACGAGGTGGTCGAGGGCCTCGAGATTCGGATTGCGGTAATTGGTGCGCCCATCGCCGAGGATCAGCAACGAACTGCGGCCGGTGAGGGCATGCGCGTGGTTCTCGGCGAAGCTGCCCAGCGCGTTCCCGTAGTCGGAGTGCCCGTCGTAGGTGATCAACTCGGCTTCCCGCAGCATCCTCGACATCGCCTCGCCCAGATCCGCGCCCGCCGAGAAATAGTGCGTGACCTCGTCCGCGGTGTCGATGAACGCGAAGACCCGCACTCGCGAGAACTGCTCACGCAGGGCGTGCACGAGCAGCAGCGTGAAGTGCGAGAACCCGGCGACGGAACCGGAGACGTCGCAGAGCACCACGAGCTCGGGGCGCGCCGGCCGGGGTTTGCGGTTCACCAGGTCGATGGGCACCCCGCCGGTGGACATGGACCTGCGCAGCGTGCGCCGCAGGTCGATCGCGCCGGCCCGCGCACGTCGGCGGCGGGCCGCGAGACGGCTGGCGAGCAGCCGTGCGAGCGGCATGACGGTGCGGCGCAGCGCGACGAGTTCCGCGTCGGAGGCCCGGAGGAAGTCCACTTCCTCGGCGAGCTTGGGCACCCCGTACTTCTCGACACGCTCGCGCCCGAGTTGTTCCGCCGTGCGCCGACGGGTCTCGCGTTCGACCATGGCCCGGAAGTCCGCGATCCGCTGAGCGGCGGTACGACGCGCGACCTCGCTCTCGTAGGCGGCGTCGTCGCGTTCCTCCCGGGTGCTGTTGCCGAGCAATCCTTCGAGGATCCTCGTCAGCAAGGTGTCCGGGGAGACGTCCCGCAGCGCCTGATAGGCCGAGAAGGACGGACCGTTCGACGATGCGTACTGTCCGAGTTCCTCCACGATCGCGGCGACGAGCATCTCGGTCGCCTCGAGCGCCTGCGGGGACTCGTCCGAGAGCAACTCCGCGATCAGGTCGCGCAACGCCTCGAAATCGATCTCGCCGTCGGGGGTGCGCGGAATGCCCACACCGGGCCCGTCGGCCTCACGGCGTCCGATCGCGGGCGGAAACCACAGGTCGAACAGGGCGTCGAAAGTCGGGCGGTGGGTCGGACGACGGAGCAGTGTGCACGCGAGCCCTTCCCGCAGGGCATCCCGGTCGAGGAGGTCGAGCACCGTCATCACGCGTCCGGCGTCGACCGTCTCGGACGGCCCGACCGCGATCCCGCGACGACGCAGGGCTTCCACGAAACCGACGAGGTGGCCGGGCAGACCGTGGGGCGTCGGCAGCACCCCGGATCCGGGCACGCGCGCTCCGGTCATGTCAGTTCAACCGGAGCTCGGCGGCGGCGCGATCCTGATCGGACCGGTGTTTGAGGATCACCCCGAGAGTGCTGCGCACGGCGTTGTCGTCGAGGGTGTCGAGACCGAGAGCGAGCAGTGTGCGGCCCCAGTCGATGGTCTCCGCCACCGACGGCACCTTCTTGAGCTGCATGGCCCGCAGTACCCGCACCGTGCGGACGAGTTGCTCGGCGAGCGCCTCGGGGAGCTCGGGCACCCGGCTGGCGAGGATCCGGCGTTCGAGATCCGCATCCGGGAAGTCCAGGTGCAGGAACAGGCACCGGCGTTTGAGCGCTTCCGACAGCTCGCGGGTCGCATTCGAGGTGAGTACGGCGAACGGCTTACGGGTCGCGCGGATCGTGCCGAGTTCGGGCACCGTGACCGCGAAGTCGCTGAGTACCTCGAGCAGCAGACCCTCGATCTCGACGTCGGCCTTGTCCACCTCGTCGACGAGGAGCACCGTCGGATCCTCGCGGCGGATCGCGGTCAGGAGCGGCCGCGACAACAGGAACTCCTCGGAGAAGACGTCCTCCTTGGTGCGATCCCACGACTCGCCCGCCGCGGCGTTCGCCCCGGCCGACTGGATCCGGAGAATCTGCTTGGCGTGATTCCACTCGTAGAGTGCGCGGGATTCGTCGACCCCTTCGTAACACTGCAACCGCACCAGCTCCGCGTCGGAGGTCTGGGCGACCGCCCTGGCCAGCTCGGTCTTGCCGACCCCTGCCGGCCCCTCGACGAGCAGCGGCTTGCCGAGGCGGTCGGCGAGGAAGACCGCGGTGGCGGTGGCCTTGTCGGCGAGATATCCGGTGCCGGCCAGGCGGTCGATCACGTCCTGTACGTCCGCGAAGATCGGCGGGGTGGTGGGCAGCGCACGATCCACGCTGGTTCCTTTCGTCGGAACGGGAACGATCAGGCGGGGCGGGTGTGGCCGTCTCCCCACACCACCCATTTCGTCGACGTCAGTTCGGGCAGGCCCATCGGACCGCGCGCGTGCAGCTTCTGGGTGGAGATACCGATCTCCGCTCCGAAACCGAACTGCTCGCCGTCCGTGAACGCCGTCGAAGCGTTGACCATAACCGCTGCGGCGTCCACGCGCGTCGTGAACTCTCGCGCAGCAGCGAGATCCGCGGTGACGATGGCCTCGGTGTGGCCCGTGCCGTAACGGTCGATGTGATCGACCGCGGCATCGAGGTCGTCGACCACCGCGAAGGCCACGTCGAGCGAGAGGTACTCCTCGGCCCAGTCCTTCTCGGTCGCCGGCACGAGGCCGGGGAGGTCGCCGTGGACGGTCACACCCTGCGACTGCAGGGCCTGCAGCAGCTTCGGGACGGCGGTGTCGGCGATCGCGGCGTCGACGAGGATCGTCTCCGCGGTGTTGCACACGCTCGGACGACGCGTCTTCGCGTTGATCACGATCTTCTCCGCCATCTCGAGGTCGGCCGCGGAGTGCACGTAGACATGGCAGTTGCCCGTGCCGGTCTCGATCGTGGGAACGGTGGCGTCGCGGACCACTGCGGCGATCAGGCCTGCGCCCCCGCGCGGGATCACCACGTCGACGAGTCCCCGGGCCTGGATGAGATGGGTGACCGACGAGCGGTCGGCGCTCGGCAGCAACTGGACGGCGTCGGCGGGAAGACCCTGCTCCTCGAGCGAGGCACGCAACACCTCGACGAGCGCGGCGTTCGAGCGCGCCGCCGACGACGAACCGCGCAGCAGCGCGGCGTTACCCGACTTCAGTGCCAGCCCGAAGGCGTCGACGGTGACGTTGGGCCGGGCCTCGTAGACCATCCCGACCACACCGAGCGGGACGCGCACCTGGCGCAGTTCCAGGCCGTTGGGCAGCGTCGATCCTCGGACCACTCCACCGACCGGGTCGGGCAGTCCCGCCACCTGGCGCAGTCCCGCTGCGATGCCGTCGATCCGGGGGGCGGTCAGGCGCAGCCGGTCGAGAATGGCCTCCTCGATACCGGCGGCGCGTGCGGCCTCGATGTCCTCGGCGTTTGCGGCGAGGACGGTGGTGGACGCGGCGAGCAGAGCGTCGGCCGCGGCATGCAGCGCGGCGTCCTTCTCCTTGGTGGTGAGCAGCGCGAGACGACGCGAGGCGATGCGCGCGCGCCGGGCGGCGGAATGAACGATCTCGCGGACGTCCGAGCCGGCGTCGGTCGCGACTGAGTCGGGGGTCACGGCAGTCATGGGTCCAGACTAGTCGCGCCGACTGTGCCGTCCACAGGCACAGTGCCCGTCTAGCGCAGTCCGGTCCCCCGCGCGAGCGCGGTGTCCACCAGGATCGACAACAGGTTCCGGTAGTCCACGCCGGTCGCCTCCCACATGCGCGGGTACATCGAGATCGACGTGAAACCGGGCATCGTGTTGATCTCGTTGATCACCGGTCCGTTCTCGGTGACGAAGAAGTCCACGCGGGAGAGCCCCTGGCAGTCGAGGGCGCGGAAGGCACGGACGGCGAGAGCCCGGATGCGGTCCGATATCTCCTCGTCCAGACGGGCCGGGACGTCGAATTCGCAGATGTCGTCGAGATACTTCGTGTCGAAGTCGTAGAACGCCTCGTGGTCGGCGGAGGTGTCGGGCATGCGGATCTCGGCGACGACACTGGCGCGGACGTCGCCGTCGGGAAACTCGAGTACCCCGCACTCGACCTCCCGGCCGACGATCGCGGACTCGACGATGACCTTGGGATCGTGCAGGCGCGCCTTGTCGACGGCGGCGTCGAATGCCGCCCAGTCCGCCACACGGCTGATTCCGATCGACGACCCGCCTCGGGCCGGCTTGACGAAGACCGGCAATCCCAGCCGATCCTTCTGTTGCTCGGTCAGGCTCGAGGTGCCCGGGCGCATGACGACCTGGAAGCCCACCGGAAGCCCTTCGGCGGCGAGCAGCTTCTTCGTGAACTCCTTGTCCATCCCGGCGGCACTCGCGAGCACCCCCGGCCCGACGTACGGGATTCCCGCCAGTTCCAGGAGCCCCTGGATCGTGCCGTCCTCGCCGTAGGCTCCGTGCAGGACGGGAAAGACCACGTCGACGGAAGCGAGGATCGTGCCGAATGCATCCTCGTCGAGAGCGACGATGTCGCCCCGGCGCGTCGGATCCGCGGTCAGCACGAGACCGCGGCCCGTGCCGTCGACGACAGGCAGTTCGCGACCCACAGCAGCGAGGCGCGCAGGATCGGCGTCACCGAGCACCCAGGCACCCTCGGTGGTGATTCCCACCGGTACGACTTCGTACTTCTCGGGATCCAGATTCCGGAGGATGCTGCCTGCCGAAACGCAGGAGACGGAATGTTCGTTGCTGCGGCCACCGAAGACGACGGCCACCCGGATGCGGGGCGTACTCACATGTCGAACCGTACCGGTAGACGCTCTCCGCGGAACGGGCGAGTCCTACGCACGTTCACAGGGCCGCGTCGAGATCCGCGAGCAGATCGTCGGTGTCCTCGATTCCGCACGACAATCGGACGAACCCCTCGGGCACCGCGTCGCCCCAGCGAGCGCGACGATCGGCGGTGGTGTGGATTCCGCCGAAACTGGTCGCGGGGGTGACGAGTTCGGTTGCGCGGACGAAGCGGTACACGTCGTCGCGGGTCGGTAGCCGGAACGTCACGAGTGGGCCGTAGCGACGCATCTGCCGCGCGGCGACCGCATAGGCCGGATCGGTCTCGAGTCCCGGATAACGCACACCGCTCACCGCCGGGTGGCTCCGCAGCATCTCGGCGACGGCGAGCGCATTCGCGCACTGCCGTTCGAAGCGCAATCCGGCGGTGCCGAGACTGCGGTGCGCCAACCAGGTCTCGAACGGGCCCAGCACGGTTCCCGAGAGCAGCCGTTCCCGGTCCACCGCGGGCAGCAGGTCGTCGTTCGCGACGGCGACGTATCCGAACAGCAGGTCGCTGTGACCGCTGAGCGACTTCGTGCCGCTGGCCACCACCACGTCGGCACCGAGATCGAGAGGGAGTTGCCCGAGTGGTGTCGCAGTCGTGTTGTCGACGAGCAACACCGCACCGGCCCGGTGGCACAGCGCCGCGGTCTCGCGCAGATCCACCGTGTCGAGGCCGGGATTCGACGGGGTCTCGGCGAGTACGAGCGCACCCGGACCGGCCGCGTCGAGCACCTGCTGCAACGATCCGTCCCCGAATTCGGCGACGGAGAGCTCGTGCACCTCGATTCCGTGCGGTGCCAGATACTCGGTCGCGAACATACGCACCTGGTAGTAGCCCTCGGACGGGACGACGACCGTGCCTCCCGGGGAGGTGAGCGCTCGCAACGCCACGGTGATCGCCGACATGCCCGAGCCGACGACACGCGCAGCCGACGCGTGTTCGAGTGCCGCGAGGGCCGACTCGAGGGCGCGCCAGCCCGGATTCGACGCCCGCGCATAGGTGTCGACGTCGTCCCTTTCATCCTCCCCGAGCAGATAGGGAGCGGCGAAGACCGGACCCGGCTGCAGGGGAGATCCCGGAAGGCCCTCGTGGGCAACGGCCTTCACACAGCGCGTCGAGTCGCCCGGCAGACGGCTCATTCCGGCTTGATCCGTCGTCCGAGGAGCAGCCCGATCGCATCGTGCACCGACATACCTTCGTGACAGACGCGATGAACCGCGTCGGTGAGCGGCATCTCGACGTCGTAACTCGCCGCGAGAGCGCGAACCGAGGTGCACGACTTGACCCCTTCGGCGACCTGGCCGTGCGTCGCCTCCTGCGCGCTCTCGAGCGAACCGCCGCGGCCGAGGCGCTCACCGAACGAACGATTGCGTGAGAGCGGGGACGCGCAGGTCGCGACGAGGTCGCCGACGCCGGCGAGTCCTGCGAGCGTTGCCGGTTTCGCCCCGAGCGCGGTCCCGAGGCGGATGATCTCGGCGAGGCCGCGCGTGATGATGCTCGCGACGGTGTTCTCACCGAGCCCCACCCCGGCTGCCATGCCGCACGCGAGGGCGATGACGTTCTTGCAGGCTCCGCCGATCTCGCAGCCGATCACGTCGGAATTCGTGTACGGGCGGAAATATCCGGTCGCACAGGATTTCTGGATTTCCATCGCTCGGGTGGAATCGGGGCACGCGATCACCGTCGCCGCCGGCTGCCCGTCGGCGATCTCGCGCGCGAGGTTGGGCCCGGACAAGACCGCGATGCGATTCTGTTCGGCGCCGGTGACCTGACCGATCACCTGACTCATCCGCATCAGGGTGCCGCTCTCGATTCCCTTGGCCAGGCTCAGGAGAGAGACGTCCGAGCCGATATCGGCGCTCCACCGCTCGAGATTGGACCGCAGGGTCTGGCTGGGCACGGCCAGCACGACGAAGTCGGCGCCCTCCACGGCGACCCGATGGTCGGCGGTGGCCTTCAACGAGTGCGGCAGCTCGACGCCGGGCAGATAGTCGGGGTTCTCGTGCCGCTCCGCGATACACCGCGCCACTTCCTCGCGCCGTGCCCAGAGCGTCACGTCCGTTCCGGCATCCGCCAGCACCTTGGCGAACGCCGTCCCCCACGAACCCGCGCCCAGAACTGCTGCTGTGGTCACACGATCCTCACTCTCGTTCCGGCCCCGGCTCGGGCCCAGTCACCACGATCGCACCCAGTATCGCGCAGTCCCGGCCCGCACCGTGCCCGCTCGGTCGCCGGACCGCACATCGTCCGTGGCGAGAGGACTGGCACAATCGCGCTCATGACCGCGACGCACGTGCTCGTCCCCGTCAAGGCCCTCGGCCTGGCGAAGTCGCGGCTGGCCGACTCCTTCGACCCGCGAGCGCGCGCCGCACTCGTGCTCGCGATGCTGCGCGACACCGTCACGGCAGCGCTGCTCGCGGGGGACGTGAGCGTCACCGTCGTCACCGTCGACGCGCGCGTCGCGGACACGGCCCGGGACTGCGGTGCCCACGTCTTCCCCGACCCCGTCTCCCCCGGGGCCGACGATCCTCTCAACGAGGCTCTGCGGGCTGCGGCGCGCCACGTGCGGGAACGCCGACGGGACGCCGAACTGGTCGCGCTCCAGGCCGATCTCCCGGCGCTGCGCTCCGACGAGTTCGGTCGCGCCCGCGAGGCCGCCCGCCGCGCGGGACTGGCGGTGGTGAGCGATCACACCTCACGAGGCACCACGGCATTGCTGCACTGCACACCGGGCACGATGCCCCCGTTCTTCTTCGGTCCGGATTCGGCCCTCCGGCATCTCCGGGCGGGGGCGTACGAGGTGCCGGATCCGCTACCCGGTCTGCGTCTCGACGTCGATACCCTCGACGATCTGGCCGGCGCGCACCGCCTCGGTGTCGGAGACGCGACCGCGAGGGTGTTGAACGAACTCGGGTTCGAGGTGCCGAGCCCCGCTCGAGAGAACCTCTCCTCCTGACGCCTCTGCCACAATGAACTGGTGACGAACGGCGATGCTCCCGACTCGACGACAAGGCCCGAACACGCGAGGCAGACGGGTTCCACGCGCCCCCCGGGTCGCGTGGCCACGGCCACCAGTGCTCCCCCGGCGGCGACCGCGCTGCAGCTGACGAGGGATCAGGACAGCACGCTGCCCGTCGATCGCTATCTCAACCGGGAACAGAGCTGGCTCGATTTCAACGCCCGTGTCCTCGCCCTCGCGGAGGACACCTCCCAGCCGTTGCTCGAACGAGCCAAATTCCTCGCGATCTTCGCGTCGAATCTCGACGAGTTCTACATGGTGCGAGTCGCAGGCCTCAAACGCCGCGCCGAGACCGGACTGTCGGTGCGATCCGCGGACGGTCTGTCACCCCGCACCCAGCTCGCCCTCATCGCGTCGAGCACCCGCGAACTCGCCGGGCGGCACGCACAGGTCTTCCTCGACTCGGTCCTGCCCGCCCTGGCGGCCGAAGGCATTTCGATCATCCGGTGGGCCGATCTGACGCCGGACGAACGCGGCCGGCTGACACAGTATTTCGCCGAACAGGTCTTCCCGGTTCTGACTCCGCTCGCCGTCGATCCCGCCCACCCTTTTCCCTACATCAGCGGACTCTCTCTGAATCTTGCTGTGACGGTGAAGGATTCGCAGTCATCGGGTGAGCACTTCGCTCGCGTGAAGGTGCCCGACAACGTCGACCGTTTCGTGCGGGTCGACCGGGCCGGTTCCTCGCACGGCCTGCCCGCCTTCCTTCCCCTCGAGGAACTGATCGCCGCGCACCTCGACGTGTTGTTCCCCGGCATGGAGATCGTCGAGCACCACGCCTTCCGGGTCACCCGCAATGCGGACTTCGAGGTCGAGGAGGATCGTGACGAGGATCTCCTCCAGGCCCTCGAACGCGAACTCGCCCGGCGCCGATTCGGTTCTCCCGTACGGCTCGAGGTCTCGGACGACATGACCGAGCACATGCTCGACCTGCTGTTGCGCGAACTGGACGTCGACAGGGTGGACGTCGTGCAGTTGCCGGGCCTGCTCGACCTGTCGTCCCTGTGGCAGGTCCACGCCGTCGACCGGCCCGACCTGAAGGACGCACCCTTCGTTCCGGCGACGCATCCCGCCTTCGGGGAACGCGAGACCCCGAAGAGCGTGTTCTCGACTCTGCGTGAAGGCGACATCCTCGTCCATCACCCCTACGACTCGTTCTCCACGAGTGTCCAGCGCTTCATCGAGCAGGCCGCAGCCGACAGCCAGGTGCTCGCCATCAAGCAGACCCTGTACCGGACGTCGGGCGACTCCCCCATCGTCAACGCGCTGATCGCCGCGGCCGAAGCGGGCAAGCAGGTCGTCGCACTCGTGGAGATCAAGGCACGCTTCGACGAGCAGGCCAACATCAAATGGGCCCGCAAACTCGAACAGGCGGGCGTCCACGTCGTCTACGGCCTCGTCGGCCTCAAGACCCACTGCAAGACCTGCCTCGTCGTGCGCCGGGAAGGCTCGACGATCCGCCGCTACTGCCATATCGGCACCGGCAACTACAACCCGAAGACGGCGCGCCTGTACGAGGACGTCGGCCTGCTGACCTCCTCCCCGGAGATCGGCGCCGACCTGACCGACCTGTTCAACACGCTCACCGGGTATTCACGCAAGGCCCAGTACCGCAATCTGCTCGTCGCGCCGCACGGGGTACGCAAGGGCATCATCGAACGCGTCGAACGCGAGATCGAGCATCACAACGCCGGGCGTCCCAGCGGAATCCGCCTCAAGGCCAACGCACTCGTCGACGAGCAGGTCATCGATGCGCTCTACCGCGCGTCGCGCGCCGGAGTGACGGTCGAGGTCGTGGTGCGCGGCATCTGCGCGCTCAAGCCGGGCGTTCCCGGACTCAGCGAGAACATCACGGTGCGATCGATTCTGGGCCGGTTCCTCGAACACTCGCGCCTGTTCCAATTCCGGGGCAGCGACGAGTTCTGGATCGGCAGCGCGGACATGATGCACCGAAACCTCGACCGGCGCGTCGAAGTGATGGTTCAGGTGAAGGATCCCCGGCTGAGTTCGCAGTTGGAGAAGATCTTCGACTCCGCTCTGGATCCCGTCACCCGCTGCTGGACACTCGAGGCCGACGGGACGTGGAGGGCGTCACCCGAGCCGGGCACGGCAGCCCGGGACCATCAAGTCGAGCTGATGCGCAGCCGCGCGTCCTGAGGTGGAGGAAACGTTGTCCGACTCACGCGACAAGCCCGTGAAGGCCAACATCTTCGCGGCGGGCGCGATCCTCTGGCGCCCCGCGGCCGACGACTCCGCGCACGACGCGGAGATCGCACTGGTACATCGTCCTCGATACGACGACTGGTCGTTTCCGAAGGGCAAACTCGACGCCGGCGAAACGGCAGTGGTCGCCGCTGCGCGCGAGATCGAGGAGGAGACCGGATTCCGGGCCGCGCTCGGGCGGAGTCTCGGAAAGGTGACCTATCCCATCCCGGGGCATCGCAAACTCAAAAGGGTCGACTACTGGATCGCCCGCACCCTCGACGGGCAGTTCACGCCCAACGAGGAGGTGGACGAATTACGTTGGGTGACCCCCGAGAAAGCATTCGACATGCTGTCCTACCCGATGGATCGCAGTGTCCTGCGACGCTTCCGCCGGGTGCCGCTCGACACCACCACCGCGCTGCTCGTCCGGCATGCCAAGGCCGGAAGCCGCAAGAAGTACAAGGGCGACGATCGATTCCGCCCGCTCGATGCGTCCGGGCGGGCGCAGGCCGCCGCTCTCGTCGCGCAACTGACGGCATTCGGTGGGGACCGGGTGGTCTCGGCCGATCGCACCCGGTGCATCAAGACGGTCGAGCCGTTCGCGGAGAGTCACGGACTCGAGGTCACTCTCGAACCGTCCTTGTCGGAGGAGGAATACCGGGCCGATCCGGATCGCAGCCGCAAGCGGGCGCTGGATATCGCGTCCGGGCCCGGCACGCCCGTGATCTGCAGTCAGGGCAAGGTGATCCCGCCCCTCCTCGGGTGGTGGGCGGAGCGAGACGGCGTGGTGCTGCCCCCGGCGCGTAACCGGAAGGCCAGTATGTGGGTGCTGTCGCTGCGAGGCGACCGTCTGGTCGCCGCCGATCACCTCGACAGCCCACTGCCTGTCGACGGGCGGGCGAGCGCGGACACGCGCCGCACCTGATCCCCGAACATGCGACGGCGGCCACCGGAAATCCGGTGGCCGCCGTCGCAGGCTCGGTGCGACCCGCACGCAGGCGGGCCGCACCTGGAGTGCACCCTACTTCTTGGCTGCAGTCTTACGAGCCGTGGTCTTCTTCGCCGGGCTCTTCTTCGCCGCGGTGGTCTTCTTCGCCGCGGTCGACTTGGTGGCGGTGGACTTCGTCGCCGGAGCCGCCTTCGTGGCCGGGGTCGTCGTCGCCGCGGTCGACTTGGTGGCGGTGGACGTCTTCGCCGGAGCCGCCTTCGTGGCCGGGGTCGTCGTCGCCGCGGTCGACTTGGTGGCGGTGGACGTCTTCGCCGGAGCCGCCTTCGTGGCCGGGGTCGTCGTCGCCGCGGTCGACTTGGTGGCGGTGGACGTCTTCGCCGGAGCCGCCTTCGTGGCCGTGGTCTTCTTCGCCGCGGTGGTCTTCTTCGCCGCGGTGGCCTTCGTGGCCGTGGTCTTCTTGGCCGCAGTCTTCTTCGCCGCCTTCTTGGCTGCTGCGGTCTTCTTGGCCGCTGCGGCTGCACCGCGCTTCACGGCCGGGCCCGTCGCGGGGAGCTTCTGGGTTCCCGCGATGATGTTCTTGAAGGACTGGCCGGGCCGGAAGGCCGGCACCGAGGTCGGCTTGACCTTGACCGTCTCACCCGTGCGCGGATTCCGAGCGACACGAGCGGCCCGGCGACGCTTCTCGAAGACACCGAAGCCGGTGATGGTGACGCTCTTACCCTCGTGCACGGCGCGAACGATCGCGTCCACCATGTGCTCGACGGCCGCCGTGGCCGTACGCCTGTCCGAACCGAGTTTCTCGGTCAGAACATCGATCAGTTCTGCCTTGTTCATTGCATTCCTCCGCCTGTACACGGTCCACCGTCAGACCGACTCGAGTCCACGGTAGACCCGCAAACGGGCAAGAGTCTATGTGCCACGCGGATTCTCATGCAAATAACAGGCGAGCCCGGGCCGACGGGAGCGTCGGCCCGGGCTGATCCAGGGGTGTTTTCAGGGCGCCGGAAGGGTACTCGGTTTCCATGACGGCCTTGACTTTTCGTACTCGGAAATCGCGTCTACCTGGCGCAATGTCAATCCGATGTCGTCGAGACCTTCGAGCAGACGCCACCTGGTGTAGTCGTCAATGGTGAACGGCACCACTGTGGTTCCGGCGGTCACAGTCCGGTTTGTCAGATCCACCTCGAGTTCGAGCCCGGGCTGCTGTTCGATGAGCTTCCAGAGCAATTCGACGTCGTCCTGCGCGACCTCGGCGGCGAGCAGTCCGGCCTTCCCGGCGTTGCCGCGGAAGATGTCGGCGAACCGGGACGAGATGACAACCCGGAAGCCGTAATCGGACAGTGCCCACACCGCGTGCTCACGCGACGAACCGGTACCGAAATCCGGTCCGGCGACGAGAACGCTGCCGCGGTCGAACGGAGGGGTGTTGAGCACGAACGAGGGGTCGGTGCGCCATGCGGCGAACAGACCGTCCTCGAATCCCGTACGGGTGACGCGCTTCAGGTACACGGCGGGGATGATCTGGTCCGTGTCGACATTGGACCGGCGCAGCGGGACGCCGATGCCCTTGTGAGTGGTGAAGGCTTCCATCGAAAATTCTCCTCGTCGGTCCTGTGGTCTAGTCCAGATCGGCCGGGGCAGAAAGCGTGCCCCGCACCGCGGTTGCGGCGGCGACGGCCGGGGAGACGAGATGCGTACGGCCGCCCTTTCCCTGCCGTCCTTCGAAGTTCCGGTTCGATGTCGACGCGGAGCGTTCCCCCGGCGCGAGCTGATCAGGGTTCATTCCCAGGCACATCGAGCATCCCGCCTGCCGCCATTCGGCGCCTGCGGCGGTGAAGATCTCACCGAGGCCTTCCTCTTCCGCCTGTGCCCGCACCCGCATCGACCCGGGCACGACGAGCATCCGGACGCCGTCGGCGACCTTGCGACCCTTCAGAACGTCCGCAACGGCACGCAGATCCTCGATCCGGCCGTTGGTGCAGGAGCCGACGAAGACGGTGTCGATCCGGACGTCGCGAAGCGGCATGCCCGGTTCGAGATCCATGTAGCGGAGCGCCTTCTCGGCGGCCGACCGCTCGGTCTCGTCTGCGATCTCCTCCGGTACCGGCACCGTGGCACCGAGCGGTGCACCCTGCCCGGGATTGGTACCCCATGTGACGAAGGGCGTCAGTGCGCTGCCGTCGATGTGGACCTCGGCATCGAAAACCGCGTCGTCGTCGGTCTTCAGCTGTTCCCATGCCGCGACGGCCGCGTCCCAGTCGGCGCCCTTCGGTGCATGCGGGCGCCCCTTGACGAACTCGTAGGTGGTCTCGTCGGGCGCGATCATGCCGGCGCGAGCCCCGGCCTCGATCGACATGTTGCAGATGGTCATCCGCGCTTCCATGGACAGCGCCCGGATCGCTTCACCCCGGTACTCGAGGACGTAACCCTGCCCCCCGCCCGTCCCGATCTTCGCGATGATCGCGAGGATCAGGTCCTTGCTCGTCACGCCGGGAGCGAGTGTGCCGTCGACATTGATCGCCATCGTCTTGAACGGCCGCAGCGACAACGTCTGCGTGGCCATGACGTGCTCGACCTCACTGGTGCCGATACCCATTGCGAGGGCACCGAAGGCTCCGTGCGTCGAGGTGTGACTGTCGCCGCACACCACCGTCATCCCCGGCTGCGTGAGACCGAGCTGCGGGCCGACGACGTGGACGATGCCCTGATCGATATCGCCCATGGGGTGCAGCCGAACACCGAATTCCTCGCAGTTGCGGCGCAGCGTGTCGACCTGCGTGCGCGAAACCGGGTCGGCGATCGGCTTGTCGATGTCGACCGTGGGGACGTTGTGATCCTCGGTGGCGATCGTGAGATCGGGACGCCGCAGCGTGCGTCCGGCCAGCCGCAGACCGTCGAAGGCCTGCGGGCTGGTCACCTCGTGCACGAGGTGCAGATCGATGTAGATCAGATCCGGCTGCCGTGCCGCACCCTCTCCTTCACCGCGCACGACCACGTGCTGGTCCCACACCTTCTCCGCCAGAGTCTTTCCAGCCATGTTCTCCACCTTGTCGTACGTGACGAACGCGAAATCCGGGGGCCGTCCGGTCGCGCATGGTGTCGTCTCCACCGCACTCGGCATGCGATATGCTTCTCATTATGCGAGACGGAGGTATCGACCTATGAGACAGCATAGCGGGATCGGAGTGCTGGACAAAGCGATGACAGTCCTCCATGCGGTGGCCGAACAACCTTGCAACCTCAACGAGTTGTGCGCTCGGACCGGTCTTCCGCGCGCGACCGCGCACCGTCTCGCCGTCGGCCTCGAGGTACACCGCCTTCTCATGCGGGACACGGACGGGCAGTGGCGCCCCGGGCCCGCGCTCGCCGAACTGTCCGCCGGCGCAGGTGACACCCTCGTCGAAGCCGCCTCGCTCGTACTCCCCCGACTGCGCGAGATCACCGGTGAGAGCGTGCAGCTCTACCGCAGAGAGGGTACGCAACGCGTCTGTGTCGCCGCCCTCGAACCCCCGACGGGCCTTCGCGATACCGTCCTCGTCGGTGCGCGTCTGCCGATGACCGCGGGGTCCGGCGCGAAAGTTCTGCTCGCATGGGCCGATACGGCCACCCAGCGAGCCATCCTGCCCGAAGCCGCCTTCGGAGAACGTGTCCTCGTCGAGGTCCGGCGCCGTGGCTGGGCCCAGAGCGCCGCCGAGCGCGAGCCCGGCGTCGCCTCGGTCGCTGCCCCGGTTCGCGACGCCACCGGCGCAGTGATCGCGGCAGTGTCGGTTTCGGGCCCCATCGACCGCATGGGGCGCCGGCCGGGTGCCCGGTGGGCTGCAGACCTCCTGGCGGCAGCAGAGGCGCTTCAGAAGCGGCTCTGAGCCGATTACCGGTGGCGGCGGCGGTGCGTCCTGCGTCACAGTCCGCGGTGATCGTGTGTCACAGTGCTTCGCATGGGAATCAACCGCCGCGCAGACATCACCATGACGGACTCGGAGATCGACGAGTTCCTCCACCGCAGTCGGGTGGCAAACCTGGCCACGCTCGGACCGACCGGGACCCCCCATCTCGTCGCCATGTGGTACTCGGTGCTGGACGGGGAGATCTGGTTCGAGACGAAGTCCAAGTCGCAGAAGGTCGTCAATCTCCGCCGTGACGACCGGGTCACCGTCCTCGTGGAGGCCGGCGACACCTACGACCAGTTGCGGGGTGTCTCCATCGAAGGCCGTGCGGAGATCACGGACGACCACGACCGCCTGTTCGCCGTCTGCCGTGACGTCTGGGAGCGATACACCGCTCCGTATACGGACGAGGCCCGTCCCGCGGTGGAACAGATGATGCACAAGCGCGTGGCCGTTCGCGTGGTTCCCGAGCGGGTGCGATCGTGGGATCACCGCAAGCTCGGGATGCCCGCTCTGGAGATCGGTGGCACGACAGCCGCATATCTGTCGCCGGCCGCCCGTTGACGCACCGACACGAAGAAGGCCCTCCGATCGATGATCGGAGGGCCTTCGCGTTGTACCCCCGATGGGATTCGAACCCACGCTACCGCCGTGAGAGGGCGGCGTCCTAGGCCGCTAGACGACGGGGGCCTGGCACTTTCCTCGGCATCGACGGGTCGATGCCGCTGCAGAGAAGAACCCCCACCGATCCAGAGATCGGTGGGAGTCCGTTGTACCCCCGATGGGATTCGAACCCACGCTACCGCCGTGAGAGGGCGGCGTCCTAGGCCGCTAGACGACGGGGGCCTGGCACTTTCCTCGGCATCGACGGGTCGATGCCGCTCCAGAGAAGAACACCCACCGATCCAGAGATCGGTGGGAGTCCGTTGTACCCCCGATGGGATTCGAACCCACGCTACCGCCGTGAGAGGGCGGCGTCCTAGGCCGCTAGACGACGGGGGCCTGGAACTTTCCTCGGCATCGACGGGTCGATGCCGCTGCAGAGAAGAACACCCACCGATCCTGAGATCGGTGGGAGTCCGTTGTACCCCCGATGGGATTCGAACCCACGCTACCGCCGTGAGAGGGCGGCGTCCTAGGCCGCTAGACGACGGGGGCCTGGAACTTCTTCTCTGTCGCTCCCCGGAGGAAGCTCAGCCAGCTTAGCTGGCCGAGACGCTGCGGGCAAACCGCCGCATCTCAGCTGGGGTACCAGGACTCGAACCTAGAATGGCTGAACCAGANCTTCTCTGTCGCTCCCCGGAGGAAGCTCAGCCAGCTTAGCTGGCCGAGACGCTGCGGGCAAACCGCCGCATCTCAGCTGGGGTACCAGGACTCGAACCTAGAATGGCTGAACCAGAATCAGCTGTGTTGCCAATTACACCATACCCCAATGGTCTGTCTCTTCGGCCTGCCCTGCGGGCTTCACGGCCTCCGTTCCGAACCGAGAAGAAGATTAGCACCAACCCCGCCACCAACTACAAATCGCCTGGTCAAGGCCCTGAAATCGGCGAAGATACAGAACGGCCCGTCACCCCACCCTGGGCGGTGACGGGCCGATGCCTACGGCAGCTGTCAGGCGATGCGAGCGCGTCCCGCCCGCAGCCGCGCGAGCGTGCGCTCACGGCCGAGCAACTCCATCGACTCGTACAAAGGCGGGCTGATGTGCGAACCGGTCACCGCGACCCGCACGGGGGCGAACGCCTTGCGCGGCTTGAGTTCGAGCGTCTCGATGAGCGCAACCCGCAGCGCCTCCTCGATCGCCGGCGTGGTCCACTCCTCCAGCCCCTCGAGCGCGGCCAGGGAGGCGTCGAGCACCGGCGCCGCATCCTCCTTGAGGTTCTTTGCCGCGGACGCCTCGTCCAGGCGGAAGTCGGCCTCGTCGACGAACAGGAACTTCAGCAGATCCCACGCGTCGGACAGGACGACGATGCGGGTCTGCACGAGGTCCGCCGCCGTCCGGAAGAGCGTGTCGTCGACGCTGGGACCGATATGGCCGTGCTCGACGAGATAGGCCTTCAGCCGGCCCGCGAAGTCCGCCGGGTCGAGCATGCGGATGTGCTCGGCGTTGATCGCATCGGCTTTCTTCTGATCGAATCGCGCCGGGTTCGAGTTGACCTTGGAGATGTCGAAGGCGGCCACCATCTCGTCGAGCGAGAACACGTCGCGGTCGTCGGCAAGACCCCAGCCGAGCAGCGCGAGGTAGTTGAGCAGACCTTCGGGGATGAACCCGCGGTCGCGGTGCAGGAAGAGATTCGACTCCGGGTCGCGCTTGGACAGCTTCTTGTTGCCGTGGCCCATCACGAACGGCAGATGCCCGAATTCGGGCGTGAAATCGGCCACACCGATCCGCTGCAGCGCCGCGTAGAGCGCGAGCTGGCGAGGCGTCGACGACAGCAGGTCCTCGCCGCGCAGCACGTGCGTGATCTTCATCAAGGCATCGTCGACGGGATTGACGAGCGTGTACAGCGGGATGCCGTTGCTGCGGGTGAGCGCGAAGTCCGGAACCGAGCCCGCCTTGAAGGTGGTCTCACCGCGGACGAGGTCCTTCCACGTCAGATCCTCGTCCGGCATGCGCAGACGCACGACCGGCTTGCGTCCCTCGTCGAGATAGGCCTGCCGCTGCTCCGGGGTCAGGTCGCGATCGAAGTTGTCGTAGCCCAGCTTCGGGTCGCGGCCGGCCGCCCGGTGCCGCTCCTCGACCTCCTCCGGCGTCGAGAAGGACTCGTACGCCTCGCCGGCCTCGAGGAGCTTCCGGACGATCTCGATGTGGAGGTCGCGTCGCTGCGACTGCCGGTACGGCTTGTACGGGCCGCCGACCTCCGGGCCCTCGTCCCATTCGAGGCCGAGCCACCGGAGGGCGTCGAGGATCGCCTGGTAGGACTCCTCGGTGTCGCGCGCGGCGTCGGTGTCTTCGATACGGAACACGAAGGTGCCGCCGTGATGACGCGCGAACGCCCAGTTGAACAGGGCGGTGCGCACCAGTCCCACGTGCGGGGTTCCGGTCGGTGACGGGCAGAAACGTACGCGTACTTCGCTGGTGGTCATGACTCGCTCGGGGTTGAGGATCGACGGGAGACCATTCCAGGCTATCCGCCCCGCCCCGAGCTCAGATCAGGATCCCTTGGCGACGACCGGGTTGGTGAGGGTGCCGATGCCCTCGATGCTGATCGAGACGGTGTCTCCCGGCTCGATCGGCCCGACACCCTCCGGCGTGCCGGTGAGGATGACATCGCCCGGGAGCAGCGTCATGACGCCGGAGATCCACTCGATGAGCTTCGGGACGTCGTGCACCATCTTCGAGGTCCTGCTGCGCTGACGGATCTGCCCGTCGACCTCTGCCGAGATCTCCAGATCGGACGCGTCGATGTCGGTCTCGATCCACGGGCCGAGTGGACAGAAGGTGTCGTGCCCCTTCGCGCGTCCCCACTGCCCGTCCTTGCTCTGGTGGTCGCGCGCGGACACGTCGTTGGCGATCGTGTAGCCGAGGACGACGTCGCGCGCCTTCGCTGCCGGGACGTCCTTGCACGGGCGCCCGATGACCACGGCGAGTTCGGCCTCGTGGTGGACGAGCGAGGTGGTGGGCGGGATCACGATAGGCGCTCCCGGACCCACGATCGACGTGTTGGGCTTGAGGAAGATCATCGGCTCGTCGGGCACCTCGTTGCCGGATTCGGCGGCGTGCGCGGCGTAGTTGCGGCCTACCGCGATCACCTTGGTGGCGAGGATCGGCGCGAGGATCCGCACGTCGGCGAGGGGCCAGCTACGGCCCGTGAAGGTGGGGTTGCCGAAGGGATGCTCGGCTATCTCCTTCGCCGTCGCGGAATCTCCCTCCCCCTCGACGCTCACGAACGCGACACCATCCGGGCTGGCAATTCGACCAAGGCGCATGCCCGGAGTCTAACGGTGCCCGTCTACCGCGATCGACGCCCGGGTGCCGCAGGTATAGAGTCCGAACCAAATTTCATATAACGGAACGAACATCTCAGATAGTGAGAAGTATGGATACACCGGACATCGGTCGCCGGCGGTGGCTGATCCTGGCCCTCGGCGTCCTGGCGCAGGCCGCGCAGGCCACCGTCGTCAACGGCGTCGCCTTCCTCATTCCGACACTGCACCAGGACGCCGGCTTCACGCTCGCCCAAGCCGGAACGCTCGCCGGCGCACCACTCCTCGGTGGCGTGTTCACTCTCGTGGTGTGGGGGGCGATCGCCGACCGATTCGGCGAACGGCTCGCATTGACAGCCGGACTCGGACTCGCCGCCGCAGCGATGTGCGTCGCGAGCCTGACAGCCTCGCTCGAACTCTCCCGCACGGCTTCCGCCGCTCTGCTGGGCATCCTGCTGATGTGTGCGGGGGCCGGAGCCGTGAGCGCCAATTCCGCGAGCGGCCGGGTCGTCGTCGGCTGGTTCCCTCCGCGGCAACGCGGACTCGCGATGGGCATCCGGCAGATGTCGGTACCGCTGGGTGTCGCGGCAGGCGCACTGGTGATCCCGACCCTCGCGGGCGGCCACGGAATCGCTTGGGCGCTCGCATTTCCCGCACTCGCGTGCGGCGTGGCAGCCCTCGCCTGCGCGGTGGGCGTGATCGATCCGCCGCGCCCCGGCCGTGCGGAGGCGGAACGCACCGGTGCCCTCGCCAACCCCTACCGGACGTCACTGTCGCTGACGCG
Source organism: Rhodococcus sp. CH91 (assembly GCF_022554085.1). GTDB lineage: Bacteria > Actinomycetota > Actinomycetes > Mycobacteriales > Mycobacteriaceae > Rhodococcus. The sequence continues at coordinate 131,027 of NZ_JAKFYR010000011.1, forward strand.
CATCCATCTCGCGTCGATCCTGCTCGTGGTTCCGCAATACGTCGTGTGGACATACGCCCTGGTGTGGCTGATCACCGATCGGGGATGGGACGAGGTCGGTGCCGGTCTCGTCATCACCGTGGCTCAGATCCTCGGCGCACTCGGTCGTGTCGTCACCGGCGCGTGGTCCGACAGGGTGGGCAGCAGACTCGGGCCGATGCGGATCGTCGCGGCGGCCGTCGTGGTGTCGATGATCGCGCTCGCCGGCGTGTCGTTGACGAATTCACCTCTTGCCATTGGTGTTCTGCTCGTCGCCTCCGTCCTGACCTCCGCCCCGAACGGCTTGGCGTTCACGGCCGTGGCGGAGATCGCGGGGCCCTATTGGGGAGGGCGGGCGCTCGGTATCCAGAACACCGGGCAGTTCGTGTTCGCCGCCGCGGTGGGCCCCGTCTTCGGGGGGCTCATCGCCGCGGTCGGTTTCCCGGCAGCGTTCGCACTGGCCGCGGTGGCTCCCGCCGTCGCGGTTCCCGTGGTGCCACGGGACTGACGGACCGTGTGGTTCCGGCGGTGAGCGCCGGAACCACACGTGCACGTCAGAGTGCGGCGGTGATGCGGTCGCCCACTTCCGTGGTCACGATCAGACCGTCGCCGCGGGTCGAGAGATCGGCTTCCACCGCGCGCTCGACACGCAGAGCCTCCTCCTCACGCCCGAGATGGCGCAGCAGCAGGGCGGTGGACAGAATGGCGGCGGTCGGATCGGCGATGCCCTTACCGGCGATGTCCGGCGCCGAACCGTGGACGGGTTCGAACATCGACGGGTTGGTGCCCGAGGCGTCGATGTTACCGCTGGCAGCGAGGCCGATACCCCCGGTGACCGCACCGGCGAGGTCGGTGACGATATCGCCGAAGAGGTTGTCGGTCACGATCACGTCGAAACGCGACGGATCGTCGACCATGTAGATCGTCGCCGCATCGATGTGGCAGTAGGCAGTCGTGACCTCGGGGAACTCCTTGCCCACCGTCTCGACGGCCCGCGTCCAGATCGCTCCGGCGTTGGAGAGCACGTTGGTCTTGTGGATCAGCGTCAGGTGCTTGCGGCGGGTCTGCGCGAGTTCGAAGGCGTAGCGCACCACGCGCTCGGCACCGAACCAGGTGTTCACCGAGACCTCGGTGGCGATCTCGTGCGGGGTGCCCACCCGGATCGCTCCCCCGTTACCGGTGTACGGGCCCTCGGTGCCCTCGCGGACCACGACGAAGTCGATCTCGTGATCGGCGGCGAGCGGCGACTTCGCACCCGGGTACAGGCGCGCAGGCCGGAGATTGACGTGATGGTCGAGCGCGAACCGCATGTTCAGCAGCAGACCGCGTTCGAGAACACCGGGCGTGACCGAGGGGTCGCCGATGGCGCCGAGGAGGATCGCGTCGTGCTCACGGATGGCGGCGAGGTCGGCCTCGGGCAGGAGCTCACCCGTCTCGTTGTACCGGCGAGCGCCGAGATCGTATTCCGTCGTCTCGAGCTCCGGGACGAGCGCGCGGAGGACCTTCAACGCCTCTGCCGTGACTTCGACTCCGATGCCGTCTCCGGGGATGACCGCAAGTTTCATGAACGCTACTCACTTCCTGTGCGACGGTGGCCGCGACCGTGCAGACGGTCGCGGCCACCGGATGATGGGGAACGAAACGATCAGGACAGGTCGACCTGCGCGACGCGGGCGTCGAGCGCCTCGACGATCTGCGCGATCTCCGGGTCGCCCACGACACGGTCGACGCGCAGGATCACGGTCGCACCGGGTCCCTCGGCGTCCTGGCTCAGCGCCGCCGCCTGGATGTCGATGTTCGCGTTGCCGAGCACGGTGCCGAGCGTTCCGAGCACGCCCGGGCGATCCTGGTAGTGGACGATCACGTTGTGACCTTCGGCACGCAGGTCGAAGCTGCGGCCGTTGATGTTGACGATCTTCTCGACCTGCTGCAGGCCGGTCAGGGCGCCTGCCACCGAGGTGACGTGTCCGTCCGGCGAGACCGCGCGCACCTCGACGGCGCTGCGGTGCGTCCGGGCCTCGCTGACACGCTCCACCTCGACCGTGACGCCACGCTGCTCGGCGAGCTTGGGGGCGTTGACGAAGGTGACGGGCTCGTCGCTGCTCGCGGAGAACAGACCGCGCAGCGCCGCGAGACCGAGGATGTCGACGTTCTCCGCCGAGAGCTCACCGCTCGCGACGACCTGCACGTTCTGCACGGCCTCGGGCGAAAGGGTGCCGGCGAGCAGACCCAGCTTGCGGACGAGCTCGAGCCACGGCGCGACCTCTTCGCCCACGGGACCGCCCGACACGTTGACGGCGTCCGGCACGAACTCGCCGGCGAGGGCGAGCAGCACGCTCTTGGCGACGTCGGTGCCGGCACGATCCTGCGCTTCGGCGGTCGAGGCACCCAGGTGCGGGGTGACCACGACGTTGTCGAGGTCGAAGAGCTTCGAATCGGTGCACGGCTCGGTCTCGAAGACGTCCAGACCGGCGGCACGCACCTTGCCGTCGACGAGCGCGTCGTAGAGAGCGTCCTCGTCGATCAGGCCACCGCGGGCGGCGTTGACGATGATGACCCCGTCCTTGGCCTTGGCGAGCCGCTCGGCGTTGATCAGGCCGGCCGTCTCCTTGGTCTTGGGCAGGTGCACCGAGATGAAGTCCGCGCGCGCGACGAGTTCGTCGATGTCGACGAGTTCGATGCCCAGCTGCGCGGCACGCGCGGCCGGCAGGTAGGGGTCGTACGCGATGACGTGGGTCTCGAAGGCCGCGAGCCGCTGAGCGAACAGCTGGCCGATGCGGCCGAGGCCGACGACGCCGACCGTCTTGCCGAGGATTTCGGTGCCGTTGAAGCTCGAGCGCTTCCACGTGCGCTCACGCAGGGTGCGGTCGGCGGCCGGCACCTGGCGTGCTGCGGACATGAGCAGCGCCACCGCGTGCTCGGCGGCGGAGTGGATGTTGGAGGTGGGCGCGTTGACGACCATCACTCCGCGTTCGGTGGCAGCGGCGATGTCGACGTTGTCGAGACCGACACCGGCGCGACCGACGATCTTGAGATCGGGTGCCGCAGCGAGCACCTCGGCATCGACGGTGGTCGCGGAGCGGACCAGCAACGCCTGAGCCTCGGGCACGGCCGCGAGCAGGGCGGGGCGATCCGGGCCGTCCACCCAGCGCACCTCGACACCGTCACCGAGCGCATCGACGGTCGACTGCGCAAGCTTGTCGGCGATCAGGACTACTGGACGGCCATTCTGGCTCACGTGCGAACTCCCTGTGTCGTGAATGTGTGGGTGGTCGCCGGCGCCGGCGTCCGGCAGAAGGCGTGTTCACCCGGGACCGCTCACAGTTTAGTGCCCCGGTCTCCACTACGGGCCCACCGGGATCGCCCACCGGCGAATATCGGGTCGGGGTGGAGTCCCCCACGCGATCCTGGGCCCGATCAATATCCGGCCGGACGGCGTCGCGGGTACCTCAGCGTCGCCGCCGCACACGCCCGGCGCCCGGTACCGGGCGCGGCCTCCGCCGTGCGCGCCGTCCGGCGATTCCCGTCGGCGAAATGTCCGGACGCGCACGAATCGTCCGGCGCGTGACACCGGTGTCGTGCCGGTGCCGGAAGGCGATCACGGCGGCACGAGGCGTGGGATAGAACCGATCCCGGTCGAAACGGCTCTCCGACTGCATGCGCAGAAGCTTGTCTCTCTCCTGCCCCTCCAGCGCTGCGAAGAAGAACCGAATCCCGTTGTGCGACAGGTATTCGTCGAGCCGCTCGATCTCTTCGACCGACGTCGTGTCGAGATCGGTGATCGGATCGGCGACCAGTACCACCCATTCGATGCGATCGGACCGCTCCTGGACGAGGTCGCGCACATATCTCGTGAGAATCGAGCCGTTGGCGAAGAACAACGGTGCGTCGAACCGCGCAAGGAGGAGCCCTCGGATCCGGTGACCTTCCGGATGACGCGCTCTGTCGTGATATCCCGCGATCCCGGGGACCTCGACCAACTCGGCCCGGTGAGGTCGCCAGGCCTGGATCACCAACGCCATCAGCGACAGCGCAATCGCGATCAGAACGCCGCGCAGGACGCCCGTGAGGATGACGGCCACGGATGCCGCGATACACAAACCGAATTCGATCTTGGCGACCTGCCACAGATGCCGGACCTTGCCGAATTTGAACTGCGCACTCACTGCGACGATGACGACGGCACTCAGAGCGGACCGCGGGAGGTCCGCCGTCGCGCCCGGAGCGAGGAGGAGGAAAGCCGCGACCGTCAGCGCTCCCACCACTCCGGCCAGTTGTGTGTGTGCGCCCCTCCGCTGGAGCACGGGCGTGCGGCTTCCGCTCCCGCAGACCGGGAACCCTCCGGTGACCCCGGCAGCAAGATTGACCGCTCCGAGCGCCCGCATTTCGGAACTTCCGTCCACGTTCTCACCGCGTTGAGACGAGAAAGCGCGGGACACGACGGAAGTGTCGGCGAAACCGATGACGGCGATCGCCACAGCAGGGCCGAGCAGCGTTGCCACGTCGCTCAACTCGAGCCCGCCGAGTGCCGGTCCGGGGAAGCCCGACGGGAGCGCACCGACCGTCTCGACTTTGCCGCCCAGTCCGAAAGCGGCTGTGACCCCGGTAGCCATGACGACCCCGATCAGGATGCCCGGAACTCGTGGCCACAGTGCCTGAATCACGACGATCAGGATCAGGGTCGCACCGCCGAGGAGGAAGGCGAGTGATTCGAGCGCGCCGCCGCGCACCGCATCCGCAGCGTTACGGAGGTTCGCGATGAGGTGGGTCTCGCGGGTACTGACGCCGAGCAGGTGGGGAAGCTCGCTCGCGATCACGATAAATGCGATGGCGTTGAGGAACCCGACGCGGATGGGGTTGGACAGCAGTTCGGTGATGAATCCGAGGCGCAGAATTCCGCTGCACAACAACAGTGTTCCGACGATCAGGGCGAGCAGACCCGCGAGAGCCGCCGCACGTGCGGGATCTCCTGCCGAGGCGAGGGGGATCACGGCCGCGGCGATCAGCGGCGCCAGAGCCGAGGACGGAACGACCACGAGAATGCGCGACGGACCGACGAGGGCGTACACGAGCATCGGCACGATGGTCGCGTACATGCCCATGTGGGCAGGCAGTCCGGCCGCGGCTGCGTAGCCCATGCCGGTGGGCACGAGCAGTGCGCTGACCACCAAGCCCGCACCGATGTCGGTCCGCAGCCATTCGCGCTGATATGCGCGCGCCGTGGCGATGCCGGGAAGCCGGCTGGCGGCGGCCGAGAGCGACATTGGCCAAGTATGGTCCGCCGATACACTCCCCGTCCGCCAACTGGAGAGATCCGTTCCTGCACACCGACCGGCCATTGCGGCGGAAAGACGGCAGCCCGCCATCCTTTCGGGATGGCGGGCTGCCGTCGTGGCGCCTCGAGACGAGCTATGCGGTCTCGGTGATCGGGCGATCGACCCAGCTCATCAGGTCGCGCAGCTGCTTGCCGACGACCTCGATGCCGTGCTCGGCGTTCTCCTTGCGGAGCCCCTCGAGCTCCTTGTTGCCGTTCTCGACGTTGGCGACGAGACGCTTGACGAAGGTGCCGTCCTGGATGTCCTTCAGGATGTCCTTCATGCGCTCCTTGGTGCCGGCGTCGATGACGCGCGGGCCGGAGAGATAGCCACCGAACTCGGCGGTGTCGGACACCGAGTAGTTCATGCGGGCGATGCCACCCTCGTACATGAGGTCGACGATGAGCTTGAGCTCGTGCAGGCACTCGAAGTACGCCATCTCCGGCGCGTAGCCCGCCTCGACGAGGACGTCGAAGCCGGTCTTGACCAGTTCCTCGGTGCCACCGCACAGAACGGCCTGCTCGCCGAAGAGGTCGGTCTCGGTCTCTTCCTTGAAGGTCGTCTTGATGACGCCCGCGCGGGTGCCGCCGATCGCCTTCGCGTAGGACAGGGCAAGAGCCTCGCCCTCACCCTTGGGGTCCTGGTGGACGGCGATGAGCGCCGGGACGCCCTTGCCGTCGACGAACTGACGACGCACGAGGTGGCCGGGGCCCTTGGGGGCGACCATGCCGACGGTGACGTTCTCCGGAGCCTCGATGAGGCCGAAGTGGATGTTCAGGCCGTGGCCGAAGAACAGCGCGTCGCCGTCCTTCAGGTTGGGCTCGATGTCGTTCTTGAAGATCGACGCCTGTGCGGTATCGGGGGCGAGGACCATGATGACGTCGGCCCACTCGGAAACCTCGGCGGGCGTACCGACGGTGAGGCCGGCCTCCTCGGCCTTGGCCCGCGACTTCGAGCCTTCCTTCAGACCGATGCGAACGTCGACGCCCGAGTCGCGCAGGCTCAGCGAGTGCGCGTGTCCCTGACTGCCGTAGCCGATGACGGCGACCTTACGACCCTGGATGATCGACAGGTCGGCATCGTCGTCGTAGAACATCTCGACTGCCACAGTGATTACCTCTTTCAACAAGTATGGGTGTGTTAAGGCTAACGGGTAGCCGTGATGGACTTCGGACCGCGTCCGACCGCGACGACACCGGACTGGACGATCTCGCGGATTCCGTACGGTTCGAGCATGCGCAGCAGCGCATCGAGCTTGGACCGCGTACCGGTGGCCTCGATGGTCAACGACTCGGGCGAGACGTCGATCACCTTGGCGCGGAACAGATTCACCGTCTCGATGACCTGGGTGCGGACACTGGCGTCCGCCCGCACCTTGATGAGCACGAGTTCGCGGGCGACGGACGCCTCGTCCTCCTGCTCGACGATCTTGATGACGTTGACGAGTTTGTTGAGCTGCTTGGTGACCTGCTCGAGCGGGAACTCGTCGACGGTCACCACGATCGTCATCCGCGAGATGTCGGGCACTTCGGTACCACCGACGGCAAGGGATTCGATGTTGAACCCGCGTCGCGAGAACAGCGATGCGACTCGGGCGAGCACGCCCGGCTTGTCCTCGACGAGAACACTGAGAGTGTGGCTCGTGCTCACTTGGTCTCCTCCTGGGCCGCGGCGTTCTCGCTGCGGGCTTCGAGCGCGTCGATGGTCTCGTGGATGACGGCGGGATCGTCGGCGGCGGCGTCGTCGTCGAACAACGGGCGGATGTCGCGCGCGGCCATGATCTCGTCGTTGCTCGTGCCGGCGGCGACCATCGGCCACACCTGAGCGTCCTTGCCGACGATGAAGTCGATCACCACGGGACGGTCGTCGATCTCCTGCGCCCGGCGGATCGCCGGCTCGACGTCCTCCTCGCGCTCGACGCGGATACCCACGCATCCGAGGGCCTCGGCGAGCTTGACGAAGTCGGGGATGCGCAGCGAATGCGTCGCCAGGTCGGTGTTCGAGTACCGCTCCTCGTAGAAGAGGGTCTGCCACTGCCGGACCATGCCGAGGTTGCCGTTGTTGATCAGTGCGACCTTGATCGGCACACCCTCGACCGCGCAGGTCGCGAGTTCCTGGTTGGTCATCTGGAAGCAGCCGTCACCGTCGATGGCCCACACCTCGGCATCGGGGCGGCCCATCTTGGCGCCCATCGCGGCGGGCACCGCATAGCCCATGGTGCCGAGACCACCGGAGTTGAGCCAGGTGCGCGGCTTCTCGTAGTCGACGAACTGCGCGGCCCACATCTGGTGCTGTCCGACACCGGCGCAGTAGATCGCGTCGGGACCGGCGAGCTTGCCGACGGCCTGGATGACGTACTGCGGCGACAGGGTGTCGTCGGTGGGACGGTCGTAGCTCAGCGGGTAGGTGCGACGGATGTCGTCGAGATAGGCCCACCAGGCCGCGTAGTCGAGCTTCGTGCCGGTCGCGAGGTCGGCGCGGATCGCCTCGATCAGCTCGACGACGACCTCCTTGCAGTCGCCGACGATCGGCACGTCGGCGTGCCGGTTCTTGCCGATCTCCGCCGGATCGATGTCGGCGTGGATGACCTTCGCGTCGGGCGCGAAGGAATCGAGCTGCCCGGTCACCCGGTCGTCGAAGCGGGCACCGAGAGTGATGAGCAGGTCGCTCTTCTGCAGTGCGGCGACCGCTGCGACGTTGCCGTGCATACCGGGCATGCCGCAGTGCAGGTTGTGGCTGTCCGGGAAGGCGCCCCGCGCCATCAGGGTCGTCACGACCGGGATACCGGTCAGCTCGGCGAGTTCGAGGAGCTCGGGAGATGCCTCGGCCTTGATGACACCGCCGCCGACGTAGAGCACGGGGTTCTTCGCATCGGCGATGAGCCGCGCGGCTTCACGCACCTGCTTGCCGTGCGGCTTCGTCACGGGCCGGTAGCCGGGCAGGTGCATCTCCGGCGGCCAGCTGAAGGTGGTCTGCGCCTGGAGGATGTCCTTGGGGATGTCGACGAGGACGGCGCCGGGACGGCCCGAGGAGGCGAGGTAGAACGCCTCGGCCAGGATGCGCGGGATGTCCGCACCGTCGGTGACCAGGAAGTTGTGCTTGGTGATCGGCATCGTGATGCCGGAGATGTCCGCTTCCTGGAAGGCGTCGGTGCCGATGAGCGGGCGTCCGACCTGACCGGTGATCGCGACGACGGGCACGGAGTCCATCTGGGCGTCCGCGAGCGGGGTCACCAGATTGGTCGCGCCCGGTCCGGACGTGGCCATGCACACGCCCACCTTGCCGGTGGCCTGGGCGTAACCGGTGGCAGCATGGCCCGCACCCTGCTCGTGGCGGACGAGCACGTGGCGCACACGCCGCGAATCGAAGATCGGGTCGTAGACGGGCAGGATCGCACCGCCGGGAATGCCGAATACCGTGTCGACCTCGAGCTCTTCGAGTGCGCGGACCACCGACTGGGCGCCGGTGACCCGCTCGGGGGCGACCTGACGACGGGTGGGCTGCGTTGCGGCAGCTGCGGGAGTCGGGGTGGCGGACCCCGGCTTTCGCGGCGAGGGTTGAGGCCGTGCGGTTGGTGCGCTCACTGCGAATTCCTCTGATTCTGGCTCCGGGCAACAAAAAACCCTCGTCAGCGTGTGCTGTACGAGGGTGGCGCGTCGTGGGCGAGTTGCAGAATGCGGCTCAGGCGACGACGCGCCGGCCGATTACGAGCAACCCATTCTGATTCACGCGCTCGACGGTAGGCGCATGGTGTCCAGACAGTCAACTTGGTGCGGTTCACTGTCCCAGAATGTGAGATGCCGTGGCTGCAGTGAGAAGATGTAGAGGTGTCATCTTCCCAGCAGCCCGTGCCACCGACTCCATCATCCCACACGCCCGAATCGACGACGCAGGTCATCCAGATCTCGCGACTGTCGTTCCTCGCGTGCGCTCTGCTCCTCCTCGCGCTCGCCTCCCCCGCGCTCGCGTGGCCGGAAGCCTTCGCATGGACTCTGATCATCCCCTTCCTCGTCGCCGCATGGATCGTGCGGGTGAGGACGGTCGTCGGCCCCGACGGCATCGTCGCGCGGTCGACCTTCTCGACCACGACCCTGAAGTGGGATTCCCTCGAGGGCATCCGATTCCCGAAGCGGGGCTGGGCCCGCGCCGGCCTCACCGACGGTTCCGAGGTCGCACTGCCGGTGGTGACCTTCGGCCGCCTGCCGCAACTCTCGGAAGCCAGCGGAGGCCGTATCCCCGATCCCTACGCCGCCGCACGCAAGGCGGAGGCGGAAGCGCAGGCCGAGACGGACCACGCCGAGACCGCCGGCAACACCGGAACCGACGACGAGGCAACCGCGGTCGAGAGCGACGCTACGACTGTCGGGACGAACGAGGACAGCGTCTCCGGAGCGGTTCCGTCGGACGCGGATAGGCGTCCCGAATAACACACGAGTAGATTCGTCCCTGCCGCCGCCCGCACCCGCCCCAGCCCGGCGCCCGGGCACGGCCGGCCGATTGCGCACACCGCCACCGTCAAGGAAGTCAGACCATGCCCCCGTTGAGGTCACGCACCACCACCGTCGGACGAAACGCCGCAGGGGCGCGCTCCCTGTGGCGCGCCACCGGCCTGACCGATTCCGACTTCGGCAAGCCGATCGTCGCGATCGCGAACTCCTACACGCAGTTCGTACCCGGTCACGTCCACCTCAAGGACGTCGGTGAGATCGTCGCGAAGGCAGTGCGCGAAGCGGGCGGCGTGGCACGCGAGTTCCACACCATCGCTGTCGACGACGGCATCGCGATGGGTCACGGCGGCATGCTCTACTCGCTGCCGAGCCGCGAGATCATCGCGGACTCCGTCGAATACATGGTCAACGCGCACACCGCCGACGCCCTGGTCTGCATCTCCAATTGCGACAAGATCACCCCGGGCATGCTCAATGCCGCGATGCGTCTGAACATCCCGACGATCTTCGTCTCCGGCGGTCCGATGGAGGCCGGCAAGGCCGTCGTCGTCGACGGTGTCGCCCACGCACCCACCGACCTCATCACCGCGATCTCCGCCTCCGCCAGTGAGGCCGTCGACGACGCGGGCCTCGACGAGGTCGAGCGCAGCGCATGCCCGACGTGCGGTTCGTGCTCGGGCATGTTCACGGCGAACTCCATGAACTGCCTGACCGAGGCCCTCGGCCTGGCCCTGCCCGGCAACGGATCGACCCTCGCCACCCACGAGGCGCGTCGCGCGCTGTTCGAGACCGCCGGCACGACCATCGTGGAGGCGGCCCTGCGCTACTACCGCGACGACGACGAGTCCGTGCTGCCGCGCAACATCGCGACTCCGGCCGCCTTCCGCAACGCCATGGCCCTCGATGTCGCGATGGGTGGCTCCACGAACACCGTGCTGCACACGCTCGCCGCTGCCCAGGAGGGCGAGGTCGACTTCGATCTCACCACCATCGACGAGATCAGCCGCCGGGTGCCGTGCCTGTCGAAGGTCTCACCGAACTCCGACTACCACATGGAGGACGTCCACCGCGCCGGCGGCATCCCCGCCATCCTCGGCGAGCTGCGACGCGGCGGTCTGCTCGAGACCGATGTCTCCACCGTCCACACGAAGAGCTTCGACGAGTGGCTCGACACGTGGGACATCCGCTCCGGCAAAGCATCCGAGACGGCCCTCGAACTGTTCCACGCCGCTCCGGGCGGGGTGCGCACCACCGAACCGTTCTCGACGGACAACCGCTGGTCGTCGCTGGACACCGACGCCGCCAACGGCTGCATCCGCGACATCGAGCACGCCTACACCGTCGAAGGCGGCCTGTGCGTGCTGCGCGGCAATCTCGCTCCGGACGGCGCGATCCTCAAGACCGCGGGGATCGACGAGGATCTCTTCCACTTCGAAGGGCCGGCCTTCGTCGTCGAGTCGCAGGAGGAGGCCGTCTCCGTCATCCTCGGCAAGAAGATCAAGGCGGGCGACGTGGTGGTCGTGCGCTACGAGGGCCCGGCCGGAGGCCCCGGCATGCAGGAGATGCTCCATCCCACCTCCTTCCTCAAGGGCATCGGACTGGGCAAGGTGTGCGCCCTGATCACCGACGGCCGGTTCTCCGGCGGCACCTCGGGTCTGTCCATCGGCCACGTCTCCCCGGAGGCGGCGTCGGGCGGCGTGATCGGCCTGGTCGAGAACGGTGACCGGATCCGTATCGACGTCGCGACCCGCACCCTCGAGGTGCTCGTCGACGACGACATCCTCACGGAGCGGCGCGCGAAGATGGAGGCCTCCGAGCGTCCGTGGCAGCCCGTCGACCGGGAGCGCACGGTCTCGAAGGCGCTGCGTGCCTACGCCGCGCTCGCAACCTCCGCCGACAAGGGCGCCGTGCGGCGCGTCCTGTAGAACGGGCCGGGAAGACGAAGAGCCGCGCGATCCGACGGGATCGCGCGGCTCTTGTCGTCGAGGGGCCTGCGGACGGTCTCAGCGCCCGAAGATCCACAGGCACACGCCGGCCGCCACCCCCAGCAGCAGCACGGCGAGGGAACCGAGGAACGGGCGCGTCGCCCATCGGCGCCTGCCGTCGATCGCGATGCGTCCCGGCCCGGTGAGGGTGAGCGCCACCGCACAGGCCACGAGCAGGACCTCGTACTCGAATCCGGACGATTCGGTGGCGAAGTACTGGAGCCCCGGCTCGAGCTCGTGTTTGAACAGCACGGCGTTGACCATGATCGCGACGATCACGGCTGCAGCGATGGGGGTGAGAAGACCCAGCACGAGCAGTCCGCCGGCAGCGATCTCGCCGACTGCACCGGCGATCGCGAGCGCCGCCGGCTGCTGATAACCCGCGTCGCGCAGCGTGGCCTCGAAACCGTCCAGGCCCGGACCGTTCCACAGACCCGTCAGCTTCTGCAGTCCGTGCACGAGGAGGGTCGCACCGACCACCGCACGCAGTACGAACAGGCCCAGATCCAGCGTGCCGCGGCGAACCTTCACCGGCGGTTGCTCCCCGGCAAGCACCGCGCCGGCCGGTTCCGAGCCGTAGACCGGGTCCGGCCGATAGATCTGTTCGGTGGGCGGCGCGTAGGTGTCGTTGCCCGACAGGTTTCCCCCCGTGCCCGGGACGTCCTCCGGGTCGAGATACGAACTACGTGGTCGGCGCATCTCCAATGTCCGTTCGTCCTGCTGGTTGTCGTAGGGACTCGAACCTGCGTCCGGCACTCCACCGGTTTCCTTGTCGGCCACGCTCCCAGCGTAGGCCCGGCGCGGCCTCCGTACCCGGCATCCGCGGGCACGCGCGTCGTGCCGGTAACGTTTGCGGCATGACGTGGGGTGTGCAGTGGACGAGTTCGTGGGGCGGGCGCGTGGCGGCGGCCGCGCTGGCCGTCGGAGTCCTCGCCGTCCCCTCGTGTGCACGTTTCGACGACTCGACCACCACGCCGTTCACCCCGCAGCCCACATTCGACCCGGGACCGGGCGTGGGCCCTCTCGACCCCACCACCACGACGACCACCCCGAGTGCCTCTTCCCGCCCCCCGGGACCGTGCGTCGACCCCGATCCGGCGGTGGTCGCGACGTGCCTCGACGTCACCGGAGGTCTCGTCACGATGCCCGACGGGAACTCCGCGCTGGTCACCGAACGCCGAACGGGCCGGATCCTGCAGGTCGCGCCGGAGACGGAGCCGGTCGAGGTCGCCACGATCCCGGTCGACGGGTCCGGCGACGGCGGGCTCATGGACGTCACGCTCTCCCCCACCTTCGCGGAGGATCGGCTGCTCTACGCCTACATCACCACGGCCACCGACAACCGGGTGGTGCGGATCGCCGCGGGCGATACCCCCAAGGACGTGCTGACCGGAATCCCTCGCGGCACGTCCGGTAACGCCGGAGCGATCGAGTTCGTCTCACCGACCGAGCTCGCCGTGCTCACCGGCGACGCCGGGAACCCCTCTGCCGCAAATGATCCGAGTTCCCTCTCGGGCAAGCTCCTGAAACTTCCGTTGCCCGCCCCCGGCGCTGCGGCCACCCCGTCGGTGGTGCTGTCCGGGATCGGGACCGCCGGCGACGTGTGCCGCGATCCGAACGGCGCCCTGTGGGTCACCGACCGCACCCCGCTCGAGGACCGGCTCCAGCGAGTGGGCGTCGACGGCTCGACCGGCACCGGCCCGGCGTGGACGTGGCCCGAGCGGCCCGGTGTCGCAGGATGCGCGGCAGCACCGGACGGAATCGCGATCTCACTCACCGACGCGAAGGCCGTCGCAGTCCTCACCACCGACCCGGGCACGGGCGCGGTCACCGCCGCCCCGGTCCTCGCGGCGGAGGACCGCTACGGCATGCTCCGCGGCGCAGCCTCGTCCCCCGACGGACTTCTGTGGGTCTCGACGATCAACAAGACGGGCGCGGAGCCGGGTCCGAACGACGATCGCGTCGTCCGGATCCAGTTCCCCGCAGGTGGCGGCGGATTCGACTGATCCGGGTGCTCCGCCCGCCACCCACCGTCAGCTGCACGCGGCGATGACGAGTTCCTTGACCCGCGCCGGGTCGGCCTGGCCGCGAGTGGCCTTCATGACGTCGCCGACGATCTTGCCCGCGGCCTGAACCTTGCCCGAGCGGATCTTGTCGGCGATGTCGGGATTGGCGGCGAGAGCGGCGTCGACCGCGGCCTGCAGCGCCGAGTCGTCGCGGACGACCTCGAGACCGCGCGCAGCCACTACCTCGTCGGGCTCACCCTCACCGGCGAGCACGCCGTCGACAACCTGGCGGGCGAGCTTGTTCGTCAGCTTGCCCTCGGCCACGAGTGCGATGACGCGGGCGAGCTGCTCGGGCGTGATGGGCAGCTCGGCGAGTTCGACGCCACGGCTGTTGGCCTGCTGAGCCAGATACGCGACCCACCACGAGCGCGCCTCCGAAGCGGGCGCGCCGGCCTCCGTGGTCGCAATGACGAGGTCGAGCGCGCCGGCGTTGACGAGGTCGCGCATCTCCTCGTCGGAGACCCCCCACTCGGCCTGGATGCGGGCACGACGCAGCCACGGCAGTTCGGGCAGAGTCGCACGCAACTCCTCGACCCAGGCGGCATCGGGAGCGATCGGCTCGAGATCGGGCTCCGGGAAGTAGCGGTAGTCCTCGGCGGTCTCCTTACGACGACCGGGCGAGGTGGTGCCGTCCGCCTCCTGGAAGTGCCGGGTCTCCTGGATGATCTCGCCACCGGCGACGAGCACCGCGGCCTGGCGGCGCATCTCGTAGCGAACCGCCACCTCGACGGACTTGAGCGAATTGACGTTCTTCGTCTCGGTGCGGGTGCCGAACTCCTTCGCACCGATCGGCATCAGCGAGACGTTGGCGTCGCACCGCATCGAGCCCTGGTCCATGCGGACGTCGGAGACATCGAGCGCCTCGAGCAGGTCGCGCAGGGCGGTCACGTAGGCGCGAGCGACCTCGGGGGCCCGCTCTCCCGCACCCACGATGGGCTTGGTGACGATTTCGATGAGGGGCACACCCGCGCGGTTGTAGTCGAGCAGCGAGTGGCTCGCGCCGTGGATGCGGCCCGTGGCGCCACCGACATGCAGCGACTTGCCGGTGTCCTCCTCCATGTGGGCGCGCTCGATGTCGACCCGCCAGGTGGTGCCGTCGTCCAGGACGACGTCGAGGTAACCGTCGGTCGCGATCGGCTCGTCGTACTGCGAGATCTGGTAGTTCTTGGGCTGATCCGGGTAGAAGTAGTTCTTCCGCGCGAAGCGGCCCCACGGGGTGATCGAGCAGTTCAACGCGAGACCGATCCGGATCGCGGACTCGACCGCGGCCTGGTTGACGACGGGCAGCGCGCCCGGCAGACCCAGGCACACCGGGCACACCTGGGTGTTCGGCTCCGCACCGAAGGTGGTCGGGCACGGGCAGAACATCTTGGTGGCGGTGTGCAGTTCGACGTGCACCTCCATGCCCATCACGGGCTCGAACTTGGCGAGCACGTCGTCGTAGGCGAGCAGGTCAGCGGACACCGAGGCAGTCATGATCCCGATTTTAGACGGCGCCACCGGTGTCCCCGCGCGGCCTCACCCGAAGATGATCCGCATCTCCTGGTATCGCCGCTCCGGCACGTATTTCGGCTCGGCCAGCTCGTCGAAGTCGACGCGAGCGATGTCGGTGCCGTGCAGCGCCACCATATGACCCCAGTCCTCCTCGGCGACGAGATCGGTGACCGCCATGCCGAGGCGGGTCGCGAGGACCCGGTCGAAGGCGGTGGGAACGCCTCCCCGCTGGATGTGCCCGAGCACGGTCGCACGGGTTTCGATACCGGTGTGTTTCTCGATGAGCGGTGCGAGAAACTCCGCGACACCGCCGAGACGGGGCCGGTCGAAACCGTCGAGACCCTTGGTGGAGTACGCCTCCTCCATGTGAGGAAGCCGGAAACCTTCCGCGACGACGACCATCGGTGAACGCCCGCGGTCCCGGACACTGGTCACCCACTCGCAGATCTGTTCGAGGCTCTCCGGATGTTCCGGAATGAGGATCGCGTGCGCACCCCCCGCAGTCCCCGCGTGCAGTGCGATCCAGCCGGCATGCCTGCCCATGACCTCGAGCACCATGCATCGCTTGTGCGAGTTGCCGGTGGTGCGGAGACGATCGATCGCCTCGGTCGCGATCTCGACCGCGGTGTCGAATCCGAAGGTGTAGTCGGTGTGACTGAGATCGTTGTCGATCGTCTTGGGCACGCCGACGATACGGATTCCTTCACCGAACAGCCGTTTCGACGCGGCAGCGGTGCCCTCTCCACCGATGGCGATCACCGCGTCGACGCCGAGCCGGTCGAGCGTCTTCTGGATGTTCTGCGCGCCCCCGTTCGGTCCCTGATACGGGCCGAAGCGGCTGGTACCGAGGATTGTGCCGCCCTGCTGGGCGAGACCTCGAACACGGCTGCGATTCAAGGGGATCGCATCACCTTCGACGAGCCCGCGCCAGCCGTCGAGAAAACCGACGAACTCCTGGCCGTGCACCTCGGTTCCCTTGAGCACCGCACCGCGGATGACCGCGTTCAGTCCGGGACAGTCCCCACCACTGGTGAGAATGCCGATTCGCGTCACGGACTACCTCCCGTCGGATGGACCAGTACTGCACCGCCATCCTGCCCGTTCGGCGTCGCGACGG
Source organism: Rhodococcus sp. CH91 (assembly GCF_022554085.1). Lineage (GTDB taxonomy): Bacteria > Actinomycetota > Actinomycetes > Mycobacteriales > Mycobacteriaceae > Rhodococcus. The sequence continues at coordinate 147,470 of NZ_JAKFYR010000011.1, forward strand.
CAGCCCGATTCAGCCGGGTGTGACGAGACCGGACTCGTAGGCCAGCACCACCGCCTGCGCCCGGTCCCGCAGGTGGAGCTTCCCGAGTACCTTCCCGACGTGCGTCTTCACCGTCTGCTCGGCGACGAACAGGCGCTCCGCGATCTCTGTGTTGGACAGCCCGTGCGCGATCAGTTCGAGAACCTCGAGTTCGCGCGGGGTCAGCTGCTCGAGCACCCGATCGCGGCCCCTGCCGGGCCGGCGTCTGCTGGTGACGTCGGCGATGAGCCGTCGCGTGACGGTCGGCGCGAGCAGCGCCTGTCCGTCTGCGACGACCCGCACGGCGCGGACGAGTTCGTCGGCGGGTGCGTCCTTGAGCAGGAACCCGCTCGCGCCCATCCCGAGCGCCTCGTACACGTAGTCGTCGAGATCGAAGGTCGTGAGCATGAGCACCTTCGATCTCGGCTCGCGGGTGTCGGCGAGGATGTGCCGGGCCGCATCGAGACCGTTCATCTCGGGCATGCGCACGTCCATGAGGACCACGTCCGGGCGTAGCCTCGCCACTTCGGACACCGCAGCCCGGCCGTCCGGTGCGTCGCCCACGACGCTGATATCGGGCTGGGCACCCAGCAGTGCGCCGAAGCCCTGCCGGACCATGGCCTGGTCGTCGGCGATGAACACGGTGATGGCAGGTCGCGGTTCGGTCACCGGCACCACCCTAGGCCTCGAGCAGCACCGGGAGAACCGCTCGTACCTCGAAGCCACCGCCCTGCCGCGGATGCGCCGTCAACTGCCCGCCCACGACGGCGGCACGTTCCGCCATCCCACGGATACCGTTGCCCCCGCTACGGTCCTGGTGGCCGATGGTGGGAGGCCCCACCGCCGCGGGTCCGTTGATCACCTCGACGGTGACGGCCCCCGGTTCCCACGCCAGCCGAGCGCGTACCGGGGCACCCGGCGCGTGGCGCGCCGAGTTCGCGAGCGACTCCTGCAGGATCCGGTAGACCGTCAACCCCACGGCCTCGGAAACTCGGTCGGGCGCACCGGTCGCCTCCGTCTCGAGCAGCATTCCTGCCCGCCTCGCGGAGTCGAACAGATCCTCGATGCTGTGCAGACCCGGCTGGGGCTCGTGCTCCGGGAGCTGACCGTCGCTGCGCAGCACACCGAGCAGGGTACGGACCTCGTTCAGAGCCTCCCGTGCGGCGGACCCGAGTGCGTCGAATTCGGCACGCACCTCGTCGTCGACACCCGGAAGCCGGTAGGGCGCACTCTGCGCCTGCACGACGATCATCGACATGTGATGGGCGACGATGTCGTGCAGGTCGCGCGCGATGCGCGCTTTCTCCTCGAGAATCGCGCGACGCGCACGTTCGTGTTCGCTGGCCTCCTCTTCACGAGCGAGTTGCCGGCGGGACAGGAGCAGCCAGCGCACCAGCAGGCCGAACACGACGAGCGCGCCGATCCCGATCCCCCACCCCCACCCGTCTCGACCGGGCACGAACGCAGCGAACAGCAGGGTCGTCGCCACCCAGACGACGAGCACGATCCGGATCTCCTCGTGGACGGCGACCGCGAACAGCAACGTGAGCATCACGAGGATGTGGACGACCTGCCAGGGATAGCCGTACCCCTCGACCGGGTCGTAGGCGAGGGCGACGAACAGGGCGGTCGCGGCGCTGATCGCCCAGCCCAGTGCAGGACGGATGAACACCAGCGCGAACGGGAGGACGGCCGCACCCGAGATCAGCGGCAGGACCGGAGGCGATATGTCGTGGGTCAGACGCAGCGTCGGCCAGGCGACCGCATAGAGCATCAAGGTGACAGCGACAGCGATGACGATGCTCCATCGCCCGCGCCCCCAGGCGCGGGCAGCGTTCACTCCCGATCGTGCAAGCTGTTTCACATTCCTCACGCTAGAAGCTGCGGTCTCGACTGTCCTCATACCGGAGAGTGAGATCCCCGTAGCTCCCCGGAGTGGTGCCGACCGCACCGAGATCACTCCGGCGCGGGGTCCGCCGCAGGGCCGCGTGTTCCTAACGTCGCCGGGCATGACAGTGAAATCCGTAGCGGCGCGCGCTGCCTCGGTCACCTTCCTCGCTACCGCCGTGCACCTCCTCGTGCCCGGATCGTTCGCTCACTCCAGCCCGCCCGCGGCGGAGAACGCCGCGGCCGCCGCGACCGTCACCGCCCTCGCCGAGGAGGACACCTCGGGTGCCGTGTCGTCCTTCCCCGGTGATTTCACCACCGTGATGGGCTACTCCCCGATCGTGGAGTCCCGGGCCGGGTCGACATCTGTGCTCGCCGATCCCGACGGGGATTGTTCCGCCCTGGTGCCCCTCCCCGATTCATTCGAATCTGCTTGCCGGGTCCACGATCTCGGCTACGACCTCCTCCGGTACGCGCGCACGACCGGCGGTGAGCTCGGTTCCGGTGCCCGGCGTGACCTCGACGCGTTGTTCGCTCGCCACCTCGAGACCGCGTGCCGACCCGAGCCCGACGTCGCCGCCTGCTTGCGGATGGCCGGAGTTGCCTCTGCCGCCGTGGAATTCAACTCGTGGCGGCAGGGACACCGGAGTCCCGTCGCGGAATCACCGTGGCCCCCGGCCCTCGTCGCAGGCTCGGCGCTCCTCGTCTTCACCGCACGGAAGGTACGACGATGACGATCCTCACCGTGGTTCTCGCCGCAGTGATCTCACTCGCTCCTTCCCTGCTGCCCAGGGCGTCGTTCGTGCAGGGTGCCGTCACGGGAGTGACGATCGTGGTCGCTCTGCTGACAGTGCGGCTCGTCGTGGCGGTACTGCGCCGGAGCGGACGAGCTCCTCGATCCGGACCGGCCGAACTCCGCCTGCCCGAGGCATTCGTCGGGGCGGCCGTGGTGCTGCTCGCGGCGGCCGGTGCCCATCGGTGGCAGAACCGCCTGCGGGAGGCGATGTCGCTGCCGGCCCTCGACGCACGGTACTGGCTCGAGGCATCGGCGGTCGCCGCGCTCGTCGCGGCCGCCCTGCTCGCCGTTCCACACCTCGTGCGCGTGCTCGCGCGACGCCGTCGGACGGCAGCGGTCGGTGTCGCGGTGCTGGCAATCTCCGCCGCCACGGTGTCCGCGTCGCCGGGTGGGTCGATCGATACCGTCTCCTCACCCACCACGCTCTCGGCCGGCCTCTCCGGCAGTGCGGACTCGGCCGTCTCCTGGGACGAGCTGGGACGCGAAGGACAACGGTTCGTGTCCTTGCCCGCGCACAACTCCCCGATCCGGGTCTACGTGCCGTTGTCGGCCGCACCGGATCCCTCCGCGCGGGCCGCCCTCGCCGTGGACGAACTACGCCGGGCCGGCGCGTTCGGACGGGCACACCTCGTGGTGGCCGTACCGACAGGTTCGGGATGGGTCGACGCGGCCGCGGTACGCGGGTTCGAGGACCAGTGGGGAGACGACGTCGCGCTCGTCGCGCAGCAGTACGCGGATCTTCCGAGCTGGGCGGCCTTCCTGCTCGATCGGGCGGCAGCGAGCGAGGAGGGCCGAGCGCTCGTCGCCGCGCTGCGCGCCCATCTGTCCACGCTTCCGGAGGAGCGGCGTCCCGACTTGCACGTCTACGGGCAGTCGCTCGGAGCGCTGGGAGCCGGCGCCGCCTTCACGGACACCGAACCCGGGCCGTGCGAGCTCTTTCTCACCGGCCCGCCTGCGGGCGTTCGCACGGCGGGAGCGTCCGTCCTCGCGAACGCGTCCGATCCGGTCGTGTGGTGGCAACCGTCGCTGTTGTGGTCGCCGCCGGATCTGTCGCACACGCGCACCGATGCCCCCGCACCACCCTGGCTGCCGGTGGTGACCTTCGCCCACACGACGGTGGACCTGCTCACCTCGCTCGTCGCACCGACCGGGCACGGACACCGCTACGGCGACGATCAGACGCAGTGCTCCGCACAGTCGGGATAGACGGCGACCCGCCGGCCGGTGGTACGGCACGACGGGTCGCTGTCCGAAGCCGATCAGGCGACGATGGGTCCCCGGGCGGCTTCGAAGGCCGCGCCGACGCGGTACAGGCGCTCGTCGGCCAGGGCGGGAGCCATGATCTGCAGGCCGACCGGAAGACCGTCGTCCTCCGACAGTCCGGACGGGACCGACATCGCACAGTGCCCGGCCAGATTGGTCGGCAGCGTGCACAGGTCGGACAGGTACATCGCCAGCGGATCGTCGACCTTCTCGCCGAGCTTCCACGGTGTGAACGGGCTCGTGGGCGAGACCAGCACGTCGACCTGTTCGTACGCCTTGTCGAAGTCCTGCGCGATGAGGGTGCGGACCTTGAGCGCCTGACCGTAGTAGGCCTCGTAGTAGCCGGAGGACAATGCGTACGTGCCGATCATGATGCGGCGCTTGACCTCCTTGCCGAATCCGGCGGCGCGGGTCGCGGCCATGACCTGCTCGGCGCTCATCGCGCCGTCGTCGACACGCATGCCGTACCGCATGGCGTCGAACCGGGCGAGATTGGAGGACACCTCCGACGGCAGGATCAGGTAGTACGAGGCGAGCGCGTACTCGAAGTGCGGGCACGACACCTCGACCACCTCTGCGCCGAGTTTCGTGAGCATCTCGACCGCCGCGTCGAAGGACGAGAGCACACCCGGCTGGTAGCTGTCGGAATGGAGCTCCTTGACCACACCGACCTTGAGACCCTTCAGGTCGCCCGCGGCGCCCTGGCGTGCGGCCTCGACGACGGGACGCACGGGAGCGTTCACCGACGTCGAGTCGCGCGGGTCGTGCCCGGCGATGACCTCGTGCAGCAGTGCCGTGTCGAGCACGGTTCGGCCGCACGGCCCGCCCTGATCGAGCGACGAGGCGCAGGCCACCAGGCCGAACCGGGAGACCGTTCCGTAGGTGGGCTTGGTACCGACGGTCGCCGTGACGGCGGCGGGCTGGCGGATCGACCCGCCCGTGTCGGTGCCGATCGCGAGCGGCGCCTGGTAGGACGCGAGGGCCGCGGCGGAGCCGCCGCCGGAGCCGCCCGGGATACGCGTGGTGTCCCACGGATTCCGGGTGGGGCCGTAGGCCGAGTTCTCCGTGGACGAGCCCATCGCGAACTCGTCCATGTTGGTCTTGCCCAGAATGGGGATGCCCGCCTCGCGCAACTTCGTCGTGAGCGTCGCGTCGTAGGGCGACACCCAGCCGTCGAGGATCTTCGAGCCGCAGGTCGTCGGCATGTCCGTGGTGGTGAAGACGTCCTTGAGCGCGATCGGGACACCCGCGAGGGCGGACGCCGGCTTCTCGCCTGCCGCGACGGCACGGTCGACCTCGGCCGCTGCTGCCAGCGCCTGCTCGGACGCGACGTGCAGGAAGGCGTTGTACTCCCCGTCCACCTCGGCGATGCGATCGAGGTGAGCCTGGGTGACCTCCACCGAGGACAACTCACCGGCGTGGATCTTCGACGCGAGGGTCGCGGCGTCGAGGCGTGTCGTATCGGCGCTCATTCGCCCTCTCCCAGAATCTGCGGCACCGAGAAGCGGTTCTCCTCCACGGCCGGTGCACCGGACAGTGCTTCCTCGGGCGTGAGACCGGGCGCGATGACATCGGGCCGCGTCACGTTGGTGACGGCGTTCGGATTCGCCATGGGCGCCACATCGTCCGCGGCCACCTCGGACACCGCCTTGACGTGGTTGAGGATCGAATCCAACTGACCGGCGAACTCGTCGAGTTCGGCATCGGTCAGCGCAAGCCGGGACAACCGGGCGAGATGCGCGACCTCGTCACGGGAGATGGCAGGCACCGTAAGTGGCCCCTTTCCGATGGAGAGTGAACGTCCTGTCCAGGGTAATGCGTCCTGGATACGGCGGTGCAGGCGGTGTGACGGCCCCTCCCGTGTCCGAGATGTTTCGGCTTTCGCAACGCTGGGTTGCATTCGCGTGACACAACCGGCCCTGACCCGGCATTCGGGGGTGCGCGGCAAATCTTCGTCGTCGCAGCGTCCCGAAGGAGGGGTGCGAGGTGCAAGGATGTGCTCTGCCGGAGACCGACACGGGCTCCGGGCCGGCACGCGAGTGCCGGAGGATCGGGGCCGGTGGCCCCCTTGCCACGGGGCCGGTGGCCCCTCGACTCGGGAAGGACCCACGTGTCGTATCTGTTGCGTGTCCGGCTCCCCGATCGTCCGGGTAGCCTCGGCTCGCTCGCCCTGGCGCTCGGTTCGGTCGGTGCCGACATCCTGTCGCTCGACGTCGTCGAACGGGGCCGGGACTTCGCAATCGACGATCTCGTCGTCGATGTCGAACCCGGGAAACTGCCCGACACGCTCCTCACCGCAGCGGAGGCGCTCCCCGGAGTTTCGGTCGACTCGATCAAACCCTATGCCGGAATCCTCGACACGCACCGCGAACTCGAACTGATCGATCACATCGCCGCCGCGCGCGACGATCGCATCCAGATCCTCGTCGACGGAGCCCCCCGGGTGTTGAGGGTCGGCTGGGCGACAGTCCTCGGCATCGGGCCGAACGGCGTCTACCGCATCGCGGGGAGCCCGGGCTCGCCCGAGACCCATCTGAGCGGCGTTCCCTGGATGCCTCTCGACGAGGCCACCGTGCTCGACCACACCGGCGACTGGGTTCCGCAACTCTGGCGGGACATGGACACGATGCTCGCGGCAGCGCCCCTCGGGTCGTCCGAGCGGGTTCTCGTGCTCGGACGACCCGGTGGCCCGGAATTCCGCCCGTCCGAGATCGCGCGGATCGGTTACTTCGCCGGCATCGTCGGCACCGTACTCCGGTAGCACCCCGCCTCCGGCGAGCAGTTCGGATCAGACCTCGATGGGCGGATACAGCCGTTCCATTGTGTACCGCCGGTTCCGCCGGACCGACAGCGCGCTCGCGGTCAGGGACAGGAACAGCAGGCCCGAGAGGACGGCGATCGCGATCCACAGCCGCGAATCGATCTGTTCGGCCACCGTGAGCTGACGCAGCCCGTTGACCGCGTAGGTCATCGGATCGAAGGGGTGGATGTACTGGAACGGTTTGGCCGTGGTGGGCACCGGATAGATACCACCGGCCGACACCAGTTGCAGCATGAGGAAGGCGAGCGTCACGACGCGACCGACCGCGATCCCGAACACCGCATTGAATGCCTGGATCATCGCCAGATAGGTGGCCGAGACGAGCATCAGGAACAGAATCGTCCCCAGGACGTGCTTCACGTCGAGACCCACACCCAGGTGCACCACCGCGTACATCACGATCACCTGGAGGATTCCCACGAGCAGCGCCGGCCAGTAGGACGCCAGAACCGTGCGGTAGGCACCGAGCCCGGCGACGGTCGGCCGCGACTGCAGCGGGGTGAGAAGCATCCAGACGATGATGCCGCCGACGAACAGGGCCAGCGGGAGGAAGAAGGGGGCGAATCCCGTACCGAAGGTGGATGCTTCGTTCGTGTAGTCGCGCTGCAGGGACACCGGGGCCGCCAGCGTCTCCGCCGTGGCGGTGCGCTGTGCGTCCGTCCAGCTCGGCACCTGTTTCGCGCCTTCCCCCAGCGCCTGGGCCAGTTCCTGGGAACCCGACTGCAGTTCGACCATGCCGGAGGACAGCTGCCCGGCTCCGTCCGCGAGCCGGAAACTGCCGTCGGTGAGCTGGACGAGGCCGGAATTCAGGGCTTTCGCGCCCGAACTCAGTTCGTCGACACCGCTGCGCAATCGCTCCACATCGGCCGCGAGATCACCGCTCGTCAGCAGCGCGAGACCGCTCTGCAGTGGGCTGTTCGGATCGGTGAGCTGGTATTCGAGTTCGCGCGCCTCGCCCTGCAGGCGCTGGATCTCCGCGCGCAACGCTTCGGCTTCCGCGATCGCCTGTTGCCCGCTCAGTGGAGACAGGACGGCGATGGCCTGCTGGACGAGCGGATCCGAACTCAGATTCAGGATCGCCAGGACCTGGTCGACGGCCTGGTTCACGGCGGACGGCGGCACCCTCGCTTCGAGGGCTTCGAGCGATGCCCGCAATTCGGTCGCCTGCGCGGCCAGACCGGACAGGCTTCCGCCCTCGATCGAGTTCAGCAGCGGGCCTGTCACACCGTCGACCGTGGTGGCGAGTTCGTCCGCGCCGGAGGCGAGCTGTGCCGACCCGTCCCGGGCGGTGACGAGGTTGTTCGCGAGGTCCCGTGAGCCCGAGGCGAGCTGATCCGCACCGTTCTTGGCGGTGCCGATCCCGTCCTCGAGCCGGCCGGCCCCGGAAGCGGCCTGTTCCAGACCGGAACCGGCCGACTCCAGACCGGTGAGGACGGTGCCGACACCTTCGGCCCCGATGGTCGAGTTCAGCTGTCCGAGCACCTGTTCGGACGCATCCTGTCCGATGATGCTCGCGAGGTAGTTGTTCGCGTCGTTGAACGTGAAGACGAGATCGGCCTTCTCGGGATCGTCGCCGCTCGGAGACTCCACTGCTTCGCTGAAGTTCTCGGGAATGGTGATGGTGTAGTAGTACTTCCCGTCGGCCAGCCCCGAGACGGCCTCCTGCTCCGACACCTCGACGAGATCGAGTTGACCCGACCCGACGAGCGACTTCACCACTTGATCTCCGACGTCGACCTGTTCGCCCGTGGACGACCGTCCGCTGTCGTTGTTGACGATCGCCGCGGGAATCTTGTCGACCGCAGCGAACGGATTCCAGAACGCCCACAGGTACATGGCTCCGTACAGCAGCGGCATGAGAATGATGGTGACGATCGCGATCCGCGGCAGCGTGCCCCGGAAGTACCGCTTCGAATCGCTGCCGAGCGAAAGTCCTGCGAGCACTCGATCACCTCCTCACGGTGAGCACACCGACGTCGCCGGGGCCGAGCAGATCGTGCATGTCCACCACGGACGTCACTCCGACGGCGGGATCGACGGGATTGACGTCACCGGTGATGACCGACTGGGTCTTTCCCAGGGCCACGAGCCGTTCGAGCAACTTCGCGTGTTCGGCGTCGTCGGAGACCTTGTCGGTCCGGCCGACGACCAGCAGGGGTGGTCGGCGCGTGTTCGCCACCGAGATCCGCAGCAGTAACTGCTGGAGTTCGGGTAGATCGTCGATGAACGCCCCGAGAGCCGGGAGCGGTACGTCGCCGAAGACCTCCCCGCACATGTCGGCGACACCCTGTTCGTCCACCCGCGGAACAATCTTGTACCAGCGCGAATCCCATCGTTTCTGCTCGGTCACGAGATCGCGGACGGTGACCGAGGGGCGTACTCCGTCGAGTTCGTTCAGGCAGGCGATCGCCGAATTCGCGATCACCTTGCGGGGCCGGTTCTCGAAGCCGAGGACCGTCAGCGAACCGCGGGTCAGACGCATCCTGCCGCACAATGCCATCAGCAGCGCAGTACGTGCGGCGCCCGGCGGTGCCGCCAGAACCGTCACGCCCCCTTCGTCGATGTCGAGGTCGAGGGGGCCGAAGACGTGCCCCCACGGCCCGTGCAGTTCGATTCCACGAGCCGATACGAGGGTGCCGGTGTCCTTGTCCGACAGGAAATGCGCGGGAGGGCCGAGCTCCTCCGTCACGTAGTCGGAGCTCTCCTGCGAAGACGAGGAGTCGTTGTCCGCATCCGCCGCAGGCGGATTCCCCACGGGGGGTCCGGACAGATCCTCACCCCATGCTCCCACGTCTTCGTGCCTTCCGTTCCGAGTCATCGAGCGCCCTTGTTACTGCCTCGTTGTCCCTACGGCGGATCGTGTTCGTGGGCGATCCACCGCCCGGTTCTCCGTCACGATGCCGTGCGCGCAGAATGTTCTCTGCTCACGGAATGTTCTCGACGTTGCGTCCATTCTTCACGATCACCGCATATTCGTTGCCGGATCGGAGATCGGTCTCCGATCCGTGCCGGATCGGTGACGTCCGCGGCGCGGGGTCGTGCGGCTCCGCCGCCACGGAGATCCACGGTTCGAGCAGCAGTTCGTCGCTGTGTGCGGGACAATGCCGGCCGCCGAGTTCGGCGCACCGGTGCCGTGGTGCGGGCACGACGGATCGACCCTTGATGCGCGGGCAGGGTCACCTTCGCACGGAATTCGGAATCGACTCCGAATAGAGGCGGTCACAGGGTCTTTCGAGACGAATATTTCGGCAGTACCGCGGTGGCAGGGCCGGAATCCGGTCAGTCTCCGGATCCGCCGTCATCGAGTGTTGCCCGTGCGGCCTCGGGGCCTTCGTCGAGCAGAACCCGGAAGGCGTCCTCGTCCAGGACCGGGACGCCGAGATCGGCCGCCTTGTCGGCCTTCGATCCCGGATTGTCGCCGATCACCACGAAAGCGGTCTTCTTCGACACCGATCCGACCGCCTTCCCCCCACGAGCCAGGACGGCCTCCTTGGCCTGGTCACGAGAGAACCCGGCAAGGGTGCCGGTGACGACGATCGACAGTCCCTCGAGTGTCCTCGGGATCGATTCGTCGCGCTCGTCGGCCATGCGCACCCCGGCCGCCGCCCACTTGTCGACGATCGCGACGTGCCAGTCGACGGTGAACCAGTCGACCACGGCAGCTGCGATCGTGGGGCCCACGCCCTCGACGGCCGCGAGCTCTTCGACGGACGCCGCCCGGATGTGCTCGAGGCTGCCGAACTCGGTGGCCAGCGCACGTGCCGCGGTCGGTCCGACGTGCCGGATGGACAGGGCGACGAGCACGCGCCACAGCGGCTGCTCCTTCGCCTTGTCGAGGTTCTGCAGCAGGCGTTCGCCGTTCTTCGACAACACGCCCTTCGTGGTGCGGAAGAAGGGTGCCCGTTCGAGATCGTCCTTCGTGAGGGAGAACAGATCGCCCTCGTCCGAAATGATCTCGGCTCGCAACAACGCGGTGGCCGCTTCGTAACCGAGGGCCTCGATGTCGAACGCTCCCCTGCCCGCGACGTGGAAGACCCGCTCGCGTAACTGCGCCGGGCACGACCGCGCGTTCGGGCACCGCAGGTCGACGTCGCCCTCCTTCGCCGGGGCGAGCGGCGTGCCGCACTCGGGGCATTCCGACGGCATCTCGAAGGCGTACTCGGAGCCGTCGCGCAGATCGACGACCGGGCCGAGCACTTCCGGGATCACGTCACCGGCCTTGCGGATGACCACCGTGTCGCCGATCAGCACGCCCTTGCGCTCCACCTCGGACGCGTTGTGCAGCGTCGCCAGCGAGACCGTGGACCCGGCGACGGTGACCGGTTCCATGTAGGCGAACGGCGTCACGCGTCCGGTGCGTCCGACACTGACGCGGATGTCGAGAAGCTTGGTCGTGACCTCCTCCGGGGGGTATTTGTAGGCGATCGCCCACCGCGGGGCGCGGGAGGTGGCGCCGAGGCGGCGATGCAGCCCCATGTCGTCGATCTTCACCACCAGGCCGTCGATCTCGTGCTCGATGTCATGCCGGTGCTCACCCCAGTAGCGCATCCGCTCGACGACCGCCTCGGCATCCTGGACACGGGCGGTGTGCGGGGAGACCGGCAGCCCCCAGGCCGCGAAGGCGGCATAGGCCTCGGACTGCGAGCGGGGCTCGAAGCCCTCCATCCGGCCGTAGCCGTGGCAGTACATGCGCAGACGCCGGCGCGCGGTGACGGCGGGGTTCTTCTGCCGCAGGGAACCGGCAGCCGAGTTACGGGGATTGGCGAAGGGTGGCTTGCCCTCCGCGACCAGCCCGGCGTTGAGCGCCTGGAAGTCCTCGAGGCGGAAGAACACCTCACCCCGGACCTCGAGCAGGGTCGGAACCGGGTATTCGTCGCTGCCGGTGAGCTTTACGGGAACATCGTCGATGGTGCGGGCGTTGAGGGTGACGTCCTCACCGGTGCGGCCGTCGCCGCGGGTCGCGGCGCGCACGAGTTTGCCGTCCTCGTAGACCAGACTCAGTGCGACACCGTCGATCTTCACCTCGCACAGATAGTCGGGGTGGGCGCCGGTCTCGGTCTCGGCGCGCGCGAGCCACGCGCGCAATTCGTCCTCGGTGAAGACATTGTCGAGGCTGAGCATCCGCTCGAGATGTTCGACGGCACCGAACTCGGTGGCGAAGCCACCGCCGACCAGCTGGGTGGGCGAATCCGGGGTGCGGAGTTCGGTGTACTGCTCCTCGAGCGCCTGCAATTCCCCGAGGAGCGCGTCGAACTGACCGTCGGAGATGATGGGCGCGTCGCGCACGTAGTAGCGGAACTGATGTTCGCGCACCTGCTCGGCGAGATCCTGCCAGCGCTCACGCGCCTCCGGAGGAGCGGTGATGGGTGCGTCCGTCGGTTCACTCACAGCCTGCAAGCCTAGTCGAGGGGACCGACCGGAACCCTCAGAGCGTGTCGGGCTCCTCCGTGAATGCCGCGGTGACGTCCCGTACGGTTCGCAGGGCTGCTCGCGCCTGGTCCGCGGAGGCGGAGGCCAGGCCGCAGACCGGGCTGACCGCGACCGTGCGCAGGACCTTCCGGGGGAAGCCGAGGCGGTCGATCAGGTCCACTGCCGGCGCCGCGTGATCCCGCCAGCCGGTGGAGGCCGGAGCCGTGGCGGGTACCAGTCCGAGGACCGGCACCGTTCCCGAGTCGAACAGCTCTCCGAGTGCGTCGAGGTCGGCTCGCCGCACTCGTCCGACGTCGAAGGCGACCGCGTCGGCCGCGCTGCGCCGCAGAAGATCGGCCGGGAGCGTGCTCGCACAGCAGTGCACCGCGACGGACAGCCCGCTCCCCCGGATCGTCGTGTCGAGCACGTCGAGAGCTTCCGGCTCGGGCACGGCGGGCACCGTCTCGAGGACGGTTCTGCCCTTCAGCGTTCCGGCGAGGACGTCCGGCAACGACGGTTCGTCGAGTTGCGCGACGACCCGCACACCGAGCCTGCGGGTGATCTCGGCGGCATGCCGCGACAATCCCTCCGCGAGCGATTCGGCCAGGTCGCGCACGGCACCGTGGTCGGTGAGCACACGCCGGCCGGTCGCGAGTTCCACGTGGGCGGCGAGGGTGAGCGGTCCGGCGGACTGCACCTTCACGGGGCGTGCGGAGTCCAGGCCGGCGCGTTCCCAGGCTTCCTCGAGCGCGTCGAGGTCCTGCGTGAGCAGGTCTCTCGCCCGCGCGGCCACGGCACCGCGTCGCGATACCAGGCGATATCCGGTGGTCGACGTGTCGAGATACATGTCGACGAGCAGTGCACTCGTACGTCCGATGCTGTCGGCTCCGAGCCCGCGGGCGGGCAACTCGACGAGATGGGGCAGGTCGGTGAGTTCGCCGACGACCACCGCGGCCGCCTCGCGCGCATCCGTGCCGGGCCACGATCCGATCCCGGTCGCGAGACCGGACCAGACCTCGCGGCCGGTGACAGGCGCCGTCACCGGTCCCCTGCCGCGATGGTGCCGCTGCCGAGGACGATGTCGCCGCCTGCGTCGGGCCGGTACAGCACCGCGGCCTGGCCGGCCGCGACACCGGTGAGGGGTTCACGCAGCATGATCTCGATGCCGGTGCCCACGGCCTCGGCGACCGCCGGCGCGAGACCGCCGTGGGCGCGCACCTGGACGACGCACTCGATCGGCCCCACGGGGGCCGTGCCGGCGGTCCACACGGCCCGCTCGGCGCGGATCGACGCGACCTTCAGCTGTTCCGCGGGGCCGACGCGGACGGTACCGCTGTCCGGTTCGATCGCCGTGACGTACCGGGGCCGGCCGTCCGGCCCGGGACCCGCGATGCCGAGACCCTTGCGCTGACCGATCGTGAATCCGTGCACGCCGTCGTGCCGGGCGAGGACCTCACCCGAGCGATCGTCCACCACGGCGCCGGGGCGCACACCGATCCGGGCCCCGAGGAATGCACGGGTGTCCCCCGAAGGAATGAAGCAGATGTCGTGGCTGTCGGGCTTGTTCGCCACCGCGAGGCCACGCTCGGCGGCCTCCTCGCGGATCCGGCTCTTGGGGGTGTCGCCCACCGGGAACATCGCCCGGGAGAGCTGCTGCGCGGTGAGCACCGCCAGCACGTACGACTGGTCCTTGTCCGCGTCGACGGCGCGGCGCAGCACTCCGTCGTTCAGCTGCGCGTAGTGGCCGGTGGCGACGGCATCGAAACCGAGCGCCACCGCGCGGTCCGCGAGTGCCGAGAACTTGATCTTCTCGTTGCATCGCAGGCACGGATTCGGCGTCTCGCCGGCCGCATAGGAGGCGACGAAGTCGTCGATCACGTCTTCCTTGAACCGATCTGCGAAATCCCAGACGTAGAAAGGAATTCCGAGAACATCGGCGGCGCGTCGCGCGTCGCCGGCGTCTTCCTTGGAACAGCATCCGCGCGATCCGGTGCGCAGCGTCCCCGGCGCGGTGGACAACGCGAGGTGCACTCCGACCACCTCGTGGCCGGCGTCCACGACGCGCGCAGCGGCGACCGCCGAATCCACACCGCCGCTCATTGCCGCAAGAATCCTCATCCCCGGTCACCTCCTCGTCCACCGGCGCTCGCCAGCCCGGCGGCGCGTGCCCTGTCCACCACGGAAGGGAGAGTCTCGATCAGTCTCTCGACATCGCGTCGAGTTGTCGTGTGGCCCAGCGAGAATCGCAGGGATCCCCGCGCCGTAGCGGGGTCGGAGCCCATGGCGACGAGCACGTGGCTCGCGCGCGCGACCCCGGCCGTGCACGCGGAACCGGTGGAGCACTCGATGCCGGCAGCATCGAGCAGCATCAGCAGCGAATCCCCTTCGCACCCCGGAAAGGTGAAATGAGCGTTGTTGGGAAGGCGTTCCGCGCCGCGCGGGCCGTTGAGGATCGCATCCGGAATCTCCGCCTCGACCCCGGCGACGAGAAAGTCGCGCAGCGCCGCGAGTTCGGCGGTACGGGCGGGCAGATCCGCAGTGACCTCTCGCAACGCGGCCGCCATCGCCACGATGGACGCGGTGTCCTGGGTACCGGAACGCACGTCGCGCTCGTGACCGCCACCGTGGGCGAGCGGCACGCACGGCACCTGCCTTCCGAGCAGCAGTGCCCCCACGCCCTGCGGTCCGCCGAACTTGTGGGCGGCCAGCGTCAGCGCCGACAGTCCGCTCGCGGCGAAGTCGACGGGCAGATGCGCCACGGCCTGGACGGCATCGCTGTGCATCGGGATGTCGAACTCGGCGGCGACGGCGGCGAGCTCGGCGATGGGCATCACTGTGCCCACCTCGTTGTTCGCCCACATGACGGATACGAGTGCGACCTCGTCGCCGTGACGCGACAGTTCCTCGCGCAGGGTGGCGGGGTCGACGCGGCCCAGCCTGTCCACCGGCAGCCAGGTCACCTGCGCGTCCTCGTGCTCGACGAGCCACTCGACGGCGTCGAGCACCGCGTGATGTTCCACCGCGCTCGCGAGGATCCTGCGGCGGCGGGGATCCTGCGCGCGCCGCCCCCAGTAGATGCCCTTGACGGCCAGGTTGTCTCCCTCGGTGCCACCGGAGACGAAGATCACCTCGGAAGGCCGGGCACCGAGCGCGGCGGCGATCGACTCCCGCGACTCCTCGATGCGGCGACGGGCCGCACGACCCGAGCCGTGCAGGGACGAGGCGTTTCCGACCGTGGTGAGGACCTCCGTCAACGCCTCGACGGCCGCAGGCAGCATCGGCGTGGTCGCGGCGTGATCGAGGTAGACGGTCGTGGATGTACCGGAGGGACCGGAGGCGGGCGAGGTCATGACCGATCCAGGATAGCGGGTGAGCGGGGGTGCCCGTCGCGCTCAGGGTGGCCACGGCCCGGCCGGACCCGGAGGGTGGGCAGTCCCGCGCACGGTCGGCAGCGTGGATATGGCGTCGGCCACAGGGAGATCACCCGATCCCGCATACGCCGCGCGGCCCCGCTCCTGACGGGAGCGGGGCCGCGGGGTGGAGTGATCGCCGGAACGATCAGCCCTTGTGCTTCTTGACCTCTTCGGTCAGCTGCGGAGCGACGTTGAACAGGTCGCCGACGACGCCGTAGTCCGCGATCTCGAAGATCGGGGCCTCTTCGTCCTTGTTGACGGCGACGATGGTCTTCGACGTCTGCATGCCGGCCCGGTGCTGGATGGCGCCGGAGATGCCGAGGGCGACGTAGAGCTGCGGCGAGACGGTCTTGCCCGTCTGACCGACCTGGAACTGGCCGGGGTAGTAGCCGGAGTCGACGGCGGCGCGGGAAGCACCGACGGCGGCACCGAGCGAGTCGGCGAGTTCCTCGACGACGGAGAACTTCTCGGCCGAGCCGACACCGCGGCCACCGGAGACGACGATGGACGCCTCGGTGAGCTCGGGACGGTCGCCGCCGACGATCGGATCGCGCGAGACGACCTTCACGGCGTTCTCTTCCTGGGCCGGGACCTCGACCGCGACGCGCTCGGCGGCGGCAGCTTCGGGCTTGGCCTCGATGGCACCCGGGCGGACGGAGATCACGGGGACCTCACCGTTGGCCTTGGCGTCGACGGTGAACGCGCCACCGAAGATCGAGTGCACGGCCGAACCGTCGGCCTTGACGTCGACGACGTCGACGAGCAGACCCGAACCGATACGGGCGGCGAGACGGCCCGACACCTCCTTGCCCTCGACGGACGCGGCGGTGATGACGGCGGCGGGGCTGGTGGACTCGACGAGCGACGCGAGGATGTCGACCTTGGGGCTCACCAGGTAGTTGTCGACATCGTCGGACTCGGCGGCGTAGACCTTGACGGCGCCGGCGGCGGCGAGTGCGTCCTGCAGTGCGTCGGCGGTGCCGGGAGCGCCTGCCACGACGGCGGAGGGCTCACCGAGCGCGCGTGCGGCGGTGATGAGTTCGGTGCTGACCTTCTTGAGCGCGCCCTCGGCATGCTCGACGAGCACGAGTACTTCTGCCATTACTGCTTCTCTCCCTAGATATGTCAGGTGTTGTCGCGGGGGCGCGATCAGATGATCTTCTGGCCGACCAGGTACTGGGCGATCTTGGTGCCGCCGTCGCCCTCGTCGGCGACGCGCTCACCGGCGGTGCGCGGGGGCTTCGGGGTCACACCGGTGACGGTGGACGCAGCGTTCGCGACACCGAAGATCTCGGGATCGAGGCCGATGTCGGCGAGGGTGAGGGTCTGCACTTCCTTCTTCTTGGCGGCCATGATGCCCTTGAAAGACGGGAAGCGCGGCTCGTTGATCTTCTCGGTGACCGAGACGATGGCGGGCAGCGGAGCCTCGATGCCGAAGACACCCTCGTCGGTCTCGCGCTCGCCGGTGGCCTTGCCGTCCGCGAGGGTGAGCTTGCGCAGGTGCGTCAGGT
Organism: Rhodococcus sp. CH91; assembly: GCF_022554085.1. Classification (GTDB taxonomy): domain Bacteria; phylum Actinomycetota; class Actinomycetes; order Mycobacteriales; family Mycobacteriaceae; genus Rhodococcus. Next base: position 164,588 of record NZ_JAKFYR010000011.1, read on the forward strand.
GCGGGAGGCCGAGGTACTCGGCGATGATCGCGGGGACGGCACCGACGCGGCCGTCGGTGGCCTCGTTGCCCGCGATGACCAGCTCGACACCCTCGATCTGGCCGAGTGCCGCGGCGAGTGCATAGGCGGTCTGGATGGAGTCCGATCCGTGCAGGGCGGGATCGTTGAGGTGGATGGCCTTGTCGGCGCCCATCGACAGCGCCTTGCGGATGGCGTCGGTCGCGCGGTCGGGGCCGGCGGTCAGGACGGTGACCTCGCCGCCGTCGCGCTCCTTGATGAGCAGAGCTTCCTCGACGGCGCGCTCGTTGATCTCGTCGAGAACGGCGTCCGCAGCCTCACGGTCGAGGGTGTAGTCGCCGTCCGAGAGCTTGCGCTCGGACCACGTGTCGGGGACCTGCTTGATCAAAACGACGATGTTCGTCATGGGTCTGCGTCGACCTCCTGTGTGTAGCTGCCTTTGTCGGCAAGGCGCTGCCTGAACCGAGCACTCGTGTCTTTCACACGGCGTGTGCGATAGATTATCAAACGCTAAGTTACCAGCCAGTAACTTGACTGGATACCCGGTTCACCATAGCCGGACGGAAGGACGGGCAAACCTGTGATCTGGACCACCGGAGACGGGAGTCGTGGACGGGAGGCTAATGTCGTCGCGGTGAGCGACACCCCCGCCCGCGCCGACGACGCGCACACCCTCCCCCTCACCGGCGAACGGACCGTGCCCGGCATCGCCGAAGAGAACTACTGGTTCCGCCGACACGAGGTCGTCTACCGGCACTTCCTGGCCCGATGTGCGGGCCGGACCGTACTCGAGGCCGGTGCCGGCGAAGGGTACGGCGCCGACATGATCGCCGACGTCGCGAACCGGGTCATCGGCCTCGACTACGACGAGAGCGCGGTCGCGCACATCCGCGCCCGCTATCCGCGAGTGGACATGCGGCAGGGGAACCTCGCCGAACTTCCCCTCGACGCCGAGTCCGTCGAGGTCGTGGTGAACTTCCAGGTCATCGAGCACCTCTGGGATCAGGCGCAGTTCCTTCGCGAATGCCACCGCGTCCTGGCTCCGGGCGGGGAACTGCTCATCAGCACGCCCAATCGGATCACCTTCTCCCCCGGCCGCGACACTCCCCTCAATCCGTTCCACACCCGCGAGCTGAACGCGGCCGAACTCACCGAACTGCTCGACGAGGCGGGCTTCCGCGTCGAACTCGTCACCGGTGTGCACCACGGCCCGGCCCTGCGCGCCCTCGACGCCAAACACGGTGGATCGTTCATCGACGCCCAGATCGAACGCGCACTCGCCGGAGAGCCGTGGCCGGACGATCTCACCGCCGACGTCGCCGCGGTGTCGGTCGACGACTTCTCCATCGTCCCCGAGAACATCGACGCGAGCCTCGATCTCGTCGCCGTCGCAGTGAAGGACCCCGCGCCGTGAGTGCCGCCGCGACCCGCGAACCGGGGATGTTCGCACTCGTCCTCCATTCGCATCTGCCCTGGCTCGCCCATCACGGGCGCTGGCCGGTCGGCGAGGAATGGCTCTACCAATCGTGGGCAGCGACCTATCTGCCCGTCACCGACGTACTCCGGCGACTCGCCGCCGAAGGCCGCACGAAGATGCTCACGCTCGGCATCACCCCCGTGCTCGCGGCGCAGCTGGACGACCCGCACTGCCTCGCCGGAATGCATCACTGGCTCGGCAACTGGCAACTGCGGGCGCACGAGGCCGCCGGTATGCGCGAGGAGTCCTACCGCGCGCTCGGAGCCCGCGAGCACCGCGCCGCCTCCGCCGCTCTCGAGATGTTCGAAACCCGATGGCGTCACGGAGGATCCCCGGTCGTACGCGAACTGATCGACGCCGACGCCGTCGAACTGCTCGGCGGACCGCTGGCACATCCCTTCCAGCCCCTGCTCGACCCTCGCCTCCGCGCTTTCTCCCTGTCGGAGGGACTCTCGGACGCCCACGCCCGCTGGCAGCACCGGCCACGCGGCATCTGGGGCCCCGAGTGCGGTTACACCCCGGGCATGGAAACCGGCTACGCGGCAGCAGGTGTCGAACACTTCATGGTGGACGGCCCGGCACTGCACGGCGACACCGCGCTCGGCCGGACCGTCCGCGACTCCGACGTCGTGTGTTTCGGCCGTGACCTGCAGGTTTCGTACCGGGTGTGGTCGCCGAAATCCGGCTATCCCGGTCACGGCGCCTACCGCGACTTCCACACCTACTGTCACGACACCGGACTCAAGCCTGCCCGCGTCACCGGCCGCACGGTGGCCTCGCACGAGAAGGCGCCCTACGACCCGGAACTCGCCTCGCGCACCGTCGACCGGCACGTCGCGGATTTCGTCGAGACCGTCCGGCGTCGCCTGCGCAGCGAATCCGAACGTATCGGCCGCGACGCGCTCGTCGTCGCCGCATTCGACACGGAACTGTTCGGGCACTGGTGGTTCGAGGGCCCGATCTTCCTCGAGCGTTTGTTGCGCGCCCTCCCCGAGGCGGGGATCGAGGTCGGCACACTGGCCGAGGCACGCGACCGCGGGTACGTCGGCGATTCCGTCGATCTCGAGAATTCGTCGTGGGGATCGGGCAAGGACTGGCGGGTCTGGGCCGGAGACCAGGTCTCCGATCTGGTCCGGTTGAACGACGAGGTGGTGCGTACGACCCTCGACAGCATCGACAAGTCCCGCGAGAAGAACGCCGGTGCAAGGGAATTCCGCAATCGCACGCATGACCAGATGCTGCGCGAGGCACTGCTCACCGTCTCGAGCGACTGGGCGTTCATGGTGAGCAAGGACACCGCCGCCGAGTATGCGCGGGACCGCGCGCACAAGCACGCGCACGCCTTGCGTGAGATCGCCGAAGCGGTCGATGCCGGACGCGACGACACGGCACTGCGCTTGGCCCACGCGTGGAATCGCGCCGACAACCTCTTCCCCGCACTCGATGCCCGACGCCTGCCCCGACGCCACGGAGGCCCGGAATGAAGATCCTTCTCGTCTCGTGGGAGTACCCGCCCGTCGTCGTCGGAGGTCTGGGCAGACACGTCCACCATCTCGCCACCGAACTCGCCGGCGCGGGCAACGAGGTCGTGGTGCTGTCGCGGCGGCCCACCGGTACCGACGCCTCGACGCACCCCACCGTCAGCCATGTCGCCGACGGGGTCCTCGTGGTGGCGGTCGCGGAGGACGCGCCCCACTTCGACTTCGGGGAGGACATGATCTCGTGGACCCTGGCCATGGGGCATGCGATGGTCCGCGCCGGGGTGGGACTGAGCCGCGGCGGCATCGGTGAGGGATGGCATCCCGACGTCGTCCATGCCCACGACTGGCTCGTCGCGCACCCGGCGATCGCGCTGGCCGAGTACTTCGACGTGCCGCTCGTGTCGACCCTGCACGCCACCGAAGCCGGTCGCCACAGCGGCTGGCTGTCGGGACGGATCAACCGGCAGGTGCACTCCGTCGAATGGTGGCTCGCCAACGAATCGGACAGGCTCATCACCTGTTCGGCGTCGATGCACGACGAGGTGACCGAACTGTACGGTCCCGACCTGCCCGAGATCTCGATCATCCGCAACGGCATCGACCTCACCACCTGGTCGTACCGCGAACGCGAGCCGAGGACCGGGCCGGCACGGCTGCTCTACGTCGGCCGCCTCGAATACGAGAAGGGTGTGCAGGACGCGATCGCCGCGCTCCCCCGAATCCGCCGGTCGCATCCCGGAACCACCCTCTACGTCGCCGGCGAAGGCACCCAGTTCGAGTGGCTGCGCGAACAGGCGCGGGTACACCGCGTCGCACGATCGGTGAGTTTCCTGGGCAATCTCGACCACACCGAACTGCTCGGATGGTTGCACGGCGCCGACGCGATCGTGCTGCCCAGTCGCTACGAGCCGTTCGGGATCATCGCCCTCGAGGCGGCCGCGGCGGGGACCCCGCTCGTCGCGTCCACCGCGGGTGGCCTGGGCGAGGCCGTGGTCGACGGTGTGACCGGACTGTCCTTCCGGCCCGGCGACGTCGCGGGCCTGGTCTCCGCCGTCCGGGAGACACTCGACGACCCGGCCGCCACCCAGACCCGTGCCCGCGCTGCGCGGGCACGGCTGACGGACGACTTCGACTGGCGGCGCGTGGCCGAGGAGACCGCGCAGGTCTACTCGGCGGCGAAACGGCGGGTCCGCCATCCGCTCGCACGCCCCACCATCCCCCAGCGTCCGCTTCCGGATCGAGGCTGAGGGAGTGGATCCGATGACCTCGGAGACCCGAGAGCGTGTCCTCGTCGAGCGACTCCGTGCCCCCGACGGCACGCCCGGGCCCGACATCGCGGCCGTGGCCGAGCTCGTCAATGCCGTCTACGCCGTCGCGGAGGACGGACTGTGGCGTCCGGGTACCACCCGGACCGACGCCGACGACGTCGCGCGATCGGCGCGGGACGGGGAGATCCGCATCGCCCGGCTCGACGGCCGCATCGTCGGGTGCATCCGCATCGCGCGGATCGACGACACCACCGCGGAATTCGGGATGCTGGCGACCGATCCCACGGTCCGCGGCACCGGAATCGGGCTCCTTCTCGTGCGTTCCGTCGAAACGGAGTGCGCAGCAGCAGGTTTCACGACGATGCAGCTCGAAGTGATCCGCCCCCGAGACGACACGCACGAGTCCGAACAGTTCCTCGACTCGTGGTACCGCCGACTCGGCTACCACGCGCAGCGGCCGGCCTCGCTCGACGAAAGACATCCCGAACTCGTTGCCGCGACGGCAGTTCCGTGCGAGGTCGTCCCCTATCTCAAGGCACTCGGCTCGCTCGGCAGGCCGGAGGCCGGGGCGAGCGGCGGCTGACGGTCGAACCACGGGCGTGCCTGTTCGAGTTCGGCCGCGAGCGCGAGCAGTGTCGTCTCCCCGCCGAGTGGCGCGACGAACTGCACCCCGAGTGGAAGACCCTCCGGAGTCCAGTGCAGAGGCAGTGAGATCGCCGGTCTGCCGGTGATGTTCGCCAGTTGCGTGTACGGGACGGGACCGAGATTCTCGTCGACCATCCTGTCGATGAACCCCGCACGTCGGGCGATCCACGTCGCGCGGCTCGTCAGGAGCACCTGCCCGACGGCGCGCATCCACCGCGGTGTCGCGAGTTCGCCGATCCGGACCGGAGGCGTAGCGAGAGTGGGTGTGAGCAACAGGTCGTAGCGCTCGTGGAAGGCGGCGAGGCCGCGGGTATGGTCCGCCCACCTCCTGAGCGCCGCGAGATATTCCGACGCCGGGACGGCTCGCCCCAGGGCGGCCATCATGCGGGTGTCGAACTCGAACGCATCCGCACCGGCTCCCGATCGCCTGCGCGCATCGTCGATTTCGGCGGCGGCCGTGGCGAACCACATCGTGAGGAAGTCCTCGGCGAGTCGCCGCTCGTCGATGCCGGTCGCCGCAGGCTCCACCCGGTGCCCGAGCTCGCCGAGAAGCGCGGCAGCGTCCTCCACGGCAGCGATCGCCTCCGGATGGACCGGGGTCCCGAGCGGGGACGGCGTCGTGTAGCCGATCCGCAGGCGCGCCGGAGGTCGTGCGATGGCCCCGGCGAAGGACTCCGCGGGCGGCACCACGCTGTAGGGCCCCGCCGGATACGGGCCGGCCATCACGTCGAGAAACGCGGCGGCGTCGCGGACCGTCCGGGTGATGACCCCGTTCGTGGCGGCGCCGTGCAGCGGTTCTCCGCCCCGGGGGCCGGTCGGCACGAGTCCGCGACCGGGTTTGAGACCGACCAGTCCGCAACATGCCGAGGGGATCCGGATGGACCCTCCGCCGTCACTGGCACCGGCGGCCGGGACCACCCCCGCCGCGACGGCCGCAGCCGAACCACCCGACGATCCACCCGGCGTCCGCGAGGTGTCCCAGGGGTTGCGGGTGGCGCCGAAGGCCTCCGGTTCGGTGATCCCCTTCGCTCCGAATTCCGGGGTGTTGGTCTTGCCGAACGGGACGAGTCCGGCGCCGAGCCAGCGGTCGACGATGGCCGAGTTGTCCTCGGCGGGCAGCGCCGCGAGGGCTCGGGAGCCACTCGAGGTGGGCACTCCGGCGATGTCCTGACCGAGGTCCTTGACGAGGAACGGCACCCCTCCCAGCGGGCCGGAAGGCGATTCGCCCGCCCGCGCGCGGGCGTCCTCGTCGAGGCGGCGTACGACGGTGTTCAAGGCCGGTTCGACGACCTCGAGTCTGCCGATCGCGGCATCGAGCAGCTCATGCGCCGACACCTGCCCCGTCGCGACGAGTTCGGCGAGACCGACCGCGTCGTGACGCCGATATTCCGAATAGTCCATCGCTGTCCCCCGACAGTGTTCCGGCGCGCTCGGTGACTAGTGCACGTCCGCGGGTGTCTCCCCCGCCTTCTTCCGTGCGATGTCGGCGAGTGCTGCCTCCCGTGCGGCGCGCTCGGCGGCCGCGCTCTCCCACGTCATCTTACGATTCTTGACCACCTTGGCGGGCGAGCCGACGGCGATGCTGTAGTCGGGGATGTCGCCCTTGACGACGGCGTGCGCCCCGAGCACCGACCCGCGACCGACCCGGGTGCCACGAAGCACCGTGACCTTGGCCGCGATCCAGGTGTCCGGGCCGATACGGACCGGGCTCTTGACGATGCCCTGGTCCTTGATGGGATAGGTGATGTCCTCGGTGCGGTGGTCGAAGTCGCAGATGTAGCACCAGTCCGCGACCAGGGTCGACGCCCCGATCTCGATGTCGAGATAGGTGTTGACGACGTTGTCCTTGCCGAAGACCACCTTGTCGCCGATCCGGAGCGAACCCTCGTGGCAGCGGATCGCGTTCCCGTCGCCGATGTGGACCCACTTGCCGATCTCGAGGCGCGACAGCTCGGGTGTCGCATGGATCTCGACGTTCTTGCCCAGGAACACCATGCCGCGCAGGACCACGTGCGGATTGGCCAGCCGGAACTTCGCCAGGCGGTAGTACCGCACCAGATACCAGGGCGTGTACGCCTTGTTCTCCAGCACCCATTTCAGAGAGGACAATGTCAGGAATCGTGCCTGCTCGGAATCCCTGCGACGGGACCCGCGCCACCTCGCCGACAGAGGTGCACCCCACATGCTCGTCATAGGGGCAGCCTACGGTCCGCCTCCGTCGCGGTACACGCGCCCCGGCCCGATACGCTGACACGTCGAATCGTTCGCCTGTGGAGGAGTTGAGTGATGCGGGGTGTCCTGCGGACCGCGGTGCCGGCGCTGACGGTGGTCTTCGCGCTGAGCGCGTGCGGCACCGGCGCCGACACCGACGACGTGTTGTCGGCGGGCGGGTGGCCGGGGCGCCACTCCGATGCCCGCAACAGCAACACCGCGACCGCCGACGGCGTCGAGAACCTCGCGGACGCCTGGACGCGGCCGTTGGGCGGCGCGGTGGGCTCTCCGGCCGGGATCGCGGCCAACGGTCAGATCTCCGTGACCGCAGCGACGGAGTCCGGCTGCAATCTGTTCTCCTTCCAGATGGATACGGGCCGCAAGCGCTGGTGCACACGGCTCGCGCCCGCCGTCGCGACCGTCACCCCCGTCTCCGACGCGGTCGCCAACATCTACGTCGGTGAGGACGGCGGGCTGCTGTCGTTCAACGAGCACGGCCAACGCCGCTGGCGCATCCCCGTGAGCGGCACCCCGCGCAGCGCACAGTTCACCTCCGATGGAAACCTGCTGGTGGTCACTCATTTCGGGCAGGTCAACGTCGTCGACCCGCAGACGGGACAGCTCGAGGCGCCCCTGTTCGATCTCGTGCCGATACCCACCCTGGGCGACGGGCAGAACGTCCCCCGACTCGCGAGCGACCACGGCCTGCCGGCCTGTTTCGGGGGTTCGGAGGACTGCCCGGTGGCCACCACTCCGGCCGTCGACACCGCCACGGATCGCATCTTCGTCACCGTATGGCGCCCGGGCTCGGACCGATCCGCACTGGTGGCACTGCGGTACACCGCAGGCGACGGCGCCGGGGTGCGCGAGGAATGGTCCGCGACCGATCTCCCGGGTGGCGCCGTGACGAGTCCGGTCCTCTCCGGGGACCGTTCCACCGTCTACGTCCACGACGGGGAGGGCACGCTGTGGGCGCTGGATGCGTCGACCGGGCAGCCCCGCTGGAGCCACGAGACGGCAGGTCCTGTCGCCACCGGTCCCAGCGTCACCGCAGACGGATTGCTGCTGCTCGCGTCGGCGGACGGCAGTGCCGCGACGACGGCGTTACGCGACAACGGCGACAGCGTCGAGACGGTGTGGGAACGCGCGGACCTCCGCCCGTACGGCGCCCCGGCGGTGACCGCGGACGGGCTGGCCTATGTCGTCGTCGACGGCGAGGAAGGGCTCGTCGCGACGGTGTTCGACGTCGCGGACGGGCGGACGGTCGACGAGGAACCGCTCGAGCCCTCCCCCGGCCTGCCGGTCGGGACCGGAATCGGTCCGGACGGGGAGTTCGTGATCACCACGGTGGACGGCGACGTGACGGTGCTGCGTGCACCCGACTCAGTGTGAGGGTGTACAGACGAACGCTTCCGCGGTCCGGCCGATCCGGGTGACGACCACGCTGAGAGAGGCCGATCCGCGTAACTTGAGCCGGGGACGCACGACCGCCGGGTCGATGTCGACCCCGCGTACGAGGATCTCGACCGCGCCGCAATCACGGCGTGCGAGCGCCTGACGCAGCGCCTTCTCGCTGTATTTGAGCCGCTCGACGATGCGGAAGCCCCGTACTCCCTCGGGGAGGCGGTCGCCGGTGAGATAGGCGATCCGCGGGTCGAGTTGCCACAGTCCGTGCTCCGCCGCGTAGTGGCGGACGAGACCGGCACGGACGATCGCTCCGTCCGGATCGACGATCCACTCCCCGGGCTCACGCTCGGGGATGTCGTCGTCGACTGCGTCGGTGACCTCGAAACCGGTGCCGTCCGAACGCAGTACCGTCGCCCGGCGACGCACGTCCGGACTGCTCAGGCCCGGCGAGTAGAGGCACGCTTCACGGACTCCCCCGTCGAGCGAGACGATCTCCACTTCGCCGGCCCAGTCGAGCGAATCGAAATCCAGCCCGGGCGCGCACTTCACGGCCAGATCCCGGCCTTCGTAGACATCGAGAAGGTCGGGCAGAGGCGGTTGCAGCGCGGCGGGGTCGTGGGTACGCCGGCCCCCTGCTCGGCGGGCAGGGTCGGCGATCACCGTGGTGCCTCTCGTCACGGGGCGCAGGGCATCGGCGCGCAGCAGGTGCGCGCCGGGGACGTTGTGCCCTGCCATCGCCAGTCGCACCTCGTCGAGATCGCTGCCGATCACGGTGTCGGCCACCCCGACGAGTGCGGCGAGTTCGGCACCGATCGAGCACGTCACGTCGTGTACGACCCGTCCGCGTAGTCGGTGGGCCCGGTGGGCCGCGACCTGTGTGGGGGTCGACTGCTGCAGAGCGTCGTCGGTGAAGATCCACGCCGAGGCCCCGCCGATCTTCGCCTCCGCTCTGCGACGCAACATGACCGTTTCGACCAGCATCGCGGCACGATCACCGAAATGCGTACGCGCCCAGCCGATGTCGGCGAGGCGCGTACGCGTCGTCAGTTCCCGGCCGGCGACCCGCGCGAGCGCGTCGCGGCCGTCGTCCGACGTCAGATACTCGACGTCGGCGAGGGTGAAGTCGTAGCCCAACTACTTACCGGGCTTCACACCGGTGATCATGACGTTGTAGAAGAAGCTGCGGGGAACGACGTGCTTGAGCACGTTCTCGTCCAGCCAGCTCAACGTCTTCCATCCACCGAAGGCGAACTTCGCCCAGTTCCAGCCGAGCTTCTCCTGCGGCACCGCGGCCTCGAAGGTACGCACCGGCCAGCCGAGCAGCGCCGCGGCGAATTCCTCACTCGACGCTTTAACCTCGACGGCACCGGCCGACGAGGCCAGGTTCTCGAGATCCGAGGGGTCGAAGGTGTGCAGGTCGACGACGGCCTCGAGGGCGGCCGCCCGGGAGGACTCGTCGAGTTCGGTCTGCGGACGACGCCAGTCGCGCAAGAAGGGCAGCCGGGTGATATTGGTCGTGGCCTCCCAGGTGACCCGGCCGAGCAGGCGCGCATAGGCGTTGCCGATCGTGCTGGGTTCACCGGCGAAGACGAACCGGCCACCGGGCTTCAGCACGCGCAACACCTCGCGGAGAGACTGCTCGACGTCCGGGATGTGATGCAGCACAGCATGTCCGACCACGAGGTCGAAGGTGTTGTCCTCGTAGGGAATGGTTTCGGCGTCGGCGACGCGGCCGTCGACGTCGAGACCGAGATTCTCGGCGTTGCGCAGCGCGACCTTCACCATGCCGGGCGACAGATCGGTGACCGACCCGCTCTTCGCGACCCCACCCTGCATGAGATTGAGGAGGAAGAAGCCGGTGCCGCAACCGAGTTCGAGAGCGCGCTCGTAGGGCAGGGGCTGGTCGCCCGCAGCGGCGACGAACCGGCCCTTGGCGTAGTCGATGCAGCGCTCGTCGTACGAGATGGACCACTTCTCGTCGTACGTCTCGGCTTCCCAGTCGTGGTAGAGAACCTGGGCGAGCTTGGTGTCCTCGAGGGCTGCCGCGACCTCTTCGGCCGTGGCGTGCGGATTCGGCGCGGGGTCGACCCCGTCGGTCCTGCTGGCAGTCATGCGGTGATCCTACTCATCGGTAAGCTGTGGACAAGTACAGGTGCCGGCCGATGTCACTCGCCGACGAACGTCGCCTTGCCCGGCCCGTTCTCCAGGAACGACTCGAGGCCGATCGTGCGGTCCTTCGTGGCGAACAGGGCGGCGAAAACGTGCTGCTCGATCTTCAGCCCCGTGTCCAGATCCGTGTCGAGCCCCTGGTCGATCGCAGCCTTCGCCGCGGCCAGTGCCCGCGAGGCCGCCCCGGTGAACTGCCCGGCCCAGCGGCGCGCCGCCTCGTAGACGTCGTCCGGCGCGACGACCTCGTCGACCAGTCCGATGGTCAGCGCCTCTTCGGCACCGACGAAACGGCCGGTGAACACGATGTCCTTCGCCTTCGCCGGACCGACGAGCCGGGCCAGCCGCTGCGTGCCCCCGCCACCGGGAATGATGCCGAGCAGGATCTCGGGCGTCCCCAGCTTGACGTTGTCGCCGACGATGCGGCGGTCGGCACCGAGCGCCAGTTCGAGACCCCCACCGAGCGCGTAACCGGTGATCGCGGCGACAGTGGGCTTGGGGATGTCGGCGATCGATCCGAGAGCCGACTGCAGGTCGCCGGCGATCTCGCTCATCCGCACGAAGTCGAGTTCGGCCAGTTCCTTGATGTCGGCGCCGGCTGCGAAGACCTTCTCGCCGCCGTAGACGATCACCGCCTTCACGTCGGCTCGCACCGTCGCCTGGCGCGCAGCCTCTCTGATCTCCTCCTGAAGCTGACGGTTCAGAGCGTTCATCGGCGGGCGGTCCAGACGGATGGTGCCGATCCCGTCGGAGACCTCGAGGGTCACGAATTCAGCCATGGCGTTCAGCCTAGATGTCGGAACGCCGGGCCCACGGATGAGTACCTGCCTCGTAGTAGGCCTCGTCGCCGTCGAACGCGATGTGGATCGCTCCGTCGTCGCGGCGGCTCATCACGGGCAGGACCGGTTCGATGACCGGATCGGCCCTCATGATGTCGGCGACCGTGCCGAACCCCGACAGGATCGACAGCTGACTCCACGTGGGCGGCAGCAGAATGCAACGCCCCGACCGCCAGTCGGCGAGGGCCTCGTCCGCGGTCTGCCACTGCACCAGATCGGTCTCACTGGTATTTCCGTCCGCCCGCTGCCCCTGAGGGACGGCGGCGACGAAGAAATGCGTGTCGTAGCGGCGGCGCTCCCCCAGCGGAGTGATCCAGTTCGCCTGCGGCCGCAGCAGATCCGCGCGCAACACGAGGTCCTCCCGTTCCAGGAAGTCACCGAAGGACAGTTCCCGCGCCTCGAGCAAGCGCCGCGCCTGCGCGTACTCGGTGGTGTCGGCCACGACGGTATCCGGGCTGGGCCCGGCCAGCAGAACGCCGCATTCCTCGAAGGTCTCGCGCACCGCGGCGAGCACCAACGCGCGCGCCCGGTCCTCACCGACGGCGAACTTCTCTGCCCACCAGGACACCTCAGGCCCGGTCCACCGCACCTCGGCGTCGGTGTCGGACGGATCGACACCGCCGCCGGGGAATACGGTCATGCCACCGGCGAAGTCCATACCGACGACGCGGCGCTGGAGGAACACCTCCACCCCGCGCGGCGAGTCCTGCACGAGCATCACGGTGGACGCGTCGCGGATGGGTACCGCGGTCGGATCGAAGGAGGATGCCGAGCGATCGTTGGCCATGGCCTCAACCTAACCGATGGCCCGAGCACCGCCCGAGCCGGAGTTATCTCCGGTGTCGTCCCGGCTGCCGCGTGCGGCGCGCGAAGAACCGGTCGTCGACCTTGTCCAGCGAGATCGACTGGCTGAAGGCGGCACTGAGGTTCTCGGCGGTGATCACGTCGTCGAGCAGACCCTGCGCCACGACCCCACCCTCCTTCAGGAGCATCGCGTGCGTGAAACCGGGCGGAATCTCCTCGACATGGTGGGTGACGAGCACGATCGCAGGGGCGTCCGGATCGGCGGCGAGCGTGCCGAGCCGCGCCACGAGTTCCTCACGGCCGCCGAGGTCCAGACCCGCCGCCGGTTCGTCGAGGAGCAGCAGTTCCGGGTCGGTCATCAGCGCCCGGGCGATGAGGACACGCTTGCGCTCGCCTTCCGACAACGTCCCGTACCGGCGATCGGCGAGATGTTCCGCTCCGAGGCTCTCGAGCATCTCCACCGCGCGGGTCGTGTCGATGTCGTCGTACTGCTCGCGCCAGCGTCCCAGCACGCCGTAACCCGCCGAGAGCACCAGGTCGGTGACCTTCTCGTCGTTCGGCACCCGACTGGCCAATGCCGCCGAAGACAATCCGATCCGAGGTCGCAACTCGGACAGATCGGTCCGGCCGAAGGTCTCGGCGAGCACGTGCGCGGTACCCGAGGTCGGAAAGGTCTCGGCAGCCGCGACCCGCAGGAGGGTCGTCTTCCCGGCGCCGTTGGGTCCGAGGACCACCCAGCGTTCGTCGAGTTCCACCTTCCAGGTCACGGGGCCGACGAGGACGTTTCCGCCGCGTCGCACCATTACGTCGTCGAATTCGATGAGCAGATCGGGATCAGGTTGTGCCACGACGTCCATCTTGTCTTACGTCCGAGCCCGAAACGCGGCAGGATCGGTTCCCGTGTCGTCTTCCACACCCGAACCCGTTGTCGTCACCACCACGGTCGCACTGCCGGACCGGGCGGCGTTCCCCCTCGGTCCCGCTCCGGTGGACGGCGGGACACGATTCGCCGTCCACGCTCCGCACAGCGACCGCGTCCAGGTGTGCCTCGTGGACGACGACGGACACGAGCGTCGCGTGGACCTACCCGATCGGACGTACGGGGTCTGGCACGGGATCGTTCCCCAGGTGGGAGCGGGTCAGCGGTACGGCTACCGCGCGTACGGTCCGTGGCGCCCCGAACGGGGTCTCCGCACGAATCCGCACAAGATCCTGCTCGATCCATGGGCACGGCAGATCGTCGGACGGGTGGACGAACCGAGCCGGCTACTCGCCCACGACGGAGATCCGTTCGGCGCGATGTCCACCCTCGATTCGCTCGGCCACACTCCCCTGTCCGTGGTGACACCCGCCCTGACGCCGATGCATTCCAAGCCACGTGTCCCATGGGAGAACACCGTCGTCTACGAACTGCACGTCGGTTCGTACACGGCCCGCCATCCGCTCGTGCCGCCGGAACTGCGTGGCACCTATCTCGGACTCGCCCATCCTGCGGTGATCGACCATCTGGTCGGTCTGGGAGTCACGACCGTCGAGTTGCTGCCCGTGCAGGCGTTCGTGACCGAGCCGTCGGTACGGGCGCGTGGGATGCGCAACCACTGGGGTTATTCGACCGCCTCGTATTTCGCACCGCACCCCGCGTACGCCGTGACGGAGGGCAACGAGATCGCCGAGTTCCGCACGATGGTCGACGCCTTCCACACCGCCGGCCTCGAGGTGTTGCTCGACGTGGTCTACAACCACACGTGCGAAGCCTCGGTGGACGGGCCGAGCCTGTCGTGGCGGGGACTCGACGCACCCGGCTACTACCTGCTCGACGGACATGGGCGGGACGTGGATCTGACGGGATGCGGCAACACCGTCGACGCGTCGTCCCCGATCGCGGTGCGCATGGTGTGCGACAGCCTCCGCTACTGGGCGGACGTGATGGGCGTGGACGGATTCCGCTTCGACCTGGCGAGCGCCCTCGCCCGCCCGCACGGGGGCCCCTTCGATCCCCGGGCCGCGCTGCTGACCGCGATCGTCACCGACCCGATCCTGTGCGACGTCAAACTCGTCGCGGAGCCGTGGGACGCGACCGCCCACGGTTATCAGCTCGGCAACTTCGGGACACAGTGGGCGGAATGGAACGACCGCTACCGCGACACCGTGCGGCGGTACTGGGCGGGGCGGTCCGGGATCCGCGAGGTCGCCTCACGACTGACCGGCTCGGAGGATCTCTACGACCGGAACATCCGGCAGCCGTGGATGTCGGTCAACTTCGTCACCGCCCACGACGGATTCACCCTCGCCGACGCAGTGTCGTACGAACGCAAACACAACGACGCGAACGGCGAGGAGGGACGCGACGGGTCGAACAACAACGAATCGGTCAACCACGGCGTGGAAGGCCCGACCGACGATCCTCGTGTCCGGGCCGCCCGCGACCGCCACGTGCGGGCGATGCTGGCGACACTGCTGTTGTCGACGGGCACCCCGATGCTGCTCGCCGGCGACGAGTTCGGGCACACGCAGCACGGCAACAACAACGCCTACTGCGTACCGGAGGACGTACCGGTGCGCGACGCCTGGCCGCTGGACTGGGAGCACGCCGACCGCACACTCACCGACTACGTACGGGAACTGCTCCGCCTGCGCACGCGCGTGCCCGTCCTGCGGCAGCGGCGCTTCTTCGACGGCCGCGCCCGGTCGGTGGGCTACCCCGATCTGGTGTGGTTCGGCGTCGAGGGAGTCGAACTCGACGACCGGGCGTGGCACGACGACAGCCGTCGCACGCTCCAGGCCTGGGTCGACGGCTCGCAACTCGGCACTGTCACCCGCACCGGCATCACCCTCGAGGACAGCAGCGGCCTGTTCGTCCTGCATTCCGGAGGCGCCGCGACGGTGACCCTGGCCGGCCCGGAGTGGTACCGCGGCGACGTGGTGTGCGTGTTCGATTCGAGCGTTCCCGACGGCCGCCCCGCCGACACCACTCCGCTCCGCGTGGGAAGCGCGCGTCCGCTCGACGGCCCCACGGTGCTGATCTACCGGATCGCCGACGACGAACGCAGCCGATAGCCGAACCCGCTCCTGCTACGACTCGCCCCGGACGGCGACGACCGTGACCGATCCCGGCGCGACCTCGGTGAAGCCCGCGTCGCGGACCGCGACCGCCGAACCGGACTCGACGCGGGCGAGCAGAGCGTCCCAGGCCGCCTCGTCCGCGTCGCGGACGGCACAGGGGAAACCGGCCTTCGCCCATTCACGTGCGGCGTCGACGTCGAGCGCACCGGCGAACAGCATGGCGGCGTGACCGACCTGGGCAGCGGCCTTGCCGACGGTCATCCCGAGATTCTTCTGCACCCAGAAGACGGGCACGCCGGGTGCCGGTTCGGGTGGCGCGTCGTGCGGCAGGTCGGTACCGCCGATCTGCAACCGGGCGATGCGCGGATCCAAGTCCCCGACGGGGCCGGGCACGAGCGCGCGGGCCTGGGCGCCCGCGTGTTCGACGGTGACCCCGTCGACCTCCTGAGCGGCACGCCAGTGGGCTCCCCGCGCGCGGCGCGCGACCTTCCGGATACGCGCGTCGTTCCAGGCGAGAAAGGGTTCCTGCCACGGACCCGGTTCACCGTCCGGTCCCGGGCCGACCCTCGGGTCGAGGCACAGTGCGACGGTGGCCGTCGCCGCTGCCTCCAGCAGTGCACTGCGAGCCGGTGGTTCCGCCTTCGGAATGTGCAGCACGATGGGCATCGCCTGCACCTTCGCGGGGTCGTCCGGGTCGGGCCGGTGGCCGTATCCGCGGGCGAGCACGCCGTGACGCTCGCCGAAGAGCGGGTCCGAGGCCGGATCGACGACCGGCACACCGGTCGCCTCGGCGGACGCGGAATGCGGTTCAGGCACCACGATCGATCGGAACTCGACGCAGGGTTCCGTCGACTCGGTCGGCGGCCTCGATCTCCTCGCGCGTGACGCCGAGGACGAAGAGCACCGCATCGAGGTAGGGATACGACAGGGCGGTGTCCGCGACCTCGCGCAGCGCAGGCTTCGCGTTGAAGGCGATACCCAGTCCTGCTGCCGCGAGCATGTCGATGTCGTTCGCGCCGTCTCCCACCGCTACGGTCTGCTCCACCGGCACGCCCGTCTCGACGGCGAACTCGCGCAGGGCGCGCGCCTTCGCCGCACGGTCGACGATGTCGCCGACCACCCGGCCGGTGAGCTTGCCGTCGACGATCTCGAGAGTGTTGGCGCGGACGAAGTCCAGCTCGAGTTCGTGGGCGAGCGGATCGATCACCTGACGGAAACCGCCCGAGACGACGCCACAGCGGAAACCGAGCCGGCGCAGAGTCCGGATGGTCGTTCGCGCCCCGGGGGTGAGTTCGAGCTGTTCCGAGACCTCGTCGATCACGGTGGCCGGGAGTCCGGCAAGGGTGGCGACGCGTTGTTCCAGCGACTGCGCGAAGTCGATCTCCCCGCGCATGGCGGCTTCGGTGACCTCGCGGACCTTGTCCTCCACGCCGGCGTGCGCCGCCAGCATCTCGATCACCTCACCCTGAATGAGAGTGGAGTCGACGTCGAAGACGATCAGGCGCTTGGAGCGACGGGCGAGACCGCCACGCTCGACCGCGATGTCCACGTCGAGGCCCGCGGCCAGTTCGACGAGGGCGTGCCGCAGTGCGGCATCGGCCTCGGCACCCGTGTCGGAAGCGGTGATCATCAGTTCGAGACCGGTGAGCGGGTAGTCGGCGATACCGCGGATCGAGTCGATGTTCGCGCCCTGCGCTGCGAGTGTGCGGCCGACCGACCTCAGTGCCCGGGCACTGATCGGGCTGCCGAGTACGACGACGGCGTGGGTCGAGACGGTGCGCGCACCGCGCTCCGCACCGATCTGGACGTCCGCGTGCATCCCGATGGTGGCCATCGCGGACTCGACCTCGTCCTGCAGCGCTTCGACATCGTTGGGGCAGACGACAAGGACGCCGAGGGTGAGCCGCCCGCGGATCACGACCTGCTCCACGTCGAGGAGGTCGACGTCGTGACGCGTCAGCGCTGCGAACAGCACCGAGGTCACGCCGGGATGGTCAGGTCCGGTCACGGTCACCAGAACCGTGCTGTCAGACGCCACTACGTCTCCGATCACTTGTCTTGTCGAGGTACACACGGACGCACGCGCGTACCGGCTCATCCGTCCCATTGTTGCAGGTCGGGACCTCCCGCCCACCCGCGGGTCCGGGCTTGCGAAACGGCCGAAGCCCTACCCGGCAGTCGGGTAGGGCTTCGGTCGATCGTCGATCTGCGGCTCAGGCGCGCGGCTGGTCGCCGGGGGTACGGTCGGCACCCTCGAGGACGTTCACGTTGTGCTTGTCGCTGCCCGGACCCACATGGGCCTCGGCACGCATC
>NZ_JAKFYR010000012.1 GCF_022554085.1 Rhodococcus sp. CH91
TGACGGCCCGTTCACTCCGGGGTTTGATGTTCATCCGGAAGTTGTCACAACTTCCGGGGCGGCCACCGACCTTACCAGAAGAATCGGGGACTCGTAAACACGTTCAGGCGCCTTCGTCCAACCTCGTTGTCCCGTTCCTTTCGGCCCGGGTCGGTGTCCGTGTCGCTCTGACCTGGATTAAGTTACGCGAGGATCAACTGCTCGACAAATCGCCTGGTCAGTGCGGGTGGACGGGAAGGAACCCGCAGGTGAACGTGGTTGCGCACTTCCGCTCGAGCCCGCGCCGNGGATCAACTGCTCGACAAATCGCCTGGTCAGTGCGGGTGGACGGGAAGGAACCCGCAGGTGAACGTGGTTGCGCACTTCCGCTCGAGCCCGCGCCGGTAAACGTGACGCCCGACACAGCTCTGTTCGACCCGCACCGCGGCTATCGGGGCAGCAGCCGGCCTTCGTCGACGCCCACCCGTTCGATACTTCCGCCCAGCTCCTGAAGGATCTCGACGAACCGGGGATAACCCCGATCGATGTGGTAGACGTCGTGGACTTCGGTCACCCCGTCGGCGCACAGACCGGCGAGCACCAGTCCGGCGCCCGCCCGGATGTCCGACGCCCATACCGGCGCACTCGACAACTGCTCCACACCCCGCACGACGGCGTGGTGTCCATCCGTGCGAGCGTCCGCTCCGAGACGCACCATCTCCTCCACGAAGCGGAACCGGGCTTCGAAGACGTTCTCGGTGATCATGGAGGTTCCGTCCGCCACCGCCGCCAGGCCGATGGCCATGGGCTGCAGATCCGTCGGGAAGCCCGGGTACGGCAGCGTCGCGAAGTTCACCGCACGCGGACGTTCCTCCTGTACCACATGGAATCCGTCCGGCAGAGGCGTGACCTCGGCTCCGGCGCTACGCAACTTGTCGAGCACCAATCCGAGATGCTTCGGGTTCACTCCGCGAACCGCCAGGTCTCCCCTGGTCATCACCGCTGCGATCCCCCACGTCGCCGCGACGATCCGGTCGCCGATGCAGCGGTGCTCGGTCGGTCGCAGCGCAGGCACGCCCGATACACGCAGAGTCGTGCTGCCTGCGCCCGTGATCCGGGCACCCATCCGGACCAGCATGGTGCACAGGTCGACGATCTCGGGTTCACGAGCAGCGTTGTCGATCGTCGTGTCCCCCTCGGCGAGGACCGCCGCCATCAGGATGTTCTCGGTGGCACCGACGGAGGGGAAGGCGAGGCGGATCGTCGCTCCGTGCAGATCGTCCGCCTCCGCGACGACACAGCCGTGTTCGATCGTCGAGTGCGCACCGAGCAGTCGCAGCCCGGCCTGGTGCATGTCGAGTGGCCGAGAACCGATGGCATCGCCACCCGGAAGCGCCACGATCGCCTTACGGCATCGAGCGACCAGGGGGCCGAGTACGCACACCGATGCGCGGAACTGACGCACCGCCGCGAAGTCGGCGCGGTACTCCGGTTCCGCGGGGGTGGTGATGCGGACCGCGTCACCCTCGATCACGACCTCGCAGCCCAGGCCACGCAGTACTTCCGCCATCAACGGCACATCGAGGATGTCCGGGCAATTGGTGATGGTGGTGGTGCCCTCGGCGAGCAAGGCCGCGGCCATCAGTTTGAGCACACTGTTCTTGGCACCCCCGACGACCACGTCGCCGGCAAGGCGGTTCCCACCCGTGACAAGAAAGCGTTCACTCACAACGACACAGCGTAACGGCGTGTCCCGAGGAAGAGCAGAGCCGGTACCGTGACGCCCATGGCAGTCCACCTCACACGGATCTATACGCGCACCGGAGACGACGGAACGACGGGGCTCAGCGACTTCTCGCGGGTCTCGAAGAACGACCCTCGTCTGGTCGCCTACGCCGATTGCGACGAGACCAACGCGGCCATCGGAGTTGCACTGGCACTGGGCGCTCTCCCCGATCGGCTCGTTCCCGTCCTCCGGCAGATCCAGAACGATCTGTTCGACGCCGGCGCCGATCTGTCGACGCCTGTGGTCGAGAACCCGAAATACCCACCGCTGCGCATCACCGAGCAGTACATCGAACGGCTCGAGGCGTGGTGCGACGAGTACAACGAAGAGCTGAAACCGCTCGATTCGTTCATTCTTCCGGGTGGGACGCCGGCTGCCGCACTGTTGCATACCGCACGGACGGTGGCGCGTCGCGCCGAGCGTTCTGCGTGGGCGGCCGTCGCGGCGGCGCCCGAGGGCACCAGCGTGCTGCCGGCGAAGTATCTGAATCGGCTTTCGGATCTGCTCTTCATTCTGAGCCGGATCGCGAATCCGGAGGGTGACGTGCTGTGGCAGCCCGGAGCGGGCGCGTGAGGAGAATCCTCTAGAGGGGACGGCGGCGCTGCGAACGGCCGTCCGGCCTGGACTCGAGCCAGGACATGAAGGCCATCAAGGCGCCGCTGTCGAACGCGATCTCGTACGAGTTTCCGCGATCGACCATGTCGAGGATCACGATGTCCTCGGTCATGATGTCGAATTCGCTACCCGTCGGCGACCGGCGCGACTGCACGTCGATGCCTTGTCGGGTCAGACGCGTATCGGGGCCCGGTCGAAGGCTCGACAGCTTGTAGAACGCGAGTGAATCGTCTCCGTACCGTACGATTCCGTGCCTCCAGCCGGAACCGTCGTTCTGAGGCATCACTCGAAGAATGGCGGCGGTACCTCCGCCGCGAAGGGTGAACAGACGGTACGACAAAGCCGCGACGGAGACCGCGAGCAGCACCACAAGGATCGTGAGAATCAGAAATCCAGGTGACACTGCTCGTCGGCTCCGTCGCGGCTTCTCGTTGTTCGACGATCAGGCTCGCTCGACAGCCCGCAGGCGGCCTCGGGCCGCTGCGATCTCCGACTCGTCACGATTCTCATCGTTCAGAGCCGACTTGGCTGCCTCGACGTCGATGTCCTCCACGCGGTCGGCGGCTTCGGCGAGCACCGTCACCGTCGTCGCGGTCACCGAGAGGAATCCGCCGTGGACGGCCAGGACGATCCGCTCACCGTCCGCAGTCCTGAGGGAGACGACGCCACCCTCGACGAGCTGGCCGAGCACGGGCTCGTGACCGGACATGATGCCGATCTCGCCCTCGGTGGTCTGGGCGGTCACGAGAGTCGCCGATCCGGACCACACGCGTTCCTCGACGGCGACGATGTCCACGCTCATTTCAGCCACGGTGGCCTACTTTCCGGCGATCTTCTTGGCTGCGGCCTCGACGTCGTCGAGTCCACCGCAGCTGTTGAACGCCTGCTCGGGCAGGTGATCGAACTCGCCCTTGCACACGCGGTCGAAGGCTTCGATGGTGTCGCTGAGCGGCACGACCGAACCCGGCTGACCCGTGAACTTCTCGGCGACGATGAAGTTCTGGCCGAGGAACTTCTGGAGACGACGGGCACGGGCGACCGTGACCTTGTCCTCTTCGGAGAGCTCGTCCATACCGAGGATGGCGATGATGTCCTGCAGTTCCTTGTACTTCTGCAGGATGCGCTTGACCTCGTTGGCCACCCGGAAGTGGTCGGCACCGACGATGCCCGGCTCGAGGATCCGCGAGGTCGACGTCAGCGGATCCACAGCGGGGTAGATACCCATCTGCGAAATCGGACGCGAGAGCTCGGTGGTCGCATCGAGGTGCGCGAACGTGGTGGCCGGCGCCGGGTCGGTGTAGTCGTCGGCGGGAACGTAGATCGCCTGGAGCGAGGTGATCGAGCGACCACGCGTCGAGGTGATGCGCTCCTGCAGCTCACCCATCTCGTCGGCCAGCGTCGGCTGGTAACCCACGGCCGAAGGCATACGGCCGAGAAGGGTCGAAACCTCGGAGCCGGCCTGGGTGAACCGGAAGATGTTGTCGATGAACAGGAGCACGTCCTGTCCCTGGACGTCGCGGAAGTACTCCGCCATCGTCAGGGCCGACAGGGCGACGCGCATACGCGTTCCCGGCGGCTCGTCCATCTGGCCGAAGACGAGGGCAGTGTCCTGGAGGACGCCCATCTCTTCCATCTCCAGGTGGAGGTCGGTGCCCTCACGGGTGCGCTCACCGACGCCGGCGAAGACCGACGTGCCGGAGAACTCACGAGCGATACGGGTGATCATCTCCTGGATCAGAACGGTCTTGCCGACACCGGCACCACCGAACAGACCGATCTTGCCGCCCTTGACGTACGGGGTCAGCAGGTCGATGACCTTGATGCCGGTCTCGAGGATCTCGGTCTTGCCCTCGAGCTGATCGAAGGCCGGGGGCTTGCGGTGGATGCCCCACTGCTCGCCGTCACGGCCGGTGCCCGGCGCGTCGAGGCAGTCGCCCAGCGCGTTGAACACGTGGCCCTTGACGACGTCGCCGACGGGCACCGAGATCGGCTTGCCGGTGTCGGAGACGGGAGCTCCGCGCACCAGGCCGTCGGTCGGCTGCATCGAGATCGTGCGGACCAGGTTGTCACCCAGGTGCTGCGCGACCTCGAGGGTCAGGGTCTTCGCCACGGACGGCAGAGTGACCTCTGCGTGCAGGGCGTTGAACAGCTCGGGCACGGCGCCACGCGGGAACTCCACGTCGACGACGGCGCCGATGACGCGGACGACGCGCCCGGCAAGGGCCGACGCCGCACCGGCGTTGTTGTCGGTAACTGCTGCGGTCATTGTGGTTCAGTCACTTCCTGCACTCGAGGCGAGCGCACCGGCACCGCCGACGATCTCGCTGATTTCCTGGGTGATCTGGGCCTGGCGGGCCTGGTTCGCCTGACGGCTGAGCGTGTTCACCAGTTCCGTGGCATTGTCCGTCGCCGCCTTCATGGCGGTGCGACGGGCTGCCGACTCGGAGGCCGCGGCGTCCAGCAGCGACGCATAGATACGCGTGCTGATGTACTTCGGCAGGAGCGCCTCGAGCAGAGTTCCGGCCTCCGGCTCGAAGTTGTACACCGCCTGCGGTCCCTCTGCACGTCGCCCGTCGGAGAGCATGTCCTCACCGAGGTCGATCTCGTCCTCGGTGACGCTCACCTCGAGCGGAGCCATCCGTCGCACCTGGGGGGTCTGCGTCAGCATCGACACGAACCGGGTGTAGACGATGTGCAGTTCGTCGACACCCTCGATGGTGCCTTCGCCGTTGGGAGCCGGAACCTCGTTGCCGGATCCCGCCATGAACAGCTCGACCAGGTGGCGGCTCGCCTTGGCGGCGTCCGTGTAACGCGGCTCCTGCGAGAAGCCCGTCCACGCACCGGCCACCTCGCGCTCACGGAAGGTGTAGTAGCCGAGGCCTTTGCCACCCATCACGTACAGCACAGGCTCCTTGCCCTCGCTGAGGAGCAGCTGACGCAGCTCCTCGGCTTCCTTGAGGACGTTGGAGTTGTAACCGCCGGCCATACCGCGATCGCTGGTCACGACCAGCACCGCAGCACGCTTGGGGTTCTCACGCTCGTTGAGCAGGGGGTGATCCAACGACGCCGACGCACTGGCCAGCTCGGAGAGCACCTTGGTGATCTCCTCGGCGTACGGCTTGGACGCTGCCACTCGGGCCTGAGCCTTCGTGATACGCGACGTCGCGATCAGTTCCTGCGCCTTGGTGATCTTCTTGGTCGAGTTGACCGACTTGATCCGCGAACGCAATTCGCGCAAGTTCGCCATTCGTCGATCACACTCCCTTCACTGGACGCTGGGTCATGGACTCCCCGCTCACTTGCGAACGGTGGTGCGCTTGACGGAGACCTGCTCCTGCTCGACCTCGTCGGCACCGAGTGCCTCGGCGTCGGCCTCGTTCACGACTCGGCTGCCGTCGGAGGCGATGAAGCCCTCCTTGAACTTGGCGGTCGCGGCGGTCAGGGCCTCGATCGACTCGTCGGTCAGGGCCTTGCCACCGGCGATCTGCTCGAAGACGCCTGCGGCGTTGCGGTGCAGATCCTCGAGAAGCTCCGCCTCGAAGCGACGCACGTCGTCGACGGGGACCGAGTCGAAGACACCTTCACCGGCGAGGAAGATCGACACGATCTGGTCCTCGACCGCGATGGGCGAGTACTGATCCTGCTTGAGCAGCTCGACGAGACGCTGGCCACGCTCGAGCTGGGCCTTCGACGCGGCGTCGAGGTCGGATGCGAAGGCGGCGAAGCCTTCGAGCTCACGGAACTGCGCGAGCTCGAGACGCAGCGAACCGGAGACCTTCTTCATGCCCTTGGTCTGGGCGGCGCCACCGACTCGGGAAACCGAGATACCGACGTTGATCGCGGGACGGACACCCTTGTTGAACAGGTCGGACTCGAGGAAGACCTGGCCGTCGGTGATGGAGATGACGTTGGTCGGGATGTAGGCCGACACGTCGTTCGCCTTGGTCTCGATGATCGGCAGAGCGGTCAGTGAACCGCCACCGAGCTCGTCGGAGAGCTTGGCGGAGCGCTCCAGCAGACGCGAGTGCAGGTAGAAGACGTCGCCGGGGTATGCCTCGCGGCCCGGCGGACGACGCAGCAGCAGGGAGATGGCACGGTACGCCTCGGCCTGCTTGGTCAGATCGTCGAACACGATGAGGACGTGCTTGCCCTGGTACATCCAGTGCTGGCCGAGGGCCGAACCGGTGTAGGGGGCGAGCCACTTGAAGCCGGCGGAGTCGGAGGCGGGAGCCGCGACGATGGTGGTGTACTCCATCGCGCCGTTCTCCTCGAGTGCCTGCTTGACACCCGCGATGGTCGAGCCCTTCTGGCCGATCGCGACGTAGATGCAACGGACCTGCTGCTTCGGGTCGCCGGTCTCCCAGTTCGCCTTCTGGTTCAGGATCGCGTCGATGCAGACCGCGGTCTTGCCCGTCTTGCGGTCGCCGATCACGAGCTGACGCTGGCCACGGCCGATCGGGGTCATCGCGTCGATGGCCTTGATGCCGGTCTGCAGCGGCTCCTCGACGGGCTGACGCTCCAGCACGGTCGCGGCCTGCAGCTCGAGGGCGCGGGTCTCGTCGGCCTGGATGTCGCCGAGTCCGTCGATCGGCTGACCGAGGGGGTTCACGACGCGGCCGAGGAAGTTGTCGCTCACCGGCACCGACAGAACGTCGCCGGTCCGCTTGACTTCCTGGCCTTCCTCGATCGTCTGGTAATCGCCCAGGATCACGGCACCGATCTCGGTCGCCTCGAGGTTGAGGGCCACGCCGAGGACGCCACCGGGGAACTCCAGCAGCTCGTTGGCCATCGCCGACGGCAGACCGCTGATGTGCGCGATGCCGTCACTGGTGTCGACGACCACGCCGACCTCCTCGCGGGAGGCCTCCGGGGAGTAGCTCGCGGTGTAGTTGTCAATCGCGCTACGGATCTCGTCGGAGGAGATCGTCAGCTCCGCCATGTTCTTCCTGCTCTCGGTATCTGGTCTTCGAAAAGATCTATGTGTGTGTTCGGTAGTGGACTACGTGAGGCTCTTGCGCACTGCTGCGAGTCGACCCGCGGCACTACCGTCGATGACCTCGTCGCCCACCCGGACGACCAATCCACTGAGAAGCTCGGGATCGACCTCGACGTGCACCGTCACAGGCTTCCCGTAGACGCGGGACAGAATCACGGTGAGCCGCTCTTCCTGCCTCGCATCGAGCGGTGCCGCGCTGCGAACATGAGCAACGGCACGGTCCCGCTGGGCCGCTGCGAGCGTCGACAACTCGTCGAACGTGTCGGCCGGGGGCTGGGTGAGCCGTCCGACCGCGTGAACCGCCAACGCTTCGGTGACAGCCGTCACCTTGCCGTAGAGCAGACGCGACAGCAGCTCTCGCTTGGCCGAAGCCGGAGCGCTGCGATCCGAGAGCGTCTGCTCGAGGGCGGGGTCGCCGGCCACGATGCGACCGAGACGGAACAGTTCGTCCTCGACGGCGTCGAGTTGGTCCTGGTCCGCTGCCGCTTTCAACAGCGCCTCACGACCGAGCCGGACGAGAGAGTTGGTCAGATCGGACTGGGCCGACCAGTCCTGTCCCGCTGCGGCCGTGACGGTCGCGAGGGTCTGAGCCGAAACCTTGCCGGCGAAGACCTGCTCGGCCAGCCGTTCGCGAACGGCAGCCGGGGCCGAGGCGTCGGCCAGCGCGGTCCGAAGAGCCCGCTGGCTGTCGAGCGCCTCGACCACCGAGAACAGCTCGGAACCGGCCTGAGCCGCAGCGGCAGTCGCGGCACCCGAGCCCAGGGCGGACTGCAACGCGGAACGCGTATGAGCGAGTGCCTCACGGCTTGCTGCGTACATTGTGCTCACTTTCCGGATGCAGAGTCAGCGCTGAGGGAGTCGAGTTCGTCGAGGAACCGATCGATCGAGCCGGCACGCTTCACGTCGTCCGTGAGCGCCTCACCGAGGATCTTCTCGGCGAGATCCACGGAGCTACGTCCGAGATCGCTACGCAGCTCGGCCACGATCTGCTGGCGCTGGGCCTGCAGCTGGCTGTGGCCGGCGGCGACGATGCGGTCGCTCTCCTCCTGTGCCTGCGCCTTCATGTCGGCGATGATCTGCTGGCCCTGTGCACGGGCCTCTTCACGGATCTGCGCCGCCTCGGTGCGGGCTTCGGCGAGCTGGCTCCGGTACTGCTCGAGCGCGGCCGCAGCCTCCGCCTGAGCTTCCTCTGCCTTCTTGATGCCGCCTTCGATCAGCTCCGAACGCTCGTCGAGCACCTTCTGGAACATCGGAAGCACGAACTTCCAGAAGACGAATCCGACGAGGATCAGGGCGACCAGCGACCAGACGATGTCGTATGTCGCGGGGAGGAGGGGATTGGGAGTCTCCCCTTCCCCTGCCGCGAGAATCAGGATGCTGTCAGCCATGGTGATCGTCGGATCAGAAGATGAAGCCGGCGACGATGCCGATCAGCGCCAGGGCCTCGGTGAACGCGATACCGAGGAACATCGTGGTGCGCAGCTGGCCTGCCATCTCGGGCTGACGAGCCATGCCCTCGATCGCCTTGCCGACAACGATGCCGATGCCGATGCCGGGGCCGATGGCGGCGAGGCCGTAGCCGATGGCGCCTGCACCCGAGATGGTGGTCTCCTGGGCGAGGACGTCTGCTGCCTGAAGCGCAACGCTCATTGGTGTTCCATTCCCTTTCTTGTGGCTCGGCCCCGGGAGTGGGCGACCGAGTCAGTCTGTGTGTAGATGTGGGTCGTGCCGTTCGGCGAGCTAATGCTCTTCGGCGTGCAGCGCCAGATCGATGTACACCGCGGTGAGCAGCGCGAAGATGTAGGCCTGCAGGACGATCACCAGGAGCTCGAAGAAGGTGAACGCGATTCCGCCGATGAGAGAACCGATACCGAACACCTTCATGAAGCCGTCGGAATCGAAGAAGAAGAACTGCGTGGCACTGAAGAACAGCACGAGCATGATGTGACCGGCCAGCATGTTGGCCATGAGACGAATGGTCAGGGTGAACGGCCGCAGAATGAACGTCGAGACGAACTCGATCGGGATCACCAGCACGTGGAGAGCGGGCGGCAGGTTCGGGATGACGATGCTGCTCTTGACGTAGCGGAAGAATCCGTACTTCTTGATGCCCACATAGTTGAAGACGATGTAGGCGAGTGCCGCGAGCACGATCGGCATACCGATTCGTGCGTTCGAGGAGATGTTGAGGAACGGGATGATCGAGGTCAGGTTGAGCCCGGCCACCAGGAAGAAGATGGTGACGATCACCGGGAGGAACCGGCGTCCCTGTTCCTTGCCGAGGATGTCCTCGGCGATGTGGATACGAACAAAGTCGAGCATGATCTCGGCGACGTTCTGGACGCCCCGCGGCACGATCTTCGGACTCCGCAGCGCGAAGAAGAAGAACAGTGCGACGATCAGGGCGACGGCGACGCGAATGAGCATCAGCCGGTCCAACTCGAAGGGTGTGCCTTCGAACAGGATTGCCGGTGGGAAAAAATCAGCTAGTGACGGCGCGTGGAATTCTCCGGCTGCCAAGGTGGTGACGCTCAGCGCTCTCTCCCGTAGTCGGCCGCAGGCATGCCGTCTGCGGTTCGATCGGACATTGACGATCCAGAAGTCGACCAGGTCGGCTCGCGTATTCGCCAGTGGTCCGAACCGCGTGAACGGTCCCGCTTCCTGCCGGTGTCGGCGACTCTCGTCGACTCGGCGGCCATTTGAACACGACCGCCTACGAAGTCACAACTGCACGCCGTTTCCAAACCTGACGCGTGCAATGTCACTCTCGTGGAATTCACCCTACCAACTGCTCTACGACAGCGCGTAGGTGGGTTCCTACCTGAAGGGTTATGGACTCCGCCACTACTACCGATCGTCGTTGCCGGTCGAGGAGGAGGGCTGCGGTTCGACGTAGAGCGCACGCTGCGACAGCACTCCGTAGGTCTCCGCCCCCAGCACGATGACCAGCGCCAAGACGATCGTCAGGACGAGCGCGTTCCGATCGTAGAAGTCGAGCGAGTCGAGCGAAGCCATCACGACGATGGCGAGGATCAGCTTGAGCAACCACGTACCGAGCAGGACGGCCCCGGCCGTCATCGCCGGCATCTTCGAGGTCAGGAGCACGCCGAGCGCGGTGAAGAGGATGAACCCGCCGCCGACGGCCGCACCGATCAGCGCTCCCCACAGACCGGGCGTTCCCGCGACGAGTACGGAGATCACCGACGCCACGACGGCGAGGGCGAGCAATCCGAGCGCGCCGTACCGCACCGCTGCTCGCATCGGCGCGATCGGGTCGGGCAGCGAAGGCAGCACGGGGTCGGGTTGGGGATGATCCGGGTTCGTCACGGTATCGAGCCTAACGGACCTCGCGCGGACGTTCCGGTGGCGTCTCCCCCGGCTCGTCGTGGCGACGGAGGGACGGCACCGCGGTGACCACGAGTGCGAAGACGAGGCCCCCGGCGAGAAGCAGCACGACGCCCCGGCGGTCGAGAAGGGACGAGCCGACCGCGCCGAACGCGAGGATGCCGACCCATAGATACAGCAGAAGCACCACGCGGCGGTGCGAGTGTCCGATCTGCAGGAGACGATGGTGCAGGTGCATCTTGTCCGGGCTGAACGGACTCACCCCGGCCCGGGTACGCCGCACGATCGCGAGGAGCAGGTCGAGGATCGGGATGAACATCACAGCGCCGACGAGGATCAACGGCGAGAGCAGGCCCAGCAGGTCGCGCGATCCATACGCGCTGAGCGGGATCAGACCCGAGGCGCTCGTCGAGATCGCGGCCAGCATGAGGCCGATGAGCATCGATCCCGAGTCGCCCATGAAGATCTTCGCCGGCTGAAAGTTGTGCGGCAGGAAGCCGAGACACGCGCCCGCCAGAGCAGCGGCCATCAGTGCCGGCGGATAAGCGGAGACATCGCCACCCTGGTCGAGCAGCAACCCGACGGAGAACGCACAGATCGCCAATGCGGCGATCAAACCGAGGCCGGCGGCGAGCCCGTCGAGACCGTCGACGAAGTTCATCGCATTGATCATCACCGCCGCCACCGCGACGGTGATGAGACCGCCCTGCAGCTGGTCGAGCACGAGGGTCGAAGCACTGAACGGGTCGTAGATCACGATCCAGCTCACGCCCATGACGACGAGCACACCCGCCGCCGTGACCTGGCCTACGAATTTGGTGAGGGCGTCGAGCCCCCAACGGTCGTCGACGATACCGACGACGACGATGATCGAAGCCGCGACGAGGGCGGCACCCATGTCGGGCGTGTACTCGAAACCTCGTGTCAGAGCAGGTAATTGCTGCGCGAAGACGATTCCCGCGACGAGCCCGATGTACATCCCCACCCCGCCCATCCGCGGGGTGGGAGTCACGTGGACATCGCGATCGCGCGGAACGGCGACCGCGCCGAACTTCAGCGCGAGGATGCGGACCACACCGGTGGCGAGGAAGGTCACCACCGCAGAGGTCAGCAGGACGAGAAGAAGCTCCCTGATGGGAACGCCGGCGCCGCGCCCGGCCTGAGCGAGCAATACGGCGGTCGTGTCGGCTGCAGTCACGTGCTCCGTTCCTCCGCCGTTACTCCCCGCCGGCGCGCAGGCGTTCGGGATCGTCGCCCAGCACCTCTGCGAGCGCGTCGATCGTGACCGCACCCTCGCGCAGGACACGCGGACGGTCTCCGGTGAGATCGACGATCGTCGAGGCCACGCCGTGCTCGGCAGGACCGCCGTCGAGGTAGACGCTCGCCGACGCTCCGAGCTGCTCGCGCGCCTCGGTGACATTCGTCGCCGGCGGCCTACCGGAGACGTTGGCGCTCGACACCGCGAGCGGGCCGACCTCGCGCAACAGTTCCAGGATGACCGGATGCAGCGGCATGCGGAGCATGACCGTTCCACGCGTGTCGCCGAGATCCCAGGCGAGGGACGGTGCCTGATGCACCACCAGGCTCAGTCCCCCCGGCCAGAACGCCCGGATCAACTCCCTCGCCTCGGGCCGCACGGAGGTGACGAGCCCGTCGATGGTGGTCCACGAACCGACCAGCACCGGCACCGGCATGTCGCGCCCCCGGCCCTTCGCACGCAGCAGGGCGGACACGGCCTCCGAATCGAATGCGTCGGCCGCGATCCCGTAGACCGTATCGGTGGGTACGACGACGAGTCGTCCGGCCTTGAGCGCGCCGCGCGCCGCGTTCAGGCCGGCAGCGCGCGAAGCTTCGTTGTTGCAGTCGTACACGGTGCTCACGCGCTCATCCTTCCACTCCGGCGGGAATCGGTGTCCGACGGGTCCTGCCCGTCAGTCCTGCGCCCCGGACCGCAGCGACTTCCCACGGCCGGCTTCCACATCGGTCGGAACACGATGCGCCGTGACGAAGCGGGATTTCCCGGCGAGGTCCGGATGCCGCACGACATCGCCGAAGACGCGCCGCTGTTCGAACAGTTCCGCGACGAGCAGGCTGTGGGTGTCGTCGTGCTCGACCGCCACCGCTCCCCCTATCCGGAGCCACCGCGCGATGTTCGACACCATCGGCCTGATGACGGAGAGCCCGTCGGCGCCCCCGAACAGTGCCGAGTGCGGATCGTGGTCGATCACCTCGGGTTCGAGGACGGCCCCTTCGGGGATGTAGGGCGGGTTGGCCACCACGAGATCGACCGTGCCTTCGAGATCGGTCAGGAGGGTGCGGTCGGTGACGTCGCCCTGATGCAGCCGGATGGGGGTGTCCCCTTCTGCGGCACGCGTCTCGGCATTGCGTCTCGCCCAGGTGAGGGCCTTCGGTTCGAGTTCGACGGCGTGGACTTCCGCGTCGGGCCTGGCGTGCGCGATCGCGAGAGCGAGTGCGCCCGAGCCCGTGCACAGGTCGAGGACGACGGGGTTGCGGGTGCCGTGGCGTTCCAGGAAGGCCAGCGCCCATCCCAGCAGCAGTTCGGTCTCGGGACGAGGAACGAACACGCCGGGGCCCACCGCGAGATCGATCTCCCCCATCGGCGATGTGCCGATGATGTACTGCAGCGGGATCCGCTTCGCCCGCTGCTCGACCATCGAGCGGTAGGCGTCGATGGTCGCCGGGTCGACGAGCGGGACGAGGCCGAGCCGGCCTCGTTCGATGCCGAGCAGGTGCGCAGCGAGCAGTTCGGCGTCGACCCGCGGACTCGGGACACCCGCTTGCTCGAGTACCGACGCTGCTTCGATGACGGCCAGGCGCAGAGGTTGACGGCTCACGGGTACAGGGTGCCACGCCGTCCGGGCAGCTCGTACGCAGAGGTGGTACCTCTCATATCGAACAGACGGGACGAAACGGGCAGCTGCGCGAAAGACGCTCCGGGAGTGCGGGTTCGAATCCGAGATCGCGAGACTCGACGACGGGCGCATCTCCCGGCCGGTTTCGCGGTAGACGCCTACCGCAACGCCGGCTGCCGGAACTGCGTCCGGACGACATCGAACCCGGTTCCCGCGATTACTCCGCCGCGAGCCGGGCTTCGCGGTCCGCCGCGCCGAGTGCGTCGAGCAGGGCGTCGAGCTCTCCGTCGAGCACGGCGTCGAGGTTGTGGGACTTGAATCCGATGCGGTGATCGGTGATCCGGTTCTCCGGGAAGTTGTAGGTCCGGATCCGTTCGGAACGGTCGACCGTGCGCACCTGGCTCGCACGTCCGGCCGAAGCCTCCGCATCGGCTGCCTCTTCGGCCGCCGCCTGCAGACGTGCAGCGAGCACCTGCATCGCACGGGCCTTGTTCTGCAGCTGGGAGCGCTCGTTCTGGCACGTGACGACGATGCCGGTGGGGAGGTGCGTGATGCGGACGGCCGAGTCGGTGGTATTGACGCCCTGACCGCCCTTGCCCGACGACCGGTAGACGTCGATCCGCAGGTCGCCCTCGTCGATCTGAACCTGTTCGACCTCGTCGGGTTCGGGATAGACGAACACCCCGGCCGCCGAGGTGTGCACGCGGCCCTGCGACTCGGTGACGGGCACACGTTGCACGCGGTGCACGCCGCCTTCGAACTTCAACCGGGACCAGACACCGTCGCGCACATCGGTCCGCGACTTGATCGACAGGGTGACGTCCTTGTAGCCGCCGAGATCGGAGTAGGTGGCCCCGAGGACCTCCACGCGCCAGCCCGCACGCTCGGCGTAGCGCGTGTACATACGCGCCAGATCGGAGGCGAAGAGGGCGGACTCCTCGCCACCCTCACCGGACTTGACCTCGAGAACGACGTCGTCGCCGTCGTGAGGATCGCGGGGCGCGAGGAGATCGGTCAGGGACCGGTCGAGTTCGGCGATCCGGGCTTCGAGCTCGTCGACCTCGGACGCGAAGGAGGCATCGTCGGCCGCGAGTTCGCGGGCCGCCTCGAGATCCTCGCGAGCCTGCTTCAGAGCGTTGTAGGTCGACATCACAGGAGCGAGTTCTGCGAAGCGTTTGCCCACCCGGCGAGCGGCAGCCGGATCGTCGTGCAGCGACGGATCGGACAGCTGCTGTTCCAGGCCTGCGTGTTCGGCCAGGATGTCGTCGATGGCCGACGGCTTGGTCTGCCCCGCCATATGAGTGTGCTCCGCTCTGGTTCGGTCCCTGCAATGAAAAAGCCGACGCCCGGCCTGCACAAGGGCAGTACCGGGCGTCGGCGTGACAGCTAGCTGTCGGAAGCGGCCTTCTTCGACGCGCGCTTGCCGTAGCGAGCCTCGAAGCGCGCGACCCGACCACCGGTGTCGAGAATCTTCTGCTTGCCGGTGTAGAAGGGGTGGCAGTTGGAGCAGACTTCGACGGTGATCCGTCCCGACTCCTTGGTGCTGCGCGTCTCGAACGTGTTACCGCAACCGCAGACGACGGTCGTCGTCACGTAGTTGGGGTGGATTCCTGCCTTCATGGTGTCCCTTTCGTGGCCGCCGGGTCGCCTTCGCGGGTCGAAGACGTGAACCGGAGCCGGACTGAGCCTGTCGATTATGCCAAACGTAGGGCCCCGGGAAGAAATTCCCGGGGCACCGACGTCAGTCCTCGAGCGCCCCCGGTGCGGTCTTCGCCACATTCATGAGGAACTCGATGTTCGTCTTGGACTTCTTGAGCCGGTCGATGAGCAGATCGATCGCCTGGTGCGAATCGAGACCCGACAGCACGCGGCGCAGCTTGTGCACCACGGCGAACTCGTCGGGGCTCATGAGCAACTCGTCCTTGCGTGTACCCGACGGATTGACATCGACCGCGGGGAACACGCGACGCTCCGCGATCTTGCGATCGAGCTTGAGCTCCGCGTTACCGGTGCCCTTGAACTCCTCGAAGATCACGGTGTCGCCGGTCGAACCGGTCTCGACCATCGCGGTGGCGATGATCGTGAGCGAGCCGCCGTTCTCGATGTTGCGCGCCGCACCCAGGAAACGCTTCGGCGGATACAGCGCGGTCGAGTCCACACCACCGGAGAGGATGCGTCCCGAAGCCGGCGACGAGTTGTTGTAGGCACGGCCGAGACGGGTGATCGAGTCGAGGAGCACCACGACGTCCTGCCCCATCTCCACCAGGCGCTTCGCACGCTCGATGGCGAGCTCGGCGACCGAGGTGTGGTCCGACGGCGGCCGGTCGAAGGTCGAGGCGATGACCTCACCCTTCACCGAACGCTGCATGTCGGTGACCTCTTCGGGACGCTCGTCGACGAGCACGACCATCAGGTAGCACTCGGGGTTGTTGACGGCGATGGCGTTGGCGATGTCCTGCAGGACGGTCGTCTTACCGGCCTTCGGAGGCGACACGATCAGCGCGCGCTGCCCCTTGCCGATCGGCATGACCAGATCGATCACACGCGTGGTGAGGATGTTCGGCTGGGTCTCGAGACGCAGTCGCTGGTTGGGATACAGCGGGGTGAGCTTGTTGAACTCGGGGCGGCGCTTGGCCGATTCGACGTCGCGACCGTTGACGGTGTCGAGGCGGACCAGCGGGTTGAACTTCTGGCGCTGGTTGCTCTGCTCACCTTCGCGGGGAACACGCACGGCACCGGTGATCGCGTCGCCGCGGCGCAGACCGTTCTTGCGCACCATGTTCATCGACACGTACACATCGTTCGGACCGGCGAGATATCCCGAGGTGCGGACGAACGCGTAGTTGTCGAGGACGTCGAGGATGCCGGCGACCGGCTGCAGAACGTCGTCCTCGCGGATCTCGGGGTCGCGCGAATCGGAGCCGCCCTCGTTGCGATCGCGACCACGGCGACGCTCACGGAAGCGACGGCCCCGGCGACCGCGGCCGCCTTCCTCGTCGTCTCCTCCGCGGTTGTCCTGGCCCTGCCGCGGACCCTGGTTGCCGCTCTCGCGGTCGCCACCGTCCTGGTTGCGATCACCCTGGTTGCGGTCACCCTGGTTGCGGTCACCCTGGTTGCGCTCGCCGCGGCGCGCGGACCCGTCACCCGAGGTGCGGTCCTGGTTCTTCTCGCGCTGCGAGTCCCGGTCCTGCCGGCCTTCGCCGGCCGAGTCGGCGTTGTCGGCCTGCTGGTTCTGATCGGCATGATCGGACTGGTCGGCGCCACGACGGCCCCGACGTCCACGGCCCCGGCGGTTCCCGTCGGATTCGCCGTCGCCACTGGGATTCTGGCCACTCTGGGCCTTGTCCTGCGAGCCGGCCTCGACCGGCTTCGCGTCGGCCTTCTGCTCGGACGCGGGGGCTTCGGGCGCGGCGTTCTCGTCTACCGCGGCACGGGTACGACGACCACGAGCCGGACGCGCGGGCGAGTCCTCGGTCTTGTCGGCAGCGCCGGCCTTCTCGGAGGCAACCGGCTTCTCGGCGCCGGCGGTCGGCGTGGCTGCAGGCTGCTCCGCGGCGGGGGCGGCCGAGCCGCCTCCCTGCCGCTCCTTGATCGCAGCGATGAGATCGCCCTTACGCATTCCGGAGGTGCCCTTGATGCCGAGCTCGGCGGCAAGAGTGCGCAACTCGGCCAGCACCATGCCCGACAGGCCTGCTCCGCGGCGACCGCGCGTGGTCGTCCGGCTACCGGCGTCCTCGGGAATGTCCAGAGCAGGTGTAGCGATCAGGTCCGTATCTGTCACGGAGATCCTTCCTTCCCTCGCTCGCTCCATGCGCAGTCGAGGGTTCGTCCCGCAGATCAGTTCGTGCACTGAGCTGGGATTTGCCGTACGAGTTCAGGGAAAACGAACGGTCGGCACGTCCGCCACCACCGATGATCCGGTAGGTGCGGTCTGTCCCTCTCCCGGATCCGGGAGTAGGTGAGGATCGATCCAGGATCGACGCCCCGATGGAGCTGGAGTGATTGCCCTGGAGAATCCGGCGACTGATACGCACGACGTGCGGACACCCCACAGAATAGCGACGATCTGTACGTAGGGCAAGAATCGCCACGACGGATCGGGTGTGTGTGTTGCACCACCGTTCGACCCGCGAGCGGCGCGCGAACCGGCCTCAGTCGACCTGGACACCCTCGGCGATCTCGAGGTCGAGCACCGTCAGATCGTCCGCCTCCGCCGCGGCTCGCAGGTCTCCCGGCAACACCGAGGTCGTCAGTGCGAGTGCCGTGGGTCCTGCCCCCGACACGACGGCCGGGATACCCGCCTCACGCAGTGCTCCCACCCACTTGGTCGTGAGCGGGAGCGCCGGTGCGCGCTGGGCCTGGTGGAGCAGATCCTGAGTCGCCGGCATCAGCAACTCGGGACGCTCGGTGAGGGCGACGACCGCCAGAGCGGCCCGGCTGACGTTGAACGCCGCATCCCGGTGCGGGACCAGATCCGGCAGCAGTCCGCGGGTGTGGGCGGTGGACGAGCGGACCGACGGGACGAAGGCGTAGGCCTTGATGTCGGGGTGGACGCGCAACGACACCGCGCGATAGGTGCGCTGCCCGGAATCGACGTCGACCTCCGTCCACGACACCACCGCACCGCCGAGAACACTCGCAGCGGCGTTGTCGGGATGTCCTTCGAACTCGGAGGCCAGCTGCACGAGCTGCTCGTCGTCGAGAACGCGCTCCGGAGCGACCTTACGGATGAGACCGTTGGCGGCGGCCAGGCCGCCGACCGCCGCCGAAGCGGACGATCCCAGCCCCCGCGAGTGCGGGATGACGTTGCGGCACATCACGTCCAATCCGTCGGCCCACACTCCGGCGGCTTCGAGTCCCCGCTCGACGGCGCGGACGACCAGATGGGACGGCCCCCAGGGGACCTCCTGTGCCCCTTCCCCCTCCACACGCACGTCGAGCCCGGAAGCTGTTGTCGTGACGGTGATCTCGTCGTACAACCCGACGGCGAGACCCAGGCAGTCGAAGCCGGGCCCGAGGTTCGCGCTCGAGGCGGGCACCCGTGCCGTCACCGAAAGCCCCACGGGCAACGTCTGCGTCATGTCCTGATTCCCAACGAAGGAAGGGGTGGCGGTCAACTCAGGCCAACTCGAGCGCGGAGGCGACCGCGACCGGGTCGACCGGGATGGGCTCGACGACGGGCACGTCGCGCAGGGCCGTGTCGGGATCCTTGAGACCGTTTCCGGTCACGGTGCACACGACCTTCAGGCCACGCTCGAGCCAGCCCTCCTTGCTCGCGGCGAGCAGGCCCGCGATCGACGCTGCCGAAGCCGGTTCGACGAAGATCGACTCGGACTTGGCGAGCAGCCGGTACGCCTCGAGGATCTCCTCGTCGGTCGCCGCACGGAACGCACCGTTCGACTCCTCCTTCGCGGCCACCGCACCGTTCCACGACGCGGGGGCGCCGATCCGGATGGCGGTCGCAATCGTCTCGGGGTCCTTCACCGGATGGCCGAGAACGAGCGGAGCGGCACCGGCAGCCTGGACACCGAGCATCCGGGGGCGGCGCGTGCTGAGCCCGTCCGCCGCGTACTCGCTGTAGCCCTTCCAGTAGGCGGTGATGTTGCCGGCATTCCCCACCGGGAGCACGTGCACGTCGGGGGCGTCACCGAGCGCGTCGACGATCTCGAAAGCCGCGGTCTTCTGACCTTCGATGCGGACCGGGTTCACCGAGTTCACGAGACCGATGGTGGAGAACTCCGCCGTGGTCTTGCGCGCCAGCTCGAGGCAGTCGTCGAAGTTGCCCTCGACCTGCACGATCTTGGCGCCGTGCATGACGGCCTGGGCGAGCTTGCCCATCGCGATCTTGCCCTGCGGCACGAGCACCGCGCAGCCGATGCCGGCGCGGGCGGCGTAGGCGGCCGCAGAGGCCGAGGTGTTGCCGGTGGACGCGCACAGCACGGCCTGCTTGCCGGTCGCGAGGGCTTCGGTGACGGCCATCGTCATGCCGCGGTCCTTGAACGAACCGGTGGGGTTGAGACCCTCGACCTTGACGTGGACCTCGCAGCCGGTGATCTCCGACAGTCGAGGAGCGGGAATCAGCGGCGTACCGCCTTCGCGCAGCG
This sequence comes from Rhodococcus sp. CH91, assembly GCF_022554085.1. Classification (GTDB taxonomy): domain Bacteria; phylum Actinomycetota; class Actinomycetes; order Mycobacteriales; family Mycobacteriaceae; genus Rhodococcus. The sequence goes on from NZ_JAKFYR010000012.1 coordinate 19,699, forward strand.
TCACCGTCTTCCAGTCGGCGCCGATCGGCAGGCGCGAACGGTATGCCTCGATCAGGCCCGGCCACGGGGTGTGGACGGCGGTGGTGTTCTTCTCGGCCGCGCTCATTCGGCGGATCCCTCCAGTCTCAGGACGCTGGTCACAGCGATCACGGATTCGAGTTTGTCGAGCGCTGCGACGGTGTCCGCCAGCGCACGGTCGGTGGCCTGATGGGTCAGGACGACCAGTCGGGCCGCCTCGCCGGCGCCTTCCTGGCGAACGGCTGCGATGCTCACGTCGCGTGTGGCGAACTCGGCGGCCACCGCGGAGAGCACGCCGGCGCGGTCGGCGACCTTCAGGTTGACGTAGTAGCGCGTGAGGATGTCGCTCATGGGCGCGATCTCGAGCTGCGCGTACTTCGATTCGCGCGGACCGCGCCCACCCTGCACGCGGTTGCGGGCGGCCATCACCAGATCGCCCATCACCGCCGAGGCGGTGGGCGCGCCACCGGCACCCTGGCCGTAGAACATGAGCCGTCCGGCGGACTCCGCTTCGACGACGACGGCATTGAACGCGCCGTTGACCGAGGCCAACGGGTGTTCGCGGGGCACGAGCGCCGGGTAGACGCGGGCGGACACCCGGTCCTTACCGTCGGCCGACGGCACGCGCTCGCACAGGGCGAGCAGCTTGATCGTGCAGTTGAGCGCGCGAGCGGAGGTCAGGTCTGCGGCGGTGATCGTCGAGATGCCCTCGCGGTAGACGTCCGCGGCGGTCACCCGGGTGTGGAAGGCGATCGACGCGAGGATCGCCGCCTTGGCGGCCGCATCGAAGCCTTCGACGTCGGCGGTCGGGTCGGCTTCGGCGTAGCCGAGCCGGCTCGCCTCGGCGAGCGTCTCGGCGTAGTCCGCGCCGGTCTCGTCCATGGCCGAGAGGATGTAGTTGGTGGTGCCGTTGACGATGCCGACGACACGGTCGACCCGATCACCCGCCAGCGACTGCGTGAGCGGCCGGATCACCGGGATCGCGCCGGCCACGGACGCCTCGAAGTACAGGTCGACGTTGCGGGCCTCGGCCGCTTCGGCCAGTTCACCGGTGTAGGCGGCGAGCAGTGCCTTGTTCGCGGTGACCACGGACTTGCCCGCGTCCAGCGCCGCCCGCACGAGGGTGCGGGGAAGCTCGATGCCTCCGATGAGCTCGACGACGATGTCGACGTCGTCCCGGCGGATCAGAGACTCGGCATCCGTCGTGACCAGGTCTGTGGGAAGCCCCCGGTCGCGGGTGTCGTCGCGAACAGCGACGCCACGCAACTCCAGGGGTGCGCCGATACGGGCCTCGAGGTCGGTGGCGTCGTCACGGATGATCCGTACGACCTCGGCACCGACGGTGCCGTGTCCGAGAACCGCCACACCCACCGGACGCCGGCCCGAAGCATCGGTCGCCGTTGCACTGGTCACTCCGAAACCTCCAAGTTGAGCAGATCTTCGACGGTCTCGCGGCGCAACAGGACGCGCGAGCATCCGTCCTTGACCGCCACGACGGCGGGGCGAGGCAGCAGGTTGTACCTGCTCGACATCGAGTAGCAGTATGCACCCGTCGCCGCGACCGCCAGTAAATCACCGGCGGCGAGGTCGTCGGGCATCCAGGCGTCGCGGATCACGATGTCGCCGCTCTCACAGTGTTTGCCGACGACTCGCGAGACCACCGGGGCACCGTCGCTCACGCGGGAGACGAGACGCGATTCGTACTCGGCCTGATACAGCGACGTGCGGATGTTGTCGCTCATGCCGCCGTCGACGCTGATGTAGCGGCGGATGTTGCCGGCACCGACCTCGACGTCCTTGATCGTTCCGACCTCGTAGAGCGTCACCGTGCCCGGTCCGGCGATCGCGCGGCCCGGTTCGACGGCCAGCGTGGGCGCCGGCAGCCCGGCGAGGGCCGACTCGTTGCGCACGATGTCCGTCAGTTTGGCGGCGAGGTCGGCGACTGGCGGCGGATCGTCGCTGGGCACGTACGAGATACCCAGACCACCACCGAGGTCGACGATGTTCATCTGCGCCGTCTTGTCGACACCGAACTCGGCGACGATGTCGCGCAGCAGCCCGATCACGCGGTGCGCGGCGAGCTCGAAGCCGTCGACGTCGAAGATCTGCGAGCCGATGTGGCTGTGCAGGCCCACGAGGCGGAGGTTGTCGGCGGCGAAGACGCGCCGCACGGCCTCCATGGCGTGACCACCGGCCAGCGAGAGACCGAACTTCTGGTCCTCGTGCGCTGTGGAGATGAATTCGTGCGTGTGCGCCTCGACACCCACGGTCACCCGGATGAGCACGTCCTGCACGGCACCGGCTTCACCGGCGATCGTGTCGAGCCGGTCGATCTCGGCGAGCGAGTCGAGGACGATGTGGCCGACTCCCGCGGTGACGGCGGTGCGCAACTCGGCGACGGACTTGTTGTTGCCGTGCATCGCGATCTTCCCGGCGGGGAAACCCGCGTGCAGGGCGATGGCAAGCTCGCCACCGGAGGAGACGTCGAGCGAGAGCCCTTCCTGATGGACCCACCGCGCGATCTCGCTGCACAGGAATGCCTTCGACGCGTAGTGCACCGTCGCCGACGGGCCGAAAGCCTCGGCGATCTCCCGGCAGCGGGAGCGGAAGTCGTCTTCGTCGACGACGAACAGGGGTGTGCCGTACTTCTCGGCGAGCTCGGTGACCGGGATACCGGCGATCGTCATGACCCCGTCCTCGCCTCGTGCGGCGTTGCGCGGCCACACGTGTGGGACGAGCGCATTGAGTGCCGCGGCGTCGACGGGGCGCTCGGGCAGGTTCGGGGCGTGCGGGATCTGGGCGTGGCGCGGGCCCGCGGGGTGCGCGTTCACATCCGCTCCGGGGCGCTGACGCCGAGCACGCCGAGACCGTTGGCGAGGACCTGGCGGGTCGCCGCGCACAACGCGAGCCGCGCGGTGTGCAGAGGTCCTGCTTCCTCGTCACCCTGCGGCAGGATGCGGCAGGCGTCGTAGAAGCGGTGGTAGGTGCCCGCCAGCTCTTCGAGATAGCGCGCGACCCGGTGCGGTTCACGCAGCTCGGCGGCCTTCGCCAGCACCCGGGGGTACTCGCCGATGGTGCGGATGAGCTCTCCTTCGCGCTCGTGGGTGAGCAGCGAGAAGTCGGCACCGTCGGTGGTCAGTCCCAGATCGGCGGCGTTGCGTGCGATGGACGACAGTCGCGCGTGGGCGTACTGCACGTAGTAGACCGGGTTCTCGTTGGTGGTGCCGGCCCACAGTTCGAGATCGATGTCGATGCTCTGGTCCACCGAGGACCGCACCAGCGAGTAGCGCGCGGCGTCGACGCCGATCGCTTCGACGAGGTCGTCGAGGGTGATCACGGTGCCGGCCCGCTTGCTCATCTTCACGGTTTCGCCACCGCGGACGAGGTTGACCATCTGGCCGATCATCACCTCGACGGTGTCGGGATCGTCGCCGAACGCCGCGGCGGCGGCCTTCAGGCGTGCGATGTAACCGTGGTGGTCCGCGCCGAGCATGTAGATGCACAGGTCGAATCCGCGTGCGCGCTTGTCCTGGAAGTACGCGATGTCACCGGCGATGTAGGCCGCGTTGCCGTCGGACTTGATGACGACCCGGTCCTTGTCGTCGCCGTAATCGGTGCTCTTGAGCCACCACGCGCCGTCCTCGAAGTACAGATTGCCCGACGCCTTGAGCGTCTCGACGGCCTTCTCCACCGCTCCGCTCTCGAACAGGGAGTTCTCGTGGAAGTAGACGTCGAAGTCGACGCCGAACTCGTGGAGGGTGCGCTTGATGTGCGCGAACATCAGCTCCACACCGATCGAGCGGAACGTCTCGTGGCGCTCGTCCTCGGGAAGGTCGAGCGCGTCGGGCCGCTGCTCGAGCACCGCGGAGGCGATGTCGACGATATAGGCGCCGGCGTAACCGTCCTCCGGAGCGGGCTGCCCGAGCGCCGAGGCGATGAGCGATCGGGTGAAACGGTCGATCTGCGCACCGTGGTCGTTGAAGTAGTACTCGCGGGTGACCTCGGCGCCCTGAGCGCTGAGGATGCGTCCGAGCGCGTCGCCGACCGCAGCCCACCGGGTGCCGCCGAGATGGATCGGCCCGGTGGGGTTGGCGGAGACGAACTCGAGATTGATCCGGGTATCCGCGAGGTCGCGGCCGTTGCCGTAACCGGCCCCCTCGGTGAGCACCTTCGCCACGATCGCGCCCTGCGCGTCGGCGGCGAGACGGATGTTGAGGAATCCGGGGCCTGCGACCTCGGCGGAGTCGATGCCGTCGGCCGCGGTCAGGGCCTCGGCCAGCCAGGTGGCGAGTTCTCGGGGATTGACACCGACCTTCTTCGCGACCTGCATCGCGACGTTGGTCGCGTAGTCGCCGTGCTCCGGATTGCGCGGGCGCTCGACGGTGAGGGTCTCGGGGAGAACGGACGCGTCCAGACCACGGTCGGTGAGAACGCCGGCAGCGGTTCCGCGGAGCAGTTGGGCAAGGTCGGAGGGAGTCACAGGTGTCCATCCTATTGGCTGGTGGATCGGGCCGCCGACGGTCCCCCTACCGGCCGCTCCGGGCGCCGTGCGCGAGGACGCCCGTAGAGTTGTGTGTGTTTGTGCGCCCCGGGGCGCGCTCCCCCCGTCTGTCCACCCGTCGAAAGAGCACTCAGCGATGCCCAGCGGTTCGGTTAGTGGCGGCTCCGGTAACAAGAAGACCGGAGCCAAGTCGTCGAAGGCCATCCAGGCCGCCAAGAAGAAGAGCGGTGGCGCTCGCGGCGTTCCCGCGCAGCGGCAGATCCCGTGGCTGACGATCGGCGGCGTGGCCGTCGTCGTCGTGCTGGTCGCCGTGATCGCTGTGAGCCTGATTCCGAAGTATCAGGATCAGCAGGAGATGTCGGCGTGGACTCCGTCGGAGTCCAACCAGGACCCCTCGGACGACATCGAGGGTGTCCTGAAGATCGAGTACCCGGCGGGTGTGCACGTCGCGGCGAATCAGCGTGTCGCCTACGACCAGTCGCCGCCGTTCGGTGGTCCCCACGACTCGGTGTGGGCGACCTGCACCGGAACCGTCTACGAGCAGGCCGTGCGGTCCGAGAACATGGTCCACTCGCTCGAGCACGGCGCGGTGTGGATCGCGTACAACCCCGATCTGCTCGACGACGCCGCGGTCGACACGCTCCGCGCGAAGGTCGACGGCCGCACGTACATGGTGATGTCCCCCTATCCGGGCCTGGACTCCCCCATCTCGCTGCAGTCGTGGGGACGTCAGCTCAAGGTCGACAGCGTGGACGACGAACGCATCGACCAGTTCGTCAGCGCGCTGCGCCTGAACCAGTACACCTACCCCGAGGTGGGTGCCAGCTGCTCGACGATCCCCGGTTCGTTCGATCCGGCGAATCCGCCGGCCTTCGACGCCTCCGAGCCCGGTCCCGACGCGGTGCCGATGAACGCGGAGACCGCCGGCGACATGCAGGCACCGGCCGGGAGCTGACGATGAGCGAAACCCCCTCGGATACGTCCTCCCCGCAGCGCACACGCGGGGAACATTCCCGGATGCTGTTCGCGCTGCTCACCGTCGCAGCGGTCGCGGTGGGTTTCCTCGCGGGTTTCCTCGCCCGGGTTCCCTTCGAGGACTCGGCGCCTGCCGCCCCGGAGGCGGGCTCGGTGGACGTCGGTTTCGCGCAGGACATGATCGTGCACCACGATCAGGGTGTCGAGATGGCTGCCGTCGCGATCGCCAATTCGGGCGACGATCGCATCCGCAACATCGCGTACGACATCCTGACCACGCAGCAGAACCAGATCGGCCAGATGCAGGGCTGGCTGTCGCTGTGGGGACAGCCGCTGCTGCCGACCGGTGAGTACATGACGTGGATGACCGAGTCCGGTGGCCACGACCACGGCGGTCACGGCACGGCCACGAATGCGGAGGGTGCGAGCGACTCGCATCTGATGCCGGGCATGGCCACTTCCGAGGATCTCGCGAATCTCCGGGCCGCCCGCGGACCCGAACTGGACGTGCTCTTCCTCCAATTGATGCTGCGACATCACGAGGGCGGTCTGCCGATGATGGAGTACGGCGAGCAGTATGCGAGCACGGCGGCGGTGCGCAATCTGGCGGGCACGATGGTTGCGACGCAGCAGGGCGAATCGGATCTGATGAGGACCCTGCTCGCCGAGCGTGGCGCCGAACCGCTGCCGCTCAACTGAGCCGTCCGACCGCACGAAACCGGAACTCCGGCCGAAAACCGGCTCTGACCTGCCGATGTGGAGTTGAGCGCTCGATGCGCTAGGCTAACTCCCGCACCTCCGGTCATCCGGCGGTCCGGATGCCCTCGTAGCTCAGGGGATAGAGCGCTTGCCTCCGGAGCAAGAAGTCGCAGGTTCGAATCCTGCCGAGGGCACCACGAAGGCCCCGCTTCTCACGAAGCGGGGCCTTCGGTGTTCATCGGGTCGGTTCCGGTGTCGGTCAGTTGCCGGTGAACGGCGTCGGGTCGAAGTAGTCCCGGCAGGCCGCGATCTTTCCGTCGACGATCTCGAACACGCCCGTGACGGGGAGTTCGATCGTCCTACCGTTCATGGTGAACACATCGGTGCGTTCGTTGAGCACGACGCTGCCCGAGACTGCCTGGTGGTGGATGCGATAGTCGATGGCCCCGAACGACGTCACGAAGCCCGCGATGTACTCCTCGATGGCCGCCCTGCCGCGGATCGGTTCCATCGGGATGTTGTGAAAGACCGCGTCCTCGGCGAAGAAGCCGGCGAGCTCGGCCGGATCGGGATCGGCCCAGCGCCGGCAGAACTCGGTGACGACCTCGTCGGGGCTCATCGGCTCTGCACGCGCGCGAAGCGGGCGGGTTCGGTTCCCGCCACTCGACGGACCCGTCCTCGTTCGATGAGCTGCCGCACGTGCGCCGACCCCTCGGCGAGCGCCATTCTCTTACCGTGCAAGGGGGTCTCGTCCCACGGCCGGTACCAGCGCATGCGGGCGGTGGCCTCCCACAGCGTGAGTTCCTCGTCGCCGAATGCGTCGTAGAGATCGTCGAGGCGCTGGTCGTGGTGGTCGATCAGTTCGCCGACGCGGTGCGGCAGGTCGTCGATCTGCTGCCGGTGTGCGGGCAGTGCGCGCCGCACGGGCAGATCGGCGACCACGCGTAGCGACTCGAGATACTCCCCCAGCGCGTCGCGTTGCGGCAGCGGGAAATCGAACTCGCCGACGTGCGGGGTCGTGGTCGCGAGGACGTGGTCGCCGCTGAACAGCACGCCGTGTTCCTCGAGCAGGAAGCACGCGTGACCGGCCGTGTGGCCGGGGGTCAGCACGGTGCGCAGGGAGCGGCCCGCCAGCGGGATCGTCTCGTCGGCACCGAGTTTGCGGTCGGGCAGCGAGTCGGGACGGCCCACCGCCGGCACGGCGGTGGCGAGCGATTCCTCGATCGCATCCTCGGGTGCGCCGGCACGGCGCAACAGTTCGGCTTCCTGGGGACGGCGATCGACGTCGGAGAGCATGACCTCGAGGTGCGCGAAATCGGCCTCGTTCATGGCCACCCAGCATCCGGAGGCCTCGCGGATGCGTCCGGTGAGGCCGACATGGTCGGGATGGAAATGGGTGACGACGACGCCCTCGACGTCGGTCACCGACAGGCCCGCCGTCGCCAGTCCGTCCTGCAGGGCCGCCCACGACCTGTCGTCGTTCCAGCCGACGTCCACGAGGACGACACCGCGTGGGGATTCCATCACGTAGACCTGGGTATCACCGACGGGCAGGTCTGCCACCGGGACGGGGACGACATGGATGCCGTCTCCGATATCACACGCTCGGGCCATCGGTCATACCTCTCGATCATGGTGACTTTCGCTCGAAAGCTACCGTAATAAGTTCAACTATTCTGCGGATGGGGCTCGATGACTGCGACGATGGACCGGATCTCCCCCGCCGGGATGTCGAAATGCTCGGTCACCGCGACCGACATCTCCGATGCCGGCTTCCCTCCACCCGGAACCGTCGCGATGTCCAGCACGAAGCGCGCGACCACGCTGTGATGCCATTCGTGGAACTGCAGGTCGCGGATCCTGCGGATCGGCCGGTATTCCGGGCCGTGCTCGAGCCGGTCACGGATCTCGACGCCACTGTCTCCGGTGCGCTCCCCGTTCTCGACCCGCCAGGCATCGGCGGCGAGCCGCACATGGGACGCGTCGTGGCTCACCAGGGAACGGATGTAGGCGCGCGCCATCGCCACCCGAGGACTGTCACCCGGACCGACCGCATGGCGGGCCAGTGCCGCCATCACCTCCGGAGCCCATTCCGCACGGCAGATCACCAGGTCGGGAAGATATGGATGCGGCCGGTTGTATTCCAGTTCGCTGCCGTCGATCCGGCTGCAGTGCAGGCCGGCGGCCCGGGCCACCGCGACCGGCGCCGCCGAATCCCACTCCCACTGTCCGCCGGCGTGGATATAAGCGTCGGCCTCACCCCGGACCACCGCCATCGCCTTGGCGCCGGCCGAGCCCATCCGGATCAGGTCGGCACCGAGCTCGCCTGCGAGATCGAACACGAATGACGGCGGCCTGCTCCCGCTGATGACGATGCGCGGACGACGCCGCGAGACCGGAGGCGGAGGCGGTACGTCGCCGGTACTGTGCACCACGCCGATCGCGGGCTGGGCCACCGCACCCGCGGTCAGGCCCTTGCCCGCCTCCCACAGTGCGACGTGGACCGCCCAGTCGACGTGCGAGGGCATCCCGTACTCCTTCGATCCGTCCAGCGGATCGATGATCCAGACCCGGTCGGCCTCGACCCGCGACGGATCGTCGGCGGACTCCTCCGAGAGCACCGCGTCCCCGGGTCGTGCCGCGGCCAGGCGTTCGAGGATGTAGGTATCGGCGGCGCGGTCACCGCGCCGGCCCAGCTCGCGGCCGGTGAGGGCATCTCCCTCGATGGCACGGACGGTCAGTAACAGTTCCCCTGCGGCGGAGGCTGTCTCGGCGGCGAGTCGGGCATCGTCGAGCTGGGAGTCGTCGGTCATGCGGTCAACAATTGCACGATCAGCGCGGCCTTCGCCGCAGGAGTGCCGTCTCGTGGACGAAGCACCATCTCGGGCTCGCGTGGCGGCTCGTACGGATCGTCGACGCCGGTGAAGCGGGTGATCTCGCCGGCGCGGGCCCGTGCGTACATGCCCTTGGGGTCGCGCGCCTCGCACTCCGCGAGCGGCGTGTCGACGAACACCTCGTAGAACGGTATGCCCGCCTCCTCGTGATGCCGGCGCACGCGGTCGCGGTCCTCCCGGTACGGGCTGATCAATGCGCAGATCGCGACCAGACCGGCGTCGGCCATCAGCTGGGCCACCGCACCGACACGCCGGACGTTCTCGGCGCGATCCTCCGGGCCGAAACCTAGATCGGCGTTGAGCCCGTGCCGCAGGTTGTCGCCGTCGAGGCGGTAAGCGGGAATTCCCTCGGCGATCAGTTTCCGCTCGAGCTCGACAGCGACGGTGGATTTGCCGGAGGCCGACAAGCCGGTGAGCCAGACCGTCGCGCCCGCCCTCCCCCGCTCGGTACGTGCGACCTCGGCCGAGTGCCACACCACCGGAACATCCGCCAGCGTCGGTCCGAGGATCGTTCCCGCGGCGACGGTGTTGCCCGTGTGCTCGTCCACGAGGACGAAACCGCCGGTGGTGCGATTACGGCGATACGGGTCGAACAGCAGTGGCTTGTGCGTGCGGATCCGTACACGACCGATCTCGTTGAGGCGCAGCGAGCCGGCGGTCTCGTCGCGGTGCAGGGAATCGATGTCGAGCCGATAGTCGACGCGCGCCACCCGGGCGGTGACGGCCTGAGTCGTGTGCAGCAGGACGTACCGAGCATCCTCGTCGAGGGAGGAGCGCTCGTCGAACCAGCACACCATGGCGTCGATCTCCCGGCCGACGAGCGGACGGTTATTGGGGCGGCACACCATGTCGCCGCGACCGACGTCGAGGTCGTGCCCGAGTTCGACGCATACCGCCGCACCGGCGAAGGCGTGGTCGAGTGTGACCCCGCCGGGTCCGCGGAGCGCCCGCACGTGCGTCGCGAACCCCGAAGGCAGAACGACCACCTCGTCGCCCGGCGCGAATCCTCCCCCGGCGATCGTGCCGGCGACCCCACGGAAGTCACGGTGCGGTCCGTCGCCGCCCGGCCGGATCACGTACTGCACGGGAAGACGGGCGTCGATCAGATTGGCGTCGGACGCGACGTGCACCTGTTCGAGATGATGCAGGAGCGAGGTCCCCTCGTACCACGGCATGTTCGCGGTCCGGGAGACGACGTTGTCGCCGTGCAGAGCGGAGACCGGGACGAAGGCGAGGTCGGGGATGTCGAGTTTCGCCGCGAACGCGCGGAATTCGTCGCACAGCTCGTCGAATCGTTGCTGCGACCAGTCCACGAGGTCCATCTTGTTGATACAGAGCACCACGTGTCGGACACCGAGGAGGGACGCCAGGAAGGCGTGCCTGCGGGTCTGTTCGACGATCCCCTTGCGGGCGTCGACGAGGACGAGTGCGAGGTCCGCGGTCGACGCGCCCGTGACCATGTTCCGCGTGTACTGCTCGTGGCCGGGGGTGTCGGCGATGACGAAGGTCCGATGAGCGGTGGCGAAATAGCGGTAGGCGACGTCGATCGTGATGCCCTGCTCACGTTCGGCACGAAGACCGTCGGTGAGCAGCGCCAGGTCGGCCCGGTCGGCGCCGCGGGCGCGACTGACGCGGTCCACGGCCTCGAACTGGTCCTCGAAGACCGCCTTGGAATCGAACAGCAGGCGGCCGATGAGGGTGGACTTGCCGTCGTCCACGCTTCCCGCGGTGGAGATGCGCAGCAGACTCGACATCAGAAGTATCCCTCCCGCTTGCGGTCTTCCATCCCGGCGTCCGAGATGCGGTCGTCCGCCCGGGTCGCCCCGCGTTCGGTGACCCGGCTCGCGGCGACCTCGGCGACGACCTCGGCTGCGGTGGCCGCAGCCGATTCGACACAGCCCGTACACGTGGCGTCGCCGACGGTGCGGAACCGCACGAGCACCTCGCGGGGCGTCTCGTCCGGCAGCAGGGTGAGAAAGCGGTTGTGCGCGAGCATCATTCCGTCGCGTTCGATCACGGGGCGCCGGTGAGCGTAGTACAGGGAGGGCAGATCGACGTGCTCGTCGCGGATGTATCGCCAGATGTCGAGTTCGGTCCAGTTGGAGAGAGGGAACACCCGGACGTGCTCGCCCTTGCGGTGGCGGCCGTTGTACAGGCGCCACAATTCCGGACGCTGCGCTTTCGGGTCCCACTGCCCGAATTCGTCGCGCAGGCTGAAGATGCGTTCCTTGGCCCGGGCCTTCTCCTCGTCCCGGCGGGCACCCCCGAAGACCGCATCGAAGCCGCCTTCGGTCACCGCCCGCAACAGGGTGCCGGTCTGCAGACGATTGCGGGTGGCCCGAGGCCCGTGATCCTCGACCGCGCGTCCGGCATCGAGATCGTCCTGGACCGACGCCGTGAGCAACCGCACGCCCCGTTCCGCCACCGTGCGGTCGCGGAACTCGATCACTTCGTCGAAGTTGTGCCCGGTATCGATGTGCAGCACCGGAAACGGCAGCGGAGCCGGCCAGAACGCCTTCGCCGCCAGGTGGAGCATGACAGCGGAGTCCTTGCCTCCGGAGAAGAGCAGCACCGGGCGGGCGAAGGTGGCGGCGACCTCCCGGAAGATGTGGACGGACTCCGCCTCGAGCGCGTCGAGCAGCGAGAGTTCGTAGGTGGGTGGTCGTCGTGAAGACACCGCAGTCACATGCCCTTTCCGGGCGAGCGCCGTTCCGAATGTGTACCGGCGCGGTCGACGTTCGATGCGTTCACGATAGAACGAGTTTCAATTCTCGGTCAACGACCGGCCCTCCGGCTGCCGGCGGCGGACCGGCCGGCGACCCCCGAGTTCGGTGGTGATCGCATCCGCTGCCGCCACGAGCGCCTGCCCGTAGCGCTCGAGTGCGGCGGCATCGAGCTCGCGTTCGACGTGCATCGCGAGCACGAGCGACTGGTGCCCGTCCGCATCGAAGGCGGGCGCCGCCACGAGATTGACCGCATGCGACGCCCCCGAGGCGAAGGCATCGGGGAGAAGCACGCGCTCACCGGGACTCGACACGAGCTCCGCGAGCATCTCCCGCATCTCGGGCGCCAGGTCGTGCGAGATCACCCCGGCCATGAGGGCATAGAGACGCCGGCCGCCCCGGGTCAGGGATTCGGCCAGATAACCGGTGCGACGACATTCGGCCACCACGCGGCGCAGGTGTTCGCGGTCGACGTCCACCGGCAGCGTGGGTTCACGACGCAGCCACTCCTCCATCCGTTCGTCGGTGTCCCACAGCACGTACATCAACCCGACGGGCGGAGCGAACGGATAGACCTCCCCCACGCGGGCGGCGGCCGCGGCACCGCGCGCGTGGCCCTCACCGGCGACCTCGAGCACCACGATGCGATCCCCGACCACCGCCGAGGCCGTGCACAGCACGTGGAACTGCGCCGCGAGCGGTCCGAGATGCCGGTGCGCGACCGCTCCCGACGAGAATCCCTGCTGCGCCGCGCGCCCCGCGACGACCAGGGCGGGCCCGAGCCCGTACGTCTTGCCGACCGGGTCGCGAACGAGATATCCGGCCTCGGTCAGCACGGTGAGGATTCCCAAGCAGGTGGGCTTGCTCAGGCCGAGTTCCCGCGCCAGCTCGGACAAGCCGTAGCGGCATCCGGGACGGGCGACGAAGTGATCGAGGATCTCCACCACGCGTTCGGTGGGGGGCGAGCGGCGGACCATTGACCCTCCCTGTAACACGTTCTATCGTCTGCCCCACGAGACTTTACCGCAGCGGTACACATATGGACCACAGGAGATCGCAGTGCTCACCGATCCACTCACCGCGGCGATCGCCGAGGCCGAGAAACTCGTCGCCACCGCCCCCCATATCCGCACCGACCAGGACCTCACCGAGGGCTACGGCTACCTCGCGGGCGGGATCGCCGCATGCGTGCACGCCACCTGGGCCCACAGCAGCACGCATCCGGTCTTCATCACCGGCACCGGCCCTTATACCAAGATGGGTCTCGACAATCCGGACACGCTGTACTGGGGAGCCGCGGTACGCGACGACGCGGAGTACGTCGTCACCGGCCGCCGCGGCACGACCTGCGACCTGAGCTTCCAGGTACTCGCGGGCAACTACACCGATGCCGAGGTGCCGGGCAATGTCACGGCGTTCGACGACCGCGCCGTCCGCATCGACCCCGACGGCACCTTCGAGATCCGGTTCGGGCCCGGCCCCGCCGACCCCGAGCGCAACTACTTCACCCTCGCGCCCGGCTCGTCCCAACTCGTCGTGCGGGAGGTCTACAGCGACTGGTCACAACGACGCGGCACGCTGCGCATCGATCGACTGGACAGCCTCGGCGTCCCCGCACCCGAGCCGACCCGCGAAGACGTCGTGAAACGCTACGAACGCGCGGGGCGTGCACTCGTCACGCGGGTCAAGACGTGGCTGCAGTTCCCCGAATGGTTCTATCTCCGCCTGCCGGTGAACACCGTCACCGAGCCACGCCGGACACCCGGTGGACTCGATACGCAGTATTCCTCGGTCGGGCACTTCGACCTCGGCGACGACGAGGCCATGATCCTGACCCTCCCCGCGAGCGACGCCCCCTATCTGGGATTCCAGATAGGCAGTCTCTGGTATATCTCCCTGGACTACGTCCACCACCAGACATCGCTGAACAACACGCAGGCACAGGTCGATCCGGACGGCATGGTCCGGATCGTCGTCTCGGCCCGCAATCCCGGACTGACCAACTGGGTGGAGACCCTCGGCCGCGGTCGCGGCATCCTGCAGTTCCGCTGGCAACGCCTCGACCGCGAACTCACCGCTGCCGACGGCCCGACCGCCGAGGTGGTCCCGTTCGATCGGCTCGCCGAGAGTCTGCCCTTCCACGAATCGAACCGCATCACTCCCGAGGCCTGGGCCGATCGCATCGCGGCACGCCAGCAGGCCGTCGCCGATCGGATGCTCGGATGAACCCCGGAGGCGGACTGCTCCACGACCGGGTCGCGGTGATCTCCGGTGTCGGTCCGGGCCTGGGCCGCACGCTCGCCCTGCGCTGTGCGATGCAGGGTGCCGACGTGGTACTCGCCGCCCGCACCCGGGACCGCCTCGAGAAGGTGGCCGCGGAAGTCGAGAGCACGGGCCGTCGGGCGCTGGCCGTCCCGACCGACATCACCGACGACGAGTCCGTGGCCGCACTCGTGGAGACCGCGACCGCGCAGTTCGGCCGCGTCGATCTCCTCGTCAACAACGCGTTCACCGTTCCGTCGATGAAACCGTTGGCACGCACCGAATTCCAGCAGGTCCGCGACAGTCTGGAACTGACGGTGCTGGGCGCTCTGCGGTTGACACAATCACTCACCCCCGCCCTCGCCGAATCCGGCGGATCGGTGGTCAACATCAACTCGATGGTGCTGCGGCATTCCCAGGAGCGTTACGGCAGTTACAAACTCGCCAAGTCGGCACTGCTGGCCATGTCCCGTTCCCTGGCGACGGAACTGGGACCTCAGGGAATTCGTGTCAACTCCGTTGCACCCGGATACATCTGGGGGCCGGTCCTGCAGGGGTACTTCGAGCACCAGGCCGGCAAGTACGGAATCACGGTCGAGCAGATCTACGAGCACACCGCTGCCGCCTCGGATCTGAAGCGTCTCCCGACCACCGAGGAGATCGCCGATGCGGTGATCTTCCTGGCCTCCCCGATGGCATCGGCGATCACCGGCCAATGCCTCGATGTCAACTGCGGCGAATACCACCACTGAACGGGACTCCCATGAGCGAACGCACCACCGTCGGCACCGTCGAGGACCTCCACGCCTCGGCGACCCGGTCGACCGGCCTGGACGATTTCGGCGACGACGACTACCGCGACGGCCTCGAAGTACTGCTCGAGTCCTACGCCCGCGACGAGTCCCTCACTCCTCTGGGCAGCAAGATGTCGCGCGTTTTCCTTCGAGGGGCCCTCATCGCGCGGTTGCTGTCCGAGGCCGCGTGGAGGAAACACCCCGAGCATGCCGACGTCCCGATCACCCGGCCGATCTTCGTCACCGGACTCCCCCGCACCGGCACCACCGCGCTGCATCGCCTCCTGGCCGCCGACCCCGCGCACCAGGGCCTGGAGATGTGGCTCACCGAGATGCCGCAACCCCGGCCCCCGCGCTCGGCATGGGCCGCCGATCCCGTCTTCTCCGCCATCGAAGCCGGTTTCGCCCGGCATCACGTGGAACACCCCGAGTTCATGGGGGTGCACTACATGTCGGCCGCAGAGGTCGAGGAGTGCTGGCAATTGCTGCGCCAGTCGTTCCGGTCGGTGTCCTACGAGTGCCTGGCACACCTGCCGAGCTACTCCCGCTGGCTCGCCGACCAGGACTGGACCGGCGCCTACACCCGCCATCGCAGAAACCTGCAGCTCATCGGGCTTCCCGATGCCGACAAGCGGTGGGTGCTGAAGAATCCCAGCCACCTGTTCGCCCTCGACGAGCTGCTGACCGTCTATCCCGACGCGCTGGTGGTGGTGACACACCGCGATCCTCGCACGGTGATCCCGTCGGTGTGCAGCCTCGCGGCACACGCCACCGAAGGCTGGTCCGAGACCTTCGTCGGCGAGACCATCGGCCGCACTCAGCTCGATCTGTGGGCGCGTGGTTTCGAGCACTTCACGCAGGCACGCGCCCGGCACGATCCCGCGCAGTTCGTCGACGTCGACTACCGGGATTTCGTCGCCGACCCGCTCGGCAGTGTCGGTGCCCTGTACGACCGGTTCGGCCTGCCGTTCACCGCGGACGCGGAACGCGCGATGACGGACCTGCACGAGGAAAGCCGGAGCGGGGCACGGAAACCCGCGCACCGCTACACGCTCGAGGAGTTCGGTCTGTCCGCGCGTGAGGTCGACGAGCGGTTCCCCGACCACGCGTACCGCTGACGCCGGTGGACACGGCACCTCCGAACCGGTGTGCCCTGTCTACCTGCACGTTCGTACATGGGATGATCGAAGGTATGCCCGCACCACTGCCGCTCGATCCCATCGCCGAAGCCCACCGCCAGTGGACCGATCACGGGTGGGGTGACGTCGCCGACGGCATGGCGGCCGTGACGTCGGTGATGCGTGCGCAGCAGATCATGATGGCGCGTGTCGAGGAAGTGCTCAAACCGTTCGGTCTGACCTTCGCGCGCTACGAACTGCTCACGCTGTTGCACTTCACCAGGTCCGGCGCGCTGCCGATGGCCAAGGCCAGCGCGCGCCTGCAGGTTCATCCGACCAGCGTGACCAACGCCGTCGACCGGCTCGAGAAGGCCGGACTCGTCCGCCGCACACCGCATCCGACCGATCGGCGTGCCACCCTCGTCGAACTCACCGACGAGGGGCGGGACCTGGCGATCCAGGCCACCGAGAAACTCAACACCGAGGTCTTCGCGCGGCCGGGTATCCCCGACGAGCACCTCGACAGCCTGCTGCGCATTCTCGCCGGCATGCGGCACGATGCGGGTGATTTCGACACCGGGGACGCACCCACCAAGTGGTGAGGGCCGGACACGACGGTGGGCCGCCCCGATTCGGGGCGGCCCACCGCTGTGTCCGGGTGTCGCGGATCAGGCGTGCTTGAACTCCGGCGCGCGCTTCTCGACGAAGGCGGCCATGCCTTCCTTCTGATCGGCGGTGGCGAACGTCGAATGGAACACGCGGCGCTCGAACTTCACGCCTTCGGCCAGCGTGGTCTCGAAGGAGCGGTTGACGGCTTCCTTCGCCATGATCGCGACCGGCAGTGACATCGACGCGATGGTCGCCGCCGTCTCGAGAGCCACATCGAACAATTCCGCGGCGGGAACGATGCGCGAGACGAGTCCGGCGCGCTCGGCCTCCTCGGCGTCCATATTGCGTCCGGTCAGGCACATGTCCATGGCCTTGGCCTTGCCCACGGCGCGGGTGAGGCGCTGCGATCCACCGATACCCGGGATCACGCCGAGCTTGATCTCGGGCTGACCGAACTTGGCGGTGTCGGACGCGATGATGAAGTCGCACAGCATCGCCAGCTCGCAGCCGCCACCGAGCGCGTAACCCGACACCGCGGCGACGATCGGCTTGCGGACGGACGAGAGCCGATCCCACTGCGAGAACAGATCTTCCGCGTACGCCTCGGCGAAGGTCTTCGGCGCCATCTCCTTGATGTCGGCGCCGGCGGCGAACGCCTTCTCCGACCCGGTGAGCAGGATCGCACCGATCTCGCCGTCCGCGTCGAGTTCCTCGACGGCAGCGACGACCTCGCGCATCAACTGGCTGTTGAGCGCGTTGAGTGCCTTCGGCCGGTTGAGGGTGACGATGCCGACGCGGCCCTTGCGGTCGAGCAGGATGGTCTCGAAATCTGTCACTTGCTGTCCTTCGCGGTCGAGCGGTCTCGGATGTCGGTGATGATGGCGGAGAAGTCGAGTCCTCCACCACCCTCGGTGTTGAAACGATGGTAGAGCTCGGCTGCGCGCAATCCGAGTTCGGCCTCGACACCGTTGGCCCGCACCGCGTTCGCGGCCAGTCCGAGATCCTTGTCCATGAGCGCGGCCGCGAAACCCGGCTGGTAGTCGTTGTTCGCGGGCGTGGTCGGGACCGGACCCGGCACCGGGCAGTTGCTCGTCAGCGCCCAGCACTGACCGGACGCGTTGGACGCGACGTCGAACAGCGCCTGGTTGTCGAGGCCGAGCTTCTCACCGAGCACGAACGCCTCGCTGATCGCGATCATCGAGATGCCCAGGATCATGTTGTTGCAGATCTTCGCGGCCTGGCCGTTGCCCGATCCACCGCAGTGGACGATCTTGCGGCCCATCGCCTCGAGCAGCGGCTGCGCCGTCGCGAAATCCTCTTCGCTGCCGCCGACCATGAACGCGAGGGTGCCGGCGGACGCCCCGGCGACACCGCCCGAGACGGGCGCGTCGACGGCGCGGTGACCGGCCCGCTGCGCCTTCTCCGCTGCCGCGCGGGCATCGGCGACGTCGATGGTCGAACTGTCGACGAACAGCGTGTTCGACTCGGCCGCGGGCAGGATCTCGTCGTACAGGTCGAGGACGAGCTTGCCGTTCGGCAGCATGGTGATCACGACCTCGGCGCCACGCACCGCGTCGACCGCGGCCTCGGCGACGGTGATGCCGTTCTTCGTGGCCTCTTCCTGCGCAGCGGGAACC
Source organism: Rhodococcus sp. CH91 (assembly GCF_022554085.1). GTDB lineage: Bacteria > Actinomycetota > Actinomycetes > Mycobacteriales > Mycobacteriaceae > Rhodococcus. The sequence goes on from NZ_JAKFYR010000012.1 coordinate 37,929, forward strand.
GGGTCGTAACCCGTGACGGTGTACCCGGCGCGGACCAGGTTCGCGGCCATCGGTCCGCCCATGTGTCCGAGGCCCAGGAAGGCGACGGCGGGAAGTGCACTCATCGGTCGTTCTCCTTGGGAGCGGCGAGCCCGAGTTCGAGATCGCCGAGCGGCTGGAAGTAGGCGTCGACGTCGGCCTCGGTGACGTCGGCGAGGGTGGCCGGCGACCACTGCGGGTTGCGGTCCTTGTCGACGACCTGCGCGCGGATCCCCTCGACGAGGTCGTGCGACTTCAGTGAAGCGGTCGAGACCCGGAACTCTTCGTTCAGCACCTCTTCGAGGCTGCCGAGCTGCCGGGCGTGCCGCAACGACCGCAGGGTCACCTTCAGCGCGACAGGCGATTTCGCGAGCACCTGATCGGCGGTCTCGCGCGCCTCCGGCACGTCCGAGGACCGGAGTCGCTCCACGATCTCGTCGACGGTATCGGCGGAGTACGCCGCGTCGATCCACTCGCGCTGGGCGAGGAGCGCCGATTCGGGTGCGGACTGCGAATATTCGGCGAGTGCGTCCTCGACCGAGCCGGATTCGAGTGCGCCGACGAACTTGTCGAGCGACTCGGACGGCAGGTAGTGGTCGGCGAAACCGAGGGCGATGGCGTCGCCGGCCTTCATCCGCCCGGTGGTCAGCGCGATGTGGGTACCGATCTCGCCGGGTGTGCGCGAGAGCAGGTAGGTGCCGCCGACATCGGGAACGAATCCGATTCCGGTCTCGGGCATGGCGATGCTCGAACGTTCGGTGACGATCCGGACGTTGCCGTGCGCCGAGATCCCGACGCCGCCGCCCATGACGATCCCGTCCATGATCGCGATGTACGGCTTCGGGTAGCGGCCGATGGCAGCGTTGAGGATGTACTCGTCACGCCAGAAGTCCTGTGATCCCGTGCCGCCGTCCTTGGCGTCGTGGTAGATCGAGACGATGTCGCCGCCGGCGCACAGGCCGCGTTCACCGGCGCCGCGTACCAGCACGGCACGCACCGAGTCGTCGTTCTCCCACGCGTTCAGGGCCTTCGACATCTCGAGGACCATGGCGTGATTGAGGGCGTTGATGGCCTTGGGCCGGTTGAGCGTGATACGGCCGATGCCGTCCTTCACGTCGATGAGGATCTCGGGTTCCTGCCCGGTCATGCTGCTCCGTTCTGTGCTGCGGCCACCACGCTCCGCGCGACGACCATCCGCATGATCTCGTTGGTTCCTTCGAGGATCTGATGCACGCGCAGATCGCGCACGATCTTCTCGATCCCGTACTCGGCAAGGTAACCGTAGCCACCGTGCAGTTGCAGTGCTTCGTTGGCGACCTCGAATCCCGTGTCGGTCGCGAACCGCTTGGCCATCGCGCACAACTCGACGACGTCCTCGCTCCCTCGGTCGAGAGCGTCGGCGGCGCGCCACAGCAGGGTGCGGGCGGCTTCGAGTTCGATACGCATGTCGGCCAGGCGGAACTGCAGTGCCTGCGAGTCGAGCAGACGTTCCCCGAAGGCCCTGCGCTCGGCGAGATAGGCGACCGTCCGGTCCAGAGCGGTCTGCGCTCCGCCGACGGAGCATGCGGCGATGTTGATCCGGCCACCGTTGAGTCCGTGCATGGCGATACGGAATCCACCGCCCTCGGTACCGAGCAGGTTATCCGCGGGCACGCGGGCACCGTCGAGGATCACCTGCCGGGTGGGCTGCGCGTTCCAGCCCATCTTCTTCTCGTTGGCACCGAAGGACAGGCCCGGGGTGTCCTTCGGGACGATGAACGCCGAGATCCCGCGCGCACCGGTGTCCCCGGTGCGCGCCATTACCACGTACACGTCGGAGGTGCCGGCGCCGGAGATGAACTGCTTGACGCCGGTGAGCACGTAATCGTCACTGTCGCGAACGGCCTTGGTGCTCAAGGCCGCCGCATCGGAACCGGCGCCGGGCTCGGTGAGGCAGTAGCTGGCGAGGTGCTCCATCGTGCACAGGTCCGGGATCCACTGCCGGCGCTGCTCGTCGTTGCCGAAGCGGTCGATCATCCAGGTGACCATGTTGTGGATGGAGATGTACGCCGCGACGGACGGGCAGCCCTTCGCCAGTTCTTCGAAGATCCGGACGGAATCGAGGCGTCGCAGCCCCGATCCGCCGACATCCTCGCGGACGTAGATTCCGCCCATACCCAGTTCGGCGGCCTTGCGCAGCACGTCCACCGGAAAATGCTTGTCCTGATCCCACTCGACCGCGTTCGGGGCCAGGTACTCGGTGGCGAAGTCCCGGGCGGTGTCGCGGATGGCCCGGTCGTCGTCGTCGAGGATGAACACGGCGACCGCCTAGTTCATCGTCGGGATGACGAAGTGGTCGGTGTCGGCCACGTGGGCACCGGCGATGTCGCCTTCCTTGACACCGGAGGGCCAGCGCTGCGTGACCGTCTTCGTCTTGGTGTAGAAGCGGAAGGCGTCGGGGCCGTGCTGGTTGAGGTCGCCGAAGCCGGAGGCCTTCCATCCACCGAAGGTGTAGTAGGCGATCGGCACCGGGATCGGGACGTTGACGCCCACCATGCCGACCTGGACACGGGCGACGAAGTCGCGTGCGGTGTCGCCGTCGCGGGTGAAGATCGCGACGCCGTTGCCGTACTCGTGCTCGGTGGGCAGGGCGAGGGCGTGCTCGTAATCGCGGGCACGCACGACCGTGAGCACCGGTCCGAAGATCTCTTCCTTGTAGATCGACATGTCGGTGGTGACCTTGTCGAACAGGGTGGCACCGGAGAAGAAGCCGTTCTCGTGCCCTTCGAGGACGAAGTCGCGGCCGTCGACGACCAGTTCGGCGCCTTCCTCGACGCCCTGGGCGATGTAACCGTGGACGCGTTCCCGTGCGGCAGCGGTCACGAGCGGACCGAAATCGGCCTTCTCGTCGAAACTGGTGCCGATGCGCAGGTCGGCGATGCGCTCGGTGAGCTTGGCGACGAGACGATCGGCGGTCTCCTCCCCGACCGGAACGGCGACCGACAGTGCCATGCAGCGCTCGCCGGCCGAACCGTATGCGGCGCCGACGAGGGCGTCGGCCACCTGGTCGAGGTCGGCGTCGGGCATGATGATCGCGTGGTTCTTCGCGCCGCCGAAGCACTGCGCGCGCTTGCCGTTCCTGGCGGCCGTCTCGTAGATGTACTGCGCGATCGGCGTCGAGCCGACGAAGCCGACGGCCTTGATGCGCTTGTCGTTCAGCAGGACGTCGACAGCTTCCTTGTCGCCGTTGACGACGTTGAAGACACCCGCAGGCAGACCGGCCTCGAGAAACAGTTCGGCCAGCCGCAGCGGAACCGAGGGATCACGCTCGGAAGGCTTGAGCACGAAGGCATTGCCGGAGACGAGCGCGGGAGCGGCCTTCCACAGCGGGATCATGGCCGGGAAATTGAACGGGGTGATGCCGGCGACGACACCGAGCGGCTGGCGCATCGAGTACACGTCGATGCCGGTACCGGCGGATTCGGTGTATTCACCCTTGAGCAGGTGCGGAGCACCGAGCGCGACCTCGACGACCTCGAGTCCGCGCTGGATGTCGCCCTTCGCGTCGGGGATGGTCTTGCCGTGCTCGCTCGACAGCAGGCGGGCGAGTTCGTCCATGTTGTCCTGGGCGAGTTGCAGGAATCGCATGAGCACGCGGGCCCGCTTCTGCGGGTTCCACGACGCCCATTCCTTCTGAGCCACTTCGGCATCGGCGATCGCGGCTTCGACTTCGCTCACGGCGGCGAGCGGCACGCGGGCCTGGACCTCGCCGGTGTTGGGGTCGAAGACGTCGGCGTAGCGGCCGGAGGTGCCGGCGACATGCTGTCCGCCGACGAAGTGGGTCAGTTCTCGAACGCTCATGTCCGATCCCGTCCTTTACTGGTGTGCGATGACATTAGGATGTGCGATTTTCGGCGCGAACGGGCGCAGGCCCGAAGTCTTCGCTGATCCTATAGTTGGAAGTCCACGTATGTCTACCGTCACACCCCGCCGATCACGTCCGGTGACACTCGGCGAGCGTTCGCGCGTCAGCCCTCGGCGATCTGCTGCGCCTTCGCATACGCGAGGTGCAGGAAATCCGCCCCGGCGAGCGCCGCGAACGAGCCTGCCACCAGTCGCGTGAGCCCGGGCGCGTAGACGAGACCGAACACCAGCGCCGTCACCGTCCACAGGTCGAGGCAGAACGGGCAGGCCAGCAATTCGCCCACCGCGTGACGCACCCGCGACGACTTTCGCGGCTGTTCCATCACCTCGGCCGGCCCACCCGGGCCGTCGAATCGGGTGAACGGCGCGCGCACCGGACTCGTGACGGCGGCCTTGCTCAGGATGCGGGAGAACTTGTGGCTGGCGAGGGCGGTGACCACGAGATCGCCGGCACCCGGTTTCGGCAGCGGGCGGCCACGTCTCGCCGCGATCGCCGCCAGCACACCGACGAGCGTGAGATAGATCGACATCAGAACCGCGTACCCGCCGAGCGGGCGATCCTCGCCCCCGCGATAGGTCTCGGCTTCCTCCTTCACTGCGTGGACCGCGCTTTCTGCGTGCTCCTTGATCGACGACTCGTCCGATGTCCCCATGAATCCTCCACTCGGGCAGTTCTCGTACCGCGGTGGACCGTGTCCACCCGCGACCTCACCCGGGCAGACATACCCCCGCGCCCGCCGCCGCAACCCGGATCCCCGGATCCCCGGATCGGAGGTCATCGCATACGCCGGTACAGATCCTCGAGATCGTTGATACCGCGGATCACCACTGCCTCGTCGGTTCCGCCCGCCCGCAGCGCCCGGCGCAGCAACATGGGGTCGAGATCCTCGAGCGCGGGCCGGAACCGTTCCGCCGGCAGCTCGGGCAACTCCGTCCCGTCGCCGTAGAAATCCTGTTCCGCGGTCGCGTCGTCCGGGTTGTCCGCCTCGTCGACGCCACCGATCAAGGTCGCGACATCGACACCACGCAGGGTCAGCACCGCGAGCGGCTGCTCGTCGACATGCTCGGCAAGGAGATAGGCGACGGCCGCCGAATGCTTGCAGGGCCACCCGTCGTCGGGACAGGTGCAGTCGAAATCGAGCTCGCCCGCACGTCGCGGAAGCAGCGACGAGCCCAGCTCCTCGGGAAGGATGCCCGCCGCGAGGCGCGCGAGCATGCCCGGCGACGACCGGACGAGCGCCACGAGTTCGCCCACCGCGTCCTCGTCGAGCGTCCGCACACGCACCGCCGCGGTGAACGGGGTGAGCTGACTTCCCTGCACCTCACCCACCGCCGCACCGGGTTCGAGACGCACGGAGACCACCTGGCCTGCGCGCGCGTACGCGCGGCCCCGCGTCAGGCGCGCCTTGTCGGCGACCTCCTCCATTGCCGAGATCAATTCCTTCGACCACCAGCTCCGCCCGATGGCGCCGCGCTTGGTGCGCGCCTCGATACCACCGTCGATCCGACGCGCCGTGCCGTAACGGCGTACCTCACCTCGCGCCATCTAGTCACCCACCGCTTCGTCACCGAGGGTGAGCAGGGACTGCAACTGGTCGGTGGACAGCTCGGTGATCCAGTTCTCCCCCGCACCCACCGCGATCTCGGCCAGTTCCTTCTTTCCGGTGAGCATTTCGTCGATACGCTCCTCCACCGTCCCCACACAGACGAGCTTGCGGACCTGCACGTCACGGCGTTGCCCGATCCGGAACGCGCGGTCCGTCGCCTGGTTCTCGACGGCGGGATTCCACCACCGGTCGAGATGGACGACGTGGTTGGCGGCGGTGAGATTCAGTCCGGTCCCGCCCGCCTTGAGCGAGAGCATCATGATCGACGGCCCGCCGTCGCCCTGGAAGGCCGCGACCATCGCGTCGCGCTTACCCTTGGGCACGCCTCCGTGGAGGAACGGCACCGAAGTCGCGAACCGCTCCTCGAGATAGGGAACGACGAGTTCACCGAACTCCCGGAACTGCGTGAACAGCAGCACTTTCTCACCGTCTGCCAATACGGACTCGACGATGTCCTCGACCAGGCCGAGCTTGCCCGACCGATGGCGCCCGCGGCGCAGGACCGGCGAGCCGTCGCTCAGATAGTGCGCCGGATGGTTGCACACCTGCTTGAGCCGGGTCAGCGCCGCGAGCACCGCCCCCTTGCGTGCCATGCCCTCCTTGTCGCGGATCCGACGCATCATGTCGTCCACGACCGCCCGGTAGAGCGCAGCCTGCTCCGCCGTCAGATTCGCCCGCACGGTCTGCTCGAACTTCTCGGGCAGATCGGAGATGACGTCGGGGTCGGTCTTGACGCGGCGCATCACGAACGGTGCGGACAACGCCCGCAGCCGCGCCGCGGCGACCGCGTCGTGGTCGCGTTCGATCGGTACCGCGAACCGCGCACGGAAGGACGCCGCGCTGCCGAGCAGGGACGGATTCGCGAAGTCCAGGATCGCCCGCAGTTCCTCGAGCCGGTTCTCCACGGGTGTACCGGTGAGCGCGATCCGGTGCCCGGCGGGCACCGCACGCGTGGCACGGGACTGCGCTGTCGCGGTGTTCTTCACGTGCTGCGCCTCGTCGAGGACCACGCGGCGCCACGACAACGCCGCGAGTTGGGTGACGTCCCGAGCGGCGATGGCGTAGGTCGTCACCACGAGATCGTGGTCGGCGGCGGTCGCGGCGAGCGCACCGCCGCTCAGCCGCTGCGCGCCGTGGTGGACGTGCACCCTCAGATCGGGCACGAACCGTTCGGCTTCGCGTTGCCAGTTGCCGACGACCGACATCGGGCACACGAGCAGCGTCGGCGCGTCCCGCAGCCCCGCTTCGCGTTCGTGCGCGAGCAGCGCGAGCACCTGGATGGTCTTGCCCAGGCCCATGTCGTCGGCGAGGACCGCGCCGAGGCCGAGCCGGCTCATGAACGCGAGCCAGTCGAGACCACGCTGCTGATAGGGCCGCAGTTCGGCGGTCAGTCCCGCGGGTGCGGGTACCGGCTCGGGCCGGGCCTGCCCGTCGAGCAGCATCTCCACCCAGCCGGTCGCGGAGATCTCGGTGACCTCCGCCGGTGGCGCGTCGTCGCCGGTGAACTGGGCGAACAACGAGCCGAGCGTGGCGCCTTCCGTGGAATGCGCGGTCACATAGCGGGCGGCGCGGGTCAGGGCCTCGTTGTCGGCACGCACCCATTTGCCGCGCAGCTTCACCAGATCGCTGTTCGCCGCGACGAGTTCTTCCATCTCCGTCGGTGTGAGCAGCATGTCGCCGACGGCGAGTTGCCATTCGTACGAGACGATCGCGTTCATCCCGACCACGCTGTCGTCGGCGCTGACGGGTGCGACGGGCGAGTCGACCTGCAGGCGCAGGGACGGCTCGACCGTCGCCCATGCCCGTGGCAGCAACACCGCGATCCCGGCGGCGTCGAGCGCACGTGCCCCGTGCTCGACGAGATCGACGACGACCGGGGTGGGCAGCAGCAGATCGAGGGTGTCCGGATCGCGGGGAACGTCCTGGAGCCGGGGATAGGTCTGGAGGGCGACGCCGAGTTTGCGCACCCCGATCTGCAGCAGATGCGGATCGGTGTCCTGCACCGGCAGCGGCATCGGCGCCTGCCCCTCCGCGCGCAGGCAGACCTCCAGACGCCAGAAGGAGTCGGCACCCACCCCGTCGTCGACGTCGTCCGGTTCGACGAGCCGCAGCACCAGATCCGGTTCGTATCCGGCCAGGCTGGCACGCCATTCCTCGAGCGCGTCGGCCATGCGCTGGGTGCCGCGGGGATGGGCGGTGCCCTCCGCCAGGGCAGCGACGAGGGGATGCAGTGAAGTCGACGAGCCGTGCAAGGTCCGCACGATCGGATCGGTCAGTTCGCGGCACAGGTCGTCGAGCAGATCGATCGGGCGCCCGAGTTGTCGCTGCACGGGAGGCATCGCAGCGGCCAGTTCCGCGGACCAGGCGCGCGTCTTCTCCCCGCCGAGCAACTGCCATCGCGCCCACCACTGCTTCTCTGCGCGCACGAGTTCCGGCGCGACGCGCCCGGCCTGCGCCCATCTCTCGATGCCCCGTGCCAGGTGCGCGAGATACCGCAGGTCGCCACCCACTCCCCCGGGCCGGCGGGGTATGTCCAGCAGCAGTTCTGCCGCATCGGGAGGCGCGACCGCGACGGCGGGCACCACCTGCGGCTCGGTCTCGCCCGGAAAGGTGATCGTGACCCGATGGCGGAACGGGCGGTCGACCCACCGGCGCAGCGCCGAGGGCAGCGCGTCGGGATCGGGCTCTGCGGCAGGCTCCCACCACAGCATCAGGCCGGATCCCGGTGACCACAGCCCGTGCAACATGCCCACTATCGTGCCAGCCGTACCCGGACGCGATGGCAGGCTGGGTCCATGGCGCGCGCATACGGCTTCGTGGAGTACGGCGGTCCGGAGACACAACAGCTTCTCGACGTGGATGTTCCGGTACCCGGTCCCGGGCAGCTTCTCGTGGCGGTCCGGGCCGCCGGTGTGAATCCGGCCGACTGGAAGGTGCGCTCCGGCACACGCAGAAACAGCATCGCGGTGCACTTTCCGGCTGTGCTCGGCCGCGAGGTCGCAGGCGTGGTGCAGGCGGCGGGCGGCAACACGGTCGCCGACTTCGCGGTGGGTGACGCCGTGTTCGGAGCCACGGCGACCGGCTTCGGCGGTTACGCCGAGTACACGCTCGTCGACGCGGCCGCCGCCGCACACAAACCCGAGGCGGTCTCGTACGAGGTGGCGGCCACACTCCCTGTCGCGGCCGGAACCGCCCTCGACATCGCCGAGCATCTCGGCATCGTCGACGCCGACACCGTGCTCGTGCTGGGGGCGGGCGGCGGTGTGGGATCGGCTCTCACTCAGCTCGCGCACGCTGCAGGAGCGGCCGTACTCGGCGTGGCGAGTGCGGGGAAACGGGATGCGGTCGAGTCCTGCGGGGGCGTGTGGATCGAGTCCGGACCGGGCTTCGACATGCGCGTGGCGGCAGCCACGGAACGCTGCGGCGCGGTGACCGCGATCGTCGACCTCGTCGGTGGTGAGGTGCTGGAACGGGCGGTCGCGCTGACCCGGGCTCCGGAGCGGGTGGTGAGCGTCGCGGATCCCGCCCGTGCCGAAGCCCTGGGAGGGTCCGGGATCACCCGGCGTCGCACCCGGGAGGTCTTCGACCGGATCGCCTCGCTCGTGGTACGCGGAATCCTCGACCCACGCGTCGAACGGGCCTTCCCGCTCTCCGACGCCGGTAGCGCGCTCGCCCTGGTCGAGTCCGGGCACGCGGGCGGGAAGGTCGTCGTGACCGTCCCCTGACCCGGCCGGCCCGACTCGGTGTGTCGGGGAACTGTGCCAGGATCACCGCGTGCGTGGGGGGAACACGACGTGGTGGGTGACGGCCGTAGTGGCGGCGGTGCTGGTGTCCTGGCTCTGGGACCGCACCGGACCGGAATCCGAGCCCGTGCCGGGCAGCCCGGCCCGGGCCGAGGTGCACGAGCTGCTCGGCCGGGTGACCGTCGTCGACGAGCGGCGGAGAGCACCGGGATACGAGCGGGGTTGCGGTCCCGATGAGGGATGCGTGTTCGGACCGGCCTGGTCGGACGACCATCCCGGTCCCGGTGGCCACGACGGCTGCGACACCCGCAACAACGTCCTCGCCCGCGACCTCCGCTCCCCCACCTTCCGGGCCGGCAGCGACGACTGCGTCGTGACGTCCGGTCTCCTGCACGACCCGTACACCGGAGTGCGCGTGGAGTTCCGGCGGGCCGAGGCGAACAGCGTGCACATCGATCACATCTATCCGCTCGCCGCGGCCTGGGATCTCGGAGCGGCCCGATGGCCCGCCGAGCGCAGACGCCGGTTCGCCAACGACATCACGTACAACCTCGTCGCCGTGGGCGGACAGGCCAATCTCGACAAGCGCGACGACACGCCCGCACAATGGCTGCCGCCGGCGGCGGGTTACCGCTGTTGGTTCGCCGGCCGGTACCTCACGGTCGCGGTGCGCTACGCCCTGCCGGTCACGGCCGACGACCATCGGGCACTGGCCGCGGCTGCCCGGTCCTGCCCGTGATGCGACCGGTCGTGCCCCCTTGATCCGGGTCAGACCGGCAGATTCTGCGGGATCCAGTCCGGATCGCGCTTCTCCATGAAGGCCCGCATGCCCTCGCGGGGTTCGGGTGAGGTCTCCAGTGCCCCGAACATCGTCTGGTAGTCGATCTGTCCGTAGCGCTCGTTGAGCATCCGCTTGACCTGTGCCCGTGCGAGAGGCGCAGTGCGCAGGACCTGCCGGGCGGCCTCCAGCGCCGCTTCCCTCAACTGCTCGTGCGGGACGACCCGCGAGATGACACCCAGGCGCAATGCTTCGTCCGCGTCGAACACGCGCGCCGACAGGAGCAGGTCGCGGGCGGCCGCGAGGCCGACATGGGCCGGCAGCGCGGCGGCGAACGTCGCGTCGGGGATACCGCGGAGAAGCTCGGGGACACGGAAGGTCGCGCGGTCGCTGGCCACCGCGATGTCGGACATCATGGCCACGAGCAGCCCTCCGGCCTGGCAGATGCCGTTGACGGCGGAGATCACCGGTGCGCGGCTGTCGCGGATGGTGAGGAAGGGCACCACGTCGTTGCCGGCGAGGCCGTCGGGCAGATCGTCACCGGGCTCGGCGCGACCGCCGAGATCCCCTCCGGGCGCGAAGACGTCGTCCACCCCGGTGATGACGAGTGCCGCCAGGTCGGGATCGGAGTTGACCAGTCGTACCGCGCGTTTGAGCCCGTAGTACATCGCGGGTGTGAAGGCGTTGCGGGCCGCGGGCCGGTCGATGATGCACCAGCCGATCGCGCCCTCTCGTTCGAATCTCAGTCCACCGGCACCCAGATCGTCTCCCATGCACCGGACAGTATCGCATTCTGAATAAAGAGAACAATATGCTCACCGAAGTGAATCGCCATTTTCGCGAGAGGCGGGTCTACGGTGAGGAGATGCTCGAGCGCATCTCCAAGGACACCCGTCTGTGCATCTCGATGTCCGGCCGCCCCAGCAACATCGGCACGCGGTTCCACAACTACCTCTACGAGGAACTCGGACTCGACTTCGTCTACAAGGCCTTCGCGCCCGCGAATATCGAGGACGCGGTGAGGGGGATTCGTGGTCTGGGCATCCGCGGGGCCGGCGTGTCGATGCCGTTCAAAGAAGCGGTATTGCCCCTCGTCGATGTACTGCACGACTCCGCGCGAGCCATCGAATCGGTGAACACGATCGTCAACGACGACGGCGTCCTGCACGCCTACAACACCGACTACCAGGCGGTCAGCGATCTGCTCGTCGCCCACGAGGTCGACACCGCACTGCCGGTCACGGTGGTCGGAAGCGGCGGGATGGCGAAGGCCGCGACAGCGGCGCTGCGGCACAACGGATTCACCCGGGGGACGATCCTCGCCCGCAACGAGGACACCGGGCGGTCCCTCGCCCGTAAATACGGTTACCGATGGTGCCCGGACACACGTGAGATCACGCCCGGGCTCGTCGTCAACGCCACTCCGATCGGTATGGCCGGCGGACCGGAAGCGGCCGACCTGCCTGTCCCGCACGACTTCGCCGCGGCGGCGGCCACCGTCTTCGACGTCGTGGCCGTGCCTCCGGACACTCCTCTCGTCCGCTTCGCGCGTGAACGCGGCATCCCCGTGATCACCGGCGACGAGGTGATCGCATTGCAAGCGGCACTGCAGTTCGAGCTCTACACCGGTGTGGCTCCGACACGCGAGCAGGTGCGCCGCGCATCGGAGTACTCCCGGTCCTGAGCCACGGACGATCGGGGCGGGCGAGCCGTCAGATCGTGCCGGCCTGTTCGAGTCCGTCGAGGACGAGGGTGGCGGCATCGACCGCGACGTTCATCTCGAGGCGGGTGATGTCGTGGGTGGCAGGATCCTGCAGACCGAAGTTGTTCACCCACGCGGCCGTTCGCGCCGACTGGAACATGAACGTGGTGGTTTCGGTCTCGCCCGCGAGGTCTCCGACGAACCAGCCGGTGAAGAACGGGCCGAGGTCGACGCCGTAGACCGCCTCGAACTCGTCCGCGATCACCGGCGCGGCGTCGACGAGTGCTTCACCGAAGGTGTAGAAGTCGCGCGTGTGCGTGGGGGTCGAGCCGATCGCCACGAGAGCTTCCGGGAAGTCGACCACCAGGTGCGCGACGATCGCACCGAGCAGCACCCTGCCGGGGCTGCGATCGCACTGCTCGGTCAGCGCCAGCGCGTCCGCCCAGTGCGGCGCGGGCGTTCCGCCGGTCACATATTCGTGCAGATTCGACAGGTACAGCCGCACGACCTCGACCGCGAGCGCGGACGCCCATTCCGGATCGTCGTAGATCCCGGAGTCGAGGGTCGGGCCGGTCAGTTCGAGGATCTCGTCGAAGGCGAGCACGAAGGTGCCGCGATAGTCGTCGCTGCGGGTGAGGAGATCACGCAGATCGGCGATACGAGTGCGGGCGTCGTCGAAGGTGTCGATCCCCGCGGGGTCCGTGAGCGCGGCGATCTCGGCCTCCGGTACGGCCGACACACACTGTGACGGCACGGGATCGGACGGTATCGGCACTGCCGAGACCGGCGACGCGACGAGCAGCGTCGCGAGGCCCGTCATCCCCGCAGCGAACGCGATTCGTGCTCCGGCGAAATGTTTCATTCATGTGAACTTACCGACCGGTGTGTCCGGAATGCACGTTCACGTCCCATCACCCTGCGGGCTGCCGCCGGTCGCGACCCTCCTCTTCGGATCGGCGCTCCACTGCGACCACGAACCCGGATACAGCGCGGCCTCGATCCCGGCGATCTCGAGCGCAGCGATCTCGTGTGCGGCGTTGATACCCGACCCGCAGTACACGGCGACGTCGGTCCCGTTCACTCCCAGCCGCGAGAAGCGATACGCGAGTTGATCCGCCGGCAGGAAGGATCCGTCCTGGCGCAGATTCTCCGTGGTCGGCGCGCTGATCGCGCCGGGAATGTGCCCGGCACGCCGGTCCACCGGCTCCTCGTCCCCGCGGTATCGCGCATAGGCCCGCGCATCGAGCAGGACCCCGTGGGTGGAGAACTCCGCGGCCTCGTCCGGGCCGATCGTCGGCAGGTGGCCGGGACTCAGCGTCACGGTACCCGGTCGCGTCTCGTCGCCCGGGCCCGCCGCGAGCAGATGGCCACCGGCCGTCCACGCCTGCAGCCCGCCGTCGAGCAGCCGGACCTCGGGGTGCCCCGCCCACCGCAGCAACCACCACGCGCGGGCGGCAGCGAGACCACCGCTGCCGTCGTAGGCGACGACGAGATCTCCCTCGTCGATGCCCCATCGACGCGCCGCGGCCTGGAGGCGATCGATATCGGGCAGCGGATGCCGGCCGTGCTCGAGAGTCGGCGGGTCGGCGAGTTCCTCGTCCATGTCGACGTAGACCGCACCGCTGATATGACCTTCGTGGAAGCGCTCCCGGCCGTGCGGGTCGCCGAGCGTCCAGCGGACGTCGAGTATCACCGGAGATCGGCCGTGCTCGATCATCTCGGCCAGTTCGAGGGTCGTGAGGAGGACGGAGTTCCCGGACATGATCCGATCCTGGCACGAACGGCACATCCGTTCCGGGTTTGTGTGCGATACGCCGTCGGCGAGGCGACGACCGGCCGCCGCGGCCTCCCCCACAGGCGTCCGATTCGGCGCTTTTCTCCGGCGGATCGGGATTCCCGTGGCTGTTGATCTGATTTGCCGTGCGGAGAGCACTATCGTCGAGACGTGAGCAACCGCCGACCGACGAGCCCCGCCGCCCCGCCCGAGCCGGAGCAGTTCCCGGTGTTGTGGCCCATGCAGACACGCTGGGCCGACAACGACCATTACGGCCACGTCAACAACGTCACGTACTACTCGTACTTCGACTCAGCGGTCAACGGGTGGCTCATCTCCACCACCGGGGTCGACATCCGCGAACTCGATGCGATCGGGGTCGTGGCGGAGACCTCCTGCCGCTATCTCGCCGAGCTGTCCTTCCCGGATCGCCTGCAGGTGGGCCTGGCGGTCGAACGACTGGGCACACAGTCGATCACCTATTCGCTCGCGATCTTCCGTGAATCCGACGACGCGCTGCTACCCGCCGCGACCGGCCGCTTCGTTCACGTCTACGTCGATCCGCAGACCCGTCGCCCCGTCCCGATTCCCGACCAGATCCGCAAGGCCGCCGCTCAGCTGGCGACGCCGAATCCCACCCCGTAGACCGCCGGGGGCGCCCGTCGAGAGGGTTCTCAGGCTCGTTCCGTAGCGCGGGCGAGCAGTGGAGTGGTGCGCTGGGAAACGAGTTCCTGCATGACCAGCGACATGTCGGTGCGTTCGACGCCGCGGATCTTCAGGATCCGGCCGGCGAGCCGGTAGAGATCGTCGGCGTCCCGCGCGACGACCTTGACCGACAGGTCGACCGGCCCCGTCAGCCCGTACACCTCGGTGACCTCGGGGATCTGTGCCAGTTCGTCGACCACCTCGTCGAGCCGGTGCTGGTCGACGCGCGTGGCGACATAGGCCGAGAGCGGATATCCCAGCGTGGCGGGGTCGACCCGCCGGTCGAAGGAGGAGAGGACCCCCTCGTTCTCCCACCGCGACAGTCGTGCCTGGACGGTGTTGCGGGAGAGCCCGAGCCGCTGCGCCAGTTCCACCCCCGTGGCTCTCGGCGTCCGGGCGAGTTCGAGGAGCAGACGCGCGTCGGTGGCATCCAGACTGGTCATTCTTCGCAGTCTGCCACCGTGGGACGCGTCGAAACCGTGCTTTCTGCGCAGTGCGAGGCGGATCGATTGCGCACGCGCACGGGACGCGGATGATGTGGTGTACACCACACATCATCCGGTCGCGCCTCACGAGGGCACACCGGATCCGCACCGACGAGGTGATCCGATGGTTGAACCGACCGCATATCCGGTCCAGTTGATCCAACCCGACGGACGACGCGTCCTCGACACCGGGTACGCCCCACTGGTCGCCGATATCGGCCCTGATCAGCTGCGCGAACTCTATCGCGACATGGTCGTCGTGCGACGTCTCGACAGTGAGGCGACCGCACTGCAACGCCAGGGCGAACTCGGACTGTGGGCGCCGCTCACCGGCCAGGAGGCCGCTCAGGTCGGTTCGGCCCGGGCGCTCGGGCCCGACGACTACGCCTTCACCAGCTACCGCGAACACGCCGTCGCGTGGTGCCGGGGTGTCGATCCCGCCGACATGACCCGCTTGTGGCGTGGCTGCGCCCTGTCGGGATGGGATCCACGACCGGTCGCCACCACCAACCCCGCAATCGTGGTCGGGGCCCAGGGGCTGCACGCGACCGGCTACGCGATGGGGGCGAAACTCGACGGGGCCGACATCGCGACGATCGCGTACTTCGGTGACGGCGCCACCAGCCAGGGCGATCTGTCCGAAGCGCTCGTGTTCTCCGTCAGCTGGGGGGCCGGGGTGGTCTTCTTCTGCCAGAACAACCAGTGGGCGATCAGCGTGCCCACCCACGTCCAGAGTCCGGTTCCGCTCGCCCGGCGCGCCGCCGGCTTCGGGATGCCGGCCGTACAGGTGGACGGCAACGACGTCCTCGCCGTCCTCGCCGTGACCCGCCGGGCGGTCCGCCACGCCCGCGAGGGTGCCGGGCCGTTCTTCGTCGAAGCGCTCACCTACCGGATGGGTCCGCACACGACCTCCGACGACCCCACCCGTTATCGCGCCCCTGCCGACCTCGAGGAGTGGAAGGCGCGCGACCCTCTCGACCGGGTCGGCCGGCTCCTCGAACGTGAGGGCCACATCGACGAGACCTTCCTCGACGAGGTTCGAGCAGAAGCGGACGACGCCGCCGCGCGACTGCGGCGCGGCACCCTCGGGATGCCGGAACCCGAACCGGCCACATTGTTCGACCACGTCTACGCCACAGGCCATCCGCTCGTGACCGAGGAACGCGCCGCCCACGCCGACTATCTCGCGAGTTTCGGCCCGGCCGGTGAGGAGGCACGACGATGACCACCACGACGATGACACTCGCCGGTGCCCTCAACGCAGGGCTGCGCCGCGCACTCGAGAAGGATCCCCGGGTCGTCGTCATGGGCGAGGACGTCGGCACTCTCGGCGGGGTCTTCCGCATCACCGACAGCCTGCAGAAGGACTTCGGCGAAGGGCGCGTGATCGACACGCCTCTCGCCGAATCCGGAATCGTGGGAACCGCGTTCGGGATGGCACTGCGGGGCTACCGGCCGGTGTGCGAGATCCAGTTCGACGGTTTCGTCTATCCGGCCTTCGACCAGATCGTCTCGCAGGTCGCGAAGATCCACTACCGCACCGCGGGGGCGGTGACGGCACCACTGACCATCCGGATTCCCTACGGCGGTGGCATCGGTGCGGTCGAACACCACTCGGAATCACCGGAGGTGTATTTCACGCACACCGCGGGTCTGCGCGTCGTCAGCCCGAGCACTCCGTCCGACGCCTACTGGATGATCCAGCAGGCGATCGCCCTCGACGATCCGGTGATCTTCCTCGAACCCAAACATCGTTACTGGGAACGCGGCGAGGTGGAGATCGATAGGGCACCGGAGATCGTCCTGGAGTCGGCACGAGTCGTCCGGTCGGGTTCCGACGCGACGGTCGTGACCTTCGGCGCTCTGGTGGGCACGGCGCTGCGGGCTGCGGAGATCGCCGAACAGGAGGGGCATTCGCTCGAAGTCATCGATCTGCGGTCGTTGTCCCCGCTCGACTTCGACATCGTCGAGGCGTCGGTGCGGCGGACCGGGCGTCTCGTCGTCGTACAGGAAGCACCGGTGTTCTGCGGCATCGGTGCGGAGATCGCGGCCCGCACGAGCGAACGATGCTTCTACCAGCTCGAGGCACCGGTGCTGCGGGTCGGGGGATTCGACATCCCCTATCCCCCGGCCAAACTCGAATCGCACCATCGCCCCGACCCGGATCGCATCCTCGACGCGGTCGACCGCGCGCTGGCGGCGTGAGGAGAATCGATGCCGGATCCGACACGCGAAGTACAGGAATTCCGTCTCCCCGATCTGGGTGAAGGACTCACCGAGGCGGACTGGGTGCACTGGTCCGTCGCGGTCGGTGATCACGTCGCACTCAACCAGATCATCGGGGAGGTCGAAAGCGCCAAGGCCACCGTGGAATTGCCTTCCCCCTATGCAGGTACCGTCGCCGAACTGCTCGTCGAACCGGGGCAAACGGTTCCCGTCGGGACACCTCTGCTGCGGATTGCCACCGACGCCGGAACCACCGGCGGGCCGGAAGGCGACGGTGCGCCGGCACGCCCATCGGTGCTCGTCGGCTACGGTCCCGGCGACGCCCCACCGAGCAGACGAACGAACCGCCCTGTCCCGGACGATCCTGTTCCGGACGAGACCCTCCCGTCCCGGGGCACCGAGGCGGTACCGGCGCGGCCGGACGCGAAACCCGCCGCACGCAAACTCGCGGCTGTCCTCGACGTCGACCTGCGTACCGTGGCGGGCACCGGACGCGACGGAGTGATCACGTGCGACGACGTGCGCCGTACCGCCGGCGACGGACACGGCTCCCCAGAAAGCCCGGTTCAGGCTTCCGGCCGGATCACCCGGGTGCCCGTCGCCGGAGTGCGGAAACGCACGGCCGACGCCGTGACCCGCAGCGCCTTCACCGCCCCGCACGCCACGGTCTTCCTCACCTGCGACGTGACCCCCACGGTCGACCTGGTGACCACACTGCGTGCGTCCCCCTCCTTCGAGGGCGTCCATCTCACGGCACTGACCGTCGTGTCCCGCGCGCTGATGCAGGCGATCGTCGGCGAGCCGTCCCTGAATTCGCGCTGGGACGACGAGAGCGGTGACATCGTGCTCCATCACGATGTGCATCTCGGGATCGCCACGGCGACGCCCGACGGGCTCAAGGTCCCGGTCGTCCGTGAGGCACAGGCACTGTCGTTGCCGCAGCTGGCCGGTGCGATCACCGACGTCGCCGAGCGGGCGCGGACGGGGCGGTCCTCCCCGAGCGAGCTCGCCGGCTCGACGGTCTCGATCACGAACGTCGGGGTCTTCGGCGTCGATGCGGGCACCCCGATCCTCAATCCGGGTGAATCGGCGATCCTCGCCGTCGGCGCGATCTCCGACCGTCCGTGGGTCAGGGACGACGCGCTCGCGATCCGGAAGGTGGTCACCCTGTCGCTCTCGTTCGACCACCGGCTCGTCGACGGAGAACAAGCGGGTCGTGCTCTCGCGACGATCGGAGCCGTCCTCGGCGATCCCGTGGGTGCCCTCCTGTCCGGTCCGTGACCCATCGACCCGTGTACACGGTTGTGATCAGCCCGATCCGAATTCGTGACGCTGCGGACAGCGGTTGGTTGGCTGCGAGCCATGACCAACGAACCCCCGCCCGCAGGAACCTCGCGTCCCCGCCGTCTCGGTGAGGACTGGGCCGCCGTCGTGGCCGGCCTCGCGCTCATCGCTGCCGTACTCACCGGCATCCTCCCCGGAGGTCTGGTGCCGTGAGCGCGCGCGACACCGACGGGATCGCACCCGAGGAGACCGGCAGTACCGCGCTCGGTGCCGAACCCGCTCGGCAGAGACCGTCGCGGGCACTCGCCGTCGCCGGTGTCCTCGTCGTGGTGGTGCTCGGTGCCCTCGTCCGTTTCCTCGAGCAGACCGTGCCCGAACTCGCCGAAGGCAGTTCGTTCGAGCGGGTCGCGTCGTCGATCGAGTTCCCGGTCTACGCCATCGCTCTCGGTCTGCTCGGCAATCTGGTCCTCTCCCGTACCGGCCTACGGGACAGGATCTCCGGTGGATTCCGCACGGAGTTCTTCATCAAGACCGGCCTGGTGCTGCTCGGGGCGTCGATCAATCTCACGGTCCTCGCCACCGCCGCCGGGCCCGCGATCGTGCAGGGCGTGCTGCTCATCACCGCCGTGTTCTCGTTCAGCTGGTGGCTGGGCGGCAAGCTCGGCCTCGACGAGAAACTGAGGGCACTGCTGTCGGCCGCGGTGTCGATCTGCGGTGTCAGCGCCGCGATCGCGGCGGCAGGAGCCGTGCAGGCGAAGCGGGAACAGCTCGCCTACGCCGCCTCATTGGTGATCGTGTTCGCTCTGCCGTCGATCTTCCTGCTGCCCTGGCTGGCCGGACTGTTCGGGCTGTCCGACGCCGTGGCGGGGGCGTGGATCGGCGGCAACATCGACACCACCGCGGCGGTAGCGGCGTCCGGAGCGATCGTGGGCGAGGACGCCCTCCAGATCGCCACGATCGTCAAGACCACCCAGAACGCTCTCATCGGCTTCGTGGCCGTGGCGTTGACGGCCTACTTCGCGTTGCGGGTGGAGCGCCGACCGGGTTCGGCACGTCCGAGCATCGGCGACTTCTGGCAGCGATTCCCGAAGTTCGTCCTCGGATTCGTGGCGGCCTCGGTGATCGGCACACTGTGGGTGAAATTCGCCGACGACGGCAAGGCCGACATCTCCACGATCAACGACCTGCGCACCTGGTTCCTGATCTTCGCGTTCGTCTCGATCGGCCTGGAGTTCTCTGCGAGGGGACTGCGCGAGGCCGGATGGCGCCCGATCGTCGTCTTCGGGTCCGCAACGGTGGTCAACATCGTCGTGGCGCTGGGCCTGGCGACCGTGCTGTTCGGCAACTTCGAGTTGCCGTCCCAGGGGTGATGTCCGGCGAGGTCGTCCTCCCTGCGCGGTGAGGCGAGCCGAGCACGGACGCCGACGGCGCCCACGCGGTGATCCGCGTGGGCGCCGTGACGGAGAACGGAAGGGCCTACAGTGCCTTCAGTTCCTCGGTGACCTCCGAGACCATCTTCTTCGCGTCGCCGAACAGCATCGACGTGTTGTCGGCGGTGAACAGCGGGTTGTCGATACCGGCGTAACCGGAGCTCATCGAACGCTTGAGGACGATGACCGACTTCGACTGGTCGACATTGAGGATCGGCATGCCGTAGATCGGGCTCGTCGAGTCCAGCCGGGCCGCCGGGTTGGTGACGTCGTTGGCGCCGATGACGATGGTGACATCGGTGCGGCTGAACTCACCGTTGATGTCGTCCATCTCCTTCATGGCGTCGTACTCGACGTCGGCCTCGGCGAGCAGGACGTTCATGTGGCCGGGCATACGACCGGCGACCGGATGGATCGCGTACTTGACCTCGACACCGCGGTCTTCGAGCAGCGCTGCCATCTCCTTGACGGCGTGCTGCGCCTGAGCGACGGCCAGACCGTAGCCGGGGACGACGATGACCTGGTTGGCGTACGCCATCTGGATCGCCGCGTCCGAGGCCGAGGTGGCCTTGACCGTGCCACCGGACGCCGATGCCACGCCACCGGCCGCTTCGCTGCCGCCGAAGGCACCGAAGACGATCGCCGGGATGGACCGGTTCATGGCCTTGGCCATGAGATTGGTCAGGATCGTGCCGGACGCACCGACGATCATGCCGGCGACGATCATCGCCTGGTTGTTCAGCGCGAGGCCCGCCGCGGCGGCCGACAGACCGGTCAGCGCGTTGAGCAGCGAGATCACCACGGGCATATCGGCGCCGCCGATCGGCAGCACCACGAACAGACCCATCAGGCCGGCCGCGACGAGCAGCGCGAGGATCCACCACGAGGCCAGCGGCTCACCGTCGGCGCTGATCCCGATGTAGACCGCGATCGCGATCGACGCGAGCACCAGCACGATGTTGGCCAGCTGGAACAGTTTCGCCGACGCGACCAGCTTCTTCTCGAGGTTCTTGTTCAGCAGCTCCTGCAGCTTCGCGAACGCGACGAGCGAACCCCAGAAGGAGATCGAGCCGATGATCGCCGCGAACAGCGAACCGACGATCATGACCACGGTCGGGTCGTCGTCGAGAGCGGTGAAGCTGCTGGATTCGAGATATTCCGCCCAGGCGATGAGTGCGACGGTGCCACCACCGACGCCGTTGAACAGCGCGACCAGCTGCGGCATGGCCGTCATCTTGGTCTTCAGCGCCGGCGGGACACCGAGGATGATGCCCACGGCCAGACCGCCGATGATCAGGCCCCAGTTGTCGGTGTCGCGGATGTCGATGAGCACGGCGACGACCGCGACGAACATGCCGACCGCGGCGATGTAGTTGCCGCGCACGGCGGTCTTCGGGCCGGTCAGGCCCGACAGACCGTAGATGAACATCGCGAAGGCGATGATGTACAGGACCGAGACGAGGTAGCTCATCAGGAGTCAGCCCCCTTCTTCTGTGCGACCGGGGCGTCCTTGCGCTGCTTGAACATCCCCAGCATGCGGTCGGTGACGACGAAGCCACCGACGACGTTCAGGGTGCCGAACACCAGAGCGACGAACAGGATGATCTTGATACCCCAGGGGGCGTCTCCGGGGAGGTGGCCGAGCACGACCAGCGCACCGAGCACGACGATGCCGTGGATGGCGTTGGTGCCCGACATCAGCGGCGTGTGCAGCGTGTTCGGCACCTTCGAGATGACGGCGAAACCGACGAATCCGGCCAGGACCAGAATCGCGATGTTCGCGAGTAGTTCGTTGTACATCTAGGAGTTCTCCTTCGAGCGTGTCACGCAGGCAGCCGCGAGGATCTCGTCCGAGAAATCCGGGGCGAGAGCACCGGACTCGTCGAGCAGCAGCTCGATCAGCGCGTACACGTTCTTCGAGTAGAGCTCGGAGGCATGCTCCGGCATCGTCGCGGGCAGGTTGAGCGGCGAGCAGATCGTGACGTCGTGCTTGACGACCGTCTGTCCCGGCTCGGTGAGTTCGCAGTTGCCACCGGTCTCACCGGCGAGGTCGACGATCACCGAACCGGGCTTCATACCCTCGACCGCGGCGGCGGTCACCAGGCGCGGTGCCGGGCGGCCCGGCACGAGCGCGGTGGTGATGACGACGTCGAAGCCCTTGATGGCGTCTTCGAGCGCCTGCTGCTGCTGCGCCCGCTCGGCGTCGGTGAGTTCACGCGCGTAGCCGCCCTCACCGGCAGCGTCGATGCCGAGGTCGAGCCACTGGGCGCCGACCGAGCGCACCTGGTCGGCGACCTCGGGCCGTACGTCGTAACCGGTGGTGCGGCCACCGAGCCGCTTCGCCGTGGCCAGTGCCTGCAGACCCGCGACACCCACACCGAGCACCAGCACGGTCGCCGGCTTCACGGTGCCGGCCGCGGTGGTGAGCATAGGGAAGAACCGCGTGGATTCACTCGCCGCGACCAGCACGGCCTTGTACCCGGCGACGTTCGCCTGCGACGACAGGGCGTCCATGACCTGTGCGCGGGAGATACGCGGAATGGCTTCGACGGCATATGCCTCGACGCCGGCCTGCGTCAGGGCACCGATCTGGTTGTCGGCATTGCGCGGGGCGAGGAACCCGATCAGTCGCTGGCCCGACTTCAGGCGGGCGATCTCGGCGTCACTCGGCGGCGCGACCTTGACGACGATGTCGGCGGCCCAGGCGTCACCGACGGTCGCGCCGGCCTCCTTGTATGCGCCGTCGGGAATCAGCGCGCCCTGACCGGCACCGGCCTCGACGACCACGTCGAGACCCTTCCCGACCAGCGCGGGCACGATCTTCGGCACGAGCGCGACCCGCCGTTCCCCGTCGTTCGTCTCACGAACGACGCCGACGGTCGGACGGCGGTGCGCTCCGCTCCCCGTATTCGATCCTTCGGTACTCAATTCTTGACTCCTGCGTCGATGAAAGTGCGCGTCGCGCCACGGTCGGTGGCGGAATATGCGAAATCGGAGGCCATGTGACGGCCTCTTGTGCACTGAAAGGCTTATGCAGACCTACCGTGCCCTCCTGCGAACCCGCAACCTGTTCGGTTCATCTGAATCGAGTCCGAACAGCAAGATGACGAAAGTTTGTGAGGCAGCTCACCTACCCGAGGCTATTTTCCTCCCCCGAACGACGAGGCGGGGAAGTATCGGAATCGGCGGCGGAAACCGGCCCACCGACCCCCTCCGGAACGAAAGCGTGCGGAAGGCAAACAGATTCGCCTACCACCTCGCGCCCACTCACGTGCATCGATTCATGACACTTCGGAATCGATTCAGACACCCGGAGGACGGACACGAACTTTGCGCTCGTCCCCTGCTCGGAGTAATGGAGCACCTCTAATCTGGCGTCATGGGTGTGCCGCCCCCGATCCTCGATCTCGCCCGCACCGCCCGTCGCGTCGCCGTTCTGACCGGCGCCGGCATGTCCGCGGAGAGCGGGGTACCCACCTTCCGCGACGCACAGACCGGCCTGTGGGAGAACGTCGACGCGACGGCCCTCGCGACGCCGGAAGCGTGGGAGGACGATCCCGCGAAGGTGTGGGCGTGGTACCAGTGGCGGGTCGCCCTCGTGCGAGGGGTCCACCCGAATGCCGGTCATCGTGCCCTTGCGGACTGGGGACACACCGCCCGCGTGCAGATAGTCACCCAGAACGTCGACGACCTCCACGAGCGTGCCGGCAGCGAGGAGGTCGTCCATCTGCACGGAAGCCTGTTCTCGCCGCGCTGTACCCGATGCGGCCGTCCCGTCGAACTCCCCGACCCGCCACGTGACGCCCTCGCCCGGCTCGAGCCACCGTCCTGTCCCGCCTGCGGAGACGACGTCCGGCCCGGTGTCGTGTGGTTCGGCGAGATGCTGCCGCAGGAACCCTGGGAGATCGCCACCGGATCCGTGCGGGACGCCGAGCTGCTCGTCGTGGTCGGCACGTCGGGCGTGGTGTATCCCGCGGCGGGATTGCCCGCTCTCGCCCGGAGCCACGGTGTGCCGGTCGTGGAGATCGATCCCCGCGAGACCGATCTCGGCGATCGGGTGGACCACAGCTGGCGCACGACGGCAGCTGTGGGGCTGCCCGCTCTCGTCGAGGCACTGGAGCACGGACGGCCGTGAACCGAGAAGGACGGCCCGGGTTAGGGTGGCCCGGTGAGCTCCTGTGTGTTCTGCGCCATAGCCGAGGGTGGCGCTCCGGCATCGCGGGTGTACGAGGACGACGACGTGGTGGCCTTCCTCGACATCCGGCCGATCGCGCGCGGACACACGCTCGTGGTCCCGCGCATCCACGCGGCCCGCCTCGAGGATCTCGATCCGGCCTCGGGCGCCGCGGTCTTCCGCGCGGGGCAACGAATCGCGCGGGCGATGTCCCGGTCCGAGCTCGCCACCGACGGAACCAATCTCGTCCTCAACGACGGACGGGCAGCCTTCCAGACCGTCTTCCACACCCATCTGCACGTGCTGCCCCGCTGGACGGGCGACCGTGTACGGATGGGCATCGGCCTGCTCCGCCGTCGCCCCCACGATCCCGAGACCACAGCCGCACTCATCCGCGCCGGTCTCGACCGGCTCACTTCCGAGGAGCATCCGTGACATCGCACTCCGGCACGCCCAGCGTCGAGTTCCCCGTCGATACGATCCGGCCGCTGCTGATCGAGCAGTTCGGCGCCCTCGACGACGTGCTCTCGGGGCTGACGGACGACGAGTGGGACGCCTCGACGACGCTGCCGGGATGGACGGTCAAGGACATCGCCGCGCATCTCATCGGCACCGAGTCGATGCTCGCGGGTATCGACGCTCCGGGTGTGGACCGGGACGTGCGGTCGCTCCCCCATGTACGCAACGACATCGCGGCGTTCAACGAACTGTGGGTGGAATCGCTGCGCCCCGTCCCCGGCCCGGAGGTCCTGTCGCGATACCGCGAGATCGTCGCGCGTCGCACCGACGAACTTTCCGCGATGAGCCAGGAGGATTTCGAGAAGGAGTCGACCACACCCGTGGGCCCGGCGCCGTACGGACGTTTCATGCGTATCCGCGTGTTCGACTGCTGGCTGCACGAACTGGACATCTGCGACGCGCTCGGCAGGAGCGGCACCGAGGGCGGTCCGCGAGCCGAACTCGCGTCCACCGAAATCTTCGGCGCGGTGCCCTTCGTCGTGGGCAAACGCGGCAAGGCTCCGGAGGGGGCACGCATCACGATCGAGCTCTCCGGCCCCCTCGCGCGCACGATCCACCTCGAGGTACACGGGCGGGCCACCGTGGTGCCCGAACTCTCGCAGCCGGCCACGTCGACGATCGCGATGGACTCGTCGTTGTTCGTGCGCCTCGCCGGCGGACGCCTCCGGGCGGAGGACCGACTCGGCGACATCGTCCTCCACGACGACACCGAGGTCGGTCGTCGCATCGTGGACAACCTCGCGTTCACGATCTGAATCGTGCGACTGTTCCTGTCCTCCTACAGGTTCGTTGGCGAACCCGAGGTGTTCGCCCGGCTGGTGCGGAAGCCCGGCCGGATCGCGGTGATCGCGAACGCCGCGGACGCGTGGCCTGCCACGGCTCGCGCGGCAGCGGTCACGAGCGAACTGGGACCGCTCCGGTCGCTCGGGTTCTCCCCGGAGGAGGTGGATCTGCGGACACATCTCGACGACCCCGGCTCGCTGCGGGCGCGCCTCGACGGGTTCGGCGCGGTGTGGGTCCGAGGCGGCAACACCTTCGTGTTGCGAGCACAGCTCGCGCGCAGCGGCGCCGACGCGGTGCTGACCGAGCTGGTACGCGAGGACCGGCTGGTCTACGGCGGGTACAGCGCGGGCGCATGTGTCGTGACGCCGTCGCTGCGCGGACTCGAATTCTCCGACGACCCGGGAGAAGTCGACACCGCCTGCGGCACATCGGCTCTCTGGGACGGACTCGGATGGATCGACCACGCGATCGTTCCCCACGCCGGAGGGTCGGTGCTCGCCGACGACGGGGTGATCGAGAGCCTGCGCTATCTGCGCGAGCACGGCATCGCGCACGTGGCGTTGACCGACGACGACGTACTCGTCGTCGACACCGCGCAGGGCGGCGCCCCGGGTACGGTGAATCCATGACGCAGAACACCGACAGCACCGAGACCCGCCTCGAGCACGAGACCGGAAAGTCGCGCTTCGCCCTCTATCTCGGCGACGATCTCGCGGCCTACGCGGACTACACGCAGCGCGGAGAACTGCGCGACTTCGACCACACCGTCACCGACCCGCAGTTCCGCGGACGAGGGCTCGCCGGAGTCGTCGTGCAGTACGCGCTCGACGAGACCCGCAAGGAAGGTCTGAAGATCGGCACGTCGTGCTGGTACGTCGAGAAGTACGTCGCGGAGCACCCGGAATACCGCAACTGACCTGCCGCACCCCGCACCGGCGTGCTCAGTTGAAACCCATCACGTCGGTACCCCAGACCCGGCGCATCTCCCCTTCGGGATCGGGCACGACGGTGTCGGTGGAGTCGATCAGGAGGGTCGACCGCTCCTCCGGCTCGTATCGAGGCCAGTGCTTCGACCCGTCCAGCGCCGCGGGTACGCCGTGATGGGCGAACGCCACCCATCGTCGCTGCACGCGCCCGGACACCTCTCCGGCCACCTTGCGGCCCCCGAGCCAGAAGGTCGGATCTCGGCCGAGGGTCCCGAAATTGCCGAAGACGTAAGGTAGTTCGGTCGCGTGCCCGGCACCGATCCGGGCTGTCTTGAGCATGGGCGTCGCATGGTCGAAGCGATACACCCAGGTGGGCGAGTGCGCGCTGTGTGCTTCGGCGACCCACAGCACCGGCATCCGGAAACCCGCATCACGGGAGAGGGCCATCGCGCCGATCGGCTTGGGCAGATCCGGATAGGCGGCGACGATCTCGGCGATGCGTGCGGGATCGAGATCGGGGCGATCTTCGGCCAGTGCTGCGAACATCCCCTGCACCGCGGTGTCGTCGACGGGCATCAGTGGGGACTTCATGAAGCGGAAGATCGAGGGCTCGTCCTTGTTCGAACCGATGATCAGCGGGATCCGGTGCGACAAGCCCTTCTGGAACGCCGCGACGGGATACTTCGGCACCAGGTCACGGTCGACGACCGGCGTCATGGACAGTGTGCCGGGCACCTTGGTGGGCGTCTCGGCGACGAGCACCTCCGAGGCCTCGATGAGCCTGTCGACCGGCATCGACAGCAGGTCCGCGACGCGGGATCGCGGCAGATCCAGGATCTCGAGGAAGCGCTCGGCGACCTTCGCGGCACGTTCGCGGCCGTACACCGAGGTCGCGGGAGGCGATTGGGCGACGGCCCGGTGGAACAGGCCTTCGGCCTTGGGGACGGTCATCAGTGTCGTGATCGATCCACCACCGGACGATTCTCCGAAGACCGTCACGCAGTCCGGATCGCCGCCGAAGTCGGCGATGCAGTCGCGAACCCATTCGAGAGCGGTGATCTGATCCCGCAGACCGACATTGGACTCGAAGACGGCCTCGGACGTGGAGAACGACGACAGATCGAGGAAACCGAGCGCGCCGAGCCGGTAGTTGATCGTCACGACCACGACATCGCCGTTCTCGCTGAGTATCCGGCCGTCGTAGATCTTCTGGCCGGAATAGCCGAGCACGTAGGCGCCGCCGTGTATCCACACCATCACCGGGCGCCGGCGTCCGTCCGGTGGAGGAGCCCAGATGTTGAGCGAGAGACAGTCCTCACCCACCGTCATCTCGGGCTCTATACCTATCGGGCTGTTCCGGCTCTGCGGTGCTATCGGACCGAACCGCGCACCGTCGAGGACTCCCTCCCAGGGCTCGGGCGGCAGAGCGGAACGAAAACGTCGAGGACCGGTCGGAGCTGCGTACGGGATGCCTTTCCAGGCGTAGACCTCGCCGTCGCGGTATCCGCGGACATCGCCGTACTTACAGGCGATGGTGAGCGTGTCGCTGTCCACGTGACCTCCCACGGGGCTCGCCACTGCGGCGCAGTATCGATCTCTTCGCTCGCCAACCTACCAACGATCGGCGACCGTCCGGCGAACTCGTCAGCCGGCGGCGGAGAGCGGTTCGGGCGCCACACAGTCCATCAGGTCGGCCACGAGGGCGTCGACCACGTCACGCAGATCGCCGCGCGCCGTGTCCGCCAATGCAGGGAAGACCGTCGCGAGCGCAATCGGCACCAGTGAGGCCTGGCCGAGCAGGACTCCCATGGCGGCGTCGAGTGCCACTACTTCGCGGTGCAATCGGGCGTAGGTCGTGGCGTCCGCACCGTGCGTCACGGCGATCCGATGGGGTTCACATTCCGCGGCCGCCGCCACCAACCGGGGCAGATCTCCGGCCGTGAGCTCGTCGGCACTCGATCCTGCAACGTCGAAATTACGCAACATCCCGCCTTTGCTCGCTTCCCCCGGAACGGCACCGGACCGCGCCGTACGTCGAAACATACAGTCAGTGTGGCCCGAAAAGTACGGAATGTGTAGATGGTCCGGAAAACTTTTTGCACTGCTGGTACCTGACAGAAGGTACTACTTCGAGGCCGGGTGTCCACCCGGAATGATCACCTCGAGAGGAGAGCCACACGACGCGCTCGAGACGCCCACGCGACCGGGACGAACCGGCGTATCCTCGTAAATCCGAGTCCGTGCAGCCACCCCGACCCGGGCCTGACCACGACTCGGCACAGACCGAGGAGGTGCCGGTCGTGAGTATCGCCCGCACCGAGTTGCCCCCTTCCCCCGCGCCGGCCGTGCCGACTCGCGAGTTCGCAGGAGTCAGTAGACAGTCCCGTGCCCTGTCCCTCTCCGTGCGCCGTACGATCCGTCCTTTCATCGAGGCGTGGTCCTACGCACCCACACTTCCCTGGCCTGCCGCCCTGGTCGACCGCGCGGCGTTCCCACTCGTCCCGGTGGCCGGCACCCACCGCCATCGGGTCGATCTCCCCGCATGCCGCGCGGAGTTCCTGTGGGCGCCCGGTGCGGCGCCTCCCTCCACCTCGGGTGGCCTGCGCCGGATCGCCGTCCTGTACCTGCACGGCGGAGCATTTCTGTGCTGCGGCCTCGCCACCCATCGGCAGCTGGTCTCCCGCGTGTCCGCCGCGACCGGCGCACCGGTTCTGGCGGTCGACTACCGCATGCTGCCGCGGCATCCGATCCGGCGGGCGGTGGAGGACGGACTCGACGGGCTGCGATGGCTGACGACACACGGTTACCCGGCCGAGCGCGTGGTGATCGCCGGAGACTCGGCGGGAGGATTCCTCACCTTCGCCGTCGCCCACGAAGCGGTCCGCCGCGGTCTCGGGCGCCCCGCGGGCACCGTCGCACTGTCGCCGTTGACCGAGATCGACCCCGGCCACAAACTCGAGCACCCCAATTCGCACCGATGTGCCCTGTTCCCCCGCCGTGCCGTACGCGTGCTGCCGGCCCTCGTCGAGCGCGCCGAACGCCTCGGCGGCCGGCGCTGTGGTCCTGTCGTCTCCCCCGTCGATCTCGACCTGGCGGACATGCCCCCGGCGCTGATCCAGGCCGGCTCCGAGGAGATGACGTACGTCGACGCCGAGTTGATGGCCCGCCGTCTCCACCTGGCCGGCGTCCCGACCGAACTGCAGGTGTGGGAGAAGCAGGTGCACGTCTTCCAGGCCGCGGCGGGGGTCGTCCCGGAAGGCCGCCGTGCGCTCGACGAGATCGGTCGTTTCGTCCGGGCTCTGCGCTGACTCCGCCGCGCGGCGCGGACTCACCGCTCGGGGACCTGCGCGGGCGTGGGCCTGTCGGTGCCGGCGACTAGTCTTCTTCTCGGCTCGACCGGCACAGAGAAGGGGGTCCGATCATGGCCGAGGTGCAGAACCGGTTCGACCAGGACGTCGACACGGCCTGGCGTGGATTCCGCACGCGCCTGGCCGACCACGTCGCAGCGATGAGCAACGGCGACGGACTGGTCCTCGAACCGCATACCGACGAAGCCGGTGGCCCCGCCGGGCCGTGCGTGCAGTTCTACGCGTGGGGTGAGGACCTGGTCCGGTGCGAGGTCCCCTCCAACGCCCACCTCGCCCCCGACCGGCACCTCACCGAGGTCGACGAAGCGATGTTGCTCGAACTCGGCTTGCAGGCGCCCTCCCGCGGCCCCGACGACCCCGAGGACGGCGGATCGCCGGCCTTCTGGATCGATCGGCCCGGAAGCTGGGCGGATCAGCTCGCGGAGATCGCGGTGCGGGCGCTGCGCTCGGTGTGGGGTGTCCCCCACCCCCTCTTCCTGCGTGCCGAGACGTTCGGAACCGATCGTCCCGTCGCCGACCTCGTCTCCTTCCCCGCGCCGCCGCTTCCCGGGGAAGCCCGCTCACGCGGCACGAGCGCTCCTCTCGCGGTCGTACCTGCCGGAGACGATCACATCCGCGAACTCATCGAGTCCACGCTGCACGAACGCATCGACGAGGTCCCGGCCTGGGACGAGGACGGCGATCTCGTCCTGCGTATCGCCGGGGTGCTGGTCTTCGTCGGAGTCGGGCCCGGGGGCGGCACCGTCGACCTGTTCGCCCCGATCGTCCACTCGATCACCGGCCGCACCCGCGCGGCCGAGATCTGTGTCGATCTCAACCGCCGGTGGCCGCACCTGAAGTTCGTGCTGATCGACGACCGGCTCGCGATCGTGGATCACGTCCCCGCCTCGCCGTTCGCCCCGGCTCATCTGCTCGGCGCGATCGACACGATCACGCAGTTCCTCGAGTCGCTCGACGGTTCGTTCGCAGCGCATCTCGGTGGCTCACTGTTGTGCGATCACGGTTTCGGCAGCGGCGAGGGATCCCCCGAGTCCTCGTCCGAGCCGCCCTGGGCGGCGGACGTGTCGCAGTTGCCCGATGCCGAGGAGGATCTGCCCATCGCGTTGCTCGCGGTGCGCGATTTCCACCTCGACGGACAGTCCGACGTGGCGGCAAGCACCGTCGCGGCCATCGGCGACCGGAATGCAGAACAGCTGCGTCGCTTCCTGACCATCAGTACCGAACTGCAGGTGTGGTGGGACGGCGAGTCCCGAACCCGCGCGAAGGCCCTCGACACGAACGGCGCCCAGGAAGCGCGTGCGCGGGCTCTCGAGTGGGAACTGACGAGCCGTTCGCTCTCCGAGGCGCTCGACTTCCTCGAACAGGTCGACAACTCCGGGTCCTCCGCCTCGTCGCACGCGGCCGGATCGACTGCGTCGAAGTCGGGGCGCGAGGCCGCACCGGAACAGCCGGCCCTGTTCGACAATCCCGACGAACCGACCCTGTTCGACGGTTTCGGCGACTACAACTGAGCGACCGCGCGTCGCAGCGCCTCGACGGCGGCCGGGTCGAAGCCGACGAGTACCGCGGTTTCCACCGAGGTCCCCGTCTCCCGGATCGTGGAGACCGCGTGTTTCGCGGCGTCGTCGAGCGGCCAGCCGTAGATTCCGGCCGAGATCAGTGGGAAGGACACCGTCCGGACACCGAGTTCCTGCGCCGTGAGCATGCTGTTGCGGTACGCCGAGCGCAACACCCGCGAACGGTCCTCGCGCGGCGAGAAGACGGGGCCGACGGTGTGGATCACCCAGCGTGCCGGCAGCCTGCCCGCGGTGGTCGCCACAGCGTGCCCCGGTTCGAGTCCCTCGGGTAACGAGGTCGACCTGAGTTCCCGGCAGGCTGCGAGGATCTCCGGACCGCCGGCCCGGTGGATCGCACCGTCCACACCGCCACCTCCGAGCAGCGAGGAGTTCGCGGCGTTGACGATCGCATCCACCGCGATGGTGGTGATGTCGCCGTGCGCGATATCGAGAACGGTCACCTCTCGACCATATGTTCCGCTCCCTGCCCCCGAGTCGATTTGCTGGCATGATTCAGGACCGTGACGTCCACGGCGAAACTGCGCGAACTGGCCGGAAGGCACGGGGTCTCCCCCACATACACAGGATGGGACGGACTCGAACACGAGGTTTCGGAGGAAACACTCCGGCGGGTGCTCGCCGCGCTCGACGTCCCGGCCGGGAACGCCGAGGACGTCGACGCCTCGCTCGCCGAGTTCGCTCTCCGTCCGTGGCGCAGCATGCTGCCACCCTCGCTCGTGGTCGTCGACGGAGACGAGCAGACGTTTCCGGTGCACGTCCCGCACGGCGATCCGGTGTCGGTGTGGGTGGTGACCGAGGACGGTGACGAGGTCGACGTCGAACAGCTGAACGTGTGGGTCGATCCGTGGCCGGTCGACGGCCGGCTCGTGGGGCGCGCGACTTTCGCCGTACCGCGCCTACCGCTCGGCTGGCACGTGCTGCACGCACGCAGCAACGACGTCGAGGCCACCGCCGGGCTGGTCGTGACGCCCCGCCGGTTGTCCACCGCCGACAGGTTGCTCGGCAAGCAGCGATGGGGTCTTGCGGCCCAGGTGTATTCAGTTCGCTCCCGCAGATCCTGGGGCACAGGCGATTTCGCCGATCTGGCCGACCTCGCCGCCGTCACCGCAGGTTACGGCGGCGACTTCGTGCTGATCAATCCCGTACATGCGGCGGAACCGGTACCGCCGCACGAACCGTCGCCCTATCTCCCCTCCTCACGCCGTTTCGTCGATCCGCTCTACCTGCGGATCGAGGACATCCCGGAGGTCGCATATCTGCCGAGGAAGCACCGCAAGCTCCTCTACGAGTACGCCGAGAGCTTCGCGAAGGCGAACCGGAAAGCGCGCCGCCTCGACCGGGACTCGAGCTTCCGCGCGAAGCTCGACATCCTCGAACACATCCACCGCGTGCCCCTCGGTCCCGCACGACGAGCACGCTACGCCGCGTTCTGCGCCGAGGGTGGGCAGGCGCTGGACGACTTCGCCCTGTGGTGCGCGCTGTACGAGAAGTTCGGCGACCGCCTCGACCGGTGGGAGTCGCGCGCCCCCGGCCCGGACGATCCGAAGACGGACCGGTTACGCGAGCAACTGGCGTCCCGCATCGATTTCCACCGGTGGCTGCAGTGGCTCTGCGACGAGCAACTCGCGGCCGTGCAGACCGCCGCTCTCGCCGCCGGGTCCGACATCGGCATCGTGCACGATCTCGCGGTG
Organism: Rhodococcus sp. CH91; assembly: GCF_022554085.1. Taxonomy (GTDB): domain Bacteria; phylum Actinomycetota; class Actinomycetes; order Mycobacteriales; family Mycobacteriaceae; genus Rhodococcus. The sequence continues at coordinate 70,622 of NZ_JAKFYR010000012.1, forward strand.
GGCGTCGGACCGCACGGCGCCGACGCGTGGACCCTGGGCGACGCACTCGCCACCGGCGTCACGGTGGGTGCTCCGCCGGACGATTTCAACCGCAACGGCCAGAACTGGAACCAGCCACCGTGGCGCCCCGACCGACTCGCCGAATTGGGGTACATCCCCTATCGCGACGTGGTGCGGTCGGCGCTGCGTCATGCGGGTGGTGTCCGAGCCGACCACATCCTGGGGCTGTTCCGCACGTGGTGGGTGCCGGAGGGGATGTCCCCGGCGGACGGCGCGTACGTCCGCAGCGACCACGAGGCACTCGTCGGCATCCTGGCACTCGAGGCGCATCGCGCCGGTGCCGTGGTCGTCGGGGAGGATCTCGGGGTGTTCGAGCAGTGGGTGCAGAAGTATCTCGCCGACCGGGGGATCGCGGGAACCTCGATCCTGTGGTTCGAACGGGACGAGAACGGCCCGCGTGCACCGGAGACCTATCGTTCCCTGTGCCTGACGTCGGTCACCACGCACGACCTCCCGCCCACCGCAGGCTATCTCGCGGGTGATCACGTCCGTCTGCGTTCGGAACTCGGTTTGCTCGAGCGGGATCTCGATGCCGAACTCGATGCCGCAGCAGCCGAACGGGATTCGGTCCTCGCACTGGCCCGCGAACGCGGCCTGCTCGGAGAAGGCGAGACGGACGTCGAGCGACAGGTGGAGGCACTGCACCGCCTGGTCGCCGCGAGTCCTTCCGCGCTTCTGGGCGTTTCCCTGGTCGACGTGACGGGTGAGCGTCGCAGCCAGAACCAGCCGGGCACCGTCGACGAGTACCCCAACTGGCGGGTTCCTCTCGCCGATGCGCACGGCAAGGCCGTCCTGATCGACGACCTCGTCGACCACCCCGGATTCGCGGCGCTCGCCCGCGCGGTGTCCGGGGAGACCCCACCGGAGAACTGACGCCGCGACCGCCGGCCCGATGCCCGGGCCGGCGGTCGCGGATGGTCCTCGCGCTACGGCGTCACTTGCGGTACAGCGCTTCGATCTCGTGCGCGAAACGTTCGGTGACGATGTTGCGCTTGATCTTCAGCGTCGGGGTCAGTTCCCCGGTCTCCTCGGTCAGATCGCGCTCGAGGATGACGAACTTCTTGATCGCCTCGGTGTGGGAGACGAGCTTGTTGGCGTCGTCCACGATCGACTGCACAGCGTCGCGCAGGGTCGGGTCGTGGCGCAGTTCCGCGATCGTCGCCGCGGGCGGCTTGCCGTTCTCGGCCTTCCAGTTCTCGAAGACGTCCGGGTCGACCGTCACGAGAGCGGTCACGAAGCTGCGTCCGTCACCGATGACCACGGCCTGGGAGACGAGGGTGTGCGACCGCATGCGGTCCTCGATCGGCCCGGGCGAGACGTTCTTGCCGCCCGCGGTGATGATGAGGTCCTTCTTGCGTCCGGTGATGGTCAGATAACCGTCCTCGTCCAGGGAACCGAGATCGCCGGTGCGGAACCACCCGTCGTCGAACACCTTCGCGGTGGCCTCCTCGTTCCGCCAGTAGCCGCCGAAGACGACCTGTCCGCGCAGTTCGATCTCACCGTCCTCCGCGATCCTGACGGAGTTGCCTCCCATGGGCCGGCCGACGGTTCCGATCTTCTGTGCACCCGGCGCGTTCACGCTGTGCGCGGCAGTGGTCTCGGTCAGGCCGTAGCCTTCGTAGATCGGTACGCCGACCCCGCGGAAGAAGTGGCCCAGGCGCGGGCTCAGAGCACCGCCCCCGGAGATCGCGTACCAGCACTCGTCCCCCATCGCCGCACGCAGCTTGGAGTAGACCAGCCGATCGGCGAGATTCCGCTTGATCTTGAGGACGGGTGAGGGACCGCCGTGATCGAGGGACTCGCTGTAGGCGACCGCCGTGTTCTCCGCGAACCGGAAGACCGCCGCCTTGAATGCTCCGCCGGCCGATGCCTTCGCCGCGGCCGCATCACGCACCTTCTCGAAGACGCGGGGCACGCCGAGGATGATGTTGGGCGAGTACCGGGCGAACTGGGCGGAAACGGTCGAGAAGTCCGACCAGTGCGCCTGCGCTGCACCGGCTTCGAACAGTGCAAGCGAGACCGCGCGGGCCAGCACGTGGGCGAGCGGCAGGAAGGTCAGGCCCCGGTTGCCCGGTTCGGCCACCACACCGACATCCGAGCAGAGGATCGAACGCACCTCGGCGAGGAAGTTGTGGTGGGTGAGCATGCATCCCTTGGGACGACCCGTGGTCCCCGAGGTGTAGACGAGCGAGGCCAGGTCGGCGGACCGGATCCGGGACAGGCGCAGATCGACCTCGGTGTCGTCGACCGCGGCCCCCTCGGCCGAGAGAGTGTTCACGGCTCCGCCCTCGATCTGCAGGATCCGCCTCAGAGTGGGGGGCATGTCCACGAACAGTGCTTCGTGTCGGGAAGTCTCGACGACGGCGAGGACGGCCTCGGAGTCCTGCAGGATCCAGCGGATCTGCTCGGTGGACGACGAGTCGTAGATCGGCACCGATACCGCGCCCGCCGCCCAGATCGCGTAGTCGAACAGGGACCACTCGTAGCGGGTGGCCGACAGCAGGGCGACGCGGTCGCCGGGCTCGACACCGTTGGCGATCAGGCCCTTCGCGACGGCACGGACCTGATCGGCGAACTGCTGTGCGGTGACCGCGACCCAGTCGTCACCGTGAGGCCGTGAGTACATGACCCGATGCGGAGTCTTCTCCGCATGGGTGAACACCGTATGGACGACCGATTCGTCGTCACCGATGGTGAACGGGGCCGGTGTCGAGTACTCACGCACTGCAATCTCCATCGTTCTGGTCGGGAGTCCGGTCATCGGAGTAGACGCCTGTACGGAAGCGGCGCAGAAGATGCACGAAACGGTCGAGATCGTCCTGATCCCACCTGTCGATCCCGGACCGCACGTCGTCGAGGCGACGCATGACCGCACCTTCGAGAACCGCCGCTCCGTGGTCGGTGAGCCGGAGCGGGTGACCGGCACGAGCCGGGCCGGATTCCGCCTCGACCCAGCCCGCGTCGACAGCGTGGCGCAACTGGCGCGACACGGTCGAGCGGTGGACCCCGAAGACCTCGGATATATCGGTGGCTCGGCAGCCCGGATTGCGGGAGATGAACCCGAGAAGCGAGTGCTGGACGAGCGAGAGACCGCTGTCCTGCGCTCGGGCCCCGGACGTCAGGAAGCGTACGAGGAGTACGAACTCCTCGTAGACGCGGGCAACGCCGTCCGCGGACTGCCGATTGTGTTGCACGAGGCAACTATAAACCCGAGTGAAGAAGGACATGAATCTGCGCGGCCCTGCGGGAGCGGTGGAACTCGCGCACCCCGGCCCGCGTCCGCACGGCTAGCCTGTCTGTCCGTAGGACGACGGCACTCGGCGAAGGGGACGGATGGGCGAACACACCGGTCGCGACCTGTTCCGTTATCTCGTCGCCGAGGAATCGGACGACTACCTCGCCGTCATGGATTGCTTCACCGATGCCCTGCTCACCGACCTGTCCGCCGCCGATATCGCAGCTCTGTGTACCGCGCGGGACGCGCAGGCAGGTACCGCGCGGGACGTGCTGCTCGACGTGTCCGTCGTAGAGACACGCTGTCGCCGCTTGGCCGGCTGGGGCAATCTCGCCCGCGTCGGGGGCGGGGAGTCGCGGAGCGACCTCGCGGCCCCCGCGCGGTATCGGGCGACACCCGCCGGGCTGCGGGTGCATCGGGAGAGCGTCAGGCTGCTCACCACCTCCGATGGGGTACGCGAGGTGGCCCGCGAGTCGCTCCGGTGCATCGCCGCCGAACTCGGTCGTCTCGGCGACCGGCTCGCCGTCACCGTCGCCCCGCTCGACCCGGACGACCTGGCCGAAGGCGTGACCACCCTCTTCACCCACCACCGTGCGTTCACCGACAGTGTCGACGACTTCTGTTCGCATCTGGCCGAGATCCTGGACGGGCTCGAACGCTCCGACAGCGGCGGCGACCATGCCGAGCTCGAGCGCGTGCTTCTCGACTACGTCGACGTCGTCGGCTCGGATGTCGCACGGTATGCCCCTCTCGTCGTCAGCCGACTCGGCCGGGTGGTGCCCCATCTCGACACGGTGCTCGCGGCCCTCCCCGAAAGCGGCCTGCGGGCCGCCGTACCGGTCCGCTCCCCCGGCCGCAGCCGCGACGACTGGGAAGAACTCGCACGGTGGTACGACGAGAACTCCGGTCCGCGGCGCATGCGCGAGACCGCAGCCACCGCATTGAACCGCCTGCTCGCACGAACCCGGCGGCTCGCCTCCGGAGCGCCGGCCTGCTCGCAGCGAGCGGACCTGCTCCGACTGGCGCGATGGTTCGCCGAATCCTCGGACGAGCAGGCTCACCGCCTGTTCACGGCGACATTCGGCGCTTACCCGAGCCGGCATCTGCTGCTCGGCCCCGAGGAAGCGGACCCGCGTATCGGTGCGGGCACCTCGTGGTGGCATGCCGATCCCGTGACCGTTCCCCTGTCCCTGCGCGAACGCGGCGACCGTTCGTCCCGGGGCCGGGTCGCCCGCCTCCCCGATTCCGGACCCGACCGCGCCCGGGCGGAGGAGCTCGCCCGGCACGAATCGCGCCGACGTGCGGACGCCGTCGCCGAATTGTGCGCGGCAGGTGAGCTGAACGGCGCACACCTGTCGGAAGGTGCACGTGACGTGCTGCTCGACGTCCTCGCGACCGCTTTGGCCGGCTACCGCAGCACCGACGGGCCGCTGCAGATGCACGATCCCGATCTGGGATTGTCGCTGACGGCCGAACCGGGTCGGGACACCCTGGTCCACTGCCCCGACGGGGATCTCACCGTGCACGCGTTCGTGGTGCGTGCCTCGGCGACGACGTCACCCGAGCACGGCGTCGTAGTCCCGTGAGCACATCACGGTCGGACACGACAGGGCAGGATCTCTCGGGCCGACGGGATGCGGCCCGGGCCCTGCTGCAGCAACCCATCGTCACCGCGACCGCCGACCGTGAGACGTTCGATCTCGTGCGACGCCATGCGGCGCCGCTGAAGTCGATGTTCGCGGAGCGGCTCGGATACCGGCTCGTCGTGGAGTCCACCTTCGCCCGCCTTCTCAAGGCACCGCTCGACTCTGCGGCGCCCCACCGGGGCGTCCGCCATCCCGACGGCACCGAGTTCGGCGCCACCACCTACACCTGTCTCGCGCTCGCCTGCGCGGCACTGCTCGAACCGCGCGCCGGCAGGCGGGTGTCCGTTCCCGGCCTGCTCGCTCAGGTCCGCGCGGACGCGCGCGAACACGGGATCGAATTCGCCGGGGACGTCTCGATCGAGCGAGGTTTCGCTGCCGCACTGCGGCTCCTCGAGGACTGGGGCGTCGTCACCGAATCGGATCCCGGACCGGACGAGGACGTCGCCGGCGGGGCCCGCCTCGACGTGAACCGCGACCTGCTGCCTCATCTGCTCGCCACGGCCGTGCACGAGACGGCCGACTCCGCCGCGGTACTCGCGCGTGCCGAGCAGGCACCCGCTGCCCGTCGCCTGTATCGGCGACTCGTCGAGGATCCGTTCGTCGCACGAGACGAGATGGACGAGGAGATGGCGGACGTACTCGCCCGCGACCGGCACGAACTGTCGCGGAGGCTGGAGGACGATTTCGGTCTCGTCCTCGAGGTACGTGCCGAAGGGGCTCTCGCCTACGACCCGGCCGGCATGCTCACCGACGACGCTTTCCCGGGGCCCGGCACCGCGAAGCAGGCCTGCCTGCTTCTCGTCTCCGAACTCACCGAACGGTTCGGACACGACGCGGGGACCACCCTGCACATCGACGGGCGGACCCTGGACGCAGTGCTCGCCGAGCTCGTCGCTGCCCGGTCCCGCACGTGGAAGGGCACGTACGTGCGGGACCTCGCGTTGCTGCGCCGGGACGTCGTAGCCTTGCTCACCCGTCTCGGACTCGCGCGCCCGCACGAGAACGGACTCGTACTGACGGCCCCCGCCGCCCGATATCGCCCTGTTCCTGCCGAAAGTCACCCCCGATGACCCCCCTTCCCGATGTACCGGCTTCCGACCACCCTGCCCTCCGGTATCCCGATCGGTGGCGACTTCGCCGCGCCGGGATCGTGAACGTCTGGCACTACCTCGACGTCGAGTTCGTCCTGTCGGCCGGGCGCATGATCCTGCGTGGCACCAACGGCTCGGGGAAGTCCCGGGCGCTGGAGATGTTGCTGCCCTTCCTCCTCGACGGTGACCGCAGGCGAATGGATGCGACGGGGGCGGCGAAGGTCGATCTCGACGACCTCATGCGCACCGGAGATGCGGGAGGGACCGATCGCGTCGGATATCTGTGGATCGAACTGTCACGACCGAGTGGTCTGCTGACCGTCGGGGCCCGCATCCGGTACAGCGCCGAGGCGCATCGCAGCGAAGTGCACTTCTTCACCACGCCCCTTCGCGTCGGTAGCGATCTCCGACTCGTCGACGACGGCCGTGTGCCACTCTCGCGCGAGGAACTCGCGGCGCTGGTGGGAGCGGACAATCTCACGCGCGACCCGGAGCAACACCGCGAAACCGTCCGGCGTCTGGTCTTCGGCCTGCCCGGCGAGACCGGGCGTGAACGCTACGACGGTCTGCTGCAACTGCTGCACACCCTGCGCTCACCCGATGTCGGCAACCGCATCGACGAGGGCCGCCTGCCGCAGATCCTGTCCGACGCCCTGCCCCCGCTGGCCGAGAACATGCTCGCCGAAGCGGGCGGTCGCCTCGACCTGCTCGGCGAGACCCGGCAGGAGCAGGCCCGGCTCGAGTCCGCGCACGCCCAGGTGCGGCGCTTCCACGAGGTCTACCGGCAGTACGCCGCGGATCTGTTGCGTTCCGACGCCGAGGGTGCGGTGGACGCGGCGAACCGGGTCACCGAAACCCGTCGCGCGCTGGCCACCGCGGAGTCCGATGCGGCCGATCTCGACGCCCAGGTCGTCGCCGCCGACACGCGCCTGCAGGAACGCCGCGACCAGGTCGCCGAACTCGACCGCGCCATCCGCGGCCTCGAAACCCACGAGTTGTTCCGTTCGGCAGACGATCTCGCGCAACGGCAGCTCGCCCTCGACGCGCTCGGCCACGCCGCCGAACACGCCGCGCTCGCCGCAGAGCGGGCCCGGCGGCAGGAGCGTCTCGACGCAGACCACGCGGCCCGCTGCGTCGACGATCTCACCTCTGCGGTGACGCAGGCCGCGTGGCGACTCGGAGCGGCAGGTCGCGAACTCGTGGCGGCCGGCCTTCCCCACGACACGGTCCCAGCGGCAGTGCGTGTCGAGATCGACTGTCCGACGCCGGTACTCGAACCCGTGAGATTCGGCCTGCACAACGCTCCCGAGCAACTCGCACGGCCGGTGGTCGCGAGGGTGTCTCTCGATTCCGAGAACGTCGAGGACGCGCGAGAGACCGCCCTGCGCGCCGTCGAGGCGGCGCGCCGCCGACGGGAACAGGTGGGCCGGCGACTTCTCGAAGCCCGTCGTCTCGGTGCGACCGCCCATACGGTCCGCGAGGCCGAGGAGGCCGCCGGCCACGCGGCGCGCGACGCCGAACACAGTGCCGTCGAGGCTGCCGAGGCGGATGCCGAAGTCGGTGCGGCCGCAGCCGGCCTGCAACACCGGTGGCGCGAGTGGATCACCGCCGACCGCACCGCGGCCCTGCTGCCTGAACTCGACCGGGATCGAGTGGCTCTGATGCGCCGGCTGTCCTCGCATCTCGACACGCTGATCGAGACCCCCTCGGAAGAGTCCGACATCGATCCTGCTCTCGCCGAACTGGATTCACTGGCCGGTGCGGCCGCCCGAGCGGCTCTGGCCGAGCTCGAGCGGCCGTCGGCGGAACGCCGAGGACGGGAACAGGAACTCCGGGCGGCGCGGGAGGCCCTCGTGCGCGAACAGGTCGCGCTCGACGCCGACACCGACGGGCCCGAGCAGGCACCCTGGCACCTGCGCACCGACGGTGTTCCCCTGTGGCAGGCGGTCGACTTCGTCGACACGCTCGGCGACGACGACCGCGCGGGCATCGAGGCCGCCCTGCTCGCCGCCGGCTTCCTCACCGCGACGGTCGACGGCGAAGGCCGGCTGCGCGCGCTCGCAGGCCAGGTGCTCGTATCCCCGCGCGGCGAGCCGCCGGCGCAGCCCCTGTCGACCGTCCTGCGGCCCGAACCCGACGCCGGTGTACCCCTCTCGGCGATCAATGCGGTACTGAACACGATCGGGTTCGAGGACGCCGCCGCCGTGGCATCGGTCTCGCGCGACGGACGATGGCACAACGGCGTCCTGCGTGGACGGCACACCGCCGAAACCGCTCGCCGCATCGGAAGAGCCGCACGTGAAGTCGCCACCGCGTCCCGGCGGGTGCGCCTCGACGAGATCCGGGCGGAACTCACCCGTATCGATCTCGCGGTGGAACAGCTCCGCGTCGATTTCCCCGACGCCGCACATCGGCGCACCGAGATCGAGGCACACCTCGCGACCGCGCCGGCATCCCACGCCCTCCGCAGCGCTCTCGAACGCCGTCGCGAGGCGTACGCACGGATGCGCTCCACTGCCGATGTCGCGATCGAACTCCGCGAACGCGCGATGACGGTACGTGCCCGCTGGACCGCCGATCTCGATACTCATCGTGCGACCTGTGCCCATTTCGCAGTGCCGGGCGACGTCCCGGAACTCGAGGCGCTCGATACGGCGTGCAGCTCGGCCGAGGCGACGTGCATCGAGCTGGCTCGCGATCTCGGGGACGTACTCGCCGCGTATTCCCGTGTCACGGCGGCGGCCGAACGGTGTGCGCAGGCCACGGTGACGAGGCTCGAGGCGGAGGAAGCCGCGGAGTCGTGCCGGTACGAATGGCACGCCAGAGCTTCGGTCGTGGCGGCGCAGACCCAGGCCTCGGACGTCGACGTCCGGGATCTCGCACAGGAGATACGCCACTCCGAGGCCGAGCGTGCCCGTGCCGACGAGCAGTGCCGGCGCACGGTGGCGCACCGGGAGCAGCTCGGCCGTGCCGCCGCCGAGGTGCTCCAGCGATGCGCGGCGGCACGGGAACGTCTCGACCGCGATCGTCGCGAGCTGATCACTGCCGCGGAACGACTTGCCGCGCACCTGCAGCTGCCCGAACTGCACACCGCCTTCGAGGAGCCGGATCAGGGCTCGGCTCCCCGGGGTCCGGTTCATCTCGGCGATCCCGACCACGTGCTGCAGGCGGCGCAGAACGTGCTGGCCACCTTGCTGCCCCGCACGGAGACGGACGACAATGCGATGCTCGCCGCGCTGCAACGATTCGACCGCGAGATCGCCGGCCGGTTCGACGTCGAACACACCGTGACCCACGGCGCCCATCTCGTGCGGATCGCCGGCATGGGCGATGCCCGCACTCCCGCAGGCGTGCTCGACGCACTCACCCGGCAGGTCGAGGACGGCCGTCGTGCCCTGTCCCAGCGGGAGCACGACGTGTTCACAGGATTCGTGCTCGGCGGGGTGGCCGACGAACTGCGTCGACGCATCGGTCAGGCGCAGCGGTTGATCACGGCGATGAACGACAGCCTCGCCGACAGCCGCACGACGCACGGGATCGGCGTGCGGATCACCTGGCGCACCAGGCGCGAGGATGCCGACGCGGCTCGGCTGACGCAGCTGCTCACCGCCTCCGAACGTTCCGCCGAGGAGGCCACCGAGTTGGTGGAGGCGCTGCGCGAACGAGTGGACGCCGCCTACGCGGCCGACCCGTCGGCCGGATACGCGCTGCACCTGTCCCAGGCGCTCGACTATCGGCGCTGGCATTCCGTGGAGGTGACGATCCTCGGCCCCGAGCCCGACCGGGAACGCCGGATATCCGCGCGCGCGAAGATCTCTCAGGGCGAGACCCGATTCGTGTCGTACGTCTCGCTGTTCGCGGCGGCCGACGGCTACCTCTCGGGCCTTCCCGACACCGGCACCGCGCTGCGTCTCGTGCTGCTCGACGACGCGTTCGCAAAGATCGACGACCCGACGATCGGCGAACTGATGGGCCTGCTCGTCCGGCAGGACATCGATTTCGTCCTGACGGGACACGCATTGTGGGGCTGCGTGCCCGAGGTTCCCGAACTCGACGTCTACGAGGTCCGCCGACTCGGTGACGGCGCGGCCGTGACGACTCGCGTGCACTGGGACGGGCGCGTGCGCCGGTTACGGCCGCGCGTCGACTCGCAGACATGAGAAGGGCGGGCGCGATACCGGATCGCGCCCGCCCTTTCCGTTCTCCGGAGTCCGGATCAGGACACGCGGCGCAGCAGCGCGGCGAGCGCCTGTCCGCCTCCGATGCACATCGTGACGACGCCGAGCTCGAGGTCGCGGCGGACGAGATCCTTGGCGACACGCAGCGTCAGGATCGCACCGGTCGCGCCGACGGGGTGGCCGAGCGCGATGGCACCGCCGTAGGGATTGGTCTTCTCCGGATCGAGCTTCACGTCGCGTGCCACGGCGACGGCCTGCGAGGCGAAGGCCTCGTTGAGCTCGACGGTGTCGATGTCTGCCGGCGACAGGCCGTTCTGTTCGAACAGCTTCACCAGGGCCAGCGTGGGTGCGTAGCCCATGAGGTCAGGTTCCATCGCCGCCGTGACGACGGATTCGAGCACGACGGAGCTGTCGAGACCGCGCTCACGCGCCACCGATTCGCCGGCGAGCACGAGCGCCGCGGCGCCGTCGTTGATGCCCGAGGCGTTGCCGGCGGTGACGGTGCCGTCCTTGACGAAGGCGGCACGCAGCTTGCCGAGGACCTCGAGGGTGGTGTCGGGCTTGGGATGCTCGTCCTCGGTGACGGTGAACGGTTTACGCCCACCCACCTCGACGGGCGTGATCTCCTCGGCGAACACGGCCTTCGCGGCATCGGTCGCGGCGCGGCGCTGGGATTCGAGGGCGAACTCGTCCTGCTGCTCGCGGCTGACGCCGTACTCGCGTGCGACGTTCTCGGCGGTCACGCCCATGTGCTTGCCGCTGAACGGGTCGGTGAGCATGCCGACGGTGCCGTCGACGAGCTCGCGATTGCCGAGCTTGTAGCCGCTGCGGGCACCGAAGTCGTAGAAGGGCATGCGCGACATGCTCTCGTCGCCACCGGCAACGGTGATCCGGGCGGCGCCCCAGCGGATTTCCTGGGCAGCGGACCACACCGCCTGCAGGCCGGAGCCGCAGAGCCGATTGACGGTCAGCGCCGGGGTGGAGACGGGCAGCCCGGCCGCGAGCGTCACGCGACGCGCGTTGTAGGCGTCGGCGCCGACCTGGCCGATGCAGCCCATGACGACCTCGTCGATGTCCTCACGTGCGACGCCGGCGCGCTCGAGCGCAGCCCGGACGGCCGTGGCACCGAGTTCGTGCGCGGGTACGTCCTTCAGTGTGCCGCCGAAACTTCCGACGGGAGTACGAGCGCCGTCGACGATGACGATGCGTTCCGGAGTGGTCATTTCTCGTCCAATCTGGTCGAACACCTGGGGTCCACGCGACGGCACCTGCCGAGTGCACGTCGTTTCGGGGAGAGCAACCACCCCGACATGTCTTCCTCGATGCTACGGCACCGAGTGCCGCGTCTTCGTCGGCACGAAGCCCTCTTCGCAGAGAGGTTCGGAAATGTCATTCTATCCCATCGGATACAGCATTCTCGTCCCCGTTCCGGTCGCCTGGATTCCCGTTCAGGAGACGGGTCGCCGCTGCGGGTGTGCCGAGTTCCCGGCGGCGCCGGGCATCCTCGACGTAGTCCTCCAGGAAGTGGAAGAGGTCCGTCGGGTCCACGGCGAACTTCCTGGAGTCCACCTCGATTCGAGGCGTCGGCGGCAGGCCCTCGAAGCGGAACAGGCGGGTCGTGCGTCGCCGCGCCCACGCAGCGGACTCGTCACCTTCGATCCAGATCTCGGGAAATCCGCGGTCGACCGCTCGCACCCCGCGCACCGAGATCCACGGCAGATACGACTCGACGAACCAGCTCCGCAATCTGATTCCGTCGGGTCCGAGAATCAGCGAACCTGCGCGGATGCGCCCCAGTGCCACCTCCACCAGGAAGGCCAGGCATCCACCGGCGACCAGCGCCAGACCCACCGCCACGGCAGGGACTCCCGAGTTCCCGAGCAGGATCTCCACGGCGGCGCCGAGCGACAGGAACGTTCCGCACGCCATCATCGTCACCAGCAGTCCGAAGACGAGGCCTCGTCCCCCGATCTCGGTGACGCCGCCGCCGGCCCGTTCGACGTATCTCACCCGGGTCCTACGTCTTCCGGGCCACCAATAGGCCGCCCCGAAGGCGGCCGTGAACAGCATCAGCACTGCCAGGATCGAGAAGAATCGGTCCTCACCCGTGGAATCGCTGCGCCACACGCCCGACCCCTGCGCGGCAGCGAACACCCCCACGGTCACAGCTGTACCGGCCGCCGCACACACCTGGACATTCCATGTGCGGTTCGGCCGGTCCGCGCCGGGCGTCGCGTCCTCGGTGTCGCGCCTGCCCCACGGGACAACAGTTCGTCGCATCGGTCTCCCCTCCCGGTGTGCCGGGGAGCCCCGACGCTCCCGGGCGTGCCGGTCGGCCGGAACGCTACCTCGAGCGGCCCGTCCGGTGCGGAGCCCGCAGCAGGCGCAGGCAGCGGCACCGCGAGTTGGCACAGAGCGCTGTGACCATTACCATACGCATCGATCAAATAGACGTTATTCCAGGTCACGGCCGTTTTCGAAGGGGTAGGACGAGCATGCGGGCGGTCGATGAGAATATTTCCCTACGTGTCGGTAACACCTACAGTTCGGAACGCGACACAATCTGTGACGATTCAGACGAGACCGGAGGAGTCTGCATGACTGTCCAGCTTGATTCGCCCGGCATCGCGTCCGTCGGCGAAGCTTCGGCGGCCGAGGCAGAACTCGAACAGCTGTACGAGAAGGTCAAGGAACTCGACGCCCAGCTGCTCGAAGTGATCAAGAAGCGTTCGGAGCTGGTTCGGCGTATCGGAGCCACGGCGAAGGGCACGGACGCGAGCCGCGAGGCGCAGGCCGAAGAGATGGCCGTACTCGGACGGTTCGACGAACTGGGCAGCGACGGCAGCAGTCTCGCGATGACCCTGCTGCGGCTCGGACGTACCCGCCAGGCCTGATACAGCCACCGACGGCCCCCGCACACGTGCGGGGGCCGTCGTCGTCTGTCGGCACCGGGACGAAACGTCCCGCCTCAGCGCAGGACGGACTTGATCTCGAGGAACTCTTCGAGGCCGAATACACCTGCTTCGCGACCGATACCCGACTGCTTGTACCCACCGAAGGGCGCGTCGGTGTTGAAGGCTCCGCCGTTGATGTAGACCTGGCCGGTACGCATGCGTCGGGCCACGGCCTCGGCGCGCGCGGGGTCGGCCGACCATACGCCACCGGACAGGCCGTAGTCACTGTCGTTGGCGATGCGCACGGCGTCGTCCTCGTCCTGGTAGCCCATGATCGACAGCACCGGCCCGAAGATCTCCTCACGCGCGATCGTCATCTCCGGGGTGACGTTCGTGAAGACCGTGGGGCCGACGAAGTAGCCCTTCTCGAACCCGGTGCGGCGGCCGTCGAGCACGAGTTCGGCGCCTTCCTCCACTCCCTTGTCGATGTACGACTTCACCCGGCCCTGCTGCGCGCCGCTGACCAGAGGACCGAGCTTCGACGACGGATCGTTCGGCAGACCGACCGTGTACGCCTGCGCGACCTGCTCGGCGATGGCAGCGGCCTCCGGCAGACGCTCGGCCGGGACCAGCATGCGCGTCAGCGCGGTGCACGTCTGACCGGAATTGAGGAAGCACTTGCCGACGCCCTCGGTCACCGCGGCCGCGAGATCCGCGTCGTCGAGAATGATGTTGGCCGACTTGCCGCCGAGTTCGAGCGCGACCTTCTTCACGGTCTCCGCGGCGACCACCGCGACCCGCTTGCCGGCGCGCGTGGATCCGGTGAACGAGACCATGTCGACATCCGGGTGGGCCGCGACGGCCTCGCCCACGACGGGTCCGTAACCGCTGACGACGTTGAGCACGCCCGGCGGCAGCCCGGCCTCGTCCACGATGTCGATGAGCGCGTAGGTCACCAGCGGCGCGACTTCGGTGGGCTTGAGCACCACGGTGCACCCCGCCGCGAGGGCGGCGAACACCTTCAGCACCACCTGGTGCAGCGGGTAGTTCCAGGGAGTGATCGCCCCCACGACCCCGATCGGCTCGCGGACGACCAGGGCGTTGCCGATCTCCTGGCCGTCGAAGTCGTACGTGCCGGCCAGCGACGCGTAGGCCGCGATGTTCTTCAACGGCATCCCGATCTGGATGACGCGTGCGAAGTGCGCGGGCATCCCCATGTCCTGCGAGACGACCGCCGTGAGTTCGTCGGCCCGCTCGTTCGCGAGGGCCGAGACCTTTTCGAGGTAGGCGGCGCGCGCGGCACCGCTGAGCGCGGACCAGGCGGGAAAGGCGGTCTTCGCCGCGGCGACCGCGCGGTCGACATCGGAGGCGACCCCTTCGGCCACCACGGCGATGACCTCCTCGGTCGCCGGGTTCACGACCTCGATCCGGCCGGTGCCGTCGGAATCGACCCATTGCCCGTCGATGTAGATCTTCGCGCGGTCGAGAATGTCCGTCATCTCGGTCTCCCTGCTCGTAGAACACCCTTGCGCGCGAGAGTAACGAAGACCACACCTCGATGACGCGTCGACTCCCGGTGAGCTGTGATCCACACCGCCGTCACCGGAGTTAACACGTGCGCTACACTTGCCCTTGCTGCTCGCGCGCTCCACCGTCGCAACGCACGGCGCATTCGGACAAAGACGTCTGCATTCATCACCACCGTCTCCGGCACACGTCTATGCGCCCACAGGAGCTGCGCTTTCCCACGCGTTCCCCCTTCGCATCGTCACTGCCGGCCGACGCCGACTTCGATGCCCGAGGAGGACGTCCGTGACGCACGCCAGTGACACCGGCCTGTACGACATCACGCTGGACAAGAGCAGTTGTGGTGTCGGTTTCATCACCCGCAAGGACGGGGTGCAGACCCACGACGTGCTCACCCGCGGCCACGAAGCACTGTGCGTCGTGCCGCACCGTGGCGGCATGTCCGCCGAGGGCGTCGGCGACGGAGCCGGCATCAACGTGGATCTGTCCGTCGCCTTCTTCTCGGAGATCACCGGAACGACCTTGCAGGCAGGGACCTTCGGTGTCGGCAACTTCTTCCTCCCCGACGAGCCCGCGGCACACGCCGAGGCCGGGGAACTCGTCTCGTCGGCACTTCGACGGGCCGGCGTCACCGTGCTCGCGGTGCGCGATGTGCCCGTCGACGACAGCGTGTTGCGTTCCGCCGCACTGAAATACCAGCTGCCGATCCGGCAGTGGATCTTCACGCGGCCGGACTCGTGCGAGTCCGTCGACGAATTCGACCGCCTCCTGCACGAGGTGCTCCTCGAGGTCGAGGCCCGCGCCTACACCGAACCCGCTCTCGGAGGGCTCTACCCCCTCTCCCTCAGCGCACGCACTCAGGTTCTCAAGAACCGCTTGAACTCTCACGAGGTCATCCCTTATTTCCGCGACCTCACCGATCCTCGGCACGCGGTGCATACGCTGTTCTTCCACACCCGCTTCTCGACGAACACCGACCCACACCCGACGATGGCCCAGCCGTTCCGCCTCATGGCGCACAACGGTGAGCTCAACACCGATCGCAAGAACCGGTTGTTCGAAGGCGCTCTCGCCCGGGCGATGGGCCGCGACATCATCCGCCCGCCGGGACAGTCCGACAGCTGCCGATTCGACCAGACCCTCGCCGCGCGCATCGCCCACAACGACCTCGACCTGGTCACCGCCGTCGTGCAGATGATGCCGCCGGCCTGGGAGAACGACACCGAACTGTCGCCGCAGGTCCGCGCCATGCTCGAGTTCTTCTCGCTGTACGAGGAGAAGAACGACGGCCCCGCGGCCCTGATCTTCGGCAACGGCACCGTCGTCGGCGCCCGCCTCGACCGCCTCGGCCTGCGTCCGTTGCGCACCGTGGAGACCGAGGAGTATCTCGCCGTCACCTCCGAGGCCGGCCAGTTCGACTTCGCCCCCGAGACAGTGTTACGCCGCGGGCGCATCGAGGCCGGCGGCATGCTGTACTTCGATCACCGCACGCGACGCTCCTACCGGACCGACGAGGCGCTGGAACTCCTTGCTGCCCAGCGCGATTACGCATCGCTCGTCGACGAGGCCCGTCGCGATCTCGATGCGCTGCCCGAGGTTCCCGCCGAACAGGCCGGATCCCCGCTGCGCTACAACGGAGATCTCGGGCGCTACCAGCGCTACGTGTCCTACAGCATCAACCAGGAGTCCTTCCGGTTCATGCTCGATCCGATGCTCGCCTCCGGCCAGGAGCGCATCTCCGCGATGGGCTACGGCAATGCCATCAACGCCCTGTCGGATCAGGAAGGCGGTGTGGCCAAGTACTTCTCGCAGCGTTTCGCTCAGGTCACCAACCCGTCGCTGGATTCGATCCGCGAGGCCGACGGCATGACCTTGCGCGTCGCACTCGGCGCACGCCCCGGCAGCGGAGCTCCCACCTCCTCGGCGACCCAGATCGTGGTACCCACACCGATCCTCACGCATCTCGACATGCTGCGTATCCGCGAGCAGGCCGACACACCGGTTCGCCGCTTCGAGATGCTGTACTCCCCCGTCTTCGACGATCCGAAGGCCAACGCGGCCGCACTCGCAGCCGCGATCGACGGCGTGGCCGAGAGCATCGCCGGTTTCGCCCGCGAGCCGGGGGGCATCGCCGTGCTCACCGACCGGCACGTGTCCACCGACCGTGCCGGGTTGCCGATGGTGCTCACCGTCGCCGCGGTCAATCAGCGGCTGATCGACGAGGGACTGCGCCTGCGCGTGTCCGTCATCGTCGAATCCGGACAGCTGTTCTCGTCGCACCACATCGCCGCGACCCTCGGTTTCGGTGCTGCCGCGGTGTATCCGCTCACGGTGCAGATGCGCGCCGAGGAGAAGTTCGGTGACGACGCCGACACCGCATTCCTGAAGTTCCGCAAGGCGGCCGAGAAGTCGCTCATGAAGACGATGGGGCGCGTCGGCCTGTGCACCGTCGAGTCCTACATCGGCGGTGAGTTCTTCGAGCCGAGCTATCTCGACACGAGCGACGAGGTACTCGCACGCTGGTTCCCCAACGTGAAGTCGCCGGTCGGTGGTGTCGGTTTCGAGACGGTCGCGCAGGCCGTCGCCGACTGGCACCGTCGCGCCCTGACCGTCGAGACGGAGAAGGACGTCCCGCTGCTCGGCCTGTTCAAGGAGCGTGCCGAGGGTGCCGGGCACTCGTTCGGCACGACCGCGGTGCGCGGCTTCGTCGACATGACCGAAGAGCCCGTCACGCTGCCGGCCGGGCGGGAGGCCGAGCCCGATCTGACCGATGCCCTGCGCCTGCTGCCGCTGCACCGGCTGTCCGACGCACACGGCCTCGACGACGCGGCCTACCGCTACGGCGGATTCCGCGCGCTCACACCCGGGGAGATCGACTCCTTCGAGATCACGCCGGGCTACCGAGCCTTCGCCCGCACCATCGCCGACGAGCGTGCGCAGCGCCCTGCCGCTCTGCGTGACGTGCTGGCGTTGCCCGCCGATGTCACCTACGCCGTCACCGCAGAGGACTTCACCAAGGAGATGGGTCGCTTCGCGCGGTTCGGCAACAACTCGATGCTCGTGCGAGGGGTCTCCGCCGCGCGGGTCGGTGAGAGCGAGTTCGTCCTGCGGCTGACCGGTCCGCTCGCGGACGATCACCGTCGGCCCGACGCGCTCGCGGCGTCGCTCGTCGCGCGTTTCGGCGACGCGGTGGTCTCCTACCGCTGCTACGGCGACACCCTGACCGTGCACGCGATCGGTCACGCCGCGCAGTATCTCCAGCAGGTCCGGCAGGCTCCGCTGAGCGTGCGCCTCGACCAGGTGCAGCCGGCCCACGAGATCACCCCGGCGCTGGCGTCCGGTGCGATGAGCCACGGTGCGCTCAACTCCAATGCGCACGAGGCGGTCGCCCACGGCACGAACATGGTCGGCGGCATGTCGAACTGCGGCGAGGGCGGAGAGCACATCTCCCGCTACGGCACGATCCGCGGGTCGCGCATCAAGCAGTTCGCCTCGGGCCGCTTCGGTGTGTGGGCGGGTTACCTCGCCGATCCGATGCTCGAGGAGATCGAGATCAAGATCGCGCAGGGCGCCAAGCCCGGCGAGGGCGGTCAGCTGCCCGCCAAGAAGGTCACCGTGGAGATCGCCGCCGCGCGCGGTGCGACCCCCGGCGTCGAACTGGTCTCGCCGCCGCCCCACCACGACACCTATTCGATCGAGGACCTCGCCCAGCTCATCCACGACGCCAAGGCGGCGCGGGTGCGGGTGATCGTCAAGCTCGTCTCGTCCGAGGGCATCGGCACGATCGCGGTGGGTGTCGCAAAAGCGGGTGCCGATGTCATCAACGTCGCCGGCAACACCGGCGGCACGGGCGCAGCCTCGGTGACCTCGCTCAAGTACGCGGGCCGCTCCGCCGAGATCGGCGTGGCCGAGGTCCACCAGGCCCTGACGGCCAACGGGCTGCGTGAGAAGGTCGTGTTGCGCTGTTCGGGCGCACACCAGACGGCCTCGGACGTCATCGTCTCCGCGCTGCTCGGCGCCGACAGCTTCGAGTTCGGCACCACCGCGCTGATGATGCTCGGTTGTGTCATGGCCAAGAACTGCAACGTCAAGTGCCCCGCCGGCCTGACCACGAATCCCGAAGTGTTCGACGGTGATCCTCGGGCGATGGCGCAATATCTCCTCAACATCGCGCACGAAACTCGTGAGCTGCTCGCCCGCCTCGGTCTGCGGTCGCTGCGCGATGCGCGCGGTCGCGCCGACCTGCTGCACCTGCTCGACCATCCGTCGAGCGTCGGACGGCTGGACCTGCGCGCGATGCTCGCGGTGCTGCCCGAGGTGCACATCGACAACCCCGTCTACATGGAGAAGGACTACTCACGCGACGACGAGTGGGTGCTCCGGCTCCGCGAGGCCCTGGTCGACGCGCGGGAACTCACCGTCTCGCTCGGGAACGGTGTGCGCCTGACGAACAACGACAAGAGTGTCGGCGCGCAGCTCGCGATCGACATCGAACGCATGCTCAACCACGAACAGCTCGGTGAGCTGCCCTCCGCGCTCACCGACGAGCGGGGACGCCGCTGGCTGCGCGACGGCACCGTCACGATCACCACCTCCGGCTCGGCCGGCCTGTCCTTCGGGGCGTTCTGCAACGACGGCATGCACATCGAGCACACCGGTACCGCCAACGACGGCGTCGGCAAGGGCCAGTGCGGCGGGCAGATCGTGCTGCGTTCGCCCGGCGGCGGAAGCGACCGCAGGGGTGGCAACGTCCTCATCGGCAACTTCGCGCTCTTCGGTGCGACCGGTGGACGTCTGTTCGTCGAGGGCGAGGCCGGCGACCGGTTCGCGGTGCGCAATTCCGGTGCCATGGCGGTCGTCGAGGGTGTCGGCGAGTTCGCCTGCGAGTACATGACCAACGGTGCGGTGCTCAACATCGGCGAGTTCGGCAAGGGCTTCGGCAACGGCATGTCGGGTGGATTCGTCTACCAGTACGACCCCGAGGGTCTGCTCCCCCGTAAGGCCAGCGCCGACTCGATCGTGCTCGGCTCGATCACCGGCGACGATCCGCAGGCCGCGATCCACAACGCCGCGGTGTTGCGGTTGCTGCACCTGCACGTCGAGGCGACCGGTTCGGCGAAAGCCCGGTTCCTGCTGGACAACTGGCAGGTCGAGCAGCATCACTTCGCGTACGGCATGCCGCGTGCGCTGCTGCAGTACCAGGACGCCGACGAGATCCTCGCCGCGGCCTCCCGCAAGGACCTCGCCTCCGAGGTGGCCTCCGCGCTCGTCGGCCATCAGGTGCGCAAGTTCAAGGAGAGCTACCGCTCCGGTGCGCCCGTCGCAGGTGGGGTGACCCCCGGTGGCGCCGACACCGAGGCGATGTACGCGCTGCTCAACAACTACACGGTGCTCGCCGCTGCGCAGGAGATGGCGCTGCAGAAGGTCCCCGGGGCCACCGACGTCTCCGATCCCGCGGTGCAGAAGGCTGCCCGCAACCTGCTGCTCACCGAGGACTTCTTCCTCGTCGCCAAACTCGAGCGGTACGCCCTCGCCGCGATCGCCGATCACACCGACGAGCAGCTCGCGGCGCTGGTCGCCGACAAGCGCCTGAACGACTACAAACAGGCCCTGGCCCTGCGCAACGTCCGCTCGGTCGATGCGCCCGGTACCTACGGCTGGATCCTCTTGCAGAGCCGCAAGAATCTCGACGCCGCAGGTCGCCTGCCCGGTTACGAAGAACTGTTCGCGCGCAACGCCGTGCCGAGCGTTCTCGCGTCCACGATGGGAGCCTCCGCGTGACCACCACCAGCCCGTTCATTCCCCTCGATGCTCCGTTCACCGCGGATCAGCGGTCGTGGCTCTCCGGCTTCGTCGCCGGGATGCAGACCCGCCTGTTCTCCGGTGGTCCCGCCGACGATGCCGGGACCACCGGTTCGGCACCCGCTCTGCACGTGCTGTACGGCTCGCAGACCGGCAATGCCGAAGCCGTGGCCGAGGATGCTGCCGCCGCGGCCCGCGCCCAGGGTTTCGCACCGGTCGTGTGCGCCCTCGACGACATGGACCTCGACCGGTTCGCCGGCCTGGGTCAGGTCCTGATCGTCACGTCCACCTACGGCGAGGGCGAGATGCCCGACAACGCCGAGTTGTTCTGGGAAGCCCTGTCGGCCGAGGGCGCCCCGCGCCTCGAGAGCATGCACTTCGCGGTGCTCGCCCTCGGCGACACCGGCTACGACGGTTTCTGCCAAGCCGGCAAGCTCATCGACATGCGCCTCGAGCAGCTCGGTGCGCAGCGCATCGTGCCGCGGGTGGACTGCGATGTCGAGTTCGAGGAGCTCGCCGCGGCGTGGATCGCCGAAACGCTGCCGCTCGTCGCCGCGGTCGAGGGGATCGTGGGCGACGGCACTCCCGCCCCGCCCGCACCGGCGGCACCGGCCCGGGCGAAGTCGCAGTGGACCCGCAAGAATCCCTACCCCGCGACCCTGACATCGAACGTCCTGCTGTCCGGCGAGCATTCGGCCAAGGAGATCCGCCACTACGAATTCGCGCTGGCGGATTCCGGTCTCGAATACGAGGCCGGTGATGCACTGAACGTCGTGCCCGTCAACGACTCCGAACTCGTCGAGGCGATCCTCACCCGGCTGGGTCTCGACGGCGCGGTGGTACCCGAGGGGCACGACGAGACCCTCGGGCACCTGCTCACCTACAACTACGAGATCACCGCGCCGTCCGTCGACCTGCTCGAGGAGATCGAGAAGCACACGGGCAACGAGGAACTCACCTACGTGCTGCGACACGGAGACAAGGCCGCGCTCGACGAATGGTTGTGGGGCCGCGACATTCTCGATGTGCTGCTGCTCGATCCCGCACCCGAACTGTCGGCCGAGCAGTTCCTCGCGCTGCTGCGTCCGCTCCAGCACCGCGCCTACTCGATCTCGTCGAGCCCGAAGGCGTGCGAGGGTTCCGTGCACCTGACGGTCGCGGCGGTGCGCTACGGCACCGACGGTCGCGAGCGGCGAGGTGTGTGCTCGACCTTCCTCGCCGATCGCGTGGGCGAGAGCACGGTCGGGATCTTCGTGTCGAAGAACAAGGCCTTCCGCGTCCCCGCCGACGACACCGCACCGATGATCATGGTGGGCCCCGGCACGGGCATCGCGCCGTTCCGGGGGTTCCTGCAGGAACGCAGCGCCCGCGGGGCGACGGGCAGGAACTGGCTGTTCTTCGGCGACCAGAAGCGCAGTTGCGACTTCATCTACGAGAACGAACTGGCCGAGTTCGTCGACTCGGGTGTGCTCACCCGTCTCGACCTGGCGTTCTCCCGCGACCAGTCGGAGAAGATCTACGTCCAGACCCGGATGAAGGAGAACGGCGCGGAACTGTTCGCCTGGCTCGAGGACGGCGGCCACTTCTACATCTGCGGCGACGCCTCGCGAATGGCGAAGGACGTCGACCGCGCGTTGCACGAGATCGTCGCCGAGCACGGCGGACTGAACGAGGATGGGGCCGCCGAGTACGTCACCGCACTCAAGCGCGAGAAGCGGTACGTACGCGACGTGTACTGATCGAGGCGCCGGGGCGGGCGTCCCCGGCGCTCGCGCGCGTCGAGCGCCGCGGCCGAATTCGATGATCTTGAAACGGAATTCACGCTGATCCGGCCTCCCGAATACTGCGTGACTGTTCAGACGATCAGGTAGTGTGCCGGACAAGCACTCCACGTCGAAGGGTAGTCCCCGTGGACGTTTCGGCAATGCACATGAGTGACGGCCTCATCGATATCCCCGCGTCGGTGGTCCTGTTCGTGATCGCCGCGGCCGGACTGGCTGTGGCTCTGCCCCGCGCCCGGAGAGAACTCGACGATCGCACCGCGCCCCTGGCCGGCCTCGTCGCCGCGTTCGTCTTCGCCCTCCAGATGATCAACTTCCCGGTCCTGCCCGGTGTCAGCGGCCATGTCCTCGGCGGAGCGCTCGCCGCCATCCTGGTCGGCCCGGCGACAGCGGTGATCTGCCTGACGGTCGTGCTCGTCGTGCAGGCACTTCTGTTCGCGGACGGCGGCCTGAGTGCGCTCGGCGCCAACATCACCAATCTGGCACTCGTGGGCGTCGCGGCAGGTTACGGCATCGCAGTGGCACTGCGACCCGTGCTGCGGCGCTATCGGGGTCTCGCTCCGCTCGGGGCCGTCTCGTTCGTGGCGGCCGCAGGCGCGACGGTCGTGGCGGCGAGTGCCTTCCTCGTCGAGTACGCACTGGGCGGCACGGCCGGCTCGCTCGGCACCATCGCCCCGTTCATGCTCGGAGTCCACCTCCTCATCGGTATCGGCGAAGGCGTGATCACCGCGGCCACGGTGATGGCGGTGGCCCGGGCACGCCCCGACCTCGTCTTCCTCCTCCGTCCACTGCGGCAGACCGAGCCGAGCACGATATGAGAACGTCCAGAATCCTCGTCGTCCTGGGGATCGCGGTCCTGCTGATCGCGGGCCTGATGTCCTATCTCGCGGATCCGGACCCGGACGGACTCGAAGCGGCGACCACCCGCGGATGCGAGGTCGTGCAGAACGAGGGAGAGGACGTCATAGCCGGGGACTGCCCCGCTGCCGTCGCGGAGGACCACGCGTTCGCCACGAGCCCGCTGGCCGACTACAGCGTCGGCGACCGTGACGGATCGACCGGCATCGCCGGTGTGGTCGGCGCCCTCATGACCCTGGCGGTCGCGATCGGAATGTTCCGGTTGCTCGCGCGGCGCCGGCGGGCACCGACCCGCGACCCGGCACCCGAGGAGGGCGGACCGTGAGCGCGGTCCTCGAGCAGGTCTCGGCCCCGGCACGGCTTCCCGCCCGCAGGCTTCCCGCCGAGGTGAAGATCGTGGCGGCGATCGCCTTCACGTTCGCGGTGGTGGCCACCCCTCGCGAGGTGCTCTGGGCATTCGCGCTCTACTTCTCGATCGTCGTCGCGGTCTGTGCTGCCGCACGGATCCGGTTGTCGTGGCTCCTGCCCCGGCTGTCGATCGAGGTGCCCTTCGTCGCGCTCGCGGTGCTCCTGCCGTTCGCCGAGTCCGGATCGCGGGTGGAGGTGCTCGGACTGTCGCTGTCGGTTCCCGGCCTGTACGCGGCGTGGGGAATCCTGGTCAAGGGCACCCTCGGCGTCCTGGCCTCCCTGGTGCTGGCCGCCACCACGCCGGTACAGGATCTTCCCGGTGGCCTCACGAGACTGCGCGTGCCGTCGCTGGTCACCACGGTGGTCCTGCTCATGCTCCGCTACGTGGGGCTGCTCACCGACGAGGCGAGACGCATGGATGTCGCGCGTCGCTCACGGGGTGACGATCCGAGGATGCTGTCGAGGATCGGAGCGACCGCGCGCGGGGTGGGGGTGCTGTTCGTCCGAGCCTACGAACGAGGTGAACGGGTCCACTCGGCGATGCTCTCGCGAGGGTTCACCGGCTCCGTGCCCACCACGGGCGCTGCGGCCGGCGCGACCGCCTGGATGCAAGGACTGACCCCTGCCGTGCTCGCCGCCGCGGTGTGCGCCGCTGCGTGGAGCACGGTATGAGCGGTCCTGCGAGCGTCGAACTCTCCGCGGTGCGGTACGTCTACCCCGACGGCCGGCATGCGCTGCGCGGAATCGACCTGCACGTGCCTGCCGGTGAGCGCGTGGCGGTCCTGGGCCCGAACGGTTCCGGGAAGACCACCTTGATGCTGCACCTGAACGGGGTGCTCTCCCCCACCTCCGGCAGTGTGCGGATCGACGGCACCGTCGTCGACCGGAGCACCGTGCGGGAGATCCGCAGCCGGGTCGGGCTCGTCTTCCAGGATCCGGACGACCAACTGTTCATGCCCACCGTGACGCAGGATGTCGCGTTCGGTCCCGCGAATTTCGGGGTGTCCGAACCGGAACTCGGCCACCGGGTGCGTTCCGCGCTCGACGCCGTGGCGATGACCGAACACGCCGACCGCACGACCATGCACCTGTCGGCCGGACAACGCCGACGCGTGGCTCTGGCCACGGCCCTGTCGTGTCTTCCCGGTGTACTCGTCCTCGACGAACCGTCCAACGACCTCGACCCCGTCTCGCGACGGGAACTCGCGGAGGTGCTGTTGCGGCTCACCGCCACGATGCTGGTGGTGACCCACGACCTGCCGTACGCCGCCCAGTTGTGTTCCCGGGCGGTGATCCTCGACGAGGGCCGGGTGGTCGCGGACGGTCCGATCTCCACGATCCTGGCGGACTCCGAGTTGCTCGCCCGGCACCGACTCGAATTGCCGTGGGGCTTCACCCCGGCGTCCACGACACCCCGGTGAGGGTCGTGTCGCCGGTTCGGTTTCAGTCCGGCGACTTCACCTGCGAATGAGAGTGGCCTGCGTGTTCGTGTGTCGCGCCGATGGAATGCAGGAGTTCGTGCACGGTCGCGTCGGCCAGCCGGTAACGCACCATGCGGCCTTCCCGTTCCGCCGTCACCCATCCGCGGCCCCGTAGCAGACGCAGCGCGTGGGAGACGGCGGTGCCGGTCATACCGAGCGCAATAGCGAGGTCCGTGACGCAGATGCCCGGAGCGTGATGCAGGCACAGCAGCAGCCGTAGCCGGTTCACGTCGGAGAGCAACTCGAATCGATCCGCCCATCGATCGATATCCGGTGTCCGGAGCGCGAGTGTCGCTCGGCGTACACCTTCGGAATCGAATTCCGCGTCACCGGTCATGCCACGAGTGTACGAACAACACGCCCTGTGCCGACGGATCATTCACTAGACTGTGGACCTGCCCCGTACCCCCGGACGGGCACAGTCGAGGAGCAGGTCGATGGCCGATCGCACCGCAGCACGCAGCCGACAGGCACCCACCGCAGACAGTCCCGACCGGATCCGCAACGTCGCACTCGTGGGCTCCGGCGGTGCCGGCAAGACCACCCTGGCCGAGTCCCTGGCGGTCGCCGCCGGCGCGGTGGGCCGGGCAGGCAGGGTCGCCGACGGTACGACGGTGTCCGACTACGAGGAGATCGAACAGAGCCATCACCGTTCGGTACAGCTCGCCGTGGTGCCCGTCGAATGGAAGGGCGTGAAGATCAATATCGTCGACACCCCCGGGCATCCCGATTTCGACGCGGAGGTCCGCGCCGGACTCCACGCCGCCGACGCCGCGGTCTTCGTCGTCTCCGCCACCGACCCCATCACCGCGGCGACGCGCGCGCTGTGGCGTGAGTGCGACGAGGAGAACATCCCCCGGGCGATCGTGGTGAACAAGCTCGACATCGCACGGCGCAGTTACGACGAGATGCTCACCGAATGCCACGACGCCTTCGGTCTCGGCCCCGACACGCTGCGGGCCCTGTTCTATCCCGTCTACGACGGCGACCGTCCCGTCGGTTCGATGGGCCTGCTCACCGGTCGCCACTACGGCGAGCCGGGACCGTCCCCGGTGTCGGCACAGGCACGGGAGAGCCTCGTCGAAGCGATCTCGGGTCAGGACGACACGCTCATGGAACGGTTCGTCGCGGGCGAGCAACTCGACCCCGAATCCCTGGAGGAAGGACTCACCCGGGAGATCCTCGCGTGCACCCTGCACCCGGCCGTACCCGCGGACGAGACCGGCATCGGCGCCGTCGAACTGCTCGAGCTGATCACCACCGGTTTTCCGGCGCCGACGCACCGTCTGCGCGGGGCACCGCCGTGCGACCCGGAGGGGCCGCTCGCGGGGCAGGTCGTGCGCGTCGCCGGCGACTCCTATGTCGGCCGGATCAGCCTGGTGCGGATGTACTCGGGCACCCTCCGCCCCGACACGGTCGTCGCGCTGACCGGCGGCGACCGCGACAGCCGTGAACGCATCCCCGCCTTGACCAGCCCGTTCGGCAAGCAACAACGGCCTGTGGGAGAAGCTGTCGCGGGAGACCTCGTGTCGGTCGGGAAGCTGGCCACCGCTCAGCCCGGCGACGTGCTGCACGACCCGGACCATCCGGTCTCCCTCGATGCATGGCCGACCCCGGCACCGCTGCTTCCCGTTGCGATCGAAGGGCATACACGCACCGACGACGACAAGCTGTCGCAGGCCCTGTCCCGGCTGGAAGCGGAGGATCCGGCGCTGCGCGTCGAGCAGAATCCCGACACGCACCAGCTCGTGCTGTGGTGCACCGGCGAGGCGCACGCCGAACTGGTCCTCGAACGATTGCGTACACGGCACGGAGTGCAGGTCGATCCCGTCGAACACCGCGTGCCGCTGCGCGAGACCTTCGCCGCCCCGGCGAAGGGGCACGGCCGGCTCGTCAAACAGTCGGGCGGACACGGACAGTACGCCGTCGTGGACGTCGAGGTCGAACCGCTTCCGGTGGGCAGTGGTGTCGTCTTCACCGAGAAGGTCGTCGGCGGTGCGGTGCCGCGTCAGTTCATCCCGTCGGTCGAGAAGGGCGTCCACGCCCAGGCCGGGAAGGGCGTGAAGACGGGATATCCGCTCGTCGACGTGCAGGTCACACTGGTCGACGGGAAGGCCCACTCGGTGGATTCCTCCGATGCCGCCTTCCAGGCCGCGGCCGGGCTCGCCCTGCGGGATGCCGCCGCACACAGCACCGTGCGCGTCCTCGAACCCGTCGCGGCCGTGCGGGTGATCGTGCCCGAGGAGTTCCTCGGCGCGGTTCTGGGCGATCTGTCCGCGAGACGCGGCAGGGTACTCGGCACCGAATCGCCGGAGCCGGGAATCGCGCTGTTGCGAGCGGAAGTCCCCGAACTCGAACTCGGGCGGTATCCGGTGGAGTTGCGGTCTATCACGCAGGGCACCGCCGAGTTCGCCCGCGGCTATCTCCGGCACGAGCCCATGCCCGAGGCTCTCGCCGCCCGCTACGCGGAGACGAACTAGTTCCTGTGTCAGCATGCAGGCATGAGCGTTCTCCTGTGCTTCCACGCGCATCCCGACGACGAGGTCTTCCTCACCGGCGGCGTGATGCGCCGGGCAGCCGATGCAGGGCACCGTGTCGTGCTCGTCGTCGCCACCGACGGTGCCCGCGGTGAATGCCCGGACGGGTTGCTCGCCCCCGGTGAATCCCTCGCCGCGCGACGACGGAAGGAACTCGAGCATTCCGCGGGGGTGCTGGGTGCTTCGAGGGTGGTCACCCTCGGCTACGGCGATTCGGGCATGGCCGGCACCTCCGGCAACCACGATCCGGCGGCGTTCGCGAACGCCGACCAGGCCGAGGCGGGTGCGCGACTGGCCGCCGTGATCGAGCAGGAGCGCGCCGACGTGATCACGATCTACGACGCGCACGGTGGTTACGGCCATCCCGACCACATCCAGGTCCACCGGGTCGGGGTGCACGCCGAACGAGCGACCGGGCACGACGCCGTCTACGAGGCCTCCCCGAACCGGGACCACCTCGTCCGGTTGTTCGCGGCGCTGCCGGAGGCCCCGGACGTGCGTCCGCCGGACCTCGAGACCTTCGGGCTGCCGGAGTCGGAACTGACCACCGCAGTGGATGTCTCGGCGGCGCTGGGCGCCAAGCGCGCGGCGATGATCGGCTACGAGTCGCAGATCGGTGATTTCGGTCCGATGCTGGCCATGCCCGGAGAACAACTGCAGGCCGCCTTCGGAACCGAGTGGTTCCGAAGGCGCGGCGGTGCACCCGGCCTCGAGGAGACCGCACTTCCGCTCCGAGCTACCGGGACGAACTGAGCGAACCTCAGGTGTCCCGCTCGACTTCCTCGAGCCTGCCGGTGGCCACGTCGAAGACGAACCCCCGCAGCGAGGTGGTCGCGGTGACGAACGGACTGGCCTCGACGCGTCGTAGCGACTGGCGTACGTCCGCAGCGGGGTCACGGAAGGAGTCCGGTGCCCACGGCGGACGGATACCGGTGTCCTCCTCGACCGCACGGGTGAATTCGTCGTCGGTGAACGTGAGCATCCCGCAGTCGGTGTGGTGGATCAGCACGATCTCGGTGGTGCCGAGCAGCCGCTGGCTGATCGTCAGCGAGCGGATCACATCGTCGGTCACGGCGCCGCCCGCATTGCGGATCACGTGCGCCTGGCCCTCCTCGATTCCGAGCGCCCGGTACACGTCGAGGCGGGCATCCATGCAGGCCACGATCGCGATGTGCTTGCTCGGGGGCAACGGCAGCGGACCGGAGAAACCGGCCGCGTACGCCTCGTTGTTGCGGAGGAAATCATCGGTGACGGTCACCCTCGTCCCCTTCGTCGTCGGACACGCCGCCTCGATGATCGCGCGGATCGCCCTCCCCGTACAGGGTGATGCTCGAGGCGAGCGGAAACGTCGGGGCCGCGGGACGGCCTGCGGGGTGGCCCGGTCGCCGTTTGACCGCTCCGGAGCCCGGGTAACGCTCACCTGCACCTACGAACGAAGGACGGATGTCGAATGGACAACGCTCCCAAGCGCGGCTCCGGTCGCCCCGAGGACAACGACGACCTCACAGGTCAGAAGATCAAGAACCTCGTCGACAAGCTCGAACAGAAGGTCGAGAACGAGCGCGAGCAGGAGGGTGCCCCCGGCAGCATTTCCGACCGGGTGAGAACCGAGAAGGTCGAGCCCGACGATCAGGCCCCGGAATGAGTGGCCGTCAGCCGTAGATCCGGCCGTAGAGTTCGCGGATCTCGTCGGCGGTGGGCACCCTCGGGTTGTTGTTCGGAGATCCCGACGCGAGGGCCTGCTCCGCCATGACGGCGATTCGCTCGTCCCATACCCGCCTGTCGATGCCGTACGACTTCGGTGTCGGCACCTCGACATCCCTGCACAATTCGGTCAGCGCGGTGACCAGATCGGCGGCAGCCGTCGCGTCGGAGGCCTCCGCGGTGGCCGCGCCGAGGGCACGGGAACAGTCCGCATAGCGAGATTCGGCGGCTCTCACCGAGAATTCGGTGACCGCCGGGAACAGCATCGCGTTCGACAATCCGTGCGCGACGTGGAAGTGCGCTCCGATCGGCCTGCTCATGCCGTGTACGAGCGCGACGCTGGAATTGGAGAACGCGATGCCGGCCTGCGTGGCCGCGAGCATCATCTGTTCGCGTGCCTCGAGGTCCTGCCCGTCGGCATAGACGCGGCGGAGTACCCGCCCGATCGTGCCGATCGCGACGAGCGCGAGGCTGTCGGAGAACGGGTTCGCTTTCCTGCTGACGTAGGCCTCGACGGCGTGGGTGAGCGCATCGACCCCGGTGTCCGCGGTCAGCCGCGGCGGCATCGTCACGGTGAGCCGGTAGTCCACGATCGCCGCGATCGGCAGGAAGGCGAGACCCGGGCACAGCATCTTCTCGTCGGTGTCGCTGTCACTGATGACCGTGAACTGTGTTGCTTCCGAACCGCTTCCTGCCGTGGTGGGTACGGCGATCACCGGTAATGCCGGGCCGGTGTTGTCGCGCGGCGCCTTGTAGTCGCGCATGTGCCCGCCCTGGAGGGCGAGCAGGCCCAGTGCCTTCGCCGTGTCCATCGGACTTCCCCCGCCGAAGCCGATCACGCAGTCGGCGTCGTGCTCGGCGACGGCCGCGATCCCGGCCTCGAGCGATGCCGTGGTGGGATCGGGAACGGTGTCGGCGAAGACCGCGGGTTCGAGTCCGGCAGCGCCGAGCTGCGCAACCATCCGCTCCACTGCCCCGGTCCCGACGAGGAACCGGTCGGTCACCACGAGGGGCCGTGCGAGTCCGAGACCGGCGACCACCTCACCGATCTCGTCGACGGCGCCCCCGCCGATGCGCATGATGCGTGGAAGTGCGATGGATGCAGCCACGTCCGGTCCCTTCTCGAATATCCGGTCGACGGCTCGTGTCTACCCCATCGCGCTTGCCGGTGGACGCATCCGGAGAGTGTCGTGGCGTGTCAGGTGCAGGCGGCCGGCCGGCCTTCGGTGGCCGCCCACCACAGCGCGGGCCGAGGCTCGGCCCAGGGCATCACGCGCAACACGTCGCCCGGGTCGCGGCCGAGCAGCATCGAGTACCGGGCCGCGACGGACGGGGTACGGCTCACGCCTTCCACGCAGTGCACCGCCACGGTCTTCCCCTCGCCGCGCAGCGCCCGGACGGTGCGGGCCGCGTCGTCGATCGTGAACACCAGGTGCTGGTTCCGGCTGTGGTCGGCGTCGACCATCCAGAATTCGACGTGCTCGGCCGCATGCGGGGCCGGTCCGACCCGGCACAGACTCACCACGGCGTCGAAACCCGGAGCGCGGAGCAGCTCGGCGCCGCCGAGAACCACGCCCTCGTCGTGCGGGTGGGTCGCGCGCCGATCGGTGCGGTAGCGGGAATAGTCCACCTCCGGTGCTGTGGGCCAGCCCCGGTCGTCGTCGCTCCCACCCCAGGCGGTGTGCAGTCCGAGCCGGACGAGATCGCGGGAGCGGTATCCCGGCCAGCCGTGCAGCATGCGACGCCACCGCGCCGGCACCGCGGACGCGCCCCAGCGCGCCCCCAGCAGTCCGCCCGCGATCGCGGCGACGGTGTCGGTGTCGTTGCCGGCCCGCACGGCGAGTTCGAGCGCTTCCTGCAGGTGCCCGGGCCCGTCGGCACGCGCGTGCGTGATCGCCCACCAGGCCGCCTGCAGGGCGTGGACCACCCAGCCGTTCTTGTCGAACACACGCGCATTCGTCGCGGTCTCGGCCTCGTCGAGCAGGGCCGCCCACCGCTGCGCAGCAGGTGGCGACAGGTGCCGCAGGGACACACGCACCCCGTCGAAGGTTCCGTGCAGGACGGCGTGCCGAACGGCGAACGACCACACCCGGCACGCCTCGGAGGCCTGCTCGTCGGCGTGTGTGAGGGTGCTGATCTCGTGGGCCGCGGCGAGACACCGCTCGGCGTCTTCGAGATACGCCAGGCCGACGGGGGCGGTGCGCATGAGCGAACCGTTACCGCCTGTGCGGCCCGGAAGGCTGCGGGCACGCGCCTGCATCGCGGTTGCGGTGGTTCCTGCCGCGCGGAGGACGGCTCTCGTCTGGTTGCCGATGTCCTTCGGGTCGGTGCCGTACCAGTGGCGGAACTGCGCCGCGACCGCGTCGAGGCCGGCGCCTCGCCCGATGTCCGCGCCGGTCGCGGAGATCTCGGCGATGGCCAGGGCCATGGACGTGTCGTCGGTCCACTCGCCGGGAGCGAACGGACCGAGACCACCGCCGATCATGTCGATCTTCGCATCTGCTGCCGGATAGGTGAATTCGTATCCGGCCCCGAGCGCGTCGCCGGCTGCGGTAGCGAGCAGGACGCCGGCGGCCCTGTCGTTCTGTACTGCGGTGAGCCTCATACCCCATCCTTATTCGATCAATGTTGCGCTAAAATTAGCGCATCAATGATTGAATGTCCACCATGGGCACACCCACCGACTCGACAGGAAAATCGCTCACCGACTACCCGCGGCCTTCGGTCGCCGTGGACGTCGCGGTCCTCACCGTCGACGAGGTCCTGAAAGTTCTGGTCGTCGAACGTCCCGACGGCAGTTACGCACTGCCGGGCACCTTCCTGCACCCCGGAGAGCGACTCGCCGACGCCGCGACCCGCGCGCTGCGCGACAAGGCAGGGTTGACCGATGTGGTGTTCCACCAGCTCGCGATGCTCGACGATCCCGAGCGCGACGACCGCGGGTGGGTGCTGTCGATGGCCCACAGCGCGGCCGTCCCCGCGGCCGACATACCTGCCGACGCGCAGCTCGTGCCCGTCACCGAGACCGCCGATCTCGCCTTCGACCACGCGGACATCGTCCGGTTCGCCGTCGACGACCTGCGTCGCCGCTGTGCCGCCGAGGTCGATCCCGGCGGGTTCGCCGGTGAGAGCTTCACGGTGCTCGACCTGCGGACCCTCTACGAGGTGATCTACGACCGGAGCTACCCGAAGGACACCTTCCGCCGCCACCTGCTGCACGGTCTCGAACCCACCGGTGAGCTACGACGGGAAGGCACGGGCCGGCCCGCGGAGATCTACCGCCGCCGCGCCGCTCCCCTCCCCTCGTCCACCGCCGCATTCCTCCTGCAATAACGGCCGGATCACCGCTGCCGGACCACCAGCGCGTGCGCGATCTCGGCCGCGACCGTCACATTTCCCCGGTACACCGCGACATTCGTGTCGAGCGTGCGACCTTCCGTCGCGCGGTGCATGTGCTCGAGGAGGAAAGGGGTGAGGGCCTTGCCGCGCATCCCCGCTCCGGCCGCCGCGTCTTCGGCCTCGGCGAGCACCCGGTCGTGCAGTTCCGGGTCGATCTGGTCCTCGGCCGCCACCGGATTCGCGACGAGCACCGCCGACCGCAGGCCGAGACCGTCGCGGGCCCGTGCCACCGCCGCCGCCTGCCCCGCCGAGTCGACATCGTCGACCACGCACCCGCTGTCCCGGACGTAGAAACCCGGGAATCGCGTGGTCCGGTAACCGACCACGATCACCCCGAGTGTCTCGAGCCGTTCGAGAGTCGCCGGGACGTCGAGGATGGACTTGACACCGCCGCTCACCACGACGATCGGAAGCGACGCCAGCGCAACGAGATCGGCGCTCTCGTCGAAGGTCGACGTGGCTCCGCGGTGTACTCCGCCGAGACCGCCGGTGGCGAAGACGGAGATGCCGGCGCGATACGCGAGCAGTGCCGTCGCCGAGACCGTCGTCCCGCCGTGCACGCCCTTCGCCGCGGCGACCGGCAGGTCGCGGATGCCGAGCTTGACCACCGGGAAGTCCTCGGCCCCGAGCATGCGGATCTGCTGTTCGGACAGGCCGACGGTCGGGACCCCGTCGATGACGCCGATGGTCGCGGGCACCACCCCGGAGTCGCGCAGGCGCTGCTCGACGTCGAGTGCGACGTCGATGTTGCGCGGACGGGTGAGACCGTGCGTGAAGATCGTCGATTCGAGTGCCACCACCGGCCGGTGCGCCGCAACCGCCTCGCTCACGAAATCCGCGACGCGGATCGGTTCGCTCATGCGACCGACGATAGCGGCCCTCTAGACGGACGAGGTGGTGCTGCGTCCCAGTCTGGCGAGCAGACGGCCGGATCGGTCCGCACCCTCGGGCACGGCAACCCCCGGCGCACAGACTCCGTCCATGTAGAGACTGTCACCGAAGCTGTCGGCGCCGGCCTCCATCCGGTCGAGTTCGGCATCCGAGAAGTCCGCGTCGATCCCGGCGCTGCGCGCGATGTCCCAACGGTGCACGAGCATGTCCCACAGGTAGAACTGCTCGAAGGTCGTGCCCACCGTCGTCGGCCCGAAGTAGCCGTCGTAGGAGGTGGACACGAGTGCGTCGTCGGCGAGAATCCCCGCGACGCGCGTGGTGTGTGCCGACCACGCCTCGGCGGGCCGGTCGAGAGCGGGCCGGTCACCCATGTCGAGACCGCGACCGGCGAAGAACTCCCGCTGGGTGTCGATGACGTGTGCCAGCACGTCGCGGGCCGTCCACCCCTCGCATGGTGACGGCCGGTCCCACTCCGTGTCGCGCAGAGACGAGATCACTTCGGTGAGAGGCCGGTCGGCCTCCGCGTGTCGTATCGCTGTTGTATTCATGACGGGGACGCTAACGAGCACCGACGGTGAGGTATTGATGAAACCCGACGACGCTCACGACCCCATCGCGAAAGCCCATCTGAAGGATCCGCACGACACCTCGCACCGGATCCACCGCTACCCCGCCGCTGCGGACCTGACCGACCTGATGCAGCGCTACTGGATTCCGGTCTGGTCGGTCCCGCCCGGCCGGGAGGCACCCCAGCACGTACTGCGATATCCGGTGTGCCAACTGGTGGTCGCGCACGACTACGCCCGCTTCTACGGTGTCGAGCACGGACTGTCCACGGTCACCCTCACCGGTGAGGGATGGGCGGTCGGCTGCATGCTCACCCCCGCGGCGGGTGCGCTGTTCGCCGGCACCTCACTCGCAGCATTCACCGACCGCGCCGTCGACCTCACCGACGTCCTGGGCTCGGCCGGTGCGCGTCTGATCACACGCGTCCGCGCGGCGATGAGACCGGATCCCGGCTCACCGTCTTCGCACCGTGCGGCGGCAGACGCCTTCGACGACGTCCTGCGCGCGCGTCTGCCGGTCGACGAGGAGGGCCGGCTCGTCAACCGTGTGGTCGCCTTCGTCGAGGAGAATTCCGATGTGCTGCGCGTCGAGCAGGTCCGTGCCGAATTCGGCCTCACCGAGCGCGCCCTGCAGCGGTTGGTGCAGCGGCGGATCGGATTGACCCCGAAGTGGCTCATCCAGCGGCGGCGACTGCAGGAGGCGGCCGGGCGACTGCGCGACCGCCCCGGGTCGTTGTCGGAGGTTGCCGCCGTCCTCGGTTATGCCGACCAGCCACATTTCGTGCGTGACTTCGCGAAGGTCGTCGGGATGACTCCCGGCGCGTTCGCAGAGCGCTACGGGGCCCGGTGAAGCCCGTCCGCCGTGCGAGTACAACGGATCGGGACGCGTGTATCACGTAGTGGAACGTCGTCACCCCACAAGGCTTCGTGATCAGGTAAATGTAACGAATCACACAGGGAGGGCGACCTACCTGGCGAAGCACGACGAAGGACAAAGGGGTTCATCGTGGGACACGACCGTCTACTGTTCATCGGACGTCCGGACGCGGACGAAGTCGCGCATTGGAGCACACTGCGCGAACTCGCACCTCAGCGAGGATGGAAACCGACCCGCACTTTCGAGCCCGGTGAAGTCGCCTGGGCCGTCGCAGCCGGCAGCGCATTCGAGCAGACCGGGGCGGCCGCCGAGGTGATCCACTCCCTGCGCGAAGCGGACATCCCCTGCACGAGCGCGCTCGACGCGATCCGCCACGCGTACTCGGCGTCGCACCTGTCGTTCTGACACCTCCGGCCGGCCGCGCCTCGACGATGCGGCGCAGCCGGCCGGTTCGGCCGCGTGGTGCGGCAGCTCGGATACGTCGCTGTGGGGGCTAGCCGAATGCACTGGCGTCGAGCCACGACGCCAGGAATTCGGTGTCGCCGAAGACGTCCACATCGGCGGTGTCCACCGCGCGCCGCCGGTAGAGCACCAGTAGCAGTTCGGTCAGCGGACCTCGTACCGCGACGGCGCTCTTCTCGTGCGCATGTCGCCACACGAACTCGTCTCCGGTCAGGTCCACGACCCACTCGGCGGACGTGTCCGTCGCGTGGAAGTGCAGTGTCCGATCCGGTCCGTGCAGTGCACGATGCCGGTCCTCGTCACGTCTCGGCCACGTGACCGTTGCCAGTTCGAACCACTCGTCCACGCCGTCCACCGCGAGGTCGTGCGCGACCTCGAACGGCGTGCCCAGCGCGAGCGCGGCGTCGGCGCGATGCACGACGGTCTCGTGAGTGAATCGCCGAGCGAAGAATTCCGGTGTCTTCTTCCCTCCGGGGATCGGGGTCCACACCCTCATGTTCGGACCGACCTCACGAAGCGCGGTGTCGAGTTCGCGCGCACCCTCCCGCAGCCAGGGGACCAGCTCCTCCGGCTTCTCGTCGACGTACGCCGACAACTCCCGCATCGCCCGGTCGGTGCGGGGCATCGCGCCGAGTCCGCGCACCGCCTCGGTCGCCCATCGGTGCCCGTAGCCGACGTGCCGGGCCAGTCCACCGATGTTCCATCCGGGGCACGACGGCACCGGTGTGCCCATGTCCTGCCCCGCCAGAGATGCGACGAGCAGTTCCGTCTGCTCGGTGATCTCTCCGCAGTAACGCGCATAGTCCAGCATTCACTGTCCTTCGTCCTCGGCTCGATACTCGCTCCGATTCTGCATCGCCGGCCGTAATCTGAGCACCATGCCGGCCGAGGAGACCCCACTCGAAGCACTGTTCCCGCCCACCGGTGTGGCGACGCTAGTGACGCTCAAACGCGACGGGCGACCACAACTGTCGAACATCACCTACCGGTACGAGCCCGGCACCCGTACGTTCTCCGTCTCCGTCACCGACGACCGGGCGAAGACACGGAACATGCGCCGCGACCCGCGTGTGAGCCTGTTCGTCGAGTCCGGCGACAAGTGGTCCTATGCCGTCGCGGAAGGTGACGCCGAGCTGTCGCCGGTCGCCGTCGATCCACACGACCACACCGTCGAGCAGCTCGTCGAGCTCTACCGCGCCGTGCAGGGCGAGCACCCGGATTGGGACGAGTTCCGCGCCGCGATGGTCGCCGATCGCAGATTGCTCCTCCGCGTGCGTGTCTCACGCTTCTACGGTTCGGCGCGCTGACCCCGGCCGTGAAGCAAGCCTCGGGCCGTCCTTTCCGGAGGCTGCGATCGGACTGCCCGGGAATCCGGGAGATCGGACGGACGCATGTGGTCCAATGTGGTGATGTGCGGTTGGACGACTCACTGCACCGGGTCGATCCCCCTCGGGAGATCGGTCACCGGTAGTCCGGCGTCGTGGAAGAGTTCGGCACGCATCGTCGACGGCAGCGGCCTCTCCCGGCCGTGCCCGGCCTGAGCGCGAAGGGCGGGGCCGTGGCACCACAGCCCGAGGTCCGATCCGGTTCGGCACTGGTCCTCGGCGTGCTGGCGTCGGGTCAGTTCCTCATGACGCTCGACAGTTCCGTGATGAACGTATCGATGGCGACGGTCGCACAGGACGTCGACACCACGATCACCGGCATCCAAACGGCGATCACTCTCTACACCCTGGTGATGGCGTCGTTGATGATCACAGGCGGGAAGGTCGGGACGCTCCTCGGACGGCGGCGCGCATTCGGAATCGGACTGGTGATCTACGGGATCGGCTCGTTCACCACCGGACTGGCCCCGAACCTCACGGTCCTGCTGGTGGGCTGGTCGCTACTCGAAGGCGTCGGTGCGGCCCTGATCATGCCGGCGATCGTCTCCCTCGTCGCGGCGAACTTCGCTCCCGAACGGCGGGCCGCGGCCTACGGGCTGGTCGCGGCGGCCGGCGCCTCGGCTGTCGCCGTGGGGCCACTGCTGGGCGGAGCCGTCACGACGTTCGCCTCCTGGCGCTACGTCTTTTTCGGCGAGGTCGTCCTCGTGGTGGCGATCCTGCTCGTGTTGCGCCGCATCGAGGACGTCCCGCCACAGCGGGTCCACCTCGACCTCGTGGGATCGGCACTGTCCGTTCTCGGTCTGGGTTCCGTCGTGTACGGCGTCCTGCGCTCGAGCGAGTGGGGCTGGGTGCGAGCCGAACCCGGAGGGCCCGCCGTACTGGGCCTGTCCCCGGTCATCTGGCTCATCGTCGCGGGCTCGCTGGTGCTCTATGCGTTCATGCGATGGCAGAACGCTCTCATCGGCAGAGGACGCGACCCGCTGGTCGATCCGGAACTGTTCGCCAACCGGCAACTCGTCGGTGGTCTGACGATGTTCTTCGCCCAGTTCGCGGTCCAGGCCGGGGTGTTCTTCTCCGTCCCGCTCTTCCTGTCGGTGGTGCTCGAACTCACCGCCGTCGAGACCGGTGTGCGTCTCCTCCCGCTGTCGATCGCCCTCGTGCTGGCCGCGACGTCGATTCCGAAGGTGCGGCCCCACGCCGATCCTCGACGTGTGGTGCGGACAGGACTGGGCTCGATGATCGTGGGGATCCTGATCCTCGTCGCCGGGATGGATCCGGGCGCCGACGCGGCGGTGGTGGCCGTACCCATGTTGTTCATGGGCTTCGGGTTGGGAGCACTCGCGTCGCAACTCGGAGCGGTCACGGTCTCGTCGGTGCCCGATTCCGAGAGTGCGGAGGTCGGCGGCCTGCAGAACACCGCGACCAATCTCGGCGCCTCGCTGGGCACCGCGCTGATCGGATCGATCCTGATCGCCACCCTCACCTCGTCCGTCGTCGCCGGGATCGAGAACAATCCCGCGATCCCGCCCTCGGTACGAGAGCAGGCGACCACCGAGATGGCCACAGGTGTGCCCTTCCTGTCCACGACCCAATTGCAGGACGGGCTCGACAGCGCCGGTGTCGACCCGGCGACGGCCGATGCTCTCGTCGCGGTCAACGCCGACGCCCGGCTCGACGCGCTGCGCGTCGCCTTCGCCGTGACCGCCCTGCTCGCGATAGCGGCCCTGTTCGGCACCGGCCGGTTGCCCCGAGAATCCGTCGGGTCGCAGCCGCCCTAGGATGCCCGTGGTTCAGGACACGAGCAGGCGGCGAAACGAGCTGCGGTGGAACACGATCGGCTCCACGTCGGCGGTCGTGAGCAGTTCGTTGATCCGCAGCACCACGATCGCGTGATCGCCCGCCGGAACCTCCTGCTCGACGGTCACATCCATGCGCACGCTCGTCCCCGAGACGAACAGAGCGCCGCCCTCGCGGCTCTCGATGTCGATACCGGCGAAGCGGTCGCCGTTCTTCGCGGCGAGGACCCGCGCGGCGCCGTCGTGCTCTTCGCTCAGCACGCTGATACCGAGATGCGGGAGCGACGCCAGACGCGGCCAGGTGGCCGACGTGTTCTGCACGCAGAACGCGACGAGCGGCGGGTCGAGCGACACCGGCACGAAAGTGCTCGCCGCCATGCCGATCCGCTCCCCGTCCACCTCCGCACAGATCGCGACGACACCCGAGGGGACGTGCGCGAAGGCCTGCCGCAGGGACGGTCCGTCGAGAGTGGTCATCGGGCCTCACTTCAGATTGTGGACGTCGATCGTGAAGATACAGGTCGGGCCCCGGGGTGGGAGCGACCAGTTCCCCGGAGAACGCGCGGCGCAGCGTGCGAGCCGCCGCACGCCGACTGTGATCACCTCCACATTGTGACAAGGCTCTCGCTCCGTGATCGCCCCGGCGCGGTGCCTTCCCGCGTCGGGGGTGGAGAACCTCCGTCATCCTTCTCGTCCCGCATTCGGAGCGGAACCGTTCCGATCCGTACGAGCGGAAGCCTTCACCGGGCGTCGGTACTGTCTGGTGGATGAGTGTTGCGGATTCTCCATCAGTTCCCACCGACGGTCTCGCAGCATGGGCGCTCGATCTCATGGATCGACTCGGCGGTGTCGGTGCCGGCATCGCCATCGCGCTCGAGAACTTCTTTCCTCCGCTCCCGAGCGAGGTCATTCTGCCGCTCGCCGGGTTCGCTGCGAGTCTGGGCAGTTTCACGCTGTTCGGAGCACTGTTCTGGACGACCCTCGGCTCGGTTCTCGGCGCGCTCGGTCTGTACGCGATCGGACGCTGGGTGGGTGAGGACCGCATCCGCACTGTGGTGAAGAAGTTGCCGCTCGTCGACATCGAGGACCTCGAACGGTCGACCGAGTGGTTCCAGCGACACGGCCGCAAAGCCGTCTTCTTCGGTCGGATGGTGCCACTCTTCCGCAGTCTCATCTCGGTTCCGGCGGGCGTCACACGGATGCCGATCTGGCAGTTCCTCGCATTCACCACCGCCGGCAGTCTCATCTGGAATTCGATCTTCGTGTTGGCCGGCTACCAGCTCGGCGAGAACTGGAGTGCTGTCGAACCGTATGCCGAGGTCATGCAGTACGTGGTGATCGCCGGTGTCGTCGGGGTGATCGCGTACGGGCTGGTGCGCCGCATCCGTTCGCGCAGGCGGGTGAAGGACGGCAGCTGAGAGGTCAGCCCCACACGATCATCGCGGCGCACGCCCCCACCACGACCAGCACGGTCACGAGATCGCCCAGGCGCAGTCGTACCCGAGGTCGTACGGCCGGTCGTTGTCCTCGCACCGACAACGCATCGCCGAGGTCGCGGATCTGCCGCATCGACACCGAGGCGACCGCGCCGACGGCGTCGACGACCTCCTGCCACCAGCCCGCAGGATTACGGATGCCGGGCCGGCCCCGCACCTTGCGTGCGGCGAACAGCACGCGCATCTCCGCACGAACGGTCGGCAGCATCCGTAGTCCCAGGGCACACACCGTCACCCATTCGTCGACCGGCAGGCGCAGCAACCGCAGCGGCGCGAACAGCACCGGCAGCGCATCGACGAGATCGGACAGCCGCGTCGTCCATCCGACGAGCGAGGCGACGAACAGCAGTCCGACCCCGAGCAGAATCGAGCGCACATAGGCCGCCCACCCCCCGCCGGCGGCGTTGAGCACCAGGCCGACGGCCAGGACCGCGAACACCCACCACGGAACGGTCGGCAGCGCACCGCGAGGAATACGCGCGACCAGCACCCCCACGCCCAGCACGGCGAGCAGGATGCCGAGCCCCGTCCAGCTCGGAGCGAAGCTCACCGCCACCGACAACGCGGCGGCCGACAGCACCTTGGTGCCCGCCCAGACGCGATGCAGCGGTGTCTCCCGGGGCACCGGCCGCAGAAGGACGAGCGGACGCCTCTGCCGGCTCCGTGTGCGAGTCATGCGATCACCGCTCCGGTCTGCTCCACGATGCGTCCGTCCTCGAGCACCACGGTGCGTGAACACACTTCTTCCATTCCGTGCAGGTCGTGCGAGATGACGACGACGGTGACGTGTTCGACCGCGCGCAGGTGAGCCAGAATCGACACGATCTCGCGTCGTCCGCTCAGGTCCAGACCGGCCAACGGTTCGTCGAGCACCAGGACCCGGGGGGTGCGGGCGAGCTGCGCGGCGATCGCCACGCGCCGCATCTCCCCTCCGCTGAGACGGTCGACGGGCCGGTCGATCAGCTCGGGACGCAGGCCCACGCGGTGCAGGACGGCGGCGACGTACCCGCGATCGGTGTGCGGCAGTCCCGCCACCTCGGAGATCTCCTGCGCGACGGTGGGCCGCTGCAATTGCAACCGGGCCTGCTGGAAGACCATCGCGACCTCACCGTGCAGGTCGGCGGTGGGCGTGTCGTGCAGGACGGCCGTTCCGTAGGTGGGCCGGGTCAGACCGGCCATGATCCACGCGAGGGTCGACTTGCCCGAACCGTTCTCCCCCACCACCAGCACCCCCTCTCCTCGGCAGACCGTCAGGGAGACGTCGCGCAGCGCCGTGTGCGCCCACGGCGTGCCGGCGGCGTAGACATGGGTGACCCCGCGCACTTCGAGGACCGGCTGCGGGAAGGCTGGGGCGGTCGCCGTGACCGGCACCGGCAGGGGTGGGGACGCGACGTGCGGGACGATCCGCCCGTCGGCGAGGTGCACGATGCGGTCGGCGGCGCGGGCTTCGTCGTCGAGGTGGGTGACGAGCACGACCGCGGTGCCTTCCCGGGCCACGCTCACGAGCAAGCGGATCAGCTCCGTGCGACTGTCCGTATCGACCATCGCGGTGATCTCGTCGGCGATGAGCAGTGCCGGTCGCCTGGCCAGCGCGCCGGCCAGCGCCAGTCGCTGCAACTGTCCGCCGGACAGCTCCTCCGTCGCCCGGTCCGCCGTTCCGGTGAGACCGACGCGGGCGAGCATCGCCTCGACGTCCACGTCGCCGGCTCCCCATCGGAGATCCTCGGCGACCGTGCG
Organism: Rhodococcus sp. CH91; assembly: GCF_022554085.1. GTDB lineage: Bacteria > Actinomycetota > Actinomycetes > Mycobacteriales > Mycobacteriaceae > Rhodococcus. The sequence continues at coordinate 112,433 of NZ_JAKFYR010000012.1, forward strand.
GCCGAGCACCTGACTCTCGGGATGCTGGAACACCATCACCGTCCCGCCGGGACGTCCGAGCCCGACGGGCCCGGGCCGGTCGACGAGGCCGACGGTCGGCTCGAGACCTGCGAGCATCCGCACGAGCGTCGACTTCCCCGAGCCGTTGCCACCGACGATCGCGACGAACTCCCCCGGTTCGATCGTGAGGTCGATGTCGGACAGGGCGTCGCGGTCGGCTCCCGGATAGCGGTAACCGGCGAGACGCAAGGCGACGGGCAGCGGAGCCGGCTCGGCGGAGGGGTCCTGCTCGGGCCAGTCGACCGAGCGCGTCGCCCAGGTACTGCGCCTCTCCACCACACTGAAGATGCCGAAACACAGCAGTGCGGTGCCCACGGTGGCGACGAAGACGGCACCGCCGATCCACACCCACCACAGCCGCACCATGATCTCGAGGGTCCGTTCCCAGGTGTCGACGAACTGTTCGCCCGCCCCGGCGGCTTCGAAGGCGCGGAGTGTGCCGCGCATCGACGATTCGAGTGCCTCCAGCAGCAGGATCCGGGTCCGGTCGAACAACAGCAGCATGCCGTCGGCGATCGCCCCGAGCAGCAGACCCGCGGGGACGGCTCCTGCGGTCACCGCGAACACGGCGGCCCGGCCCCACCGGCGATGTGCGAAACCCACGAGAGTGCCGACACCGGAGAGAACGACGACCGCCCCGACCGCGAACGGCCCCCCGGCCACCAGCGCCACCACACCGGCGGCGACCGTCGCGGCGACGATCGCACGGAGTCGACCGGTGGCGGCGAGGAAGGCGACGGGCAACGCCACGAGAACCTGGGCGACACCGACGGGGATCAGTCCGGCCACCACCGACAGCACTGCGGTCAACGTCCCGAACACCGCCGCCGCAGCAGCTTCGGGTGGTCGAAGTGGTCCGCGTCGCCTGGTCACCGAGTGCACCGGTCCCAGTGTGCCAGTCGTCAGTGCGGCCGTTGCCGATCCGCCGGGGGCGTCATCTCCACCCGTACTCCCACGAGCCGGACCTCGCGATCGTGGTCGAACCGGTCGAGCAGTCCGACGGCGGTGTCGGTGACGACGCCGACGTCCGTGCTCGGTGCCGCAAGGGCGACACTCGCGGTGTGGGTGACGAACGGCGCGTAGCGGATCTTCAGTCCGACCCGCACCCCGGCTCGTCCCTCCCCTCGCACGTCGTCGACGGCTCGAGCCGCGAGACGGCGCACGCAATCGGCGATCTCCGTCCAGTCCCCGACGTTGTGCTGGAAGGTCGTCTCGCGGCTGCGTGAGCGGGCCACCCACGGCTCGGCCGAGACCTCCGTGGTGGCGGCGCCGGCGCCGAGCCCGACGAGCCACGGACCTGTCTTCGGGCCGAACCGGCTCGCCATCTCGTCGACCGGGGCCCGGGCGAGATCACGAACAGTGCGGATACCGATCGCGTCGAGTTTCTTCGCCGTGCGGGAACCGATCCCCCACAGGGAGTCCGGTGATCGATCCCCCATCACCTCGAACCAGTTGTCCCGGGTCAGCCGGAACATGCCTGCGGGCTTCCCGAAGCTCGTCGCGATCTTCGCGCGGAGGATGTTGTCGCCGATCCCGACGGAGCAGTGCAGACCGGTCGTCTCGAGCACCGCGAACTGGGCCCTCCGGGCGAACGCTTCCGGATCGCCGGTCTCCACACCCAGGAACGCCTCGTCCCAGCCCAGCACGTCGACGACCGCCCCGAGTCCGCGCAGCGTGTCCATCACGACCTGCGACACCTCGTTGTAGGTGTCGGCGTCGACGGGCAGGAAGATCGCGTCGGGGATCTTGCGTGCCGCGACCCGCAGCGGCATTCCCGACCCCACTCCGTGTGCCCGGGCCTCGTACGACGCGGTGGAGACGACGCCGCGTTCGGTGGGATCACCCCGGCCACCGACCACCACCGGTCTCCCGGCCAACTCGGGGTTGCGCAGCACTTCGACCGCGGCGATGAACTGATCGAGGTCGACGTGGAGGACCCAGTGCGCAGTGCCCGGTGTACCCATGCCGACAACCGTAGAGCGCCCGGAGTCTCACCGTCCGGTGATCACAGGGGATGTGCGCAGGTCGTCGGAACGGTCAGCTCTTCGCGACCGGCAGCATGTGTCCCATCCTCCGCCGCTTCGTCTCGAGATAGCGCACGTTCGCCGGTACGACGCCGACGTGCAGCGGCTCCCGGGCCGCGACGGCGATTCCGTTGGCCTCGAGCCCCGAGATCTTGGCGGGATTGTTGGTGAGCAGCCGCACCGCACGGATGCCGAGATCGTGGAGTATCGCCGCGGCACCGCCGTACTCGCGTCCGTCGGCCGGTTCGTCGAGTTCGAGGTTGGCCGCGACCGTGTCGAAGCCACCGTCCTGCAGTCGGTAGGCCGCGAGCTTCTTGAGCAGGCCGATCCCCCGGCCCTCGTGGCCGCGCAAGTAGACGAGGACGCCGCCTTCCTGCGCGATCCGTTCCAGCGCGGCGTCGAGCTGGGGACCGCACTCGCAGCGCTCCGACGCGAACGACTCCCCCGTCAGACACTCCGAATGCACCCGTACCAGCGGTGCGTCACCCGGATGCCCGGCGATCAGCGCCATGTGATCGGCACCGGAGTGGCGGTCGAGATAGCCGACGGCACGGAAGGTTCCGAAGCGGGTCGGCATGGATGCCTCGTCGGCCCTCACGACCCGTCCCGACGGCACCACCGGTGACGGAAACGGATGCGCCGCGCGGTAGCGGATCAACTCCTCGATCGTGAGTACGGGCAGGTCGTGACGGGCGCCCAACTCTTCGATCTCCGGCATGCGCATCATCGATCCGTCGTCGGAGACGAGCTCGGCGATCACACCGACCTGCGGCAGACCCGCGAGTGCACACAGGTCGACGGCGGCCTCGGTGTGACCGGGACGCTCGAGCACCCCACCCGGACGCGCCCGCAACGGCAGGATGTGACCGGGACGGATCAGATCGCGCGAGGTGGCCGTCGGATCGGCAAGCACACGCAGGGTCGTCGCACGATCGGCGGCGCTGATGCCGGTGGTGACGCCCCGCGCGGCGTCGACCGTGACGGTGTAGGCCGTCTGCTTCGGATCCTGGTTGTCGGCCACCATCGCCGGCAGGTCCAGGGCGTCGGCGCGGGCACCGGTCATCGGGGCACACAGCAGACCCGAGGTGTGCCGGACGGTCCACGCGACCCATTCCGGGGTCGCGTGCTGCGCGGAGAGGATGACGTCACCCTCGTTCTCCCGGTCGGCGGAGTCCGAGACGAGAACCGGCTTACCCGCCCGCAGCGCGTCGAGCGCCGCCTCGATGCGACTCACGATGCCACCAGCCGCCGGAACGCACTGCGGTGGAAGACGATCGGTTCCGTCGCGTGATCGGATTCATCGCAGAACAGTTCGTGCACACGCAGAACGACGATCGCGTGGTCGCCGGCGGGCACCTGCTGTTCGATCGACACGTTCATCCGCACACCGCAGCCGTTGACGAACAACGCTCCGCCCTCCCGGGTCTCGGTCTCGATGCCCGCGAAACGATCGCCGTTCTTCGCCGCGAGCACCCGCGCCGCGATGTCGTGCTCGGACGACAGGACGCTGATACCCAAGCGCTCTTGCGCTTCGAGCTTCGGCCAGGTGGTCGAGCTGTTCTGCACACAGAACGCCACGAGCGGCGGGTCCAGCGAGACGGGAACGAAAGTACTTGCGGCCATGCCGATCCGCTCGCTACCGGTATCGGCGCAGATCGCGACGACACCCGAGGGGACGTGGGCGAACGCGCGGCGCAGGGTCGCGCCGTCGAGGGCGAGGGTGGTCATCATGCCTCCGTCCGGACGGTGGATCGCAGCACCGGCGCCCAGCGCTCGGCGTACTCGGCGATCCGGGTGTCGGTGGTGTAGGTGGAATCCATCAGGTACAGCCCCGCAGCGGGGCAGGTGGCGCCGAGTTCGACGAGCACGGGCTTGAGCAGCAGGTCGGGCGCCATGGCGTGGGCCGGTCCGGCGCCGAGCATGAGCGGCACCGCCGTGACGTCGCGCAGACCGTCACCGGTGGCGAACTGGTCGAGGAACAGCTTCAGGATGCCGGTGTAGGTCGCCTTGAAGGTCGGGCTGGCGAAGACCACGAGGTCGGACGATGCGACGGTCTCGACTGCCTCCTTCACCGCAGTGTCTCCCCAACCGAGCAGGCCGGGACCGAGGGTGACGACATCGACGACCTCGTCGGGGGCGTGGCCGGCGAGTTCGGCCGCCAGCAGCGTGGCGGCGTCGAGGGTGCGGGAGCCGGGCTTCGGGTTACCGGAAACGACAGTGACCTTCATGTGGATCTCCTTTTCTGGCGAGGCTTTCCGCCTCCACCGTGTCAGCGTGTTCCGCGCGACGTCGTGCGGCGGCGAACGGCACCCGACAACGCGACCGCGACCACCAGCGCGCCGCCGTAGAACAGCTGCTGGACGAAGCTGGCGACGCCGAGCATCTGCAGGCCGACGACCCCGGCGACGAGGAAGTACACCGCGACCAGCGTGCCGAAGGCGTTGAAGCGGCCGGGGACGATCGCGGTGGCACCGAGGAAGGCGGCCGCGAAGGCAGGCAGCATGAACGACTGGCCCGAGGACGGGTCGGCACCACCGAGCATGCCGGCGTAGACGATGCCGGCCAGAGCTGCAACCAACGCGGAGGTGACGAGCGCACCGCCGCGGATGCGGTCGACGTGCAGACCGCTGAGCCGGGCGACCTGGGCACCGCGACCGACGAAGAGCAGGCGTCGTCCGATCGGCGTGTACTGGAAGACCACCGCCATGATCAGCACCAGGGCGAGGGCGTAGTAGAACTGCAGCGACACCCCGAAGATGCGGGTGCCGATGGTGGCGTCGACGAGCGCGGACTCGACGCCGGTGACCGAGGTCGAGCCGGAGATCCACTGCACCACACCGAGCACGACGGTGCCGCTACCGAGGGTCGCGATGAACGAGTCGATCTGCAGTCGCACGACCAGCAGTGCGTTGATCAGGCCGACGACGAGGCACGCGAGGACGGCGACGGCGATGGCGGACAGCAGCGACCAGCCGTGCTGCACGTTGAGCACGGCGATGGTCATGGCCGACAGCGACATGGTCGACACCGCAGACAGGTCGAATTCACCGGCGGTGAGGGGCACGATCAATCCGAGCGCCAGGATGAGCAGCACTGCCTGCGAACCGAGGATGTTCTGCAGGTTGTTCGCCGTCGGATATATCTCCGGGCGCAGGATGCTGAAGAAGACGACCACCGCCACGAGCGCCAGCACCAGGGCGTACTTTTCGAACATCGGGCCGAAGGAACGCGACCGAGACGAATCCGGCTCCGCTTCGGCGGCTCGAGTGGGGGTGGATTTGTCGATGGTGACGGACATCAGGCGCTCACTTCCTGTCGGGTCAGACCGAGGACACTGTCCGAGATGTGGTGCTTGGACAGGTTGTCGCCGGTGAGTTCGGCGACAACATGCCCGCGGGAGAAGACGAGGACGCGATCGCACAGGACCGACAACTGCTCGTAGTCCGAGCTGGCGACGACGATGCCCGCGCCCCTGCGAGCGGTCTCCCGCAGCATCTCGAAGATGCGGGCGCGGGCACCGATGTCCACACCCTGGGTGGGTTCGGCGAGGAGCACCAGCACCGGGTCGGTCTGGAGCCACTTGCCGAGCAGAGCCTTCTGCTGGTTGCCGCCGGACAGCGACCCGTAGACGGCCTGCGGGTCGCGCGGACGGACGTCGCAGTGCTCTGCGAGCGCGGTCGCGATGTCCGTCAACGCCCGCGGCTTCACGAACCCCGTGCCCAGCAGCGGGAGGGTGACGTTCTCGGCGACGGTCAGTTCGGGGGCGCTGCCCTCGACCTTGCGGTCCGGTGGAACGTAGACGACCTTGCGGGCAAGAGCATCGATCGGCGTCATCGTGGGCAGGGGCACGCTGTCCCCGCCGACGGTCAACCGTCCCCCGCGGGCCTGCCGGGCCCCGTACAGGGCAGGCAGCACGTCGTCGTAGCCCGAGCCGGCGATGCCGGTGAGTCCGACGACCTCGCCGGGCCGCACATCGAACCCGACGCCGTCGACGGTGGCGGTCTCGAGGTCCTCGACCCGGGCAAGGACCGGTGCCTCCTCGAAGTCGCGGGCGGGCCCGGCGACGCGCGGGTCGGCGGAGTCGAGACTGCGCCCGACGATGAGGTCGATGAGCGAGGTCGCCGTCAGGTCGCGGGTGCGGCGCGTTCCCTGCGACACCCCGTCGCGCAGCACGGTGACACGATCGGTGTGGTCGAGCACTTCGTCGAGGTCGTGGGAGACGAACAGGACGGCGGCCTTCTCGTCGGCGACGATCTCGCGGACGACCGCGAACAGCAGGTCGGTGCCCTCGCGCGGTAGGAAGACCGTGGGCTCGTCGAGCACGAGCAGGGTACGGCGCTCCCCCAGTTCCTCGGTCGCCCGCAGGATCGCGAGGAGGGCACGTTCGGTCTCGTCGAGACTCGACACCGGAGCCTCGGGGTCGAGGTGGAGGCCGAATCGTTCGAACAATGCACGCGCAGTGCGCTTCTCACGCCGCCACGAGATCCACGGCTTCGACCCGGCCACGACCGGTCCGACGCGGAGGTTCTCGACCACCGACAGATCCGGCACGAGCGCGAGATCCTGGTGGACGAAGCTGATGCCGAGGTCGCGGAATCCGCCCGCCGGGACGGGCAGGGGCACGTCCCTCCCGCGGATCTGCAAGGCGGCGCCGGGATCCGGTGCGTGGAAGCCTGCGAGGACCTTGATGAGCGTGGACTTGCCGGAGCCGTTCTCCCCCAGCAGTCCGTGCACCTTGCCGGCGTGGATCGTCAGGCCTACCTGCTTCAGTACCGTGTGCTCACCGAAGGTCTTGGAGAGACCGACGATGTTGACGATGGGATCAGGACTGTTCACTGGGACCCCACAGTGCTTCGTAGCCGGTGACGTAGGCCGTGCCGTAGCCCTTGTCCGGCTGCGGCGGGGTTCCGGTTTCGTCGATGTTCTCAGCGGTGATGAGCTTGAGCGGGGTCTCCTGCGCCCCGTTCGGGACGGGGTCGTAGCCGAGCAGGAGTCGCCCGGCCTGGTCCATCGTCGCCCATGCGAGCCACGGGATGGACTCACCGACGTTCATCGTGACGATGCCGTCGTCCTGCTGGATCTTGAGGACGGCGGGTGTGCCGTTGACCGAGGAGATCTCGACCTGCCCCGTCTTGCCCGCGGCCTTGACGCCCGACTGGGCGTAGAGCGACATCGAGTCGTAGATGGGCAGGATGAAATTGACGGTCGGGTCGGCGGAGAGCGCGGACTGCACCTCGGACTGGATCTTGGTGGCCCACTCCGTGACCGGGACGTTGACGATCTTGTACGTGCATTTCGGGCAGTACTGCGCGATCTCGTCCTCCATCGCTGCCACCTCGGCCTTTGCCGGAGGAACCTCGTTGGAGGTGATGATCAGCGCATTGCCCTCCCCTTCGGTGCGGTCGATCATCCAGTCGACGGTGAGCCGGTTGGCTTCGGCGAGTGGAGCGTCGGTCGTGGCGTCGATCAGTCCCTCGAGATCCGCGGCTACCGCTTCGCCACGCAGAATCGTGTGCGTGAGCAGGACGGGAATTCCGGCAGCGTCGGCCTTTTCGAGCGCCGGCTTGATGAGGGAGGCGTCGACACCCTGCGACAGGATGATGAGGTCGACCTTCTGGTTCACGGCCTGTTCGACGCCGGTGGCCCACTGGGCGGGCTGGCCCTGGTTCGTGTATTCGATCCAGGTGGCCCCGTAACGCTCGGCGACCTTCTTCGATTCCTCGTCGACAGCGACGTTGTACGGATTCTCGCTGTTGGTGGGGATCGCGAAGATCGTCTTGCCGGCGATGTCCTTCATCGGGAACGGCTCGGCCTCGAGCGTGAACTCCGGATCCGCCTCGTACAGGGCGAGTTGTGCGCGAGCGTATTCGACTCCGGCGGCGACATCCGCGTCGGATACCTCGCCGCCACCCGAACCCTCACTGCTGCACGCGGCGAGACCGAAGACGGCCGAGAAGGCGAGCGCGGCGATCGCGGCGCGACCGGGAAGGGAATGACGCATGGATTCTCCTGGGGGGGATGAGGAGTGTGCCGAAGAAGAAACGACCGCGTCGTTGCGGGACAGACTCGAAAGGTGATGACTTCGAATGTATCCGCGGCGTGTTGCACGCAGCGGCATCCTTGGATCGTTCGTGTTAAATGCGCACGCGATCTGCATCGTGGAGTGTCGAGATCTCCGCCAGGTAGTCCTGCGCTCGCGCCAGCTGCCACACCTCGGCCATCTTCTGCTGCATGTCGAACAGGTTCGAGTTGTGGATGGACGAGTCCCTGTCTCCTACAGCCTCTTCGACCACGATCGGAATATAACCGTGTTGCATGGCATCCAGAGTGGTCGCCCGCACGCAGCCGCTCGTCGACAAGCCCGCGACGAGCACCGTGTCCACTCCGAGCGAGGTCAGGTGCGAGTTGAGAGTGGTTCCGAAGAAGGCGCTGGGATACTTCTTCGTCACCAGCATTTCGGCACAGGTGGGTTCGAGTCCCTCGATGAACTCCCCGTAGGGACTTCCTTCGCAGAACGCGACCAGTGTGCCCGACTTCTTGAAGAAGACTCCGGCGTCGGCTCCGTCGGCCCGTAGGCGGACTTCCGTGACCACCACGGGGATTCCTGCCGCACGCGCGGCTGCGAGCAAGACCTTCATGGCCTCGACATTGGCTTCCACACCCGCATAGAGGGGGCATTCCGGATCGATGTATGCGCGTGCGGGATCGACGAGGACGAGGGCGGGACGGTTTCCCGGCCGGAGTTCCTGCCCGAAGCCTGCGCGGGCGTAGTCTGCGGCCTGTTCGATGCGATCTGCGGTGGTCAAGCTGACTCCTTGAGTGTGGTGACGGATTCGAGTGGATGAACCGCCGCGGTGACGTTGCGGCGGGGAAAGGACAGACAGACGAGGACTCCCATGACCGCGATCGCGGCGAGTGTGAGGCTCACAGAACGAACGTTGTCGACGAAACGGGCCACTTCATCACTTCCGAGCGCACCGAGTGTGCCGCCGTAGGCGGCTTGGCGGGCGGTAGCACTGAGGCCGATCGTGGCGAAGACCAGTGCGAGTGCGGTGCTGAGCAGATAGCCGACGTTCTGCAACGTCGAACGCAGACCGTTGGCGATTCCGCGGCGGTCCGGGGGCGCCGTCAACATGAGCGCGCTGGTACTCGGTGTCATGAACAGCCCTGACCCGTAACCGAGAACGAACAGGAAGGGCGCGGTCGCCGCAAGTGCTCCACCATCGTCGGACAAGACGAGGGCGACACCGATCAATCCGATCGCGTTGAGCCCCATGCCGATTGCAGTGAGAATACGGGGACTGAAGCGCAGCATGAGCGAACCGGCTGCCGCTGCAGCGATTACGGTACCGAATGCGACGGGCATCACCAGCGCTCCCGCGGCCACCGCCGATATACCGTTCACGGCCTGCCCGTACAGAGAGACGAGCAATGTCACGGCGTAGGTTGCAACCGCGTTCACGAGCACCGCGACGAGTACCAGGGCTATCCCGCGCTCCCGGAAGAGAGACAGGTCGACGAGTGGATGGGCTCGGCGGACCTGGACAACGACGAAGGCGACCGCGAGGACGAGACTCGCACCCCCACATGCCCATGGCAGCCAAGGCACCGAATCGACCCCGGGAGTGAGAGCCAGAACGACGGCGGTGAGCAGCGCGGTGGACAGGACAGCACCGGTCAGGTCGAAGGGCTCCCGGATCCCACTCGTACGAGGACTGCGCGGAATCACCCACAACGACGCGACGATCGCCGCCATTCCGATGGGCAGTACGACGACGAACAGACCCCGCCATCCGAGGGCTGCTGTGGCTGCCCCACCGATGAGGGGCCCGACGACCTGAGCCACCGCCGCGACGGTCGCGTTCCAGCCCAGCGCGCGGCCGAGCAGTCGCGGCGGGAAGGTGTCCGTGAGCAGAGCCGTGTTGTTGGTGACCACGGCTGCGGCTCCGACACCTTGGAGTACTCTCGCCGCGATGAGCCATCCCGCCGACGGCGCGAGCAGACACAGACCTGTGGCCACGGTGAACGTGACCAGACCCGCCAGGTAGAGCGGCCGGCGGCCGAGGATATCGGCGAGTCTGCCGAACACCAGGATCAGTGCTGTGGTGACCAGCATGTAGCCGAGCAGGATCCAGGTGGACTGGGCGCCGGACGCATCCAGTTCGCGAGTGACGGTGGGCAGCGCGACGGTCAGTCCGCTCAAGCTGATGAATACGGCGACCACGCCGATGCTGGTCGCTGCGAAGACCCGCCAAGGATGTGGATGACGCCGGGTAGCAAGGCTATCCATCGGCACGGTGGTCGTGGACGTCGGTGACGGACTGCAGCACCTGAGCCAGGCGCAGACACGTGTCGTCCGCCCACGGCCGTCCCACCAACTGCACGCCGACCGGCATCCCTTCGGAGAATCCCGCAGGGGCCATGACGGCGGGCAGGCCGAGATAGTCGAACAGGCCGGTGTTGCGGCCGACGATCGACTGCATCGGGTACCGCACACCGTCGATCTCCATCGTCACATCCGACAATCGGGCCGCGGTGGCACCGATCCCCGGGGTGACGAGCACATCGATACCCGCGGCGTCGAACGCGCGGACCGTCTCCTGCTGGGCGAGCGTGCGTCGGCGTACCGACCGCAGGTAGTCCACCGCCGAGGGCACCAGTCCGCGCGCGATCCGCACCTGAGTACCGATGTCGTACAGCGCGAACTTCTCCAGGGAGCCCTCCTGATTGGAGGCCAGTTCACAGGTCATGACGATCGTGACGTCGTCGTGGAGGCGGTGCGCTTCGGGGATGTCGACCGGCACGATCTCCGCTCCGAGCTCGCGGAAGGTGTCCACGACGGTCTCCCAGGCGGCGAGCACTCCGGCGTCGCACAATTCGGTGAACCAGGTAGTGGGCACACCGAGACGAACGCCGGTCAGCGAGACCGGACCAAGTGCACCGGTGGCGGCGAGCCCGTCCCGCACCTGCTGCCCCGTCGCGTCCGGGACGGCAGCAGGGTCGTAACCGTCGGACCCGGCGAGCACCTCGAGGGCGGCCCGCAGGTCGGCGGCGGAACGCGCCATGGGACCGATGTGGTCGAGGGTCCACGACAACGACGCGACGCCGGTGCGCGGCACGAGACCGTAGGTGGGCTTGATGCCCGTGAGATTGCACAGGGCGCTGGGCACCCGGATGGAGCCACCGGTGTCGGTGCCCAGCGCCAACGGCACGAGCCGCGCGGCGAGCGCACCGGCCGATCCGGTCGACGAGCCACCCGTCCACCGGCTCCGGTCCCACGGGTTGGTCACGGCACCGTAGCGCGCGTTGTGCGGCGCACCGCAGGCGAACTCGGTGGTGGCGGTCATGAGGACAGGGATGGCACCGGCCGCACGGAGACGGGCCACGACGGTCGCGTCCGTCACCGCGATGCGGTCGCCGGTGGTACGCGAGCCGGCGGTGACGGGCGCTCCGGCCACGTCGATGATGTCCTTGACCGCGAAGAAGATGCCCTCGAGCGGGCGTGCTGTGCCGTCACTCCACCGTCGTTCCGAGTCCGCGGCCGCATCGTCGGCGCCCTCGACCACGGCGAGGACGGCCCCTCCGGACATCGCGGGGTCGCTCCATCGGGCCCGCAGCGCGGCGAGGACGCCGGTGGGAGTGGTCGTGCCGGACCGGTAGGCGGTGAGCAGGTCGACGACGCCGAGTTCGTGCACGGGGACGTCGACGCGGGCGGTGTAGGCAGGCGCGTCGATCGGCGAGGCGGCGACGGGATTCGCCGCGAGGAACGCGGCGGAATGCGCCGGTTCGCAGGGCGGGCCGTCGGGCACCGAGGGCAGAGGTGCGCGGCGCCCGGACTCGAGCAGTGGTTCCATGTCGGCGCGTGCCTGCGGGAGCAGGTCGTCGACGGTCCTGGCCGCCGCAGCGGTGAGGTCGGGATAGTCGGTGGTGGTCACCGGACCACCTCCGTGGTCGCCGGGGTCGGCCGCGCCATCGGAGCGGGCCTCACGGTGCCCGCCGTCAGGTCGGCGAGGAGGCGCAGCACGTCCGGACGCCGGTCCCGGGTCAGCGGGAAGGCCGCGCGTTGCGCGGGGACGGCGTCGAGGTCGAGGGTGAAGCGCAGCGTCTCCCCGGCACGATGGGCCGGAGCCTGGGCGACGATCGCTCCGTTGGGAGCGATCACGCACGACAGTCCGAAATAGTCGACCGTCACACCGTTGAGGGTTTCCGGGCCCGCCCGGTTGGCCGCCAGGATCCACATCTGCGATTCGAGGGCGCGCGTCTGCAATTCGGCGAGGAAGAGGTCCTCGCGGGTACCGAGCGAGGAGACGATCGCGAGCATCACCTCCGCGCCGAGCGCGCGGGCAACGGCCCAGTTCTCCGGGAACGTGCGGTCGTAGCAGATCACGCACCCGAATCGGGTGCCGAAGGCGTCGACGGTGACGGGCGCCTGCCCGGGCGCGAAGTGGTACTTCTCGTCGATGTCGACGTCTCCGACCTTGCTCGCGGGCAGCGACAGCTTCCGGTAGGCAGGAAGTGTTCCGCCGTCGGAGGTACGCCAGCTCAGGATCTCCCCGGTCGCGTCGATCATCACGACGGAGTTGTGGGTGACGTCGTGGTCCGTACGTTCGAAGACCCCGAAGGCGATGGCGCATCCCAGTTCTCGCGCGAGTGCACCGAACAGGTCGGTGGCGTCACCGGGGATGGTCTCGGCCCAGGACGTGCGGTCGATCTCGTGGCTGGTGCAGAAGTAGGGGGTGGTGATCAGCTCGGGCAGGACCACCAGGTCGGGTGTGGTGCCGCCGTCGGGCGACGCTGCCGCGCGCACGAGAGCGGCGAGTCCGGCAAGGTTGCCGAGGAGGTCCTCGGTCAGTTCGCCGGCCTGAACGATGGCGACGTCGAGGGTGCGCGAAGTCAAGAGGAACCTCCTGGAAATGGGGTGACGGGTGGGAGCGCGGCTTCACGCTCGCACTCCCACCCGTCGTTCGTGTCAGGCTGCGGCGGCCTGGATGGTGGTGCGGCT
>NZ_JAKFYR010000013.1 GCF_022554085.1 Rhodococcus sp. CH91
CTGGTCAGGGGTGTTGCGACGACCGGTTGAATCCGCCCAGTGCGCCTCGATCGTCGTGATGTTCACGATGCTCCCGCCGCGTCCGCCCTCCCGCATCCGGGGAACTGCGAGCGAGCACGCCTGCAGCACGTGGGACAGGTTGGTACGCACGAGGGCATCCCAGCCTTTCGGCGAGGTGTCGACGAAGGGCGACCGGAAGGTGCCGCCGACGATGTTCACCAGGATGTCGACGCGTCCCCACCGTTCGTCCACCGCGTCGAACAGGCCGGCCAGGACGGCAGGATCGCGGACGTCGCCGCAGTGCACGAGACACTCGGTTCCCGCGGCGGCGAGATCGGAGCGGAGCGCTTCGGCGGCATCCGCGTCGATATCCAGAACGGCCGGGCGCACGCCGTTGGCCGCGAGGTCCCGGACGATCGACTCCCCGAGCCCACCTGCGCCACCCGTGATCACGGCAACCGCCCCGGCGAGCCCCGCGCGTTCCTCGAACCACCCCATTGCGGGCTCCTTCACGACAGATAGGTCGAGCCGAACGACTCGAGGAAATCGACTGTGGCCGACAGGCCCTCGATACGGCACGAGACGGACACCCAGTCGACCCCGGCCTTCTCCAGCTCGGCGAACACCTCGCGGTGCCGGTCGGGTCCTGCGGTCGACGACATGAGTTCGGTGCCGTAGGAATACACGACGTCGATCCGGTCCGTGCGGCCCGCAGCGAGTGCGCCGGATCGGACGTCGGCGATCTGCTCCCCCAGTTCTTCGAGGGGGCCGAGCGTGCGGGTACGAGCGGTGGCACTGAGTTGCCCGCCTCCCGACATCGGCATCCATCCCTGCGCACGCTGTGCGACCCGCCGCCGCGTGAGCTTCGAATTCCCGCCGATCCAGATGGGTATCGGATCCTGCACCGGCCGAGGCCGGGCGATGATGTCGCGGGCACTGAAGTGGCGGCCCCGGTAATCGAAAGGCTCACCGCGCCAATGGAGCGGAAGCACGTCGAGCGCTTCGTCGAAGAGGGCGTTGCGTTCGTCGAAATCGACGCCGAGCGCGTGGAACTCGCTCTTCTGGTAACCCACTCCGAGACCGAGCGTGAAACGCCCGCCCGAGAGCTTGTCCAGGCTGGCCGCAGCCTTGGCGAGGAGCATCGGATTCCGGTAGGGCGCGACCGCCAGGTAGGTCAGCAGACGCAGCCGCTCGGTCGCCCCGGCGACATATCCGAGTGCGACGAACGGGTCGAGGGTCTGGTGCCCTCCGGCCGAGAGCCATCGGGCACCGGGCGCAGGATGCTCGCTGAACGCGAACGCGTCGAATCCCGCTTTCTCGGCGGCGACGGCCACATCCCGGACGGGCCCGGGATCGAGCACGTCACCCTCGGGCCCGTTGATCTCCGGGTAGTGGAAGATGAACCGCAACGTCATTCGAAGAACCTCTCGCGACAATAAGACTTTCCGAAAAAGATAGTCTGATTCTCGAGATGTGCAACGCCGATCTTCGAGGATCAGCGCGCGTCGGCTCCGTCGAGCAACCAGCGGCCGTCGATCCGCTTCAGGGTGATGAGGAAGCGGGTGGCGTCGGTACGCCCTTCCGGTACCACGACGTTCTTCACGTCCTGGTCGAGGAAGACCAGCACCGTGGCGACCTCGCCGTCGAAACTCTCGAGCCCGGCATGATCCGCTCGCGCCGTCGACGTACCCTCACCGTTCTCGACGAGTCCGCGCAGGTCGCCGGCCACACTGTCGTATCTGGCGGCGAACTCCTCGGTGGAGTTCGCGGTCACCGCGGCGAGATTGTCGTCGAAGGAACGATAGTCGTATGTCCCGAGGACGACGGCGTATTCACGCGCCTCGGCGACGGCCTCCTCCCGCAGCGCGGCGTCCTGCTCGGCCTGCCACCACCGGAAGCCGAAGAACGCGGTGGCGGCGAGCAGTATCGCGATCACCGCGAGGGTGATCCACCCGGCCGCGCCCCCACGAGCCGGCGCATCCCGGGGGACCTCCGGTGGAGAGCCTGCCGAACCGGCGTCGGTCTCCTCGGCATCGTTCTCGGTCGGCACATCGGTGGGTGTCATCCGCCCAGTCCTTCCAACAGCTTCTGCCAATAGTTCAACGCTTCCACTCCGGTCGGGATGAGCAGGGGATCGTCGGCCATGTCCGGACCGGTGACCTTGCCCGGAGTGGTGTAGTTCGCCAGTCCCGTCGCGTCCGGTCTCGGCGCCGTGTACGCACCGCGCTGACCGACGTCCTCACCGGGTGGGCAGTAGAGCGACAGATTCGCCTCGCGAGGACTCTCGTCGCCGATCATGCGGCGCTGCGTGTCGTAGTAGCAGACCGGCCCCTGCGTGGCGACGAGTGCGAAGTTGCCGCGATCCCCTTCGACGACGCTGGTCAGGTCCTTCATCGCCGCGGGCAGCGCGTCGAGTCCGGCACTCAGCGACGGGGCGCGAGGTCCGATCACCTCCCCGACCGTGACGAGATTCGTCAGCAGGACGCCGAAGTCGTCGCGCGTCGCGGCGAACAGTTCCTCGGTCCGCGCGAGCGCCTCGGGTGACCGGTCCACCAGGTAGACGAGCGAATCCCTGCTGCCCACCAGTTGGTCGGAGACGTCTCGCACCGCCCGCATCGATCCCGGGAAGGTGCCCGCGTTGTCGGCCATCGCATCGACGAGACCGAGACCCTCGTCGAGCAGGGACGCGATGGCCGGGGCACGATCGGCCACCATGCGCGAGAGCGCGTCGGCATTCTCGAGCAGTGCCTGCAGTTCCGGTCCGGTGCCGTCCAGCGCCGTTCCCCACGTCTCGCCGAGAGTCACGATCGACTCCGCGTCCAGGCTCTCCACGAGCGCCGTCATGTCGACGAGCAACTGATCGAGGCGCAACCCCTGGTCCTCGGCCGGGACGAGCAGCGCGTCGCCGTCGCCGAGGAACGGCCCCTGGTCGGTATCGGGTTCGATGTCGACGCTCAGGATGCCGATCGCCGTCGCGGTGACGACCCGCCCGGTGCTCCCCGCAGGGATCTGCACCCCCGGATCGATGGAGAGGACGGCGTCGGATCCCCGCCCGCCAGGGGCGACCGACAGTGAAGCGACCTCTCCCACCTGGACACCGCGGTAGGTCACCGAGGTGCCGGATCCGATACCCCGTGCATCCTCGAGGTGAGCGTGCAGGTGGGTCGCGCCGCCGAGGCTCTGCGGCCCGAGCACGTACCGGACACCGACCACGGTGGTGACGATGCCGAGGGCGACGAAGACGATCACCTGGACGAGCACGGCGCGCTTCATCGCACACCTCCGAGAAGGAGTTCGGCGAGGCCGGCCGCGACGTCGGCCTGCGGCAACTCGACCGGAGGGCCGCCGTCGAGCGGCATCCCGCCGGTGAGGAGCAGATCGATGGCGCCGGGGATGTCGAGCGCACCGTCGAACAGCAGATAGTCGCCGCGCACCGACCTGTTGAAGCCGTCCACGAACTTGTTCACGTTCACCAGAGCCGCTTCCACGGTGTTGTTGAAATCCCTGATGCCGGCGGTGATCTGCGCGAGATCGTCGATGCTGCCACCGATGGCCGACTGCTGTTCGGCCATCACGGTGTCGACCGACTCGACCACTGTGGCCGTGCTCGCGACCAGTGTTGCGAGATCCTGCTGCTGCGCCGCGAGCAGTTCCACCATCCGGGCACTGTCGACGATGCTGCGGTCGAGCACCTCCTGCTGCTGTGCCAGCCTCTCGGTGACGGAATCGGCTGCGGCGAGCGTCCGTTCGAAGCTCTCGCTGTTCTCGTCGGCCAACGCCATGGTGGTGTCCAAGCGGACGAGCATATCGCGGATCTTCTCGCCGCGCCCTCCGAAGGCGTCGTCGAGTTCGGTGGTGATGGTGCGCATCTGGTCGAGCCCACTGCCGTTGACGATCTGTCCGAGCATCGCGAAGGTGGTCTCGACGTCGGGGCCGACTTCCGTCCGCTCGATACTGTCGCCATCCGTCAACAGCCCCGGCGAGGGATCCTCGGGCAGGTCGATCCGGACGAACGGACTGCCGAGCGCCGACGGCAACCGGACCGATGCGCCGACGTTCTCGGGGAACTGCACGGCGGCCGACATGCTCAGCCGGACATAGGCGCGACCGCCGTCGGTGCTCAGCGAACGCACCCGGCCGACGACGGCCTGGCCCGCCCGCACCTCGGCGCCGGGATCGATCCGGTCGGCACTGTCGAAGACCGCCGTCACCTCGTAGGTGTCGCCGGGGCCACTGCGGCCGAGCGGTAGTTCCTGCAGGCTCAGGCCGCACCCACTCGTCAGTGCCGCGAGGCAGGTCAAGAGAGTGGCCGCACGCAGACGGGCGGGCGCAGTCACCGCGTCCCTCCCTGATTCAGCGCCCGGTCGAGCGATTCCGGAACGAGATCCTGCAACGGGTCGGCCAGGTCGAAGGGCACCGTGATCGGATTGGTGAATCCCGCTCCCGTACACAGCGGCAGTGGCTCGCGTTCGCACAGTTCTCGCGCCCGGGGGAACTGGCCGATCTGTGTCGACACGCTCAGACGGATCCGGGCACGTCCGTTCTCGCCGATCGCGTTGTCGATGTTCTGTGCGGTGAGCGGCAGAACATCGAAGATCTCGGCGAAGCCCACCTCGTGCGCGGCGAAGGTGTCGGTCAGTGTGCGGGCGTTCGCCATGATCCGGTCGATGTCGCCTCCGCGGTCGGCGAGCAGAACGTCGAGCCGGTCGAGGATCGCCGCGAGCTGATCGACCGGCCCGGCGACGTCGAGATTCTGCCGCTGCAGTTCTTCCCCGAGTTCCCCCATTCCCCGGACGAGTTCGGACAGGTCGCCTTCGCGGGACTCGATCGCTGCCAGGGCGACGGCGAGATCGTCGACGACCTGCCCGATGTCCTCGGACTTCACGCCCACCACCGAGGTGGCCTGGCTCAGTGCTGTGATGGCACGATTCATCTCCTCGCCCATCCCGTCGGTCGCGTCGGCGGCGACCTCCAGCGTGCGGCCGATCTCCCCGCCCTCCGGACCGAGTGCGGTGGCCAGCACATCGACGTTCTCGAGCAGCTCGTCCCAGTTGATCGGGGCGTGACTACGTTCGACGGGGATGACGTGACCGTCCTCGAAGGTCGGTCCCTCCCGGTAGGCCGGCCCGAGCTCGACGAAACGGTCGCTGATGACGGACGGATTCATCACGAAGGCCGACACTTCCGCCGGCAGGACGATGTCGCGAGGAATGCTCATGCGTACCTCGACGACGCGACCGGCGGGTTTCACCTCCTCGACCGTGCCCACCGGCATACCGAGCACCGCGACGCTGCTGCCGGGATAGATGCCGTTGACCGACGCGAACTGCGCCACGATCGTGCGAGTGCGGTCCGGGCCCACCACGTACCAGAGCCCGGCCGCGCAGAGCGCGAGCACGACGACGATCACGAATCCACGGATGGTCCAGGTCTTCGCGGTGGTACTCAATTGCACCCCTCCATCACTCCGACGGAGCACAGGAAGTTGTCGGGGAGCGGGCCGGCCGGTGCGTGCACATCGACCCAGTTGCCGTTACCGGATGCGTCGGCCGCTGCCCGCAGGGCCGCCGGGAACTTCGCGAGCACCTGGTCGATGTTGGCGGCATTGTCCTCGAGCGTTCCCGTCACCGATTCGAGATTCACGAGCAGGGCGTCGATGTCGGCCGAGTTGTCGGCGAGGAAACTCTCCGCCGTGGTGAGCAACTGCCGCAGGTCGTCGACGAGCAGTACGAGCGCTTCCTTCCGGGCCGCGAGGATCGACACGACCGCCGTACTGTTGCCCACCAGCCGGGCAACATCCTCGCTCTGCTCACCGACGATCGAACTCAGCGACTTCGCCGACCGGAGCAGCGAGGTGATCCGCTCGTCGTTGCGGACGATCATCCGGGAGGTGGCCTCGACACCGGCGAGGGCGTCGGAGACCTGCTCGGAATTCGTCGGCATCGTCTCGGTAAGGGTCTTCATCATGGCCTCGAGCGCGTCGACGTCGAGGCCCTCCGCGATCCGCTGGGCGTCGGTCGTCAGCTCGTCGAGACTGTACGGAACCGTGGTGCGGGACAGGGGAATGCGATCGTCCGTGAGTTCACCCGCGCCTGCCGGGGTGACGGACAGATACCGCTTGCCGAGGATCGTCCTGAGCTTGACTTCCGCGGCGGTGCGGTCGCCGAGATCCTGCCCCCGGTCGACCCGGAACTTCACGAGAACGCGGTCGCCGGCGAGTTCCATGGTCTCGACGCGTCCGGCCGGAACACCGGCGACATAGACCGGATCGTTCGGCGCCAATCCGGCGGCGTTCGCGAACTCTGCTGTGTACGAGCCGGTACGGATCAGATAACTCACTCGCGGAAGGGAGACCGCGACGAGCATGATCACCGCGACGAGCACCATGCCGACGATGCCGAGCGCGATCGGATCGGCATTGCGGTCGTGGCGTCCCGAGAAGATCGCCGCGACCGCATCCTTCGATTTCCGCACGACGTTCACTTGCACACCTCCGTGTACGCCGAACCGAAGAGATTCGCCTCGAAACCATCGGCCATGACGGTGAAGTTGCACATGTAGAGGTTGAGCCAGCCACCGTAATCGCCGACCCGGTTGATGCTGTCGGCCAACTGCGGCAGATTCGCCATCGCCCGGTCGAAGTGGTCGGTCTGCGGGATCCACGCATCGGTCATCGTGCGCAGGTCGGAAACCGCGGTTCCGAGCGGCGCGGCACCCCCGGACATGAGCGCGGCGGTCGCACGGACCGACGAAGCACCCCGGTCGACCAGTGTCGCCAGCCTGGCGGAATCGCCTGCGAGGGCTTCGCTCACGACACCCAGCCCGGAGATCAGCGACGCGACGTCCTCGTTCCGCCGGTCGACGACCGTGGCGAGTTGTTCGAGATTCGCGATGACCTCGTTGAACACCTGCTCCTGGTCGACGATGTCGGTGCTCACTGCAGCGACGTGCAGCAGAAGCGATTCGAGCGTGCCTCCCTGCCCCTGGAAGGCGTCGACAACGGAGAGGGCGAGGGAGTTGACCCGGGCCGGGTCCATCGCCTCGAACAGCGGCTTGAATCCGTTCACGAGAGCGGTGAGATCCACCGGTGGCTGCGTCCGCTCGACCGGAATCGTCGCCCCCTCCTCGAGCGCACGCCCGGCCGAGTTCTCCGGCAGGCGGAGAGCGACGTAGCGCACTCCGATCATGTCGCCGTAGTTGATCTTCGCGGTCACGTCGGTGGTCAGCGCGTGGACCGATTCGATCTCGAATTCGACACGGGCGCGGGAGGTTCCGTCGTCCTGCGGCTGGAAACGCACATCGGCGACCCGCCCGACGCGCACACCCGCGAGCGTCACGTCACTGCCCGGAGTCAAACCTTCCACATCGGTGAACTCGGCCGCGTACTCGCGCGTCGCCCCACGTACCGGCCGGTCGAGAGTGTTGCCGACGACGACCGCCGCCAGCACACCGAGGACACAGAACGCCGTCAAACGCAGGGCCGGCCACGTCGGTGCCCTCACGGAATACTCACCTCCGCTCCACGGACGAACGGTGCGAGCAGGGTCGAGGCGGCGGTCGACGGGCCGGCATCCCGCGATGCCGGATCGTCCGGATCCGCTCCCCTGGCGATCTGCTCGAGAAAGCCGAGCGGACCGCGCTCGGCGTTCGCAGCGACGATCCGCCCGCCGGTCGCGGGCGAGGTCCGTACCGGATCACCGCAGTTGGACCCGGCCAACGGCCCGTAGCGAGGACAGTCCGCCGAGGTGTACGGCATGGGATCGGAGAAGTCCACCGCGGCGGTGATGTCGAAATGCCCCGTCTGGAAGACGCGCCCGCCCGCATCGCCGAAGATCGACAGATACCGCAGGGTGTCGTCGAGACCGGGGGTGTCGGCTGCGAACGCACCGAGAACCGGAGCACCGTTGCGGACCACCGAGATGATGTTTCCGGTGTTGGCGGCGAACAGGTCTGCGCTCTGCTGCCCGAGCGACGCCCCGCCCGTCAGCAGACGGCGGATACCGTCCTCGTTGCCGAGCGCGATCTGCGACAGTTCGGATGCGTTGCGCATCACGGCGATGACGTCGTCGGTGGCCGCGGACATCGACTCGGTGACAGCGGCAACCTGGGGTGCAGCGGCGATGCCGGCATCGACGAGCGGCCCCAGATCTTCCGACAACACGGCGATCCGGTCGATGGTCTCGCCGAGAGCGGCGCCACGTCCTTGCAGTGCCTGGCTCATCGCGTCGAGAGCGACCGCGAGTTGTTCGGGCCGCAACTGTTCCATGAGATCGGCGGCCCGGTAGTAGAGATTCGCGAGTTGAGCTGCTTCGGCCGAGGTGTCGGCAGGGATCTCGGTACCTGCCGCGAGCCTGGGACCGTATTCGGGATTCTCCGGCGGCACGAGTTCGAGGAAGACGTCCCCGAACAGTGTGCGGGGCACGACCCGCACACTCACCGCGGCGGGAATCTCGGCGAGCGCCTCGGGGTCGAGTTTCATCGTCACCCGCGAGGCGGTGACGCCCGCGTCCATGGCGGACATGCTTCCGACGTGGACACCCTGATACTGCACACCGGCGGCACCGTAGATCAGCCCCGCGGAGGCGGGCAGATTCGCGGTGATCTCCGGATCGCGCGAGAGCATGTCGGATCCGGAGGCCACGAGCAGGGCACCGGAGACGACGATGACCACGGTCGAGATCAGACCGATCACCGCGAGAGTGGCGCGACCGGGACCGGCCGCACGGTTCACGCGCCCCGGCCTCGTCCGGGAGGCCACGGGCGGTGGTTGCTGGTAGCCGGCGGTCATGACAAGCCGACCCCCGGGATGGTCGGGACGAGCCCCCACAGGGCGAAGGTCAGTACGACGTCGGTGACACCGATCGCGAGAATGCTCGTCCGCAGCGCTCGTCCGGCTGCACGCCCCACCCCCTCGGGTCCGCCGGAGGCGTAGAAACCGTAGGAGCAGTGGACGACCGCGACGATCATGGCGAACACCACGGCCTTCGTGAGCGAGTACCACAGATCCGACGGCGAGAGCGCGAGATGGAAGTAGTAGTCGTACGTTCCGGCCGAGTTGCCCTGGAAGTTCACGACGATCAGACGTGTGGCCACGTACGAGGCGAGCAGGCCGACCATGTAGATCGGGATCACGCACACCGCGGAGGCGACGAGCCGCGTGCTCGCGAGGAACGGGATGGAGCGCACCGCCATCGCGTCGAGTGCGTCGATCTCGTCGGAGATGCGCATCGCGCCGAGCTGAGCGGTGAAGCCGGTTCCCACTTTGGCGGCGAGAGCGATGGAGGCGACGACGGGAGCGAGTTCGCGGGTGTTGGCGATGGCCGAGAGCATGCCCGACAGCGATGTCATGCCGATCAGTTCGAGTCCGCGCTGGGTCTCGACGCCGACCATCATCGCCGCGACGGCGGACATCGCGAACACGATGCCGATCGTTCCGCCGCCGGCGAGCAGAGAGGCGTAGCCGAAACTCACGTCACCGATGTGGAACATGACGTGCTTGAAATACCGTCGGAGGGCGGTGGGGACGCCGGCGATCGCCTTGCATCCGAAGACGACGTGGCGGCCGATCGCCGCGAAGCCGTCGACGGTGGCGGCGACCGGCCTGCGAGTGGCCGAGCGCGCACGTTCGAAAGTGGTGTAGGAGATCATCAGTACGTACCGACCGCCGGAACCATGACCGTGTAGAGCTGGGACAGCACGGTATTGACGACGAAGACCATGACGAACGCGAGCACCACACCTTCGTTGACGGCATCGGCGACGCCGCTCGGTCCTCCCTTCGCGTGCAGTCCCTTGAAGGACGCGATGAGCGCGGAGGTGATGCCGAAGCACGCGGATTTGACCATGGCGGTGGCGAAATCGGACAAGCGCCCGTATTCGCCGAGCGTCCGCAGGAACGCACCCCCCGAACCGTCGTTCAGGTAGATCTCGTAGAGATAGCACGCGGTGACACCGACGAGGGTCACCAGCGAACACAGCATGAGCGAGACGAGAACCGAGGCGAGCAGGCGCGGGACGACGAGCCGCTCGATGACGTCGAGTCCCATCACCTCCATCGCCTCGATCTCCTCACGGATCGTCCGTGAGCCGAGATCGGCGCAGATCGCCGATCCGCCGACCCCGGCGAGCATGAGCGCACACACCAGCGCCGCAGCCTGCCCGACGACGACGAACGAGACGATCGCCCCGGAATAGGCGCCCGCGCCGAGCTGGCCCGCCAGTGAGCCGACCGACACCGCGATCAGCACACCGACGGGCAGCATGAGCAGCAGGGCCGGTCCGCTGCACACCTTTGCGATGAACAGCGCCTGAGTGATCGTCTCGCCCAGTGACAGGCGACGCCGGACGAGGACCCGGACCGCGGCCACGAGGGTTTCGAGAGAGAAGCCGACGAGTGCGCCGACCTGGATGGCCAGGTCGTGTACCGGCCCTTTCGCCTTGGGCAGTTCGAACGTCACCGGCCACCCCTCCTACGCGATTGCCCCGGTCCGGTCCCCATCGCGCGATGTTGCGCGCGAGATCAGCCCTGAGTGACGGCAGGCAGACCGCCGCGGAGCTCACCCTTGACGACCTTGCCGCTGGCGTTGCGCGGCAGGGCCTCGACGATCACGATTTCCTTGGGATGCTTGTACCGAGCGAGGTGCTCGTTCAGATAGGGCTGCAGTTCCTCGATGCTGAGGTCGTCGTGGCCGGGCTTCAGCGCGACGACGGCGACGGGCACCTCGCCCCACTTCGAGTCCGGGCGGCCGATGACCGCGGCTTCGAGCACCTTGGAATGTCCGAAGAGCACGTTCTCGACCTCGGCGCAGTAGATGTTCTCTCCACCCGAGATGATCATGTCCTTCTTGCGGTCCACGACGTAGACGAAACCTTCGTCGTCGACGCGCACGAGGTCGCCGGAGTGGAACCACCCGCCGTAGAACGCCTCGCTCGTGGCCGTGGGGTTGTTCCAGTACTCGCGCATCATCGTGGGGCCTCGATAGACGATCTCGCCGACCTCACCGGGTGCGACGTCGTTCATCTCGTCGTCGACGACGCGCGCTTGGATGGTGGGGATGACCCGGCCCACGGAACCGAGCTTGCGGATGGCGTCGTCACCGTCGAGAACGCATGTGATGGGCGACATCTCGGTCTGCCCGAAGACCGCCACGTTGAAGGCGTCGGGGAAGGTCTCCGCCATGGCCTGCAGGATGGTGTCCGAGCTCGGAGCGGCTCCCCAGGAGATGTTGCGCAGCTTCAGTTTCCGGGGATTCGCCTGCTGTGCCGCGCACATCGCCTGCCACTGCACCGGGACGAGGAACAGACTGGTGACGTTCTCGGCTTCGAGGACGTCGAGCAGTTCGTTCGGATCGAACGCACCGACCGGATGGATCACCGTGGGCGTACCGAGCATCAGGCTCGGGGCGATCGAGCCGAGGGCCGCGATGTGGAACATCGGCGACGCACAGAAACCGATGCCGGATTCGTCGAACAACCGGAAGGCGCGGATACAGGTGAGCGATTGGGCTTCCAGGTTGGAATGGGTGAGCACTGCGCCCTTGGGCCGGCCCGTCGTGCCGGAGGTGTACATGATGAGGGCCGGGGTGTCGTTCGGGATCGGCGCATGCGGGTGCGGTTCGCCCTCTTCGGCGACGAGCGCCTCGTACGCGAGGGAGTCGCCCTGCGGATCGACCCCGACCGTGATGGAGAGTTCGAGCCCCTCGGCCTGGGCACGCGCGGCATCGGCGAGCGGAACGAGAGGGCCCTCCGCGACGATCGCCTTCGCGCCGGAATCCGACACGAGGAACGCCACTTCGGGTGCCGTGAGACGGAAGTTCACCGGCACCGCGATCGCGCCGAGGGCATTGGCGGCGAGCACGATCTCGATGTACTCGGGCCGGTTGAGCATCAGGATGATCACGCGGTCGCCGAAGCCGATACCACGGCGCGAGAGCGCATCTGCGAGCTTCTCGACACGCGTGTCCAGCTGCGACCAGGTGATGCTCTCACCGCGGAACCGGAATGCCGTGCGCTCGGGAATCATCAGGGCGTGACGAGCCAGCTGATTGTTCCAGTTGTTGCTACGGAAGCGGGCGGCTTCGTTACCGACCGCTTCGGAAACGACAGAGGGGGGAACCATCGATGATCCTCTCGTGACGGGGCAGGAGTGCGGACACGGCCGGTGCCGAGCCGTCGATGTGTGAGGCACATTACAGGCCCGGGTAGGTTTAGGCCAGAGGTTTTGTTAACGAAGATTCCGCGATTCGCGCATCAGATCGTCACGGCGTGGTCACGAGACGTCGATGCGTCGGCGAGCGCCGTAAATGGTGCTCGAGCATGGAATTCACCGGACGGGAGCGCATGCTCCGGCGACAGGGCCGGGCATCGGCTCCCGCCCGGGAAGTGCATTGTCAATCCCGGCGGAGGCCGCCCTCAGGCGAAACGGGCGGGGCGTTTCTCGAGCATCGCCATGGCACCCTCCGCGAAGTCCGGTGAGCCGAGAAGTTCGACCTGGCCTTCCTTCTCGCGCGCGAGCGCGGCGTCGAGTGCGGCCAGCGTCGAGGCGTTGAGGGCACGCTTCGTCAACTCCAGTGCACGTCGCGGGCCGGCCGCGGTTCGCGCCGCGATCGCGTCGACGTGCGCGGCGAGTTCCGCATCGGGCAGTGTGCGCGCCACCAATCCGAAGCGGTCGGCATCGGCAGCGGAGACACGTTCGCCGAGCAGTGCCATCTCGGCCGCCCGAGCCCGGCCGATCGCCGCGGGCACGAGAAGACTCGCTCCCCCGTCGGGCATGAGTCCGATGTTCACGAAGGCCAGCAGGAAATAGGCACTCTCGGCCGCATATGTCAGGTCGGCGGCGAGCGCGATCGAGACACCGACACCCGCCGCAGGGCCGTTGACGGCAGCGATCACGGGCACCGGGACGGACGCAATGGTGCGCACCAGGTCGTTGGCGGTGTCCATCACGACACCGGGATCCCGAGGGTCCGCCGCTCCCGCGGCCAGATCCGCGCCCGTGCAGAAGGCAGATCCCTCACCGGTGACGACGATCGTGCGGACGCGATCGTCCTCCCCGGCTTTCTTCACCGCGTCGTCGAGAGCCTTCATCGTCGACAGGTCGATGGCGTTCATCCGCCTCGGCCGTGTGATGGTCAGCCGCAGAATGCCGTCCGAGAGTTCGGAGCGCAGACTCTCCGTCGTACTCGCGGTCATGCCCGCACCGTCCGGTCGGCACCGACGATGTCGTTCAGGCGGCCGGTGATGACGGCCTCGGCCTCGGTGACCATGCGTTCGACGAGGTCCGCGACGGTCGGGATGTCGTGGATCAGCCCCTGGCTCTGCCCGGCCGTCCAGATGCCGGCGTCGATGTCGCCGTCCTCGAACACCTTGCGTCCTCGAGCGCCGGCGACGAGGTGCGCGATGTCGCCGAATTCGGCTCCGCGCGACTCGATGTCGACGACCTCTTCGCTGACCGCGTTGGAGGCGACGCGCGCGGTGTTGCGCAGCGTGCGGAAGATGAGCTCGGTATCGAGTTCGGTATTGCGAACGATCTGTTCCTTGACCTCCTGCGCCACGGGCGATTCGACGGTGCACATGAAGCGTGTACCCATGTTCACTCCCTCGGCCCCGAGGGCGAGCGCCGCGACGAGCCCCCTGGAATCCGCGATGCCACCCGAGGCGATGACCGGGATCGTGAGTTTGCTCGTCGCAGCGGGGATCAGGATCAGGCCCGGAACATCGTCCTCTCCCGGATGCCCTGCACACTCGAATCCGTCGATGCTCACCGCGTCGACCCCGATCCGTTCGGCCTTGACCGCGTGACGCACACTCGTGCACTTGTGGATCACCTTGATACCGGCGTCCTTGAAATGCGGGAGGTGGTCGGCCGGGTTGAACCCGGCGGTCTCGACGATCTTCACGCCGGAGTCGACGATCGCCTGACGGTACTCGGCGTACGGCGGAGGATTGATCGAGGGCAGGATCGTGAGGTTGACACCGAACGGCTTGTCGGTGAGTTCGCGGGTCCGCTCGATCTCGCGTACGAGATCCTCCGGCGTGGGCTGGGTCAGTGCGGTGATGAAGCCGAGCGCCCCCGCCTCGGCCACGGCGGCCACGAGTTCGGCTCGGCCGACCCACATCATGCCGCCCTGGACGATGGGATGCTCCACCCCGAACATCTCGGTGAATCGGGTTCTCACGAGTCCTCCTGGGTCCTTCGAAAAGTGCCGCCGTCGAGACGGTTCCGCATGTGATCAGCGGTGACGCGGTTGAAGAATTGGTGTTAACTTTGCTGGCTGGGTCCTGGTTTGTCAATACGTTCTGTCCTGCAGTTTTACCCTTTCTTACTCGAAAGTAGTGTTTCTGCACGGAGGGTGCGGCTGTTACCTTTGAGTCCGACGAACATCCGCTGCGACATCACGACCCGCGGCAGGACCCAGGACGAGGAGGCACGGTGCCCGAACAAGCGCAGGTCGGGGCTCGAACGGTCACGAGAACCGAGTCCCCTGCCCCCGCCGTGCGGCGCCGGCCGAAGAACCGCAAGGCGCAGATCGCCGCGGTCGCGGCCGAGGCCTTCAGCGAACGCGGCTACCACGGTGTGAGCATCGACGAGATCGCCACGGCCGTCGGTATCTCGGGCCCGGCCCTCTACCGGCACTTCCCGAACAAGTACGCACTGTTCCACCACGCCGTGGTCACCCTGGCCGATGCTCTCGGAAGCGCTTTGGCCGAGTTCGACGAGCACGGTGTGCAGGGCGAGGGCAGCGGCGGGAGGGCACCGCTCGATCCTGCCGGGGAACTCGACCGCAAACTGCTCGCCCTCGTTCGCACCACGATCGACAACCGCCGTACGGGCGGGTTGTACCGCTGGGAACGTCGCTATCTCACCGACGAGGACCGCGGCGAGATCCGCACGAAGATGAAGGCACTGAACCGTCATCTCGCCCGCACTCTCGCCCGGTTGCGCCCCGACCTCGCCGACGCCGACTACGTGCTCCTGAGCAGTGCGATGCTCAGCGTCATCGGATCGATCACGACCCACCGGGCGCCACTGTCCAACCGGCGCCTGCAGCAGTTGCTGCTCGAGGCGTGCCGGGCGGTCGCGGCGACCGAACTCGTACCCGACGTCGGCGAGCCCACACAGCTCCCCGAACGACGGGGCCTACCGGTGGCGAACAAACGCGAGGTCCTGCTCCACGAAGCCGTCCTCCTGTTCGATGCACGCGGCTATCACGAGGTGAGCATCGAGGAGATCGGCGCGGCAGCAGGTATCAACGCCTCCGGTGTCTATCGGCACTTCCCGAGCAAGGCCGACCTGCTCGCGGCCGCCTTCCACCGGGCCGGCGATCGCGTCGCGATGATCGTCGCGGAGGCACTCGCCGAATCGACCACCCCGGCGCAGGCTCTCGACGTTCTCACCGACGTCTACGTGCGTCTGTCGTTCGAGCACAGTGAACTGATGTCGGTCTATTTCGCGGAGGTCGGCAATCTTCCCGCGCACCACCGCAGCGATCTGCGGAACATCCAGCGACTCAACATCGAGGAGTGGGCCCGCCTCGTCGGCGAATTGCGGCCCGAACTGTCCGCCGTCGAATGTCGTTTCCTCGTCCACGGCGCCCTCAACCTCGTCCTCGACACGGGAAGTCTCCTGCGCTTCCTGCCCACCGAGTCCCGGCAACGCCGGATGCAGCAACTGATGCTCGCGGTGCTGCTCGGAGAGGCCGGAGCGCAGGGGCAGACGCGATGACACGCACCGCCACCGCGGCGGTACTCCGCGAGTACGGCTCCCCCCTGCGCCTCGAAAAGGTGACCGTCCCCGAACTGCGCGACGACGAAGTGCTCGTGCGAATCCACGGGGTGGGTATCTGTCACACCGATCTCACCGCCGCGGCGGGAGGTGTTCCCATTCCCACTCCTGCTGTGCTCGGTCACGAAGGTGCCGGAGTGGTCGACGAAGTCGGTTCGGCCGTGACGGATCTCGCGGTCGGGGATCGGGTCGTTCTGGGGTTCGATTCGTGCCGGACGTGCCGCAACTGCGCACGGGGCCGACACGCCTACTGCACACATTTCGCCCCGCTCAACTACGGCGGTGTGCGGAACGATGGGACGACCGTCCTCCGCGATGCCGCCGGTGCTCCGGTGCACGGCAACTGGTTCGGGCAGTCGTCGTTCTCGTCGCTGGTCGTAGCCACCGAACGCAATGCCGTGCGGTTACCGGCGGACGTTCCGGTGACGATCGCGGGTCCGCTGGGGTGCGGTATCGCGACAGGCGCCGGAACCGTACTGCGGGTACTGCGGCCCGAATCCGGTTCGTCCGTCGTCGTATTCGGGCTCGGCGCCGTGGGGATGGCGGCGATCATGGCGGCGCGTATCGCCGAGTGCGCGACCGTCGTCGGCGTCGACCCCAACCCGCGCAGGCACGACCTCGCGCGGAGACTGGGTGCCACCGAAGTGCTCTCGCCTCACGACGAGCAGGACATCGGACGCCGCGTACGCCGGCTCACGGGCGGTGGTGCCGACTACGCCGTCGAGTCCGTGGGCACCGAAGCCGTCATCCGGCAAGCGCTGTCGGCTCTCGCCAGCCCCGGAGTGTGTGCCACGCTCGGCTTGAGGGCCGGTCGTAATCCCGTCTCCGTCGACCAGACCCATCTGCTGTCCGGTCGCACCCTGACCGGGGTCATCGAGGGCGACGCCGATCCCCAGCGGTTCCTTCCCGAACTGGCTGCACTGTGGCGCGACGGGCGTTTTCCCGTCGACGAACTCGTGCAGACCTTCGACTTCACGAAACTCGACGACGCCCTGTCGGCCGTCACCTCCGGCGAGGTCGTCAAGGCAGTACTCACCTTCGACATCTAGGGGAACACATGGACATCGTCCAGCGACTCTCGGACCTGCGTGCTCGTACCGATCGGATCGATCCTCGTGAGCTCGATTCCCTCTGGGACCGGCTCACTCCTGCCCGCATCGAGGACCTCGTCGGATACCGGTGGCGCGGATTCAGTTTCGACACCGGCCACCGGACCCACGACCTGCTCGGCAAGTCCCGCTGGTACGGGAAGACTTTCGTCTCCGCGTCCGAGGTGCAGCCGCTCGTGTGCTACGACGAGGACGGACAACTGTTCTCCGACAAGAAGACCGGCAGGGGCGAGGCGAGTCTGTGGGAGGTCGTCTTCCGCGGCGAGGTGACGGCGACGATGGTCTACGACGGAATGCCCGTCTTCGACCATTTCAAGAAGGTCGAAGACAACACCGTGATCGGGGTGATGAACGGCAAGGGTCCGTTGGTGTTCGACGGCGGTGAGCATTACTGGTTCGGTCTCGAACGAGACACCGCCGTGTGATCGGATCGGCGCAGGACACGGACGTGGCCGGACCTCGGATCCGGCCACGTCGTCGTGCGTGGGGCGTCAGATGACTCGCCCGTGCGCCTTCATCCGGCGACGCATGTCGCGCAGGTAATAGGTGGCCGAGAGCTGACGGATCGGCTTGGGGACCGCGCGGTAGATCGGCGGCACGACCTTCCAGAACAGGTCGAACCGGCGCTGGTCGCGTGGGGTCCAGGGCAGGGCGAACTCGTCGCGCATGCGCTGCGGGAGTAGGCCGATGGTCATGAAGCGCTGCAAGGGCATGAGCGCCCGGACGGGCAGTGGGGAATCGCCGCCGGTGAGCAGGTTGCGCGTGAAGGAACGCACCTCGGCGTCGACCTCGAAGGTCGAGATCATCTCGTCCCAGTACTCGTCGAACTCCTCACGCGTGCGGGGCCACATGTCCTCCTTGACCTGCAGGGCATTGCCGTAGACGGCGGACTGGTGGTAGAGCCGTTCGATGTCGGCATCGGTGAGCGGCCCGAACATCCGCTGGTACATCTCGACGCCGTTGCGGTACAGCGTTGCCGCGACCCACAATTGGAGCTCGGGATCGAAGGCGTTGTAGGTCTCGGAACGCACCGGGACGTGCGCTTTGTTGACCATCCGGACGATCTGCTTCTTCTCCTCCGGGGTACCGAGGGTGACGGCGTAGACGTAGGTCATCGTGGTGCGCAGCCGGTCCAGGGGACGCTGGAGTGTGGTGCTGTGATCGGCGACGCCGTGCCCCACGCCGGGGGAGGCGAGTTGCAGGAGCACGGTCGCGCCGGCGCCGAGCAGGAGCATCGACTCACCGACGAAATCGGCCAGGTCGACCGATCCTGCCGCAGAGGACACCGCGACGCCCGGGTCGCGCTCCTCGAGCTCGGCACCCGAGTCGGGCGCGGCGGCGCTCGATGCGAGGTCTTCGGCGTGGGTCGTCATGGGAGATCTCCTGACGGTGAAAGTACGGATGCAGCACTGTCCTTCGAATTGTGCACACCCGTACTCAGATAGGCAAGTGCCTATCCCTCCGGGAGGTCGGCGCCGGTCTTCTTCCGATGGGCGACCAGGCGTGCGGCAGCGTCCTCGAACTGGACGAGCGTCTGCGAGATCACCTCGCAGTGGTCCTGCGCACCGATCGCCTCGATCAATTTCGTGTGCGACCGAACGGCCAGCGTGCCCCATTCCACGTCGCGGGCGTAGAGACGATACGGAATCGTGCGCGAGGCGGTGTTGAGGAACCACGCCAGTTTCGGACTGTCGGCCACGCGGTTGAGTTCGCGATGGAAGTCGAACTCCGCATCGGCGATCCGTTCGACGTCGGGCGTCACCCCGCCCGGGAGGACGACGAGCATGCGCAGCCGCTCGTTGAGCTCGGTGAGCCGTGCGAGATCGGCCGGCGTGGCCCGATCGACCGCCCGGAGCGCGAGCTCGACGGCGATCTGCCCCTGCAGCCAGAAGATGTCGTCGATGTCGCCGCGTGTGAGCGGCGAGACGCGATACCCCCGGTTCGGAGCGGATTCCACCATTCCTTCACCGCGCAGCGTCAGCAAGGCCTCCCGCACGGGAGTGACGCTCACGCCGAGCTCGACGGCGGTCTCGTCGAGCCGGATGAAATCCCCGGGACGCAACGCACCGGACATGATCGACGCGCGAAGATGGCCTGCCACCTCGTCGGAAAGCTGCGGACGGCGCCGCATCGGGCCTTCCGAACGTCGGGGTGCCGCAGCACGATCCGTCGCGATCCCCGGGGTGTGTGTCGGTGCCGCCATCGTGTCTCCTGTAGGAATCCGGACAACTGCGCACGGGGGTTGTCCAATCGACCCGCGAGCGCCTAATGTGATGTCCACTACAGTTATCACATCAAATATATGTGATGTGGTCCACCAGGAAGTGTCGAACATGACCCAGAACCTCACCAGTCCGAAGAAGGCGAAGAAGCCCTCGGACAAGGCATCCGTGGCGGCGACCAGCGACACCTTCGCCAGCCTCGATCCCCGCAACGGGGAGGTGATCGCCGAGTATCCGATCGCCGACGAAGCAGCCGTGCGTGCTGCCGTCGAGCGGGCCCGCGTCGCCGCTCGGTGGTGGGAGGCGCAGGAGTTCCGCGGTCGCCGCGAGTGGCTGCTCGAGTTCAAGAAAGCCATCGCATCCGATGCCACCTCGCTCGCATCGGTGGTGTCCAAGGAGACCGGCAAGCCCTTCGGCGACGCCTTCCTCGAAGTGATGCTCGCCGTCGAGCATCTCGACTGGGCCGCCAAGAACGCGAAGAAGGTTCTCAAGCCGCGAAAGGTCCCCTCGGGCATCGCGAGCTTCAATCAGGCCGCCACCCTCGAATACAAGCCGCTCGGCGTCATCGGCGTGATCGGCCCCTGGAACTACCCGGTCTACACCCCGATGGGGTCGATCGCCTACTCCCTCGCAGCCGGCAACGCCGTCGTGTTCAAGCCGAGCGAACTCACTCCGGGTGTCGCGAAGTGGCTCGAGGACAAGTGGAATTCGATCGCTCCCACCCAGCCCGTCTTCCAGGTGATCACCGGCCTGGGCGAGACGGGTGCCGCGCTCGTCCGCTCGGGCGTCGACAAGGTCGCGTTCACCGGTTCCGGCCCCACCGCCCGCAAGGTCATGGCGGTGTGCGCCGAGTCGCTCACCCCGCTCGTCGCCGAGTGCGGCGGCAAGGACGCGATGATCGTCGCGGCCGACGCGAACATCGACGAAGCCGTCGAGTTCGCCGCCTTCGGCGCCTTCGGCAACGCCGGCCAGACCTGCGCGGGTGTCGAACGCATCTACGTCGAGGATCCGGTCTACCGCGAGTTCCTCGACAAGCTCACCGCGACCGTCCGGCGCGCCGAACCGGGCGGCGACGAGAACTCGGCCTACGGCCCCATGACGCTCCCCCGTCAGGTCGACATCGTGCGCAGCCACATCGAGGACGCGCTCGCCTCCGGTGGCACGGCCGTGCTCGGCGGGATCGAGTCGGTGCAGGAGCGGGTCATCGAACCCGTGATCCTCACCGATGTGCCCGAGACCTCGAGCGCGGTGTGCGAGGAGACCTTCGGCCCGACGGTCGTCGTCAACAGGGTCCGCGATCTCGACGAGGCCGTCGAACGCGCCAACGGCACCACCTACGGGCTCGGTGCGTCGATCTTCACGCGCGACAAGAAGAAGGGCCGTCAGCTCGCGGAGCGTCTGCGCAACGGCATGGTGTCGGTCAACTCGGTGCTCGGCTTCGCCGCCATCGCGTCACTGCCGTTCGGTGGCATCGGAGAGTCCGGCTTCGGCCGGATCCACGGCGCCGACGGCCTGCGCGAGTTCAGCCGGCCCAAGTCCGTCACCGTCGCCAAGTTCAGCTCGCCGCTCAAGCTCATGAGCCTCGAACGTCCGGAGCGCGACCTGAAGATCTCGCAGCTCATGCTCAAGTACATGCACGGAAGGTGACGCGATGACGACCACTCCCCCGCGCATCCGCAGCCGCAAGCCGGCCGTCGTCGCCGCTCCCGAGGCACGTGTCGAGAAGGCCGCCTCGTTCCCTCCCCCGAACCGGGATCCGCGCCCGAAACGGGGCCGGATGGGCTGGGTCAAGGTCATCGAAGAGCTCGACCCGGTCACGCAGCACCAGGACATCGTGCGCATCACCGCCGGTTACGAGTTCCCGTGGGACTACCAGCGATCGCTCGAGTTCGCACTCTTCCGCACGTACTGCGTCCCGACCGTCTCGGAGTTGCTGGCCCGTACCGGGGAGTTCGAGAAGCGGCCGCAGAAGCGGTACGACGACACCGCGCTGCTCATGGCCGAACTCGTCGAGCACGGATACGACGCCGAACGCGGCCGGGAGTCGCTGCGCACCATCAACCGGATGCACGGCAAGTACTCGATCGACAACGACGACATGCTGTACGTGCTGTCGACCTTCATCTACGACCCGCTCGACTGGATCGACCGTTACGGCTGGCGCCGCCTGCACCCGAACGAGCGGCTGGCGTCGTTCCACTTCTATCGCCAGGTCGGTATCCGCATGGGCATCAAGGACATCCCGGAGTCGTTCCAGGAGTTCCATCGCTTCAAGCTCGAGTACGAGCGCGAGAAGTTCACCTACACCGACGACAACCACGCGATCGGCACCTACACGCTGAGACTGTTCCAGTCGTGGTATCCGCAGGTGCTGAGCAGGGGCATCGAGAAGGTCGTCTTCGCACTCATCGACGACCGTATGGCCTCGGCGTTCGGTTTCCCCAAGAGTTCGCCGCAGATGACGGCGATCACCGAGGGGGCGCTGCGAGCACGGTCCGCCTTCGTGCGGCGCCTGCCGAAGCGGCGGGTGTCGCTCTCGGCCGGTAACGCGACGAATCGGACGTATCCGGGTTACCCCCTCGGATACCGTCCGAGCGATCTCGGTGTGGAGCACTGACGACCGCACCCGATACCTGGGGGGACAGGAGATTCGGCCCCGCACTCCGGTTCACGACCGGGGCGCGGGGCCGGAACTGTCGCGGCGGCGGAGTACCGGAAGGGGTCACTCGGCGACGGGACGCATGGCCTGACGGGAGGGCAGCGCGAAGCCGGAGACGAACACGATCACGGCGCATCCCGCACACACCAGATAGGCCATGACGAATCCGGCGGTCCCGATCCCGAGTCCACCTCCGAGGGTGTGGGCCGCGAGCACGGAGGCGACCACCGCGCTGCACACCGTGCTGCCCACGGTGCGGAGCAGAACGTTGACGCCGTTGGCGGCCGCGTTCTGCGACAGCGGCACGGCTCCGAGCAGCAGTACCGGCAGCGTGCAGTACACGAGCGACGTCCCGATCGCCGCGACGAAGATCGCGGCCACCACGATCCACAGCGGCTTGGCGGGCACGGCGTGGACACAGTAGCCGGCGAGCAGGAAGACCGCCCCCGTCATGATCGTGACCTTGGGGCCGAAGCGCTCGGTGATGCGGGAGGCCACGATCGCGAAGATCATCATCGCAACGCTGGCGGCGAGCTGGCATGCCGCGGCCTGGAGGATGGTCAGATCGTATCCGGCGCCGTGTTCGGACGAGGCCTGCAGCAACTGTGTCGTGATGAGGGTGTTGCCGTAGAAGGCGAATCCGACGAGTAGCGCCGACAGGTGCGGGGCGAGAACGGATCGGCGCACCGAGACACGGAGGTCGACGAGGGGGTTGCGGTTGCGCAGCTGCTGCACGCCCCAGAGCGCGAACAGCACCACCGATGCCGCGAACGTCAGGAGCACCGCGGGACTCGTCCAGCCCCACGTGCTGCCCTGGGTGATGGGCACGAGCAGGCACACGAGCGCGGCCGACAGGCCTGCCGCTCCCACGGTGTCGAAGCGGCCTCCGGTACGAGTGCGCGATTCCGGGATGACGAACCACGCTGCGAGTGCCACACCGGCCCCGATGGCGGCGGTGATCCAGAAGAGCAGATGCCAATCCGCGAACTGGACGATGGCGGCCGCGAACGGGATGCCGATCGCGGTGCCGATCCCGAGGGTCGAACTGAGCACCGCGATCGATCGATCCACCCGGTCACGCGGCAGTACCTCGCGCAGGACCGCCATGCCGATCGGCAGCACCGCCGCACCGGCACCCTGCAGTCCACGGGCGAGGATGAGCAGGCCGATGTCGGAGGTCGAGGCGCAGACGATCGAACCGAGCGTCATGAGCGAGAACGCGATGAGGAGCATCCTCTTCTTGCCGATCATGTCGGCGAGACGGCCGAAGATCGGCGTCATCACCGCTCCGACGAGGAGGGTGCTCGTCACCAGCCACGAGACTGCAGTGGGGCCTGCGCCGGTGAATTCCGGCATGCTCGGCAGGAGCGGCACCATGACGGTCTGCATGATGGCCTGGAAGACTGCGCCCACTGCGAGGACGGGGAAGACGAGATGCCGGAGGTCGCGTGGCGTCTTCTCTGCTGCCCGGCCGCCAGGATGCGCCGGGGCGGAACTGGACGATCTACCCGGTACGTGCAGGCGCAGAGGGAGCGAAATCGACACCGGCACCCTCCCTCCTCATAGGTAAACAGCCGTTCACCCACATTAGGTGAACGGCTGTTTACCCTCAAGAGGAGTGATGGATCTCATTCGCTGTGCGAAGTAGTGTCCCCGTCGAGCAAGGCCTGCACCAACGGCGCGTACAGCGCCACCACCTCGTCGATCGTGCCGGTCGCTCGTTCCTGCATCATGCGTCGCCGCATGATCGCAAGACCCATCACCGCCGACATCGCCAGCTCCGCCCGCAGGCGGGCGTCCGGGCCGGAGAGCCGGGCCGCGAGCGCGTCGATCATCTGCGTCGAGTAGTTGTCACGGAGCATGCGGTTGCTCTCCTCGCTGCCCCCGCTCATGAAGAGGATGTTCATCGACAACGGCTTGTAGGGCTCGAGCGGACGGGCGAGCATCGCCACCATCCGCTCCCCCAGGCTCTCCAGCGGCCCGTCGAACAGCACCTGGGCGCCGTACTGGAAGTCGACGAGTTCCTCGTACAACTGCTCCTTGGACCCGAAATACTTGATGATCAACGGGGCGCTGACGCCCGCTTCCTCGGCGATGTCCTTGAGGGTGATGTCGCGGTAGGGACGCGTCGCGAACGCCTTCCCGGCGGCGTCGAGGATCAGTTGCCTCGTCTCCTCCGAGGTCCGGCGACGCCTCTCGGGCTCACCCCGATCGGCCGGGTCCCCGCCGCGCACCGTCACATCGCCCGTCTACCCGACAGCGCGCGACCGAGAGTCAGCTCGTCGGCGAACTCGAGGTCACCGCCCATCGGCAGACCCGACGCCAGGCGGGTCACGCTCAGGCCCGGGAAGTCCCGGAGCATCCGCACGAGATAGGTGGCCGTCGCCTCGCCCTCGGTGTTCGGGTCGGTCGCGATGATCACCTCGGAGACGTCGACGCCGTCCTCCTGATTGCCGATCCGGGTGAGAAGTTCCCGGATGCGCAGCTGATCGGGTCCGACGCCGTTGAGCGGGTCGAGCGCACCACCGAGCACGTGGTAGCGCCCCCGGAACTCACGGGTGCGTTCGATCGCCTGCACGTCCTTGGGTTCCTCGACCACACAGATCACCGTGCGGTCGCGTCGGGGATCGGAGCAGATGCGGCACCGCTGCTGGTCCGAGACGGTCCCGCACACCTCACAGAACTGCACGCCGTCGCGGATCTTCTGCAACGCCGCCTGCAGGCGATCGATGTCGGGCGGCTCGACCGACAGCAGGTGGAACGCGATGCGTTGCGCACTCTTCGGGCCGACGCCCGGAAGTTTGCCCAGTTCGTCGATGAGGTCCTGTACCGGTCCTTCGTACAAGGCCGACCTCTAGAAACCGGGCAGGCCGGGGATTCCGCCACCGAGGCCGCCCGCGAGCGGTCCGAGCTTCTCGGCTGCGATCTCCTGTGCCTTCGCCGACGCATCGGCGATCGCACCGACCACGAGATCCTGCAGGGTCTCGACGTCGTCCGGGTCGACGACCTTCGGATCGATGTTCACGGATACGACCTCACCCGTGCCCTTCACCGTCGCCGTGACGAGACCACCGCCGGCCTGGCCGGTGACCTCGGCCTGCGCCATCTCGTTCTGCGCCGCGACGAGCTGCTGCTGCATCTGCTGGGCCTGGGCAAGGAGTTGCTGCATGTCGGGCATTCCACCGGGTTGCACGGACACGTCCTTTCTGCACGTTGTTTGCCAGCCTAGTCTCCGCGCACCGCGGTCGACGCGACTGTTCGGGATGCTTGCCGGCCTTCGATGAGGATCGTGGCCGACGCGACCGGCGATGTCAGCCGATCTCCTTCTTCAGATTCTCGAGCATCTGCTGCTGGATCTTCTTCAGGCCCAGCGGTGCGAACGTCTTCTCGAAGAAGCCCTTCACACCCCCGGCGCCCGTCCACTGCGTCAGGACGACGACCGTCGAGCCCGTCCCGTTCGGCACCACACTCCACGTGGTCACGAGCGACGAGTTCGCGTCGGTCTCGGTGAGAGTACTGCCCTTCACCGACACCGTGGCCTGCACATCGCGCTGACGCTTCTGGGTGGCCTGCAGGATCCAGTGCACCACCGTGCCCTCCCCGCGCCCACCGGAAACGACTCGATAGTCGCGGTAGTGCTCGGTCAGGATGCGCGGCCGCACGGTCTCGTAATCGGCCAGCGCGGTGATCACCGCCTCCGGGGCGGCCGTCAACTGGATCGAACTGCTTGCGCTGACCTGTGCCATGGAACTACTCCCTCTGCCTTCTCCGAGCCCGAATGTGTCCGATACGCCTCGTCCCATCCTGCCTTGTCGGTCCCGGGACGGACACGACCGCCGGGTCTATTGTGGACGTGCCAACGATGCGCCGCTCCGAGGAGTCGAATGCAGATGCCGAGATCGTCAGGTGTGAAGGGCCCGTACGGGGATGCTGTTCACCGGGAGGGTGTCGAGCGACTGCTGAGCTCGTACCGCGCGATTCCGGACGACGCCCCTGTGCGGCTCGCGAAGAAGACCTCGAATCTCTTCCGCGCCCGCGCCGCGGTGAACACACCGGGGCTCGACGTCTCCGGTCTCGGCGGTGTCATCTCCGTCGACCCGCAGTCGCGCACCGCCGATGTCGCCGGCATGTGCACCTATGAGGATCTCGTCGATGCGACGCTGCCCTACGGCCTCGCCCCGCTCGTCGTACCGCAGCTCAAGACCATCACGCTGGGCGGCGCCGTCACCGGACTCGGCATCGAATCCACGTCCTTCCGCAACGGCCTGCCCCACGAATCCGTACTGGAGATGGACATCCTCACCGGAGGCGGCGAGATCGTCACCGCACGACAGGACGGCGAGCACGCCGACCTGTTCCGCGGATTCCCCAATTCCTACGGATCCCTGGGGTACGCGACTCGACTGCGTATCGAACTCGAGCCGGTGCAGCCGTACGTCCGGTTGCGCCATCTGCGGTTCGACACGATCACCGAACTGCAGAACGCTCTCGCCCGGATCGTCGACACCCGTGTCTGGGCGGGTGTGCCGGTGGATTATCTGGACGGGGTGGTCTTCTCCCCGGGTGAGAGCTATCTGACGCTCGGGACCCGGACCTCCGAGCCGGGGCCCGTGAGCGACTACACCGGGCAGGACATCTACTACCGGTCGATCCAGCACGTCTCGGTCAATCATCCCAAGCACGACCGGCTCACGATCCGCGACTATCTCTGGCGCTGGGACACCGATTGGTTCTGGTGCTCCCGGGCGTTCGGCGCACAGAATCCCCGGATCCGCCGTATATGGCCGAAACGGCTGCTGCGCAGCAGCTTCTACTGGAAACTCATCGCCCTCGACCACAAGTACTCGGTGGCCGATCGCCTCGAGGCACGCAAGGGCAATCCGCCCCGCGAGCGGGTCGTGCAGGACATCGAGGTGCCGCTCGAACGGACGCAGGAATTCGTCGAGTGGTTTCTCGAGGAGATTCCGATCGAGCCGATCTGGTTGTGCCCCTTGAAGTTGCGCGACACAGGATCGTCATCGGACGGACGGCACGCCGCGTCGTGGGATGCCGAGCGGCCGTGGCCGCTGTATCCGCTCGAACCCAAACGCACCTACGTCAACGTCGGGTTCTGGTCGTCGGTTCCCGTCGTGCCCGGCGCCGAGGATGGCGCAGCCAACCGGCTGATCGAGCAGAAGGTCGCCGAACTCGACGGACACAAGTCGCTCTACTCGGATTCGTTCTATTCCCGGGACGAATTCGAGAAGTTGTACTACGGCGGGGGCACGTACCCCGAGCTGAAGAAGAAATACGACCCGCGGTCCCGTCTACTGGACCTCTTCTCGAAGGCGGTGCAACGCAAATGACCCTGTTGAAGACCGAGCGGACCCGGTCCGCCGAGGAAAAGCTCACGCTCGCACAGATCGTCGAGATCGTCACCGGTGGCGAGATGCCGTTGAGGTTCACCGCATACGACGGTTCGTCCGCCGGTCCCGAGACTTCCCCTTACGGACTGCATCTCGCCACCCCGAAGGGGGCGACGTACATCGCGACGGCTCCCGGCGATCTCGGCATGGCGCGGGCGTACATCTCGGGCGACCTGCAGACCGACGGAGTACACCCGGGCAACCCGTACGCGCTCCTCGCGGCGCTCGGCGACCTCCACTTCGAACGCCCACCGGCCCGCGTACTCGCCCACATCGCACGGTCGCTCGGGACCGAACTCCTCAAGCCGATCGCGCCGCCGCCGCAGGAGCATCTGCCGCGCTGGCGCCGGATCGCCGAAGGTCTGAGGCACTCGAAGGCGCGCGACGCCGAGGTCATCCACCACCACTACGACGTGTCGAACGAGTTCTACGAGTACGTGCTCGGACCGTCGATGACGTACACCTGTGCGGTCTTCGACTCCGAGAGCCAGAGCCTCGAAGACGCCCAGGAGAACAAGTACCGCCTGGTGTTCGAGAAGTTGCGGCTGCGGCCGGGCGATCGGCTGCTCGACATCGGCTGCGGCTGGGGCGGGATGGTGCGCTATGCCGCACGGCGCGGCGTGAAGGCGCTCGGCGTGACGC
This sequence comes from Rhodococcus sp. CH91, assembly GCF_022554085.1. Taxonomy (GTDB): domain Bacteria; phylum Actinomycetota; class Actinomycetes; order Mycobacteriales; family Mycobacteriaceae; genus Rhodococcus. The sequence goes on from NZ_JAKFYR010000013.1 coordinate 27,822, forward strand.
TCTCACGAGAGCAGGCGGAATGGGCGCAGAAGGCCATCGTCGAGGAAGGCCTGAGCGATCTGGCCGAGATCCGGCATTCGGACTATCGCGACGTGCCCGAAGGGGGGTTCGACGCGATCTCGTCGATCGGATTGACCGAACACATCGGTGTCGCCAACTATCCCGCCTATTTCGGCTTCCTGCACGACAAGCTCCGCGACGGTGGTCTGCTGCTCAACCACTGCATCACCCGTCCGACGAACCGAGGCCGGGTCAAGGCCGGGGGCTTCATCGACCGGTATGTCTTCCCCGACGGGGAGCTCACCGGTTCCGGCCGGATCATCACCGAAGCCCAGGACGTCGGTTTCGAAGTCGTGCACGAGGAGAACCTCCGGGAACACTACGCCCTGACATTGAAGGGCTGGTGCGAATACCTCGAGAAGCACTGGGATGCCTGCGTCGCCGAAGTCGGTGAGGGCACCGCCCGGTTGTGGGGGCTGTACATGGCCGGCTCCCGTCTCGGTTTCGAACGCAATGTCGTGCAGTTGCACCAAGTGCTCGGCGTCAAGCTCGCCAAGGACAAGGCTCCCGCAGTTCCTCTGCGCCCCTGGTGGGTCGCCTAGAGGACGAGCTGCTCTCACCAGCCGAACGGGAAGGGCTCCCGACGCAGGATGCGTCGGGAGCCCTTCGTCGAACCGTGGGTGTCAGCTACGCAGCGATGCCGGCGGGGTGAAGCGCTCGCCGTACTTGGCCGCGAGCTCCTCGGCGCGCTTGACGAAGCCTTCCTTGCCACCCGGGTAACCGGTGACGAACTGGGCGACGCCACCGGTCCAGGCCGGGAAGCCGATACCGAGGATCGAGCCTATGTTGGCGTCGGCGGTGGTCTCGAGAACACCCTCGTCGAAGCACTTCTGGGTCTCGATCGCCTCGGCGAAGAGCATACGGTCGATCAGATCCTGCAGCGGCACGTCGAGCGTCGCCCGGGTCTTGTAGTGGTCGCGCACGCCCTGCCAGATGCCGAGACGCTTGCCGTTCTCGTCGTACTCGTAGAAACCGGCCTTCTCGAGACGGCCGGGGCGGCCCTGCTCGATCATCCAGTCCACCACGTCGAGCGCGGGATGCCGCGTGGCGCCGAGCTTGGTGTCGCCCTGCTTGGCGGCCTCCTCGGTCTCCTTCGCGATCTTCTGCATGAGCTTCATGTTCAGCTCGTCGGTCAGCTGCAGCGGCGGTGCCGGGTAACCGGCCTGCGAGCCGGCCTGCTCGATCGTCGCGGGCTCGATGCCCTCGCCGAGCATGGCGATGGCCTCGTTCACGAAGGTGCCGATCACGCGCGAGGTGAAGAAACCGCGGCTGTCGTTGACGACGATCGGGGTCTTGCGGATCGCGAGCGTGTAATCGAACACCCGGGCCAGCGCCTCGTCGGAGGTCTTCTCACCCTTGATGATCTCGACGAGCGGCATCTTGTCGACCGGCGAGAAGAAGTGGATACCGATGAAGTCCTCGGGACGCTTGACGCCGGTCGCGAGACCGGTGATCGGCAGCGTCGAGGTGTTCGAGCCGAGCAGCGCGTCGGGATCGACGATGTCCTCGATCTCCTGGAAGACCTTGTGCTTGAGCTCGGTGTTCTCGAAGACGGCCTCGATGACGAAGTCGACACCGGCGAAGTCGGCCGCGTCGGCGGTCGGCGTGATGCGGTCGAGGAGAGCCTTCGACTTCTCCTCGGTGGTCTTGCCACGCGAGAGTGCCTTGGCCTCGATCTTCTCCGAGTAGTTCTTGCCACGCTCGGCGGCCTCGAGAGTGACGTCCTTGAGGACGACCTCGAAACCGGCGCGGGCGGAGACGTATGCGATACCGGCGCCCATCATGCCTGCACCGAGAACGCCGACCTTCTTGATCTCACGCTTGGGCACGTCCTTCGGACGCGAGGCACCCGAGTTGATGGACTGCATGTCGAAGAAGAACGCCTGGATCATGTTCTTCGCGACCTGGCCGGTGGCGAGCTCGACGAAGTACCGCGACTCGATGGTCGAGGCGTTGTCGAAGTCCACCTGCGAGCCCTCGACGGCGGCGGCCATGATGGCGCGCGGAGCCGGCATCGGAGCACCCTTGATCTGCTTGCGCAGGTTCGCGGGGAAGGCCGGGAGGTTCGCAGCGAACGCCGGGCTGGAGGGGGTGCCGCCGGGGATCTTGTAGCCCTTGACATCCCACGGCTGGACGCCGCCCTCGGGGTTGGCCTTGATCCATTCCTTGGCGGCCGGGACGAGTTCCTCGACGCTGCCCACGACGTCGTGGATCAGGCCGATCTCCTTGGCCTTGACGGCGTTGTACTTGTTGCCCTGCAGCAGAACCGAGAGCAGAGCCGTCTGGATGCCGAGCAGGCGCACGGTGCGGGTGATACCGCCGCCACCGGGGAGCAGGCCCAGGCTGGCCTCGGGCAGGCCGATCTGGACACCCTTGACGTCGGCCGCGATCCGGTGATGGGTCGCGAGAGCGATCTCGAGGCCACCGCCGAGGGCGGCACCGTTGATGGCGGCGACGACGGGCTTACCGAGGGTCTCGAGGCGACGCAGGTCGGCCTTGATGCCCTGGACCTCGTCGAACGCGGCCTGCGCGTCGTCGGGGCCGATCTCGATGATGTTGCGCAGATCGCCGCCGGCGAAGAAGGTCTTCTTCGCGGAGGTGATCACCACACCGGTGATGGAGTCCTGCTCCTCGTACAGGCGGTCGACGGTGGCCTTCATCGACGCCTTGTACAGCTCGTTCATCGTGTTGGCGCCCTGGTTGGGGTCGTCGAGGGTCAGCACGACGATGCCGTCGGCGTCCTTCTCCCAGGAAATCATGTTGTCGCTCACTGTTTTTCGAATTCCTTCCGGTGTCAGACGCGCTCGATGATGGTGGCCACACCCATGCCGCCACCGATGCACAGGGTGACGAGGGCGCGCTTGGCTCCGCGGCGCTCGAGCTCGTCGATCATCGTGCCGGTGATCATGGCGCCGGTGGCGCCGAGCGGGTGGCCCATCGCGATGGCGCCGCCGTTGACGTTGAGCTTCTCGTCCGGGATGTTCAGGTCCTTCTGGAACTTCAGGACGACGGAGGCGAACGCCTCGTTGATCTCGAACAGGTCGATGTCGTCGACCGTCAGGCCCGCCGCGGCGAGAACCTTGTGCGCGGCCGGTGTGGGGCCGGTGAGCATGATCGTCGAGTCGGCACCGGAGGTGGCCGTGGCGACGACGCGGGCACGCGGGGTCAGGCCGAGATCCTTGCCGGCCTGCTCGGAACCGACGAGCACGAGTGCCGCGCCGTCGACGATGCCCGAGCTGTTGCCGCCGTGGTGGACGTGGTTGATCTTCTCGACGAAGTGGTACTTCTGCTGCGCCACGGCGTCGAAGCCGCCCATCTCACCGACGGTCGCGAACGACGGCTGCAGCTTGGCCAGGCCCTCGAGGGTGGTGTCGGGGCGCATGTGCTCGTCGTGATCGAGGATCGTCAGACCGTTCTGGTCCTTGACCGGGACGACCGACTTGGAGAAGTAACCGCCGGACCAGGCTGCGGCCGCGAGCTGCTGCGAGCGCAGTGCGTAGGCGTCGACGTCCTCGCGGGTGAAGCCCTCGATGGTCGCGATGAGGTCGGCAGAGATGCCCTGGGGCACCAGGTAGCTGTCGTAGTTGGTGGCGGGATCGAGCATCCACGCGCCACCGTCGGAACCCATGGGGACACGCGACATGGACTCGACGCCACCGGCGAGAACGAGCTCGTCCCAGCCGGAGCGGACCTTCTGCGCAGCCATGTTGACGGCCTCGAGGCCGGACGCGCAGAAGCGGTTGATCTGGACGCCACCGGTGGTGACGGGCAGGTTGGCGATGGTGACGGCGGTGCGGGCGATGTCGGCACCCTGATCACCGACGGGGCCCACGACACCGAGGATCAGGTCGGAGATCCGGTTCTCGTCGAGGTCGGGGAAGCGGACACGCAGCTCGTCGATCAGGCCCGTAACCAGGGAGATCGGCTTGACGGAGTGCAGCGAGCCCGTCTTCTTGCCTCGGCCGCGTGGTGTTCGGATGGCTTCATAGATGAATGCCTCGGTGGTCACAGTGCGCAGGTTCCTTCCCGTGCTTGCGGAGCGACGGCACCCACGGCCCTGCAGAGGGCCGCCGTGCCCAACCTCCCCTACGTTAGGAGCGGACGCCCCACAGCGGTAAGGACCGAAGCGATCGGTGTCCGTGACCGAACCGAACCTGCCCCGCTCGGTGTCTACGGCCTCACGGCCGCACGCAGCGCCGGTCCGGGGCGTGCGACCTGCTCCAGTGCCTCGAGCGGGACGGGGTCCTCGACGAGTTCGTCCCAGGGATAGACGGCGACCGTGCGGGTGAGAAATGCCACGGCGGCGTGCAGGTGGGCAGGTTCGTAGTTGTGGACACCGCTGATCGTGAGCCATCCCCGCACGATCGCCTCCGGGTCCACAGCGACGGCGGGGCCGGGTGCGACCGATCCCGCCAGGACGAGGTGACCGCCCACGTCGAGGCGTGGCACGAGCGAGGCGATCGCCTCCGCCGAACCCGAGAAGTCGAGGGCGACGTCGACGGGACCGCTGTCGTCCGCGACCGCCCCGAACCGCTCGGCGCGGGCCGCGCGCTCCGGGGCGACGTCCACGATCGACACGTCGGCGCCGGCCTCCGCACACATGGCCACGGCGGCGATGCCGAGCATCCCCGCGCCGCACACCACGACCCGCCGGCCGGCGAGATCACCCGCGACACCGATCGCGGCGGCAGCCGTCGCGGTCGCGCACGACGCCGGAGCGGCGACGACGTCGGGCAGCGCATCCGGAACGGGCACGATCGTCGCACCTGCGGGCAGAACGATGTACCGGGAGTAGGTTCCCGACAACGGCCACGGCCCGGTGAACGGTTCGTGCCCGACCTTCGTCACCGAGCGGCACTTGGCGGTGCGCCCGGCCCGGCACCGATCGCAGTCGTGGCACGCGCACGTCACGCTCCACACGATCCGCTCCCCCACGGCCGCGACGGCGTGCGGGCCGGCCGCGACGATCTGCCCGACTCCTTCGTGCCCGAGCACCGAGGGCACCGGCCCGGAGCGCCGCCCGGACAGGGTGTGCAGGTCGCTCCCGCACACCGTGGCGAGGTCGACACGCACGAGCAGTTCGCGGTGGCCGAGTGCCGGTATCGGCACGTCCCGTATCTCGATGCCCGTCCCCGTCCACACCGCTGTGCGGCTCACACGACCTTCGAGCGGATCCATCCCGACACCCTTTCGATGGCGTAGACGACAGCGAACACGATGAGCACGATCGCGCCTGCGAACTCGAAGTTCAGCGTCCGGACCGCCTCGAACAGAAGGAATCCCACACCACCTGCACCGACGACCCCGAGCACGGTCGAGGTGCGGATGTTGACGTCGAGCAGGTAGAGCGTCGATCCGACGACCGACGGGACCATCTGGGGGATCACGGCGGCGAAGAGGGTCTTCCACCATCCACCACCGACGGCACGGACCGCATCGAGCGGACCGGTGTCGATCTCCTCGGCGGCATCGGCGACGAGTTTGCCGAGGAATCCGACGGATCCGACGGCGAGCGCGCACGCCCCGGCGACGGGACCGAGCCCGATGGCGGCCACGAAGACCACCGCGAGGATGAGTTCGGGGATCGCGCGGACGACGAGGATCACGCTCCGAGCAGCCGCATAGACGGTGGGATGCGGTGACAGGTTGCTCGCTGCCAGGATGCCGAACGGAAGCGAGAGCACCGCGCCGACGGCGGTGGCGACCGCGCCGATCGCGAGGGTCTGCAGCACCGCGTCGACGAGATCCGGCCCCACCGCGGTGAAGTCCGGTGGGACGAGCCGCGTGAAGACCTCCAGGGACGGTCCGATCCACGTGACCAGATCGAGCGGGTCGATGCGGAGCGTGATCAGCGCGAGCAGGCTGGCACCGACGACGGTTCCGGAGAAGGCGACGCGCGAGATCCTTTCGCGTCCAGGTGCGTTCGTGGACGGAGTGAGCAGGGCACGCCGGAGGAGAACGGCGACGACTTCCATCGCGGCGATGATCACCAGGATCACGCACACGATTCCCAGTGCGCGCGGATAGACCAGCCCTCGCAGCGCGTCCTGCAGCGCGAACCCGATTCCGCCGGCTCCGACGAAGCCGAGGACGACGGAGGTCCGCAGATTGATGTCGATCCGGTAGACGAAGTTGGCGGCCCAGGACGGAACGACCTGCGGCAGAACCGCATTGATCATTTCGCGGAAGTACCCGGCTCCGGTGCTGCGTACGGCTTCCCGCGGGCCGGCGTCGGTCTGCTCGATCGCGTCGGCGAACAGCTTGCCGAGCATGCCGATCGAGTGGAGCGCCAACGCGAGCACACCCGGCAGGACACCGATACCGAGAGCGCGGACGAACAACACCGCGAACAGCAGGTCGGGCATGGCGCGGCAGAACGTGATGATCGCGCGGGAGGCGCGGTACAGCACCGGGTGCGGTGTCGTGTTGCGCGCCGCCGTGAATGCCAGCGGTACGGACACGATCGCCGCCAGGACGGTGCCCAGGACCGCCATGAGCAGTGTTTCGAGGGCGAGCACGCCGATCCGGCCCGGGTCGTCGAGCCGCGGAGGCAGCATGCGTTCGATGAGCCCGGCGGTCGCGTCGAACCCGTCGAGCAGCGTCGCGGGAGCGAAGTCGATATAGGCGGCGGAGCCGAACACCGTGATCGCGACGACGATCCATCCGGCGGTGATCGCGCGTCGGCGAGCCAAGTGGGTGCCGTGAGCACTCGTCTCCGCGCGGGACGGGGCGAGGAGGCTCATGGCGACCGGGCTCCGAGTGGATCGGCGACGGGTTCGACGCGCTGGTAGATCTCCATGGCTTCGTCCCGGGACAATCCGACCGCCGGCCGGTCCAGCACCTTGCGTCCCTCCCGCAGTCCGACGATGCGGTGCGCCCAGCCGAGCGCGAGATCGACCTGGTGGAGCGTGCACACGACCGTGAGCTTGTCCTCCATGCACACCCGGAACAGCAGGTCCATGACCACTCCGGCGTTCTCCGGGTCGAGGGAGGCGACGGGTTCGTCGGCGAGCAGCACCGCGGGCCGCTGCATGAGGGTCCGGGCGATGGCGACGCGCTGCTGCTGGCCGCCGGAGAGCGTGTCGGCACGGCGATCGGCGAGGTCGGCGAGCCCGACCCGGTCGAGATGTTCCCGTGCCTCGGTGCGCATGGCCTTCGGGTAGCTGAGCGCACCGTAGCGGGGCAGCGACAACCTGCCGAGACCGCCGACGAGTACGTTCTCGAGGCAGCTCAGGCGTCCGACGAGGTTGAACTGCTGGAAGACGAATCCGACCCCCCGTCTCAGCGATCGCAGGTCGCGGCGCGACGCGAGGTCGACGCGTGTCCCGGAGAGCTCGATGCTGCCCTCGGTGACGGAGTGCAGGCCGTTCAGGCAGCGCAGGAAGGTCGACTTCCCCGAGCCCGACAGGCCCAGCAGGACGACGAGCTCACTGCGGTGCACATCGAGGTCGACGCCGGACAGTGCCGTGGTGGCACCGAATTTCTTGGTGACGCCGCGGGCCGAGACGACGAGGTCGTCACCGGCGACCTGGTGGGTGGGATCGGTGATCATGGTCAGCCCTTGCACTTCTCGGATCCGGTGACCTCGCAGACGTGACGGACACCGTCGTAGTCGGCATCGCTCGCGGGCACGACACCCCAGGCACGCTCGTCGGTGATCCGGCATTCGCCGTCGCAGTAGCCGTGCGCACGCAGGTAGTCGGCGTTGCCCTTCTCCGTCAGGATGGTGCCGAGCTTCTCGACGACCTCGTTGCCGAGCGAGTTGTCGGCGACGAACAGTGATCCGGCGATCGTCTCGGATTCCCAGACCTTCTTCAGCTCGCCTTCCTCGAGGTCACCACTCTCGATCATGGTCTTGTCGACCATGCTGTCGAAGGCGAATCCGGCGTCGCAGTCCCCCGCCGCGATCGCCAGCGCGGACGCGTCGTGGCCGCCCGCGTAGACGGGGGTCAGACCGGCCACGAGATCCTGCTCGGTACCGGAGTCGACGACCCCGGCCTCGATGAGACCCGCCGAGGGGTACAGGAATCCGGACGTCGAACCGGGATCGACGAAACACACGTCCTTACCGGCGAAATCCTCGATGCTGCCGATCTCGGAGTTGCCGGACCGTGTCAGACCGTAGGAGCGGTAACCGGGCTCGGTGCCCGGATCCTGCACGACGGCCCCGAGCGGGGTGGTGTCGGCACCGTTGATCTGCGCGACGACATACGCGAACGGTCCGAAGAAGGCGAGATCGACGTTGTCGGCGATCATGCCTTCGACCACACCCGCGTAGTCGGACGCCTGGACGAACTCGACGGTGGAGCCGGTCTCGTCCTCGAGCATCTTCAGCAACGGCTCGTAGCTGGATTTCAGGTCGGAGGAGTTCTCGGCGGGAATCGCACCGAGCGTGAGGGTTTCGGGAAAACCTCGATCGGTGAGGGTTTCGCTCTCCGAACTCCCTCCGCAGGCGGTCAGAGCGAGTGTGAGGCCGGCGGCGAGACCGGCCGAGACGACAGTGCGGCGATACGACAGGGAACGCATGGGGGTGTCCTTCGTGTCGGGAGTCAGGTGAGGATCAGTGCCGGCAGGTCGGCGATCGAGCCCAGGATGTGGGTTGCGCCCGCGTCGCGGAGCGTCGCCTCGTCGTGCGCTCCGGTGAGCGTTCCGGCGACGACCGATGCGCCGGCCCGACGGCCCGAGAGCACATCGCCCGCGGTGTCGCCCACCACCGCGACCTCACGCACGTCGTCCGTTCCGGTGCGAAGCAGTGCGGTGAGGATCATGTCCGGATACGGCCGGCCACGACCGGCGTCGGCGGGCGTCAGCGCGAGGTCCGCGAGGTCGGTCCATCCCAGAGCAGCGAGAAGCCGGTCCTGGGTGGACCGGCTGAACCCGGTCGTCAGCGCGACCGCGATGTTCGCCTCGCGCAGGAGTGTGATCGCTTTCTCCGCACCCGGAATCGCGGTGACGTCTCCGGCGTCGACGAAGCGCTCGTAGGCGCGTTCGAACGCCTCGTTGGCGACCCTGGCACGTTCGTCGCTGCCGAACAGTGCGCGGAAGACGACGATCTTCGACTGCCCCATGGTGTCGAGTACGTATCGGCGTGCGTCGTCTCGTTCGGGTCCGCTCCCGGGGAGTCCCACGGCCGTGGCCGCCTCGTCGAAAGCGCGGACGACGAGACCGTCGTCCGCGACGGTGGTACCTGCCATGTCGAGCACGGCGAGTCGGATGGTGGTCATGATCGATGCTCCGATGGGTTCGTGGAAGTTGTTCAGAGTCCGAGAAGTTCGGCGGTCTCTTCGCCGAGACAGGGTCCGAGCGTCATGCCGCGGCCGCCCGGACCCGCGATCACCCACACGTCCTCGTCGGCCTTCGCGCGGTGCACGAGCGCCGTCGGGTCGACGCACTGGCTGTAGACCCCTGCCCAGCGCCGGACGACGGGCGGCAGACGGCGACCGAGGAGTTCTTCCGTGACGGCAGTGAGATGGTCGTAGGGTTCCTCGTCGACGTCGAAGTCGAACGGCTCGTCGTAGGCGTGGGTGTCGCCGATGGTCAGGCCGCCGTGCAGCCGCTGGACGCACAGCAACTGCATCCGGTGCCGCGCCGCGACCGGCCGCTGTTCTTCGCTCGCGATGAGCCCGTCGAGGGCGGTACCGGCGAATCCCGGGTAGTAGCGCAGGCTGTCGCCGTCGGCGATCGAGGTGGTGAGCGGTTCACCGAGCGGCGCGGTCTGCATCATCTGCAGCCGGACCCGGCGCAGGGGTAGATCTCCGGCGAGGTCGCGGGCCAGGCCGCCGAGTGTCGCACCGGGGCAGACGAGGACGAGATCGACCTCGTGCACGGCGCCGTGATCGTCGCGCACGCGGACGGTCCCGTGCGGGGTGCGGGTGACATCCCGGGCCTCGGTGGAGGGAAGGAACCGATAGCGACCGGAAGTGGTGAGATGTTGCCGGATCGCCGGGAGTGCGATGCGGGATTCGACGGTGGCATCGGTGCTGCAGTGCAGTGCGGCGAGGAACTTTCCACGCAGTGCCGGGTTGAGGCGACGTGCGTCGTCTGCGCCGAGCAGGGTGAAACCTCGCCGTTCGGCATCGTCGCGGGCGACCGCGTCCTCGGCGACGGCGATCTCGGCATCGGTGCGCAGGAGGGTCAGCGAGCCGTTCGCCCGGAAGCCGACGCCGGGAACCCGGGCGCCGAGGTCCTCCCACAACTCGCGGGACCGGAGGGTGGCGTCGAGTTCGCCTCGTGTGCGGCCGGACACCCACACGAGCCCGAAATTGCGCACGGTCGCGCCACGCGCCTCGGGTTCGCGCTCGAGATGCAGGACGTCGTGTCCGCGACGGACGGCAGCGTCGGCGTGAGCTGTGCCGAGGATGCCACCACCGATGATCAGGATTCGCATGCCCCCACGCTGACTCATGGTCTAGACCAGCAGTGAGCGTCTCGGCAAACAGACGGTGAACAGTTGGTATAGACCGGAATTCGGTTACGCTGTAGGAGTGTCCACCGTCGTTCGTGAAGCGCGGACCCTCAAGCACCAGGTCGTGCGTCGCCAGGTCGAGTGCCTCCTCGATCAGCTCACCGTGGGAGATCACGTGCCGTCCGAACGTGAGCTCGCCACCCGATTCGACGTGGCCCGCGAAACCGTGCGGCAGGCACTACGGGAACTGCTCGTCGACGGCCGGATCGAACGCCGCGGACGCAGCACCGTCGTCGCCGGTCCCAAGATCGTCCAGCCACTCGTCATCGGCTCCTACACCGAAGCCGCACTCCTCGAAGGGCGGAGCGCGGGGCGAGTGCTCGTCGCGTGGACCGAACTCGTCGCCGACGACGAACTCGCCGCCCACCTCGGGCTCGAAACCGGAGATCCTGTCCTCGAACTCGAACGAATCCTGCTCACCGACGAGGTACGCGTCGGGCTCGAACGCACCCGGCTTCCCGCCCGGCGCTTCCCGGATCTCCGCCGGACATTGGACCCGGCGTCCTCGCTCTACGCTGCGATCCGCGACCGCGGGATCACCTTCGCGCGCGCCGTCGAGAGAATCGAGACCACGCTCCCCGACGCACGCGAAGCGGCGCTGCTCGATGCCGACACCCGCACTCCCATGCTGTTGCTCGACCGGATCTCCTACGACGAGAACGACGTCCCGATCGAACACCGCCGCTCGCTCTATCGGGGCGACCGGATGTCGTTCGTCACGACGGTGACGGCCTGAACGGCATCTCAGTCGATTCCCAGTCCCGCATCCCGCGCCCGCACGATCGCCGTCGCCCGGTCGGACGCACCGATCTTGCCCAGAATGTTCGACACGTAGTTCCGTACCGTCTTCTGGCTGAGTACCAGTCTGCGGGAGATCGCGGAGTTGTCGAGTCCGCGCGCCACGAGGTCCAGAATTTCCCGTTCACGGTCGGTCAGATCCGGGAATGCCGCAGACGTGTTACGAGACGCAGCCACCGCCGCAAGCGCTTTCGCCGCCACAGCGGCGCCGACGATCATCTCCCCGTCCGCGACCGCCCGGATCGCACGTTCGACCCCCGACGGATCCGCCCCCTTGACGAGATAACCGGATGCGCCGGCACGGATGGACGCGACCAGGATGTCCTCGTCCTCGTGCATCGTGACCATGAGGATCCGTGTGCCCGGCGACTGCCGGACGATAGTGCGAGTGGCGTCGATCCCCGAACCGTCACCGAGTTCGATGTCCATGAGCACCACATCGACGTCCGCGGTCACGACCTCGAGCGCCTCGCGTGCCGAACTGGCCTGACACACCACCTCGATCCCGTCGAGGGTGCCGAGCAACGCCGTCATACCGAGCCGGAAGACGGGATGGTCATCGACGACCGCAACGCGTATCCCCCTGTTGTCGATCATGATTCGTGCCAGGGTAGTCGCGCGCGTACCACGACTCCGTGCGGGTCGCCGGATTCGATACCGACGGTTCCGCCGACCTCCCGGGCTCGTTCGCGCATGCTCTGCGTGCCCACGCCGACACGCGCTTCGGCGGCGAGCCCCGTTCCGTCGTCGGCGATCTCGAGAGCGAGCACGCCGTCGTCCGCCGCGACCCGCACCGTGCACTCGGCGGCACCGGAATGCCGCCGCGCGTTGATGACCGCTTCGGACGCGATGCCGTAGGCGGCCCACGCGACCGGTCCGGACATCCCGGCGGGAAGGTCCGCCTGCAGATCGACCCGGAATCCGGCTCGGGCATGCGTGATCACGAGTTCGTCGAGCGCGGCGGTGAGGCCGAGTTCGTCGAGTACCGGTGGCAGGAGGCTGCGCGACAGCTCACGAACACCGTCCACCTGCCGGTCGAGTTCGCGGAGCAGCTCGTCGACCAGCTCCGCCGCGGCATCCGGATCCGTCGTGACGAGATTGCGTGCGCCCTGCAGACCGAGCCGCACCCCTGCGAGTGACGGGCCGAGCCCGTCGTGCAGTTCGCGGCGGACGGTGCGACGTTCCTCGAGCCGGACCTCGGTGAGCCGGCGCCGGGCCTCCTCGAGCTCTTCGGCGGACCGCAGCACCACGAGACCCGCCTCCACGACCGTCGCGAGTTCGATGAGCGCCCGTCGGCTGCGTGCGCCGAGGGTTTCGCCCGGGGGCGCCGAGACGACGAGGGTGGCCGGACCGGAACCGACCGGCACCACGTCGACGGGCCCCGAAGCGACCCCCCACCGTGCGAGCACCTCGTCTCCGCGGCGCACTTCCACCGATTCGAGGCGCAGGGCGGTACCGATACCGGCCGCGAGTTCACCCAACAACAGGTCGGGCGAATCGGCACCGGCGAAGTGCCGACCGAGGATCCGCACCGCGCGTACCGGATCGACACCGTCGCCGTAGACGAGGCGGTGCACCCGCCGGCCGAGCCACACACGCGCCGGTTGCACGGCCAGGGCGACAGCGGTGGCGGCAACCGCCTGCGCGAAGACGGATTCGTTGGGCAGGACCAGTGAGATCACCACCGTCACCGCGAGATAGCAGGTGACGAGCACGGCGGTGAGGCTGCCGGCGAGTGCCGCGCGGCCGACCGCGAGGTCGATGCCCCACAGCCGTTGCCGCAGTACGACTGCGAGGATGGCGACCGGGTAGAACGCCTGCGTCACGAGGTGGAGCAGGGGCGTGAGCATCCACGGCACATCCGGTACCGCCAGCGGGATGTACGACGCCGTCATCAGCGCGCCACCGAGTGCGAGCCATCCCGTCCCGGACCGTTCATCCACCGGCCCGCGACGGCGGTGCCACGCCACGCGGGCGGCCGTGGCGAAACCGACAGCCACCACGGGACCGACGAACCACACATCGGCGATGTCGGTGAACGTGCGTGCCCAGAAGAACCACGCGGTCGCGACGGTTCCGGCGACGACACCCGCACGAACGACCGTGTCGCTCGCACGGTCCCGCACGAGCCACGGCACCACGAGGAACAACGCGAGAGTTCCCGGGATCCAGGCGGTGTTCTGCAGTGGTCCGAGGATTCCGACGGGCAGGTCGGGTCGCATTGCGGCGAGCCGGGTCCAGCTGTACGAGAGAGCGGCAAGACCCACACCGATCGATGCGACGGCGAGCAGGATCGGAACGGCCTGCACACTGCGCGCGAGGATCACACCGGCGACCGTCCCGTAGACGGCGGCACCGACCACATCCACGAGAAAGAACAACTGATCGGAATCGAGCTCGGGGCGGGCCGCGAGAAACACGACGACGGCCGTGACGGCAAGGAACCAGGACGTCACGGCCACCACGGCGGCGGGTACCGGAGCTCCGGTACCCGCCGTCCCGTTCGTCGCGTCGGTGTCCCTGATGCGGTGAGTATGCACCGCCGGACTGTCCGTCGCGGATCTAACGAGATCGCCGATCCGCGAGAGCAAATCCCAGGCCCGTCACCAGCACCCAGACGGGACCGGTGAAACCGGCCATGTACTGCAGCGGGGAAACACCCAGAAGCAGTGTCGCTCCTCCGAGAACGACACCGGCCCAACCCATCCATCGAGGCGCCGCACGGTGCCGCAGTGCCGCCACCGCGACCGCGACACCGCTCACTCCCGCGCCGACCCACAGCCACGGGATGGTGCCCATCCAGTGCGAGGCGAACACCGCCACCTCCGGAACCATCCGGTCGGTGTTCCCGAGTCCGAAGAGCAATTCGGTGTCGAGCCCGGTCCCCATGAGAGTCGCGACCGAGGTCAGCACGAGCCCGAAAGCCGCGACCGTGGGCGTGAGGCCGTATTCCGGCACGCCCGCCCGCAGGCGTCGCTGCAGACCGGCTGCGAATACGAGAAGAAGTGCGGTGGAGACCATCAGCGTCAGATGCATCACCAGCATGGCGGTGCGTTGCCCGGCGAATTCGGTCATGATCGCCACCGCGTCGCCGGCGGTCTGCTCGTTGTACGCCGCCCCCATCGCCATGCTCGCCTGGATGCCGACGATGCCGGTCAGCCCGGCCGCGGCTCCTGCCCATGCCCAGATCGAGCCGGGCCCGGCGTGGTCCGAGGTGAGTGTCGTGAGCGGTTCGGTCTCTGTGCCGAGTGTGTTCATCGCGGTCCCTTCGGTCGACCGGCGCCCGTGCGCCGTGAAGGGAACGATCCGGTGCCCGGTGTCCCGGCCGGAAGGGACCGGTGTCCCGAATCGCCGGGCACCCCCGGAGGTCGTCCACCCTCGCGCAGACGAACTCGGCACCGGTTTCACTCGTGCGATGCGACTCGTATCTCGTCGAACATCCGGCCGGCCCGCCGCCAGCGGATCCAGGCCAGATACCAGAATGCGACGACCATGATCACATCGGCGACGATCGCGACCCATTCGAGACGCACAACTCGCGCCAGAGGAAACGCCACAGCGGCGATGCACAGCAGTATCGACGCCCATCGTGGTGCCGAATCCGTGAACCAGTACAGGATTCCGAGAACTCCGATGGCGAGCGGGAAGATCGGTCCCGCTACCAGCAGGACGACGCTGATGGGCGGATAGTCCTCGAAGGCATTCAAGGCGGCGCGGTGCGTGACACCGAAGACACCCTCGAAGAATCCTTGCAGTCCGAAAGCGATACTCCCGAACATTCCGACCAGCAGGAGAAGCAGCCACAACCCGGCGACGACGGGTAGCGGCCTGCGTAGTCTCTCGTACTCCCCGATCAGACCGTAGACCCAGGGAACCATCGATACAGCGATCAGGATGCCACCGGCAATGCCGTAGTGGCCGTCGGTCCAGAAGATCGGCGAGAGCGCGAAGAGCACCGGCCCCAAGGCGAGTCCGAGTGCGTGCAACCGCTGAATCGCCATGGGGAAATGATAGTGAGCCGCGACGGACGGCACCGTGTGATGACGAGATGCCCACGAAGTCGCTCCCGGAGGGTGCCGATAGTTCCCACTCGCGGATCGGCGCGCCTCCACCGTCACTCCCCCGCACGGGGTTAACGTGCCCTGCAACGTTCTCATCCCGACAGTGGTCCCCGATCGGCTTCGCGCACGAAGGGAACAACACATGGAATTCGACGAACAGTTGCATCACACGGCGTGGCGGATGCATCACGATGGCCACACGTGGAGCGATATCGGCCGTGAACTCGGCTGCGACGAGACCGTCGCCCGCGCGATGGCCGACCGCTACCGACAGGACCTCGAAACCGACGCGCACGCAGCGCAATTCTCACTGTTCGAACTGTAGTGCGCTGACCTCGGGCGGGCAGCCCTGCGGATCCGATCTCTTGTTCCGGTAACGAAAAGTAGGGCAAGCCGGATCATTCCGGCATGAGCATTCGCGTCCTTGTCGCCGTCACCGGCACCGGCCGCCGCTACCCTCGCTCCCGCGGTCGCCCCCGCTCCGGCCCAGCCGCAGAGCACCTCCGGTCAACGCAACGCCGCCCGCTCCGCCCAGCAGTACATCGACATGATCGCCTTCTCCCGCAGCGGGCTGATCGATCAACTCGAATTCGACGGTTTCTCCACCGACGATGCGACGTATGCGGTGGACCGGCTGAACGTGGACTGGAACATTCAGGCTGCGCGAAGCGCCGAGCAGTACGTCGAGATGATGTCGTTCTCCCTGTCGGGGCTGGTCGAACAGCTGGAATTCGACGGCTTCATCCGCCCTCAGGCCGAATACGGAGCCAACGCAGCGTACTGACCCGTCCGCACTTGCCCGGATGCATCCCGAGATCGCCGGTCCTGTACTGATCGTGCGCCGATGAACGTGCTCACGCGCCCTCGTAGGGGGTACGGATGCCGTCGATGATCCGAGTCCAGTTGTCACCCCCGTGACCGTCCCCGATCGCTCGGAGGTAATGGCGCTGGACCGCGCGGGGCAGGGCGAGATCGACGCCGGCCTTCTCGCTCGCCTCGACGATGTGGTCGGCAGTCGCGCCCATCATGGTCACGGTGCTGAGATCCCCCGGGTGTTCGCCGGCGTCGATCTGCGCAGCCGGGCTCTCACCCGTCGCCAGCATGGCCGGTATGCCGGCCAGGGTCGGCATCAGCTCCGGGAGGGCATCACTCGCGTTCAGCCCTGCCGACTGCAGCAGTGCAACAGCATGCGCCAGTGAAGACAAGGCAGTGAGGAACACGTCGAGGTTGGCCAGGTACATCAGTTGGGCCAGTCCGGGATCCTCTCCGAGGTAGCGCGGCGTCCCGATCGCCGCGAGTGTCCCGCTGTGCCGCTCCATCACGTCCTCGGGGCCGCTGTAGTACACATACGCGGCCTCGGTGCCGACCAGCGGTGCCGGCACCATGACACCACCGGCGAGGAACGCCGCCCCGTGCACAGCGGCCCATGCCGCGGCGTCGCGGGTGCGGTCCGGAGTGTCGGAGCTCAGATTGACCAGGGTGCGGCCGGGCAGAGACGCTGTCGTGCCACCGAGAACGTCCCGCATCGCCCGGTAGTCGGTCAGGCTGAGGATGGTCGGGTCACCGGCCGCCAGAGCCTCGGACGGCGTCGCTGCACGGCGTGCCCCGGCCGCCACAACGCCTTCGGCGCGACGGGGAGTGCGGTTCCAGACTGTGACCGGGTGCCCGGCGTGCAGCAGGGTCCGAGCCATTGCCTGGCCCATCGGCCCCAAACCGAGCACGGAAACCGGAGAGCGAGTGGACATGTGCATCTCCTTCGGAGACGGTGAGTTCGGTCGTGTTGGTGGCCGGTCCCGTCACTGCCACTGTCGAACGGAATACCCGCCGGCTGTCTCTCGAGATAGCGCGCCGGGCCCCGGGCCCGAGACGTTCGGACGAGGGTCGATGACAGACGATCGTTCGCAGAGCTCGAGCCCTCGGCCCTACCGGAAGCGCGCCCACGCAGCCAGCCAACCGGCTTCCATCGCCGCGTCGAGCAGGTAGGTCTTGGGAATGCGGCCGGAGGGGACGTAGATCAGATCGATGGCGAGCAGAGTCGTCGCAGTCACCACGCCGACACGACGGGCATGCCGCCGGCCCTCGGCGGTGTCGGCCGCGAGCAACTGCACCACACCGTTGCCGGTGAGCAGTCCCGCAACGGTGTACTGCAGCCAGCGGTCCTGTTTGCGTCCGAAGATCGCCTCGAAACTACGGCGATGCACCAGCGGCCACAATCCCCCGACGACATTGAAGACACCGTGGGCTCGCGCCGTGGCAGCACCGTCGACGACATGGTCGGTCGTGTCGACACTCATATACCTCGGCTACCCACCGAGGTGTCGTTCACACCATCTCCCGGGCGGGCTCCCACGTCCTCGTATGTCCTTCCTGCGCGGAGTGAGGTGCACAGCGGCCGGGTGTTCTCCGGGAACGGACGCGACGATGCGATAGGGTCGCATTCGGTGTGCCGGGAAGTCTGGTCGGCGAAGTACGTGATGTCGTAGTCGACCCGGAGGACCATCGTGAGTGTGCCGATCTGTCTTGTCTTCACCCGTCCCGGACACCACGACGCACCGCCGACGCAGTGAACGCGACGCTTCCGCTCGAACTTCGCCGAGTGATCATCGCCCTCGTCGGGCGCACGAGGTTCCCACGGGCGACGTCCGTTCAGCGACCCGGGCGACCGGCCGCCGGTCACGATTTCGAGGACATGTGATGTCGAGTATCTTCTCCGGCCGCCCGTTCCTGTCCCGCGGATCGTGGGAGGAATCCCGCCGCGTCGCGGAGATTCTCCGCAAGGAAACCGTCGGTGGCGTGCTGCTGCTGATCGGCGCGCTCGCGGCCTTGATCTGGGCCAACACCGCCTGGTCCGAGTCCTACCACGCGTTGCGGGACACCACTGTCGGCCCGTCTGCCCTGCACCTGGATCTGACGCTCGGCGCGTGGGCAGCCGACGGGCTGCTGGCGGTGTTCTTCTTCGTCGTCGGCGTCGAACTCAAACGCGAGTTCGTCGAAGGCAGTCTCCGGGATCTGCGGCGCGCCGCGATGCCGGTGACCGCGGCACTCGGCGGAATGGTGGTTCCGGCCGTGATCTTCGTGGCCGTCAATCTTCGCGGCGGCGCGGAGGCGCTGAACGGCTGGGCGGTGCCCACCGCCACCGATATCGCATTCGCGGTGGCGATCCTCGCCGTGATCGGCAGCCACCTTCCGTCGGCCCTGCGCACCTTCCTCCTCACCCTGGCGGTCGTCGACGATCTGCTCGCGGTGACCGTGATCGCCGTCTTCTACACCGACGAACTGAACCTGCTGTATCTGGGTGCGGCGCTACTTCCGCTGCTGGCCTTCGGCATCGCGTTGCAACGCGGGGCAGGTCGATGGTGGCTGCTGATTCCCCTGGCCGTCCTCACCTGGTGGCTGGTACACGAGTCGGGTGTGCACGCCACCATCGCCGGGGTGCTGCTCGGTTTCGCCGTACCCGTCGCCCGTCGGGTCGGCAACACCTCGATCCCGGTCGCCGAGCACATCGAACACCGGGTCCGGCCGTTGTCCGCGGGCTTCGCGGTGCCGGTGTTCGCGTTCTTCGCGGCCGGTGTCACCGTCGGCGGGATCACCGGCCTGAGCAACGCACTCACCGACCCCATCTCCATCGGGGTGATCGCAGGTCTCGTGCTCGGCAAGGTCACCGGCATCTTCGGAGTCAGCTATCTGGTGGCGCGGTTCACCCGCGCCCGGCTGGACGACGAACTGCGGTGGGTCGACGTGCTCGGAGTCTCCCTGCTCGGGGGAATCGGCTTCACGGTGTCGCTGCTCATCGGCGATCTCGCCTACGGGCCGGGGACGGAGGCCGCCGACCACGTGAAGGTCGCGGTGCTGTGCGGGTCGTTGCTCAGTGCCGTGCTCGCCGCGATCGTGCTCGTCGCCCGCAACCGCACCTACCGCGCGATCACCGCCGCCGAGCAGAGAGACGAGGACGGCGACGGGATCCCCGACGTCTATCAGCAGTGATGACCGACCCGTCCGTCTCCGAACGTTCCCGTACGGGGCCGCCTCCGAGGAGAAGAATGTGAACTGGACCGTCTTTGCCGTCTTCGTCGCCGTGTGGGTGCTGTCCGGACTGGTCACCGGTCTGTGGATGGCCCGGCGCGGACACGACCCCCGCTGGACCCTCATCGCGGTGATTCTCGGGCCGTTGTTCGTGCCCATCGCCTTCGAACGCATCGAACGCACACCCCGCCCGGTGGAAACGGTGCCGGTCGCCCGATGGGGAGCCGATGCCTCCGATGCCGGCAGCCTTCGTGTGATGGTCGGTTACGACGGCTCGACGGAAGCCCGCCATGCCCTGAAGTCGGCGCTCCACCTGTTCGGATCTGCCGGAGCCGTGATCGAGCTCGTGGCCGTGGTCTCCTACGACGACGGAACCGATCCGGACTCGGCCGTACTCGACCAGGTGAAACGGAAACTGGCCGACGCCGCGGCCACCGTGGGGGACGTCGCGGTCGGTTACGCCGTGCTCGCCGGACCGCCCGGGCCGTGTCTGCGATGGTTCGCTCAGGAGCACGGCGCCGACACCCTGGTGGTGGGCAAGCGGGGGCGCGGCATGTCCACCCGCATGCTCGGCAACGTCGCCGAACATCTCACCGCCCACTGTCCCGTCCCCGTTCTCGTCGTCGATCCCACGACCACCTCGAATCCGCCCCTCTCGCCGTCCCCCGCGGTGGCGGCGCGAGTACCCGCAGACGCTCCCGCCGACAGCGGTGGCGACCGGCCGAGCTGACCCGTCGGTGGTCTCGATCGAGTGTTGTGCCGGCCCGGATTCGGGAGCTGTCCGTCATCAGAACACGAGTACCGCGAAGACGGTGGAGAGGACCAGTCCGGCCATCACCGGCAGGAAGCACTTCCGGGCGAGATCCAGCACGGGCACCCGGGCGAAGCCGGCCACGGCGACCAGCGAGGACCAGGCGATGATGACGCCACCACCCGACCAGATGTTGCCCATCTGGCCGATCGCCGCGAGAGTCGACGGATCGACGTCGACGGCGGGGCCGAGTGCCCCCGAGAGCGCACCGGTGAGCGGGAGGCCACTGAAGCCGGAGCCGTCGAGCCCGGCGACCACGCCGATGAGCAGAATCCCGAACGAGGTGACGAAGGCGTTCTGTGGCAGGTGCGCCTGAACCGAGGTCACGAGATCGAACAGGATCGCCGGCCCCGCGGCATCGGCGGACAGGCCGAGGATCGGACCCGCGAAATCCGGGTTGCCGATGAAGAAGAAGCCGGCGATCGGCAGCACGCAGCCCATCGCCTTGAACGCGAAGACCAGGCCGTCGACGAGATGGTCGGAAGTGGTCTCGAGGAAACTCGCCCGGTCGGTCGAGGCGGCCGCGGCGAACAGGATGAGGGCCGCGATCCCGCCGACGATCGCGGCGGCTTCCCCGCCCTGTAGAGGGGGCACGACCTCGGTGAACTTACCCAGCATCAGGTAGACGATGAAGGCGAGATAGGCCAGCGGCACGAGCATCGCGAATGCTTTCGCGGTACCGCGGCGCTCCTTCTCCGCCTCGGCATCGTGACGATCGGAGGGGTCGGCGACAGGATCCGACGGAGCGACGAGCACCGCTGTGGCTGCAGCCGTCTGTTCGCCACCCCCGAGAGGGCCACCGGCCGGTTCCGGACGCGGAGTGCGGGAACCGCTGTCACCACCGCCCGACGGAGCGCCGCCGCCACGGGCGTCGCCGATTCCGCGGTCGGCCTCCGCCTCCCATTCGACGAGCAGATCGGGGGACGGCGTCCGCCAATGTCGTTTCTGCACCAGATAGGTGATCACCAAAGCCGTGCCGCCGACGATCAGCGAGAGGACCAGAGCCTTGTCGGCCACGGCATCCGCTTCGACGCCTGCCGCTGCCGCCGAGATGCCCGGGGCGACCTTGATGATGTAGTCCGACGACAGCGCCATACCCTGACCGCAGATCGCGATGACCATGCCCACCGACAGCGGGGACATGCCGGCACGGATCGCGACGGGGATGAGCACCGCGCCGACGAGGGGCACGGCCGGGGTGGGCCAGAAGAACAGCGAGATC
The DNA here is from genome assembly GCF_022554085.1 of Rhodococcus sp. CH91. Lineage (GTDB taxonomy): Bacteria > Actinomycetota > Actinomycetes > Mycobacteriales > Mycobacteriaceae > Rhodococcus. Next base: position 49,262 of record NZ_JAKFYR010000013.1, read on the forward strand.
ACGTAGGTGACGGCGGCGAGGACGAGGAAGCTGCTGGTGCCCGCGCGCATGACGCGCCGGAAGGGGGCGACCATCATCCGGTCGGCGCCGAGTTGGCGCAGCGCGCCGAGCATGGCCGTGACCATCGCGATGATGAGGAAGATGTTGAACAGTTCCTTCGCCGCGACGAGGCTCGCGTTGAAGATGGAGGACAGTCCCGTGACGATGCTGCCCGAGAACGTCAGGGCGGTCAGGAACGTGGCGACGACTGCCGGAACGACGATGTTCTTGCGCAGGGCCATGGTGACCAGGATGACGAGGATGCCGGCCAGATAGACCCAGTGCGCGGCGGTGAGTTGTACGTCCAAGGCGCTTCCTTCGACAGGAGGTGGAACGAGTCGGGCTGTTTCGCAGACGGTGACTTTCGGAACTCGATGTAGTGGAGGAACTTTCCGTATCGCGTCGTGCCCGGTCAACGAGAACCGTGCACAGTGACCGTCACGCTAGCTGTGCACTGTGTTCTTCTTTTGCGATTTCGTGTCGTCAGCTCGATCGGATGTGACAAATTGCTACGAACATGTGTCGCGCGCCCGGCGCCGGCCCCGGACGATCGGTGAATGTGCACCCTGCACCGGATCGCACGTGATCGGTGTGCATGTTGTCCGCGGGACGGCGATGCATCCGGCGGTGTCGCAGTGCGACAGTGGGTCGACGGCACGAACCGTGCCGCCAGATTCCGAGGTTCCGGGGAGTTCGATGACCACTCGCACCGATGTTCCGGCAGCGCCCGTCGCCGAGACCGACACGGGCACTCCTCTGGCGCTGTCGGCCCTGCTCGCCGGGACCCTGGTCGGGACGCTGAGCAACAACATTCTCAATGTTCCTCTACCGCAAATACTTTCCCATTTCGATGCGAGCCTGGAAGACGGCGCGCTGCTCGCCGTGGGTTTCCTTCTGACGTTCGCCGCGTCGATGCCCCTCGCGGGGTACATCGGTGATCGTTACGGTCGGCGCCGTGTCTACTGCGGAGCCCTGCTCGGCACCGCGATCTGCGCGGCCGGGGCTGCGACGGCACCGACCCTCGAGATCCTCGTGGCCTGGAGGGCACTCGGAGGGCTCGCCGCCGCGGCCTTCGCGCCGGCCGTCATGGGATTGATCGCCTGGCTGTTCGGTGCCCGCCGGCGCGCACGCGCGGTGGGCGCGTGGGCCACCGTGAACGGACTCGGCCAGGCGATCGGCCCGACGCTGGGCGGTTTCGTTGCGGGACAATGGGGCTGGCGGTGGGTCTTCGTCCCGATGATTCCGATCGCTCTCGTCGGCCTCGCCGGGACCCTGCGCTGGATCCCGGTCTTTCCCGGGCGGCCGATGAACCTCGACGTGCCGGGTGCGGTCACGCTCACCGCCGGTTCCGCCGGGATCGTACTGGGATTGAGCATGTTCGGGCAGGCAGGCGTTCCCCCGTCCGCCGCGGGCATCGTGCTGGCGGTGTCGGTGGCCGTCCTCGTCGGGTTCGTCGTGCACTGCCGTCGTGCGACCGAGCCGTTCGTCGAAGTACGACTGCTGGTCGAGAGCCGATTCGCACGAAGTGCGGTCGCCGCGTTCGCCCAGATGTTCTGCCTGGGTGCGGCCTTGCTGGCCGTCCCACTGCGCCTGCACTCCACGGGCGCGACCACCGCCACGGCCGGTGCGATCCTGTTCGCTCTTCCCGCGGTCATGGCCGCCCTCGCGCCGCTCGTCGGCCGCACCGTCGATCGCGTGGGCGGGCGGCGGATGCTGCGCGCAGGTCTGGTGATCCTGCTGTTCGGTCAGATCGCGCTCGCCGTCGTGCTCGCTGCGGACCGGCCGCGACTGTGGCTGGTCGCGGCGATCCTGGCCGTGACCGGCGCCGGTATCGCCGCGGTACAGACACCCGCTGCCGCAGGATCGACGCGTTCTCCCGCGGGCGAACGCGGGACGGGGCTGGGGATGTTCAATCTCGTCCGTTTCGGCGGCTCCGCCGTCGGGGCGGCGTGGGTGACGGTGGCATTCGGGACGTGGACCGTCGGGCCGCTCTTCGTGGTGTGTGCCGTGGTCGTGGGCGCGGGTCTGGCCGCGTCGTTCCTCGGTTCGGATCCGGAGGAGCACACCGGATCGGAGTCCCGCTCGACCGCCCTCAGCGATAGTTGATCTCGTTCTCCACCGAGGTGCGCAGGCGATCGAGAAGTTCGAGCCTGATGGCGAGCCACGCGGTGAACTGGTTCTCGGGCAGTCGGACATCCATCGCCATCGCACGGGAGATCCGGTCGATCTTCGACAGCATCGTGTTGCGGTGCACCGACAACTCCCGCGCCGCCGCATTGACGTTTCCGCCGGCGGAGAGATACGCCAGCAGCGTGTCGTACAGATCGGTCCCGGGCTTGAGCGCTCCGAGCACATCCCCGACGAACCGGCGGCTGCGGTCGGTGTCGGCGACCAGCTCGAGCACCCCGTAACCCCGCAGATCCCGGTAGGCCACCGATCCCGACATCCCGAGCCGCTGCCCGATCCCGAGCGCCACGCGGGCCTGGCGGTAACTCTCCCGGATCTGGTCTGCTCCGACGGCGGGAGCACCGTGTGCCACAGGCACCGGGCGTACCCGCCGGCGGGACAGATCCTGCGAGACCGCATCCGCATACTCGCTGATCTCGAGCTCGATGTCGCGCGGGTCGCGGTACCGGAGCGAACGCACCACCACCAGGACGTCACCGATCACGGTGACATACGAACGTACCGACGGATGGGGCAGGACGCTGGCCGCGTATCGGGCCAGCCGCAACAGGCCGCCCGCCTCCTCACCACCGGAGCGCACGGGATTCTCGCCGTAACCGGGGGCCACGAACACCGCGAATGTCGACGTGAGGTCGATGTCGTGGTACTCGGCACGAGCCTGCATGTCGTGCGCACTCGTGAAGCTCCCGTGCACCAGTGCCTGGACGAAATCGCCACGAGCCCGTTCCTCGGCCTCGTCGACGCTGCGTTGCCGCAGCATCTCCGAACCGATGATCGCTGTGGCCTGGTCGGTGACGACCGCGTGCTGCGCCAGTTCGTGCGGGCCCGGACACGCTCCCGAGGCGAGTACCACGACCCAGCCCTCGAATCGTTTGCCGAGCCGGATGATGCTCGCCGTGCATGTCCAGTGCGTGCCGCCCACGATCTCCTGTACCACGCGGGTGTCGTGGTGGGCGTGACGATCGGCGGCGGTCGCGGTCGACAACTGCTTGTGCAGCACCTCCGAGATCTCTTCCGCCTGGACCGCATTCACTCCGTGGAAGGCCACGGCGTGACCGCGCGCGTCGAGCGCCACCGCGGGATGCTGGGCGAGGGCGGCGACCTCCTTGACCAGCAGGGTCAGTCCCGCACCGCGGTGCAGCAGACCGGCGAGCGTCGAGTGCACGTGCGCGGAATAGCGCATGACGTGGACTTCCTGCATCAGCGACCGTTCGGCGAGCAGGCGGTTCAGTGCCGCGAATCCGACGGGCAGGTCGAGTTCGATCACGACGAGCCCCGGGGGCCACGCCATTCCGGCGGGTACCGCGCCGTCCACGAGCAGTGCTGCTGCGTCGCGGGCGGCGAGCGACGGCAGGGCGTGCGCGCCCTCGGCGAGCGATTCCGGCCGTATGTAGACGGCAACGGCCGTCAGATCGTCGAATCGGCCGATGACCTCGCCGAACGGCAGCACCCAGGTGAGTGCTCTGTCGAGCTCCACCTCCCGGCGCACCACCCGGGCGCCGGCCATGAGCGGTTCGTCGAGCAACCCTCGGACGGTCAGGCGTGGACTCGGTTCCATAGGGACCTGCTTCCCTCGGGAGCGTCGGCGGCGGCCCCGCACGAGACGGGTCCACCGACACCCTGGCGGTGTGCACTTTCTACATCAGTTACCAGAGTCATGAGTCCCTCGCACATGTGCACTGTGTACATCCGAGGTCCGAAACGACGGTGATCATGACCGTCCCCATCCGTCGCCCGCCCTGTTAGAAATGAGCCCACGCCGGTCGCACCACTTCCTCCGGCCCCGGCGCAGCGAATCGACAGCGTCCCCCATCCGACCTCGAAAGTGGAGACCAATGCATCGAATCCACCGCATCACCCTCGACGACGCGCTCCCCCTGCTCGCCGCCGGCCGCGCCAAGGCCGAGGAGATCGGCGTCAAGCAGACCCTGTGTGTCTGCGACGAGAGCGCGAATGTGATTGCTCTGCACCGGCTTCCCGGCGCGCGTCTCACCGGCGTCGAGATCGCCATGGCCAAGGCGTTCACCGCTGCCGGCCACGAGCGGGCGACGCACCTGTTCAACGAGGGCCCGAACGGGCCGGCACTGCCCGGCAACGAGGCATTCGGCATCAGCCACATGCTCCCCGGCAAGTTCGCGATCTTCGTCGGTGGCTTCCCGCTCGTCTACGACGGACAGATCGTCGGGGCCGTCGGCATCAGTGGGGGCAACGGCGAGCAGGACAAGGCGGTCGGCGCCGCCATGATCGCCGAATTCGAAGCCCTCACCTCCTCGATCAACGCCTGATCCGTTCCGCACGAACCTCCTCATCGAAAGGCATCATCATGACCGAACTGCTCGGACGCGACGAGTTCCGCGCCGCACTCGAAGACGCCATCAAGGGACGCGAGGCGAAGAACGCATCCTTCAGCAAGGCATGGGCCGAGGGCAAACTCGAGAAGCACCACTTCGCCCGCTGGGCCGAGAACCACTACCACTACGTCGGGCCCTTCGCCGACTATCTGGCGAACATCTATTCCAATACGCCCGATCACTACACCGACGCCAAGGACTTCACCCTCCAGAACATGTACGAGGAGGAACTGGCCGACATCCGGCACACCGACCTGCTCATCAAGTTCGCCGAGGCGTGCGGAACCACCAAGGAACGCGTCGAGGATCCGAACAACATGAATGCCGTCACCCGCGGACTGCAGGCGTGGTGCTACGCGGTGTCCCAGCGGGAACACTTCGTCGTCGCCACCGCAGCGCTGGTCGTGGGCCTCGAATCGCAGGTGCCGAGCATCTACAAGAAGCAGATCGTCCCGCTGCGCGAGGTGTACGGATTCACCGAGGACGAGATCGAGTTCTTCGACCTGCACATCACCTCCGATGTGGTGCACGGTGAACGCGGTTACCAGATCGTCCTGGACTGCGCGGACACTCCCGAACTGCAGCAGCGCTGCCTGCAGCTCGTCCGCTGGGGAGCGGAGATGCGCTACTCGTACACCAAGGGCCTGTACGACACCTACGTCGCTCCCGATCTGGAGCTGGCGTCCGCCTGATCCGTTGCGGGGGAGCCGAAATCGAGCGAGATTTCCGCTCCCCCGCCGCACACGAGCGAAGGAGAAGCATGTCCACCGAAATCATGGGCAGCGGGACCACCGGCACCGGCGCCGCAACGGAGTCCCCGGCCTGGGTCGCCGTCGCCACGGTGAAAGAGGTGACCCGCCGCCGCAAGCTCCGCGTGGAGGTCGACGGCCTCGCGATCGCACTGTTCCATGCGAACGACCGCATCTACGCCTTCGCCGACCTGTGCATCCACCAGGACCGTTCCCTCGCGAAAGGCACGCTCCTGCACGGACGTGTCATCTGCCCCGGCCACCAGTGGCGCTTCGATCTCGAAACCGGATACGAAGAGGACCAGGACCTCTGCCAGCCGGTCTATCCCGTCCTGGTACGCGACGAGACCGTCCACATCGATCCCACCCCACGTCCCGCCTCCGGAAAGGAGTGCACGGCATGACCGTTCGCACCGTGGTCACAGTCGGTGCCGGCCAGGTGGCGGCCGTCGCCGCACGTACACTGCGCCGGCGCGGCTTCGACGGACGCATCGTCCTGCTCGGCGACGAGCCGTACGCACCCTATCAGCGCCCGCCTCTGTCCAAGGAGTTCCTCGCCGGTCGCGAAGGAGTCGGATCCCTGGCTCTGCTGACGCCGAAGTGGCTCGACGCCAACGACATCGACATCCGTACCGGTGTGCAGGTGCAACGCATCGACACCGCGCGCCGCACCGTCGAGTTCGACGGTGGCGAGATCGCGGCCGACGCGATCGTCCTCGCGACGGGTGGACGCCCCCGCACCCTCCCCACCACCGGATCCCGCCCCGATCTCGTGCACTACCTGCGCACGCTCGACGACGCGACCGCACTCGCGGCACGGCTGACCCCGGGATCGACTCTCGCGATCGTCGGCGGAGGCTTCATCGGGCTGGAGATCGCCGCCACCGCACGCTCACTCGGTGTGACGGTGACGGTCGTCGAGCAGGCGGGCCACCTGCTCGGGGGCATCCTCGGCGAGCAGGTCGGACGCTACTGCGCCGATCTGCACCGCCGCAACGGAGTGGACCTGCGCACCGGCACCGGTGTCGCCTCGGTGACCACCTCCGAGAGCGGCGTCCGGATCACGACCACCGGTGGTGACATCATCGACGCCGACGCCGTGGTGGTCGGTATCGGCATCGTGCCCAACACCGACATCGCGACGACGAGCGGACTGACCGTCGACGGTGGGGTCGTGGTCGATTCCACCGGACGTACCTCGGTCGAGAACATCTACGCGGCAGGTGATGTCGCGAAGCGATTCTCCCCGCGGGAAGGCCGGCACGTCCGCGTCGAGCACTTCGACAATGCGAACCGGCAGGCGGCCGTCGTCGCCGACACGATCGTCGGCCGGCAGTCGCTCTCCGACGACCCGCACTGGTTCTGGTCGGATCAATACGACACCAATATCCAGTTCGCCGGATCAGCCTCCGGAACAACAGAACTCGTCGTCCGCGGCGATACCGACAGTGGAGAGTTCTCCGTCTTCTATCTCGCGGGAGACGTACTGGCCGCCGCCTTCGCGATGGACCGCGGCGAGGACATCATGGCGGCGCGCGAACTCGTCGGACGCAGAGTCGACGCGGCGCTGCTCGCCGACGAGGACACCGATCTGTGGGAGATGTACGAGGAGGTCGAGCCGGCATGACGATCATCGGTCTGAACCACATCGACGGAGACTGGGTACCGGCGGCTTCCGGAGCCGTCTTCGAACGGCGCAATCCCGCCGACGAATCCGACCTGATCGGCACCTTCCCGGATTCCGATGCACTCGACGTCCGCAACGCCGTCGACGCACTCGACAAGGCCGCGCCCGACTGGGCGTCCACCCCGCCGGAGCGCCGGGCCGCGATTCTCGAAGCGGCGGCCGAGCATCTCGCCGCACACTCGGCCGAACTCGTCGACGAACTCGTCCGCGAGGAAGGCAAGACCCGGGCCGAAGCGTCGATGGAGGTGAGCCGCACGCCCATGAACCTGCGGTTCTACGCGGGTGAAGCGCTGCGCTCCACCGGTGCGACCTTCCCCTCCCCCGGTTCGACGACGATCTACACCCTGCGCGAACCGATCGGGGTCGTCGGGGCGATCACGCCGTGGAACTTCCCCCTCAACATTCCCTCCCGCAAGCTCGGGCCCGCGCTGGCCGCCGGCAACACCGTGCTGTTCAAGCCGTCCGAGATCACCCCGCTGATGGGGCAGCGGCTCGTCGAAGCGCTGCTGGCCGGCGGTCTGCCACCCGGAGCCGTCGCTCTCGTCCACGGCGACGGCAAGGCCGGTGCCGCGGTGGCCGCCGACGAGCGGGTCGCGGCGGTCACGTTCACAGGATCGACCGAGGTCGGGCGGGCCATCCACCGCAGCGTCGGCCCCGACCGGCGCGTCCAGCTCGAAATGGGTGGGAAGAACCCGGTGGTGGTCCTCGCCGACGCGGACCTCGACGCCGCGGCCGCGCTCGTCGTCAAGGGCGCATTCGGACTGTCGGGCCAGGCCTGCACCGGCACCAGCCGGGTCGTCGCCGTGGACGCGATCCACGATGCGCTGCTCGAGAAGGTCGCCGAGCGCACCCGCGCACTGCGGGTGGGCCCCGGTTCGGGTGCGAAGGTCGATCTGGGGCCGCTCGCGAGTCGCGGGCAGCTCGACAAGTTCCTCGAGTACGTCGCCATCGGCACGGACGAGGGCGCACGCCTCGTGTGCGGCGGCGTGCGGTGCGACGACGAGGAACTGCGCAACGGATTCTTCGTGCGGCCCACCGTGTTCGCGGACACCGCTCCGGGGATGCGCCTGCTGACCGACGAGATCTTCGGCCCGGTCCTGGCCTTCCAACGAGCCGCCTCCTTCGACGAGGCCCTCGCCCTGGCGAACGACACCGCCTTCGGCCTCAGCGCCTCCGTCGTCACGAGAAGCCTCGCCGACGCACATCGTTTCGTCGCCGGATCCCGGACCGGACTCGTGAAGGTCAATCAGCCCACGACCGGAATGGCCATGAACGCACCGTTCGGCGGTTACAAGCAGTCGAGCACCCAGACGTTCAAGGAACAGGCCGGCCCCACACTGATGCAGTTCTACCAATCCGAGAAGACCGTCTACCTCTCCCCCGACGCCTGATCGTCGAGCAGACCTCACACATGCCTGGAGGAAAGACCATGGAGTTCAAGCGAGTGGCCCGATCCGGGCAGGTGCCCGAAGGCATCGTCCGCCGGTTCTATGCGGACGACTACGAGTTCGCCATTTCCCGACTGGACGGCAAGGCGTATGCGACGTCCAACTACTGCTCGCATCTGGACTGCCTGCTCTCGTCGGGCAAGCTGGTCCAGGACGGCATCGGATGTTCCTGCCACGGAAGCGCATTCGATCTGGAGACCGGCGAACCGATCTGCCCTCCGGCGACCGAACCGATCAAGACGTACCCGTGCGAGGAGCGCGACGGCGAGATCTTCGTCGGGATCGATCCGGCCGAGCCTCCGGAGGGCCCGCGCCGGCGCCGGATGCGATCGGCATGAGGCGGCGCACCACTCGACCGGCCACGCTCGCGACCGGCGGCATGGTCGCGTCGAGTCATCCGCTCGCGAGCCAGGCCGGGGCGCGCGTCCTGGCCGAGGGTGGCAACGCGGTGGACGCGGCCCTGACGATGGCGGCGATCACCTGGCTGACGCTGCCCGGGCAGTGCGGGATCGGCGGTGATGCGTTCGCGGTGGTGCGCGAGCCGGACGGGTCCGTCTGGACGGTCAACGGCAGTGGTTACGGACCCGACGGCGGCACACCGGGCTTCTACCGTGACCGGGGACTGGGTGCGATTCCCCTCGACGGCGCTCTCGCCGTGACCGTGCCGGGTGCGCCCGCCGCGCTCGCGGAACTGCACCGGCACGGGGCGAGCAGGCCACTGCCCGACCTGTGGGCACCCGCCGTGCGCATCGCCGAACGCGGGCTGCCGTGTTCGGCGAAGACCCGCACGGACGTGCAGACGGCACTGCAGGCGATCCGCACCGACGCCGGGCTGGCCTCGGTGTTCGCTCCGGGCGGCCGGCTTCCCCGCGTCGGCGAAGTGCTCGCCCAACCCGACCTCGCCCGCACGATCCGATCTCTGGCCCACGATCCGCACGCCTTCTACACCGGCACACTCGCCGAGCGGTGCGTGGATGCCCTGCAGGAGGGCGGGGCACCGTTCTCGGGTGACGAATGGCAGGCCGGGGCGTCGGTGGAGGCGGAAGCCGCACTGACCGGCACGTACTCGGGGCACACGGTGCACCAGACCCCGCTCCCCACACCGGGGTGGATGGTGCTGCACCAGGCAGCCCTGTGCGACGGAACGCTCCGGACGCATCCCGTGCTCGGAGCAGCGGCGATCGACCGGATGGCCCGCGCAGCCGGCCTCGCCTTCGAGGACAGGCTCCGCTGGTGCGCATCGGACAACGACGGCGTCACCCGGGTGCTCGACGACACCAACATCGCCGCCGGGCACGCCCGGATCACCGAGCGTGCGCCGGTGGGGACGTTCGCTGTGGCAGGCGGGGACACGACGTCCTTCGTCGCGGTGGACGCGGACGGGCGAGCGGTCTCGTTCATCCATTCGCTGGCGTTCACCTTCGGTGCGAAACTCACCGTCCCGGGCACGGGAATCGTGCTCAACAACCGACTCGGCCGCGGTGCCTATCTGATCGAAGGCCACCCGAACGAGATAGCGCCGCGCCGGAAACCCCTGCACACCCTCAACGCGTGGATCGTCACCGATGCGGCGGGCGAGTTGCGGCATGTGGGCAACACCCCCGGTGGCGACGGCCAGGTGCAGTGGAACATGCAGTTGCTGTCCCACCTGCTCGATCACGGTCTAGACCCTCAGGAGGCGGTATCGGCGCCGCGGTTCACCGTCTTCCCCGGATCGGATGCGAACGTGCTCGGCGAACCCACCGTGCTGCGCATCGAAGCGGATGTGGCAGAGGGTGTGCCCCACGCGCTGACCGAGCTGGGCCACCGCGTGGAAGTACTCGAACCGCTGAGCGCCGACGGGAGCGCTCAGGTGATCTCGCTCGACGAGGACGGGGTGCTGCGCGGAGGCAGCGACCCGCGACAGGAAGGAATCGCTCTCGGTGTCTGATCACAGTGCTGCACCCACGATTGCACCTCGCCCCCAGGGCCGGTACGTGCCCGCGGTTCTGGCCGGCGACACCGTCCGCACGGCAGGGATGACACCGCGGCGCGACGGCACCCTGATCCTCACCGGACGAGTCGGCGCCGAGGTCACCGTCGACGAGGCGCGCACGGCAGCCGCGCTGGCCGTGGACAACGCGCTGGCGGCGATCCGCTCGACGCTCCGGGACGGAACGACCTTCCGGCCCGTCGAGATGATCGTCTACATCGCCACCGCACCCGGCTTCACCGACCTGTCGGTGGTCGCGGACGGCGCGTCGGCCGTGATCGAGCGCGAACTCGGGCCGGACGCCTTGCCCGCTCGCACCGCTGTGGGTGTCCACACCCTGCCCGGTGCGGCGCCCCTCGAAATCGCGCTGACCGCCGTCCTCACCACCTGACCGCGAACGGTTCAGTTCCGCAACGCGACGTTCTCGAGTTCGGCTGCGAGATCGATGCTCTCGGAGGGTCGCTGCCAGCGATACACTCCACCGCCCAGGGCGTAGGAGAGGTGACCGCCGAGAGCACCACCCACGCCGACGGCACCGAGACCGAGGAGTGTCCACACCGTCCCCGCCCGGTCACGGCGGGCGCGGCGCTCCCGATACGAGGTCGCGAGACATACCGCCCCGATCGCGTTGGACACGGCGTGCACCGCCCCGACCCGGCGCTGGGGAACATCGAGGGCGGAGAAGTCGGCCCAGCCGGTGACCACGGTCGGAACGGTCGCGGCCAGTCCGAGGGCGACGAGTTTCCGGGATGCCTCCCGCTGCCCGGGCACGGCGTCCAGCACCGCTGCGGACACCCACGACCCGATCGGGAGGGTGACGAGCAGAGGATGGACGGGGTGCCCGAGCCAGGAACCGCGGAGCAGGCGATCGACGGCAGAGCCGTCGAGGACTCGTCGTATGCGCTGCGCGACGCGCTCGGCGGGTCGATCCACCGCGTCGAAGGATTCGACGGCGCGCAGAAGTTCGTGCAGATTCATACAGAGGCGATACCCGGCCGCAGCAGGTGCGAATCGCCGGCTACTTCTCGTCGAGCGGCTTCGCGCCCAGCATGTCCTTGAGCAGTTCGATCGCGACGTCCTCCGGATCGCGGCGTGTCGACGGATCACCGGGCGTAGCGGCCTCGGCGAACATCTCCTCGACGTCCGCCTCCGTCATCTGCGACGGATCGGGCGGTGTCGGATCGTCGTAGACGGGATCCGGCCCCGGGTCGTCCGGCAGGTCGGGCGCTTCGGGCGGCGGGATGTCGTCGGCGCTCTCGACCGAGGGACGGGTGAACGTCGGGGCCACGGTAGCCGCCTGCCGTTGCGGTGCAGCGGGGGTTTCGGCGGGCGCGGCCGGCGGGACGTTCTTGGCCTGACTCGGGCGGGAGAAACGTGGCTGACCCGACGGACGCGAGTTCTTCTCCGGTGCCTGGGTCTTCACGGGCGCTTCGGCGGCCGAGCCGTGGACGCAGGTGACCTCGAATTCCGCACCGAACACCGCGTGCAGCGCGTCGGCGATCACTGCGGCGTTACGCGGATCGGCGAGCCTTTTGGCCAGCGGAGCGGAATCGTGGACGAGCACGACCCGGCTGCCCTCGACCGAGCGCACGGTGGCGCCCGAGAGCATGACCTCCACGGTACGACTGCGCTCGCGGACCTTCGTGCGCACTTCCGACCACACGCCACGCATCTGGGCGGCGTCGGGGCCCGCGGCGGCCGGGATGGCGGGTTCGATGGGCGGTGCAGACTGCTCCTCGACGGGCGCCGCCCGCTCCTCGACGCGCACAACCTCCGGTGCGGGAGGTGGAACTTCCTGCACGGCAACCTCTTCGATCGCAGGAGCGCTCTGCGGCCGTGAAGCGTCCGACTCGACGGGAGGTTCCGGCGCAGGTGGCTGCGGGGCGGCAGAGGGTTGCGGGGTAGCAGGGGGCTGCGGAGCCGGAGCTTCCTCGTGCACGGGCGCGACGGGAGGCGCCTCCTCGGCGCGACGTCGGGAGGGCCGCTGGAAACGAGCCGCAGGTTCGTCGGGCGAGATGGGCGGCGCGGCCGGTGCCGCAGCACTCGGCGCCGGCCTCGAGACCGCGCCACCGGGCGCAGCGACGATCCCCTGTTCGAGACGTTCGAGTCGTTGCAGCACAGCGGTTTCCGCTTCGGAAGCGGCGGGGAGCAACATGCGCGCACACATCACTTCGAGCAACAGCCGCGGCGACGTGGCTCCACGCATCTCCCCCAGCCCCGCGTGCACGATCTCGGCATAGCGGGTGAGGGTGGCAGGGCCGAGGCGGGTCGCTTCGTCGCGCATCCGTTCGAGCACGTCGCCGGGCGCGTCGACGAGGCCGCGCTCGGCGGCGTCGGGGACCGATTTCACGAGGATGAGATCGCGGAGGCGCTCGAGGAGATCGACGGCGAAACGACGCGGGTCGTGCCCGGCGTCCATGACCTTCTCGACGGTGCCGAACAGTGCCGCACCGTCGCCCGCTGCGAGCGAATCGACCGCTTCGTCGATGAGGGCGACGTCGGTGACACCGAGCAGCGACAGGGCTCGGTCGTAGGTGACGCCTTCCGGACCGGCACCGGCGAGGAGCTGATCCATCACCGACAGCGAGTCGCGGGGAGAACCGCCGCCGGCGCGGATGACCAGCGGATAGACGGCATCCTCGACCGGCACGTTCTCCTGCCCGCAGATCTGTTCGAGCAGACCCCGCATCGCGGTGGGTGCGAGCAGCCGGAACGGATAGTGGTGCGTGCGTGACCGGATGGTGGGCAGCACCTTCTCGGGTTCGGTGGTCGCGAAGACGAAGATGAGATGCTCCGGCGGCTCCTCCACGATCTTGAGCAGGGCGTTGAAACCCTGCGTGGTGACCATGTGCGCCTCGTCGATGATGAAGATGCGGTAGCGCGATTCGGCAGGTGCGTAGAACGCGCGGTCGCGCAGTTCGCGGGTGTCGTCCACACCACCGTGGCTCGCGGCGTCGAGTTCGGTGACGTCGAGGTTGCCCCCACCACCCGGCCCCAGCGACAGGCAGGACCGGCATGTCCCGCACGGGGTCGATGTGGGGCCGCTCTCGCAGTTGAGCGAGCGGGCGAGAATACGGGCCGAGGAGGTCTTGCCGCACCCACGGGGCCCCGAGAAGAGGTAGGCGTGGTTGATGCGGCCCGTGTCGAGTGCCGTGCTGAGGGGCACGGTGACGTGCTCCTGGCCCACCACCTCAGCGAAGGTCGCAGGTCGATACTTCCGGTACAGAGCCACGGGCCGAGCGTACCGGCGGTGGCCGACATGCAAGGAGGTCGGCCCACCCGGGCCACGTACCCCACCGTCCACGCCCGGTACGGCCCGGATTCGCCGGCCCTGTGGCCGAACCCACCCTTGCATTAACGATATATCGCGTTCTATCGTGAGAATATCGACAGAAAAGGAGAACGCACATGCGAACCCATGAACATCACCGCGGACCTCGCCGCGGAGGACACGATCGGAATCTCCCCGGCGGCCCGTTCCGGGCGGACGGACCGCACCGCAGGGGGCATCACGGGCCCCGCGACGAGTACGGCCCGCACCCGCACCGAGGTGGCGGACCGCGAGGCCGAGGCGGCCGAGCGCAACGCGGCGACGTCCGCGCGGCGGTCCTGCGCCTGCTCGCCACGGAGCCGATGCACGGCTACCAGCTCATGGAGGCGATCGCCGAACGAACGGGCGGCGCCTGGCGCCCGAGCCCGGGGGCGATCTACCCCACGATCTCCCAGCTCGAGGACGAGGGACTCGTCACGGTCGAGAAGGAGGGTGGACGGAAACTGGCTTCACTGACCGACCTCGGCCGCGCCTTCCTCGAGGACCCGCAGAACGAGTCGAGCGACCCGTTCGCCGGCCACGACCGGGAGTCGGGCACGCCCGACCTGCGGCTCGCCCTCCGCGAACTCCAGGGCGCGGCACGTTCGGTGGCGATGAGCGGTTCCGACGCCGAGGTCACCGCCGCACACGCGGTCCTGACCGAGGCGAAGAAATCCCTGTACCGGATCCTCGCAGGCGACACCGAGACGCCCGGCGAGGAGTGAGAACAGCTCAGCCGCGGGCGAACAGGCGGATACGCTGCTCGCGGCTGCGCTCGAGATGCGCGCGCATGTGCTCCCGGGCCGCGGTCTCGTTCCGCGCCCGGAGTGCATCGAGGATCTGCGCGTGTTCGTCGTTGAGCAGGTCGGGTTCGCCGTAATTGGACGGCGGACCGGAATCGTAGATCCGTAGCTGGGTGGTCAGCCGCACCAGCAGTGTCGTGATCGTCGTGTTGTGCGCGGCCTGCCACAGGGCTTCGTGGAACCGGAAGTTGCCGACGCGCACTGCGGCGTCGTCCGCGGCGGAGCAGCACGAATCGTGCAGTCGCTCGAGCCGGGCCATATCGAGGTCCGTGTGCCGGATCGCTGCCGCACCCGCCGCCTCCGACTCGAGCGCGACGCGCGCCGCATAGATCTCGATCACGTCCTCGGGAGTCCCCGAACGCACCCGGAAGCCGCGGCTCGCCCGTTCGAGCAGTCCGTCGTGCGCAAGCCAGTTCAGCGCTTCGCGGATCGGGGTGCGCGACGCTCCGTAGGTTTCGCTGAGCTGGGTCTCGTGCAGGGCGGCACCGCGGGGGAACTTCCCCGCGAGGATGTCCGAGCGCAGGCGGAAGTACTGCTTGGAGGTCTGGTCGTCGCGCCCGGTCGGCGGTTCGACGAGGAGCGAGCTCTCCAACTCTGCCGCAGCATCCTGCTCGGTCATCTGCACCCTCCGATCGGCGTGGCGATACGTGCGCCGATTATGCCATCGTCCACGTTCGCATACTTGCGTATACGTTGTTCGTCGTTTAGCGTCGGTTCGCGAACACGACGAGAGGACCGAACGCGTGACCGAGGCGGTATCCCGAGACGAGACGGTGCTGATCAGCGCCGAGGAGCTCGCCCTCGACCCCGGCGCGTACACGATCCTGCACGCCACGGTGTCCTTCCCCAAACCTCGCTTCGACGGTGACTACCGGCCCGAATCCGGATACGCCACCTGGCGTGAGGCGCACCTCCCGGGCTCCGTCCACGCCGATCTGCTCGGCGGCTTCAGCGCCCCGGGCACCGGCCTGCACTTCTCCCGTCCCACGCCGGACGACCTCGCGGCCGCCCTGGCCGACCTGGGTGCCACCCCCGACACCGACCTCGTGATCTACGACGACGGCGGCATGACCTGGGCGTCCCGGTTGTGGTGGATGCTGCGCGACATCGGCATCGCGGCGCGGGTGCTCGAGGGCGGATTCGCACGCTGGGCCGCCCTGCGACTGCCCGTGGAATCCGGTGACGCCACCGAACGCCGCGCCGTCACGCCCCGGACCGGGCTGACCGACCGGGGATTGTGGCGCGACCGCGACGACGTGCTCGCCGTGGTGTCCGGAGACGCACCGGGCACTCTGGTCTGCGCACTCGACCCCGAACAGTTCGCCGGGACCGCCACCACCCGTTACGCGCGCCGCGGGCACATCGCCGGCAGCCGGAACCTACCCGCGAAGAGCATGCTCGCCGACGGCCTCCTCCGTCCCGCCCGGCAGGTGGCCGAACTGAGCGACGCCGCGCTCGCCGAGGCGCCACGACCCCTGATCCTGTACTGCGGAGGCGGCGTCTCCGCATGTCTGCTCGCACTGGCACTCGTGCGGGCGGGGCACGACGATCTCGCCGTCTACGACGGTTCCCTCGAGGAGTGGACCGCCGATCCCGCCCTGCCGATGCGCACCCTCGAGAACGGGAAGGCCGGCGCATGATGCGATGTCCGCGATCCTGACCCGCTTCGTCCCGACGCTCTTCTCCCGACAGGATCCACCGTGACCACGCCCCCCACCGTCGACGATCTCGCAGCCACCCTCGATGCGCTCCGCGCTCGGGTACCGCTCGTGCAGTCGCTCACCAACATCGTCTCCGCCAACTTCCTCACCAACGTGCTGCTCGCCGCCGGCGCCAGCAACGCCCACATCGACAATGCCCACGAAGCCGGGGACTTCGCGCGCATCGCCGGCGGGGTGCTCGTCAATCTCGGCACCCCCGACGACGGAACCGCGGCCGCCTTCACCCGCGCCGCGGAAGCAGCGCACGAGGCCGGTACCCCGTGGGTCCTCGATCCGGTGGGCGTGGGTGGCCTGGCCTGGCGCACCTCCCTCGCCGCCGATCTCCTGCACCACCGCCCCACCGCGATCCGCGGCAACGCCTCCGAGATCATCGCGCTGGCCGGCCTCGGCGGTGACACGCGTGGCGTCGACAGCGCCGACGAGGCCGCTGCCGCCGTTCCGGCCGCTCTGGCCCTGCTCGATCGCGCACAGGCCGTATCGGCCTCGGGACCGGTCGACCATCTGGTCGGCCGCGACCGCGACGGCGCGATCGTCGGACTGCGTATCGCCGGTGGGAGCGCGATGCTGCCGCGCGTGACCTCGACCGGATGCTCGCTCGGCGGGCTGGTCGCGGCCTATCTCGCGGTGGCCGCCACCCCGCTGATCGGAGTCGCCACGGCGCATGCCCACGTCGCGGTCGCCGCCGAGATCGCCGAGGAGAACTCCAGCGGCCCGGGCTCGTTCGCGGTCGCCTATCTCGATGCGCTCTACGCCGTCGACGCCGACACACTGCGGGCACGTGCCCGACTCGAACCGCTCGACCTTCCGACGGAGGACACGAAGTAATGCCCATCAAGACTTTCTGGTATCTCACCCAGGCCGACGGCGACTACCCCTGGAGCCCGGACGGGTTGTATCCGGTGGACGGACAGCGTCAGATAGAACTCGCCAAGACCATCGACGAAGGCGGTTTCGAGGGCGCACTCGTCGCCACCTGGCCGAACGACCCGTTCATCTCGGCAACCTGGGCTGCGGCGCACACGACCCGGATGAAGTTCCTCGTCGCGATCTACGCCAACATGACACCCGCCCGGTTGCTCGCCGAGAAGGCCCTGACCTTCGACGCGTTCAGCGGTGGCCGCCTGATGATCAACTCGGTCAACGGCCGGGAGAACATCCTCACCAAGTACGACATGAACGTGGAGCACGACCGGCGGTACGAACTCGGCGAGAAGTACTGGGACGACTTCCGTCGAATCTATGCCGAGGGCACCGAGTCGAACTTCCCCAACACCCCACTCCGCATCGACGCACCGGCGGATCACACGGTACCGCTGTGGGGAACCGGCGACTCCCCCGCCGGCCTGCAGAACGCCGGGAAGGTGCTCGACGCCTACCTGATCATGCTGCGCGAGAACGCGTTCGTCGACGAGAAGTTCACCGCGGCACGAGAGTCCGCAAAGGTAGAGGGACGCGAGTACACCGACTTCGGCGCGCTGTCCGGCGTGATCGTGCGCCCGAACCGCGACGAAGCGATCGAGCGGTTCCGCTCGCTGTTCGAGAAGGCCGGCATCGAGCAGATCCAGGACGTACTCGACAGGGCCGTCCGCCGCCGCACCCACGGAAAGCAGGATCTGAAGACCTTCACCGCGCGCGACGCACAGCGACAGGGCTGGGTCGACACGATCAACGCCGGCTCACTGCCCGAACCGGAGGACCTCTACATCGGCGACGGCCTGTACGCGGGCATCACGGCGTGGTCGCCGCTGGACATCTTCGGCACGGGATCGTCGGCCGTCTACTACGTCGGGGAGCCCGACGAGATCACCGGACACGTGCGGACCCTACGCGACGCGACCGGGCTGACCTCTCTGATCCTCGCCGGATGGCCACTCATCGACGAGGCGAAGAACGTTGCGGAACATCTGATTCCGCGTTTCGACGCACTCTGAAATTCGGCCGCGGCGGGAGGGGCTAGGGGGTGTCGACGAGACAGAACCCCGCGCCGATCCCGCCGCGCGCGTCGATCTCCGCGAGGATCCGGTCGGCACGCTGGTAGACGGCGAACCGGGTGTCGGGAACCCGGCCGAACGGACCGGGATCGTCCGACACAGGTGCCTGCGGAAACCGGTAACCCACCGACAATCCCAGCCACTCACCGGTCTCGGCGCGCACGAGCGGCCCGCCGGAGTCGCCCGGCCGCATGAGCAGCGGCGACGACATCAGGTTCTCGTCCACCCGCACGTCGCCGGTCGCACAGGCCACCGAGGTGCTGCGTCCCGCCGCACAGTGCGTCCCGACCGGCTGCTCGCCCTCACCGAAGGCCGCGATCGATTCGAGGACCACGCGCTCACCGCGGTCGTTCGGCACGGACGTGTTGGATCCCCGCACCCGCGTCTCGTCGAGGAGAACCACCGCGTAGTCGGCCTTCTCGTCGGTGGGGAATCCGAGCGGATCCACCGAACCCGTACTCGCGACATCGGTTTCGACACCGATCGGGCCTCGGTGCTGTTCGTCGACCTTCCAGATCGGTGACGTCCCCGTCCGGTAGCAGTGGCCCGCCGTGATCGCGACGAGTCTGCCCGCGTCGTCGTGCCCGACAGCGGCCACCGAGCACCAGCCCGGTGTCGGCTCCGCGGAGAACGTGATCCCGTCACCCGGACGAAGGACGAGCCGATCGTCACCGCCACCGGCCGAGGCCACTCCCACAGAACCGGAGACGCACGCGACGGCAGCGCAGCACACCGCGAGGACGCGCCGCATACCTATTTCTTCGCCGCTGTGGCCGCGGCCTTCGCCGACCTCTTGAACTCGCGTACTTCCTGCAGCGACTGCTCGTCGACGACGTCGGCGATCGACCGCCGTGCACCTTCCTGCCCGTAGTCGCCGGCCGCCTCCCGCCAGCCCTCGGGTCGCACACCGATCTGTTTGCCGAGCAGCGCCAGGAAGATGCGGGCCTTCTGGTCGCCGAATCCGGGCAGTGTCTTCAGTCTGCGCAGCACCTCCCTGCCGTCCGGCCCGCCGGAGGTCCACAATGCCGCCGCGTCACCGTCGTAGTTCTCGACGATCGCCGCGCACAGCGCCTGGATGCGCTGTGCCATCGACTTGGGGAAGCGGTGGACGGCCGGTTGCCGGGCGCATACCGCGACGAAGTCGTCGGGATCGGCGTCCGCGATCCGGTGCGCGTCGAGACCGCCGAGCCGCTCGGCCAGCTTCTTCGGCCCCGCGAACGCCACTTCCATCGCCACCTGCTGGTCGAGCAGCATGCCGATGAGGAGCGCCAGCGGATCGCCGGCCAGCAGGGCGTCGGCTTCCGGATCGCCGACCAGGTTCAACGTCGATGACATGGAGACGATCATGCCTGTCGCTCGGGGACGCCGCCACACCACGACGCCCTGAACAGGGCGGACCGAGTTTGTCCACCGCTCATCCACGTGTTGTGCACAACGTTGTCCACAGGGTGGGAGCAAAGGAGCCTTCGGGCCGAGGCCTACCGCTCGGCGAGAGCCTTCTCCGTCGCGGCGAGCAGCACGCAGGTCGCGACACCGTCCATCGCCTTCTCGAGCTCGTCCAGCGACGGGAAGCTCGGTGCGAGGCGGATGTTCTTGTCTTCCGGGTCCTTCTTGTACGGGAAGGCCGACCCGGCACCCGTGAGCGCGATGCCGGCATCCTTCGCCAGGGCGATGACGCGGGCGGCCGTGCCCTCGACGACGTCGAGACTGATGAAGTAGCCGCCCTCGGGATCGGTCCACGATGCGACCTTCGACTCGCCGAGGCGGTCCTCGAGGATGCGTCGGACCAGAGCGAACTTCGGTGCGAGGATCTTGCGGTGCTCGGCCATGTGGGCGCGTACGCCCTCGGCGTCCCCGAAGAAACGCAGATGACGCAGCTGGTTGACCTTGTCGGGGCCGATGGTCTTGATGCCCAGATGCTTCTGGTACCAGGCGAGGTTCTCGGCGGAACTTCCGAAGAAGCTCACACCGGAGCCGGCGAAAGTGATCTTCGAGGTGGACGCGAAGGTGAACACCCGGTTGGGATGACCGGCCTGCGCCGCAAGACCGAGGATGTCGATCGCGGGTGCGAGATGCTCGGTCAGCGGATGCACCGCGTAGGCGTTGTCCCAGAAGATACGGAAGTCCGGAGCGGCTGTCGGCATCGACACCAACTCGCGGGCGACCTCTTCGGAGTAGACCGCCCCGGTGGGATTCGAGTAGGTGGGCACGGCCCACATGCCCTTGATCTGCGGATCGTTCGCGACGAGGTCGGCGATCAGTCGCACGTCGGGGCCGTCCTCCCGCAGCGGTACCGGAATCATCTCGATTCCCAGCGACTCGGTGATCGCGAAATGCCGGTCGTAACCGGGCGCGGGGCACAGGAACTTGACGACCGGCTCCTGCGACCACGGGCGCGGCGAGTCGGTGGTTCCGTGCAGCAGCGACCACACGACCAGGTCGTGCATGATCTCGAGGCTCGCGTTGTTGCCGGCGAGGAGGTTCTCGACGGGGATGTTCAGCAGTTCGGCGAAGATCGCACGGAGCTCGGGCAGCCCCGTCAGACCACCGTAGTTGCGGGTGTCGGTGCCGTTGCCGTCGCGGAAGTCGTCGCGGCCGGGCAGCGACAGCAACTCCGCGGAGAGGTCGAGCTGCTCGGGTGAGGGCTTGCCGCGGGTCAGGTCCAGCGTCAGCTTCTCCGACTTCAGACGCTCGTAGTCGGCGGAGCGGCGCTCGTGCTCTGCAACGAGTTCCTCATGGCTCATCAACCCGTACTGGGTTTGCGTAGGCATGCGGAGGGACCTTTCACCGTGCACGGCGACACGGGCATCGGCGGAGTCTAAGAGGACCCCGCGCACCCGGCAGAGCCCGTTGACCCTTGCTGCCTTCCGGCCCTGGGGGAGTTCACAGGATGCGCGCCGCGCGGGATCCATCGGCAAGTGTAGAGGACCATGCCCCTCAGCGGCCAACCCGCCCCCTGGGGACGCCCGGAATCGCGGAGCGACCTGCTCGTTTGGCAGTTTGGTGCCGCCATTCGGTATGCTTCCCCACGGAGGATTCGCCTAGTGGCCTATGGCGCTCGCCTGGAACGCGGGTTGGGTTAACGCCCTCAGGGGTTCAAATCCCCTATCCTCCGCCACGGAAGCCCGTGGGATGCTGCAGCGTCCCACGGGCTTTCCTGTTTCTCCGGCACATCGCGGCCCGGCGCGTTCGTTCGCATACACGCCGGGACTCGGGCACGATTCTTCTCGTGAACGCGGACGACGACGTCACACGCGCCGGCAATGCCGACCGCGAGCAGGCCTCGGTCTGGGTGGACATGCTCGACCGGGAGATCGACGATGTCTCCGCAGCCCTGGAGACGACTCGGCGCAAGGCTCGGGCCGAACACCGCGCGGGGGCCGTGGACCGGGCGCGCACCTTCGATGCGGAAGCCGAGAAGCAGACCGCCCGGCTCCGCGAACTCCACCGCATGCGCCGCACTCTCACCGACCGCTTCGGCTGACGGGGAGCTCACGCCGGGCCCCTTACTCGCAGGCGACCCCGTCACCGTCCCGGTCCATCTTCGGGCGGTAGCCGGGCTGACCGGCGTACAACGGCGCCGCTCCCGCAGCCCGGGCGGCCGAGCAGTTCTCGAAGTACACCCCCGCCGGGGCGGACTGGGCGGGTGCCGCCGGCACCGGAGCGGGGGCAGGCGCCGGGGCGGGGGCAGGTGCAGGCGCCGGGGCGGGAGCAGGAGCGGGAGTCGGTGTGGTCGTGGCAGGCGCGGGCGCGGGCGCGGGTGCAGGCGTGCCGGCCGGAACCCCTGAACCACCGCATTCGGTGAGAACCCGGACCATCGCGTCGTGTTCGGCCTGCGTCACCCACAGGCCGTAGATGGACTTGACCTCGATCTGCCGTGCGACGTAGGTGCAGCGATAGGCGCGATTCGGTGGCAGCCAGGTGGCGGCATCACCGTCGCTCTTCTGCTGATTGGTCGGCCCGTCCACGGCCTGGAGGTTGCGCGGGTCGTTGGCGAAATCGGCCCGGGTACCGGGGTCGAGTTGCTGTGCGCCCTTCTGCCACGCATCCGACAAGGCGACCACATGGTCGATCTGCACTGCCGTCGACGTGTCCTGCCCTCGAGTGAACGGGATGGTCGCACCCGTGTACTGATCGTGGAGCGTGCCCGACTCCACCACACACTCGCGGGTACCCGGCTTGTAGACGATGTCGACGAGATCGCGCCGCAGGATGTCGTTGCGGGTATCGCAGCCGTTGCGCCCGAATTCCACCGACACCGCGTCGCTCCAGGCCTGCCCGAACAGATCCCGGCCGTAACCGGTCTTGGGCGCGCGTCCCTTGATCGGGAGGGTCGCCAGTCGGGCCAGGGCGGCCGACGGATCCGCCGAGGATGCCTGCCCTCCGGGACGAGGCGCCGGCGAGGCCGTGGTGGTCGGGGCGGCCGCGGTGGACGACGTCGTGCTCGGGGACGGTTCGATCCGGGTCGTCGTGGATTGCTCGGTCGATGCCGCGGGCGCGACGGGTGCGTCCTCGGCGACCGCCCGGCAACCGGCGAGGGTCACGCCCACGGCAGTCGCGACGACGAGTAAGGACAGCCGGGACGACATGCGGGGCAAGGACATCGGCGAGACTCCTGAGAACGGGGGAGCCGGTTCGACTCCCCCCGTGTCATCGCGGTCGTGACACCACCTCGTTACAGGACGTAAGTACTCGCGTGGCTCGTGTCACGACCCTCGCCGCTCCGCGCGGTTCTACCATCATGGTGTGGTCGGTTACGGCAGGCAGTTGCAAGGACTCGCGATCGCTCTGGCCTCTCTCGCCGGCTTCGTCGATGCGCTCGGTTTCATCACGCTCAGCGGAGTATTCGTGTCGTTCATGAGCGGCAACTCCACGCGTCTCGCGGTCGGGGTGGCGAATGCCGATTGGAGGACGGCCGCCCTGATCGGCGGTGTGATCGCACTTTTCGTACTCGGAGTGATCCTCGGCAGCGTGGTGGCGCACCTGGCCGGCAGTGACGGACGTGCCGGCAAGACCGCGGTTCTCGCTGTCGTGACGGCGTTGCTGACCGTCGGCGCCGTGGGCGCCTTCGTGGGATGGACACCGCTCGCCATCGTCACTATGACCCTTGCGATGGGGGCGGAGAACTCGGTGTTCCGGCGACACGGTGAGACCAGCATCGCCCTCACCTACATGACGGGCGCACTCGTGAAGATCGGTCAGCGGGTCGCGGCGGCGTTCTTCGGAGGCCCGCGATGGAGTTGGCTGCCGTATCTGGGTCTGTGGGGAGGGCTGATGGCCGGCGCGGTCCTCGGGGCACTCGCCCACCACATCCTCGATCTGCACGCGCTGGGGGTCGCCGCAGCGTTCGCCGCCATCCTGACGGTGACGGTGCAGTTCCTCCCCGATCACGAGACCACCGGCGGGGTGTGATCCCGCGCTCCCCGTACATCTGTACGGGAGTCCGCTCGGCTACGGTGCATCCATGCGCACGCGCCCCTATGCCACCACCAGCCCCACCAGGCTCGCAGCGGCACTCTTCGATGTGGCCGCGCGCAATGGTCTCGACGCCGCGAGCGTGCGGGAGGTCGCGAACGAAGCGGGGGTCTCGATCGGTGCGGTGCAACATCATTTCCCCACCAAGGACGAGATGCTCGCGTACTCCTTCCGTACCTTGTCGGACCGGGTGCTGACCCGTCTGACCAACGTCGATCCGGACATCGATCCCGCACGCACCCTGTTCTCGGCACTGAGTCAACTGCTCCCCCTCGACGACGAGCGCGACAGCGAGGTCCACGTGATGTCGGCGTTCACCGTGCGGGCGGTCACCTCCCCCACACTGAGCGCCATCCGCACGGCGACCTTGTTCACGATCCGCACCGGCATCGCACGCGTATTGATCCGCACGGGCACGCCCGACGCGGAGACCCGGGCGGCATTGCTGCTCTCCGCGGTCCACGGCCTCGCCCTCGATGCGGCGTCGAGCCCCGATCTCTACCCGCGCGAATATCTCACCCACGCTCTGCACACCCAGGTCCGGCTCGTCCTCGACGGCGCCGACGTGCACTGACGAGATCGGGGGCGCGTCCGGCGAGCAGTGCTTCCCCGGACCGCTCGCTAGAGTGCACAGGTGTCACTTTCGGACGAGGACGATGCAGGAGCGGGCCGCTTCGCACCGAGCCCATCCGGCGATCTGCATCTCGGCAATCTGCGCACCGCGGTCCTGGCATGGCTGTTCGCGCGGTCGACGGGCCGGCGTTTTCTGCTGCGAGTCGAAGATCTCGACCGAGTCCGTCCCGGCGCGGAGCAACGCCAGCTCGCGGATCTCGCGGCTCTCGGACTCGACTGGGACGGCCGGGTGGTCCACCAGTCCCGGCGTCGCCGCCTGTACGACGAGGCGATCGCTCGTCTCGACGAGGCCGGCCTGACCTACGAGTGTTACTGCACCCGCCGCGAGATCCTCGAGGCCACCTCCGCCCCCCACGCTCCCGCGGGCGCATATCCGGGCACCTGCCGCGATCTCACCGACGCCGAACGAGCCGAACGCAGGGCCGCGGGACGGGCGCCGGCAATCCGGCTGCGCGCGACCGAGGAGTGGTACACGATCCACGACGTGCTGCACGGTGATTTCACCGGAATCGTCGACGACCTCGTGCTGCGCCGCAACGACGGCACCCCGGCATACAACCTCGCCGTCGTCGTCGACGACGCCGAGCAGGGGATCGACCAGGTGGTGCGCGGCGACGATCTGCTCACCTCCGCTCCGCGACAGGCCTGTCTCGCCGAGCTTCTCGGCCTGCCGGGAGTCGTCTACGCGCACGTGCCGCTCGCCCTCAACCACGACGGCAAGCGGCTGGCCAAGCGGGACGGTGCGGTCACGCTCGCCGATCAGCTCGCGCTCGGTCACACGACCGCCGACGTGCTCGGCACGATCGCGGTCTCGCTGCGGCTGGCGGATCCCGGCGAGCCGGTCTCCCCGGCGTTGCTGCTCGACCGCTGGGATCCTGCACGCCTACCCCGCGAACCCTGGGTGTTCGAGGGTTCCTGAGGCTGCATCCGATAGGACACGATGCGCCTGTAGAGGGTGCAGAGCGTGCGCTGCGGACGTACTCTCGCGGAGGTGTCCGGTCCCGGCGAGGAGAGGCAGCCATGACCACCGGTGGTTACGACCCGAATCAGGATCCGAAGAACCCGGGTGGGTTTCCACCGCCCGGCAACTACCCGCCACCGCCCGGCGGCAGCTATCCGCCGCCCGGAAACTACCCGCCGCCCGGCAGCTATCCGCCGCCCTCGGGTGGGAACTATCCCCCGCCGGGCGACTATCCCCCACCGGGGAGCTACCCACCCCCGCCTCCGGGCGGGAACTATCCGCCGCCGCCCGGAGACTACGGCGCGGGAGGCATCGGCGGGCCGGCGACGAACCGGTTGACCGTCGGGGACGCGATCTCCTACGGCTGGTCGAAGTTCCGCGGGAATCCCGGCGTGTGGATCGTCTTCATGCTCATCGCATTCCTCGTGCAAGGTCTGATCAGCGGCATCTTCAACGGATTCGACGGCGGAATCGACATCACGACGGAGACGACCGACTTCACCCTGCTGAACTTCGTCGGAAGCATCGTCTCGGCCATCGTGGGCTATCTGATCCAGGCGGCCTTCGTGCGCGGCGCCCTGAGCGAGGTCGACGGGCAGCGGCCCGCTTTCGGTACCTTCCTCCAGGTCGGCCCGATCGGTGCGGTCATCGTCGCCGGTCTTCTCGTGGCCATCGGCACCTCGATCGGTTTCGTGCTGTGCATCCTGCCCGGCCTGGCTTTCGCATTCTTCACGTGGTGGACGATGCAGTTCGTCATCGACCGCAATCAGGATGCGATCACCGCGATCAAGTCGAGCATCAACGCCGTCCGGTCGAATGCAGGCACCTTGTTCCTGCTCGCTCTCGCACTGCTGGGCATCAACATCGCCGGCACCCTGCTGTGTCTGGTCGGTCTCCTGGTCTCCGTACCGGTCTCGATCATCGCCGTCACCTATGCATATCGGGTCACCACGGGTGGCCCCGTAGCCGCCTGACCGGATCGCCGCCCCCGCGGCGGCATGTACCGACGCGCCACGGAAAGCTGTACCGTGGCGCGTTGCCATGCCGATCGCGACAAGGGAGACATAAGTGACCACAGGTGGCTACCCACCCCCTCCGCAGGACCCGCGAGCACCGGGCGGCTATCCCGGCGGTTCCCCCTCGTACGGGGAGACACCGCCCGATTACACCCGCCAGTTCCCCCAGTACGGCTCGCCCGAATACGGCGCACCTCAGCACGGAACTCCCCAGTACGGCGCGCAGGGCAACCAGTACGGAGCACCCCAGTACGGGTCCCCGCAGTACGGATCGCCCCAGCACGGCGCACCGCAGTACGGCGGGCCCCAGTACGGGTCCTCGCAGTACGGCGCGCCCATCGGTGGCGCTCCCGGTTACCCCGGACCGGAGTCGAACTTCGGCGGCGGAGCTCCCGGTGAGCTGCTGCCCCGCCTCGGCGCACGCATCATCGACACCCTGATCGTGGGCATCCCGATGGTGATCCTGACCTTCGTGATGCTTCTCGCGAGCGGCGGAAGCGGCTTCGTGAGCTTCTTCATGACGGTTGTCACAGGTGTCGTCGCGTTCGGCTACTGGACGTATCTCGAATCCACCCAGGGCGCGACCTTCGGCAAGAAGCTCCTCGGCCTGTCGGTGGTCGCTCCCGGCGGGGGTCACCCCACTCTCGAGCAAGCGGCCAAGCGCAACGCGTTCATCGCGTTGCAGATCCTCACCGGCATTCCGGTGCTGGGCTTTCTCGCAAGTCTGCTGTCGCTCGCCGCATGGATCGGCATCGCGGTCACCATCGAGCAGGACGGCGGCAAGCAGGGTTTCCACGACAAGTTCGCGGGGGGCACACAGGTGCGCAAGTCCTGATCCCCGTGCGTTCACGGGCTCCGTCCTCATCGGGACGGGGCCCTCGTCGTATGTGGGGATTCGCAGCGTACGGACCGTTCGCAACTTCGTGATCGTCACGGCAGGATGTTTGGATGTCCGGGTGACCGAGCACGGACCGAAGCCCTCCCCCGCCCCCGCCGACCACGCCACCTTCGCGCGCGTGGGCCGCAGCCCGTACACGGGGATCGTCGTCCTGTTCACCGCGGTGCTGATGATCTCCAACATCTCCGCGACGAAGGGCATCGCCTTCTTCGCCGATTCCGAACTCGTGCTCGGGCCGCTGCAGATCCTGCCGGTCGTCACCGACGGTGGTTTCTTCCTGTTCCCCCTGGCCTACATCCTCGGTGACGTCCTCAGCGAGGTGTACGGATTCGCCGCGACCCGCCGTGCCGTGTTCTACGGATTCGGTGCGGTCGCGCTCTCCGCACTGTGTTTCTGGCTCACCCAGCAGCTTCCCCCGGCCGAGTTCTACGCCGGTCAGGAATCCTTCGAGAACGTGCTCGGTGTGGTGCCGCGGATGCTGCTCGCCGGTCTCGCCGGATACGCCGTCGGGCAGTTGCTCAACTCGTACGTCCTCGTCCGCATCAAGGAACGCACCCGGGAGAAGCATCTGTGGGCGCGTCTGATCGGCTCGACCGTCGTCGGAGAGTTCGCCGACACCCTCATCTTCTGCTCGATCGCCGCGGGCGCCATCGGCATCACGACCTGGAGCGACTTCGTCAACTTCGTGCTCGTCGGCTTCCTGTGGAAGACGCTGGTCGAGATCGTGGTGCTGCCCGTGACCTACCGTGTGATCGCGTACGTCAAGAAGCGTGAACCCACCTACGCCTGACGCCGGCCCGCGTAGAACCGGCCCAGTGTCTCGGCCTTGAAGTCCGCGAAGGTGCCGTTCTCGATGCTCGTCCGGATGTCGTCGACCAGTCGCACCGTGAAGCGCTCGTTGTGGATCGTGCACAGTGTCGAGGCGAGCATCTCCTTCGCCTTGAACAGGTGGTGGATGTACGCCCGCGTGTAATTCGCGCAGGTGTAGCAATCGCAGTTCTCGTCGATCGGCGTGAAGTCCCGGCGGTAGCGGCTCGTGTTGATGTTGAACCGGCCGTCCGGCCGGTAGATCGCAGCGTTGCGCGCGACACGCGACGGATTGACGCAGTCGAAGGTGTCGACGCCGTGCTCGACAGCGACGAAGACGTCGTCGGGTTCGCTGATGCCGAGAAGATGCCGCGGCTTGTGCTCGGGCAGCTCCTCGGTGCACCACCGCACGATCGTGCCGAGATTGTGCTTCTCGAGCGCGCCGCCGATGCCGTAACCGTCGAATCCCCGCCCGGTCTCCCCGACGATCGATTCGAGACCGCGGCAGGCCTGCCGGCGCAGATCCTCGTACTGGGCGCCCTGAACGACTCCGAACAATGCCTGATAGGGGCGGTGGGCCCGCGCGGCAGTGAGCTTCTCGTGCTCGGCGATGCACCGCACCGCCCACGCCTGCGTCCGCTCGAGAGAGCGTTCCTGATAGCCGCGCGTGTTCATCAAGGTGGTGAGCTCGTCGAAGGCGAACATGATGTCGGCGCCGAGCTCGTGCTGGATCCGCATCGACACCTCGGGAGTGAACCGGTGCCGCGACCCGTCGAGATGCGATTTGAAGGTCACGCCGTCGTCGTCGACGTGTGCGAGGCGTTCCTTGCCCTTCGCGATGACATCGTCGTTCTGTACGCCCACGGCCTCCATCGCGATGACCTTCTTGAAACCGGCTCCGAGCGACATGACCTGGAACCCGCCGCTGTCGGTGAAGGTCGGGCCGGGCCAGTTCATGAACTGGCCGAGCCCGCCGGCCTCGTCGACGATGTCCGAGCCGGGCTGCAGGTAGAGGTGGTAGGCGTTGGCGAGCAATGCCTGCGCGCCGAGTTCTGCCATCGTCTCGGGCAGCACGGCCTTGACGGTCGCCTTCGTGCCCACCGGGATGAAGGCCGGCGTCCGGATGTCCCCGTGCGGGGTGTGGATCGTGCCAGTGCGGCCGAGTCCGTTGTCGAGACGCGCTCCGACGGTGAAGAAAGGATCGGGCGGGGCCGGAATGCTGGGATCGGTCACCTGCGTATCCAATCACGTGGGCGAGCGGGGGCTGCGTCACGCCGGCGCACCGAGACCGCGAACACGGCGACGCCGGCCAGCGCCAGCAGCACCCCGACGGCGGCCGGTGCGGTGTAGCCGAGCCCGGCCGCGATCACGACCCCGCCGATCCACGCACCGAACGCATTGGCGAGATTGAACGCCGCGTGGTGGAGCGATGCCGCGAGTGTCTGGGCGTCCTCGGCGACATCCATCAACCGCACCTGCAGAGCCGGTCCCACGGCAGCGCAGCCGACACCCAGACCGAACACCATGACGAATGCCGTCCAGGGATTGTGGGCCGCGGCGACGAAGACGGCGAGCAGCACGGCGAGCGCGGTGACCGAGGTGAAGACACCGGGGATCACGGCGCGGTCGGCAATGCGGCCACCGACGGCGTTTCCGACGACCATCCCGACGCCGAAGAGCATGAGCGCGACCGGCACGAGCGATTTCGGAACACCGGCGACGTCGGTGAGCGTGGTGCTGATGTAGGTGTACACCGCGAAGACGCCACCGAAGCCGATGACGGCCACCGCGAGCGTCAGCCACACCGTACTGCTCTTCAGAGCACCGAGTTCGACGCGCACGCTGGTGGTCGGTATCGACAGTGACGGCACCCACGCGGCGAGCGCCGCGACCGTGAGGGCGCCGATCACCGCGACCAGCACGAATGCCGCGCGCCAGCCCAGCGCCATTCCGAGCCACGATGCGGCGGGCACGCCGACGACGTTCGCGACCGAGAGGCCCATCATCACCAGCGCCACCGCCCGTGCGCGACGGCCGGGACCGGCCAGATGCGCCGCGACCAGTGCGGCAACTCCGAAATACGCGCCGTGCGGAAGACCGGCGACGAACCGGGAGGCGACGAGGAAGCCGTAGCCGGGGGCGAGCACGGTGGCCGCGTTCCCCAGTGTGAACGCCACCATCAGCGCGACGAGCAGTGTCTTGCGCGGTACGCGCGCGGCGATCGCGGCGATGAGCGGAGCGCCGACGACGACTCCGGCGGCGTAAGCGGACACCACGTGTCCCGCGGTGGGTTCGGACACCCCCACGTCGGCCGCGATCTCGGGGAGCAATCCCATGGCGACGAACTCGGTGGTTCCGATACCGAACCCTCCGAGTGCGAGCGCCCACATCACCAGGGTGCGCGCGGGATGTCCGGACGTGCCGCGGGCAGCATCGTCTGTCGGGCGGCCGGAAGCCGTGGTGGTCATCGGTGAGGAACCTTCGATCGTCGATGCTCCCGGAACCGATCGTGGTGGGGCCCGGGACGAGGGCGCGCTCGGTGAGCGGCGCGTGGGCAGTGTCCATTCTCGGGCAGCCCGCGTCGCACTTCTCCCCGGAGACGACGTGAGTTACGCCATTCCCGGCGCGGTCAGGTCAGGGCGGTCGTCGCCGGTGCCCGTTCGGCTCTGCGCGCTGCCAGCCGACGGCCGACGAACTTACCGGCCTCGTCCACCCACAGCACCGACGAGCCGACGGCGATCGCCAGCAGCCACTGCTCGGACGTGAGCGAGGTGGTGTCCATGATTCCCTGCAGGGCGCCGAGTTGCACGACACAGATCTGCAGGACGACGACGGCGACGATGGCGATCCAGATGGTGTGGTTGGTCAAGGTCTGCGCCGAGAACACCGAGCCGAGATCCGAGCGCACGTTGAACAGGTTGAAGACCTGGTAGAAGACGAACGTCGTGAACGCCAGCGTGGTGGCGAACAACGGGTCGGATGCGCTGTCGGGGAACAGTTCCGGCCCGAAGTGCAGGACCGCGATCGTGCCCACCGTCATCACCACGCCGAGCCCGAGGATGCGCTGGACGCGGGAACGTTCGAGCAGGGCTTCCTTCGCCGGACGCGGCGGTCGTTTCATGGCGTCCGGTTCGGTCGGATCGATGCCGAGCGCCAGTGCCGGTGGCCCGTCCATGATGATGTTCACCCAGAGGATCTGGAGCGCACTGAAGGGCGCCCCTCCCGCCAGGCCCAGTACGCCCGCCGTGAGGAAGATCAGGACGAATCCCCAGGCGGTCGTCAACTGGAACTTCACGAATTTGACGATGTTGTCGTAGATCCCGCGTCCGCCGGACACCGCGGCGACGATGGTGGCGAAGTTGTCGTCGGTGAGGATCATGTCCGCGGCGCCCTTGGAGACGTCCGTGCCGGTGATCCCCATGGCCACACCGATATCCGATTGTTCCAGGGCGGGAGCGTCGTTGACGCCGTCGCCCGTCATCGCGACGACCTGCCCGCCGGCCTGCAACGCCTCCACGAATCTGATCTTGTGTTCCGGGGACACCCGGGCGAGGACGCCGAGTTCCTTCGCCCGCACCCGCAGTTCCTCATCGGTCATCTTGTCGATCTCGGCGCCGGAGGCCGCCGAGCCGCGGATGCCGAGTTCGTTCGCGATCGCCGAAGCGGTGACGAGATGATCGCCGGTGATCATGTGCACCGAGATCCCCGCCTCGTGCGCGACCGCGATGGCGTCCTCGGCTTCGACCCGCGGCGGGTCGACGATTCCGACGATCGCGTAGATCGTCAGCTCGGATACCTTCTCCTGCAATGCCTCCGCGTCACCGCGGGGAACGACGTCGAGATCGCGACCGGCGATCATCAGGGTGCGCAGGCCCTCCGATGCGAGATCTTCCACGGCTTGCCGGAGCCGCGTCCGGGCGTCGTCGTCGAGTGGCACCGGACCACCGGACCCGGCATACGACGAGGCGCGTTCGAGGAGCACGCCGGGCGCCCCCTTCGCGAAAACGCGATATCCGCCGTCCGGAAGCACATGGAAGGTGGCCATGTACTTGTAGTCCGAGTCGAACGGCACCTCCGCGATCCGGTTCAGCGCGGCCCGGGCGCCGTCGACATCGATACCGCCCTTCTCGGCGAGCACCACGAGGGCGCCTTCGGTGGGGTCGCCGACGAGCGTGCCGTTCCGTACGGTCGCGTCGTTGCACAGGCTCATACCGAGCAGCGCGTCCGTGAAGTCCGGTGTGGGCAGGCCGTCTCCGACGAGGATCTTGCCCTCGGTCCCGTAACCGGTGCCGGTGACCCGGAAGGTGCGACCGGCGACGAGCAGGCGCTGCACCGTCATCTCGTTGAGCGTGAGGGTCCCGGTCTTGTCGGTGCAGATGTGCGTGGTGCTGCCCAGCGTCTCCACCGCCGCGAGCCGCTTGACGATCGCGCCCCGGGCGGCGAGACGCGACGCTCCCATGGCCAGGGTGAAGGCCACCACGGCCGTGAGGCCTTCGGGGATCGTCGCGACCGCGAGCGACACGGCGGTGACGAGCAGTTCGGACCACGTCTGACCCCGCAGGAGACCGAGGACGAAGACCACCGCGACCGTCCCGATCGCGATGAACGTCAGCGTCTGAGCGAGCTGGCCGATCCGGCGCTGCAGGGGGGTCTGCTCCGTACCGGCAGATCCGAGAAGTGTGGCGATCGCACCCATTTCGGTGCGCATGCCCGTTCCGGTGACGATCATCGCCGCACGCCCGCGGGTGACCTCGGTGTTCATGAACAGCATGTCCGACCGGTCGCCGAGCGGGGCGTCCGGGTCGTCGACGACATCGACCTGTTTGTCGACCGGCTGGGATTCACCGGTGAGCGCGGCTTCGGCGACCTGCAACCGGACGGCGGTCACGAGCCGCCCGTCCGCCGGCACGGTGTCCCCGGCTTCCATGAGCACGACGTCGCCGGGAACGAGTTCGGCACGGGGCACTTCGGTTCCGCGCCCGTCGCGCAGGACGCGACTGGTGGACACCGACATGTTCTTCAGGGCCTGCAGGCTGCTCTCGGCGCGGGATTCCTGCACGTAGTTGAGCACGGTGTTGAGTGCGATCACGGCGAAGATGACGACCGGCGTCTCCCACTCGCGCGAGACGGTGGCACTGACCACTGCCGCCACGACGAGCACGAGGGTCATCTTGTCCGCGAGCAACGACACCACCCGTCGCCAGGCCGGCGCCCGTGGGGCCTCGTCGAGCAGGTTGGGTCCGTATTCGGCACGGCGCCTCTCGACCTCGTCCGCGCTCAGACCGCGTCCGGGATCGACGGCGAGAGCATCGGCCACTTCGGCCGCTTCACGGATGTGCCAAGGCGCGGTCGTCGCGGGAGCCTGTGCGGACATCGGCCCTCCTCACTCGGCGATGTTCCGAACTCACCGTAACCGCCGAAGCGTTCCACTGCGCCGGAAGCCTGTTCGTGATGTGCTGGACGTGGCGCAGACTCGAAGGAGCGGATCCCTATGACCGAGAACCCGAACACCGACGATCCTGTCGTTCCGCTCGACGAGGAGCAGTGCTGGGAGCTGCTCCGGACGGGCAAGCTGGGCCGTCTCGTCACCGTCGTGGAGGGACGGCCCGAGATCTACCCCGTCAACTACGTGACGGACGAGCACAGGGTGTACTTCCGCAGTGGTGCGGGCAGCAAGCTCTCGGAACTGGTGGTGCACGCGACGGTGGCGTTCGAGGTCGACGAGATCCATGAGGACTCGGCGTGGAGCGTCGTCGTCCACGGCCGCGCTCGGCTCATCCGGAGTTTCGGGGACGAGGCACGGATCGATGCTCTCGGACTGATGCCCTGGGTTCCGACTGCCAAGTACGACTATGTCGAGTTGACGGCCACCGAGATCACCGGGATGCGACTCGTCCTCGTCAAGCACTGAGTCGTGGCGACGTCGTCGCAGCACCGCATGTTGATGCGGTTCATGCTGCTGTCGGTGGCGGCGGCGCTCACGACGATGCTGTTGAAGGCAGCGGCGGCGTGGATCACCGGATCGGTGGGTCTGCTGTCGGACGCCCTCGAATCCGGCGTCAACCTCGTGGCGGCCCTCGTCGGCCTCGCCGCGCTGCGCCTCGCCGCGAAGCCCGCCGACGCCAACCACGACTTCGGGCACGGGAAGGCCGAATATCTCTCCGCCGCGGTCGAGGGAACCATGGTGTTCGCCGCTGCGACGGCGATTCTGTGGACCTCGATCGAACGACTGATCTCACCGCAGCCGGTGACCGAGGTGGGATTCGGTCTCTTCCTGTCGGCCGGGTCGTCGCTGCTCAATCTCGTGGTGGGACTGCTTCTGATCCGGCAGGGACGCCGCTATCGGTCGATCACGCTGGTCGCCGACGGAAAACATCTGCTCACCGATGTGTGGACGTCCGTCGGCGTGCTCGTCGGTGTGGCACTGGTGGCGTTGTCCGGCTGGGACGTGCTCGACCCGATCGTGGCGATCCTGGTGGCGCTGAACATCCTGCGGATCGGATTCGGCCTGGTGCGGCAGGCGGTGGTGGGCATGCTCGATGCGGTGCTGCCCCCGGAGGACGTGCGCGCGGTGAACGCCGTCCTCGACCGCTACCGGGAGCCGGGCCGGGTGGACATCCTGCCCCCGAGAACCCGGGAGTCGGGTCGCCAGCGATTCGTCTACCTCACCGTGCGGGTGCCCGGCGATCTGACGGTCCGCCGAGGGCACGACCTGCTCGACCGGATCGAAGCGGATCTCGCCGAGACCCTGCCCGGAGTCGTGGTGTTCAGCCACCTCGAACCTGAACCCGTACCGGTCGAGCAGACGTGACGACGTGCCCGCCGATCACGCCGAGGTGATCAGTCCCGCACCGAGTCCGAGCATGAGTACCGCCACCCCGCCGTCGAGGATGCGCCACGAGGCGGGCTTGGCGAACCATGCACGCAGGTAGCGGGCGCCCCAGCCCAGCGCTGCGAACCAGACGACGCTCGCGACGATCGCCCCGGCACCGAACCACCACCGGCCGGGATTGCCGTAGTGGTTGGCCACCGACCCGAGCATGAGCACGGTGTCGAGATAGGTGTGCGGATTGAGCCAGGTGAGGGTCAGACAGGTCACGAGCGCGGCACCGATGGTGACGGCACCACCCGGTGCCGCGGACAGTGCCGACGGCCTCAGTGCGCGACGTGCCGCGAAGAGCCCGTAGCCGATCAGGAAGATCGCTCCTGCCCAGCGGATCACGTCGATCGCGCCCGGCGCGTGGTCGAGGATCGTCGCGATGCCTGCGATACCGGCGGTGATGAGCAGCGCGTCCGACACCACGCACACGGTGATCACAGGCAGCACATGCCGTCGCGCGATGGCCATGCGCAGCACGAAGGCGTTCTGCGCGCCGATGGCGACGATGAGGGACAGACCTGTGAAGAATCCGGCAGCGATGAGGGACATGACGACCACGCTAGGAAGCCCGCGTGAACAAGGAAAGTTGATTTTCCTTAACCTGCATTAGAGTTTCTTCATATGGACGTCGACTTCGCTCAACTTCGCACTTTCACAGCGGTATTGGACGAGGGAAGCTTCGAGGGCGCCGCGGCGGTGCTGCGTGTCACGCCCTCGGCAGTGAGCCAGCGCATCAAGTCGCTCGAGCAGCATGTCGGTCAGGTCCTGCTCCGGCGCACCCGGCCCGTCAGCGCGACACCGGCCGGCGAGGTCGTGCAGCGGCTCGCGCGTCAGGTCGCCCGGCTCGAACAGGACACCTCGGAAGAGCTCGGCTCCGGCGCGGACGGCGAGAGCTACACCACCGTTCCGCTGGTGGTCAACGCGGATTCGATGTCCACCTGGACGCTGCGAGCGCTCGCCCGCATGCCCGTCCGCCACCGGGCGCTGTTCGAACTGCATCGCGAGGACGAGTTCCATTCCACGGAGCTGCTGCGCAACGGCACCGCGATGGCGGCGGTGACCTCCGTTCCCGAGCCGGTCCAGGGCTGCACCTCGGAGAGGTTGGGTGCCATGCGTTATCACGCGATGGCGAGCGTGGACTTCGCTGCCCGGTGGTTCCCGGAGGGGATGACCGCCGCGGAACTGAAGGACGCACCCATGCTCACCTTCGACCGGAAGGACGACATGCAGGACCGTT
The DNA here is from genome assembly GCF_022554085.1 of Rhodococcus sp. CH91. Lineage (GTDB taxonomy): Bacteria > Actinomycetota > Actinomycetes > Mycobacteriales > Mycobacteriaceae > Rhodococcus. The sequence goes on from NZ_JAKFYR010000013.1 coordinate 85,427, forward strand.
TCGTCCGGCGACGGACGCGGCGGCGCCTCGATCCGCCACGCAACTACGTTCCGGGTGCACTCGAGTTCGTCGAGGCCGCGCGCCTCGGCCTGGGCTGGGCCATGCTTCCCGACGCGATGATCACGGGCACAACGGATCTCGTGAGCCTCGCGCCGGACGATCCGCTCGACGTGCCGCTGTACTGGCAGCGATGGCGACTGGACTCACCCGTGCTCGACGCCCTGACCGACGCAGTGCGCCGCACCGCGCGTGAAGTGCTGCACTGACCTGACCACCGGCCGCTCCCCGCTCACTCCACGAGCGCCTTGAACTGCGCGTCGTACAGGCGTGCGTACGCCCCGGCCGCTTCGAGCAGCCCCTCGTGGGTGCCCTGCTCGACGATGCGCCCCTCCTCCATCACGACGATGCGGTCGGCGTTCCGGATGGTGGACAGCCGGTGCGCGATGACGAAGCTGGTGCGGTCGTCGCGCAATCGGGCGGTCGCCTGCTGGACGAGCAGTTCGGTGCGGGTGTCCACCGAACTCGTCGCCTCGTCGAGGATGAGGATCGACGGCTTGGACACGAACGCGCGCGCGATCGTGATGAGCTGGCGCTCACCGGCACTGAGACTCCCGTCGTTCTCCTCGTCGATGACGGTGTCGTATCCGTCCGGAAGCGCCCGGACGAACCGGTCGACGTAACTCATGCGGGCCGCCGACATGATCTGGTTCTCCGTGGCGTGCGGATTGCCGTACGCGATGTTCTCGCGGATGGTCCCGCCGAACAGCCAGGTGTCCTGCAGGACGATGCCGATGCGTGAACGCAGTTCGTCGCGGGACATGGACCGGATGTCGACGCCGTCGACGAGGATCCTGCCCTCGTCGACCTCGTAGAACCGCAGGATCAGATTGATCAGCGTGGTCTTGCCCGCGCCCGTGGGCCCGACGATCGCGATCATCTGGCCGGGTTCGGCCCGCAACGACAGGTTCTCGATGAGGGGCCGCTCGGGCGTGTAGGAGAACGAGACGTTCTCGAATTCGACGAGTCCGTGCCGGCTCCACGGCATCGTCGGTGCCGGAGCCTCCGGTTCTTCCTCCGGTTCGTCGAGCACCGCGAACACCCGCTCGGCCGACGCCGACGCCGACTGCAGCAGGTTCACCATCGCGCCGATCTGGGCGAGCGGCTGCACGAGCTGCCGGGAGTACTGGATCATCGCCTGGATCTCACCGAGCGTCGCGGTTCCCGAGGCGATCCGCAGACCACCGAGAACCGCGATCACCACGTAGCCCACATTGCCGAGGAAGGTCACGAAGGGCATCACCAGTCCCGACACGAACTGCGCCCGGTAGGAGGCCTGGTACAGCGACTCGTTGGTCTCCGTGAAGCGACGCTGCACCTCCTCCGTCCGTCCGTAGGCGGTGATGAGCTCGTGCCCGGTGAACGATTCCTCGATCTGGCCGTTGAGCTTGCCGGTGGTCTCCCACTGCGCGGCGAAGTGCTTGCGCGAGCGGCGCGCGACCAGCATCGTCGCCACCACCGATGCCGGGACCGTGAGTATCGCGACGAGCGCGAGCATCGGCGAGATGAACAGCATCATCACCACGAGGCCGAGGAGCGTCAGCACGGCGAGGACGAGCTGGGAGATGGACTCCTGCATGCCCGCCGAGACGTTGTCGATGTCGTTGGTGACGCGGCTGAGGAGGTCGCCGCGCGAATGGGTGTCGAAATACCGCAGCGGCAGCCGGTGGATCTTGCGTTCGACCCGCGACCGCATGTCGCGCACGACACGCTGCACGATCTCGTTGAGGCCGTAGGCCGCGACCCAGATCAGGCCGGACGAGAGGAGATAGAGCGCGAGCGCGATGACGAGGATCCGGGTCAGCGCCGGGAAGTCGATGCCCATGCCCGGCACCACGTTCATACCCGAGACCATGTCGGCGAACTGGTCGCGCCCGTCGGCCCGCAAGCCCGCGACCGCCTGTTCCTTGGACAGGCCGTCCGGGAGCTGCATCCCCACGAAACCGTTGAAGACGACGTCGGTGCCACGGCCGAGAACGAAGGGTGCGATCGACATGCTCACGACACCCAGGAAGGCAGCGAGGAGCACCGAGTACACCGCGTAGCGGTGCGGATGCAGCAGACCGAGAACCCTGCGGATCGTGCGCAGGCGCGACGGTGAGGCGGCTTCGGGAGTCGTCATACCGTGGCCATCCTCTGCGACTCGACGATCTCCGAATACGTCCGGCACCGGCCCAGCAGCCCCAGATGCGTCCCGGAGTCGACCATGATGCCGTTGTCGAGGACGACGATGCGGTCGGCATCCTGCACCGTGGACACCCGCTGGGCGACGATGAGGACACACGCGTCGCGTGTCTCGGGTTCGAGAGCGGCGCGCAACCGCGCATCGGTGGCCGGGTCGAGTGCGGAGAAGGCGTCGTCGAACAGATAGATGGCCGGCCGGCGGACGAGGGCCCGCGCGATCGCGAGTCGCTGCCGCTGACCGCCGGAGACGGTGGTCCCGCCCTGGGACAGGACGGTGTTCAAACCGTCCTCGGTCTTGCTGACGAAGTCCGCGGCCTGCGCGATCTCGAGCGCGTGCCACAACTCGTCGTCGGTGGCGTCGGCGCGTCCGTAGCGGAGGTTGTCGGCGATGGTGCCGGAGAACAGATAGGCCTTCTGCGGGACCACGGCGATACGCGAACGCAGCACAGCGGTGTCGAGGGCCCGGACGTCGACACCGGCGACGAGGACCTGGCCGGCGGTGACGTCGATCAGGCGCGGCACGAGCCGCATCAGGGTGCTCTTCCCCGAACCGGTGCCGCCGATGATCGCGGTCGTGGTCCCGGGATCGGCCCGGAAGGACACCCCGCTCAGCACGGGCGCATCGGCACCCGGATAGGAGAAGCCGGCGTCGCGCAGTTCGAGGGTGACGCGCGGGGGGAGGGCGCGGACGGGCTCGGCGGGCGTGGCCACCGTCGGCTCGGTGTCGAGAACCTCGAGGATGCGTTCCGCACACACCGCCGCGCGGGGCGCCATGATCGCGACGAACGACGTCATGAGCACGGCCATGAGGATCTGGGCGATGTAGGTGATCATCGCGGTGATCGAACCGATCTGCATCTCGCCGGCGTCGATGCGGTGCCCGCCCACCCACACGACCGCCACGGTGCTCACGTTCGAGATGAGGAGCACCGCCGGGTACAGCACGGAGTTCACACGACCGACGCGCAGGGCGGTCGCGGTCAGATCGTCGTTGGCCCGGTCGAAGCGGCCACGCTCGGTCTCGTCCCGGACGAACGCCCGGATGACGCGGATACCGGTGATCTGTTCACGCAGCACCCGGTTGACGGAGTCGATGCGCTTCTGCATGACCCGGAAGCCGGGCAGCATCAGCGCGATGAGCGTGACCATCGTCAGGATCAGTACCGGAACCGCGACGACCAGCACGAGCGAGGTTCCCGGATCCTCGCGCAACGCCATGATCACACCGCCGATCCCCATGATCGGGGAAGTGACCACGATGGTGCAGGTCATGAGGACGAGCATCTGGACCTGCTGCACGTCGTTGGTGTTCCGGGTGATCAGCGAGGGCGCACCGAAGGTACCGAACTCTCGCGCCGAGAACCGTCCGACCCCACGGACCATCGCCAATCGCACGTCGCGGCCGAAACCCATCGCGGCCCGCGCCGCGAAGTAGACCGCGCCGATCGCCGCACCGATCTCGACGGCGCTGATCGCGAGCATGATCAGGCCGGTCCGCATGATGTAGTCGATATCGCCGGCGGCGACGCCGTGATCGATGATGTCGGCGTTGAGGCTCGGGAGCAGCAGCATGCCTCCGGTGGCGACCAGCTGCAGGAGCACCACTGCCACGAGGGCGCCCCGGTAGGGCGCCAGGAAGCGGCGCAACAGCCGTAGCAACATGGGCATTACGCTACCTGCGCCTCCGTGCGGGGACGTCCGCGGACAGGCGGGCGGCCACGCACCCGGCGAGGTGCGCGGCCGCCCGGTGAATCGTCACACGCGTGCCGATTCCGGTGTCGATTCGGTGGTGGCGAGTTCGCGGGTGAGCTTCTCGCCCTCGACGTCGACGTTCGGAAGGATCTTGTCGAGCCACTTCGGCAACCACCACGCCTTGTCGCCGAGCAGCGCCATCACCGACGGGATGATCACCATGCGGACGATGAAGGCGTCGAAGAAGACGGCCGCGGCGAGCGCGAAACCGATCGACTTGATCAGCGAGTCGGGCTCGGCGATGAACGCCGCGAACACGGAGATCATGATGATCGCCGCTGCGCTCACCACGCGTGCGCCGTGGGCGAAGCCGCTGCGCACGGCGTCCAGCGCGCTCGCGCCGTGCACGTAGTCCTCGCGCATGCGCGTCACCAGGAACACCTGGTAGTCCATCGCGAGACCGAAGACGACGCCGATGAGGATGATCGGCATGAAGCTCACGATGGGCTGCGGGTTGGAGATCAGACCGCCCCAGCCGTCCTGGAAGACGGCCACGGTCGCGCCGAAGGTCGCCAGGACGCTGAGCAGGAAGCCCAGGGTCGCGGTGAGCGGAACCAGGATCGATCGGAAGACCAGCATCAGGAGGATGAAGGCGAGACCGACGACGACCGCGAGATACGGCGCGAGAGCGCTCTGCAGGCTGTCGGAGACGTCGCCTTCCAGTGCGGTCTGGCCGGTCACGCCGTAGGACAGGCCGAACTCCTCGTTCAGCGGGGCTTCGTCGTCACGGATGCTCTGGACGAGATCCATCGTCGCGGGATCGGTCGGGCCGCTGCGCGGTGTCACGAGGATCTGGGCGGTGTCGCCCTCCTCGTTCACGGCGACGATCTGGGCGTTGACGACCTCGTCGTGCTCGTACAGGGCGTCGACGACCGCACCGAAGGCGACCGGCGACTCCACATCGGCGTCCCGGGCGTCGGCGACGACCACCAGCGGGCCGTTGCGGCCGGGACCGAACCCGTCGTCGACCAGTTCGTAGGCCTTACGGGCGCTGGTGGCGGGATCCGCGGTGGCTTCCGAGGGCAGCGCCAGCTGCAGGCCGGTGGCAGGCAGGGCGAGAGCGCCGAGAACGACCACGCCGCCGATGAGCGGGATCAGCGGGCGGCGTGTGATGACGCCCACGAACTTGGCACCCGCTCCGGGATTGTCCTCCCCGTGCTCGCGCTTGTTCAGGAACGGGATACGGCCGGCGAAGACCTTCTCGCCGAACAGTCCGAGCACGGCGGGCAGCAGCGACACCGCGATCAGCACGGCCATGAGCACAGTGAACGCGGCGGCGTAACCCATGACCGACAGGAACGGGATACCGACGACGCTCAGCGCCATGAGAGCGATGATGACCGTCAGGCCCGCGAAGACGACCGCGGAACCGGCGGTGCCCACGGCGCGTCCGGCGGCCTCGCCGCGATCCGAGGTGATGGTGAGTTCGTGCCGGAAGCGGGACACGATGAACAGGGAGTAGTCGATCGCCACGGCCAGGCCGATCATGATCGCCAGCGTCGGGGTCATCGAGCTGAGGTCGGCGAAGCCCGTGGCGATGGTGATGCCGAGGCTGCCGATGCCGACACCGACGAGTGCGGTGATCAGCGGAAGCCCGGCGGCGACGAGCGAACCGAAGGTCAAGGTGAGCACGATGGCGGCGATGCCGATGCCGATGAGCTCGGCGGTGCCACCGGGCATGGTCATCTCGGCGGCGGCGGTACCGCTGATCTCGACGGTCAGGCCCGCATCGCGGGCGATCTCGGCGGCGTCGCGGATCTGATCGCGCAGCGCCTGATCGACGTCGGTGATCTCACCGTCGAACGGAACGGTGACGAAGCCGACGGTCCGGTCGGGGCTCAGCGGCGACAGGGCCGCCGCGTCGGCGAGAGCGGCTTCTTCGGGGGTGCCCTGCTGTGCGGCGACGGCCTTCATCTGTTCGACGAGGCCGGCATCGGCGAGGACCGGGTTGACGAGTGCGCCCGCCTGCTCCTCCGGGGCCGCCGTGGCGGGGTCGACCTTGGCGGGCGGCGAGACACGGTCGATGCCGCGCACCGCCGCGAGGACCTCGTCCATCGCAGCCATGTTGGCGGGTTCGTCGAGCGTCTGCCCGTCGGGCGCCGCGAAGACGTAGCGCGCGCTGAGGCCGTTCATCGGATCCTGGGCCGAGGGGAACCGTTCGGCCATCAGGTCCTGGGTCTTCTGTGCCGGAGTGCCCGGAAGCGTGAAGGCATCGGTGGTGGGCCCGGACAGAGTCGCGGCACCGACCCCGAACAGGACGAGCAGCGCGATCCAGAAGGACAGCACCGCGCCCTTGCGTCTGTGGGCGAACTTGCCCAGCCGGTACAGGTAGGTCGCCACGAGGCACCCTTTCTTTCGGAAAACTCTGTTCGGGGGTTCGGCTGTCGGGGACGGCCGAGTCCTGTGCTGCCGGTTCCCGGGCTACGGGAAGCCGCGCCGGAGGTGGGTGAAGGCGTCGCGGATGAGGTCTTCGACGGGCCTGTCGGTGCTTCCGCACATGTAGGTCTCCATCGCCGCACGCATCGCCCCCATCGCCGCGTAGTTCAGCAGCGAGGGGTACACGTCCGAAGCCGGATCGGTACCCGTGCGCTCGGCGATGATCTCAACGAGCAATTGCGACGAACGGCGCTCGACCTCGATCTGCCGGGACAGCAGCACGTTGCTCTCCTCGAGCAGCGTGATGCACGCGACGATCTCGTCGAACGGCCAGTCGGTGTTCCGGACTATCTCCAGCGCCACCGTGAGCAACGAATCCATGATGTGTTCGCCGGCGGGACGATCACGCAGCAGATCGAGCCATTCCTCGACCCTGCTCTCGAGATAGACGAGGACTGCATCTTCCTTGCTTGCGAAGTAGTTGTGGAAGGTGCGGGTGGAAACGCCTGCGCGTGCGGCGATCGCGTCCGCCGTCACGGTGTGCAGACCGTGTTCGCGTGCCAGTTCCGCAGTGGCCGCAGCGAGGGCCGCGCGGGTGGCTGCCTTCTTGCGGTCGCGAAGGCCGGGAGCTGTCGTCACTCCTTCGAAGGTACCGAAATTGCAGAGTCGTGCAAGTTTGCAGAGTTCTGCAAAATTATGAAATAGCCCACATACGACCCTGTCGGGTACCCGGTCTCACACGCGGCGACGCTCCCAGGCGCCCGCATCCTTCGTGAGCTCCTCCACAGCGCCGGGAAGTTCACCCGAGACGACGTCGGCGAGTGTGACTTCCTCGAGGACGGCCCGCAGATTCACCCGCACTGCGATCCACACGTTCTGCAACGTCTCCGCCACTCCGTGGTAGGCGACATCCTCGGGCCGCTCCCCGCGCACCGAGGCGAGTGGGCCCTCGACCGCGCGGATGACATCCGCGATGGAGATCTCGGCCGCCGGACGGGCGAGCCAGTAACCGCCTTCGGGCCCTCGCCTGCTGTTCACCAGCCCGCCTCGGCGGAGGTCGGCGAGCACGGCCTCCAGGAACTTGTGCGGGATGGTCTGTGCCGTCGCGAGAGCCTCCGCCTTCGCCGGGCGTCCGTCGTCGATCGCCGCGAGTTCGAGCATGGTCCGCACGGCGTAGTCGACCCTCGCGGTGATGTGCATGCCAGGCCTCTCGCAACTGCCGACGGGACGCTCAATTCCTACCAGCAACCCGCGACGCCCGGTATCGACGCCGCCACCGCTCCGGCTCTGGTGATGCAGGCCACAGCACAGGTAGGGTGGACCACTGTTCACACTTACCGAAAGGGTGTCGCGATGCGGGAGACCCTGGTGCGGTCGTGGGAGTCACTGCTCGAACCGCTCCACGATCCGGTGGCCCTGGCGATTCCGGCCTTCCTGACCTTCCTGATCCTGGAATGGGTCGCCGCTCGCGCACTCGAGCACGCCGAGCCCGGCCCCGACGGTCGGGTGCGCCCGCCCCGTGGCGGATACGAGATGCGCGACGCGCGGGCGAGCCTGTCGATGGGGCTGGTCTCCATCGCCACCAGCGCGGCGTGGAAGGTCCTGGCCCTCGTCGGCTATTCGGCGCTGTGGGTCTACGTCGCACCCTGGCACCTCCCGGCCGACGCCTGGTACACCTGGGTCGTCCTGCTGGTGGGCATCGATTTCCTCTGGTACTGGTACCACCGCATGGCGCATCGGGTGCGGCTGGTGTGGGCCACCCACCAGGCGCACCATTCGAGCGAGTACTTCAACTACGCCACGGCGCTGCGCCAGAAGTGGAACAACAGCGGCGAGATCGTCATGTGGCTGCCGCTTCCGCTCATCGGCATCCCACCCTGGATGGTCTTCGTCGGGTTCTCCGTCAGCCTCGTCTACCAGTTCTTCGTGCACACCGAACGAGTCGGGAAACTCCCCCGGCCGATCGAGTTCGTGTTCAACACCCCCTCGCACCACCGGGTGCACCACGGCTCGGATGCCGACTATCTCGACCGCAACTACGCGGGCATCCTCATCGTCTGGGATCGGATGTTCGGCACCTTCAAGGCCGAAGAGCACCGTCCCACCTACGGCCTGACCACGCCGGTCGGTACGTACAACATCTGGGATCTGCAGACCCACGAGTACCGTGCGATCGCCCGCGACTGGCGCGCGGCCGGCCGCCTGCGCGACAAGCTCGGCTACGCCTTCGGTCCTCCCGGCTGGTCGCCGCGGCCGGCGGCTGCCGGCGAGACCGGTACGGAGGCCGTCAGCTCTGCTCGAGCGTGACGAGGAAGTCGATGCTCCCCGCATCGTCGACCGTCACGAATCCCAGATTCGGCGCCTCGATTCCGTAGTCCGACCAGGTGGTCGGGATGCTGCCGGATGCGACGAGACGGTCGGCGGTGCGCAGCACCTCGACGTCGACGCTCACCGGCCTTTCCTGATCGCGCAGGGTGAGAGTGCCGGTCGCCGTCACGGTGCCCGTGGAGCCGTCCTCGGGAAGGGACGTCAGCTCCACGGGTTCGGTGAGCACGAATGTCGCCGTCGGGTAGAGGGCGGTGTCCATCACCCGGGTGCGGAACTGGTTGTCGCGCTGACCGCTGTCGGTGGTGATGCCGTCCACCTGAACTACCACCTCCGCGGCGGTGAGAGTCCCGTCCGTGACGGTCGCGGAACCGGAGACCTGATCCGTGCTGCCGACCACGGTGACATCGGCGCCACGCAGGATCTCGTGCACGGTGTAGCCCGCGGCGGTGCGATTGGGCTCGATACCGGGGACGACGACCCACCGACCGTCGAGTGTCCCGCTCGCGGCTTGGGCACCCTCGGTGGACACGGACGCGGCGGGAGCATCGTCCTCCGCGATGAACGTCCCGTACATCCATGGCGCGACGAAGAAGCCGAGCAACGCGACGACCACGACGGCGACGAGCGCCCACACGAGTTTGCGCATGCTGCAAATTTAAACGATCGGGGCTCTCTCGGGGGACGCCTCGCTCCGACGCTCTCGCAACGTGCGCCAGGCCACCACGGCGGAGACGACCATGAGCACCACCCCGATACCGGATGTGATGGTGACACCACTGTCGAACGCCGAGCCTGCGGCCGCGATCAGAGCGTCGGCGCGGTCGGCGGGAAGGTCCTGCGCCACGGCGTGGGCGCCGCCGAGCGTCTCACGGGCGGCCTCGGCCTGGGAGATGCTGAGCCCGGACGGAAGCGTGAGGTGCGCGCTGTAGGACGCGGACAGCACCGAGCCGAGAACGGCCGTGCCGAGGACCGCGCCCATCTCGTAGGCCGTCTCCGACACCGCCGAGGCCGCACCCGCCTTCGCCGGAGGGACGCTCGAGACGATGAGGTCGTTCGACAACGTCTCGGCCGCACCGATGCCCGCTCCGAGGACGGCGAACGCCACGATGATCGGCGTGAGCGCCGACGGCGATGCGAGCAGGAACACCAGTGCATATCCGATCGCCGATAACAGCAGTGCCGAGACGATGATCGACGACGGTTGCACCCATCGCACGAGCGCGACCACCGACATGCCGGCCACCACCATCACGGCCAGTCCCGGCACCAGGCTCAGACCGGCCTGCATCGGGCTCTGCCCGATCACCAGCTGGAGATGCTGGGACACGAAGAAGAGGAAGCCGACGAGGGAGACCACCGAGAGCAGGTTCACCGCGACGGCGCCGGAGAAGGTGGGGACACGGAACAGGCGGACGTCGAGCATCGGGTCGGGTCGCCGGAGCTGCCGCCGCACGAAGGCCACGAGCGCCACCACGCCGATCACGGCCGGGACGAGCACTCCGATGCCGATGCCCCCTTCGGCAGTCTTCTTGATCGCGAAGACGATCGGAGCGAGCGCGAGCATCGACAACGCGATACTCACCACGTCGATGCGCCCCGGATTCGGATCCTTCGATTCGGGAACGAAAATCGGGGCGAGCACCAGGAGAGGGATCAGCACCGGCACCGCAAGCAGGAAGACCGAACCCCACCAGGCATGTTCGAGAAGGAACCCACCCACGATCGGCCCCAGCGCGGCGCCCGCCGCGAAGCACGAGGCCCAGACGGCGATGGCGAGGCGGCGTTGCGCGGCGTCGTGGAAGATGTTGCGCAGCAACGACAGTGTCGACGGCATGAGCATGGCTCCGAAGAAGCCCAGCACACCGCGAGCGGTCACGAGCAACTCCGCGGTGGGCGCATAGGCCGCAGCCACCGACACGGCGGCGAAGCCGGTCGCGCCGACGAGCAGCAACCGGCGACGCCCGATGCGGTCACCGAGGCTGCCCATCGCCACCAGCAGGCCCGCGAGCACCAGTGGATAGATGTCGATGATCCACAACTGCTGCGCGCCGGTGGGCTGCAGTGCAGCCGAGATTTCGGGCAGGGCGAAGGAGAGGACGGTGTTGTCGACCGAGACGAGCAGCACCGGGAGCATCAGCACCGCGAGTGCAGCCCAGTCGCGACCGCCGGCCTTGGGCGCTGTCGCACTGAGTTCCGAGGTAGGCACGGTTGTCGCCACGGGTATCGAACTTTCGGGAGTCGGAGACGAACCCCCGTTACTATACCAGCTGGACGGTACAGTAACGGCGCCCGTACGATCGGACGCGTGCCTGCCCCCTCCGCCCGCGCCAAACTCCTCGAGGCGTTCGTGACGATCCTGCTCGAGCAGGGTGAGCGCGCCGCCACGCTCGACGCCGTCGCCGCGGCGGCGGGTGTGTCCAAAGGCGGGCTGCTCTACCACTTCCCGTCCAAGGACGCCCTCGTCGACGGCCTCGCCGAACACCTCGAGACACTCGCAGCCGACGACGCCGAACTGATGCGCGCAGCACCCGAAGGACCGACGGCCTACTACATCCGTACCTCGGTCTTCGCCGACACCCCGCTCGACCGGGCGATCGTCGCCACCACCCGCCTGAGCCAGACCGCGAACCCCCGGGCACGGCAAGCCCTGCGGCGCATCCATCGAGGCTGGCTCGACGCGCTCGCAGACGAGGTCACCGATCCCGCTGCCGCCCGTGCTGTGATGCTCATCGGAGACGGGCTCTACTACGGCGCCGCGATGTCGGGTGAGACCAACGCGACACCACCGGAGGCCGTCGACGAACTCCTCGAAGTGGTGAAGAGGTTGACCGGCGCGGGCGACTGATCAACCGAGCCGGCGCAACTCGACGTCACGCAACGTCCCGCCCTCGATCGTCGCCGTCATGTACGTGCAGTGCGGTTGCCGGCGCCGGTCCGTCGGAGAACCCGGATTGAGCAGGCGCAACCCGCCCGGCGCGGTCGAGTCCCAGGGAATGTGGGAGTGGCCGAAGACCAGAACGTCGGTATCGGGACAGGCCGCGGCCATTCGCCGGTCCCGGCCCGCCGACGCCCCGGTCTCGTGCACGACCGCCAGACGCACACCCCCGAGCGTGACGCGCGCGACCTCCGGCAACCGGTCGCGCAGGAGCGGACCGTCGTTGTTGCCCCAGCACGCGACCAGCCGTCTCGACCGTTCCTCGAGCGCATCGAGCAGGGCGACGTCGACCCAGTCCCCCGCGTGCACGACGACGTCGGCACGCTCGACCTCCTCCCACACCCGAGGGGGAAGATCGCGCGCACGAGCGGGAACGTGGGTATCCGCGAGCAGCAACAACTCCATACGGTCAGTGTGCCGCCCCGATCCGCGGGTAACCACAGTCCATGACCACCCCCGCTCACGACAGACTCGCCATCGTCACCGGCGCCGATTCCGGCATGGGCAAGGCGACCGCCGAACTGCTCGCTGCCGAAGGTTTCGACGTCGGCATCACCTTCCACAGCGACGAGGCCGGGGCCGAGGACACACGCGCCGCGATCGAACAGCGCGGTGGGCGCTGTTTCGTGGCCCGGCAGGATCTGACGAGCCCGGACACCGCCGAGGTGATCGACGATCTCGCCGGCAGGCTCGGAGGACTGGGAGTACTCGTCAACAATGCCGGCACCGGCCACCGCGACGAGGCGCTCGACCTCTCCTACGACCGGTGGCGCGAGATGCTCGCAACCGACCTCGACGGTCCCTTCCTGTGTTCGCAACAGGCCGCGCGTCACATGATTGCCTCCGGCAAGGGCGGCCGGATCGTCAACGTCACCAGCGTCCACGAGCACATTCCTCGTTTCGGCGCGTCCGCCTACTGCACCGCGAAGGCCGGACTCGGCATGCTCACGCAGTGCCTCGCACTCGAATGGGCGAGATACGGCATCACCGTCAATTCGGTAGCTCCCGGTGAGATCGCCACACCCATGACGGGGATGGACGAATCGGAAGCCTTCCACGAGGAACGACCGGGCAACCCCACGGGACGGCCCGGACACGTCAACGAGGTCGCCTCCGTCATCGCGTTCCTCGCCTCCCCCCGCTCGTCGTACCTGACGGGCCGCTCGATCCCCGTCGACGGCGGCTTGATGCTCATGGCCGCGCACGGACACGACATGAACGACGGGGGCTGGCGCGAACTCTGATCGACGAGCATGCCTCCCATCGACGAGCAAGCCTCCCGGAGAAAGGACCCCTCATGCGCGGAGTGATCATCCACGCCCCCGGCGACGTGCGCGTGGAGGAGCGTCCCGATCCCGTGCTGGTCGAACCCACCGACGCGATCATCGAGGTCAACGCGACCTGCGTGTGCGGTTCCGATCTGTGGCCCTATCGAGGAGTCGAGGACGTCCACGGTCCGGCCCCGATGGGCCACGAATATGTGGGAGTGGTCCGGGAGATCGGCAGCGAGGTGGCAACCCTGCAGGTCGGCGACTTCGTCGTCGGGTCCTTCTTCGCCTCCGACAACACCTGTGACGTCTGCCGTGCCGGCTATCAGTCCCGCTGCGTGGACGCCAGACCGATGGGTGCCATCGGTACACAGGCCGGGTTCGCGAGGATCCCGCTGGCGGACGGCACTCTCGTCGCCACGCCCGCGATGCCCGACGACGACCTGATCCCCGGACTTCTTGCCGCGTCCGACGTCCTCGGAACCGGCTGGTTCGGTGCTGTCGCCGCCGACGCGGGTCCGGGCAGAACAGTCGCCGTCGTGGGTGACGGCGCAGTGGGTCTTCTCGCGGTCCTGGCCGCCCGGCAACTCGGCGCCGAACGCGTCATCGCCATGAGTCGCCACAGCGACCGGCAGGCCCTGGCGCGCGAGTTCGGCGCCACCGACATCGTCGCCGAACGTGGCGACGCCGGTGTGGCGCGGGTGAAGGAACTGACGAACGGTCTCGGTGCGCATTCGGTGGTCGAAGCGGTGGGCACGCAGGAGTCGATGATGCAGGCGATCCGGTCCACCCGGCCGGGCGGATACGTCGGATATGTCGGGGTGTCCCACGGCGTACAACTGCCCGGAGACGAACTCTTCTTCGCCGAGGTGCATCTGCACGGAGGCCCGGCGCCCGTGCGGCGCTTCCTGCCCCACCTGATCGAACTGATCCCGAATCGGGAGATCGACCCGGGAAAGGTGTTCGACCTCGACCTGCCGCTGGAGCGGGCGGACGAGGGTTACCGGGCGATGGACGAGCGGCGTGCGATCAAGGCGCTGCTGCGTCCCTGATCCGGAGGTCCCGGGGACGAACTGCCCTCACCTGCCCGGAATGTGAGGGATGACCACGAATGCCACGTGGCGAACCTCTCAACGCATTCCCGGACGCGGGGAGAGCGAGCACAATGGAGCCAGCGCGTAATCACCGGAGAATTACAGCGCGCCGTCGGTGTGGCCCCCACCCCTCTGAGATGGCGTCCGGTGGCTCCGGCGCCGGCCGCGGTCGAATCGATTTCCTGCCTCGGACAGATGCAGGGTGGGCGTTGTTCGCTCCTTCATCGCCGCCGCCGAGTCCGGCCTCCTCTCGACGTCTCACGACCCCCACAGCGAGCGGCAGTCACGTGGGGGGAGGACCGTCGATGACATATGTGGCCCCTGACCTCGAGGCCCTCGAAAACGCCTTCGAGATGGCCGTCCGAGCGCCTTCGATACACAACACGCAGCCGTGGATATGGCGCCCGACCACCGCCGGGATCGAACTCTTCGCCGATACCCGCCGTCAGCTCTCCGTGACCGACTCCACCCGGCGCTCCCTCCTTGTGAGCTGCGGTGCGACGCTGCATCACCTGCGCGTCGCACTGTCCGCCTCGGGGTGGGCCTCCACCGTCGAGTACTTTCCGGACCGTTCCGCTCCCGATCATCTGGCCACGGTTCGCACCGTTCGGCAGCACCCGAGCGAATCCCGGATCGACCAGGCGGCCGCCATCCCGCTGCGCCGCACCGATCGGCGTCACTATGTACCTCAGTCGATACCGGTCGGCCATATGCGCTCGCTCGCGACCCAGGTCGGCTCCTTCGGAGCGGTCATCCGGCAGGTACCCGCTCCTATGTTGCCCCTGCTCGCCGCGCCGATGCTTCGCGCCGCGGGCCTGCACGAGACCGATCCTGGTTATCAGGGCGAAATCATGGCCTGGAGCGGACGTAATCGGATCACCGACGGCGTCCCTTCGCGCAACGTTCCCACTGCACCGCTCGCCGGCAACGTACCGGTGCGCAGCTTCGCCGACCCTGCGCTCGAGGAACCGGCGGATCGGCCCGACGGCGCACAGTGGCTCGTACTCGGCACTCCGCACGACGACCGGCGGGCCCAGTTGCGGGCAGGTGAAGCGGTCAGCGCACTTCTGCTCACCGCCACGCATCTGGGTCTGGCCACCAGTGTCCAGACCGAGGCGTTGGGCATCGCCGAGACACGGCAGGAAATTCGCAGCGGGCTGCTCCACGACTGCGCGTATCCGCAGGCCATGATCCGGGTCGGCTGGAGGCCCGAGAACTCGACGCCCCTCTCCGCCACACCGCGGCGGCCCGTCGCGGAGATGCTCGCGGCCTGACCGGCCGAAGCGACCGGCGGGGGCGGGTGGCTCGCCGAACGAGAAAGCCCTATGGGTGCCGACACCCCCCTCGACCCAGGATTAACGGTGCAAGAATTCGCCCCATTTTCTGAACCGGTCGGGCTTGTCCGCCGATGGTGGGACTGGACTTAGAACATCGGCGACAACCGAGTTGTCGCGAACCTCAACTTCCGTACTTGGCGCCGAAATCGTGAAGAGACTGATCGAGATCTCGGACGGACTTCTGCAGTTCGTTCAAGGTGCCCTGCATCTCATCGGGCACCACATCAGGACAGAGCTCAGTGAAAGCGGCGGACATTACTCGCATCATGTTCACCAGGCCTACCTGCTCGGTAAGCCCCGCGAAAGCTGCATCACCGTTCCCATCGGCGACGTCCGCGCAAACCTCTCGGCCTGCAGTAATCAGAGTGGCATCCGAATAACTACCTCTCGCTGCATCGAGTTGGTCGAGGTACGCCGCTTCACGGATCGCGGAACCATTGCTCGAACAACCAGTCACGACTAGAACTGCAGCGAAGAGCAAACTCGCCCGCAAACCAAACTTGTTCACCATGTACTCATCGCTTTCGAACTCGTCGCCAGGCACCCCCACCTACATAGGGACATTCGAGGCATTCTGGACATATCTCTATCTAAATTCGTCATATCTCGCCTTGGCGTTACCGCGGCACGCCGGTCTACAAGAGAAACCAACGCCGGCACGCGACCGACCCTTCGCGGACCTGCTCGAGAGTGATCCGGATCGTGGTAGCCGAGCCCCCACCCGGTACGCGCACGTAAGTGCCCAATGTGTGCCCGAAGCTGGCGCTCGAACCAACCCCACCGACAAAAAAGCCCCTCACCTGTCTGAACAGGTGAGGGGCTTTCTGGCGGTGGCGGTGGGATTTGAACCCACGGACGGGGGTTACCCGTCACGCGCTTTCGAGGCGCGCTCCTTCGGCCGCTCGGTCACGCCACCGTTGACGACTTTAGCGGATCGGATCCCCCATCCTGAAATCGCCTGTTCACAGCTCTGTCGCCGAACCGCGCCGGTCTCGGAAGAAGACTTCGAGCACCGCGGCGCACTCGGCTTCGAGCACACCCCCGCGCACTTCCGGGCGGTGAGTGAGCCGACGATCCCGCACGACGTCCCACAACGACCCGACGGCCCCCGTCTTCGGCTCCCACGCGCCGAAGACCACGCGTGAGACCCGGGAGAGCACCAGCGCACCCGCGCACATCGTGCACGGCTCGAGGGTGACGGCGAGGGTCGCACCCTCGAGACGCCATCCGTCCCCGTACACCTGCGCGGCCGCACGCAGGGCGAGCACCTCTGCGTGGGCGGTCGGATCGCCGGTGGCCTCCCGCGAATTCGCCGCCCGCGCGATCTCGGTGCCGTCGGCCGCGAACACCACCGCGCCCACCGGCACATCACCGGCAGGCGCGGCAGCGGCGGCCTCCAGCGCGACCCGGATCAGTTCCTCGTCGTCGCGCAGACCCATCTAACGGAGACTGTCGAGGGTCTTACCGAGCACATCGTCGAAACCGAGACGTTGCGCGATCTCCTCGAGTTGTTCGTCCGGATACAGATCGGTCTCCGACAGGATCACCGACAGCACGGGCTCCGGCAGACCCATATCGGCCAGGATGCCGAGATCGCCCTCCTCCCACGGCTCGATCTCGTCCAGCTCGTCCGGATCGATGTCGGGGATCTCGACGTTCAGCGCATCGAGGACGTCGGCGGCGATGTCGTAGTCGACGGCCATCGTCGCATCGGACAGGAGCAGTCGCGTTCCCGCAGGTGCGGGGCGCACGACGACGAAGAACTCGTCGTCCACGTTCAGCAAGCCGAACACCGCGCCGGAACTTCTCAACTCCCTCAGCTCCGTCACCGCGGTGTCGAGACTCGTCAGTGCGGTACCGGACAACGCCCGGCACTTCCAACGACCTTCCTCACGCGTCACGGCGACGGCGAAACCGTCGAGGTCGTCGCTCGAACTACCTGCGGGGTTCCCGCTCGAATTCACGGAAGGGCTCTTGTTCCCTACACGCTGTGCAGCCATGAGCGCAACGGTAGTCTGCCGCGTCCGGTGAATGAAGCCCAGCACGGGATATGCCAACCTGATGTGGTGTCCTCAGCCGTCTCATCCCCGCCTGTCTGTGTCCTCGGCCTCGGTCTGATCGGTGGTTCCCTGTTGCGCGCAGCCGTGGCGACCGGTCGCCCAGCCTGGGGCTACAACCGCTCCTCGCAGGTCGTCGATGCTGCCGTCGCCGACGGTTTCGACGCGTCCACCGATCTGACGGCGACCCTGCGCCGGGCCGCCGCCTCCGACGCCCTCGTGGTGATCGCGGTGCCGATGCCGGCGGTCGGCAGCATTCTCGAGGCGGTGGCAGAGCACGCACCCGAGGTCGCGCTCACCGACGTGGTGAGCGTCAAGGCACAGGTCGCGGCTGCCGTCGCTGCGCACGGACTGTCGCGACGTTTCGTGGGCGGTCATCCCATGGCCGGCACCGCCGAATCCGGCTGGTCGGCCGGGACCGCCGAACTTTTCCGCGACGCCGTGTGGGTGGTCACTGTCGACGACGGCACCGATCCCGAGGTGTGGCGGCAGGTCGCCGATCTCGCCCTCGACTGCGGGTCCGTCGTCGTGCCCGCCGAATCGGCGGAACACGACGCGGCAGTGGCGCGAGTGTCGCATCTCCCCCACCTGCTCGCCGAAGCACTGGCCTTGTCGGGCGCCGGAGGCGGCGATCTCGCGCTCGGTCTCGCCGCCGGATCGTTCCGGGACGGCACGCGGGTCGCGGCGACTGCCCCGGCCCTGGTGGACGCGATGTGCGAGGGCAACGCCGACGCTCTGCTCGTCACCCTCGACGAGACTCTCGACGTACTGAGGGTGGCCCGGGAGCACCTTGCCGACGGCAGCACGTCCGATCTCACCCGCGCCGGCCATGCAGCTCGGGCGCGCTACGAGCAGCGGCGCCGCGAGCCCATCAGCGGGACGCAACCCGGCGACGACGGCTGGATCACGGCCTTCCGTGAAGCCGGACGCCGCGGTGGAGTGTGGACGCGATGAACCTGCGCGATACGGCGTCGGCCCTGACCACCGGCCGGACGACCTCCACCGAGCATGTCCGTTCGGTCCTCGCCGACCTCGACGCACTGACCGGTACGCCCTGGGAGAACGCCGTCGCCGCCCGGAACGACGAGGCAGCGCTCGAGGCAGCGGCAGCGGCCGACGAGCAGCTCGCGGCAGGGAACTGGATCGGGCCGCTGCACGGTGTGGCCGTCGCCGTGAAGGACAACATCGACGTCGCCGGGATGCCCACCCGATGCGGTAGTGCAGTACTCGAATCCGCCCCGGCAGCACGCCGCGACGCCCGCATCGTCGAGAAGCTCCGGGAGGCAGGTGCCGTCGTGGTGGCGAAGACCCACCTCCACGAGTTCGCCTACGGACCCACGGGGCTGGTCAATGCGTCCGGCCCTGCCGCACACCCCCACGATCCCGATCTGATCAGCGGCGGTTCGTCCTCGGGATCGGCCGTGCTGGTCGCGCGAGGTGTCGTGCCGGTCGCGCTCGGCACCGACACCGGCTGCAGCGTGCGGACTCCGGCCGCGCTGTGCGGGATCGTCGGATTCAAGCCCGGCTTCGGAGCGCTACCGGAACAGGGCGTGTTCCCGCTGTCGACCACCTTCGACCACGTCGGCCTGCTCGTGGCGGACGCCCTGGATGCCTCGCTCGCCTGGGGCGCACTTCCCGGTATCGCACATCTCCGCACCCCCGTCTCCGAACTCCGCATCGGGCGCCTGCGCGGCGGCATCTGGGAACAGTCCGACCCCGGTTTCGCCGAGGCGGTCGAGACGGCGTGCCGCACCCTGGCCGACCTCGGTGCCCGCGTCGTCGACGTGGAGTTGCCCGAGACCGACGACATGCTCGAGCTGTATCCCGTGGTCACCGGGTCGGAAGCGTACGAGACGCATCGTGCGTGGTTCGAAGCCGATCCGGACCGTTATCAGCCCCCGACGGCCGCACTGCTCGCCGCGCAGCGCGACCGGCCCGCACACGAGTACATCCGGGCGGCCAGAGCGGTGACGAAGCTGCGGCACGACGTCGTGCACCGCTTGCGGACCGTCGAGAAACTGGATGCGCTGCTCACCGTCACGACCGGCATGCGCTCAGCACCTCTGACGAGTGATCCCGCCGAACTCCGCGGGCCCCTGTTGCAGAAGTGCATTCCGTTCAGCGTGCTCGGAGTTCCGGCGCTGTCCGTGCCGGCGCCGGACGGAGGTTCGAGGCCGGTCGGTCTGCAGGTCGTCGGACTGACCGGCGGTACCCACGGGCACGGCAGTCACCCCGCCGAATCGGCTGCGCTCGCCGTGGCCCTCGCCGTGGAGGGCTCCGGGCAGCCCTAGATTCGCGAGGCCAGACCCCGATACTCGAGGACGAAACCGTCGCCGTCGACGGTCACCGACGACGACGAACGCGGCGAGAGCACGTGGATACCGTCGGAAGCGCTGCTGTAGACGATCGTGGCCTCCTGGAAGCTCAGGTCGACGAGATCGACGTAGACGACAGGCACCTCCACATCGTCCGCACCGGCTTGCAGGTCGTATCGGCGGATCGGCAGCGCGTTGAAGAAGGGGCTGAACACCACATCCACGTCGAGCGCCCCACCGAAGGTGGACCGCTGGTGGTTGATGCCGTTGTCGGACATCCAGATGCCCTCTTCCGACCTGGTGAGAGACATGTGCCGCTCACCCGACGCAAGTGTCGTGCGTACCGACAGTCGACGCGTGACACCGTTCTCGTCGGTCACCAGGTCGTACGACGCACTGAATGCCGGATGGTCTGCGCACGCCGCAGCCACGATGCGTCCGGCGGCTTTGATCCGCCGGCCGGAAAGCTGTACTCGTACCGACTCCATCCGAGGTACGTCGACCGCACGCCACGTGAGGAGCGCGGGCCAGGTCGACGCGGAACCGGTGGCGTCCGAGGCTGAGATGCTCACGATCTATACGTTAAGCGACGAAGCCCACACAGGGGGCAGCGGTGCCGTGATTCACCCCTGACGTCTATGCCGTGTCGGCCGGCGTCTCGCGCCGGGAGACCCGGCGCAGATGGTGGGAGAAGACCGACAACGCCGCCGCACCGACGGCGACGTTGATCAGCGCGCCGAACTCCCGGACCGCGAATTCCAGGACGTCGACGAAGAACACCGTGATCAGAGCGGCGCCACGCAAAGCGCGGACCGCCCACTGCCGGCCCCGCCACAGTCCCACCGTGCCGGCCACGCAGAGCAGCACCGTGGCGGCGGAGCCGACGAGCTGGATCACCGTCGTGACATCGCTCGACCGCTCGGCAAGATCGCCTTCCAGAGTGACTGCAGCATTGACGAGGATCCCGACGGAGAACACCGTCAGCAGAACCGCCGCCACCCGGACGCTGTGCTCACCACGCAACTGCTCGGGCAAGCGAAGCGAGATCGCCGACAGTCGCGGGGGCGCCTCTCGACACCGATCCAGCAGGATTCCGATCTGCTCGACGGCCTCGGGATCGACCCCACCCTCACGCGCACGGTCGAGCTGGACCCGAGCCTGATCCCGATCGGTCGATGTCAGTCCGTGCACCAACCCGTCCGTCGCGGTCGCCGCCGCGTTCGCCAGGTACTCGTCGGGCGAAAGCCCCTGACGACGATGCACCGTGCGGTTGGCCACGAGCAGCAGCACGACCACGACGTACATGATCGCCACCGACGGACGGAAGAAGTAGTCGTTCGTCTTCGTGACGAATTTGCCGACCTCGTCGAGGAACAAACCGAAACCGATGCCACCGAGGACCACCGCGATCCGGCGCGGTGCTCGTCCGAGGAAGGTCAACGACATCATCAACGCCGCCACCATGAGCAGACCGCCCCAGAGCACGTGAGCGACATGCAGGACGGCCCCGCCGACCTGCGGATAACCGGTCACGTGCAGGTACAGGCGCGTGATCAGAATGGTGGCGACCGCGAGGATCAGCAGCGCTTCGACCTGCCCGGACGAGGCAGCGTCCCGCAGCAACCGAGAATGGGTACGGGTCGTCACCGCTGTCATGGATCGGACCTTATCCCGCTCGGCGTCCCGGTCGCGTTCGCCGAGCACATTCGGCGGCGCGGCGCCTGCGCGGACCGACGCCCCGACCTGCTGTGTGGCCTAGAGTCGCTCTATGCGCACAGTGTGGACAGTTCCTCCGAACATTGCCCAAACTCTGCTGGAATCTCCCGAGATCCAGATGTTCCTGACCAGCAACGAGCTGCCGGACACCGCGGACGATCCACGCCAGAGACTTGCGGAGTTCACCCATGCGCTCGGCGCACTCGCTCGTCATATCGGACGCACCTTCGGCTCCGTGGATGCAGCGAACCGCGAGCTGTTCGACGGGTCGGCCGGCAGGGTGCCGGTGGCGCTCCGTCTGACAGTCCTGCGCGCCCTCGTGAATCAGGTCGACGACCGTGCACCCACTCCGAAACTGCTTCCGAAGAACATCTGCGACCAGCTCGGCGCGTATGTCTACGCACTGCTCGATCCTCGGGACCGGAGCATCTTCTACGTGGGTGCCGGACGAGGAAACCGGATCTTCACTCTGGTGTGGACCGCTCTCGGCGAGACCGGGAAACTCACGGAAGCCGGCGAGAAGGCACCACTGTCGACTCCCGAGACCGAGGCGGCTCTGCAGCGCATCCGAACCGTCTACGAGTCCGGTTACGCCGTGGAGCATTTCGTCGTCGCCGACGGGCTGCATCCGAAATCCGACGCCGAGCACACCGCTGTGGTCACAGCCGAAGCCGTCATCGCCGCGCTCGGGTTGACCGAACCGCATCGGGGCGAAGCGGTTCTCACCAACCTCGCCGGAGCGACGGAGGAGTCCGAGGCCGACCGCACAGCGATTCCGATCGCCGAACTCGTGCGTCAGTATTCCGCCTCGCCTGCTCCCGAATTGCCGACACCGTGTGTGGTGCTGCGCATCAACGAAGCGAAGAAGGCGTCCCCTGCCGCGGTGCGTGAACTCGCCTCCAAGGCCTGGCCGGCGGGAGCGGCGGCTCGCGCCATCGACGGGCTGCCCATCGTCGTGGTGGCAGACAACATCGTGCGGGCGGTCTATCGCGCCACCGGGTGGGAGGCGGCCGCTCGCACGGAGGAGAACGGCGGAACGATTCTGTACCGCTTCATCGGAGAAGCCGACGACGAACTCGAGAGGACGTTCGTCAATACCCGCCTCACACCGGATCGTCTCGGCCTCAAACGCTGGCCGTCACACGGCTGGGCTCCGCGATTGACTCGCGCGCTGCCGCGGCCGGTCGCGCGGCCCAAGGCGCCGCGCCCGTAGTCTTCCGCTGCTTCCCGGTGGATTGCACAGTGCCGGGAAGCAGCGCATCGGGCGCTCGAATGCACTTGCTGCCGCTGCATTTCCGGCTGCAGAAACACGAAAAGGGACCCACTGTCGTGGGTCCCTTTTCGGAACGGGTGTTCGGCGGTGTCCTACTCTCCCACACC
>NZ_JAKFYR010000014.1 GCF_022554085.1 Rhodococcus sp. CH91
GATGCGTGCCGAGGCCCATGTGGGTCCGGGCAGCGACAAGCGCGACGTGAACGTCCTCGAGGGTGCCGATCGCAGTCCCGCTGATCATCCTCGTGAGTGATCGGACGAGGTAGCGGCCGCAGACGGTAGCGGCCGGCCCTCCGCCGGAACGGAGTGGAGCGACATGACCGGAGCCGAGTCGGCCGGGACACTTCCCGCCGAAGTCGATGTGCTGATCGTCGGCGCCGGTATCTCCGGCATCGGGACGGCCTACCACCTGAAGACGAAGCGACCGGGGACCAGCTTCGCGATCGTGGAGTCCCGCGACGCGATCGGAGGCACCTGGGACCTGTTCCGCTATCCCGGCGTCCGTTCCGACTCCGATCTGTACACACTCGGCTTCGAGTTCAAGCCGTGGACGAAGAAGCACGCCTACGGGCTGGGGGACGAGATCCTCGACTACCTGCGCGAGGCAGTCCAGGAGAACGATCTCGCGCGGTATCTGCATCTCGGGCACCGGGTGGTCGGCGCTCGATTCTCGACCGGGTCGGGGCGGTGGACCGTCACGTTGGACAGGTCGGGAGACGCCGAGACGGTCACGGTGAGCTGCAGGTTCCTCTTCTCCGCGACCGGCTACTACGACTACGAGGCCGGTTACACCCCGGAGTTCGAGGGCAGCGACGACTTCCGCGGACAGATCGTCCATCCCCAGCACTGGCCCGACGACCTGGACTGTGCGGGCAAGAGGGTGGTCGTCATCGGCAGTGGAGCGACGGCGGTGACCCTCGTACCCGCCATCGCCGACGACGCCGCGCACGTGACGATGCTGCAGAGGTCCCCGTCGTACGTGCTGTCGTGGCCACGCGAGAACAAGCTCGCGAACGCGGTACGGCGCCTGCTCCCCGAACGCGCGGCCTACCGTACGAACCGCGTGCTGGGTGTCCGGCTGCTGCACGAGATGTACCGATCGGCGAGACGCGCCCCCGCACTCGCGCGCCGGGTGCTCAGCCGCCGGGCCGCACGTTCCCTGCCCGACGACTATCCGATCGACGTGCACTTCGGCCCGTCCTACGACCCGTGGGACCAGCGATTGTGCGTGGCGCCCGACGCCGACCTCTTCGACGCCATCACCCGAGGTGACGCCTCGGTCGTGACCGACCGGATCGTCCGGTTCACCCTCGCCGGGATCGCCCTCGAGTCGGGGCGCGAGCTCGAGGCCGACGTCATCGTCACCGCGACCGGCCTGGCGATGCTGCCCTTCGGCGGGATCGATCTCGAGGTCGACGGACGACCGATCGACCTGCACGAGTGCATCACCTACAAGGCCACCATGCTCACCGGCGTCCCGAACTTCGCCTTCGCATTCGGTTACACGAACTCGTCGTGGACCCTCAAGGTCGATCTCACCGGCCATCACCTGTGCCGGCTGCTCGACCACATGGACCACCGTGGCTACGCCGTCGTCACCCCGGTCTGCGACGATCCGACGGTCGGTGGAGGGCCGTTCTGGAACCTCACGTCGAACTACCTCCGGCGATCCGAGGACGTCTTCCCCACGTCCGGGGCCGACGGCCCGTGGACGATGGAGCAGAACTACTATCTCGATCGCCGCCGGTTACGTCGCGACCCCGTCGATCATCCGGCGTTGCGATTCTCGCGCGTCCCGGCGTCGTCCACGGCAGCGCCGCCCCGTCGCGACATTTCCGATCAGCGGGCGGAAGCCTGACGGGAACCGTTCAGCACGTCGCCGGGAACACCCACGACCAGTGCGCGTGCGGCGCTCGTCACCTCGGCGACCCGGGTCACGCCGAGCACCGTCAGTGACGCGGTCGCCAGGGTTTCCGGCAGGCTCGCGTCGATGTCGCCGTCCGCGCGCGTGGAGATGACCGATTCGACGAGCCGGAAGGGCAGATCGATCCGCGGGTCGTCCCCGCCGACGATCTGCGACGCGAGTTCACGATAACGCCGGTACAGACGCCGGCGGTCGCGGCGGAAGACGTCGAACGAATCGGTGCGCAACTCCGGAAGGTGGTAGAGCGCACCGAGATTCCATCTCCCCGCACACAATTGGGCGGCGTCGAACCAGGTCAGTGCACACAACCGCAGGTCGGCGGGCAGTGCGTCCCCGAGTCCGTCGTCGAACTCGATCGTCGGTTCGACGGTGCCCTCGAGCAGTGCTACGAGGATGTCGTTCTTCGTCGCGAAATGGTTGTACAGCGATGCCTGCCGGATCCCCACGGTCTCCGCGATCAGGCGTGTCGACGTACTCGCGAATCCGCGTGTGGTGAACAGCTCGGCCGCCGCATCGAGAATCTCTGCGCGGGCGTTGTTTCCGGGTCGGCGCGGGGCGCGGAGGCGGGGTCGTCCTGGTCCTGCTTGGCTCACCCCTTCACCCTGACACATCGAAATGTCCAGCAACACTGCAGAGTTCGAGTGGTGAGCATTCTGTCACCTGGATGAAACACAAGAAACGGAGTCGTTACGCGCAGGACATTCGCCGAAGATGCGCGACCGGAAAACTGTCGATCGACAGTTTCCCCCACCCGCCGATCGGAGCGCCATGACCGAGACACTCGCGACCGCCACCACGCACGCCGCTCGTGCCCACGCCCGAGCGCAGGCCGGAACCGTCACGGACGCGATGCCGATCGTCCCCGCCTCCTCCTGGCCCGCCCCGCCGAACGGCCGTGCGGCAGCGATGACCTGGGCCGAGACCGTCCCCGGCGGCCGCTACACCGGCAAGGTTCTCGCCCGCGGCACCCGCCTGCGGTTGCGGGACGTCGACGGCACGGCCTGCGCGCACGTGCTGCTCTTCCGTGCCGATGCGCCGCACGAGCGGCTCAACGTCGCCGACACCGTGAAGGTGCCCTGGCAGGCCTATCTCGGAACCGGGCACCCCCTGCTCTCCGATCAGGGCCGACTACTCGCGACCATCGTCGCCGACACCTCCGGCCGGCACGACGCCCTGTGCGGCACCACCCATCTCGCCGGAAACACCGCGAAGTACGGAGCAGGAGAACTTCATTCGTCGTCTCCGGCGGGCCGGGAACTGTTCTCCGTCGCCGCCGCCAAGCACGACCTGCAACCGCGCGACCTGCCGCCGTCCCTGTCCTTCTTCCACGGTGTCCGTGTCGAGGAGGACGGAAGGCTCGTCAGCACCGGTAACGCCGGGCCCGGCGCCTACGTCGACCTTCTGATCCACCTGCCGGTGATCGTGCTCGTCGCCAACACCGCACACCCGCTCGATCCCGATCCCGAGTTCACCACCGGCAGCCTGGAGGTTCTCGCCTGGCGAGCACCGGAAGAACTGAATTCGCTGCCGAACACCGACCCCGAATACCAGCGCGCCGTCCTCAACACCGACGACGCCTGGGCCGCCGCCACGTCCGAAACGGAGATCCGCCGATGACCCTCACCGCAGACACCGCAGAACTCGCCCTCGTTCCCGGTCGCGTCGTCCTCGACGAGATCGTCGGACTCCGCGGACCGTGGTCGGCCGTCGTCGCCGCGGGAGACGTCCTCACGATCGTCGACCTGCACGGCAATCAGGCCGTCGACACGCTCGTCTACGACGCGCACGACACCGGCCGGCGATACAGCGCGGCGGCCACCGTCACCGCACAGCAGAATCTGTTCCTCACCACCGGATCCGTCCTGCGCGACTCCGAGGGCGCTCCGCTGATGACGCTCGCCGCCGACGAGGTGGGAAATCACGACACCGTCGGTGGCGCGTGCTCGCAGGAGTCGAACACCCTGCGCTACGGGCACCACACGAAGCATCAGCACGCGTGTGTCGAGAACTTCCTCATCGAGGGCGCGAAGTGGGGCCTCGGCAAACGAGATCTCGTCTCCAACATCAACTTCTTCATGAATGTGCCCGTCGAGGCGGACGGCACCCTCGGCATCGTCGACGGGCTCTCCGCTCCCGGAAAGCGCCTCGCGCTCCGCGCCGAGCGCGACGTACTCGTGCTCGTCTCGAACTGCCCCCAGATCAACAACCCGTGCAACGGCTTCGATCCCACGCCGGTTCGCATGATCGTCACCCGCGAGGAGTGAGCCTGCCATGACCACCAAGATCGGCGTAGAACGCCCCGGAATGCTCACCACCGTCCAGGACTATCCGGGTCGCACCGGCTACTGGCAGATCGGCGTACCGCCCTCCGGGCCCATGGACGACCTGTCCTTCCGTCTGGGCAACGTGGCTCTCGGCAACGACGAGGGCGCCCCCGGCCTCGAGACCACGATGGCAGGTCCCGCGCTGCGTTTCACCGAGGACACCGAGGTGTGCGTGACCGGTGCTCCCGCCGTCGTCCAGGTCGACGGAGTCACCGTTCCGCAGTGGCGGCCCGTCACCGTTCCGGCCGGCGGACTGCTCGACGTCGGCGTCGTCTCCGGTCCCGGCCTGCGCGTCTACATCCTGGTCCGGGGCGGACTCGACGTTCCCGAATTCCTCGGCAGCGCATCGACGTTCACGCTCGGCACGTTCGGTGGTCACGAGGGCCGCACCCTTCGCGAAGGCGACGTCCTCGTCGTGGGTGACGACCCCCGCGGTGAGAGCGCGCCCGTCCCGTCCGAACACGTACCGGCTCTCGGCACGCGCTGGGAGATCGCGGTGACCGAAGGCCCGCACGGCGCCCCCGAGTTCTTCACCCGCTCCGACATCGACACCCTCTACGCCACCGAGTACGAGGTGCACTTCAACTCCGATCGCACCGGGGTCCGGCTCATCGGCCCGAAGCCGGAATGGGCCCGGACCGATGGCGGGGAAGCGGGGCTGCATCCGTCGAACATCCACGACAACGCGTACTCCGTCGGTGCGCTCGACTTCACGGGCGACACCCCGATCCTGCTCGGCCCCGACGGGCCGAGCCTGGGCGGCTTCGTGTGCCCGGTGACGGTCGTCGCCGCCGACCGCTGGAAGCTCGGTCAGCTCGCACCCGGCAACACCGTCAGGTTCGTCCCCGTGAAGTCGCAGCACAGCGCGTCGCGCCGCGAACTGGGAGTCGGTCGTCGTGCCGGTCTGTCGCTGGTCGCGTCGGGCGGCGGCGACGGCGACGACGGAGTCCTGGCCCGCCGCGACGGGCACACCGCCGTCACCTACCGCCGCAGCGGCGACGACAACGTGCTCGTCGAGTACGGCGACATGACGCTCGATCTGGCGCTGCGGGCCCGCGTGCACGCCCTGCACCAGCGCCTCGAAGCGCAGCGCCCTGCCGGCCTGCTCGAACTCACCCCCGGTATCCGGTCGCTGCAGGTCAAGGTCGACCCGGATGTCCTGCCGGTACCGGTCCTGCTCGGTCTGCTCGCCGAGGTCGAGGACGGTATCGGCGACAGCGACGAACTGGAAGTGCCCAGCCGTCAGGTGCGCCTGCCGCTGTCCTGGGACGATCCGGCGACCCGCGAGGCCATCCAGCGCTACATGCACGGCGTGCGGTCGGACGCGCCGTGGTGCCCGTGGAACATCGAGTTCATCCGTCGCATGAACGGCCTCGACACCGTCGCCGACGTGTTCGACACGGTGTTCGCCGCCGACTACATGGTGCTCGGACTCGGCGACGTCTACCTCGGTGCACCGGTCGCGACACCGCTCGACCCGCGGCACCGGCTGGTCACCACCAAGTACAACCCGGCCCGCACGTGGACCCCCGAGAACGCGGTCGGTATCGGCGGTGCGTATCTGTGCATCTACGGCATGGAAGGCCCCGGCGGATACCAGTTCGTCGGCCGCACCACCCAGGTGTGGAATCACCGGCACCCGCAGCCGGCCGGGCCCTTCGAGGACGGAACGCCGTGGCTGCTGCGGTTCTTCGACCGGATCTCCTGGTATCCCGTCGACCCCGAGGAACTGCTCGATCTGCGTGCCGATCTCGCGGCCGGCCGCGGCGGGGGAGTGGAGATCACCGACGGGACCTTCTCGCTGGCGGACCACCGGAAATTCCTCGCCGACAACACATCCTCGATCGCGGAGTTCCAGGCGACCCAATCCGTCGCCTTCGCGCAGGAGCGGGCACGGTGGAAAGCGACCGGCGCATGACGACCGCCGAACGGATCCGGCTTGCAGGAACCCGGTTCGAGCGAACGCTGCTGGCGCGGCCGGGCACCGAACCCGACACCACCACCCGGGTCACCTGGGTGCAGGGCGAGAAGTTGTACTGCGATCTGAGGCAACCCGCCTCGTTGCCTGTGGTGACGGCCTCGACCGCGAACGACATGGACCTCGACGATCTCGTGGCACTCGCGGCGCAGGACGGATTCGCGGGCCGGTTGCTCGACCGCGGCGATCACGTCGAGTGGGAACGCGCCGTGTCGTTCCACCCGCTCGGGCCGACACCCGACGCCGGCAGCCTGGCCGTCCTCGACGCGGACACGATCATCGAACACGGTGTGTACGAGGACTACACGGAACACTGGCACATCGCCGGCGTCTCGTCCGACATCGAGGAGTACCTGCTCGAGGACATCGACACCGGGGCGACCGCGGTACTCGTGCGGGTGGGGGAGACCTTCGCGTTCGCGCGCGGCCGCGACCACACCCCCGGATCCGGTTCCCTGCTCGAACGCATCAGGGGGGCGGCGACACTCCGCGAGGCCCGCGCAGTGCTCGACTGCGAGGTCGCCGTCGGCCGAGTGTGCGCCGGCCGATGGAACATCACCGCATCGACTCTCCCGTATCGGATCGGGGACGACCTCGACCCCGACTTCGGAGACGAGATCCACACGAGCGACGTCACATTCGACGGAACGCCCGTCACGAGGCGGTGGCGTCCGCTCGACCCGAACCCCAGGAGGGAACCATGACCTTCACCAGCATCCCCGTCGTCGACGTACACGCACTGGTCTCCGCCGACGACAGCGGACGGGAAGCGGTCGTCGAGGAACTCGGGCGTGCCGCCCGCGAAGTCGGTTTCGCTCAGATCGTCGGGCACGGTATCGATCCCACCCTCATCTCGGGACTGAAGACAGCCGCAGAACGCTTCTTCGCACTGCCCGACGAAACCAAGATGTCGGTCTACATAGGCAATTCGTCGAACCACCGCGGCTATGTGCCGCCGGGTGAGGAAGTGTTCGCCGGTGCCACACCCGATCACAAGGAAGCGTTCGATCTGTCCATCGATCTTCCCGCCGACGATCCGGACTATCTGGCCGGCAATCCGCTGCTCGGACCGAACCAGTGGCCCGACCTGCCGGACTTCGAGAAGCCCGTGGGGGCGTACTACGATGCCGTATTCGGTCTGGGCCGTGTGCTTCTGAGGGCTTTCGCCGAGACGCTCGGCGAGCCGTCCGACCTGTTCGATCGGTATGTGACGACACCGCCGGCGCAGTTGCGGATGATCCATTATCCCTACGATCCCAGTGCATCCGACCGCCCCGGTATCGGCGCCCACACCGACTACGAAGTGTTCACGCTACTTTTGCCCACGGCGCCGGGACTCGAAGTGGTCAACGCCGACGGGGACTGGATCGAGGTGCCCTACCGCGACGATGCTTTCGTCCTGAATATCGGTGACCTACTGGAGATCTGGACGAACGGCGTGTTTACAGCGACGTCACATCGGGTGCGTAAGGTTGCTCAGGAGCGTTACTCGTTCCCCTTGTTCTTCAACGTCGATTACGACACCCGGGTCGAGCCGCTGGAGAGGTTCGTCGACGCGGACGGACCACGATACGACGGAGTGACGGCCGGCGAGCATCTGTTCGCACAGACCGCTCAGAGCTTCACCTATCTCCGCAACCGGCTCGCCTCCGGCGAGATCGCTCTTCCCGACAATGCCCGCCCCCTCTATTCGCTCGGACGCGAAGCCCAACGCAGCGCTCCTGCCGTCTGACCTTCTCCATACGGAGCTGCCATGATCATCACCGGTGTTGCCGTGTGCCTCGTCGTACTTCTCGGGGCCGGCTTCTACTCCACCCGCAAGGTCCGCGGACAGGCCGGCAACTTCCTGCTCGCCGGTCGCTCGCTGGGCGCACCCGTTCTCGCCGTCCTGCTCATGTCCCAGGTCATCGACTCCAACGCGACCCTCGGTTCGGCCGACCTCGCGGCCGGATTCGGATTCTGGGCCGGCGCGGCGATGCCCCTCGGCGTCGCGCTCAGTGTTCTGCTCGTCGGAATCTTCTTCGCGAAGCGCCTGCGGGCGACCGGCGTGGTGACCCTGCCGGAGTTCTTCGCCCGGCGCTTCGGGCGCGGCACCGAGATCACCGCCTCCGTCCTCACCGTGGGCAGCTTCGGCATCCTCCTCGCCGGCAACCTCGTCGCACTGGCCTACCTCCTGCAGTACTTCCTCGGTCTGAACTACACCGCCGCGGTACTGGTGATCATCCCGTTCGTGCTCGCCTACACGATGGCCGGCGGCATGTTCGCGAGCGTCTACACCGGCATGGTCCAGTTCGCCGTCATGGCCGTCGGCATCGTCTCCCTCCTCGCATGGGTGGCCCTCGGTCCCGGCTTCACCCACGGTGACGGCCTCGGCATCGGCGATCTCGGGCAGCTCACCGACCCGGCGCAGGGCGCCGCGATCAACTGGGCCACGATCGTCGCTCTCGGACTCGGCAACCTCGTCGCGATCGACCTGATGCAGCGTGTGTTCTCCGCCAAGTCGCCGCACGCGGCGCAGCGCGCCTGCTTCTCCGCGGCGACCGGCATTCTCCTGCTGTGCGTGCCGCTCTCGTTCGTCGCTCTCGCCGCGGTCTCGATCGTCGGTGACAGCGCCGCGGACGCGCCGATCCTCTACGTCCTGCTCGGGCAGTACACCCCTCAGTGGTTGTCGATCCTGGTCCTGTCCGGTCTGGTCACCGCGTCGCTGACCACCATCAGTGGGGTGCTGCTGTCCACCGCGACGGTCCTGGTGCGCAACGTCTTCCGAGTCGGTGGCGAGAACGCCGCGATGTCCTCGGACGTCATGAAGGCCACGCGTCTGCTCATGCTGCCCATGGCGGCCTTCGGCGCGCTCGTCGCCCTGCGTGTTCCGCAGACGGGTATCCTTCTCACCCTCACCTTCGACCTTCTGCTCGCCTCGCTCGTCGTTCCGTTCATCCTCGGGCTGTTCTGGTCGCGTGGGGACGGGCGTGCCGTGGCCGCCGCCGCGATCGCCGGCATCACGGTGCGTGCCGGGTTCTTCGTCCTCACCCCGACGATCTACGGCGTCGACAACACCCTGCTGTACATCCCGAACTCGCTGGTCACCTCGTCCGTCGACGGCTGGACCACCTTCATCGGATTCCTGGTGTCGCTGGTCGCCTACGTGACGGTCGCGCTGGTACGCCGCCCCGTCCGCGCGGTCACCGTTCCGGAACCGGTCGTGGTCGCGAAGCAGCCGGTCGCGGTGTAGTCCGCGTCCGCACACGAGTCGAGCCCGCCGCAGAGATGCGACGGGCTCGACTCGTGTGAGGTGCCTACTTCTCGAAGACGATGTCCTCGACGAGGGTGTGCTGTTCCACCGCGGAGGGCGCCTGCATACCCGGGGCCTGATCGTCCGAGTGCGCGGCCTTGAAGGAATCCGAACGCAGCCATGCCAGGAAATCGTCCTTGGAGTCGAATTCCATCGTGGACAGGTAGGGAAGGCCTTCGGCTGCCGGGCGGAGCAGGGTCGTGCGGTTCAGGCCCGGCACCCCCTCCAGTGTCGAGCGCATGCTCTCGACGAACACCGTCTCGAACGAGTCGGCGGTCTCGGCGGGAACTTCGATGCGGTTGGTGATGACGTACACGGCGAGCCTTTCCGGATCACGTGTGGGCCCTCGAGCCCGCGACGACTGTACCGACCGCTTGTACCTGCGATTGTTCAGCGTTGCACGATGTCGATCGTTCCTGTGCACACGGCATTCTGGGTGTTGACGAACCACCAGCCCGCGCCGGTCTGGAGGGTGACGGTGAAATCCACCGTCCCGGTGCCGGTCCAGGTGCGGTTCACCGGGATTCGCGGATGTTGCTGCCATGCCTCCTGGTCGCTGACGCTCCGGCCGGATCGCCCGGTGTTGCGGTTGTGCCAGTCGACGAGCACCTGGGTGCCGTACCAATTGATGCCGATGCTGGGGATCAGGCCACCGGGTGGAATCGGAAGTTCGTTGCCGCCGGACAGCAGGAGTGACGGCTCGAGTGGCCCGTCCGGTGGCGCCGATTCGCCGGACGCCGCGTGAACGGTCCAGGTGAACGGTGGTGCCCAGAAGAGCGGATTCGCACTGGAACAGGTCATCGTCGTGGATGTCGGCGCAGCCTGGGCGACGCCCCCCGCTGCGACCATCGCCGTCCCCACGACACTTGCGGTGAATACCGCTGCCGCTGCGCGCCGGATCGATTTCCGTGTCATATGTCCTCCCTGCCTCGACGACAATTCGAACGTCGCCGGATACTCTGCACCTTTTTTCCGCCGGCCGCAGGTTATTTCGTGATCAGGCGCCGAATCTGCCTGCGACCACGGACTCCTCGGCAGCAGGACCGCCGATCATCGGGTCCGGGCTCCACCCGAGGATCGGGGGGACGAAGACGCATTCGAGCGGCCCGGCCGAGCCGGGGTCCAGGGCCTCGAGCACGAACCATGCGGCATTCGGATCGTTGACGATGCCGGCATGCTCGACGAAGTCGTTTCCGCAGTGGTCCTGCAGCACGATGTTCGTCGCGTTCGGTGCTTCGCGGTAGCCGCTGGTGTACGGGAGAACGATCTCCTCGTAGCGGGTCATGATGTTCGTGTACGTCACCTCGTCGGCATAGACCCCGGCCTGCTGGATCGTGTGGATCCAGTCCGAACCGGCGAGGACCTGCGGGCACGCACCGCATCCGATCGCGTGGACGAGATTCTCCACGTCCTGGCGCACCCCGGCGTGCTCGAACAACTCGAACGAAGCCGCGAGAAGGAAAGCGTGGCTGCCTTCGTAGACCGGGCCGAGGGAGACGTAGTCGTCGACCTTCTCGTTGCCACCGAGGAACTTCACGTACCAGACGGGCATGAGCGTGCCCTGCGAGTGGCCGATCAGGTCCACCTTCCCGGCGCCGGTCGCGGCGAGCACCTCGTCGACGAAATCCGAGAGCTGCTGCGCACTGTCCTCCATCGGCAGCAGGCCGCCGACGGCACCGAGCGGCCACGGAAGGTCGGCATGGTTGCCGTAAGTGAGAGCGAAGACGCAGTACCCCTCGTTGGCGAGGAGGGGGCCGAGATACGACCAGTTGTTCTGCCGGTTGAGCACCGTGCCGTGGACGAGGACCACCGGATCGGGGTGTTCCTCGGACGGTGTGCAGCCCCAATCGTTGGTGCCGGGTGCGCTGCCGTGCGGATCGCCGAATTCCTGTGCGAATCCGTCGAGGAACGTCTTTCCGACGGGGAGAGGAGGTGCGGCCGGTTCCTCCGCTGCTGCCGTTCCTGCCCCGACGATCGTGAAGGTGGCCGCGAGTGCCGCGGCGACCCATGAACGTATATGCATCGACCATCCCCCTGAGGTGTGTGGATGGGGCAGAAAGTTAACAGAAATTCTCTCCTACGGGAGGGCGGTGCCCTGCCGGTGGGAGTGGACCGCAGGGGGTTTATGTGATCCAGATCACGACACATCCTGTCCGCCCCTGTTTTCGCAGCTCACCGCGTGATGACGTGCTGTCCGCAGCAGGTGTGTCCCCTCGATGTGATCCGGAATTCGTGGAGCCGCGCACGACCACTCGCTACCTTTGATGACGATCGAGTGCGCCGACACGGGCAGATGGAAGTGAGAGATCATGGGCAGGTCCGCAGCCCCTGAGCGAACAGCCGAATATCCCAGACCTTCGCACACACTTCTCCACCTCACGGATACACATCTCGTCGGTGGAGACGAACTCCTCTACGGCACGGTCGACGCGGACACCCGCCTCCGGACGATCCTCGACGACATCCGCGCTTCGCAGGTCCGTCCCGATGCGCTGGTGTTCACCGGCGACCTCGCGGATCGGGGCCAGCCCGATGCCTACCGGAAACTCCGCGGCCTGATCGAGCCGCTCGCCACTGCACTCGGCGCCGAGATCGTCTGGGCGATGGGCAACCACGACGACCGGGCCACCTTCCGCGAAGAACTGCTCGACGAATCGCCCACCGGTGCGCCGATCGACGGTGTCCACGACATCGGTGGACTGCGGATCGTCACGCTCGACACGTCGGTTCCGGGTCATCACTACGGTGAGGTCTCCCCGGAGCAGCTCACGTGGCTCGCCGACGAACTCTCGACGCCGTCTCCGTTCGGTACCGTTCTCGCACTGCATCATCCACCGGTACCGAGCATCTTCGACATGGCCGTCCTCGTCGAACTGCGCGACCAGGCCGGTCTCGCCGACGTTCTGCGCGGAACCGATGTGCGCGCCATCCTCGGCGGACATCTGCACTACTCCACCTCGGCGACCTTCGCCGGTATCCCCGTGTCCGTCGCCTCGTCCACCTGCTACACACAGGACCTCAACGTCCCCGTCGGTTCGCAGCGCGGACACGACGGTGCACAGGGGTTCAACCTCGTGCACGTCTATCCCGAGACGATCGTGCATTCGGTGGTGCCGAGCGGGAGCTACGCCACGGCCGGGCAGCCGCACAGTGCAGAGGACGCAGCACGGCGACTCGCCGAAGCCGGTATCCGTATCCCGGAGAACCCCGGCCTCACCGTCCGCGTGTAGACCGCGGAGAACCCGGCAGACCCGTCACGGTCTGCCGGGTCTCGTTTCTCAGCCGGGACGGCCGGACTCCCAGGGCGCCGGGATCGGGTAGTACCGCTCGAGGAACTGCGTCACCTTCGCTGTGCGTAGTTCCAGGTCCACCTCGGGGGTGCTGCCGTCGTTGAGGCAGAACAGGTCGTGCTTGCGCCGAGCCAGGATCGTGTCGAGCCGGCGCAGTCCGGACTCGGCGGTCGTGTCGACGTACTCCACCTTCGCCGTGGTCTGCTGTACCGCGCGGCCGGTCATCAACGCGTAGTAGTGATAGAAGGAGTTCGTCACCGAGATGTTGTCGGCGGCCCGGAACGGACTCGCTGCCGTCGCCGCGAACTCCTTCGCGAACTCTCGCTCCATCTCGGCCATGATCGATCTGCGGAGCGGCACCGGAGTGTGTTCGAGGTGCCGAGTGATGGTCACCCCGAAGCGTTCCTTCAGCAGCGTCCGGTTCATCCGAGCCGAATTCTCGAACCCGCTTCGCGCCTTGTGGTTCCGTCCGAGTCCGATCCGGACGTCGCACTCGATGAACTTGCTGACCCCACCGCCGGAGAAGAACAGGTCCGGGCGCACCGGGCGACCGAAGAACATGTCGTCGTTCGAGTACAGGAAGTGCTCGGACAATCCCGGAATGTGATGCAGCTGCGACTCGACCGCCATCGAGTTGTAGGTGGGCAGCACCGACGGATCGGAGAAGAACTCCTCGCTGCGCACGAACGTGACACGCGGGTGGTCGGCGAGCCAGGCCGGTCGCGGCGAGTCGGTCGCGACGAAGATCCGCCGCACCCAGGGCGCGTACATGTGCACCGATCGCAGGGCGTACTTGAGCTCGTCGATCTGCCGGTAACGTGCGGGCGAGTCGTCGCCTTCCCCGACGACGTAGTTCTGCATGAGCTTCGCGCGCTCGGCCTGGAACGACCTCGACGACCCGTCGACCCACGAGAAGACGAGGTCGATCTCGAACGGGACGTCCCCCGGGTGGAGGTCGAACATTCCCTCGATGGTCGGCCACAACTGGCCGTACCGCTCGACCGTCGTCCGGCGCATCTCCTCGCGCAGGGCCGTCATGCGGGTCAGGGCGTTGGGGCGAGGCATGATCACCTCGTCGCCGCTGTACGACCACAGTTCGATCTGCACCCCGTTCGACGCCCCGTAACGCAACCCGCTGGTGAGTTCGACCCGGGGCCGGAACAGTCGGAACACCCGGTCTTTCTTGCTGTGCGAGAGGTGCCCGTCGGCCACGAGCACGGGACGGCGCTTCGAACCGACGGCCTTCGAGTAGAAGGGTTCGTCGGCGCATCCCTCGGCGAGGGCGGCGCGCAGCCTCTTCCGGTCGCTCCGATCGATCGCCAGAATGGGGCGCTCGCTGTGGTCGCGCACCAGAAGATAGTCGATCCGCGCGCGGTCGAGCACGCGACGGAGGAACAGCACGTCCTCCACCTGCGCCTCGTGCGGTGTGGTCGTGGTGATCGGAATCGCGTAGCGATCCTCGAACCATACGACCTCCTCGTGCGTCGCCGGTCCGCGAACCGTGGCGTGTACGCGTGGGCGGGTGTCTCCGACCTGTTCGGAAAGGGAGACGAAAGAAACGTTGTGGGGGGCCGGCGTGTGCGTCGGAATCTCCTTTCACGGGTCGGGACAGGAACGTCCCATTTTAACGCCGATCTGAGCTAAGTTCCCGCGTCGGCGATGTGACGATCCTGTGAACGCGGGCGCTGCCGCGGCGCGGGAGGTGGCGAACCGACGGTGTAGCCTGTGCGCAGGACTCGACACGGGGTGCCGGAAACGGCTGAGAGAACACCCGTCGAACCTGATCTCGATCATTCGAGCGAAGGGATGCCGAGCCGGCGACAGCCACAGGGCTGTCCCTGTCACGCACCCTTCCCGACCCAGGGAAGGCAGAGAAATGTCCTTGCAGAACCGGATCGTCCTCGTCACCGGCGCCGGCCGCGGCCTCGGACGCAGCATCGCGCAGGCGTTCGCCGACGAAGGCGCCGCGGTCGTCCTCGACTACCGGACCAGCGGCGACGGCGCACACGAACTGGCCGAGACGATCGGACGCGATCGCGCAGTCGCGCTCCGGGCCGACGTCACCGACCGCGCCGAGGTCGAGTCGCTGTTCGCGGCTGCCCGCGACCACTTCGGGCGACCGGTCACCACGGTCGTCAACAACGCACTACCCGATTTCTCCTTCAACGGTGACGCCCGCGCCAAGGCCGACGAGATCGGATACGCCGACTTCGGAGCCCAGTTCGACGGCGTCGTCGGCGGTGCGGTCAATGTCGTCCAGGCGGCGCTGCCGGGGATGCGGGAGACCGGTGGCGGCAGCATCGTCAACATCGGAACCAACCTGTTCCAGCATCCTGTGGTCCCGTACCACGACTACACCGCCGCGAAGGCGGCGCTGCTGTCGCTGACTCGCACCTTCGCCGCCGATCTCGGACCCGACGGCATCCGCGTCAACATGGTGTCCGGTGGTCTGCTGCGCACCACCGACGCGTCGTCGGCGACTCCCGAAGCGGTGTTCGACCTGATCGCGTCGTCGACGCCGCTCCGGAAGGTCACCACGCCGGAGGATTTCGCTGCCGCGGTACTGTTCTTCGCTTCCGACTGGTCGCGAGCCGTCACCGGGCAGAACCTCGTCGTCGACGGCGGGCTGGTGATGAATTGAAGGCCGGCCCGCGCACCCTCCACCTCAACGCCTTCCTGTACGGGGTGGGGCACCATTCGTCGGCATGGCGGCATCCCGGTTCCGCTGCCGAACGCATCGGCGACATCGCGTATTTCGAGGAACTGGCGCGAACCGCCGAGCGAGGCTGCCTCGATGCGGTGTTCTTCGCCGACGGCCACAGTGTCGACCCGAAGTACACGGCAGGGACCACCTGGTTCCTGGAACCGCTCACCGCGCTCGCGGCGATGGCACGTGCCACGACACATGTCGGACTCGTCACCACCGTCTCCGCCAGCTTCTACACTCCCTTCCATGCCGCGCGTCTGCTCGCCTCGCTCGACCACATCAGCGGCGGCAGGGTCGGTGCCAACATCGTCACCTCGATGTTCGACGCCGAAGCGCGCAACCACGGGTTCGACGTCCTCCCACCCCACGCCGAACGATACGCACGGGCAGAGGAATTCATCGAAGTGCTCCTCGCGCTGTGGGATTCGTGGGGCGAGGGCGGACTGCTCGTCGACCGGCAGGGCGGACGATATCTCGACGCCGACGCCATCCACCCGATCCACCATCGAGGCAAGCACTTCCGCGTCGACGGCCCGCTGACCGTGCCGCGATGCCCGCAGGGCCGTCCCGTGCTGTTCCAGGCCGGTGCATCGGACACCGGCCGCGATCTCGCGGCCCGTTACGCCGAAGCCGTCTATTCCGTCGCCTGGGACATGACGGCGGCCCTCGACTACGCTACCGACCTGCGCGCGCGAATCACCGCGTCCGGCAGGGACTCCGGATCGGTGGCGATCCTGCCGGGACTCGTGACCTACGTCGGCCGCACGGAGGAGGAGGCGTGGTCGAAGAAGGCGGCCCTCGACGCGCTACTCGACGTCGACGCGGCCGTGGCGCAGCTCGGAGTCTTCACCGGCCAGGACTACACGGCCCACGACCTCGACGGCCCCGTCGACGACCTGCCGCCCATCGAGCAATTCACCGGCCCGCAGGGACGCTACGCGACGGTGCAGCGCATCATCGAGACCCGCCGCCCGACCCTGCGTCAACTGCTCGGTTACCTTGCGGCCGGCGGTGGGCACGCGACGATGGTCGGTACCCCCGAATCCGTCGCCGACAGCATCGAGGAGTGGTTTGCTGCGGGCGCCTGCGACGGCTTCAACCTCATGTGCCCCGCATACCCCGGCTCCCTCGACGACTTCGTCGATCTCGTGGTGCCGGAGCTGCAGCGGCGCGGTCTGTTCCGCACCGAATATCCCGGTACGACGCTGCGCGACTCGCTCGGCCTGAAGACGATCTAGGGAAGCGGACAGAAGCGCGAAACGGTCAGAGGAGCGGGTTGTAGCGCGAACCTTCGACCGTTTCGCGCTCCGGAGCCGGCCGGTGTGTCTTTCGCCTGAGCACAGCGCGCTCGAAACGGCCGACGACGACGTCGAATCGCGACAATTCCGCCCAGTTCCAGCGGATCACCTCGAACCCGAGATCCCGCAGTGCGTCTTCCCGCGCCTTCTCGGCGAGCAATCTGTGGTGTTCGGTGTACTTACCGAGACCGTCGAACTCACCGATGACACCGAGGTCGCGCCAGAGGAAATCGACTCGATACCGGCGCCCGTCGCGGGCGACGATCTCCGGTTGGAGATCGGGTATCGGCAGACCGGCTTCCCTCATCCGCAGCCGTGACAACGACTCGCCGACACTCTCACTTCGGCCGTCGAGCAGGCGTGCCACCGACTCCGCCGCAACTATTCCTGTACGGCCCCGCGACGCAGCGAGGATCCGGGGCAGGTCGGAGCGAGCGCTCGGATCCGACCGCAGTGCCGAATCTCCTATGACGAGGGCGCGGGGGCGCGACAGTGTGCGGGCGACGTCGACGATGGTGCGAGCGAGGGAGGTGACGCGGAGTCCGTCCACGTCGACGATGTCGTCGTCCAGACCGGATGCGTGAATGTGCAGGTCATCGCTCAACCGGCAGCTTCGCATCGCCGGGCGGGTGAAGTGAACGCGTTCGAGCGGCGCATCCCACACGTCGAGACCGTGTAGAACAGCGGCGGATATGTGGCTGACAGCCTCGTCCGTGCGCAGCCTCGAGCCGACGAAGCGTGCTCGCAGCAGATGCACGCCGACAGGGTCCGACGAGTCGAAGTCCCGTCGCGTCATGTAC
This sequence comes from Rhodococcus sp. CH91, assembly GCF_022554085.1. GTDB lineage: Bacteria > Actinomycetota > Actinomycetes > Mycobacteriales > Mycobacteriaceae > Rhodococcus. The sequence goes on from NZ_JAKFYR010000014.1 coordinate 17,461, forward strand.
ATGCCACGTGCGATCCTGACCAGTTCGCCTCGTCGGAGTTGCGTTCGTATCGCGCGATCCGACACGCCGGATTCGATGAGTTGCGCTCTCGTCCACATCTGATCGGTCATGAGACCGATCTTCGGGGCCCGCCCGCGTCCGGTCCGGAGGGTCGGCCTTCACACGCGAGAACTGTGGAGAAACGAGGACCCTGTGGACGAGAGCGTGCTCAGTATCGCTTCGGGGGCGGGCGCTCGCTGGCAGTGGATAGGATCGGCGATCCGCGATCAGCCACCCGGAGTGGGTGTCGCGGTCGTCTCCGACCCCGGTGCTCGGGCCGGATCGTCCGGCTCCTGGTACTCCGATCCGTAGAAGATCGGCAGGATCCCCTTGACCAGGGTCAGGGCCGAGCCTTCACCGGACGGCACGGTGGACAGGTTCGTCGCGACCACGAGGGTCAGATCGGTCTCCGGGTCGTGGCCCATGAAGGTCATGAATCCGGGGAGCTGACCGTCGTGTCCGAGCAGCGGTCCGAAGCGGGCCATACCGAGACCGTATCCCGCGGTTGCCGCACCCACCGACCGGATGCTGTCCAGTCGGGTCTGCTGCATCTGCTCGTCGAGCAGACCCCCGCCGACGAGCGCTTTCACGTAGGTCGTCATGTCGCCCACGGTGGAGATCGCAGCACCGGCGGTCCACGTCCACGACGGATTGTCGTCGGTGACATCGTTCGGTTTCACCGTCCCCGCCACGGCGGCCGGCTGCTCGTCTTCGGGCAGAGCGAAGGTGTCGATCGTGGAGACGTTGGTGCCGAACATGTACCCCTGCGGATGCGGGTCGGGGATCGATGCGTCCTCGATGGCAGGGAACGAGGTGTTCGCCAGGCCGAGCGGAGCGAAGATCCGTTCTTCGAACGCTTCGGCGACCGGCATCTCGGTCAGCTCCTCGATGACCAGGCCGAGCAGGACGGTATTGGTGTTGCTGTATTCGAACTGTTCTCCGGGTGCGAACTCGACCGGATGGGAGAAGGCGATCTGCAGCAGCTCCTCCGGTGTCCATGCCTTCTCCGGTTCCCGGTCCAGGGTGGCGTTGAACTCCGGGTCGGCACTGTAGTTGTACAGACCGCTGCGCATCTCGGCGAGCTCGGAGATGGTGATCGTCTCGCCGTTCGGTACGCCCTCGACGTAATTCGAGATCGGGTCGTCGAGCGAGAGTTGTCCTTCTTGTACCAGTTGCAGGATGACGGTGACCGTCATCGTCTTCGTGTTGCTACCGATCCGGAAGTGGTCGGTGGCCGACAGCGGATCGTCGGCGTCGATGGTTCCCGTGCCGAAGGTTCCGGTCCAGTCCCCACGATCGGGGGAGCTGATCTGTACCACCGCCCCGGGAATTGCGTTGTCCTGCATCAACTGGTCGACCGTCGATTCGACATCGGCCACATACTCGGGCTGAGGCTGTTCGGTGGATGCGGGGGAGGGTGTGGACTCGGATCCGGTCTCGTCGGAACTGCATGCCGAGGCGGACAATACGGCCACCGTGATGATCGAAGCTGCGAGCATCTTCATGGGTCGTCCACTTTCGAGTCTCGGTTTCAGCCCCTGTGAAACGTTCCGCTCAGACTAGCCCGCGTGTCATCCTGAAAAGGACCGATCTCTCGGCGAAAGGCCGAAAATGAAGGCATTGGTATACCACGGTCCTGGGCAACGATCCTGGGAGGACGTGCCCGACGCAACGATCCAGGACGGGACCGACGCGGTGGTGCGGGTCGATGCGGTCACCATCTGCGGTACCGACCTGCACATTCTCGGAGGGGACGTACCGGCGGTCACCGACGGTCGCATCCTCGGTCACGAAGCCGTAGGAACGGTGGTCGAAGTAGGGGGAGGGGTGCAGACGCTCGCCCCCGGCGACCGCGTCCTCGTGTCGTGTGTCACCGCGTGCGGAACGTGCAGGTTCTGCCGAGAAAGCCGTTACGGCCAGTGTCTCGGCGGCGGTGGCTGGATCCTCGGCCACCTGATCGACGGGACCCAGGCGGAACTGGTCCGAGTTCCCTACGCGGACAATTCGACTCACCGCATACCCGAGGGCGTGAGCGACGAGCAGATGTTGATGCTCGCCGACATCCTGCCCACCTCCTACGAGGTCGGCGTGCTCAACGGCTGCGTCCGGCCGGCGGACGTCGTCGTCATCATCGGCGCCGGACCCATCGGGCTTGCCGCGATTCTCGGGGCGAAACTGTTCAGCCCGAGTCACATCGTCGCCGTGGACCTCGCCGACAGCAGACTCGAAGCGGCCAGAGCATTCGGAGCGGATGTGGTCGTCAACGGTGGTCGCGAGGACGTGGCGGCCGCCGTCCGGGGTCTCACCGGTGGTCTCGGCGCAGACGTCACCATGGAGGCGGTGGGTTATCCCGCGACGTTCGAGCAAGCGGTCGCTCTCGTCCGGCCGGGTGGGCACGTCGCGAACCTCGGGGTTCACGGCAAGCCCGCGACCCTGCATCTGGAGGACATCTGGATCAAGGACCTCACGATCACGACCGGGCTGGTCGATACCTACTCCACGCCCACACTGATCGGATTGGTGAGCAGTGGCGGGCTCGACACGTCGCCGATGATCACGCACCGGTTCGCCCTCGACCAGTTCGAGGAGGCCTACGACGTGTTCTCACGCGCGGGCGAGACGGGCGCGCTGAAGGTCCTTCTCACAGCCGGTTCGTAACGGTTCCGATCCTCACGTCTGCTGGTTCGCAGCGTCGAGGAGCTGCTGGATCTGCCCCGGGTCGACGCCCGGGGCGAATCCTGCGATGCGCCCGATCGGCATCGACGCCGCCATCTTCAGCACGCTCTCGTCGATCCCGACATCGCCGCCCATCGATCCGAATGCCTGCATGACGATCTCGGCCGCTGCGGGATTCCGGAACAGCTCGCCGAGCGAAGATTCCATCGTGAGCGGAATCCTCACCGCATCACCGTCGATCTCGACGTGCAGGCACTGACGGATGTCGCGACTCGAGGCGCCGATCTCGACGGTGTACGTACCGCCCTCGACGATCCAGGAATCCGCTCGGGTGTCCCAGTAGGCGAGGTCGTCGCGCCGCAGCGTGATCACGATGCGGCGCGATTCGCCGGGTTCGAGGTGGACCTTGCCGAATCCCTTCAGTTCTCGTGCCGGTCTCGTCACCGAGGAATCGGGCACCCCGATGTACACCTGCACGACCTCCGCACCTGCGCGCTCACCGGTATTGGTGACGGTGACGTGCACCCTCGGATCACGGTCGGCCTCCACCGATGCGTCCGTGTACTCGAACGTCGTGTACGACAATCCGTGGCCGAACGGGAAGGAGACGTCGAGGCCGCGCGCGTCGTAGTCGCGGTAACCGACGAACAGACCTTCGCCGTAGCGCACGTGCCCGTGCTCGCCGGGAAAGTTCGTGTAGGCGGGTGTGTCCTCGAGGCGGACCGGAATCGTCTCGGCGAGGCGGCCGCTCGGATTCACCACTCCGTACAGGACGTCGGCGAGCGCACCTCCGCCCGCCTGCCCGAGCAGCCACCCCTCCACGATCGCCGGCACGCGTTCGGCGAACCCGCTCAGCCGGACCACACCGCCGTTCGACAACACCACCACGACGTTCGGATTCGCGGCGAGCACCGCATCGAGCAGCGCGGTCTGGCTCGCCGGGAGTTCGAGATCGTCGCGGTCGAAACCCTCGGATTCGAGTTCCGCGGGCACCCCGAGGAAGACGACGGCGATGTCGGCGTCACCGGCGAGGGTCACCGCCTCGTCGACCAGTGCGGCCGCTTCCGATCCGTCGAGGGCGTACCCGGCCGCGAAGGGGACCTCGCGCGAGGACAGTGCCCGGATCTCGTCGAGTGCGTTGTCGAGGCGCGTCGGGTTGATCCGGGACGAGCCGGCGCCTTGGTAGCGCGGGGTGCGGGCGAGCTCGCCGATCACGGCGACGTCCGTGTCTGCGGCGAGAGGAAGCAGGCCGGTCTCGTTGCGCAGCAGGACGATGCTCTGCCCGGCGACTTCCCGGGCGAGCGCGTGGTGTGCCTCGGAGTCGAATGTCGCGTCGGGATCGGCTCCGCCGACGATCTTCTGCACCAACCCGACCACGCGTCCTGCCGCCTCGTCGAGCACCGCCTCGTCCAGACTGCCTGCGCGCACGGACGCGACGATCTCGGCGTCGGTGCGCCCTCCCGTCGCCGGCATCTCCAGATCCAGACCGGCGCGCAGGGAGGCCACCCGGTCGTCGACGGCACCCCAGTCGCTCACCACGAGCCCGTCGAATCCCCATTCACCGCGCAACACGTCGGTGAGCAGCCACGGGTTGCGAGACGAGTAGACGCCGTTGATGCGGTTGTACGAGCACATCACCGTCCAGGGGTGGGCGTCCTGCACGACCCGCTGGAAGCCGCGCAGATAGATCTCCCGCAGGGGCCTCGGGTCGATGTCGGCGGAGACCCGCATGCGGTCGGTTTCCTGGTTGTTCGCCGCGAAGTGCTTGAGCGAGGTGCCCACCCCCCGCGACTGGATCCCGCGGACCAGGGCAGCACCCAGAACACCGGAGAGCAGTGGATCCTCCGACAGGTACTCGAAGTTCCGTCCGCACAGCGGAGAGCGCTTGATGTTGATACCCGGACCGAGCAACACCCCCACTTGCAACGCCCGCGCTTCCGTGCCCAGCGCGGCGCCGACACGTTCGAGCAGTTCCGGATCGAACGAGCAACCCAGTGCGACCGCGGGCGGGAAACAGGTCGCGGGAACGGACGAGTGCAGCCCGAGATGATCGCCTTCCGCGGTCTGCTTGCGCACGCCGTGCGGTCCGTCGGTGAGCATCACCGAAGGGATGTTCTCGCGCAGAACCGGTTCGGTGTGCCAGAAGTCGAGGCCGCTGGTGAGCGACGCCTTCTCCTCGAGCGTCAGTCGCGCCACGATCTCGGCAGGGGTGCGGAGGGTCGGATCGGTCATGATGCTCCTTCGGCCACAGACGGTCCGCTGCACCCTAACCCGCGAAAGTGGACAGACGATATCGATGCCGCCCGACCGCGTGTTACATGGGACAGCCCGGATGCGGGGCTGTCGTACGGCAGGTTAAGAATGTCCGAATCATCGGTTTTCGTCGGGGGACGAGGCAATCGGGAGGATGACGTGATCGAGGTGCACGCAGCGGCGAGGGGGACCGTGACGTTGCCCCGCGACCATCGATGGGTGGTGGTCGACGTCGAGACCTCGGGCGTACGCCCGAACGCCCACCGGATACTGAGCGTCGCAGCCTTGGTGCTGCGTGAGGACGGTTCCGTCGAACGAGAGTTCTCCACGCTCGTCGATCCCGGCTGCGATCCGGGGCCCGTCCACGTCCACAGGCTCACGCCCGAACGACTCGCCGGCGCGCCCCGCTTCGAGGACATCGCGACCGACCTCGCCGACGTTCTCGACGGCGCCACACTCGTCGCCCACAACGCGTCCTTCGACTACGGATTCCTCGACGCCGAGTTCCGCCGCGCAGGCACCTCGCTCCCCGCCGAGCACCGCCTGTGCACGCTCGCGCTGTCGCGGCGACTCGAGCTCGACGTCCCCAACTACCGCCTCGCCACCCTCGCGCAGCACTGGCAGGTGCAGCAGCTGCAGGAGCACGACGCCTACGACGACGCGCGGGTCCTCTCCGAGATCTTCCTGCGCAGCGCCGCCATGGCCGACAACCTCCAGTTGCCGTTGCCGGTGGTGAACTGCCGCACCCGCAAGTCGGTCCACCCCCCGTCGGTGCCGCGTGTGCCGTGCCCCTGGAAGAACCCGGGTCGCCTCACCGAGGACGGTCTCGTCCAGGGCATGAAGGTCGTGATCAGCGGGTCGACGGTCACGCCGCGCACGGTGCTCGCGAAGCGCCTGACCGAGGCCGGGCTCGACGTCATGAACAGCGCGAGCAAGCAGACCGGCGTCGTGGTGTGCAACGACCCCACCGTGCAGACGGCGAAGATCCGCAAGGCCATGGCCGAGGGCATTCCCGTCGTGAGCGAGCAGCAGCTCGAAGACCTGCTGACACGCGTGCGCCCGGGCGAACCGAAGGTCGCCACCGTCGTCGATATCATTCCGCCGCCCGAACCGGCGCTCGAACAACAGACCGACGCTCCGGCCGTGCCGGCCATCCGGGAACTCGGCGGCCACAAACCCAAGTTGTGGACCGGCCGCAAGGTGCTGCTCATGGGCGGCACCCACCTGCAGGCCGTGATGATGCGCTCGCGGCTCACACAACTCGGTGCCCGCCCCGCCCTCAACTTCACCGCCGCCGTGACCGACGTGCTGGTCCTCGAAGGCGGCGAGTCGGACAAGAGGATGTCGCGGGTCGCCACACGGGAGCTGCCCGTCCTGCGGCCCGACGACGTGGACGCCGCCGTCCAGCACGGAATCGTTCCCCCGCACATGCGGATGGAGTCGCGGCTGACGGCGCCGGTGCTGTCCCGCGGTGAGGTGATCGACCTGCCGTCCGACAGTCACCGCTGGGCCGTGAACGTGGCGTGGAAGGCCGAAACGGCCGGCGACGAGTTCGATCTCGACATCGTCGCGTTCCTTCTCGGTGCCGACGAGAAGGTCGACACCGACGAGGATTTCGTCTTCTACAACAACCCCTCCTACGACGACGGTGTCGTCGAGCTGAGCATCGACGGCAGCAGCGAGCACTGCATCCGGGTCGACCTCGCGTCGCTTCCCGGTGAATGCGAACGCATCGCCGTCGCTGCGGCCATCGACGGCAACCGCACCTTCGGAGAACTCGGCGCGGTGTCCGTCGGAGTCGACAGCGAGGCCGGCACTGCCGCAACCTTCGTGCTCGACGCCGGAACCACCGAACGCACCATGGTGCTCGCCGAGATCTACCGCCGCGCCGGCGCGTGGCGGCTGCGTGCGGTCGGGCAGGGTTACGACGACGATCTCGCAGCACTGGCCCAGCGGTACGGGGTGGACGTCGATGAGTGAGCGGCTGACCCCCGCCGGTCGGGGAGACGCGTCGTGAGCATCCGCATCCCCGAACAGCCCCGCTTCGCGAATGCGACGGAGGAGAGCGTGTGGAACACGCTCACCGCTCAGCTCGACGCGAACGATCTCGTGGTCGCCAACCAGCGCGTCACCGACCACAGCAAGGATCACGAGATCGACTTCGTCGTCGCCCTCGAGGGGTACGGGGTGATCTGTCTCGAGGTCAAAGGTGGTGAGGTCTGGTGGGAGGACGGCAACTGGTACCAGCGTCATCGCTCCGGGCCCGCGATCATCGAACCGGTGGAGCAGGTCCGCGGCGCGATGTACGCGCTGCGGCGGTACGTCGACAAGGATCCCCGGTGGACGTCGGGGCATGTGCGGTGGGATCACGTCGTCGTCTTCCCCAGCAGCAGCATCTCCGCCGAGTTCGCGCTACCGGAGTGGCCCCGCTGGAAGGTCGTCGACCGTGACGACATCGAGAAGATCGTGCCCCTGCTCCGGCGGATACTCGTCGACCAGCAGGTCGCGAAGACGGGGATCGACGCCGACGGGATCGCCGAACTCGCCGAGGTGCTCTCGGGGCGCGGGATGCCGCAACGCGACGTCGTGGCGCGGGCGCTCGAGAACGAGAACACCTGCGACGTCCTCACCGCTCAGCAGGCGATGATCCTCGACGCGACGCGGCTGCTCCCGCGCGTCGAGGTGCGCGGTGGCGCGGGCAGCGGCAAGACCTTCCTTGCACTGGAGAAGGCGCGACGGCTCACCAAGCATGGCAAACGCGTTGCCCTGCTCTGCTATTCGCACGGACTCGCGTCCTATCTCGAACGCATCACCGCCACCTGGCACCGCAAGGAGCGTCCTGCCTACGTAGGGGAGTTCCACGAACTCGGCAGACTGTGGGGAGCGCCGGAAGGCCCTCCGGAGAGTCTGCGCACCGAACAGACCGTGCAGTTCTGGGAACACGAGCTGCCCGCGCGTATGGCCGAACTCGCCGCCGAACTACCCGACAAGAAGAGATTCGACGCGATCGTCGTCGACGAAGCGCAGGACTTCGCCGACGATTGGTGGCGCCCCGTGCTCGCCGCCCTCCGCGACGAGGATGCGGGAGAGATCTACGTCTTCAGCGACGAAGGGCAACGCGTCTTCGACCGGGAAGGCGTGCCGCCCGTCGACCTCGTGCCGCTCGTTCTCGACCAGAATCTGCGCAACACCAGGCAGATCGCCGATTCCTTCATCTCGCTGGTCGGGCAGCGGATGCGGCTGCTCGGCAGTGACGGACCCGAAGTCCGCTTCGTGCCCTGCCTCCCGGAAGATGCCGTGGGCAGGGCGGACGACGCGATCGACGGACTCCTCGACGAAGGCTGGCGTCCCGAGGACGTCGCCCTGCTCGCGACGGGTAGCCGGCACCCGGAGCAAGTCGAACGCCAGGCGGCCGGCCCGAAAGCGTACTGGGAGAGTTTCTGGGACACAGACCAGGTCTTCTACGGGCACGTGCTCGGCTTCAAAGGACTCGAACGACGAGCAGTGGTCCTGGCCCTGAACGAAAAGAAGCCGCAGGACCGCTCCCGTGAGCGCCTGTATGTCGGCCTGTCGCGCGCACGGGATCAACTGATCGTCTGCGGAGACCCCGACTTCGTCCGCGAAGTGGGCGGGGAGGACCTGCTCGAGCGGTTCGGTGGAATCTGACCGATCCGCTGTTTGCATTCGCTCGCGAATCAGTCATCCGCGCATGGAATTTCGTGCGCGAATGACTGATCTTCGTGCGGTTGTCGGGGCCGAGCGCTCCGGCGTGCGAAGCGGTCATCGGTGCGCGTTATTGCGCGCTCTGATGACGGTTTCCCGCTCCGATGTCTGGGTCGGTGGAGGCGAGTTGGCGAGCCCAGTCGGATTCGGTGTCGAGGAAGGCTTCTCCGCCGGTGGCGAAGGCGTCGCGGAGTTGTTTCAATGCTCGGCTGAACTGTTCGATGCGCTCCACTGCGGATTCAGGCGTCCCAGCGGCCTTGCGGCGATAGCCGGCGGCGAGTTGCTGGGCGGAGTCCAAGTCGCCGAAACCGTGGACCTCCATCAGTCTTGTCGCAGTCTCTTTGGCTCTGTCGAACTCCTCGAGCATCGTGTCGCAGATTCTGACGAGTTCGTCGACGACGTGCGGGTCCAGGCGTGTAAACGATGAGTTCATGAGGCTCCCATCAAGGAAGATATGGTTCGACTGACGCAACGAGTTGCTCGAACCCCTGGCACCATTCATCGATGGGTGGGTCCGTTAGAGAGTCCACGTGTTCGATCCTGTTGAAGATGACGATTCCGAAGTCGGTCTGCAGTACATAGGTGCAGGTGGCCTTCTGGCTCGGATCGATACGTAGGAGAGCGGCTCTCCCGTTGACCCTCGTTGACGAGGAGATATGCCCGTTCTTCTCGAGTTCTTCAGCCACAGTGACATTCCCCGAAAGAACATTGATCCCGTACCCGCGTCGCACACCGGGGATGTGGTTGGCGTCGCGGTACGTGCATCCCAGGAAGGTATACGTCCCCATGGGCATGTCCGCGAGTTCTTTCTTCCCCGCGTCGTACCCGGCCGCATTCATGACGTCGTCGGGAATGTCATAACAGGGATCGAAGGTGACGGGTGGTCTGCCGGAGTCGTCGGTGATGCGCGGGGTGCGGGTCGTCGATGTGGCTGCCTCGTCGTCTGTGAGGTCGTCTGCGGCACTCGGACTGCACGCCGTCACCACTACCGCAGCTACTGCGAGCGCGACCGTTCCCCACTTACCCATGCGACCCCCCGATCGATTGTCGGGCAGACGCTAACACAAAGCAGGCGAGTGGTGATGAGGGCTGATTCGTCGTACACGAACGCTCTCGGTTTCAACGAAGCCGAGAGCGTTCGGTTACCTCGTCGACCCGACTACCAATTTGCGAGGGTCAATGCTGACGGTCAGTACGCAAAGGCGTAGTTGTATCCGCCGTAGCTGCTGTGGTTTTCGTCCCTTGCGACCAGAGTGTAGTTGGGCGGCGCACCGGTGCTACCCGAGAACAGCGGGTAGGAGACCGAGTAGACGGCGGCGTAGACGTAGTGCGCACGTTCGTTCTTGATCAGAGCAGAAACATACGAATCGGACTCGATGCCGACCTCGACGACGCCGCAGTAACTGCCGTCCTGCGCCTTGGCGGGCAAACTGACGATCTTGCTGACCTCGCCGTACCGGTCGTCGTACGAGATCTGGTTGTTGTGCTGGTTCGAGCTGCAGAACACGTACTTCACTCCGCTGCCGGAGATGGTCACAGCCTGGGCGACCGGCGCGGTGAGTGCTGCCGAGCTCACTGCGAGCGTGGCTGCAGCAGCAAGCGTTCCGATGAACTTCTTCATTGGGTCCAATCCTTGGGTGGATGCTGTAGGTCGAGCGCACCCCGCTCTGGATGAGGGCTGCAGTCCGAAGGCGGACGGGGTTGGGAGGACGTGCGCCGTGGCGGCTTATGGCCGCGGGCGGTCGAGTCCTCCGGGATATCGCGCTTCCGGACACAGGGGACGGAGCGCAAAGACCGGTGCTCTGCGGCTGTGGGCAGACCGAGGATGACGCGGCCGCGAGCCGACGGGCAGGTTCAATGCAATGTCCGTTCTGTGTGGAATGACCGTATGTATGTCGCATGTCCCCATCACCTCGTTACAGGGGTCTTCACGACCGACACACGGTGACGACATTCGGGCGCGTGGAACGGACATCGGTGCGCGCTATTGCGTGCTCGAACGACCAGTTCGCGCACCGCTGCCGGAACGGTCACTCTGTCTGTGCGAACTCGATGGTGGGGACACCGATGGCGACGATGTCGCCGTGATTGCCGCGCGCCGGAACGGGCTACCCCGGTAGGTAACCAGCGGAAGCATCGCAGTCGGGAGGCACGTTCATGAGCGACGACAGTTTCGGCGCGCGCGACACCCTGAAGGTCGACGACACGGACTATCGGATCTACCGCATCGACAAGGTTCCTGGTTCGGAGCGACTGCCCTACAGCCTCAAGGTCCTGCTGGAGAACCTGCTGCGGACCGAGGACGGGCGGCTCGTCACCCGGGAGCAGATCGAAGCGGTCGCGGCATGGGACCCGAAGTCCACCCACAATCCGGAGATCCAGTTCTCGCCGGCACGCGTCCTCATGCAGGACTTCACCGGCGTGCCCTGCATCGTGGACCTCGTCGCGATGCGCGACGCCATGACCACCCAGGGTGGCGACCCGAAGCGCATCAATCCGCTGATCCCCACCGAGCTCGTCATCGACCACTCGGTGATCGCCGACGTCTTCGGCACCGAGGACGCCTTCCGCATCAACACCGACCTCGAGTTCCAGCGCAATCGTGAACGCTACGAGTTGTTGCGGTGGGCGCAGGGAGCCTTCGACGACTTCAAGGTGGTCCCGCCCGGCACCGGTATCTGCCACCAGGTGAACCTCGAGTACCTGGCCCGCGTCGTGTTCACCCGCGAGGACGCGGACGGCGACCTCGTCGCCTATCCCGACTCGCTCGTCGGCACCGACTCGCACACTCCGATGGTCAACGGCCTCGGTGTGGTCGGGTGGGGTGTGGGCGGCATCGAAGCCGAGGCGGCCATGCTCGGGCAGCCCGCGTCCATGCTGATCCCGCAGGTCGTCGGCTTCAAGCTCACCGGGGAACTCACAGAAGGCACGACGGCGACCGACCTGGTGCTCACCGTCGCCGAGAGGCTCCGCAAGACCGGAGTGGTGGGCAAGTTCGTGGAGTTCTTCGGTCCCGGCGTCGCCAACGTGCCGCTCGCCAACCGCGCGACCATCGGCAACATGAGCCCCGAATACGGGTCGACGATCTCGATCTTCCCGATCGACGACGTCACGCTCGACTATCTGCGGCTCACCGGCCGCGACGACCATCAGATCCGTCTCGTCGAGGCGTATGCCAAAGAGCAGGGCATGTGGCACGACCCGGATCGCGAACCCGAGTACAGCGAGGTCGTCGAACTGGACCTGTCGACGGTCCGCCCGTCCGTCGCCGGTCCGAAGCGACCGCAGGACCGCATCCCTGTCGCGCTCGCACCCACGGCCGTGACCTCGCTGCTCAACGGCGAGGAGGTGCCCGATGTCGTCTCGCGCGTGCAGGACTCGGGTGTCGACGAGGGCGTGCTCGAATCGTTCCCCGCCAGTGACCCGGTGTCGGTGCGCGCCGAGGACTCCCGCGACGAACCGCGCGAGCCCGTGCCCGACGATGCCGACACCTCGGCGCCGCCGTCGAAGAAGGTCCCGGTGCGCATCGGGGGCGGTGACGAGTTCGAGCTCGACAACGGTCACGTGGTGATCGCGGCGATCACGTCGTGCACCAACACGTCCAACCCATCGGTGATGATCGGGGCCGCGCTGCTCGCCAAGAAGGCCGTGGAGAAGGGACTGCGCAGCAAGCCGTGGGTGAAGACCACGCTCGCCCCCGGTTCGCGAATCGTCACCGACTACTACGAGCGCTCGGGGTTGATGCCCTATCTCGACAAGCTCGGATTCAACCTCGTCGGTTACGGCTGCACGACATGCATCGGCAACTCCGGTCCGCTTCCGGACGAGATCGCGGCCGCGATCGACGAGCACGACATCAACGTCTCGGCGGTGCTGTCGGGCAACCGCAACTTCGAAGGCCGCATCCACCCGCAGACGAAGATGAACTTCCTGGCCTCACCGCCCCTGGTCATCGCGTACGCGCTGGCGGGGTCGATGCTCGTCGACCTGTTCGAGGACCCGCTCGGAACCGACACCGACGGCAACCCCGTCCATCTGCGCGACATCTGGCCCACCACCCAGGAGATCCAAGAGGTCATCGACGACGCGGTGCGCTCGGAGATGTTCGAGACCGGTTACCGCGACGTCTACACCGGCGACGAGACATGGCGGAATCTCGACGTCCCCGACAGCGAGGTCTTCGAGTGGAAGGACGACTCCACCTACGTGCGGCGTCCTCCCTACTTCGAGGGCATGTCGCCGGAACCCGAGCCGTTGCGCGACATCGAAGGCGCCCGGGTGCTGGCGCTGCTCGGCGACTCGGTGACCACCGACCACATCTCACCGGCCGGTTCGATCCGACGGGACAGTCCGGCAGGCCGGTACCTGTCGGAGCACGGGGTCGAACAATCCGACTTCAACTCCTACGGCTCGCGGCGCGGCAACCACGAGGTGATGATCCGCGGCACCTTCGCGAACATCCGGTTGCGCAACCAGCTCGTGCCCGGTGTCGAAGGGGGCGTCACCCGTTACCTGCCGACGGACGAGCAGATGAGCATCTACGACGCCGCGCAGAAGTACGCGGAGGACGGCACACCGCTCGTCGTGCTCGCGGGCGCGGAATACGGTTCCGGATCGTCGCGCGACTGGGCGGCCAAGGGCACACTGCTGCTGGGTGTGCGGGCGGTGATCGCGCAGTCGTACGAGCGCATCCACCGCTCCAACCTCATCGGCATGGGCGTGCTGCCTCTGCAGTTCCCGGAGGGCGAGTCGGCGCAGAGCCTCGGCCTGACAGGGGAGGAGGAGTTCACCATCACCGGTCTGGCGGACAGCGACGACATCCCCGAGACCGTGCGAGTGCGCGCGGGCGACAAGGAGTTCGACGCGACGGTGCGTATCGACACTCCCGCCGAAGCCGAATACTTCAAGCACGGTGGAATCCTGAAGTACGTGCTGCGGCAGCTCGGGCAGTGACGCCGCTACGTGCCCGATGACAGTGCGTCGAAGACCGCCTTCACGCGCGCTTCGTCCTCGATGCCGAGGATGTCGGCCCAGAAGTACGCCGCTTCGTCGGTGTAGGCGTGGCCGTGGCCACCGGGCACGTCCGCGGCGAACACCATGTCCAGCGTGACCTGCCAGAAGGTGACGAACGGGAACCACGTCATCTCCTTGTCGACGTCGGCACCGCGTTCCTCCTTCAGCCAGTCGGGGCGATGCCGGATCAGATCGGGGGACCACCACACGATCGGGTCGCTCGGATGTTGCCAGTAGACGATGCGGGGGAACGCCCAATCACGCAGGCCGGGAAGGTTCGTGAGGTCCTGGGGGGTCGCGGCGAACCGCACGTTCTGTCCGCCGTAGATCACCGGCAGGATCTCGCGGCTTCCGGGATCGCGCGAGTCGGTGATGCGGCGCCACTGCTCCGTGAAATTCGGTGTCCCCACCCACAGGGCACCGTCGGTGCGGGTGATCATGTCCTGCGCGCCGGCGAACGCCGCCTGGCCCCCGTAGGACCCCAGCGATTCGCCGAAGACGAGCAGTTTCGGACGGGTGGCCGGGTCGAGCACGCTCCACTTCGCGTACACGGCTTCGAACAGGGCCCGGCCGGCATCGCGAGGCGAGACGCGGTCGGCCAGGAACGCCAGCGGGCTGGCGAGGAAGGAATACTGCATCGCTGCGATCGCCGTGTTCCCGTCGCCGAGATACTCCAGGGCACTTGCGACGTCCTCGTTCACCCAGCCGCGGCCGGTCGTCGTCGCCACCGCCAGGTAGTCCCGTTCGAAGGCCTTGGTGCGGTCCAGTTCCGCGACGACGTGTGAGGCGATGAGGTTCATCTTCTGCGCGTCGTCCTCTTCTCCGTCCTCGGTGTCGAGTGAGCGGTAACCGGCGTAGACCCGGATCGGCATCATGGCGGGATCTCCGGTGACCGCGGTGATCTCCTCGGGGGTCGGACCTCCGGCGACGAACGTGCGGCCCTCGCGGCCGAGCGAATCCCACGGTTCGAGGGACGCACTCGATCCCGAGCGTTCCGGTGCCTGGGGTTGCTCGACCCCCTCGGCGGTACCCGCGTCCACGCTTCGCGCCGATCCGTTCGCGATGTGGGCTATCTCCGCGGACAACAGCCCCTCCACCGCCCAGAACACGAGCAGCCCCACCAGTACGACACTGACCGCCCGTGCCACCGGTGGCGGAAGCACTCTGACGACCATCCGGCTGAGCCACTGCGCCACGCGGCGCAGACCCCGGCCGATCTCGAGCAGGAGCAACGCCAACACGATCGTCACGAGCAGGACGCCGGGATAGTCCCAGGTGCCGCTGCCTTCCATTCCGACGAGTTCACGGCTGATGCGTTGCCACCGCGAACCGAGAGCGAGGAAGGTCGGCACCACCACGAGAGCGACCACCGCGAGCAGATACCACCCGGCCTTCTTCAGGATCGGCGGCCAGTTCGTCTCGAATCCGCACTTGCGGATGCCCCACGCGAGAAGGACACCGAGTCCGTATCCGGTCACCACGCTGATACCCGTCGCGACGCCCTGCAGGTACCAGGCGCGTGGCAGTAGAGATGGGGATAGCGACCAGCAGTAGAACACCAGGGCGACGATCAGCCCCAGCGGATGGAATCGCCGCAGCCACCGCAGCACACCCGCGCCGACCCGGGCGCGGAAGGTCGGTGAGGGCTCGGGAGTCGAAGGCGGCGTATCGACGGTCGAGGTCATCGGCGATCGCTTTCGTCGGAATCGGCTGGCCTGCGGGCGGGACTGTTCCGCACTCAGTGTGCGCGCAGGAAGGCGTGGTGGAGCGACGAAATGCGATGCCGTGATGGAGAGAGTGGACGGCGGAGGGGCTGTGCCGGGTCCGGTTACTCGTCGCCAGCGTGCATCCGGTCGAGCGCGTCGGCGATGCGCTCGGTGTCGGCGAGGGTCCACCCGTCGCGCGGGGCGACGGCGGCCCAGCCGTAGGGGATGAGGTCCTCGTAGTTGTGCCCGTGACCGACGGGCGGCGAGGTGCCGACCATGATGTCGGCCGCGACCTGGGCGAAGGTGACGATCGGATACCACCGCATCGACGGCGTACGGTCCGAGCCGGGAGGTTCGGCGAGCCAGTCGGGTCGCTCGAAGAGCAGGTCCGGTCCCCACCACACCACCGGATCGGAGGCGTGCTGCAGATACAGCACGCGCGGGTCGTTCCACGGCCCCGGCTCGTCCTCGAGGGTCTTCAGGTCGGAGGCGAAGCGCACCGCGATGCCGTCCTCGTAGACGGGCAGGACTTCCGGAGAACCGGCGTCACGATGGTCGACGATGCTGCGCCACAGCTGGTTCGAATTCGGTGGCCCGACGAACAGGGCGGCGTCGATCTTCGTGCGCATGTCGGCGATGTCGCCGAACGCCGCTTCGGCCGACTGCGAGCCGAGACTTTCGCCGTAGACGACCAGCTTCGGGCGCTGGTCTTCGGGCAGCCGGCTCCAGCGTTCGTGGACGCCGTTGATCAGAGCGTCGCCAGCGGCCTTGGCGGCCGAGCCGTCGACGAGGAACGAGATCCAGCTCGGCAGGAAGGAATACTGGATCGCGGCGATCGCCGAATTGCCGTTGTAGATCATCTCGATCGAATCGGCGGCGATGGGGTTCACCCACCCGGTGCCGGTGGTTCCGGACACCACGAGAATCTCCCGTTCCCACGCCTTCGTGCGGTCGAGTTCGTCGAGGATCAGCTGCACCTGCTGACCGGTGGTGTCGTCGGCCTCGAGCCCCGCATACACCCGGATGGGTTCGAGTGCGGGAGCGTCGTTCAGCTCGGTCAGCTGCTCGGCGTCCATCCCGCCTGCCACGAAGGTGCGGCCCTGGCGGCCGAGGCTCTCCCACGACGACTCCGACGCGGGGCTGCCCGACCGCTCGGGAACCTGCGGCTGTTCCACGCCGGGGTCGGTGCTGTTGTTGTCGTCGGCGAACACGATCCGCGCGGCGGTCGAACTGCTCGCGAGCAGGACCTGATCGACGAACACGACCGCCGCGACCGTCAGGATCACCGGCGCGAGAACGTGCGCGGCAGCAACCGGAACCCGCAGCCGGCTCGCCAGGAACTCCGCGAATCGCCGCCCGGTCCATCGCACTCCGCGCGCGACGTAGAGGACCGCGACGAAGATCGCGACACTCACCAGGCCCGTGCGCAGATAGGCGAAGCCCGTCGTGGTCTCGATGCCCATGAGGGCGCGGATCTCGTTCTGCCAATCCGCAGCGAACAGCAGACTCCCGGCGAGCGTTCCCACCGCCGCCAGCGCAACCACACCTTCGACGACACGCCGGACAGCGTGCCGCTGCTGCCACCACGTGAACCGCGGAGCGATCCACCGCCGCGCAGGGAAGGCGAGGAGCACACCGATGCCGTACCCGGCGATGCCGGTCACGCCACTGATCAAGCCCTGGTAGTACCACTCGCGGGGGATCAGCGACGGGCTCAGGCTCCAGGCGAAGAAGAACAGTGCGACGACGAGACCGACGAAGTCGAGACCGAAGACGGAAAGGAGTCGTCGAGTTTGCTTGTCCTGCTCGGGCGCGCTCACGGTCGTGACACTATCCAAAATGATCTTCGTGGGCTTGTCATCGAGCCACCCCGTCTCGCTCCGCAACGGCCGCGCGCACGGCGTCGAATGGGACCGGGTCCGGGCATGTCCGTCACGACTTCTAAGGTGGACTTACCCGTTTCGGTCGACGGGTGGCGGACGTCCGCAGGGTGAGAGGAGCAGGTGTGGAGCCGAAGGCGGGCGAACCCGAATTGAGGGATCGCGTGCAACGGCTGCTCGCCTTCCTGGCCGAGCTCGTGAAAGCCCGCAGCGCGCCCGTCCGCATCGTCGACAAACACCGTGCCGTGATGTCCCTCGAGGCAGGAAACCTCGGTGCCGGGCTCAGGGCCGACGCCACCGCGGGTGACGTCATCCTTCGTGCGCGGCGCGTCCGGCTGGAAGACCCGCCGCGCCCGCCCGCACCGGTCGCGGAGTACGTGCAGGGAGACATCGGCAACTCCGCCGTCGAACCCGCATTCCGCCCGGAGACACCCGACACCGTCGACGGCCTCGAAGCCTGGCTCACGGAGTGGCGGGCCTGGGCGAGCGTCGACCGTGAGCGGCAGGCCGCGTCACAGCTGTACAGCTTCCTGCAGCGGGCCATGCTCGAGCTCGAAGACCAGCCGGAGTCGCTGGAACTCGTCGTCGCCTCGGGCCTGCTGCAGCTCTCGGAGGGTGTCGCGGGCGCACGCGTGCGCACACACCTGATCACCCAGTCCGCTCGCGTCGAGCGGCTCGGCGACTCCGGCGACGTGGTGGTCCGGCTGAATCCCGACGCTGGCCCGGCGCTGGAAGACACCCTGCTCCTCACCGGCCTGGACATTTTCGACCCCGCGAACACCCGCGACCTGCACGAGTCCCTCCCGACCCAGGTCGCCTCACCCCTCGATCCCGCCGCCCGGGGTTTCCTGAAGGGCTGGGGCGAGCGTGCGCTGACGGTACGCGTCGACCTCGTCGACCGGGCGGACGAAGCATCGTCACCCGACGCCTTCCTCACACCCTCACCGGCGCTCGTACTGCGCAAGCGCAGCGCCCATGCACTCATCGAGTACTACCACCGGATGACCGAGGCCGCTGCCGACGCGTCGAATCCGGTGCCGCTCGGTCTCGCGCAGCTCGTCGAACCCATCGAACCGGCCGACCGCGTCGCCTGGCTCGATCGGATCGGCAAGCCGTCCACCTCCTTCACCGGCGACCTCCTGTTCCCGTTGCCCGCGAACGAGGAGCAGCGCGACATCGTCGACCGGCTCGCCGGCGACAGCGGAGTGGTCGTCGAAGGACCGCCGGGCACGGGCAAGACCCACACGATCGCCAACATCGTGGCCGCGCTTCTCGCGCGCGGCCAGCGCGTGCTGGTCACCAGTGAGAAGGCCCAGGCGCTGCGGGTTCTCCGCGAGAAGCTTCCGCCCGAGCTGCGGGAGCTGTGCGTCGCGGTGAGCGACCCGGTCCACGGGGGCGCCGCAGAACTCACGCGCAGTGTCAGCGAGATCGCCACCCGCAAAGCGCAATTCAACGTGCGCCGCACAGCGCAGCGCATCGACGAGATCGCCACGCAACGCGACGACGCGCTGAACCGCCGGTCGACACTGATGGAGCAGATCCGGCAGGCCCGGGCGGACGAAGCGGTCGTCCATCCCGAGGTCGCCGCCGGATACGGGGGCACAGCCGCATCGATCGTCCGGCGCGTGCGTGCGGAGGAAGCCAAGTACGGGTGGCTTCCCGCGCCCCTCCTCACCGACGCCCCGCCGCTGACCGTCCAGGAACTCGTCACCCTCCACGGGCTGCATCAGCGATCGAGTGTCGAGCGGGCACGCCGCCGGCACCAGCTCTTCCCGGACCTGTCCCTGCCCGACCAGAGAGAACTCGAGTACGCCTGCGCCGCGGTCGCACAGGCACCCGCGGATTTGTCGGGCAGCGACACGCACGGGGTGCTGCGGATCCTCGAGGGCGCACCCCTCGATGCACTCGCCCGCATCCGCGATCTGTGCGAACAACTGCAAGGCGCCCTCGAGGATGCCGAGCGCCTCGATGCGCGGATGCGACGCGTGACCGACGACGTCCTGTCGGGGAAGGCCCAGCACCTGTGGGGCAAGACGGCCGAACTCGCCGATCTCGTGCAGGCCGCGCAGGACGCCGATCGCGTGGTCGGTGCCAGTACCGTGGTGGCGCCGGTGACGGGCGGCCTCGCGTTCGAGGCGTACGACGCGCTGGCCCGCAAGCTCGAGGCGGGGGACACCTGGCGCAGCGGCTTCTCCCGATTCCGGAGAAGTGACGAGCAATCCGCGGTCGAGGCGCTCGGTGAACCCGCGACCGTCGACGGCGTCCCGGCCACCACCGCCCGTACGGCCCGCATCGTGGCCGAGCACCTCCGTGCGCTCGAGGCGATCCGGGTGGTGGGGATCGTTCTCCGCGATCTCGGTATCGACATCGCGCTCGACGAGTCGCGCAGCCGGGCCGTCGGAGCCCTCGCCTTCATCGACCGTGACCGCGGCGTCGTCGACAATCTCGTTGCACGGGTGAGCGACGTCGAGACCGCGCTCCGTGAGATCCACCCCGGTGCCCCGCGCATCACGAGTATCGAACAGGCACGGTCCGTCGCGGAGTCGGCCCGCGTGATCGCCGCGGCCGGCACCGCGGAAGCCAGCAAGAGCTGGCTCGAATCCATCGGGATGTACATCCGGAGTCAGATCGCCGGGGGAGCCTCGCCCGAAGGACGCGCGCTGGCACGTGCCTTCCACGAGGCAGACTTCGACGCCATCAACACCGCCCTGGACGCGTGGGACCGGGCAGTCGGGGAGCAGCGCGAGGAACTCGACCTCGTCGCCCTGCACGCACGTCTGACCACCGCGGCACCCGGCCTCGCCCAGGCCATCGCGGAAAACCCGTTGAGCCTGGCATGGCCCGTCCGTCTCGCGGACATCGAGGAAGCGTGGGCCTGGCGCCGCGCAGACGACTGGGTGCGGCGCTTCCACGAACGCAGTGACGACGGGCAGTTCGAACGCGACCTCGACGCGGTCGAGAAGGACATCACGCGCCTCACGACGCTGCTCGTCGAGGAGAAGGCGTGGAGCGCGTGCCTCGAACGCACGACCGCCGAGCAGGTCCAGGCGCTCCATTCCTACCGCGATCATGTCGCGAGCATCGGTAAGGGCACCGGGCGGTACGCGGAGCGCTACCGGGCGGCCGCCCGCGAGGCCATGCAGGTCGCGCAGGGGGCGGTGCCGGCCTGGGTGATGCCCCTACAGCAGGTGCTGTCGTCGATACCGCCCGAACCGAATTCGTTCGACGTCGTCATCGTCGACGAGGCGAGCCAGGTCGACATCAGCAGTCTGTTCCTGCTGTGGCTGGCGCCGCGCGTGATCGTCGTCGGCGACGACAAGCAGTGTGCACCGAGTGCGGTGTCGCTGGGCGCGCTCGACGGTGTCTTCAGCCGCCTCGATTCGTATCTGCCCGACATTCCGAACTACCTGCGCGACAGTTTCACTCCGCGGTCGAGCCTGTTCTCGTTGCTGCGATCGAGATTCGGGAGCATCATCCGGCTGCGGGAACACTTCCGGTCGATGCCGGAGATCATTGCGTGGTCCAGCGACCACTTCTACGCAGACGACCCGCTGGTTCCCATGCGGCAGTACGGATCCGACCGCCTGCCACCCCTGCGCACCACTCTCGTCGAGGACGGCGCCGTCACCGGCCAGAACGCGACGTTGACGAACCACGCCGAGGCCCACGCCCTCGTCGACACTCTCGTGAAGTGCGTCCAGGATCCTGCCTACGAGGGCAAGACCTTCGGCGTGGTCGTCCTGCAAGGCCAGTCGCAGGTGGACGTCATCCAGAACGCACTGCTCGACCGCCTCACCCCGGATCAGTGGGAGCAGCGCAGGCTCCGCGTCGGCACACCCCCGGATTTCCAGGGTGACGAGCGGAACGTGGTGTTCCTGTCGATGGTCGTCGCGCCAGGGCAGAACATCGCCGCCATGACGCGAACCGAGTATCAGCGACGGTTCAACGTGGCGGCCTCGCGTGCTCAGGACCAGCTGTGGCTGTTCCATTCGAGGACCGTCGACACGCTGCGACGAACCGACCTGCGGTATTCGCTGCTCACCCATATGCAGTCGACATCTCCGAATCCCGCCGAGCCGATGCCCGAAGGCGTGACACGCGACGAGCGGCACGAAGCGTTCGACAATCTCTTCCAGCAGGGAGTCTTCCTCGACATCGTCGCCCGCGGATACCACGTGAACCCGCGCGTCGAGGTGAACGGCCACTTCATCGACCTGGTGGTGACCGGTGCGGCAGGAAAACTGGCTGTCGAATGCGACGACGAACGCTGGCACACCGATCCGGACCGTCAGCGCGCCGACCTCGAGCGCGAACGCGAGCTGCACCGGAGCGGATGGAAGTTCTGGCGAGTCCGGGAATCGGAGTACTACCTCGACCCGGCTGCGGCGCTGGCCGGGCTGTGGGACGAGCTGGAACGGCGGGGGATCACGGCAGACCGTATGGCTGCGCCTGTGCTCGAATCGGGCGGGTCGTCGATCGAATACCGGAGGAATGGCAGCCCGGACGAGCGTGCCGTCGAGTCCGGGGGACAGGCCGCGATACTCCCCTGAGAACGTTACAGTGCCTCTTGTCACACTGCTCGGCAAGCGCAGTGTGGGCGTAAGTGATATTTATTGATGCGCAATAACTCTCGTTACGTCGAATCCGCCACGGCAGGAGAAACACATGGAGACCCTCGCGTCCCTCATCGAGCTCGCGAAGCTGCTCGGCCCGTTCATGGAGCTCATCGGCAGCGTCGGCAGCCTGAGCGCTCAGTAATCACCGCGCAGCGAATGATCCCCGAAGGCAATGCCTTACGGGGATTATTCGTATTTGCGGAACATCCACGAACTTTATCACCTCGGAATTCTCGACAGGACTGGCGTCATCGCCCGTCTGATCGCCCCGGGTGATGTGTGACCGACAAGATCGAATTTGTCGGCCGATGCGCTCCCTGTGAATTCGAGTTCGTCGCTAGCCGCCAAACCAATTGCAGTCGCCTTGCCGACTCGAAGATGTATCGCTCGTCCATCGAGCCCATCACAGTCTCCCTGACAATCGGCGACGAGCACATCGATTCGATGATCGATATGGCTACGGCACCGATCGATCGCCGGGGTACCACCTCCCGAGGAGGAGGGGCGCGCAACACCTTGTTGGGGCGGGGCCGCCAACGTTCTGAGCATGGTGGCGCGCGGCGGAAGTGCCACCGATGTTGTCCGTAACTCTAATGGGCCATCGGCCGATACGTCTGTGTGCCCGTCTCGGACGGGCGTGTTCTCGTAACAAGGAGGCAAGTGGTGTCGAACATGAACGTGCAGGTCGAACAGGCTGCTCTGGCGCCGTTCTACCTGGTGTTCGACGTGTCGTACTCGATGGCGGACGAGATGCCGGCTCTCAATCAAGCTCTTCGAGATCTGAAGAACGAGATGCTGAAAAGCCCGATCCTGGCCGACATCGCCCGTGTCTCCCTGATCAGCTTCAGCACCGACGCGCGTGTGGTCATTCCGATGATGGATCTCGCTCAGGACGAGCGGATCGGACGCGGTGACCTGTTGGAGGAGGAAGGCGCGACGTCCTATGCGGAAGCTTTCCAGACTCTGAAGGACCAAATCCAACGAGATCTTCCGTTGCTCAAGGCGGAGTCCGGTGGCGCCGTCTATCGGCCCATGGTGTTCTTCGTGACGGACGGTCACCCGACCGACGATGACCACGAATGGCGCCGGGCCTTTCAGGATCTGACGACGGCCAAGCCGTTTCCGAACATCATTCCCTTCGGCTTCGGTGATGCGAACGGTGAGATCCTGAAGGAGATCACGTTCCCCAAGAAGCGCGGAGAGAGCTACTACTTCATCGCCCGTCAGGGATTGGGACGCGCCGAAGCCATGGCTGCGATCGCCAAGATCGTCGTTCAGTCCGTTGTGAGTTCGACCCAGTCGGCGGCAGACGGAATGCCGCGCGTGAGCTTGGAAAAGGCCGGGACAGAGCATGTTCTCCAGCAGGCCCCCGCTTGGGACATGGTGTGAGCAACGTTGTGCGAGGGAACTCGCATGAGCACGGGACGATCGATCTCGAGCATCCTGAGCCGTACACGGTAGGTGACCCGGGGCGCGCATACTCCGAGATCGGAGGCGGGGTGCCGTTTCGCTCGGTGATGCCGCCGGATTCGATGTGCGACGCGTTCGATTGCTTCGGATGGTCGCTCAGGGCGGCGTCGGTACGCGGACTCATGCATCGCAGTGACGGATCGCCTCGTCAAGATGCGTACGCGGTGCGGTACTCGCCGGATACCGATCGCTTCGCCGTCGCCGTATGTGACGGCGTCGGTAGTGCTCCGCAGTCTCACGTCGCCGCGGACGCAGCCGCGAATTGCCTGGTCGATCGCGCAATGGATGGTGCGATAGCGAGCGACGACGAGTGGTGGACCGAGACGTTCCAGGTTGCGTCCGAGGCTGTCACGGTCGCTGCCGAGAAACTAGGGGTGTCGGATGCGTCGGCACCCAGAGTTCGTGGCGTCATGGCAACGACAGCGATCCTGATCGTCGTGGACGAGGTGTCGGTTTCCCGCTCGTGGACGGTGCGCTACGCGGGCATCGGCGACAGCTCCTTGTGGCTGACGGACGTATCCACGGACGACGAGACGGCATGGATTCCCGTCCTCGGAGGCAAGGCCGCTGCAGAAGACGTTGCCACCAACCGAACGTCGGCTCTGCCGCTGCGCGACAGTACACCCGTGCGACCGGGGCAGTTCACTCTGCTCGGGGGACAGCTGCTTCTCGCATGCACGGATGGTGTCGGTGACGCGTTCGGAGCGGGAGACGGCGAGGTCGCCCGGGCGCTGAAGCAGTCATGGATGAAGCCGCCGACCGCATTGAACTTCGCAGCTCAGGTGTCCTTCGGAAGGAGGAGACTTCTTGATGACCGAACCGGCGTCGCACTCTGGGCCCCCACAGGTTAGGGAATCCGGGCTCGAGTCGCGGTTCCAGGATGCCTTCAGAGGCACCTTCTTCGACTCGGAGAAGGCATGCGTCGTCGTGGTGGCATGCATTCCGGTACTGGCCATGGGGGCGGTCGGAGGAATCCTCTGGCGTCCACTGGGGGTGATCGGATTGCTGTGGGGTGCCTATCTGTTCCGGTTCTTCCACCGTGAGGTTCGGTCGGCTGTCGCAGTGATGAAGCGCGACGTCGAACGTTCTCGTGGTGAGCGTAGCGGCCGTGTTCTGCTGGTTTGCCTACTGGCGGTGGCGATGTCGATTCCGTTGACACAGGTGTTCTTCGCGAACGACCTGAGGGCGATGGCGGCTCCGACCGTTGCAGCAGTGGATGCGGACACGAATGATCTGGACACAGCCATCCCGAAGGCGATCTACGGTTCGGCTCCGAGTTCGCCTTCGTACGGTCCTTGCGAAACGATCCAACGCTTCACCACTACTTCTGTTGCATGGCCGTGCTACTCGGCTGTCGGTTATCTGCGTCTGTGGCAGATGTCGTCGACTTTCGCCATGATGGCCTGCATATCGCTCTTGGTCGTCGGATTCCCCTCCGCACTGCTATGGCATGCCAGGTCTCGACGATGAGTCGAAGCATGCAGTGCTCATCATCGACTCCTCGTACCTGATGGTTCGAGAAGCAATCTCGCTGTTCTGAACGGAAATCGCATGAGTCCTTTCTCCCTGTTCCTCGCACGACTTGCCGGCGCGCGAATCGATGTCCTGCGGCAGCTACCGGGACAGATTCCCAAGCAAGTCGCGATGGGCGCTGTTCTGTTGACCACCGCTTTATTCGCAGCCATTTCTGCTGCGTACGCCCTCAACATCACCGGCGTTGCGAATAATTGGCTCCTTGCTCTCGTTGCGGGATTGGCGTGGGGGCTCGCGATCCTCAATCTCGACCGAATGCTTGTTCTGGGGCTTTCGCAAGAACGAAGTTGGAAGAGGTTGGTGGGATTGGCAGCACCTCGTGTGGTGCTGGCGTTCATCATCGGAGTTGTTATCTCGACTCCGCTGATGCTCAAGGTGTTCGAATCCGAAATCGAAGCTCAGCTGAACAAGAACATTCTCGCGGCGCAGGAACAACTTCGATCCGACCTGAACAATTCCACCGCTTCTGCCGACCTTACGGCGGCAGAAGCGGAGTTGGCAGAGCTGCGTGCCCTGATCAATGCCGGTCCCTCGGCGGACCCGGCAGCCAATCCGAAGATTCAATCCGTGCAGACCGAAATCGACGCACTGAACGAACAGGCGGTCGAGCAGAAAGCCGATTACGACCGCCTCCAGGGTCAGGCCATCGCTGAGGAAGAAGGTAGCGGTGGCACCGGCATAGCCGGCTGTGCCGCAATGTGTGTGGAGAAGAAGCGTCTTGCGAACGAAGCCAAAGCTCGCTGGGAGGAGACGCTCCGAGAGATCCAGACCAAGGAGGACGACAAGGCGCGAGTGGCGACCGAACTCGAGGGCACTCTCCTGGAGGAGAGCGAGCGCCGGATCGCAGACGCCGAGGTCGAGCTTCCCATCGTCGAGCAGACCGTAGCGCAGCTTCGGGAGCAAATCTCGTCGGCCCAGGACACCGGTTACCAGCTCGAGCAAGCGAACCAGGGCATCATCGCTCGCCTCAAGGCCTTGAACGACCTTTCGGATGGGGACGGAACGGCGGCGGCGGCCCACCGAGCAGTCACTCTTCTGTTCATGTGTATCGAACTGCTTCCGGTGATCTTCAAGGTTCTTACGAATCTAGGAAGGCCGACCGCTTACGACGAGGTACTCACTAAGACAGAGGACGTCGAAGTGTCGGCAGCGACGGCCGATATCGACGCCAAGCGTGAGCGGGACAAGCTCCGTACGGACGCTCAGATGGAGGCCGAGAAGGACCGCATCGACAAGCAGCAAGCAGCGGTGCTGAAGATCAACGACGCGGTGGTCGCCCACCAGGTCGACGTGATCGACGCTGCGCTCGAGCGTTGGACCGACCACGCGAAGGCAACTGCGTCGGAGAAGTTGAACAGCTGGGCCGCGACACTCGGTGGGACCGGAACCATGAGGATGCCGCCGAGCGGTACGCCTCCGCGTCCGACTGCCGCGTCGGTCTCCCTCGACAAGAGCGGCGCGGGAAACGGTGAGTATGGACGGCCTGTACCGCGAGGCGGCACTGCTGCCAGAACATTGGTGGACCCGCTGCCCGATCCGAGCAGGATCTGAAAGGCGTAGCACGTGTCCGATCAGTCGTTCGACATCGATGTCGATCCAGTGCTGCGTACCGACCTCGTCCTAGATCTTCCGGGTGACGATTGGAACCCTGCCGTTGTCGTCCCGGCGCTGACTGCATTGTCCGACCGCATGCCGTCCCAACCGCATCTCGACGGCGTCTTCCGTCTCGTGGTCCTGAGAGGTGGTCGACTTGTGTTCGACAGTTCCCACCAGCCACTGGAGATGGGCTCTGGCCCCGATACGATCTTGCGAGGAACGGTTCCGCACAGCGGTCGGAACGAACTGAGCGAGTCACATGCCGGAATGACCTTGGTGGTTGCGTCTGCCGGAACGATCGAGAAGGAAAGTGTCCGACGGTCTCCCTGGCCGGTTCTCCTCTGGCTTGTCGGACAGGATGCGAACGAGGTCTACTTTCGAGTTCACCGAGCGCTCGGACCTATGCGGACCGTCGCGGATCCCTCAGACGCATCCGACCGGCTAACCCTCGTCTGTAGCCGCTTCCTGAACGAGGTCGCGACGGCAGATCAACCCGACGTGACCCGATGGATCGACGACCGTGTCAGTCCGATCACAGAGGGAATGGGCTATGCGGCCGGTTGATTCCACTGAGTCAGACGGTAGGAGGATCCGGAGGAGGGGTGTGTCGTGCCGATCGACAGAGCAAGTCTGACGGTTCACCAGGAACTCGGTTCGGGTGGATTCGGCACGGTCTACGAGGTAGACACTCCGAATTCCCTCTTCTCGGAAAAGACATGCGCGTTCAAGGAGTTCAAGTCCCCGGGAAACGCTGAGATCCAGAACCTGCGCGTGCTCATCGCACACAGAGCTGCGATGTCTCAGGAGGATCGCGAGGTCCTCGACCGGTTCACGACGTGGCCACGCGAGGTCGTGACGAATGGTCGTGACGTCGTCGGCTTTCTGATGCGCATCGTTCCGCAGGACTTCATGGAAGCCTCGATCGCACAGGTCGAACGAACGACGTCGGTCATGCGAAGCATCGACTGGTTGGCAAACCCTGTACATGCCAGGAAGTCCGGAGCCTCCCTCGTCGTCGAGGCAGAGGATATCAAGACCCGGCTGCGCTACTGCGCTTGGCTCTCCCGCGTCTTCCACCACCTGCATCGGAACGGGATGGTCTACGGTGACCTCAGCCTGACGAACGTGTTGTACAGCGACTCGCGTGACAACCCCGTCATGCTGATCGACACGGATCCCGTCCGGGTGGAGTCGAAATCTCCGTCGCTGGCACAGGCCACCTCCCCTGGGATGCGTCCGCCGGAGGCCAGGGGAGCGAACGCAGCGCGCAAGCAGGACGTCGAGACGGATCGTTTCAAGCTTGCCGTGTTGTTGTACAACGTGCTCGGTGCATCGATGCGTATCGATCCGAAGTTGTCTGCGGTTCAGGACAAGATCGACTCCACGGGCGTGCAGATGTTCGCGGCGGCTCTGGGCAGCGACCGGAACCGACGACCTTCGGCCGAAGAGTGGTACCGGTACTTCTACGCTCGGTACACCGCGCTCATCGAGTTTCCGAAGATCGCCGGCGTGCGTGTGGAACCCGCCCACGGACTCGCAGGCCAGTCGGTCACCGTTCGATGGCAGGTCCAGGGACAGGAAGCACTGGTGCTGCATACGCCGTGGGGCACCGTTCACGATCTGGAAGTCAGCGCCCCTGATTCGCTCCAGGTGACTCTTCAGAATTCGGGACAGTTCAGGCTCGTCGCATCGAATTCGAATGGTGTGACAGAAATGCTCAGTGACGTTGTGCACGTATTCACGCCGCCCCGGATCAAATTCGTGAATGTGCCTGCGCTGCAGGATGTCAGTCGAGTTGTAACAGGGATCGATATCGAGCCTCTGAGTCAAATGCTCGAACCCGAGCGCGATGTCGAGTGGGTCGACGACCTGCTACGCCAGGTGACGCCCCCACAGCTTCCCGAGGTGGTAGGCGACGCGTCTCTCCAAGTCCCCGATCTCGGATCGATGATGCTCTCGGCGGATGGCTTGTCGGGTGCGCTGACGGACGCGCTGAACGTGGCGGATCGAGAGGTCGGTCGGGATCCGGTGCGTAGGTCTGCGGCCCTGGACATCATTCGGTTCCTCTGGACACCACGGTGAGTCCCGCCGTAACCGAGAGAGTTCGGCAACAGCGGGGCCGGATGGGTCTGCGGGAGTCTCCTCTTGAGGCCTGCTACTTGCTACCGGGTGTCCAGCGCATCCTCCACTTGTACGCCTTGTCGAGATGTGACTGATCACCCTTGATGTAGCGGACTTCGCGTTTGACACTGATCTCGCCGTTCTTGCTTTCCAGCAATGCGATCGCGCACATGGGCGCACGGTTGTCGCCGGAGTCGAGACGGACTTCGATATCCGATCCGGAGGTTCGGTAGAGCGTGACCACTCCGTCCGCGGCCGCCCAGTTCGGCACGCCTTCATATATGTACGCGAAAATGAGGATTCGTTTGAAGGCGCCCGGGTTCGACAGGTCGATGTACAGGTTCTCGCCACCGGCGATGGATCCGGTTCGGTCGTCACCGTCGAGTTCGATGAACGGGTAGCTGTATCGCGATCCGAATGCTCCACCGAGGGCCTGGATGACGCCCTTGCTTCCGTCCGCCATTTCGTACAGGCAACCGAGATCGAGGTCGATGCCATTGCTGCCGGCAAGGCGACCGAAGAATCCCTTACCTGAACCTCTCGTGGTCCAGTTCAGGTTCACCCGCATGAGGCCTTGCTCCTCACCGGCTTTCACGAGGCTCACCGAGGGAGTGTTCTTGTCTAGCGTGATCTTGGAGAGAGTGACCGGCGGCGCTGCCGGTGTCGGCACGCGTGGCTGGGACGGCGGGACTCCGCGTCGCTCGGTTGTCGGCTCCGGTGACGGGGCTGGGGGAGGAGCGGGCGTCGGCGCGGGGGGTGCCGGCTGGCTGACGTCTACACCGTAATTCGTCGCAAGAGCCGAAAGACCGGTATTCCACCCCTGCGAGACATTGCGGACCTTCCACGTCCCGTTGCGGCGATAGACCTCCATCAGAATCGCTGCCCGTTCGGAACTCAATCCGTTTGCGGGTGCCTGGACAACCAGGCCGGTCGATTGTTCGAGAGTGACGCCCAGATCGGGGACGGCCGCCAAAGTCCCATGCATGCTCTCGTCCAGAGCCACCGCGATCGACAGGGTGTGGATGTGTGCGGGCATAAGCGAGAGGTCCAACGAAATCCGGTCGGCGCCGATCAACCGGACCGCGCCTTCGGGAGACTTCGGTTGGTTGAAGAAGATGAAGTCGTCGTCGTTTCGTACGCGCTGGTTCTCCGTCAATTGGAAGGCCATCAAATCGACTGTGCCCTGGCGTGCGCCAGACACCGACAGGATTGCGGTGCCGTCGTGGATGACCGTATTCGCCCCGGGGGGAAGTGAAGGCATGGCGTGTCCGGCCCTACGGCCGACTCCTTTCGGCGGAGATGCGTGTGGGCAGCCGGACCAGC
Organism: Rhodococcus sp. CH91; assembly: GCF_022554085.1. GTDB lineage: Bacteria > Actinomycetota > Actinomycetes > Mycobacteriales > Mycobacteriaceae > Rhodococcus. Next base: position 47,410 of record NZ_JAKFYR010000014.1, read on the forward strand.
CGGCTGCCCACACATGGAACTGATCAGGCGTTGACGGTGACCGTCTCGGGCTGCGGATCTTCATCCGAGTCCGTGGTCGCCTCGTCGTCGGGATTGTTCTTGTTCCGGATGATGCTGGTCGCCAGGGCTGCGAGGATCAGGAACACGCCGGTCAGGCCGGTGACGATCTCACTGACATGGTGGCCGATCGAGTACAGCAGGATCAATGCCAGCGCACCGATCGCCCAGTGAGCTCCATGCTCGAGGTAGACATACTCGGCGAGCGTGCCCTTGCGGACGAGGTAGACGGTGATCGAGCGGACGAACATCGCGCCGATGAAGCCCAGGCCGAGAGCGATGATGATCGGGTCGGAGGTGACAGCGAACGCGCCGATCACTCCGTCGAAGGAGAACGACGCATCCAGCACCTCGAGGTAGAGGAACAGGAAGAAGCCGGCCTTACCGGTTGCCTTCGCGAGGTCACTGGGACCACCGGACGATTCCTCGCCCTCCTCGTCGACGTTGAACAGTTCGCCGAGGCCGTTGACCAGAATATAGGTGATCATGCCGAGCGTGCCGGCGATCATCACCGTGGATGACTTGCCTTCGGGGGCGAGCAGCAGTGCGGTGAGAACGAGGAGCCCGGATGCCACAACCACCGAGAGCTGGTCGAGCTTGCCGATCCGTTCCAGTGGGCGTTCGATCCAGGACAACCAGGTGATGTCCTTCTCCTCGAAGATGAAGCCCAGGAACAGCATCAGCAGGAACATGCCACCGAACGACGCGATCTGTGGGTGAGCATCGGTGATCAGCGTTTCGTAGCTTGCGCGACCGTCGGGGAAGTAGGCCGCACCGTCGGCAGGCGGGTTGAGCGCCAGGTCCAGGGCTGCAACGGGACCGAGTCCCGAGGCAACCCAGACGATGAGCAGCGGGAACACGAGTCGCATGCCGAAGACGGCAATGAGAATGCCGATGGTGAGGAAGATCTTCTGCCAGAACTCACTCATTCTTCGCAGCACCGTTGCGTTGATGACCGCGTTGTCGAAGGAGAGTGAGACCTCGAGTACGCCGAGAATGGCGGCCAGTAGCAGGGCTTGAGGACCGCCGTAGAGGAAAGCGACGACCAGGGCTACAACGGTGACGGCGAAAGATGCGCCGAAGATGCGCATAACCACGGACGTGGCCTTTCTCTATGGGTGCGGACGGGTCGGACGCTCTTCCTTCGAGCTTCCCGACCGTTCCCGCGGACGGAACTGACGAAATCAGGCGACGTTGACGCCGTAGTCGAGGGCGATCCCGCGAAGACCGGATGCGTAACCCTGGCCGACGGCGCGGAACTTCCACTCCGCGTTGTGGCGGTAGACCTCACCGAAGATCATCGCGGTCTCGGTGGAGGCATCTTCCGTCAGGTCGTAGCGAGCCAGCTCGACGCCCGTGACACGGTCGATGATTCGGATGTAGGCGTTGCGAACATGGCCGAAGGACTGGCCGCGAACGTCCGCGTCGTAGATCGAGACAGCGAAGAAGATGTTCGTCACCGTGGGCGGGAGTGCTGCGAGATCGACGTGGATGGACTCGTCATCGCCGTCTCCGTCACCGGTCAGGTTGTCGCCAGTGTGCTCGACCAGGCCGTCCGGCGAGGAGAGATTGCCGTAGAAGACGAAGTGCTTGTCCGAAAGGACTTTGTAGCTGGGCCCGGTGATCAGCGCCGACGCATCGAGGTCGTAGGGCGCACCGGTGGTGGTGCGCTCGTCCCATCCCAGACCGACCGTGATGGTCGTAAGGTTGTCGGTCGCCTTGGAGAGGGAGACATTGCCGCCCTTGGCAAGTGAGACGCTCATATGGATCCTTTCGAGTTTCTGCGTGGAAGTAGGAGTGGTCCGTGCCTCGGCGCGGATCGCGCTAGAGGTGTCGGCCGGTCATGGAGCGGCCGATGAAGTCGACGAAACGGAGGGGAGTTCTTTCGATATAGTGCGAGCACTCAGACAGGGCTGTATCTGGGGTCGTGAGGGTACTTTCGTCCACGTTGTGTGGCTGAACTCCTTCTGCGGGTGCGACTTCTGGGATCGCGACGCAAACAACTGCACGGTGCTGTGCGTCACCTACTCCAGCCCCCGACAGACTGTTGGGCGACAACATAGCAGGTGCAACTAAATGTCCGAAAGTGCCCATCGGTCCGATTCCGGCGGATCGTTTCTGTTACCAGTAGTACTGGGACGGGTACGGACCGAGTTGCTGGGCGGGTGTAACAATCCCCGTGCCGAATACAGATGTACTCGGCGATGGAGTTTGAGCACGCGGGGGGCAGAGACGGCGCTTGGGGAAGGGTCCATGGACCGCTGTGTCATAGCCATTGTTTATGTTCGTCGGCGTTCCGTGCGTTTTCGTACGGAGTAACTTCATCGCGCAATTGGGGTGGTTGTGGATTCGAGGGAGAGCGATCCTGAGCTGAAGGATCGTGTTCAACGTTTGCTCGCATTCTTGTCCGAGCTCGTGAAGGCGCGAAGCGCCCCCGTTCGAATCATCGACAAGCACCGCGCTGTGATCGCTCTCGACGAAGGCAATCTGGATGTAGCTCTCAGTACCGATGCGTCCGCCGGCGACGTCGTGCTCCGGGCGCGTCGCGTGCACTTGGAAGACCCACCCCGGGTGCCGGCTGCAGTCACTCCCTGGATCCGCGGTTCGATTGCGGAGTCGACAACCGAACCCACGCTTGATTCCGGTGCTCCCGACACTAGGGAGTTCGACGAATGGCTGACGAAATGGCGTGCCTGGGCAGAGGTCGATCGTGAGCGGCGACCGGCCTGGCACCTCTACGCGTTCCTCCAGCGCGCGATGCTCGACCTCGAGGCGCAACCGGAGTCCCTGGAACTCGTGATCGCGTCAGGGCTGCTCCAACTCTCGGCGGATGTAGCGGGCGAACAGGTGCGAACGCACCTCATCACGCAGTCGACGCTGGTGGAACGCGACTCGGCCTCTGGCGACCTCCTCGTGAGACTCGATTCCGAATCCGCTCCGGCGCTCGAAGACACTCAGTTGCTGACCGGGCTCGACGTCTTCGATTCGTCGGGTACTCGGAACCTGCACGAATCGCTGGCTGCGCGAGTGAGCTCACTTGTGGACCCTGCCGCACGGATCTTCCTCAAAGAGTGGTCCGACCGAGCCCTGACTACCCGCGTCGAGGTCGTCGACCGACCCGACGAAGCAGCCTCGCACGATCGTCTGCTCACGCCGTCGCCCTCGCTGGTTCTGCGCAAGCGCGGTGCCTATGCACTGATCGAGTACTACGACCGCATGACGGCAGCCGCGGCGGACGAGGCAACGGCGGTTCCCCTCGGGCTGGCACAGCTGGTCGAGGCGATCGAACCCGCCGATCGGGTCGCGTGGCTCGACAGGGCCGGTACGTCGTCCTCACTGCTTACTGACGATCCGCTGTTTCCGCTTCCTGCCAACCAGGAGCAACGCGACATCATCGATCGGCTCGCAGGCGACAGCGGTGTCGTCGTCGAGGGCCCACCCGGAACAGGGAAGACTCATACGATCGCCAACCTTGTCTCGGCGTTGTTGGCACGTGGTCAGCGCGTCCTGGTCACCAGCGAGAAGGCCCAGGCACTGAGGGTCCTTCGCGACAAGCTGCCTTCGGAACTGCAGGAGCTCTGTGTTTCGGTCACGGACGCCGGCCGCGGGGGGTCGGCCGAACTGAACCGCAGCGTCAGCGAGATCGCGACCCGCAAGGCACAGTTCGATCCACGCCGAACAGCGGCGCGTATCGACGAGGTGGCGCAACGACGCGACACGGCACTGAGTCGTCGGGCGATGCTGACGGAACGCATCCGTCAGGCTCGTGCGTCCGAGACGCTCGCGCACGCTGATGTCGCGCCGGGGTATGCGGGCACGCCGGCGGAGATCGTCCGTAAGGTCACCGCGCAGAGCGCCAACCACGACTGGCTGCGTGGCTCCCTCACGACGGATACTCCACCACTCTCTCCGGAAGAGTTCCAGACACTGCTCGCCTTGTACGAACGGTGCGAAGCTGTTCGTAACGGTCCGGGTTCGGGAGGTGTCCCCACTTCGGGACTGCTTCGGATGCTGGAGGGCGCTGCTCCCGACGTTCTCGAACGGATCCGCGAGCAGTGCGACCATCTGCAGCGCGCGCTGATCGATGTGGAAGGTCTCGAACCCGCATTCCGGAACCTCGCCGACGCAGTAGGCTAGCGGCAACTGCGTTGAGGATTCCATCGCTTGGCAACGACAGGGACATGAAGGGCGTGCTTAGCCAAGTTTAATGTTTCATTTAGTGAAATGCTGACCGAGACAGAAGCATGGCAGTTTTTATGTCGTACGCCATTGCACTTCTAATCATGCGCGATTGTGCCGAACAGGATGTGCCGCAGGTGTTCCGGGGCATCGCTGATACCGCAATTTGAAAATTCCCCGATCCCGTTCTCGATTTCGCTGTCGGGAATTACGAAATGGGCAGAATCCCAGCGTGCGAACGGACTAGCATCCTGAGGAGCGGCTGCTTTGAAAAAAGTGTTTTTCACTGTACCGACACGAGAGATGTTCAAATCCTTATCAAGATGAACGGAGACAAGACGCCAGGCCGGGTCCCGCCGCATAACTTCGTACTCATTCCGTGAGAGGTAGTGCTTCGTTTTACCTCGCCGAGTGGTGCTCTTAACCTCAAGGTGAAGTTCAAGCTCGGGCGTTATCGCTGAGATGTCATATCCGTGGGCATCTGACCAGGCAGCGACATGCTCGACTTGTGCGGAGGTTGTGCTCAGCAGTAGGTCCACCAGCGCCGCTTCCCCGGCTGCCCCGATGCGTGCCCGCTCTTCCGTATCCACTTTCTTCCATATTGAGGAAATCCGTGAGAACGCCTCCTCTGCATCAATGTTCAGCGTTCTCGCCGCCTGTATCGCGTCCTCTGGAAGGTCGTCTGGATTTCCGATCAGATCGTCCGCGTCCCGCAGCCAAAATGGTTGACCACTCAGGATCGCTGCATCGAATAGGCGATGTGAGGCCGAACTCGTAGGATCTCCCTTTTCTAGTAATCCGGCCTCGCGAAGCCACTCATAACCTTGGTCGTATTGCGTTGGCGCTATGTCGCTGAAATCGGAATGGGAAACGAACATGAGGCGGCTGCGAGTAACCCCGATCGCAGGAATGTACTCAAGCCACCTCCGTGCCGCCCGCAGGATCGGACTAGGGGGAATCGCCATGCAGATGACCGATCAGTGCTTTCAGGTCGTTTCTGTCCATCTCCGAACCGACTGCCGGTTCCTCTTCGAGGTCGGCAAGCTGTTGCACGGACGGATCGTCCAGAATTTTGCCCATGAACAAGAGCTTGTCTGCAAGACGCTTCTCGACGACGTCGTCGATAGTCTTTTCGGCCGACAGAACCGTGATACGGGTTTCGGTTCCTTCTGCGAGTCCGAGCCGGTGAATCCGGTCGAGGCTCTGGAGGAACCTCCCCGCCGCAAAATCACGGTCGACGTACACGGCGTCATGGCAGTGATGATGCAGGCTGATTCCCTCGCCCAGAGTAGCGGGGTTCGAGATAAGCACCATGCACTCGGGATCGTGTCGAAAGCGTGCAATTTCGGCGTCGCGGTCCTTGGTTCCCCCGTGAACGACGGCCGGCGAAAAGGCGGACAGCATATATTCGAGTGTGTTGATGCTTCGGATGAACGTCGACCATACCAACGTCTTGCGCCCGAGGGCGGCGTTCTGGGCGACAATCGACAGGACTTCCTGGTACTTCGGGGACATCTCGTATGCTGGAAGATCTTGCATCAGCTGAAACAATGGTGCATCGGTGGGAACTTGAAGCGATGGCACTCTGGCTTCCACCGGCTCGTGAGGCGAAGCTCCGACAGCTAGGAGGGCTGGCGTGGTAGCTGCCATCATCAGGTAGATGAGAACCCGCCCGAGCGCTTCGAAGTCGGATTCGTACCCCGTCGCCCGCGCTGAGAAGTGCCCGATGAGAGCGTCATAGATTTCTCGGTGCAGTCCGGTCAGTGCAATCGGCCGGATAGCGAGGTTAACAGGGGGGAGGCCCAGTTCATGCTTGGTCGTGCGGGTGAAGAGCGGTCGCAGTGCTTGACTTGCTTGTGCCAGGTCGCCCCCTGCTACTGCCTGAGTGACTTTGCGGCGGCCATGACCCGGCCACACGAAGCCGAAGAGATTCTCGAGGTCTTTGGCGCCGTTCGGTGCCGGAGTACCGGTCAGGATCAACCGGTGACGCGCCCGTGGGCCAAGTGCGAGACAGGCTGAGCCGTAAACACCGTCGGCTCCGAGCTTCATACGGTGCGCCTCATCGAGAATGATCATCGAGGGCCGCGCTGTAAGCCAGTTACTGAGATCATTGACAGCCGCCCCCAACCGCTCATAGTTGATAATCAACGCATCGGCCGCAGGGTCGATGCGCTGTGAGTACACCTTCATGTTCAAGGGCGCAGCGAGGCATTCGCGATTCTCGTGCTGCCACGACTCGTAACAGGACTTCGGCCCGACGATGAGCAGGCGCTCAACCCCGTTAGTGTTGCGTAGGGCCTGAAAAACGGCCAGTCCGACGCGGGTCTTTCCGGCGCCCGGCACTGAAAAGTTTGCACCGTGTCGAAGAAGTAGCAGCTTCTGGACATCGCGTCGCTGGAACTCGGTGAGATTGGCGATCCATTCGCCTCCGAGTGCGGTGTCCAGATCAACCTGTTCTGGCGGAAGCCCGCTGTCAAGGCGAGCCTTGACGGCTTGAGAATCAGCCACCGAGTCAGAGGCCAAGCTCGCAAGTTGCGGATCCCAATGCACGCTCGAGGCTTCGGGCCAGCCGGCAAGTGCATCGAGATTCGTCAGCAACTCGTCAATTTCTACTTCCAGTAAAGACGGAGTCTTCTGCACTGCGGAGCTGAACCTCAGCGAGAGTTTCCGCAGGTGCGGCTCGAAACCTGCCCCGGCACGCAGGTGTGCCTGAGTTGCAGTGTCACCGAACAGGAGCTGGAGACTGTGTATAGAAGTCGAAGTCATCGCGTCTGCGTGGAGGTCAGGAGCCAATTCACACCGTCTCCGGGTGATTCGAAAGTTCGGCCCGCCTGCAGGGCAAGACGAGCAAGGCTGTCGCGCAACGTGAGCAGGGCATCGTCGAATGCATCTTCGTCGAGAGCGTTCTTCGATTTCGCGTCTGCAAATTCGCGAACGCATTGCTGGATGTGCTCGGTCGCGTCAGAGATTCGCTCCGGCACAGCGATCTGACGCTTCTGAAGCTGAGCGGACTGGCCCGCCAGCTTTGCGGCCGTACTGAATGTTTCCTTGGCGTTCTCGATCAGGTTAGCGGCCGATTTCACCTCAGATGCCGTGGTTGACGGCCCGGATGACTCGAGGATCGCCTTTGCACGAAGGAGCTTGTCGGTGAGAGCGCGCACCTTCTTGACGTCACTCTCCGCATCTGCAACGGTAACCCCGGTCAGGCCCGGAATTACTACAGCAGTCGGCTCTGCCACCTCGGGCACCAGCTCACCTTTGAGGCGACCTTCCAGATAGCGCTCGTGGAAGTCGGCCTCTGCCAACCTCAAGGTTGTTTTCGGAAGGTTGAGAAGCACCATCTGCAGGCGGGATTCCTTCAGACGCTCCGCTCCGTCAGGATCGGTCTTCGACAGTTTCTCGTAGTCGCGCTGAAGCTCTCGGAGCTTCTCCTGATGATCTTCGAAGTCGATGAGACGAAGGGCGGCCGTACCATCCTCCGAACGGCTTCTCTCGATAGCGTCGTTGATGAGCTGAAAGACCCAGCGATCCTTCTTCAGAGTCGAGACTTTGATATTGAATGTTCTGGCGATGTCATCCTGAGCATGACCGTCTGCGAGTTGGTCTTCGATGGCTATGAGCCGGTTGATGTACGAGTAGTCGCGGCGCTTGTCTCGGCGCAGCTGGAGTGCTAGTTCGACGGCGTTGACGTCGGCTCGCGAGGTGTCTTCCGGCAGGACGGCCACACGGATATTCGTCACGCTGAGATCGCGAAGAGCTGCGCATCGGGTGTTTCCGTCGACAAGGATGCCGTCGGGAGTGATGATCCCAGGTTCCTTCTGCCCGAACTCATCGAGCTCCTCGCGAAGGGTGATGAAGTCGGGGTCGAGCTGCGTCGGATCGGCGGGCTTAGCGCTTAGGAGGCGGTGTAGGTAGTGCTGGGCGTCCTCACTCCAAGGGCTCTCGTCAAGGATCCTGTTGAGGTCTGCATCAAGTGTTCTCTGTGCCCGGATCCGGTGAGTGTCAGGATTGAAGTAGAGCATTCCGACGGGCATGGTTATCACGTTGAGGTGCTTCTGCTGGCCACGCCAGTCAACCGTGACTTTGGCTCCGTCTTCCTGTCTGGCGACAGCGAGCCGCTCGGTGACAAGCGAGCGGATCTTGTCGCCTTCCGGTGGAACGCCGAACTTCGATGCCATTGGGACCCTTCCAGAGCGCTGAAGTTATCTTTGGGAAGACATCATTGCAGGCTCTACAGACGAGCTCGGCAGGGCATATGGGAATGAAGGGGGGTCGCATGGCGATTCCGAGGTGGGATGATCCAGCAAGTAAGCACGGGACGATGGTGCTAGGCGCGCTTTGGCTGGTACAGGAGGTTGGAGAAGGAAACGTTTTCACCAAGGACCAGCTCCGCAAGGCCTTTCCTGGGGTAGCTCAAGTCGATCGTCGAATCCGTGACCTGCGCGCGTTCGGCTGGAAGATCCTCACCAACACCCAAGATGCCACTCTGACAGCCGAGGATCAGCGCTTCGTCGCAGCTGGCGTCCCCGTGTGGGATAAGGCCGCACGCGCTGCTGCCGCAAAGAAGGCGATTCCCGCCAAGGATCGGCACTCCACCTTGGAACGAGACGGATTCCAATGCACAACGTGCGGAATCGCCGGCGGTGAGGGATTTGTAGATGCTCCGGGGCAGGTAGCAGTGTTGTCAGTGACGAAGAGATCGACCCTGACCCTCTCGGGGGAGAGCGAAGAGATGCTTGTCACGGTCTGCAACCGTTGTGCGTCGGGCCGAAGCGGGGAAGTCTCGAGCGTCGATGAAGTGATCGTGGAGTATCGCGATTTGGACCCCGTTGACCAGGCACGTTTCAGGCGTTGGGTGGCGCGTGGGCGGCGAGGCCAAACTCCCTTGGAGCGAGCGTGGACCGCATACCGAAGGCTCCCGGCTGATGCGCGCGCGGAAGTGCATTCGGTAGTGGTACCAGATGAGAATCGGCCGGTTTGAGCGTGCACCAGGGATCCATGTCCTAGGTGCCATCTAGACTCGCCGCTAGCGAGTTGGGCCGGGCGGCCCCCCTGGTTCCGTTCCGGTAGCTGGAGAGGCGGTGGCAGCGTCGAATTGTTGCTGCTGGGGTGGCGGCTCGTCCCGTATCCAGCACCTGGAAGGAGTATGCATGTCGGGGTCGGTTCGGGACGGAGAGCTCGAGGTCATCGAGATCTGCGCTGGCGCCGGTGGGCAATCACTCGGTCTGGAACGGGCAGGGTTCTCACATCGTCTGGCTGTTGAACTGGACCCTCATGCTGCAGCTACTCTCACTCATAACCTGGGGAACTTTGTTTCCGATCCCAAGGAAATCGTGAAGGTCGGTGACGCGGCAGACTCGTCCGTGCTCAATCCGGCGGAGCACGTCGGGATCGATCTATTCGCAGGGGGAGTGCCTTGTCCGCCCTTCAGCATTGCGGGAAAGCAGCTTGGTGCGAACGACGAGCGCGACCTTTTTGCATGGGCCGTCGAGATGTGCGGACGGATGAAACCCAAGGCCCTCTTGCTCGAGAATGTTCGTGGGTTGAGTGGAAACCGGTTTTCGGCCTATAGACAACACGTTCTCGATCAGCTGCGGGAGTATGGCTATATCGGTGAATGGAGGTTGCTGCACGCGTCCGATTTCGGCGTAGCGCAACTTCGACCGCGATTCGTGCTGATAGCTCTTCAGCCGGAGTACGCAGAGTATTTTTCCTGGCCGGAGCCAATCAAAGGATCTGCGCCCACGGTCGGCGAGGTGCTGCGCGACCTCATGGGAGCGAACGGTTGGGATGATCATTACGTAGACGCATGGGTACGTAAGGCCAACACGATTGCTCCGACGATCGTAGGTGGGTCGAAGAAACACGGTGGTGCAGATCTCGGGCCGACTCGCGCGAAGCGCGCCTGGGCGGAACTGGGCGTAGATGCAATGGGTGTGGCTGACGCGGCGCCCAGCAAGGGATGGGTGGTTCCGGAAGGGAAGCCGGGCCCGAAACTGACGAATGAAATGGTAGCCCGAATCCAGGGATGGTACGGAGAGTTCACTGGGTGGGAATTTCTGGGTAAGAAGACTTCGGTCTATCGTCAAATCGGGAATGCCTTTCCTCCGCCGGTGGCCAAAGCGCTCGGTGTATCGATAAGGGACGCCCTTCTCAAGACTGGAGCACGTCGCAAACTGATCGAAGACGTAGATGTTGTCCACGATCCGATCTATACGCTTTTGCGCAGTTGTGTGCAGCCGTTGACCGTCGATCAGATTTGCGCGCGGCTGTCGAAGAATGAAATTTTTATTGCCGCTCCGGAAGTGGAACGCCGAATCGCGAATCTATCGAGGGACTTCGAGATCGCAACGACTGAACGATCGAGCGGTACGCTTGCATTCAGATTAGGTGAATTTCTCGGATTCGTCGGCCAAGAATCGCACGTGCGACACGAGCTTTTCGCCCTGAATCGCTCCAAGATCAGTTAAGCGGTGTAAGCTCGTCGAAGATGAGCCGAAATGGAGCGAACACGCCCGCCGGCAAGGCTGAGGGGCGTGAAACATACCCGCGCGCGAGCAACGCCGGCAGGTCGCGGAATATGCGGGCTATCCGCAGGTCCAATACGAAACCGGAAGTGCAGTTGCGGAGTGCCTTGCATCGGAAGGGCTACCGATTCCGGAAGGATTACCGGCTCGACTTGGGAGCATCTCGAGTCCGGCCGGACATCGTATTCACCGCCCGCAAGATTGCGGTCTTTGTCGACGGCTGCTTTTGGCATGTATGCCCAATTCATGGACGGCAGCCGACGGTGAACGAATGGTACTGGTCTCCAAAATTATTGAGAAACGTCGAGCGTGACAGGCGGGCGGATGAGCTCCTCGCTGCTGCAGGGTGGACTGTAGTTCGGGTATGGGAACATGAAACCCTTGAGCAGGCAATGGACTTGGTCGAGCAGGCGCTAATGCGCTCGAGCGATGGCGCAATGTGAGCGACGAGCCGTGAGAGAGAAGCAGCGAGCAACTTCGTGGGCGCACCTGTCAAATTCGAGGGGTGAGAGCGCCGAGGATCCGGATTTGAGCCGGTACGATACTGCGGTCCCAAGGTCCGGATGGCAGTGGGACTCGATGGTGGACGTTATCCTCGGAGATTGCGATCCTCCGGGTTCTGACGGTCGGGGAGGAAGGTAGCCGCATGCGCCACATCGAAGCCCACGTCCCGGGGGATGCAGGGTTGCCCGAGGGGCGTCGATGGGCAGTAGCGCATGTGGAGACATCGGGCACGCGTCTTACTTCGGACCGAGTGATTGGTCTTTGCATCCTTGTGCTCGGCGGCGACGGCATGGTCGAAGACGAGTACGCCACAGCTATCGATCCGGGTCCTGACTTTGGCCTCGGTTCGTTGCACCATCGTTTACGCGATCGGCTCGCGGGAGCTCCGCACTTCGAGGATGTGACGGACCGCGTGGTCGATCTGCTCCACGGGCGGACGCTCGTCGCGTATGACGCAAGTACCCATTACGGTTTTCTGGATGGAGAGTTTCGCCGAGCCGACATTGCCAACCCCATCGTTTCGCGCCTATGTGTGCGTACGCTGTCGCGGCGCCTTGAATTGGACGTGCCGAACCTCCAGCTGACGTCCCTAGCCGAACACTGGGGAATCGAACGGCGCCCGATGGGGGACAAAGCGCGCGACGAAGCTGATCTTGTAGCACGAGTGTTTCTCTCGACCTTAGGGCTAGCCGACTCCCTTGAGCTCCCACTGCCGGTCGTCGAGTGCGTGGCGAATAAGGCGGGCGCACCGAGACTGTCCCGCCGAGTGCCGTGTCCGTGGGTCAATCCTGGAAGATTCGACCCTGGCGTCGGCTTGGTGCAGGGAACGAAAGTTGCCATCATCGGCACTACGAAGACCCCACGCGATGCGCTCGAACGAAAGCTAGCATTGGCCGGGCTCGATGTAATGAGCACAGCCGGAAGTCATGTAGGTCTGGTCATCTGCAATGACAGAACGTCCGGCTCTACAGAAGTATCCAGATTGCTGGACGATGGGATCAGTGTCATACCAGAAAAGACACTAGAGCGCTTATTGGAAAGTGTTCTCCCGGGAATTCCGCGAACGAAACCGGAGCAAGATGGATGGACTGCGCTGCCCGCTGTCGACGAGGCGAGCCCAGAGCGTGCGCATCCTGAGCGGCCCGTAGAGACGGCAAGCACCGATTCCATCGACGCCGTCGCCTCAGCGGATCCAGTCCCCACGTCTCTTGCAGAGCAGCCGACAGTACCGAGCTTCGTGGACAATCCATGGCAGAATCGCCACATTTTGGTGATCGGTGGCACCCATGAAGACGCGGCAGCAATGCGTTCGAAAATTGCGCGGCTGGGGGGTACTCCCGCGATCAACCTCTCCGCTGCGGTAACAGATCTACTTGTGCTCGGCGGCGATGGAAGGGATCGCAAGACGGTCACGATCGGAGGCCGGGAGCTACCTGTCCTGACACCCGAGATTTTGAAGGAGGCCAACGAGAACGAAGCCATGCACTCAGACATTGTGCAGCGCAGGCCGGGTGTTCGGTCGCTTGCCAGAGGAGAGGTTGTCGATCTCCACATGGACGATACACAAGTGAGCATTCATGCGTCCTGGCGTGCGGATTCGACGCGTGACGGAATTATCGTCGATATCGTCGGATTCATGCTGTCCGAGGAAAATTCGGTGAATTGTGACGAGGACTTCGTCTTCTACAACTTCCCGAGTAGGGACGACGGGGCAATGGCTCTCACCGTCGACGGAAACTGCGAGCAAAGTATCCATATAGATCTTAAGGCGTTGCCGGACAACTGTGTCAGGATTGCAATTGCCGCAGCCATTGAGGGAACAGCGACCTTCGGTCAGCTGGGTCCGGTAGCAGTAAAGGTGGAGGCATCCGAGCAGCCGGAGGCCGAGTTCGTTCTCGATGCAGGTACAACGGAACGAACGATGGTGCTGTGCGAGGTATATCGGCGGGCGAACAGATGGCGCCTGCGTGCCTTTGGCCAGGGCTACGATAGTGGCTTGGATGCTTTGGCAACACTGTACGGGGTGGATGTCAAGTGAATATGGGTGACGCAAGGCAAAGGCGGGTCCAGCCATTCGATTGCTGAAACTCGTCGATGCTGAATTCTCGGCAAATTGAGGTGCGGGTGCGCAACGGTGATTCACAGTAGTGTATGAGCCTGTGAAATTGCCCTGGACCTCGTAGGCCAGCCTTGCGACATGAGCTATGCGGTGATCGATATGCCATCTTCCCACGATTGACATCCGAAGGTCTCATGCCCAACGAATATACGAAACCGGCTGCGGGTCGTTCGGCTCAAATCGTCGAGATTGATCAGTCGAGTTGCCCACAACTCTTGGTAGTGGTACCCGTAGCAATTGATCTCTCGGGTTGCATGGACTCTTGGATATTTGAAGCGACGGCTCGATACAAGTCATCGTCGAGCCATGAGCCGAAGCTCAAGATCAAGCGGCGGCACTCGCTCAACATATTGCATGCAGACACTAAGATCATCGGTGTGGCTGTGAAGGTGGATCTCTCGGCAATTACCCGACCGACGGTCCTGTCCGCGATCGAAGAGTTCGACACACTCGGACAAGAAGAGTTCCTGCGTACACGGGGCTATGCCGAAGCGCGAAACTTCAGGCTGGTCTATCGCGGCCGCTTCTACGATTCGAAAGCGATCGCCGGTGTCGCACACGGGTACGCGACGGGGCATTTCTGCGACAGCTCTGAATTCTCCGGCGGGCTCGCAACGGTTTCCGATTGCCTCACCGCACTCGGGTTTGTCGTCGATCACGGCGGTAAGCACGCTCGCGGCGGCCTCTTGTGGGACCTCGAGACCACTCAGGTGTTCAAGATGGGTGGCCGAAGTGCTGCGTACAAGTTTGTCGTGCTGCTCTGGGCCGTCATCCATGCAGACACGTTAGTCGGGCTCATGCCGTTCTCTGAGGTTCGGAAGGAACTGGCGGCATTATTGGCGCCCTTTGCGCTAGCTCAGTCTGCACCGAACCCCGCGGACCCTTGGGTGGCGTTGAGGGGAAGCAGCTGGTGGACGCTGGAAGTTCCCGAGGGAGTTGATCAGGCCGAAGCCGGGCATCAGGTCCTGAGCTCGCTGGCCGTGCGGGAAGACTTCCGCGCCGGCCTCTCGGAATCTGTCAGGTACAGACTCCGAGAGGCCGAATGGTGCCAGGAAGCTACCGAAGTACTCGAGCGGCGAATTGCGGAGCTGTCCAGTCCTGCCCGCGCTTACGACCTCGTCAAGCAACTCCGCAATTGAGGGGATACTGGTGTATTCCGGGCCGGCCGGCCTGCTCGCCTACAGCCATTCGTCCACGCCGCCATGGCCCGAACACGTGCCGCGTCGATTCTGACTGAACGAATACGTGCCATCAACACAGCGGGCGGATGCTCCAGCCGGAGCTGTGGGCGCCTGGACAGGGCCTGGGATGCAGTTGCCGTTCACATTGACGTAGCTGTTCGCTCCGCAACCGCCGCTGTAACCACTGTCGGGAGCGGGAGCGGGAGCGGGAGCGGGAGCGGGAGCTGGTGCCGGTTCGATCTCGACCGGTGGGGGAGGAGCGACAATCGCAGCCGCCGGCGGAGGCGTGTACTGCTCTGTGGTCGGCGCGGGATCGGTAGTCGTGGGGATTGTGATCGGGGCAATGCCACCGCACGAACGCAATTCACGTTCGAGCGCTTGGCGTTCCGTGATCGTCGTCCACAGCTGATACGCGGCCTTCACCTCGACCTGCCGTGCTACATACGTGCAGCGGTAGCCCTCGTTGGGCGGCAACCATGCAGAAGCGTCTCTGTCGTTCTTCTCTGTGCTGACGCTCTGTGCGACCGCCTGAAGGTTGCGAGGATCGTTGGCCAGGTCCTGGAGG
Organism: Rhodococcus sp. CH91; assembly: GCF_022554085.1. GTDB lineage: Bacteria > Actinomycetota > Actinomycetes > Mycobacteriales > Mycobacteriaceae > Rhodococcus. Next base: position 62,542 of record NZ_JAKFYR010000014.1, read on the forward strand.
GCCTCGGCACCGAGTTCGTACGCACCCTTCTGCCATGCATCGCTCAACGAGACGACGTGGTCGATGACGACATCGTCGAAGGCGACCGAATCACCTGTGTAGGCGTCTTCGAGCGTTCCGGTACGGACTGTGCACGAAGACTCTGGATCGAGTGATACGGCCGTCAGGTCGCGGCGGAGGATGTCGTTACGCGTGTCGCACCCATTGTGGCCACCATCGACTGTGACGTCGTCGGACCATTCTTCACCGAAACGAGAAAGGTCGAACTGCGCGGCAGGTGCTTCATCGCGGACGCTGATCGTTGCAAGGGTCTTCAGCGCCAGCGTGGCGCCATCGCTGTCGACCGGTTCGAAACTGGCCGGTGCCGGTAGTGGCTCCGGTGGCGGCGGCGTACTCGATGTGGACGAGGAGACCGGTGCTGCAGTAGCGGAAGTCTGCTCGGCAGCGGGCGTTTCCGGATCAGGTTCGGGCTCTGGGGCAGTAGCGCCAGCGAGTATGAAGCCGGGGATGAGGGCCCACGCCGCCCATTTGTAGCGCGCAGGCCGGGTGCGGTCCTCGCGCAGGTACATGACGCCTGCAGCGGTCGCAAGGAGTCCGAAGACTGCCATGCCCCACGCTCCTGTGAAGATGGCCAATGCAAGCGTTGCGCCGAGCACGATCGCGATTACAGCAATGAGCTTTCCCAGGCGAGAGCGTGCTCCCCGATCACGTTGTGACGTTCGGGAGGGATTTGTCGACATGGTTACACCTGCTCGACGCGGAAGCAGGGATGGATGACCGCGGCAAGAATGGCATGCGCGGAGGTGGAGTAGAGCATGTGTATACCAATTCATAGGGGCCGGCAATGGACGCCGAGCCGGTGCACTTGCTTGTTTCGGTGGCAGTGCGAAATCCGTTACGCCATGTCCGAAAAGACGGAAATTTCGCTACTCGGAGGTCATTCGGCGGGTGTAAGCCTGCTTACGCGACGCGAGCGAGGCGGCATCGACACTTCACCGCACGCCCGTACTCGTCGTCCGGTAGCCATCCGTACTCGTCGCAATCGTCGCACTTCTCCGGGACGCTGCGCGGGACGGTCAGTTCTTGCCACATACGCACCCACGCTTGTGCGTACTTCATGGGGTTCTCCGGACGATGGACGGCCCTGGCTGCTGCGACCAGCTTCGCGGTGCCATGGATGTCGATCAGTTTCTCGATTGCGACGGCCGCCTCGGGCTTGAGGTACGCGAATGTCGCCATCAATCCCACCTGCTTGCAGGCTGCTGCCAGGCTTGCCACAGCCGGAGTGAGCGGAGCATTGGACGCCGGCCGGGTGCGGTTGGTTTTCATTCTTGGTTCATCGGTACTGATAAGAGCGCCTGGCATACCGTTGTCCGCGCGACCGCGCGTCGGTTTTTCAGGCCCCGGGTCGGTACGCGGCTCCTCGTAGATCGTCTGGATAGTGATCCACTGTCCGCGCTCGTTCTGGATCTTCTCCCGGATCAAGTAGCCGAGCTCTGCCAGCTCGCGGAGGGAGGAGCGGATGGCGTCGCGCCCTTCCTTCGGCGACTGGTCGGCTATCGAGTCGGATCGGGTACGCCAGTCGTCCGGCTTCGACAGCAACCAGATGAGCACGCCCCGGGCGCGGAAGGACAAGCGCTCATCGTTGATGACGGCATTGCTGAGGATGGTGAAGTTGCTGGCGAGGCGCGGTCCACGACGCACGCCGCCAGCCAGGGTATTCTGGCCCACGTTCGACTCCCATTTAGTCGGACATCCGGCCCGTCGGGAGTTGCCGCTCCTGGCGGGCCTTCTTCAATTGTGACGCCACGCGGGGCGGTGACGATCTTGGAATCTTGGCACCAGTTCTGCAGCGGGCGCAAGAGGTCTCTCAATATTGTTTTGAGTCAGAGCATTTCGTGCACTCGGCGAAGTTGAGGGTCTATTGGAACCGTTGGCTTGGCGGCCATGGATGTCCTGGAACCCGCAGAAACAAGCGAGGGGTTCCAGGACAGGTCCCTACGCCGGATCGGGAATTGCCGAGTGAAGCGCGGCCTGCGCGAGTTGTGCGCAATGTGACCGGGTCTGCGAGCTCCGCCCCTTACGCATCAGCGCGAGGTTCAGGCTCGCAGCTGCGCGTGCAATCACAGGATCCGTGATCATTGCTGCGATAGCTTCGGGGCCGCGTGCAATGAGGTGTTTCTGGGTCGGCCCGCCCGGCGCGTGCGTGATGCTGCTTCGGTGGATGCCTCGTCGCCGGAGATAGAGTGCCTGCCGGATCCGGCCCTGTGGAAGCTCCTCGCCGTCGACGAACAAAGATGCGCGTACTTGTCCCGAGGGAGCAACGAAGAGAACGAACGTTTCCATCCAGTTCAATGTCACGCAGGCCAGCCGATTCGGGTTCGAGGTCGGGAGGCAGCTGACGGACCAGAACTGGGCCTCGGTGCGGTGCGGGTGGCATACCGTATCCGATAGATAGAGGTTCACGAGCCGCACGAGTTCGTCGGCATCGGGGCGATCCGTGAATCGCTTCCAGCGATGCGCATAGCCCTCGATATGACTCGCCGGCAGCGCCGGTGGCGTGCACGCATCGTCGAGCGCATTTCTCACGCTCGGCTCTTCGAGCCACAGCTCTTGTTCGTCGGGATCCACGACGTCATCGAAGACCGATGTGCCCTCGAAACGAAGTGCGTGCTCCCGGTTACGCACGACAAGCCCGTGCTTTTCGGCATCGTGAATGAGTTCACGTTCTCGCGCGCGCAACGCCGAATACGAACCGGAGAATCGCTGCAGCCGAAACGCTGAGATGTCGTCGTAGGTCTTGCCGTGTGCGGCCAGGCGATGAGCGCAATTGCTACCGGATATCCCGATATAGCAGGCGCCGTTGGAGAACTCGACGAGGTAGATGCCCCGCGCACCACGAGGACCGCGCGGTGCGCGCGAGACCGACAATGCTTCGGGAGTGTAGGTGACGCGTGGGCCGAAGCCGTTCGTCGGAGCCCATGAATCTATCGGTTGCATCAAATGTCCTGCCTGATGGATCTGGTTGCACCGCTCGAGGACGCGCTGTGCGAAGAGCTGTTGTACGTGATGGTGATCGTCGTCCTACGGCCTGCCTCTGCACTCGCGGTGAAAGGCCCGTCGGCGACCGTTGCCGAATAAAGCTGCGACTTCATGGTTCGTCGGTGTTCCGTCCCTTCTGCAGGCTGCCGGTACACGCCGACCTGGCCGTGTGCCCGGGCTGCTTTGGAGACATCGGCTCGGCAATGCGAAATGTAACAACTATCCAGTATGTCGCTCTCGTCCGTTCTGGGTGAACAGGCATACTTCCCCCTCATGAGCGGTATGCGAACTGACGATGTCCTCGTGCCGGACGGACGTCTTCTCGGAGTCAGGCCGTGGGAAGAGCGGCGGACGGAAGGCTGGTTGGCGTTCAAGAACTGGCTCGCGAGGGAGACCGAACTCTTCAAGGAGCCGTCCTCGATCATGTGTACGGGGGTCATGGAAGATCGTGAAGTCTGTCTCCAGATCGAGATAAGTTCCTCCGGCGGCACGGCCAGGCTCTCGATCGCTCCGGAATCTGTGACACCCGACCAGGTCGAGCGTTTGATGAAACGACGCGAGTGGTCGGAGCGGCACGCACCCTCTGAGCGCGGCGCTGAAACCAAGGGCAAAACTGTAGTGGAGTACCGGGCCTCACGCTCCACAGCGCTCGGTACCGGCCTACTTGCCGATGTGGTCGACATCTTCCAGCATGTGTTCAAGGTCCCTCACGCCGACGGCATCACACTGAAAATGACGTTCCGTCTGAACGGGCGCGTACGAGCATCTCAGTTCGTTCAGTCCACTCTTCCGATCGTCGGAGGCCGGTTGTCGTCGATAACCGAGGACGAAGTGAACACCGCGGTCTTTGCTCGAGGCCAGGATGATCTCGGCCGCATCGTCTATCGGCACCTGTGCCGGATACTCGGTCGTGCACCGAAAGTCGACAAGGCGAACTCGTGGGAATTTTCAGTGAGCAGTCGCACAGTGCACGCAAGGGTGAGCCCTACCTACCCGAGAGTGATCCTGATAGTCCCGGCAGTCCCCAAACCGTTCGGGCTCAAAGAATTCCCGAAGCGGCACGTGGAGCTCGTCGTCAAGACCGCGTATCTCAGATTGCTCGAACATGAGAACTCCTTGTCGGCCATGATAGACATACCGGCCTACCCGTTCGTTCCTCGGCATCTCGACGACGCAATCGATAACCTGCACACTTTCTTCAACCGGCTCGCCGGTGAGTACTCGATGAGCACAGAGGGAAGAACGCGGTATCGCGCGATCTTCTCCGAGGTCGAGAAGGCGGCAACCGAGCCGACAAGCTCCGAAGACGACCTGCTTCCTCCAGCATTGCAAGCCTTGATCCATCTCGATGACGACGGGACCGGTACCCTCGACCCGCATCATGTCGCCCACGTTTGTGGGCATGATAGGGATGCAATTCTCGCCTACTTGAGAATCGTGCAGGAACAAGAAATCGATTGGCGTTCCGGTGCGGATGAGGCCACGGCCGATGGCGATGAAGAGGAAGCAGCTGCGCAGAACCACGAGGCAGATGGCTGGGCGAACACGTACCGGCATTTGAGGTCGGCGTTGGAAGTTACGGTGCTGCCCGGTGGCAAGGGTCCATGCGTGCACTGTGAAGTGCCCATGGCCGCAGCAGTATCGCGTTCTTGACCATAGTGCCGGCATTCGAGTCGAGCCATCGCGACCTCGTACGCCGGACCGGGGTCCGTTCGCGCTACACGCGGGGCGAGTCTCGGTTCAGCGCGCAAGAGTTGTACGGGCGTAGTTGGCCCGGCGGCACGGCCCCCGACCCCTTTGGGCTATGAACCCTTCCATCGCGACGTGTGCCGTCGATCGCCGTTGCCGTAGATGACAGTGTCGAGGTTCTGGGTCCACCCGGGCCCACGCGCGAACGCGGTCACCTTGCCAGCCGCCGGGAACATCCCGTCGATATTGCCCCAATTGTTGTTGATGCCGGAGCAGTCGTTGCCCGAGCACCTCGGACTGTCGTTCGCCTTCGTGAGATCGACCTTGATCGTTGCCGAGTTCCGGTCGCCGATCGCGTCGGGAGCGACGCCGAGTCCGCAGATCTCCGGCTCGAACTCCTGCCCTCGATCGTTGCCACGGCGAGTCCCCAGCGATCCCCCATGCGATCGCACCCCTGAGCAGTCGCTAGTCCGGGTCGTGATAGTCGGCACAAGCGACGATCAGGGCACTCCGTCGTCCGGTCACCGTATTGCACCCGTCTGTTCTCGTTCTGCCTGTGCAGGTGGGGAGGCCGCTACACCACCCGCATGCGACACGATTCCGACCGGTTCCGCACCGGCTGGCCGCGCCCAGTTCATCGGGGAATTACCTGCATTCCGGTGTCGGTGGCGCAGCCGGGTACGCGGGAGGATTCCCGATGGTGCGCCGCGAAGACGCAGATCGTTGCGTGAACGTCACGACCAGCCCCGCCGCCACCATCAGCTGGCCCACCATCAACGCTGCCGGCAGCGCGACGAGTTCCCACCCGGTCGACGCGAACCCGAAAGCCCACACCAGGATGGCCGCGGCCAGCGCCACGGTGGCCACCTGTCCGAGGGCCATGAGGACTGTCGCCGGCCCGCGAGTGCGCCGCTGGAGAATACAGGCCGTGCCGACGACGGCACCAGCGAGAGAACAGGGCAATCCGACCAATGTCGGCAGCACCACCAGCAGTTCGAGACCACGGCCGCCTACCTCGACAACCCCGGGCGAGAGCAGCGGCGGCACGACGTAGATCAGGATCGACAGGGTGCACAGCACCGAGATGATCGACGTGGCTCGGAGCATCTTCATCAAGGCAAGGTAACGGACGAGGTGAGCCGTTCGGAGAATCCCCGGACGGGTCGCGGGGTTTCGATCGAAAGTCACCGCAACAGAGGGGTGAATGACACAGAATGGATTCCGGTAACGAGTAGCAGGCAAGTGGGGAAGGCGCTTGCAGGGTCCACCGTCCGCCCGCTCCGGTCTGGTTGAAAGCTGCGGGGGGACTGTAGTTTTCAGGATGCGCGATGAGTGAAGCACTCGTGGGACTCCATGCGAAGGATGACGAGCCTTCCCGTGCCCGGCCCGGATCGGCCGCACGGATCGAGGACGATGCAGGTGGCGCCGGTATTCCCCTCGAGAGGCTGCTCGCGATCGCGAAGCTGACCCCCGCGCAGGCGGCCGTGCTCGTCACCGATGTGGTCGATCAGGTCGAGTCGGCACACGAGCTGGGGTGTGCTCCGGCGAGTCTTCGCGGAAGCGCCGTGAGGGTGTCCGAAAGCGGGCACCTCACGATCGAGCGCGGCGGCAACCTGGGATCCTGGGACGAGGTGCGTGATGCGGTCGCGGTCCTGCTTCGAGAGCTCACGGCGAACTGCCGCAGTGCGGCACTTGCCGCGCGGGTGGACGAAGCGATCGCGGAGGCGTCGGATCCGGTCGTCCTCGCGCAACTCGTACACAACACTGTCGCAACAGAATTCGCTCCGGGCGAGGTGGACTCCACCCGGCGTAGGATCGCCGCGCTCGTCTCGGCGACGCTGGGACGCGCTCGCCCGGACGATCGAGAGCCGGAGCGGCCGGACGCGCCGGATCCACCGCCCCCGGCTACCGGATCCTCTCTCGCCTCGATCGGCTGGCATCCACCCACAACGAAGATCTGGCATCGCAAGAGAAGACGACCCTCGTGGCGCCGAGGTCTGCTCGCTCTGCTCGCGCTCCTGGTGCTCGCAGGGATGGTGTGGATGGCTCCGAAGGCATGGTCGGAGCTGAGGCAGGGATGGAATACGCTTCTCGACCCTGGGGAGTCGTCGATGGATGATCGGATCAGCCCGGTGTCGCCACCGCCCCCGGCGCCCGACGCCGCATCCCCTCCGGTCGAGCCGGGGGCCACCGAGCCGGGCCCCCTCCCCATCGATCTTCCCGGTGAAGCGGGACCGATCAGGCAGATGACCGCGACCTTCGCCAACGGCGCGTGCGAGCCGGGCCGACCGTGCGACCTGCGGGTGGACGTCGCTGTCGATCCCGCGGCGAATGTCGGTGCGGTGACCTGGAATGTGACCGTCTACGACCGCTGCACGGGTGTGGCCCGCCCAGGCGCCGACATCACGGTGCCGGTACCGCCGGGTGCGCAGGAGACATACGGTGTCGGCCGCGTCGACCTGCCGCCGGGCTCCGCACTCGCCGTCGCCGCGGTCAGCACGGCACCTGCAGCGGCCGCATCGGAGCCGCTGTACGTGCCCGCCGAGAACGCCACCTGCCCGCCCGGGGGTTCTCGTGACGGCGGATAGGCGCCGCTCGGATCCCTGGCTCGTCACCGCGGCCGTCGTCCTGGTCGCTCTGGGCGTGCTCAACATGGTCGCGGCGGGCATGACCTCGCTTGCGGTGCGTCACGCGATGCTCGCGGCCGTGGGTCTCGGCGCGATGTGGGTGACCTCGCGTATGCGGATCGCTGCTCTGAGCCGGTTCGGCTGGGTGCTGTTCGCAATCTCGGTCGTCCTGCTCGCGGCGGTGCCTCTGCTCGGGATCGCGACGAAGGGCGCCCAGCGCTGGCTCGACCTCGGTGTGTTCACCCTGCAACCCTCCGAGATCGCCAAGCTCGCCCTGGTTCTCGTGCCTGCCTCGCTCCTGGCCGGCGACTACACGGTCGGCCGGTTCTTCGCGGTCCTGGGCGTGGCGGCCGTGCCGATCGCGCTGGTTGCGCTGCAACCGGACCTGTCGACGGCGGTGGTGCTCGTCGTCACCGTGGTGCTCATGCTGATCCTGGCCAGGGTGCCGATGCGGTCGCTGCTTCCGCTGTTCGCGATCGGTGTGGCCTCGCTCCCTCTGGGCGTGCTGTTCCTGCGCCCGTACCAGCTCGAACGGATCAATGTCTTCCTCTCGAACGACTCCGACCCGCAGGGTTCCGGCTGGGCGGCCTGGCAGGCGGACATCGCCATCGGCAGTGCCGGATGGTGGGGTCTCGGGCGTGAACCGGACTACGGTCTCAGAGCCACCTACCTGCCCGAATCCGAGCACGACCTGGCGTTCGCGAGCCTGGTCTACGGGTGGGGTCTGGCCGCCGGGATAGCCGTGGTGCTGGCCGTCGTCGTCATCGTGTGGTGCGCTGTGCTCGCCGCCCGGAAGGCACGGACACGGGAGGCGGCGCTCGTCGCGGCGGGCATCGCCGGGCTGTTCGGGATTCACACCGCCGTCTCGGTCGCCCAGAGCCTGTCGCTGATGCCGCACACCGGCATGCCGATTCCGCTGTTCAGTTACGGCGGCACCGCCTCGATCGTCGGATTCGTCTCCATCGGGCTGGTGCTCGCGGTGCGCCGTGACGGGGTGACGCGCTCGCTGTGGGCCACCGAATCCCGGAAGCGCCGGCTCCCGCGAGGAGTGTCGACGAGCGCGGTGGCTCTCACGGCGTCGCTGGTCGCGATGTCGGTCTTCGCCTGGCAGCTGCAGACCGCTCACGGCAGGGATCTGCGCGCGACGAGCGACACGCAGATGCTGCGCTGCCTCCGGCTGCCCGCCGAACGAGGTGACATCCTCGACCGCACCGGGGTTCCCGTCGCTGTCAACGTCCCCGAATATTCCGTCGCGGTGGTTCCGCGGATGTTCGCCGAGGGGGATCCGGCGGTGCGCGACGAGCTCGCCGCGCTGCTCGCCATCCCCCCGGGCGAACTCGCGGACGAGCTCCGGAACGCGGAGGGGGAGATGCAGCTCGTGCTCGGACGCGTCGGGTCCGAGCAGGCTCGGCAGGTCGTGGATGCGCGACTGCCCTGGGTGCTCGTCTATCCGACCGGACGCAGGCAGTATCCGCAGGGGGAGGCGCTGGCGTCCGTCCTCGGCTATGTCGGGACTGCGGATGAACAGGACATGCAGCGCTGGCCGAATCTCGCGCTCGGGTCGCGGGTGGGCAAGGCGGGATTGGAGAGCCAGTACGACGCCTTGCTCCGCGGCACCGACGGCCGGCAGTGCATGTACGTCGATCCGTCCGGGCGCCCGGTCGGCACGGGGGAGAGGGTGGACCCGGTGCGGGGCCACGACCTGCGATTGCATCTCGATCTCGGCCTGCAGGAGGCCGCGACCGATGCTCTCGCACAGGCGATGCGCACCAGTGGAGGCGATCTCGGTGCCGCGGTCGTGATGGATGCGCGCAACGGGGGTGTGCTGGCGCTGGCGAGTGTTCCCGGTTACGACAACAACGTCTTCGAACCACCCGTCGACCCGGTCGCGCTCGCGGCGCAGACCGAGGGCTCGGGGCCGGGCCGGATGCTCAATCATGCCGTGCAGACGGCGGTGCCCCCGGGCTCGACGTTCAAGATCGTGGCCGCCTCGGCGAATGCGGCCCACCACGTGCTGTCACCGGACACGGTGCTCGCCGGCGGTGCCTCCTACACCTACGGAGGCAACACCTTCGCGAACTGGCAGCCGATGGGAGGCAACGACCTGCTCGGGGCACTCCAGTGGTCCGACAACGTCTACTTCTATCAGCTCGCCGATCTGCTCGGCCCCGAGCGCATCGCGGCGACCGCGCAGGAGCTGGGGGCGGGGTCGCGGTCGGGCATCGATCTGCCGAACGAGTCCGCGGGCTTCCTCGGCACCCCGGAGAACGTCGGCAGTATCGGCGGAACCTGGTATCCGGGGTCGACGCTGCTGATGGGAATCGGTCAGGGCACCGTCAGCTCGACCCCGGTGCAGGTGGCGCGGTGGACGTCGGGCATCGCGTCCGGTGCGGTGGTGACACCGCAGCTCGCGGCGGCGTACGGGCCGGGGGAGGGTGTGCCCGTTCCCGGCACGGAGCCGCACCGGCTGTCCTTCGCGGACGAACTCGGTCCCGTGCGGGCGGGCATGCGGGCGTCGGCCGCAGCGGGCACCGCTGCCCAGCTCGCGAGCCTGCCGGTGACGGCGGGAGCGAAGACCGGGACGGCGGAGGATCCCTCGGCCCCCGGGAAGGGCCTCAACGCCTGGTTCTCCGCGGTGGTGCCTTTCGAGTCACCCGAAATCGTGGTGACGGCACTGGTGCGGGGCGGCGGATTCGGTTCGGCGACAGCGGGTCCGGTGGTCAAGTCTCTGATCGAGCGGTATCTCGCGCAGGTCCGCGGTCCGGCCCCGGCCCGCTGAGCGACCGACGTGCGTGACCGATCACGCGCTGTAGGCGGCGACCACCTCGGGGTGATCCATGCAGGCGGTCGCGCCTTCCGCAACGCAGGTGAGGGGCCGTTCGGCCGTCTTCACCGGGAGCCCGAACGCATCTTCGAGCAGTTGCGGCAGGCCACGCAGCATCGATCCGCCGCCGATCGCCAGCATGCCTTCGGCCATCACGTCGCCGATCGCCCGCGCCGGAAGGTCGTCCAGGCATGCGGACAGCGTCTGCACGATGCTCGTCATGGTCGGTCGCACCGCGTCGAGGATCTTCTCGGTGTCGAGGGTGACGAGCCGGACCCGGCCGGTCGCGGCGTCGCGGCCTTCGACCACGAGCGGTTGTTCGTCGGCGGTGTCGGGTGCCCCCACTTTGGCGCGTTCCGCGGTGAGTTCGCCGACGACGAGTTCGTGTTCGGCGCGAAGGTAGCGCAGTATCGCCCGATTCAGGTCGTTTCCTGCGATTCGGCAACTGCGGTGGGACAGCACGCCGCCGTAACAGATGGCGGTGACTTCCGAAGTCCCGCCGCCGATGTCGACGATGAGATGGGTGGACGGCTCGAGCGGGTTGAGGCCGCAGCCGAGAGCGCCGGCGACCGGTTCCGGTATCAGCCCCACCTTCCGCAGGCCCGCCTCGTGTCCGACCTCGAGCATCGCGCGGCGCTCGAGCGGGGTGACCCCGGCGGGAACCGCGATGACGCCCGTGGGCCGGGGACCGAACCGGCGACGTGGGGCGGACCGTTCGAGAACAGCGGTGACGAACGTGCGAGCCGATCCGAGGTCCACGATCACGCCGTCGCGTATCGGGCGAATCGCCGTGATCCCGGCGGGAATGCGGTCGACGAGGTCGCTCGCCTCGTGGCCGATCGTGAGCGCTCTGTGTGGCTCCCTCGCCCGAACCATCAACAGCGACGGCTCGTTCAGGACTATGCCGTCTTCGGGGGTGCCGACGACGGTGTTGGCAGTTCCGAGATCGATACCGAATCCACGCACATCGGCCTCCGAGAGGATTCCCAGCGAGATGTTCAGATGGTGTCCACCGGCATCGCAAGATGTCGAATACCACTCAGGCTACCGCTGTCGAATTCCCCTCAGCGCGTTGTTCGGCGGAATAGGTGACATGGAGTTCCGGCGAGTGCCCCGCTCGTCGTGGATGACCGGATCAGGCGGGGCCGAGCCGCAGCACCACGGTGACGCGCCCCCGATCGTCGCGCGTCGCGACGGCGTGGCCGGTGCGCTCCTCGTCGTCGAGCCGGATGGACATGGGTGCACCGTCGCCGAGAAAGTTGCGCCACCACGACTTCTCGTCGGGCATCGCGACGCCGATCGTCACGGTGTCGCCCGAGAGGCGGTAGCCGACCGGAAGCGTGATCGTCCTGCCGGACCTGCGGCCGGTGTAGGTGATCGAGGTGATGTGCTTGCGGATGCGGCTGCCGATCACGGGCAGTCCGGCGGCCGTCATGACGGCGGAGTTGAAGGAGCCTGCGTGGCGAAGGAGCGAACCGGCGAGCGTCATGTCTACCTCCCACCGTCACGGTACGGGAATGTGCAGCTCTGTCTTCGGCGGTCGGCTACTTCTCTTCGGGCGCGACGGCCGGGGGAGTGGGAATCACCGCGGTGGTCAGGTCGACGCGCATCCGGTCGCCGCCGGTATCCGTTCGGTACGGGGCAAGGATCTCGCCGAGTCGCGCCTGGATCTCCGCGAGGTCGTCGGTGGTGACGTAGAGCGGAGTGGTTCCGAAACCCAGATAGCGTCGGAGCTGTCGATCGTCGTTCTCGACGAAGGTGTCGAAACTCTTGCCGAGTGATCCGAGGAAGGCGAGAAAGGCATTCCGCAGTTCGGCGTCGTCCATGGCAGCGAGCTCGTCGTGCCCGACATGGGCCATACGCTCGCCGAGCGCGAGGGTGCGTTCGATGGTGCCGCGTACGCGGCGTTCGTCGACGACGGTGACGATCTCGGCGTCGATCAGGGCCGAGATGTGCCGATAGAGGGTGGCCTGGGTGACGTCGGGGAGTTCGGCCCGGAGTTGTGCGGTGGTCAGCCGGCGTCCGCCGAGTTGCTGCACGATCCGCAGTCGAACGGGGTGCAGCACCACCTCGGCGATCGGTGAGATCTTCCCCATCGGCACCCTTCCCTCATTATTATCAGTCTGATAATGTTCTCAGTACTGCATCCAGCTTACCGCCGACGGGAGACCTGACGTTATGGCGACATCGATATGTCGAGACGATGCCCTTCACCTCTCCTTCTCCTGGTGGGAAGCGATCATGGTCCGCCGGAGCACGATGAAGGTGCCGTTGCCGGAGATCTCGAGCGTCGAGGTCCTGCCGGGCTGGACGTCCGAGATTCTCGGCATCAGATCGGGATTGGTGATCTCCGGATACCTGAAGGTGGGCACCTTCCGGCATCCGCGCGGCGCCCGGCGCCTGGTCGCGATGAAGCGCGGATATCCGGTGCTGCGTATCGGGGTGCGCCGGGTCGGCACCGGGTTCGACGAGCTCCTGCTGAGTTCTCCGAATGCCTACGCGCTCGCGAACGCCGTGGACCCGGCCGGGGCTCACTGACCGCCGACGCCGTCCGGCTCAGCCGGCGAGTTCGGCGAACAACACCTGTGCTGCCCGCATGGCGGCGTCTTCGTCGCCGTCGATCACGGCCGTCACCAGCGCGGAGTGTTCGGGTTCGAAGCCGAGACCCGTGGCTCGGACGTGCCTGTCGATCGTCCGGCGGATCGAGGGGAGCAGCGAGTCGTAGAACTCGAGGTAGACGGCGTTGTGGCTGGCTTCGACGATGCCCCGGTGCAGCGCGACGTCGGCGTCCACCGCGGCGGCCGTATCGGAACCGCCGAATACCCGATTGCGGTCGGCGAGCAGTCGCTCGAGCCGGGCTGCGTCGTCGGGGGTGCGGCGCTGTGCGGCCAGGACGGCGGCGGTGACGTCGAGCGTCTGCCTCAGTTCGAGCAGGTCGCGTTCGCGGGCGGTGGCGAAGTACTTGCCGAGTGTGCCGCTGACGTCGGAGGTCGCGACGACGTAGGTGCCCGATCCCTGGCGGCGTTCGAGCATGCCGGTGTGCACGAGTGCCTGCACCGCTTCGCGAACGGTGTTGCGACCGGTGCCGGTGAACTCGCACAGTTGCGGTTCGGTGGGGATACGGTCGCCGACCTTCCAGCGTCCGCTGCAGATCTCGCTCCGCAACTGTTCGGTGACCTGCTCGATCAGGTTGGTGCGCCGAACCGGTTTTCCCAAATTCATCCCATCATCCTATGATTTTTGCCGTGAGTCTTCTTCGTGGTCGTCTTCTGGTGTTCTGTGCGATCGCGATGTCGGCACTCGTCCTGAGGCTCGCGGTCACCTCGTTCAGTCCCCTCGCCGCGCGAATCAGTGAGGACATCGGCTTCTCGTCCACCGTCGTCGGCGTGTTCGGCATGATCCCGACCGCCATGTTCGCCGCCTTCGGCCTGGCCACCCCGATGCTCGCCCGTCGATGGGGACTCGAACGCACCGCACTGATCGCGATGCTCATGGCGGGTGCGGGCATGGCGACCCGCGCGCTGATGACCGACACATGGTCGCTGCTGATCCTGTCGGGTGTCGCGCTGGGCGGAATGGGCATCGGCAACGTCGTCATTCCCCCTCTGGTCAAGCGCTACTTCTCCGACGGGCTGGCGCTGGTCAGTTCGGTATACATCGTGGGCGTTCAGCTGGGCACCATCGTGCCCGCTTTCGTCGCGGTACCGCTCGCCGACGCCTTCGGATGGCGCATCTCGCTGGGAGTGTGGGCGCTGGTCGGATTCGCGGCGGCCCTCCCGTGGATCTGGGTCCTGCTGCGACGTCGCGGTGCCGACACCGGGGAGGCGTTGCCCGCCGACCAGCCTGCGCCCGGCAAGGTGTGGCGCTCCCCGGTGGGCTGGGGAATGGCCGGCATGTTCGGGATGACATCCCTCGTCACGTACTCGATGTTCACGTGGATCCCCGACATCCTCGCCGACGCCGGGGCCAGTGCGGCATTCGGCGGCGCGATGGTGGGATTGTTCGCCCTGCTCGGGCTGGTCTCCGCCTTCGGTGCTCCCTCCCTGTGTGCACGGATGGAGAACCCGTTCCCGGTGGTCGTGGCGTGCGGCGCGTGTTTCCTCGTCGCCTTCGCCGGTCTGTGGATCGCGCCGATGAGTGCCCCGATCCTGTGGATCGTGCTGCTCGGGCTCGGACCCAGCACCTTTCCGATGGCGCTGACCTTGATCAACCTGCGCTCACGCACCCACGCCGGGTCGGCCGCACTGTCGGGCTTCACCCAGGGCGTGGGCTACACCGCCGCCTGCCTCGGCCCGCTGCTGTTCGGCGTCTTCCACGACCTCACCTCGGGCTGGACGGCCTCGTTCGCCTTCATGACCGTCGCCGTCGCGGTGCTGATGACCGGCGCCTACCAGGCGTGCAAACCGCGCGTGGTGGAGGACAGCTGGCACGCCGACCGCACGACTTCTGTGGGGTAGAGCCCGCTCACCGGGCCCTACCCCACAGAAATCGGCTACAGCGCGACGTACTTCCTCTCGAGATACTCCTCGATCCCTTCGGTGCCGCCCTCCCGGCCGAAGCCCGACTCCTTGATGCCGCCGAAGGGTGCGGCGACATCGGAGACGACCCCGCGGTTCACGCCCACCATCCCGGCCTCGAGGGCCGACGCGACACGCACGGCCCGGTCGAGATCGCGGGTGTAGAAGTAGGCGGCCAGGCCGTACTCGGAGTCGTTCGCCGCGGCGACGGCCTCGTCCTCGCTGTCGAAGGTGGTGAGTGCGACGACGGGACCGAAGATCTCCTCCCGCAGCACCCGCGCGTCGGCGGGGACCCGGTCCAGGACGGTGGGCGGATAGAAGGTGCCCGGACCGTCGGGGACCACACCACCGGTGAGCAGGCGCGCGCCGCGCTGCACCGCGTCGACGACCAGCTCGTGCACCCGGCAGCGCTGCACCGAGGTGATGAGCGGACCGAGATCGGTGCCCTCGTCGAGGCCGTGGCCGACCCGCAGCGCCGACATCCGCGCGACCAGCTTCCCGGTGAACTCCTCCGCGACCTCCCGGGCGACGTAGAAGCGGTTGGCGGCAGTGCACGCCTCACCGCCGTTGCGCATCTTCGCGGCCATCGCACCGTCGACGGCGGCGTCGACGTCGGCGTCGGCGAACACCAGGAACGGGGCGTTGCCGCCGAGCTCCATGGACGTGCGCAGGAGTCTCTCGGCGGACCGACGGACCAGCAGCTTGCCGACCCCGGTCGAGCCGGTGAACGTGATCTTCCGCAGTCTCGAGTCGGTGAGCAGCGGCTCGGTCAGCGCGGCAGCATCGGAGGTGGGCAGGATCGACAGCACACCGGCAGGCAGACCCGCGTCGGCGAAGACCTGCCCGAGCAGCAGCATCGTCAGCGGGGTTTCGGCCGCGGGTTTGACGATGATCGGGCAGCCCGCCGCCAGTGCCGGGCCGATCTTGCGCGTCGCCATGGCCAGCGGGAAGTTCCACGGTGTGATCGCGAGAACCGGCCCGACGGGCTCCGCGGTGACGAGGATGCGGCCGGTACCGGCGGGCGACGTCGTGGTGCGCCCACCGATCCGCACGGCCTCCTCGGCGTTCCAGCGCAGGAACTCGGCGCCGTAGTTCACCTCGCCGTGTGCTTCGGCGAGGGGCTTGCCCATCTCCGAGGTGATGGTGTGGGCGAACTCGCCGGCACGTTCTTTCACGAGATCGAATGCCTGGCGGAGGATCTCACCGCGCTCCCGCGGCGGGGTCGCCGCCCACGAATTCCGGACCGAGACGGCCAGGTCCAGCGCGCGCAGACCGTCGGCCGGGGAGGCGTCGGCGACCTCGGCGAGGAGTGCACCGGTCGCGGGATCCTGGACGGGGAACGTCGCGCCGGTGGAGGATCCGGTGAGGTTGCCGCCCAGCCACATCAGCGCGGTCACTGCGCTGCTCCCACGAGCGCGCCGGCGGTGGCGCGCACGGCGTCGGCGAGGACGTCGAGGCCGTCGGCGAGCAGATCGTCGGAGATCACGAGCGGCGGCAGCAACCGGATGACATTGCCGTAGGTGCCGCAGGTGAGCAGGATGACGCCCTCGGCGAGTGCGCGGGCGGCGATCTCGGAAGCGGCCTTCGGGTTCGGATCGCGGGTACCGGGACGCACGAGTTCGATCGCGAGCATCGCACCGCGGCCACGCACCTCACCGATCACGTCCACCTCCTCGGCCAGGGCACGCAACCGCGCGGTGGCGATCTGCTCGATCCGGCGGGCCCGCTCGCACAGATCCAGTTCGGCCATGCGGTCGAGCGTCGCGAGCGCGGCGGCACACGCGACGGGATTGCCGCCGTAGGTCCCGCCGAGTCCGCCGCCGTGGACCGCGTCGATGAGGTCGGCACGACCGGTGACCGCCGCGAGCGGCATCCCGCCCGCGACACCCTTGGCGATGGTCACGAGGTCGGGGACGATGCCCTCGGCGTCGCTGGCGAACCACGAGCCGGTGCGGGCCAGGCCGGTCTGCACCTCGTCGGCGACGAAGACGATGCCGTTGGCCTTCGCCCAGTCCACCAGTGCCGGCAGGAAGCCTTCGGCGGGCACGATGAAACCGCCCTCGCCCTGGATCGGTTCGATGACGATCGCCGCGACGTTGTGCGCGCCGACCTGCTTGTCGATCTGCAGGATGGCCCGCTGCGCGGCCTGCGCACCGCTGATCGGGGTGCCGTCGTGGTCGAGGCCCTCGCGGAAGGGATAGGACGCCGCGACGCGGTGGACGTCCGCGGCGAACGGGCCGAAGCCCTCCTTGTACGGCGCGTTCTTCGCCGTCATCGCCATCGTCAGGTTGGTGCGCCCGTGGTAGGCGTGATCGAAGACGACCACGCTACGGCGACCGGTCGCGACCCGGGCGATCTTCACCGCGTTCTCCACGGCCTCCGCGCCGCTGTTGAACAGCACCGTGCGCTTGGCGTGATCGCCCGGGGTGAGCTCGGCGAGCTTCTCGGCGACGGCGATGTACCCCTCGTAGGGGGTGACCATGAAGCAGGTGTGCGTGAAGTGCGCGGCCTGCTCCTGGATCGCCTTCACCACAGCACGATCCGAGGCACCGACGGAGGTGACGGCGATACCGGAACCGAGGTCGATGAGGGCGTTGCCGTCGACGTCGAGGACGATGCCGCCGTCGACATCGGCCGCGTAGACGGGCACGGACGAGGCGACACCCGCACCGACGGCGTTGCGGCGACGCTCGGTCAGCGCGGCAGAACGCGGGCCGGGCAGTTCGGTGACGAGGCAGCGCTGCTGGGGGATGCGGTATTCGATCTCGGGCATCGACGGGCCTTTCGGTGGAGCAGAGGAAGGAGGGGGTCAGGCCTTCGGCAGTGCCGTCAGGCCTTCGGCAGGGCCATGGCCGAGAGCAGTTCGTAGCCGACGTGCGCGGCCGCGATACCGGTGATCTCGGCGTGGTCGTAGGACGGGGAGACCTCGACGATGTCGGCGCCGACGAGGTTTGTGCCGGCGAAGGCGCGCAGCATGCGCAGCAGTTCGCGGCTCGTCAGGCCGCCGGCCTCGGGGGTGCCGGTGCCCGGGGCGTGGGCGGGGTCGAGCACGTCGATGTCGACGGAGACGTAGACCGGGCGGTCGCCGATGCGGGCGAGCATCCGCTCGATCGCCGCTGCGACACCGTCGATCTCGATCTCCGGGGAGGTGACGGCGGAGAATCCGAGCATGCGATCGTCCGACAGGTCCTTGTCGCTGTAGAGGGGGCCTCGGGTGCCGATGTGCATGCTGGCCTCCTTGTCGATGAGGCCTTCCTCCGATGCGCGGCGGAACGGCGTGCCGTGCGTGATCGACGCGCCGAAGTAGGTGTCCCAGGTGTCGAGGTGCGCGTCGAAGTGGACGACGGCGACCGGTCCGTGGCGACGCGCGACCGAGCGCAGCAGCGGCAGGGCGATCGTGTGGTCGCCGCCGATGGTGAGCAGGCGCGTGCCGTCACCGGTGAGGGCGTCGGCGCCGCGCTCGATGTCGGTGACCGCTTCGTCGATGTTGAAGGGATTGCATGCGATGTCGCCGGCGTCGGAGACCTGCATCTCCCGGAACGGGGAGACGTCGAGTGCCGGGTTGTAGGGGCGCAGCAGCTTCGACGACGCGCGGACGTGGGCCGGGCCGAGGCGCGCGCCGGGCCGGTAGCTCACGCCGGTGTCGAACGGGACGCCGACGATCGCGACGTCGGTGCTGGTGACCTCGTCGAGACGAGGCAGTCGCGCGAAGGTGCCGGGCCCGTTGTAGCGGGGGATCTGCGAGGCGTCGACGGGTCCGATGGGGCTCATGGTGGAAGGTCCTTTGCTGGGAGGGTCAGTCGGCGTAGCCGGGCGCGATGCGGTCGAGCAGGCGCAGCAGTGCTGCCCACGCGAGGTCCGCGCCCGGATCGGCGAAGTCGTCACCGCTGTTCGTGCCGGTGAGCTGGCGGGCGCTGCGTTCGCACACGTCCGGTGGCGGCAGCACCAGGGGACCGGCCGCGGCGGCCGTCACCTGGATCTCGCACGCCCGGTTGAGATAGAACATCCGCAGGAATGCCTGGGCGGGAGTGCTTCCCACGGTGAGCAGGCCGTGATTGCGCAGGATCATCACGGGGCGGTCGCCGAGGTCGGCGACGAGCCGGGCCTGCTCGTCGAGGCTCAGCGCGACACCCTCGTAGTCGTGGTAGGCGACGCGGTCGTAGAACTCCATCGACATCTGGTTCACGGGCAGCAGACCGTCGGTGGTCGCCGCGACCGCGCAGCCGGCCCGGGTGTGGGTGTGCAGCACGCAGTGCGCGTCGGGGCGGGCCGCGTGGATCGCGCCGTGGATGACGAAACCGGCCGGGTTCACCAGGGTGCCGGTGTCACCGACGGGCATCCCGGCCGGATCGACCACCACGAGGTTCGACGCGGTGATCTCCTCGAAGAGCAGGCCGTAGGGGTTGATGAGGAAGCGTGGTTCCGGTCCGGGCAGCCGCAACGAGATGTGCGTGAAGATCAGGTCGGTCATCCCGAAGTGCGCGACGAGCCGGTACACGGCGGCCAGTTCGCGGCGCAGCCTCAGTTCCTCGGTGCGGGCGACGGTGCCGGTCACAGGTCCAGCACCGCCGTCGAGATCGGCCGGGACACGCAGGGGAAGAAGCACTTTCCTTCCTCGCGCTCGTCGTCGAGGAGGATGTTGTCGCGGTGGTCGATCTTCCCGGACAGCACACCCACCTCGCAGCTGCCGCACGTGCCTTCGCGGCACGACCACATGACGTCCGCACCGGCACGTTCGAGCGCGTCGAGGACCGATTCGTCCTCGGCGACCTCCACGACGGGTCCGTCCGCGCCGAGCTGCACCGAGCACGCCGACGACGGCGCGGCGTCCTCGGATGCCGGAGCGGACCCTGCCGGAGCGGGCGAGAACGACTCGATGCGCAACGCCTCGGCCGGAAGCAGTTCCGTCAGTTCGGTGAGCATGCGTTCCGGCCCGCAGGAGTACACGAGCGCGTCCCCGGTACCGGCCGCGAACAGTGCCGGCAGGTCGAGCCGTCGGCCCTCGGCGGAGGGGTGGAGGTGGACGGGCACGCCGGTCGCGGCGAGGCGCTCGACGAACCGCGCCGGAGCCTGACCCGAGTAGGCGTAGTGCACGCTGACGGTCGCTCCACGCGCGGCGGTCGCCTCGATCATCGGCAGCAGCGGGGTGATCCCGATACCGCCGGCGACGAAGACGTAGGCCGGGGCGTCCTCGAGCGGAAAGTGCTGACGCGGGCCCTGCACGCGCAGGATGTCACCGGGACGCAGCGTGGAGTGCACGTAGGCCGAACCCCCGCGGGAGTCCGCGGCGGCCCGCACCGCGACCGTCCAGCTGCGCAGGTCGGCCGGGTCCCCGCACAGCGAGTACTGGCGGGTGAGTCCCGGGGCCAGTTCCATGTCGACGTGGGCGCCGGGATCCCAGGCCGGCATCGGATCCCCGGCCGGGTCGGCGAGAGTCACCGACAGGATTCCCTCTGCCTCCCAGGTGATTCCGGTGACCCGCACGGAGCGGGTGCGCGGGGTGCGGTCGGTGGAACGCTCGAGCAGGGCGGTCATCGGTAACCTGCTTTCGTTGCGACGCGGTCCTGGAACAGTGCGGTGATCTGATCCCAGTGCGAGACGAGGTTCGTCGAGTCGGAGCCGGGGGAGTTGCGGCCGATCTGCAGGCGGTGCAGCATCGGCATGTCCTGCTCGTTGACCTCCCACAGCACGTCGCACAGCTGCGACCTCGTCTCGGCGAAATCGTCACCGGCGGCGGAGGAGTCGACGAAGATCGCCATGTATTCGACGGTGTGATCGGGGGCGACGGGGTGGTAGCCGATCACCTGGAACCAGTCGGCCTCGAGGAAGACCAGGGCGTTGGGGAACAGGCAGAAGATGTCCTGGCGTTCGAGGCGGTCGGCGGGGACGTCACCGAGCCAGGGCAGCGACTTCGCGGTCTTCTCGGCCTTGCCGGCGGCGCCGCGCGGATAGCTGCCGCCGATGATGTCCGGGTGCAGTGCCACATCGTCGACGTCGAGGGAGGCCGTGACCGGCCCGACCTGCGGGTGCACGAACGGCAGGTGGTAGAAGTCGAGGAAGTTCTCGACGACCAGCTTCCAGTTCGCGTCGACCTCGAACTTCTTCTCACCGGCCAGGTGGAGGCGATCGAAGTCGATGTGCGACCAGCGGCCCAGCACGGGCTCGAGCTTCGCGGCGAAGTCGTCGGCGCAGGCCTGCGGATCGGTGTCCGTCGCCGACAGATCGACGAAGATCATCCCGGCCCAGGTATGGCTCGCGACCAGCAGCAGGCTCAGCCGCTTCGCGACCTCCGGGTCGAGCTTCGAGCGACGCTCACGCGTGTAGTAGGGGGCGGCGGCGAGCGTGCCGTCGAGCTTGAACGACCAGCAGTGGTAGGCGCACTGGATGCGTCCCTGCACGACCATCGGATCCTCGGTCAGCGCCATGCCGCGGTGCCGGCACGAGTTGTGGAACACGCGGATGCGGCCGTCCTCGCCGTGCACGAGCAGCAGCGGCTTGCCGCCGATGGTGACGGGATGGACCGCGCCGGGTTCGGCGACCCAGTGGGCGTAACCGGCCCACACCCAGCCCGACGAGAAGACGCTCTTCTGCTCGTCGGCGAACTCCTCGGTGCCGGTGTACGCGCGGGCAGGGACGATCGCGCGTCCGGTGGGCAGCTCGGGCAGCGGGCCGTCGATCACGACGTTGCCGGTCGAGGTGGTGGTGCGCTCCGGCAGGGGGAACTGCGAGGTGCTCATCGTGACGCTCCTGAGGTCGTGAGGGTGGAAGTGCGGCCTGTGGACCCGGTCGCGGATGCGGCCTCGGCGAAGGCGGCGACGGCCCGGTCGCGCAGGGTCAGGGTGTCGGCCCACCGGTCGGACAGCTCGACGCCGTCGCGATCGGTGATGGCGTAGGGGGTGGTGCCGAGTTCGGTGCAGAACATGACGGGCTCGTCGCTGCCGGCCCGGGCGCGGCGTTCGAGGATCGAGGTGAACGCGCGGGTCCACCAGCCCGTGAACAGCTCCTCCCATTCGCGGTGCTGGGGGAAGCCGAGGGGGATCTGCACCTGGCAGCGGGTCGCGACGCGGCCCTGGACCGATTCGGCGCGGGCGAACAGGGCCTCGATGTGCCCGTCGATCTCGGGGGTCGGCGTCGACGGGATCTCGCTGCCGGCCACATAGTGCGACAGGTCGATGGCCAGGTTCACGGCGGGGTCGATGTCGTCGAGCAGACGTGTGGTGCGGCGCATGTCGTCGGTGAGGGTGTTGCGGTGGGTCTCGAGTTGCATCGCGACACCGGCAGCCTCGGCGGTGCTGTGCCAGCGATGGACGGCGTCGATCACCACGCTGTCGTCGGGGTCGAAGACGCAGCCGCACACGACCATCCGATCCGCGCCGATCCTCTCGGCGTAGCGCAGCGCGGCGTCGAGATCGGTGTCGTCGCGCAGGAACGCGAAGACCGCCGACCGCAGGTCGCGCTCGCGGAGCAGGGGAGCGAGGCTCCCGGCTTCGGGCTTGCCGCGGGCGCCGAGATCGACTGCCGCACCGTCGAAGTTCTCCTCGACGAGGCGATCGAGCTGCTCGGGCAGGGTCCAGGGAGTGCCGCGCCAGGGCAGATCCTCCATGGCCCACAGGGACTGGAACATCTCGAGCCGGGGGCTCATGCGATCACCTCGTGCGGGTCGTTGACGGAACGGGAGGGTGCGCCGGTGCGGTACCACTCGACGACGTTCGCGGCCTGCATGCGGATGTACTCGCGGGCCGTGCGGTCGGACAGATACGCCACGTGCGGGGTGAGCAGCACGTTCGGGTGTTCGGCGAGGCGGTCGCCCGGCACAGGTGGTTCGACGTCGAGCACGTCGAGGGCGGCCCCGGCGAGGTGGCCGGCGTCGAGTGCGTCGGCGAGTGCACCGGAGTCGACGATGCCGCCGCGCGAGACGTTGATCAGCCACGCGCCCGGCCGCATCTTGGCGAGCAGGTCGGCGTCGAACAGCTTCTCGGTGGAGTCGTCGAGCGGGAGGTGGATGGACACGACGTCGGAGCCGGCGACCACCTCGGCGAGCGAGGCGGGTGTCACCCCGGACGATAGTGCACGACCGGCCCGGTCGTAGCCGAGGATCGTCCCGACCGAACCGGACGCGAGGGCGGCGACCTCGCTGCCGATGCGGCCGAGACCGACGAGCCCGAGGGTCGTCTCGGCGAGGCTCCGCGGAGGATACTGCGGACGGTCGAGCCAGCCGCGCCGCCCGCCGAGGGCGAAGAAGTCGAGCCGGCGGACGGCGGCCAGGGTCAGGGCCCAGGTGTGGGTGGCGACCTCGGTGGTGGCGACATCCCCGACCGTGGCCACCCAGACGTCGCGCACGGTGGCCGCGGCGACGTCGACGGAGTCGTAGCCGCGCGAGAGCATCGAGACGATTCCCACCTGCGGGAGCCGGTCGAGCAGGGCGGCGTCGACGGGGGCGTAGCCGACGAGCAGGGCGGACGCATCCGCCGCGGCGGCGGCGATCGTGTCGGGGTCGCGGGTCTCGAGCACACGCACCTCGAATCCTTCGGCCTCCAGCAGGGCGATGCCCTCCGTGGGGTCGAGGTCGTCGAGATCGGTGTAGACCGCGATCGGGGATGCCATGAGAGTGCTCCGTTCGGGGTCGGTCGGCGGATGTGGGAAATCAGTGGATGTGGGACAGGAATTCGCGGGTGCGCTCGTGCTCGGGCGCGGTGAAGAACTGCTCCGGCGGTGCCTGCTCGACGATGACGCCGCTGTCGAACAGGGCGACCTCGTCGGCGACCCGGCGGGCGAAGCGGGTCTCGTGGGTGACCACGATCATCGTCATGCCCTGCTGTGCCAGGTCTTCCATCACGGCCAGGACCTCGTTGACGAGTTCCGGGTCGAGTGCGGAGGTGGGCTCGTCGAAGAGCATCACCGCGGGGTCGAGGACCAGCGCCCGGGCGATCGCCACGCGCTGCTGCTGGCCGCCGGACAGTTCCGAGGGGTAGTGCCGCATGCGCTGCGACATCCCGACCCGCTCGAGCATCCGTTCGGCACGGTCGACGGCCTCGTCCTTGGCGATGCCGTGCACCTCGGTGAGGCCGAGCGTGACGTTGTGGAGCACATCGAGGTGGGCGAAGAGGTTGAACTTCTGGAAGACCATCCCGATGTTCGTGCGTTCCCGGGCCAGCTTGCGTTCCGGCAGTGGGATCGAACGCCCGTCACGCCCGGTCGCCACACCGATCTCCTTGCCGTGCAGCAGGATCGAACCGTCGTCGACGGGTTCTAGCAGCGACATCAGGCGCAGGATCGTCGACTTGCCGGAACCGGACGGGCCGAGTACGGCCTTGACCTGTCCGGGTTCGATCGCGAAATCGACTCCCTTGAGGATCTCGTTGTTGCCGTAGGTCTTCCGCAGTCCGATCGTTTCGAGCAGTGCGGTGCTGGTCATGCTGTCACCGTCTCCTTCTTCGTGCGGGCCGTCGGGGCTGTGGCGATCCCGGACGAGACCCAGCGGTAGCGGCGCTCGATCAGGGTCTGCACGCCCATCAGCGCGGTGACGATGACGAGGTAGTAGACCAGTGCGGCGCTGTAGTACTCGGCGTAGCGGAAGGTGTTCGACACCCCGACCTGGGCGGTGGTCAGCAGCTCGCGCAGGGAGATGACCGAGGCCAGGGAGGTGTACTTGAGCATCGCGATGAACTCGTTGCCCGTGGGCGGCAGCGCCACCTTGATGGCCTGCGGCAGCACCACCTTGAACATCACCTTGTGCGGGGGCAGACCGATGGCGCGGGCAGCCAGGCGCTGGCCGTCGTCCACGCTGAGCAGTGCCGAGCGCAGGATCTCCGCCATGTAGGCGGCCTCGACCACCGCGAAACCGATGAAGGCCGCGAGGAACGGGCTGAACCAGTTCTCCCGCAGGGCGGGGAACAGCTGCGGTCCGGCGTTCCAGATGATCAGCAGTACGAGCAGGGTCGGGATGGCGCGGAAGAACCAGACGTACGCGCCACCCACGGTGCGGGCCAGGCGGTTGTCGCTGATGCGCAGCAGGGCGACACCGAAGCCGATCACCGTGGCGAAGAGCATCGACGCTGCCGCGAGGGCGACCGACAGCCAGGCTCCCCGGAAGAACTCCGAGGACGTCAGAGCGGAGAGGAAGATCTCGACATCGAAGGTCATGGCGTCAATCCGTGATCACGCGCGCAGGATCGAGACCGTATTCGACGGCGATCTCCTGCAGGGTGCCGTTCTCGGCCAGTGTCCGGACACCCTCGGCGACAGGGCCGGTCAGCGGGGAGTCCTTCTTGGTGTAGACACCGAATCGCGTGTCGGCCGGGAAGATGTCCGGCACCGCGACGAGCGCGCCGTTCGACTTGCCGACCATGTCGACGACGGCGACATCGGTCTCGATGAGGGCGTCGGCCTTGCCGTTGGTGACGGCCGCGACGGTCTCTGCGGTCTTGGGATAGGCCTGGATGGTGATGCCGGGCAGACCGGCGGCCTCGAGCTCTTCCGACAGGGCCTTGACGGTCAGCTCGTTGCTACCGCCGCCCTGCACGGCGACGGTCTTGCCCGACAGATCCTCGGAACTGGTGATGGAGGTGTCGCCGGTGCGGACGATCAGGCCGGGGCCGGTCTCGAGGAAGGGTGCGGCGTCGGCGACCTCGAGACGCTCGGGGCTGATGTACAGCGCGGTCCACAGCACGTCGCAGCGGCCGGCCTGAAGTCCGGGCATGAGGCCGTCGAACGAGGTGATCTGCCACTTCGCGTCGACCTCCCAGAGGTCGGCGAGGGCGCGGGCGGCATCGGAGGTGAAGCCGATCGGGGTACTGGTGTCGCCCTCGGCGTAGTACTCCATCGGGGGATATTCGGGGTCGGTGCAGAAGGTGACCTCACCGGCGCGGGCCAGGCCGGCGGGGGCCGCGCCGTCGGCTTCGCTGCCACCGGATGCACCTCCGCACGCGCTGACGAGCAGGGCGAGGCCGGTGCCGGCTGCGAGCAGTCCTACTTTTCTCATCGTTCGATCTCCTGTGGGGGCGGGGGATGTAGAGCAACGAGATCGGCGCTGGTCTGTGCTCGTTCGGTTGGTTCGAAACATATGGAGTGGGATATGTTCTGTCCAAGTCGAAAACAGAGCAATCAACGTCACTTGTCGATTTTCGGGAAACTCGAACTGCCTTCGACCTTGACCAGTGGATCGGAAAGATGGAGATAACTGCTGATGAGTAAAGTTCCGTTGGCCCGGATCTCGTTTGTAAACATCCGATGACATCGCCCGTAACATTTCCGGTGCAGGACCTCGATGCGCGCATCGTCGAAGAGCTGCGGCTCGACGGCCGCATCGGGCGCAACGAGCTCGCGGCCAAGCTCGGGGTCTCCCGCCCCACCGTGTCGAAGAGGCTGAACGCCCTGCTCGAGAGCGGCCGGGTCAACGTCGTCGGCATCGTCCATCCCTCGACGATCGGGCTCGACGCCCTCGGCCACGTCTCCATCGCGGTCGACCGGCCCGTGCGGCAGGTCGCGGCGCGGATCGCCGAGCTGCACGACGTGCCGTACGTCTCGCTCACCAGCGGCAGGTATCCGCTCATCGTGGAGATCCGCACGGTCGGCGCAGCACGGCTCGCCTCGTCTCTCGAACGGATCCGCGGCATCGACGGTGTCCGGGAGACGAACACGCTCACCTACACCGATCTGATCGTCGACATCGGCCGGCCCGACAAGGTGCCCGTCACCCACCTCGACTCCCTCGACGTGCGGCTCCTCGGCGTGCTGCAGGACGACGGACGCGCCTCGTACACAGAACTGGCGGAGGCGACCGGGACGTCGCCGGGTACCGCGCGCATGCGCGTCCGGCGACTGATCGACGACGGTGTGCTGCGCATCGGCGCCCTCACCGGCGGGCAACACCAGACGGAAGTCGCGGTGGGTTTCGGAATCCGTGCGAGCGGCCGCATCTCGGACCTGGCGGCGGTCATCGAGGACTTCCCGGGTGTGAACTTCCTCGCGAGCACCATCGGCCGGTTCGATCTGTTGGGTACCGTCCATGCCACGCGACTCGAGGACGTCGTGTCGTCGCTCGACACCGTCCGCGCGCTCAGATCCGTTCTCGAACTCGAAAGCTGGGTCCACTTCCGCACCGTGAAGGAGCGGTACAACAACGTCCCGGTGCTCTCGACCATCCAGGAGGAATCCCCGTGACGATCGAACCTCCCTACGCTGCGATACCGGTGCGCGGTCGCGTCGACTCCGAGGCGTCCGCGGTGGCCGTCACGGCTCTGCTGCTCGCCGGCGTCGTCACCGGCGGCACGGTGATGGTGCGCGAACCCCTGCGGCTCGACGCCGGCACCGTGCGCCGGCTGCGAGCGGACGTCGCGACCACCGGCGCGTACGTCGTCGCCTCCGCCGACGGGCTGACGGCGACGACCCGCTCCACCGCCGGGGAGCTTCCGCAGTTCGAGGCGACCGTACCCGCCGATGTGCTGCCGCTCTACGCGGTCGCCGCGACCCGGGCGGCCGGAGCCTGCGTGCTGTCCGCCGACGACGGATCCGCCCCGGCGTGGGCTCCGCTGCTCACGCAGCTCGGCCTGGCTGTGTGCGTTGAAGGCGGCTCGCTCGTCGTCTCACCCGGACTCGGCGAACCGGCCGGGGTGCTCGACCACGACGGAGACGTGCGGGTCGTGCTGACGGCGCTGCTGGTCGCATTGTCGAATCCGGCGGTGCGGGTCGTCGACGCGGCTCCGCTCGACCTGTTCCCGGGCTTCCTCGACCGGTGGCGGTCGCTGCTCGAGGCGGACGAATATCTGCTGCCCGGCAGCGGACTGCTGCCGTCGGACTACGTCCTGAGGTCCTGACCGGGCACGCCTCCGGAACGTCCCATTCAGCGGGCGCCGGATTGGCTCACTCCGTGCGTATTGACAGAGTTTCGGTGACGCGCATCACACCCTTCCGGGTGCCGGTGCTGCGCCACGACCTGTCCCTACGATCTCAGGAGCGCCGAATGGAGCAACCTGCGTCGACCTCGGTCGAGGAAACGAATACGGCCTCGGCCGTTCCGGACTCGACGGCCGGTGACCGCTCGCAATTGCGGAAGGTCACGCTGTCGAGCCTGCTGGGCACCACCATCGAGTACTACGACTTCCTGCTCTACAGCACCATGGCCGCCCTGGTCTTCGGCGACCTGTTCTTCCCGTCGTCGAACTCCGCGGTGTCCACCATCGCTGCCTTCGGAACCCTCGCGGCCGGCTACGTCGCGCGGCCGCTCGGCGGCCTGGTGTTCGGGCACTTCGGCGACCGGCTGGGACGCAAGTCCATGCTCGTCATCACGATGGTGATGATGGGTATCGCGAGCTTCGCGATCGGCATCCTGCCCACTTACGAGCAGATCGGCGTACTGGCTCCCATCCTGCTCGTGACGCTGCGGGTCGTGCAGGGCATCGCCGTCGGCGGCGAATGGGGCGGTGCGGCACTGATGGTCGCCGAGCACTCCGACGATCGCCGGCGCGGGCTGTGGACCGGGCTCATGCAACTCGGGTCGCCGATCGGATTCCTGCTGTCGACGGCGGCGGTCATGCTCGCGACCCTGCTGCCGGACGAGTCCTTCGAGTCGTGGGGCTGGCGCATTCCCTTCATCGCGAGTGCGGCGCTGCTGGTGATCGGCCTCTACATCCGTATGAGCGTGGTCGAGAGCCCGGTCTTCGAAGAGGCCGCGGAGAAGTCGAAGGCTGCGACGAGCGAGAAACCGCCTGTCCTGCAGTTGCTTCGACAGCCGCGTCCGCTGATCCTCGCGTGCGCGGTGGGCATCGGGCCGTTCGCCATGACAGCACTCATCACCTCGCACATCATCTCGTACACCACCTCGATCGGGTACGAGTCGTCGACGATCATGCAGATCCTGATGGTGATGCCGATCGTCTCGATCGTCGCCATCCCGGGCTTCTCGGCATTGTCCGACAGGGTCGGGCGGCGCGCGGTGAGTCTCACAGGTGCCGCGGTGGCCGTGCTCTACGCCTTCCCCCTGTACACGATGATCGACTCCGGTTCGGTCGCGCTGCTGACCGTCTCCCTGTTGATCGCGCAGTCGGTGCAGGCCGCCATGTACGCGCCGCTCGCGCCGATGCTGTCGGAGATGTTCGGCACGAACGTGCGCTACACGGGTGTCTCCTTCGGCTACCAGTTCGCCAGCCTCATCGGTGCCGGCTTCACGCCGATGATCGCCGCGAGTCTGCTGGTCGCCTCCGACGGGTCGAGTCTGCCGCTGAGCATCATTCTCGCGGGCACCGCCTGCGTCACGATCCTCGCCGCCTGGACCGCCTCGGAAACGAGCGGAAAGAACCTGGCCGGTAGCGGGTCGGAGTAGGACTCGGGTTGATTCGTGTGGGTCGGGCCCCGCCCGGCGGGGTCCGACCCACACGACTGCTCGGGGCTGTTCTACTGGAGACAGACGCCGAACAGAGGAGGACCTCCCATGAGCGACACCA
This sequence comes from Rhodococcus sp. CH91, assembly GCF_022554085.1. Lineage (GTDB taxonomy): Bacteria > Actinomycetota > Actinomycetes > Mycobacteriales > Mycobacteriaceae > Rhodococcus. The sequence goes on from NZ_JAKFYR010000014.1 coordinate 91,682, forward strand.
AGCCGAACACCGTTTCGCCGGAGTGGTTGTACGAGCAGCTGGGCGACGAGGACCTCGTCATCGTCGACGCCACCGTGCACCTGAGCATGCCGCCGGACGGGTCGGTGCACATCGAACCGGGATTGACGACCTACCTCGAGGAACACATCCCCGGCGCGGTCTACGCCGACCTGTTCACCGACTTCTCCGACCACGAAGCGCCGCAACCGTTCACCGCGGCGTCGTCGGAGCGCTTCGCGATCGCTGCCGGTGCGGTCGGCATCGGGGAGGGTCGCCGCGTCGTGCTCTACGACCAGAAGAACGGCATCTGGGCCGCGCGGCTGTGGTGGCAACTGCGGCTCGAAGGTTTCGACGACGCCGCGGTACTCGACGGGGGTCTGCCCGCCTGGAAGGCCACTGGCTATCCGGTCTCGGACGAGCAGGTGGTCCCGCACGGCGCGACCTTCACTCCGCATCATCGCCCGGAGCTGGTGCGGTCGACGCAGGAGATCGCCGCGTCGCTCGACGACCCGCACACTCTGATCATCAACGCCCTCGATCCCGCGACCTATCGTGGGGAGAGCGCGTCCTATCCGCGCCGCGGCCACATTCCCGGAAGTATCAACATTCCGTTCGCCGACCTCGTCGACTCGCAGACCGGACGGTTGAAGCCCGCGACGCAACTGCGGGAGATCTTCGAGAAGGCCGGTGCCCTGGATCCGGACGTGAAGCCGGTGACCTACTGCGGGGGTGGCATCGCCGCGTCGGGTCTGGCGCACGCGCTCGCGGCCGCGGGCCGGCCTGATGTCGCGGTCTACGACGGTTCGCTCAATGCGTGGACCGCCGACGACTCCCTGCCGCTCGTGGAGGGCCCGGATCCCCGCTGATTCCTGAACTTCGGTGTTCTCGACCTCGTCCAGCGCGGTCGAGAACACCATGGTTTCGGTTTCCGGCTTCCCCCTTTCACGTTATACCGGATCCTCGGCTCTCATGAGGATCGAAAATTCGGTTCATACTCGCCCGCACAGCATCGAATCAGCAGGTGGGGAGCCGAAATGGCATACGTACTGAATCTTCGGGACATCGACCGGTCGTCGGTGTCGGCGGTTGGTGGCAAGGGGGCGGGACTCGGAGAACTGCGGCGCATCGAGGGCGTCGACGTGCCGGAGGGCTTCTGCGTGACGACGGACGCCTTCCAAAAGGTGCTCTCCGAAGCGCCACATCTCGACGACCTGCTCGAGCAGCTCTCGCGGGTCGCGGCCGACGATCGCGCCGGCATCGCGGCGTTGAGCGCTCGGGTCCGGCAGGTCATCGAAGGATGTGCAATTCCGGACGATCTCGCCGCGGAGATCGCAGACGGTCTCCACGAGCTCGGTGACGACGAGCCCGTCGCCGTTCGCTCGAGCGCGACCGCCGAAGACCTTCCCACGGCTTCCTTTGCAGGGCAACAGGACAGCTATCTGAATGTCGTGGGCGCCCCGGAAGTCATGAGGCGCATCGGCATGTGCTGGGCGTCGCTGTTCACCGAGCGTGCCGTCGGCTACCGGTTGCGCAACGGCTTCGACCACCGGAAGGTCCACATGGCCGTGATCGTGCAGCGGATGGTGCCGGCCGAGGCGGCGGGAGTGCTCTTCACCGCCGATCCGATCACCTCCGACCGCACGGTGGCCCGAGTGGACGCGGGATCCGGGCTCGGTGACCGGTTGGTGTCGGGCCTGGTGAACGCCGACGCGTACACCGTGCGGGCCGGCGAGATCGTGGACAGGACGCAACGGCAGGACGTGCCGGTGCTGACGGACGCGCAGATCGGGGAACTCGTGCGGCTCGGCCGGCGCATCGAAGCACATGCCGGATGCCCGCAGGACATCGAATGGTGCCTGGCGGACGGCGATTTCCGGATCGTCCAGAGCCGCCCTATCACGACGCTCTTCCCGATCCCGGAGGCCGACGACGACGCGAACCGCGTGTACGTCTCCGTCGGTCACCAGCAGATGATGACCGACGCGATGAAACCGCTCGGCATCTCGGTCTGGCAGCTCACCAGCCGCGCTCCCATGCGCCACGCGGGCGGGCGTCTGTTCGTCGACGTCACCTCGATGCTGGCCTCACCCAGCCGGGGGCCGGGAATCGCGGCGGCGCTCGGCACGTCCGACCCGCTCATCGGCGATGCACTGCAGACGGTTCTCGACCGGCGGTTCGTCCCCCTGCGCCCCGACGACGATGCTAACCGCGCTCCGGTCGGTTTTCCCTCGGCCCCAGCAGAACTCGATCCGGATATCGTCACAGAGCTCATCGCGCGCGGCGAAGCCTCGGTGGCAGAGTGCGGACGTGTCATCGCGGGCAGATCCGGACCGGCGCTGTTCGATTTCATCCGCGCCGACATCGGAGAACTGCAAGACAGGCTGTTCGATCCGCTCGGCGGACAGGCCATCATGGCGGGAATGGAGGCCGCGGGACGGTTGAACACTCTGATCGAAGAGTGGCTGGGGGAGCGGAACGTCGCGGACGTCATCAGCCGATCGGTTCCTCACAATGTCACCGCTGAGATGGGGCCGGCGTTGCTCGATGTCGCCGACGCGATCCGCCCGTACCCGCAGGCGGTCGACTTCCTGAGGCAGGTCGCGGCCACGGGTGTCGACGACGAACTCTTCCTCGACGCACTGGAACGGTGTGAAGGTGGCCCGCACGCCCGAGCGGCCTTCGACGGTTTCCTCGCCCGGTACGGCATGCGATGTGTCGGAGAGATCGACATCACGCGTCCCCGCTGGAGCGAACAGCCGACGGCACTCGTCCCGACGATCCTGGGAAACATCGAGAACTTCGAACCGGGAGAAGGCCGGCGGCGGGTCGAACGCGGTCGGCAGGAGTCGCAGCAGAAGGAGGCGGAACTGCTCGAGCGGGTGCGCGCACTGCCGGACGGAGACGGCAGAGCGGACGAGATCAAGACCCTGATCGACCGCATCCGCAACTTCGCGGGCTATCGGGAATACCCGAAGTACGGCATGGTCGCCCGCTACTTCCTTTACAAGCAGGCGCTCCTGCGTGAAGCCGCGAGTCTCGTGGAGGCGGGAGTGATCGACGGGGAAGAGGACATCTTCTACCTGCGCTTCGACGAACTCGGCGAGGTCGTGCGAACGCCGCGGCCGTGCGGTGAGCTCGTCGCGGAACGGAAGGATGCCTTCCGCTCGTTCGAAGCACTCACACCACCCCGGGTGCTGCTGTCGACCGGGGAGATGCTCTCCGGCGCGTATCGGCGGGAGGATCTGCCCGAGAACGCGCTGGCCGGGCTGGCGGTCTCGGCCGGGGTCGTCGAGGGGCGCGCGCGGGTGGTCACCGACATGTCGCAGGCCGACCTCGCGCCGGGCGACATTCTCGTCACCGCCTACACCGATCCGAGTTGGACCCCGTTGTTCGTCGCGGTCGATGCGCTGGTGACGGAAGTCGGAGGGTTGATGACCCACGGCGCGGTGATCGCTCGCGAGTACGGGCTTCCGGCCGTCGTGGGGGTGGAGGACGCCACCCGGCTGATCCGTGACGGGCAGCGGATCCGGGTGGACGGCACGGTGGGCCACGTGGAAATCCTGTCCTGACGGGTGCCGTGGTGGCGGCGCGTGTGAGGATTGTCGTCGTCGCGGAGCGGAGGAGGGCACGGTGAAGAGCGTCGAGGCCGTGGAGAGCAGGACGTTGCCGGTCTACGGGGCCGGCGAGATCGACGTGCCGTTCGTCATCGCAGGCATGGACGAACTCGTCTCGTGCGATACCCGCTTCGAGGAGCATTCGCATCCGACGCACGAGTTGCTGTGGAACGACCGGGGAGCGTCGAGCGCGACGATCGGTGCGCGCACGTGGACCGTCACCCCGGCCATGGGACTGTGGATTCCGGCGGGCATGCTGCACTGGGGTGTGATGCCCGCCGGAACCTGGTATCGCACCGCACATTTCGGGATCGGATCGGCGCCTTCGCTGTCCGACGGCCCCGTCGCGGTGGAGATGACACCGCTCCTGCGACTGTTGCTCGACCGTCTGGCGGAGGAAGAGCTCGGCGACGAGTCGCGGTCGTTGACCGAACGCATGGTGATCGACGTGCTCGCGCCGACCGAGAACGAGCTGATGGTGCAGGTGCCGTCGTCTCCGCTCGTGCGCCCCATCGTCGAGGCGATCGCCGAGGATCCCAGCGACCCGCGGACGCTCTCGGACTGGGCGGCCGAATTGGGGGTGAGCACCCGCACCATCACCCGCGCCTTCCGGTCGGAGACCGGACTGAGTCTCGGCCGGTGGGTTGCGGCGGTCCGTGCACAACGAGCGGTGATGCTGCTCGGTCACGGCACGGATGTCGACGAGGTCGCCGAGCAGGTGGGCTACCGGTCGGCGAGTGCGTTCGGGGCGGCCTTCCGGAGGGTCACCGGCGCGACACCGGGGATGTTCCGCGTCAGCTGATGTCCCGATCGCTACAGGAGGTGTCCCGACCAAGCGATTGCGCCGGATTCGGGCGAACATTACGGTTTAGGCAAACCTCGCCTAACTGGTCTCGACCGTAGGGCCGAGGGCCCTACCCGTACGAGAGTGAGTTCTGCCTCCATGCGTTCGAAGCGCTTTCTGACGATCGCCGCCGCATCAGTCGCGGTCGCCCTCGGTCTCACCGCCTGTGGATCCGATTCCACGGAGAGCACCGACTCCGCTCCTGCCACCGACTCGGGCGAGTACCCCATCACCATCGAGCACGCGCTCGGCACCGTGACCCTCGAGGAGAAGCCCGAGCGCGTCGCCACGGTGAACTGGGCCAACCACGAGGTTCCGTTGGCCCTCGGCGTCGTGCCCGTGGGTATGGCAGCCGCCAACTTCGGTGACGACGACGGCAACGGGATGCTCCCGTGGGTCGAAGAGCGACTCGAAGAACTCGGCGCCGAGACCCCGGTCCTGTTCGACGAGACCGACGGCATCGACTTCGAAGCCGTCTCCGACACGAACCCCGACGTCATCCTCGCCGCCTACTCGGGTCTGACGCAGGAGGACTACGAGACCCTCAGCGAGATCGCGCCCGTCGTCGCGTACCCCGAGGCGCCGTGGGCGACCTCGTGGCGCGACATGATCGAGCTCAACAGCGCCGGCCTCGGCATGGCCGAGGAAGGCGAGGAACTCGTCGCGAGCCTGGAACAGGAGATCGCCGACGCCGCCGCCGCGCACCCCGAACTCGAGGGCAAGGCCACGATGTTCCTCACCCACGTCGACACCGCCGACCTGAGCCAGGTCAGCTTCTACACCGCCAACGACACGCGAGCGGCTTTCTTCGAGGATCTCGGTCTGGCCACCCCGAAGAGCGTGGCGGACGCCTCCACCGACGACGCGTTCTCGAAGAAGGTCAGCGCCGAGCAGGTCGACGTCTTCGACGATGTGCAGATCATCGTCACCTACGGTGACCAGGCGCTCGTCGACGCGCTCGAAGCCGACCCGCTGCTGTCGCAGATGCCCGCGGTCCGCAACGGTTCGATCGTCTTCCTCGACGGTTCCGGCCCGCTCGGCACCGCCGCGAACCCCACTCCTCTGGCCATCTCCTGGGTGCTCGCCGACTACGTCGAGCTGCTCGCCGACGCAGCCGGCAAGTCGAACGCGGAGTGACCGCACCACACCGGCAGTCGACGCCGAGCGCCCACGAACGGGGGCGCTCGGCCGTCGGCAATTCTGTCTGGCTTCTGGCCCTGCTCGGGGTGCTCGTTCTGCTGGTGATCGCGTCGATCACCATCGGCTCGCGCAATGTCGACTGGGCCGACATCGTCGCGGCTCTCGGAGGCGCGACCGACAACATCGGTCAGGGCGCGATCGCCAAACGCATTCCGCGCACGGTGCTCGCGCTGGTCGTCGGAGCAGCGCTCGGGCTCGCCGGTGCCGTGATGCAGGGTGTCACCCGTAATCCTTTGGCGGATCCCGGCATTCTCGGTGTCAACATGGGTGCCTCGCTCGCCGTGGTGATCGGCATGGCCTGGTTCGGATTGTGGAGCCAGACCTCCATGATCTGGGTCGCGATCGTGGGTGCCGCGGCGGCCGCGCTGTTCGTCTACACGATCGGATCGCTCGGCCGTGGGGGAGCGACACCCCTCAAACTCGCGCTCGCCGGTGCCGCCACCTCGGCGGCGCTCGCGTCGTTCGTCACCGCCGTCATCCTGCCCCGCGGCGACATCGCGGGCAGCGTGCGGTCGTGGCAGATCGGCGGGGTGGGCGGAGCGAACTTCGAGGCCATCTCGCAGGCCCTGCCGTTCTTCGGCGTCGGCTTCGCCGTCTGTCTGCTGTCGGCGCGCAGCCTCAACTCCCTCGCACTCGGCGACGACATGGCCGCCGGTCTCGGCGAACGGGTCGCCCTCGCCCGTGGCGTCGCCTGGTTCGGTGCCGTCCTGCTGTGCGGGGCGGCGACCGCGATCGCCGGTCCCATCGCGTTCGTCGGTCTCGTCGTGCCGCACCTGTGCCGGTTGCTCATCGGCATCGACAACCGGTGGTTGCTGCCGTTCTCGGCTCTCGTCGGCGCGGGACTGCTCACCGCCGCCGACGTCGTCGGCCGCATCGTGGCGCGACCCGCCGAGATCGACGTCGGCATCATCACCGCGCTCATCGGGGCGCCCTTCTTCGTGTACATCGTCCGACGGCAGAAGCTGCGCGAACTGTGACAATCACACTCGAGACCACCGAACCCGACATCGACGAACTCGCCGCGAGCAGAGTGCAGCGCGGACGGCGTCGACACCTCGTCATCGCCGTGCTCGCGACTCTCGTGGCCGCAGCCTTCGCCGCGAATCTGATGTTCGGCAAGACGTTCTATCCGCCCGCGGACGTGCTGCGTGTCGTCCTCGGACAGGACGTTGCCGGCGCGACCTTCACCATCGGACGCCTGAGACTTCCCCGCGCGGTGCTCGCGGTGGTCGCCGGAATCTGCTTCGGGCTCGGCGGCATCACCTTCCAGACGATGTTGCGCAACCCGCTCGCGAGCCCCGACATCATCGGCATCAGCTCCGGGGCCAGTGCCGCGGCGGCCTTCGCCATCATCGTGCTGGGTCTCGGTGGTACCGGCGTGTCGATCTTCGCGATCGTCGCCGGTCTGGCCGTGGCCCTGCTGATCTACAGCCTGTCCTATCGCGGTGGTGTGGCGGGCACACGCCTGATCCTCATCGGCATCGGCATCGCCGCCATGCTCGACAGCGTCACCTCCTATCTCCTGAGCACTGCGGCGACCTGGGATCTGCAGGAGACGATGCGCTGGCTCACCGGCAGCCTCAACGGCGCGACGTGGGGTGCGACGGTGCCCGTCGTCGTCGCCCTCGCCGTGCTCGGGCCGGTGCTGCTCGTACAGATCCGCAACCTGTCGATGATCCAGCTCGGGGACGACGCCGCGCAGGCGCTCGGTGTGCGGGTCGAACGCACGCGTCTGATCGCGATCGTCTCGGCGGTCGGGCTCATCGCCTTCGCCACCGCCGCGACCGGACCCATCGCGTTCGTCGCCTTCCTGGCCGGGCCCATCGCCGCCCGCATCGTCGGACGGGGAACGTCGCTGTTCGTCCCGGCGGCACTCGTCGGCGCACTGCTGGTGCTGGTCGCGGACTTCGTCGGCCAGTACGCCTTCGACACGCGCTATCCGGTGGGGGTGGTGACGGGTGCGCTCGGCGCGCCCTATCTCGTCTACCTCATCATTCGTTCCAACCGCGCGGGAGGCTCGCTGTGACCGCATCGCACACTCTGATCGCCGAGAAACTCGAACTCGGGTACGGCAACCGCACCGTCGTGGAGAGCCTCGATCTCGAGGTGCCACCGGGGCGGATCACGTGCATCGTCGGCGCCAATGCGTGCGGGAAATCGACGTTGCTGCGGTCGATGTCACGACTGCTGTCGCCGCGCGGCGGGCACGTCCTGCTCGACGGCAAGGACGTCCACCGGCTGCCCGCGAAGAAACTCGCCCGCACCCTCGGGTTGCTGCCGCAATCGCCGATCGCCCCGGAGGGCATCGTCGTCGCCGACCTCGTGGGCCGCGGCCGGCATCCGCACCAGCGGGTGCTGTCGCGCTGGAGCCGGGAGGACGACGCTGCGGTCGCCGACGCGCTCGCTGCCACCCACACCACCGAACTCGCGGAGCGGTCGGTGGACGAGTTGTCGGGTGGGCAGCGGCAGCGCGTGTGGATCGCGATGGTGCTCGCGCAGCAGACCGACCTGCTGCTGCTCGACGAACCGACCACCTTCCTCGATGTCAGCCACCAGGTGGAGGTGCTCGATCTGCTCACCGATCTCAACCGCGACCGCGGGACGACCATCGTGATGGTGCTGCACGACCTCAACCTGGCCGCGCGATACGCCGACCATCTCGTCGCGATGGCCGACGGCAGTATCTACGCGTCCGGTGATCCGTCCGATGTGCTCACCAGTGAGACGGTGAGCGCGGTGTTCGGGCTCGACAGCCGAGTGATCTCCGATCCGGTCTCGGGGAAGCCGCTGGTGCTGCCGGTCGGGCGGCATCACGTGATCTGAGCAGGCGGAGCAACCCGACGGACCGGCAGCCTTGTCCCTACAATCCGGGGAATGAGCAACCGGGCGGTCACCAGTTACGACGTCGCTCGTCGCGCCGGCGTGTCGCAGTCGACGGTCTCCCGTGCCCTGCGTGACGATCCGCGCGTCGTGGAGAAGACCCGCCTGCGCATCCGAGCTCTCGCACAGGAGATGGGGTACGTCCCGCACGTCACGGCCCGCAGCCTGATCACCCGGAAGTCGTCGACCATCGGGATAGTCAGCGGCGACCTGCACAACCCGTCGTACCCGACGCTGGTGAACACCTTGCAGGACTGCTTCGCCCGCAACGACTACCGGGTGCTGCTCATGAGCGACCGCACCGAGGGGTCCCTGGAGAAGGACATCCTGGCGTTGCGCGGGGGACTGGTGGACGGGGTCGTGTTCATCTCCTCTCGGCTCGATTCTCCGATCGTCTCGGAGATCGTCGACTGGAACATTCCCCTCGTGATCCTCAATCGCGACGTCGACGGCAAGTACGCCGGCCGGGTGGACCGGGTGACCTCGGACAATATCGGAGGCGGCAGGCTCGTCGCCGAACATCTCGTGAGGATGGGGCACACGCGGATCGGCCTGATCTCCGGTCCCCTGCAGAACCCCAGCATCCGGCTGCGCGAGCAAGGTTTCCGGGAAAGGCTCGAGAGTCTCGGTGTCATCGTCGAGGAGCGGCACGTACATCGGGGGCCGGTGGATGCGGCCACGGGGCTCGAAGGTGGTCTGGCTCTGCTCGGCGCCGACGATCGTCCGACCGCAGTGTTCTGCGCCACCGACTACATCGCATACGGAACGCTCGACGCGGCGAAGCGGTTGAATCTCGATGTGCCGTCCGACGTCTCGATCGTCGGCTACAACGATCTGCAGCAGTCGAGCTGGGCGATCTTCGATCTGACGACGGTGCATCAGCCCTTGGAGGAGATGGCTGCGGCTGCGGCGGAGCTTCTCCTTGCGCGGATCGACCGGATTGCGGGAGATCCTGTACACCGCACCTTCGGTGTGGAGTGGGTGCAGCGGGGGAGTGCGGCGCAGTGCCCGGCACCTCGTGCGGACCTCGTCCCTGATCGTTAACGTCGGCAACAGTGTTGTTACCGGTGGGCG
>NZ_JAKFYR010000015.1:0-19603 GCF_022554085.1 Rhodococcus sp. CH91
CAACGCCCTGCACGACACGTTCGCCGCGAAGGCCGCGCTCACCCAGGCCGTCGCCTTCCTTCGGGATGCACTCGGGGCATGACCCACCCGCGTTGCGCCGCTCGCACCATGGCGATGCGAGCGGCGCTCGCTCGCCACCAGCCGAGCGGGACGACGTCGGAACCCATCTCAGCCCGGCTTCATCGTCGAAGTTCATGTATCGCGGGCTTCACCGCTCACCGGCACTGCCGCCGATGCCAACTCCACGATCGCCTCGATATCCTCGGCATTGCCACCGTCGTGTGCACGAGCCGACATTCCGGTCAGCACCGCGGATTCGGCGCACACAGCTCGGGAACAACCGAGCCGGGAGCTGCAGACCGAGATCCCGTCAGAGGAAGCTGATCACTCGCACCACGTCGAACGTTCCGTCCTTCAGCTGTTCCACCGCCTCGAAGGCAGTCACCTCCGGGAGAGTACGCATCGTCAACTCACCCGCCACGACCTGGGCCGCGAGAACCTCGATGTCCTGCGCGAGACCTGGACGTCCGTCGTCGAGATAGAAGGTCCGGATGCTGCGCCCATGCCCACCACCTGCCCCTTGAAAGTCCTCGGCGTCGAAGACGGACGGTTGCGCCGACGCCCGGCCCACAGAAATGACGGTGCCGCCCGCATCGAGGCGGCGAAACGCTTCGACCAGAGTGGAGCCACCGACAACATCGAGCACACCGTCGAGCGGTACCGGCGCTTCGGCCGGCGACTCGAGGACATCGACGGCACCGAGGGACCGCAACTCCGACTCGTCCGCCCCGGCGCGCACCACCGCATAGACACGATGTCCGGCCAGAGCAGCAAGTTGCACCGCACACCTGCCCACACCGCCGTTGGCACCGGTGACCAGCACCGTGCCACCTCGAGGGAGGTTCAAGTCACGTAAGGCGCGCAACGCAGTACCGCCGTGAATGAACAGCGATGCGGCAACCCCGAACGAGATGCCGGCCGGGAGTTCTGCCACGTGCGTGGTCGGCGCCGAACGATATCGAGCCCACGCGCCGGCGGTGGCGAGGCTTACGACGCGGGCGCCGACGGCGGGTCCGGAACCATCGCCGGCAGACCGTTCGACCACCCCCGCGGCCACCCAACCCGGGACACTTCCCACTTCCAGGGTCTGTGTCGCGACGATGTCACCGGGGTTCACCGCCGCGGCACGGACCCGAATGAGGACATCCGAAGGACCGACAACAGGCATCGGGATCTCCGCAGCAACAACCCGTCCGGGTGCATCCGCAGCCGTCACGAGAGCAAGCATGCACAGATCATGACACGAAGCCGTGTCGACCCAGGAGCATGTCTCGGTCGCTGAACCGCCTCCGAAGATCCCGATGACGTACTGCCGGACGTTGCCGGTCGGGCATTCCCCACTTTCGTCGACGGCACTGCTGCCCAGCAGGTACTCGTTGCCCGATCACGTCCGCCGGAGTCCCACCGACGAGCCAGGGCTGAATGTGATCCACCCGTAGATCACGAACCAGGTCCACATGGCGACAGCCCATCCGACCCGGACCCGTCAGAACATCGTCCGAGCGTGCATCTCACGTTTCGAGTAGCAGAAACGACTGCCTGGTAACGGCGCGAGTACGCCGACCCTCGAGATGAAGGAGACGGAAATGCCCACAGCTTTGATCACCGGAGGAAGCCGCGGGTTGGGACGCGCGGTCGCCGAAGCGCTGGCCGCACGTGGCATGGATGTCGTTGTCGGCGCCCGCAACCACGGTGACGGCGTTCACGCCGCGAAGCAGATCGGCCACAAGGCCACCACGGTCCAGTTGGACGTCACCGATCCCGAATCGGTCCGCGCGGCCGCCGGCTGGATCGAGAAACACCACGGCGGGCTGGACGTACTGGTGAACAACGCCGGCGTACTGCCCGAGGCCACGAACGGGGCTGCTGAAATCGTAGACCTCGACGTGTTCCGACAGACCTACGCCACCAACGTGTTCGGGCCCGTCGCCGTCCTGCAGGCGTTTCTACCCCACTTGCGGAAGTCCCCACACGGCCGGATCGTGAATGTCTCCACCACCATGGGTTCTCTGACCGACCAGACCAACCCGGAGTCGCCGTACTACGGCATGATCGTGCCTGCCTACCAAAGCTCGAAGGCGGCGCTGAACAGCATCACGATCGCGCTCGGCAAGGCACTCGCCGACACCACGGTCAAAGTCACCTCGGTGTGTCCCGGGTTCGTGCAGACCGACCTCACTCCCATCAACCGGCAGCAGGCGCCGCTCACCCCGGCCGAAGCCGCCGCAGTGGTCGTCGCCGCGGCCACCCTCCCGGCCGACGCACCTTCGGGCACCTTCGTCGACAGCAACGGCACCGTCCCCTGGTGATCAGCGTGCGACGTGTCACTACCCGAGCCGAGGTCAGCTCGGGTAGTCACAGCCGACCTATGGCAGCATGTCCGTTCCCGGCCCTACCGGGTCTCCCGGATTCTGTGACCGTGCGTGGCGAGACCCGACGAAAAAGTGCCCGAACCATCTCCCTGAGCATCTTTCCCGGCGCTGACGAGCAGCGTCGTGCTGCGTCGGATCGGTCGTGCGCTTCCGGGCGTGCACTGGTCGCGGCCGGGAGGCGTCAGATCCACCCGTGCCGCCGGGCGATCACCGCAGCCTCGTGCCGGTTGGCCGCACCGAGCTTGCCGACGGCCGACGACAGGTAGTTGCGGGTGGTTCCCGCCGACAGGTGTGCACGGGAAGCGATCTGCTCGATCGAAGCTCCATCGGCCGCGTACTCGAGGACATCCGCTTCGCGCGGGGTAAGTGGTGAATCGCCGGCACCGATGGCTTCGGCCGCCAAGGAGGGGTCGACGTACCGCCCGCCGGAGTGAACGCTGCGAACGACCTCCGCGAGGGTGGTCGCCGAGGTCGTCTTGGGCAAGAAGCCGCGGACCCCTGCCGCCAGGGCTTTTTTCAAGTAACCCGGGCGACCGTGACTGGTCACGATGATCGCAGCGCAGCCGGGCACCGATCGTGCGATCTGTTGGGCCGTCTCGATGCCGTCGATACCGACCATCTGCAGGTCCAGCACGACGACATCGGGCCGAAGCTCCGACGCGGAGACAACGGCCGCTTCACCTGATTCCGCTTCCGCCACGACAACGATGTCATCCTCGAGGGAGAGCATCATCGCCAGGGCAGAGCGGATGAGATTCTCGTCGTCGGCGAGCAGTACCTTGATCGACTCGGTCACCGAGACTCCTTCGTCAGGTGCGGGAAGTGCGCGGTGAGTGTGAAATGCTCGTCACCGCGTGTCACCTCGAGCGTGCCACCCACAGCATCGACACGTTCACGCAGACCGGTCAAACCTGTACCGTTGCCGGCCTGTCGTTGCCCCGCGCCGTCGTTGACGATCGACACCGTCGCACCGGTGACCTCGATGACGGCGCTCCGAGCAGTGGAGTGACGCAAGATGTTCGTCACGCCTTCACGCACGACCCACGCCGCAGTTTCGGCCAGTTCGATCGGCAGAGCCTCCGCCGACCCCCGTGTTTCGGTGACGACACCCGCAGACTCGAGCAGAGACCGCGCTCCCGTCAGTTCCGATGCCAATGCAATGGATCGATAGCCACGTACCAACTCCCGCGCCTGCACCAGTGATTCCTGCGCCAGATCACGAACTTCGTCCATCTGCCGGGCCGCACGATCGTCACCCCGACGCGACAGTGACGCCGCCAGATCGCTCTTCACCGCAATTGCCGACAGTGCGCTCCCCACTACGTCGTGCAGATCGCGCGAAAAACGCAGGCGCTCTTCGGCTACCGACAGAGCGGCCGCGGTCCCCCGTGCCTCGTCGAGTTCGGTGACCATGCACAGCAACCACACCGACAACCGCACCGTAACGGTCATGAAGACCACCAGGCCTCCCACGAGAACCCCGGTGCCGCTCTCCCCGGCAAGTACACACCCCACCGTAACGGCAACAGCCGCCGGAACCAGCCACCGCCATGACGCCAACGCCGCAAAGGGCACCGGCACGATCATCGCCAACCAGAGATATGGACCTTCGTCGGCATCCGCGGCGGTTACCGCGATCATTGCCGCACAGAGGACGGCGATCACCATGACTCCCAGCGGCACCTTGATCGATCCCGCCCGGGTGCCGCCCAATTCGGGGATCCGCGCAACGGCGACAGCGGCCGCGACTGCACTGATCGCAACGAAGAACGCTCCAAGGTAGCGGTGCATCGCGGCTTCTGTGACACCGCCGAAGACACCGAAGAAGATCTCCAGGAGGTAGAAGGACTGTCGTGTGTAGAGGCGAATCTTGTCGACGCTGGACGCTGTCTGCCACATTCGGTTCGGATGCCAACGTCCGACGCTTTCCCCGATCATGCCTCCCATCTTCCCAGAGTCCTAGGCGCGCGGTTCCCAGCGGAAGTGCACGTTGGCGACCAGGACCGACCCGACGATCCACGCCACCAGGACCAGCAACGGTGTGCCCGCCGACCCGAATACATCCACGAAACCTCCTGCAGCACCACCATCCGCCAGCTCGGACGAGGTGCGCCCCACCCATCCCAGATTCACCAGGTCGAGCACAGCGGCCATCGGCGTGAAATCGAGTACACGACCAACACTGTCCGGCACCATATTTCTGATACTCGACATACCCGCGGTGGCAAGAATCAGGATCGGCATGCACGTGATCTGCGCAGCCTCGGCATTTCGGGTCACCGCGGAGGTGATGAGAGCCAATGCGGTAAACGCTGCAGCACCCCCGACGAAGGCCGCCAGCACCAGAACAGGATTGACCGGGGCACGGCCACCGAGAAACACCACCGCGACGCCGACGACCACTGCCAGCAGGCCGGTCAGCACCCACGACGGGACTGCAGGGCCGGCCAGGATCTCAACGTCGCTGCACTCACCGGTACGCAGGCGCTTGAGCACCAGTTCGTCACGCCGCGTCGCGTACACCGACAACAGGTTGTAGAACACGACGAACACGAGAAGGAAAAGAGCAAAGATCTCGAGGCCTGCCGAGACGGCAGTGTCGGACAGACCGTCCTCGCGCGACAGGATCAGGACACCGAGGGGGAAGACAAGTGGCAAGACGATTGCGTTGAAGAGCAACAGCCGGTTTCGTCCCAGAAGGGTGAACTCTGCGCGGGAGAGTGTAGCGATGCGGTTCATGCCGGCGCCCCTTCGGTAGCTACGTGAGGATCGAAATGGTCTGCTATGGAAAGAAATACGGTTTCAAGTGATGCGGCACGCGCGTCCAACCCCGACAGGACCACTCGGTTGCGCTGCGCCCACACCAGGAGATCTGTGAGCGTTTCCTGCACCGTGGTTGTGGTGATGAGCACGCTGTCGCCGTCTACGCGCATTTCGGCACCCGCCAAAGCCGGGGGCAGAGTATCCGGTCGAGTCAGCTTGATCTGCGCAGGATGATCCGCAACCACCTCGGCAACCGTCCCGCCGCGCACGACCGTTCCTCGGTGCATGATCGCCAACCGATCACACAACGACTCCGCCTCGTCCAGATAGTGCGTCGTCAACATGATGGTGACGCCCGAGGCTTTCAACTCCGCGATCAACTGCCAGGTATTACGCCGACTTTCGGGGTCGAGGCCCGTCGTGGGCTCGTCCAGGAACAGCACACGGGGTCGACCGATGATCGCGCATGCCAAGTCGAGTCGACGCGCTTCGCCGCCGGAGAGGAACTTCACGCGGGTGCCGCTGCGATGTCGCATGCCCACTCGTTCCAACACTTCGTCGACACCCAGGGGATCCGAGCATGTCCCCGCCCACATCGACAAGCTTTCGCGAGCCGTGAGATCTTGCGGAAGACCACCTTTCTGGAGCATGATGCCCAAACTCGGACGCAGCTGCCGACGTTCACGTACAGGGTCCATACCCAGAACTCGCACCGATCCTTCCGTCGCCCGCGAGAGCCCCTGGATCACTTCGAGGCTGGACGTCTTTCCGGCACCGTTCGTTCCGAGAAGGCCGAACAATTCCCCTTCCCGAACTTCCAGCTCCAGATCGCGGACAGCGTAGAACGCGTCCTTCCCGGAACCGTATCGCCGCGACATACTGTCGACCTCGATCACTGGTGCGTCCTTCATCGCTGTGCTCCCGATCGGTTCCAGCCACGCAAGCCGACCACGAAACGAACAGCCATGAAGACCGCAACGGCCGCAGAGGCGATCCACATGACCGGACCAGGTCCGACCAGCGCGAACATGATCGCCACAACAACAACGGTGAGCACGAGCACCACCAGCTCACGGCTCATCGTGGGCGCCGGGCCCAGTTCCATCACATCGGTAAGGAAGTTGCCTTCGTGCGGTTCTCTCATGCCTTCCAGCATCGACGGAGCAACCGATCGAAAACAGTGCGTGGTGTCATCGGATGAGGTGACACTCTCACGGACAGACGATGACAAATGTCATCGACCGGATCTCTGCTACCGGATTCGCGGGAACCGAGGCGCAGTGAGGATCCGGTAACCAGTTCACGCTCACGACCACGCACGCACCGACGTTCCCGAGTCCACGAGGGATCCGAGTGAGCAGCGGTGGTGGCTGCGGCAACGGAGGCGTGGAGTCGATCTCGAGGTCGCGCAGCTCCGGACACTCCCCTTCATCGGTCGTCCGGGCAATCCGGGAGAGTGAGCGCCTGCCCTGCGGCCGGCGACCGTTCAATGCACCCTTCGCGTTGCACGCGTGACGTGTTCCGTGCAAGGGAAGATTCGGCCGGCGGTCAGCGCTCGGAGACTCTCTACCCATCGTGTCATCACCTTCGAGCCAGGCGACTTGCGCGTCGGAAAGTGGGCGCGCGGGCCATTCGCTCGGCAGACTTCAGAAGCGTTGAACGAATCGATACCAGTCGCCGTTGTAGTGCTCGTACCCGATATCACCGTCGCGACGAGGCTTGCCCAGACGCGGTGCGCCATCGGGCAGGTAGGCAAGTCCTATCGAGTCGATCAGGCCACCCTCGATATAGAACAGACACCCGCCGTCGACGGGTTGGACCCGCCACACGCGGTACACCCCGATCCAGTGATCGTTCCACGACTGCACGCACTGCGCCGACGCTGCGACCAGGGACGGCTTCGAGACCGCAAAGGCCACCGTCGACGGAACCGACAACATCACCAGCGCCGCGGTGACAAGCACCACGGCCGGCGCAATCGTCGTGATACACAGAGAACGGAAGCCGAACCAGCCGATCAGCCCGAGCACCGACCACACCACGCCGAGACCGAGAAGGAGCGCGGAGGCAAGAGCGAACCACGGAAAAACGACTACCGGTGGGACGAACGTCCACACGATCACGCAGCACACAATCCCGACAAGGACCACGGTCACCACCGAGAGTACGGTCCACCAACGAGCCGCACGCATTACGCAAGTCATGACCCACCCTCGCACGACCCACCACAGTGGACCCCACAGCGGCCGCGCCGGGCGAGCAGCCACCCCGAGAGGTTTACGAAAGAGCCAGGACTACTTCGGTAATCGGTACGATCCAGCCATGAGGATCCGAGCGGCGACCGGATCGCTGGTCTTCGCCGCTGCCCTGGCCGGCTGCGCGAGCGCGAACACCGGCGCGGGCACCGGCCAGCTGGACCCGACCACGAGCCGACCGCCGCCCAGTGAGCAGTCACAGCTCTACTCCGCTGCCCTGCACTACCTCGTCCTCGTCGACCACCCCTACGCGACGGCGCCGACACGAATGGGGTCCGTCCACTTCGTGGATGGGCCCGCATCACGCAGCGCACAATTGGTCATCGCCCCCGACGGGCCACCCTTCGATACCGGACTGAAAAGCGAGATCACAGCCCAGTCCGCCGACCTGCCTCCTCTCGAGTTCGTCTCCGGATCCGAGCTGCACGCAGACCCCACACCACAGGGCTTCGCCGGGGTCGCAGGCGACGGCGTCATCATCAGCATGTCCCCCGGCTTGCGGCAGGACGACGGAACAATCCACGTCGGTGCCGGATTGTGGTGCGGTATCGACTGCGGACTCGGTCTGACCTACGTCCTCGAGCAGATCGACGGACAGTGGACCGTGACCGGCACGACCGGACCGGTCTTCATTTCCTGACGAAGTCACTGACACAGATATGCCACGATCGGTGTGAGCCGCAGCACCGCCGCCCCGCCACAGGTAGCGGCAGCGATGCTCTACTGGACGCCATGACGATACGGGACGCCCCGGCACATCTCACCGAGGCACTGCTGGCGGGCCCGCGCGGGCGTCGACTTCTCCTCGAATACGCGCAGCTCGCCGACGCCCCTGCGCGCGAGGAATTCTCGCAGGAATCCTTCTCCGCCGGCGTGTTCTACGCCGCCTACCAACTCGGCGTTGCGAACGGGACCGCCGGCGTCCTGTTCGGGCCCGGCGCTGATCAGCCTCTGCCGAACATCCCACCCGACGAGGTGGCGCGACGGCTGTCGGCGGTACCGCTGCCCGAGGTGACCGAGCAGCATCTGCGCACGGTGCTCGCCGCGGCCACAGACTCTGCCCGGTACTGGCAGGAACCCGAAGGCGACGACCTTCTCGCGGCGACAGAGCCGATCCGCCGACAACTGCAACACGTCGCCGAGCACCTCACCGCATCGGAACACGCCCGGTGGTGGGCCACCGGCGTCGTCCGACACGACCAGTGGTCTGTTGGATGGGCCGAACCACATCTGGGCACTCCCCCTGTCGGGCATACGCTCGTCACCTGGCGCGACAGGGTCGTCGCCGAGGAGCAGCGCGCGGCGCGTGAACGCCCCACCGACCCGACGGCGAGCTGGTCCGGGCTGTGGTGGTCGGCGCCACTCGGAGTTCCATGCTCCACCCGCGCCCTCGTCGACGGTTCACCCGCATGCCTGTGGTTCGTCGAGGACTCCCAGGGTGAGAACCACGCCTGGGCACGGCGGCATATCGTGCCCGATACCGTCGAGATGTGCGAGATCGATGGTGTCGACGACTGGGCGGAGTTGTGCCGACGGTTCCCGCTCGAGGTCACCGCGCAGAAACGCCACGATTGGTACCGCACCACCGGCCGCGACGGAAGGTGGGTGCTGCCCGACTGGCAGGACGTCGCCGAGCACTATGCGGGAGTGCACCTGACCGTCGCCGGTTATCTCGCCGCTGCGGGCACCGCCATCGCTGTCGACGACGACACCGCGTCGGTGATCGCAGGATGGGCACCCGACGAAACGTTCTGGCTCACCGACTGCACCTATGCCGACGGTGACGTCGTCGAATGGGCCTATCACGACAACGAGAGATGGGTCAGGGGCTGACCACGTGCCTCGAAGTGGTGCCGCAGCCGCAGCACAGCGAAGAGTCCGCTCCACAGGATCCGTCAGAGCCTGCCGGATACTGCAGGCGACGTGGGCTACAGATATCGGCTCGCACTCGAGACGTTCGCGCTCAGTGATCTTCCAGAGCCAACAACACCGAAGCGTGCAGCTTCCCGTTGATGACCACCACAGAATGGGAGACCGACACAACGGTCAGGTGGTCTCGACGATCGGCGAACTTTGCCACACCAACCCCCCGGCGCCACGAACGAGCGCGCCGGCCAGTGCTCCCAGTACGCCACCGCCGACGACCGACAGGGCCATGTACCCGAACGGCGAGGGCGAAGCGATACGAGCGGACGCGAATTCGAGCACCCAGCACAGTAAGGGCCGCCGCCCGCGACCGCGCGTTCACGATTCGGCCGTAACCACGCCGCCGCTCCTCCGCCGGCGTGGTCGAACGGGGCCGGTCGTGGTGGACGAAACCGGGGCCGGAACCTCGCCGATGTACTCGCCGACCCGCCTCGGCGGTCCGACATGAGATCGCGATGCTAATTTTGCTTCACCGTTGACATGGCCGGAGGCCCGCATGCACGCCACACCCCCGCTCGAACTCCCGACATACTTCCTCAGCCACGGCGCAGGGCCGTGGCCGTGGATGGGCGACAACGTCTTCGGCCTCGACCACTCCCGCCTGCGCACCTCCATCGAACAAATCCCCCAGGAAGTGGGAACCGCCCCCACCACGGTGCTGGTGATCTCCGGCGAATGGGAAGCCGACGAATTCACCGTGCAAACCAACCCCCACCCCCCGATGCTCTACGACTACGGCGGATTCCCCGAATTCACCTACCGTATCCGATATCCGGCAGCCGGCTCTCCTGCCGTGGCAGCACGCATCACGACCCTGCTCGGCGAAGCAGGTATCCGCGTCGACGCCGACCCTCACCGTGGATACAGCCACGGAACCTTCTCCCCCATGCACATCGCGTGGCCCGACGCGGACCTCCCCGTTCTGGAACTGTCGATCAAAGCGTCGTACGACGTCGACGAGCATCTCGCCGTCGGCTGAGCCCTCGCACCCCTACGCCGCGAGGGCGTACTCATCATCGGTAGCGGCTCGAGCTACCACAACCTCCGACCGACCGATCCGCATCTCGCAGCACGAGCCTCCCGGCAATGGGACGACTGGCTCACCGCCGCCGTGACCGGAGCACCCGAACAACGCAGCGGTCTCCTGCAGCAATGGCACCGAGCACCCGGTGCCCGTGTGGCTCATCCCCGCGAAGACCACCTGCTGCCGTTGATGGTGGTCGCCGGCGCCGCAGGGACGGAACCGGGCCACCGCACCTATCACGAAGATTCGTTCGGTGGGGTCGCTGTCTCGGGCTACCGCTTCGGCAACCCGGCCACCTGACTGCGCATCCGGACACACACGACGATTGCGGTCGTGATCAGAGAGCGCCGCGGAACGATCCGGACGGCCGACGAGCACGGTTCGGCCATCGCGAGCGTCACGCCGATCACTGCGGAGCCGACTCGAACGGCACTGCGCGGCGGCCGATCTCGTGACGGCGCCTCGAGCACGATCGGCCGAGAGTCGCAGACACCGGCTGGCGTGTGAGTTTTACGACATTGCGTCATAAAAATCGGTGTGCGCCGGTGCCCTCTGTGAACGATGTAACGGCAGGTCATGATCGTTTCACCGATGGTCGACGGCAGGATCGCGGGAACAAGGTGCGTCTTTCCGCGGGTTGGTCGGCCACCGGAGGGTCTGGTCCAATCGCGCCATGAACTTCGTTCTGGACCTCGTCCTCATCGTTCATTTCCTCGGTTTGGCCGCGATTCTCGGCGCGTGGCTGGCTCAGCGCAGCTCTCCCGGAGTCACCAAGGGTTTCCTGCACGGGGCGATCGTGCAGGTCGTCACGGGGCTTCTCCTCGTCGGGCTGCGCGAGATGCAGGATCTCGACGTCGACCACGCCAAGATCGGCATCAAACTGCTCCTCGCAGTAGCGATTCTGGCCGTCTCCGTCGTCGGCATCCGCAGGGAGAAGGTCACCGCCGGGAGCACTGCTGTCCTGGCGAACGTCGCCGCCGCCCTGGCAGTCGTCAACATCGCCATCGCGGTACTGGTCTGATCCCACCGACCGCGAATTCCACCCGGTAACCGGGACCGATCCGATACCCGGGTGTCGTCTTCACTCCTCTGCCCTCGTCGTGCCGAAGGACCCCCCTCCATGAACTACACATCGTCTCCTCGCCGAGACCGCCCGTCACAGCCGCACGCACGCGTGTATCAGGCCACCCGGACAGCAGCTACCGCAATCACCGCCGCCGTGGCGGTCGCGGCGGTCGTCCAGGGATTCCTCGCGACACGGCACACCGTTGCCTCCTCGACACTGCTCACTGCCGACTACGGCACACAACTTGCAGCACTGCTGGCCGTGTTGCTCGTCGCATCGGCGCGTGCCGACGACAGCACGCTCGGCCTGTCCCTCTCGGTGTTCGCAGCTTCGATGTTCCTGCCGGTGATGCACGAACACGCCGCGTCGATGCCGCTCGCGGGCGTTGCCTATCTGCTCAACTGCGCGCTCGTGACGGTGCTGGCCGCGGCGGGGGTGCGCCGGATGCGCCCGAGTCGTCGGCACGGCGGTCGTCGGGCACCGACATGGGCATGACGGTGTGCCCATCCGGGATCGGCGTGGTGGACGAACTACGGGCACGTGTCGATCGCACGATTGCCGGGGAACTGGAACGCCTGGGGCACCGCACCGCCCTTCCCGTCACCGGCGAACTGGCGGTGGCCGAGACCTTGGCGCATCTGGCCCACCGACTGGTGCTCGATCCCGTGATCGCATGGCAAGGTGATCCTCGGGTGATCGCCGAGTTGTTCGGATTGCCCACCCACACAGACAGTTGAGGACTCTCCATGCCCAAACTCACCGGCGGCAGCACTGTCGCCGCCCACAAGGCGGCGGTGCGTGACGCGATTCTCGACGCATTCGCCGCAGAGTTCCACGCCACCGGATGGCCGGATCTCACTCTGCAGACGATCGCGAAGCAGGCCGGCGTCTCGCGCACCGCGGTCTACAACTATTTTCCCGACAAGACGGCCTTACTGCTCGGATGGTCCGAGCGAGAGATGACCCGCTTTCTGACTCTCGCACACCGGGAACTGGACGACCGCACCGATCCGGTCGACAGAGTCCAGGTACTCGTCAAACTCGTGCTCATCGAGTTCTCGCTCCAGCAGGGAGTGGTCACCTCGATCGCCACATTGCTGTCCCCTCAGGACCGACAGCAGTTCTTCGCCCACGTCGAACCCCTCGGCGAGCTGGTCGAAGAACTCGTCCGCTCGGGGATCGAAGTCGGCGTGTTCGCCGCCGCCGACCCCGGCGACACCACCCGGATGCTGATGGCATGTCTCGAAGCCCAGCGGCCGTCGTTGCTGGCCGGGGAGCGAGTGGACGCCGCGGTCGCTCGCACTCTGCCGTTCGTTCTCCGTGCTCTCGGCACCCATCCATGAGGAGAGCCCACGACCCGCCGGTTCCACCCTATCTGTGAGCGATCGAACCGAGGGTGCCGAGAGTTACCTACCTACCGGAAGGTAGGCTGGGCGAATGCCCACTCCACTTGCGATCGAAACGATCGATCTCACCAAGACCTACGGTGACCGAGCAGCCCTCGACCGCCTGTCGGTCGGTGTCGCACGAGGGAGCCGCACGATCGTGCTCGGCCCCAACGGCGCCGGGAAGTCGACGTTGCTGGAGCTCGTCGCGACCATCCGGACCCCGACCTCGGGACGCGTCCGCATCGAAGGCCACGACACCCTCGAGGACGTACGGGAAGCACGACGAACGATCGGCCTGACCCCCCAGTCGAATGCGCTCGATCCCTGCGCCACCCCCACAGAGATCCTCGACTTCCAAGCGCTTGCGCTGGGCATGGGTCGGCGGACTGCACGTCTGCGTACGCGTGAGCTGATCGCACTGTTCGGACTCGGCGATCACAGCAAGAAGCGCATCACCCATCTCTCCGGCGGCACCCGGCGAAAAGTCGACCTGGCGATCGCCCTGGTCGGCGAACCGTCCGTGATCATCCTCGACGAACCGACGACCGGACTCGATCCCCTCGCGCGCCTCGACTTCTGGAACGAGCTCACGCGACTGAACAGCAACGATCCGAACCGGACTCTTCTGATCTCGACACAGGACCTCCACGAAGCAGAAGTGCTGGCCACGGACATCGTCGTCCTCGGGGACGGAGAACTCGTCGCCCAGGGCACGCCCGACGCACTCAAACAGCGGATCGGTGACCGAACGCTCACCCTTGCGCTGACGGATCCTGCTGCGGCACAC
This sequence comes from Rhodococcus sp. CH91, assembly GCF_022554085.1. Classification (GTDB taxonomy): domain Bacteria; phylum Actinomycetota; class Actinomycetes; order Mycobacteriales; family Mycobacteriaceae; genus Rhodococcus. The sequence continues at coordinate 13,642 of NZ_JAKFYR010000015.1, forward strand.
CAACTCGTCACGCGTTCACGGGCCGGGTTCCGGACGGAGTCCCGGTCGGGGACGCTCGTGCGACTCGCTCTCCCGCAGGATTCGGATGTACTCGAGACCGCTCTGCACGACATCGGCGCAATGGCAGGAGCGATCGAGGAGATACGACTCTCCGAACCCTCTCTCGACGACGTGTTCGTCGCTCTGGCATCTCACTGATACGCCGACACTCCCGTTCGAAGGACACCACCATGCTCTTCTCCCCCGCCCCTCCTCCCGACCTCACCCGTTCTCGACTCCCCATCACCGTCACCGGCGCAGCAAGCCTGAGGTCCCTGCGGAACCTCTTGCGCTCGCCTGCTCTGCTGATCAGTCCACTCGCCCAGTCCCTGTTCTTCCTGCTCGTCTACACCGGCCAGCTGAGCACCGTCGGCCGGGACTATCTGTCCGGCGGAAGCTTCATCTCCTTCCTGCTTCCGCTCGTTCTCGTCACGGCAGTAGCGACCGGCGCGGGCGCCGCAGGCACCCTCGTACATCAGGACGTGTCGAGTGGCTATCTCGACCGGCTCCGGATGGCACATGGAACGTCGATGCCGTTCCTCATCGGATCACTCGTCGCCACCCTCGTCGCGGTCGCCTTCCAGCAGATCGTGACCGTCGCCGGGGCAATGGCCGTCGGTTACCGTCCCGGGTCGTGGCCGGGGGTCGTCGCGATGCTCGGTGCCATGCTCGCGCTCGGCTGCTCCGTTGCGCTGTTCACCGTCGCTCTCGCCGTACGCGGCGCATCGATATCGAGCATCAACCTGGTGTCCCTGATCGTGTTCGGTCTGTCGTTCTTCACGGGTTTCTTCGCTCCCGTGGAGCAACTCTCCGGCTGGATGCGTACGGTCGCCACCGTCAACCCGATCACCTGTCTCGTCGAGACCGCACGCGACCTCGAGAGCGGTGCCGCGCTCGAGGCTGCACCGATCGCCACCCTCGTACTCGTTACGCTTCTCGTGGCGGGCGCAGGCGCCTGCGCCTCGTCACTGAACCATGCCCGGAGGACCCGATGACCGACGGAACCGACACGCGTACGCAGATCATGACAGCGTTCGCCGATCAACTCGCTGCCACCGGTTACGCCGGGATCTCCCTCGTCGGTGTGGCCGGCAACGTCGGCATCCGGAAACCGTCGATCTACCATCACTTCCCCGGCGGAAAGGAAGATCTCTACCGCGCGGTGGCACAGGAGTACATCGACGGCCTCCATCTGCGCATCGAGAAAGCCCTCGAGGTTCAGGGTTCACTCGAGGATCGGCTCATCGCACTCGCGGTCGCCTGTTCGGAGCACCACCGATCCACCATCTCGTTCGAGCAGCGGATCTACGACGCGCTCGACCAGGTGAGCGAGACGGTCCGTGACGAGATCTCAGGACTCTACGTACACGAGATCCTCGATCCGGTCGTCTCGATGTTCGCCGACGCCGTGGACAGCGGCGAACTCACCGGTGACCCGCACTTCCTGATGAACGCCTTCCTTCATCTGGCTCGGGCAACCGACATTGCGGACGACTCCGCCGGTGCGCACCGAATCGCACGGTTGTTCCTCGACGGCGCGCGGCCCCGCATCGACCGCGGCTGAGACGGCCCTCTGCAACGACGTCCTGTCGAGGGCGGCACCTTCCTGTAGGGATCAGCCGGTCGAGGTCCGAGTGGTCGGTTCGGCGATCAGGCCTCGACACGGCCCCGGATCTCGTCACGGATCCCCTCACCAGCTCACCGCAGTGAGCAACCGGGACGAACGTAGCTACCCTGCGCGATCCTCGGAGCGGGGTGCATTCGACAGCAGCGGAAGCCGCGACACGTACGGCAGAAGCGCCGCGACCACCAGAGACACCACCAGCACCCCGAGCGCCATACCCGACAGCACGTCGTGCACGTAGTGCACACCGGCCGCCACCCGAGAGAAGGCGAGCACCGCCGCGAGCGGAGCCACCAGCCAGATCAGGCGCGGGGCCGCGAGGATGCACGCCGTGGCGAAGGAGGCGGCGATGACGGAGTGGTTCGAGGGCCACGACCAGTCACCCACCTCAGGGCATTCGAGGACCGTTTCGATGCCGAGCGCACGGCACGGCCGCGGTTCGGTCACCACCAGCTTGATCAGCTCGCTGGACAGATAGGCCGAGACCACCCCGAGTCCGCCCACGGCCAGGGTCCCGAATCCGCGTCGGTCGCTGCGCCACAACCACACTGCCAGGGCGGCGGTGAAACCGACGAGGACGAGCAGCCCCTTGTCGGCGACGAGACCGGCCACCGGCCCGAGGAAGGACGCCTCCACGGTCTGGGCGACCGACAGGTACAGGCGGTCGCGGAGCGGCACCGTAGCCGCAGCCGCCAGCGTCAGAACGAGTGCGATGCCCACGGCAGGGAGAAGCATCGAGCGGACCAACCGCGGGGATACACGAGGTGAACTCTCGGTGACGACCATGACCGAACACGCTAGCGTGGACCGGCCCACGCGGCGCAGACCGGCAGGTGAAACGTCGCGCCGGTCGCGATCAACTCGTCCGGTCGGCAACCCGGGCCTGTTCGACCTCCGCGCCGGCGTGCGGGGTCCGCTGCGGCGAACCGTGACCGATGAACAATGCGGAGGCGACGACACCGACGACCAGAATCGACGCGGGCAGGAGCATCGATTGACTCAGCGCCGTGCTGAACCTGTCGGCGATCTGCTCCGGGAGACCGGCGTCCATCGGGTGTGCTCCGCCACCTTCCCCGACGCGCATCTCCCCCAGTCCCTGCGCGGCCGTGCGGGACGAGATCAGCGCGCCGATGGCAGCGCTGCCGAGTACCGACCCGAGCTGCCGCGTGGTGTTGTAGACACCCGCGCCGGCCCCCGCTCGCTGTACCGGCAAGTCGTGCGTGGCAATGGACGCCAACGGTGCCCATATGCACGAGTTGGATATGCCGGTGACCGCGGCGATGATCATGAACCACACGATGGGAGCGTGCGAGTTCATCAGCGCCGCGAAGCCGAAGACCGACACCGAGAAGATCGCGAATCCGGCGGTGGGCAGGACGCGGGGCGGCATCCGGTCGGACATCCTGCCGACCAGCGGTGACATCAGGCCGGTGACGACGGCCAGCGGTGCGAACACCAGAGCGGCTCGCGTCGGTGAGAATCCCCGGACCGTCTCGAGGTAGAAGTAGATCGGAACCATCAGTGCGGTCACCGCGGCACCCATCGCCGAGATCGCGATACTCGACAGCGAGAAGTTGCGGTCGCGGAACAGACTCAGCGGCAACAGCGGTTCATCCTTGTTCCGGGCCTGATCGACCACGAACAGTGCCAGTAGTGCGATACCTGCACCGATCATCGCCTGGATCCAGATGTCCCAGTCCCGGACTGCCCCCTCCTGGATTCCGAAGACCACCAGGAAGATGCCGATGCCGCTGAGGACCACCCCGACGATGTCGAACTTGTGCGGCTGGGTTTCGAGGCTCGGCACCAACCACACAGCCAGGGCGAACGCCGCGACACCGACCGGGACGTTGATGTAGAAGATCCAGTTCCACCCCTGCCAATCCACCAGCACCCCGCCTACGAGAGGCCCGAGCAACGACGCCAGGCCCGCGACCCCGCCCCACAGGCCCATGGCCGCGCCGCGTCTGTCCGGCGCGAACGTGCGGGTGATGATCGCCATGGTCTGCGGTGTCATCAGAGCTGCGCCGAGCCCCTGGACCGCGCGGGCGACGATCAGCATCTCGATCGTGCTCGAGAGCGCGCACCACAGGGAGGCACCGGTGAAGACGGCGAGGCCCGCCAGGTAGACCTTCTTCGGTCCGAAGCGGTCACCGAGACGACCGGTGAACAACAAGGGGACTGCATAGGTGAGCAGGTAGGCACTGGTCACCCAGACGACCTTGTTGATGTCGGCCTGAAGGTCCGTCGCGATCGCCGGGTTCGCCACGGCGACGATCGTCAGGTCCAGCAGAATCATGAAGAACCCGACCACCAGTGCGGACAGACCCCACCACGGGTTGCGTTCGCTCGTCATCGATGGTCCCCTCCACTCCGGCCGGGGGCCGTGAGCACCGGACAAGCAAAGATGTCTCGTGTGCGGTCAGCGGCCTGTCGGCGAGCAGCCGGTACGCGCTGGTGCCCTCGGTGGGGAGATGGCGAGATCTGCTCGGAAACCGATCTCGTCTCCTTCGATCACTCGGGGCCTGCGGGCACCTCGATCGGTCCGAACCGAAGAGTCGACGCCGAATATACGACGCGGTGGATACCGGGACAAGGCCCGTTCGCGGCCCGCGGGCCGGGCGTGATGCGCCCCGGATGCGCGGGTCGGATACGAAAAGACGAGGTCCCGGACCCTGTACGGATCCGGGACCTCGGTGGTGGGTTACGGTCAGCGGCGCACGCCACGGCCGGTGACGGCCTTGACGAGGAAAAGCAGGATGACCGCGCCGAGAAGGCAGGTCAGGAAGCTGAAGATCAGTCCGCCGCCTTCGACATCGACTCCGAAGACCTGAAGCAGGAAGCCACCGATCAAGCCGCCGATGACGCCGACCACGATGTTGAGGAGAATGCCCTGCTGGGCATCGGTGCCCATGATCTTGCTGCCGATCCAGCCGGCGAGACCACCGATGATGATCCAGCCGAGGATTCCGAGTCCGAGCATGTGCGCGTTCCTTTCGTGAACACTGGCGAGTTCGACCCAACGCAGATACCCCGTTGTCTCACCAGTCACACCTTTAACTTCTGACGGGTTCGAGGGGACACACTTCTGACACGTCAAGGGTGACACGATTCGGTGCCCGAAAGGTCGGATTCGACAGTTTCGACCGTAATCCCTACCGGCGGGTCCGCCCGAGGGCGATGCACTCTGCCCAACCTCGCCGAACGACCGGCTCACGCTGGCACACTCGGGACCATGAGCCCGCACCCAGTCACGATCACCGTCACCGGCCACGCCGAAAGCGCGGTCGTGCCCAACCGGTGCACAGTCGTCCTGCGAGTGCATGCGGACGGCACCTCGCGCAAACGAGCGGCCGAACCGGTGACCGACGCTGTGGCCCGAATCACCGATCTCGTGACCGAACTGGGAGAGCGCTCCCCCAGCCCGGTGAAGCGGTGGGCATTCGATCGGATACGGCACAGTCGCCGTCGCCCGTACAGCCGCGAGGGCAAGACCCGACCGTGGGTGTACAACTCGTCCGCATCGATCACAGTGACGTTCGGCGAATTCGGTGAGATCGGCGCGTTCGTCGATCAGGTCTCGGCACTCGAGGTCGTCACCGTCGCAGACCTGCGCTGGTGGATCACCCGCAAAGCGCAGCAGAAACACATCGCCCGGGTCCGCGAGCTCGCCGTCCGCGACGCGCTCGGCAAAGCGACGGCGTACACGAAGTCCCTCGACAGCAACACCATTCGTGCCGTGGCCATCGCCGATCCGGGCATGCTCGGCTCCCATCCCGCACCCGTCCACGCCGCGGGCGCTACAACGATGCGCACCGCGATGTTGCGGTCGGACGCGCCGAGCGCATCAGAGGACACCGGCCCCGCGTTCGTCCTCGAACCCGAGCGCATCACGCTCACCGCCGACATCGAGGCGCGTTTCGAAGCCTCGTGACCCACTCGCGGGAGGGTTGCGCACAGGTGATGGGAACGCGCCGACACCCGTGGACGTGGGCCTCGCCGTCGCTGACCAATACACACATGCCGGTTCGTCCACCCCGATAAGCTGGAACGACAGGCGAAGACCGGACCGATACGGGTCTGGAGCGCCGGTGAGCCCGCTGTTCGCAGCACGTCGATCTCGGGAGGAAGCATGACCGAATCCCAGCAGGATCCGAACCAGGAAGAAGGCCAGGAAGGCCCGGCGGACGGCGGCGCAGCCGGTGTCCCGGGTGTACACGACGGGGGTGCCGACGGCGGAGCGGACGGAGGTGCCGACGGGGGTGCCGACGGCGGAGCGGACGGAGGTGCCGACGGGGG
>NZ_JAKFYR010000015.1:19610-78780 GCF_022554085.1 Rhodococcus sp. CH91
GACGGGGGTGCCGACGGCGGAGCGGACGGAGGTGCCGACGGGGGTGCCGACGGCGGAGCGGACGGAGGTGCCGACGGCGGAGCGGACGGAGGTGCCGACGGGGGTGCCGACGGCGGAGCGGACGGGGGTGCCGACGGGGGTGCCGACGGCGGCAGCCAGGTGTGAGCAACCCTCGCGCGCAGCACTCCGGAATGCGGACCCGGCCCGGTGTGCTGGAATCACGACTGATCGATATCGGACGTGAGAAGTTCGCGCGCGAGATCTGGGGCCGCACACCGCTGCTCACGCGTCGCGCCGGCGAGTTCTCCGACCTGTGCACTGCCGAGGGGATCGACGAACTGATCTCGCGCCGAGGACTCCGCACACCCTTTCTCCGTGTGGCCAAGGACGGTACGTCACTACCCGACTCGTCGTTCACCTCGCCCGCCGGCGCGGGCGCCACGATCGGCGACCAGCTCGACGACACGATGCTGTGGCGCAGTTTCGCCGACGGCGCCACCCTCGTGCTGCACGCTCTGCACCGTACGTGGGAACCGATCTCGCGCTTCGGCACCGATCTGAGCACCGAGCTCGGACATCCGATCCAGGTCAACGCCTACATCACTCCGCCCGGGGGCCGAGGCTTCGACCACCACTACGACGTCCACGACGTCTTCGTCGTCCAGATCGAGGGAACCAAGCGATGGGTGATCCACGAACCGGTGCATCCCGCTCCGTTGCGCCATCAGCCGTGGACCGATCATCGCGCCGCCGTCACCCGAACCGCGGCAGGGCCGGCATGCATCGACACCCTGCTCGAACCTGGTGATTGCCTCTATCTGCCACGTGGCTGGATTCATGCCGCCGAAGCCCGGGACGAGACCTCCATCCACCTCACGGTCGGCGTCCACAACTGGACGCGTCATGCACTGGCCGAACAACTCGTCCGGGCCACGCTCGACGCGCTGGGGGACGATCCCGAGATGCGACGGACCTTACCGGTGGGACTCGACGGAATCGGAGACGAGATCGGCGCCGTCCGTGAGCGTCTCATGACCGCCCTGGTCGAGGCGGACCCTACTTCCCCGTTCGATCGGATCCGGCGGGAACAGGGACGGCCGGCCCCGTTGGGGCCCCTTTCCCAACTCGCTGCCGTGCTCGATCTCCACCCCGACACGACAGTCCGGCTTCGAGGCGCGCTGCACGCACGCCTGGAGGGATCATACCTGGTCACACGCGTAGGCCGGTTCGCTGTGCCGAAGGAGGATCTACCAGGCGTCACGCGCCTGCTCGACGGCGAGACCCATCGCGCGAAGACCCTCGGAGTAGACCTGGTCGAACGATTCCTGCGCGCAGGAATCCTCACCCCTGCGGAACGGTGATGGTGCACTGTGCCTGCCGCGGAACGCTTCTTCTGCGCAGACGCCGCCCGAACTCGCGGTGACCCGATCGCGGGTACAGCACCGCGCGGATTCGTCTGGATTCTCGTCGAATACCGCCGCGCATGGCCCACCGACGGGTTCGACGGACTCGATCTCGAGGCCACGATCAAAGCGCTCGTATCCACCGCTGCGCAGGCGGCACGCGCACGAATACTTCTGGTCCGGCGCCCCGGTCGTCGTCGACATGAAGGACCCGACAAGTGGGCGGTATTGCGCCACGAGCATTCCGGTGTCCATCGCCAGCAGTGGGGAACGTGGAGTCGTGACGAGGATCTGGCGCAGATCGCCGCCGCCCTCGCCGTGCCCGGACATGCCGGTGGCCCACCGGTCCTTCTGATCTGCACTCATGGTCGGCACGATCCGTGTTGTGCCCTACGTGGACGGCCCGTGGCACGGGCGCTCGCAGACCGCTGGCCGGAGGATGTGTGGGAATGCACGCATGTCGGTGGGGACAGGTTCGCAGCCAACCTGGTCGTCGTGCCCGACGGTGTCTACTACGGCGGTCTCGATGCCGACTCGTCCGTCACCACGATCGAAGAGCACCTCTCCGACCGCATCCATCCTGATCATCTACGCGGATACACCGATCTCCTCCCCCCGCAGCAGGCCGCCGTCGCGGCCGCACTCCGCCGCTTCGGCCCTGCGGGGCGCACCGACTACACGATCGCCGAGACCACTCGTGAGGGTGACCACTGGCGGATCCTCCTGACCGGCCGCTCACCCCACCCGCACTGTGTCGAGGTCGAACTGCAGGCACACCGCTCCCCGCCGTGCCGATTGACCTGCCGTGGACCGGCCGCGAGCTCGGTCATCGTCTACGAGCCCACCTCGGTCCGCACCCTCTGAGCGAGTGGACAGAGCGCCACGGCCGTGGTGATCCGCGCACGAACCGTACAGCTCCGCTTCTCCCACATCGCCGGTACTCGATGTGGGAGAGTTCGAGGAACGACGAATACCGCTGTGCCTTGAGCGGGCCTCTCTGCCCCGCTCGCCCGAAGGAGACTCGTTGTGCAAGCAAGCCATCTTCCCCTGCGCCTGACGACCGGCGCCTTCATCCTCAATTCCGGGCTGAGCAAGCGGAAGCTTTCTTCCGATGCCGCCGCCGGCCTGCAGAGCATGGCTGCCAACGCCTTCCCCGCGGTGCGCACGATGCGGCCCGAGACCTTCGGCACCACCCTCTGTGCCACCGAGATCGCCCTCGGAACCGTACTTCTGACCCCGATCGTGCCGTCCGTCCTGGCGGGAGCCGCGCTGACCGCGTTCAGCGCGGGTTTGCTGACCATGTACTGGAGGACGCCGGGCATGCACGAGCCGGGCTCGATCAGACCCACCTCGGACGGCACCGCCGTCGCCAAGGACGTGTGGATGCTCGGCATCGGCACCGCTCTTCTCACCGAGCGCTTCGCCGCCGGTTCACGTCGGCACCGGCGGTAAGGGGCCGGCGGCAGGAAGCACTCCGGATCCTCACGTACTCCGCAGTGCTGCTGTACGTGGGGCAGCGACATATCGCTGCACGAGCTCGGTCCCGATCCGGGCGAGTTCGGCCTGCACCGACACGGGTTCGAGGACCTCGACCTCTGCGCCCCAGCCTGCGAGAGTGCGTGCGATGTCGCGGGGCGTCGGCGCGGCGATCCGGACCCGGCTACGGCCGTCGTCGAGGTCGGCGTCGCGGTGGCAATGCAGACCGAAATGGTCGCGCAGGATCGGGACGTACGCGGTGTCGATGAGCACGCTCGCCCAGGTACGGGAACGCTTGCGCTCGACCACTCCGACCACTTCCCGCCAGGCGCGGTCGAGGGCGAAGTCGTCGGGACGTGGGGCGGGTACGTCGGTCGCCTCGGCTGCGACGATCCGTTCGACTCGGAAGGTGCGCTGCCCGCCTTCGGTCCCGGCGATCAGGTACCAGCTGTCGTCCTTGTCGACGAGTCCCCAGGGGTCGACCAGTCGCACGGACCGTTCGCGTGCGGCGTTGTCGTAGGTGAGCCGCACTTTCCGCCGGTGGACCACCGAATTCTGTAGCAGCTCGATGACGTCCGGCCGGGCTCGGTCGAGCCCGCTCCATCCGGTCCGGTCGGTCATGACGGCGCCTGCGGCCGCTTCGGCGTCGGCGCGGAAGGTATGCGGCAGGGCACGGACCAGTTTGCGGAGAGCGGTCCTCGCCTCCCCCGAGATCGACGCTGCGGGGCCGACGAGGAGGAACAATGCCTGCGTTTCGAAGGCCGAGAGTCCACTGAGGTCCGTGCGGGCACCACCGACGAGCGACCAGCCTCCGCCGCGCCCCGGCTGCGGATAGACGGGAATGCCTGCCGTCGAGAGCGCTTCGAGATCGCGGCGGGCGGTCGCCACCGACACTTCGAGTTCCCCGGCGAGCTCCGCAGCGGTCACCCGCCCCCGGTGTTGCAGAAACAACAGGGCGGCGACGAGGCGGTCTGCGCGCATGCCTCCACTATCTCCGGAAAAGTGCTCGAGGGGTGAGCACTTCGACTGCGAGAGTGGGTTCCATCGACAGGAACAGGGAAGGAATCATCACCATGTTGCGAGGACTGACCACCACCACATTCGTCGTCGACGATCTCAGCTCTGCCGTCGCCTGGTACACCGAACTGCTCGGCGTCGAACCGTACTTCGTCAGCGAGGCCGACGGCACGCCCGCCTACATCGAGTTCCGCATCGGCGACTTCCAGCACGAACTCGGGTTCCTCGACGCCCGGTTCGCACCCTGGCGCGGCACCGGCACGGACGTCGGTACCGCGCTGACCTACTGGGCCGTCGACGATGTCGAAGCCGCGTACGAACGATTGCTGGCCCTGGGAGCCACCCCACATCAGGACGTCACCGAACGCGGCGCAGGGTTCGTCACCGCGTCGGTCGTCGATCCGTTCGGCAACGTCCTCGGCGTGATGTACAACCAGCACTATCTCGACACCGTCGCGTCCACGAAGGGAGCGTGACATGGATGTCGTGGCGAGCAGCGTCGACGTATGGCGTGCCTGGCTGGAGAGGTACGGCCGATCCGAACGTGAGGTCTGGTTGATCATCCCCACAAGAACAGCCCGACGCCCGGCCTGCGCTACGACGAGGCGGTCGAGCATGCTCTCTGTTACGGCTGGATCGACGGGTTGCATCGCAAGCACGACGCCCACAGCTCGCGACTGCGCTTCACACCCCGGCGACCGAACAGCGCGTGGAGTGCACCGAACCGCACGCGCGCCACCCGCATGATCGCGCAGGGGCTGATGACCAGCGCCGGACAGGCGATCATCGACGTCGCCAAGAGCCGAGGCAGGTGGCCGGCAGCGCCGGATGAGATGCCCGTGTGAGCCCGGAACGAACCGACCCCTGCGATCCGTGGACCACTCCCGCACCGATACTCTCCTGCTCATGACTGAGCAGACCTCGACCTATGCCAACGTGACGCTCGACCCGCGCGCCAACGTCTATTTCGACGGCAAGTGCGTGAGCCACACGTTCCATCTGGCCGACGGGACGCGCAAGTCGGCCGGGGTCATCCTCCCGGCCTCCCTGACCTTCGGCACCGGAGCTCCCGAGGTCATGGAACTCCACAGCGGTGCGTGCCGGGTCCGGCAGGCCGGAAGCGAGGACTGGAGCTCCTACGGTGCCGGCGACAGCTTCGCGGTGCCGGGCGACTCCTCGTTCGACATCGAGGTCACCGAAGCCGTCAGTTACGTCTGCCACTACGGCTGACCACCGCCTGTCTCGCGGCAGTGGTCTGCGCTATCGGGCAAGCGCGGTGAACGGTTCGCGATGACTTCCGGAGCCGGACCGAGTCGACACCGGTGAACGGATCCATCCGACCCCGGGAGACGTCATGACTCAGCAGACCGGCCGCGCCCTTCCCCCGATCGTCGACGAGCAGACATGGCGAGAAGCCCTCGACGACGTGCGACGACGGGAAAAGGCCGCCACCCGTGAACTCGACGCCATCGCGGCACAGCGCCGCAGACTGCCGATGGTCGAACTGCCCGATTACACGCTGATCGGCCCGGACGGTCCGATCCGGCTCGTCGACGTGTTCCAGGGACACTCGCAGCTCATCGTCTACAACCACATGTGGTCCGACGGAGCGGAGTGGCAGTGCGGCGGTTGCACCGGTCTCACCTCGCAGTGGACACGACTGGGCATCCTCGACAACTACGACGCCCGCATGGTCGTCGTCACCAACGGCCCGATCGACGAAGCGCTGGCCTACCGGGCGAAGGTCGGCAACAGGATGGATTGGTTCTCCTCGTCGGAGAGCTCGTTCGGTGCCGACGTCGACGCACCGCCGGACGGAGGCTTCGCGGTCAACGTGTTCCTCCGCGACGGCGACACGGTCTACCGCACCTGGCACACCACCGGACGAGGAACCGAGCAGCTCAGCTACACCTTCGCCCTGATCGACATCCTGCCGTGGGGCAGGCAGGAAGAGTGGCAGGACTCCCCCGAGGGGTGGCCGCAATCCCCGACCTATTCCAAGTGGCTCGACTCCCCCGATGTGGCGCGACTCTACGGCTCGCTGCCGGACTGAGCCGTCGGGACCGAAAGACGGGGACTCGACGGATCCGGCGGCGTCCTCAATCGGCGAGATAGCGCAGCATCACCGCGGGGGCGAACGCCCTGGTCTCGACGAGTCTCAGACCGTGACGCTTGTCCGACGGTGGGAACATCGGTGTGCCGCCGCCGAGGACCACGGGTGAGACGAACAGCTGGTACTCGTCGATGAGGCCGTGCGGCATGAGCGATGCTGCGAGGTTCGCGCCGCCGACCTCCATGACCCCGTCACCCGCGGCCTTGAGCGTGCGGATTTCGTCGACGGCGTTCTCGCTCACCAGGCGGCTGTTCCAGTGGACCTCGGTGAGTGTCCGGGAGAAGACGACCTTGGGCTTCTGCGTCCAGAGTTCCGCGAATTCTCGTTCGATGGGTGTGGCGTCGTCGGGTATGTGGGGCCAGTAGTCGGCCATCAGCTCGTAGAGCCGGCGACCGTGCAGCGATATCTCGATCTCGCGATAGCGGTCGTTGTGGAACTGGTGCAGTTCCTCGTCGGGATCGGTCCAGTCGATGTTGCCGTCGCGATCGGCGATGTAGCCGTCCAGGGACACGCCGAAGCTGTAGATCAGTCTTCTCATGATCGGGTAGACCTCGGATGCGCTGCGAACTCATCGATTCGGGCCCCGGGACTCGTCCCGATGGCGCTACCGTCGGGTGCATGGACGTCCGCCGGCGCGTCGCCGCTGCCCGGGTGGCCCGGCTTGCCACGGTGAACGGCTCCGGCGAACCGCACCTGATACCGATCGTCTTCGCCCTCGACGGCGGCACGATCCACACGTGTGTCGACGACAAGCCGAAGACCACCCAGCGCCTGCGCCGCCTTCGCGACATCACCGAGAATCCCCGGGTGAGCGTGCTCGTCGACCATTACAGCGACGATTGGTCGCAGCTGTGGTGGATCCGCATCGACGGCATCGCCACGGTCCACGACGCGGACACGGCGGTGGGCGCGACCGGGCTCGACGCCCTGGCCGGCAAGTACCCGCAGTATCGCGAGAAGCGACCACCGGGACCCGTGATCACGATCGACCGGCTGTGCTGGCGTTCGTGGTCGGCGTGAGCTGCGGCGAGCGTACGCCTCCGCATCTCGGGTCCCGGTGGTCGCTGTCGCTGGTGTCCCGTGACGACTACGGCTGGAGCAGCACGTTCAGGCCGCGCTCGAAGTCGGCGATACGCCGGGACAGGGCGTGGTGGCCGCCGTTGACCAGTTCCGACACCCGGACGATGCCCGCAGTGTCCGCAACCTCGTTGAGATTGCGCGAGGTCCAGTACCAGGCTGCCGTGGTGAAGGCGTTCTCCGGTGCGGCGAGCAACTCGGGATGGGCCACGAAGTCGACTCCGGTGTGCTCGCTCACCTTCTGGTAGTTGTGGCGACCCGTGATCTGGATGGCGCCCCGGCCCTTGTAACGTTCACCGTCACCCGGCTGGTTGTTTCCGAGGTCGGCCCGACCCTCGTAGGCGCGTCCGGATGCGTATTCCTCGAACGTCCGGAAGGAATCGGACTCGACGGCGAGTTGGGCGATGAACGCCGCCTGGCGCACCGGCGTATCGATACCGTGGCGCACCATCGCGTCGTTCAAGGGGCCGATGAACTGATCGAGGCGCTCGGGCGGGATACCCGGAACGATCCGCGCCAGATCCTCGTGGGTGACCGCGGGCGGCGGGGGTGCAGGGGCGGGTGCCGGCGCGATGTCGACGGCCTCCGGGGGTGCCGCGGGAGTGACGGCTGCGGGGGTTTCGGCCCCCGTCCAGCCGCTGGTGGACAGGGCTTGCATATCCAATGCCTCGAGCAGGTTGCCGGGGTCTTGGAATTTGGTCGGGGCGGAGGGTGCCGGATCAGCGGCGGCGGCCGACGTACCGACCCCGACAGCGGTGGTGATCACGGCGGCAGCGGCGATGGCGGCACGGAAACGGCGCGAAGATGAAACGGACATGAGTAGTGCAGTGCTCCAAGATCGGCCGAGAGGGATTCGGCCTCTGTGCGGGGCCGCGGGCGTTACCGAAGGGAAATCACTGTTCCTCGTCAGATCACGATCGAGCGGCCTTGAGGTCACAACCAGATAACGTCGCAGGTGGGAGGCTTTTCAAGGCATCGTGCTCGAGGCCATTCCCACGCCTCGCATGTGGCCCACGCCGCACAGAAGCTTCGATCGGACCATTTCGGACCGCTCGACAGCACGGCCCCGGGGGTCGAATCCACGGAATTCGATCTTCATCCACTCGACCTGCGAAAAGGGTGCGCGCCCGCCCCGTATCCGTTCAGCAGCAAGGGTTTTCGAAACCACCAGACTCCACCGTCCCCACCCCTCTCCGGCGCACCTGCCGGAGCGCCGACGGCGGCCGAGCCGGACCCCGTTCATCCGACACGGAACGGTCACGGTAGTCGCCTCCCGCACCCCTGTCGTGATCTCTTCGTGTCCGAGGACACAGGGGCAGTTCTGCTTCACCCACGACGCCAGTGGGTAAGTGGGACAAGCTTCCTGGCATTCACACCTGTCTCAGCCGCAGACCCCGACGACACGGGCACCGGCATTCACAGCCACCACAGAGTTCGACAACTGTTTCCCCAACCCCACCGGTGAGGAAGGATCGACGCACCACCGCGTTCGAGAGGAGACCTCGTGACCGACACCACCACACCCGCATCCGCCGACCCCGGCCGTGACCGCCAATCCGTCGTCTACCGCGACGGTGCGCTGGGCCGCCGTCCCGCCGTACCTACCGCGTTCGGCGACCTCGAACGTGCCGCGCGGCGCGCCAGCTCGAAACGGGCGTGGGCATATGTCGCGGGCGGGGCCGGTGAGGGACGCACGATGCGCAACAACCGGCGCGCGTTCGACCGGTGGGCGATCGTTCCTCGCATGGCCCACGGCATCACCGAACGGGATCGCAGCACGACGGTCGCAGGCACGCACTTGTCGTCGCCGCTGCTGCTCGCCCCGATCGGCGCGGGCGCGTTGATGGCGCCGGACAGCGACCTGGCCATAGCGCGGGCAGCCGCGGCGACGGGCGTGCCGTACATCTTCTCCAATCAGGGCTGCAATCCGATGGAGGACTGTGCCGCTGCGATGGGTACGGGCGCGCGCTGGTTCCAGTTGTACTGGAGTTCCGACGAGGATCTCGTCGACAGTCTGTTGCAGCGAGCCGAGGCGATCGGTGCGGGAGCCGTCGTCGTCACCCTCGACACGACGATGCTGGGGTGGCGTCCGCAGGATCTGAACCTCGGATCGTTGCCGTTCGCCCGTGGCGAGGGCATCGCCCAGTACACCTCGGATCGACATTTCCGTGACATCGTCCGCCGGCGCACAGACGCGGCCCGGGACCACCCCACGGAGCGGCCCGACATGACGCTGGGCGCGATTCGCACGCTGATCTCGATGACCCGTAACCATCCCGGTAGGTTCCTCGACAACCTGCGCTCGCCGGTGCCCCGCGCCGCCGCGGAGACCTTCCTGGATATCTACTCCAACCCGGGGCTGAGCTGGAATCACCTCGCGACATTGCGGGAGCGCACCCGGCTGCCGATCGTGCTCAAGGGGATCCTGCATCCCGAGGACGCACACCGGGCCGTCGAGCTCGGTGTCGATGCGATCGTGGTGTCGAATCACGGAGGACGCCAGATCGACGGATCGATCGCGTCACTCGATGCGCTGACCGAGATCCGCGCTGCGATCGGCCCGAATCCGACGATCCTGCTCGACAGTGGGATCCGAAGCGGATCCGACATGTTCGTCGCGCTCGCTCTCGGAGCCGATGCGGTGCTGCTGGGGCGGCCCTATATGTACGGGCTGGCGGTCGCAGGGCAGCGTGGGGTCGAAGAGGTGATCCGCAACATGCTCGCAGAGTTCGACCTCACGATGGCGCTGGCGGGTGCCCGGTCGATCGCCGACATCGACGAACGGTTCGTCCGTCCCGACCCGTCGTTCCGGGAGTCCTGAGGTAGGAGTACAACCGTGAGGTCCGACCTCGCCATCACACCGCAGGAGACCACCCGATGACTCGTGTTCTCGTCGTCGACGACGAACCTCAGATCCTGCGCGCCCTACGCATCAACCTCACGGCCCGCCACTACACCGTCCTCACCGCCACCACCGCCGCCACCGCTCTGCACACCGCCGCGCGAGAACACCCCGACATCATCATCCTCGACCTCGGCCTCCCCGACCTCGACGGCATGCACGTCATCACCGGACTCCGCGGCTGGTGCACCGCCCCCATCATCGTTCTGACCGCCCGCACCGACGCCACCGACACCATCACCGCCCTCGACGCCGGCGCCGACGACTACATCACCAAGCCCTTCGGCATGGGGGAACTCCTCGCCCGCATCCGCGCCGCCGAACGCCGCACCGACACCACCACACCCACCGACCCCACCATCGTCACCGACGACTTCACCATCGACCTCGCCGCCCGAAAAGTCACCCGTGACGGCACCACCGTGCATCTGACCCCCACCGAATGGGCCATGCTCGCCATGCTCGCCCGCCACCACGGCAAACTCGTCGGCCAACGCGAGCTGCTCACCGAGTTGTGGGGTCCGACCTACACCGGGCACACCCACTACCTGCGCGTCTACCTCGCCCAACTCCGCCACAAGCTCGAACCCGACCCCACCCACCCTCGCCACCTGATCACCGAACCCGGCCAGGGATACCGCTTCGAAATCTAGGTACTCCGTCGGAGTACCGGGTCTCAGCGCGAGCGACTCGGCCGGGTTCGGTGAGGCGGGCTCAGACGAGCGACAACCGCTCGGCGCAGGCGGCCATTTCGTCGATGACATCATCGAGGTCGGCGGCGTGCCGGGAAGCCGACAACAGGATGTGCTCGGATCCGAGCGAGTGGGCCCACTCGATCTTCGACTCGTCCATCCGCGGCAGGACGTGCCCGAGGACCAGTGCGACCTCGGACGGATCGCGGCCGGCCTCCGTCGCCGCGGCTCGCATGGTGTCCACGGTTTCCGCCAACTCCTCCCCCACGAGCCCGAGCGGCTGGAACCCGTCGCCGAACCGTCCGGCACGCCGGGCCGCTGCGGCGCTGTGCCCGCCGATGTAGAGCGGCACCCGGTCGTCCCGGTACGGCTTCGGGAACGAGTAGGCCCCGGTGAAGGAGTGGAACTCCCCGGCGAAGTCGACACCCTCGCTGCCGCCCGCCCACAATGCACGCATCACCGCGATCGCTTCGTCGGTGGCCCTGCCGCGGCGCCCGAAGTCGCCTCCGCAGGCTTCGATCTCCTCCCGCATCCACCCGACCCCGAGACATATTCTGGTGCGGCCCTGGGAAAGCCGGTCGAGCGTGGCCAGACGTTTCGCCAGCACGACGGGATTGTGGTTCGGCGCGACCAGCACTCCCGTCGCCAGGCCGAGGCGAGTCGTCGCACCTGCGACGAACGAGAGCAACTCGAGGGGGTCGGGCAGGGGGCAGTCGTCGGGCAGATGCGACTTGCCCGAGGCCGAGTAGGGATACCTGCTGTCGGTATTCGCGATCACCACCGCGTGCTCGACAGCCGAGATCTCGTCGAACCCGAGGTCCTCCGCTGCACGAGCGAACTTCAACACCGCCTCCGGATCCCCTGCCATCCCCAGTTCGACGGGCATCACAACACCGAGCTTCACAGTCGACTCCCCTTTCCGTGGCCTCACCGTCTGCCAGGCCGTGGTCACCCCTCAGCTTGAACCAGGACGCACGCAGTGAGCAGGACGATCCCTCTCAGTGGCACCACCGATGTCGATGAGCAGAGGTTCTCGGTCCTGCGGGCCGTCTACGCACTACAGTTCCGTGCATGAGCACCGATACGAGCGCTGCCGGCACTCGGAGCCGCCATGTCGGTCGGGTCATCCACTGCCCACCGGCGCGGGTGTACGACTTCGTTGCCGACCCCGAGAACCTACCCGAGTGGGCGGGAGGGTTGGCGCAGAGCATGGTCGAGCGCGAGGGCGACGTCGTCCTGGCGGATTCCCCGATGGGTCGGGTACGTGTGCGGTTCACGCCCCGCAACGATCTGGGCGTGCTCGATCACGACGTCACCCTGCCGTCCGGCGAGACGGTGAACAATCCTGTCCGGGTCCTCGCGCATCCGGACGGCGCCGAGATCGTGTTCACCATCCGGCAGATCGGCTTGTCCGACGAAGAATTCGATCGCGACACCCAGATGGTCATCCAGGATCTCGAACGACTCCGAACGCTCCTCGAGTCCTGATGTGATGTTGCCGGGCGGACGAGAAAGCGTACTGCGCAGCGGGTAATTCGTTCAGAATGCGGACAGACCGGCGATCGCAAAGTTGAGGAAAGCTTCGAAGGTCTTGTCGGGGTCGGCAGAGCCTCCCTGCTCGTTCAGCGCTCCGGTCGTCTCACCGAGGATGAAACCCGACAAGAGGGCGAAAAGAGTTTTGCGGGCGTAGACCTGCGCCTTCTCGTCGACGCCGGCGTCGGCGAGAATTCGGTCGAGCGCCGTCCAGATGAGATGGTCGTTGCCGGTCACCTCCGGATGCGACAGGGCGTAGAGCCACAGAGACGGATGGCGACGTGCGCTGACACGACACGCGAAGCCCAGGTCCCGAAGCTGCTCCGTCCACGGGGCGTCGTCATCCTCGGGCACGTCCAGGTGGGAGGCGACCAAGGCACACACCCGCCGGAGAAGTGCGGTCTTGTTGTCGACGTGGTGATAGAGCGACATCGGGTTGACGTCGAGTTCGACCGCGAGCTTCCGCATGGACAGACCGTCCACGCCGCCCACATCGATGAGGCGCAGGGCAGTCGAATAGATCTCTTCGGGAGTCAAGGGTGCACCCCGATGCGCGCTGGCAGCCATACGCCGTATGCTAGCGATCGCCATACAGCGTATGGCTGGTGGTGGTGAACGACCGCCGGCCCGGGTCCGAAGGAGTTCCTTGTGTCCGCGTCTCGCTCCATCCCCATCGTGCGAGGAATACCCATCCTCGGCAACGCGCTCCAGCTGTCCGGCGACGTTCCCACCGATTTCCTGGTAGACGCCGCCCGCGAACATCCCGACGGCATCTACCAGGTGGACATCCTCGGCCACCGGGCAGTGTTCGTCTACGACCCCGACCTCGTCGCCGAGGTCTGCGACGAGACACGGTTCTACAAGAGCATCGCCCCGCCGCTCTCGCTCGTGCGCGACTTCGCCGGCGACGGGTTGTTCACCGCACGCGGCAGCGAGCCGGTGTGGGGTCGGGCACACCGCATTTTGATGCCCGCCTTCGGCCAACGGTCCATGAAGGCCTACTTCCCGCAGATGCTCGAGGTCGCCGAAGACCTGATCGCATCCTGGGCCCGGAGACAGCGCGAAGACCTGACCGTCGCCGACGACATGACTCGCCTGACCCTGGACACCATCGCCCTCACGGGCTTCGGCTACCGATTCGATTCGTTCTCCTCTCCGGACCTTCATCCGTTCCTCACAGCGATGAGCAACGCTCTGACCGAGGCCATGATCCGCGCCCGGCAACCGCAACTGGTGACCAGAATGCGCACGAAACGCGACGAGGCATACCGGGCCGACATCCGTGTCATGCAGGAATTGGTGGACGAGGTCGTCCGCCGCCGCCGCGGACGCGACCACGAGAGCGGGACCGACCTCCTCGGATTGATGCTCGACGCTACCGACCCGCGCACAGGACACGCGTTGTCCGACGAGAACATCCGCAATCAGGTGCTGACATTCCTGATCGCGGGGCACGAGACGACCAGCGGGTTGCTCTCCTTCGCCCTGTACAACCTGCTGCGCAACCCGCATGTACTCGCCCAGGCGTACCGCGAGGTCGACCGGCTGCTTCCCGCCGGCACCGTGCCCACCTACGAGATGATCATGAAGCTGGACGTGATCCCCCGGGTGCTGGAGGAAACGCTACGGATCTGGTCCCCCATCCCCGGCATCATTCTCAAGCCGTTCGCCGACACCGAGATCGGTCGTCATCCGGTATGCAAAGGTCAGCAGGTCTTCGTGTTACTACCGGCCCTGCACCGCCACCCGAAGGCCTGGGACAGACCTGACGATTTCGACATCGACAGATGGCTCCCGGAAAACAGGACCACGCACCATCCCGCCGGCTACAAACCGTTCGGGAACGGCGAACGCGCCTGCATCGGACGCCAATTCGCTCTCACCGAGGCCAAACTCGCTCTCGCGCTGATCCTTCGGCAATTCGCAATCAGCGACCCACATGCCTACCGAATGAGGGTCAAGCAGACCCTCACCCTCAAGCCGGACGGTTTCACCGTCCGCGTCCGGAAACGCCAGGCTCACGAACGGGCCACCCACCACACGCCCGTCGCGATGGCAGCGACCCGTGAAGAAGAAGTCGACACGGTCTCCGCCGGTATCACCTTCACGATCGCGTACGGTTCCAACCTCGGCACCTGCGCCGACATCGCCGAACGACTCGCCGAGCGCGCAAGCAGGTCCGGTTTCGACGTCCGCCTGGTCACTCTCGACGAACTCGCTGCCGACCCGCCCGGTCAGGGGATCCTCGCCGTGATCACCGCAAGCTACAACGGTCGGGCACCCGACAACGCCCAGTTCTTCGATGCCTGCAGCGAATTCCCGCCTCTGCACGGCGTACGACTCGCGCTCCTCGGTTGCGGCGACACCCAGTGGCCCACCTACCAGGCCTTCCCTCGACGGGCATTCGCCACATTGACCGCCGCGGGAGCCACACCCCTGATCGAGCGAGGCGAGGCCGACGCGGCCGGAGACTTCGACGGCGATGTCAGCGCGTGGACCACCGCGCTGTGGGCAACTCTGTCCGCCGAGTACGGGACCGCCGCAGTGACGGGCGGTAACCGCTACCGAGTGGAGATTCTCACCGAGGCCGACACGCGCCCCGAGGTGATCTCCGCGGCAGCCGTCCCGCTCACCGTGGTCGAGAACCGGGAACTCACCGGTGACCCCTCCGGACTCTGGGACTTCTCGCAGGAGATGCCCCGCCCCGGGGTGCGTTCGATCGTGGCCGCGCTTCCCGAGGGTGTCTCCTATGCCGCCGGTGATCACCTCGCCGTCTTCGCCAGGAACGACCCCGAGCACGTGCGGCGGGCGCTGCACCTTCTGCGCGTCCCCCACGACCAGGTCGTGCGGTTACGCGCTCGCGGAGCCACCCACCTGCCGGTCGGCACACCGGTTACGGCAGGCCTGCTGTTGACCGACTTCGTCGAACTCCAGGAACCTGCCACCCGGTCCGACCTCGAGACGCTGACCGCATATACCTCGTGCCCGGACACTCGCGACCGACTGACGGCGCTCGGCCATGCCTACAGCGAGGAGATTCGCGCCAAGCACGTGTGCGTGACGGATCTACTCGCACGGTTTCCCGCGATCACGCTGCCGTTGGCAGTCTTTCTCGAGACCGTCGGACCGATTCGCCCGCGCTACTACTCGATCTCGTCCTCACCGCTGGCCACACCCGGCCATATCAGGCTCACCGTCGGACTCGTGCAAGGTCCCTCCTGGTCGGGCGGGGGCCGGTACCGGGGCATGTGCTCGACCTATCTCGCCGATCTGGCACCGGGCGAGGTCTTCTACGGTCAGGTCCGCACTCCCACACCATCGTTCCGTTTACCTGCCGATCCGACCGTCCCGGTGATACTCATCGGACCCGGAACCGGCATCGCACCCTTGATGGGATTCCTGGAGGAGCGTGCCCGCACGGAGTCGACAGGACAGGTCGAATTGTTCACCGGTTGCCGTCACCCGGAACACGACCGGCTCTACGGCGACGACCTGGACCGCTGGCACGAAGCCGGATCGGTGCGAGTGCACACCGCCTACTCCGCGTTGCCCGATCACCCCATCCGTTACGTCCAGCACGCTCTGGTCGCCCAGGCTGATCGAATCCGGGAACTGCTCGAGCAAGGAGCGCACATCTACGTCTGCGGAGACGGGTTGCACATGGCACCGGCCGTCCGACACGCACTGGCGCAGATCTGTACCGAGCGGACCGGCGACGACGGCGAGATCCGAGTGCGCCATCTCGAGGCCGAAGGCCGATACCACCAGGACATCTTCGCCTGACACGTACCACCTCGCGGTGCGCTGAGGATGCGCCGGCCCGAGCTCGCACGCGGACCACGGATCACGAATCGATCGACTCCGTCTCTTCCTCGTCGGCCGGGCAGTTAACATCCGAACAACGCCACTCGACGACGAAGATCGAGGATTCCGCATGGATATTCGACCTCGTGCTCGACACCTCACCGTGATCGTCTCCGCGACAGTCCTCGGATCGCTCGTCGCTCCCGCGTCCGCAGCCGGCGAGGGCGTTTCCGATTCGATCGAAGGCCCGGCGCATCCTGTAGGCGCGGGCAGCGCCCGGACGTACGTCACTGTGGACGCCGACGGCACGCCCGCCGCCATCGGGGTGCGGCTCGACGCGGCCGCACTCGACGGACTGCCCGAGGCTGTGCTGCCGATCACCGAGGCCTACCTGCTCGACCTGCCCGAGGAGGCGGATGCCACCGCGTTCGATCACGTGACGGTCGACTGGAATTCGCGCGGTCACAATCCCGAGCACGGTTTCGACGTGCCGCACTTCGATGTGCATTTCTATCTGCTGGACAGGACCACCGTGGAGTCGATCCACCCGTTCGCGCCCGGCTATCTCGAGGCCGCCTCCCACCTGCCGGCCCCACGCTATCTGCCCGAGGGGTACGCACCGTCCGGTGAACCGGTGACATCGACCGTCGCCGGCATGGGCCTGCACTGGCTGGACACCGCCGAGACGGAGCACCACCTCACCGAGACCGTGGTCTACGGCACCTGGGACGGGCAGCAGGCATTCGTCGAACCCATGATGAGCCGGGACTGGCTCGCGTCCCGGCCCACGCTCCGAGAGCCACTTCCCCGGCCCGAGGCGTATCAGCGCGCGGGTCTTCACCCGACCACCTACTCCGTGCGGTGGGACGAGCCGACGCAGACGTACACGATCGAACTCGGCGGGCTGACGATGCGCGAGGCCTCGTAGGCATCGGCCGGCGAATCAAGCGCGGTCGGCATATACCGTCCGAGGTTCTTGCGGAACACATAGCCCGCCCCGGGGCGGGGCTTCTCCCGCGCACATGGACCGTCCGATCGACTTCAGGACGACGTGTCGGCGATCGCTTCGGCAACGCTGGGGTACAACGGGATCGGGTCGGTGTAACTCGTCTTCCTGCACAGACATTCAAGGGAGTCTGCCCTCGAGGATCGGCCGCATGAAGGTGCGCTCGTAGCGGAGTACACAACCACTCCGATCACGGATTGCGTCGGCGGCTTCGAACTCCTCGTCGGAACCGAACAACGCCCGGTACCGCTCGTATTCGGCCAGGGACTCGAACGAGAAGAGAGCCAAGGCCCGATCGCTCGCGCCCTCACCGGGGAGGAAGTACCCGTGGTGGATACCGCCGTGTTTCTCGACGAGAGCGATCCATGCCCGAGCGAACCGCTCGAACTCGTCCGTGTGCGCAGGGTCGATCGTGTACTCCACAACGCAGGTGATCATGACGCGAGAGTAGCCCTGGGACGGGTATTCGACCGGAGGACGGAGGATTCGGCTGGAGGTCCGGCCTGGGTCGGTGTGCCGACGGGTTGCTCCGCGAGTACGGTTCTCAGATGCCGGCAACGGTGGGCGCGGCATCGGCATCCCGGTCACGAGCGCGATGCCGGGGCAGGAACAGGGCCGGGACGATGATCACCGCGGTGAGCGCGAAGGTGACCCAGAACGCGTAGCCGAACGAGTCGGCCAGCAGTGGACCCACTACGCGCACGGCGTCGGGCGGAAGGGAGCTGATCTGGTCGGTGCCACTGCCGGCGGAGGCGATCTCGCGATCGGCGAGTTGCCGCGCGAAGTGCTGCGTCAGGACGGTCACCACCACCGCGCTGCCCAGCGACGCGCCCACCTGCTGGATCGCCGACAACGTCGGCGCGGCGCGCGTCACGGAATCCTTGGGAAGGTTCATGTAGGCCGCGGCCATGGTCGGCATCATCACCGCTCCCAGGCCCATGCCCCGCACGAACAGTGCCACGCTCAGCCACACGTACGACGTGTCGACGCCGACGTGCGTGAACGGCAGAGTGCCGAGCAGTGCCAGCACGACACCCACCGGCACGACATAGCCGGCGCCGATCCGGTCGGTGAGCCGGCCCCCGATGACGATCGCGGTGATCGCACCGAGCCCTTGCGGAGCGAGCAGAAGACCGGCCACGAGCGCCCCCTCCCCCCGCGCGGTCTGGTAGTACAGCGGCAGCAGCAGCATGCCGCCGAACATGCCGAGAGCGACGAGGAAGACCGCTACCGATCCGCTGGCGAAGAGTCTGTCGGTGAGCAGCCGGACGTCGATGATCGATTCCGACCCCCAGCGCAGGCTGTGCCAGGTGTAGAGGGCCAGCCCCACGATTCCGGCCAGGAGCCATCCGAGCACGGTCCAGTGGGTGAATCCGCCGTGGGAGCTGGCGCGGGACAGACCGTAGAGCAGGCAGACGAGGCTTCCGGAGAGCAGGATCAGACCCAGCAGGTCGAGGCGGCGCCGTTCGGGCAACGCGTCACCGTGCGGCAGTTTCCACACCGCGAGCGAGACCGCGAGGATGCCGACGGGGACGTTGACGATGAAGATCCAGTGCCAGCTGGTGTACTCGACGAGCAGGCCGCCGAGCACCGGACCGAACACCGGCCCCAGCAGCATGGGCACTCCGAGAATCGCCATTGCACGCCCGAGACGTTGGGGACCGGCAGCTTTGGTGATGATCGCCTGACCGCCGGGAAGGAGCATCCCTCCACCGAGTCCCTGGACGACGCGGAAGAGGATCAGGCTTTCGATGGACCAGGAGGCAGCGCAGAGGGCGGAGCCGAGAGCGAACAGGCTCACCGCGGTGATCCAGATCGGTTTCTGCCCGAAGCGGTCCATGGCCCAACCGCTGATGGGGATGACGATCGCCACCGCGAGCAGATAACCGGTGACCACCCACTGTGTCGTCGACAGTGATGCGGACAGGTCCGTACTCAGCGAGTCCAGGGCGACGTTCACGATGGTGGTGTCGAGAACGACCATGATCATGCCTGCCACGACCACGAGTCCGGTGACGATGACGTTGCGGTCGAGCTTGTCCGACGCGTGGTCGGTGGAAGGTCCCATCGTCTCGCTCCAGTCGTTCGGAAATGGGGCGGTGCGGTTCCCGAGATCGTCGCGAACATGCTGTCGCGGGCTGGTTCCGAGGACGGCGGGGCGCTGACCTCACCGTGCATCCGATGATACGGAGTCGGGACCGTCCGGCGGTCGGGGAATTCCCGTGACGAGTCGAGCAGGAATCTCACCGGCACCCCGCCGCCGAACGGTCGCAGCCTCGCGTCGTCGCCGTTCGAACTCAGCCGAGTCGCCGCGCTCGCAGCACCGAGTCGCGGACCGTGACCTCCTCGCCGGAGTGCGGGTCGGCCGCGGTGCGAGGCCGGACGGCGCAGACTTCGATCTCCCATTCACCGTCCTCCAGGGCCGGAATCAACGACTCGGGGGTGAAGAGGAACGACCGGTGTCCGTGGCGGAGGCCGGTCGCCATGTCGTCGGGGTGATGTCCCACGACGAGCAGGACGCCACCCGGGGCGACGGCGGAGGCGAGCCGCCGGGTCACGTCGACCATGCCGCCGTCGGGAAGGTGCACGAATTGCGACGAGACCAGGTCCCATCGTTCCCCGCCGGGTTCCCAGCTGCGGACATCTGCCCGGCGGGTGGTGACCCGATCACCGACGCCGGCTTCGGTGGCATGCGCGGTGGTCTTCTCCAGGGCGGCGACGGCAAAATCGAGGGCCGTCACCGACCAGCCCCTGCGGGCCAGCCAGATCGCGTCGGCGCCCTCACCACAACCCACGTCGAGGGCGCGTCCGGGCGTGAGGGAGGAGGCTTCGGCCTCGAGCTGGGGATTGACGCGTCCGCTCCAGATGCGCTCGCCGGAGTAGCGCTCCTCCCAGGCGGGCTGTTCGAACATCTCGGCCCGTCGCTCGGCGACAGCGCGGTCGGCGTCCTCTGCTGCCAGGTCGGCGTTGACGAAGGCTGCGACCCGGTTGCCGTGGGCGGCCGAACCGATCAGCGTCATGCTGATGTCGGTGACGTTACCGGCCGCGTAGACGCCGGGTACGGAGGTCGTACCTACGGGGTCGATCGCGATGACCGATCCGATTGCTGCACCGCCCATGTCGACGGTCTGCGGTGACAGCCCGAGGGATGTGAGGAAATCGAGACGTACCTGCGGCCGGGAGGCCACCACGATCGCTTCGCGTTCGAGCAGTGAACCGTCGGCCAGCCGCAATCCGACGAGACGGTCGCCCTCGGTGACGACTTCGCGCGGAGTGCCGTATTCGAGCCGCACGCCGATCGCCGCCATGCGTTCCACATCGGCGGGTGGCAGCTCGACCCCGTCGGCGACGACGATGACGACGTCGTCGCTGAGTTGACGGAAGAGCAGCCCCTGATGTCCTGCGACGGGACCGGTCGCCAGAACCGCGATCGTCCGGTCGCGCACCTCCCACCCGTGACAGTACGGACAGTGCAGTACATCGCGTCCCCAGCGTTCGGTGAGGCCCGGCACCTCGGGCAGTTCGTCCACTACTCCCGCGGTGATCAGCACCCGGCGGGCGGTGACCTCACGTCCGCTTCCGGTGGTCGCGACGAAACCGTGGTCGGTTCGCGTCACGGCCGTCACGCGATCGTGTGTCACCTCCACTCCGTACGCCTCCACCTCGGCTCGACCGTCGGCCAGCAGGTCGAGTGGAGGCACGCCTTCGCGGCCGAGGTAATTGTGGGCGTGACCGGCGGGGGCATTGCGGGGTTCGCCGGCGTCGACCACCAGTACCCGACGACGGGACCGCCCCAGGGTCATCGCGCCGCTCAGGCCGGCAGCGCCGCCGCCGACGACCACCACGTCGAAGCTATCGTTCTCAGTCATAGTCCCAGGATGCGGAGCTCTCCCGGAAACGGCAAACCCTCTTGCCTGATCGGCAATATCTTCCGCCCGAAGGTCGTTCGTGCTCGGCGCCGACTGCTCGCCGCGTCGAGGAGATCCGGTCCGTGTCCCGAGGGTTCGGTGCCACACTCGAACAGTGAACGACGAACCCGTTTCCGCACCGGTGTGGAACTACCTCATGGACATGGACGGCGTTCTGGTGCACGAAGACCATCTGATTCCCGGTGCCGACGCCTTCCTGACCGAGTTGCGCGAGAACGACACCCCGTTCATGGTCCTCACCAACAATTCCATCCGGACTCCCCGCGACCTACGGGCCCGGTTGCTGCGCACCGGGCTCGACGTTCCGGAGAAGGCGATCTGGACCTCGGCGCTGGCAACGGCGACGTTCCTGGCCAATCAGCGGCCCCGGGGCAGCGCCTACGTGGTGGGTGAATCGGGGCTGACCACGGCGTTGCACGATATCGGTTACGTGTTGACCGACAGCGATCCGGACTACGTCGTGCTGGGGGAAACCCGCACGTACTCGTTCGAGGCGATCACCACGGCGATCCGCCTCGTCGAGCGGGGCGCCCGTTTCATCGCGACCAACCCGGATCCGACCGGTCCGTCGAGGGAGGGCTCACTGCCCGCCACCGGTGCCGTCGCGGCCCTGATCACCCGGGCGACGGGCCGTGAGCCGTATTTCGTGGGCAAGCCCAATGCGCTGATGATGCGATCGGCTCTGCGCGCGATCGACGCGCACTCCGCGCACACGTTGATGATCGGCGACCGCATGGACACCGACATCGTCTGCGGCCTCGAAGCGGGATTGCAGACCCTGGTGGTCCTGACCGGGATCTCCACCCGCGAATCCGTCGAGAAATTCCCCTACCGCCCCACCCGGATCATCGAGTCGATCGCGGACCTGGTGGGACGAACCACGAATCCACTCTGACAGCATCCCCGGACTCGCCCTCGGAAGGACGCACCGTCCTCGCATGGCAGAGTGGGGAGCGCACCACATCCGACAATCGACCCGAGAGGCGACGATGGCATTCTGGGACCAGCTCAAGGCCAAGACCACCGAGCTGAGCGCGCAGCTCAAGACCAAGTCCGATCAGTTCCGCAACAAGGAGTTCGCCAATGCCAGCATGGCGATGTGCGCACTGATCGCCGCGGCCGACGGACGCATCGATCCCAGCGAACGACAGAAGACCGCTGCCCTCATCATGAGCAACGACACCCTCGCGGTGTTCCCCCCGGACGAGTTGCGCGAGAAGTTCGACTGGTACTGCAGCAAGCTCGAATCCGACTTCGACTTCGGCAAGGTCGAGGCCACCGCCACGATCGCGAAGCTCAAAGCCAAACAGGATCAGGCTCGCGCGGTGATCCAGATCGGCATCATCATCGGCGGCGCCGACGGGTTCTTCGACGACGACGAGAAGGCTGTCGTTCGCAGTGCCGCCCACGCCGTCGGTATCAACCCCGCGGAGTTCGACCTCTGATCCGACGCACACACCCGAGAACCCTCGACCCGGAGTCCCCGATCGAGGGTTCTCGCGCGCGTCGTGCACGCCGGACCCGCGGAATGCGTCCTAGCGGATCCTGAGGCGGTAGACGGCCGTCGCCGCGAGGTAGGAGAGAACCAGGATTCCGGCACACCAGGCGAGCGCGACCCAGATGGCACCACCCACCGGTTGCCCGGTGAAGATGTTCCGGAGCGTATCGACGATGGCGGTGACCGGCTGGTTCTCGGCGAACCACCGCACCGGTCCGGGCATCGTGCCGGTCGGCACGAAGGCGGAACTGACGAACGGCAGGAAGATCAGCGGGTAGGCGAAAGCGCCTGCGCCGTCGACAGTTTTCGCGGTGAGGCCGGCGACGACAGCGACCCAGGTCAGCGCCAGGACGAACAGGATCAGGATGCCCGCGACCGCGAGCCAGCCCAGCACGCTCACACCGGTGCGGAAACCCATGAGCAGTGCGACGCCGATGACGACCAGCAGGGACACCAGGTTGGCGACCAGCGACGTCAGGACATGGGCCCACAGGGCGCCGGACCGGGCGATCGGCATGGACTGGAATCGCTGGAAGATCCCGCTCTGCATGTCCATGAACAACCGGTACGAGGTGTAGGAGACCCCCGACGCGATCGTGATGAGCAGGATGCCGGGCAGCATGTAGTTCGGATACGACGTGGTTCCGGTATCGATCGCCCCGCCGAAGACGTAGACGAATATCAACATGAGAGCCACCGGGGTCACTGCCGTGGTGATGATGGTGTCCGGGCTGCGCAGGATGTGCCGCAGGGAACGCCCGGTGAGAGCTGCGGTGTCCTTGTAAAAGTAGGTGTAGGTGGTCATCGTCCCTCCCCACTGTCGGTTCGGACCTCGTCGTTCGTGTCGGCGCCGGCGCTTTCGCCGTTGCCGCCGACAATGGCGAGGAAGATCTCCTCGAGGGTGGGGCGCTTCTCGACATATTCCACGTTCGTGGGCGGCAGCAGGGCTTCGAGTTCGGCGAGAGTGCCGTTCGCGATGATCCGGCCCCGATGGAGAACCGCGATCCGGTCGGCCAGACGCTCCGCCTCCTCCAGATACTGGGTCGTGAGCAGCACCGTCGCGCCGCGGTCGGTGAGCTCTTCGATCGTGTGCCACACCTCGAGGCGTGCTTGCGGATCGAGTCCGGTGGTCGGTTCGTCGAGGAAGACGACCGGTGGATTCCCGATCAGACCCATCGCGATGTCGAGGCGACGGCGCATGCCGCCGGAATAGTCGGACGCCTTCCGGCCGCCCGCAGCGGTGAGCGAGAAGCGGTCGAGCAACTCGTCCGCAACCCGGCCCGGATCTCCGAGGTGACGGAGTTTCGCGATGAGCACGAGATTCTCCCGGCCGCTGAGCATGTCGTCGACGGCCGCGAACTGGCCGGTGAGACTGATCGATTCCCGCACACGCTCCGGTTCGGTGGCGATGTCGAAGCCGTTGATCGTGGCTGTGCCGGCGTCCACCGCGAGCAGTGTCGACAACGCCTTCACGACGGTCGTCTTGCCCGCGCCGTTCGAGCCGAGCAGGGCGAAGATGCTCCCCCGAGCGACGTCGAAGTCGACGCCTCGCAGCACCGGCAGATCCTTGTACGACTTCTCCAGACCGCGCACCCGAATGATCGCTCCGGCGGTCATCGCTGTTCTCGTTCCGCGTTCTCGATGGCTTCGGTGAGGCGGGCGCGCTCCTTGTCGATCCAGTGCTTGCCGGTATACGCCCGGACGAAGGTCTCCGCGAAGTCGACCGGGTCGTCGCCGACGATCTCGCGCACCGGCGTGCCGTCCAGCGCGGCTCGCTCCCAGAGATCTGCGAGATCTCCCACCATCGTGACGAGAGTCGCGCCGTCCGTGAGGCCGCTGGAGTAGTTGAGATATCTCAGCACGGCCTTCGCCGCCGTATCGTACGGTTCGGGAAGACTGTCGATACGGGCGGAATGCCGTTTGTACTGCTTCTTCTGCTCGAACGACCCGGCGATACTTTCGATCCAGTTGGCCACGGTCACTTCCCTCCTCGGCGGAGCTGTTCGATGTGTTCTGCGAGGAAGCTCCATGTCCTCCAGAACTCGTCGAGTTGTTCTCGACCTTTCGCGTTGATGGAGAACACTTTCCGCGGTGGCCCCTTCTCCGACGGCACCTTCTCCACATCTACGTAACCGCGTTGTTCGACACGAACGAGCAGTGCGTAGACGGTGCCCTCGGCGAGATCGGCGAAGCCCCGTTCCCGCAGGAGGGCGGTGATCTCGTAGCCGTAAGCGGATCGTTCGGCCAGAAGCGCCAGGACGATGCCTTCGAGCGTGCCCTTGAGCATCTCCGTCATCGAATTCGCCATTGCCACCTTCGGTCTACTCGGTGTTGCTGACTACCGGTACAAAGTAACACTGAGTACCGGTACTGAGCAATGCCGAGTAGCACTCGGGATCCTCCGGTTTCCACCCGGCCGTAATGAAGGCGTCAGGATCTCGGCGGGGAGCGTCAAGATTTCGCATGGATCCGCCCGAACCGCTCCCCACGGTGCCAGGGTCGACACGGGCGCCGACCGGGGCCTGTTCGTGTCTACGGCAAGGGAAGACGAGATGGCTGACACCGCGTATGTGGTGCTGATCCTGGCGGGTTTTTCGCTGTGCGCACTGGCACTGCGCGCTCTGCATGTTCGTGGGGAGAACCGATGACGTGGGCGGGGGCAGCAAGCGCCGGGCTCGTCGCACTCGCGGCGGCCCTGGTCGTGTACCTGCTGGTCGCGCTACTCGATCCGGAGAGGTTCTGACGGCCCGATGAATCCTGCTGTTGCTGCAGGACTGCAGATCACTCTGGTCGTCGCAGTTCTGGCATTGACATATATTCCGCTCGGCGACTACATGGCGAGGGTCTACACGACCGATACCGAACGGCGAGCGAAGGACTCACGTATCGAATCGGTGATGTACCGGCTGTGCCGGATCGATCCCCACGCCGAGCAGACGTGGTACGGATACGCCGCGAGCGTGCTCGGTTTCTCGCTCGCGAGTGCACTCTTCCTCTACGCGCTGCAACGATTGCAGGGTGTTCTGCCGCTCGATCACGACCTGGGGGCGGCGAGTCCGGCAGTAGCGTTCAACACCGCGATCTCCTTCGTCACCAACACGAACTGGCAGTCCTACGTCCCCGAGACGACGATGAGCCCGTTGACCCAGTCCGCCGGGCTCGCGGTACAGAACTTCGTGTCCGCCGCAGTCGGAATGGCCGTCGCCGTGGCACTGATTCGCGGCCTGACGCGCGTCGGAGGTGGTGGTGAGATCGGCAACTTCTGGGTGGACCTGACCCGCGGTACTCTACGGATCCTGCTGCCCCTGGCGTTCGTCATCGCACTGATCCTGTTGTCCCAGGGAGTGATCCAGTCGTATCGCAGCGGTTTCACCGCCACCGGCCTGGACGGGAATCCGGTCACCACAGCGCTGGCGCCGGTCGCCTCACAGGAGGCAATCAAGGAACTGGGTACCAACGGCGGCGGCGTACTCGCTGCCAACTCCGCACATCCGTTCGAGAACCCGACTCCCGTCAGCAACATCGTGGAGATCCTTGCCATCCTGCTGATCCCGGTCGCGCTGACCCGCACGTTCGGCACCATGATCGGTAACCGCCGGCAGGGCCTGACCGTCCTCGCGGTGATGGCGGTGCTGTACGCCCTCGTGCTGACGGTCACGACCGCCGCCGAAGCCGGTACCCGCGGTGCCGCCGCGGAGGCTGCCGGCGCGATGATGGAGGGCAAGGAAGTCCGCTTCGGAATTCCCGGCTCGGTACTGTTCGCGGTGTCGACCACCGGCACGAGTACCGGCGCGGTGAACTCCGCCCACGACAGCATGTCGCCACTGGGCGGCGGTGCCGTGCTGCTGAACATGCTCCTCGGGGAGATCGCCCCCGGCGGAGTCGGGACGGGCCTGTACAGCATTCTCGTCCTGGCGATCGTCGCCGTCTTCATCGGTGGCCTGCTCGTCGGTCGCACTCCGGAATTCCTCGGGAAGAAACTCCGCCGCCGGGAGATCACACTGGCCGCACTCACGGTGCTGGTGATGCCCGCCCTGGTACTCGCCGGTACCGGCATCTCGGTGATCCTCGCGTCGACGACCGGATATCTCGGCAACTCGGGTGATACGGGCACGCCGGGGGCGATCCACGGCTTCACCGAGGTGCTCTACGCCTATGCCTCGGCCTCGAACAACAACGGCAGCGCCTTCGGGGGCCTGACCGTGACGAGCGATTGGTTCCAGTCCTCCCTCGGCATCTGCATGGTGCTGGGACGGTTCCTGCCGATCGTCTTCGTCCTCGCCCTGGCCGGCTCGTTCGCCGCACAGCGGCGCGCCCCTGCCGGCGCCGGAACTCTTCCCACTACGGGCGCGGCATTCGCCGGCCTGCTCACCGGCACGATCGTCCTCGTCGCCGCTCTGACATTCTTCCCCGCCCTCGCTCTGGGCCCGATCGCAGAGGCACTGCAGTGACCGTAGATGTTCACCCGTCGCGGGAGGCCGCTCCCGTCCAGCCACCACGCGTGGACGGTGGCCTGTTCACCCCGCGCCAATTGCTGTCCTCGTTACCGGGGGCGGTCCGCAAACTCGACCCCCGGCATGTGGCACGGAATCCGGTGGTCTTCGTCGTCCTGGTCGGATCCGTGGTCGCCACCCTGGCGGCGGTGGCCGAACCGAGCGTGTTCGCCTGGTCGATCGCGGCCTGGTTGTGGTTCACCGTGCTGTTCGCCAATCTCGCCGAGTCGGTGGCGGAAGGGCGCGGCAAGGCGCAGGCCGCGAGTCTGCGAAAAGTCAAGCAGGGCACCACAGCACGCCGGATGTCCGGACGCACCACCGAGGAGACCGTCCCGGCCACCGAGCTGCATGTGGGGGATCTCGTCGTGGTGGAGGCCGGACAGACGATCCCCGGTGACGGCGACGTGGTCTACGGCATCGCCACGGTCGACGAGTCGGCGATCACCGGTGAATCCGCGCCGGTGATCCGCGAGTCGGGTGGAGATCGCTGCGCGGTCACCGGCGGCACCACGGTGCTCTCCGACCGGATCGTCGTGCGGATCACCGCAGCGCCCGGACAGACGTTCGTCGATCGGATGATTGCTCTCGTCGAGGGCGCCGCCCGGCAGAAGACCCCCAACGAGATCGCCCTGAACATCCTGCTCGCGGCATTGACCGTCGTGTTCCTGCTCGCGGTGGTCGCGATCGGGCCGATGAGTGCGTATGCCGGGGTCGAGCAGGGTCCGATCGAGCTGATCGCTCTGCTGGTATGCCTGATCCCCACCACGATCGGAGCACTACTGTCCGCGATCGGCATCGCCGGCATGGACCGGCTCGTGCAGCGCAACGTCCTGGCGATGTCCGGCCGTGCGGTGGAGGCCGCCGGAGACATCGACACCCTTCTTCTGGACAAAACCGGCACCATCACCTACGGCAACCGTCGTGCCACCGCCTTGCACCCTGCCCCGGGCGTCACGGACGCCGAGATGGCTTCCGCGGTACGTCTGTCCAGCCTGGCCGACGGAACTCCGGAGGGACGCAGCATCATCGAGTTGTGCGCCGATCGGTACCACCTCGAACCGCGCCCGTCGGCCGCCGAGCGCGGTGCCGAATTCGTGGCCTTCGCCGCCCGAACGCGGATGAGCGGACTCGATATCGCCGGCGCCGAGGGCACTACCGTCCGCATCCGCAAGGGTGCCGCCGACGCCGTACTCCGCTGGGTGGACGAGCAGGGCGGATCGGCGCCCGACGAGGTCGGCGTCGTCGTCGACACGATCGCCCGCGACGGCGGAACTCCGCTGGTGGTGGCCCGGGTCGACGATCGGGGCGCCGCGGTGCTCGGTGTCGTCGAGCTGTCCGATGTCGTCAAACCCGGTATGGCGCAGCGGTTCGCCCAGCTTCGGTCGATGGGCATCCGCACGGTGATGGTGACCGGGGACAACCCGCTCACCGCCAAGGCCATCGCCGCCGAGGCCGGGGTCGACGACTACCTCGCCGAAGCAACACCCGAGGACAAGCTGGCACTGATCCGCTCGGAACAACAGGGCGGCCGGCTCGTCGCGATGACCGGCGACGGCACCAACGATGCGCCGGCTCTCGCGCAGGCCGATGTGGGTGTGGCCATGAATACCGGTACTTCCGCGGCCAAGGAAGCCGGGAACATGGTCGATCTCGACTCCGATCCGACCAAGTTGATCGAGATCGTGGAGATCGGCAAACAGTTGCTCATCACTCGCGGGGCGCTGACCACGTTCTCCCTGGCCAACGATCTGGCCAAGTACTTCGCGATCCTGCCCGCGCTGTTCAGCGGGATCTATCCGCAACTCGCGTGGTTGAACATCATGGGACTGGCGACGCCGCAATCCGCGATCCTGTCGGCGGTCGTATTCAACGCTCTGGTGATCGTGGCGTTGATCCCGCTGGCATTGAAGGGCGTGCGGTACCGGCCGGCGAGCGCCTCGTCGCTACTCGGCCGCAATCTGCTCGTCTACGGTCTCGGCGGGGTGATCACCCCGTTCGTGGGCATCTGGCTGATCGACCTCGTGGTACGTCTCGTTCCGGGAATAGGGTGATCGTGATGGGATTCGGAAGCTTCTTCGCAGGTGTGATGCGGCAGACCCGAGCAGGCCTGCTGATGCTGGGCGCTCTGACCGTGATCGTCGGTGTGGCATATCCGGCGGCGGTATGGGCGATCGGCCGGCTGGATCGGGCAAGCGCCGAGGGATCACCGCTGACGGATGCGAACGGTTGCGTCGTCGGCAGTCGGTTGATCGGCGTGGACCCCCAGGTCTCCCCCGGCGAACCCGATCCGTTCTTCCACCCTCGGGTCGTGGGGTCCGTCGTCGACGGCGACGCCTTCACCCCAGGGGATCCCGCCGCCGCACTGCCGTCCAACCAGGGGCCGAGCAGCGAGATCCTCGCCGGTTTCGTCGAGGCCCGGCGCGCGGCGATCGCGGTCCGCGAGAACGTCGACCCCGGCGCGGTGCCGGTCGATGCGGTCACCGGGTCCGGATCCGGTATCGACCCGCACATCTCCCCCGCCTACGCTGCTGTGCAGGTGCCGCGGGTTGCGCGAGTCGCCGGCCTCCCGGAGGAACGCATCCGTGAGCTGGTCGCCGCACACACCGACGGCCGGCAGCTGGGATTCCTCGGCGCCGAACGAGTCAACGTCCCCGAGCTGAACGTGGCGCTGGGACTGACCGCGCCCGACTGCCAGGAGGTCTCATCGGATGGGTGATGCCATCGTGACCGGTACAGCACGCTCGGAGACGGCTGCGCCGCCTCACCGGGGGCGGTTGCGGATCTACCTCGGAGCCACGCCCGGCGCAGGCAAGACGTTCGCGATGCTCGGTGAGGCACAGCGACGCAAGGCCCGGGGAACCGACGTGGTGGTGGCGACGGTGGACACCCACGGCCGGGCGCACACCACCGAGCAGCTCGTCGGTCTCGAGATCGTTCCGCCCCGGCGCGTGATCCATCGCGGCGCGGAACTCGAAGAACTCGACCTCGACGCCGTTCTCGCCCGCCGCCCCGCCGTCGCCCTCGTCGACGAGCTCGCCCACACCAATGCGCCGGGAAGCAGGCATCCCAAGCGATGGCAGGACGTCGAGGAACTGCTCGACGCGGGGATCGACGTCCTGTCCACGGTGAACATCCAGCACCTCGAATCTCTCAACGACGTCGTCGAGCAGATCACCGGTGTGGTCCAACGCGAGACGGTGCCCGACGACGTCGTGCGCCGGGCCGAGCAGGTGGAGCTGGTCGACATCACCCCGCAGGCTCTGCAGCGGCGCCTGGCGCACGGCAACGTGTACGCCCCGGAGAAGGTGGATGCGGCCCTTCGGAACTACTTTCGCGAAGGCAATCTGACCGCGCTCCGGGAGATCGCGTTGCTCTGGCTCGCGGACCAGGTGGACCTGGCGCTCATCAAGTACCGCGGGGAGCATGCCATCACCGACACCTGGGAGGCGCGCGAGAGGGTCGTCGTGGCCGTCACCGGCGGGCCCGAATCCGAGACACTCGTTCGGCGGGCGAGCCGGATCGCCGCCAAGGCCAGCGCCGAACTGATGGTCGTGCACGTCGTCCGCGGCGACGGCCTCGCCGGCGTCTCGGCACCTCAGATGGGCAAGGTCCGGATTCTCGCGACGAGTCTGGGGGCGAGCCTGCACAGTGTCGTCGGCGACGACGTTCCCACCACGCTGCTCGATTTCGCGCGGGAGGTGAACGCCACCCAACTCGTGATCGGCACGTCCCGGCGTCCGCGGTGGGCCCGGATCTTCGACGAGGGTATCGGTGCGGCGGTCGTCCGCGACTCCGGCAAGATCGACGTGCACATGGTCACCCACGAGCACACGACGGGAGCACCTCGCATCGCGCTGCTGGGACGCCACGACCGCCGGGTGCAATCCTGGATCGCGGCCGTGGTGATCCCGGTGGTCGCCAGTGCTCTCATGGCCGGAGTCGACCGACTCGTCGGGGTGGCGGGGCAGAGTGCGCTGTTCTTCGTCGTCATCCTGGCCGTCGCACTCTTCGGCGGGATCGGGCCGGCCGTCGTGGCCGCACTGTTGTCGGGTCTGCTGCTCAACTTCCTCTTCACGGAACCGCGTTACAGCTTCACCATCGCCGAGCCGGACAACTTCGTCACCACGGTGGTGCTGCTCGTCGTCGCCGTGGCCGTCGCCGCACTGGTCGATGTGGCCGCCGCGCGAGCCCGCGACGCTCGGCTCGCCTCCCAGGAAGCCGAACTGCTCGCCCTGTTCGCGGGCGCGGTCCTGCGGGGTGCGGATCTGCCCGTACTGCTCGAGAAGGTGCGGGAGACCTATGCACAGACCGGAGCGAGTTTCATTCGTACGGAAGGCGATCCACCGCAAGTGCTGGGCACGGCCGGGTCGGCGCCGCCGACCTCGGCGGACACCGCCGACACCGTCTGCCACGTCGACGACAGCGTCTACACCCTCCTGCTCGCCGGCCCACAGCTCCGCGCTCGCGACCGGCGGATCCTGACCGCTGTAGCCGGGCAGGCCGCAGGCCTCGTCCGCCAGCGGGAACTCGCCGACGAGGCCGCGCGGGCCACGGCACTGACCGAAACCGACCGCTTGCGGAGACTGCTGCTGTCGGCGGTGAGCCACGACCTGCGCACGCCGCTGGCGGGAGTCAAGGCGGCGGTGTCCAGTCTGCGCAGCACCGATGTCGACTTCTCCCCCGAGGACACGGCCGAACTGCTGGCGACCATCGAGGAATCCACCGACCAACTCACCGCGCTGGTGTCGAACCTGCTCGATTCCTCCCGGCTCGCGGCCGGGGTGGTCACACCCGTTCTCCAGCCGGTCCTCCTGGAGGAGGTACTCCACCGGGCCCTGCTCACGCTGTCGAGCGGTGGGGTGGACACCGCCAGGCTGATCCGTGAACGGATCGACGTGGACGTCGAGGACACCGTGATCCACGCGGACGGCGGACTGCTCGAGCGGGTCCTGGCCAATGTGCTCGACAACGCTCTGCGCTACGCCCCCGAAGGACCGATCCGCGTCCGTGCCGAGACAATCGACGACCGCGCGGTGATCACCGTCGCCGACTGCGGTCCCGGACTGCACAGCGCCGGAGCCGAGGCATTTTCCGCATTTCCCAGGTCGGGTGACCAGCGTGCCGTCGGCGGTGCGGGACTCGGGCTCAGTGTCGCGCGAGGCTTCGTCGACGCGATGGGCGGAACCCTCGTTGCGACCGAGACCCCCGGAGGGGGTACGACCATGGTCGTCGACCTCGCCGCCCCGGTCAGGGCGCACACCTGACCCCACCGGATGGGCCATGCCCGCCCGCCGAGAGTGCGGATGCACCCCCTGCAATCCGACTCGACCCTTCGAGACGCGATGAACATAAGTACTGTTATGCAATTCGGGACCGAACCGGTAAAGTCACGATCACCACCGCAAAATCCCCCTGCGCGGTGGTCGAGACCCCGCCGGCGTGCCCCTGCATCCCGACGGGGTTTCTTCTTTCGATCTCGATCGGACATGGGATGTGGGATGTGGCCGGCGCAGCCACCAGACGCACACCGCATTATGTGCCAGTGGTCGGACCGCCCGGCTCGTCGGCGATCATGACCGTTCCCGGCGGCGAGAAGGCATACACCTCCAAAGCCGGGCCCACGTGGCGCAACGAGGTGCGTGCCTGCGTCGCACTGCGGCTCGGGCTCACACGTCCCGCCCGTCTCGCCCCGCCTGCCGCAGCTCGCAGAACCGCCGCGAAGGCCGGCGCAGGGGCAGAACTACGCGAATATCCCATCGACCACTTCGACGTCACCAGCGGATACTGGCAACAGCAGGTATCGGCCGACCAGATCGCCTTTCTTCGCAGGGTTCTCACCCCCACTCGACCTTCCCGTTCCGTTCCGGACTCGTAGGCGACGTGGCTGGTGCCGCCCTCACTCCCGAGGTGCCGATACCGTGGACCAGCCACAGCCGACCACTCCGCACGCTCGATACTGCACCGACGGTCGAGCCGACTCGGCCGGCCCCCTCCCTCAGTTTCTGGGCGGTTCGAGCGTGCTCGGCTCGATGTCGTGATTGGCTGAGTACACAGGAGCGTGCTCGATTCGAGGCAGCGGAGATCCTTCGCCCTGGACGGAGTGTCAGATGGATTCCTGGCAGTGCCCATTCGTCGTGTCGGCTCGCTCGATCACGCACACTCCTTCAGCGCGGTCGGGGGTCCGGCGTCTACCGGCAGCCGGCTCGTGCGGTCCGAGTTTCCCCACCGGCGGCAGGCCGCGCACCGCATCGACACCTTCCACGACGACCGGATCACGATGACGCACCGCGAACACGCCGATCCGCGATGCGTCCGGCACAACGCACCACCGGGCCTCCCCGATGCCGCGCTGCTTCCTACGCGCCCGCACGCAGTCGTCGTCGGTGCAGGTATCGCCGGACTCGCGGCCGCCACCGGCCTGGCCGAGCGCGGCGTGAACGTGGACGTCGTCGAACGCGAAGGCCATCTCGGAGGGCGCGCCGGGGGCTGGATCGATCACCTCGCCGACGGCACCCCGGTCGCGATGAACCGTGGATTCCACGCCTTCTTCCGGCAGTACTACAACTTGCGGGAATTGTTGCGCCGCACCGACCCCGAACTCCGCTTCCTGACACCGCTCGACGACTACCCCCTGGTCGATGCGTACGGGAGACGAGACAGCTTCCGCGGGTTGCCCCGCACACCGCCGTGGAACGCGCTCGCCTTCGTCTTGCGCAGCCCCACCTTCGGCGTGCGTGATCTGCTGCGCATCGATCGCCGCGCTGCGGCCCCACTCGCGGCGGTGTCGGTTCCCGATATCTATCATCGACTCGACCAGGTCGACGCCGAGACGTTTCTGGAGCGGATCAATTTTCCTGCGGCGGCCCGGCACCTGGCATTCGAGGTGTTCTCGCGCAGCTTCTTCATCGAACCGGCGCACATGTCCGCAGCGGAGCTGGCGACGATGTTCCATATCTATTTCCTCGGCTCGAGCGAGGGATTGCTCTTCGATGTGAGCGACACCAATTTCGACGGACTGTGGTTACCCCTGCGCGAATACTTGACGTCCGGGCGCGGCCGGCCCCGCACCGGCACTGTGCGCTTTCATACCGGTGTCGATATCGCCACCATCGATACCACCACCGGCGCCCCGTTCCGGCTCTTCGACACCACCGGCGCCGGAGTGGACGCCGACGCTGTGGTTCTGGCCACCGACGTCCACACGCTCGGCCGTATCGTAAGTGCCTCACCTACTCTCGGCGACCCCGCGTGGCGACGCCGGATCGGCCGCCTGGATACCGCACCCGCATTCCTGGTACAGCGACTGTGGCTCGACCGGCCCGTCCGCGAGGATCGTCCGGCGTTCGTGGGCACCGGGAGTCTGCGTCCGCTCGACAACATCAGCGTCGTCGACCGCTACGAGCGTCAGGCCCGCGAATGGGCGCATTGCCACGGGGGCTCGGTCGTCGAACTGCACGCATACGCTCTGCCCGCGTCGGCGACCGTCGACCCGGGCCGGGCCGAACTGCGGCAGCAGATGCTGGCACGACTGCACTCCCTGTATCCCGAAACGGCGGACGCCCGCATCCTCGGCGAACGACTGCTGTACCGGCGCGACTGTCCTCGGCTCGGTCCCGGGGACTTCGCCGAGCGGCCCACCGTGGCCACTCCGCACCGCGGATTGGTGCTGGCAGGCGACGGAATTCGCATCGATCTGCCGGTGGCACTGATGGAACGCGCCGCCACCACAGGCTGGTCGGCGGCCAATCATCTGCTCGCCCGATGGGGCTTGAGCGGCCACGACCTGTACACCGTACCCATCCGGGGCCGGTCGACGCTGCTCCGGCGACTGGCCATTCGAGAAAGCCGCATGCCATGAGCATTCTGGAACCACTGTATCGGCGATGGCCTTCCAGCTGGCCGCTGCAACCGATACCGCCGACCGACTGGGCCACGCAGCAGCCCACCTACCAGGCTGCCGATCCTCGCTTGATCTCGGAGGTTCTCGATCGAGCGCAGCAACGACCGTCGGGCAACTGGTACGTATTCGCCGCCAGCGGTGCCGTCCGCACCGACCGCCCCCTGGCCGCCACCGTGGCAGGCGTCGAACTCGTTGCCTGGCGCGACTCACGGCAACGACTTCATGTGGGCCCCGGTTCCTGCCCCCATCTCGGCGCCCCTCTGGCCTCGGCGGTCCTCGATTGCGACACCTTGGTGTGCCGGTGGCACGGACTTCGCCTGGGTCCGCAGGCCGGACACGGTTGGGCCCCGTTTCCCGGTCACGACGACGGCGTCCTGGCATGGGTCCGCCTCGATCACCTCGGCGGCGAACCCCCGCTGCACGCACCGGTCGTCCCGAGACGACCGCCGCCCCGTACCCACCTGGCGGCGGTGGTGACCCTCACCGGAATCTGCGAACCGGCCGACATCATCGCCAACCGACTCGACCCCTGGCACGGTGCGTGGTTCCACCCCTATTCCTTCACCCGCCTCGACGTCCTCGACGCACCTGCCCGGCACCGCACCGGTGACGACGACGACCGATTCGTCGTCGCGGTGACCTTCCGCCTCGGCGGTCGGCTCGGTGTCCCGGTGACAGCCGAGTTCACCAGTCCCGAACCCCGCACCGTCGTGATGCGGATCGTCGAGGGTGAAGGCGTCGACAGTGTCGTCGAGACCCACGCCACCCCGCTTGGCCCCGGGATGGATGGCCGTCCGCGCACCCGCGTCACCGAGGCCGTGATCGCCGACTCTCCTCGATCCGCGTTCGCGCTCGCACGCCGTGCCCGCCGCGCCCTCTCGCCGGCGATTCGTGGCGCGGCCACCCGATTGTGGCGTGACGACCTGGCTTACGCCGAACGGCGTTACCGGCAACGCACTCCGGCCGAGAACGGCGTCGGTGGCCGATCGTCGACCTGAACGTCGACCGCCCACCGGGCGCATCGGGTAGCGCGTGCGCTACCTCGGATCGGGCGCGTGGGGGAATGTCCCGCCGGGCCGGCACCGGTGGAATGACAAGCATGACGATGGACAACTCACGATCACATGGAAATCTCCTCCCCCCCAACGCGGACCACCCGACCACCGCCGCACTCGGTGAGTCCGCATTCGTCCGCAGGCGCGGTGTCCTGTGGTTCCTCCTGATCGCCTTCGGGGGCGCATGGTTGCCGTGGCTGGTGGTATATGCGGCGGGTGGATCCATGGACAACGTGCTGATCCAGCTCGCGACGGCAGCCTTCGTCCCTGCGATCGCCGCCTGCGTGGTGCGCCGGTGGGTGACACGGCAGGGATTCGTGAACTCGGGTCTGGGACTGGACGTGCGCCGATACTGGCCGTACCTGGTCACCGCGGTGACGATCCCGTGGGGGGTGCTGCTCGTCGCGGTCGGTGCGGCAGTCGTCGCCGGCTGGTCGCCGTCGGACGCGGACGTGAGCGGTTCGTCCTGGGCCTATCTTGCGGTGGGGCCGCTGATCTGCATCGCATCAGCGCCGATCTTCTGGGGTGAGGAATACGGCTGGACCGCCTATCTGCGAGACCGCCTGGTGCCGGGCCGGCCGATCACCACGACATTTCTCACGGGGACGATCTGGGGCGTGTGGCACTGGCCGTTGCCCTGGATCGGCTACTTCGGAGGGCACGTACAGGTGGACGCTGCCGTCGTGGCCATGCTTCTGTGGGTGCCGTTGAGCATCCTGCTCGAGTTCGTCATCGGGTGGTTGTGGTCGCAGACCGGATCGGTGTGGCCCGGTGCGATGCTGCACGCCGGCTGTAACCTCGTGGCCTCGCAGGGGCTCTATCTCGTCCTCGGCGATTCCTTCGGTCCGGACGCGACTACGCTGCTGCTGTGCGTGGGCCTCACTCCTTTCGTCGTGGCGATCGTCGCGACGGGACACACAGCCGGAGGACGCGAACCGGCTCGTGTGGATGGAGGGAACGGACGAAGTGACCAGGTCGACCTCTGACGAAGTGACCCGGTCGGCCACCGGCCCTCTGTCCCTGACGGATGCGCTGCGCACCGGGCCTCGCTACCTCCTCAGCGGTTGGCCGGTGCGGGCGTTCACGGCGAACGCGCTGGCCGCAGTGGTCGGGCCGGTCACCACGCTGCTGCTGCTGCCACTGCTCGTCCCGGGCACAGCGCGCGGCGCCCGGCCCGCGCTGTGGGTGCCGCTGCTGAACGTCGAGGCCGCGCGGTTGTCGCTGATCGACGGGGAGGTCGCCGGGCGATTCCGAGCGGAGGCCGAATTCGCCGCGACCGGCGAGGCGATCCCGGTCCGGCGACACCTCGCCTACATCCTTCTCATGGCGGTCATCGGCCCGGTGACATTCGCATTCACGCTGTTCGTGCTGCTGATCGACGTGGTCCTGCTCGCCGCGCCGTGGCTGGTCCACGACGGACCCGTCACCGTGCTGTTCTGGCAGATCGGTACCGAAGGGCACGCTTGGGTCGCTCCGGCGATCGGTGTGGTCACGACCGCGGTGACCGCCTACCTGGTGGGTCTGGCTGCCGTGGTGGACGCCCACCTGGCAACGTGGCTGATCGTCGACGGTTCGGTACTGCGCCGGGAAGTCACACGACTGACCGACTCTCGTGCGTCGCTGCTCGAGGCCGTCGAACACGAACGGCGCCGGATCGAGAGCGAACTCCACGACCGCGTACAACACCGACTGGTCGCGCTCGCACTGACCCTCGGCATGGCCGAGTCCGTCCACGGGAACGATCCGGCAGGGCAGTTGGCCCGGCTCGCCCACGGGCAACTCGACGAGGCGCTCGCCGAACTGCGAGCGGTGATCCTCGGTATCTCACCACGAGCCCTGACCGAGCACGGACTGGCCGCCGCCGTCACCGACCTCGTGGGGTCCTACCCGCTACGCGTCGACGTCGATCTCGGAAACACCGAGACCCCGCATCGGTTGCCGTCCGCACTCGAGGACGCGGCCTACCGGGTGATCGCCGAGGCGCTGACCAACATCGTCAAACACGCCGGCGCCACGACCGCGGCGATCTCCGCCCGCCGAACAGGGACCTGGTGGGAGTTGACCGTCACCGACGACGGCGTCGGCAATGCTCAGGTACTTCCGGGACGCGGCCTGGATTCTCTGACGGCGCGCATCGACGCCGTGGACGGCACCCTGACCGTCACCAGCCCGGATCGGGGTCCTACCGAGATAATGATGAGATGCCCGATCCCGACATCCTGAGCTACCCGGCCGGTTCGGCTCTGAGAATCGTCCTGGCAGAGGACAGTCCGCTGCTGCGCGCCGGGATCGTCACCGTCGTCGAGTCGGACGGTCACACAGTGTGTGCCGCTGTCGGCACCGGCGACGATCTGGTCGCGGCGACCCTGGCCCACCGGCCGGATCTCATCGTCACCGACGTGCGGATGCCGCCGAACCACACGGACGACGGGATCCGTGCCGCACTGCACCTGCGTGGCCACCGTCCCGACCTGCCGATCCTCATTCTCTCCCAATACACCACCGTCGCCTCGCTCGACGATCTGATCGGAGACGGTGCCTCGGCAGGCCGAGCGGGCCTCGGCTACCTGCTCAAGGATCGGGTCGCGCACGTCCGGCACTTCCTCGACACGCTGTCCGCGATCGCCCGGGGCGCCACGGTGATCGATCCCGACATCATCACGGCGCTCATCGGCCGGGCAGGACGCCACGGCACACTCTCGACACTCTCCCCCAGGGAGCGGGAGGTTCTGGCACTGATCGCTCAGGGGATGACCAACCATCAGATCGCGAGCCGGCTGACCGTCTCGGAGGCAGCCGTTCGGAAACACGTCGGGAACATCTTCGCCAAACTGCCCCTGGACGATTCCGGCGATCGGCGGGTCCTGGCGGCGCTGACCTACCTCAACAGTGAGCGTTGATCTCGCGCAGTCGACCTGCCCGAGGGGGATTCGAGAAACCGACAGGAACGCACACCACAATCGCGTGACCGTCGGACCGGACTGCCGAGTCGCTCCTACTTGCCGCTGTACACCGGGAAGACGCTCGAGGTG
Source organism: Rhodococcus sp. CH91 (assembly GCF_022554085.1). Taxonomy (GTDB): domain Bacteria; phylum Actinomycetota; class Actinomycetes; order Mycobacteriales; family Mycobacteriaceae; genus Rhodococcus. The sequence continues at coordinate 58,541 of NZ_JAKFYR010000015.1, forward strand.
CCGTAGTCCCGGGCACGCAGGTCGCGCAGGGCTGTCATGTCCGGCTCCGAGATGACGAAGTCGACCTCGGCGTTGGAACGCATGTGGGCGGGATTCGACGTCTTCGGCAGTGACACCGTGCCCAGCTGCAGCGTGTACCGGATGCACAGTTGCGGGACGGAAACGTCGTATCTGTCGGCCATCGCCTGCACGTCCGGGTTGTGCAGGATCTCGCCGTGCGCGATCGGTGAGTACGCCTCGACGAGGATGTTGTCGTTCTCGCAGTAGGCGATCAGGTCGCTCGGGGTGTTGCCCGCGTGGACCAGCAGCTGGTTCGCATGCGGGACGACAGTGCTGCCCGCCAGTAGGTTTTCCAGGTCTTCCTGCAGGAAGTTCGACACGCCGATCGCTCGGAGCTTGCCCGCCGTGTAGGCCTCCTCCAGCGCGCGCCAGGCCTGGCGATTGCCCTCGCTGTAATCGCCGCCGCGGAAGTCGTTCCACGGTTGCGGGCTGTGGATCAGCATCAGGTCGATGTGGTCGAGTCCGAGCGTCGTCAGCGAGCCGTCGATGGCAGCCACCGCAGCCTCGTAGTTCTTGATCTCGGCCGCCAGTTTGGTCGACACGAACAGGTCGTCGCGGGCTGTTCCGGAGGTGCGGACGCCCTCGCCGACACCGCGTTCGTTCCCGTACGCCTGCGCGGTGTCGATGTTGCGGTAGCCGATCCGGATCGCGGCTCGTACCGCGTCGGCGGCGTTGTCGTCGTCGATGAACCAGGTGCCCAGTCCCAGCTTGGGGATGGTCACGTCGTTGGACAGTGTGTAGGCCTCGTTCAGGATGCTCATGCGTTCTCTCCGTTCCTGCGCCCCTGGTGCAGGAGTGCCCATGCATCGAGTAAAGGCGCTTCACGGGATCTGTGCCAGCCCCCGCCGGGTTCCTTCCACCGGTAAGTCTTCGCTGCGCTGGAGTGAGCGGTGTCCATGAACGGCGAAGCAGAACGCGACCCACAATTCCACTCAGTAGGTTTCGACGACCTCGGCAGTCGTCCCCGACGAGATAATCGCCGACATGAATCATCCGTCGGATCTGGCCGGTCGCTACGCGGTCGCAGTGGACGAGCGTGACGCTGTCGCCCTCGCTGCAGTGTTCACCACGGACGCGGAGTTCGTGCGGCCACCCGGCTTGACGCGCGACGCCGGCGCATCGGTCACGACCGGCGCCGATGCGATCGCCGCCGCGATCCTCGGGAGCGTCTCGCACCTGCACGGCACCCGTCACGCGGTGCACCAGCAGGTGATCGACATCGACGGCGACACCGCGGGCGGCACGGTCTACTGCCTGGCGCATCACCTGTACCGGGGCCGCGACGGAATGCGGGACGACGCGATAGCGGTCCGTTACCGGGACGAGTACCGCCGAACGGGCAACCGATGGCAGATCGCGCGCCGGGAACTTCTGATCGACTTCATCGAGAACCGCGCCGTGCGTGTGCCCGGCGTCCCGGCAGGTCCTCGGGATCCCGGAGACCGGCCGCGGTAGCAGTCGCCACGCGCTACCGTCGGAGCGACCGCACACCTACGAGGGAGTTGCGATGGCGGAGTTCGAACGGGACCGGGCATTGCTGATCCGTCTGTGGCGGATGTGGGCCGAACGGGCCGCAGAGTTGTCCGGCACGCAGTGGACGACGCAGACCCGACTACCGGGCTGGACCGTGCGCGACATCTACGTGCACGTCACCCCCGACGTGATGATCGCGATGCTCGCCGCTCCCACGGTCGAGGGCGACGCGAAGGTCGCCAGCGCGGCGGAGATGCTCCGCGTCTTCAACGCCGACCCCGTCGCCGCCGAACCGATGCACGCTCAGCTCGCCGAGATGGTCCGGCAGGCCGCTGCCGATGTCGACCGCCGCACACTCGCAACGCGTTTCGGATCCGAGTTCCCCGCAGCCTTCGAACAGCTCGCGGGGTCGAGCCGTGCCGACGTGATCTCGCATCCGGTCCTGGAGTCGGTCACGCTCGGCGCCTTTCTCGACATGGCGATTCTCGAAACGACGGTTCACTGGCTCGACGTGGTGGACGCGGTCGGCGGCCCGCAGCCGGAGCAGGAGGCGCTCGAACGCGCACGCGACATCCTGGCTGCGGTGCCCGACCCGCTCGCGTTCGTCGAAGCGGCCTCGGGACGCTCGGGAGTGGCTGTGCTGCCGGTCATGCGCTGAGAACGACAAGGGCGTCGGGATCCTTGCACAGTCCTGCACGACCGGCAGCACCAGCCGCGCCGATGTCACCCCATCGACTTCGACCCGTCGAGAGCTTCACGGATGATGTCGGCGTGGCCGGCGTGTTGCGCCGTCTCGGCCACGATGTGAATCAGGGCACGCCGAACCGACCATGCCTCGTCCATGTTCCACGGCGCTTTCGGAAGCTCGTGGACCACATCCAGCGAGGGCAGTGTGCGGACCAGTTCGTCGGTCCGCGCGGCCACCTCGTCGTAGGCGGCGAGTACTGCTTCGAGACTCTCGCCGTCCTGAAGCTGGAAGTCCTTCGCCCGCTCGACGAAATCCTCCTCGGTCCACTCCGTGAAGTCCTTCTCCAGGTAAGCGGCGCCGACCACCAGGAATTCCGACCATCCCTTCTCGACTCCGGTGACGTGCTTGACGAGGCCCCCGATCGTCAGTGCGCTCACGGTGGTTCGCTCCCGCGCCTGCTCGGTGGTGAGATCGCGGGCGGTGAACCGCAGGAAGTGCCGTGCATGGGCGAGACTCGCCAGCAGATCGCGTCGTTCCTGATCGAGGGTCGGGGTGACGTTCTCGGTGATGGTGTCGGACATGGTGTGCTCCTCGTCGTCGTGATCCGGTGAACACCACGCTAGGCGCCATTGGTGACAGTTTCTGTCACTTATCGACCGTGAGGTGCGCGAGAATTTCCTCATGGCCGACACGAGCTCCCGAACGCTGCGCCTTCTGTCTCTGCTGCAGACACATCGCTATTGGCTCGGGGCGGAACTCGCCGAGCGGATGGGGGTCTCCCTGCGCACACTGCGCCGGGACGTCGAGCGGCTGCGCGATCTGGGTTATCCGGTGCGGTCCGACCGCGGCGTCGGCGGCGGATACCAATTGGCGCCGGGAGCCTCGCTTCCCCCGCTCGCGCTCGACGACGACGAAGCGGTCGCGCTCGCCGTGGGGCTTCTCACCGCAGCACAGACCTCCATCGCGGGGATCGCCGAGATCTCGGTGCGGGCCCTGGCCAAGGTCATCCAGGTCATGCCGCCGCGTCTGCGCCGGCAGGTCGAGGCGCTCGATACTGCCACCGTCTCCGCCGACATTCCGTGGGCGAGCCGGGCCGCCGATTCGAAGCAGCTCGTGGCCGTCGCCCGGGCGTGCCGCGACGACGAACGAATCACCTTCGAGTACACCGCAGCAGACGGTGCGGCGACCAGCAGGAGGGTGGAGCCGCGACAACTCGTGTCCCTCGGCCGACGGTGGTACCTGGTGGCATTCGACCTCGACCGCGGCGATTGGCGCAGCTTCCGCCTGGACCGGATGACCGAGACCACCGCCACCGGCGTCCGGTTCCGGCCACGCGTACTTCCGGCCGGTGATGCCGCAGCATTCGTGGAGGGCGGGATCCGCAGCCGCTCCACTGTGAAGGTCGCCGCCGAACTCACCGCGCCCGCCCACGAGGTGCGGCGCAGGATCGGGCAGTGGGCGAGGGTGGTCACGATCGACGACGAACGGTGCCGAGTCGAGATCGATGCCGAGAGCATGGACTGGGCGGTCATCGCCGTGGGCATGTCAGGTGGACGGGTGGTTCGGGCGTCGCCGCCGGAGTTCGTCGATCGGCTGAAGGACTGGTCGGACCGGCTGACCGGAGCATGACCCACCTCACAATCCGGCCTCCGCCGGGAATCTCACCGGGGCGAGTGTCGTTGCGTCCCCCTATGGACTTGTTCACGCCCGTCGCCCTCGGCGACCTCGAGCTCACGAACCGCATCGTCATGGCCCCGCTGACCCGGCTGCGGGGTGGTTCGGCCGGGGTCCCCGGAGATCTGATAGTCGAGCACTATCGTCAGCGGGCGAGTGTCGGCCTGATCATCGCCGAGGGCACCTACGTGAACTTCGAATCGCAGGCCTTCGTCGGACAGCCCGGGATCGTCACCGACGAGCAGGTCACCGGTTGGCGTCGCGTGGCCGACGCCGTGCACGAGCGGGACGGCCGCATCGTGGTGCAGTTGATGCACGGTGGCCGCGTCACGCACCCAGAGGTGAACGGCGGCCGCCGCGTCGTCGCACCGAGCGCCATCGCGATCGACGGCCAAGTGCACACGATGCAGGGCAAGCAGCCCTATCCGGTACCCCACGCACTCACGACCGAGGAGATCGGGTCCGTTGTCGACGACTTCGTCGCCTCGGCTCGCCGAGCGATCGAGGCCGGACTCGACGGCGTGGAGGTCCACAGCGCCAACGGCTATCTTCTGCACGAGTTCCTCTCCCCCGCCTCGAACGATCGCGACGACGAATACGGCGGTTCCGTGGAGAACAGGATCCGGCTGGTCGTCGAGGTCGTGCAGGCAGTCGCGGAGACTGTCGGCGCCGGACGTGTCGGATTGCGTATCTCTCCCGAGCACAACATCCAGGACGCGCTCGAGACCGATCGTGACGACGTGCGTGCAGTCTACGGTGCGCTCGTCGACGCCCTGCGCCCCCTGGGCTTGGCGTATCTGTCGGTGCTCCACCGGGTGCCCACCGGCGATCTGGTGCAGGAACTTCGGAACCGATTCGGCGGCAAGATGATCGCCAACAGCGGATTCGGCTCGCCGACCACCCGCGAGGAAGCGGTGCAGCTCATCGAGGACTCGCACGCCGATGCGGTGGCGGTGGGTCGCGCGGTGCTCGCGAATCCCGATCTGGCCGAACGCTGGCGGGACGGACGACCGGAGAACGCACCGCGACCGGAATTGTTCTACGCATCCGGCGCCGAGGGTTACACCGACTATCCGTTCCTGCAGCCGGTCTGATTCCACCGGCACCGGACCCGGACGACAACCGGGTCGTTTCTCAGTCGCTGTCCCGGAACAGGTCCGGCATGAGCCGTTCGAGCGACGGCCGCCATTCGCGGATCTGTTCCGGGAAGCACCGTGTCAGCACGTCGACCATGGCCGACGGCGCGATCGACGCGCCGGGCGAAGCCCCGAGGAGCCCGGCGATGCTGCCCTCAGCGCCGGTGATGGTCTCGGTGCCGAAGGCCAGCACTCCGATTTTCCGAGGATGGTCGCCCGAGGTCTCGGTGTTGCTCTCCTGCCATCCGCCGAGACGGCCGTACCCGGCACTTCGGTAATCCCTGACACGGGCGTAGAGAATCGAGCCATCGGACTGACGGTCGGGACGCGCAGACCCTCACCTGCCGTTGCGCGACTTCACACTCATCTCACGGAACGAGCCGCATCGTTCGGTGGCGTTTCCTCCGGTCCGGACGGGCGCGGATCGCACTGAGGATCCCCCACTACACCGCACCACCTCGAGAGCGCTTCGGAAAGCCCCTCCGACGAACCCTCCCCCACCCACGCCACGTGCCCGTCGGGACGCACCAGCACGGCCGTGGGCGCGCGCACCTCGCCGAGCACGGGCAGTTCCCACCGTCCGTCGTAGCTCGCTCGGACGTGGTCGACTCGGTCGCGCCCGGATGCGAGATCCAGTGGTGGCCCGCCGAACTGCAGCACCAACGGCCGGGCCCGGTGCATGAGCTCGAAGACCCGCACCGAGCCGTCGGGAACGACGAGCTCGAGGTCCGGCATCCGCCGGCCCAGAAGCGGATGTCCCACGCCGAGATCGTAGGCGACGTCGAGGCCGGAGATCAGTGCGGCGATCGGGGTTCCCGCGTCGTCGACACGGAGTACCTCGTCGAGCAGGTCGCGGAGGGCTTCCTGCCTCGGATCTGCCTTCTGGAACAGGGATTGGGCCATGGTGAATTTCAGTGCTCGCGCTCCGGCCGGGTGCCGTTCGGTGTGGTAGGTGTCGAGCAGTTCCTCCCCGGCCGTACCGCGCACGACCCGACCGAGTTTCCACCCCAGGTTGACGGCGTCCTGGATCCCCAGTCCGATCCCGAGCCCACCGGTGGGCGAGTGCACGTGTGCTGCGTCGCCGGCGAGCAGCACCCGTCCCTTGCGGTAGGTCACCGCTTGTCGCGTGGCGTCGGTGAAGCGCGACAGCCAGGTGGGATCGTGGACGCCGAAGTCCGTGCCGAACACCTGGATCAACTCTCGCCGCAGATCGTCGAGCGTGGGCTGCGTGATGGGCCCGAGCTCGGCCTCGGTCACCACGACCCGCACTCTGTTCTCCCCCATCGGATACAGGCCGTGCACCCCCCGCTCGTCGATCTTCCCGTTCTCCGGAAGCGCCTCGCTCACCTGCACCTCGGCGAGGAGACTGCTGCGGGTCGCATCCGGGCCCGCGAAGGCGATGCCGGCTTCGCGTCGCACCACGCTGCGACCACCATCCGCGCCCACGACGTACCGGGCTCGCAGCGCCTCACCCGACGCGAGGAGGACCGTCACCGCCTCGTCCTCCGAATCGACGCCGACGACCTCTGCACCGCGCCGGATCGGGACTCCCGACTCGTCGACCCAGCCCGCCAGCAGCCGTTCGATGTGGTTCTGGAACAGCGCCAGGGTGTAGGGGTGGCGTGTGGACAGACGGCTCGAATCGAGTCGGGTACCACCGAACGTCGCCGTGTGCACCGCTCGCCCCTCGCTGAGGAAGCGATCGGCGATCCCCCGTTGTTCGAGCAGTTCGATCGTGCGGGCATGGACCCCTCCGCCACGCGAACCCGCGAGTTCCTGCGATACGCGACGTTCGACGACGACGACGTCCGCCCCGGCCAGGCGGAGTTCTCCCGCCAGCATCATTCCTGTCGGCCCACAGCCGACGATCACCACATCGTGCACGCTCGCCCCTCTCCTCGGCATGGAGGAGCAGTATGGGACCTCGCAGGGGTCTTGCGGCAAGCCCCCACCTGCGCGATAACGTGAAAGGGGAAGGGATCGGCCGGTGCGGCGTCAGCCCTCGAGGATGCGCTCGATCGCGGCGAGCGTCGCGGGAATTCCGCTCCGGGCAGCCTCTTCCCGGGCAGCGATCTCGCGAGGAGCGTCCGCGCCGAACTTCTCGTGGAAGAACTTCAGCCCGGCCTCGGTGAACTCCCAGGTCTCCGTCAGCTCGGTGCCGGTCTCGGCAGGCTTCATCAGATAGCTCCAGCGCACCAGCCCGGGTCCGACCGACCACGCGAACTCCCGGCCGGGCGATGCGACCACGACTTCCGAACGGGTCTCCCAAGTGCGCTCCGGGGTCACGTTCCGCCCGGTGAAGAAGGAGCCGACCTCGGGGCCTCGACCCTCGTCCCACCAGCATTCCGCACAGACGGGCGACCACTCTCCGGTGCGGGTGACATCGGAGACGAGGGCGTACACCTCCTCCGGCTCACGGGAAACGACGACGGAGGAGCGGAAGGTCAACGGTGAGATCTGCATGGCCACCATCCTGCCTCACGGGCAGACCGGACGTGGAAGCCGACTCGGCCCGGGAAGTGTTCCCCACACGAGATCCCTTGCGGCCGAACGATATGCACTCTCCGCCAGAGCCCGCTGTTCCGAGACGTCTCGTTCACTCGTCGAGTGTGTCGTCGAATCTGCTGCGGGCCTGCTCGATTCGGGGAAGGTGGGTCGATGCCCACAGCAGCAGAGCGTCGATCGGTTCTCGCACGGTCTTGCCCAGGGGTGTGATGCGGTACTCGACGGCGATCGGGCGGGTTCCGATGATTCGCCGCTCCACGATTCCGTTGCGTTCGAGTCTGCGCAGGGTGCCGGTCAAGGACTTCTGCGAGATGTCGGGAATGGCGCGCCGCAACTCGTTGAAACGGCACGGCGCCTCGCACAACCGGGTGAGCACGCTCAGCGACCACTTGTCCAGGATCTGGCCCAGAAGTTCCCGGTGCGCCGCGACGGCGAGGAGATCCGATTCGGCGTTGTGCACGGTATCCGACATGCGACCTGGTTTCGTTGAAGTGACTTTCCTACACCAAGTATAAATCCGATACCACCAGTTCCCGAACCCAGGAGAATCCCGTGCCGGTCACCCTGTCCAGTCCCGACGACATGCTGCCGAACGCCCCCTACCACCACGTGGCCGTAGCGACCGGAACCCGGCAGGTCCATGTCGCCGGCCAGGTCGCGCACATGCCCGACGGTGCATCGATCCCGGCCGACCTGGCCGGCCAGGTGTCCCAGGCATTGCGCAACGTCGCACGGGGTCTGGCCGGAGCGGATGCGAGTTTCCGCGATGTCGTACGGATGACGGTCTACGTCACCGACTGGCACCCGGAGAAGATCGAGGCATTCATGGCGGGCGTCCACGCGGTGGCGCAGGAGATCGGTCTGCCCTCCCCCATGCCGCCGGCCTCACTGATCGGCGTCGAGATGCTCTACGAACCCGGCGTGCTGGTCGAGATCGAGGCGACCGCCGTTCTCGACTGAGGGCGATCCTCGCGGACCGAGGAAGGCGCCCTCAGGCGGCACAGACCCCGAACACCGGGAATCTGTCCGTACCTGCCGCCGCCTGCAGTTCGACGCGTACCGGCCCGTCGGCGTGCTCCGGAAACGTGCCGTCGATCTTCGAGTAGACCCACGGGCCGTCGTCGAGCTCGACGATCGCGAGAGTCACCGGCTCTGCTTCCTCCCCGGCGCCCTCGACCGGTTCCATGACCTTCCAACACACGATGGAGCCGGTCGCGGGGCAACAAGCGGACTCGAGGTCCGCACATCGGCAGGAAGAGCAGCGGGTTGCGTCGGGAGCGAGAAGAGTGCCACAACTCCCACAGCGCAGGATTTCCATGCTGTGCTGCGTCGCGTGGTGGAACATCGCGGTCCTTCCGTCAACGGAGAGTATCCGAGCCACGGCAGTCGTCTGTGTTCGAAAGGCGTCGAAACCCGCCGGGTCGATGACGTGGCTCCGTTCATCGTCCGAGTTCGACGGTAGGTCGCTCCTCGTGCGTTTCCATCGGTACGCGAGCACACAGATCATGACACCGCGCTGGTGTCCGCGCACAATCGGCCTCCTTCGCCAGGGACTTTCGGGTAGCCGAAGTCCTCGTGGACGGCCGTACGAAGGTGCCCTTGACCTGCCGCTCCACTGCCCCATTCAGTGAGCGGCATCTCATCGGCACCGAGTGCCGCCTTCCGCCACTGTGCTCACAGCCCGAACAGACCGGGCAAACAACCTGCATGTACGCAGAAGAAACGATCGGTGGGGCGTCCGGGACGAGGACGGCCGGGGACGGGCTCGGCAGTCGAGTTCGCGCGCGGAGTTCACTCCGGCGGTGTGGCCGTCCCGCGGTCCGGGGCGAGTACAGCGGGTCCGAGCCAGTGACACAGGGCCAGCGCGTTCTCGAGATCGAGCCGGTGTTCGCGCACACTGTGCCCGATCTGGTCCTCGGCTTTGCTGATCCGATAGGCGACGGAATTCCTGTGAAGGTGCAGCTGCTCGGCAGCAGCGACGAAGCTGCCTCCGCCGGACAAGAATTCGCGCAAGGTGTGGCGCAACTGCGCGGCCGAGGGATTGTCCTCGGCGAGGTGGCCGAGCACGTCGCCCACCCAGGCGCGGGCCCACTCGAGATTCGTGCACATCAAGGCGACCGCCCCCACCTCCCCGATCGAGACCAGGCGGGGACACGCAAGACCCGAGGCCAGTGCCACCTCTCGCGCCTGGGACGCCTGCCGGTGTGTGCGGACGAAGCCGTCGATCCCCTCGTGCGGTGCACCGAGCGCCACACCGATGGGGTGCTGCCACCCGGCGACGACCTCGGACACTCCGCTCGTGTCGATCGTGTCGACCGTCCCGAGCGGTATCCACGCCCAGGCCGTGTATTCGTCGAACTGATCGAACAGCACCCGGCCCCGCAGTCCGAGATGCTCGACGAGCGTCGCCACGGCCTGCTCGAGACCGCTCCAGCCGGTACCGGCCCCCTCGGCGCCCACCATCTTGACGTCGTCGATCCAGATGATCACACCGAGATGGTGCTGACCGAGCCGATACCCCAGGGTGGCCTCGGCCTCGCCCACCTCGATCGGGCGCCCGGCGAGAATCTCCTGGATACGGGCGGTCCGGGAAGCATTTCGGTTGAGCAGCCAGGCGTCGCGCTCGGTCTCGTAGACCGCAAGCAGGGTCTGTGACACTCCGTCGATCCCGGCCGAGAGTTTCATCAGGATCTCGACGCCCGCCCGCATCGCGGCCCCGGTGTCCTCGCTCAGGTCGGCCAGGACCTCGAGGCACCAGCGCATGATGCTGTCCTGAGCCAGCCGGTTGCTCCGGTCCACCACCGAGACCGGAAGTCCCTGCCGGGCCAGCATGCGGACGAGCGCATAGGACGCGTCCGGTATCTCGATCTCGTCGAGGCCGTCTCGGAGGAAGCGGGTGATGGCGTCGACTCCGTCCTGGGCTGCCCGTTCCAGCGCGCGCGAGGTGGGGGGGTCCTGGGACATCGCCTCGATCTCCGAGGAGATCCGCTCGGTCATGTATCGCGTGATCTCGGAATGACTCGTCGCCGACAACTCGGCGACGACCGCGATCAGCGCGCGTGTCTCGGGTCCCGGATCGCCCACCCTGCGGGCGCCGTGTCCCATCTCGTGGGCGTTCATCGTTCTCGGTTCCGGAGGAGTGGTACATCCGTCGAGTGCACTACCTCGACGGTAGCCGGTGCGGTGCTCGTCCACTGCTGATCCGGGCGTCCACGGGGTGCCGACCGTGCCGACACTCACCCCGGGTGTTGTCCGATCCGGTCGGTCGATCCGCCTAACCTGTCACGGTGAGTGAAACAGGTCGAGCCCGGATCGGGGCGGTCGAGGACCCGACGGTGCGGGACGACCGCCTGCGCTTGTTCTCCTTCGCCACAGCCGAGAAACGCGTCCGGTATCTGTGGGTGCTGCGCGCCTTCGACCATGCCCGGGGCAACTACACGGTGCTGCTGCACGCCGGTGACGTCGCGACCGTGCTGGACCGCATCGCGGGTGACGACGACGCCGAGGTGCCCCACGCGTCGGACGTTCCCGCGCTGCTCGAGCAGTTGCACGCGTGGGGTGTCCTCGAGCGCAGTTACGACGGCACGAGGGCGGCAACACTCGCCGAGTACCGCAACCGTCACTTCGTCTACCAGTTCACGCAGTCGGGCTATCGCGCCTTCCGGGCTGTCGAGGACGTCCTGTCCTCCCGCGGCGACGACGTGTCGCTCTCACGACTCGCCCTGGCCGATCTGCTCGCCGATCTGCACGATCTCGCCGAGGCGAATGCGTGCGGCGACGGTGAACTCGTCTACCGCAAGCTCAGCCGCCTCGACGCGACCCTGTCGGACATGGCCGAACGCGCTGCCCGCTTCTATCTGGTGCTCGGCGACCTGGTGCGCACCACCGAGGTCACCCCGGAACTGTTCCTCGCGCAGAAGGATGCGCTGCTCACCCACATGCGCGAGTTCAGCTCCGATCTCGCCCGGTACGCCCCCAAGCTCACCGCCGCACTGGCACGCGTACACGCCACCGGAGCCGACACACTGCCGGTGCTCGCGGCACAGCACGACGAGCGGGTACTCCTCTCCCCCGAGGAACGCGAGGCCGACTGGCGGTTGCGCTGGCGCGGCGTCGAACACTGGTTCGTCGGGGTCGGGTCGGCGCCGAGCGAGGCCGAACGGCTACGCGGCGCGACGATCAACGCGATTTCGGCCGTGCTGGCGCTGCTGCGCCGGTTGACCGAGCAGCGCCGCGGCGGGGTCAGCCGCGAGTCCCAGCTGCGGCACCTGGCGGGATGGTTCGCAGCCGCCCCGAGCGAGGACGCCGCGCACGCGCTCTTCGGTGCGGTCTTCGACCTCGGCCGGCCCCGGCACTTCTCCGTGGCGCACTCCGATGCCGACCTCGTTCCCGTCACCCGTTCCTGGTGGGAAGCCCCGCCGGTGGAGATCTCCCGGACGCTCGCCGAGACCGGGCGCCGGCCCGCGGCGGGTGCTCCGGGCCGTATCCAGCGCAACGACGCCGGCGTCCGGCGGTTGCGGGAAGCCCAGCTCGAGAAGCAGCGCCGCCGTGCGCAGGCCGCGAAGTCGCTCGCGGCCGGAGGCGTGCGGGAACGTGAGCTGTCCGAGCCGGAAGCCGAGGTGCTGCTCGGCCTGCTCGACGCCGCGCTCTCGGCGCGGGTTCCGGTCAGCGGTCGCGTCCGCGACGACGACAGCGCATCCGGCAGCCAGAACGGAGTTCGACTCACGCTGCGGCCCAGCGCCGAATCGACGGTGGTGCGCACGGCACGGGGCCGGCTGTACCTGGACGGCCTGTCGGTGGAGGTGCGATGAGGGCGCGCTCGATCCCGTCCGTCGATCTCGACGTATATCAACGGGCGGCACGGATCGTCCTGACACACCATCTGGTGACACCGACCTTCCCGGACCGGTCGGCCCTGCCGGCGGTGCGGCGCTGGGCCACCGAACTGCGCGAGGATCTGCTGGCCACCTTCGGCTACCGGCTCGAAGTCACCGAGAACACGGCGCGGTTGTTCACCGTCGCCGACCGGCTCGACGCCGGCTCGGGGACGACCACCGCCACCGACCGGCCGTTCGATCGACGCCGCTACGCCTATCTCGCGTTGTCGATCGCCGCGCTCGGTCGCGGTGCCGGGCAGATCACGTTGTCCGAACTGGCCGAGCACGTCGCGGCGGAGGCAACGCGTGTGGACGGCGTGGACCTGGATACCGGACGCGCCACCGATCGCGACGCCTTCGTCGACGCGATCACCTGGCTGAATTCACGCGGAGCGATCACCCTGGCGGACGGCGACACCGGAGCATGGGCCACGGATCCGGGCGTCGGCGAGGCCCTGTTCGACATCGATCGTGAAGTCGTCGCCGCGTTGTTCCGCCCGCCGCGCGCACTGCAGCATCTCGAGTCGGTGCGTGATCTGCTCACTGCGGCCGGGGCGCCGCAGTCCGACACCGCCGAGGTGCGACGCCGGGTGCGGCGCGCATTGGTGCAGCGACCGGTCGTCTACGCCGAGGATCTCGACGACGACGAGGCGCTGCAACTCGCCCTGCCACGCACCACAGCGGACGTCGAGTTGCTCACCGGTCTGGTGTGCGAGCGGCGGGCCGAAGGGGTCGCGCTGGTGGACACCTCGGGACGGCTGTCGGACGTGCGGTTTCCCGGTACCGGCACCGTCGCGCAGGTCGCACTGTTGCTGGCCGGCGAGATCTGCGATCGTGTCCTCGACTCCGACGCCCCCGCCCCGGACCGGCTCGCACGACCCGTCGACCTGCACGAGACGCTCGTCGCAGCGGTGGACGCGGCGCTCCCGCGGGCCGGTGTCTTCACCGCCCTGACGGTCGCGACCTCCGAAGCCGAGGCAGGAGTCGACGACGGTGCGGGTGAGCGGGAGCCCGCGACCCATCCGGTTCTCGACCATTCGTGGCTCGCAGCGACGATCGGGCGTCTCGTCGACATCTACGGCCGGACCTTCGCCGCACAGTGGCAGGCGGATCCGGCGGGTCTGGCCGCCGCTGCCGTCGACATGCTCGAGAGGCTCGATCTGGTGGCGCGGGTCCCGGCCGGCATCCTCGCTCTGCCCGCCGTGGCGCGCTACCGCGGGGTGACGGTGAGTGTGCGCGAACGAGATCCGGAGATCGACCTGTTCCCCGAAGCCTCACCGCGATCCGCCCCGCCCGCCCCCGTTCCGACACCGACCGATACGAACCCGACGGAGATCCGATGAGCAGCGCCCGATTCCGCCCCACACGTGCCGGGATCATCAACCTGTGGGACTACCGCGACCAGGAGTTCTCGTTTGCCGACGGACGGCTCGTGTTGCGCGGTCCGAACGGTTCGGGGAAGACGAAGGCACTCGAGGTGCTGTTCCCGTTCGTTCTCGACGGCCGTATCGAACCGCGGCGTCTGAATCCGTTCGCGGGCGAGGAGCGCACCATGCGCTCGAATCTGCTGTACCGGGGCCAGGACAGCGCCCATTCGTATGTCTGGATGGAGTTCTGCCGCGGTCGCGCCGACGATCCGGAAGCGGTGACCGTCGGCATCGGGATGCGCGCCACACGCGGAAACGACAAGGTCACCCGGTGGCATTTCGTCGTCGACGGCAGGGTCGGGGTGGACTTCTCCCTACTCGACGAGGAAGACCGGCCGCTGACCCGCAAGCAACTCGTCGAGCAGATCGGCGCCGAGGCGATCACCGATCGACCGGTCGACTACCGGGCCGCGATCGACGCCCGCATGTTCGGGCTCGGTGCGCAGCGCTACGACCAGCTGATCAATCTGATTCTCACCTTGCGCCGGCCCCAGCTCGCGAAGAATCTCGATCCGAAAGGCCTGTCGCAGGCCCTCACCGACGGTCTGCGGCCGCTCGACGACGATCTCGTGATCGAAGCCGCCCGGTCGTTCTCCGACATGGAGGAGGTCGCCAAGACACTCGAATCGCTCGCCGCCGCGGATGATGCGGCCCAGCGATTCGTCGCCGTGTATTCGAAGTACATGAGGCAGCAGGCCCGCGCGGCGGTCGACCGCGTATCCATCCGTCTCGATGCCGTGGAGACGGCCATGCAGGCATTGCGGGCAACCGCCGCCGACCGCGAAGGCGCCGCGGCCGCCCGGGCGGAATCCGAGGAGCGCCTCGCGACCGCCGAGCGTGAGCACGAGCAGGCCCGCACGACCCTGGATGCCCTGCAACGCTCGAGTGCGTACGAGGGAAAGCAGCAACTCGACGATCTCGCATCGGTCGTGGCCAATCTCGAACGCACCACCACCGCCCAGGCCGAACAAGCGGCCCGCGCACAGGCCGCCGTGGCGGACCGGACGGGTGAACACGAACGTGCCTGCGAGGCATCGACGGTCGCGACGGCCGCGCGCCGTCGCTGCGAGGACGCGCTGCACAGCGCCGCGGAGGACGCCGGCATCGTCTGGCCCGGAATCGATCGGGTCGAACGCATCGATCAGCTGGTCACCGTGGTCGAAGCCCACGCGGAGGAACGCGAAGCGGACGTCCGGGCGGTGCGCAGCGCCGTCTCGCAGCTCGACGGGACAGCGACCGCCCGGGCGCGAGCGGAAGCCACCGCATCCCGCAGCCGGGCGCAACGCGACACCGCACACGCCGCGGTGGAGGCGGCGGAAACCGTCGTCGAACTCTCCCGGAGAGAAGCCGCGGCACAGCTGCGACGGTGGTGGACCGACCACACGGATGTCTTTGCTGCCGTGGGGTTGTCGTCCGCCGTGTTCGATGCCGTGGACGCCGCACTGGGTGCGGTGGGCCAGGACGACGCGCCGGCGCCCGCCACGGTGCTGGCCCAGCACATCGGTCCGGTCGTCGAAGAGCTGCGTTTCCGGCGCCGCGCAGCCGCCACCGAGATCGCCACTCTCACCGCCCGGATCGACGAACTCGAGACGGAACGGGCTGCGGTGGCCGCCGAACGCGACGACGCTCCCCCGCCCTTCGCGTCCCGCACCGGACGCCGCGACGATCCGACCGGCGCCCCGTTGTGGCAGTTGGTGCGCTTCCGGGACGAGGTGTCCGCCGAGGACGCAGCCGGCCTCGAAGCGGCGCTGCAGGCCGCGAACCTGCTCGACGGATGGATCGTCGGCGGCGACGCGGAGCTTCCGGACATCGAATCCGATCAACTGCTCGTCGCACTGCCCGCCGACCATCGTCCCGAGGGCCCGAGCCTGGCCGACGTGCTCGTGCCCGAGCCGGACACCGCGGTGCCCGAGAGCCGGGTCGCGGAGGTTCTCGCGTCGATCGCGCTGACCACCGATCCGCGGCCGGGAATGCCAGTGGCCGTGGACACCCGCGGTGGCTATCGGCAGGGCGTGCAGGTCGGGCGGCACGTGAAGGATCATGCGGAGTTCATCGGCGCCACCGCGCGTGCACGCCGGCGTCGGCTGCGGATCACCGAGATCGAGACCGCCGTTGCCGACGCCCGCGCCGAGGTGCAGTCCTTGCGTGAGCACGATCGCGCGATCGGCGAGCGGATCACCGCACTCGAGCACGCGGCCGAGGCAGTGCCCCGGACGGGCGCGGTGCTGTCCGCACTGCGCAAGGTCACCGAATGTGCAGGTGCCTTGCGCACAGCGCAGGACTCGGCCACGGCATCCGAACGGGACCTCGACCAGGCGATCGCCGACGTCTCGGTCGCGGAGCAGCGTGTGCGCTCGATCGCCGCGCGGCATCGCGCCCCGGTCACGACCGGTGAACTGGATGCTCTCGATGCCGCCGTCCGCCACTTCCGGTCGCAAGGGCAGGCGCTGATGCGGGCACTGCGCGAGCAGGCGGCCGCGGCAGAACGGGTGCGCGAGGCCGAGGCCCGGCTCGACGCGGCGCGATCCACGGCGGACGAGGCCGCCGAGCACGCGGCCGAGGCAGCCGAGTCGCTTGCACACCAGCAGCAACGCCTCGACACGCTGCGCGAGGCGATCGGCGCCGGCGCCGAACTCGTCGACGCCCAACTCGAGGAGGCCCGCACCCGGATCGAGACCGCGAAGGTCGCCGAGCGCGCCGCTCGCAAAGCCTTCGAGACGGCGCTCGAGCGCATCGGTAAGGCCGACGCTGCGCACGTCGCTGCCGAGCAGGCCCTGCGATCGGCGTTGGTGGAAGCGCGGGCGGATGCGGCCGGTCTGGCTCCCTTCGCCCGGACCGACCTGCTGACCCTCCTCGGTGTCGGGACGCACCACACGTGGCCGGCGAGTTCGGCGGCGTGGCTCGACGCAGACCAGGTCCTGTATCGGCTGCGGCGCTCCCCGCACGGGGACGAGTCGGTGGAAGTGCTGCCCGGTGAAGTGGACGCGTTGCTGCAGGCACTCGATGCGGCGACCGAATCCGTCGCGGCCGGCGAGTCGGCCCGCAAGTCCACCGGCTCCGCCCTGACCGGCGCGCTGCAGGAGTTCGACGCCGAACTCGCACGGGGCCGGGACTACCGGCTGCACTGGGACGGTTCGGACGGGGTGACCGTCGTGCAGGTGCAGGACGAACAGGGTTACACCTCCGTCGCCCGTTTCGCCGAGCGCATCGCCCGGGCGCGGCAGGAGCAGGAGGCCCTGCTCACCGACTCGGAACGGCGCATCCTCGAGGACGCATTGCTGACCGGTCTGGCCCAGCAGATCCACGAGCGCACCGCCGACGCCCGCGACCTCATCGCCCGCATGGGCACGGAGATGCGGCAGCGGCACATGTCGTCGGGCAACACCATCGGTGTGCACTGGGTGCTCGCCGACCACCTCGACGAGCAGGCGCGCGCGGTGTGCAAACTGCTCGATCGGGATGCCTCGGCGCTGTCCGCGGAGGATCTCGCGGGTATCCGCGCGCACTTCGCATCGCGTATCCGCACCGAGCGTGCGGCGCACCCCGAGCGGTCGTATCCCGAGATCCTCGCTTCGACGCTGGATTACCGTCGGTGGCGGGTGTTTTCGTTCAGCCTGATCGGTGCGGACGGCAGTGAGGACCGGCTCACCCCGGCGCGTCACTCGGCACTGTCCGGCGGCGAGCAGTCCGTCTCACTGCACCTGCCGTTGTTCGCTGCGGCCCATGTGATGCTCGATTCGGCCGATCCGCACGCGCCGAGACTGCTCGCCCTCGACGAGGCGTTCGCCGGTGTCGACGACACCGGTCGCAGCGAATTGCTCGGTCTGTCCGTGCAATTCGACCTCGATCTGTTCATGACCGGTTTCGATCTGTGGATCACCTACGCCGGGGTGCCCGCATGCGCGCACTACGATCTGTCGCATTCGGTGGCCGAACACACGGTGGCCGCGACCCTGCTCGTCTGGTCCGGGGGCGGACTGCTCGCCGAGCACGACGGGTCCGATCTCGCGACGGCACTGGGATCACCGAGCACGCGCCGGGTCACGCGGCCCGTGGAGGGAGCGCTCGAATTCGCCTGACGCCGCGGTGACGAGCATCACCGAGGAGCTTGCACGGTGGGTTCCGCAACAGCGGCCTACCATCCGAAGATGCCGAGGTTTCGCACATCGAGATTCGTGGCCGTCGCCGTGACGGTGGTCGGTCTGCTCCTGGGAACGGGCCATGCCTCCGCGGCACCGGCGCCGGGTGCACGAGTGACCGCATCACCCGACGGTTTCGCGCTCGACGGCCGCCCCTGGTGGCCGACCGGGTTCAATGCCTACCAGCTCGCCACCGATTGGTCGGTGAACTGGGGATGCGGCGCGATGGTGAACCTCGACGACTATTTCGGCGCGCTACCCCCGAATTCGCTCACGCGATTCAACCTCTTCCAGGCGCTGGCGATCAACCGGTTCACCGGGCAGTTGGACTTCGGTCCGATCGATGCCGTCTTCGCGGCAGCGGAGGCGCACGACCAGATGGTGCTGCCCGTCCTGGCCGCCCAGGACGGCGCGTGCGAGGACGAAGTCTTCAAGGGCCGGCAGTGGTACGTCGACGGGTGGACCGACTTCACCCCCGGTCACGAGCGAGTGGTGATGAGCTTCCGGGACTGGATGCACACCGCCGTCGCCCGCTATCGAGACTCCGCTTCCCTGGCGGCATGGGAACTCGTGGGCGAACCCGAGACGAGCACCTGCACCGACGCCTCATGCTTCTGGTGGACCCGGTCGTGCGAGCCGGGCGCCGCCCACGTGCTGCGCGAGTTCTTCGATACCGCGGGTGCCGAACTCCGCGCCGTCGACCCCTACACGCTGATCACCGCGGGCTACACCGGCGGCGGGCAATGTGGAACCCAAGGCGACGAATACCAATTCGTCAGCGCCTCACCGTATGTCGATGCGGTGCAATATCACGATTACGGTGCCGACGGCGTTCCGTTGCCCGGCGATCAGTGGAACGGCCTCGGCAGGCGCCTCGAACAGGCCGAGGCGGTCGGCAAACCGCTGCTCGTCGCCGAGATCGGCGAACTCGCCGGATCCTGCGGGTCGTTGCCCGACCGCGCCGCACACATCACCGCGAAGATCGAGGGCCAACGTGACGCCGGCACGGCGGGCGCGCTGCTGTGGGCGTTCGTACCCGACCCCCGGCCGTTCGACTGCACCTTCGACATCGGTTTCGACGATCCACTGTGGGAAGTGATCGAGGACTTCGGTTCCCTCGGAACACCGTCCGCCACCAGTCCGTAACTCGCCGAAAGCCGCCACGAGCACGTCGTGGATGGCTCTGACGCCCGTCGAACAGACAGACGGAATCGATTTACTGGATGACGTCTGCCTGAACCGTCTCGGGTTTGATGCCGCCTCCTTTCTTGAGGAGGATGCACATCATGCCCAAGCGTTACCCCGCCGAACAGCGTGAACGAGCGGTGAAGATGGTCCTCGACCACCTCGACGAATACTCTTCACCGTTCGCGGCATGCAAGGCCATCGCCCCGAAGCTCGGCGTCGGTGTCGAGTCGCTGCGCACCTGGACCCGCCAGGCTCTGGTCGACGCCGACAAGACACCCGGCGTGACCACTGCCGAGCAGCAGCGGATCAAAGAGCTCGAACGCGAAGTTCGAGACCTCCGTGAGGCCAACGAGATCCTGCAGTCGGCTTCGATTTTCTTCGCGAGGGAGCTCGACCCTCGCCGCCGCTGATCTGCCAGTTCATCGACCAGATGCGTACACAAGGACACCGGGTCGAGTCGATCTGCGCCGTGCTCACCGAGCGTGGCGTCAAGGTCGCCCCACGCACGTATCGGAACTGGAAAACCGCTCCTCCATCCCCTCGGACCGTCACCGATGCACATCTGACGAACGCTCTGCGTGAGACCGTCGGCACCGCCGAAGGTCTCTACGGTCGCCGGAAGATGACCGTGCACCTGCGCAGACACGGCCACGACGTCGCGGCATGCACCGTCGACCGGTTGATGCGCGACGAAGGGCTGTCCGGAGCGGTCCGGGGCCGTCGGCACCGCACCACCATGCCCGGCGGCTCGGACAGTCGACGCGCCCCTGACCTGGTCGATCGTGATTTCACCGCCGAGGTTCCGAATCGGAAGTGGGTCACAGACTTCACCTATTGCCGCACCTGGGCGGGGTTCGTCTACGTCGCGTTCGTGATCGACTGCTTCTCGCGGGCGATCGTCGGCTGGCATGCCGCCACCGTCAAGGACACCGCGATGGTCACCACCGCCTTGAAGATGGCACTGTGGAGACGTGACCACACGGGCCACCCGGTCGGCTCAGGGTTGATCCACCATAGCGATGCCGGCAGTCGGGGCGGATTCAACCGGTCGTCGCAACACCCCTGACCAGGAG
>NZ_JAKFYR010000016.1 GCF_022554085.1 Rhodococcus sp. CH91
CTCCAACAACGCGGTGTTGCATCGACCGGTTGAATCCGCCCCGGGCCGCACCGGGCTATGCGGTCTACTCCGCGGCGAAGGCGGCCGTCGAGCAGTTCGCCCGAACTCTCTCCGTGGAGGTGGCGCCGTACGGGATCCGGGTGAACAACGTCGCTCCCGATTTCGTGCCCACTCCCGGACTGGAGAAACTCGCAGTCGGGGAGCATGCTCTGGCCGACGCCACCAGTGCCGGGATCGCGATTCCGATGGGACGTGTGGGGCACGTCCACGATGTCTCGAACTGCGTGGTGTTCCTCGCATCCGGGTTGTCGTCGTTCGTCACCGGGACGACCCTCCACCCCGACGGCGGCGTCCTCGCGTCGTCGGGGTGGTTCAACTGGCCGGGCACCGGCTGGGCGAACTACGCCCCGGCGAGCGTCCTCGAAGGGATGTCGTCGCTACCTGCCGGCTGAGGGCGCGGAACGGTGAAGGTCGCAGCCACACATGCGATCGCGACGACGAAGCACGCCAGGGTGTACCACAGGTTGCCGATGGGGTCGCCGTTCTCGGTGACCCCATCGACGGCGGCGAAGTAGTCGGGCAGCGCACCGATCCACAGCACGGCCATCACGACGAGATAGACGAGGGCGTACCAGCGGACGAGGTCGTTGGAATAGGGACGCTCGGAGCCGTTGCTGCGCAAGCGCACCCATTGGCGTGAGAGCACATGGAGCGCGACGATCGACAGGATCGCGAGTTCGGCGGCGTAGATCGTCGCGCGCACCGTGGTGCTGCCCATGCCGATGACGGTCGCCGGTGCCGGGAGCACCACGGTGCCCACCGACGCGAGCAGGCCGACCACAATGGTGCGCCAGGTCAGTTCGATGCCGTTGAAACGGCGACCGGCATCGATGTGCCGGCCGACGAAGAACTGGGCACAGAACGCGAGGGACATCGGCCACAGGGCGGCGAAGACCACGACACTCGGGAGCGGAACGGAGTCGAAGAAGGGCTGATTGATCGGGTTGTCCAGCGACCATTCCCACCACCGCAACTGCGGGCCGAGATGATCGAAGATCTCGTAGAAGGCGTGGTGGACGAAGCCCACACAGGCTGCACCGACGAAGGTTCCGTATCGGTGGAAGACACCCAGCATCCGGACGATCTCGAACGCGATGGTCGCCATCAGCGGATAGATGGCGATGATGTACAGCGGCAGACGTCCCCACAGGAATTCGACGGTGAACACGTTGTGCGCGAACATCGTATCGATGTACTCCTCGACACCGAAGGCGTCCGGGAAGTACAGCAGCGGTTCGATGATGAACAGGAACGCGAGGGTGCCGAGCCACACGACGAGGTTGGTGGCGTCACCGGTCCGCCGGAGCCGGACGATCGCGTGCACCAGCATCAGCACGGCGCCGAGCACGATGGTCGCCTCGAGGACGGGTAGGGTCCAGTTCTCCAGCGCGAACGGGCTGCGCAGTTCGAAGATCCCGCCGGCTTCCTCGCACGAGAATCCGAGTCGGCCGGCGAGGTCCTCGAAGGTGGGAGAGCACAGGTCGGACATCAGTTGTTCCTCCCGGCCACGGTTTCCGCGGTGTACCAGTGCGAGACGTCGTAACCCTCGTCGAATCGCCGGAACCACACGTCGGCCAGCGCCGGCAGTTTCTCGTGGTCGGGATTGTGCTTGGGGAGCTGACTGCGGACGACTCCCACCAGGGCGACGAGTTGCTCACCGAGCGGCAGGACGTCGAACGCGCGCGGCATCGGGCCGTGATCCTCGTACTGCAGGAACGGCAGTCGGCGCCGCAGGTGCTGTTTGCGCCGGTAGGACGCGAACATCGA
The DNA here is from genome assembly GCF_022554085.1 of Rhodococcus sp. CH91. Classification (GTDB taxonomy): domain Bacteria; phylum Actinomycetota; class Actinomycetes; order Mycobacteriales; family Mycobacteriaceae; genus Rhodococcus. The sequence continues at coordinate 1,828 of NZ_JAKFYR010000016.1, forward strand.
CATCGCGTCGATCTTCCGGTCCTCGAGGGGGACGTGCTTGTTGAAACCCTCGCACGCGATGGCGATGACGTCGAGGACGTGCCGGAAGACCGACGGGGCCTGGCGCATGCGATAGCGATCGCTGCCGACGACGGCATCGAAGATGATGAGCGCGGAACTGCGGTGCTCCACCTCCTCGACGAAGTGCCAGATGAACAGTGAGGCGACCCGGTCGTCGCCGGGACGGAACAGTGCGGCCTCGTTGTCGAGCATGAGTTTGAAGACGGGAGTGAAGGTCGCCTCGAGATCCGCGGTGTACGCGAGCCGGTATTCCGCCGGCGTCTCGGCGGTGAGCGTGTCGAACGCGCCGATCACGTCGTCGAGGGTCTCCTGCAAGCCGGGATAACGCTTGATCAGGGCTTTGACGTGCTGGCGGTGTGCCGTCGAGTGCTGACCCTCCTGGTACATGAAAGCGTTCGCTTCCTCGAGGATCTCCGGATCGGTGATGCGCGGGGTGATCTCGCGGATCAGGTTCACGATCATCTTCTCGAAACCGATCGCGAGGAACGAGACGGCGTTGGCCATGCTCGAGAAGGCGGGATTCTCCTCGTTCCAGAGGAACGGCACGTCGTGATCCGCGAACGCGAAACGCATCTTGCGGACCTGCAGGTTCGTCATGGGCTACCTCGTCTCGTCGGCGCCGGCCGGCCGGGCCGGGACACGGATGGAGCTGGCCTCGGAGGAGCGGGAGGCCTCGGTCGGGCGTGACCATACACGAAATGCGATAGGTGTATGATAGGTGTCTCATCTGCTCGAGGGAGCCGTTCCGGAGGTCATCCGCGAAGACCGTGCGTGTTACCGTCGGGCTTTCTTTCGACCGTTCGAGGAAGCAGACGTGGCGCGCAGACGTGGGTGGGGCGGGAGTCCTCCTGCCGACGACGAGGAAGCAGCGCAGCGGATCGTCGCCGCTGCGGTCGAGCTGATCGGCCGGACCGGCGCCGAGATCAGCATCGCCGATGTCGCCCAGTCCCTGGGAGTGATCCGCCAGACGGTGTACCGCTACTTCCCGAGCGCCGACGCCTTGATGCGCGCCGCTGCGATCGCGTCGGTCGAGGATTTCCTCGAGCGGCTGACCCGGCAGGTCGCCGGGCTCGACGATCCGGTCGACGCCATGACCGAAGGGGTCGTCTACACCCTCGCCGAGGTACGTCGCACCCCGCATCTCGGACTGCTGCTGTCGAGCAGCTATTCGAATCCGCATCCCGAAGCGATCGCCTCCGAGGAGGCGTGGATGTTCGGGATGGCGATGATCAAGCGATTCGATGTGGACTGGGAGGGCCACGGCTACGACGACGACTCGCTCGCCGAACTGGTCGAATACGTGCTGCGCACGATGCAGTCGTTCTTCGTCTCGCCGGGAACTCCACCGCGCTCGGACGACGAACTGCGCCGGTATCTGCGTCGCTGGATGGGTACGGCGATCCTCGCCCAGAAGCAGTGGACGTCCCGGACACAGTGAAAGGCGCCACCTCCCGCGGCGAACGGTCCGGGGGCGGCCACGCTCCCGTAGAGTCCCGATCGTGAGGAGCGATCAGAAGTTCCGGCGAGCCGAACGTACGCGCGACGACGACCCGCAGAACGTCCCGCGGCCGGCGGAGGGCGAAGCCGACCGCATGGTCGTGGAGACCACCTGGGGGAAGGTGCAACCTCTGCGCGCGGCGGAGGGTGTCGCGACCGTCGGAGAGCTCGAAGTCGTCGAGATGCTCGGTGAGGGTGCGGTGCTCGTGGACACGAGGGTCCCCGATTCCCGGAGCGGGGTGACCATTCCCGGTGCCGTGAACATCCCCCACGACGACATCGTCGCGCGGAAGGGCGAACTCGACACCGACCGCACGACGATCGTCTTCTGCAACGGTCCCCAGTGCCCGCAGTCGCCCGACGCGATCCGGCAACTGATCGACGCCGGATATCCGCCGTCCGCGCTGGCCTATTACCGGGGTGGCCTGCACGATTGGGCCACACTGGGGTTCCCTCTCGAATATCTGTGACCGATCGCTGCGCCGGGGAACGCACACCCGAACCCCCGGCCCGAGGGTAGATTCCGTGGGAACGACCTCACCGTGAGGGTGCAGGGCGGCCGGGAAGGGGAAGTGGATGGGGGATCGCATCACGACCGTCGAGCGGGACGGTCTGCGACTGGACGTGCGCGACGAAGGCCCGCTGGACGGTGAGCCGATCGTCCTGCTCCACGGATTTCCTCAGGACTCGCGTTCCTGGAACGAGGTCGCCCCTCACCTGCATGCGGCGGGTTACCGCACTCTCGCCCTCGACCAGCGTGGCTACTCGCCCGGCGCACGCCCGGCCCGTCGTCGTGACTATCGCATCGACCTCCTCGTGGACGATGTCGTGGCGCTCGTCGACTCGGTGCCGGGCGGGCGCGCGCACGTCGTCGGCCACGATTGGGGAGCGCTCGTCGCCTGGGCGCTCGCAGCGCATCGGCCCGATCTCGTGCACAGCATGACGGCGGTGTCGGTTCCGCACCCGGCGGCTTTCCTGCGCTCCTTCGGCACGAGTATGCAGTTGCTCCGCTCGTGGTACATCCTCGCGTTCCAGTTGCCCTGGATCCCGGAGATCCTGTTGAGCAACAAGATGTTCGCGTCCGCAGTGCTGCGCCGCACCGGCCAGCCGTCCGCGGCGGCCGAACGCGACGCCGCGCGCCTGGCGGATCCGGCGGCGGTCCGCGGCGGGGTGCACTGGTACCGCGCGGTGCCCCTGGCGAACGTGCGGGCGACGATGAAGACCGTCACCGTGCCCACCCTCATGGTGTGGAGCGACAACGACATCGCGATCGGGCCGGCGGGCGTCGAGGCGACCCATCGCTACGTGAGCGGCCCGTACCGGGCGGAAACCCTGGCCGGCACGAGCCACTGGATACCGGACGAGGAACCCGAAGAACTGGCACGTCTGGTGCGCGAGCACGTCGCGGCCCGCAACTGAGAGCTCAGGCGCGCAACCGTTCCTGTCTCAGCAGCTCCACCTCGGGAAGATCCAGCGGGGGCAGCGAGTCCACTCCCAGGGCGCGGGCCAGAAGATGGTCGGCGAGTTCGGGATTGCGGGCCAGTACCGGGCCGTGCAGATAGGTACCGATCACCGATCCCTGCACGGCGCCCTCGAGGCCGTCACCGACACCGTTGCCGACGCCCCGGTCCACGCGGCCGAGTCCGGTCGCCTCGGATCCGAGAGTCGTTCCACCGCGGTGGTTCTCGAATCCGGTCAGGGGCCGGCTGAGCCCGGCGAGGGTGGGCCGGATGACGATCTCGCCGATCGCACGGGTGCGCTGAGGCGAGGTGGTGGCGTCGAGCATGCCCACCCCGTCCACGCGCTCGCCCGAGGACGTCTCGTACCAGTGACCGAGCACCTGGATGGCAGCGCAGATGGCGAGCACGGGGGCTCCGCGCTCGGCCGCGCGCTGCAGTCCCGGATAGCGCAGCAGATGGCGGGTGGCCAATCGCTGGGCGGCGTCCTCGGCGCCGCCGAGCGTGTACAGGTCGAGGGACTCGGGGACAGGATCGCCCAGACCGATCTCGACGACCTCGGCGTCGTGACCACGCATCCGTAGGCGCTGTCGCAGCACCAGGGCGTTTCCTCCGTCGCCGTAGGTGCCCATCACGTCGGGCAGGACGAGTCCGATGCGGACGGTCGACTCAGGCATGGGCAGCTCTCCTGGCGATGGCGGTATTGAGATCGCGGAACGCGGTGTAGTTGGCGAGCACCTCCACGCGGCCGGGAGGGCACGAGGCGATGGCCTTCAGGGGGTCCGGAACCAGGGTGTGCTCGACTCCGGCATAGGTGAGGCGGACGGCGAGATCGGTGCCGCGCTCACCCGCCGCGACCACCTGCACACCTTCGAAATGTTCGAACCGGACATCCCACAGCCACGAGAGGTCTTCGCCGTCCGGTACCTGGCCGTTGACGGCGATGACCAGACCGTCGACGGTCGGATCGATCATCGACAGGGCTTCCTGCCAGCCGGCGGGATTCTTCGCGAGCAGCATGTGCACCGAGTGCGGCCCCACCTGAACCGTCTTGTAGCGTCCGGCGATCTCTTCCACGACCGAGGCCGCCGCGGCGGCCTTCTCCGGATCGGCGCCGAGGGCCACGGCGGCGGCGACCGCCTGGGCGGCGTTACCGCGGTTCGCGCGGCCGGGCAGGGTGAGCTTCATCGGGATCACGAGACCGTCCGGCCCGTACAGATTCTCGCCGTCCACCCACCAGTCCGGCTTCGGACGCGCGAAATCGGAACCGGTGCTGTACCAGTGGTCGCCCTCGCGGACGATGGGCTCACCCGTGCGGGGGCAGCTCACCGAATCGTTGGCCCAGCCGGCACCGGCAGCGACCCAGACGACGTTCGGATTGTCGTAGGCGGCCGAGGTGACGAGAACGTCGTCGCAGTTCGCGACGATCACGGCATCGGGGTGACGCTTCAGGCCTTCGCGCAGCTTACGTTCGATCATGTTGATCTCGCCCACCCTGTCGAGCTGGTCGCGGGTGAGATTGAGCAGCACGATCGCCTGGGGGTCGAGCGCGTCGGCGACATGCGGGGTGTGGAGTTCGTCGACCTCGATCGCGGCGAGGGGTGCCTTCAGGTCGGTGGCGAGAGCGGCGACGATGCCGGCGTCCATGTTGGCCCCGTCGGCCTGCGTGACGACGGCGTCGATCGTCTCGAGCGCCGCCGCGGTCATGCGGGTCGTCGTCGATTTGCCGTTGGTGCCGGTGACGAGCACGGTCCGCCGGCCGTGACCGAGTTGCTTCATGAGTGCCGGCTCGATCTTCAGGGCCACGAGCCCGCCGATCATCGAGCCTTTGCCGCGTCCGGCCTTCTGGGACGCCCACGCGGCGGCGCGGGCTGCGCGCAGTGCGAGCCGTCCACGTGCGGTGATTCCGGTGCTAGTTCCCACGTCGGCGAGTGTTCCACAGGCCCGGGGGAGTCGTGTCGCCGGAGGCGCGTCCTGCTCGTCACATCGACGCGTGCGCCCTGGGCGATGAGGGCTCCGAGCACGACGATCGCACCGCCGATCAGGGCGGACGGAGCCGGCCGCTCCCCGAGAGTGATCCCCGCTACGGTGAATCCGACGACCGGCACCATGAGCGAGAGCGGAGCGACGGTGGCGGCGGGATAACGCGACATCAGAGAGACGTAGATGCCCGTGCCGGCGATCGTGCCGGCCAGCGCGATGTAGGCGATTCCCGCGAGCGCGAGCCAACCCTCCGTGGACGTGAACGAGGTGCCGAGGGTGGACCACGCTTCGGGACCCTCCACGAACCACGAGAGCGCGAACAGGGGGAGTACGGGGATCACGCACATCCACAGCATCAGGCGCATGGGTTCCCTCGACGCGGCCTTGCGGGTCGCGATGTTGCCCACGGCCCAGGACATCCCTGCCAGGAGGGCGAGCAGCATCGGGACGAGGCTCGCGTCCCCGGCGCCCTGGCCGAGCGCCACGATCGTCATTCCGCCGACGGCGGCAACCAGCCCCGCGATGCGGACACCACCGAGCCGCTCCCGCAGGAACACCGCTGCCAGAAGAACCGTGAAGGGCGCGGAGGACTGCAGGACGAGCGAGGCGAGCCCGGTGGGGAGGCCGGCCTCCATCGCGGCGAACAGGAGGGCGAACTGGCCGAATCCGAAGCCGGCGCCGTAGAGGAGGAGCCAGCGCACGGGCACGGTGGGCCGCGGAACGAACAGGAGTACGGGTACCGCGATGACGGCGAAGCGCAGGCCGGCGAAGAAGAACGGCGGGAAATGGTCGAGGCCGCTCCGGATCGCGAGGAAGTTGCATCCCCACAGTGCCACCACGGTGAGAGCGAGCATGCGATCCCGGAACGACATGCTCGCAATTCTTTGCCGACCGAATGATCAGGACAAGCGAATGTTTCTGAACCTTCTGTGTAGCATTTCTACATGGATGTCGCGCGTCTGCGTATTCTCCGCGAGCTCGCCGACCGCGAGACGATCGCCGCCACCGCAGGTGCGCTGTCGATGACACCCTCGGCGGTGTCCCAGCAGCTGAAGGTGCTTGCGCGGGAGGCAGGTGTGCCTCTGCTCGAGCCCGACGGCCGGCGCCTGCGCTTCACCGACGCCGGCCGGGCCCTGGTGGTGTGCGCCGACGAAGTTCTCGACGCCCTCGACCGGGCCGTGGACGAGATGTCGGCCCACGCCCGTTCCCCGCGAGGCAGGGTGCGCGTCGCCACCTTCCCGTCCGGTGCCGCGCTTCTGCTCCCCGCGGTTCTCGATTCCGTGGAGGAGACCGGCGTCGTACTCGATGTGAGCGACGAGGACGTACCGGCCTCGGCTGCGCCTGCCCTGCTCGCCGACTACGACGTCGTGCTCACCCACCGCGACGAGCGGTCGGCGCCGCTGACGGGACCGCGTGTGTCCGTCGAGACCCTCATGCGCGAACCTATCGACCTCGTCCTTCCCCCGGGGCATCGGCTCGCGTCGCGGCGGGAAGTGCGGGTCGGCGAACTCGCGGGGGAGAGCTGGGTCAGTGTGCGAGGCGGTTTCCCCGTCGACGACGTCCTGCTCTCCGTCGCTGCCGTGACGGGGATGCAGCCGCGAGTTGTCCACCGTATCAACGATTTCCGGGTGATCGAGGAACTCGTCGCCGCGGGTCGCGGGGTTGCCCTGCTGCCTCGCTATTCGGTGCTGCATCCCGCACTGGTTCGGGTGCCGCTGGCAGGGGTGCGCGCCGCGCGGATCTACGAACTCGTGACGAGGCCGGGTGCGCAGCGCAGGCCGGCGGTGGGGGCGGTGATCGACAGTTTCCGAACCGCGGCGGCGCGGGCATTGTCGGGATGACCGATCGCCGGGTGGAAGCCGGTCAGGCCAGGGCTTTCGCCTTCAGTGACTCGAACTCGGTCTGGTCGATGACTCCTTCGTCGAGCAGCTTCTTCGCGTCGGCGATGTGCTCGGCCGGAGACCTGCCCGCCACCGATCGGATGTAGTCGTCCTGCGCGGACTTGAACTGGGCGGCCTCCCTCGCGGAACGCCGGGCCATACCGTCACCGTGGACGATCAGATAGATCAGGCCCGTGAGCCACGGGAAGACGAACAGGAAGAAGATCCAGATCGCCTTGACCCAGCCGGACTGTTCCCGGTTGCGGAACAGATCTCCGATGATCATCCACAACATGATCAGGTACGCGATGAATGCGAAGCACACGATGATGTACCAGATGATGTCCATGAACTCCATGAGAACGCTCCGATCCCGGCAGAATTGTTCTGCGTGAGTAGGTTCCGGAATCCGGCGGACTTCGAGCGTGCCTTCCCGCCGTCCGGACCCGACTATAACCGCGCAAAGGGGGATCTTCGGGTGAAATACCGATCCCGGATACGGACTCGGAGGGTGAAATTCCCGTGAACGACGAATGCGGCGGACCCGGAGTGGGTCCGCCGCATTCGTGTGCGGGAGGTCAGCGGTGGGCGCGGTTCACCGCGGAGACCACCGCGCGCAGCGACGCGGTGGTGATCGACGGGGCGATACCCACACCCCACACCAGGACGGTCGTGCCGTCGGGACGGGTGACGTCCGCTTCGACGTAGGCGGCGGCGTTGGCGTCGTCACCGGCCGACATGGCGTGCTCGGCGTAACCGCGGACGGCCACCCGATACTCCAGCGATTCGAGGGCGTCGACGAAAGCCGCGAGCGGGCCGTTGCCGCTACCGGAGATCTCCTTCTCCACGCCGTCGACCTTCAGCACAGCCGAGATGGTGTCCTCGCCGTCGTCGGTCTCCGCTGCGGTGACCTTCTGCCGGATGCGTTCGAGCGGGGTGATCGGAGCCAGGTACTCCTCGTGGAAGATGTCCCACATCTCCTTGGGGCTGACCTCGCCACCTTCGCCGTCGGTGACCTTCTGCACCGCCTGCGAGAACTCGATCTGCAGGCGTCGCGGCAGGTTCAGGCCGTGGTCCTGCTTCATGATGTACGCGATGCCGCCCTTGCCGGACTGCGAGTTCACGCGGATCACGGCCTCGTAGGTGCGGCCGACGTCCTTCGGGTCGATGGGCAGGTACGGCACAGCCCAGGTGTGGTCGTCGACGTCGACGCCGGCGGCCTCCGCGTCGACCTTCATCGCGTCCATACCCTTGTTGATCGCGTCCTGATGGCTGCCGGAGAAGGCGGTGTAGACCAGGTCGCCGCCGTAGGGATGGCGCTCGGGGACGGGCAGCTGGTTGCAGTACTCGACGGTGCGACGGATCTCGTCGATGTTCGAGAAGTCGATCTGCGGGTCGATGCCACGGCTGAACATGTTCATGCCCAGGGTCACCAGGCACACGTTGCCGGTGCGCTCGCCGTTGCCGAACAGGCAGCCTTCGATGCGGTCGGCGCCGGCCTGGTAACCCAGCTCGGCCGCCGCGACACCGGTGCCGCGGTCGTTGTGCGGGTGCAGCGACAGGATGATCGAATCGCGCTTCGCCAAGTTGCGGTGCATCCACTCGATCGAATCGGCGTAGACATTGGGCGTGGCCATCTCGACCGTTGCCGGCAGGTTGATGATGACCGGGTTCTCCGGGGTCGCGCCGAGTGTCTCGACGACCGCGTCGCAGACTTCCTTGGCGTACGACAGTTCGGTTCCCGTGTACGACTCGGGGGAGTACTCCCAGCGCCAGTTCGTGTCGGGGTGGTTCTTCGCTTCCTCGAGCACCAGTTCGGCGGCGTCGGTCGCGATCTTCTTCACCGTCTCCTTGTCGGCCCGGAACACCACGCGCCGCTGCAGGATCGACGTCGAGTTGTAGAAGTGCACGATCACGTTCTGCGCGCCGGCGCAGGCCTCGAAGGTGCGCTTGATCAGCTCGGGCCGGGACTGCGTCAGCACCTGGATGGTGACGTCGTCGGGGATCGCGCCGTCCTCGATGATCTCGCGGACGAAGTCGAAGTCGGTCTGGCTCGCGGACGGGAAGCCGACCTCGATCTCCTTGTAGCCCATGCGCACGAGCAGGTCGAACATGCGGCGCTTGCGCGCGGGGCTCATCGGATCGATCAGCGCCTGGTTGCCGTCACGCAGGTCGACGGCGCACCAGGCGGGGGCGCGGTCGATGATCTTGTCGGGCCAGGTGCGATCGGGCAGCGAGACAGGCTCGACCTCCTCGGCGAACGGCCGGTACCGGTAGGTCGGCATCGAGGAGTTCTTCTGCTTGTTCCAGGCCGGCTGGTCGGCCGGAGCGGGCTTGCTCGGGGGTGTGATGGTGCGCGGGCCGGAGGTGAAAGCGTCGGCGGGTGACATGACGTACTCCAAAGAGAGAGGGGACCTGTAGGCCCAGATCGAGTATCGACCGGCGCGTCGAAACCCCGCGACGGGAAGCCGGTCTGGTCAGATCCCGCCGCGGCGGCCGAGGAGAAGCGCGCGCTGCATGCCCTGCAGTGTATCGTGCTGTCCTTGCCGACGACCAAGTGGCGCCTCCCACAGAGGCCGGCGTGTCCGTACCGGGCGGGAACCTGCTGCCGCCGACCCCGTGACGTAGCGACTTCCCCACCGCCTCTGTTGCGCACGACACTTTCGTGACGCGCCACGACCGGCGGAAGTCGCGGTCGGTAAGCTGAGCCACTGGACTTGTTTCCCGAGACCCGGAGGTTGGCCAGCGTGGCACTCGTCGTCCAGAAGTACGGAGGATCCTCGGTCGCGACGGCCGAGCGGATCCGGCGCGTCGCTGAAAGGATCGTCGAGACCAAGAAGGCGGGCCACGACGTCGTGGTCGTCGTCTCCGCGATGGGGGATACGACCGACGAACTCCTCGACCTGGCTCAGCAGGTGTGCCCGGTGCCCCCGGCCCGCGAGATGGACATGCTCCTGACCTCGGGCGAGCGCATCTCGAACGCTCTCGTCGCGATGGCGATCCATTCCCTCGGCGCCGAGGCCCGCTCGTTCACGGGTTCGCAGGCGGGCGTGATCACCACGGGCAGCCACGGCAAGGCGAAGATCATCGACGTCACGCCCGGCCGGGTGCGCACCGCTCTCGACGAGGGCAGCATCGTGCTGGTCGCCGGCTTCCAGGGCGTGAGCCAGGACAGCAAGGACATCACGACTCTCGGTCGTGGCGGTTCGGACACCACCGCCGTCGCGCTCGCCGCGGCTCTGAAGGCCGACGTCTGCGAGATCTACACCGACGTCGACGGCGTGTTCACCGCCGACCCGCGCATCGTCAAGGACGCGCAGCGTCTCGAGAAGGTCTCGTTCGAGGAGATGCTCGAGCTCGCCGCGTGCGGCGCGAAGGTTCTCATGCTGCGGTGCGTGGAGTACGCCCGCCGCTACAACGTGCCCGTGCACGTTCGTTCGTCGTACACCACCAAGCCCGGCACCATCGTGTCCGGATCGATGGAGGACATCCCTGTGGAAGAGGCCCTGATCACCGGCGTTGCGCACGACCGCAGCGAAGCCAAGATCACTGTCGTCGGCATCCCCGACACTCCCGGCTACGCGGCCAAGGTCTTCCGTGCCGTCGCCGACGCCGAGATCAACATCGACATGGTGCTGCAGAACATCTCGAAGGTCGAGACCGGCAAGACCGATATCACCTTCACCCTCCCGAAGAGCGACGGCCCGCGCGCGGTCGAGCTGCTCACCAAGCAGCAGGGTGAGATCGGCTTCACCCAGGTGCTCTTCGACGACCACATCGGCAAGGTCTCCCTCGTCGGTGCGGGCATGAAGAGCCATCCCGGTGTCACGGCCAAGTTCTGCGAGGCCCTCGCCGACGCCGGCATCAACATCGACCTGATCTCGACGTCGGAGATCCGCATCTCCGTGCTGGTCGACGACAACGAACTCGACGACGCAGTGCGGGCGCTGCACGACGCATTCGAGCTCGGCGGCGACGAAGAGGCCGTCGTGCACGCAGGAACGGGGCGGTAATCGTGACCACCAATCAGGCGAGCGAAGCGACGGGGAAGACCGTTGCGGTAGTAGGCGCGACGGGCCAGGTCGGCATCGTCATGCGCACCCTCCTCGAGGAGCGTAATTTCCCCGCCGACAAGGTGCGGTTCTTCGCCTCGGCCCGCTCGGCCGGGAAGAAGCTGCCGTTCCGGGGCGAGGAGATCGTGGTCGAGGACGTCGCGGCGACCTCCGACGAGGACCTGAAGGGAATCGACATCGCGCTGTTCTCGGCCGGTGGCACCCTCTCCAAGGAGCAGGCACCGCGGTTCGCGGCGGCCGGGGCGATCGTCGTCGACAACTCGTCGGCGTGGCGCAAGGATCCCGAGGTCCCGCTCGTGGTGAGTGAGGTCAACCCGGAGCAGGTGAAGAACCCGCCGAAGGGCATCATCGCCAACCCGAACTGCACGACCATGGCTGCGATGCCGGTACTCAAGGTGCTGCACGACGAGGCCGGGCTGCAGCGTCTGATCGTGTCGAGCTACCAGGCCGTCTCCGGTAGCGGACTCGCCGGGGTCGAGGAACTCGTCGGCCAGGTCCGCGCGGTCGCGGACGAGGCGGACAAGCTCGTTCACGCCGGCGACGCCGTGGACTTCCCGGCGCCGGACAAGTACGTCGCGCCCATCGCGTTCAACGTGGTCCCGCTCGCCGGGTCGCTCGTCGACGACGGTTCCGGCGAAACGGACGAGGACCAGAAGCTGCGCAACGAGTCGCGCAAGATCCTGGGCCTGCCGGAGCTGCTCGTGTCGGGTACGTGTGTGCGTGTCCCGGTCGTCACGGGCCATTCGCTGTCGATCAACGCCGAATTCGAGCGTCCGCTCTCGGTCGAGCGCGCGCAGGAACTGCTCGCGAACGCCCCGGGTGTCCGTCTCGTGGATGTGCCCACGCCGCTCGCCGCCGCCGGCGACGATGTCTCGCTCGTCGGGCGCATCCGTCAGGATCCGGGAGTTCCGGAGGGCCGGGGTCTCGCGCTCTTCGTCTCGGGTGACAACCTGCGCAAGGGTGCCGCTCTGAACACGATCCAGATCGCCGAGCTTCTCGTCTAGGCGTTCACGCTCTTCTTCGAACGAGCGGGTGGACCTCCTCGGAGGATCCACCCGCTCGTTTCTCGTCTTCGGGAGCTCGTCACCCCGACTCCGAAGAAAATTTACAAGCAGTCTGGACTGTTTTTTCTTTTGCCGTTACGATTCGTAGCGTGATCCAGGACACTGCGCCGCAGGGAAATCGAACCCAGGCGCAACGCACAGCTGCGACGCGAGCGAAGCTGCTCGACGCCGCGATCGACTCTCTCGTCGAGCACGGCTATTCGGGAACGAGCACCCAGGGAATCGCCAAGCGTGCCGGTGTGTCCCGGGGAGCCCAGCTGCACCACTTCCCGACGAAGGAAAGCCTCGTCGTGGCCGCCGTGGAGCATCTCGTCGACAAGCGACTGACCGAGATCCTCGAAGCACGCCCGGAGCCCGAGCGAGGCTTCGAAGCCCTCCTCGACGGCTTCTCCGGACCGCTGTTCGATGCCGCCCTGGAACTGTGGGTCGCAGCACGGACGGATCGGGTCCTGCACGAGGCGATGATCCCGCTCGAGCGCAAGGTCTCCGACGCGCTCCGTATCGGTTGCCTCGAGATCATGGGCGACCGGGTCACGCCCGAGGGGATCGACCTGAGCATCGAACTGGCGCGCGGCTTCGCGGTCTCCGCCCTGATGCGCACCCCCGAATCCGATCGAGAGTTCCGGGAGCGTCTTCTCCCGGTCTGGAAGGCTCTGGTGATGAAATGAGTCTCGCACTGCTTCCCGATCACGTGCACACGCTCGTCGTCGGCGCGGGGTTCGGCGGTATCGGCATGGTCGCAACGATGTTGCGCGAGAATCCCGATGCCGACGTACTCGTCCTCGAGCGAGGGGACGACGTCGGGGGGACATGGCGTGTGAACACCTATCCCGGTGCGGCATGCGACGTTCCGAGCGCGCTCTACTCGTTCTCGTTCGCTCCCGAACCCGACTGGTCGCGAGCGCACGGCACGCAGGAGGAGATCTACGCGTATCTCCGCCGCGTCGCCCGCGAAACGGGTGTGGCCGACCGGACGATGTTCGGATGCGAACTGCGCGAGGCGCAGTGGGACGCCGAGCGATCCCTGTGGACGATCTCGACATCGCGCGGCGACCTGACCGCCGACGTAATCGTCGCCGCCACCGGCGCGCTCTCGACCCCTACCTATCCCAAGGTTCCGGGTCTGGAACTGTTCCGCGGCAAGAAGTTCCATTCGGCCGAATGGGATCACGACCACGACCTCAGTGGTGAGCGAGTCGCCGTCATCGGTACAGGAGCCTCCGCCATCCAGTTCGTCCCGGCGATCGTCGACCGCGTCGAGCACCTCACGCTCTTCCAGCGCACGGCTTCCTGGGTGATGCCCAAGCACGATCCCGCCATCGCACGGTCTGTGCGCACGCTCTACCGCCGTTTCCCGTCGGTGCAGAAGATCATGCGCGGTGCCGTCTACGGCCAGAAGGAGATCTACGTCGTCGGAATGACGAAACCCTTCGCCCGCAAGTACTTCCTTCCGTTGTTCGAGGTCCGGGCACGTCAGATCCTGCGCAGGAGCGTGCGCGACCCCGAGTTGCGCAAACGTCTGACGCCCGATTTCGCGATCACCTGCAAGCGGATCCTCCTGTCCAACGACTGGTTCCCCGCCATCACCCGGCCGAACGTGGACGTGGTGTCCTCCGGTCTGGCGGCGGTCACCGAGGGTGGTGTAGTCGACGACAAGGGCGTCGAGTACCCCGTGGACACGATCATCTTCGGCACCGGCTTCACGCCTACCGAACCGCCTGTCGCGCACCATATCCGGGGAGGTGACGGGCGGACCCTCGCCGAGACGTGGGACGGGAGCCCCTCGGCCTATCTGGGTATCACCGTGCCCGGTTTCCCGAATCTGTTCCTCATGTACGGGCCCAACACGAATCTCGGCCACAGCTCGATCGTGTACATGCTCGAATCCCAGGCGAACTACATCGTCGACGCACTGCGCACGATGGACCGGCGCCGCATCACGGCCGTGGAGGTACGCGACGAGGCGGTGCGTCGCTACAACGCGGACCTCGATCCCGCGCTGAACGAGACCGTCTGGAATCAGGGTGGCTGCAGCAGCTGGTACATCGACGAGAAGGGCCGCAATTCCGTGATGTGGCCGACCTTCACCTGGCAGTACCGGGCGCGGACCAGACAGTTCGACCCCGAGAGCTACATCGAGCACCGCGCGACCACAGGAGTGAGCGCATGACCCATTACGACGTCCTCGTGATCGGCTCCGGATTCGGCGGCAGTGTCGCCGCGCTGCGGGCCACCGAGAAGGGATATCGGGTCGGTGTCCTCGAGGCGGGCAGGCGTTTCGAGGATCACGAGCTGCCCAGGACGAGCTGGCGCCTGCGCAAGTATCTGTGGGCACCCCAGCTGGGCTGTTACGGCGTGCAGCGGATGCACCTGCTGCCCGACGTGCTCGTCATGGCCGGCGCGGGTGTGGGCGGCGGATCACTGAACTACGCCAACACCCTGTACAAGCCGCCGACACCCTTCTTCCGCGACCCGCAGTGGGGTCACATCACCGACTGGGAAGCAGAGCTGGCGCCGTACTACGACCAGGCGGCGCGAATGCTCGGGGTGCGCCCGAACCCGACCACCAGCCCCGCCGACGAGGTGATGCGGCAGATCGCCGAGGAGATGGGGGTCGGAGACACCTACACGACCACCCCGGTGGGTGTGTTCTTCGACGAGCCCGGGAAGACCGTTCCCGACCCGTACTTCGGTGGTGCCGGTCCCGACCGGACCGGCTGCACCGAATGCGGTAGCTGCATGACGGGCTGCCCTGTGGGGGCGAAGAACACGCTCGTCAAGAACTATCTCTACCTCGCGGAGAAGGCCGGCGCGCACATCCACGCCCTGACGACGGTCACGCGGGTCGTGCCCCGTCCCGGTGGTGGATACGAGGTCCACACTCGCAGAACCGACGGAATCAGGAAGCGCCGCACGCTCTACACGGCAGATCAGGTGGTGATCGCGGCCGGCACCTACGGCACGGCCCGACTGCTGCTCGCGAGCCGGGAGACGGGCGATCTTCCGAACCTGTCGCCGACTCTCGGCACCGTGGTACGCACCAACTCCGAGGCGGTACTCGCCGCGACCGCTCAGGACCGCGTCGTCGACTACACACAGGGCGTGGCCATCACGTCGTCCTTCCATCCGGACGATCACACGCACATCGAACCCGTGCGCTACGGCAAGGGCAGCAATCTGATCGGTCTTCTCCAGACGTTGCTGGTGGACGGTGGTACCAGGATGCCGCGACTGGTGAAGTTCTTCGGTGTCGCCGCAAAGAATCCCGGGGCCTTCCTCCGGTCGCTGTCGGTACGCAACTGGTCGGAGCGGACGGTGATCGCGCTCGTGATGCAGACCGACGACAACTCGCTCGAACTCGCCACCCGTCGCACACCACTCGGACGCGGGCTCACCAGCAAGCAGGGACCGGGCACCCCGCCACCCGAGTGGATCCCGGTGGGCCACGAGGCGGTTCGCCGGATCGCCGACAAGATCGACGGTGACGCCGGTGGGTCGATCGCCGATCTGTTCAACATCCCGATGACCGCACACTTCCTCGGTGGGTGCGCGATCGGCGACTCTCCGCGCACGGGCACCGTCGACGCGTATCTGCGTGTCTACGGACACGAGGGGCTGCACGTCGTCGACGGGTCGGCGGTGAGCGCGAATCTCGGCGTCAATCCGTCGCTCACCATCACCGCACAGGCCGAGCGCGCGCTGGCGCTGTGGCCGAACAAGGGGGAGAAGGACGAGCGTCCTCCGCTCGGTTCCGCCTACGAACCGGTGCGGCCCGTTCAGCCGGTGCGGCCCACCGTTCCCGTCGATGCGCCCGCAGCGCTGCGACTTCCCATCACCCCCGTCCGGAAGGAGAGTGCCCGTGCTCTGGACAGTGCCTGAGAGCGAAGACGAACGCATCGACTATCCCGTCTCACCGCCCCCGCCCTGGCCGGCCGACGTGCGCGCCACCCTGTGGTGGCATCGCAGTACCCCGGAAGCCGCCGAATACGGCCCGGCCGGCCCGACCCTACCGATCACGCTCGCGATGATGGTCGACTATCTGGACTCGCCGGTAGGGCCGTACCGGGAGGTGCTGGCCAGTCCGGTTCTGCGACGCGGGCTCCTCCCTGCCATGGCAGTGCCCTTCATCGCCGTCGACTCCGAGCCCTCGGTACACGGCGGCCGCGAGCACTGGAAGCTCCCGAAGGTACTCGCGAAGTTCGACGGCGACGTCCTCGGTGACTTCTCCGCGACCGGAGCGCGATGGAATGTGTCGACCTCGGCCGCACCGAAGGGACCGGAACTGCCGATCGCCGGCGGGCTCACCTTCGCCCAGCCGATCCCGGGGGGCGCGGTCGAGCGGGCGTCGGCCCGGTTGCGCGGGAAGTTCCGCTACGCGCGGGTGACCGTCGCGGCGGAAGGGCCGACGCTGAGCCGCTGGCTCCGCCCGGGTACCCACCACGGCATCGTCATCACCTCCGGACGGATGTCGACGGGCCCGTCGCGGGTCGTGAGGTAGACGGAGGCATCGGGTCACGCCCTCGCGCGAGCGGGGGCGGCCCGGGCCTCAGGAGGACGCACGACCGAACAGCGTCGAACCCCAGTAGCCGCCTTCGCCGACCCCAGGTGGCACGGCGAACACCGCGGAACCGACGTGCTCGATGTACTCGTTGAGGGCATCGTTGCGGGCGAGAGCCTGCTGCATGGGGACGAACTGCTTCTGGGGGTCCCGGCAGTACGCGACGAAGAACAGACCGGCGTCGAGGTGCCCCAATCCGTCCGATCCGTCGGTGAAGTTGTACCCACGGCGCAGGATCCGGATGCCCCCGAGTTCTTCGGCCGATGCCAGTCGCACGTGCGCGTCGTCGTCGATGACCGGTCGGCCGCCGGCGCCCTTCGCCGCGAGTTGCAGGTCGTCGAATTCGTTCTCCCCCCCGAGCGGAGCACCGCTGTCCTTGCTGCGTCCGACGACGCGCTCCTGCTCGTTCAAGGTGGTGCGGTCCCACGGCTCGATCAACATGCGGATGCGCCGGGCCACCAGATACGAACCACCCGCCATCCACTCCTGATCGTCCTGGGAGTCCACCCACACGTGCTGCGCGACGGCCGAGCCGTCCTCTGCCTTGATGTTGCGCGTTCCGTCCTTGAACCCGAACAGGTTCCGCTGTGTCACCTGGCCGGTCGACGTCGACGAGGTGCGGCCGAAACCCAGCTGCGACCAGCGCACGGCCACGACTCCGAAGCCGACACGGGCGAGATTGCGTATCGCGTGCACCGCGACCTGCGGATCGTCGGCGCATGCCTGGATCGCGATGTCGCCGCCGCACCGGGCCGGTTCCAGCGCATCACCCGTGAATTTGGGGAGATCCGTCAGTGCGGCCGGGCGCAGGCCCGCGACCCCGAAACGGTCCGTGCCGTTCACCTCGAACAAGGACGGTCCGAAACCGATGGTCAGCGTCAACTTCGCCGCCGGCAGGTCGAGTGCCTCACCGGTGTCGCTGGGCGGGTTGTACTCCCCGGCGCTCGTCGCGCCACCCTCGGTAGCCTCCTCGCCGGCCGTCATCCTCTCGGCCATGTCCGTCCACTTCCGGAGCATCGCGACGAGTTCGTCCCGGGAGTCGGTGGTGACGTCGAATGCCACGAAGTGCATGCGATCCTGTGCGGGCGTGACGATTCCGGCCTGGTGGGTGTCGCGGAAGGATACGACCTGTGCGTCCGGTGAGTCGGGCGCGGTCAGCCGGCCGACCACGGCGCCGGTGCCGGCCAGCACGGCTCCGGCTCCGACGGCGCCGAAGAGCTGCCGCCGGGACAATCCCGGACGAGCCCCGCCGTCGGGCCGGCCGTTGTTCGGCGGCCCGCCGTTCTGCCTACTGTCCTGCGATGACACCTTGCACCTGGCTCACTTCGGCGGACAACGCGTCGATCTTCTGCGACAGGCTCTGTCGCTGTGGCTCGGTCACCGTGTCGTAGGCGACGAATCCGTCACCCCGGCGGTACCGGGCGAGCTCGGCATCGAGTTCTGCGAAGCGCTGGTCGATGCGTGTCGCAAGCTCGGGGTTGCGCTCGTCGATGATGGGACGCAGGGAGGCGATCGCGGCCTGTGAACCGTCGGCGTTGGCCTGGAAGTCGTACAGGTCCGTGTGCGAGAAGATGTCCTCCTCGCCGGTGATCTTGGTGCGTGCGATCTCGTCGAGCAGTGTCTGGGCACCCCCTGCGACCTGGATGGGATCGATCTCGAAGTCGGGTGCCGTGACGCCGTGTGCGAGTTCCTGTATGTCCGCGAGCAGCTGGTCGGCCATCGCGGCCGTGTCGGGCTGCAGGCCCTGTGCCCACAAGTCCTTCTCGAGGCGATGGAAGCCGGTCCAGTTCCAGCCCGCTTCGGCGTCGGCCTCGCGCAGGTCGATCCGGGGGTCGAGGTCGTCCGGGAAGCTCTCGGCGATCGGTTCGATCCGCTCGTAATACGTGCGGGTCGAGGGGTAGAGGGCTTTCGCGGTCTCGACGTCGCCGGCGTCCACGGCAGCGACGAAGGTTGCCGCGCTGTCCTGGAGCGCGGTGAGCTGGCTCTCGACGTAACGCGTGTAACCGGCGGCGGCTTCGGTGAGGCGACTGTCCTGGTCTGTGCCGATCTTCGAATCGCCGGTGACGGTGAACTCCGTGCGGATGCCGTCTCCGATCATGCCGGGCTTGCACGCGGTGTGGTACGTGCCGGCCTCGGCCAGATTCACGATCAACTCGCGGCTGAGACCGGGCCCGACGTTCTCGACCTCACCCATCACTCGGTCCCCCTCACCGTAGACGTAGAACTCGGTGACCTTGGACCCGTTGTTGGTGATCGTGAACGTGTTGTTGCCGGTCTCGCCGTTGTCCGCCGCGACATCACAGGTCGTGTCGGTGGCGGTGACCGCGATCGACTCACCGGCGGCTGTCTTGGAGGTGCATGCGGTGGCGGCGAAAGGCGCGATCGCGAGAAGCGCGAGGGCGAATCCGATGGTACGACGCACGGTGAACCTTTCGGGAACGAGCGCTCAGGATGCGGTGACGGCCCGCTCGGTCACCCGCTCGGTTCCGACCGGGCGGAGGAACAGGGGCAGCACCACGGCGAGATAGACCAGCCAGGCGACGACCTGCAGCACTGTGGGGTCGGGCCGGAAGTTGAAGATCCCCTGCGCGACGGTGCCGTACCAGCTGGAGGTGTCGAAGGTGGACGAGATATCGAACGCCATCGTGGATCCGCCGGGGAGCAGACCGGCGATCTGCAGCGCCCGGACGCCGTAGGCGAGGATGCCTGCCGCGACGACGACGAGGAGTATTCCGGTGTAGCGGAAGAACCGGGCGAAATCGATCCGCACGGCCCCGATGTACAGCAGGACGGTGAGTGCGGCGGCGACCACGATGCCGAGCAGCAGCCCGACGAGCGGCCACGTGCTCCCGGCGCTGTTCTCGGCGTAGCCCACGAGCAGCAATGCCGTCTCCACTCCTTCGCGACCGACCGCGAAGAAGGCGGTCGCGGCCACAGCAACCGGTCCGACCGCCAGGGCCCGGCCCATGCCGCCGCGTAATCGCCCGGAGATGGACGAGGCGGCGGTGCGCATCCACAAGACCATCGCGGTGACGATCGCGACCGCGACGAGCGAAGCGAGTCCGCTGAGGAGTTCCGCCGCCGTGCCGGTCACGGTCGAGGTGCCGTAGTGGATGACACCGAAGATCACGGCCACCATCGCCACAGCCGAGCCGACACCGGCCCAGACCCACTTCAGTGCGTCGCGGCGCCCCGATTTGACCAGGAAGGCGACGAGGATCATCACCACGATGCCCGTCTCGAGGCCTTCTCGGACGCCGATGAGGCCACTGCCGAACACTTGCGTCACGATGGAGGGCGCTTCGGCACCCGCGGCGGAGGCGGACACGGCATGTACTCCTGATGTGGATCGGACGGCCGAGCTTCCTCATCCCGTGTGGAGGCGGGACCGCGTCGAGTAGCTGGGGTGAACCTAGCATTCCCTAAGGTGTCGCGAAACCGCCTCGGGCGTAATGATCTTCGATCGTCCCTTCTGTGCCGATTGTCCTTTCCCGCCGGCGCGGTTCCCGTCGCGATGCCGTGCGGTCCCGGGAGTGACCGGAGCCACCCGACCTCTTTTCTTGACTAATTCCAGAAAAGGGGCATACTTGGTGCCATGCAACAAGGACACGAGCATCACTTCGACCCCCAGGAGCGGTTGCGTTCCGTGGGTTTGCGGGTGACGTCTCCCCGCGTTGCCGTATTGAAAACTGTTGCCGAGCATCCGCACTCGGATGCAGACCGGATCGCCGCGCAGGTTCGTGACGAACTCGGTTCGGTGTCGACGCAAGCCGTCTACGACGTGCTCAAAGCGTGCGTGGCGCACGGTCTGCTCCGCCGGATCGAACCGGCCGGATCACCCGCACGGTACGAGACCCGCATCGGCGACAACCATCATCACCTCGTCTGCCGCGCCTGCGGCACGGTCGTCGACATCGACTGCGTCGTCGGGGCAGCGCCCTGCCTGACGCCGTCCGACGACCACGGTTTCGTCATCGACGAAGCCGAGGTCACCTTCTGGGGCCTGTGCCCCGACTGCCGCGACAACTAATTCCCGCTCACTTCACCGGTAGCCCGGGTCCGCCACGGACCCGAGCTACGGGTTCGTGTCCCGATACCCGGAACACCCGTATTCGGAGGTCATCCATGACGAACGCCCGTCACACCACCAACAACGTCGGTATCCCCGTCGCGAGCGACGACGAGTCGCTGACCGCGGGCACTCAGGGCCCCATCCTGCTGCACGACCACTATCTGGTCGAGAAGCTCGCACACTTCAATCGCGAGCGGGTACCCGAGCGGGTCGTGCACGCCAAGGGCGGCGGTGCGTTCGGTGAACTCCTCGTCACCGAGGACGTCTCCGCCTACACCAAGGCCAAGCTGTTCCAGCCCGGTGCGAAAACCGAGGTGCTGGCGCGCTTTTCGACCGTTGCAGGGGAGCAGGGCAGCCCCGACACCTGGCGCGACCCGCGTGGTTTCGCGCTGAAGTTCTACACCGAGGACGGGAACTACGACCTCGTCGGCAACAACACCCCGGTCTTCTTCATCAAGGATCCGATCAAGTTCCCGGACTTCATCCACTCGCAGAAGCGTCTGCCCGGTTCGGGGCTGCGCGACCACACCATGCAGTGGGACTTCTGGACCCTGCGTCCGGAGACCGCCCATCAGGTCACCTGGCTCATGGGCGACCGCGGTCTGCCCCGCACCTGGCGGAACATGGACGGCTTCGGATCGCACACCTACCAGTGGATCAATGCTGCCGGTGAACGCTTCTGGGTCAAGTACCACTTCAAGACCGACCAGGGCATCGAGTGCCTCACCCAGGCCGAGGCCGACCGGCTGGCGGGATCGGATCCGGACCACCACCGGGCCGACCTGTACCAGGCGATCGAGCGTGGCGAATTCCCGAGCTGGACGCTCCACGTGCAGATCATGCCGGTCGCGGAGGCGGAGAACTACCGGTTCAACCCGTTCGACCTGACGAAGGTCTGGTCACAGAGGGACTACCCGCTCGTCAAGGTCGGCGTCATGACCCTGAACCGCAACCCGCGCAACTTCTTCGCCGAGATCGAGCAGGCCGCGTTCGCGCCGTCGAACGTCGTGCCGGGTGTCGGCTTCTCGCCCGACAAGATGCTGCTCGGCCGTGTCTTCTCCTACGCCGACGCGCACCGCTACCGCATCGGCGTGAACCACGCGCAGTTGCCGGTCAACGCGCCGAAGAGCCGTGTCAACTCCTACAGCAAGGAGGGCAACATGGCCTACAACTTCAACGATCCGGAGACGCCGGTGTACGCGCCGAACAGCTTCGGCGGCCCGCACGCCGATCCCGAGCGCGCCGGTGACGAAGGAGTGTGGGGCTTCGGCACCGAGGCAGTGCGCGCCGGATACGTCCGGCACGCCGAGGACGACGATTTCGGGCAGGCCGGAACCCTCGTCCGGGAGGTCATGAACGACGAGGAACGCGATCGGCTCGTGAGCAACATCGTCGGTCACGTCCTCGGCGGTACCTCGGAGGCGCTCTACGAGCGGATCTTCGAGTACTGGCGCAACGTGGACGAGGAACTCGGCAAGCGTGTCGAGGCCGGAGTACGCGCGGGAGCCTGATCTCCCCGCCGCGGCCGGGCGGGAGGGCGTCGGCCGGTCAGGCCAGGCCCCACAGGTAGATCAGAGTGGCCAGTGCCAGCACGATCCATGTGTTGTCCATGACGTTCTCCCTCCGGTCGAGGAACCACAACTCCATCATCCGCCGACGGCATCCGCCGTCCGTCGAACAGGGTCGCTCACCTTCCACGGTGAGCGGCCCTGTCGTCGTCAGGGGACCGTACCCGCTTTCGAACATGCGTGTGACGGATGTGTCCGGTGTGGTTGTTAGGTTGGAGATCCGCGCCGGCGGCTCCCCGTCCGGCCCGCAGTCGCGTCCGCTCGTCGAAAGGTTTCGTCCGACATGGTGATGGGCCCTACCCATGCAGTATCCGGAGCGCTGGTGGGTCTCATCGTCGCCGATGTGCTTCCCCCCGAGTGGGGCGCGCCCGCGTCCACAGCCGAGACGTTCGCCTTCGCGGCGGTGTGTTCGGGCGCCGCGCTCCTTCCCGACCTCGACACGGCACAATCGACGGTCGCGCGGTCGTTCGGTCCCGTCAGCCAGGCGTTCGCGCGGGGCGTCGACGCGGTCTCGCTCGGGTACTACTCGGTGACGAAGGGCAAGCGCGACCGGAAACGACGGGGCGGCCACCGCACCATGACGCACACCGCGTTGTTCGCGATCCTGCTCGGACTGGGCGTCTCGGCGCTCGTGGCGCGCTTCGGACGCGAGGCGATCATCGGCGTCCTGTTCGTCACCCTCGGTCTCGCCCTGCGCGGGTTGTTCGGCACGTGGTCGAAACGGCGTGGCTGGGTCGTCGTCACCCTGAGCGCACTCGTCCTGTCGATCCTGTCGTGGAGATGGTTCCCCGAGGAGGTCGCCTCCACCGGGCTGGGTGTCGCCGTCGCACTCGGATGCGCGACACACTGTCTCGGCGACGCGGTCACCAAGGAGGGGATTCCCTTCCTCGCACCCTTCGTGCCGTGGCGCGGGTCGCGGTGGTGGGAGATCAAACTGCCCTCGATGCTGTCCATCCGGGCGGGCGGCCCGTTCGAGATGGGATTCCTGGGGCCGGCTCTCACCGTCGCGGCGGTCGCGCTCGCGATCTGGTCGGTCGACGGCGCGCCCGAACACATTCTCGGCACGCTGGAGGCATCGGGACTGTCGTTCTGGGAGGGCGACCTCGCAAACCGGTAGCGGCACTGGCCCGTAAACAGAACTTGTTCTATTTTCGACGGGATCCGTGTCCGCCGAACAGAACGGAGCTCGCCCCCGTGAGCGCTCGTACCTCAGGCCCCACCATCAGTCGTCGAGGTCTTCTCGGAGCCGCCGCAGGAGCGACCGTCCTGGCAGGTACCGGATGGACGCTCGCAGGCGCGGTACCGCTCGGCGATCCGGCCGCGACGATCCCGGCGCCTCCGGAGTTCCCGGCCGACATACCGCTGTCACAGCAACAGTTCGTCAACTGGGCCAAGACCATCCGGTTCGACGCCGTGTGGACGGCGACCGCTCGCAGTGCCGACGACGTCGTCCGCCTCGCGAACTGGGCACACTCTCACGGTTTCCGCATCCGCCCACGCGGATCCATGCACAGCTGGAGCCCCCTCACGCTCGAAGCCGGGCAGGAGATCGGCAACGTCGTGCTCGTCGACACCATGTCGCAGCTGAATCAGGTGGCCGTCGACGCCGCTGCCCCACCCGCCCGGGTGACGGCCGGCGCGGGCGCGAGCATCGAAGCGATCCTCACCGCGCTCGAAGCGAACGGACTCGGCTGGGCCAACTCGCCCGCGATCGGCGACATCTCCATCGCGGGCGCACTGTCGATCGGCGCCCACGGAGCCACCTATCCGGCCGCGGGGGAGACCGTGATCCCCGGCCAGTCGTTCGGCTCCCTGTCCAATCTCGTCCTCGCCCTCACCGCCGTGGTGTGGAACGCATCGGCCGGTGTGTACGAACTCCGCGAATTCCGCCGGGCCGACCCGGAGATCGGTCCGCTCCTCGCCCATCTCGGGCGCACCTTCGTCACATCCGTGACCCTGCAGGCCGGCGCGAACTACCGGTTGCGCTGCCAGAGTTTCACCGACATCCCGTGGCGCGAACTGTTCGCTCCACCCGGATCGCCGGGTCGCACGTTCGAGCGATACGTCGAGGAGCACGGACGCGTCGAAGCGATCTGGTTCCCCTTCACGGAGACACCCTGGCTCAAGATCTGGTCCGTCTCCCCGGAGAAACCGGCAGCGTCCCGTGAGGTGCAGGGCCCCTACAACTACTTCTTCTCCGACAGCCTGCCGGAGGAGGTCACCGGCCTTCTGGGGCAGGTCGCGCGTGGCGCCCAGGCCGTCACCCCGGCGTTCGGGGCCTCGCAGTTCGGTGCCGTGGCGGCGGGACTCGCCGCAACCGGCACGAACGACCTGTGGGGATGGTCGAAGGACCTGCTGTTCTACCTGCGTGCGACGACCCTGCGGGTCGTCGCGGGCGGGGGCGTCGTGGTGACCCGGCGCGACAACATCGCCCGCGTCATCAACGAATTCACGACGTGGCTGCACGAACGGATGACGCACTACGCCTCGCAGGGGCAGTACCCCGTCAACATGCCCTTCGAGGTGCGGCTGTGCAAGATCGACGACGTCGACGAGGTGCTCGTCGACGCCGCCGGAGCGCCCGACCTGTCGCCCGTGCGTCCTCGGCCCGACCGGCCGGATTGGGACACGGCGATCTGGCTCAACGTGGTCTCGATTCCCGGCACCGCAGGAATGCCGGCCTTCTTCCGCGAGATGGAGCAGTGGATGGCCGCCCACTATTCGGGCGACTACGCGACCTTCCGCTCCGAGTGGTCGAAGGGATGGGCATTCGACGACCAGGGCGGCTATCGCGATCCGGGCTTCCTCGACGGCACGGTGCCGGCCATGTATCGCACCGGGCTCCCGTCCGGCCAGGGCTGGGATGCCGCGCTCGCCGCCTTCGAGCGGTACGACCCCAATCGCGTGTTCAGCAACCGGTTCCTCGATCGTTTCCTACCCTGATCGTCGGCCGGGATCAGGCGTCGCCGTCGGCCTCCGCCGGTGAGGGCGCCGGATGCTCCGTTTGTTGGGGGGCAGCAGGAACCCATGCGCGTAGTGGCTGAACCACCTCGCCGTAGAAAGCGTCGGCTGAAGACGTCACACTCGTGATGAAGCCTGTTGCGGTACCCGACGACCGGCGACTGCCCAGCGCGAATGTCTGCTCGAGAGTAAATGACACGATGTCGCCGACGCGTCCCTCGATCAGCATTCGTGGATCAGCGCGCACAGTATCGAGGTGCTCGCACGCTTCGTTACCCCGTTCGGAGAACACGGCTTCGAGTCGTACATTTCCCGGTGCGGTCTTCAACTGCTTGAGCAGCCACGACACTCTCTTACGGGAGGTGCCTTCGTCGGGTGCCTCGACGGTCGTGCGACACCGGACCTTGTTGGTGTGCAGGTCCGCCGAGACCACGAGGTCGCCTGCAGTATCCGGAATCCGTAGCACCGCTTCGAATACCCCCTCGGTTGCAAGCCTCTCGGCGATGTAGGCATTCCGCGCGTCCGGGTCGGTCACGAAACGACGCGGCAGGACATGCGTAACCGGGACGCCCAGTTCCGCAGTGAACCTCAACGCCAGGTGACGGGCCAACGCGACCCAGGTACTCGCGACCATCAGTGCTTTGGAATCACCGGCACGAAGCGTGCCCGCTGTGACGGCGTCACGAACGGCAACCCAGTACCGTCCCATATCGACGAATTCCGAGACACCACTGCGCGGGTGATCGATATAGCGGAGGAATTCACGCAGGATCCAATCCTGGAGATCGTTTTCGAGTCCCCCGTGGGAGAGCACCATGCGTGCCTCGTGGGCGATCTCGGCCCAGGAGAGGTGCCGAAGCGAAACCTTGGTGAGCTTGCGCCGATCCACTGCGACAGGAAGTTCCCCCGCAGCTGCGGGGATGTCGTTCGAAATACTGACGACGACGTCGTACTTCTTGCGACGTGCGACGTCCAAGTAGTTCTCGAGCTGTTCCCGCTTGAGTTTGCCGTTGCCCGTTTTCACCTCGACCAGACCCGTCCAGCGTCTGGTTCCACGCGCCACCTTGAGCACCGCGTCCGGTACGACACGGGATTCCCCGCGCTCGTACGGTACTTCCAGATAACCCTCGAAAGTCCCCGCAGGAGCACCGAGGCGAAGGCACACCGCACGGGCGAACAGCGGTACTGCCTGCATGGTGGCTACGAGTGCTGAAGTCGCGCGACGTTCCTGCTCGTCACCCGCACCGATTCCGGCTACGGAGAAGAGGCGCGCAGGCTGCCAGCTTTCTTGTTCGGCCTGCGAGAAGGTGATCGATTTGGCCCTTCGCGCGGTTCTCTTGACCGTGCGTACGCCGGACTTCTGCCGCGTAGAGGCGGTGCTCGTCGGGGCAGGAGCGGACCCCGGGGCCGATGGGTCGGTCTCTTGTTCTTCGGTCGTAGGCGTGGACACGACCGGGGGCGGGTCCTGCACACCGTCTTCGCCGGCGTCATCCACCTCTACGCCGTAGTCCTGCGCCAAACCTGCAAGACCTGAGTCCCATCCTTGCCCTATCGCCCGGACTTTCCAGGCACCGTCCCGGCGATAGACTTCGCCGAATACGAACGCTGACTCGGAATCTGCGTCGGCAGTGATGTACTCGGCTACCGGACGCCCTGTCGGGTCTACGACTCGCAAGGTGAGCTTGCCGAGGGCACCGAATGTGCCGTCGGAGAGACTGCCGGCGAGTGCGATCGTGTGTACATCCTCGGGGACCGTCGCGAGGTCCACACTGATGCGTGCTTGCGCGCCTTCTTCCGTCGCGCCATTCCCGAGGAAGCGAACGGATCCGTCGGATGATTCCGGTTGGTTGTAGAAGACGAAGTCCGCATCGGACCTCACCTTGCCGGCGTCCCCAAGAAGTAATGCGGAGGCGTCCACTTCGGTCTCTGCTTCGGTCCAACCCAGCACGATGTCGATATGGGAGACGTCCGTCGGGAGCGGCATGTTCTGCCCCTTGGCGAGAAGTGGGAAATCCATCAGTGCACCTTCATTCCAGTGGCAGTCGTGCGCGCGGTATCGATCGCTACTGAAACATCGAAGGCAATGAGTCCGACGTTTCACGATGGGCGCAAGTGAATTACCGGTGTCAGTTGTCGACCGGCGAATCGTCGAGCTGGTGATGAATCGGAACCCGTGGACCCGGGGGAGGAATACCCTGCTCTTACATCCTGCAGGGACCGGCCGGAAACCCCGTTCCGTCGCTGTGACGGGTGGGTCCCTTCGGGGAAAGGATCGCGATGACTCGGATCGGAAATACCCCGAGGCGCGGACTCTTCCGGGTCAAATCGGTGGAGCAGTCCATTCGCGACACCGACGACCCCGACTCGAGGCTGCGTAAGGACCTGACTGCCTGGGATCTCATCGTCTTCGGCGTGGCCGTGGTCATCGGCGCGGGCATCTTCACGCTCACCGCCCGGACCGCGGGCAATGTGGCGGGCCCGTCGGTCTCGCTGGCCTTCGTCTTCGCTGCGATCGCATGCGCGCTCGCTGCCCTCTGCTACGCCGAGTTCGCCTCGACCCTGCCTGTCGCCGGTAGTGCCTACACCTATTCGTTCGCGACCTTCGGTGAGTTCGTCGCGTGGATCATCGGCTGGGATCTCATCCTGGAGTTCGCGCTCGCCGCGGCGGTGGTCGCGAAGGGATGGTCGCTCTATCTCGGCGAGGTCATGACGGTCTCGTCGAGTTTCATGCTCGGCTCGGTGAAGATCGACTGGGGCGCGGTGCTGATCGTCGCGGTGATCGGGGTGTTGCTCGCCACGGGAACGAAGATCTCGTCGCGGGTCTCGCTGGTCATCACCTCCATCAAGATCGCCGTCGTGGTGTTCGTGGTTGCTCTCGGTGCCTTCTACATCAAGGCGCAGAACTTCTCGCCGTACATTCCGCCCTCGCAACCCAGCGAGACGGGGGAGGGGCTGCACCAGTCGTTGTTCTCGTTCGTCACCGGCGCCGGGGGCAGTACTTTCGGGTGGTACGGCCTCCTGGCCGCAGCGAGCCTGGTGTTCTTCGCGTTCATCGGATTCGACGTGGTGGCCACCACCGCGGAGGAGACACGTAATCCGCAGAAGGCCGTGCCGATCGGCATTCTCGGCTCCCTCGCGATCGTGACAGTGCTGTACGTGGCTGTCAGCTTCGTCCTCACCGGGATGGTGAACTACACCGAACTCGCAGGGGATGAGTCGACGCTGGCAACGGCGTTCGCGCTCAACGGCATGGACTGGGCGAAGAACCTGATCTCGATCGGTGCCCTCGCGGGTCTGACAACCGTCGTGATGGTGCTCATGCTGGGCCAGACACGGGTGCTGTTCGCGATGGCGCGGGACGGACTCGTACCGCGCAGGCTCTCCCACACCGGTAGGCGAGGAACGCCGGTGCGCACGACCGTGCTCGTCACGGTGGTCGTCGCCGTGCTCGCAGGTGTCGTTCCGCTCGGGACGCTCGAGGAGATGGTCAACATCGGCACGCTCTTCGCCTTCGTGCTCGTGTCGATCGGTGTGATCGTGCTCCGTCGAACCCGGCCGGATCTCGAACGCGGATTCCGGGTGCCCTTGGTGCCGCTGGTGCCGATTCTCTCGGTCCTCGCGTGCGTGTGGCTCATGGTGAATCTGTCCGTCGAGACGTGGCTGCGATTCGTGGTGTGGATGCTGCTCGGCCTGATCATCTATTTCGTCTACAGCCGGCATCATTCGGTTCTCGCGCACTTGCCGCCGTGAGTTCGGCGGGGAATGTTCCCGCCGTTCCCGAAAGGTGCGGAAACCGGTCAGGGCACCTTCCCGGTGAGGGAAAGGTGCCCTGACGAGTTCTTTCACGAGTCGGGGTGGCGGGATTCGAACCCACGACCTCTTCGTCCCGAACGAAGCGCGCTACCAAGCTGCGCCACACCCCGTGATGAACCTCGGTCAGCTTACATTACGAGCGCGCCGAAGATTAAATCGGCTGGTCAGCGGCGTAACTCCGCGCTCTCCGTCGCGTTGTCCGCAGCGCGGTGCGCGCTGTCGCGCGAGGCCGGAACGAGGGTGAGCAGGGTGGCTTCGGGACGGCAGAAGAAACGCGCGGGAGCGAACGGCGAGGTACCGATTCCGGCGGAGACGTGCAGTCGCATGTGGGCACCCCACCGGGACGCGCCCTTCACACGGGAGCGGTCGATCCCGCAGTTGGTCACCAGCGCCCCGTAGAACGGCAGGCACAGCTGGCCGCCGTGCGTGTGGCCGGCGAGGACGAGGTCGTAACCGTCCTCGGCGAAGCGGTCCAGAACCCGCGGCTCGGGCGAGTGGGTCAGGCCCAGACGCAGATCGGCGGACGGATCCGCCGCACCGGCGATCGTCTCGTAGCGGTCGCGCTCGAGGTGCGGGTCGTCCACGCCGGCGACCGCGATGCGCACGCCGCCGACCTCGATGTCGCGTCGCACATGGGTCATGTCCTGCCATCCGCGCTCGGTGAAGGCGGCACGCAGATCCCCCCACGGAAGCGGAGGACCGTAGACGCGGTCGTGGTTCTTGTCGAAGTAGGCGAGCGGGTTCTTCACCACCGGGGCGAAGTAGTCGTTGCTGCCGAACACGAACAGGCCCGGACGGGCGAGCAACCCACCGAGAGCCTGGACCACGGCGGGAACCGCCTTCGGATGCGACAGGTTGTCGCCGGTGTTGACGACCAGATCGGGTTCGAGACCGTCGAGCTCGCGCAGCCAGTTCTGCTTCAGGCGCTGATCGGGTGTCATGTGCAGATCGCTGATGTGCAGGACCCTCAGGGTCGACGCGCCGGGGGCGAGCACCGGCACCGTGACCTCGCGAAGGGTGAACGCGTTCCGTTCGATCAGCGTGGCGTAGCCGAGGCCGAGAGCGGAGGCGCCGGCGGCGCCGAGAGTTACGCGGCGGATTGCAGACAGGTCAGGCACTTCTCCAGCGTACCGCCGCACGTCGTCCCCGCACGTGGTTCGTCCACCCCGCGTAGCGTTTCCCGCATGACCGACACCACATCCTCACTCGAGTCCCGGCTGCGCACGGACCTGACGGCCTCGATGAAGGACCACGACAAGCTGCGTACCGAAACGCTCCGGATGCTGTTGGCGGCGATCCGGAACGAGGCCGTCGCGGGTAAGGAAGCACGCGAACTCTCCGACGACGACGTGATCAAGGTCCTCGCCCGGGAGTCGAAGAAGCGCGGCGAAGCCGCCGAGGTCTACACCGAGAACGGCCGCGGTGAACTCGCGGCGAAGGAGCACGCCGAAGCACGGATCATCGACGAATATCTCCCCACACCACTGACCGACGCCGAACTCGTCGACGTCGTGGAGACCGCCCTCGCGCGCGTCGCGGAGGAACTCGGAACGCGCCCGGGTCCGAAGAACATGGGCCAGGTGATGAAGGCGGCTACCGAGATAGCGGCAGGGAAGGCCGACGGCAAGCGTCTGTCCGCGGCGGTGCGTTCACGCTTGTGATCGACCGGTCGTGCAGTCCTCGTCGCCCCCTCCGATGGGAAGTCGACGAGAACTGCACGACCGTCGGAGCCTCGCGGCTCAGTTGTCCGGGCGACTCGGCGTCGTGGTGGGAGTGGAGTCCTCGTCCTCCGGCGATTGCGACTCGGTCTGCGGCGGCTCGCGGCCCGGCATCGGCGAAGGAGTCGACCGCCGGGTCGTGTCGGGAACCTCGCGATCGTTCGGCCGGGCCGGGGTAGCGCTCGTGGTGGGAGCGACGCGGATCGATCCGTCACTGATGAACAAGGTGACCGTCGAACCCGGCACCGCCGAGCCACTCGGGGACGTCCCGGTGATCGTGCCGGCGCGTTCCTCACCGGCGATCGTGGCCTCGGACACCGAGAAACCGGCATCCTTCAGTCGCTGCACCGCGCGGTCCTTCGACAGGCCCGTGACGTCGGGTACCTGAGCGTTGCCCGCGCCGCGGACATACCGGGCGTCGGCAGCGGGGAGTTCGACGGGACCGAACTTGTTCGCGACGGGCAGCATGGCCGAGAACCACGTCCGCGCCGGCTCGGTGCCGCCGAAGAGATTGCCGTCGTAGCAGGGCCGGACGGGGCCCGAGCAGATCTGGCCCGGGGTGGGCGAGTCGCCGTAGGTGTAGACCACGCCGGCGAAGCGGTTGGTGTACCCGAGGAAGGCCGACGACATGTGCGACTCGGTCGTACCGGTCTTCGCCGCGACCGGCAGGTTCCAGCCCACCGAACCCGCGGCGCCCGAGGCGGTGCCGCCGGCGGCGGTGTCCTTGCTCATCGCATTCGTCAGGGTGTCGGCGAGACCGGGCTCGACGGCCTGCTCGCAGGCCTGCTGAGTGATCGGCACGGGCTTGCCCTCACGGTCGAACACACCCTCGATCGGGGTGGGCGGGCACCACTTGCCGTGCGACGCGAGTGTCGCCGCGACGTTCGACAGTTCGAGCGCGTTGATCCATGTGGGGCCGAGCGTGTACGAACCGAGATGCTGCTGCTTCTGCATCTCGGCCATCGACTGGTCGCCGAAGCCGGAGGTGCGCGGCTGCAGGTACGAGCGCAGGCCGAGGCGCACGGACATGTCGACGACCGCATCGACACCGGTGGCCTCGATGAGTTTGACGAACGCCGTGTTCGGCGACTGTGCCAGCGCGTCGGTGACCGAGAGCTTCGACGGGTACTCCGCCGCGTTCTCGACGCAGTAGTAGTTGGGCGGGCAGCCGCGGGCGCCACCGTCGCCGAGACCGCGAGCGTCGTAGCGGGACGGCACGTCGAGTACGGCCGAGGTGCCCAGCCCCTGCTCCATGGCCGCCGCGACCGTGAAGACCTTGAAGATCGACCCGGCGCCGTGGCCGGCCAGCGAGTAGGGCTGCGGCTGGACGGTCTCCTTGGCGTCGGCGTCGAGACCGAACGTGCGGCTCGAACCCATGGCGAGGACCTTGTGCGAGTCCTGGCCCGGTTCGATCACGTTCATCACCGAGGCCACGTCGTCGACGGTGGGGCTGGTGAACTTGTCGAGCGATGCCTTCACGGAGTCCTGGACTTCGGGGTCGAGCGTCGTGCGGATGAGATATCCACCCTTGTCGATCTGCTCGCGCGCCAGTCCGGCGTTCTCGAGGTACTGCAGTGCGTATTCGCAGAAGTAACCCCGGTCGTCGGCGGCGATGCACCCGCGCGGGAGCGTGTTCGGTTCCGGGAGGACACCGAGCGGCAGTTCCTTCGCGGCACGGATCTCGTCGGCCCGTTCGGGGATGTTCTCGATCATGGTGTCGAGGACGATGTTGCGCCGGGCCAGGACACCGTCGGGATTCGTGTACGGGTTCAGTGCCGAGCTGGACTGCACCATGCCCGCGAGCATCGCGGACTGGGGGATGTTCAGATCCTTCGCGTCGATACCGAAGTAGGTCTGCGCGGCGTCCTGGATACCGAACGATCCGTTGCCGAAGGGCACCAGGTTCAGATAGCGGGTGAGGATCTCGTCCTTGCTGAGCTGGTCGTCGAGCGTCAGCGCCATCCGGATTTCGCGGATCTTGCGGGCCGGCGTCGTCTCGATCGCGGCGCGCCTCTCGGCATCCGTCTTGGCGATGACGTGCAGCAGGTAGTTCTTCACGTACTGCTGGTCGATCGTGGATGCGCCCTGCTCGACCTGACCGCTCGTGGTGTTGGTCAGGAACGCGCGGATGGTGCCCTGCCAGTCGACACCCTGGTGCTCGGGGAAGCGCTTGTCCTCGATCGACACGATCGCCAGCTTCATCTCGTTGGAGATCCGGTCGCTGGGGACCTCGAATCGGCGCTGGTCGTAGAGCCAGGCGATGGGTTCGCCCGTCTTGTCGACCATGGTGCTGACTGCGGGGACCACGCCTTCGACGAGCTCTGCAGAACTGTTGTCCACGGTGTCCGCGGCACGGTTCGAGACGTACCCGAATCCACCTGCGGCCGGGAAGAGCATTCCTGCCACGAGAACGCCGCCGAGGGCCGTGCAACCTGCGAGCTTCGCCACCGTTCTTCGGATCGACACGCCTACACAGTACGTGCAGGGGGAGCGCTCATAGGTTCGCAGGGAGTGGGCGTGGCTCGACATGCGCTGCGGAAGTGCCTCCGACGTGGCACTTTGTACGTACGTACCAGAAAAGGTTTCGTTCGCCTTGCGCCTGGGCACTAGTTTACCTAGATTGAGACACTAGTGTGACGCAGATAACACCTTGACGGGCAGGCTTCGCGCCGTCGCGACACACAGACGGCGCGAACCTCGAACACCGCGAACCGGCGTTCGGAATGTAAAGGGGCAACTGAATGCACATGACCACCCCGACGACCCGACTCGACGTCGACCAGGCCGAAGCGCGTATCGCTTGGGTCTCCAAGGCTCGCTGCCGCGAAGTCGATCCCGATGAACTGTTCGTGCGCGGCGCCGCGCAGCGCAAAGCAGCGGTCATCTGCCGGCACTGCCCGGTGATGCTCGAGTGCGGGGCCGACGCTCTCGACAACCGAGTCGAGTTCGGCGTCTGGGGAGGCATGACGGAACGCCAGCGTCGTGCACTCCTCAAGCAGCATCCCGAGGTCGAGTCCTGGGCCGATTTCTTCTCGGCCCAGCGGCAGCATCAGAGCGCGGTCTAATACGGTCCGCCTCTACCGAACCGCCTGCCGGTACGAACCGTCGAGACCCTGACCCGCGAGACGTCACGCCTCGCGGGTCAATTGCTCGCCCACCGCGCGCAGCGCTTCGAGATCGGAGACCTCGAAGGGCAGCGACGGCACCCCGATCACCGGCACCGTCGGGTGTGCTGCGGTGAAGTTGCGTAGCAACCTCAGTTCCCGCTTCGCGATCACGGCGCGGTGCGCATGGATGCGGAGGACTGCTTCGGCAGCCTGCGCATCCATTCCGTCATGCGTGGCGAGCTGATCCGCCGCGGTGAGCGCATGGTCGGCCGGAAGCGCCGACAGGGTCGGATGCGTGCGATTGAGCACCAGACCCGACAGTGGCATGCGATCACCGGAGAGCCGTTCGACGAAGAACGACGCCTCGCGCAGCGCGTCGGGTTCGGGCGCCGCGACCACCACGAAGTGGGTTCCCGGCTGCTGCAGCAACCGGTAGGTGCGATCGGCCCGCTCCCGGAATCCGCCGAACATCGAGTCGAGCGACTGCACGAAGGCCGAGGCGTCCGACAGCATCTGGCTTCCCACGATGGTCGAGACCGCCTTGAGTGCCAGCCCCATCGCGCCCGTCACCAGCCGGCCGAAGCCACGGCCGGGCGCCGTGAACAGCCGGATCATCCGCCCGTCGAGGAACGCCCCGAGCCGTTGCGGCGCGTCGAGGAAGTCGAGGGCGTTACGGGAGGGCGGAGTGTCGACGACGATCAGATCCCACTCGTCGCTCTGCGCCAGCTGGCCGAGCTTCTCCATCGCCATGTACTCCTGCGTGCCGGAGAACGACGACGCCACGGTCTGATAGAAGGGGTTGTCCAGGATCTGCTGGGCCTTGTCCGACGACGAGTGCTCGAGCACCATGTCGTCGAAGGTGCGACGCATGTTGAGCATCATCGCGTGCAGCTCGCCCTTGGCCTCCGGTCCCAGTTCCACCTTCTGTGGCGAATTGTCGAGCGAGGCGACGCCCAGCGCCTGTGCCAGCCGCCGCGCCGGATCGATCGTGAGTACCACGACACTGCGGCCGCGTTCGGCGGCGCGCAGTGCCACCGCCGCCGCGGTGGTCGTCTTGCCGACGCCACCCGAACCGCAGCACACGATCACCCGGGACGAGCGGTCGTCCAGGATGCGGTTCACGTCGAGAGTGTTCGGTCCCCGGCTGCTCATCGGACGCCCTGCTCCGCGAGGGCCTCGGCGAGCTCGTAGAGACCGCCGATATCGACACCGTCGGCAAGAGCCGGTAGGGACATGCGTGCCACCTTCACATCGTCGAGTTGAGCGGCGCTCACCTGCTGCGCCTGGAGGACCGCGGCGTGCTCGACGGTCTCGGTGAGCAGGCCCGCGAAATCGTCGTCGGAGAGCTCGAGGGACACCTTGCCGAGCGTCGCCCGGATCTCGGGACCGGCGATGTGCCCGGCTGCGAAGCCGTCGACGAGTTCCTCGGGCAGGTGCTCGGGAGCGGTGCGATTGACGATCACCGTTCCCATCCGGAGATCCGCCGCCTCGAGTTCCTCCACCGCGTCCGCCGTCTCCTGGACGGGCAGCGCTTCGAGCAGGGTCACCAGGTGGATCACCGTCCGATCCGAGTGCAGCAAACGGACCACACCCTCGCTCTGGGAGCGGATGGGGCCGGACTTGGCGAGATCGGCCATCGCCTTGGTGACGTCGAGGAAACTCGCGATGCGGCCCGTCGGCGGTGAATCGACGACCACCGCGTCGTAGACGGGTTTGCCCGACGCGTCGCTGCGCACCACCGTCTCCTTGATCTTGCCGGTGAGGATCACGTCGCGCAGACCCGGGGCGAGGGTCGTCACGAACTCGATCGCACCCATCCGGCGCATGGCGCGACCCGCGAATCCGAGGTTGTAGAACATGTCGAGGTATTCGAGGAAGGCCGCCTCGATGTCGATCGCGAGAGCCGACACCACTCCGCCGCCCTGGGCATCGGCGATCTTCGTCTCCACCGGAGGCAGCGGAGGCATGTCGAACAGCTGGGCGATGCCCTGCCGCCCTTCCGTCTCCACCAGCAGGACCTTGCGACCTCCTGCGGCGAGCGCCAATGCGAGTGCTGCGGCCACAGTGGATTTCCCGGTCCCACCCTTGCCGGACACGAAGTGCAGTCGCGCCTGAGCGGCGACGTCCGGCCACTCGCCGGAATGTGATGTCGGAGATGCCACGATCACGAGCCTATAAGTCGTGGACGGTCGACGGTGCCGGATAGGGTCAGGACATGAGTGAAACGACCACATGGGAATACGCAACCGTGCCGCTGCTCACGCACGCGACCAAGCAGATCCTCGATCAGTGGGGTGCCGACGGCTGGGAACTCGTCACCGTGCTGCCCGGCCCGACCGGGGAGCAGCACGTCGCCTACCTCAAGCGTCCGAAGGGCTGATCCGTGGCACACAGGACCTGGAGTGAACGTCTGACCGAACTCGGGATCACGTTGCCGCCCGTCGCAGCACCGGTGGCGGCCTACGTGCCCGCCGTCCGCAACGGCGACGTCGTGTACACCTCCGGCCAGCTGCCGCTCGTCGACGGACAGCTGACCCACACCGGCAAGGTCGGTGCCGAGGTGTCGGCGGAGGACGCGAAGACCGCCGCGCGCACGGCCGCGCTCAACGCGCTCGCAGCCGTCGACGGCATCGTCGGGCTCGACAACATCGCCAGCATCGTCAAGGTCGTGGGGTACGTCGCCTCCGCCGAGGGCTTCACCGGTCAGCCCGGCGTGATCAACGGAGCGTCGGAGCTGCTCGGCGAGATCTTCGGTGATGTCGGAGCGCATGCCCGCTCGGCGGTCGGTGTCGCGGAGCTGCCGCTCGGCGCTCCCGTCGAAGTGGAGCTGATGGTCGAAGTACGCTGACGCCACCCTTCCGGCGAAACCGGTCGACACGAGAGGCGAGAGAGATGGCCCTGGTTCACCCCGCCTACGCACAGCTGCGGCAGGTCACCGAGAACGCGGCCGTGATCCTGGCGGAGAACCCCTCGATCATGTCCCTCGAGGGCACGAACACCTGGATTCTCCGAGCCCCCGGCAGCGACGAGTGCGTCGTCGTCGATCCGGGCCCGCTCGACGAAGGGCATCTCGAGCGGGTCGCGCAGGTTCCGGTGGCTGCGACATTGATCAGCCACCGGCACTTCGACCACACCGAGGGTGCCGAACGGTTCGCGGAACTGGCCGGA
Organism: Rhodococcus sp. CH91; assembly: GCF_022554085.1. GTDB lineage: Bacteria > Actinomycetota > Actinomycetes > Mycobacteriales > Mycobacteriaceae > Rhodococcus. The sequence goes on from NZ_JAKFYR010000016.1 coordinate 38,807, forward strand.
TGCCCTGTACACGCCAATGCACCCGAGCATCGGCACGCCGGGGGAGAACGGCTGTCCGACGGCGACGTCGTGGAGGCGGCGGGACTCCGCATCCGGGTGCTGGCGACTCCGGGGCACACGGCGGACTCGTTGTCGTTCGTGATCGAGGACGACGGCAGTGTGCTCACCGCCGACACGATCCTCGGGCGCGGCACGACCGTTCTCGACGACACGGACGGCGACCTCGGCGACTATCTGCGGTCCCTGCGGTCGCTCATCTCGCTCGGTGGCGGCTACACGGTTCTTCCGGGGCACGGACCCGAGCTGCCCGACCTCGAAACGATCGCGCGGGAGTACCTCGCGCACCGGGAGGGGCGGCTCGAGCAGGTTCGCGGAGCTCTGCGGGCCCTCGGCGCCGAGGCCTCGGCACGTCAGGTCGTCGAGCACGTCTACGCCGACGTCGACCGATCGCTGTGGGGGGCGGCCGAGAAGTCGGTCAACGTGCAGTTGGAGTATCTGCGCAGTCACGGCTGACACGCCGCGAAGCGCACGAAAGGCCGGGACGCGACGAAGCGTCCTGGCCTTTCGTGGATGTCGGGGTCGTCAGCGGGCGCGACGCGCCAGACGCTCCGAGTCGGAGATCAGCACGCTCTTGCCTTCGAGGCGCAGCCAGCCGCGGTGCGCGAAGTCTGCCAGCGCCTTGTTCACGGTCTCGCGGGATGCGCCCACGAGCTGCGCGATCTCTTCCTGCGTCAGGTCGTGCGTCACACGCAGTGCGCCGGCCTCCTGCGTACCGAAGCGCTGTGCGAGCTGCAGCAGCGCCTTGGCGACACGGCCGGGGACGTCCGTGAAGATCAGGTCGGCGAGGCTGTTGTTGGTGCGACGCAGACGGCGGGCGAGCACGCGGAGGAGCTGCTCGGCGATCTCGGGTCGCTGGTCGATCCAGGCCTTGAGCGCCTCGCGGTCCATGCTCACGGCACGCACCTCGGTGACCGTGGTCGCGGTCGACGTGCGCGGACCCGGATCGAAGATGGAGAGCTCGCCGAACATGTCGGACGGGCCCATGATCGTCAGGAGATTCTCGCGGCCGTCGGGCGAACGACGCCCGAGCTTCACCTTGCCGGAGACGATGATGTACAGCCGATCGCCGGGCTCACCCTCGTTGAAGATGACATGGCCGCGCGGGAAATCGACGGGTTGAAGCTCTTTGATCAGCGCCGCAACCGCCGAGGGCTCGACTCCTTGGAAGATGCCTGCTCTGGCCAGGACCTCGTCCACGTGCGCTCCTTTTGGGAATGATTCTCGTCATCTACTGCCGGGTCTGCACGTCGACGGACTTCCCGGGCAGGTCACCTGTCAGGCGTACGAGTGTCCAGTCTACTGTGCGCATCGGGTGGGTGAGTGACCGATACCACGGAAACCGTCGACGAAGCGGGTCGTCGACGTATTCGAGGCTACCGGCAGGTAGCGGATCAGCTCGCGTGACGGGCCCGCAGTCGGCGATCGGAATCGTCCGATCCGTCCGTCCCGGACCCCCGGCGGCGGCGACGCTGGAAGCGGGCGAGAGCTCCGGGGAAGCCCTCTCGGGCGAGTGCCGCGACGTCGGCCTGGTCGGCCTTGTCGAGGAACTCCTCCACCTCCTGCTCGCGAACCGACAGCCGACTCAAGCGCGCCTCCACGCGCTCCATGGACAACGCGAACAACATCAGCAGCACCGGGAAGAGCACTACAGCAAGAGCTTGCATACCGGGAAGTAAACACCCGGAAGGTCTCGGAAGTGACACGGGGCCGAATCCTGGGGACAGGGTTTACGTACAGTGGTTCAGGTGCATGCGACCCAGTCCGAGAGCCCCGAGGCGGCCCCGCGCCGAACGAACGGAAAGGCTCGCGGACCCGAGTCGCGGCTTGCACTCGTCCGTCGTGCACGGCGGATGAACCGCCGGCTCGCCGAGGCTTTCCCGCACGTCTACTGCGAGCTGAACTTCACGAACCCGCTCGAACTCGCCGTGGCCACGATCCTGTCGGCACAGTGCACCGACGTGCGGGTCAACCAGGTCACCCCCGCTCTGTTCGCCCGGTATCCGGACGCTCGCGCGTACGCCGAGGCGGACCGCACCGAGCTCGAGGAGTACATCCGGTCGACCGGCTTCTACCGGAACAAGGCCACTGCGCTGATCGGACTCGGCCAGGCCCTGCTCGAGCGTTTCGACGGTGAGGTCCCTGCCCGGCTGGAGGATCTCGTCGCGTTGCCCGGTATCGGCCGCAAGACCGCCAATGTGATTCTCGGCAACGCCTTCGATGTGCCGGGCATCACCGTCGACACGCACTTCCAGCGACTCGTGCGCCGCTGGGCGTGGACCGAGGAGACCGATCCGGTCAAGATCGAACATGCCGTCGGTGCGCTCATCGAGCGCAAGGAGTGGACGCTGCTGTCCCACCGCGTGATCTTCCACGGCCGGAGGGTGTGCCACGCGCGTAAGCCGGCCTGCGGGGTGTGCGTTCTCGCGAAGGACTGCCCGTCCTACGGGACCGGGCCCACCGATCCGCAGACCGCGGCCGCGCTGGTGAAGGGACCGGAGACCGAGCACCTGCTCGAGCTGGCCGGGCGGTGACGGGGTGCGTCCTTCGACAGCAGGCCGCTGGAGCCTGGCAGCACTGGTCGTCGTCGTCGCGTTGATCGTCGCGATCTGGCCGCGCGACCCGGGTGACACGTCCTCGTCCGGGAACTCCCGGACCACCGCCGCGTCGTCGGCGCCTGTGGACAGGCGTCCGCAGGACGACGCACAGTCCCTCGCACCGTTGCGGGAGGCCGCCGCACTGGAGTCGTGTCCGCAACCGGGCGTGCCCGAGCCTGCCGCCGGCCCGCTCGCCGGACTGGTCTTCGAGTGTGTCGGTGACGGATCCTCCGTGGACCTCGCGGCCGCACTGGCGGGCAAACCCGCCGTGGTCAACCTGTGGGCCTGGTGGTGCGGCCCCTGCGCCGAGGAACTTCCCGTGCTCGAGGAGTACGCCGCCCGCGTCGGCGACGCGGTCACGGTGGTCACCGTCCACACCGATCCCAACGAGTCGAACGCGCTCTCCAAACTCGCCGACTACGACGTGCGGTTGCCGGGTGTCCAGGACGGATCCGGACGGGTCCAGGCCGCAGTCGGCGCGCCTGCGGTCCTTCCGGTGACCGTGCTGCTCCGCGCGGACGGGTCCGTCGCCGCGGTGCTCCCGATCCCGTTCCGAACCGTCGACGAGGTGGCCGCGGTCGTGGAAGAACACCTGGGAGTGGCCGCATGACCCCCGAATGGCTCCGGCGGGTCGCCTCGACGTCCCCGACCGACCCGCACGGACTCAATCCGATCCTGAATCGTCGCGCACCGCGCGATGCGCGAGTCCGCCAGGCCGCGGTCCTGGTGTTGTTCGGAGGATCACCGGTGGCCGACCCCATGGCCCGCGGAGGACTCCCTGCCGATGCCGACGTTCTGCTCACCCAGCGTGCGGCGACGCTCCGTCAGCACAGCGGGCAGGTCGCGTTCCCCGGCGGAGCCGCCGATCCGGAGGATTACGGCGCCATCCACACCGCACTGCGGGAGGCAGAGGAGGAGACGGGACTGGATCCGTCCGGAATCCGGCCGCTCGCGGTGTTGCCCGAACTGTTCATCCCGCCGTCGGGTTTCGACGTGACGCCCGTGATCGCCTACTGGGAGACGCCGAGTCCTGTCGGCGTGGTCGACCCGGAGGAGGCGACCCGCGTGGTACGAGTGTCGCTGCACGAACTGCTCGACCCCGACAACCGCTTCCAGGTCCGGCACCGGCTCGGCTATCAGGGCCCCGCCTTCCAGGTGGACGGGATGCTGGTGTGGGGTTTCACCGCAGGGGTACTCGCGGGTCTGTTCGCGGTGTCGGGGTGGGAGATCGAGTGGGATCACGACGATGTCCGTGATCTCGACGTCGTGCTCGCCGAACTGGAGACGGGGGTGGTCGAATCGTGACCGGATCGGGCTGGATCGATCTGATCATCGTGGTGATCGTCCTGATCGCCGCGTCCTCCGGACTCCGCCAGGGAGCCGTCGCATCGGCCCTGGCCTTCCTCGGTGTGCTGCTCGGAGCCGTCGCCGGCATCCTCGTCGCCCCGCACGTCCTCGTCCACGTGGAAGATGCGCGCCTGCGGATCCTGGCCGGCATCGCCCTGATCGTGGTGCTCGTCGTGGTGGGCGAGGTGGCGGGCATGGTGCTCGGGCGTGCAGCACGCAGTGGCATCCACAGCCCGGGCGCGCGTGCGGTGGACAGCGTCGTCGGTGCGGGCCTCCAATCGGTCGCGGTGCTCGTCGCCGCGTGGCTGCTCGCCATCCCGCTGACCGCCACCACCCAGCCCGCCGTCTCCGCTGCGGTCCGAGGATCCCAGGTGCTCGGAACGGTCGACGATCTCGCCCCGGACTGGATGCGCGCGATCCCGAACGAGTTCTCGGCGCTGCTCGACACGTCCGGGCTTCCGGAGGTGATCGGTCCGTTCGGCCGGACACCGATCGCCGAGGTGGACGTGCCCGACGGGGCTCTCCTCGAGGGATCGGTACCGGCCCGGCTGCAGACGAGCGTCCTGCGCATCAACGGCGTGGCACCGAGCTGCCAGAAGGCCCTCGAAGGATCCGGCTTCGTCGTGGCACCCGAGCGGGTGATGACGAACGCGCACGTCGTGGCGGGAACCGCCGCGGTGACCGTCGACACGGATCGCGGTCCGCTCGACGCGACCGTCGTGTTGTTCGATCCCGAAGTGGACGTCGCGATCCTCGCGGTGCCGGGCCTGACGGCTACGCCTCTGACCTTCGCGTCGCAGCCCGCCGAATCGGGTGACGACGCGATCGTGCTCGGCTATCCGGGCGGCGGTCCGTACACGGCCAGCGCGGCGCGGATCCGCGAGACGCTCGATCTGCAGGGGCCGGACATCTACCGCGGCGGCACCGTCGAACGCGAGGTGTACACGGTGCGCGGCATGATCCGGCAGGGCAACTCGGGAGGCCCGCTGGTCGACCCGTCGGGGAACGTTCTCGGGATGGTGTTCGGGGCCGCGGTCGACGACACCGACACCGGTTTCGTCCTCACCGGCGGAGAGGTGAGCCGGCAGCTGGCGATGGCCGGTGGGAACCAGCCGGTCGCGACCGGCGCCTGCATCGTCTGACCGCTCGATCGGGGACATACGGTCAGACGACGCCACCGACGAAGTCGCTGAGCAGAGCCGTCACCGCCCCGGGTTTCTCCTGATGCGCGTAGTGGCCGGCGCCGTCGACGAACTTCAGGATCCGTCCGGGTGCGTGCCGCGCACAGCGACGGAGTGTCGCGGCGAGCACGTAAGGATCCAGCACACCGTGCACCTGCAGGACCGGCAGGGTCAGCTCGACGTCCATGGCCTTCATGAAGCGGCGCCCGTCGGGACGCCATTGGCTGCGGAACGCCCAGCGCTGGTATTCCAGGGTCAGATGGGCCGTGCCCGGAATCCGGATAGCGGTCCGCAACCGGTCGGTGACCTCGTCGAACTCCTCGGTGCGGCACCACTCGGGTCCACACCGCAGCCGCAGCAGTCGTTCGATCTCGTATCCGTCGTCGCGCGTCAACTGTCGTTCGGGACGCCAGGGCAGCTGATAGGCGAGGAAGGTCGGCAGCAGCGCCGCGCGTTGCGCCCGGTCGCGGACGGCCGCATCACGCAGCGAGATCGGATGCGGGGAGTCGACGACCGCGATCGCCCGCACGAGATTCGGGTGGAGCACTGCCGTCGCCCAGCACACGAGCCCCCCGTCGGCATGGCCGACCAGGATCGCCTCCGTGTGGCCGAGCGCCCGGATCAGCCCCGCGATGTCGTTCGACAGTGTCCACCCGTCGTAACCGCGTGGCGGTTTGTCGGAGTCACCGTAACCCCGCAGATCGACCGCGACGGCCCGGTAGCCGAGGTCGGCGAAGGCCGTGAGCTGATGGCGCCACGACCACCACAGATCGGCGAAGCCGTGCACGAACACCACGAGCGGTGTTCCCGGATCATGGGGTCCGGCTTCCACGGCGTGGAGCCGGATGCCGTTGGCATGGATGTCTCGATGCGTCCACGGACCGGGATATCGGACCGTGGACGGGTCGGGGACGGGCACTCGCGATCCCGGTCGTCAGCGGGTGTGACGCGGCGCGGCGTGGCGGGGCCCGGCCGGATCCTGCGCGTCCTGATTGCTGGGGAGGATCGACGCGGTCTGCTTGAGCGAGTCGATGGTCTTGTTGGGTGCGCGCAACTTGCGCACCCGCATGTATCCGATCAACGCCAGGATCGCGGTGACGACCACCATGATCAGGAAGACGATGAGGAAGGCGAGCCAGCGAGCCACCCAGACGTCGAGCAGTTCGGCCAGGAAGAAGAAGAAGAAGAAAGAACTGAAGGTCAGAACCGCGAGCGCGAGGATGAAGAACAGGCTGCCCTGAAGGCCCTTCTTGACCTCCCCCGTCACCTCGGCCTTGGCCAGCTGGACTTCGGCACGGAACAGGGTGGACACCTGTGTCGCGGCATCGCGCACGAGCTCTCCCACGCTCGCGTCCCGGGGTGTCGGAGCGTCCACCTTCGACAACGGAATGCCGGAGATGCCCGACGGGACTCCGTTCTCCGGATGCTTCGCGTTCGTCACGCTCACTACTCGACCCCTTCGGTTGGTTCGTTCCGTTGACGGTGGGCGCGCCCACGCCGTAACAGTAGCGCCGACCCGAGCACGGAAGCGATCAATGACGTCACCAGTACGGCGGCCTTGGCGATCTCGGCCGATTCTCCCGTCAGCGACAGTTCGGTGATGAGAAGACTGACGGTGAACCCGATCGCGCCGAGCACGGCGAGGGCGAACAGGTCGCCCCACAGCAGCCCGGTCGGTTTCGTCGCGAGGCGGAACCGGATGGCGATCCAGGTGCTGCCGAAGATCCCGACCGTCTTCCCGACCAGGAGTCCCAGCACGATCGCGAGGCCGACGGGTTCGGTGAAGACGTTGCCGATCATCTCGGCACCGATGGGGACACCGGAGGCGAACAGCGCGAAGACCGGAACGCACAGGCCGGCCGACCACGGCTGGAGGCGGTGGACCAGTCGCTCCGCAGGCCCGTAGTCCTCACCGGGATCCGTGCGGACGCGGGTGAGCAGTCCGAGGAGCACTCCGGCGACGGTCGCGTGGATGCCCGCGCTGTGCATCGCGTACCAGGTGAAGAGCGCGAGGGGTACGTACAGCCAGGGGGTGGTGATGCGCCGTCGCTGAGCGAGCCAGTACAACCCCGCCGCGGCGACGGTCGCGAGGATCCAGCCGATCGCGAGACCCGAGGTGAACAGGATCGCGATCAGTGCGATACCGATCAGGTCGTCGACGACCGCCAGGCTCAGCAGGAAGACGCGGGCGCTGGTGGGAATGCGGGAGCCGGTGAGTGCGAGCACTCCGAGGGCGAAGGCGATGTCGGTCGCGACCGGGATCGCCCACCCGCGATCCATTCCGGGTGTTCCCCAGCCCACGGCCGCGGCGATGAGGGCCGGAAGGACCACGCCACCGCACGCGGCGATGACCGGGAGGATCGCCTTCCGTCGGTCGGCCAGTTCGCCGGTGACCAGTTCTCGCTTGAGTTCGAGGCCGGCGACGAAGAAGAAGACGGCGAGCAGTCCGTCCTTCGCCCACGTCCCGAGCGAGAGGTGCAGGTGGAGGGCTTCGGGCCCGATCTCGACGTCGCGCAGGGCGATGTAGGAATCGCCGAAGGGAGAGTTGATCCAGATCAGGGCCACTGCGGCGGCGACCAGCAGCAGCGAACCGCCGACCGTTTCGGTGCGGAGATAGCGGTTGAGAGAACTGGTCCAGGTGGTGGCGGAGGCGTCGGACACGGGTGTCTTTCGGTGAGCGGATACGGGCACGGTGGAACCGTTGCCGATCCGGACTTCCGGCACACCTGGAGGTGAGTCTAGTCCCGGGGAGAGAGCGTCCACGGAGGCGCCCGATTTGCGGTGGGCGGAAATCCGGGTGTTCACTTTCCTAGCAATTGGGAATCCCTCTCAACATGTGAATCGAAAGTGGAGTTGGTTCAGTGAGCACATCCGTCGGAGTCGGGAACGACGGTTCCTCGGTCGTCGCGGGAGTACCACGACGCCGCATCGTCGTGGCCAGCATGGTCGGCACGTCCGTCGAGTTCTACGACTTCTACATCTATGCGACGGCCGCCGTATCGGTCTTCCCTCACCTGTTCTTCCCTCAGGGCAACAGCACGACCGCGCTGCTCGCGTCGCTCGCGACCTTCGGTATCGCCTTCGTCGCCCGCCCGGTCGGATCCATCGTCTTCGGGCATTTCGGCGACCGGATCGGTCGCAAGGTCACACTCGTCGGCTCGCTCCTCACGATGGGTATCGCGACCTTCCTGATCGGCCTGTTGCCCACCTATCACCAGGCCGGGCTCATCGCGCCGGCGCTGCTCGCCCTCATGCGCTTCTGTCAGGGCCTCGGCCTCGGTGGTGAATGGTCCGGGGCGGCGCTGCTCGCCACCGAGACCGCCGAACCGGGCAAACGTGCCTGGGCAGCGATGTGGCCTCAGCTCGGCGCGCCGATCGGCTTCATCGGAGCCAACGGGTTGTTCCTGATCATCACGTTGCTGCTCGGACATGACAACGGGGACCCCGACCTGTCCGGCGCGTTCCTCGAGTGGGGCTGGCGCATTCCGTTCCTGCTGAGCGCCGTCATGGTCATCATCGGCCTGTACGTGCGGCTCAAGCTCGAGGAGACGCCGGTCTTCGCCAAGGCGGTCGCCGAGGGCAAGAAGGTCAAGACACCGCTCGCCGAAGTGTTCAAGACCAGCTGGCGGCAGCTGATCATCGGCACCTTCGTCATGCTCGCGACGTACACGCTCTTCTACCTCATGACCACCTGGGTGCTCAGTTTCGGTACGGGCAAGACCCCGGCCGAGGGCGGCCACGGTGCCGGCTTCCAGTACTCCGATTTCCTCGTGCTGCAGCTCGTCGCGGTGTTGTTCTTCGCGGCCGCCGTGCCCCTGGCAGGGTGGCTCGCCGATCGTTACGGCCGCCGCGCGACCCTGCTGGTCGTCACCGGGGCGATCATGGTGTTCGGGCTGTGCTTCCAGTTCCTGCTGTCGAGCGACGGCATGAGCTCGGGCGAGATGCTGTTCTTCCTCGTGATCGGCATGCTCCTCATGGGTCTGACCTTCGGACCGCAGAGTGCGATCCTGCCCGAGCTCTTCCCGACCAATGTCCGATACACCGGATCCGGAATCTCGTACAACGTCTCGAGTATTCTCGGCGCCGCTGTCGCACCCTTCATCGCGACCTGGCTCGCAACGAGCTACGGCGTCGGCTGGGTGGGCATCTATCTGGTGATCGCCGCGGCGACGACCTTCGTGGCGTTGCTCGTCGTGAAGGAGACGCGCGACCGCTCTCTCGACGAGGTGTAGGCACCGCACACGAGCGAAGGCCCCCTTCCGGACCGGATCCGGAAGGGGCCTTCGCTGCTCGGTCTACTTGCCGCGGATCGCGTCGAAGACCGCCGGGTCGACGAGTGTCGAGGTGTCGCCGAGTTCGCGACCTTCGGCCACGTCGCGCAGCAGCCGGCGCATGATCTTGCCCGAACGGGTCTTCGGCAGTTCCGGCACGACGGTGATCTGGCGCGGCTTGGCAATGGGGGAGATCTCCACGGCCACGTGATCGCGCAACTGCTTGATCAACTCGTCACCGGTGTTCTCGACGTTCTCGCGGAGGATCACGAACGCGACGATGCCCTGGCCGGTCGTCTCGTCCGCGGCGCCGACGACCGCCGCCTCGGCGACCGACGAGTGGCTCACCAGCGCGGATTCGACCTCCGAGGTGGAGATGCGGTGACCGGAGACGTTCATGACGTCGTCGACCCGGCCGAGCACCCACAGCGCCCCGTCCTCGTCGTAACGAGCGCCGTCGCCGGCGAAGTACCAGCCCTGATCCTCGTAGCGCGACCAGTAGGTCTCGCGGTAACGCTGGTCGTCGCCCCAGATGCCGCGGAGCATCGACGGCCACGGCTGGTCGAGAACGAGATAGCCGTTGCCACCCGGACCGAGGGGCTCGGCTTGGTCGTCGACGATCTTCGCCGAGATGCCGGGCAGCGGCGCCATGGCCGAACCGGGCTTGGTGGCGGTGATACCGGGCAGCGGCGAGATCATGATCGCGCCCGTCTCCGTCTGCCACCAGGTGTCGACGATCGGGGCGGAGTCCGCGCCGATGACCTCCCGGTACCAGCGCCAGGCCTCCGGGTTGATCGGCTCACCGACGCTGCCGAGCAGGCGGATCGACGACAGGTCGTGGGCATCGGGGATCTGGCGGCCCCACTTCATGAAGGTGCGGATCAGTGTCGGCGCCGTGTAGTAGATGCTCACACCGTACTTCTCGATGATCTCGAAGTGCCGGTGCTCGTTCGGCGAGTTCGGGGTGCCCTCGTAGACGACCTGTGTCACACCGTTGCTCAGCGGACCGTAGACGATGTAGCTGTGCCCGGTCACCCAGCCGATGTCCGCGGTGCACCAGTAGACGTCCTTGCCCGGCTTGTGGTCGAAGACGTAGTGATGGGTGTACGAGGCCTGCGTCAGGTAACCGCCCGAGGTGTGGACGATGCCCTTGGGCTTACCCGTGGTGCCCGAGGTGTACAGGATGAACAGCGGATGTTCGGAGTCGAACGGCTGTGCGGTGTGCTCGGGGGAGGCCTTCTCGACGGTCTCGTGCCACCACAGATCCCGGCCCTCGGTCCACTCGACGTCGATACCGGTCCGAGCGACGACCAGCACGTGCTCGATCGACTTCGCGTCGGCAACCGCCTCGTCGGCTGCGGCCTTGAGCGGCGCGGCCTGGCCGCGGCGCCACTGCCCGTCGACCGTGACGAGGAGCTTGGCCTGCGCGTCGTCGATGCGTGAGCGCAGGGCCGACGACGAGAAGCCGCCGAACACCACGGAGTGGGTGAGGCCCAGCCGGGCGCACGCGAGCATGGCGACGATCGCCTCGGGGATCATCGGCATGTAGATCGCAACGCGGTCGCCGGCGACCAGACCGAGTTCGGTGAACGCGTTGGCCGCCCGCGAGACCTCGGCGAGCAGGTCGTTGTAGGTCAAGGTCCGGCTGTCGCCGGGCTCACCCTCGAAGTGGATAGCCACCCGGTCGCCGTTGCCGGCCTCGACGTGCCGGTCCACACAGTTGTAGGCGACATTGAGCTTTCCGCCGACGAACCACTTCGCGAACGGTGCGTTCGACCAGTCGAGCACCTCGGTCCACGGTTCCGCCCAATCGAGCCGCTTCGCCTGGTCCTCCCAGAATCCGAGCCGATCGGCATCGGCGGCTTCCTGCAGCTCCGGACCGGCATTCGCGGTTGCGGTGAACTCCGGACTCGGCGGGTACGCCTTCGATTCGTGCTCCTGGGCTGCGCTCGTCATGATGCGGGGCCTCTCTCGGGGTCGTTCCGTTTGGGGTTCTTGTGAGCGTAATCATCTGTGACCCGCGCCGCACCGTTGCGGTGGCGGGCAGAGCTGTCACATTCGCCCATCGGTTGCTTTCGCGCGACGAACGGCATCCGCGGGGCGACCCGGGGAACCTCGCGCCCGTCCACCTGCGGCGCGCCGGTACCGTCGTCCCCGTGACCGACCCTCTTCAGCCTCTCGTCGACCTTCCGGGTGTGCGCGATTCCGCCGACCGCGCCCGCGACGCGCTCGCGGAGGTGCACCGTCACCGGACGAACCGGCGTGGATGGGCGAACACCGCCGCGGAGGCATCGGTGCGTGCCGCGCGGGCATCGGCGTCGATCGACGGTGGTTCGACGGAGCTGCCGCAGCCGGGGGAGAGCGGAGACCCGATCCTGGCGGGAGCCCTTCGAGTGGCGCAGGCGCTCGACGGCGACGCGCTCGGCAACATGGTTGCGACCTGGCGTCGCGCACCGTTGCAGGCGCTCGCTCGTCTGCACCTGCTGGCCGCGGCCGATCTCGTCGAGGATGCCGAGGAGCTGGGCCGTCCGCGCGTGGAGCCCGGACTGGCGGAGCGTCTCGACATGCTGGCCCAGCTCGTCACCGGCGGAACGAGCGCGCCGGCGCCGGTCCTCGCGGCCGTCGTGCACGGCGAGCTGGCCGTCCTGAAGCCGTTCGGCGTCGGCGACGGTGTGGTGGCGCGGGCGGCCTCGCGTCTGGTGTGTGTCGCGTCGGGGCTCGACGTGCGCAATCTCGGCGTGCCCGAGGTCCACTGGATGCGACGGTTGCAGGCCTACCGTGACGGCCTCGCAGGATTCGAGGCCGGAACGGTGGACGGCGTCGGCGGCTGGCTGATCTTCTGCTGCGGGTCGCTCGAGGCCGGTGCCCGTGAGGCCACCTCGATCGCCGAGGCGTTCGCAGGCTGATCGCGTCCGCGGCCCGAGGGATGCACCCTCCACACGTGAAAGCGGGTGGCATGTCGATCGGGATCGACTCCGCCACCCGCCGGCACGGGCGATCCGAGTTACCATGCGTGCGGAATGGGTTGTGATTCAACGGCCTCGGCGATGATCCGGATATCGCGGATTCGTCTCGCAACGGGTGCGGTACTCGTCTTCGAAAACCCGGAGTTCGCAGGCCCACAACACTTGCGCCCTTATAGTGGCATCGGCTTCGCGTGGGTACTCGGTGTCCGTGCCGGGAAGATCGGTCGGGAGATCGAACCTTCTCTTCCGGTTCGGTCTTGGCCTTCCGTTCTTCCGTAACTCCTTTCTACCCCGTCGGCGGGGCGTCGGCAAGACCCCGACCACCCTCTTTCGTCGTCGTCCGGCGCAATGAGCGGCTCTGGGTGTCAACGCATCCGGAAGTTCGTGTAGCGCCGAGCGGCACCGAGTACCAGCGCCGTGACGCCGAGTGTGGCCGCGAGTGTCACCAGTGCGCGCAGAGAAGGGCGCGCGCGTCGGCCCAGCGGTACGGGTCGGGCGAAAATCAGTACAGGCCAACCATTTTCGATGGCAGCTCGGCGTAGAGGGCGGTCCGGATTCACCACTCGGGGGAAACCGACCTCCCGGAGCATGGGTAGGTCGGTGGCCGAATCGGAATAAGCGTAGCTGAGGGAGAGGTCGTAACCGTATCGTTCGGCGAGTTCACGGATGGCGACCGCCTTGGCCTCTCCGAAACAGTAGAAATCGACTTCGCCGGCATATCGGCCGTCGACGATCCGCATCCTGCTCCCCGTGCTGTGCGCCGCCCCGAGTGCCCGCGCGATCGGCGTCACCACCTCCTGCCCGGACGCCGACACGATGACGACATCGTGACCGCGGGCCCGGTGATCTGCGATCAGATCCTTCGCCTCCGCGTAGACGAGTGGGGTCACCACGTCCTGCAGTGTCTTGTCCACGATCGACTTGATCTGCTCGACGTCCCATCCGTTGCACATGTGCGCGATGTGCTCGCGCATCCTGTCCACCCGTGCCTGATCGGCGGCCGACAGCAGATAGAGCAATTGGGCGTAGGTGCTCTGGAGAACCGCGCGGCGGCTGAGCAGGCCCTCTTCGAAGAACGGGCGGGTGAACGCCAGCACGCTCGATTTCGCGATGACGGTCTTGTCGAGGTCGAAGAAGGCCGCGATCCGACCGGAGTCCGGAGCGCTCCCCGTCGACGGGTTCGGTAGGGACGGGTTCGCCGACGCGTCTGTCACGCTCCCCACAATAGGTCCGGACACACCGACGGGCGCCGGGTGATGTGCGCGGCACGCCGATGTTTGAAGTTGCAAGCAACCGCGCCTAACGGTGTACTATCGCGAATGCCCGGATCGACATCCGGGTTGTGTTCAGCCCGACCCCCCGGGGCTGAACGCAGACGGCCCTCGCCTCCTCCCCCCTGGCGAGGGCTGTCGCTTTGTCGGAGGGCCTTCTTTCCACCTCTCGCACCCTTTCCGCGCACCGGATCCTCGCGTTGCAGCGAGTTGTCCACAGGGATGCGATTCATCCACAGAACGGGCTCCCCACGCCGTTGCCGCGGGCCGGCCGGACTCCGGGCACGGCAGCCTGGCGGGCATGAACGACATCCTCGGACTGATCGGCGACCCCACACTGGTCGCCGACCTGCGCCGCGTGGTCGCAGCAGCCGACCGCACGTTGCACGAGATGCCCGTGCCGGTGCCGCGCCGGGCGTGGACCGACGCGGCGATCGTCGTCCTCGATGCGGCCGCGGCAGCAGCATGCACGGGTGGTCATCCGCGCCGGCCCGGCGTGATCCTCGTGTGTACCGGGACGGCCGGCCTGCCGGAATGGCAGGCCGCCGCGGGTGTGGGCGCCGAGCACGTTCTCGCGCTTCCCTCGGAGGAGGTGGAGCTGCTCGCGATCGTCGCAGCCGCAGGTGAACCGGCCACCGGCACCGGCACCGTTCTCACGGTCGTCGGTGGGTGCGGTGGGGCGGGTGCCTCGACGTTCGCTGCGGCGCTCGCCTGGGCAGCAGGACACGACGAGCGACGCGAGACCCTGCTCCTCGACGCCGATCCGTTCGGTGGCGGACTCGACGTCCTGACCGGGCTCGAGGAGCGCCCCGGTGTGCGATGGTCCGGTCTCACCGTCGACGGCGGACGCGTCTCGGCACGTGCCCTGCGCGACGCCGTGCCCGCCTGGGCACCCGGCGTGGGCGTCCTGTCCACCGATCGGGAGCACACCGGTCGACTCGCACCGGCGGCGGTCGAAGCCGTGGTCGAGGCAGTGCGGGGAGTAGGGACGACGGTCGTCTGCGATGTGGGACGCAGTTTCGATCCGGTCGCCGAAGCGGTCGTCGCACTGTCCGATCTCACCGTCGTGGTCGTACCGGCCCGGATCGGATCGGTGCTCTCTGCCGCGCGCATCGCCCGCAGACTCTCCGCCGGAGGGGAACCGGCGGGGCTCGTCGTCCGTGGGCCCGCACCCGGTGGGCTGCGTGCCACCGATGTGGCCGACGCCGTCGGTCTCGAGGTGCTCTCGTCGATGCGGCCCGAACCCGGTCTGACCGAGATGCTCGAACGCGGCGGCCTGCGCCTGCGGACCCGATCACCCTTGCTCGGTGCGGCCCACGACGTGTTGGCGTCGGCCGGACCGGATCGGACCGGTCCGAGGTGGGCGGCATGACCGGCATCCTCGGCGGCGATCTTCTCGACAGAGTGCGCGACCGACTGGCCGACGAGACCGGAGAGCTCACTCCGGCCCGCGTCGCCGCCGCCCTGCGTGCGGAATCGGGCGGAGTGCTGGGCGATTCCGATCTCCTCGCAGCACTGCGGCATCTGCAGACCGAACTGACCGGTGCGGGCCCACTCGAAGCTCTCCTGGCCGACCCGGCGGTCACCGATGTGCTCGTCACCGCACCCGACCGGGTCTGGGTGGACCGGGGCAGCGGTCTGCAGCTGACGGGCGTGACCTTCCCGGACGAGGCCGCGGTCCGCCGTCTCGCACAGCGACTGGCACTGTTCGCCGGTCGCAGGCTCGACGACGCCCAGATGTGGGTGGACGGCAGGCTGCCCGGACACGGCGAGTTCGGGGTGAGGCTGCACGCGGTGCTCTCACCCGTCGCGCAAGGAGGGACGTGCCTGTCCCTGCGGGTACTGCGGCCGGCCTCCCAAGGCCTCGACGCGCTGCGTGAGCGAGGAGCAGTCGGGGAGGAGGCCTACCGCCTGTTGTTGCGTATCGTCCGCGCACGTCTGGCCTTCCTGGTCGTCGGCGGGACGGGCGCCGGGAAGACCACTCTTCTCGCGGCACTGCTGGGCGTGGTCGACGGCACCGAGCGCATCGTCTGTGTCGAGGACGCGGCCGAACTGGTCCCCGCCCACCCCCACGTCGTCCGCTTGGTGGCCCGGGCACCCAACGTCGAGGGCGTCGGCGAAGTCACCGTCCGCGACCTCGTGCGGCAGGCACTGCGGATGCGGCCCGACCGCATCGTCATCGGCGAGGTCCGTGGAGCCGAGGTCGTGGATCTTCTGACCGCGTTGAACACCGGTCACGACGGCGGCGCCGGAACGGTGCACGCCAATTCGCCCGACGAGGTACCCGCGCGACTCGAAGCCCTCGCGGCCCTCGGTGGCCTCGATCGCGCCGCACTGCACAGTCAACTCGTCGCAGCGGTCCAAGTGGTCCTGCACGTGCACCGCGGTACCGACGGCGTTCGGCGCCTCGTGGAAATCGGTGTGGTCGAACGAGATCCCGTTGCGGGAGTGATCGTGACACCGGCGTGGACCCACGTCCGCGGGCGGGAACCCGGCATGGACATTCTCGAACGCGTGCTGCACCGGCGGGATGCCCGGTGAGCGCGACGGTCCTCTGCCTGGCGACGGCATTGTTCGTATTCCCTGCCTCCTCCGCGCGCCACCGGCTGCGGCGGGGGATGCCCGCCACGGGACGCCGCCCGGCGCCGCGCCTTCTCGTCGGTGGGGCGGTGATCGCGGCGGCCGTCCCCTTCGTGATGTGGGCAGGAGCGACACCTGCTCTCGCGGCTGCAACGGTCACGGCGACGATGATGTGGCGCCGCCGTTCCCGGCAGCGTGCCGCGGAACGCGAAGGCCATCGCCGCATGCTGTTGTCCGGGCTCGACACTGTGATCGCCGACCTGAGGGTCGGGACGCATTCCGCGGACGCATGCGACACGGCTGCCCGTGAGACGACCGGTCCTGTTGCCGCAGCCTTCCGGGTCGCTGCGGCGCGAGCGCGGCTGGGCGGTTCGGCTGCCCACGGATTGCGTTCGGCTGCGGAGCTTCCGGAGTCGGGCGGGGTCGCCGACAGTCTGAACCGGGTCGCCGACGCGTGGTCGGTATCCGATCGTCACGGTCTCGCTCTCGCCGAACTGCTGGGTGCAGCCCGGGTCGATCTGGCCGCTCGGCTGCGGATCCGGGCTCGGACGGAGGCCGGACTCGCCGGCGCTCGCGCCACCGCGTCCGTACTGGCGGGGTTACCTGCTCTCGGTGTGGGCCTCGGGCAACTCATGGGGGCGGCTCCCCTCGGGATCCTCCTCGCCGGCGGTCTCGGTGGCGCGATGCTCGTCGCCGGAACGACACTCGTCTGCGCAGGTCTGTTGTGGACCGACCGCATCGCGGCCCGGGTGGGAACATGAGCGTGGCCTGGGCTGCGTTGCTGGGCGCCGCATCGCTGGTCGCCGTACCACTACCGCGGTGCGCGACACGGCTGGTCTCCGGGAGCGCCGAAGCGGACGGACGGCGGAGCGCGTCCGGATCTCCCATCGATCCGCACGCGATGCCCGCTGCCTTCGACCTCTTCGCTGCGTGTCTGCGGGCAGGGATGCCTGCGGCGACCGCCGCGCGGGTCGTGGCGGAGTCGGCTCCCCCCGATCTGGCCGCAGCGCTGCGTCGAGGTGCAGACCGCATGCAGTTGGGTGCCGATCCGGCCGACGCCTGGGCCGGCTCGGCAACCACCGATGCACTCGACGACTTCGCCCGTGCTGCCCGTCGATCCGCGAAATCCGGTGCTCCGCTGTCGGACACCGTGGCCGAACTCGCCACCCGCCGACGGGCCGAGACCGAGGACCGCGTGGCCGCCGAGATCGACCGCGCAGGCGTGCTGGTGAGCGGCCCGCTCGGATTGTGTTTTCTGCCCGCGTTCATCTGTCTGGGCATCGTGCCGGTCGTCGTCGGCCTGGCGCGTGACGTGCTGGGCGAAGGGCTGATGTGAGCGTCGGCGCGGACCGTCCGCGCCGTATCGATGGGAGGTAGGGAAGATGACGGAACACGAAGTGGCTGTCGAGGACGTGCGTGGACTGCGCGGTCGCCTCCTCGGTCTCGTGGTGCAGGAGGACGGCATGTCGACGGCGGAATACGCCATCGGAACGATCGCCGCGGCGGCGTTCGGCGCCGTGCTCTACACGGTCGTCACAGGTGACTCGATCGTTTCGGCGTTGACCGGCATCGTCGAGCGTGCACTCCAGACGTCGGTGTGACGGCGCGCCGGATCGGGTTGCGGGGTCTCGCGGGGGAGGACGGCGGCGTCACGGTCGAGGCAGCACTCGCGATCGCCACTCTCGTGACGGTTCTCGCACTGTGTATCGGTGCGCTGTCGAGTATTTCGTATCAGATGCGTTGCCAGGACGCGGCGCGCGAGGCAGCCAGACTCGTGGCGCGTGGAGATCGGGAGCGTGCGCTCGATGTGGCTTCGCGGGTAGCTCCTCCGGCGGCACGTATCGGGATCGGGGAGGACGGTGATCTGATCGTGGTCACGGTCGAAGCGGACGGGCCGCTGCCGATGCTGACCCTCACGGCCGAGGCCGTGGCGGCACGTGAACCCGATGGTCTTCGATGATCCTCTCCGACGATCGGGGAAGCGCTTCGATTCTCGGGTGTTCCGTCATGGCGGCGCTCGTCGTGATCACCGCGACTGCGCTTCATGCCGGTTCGGCGGTCGTGACACGCCATCGGGCGCAGGCGGCGGCCGATCTCTCGGCCCTCGCGGTGGCGTCGGCGCTGGACAGTGGGGTGTCGGCGGCGTGCGAAGCCGCGGTTCCGATCACCGCCCGGATGCGTGTGCGGGTGCGGCGCTGTGAGATCCATGGTTGGGATGCGGTGGTCGAAGTGGCTGCTCCGGTGTCGGCACTGTTCGATGGAAAGGAGACGAAAGCGGTCGCGCGGGCCGGGCCTGCCGGTGGGTCCGGAGACCGGCGCCGGCCGGCCCGGCTCGTGAGCACTCCGACATGTCCGAGGCGCAGGCCGGGGAACGGGTGATCGAACTGCTGCGGCTCGTCGATTTGCCCGACCCCGAGAAGCGGTCCCGTATCCCGTACTACCCGCCCCAGCTCTCGGATGGGTAGCGACGCTCGTATGGCGGTGCGCCGGCGGCTTCCGCGCGGTGGACGGGGTCAGCCTCGCCATCGAACCCGGAGGATGCGTACACCAAGCGGTTACTGGCAGCGAACGAGCAGCGGCCGAGCACGTGCCGGTGTCCTGACATGTGGTCCGGTGCTCAGTCCCGCGAGCCGATCGCGGAGAGTACGGCGTCGAGGACCGCGACCGCGCCGGCCTTGTCGAGTGGATCGTTGCCGTTGCCGCACTTGGGGGAGTAGACGCAGGACGGACATCCGGCGGCGCACTCGCACGCGGCAACCGCATCGCGAGTCGCGGTGAGCCATCGAGTGATTCGCCGGTATCCGCGTTCGGCGAATCCTGCACCGCCGGGTTGCCCGTCGTAGACGAACACGGTGGGCAGCCCGGTGTCCGGGTGCAGATCGGTGGAGACACCCCCGATATCGCCGCGATCGCATGTCGCGAGGAGGGGAAGCAGACCGATCGCGGCGTGCTCCGCGGCATGGAGGGCTCCGGGGACGCGGTCGGGTGACACTCCGATGCTGTCGAGCAGTGCGGGTTCGATCGTGTACATCACCGCCCGGGTGTCGAGCGTGTGCTCCGGCATGTCGAGGGGGATCTGGTCGAGTATCTCCCCGGACGGCAGGCGGCGAAGATATCCGACCACCTGGTGGGTCACCTCGACGCCCACCGAAGCGACCGTGACCGGACCGTATTCGCGTCGTTCGTCCACGGAGATGCAGCAGATGTCGGTGATCTCGCGGGCGCTGGTGGACCATTCCGGGTCCTCGGCGTGCACGAGAGCGATGCCGTCCTCGAGATACAGCTCGTCGACGACGAAGGTCTCGCCCTGGTGCAAGTGCACGGCCCCGGGGTGGACGGTCGAGGGCGCGCGGGCGGCGTCGACGGTGCCGAGCATGCGGCCGGTATCGCCTTCGACGATCGAGACCTGGTGACCGATGCCGCCGCGGATCTCGACGTCCCCGTGCGGTCGTGTACCGGGGGTGATGAACCAGCCGTGGGGTCGATGCCGGATCAGCCCCTGCTCGGCGAGGTCCGTGAGGAGGTCGCGTGCGCCGAATTCGTCGACCTCTGCGTCGCTCAGGGGCAGTTCCGCGGCAGCGCACAGAAGCTGCGGTCCCAGAACGTACGGGTTGCTCGGGTCGGTGACCGTCGCTTCGACCGGTCGATCGAGCAGAGCCCCGGGGTGGTGTACGAGATAGGT
Organism: Rhodococcus sp. CH91; assembly: GCF_022554085.1. Classification (GTDB taxonomy): domain Bacteria; phylum Actinomycetota; class Actinomycetes; order Mycobacteriales; family Mycobacteriaceae; genus Rhodococcus. Next base: position 58,759 of record NZ_JAKFYR010000016.1, read on the forward strand.
GTCGAGGGGATCGTCCCGCGCGACCAGCACGACGAGCGAGCCCTGGCCGCGACGGCCGGCTCGTCCACCCTGCTGCCGGAAGGATGCGACCGTCCCGGGGAAACCGGCGACGATCACGGCGTCCAGTCCGGCGATGTCCACTCCGAGTTCGAGTGCGTTCGTGCTGGCGACACCGAGCAGGTGTCCGTCGGAGAGAGCCGCTTCGAGGTCGCGCCGATCCTCGGCGAGGTATCCGGCGCGATAGGCCGCGACGCGCTCGACGAGGTCGGGTGCTGCCTGCGCGAGCAGTCGGCGGGCTCCCATGGCGGTGAGTTCGGCGCCGTGGCGGGAGCGGACGAAGGTCAGTGTGCGGGCACCCTCGACGACGAGGTCTGCGAGAAGACGTGCGGCTTCGGCTCCTGCCGCGCGCCGCACGGGTTCACCGTGTTCGCCGGTGACCTCCCGCAGCAGCGGTGGTTCCCACATCGCGAGGGTGCGAGGACCGTGGGGGGAGCCGTCCTCGGTGACCTCACGGCAGGGCGCCCCGATGAGACGGGACGCCGCCGCTCCAGGTTCTGCGGTGGTGGCGGAGGCGAGGACGAAGACGGGGTCGGCACCGTACCGGCGGGCCACGCGACGCAACCGGCGGAGAACGAGTGCGACGTGTGAGCCGAACACGCCGCGATAGGCGTGACACTCGTCGACGACGACGTACCGCAGGCGTCTCCAGAACCGGGCCCATCGTGCGTGAGCGGGCAGCAGGGACAGGTGCAGCATGTCGGGGTTCGTGAAGATCCAGCGTGAGTGCCGTCGTGTCCACTGCCGGATCTCGGTGGAGGTGTCGCCGTCGTAGGCGCACGCACACACGGTCGAGAGGGCGTCGACCTCGGAGGTCAGGTCGGTGACCGCACGCAACTGGTCGGCGCCGAGCGCCTTGGTGGGCGACAGATACAGGGCGGTCGCCTGCGGATCATCGGCCAGGGCGCTGAGAACGGGCAACTGGTAGGCGACCGACTTGCCGGACGCCGTGCCCGTCGAGACGACCACGTGTTCCCCACCTGCGGCGAGCTCCGCGGCGGCGGCCTGGTGGTGCCAGGGTCTCGGGACGCCGTGCTCCCGGAATGCCCGGACGACATCGGCGTGGGCCCAGTGCGGCCAGTCGTCGTGGCGAGCCGGGCGAGCCGGGATCTCGGCGACGTGGGTCAGCGGGGTCTCGGTCGCAGGGGTGCCGGCGAGCAGTCGGTCGAGAAGGGCTCGACCGTAGGTGGGTGCGGTGCCGTCGCCGGTGTGGAGGAAGGGCGAGCCGGTCACGCTGAACTCCGAGGGGTCGGGCGAGGTCGTCTGGGCCGAGAAGGCCCGTGGTCGGGTGCGGGGGAGGCCGGTGAGGCGGTAGTGCCCCCGATGACCGATAGTGCCTTCCCGTAACATGGCAGCAACAGCTACCCGCGAGTAAATGCTACCGAGGGCCGACAAGATCAGGGAATTGGCACGTTTGTGCCCATTCCTACTGTTGCGCACGCCCGGAACGTGGTTGACTGGCACGCGGTCGCAGCTTCTGTGTTCGTAGACTTGCAAAAGTGCACGCTCGCAGGATCGATTGGTTGCGGGCGCGGTGCTTTAGCTCTTCCAACGGGGGACTCGAGAAGTACAGCGGTCGGAATCGGGACCTGGCGGACCGCGTACCCGGCGGTCTGTCGAATCCGGTGTTAGAAAGAGAAGGAAAAGCATGGCACAGGGCACTGTGAAGTGGTTCAACGCGGAAAAGGGCTTCGGCTTCATCGCTCCTGAGGACGGCTCCGCCGACGTGTTCGTTCACTACTCCGAGATCCAGGGTTCCGGCTTCCGCACCCTCGAGGAGAACCAGCGAGTCGAGTTCGAGGTCGGACAGGGCACCAAGGGCCCGCAGGCCACCGGCGTGCGCGCACTCTGATCCACCCGCTCGAACGAGCACAGGGCTAGGTTCACCTCGCCCGATCGTCCCCCATCACCCCAGGTGATGGGGGACGATGCTTTTCTCGAGGGCTTTTCCGTGAGGAGAGGAGGGCTCGTGAGTCAACTGTCCTTCTTCGGGGCGGATGTGATGCCGCCCGCTCCGGCCGATCTGAGCGGGCTTCTCGCAGCCCACGGACGAGCGAGCCGCACCGACGGCCGGGCCGTTCTGACGGTGGAGGTGGACGCAGAATGGCGCGCTCGTGCCATCGCGCAGCTCGTCACCGACACAGGGATCGGGGCGGACATTCTCGTCGACGGGGATCGTTTCACCGTCAGTACGTCCGCCGACAGTGCGCTGGTGCCGCTCGCAGACGAATGGACCTGCGGCGACGTCAAGACCGTTCCGAACGGCTGGGTTCCTTCCTCGCGCGCACAACGTGCGTGGTTCCTGGCTGCCGGCAGCATGGAGGTCGAGGGAGCACAGTATGTTCTCGGTCTGGATCCGATCGCTCCCGAGACACACGCGCTCCTGGCGCAGGCGCTCATGCGGGCCGGTATCGCACCGACTCTCATCGGTACGCGCGGAAGCGGGCGGCCCGGCCTGAGAATCTCCGGACGGAGACGTTTGACGAGGCTCGTCGAGAACATCGGTGCACCTCCGGACGCCGACGCGGCGCTGCGGGTCTGGCCGCATGCCGAACCCGGTGATCGTCACTTGTGAAGAGGCGGTCCCGGAGGATGTGCGACCCTGTGTGTGGCCGCGTCTGTGGAACGGGTCGGTATACATGTCTTCGAACAAGGCGACATGTCGGCGAAGAGGGAAGGTGCGGGCGGCACGGTGGCAGCACGGGAGAAGAGCACTGCGGGCGGCTCGTCGGGCACGCGTCGGCTCGTGATCGTCGAGTCCCCGACCAAGGCGAGGAAGATCGCCCCCTATCTGGGCCGCGACTACGTCGTCGAGGCGTCGGTCGGCCATATCCGCGACCTTCCGCGCGGTGCTGCCGATGTTCCCGCCAAGTACAAGGGGGAGTCGTGGGCGCGTCTCGGTGTGGACGTCGACCGCGACTTCGAGCCGCTCTACGTCGTCAGCCCCGACAAGAAGTCGAAGGTCTCCGAGCTCAAGAGTCTGCTGAAGGACGCCGACGAGCTGTATCTCGCCACCGACCCCGACCGTGAGGGCGAGGCGATCGCCTGGCATCTGCTCGAGACGCTCAAGCCCAAGGTGCCGGTTCGCCGCATGGTCTTCCATGAGATCACCGAGTCCGCGATCCGTGCTGCGGCCGAGAACACGCGCGAACTCGACACCGATCTCGTCGACGCGCAGGAAACCCGCCGCATCCTCGACCGCCTGTACGGCTACGAGGTCAGCCCGGTGCTGTGGAAGAAGGTCATGCCGCGCTTGTCGGCCGGCCGCGTGCAGTCCGTAGCGACTCGCGTGATCGTGCAGCGCGAGCGTGAGCGCATGGCCTTCCGATCCGCGGAGTACTGGGACATCGCGGCCACGTTGGACGCCGGTGCCGACGCGAGCCCCCGTTCGTTCGGCGCCCGCCTGGTCAACGTCGACGGTGCGCGGGTCGCCTCGGGCCGTGATTTCGGAGCCGACGGCAATCTGAAGTCCAACGGTGTCGTCGTCCTCGACGAGGACCGTGCCCGCCGGCTCGCGGAAGCCCTCGCCGGCGTCGCGCTGACGGTGTCGTCGGCCGAGAGCAAGCCGTACACGCGCAAGCCCTACGCGCCGTTCATGACGTCGACGCTGCAGCAGGAAGCGGGCCGCAAGCTGCGCTTCTCGTCGGAACGCACGATGCGCACCGCGCAGCGCCTGTACGAGAACGGCTACATCACCTACATGCGTACGGACTCGACGACGCTGTCCGAGTCCGCGATCGCCGCCGCCCGCGCACAGGCCACCCAGCTGTACGGCGCCGAGTTCGTCCACCCGACGCCGCGCCAGTACACACGGAAGGTCAAGAACGCGCAGGAGGCGCACGAGGCGATCCGCCCCGCGGGCGACGTCTTCGCCACCCCCGGCGAGCTGCACTCGCGTCTCGACGGTGACGAGTTCAAGCTGTACGAGCTGATCTGGCAGCGCACCGTCGCCTCCCAGATGGCCGATGCGCGGGGCACGACCCTCACGTTGCGCATCACGGGCACTGCGGGAACAGGCGAGGAATGCACCTTCTCGTCGTCGGGCCGCACCATCACGTTCCCGGGTTTCCTCAAGGCCTACGTCGAGAGCGTCGACGAAGAGGCCGGTGGGCAGTCGGACGACGCGGAGTCGCGCCTGCCGAATCTGTCCGAAGGTGCCTCGGTGACGGCGACGAAGCTCGATCCGGACGGTCACTCCACCAACCCGCCCGCCCGGTACACCGAGGCGAGCCTGATCAAGACGCTCGAAGAACTCGGCATCGGCCGGCCGTCCACCTATGCGTCCATCATCAAGACCATCCTCGACCGGGGTTACGTCTACAAGCGCGGCAGCGCGCTCGTCCCGTCCTGGGTGGCCTTCGCGGTCATCGGCCTTCTCGAGGCGCACTTCGCCCAGCTGGTCGACTACGACTTCACGGCCGGGATGGAGGACGACCTCGACGAGATCGCGTCCGGTCACGAGCAGCGCACCGACTGGCTGACACGCTTCTACTTCGGTGGCAGTCACGGAGACGAGGACTCGGTCGCCCGCAAGGGCGGGCTGAAGAAGCTCGTCGGCGAGAACCTCGAGGACATCGACGCGCGGGAGATCAACTCCATCCGTCTGTTCGACGACTCGGAGGGACGCGAGATCCACGTTCGGGTCGGCCGGTTCGGCCCCTATCTCGAGCGGATGGTCACCGATCCCGACAATCCCGACGGCGAACCGGTCTCGCAGCGCGCGAACCTGCCCGATGATCTCCCGCCCGACGAGCTCACCCTCGAGTACGCCGAGAAGCTGTTCGCGACGCCGCAGGAAGGTCGCGTACTGGGCGTCGATCCGGCCACCGGCTACGAGATCGTCGCGCGTGAGGGCCGCTTCGGCCCCTATGTGACCGAACTGATCCCCGAGCCGGAAGCCGAACCGGAGCCGGAGCCGGACGTCACGCCCATCCCGGTCGACGAGCTCGATACAGGTGGAGGCACGAAAACGGCGACCACGAAGGTCGTCGCGAAGAAAGCCGCCAAGAAGGCACCGGCCAAGAAGGCTGCGAAGAAGTCCGGTCCCAAGCCGCGGACGGGCTCGCTGTTCAAGTCGATGGATCTGTCCACTGTCACCCTCGACGACGCGTTGAAACTGCTGTCGCTGCCGCGGGTGGTAGGTGTCGATCCCGAGTCCGGCGAGGAGATCACGGCTCAGAACGGTCGTTACGGTCCGTACCTGAAGAAGGGCACCGACTCGCGGTCGTTGGCGAACGAGGAGCAGATCTTCACCGTCACCCTCGAGGAGGCGCTGAAGATCTACTCGGAGCCGAAGCGGCGCGGTCGCCAGGCCGCCGCCACGCCGCCGCTGCGCGAGCTGGGCACCGACCCGGTCAGTGGTAAGCAGATGGTGATCAAGGACGGGCGTTTCGGTCCCTACGTCACCGACGGTGAGACCAACGCCAGCCTGCGCAAGGGCGACGAGGTCGCGACGATCACCGACGAGCGGGCTTCCGAGCTGCTCGCCGACCGTCGCGCACGTGGTCCGGTCAAGAAGACCGCGAAGAAGACAGCGGCGAAGAAGACCACTGCCAAGAAGGCCACCGCTGCCAAGAAGACGACGGCGAAGAAGACGACCAAGAAGGCGGCCGCGAAGAAGACGGCCGACTGACGGTTCCTCGTCGGAGCGCGCCGTTAACCTGACGGTCGTGTATCGCGAGCAGCCTTCGGGGGTGCCCGGTGTGATGCTGTGGCGCTCCGCTCCGACCGGCGCCCGTCCAGGTGGTACGCATGTCTTGCCGGACGGGTGCATGGATCTCATCCGGCACGCGGACGGCTTCCTCGTCGCCGGCCCGGACACGAGATCGCAGTACTCCGATCTGGCCACGGGCCAGTCGCTGACTGCTGTCAGATTCGCACCCGGGGTGGGGCCGCGGTTCTTCGGGATCGATGCGTGCGAGTTGACCGATCGGCGCGTTCCGCTCGACGACCTGTGGCCTTCACGCCGGGTCCGGGCCCTTGCAGGTCGCGCCGAGCACGATCCGGTCGGCGCGTTGGTGGATGCCGCGCGAGCAACGACCCACGAGCAGGATCCGATGCCGGACCTCGCCCGCGCGTTGTCCTCGGGCAGGTCCGTGTCGGAGCTCGCTTCGGCACTGGGATGGAGCGACAGGACGCTTCGTCGCCGATCGACCCGGGCCTACGGATACGGACCGAAGATGTTGTCGCGGGTGTTGCGGTTCCGACGGGCGGTCGCGCGGGCCCGGGCCGGCGACGCCTTCGCCCGTATCGCTGCGGACTGCGGCTACAGCGACCAGGCGCACCTCGCCCGGGAGGTGCGCATGTTCTCGGGCGCCACTCTCGGTGCTCTCGTCCGGGGTCATCCCGGAAGCGCTGAGAACAGATCGACGGCATAGCCGTCCGGGTCGGTCGTCATCGCATAGCGCTGCCCCCAGACCGCGTCCCACGGAGCTTTCGTCGAGGTGCAGCCGGCCTCGATCAACGCCGCGTGCGTCTCGTCGACGGCCCGGGGCGACCCGCAGTCGAAGGCGAGACCCACCCCACCCGTGGAGGGCTCGAACTCCGGGTAGAAGGTGCGGACGGAGGCGACGGTGTCCCACATCAGGCGCAGCCCACCGGGAAGGGTGGTCTCGAAATGCGGCACCGCGGGGATCTCGGTGGGCAGATCGAGCCCGAGCAGGCGATAACACGCGAAGGACCGACCGAGATCGGCGACGACGAGCCCCACAGCGGAGAAATGAATGGTCATGGCCCGAAACTACGGCTCCGCGACCCTGACGTCTTGAACGTTTCGGACACGAGATCGGGGGAGTCGGTGCCGATCGTTAGGCTGAGCGTATGCCCGGGGTATTCGATCGTCTCGTCGGTCAACGCGATGTCGAAACCGAGCTCGTGGCCGCTGCCGATGCGGCTCGTCGCGGCGACACCGGGTCGGCGATGACGCATTCGTGGCTGTTCACCGGCCCTCCCGGATCGGGGCGTTCCATCGCTGCGCTGTGCTTCGCTGCAGCGCTGCAGTGCACCGACGAGGACGCTCCCGGATGCGGACGGTGCCATGCGTGCACCACCACGATGGCAGGTACGCACGGTGACGTGCGGCGCGTCGTGCCCGAGGGTCTGACCATCAGCGTCAAGTCGATGCGCGACATCGTGCAGGTCGCGTCGCGGCGGCCGAGCACCGGACGGTGGCAGGTCGTCGTCATCGAAGATGCCGACCGTCTGACGGAAGGCGCGGCGAACGCGTTGCTGAAGGTGGTCGAGGAACCGCCGCAGCGGACGGTCTTCCTGCTGTGCGCGCCGTCGGTCGATCCCGAGGACATCTCCGTGACCCTCCGCTCCCGATGCCGGCACGTCGGACTGGTCACCCCCAGCGTCGACGCGATAGCGCGGGTCCTCGAGTCCACCGACGGCATCGATCCGGAGACGGCGCACTGGGCTGCGTCGGTCAGTGCAGGTCATGTCGGGCGTGCTCGGCGATTGGCCACCGACGAGGGCGCCCGGAACAACCGATCGCGTGCGCTGGCGCTGGCAGGAGCCGTCCTTCGGCCTGCCACGACCTACTCCGCTGCCGACGATCTGGGGCGCACCGCCGAGACCGAAGCGAAGGAGATCAGCGCCGAGCGCGACGAACGCGAAACGGAAGAGCTGAAGACGGCCCTGGGTGCGGGCGGTACCGGTAAGGGAGCCGCCGGTGCCCTTCGGGGTTCGGCCGGCGTGCTCAAGGAACTCGAACGCACCCAGAAGTCGCGGAAGACGCGCACCGAACGCGACATCATGGATCGGGCACTGATCGACCTCGCGGGTCTGTATCGGGATGCACTCGTGCACGCCTTCGGTTCCGGGGTCACCCTCAACCATCCCGACATGGCGGAACGCGCGGCGGATCTCGCATCGCGAACCCGTCCGGAAGCGCTGCTCGACTGCATCGAAGCGATTCTCGACTGCCGGGAGGCGCTCGCTCAGAACGTCAAACCGCGGTTCGCGCTCGCCGCGCTCGCCGCTCGACTGAGTGCCGCTTTCCGGTAGCCGAAGTGCCGGTTTGCGTCGAGGTGGGGGTAGTCCGTTAGACTTCGGTCGCCGAAAGGCTCGCTGCCTTAGCTCAGTCGGTAGAGCATTTCACTCGTAATGAAAAGGTCGTCGGTTCGATTCCGACAGGCAGCTCCACGAAAGCCCCTCACCATCGGTGAGGGGCTTTCGACGTTGTAGTGCAGCGCACGGCGTGCGTCTGGATGATGGAGACATGGTGATGGAACTGTTCTCCCTGGTCTTGATCATCGGCGCTCTCGCGGTAGTCCTGCCGATGGCGATCCGCATCTTCCGCGACCGCGACGATCACTGACACGCAGTGCGAAATCCTCGACAACCCCGGTGCGGGACAGCATGCTCGTGTCATGGCTGAGTCGTTGAAGGACCGGGTTCGGGAGAAGATCCTGCGGCAACGCGCCGAGGACGGAGGCCGGCCCCTCGGAGATGCCGAGGGCGACGATCCTCGTCTCATGGATCTCCGCGGCGATCTCGCGATGCTGGAGCAAGCAGAGGACGACGACCCGGTCGTCCAGCATCTTGCCGCCAAGTACTGGGTTCCCTGACGGCGTCCACGCTGCGGAAGGTTGCCTGAAACTACCGATGACCAGGCGATTTGGTGTTCTCGGAAGTGTTCGCGT
>NZ_JAKFYR010000017.1 GCF_022554085.1 Rhodococcus sp. CH91
CAACGCCCTGCACGACACGTTCGCCGCGAAGGCCGCGCTCAAGCAGGCCGTCACCTTCCTCCGGGATGCATTCGGGGCATGACCTGCCCGCGCTGCGGCGCTCGCACGATGGCGGATGCGAGCGCCACAGCGGAGGCGACGGCGGTTCAGCCCTGTGGACTGCCACTCGAAGTCTGGGCCCACCACGGTTCGGTCCCGGTCTCGGCGCCCAGCGAGAGCACCACGTTCGCCGACAACTCCGCAACACCGCCGGCACCGTTGCACCCCTGGGTGATCGTGGAACCGCCGCAACGCTGCTCGACACGCCCACTGCCCGGAAGCGATCGTGTCAAGCACCGCGGAACTCCCGGCGGACGAAGAACGCGTCACCAGCGGGCGACGAGCGTCTCTTCCGCACCTCGGTTGCGACAAAGCCACGTGGTCCCCAGGTCGCTGACCCCACTCAGATAACCGACGACAGGGTCCCGCTGCGGTGCGCTGTCGAGTTCGCCGAGCAACGTCAATGCTTCGGACAGCGAAAAGAAGGCAGCCTGATCAATCTCCTCGTCCTGGGGCGACACTTCCCCCGACCACTCGTCGATCTCGAAGGCAACGGCCAACGCCGAAGGGTGCTCCTCGGAATCGATGTGCACGAGAAAAGCTGTCCGCACCGGGTCACCCACCAGCAACCCGGTCTCCTCCCGGAGTTCACGCCGGAGAGCTTCGTTCATGAGCTCACCGTCCTCGACTCCCCCACCGGGAAGTGACCAGAGAATTGCTCCGCCGATACCGAGGCGCTCTCGTACGAGCAGGATCTCGTTGCCCCTGCGGATAATGCCGATCACCAGCTGCACCCGAGGTACTGGGTCCTTCCCAATCTCTGCTGCCATGAGTCAGAACGTAGGGGATGGACGCAACCGACCCTGGCTTCACTGCACGGGGCACTGTCACCGCAGCGGGGCGGTTCGAGCGTCGAGATCGATCCTCGAGCGGGTGCCGTCCGGACGCAGGGCGACCGGATCCCCGGCCGCGGGCGGGTTGGGCGGGGTCCTCCTTACGATCTCCTGGCTGACGACATGGCCGATGGGCCGGTCCGGCGCCCGCCTGCACGGCTCCGGACGGGCGGGATGATGTCGAGGTCCACGCCCGTCCGGATTCATTTCGACGTTCACGTATCGGCGGTTTCACTGCTGGCCGGCAATGCCGCCAATGCCAATTCCACGATCGCCTCTAGGTCCTCGGCGTTGCCACCGTCGCGCGCACGAGCCGACATCCCGGTCAGCACTGCCATGACGAATCCCGCCACGTGATCGGGATCGGTGTCGGCCGGCAGGTCGCCTTCCCGCACCCCTTGCTCGATTCGATCCGCGATCCGCTGCCGTAACACCGTGCGCCGCTCGGCCAATCGTGGCTCCGCCAGCATGAAGCATCCAGGTGGCGTCGTAGGGTCGCTGTGGGCTGCTGCGGTCAGCTGCAGCAGTTCGGCGATCCCTTGCCGGGCGGTCGGGCGTGCGAGCGCACGGTCGGTCTGCTGGGCCACCCCGTCGAAATAGCAGTCGGCGGCTTCACGGAACAACTGATCTTTGTCTCCGAAAGCCGAGTACAGACTGGGCGCTGTAATGCCTATCGCCTTGGTCAATCGAGCAACTGTCGTCTCCTCGTAGCCATCACGCCAGAACTGCTCCATCGCGATCAGAAGTGCCGCGTCGCGGTCGAATGCCCTCGGTCTACCAGCCATCGGACCGATTCTATAGCAACCGTTATGGAATGTGCTAACGTCCTCCTCGCCAATTTATAACGCTCACTACAGAAAGGGTCTTCCGTGAAGATCGCAGGATCCGTAGTACTTGTCACCGGCGCGAACCGGGGCATCGGCGCCGAGTTCGTCCGCCAACTGAAAGAGCGCGGCGCTGCCAAGATCTACGCAGCAGCTCGCCGTGTCGACACGATCACCGCCGAGGGCGTCGAAGCAGTCAGCCTCGACGTCACCGACACACACCAGGTGGAGGCAGTCGCCACAGCAGCGCAGGACGTGCACTTGCTCATCAACAATGCCGGGACAACGTCCGGCGAACCGCTGCTCGGCGGCGACCTCGCCCCCGTCCGCCAGGAACTCGAGACCAATTTCTTCGGCCCACTGAACCTGACACGGGCCTTCTCACCGATCCTGGCAGCCAACGGCGGAGGCGCGATCTTGAACGTGCTCTCGGCAGCATCCTGGCTGTCCGCTCCCGGCGCAACCACCTACGCCACGACCAAAGCAGCGGCGTGGAGCCTCACCGACGGCATCCGGATCGAACTGGCCGCGCAGGGCACACATGTCCTCGGCCTGCACATGGGCGTGGTCGATACCGATATGACTGCGGGCATGAACGTCGACAAGGTATCCCCGTCCGCCGTTGTAACAGCCGCACTCGACGGACTCGAGGCCGGCGCCCACGAGATTCTTGCGGACGACATTGCTGCACAAGTGAAGACGAGCCTGACACTCGACCCTTCGGTGCGCTACGGCGAGATGCTCGATACGGCTGCCTGACGGGATCTATCGACACTGCCCCGTGCGACATGCTCCCGGGCCGGGTGGACACGGCCGTTCCCGGCCTGCGCGTGGAGCGCAAGAACAGCACGTCACCCACCCGTCCTCGTTCGTCGTCGCATTCGGCGACTGCGCCGGCACACTCCGGCGGACCGGCGCTCGAGCTGCAGTTCGAGCGCCGGTCCGTCGTCGCCGGCCGATGGCACATCTCGATCACCACCGGGCATCCTGACTTACCGGGCCGGCAGCGACCGGGAGGCTCCGGGACCTCGGAGGAGAACGAAAAGCACGAGAACTGCCATGACTGCGACACCGACCCACATGGCCTGTTGCCAACCGGCGACGAAGGCTTCCTCTGCGGCGCTACGGATCTGTTCGGCGTAAGGGCCGGCGGCGTCGCTGACAGCGGTAGCGTTGGCGACACCTCCCTGCGCAACCGCGGCAAGATCATCCGGAACTCCCTGCAGGCGTCCGACGAGGGCACTCCGGTATCCGGCGACCAGGAGACCTCCGAGCAGGGCGATACCGAGAGCAGCACCCAGTTCGCGGGTCAGGTCGTTGAGGGCCGAGGCCACTCCTTGCTGCTCCGAGGGCAGGGAGGAGGTGATGGCCTCGGTCGAAGGAGTCATCGCCAATCCCGCTCCGAGACCCATCGCGATCAAGCCGGGCAGGACACCGAAGTACCCACTCGAGGCCGAGACGAGGCCTGCCATCAGCGCCAGACCTGCGGTGGCGATGCTCAGCCCGGTGACCATTGCTGCGCGGGCGCCGATGCGCGCGGCCAGGCGCGGGGCGAGGCCGGAAGCGACCATCATCAGCAGCGCCATCGGCATCAATCCGAGGGTGGCCTGCAGGCCGCTCCAGCCGAGCACGACCTGAAAGAACGGGTAGAGCATCAGCGAGATGCCACCTTGCACTCCGAACAGCACCAGCAGCAGAGTCGCGCCACTGGACAGGCCGGGCACGCGAAAGTAGCGCACGTCCAACAGCGGAGAGGAGGTGCGCAGTTCCCATACGACGAACACGACGGTAGCGATCACAGCCACAGCAAGCGGGGCGAGGATAACGGGATCGCTCCAGCCGAGGGCAGGCGCCTCGTGCAGCGCGAAGGTGAACCCCACCGCGGCGAGGATCGAGGTCACCGCGCCCAGCACGTCGAAGCGGCCCGGAGCCGATGTGCCGGAGTTCGGAACAGCGGTGACACCGATCAGAGCCGAGATCAGCGTGAGTGCGATCGGGAGGGCGAAGAGCCACCGCCAGGTCGCGACATCCACCAGCAACGCTGAGAGGTACATCCCCAGGATGCCGCCACCTCCGGCGACGGCGGTCCAGATGCCGATGGCCTTGGAACGTTCGTCGGCGGGAAATGATGCGGTGATCACCGACAAGGTAACGGGCATGATCATTGCAGCGGCGATACCGCCGAGCAGTCGCGATCCGATCATGACCTCGGTGGTGGGCGCGATTGCAGAGGCGAGGTTCGCAATACCGAATACCACGAGGCCACCCATCAGGACAGGTTTACGTCCCCACCTATCCCCCGCCGCCCCGAGCGGCAGCAGTAGAGCGGCGAGGGTGAGGGTGTAGGTGTTGATGATCCACAGCACCTGCCCCTGAGAGGCGTCGAACGTTGTGGCCAGCTGGGGTTGAGCGACGTTGAGTCCCGAGACCGAGGCAACAACCGCCATCAGCGCGGTGCACACCGCCCAGAGAATCGCACGCCGGCGCCGCGGATCGTCGATCGGCGCGATCACAGCCGCGCTGGTCCGAGAGACGGAGTTCATGATCGAACGTTTCCTTTCACGAGCGGTTCCGTCAGGCCTCGAGGCACGGCGGACCATGGGAAACAGCGCCGAGGCGAACCTCGACGCACACAAGGATTCAAAGAGACAGGGGTGGATCAGACCGTGCGGTGGGCGCGGACGATCACGTCGTGCAACTGCCTTGCCCGGCTGCCGGAACGAACGGTGCGAGTGTTCTCGTAGCTGGCATCGATGCGCCAGTCAGGCAGGGTGAGCAGGTCGGTGATTCCGGCCCGGGTGGCGGTGGCGTTCTCAGGGTGACCGTGCCCGTTGCCGTGGTCGTGCAGGTGCCCGATGATCAGAAGGGTGCCACCCGGGGCGACCCAGGATGCGATATGCCCATAGAAGGCGAGCTGGCCTGTGTCGGAGTGGGCGTAACTGGTCACCACGAGGTCCCAGCTGCGATCCGGTCGCCACCGGGCCAGGTCTGCTTCTACCCACTCGATCCGGTCGTCCACGCCTGCCACCACCGCGCGACCGGCGGCGGTGGCCAGTGCGGTCGCGGAGATGTCAGCACCGGTCACCTGCCAGCCCTGTTCGGCCAACCATATTGTCTCAGTTCCTATTCCGCAGCCCGCGTCCAGTGCGGTTCCGGGCGCGAGATCCTTCGTCTCGGCACGAAGGTAGGGGTTGACCGGCAGAATCCGGTCGTCGTCTGCAGCGGCCGGAGTCCAATGATCGTCCCAGTAGGCCTTGTCGAACTGATGCATCATGCTGCGTTCCCCGCATTCCGAAGAGTGACGGCCCGGTCGGCGTGCCTGAAGACCAATTCGGTGCCGAGCGTCATCGCTACGCGTGTTCCATGTGCGGCTGCCTCGCCGACCTGCATTCCTGGATTCATGCCGCCGAGTCCGAGCGGTCCGTGCACCGCCGGCGCCGGGGCCCGGCAGAACCGCCACCGACGATCGCCATATCCCAGATTCGGTCACCGTCGACTGTGTTCATTGCGCTGCCTTCCTGGCTGGTCGTGCTGTCAGCTACCAGGATCGCCACCACGATGCTATTGCGCAAAGATCCTTGCCAAATGGCAAAATAGGGGCATGAACGATCCGATCGATCAGACCCTCGACACCGTCGGTCCCCGCCTGAAGAACCTGAGATTGCGCCGCGACGTCACCCTCACTCAACTCGCAGCCGAGACGGGTATCTCCACCAGCACTTTGTCCCGACTCGAAGCCGGCCTCCGTAAACCGACGTTGGAGCAACTACTCCCCCTCGCCCGCTACTACGGTGTGACCCTCGATTCTCTCGTCGATGCTCCTCGCACCGCCGACCCCCGACTCGATCTGCGGCCCATATCGTGTGGCGACGGATCGATCATCATTCCGCTCACCCGGCGGCCCGGCGGCATCCAGGCGTACAAGTTCATCCTGCCTCCCGGCAGCGACGACACGGTGCCCGATCTGCGTTCCCACCAGGGATACGACTGGGCGTATGTCCTCAACGGGACCTTGCGGCTGGTCCTCGGCGACCAGGATTTCCTCCTCCACGCCGGTGAGGTGGCCGAGTTCGACACCCGCACGCCGCATTGGTTCGGCGCAACCAGCAGGGGGCCTGTCGAATTCCTCAGCCTCGTCGGAAGGCAAGGCGAGCGCGCCCACGTCCGGGCTATCGCCGAGACCCACTAGGGCCAGGCCCTCATCACAGTCCGGGAAGCCCGTCCCCCGGACTGATCGGAATGTAGTGACCTCGTCGGTTCGGGGGCGGCGATACGGCACGCGCTCGATCCGTAACGTCGCCGTGCAGGCGCCCCCGACCCCGACCCCGAAGGTTCGTGTCGATCGACATGACCCCCAGGTGTCCCGCTCACCTCCATGACTGCGTGGGCAGCAGTCACCGATATGTCACTGCCCTCGGGCATTCCGTTCGGCGCACGCACCGACGAGGTCGATATCGCCTCCCGCTCAGCCGTTGTCCCCGACGATCGCGGTCACTCGGATTTCGACCCGCATCCCCGGCGCACCCAGAGCTGTCACGCCGATCTCCGTCCAGATCGGCGCTCGCTCACCCATCCTCGCGCGGAACTGCTCGACCATCACCCGGTTGTGATCGTCACCGATGGAATCATCAGCGGTCGGCACGTGATACGAATCCACCGCGATCACATCACGCCAGGACGCACCGGCGAGCGCGAGAGTGCGCTCGACATTGTCGAAGGCCTGCACGATCTCGTCCTCCAACGCGTCGGGGAAATGCCAGTCGTCGTCCCACCCACCCTGCCCCGAGATCTCCACGCGGTCACCCACCCGCACGGCCTGGTTGTAGTGCATCTTCGCCAGCTGCGTGTCGCCGTACCCAGGGGTGGCGAAGAATTCCGGCACGCTCATGTCGTTCCTTTCCATTGACTTCATGTGTGAAGTGAACGTACACGGTATGACTTCACACGTAAAGTCAATCCGGTGATCGGTATAGTTCACCCATGGGCAACAGCACCACCCCCCACCCGGACGAGAACACCGACGAGACCGAGTGGCTGACCGCCGACGAAAAGGACGCCTGGACCGGCCTGGTCTCCCTGATCCTGCTACTGCCCGGCCGTCTGGAATCACCCCTGCAGCAGGAAGCCGGCCTGACCCTCTTCGAATACCTGACTCTGAGCCACATCTCCGAAGCACCACACCGACGCATCCGGATGAGCGAACTGGCCTACCTCGCCAACGGCTCGCTGTCACGACTGTCCAACGTCGTCAAACGGTTCGAGCAACGCGGCTGGGCGCAACGCTCACCCGACCCCGAAGACGGCCGCTACACCCTCGTCGCCCTCACCGACACAGGCTACGACGTGGTAGCCGAGGCCGCCCCCGTCCATCTCCGCACCGTGCGAAAGTTCGCACTCGACCCACTCTCCGCAACCGACCGCAAGGCACTTGCCCGCATCGCGGCCAAGCTGCGCGTCCGCCCCACTGACATGGAGTAGCCGACCGAGGGACGACAGTCGCGTCGCCACCAGGACACAGGAGACCTCCGTCCATGAACGAAGAGCACGGAGAAATCCCTCGAACGCCCTCGCCCCGTATCCGAACAGACTCGTCGAACCTGCTAGTAGCCGACCGTCACCCACGCTCGGTGCACGGTCGCAGCCTCGATCTCATCAGCGAAGGCGATTGCGAAATCGTCGATGCCGATTGCCGAGTGGCCACTCTCATCGGACACCAATGCGGATCGACTCGTCCGGTACGTTCCGCGCCGGGAACCAGGATGATGAGGGCCGAAATCAGCGGCAGGCACGACCACGAACCAGTCGACTTCGACAGGCAGAGCGGACAATTCGTCGAGTGCCGCCTGATGTGCGGTGACCCGGGACTGAAGCGCGGACGGAAATTCGGCGGTATCGGCCAAGCGCGGTCCACCTTCGCTCATCGGGAGAACGGCAGAACCGCCCACGACTCCCAAGCGAGCACCATTTTCCGCGAGTGTGGGCAACACAGACCTGATTGCGCCGGCCAAGCCTCCGTCCTGGCCCACCGCAGGGAGTGCGAGCACGACGACATCGGCCCCGTCCGCGGCTTTCGCCACGAAATCGGGATCGTAGACAGTGCCCGCTATCGACGCGACATCCGCGTGTCGCACACCCTTGCCGCTGCGTGAGGCGGCAACGACACTGTGGCCGCGGGCTACGAGCTCTTCAGCGATGGCGGAGCCGGCAAACCCCGTTCCGAATACGGTGATCTTCATTTGTGTTCTCCTTCGTGTGGAGTGAGGTCGACGCATACGACAGCCGGAGCGCCGCAACGCGAACCCGGCCCCCGCCATGTGCGGCAATGCTTGTCAGCTGTCTCGGACCGCCTCGTCCGAACAGAGCCGAGACCGACCAGGGGGCCCGAGAAAGAACCTCGACGAGGTTTCGAGAGTGCGCGACGACCCGCAGAACGGGCATGGACGCCCCGAAGAGGACCGCGATGCCGGAGCATTCATAGTGCACACCCCCGTAATAGTTGACGCGTCACCTAAACTAGCAGAGGATGATGCATCAACCAAGTGGAAACCGAGGAAAGGTGAAGGACGTGCCGCCCGACACGGAAGCGAACCTGAAAACTCTACGCGACCTGCTCCGTCACGATCGAGTCGGATCGATA
The DNA here is from genome assembly GCF_022554085.1 of Rhodococcus sp. CH91. Taxonomy (GTDB): domain Bacteria; phylum Actinomycetota; class Actinomycetes; order Mycobacteriales; family Mycobacteriaceae; genus Rhodococcus. The sequence goes on from NZ_JAKFYR010000017.1 coordinate 8,394, forward strand.
TCGACGGGCTGCTCGGGTAACTCCACAACTCGCGCAGCGATTTTCGAAAGCACCTCGGCATCCTCGTCCGACATCGCGGCCGCGAAACAAGTAGCAACCGCTTCTTCATAGAGAGGCCGAGCGAGCGCAATGGCTTCTTCGCCCTTCTCGGTGAGACGGATGACCGAACTGCGGGCGTCCTCCTCGCACGCATCGCGAGCGACAAGCCCACGTTCGTACATTCTTCGCAGCTGATGAGACAAGCGGCTCTTCTCCCAGTTCAGGTCCGCGCGTAAGGCAAGAGAGCGCATGGTCAAGTCTTCACTGCCGGACAGAACGGAAAGGATCTCGTAGTCGGCTTCGGAAAGACCCGTCCGTTCCGTGACGAACCGGTTGATCACCCTGGTGAGATGGGTACGCATCTGCTTGTACGACTGCCACGCCCCCCATGCCGCATCTCGGACTTGTTCGGCAGGAGCATCCATGACCGCCATGATATCCGATAGATGACACGTCACCTTCTGGTCGGCGTGCCGGTCGTCGACTCCACCGGCACCGCGCGCAGAGACCGCGGAGGCCCCGAGGACATCCACACCGAGAATCGTTCAGGCCATGGAATACCTGCAGTCCAAGTCGCTCGGACACACCCGAAAGGAACGATATGCCACCTGCGAAACCGATCCGAGAGTTCACCGTCGACATACCCGAGAAATCACTCGACGATCTCCGCGAACGCCTCCGACAGGTACGACTCCCGGAACCCGAAACCGTCGCCCCCACACCGGGAGAGCTCGACTGGACACAGGGCGTACCCCGGTCCTACCTCGAGGAACTGATCGACTATTGGTGCTCGTCGTACGACTGGCGACGATTCGAAGCACGCATGGTTTCCTTCCCCCAGTTCGTCACGACCATCTTCGGTCTCGACATCCACTTCCTGCATGTGCGTTCACAGAGACCGGACGCCGTCCCACTGATCCTGACTCACGGCTGGCCCAGTTCGATCATCGAGCCCGCGGAGGTCATCACCGACCTTGCCGAACCGCCGGACATCACGACACCGGCCTTCCATGTCATCGCGCCCTCCTTGCCCGGCTTCGGGTTCAGCGAGCGACCGGCTGAGACGGGGTGGTCCGTCGACCGGACCGCGGATGCCTGGTCTGTTCTCATGTCCAGGCTCGGCTACCGGCGATACGTCGCGGCGGGAGGCGACTGGGGCGGACGCGTCGCAGTCGCTCTCGGTGTACGACACCCGGAGAACGTCGCAGCCCTGCACACCTTCACTCCGTACGCACCGATCCCCACGGAAACACATGACCTGAATGAAACCGAACAACGCGCGCTGGACGAGATCAACGCCTTCCGGCGAGACGGCCAAGGATATTCACTGATCCAGTCGACCAAACCACAAACGATCGGATACGCACTGGCGGACTCCCCTGTCGCCCAATTGGCATGGATAGTCGAGAAATTCCACGGCTGGACCGATTGTGACGGCCACCCCGAAAACGCCGTGACACGAGACCGCATCCTCGACATGGTGTCGCTCTACTGGCTCACCGGCACAGGAAGCTCCTCCGCCAAGTTCTACTGGGAGAACTTCCCCCCACAGGACGACACACCTGTGCCGGTTCCGACCGCGGTCACGATCTTTCCTCGAGACCTCGAGCGGATCCCCCGCTCATGGGCCCAAGCCCGGTACAGCAACGTCTACTACTGGAACGAAGCCACCCGAGGCGGACATTTTCCCATGCTCGAGGTGCCACATGCGTACGTCCGGGAACTCCGCGCAGCCCTCGGGCAAATCCTGTGAGGCAGAACCACGCACCACCCCGTCCCAGCGCTGCCCCACGGCGGTCCTCGGCCCGAATCCGGATGAACAGAGCCGGAACAACCGAGGAGGCGATCCTGCCTCAGGATTCACTCAGATGAAGCTGATCACCCGATCCGCATCGAACGTCCCGTCCTTCAGCTGTTCCACCGCCGCGAAGGCAGTCACCTCCGGGAGAGTGCGCATCGTCAACTCACCCGCCGCGACCTGGGCGGCGAGTACCTCGATGTCCTGCGCAAGACCCGGACGTCCATCGTCGAGGTAGAAAGTCCGGATACTGCGCCCATGCCTGCCGCCCGCCCCTTGAAAGTCCTCCGCGTCGAAGGTGGACGGTTGCGCCGACGCCCTGCCCACTGAAATGACCGTGCCACCCGCGTCGAGGCGACGAAACGCTTCGACCAGAGTGGGGCCGCCGACGACGTCGATCACCCCGTCGAGCGGTACCGGCGCTTCGGCCGGCGACCTGAGAACATCGACAGCGCCGAGGGACCTCACCTCCGACTCGTCAGCCCCCGCGCGGACCGTCGCATAGACGCGATGGCCGGCCGATGCAGCAAGTTGCACCGCGAACCTGCCCACGCCACCGTTCGCACCGGTGATCAGAACCGTGCCGCCCGGCGGAACATCGAGATCACGCAGGGCACGCAATGCAGTACCGCCATGAATGAACAGCGTTGCGGCAGCCCCGAACGAGATACCTTCCGGCAGCTTCGCCACGAGCGTCGTCGGCGCCGAACGGTATTGCGCCCACGCCCCGGCCACACTGAGACTCACGACAGGGGTGCCCACTGCGGGTCCGGAGCCGTCGGCAGCAGACTGTTCGACCACTCCTGCAGCGACCCAACCCGGGACATTTCCCGCTTCCAGGGTGTGTGTCGCGACGATGTCGCCAGGGTTCACTGCCGCGGCACGAACGCGAATGAGGACATCCGAAGGACCCACCGGGGGCATGGCGATCTCTGCAGCAACAACCCGTCCGGGCGTATCCGCAGCCGTCACGAGAGCAAGCATGCGCAAATCATGACACAACGCCACATCGGCCTACGAGCAGCCGAACAGACGCTGTCGCGCTCAGCGGTTGCGATCGCCTTGGCGTCGGCCACGCGACTTGGAAGCGTGCGGCGACCTCACGGATCGGCCAGCCCTCCTCGACGACAAGTCGGGCAACCTTCGGACGGTGACGTGGGGTGACGGCAGCGCTGGGACGAGACATGACATCTTTCGCTCCGGGACGGCGCTGCGGCACCCGCTGCATCAGGCAGGATGCTGCACGTGGATGCGCAGGGCGTTCGCGGCGAACCGCGCGGCCTCCTGGCTGCCGAAGGTTTGGTGGAAGGCGGGGTCGGTCTCGTAGAGGTCGGTCATGCCTCGCACCATTGCGGCGGATCGTTCGGTATCGCCGGCGTGGGTGGGTGTTCCGGGGATCTCGGCGAACCACGCCATATGGGCGGCGGCATGCTCTCGAGCAACGGGTGATGCCGGCGTGTGACCGGCGTCGTGAATCTCGGCCCACCGTGCGAGCAGTGCCTGGGCGCTGTCCTGCCAGTCGCGTTGCTGCCCAACTGACTTGGCATGCCACCATTGGTTCGACGCGTCGAAGGCTTCGCGGCCCCAACGTCGTACGACTTCGGCCTCGTAGCGGTCGTTGAAGCCTTCGAGCATCACGTCCATGCGGGGCTCGCGACCTTCCCGACGCATCTGCAGGGTGTGCTCGACCGCGCTGATGCGCCGGTCCAGGGCCTCACGATCCTCGGCAAGTTGCGTCAGGTGGGCCTCGAGTGCTTCGACCTCGGCGGTCGGCGTCTCGGGGGCGTCGAGGACTGCGGCGATGTCGGCCAGTGGCATACCCGTGTCGCGGAGCAGGAGGATGCGTTGCAGGCGCGCGACCGCGTCGGGACCGTAGTAGCGGTAGCCGTTGGACCCGACGCGATCGGGATCGAGCAGCCCGATGCGGTGATAGTGGCGCAGCGTGCGGCCGCTGATGCCTGCGCGTTCGGCGAGTTCGCACACCGTCCATTCCATCACCGTGCTCCTGTCGTTCGACGTGCTGCTCAGTGTGCCGCGTCTGTGGTCAGACCGAGCCGTGGCAGCGCAATGCGCACGATGTCGGAGGCAGGAGCGCGCACGCTGTGGGCGGCTGTGGTGCCTGTGGCGTCGAGGTAAGCGTGGACAAGCCGGGCGCCGGCTGCATAACCGGCCCCGGTCGGCAGGCCGACGGGATCGATACCGAACAGTCGTGCGCTCGAGTCGCCGAGTACCCAGGCGGCGAAGTCCGCCATGCCGGTGACGTCGAGTCCGCGGGCGACCTTGGCCAGAACCTTGTCGTCGGAGCGGGTTTCATTGCGCACGAAGTGCGTGTAGCCGGCGTCTCCGTACAACTCGGACGCGAAAACGTCCGCGAGTCCCTCGGCGACCACGTGCTCGCCGACCGTCACCGTCTGGGGGCCCACACAATTCCGCCGGGCGAGTACCGCACGTTGTGGTGCAGCTCGTGCACCGCAATCGCCTCGAGACGATCGAGAACGAGGGAGGTGGGCCAGACGGTGATAGCGATGTAGCCGCTGACCCCGCCGAATCCTGAGATCCCCTGCACCTCGTCGACGAAGTGCTTGCTGGTCGGATCCCCCAGGACGAGCAGCACGGTCAGGTCGGGGATCGTCACACCCGGATCGGCAGCTGCGAGCGCTGTGGCGCCGTCCTCGAGGGCCTTTTCGATGCGGGTCCACGCATCGGCCGCCACCAGGGTTTCCAGACCTTCGTGGACCTGCTCTATTGCCTCTCTTGCGGAATCCGGACGGAAGCCGAAGTTCTGTTGGTGCACGGTGGCCATATCCACGCCGCCGGGGATGAAGTGGTACATCCCCGCCATCGGAGCCCACATGTCACGGATGAGGTCGGCGCGATTCTTCGCATCCGCCGTCAGAACTCGGCTCATGCCCGAGGCACTGTCGATCACTGAAATGGTCATGACAAGCGACCGTAAACATTGCCGCTACGACAAGGTCAACGCTTTCCTCGATCAATGTCCTCGGTCAGGACAGCTAGGGCATGTCCGACAAATGCTGAGCGCACTTCGGATATCGAGGCGACTCAGGCTCCGAGACCTGTCCGGCACGAGGGACTTCAGTGCTGGACAAGGCCCTCGACCGGGACAGGAGCCACGTGGCCGGTCGACGGAAGTTCGTGCGCGAGGGCAAGGCCGATGTCGACCAGCGATGATCTGCGCAGACCGGAAACCTCGGAGATGGGGGTCCACACCGGATCGGCTCGGCAACCGGTTTCTTCGGTGAGTTCGCGAGTGACTCGTAAAAGACACCCTCACGCTGGAGGTGTCAGAGCAGGAGCGAGCGAGATCACGGCCTCGATCGCATTGTCCGGCCTGACGGTCACCACCGGCAGACCGAGGTTCGTACTGCCCAAGAACGTCAGTTCCGGGCAGAGTCGCCGCAGTTCCTCGTGGGACTTGGCGAGTGCGAGCAGCAGCGCCTGCACGGCATCGACGCCCTTACCGGCGCCATCGTACGAGACATCCGCAGGCGCAGTGATCCGGAAGACGCAGTAGTGATCGCCCGTCGGATCAGCAGCGGCGAACGGCCGCGGGGCGTTCACCTCGAGCCGCACCGGACCCTCGGAACTGTCGAAGGTCCGTTCGAGCACGATGTCGTCGGGTACGAAGGTGGCAATCTCGTCCATGCCCGAAGTTCTACCCAACCCCCACGACACATGCACGACGCCCCTTGGCTGAACCCGAGGCGCACCAGAGCGCGCTGACCACGCTCTACGACATGTTGTGCTTGCGCCGAATCTCCGATGTCATCGCTGATGATCGCGTGGCCTTCACCAGGAAGCCTCACCTCGCGTGTTCGGCGCCTCCCGACCGGCCGCGTAGTGCACTGCCACAGTGTCGCCGAGTGCGGCGAACGCACCGGCGGAGACGCGGCCCATGCCCCTCGCCCCCGTTGACCGGATCCTGCCTGGCTGGACGACGGATCTACGGGAGATCGGGGCTGGTTGTTGCTGCGAGGGATCCCAGCAGTCGGAGCTTGTCGGCGCTGGACGAGCCGACGGGCGCTCGGTAGACGATCAGTTGGTGGCCGGGTGTGCTGCGGACGTCGAAGGCGTTGTATTCGAGCAGAAGGTCACCGACGGAAGGGTGCCGGAATTCTTTGGCCTCGTGGGTTTTTCCTCGGACGTCGTGCCGACTCCACAATTCACGGAACTCGGCGCTTGCGGCGTGCGCCTGGAGAACGAGAGCACGCACGTCGTCTGCCGAATCCGTGTGACCGAGAGCGAGCCGAAGGTTCGCGACACAGGAGGTGGTTGCGCGGTCCCGGTCGGTGAAGAAACTGCGTCCGAAGGGGTCGAGGAAGACCATCCGCGCAATGTTGTCGATGCGTTCGAATCCGCTGTACAGGGCTCCAGCGAGATCGTTGTATGCAAGAACATCCAACTGGCGGTTGATGATGAACGCCGGGGTATGCGACCAGGATGCAAGCAATTGCCGGAGTGAATCGTCGACGGTTTTCCGTACCGGGGTGCGCGGTGTCGGTGCCGAGCCGGCAAGGCGGAACAGGTGCTCGCGCAGATCGGTGTCGAGGTCGAGTGCGCCGGCGAGAGCGTTGAGGACTGCTGGGGAAGGGTTTCGCTCGCGCCCCTGCTCGAGTCGGGTGTAGTAGTCGACGCTGACCCCGGCGAGCAGGGCGACTTCTTCACGGCGAAGACCGGAAACCCGCCGCCCCGGCCGCGCGGTGATGCCGACATCCGTGGGCTGCACGTGGCCGCGTCGCGCTTTGAGGAATGTTCCCAATTCGGTGGAGCTCATGAGACGACGCTAGCCTTACCGCGTCGCGGCTGACAGGCCGTGTCGCACCCTGGCTGGATGCGAATGCCGCTCGAAAGGATTGCGGCCGAGTCCAGAGGTTTCCGGGGAACGCGCCGAGCCCCTGCACACCCCGCAGCGCTACAGCAGGCGGTTCGCGGGGGTGATGTACACGTCGGCATCGACCGCAGCGCGTTACGGCTCAGTGTCCCGCGCTCACCCCAACTCCAGCTCGCCGAGGGCAAACGTCCCGTCCGTCCGAACCAGGCCGTCGCGCACCCAGGCACACACCGGCCTGTTCCAGGGATTCCCCCGCCCCGATAGTGGATTCGTCGGGACCACCCGGCGACCCCATCCCCTCTTCTGGAGTACACATGATCACCGCCTTCACCCCCGAACTGCTCGAGCTCATCACCGACAACCACATCGGCGGGCACCGTCCGCTGCTGTTCGCCAATGCCCGGATCGTCACCGGCGACTCACTGATCGGTGACTTCGACCGCGGCGATGTTCTTCTCGGCGGTTCTCGCGTGGTCGGCATCGGCCCGGGCCTGCTGACCGCAGCAGATGACGACGACGCAATCGTCGTCGACTGCGCCGGGTACATCATCGTGCCGACGGTCGTCGACACCACTCGGCTGCGCGGCCTGCGTCCGAGATCGTTCCGATCACCGGCCGCGATCGCACCCGGGAATCCGGCCGGCTTCGCAATCCTGCCCGCCGTGTCCGGAGAATCGGAGTTCGCCGCGGTGCGCCGATTCCTCACTGCACCCGACCTCGCGCTCACGGTCGTCGTCGACGGTGACATCGTCGTGTGGGACGGACACCCGGTCGAAACCGCCCACCATGCAGCAGACACGGAGGTTGCCAACACCGTCTCCTCGGATCGGTATTTCGGCACCTGGATCGACGAGAACGATTTCGTGCACCAACACCTGACCGCCGACGGCCGTTACGACGAAACCCGTGGTGGGCGCCCGCACGCCTACCAGGGCTCGTACTGGATCACCGGCGATCGCATCGACTACCGCGACGATCTCGGATTCTGGGCCTTCGGCGAATTCGTCGATGGCGTACTGCATCACGCGGGCTACACCTTTCACCGCTCCTGACCTGCAACCGACACCCTGAAAGCACATCATGCCGAAGATCTCCCTCACCGAGTTCACTGCTGCCCGTGACAGTGGCCGTCCGATCCTGTTGACGGGCGGTGCTGTCGTCACCATGGATCCCACGATCCCGGACCTTGATGCCGGCGACGTCCTGCTCGCCGGCTCGCGGATCGTCGCGATCGGCCCCGACCTGCGCTCCGAGTCCGAGCACGGGGCCGCGTCGGCGCTCGTCGTCGACACGCGCGGGGCGATCGTCAGCCCCGGCTTCGTCGACACTCACCGCCACGCCTGGGAAGCGCAATTGCGCCGCAGCATCCCCGACGTCACCGACCTCGGTGAATACGTCATGTCGACCCTGGCCGGCATCGCGCCGAACTACACGCCGGAGGACATGTACATCGGCACCCGTCTCGCTGCACTGACCGCACTCGACTCGGGCATCACCACCATGCTCGACTTCTCACACAACTCACGCAGCTCCGCGCATTCCGATGCTGCTCTGAATGCGCTCACCGACACCGGAATTCGAGGCGTTCATGCCTCGATGGGTCCGCACTTCGGCGAGTGGGACCGCCAGTGGCCCAAAGACATGAACCGGTTGGTGAGCGATTTCCACGGCGTCGCGGACGGTCTCGTCACCGTGCGACTGGCCGCCCTGGCCACCGACGAGATCGCCGGACCCGCCATTGCCTACGGACCCGAACTCGCCGCTCTCGCTCGCGATCTCGATGTGTGGACGAGCATCGACGCCGTCTTCGGAATCCCCTCGTCGGAGGCGATCCTGCGCTGGGCCCGACAGGGAATCCTGGATCCGACTCTCACACTGATCCACGCCACCGGCCTGACCTCCGAAGCGTGGACGGCGATGGGAGATGCCGGTGTCACGGTCTCGCTCGCCCCGACCTCCGACGCCCAGATCGGTCTCGACACGGCGGTGCCCGCCATCGACGAGGCCCTCTCCGTCGGGATCCGACCGGGTCTGAGCATCGACGTGGAGGTTGCGCTCGCGAGCGACATGTTCACCCAGATGCGGACCCTGCATGCCATCCAGCGTATGCGCGCCACCAACGCTGCCTACGCAACGGAGGAAACCCGTAACCGGATCACCACGCGCGACGTCCTCGACTTCGCCACCCTGCAAGGCGCGCATGCCAATGCGCTCGGGCACGTCACCGGTTCACTGGCACCGGGCAAGGACGCCGACCTGCTCGTCGTCCGCGCCGACGACGTGAACAACATGCCTCTCAACGACGCCGTCGGCACGCTCGTGCTCGGCTCCGACGCACGCAACATCGACACCGTCCTCGTCGCCGGCAACCCGCGCAAGTGGGCAGGTTCGCTGGTCGGCGAAGACATCGATGTCCTCCGCGAGGACGTGATCCGCTCCCGCGGCAACATCACCCGACGAGTGGCGGCAGCACTGTGACGACCCCGAGGGAAGCAAAGGACATGAAGCGAGCACAGCACCCGTTCGTCGGATTATGGGTGACCGCCGATCGGAACATCCGCCAACGTCTCCTCCCGGAGGGACGGTACGTCGAGGCCCGTGGCGGTCGCGAGGCTGCCTATACCGGCGACTACCGGATCGACGGCACCATGATCTGTTACCGCGACGACACCGGGTTTTCCGCCGACGGCGAATTCCGCGACGACGTCCTGTACCACGCGGGCATGGTCATGTACCGAGACCCGACCGGCTGAAGCAATCGTCGCTCTGACAGACCGGCATCGGACTCGGCGCGAGATCGCTCGGAAGTGCACACCGTGACCGCCCCGACGGCGAGTCCACAGCGGTATCCCGACTACGGGTGGTGCACCACCCGAATCCGAAACCGCAGCCGGGCACCGTCGCGGTCGGCGTGGCTGCGTTCAGGCAGTGCGGACGTCGTACTCGCGACGGTGGGTGAGCACCTCGTCCATGTGCGCTTCGGCCCATGTCTTGACGTTGCGCAGCAATTCGCGGAGCGAGATGCCGAGGTCGGTCAGCTCGTAGGTGACCGTGACGGGCACAGTGGGTGTAACGGTGCGGGTGAGGAGGCCGTCGCGTTCCAGCGACCGCAGCGTCTGGGTGAGCATCTTCTGGCTGACCCCGGCCAGTTGCCGGGACAGCTCGGAATAACGCAGCGCGCGGGGGCCGTCGTTTCCGGTGCCGCCGGCGGCGGCGTCACCACCGAGTGCCGCCAGCGTCAGCGCGACCCATTTGTCGGAGATCCGGTCCAGCAGCTGTCTGCTGGGACAGTCGGCGAGGAATGCGTCGTATTCCACCTTCGCCTGTGCTCGCTTCTGGGCTGCGGTCGTAGTCGGCATGGTTCACCCCGTTCGGGTCCGGTGGTAACCAACGCACTTCGAAGTGCGTACTTCCCCACAGAGAGTAGCCCTTCCATCGTGGAGTAGTCACCGATGAATCGAGCTGTGAGGAGTACCCCGATGAGCACTTCCACTTTCCGCGCCGCCGTCGTCCGCCACCCCGGAGGACCCGACTCCGTCGATATCGTCGACGTTCCGCTCCGCGAGCCGGGCCCTGGGCAGGTCCGGGTCCGCATCGCGGCCGCGCCGGTCAACCCTGTGGATCTGGGCGTCGCGGCCGGCTTGTTCCACGACAGGGGGCTGATCCACCAGGCCGAGCACACCGGGCTGGGCTGGGAATTCGCCGGAACGATCGACGCAGTCGGTCCGGGGGCGCATCTCTCGATCGGTACGCGGGTCGCCGGCCTGGTCGCGGGTTTCGATCGTGACTTCGGCCCCTACGCCGAACAACTCGTCGTGCCGGCCGCCGACGTCGCCGTGGTGCCCCGGGAAGTGGACCTGATCGCGGCGTCCACCATTCCCCTCAACGGACTTGCAGCAGCCCGGATCGTCGACCTGCTGGGGGCGGCACCTCGCGATGCCGACCGGTTGCTGATCACCGGCGCCGCCGGTGTCGTCGGCGGATATCTCACCGTCCTCGCTCAGCACCGGGGATGGCGAGTCACCGGGCTGGCCAGGGCGGGCGACGAAGAGTTCGTCCGGGGTCTCGGCGCCGACTTCACGACGGAGGCCGAACCGGGATGGGACGCGGTCGCCGATGCGGCGGCGTTGCAGGAGCGAAGCCTCGCCCTGGTTCGGGACGACGGAATGTTCGTCGGCGTCCGGCCGAACGCAGGTCCTCCCGCCGAACGTGGGATCACGGTGGCCGCGGTGGAGGTGCGACCCGACGGCCGGCGCACGCGCGATCTCCTGCTCCGCGCCGCGTCGGGTGGGCTCCCCATCCGGGTGCACGAGATCGTGCCGCTGGAGAAGGTGGCCGAGGCGCACCGCTCCATGGCCCGCGGCGGCGTGCGTGGCCGACTCGTGCTCATCCCGTGAATGCCGATCGGGTGGACCGCCGACAACCGGTCGGTGTTTCCGTCGTGTCCGCCCACAATTTCCACCGCGGTGATGAAAGGATGCCCGCGTCGAGGGAACAGATCGGAGTCGCCGCGAGTGCCATCAACGTCCGTGTCCGTGAAGGCCGCACGCAAGCGGTTGGGTGAGTTGGTCCGGGAGGTCAACGACGATGCCGTGGCGGTCGAGATCGTCGGCAAGGACGAGACGGCTGTGCTGATCTCCCAGGATCGGTATGCGACCTTGCAGGAGGCGACCTTCCTGCTGCGCTCCCCCGAGCTGATGGACAGCCTGCGCCGGGAGATGCAGCGCTCGCTGCTCGAGGCCGCTGCAGCGCCGGGCGAATCCGATTCGAGGCCTACGCGCAGCCGCACCGGGACCGAGAAGAAGAACAACCAGAAGAAGAAGCGCAAGAAGCGTCATCGCTCGCGGTGAGACCGCACCGCCTGCAGCGTCACGAGGCCATCCACAACACCTCGGGCCGGATGGAGCCCATCCCGTACATCTGCACGCCGTGCACACCGTCGCCGAGGACCGCGGCGGGCGCCGTGCGGATGTACCACACGGCGGGAGTGAGGTCGCCGATCCGCCGTTGAGCGATCGCGTAGGCGGCACTGCGCGCGTCGAGTTCGGCTGCCCGCCGGCCCTCGTCGATGGCCGCGTTCAACGCCGGGTCGTCGAGTCCGGTGAAGTTTCCCGGTGAGTCGCCGTGGAAGTTCGACCACAACGCGGTATCGGGGTCGACGATCGTGGCAGAGGTGATCGCGACATCGAAATCGTAGGAATTCAGTCTCGGGAGGGCCGAGGCGAATTCGAGGACCTCGACACGCACGTCGACGCCGTCGAACGCGCTGAGCTGCGCCTGCACGGCTTCGGCGACGGCCTTGTTCTCCACCGAGGTGTACGCGAGGAAGGTGAACGACACGGGCTTGCCTTCCGCGGCGAGTTCGTCGAACAACTGTTGCGCCGCCCGGGGATCGTGGGCCGGCATCGGGACGTCGGCGTGGAACGGTGAGGACTCGTCGAACAGGGTGCGCGGGAGTTCCGCGCGCCCGGAGAAGACCACATCGTTCAGTGCATCGACGTCGATCGCGAGTGCGAGCGCCCGCCGGGCACGGTCGTCGTCGAAGGGCTTCCGCCGAGTGTTCAGTGCCAGATACTGTCCGCCGCCTGTCGGCTGGACCATCGTGCGAAGTCCGGCGTCCTCGGCGCGCCCGAGCGTGGCCCAGCTGCCTTCGACGGCAAGCCCCGCCTCCCCGGCGATGACTGCGTTGAGGCGCTGGTTCGTATCACCGTTGTGGATCAGTTCGATCCCGTCGAGATAGGGTGCGGGTTCGTATCCCCCATTGCGTTCCAGGATGATCCGGTCCTGGCGCCGCCATTGCGTCATCGTGAACGGGCCTGCCCCGACCGGCCGTTCGTCGAATGCCTGTCTGCCGCCGTCGAGTGCGGCCGGCGATGCGATCCAGTTCAGGCCGCTCCACACCACCGCCTGCCCGTAGTGCGGGTTCGGAGCCGCGAGAGTCACCCGCAGCGTCAGCGGACCGGTCACGTCGAGGGCTGCGATCTGGGAGGCCTGGATCAGCGAGGGGGAACCTGCCTCGGGATCGCGCAGCCGATCCCAGTTGTACCGAATGGCCTCGGCGTCGTATGCGGTTCCGTCGGTGAAGGTCGTCCCCTCGCGCAGTGTCAGCACGAAGGTGTTTCCCCCGTCCGTGGTCTCGAAGGACTCGGCGAGGACGGGAGTGATCTCGGCGGTCTCGGGGTCGTTGACGAGCAGTGTTCCGTACAGCGCATTGCCCAGGAGGCTGTTCGACACCCACGCGTTGACGAGGGTCGCCGGATCGAGGGAGCGCGGTTCGCCGCCTTGGACGATGCGCATCGTTCCGCCACGGACGGGGTCCCCGGCATCGGCGTCCGCGGAGGGCACCGCACCGCCGCTGCCACACGCCGCGACCACGAGAGTCAATGTTGCGGCCAGAACGGCGACCGGAAGCGGCCGCCGAAGTAGACGGCCCACGCGGTGCAACATCGGGACTCCTTCGCTGGAGCGATTGTGGGAGCGCAACTTCGGCGAGTCGCACTCCGCGGACGAAGACTGGCCACGACTGTAACGAAACGATACTCTCACACACAAGAATCACCTTCTCGTCGTGCAGATCGAATTTCCCGGAGGTTCCCATGCCAGCATCGACTGCCGAACCGGCAGAGATCGCACCGACGCCGACCGCCCACGCCCGGCGCACCCCCGACGCCCCGGCGATCATCATGGGTGAGGGCGGCGTGGTCACCTACCGGGAACTCGACGACCGGTCCGCACGGTTCGCGACGTATCTGCGCACCCGGGGGCTGACCGTCGGCGACCACATCGCCATCCTCGTCGACAACTCGCCCGCCTTCCTCGAAGTCGCCTGGGCCGCCCAGCGCTCGGGGCTGTACTACACGGCGATCAACCGGCACCTGCGTACGTCCGAGGTCCAGTACATCCTCGACGATTCCGGCGCGGCCGCCCTGATCACCACCGCCTCGATGTCCGATGTCATCGACGGTCTCGACTCGGCGGCGATCCGCATCCGGGTGTCCACGGACGGCACGCTCCCCGGCTTCGACGACTACGACTCGATCCTGGCCGCCCACACGCCGCTACCGCTCGCCGAGTCCGTCGAGGGCCGCGAGATGCTGTACTCGTCGGGAACCACGGGCCGCCCCAAAGGAGTTCGCAAGCCGCTCCCGGGAAGCCCCTTCGGCGACCCCGCCTCGGCGCCGGCGCTCATCGCCCGAGGCATCGCCGCCCGCGGGATCACCGCCGGCAGTGTGTATCTCTCTCCGGCCCCGCTGTACCACGGCTCTCCCCTGGTGTTCTGCATGTCGGCACAGCGTCTCGGTGCCACGGTGGTCGTGATGGAACGATTCGATCCGCTCCGGTGCCTCGAACTGATCGAGCGCCATCGCGTGACCTACGCGCAGTTCGTCCCGACGATGTTCGTGCGGATGCTCAAACTCACCGACGACGAGCGCGCGCGTCACGACCTGTCGTCCTTGAAGGAGGTCACCCACGGTGCAGCGCCGTGTCCGGTGTCCGTGAAGCACCGGATGATCGAGTGGATGGGCCCGATCATCCACGAATACTATTCCGGCACCGAAGATGTCGGTGCGACCCAGATCTCGTCGGCCGAATGGCTCACGCACCCGGGCTCGGTGGGCCGGCCCATGCAGGAATGCCACATCGTCGGCGAGGACGGAGAGGAACTCCCGCCCGGCGAGGTCGGGGTCGTCTATTTCGCCGGAGGACGTCCCTTCGAGTACCACAACGACCCGGAGAAGACGGCCGGGGTCACCCATCCGAAGGGCTGGCGGACACTCGGAGACATGGGCTATCTGGACGAGGACGGATATCTCTACCTCACCGACCGTCAGGCCCTGATGATCATCTCGGGTGGAGTGAACATCTACCCGCAGGAAACCGAGAACGTCCTCATCGGGCATCCCGCGGTACTCGACGTCGCGGTCATCGGAGTACCCGACGAGGACATGGGCGAGGCGGTGAAGGCGGTCGTGCAATTGGTCGATCCCGACACCGCCTCCGGCGCCCTGGCGGCGGAGTTGCTGGACTACTGCCGTCGCGCACTCGCCGCCTACAAGTGCCCGCGCAGCGTCGACTTCGTCCGCGATCTCCCCCGGGACCCGAACGGCAAGCTCTACAAACGGCACATCCGGGAGCAGTACTGGGAGGGGCGCGACACGACACGCACGCGGCTCGTCCAGGGCTGATCGGACCGAGCGCAACGACGTCGATGCCGTACGACTCCCCCGTGCCGACGCCGGGCTCCGGTCAGGTCGGCGTGCCTGCGCGCGCGGTGACCCAGATGGTGATCTCGGCGTGCACGACCTCGGCTCCGGAGGCGTCCCGCAGGCTCACCGGCACCGTGACCTCGAGTCCGTCCCCGACCTGCGCGAAGTCGGGGATAGCGTCGAGCTCCGCCACCGCACGTAGACCGCTCGTCGCCTTCGCGAGGTAGCGGGTGGTCATCGCCTTCGGAATCCAGCGGTGCGTCGTCGGCACCGTCGCTTCTGCGAGCAGGCCCATCGCGGTCTCGGCGAGGTTGCACGCCGCTATCGCGTGGAAGGTCCCGAGATGGTTGTGGACGCCCCACCATTTCGGTGCCCGCACTTCGCATCGGCCCGGTTCGAGGTGGACGACGCGCGGCAACACGGTCGCGAAGTAGGGCACGCGCAGGCACATGCCCACCGAGAAGAGTGCCGAACCGACCGGATTGCGCGGCAAGCGTGTCCAGGCCCGATAGGTGGGTGTGATCGCGAGGTCCATCACCACACCCTACTCGGCGGTAAGTTATCCGGTGCCGGCGGTCAGGTGCCGCAGAAGGTCCGGAAGGTTTCGCTGAACGACCTCGGCGCGGGAGAGGCGAACTCGGCCCATTCGTCGCGAGGTGCGAACGGATGGGTGACGACCTCGAGGAGCGTGTCGAACGGAGCGAGATCACCGGAGGTCGCGGCACGCAGTGCCGCATCGACCTGGTGGTTGCGCGGGATGTACAGCGGATTGACGCGATCCATCGCATCCGCCGCCTCCCGGGGATCCCGACCGGCCGCTCCCAGCGCGGCGCGCCACCGTTCGAGCCACGGCGCGAGATGCTCGCGGGGCACGGCTCCCTCCGATGATGTCGCGCCGGAGCGGAGTTCGTCGGCGAGCGCGCGGAAGAGACCGGTCCAGTCGGCGCCGTACTCGCCCGCCAGCGTCAGCAGGTCGTCCACCAGTGGCCGCTCGACCGTTGCGCCGGCGAGGCCGAGTTTCGCCGCCATCCCCGTTGTGAAGTGGCTTTCGTACCGCTCGTCGAAGCTGTCGAGGACGGCGGTGACCGCCGCGATCGCATCGTTCGGATTCGAATCGACCAGTGTCAACAGGGTCTCCGCGAAGCGAGCCAGATTCCACTTCAGCACTGCAGGTTGGTTGCCGAAGGCGTACCGGCCGCTCTGATCGATGGAGCTGAAGACCGCGGACGGATCGAACGTATCGAGGAAGGCGCACGGACCGTAATCGATCGTCTCCCCCGAGATCGTCGTGTTGTCGGTGTTCATCACACCGTGCACGAAACCCACGAGCATCCACTGCGCCACCAAGGCGGCCTGCGCTTCCACGACGGCCGCGAAGAACGCCAGATACCGGTTCCCTTCACCTTCCTCCGGTAGCTCCGCCAGTTCCGGATAGTGCCGAGCGATCGCGTAGTCGGCGAGCGAGCGCAGCAAGCCCCGCTGACGAACCGCGAACTCGAAGGTGCCCACCCGCAGATGACTCGCCGCGACGCGTGCGAGCACCGCGCCGGGCTCGATACCGTTGCGATAGACCTTCCGGCCGGTCGCCACCACCGACAGCGCCCGCGTGGTGGGGATGCCGAGAGCATGCATCGCCTCGCTGACGAGGTACTCGCGGAGCATCGGACCGACCACCGCGAAACCGTCGCCGCCACGCGAGAACGGGGTGGGACCCGAACCCTTGAGGTGCAGATCGGTTCGCCGGGCGTCGTCGCTCACGAGTTCGCCGAGGAGCAACGCCCGGCCGTCCCCGAGGAGCGGGGAGAAGCCACCGAACTGGTGACCGGCATACGCCATCGCGACCGGCTTCGCCCCGGCCGGCACGGCCGCACCTGCCAGAACAGCGACGCCGTCGTCACTGCGCAGAGCCGCGACGTCGAGCCCGAGCGTCCGGGCGAGCTCGTCGTTGAGCACGAGCAACCGCGGGTCGGGTACCTCCGCACCCTGCCAGGGCACGGCCAGGGCACCCACCTCGTCGACGAAGGTGCTTTCGAGACCGGACACCGCGGTGCTCGTGCCTACTGGGAAATCCGGGATCGCAGTCATCACACGAGCCTAGACCGTGCCCGACGTGCGACTCCCTCGGCAGACCTCACCGAAAGGCGACTTTCACAGCGCTGACCTGGGGCGACGTCGGCTGCGACATTCAAGCCTTGCGCGCTCGCACCTTGCGGTACGGAGTCTCGTCGATACGAGTGGTGATCTCGGCGACCATCTTGTCGTACGACTCGCTCTTGCGGGCGATGCCGATGAGGCGCTTGGTGGTGCGCGCAGCGGCGCGGAGGTTCATCGGGCGACCTTCGATGCCGTACATCAGGCGTGCCCACTCCGGCAGGATCGACAGCATGCCGTCCTGCACGACGACGAAGGTGAACACCTTCACCGGATTGCCACGCAGGCTCGGCTTGCGGAGGGCCTGCGTCACCTCGGCAGCCGCGAGCGACAGGGACAGCCAGTGGCGTTGCTCATCGACGTATGCCTCGAGGTCGGCGCGGGTCGCGGGCAGGCGGGCGGGGTCTGCGCCGACGAGTTCCGCGGCGATGTGCTGCTCGACGACAAAAGCGTCCTGCTCGGCCGGGGTCAGGTCGAGACCGAAGGCCTCCGCGCCGCGCAGCAGGGCGAACGCGAGTGCGTTGTGGGTCCAGTCCAGCCACGCGGGCTCGTCGGCGCGCAGCGTGGTGCCGGTGTGCGGGTCGTCCCAGACCGCGTGCGCGTGCATGCGGCGCACCGACGCGGCGGCGGCATCCGCATGGGCCTTGTCACCGAACATGACCGTGTCGAGATAGCGGCCGGTGCGCTCGTCCCGCCCCTTCGGATCGGCATATGCGGCCGACGCGTGCTCGAACAACCGCATCATGCCGGGGTTGAGCGCCTGCAGCAGGAGACCCGCCATGCCGGCGACACGGGAGGACGGGTCGGCGTACACCTTCCACGAGACGGAACCCGGGCCGAAATAGCCGTCGTCTTCACGGGGGGCGTTCTGGGCGGGTCGGGGGGTGGTCGTGGTCACGTGCGGGACTCCTTCTCGGCACCGGGATGTGCATTCATGTGGATGTTATTGCGCTGCGCCGCATCACGCGCGCCAACTCGCTCGGCCCTGCCCGAGGCGTGAACTGTCCGTGCCGCGCAGAACCGCGCTTCCGGACCACCCTCGGCCCTCCGCTCAGCCGCGATCCCCGACGATCGCGGTCACCCGAATTTCGACCCGCATCTTCGGCGCACCCAGGGCCGTCACACCGACCTCCGTCCAGATCGGCGCTCGCGCACCCATCCTCGTGCGGAACTGCTCCACCATCACCCGGTTGTGATCGTCACCGATGGAATCATCGGCAGTGGGCACGTGATACGAGTTCACCGCGATCACGTCCCGCCACGACGCGCCGGCGAGTGCGAGGGTGCGCTCGACGTTCTCGAAGGCCTGCACGATCTCGTCCTCCAACGCCTCGGGGAAGTTCCAGTCGTCGTCCCACCCGCCCTGCCCCGAGGTCTCCACCCGGTTGCCCACTCGTACGGCCTGGTTGTAATGCATCTTCTCGAGCTGCGTGTCGCCGTACCCCGGGGTGGCGAAGAATTCCGGCTCGCTCATGTCGTTCCCTTCGTTGACTTCATGTGTGAAGTGAACATACACGGGATGACTTCACGCGTAAAGTAAATCCTGCGATCGGTATAGTTCGCCCATGGGTAACACCGCCACCCCCCACCCGGACAAGGACACCAGCGAGACCGAGTGGCTGACCGCCGACGAGAAGGAAGCCTGGACCGGCCTGGTCTCACTGATCCTGCTGTTGCCCGGCCGCTTGGAATCACCACTGCAGCAGGAAGCCGGACTGACCCTCTTCGAATACCTGGCACTGAGCCACATCTCCGAAGCACCCCGACGACGCATCCGGATGAGCGAACTGGCCTACCTCGCCAACGGCTCGCTGTCACGACTGTCCAACGTCGTCAAACGATTCGAGCAACGCGGCTGGGCACAACGTTCACCCGACCCCGACGACGGCCGCTACACCCTCGTCGCCCTCACCGACACCGGCTACGAGGTGGTCGTCGAGGCCGCCCCGATCCATCTCCGCACCGTGCGGAAGTTCGCACTCGACCCGCTCTCCGCGACCGACAGAAAGGCACTGGCCCGTATCGCAGCGAAGCTGCGGGTGCGCCCGGCCGACATGGAATGAACGCTCCGCTCTCGGAGATGCCCGGCCGCTCGTTCGGTTGACTGCGCTGCTCAGGCCGACACCGCGGGGTGCTGTATATGCGCGCGGTTCGATGTAGTTTGAGCGGGAGTTCGGTGGATCGAGGTGCTCGGGGGGAGCGTGCGAGACGGTGGCCGAAGCGGACGCTACGACGGATGGCGGAAAATCTACGCCCTCAACGGAACTGCAGGCGGCTGCACGGAGCACGGTCGATCACCACCCAGCCGGGCCGGTCACCGTGACGAGGAGAGTCGAGGCACGACGACGGAGCCTGCCCCGGCCCCGTTTCCCTTCCAGCAGAACGGAGTTCCCGGAGTGACTGTCAAGATAGGAGCAGTGACCGGGCCGAATACGTCGGCGGTCCAGTACGGCGTCGGAGGTACGGATCTGGGCATAGCTCGTCGCCTGCCCAACGGACGCCAGGCGGTCGTCCTGGGTGACACCTTCGACCAGATGAGTGTCGGTGGCCCGGGGTGGCGGTCCCCGGTAATACTGCTCACGGATGAACAGTCCCCCGCGGCATACGCCAACGGTCTGACATTCCACGGAGCCGTCGGCGGCTCCTACGCCCGCCAGTTGTGGCCGTACAACCATGACAGGGCACCGTGGACCAATGGCGGATTCTCCACGGTCCTGCCGTCGGACCTTCTGGTCATCGGTTCCCGCATCTACCTGTTCGTCACGGTCTGCCGGTCCCTCTCGGAGGTTCTCTGGACGGAGATCCAGTATTCCGACGACAACGGTCAGAGCTGGGTTCACGCAGGCCCCGCCGGACAACGTCCATGGCATCACGAGGGCGCATTCCAGATGGGCATCACCTGGGAACTCGGGCCCGATGGCTGGGTCTACATCATGGGAAACAAGTGGTTGGTGGACGGCGGCTCCAACGTTCATCTGTACCGGTGCCGCCCCCACGAGGTGGCGGACCGCTCCACGTGGTCCGGCTGGGGGTGGAACGGGACGGACTGGGGATGGAACCGGGCGTGTTCGGACATCTTCCCGGCGGGAACCAAGGTCCGGGAGATGAACCTCCGCGTGGTCCAAGGTCAATGGCTCCTCACCTATACCCAGACCGCCCCGGACATCCGCGTGGACGTGAAGGGCCTTCGCAACGGGCCGACCTCCCATATCGGGAACGCTCCGACCACAACCGTGGTCCGCCACGTGGCACATGACATCGAGCATCAGGACCGCAACAACACTCTGGCCCAGTGCTACGGCGGGTACGTCCTCGAAGGCTCGACGCTGGACGAGCTCTACGTCCTGGTCTCCCAATGGGACACCCGCGACGACTGGCCCTACCAGATCAACCTCTACCGGCACACGGTCCACGCCGACATCCCACGTCCGGAACCGCCCGCCCCGGACCCGACACTGGAGGAGCTCGTGGACGAGAACTACCTCCTGTCGCGAGCCATCCTGGCCACGGTGTCCGGGAACACGGCGGACCTCCCCACCGCGCCGGCGGCGGAGACATTCGACGTGGCGACGGACACCAACACCGCATTGTGGCGTCTCGCCCGAGCCGTAGGTGCGAACACGGGAGGAATCTGACCCGCCGCTGTCGAAGCCCGGCCCGCGGCTCGGATGACAGACGGGGCATCATTTCGCCACCCAGCGGGTATCCGCTCCCGTGCACCTCGACCCGGGCGCCCCTCGCCGTGCCACCCGGCGGATCCAGGTCGGCGACGTTGTTGCCCACCTCGGTGACGCCGTGCGTGCGCGGCCTTCCGGTGGGCACGACCGAGCCGTGACCGGGGTGAGTGACGATTCCCGCGCGGTGCGGCCCGGCGACCTCTATGCGGCGTTTCCGGGACACCGATTCCACGGTCTCGACTTCGAGGACGAAGCGGTCTCCCGCGGCGCCGCCGCGGTGCTCAGTGACCGCCCCTCCCATGCCTTGCCGACTGTCATCGTCGACAACCCCCGCCGCTGGGTGGGCCCGTTGGCGTCCTGGATTCACGGCCATCCCTCGCACGACCTGCAGATCCACGGCATCACGGGCACCAACGGCAAGACGAGCGCGACCTACCTCCTCGACACCGCTCTCGCCGCCGACGGCGTCGTCACAGGCATGATCGGCGGCGTCGTCGTCCGCGGCCCCGAGAGCACCCGGCCCGCTACCCGCACCACACCCGAAGCTGCAGTCGTCCACCGGACGCTCGCAGAGTTCCGGGACCAGGGGGTGCGGGCGGTGGCGATGGAGGTCTCGTCACACGCGATCAGTCTGGGTCGAGTCGACGGGGTGCGGTTCCGTACGGCCGCGTTCACCAATCTCGGACCCGATCATCTCGATTTCCACCACACGATGGAACGGTATTTCGCGGCCAAGGCGGCATTGTTCGCCTCCGACCGCACGCAGACCGCCGTGGTCAATATCGACGACGACTACGGCAGGAGGCTGGCCACTGCGGCGGAGGTTCCGGTCTGGACGCACTCGACGCGTGATGCAGGTGCCGATGTGTACGCGGACTCGATTCGGTGCGACGTCCACGGCACGACCTTCACCGTGCACACTCCGACCGGGCGCGCGACGGTGCGGCTGGCGCTGCTCGGTCCCCATCAGGTGGCCAATGCACTGACGGCGCTGACCTCGGTGGCCGCTGCGGGCGGCGACGTCCTGCGGGCCGCGGCGGGCCTGGAGGCGCTGGCCTGTGTACCCGGCCGCCTCGAGCGCGTCGACTCCGGCCGGGACGTCCTCGCCCTGGTGGATTACATGCACAACACGTCCGGACAACGCGAACTGCTGCCCTTCCTCCGCTCACTGGCAGGTGAGCGACGACTGGTTCTCGTCATCAGCGCGACGGGGGAACGTGACCCCGGCAAGCGTTTTCCGCTCGGCCACACCGCGGCGTCCTATGCCGACGTCGTGGTGGTCACCGACGACAGTCCGTATTCCGAAGAACCTCGTGTTCTCAGGGAGGCGGTCGCCGAGGGCGCGTATGCCGCGCGCGGCGCCCGGGTCGTCGTCGAGGGCGACCGTCGACGAGCGTTCGAGATCGCCGCTTCCTGCGCCGGGCCCGGTGACGTCGTCGTTGCGGCGGGCCGAGGTTGCGAACCGCGCCTGGTCTCCGGGAACACGACGATCCAGTTCGACGACCGCGACGAACTGCGTCGAGCGCTGCGCCGGGAATAGCGGTGGCAGTGCGCGACGAAAGGTGCACGCTCGCTGTATGTTCAGCGCGCGAGCACTGCCGTGGCGGTGGTTACCGCGGCCTGTAGATCGTCGTTGCCCAACGGATCGCGGACTTCAGTTGGCTCTCACCGATCTCGAAGGCCTCGTCGACGTCCGGCTCCACCGGCACGCACGGGCAGTAACCGTTGGCGGGGCCGGCGTAGGTGGAGATGACGGACCCGTCGTCGACCACGAACACGTCGGGGTAGATCTCGCAGGCGTCCCGAACCGATCCGCCGGTCGCGATCGCCACGGTGACGTATCGAGTGAGCACATCTCGTCGTTACGCTTCGGTGCGTCGCGACGAGATGTGCTCACTCGGAGCAGGATTCAGCGCAGCGGCACGCCCAGCAGCGCGTCGACCGCGTCGGCGAACAGGCCGGGCGCCGACGTGTCGTCGCCGCCCCGCTCGACGGCGAACGTCGCCCAGCCGTCCAGCGCGTCGAGGGCCTTGGGGGTGTCGAGATCGTCGGCGAGGTGCTGGCGCAGGCGCGCGACCACGTCCTCGGCAGACGCCGCCGACGACAGCGCGGCCGCCTGACGCCACAGCGCCAGACGCGCTTGCGCCTGCTCGAGTACCTCGGCCGTCCACGGACGGTCGGCGCGGTAGTGGCCCGACAGCAGGCCGAGGCGGATCGCGGCCGGGTCGACACCCTCGGCGCGGAGCTTGGAGACGAACACCAGGTTGCCGCGCGACTTGGACATCTTCTCGCCGTCGAGGCCGATCATGCCGGTGTGCACGTAGTGCCGGGCGAAGCGCCGGTCGCCGGTGACGGCCTCGGCGTGCGCGGCGGAGAACTCGTGGTGCGGGAAGATCAGGTCGCTGCCGCCGCCCTGCACGTCGAAGCCGGACCCGATGCGGTTGAGGGCGATCGCCGCGCACTCGATGTGCCAGCCGGGACGGCCGTCGCCGAAGGGTGAGGGCCAGGCCGGCTCGCCGGGACGCTGTGCACGCCACAGCAACGCGTCGAGCGGGTTGCGCTTACCCGGACGATCCGGATCGCCACCGCGCTCGGCGAAGAACCGCATCATCGTGTCGTGGTCGTAGCCGGACTCGTAGCCGAACTGCTCGGTGGCGTCGATCCGGAAGTACACGTCGGGATATTCGGCGTCGTCGACGATGTAGGCCGCCCCGGAGGCGACGAGCTTCTCGACGAGCTCGACGACCTCGTTCACCGATTCGACGGCACCGATGTAGTCGCGCGGGGGCAGCACACGCAGTGCTTCCATGTCCTCGCGGAACAGGGCGGTCTCGCGCATGCCGAGCACCATCCAGTCCTCGCCGTCGCGCTCGGCCCGCTCGAAGAGCGGATCGTCGACGTCGGTGACGTTCTGGACGTAGTGCACGTCGTGGCCGGCATCGCGCCAGATGCGGTTGACGAGATCGAAGGTCAGATAGGTGGCGGCATGGCCGAGATGCGTCGCGTCGTACGGGGTGATGCCGCACACGTACATCGTCGCGGTGGCACCCGGGACGACCGGGCGCACAGCGCGGTCCGCGGTGTCGAACAACCGCAGCGGAGGCCCCTGGCCGGGGACGGACGGGATCGCGACGTCGGACCAAGATTGCATGCCTACGAGCCTAGTGGAGCCCCGGCACTGCTCCACGCGGGCACCCGATCGTTCCGGCGGCCGCGACGACGGCTCAGAAGGCCGGCCAGGGAATGCGCCGGTCCCCACGCGGATACGGCATCACCGGATGTTCGAGCAGCGCGGTGATCCGGCGTTGCAGTGCACGGACCTCGGCGTCGGTGATGTACTCGCGCAACTCGTCGGCGAATCCGTCGTCGAAACGGCGCAGCAGCTTGTCGAGGTCGGTCAGCAGGCCGGGGTCGACGGGCTCGCCGCTCCATCCCCACAGCACGGTGCGCAGTTTGTCGTGCTGGTGCAGGCAGATGCCGTGATCGACACCGTAGACGTGGCCGTCGAGCCCTTCGAGGACGTGCCCGCCCTTGCGGTCGGCGTTGTTGAGTACGACGTCGAGCACCGCCATGCGCTGCAGTCGGGGGTCGTCGGCGTGCACGAGCACCACCTCGTCGCCGCCGAGATCGCGGGCACGCAGGATCGGTAACCAGCCCTCCGCGACCGCACCGGCCGGGCACAGATCCACCAGGTCGAGCCGTTCCGACTCATCTTCGGCGGACTCGCGGGTGTCGATCCAGCGCTGCACCATCCCGGGGCCGTAGGGACCGTCGCGCAGCACCGTGAGCGGAACGACCCCCCAGCCGAGGGCCTCGTCGATCAGGAACGACGCGACCTCGCGACCGGCGAGGGTTCCGTCGGGGAAGTCCCACAGGGGCCGCTCCCCGCGGATCGGCTTGTAGACACAGCGGACGGTGGTTTCGCCGAGCCCGGCGTCGCACACCAGGGTGGCGTTGCTCGCGTGCACGATCCGGCCGACGACGGTGAGTTCGCCGTCGGTGAGCACGGTACGCACGTCGGCGGCCGTCACCTCGTCAGTTCTCCTCGCCGAACCACGAGGCGGGATCGAATCCGGGCGTGCGCAGATAACCGTTGGTACGGATGCAGATGTGTCCCTCGGCGCCGATCGGCTCGCCGCACAGCGGGCACGGTGCGCGCCCGGCCGAGACGACGAGTTCCGAACGCGCCGCGAACTCCCGGGCCTGCGCCGGGGTCAGGAAGACCCGCACGGCGTCGGGGCCTTCCTCGGTGTCGTCGAGGACGACGGATTCGTCGAGTTCGGTCTCGGTGACGGCGAGCAGTTCGACCACCACGGTGCCGGCATCGGCGTCCCAGCCCAGCCCCATCGTGCCGACGCGGAACTCGGCCTCGATCGGCGTGACCAGGGGGCTGACGTCGACATCCGGCTCGTCGGGGATCGCGGTCCCGAACCTGCGCTGTACCTCTTCGAGCAGCAACCCCATCCGATCGGCCAGGATCTGCACCTGTTGCTTCTCCAGAATCACGCTCACCACACGGGACTCGTGCACGGCCTGCAGGTAGAACACCCGGTCGCCCGGTTCACCGACAGTGCCGGCGACGAACCGGTCCGGTGTTCGAAACACGTGTATCGCGCGGGCCATCACACCTCCTCGAGTCCCCACACTCTGCCATGCCGGTCACTGTCATTATCCGCGCGCCGTCTCCTGCCCGTCGTCCTGCGGCCGGCCGCCGGCGTCCCCGACCGCGCCGGGGACCTCTCCCCCGGGAACGGACTTGGGTGCCGCCGGACCCGCGAGACCGGACAGGTCCGAACCGGTGTCGTTCACGCGGAGCACGAACGGCCGCGTGTCGGTGTAGCGGACGACGCTGATCGAGGCCGGCTCGGCGACGATCCGCTGGAAACCGTCGAGATGCGTCGCCAGCGCGTCCGCGAGGATCGATTTGATGACATCGCCGTGACTGCACGCGACCCACACGACGTCCTTGCCGTGCGCCGCATGCAGGCGACGGTCGTGTTCGCGGATGGCGGCGACCGCCCGCGACTGCACCTGCGCCAGGCCTTCGCCCTCGGGGAAGACCGCCGCGGAGGCGTGCTGCTGCACGACCGACCACAGCGGTTCCTTCACGAGCTCCTTCAGTTCTCGCCCGGTCCACTGCCCGTAGTCGACCTCGGCGAGCCGCTCGTCGACGACCGGTTCGAGTCCGCGATCAGCGGCCAGCGGTTGCACCGTCTGGCTGCATCGCAGCAGCGGTGACCGCACGATCTCGGTGATCTCGAGCCCGGCGAACCGGGCCACGAGGTTCTTCGCCTGGACGTGCCCGAGCTCGTCGAGTTCGACACCGGGGGTGCGGCCGGCCAGCACGTGCGAGGTGTTCGCCGTCGACCGCCCGTGCCGCAGCAGGATGACCGTCATGTGCCCAGACTAGAGGCACAGCCCGCGGGCAGCCTGTCAGGTGGGAGAGACCACTCCGGCAGCGAGCAGCGCCATCACGACGAGGCCGAGGATCACGCGGTACCCGACGAACCAGTACATCGAGTGGTTGACGACGAAGCGCAACAGCCAGGCGATCGCCGCGTAACCGACACCGAAGGCGATCAGGGTCGCGACGAGCAGCTGCGAACCGGACGCGTTGAGCCCCTCACCGACCGGTTCGAAGGCGTCGGGGAGGCTGAACAGACCGGAGGCCACGACCGCCGGGATCGCCAGCAGGAACGAATAGCGCGCGGCGGCTTCCCGGGTGAGCCCGAGGAACAGGCCGGCGGAGATGGTGCCGCCGGAGCGGGAGACACCGGGGATCAGCGCCAGCGCCTGCGCCGAACCCATGATCAGACCGTCCTTGAGGGTGAGCTGACTCACGTCGCGTCGCTGCTTGCCGAAGTACTCGGCGGCGGCGATGACGAGCGAGAACACGATGAGCATGGTGGCCACGAGCCACAGATTGCGGGCGACCGTGCGGATGTCGTCCTTGAACAGCACACCGAGGATGCCGATCGGGATGGTGCCGAGGATGACGTACCAGCCCATCTTGTAGTCGTGATCGGAGCGATGCTCGCGGTGGAAGAGTCCCCGGAACCAGGCTCGCGTGATTCGCGCGATGTCGCGGGCGAAGTACACCAGCACGGCTGCTTCGGTGCCCAGCTGGGTGACCGCGGTGAAGGAGGCACCGGCGTCTTCTCCGAAGAAGATCTCGGACACGATCCGCATGTGTCCCGACGAGGAGATCGGCAGGAATTCCGTGAGCCCCTGCACGATTCCGAGAACGATCGTCTGCAGCCAGGTCATCGAGTCGCCGATCACGAGACGACTCCGGGGAGGGCGGCCGCGGGGCGGGCGGGACGGCTGACGCGGATACAGGGAGCGATTCTCACTCGCCGAAGGGTACGTGCTGAGCGGCCGGTCGGCGCGCCGGACAGTGCGGGGGGGCGGAGCGCATTAGGGTGCAGTACCGGGGTCGTGGCCGAGCGCGGCGACGTCCCTTCGTGTCGGGAGGAAACGCAGACGGTTATGGAATACAGGACAGTCGGTGCGAGCGGCCTGCGAGTATCGCGGCTCGGTCTGGGCACCTTGACGTGGGGACGCGGAACGGACGGCGACGAGGCCGCAGCCCAGTTGTCGGCCTTCGTCGACGTGGGAGGGACGCTGGTCGACACCTCCCCCGCCTACGGGGACGGGGTCGCGCAGCGGATCCTCGCGGAGTTGCTCGACGATGTGGTGCCCCGGGACCGCCTGGTGTTGTCCGGCAGTTCCGGCATCGACACCACCACCCTCGGTTCCGGACGGGTCGACTGTTCCCGGTCCGGCCTGCTCCGCCAGCTCGATGCGAGCCTGCGCGAGCTCGGCACCGATCACCTCGACGTCTGGCAGGTCGCGACGTGGGATCCGCACACCCCCGTCGACGAGGTGATGGATGCCCTCGACTTCGCCGTCACCAGCGGACGCGTGCGGTACGTGGGGGTGCGCGGCTATCTGGGCTGGCAGCTCGCGACGGCTGCTGCGGCGGCGCGCCGGCCTGCGCCGCTGGTCAGCGCGCAGGTCGAGTACTCGCTGCTAGCGCGCGGTGTGGAGGACGAATTGATTCCCGCGGCCGCCCATCACGGTGTCGGCATCTTCGCGGCGGTGCCGCTGGCCGGCGGTGTGCTCACCGGCAAGTACCGGTCGGGGGTGCCGGCGGATTCGCGCGGCGCCGACGATGTGCACGCCGAGGAGGTACGCCGCTATCTCACCGAATCCTCGGTGCGGGTGGTCGATGCGGTGGCCACGGCCGCGGACGGTCTGGGCACCTCTCCCCTCGCGGTAGCGCTCGCCTGGGTGCGGGATCGCCCGCACGTGGCGTCGACGCTCGTGGGAGCGCGGGATCTCGCCCAGCTGACCGGGGTGCTGGTCGCGGAAGAGCTGGCGCTCCCACCGGCCATCGCCGCAGCGCTCGACGACGTGAGTGCGTGATCTCGGCTACGCCGTCCTCGCCCTGCCGCTTTCTCGAAGGTTAGGCTAGCCTGCCGAGTACATTCGGTACAGGCAACGTGAGGAGGTCGGTCGATGTCCACGACCGAAGTCGTCGGATTCGCCGAACGCATCCGGCTCGAGACACAGCAGGCGCACAGCGCCACCGAGAACGCGCTGTTCGTCTCGGAACTTCTCGGTGGGAAGCTGTCGCCGGCGGCGCACGCCGAACTCGCGGCGCAGACCTGGTTCGTCTACGACAGCCTCGAACGGATCGGCCGCAGCTACACCGACGATCCCATCGTCGGGCCCTTCCTCAGCGACGAACTGCTCCGCACCGGCGCACTCGAAGCCGATCTCGCCTTCCTGATCGGACCCGACTGGCGAGCACGTATCGCCCCGCTCCCGGCGACCGTCGCCTACGTCGAACGGCTCGAACAGGTCGCCGCGAGCTCCCCGGAAGCTTTCCTCGCCCACCACTATCTGCGCTATCTCGGCGACCTGTCCGGCGGCCAGATCATCCGCCGCATGCTCGAGCGCGCCTACGGTTACGAACGCGACGGTCTACGCTTCTACATCTTCGACGAGATCCCGAAGCCGAAACCGTTCAAGGACGCCTACCGGGCGAAGCTCGACGCCGCACCCCTCGACGGCGACCAGCAACAGGCCGTGATCGACGAGGCGAATCTGGTGTACGGCCTCAACGGTGCCCTGTTCGACGATCTCGCTCGCGACATCGAACGCTATCGGATGCGTGCCTGACCGATGTTCCGCTCCGTCCTCCGCTTCCCGGCAGTGCTCGTGGTCGTGCTGAGCATTCTGTTCGTCGGCGCATGCAGCGCTCCGACAACCGACGAGACGGCCACCACCGATGTCGTCACCGGTCCGCGCACCGCGGTGGTCGACGACGAACCGCGCCCCGTCACCACCGACCCGGCCCCGGCCCTGCCGGTCACCGTCCGAGGCGTCGACGGTGTCGAGACCACGATCACCGACGTCTCCCGGATCGTGGTGGCCGACCGATCCGGCACTCTCGCTCAGACGGTGTATTCCCTCGGACTCGGCGACCGTCTCGTCGGCCGCTCCACTCCGTCCTTCCCCGCCATCGAGGACGTTCCGAACGTCACACCGGGTGGGCACGGGCTCAACGCCGAAGCGATCCTCGCCCTGAATCCCACCGTCGTGCTCACCGATACCTCCATCGGGCCGCTGGCGGTCCAGGAACAGATCCGCGCGACCGGAGTGCCGGTGGTCTTCGTCGACCCGGACCGTTCGCTCGAGACGGTCGCCCCCGACATCGAGATGGTCGCGGCGGCTCTCGGCGTCCCGGACGAAGGGAGCGCGCTCGCGCAACGCACCCTCGACGAGATCGCCGCGGCCCAGGACGCGATCCCCGCCGACCATCCCGAACCGACCGTCGCCTTCCTCTATCTGCGCGGGTCCGCGATCAAGATGCTCGGTGGTCCCGGTTCCGGGGCCGATGCGCTGATCACCGCGGCCGGGGGCCGCGATGCGGGCGTGCTCGCCGGGCTGGACGCGCAGTTCGTGCCGATCACCAGTGAAGCGATGATCGCCTCGGCGCCCGACATCATCCTCGTCATGACGCACAGCCTCGAGTCGGTCGGCGGCCCCGACGGCCTCGCACAGCTCCCCGGCGTGGCGCAGACGCCCGCCGGGAAGACGGGCACCATCGTGGACATGGACGACTCGACTCTGCTGAGCTTCGGACCGCAGACCGGCCAGGTCCTCGCCGCCCTGGTCGAGGCGTTCTATCCCCCGGCCGTCTCGTGATCGCCGGATGGCCGTGAGCGACGTCACCGAATCCACCGGCCTGCCCGAGCAGGCACTGAAGAAGGCCGGACGGGGGCGGACCACCGCCGTTTTCGTCGGTCTCGTCGTCGCCCTGCTCGTGCTGGCTGTCGTCTCGGCCTGCCTCGGTCAGGTGCCCACGAGTCCCGCGGAAGTGGTGGGCAGCCTGCTGCACCGGATGGGCCTGGATCTGGGACCGCTGCCGGCCCACCCTGCCGGGGAGGTGACCCTGTGGGAAGTGCGCTTCCCCCGCGTCGTGCTCGCCATGCTCGTCGGTGCCGCGCTCGGATGTTCCGGGGCGCTGTTGCAGGGCATCTTCGCCAATCCCCTCGCCGAACCCGGCGTGATCGGTGTGTCCGCCGGTGCCGCCGTCGGCGCGTCCGCGGTGATCGTGCTCGGCGGTGCCTTCGCCGCGGGCTGGGCGCTCGCCGGCGCCGCGCTCGTCTCGGGCCTGCTCACCACGGTGATGGTCTACCTGCTGTCCCGGTCCAACGGTCGCACCGAGGTCGTCACCGTCATCCTCACCGGTGTCGCCGTCAACGCCGTCGCCGGTGGTCTCATCGCGCTCTTCACCTTCGTCGCGAGTCCCGCCGCCCGCGACCAGATCGTGTTCTGGCAGCTCGGCAGTCTCGGCGGTGCCACCTGGCAGATCGTCGCGGTCGTGGCCCCGCTGACCCTCGCCGGGGTGCTCGTCGCAGCCCTGCTCGCTCCGAAACTCGACCTGCTCGCCCTCGGGGAGAGCGTCGCCCGGCATCTGGGCGTGGACGTCGAACGCGTCCGGCAACTGGCGATCCTGGCGGTGGCCGTCCTGGTCAGCGGGGCGACCGCCTTCACCGGCATCATCATGTTCGTCGGCCTGGTCGTGCCGCATCTGATGCGGCTCGTGCTCGGCCCGGCGCATCGGGTGCTGGTCGCCGCGAGTGTGCTCGCCGGTGCCGTCGTGCTGCTCGCCGCCGATCTCGGTGCGCGCACCCTCGTCGAGAACGCGGACCTGCCGCTCGGCATGATCACCTCGCTGATCGGCGGTCCGGTCTTCTTCTTGATGCTGCGCCGCACCCGGGCGAAGCAGGGCGGGTGGGCATGAGGCTTCTGCCCCGCTCCCTCCGGCCGTCCGCGAGCACCGTGCCCGCCCGGTCGGCGCCGGGCACCACGACGATGCGCACGACCGGCGTGCGACTGCACCGCGGCGAACGCGAGATCCTGCACGGCGTCGACTTCGAGGTCCGCACCGGGGAGGTGGTCGCGCTCGTCGGCCCCAACGGTGCCGGTAAGTCCACCCTGCTCGCGGCGCTGTCCGGCGACCATCCGATCAGCGCCGGGCTCGTCGAGATCGACGGCTGGCCCCTCGACAGCTGGTCGACGGTCGCCCTTGCGCGACGCCGCGCCGTGCTGCCCCAGCAACACACCGTGGGCTTCCCTTTCACCGCCCGCCAGGTCGTGCAGATGGGTCGTGCGGCCTGGGCGCGCACCCCACGACAGGACGACGACGAGCGCATCGTCGCCGACGCGTTCGCGACCTGCGATGTCACCCAACTCGCGGACCGGCCGTTCCCGGCCCTGTCCGGTGGCGAGCGAGCCCGTGTCGCGCTCGCCCGCGTGCTCGCGCAGGACACCGAGACACTGCTGCTCGACGAACCGACCGCGGCGCTGGACCTCGGCCACCAGGAAGCGGTCATGCAGGTTGTGCGTGCCCGCGCCGACGCCGGGCACGCCGTGGTGGTCGTGCTGCACGATCTCGGTCTCGCCGCCGCCTTCGCCGACCGCATCTGCGTGCTCGACCAGGGGAGCATCGTCGCGGACGGCCGGCCCGGTGACGTCCTCACCGAGGAACTCCTCGGGCGTGTCTACCGGTATCCGGTCACGATCGGCCGGCATCCCGAAACCGGCACACCGCTCGTGCTCCCCCGCCGCCCGGCGCGCGACACATCCGCCCCGGCACAAGGCTGAGCAGCAGATCACATCCCGGAGCCGAGCACCGATCCCCCTGTTCGTCCGCAGCCGGCATCAGGAACACTGAGAGTCGGCGCGCCGACGACAGGATCGTCCGGCGGATGCGAGTCGAAACCGAGGACGAGGAGCGATAACGATGGGCAGAGCGGGGATCCGAGCGATCACGATGATGAGCGCGATCGCGTTGGTCACCCTGGCCGGTTGCTCGTCCGAGAACACCCCGGACGTGCTCCAGACCATCGAACCCGCCACCCCCGCGGCCGCACCCGAGGTGGGTCCCTCCCCCGCCGGTGAGGTCCGCCCGCTCGACCTCGAGGTCGATGCTCTGGCGGTCGAACCGGCCACGGGCACCTTCGCCGCCCTCGTCGACGACGGCGCGCGCGTGGCCCTGTTCGACGACCTCGACGCCGCGCCGCGCCTGGTGGACCTGCCGTCCCCCGCCGCGACCGTCGTGGCCGGGCCGGACGGCACCGTCCTCGCCCCGGCAACGGGCGCGGTCGTGCGGATCGACGCCGCCGACGGCGGTCTCACCGAGGTGCCCGTCGACGGTACCGCCCGATCCGTGGCCGTGCTGTCCGACGGCAGGTGGGCCGTCGGCACGGACGACGGTCGTGTGCTGACCGTCGATCCCGAATCGGGCGAGGTGGGCAGCACGGTCGGTGGCCTCGCTTCGGTCGACGCCCTCGCCGTCACCGGTGACGCGGTCGCGGCCCTGGACCGCCGGCAGACCTCCCTGACCGAACTCGATCTCGCCGATGCGCACCTCGGTCCCGCGCTGCGCGTCGGGGAAGGCGCGACCCACCTGGTCACCGATCCGTTCGGGCGGGTGATGGTCACCGACACCGCGGGCGACGAACTGCTCGTCTACACCCTCGACACGATCGTGCTGCGACAGCGCTATCCGGTCGGGCCGGCGCCGTACGCTGTGACCTACGACGAGACACGGGATCTGGTCTGGGTGACTCTGACCGGCAGCAACGAGGTCGTGGGCTACGATCTTTCGACCGGGATCCCGCAGGAGCGCTACCGCTTCGCAACGGTGCGGCAACCGAACTCGATCGCCGTCGATCCGGTCGACGACGCTCTGGTGATCGCATCGGCCACCGGTGACGGTCTGCAACGGATCCCGATCGAAGGATAGAAATGGCGAACGAGCGACTCGGCCGGTTCACCCGGTTACCCGCCGACTGGGACACCAGTAACGACGAGTACGAGTACGTGCCGCTGAAGCTTCCCCGGGATGTCTCCCGGGTCAGCGCTTCCCTGCGGCTGGCGATCTCCGCGGAGTTCCACGGCTGGGAACTCACCCGCGTGCGCCTGTACCCGGACGGAAGTCGCCGAGTGCTGCTCCGGCGTCGCAAGACGTCCCATTACGTCCCCGAACCCACTGTCCGCTGATCACACCCGGGCCACACACGCCCGGATCGCAGGGAGTTGTCCGTGTACCGCTTCGTCCTTCGGCTCATGTTCCTGTTGTCGCCGGAACGCGCTCACCATCTCGCATTTCTGGCGATGCGCTGGGTGACCCGTTTCGAGCCGGTGCGGAGGCTGGTGTCGAAGGTTCTCGTCGTCGACGACCCGGTGCTGCGCACCTCGGTCTTCGGAGTGGAATTCCCGAACCCGGTCGGTCTGGCCGCGGGCTTCGACAAGGACGCGACCGGGGTGGACGTGTGGGGTCCGCTGGGCTTCGGATTCGCCGAGATCGGGACGGTCACCGCCCAGGCGCAGCCGGGTAACCCCGCGCCGCGTCTGTTCCGCCTGCCCGAGGACCGGGCGATCGTGAACCGGATGGGCTTCAACAATCACGGTGCCGGGGAGGCCGCCAACCGGTTGCGGCAGCGTCGTCGCACGGTGCCGATCGGGGCGAACATCGGCAAGACCAAGGTGGTGCCCGCCGAGCAGGCGGCGCAGGACTACACCGACAGCGCCCGGCTCCTCGGGCCGCTCGCGGACTTCGTGGTCGTCAACGTCTCGTCGCCGAACACGCCGGGACTGCGCGACCTGCAGGCCGTGGAGTCGCTGCGGCCGATCCTCGCCGCGGTTCTCGACACCGTGACGGTGCCGGTGCTGGTGAAGATCGCACCCGATCTGTCCGACGAGGACATCGACGCGGTGGCGGATCTGGCGCTCGAACTGCGTCTGGCAGGCATCGTGGCCACCAACACCACAATCGCCCGCGAGGGTTTGCGCACCCCTCGCGCCCGGATCGACGAGATCGGCGCGGGCGGGTTGTCCGGTGCGCCGGTGGCGGCCCGGTCGCTCGAGGTGCTGCGCCGACTGCGCGCCCGGGTCGGTGACCGGCTCGTGCTGGTCTCGGTCGGGGGAATCGAAACTCCGGAACAGGCGTGGGAACGCATCCTCGCCGGGGCCTCGCTGGTGCAGGGCTACACCGGATTCATCTACGGCGGCCCGTTCTGGGCCCGCCGCCTCAACAAGGGCATCGCCCGCAAGGTGCGCGCGCACGGCTACCGGTCGGTCGCCGAGGCGGTGGGTGCCTCCGCTCGCGTGTGACCACCGGCGTGGGGTCCGAACCGCGGTCCGGACCCCACCCACGTCCTAGCGGACCTCGTAGGTGCCGGTCAGCAGCCCCCGGGCGATGGCGTGCCCGAAGACGTTGAATCCGAGGAAGGCCGGGCTCGAGTCGGGCGTCACACCGTCGAGTGTGTCCACGTCGAGTGCGTGCACCGCGACGATGTAGCGGTGGTGACCGTGGCCGGCCGGCGGAGCGGCACCGATGAATCCGTGACCACCGCCGTCGTTGCGTAGGGTCACCGCCTGCTCCGGAAGCGCGTCCGAGTCTGCCGTTCCGGCACCCGCCGGCAGCTCCGTCACGTCCGCGGGGATGTTCGCGACCGCCCAGTGCCAGAAACCCGACGCGGTCGGCGCGTCCGGATCGAACACCGTGACGACGAAGCTCTTCGTCTCGGCGGGGAAACCGGACCAGGACAACTGCGGGGAGACGTCACCGCCCCCGGGGATGCCGAACGCACCGCTGGCCTGCGGAAGCTTCCATTCCTCGCCGTCGGCGAAGTCCGCACTGGTCACCTCGAAGGTGGGCAGTGAGGGCAGGAACTCGTACGGGTCGTAATCGAAGGCCATGCCGGTCCTTTCGTGCTCGGGGTCAACTACTTCAGGCGTGCATGAGGAAGTGTTCCATGACACGCGTGCCGAAGCGCAGTGCGTCGACCGGGACACGCTCGTCCACTCCGTGGAACAGGGCCGCGAAGTCCAGTTCGGGAGGCAGTTGCAGCGGCGCGAAGCCGAAGCACCGGATACCGAGTTTCGCGAACGCCTTCGCGTCCGTCCCGCCGGAGAGCATGTAGGGCACGGTGCGCCCGATCGGGTCGTGCGCGAGGATCGCGGCGTTCATCGCGTCGACGAGATCACCGTCGAAGGTGGTCTCGTAGGAATCCAGGCTGGTGATCCATTCGCGGGTCACGTCCGGGCCGATCAGTTCGTCCACGGTGCGTTCGAACTCGGCGCGCCGGCCCGGCAGGATGCGACAGTCGACGACGGCATGGGCGGTCTGCGGGATGACATTGGCCTTGTACCCGGCGTCGAGCATGGTGGGGTTGGCGGTGTCGCGCAGTGTGGCGCCGACGATCCGCGCGATCGAACCGAGCTTGGCCAGAGTGCCGTCCAGATCCGGCGAGGCAGGATCGAAATCGAGGCCGGTCTCCTCCCCCACCGCGGTGAGAAATTCCGCCACCGAATCGCTGACGACGAGCGGGAAGGTGTGGGTGCCCAGGCGGGCGACCGCCTGCGCGAGGATCGTCACGGCATTGTCCTCGTGGAGGAACGAGCCGTGCCCGGCGCGGGCCTTCGCGGTCAGCCGCATCCAGGCCATGCCCTTCTCCGCGGTCTCGACCATGTAGAGGCGACGTTCGGTGCCGTCGGGCCGTGGAACGGTCAGCGAGAAGCCGCCGACCTCTCCCACCGCTTCGGTCACACCCTCGAACAGGTCCGGGCGGTGTTCGACGAGCCACTGGGAACCGAACTTGCCGCCGGCTTCCTCGTCGGCGACGAAGGCGAAGACCAGATCCCGCGGCGGCACGATGTTCGCGGCCTTGAAGTACCGCGCGACGGCGATCATCATGCCGACCATGTCCTTCATGTCGACCGCACCGCGTCCCCACACGTAGCCGTCCTCGACGGCCCCGGAGAAGGGGTGCACGCTCCAGTCGGCGGCCTCGGCGGGCACCACGTCGAGGTGCCCGTGCAGCATCAGCGCGCCCCGGCCGGGGTCCGCGCCGGGCAGGCGGGCGAAGACGTTGCCGCGACCCGGGGCGCCGGATTCGACGTAGGTGGTCTCGTAGCCGACCTCCTCGAGCACGGAGGCGACCCACTCGGCGCACTCGCGTTCGCCGCGGGTGGTGGCGGGATCACCGGTGTTCGAGGTGTCGAACCGGATGAGGCGAGAGACGAGGTCGACGACCTCGTCCTCCGGGCGAGAGGGTCGATGGGCGCTCGTGTGTGTGGCCATGGCTGCATTCCTACCACCCCTGCGGATGCGGATCACCGCAGGTGAAGGTGGCGATTTGGGACGGTGGGCGCGGTGGGTTACTCTTTCACAGCACCCAGGAACAGCGGGTGCGAGCACAAGTCCGAGTGGCGGAATGGCAGACGCGCTAGCTTGAGGTGCT
>NZ_JAKFYR010000018.1 GCF_022554085.1 Rhodococcus sp. CH91
GGCCCAGTGCGGGATCGTCGCGCACCCAGTCGGTGTAGTAGCTGAACGACCCGTCGAGCGGAGTGACCACGTTGACGTTCTTGTCCGCGAAGAAACCGTCGACATCCGTCTGGACATCCCAGGTGGCCGTCCCCTTGCTGCCGCCGGCACCGTTGAGGAGGTACAGCGTGGGCCGAGGTTCGCTCGGATCGGCAGGGGTGCGCACACGCAGTCGCACCACACGATCCATCGCCGCCGAATAGACATGGGCGACGACCGTGCGGTCGCTCTCGACCTCGAGGTGGGATAGACGCGAGGCGGGCTGCGCAGGAGAGACGGGCTCCGCAGACGTTCCCGCCGGCGCACCGAGTGCGACTCCCGCGGTTACCGTCAAGGCGACGAGCGTCCGCCGAATCCCAGCCGAGACCATCCTGCCCCTACCTCCTCCACTCGTGCGACCGGAGATTCCGGTTCGCCGCATCCGAAAACCGGGAATCCGGACAACCGGGACCATGTATACAGCACGAGTGCGCGCGAGGGCTACGGACGGACGGATCCTGTCGCGCAACTCCGGGCGGCGGGAGCCCCGAGGCCCCAGCCGCCCGTCGCCCGGACGCCTACAGCGAGCCGGTCAGCAATTCCGGAAGGATCACCAGGACCAACTGGACGAGTTGACCGATTACTTCGAGACCGTTCGAGATACTGCCCATCGTTCCTCCAGGTTTCCGCCGGAGACGTCATGCCTCCGGATCTCGGGTACAGCGGGACGGGATAGCGCAGAACAGCGTCGCGAGAACAGCGGGGTCAGCTGAGGAACGACGCGCTCTGGGAGAGCAGCGAGAAGATGAACGCGACGAGTTCGGTGATCGTGGTGCTACCCATGAATCCTCCTTGTGTGTGCGACCTATGACACTGCAGCACAGTCACTTTCGTATCGAGTGTGCCGTAACTCACATTACGTTGGAGGCGGTCGGCCCGTCAATACCCTTCGGACGAAGGATTTCCACGTAATCGGTTGTCAGAGAATATTTTTCATGCCATATATGCGCGTTCCGCCGGGACGGAACACGCTCGCAACAGGTTTCGGCCCCTACGCCCCGATGGCCTCCGCCAGCATCGGCCACGAGTTGTGGAGGTCGTCCTCCCAATAGCCCCACGAATGGGTGCCTGCGGCACGGAACTCGACATGCGCCGGAATATCGAGCTCGTCGAGGCGGGAGGCCAGACGGCGGGTGCAATTGTCGACCGCGGCCTCGATGACACCCCCCACCACGACCTGGTTCAGCAGCAAGGCGGGATTGCCGCCGACCGACCGGGCTCCCAGATGGTCGTGTTCGCCCGGCAGCCCGGTGCCGGACGAGACGTACAGGGCGTGTCCGCGCAACTTCTCGGCGTTCACGTACGGGTCGTTCTCGACCCACGCCGGGGCTCCCGAAGGGCCCCACATGTTCTCGACGTCCGCCTTGCTGCGACTCTCGACCACCGTCCGTACGTAGAGCCGCCCGAGCTCCGTACTGGTCTCGGCGCACCCGCTGTACGCACCGATCGCCTTGTAGAGGGAAGGGCGTGCAATCGCCAGGCTCAGCACCGACGTTCCGGACATCGACAGTCCCGCGATCGCGTTGACACCCGTGGTGCCGAACTCCTCGTCGATGATCGGCGGCAGTTCTCGCGTGAGGAAGGTCGTCCACTTGTTCCGGCCCAGTGCGGGATCGTCGCGCACCCAGTCGGTGTAGTAGGTGAACGCCCCGTCGAGCGGAGTCACCACGTTGACGTCCTTGTCGGCGAAGAAGCCGTCGACATCCGTCTGCGCATCCCAATTGGCGGTCCCGTTGCCGCCGCCGGCTCCGTTGAGGAGGTACAGCGTGGGCCGAGGTTCGCTCGGATCGGCAGGGGTGCGCACACGCAGTCGCACCACACGATCCATCGCCGCCGAATAGACATGGGCGACGACCGTGCGGTCGCTCTCGACCTCGAGGTGGGACAGACGCGCGGCGGGCTGCGCAGACGCTCCGCTCGGCGCACCGAGTGAGACTGCCACGGTCACCGTCAGCGCGACGAGCANCAGACGCGCGGCGGGCTGCGCAGACGCTCCGCTCGGCGCACCGAGTGAGACTGCCACGGTCACCGTCAGCGCGACGAGCATGTGCCGAACCCCAGCCGAGACCATCCCGCCCTACCTCCTGCGTTCACGCGACCGGAGATTCCGGTTCATCGGATCCGAAAACAGGGAAATCGGACAACGGACCCATATATACCGCACGAGGGTGCGCAAAGGCTACGAACGGATCGATCCGTCGCAGTAGGGCGCCCATCGCCGCCGGACCGATGGCCGGTCCTCCGCAGAGGCGACAGTGACGACAGACGACGAGGCCCGACCCCACCTGGTGGGATCGGGCCTCGTGTGGCTCAGGGGCGGATCAGAAGTCCATGCCGCCCATGCCGCCGGTCGGGTCGCCCACGGGAGCGGCGGCCTTCTCCGGCTTGTCGGCGACGACAGCCTCGGTCGTGAGGAACAGAGCCGCGATCGACGCAGCGTTCTGCAGCGCCGAGCGGGTGACCTTGACCGGGTCGTTGATGCCCGCAGCGAGCAGGTCCTCGTAGTCGCCGGTCGCAGCGTTGAGGCCGTGTCCGGCCTCGAGGTTGCGGACCTTCTCGGCGACGACGCCGGGCTCGAGGCCGGCATTGAAGGCGATCTGCTTCAGCGGAGCCTCGAGGGCGACCTTGACGATGTTGGCGCCCGTGGCCTCGTCACCCTCGAGCTTCAGGTCGTCGAGGACCGGAGCGGCCTGCAGCAGAGCCACGCCACCACCGGCGACGATGCCCTCCTCGACGGCAGCCTTCGCGTTGCGGACGGCGTCCTCGATGCGGTGCTTGCGCTCCTTGAGCTCGACCTCGGTCGCGGCACCGGCCTTGATGACGGCGACGCCGCCGGCCAGCTTCGCGAGGCGCTCCTGCAGCTTCTCACGGTCGTAGTCCGAATCCGACGCCTCGATCTCGGCGCGGATCTGGTTGACACGACCGGCGATGGCGTCGGGATCGCCCGCACCCTCGACGATGGTGGTCTCGTCCTTGGTGACGACGACCTTGCGTGCCTGGCCGAGCAGCTCGACGCCGGCGGTCTCGAGGGACAGGCCGACCTCTTCGCTGACGACCTCGCCGCCGGTGAGGATGGCGATGTCGGCGAGCTGGGCCTTGCGGCGGTCGCCGAAGCCCGGAGCCTTGACGGCGACCGACTTGAAGGTGCCGCGGATCTTGTTGAGGACCAGGGTGGACAGAGCCTCACCCTCGACGTCCTCGGCGATGATCAGCAGCGGCTTGCCCGACTGGATGACCTTCTCGAGCAGCGGCAGCAGGTCCTTGACCGTGGAGATCTTGGAGCTGACGAGCAGGATGTAGGGATCCTCGAGCACGGCCTCCTGACGCTCTGCGTCGGTGGCGAAGTAGAGGGAGATGTAGCCCTTGTCGAAGCGCATACCCTCGGTCAGCTCGAGCTGGAGGCCGAAGGTGTTCGACTCCTCGACGGTGATGACACCTTCCTTACCCACCTTGTCGATGGCCTCGGCGATGAGCTCACCGATCGCGGGATCGCCGGCGGAGATGCCCGCGGTGGCAGCGATCTGCTCCTTGGTCTCGACCTCCTTGGCGGTGTCGAGCAGCTTGGCGGTGACGGCCTCGACGGCCTTCTCGATGCCGCGCTTCAGGCCGAGGGGGTTGGCGCCGGCGGCAACGTTGCGCAGGCCTTCGCGGACGAGCGCCTGGGCGAGCACGGTAGCGGTGGTGGTGCCGTCACCCGCGACGTCGTCGGTCTTCTTGGCAACTTCCTTGACCAGCTCGGCGCCGATCTTCTCGTACGGATCCTCGAGCTCGATCTCCTTGGCGATGGACACACCATCGTTGGTGATCGTGGGGGCGCCCCACTTCTTCTCGAGAACGACGTTGCGACCCTTGGGGCCCAACGTCACCTTGACTGCGTCGGCGAGGCTGTTGAGGCCACGCTCGAGGCCGCGACGGGCCTCTTCGTCGAACGCGATGATCTTGGCCATTGCGAAGTGATCCTCCGGGTATGGGGGTGACACCAAGGGCGACCGCTCGTCGGGTCGACCTCATGTACGGGGAGCGACCGCTCGTCGGGTCGCTCCATGTACGCCTTCGGCCGGAATCAGTGCCCGCGACGGACGACCAGGGGTGTCGACGAACCCGGTCTCACCGTCCCGACCTGGCACTCACGTGTTGCGAGTGCTAAGTGCATTCTTAGCACTCGGGGGTGGCGAGTGCAAGATTACCGGCACCTGCCACCCCCGTCACGAAATCCGCGAATCGTGAGCTACGAGCTCGCGGTCAGCGCGGCGTCGAACCGACGCCCACCGCGCACCACTGCCCCGTCGCCGTGTTGACCGCGAACGACTGCGCACCGACACACGTGACGCCCGTGGTGTCCGCGGTCGCTCCCGAACCCCAGCCCGCGACCGAGAGCGTCGTCGCCGGACCCTGTGCCCACGAATGGCTCAGTCCTCCGCCGAGCGCGTACGCGAACGAACGGCCGCCGTCGCGTGCCGCACTGAGCGCGGTGCCGAAGCCCGTCGCATGCGATTCGGCGGCGCCGCCCGTCTGGGCGACCGACACGGCGGTGCCGCTGTCGGCCGCATGGGCGCGGGCGAAGGCACCCTCGGCCGTCGCACCACAGCTCGCGGTCTCCGACACGAGGATCTCGTTGGCAGAGGGAGGGGACACGCACGTCACCGGCGCGGCCGCGGCGGTGCCGGTACCGAGCACCGCGGCCGAGGCCACGCCGACGGCGACCAGCACACCGGCACGGAGCGAACGACGCGCGGTGAGAACGGAACGGAACGAACGAATGGACAAGAACGGCTCCTCTGCACTGGAGTGCCTCTCCGCGGAAGGCGGCGTCTGCGCGGACAGGGACGAGAGCCCCGTGTGGACAAGGGGCGAGTGCCCCGTGCGAACAGGGGGCGAGCGCCCCGGCGGTAGGGTACCGATCACTCGCGCCTCACGCGAGATCACGTGTCACAGGGTGTCGAGGAGCCCGGGAAGATCCGCGACGGAATCGACGACGTGATCGGGACGATCGACGGCCAGATCGAGTACCGACTGCCGGAACTTTCCGGTACGCACCAGAACTCCCGTCATCCCGAGCCGCTGACCGGGCACCACCTCACCCGCGAGGTCGTCTCCGACGACCACCATTCGGTCGGGTTCGATCCCCATCCGCTCCGAGGCGACGAGGAAACCGCGCAGGGAGGGCTTGCCCACCGTCACCACCGACCGGCCGCTCAGTTCCTCGAGCCCGGCGAGATAGACCCCCGTGTCGATGCGGAGCCCGTCCGCGGCCTGCCAGGACAGCGCCCGGTGCATCGCGATCACCGGCACGCCCTCGAGCATGAGTTCGGCGACGCGGCTCATCGCACGATGGGTGAAGGCGTCTCCCGCCCCTCCGAGGATCACGACCTCGGGATCGTCCTCGTCGAGGTCGATGCCCTCGAGATCCGCGGCGATGTCACCTTCGTCGAGGACCCAGCAGCGACGGCCCGGATAGGTCTGCCGGACGTGCTCGACGGTGAGGGACACCGCGGTGACGATCTCGTCCGGATCCACATCCATCCCGAGATCGTCCAGATTGCGGGCGATCTCCGCACAGGTCCGGGAGGTGGTGTTGGTGAGGAATGCGCGGCGGACGCCGTCGGCACGCAACCGTGCCAGCACGTCCGCCGCGCCCGGGACGGGGTGCCGGTCGGTGACGAGCACACCCTCGATATCGAACAACACCCCGTCCACATGGCTCATGGCTCGAGCCTATCCGCGCGGTCACTCGCCGCGAAACGCTCGGCCTACACGCTTCCCGCGAGACGCTCCGCGAGCAGACGGGTGAAGCGTGCCGGGTCCTCCACCTCGCCGCCCTCGGCGATCAACGCCATGCCGTAGAGCAGTTCGGCGACATCGGCGAGCGAGGCGTCGTCCGGCCGTTCGGTCCGGGCCGTGCGCAGACCGGAGACGAGAGGGTGGCCGGGGTTGAGCTCGAGAATCCTCTTGACCCGCGGCACCGGCTGACCCGACGCCTTGTACATGCGTTCGAGCGCGGGCGACATGCTGAAGGTGTCGCCCACGATGCAGGCCGGCGAAGCCGTCAGGCGCGACGACAGGCGCACGTCCTTGACGTGGTCGTCGAGCGTCTCCTTCATCCACGACAGCAGGTCGCCGAACTCCTTCTCCTTCTCCTCGCGCTCGGCTTCGGCGGCCTTCTTCTCGTCCTCTGTCCCGAGATCGACGTCGCCCTTGGCGATGGACTGGAAACGCTTGCCCTCGAACTCCGGAACCGAGGTCACCCACATCTCGTCCACCGGGTCGGTCAGGAGCAGGACCTCGATGCCCTTGTCCCGGAACGCCTCCATGTGCGGGGAGCTCTCGAGCAGCTGCCGCGACTCACCGGTCAGGTAGTAGATCGCCTCCTGGCCGTCCTTCATGCGCTCGACGTATTCGGCGAGAGTGGTCTGCTCCTCCTCGCTCGCGGTCGAATCGAAGGACGAGATCGTCAGCAGGGTCTCGCGGTTGTCGGTGTCGGAGATCAGACCTTCCTTGACGACCCGGCCGAACTCGCGCCAGAACGTCCGGTACTTGTCCCGGTCGTTCGCAGCCATGTCCTTGACCGTGGCGAGCACCTTCTTCGTCAGTCGCCGGCGGATCGCCCGGATCTGCCGGTCCTGCTGCAGGATCTCACGGGAGACGTTGAGCGACAGGTCTTGTGCGTCGACCACACCCTTGACGAAGCGCAGGTATTCGGGAACGAGATCCTCGCAGTCGTCCATGATGAACACGCGCTTGACGTACAACTGCACGCCGGTTCGGCGTTCGCGAGCGAACAGGTCGAAGGGGGCGTGTTCCGGAATGAACAGCAGCGCCTGGTACTCGAAGGTGCCCTCGGCCTTCATCGGGATGATCTCGAGCGGCTCGTCCCAGGCATGGGCGATGTGCTTGTAGAAGTCCGTGTACTCCTCGTCGGAGACCTCGTCCCGCGAGCGCGCCCACAGCGCCTTCTGCGAGTTGAGGGTCTTGGTCTCGAAGGTCACCTCGTCGGTGCCGTCCTCCGACTTCGTGGTGCGTGAGACCTCCATGCGGATCGGCCACGCGATGAAGTCCGAGTACTTCTTGACGATCTCCTCGAGCTTCCACTGCGAGGTGTAGTCGAACAGGTGGTCCTCGGCGTCCTCGGGCTTGAGATGCAGCGTCACCGAGGTGCCCTGCGGAGCATCGTCGTCCTCGGCGATGGTGTAGGTGGATTCGCCGCTCGACTCCCAGCGGGTGCCCGTGCTCTCCCCCGCCTTGCGGGTGACCAGGGTGACCTTGTCGGCGACCATGAACGACGAGTAGAAACCGATGCCGAACTGGCCGATCAGCTCTTCGGAGGCCGCGGCGTCCTTGGCCTCCCGCAGCTTCTGCCGGAGCTCCCCGGTGCCGGACTTCGCGAGAGTGCCGATGAGATCGACGACCTCGTCCCGGTTCATACCGATACCGTTGTCGCGGACGGTCAGCGTCCGAGCGTCCTTGTCCACCTCGAGTTCGATGTGCAGATCCGAGGTGTCGACGTCGAGATCCTTGTTTCGGAACGACTCCAGACGGAGCTTGTCGAGAGC
Source organism: Rhodococcus sp. CH91 (assembly GCF_022554085.1). Classification (GTDB taxonomy): domain Bacteria; phylum Actinomycetota; class Actinomycetes; order Mycobacteriales; family Mycobacteriaceae; genus Rhodococcus. The sequence goes on from NZ_JAKFYR010000018.1 coordinate 7,629, forward strand.
ATCCGAGGCGTTGGAGATCAACTCGCGCAGGAAGGTGTCCTTGTTCGAGTAGATCGAATGGATCATCAGATCCAGCAACTGTCGCGTCTCGGCCTGGAATTCACGCTGTTCGACGTTCGTACTCATTCCGGGTTCCCTTTCCACAAGCAGAACTTCCCCGGAAATAGTAAGCCGTTCCCGAGCACGGCCCGGTAGTCGCTTCCGGGTCCATGATGGAGACGCGGGCTTCGCTGACGGAGGAGGTTGCGATGACGGTTCGCCGGACCCTGGTCGTGGGCGCTGGGATCGTGGGGCTGTCCACCGCATGGTTCCTGCAGGAGCGCGGCGTCGAGGTCACCGTGTTCGATCGGATCGGTGTGGCTGCGGACGCATCGTGGGGCAATGCGGGCTGGATCGCTCCGGCCCTGACGCTGCCGCTGCCCGAACCGGCGGTGCTGCGGTACGGGCTGCGCTCGGTGTTCCGCCCCTCGTCGCCGGTCTACGTACCACCCACGACGGACGTCCGTATGCTGCGTTTCCTCGCGGACTTCGCGCGGCACTGCACGACCCGGCGCTGGACGTCGGCGATGGAGGTGTTCGCGCGCGCGAACCGTCTCGCCGTCGCCGCGTACGACGACCTCGCCGTGGGGGACTCCGGCGGAGCCGTCACCGAGCAGCCCCGGCTCGCCGATCCGTTCCTGGCCGTGTTCACCGCGGGCTCCGATCGCCGACTGCTGACCGACGAGTTCGAACGCGCCCGTCGCGCCGGCGGCGAGATCGACTACGACCTGCTCGACGCGGACACCGTGCACTCACTCGAACCGATGCTCGGTGACGCGGTGCGGTTCGGCGTGCGCATCCGGGGACAGCGATTCGTCGATCCGCCACGATTCGTCGAGGCCCTGGCGGACGCGGTGCGGGCGCGTGGCGGGGAGATCGTCACCGGCGCCGAGGTGAGGGGGGTACGCGACACCGGTCGCGGAGTGGACGTCGCGATCGACGGCGGGGATGCGTATTCGGCGGATGCCGTGGTGCTCGCGACCGGGGCGCGACTCGGAGCACTCGCGCGCGGGTTCGGTGTGCGCACGCGCGTCCAGGCCGGCCGTGGGTACAGCTTCACTGTGCGGCCGCAGAGCGTGCCGAAGAACCCGATCTACTTCCCCGCGCAGCGGGTGGCGTGCACACCCTTGCACGACAGGTTCCGGGTGGCGGGGATGATGGAGTTCCGCCGGCCCGACGCTCCGCTCGACCCCCGGCGCGTGCAGGCGATCGTCGACGCGACACGTTCGCTGCTGCGGGATGTCGACTGGGAATCGCGGCGCGAGGAGTGGGTGGGTTCGCGTCCCTGTACCGCCGACGGGCTCCCGCTGGTCGGTCGCACACGCTCGGAGCGGGTCTTCGTCGCGGGAGGACACGGGATGTGGGGTGTGGCTCTGGGTCCGCTCACCGGCCGGTTGCTGGCCGAGGCGATGACCGGCACGCCGGATCCGTTGCTCCGATCGTTCGATCCGCTGCGCTGATCGCAGCGGCCCCACCGTGCGCTGCGGCCCGGTCGTCCGCATCGTCCCGGTCGTACACATCGTCCCGGTCGTACACATCGTCTCCGGATCCGAGGAGATCGCGCACGCGGTCGAACCAGTCGAGGACCGCCCGCTCGTAGAGGATGCCGAAGTCGAGGGTCGCCGCGGCATGTGGCGGAAGCAGCCCGGAAGCCGACTGCCGCTCGTAGTCGGCGAGCTGCTCCTCGTGCCTCCTGCGGTGATCCGCGAGTATCACCGAGAGCCGTTCGGGCGGTAGGTGATCACCGAAGGTGACGGTCAGCAGCAAGGGGTGGCGGATGTTCTCGTCGCCCGGATCCCGGTCGATCCATTCTGCGAACGCCCGTCGCCCGGCTTCGGTGAGCGCGTACGGCTTGCGGTCGCGTGGGCCCTTCTCCCCGGCCTCGATCAGCCCGTTCCGTTCCATGGTCGCCAGTTCGCGGTAGACCTGACTGGTGGTCAGCGACCAGAATTTGCCGATGCGCTGCTGGGCCGTCGACACCAGGTCCCACCCCGTCTTCGGGCTCTCGTGCAGGAACCCGAGCAGGGACGCGGCGGTCGCATTGAGCGGGCGTCCGGTCATCACCGATCCTCTCTCGATCCGGATGGCGAAAGGTCTTGACATTCCACTGTGGCATATCCACCCTGAAAGACGGCGACATTCCACTGTGGAACCTCCTGGAGGACACCATGGAGCACACATCCCGCCCTACCGCCTCGCACGGATCCGGCGCCGCGCCCTCTCCGACACCGACCGCACTGCGCGTCTCGGACGCCGAACGAGAAATGATCGTCGACGAACTCGGACGCCACCTCACCGCGGGCAGACTGACGATCTCCGAGTTCGACGAGCGCGTGGCGCAGGTCTACCGCGCCACGACGCAGAAGGAGGCCACCGCGGTCCTCGACGATCTGCCACCCGCGCCTTCACCCGCCGGGCATACCGAGCGCACCCCTCGACGTGGGCGCCTTCCTCTCCACCAGCGTGTCGAGTGGAGCGCATGGCTGGCCGTGGGATCGATCAACCTCGTGGTGTGGGCTCTGGTCTCACTGGGCACAGGTTCGATGATCTACTTCTGGCCCGTCTGGGTGATCGTGCCGTGGGGCCTCGTGCTGGCCGTGCGTAGCGCGCTGGGGATCGAAGGCGGTCCGGGCCGGCACCCGGCGATCATGCCCCGGCATGCAGTGCATCCGCACTGTGGGCGATCGAGTCGAACCTGGCACTGACGTTCCCGAGATAGTGCGGGTGCGTGAGGATATAGGGAGTGTCGAGCGCGATTCCGCGCACGACGATCTCACCGGCGGTCTCGGGTGCCATGCCCGCGTCGCCGCCCTTGATGTGGTCCACCCGCCGGACCTCACCACCGAGCCGCGCGGTGCTGTCGTCGAGCCCGGAGCGCACCAGGCCGGGGCACAGGACCGATACGCCCACGCCGGCCGGGGCGAGTTCGGCACGCAGCGCCTCGGACATCGAGACCACCGCGGCCTTCGCTGCGCTGTACACACCGCGCCCCGGCACTCCTGCGGTCAGCCCCATGACGGACGCCGTGTTGACGATGTGCCCGCGTCCACGCGTGCGCAGATCGCCGGCGAAGGCCGAGATACCGTTGAACACACCGGTGACGTCGATGTCCATGACGGTGGCGAACACCCGCGGATCGAGATCTGCGAAATCGACTCCGTTGAACCCTATTCCGGCATTGTTGACGAGGATGTCGACCGGGCCGAAGACATCCTCCGCGTCCCGTTTGACGCTGCGCCAGCCCTCGGGATCGCGGACGTCGAGGACGGCACCGCGGAAGGCACCCGGCCGATCGGCGAGCGTCGCATCGATCGCGGCGCTGTCGATGTCGGCGATCGTGACGGCCACTCCGTGTCGAGCGAGCGCGTCCGCGATGCCGCGGCCGATACCGCTCGCGCCGCCGGTGACGAGGGCGTGCTGTGCGGAGGAGATGTCCATGCCGGGGACTCCGTTCGTCGGGGTGTTTCCGGGTGGTCGTCGATGTTCAGCGGGACCGGCGGAGCTTGCCGAAATCCCAGCTCCGCATGCTGTGCGGCGTGACCCGCAGCCACGCATGGTGGCCGTCGACCACGAATTCGTCACGACCGGCGTACTTGCGCGCGAAGGACAGTTCGACGCCGCGCAGCAGGTCGTCCTCGCCGGTGCGCGGCACGGCGTCCGGCCGGGACCCGCGCGGGACGTCGCCGACACTCACCGCGCTACCACGCACCTCGACGCCCCGCAGATCCGTGAACTGCTCGCCACCGTCGACCACGACGGCGACGCGCGAATCCTTGTGCAGGTCCGTCCATCGGCGGCTGCGCACGAGCGAGTTCAGCCAGAGGAACGCACCGTCCCAGACGAACCAGAGCGGGGCCACATGCGGGCTTCCGTCGCCGCCGAGAGTGGCGACGTGGCAGGTTCGCTCGGTCGAGAGGAAGAGATCGATCTCCTCTTTCGTCATCGAGATTCCACCGCCGCGCGTGCGCACCGTCCCGCTACCCGTCATCAGGCCTCCACGTGCACGAGTCGTGTAGAGAACAACATTCTCTCAATCGAGAGAGATGTTCTCATCCGGAGGGGCCGAAAACAAGCATCGGGAGGCCCGGGCCGTCTGCGACGGTCGGGCGCGTCCCGCGCACCGCCTGCCCCACCACCCGGCGGATGCATCCAGCCTCGCGGTCCGACGAGCTCGGCACGTGACCGCACTCACATCGTCCGTTAGGATCGACGGCGATTCTGTTACTTCCGGTAGCAGATATACGGGACCTGATCCCTCGAGAACAGGAGTACACGTGTCGAAGACCCTCGAGGCCACGATCGAGATCGCCGCCTCCCCCGACCAGGTGTGGCGAGTGGTGTCCGATCTGAAGCGGATGGGCGAATGGAGCCCGCAGTGCCGCCGGATGATCGTGCGCGGCGGGCCGGTATCGGAAGGCACCACCACGATCAACATCAACAGGAAGGGCCTGCTGGTGTGGCCCACGACCTCCAAGGTCGTCACCTTCGAACCCGGACGGCGCCTGAGCTTCCGGATCAACGAGAACCGCACGATCTGGTCGTTCACCCTCGAGCCCACCCCGGCCGGCACGCGAGTCACCCAGCGGCGCGAAGCCCCCACCGGGACCAGCAAGGTTTCGCAGACCCTCGTCAAGTATGTTCTCGGCGGCACCGACGCGTTCGACGACGAACTGACGACGGGGATGAACGCGACCCTCGCCCGGCTCAAGAACGAGATCGAGGCGGGCGCGCGGGTCTGACCCTCGACCATCGGTTCACGTACGCTGGAGTGCCTGTGGACGACGAGGACCCGCCCGTGACGGGCGGGTCCGGCGCGGTTCACAGCTCACCGATCGCCAGCGATAAGAGGAGCCCGTGGCACGTAAGCCGACGCCCGCCGGAACACCCCCCACCAGTGGCGTAGCCCATGTGGTCGACCTGGTCAGGCATGTCGTCCCACCGATGCATCCGGGTGGGATCCCCTTCGTCGCGGCCCCGCTCGCCGTGGCGGCACTGGGGCGCCGTAAGACCTGGCTGCGTCGCGCCGGCCTCGCCTCGGCCCTCGCCTGCGCCACCTTCTTCCGGCATCCGCATCGCGTGCCACCCAACCGGATCGGCGTGGTCGTCGCTCCGGCCGACGGTGAGATCGCCCTCGTCGACAGCGCGGTGCCCCCGGCCGAACTCGGTCTCGGCACCGAGGAACGTCCGCGGGTGAGCATCTTCCTGTCCGTACTCGACGTCCACGTGCAGCGCAGCCCCGTCGGCGGCACCGTCCGGTCGGTGGTCCACACCCCCGGCAAGTTCCTCTCCGCCGACCTCGCCGACGCCAGCGAGGTCAACGAGCGCACGAGCATGCTGATCGAGACCCGCGACGGCACCGAGGTCGCCGTCGTCCAGATCGCCGGGTTGCTCGCGCGCCGCATCGTCAACGACGCGCAGGTCGGCGACACCCTGCCGATCGGCGACACCTACGGTCTGATCCGCTTCGGATCCCGGGTGGACACCTATCTGCCGGTGGGCAGCACCCTGCTGGTCGAACGGGGTCAGCGCACCATCGGTGCGGAGACCGTCCTCGCCCAGTTGCCCACGGTGTCGTGAACCCCCACGCCCAGGGGGCGCGGGCGGCAGCGACCGGGCCGGGCCGCAACCGGCCCAATGTCGTCCGCCTGTTGCCCAGCGTCATCACCATCCTGGCGTTCTCCGCCGGCCTGTCGGCCGTGAAGTTCGCCCTCGACGGAGAATTCGGCACCGCCCTCGGCATGATCGGTGCCGCGGCGATCCTCGACTCGCTGGACGGGCGCATCGCGCGCATGCTCGACGCGACCAGCAAGATCGGCGCCGAACTCGACTCGCTGTCCGACGCGGTCGCGTTCGGTGTCGCACCCGCGCTGGTCCTGTACGTGACGATGCTCGACGGCAGCCCCTTCGGCTGGATCGTCGCCCTGCTCTATGCGGTCAGCCTGATCCTGCGACTGGCACGGTTCAACACACTGCTCGACGACGACAGCGTCCCCGCCTACGCCCGCGAGTACTTCGTCGGCGTACCGGCACCGGCGGCCGCCCTCGTCGCACTCGCTCCGGTCGCGGCCTACATCCAGTGGGGTGACGGCTGGTGGACCACCTACGCACTGGTCGCGGTGTGGATCCTCGGAACCGCATGCCTGGCGGTCAGCCGGATTCCGACCTTCGCGATGAAGTCCGCCTCCGTGCCCGCCCGGCTCGCCGTCCTGCTGCTCGTGCTGGTGGCGGTGGCCGCGGCCGCGCTCGTCACGTATCCCTTCATCCTGATGCTCGTGCTCGTCGGTATCTACCTCGCGCACATCCCGTTCGCGGTCCGCTCGCGCCGCTGGGTCGCCGCGAGGCCCGAGACCTGGGACATCAAGCCTTCGGAGCGGCGAGCGTTGCGGGCCCGTACCCGTGCGGAGCGTCCCCGTCGTGTCGCGGCGCGTCGCGTGGCGACCACGGCGCGATCCCAGGCGCGACTCGGGCTGCGTCGTCCGCGCGGACACTGACCCGCACTGACACCGACACGCGCGACCCGCACGGACACCGACACGCGCGACCCGCACGGGCGGTCGGTAGGTTCTAGGCTCGGCGGGGTGACGAACCCACAACTCTCGCTCACCGTCCGACTCAACACGTCCGCCGCCGATGCCCGGCGCGGTGTCGTGCGACTGCACCCCGAGGCGCTGGCCGCACTGGGCCTGCGGGAGTGGGACGCCATCGCGCTGGTGGGTGCCCGTCGCACCGCTGCGGTCGCCGGCCTCGCGCCGGCCGGGATCCCGACCGGCACGATCCTGCTCGACGACGTCGTGCTGTCCAACACCGGCCTGCGGGAGGACTCCGCCGTCGTCGTGGAACCCGTCACCGTCTACGGCGCACGCACGGTGACGGTGACCGGCTCCGCGCTCGCCCGGCAGTCGATCCCGGAGACCACGCTGCGGCAGGCACTGCTCGGCAAGGTTCTCACCGTCGGCGACGCCGTCTCCCTGCTGCCGCGGGATCTCGGGCCGGGCACGAGCAATGCCGAGACCACCCGGGCACTCTCCCGCACGTTCGCGATCGCGTGGACCACCGAACTGCTCACCGTGTCCGCGGTCGACCCGGCCGGGCCGGTCAGCGTGCAACCGAACACCGCCGTCGTGTGGGGCGGGAGCCCGAACTCGGCCGTCGCCGTGCCCGGGCGGGCGGCCTCCGCCCCCTCCGCGGGACTGCCGGGCCGGCACGACACGGCGCCGGCAGCCACCACGCCACCACCGCCGCCGGTCGAGGATCTCGTGGGGGTGCAGGCACAGGCCGCGAAACTCACCGAGTGGCTCACCCTCTCGCTCGACGAACCCGAACTGCTGCGTACCCTCGGCGCCTCACCGCATCTCGGCGTGCTCGTGACGGGCCCCGCCGGTGTCGGCAAGGCGACCTTCGTGCGCTCGGTCGTCGCGGGCAGGCATCTGGTGGAGGTCGACGGACCGGGTGTGGGCGCGCTCGCCGCCGAGGACAGGCTGCGGCGCATCTCCGCCGCGGCCGACTCGATGCGCGGCGGCGGTGTCCTGCTGCTCACCGATGTCGATGCCGTCCTGCCCTCCGACACCGAACCCGTCGCGACGTTGATCCTCGACGAATTGCGCCGGGTGGTCGACACCGAAGGAGCGGTGCTGATCGCGACCACCGCGCATCCCGACGCCGTCGACGCCCGGTTACGAGCCCCCGAGATCTGCGACCGGGAACTGTCCCTGCCGTTGCCCGACGGCACGACCCGCCGCGCGTTGCTCGACGTGCTGTTGCGCTCGGTGCCCTCGTCCGATCTCGACCTCGCCGCCGTCGCGGGCCGCACACCCGGATTCGTGGTCGCCGACCTCGCAGCGCTGTGCCGTGAGGCCGCGCTCCGGGCGGCCTCACGAGCGAACCGTGACGACGGCGAACCGTCACTCGTCCAGGACGACCTGCTCGGCGCACTCGAGGTGATCCGGCCCCTGTCACGCTCGGGCACGGAGGAACTCGCGATCGGCAGTGTGAGCCTCGACGACGTCGGTGACATGGCCGAGACGAAGCAGGCCCTGACCGAAGCGGTTCTGTGGCCGCTGCAGCATCCCGACTCGTTCGAGCGCCTCGGCGTCGACCCGCCGCGCGGTGTGCTGTTGTACGGGCCTCCCGGTTGCGGCAAGACCTATCTCGTCCGCGCGCTCGCCGGCACCGGACGCCTGAGCGTCCACGCGGTCAAGGGCGCCGAGTTGATGGACAAGTGGGTGGGCGCCTCCGAGAAAGCGGTCCGCGAACTGTTCGAACGTGCCCGCAATTCCGCCCCTGCCCTGGTCTTCCTCGACGAGATCGACGCCCTCGCGCCGCGTCGCGGCCAGAGTTCGGATTCGGGTGTCTCCGACCGCGTCGTCGCGGCCTTGCTCACCGAGCTCGACGGTGTCGAGCCGCTGCGCGATGTCGTGGTGGTCGGCGCGACCAACCGGCCCGACCTGATCGATCCGGCTCTGCTGCGTCCGGGACGACTCGAGCGTCTGGTGTTCGTACCGCCGCCCGATGCCGAAGCACGCGCGGCCATCCTGAAGACCGCCGGACGGTCGGTGCCGCTCGACGACGATGTCGATCTCGACGTCCTCGCCGAGGGACTCGAGGGATATTCGGCCGCGGACTGCTCGGCACTGCTGCGAGAAGCCGCGCTCGCGGCGATGCGCCGCAACGTCGATGCCGCCGTCGTGACCGCGGAGGACGTGGCCGTGGCCCGGAAGAATGTGCGGCCGTCGCTCGACCCGGTGCAGGTCGCGCATCTGCAGGCCTACGCGGAGAGTCGTTGAGATGCCCGTCTCCACCGCGGTTCGGGTCGCCGGCCCCGCAGCCGTCCTCGCGGCCTTCCTCGCAGCGGCAGTCGCCGTCCTCGTACCGGCCGCAGGTGAGTCCCTGCTGCCCGGCGGCACCCGCAGCGACGCTGCCCCCGTGATCACCGCCGGGCTCGCCGTACTCGCGGCGGCGGGCCTTCAGCGGACCGGCTCCCGGCGGACGGCGTGGTTGCTGGCGACGGGATCGGTCGTGGTACTCGGGTCGGTGCGTTACATCGTTCCCGCCGACGCCTCGGCCGACAGCCTGGCCGTCGTCGGATGGGTGGTCGCCGCGACGACCGGCGTGTTGCTCGGCGCGGCGACCACGGGATCGTGGGGATCGGCGACAGGTCAGTGGGCGCTGATCGCGGGTGGCTGGGCGGCCTTCCTCACCGCTGCGGCCGTCGGCTCCGAGGTTCCCGTGGACGTGATGCACTGGACGGTCCCGCAGTGGACGCTCGCCCTCGCACTCGTCGCGACGGTGGCCGCGTCACTGACGGTGCCCGCCGGAATGCGCGTGCAGCGGGCCGATCCACGACTGCTCGCGATCGTGGTGACCGCCGCCCTCGTGCTCTCCGCGGGGTACCGCCTCCTCGGTGAGTTCGCCGGTTCCCGTGCGGCCGGCACGGGTGTGCTGCCGTGGCTGATCGCCGGCGGAGCACTCGCGGTCGCGGTGATCGGCGCCGAACTCGTCGCGCGCGTGGTACCTCCGGGTGACGACCGGTTCGTTCTCGCGGTCACGGGTTCCGTGGCCGCGGCGTATCCCGTCCTCGTCGAACTGTGGGCGGGCATGCAGTCGTCGACCGCGCCCTGGTGGGTACTGCTGGTCGCGGTGGCAGCGGTGGTCGCCGGGGTCTACCTGTCTCCGTACATGCCGTACGCGCTTCCCGGTCTGCTGCTCGCGGCCGCGGTCTCGGCGGCGGCGGTGTGGTGGCCCCAGGAAATCGGCGAGGGCATCCCCTTCCCGGTGCGGGTCGCGCTCGTCGCGCTGGGCACCGGTCTCGCGCTCGGTGCGTCGCTGCCGGGTTCGGCTTCGGTCGCCGCCCTCGGGTTGGCGCTGCCCGTACCCGCGACGGTCGTCGTCGGGGCGGTGTGGATGCTGCCGGCAGAACCGCAGTGGCCCGCACTCGCACTGTTCGCCACCGCCGCGATCTGTGCCTGGCAGGTGCGTTAGCGCGCTCACCGCCCCGGTTCGCAAGCCTGCGAAGACAACCGTTAGGATAGGAACAATCCGTTTTGCCCGATGACGGCGAGCGGCGTGCATGTCGGGCGATCCCCGTTTCGGCGGTGTGCCGTGCGCTGTGACGACCGCGAGTCCGACAGCCCGCAGTCGGTTTCACCCCGCCGACAGGCCCGACCCCGACGGAGTGCCTTTTGATCGCCATACTCGTTGCCCACGCGGTTGCTGCACTATTGGCACCGCTCCTGGTCAGAGTCATGGGGAGAAACGCATTCCTACCGCTCGCGCTGGTACCCCTCGCGAGTCTCGGCTGGGTCGTCGCCAACTGGGGAACCGAACAACGCCTGCAAATCACCTGGGCATCGACGCTGTCGATGAATCTCGATCTGCGTTTCGACACCCTCTCCGCGATCATGTGCGTGCTCGTCCTGGGCATCGGCGCCTTGATCCTGCTCTACTGCTCGCGCTACTTCGAGGACGACGAACCCCGTCTCGGGATCTTCGCAGCCGAGATGGTCGCCTTCGCCGGAGTGATGTTCGGCCTGGTCGTCAGCGACAACATGTTGTTGCTGTACACCTTCTGGGAACTGACGACCGTGCTGTCGTTCCTGCTCGTGGGGCATTACGCCGAGCGCGCTTCCAGCCGCCGCGCGGCCACCCAGGCTCTGCTCGTGACCACGGCCGGTGGTCTGGCCATGCTGGTCGGCATCATCATGCTCGGCGAACTGGTGGGCAGTTACAACCTCTCCGACGTCGTCGCCGCGGCACCCCACGGCTGGTTCGCCGGGGTCGCGGTGGTGCTCGTGCTCATCGGCGCGCTGTCGAAGTCCGCGGTGGTGCCTCTCCATTTCTGGCTGCCCGGCGCGATGGCCGCCCCCACCCCGGTGTCCGGCTATCTTCACGCCGCCGCCATGGTCAAGGCCGGCATCTACCTCGTGGCCCGGCTCGCGCCCGGTTTCGCCGACAGCGCCGCCTGGCGTCCGATCGTCATCGGTCTCGGTCTCGCCTCGATGATCCTCGCCGGCTGGCGGGCGTTCCGCGCCTTCGACCTCAAGCTCATCCTGGCCTTCGGCACCGTCAGCCAGCTCGGTTTCCTCGTCGCCCTGGTGGGAACGGGCAGCCGGGAAGCGGCACTGGCGGGTGTGGCGATGATGATCGCGCACGCACTGTTCAAAGCCTGTCTGTTCATGGTGGTCGGCATCATCGACCACTCGACCGGCACTCGCGACATTCGCAAACTCGCGCATCTCGGCAGCACCGCTCCCTACCTGATGACGATCGCGATACTCGCGGCGGCGAGCATGGCGGGGCTACCCCCCTTCATCGGTTTCGTCGCGAAGGAAGCTGCACTGGAGTCGGCCCTGGTCGCCGACGTACTCCCCGAGTGGGCGCGAATCGCCACGACCGCCGGAATCGTGCTGGGTTCGATCCTCACCCTCGCCTACAGCATCCGGTTCGTCTGGGGTGCCTTCAGCCGCAAGCAGCTCAAACGGCCCAGTCCGGCGGTGCAGCACTTCCACGCCCCCGGGCCACTCCTCCTCGCCGCCCCCACGACCCTCGCCCTCGCCGGTCTGGCCGCAGGCTTCGCATCGTCGTGGATCGACCACCTGATCACCCCCTACGCGGACGCACTGCCCACCGCCCTCGCCAAGCCCTACCACCTGGCGCTGTGGCACGGATTCACACTCCCGTTGGGACTGACCGCCGTGGTGATCGCCGGCGGCACGGCTCTGTTCCTCGCCCACCGCACCATCGCGCGACTGCGCTTCGAACACCCCCCGCTCGGCAACGCCGACCGGATGTACGACGCGACCCTGCGCGGCATGGACATCCTGTCCCTCCGCCTGACCGCCTTCCTCCAGCGCGGTTCGCTGCCGCTGACCCAGGCGACGATCCTCATCACGCTCGTCCTGCTGCCGACCGTCCTGATGTTCTACTTCGGGATGAGCGCCGTCCCCACCACTCGCGCCTGGGATTCGATCTGGCAGCTCGCGGTGGGCCTGATCATGATCGCCGCCGCCGTCACCGCGACGGTGCTGCGCAACCGGCTCGCCGCTGTGCTGGTGGTCGGTGTGACCGGATACGGGCTCGGTGTGCTGTTCGCACTGCAGGGCGCCCCCGACCTCGCACTCACCCAGTTCCTCGTCGAAACCGTCACCCTGGTGATGTTCGTTCTGGTGCTGCGCAAGCTGCCCGCCGAGACCGATCCCGGCGCGGTCGTCGGCAGCAAGTTCGCCCGCGCTCTGCTCGGTGTCGCGGTGGGCGTCGTGGTGGCAGGCATCGGCGCGTACGCGGTGGCGGCACGCTCCGCGGAGCCGATCTCGCTGCTCCTGCCCGATGCCGCCTATTACGGAGGCGACGGCAAGAACATCGTCAACGTCCTGCTCGTCGACATCCGCGCGTGGGACACGCTCGGCGAGATCTCCGTCCTGCTCGTCGCTGCGACCGGCGTGGCGAGCCTGGTCTTCCGCACCCGCCGCTTCGGCAGCGCCCCCCGCGTCGCCGACGCGCCCGCCGCGCAACTGGACGCGGTGTCCGCCAGCAACGAGACCACCTGGTTGCTCGGCGGCGACCTCATCGATCCGCGTCACCGTTCGCTGATTCTCGAGGTCACCACACGGCTGGTCTTCCCCACCATGATGATCCTGTCGGTGTACTTCTTCTTCTCCGGGCACAACGCCCCCGGAGGCGGGTTCGCGGGCGGTCTCGTCGCCGGTCTCGCCCTCGTCCTGAGGTATCTCGCGGGAGGACGTTACGAGCTCGGAGAGGCGGTTCCCATCGACGCCGGAAAGATTCTCGGCCTCGGCCTGACCTTCGCTGCGGGAACCGCCCTGGTGTCGATGTTCCTCGGCGCCCCGGCGCTGTCGTCGGCGACCGTCGAGATGACGCTGCCGCTGCTCGGTGATATCAAACTCGTCACCGCGCTGTTCTTCGACCTCGGTGTGTATCTCATCGTGGTCGGGCTGGTCCTGGACGTGCTGCGCAGCCTCGGCGCGCGCCTCGACGCCGAGACGGTGGGTGAGAGCCGATGACCGCGAACATCACTCTTCTCGTCCTCGTGGCGGTGCTCGTCGCGGCCGGGGTGTACCTGCTGCTCGAGCGCAGCATCATCAAGATGCTGCTGGGACTGCTGCTCGCCGGAAACGGCATCAACCTGCTGGTGCTCACGCTGGGCGGTCCGGCGGGCCACGCTCCGATCGTCGGTACCGAGAGCGAACTGAACGAGGACATGGCCGACCCGCTCGCCCAGGCGATGATCCTCACCGCGATCGTGATCACGATGGGCGTGGCCGCCTTCGTACTCGCGTTGACCTACCGTTCGTACACCTACCGGGCGCGCGACGAGATCGAGAACGACCCCGAGGACACCCTGGTCTCGCAGCGGCGCAGTCTCGCAGATCTGCCCTCCCGCGACCGGTCGGACGATCCGCTCACCGGTATCCCGAGCAAGGGCGGCGACGCCTTCGACGCGGCGGGCAATCCCATCCCGCTCGACAAGCTCACCAATATCGAAGACCTCGAGGTCTACGAGGACCTGCACGACGGCGACTTCGACGATCCGACCGATTCGGCCTACACCGGGACCCACCCGAGCCCGCCGAGCCCCGACGGAAGCAACGGCGACGAACCCGCCCCGGACGAACACGAGCGTAAGAACAGGGACGACGGCACGACCGGGAAGGAGGATCGCCGATGAATCTCAGCGCCGCGAACCTCGTCCCCCTCCCGGTCCTCATCCCGCTGCTCGCCGCAGCCATGACGTTGATCGTCGGCCGGCGTCCTCGCGTCCAGCGGTGGATCACCGTCATCGCGCTGGTTGCCTCGCTCGTCGTGTGCGTGGCATTGCTCTACTACGCCGACTCCGACGGCATCGCCGTACTGCAGGTCGGCGGGTGGGAGGCACCGATCGGCATCTCCCTCGTCGTCGATCGCCTGTCCGCGCTGATGCTGGTCGTCTCGGCGATCGTGCTGCTGTCGGTGATGTTGTTCGCGGTCGGTCAGGGTATCCACGACGGCAACGAGCAACAGCCCGTCTCGATCTTCCTGCCGACCTATCTCGCACTGACCGCCGGCGTCAACATCGCCTTCCTGGCCGGCGACCTGTTCAACCTCTTCGTCGGCTTCGAGGTCCTCCTCGCGGCGTCGTTCGTCCTGCTGACACTCGGTGCGAGTGCCGACCGTGTCCGTGCCGGTGTCTCGTACGTCATGGTCTCGATGGTGTCCTCGCTGGTCTTCCTCGTGGGCATCGCCTTCGCGTACGCCGCCACGGGCACGCTGAATCTCGCCCAGATGGCCGTACGCATGGACGACGTCGCCTCGGGCACCCGGGCGGCGATCTTCGGTGTACTGCTCGTGGCCTTCGGCATCAAGGCTGCAGTGTTCCCGCTGTCGTCGTGGCTGCCCGACTCCTATCCCACCGCACCCGCACCGGTCACGGCCGTCTTCGCCGGTCTGCTGACAAAGGTGGGTGTGTACGCGATCATCCGGGCGCACAGCCTGTTGTTCCCGGGCGGTGAGCTCGACGACGTCCTACTCGTGGCCGGTCTGCTCACGATGATCGTCGGCATCCTCGGTGCGATCGCACAGAACGACATCAAGCGCCTGCTGTCCTTCACGCTCGTCAGCCACATCGGCTACATGATCTTCGGCGTCGCATTGTCGTCGCAGCTCGGGCTCGCCGGGGCCGTCTACTACGTCGGTCACCACATCCTCGTGCAGACCACGCTGTTCCTCGTGGTGGGTCTGATCGAGCGGCAGGCGGGCTCGGCGTCGCTGCGCAGGCTCGGCAGCTTGGCGCTCATGAGTCCGCTCCTCGCCGTGCTCTTCCTGATCCCGGCGCTCAATCTCGGCGGCATCCCGCCCTTCTCCGGGTTCATCGGGAAGGTCGCCCTGTTGCAGGCGGGCGCGGAGGACGGATCCGTGCTGGCGTGGACACTCGTGGCCGGTGGTGTCGTGACCAGCCTCCTCACGCTCTATGTCGTCGCGCGGATCTGGACGAAGGCCTTCTGGCGGGCCCGGGCCGACGCTCCGGAAGGCGACCTCGCCGATATCGGTCCCTCGGCACTGATCGACGAATCCACCACCGACATCTCGTTCGAGGAACGCCCGGACGTCGGCCGCATGCCCGCAGCAATGCTCGTGCCGACGATCTGGCTCGTGGCGATCGGCGTGTCGTTGACAGTCTTCGCCGGTCCGCTGCTCGACATCAGCAACCGTGCCGCGGAGAATCTGCGCGACCGCACGGTGTACATCGAGGCCGTGCTGGGGGGTGAGCAGGGATGATGAAACGCGCCAACGTCCTGCGGATGGCCGTCCTGGGATGGACGACCCTGGTGTGGGTGCTGCTGTGGGGCACGTTCAGCATCGCCAATATCCTCGGCGGCCTGCTCGTCTCGATCATCATCATGGTGGTACTGCCGTTGCCCCGCGTTCCGGTCGAGGGCCGAGTGCACCTGTGGTCGGCGATGCGGCTCGGTGGCGTGATCTTCGTCGAGACGATCCGGTCGACGATCAACGTGGCCTGGCTCGCGATCCGGCCCGCTCCGCCGCCGGTCACCGGCGTGCTGCGCTGCAGGCTCACCATCAAGTCCGACCTCGTGCTCACCCTGTGGACAGACATCATGAACAACATCCCGGGCACCATGGTGCTCGAGATCGATCAGGTGCGGCGGATCATGTACGTGCACGTCCTCGACGTGAGCACCGACAAGGCCGTGGCCGATTTCTACCGTTCCGCCCGGCTGATCGAACGGCTGCTCATCCGGACCTTCGAACGGGACTCGGAATGGCAGGCCAGCCCCTGGCGTAGTGGAACGGAGGAACTGACGTGACCGTGATACTCGCGATCGCGGGAGCACTGCTGTTCGTCTCCGCGGTCCTGATCACCTACCGCGTGATCGCGGGCCCCAACTCCCTCGACCGGCTGGTCGGCGTCGATGCGCTGCTCGCCCTCGGGATCTGCGGAATCGCGATCTGGGCGGTGTACACGCGCGACACGACGGTGCTCCCCGCCACCGTGGCGCTGTCGCTGGTCGGCTTCATCGGTTCGGTGTCCGTCGCTCGATTCCGGGTGCGTGACGAACAATGACGACGATTCTCGACGGGTTCGCCCACGTACTCATCCTCATCGGTGCGCTCATCTCGCTGACCGCCGCGATCGGCGTGGTTCGTTTCCGCGACACCCTCTCGCGCATGCACCCCGCCACGAAACCCCAGGTGGTGGGTCTGCTCTTCGTGCTCGGCGGGGCGATGATCGTCCTGCGCAGCTCGATCGACATCTGGATGCTGGTCCTGTCGGGCATGTTCATGGTGCTCACCGCGCCCGTGATCGCGCATCGGGTGGGCCGCGTCGCCTACCGGGAGCAACTCGGCCGCGACGGTCTGCTCGACGAGGACGCACCGGGCGGCGCCTGAACCGAGGCGTCGGGAGGACCGCGCCCGCGGGTTACGCCTCGAGTTCCTCGACGAGCGAGTCGACCACGGCGACGAGATCTCCCCCGGTCGCCTCGGCGATCCGGCGCTGGCGCTGGTAGGACGCGCCTCGCACCGGGATGTCCGCGACCCGCGCGAGTTCGTCGGTACATCCGAGCCGCACCGCGGTGGGCGTGATCTGTTCGAGGAGATCGTTCAGGTCGTCGGTGACGAGTCGTTCGGTACACACCGGATCGAGGATGACCTCGGCGTCGAGCCCGTACCGGGCCGCGCGCCACTTGTTCTCCTTGACGTGCCAAGGTTGCAGGACGGGAAGGTCCTCTCCCCGTTCGAGGCATTCGTCGAAATAGACGACGAGCGAATGCACGAACGCAACGAGCGCCGCGAGTTCCCGCCGATTGGTGATGCCGTCGAAGACCCGGATCTCGAGGGTGCCCCATTTCGGCGCCGGCCGGATGTCCCAGTGCATCCCTCCCGGATGGCTGATGACCCCCGACTTGAGCTGGTCGGCGATGAATTCCGCGTATTGCGCCCAGTCGGCGAAGTGATAGGGCAGCCCGGCGGTCGGCAGTTGCTGGAACATCAGTGCGCGGTTGCTCGCGTAGCCCGTGTCGTAACCCGCCCATATCGGCGAGGAAGCCGACAGGGCGAGCATGTGGGGATATTTCACGAGCATCGCGTTGAGGATGGGGATGACCTTCTCCGCGGAGGAGACGCCGACGTGCACGTGCACACCCCAGATGAGCATCTGCCGTCCCCACCACCGGGTGCGGTCGATCATCTCGTCGTAGTGGGGAGACGGAGTGACGGTCTGGTCGGTCCACTGCGCGAACGGGTGGGTACCCGCGCACATCAGGTCCACCCCGTGGGGATCCGCGGCGCGGCGCAACAAGGAGAGCGATTCGGACAGGTCGTCGACCGCCTCGGCGACGGTGTCGTGCACGTCGGTGACGAGTTCGACGGTGTTCCGCAGGAATTCCTTGGTCAACCTCGGGGTCTGTCCCGCGATCTCGTTGACCTCGTCGAAGACGACCGCCGCGCTGTTCGAGAGATCGCGGGTGGTCTTGTCCACCAGAGCGATCTCCCACTCCACGCCGAGGGTGGGGCGGGGTGAACCCGGAAACGCGACTGCCACGACCCCGATCCAACCACAGGGCCCCGCGGACGGAGATCCGTCTGCGGGGCCCTGTGTCGGGAATTACGGACGTGCTCGCCCGCTCGTGAGCCGACGAGGACTCACCGGATGGGCTGGGTCACTCGACCACGCCGCAGGCGAGTCGCGCACCGAGGTTGTCCTCGTGCACGATCACCGAGGTGCCGTCCTCGCCCTGCAGATCCTCGAGCGTGAACTGCGAGGTGGTGACCGTCGCGGTGGCAGTGCCGTCCTCGTGGACTACGAGCGAGACCAGGTCGCCGCTCTCGGGGACCGAGGTGCTGCCGGCGACCTGCAGGTGTGCGCCCGCGGAGAGGAATGCGCCGGGCTCGCCGCCGGCGGGCGCGGTGGACTGTGCCTCGCACCGGCCGAATTCGTGGACGTGGACACCGTGGTATCCGGGCTCGAGTCCCTCGACCTCGACGGTCACGTCGACCTCGCCGTCGTTCTCCGCGAACGAGACCGTGCCGGCGGGCCGGCCGTCGGCCGTGGTCAGCTCGGCGGTGAGCGCAGCGGCGGAAGCGGCGGGGGAAGCACCACCGGTCGTCGCCGCGGTTCCGGTCTCGGTGCTGTGGTCGTCGCCGTGATCCTCGGAGGCCGGCGCGGGCGATCCCGTCCACACCGGCGGAGTGGTGCCCGGCACGTCGGTCGGCTCCTCGCCGTTCGAGCACGCAGTCAGGCCCACCGCGGCGATCGCGACGATCGGGGCCAGAGCACGCCAGGACATGCGACGGGTGGAACTGGAGACCATCAAACCGCTCCTTCGAAGTGCCGAAAAGTCACCCGATCATAACCGGGTCATTCGGCCGGCTCCCCGGTGGCGGACCGAAGACCGTCCCGCGTCAGCCGGAGGTGACGATGACGATCACACCGGGAGGCGCGTCGCGGATGCCCTCGAAGCGAGGCTGGGCGGAGACACCGAGAGCTTCGGCGACGGCCGTCGCGGTCTGCTGTTCGCCCGGCGACGTCCCGTAGAACACCGAGGTCCGGGTGAGCAGACCTTCGCTGTAGTTCCCGGTCTCGCTGACCGTGAAGCCCTCGTCCTCGAGGAAACTCGCGGTCTGCGCTGCGAGACCGGAGACCTCGGAGTTGTTGAACACCCGGACGGGTGCCGAGGCGACGGCGGAGGTGCCGGCGGACGCGGCGAGCGATGTTCCGGTCTCCGTAGGGAGTGCAGGAGCCGGCGTCGCCGGTCCGGAGGTGGTGGTAGCCGCCGCGGCCGGCGGTGAGGCGGTAGCCCCACCGGCCCGGGGCGCGGGCGATGCGACGGACGGCACGGACGTCGCCGTGGTGGTCGTCGCGGGCGCGGCCGCGGGAGCCGAGTCGTCGGAGCCACCGAGCGAGGCGAAACCCAGTCCGGCGAACAGGATGCCCAGAGAGATCAGGACCATTGCGAACGCACGCAGAGGCGGTCCCGAGGATGCAGGTGCGCGATTGGGGCTCTCGGGGGTTCTGCTCACGACCTCGACCATAGTTGCCCGGATGCACGCGGCGCTGCCGACCGGCCTCGCGTGTCGACTTCGCGGCCGGCCGGGCCCCCACGCGCCGGATCAGCGCGTGTCGAAACCGAGCCGGCGGGCGGCGCGCGCCTTCTGACGGCTCGCGCGCAACCGGCGAAGCCGCTTGACCAGCATCGGATCGGCTGCGAGCGCCTCGGGTCGATCCACCAGGGCGTTGAGCACCTGGTAGTAGCGGGTGGCGGAGAGACCGAAGAGTTCCTTGATGGCGTCCTCCTTGGCCCCGGCGTATTTCCACCATTGCCGTTCGAACGCCAGGATGTCGAGATCGCGACGGCTCAGGCCGTTCGCCTCGTCTCCGGCGGGCGCCTGAGCAAGTGCGCCGTCGCCCTGCGGGGACGCGAGATCGGACCGGTCGTTGCCGTGCGCTGATGCGCCGTCCATTTCCCTCCTCGACTGACTGGTTCACACCGGCGACGAAAGAGTCTCCGTCTCGGCGGAAGTCATTCAACCACGGGGTACGGACACATACCGGTTCGAGAACTCCGTGAGTCGGTCCCATTATCCTGTGTCACCATGGCCATTCTTCCGATCGTCATCGTCGGCGACCCCGTCCTGCACAACCCGACCCGGCCGGTGACGGAGTCACCCGCCGAACTCGCCCAGCTGATCGGCGACATGTTCGAGACGATGGAGGCGGCCAACGGCGTGGGTCTCGCAGCCAACCAGGTCGGTGTCGACAAGAGACTGTTCGTCTACGACTGCCCCGACCGGGACGCGTCCGGAGCCGTGGTCCGGCGACGCGGCGTCGTCGTCAATCCCGTGCTCGAGACCTCGCAGATCCCCGAGACGATGCCCGATCCCGAGGACGATCTCGAGGGCTGCCTCTCCGTTCCCGGTGAGAACTTCCCGACCGGACGTGCCGACTGGGCGAAGGTCACCGGCACCGACGAGAACGGCGAGCCCGTCGAGATCGAGGGCCACGGATTCTTCGCCCGCATGCTGCAGCACGAGGTCGGGCATCTCGACGGCTACCTCTACGTCGACGTACTGATCGGACGCAACGCCCGTGCCGCCAAGAAGACGATCAAGCGGGCCGGCTGGGGCGTGCCCGGACTGACCTGGCTGCCCGGTTCGGTCGAGGACCCCTTCGGTCACGACGAGGACGACGACTGACGAGCCCGCGATGACGACCGATCGACCGGTTCCGTCGGCGCCCCTCGGCACCCGGGTGGTGTTGCGCTACCGACTGCCCGCAGGCTACAGCCATCCGATGACCGACGTCATCGGTGAACTCGTCTCCGTCGAACCGGTCGTCGCGGTGCGCACCGCAGACGGGCGGGTCGTGCAGGTCGCACCCTCATCGGTCGTCGCGCTCAAGGAGATCGCGGCACGGCCGATCCGTGTGTCCGAGATCCGCGCGCTCGAACATGCGGCCGCGGCGGGATGGCCCGGGCTGGAACTGGACTGGGTGGACGGATGGCTCGTGCGGGCCGGGCACGGCTTCTCCGGACGTGCGAATTCGGCGACGCCGCTGGGCGAGCGTGGGACGGTGGCCGATCCCGCCGACCCGGCCGTCCGGGCACGGTTGCGCGAGTGGTTCGCGGCGCGTGGCCTGCCCGTGCGACTGCTCGTGCCCGACCGGCTCGCCCGGATACCGGAGAGCTGGCCGACCTCGGATCCGGTGCTCGTCATGGGCGCAGACCTCGCGAACGTGCCGGTGCCGCCGGAGCCGGTGCCGGTCACCGTCACCGCTCAGCCGGATGCCGAGTGGATGTCGCTGTACCGGGGAGGGGACACCCCTCCGGTCGCACGGGATGTCCTCGGCGCAGTGGCCGCGGGCATCCTCGCTTTCGGACGCATCGGGGCCTCCGGGCAGCCACCGCTCGCGATCGGCCGGGCCGCGGTGACCGACGCCCCCGACGGACGCCGATGGGTGGGATTGTCGGCCGTGGAGGTCGCCCCCGAGCACCGTCGCCGCGGACTCGGCACACTCCTGTGCGGCGCACTGCTGAAGTGGGCCCGCGATCAGGCTGCGAGCCATGCCTACCTGCAGGTCACCGAGGACAACCTGGCGGCCCGGGCGATGTACCGCGAACTGGGCTTCGTCGACCACCATCGCTACCGGTACGCCTCCGAGCCGGTCGGCTAGGTCGCCTACAGTGGGCGTGTGCGTCTTGCTACCTGGAATGTGAACTCCGTCCGTGCCCGTACCGACCGCATCCTCGCCTGGCTGGAGCGAACCGGGACCGATGTGCTCGCGATGCAGGAAACCAAGTGCAAGGACGAGCAGTTCCCGTACGCGCGTTTCGAGGAACTCGGATACGAGGTCGCTCACGTCGGGCTGAGCCAGTGGAACGGTGTGGCCATCGCCTCCCGCGTGGGCGTCGACGACGTGCAGATCGGATTCGAGGACCAGCCCGGATTCTCCAAGGATCCGGATGCCGACCCGGCCCTCGAGGCGCGGGCGATCGGGGCGACCTGCGCAGGCGTGCGCGTGTGGAGTCTGTACGTACCCAACGGCCGCGATCTGAACGATCCGCACTACACATACAAGCTCGACTGGCTCGCCAAGCTGCGTGCCGATGCGCACGCCTGGGCAACCGCGGCGCCCGAGCAGCCCATCGCGCTGGTGGGCGACTGGAACGTCGCACCCACCGACGACGACGTGTGGGATCCGTCCTTCTTCGAGGGCAAGACGCACACCTCGCAGCCCGAGCGCGATGCCTTCCATGCTTTCGCCGAGGCCGGCTTCACCGACGTGGTGCGCCCACACGCCCCGGGTCCCGGGGTCTACACCTACTGGGACTACACCCAGCTCCGGTTCCCCAAGAAGCAGGGCATGCGTATCGACTTCGTCCTCGGCTCCCCCGCTTTCGCGGCGCGTGTGCGTCACGCGGAGATCGACCGCGACGAGCGCAAGGGCAAGGGCGCGAGCGACCATGCTCCCGTGATCGTCGATCTCGAGGTCTGAGCGGGCGGGTTTCAGGCCTTGCGGGCCGGTATCCTGCGCGCCGGCGTGGTGCGAGTCGGCGCGGTACGTGCCGGAGCGGTGCGCACCGGTTCCGTGCGCGTCGACTCGAGGGGAACGACGACGTCGCGGTAGTTCTCGTGCGCTGCCAGGAACCGCTGCACGTAGGTACACACCGGGCGCACCTGCCAGCCACGCTTGCGGGCGAGGTCGAGCGAACCACCCACGAGGACGGCCGCGAGACCGCGGTGACCGAAATCCTCGACGATCACGGTGTGCATGAAGTCGACGACCGGGCGGTTCGGTGCGACGGCACGCTCGAAGTCGTAGTAGCCGAGAATGCCGACGAGATCTCCGTTGAGGCGCAGTTCGAACCGGTTCTGGTCGGAGTTGTCCGACACGTTCAGGTCCGGCGAACTCGTGTTCATGAGCGCCTCCAGGGGGTAGAGCCGTGATCGAACTGTGACATAAGCCACTATAGGACACACGGGTGCCCACCGCCGGGAACGCTGTCGTATTTCGCAACGAAATCTCGCGTCAGCGCCGCCCGGCCGTGATCGGACACACCCTCGGTAGGGTGTGCGCGTGGACCTTCTGCCCTTGTCGCCTCGAGGCGAGACCCCGGTTCGAGCACTCACCATCGCCGGCACCGACTCCGGCGGTGGCGCCGGCATCCAAGCCGACTCGCGCACGATGGCGATGTGCGGCGTGCACGCGTGCGTGGCCGTGGCAGCCGTGACGATCCAGAACTCCGTCGGGGTCCGCGGGTTCCACGAGATCCCTCCCGAGACCGTCGCCGATCAGGTGCGCTGCGTGGTGGAGGACATCGGCGTGTCGGCCGCGAAGACGGGCATGCTCGCCTCGACCCCGATCATCGAGGCCGTCGCCGAGGTGTGCACCGAAGTGGGCATCGGCCGCGACCAGCAGGTGCCGCTCGTCGTCGACCCGGTGTGCGCGTCGATGCACGGCGATCCGCTGCTGCACGCCGACGCTCTCGACGCGATCCGCGGTGTGCTGATCCCCCGGGCCACCGTGGTCACGCCCAACCTCGACGAGGTACGGCTGATCACGAGCATCGAGGTGATCGACGACGTCTCGGCCCGTCACGCCGCCGAAGCCCTCCACGCGCTCGGCGCACAGTGGGTGATCGTGAAGGGCGGGCATCTGCGCAGTTCGGGTATGAGTACCGACCTGTTGTTCGACGGCGACCGTTTCCTCGAATTCAGCACACCGCGGATCGAGACCGGCAACGACCACGGTGGCGGCGACACACTCGCGGCGGCGATCGCCTCGGCCCTCGCGCACGGCAGGTCTGTGCCCGAGGCGGTCGAGTTCGCGAAGGAGTGGATCACCAAGTGCCTCGAGTGGGCCTACGACCTCGGGCACGGTCACGGTCCCGTGAACCCGCTGTGGCGCCTGCACCAGGACTGACGCAGGGGGTTCGTGAAGAGCACGACGGGTGTGCTCACTCGGTGAACTCGGCGCGCACCCGCGCACGCTGTTCGCCGGTCGGCACCCCGTCCGGACCCTCGACCGACATCGCGTAGGCACCCGTGCCGTACGCCACGGCGGACGCCGCCGCGGCGAGCGCGGCGCGGTCGATGTCGGCGAGGACGTCGTCGGGAGTGTGATAGTTCGGGTCGAAGGGTTCGTCGGCGACGCCGCCCCATCGCACGGCCTCCTCCGCGGTCTTGACCTCGTCGGCGCCGGTGAACACCCCTCCCGACGGGATACCGAGGGCCACGAAGGGTCCGTAATCGGAGCGTCCGTCGAAGTCCGTTCCCACGACGGCGATCCCCCGCTCGTCGAAGTACCGCGCGAAGGTCCGCTCGATGCCCGCCGAACCCTCCGGCCCGGGACCTTCACCGACGGCATCGGAGTCGTCTCCGTCGAACACCAGATATCCGGAATTCGGGGACCCGAGCATGTCGAAGTTCAGGTACAGGGCGATGTCCTGCCGCTCGTCCTCGGACAGGGATTCGACGTAACTGCTCGATCCGACCAGACCGACCTCCTCGGCTCCCCAGAATGCGAACCGGACGGCGTTCTCCACGCCGGGCTCACTGCCCAGTTGCAGAGCGGTTTCGAGGACGGCGGCGACACCGGTGCCGTTGTCGTTGATCCCCGGACCTTCCGGGACGCTGTCGAGGTGGGCGCCCACAACGACGACATCGTCGGTCGAACCCGTGCGGGTCTGGGTGACGACATTGCGCGAGCGCTGCTTCTCGGTGCGCGTCGCCAGCGTCAACGTCACCGTGGACGCTGCCGCGAGGCGATCCACATCGGGTCCTGCCACCCCGCCCACCGGGATGCGGGGCTGCGCATCCGCACCGAGACCCGCTCCGACGAGTGGCCCGTCCTCGTTGTTGGCGACGAGCAGCGCCGCCGCTCCCTGTTCCGCCGCGATCTGCTCCTTGAGCGCGAAGGTGCACACCCCGCGATCGACGATCACGACAGCACCGGCCGCGTCGGCGGAATCGTAGTCGGACTCTTCGCAGCCGGGTGTGTCGTCGGGGGCGATCCGCACCACGCGTGCGGTGAGTCCGTCCCTTCCCGTGGACGGCGACAGCCCCAGCGCACGTACCTCCATCGGGCTCCCGTCGACGGCGAGCTCCTCGTGGTCGACCTCGAACGAGGTGGTGTCGAACTCCGGTGTCCGGACATCGAATCCGGCGTCGCCCAGAAGGTCGACGACGTAGTCGACGCTCGCGTCGTAACCGGCGGTGCCGAGTGCCCGGTTGCCGCCGTTGTCGGCGGCGATCCGTTCGAGTGCGGCCAGATGGGAGGTCACGGCGTCGAGTTGCACGGCGTCGGCGAGTGCCTTCGGGTCCACCGGCGCGGATTGCTGCTCCCCGCCGGAGCATCCCGCGGCCAGCACGACACCCGCGGCGAGCAGAGCCACTCCCCGACTGCGCACCGCCCCGGCTCGTCCCACCGTTCGAGGGTACAGAAACGACACTGTGCCGCACGGGAAATCCGTGCGGCACAGTGCAGATGCAGCTTCTCAGGCGTCGCGGCGGTCGACCACCACGAGCGCCACAGCGAACACGAGGAACGAGAAGGCGGCGAAATACAGCAGTGACCCCCACGGGCCCCAATGGAAGTCGATGCCCTGACCCGTTCCCAGGAAGTGGTTGGCGTTCGCGAAGGGCAGGAACGGCTGGATCTCACGCCCCACGGAACCGAACAGCGAGAACAACGATTCGAGGAGCAACGGCCACAGCATGAGCAAGGCGATCGTCCCGGCCGACTGCCGCAACAGTGTGCCCAGACCGACCGCCAGGAAGACACACAGCAACGCGTAGATCGAGGTGCCGTAGATCGCGCGCCAGGCGGCGTCGCCGTCGAGCACGAGTTCCCGGCCGGCGTCCGGCCCGGCCAGCGCCTTCGCGAGATAGAACGCCCCGAGCGAGACGACGAACGTCAGGACGGCTCCGAGCACACCGATGAGCACGGCCTTCATCGTCAACAACAGGACGCGGTTCGGCGTGGCCTGGAAGGTCGTGCGGATGACTCCGAAGCGGTATTCGCTCGTGACCGACAGGGCGGCGAGGATCATGAGCACGAGCACACCGAAGCCGCTCACGCCGCTGACCGCGGCATCCACGGTGGGGAAGAAGTTGCCCATCTCGTCGTCCATGCCCACGGAGGCACGGGAGACCGAACCGAGGATCGCGGCCAGGCCCAGTCCCAGCGCGACGATGGCGACCGTGCACCACAGCGGTGACTGCACCGATGTGAGCTTGATCCGTTCGGCCCGCAGTGTGTCGAGCGCCGTACTCATCACAGTCCACCCTTCATGACGTCGACTCCGGATCCGTGGTACTCGACCTCGCCACCGGTGAGTTTCATGAACGCCTCCTCCAGGGAAGCGTTGCGGCTCACCAGTTCGTGCAACACGATCGACCGCGCTGCGGCGAGTTCCCCGATCTCCGCCGCCGTCGCCCCCGTGACGTGGAGGGCACCGTCGTCGTCGCGCACGGCATGCCCGCCTTCGGTGAGCACCGTGCGCAGCTCGTCGAGCTGTGGACTGCGCACGACGACGAACGACGTGGAGGCCCGGTCGACGAAGTCCTTCACCGAGGTGTCGGCGATGAGCCGGCCGCGGCCGATGACGATCAGGTGCTCGGCGGTCTGCGCCATCTCCGAGAGCAGGTGGCTGGACACCAGCACTGTGCGTCCTTCGGCCGCGAGTGCCTGCATGAACCGGCGGATCCACACGATACCCTCGGGGTCGAGACCGTTGACCGGTTCGTCGAACAGCAGCACCCGCGGGTCGCCGAGCAGCGCGGCGGCGAGACCGAGCCGCTGCGACATACCGAGCGAGAATCCGCCCGCACGCTTCCCGGCGACCTCCGTCAGACCCACCTGCCGCAGTACCTCGTCCACCCGCGACGAGGGCAGGCCGTTCGAGGCGGCGAGCCACGCCAGGTGCGAGCGCGCGGAGCGGTTGGGATGAACCCATTTCGCGTCGAGCAGCGCCCCGACGACCGAGAGGGGCCGCGCCAGTTCCCGATAGGGCTTCCCTTCGATCAGCGCGGTCCCCGAGGTCGGACGGTCCAGCCCCAGAATCATGCGCATCGTCGTCGACTTCCCCGCCCCGTTGGGGCCGAGGAAGCCGGTGACGATGCCGGGACGGACCGTGAACGTCAGGTCGTCGACCGCAGTCGTGGACCCGAAGGTCTTGGTCAAACCGGTCACTTCGATCATGCGCACCACCCTGCCGGAAAACGGCACGGGATGCAGCATCGGCCCGGTGGGAGCGGCCGCGAACCGTCAGGGCACGAACACCTCGGTCGTGACCGGGATGCTCGGATGGTCGGTGCGCACGGTGAGCTGCACCCGGCCCGGGCCGGTGCCGACCACCACCGTCATCGGCCGGCTGCTCGTATGGCTCGCGGGGACGAAGCGGCTCATCGAGCCCCGCTGCCCGGTGTCGAGGTTGTGCCATTCGATGATCGCCGTGAGGTCGCAGGCGAGAAGGGTCGGTGCCCAGGGGCCGAGGGGCGAGAACCCCTGCGTGAGCCGCAGTTCGATGGAGTGCATCGCCCCCGGAGCGGTTGAGTACTCCCAGAGCGGCCCGTCGAACGCGTTCCCCGAGGCGTTCAGGATCCCGGCGCAGATGCCGTTTCCGAGCGTCGGGACCGGAGACACCCGGACGTCGGTCATCGCGCATGTCCGGGGCCCGACGTTCGACCACCCGAGCATGCAGGGATCGGCGGCATGGGCCACGCCCGGAGCCGCGACGAACGCCGCGGCGCCCAGGATTCCGGCACATGCTGCCGAAGCGAATCTGTGTGCAATTGTCATGCCCGGGGAGCGTAATTCATACCGATCGGTCCGACTCGGTTTTCCGCCGACTTACCCACCCGGACGTCGATTCCGTCCGCCGTCACGGCTCCACGGGTGAGGATGCCTGCGCCCAGAAGCGTTTCGGAATCCGCCCGGCATGCCGCGCACGGAAACCCGCGTCGACCGCGTGCCGCATCGCCGACGCCATCAGCGCCGGATCCTTGGCGCGGGTGACGGCGGTGGCGAGCAGGACTGCATCGCAGCCGAGTTCCATCGCGAGGGCGGCATCGGAGGCGGTGCCGATGCCCGCATCGAGAATCACCGGCACTCCTGCCGCTTCGACGATCATCTCGATGTGATGCGGGTTCGAGATGCCGAGCCCGGTGCCGATCGGGGAACCGAGCGGCATCACCGCGGCGCAGCCGACGTCCTCGAGTCGCCGGGCGAGCACCGGATCGTCCGTCGTGTAGGGCAGGACGACGAACCCATCGTCGACGAGTTGCTCTGCGGCCGAAACGAGTTCGATGGCGTCGGGCAGCAGGGTGCGTTCGTCGGCGATGACCTCGAGCTTGACCCAGTCGGTTTCGAGAGCCTCCCGGCCGAGCTGCGCGGTCAGCACCGCCTCCTTCGCCCCACGGCAACCGGCCGTGTTCGGCAACGGCTCGATTCCGAGGCGGCGCAGCAGATCGAGCACACCGGTACCGGACGCCGCGTCGACGCGACGCATCGCGACGGTGGTCAGCTCCGTGCCCGACGCGACGAGCGCCTCCTCGAGCACGGCGAGATTGGCCGCACCGCCCGTCCCGGTGATCAGGCGCGACCCGAAGGTGCGCCCGGCGATGGTCAGCTGCGGCAGATCGGCGCCGGGATCGTGCATCTCAGCCACCCTGGACCGCCGTGAGGATCTCGATCCGCGCACCGCGGGCGACCGGCTCGGACCACCGGCCGCGCGGGAACACGACGCCGTCCACCGCGACCGCGATCCCCTTCTCGGGCAGGCCGAGCTCGCTCAGCAGCTGCGAGACCGTCGGCGCCGCCTCGTAGATCTTGTCCTCACCGTTGACGGTGATACCCACGGACACATCGTTCGTCATCCCATACTCGCTTCCGTAATTCGTCGGGGACAGGCATGTCGCACTTCGGGAATCGCATCTCCGCCGAGTTCGGCGAGCACCGCGTCGACGGTGAGCGGGGTGAACAGCACACCGTTGCGACCGTGCCCGGTCGCGGCGATCACACGATCGGACACCCGGCCGATCAGCGGGAGATTGTCGGGAGTCATCGGCCGCAGGCCCGCGCTCGCCTCGAGCAGTTCGTACTCGCCGAGCGCGGGCAGGATCGCCTCTGCGTCCGCGATCAGATCCCGCACTCCGGCCACGGTGACCTGTTTGTCGGAGGCCTCGTACTGGGTCGCGCCCACCACCAGACCGTCGCGGCGCGGGACCAGATATGCAGGTCGTCCGTGCACACTGCCGCGGATGGTGCGGTGCGGCGGCGGGGTCGCTCCCGGACGCACACGCAGCCGCAGGATCTCTCCCTTGACCGGTCGCACCGGCAGGCCCGGCCACAGCCGTGCGGAGGCCGCACCGGCAGCGAGTACCACCTGATCGTCGGGCAGGTCGGCGAGATCGTGCACGGCGGCAGGGCTGAATTCCACCCCCGCCTCGGCGGCCGCGCGGCGCAGCGCGTCGACGAGGGCGCGATTGTCCACCGACAGTTCGGTGGGGGCGAGCAGTCCGAGACGGACCCGCGGCCCGAGCGACGGTTCGAGTTCGCGGATCTCCGCTCGGGTCGTCAGGCGCATCTCGTATCCCTGCGCCTGCACCCACTCGGCGACGGTACGGAGGTCGGCAGCGTCGGCCGCGTCGAGAGCGACGGTGAGGGAGGCCTCGGCAGTGAACACTTCGGCCCCGGTCTCGGCCCGGAGCATCGAGGCGAAATCCGGCCAGCGGTCGAGCGATGCCGCACCCATCGACAGGACGTGATCTTCACCGGGCCAGCCCTCCGACAAGGGCGCCAGCATGCCTCCGGCCACCCAGGACGCTCCGGTACCGGGGTCCGGGTCGTGCACGGTCACCACGTGCCCCGCGCGAGCCGCCCGCCATGCGATCGACAGCCCGATCACTCCGCCACCCACGACGGCCACCGTTGTCACAGATCCACCTCACTCCCTGCGCCGGCATGATCCGGGTCAGGTCATAACGGTCGGGGCCGGCAGGCCCCCTCTCAGCCCCGCGGTCCCCGGGACTCCCGTGTCGTCATGTTCTCCCTAGAGGCTACCGTCTTGTGCGTGACCACCTATCGCGGCAACCATCCCGACCCGCGCGGCCGCCTCGCGACCGCACGGCTGTATCTGTGCACCGACGCTCGCCGCGACACCGGCGACCTCGCACGGTTCGTCGAGGAGGCCCTGGCCGGCGGCGTCGACATCGTCCAGTTACGAGACAAGGACTCCGCGGGCGAGAAGAAGTACGGCAGGCTCGAGGCCCGCGAGGAACTCGCCGCGCTCGAGATCATCGGCGCAGCCTGTGCCCGCCACGGCGCGCTCCTGGCCGTGAACGACCGCGCCGACATCGCGCTCGCCGCCGGGGCCGACATCCTGCATCTCGGCCAGGGCGATCTGCCGGTCCGGCACGCGCGCCGGATCCTCGGCGACGACATCGTCGTCGGCCGCTCCACGTCGAGCCGGGCGCAGGCTGCGCTCGCCGACGTCGAGGACGGCGTCGACTACTTCGCGTCCGGCCCGGTGTGGGACA
This sequence comes from Rhodococcus sp. CH91, assembly GCF_022554085.1. Classification (GTDB taxonomy): domain Bacteria; phylum Actinomycetota; class Actinomycetes; order Mycobacteriales; family Mycobacteriaceae; genus Rhodococcus. Next base: position 37,713 of record NZ_JAKFYR010000018.1, read on the forward strand.
CCCCCACCAAACCGGGACGTACCGCCGCCGGCCTCGAGGTGACCCGCGAGGTGGCGCAGTCGCAGCCGACCCGCCCGTGGTTCGCGATCGGCGGTATCGACCTCGAGCGTCTCCCCGAGGTGCTCACCGCCGGCGCCACGCGGGTAGCGGTGGTACGGGCGATCACGAAGGCACCCGATCCGCGGGCTGCAGCAGCAGCGCTGAGGGCGGCTCTGCCGGACTGAGAGATCAGCGGAGCCAGGACAGCACGGTGGACGGCGACAGCGCGATCGTGCTGTCGGGCAACCGCGCGCGCAGTCCGCGATCAGCGGTGACCACGACGGTCACTCCCGGGTCGACCGCGGTCGCGGTGGCCGCGGCGAGCCGCGCGAGCTCGTCGTCGCCACTGCCGTCGGTGGTGTGCACCGGGATCCGGGCGTCGTCTATCACCGCGTCGCGAGCGCGTCCTTCGAGGACCGCTTCGACCTCGGAGACCCACCCGAACGCCCCGTCGGGGAGTTCGACCGTGCGGGGCAGCACGGCCGCGAGGTCGGCGAGCAGGGCGCTGGTCGCGCCGGGGCGATCGCGCCACCATCCGGTCGGGCCGCTCGCTCCGAGCACGTTCGCGGTGTCGAGCAGCATCCGCACCGGCCACGTGCGCAGCGCCGGCCATGCCTCGGCGAAGCCGCTGTGCAGCGGCATCTCCCCGACCTCCGGTTCCGGTACCCAGCGCAGCTCGGTGCTCTCCTGGTTCAGGCTGGTGCCGAGCGTTTCCGCGGCGTCGGCGACGACGGTGGTGTAGGTCCACCCGCCGGGGAGACCGGAGGTGACGCGTTCGGCGCGGACCGTCACGGCCGCCACGTCGATCCCGGCTTCTTCGTGTGCCTCGCGTACCGCCGCGTCGACGGTGCTCTCGTGCGAGTCGCGTGCACCGCCCGGCAGTGCCCACGTTCCTCCCTGATGGCTCCACGCCGCCCGGTGCTGCAGCAGCACCGCGGGCCGGCCGTCGGGCAGCGGGGCGCGCAGCAGCAGTCCGGCAGCGCCGTGCCGCCCCCAGCGTTTCTCCCCGTCCGGACCCACCGCCCAGCCGTCACCGTCTCCACGCATCGCGTCCGCCTCTCCGGTCCGGTCCCACGTCGACCTGCGTTCGGGCACCGGATCCGCCGTCCGTGGACGGAACGATACCTGGGGACACAGGCCGCCACCCTGGCCGCCTAGACGAATGCGAGTGCCGCGCGGGCGATGGCGAGCTCCTCGTCGGTGGGGATCACGAGCACCTCCACCTGCGACGAATCGGCCGAGATCCGGCGTTCTCCACGCTCGTCGGCGGTGTTACGGGCATCGTCGACGACGATGCCGAGACGGCCGAGTCCCGCCAGGCTGTCGCGCCGGACGTCGATGTTGTTCTCCCCCACTCCGCCGGTGAAGACGACCGCGTCGACACCTCCGAGCTCGAAGGTGTAGGCGCCCACGTACTTCCGTATCCGGTGCACGTAGACGTCGTATGCCAGCCGCGCGTCCTCGTCTCCCTCCTCGACGAGCTTCAACAGGGCGCGGAAGTCGTTGACCCCCGACATTCCCTTCAGGCCCGAACGGCGGTTGAGCAGATCGTCGATCGTGTCGACGTCCATACCCACCCGGCGCAGATGCATCACGATCCCCGGATCGATATCGCCGCTGCGCGTGCCCATGACGAGACCTTCGAGCGGCGTCAAGCCCATCGAGGTGTCCACCGGACGTCCCCCGGCGATCGCCGACGCCGACGCGCCGTTACCGAGATGGAGCACGACGAGGTTCAGTTCGGCGATGTCGCGTCCGAGGAAGTCCGCGGCGCGGTGCGAGACGTACTCGTGGGAGGTGCCGTGGAATCCGTAGCGGCGGATGTCGTACTTGCGTGCGACGTCCCGGTCGATCGCGTAGGTCGCAGCCTTCGCCGGCAGTCCGTGGAAGAACGCGGTGTCGAAGACCCCGACATGCGGGATGTCGGGTAGTTCCTCCCGCGCGACTTCCATCCCCACCACGTTCGCCGGATTGTGCAGCGGGGCGAGTTCCGACAGTTCGTCGACCGCGCGCACGACGTCGTCGTCGATGAGGGTGGGCTCGTGAAATACATTGCCGCCGTGGACGAGCCGGTGACCGACTGCGACAATGCCCGCGTCGTGCAGGGGCCGGCCGAGCCCTTCGAGGATCTCGAGCACGGCGCGCAGCCCGGCCCGGTGATCGAGGATCTCCCCGAAGCGTTCGTCCTTGCCCGTGGTGTGGTGGAAGGTGATCCGGCCCTCGGGCTCACCGATACGCTCGATGAGTCCCTGCGCCAGGGTGTTTCCGCTCGCCGGTTCGACGAGCTTGAACTTGATGGACGACGATCCGGAGTTGAGTACCAGCACGGCACCGGCGGTGCCCGGGTTCGGGTTGCTCACGCCTGCTCCTCCTGCGCCTGGATCGCGGTGATGGCGATGGTGTTGACGATGTCCTGGATGAGGGCACCTCGGGACAGGTCGTTGACCGGCTTGTTCAGCCCTTGCAGGACCGGCCCGACGGCGACTGCACCGGCGCTGCGCTGCACCGCCTTGTAGGTGTTGTTTCCGGTGTTCAGGTCGGGGAAGACGAAGACGGTCGCGCGGCCGGCGACCTCGGAATCGGGCAGTTTCGCGCTCGCGACCGTCGGTTCGATCGCGGCGTCGTACTGGATGGGGCCCTCCACCGGCAGATCGGGGCGTCGTTCCCGCACGAGGGCCGTCGCGGTACGTACCTTGTCGACATCGACGCCCGAACCGGATTCCCCGGTCGAATACGACAGCATCGCGACCTTGGGGTCTATACCGAACCTACCGGCCGTCGCGGCGGACGAGATGGCGATGTCCGCGAGCTGATCGGCCGTGGGATCGGGGACGACGGCGCAGTCGCCGTAGGCGAGCACACGATCGGCGAGACACATCAGGAAGATGCTCGACACCGTCGACACACCCGGCTCGGTCTTGATGATCTCGAGAGCCGGGCGAATCGTGTGGGCCGTGGTGTGCGCCGCTCCCGAGACCATTCCGTCCGCGAGTCCGAGATGGACCATCATCGTGCCGAAATACGAGATGTCCCTCATGATCTCGCGCGCACGATCGACCGTCATACCCTTGTGGGCGCGGAGGCGCGCGTACTCCTCCGCGAACCGGTCGGCATGCTCGGACGTGCGGGGGTCGAGGATCTGGGCATCCGCCAGGTCCACACCGAGCTCCGACGAACGTTGCCGTACGGCTGCTTCGTCACCGAGGATGGTCAGCTCCGCGATGCCGCGCTGCAACACACGCCCGGCCGCCCGGAGGATCCGGTCGTCCTCCCCTTCGGGGAGCACGATGTGCCGTTGTTGTGTGCGCGCCCGGTCGATGAGCTGGTACTCGAACATCTGCGGTGTGGTCACGGACGGTCGCGGCAGTCGTAGCCGGTCGAGCAGCGCCTGGGAATCGACGTGCCGTTCCATCAGCGCGAGGGCGGTGTCGATCTTGCGCTGGGCACCGAGCGCCATGCGTCCGCGGGTGCGATCCGCGGCCGAGGCGGTGTCGAACGTGCCGAGATCCGTGGTCAGGATCGGCAGCGACGGTTTGAGCGCGGCGACGAGTTGCGCGATCATCGGATGCGGTCGCAGGCCGCCGTTCATGATGATGCCCGTGAGGGTCGGAAATCCCTCGGCCGCATTGGCGTTGACGAGCGCGAGGATCACGTCGGAGCGGTCGGCGGGAGCGATCACGACCACGCCGTCGGTGAGCCGCTCGAGTATGCGTTCGGCGGTCATGCCGCCGACCATGATGCGCAGCGCTTCACGCTGCAGGAGGTCGGGGTCACCGCTGTAGAGCTCTCCGCCGATCGCGCTCTGCAGCTCGGCCATCGTCGGAGCGACCAGAGCCGGTACCTCCGGGAGCGTCCACACCGGCTCTCTGCGGTCGACGAGCGCCTTCGCGACGCCGCCGAGCGCATCGGGATCGCAGCGATTCACCACGATCGCGCCGAGATGGGCGTGATGGGCCGCGAGCTCACTCGCGCACACTGCGGTGAGCTGTGCGATCTCGGTGGGAGTGCGGCGGGAACCTCGCAGGACGAGAAGGACCGGCGCGTCGAGATTGGCGGCGACACGCGCGTTGTAGGACAGCTCGCTGGGATTCGCGATCTCGGTGAAGTCGCTGCCCACGATCACGACGGCGTCGCAGCGGTCGGCCACCGCGTGGTACTTGCGGACGATCTCGCTGAGCGCCGCGTCGGGATCGTCGTGCACGTCGTCGTAGGTGACGCCGACGCACTCGTCGTAGGTGAGATCGACGGTGGTGTGTTCGAGCAACAGTTCGAGGATGTAGTCGATGTCGCTGTCGGAACGCGCGATGGGCCGGAAGACTCCGACGCGGGCGGTGGACGCGCAGAGCGTCTGCAGCACCCCCAACGCGACGGTCGATTTCCCGGTATCCCCCTCGGGAGCCGCGATGTAGATGCTCGAAACAGGCACTGACTCGACGCTCATGACTGCCACCCTAATGCGGGGCGCCGCACTCGGCGGGCGCCCCGCGGCAGATCACGACAGGAGATCAGGCCAGGGCACGGAGGCGGGGCGCGAGATCACGCTCGAACAA
>NZ_JAKFYR010000019.1 GCF_022554085.1 Rhodococcus sp. CH91
CTCCAACAACGCGGTGTTGCATCGACCGGTTGAATCCGCCCGGTACACTTCCATCTCTTTCGCGGAAACCCTTGTGCTGGAGGGTATTGCCGCGTCAATCGGCAGCGTCGGAGACGCGTACGACAACGCTCTGGCCGAGAGCACGATCGGGTTGTTCAAGACCGAAGTGATCGCCGAGGGAAACCCGTTCCATCCGGGTCCCTACAAGTCCCTCGAGGACGTCGAGTACGCCACGATGGAGTGGGTCGACTGGTTCAATCGCAGTCGCCTGCACAGCCGTCTCGGATACGTCCCGCCGGATGAATTCGAGGCGGCGTACTACGCTCACCTGTCGACTCCGCAACCGGAGCCGTCACCGATATAGGAGCGGCAAGAAACCCGAGACAGTTCACTGAACGGTGTCGGCGCATGCAGAGGAAGGGTTCGGTCAAGACACTTCGCCTCTGATCGGTGAGACGCTCCGTCATAAACCGTGCCGCTGCCCCGACCAGGCGAGGTGGAGAACCGAATCGGCCGCTACTGCGCGGCCGGTTCCGCCGTCGTTCGCGCAACCGTGCTCGACGGGGTATCCGCACGCTCGAATGCCGATTGAACCTCGTCGAACAACAACGGCGCTTCCCGCCGCTCACGCACGGTGATCACCCGCGCGAAGACTGCCGCGGCTGCGACCGAAAACGCGCACCACGCTGCAAACAACCAGATAAACCAGCCCATGACCACACCATCGCACGGCCCGAACCACAAGTTACCGACGAGTAAGAACGTCACCCTCGAGTTCACCCCACCACCGGCACTCCTTGCCACCGATCCGAGCACCAGACCGCCCACGCATCCGCACACCTGCTCGGCGAGCTACACCACCGAACCCTGCTTCCGGTAACCACGACGCATTCCGGGCCTCCCCTGCCACCAACGTGCACCGAACAGATCAACGGCACCCCCCGCCGGAGTGAACAAAGGCCCCGGTCGCACCTCGATATGCCGTGGGACAACCACCCCGCTCGTAGCTCCTCCGGCCGTCAGCGTCGTGTGCGCCGACCCCTCACCTTCGGTGTTGCGGAGTCACCGGAGGTTCCCGCAGCACCCCGGCGCTGCTTCGTCTCGATCATTGCCGTGTCCTCAGCGGCGACCGGTCTGCCGATCAGCGCCTGCATCACCATCGCGAGATCGTGCGAAGTCAGCTCGTCGGCCGACGATTCCCCGTTCTCATCTCTACCGGAATGGGCCATGACAACTCCTGACTGAGGAACAAATCCAACCGCAGAGCACGAACATCGCACCACGGACAAGCACAACCCTTGCGCGCGAACGAGCACCGGCGTGCGCACGGACTCGGCATCACTGGCGGCCCAGGGCACCAGTAAGTGTAATTCCTCTACGCGAGAGTGAGTTGCGTGGGCACAGCGGCATCCAGCATCGCCGATCCATGCGCATCCGATAACCGTCAGCGGATGCGAGCAGCTCACGGGGCTCCCCTTGCACAGTGCACTCACGCCCGTCACGGTGCCCGGATATCAGAACCGCCACAGGCACCACCGGCAGGAACGACGGCTACACACCGTTCACTACTCCACTCAGGACGGCCGGTCCTCCGTACTGGCAGCAGGCCTGCCGACACCTAGCGAAGCTCCGTGTGCGGTGGCCGAAGCCCCGCCGAAGTGCCTCTGCATCCCGGCGGTCTTCTTCGTCCGAAACCGAGCGCTCTGGTTACCGGTGCGAGCACGCCGGCAAGAGCAATCCACGCTACGTCGCCATCGGCACGCTCGTCTACCTACCTTCTGCTATCGGCAGACGCAGCCGAGCCTCCGTTCCCCGAGGCTCGTTCGACAAGAACACGACGTCTCCGCCATGGCGTTCGACGATATGCTCCGACACGATCAAACCGAGACCCGACCCGTCCTGTTTCGCCGAAAACGCGCCCGCCACCAGATGATTCCGAGGCGTTCGCTCCATACCCCGACCCTCATCGGACACACGGACACATGCCCATGCCCCGTCCCTGCTGGTCGTGACCGTCAATTCCTTCGTCTCAGTGGTCGGCAACACGATCTCGTCGATAGCGTTGAAACACAGGTTGATGATCACCTGCCCTATCAGCACGCTCTCCCCCTGCACGGGTAAGGCCTCCCCTGTCCGGTCGACCACCACCCGCACCCCTCGTTCGGCCGCTCGCAATCGAACGAAATACAGACTCTCCTCCATCACATCGTTGAGATCGATCGCTGAGGAGGTCGATTCGATCCGCCGCACATAGCGTTTGACCGAGGCCACGATTTCCGCAGCGCGACTCAACTGCTTCTCCGCCATATCCAGGCCATACGAAAGCTGATCACGGTCGAGCGTCCCGCCCGCAACACGCGCTTGAAGACCACTGAGATAATTCGACGATGCCGCCAGAGGTTGTCCGAGTTCGTGAGCCAGAATCATCGCCATGTCGCCCATCGCGTTGTAGCGACTCAGGTACTGAAGGTTGGCCTCTTGGTACTCGTGCCGTTGTTCCAGTTCGACACGGTCGGTCACATCCCTGATGACGACCACCCGCGACACCATCCCGTCGTGCAGAACATCTTCCAGCTCACCGGCCAGCCACGTTACGTTCCTATCCGCCTTCTCGACCTTCATGCTCACCTTGACCGAACCGGTTCCGGACGCCAACTTGGCCACCACCTGCTCGGAATCCAGCGGCGGATCACACAAGCCCAAATCTTCGAGATGGACCCCCACCAGCTGATCGGTGGTCGACCCGAACAGTCGCGCCGCCAACGGAGAGATGTCATCGATCCGGTTGCCGTCGTCGAGCACCAGGATGCCGGCAGAGGTATGCGTCATGATGCGCTGCAGCGATTGGGACACCCAGCTGAGTTCCTGCTGGATCTCGGCTTCCTCCGAGATGTTGCGGAACTCGACCATCACCACCGGCCCGTCCTGAAACTGCACCAACGACGCGTTGGCGTCGGTGAGGAAGTCGACCCCGTCCTTCGTTCGGTACTTCCACTGTCGACGACTCGAGCCGTGCACGACCGCGGACTGCAACCACGCCACACCCAGCGCCCGCCGGTATTGACGTTCCTGGCTGCTCATGTGATGCGCCTTGAGTGGCCGCAACTCCTCGAGCGTGAAACCGAACATCCGGCACGCTGCAGGGTTGGCCCACAGAATGTTCTTCGACGCAGCTTCGTGGATCAGGATTCCCGTCTGCATTCGCTCGGCCATCGCCTGAAAGTCCCGTCGGGTCGGGAACATCGATCAACACCTCCGGAGAGCAGACGGCCCATCGTCCAACGCACGACCGCACAAACGCCATTGGGGATTACTTTATGGCCTCAGGAGAAAACCCCGATACCGCCGTAACCGACTCGTCCATAGCGTGTTCATCAGCGCGAACACGTACAGAAACGGAGACGGCATGACCATCCCCAGCACCACCGAACGGATCGAGGCAGCACCGGCAGGTCCGGCGCGGGACCGCGCGTTCGAGGATGCGCTCGAAGTGCTCCGCGACCGGCGCGACGAGTTCAACCAGCAACGCTTCGTACCACCCGACTACATCGCACTGCTCAAACGAGCCGGACTGTACCGAGCTTCCACACCGACACAATTCGGCGGAGAACCGATGGCCCCGTCCTCATTCATGAGGCTCGTCGAACGAATCTCCGCGGTCGACCCGGCCACCGGCTGGGTCGCAAGTTTCGGATCGTCACTGGTGTACTTCTCAGCCCTCCCGGTGCAGACGCAAGCCAAGATCTACGCCGCCGGCCCGGACATCGCCTACGCCGGCGGCCTGTTCCCTATGCAAGAAGCCGAGAAGGTCGAAGGCGGATATCTGTGCAGCGGACTGTGGCAGTTCGCGAGCGGTTGCCGCGGCGCCGACATCCTCGGGATCGGCCTCGCCGGCGGCCCCGACACCAACGGCATGCCGCTCACCGCCCTCGTCGACCCCGCTGATGTGGAGATTGTGGAGAACTGGGAGGTGGCCGGCATGTCCGCCACCGGCTCCCACGCGATCCGAGCCGACCGGCTCTTCGTCCCCGAGGAGATGACCTTCGTCCGCGGCGGCCCACCCCAGGTCGACGAACCGATCACCCGCTACCCGATGCTCCCCTACGCCGCCCAGGTCCTGGCAGTGGTCACACTCGGCGCCGCACGCGGCGCCCTCGACTACGTCCACGAAGTCGGTGCCGCCCGCTCGAGCATCACCGGCGGTGCCGCCAAAGGCAACCGTCCCGCCTACAAGACCGGCTTGGCCAAAGCCGAAGCCGACCTACGATCCGCACACGCCTTCTTCTACGAAGTCACCGACGAAGTGTGGAGCCTGGCGCTGTCGGGAGATCCGATCTCCGACGAACACAAGGCGATGCTCCGCTTAGCGGCAACGCATGCTGCACATGTGGGCCGCACCGTAGTCCTCTCGGCGTTCGACCTCGCCGGCACCGGCGCGATCTACGACAGCCATCCACTCCAGCGATATCTGCAGGATGCACTCGTTCCGGCTCAGCACGCCATGCTGCAGACCAACACCTTCGAAGCCGCCGGTTCGATCCTCCTCGGTCTCGACGCCGGGATCCCCAGCTTCCCCTGATCACTTCTTCGATCCCGCGTGCCCAGAAGGCTCACTCGACTGAAAGGACATCTGTCGTGCCCGAACCGTTGCGCACCTTGTTCTGCATCGGCAACAACCAGAACTTCTTCGATCTCCCCAAGGCCGAGATCGGCCCCGTGTGGATCGGCATCTCCACCATGCTCTCCGATCTCAAGCGCATGAACGGCGTCGACATCATCGGCACCTTCGACGACGACGCCCACATGGTCGGCCCCTCCGACGGGTGGCCGTGGACCTGCTACGTCCTCGCCGACGTGAAAGACCAGGAAACGGTCAAGAACGCGTGCAACCTGCTGCGCACCACCATGATCGGTGAGTACGCGCTGTGGAGGTACTTCAAGATCGAAGCCCGCATGGGTCGAGAGCTGACCATCCGCGACGATGTGGAACTGTAGACGGTGACCGCCCTGTCGAACCGCCTGGCAGCCCTCGAAGCCAAGGACGCCGCCCGCTCCTGCCTGATGCGCTACATGGACCTGTGCGACGTCCCCGGCTCCCTGGACGATCCCGAGCAGATCGGCACACTGTTCACACCCGAGGCGACCTGGGAAGGCATCGGACCGGAATACGCAGACAAGTTCGGTATCGCCCGCGGGCGAAGCGACGTCGTCGCACTGGTCTCGCAGTATCTTCCGCCCGCAGAGCACTTCGTCCGCAACACTCACCTGCTCGGCAGCGAACAGATCCGGGTCGACCGCGGCAGCGCTCACGGCCGATGGACCATGCACCAATTGTCGCTGTACACGGACAACACTGCCGAACTGCTGTGCGCCCGACTGGATATCGACTTCGAGATCACCTCTGCACCGGACGCCACCACGGCCCGCATGCTTCGATTCCGCACCCAACGCATGTTCGCGGCGCCCCTGCCCGTCGAGGCGATAAGCCACCTGCACCGAGGCAGGCACCCGCACGCGACAAGTTCGAAGGAAACAACCACATGACGACGATCGAACACTCGATCCACCCCAACTACGGGGACCTCGTCGGCACCGATCGTGTCGCCGGCCGGCTCTACACGGACCCGGACATCTTCCGCGTCGAGATGGAGAAGATCTTCTACCGAACCTGGGTATGGGTCGCGCACGAAAGCGAAATCCCCGAACCCGGCTCGTTCAAAACCACCCAGGTCGGCGATCAGCCGGTGATCGTGACCCGCGACCGCAAGGGTAACTTCAACACCCTGCTCAACCGCTGCCGCCACCGCGGCGCCACCGTGTGCGACCAGCGCAGCGGCAAAGCAAACGGCTTCACCTGCCCCTACCACAACTGGTCCTACGCTCTCGACGGCCGCCTCCGCGGTATCCCCTACCCGGACGGCTACGAAGGAGTGATCGACAAGAAGGACTTCCCCCTCCAGACCCTGCGCACCGAAAGCTACCTGGGCATGATCTGGGCGACCTTCAACCAGGACGCCGAACCCCTCGAAGACTTCCTCGGTGACGCCAAGATCTGGATGGAACGCTTCTTCAAGCAGAGCAACGGACTACCGACCAAAGTTCTCGGAGTCCACAAGTTCCGGTTCAAGGGAAACTGGAAGATTCAGCTCGAGAACACCACGGACGGCTATCACTTCCCCATGGTGCACAAGTCATGGATGGCATCCGTCGACGCCGAAACCGCCGACATGATGTCGTTCATGGACGACCCTGCCGCCGAAACACATTCGCTGGGCAACGGCCACAGCGTCGCCATCATGGCCGCCGCCCACGTCGATCTCGACATCGACGACGGCAGCGAAGAGATCCAGCCTCGCTTCCAGCACCTCGTCGACGAACTCACCGCAGCCGGCGAAGCCCCCGAGCGGATCCGCCGCTACATGCGCTCGATGCACGGTTGCGGCTTCAACCTCAACACCTTCCCCAACGTCGCGATGTCCTCGTCGTTCTTTCGGGTGCTGATCCCCATCTCCGTCGACGAAACCGAGATCTGGCACATGGCCATCGGCATGGACGGCGGCCCCGAATCCGTCAACCGCGAACGTCTGCGCATCCACGAGCACTTCCAGGGACCATTCGGCTTCGGAAGCCCCGACGACGCCGAAGGCTGGACACGGGTCCAAATCGGTGCCGGCGGCAATCCCGACATGCCCATCCTCGTCAACCGCGGCGAGGGGCGCGAATACCTCACCGAACAAGGCTGGCCCACCTCCCATGTCACCGATGAAACCGGCATGCGCGAGGCCTACGCAATGTGGAAGAAGCTGATGAGCGATGACTGACCTGACTCTGACCGATCCCCGCGTCCTGCGCGCCATCGAACTCGTGTGGAAGGAAGCCGAAGCCCTCGACGCGAAGGACTACAAGTCCTGGGAACAGATGTACACCCACGACGGCATCTACGTGATCCCGATCGACCCGGACACCACCGACTTCACGTCCTCACTCAACATGGTCTACGACGACGCACGGATGCGCCGCCTGCGCGTCGAACGCATGCTCCAGGGCTATTCCCCATCCGCCGTCGCCGCAGCACGCACCGTCCGCGTGATCTCCCGATTCACCGCGCACGAGATCACCGACACCTCGGTCACCATCCGGTCGGCGCAGATCGTCAACGCCTTCAAACGCAACGAATTCCTCACACTCGGAGCAGATCTGACTCACACGATCGTCTTCGACGACGAAGGCGGCGACAAGATCTCGCTCAAGATCATCCGTCTGATCGACAGTGAGGACGCGGTCAGCGCCTCCGGCTACCTGCTCTGAGAGGCCGCCATGAATCCTCACCCTGCTTCGGGCATCGCCGTCATCTCCGGTGCCGCCGGCGGCATGGGCGCCTCCATCGCCCGCAAGCTGCACGCCGACGGCCGCCGGGTGCTCCTCGCCGACCTGGACACCGCCGCGGTCGACACTCTTGCCGCGGAACTGTCCGCCGATGGGTCCACCGCCCGCGGCATCAAGCTCGATGTCAGCCGGAAAGCCGCATTCGAGGAGGGCCTCGCGGTCTGCGAAGACCTGTGGGGGACCCCCACCATCATGGTCAACAACGCCGCCGTCACCCGCGCGGCCGATCTGATGACACTCGGCGAAGACGAGTTCACGGACGTGCTCACCACGAACGTCAACAGTGTCTTCTTCGGCTGCCAGGTATTCGGAGCAGCAATGGCCGACAAGGGATTCGGGCGGATCGTCAACATGGCTTCGCTGGCGGGCCAGAACGGCGGTACCGCCACCGGTGGGCACTATGCCGCGTCCAAAGGCGCCATTCTCACCACGACCAAGATCTTCGCCCGGGAACTCGCCGCACAGGGCGTCACGGTCAACGCCATCTCCCCCGGCCCCCATGATCTGCCCGTCGTCCGCAAAACGGTGCCGGCCGACAAACTCGACAGCATCATCGCGCGTATCCCGGTCGGGCGACTCGGCAACGCATCGTTCATCGCCGACACCGTCGCACTGTTGACCTCCGACAATGCTTCCTTCGTCACCGGCGCCTGCTGGGACATCAACGGCGGCCTGTATTTGCGTTGACGTGCCACCACTATCGGCTCGCATTCTGTTGCCGCTACACGAGGAGAAACGGACATGACACTCATCGACGTCATCGTCTCCGACATCACCCAGGAAACACCGACCGTCAAGTCCATCACGCTCGTGAAGGCCGACGGATCGCCACTAGGTCCGTACCTGCCGGGCGCACACATCGACGTCGAGGGCCCGACGGCGATCACCCGCCAATACTCCCTGTGCAGCACCCCCGACGCACCGGACTCGTTCGCCTTCGCCGTCAAGAAAGAGGCGAACTCACGCGGCGGATCCGCCGCACTGCACGAGCTCGCCATCGGTGACACCCTCCGCATCAGCACGCCCCGGAACCTGCTCACCATCGCCCCCGATGCACAGCACCACGTCCTGGTCGCCGCCGGTATCGGCATCACGCCGATGCTGAGCATGGCCCGTTATATGGACGTCCACGACATCAGCTTCGAACTCCACTACTTCGCCCGCACCGAAGCCGAAGCCGCATTCCTGCCCCTGCTCAACGACCGCTGCCCGGACCGACTGCACCAGCACCTCGGAGTGTCCCGCGACCACCAGCAGCAGGTACTGAAGGACGCATTCGCGGAATTGCCCCCGCACACCCACATCTACACGTGCGGACCGGCCGGCTTCATGGACACGGTCGTCTCCATCGCCCGCGAACACATCTCACTCGATGCCATCCACCTCGAGAACTTCCACGCCTCGGAACAACCCGACGCATCAGAGAACACCGCGTTCGAGGTCGAACTGGACGGAACGACCTACCAGATTCCAGCCGACAAGAGCATCGTCGAGATCCTGCAGGACAACGGTTGCGACGTCGACACCTCCTGTCAGGAAGGAATCTGCGGCACCTGCATCATGCAGGTCCTCGAAGGCTCACCCGAACACCGCGACAATGTCCTCACCCGAGCAGAGAAGGAATCCGGGGAGATGCTGGCCACGTGCGTATCGCGCACAAAAGGGCCCCGCCTCGTCCTCGACTACTACTGACCGTCCGTGATCAGACCTCGTTCGGGACCTCGACGTCGTATCGAAGCAGGTCCCGAACGAAGGTCCCGATACTGTCGGACTCGGTCTTGCTCTTGATCCGAGCCCGATGAACGTCCACAGTCTTCACGCTCATCCCGAGCTTGCGAGCGATGTTCTGACTCGGCAGACCTTCGACCACCAAAGCCAGAATCTGCCGTTCTCTCGGCGTCAAACCCTGGATTTTCTCGCGCAGCGCCACGCGTGAGGCGTGCTCCGCAAAACGCGTCCCAGCCCGGTCCGCACCGGATTGAACCGCGTCGAGCAGTCGCTGCGGGTCGTACGGTTTCTCGAGAAAATCCATCGCGCCCTTCTGCAGGGTCGAGACAGACATTCTGATGTCACCGTGCGCAGACACGAAGATGATCACGACATGGGGAGCGAACTCGTTGATCCTCTCCTGCAGACGCGTGCCACTCATTCCCGGCATCCGCACGTCGAGGACGATGCAGGCCGGATGTGTACCGTCGTACACCTCGAGGAACGCGTCCGCACTGTGGCAGATCACCGGCCGAATCCCGATACTCTCGAGAATCCAATCGACAGAATCACACAATGCAGGATCATCGTCGACGACGTACACCGTCGCCGTCGGCACGAGCACAACCTTCGCTGTCACATACTCGGTCATATCAGCGATCCGCCCCCGTCACCGGAGCCACGTGAATCATCACTGCGCACCCCGTGTCGTCTTCCTCCACAGAACGCCGCATCACGCAGGCTCCGCGGCAGGATTGTCCCATCGTGCTTCGGCAGTCCAGTACTGCCCACCCACCGCGCTGACCTTGGGTTCCCAAGCAGTCGTGCGCCGCAGTGATGGTTCCTCACGACGGACCGATGCATCTGCGGCCTCCGGTCCGTCGGCTTCGACGGTCCAGTGCACCCAGTTGACCTCGCGCCCATATTCGTCGTGGACGAACAAGTCGACATGATGCCACCCGTAGTTGAAGGTGTCCTCGTAGCACGTAAGGAACATACGATGAGGGGTCACCGGTCGCGGTTTCAGCGTCACAGACACTCCTGACGTCATCAGTGGATCACTCGTGCACCGGAGGGCCTTCACGAAGGATTTCTTCGAGCATCTCGCCCACCCGGAACAGATAACCCTCCCTGCCCGGCAAGCCGATGATCTGCACGCCCAGCGGAAGTCCTGCAGCAGTGCGCGCACCTGGCACAACCACCACAGGTAAGCCCAATAGCTGCCACGGACGACTCAGGACCGGTGAGCCGGTCACCGACAGTCCCTTCGGTGCAGCTCCCGTCGCAGCCGGGCCGATGATCACAGACGATCCGTCGAGGATCTCGCTCAACAACTCCCGCGACCGATCTCGCCGGATCAGAGCCGCCGCGTACACGGTCTCGGAGATCGCGTGCCCCTGCTGCAGCAGGTCTTTGATCTGTGGACTCAGATTGTCCTGTTCCTGCTCGAACTCCCGGGCGCGTGTACGCGCAGCCTCGTAAGCCATAACCGTGGCGTGGTCCTCCGCGAGCGTCTGCACGTGATCGTCCCAATCGAGCGGGCCCGAGCACAGATCCACACGGTCCAAAGCAGCCGGAAGACGATCCAACAGGGCAATCATCGAGGTATCGAGAGGACCGAGACAACTTCCACCCCATATGAATGCACGATCCGGAAGACCCTCCCGAGCCTCCTCGTTCGATCCGGTGAAAGCGTCATAGACATAGCGCAGATCGGCGACGGTCCGCGTGAGAAAACCGACGGAATCAAGAGACCGACTCAATCCCACGATTCCCGACGTATCGGTACTGCCGTGAGCCAGAACCATTCCCGCCGTTCCACAATAAGAGGACGGCCGAGTCAAGGAACCTGCCGTCTGAGTACCGAGCGCCAATGGCACCGTGCCGGCTCCTACCGCCGCCGCGGATCCACTCGATGACCCCCCGGGCGTATGACCGGGTGCATGAGGATTACGGGTGGGACCCGGACGGAAGTAGCCGAACTCCGTTGTCACCGTCTTTCCTTGGACAACAGCGCCGAGCGAACGCAATCGGGCCACACAGGGCGCGTCCGTGACAGCGGCAGCGGAAGGCGTCACCAGTGAACCCGCACGCGTAGGCATTCCGGCGACATCGATGAGGTCCTTCACAGCCAGAGAAATTCCCCGCAGCGGGAGATCACGACAGTCTGCATCGACCTTCGCAGCCTCGTCCACGATCGTGGCCGACAGGTGCACCCATGCTTTCAGCACGGATTCCTGCGCGTCGATCGCTGCTCTGGCGTGGGACACGAGTTCCGTCGCTGTGGTCGAACAGGTCCGAACCGACCTCACCTGATCTGCAATGGACAGGTCAACCACGGGCGCGTTCACATACTCCTCCTGCATTCGCTGACCTCCTCATTCTGCCCAGGAAAGACGATCACCGACAGTAAAGGTTTCCCTCCTACCCGAGTAACAGAAGGCGACATAGGTTTTCCACACCGCTGGGCCTCTGATCACCCAGAAGCCTCACTGCACACTCCAACTCCGTTCCCAGCCCACAAGAAAGGCGGCCGCTCATGGCTTCGACTGTGGCGCCGGACAAGATCGTCGATCCTTCGGACCCGAAGGCATCGAAGACGATCCACTTCGGCAGAATGAACCGCAAGGCCTGGCTGATCGTAGCGCTGCTCGCCCTGTTCCAGATCGTGGCGTTCGCCGACAAGGCTGTGCTCGGTCTCGTTGCATCCGAAGCAATTCCCGACCTCGGAATCTCTGCCGTGGAGTTCGGTTTCATCGGCAGCGCCTTCTTCTTCTTGTACGCCGTGGTCTCCGTGGTCACAGGCTTTCTCGCCGCCAGGTTCTCCGTACGATGGATCATCCTGACGATGGGCGTCGTGTGGGCAGTGATGCAGTTCCCGATGCTTCTCGGTGGCGGCGCCGCCATCCTCCTGGTCACCCGGATCGTATTGGGCGGTGCCGAAGGCCCCGCAACTGCGATGTCGCTGACGTCCGCGCATTCCTGGTTCGAGCCCCGCCGCCGCGCCCTGCCGTCCAATCTCGTAGCTGCCGGTTCCACCCTCGGCCCCGTGCTCGCCGCTCCTGCCTTGGCTTGGGTCATCGGCGCATGGGGATGGCGCTGGGCCTTCGGGGTTCTCGGCATCGTCGGCTTCATCTGGGTCATCGCCTGGTTGCTCCTCGCCAGCGACGGACCGTATGCCGGCCACGGAAAGTCCGGCTCCACCGGCAAGGATGCACAGAGCCCTGTCATCCCCGGTCGTGACAATGACATCGAATCCACCGACGAAATCGACACGGACGATGTCGACAAGCAACCACCCATCGCCCTGTGGCGCGCTTTCGCCAGCCTGACTTTCCTCGCCGCAGTCATCGGCGGCGGCTCCAACTTCTGGGTCCAAGGATTTGTGACCACCTGGCTCCCCCAGTACCTGGGAACCGTCGTCGGACTCTCCCTACCTCGAGTCGGAACAGTGACTACCATCCCGTGGATCCTGGGCGCGCTCGTCCTGCTGTTCCTCGGATTCCTCGGCCACCGACTGATGCAGAAGGGATACAACGCGCATCGCTCCATCGCGATCCCCTTCGGCGTCGCTGCACTGCTCGCCGGCGTGTGTTTCATCCTCGTTCAGACAGTGTCGGGAGTCGCGGCTGTAGCCCTACTCTGCGTCGCTGCAGGCTGCAGCCTCGCATACCCCATGACTGCATCCGCACTGGCGTTCGCAGTGGGCGCACGGCAGCGCCCCATCATGATGGCGACCCTGGGCGGGGTCGCCTCGGTGGGCGCAATCATCTCCCCCACCCTCGTCGGATGGCTGATGACCCGAGCGGGGTACGTGTCACCGCCGTCGGGAACCGCTCTCACCCCTGAGATGGCGAACAACATGGCTGCCGGCGTCCACCAAGCGTTCACGATCACCGGTGTCGTCCTGCTCGCCGGAGGTGCGCTGTGCATCCTCTTCCTCCGTCCGGAGGCTCTCGGACGCACGCTCCAGGCACATCACCGCAAAAGCTGAGGCCTACGGGTCGATCATCCTTCTCCACCAAGGAGTGCTCGTATGCCCACCGACACCACCATCGACCAGGCACTGTTCCGCGAAGTGATGGGCCACTACCCCACCGGCGTTGCAGTCGTCACCGGCCGCGCGTCCGACGGCGAACTGCTCGCCCTCGTCGTCGGAACATTCAGTTCGGTCTCTCTCGATCCTCCCCTCGTGTCCTTCATGCCGATGAAGACGTCCCGGACATTCGACAAGCTTCGCCAGTGCGACTCGCTGTGCATCAATGTCGTCGGGAACGAACAGGAGGATCTGGTCACCGCGATCGCGCAACGCTGGGAGAACAAGTTCGACGGTATCGACTGGTTCACATCACCGTCCGGGGATCCGATTCTCGAACGATCGATCGCCTGGATCGATGCGCGAATCACGAACCTTGTTGACGCCGGAGACCATTGGATCGTCCTCGGTGGCGTGAACGACATGGCTGTCACCAACCCTGCTGCGCCCCTGATCTACTTCCAAGGTGACTACGGCAGCTTCGTCAGCACATCATTGATGGCACGTCTCCAACACGAGATCACCGACTCGATCCACGAGGCGGAAACCCTGCGCCCCGAGGCCGAAGCCCTCGCCCACGCCATCGGATGCGAAGTCACTCTCTACACGGCGATCAGCTCAGAGGAGATGGCCGCGGTCCTATCGGTCACCGGTGCTGGTGTCGAACGAGAGCACGGACTCGCACGCCGGCTACCGATCGCTCCGCCGATCGGCGACAGTATCGTTTTCGATCTTTCCGAGGACGATCAGGAACGGTGGCTGTCGAAGGCCATCGGCATCGATGACCGTACGAGAGAGATCTATCGGCAACGGCTCGATTTCGTACGAGCTCACGGTTACGTGTTGTCGCTACTTCCGCAGGAAGGACGAACCGCCTACGAGGCGATGCGTGAGGCCACGCGGCGTTACGAATCGGGATTGCCGACCCCCGCGCAAGAACGGGATATCAGGGCCTCGATCCTCGAATCCGGCGTCGATTACCGTGTGCGGCAACTCGACCCCGACAACCTCTACGACGTCGGCTCTCTCGTACTACCAGTACGCGATTCGGAGGGCAATTGCACCCTGACCCTGCGCCTGGCGCAACTACCCCTTCAGGTATCAGGGAAGAGAGTCGCCGAATGGATTTCACAAGCCAAGATCGTCGTCACAGCGCTGGAGCGGCAGACACCGTGACCGCATCCGTCGATGCCTTGGCCACTACTACTGTCCTTCTGCCCGGATAGGTGTACGAGCTCGGCCCACCACCAAGGGGGCCGAGCTCGTCGTTCTCACCGTGCGCCGGCCGGCCATCCGAGGTCAGCGTCAGCCCACCACAGCGCGTCTGCCGCCGCAGCGAGCGTCAGCCCATCACCGACCGAAACACTCGTGCTCCTTCTCGTACGCGAGCGCGGGGGCGACCACGAAGAAGCGCTCGATCGTCGGGAACACCGGGCCGCGGCGGTATTGATAGACGCAGAGAATGCCGTCCACGCCGGACTTTGCCTCGATCAGCCCCTTGCGAACACCCTCGTCCACGAGCCGACGCAGCAGGCCTTCCATCGCACCGCACGATCCTCGGCAACGGATCCGGACCGAATGTACGGCGCTGCCCAGAATCGTCAGGTCGGTCTTGCGGGCCCGCAGGATGCGCCGCACGTCGTAGAGGGGCATGTTCGCGCTGGTCAAATCGGCATCGAGCGCGTCGAGCCAGCCATGCTCGCGCCAACTCGATCAACCGCGCTGGTGAGCGTCAGCCTGTGAGGAGATGTCGGGCCGCCTACGCGAACAGCGACCTCCGGTGGCGCGAAAGACGCGGGTTGTCTTATGGATTCGTCAATCGGCAGCAGCAGTGGGGCAAGTTGGTCGCAAAGGCACTGAGCCCGGCGTTGCCGGCCTTGCAGATACCGACCGGTTCGCAACAACGCGACAGGATTTCGAGGACAACATCAGCTGCTTGATAGCGGCGCCACTCAGTCGTTGGCGGACTCCCCTGGTCCAGTGACGGCGTACCGGGCGGCGATGGTGCGGACTGCCTCGTCGACTACCTGAGCGACGCGTTCGGCACTCACCTTCCAACCCGGCACCAGGAGGGTCGGCCAGAAGACGTAGTTGGAGATCATGCCCAGGAACTGGGTGGCCGCGAGGTCCACGTCCTCGACCCGCACGGTCCCCGCTTCGTGCTCAGCCAGGAGGTAGCGGCGTACGGACTCGAAGTAGGGCATCTTCCCTTGCGAGAACTGCGCATCGGCGAGTTCCGGGAATCGCGGCAGCTCGGCGATGACGATCCGGAACAGGTCGGTCATCTGGGGCCGGCACAACAGCTCGGCGTAGCGGCGCCCGATGACGCTGAGCCCGTCGACGATGTTGCCTACTTGCGGAGGATCCTCCTCGTCAGCGGTCGACCAGGACTCGGTGACGATGGCTTCGAACAGGGCAGCTTTGCTCGGGAACTGCTTGAACAAGGTGGCCCGCGAAACGCCCGAGCGTTCTGCGATCCGCGCCAGTGACGTCCGGTCGTAGCCCAACTCGAGGAACAGTGCGGTCGCGGCCGTCAGGATCAGCGCGCGTTTTTCCTGGGCGATGCGCTGGTGATACGTCGTCGGAGTCCTGCTCATGAGCCGAGCATACGAGGTGAGTGGCTTGACTCACCTTTGTTACCGGCCTAGCGTCAGGAAGTGGTGAGTCGATCGACTCACCACCGGCCGCGACCCATCTCCGAACAGCCCGGCCAGTCACCCACCCACCCACCCACCGAAGGAACATCCGATGAATCGCTTCGCCAACCAAACCGTGCTCGTCACCGGCGGAACCGGTGGTCAGGGATCAAGCCACGTACGCGCCTATCACGCCGAGGGAGCCAACCTCGTGATCGGCGGCATCGACGCCGACCGCGGTGCTGCTCTCGCTGACGAACTCGGGACCCGCGCTCACTTCACCCGCCTCGACGTGACCGACGAGAATTCGTGGTCCGCCGCCGTGTCGGCCGCCGAGAGCACCTTCGGCGCCCTGAACGTGCTCGTCAACAACGCGGGCGTCCAGAACCCACCGGCCCCGATCGAGCACACGGACCATGCCACGTGGTCTCGCATCCTCGACATCAACCTCACAGGAACCTTCCTCGGCGTCAAGGTCGCCGCCCCCGCTCTGCGCCGCGCAACAGGGGGCGCCATCGTCAACATCGCCTCGACCATGGGCTTGGGCGGTACGGCGCACTACGCGCCGTACGTCGCCAGCAAGTGGGCCGTGCGAGGCCTCACCCGAACGGCAGCGCTCGAGCTCGGCCGGGACCATATCCGCGTGAACACCATCCATCCCGGCGTGATCGCGACTCCTTTCATCCAGCAACCAGCAGTCGGCGCCACCACAGCGATCGCCGACTTCTACTCACCCGAGCCGTTCGCCATCCCCCGACTCGGAGAGCCGATCGACGTCACCCGGCTTCTCCTGTTCCTCACGTCCTCGGACGCATCGTTCATCACGGGGTCGGAGTACGTCATCGACGGCGGACTCCTCCTCGGCCCCGCCCTTCAGACCGAGACCGCGTGAGCAGCCCAGACACGACCGTATGGACAGGCTCGCACGTGAGGCTCCTTTGTCATATCTGACCGATCACATCCATGTCGGCGCTCCTCGAAATCTGGCCACTAGACCGTGTTTCAAAGTGATCTTGAACCGCGTTCCACCAGAAAGAGTGTCGCAGTAGGTGAATGAGTGAGGTCTCCAGTATACGGGTTCAGCGGCCGAGCAAAACTATAACAACTCGGAGACCTCGCGCCCAACGTAGCGGTACGGGGCGAGCAGACCCGACCGACACGCAGTGAACGCGTCCGGCGTCGCTACTGCCTCATGCACGAAGAAAACCGGCCGCCCACCGAAGCAGACGAAAAAGTCGCTCATCGGCGGATTCCGGGGGCGCATCCATGTCGGCCCTGACCGGACGTCCCGGACCGGTACGGATCCTGGTGGACGGTCTACGGGCTGTTCCGCTGCTGACAACGCGACGGGGTATGGGCGCAGGCCCTGACGGGGTTGCAGATGATGGCCGCTGAAGCCGACGAGATCGTCCGGGACATCAGCGTCAATTCTGCCATCATGCGGGCACATCAGCACGCCGCCGGCGCCCGCCGCGACGATGACGAGCAGATCGAGCCTTCCGGTTTCGAGAACGTCCCGACGACCACACTCTCGGCTGCCCACGGAGTGGGTGGACAACGAAGCTGCATCTGGCCTGCGAGCCGAATCGACGTCCGCTCTCACTGCCGGCCAACGCGGTGAAGTCCGCAGACCGCTGCCGTACTGGACGCGATCCGGGCACCTCGCCTCGGCCCGCGCGATGGTCCTTCTCGACCGGATCAAAATCGAGATCCGCAGCGCAGCAGAAGAATTTGACGCACACTGAGCCGTCCGCCGACTCCTCACACCGCCACCACACCAGCGAATGGAGTGCTCGACGCGCCTGATAACGCGCTCCGGGCTGTCGGCGTCTTGACTCGTGTAGAGAATTCACCCTGGCCCACGCCGACAACGCCCCCAACACCTGGAGGCCCAGAGCGAGACCCTCCGCACGGACTCGAAGGGACAGATCGTTAGCGCGGCGCCCGTCGGTGGAGCCAAGGGCCGAGGCGATGTGCACGATCACTGGCACCGGTGGGTCCACGACGCGGTGTGACAGAGGGTCGAAGTGTGTGGTGCCGGCTAGGGCGTACCGGACGACGGATTCGTTCTTGTCCGCGACGAGGAGCATCCCGACGGCGGGTTGGTGCTGCGGTCTGCGCAGCCGATCCTCGACCAGTGCGACGTAGAAGCCGAGTTGACCGACATCGCGAGGGTCGAACTTGGTGGTCTTGAGTTCGATGACTACGTACCGGAGCTGTTCGACGTGGAAGAACGGCGCTGGGCCACGTAGCGTGCTTGATGTACGAGCCGCTTGATGCTCTCGAGCATGGCTCGTGTGCAAGTCGGTCCCGCCGACTGAGCTAGGTACAGCACTGGGTGCCGTTCTGCCTCTCTCGGCGACGTGACGATGATCTGCCTACCCGCTGCATGCAACCGAGATGGATCAGCTCCCGCCGTCAGAGCCCCATTGCTCGCAGGGCTTGTGAGCGACGATGATCCTGGTCGATCTCCCCGCCACTCAGGGCGTCCGGGCGGTGCCCGATGTGGAACAACCCTTCGAGATGCGGGCAGGTGAACACTGCCATGCCCTTTTCCCCTCGGTGACGTTTGCGGACCGCCTTCGCGTCCCCGCGGGTCAGATACCCTCGGTGTCGACAACGACCGCACCAGATCCAACGGGTGGATGGGTTGTGGGCGCGGGGATTCATACGGCACGTCCGATCTGGAGATTGAGCCAATCCGACAGCCATCGGATGGCACTGCGGCCGGCATTGTCGACCACGAGAGTGTTGTAGTTGGTGTGAGCGTTCGAGGTTAAAAAGCTTGCCGCACTGAGTCCTTCGCTGACCAACGAGGCCAGATCATCGGCGCCCTGGGACTGCGAGAGCTCAACAAGTGAATCCGACAGCTGCCACAAGTCCAGGTTCGCATCCTCGTTCGTGATCGTCGTCGACGCAGCGTGTGCGGTCCTGCCCAGCAGCTCGGGAGCCGTCCTGGCCGACGTTCCCGAGAGCATGTCGGTCGCCACCGATGCCAGGTCCAACCCGACGGGCAGCAAACCGGTCATCGCCGCAGCGGCCCCCAACGGATCTGGCGCGACACCGAGAGGGGAAGCATCTTTTCCACCGCCGACCACGCAATCTCCTGGATCTGACCGACGATCGTGGCCATCCTGATGACGTCGACATTCGACAGGATCGACGCAACCAACGCCGCGATCTGCGTCGCGCCCGACGGATCCGGGATCACAGCCAGCACCTGCGCCACCCACCGCAAATCCACGGCCGCCGCCATCTCCACCAGCGGCGAGAACTGATTGTTCAACTCCCCGGCCACCTGGTGGGCGCCGCGGGCGTCGAGCGCGGCAACCTTCTGCGGCAGCACGGTCAAGTTGTGCAAGATGTCGGGCATATCCAGCGCACTCACGCCGGTCGCGACATTGAGAACCTGATCGATCACCACCGTCGGTTTGAGGACCGACAACACGCTGCTCGCCGACGCAAGCACATCCGTAGGGGCGGATATCAACGGGCCGATCTGCCCAGTCAGCACCTCGACATTCTCCGTGAGAACGCGTACCTCGGGAGCTGACATCGGCACGAATGATGACTCGTTCCCGGCGAGCACGCGTGCCGTGTCGGCGATCTCGACCGTAGCGTCGACGGCACCTGCAAGGTCGGAGTCACCGGCCCGGGTGAGCACGTCGTAGGCATGATGTTCGGCGGTACCGGCCGGTGCGGCGCCGAGTCGACCGGTCGCTGCCGGGTTCGCCGCCCCGGAGGTAAGGAGGTCGGCCAGCGGAGCAAGAGTCGCCGCGATCGACTGCGCAGTCGCGGCGACCTGCCCGAGCTCGATGTTCGGTGCGGTGAGTTGTTGGCCGAGGCTCGTGACGTCGGCGCGCAAGGCCGGCAGATCCGCATCGGAGAAGACCGCGGTCAGTGCGTCGGCTAGGTGGGCGCTGCCGCCGGACGTGGTGGCACCGGCGGCGCTGGGGTCTTGCTCAGGATCGAGCCGAGCGAACCGAGCAGCGGGTTCGTCCCTTTCTCGATCGAGCAGTACAGATCACCTGGATCGCAGATCGATGCCACCCGACCAGACAGTGCGCCCATTCCTCGAGGTCGTGGATCGGCGATGCCGTGGCCGGACGTCCGCGGTCCCACAGTCGCGGCTCCAGGTGTGCCGGCTCCCGGATCGGCCAGCAATCCGACAGCAAGCACACGACTTGCATCGACCGGTCCCCTGCCGTTGCCGATATTCGAGGCGAGATCACCCGCAGCGTCGGCGCCCTGCGAATAACCCGTCAGCGTGAACTTCGTACGAGGACAAGACTGTGCGACATCCTCGAGCACCTGCGTGGCTCTCGACACCGCGTCGGCCTTGCTGTCCGCGTAGGTGTGGCCGTTGTCGAAGGCACGCGCCATGTAGGGCAGTGTGTGCACCTCGACCGCGTCACCATGAGTACTTTTCAGCGCGTGCGCAACAGGAGCGAGCATGCCCACCGGCGCAGCGGGGTCGGCGTTCTCGTCGGTCTCCCACGTTCCGGGGATGAGCAGGTTGAACGTCGATACGCAGTCGGTCGTTCCGGCCTGGGCTATCGAGGGAAGGGTGGACAGCGTGCAACCTCCGACGACAATGGTGGTGACGATCAACGCAGCCGCGCGGCGGGACCTCGAATGTCGGGCAGGCATGGGTACCTCTGATGGCCGAAAGGACATGTGCGTGCCTACGTTCACTCACACGCCTGATTTCCCCAACAAGGTGAACGGTGTCCCGAAGCCCACTTTCGCCTCGTGATCGGCACAATCAGCCGATCTGCAGATACGTGCACGACGACCGTGCACGCGCTTGCGGAGACTGCCACCGATCGACAACGCAGACAGCTGATCTTTCGAACCCGAAAAGCGGCACCGGTGCCTCGATCGTCCACCCAGGCTGCCACCTCCGAATGCGCGACCACGCTCGAGCGGGCACGGAACTGACTCACGCGCCTGGCGACGAGCCGGCCATCACGCGCAGCAGCAACCTGACGCAAACGATCACCAAACGAACCGACCGCCAACCGGAGACATCACCACTCGAACCACTACTTCTCATGTCGATGCCTGCCACCGGATCTTGCGGACTCTATTGTCAGGTGCCGACCATGTGGGGGCCGACAGACCGCGTCCAGCGAATACACAACAGACGCACACCGCCACGGGCGACAATCAACCAGCTATGCGATGGCGCGCCACCAGTGGTCTTCTTCCTCCTGTCTGTCCAGCCAGTCGCGATATTCCGCCGCACAGGCGGCCGAGCACAATCCACCATGCTCGTCACCGGGGAGACGCTGCCGACACACCTCGCACCGAAGCACAAGGTCGTCAGCAGGAAGCCGGATAGTCCCGAGCATCGCGCTGACAACGATCAGGACGGTTGCCGCACAGACGAACACGGCGGCAACACCGGACTCCCGGAACAGGACGGCAACTACTACACACGCAAGAGCTGACAAAGCAACGGCGGCCGGTGCCTGGTGAAGGTTCACAAACCGTAGGTCGCAACCTCGACCCCTCCCGTTACCAGTAGACAGACCTAGGGGGCTCGCGCGGTGGCCACGTCGTCGACGACCCGTCACCACCCGACCTCCTGTAGAAAACCGCGTTCGAAGCCACTGTGTCCTGAACTCAACAGAGACGCTCGAGGACACGCCTCCTCGGTTCCACACGAAGGCGAAAATCGGCGACGTACCGCTCGACTTCGGACACCGAGACCAGCCCGCCTCCCTCTGCAGCCGACACGAAACCCGACATCAGATCTGCCGACGTCGCAGGACACACGGGCCGACCCGTTGCCCCTTACCGTGTTCCACCTTTTCGTGTGCCCCAACACCGCTGGAGCACACAGGTACTCCGGATCGGCTCAGCCTGCCGGCACAGCACTCGCTACCAGACCCGTCCTGCTCGAAATGACCAGCGGCTCTGCTCGTCACTGTTCGACACACCCCGACAGCGCCCCCCGAACATTGGCAGCGTCCCCACGTTCAGCATGTATGAGCGATGGCCATGCCCCACAACCGGATCACACAACGACATAGCCGAGTTCGTGCGCCGCGGTATCAACGGCATCAGCCAGACCCGGATGCGACAAGGGAAGCGACAGGACAGGACGCTGCGGAAACGCGTCGGCAGCACGCTCGACGACAGCAACGGACGTACTGCCGGCAAACCGGCCGCGATAGACGATGCCGTCGAGACCGGTGTGCGCGCGATGGATAGCACGGGCCCAATGCTGAGAGAGACGGTGCGGCGCGGAATCGAGAGCATGGTTGCCCCCCACCCGCGTGACCCACGCACCTCCACCGATACCGGACACGTCGAGCAAGCGCACAATGCGGGTGAAGCGCACACCGGTCAGATAAGGGACACCGCGATGGCGATCGATCACCCGCGCCGATTGAAACGCCTCCGCCAATGCACCTCGGGGGCTGGAAGCGCCATACCAAACTCCGTAGCCAGGATGATCCCCGCAAGGGAGCGGATGCTGATCGAACCGCAGGATCGGGCCGAACTCACGCAACGCATTCCACGGAAGAACATGCGAGCCGGTCGTGCGGTGCACGCGCCACACGATCTCGCTCGGCTGCCACTCGAGCACTTCCTTCGGTAGCAGACCTGCGGTACGAAGCTGGGCGATAGAGGGCGGCGGCGGAAGCATTGCCCCCATCTACGCCGATTCCCACTCGATGGCAGCAAGTACGTCGACCACGCGCTCGATCTCTTCGGGTGTGCCGGCGCTGCCGGTCAGCCACGCGACGATCGAGACCGGCCCACCCTCGACGACCAATGACGGCTGCGGCTGTGTGAGCAGTGTCTGCACCGTCAGCGGGTGCAGGTCCCTCGGGACGTGTGGCATGACTTTGTCGAGGTGAGGCACTGTCCCACTGTCGGTGAACTGTGCCGGGGGCAACAAGCGGTTACGGCCGGAGTCGAATGCCCACAGGGTGCCGTCGGCGATTCGTTGCCTGATGCGGGCCGGCGTGACGCCGAGACGGAGGGCAGCGTCTGCAATGGACAGCGAGGTCGCGACGAGGTTGGCCATCCGGACGTCGCGGTCGATTCGCGCAGCCGTGGCAGCGGGGGGACTCGCGGTGAATCCGGCTTCGGTGAGCACGCGTGCGTCGTGTTCGGACAGTGCGGGTCCGGCCGGATTCGCCGTGTGGAGGCCCTTCAGGATCTGCACAAGTTGGTCACGGCCGAGGTCGACGCCGGTCACTTCACGCAAGGCCTCCTCGAAATCGAGGTCGCCTCGCAGATAGCGGCTCTCTGTCGTTGCTTCGCTCATCACCACGACCTCCTTATTTGCGATGATTTATGTCCGCAAATACATGATAGCGAACTCGGCTGAGAAGGCACACCCTGATGACTCCCGTCGGCGTAGCACTGGCACCGCCAGACACCCCTTGACCTGCGACCACATTGGACAGCCGCTGATAGCCCACCGCTTCTACGACACCACCCGCAGCATCACACACCCAGCGAAACGTGACACAGCCGCCACCGACACCCCACCCCGGAGGCTTCGGCCCGATCGAGACGTACTGGTCGGACGGCACCGTGACGGGATGGTCCGAGCACTGCCAGTGGGTACTCGAGCAGACCCTCGCAGACGAGGTCGCC
This sequence comes from Rhodococcus sp. CH91, assembly GCF_022554085.1. GTDB lineage: Bacteria > Actinomycetota > Actinomycetes > Mycobacteriales > Mycobacteriaceae > Rhodococcus. Next base: position 23,386 of record NZ_JAKFYR010000019.1, read on the forward strand.
GCGAACATCCCCGTATGTGACGGCACCATCTGCCGTTACCCTTCCGGTGCGACCATGCCGGACCCGGCCGCGAAACCGAAAACGCCGTCGCCATGGGTGCAAGGACAGTTGGACTGGCAGGAATGCAAAGAAGCCGGCAACACCGACGAATACTGCCGGCTGACACTCAACTGAGGAGCCCCGGCGGCGTAACCCCGCGTGGGACGGGCCGAACCTTGTCCCTCATACAGTGCTGACGCTGGTCGTGTGACCGCAACCGTCGTGGCCGCCTCCTCACGATGGCCCCTACCGTCCTAGGCGAGGCCAGAACCGGGATGTTGGTGGACATCGGGTCAAACCCGAACCCGGGATCATCACCTCTCTCGACTTCCTCGTCCTCGGTCGGTAAACGGCCCGACCAACATCGATAGGCGACGGACCGGCGAGACCACATCGCCGCACGAAAATGCTCACCGGCAGGGCTCGACGCGGCGGTCTGCCGGTCCGATTGGCCGGGCCTAGCGGTGTCACGTCAGTTCGTTGGCACTACTCTGCTTGTTTGCTCGGGTAGCAGCCCGCCCTGTTGCACCGATTCGCAAAGATAAGCGGTGCCCGATTTGCGAGGAGTAGTTTGTGAGTGCCAAAACCGAGTCCTATCACCCAGATCGACGAGATAGACATCCTGCGAGAGGGCTTTGATGCGCCCGCAGTAGTGGTACTGACCGGGATGTCATCGATGAACGGCTGCAATGGCTCGGCGGGGACGACGGAGTTGTTCGGGGTGGCTAAGGCGCGGGCGGCAATCGCGTCGCGCCGGACGTAATAGGCGTAGTTCCACGCGGCGATCACCGCCGCGCCGCTTCGCTGATCACCGCGGTCGACGCGGCACTCGTCATCGAGATCCGATACCGGCGCCGCCGGCGCATCGGAGAGTTCGAGAATCGGTGTGTCCGCGCTGTCGGGCGACGTTGCGGCAGCAACATTCTGGGAATCACCGCCGGCTACGCCCTACGTACGACCGGGACCTTCGTGTCCGGAAACCATCAAGCGCACTGGGTGATTCCCCGGCTAATACTACCTGGTCCACCGAATCTACTACCTGGTCCACCGAATCGAGACCTAGGCACTCCGACACCAGCTCCTACGCCGGCGCCGGTTAAGCCGACAACGAGCGCCCCCGCACCCGCCCCGCCGTCCAGAAGGAAGCAGCGACATCGACAGCTCTGCGGATCGCACAAAATGCACCCACCATGGATGACGACAGTTCAGGAGGCCGGTTTGCCGCAGTTCGTTCCGTCGATCAACAGTCCTTGGTTTCCCGGCCCTCGCCCGAAGTCGCTGACAGTGCCGCGTTGATCGTCCGCGCGGCATCGGCGAGCGCGGCGAACTGACGGGGGTGAGGATGTCGACAACGAGACGGCGGACCTCGCGGACGTGGCCGGGCACGGTCTCTTCGAGCTTCGCCAGCCCGGCATCGGTGAGCCACGCTTCCGCCCGCCGACCGCCGCGGACAGTGCAGCTGCGCCGTTCAACCCACCCCGGCCGCTCGAGTGTGGTGATCGCGTGAGACAGGCGGGAGAGCGATCTCTGCGAGAGGGCAGCCAGGGCGCTGAGGATCAGGGTGCGGTCCGGTGCCTCGGCAAGCACGACGAGTATGTGGTACTCGAACGAGTTCGTTCCCGCGTCCCGTTTGAGCTGCGCGTCAATGGCGGGGGGCAGTGTCGACAGCAGTTCGACGAGAGCGACCCCGTCGCGCAGTTGGTCCAGCGACAACCAAGGGGCCTCATCGTCATCGGAGGAGGCGGGCACGCGGGTAGCCTGAAAAATTATTTACACAGAGCCTGAACAGCGGATATGAAGCGTCTCCCTACAAGACGACCGCGCCTGTTCCGCGCCTGTTCCGCGGCTGCGGCGGCCGAGGCTTCCAAAGGCGCTACCTCAGTCACGTGCCGGCAGCCTAGGCCGGTCGCGTTGTAGGGAATAATTCGGTCGACATCTCACCTAGGCTCGTTGCCGTTTTTTCGAGTGCTGCAACAGTTTCCGTCTGATAACGCCACGCCAGAACCGTTGTGATGCGCGGTGCGTCGACGACGGGTACTGCAACGTGATCCGGCCACTGCCACGCCCTGCTCGACGCCGGAATGACAATCACGGTCCTGCCGAGCGACACCAACTGCGCCAGAGCGGATTGCGTGTGAATTTCGGGTCCCGGTCCATCGGGGTAGCTGCCGTCCAAGCGCGGCCACCGCGCCATCGGTAGATCGGGCACCGAGCTGACCTCTGCCATAGTCAGTTCAGTCCGCGAGGCGAGCGGGTGTCTGCCGGGGAGTACTGCAACCTGGTCCTCGGTGACGAGGTCTCGGTATCGACAGCCGGTCAGATCGTCGACAGGACGATGCATGATCGCCACGTCCGCGCTGCCGTCACGCAGCAAGCCGGCTTGCTCGCCGACCTCGCACAGCAGAACCTCGATCGGCTCGGGATGGTAGTCGAGTAGTCGTTGCAGCAGATCGTGGGACGCCCCTGCTTTCGTGGCCAGGACAAGCGGTCTTGACGCCCGAGCGGTCAGTCGCGCGGCGGCGGCAACCGCGTCCAAAGCGATACGCGCTTCCCGGCGGAGCACGGACCCGGCTTCGGTGAGCGAGACACCGCGACGGTCACGCACGAACAACTGAACTCCGAGTTGATGTTCGAGCTGTCGGATCGCCCGCGACAACGGAGGTTGAGCGATGTGCAGCTTGTCCGCGGCTCGCCCGAAGTGAAGAGCCTCGGCGACGGCAAGAAAGTAGCGCAACTGCCGTGTCTCGAGATCCTCCACTCGACCATCTTAATACCCGGTAGGTATCACGATCACCGAAAACGGTAATGGACAGCTGCTCCCCCGGCGTCGAACATCGTTGTCGTGAACGATACGAAAACTGCGCTGGTCACCGGCGCAAACAAGGGAATCGGTTTCGCCATCTCCGAGGGCCTAGGCCGGCTCGGCTTCAAGGTCGTGATCGGTGCACGCAACGAGGAGCGAGGCAACACCGCGGCGGCACAGCTGAGAGAACGTGGACTCGATGCAGTAGCGGTGGTGCTCGATGTGACAGACGCTGACAGTGTCTCCACAGCCGCAGCGAAGTTCGATCGACTCGATGTCCTTGTCAACAATGCCGGGATCGGTGGCCGGACCAGTTCCGGCGCGCAGAATCCGACCACCCTCGATCTCGACGTTCTGCACACAGTCCTGGATACCAACGTATTCGGTGTCATACGGGTAACCAACACATTCATCCCGTTGTTGCGTCGATCCTCGACACCGCGGATCGTGAACATTTCAAGCAACATGGGATCACTCGCACTGCAGACAGGCCCACAAATGGCCGCCTATGCTCCCTCGAAAACGATGCTCAACAGCATCACAGCACAGTACGCGCGAGAACTTGCCGACACCGGCATCATCGTGAACGCGTGCTGCCCGGGCTACGTCGCCACCGACTTCACCGGACATCAATCCACACGGACGCCCGAAGAGGGCGCCGCCACCGCGATCAAGCTCGCAACCCTCCCCGATGACGGACCACGCGGAGGATTCTTCGACGACAACGGAATCGTCCCATGGTGAAACACCACACGGTGAGAAGGACGCAGAGCACGAGAAGAATCTCGATCGCGATGACCAGCATGTCGACTCGATGTGGCCGGGTCGATATTGCCTCCAGACCCGGCCGACCTGTAGAAATGTCCGATGCCCAGCACCCTGATCGAGGTCCGCACCGACCACGCCCTGGACGTCGAGACCGGCATCATCGACGCCGTCCACGACGCCCTGATCGCCGCCTTCGCGATCCCACCCGTCGACAAGCACGTGCGGCTGCTGGTCCACGCCCCGCACCGCTTCCCAGTCCCACCGACCCTGACGCACCCGCAGCTGTACACCCTGGTGACCGTCGACTGCTTCGCCGGCCGCAGCGTCGACGCCAAACGCCGCCTCTACACCGAGATCGTCACCCGCGTCGGCTCGTTCGGGATCCCGGCGAACCACATCACTGTCGTCGTCCGCGACACCCCCACCGACAGCTGGGGGATTCGCGGCGGGCAAGCCGCCTGCGACGTCGATCTCGGATTCACCGTCGAGATCTGACCCCGCAGCGCGCGTGCACTTCTCGCCGTTCGATGTGAAACGAGTCTGGTGACACATCGGAGCTGCGTCGCGACATGGGCTGTACACTCGATCTCTTCGTCTCCGGACGGAGTACTCGAGAGCAACGACCGATGTCAGAACACGTCCAGATGAATTTCCCCGGACCACCATCACTGCTGCACGAAGAGCCCGTCCCCTGGCCCTTGTGGGATCGCGCTCCTCTGTGCCGGAGGATGCGATGACCGAATGGGTGCAGATGCTGGTGACCATGGCCGACGGTCCGCGCCGGCCGATCCACGGCGTCGTTCTCCCGTACCGCAACACCGAGGAACCGTTGCACTACTACTACGGCACCTACGGTGAAGAGCCGGTCTTTCTCCCCGCCCGGCGCGAGGGTCTTCGTCTGTATCGGTGGGGACGCCGATCGAGAATCGAATCGCTCGACGGGCACGTGCTGTTCGTCAGCGACGGCAACACCGCCTGGGACTTCACCGCCGAACCGGACCGCCCGCGCTGCACCGAACTGCGCCGGGTCCATTCCCCAGGTTGTAGCCGATACCTCGTCATCACCCCACGCGTCGAACACTGGGCCGGAGACCACCACGCCCGACCGACCGGACCGGTGACAGACCTCGAATTTCTCGGCCGCCGCTGCTGGTCCGTGGACCTGGCCGCACGCGAAAGCAACCGCATGCCCAAGCCCTCCGTGCGCCTGGTGGTCGATGCCGAGACCGGCACGGTGCTCGCGCAACATTCGGGTGACGGTATCGACGGCGCCGCCTTCACCGACCTGACAGTGGGAGAACCGCTCGAGCCCTCCCTGTTCACGTGGGACGGACCGATCGTCTCGGACGACGAATCCCGCGCCCGCGCCGGCCACGGCGGCCCACCGGCCACACGCTGGGACGAATCGATGCACCGGTTCCGGGAGAACATCACCGCCGAACCCATCCACGTGCAGGTGCTGATGGACTTCACCCCGCGCCTGGTCGACCTGACGGATCCACAGTCCGGTGCGTTCTCCGCACCACTGGGCACAGACCAGCGAACAGGCTGGCTCATCCGACGACCTCGATCGAGCACACCATGGAGGGTGAAAGTGCACGGACACCAGGTTGCGTGGTCCACACCGAATTTCGACTGGGCCTGCCAGATCTACCGGGGAACTCTCGACGACGACGCCCTGACATCCCTGCAACACCAACTACATCCCCACGAACCGGTCGTCGGCACACCGCAACTCGTGTTCGGCGGTTCGGACGGCCCGACCGGGCCACGTCATATAGTTGCTTAGTCAATTACTTCTGTTAGGGTGAACTGCATAGTTCTCCCGAGGAAGGACACGCAATGAGCACCGAGACTCCCGACCCGCGCCTTGCGAACATCACCGTCGCTCATGCGCCGGACCGGCACCGCTACGAACTCCGCGACGGCGACACCGTCATCGGCTTCACCCAGTACCGCACCCGCACCCGGACCGGCAGCGACACCCGGCGAGTGTTCGTCCACACCGAGGTCGATCCCGCCTACGGCGGCCTCGGTCTCGCCGCCAGACTCGTGGAATTCGCACTTGACGACGTCGCCGCCGCCGGCGAACGCATTGTCCCGGTGTGCCCATACGTCGCGAAATACCTACGCACACACCACACCTACGATCACCTCGTCGACTGGCCGGAGGCCCGGCAATGACCACAGCCACACTCGCTCGCGTCTCGATCGACAAGCAGACCCGCCCCGCCTACCGCGCAGAGGTCGCCGTCCGCGACGCCGTCGCCCAGGCGAGACTCGATCGCACGCTTGTCGAACTGGTCAACATCCGCGTCTCCCAGGTCAACGGCTGCGCCTACTGCCTCGACGTGCACACCCACGACGCCCCGGCCGACGGGGAAACACCGCAGCGCCTCGCCGTCCTCCCCGCCTGGCGGGACACCGACCTGTTCACCGACCTCGAGCGCGCCGCTCTGACCCTCGCCGAACGGTAACTACCCTGCCGACACCCGACCACCAGGATCGCGACTACGCCGACGCCCGCACCCATCTCACCGACGACCAACTCTCGGCGATCGTGTCGGTGGCCATCGCGATGAACGCCTTCAACCGCATCTCAATCCTCAGCCGACACCGTGTCCGTCCCTCCGCCTCGGACACCTGAGCCGCCGCTCCAGGTCCGTGTCGAAACGCCACCACCGGTGCCGCACCACCACGTCGCGACTCTGCCCCACCGGCATGCCGTCGCGACAAGTGCCGGGGAATGCACCTCACCCGCCTCACCGTCGGCAGCTATCTCGCGCCGGTAGGCCCTGGCGCCCGTGTCGACGCCGACACAGGCAAGAACCTCAGGACCAATATGGTGGAACGGTCACACGTAGAGAAGCCGTTGGACAACGCGATCGAGCACGGCACTCGCACTGGCAATCGTCACCAGCGAACTATCCGGCACTTTCCGCCAAGACGTGTACGCCGGTAGCTTGTCTACCCTTGCGCCCCACGCCCTCAGGACTCCTACTTCCGGCCACAGATGGGCGTTCTCGGTTCTCGCCGTGGTCTGTGTACTTGCTCTGATCACCTCCTTCAGCCTGCCGGTCCCGCCGGAATGCAGGGTGCGAACCCGCAACACCGGTCGGTGCACCGATCGCACAGAGTTGCTACCCTCGCTCACGGAAGATGGCAAATTGCGCCATCCATGGAGATCGAAGGAGGCGAGTTGATGACTGTCGTGGCGACCACTGCCGTGCGCAGTGCCCGAATCATCCTCACCTCCCGGGTCTCTTCCTGAGATTGCGCCTGCTCCCCTCCCGCTAGCGGGATTTTCTCTCGATGCGTGCGCAGTCCGGAGTGACCCTCTCGAAAGGGTCTCCACCTTGTGTCACCAACCGATTTCTCCATGTCCTCAATCCTTCGCTCCTGAAGGCACTTCGATCCTGACCGATTACGGCTGGGACGACGAACACGATCACTCGTTCGCCCACTTCCGGGCCGACGGACTAGTTCCCGGCCGGGTCTTGCGGACCGAGCGTGGCCTGTGCAATGTCGTCACCGATGCCGGGACGGTCCGGGCAGAATCACCTCCCGTCGAAGACCAGCTCTCGCCCTGCACAGGCGACTGGGTGGCGGTGCGACCGGCAACCACAACCACAGCAGCGTCCGTCGTCGAGGTGTTGGAGCGACGGACCGCCGTGGTCCGTTCCACCGCATCGCGTACCTCGCACGGCCAGGTCCTGGCCGCGAACGTCGATACCGTGGCCGTTACCGTATCCCTCGCCGACCCGGTCCGGCCGGTGCGTATCGAGCGGATGCTGGCGCTGGCCTGGGAAAGTGGCGCCACCCCGTTGGTGGTGCTGACCAAGGCCGACGCGTGCGCGGACACACCGCGAGCGGTAGCTGAAGTGACCGCAGTGGCGCCGGGCGTCGAGGTACTGGTCACCAGCGCCTCGACCGGCGAGGGCATGGACGCTCTCGCCGACGCTGTGTCCGACACGATCGTCCTGCTCGGCCCCTCGGGCGCGGGCAAGTCCACCCTCGGCAACCGTCTGCTCGATCAGGACCTTCTCGCGACCGGGGCGGTGCGCGTGAGCGACGGCAAGGGCCGCCACACCACCGCATGGCGGGAGCTGCTGCCGCTGCCGCACGGCGGGGTCCTGCTGGACACACCCGGCCTGCGCGGCGTGGGCCTGCACGAGGTCGGCGACGGTCTGGACCAGACCTTCGCCGAGATCATCGAGCTGGCCGACGACTGTCGCTTCTCCGACTGCGCCCACGGCGCCGAGCCTGGTTGTGCGGTCCTGGCCGCTGTCGAGGACGGCCGTCTCACGCGGCGGCGTCTCGACAGCTACCACCGGTTGCAGCGAGAAGTCACCTATGCCGCCTCCCGAACGGACGCACGGCTGCGTGCCGAGCTGAAACGGCCCGTCAAGCAGATTTCCCGCCAGATCCGCGCCATCAAGAAATCCCCGAATTTCAAGTCCTGAAAGGCATTTCATCATGGATCTTCCCCGCATATTCACCATCCGCGAGAGCAGCCACCGCATCCACAACCCGTTGACCCCCGACAAACTCGCCACACTCGGCCAGGCACTCCACCTCGCCCCGGGGACACGAGTGCTCGACCTGGCCAGCGGTTCGGGCGAGATGCTCTGCACGTGGGCACGCGACCTGAAATGCACGGGCACGGGCGTGGACATCAGCACGCTCTTTACCGAGCAGGCCCGCGCTCGCGCTGTCGAACTCGGCGTCGCCGACCGCGTGGAGTTCGTCCACGGCGACGCCTCCGGTCATGTCGCGGACGAACCGGTCGATCTCGCCGCGTGCGTCGGCGCCACCTGGATCGGTAACGGTGTGGCCGGCACCGCCGAGTTGCTCGCCCGCAGCCTCCGCCCCGGCGGGATGATGTTGATGGGCGAGCCCTACTGGCGCGTGACTCCTCCCGACGAAAAGACAGCGCTGGCCTGCCACGCCACCAGCGTGGCCGATTTCCTGCCGCTGCCGGATTTGATCGAGCAGTTCGGCGAACTCGGATACGACGTCGTGCAGATGATGCTCTCCGACCAGCAGGACTGGGACCGCTACACCGCGGCGCAGTGGCTCAACATGCGCCGCTGGCTCGACGAGAACCCGGACGACGAACTGGCGCCGGAGGTTCGGGCCGAGCTCACCGCCGAACCCGACCGCTACACGCGCTACCTACGCGAGCATCTCGGCTGGGGAGTCTTCGCGCTGATGCAGCGCTGACACCACATCCCGTGCGGGGCTCGGACGGTGCATCGTCCGAGCCCCGCACGGCCCATAGTGCTCGCTCAATCAACGCAACAGATCGGCATCGATCTCTGCCGGTACCCCGCGGCCCCAGCACCGCTGTGGACTTGTTCACCACAGCGCCTGTAGAGCAGGGGCAACCTCCGATTCCGCTGCCTGCAGGTGTCCACGCAAAGTAGCCGTCTCGTACTCGTGTCGGTACAGCCTCTGACCCATCCACCCGGAACTCCCCATCACCGCAGTTCAAAGCCTTCTTCCCAACGGCGCAGCACCCCGGCGGCCATGCAGTGATCCGACACCCACTCAGCCGTGGCAGCATCGTCGAAACACACCCGATGCAGCACCACCTCGGGCAACTCGTACGCCCCTCGTTCGCCGACCGGCGCATCGCGGGCCACCCAGGTGGATACACACTTGCGGAGATTCCCCTTGCGCTGGCGACATGCGCTTTGGACCAACCGTCTCGGTGGCGCTCGATGATGAGCAATCATCCGAGACAGGTCGTGCGGGCATTACGTTGGGACACGAGAACCTCCGAGCGGATGTGGGCCTCGGACAAGCCACACCCCACTCGGAGGTTCTCTTCACATCAAGCCGACACGTCTGCTACCAACGTCCCGGCCGGGTACAACCAGGTGCTATCGACAGCGGTGCCTCGCGCAGCTACTCCGCGGCTACTGCCCTTCGACCGAGGAAACCATCGAGCCCTCTGCGTACGCCCGCGGTGGGAACGGTGGTCGCGAACCAGGCAGCTTCGACAGCGAGTCCTTCGTCTATGGGCAGGTTGATGCCGCGTGTGACGGCGGCGAGACAGGCATGCACTGCGGTCGGTGCGTGGCGTTCGATGCGGACCGCCAACTCCAACGCGGTGGCGAGCAGCTCGGTGGCCGGGACGAGGTAGTTGACGAGGCCCATTTCGTAGGCGCGGTGGGCATCGACGGCGTCGCCGGTGAGGATCATTTCGAGGGCTCGTTTGCGGCCGATATGACGTGGTAGTCGTTGTGAGCCCCCGAAGGGTGGTGGAAATCCCAGGGTGATTTCCGGTTTGGCGAAGGTGGCATGGTCGGCGGCGACCGCGAGGTGTGCGGCTTCGACGATTTCGCATCCGCCGCCGTAGGCGAGGCCGTTGACGGCGGCGATGATCGGTTTCGGGAATTGTTCGATGCGTTTGGTCAGCCCTTGCCCGCGGGCCACGATGTCCTGCAGTGCGTGTGCGGTGCCGCCGTCGATACTCTGCGCCAGGCAGGAGATGTCTGCACCGGCGCTGAAAGCCCGGTCACCGGATCCGGTGAGGATGATCGAGCGGATCGCATCATCAGTGGTGGCGTCGTCCAGCCACGCCGACAACTCGTCGATGGTGGTGTAGTCGAGCGCGTTGAGTTTGTGAGGCCGATCGATAGTGATCACTGCTGTCGATTCTGCTTGATGCACTTGGATACTCATGTTGTTCCTTCGGTCGAGTGTCGCGAGGTACTGGCGGTGTGGGGGTTACAGGGACAGGGTGTGGCAGACGGGGTCGTAGCGTTGGGTCTGCTGGAATTTGCCTCGCATGCGGTGCAGGAGATGCCAGGGCGTGCGTGCGATGTCGTAGGCGAGTTCGCGGGCGCGGTCGAGGACGGGACGGTCGCGCACGAGTTCGGTCAGCAACCCGATCGCAAGGGCTTCGTCGGCTTCGACGGTTCGACCGGTGAGGACGAGTTCGCGTGCGCGGGTGGAGCCGACGCAATCGGCAAGCGGGCCGTAGACGACGGGGAATCGGCGGTGTTCGGGGTGGGAGAAACTCGTGCGCGCGGTGCCGAGGCGGATGTCGGTGAGTACCGCGAGGTCCGCTCCCCCGGCCACGGCGGATCCGTCGAGTGCAGCAATCACCGGCACCGGATGCATCGCGATGGCAGCGTTCATCCGGTCCGCGGATTCCCACAGCCCGGTTTCGTCGATCCGGTCGAACTCGGTGAGATCGAATCCTGCGCTGAAGATGTCTCCGCGACCGGTCAGGATCACCACGCGGGCATCGGTCAGGGCCTCGAAGGCGTGGGCGAGGTCGAGTCGCATCGCGTGCGACAAAGCATTCTTCTTGTCCGGACGGTTCAGGGTGACGACGGCGACGCCGTGGTCGTCGAGCTCGGTGGTGTCCACATCGATGAGAGAACTGCTCATGCTGCCTCCATGGGCGGGGTCAGGGTCGGGGCACCCCGATAGGGTTGGGTAGTGGGATGGCGCCGGTGTCGAACAGGCGGCGACTGATAGGCGCGGCGATAGCGATGATCTCTTCGACGCCGGTCTGGCCGAGGGCGGTCACCGGGTCCGCGGCGAGGAAGTCGGTGCGGTCCTCGATGCTGCGTCGCAGCGCTCCCCCGCTCTTGGTGAGCCGGCCGCCGACATCGATCAGGCCGCGGGCACGCAGGCGACGCTCGGAGGCTTCCCATTCCTCGTCGCTCCAACCGCGGTTGGGCTGCATCATTTCGCGTGTGACCGTGCCGGTCGCGGCATGCGCGACGACCGCGTCGATGCCCCGCAATCCCGCGTGCACGCACGCAATGACATGGCCGTCCCCGCGATGTTCCCGCAGGACTGTCGCGGCGAGCCACAGTTGAGCAGCGACGTCGTCGGGACGGGAAACGCGCGACCATCCGGCTGCTAAAGGTCGCCCGGCGAAATGACAACCATCCGCTGCCATTTCGAGGTATGACGCGAGAGTGTCGAGGTCGCGTCGGGGTACCTCGCGGAGGTGGTCGGCGAGGACGAGGCGCGCGGTGGTGATCCGCGCCTCGAGTATCGTGTCCGGATCGACGCAAGCCCAGGCTTCGGGCAGGGCGCGTGCGACGCGGCGGGCGGGAAAGCTGAAGAACATCGATTCGACGGGGGCTGCGGTCATCGCTCCCAGCGGTGCGGCGCGGCCGGCGAAGTAACCCATCCAATAGCCGCTCATACCGAGATCGAGCGAAATCCGGCGGTGGTGCGGGGAGAAGTACGGTGCCGCGTGCAGCGGTTCGATTGCCTCCCACAGGCGTCGGGCCAGCGTCGCTGCCGGTTCTGCCATCCTTATTCCTCCACTCGGTGGTCGTGCAGGTCCAGCATCGTGCTTGCACCACCAGCCCGGACAGTGCCATTTTTGTCGAGTGGACCAGGACACTGCGTGGTGGACAACTGTCGTCTTCACTACGGACGAACGCACCGACCTTCCTCGCTACCTCCGAATCGTCGCAGCGGTCGAACAAGCCATCGATACCCGCACCGTGACCTACGGTCAGCGTCTCCCTGCTGAACGCACCCTTGCCGCGGCACTGTGCGTCAGTCGCGGAACAGTGGTGCGCGCCTACGAAGAACTCGTCGAACGTGGGGTCGTCGAACGCATCCACGGTTCGGGCACCTTCGTTCGCCCCCGCCGGACCTCCTCCCACGCGATGGTGCGACATATCGACTCGTCGACCAAGGACATCGATGACGTCATCGACCTGTCCAGGCCCACCCCGGTGGATCCGTCGCACCTTCCTGCCATCGACTGGAGCTTCGACCCAGCCGCTCACCGGACGGGTGTTTCCGCCCGTGGGCTTCCGGTCCTCCGGCACGCCCTGGCAGCCCATCTCACACGCCTGGGGTTGCCGACCGATGCGGAGCAGATCGTCGTGACCACCGGAGCAGCCGAAGCGCTCGATGTCGTGCTGCGGGCGAACTCCGCCGGGAAACGACCGACCGTGCTCGGCGCGCCGTTATGGCCGGTGCTGCGCGCAGCCGTCACCGAACACACTGCGACATCGCTGTGTCTGTATCCCGACGTCGGGGGCATCGATCCGGCGGCGGTGCGGCGCGCGCTGCGCCGCGCCCGTGCCGCGATTGCGTTCGTCGATGTGGTCGAGTCCGGGCCCAGCGGGCAGAGAACGGCCTCGTCGCGGCTACCGCGCCTCGCCGCGGCGATCGAGGATCACACCGCCGTCGTGGTCGAGGATCTGTCCTTTCTTCCGCTCGCCAGGTCGCACGACCCGCGGCTGCGGCCGCTGGCGGCACTGTCCGAACGGGTCACCGCGATCGGGGAGCTCGATCGCGTGTTCTGGGCCGGGTGCGGCATCGGGTGGATCCGACTTCCCGCCCCGGACGCATCCCTGCTCAGCGCATTGCCCCGTGTTCCTGCCCCGGCGGTCAGTGCACAGGTCCACGCCGCACGGGTGCTCGACGCAGCCAGCTCGCAGTGGTACATCGACCGCTACGACACGCTCGCCGAACAGGTGGGCTTTCTGCGCAGCATGCTGGCGGAGCGGGTGCCGAGTTGGACCGTGGAGTCGACGACAGGGGGCGGGCTGTGGATCCGCCTGCCGGTTGTGGATGCATCGACCTTCGCGCATGTCGCCGCGCGCGGCGGCGTCAGGGTGTGTCTCGGGCGCGAGTGCGTCACCGACGGGGGTCTGCGCGAGTACATCCGCATCTCGGCGGCCGCGGATCCCGCCGTGCTCGAGTGTGCGGTGGATCGGCTCGTCGAGGCGTGGGCGACGTATACGCGGCGGTTGGCGGCAAGTGTGTGAACTGCCGATTCATGTGCGGCCCGCTCGTGCTCGAATGGGTACGCGAGACCACCGTCGCGTTCACCTTTCTCGGACCCGGTTCCGTCGCTGCTATCGTCTCGAGATGCAAGGCTTGACCGTTCGCCTGCCGGCACGGTTCTTGGGGGCCGGCCAAGATAGCATCGGGGCGGGAACTAGGTCAGGACTGGAGATGCCTCGCAACAGACGTCCGCAGGATCGGGAAGAAAAGCGTGCGGAGATCGTGGTAGCTGCCCGGCGGTTGTTCATCGAGGAGGGATACGACGCGGCGTCGATGACGCGGATCGCTCGTGACGCCGGAGTGGTGTCGAACACGTTGTACTGGTACTTCCAGGACAAGGACTCGATATTGCTCGCGGTCCTGGATGCGGTCCTGGCCGACTCGATGGCAGCCTACGGTGAAAGGTTGAACTCGGGGCTGGCTGACCGGCTGTTGTGGCTGGTCGGCGAACTGGAGCAGCTGGGACGATTGGTGAGCACGGTGCACACGCGCGCCGAGAAGTCCGCATCCGTTCAGCAATGGCACGAGCAGTTCCACGCGCTGGCCGAAGGGTTGTTCCGGGCAGAGCTGATCGAGCTCGGCGTGCCCGCTGACGAAGTCGACCCGCTGGTCGCGATCGGCGTCTTCGTTGTCGAGGGCTTACTGATGCATCCGACGGATCCGGCTCAGCGGCGCGCGGTGATCGAGACGTTGCTGAACAGCGCTCACAGTCTTGCCGCAGCCGCCGGCTGAGCCCTGGTCTGCGCGCGTCCACGAATCCGGAGGGACCTACTGTGTGGTGCGTGCGGAGTAGTCGAACTGCTGTGCCAAGAAATTGATTTGGTCACGCACGGCGCGTTCGAAGTGCTCGCCCACGTAGATGTCGAAGTGGTCGCACGCGTAGGCCTGGACCTGCACGTGCGCCAAGCCGTGTGCGTGACGCTTCGTGGTCTTCGCGGGCGCGGCCGCGTCGTTGTCGCAGACACACAGCAACGTCGGAGTGCTGAAGCGAGCCAGCGCGCGACCGGGCCGATCGAGCGGAAGGCGCAGTACCAGCCGTGCGGCCAGCGCGTTGGCGGCCTCGAATTCACCGTCCGGCCCGCGCAGTACACCCCATATGCTGTCGCGGTCGACACCGGTCACGGCTCCTTCCCCACCGTCGCTCTCCGTCAGCTCGATGTTCTTCGACAGTCGAGCCCGCACCGACGGCAGCCGTGTCAACAGCGCGCTGGTGCGCCGCGAGAGCCGGGTCCCCGCAGGCAGGAGCGCGGAAGCGCCGGCGAGGGCGTCGGGTGAGGCCACGAACGCGGGCATCCAGGACGTCCCCGCCATCGGCAACAGGATCGGCTTCGCGCCGAACCACGACCCGATCGTGTCGACGATGCCCGCCCCTGTCAGCGCTACCGCGCTCAGCGGGCCGGTCCGAAGACGCGAGCGCAACGACGCCGGGCCGTCGGTGAAGGGACACTGCGCCACGACTGCCGCGATGCGGGTGTCCTCGGAAGCGATCCGAAGAACATGCCCGCCGCCGAAGGAGCTGCCCCACAAGGCGATCCGATCGACATCGACCTCCGGTAGTGTGCGTACGAAGGCCAGGGCTGCACGCCAATCGGCGCGTTGCCGACCGATGTCGAGGATCTGGCGCGGCGTTCCGCCGCTGGCCCCGAGGTGACGATAGTCGAACACCAGCACCGACCACCCAGCAGCGGCGAACCGCTGCGCGTAGGCATCCAGGCGCATCTCCCGCACCGCCCCGAGGCCGTGTCCCATGATCACCATCGGGCGCGGACTGTTCAGGTCGGGTGCGGTGTACAGCCATGCCGCACACTCGTCCTGGCCGGAGGCGAACGAGACCTCACGCCGCTGCACCGTTGCTGCCTCGCGCCGATCGGCAGGCCCACCGATTTCCATGACTCACGTCCTCTCGCTTCACCACCGCGGTTCTTGGACGTCATTCAAGAAGACGTCGCGGTTACGGTAAAGGCGTCTTGGACATCAGTCAAGAAGGCGGCGGGGTCTCTGTCGGCAACTTCAAGCGGACCGCGTACTCGGGACGGCCGAGTTCCTCGAAGAACAGGCCGAGCAGACGTCGGCTCCCGTGCGGAGATACACCCGAGATGTACTGCGTGAAGCCGGGGTTGACGTACAGTGCCTTTTCACCCGCCTCCGGGTGCACCCGCACGACCGGGTGCTCACTCACCAAGGGGCGGCGTTCCACGCGGCGAAGGTAGCCCTCGGTCGGCTTACTGATCGTTTCAGAATGACCTCCGGAGTCGCCTCAAACAG
>NZ_JAKFYR010000002.1 GCF_022554085.1 Rhodococcus sp. CH91
GTTACCGAAGACCCCCAACCTTGTTGGGGGTCTTCGGCATTTTCGGGACTTCCCGTCCGATGGTCAGGCTTCTGCGGGGCCGTTCCGGATCACGAGATGGTAACAACCGGTCTCGGCCCCGGGCTTCCCTGTGAGATGTGGGTAACGTCCGCTCATGCGATCCGTACGGTTCGTGCAGATTTCGGACGTGTCGCCCGGAGGCGGCCCGTCCGACGAGAAGGGGGCGTAGCGATGAGGGACCTCACGAGAACGACCGCTGCCGGCAGGATCACCGCGGCAATCGCGGGATTCGGCCTTCTCGGAGCTGCAGTCACGGGCTGCACCAGCGTCGACAACGAAGGTGGCGGGTCCACCTTGGAACGACTTCGGGACGACGGAACGGTGACCGTCGGGTTCGCCGGCGAGGCGCCGTACAGCTTCATGCAGGACGGTGAACTGACCGGCGCGACGGTCGCACTGCACCGCGAGATCTTCCGGAACCTGGGCATCGAGAACGTCGAGGGAGTGTCCACCGACTTCGGCGCACTCATCCCCGGCCTGCAGGCGGGACGCTTCGATGTGGTCAGTGCCGGCATGTCGATCCTGCCGCAGCGCTGTGAACAGGCACTGTTCAGCGAGCCGGAATTCAACTACACCACTGCTCTGATGGTTCCGCAGGGAAATCCGGAGCAACTCGACGACATGCAGTCGATCGCCGACAGCGGCGTCCGTATGGCGGTACTGACCGGTGCCATCGAATCCGATTATGCGTCGGCGCTCGGTATCGATGCCCTGCAGGTCGCCTCTCCGCAGGACGGTATGGACGCGGTCGTCAACGGGCGCGCCGACGTCTTCGCTCTCACCGGTATCTCCCTGAACTGGATGAAGCAGAACAACGAGAACGCACCGGTGGATGTCACCGAGTCGTTCGTCGCAGAGATCGACGGAGTGCCCCAGGTCGGAGCCGGCGGAACGGTCTTCCGCAAGGAGGACACCGAACTTCGTGATGCGTACAACGCGGAACTCGAGAAGATCACCTCCGACCGGGACAGGTATCTGTCGATCGTGGGGGAGTTCGGCTTCACGGAGGCGGAAATGCCCGACCCGGAACTGACCACAGAAGTGCTCTGCGAAGGCGTTTCCTGAATCAGGCTGCGTCGTCATGGATTTCGCATCCCAGATCGACGTGCTGTGGGACTTCCTGCCGCGCTTGCTCGACGGCATGCTCGTCACCGTCGAACTGACCGTCGGGAGTGCTGTTTTCGCGTTCCTGCTCGCGGTCGCCTTCGGGCTGGCCGCGGGTGCGAAGAACATCGTTCTGCGCGGGAGCGCCCGCGTGGTCATCGAGTTCTTCCGGGGAACGTCGCTTCTCGTGCAGCTCTTCTGGTTCTTCTACGTGCTGCCCCTGTTCGGCTACCGGCTCGAACCGATCGTCTGCGGAATCCTCGCGCTGTCGCTGAACTACGGCGCTTACGGAGCGGAGGTGGTGCGCGGTGCCATCGCGTCGGTGCCGAAGCCCCAATGGGAGGCGGCGACGGCGTTGAATTTCGGCTACTGGCAACGGATGCGGCGGGTGGTCTTCCCTCAGGCCTGGGCCGAAATGATCCCTCCGTTGACGAATCTGCTCATCCAGCTGCTCAAGGGGACAGCGCTCGCAAGCTATATCCTCTTGCAGGATCTGACCTTTCAGGTCGAGCAACTCCGGCGAGGAACCGGCGACACGATCTTCGCCTTCGGTGTCGGCCTGGTGTTGTACTTCGTGCTCGGTTACGTCCTCACTCTCCTGATGAATGCGCTGGAGGTGCGTGCGAAGAGCCGGCTGGGCACGGGCCCGACGCTGCGTGAGATCTTCGGGTTCGCACCGGTGCTCGACGAACCGGTGGGAGCGAGACCATGAACGTGGACTGGAGTTGGGAGAGGGCGGCCGAAGCACTGCCGGTGTTGCTCGAAGGCTTCCGGATCACGCTGCTCGCGACCGTTCTCGGGTTCGTGGTGGCGGCCGTGCTCGGGCTCGTGGTGGCGATCGCGCGCCGATCGCTTCCCAAGCCGCTGGCGACCGCGCTCTCCACCGTCGTGCAATTCATCCGGCTCACACCGCTGGTGGTGCAGCTGCTGTTCGTGTACTACCTGCTGCCGCAGTTCAGTGCGCTGCAGATAGGTATCGCAGTACTGGGAATCCACTATTCGACCTATATGGCCGAGGTGTACCGGGCGGGTATCGACGCGGTCCCCAAGGGGCAGTGGGAAGCGTGCCGTGCACTGTCGCTGTCGCCGACGCACACCTGGCGTGCGGTGATCCTTCCCCAGGCGGTACGCCGGGTCGTCCCCGCCCTGGGGAACTATGCGATCTCTCTGTTCAAGGACACGCCGTTCCTGTTCACGATTTCGGTCGTGGAGATGGTGACGGCCGCGCAGCAGTTCGGGGCGCGCAACTTCCAGTACCTCGAACCGCTGACCATGGCGGGCCTGATCTTCCTCATCGCCAGTTACCCGACGTCGTTGCTCGTACGCCGATTGGAGCGTCGCCTTGCCTATTGAGACGAACAAGGAACCCGGCGGGGGAAGCGAATCGCCACCTGCCGCGACATCCGACGGGGCGATGATCCGATTCGACTCCGTCGTCAAGAAGTTCGGTGATCACGTCGTCCTCGACCATCTGGACTTCGCGGTCTCCGCCGGTGAACGGGTCACCCTGATCGGCCCGAGCGGCTCGGGCAAGACGACGATCCTGCGCCTGCTCATGACACTCGAGAAGGTCGACGACGGTGTGGTGTGGGTCAAGGGCGAGCCCCTCAGCCACGAACGCAAGGGGTCACGGCTCGTCCCCGCATCCGAACGATATCTACGCAGGATGCGTCGAAGCATCGGCATGGTCTTCCAGCAGTTCAACCTGTTTCCCAACATGAACGTGATGGAGAACCTCACCGAGGCGCCGGTCCACGTCCTCGGCCGCAGCAAGTCCGACGCTCGGGATCGTGCACGAGAACTGCTCGCGATGGTCGGACTGTCCGACAAGGAGAACGCGCATCCCACCCAATTGTCGGGCGGTCAGCAACAGCGGGTCGCCATCGCGCGTGCCCTGGCGATGGACCCCGAGATCCTGCTGCTCGACGAGGTCACCTCGGCACTCGATCCCGAGCTCGTCGCCGATGTGCTCGACGTGCTGCGCACCATCGCCGACACCACGGACATCACGATGCTGATCGTCACGCACGAGATGCACTTCGCCCGGGACGTCTCCGATCGGGTGTTGATGTTCGACCGGGGCCGCATCGTGGAAGAGGGACCACCCGACCGCATCTTCACCGACCCCAGAGAGGAACGCACCCGGAAGTTCCTCGACGCAGTGCTGGCGGGGGAGTGAATGCTCACGAGGTCGAGAGCTGTGCTCGTCGCGGAACGGCCAGCCGTGTCGGTTCCGTGCGGCCGCGCAGCACGACCTCCTGACCCGGCTCCCACAGGGATCCCTCGTCCTCGGGCGCGAGTTCCACCGTGCGCGCAGACGCCGCCACGTAACCGGGAACGGTTTTGGCGAGATCGGACAGTCGCGCTGCTTCGTTGACGGGGTCACCGATGACCGTGTACTCGAAGCGTTCCTGCGCGCCGATGTTTCCGGCGACCGCGCGACCCGCCGTGACCCCGATCCCGGCGCGGCACTCGGGCACCTCGTCCGCCAGACGGCTCGCCATCCTTCGTGCCGCGCCGAGTGCGCACCCCGCGGCGTTGTCGAGGTCTACGGGAGCCCCGAAGATCGCCAGTGCCGCATCGCCTTCGAACTTGTTGACGAATCCGCCGGCCGCGTGCACTTCATCCACGACGACCGCGAAGAACCGGTTGAGCAGCGCCACCACCTCGGTGGGTGGGTGACTGGCGGCCAGGGCGGTGGAGCCGACGATGTCGACGAAGAGGACCGCGACGTCCCGTTCCTCGCCGCCGAGACCACCGGGTTCCGCCAGGGCCGCGTCCGCGACGTCCCGGCCGACGTGCTTACCGAACACTTCGCGTAGTCGTTCCCGTTCGCGCAGTCCTTCGGCCATCCGGTTGAAGCCGGTCTGCAGCTGTCCCAGTTCGGTTCCGTCGTACACGATGACGGCGGTGTCGAAGCGGCCGGCCTCGATGCGTTGCATCCCGGCCCGCACCGACTCGATCGGCGCGATGGTCGAGCGGATGGTGAGGAACATCAGCAGGGAACCGGTGAGCAGACCGAGCCCGCCGATCGCGAAGATCGTCACCGCCAGCCGCGTGGACGTCACCGGACGGATGAAACTGAACACCGCGATGAAGATCAGCCCGACGATCGGTACGGCACTGCCCAGAGTCCATGCGAGCATCACCCGCCCGGTGGTACCGGCCAGTCGGGGGCGGCGCGGTATGCCGGCCTCGAGAGCACGTGCGGCGATGGGGCGCAGTGCAAAATCGGTGAACATGTAGGCGAATCCGCACACCGTGATCCCGGCCAGAGTGATCGTCAGCGCGACCTTCGGGATCGTCTGCGGGTCGATCACCCCGAACCCGATGGTGAAGAGGATCAACCCGATGAACCACAGCGCTCCCTGCTGGAGGGTGGTGCGCCACGGCATCCGCAGGGCGACCCGTTGTTCCTGCGGGGTGGGAGGGCGGTTCTCCAGCGCCCACCGCAGCCGTCGGAGCGCGGCACGTGTGCCGAAGACCGAGCCGATCACGACAGCCGAGAACACGTAGACCGGGGCGAGGATCGCGGTGACCACGAGGAAGTCGGAGGTCAGCACGGACGGGCCCGGGATCACGACGTTGATCAACGCCGCCACGATCAGCGCGCCGACGAGATGGGTGCCGATCAGCGACAACGTCAACAGGGATTGGATCCGTATCCGTTGGCGCCGGATCGGTTCGGCGGGCTCTCCCAGGATCGCCGAGCCGAGCGGGGCCGTGCGGTGTCTGCGTGCGGGCATGGTCGTTCGAGAGTAGACGAGTCGATCCTCTAGGGTGGCTGTGTGCGTCTTGTGATTGCCCGTTGCCGTGTGGACTACATCGGACGCCTGACGGCTCATCTGCCGACGGCCCGACGTCTCCTTCTCGTCAAAGCCGACGGTTCCGTGAGTATCCACGCCGACGACCGTGCCTACAAGCCTCTGAACTGGATGAGCCCGCCCTGCTGGCTCGAAGAGGAATCCGTCGAGGATGCCGAGGCGCTCTGGGTGGTGACGAACAAGGCGGGCGAGCAGTTGCGGATCACCCTGGAAGAGGTCGACCACGACTCGAGCCACGAACTCGGCGTCGACCCCGGCTTGATCAAGGACGGCGTCGAGGCGCACCTGCAGGAACTGCTCGCCGAACACGTCGAGACTCTCGGTGCAGGCTTCACGCTGATCCGTCGTGAGTACCCCACAGCCATCGGACCGGTGGACCTGTTGTGCCGGGATGCCGACGGCGCCACCGTCGCGGTGGAGGTGAAGCGGCGCGGGGAGATCGACGGTGTGGAACAGCTCACCCGCTATCTCGAACTGCTCAACCGGGATCCGCTGCTCGCTCCGGTCACCGGCGTCTTCGCGGCGCAGCAGATCAAGCCGCAGGCACGGACCCTGGCCACGGACCGGGGCATCCGCTGCATCGTTCTCGACTACGAGGCGTTGCGCGGTACCGAGAGCACCGAGTTCAGATTGTTCTGATCGTGCCGCGTCGCAACAGATCCCGCACCGGCCGCACGCGCGCCGGAGAGACCGGCGACGCTCCGGCCTACTTCGGGGCCACCGTTCGCACGGAGAACGGTCCCGCGGGCGCGGAGGGGGAGCGTTTCACGGTGCGGACCGTTCCCGGTTCACGCGCCACCAAGCCGTATCGGTGCCCGGGCTGCGATCACGAGATCGCTCCGGGGACACCGCACGTCGTCGCATGGCCGAGCGACACCCTCGGTGGTGCCGAGGATCGTCGGCACTGGCACAACGGGTGCTGGTCGAGTCGGGCGACACGTCGTCCGACGCGGCGCTGGTCCTGACCGTCTCCCGTTCCGCACGTCATCGGGCGGGGCCGGGAGCGGACGCTCGCGGGCCCGTGTCACGGACGGCGACGGCCTGCCGAACCTCACGGACCGCCGAGCGGATGGTGTCGCCGTACGGACCGTCGGGAAGTGCGGGCATCCGCTCCTCGGCACGGTCGAGGTGATCTCCGGCCGCCCGGAACGCGCCGAGACGACGGAAGTCGTCGGCCAGGTTCAGATGGAGGCTCGGGTAGAAGCCCGCGACACGAAGGGCGTCGTGGTGCCGCCGGACGCGTCCGTCGGTGAGCGCATCGGCGGCGTCGAGGGCGCGCACGTCCCATACGAGTGACTCGGCGGGGTCGTCGCAGAGGTCGGCCAGATGGTGCGCCAGTGTGCAGCGGTGGAGTGGATCGCCCGTCACTCCGATCTGCCGCCAGAGGGACAGCAGGTCGCGCACGGCCGAGTCGGCATCGCCGCGGTGACCGAGGGCTACGGCGACGGCGATCGCGTCCATCGTGAGATCGGATGTGGTGGGGGCGTCGGACATGGAACCTCCTCGGCGAGAGCCGGCGTGGGTCAGGCTGCGGGGGCGTGGCGGGGCATGACGAGCATGGTGAGATCGCCTTCGTCGGCCGACCGGACCGTGACCGGCAGATCGGGGCCTCGCAGGTCGAGCATCAGGTCGTCGCCGATCGCGTGACTCCATGCCGGATACACTGTGGTCAGGTCGAACCATGTGGTCAGGCCGGGACCGCTGGCGGTGCCGTCGAGACATATCTCGTCGCCGTCGACCAGGATCAAGCGAGGCTTGCCACCGGAGGTGTGCAGACCGACGATCTCCGGCGCCTGCTGCTCGAGCACTCTCACGACCTGGCGCTTCCCGATCGTGATCCGGTGGGTCACCGGCGGGAGCGATCGCACCAGCAGACGGTGGTCCGGAAATCGATCGGTCAGCAGGCGGCAGTGGTGGACGTCGCCGTCGACCGTGCGGAAAGCCGACCATCGTTCGTTCGCTTCGATCGTCACCACGGAGCTGCGGCGGAGCCGGGAAGTAAGGGAGCGGAGTTCGTCGCCCGCAAGCGTGCCCGTCCAGGACGGGGCGACGGAGTGCAGGGGCACCAGCGTTCGGGTGGCGAGCCGGTACCGGTCGGTGGCGGTCAGGGTCACCGCGCCGGAATCGGCCTCCACGTGAACACCCCCGAGAACCGGTGCGGCGGGGTCGTGACTCGTGGAGGCCGAGATCTGATCGATGGCTGCGGCCAGGACCGGGCCCGGCAAGGTGGCAACGATCGGGCAGGAACCGGAACGGAGGGACGCCCGGAGGTCCGCGGCGACCCGTCGGACCCTGTCCGCCTCGGCGGTCACCTCGGCGACCTGCTCGTCGATCAGTCGCGCAGCCTCGTCCGCATCGGCGGCGAAGAAGTCGGCGACGACGGACAACGGCATCCCGATCTCGCGCAATCGGCGCAGCCGGGAGGCCTGGGCCAGTTGAGACGGACCGTAGAACCGATATCCGGTCGACGGATCGACCCGCTCGGGGCGCAGCAGGCCGGCATCGTCGTAGAACCGCAGGGCACTCGCGGTCAGCCCCACGCGTTCGGCGAAAACACCGATCGACATCAACTTCGGGTCCGTCACGGGGCCATCATCGACCCTCGACCGACTCGAAGGTCAACCCCCGGCTCCGGAGCATCGACAATCGGCCCCCGGAGTCGTTCGGCGACGCACCCCCGTCAGTTGCGGACCTTGCTGGCCACCGCGGGGGAACGCCCCTGGACACCGGCACCGGCCGAGGGCGGTCGGGGTGCCGTCGAGGCAGTCGGTGAGGGTGAGGATGCGGCCGCACGGGGACCGGTCGCCGAACCCTGCTGTGTGCTCGGTTGCGGGGCCGTATTCGGTTCTGGTGCCGAACCCTGCCGCTCGTTCCGGACCTCATCGGGCCTCTTCGCATCGGCCTGCGGGATCCGCGCGGTCTCGTCCGGCGTCGCGGCGACCGGCTCGGCCGCCACCGACGTCGTATCGGCCGAGCCGCCGGCGGCGGGCTTCGCCGAGCCGTCGCCGGCGGGCTCCTTCGCATCGCGTGCGGGGCCGAGCACCGTCGTGCGGGGTTCGTCGAGGGAGATCTCCCGGTCGAGCAGGTCCCCCTCGCGATTGATCGCTGCCAGCAGGGTCGGCACGTCGTCGAGCTGTTCGCGAACCGCCTCGAGCTGGCCGAGGATGCGTCCGCGCAGGACACGAAGTTCCTCGGTGAGGTCGCGCGCGTTGGCCACCTTCCGTTCGGATTGCTCGGTGGCGCGGGTGAGCCGCCGTTCCGCCTCCTGCGTCGCCTGTTCGACGCGGCGCTCGGCTTCGGCCTTGCTCGTCCGTTCGAGCTCGTCGAGAGCGCCGAGCAGCTTGGTGCGGCGTTCGGCCATGGTGATCTCGAAGTCCTGCTGCACCTGCTCGCGCTTGGCCTGCGCTTCGGCTCCGAGGCGCTCTGCTTCGGCCCGAGCGGCCGCGACGATGCGATCGGCCTCGCTGCGGGCCGCGGCCATCGTGCGCTCGTGCTCCGCGGCGAACGCGAGACGGGTGTCCTCGAGCTCGGCGAGCTTCTTCTCGTAGTCGCCGCGCAGGCGGATGCCTTCCTGCTCCGCGAGCGAGATCATCTCGGCGGCGTCCGCCTCGGCGCGGGCACGCAGCTCCGAGGCCTCGTCGGAGGCGAGACGCAGCATCCGCGAGATACGGTCGCTCATGCCCTCGGCGGTAGTGGGCGGAACCGACAGCCGATCGACATCCTTGCGCAGTTCGTCGATCTCGTTTCGCGCGTTCTCGAGCTGGCGGGCCAGATCCCGGGCCTGCGCCGCCGCCGCGTCGCGGTCGGTGGCGGTCACGCGCAGCTCGGCCTCGAACCGTGCGAAGTAATTGGTCACCTCGTCGCGGTCGAAGCCCTTACGCACGATGGAGAACGGCAGGTGGCTGGGTGCGCGATCACGATCGAAGACCATGGAGACAATCTACCCGCTGTATGCGGGTACGACCCCGGTGCGCTCCCGTCCGATCCACGCTCGGGAGCACACCGGAACGGCCGTCAGTGAGCGGGGTGCGCTGCAGGTTCGACGAGTTCGACGAGGACGCCGCCCGCGTCCTTCGGGTGCAGGAAATTGATGCGCGAATCCGCGGTACCGCGACGGGGAGCGTCGTACAGCAACCGCACGCCGCGCTCACGCAGCGCGGTGGAGATCGCGTCGAGGTCGGAGACACGGTAGGCGAGCTGCTGCAGGCCCGGCCCGCTGCGGTCGAGGAACTTGGCGATCGTCGAGTTCTCGTCGAGCGGGGCGAGCAGCTGGATCTGCGTGGCGCCCTCGGGGCTGCCCGGCACGGACAGCATTGCCTCACGTACGCCCTGTTCCTCGTTCACCTCCTCGTGAGTGGAGACGAGGCCGAGGTTCTCGGCGTACCAGGCGAGCGCTGCATCCAGATCGGGAACCGCGATGCCGACGTGATCGATGGCGGTGACGAGCCCGGAGGCGAGAACGGACGCCGCCGGAGAAGATGTGGGAGAGGTCTCGGTCATGCTGTAGACGGTAGCGGTACCGTTGGATGCACTCCTATCGGGATTCAGCCGGATGCCCGAGCGGAGTTTCCCGATCAAATGCCGATCTCCCGGAGGAATGTCCCGTGAGTAGTTCTGTCATCGTCGCCGGAGCCCGTACGCCCATGGGGCGTCTGCAGGGTTCGCTCAAGGACTTCTCCGGATCGGATCTCGGTGGCGTGGCGATCAAGGGTGCGCTCGAGCGTGCCGGTGTGGCTCCGGAGCAGGTCGAGTACGTGATCATGGGCCAGGTCCTCACCGCCGGTGCCGGTCAGATCCCTGCTCGTCAGGCGGCCGTCGCCGCCGGCATCCCGATGAGCGTGCCGGCGTTGACGATCAACAAGGTCTGCCTGTCCGGCATCAACGCGATCGCGATGGCCGATCAGCTGATCCGGGCGGGCGAGTTCGACGTCGTCGTCGCCGGCGGCCAGGAATCGATGAGCCAGGCCCCGCACATCCTCGAGAAGTCCCGTGCGGGCTTCAAGTACGGCGATGTCACACTGCGTGACCACATGGCCTTCGACGGTCTGCACGACATCTTCACCGACCAGGCGATGGGCAACCTCACCGAGTCGGCCAATTCCGGCGAGAAGTTCGTCTCCCGCGAGGAGCAGGACACCTTCGCGGCCGCTTCGCATCAGAACGCTGCGCGTGCCTGGAAGGACGGCCTGTTCGACGACGAGGTCGTCCCGGTGTCGATCCCGCAGCGCAAGGGCGATCCGATCGTCTTCGCCGCCGACGAGGGTATCCGTCCGGAGACCACCGTCGAGTCGCTCGGCTCGCTGCGCCCGGCCTTCTCCAAGGACGGCACCGTCACCGCCGGTTCGGCGTCGCAGATCTCCGACGGCGCCGCAGCGGTCGTGGTGATGAGCAAGGAGAAGGCCACCGAACTCGGGTTGAGCTGGATCGCCGAGATCGGACGCCACGGTGTCGTCGCCGGTCCGGACTCGACGTTGCAGTCGCAGCCCGCGCGGGCGATCGCGCAGGCCTGTGAGCGCGAGGGCATCGACCCGGCCGATCTCGACCTGGTGGAGATCAACGAGGCGTTCGCCGCGGTGGGCATCGTCTCGGCCCGCGAATTGGATATCGACCCCGCGAAGGTCAACGTCAACGGCGGCGCGATCGCGCTCGGCCATCCGCTCGGCATGTCGGGGGCGCGCATCGTGCTGCACCTGGCGCTCGAGCTGAAGCGTCGCGGTGGCGGCATCGGTGCTGCTGCTCTGTGCGGCGGTGGCGGCCAGGGCGACGCCCTCATCGTCCGGGTCCCCAAGTCCTAGTCCACTTCCCGAGCACGATCACGGCCCCGGCGCAAGCGTGCCGGGGCTGTGATGTCGCTCACTGAACTACGGCTTGTCGTAGGCCCTTCGGCACAATGGCCGCATGACCAACATCCTCGACGTGTCCACCCCTGCGAAACGCTTTCGCCTGATCGCCATCTGGGAAGCAGTGACCTGGCTCGCGCTCCTGATCGCCATGTTCTTCAAATGGGTTCTCGGTTACGAGGAAGCGATCGCGATTCCGGGCATGGTGCACGGCGTGGCCGGGTTCATCCCGTTCGTCGTCATCTCGCTCGTCACGGCGGTCTCGCTCAAGTGGGACCTGAAGACGACCTTCCTCGCACTCGTCTCCAGCGTGCCGCCCTTCGGCACGATCGTCTTCGAGCGCTGGGCGGTGCGCACCGGCCGCCTCGCGGAGCTGTCCGCTCCCGGAACCCGCGAAGAAGTTCCGGCGACCGCCTGACCGCCGGACCGCGCAGCGCGACTCGGTGAACTCGTGACAAACTGGTGGACGTGACTCGACCCGGTTCCCGTCCAGCACGTTCTGCCGCCGTCGCCGCGGCGATGTCCGGCGCGGTGGATCTCTCACCGCTCAAGGAGAGGGCCGCCGCTCCGCCTCCGCCCGCGGCCGGCGGCGACGGCGCCGCACCCGGCGGCATCGCCCCGATAGTGGACGTCACCGAAGCGACGTTCGAAACCGAAGTGCTGCAGCGTTCGATGCAGGTACCCGTGATCGTCGATCTGTGGGCGACCTGGTGCCAGCCGTGCAAGCAACTCTCACCCGTCCTCGAGAAACTCGCGAACGAGGCCGGCGGTGCGTGGGTTCTCGCGAAGGTCGACGTCGACGCGAATCCGCGTATCGCGCAGGCTTTCGGTGTCCAGTCGGTGCCCACGGTCGTCGCGCTCGCCGCCGGACAGCCGCTCGCCGACTTCCAGGGGGTCCAGCCCGAAGCTGCACTGCGGCAGTGGCTCGACGCCATCCAGAACGCCGTGGTCGGCAAGCTGTCGGGTCCGCCCGGTGCGGAGCCCGAGGAGCAGCCGGCCGACCCGCGCTTCGAAGCTGCCGAACAGGCCCTCGAGAACGGCGACTTCGACGGCGCCGAGGCGGCCTACCAGCTGGTCCTGAATTCCGAGCCCGGTAACACCGAGGCGCAGGCCGCCCTGCGGCAAGTGCGCTTCCTCGCGCGCGCGAGCAGCCTCCCGGAGGATGCGATCGAGCGCGCGGATGCCGCACCGGCCGATCTCGAGGCCCAGTTCGCCGCGGCGGACGCAGAACTGTTCGCCCAGAAACCGGAGGCCGCCTTCGGTCGGCTCATCGAGTTCGTGCGGCGCAGTGCCGGTGACGAACGGACCGCGGCGCGCACCCGGCTCCTCGAACTGTTCGAGCTGTTCGACCCGTCGGACCCGGCCGTGGTGGCGGCGCGTCGCAAGCTCGCGATGGCGCTGTACTGACGGTCCACCGCAGGTCGTACCGGCCGCTCGCCCCCAAGGGTGAGCGGCCGGTGTCGTCTCAGCGGTAGCGCCCGGTGCAGGCGGCTTCGCCGCCGAGCACCCCGGTCCGGAAGGCATCCACCCGGGAGAAACCGCTCGGTACCGTGTTGCCGTTGACATCGCTGGCCGCCAGGCCGTCGGTGAGCAGGCCCGACACGGCTTCGTCGAGATCCCCGGGTGAGAGCCACACCAGCACCTCGGCGGGATCGACATCCGAGGCGACGGTGCTCTCCGGACTCAGGGCCGCGCTGATCACCCCCGCCAGGCAGGCGGCCCGCAGGGCCGTGCGCGGCTCGGTGAGCGACTGGCTCGCCTCCCGCTGCACGGCCAGGGTGTACCGGGAGGCGACGAGCACGTAGGCGTTGTAGTCGCCGCGCACGCCGGGGTCGAAGCCGCTTCCCGAGGGAGCGGCCGTACCGAGCTCCGCCAGCACGTCCACGTCGACGCCCACCGTGTTCGTCGCCGGGCAGTACGACACCGGGGAGGTGGCCCGGGCGTCGGGGCAACCCAGGTCCGCGCCGGACAGGTCGAGGGCGGGCGGCGACTCGAGATCGAAGACCTGATGGAACGAATCGAAGATCATCTCGACGGACTCCGCGGTGACCGGGAGCTCGCCGTCGCCCTCACCGCCGTGGTACCGGGGCAGGTCGGCGCGGCGCGACTCGACCTCGGCGGCGTCGATGCGCGCGCACGCGGCCGATCCGTCCGTGAACCCGATCTGCACTGCCGTGACGCGTTCGAACGCCGAGCCGTGAACGGAATCCGGGTCGTGCGGATCGGCGTCCCTGAACAACACCATCGACGCGAGCACGTTGTTGAGCCCGTCCGAGGTGTCGAGCCGGAAGTGCGCCGACCGCCCCTCCGCGACGTGCCGCATGAATGCCCCGGCGAAACAATCGGCCTGCTGCTCGAAGACGATGCCCGGATCGTCCTCGGCGACCAGTCCTGCGGTGTGCTGGACGGCGTGCCCGTATTCGTGGGCCAGGACCATCACCGCTGCCATCGGACCGAAACTGTCGATCAGCTGCGGCATGAGGAAGGTGCGGTCCCATCCGATCTCGTCACCGCCGCTGCAGTAGGCCGCGTTGATGAAATCGTAGGTGGGCTTGCCGCAGAATCGCGGCCCCCACCGGTCGGACGGATCCCACGACACGATCGTCTCCACAGGACGGAAGGCGCCCCGGGCGACGGAACCGAACTCCTGGCGCCAGTACTCCTCGATGTCGGCGATCGCATTGGCGGCGAGGATGTCGACGGGACCGCCGTCGGTGTTCTCCACGGTCACGTCCGCGTCGGGAACACCGTCACGCGGACCGGACGCCCCCGACGTGACGGGCAGGCCCGCGACCGCGTAGGGGTTGTCGTAGATCGATACCGCCGTTCCTTCGATCTGCTGAGCGCATCCTGCCAGCAGGACGACGGTCAGTGCGGGCACCACCAGTCGCGCGAACCGGTGCGTCCGTCGCATGTCGTTGTGCTCCTGTCGTCGGGCAGCGTCACCTCCGCAGCGACAACCAGATCGCTCCGTGCGCAGGCAAGGTCACCCGAGCCGACGCGGGACGTCCGTGCCACGAATGCTCGCCCGCCTCGACGGCGCCGAAATTGCCGGCCCCGTTGCCCTGGTAGTCGATCGCGTCCGTGTTCAGGACTTCCTCCCACGTGCCCGGTTCGGGCAATCCGACACGATAGTCCGCGTACGTGGTGCCCGAAAAGTTGTGCAGACACGCAACCACCGAACCGTCGCTGCCGTAGCGCAGGAACGACAGGACGTTGTTGTGGGCGTCGTTCGCATCGATCCAGGAATATCCGCCGGGAGTGGTGTCGAGCGTGTAGAACGCCTGATGCGAGCGGTAGATCCCGTTGAGATCGCACACGAGGCGACGGACGCCGGCGTGGAGCGGCTCGTCGAGCTGCCACCAGTCGAGCCCACGCTCCTCGGACCATTCGGCGACCTGCCCGAACTCCTGGCCCATGAACAGCAGCTGTTTGCCGGGATGGGCCCACATGTACGCGAGCATCGAACGCAGACCCGCGGCGCGCGTCGCGTCGTCGCCCGGCAGGCGCGTCCACAATGTGCCCTTGCCGTGGACGACCTCGTCGTGGCTGATGGGCAGCACGAAGTTCTCGCTCCACGCGTACACGAGCGAGAACGTGATCTCGTGGTGGTGGAAGGTGCGGTGCACCGGATCCCGGCCGAGATAACCGAGGGTGTCGTGCATCCAGCCCATATTCCATTTCATGGTGAAGCCGAGCCCGCCGACATTCGTCGGCCGGGTCACGCCCGGCCACGAGGTCGACTCCTCGGCGACCGTGACGATGCCCGGATAGTGCTTGTGCACCGTGGCGTTGAGCTCCTGCAGGAAGGCGACGGCCTCGAGGTTCTCCCGGCCCCCGTAGATGTTCGGAGTCCATCCGCCTTCGGGACGCGAGTAGTCGAGATACAGCATCGAAGCGACGGCGTCGACGCGCAGGCCGTCGATGTGGAATTCCTCGATCCAGTACAGCGCATTGGCGACGAGGAAGTTGCGGACCTCCGGCCGGCCGTAGTCGAAGACGTAGGTTCCCCAGTCGAGTTGTTCGCCCCGGTGCGGATCGGGATGTTCGTATTGGGGACTGCCGTCGAAGCGCGCGAGCGCCCACTCGTCCTTGGGGAAGTGCGCAGGCACCCAGTCCACGATCACGCCGATCCCGGCTGCGTGGAGCCGGTCGACGAACGCGCGGAAGTCGTCGGGACTCCCGAAACGGGAGGTGGGCGCGTAATAGGAGGTGACCTGGTATCCCCACGACCCGCCGAAGGGATGTTCGGCGACCGGCAGCAGCTCGACGTGTGTGAAGCCGGTTTCGAGGATGTACTCCGCCAGCTGGTCGGCGAGCTCACGGTAGTTCAGTCCGGGCCGCCAGGACCCGAGGTGCACCTCGTACACCGACATCGGTTCCTGCCAGGGCTGCGACTTCTCGCGGGCGGCGATCCACTCCTCGTCGCGCCAGACGTGCCGGCTCTCGACGACCTTCGACGCGGTCGCGGGCGGTACCTCGGTGCCGAACGCCATGGGATCGGCCTTGTCGCGCACCGAACCGTCGCGGCCGTGCACGCGGTACTTGTAGAGCGCGCCGGGTTCGACGCCCGGGACGAACACCTCCCAGACCCCGCTCGAGCCGAGCACGCGCATCGGCGCGGTGCGTCCGCCCCAGCCGTCGAAGTCCCCGACGACCGTGACCCCGCGTGCACCCGGCGCCCAGACGGCGAAGGAGGTTCCCGTCACGGGTCCGTCCGGAGTCTCGTAGGTCCGCGGATGGGCGCCCAGCGCCTCCCACAGGCGTTCGTGCCGTCCCTCGCTGAGCAGGTGCCGGTCGAGCTCGCCCAGTGTCGGCATGAAGCGGTAGCCGTCCGCGACGACCTCGACATGGTCGAACGGATAGGTCACGACCAATCGGTAGTCGGCGAGATCGAACACCGGGATCAACGCGCTGAAGACGTCCCCGCCCACGGGTTCGAGCGGATGGTCGCGGCCACCGATGCGCGCGGCGACCTTCTCTGCGCCCGGTCGCAGTGCCCGGACGACGGTGCCCTCCGGATGCGGATGGGCGCCGAGCACCGAGTGCGGATCGTGATGCTCGCCGGCGGCGAGCAACGCCAGATCCTCCGGTCGCGGACTGTGACGGCGGCGCGGTGCATCGGCGCCCGAGGCCGGCGACTGGGGCGGCACGGTCACGACTGCCTCCTGTAGGCGAGCGTTGTGCGGGTAGGGATGCCGATCGGGGGCAGCGCCAGGATGTGTGCCACCGCCCGCCACGGCTCGAGACGCACGTAGTTGGCCTGTCCCCACGAGTACTGTTCCCCGCTGACTTCGTCGTAAACGGGAAAGTGGTCCTGCCAGTCGTGTCCGAGGGCCGGCATGTCGAGCCACACCGTGCCCTGCTCGGCTCCGTAGGGATTGAGGTTGATCACCGTGAGTACACAGTCGCCCGTGGTCGGATCGAACTTCGAATAGGCGATCAGGGATTCGTTGTCGACGTGGTGAAAGGTGATGTTGCGCAGCTGCTGCAGTGCGGGGTGAGCGCGGCGGATGCGATTGAGGCTGGTGATCCACGGCTCGAGGGATTCACCCCGTCGGCGGGCTTCGTCGAATCGTCGTGGCCGCAACTGGTATTTCTCCGAGTCGAGATATTCCTCGCTCCCGGGCCGCACCGCGACGTGCTCGTACAGCTCGTAACCCGAGTAGACCCCCCAGGAGGGGGACAGCGTCGCGGCGAGCGCCGCACGCAGGGCGAACATTCCCGGACCCCCGTGCTGCAGTGATTCGTGCAGGATGTCGGGGGTGTTGACGAACAGGTTGGGTCTCGCCTCGTCGGCCTTCGCGGCGATCTCGGTACCGAACTCGGTGAGCTCCCACTTCGCCACCCGCCACGTGAAATACGTGTAGGACTGGGTGAATCCGCGTCGCGCGAGCCCGTACATGCGGGCGGGCCGGGTGAACGCCTCCGACAGGAACAGCACGTCCGGATCGGTCTGCTTGATCTCGGCGATGAGCTTCTCCCAGAAGCTCGGAGGCTTGGTGTGCGGATTGTCCACACGGAAGATGCGCACGCCCAGGCCGATCCAGTGGCGGGCCACGCGCAGCACCTCGGCGTAGATGCCGTCCGGGTCGTCGTCGAAGTTGATGGGATAGATGTCCTGATACTTCTTCGGCGGGTTCTCGGCGTACGCGATCGTGCCGTCCGGGAGCACGGTGAACCATTCCG
Source organism: Rhodococcus sp. CH91 (assembly GCF_022554085.1). Classification (GTDB taxonomy): domain Bacteria; phylum Actinomycetota; class Actinomycetes; order Mycobacteriales; family Mycobacteriaceae; genus Rhodococcus. Next base: position 17,018 of record NZ_JAKFYR010000002.1, read on the forward strand.
GATGCTCCCGTGCCCACGGATGGTCGGGAGCGCACTGCAGCGCCAGGTCGAGGGCGACCTCGAGGTCGAGCTCCCGTGCCCGGGTCACGAAATCGCGGAAGTCCTGCTCGGTTCCGAGCCGGGGATGGATCGCGTCGTGGCCCCCTTCGTCGGATCCGATCGCCCACGGCGAGCCCACGTCGTCGGGGCCGGCGACGAGGGTGTTGTTCGGACCCTTGCGATTGATCTTGCCGATCGGATGGATCGGCGGCAGGTAGACGACGTCGAATCCCATCGCCGCGATCCGCGGCAGATCGGCCGCGGCGGTGGCGAAGGTGCCGTGCCGCGGTGTGCCGTCCTCGTTCCAGCCTCCGGTGGAGCGCGGGAAGAATTCGTACCAGGAACCGAACAGTGCGCGCCGCCGGTCGACGACCGCGGTGTACGCCTTCCCGCGGGTGACGAGTTCGCGCAGCGGATGCGCGCGCAGGATCTCGGTGACGTCGGGGGAGAAGGCCGGAGCCACACGCTCGGGCAGCGACCGCTCCGAGCGCAGCGACAGGGCGACGGCCAGCAGTGCGGGGCGGCTGCCCCGGGGAGCACTCTTGGCGGCCTTCTCGAAGATCCGGGCACCGATCTCGAGGTCGTTCGCCAGTTCGGCGGCGTCCTGCCCGGCATCGATCTTCGCCGTGACGGCGTGCCGCCAGGTCGAGACCGGATCGCTCCACGCCTCGATCCGGTAGGTCCACGTGCCGACGCTCGTGGGGGAGAAGGTGGCGTGGAAGACATCCGGTTCGCTTCCCTCGACCATCGGGATGCGCAGCAACTTCCCGGCGGACTCCGGGTCGTCGGCCGGACCCCGGACGGCCAGGGTCGCGGCGATCGCGTCGTGGCCTTCCCGCCACACCACGGCGGTCACCGGCACCACCTCCCCGACCACCGCTTTGGTCGGATAGCGCCCTCCGTCGATGGAGGGTTGTACGTCGTCGATGGCGAGCCGACCTGTCACGCTAGCTCCGTTCCGTCCGGGTCCGGGTGGACGAGCAGGGCCGATAGGGCAACGGCCGTGTCTCGGCACCACCGTAATGGAGGTCGCGTCGCACGGCTGTGTGTGCGGCGGGACGCGCGAAGGATCCCCGCGCAGACCCCGGAATTATCTGTAACCCACAGTTCACTTCGGTTGACCGGAGAGCAACACGAGCCTCTCTACTGTTTGTTTCGCACCACAAAGAAAGCCTCTCGGGAGGCACGACGAAGGGATGAACACATGGGTCTGGTCGCCGGTTTGATCGGTTTTGTCGGAGAGCTTCTGCACCTGCTCCTCGGCGGCCTCTGATCCGCCGGCCGACGGGGGGTCGGCCATCGGGAGGGACGCCCCGCGGTGTGCACACCGCGGGGCCTTCTCGCGTGTGTCCACCACGCCTCCGGCCTCGTGCGGGCGTTCCGCCCGGCGAAAACCGCGCACGCCGGAGCCGCTGCGTGCGATGTGCCGCCACAACCGCCGCGAAGCGCCGACGGTCGGTAGTGTTCCCCTCGTGAAAGCACTGCGCCGGTTCACCGTACGAGCCCATCTTCCCGAGCGGCTGGCTGCATTGGGAGCATTGACCGCGAACCTTCGATGGTCGTGGCATCCCCAGACCCAGGACCTGTTCGAATCGGTCGACCCGGACCTGTGGCGCAGATGCGGCAACGACCCGGTCCGGCTGCTCGGCGAGGTGCCGCCGGCCCGGCTCGACGCACTGGCCGAGGACAGGGACTTCCTCGCACGTCTCGACGCGGCCGCGGCCGACCTCGAGCACTACCTCACGCGCCCGCGCTGGTACCAGCAACAGCAGGAGCGCGGCACGACCCTGCCGGTGGGTATCGCCTACTTCTCCATGGAGTTCGGCGTCACCGAGGTTCTCCCGAACTACTCCGGTGGACTCGGCATCCTCGCGGGCGACCACCTCAAGGCGGCTTCCGATCTCGGACTGCCCCTGGTCGGTGTCGGCCTGCTCTACCGCTCCGGATACTTCCGGCAGTCGCTCAGCGCCGACGGCTGGCAGATGGAGCACTATCCCTCCTACGACCCGCAGGGCCTGCCGCTGAAGCTGCTCACCGAGACGGACGGTTCCACTACCCTCGTCCGGCTCGACATGCCGGGCGGACGCACGCTCGACGCGCGGATCTGGATCGCCCAGGTGGGGCGCGTCCCGCTGCTCCTGCTCGACTCCGACCTGCCGTCCAACGACGAGGAACTGTGCGGGGTGACCGACCGCCTCTACGGCGGCGACCAGGACCACCGGATCAAGCAGGAGATCCTCGCGGGCATCGGTGGGGTCCGTGCGGTGCGCGCCTACACGCGCATCCACGGCCTGCCGGACCCCGACGTCTTCCACATGAACGAGGGGCACGCCGGTTTCCTCGGCGCCGAACGCATCCGTGAATTCGTCACCGGTGCCGGGCTGGACTTCGACGAAGCGCTCGCAGTGGTACGCGCCGGCACCGTCTTCACCACCCATACCCCGGTACCCGCGGGCATCGACCGCTTCCCGATCGATCTCGTGCGCCACTACTTCTCGGGTACCAACGGCGAGAACGAGTCGGCGCTGCTACCCGGTCTCACCGTCGATCGCATCCTCGCCCTCGGCCGCGAGAAGAATCCGGACGTGTTCAACATGGCGCATCTCGGGCTGCGTCTCGGGCAACGGTGCAACGGCGTCTCCCGACTGCACGGTGAGGTCAGTCGCGAGATGTTCGAGGGATTGTGGCCCGGTTTCGACGCCGCGGAGGTCCCCATCGGATCGGTCACCAACGGCGTGCACGCCCCCACCTGGGCGGCGCGCGAATGGGTGGCCCTCGCGAACCGGCTCGCCGGGCCGGACCGCGTCGAGGAGGCCCGCGGCTGGGAACTGCTGCAGACCGTCGATCGCAAGGATCTGTGGTCCACCCGCAACACGCTGCGAGCTCAGCTCGTCGCGGAGGTCCGTCGCCGGTTGCGCGAATCGTGGCTCGAACGCGGCGCCACCGAAGCCGAGCTGGGCTGGATCGAATCGGTCTTCGATCCGAACGTGCTCACCGTCGGATTCGCGCGACGTGTGCCCACCTACAAGCGGCTCACCCTCATGCTCCGCGACCCCGAGCGGTTGCGCGCGCTGCTGCTCGACGAGGAACGGCCCCTCCAGCTCGTCGTGGCCGGTAAGAGCCATCCCGCCGACGACGGGGGCAAAGCGCTCATCCAGCAGATCGTCCGGTTCGCCGACCAGCACGACGTGCGCCACCGGATCGTCTTCCTGCCCAACTACGACATGTCCATGGCCCGCTATCTGTACTGGGGGTGCGACGTGTGGCTGAACAACCCGCTTCGACCCCTCGAGGCGTGCGGTACCTCGGGCATGAAGTCCGCCCTCAACGGCGGTCTCAACCTGTCCATCCGCGACGGATGGTGGGACGAGATGTTCGACGGGGAGAACGGCTGGGCGATTCCCACCGCCGACGGTGTCGGCGATGCCCGGCGTGACGATCTCGAAGCCGCAGCCCTGTACGAACTGCTCGAACGCTCCGTGCTGCCGCGCTTCTACGATCGTGACATCGACGGGATGCCGACCCGGTGGGTCGAGATGGTGCGTCACACCCTCGAGAATCTCGGTCCGAAGGTGCTCGCCTCGCGAATGGTGCGCGATTACGCCGTCGACTACTACATCCCCGCCGCCGCCGCAGCTGCCGCGGTGACCGCCGACGACTACATCGGTGCCCGCGCACTCGCCGAGTACCGGCATCGCATCGAGGCGTCCTGGCCGGGAGTGCGTGTGGCGCAGGTCGATTCGACGCCCATTCCGGACGTGCCGGAGATCGGGCTCCCGCTGGGGCTGACCGCGCACGTCCAGCTCGGCGAGCTCACGCCCGAGGACGTCGACGTGCAGGTCGTCGTCGGCCGCGTCGGCCCCGACGAAGTGCTCAGCGACACCGTCGCCGTGCCGATGGAACACACGGGTGCCGACGCTCTCGGCGACGAGTTCACCGCGACGGTGCCGCTGCCCCTCGCCGGGGCGGTCGGCTACACGGTGCGGGTCCTGCCCCGGCACGACCTGCTCGCTTCGCCCGCGGAACTGGGCATGGTGGCCCTGCCTCAGCAATAGGGTCCGGCGCTCACCCGTGCAGGCGGGTGAGCGCCCGCCGGACCACCGCGGGATCGGTCGTCTCCCAGAAGGGCGGCAGGGACGCGCGGAGGTAACCTCCGTACCGCGCGGTCGCGAGACGCGAATCCAGTATCGCCACCACACCGCGGTCGCTGGTGCTGCGCAACAGTCGCCCGACCCCCTGCGCGAGCAGCAGAGCGGCGTGGTTCGCGGCGACCGCCATGAACCCGTTGCCACCGCGCGCCTCGACGGCGCGTTGCCGGGCGACGAGCAGCGGATCGTCCGGTCGCGGGAACGGGATGCGGTCGATGATCACCAGCGACAGCGACGGCCCCGGCACGTCGACGCCCTGCCACAGCGACAGGGTTCCGAACAGGCTCGTCGCCTCGTCGGCTGCGAACTTCTCGACCAGCGCGCCCGTCGCGTCGTCGCCCTGGCACAGGATCGGGGTGCCGAGGCGCTCCCGGAGCGCTTCGGTAGCGGCCTTGGCGGCCCGCATCGAGGAGAACAACCCGAGGGTCCGTCCCTCGGCCGCGGTGACGAGTTCGGCGATCTCGTCCAGATGCGAGGGCGGCAGACCGTCGCGTCCGGGCGGGGTGAGATGTTTGGCGATGTAGAGGATCCCGGACTTGGCGTGATCGAAGGGCGAACCGACGTCGATGCCGTTCCAGGCGAGATCGCCCTTGTCGGACGGTGGTTCGGCGCCGGACGCCGAGGTGGTGTCGCTGCGGCCGGGCGCCTGCGGCGGAAGCCCCCAGTTGACCGCGAGCCCGTCGAAGGATCCACCCACCGTGAGTGTCGCGGAGGTGAGGATCACCGTGGACTCACCGAACAGCCGGCTGCGCAGCAGACCCCCGACCGACAGCGGCGCGACCCGCACGGTACGGCGGACGTTGCCGCGGAACTCGTCGGCGGCGAGCCACACCACGTCCGGACGTTGCGAGGGGTCGCGCTGCTCGAAGGTGGTGAGCACCCGGACGGCGCAGTCGTGCACCTCGTCGATCTCCGCCAGCGCCTGGCTGCGGGCCGCGGCGACCTCGGGATCGGTGCCCGGTTTCGCCGGTCCGATCGCCGTGTGCACGGCCCAGGCGGCGTCGCGGATGGAGGCCAGCGCGGCAGCGGCACCCTCGGGCAGGTCGTCCCAGCGCCCCGGGGGCAGCTCCTCGAGGAAGGACTCCCAGTTCTCGGCGGCACCCTCGAGCCGGTCGATCTCCTCGTCCTCGACGAGTTTGACGCAGCGGCGCGCGGCCGCCGAGACCGTTCCCGACGACAGTTCGGCGGTCGCGACGTTCGTCACCCGGTCGACAAGCTCGTGGGCCTCGTCGACGACCACGACGTCGTGCTCGGGAAGAATCGAGATACCGGTGATCGCGTCGATCGCGAGCAGGGCGTGGTTGGTGACGACGACATCGACCTGCGCGGCCTCGGCGCGCGCGATCTCGGCGAAGCAGTCCTCGCCCACCGGGCAGCGCGACTTGCCGAGGCATTCGCGGGCCGTGACGCTCAGCTGGCGCCAGGCCTGGTCGGAGACGCCGGGGGAGAGGTCGTCGCGATCGCCGGTCTCGGTGGTGGACGACCACTCGGTCACCCGCTTCACCTCGCGGCCGATGCGCGACAGGGCGAACGCGTCGAACAGTCCTGCGTCCGGCGTCTCCTCCGCGAGCCCGGTGTGGATCTTGTTCAAGCACAGATAGTTTCCGCGCCCCTTGAGGATCGCGAAACGGGGACGCCGGCCGAGGGAACCGGTCAGGGCGTCGGCGAGCCGGGGCAGGTCGCGCTCGACGAGCTGCCGCTGCAGCGCGATCGTCGCGGTCGAGACCACCACTGTGCGTCCGGTCTTCACCGCGTACCGGATGCTCGGCACGAGATAGGCCAGCGATTTGCCGGTGCCCGTCCCGGCCTGCACGGCAAGATGCTCACCGGTGTCGATGCTGTGCGCGACGGCCGAGGCCATCGTCAGCTGGTTTCGCCGTTCCTTCCCACCCAGCGCGTGCACCGCGGTTCGCAGCAACTCGGGGACTTCGGGGAGATCCGGCACCGGCACAGGGTATCGGTCCCCACCGTCACGTCCGGTCCGTGACCCTCCCGGTTGTGATCCCGGGGACATCGGTGGCGATGTCGACCCCGGCCGCCCGCATCCGGTCGAGGGCCACGCGGATCGTGGTCTCCGAGACGCCGGCCGTGCAGGGCAGGAGCACGCGCACCCCGAGGCCCTCCGCGATCCCGTCGAGAGCCGTCGCACGCACACAGTGGTCGGTCGCGATACCCGCGATGTCCACCTCCGTCACGCCGCGTTCGCGCAGCCACACGGCCAGCGGCGTGGCATCGTCGTCGGCACCCTCGAAACCCGAATAGGCGGCCTCGTAGGCACCCTTCGAGAAGACGGCACCGAAGGGATACGACGCCAGCTCGGGCCGGAGGTCGGCGCCGGGCGTGCCGGCCCGGCAGTGCGGGGGCCACGAATCGACGAAATCGGGTTCGGTGGAGAAGTGCGGACCCGGATCGATGTGGTGGTCGCGGGTCGCGACGACGTACGCGTAGTCGTCGCCCGACGAGCGGAGCAGCCGCGCGAGATCGGACGCCACCGCAGCGCCACCAGCCACGGCGAGCGAGCCGCCCTCGCAGAAATCGTTCTGGACGTCGACGACCAGCAGTGCGCGCATCGCACTCACCTCTCCCGGACGAATCGGGTGGGGATCGCGGGATCCCCGGCCGAGAGCGTCAGCCCCTCCCACGGCAGACTCACCATGCCCTGCCGGAGGAACTCCCGGCTCTCCTCCAGCGTAGGCAGACCCTCGACCGGATCGCCGGCGCGGACCAGTGGAATCGTCAACGGGTGCACCTGCGAACCCTCGCCGGGCGGGACCTGCGCGGCACGCGCGGGATACACGACCTCCTCGACGAGCGTGCCCGTCCGCCGCGCGTAGCGCACGGCGTTCTTCGCGCCGCCGCGGGATTCCTTCGCCGCGCTGCGCTTCTCGACCGGTATGCCGTCGACCTCCACGAGTTTGAAGACCATCCCGGCGGTGGGGGCGCCCGAACCGGTGACCACCGAGGTGCCGACTCCGTACCCGTCGACAGGTTCGGCACGCAGACCCGCGATCCCGTACTCGTCGAGGTCGCCGGACATCACGATCTTCGTGCGTGTCGCGCCGAGCCCGTCGAGCTGCTCGCGGACCTGACGTGCCAGCACACCGAGATCGCCCGAATCGATGCGTACGCCACCGAGCTCGGTACCGGCCACCTCGATCGCGGTCTTCACGCCCTCGGTGATGTCGTAGGTGTCCACGAGCAGGGTCGTGCCGACCCCGAGGCTCTCGACCTGACTGCGGAAGGCCGACGCCTCGTTGCGCCCCTCCGTCGTGGTGTGGAGCAGGGTGAACGCGTGCGCGGCGGTACCGGCAGCCGGGATTCCGTACCGCTGCGCCGCCTGTAGGTTCGACGTGGAGTCGAAACCCGCGAGATAGGCAGCGCGGGCAGCGGCGACCGCGGCTTCCTCGTGGGTGCGCCGCGACCCCATCTCGATGAGGGTGCGGCCGTCGGCCACGCTGACCATGCGGGCCGCCGCGGAGGCGACGGCACTGTCGTGGTTGAAGATCGACAGGGTGAGCGTTTCGAGCAGGACACACTCGGCGAAGGTGCCGCTCACCGACAGGATCGGGGAGCCCGGAAAGTAGAAGTCGCCCTCGCGGTAGCCGTCGATGTCACCGGAGAACCGGAAATTGCGCAGCCACTCGACGGTCCGCGGCGCCAGGAAACCGGCAGCCAGCTCCAGTTCGGACTCGTCGAACCGGAAGGACTCGAGCGCCTCGATCAGCCGGCCCGTACCCGCCACCACCCCGTACCGGCGACCGGCGGGCAGGCGCCGGGCGAAGACCTCGAACACGCACGGCCGGTCGCCCGAACCGTCCGCGAGCGCCGCCTCGAGCATCGTCAGCTCGTATTTGTCGGTGAACAGTGCGGTGCCGGAACGACCGGCACGGAGAATGGCATCGGGCACCCGATCACTCTAGAGCCACGGGTGCAGGCACGGGTTTTTCATGGTGCTCCGAGGTCGTACCCTTGTCCCATGGCGCCGTGTACGACAACCCCGCTCGACGTCGGGTCGCTCGACATCCGTTCCATGGCCGGACAGGCTGTGCCGGCAGAAGCCGAGATCGTCGAGGAAGTCGAGGCCGTCGACCGGCCCTGGGTCACCGTGGTCTGGGACGATCCGGTCAACCTGATGCACTACGTGACGTTCATATTCCAGAAGCTCTTCGGGTACAGCAAGGCGAAGGCCACCGAACTGATGCTCAAGGTCCACAACGAGGGCAGGGCGGTCGTGTCCAGCGGTTCGCGTGACAAGATGGAACACGATGTGCAGCGTCTGCATGCCGCCGGTCTGTGGGCGACGATGCAACGCGACGAATGATCCCCACAGGAGGACCCGACCGACGTGCGGCAGTGGACCAGGAAGAACTCTCTCAGCGGCCCGAAGTTCAGGTCGGAGATGGACGCTCACGAGGCCTCGGTGCTGCGGTCCCTCGTTTCCTCCGTGCTCGGCATGCTCGAGGACCGCGCCGGCCAGACACCGCAGGACGACCTCGCGGCGTTGACAGGTCTGCGGACCGGTAACGCGACTCCTCCCGAGATCCCGGCGCTGCGCCGCCTCCTGCCCGACTTCCACCGCCCGGACTCCGAATCCGTCGCCAACACCGACGACGAGGCCGCGGACATCAACGGTGCCATGCGGAGCCTGCACGAGCCGAGCATCATCGACTCCAAGCTCGCGGCCGGCGCGGTCATCCTGCGCACCGTGCCCGAAGGGGGCGGCAAGGTCGTACTCAACCCCGAGCAGGCCGAAGCGTGGCTGTACGGACTCAACGACGTACGGCTGGCGCTCGGCACCACACTCGGGATCGACGCCGACACTCCCGACGTCCTCGACGACGAGGATCCGCGTGCCCCGCACCTCGACGTCTACCACTGGCTGACATGGATGCAGGACTCCCTCGTACAGGCACTGCAGCCGTGATGACCGTGCAGGTACTGCAGCCGTGATGACGGTGGGACCGACCGACTCGCTGCTCGACGTCGCGGGTCTGAGCGTCGGTCACTGGCAGCGGCTCGATCCCGACGTGACCCTCGGCACACCCGAGAGCCCCGGCACGGGTGCCGCGACCGGATGCACTGTCGTGCTCGCCGACCCCTCGGCCGTCGCCTCGGTGGACGTACGTGGCGGGGGGCCGGGCACACGGGAAACCGATCTGCTCGACCCCAGCCATTCGGTGCACCGTGTCGACGCGATCGTCCTCACCGGCGGCAGCGCGTACGGGCTCGCCGCCGCCGACGGAGTGATGCGCCATCTCGAGGAGAGCGGCAGGGGGATCCCCATGGGAGCTCCCGGCGCGGTGGTCCCGATCGTCCCCGGTGCCGTGATCTTCGACCTGCCGGTCGGGCAGTGGTCCGTACGTCCGACCGCCGAATCCGGATATCTCGCCGCCGCCGCCGCGAGTTCCGTGCATCTCGAACGTGGAAGCGTCGGTGCCGGTACCGCCGCCCGGGCCGGCGCGCTCAAGGGTGGTGTGGGATCGGCGAGCGTGCGGATCACCGACGGTCCCGCGGCGGGCGTCACCGTGGCGGCGCTGATGGTCGCCAACCCGGTCGGCTCGGTGTTCGACAGCGCCACCGGTCTGCCGTGGGGTGTCGATGCCCGCCGGGCCGAGGAACTGGGCCTGTCGTCGCCCTCCGCATCGGATCTCGCCGCAGCCAGGAGCCTCGCCGACAAGGGCACCGTCCTCAACACCACCATCGGTGTGGTCGCCACCGACGCGCCGTTGTCGAAGGCCGCATGCCGCCGGGTCGCGGTCACCGGCCACGACGGTCTCGGCCGGGCGGTGCGTCCCGCCCATTCCCCGCTGGACGGGGACACCGTCTTCGCCCTGGCGACCGGCACCGCGGAGATCTCGGAGACTCTCCGCGAGATGCCGTCGATCCCGGCGTTCGCCGCCGAACTTCCGGTCCTCGCCGCGGTCTGCGAGGCCGCGGCCGTGGTGGTCGAACGGGCGATCGTCGACGCCGTCCTCACCGCGACATCCGTGGCCGGGATCCCGGCCTACCGCGACGTACTGCCGTCGGTCTTCGGTCGCTGATCCCCTCGGGCGTCCCGGTCGGAGACCACCCCTTCCGTGAAGTCGCGGCAGAATGGTCCCATGACTGTTCCCACCGGCACCGGCACCGGTGCCGACACCGGACCGCGTCCGATCTGGCAGCGTGCCGCTCTGTGGATCGGCGGCTTCGTCGCGATGCTCTACGGCATCGAAGCCGCCGACACGGTGCTTCCGGCCGATCTCGATGCGGCCGGTGTCGAACCCCGTACGGCCGACGGGCTGTGGGGGATCCTGTTCGCCCCGATCCTGCATGCGGACTGGGCACACCTGACGGCGAACACCGTCCCCGCTCTCGTCCTCGGATTCCTCGTTCTGCTCTCGGGGATCGGGCGCGGTATCGCCGCGACCGTGATCGTCTGGGTCGTCGCCGGACTGGGGACATGGCTGGTCGCCGGGTCGGGTGAAACCCACATCGGCGCGTCGAGCCTCATCTTCGGCTGGCTCACCTATCTGATCGTGCGCGGTGTCTTCACACGCAAGGCGGGACAGATCCTGCTCGGTGTCGTGGTGCTGTTCCTCTACGGCGGAATGCTGTGGGGAGTGCTGCCCAGCGAACCGTGGATCTCGTGGGAGGGGCATCTGTTCGGGGCGCTCGGCGGCATCCTCGCAGCGTGGCTGTTGTCGGCCGATGCCCGGCGTGCCCGTCGTGCCGGCGCCGCCGCGCCCGTCCTCCCACGCTGACCGTTCGCACACAGTCGCAGGACGCTCCCGGAGGATCTGCGCGTCACACCCTCGCAGCTACTGTGAGTCTGCGCCGCAATACTCGCGTTGGCTTCATTGCGGGACCTTCGACATGGCAGCATGGCCTCATGCGCATGACCGTTCTGGGGTGCTCGGGCAGTGTGGCCGGGCCGGATTCCGCCGCCTCCGGCTACCTGCTGACGGCACCGGACACCCCACCCCTGGTCATCGACTTCGGTCCCGGCGTTCTCGGGGCACTCCAGCGCCACGCCGATCCCGGCGAAGTGTCGATCCTGTTGTCCCACCTGCACGCCGACCACTGTCTCGATCTGCCGGGTCTTCTCGTCTGGCGCCGTTACTCGCCGTCCCCGCCGCGGGGACGGGTCGTCACCTACGGTCCCGCCGGCACCGCCCATCGCATCGGCGTCGCATCCGCCGAAGTGCCCGGTGATGTCGACGACGTGAGCGACACCCTCGACGTCCGCCTGCTGAACGACGGCGAACGGATCCGGTTCGGGAGCCTGACCATCTGCCCGGGGCGCGTCCATCATCCGCCGGAGGCCTACGGTTTCCGCATCACGAGCGATTCCGGCCGCACCCTCGTCTACACCGGCGACACCGGGATGTGCGAGTCCGTCGTCGAACTCGCACGCGGGGCGGACGTGCTCCTGGCCGAAGCGTCGTGGACGCACGCGCCGGGGGAGCGCCCCGAAGGTGTCCACCTGTCCGGCACCGAAGCGGGTCGCGTGGCCGCTCTCGCCGGCGTCGGTGAACTCCTCCTGACCCACATCCCGCCGTGGACCTCCCGCGAGGACGTCATCGCGGAGGCGAAGAGCGAATACTCCGGCCCGGTCCACGCTGTCTCGGCCGGAGACGTGTACCGCATCTGAGAGCCCTCCGCCCGGATCGCCTAGGCTCGAACGCGTGACGACACGAGAAGACGGCAGAGCGGACGACGAACTCCGGACCATCCGCATCACCCGGGGTTTCACCAATCATCCGGCGGGTTCGGTGCTCGTCGAATTCGGGCAGACCCGCGTGATGTGCACCGCCAGCGTCGAAGAAGGCGTTCCGCGGTGGCGCAGGGGATCGGGGCTCGGCTGGGTGACCGCGGAATACGCGATGCTTCCCGCCGCCACCCACACCCGGAGCGGACGCGAATCGGTCAAGGGCAAACTCGGTGGGCGCACCCAGGAGATCAGCCGGCTGGTGGGCCGCTCGCTGCGCGCGTGCATCGACCTCGCGGCGCTGGGTGAGAACACCATCGCGATCGACTGCGACGTGCTGCAGGCCGACGGGGGTACCCGCACCGCTGCGATCACGGGCGCATACGTCGCCCTGTGCGACGCGGTGACCTGGCTCCGCGCGGCGGACCGTCTCGCCGACCCCCAGCCCATCTCGTGTCAGATCGCCGCGGTCAGCGTGGGTGTGGTCGACGGACGTGTCCGCCTCGACCTTCCCTACGAGGAGGACGTGCGCGCCGAGGTCGACATGAACGTCGTCGCTACCGAGACCGGCACCCTCGTCGAGGTCCAGGGCACCGGGGAAGGCGCGACCTTCCCGCGTTCGACGCTCGACGCGATGCTGGATTCCGCGCTCGCAGGTGTCGAGGAACTCTGCCGGATCCAGCGCGACGTGCTCGCCGAACCGTATCCGGGTTCACTTCCCGAACCCACCGTGCCGGAGATCGTCAAGAAGAAGTTCGGAGTCTGACGTGCGCGTGCTGGTCGCGAGCCGCAATGCCAAGAAGCTGCGCGAGTTGCAGCGAGTTCTCGACAGGGCCGGGATCGCCGGCATCGAACTCGTAGGCCTCGACAGCGTGCCGCCCTATCCCGAGGAGCCCGAGACCGGGGAGACCTTCGAGGCGAACGCCGCCGCCAAGGCGCGGGACGGTGCTGCCGCGACCGGAATGCCGTGCGTGGCAGACGATTCCGGTCTCGAGGTCGACGCGCTCCGCGGTATGCCCGGAGTGCTGTCGGCGCGCTGGAGCGGCCGCCACGGTGACGATCCGGCGAACACCGCGCTGCTCCTCGGGCAACTGCAGGACGTACCGGACGACCGGCGCGGCGCAGCCTTCGTCTCGGTGTGCGCGCTCGTGGTGCCCGCGGACGACGGGGTCGTCACGACGATCGCGCGTGGCGAGTGGCGCGGCAGCATCGTGCGTGAACCGCGCGGCGAGAACGGTTTCGGTTACGACCCCGTGTTCCTCCCGGAAGGCGAGGATCGCACGGCGGCGGAACTGTCCGCGGAGGAGAAGGACGCACATTCGCATCGAGGACGGGCACTTGCGCAACTCGTGCCCGCCCTCGCTGCGCTCGCTGCGGTGCCCTAGCGCGCGCCGGCCTGGGTTCCCGGCTGTTCGAGGATCGGGTCCTCGGCACCGGCGTCCTGCCTCACCCGTACCGGCGCTTCCGGTTCGGCCGGTTCGGCGAGCTCGTCCCCACGGGAGAGCTCGCCGCCCACCACGGGCCAGCCCGCTGCCACGAGATGTTCACGGACCCGTTCGACGTCCTCGGGGTTCGGCTCCTCGTGGATCACTCCGGCCACGATCTTCCGCAGGGTGTCGTGGTCGACCGGCCGTTCCGGGTGTTCGTAGGCCGTTGCCGCCGCCGTCTCGATGGCTTCCAGGAGTTCCTCGTCCGTGAGACGGCGTTTGAGAACGGCGAGCAGGGCGAAATGATCCTTGGCCGGAATTCCTTCGGGATAGCCCGCCCGCAACCAGTCCAGTACTGCACGTGGATTCCATCGCGCCATCGTCGCCTCCTCGCTCACTGCCCGACCGGGCACTTCGTGGCCGAAGCGTCCGGCGGAACCTCCTGTCGAAGTCACAGGATTCCCGCCACGATAGCGAGGGACACCCTCTGTGCGCGCGTCGAGGGCACGATCGATCAGGAGGTGGTCATGTCCTGCAGATATGCCGTGACCATGGCCGTGAGTTCGTCGGCCACCGTGTCCCGATCCACCGGGGGACGGTCGAGCACGTAGGAGACGGCGACGTTCTCGACCGTGCGCACGAGCATCCACGCGATCGCCTCCACCGGACGGGTGCCGCGTCCGCGAAGCCGGAACCGCAGCCACATGGTGAGCAGGTCGTCGATCCTGCGTTCGAACTCCGCGAGTCTGCTGTCGGGGGAGCGCGGCAGTTCTTCGATGAGCACCCGCAGAAGCCGGGGATTCTCGCCGAGCGCGTCGAGCAGTTCGCGCATCGTGTCGCGGACGGACACGGGGGTGGGTGGCCCTTCCAGAGCATCGGCGAACACGCGCGAGATGCGAGCATGCAGCGCGTCCGTCCAGCGATCCACCACCTCGGCGACGATCGCGTCCTTGTCCGGGAAGTACTGATACAGCGAACCCGGACTGATCCCCGCAGCACGGGCGATCCGGTTCGTCGACGCCCCTTCGTAGCCGTTCTCCAGCAGAACGGTGCGGCCCGCGGTGATGATCCGCTCGACCATCGCCCGGGAACGGTCCTGCTGCGGCATACGCCGTCGACGTCGGCCCGTGGCACTCATCGCCGGACCGGAAACGCGAATTGAACGCGAGCTCGAACTCGTGTGACCATCGGCTCATGGTGACACAGGAGTTGCTACGAGACGAGAGCACCCGCCCGTATCCCGCCCGGTACGAAGGCAACCGCTCCCGTAACGAGCGCATCGGGAAACCGCTGAAGCAGTTCGCCCGGATCGGCGAGGTGGACGAGCAACTGCTGGATCGCATCGGACGACGGATGTTCGCCCGCGACGAGGTGGGGGCGGCGCTCGTCCGCGGGATGCGCCGAGATCGTGACGATCCCGAACGCGTCACCATGAAGCAGTTCCACCAGGCACTGGAACACGGCATCGATTCCGTGGCCGATGCGCCCGCCGCGCTGCGTGAGTATTTCGCCGTCGTCGACACCGTTCCCGAGTGGGTCGACCGGGATCTCCTCGAGAAGGGAGCACGGGCGTTCCGAAGAATGGGCCGCACCCGCAACGACGTGCTGCTCCAGCTGTCGCTCATCGGCGGTTACCGGTTCGGCGGGCCCCCCGACCTCCTCGTCGAGACCGGGGGCCTGACCGGTTCCACCGCGATGCGCAGACTCGGCGAGACCCAGAAGTGGGGCACCGCTGTCGGCGAGCCCGGTGGCATGCGCCGCGACGGGGACGGTTTCAGACTCACCGTGCACGTGCGCGCGATGCACGCGCTCGTCAACCACCGCTTCGAGACCAACGGCCGCTGGGATGTCGGCCACTGGGGCCTGCCCATCAACCAGACGGACCAGGCGGCCACCCTCGGACTGTTCAACGGCACCCTGCTGCTCGGCGCCCGGGCACTCGGGTACACCGTGAGCCGCGACGAATCCCGCGCCGTCATGCACCTGTGGAAGTACGTCGGCTGGCTCATGGGCGTCGACGAGGAGTGGTTGTTCGACTCCGAACGCGAGCAGCATCGCTTCAACTACCACGTGGTGCTCGTGCAGGACGATGTCACCCCGGCCGGCGCTGCACTGTCCCGCGCACTCGTGGACGGCCAGCGTACCCTCGATTACGGAAGGTTCTCGGAGCTCCGAGGTACCTACGAACGTCTGCGGCTGCTCAGCATGCTGCGCTTCTTCCTCGGCACGCAGGGCCTCGACGATCTCGGGCTGCCGACGGTCCCGCCCTGGGCGGTCGTTCCCGTGATCGCGACGAACGTCGTCAAATCACAGATCCTGAAGAGATGCGCCCCCGGGCGCCGACTGCTCGAGCACATCGGTGACCGGGCGGCGCGGCGCGAGCTTGCACTCAGATTCGGCACTGCGAAACCGGAGGTCGGCGCCCTCCAGCTGTGACGAGCCGGCGGGGGGAGGATCACGGAGATCCTCCCCCGGCCGGCTCGTTCGCTTCGGAGAACTCGCGACGCGGTCCTTACCGCGCGTATCAGCCCGCGTCGTGCGACGACAATTCGTCGCTCATCGCTCGTTCTGCCTCGTCGAGCGCCCACCGCATCTCGATGATCGTCCCGGTGGGTCCGGTCGAGACCTGGACATCGCTGGCCAGATTGCGGATCAGCGTCAGCCCGTGACCACGTGAACGCCGGGCGTCGCTGTCGACGGCATCGTGCCACGTCCCGTGATCGGTGACGCGCACGATCACCTCACCCTCACTCGGCAGGAACATCGCCTCGAAATCGAGCGTCCCGTGCAGGTCACCGGGGGCGTACGCATGCTCGACAGCATTCGCGAGCGCTTCGTAACTTGCGAGCAGGATGTCCTGCCGTCGGTCCTCGGCGAGGGGAAGCTTCGACAGCCACCGCCTCGTGACGACCCGCAGGCCTGCGATTTCGGTCGGGTCGGCTCGAACCCCCGACGAGCGAAGTCCGTCGGGGAAGAACGATGCTGACTCCTCAGGCGCAGACGACATGGCTCCTCGGTTCGTCGGGTACGGCGGTCTACTCGGAGACGCCGTTCGGCGTACCTCCGAGGCCGACGAGAGCGTCGTCGAGCTTCGGATGGATCGCCAGGACCTCCCCGAGGCCGAGCAGTTCGAGCGGACGTGCCGTGGCGCTTCCCTGGGCGACAACGGCGAAACCGACGGAGTCGGCAGCACGCTTGGACAACTCGACCAACAGAGCGATACCCATCGAGGCGAGGAAATCAACACCGCTGAGGTCGACGATCAATCCGGTGATGCTCTCGTCGAGAAGCCCCAGGGCTTCCTTCTCGAGCAGCGGGGCACTCGTCATGTCGACTTCGCCGTTGACGGACAGCACCGCCACGGAGCCGTTCCGGGCGGTCGAAAGGGTCATATGTGGATGCGCGGTCAGTGGATCGTTCACCTTCTCATCATGCAAGATCGTGCCGACAGATGCACACGTCGGTCCATCCGTGGTCGCGGTGACCCCCGGGAGCGCTGCGCCGCGCCCGCTGTAATGTTCCCGTCGAGCAGGAGGGAGGGGCGGGCCGAGTGGACGTGCACCGCGTACAGAGTGAGTCGGTTGAGCCACCTTCGTTGCTCCTCATCGAGGACGACCCCGGCGACGCGCTCATAGTGGAAGAGCTCGTCGTCGACAGTGCTCCCGAGATGAGCGTCGTGTGGGTGCAGACACTCGCACAGGCGCGCGACGAACTCGCCACGTCGACGCCCGATTGCGTGCTCCTCGACCTCCATCTGCCCGACGCGAGCGGACTCGAGGCGGTTGCCCGCATCCAGGAGATCACCGATTCGGTGCCCATCGTCGTCCTCACCGGTCTCGCCGAGGAGCAGACCGGCCTCGCCGCACTCTCGGTCGGTGCCCAGGACTATCTCGTCAAAGGACGCGTCGAGCCCGACCTGTTCGGTCGCGCCGTCCGCTACGCGATCCAGCGAAAGCACACCGAGATCGCGGCCGCGGAACTTCAGGCCAGCCAATTGCACGCGCAGGAGAACGCCCGCCTCGAGCGCGGCCTGCTTCCCTCCCCGCTGCTCCGGAACGGACAGGACTTCGACGTCGTCACCCGGTACCGGCCGGGCAGGTCCTCCGCACTGCTCGGTGGTGACTTCTACGATGTGGTCCAGACCGAGGACGGCACGGTGCACGTGCTCATCGGCGACGTCTCCGGTCACGGGCCCGACGAAGCCGCGCTCGGCGTGGGTCTGCGTATCGCCTGGCGCACCCTCGTGCTCACCGGTGTGGCCGGCCCCCGGCGCCTGCACCAGCTCGAGGAACTGCTCGTTGCCGAGCGGACCGAGAACAGGTTCTTCGCGTCGATGACCAACTTGACGATGCCCGCCCATCGACGCACTGTGGAGGTCATGAGGGCCGGGCATCCCGGCCTGCTGCTGCGTCATGCAGGAGACGTCGAATGGGTCGAAGCCCCGGGCGGTCCTGCTCTCGGCCTCCTGCCGGGCATGGCCACCTGGCCCGTCCACGAGGTGGAACTGCCCGAGGACGGCGCGATCGTGCTCTTCACCGACGGCCTGTTCGAAGGCCATCGTGGCCCCGGCCCCGAACGACTCGGTGAGGAAGGGCTCCTCGAGCTCGCGCGAGAACGCGCCCATCTGGCGCCGGCAGCCTTCATCGACGCGCTCATCGACGGCGCCGAGAAGCTCGCGGACAGTAGAGGGGGGCTGTCCGACGATGTGGCAGTCGTCCACGTGAAATGGAACAGGAAGTGATCACCACCGCATGACGAAGAGCGACGCAACGGCAGGGGCGCGGGACGTGCGTCGCTCGCCGGTCCGGGGGATGACGGTTCAGGGATGGTTCCTGCTCGTCCTGAGCGTGATGGGATTGCTGGTGGTCGTCGGTACCGTCGTCGGCAGCCACTACCTCCGGCAGACCACCGAGGTCTCCAACTACGTACGTGACCGGATCCAGCCCGCGCGAGCGGAGGCCTATCGGCTCCAGGGTGCGCTGCTGAACCAGGAGACCGGCGCACGGGGATACATCCTGGCCGCCGATCCCGATTTCCTTTCCCCGTACGAACAGGGCCGGCAGGAGGAAACAGCGGCGGCAGCCGAACTGCGTGCGCTGATCGGAGACGACGAGAAGCTGCTCGCCGACCTCGAGTCGATCGAAACGCACGCCGCGGAATGGCGCCGGGTGTACGCCGAGCCGCTTGTCGACGCCGTCGTGCCGGGTCGGCCGCAGTTCGTGGACCCCGCAGCCGTTGAAGCGGGGCGTGTCGCGTTCGACCGGCTCCGCGAAGCATTCGAGGTCCAGAACATCGACCTCGCGCAGGCCAAGGAATCGGGCATCGCCGCCCTCGACGACATCCGGAAGATGCGCGATCGGATCCTCGCCGGCATGGTCGTGGTGTTCCTGGTCACGGCGGTGGGCCTGGCCATCCTGCTCCAGACGCTCGTGGTGCGGCCGCTCCAGCGTCTGCGGCAAGCATCGCGTGCCGTCATCGCAGGGGAGAACTTCGATCATGAGATCGAACCGCAGGGCCCCGCCGACATCCGCGCTCTCGGTCAGGACGTCGAGGACATGCGCGAGCGCATCGTGCACGAACTGCAGGTCGCGCACGAACGTGAGGAACAGCTCGAGAACCAGACGACGGAACTGCGACGCTCGAACTCCGAACTCGAACAGTTCGCCTACGTCGCATCGCACGACCTGCAGGAACCGCTCCGGAAGGTGGCGTCGTTCTGCCAGCTGCTCGAGAAACGCTACGGCGACAAGCTCGACGAACGCGGCACCCAGTACATCGCGTTCGCGGTGGACGGCGCCAAGCGTATGCAGGTCCTCATCAACGACCTGCTGACCTTCTCGAGGGTCGGACGCGTCAGTGACGCACACGTGCGCACCGAACTCGATGTCACGCTCGACGCGGCGCTGACGAACATCTCGCACGCGGTCGAGGAATCGGGCGCGAAGATCTTCCGACCCGAATCTCTACCCGCGATCGTGGGTGATCCCACACTGATGATCATGTTGTGGCAGAACCTGCTCGGCAACGCGATCAAGTTCCGGCACGAGGACCGGCCCGTGGAGATCCGCATCGACTGCGAGGAGATCGGCGAGGGGGACGAGGCCGCCTGGCGATTCTGCGTGCAGGACAACGGCATCGGCATCGCCGAGGAGTTCGCCGACAAGGTGTTCGTGATCTTCCAGCGACTGCACGGCCGGGACGTCTACACGGGGACCGGTATCGGTCTGGCCATCTGCCGCAAGATCGTCGAATATCACGGCGGAGAGATCTGGCTCGACCTCGACTACCGGGAGGGCAGTCGCTTCTGCTTTACCATTCCGAAGGCAGGCGACGACATGTCTGCAACCGAAGTCGCTCTGAAAGGGGCATCAGTATGAGCGTTTCCGGGAGGCCGATCGACGTCCTCCTCGTCGAGGACGATCCCGGCGACGAGTTGATGACGCGTGAAGCGTTCGAGGACAACAAAATCGGCAACACCCTCCACGTGGTGCGCGATGGTGAGGAAGCGCTCGACTTCCTCTACAAGCGTGGGGCGCACAAGGATGCGCCGCGGCCCGACCTCATCCTGCTCGATCTGAACCTGCCCAAGTACGACGGGCGACAGGTCCTCGAACATGTGAAGTCCGACAACGATCTCACCGACATCCCCGTCGTGGTCCTCACCACCTCGGCAGCGGAGGAGGACATCCTGCGCAGCTACAAATTGCACGCCAACGCGTACGTGACGAAACCGGTCGATCTCGACCAGTTCATCCGCGCGGTGCGACAGATCGACGAGTTCTTCGTCCAGGTGGTGCGGTTGCCGGGGCGCTGAGCCTGCAGACTGTACAGACGACATCGGGCGGATCCAGCAGGATCCGCCCGATTCGTGTGTGGGGAGGTCGTGGCTCAGACGCCGAAGTCGGCCTTGACCTGCTGGGTGCGCTTGTGTTCGACGAAGAACGACAGGAACGGGATCGTGCCTGCGAGAAGCGTCCAGACGGTGCGGGCGATGGGCCAGCGCACCTTGATCGACAGATCGAAGGTGAGCACCAGGTAGATCGCGTACACCCAGCCGTGGACGATCGCGATCCAGGCCGGCACGTTCTCGATGCCGATGATGTACTTGGCGACCATCTCACCGGTGAGGATCAGCAGCCAGATACCGGTCGCGTAGGCGAGCACGCGGTAACGCAGCAGCGCGGACCGGATCTTCTTCCGATCGGCATCGCTGACGACGCGCGGTGTGGTGCCCTGGCCGGACGCCTGCTCGGGGGTCGTGCTCACTGAGCGCTCCTATCGGACCTGCGCGCGAGCTGCGCGAGGT
Organism: Rhodococcus sp. CH91; assembly: GCF_022554085.1. Taxonomy (GTDB): domain Bacteria; phylum Actinomycetota; class Actinomycetes; order Mycobacteriales; family Mycobacteriaceae; genus Rhodococcus. Next base: position 37,625 of record NZ_JAKFYR010000002.1, read on the forward strand.
ACTCGTTGTACTCGTTGATCTGCCGTGCGTCGGGATCGCTGTCTTCCTCGGCCCTCGCCTCCGCGAGTGTGCGCGGGCGGGTGGGAAGAAGGTCCTCGGGAATCTCGCTGGGTTCGTCCGAGTCGGACGGGCGACGACCGCCGGTACTCTCGGCTTCCTTCTCCTCGGCCTCGAGGCGGACGAAGCGCCGGTAGGCGTAGACGCAGAAGAAGGCGAAGGCCGGCCACTGGAGGGCGTAGCCGAGGTTCTGGTAGGTGCCGCCCACCTGTTCGAATGCCGTCCACTGCCAGTAACCGAGGCCGAGGCACACCGCCGCGGCCACCAGAACCAGGACGATCAGGGCCAGTCGGCGGGGAGGACGATACTCGGACACGTCCTCGACGGTACCCGAGCGGTGCACCGACCTGCCAAGACGGTCGGTGCACCGTGGGTGAGGTCACGTGGTGCGCGAGGGGGGATTCGAACCCCCACGTCCTGAGGACACTGCGTCCTAAGCGCAGCGCGTCTGCCGTTCCGCCACTCGCGCGTCACGGACACAATACGTCACGAGAGCGGGTTGTTCTTGCTGAAGGTGAAGCGGCGTCGGCCGGCCCACGTCGGCGTCTGACTGTGGCAGTTGGGGCACAGGAATCGGACATTCTCGGGCCGCGAGTCGTTCGGATTTCCGTCGACATGATCGACGTGGAAGACCAATGTGTTCCCGCACCACAGCGGCTCGGTTCCGCACCCTTCGCACTTGTGCGGTCGGCCGGATTCGATGAGAGCCCGGCGTAACAGATGGGGTTTGGTGCGTGCAGAGCCTGCGGGGGTCTCGACGAGGATCGTGGTCCAGTGTCGCTTGACCACGGCCCGGCGGGAAGTCGTGGTCGACCGGTGAAATGAGATGTATCGATGCCGAGTGCTCTGATCCTGCGGCTGAGATGCGTGTGGTGACCGCCGTTCGGCTTCAGTCCGAAATAACGCATCACTTCGGCGAAGTTGGTGCTGTCGCGCACCGCCTCTTCGAGCATCTCTTTCGTGTACTTGACCCGCCGCGTCATATCGCCCCCCTCGAATGTGTGTTCGATTCGAGCGGAAGGCTATCCCGGCTGTCCGACAGCCTCGGGTCGCCGGATGCATGCGATCGCGCCGTCGTCAACAGGTAACGATTGTATAACGAAAAACGTGAGGGTTTCCTCGGGTTCATGGACGTCCATGCACCCGTCCGGCCAGGAGTGATCCGGGTTACCGACCGGTTACTTTTTCGGACAGCTGTGAGGGAAATCACCGGTCGGGGAAGGATGCCGCAAATTGCGCGCAACAAAACATGAGGAACCCCTCATGATTTTGTGCGAACCTGGGCGTGCCCGAAAGCGGACCACTAGTCCAGCAGCACACCGGCGCGCAGCGCTGAACCATCGATGCCTCGACGCCGGGGTGTTCAGGAGAGGAACCACACGCGTGACGATCGACGAGACCACACCAGGCGACAACGGACGGAACTCGAAGGCATCACGACGCACCACCGACCGGTCCACGGCAGCTGCTCCGGCCCGTGCCCTGGTCGACAAGCTCCTCGCGGGGGAGCCCTACGCGCTCGCGTTCGGCGGCCAGGGCGCCCCCTGGCTCACCTCGCTCGAGGAGCTCAGCCGTGACAACGGCCTCGAACCCGTGCTCACCGACCTGGTCAACCGTGCCGCCGCCCACCTCGATCCGGTCGCGAGCGACCTCGTGGTGGTCCGCCCGACGGGATTCGATCCCGTCGCCTGGATCCTCGAGAACGAACTCGCCGACGAGGACGACGCGCCCACCGGCCCGTCCGGAGCTGCCCTCACTTCTGCCGCCGTGTCGCTGCCCGGCGTCTTCCTCACCCAGGTCGCCGCGCTGCGCGCGCTCGCGAACCAGGGCCTCGACATCGATTCCGTGGCACCGAGCGCGGTCATCGGACACTCTCAGGGTGTCCTCGCCGTCGAGTCCGTCGCCGCTGCCGGCCGCAAGGACGCCGAGATCCTGGCGATCGCCCAGCTCATCGGTGCCGCCGCGACCCTCGTCGGTCGTCGCCGCGGCCTGATCTCCGGCGCCGGCCGGTACCCGATGCTCGCAGTCGCCAACGTCGACCCCGAGCGCCTGCGCGCGATCGTCGCCGAGGTCTTCGAGGGCCAGGATCCCGAGCGCAGCGCCGTCGTCGCGATCCGCAATGCCCGTCGTCGCGTCGTCCTGTCGGGCCCGCCCGCCGCTCTCGAGCGCGTGCAGCAGCGCTGCGAGCAGATCTCCGCCGCGGAGACCCGCGAGCGTGAGGCCAAGAAGCGCGGCGGTGCGGTCTTCTCCCCGGCCTTCGAGCCCGTCGCGGCCGAGGTCGGCTTCCATCACCCCGCCTTCGCGGACGCCGTGGAGCAGGTCGCCGACTGGGCAGCTCGTTGCGAGCTCGACGCCGAACTCGCCCGCAGCCTGGCGGAGGCCATCCTCGTCGCCCCGATCGACTGGGTCGAGCAGGTCGACTCCGCCGTCGCATCGGGCGCCTCGTGGATCCTCGACCTCGGTCCCGGTGAGCTCCTCACCCGCATGACCAGCTCGGGTCTGCGCGGTCAGGGCGTCGGCATCATCGCCGCCGCGACCCGCGGCGGTCAGCGCAACCTCCTCACTCCGGGCGCCGAGCCCGAGGTTCCGCGTGCCTGGTCGGAGTTCGCTCCGAAGCCGGTCGCGCTGCCGGACGGCCGCATCGCCGTCGAGACGGCCTTCACCCGCCTGACGGGCCGCTCACCGATCCTGCTCGCGGGTATGACTCCCACGACCGTCGATCCGAAGATCGTCGCCGCGGCCGCGAATGCCGGCCACTGGGCCGAACTCGCCGGCGGCGGTCAGGTCACCGAGCAGATCTTCGCCGACCACGTCGCCGAGCTGACCGAGCTGCTCGAGCCGGGTCGCGCCGTCCAGTTCAATTCGATGTTCCTCGACCCCTACCTGTGGAAGCTGCACGTCGGTGGCAAGCGTCTGGTGCCCAAGGCCCGCGCGGCCGGTGCGCCCTTCGACGGGGTCGTCGTCACCGCCGGTATCCCGGAGCTCGACGAGGCCGTGCAGATCATCTCCGATCTGCGTGAGGCCGGCATCGAGCATGTCGCCTTCAAGCCGGGCACGGTGGCACAGATCCGTTCGGTGATCCGCATCGCCAACGAGGTTCCCGACTACCCGGTCATCGCCCACATCGAGGGCGGTCGCGCCGGTGGTCACCACTCGTGGGAGGACCTCGACGACCTGCTCCTCGACACCTACGCCGAGCTGCGCACGCGCCCGAACCTGGTGCTGTGCGTCGGCGGCGGTATCGGTACGCCGGAGAAGGCGGCCGAGTACCTGACGGGCCGCTGGTCCACCGTTCACGGTTTCCCGGCCATGCCGCTCGACGGCATCCTCGTCGGCACCGCGGCGATGGCGACCCTCGAGGCCACCACCTCACCCGAGGTCAAGCAGCTCCTCGTCGACACGCCCGGCACGCCCGACTGGGTGGCCGCGGGTACCGCGACAGGCGGAATGGCCTCCGGCCGTAGTCAGCTCGGCGCCGACATCCACGAGATCGACAACGCCGCCTCCCGCACGGGCCGTCTGCTCGACGAGGTCGCCGGTGATGCCGAGGCGGTCGCCGCGCGCCGCGACGAGATCATCGAAGCCCTGAACGGCACGGCGAAGCCGTATTTCGGCGATCTCGACTCCATGACCTACCTGCAGTGGCTCGAGCGCTACCTCGAACTGGCGGTCGGCCCCGACGACGCCGCCGAGTTCGATTGCGGCAGCGACCTCGGCGACATCCTGGCCGAGGCGCACACCAGCCCGTGGACGGATGTGTCGTGGCGCGAGCGTTTCCGCGACATGCTGCAGCGCGCCGAGGCACGTCTGCATCCCGTCTGCCGGGGTCCGATCCCGACCCTGTTCGACGACGACGCGGTGCTCGAGCGCCCGTACGCCGCGCTCAAGGCGCTCGCGGCCCAGTACACGGACGCGGGCGAGGTCGTGCTGCACCCCGCCGACGTGCCGTTCTTCGTGTCCCTGTGCCGCAGCCCGGGCAAGCCGGTCAACTTCGTCCCGGTGATCGACCGGGATGTGCGCCGCTGGTGGCGTTCGGATTCGCTGTGGCAGGCCCACGATCCGCGGTATTCCGCCGATCAGGTGTGCGTGATCCCGGGCACCGTCGCCGTCGCCGGTATCACCCGCGTCGACGAGCCGGTCGGTGAACTCCTCGACCGCTTCGAGAAGGCCACGGCCGACGAACTCCTCGCCGAGGGCGTGGAGCCGGTGGAGCTCGCAGCCCGCCGCCACCGCGACATCGCGTCGGGTCTGCTCGACGCGGTGTTGTCCGCACCCGACGTCTCGTGGGCCGGCCGCCAGACGCGCAACCCGATCCACCGTCTCGGTGATCTCACGGAGTGGACCGTCGAGTCCGAGACCGCGGCCTCGCACGCCCCGACGGGTGCGACTCTGACGATCCTCGACGACGAGCACGTGGGCCTGCGTGTGCCGCTGGTACGCGGCAAGGCCGTCGAGATCCGCCTGACCGTGCCGGCTTCGGTCGTCTCGGGCGGTGCGCCCGTCGTCACCGAAGCCGATGCGGACGCGTCGATGTCGGCGCTGCTCGGTGTCGCCGCCGGTCAGGAGCTGCCGGAGGTGAGGAAGGGCGCTGCCCGCATCACCCTGGGCTGGCTGCCGGAGAAGGTCGCCGACCACGCCGGTGTCACCGGCTCGGGTCTGCCGCAGAACCTGACCCCCAGCGGCAACGGTGTTCCCGACGTCCTCGTCGGTGCCTGCTGGCCGGCCGTCTTCGCCGCGCTCGGTGCCGCCCGCACCGGCACCGGCCTCTCGGTGATCGAGGGCATGCTGGACCTGGTCCACCTCGATCACGGGATCGACGTGACGAGCGGATTGCCCACCGAGCCCGCCTTCCTCGGAGTGAAGGCCGAGGTCACCGGTGTGTCCGACACCGACCTCGGTCGCGTCGTCGAGGTGCACGTGGTCATCACGGCTGACAGCGGGGACGGCTCGGGCGACCGGGTGGTCGCGACGCTCGCCGAGCGCTTCGCGATCCGCGGCCGCACCGGCACCGCCGAACTCGCCGATCCGGCCCGCGCCGGTGGTGCCCTGACCGAGGCGGCCACCGACACGCCGCGTCGCCGTCGCCGGGACGCCGTCATCGTCGCCCCGACCGACATGAGCGCCTTCGCGAAGGTCTCGGGCGATCACAACCCGATTCACACCTCCGGTAACGCGGCTCTGCTCGCGGGACTGGGCACGCCGATCGTCCACGGCATGTGGCTGTCGGCCGCGGCCCAGCAGGTGGTGACCGCGATCGAGCAGGACGCGAAGCTTCCCGCCCGTCGTCTGACCTCCTGGACCGCCCGCTTCCTCGGCATGGTCCGCCCGGGCGCGAAGATCGATGTGCGTGTCGATCGCATCGCCACCGACGGTGGCGCCGAGGTCGTCGAGGTGGGTTGCCGCGTCGACGGCGATCTCGTGATGGTCGCGACCGGCCGGATCGCCGCGCCCAGGACGGTCTACGCCTTCCCGGGCCAGGGCATCCAACGCCCCGGCATGGGCCTCGACGCCCGTGCCCGCTCGAAGGCCGCCCGCGAGATCTGGGAGCGCGCGGACAAGCACACCCGTGAGGCTCTCGGCTTCTCGATCCTCGCCGTGGTCCGCGACAACCCGACCGTCCTCAAGGCCCGCGGAGTCACCCACAAGCACCCCGACGGCGTGCTGCACCTGACGCAGTTCACGCAGGTCGCGATGGCCACGCTGGGTGTCGCGCAGATCGCCGAGCTGAAGGAGTCCGGCGCGTTCGTCGAGGACGCCTTCCTGGCCGGTCACTCGGTGGGCGAATACAACGCTCTCGCCGCGGTCGCCGGTGTCCTGCCGCTCGAAGCCGTCCTGGAGGTGGTCTTCCAGCGCGGTTCCGCGATGCACGCTCTCGTGCCGCGCGACGAGCAGGGCCGGTCGAACTACCGCATGGCCGCGATCCGGCCGTCGCAGTTCGGCGTGGCCGACGACGACCTGCAGGACTTCGTCGCCGGTGTCGCCGAGGAGACCGGAGAGTTCCTCGAGATCGTCAACCTGAACCTGCGCGGTTCGCAGTACGCGATCGCCGGTACCGTCGCGGGCCTCGAAGCCCTCGAATCGGTGATCGAGCGCAAGGTCGCCGAGTTCGGTGGCAAGCGCGCGTTCATCCTGGTCCCGGGCATCGACGTGCCGTTCCACTCGACGGTGCTGCGTGGCGGTGTCGACGACTTCCGTGAGCGGTTGCTCGCACTGCTGCCGCAGGAGATCGACCCGAACATCCTCATCGGCCGGTACATCCCGAATCTCGTGCCCAAGCCGTTCGAGCTGGGCCGCGGGTTCGTCCAGGAGATCGCCGATCTGGTGCCCTCGCAGCCGCTCGCCGAGGTCCTCGCGGATTTCGACAGCTGGGCGGCCAAGCCCGTCGAGCTGACCCGTGTGGTGCTCGCCGAGCTGCTCGCCTGGCAGTTCGCGTCACCGGTCCGCTGGATCGAGACGCAGGATCTGCTGTTCGCCGACGAGGCCGACGGCGGTCTCGGTGTCGAGCGGTTCGTCGAGGTGGGCCTCGGCAGCGCTCCGACAGTGGCGAACCTGGCATCGCAGACGCTCAAGCTGCCCGGTCGTTTCGGTGGTCCCGTCGAGGTGCTCAACATCGAGCGTGAGGCGTCGATCGTCTACTCGACCGATACCGATCCGGCCCCGGTCGAGGACGACGAGCCCGCTGCTCCGTCCGCCGACGCCGCGCCTGCTGCTGCTGCGGCGCCGGCACCTGCTGCGGCGCCCGCTGCACCGGCGGGCGGTCCGGCCCCGGACGACATCGCGTTCAAGGCAGCCGATGCCACCAGGGTGCTCATCGCCCTGTGGACGAAGTTGCGCCCGGACCAGATCGGCCCGGCCGACACGATCGAGGCGCTGTGCGACGGCGTGTCCTCGCGGCGCAACCAGCTGCTCGTCGACCTCGGCTCCGAGTTGTCGCTCGGCGCGATCGACGGTGCCGCAGACGCCGACATGGGCGCTCTCGCCGGCACGGTCGACCGTCTGGCCCGCACCTACCGTCCGTTCGGCCCGGTGCTGACGGATTCGATCAACGATCACCTGCGCAAGGTCTTCGGTCCGTCCGGCAAGCGCCCCGGCTACATCGCCGATCGGGTCACGAAGGTGTGGGGCCTGGGCGAGGGTTGGGCATCGCACGTCACCGCGGAGGCCGCTCTCGGCAGCCGTGAGGGCTCGTCCGTTCGAGGTGGCGATCTCGGGGGGCTCACCGACGGTGCGCTCTCGGACGCCGCTTCCGTCGACAAGCTGATCGACGCCGCTGTGCAGTCGGTCGCGTCGCGCCGCGGAATCGCCGTGTCGATGCCGTCCGCCGGTGGTGGTGGAGGCGCGACCGTCGACGCCGCCGCGCTCGGAGAGTTCGCCGAGCAGATCACCGGCCGTGACGGCGTTCTCGCGAACGCCGCCCGCCTGGTACTCGAACAGCTCGGCCACACCGAGCAGGTCTCGGGCATCGCGGACAAGGCGGACGACGAACTCGTCGACCTGGTGTCGGCGGAACTCGGATCCGACTGGCCGCGGCTGGTCGCTCCGGCCTTCGACGAGCGCAAGGCCGTCCTGATCGACGATCGCTGGGCCACCGCCCGCGAGGATCTGGCCCGTGTCTGGCTCGGTGAACAGTTCGATACCGAACGTTTCACGGGCGCCGGCCGGACCGTCGCCGCGCACGCCGCCTTCTGGGGACGCAAGGCCACCGAGACCGGTCGCGCGGAGCTCGCGCAGACCTACGCCGCGATCGCCGAGGCCGCCCTCGTCACCGAGGGTGCCGAGTACGCGGACGAGGTGGCCGTGGTCACCGGTGCCAGCAAGGGCGGTATCGGCGCAGCCGTCGCCGCGAAGCTGCTCGCCGGTGGTGCAACGGTCGTCGTCACGACGTCCTCGCTGAACGACAGCCGCCTGGGCTTCTACAAGGAGCTGTACGCCCGCAACGCCCGCGCCGGTGCCGCTCTGTGGGTGGTTCCCGCGAACATGGCGTCCTACAGCGACGTCGATGCCCTGATCGAGTGGCTCGGCACCGAGACCGTCGAGGTCGCCGGTGGTGCGAAGAAGCTGATCAAGGACGCGCTGACCCCGACGCTGCTCTTCCCGTTCGCCGCGCCGCGTGTGGCGGGTTCGCTCGCCGACGCCGGGGCGCGCGCCGAGATGGAGATGCGGGTGCTGCTGTGGTCGGTCGAGCGACTGATCGCCGGACTGTCGAAGATCGGGTACGACCGCGACGTCGACACCCACCTGCACGTCGTGCTGCCCGGTTCGCCGAACCGCGGCAAGTTCGGTGGCGACGGTGCCTACGGTGAGGCCAAGGCCGCACTCGACGCGATCATCAACCGCTGGAGCGCCGAGCGCACCTGGGCCGAGCGCGTCACCCTGGCCCACGCCCTCATCGGCTGGGTGCGCGGCACGGGCCTGATGGGTGGCAACGACCCGCTGGTCGAGGCCGTCGAGGCTGCCGGTGTCCGCACCTGGTCGACGGACGAGATGGCCGAGGAACTGTGCCGGCTCGTCACGCCGGAAGCCAAGCGCCTCGCGGCCGACGCGCCGCTCGTGGCGGATCTGACCGGTGGCCTGTCCGAGGTGGACGTCGACCTGCCCGCGCTCGCGAAGCAGGCGCAGGACGCGGCCGACGCCGTCGAGGAGACCGAGGATCACACCGCGACCATCGCGGCGCTGCCCGAACCTCCGCGCGCCGAGGCGCTGCCGACCCCCGAGTGGGGCACGGTCACCGCCGACCTGGCCGACATGGTCGTCATCGTCGGTGCCGGTGAGCTCGGCCCCTACGGCTCCGCTCGCACCCGCTTCGAGATGGAGGTCGACGAGGAACTGTCGGCCGCCGGTGTGCTCGAACTGGCGTGGGTCACGGGCCTGATCGGCTGGGAGAACGATCCGAAGCCGGGCTTCTACGACACCGAGACCGGTGAACTGGTACCTGAGGCGGAGATCGCCGACCGCTACCACGACGCGGTGGTCGAGCGTTGCGGCATCCGCCGCTACGGCGACGACGGCGCGATGATCGACAACACGGCCCCGCTGCTCACCTCGGTCTTCCTGGACAAGGACCTGTCCTTCGTCGTCGGCTCCGAGGCCGAGGCCCGCGCGTTCGTCGACTCCGATCCGGAGAACACGGTCGCGTCGGTCGACGCAGAGTCGGGCGACTGGACCGTCACCCGCAAGGCCGGCACCGAGATCCGCGTGCCGCGCAAGGCGAAGCTGACCCGCACGGTCGGCGGCCAGATCCCGACCGGCTTCGACGTCACGAAGTGGGGCATCCCCGCCGACATGGCGGACTCCGTGGACCGGGTGGGTCTGTGGAACATCGTCAGCACGGTCGACGCCTTCCTCACCGGTGGCTTCACCCCGTCCGAGCTGCTGCGCTGGGTGCACCCGTCGATGGTCGCCAACACGCAGGGCACCGGTATGGGCGGCATGTCGTCGATGCGGTCGCTGTACATCGACACGCTGCTCGGCGAGTCCCGCGCGAACGACATCCTGCAGGAAGCCCTGCCGAACGTCATCGCTGCGCACGTCGTCCAGTCGTACGTCGGCGGTTACGGCGCGATGGTCCACCCGGTCGCGGCATGCGCCACGGCTGCGGTCTCCGTCGAAGAAGGCGTGGACAAGATCAAGCTCGGCAAGGCCGACCTGGTCGTCGCCGGTGGCTTCGACGATCTCGGTATCGAGGGCATCGTCGGCTTCGGTGACATGTCCGCGACCGCGAAGTCTGAGGACATGCAGGCCAAGGGCATCAGCGATCGCCGCTTCTCCCGCGCCAACGACCGTCGTCGCGGTGGATTCGTCGAATCGGCCGGTGGCGGCACCATCCTGCTCGCCCGCGGCGATGTCGCGCTCGAGATGGGCCTGCCGGTTCTCGGTGTGGTCGCCTGGGCGGGTTCGTTCGCCGACGGTGTGCACACCTCGATTCCGGCGCCCGGCATCGGTGCCCTCGGTGCGGGTCGCGGTGGACGCGAGTCGGGTCTGGCGAAGGAACTGCGCAAGCTCGGCCTCACCGCCGACGACATCGCGGTGATCTCCAAGCACGACACCTCGACCGCGGCGAACGACCCGAACGAGGCCGAGCTGCACGAGCGTCTGGCCGCAGCACTGGGCCGCAGCGAGGGCAACCCGATGTTCGTGGTCTCGCAGAAGTCGCTGACCGGTCACGCCAAGGGTGGCGCCGCCGCCTTCCAGCTGATCGGCCTGTGCCAGATCCTCGCGCAGGGTGTGGTTCCGCCGAACCGCAGCCTCGACTGCGTCGACGAGAAGATGGCGGAGTTCGAGCACCTGGTGTGGCCGCGCACGCCGATCCGCTTCGGCGAGCAGCTCCCGCTCAAGGCGGGCATGCTCACGAGCCTCGGGTTCGGGCACGTGTCGGGTCTGATCGCGGTGGTCCATCCGCAGGCGTTCGTCGAGGCGATCCCGGCCGAGCGCCGGGACGCCTACCTGGCCCGGGCTGCCGAGCGCACCGTGGCAGGCAAGCGTCGCCTGGTGGACGCGATGACCGGTGGCGCCTCGCTCTACCAGCGGCCCGCGGATCGTCGCCTCGGTGGCGATCACGTGCCGGCTTCGGCCACGCGTCAGCTCGAGGCGGACATGCTGCTCTCGCCGGAGGCACGCCTCGGCGAGGACGAGGTGTACCGCTCCGGTCTGCCCGGCTGCAAGTAGTCGGCCGAGCAGGACGGGCGAGTACGGGAATGGGAGTTGCGGGTGTCGGGTTCGACCTCGTGTCGGTGCCGGAGTTCGCGGAACAGCTGAGTCGTACGGGAACGACGATGCTGGCGAACTTCACGCCGGGCGAGCGTCGCGACGCGAACACCCGCAGCTCCGATCCCGCTCGGCACTTCGCGGCCAGGTGGGCGGCGAAGGAAGCGGTGATCAAGGCGTGGTCGGCCTCGCTGTTCGGGAGTCCACCGGTGTTGCCGGAGACGATCCACCAGCAGATCGAGGTGGTGTCCGATGCGTGGGGACGCCCGAGCATCCGACTGCACCGGGAGGTCGCGGAGAGGCTGACCGGGATGCGGATCCACGTCTCGCTCACTCACGACGGGGACATGGCCGGCGCGTTCGTCGTCCTCGACGAGGCGGACGGGTGAGGTAACTGTTACGGCGGTGCTCAGGCCGAGGGAGTGGGAGCTTCCTCGGCCCGAGCCGTTTCCGTCTCCTGCTCTGCGCGTCGACGTTCGGATTCCTCGCGTCGTTTACGTCGCTTGGCCTGGGCGCGGGAATCCTGTTCGGCGACCTGCAGATAGGCGACCATGATCCGTTTGAGTTCGACGACGGCGTCGGCGTGTGTCTGGTCGTCCTGTACGGAGAAGTTCAGCATCGAGTACACGATGTGGACGAGCACCTCGGCCATGAGTTTGCGGCGCGGCCGCGGGGTGTCCGGGGTGAGGGGCGCGAGCATCCGGGCGACCTGCTCGGCGAACTCGCGTTCGTGGATGGCGCCGGTCGCGCGGGTGGACGGGGTGGACTGCATCGCCAGCCACACCTCCCGCCGCGAGGGGTCGGTCGTCCACAATCCGGCGAGGTGGTCGACGAAGCTGTTGAGGAAACGCAACCAGTCGACGGAGGGGATGCGGCCGTTGAACTTCGCGAGTTCTTCCTGGACTCCGACGAGATCCTGCCGGTTGAGTTCGCACACGATCACGTACTTGTTGGCGAAGAACTGGTACAGCGTGCCGATCGGGACATCCGCGCGGGACGCGACCTCCTCGCAGGTGAACGACTCGAAACCGACCTCGGTGAGCAGTTCCCGCGAGGCGGCCAGCAGTGCGTCGAACTTGCGGCGGCTGCGCTCCTGGGTGGGCCGCCGGCGGGGCACGAGCTCCTGGGGCTCGGCCTGAACCTCGAGCGCCGGATCGATCCGGCGCGGGGCGCGGCGGCCGTTCGTTGCTGACTCCACGCGCCCCAGGCTAGCCGGACGGTCGTACTTTCCCGAATACTCGATGCGAGTCCGAGTGTCACCGCTCGGCGGTGGTGAACGACTGCTGGACGGAATCGACGTACTCATCCCACCTGCGGAGGACGAACATGACATCGACAGGCACGGACCGATCACACGAGATCCGGGAGCGCATCCGGGCGGCGATGCCGACAGCTCGGGACGAACTCGCCCGCCTCGTCGCGTTCCGCTCCGTCGCGGACCCGCGCCAGTTCCCGGTCGAGGAATGCGTCGGTGCTGCGAACTGGGTGCGCGATGCCTTCACCGCGGCGGGGGTCGAGAACGTCGAGACGATCGAGACCTCCGACGGTTCACTCGCCGTGCTCGGGCACACCCCCGCGCCGGAAGGCGCTCCCACCGTCCTGCTCTACAGTCACTACGACGTTCAGCCTCCCGGTGACGAATCACTGTGGCACAGTGAGCCCTTCGCCCTCACCGAACGCAACGGTCGCTGGTACGGCCGCGGTGCGGCCGACTGCAAGGGCAACATCATGATGCACCTGCTCGCGCTTCGTGCCCTCCGCGAGGACGGGCCGCTGCCGGTCGGAGTGCGCATCGTGATCGAGGGTTCGGAGGAGATGGGCGGGGCCGGGCTCGACCGGCTGGTGGCCGAACGCCCCGACCTGTTCGACGCCGACCTCATCGTCATCGGTGACAGCGGCAACGCGGAGGTCGGGCGGCCCACCCTGACGACGACGCTGCGGGGAATCGCGAACGTCGACGTCCACATCGAGACGCTGAAGGGCGAGATCCACTCCGGGATGTACGGGGGAGCGGCCCCCGACGCCCTGGCCGCGCTCGTGCACCTGCTGGGCACCCTGCGTGACGAGAACGGCGACACGGTCGTCGACGGACTCGACTGCACCGCGACCTGGGAGGGTGTCCCGTATCCCGAGGACCGCTTCCGTGCCGACGCCGGTGTCCTCGACGGCGTCGCGCTGCCCACCTCCGGCACGGTGGCCGACGCCGTGTGGGCCCGGCCGGCGCTCACCGTCCTCGGGATCGATGCCCCGCCCGTCGTCGGGTCGGCGGCCGCCGTGGTGCCGCGGGCGGCCGCGCGGCTGAACCTGCGCGTACCGCCCGGCGTCGACGCCCGCGCCGCCCAGGACGCGCTCGTCGCGCACCTCGAGGCACACGTGCCCTGGGGTGCGCACCTGCGTATCGAACGGGACGTGCTCGGCGAACCGTTCCGCGCCTCGACGGACGGTCCCGGCTACGCGGCGCTGCGAGCGGCGCTCGAGACCGCCTACGGGTGTGAGGTCGGCACTGCCGGCCAGGGCGGCTCGATCCCGCTGTGCACCGCGCTGCAGCGCGCCGTGCCGCGGGCCGAGATCGCCCTGATCGGCGTCGAGGAACCCCGCTGCGTCATCCATGCCCCGAACGAGAGCGTCGACCCGACCGAGATCGAGAATCTCGCCGTGGCGGAAGCGCTGTTGCTGACCTCCCTCGACCGGCGGGCGGATCGCTGAACCACACCGCTCCGGGGATGATCCGTCCGGTCAGACGGACAGGTCGCGGCGCAGCTTCGCCACGTGACCGGTCGCGCGGACGTTGTACTGCGCGACCTCGATCCGGCCCTCCTCGTCGACGAGGAAAGTCGAGCGGATGACGCCGGTGACGGTCTTGCCGTACATCTTCTTCTCCCCGAAGGCGCCCCATGCCGCGAGAGTGGCCTTGTCGGGATCCGACAGCAGCGGGAAGGTGAGCTGCTCGGCGTCGCGGAACTTCGCGAGCTTGGCGGGCTTGTCGGGCGAGATGCCGATCACGTCGAGGCCGGCCTCGTTCAGCTCGGCCAGGCTGTCGCGGAAGTCGCAGGCCTGCTTGGTGCACCCCGGAGTGCTCGCGGCGGGGTAGAAGTACACGATGACCTTGCGTCCGCGGTAGTCCGACAACGACACCTCGTTGCCGTCGGCGTCGGGGAGGGTGAAATCGGGGGCGGGATCGCCGGGGGCGAGTCTGCTGTTCTCGGTCATGATCGCGAGAGTAGTGGACCGTGCATCCATTCCCGGCGTGCGTCCATTACCGTGGTCGCAGCACACTGCAGCGACCTTCTGGAGGACACGTGGGTAGGGACACCGAGGACATCGAGCGGGAGATCGAGAAAGCCCGCAACCAGCTCGCGAGCACACTCGACGAACTGAGCGTCCGCGCCAACCCGAAGAATCTGGTGGCGAACACGAAGCAGACCATCGTCGTGAAGCTGAACCAGCCGCAGGTGAAGAAGTACGCGATGATCGCGGCGGGCACTGTCGTGGGATTGCTGGTGCTGCGCAGAATTCTGCGCTGATCCTCCACGCTTCGCAGGGCACCCACGTCGAACGGCGTGGGTGCTTTCGTTTCGTGACCGGACGGGCTGTGATGCGGTACGGGATGCACGAACGACGAAGGCCGGACACCGTTTCCGGTATCCGGCCTTCGTGTTGTGCGCCATCAGGGACTCGAACCCCGAACCCGCTGATTAAGAGTCAGCTGCTCTGCCAATTGAGCTAATGGCGCTTGGCGGTGTGTCTCCGGGCCGTTGTCCCGGCGACGAAGAGAACATTACACATCGTCTTTCGGCGCGCCAAATCGGCTGGTCAGAGCGATTTCTTCGACCCCGAGGCGTAACGGATCCGGCCGCCGGAGCGATTGTCATTCGAACGTTATCGGCGGTCCGGGGGTCGCGCCGGGGCGGCTGCACGCGCAGCTGGCATCATCGTGTTCACGTGGTGTGACGTGCAGTTTCAGGCCTTCGGGGGAGGCAGGATCGGAGAGTGGCAGTGGCGGAAGTGAGTGCGAGGAACCCCCGGAACCGTCGGGTGCGGGGGATGCTCGGGATGGTCGTCGTCGGCGTTGTGGCATTCGTCACCGGGTGCGCGGGCGGGGCGGGCACGGGTGCCGAGGAGGTGCCCATCGACTCCAACCCGGTCGCTGCGCTGATCAAACCGACCGTGTCGTCGAGTGTGACCGACGGATCGGTCGGGTTCTTGCCGATCGATCCGGTGACGGTGTCGGTCGTCAACGGCAAACTCGATTCGGTGGCGCTTCTCGATCCGGCGGGTGAACCCGTCGCGGGTGAACTCGCCGCCGACGGTCTGAGCTGGGTCAACACCGAACCGCTCGGGTACAACCGGTCCTACACGCTCGAGACCGTCGCGTACGGCCTCGGAGGCGCGACCAGCTCGGTCGCATCGTTCACCACCTCCTCGCCGGCGAATCTCACCCAGCCCTACGTGCTGCCCGGCGAGGGATCGATCGTCGGTATCGGTCAGCCGATCGCCGTGCAGTTCGACGAGAACATCCCGGATCGGCTCGCGGCCGAGGCGGCCATCGCCGTCACCACGAACCCGCCTGTCGAGGGCGCCTTCTACTGGGTCAACAACCGTGAGGTGCGGTGGCGTCCGGAGAACTACTGGACTCCCGGCACCACGGTCACCGTCGACGTGGACGTCTACGGCAAGGATCTCGGCGACGGCCTCTTCGGCCAGTCCGACGTCCGTTCGACCTTCACCGTCGGCGATGCGGTGATCATCACCGCGGACGATGTGACCAAACAGGTCACGGTCAACCGGAACGGTGTCGACGTGATCACCATGCCGACCTCGTTCGGTAAGGACGACACCCCGACCCCGAACGGTGTCTACGTCATCGGAGACCGTTTCGAGAACATGATCATGGACTCGTCGACCTACGGCGTCCCTGCGGACTCGGCCCAGGGCTACCGCACGCCGGTGGACTGGGCGGTGCGCATGTCCTACAGCGGCATCTTCTTCCACTCCGCGCCGTGGTCCCTCGGCGACCAGGGGGTCCGCAATGTCAGTCACGGTTGCCTGAACCTGAGCCCGGCCAACGCGAAATGGATTTTCGACAACACCAAGCGTGGCGACATCGTCGTCGTCCGCAACACCGTCGGAGGCACCCTCTCGGGGACGGACGGCCTCGGCGACTGGAACATCCCGTGGTCGACGTGGAAGGCCGGTAACGCCGCGGCGTGACGACGGAGGGGGCCGTCCGCTCGCGCGACGACCCGCACCGCCCGATCGGACCCCGAGAAGAGGTATCCGGGGCACTGGCTCGATTCCTGTTATGCGGTGGTCTCCGCCGATTATCCGGGTCTCGGCTCCGAAGGGCTCCACCGATATCTCGACGGCCCGAGCGCAGCCCGCAGCATCGTCGGACATCGTCCGTGCCGCCCGTGCTGTCGAGGCATCGCTGTCGGAGCGGTGGATGGTGATGGGACAGTCGCAGGGCGCCGGCGAATCTCGAGCGGGCGTTCACGATCGGCGTGCCCGGCTTTCCCGATCCAGGGCCGGCGGGCTCGGTGAGCGAGGTCGCCGTCGGGGATCTGCTCGCCCGGCCGTTGTCGCACGACCCCATGCCGGGCCTGCTCGACGACTATCTCGCCGTTCCCGGGTCCGGATACGAGACCGCCCGGGCCTCCTCGAGCACGGCGTCCACGACGTGATGGTGCCCCTGCGCTGTCGGCCGCCCATGCGGCGGAGATGAAGGCTGCGGGAGCGGAGGTCGATTACCGCGTCTACATGGGATTACCGGGTCTACATGGGTGGGCACTTCACGACGGTGGAGCGGTCGATGCCCGAGGTCACGGCCTTCGTGGGTCGGGTGATGGGACCGTAGCGATCCGGAAACGAAGAAACCCCCGACCGGAAATCCGATCGGGGGCCTTCTTCGGGGTGAGTGACGGGACTCGAACCCGCGACAGCCAGGATCACAACCTGGTGCTCTACCAACTGAACTACACTCACCATCGCATTCGCCGGCAACCTTCGGTCGCTTGCGCCTGCGGTACAGATACTAGCCTGACGATGACGAAAAAAACGAATCGGCAGGTCAGGCCGGTCCGAGCTCCTGGACCACGGCGCTGAGCTCGGCGGGGTTCGGCCCGGGGGGAGCTACGAAGGCGGTGCGCCGGTAGTAGCGCAACTCCCGGATCGACTCCTTGATGTCGGCGAGAGCCCGGTGCGACAAGCCTTTCTCCGGCTGCCCGAAGTAGATGCGCGGATACCAGCGCCGGCACAGTTCCTTGATCGAGCTGACATCCACCATCCGGTAGTGCAGGTAGTTGTCGAGTTCGGGCATGTCGCGGGTGATGAAGCCGCGGTCGGTCGCGATGGAGTTCCCGGCGAGCGGTGCGGTGCCCGGCTCGGGGACGTGCTCCCGGATGTACGCGAGGACCTGCTTCTCAGCCTCGGCGAGGCTCACGGTCGAGCGGCGCACCTCCTCGGTGAGTCCGGACCGTTCGTGCATCTGCTGCACGACCTCCGGCATGTCGGCGAGAGCGTCGTCATCGGCGTGGATCACGATGTCCACGCCCTCGCCGAGCACGTTGAGATCGCTGTCGGTAACGAGAGCCGCGATCTCGATCAGTTTGTCGCTGCCGAGCCGCAGCCCCGTCATCTCACAGTCGATCCATACGAGTTTGTCCTGCACGAGAGACAGACTAGCCACCGGAGCCGCACCGACAAGGGCCGGTGTCGTGCGCGGCAAGCGGAAGCCCTCCTGTCACGCCTTCCCGGAGAGGGTGCGCGGTGCGGCCGTCCGGCCGGCCCGGCGCGCCGACGGAACGCGGTTCCGGTCGAGGGTCCGGCCTGGAGCGGCCGCCTCCCGTGCGGTGCCGCCGGAGGTGAAGTCGTGCCTCAGGAATGACTCGGGGGAGTCGTCGAGGATCTCCATCCACGGAGCCGGGAGAGGTGGTGCCACGGTGCCGGTCAGCGTCGACGCGTAGCTGTGGTTGCGGTACCCCATGATGTCGCGCTTCTTGTCCTTCTTCCACTGCTTGAACACCTCGGCCTGGCGTTCGACGTGGAATTCGGGATAGTCCGTGCGGTCGACGAGATCACGGATGTAGGCGGCCTGGAAGTCGATGTCCTCGGACGGCGACGACAGTGCCTCCTCGCGGGAACTCCAGAGGTCGATGTCCTTCTCCCGGGTCTCGAAGTCGGGAAGGGCGATCCGGCCCAGCATGACGTCCCGCGCGTACCAGGCCTGGGCGTCGAACATGTTGAAGGTGAAGTACTGGTCCTGCATGCCCAGGTACATCAGTCGCGGATTGTCCTGGAAGAAGATCCCCTTGTAGATGTTCCGGGGGTACAACCGGTTGCGGGTGCGCAGCGTCAGGTGGTCGGGCAGGAACGGGAAGTGGTGCTTGTATCCCGTGCACAGCACGATGGCGTCGACCTCGCGGCTGCTGCCGTCCTGGAAGTGCGCGGTATTGCCCTCGACATGCGTGAGGAGCGGAACCTCGGAGAACTGCTCGGGCCAGTCGTGACCCATCGGGGCGGTGCGATAGCTGAAGGTGACCTGCTCGGCTCCGTACTTGATGCACTGTGTCCCGATGTCCTCGGCCGAATAGCTGCTGCCGACGAGCAGGAGGCGCTTTCCGGTGAACTCACGGGCGTCACGGAAGTCGTGAGCGTGGAGTACTCGTCCGGGGAAGCGGTCGAGACCGTCGAAGTGGGGGGCGTTCGGGGTCGAGAAATGGCCGGTCGCGACGACGACGTGGTCGAACTCCTCGGATTCGAGGACGTCGCGCTCGTGGTCCGCGACCGTGACGGTGAACTTCTGCGTCTCGTCGGACCAGTCGACCCAGCGCACCGCGGTGTTGAATCGAATGTATTTGCGCACATCGCTTTTCGCCACGCGCCCCATGATGTAGTCGAGGAGGACCGCGCGAGGCGGGTACGACGGGATCGGCCGGCCGAAGTGTTCCTCGAAGGAGTAGTCGGCGAACTCGAGGCATTCCTTCGGGCCGTTGGACCACAGGTATCGGTACATGCTGGCGTGGACCGGTTCACCGTTCTCGTCCAGGCCCGTGCGCCAGGTGTAGTTCCACATTCCACCCCAGTCCGGCTGCTTCTCGTAGCAGACGATGTCGGGGATCTCTTCCAGACCGGCCTTCCGTGCGGCTTCGAATGCGCGCAGTTGCGCGAGTCCGCTGGGACCTGCTCCCAGAATGGCGATCTTGGACGTCAATGTGTCTCTCCTGTGCTCGTGAAAATGTGTTGCGTAGTTCGTTGCTAGCACAGGTAATTGATTTTGCGAATGATCCTTGCTTCTCTCGAGCTGATGGATTCTCGCACGGAACGCGCAGGTCACCCGAGGTTCCCGCACGGGTGGAATCGAGGCGGAAGCTGTGAGGGAAATCACTGTAATGCGACAATTCCGGCATGCGATACGAATGGTCCTTCGGAGCGCCGACGGCCGGGTACCGTCGCGGATGGACACAGGCCGACGCCGAAGGGGGGGGCGAGGCATGACCGGCAATCCGAAGATCTCCGCTGCGGCCATCGCGTCCGGATACGAGGTGATCGGTGAGGCACTCGAGCTGGGAACGGTCGTACTGGACGGCGTCGCCGATCCGTACGCTCCGGTACGCATCCCGCTCGCGACGCTCGACCGGCACGTCCTCGTCGCCGGCGCCACCGGCACGGGCAAGACCGCGACATTGCAGGTGGTGGCGGAACAGCTGTCGTCGGCAGGGATCCCGGTCGTGATGGCGGACATCCGGTCCGACCTCTCGGGTCTCTCGGCCGCCGGAGAGCCCGCCGAGGCCGTGCTCACCCGGGCGGGCGATACCGGCGACGAATCGTGGACCCCGACCGGATATCGGGTGTCCTTCTATTCGCTCGGCGCCGACGGCGTCGGTATCCCGGTCCGCGCCACCGTCACGTCGTTCGGGCCCATCCTGCTGTCGAAGGTTCTCGGACTCGAGGCCGACCCCGAATCCGTCCTCGGTCTCGTCTTCCGCTGGGCCGACCGCCACGGGTTTCCGCTGCTCGACCTTGCCGACCTGCGCCAGGTCATCCGGCACCTGACGAGCGACGAGGGGCGCGGCGAACTCGTCACCCTGTCGCCCGAGTCCGTCGCCCCGATCCTCCGCGCCGTCGCCGACCTCGAGAGCACAGGAGGTGCCGGGATCTTCGGGGAGCCGGAACTCGAGATCGAGGACCTGCTGCGGGTGATCGACGGGC
Source organism: Rhodococcus sp. CH91 (assembly GCF_022554085.1). Lineage (GTDB taxonomy): Bacteria > Actinomycetota > Actinomycetes > Mycobacteriales > Mycobacteriaceae > Rhodococcus. The sequence goes on from NZ_JAKFYR010000002.1 coordinate 57,593, forward strand.
ACGGCACGATCCATCTGTTCGAGTTCGGCGCTGCCGCCGGTCGCCCCGTCCTGTACTCGACATTTCTCCTGTGGCTGCTCGCGGATCTCTTCCAGGTCCTGCCGGAGGTCGGCGACGTCGACAAGCCCCGGCTCGTCCTCGTCCTCGACGACGCCCACCTGCTCTTCACCGACGCGTCGGAGGCCTTCCTGCAACAGGTCGAACAGACCATCGATGTCATCCGTTCCAGGGGCGTCGGGCTGGTCTTCTGCACGCCGCTACCCACCGGCATCCCCGGGAGCGTGCTGGCGCGACTCGGCGCGCGGGTGCAGCATGCCCTGCGCACCGACACGCCCGAGGACCGGCACGCGCTCGCGGAGGTCGTGCGTACCTTCCCGGAGACGGACGCCTACGACCTGACGGAAGCGCTGGCCGGGCTCGACACCGGCGAAGCCATCGTCACGGTCCTGTCGGAGGTAGGTGCGCCCACACCCGTCGCCTGGACCCGCCTGCGCGCACCACGCTCCCTGATAGGGACGGTGGGGGAGAGCGCGATGCGCGCATCGGCGCAGGCGAACTCGCTCTACGGCAAATACGGTCGCGTCATCGACCGGGAATCGGCTTACGAGAAGCTCACCGCGTCGGTCGTGGGGGCGACGGACGTCGAACCCGCCTCCGAGCTCTCACCGGACACCGCGACCACGGGCGAGCCGTCCGTCGTGGAACGGGTCCTCGGCAGTGCGGTGCATCGCAGCTTCCTGCGATCGTCGGCGTCCACGGCCGGACGAGAGATCGACCGGAGCCTGTTCGGCGCGGGCCGTCGCCGACGGCGGTGAGAACGGGCCGTCGCCGACGGCGGTGAGAACGGCCCGTCGCCGACGGCGGTGACGTTCAGTTGCCGCCGAGCTTCTTGTAGAACGCGCCGGCGATCGGTGCGGAGATCGAACGCGGAGCGAACTGCCCCGCCGCAGACATCGCCTTGCTGATCACACCGGGAACGATCCGCATCCGGTTCGCCGCGAGCGCATCGAGCGATACCTTCGCTGTGTGTTCGCTCGAGATCCACAGGAAGTCGGGCACGAGCTTGTCGACGATCGACGCCTCCGCGGGATCGGGCTCCTCGGTACGCACCGGGCCGGGTGCGAGCAGCGTGACGTGCACACCGGTGCCCTTGAGTTCGCCGCGCAGCGACTCGGAGAAGGTGTTGACGAACGCCTTCGTCGCAGCGTAGGTGGCATTGTTGGGAATCGGCATGTTGCCCGCTGCCGAACCCACCATGAGGATCGCGCCCGAATTCCGTTCCACCATTCCGGGAAGCACCGCGAGCGTGAGGTCGTGGACGGCGACGGCATTGAGTTCGACCTGCGCGCGCTCGTACCCGGGGTCGAGCTCCGCGACGGCACCGAAGGTGGCGATCCCGGCGTTGTTGCACAGGATGCTGATGCGGCGGCGGCCGAGTTCGTCGACGAGGGGTCTCCGCGCGTCGCGATCGGACAGATCGCACGCGCGCACCTCGACGGTCACGCCGTGCTTCGCGCGCAGGGTTTCGGCGAGGGCTTCCATCACCTCGCCGCGACGGGCGACGAGGATCAGCGAGTGGCCGCGGGCGGCGAGCTCGGTGGCGAGGGCCTCACCGATGCCGGAGGACGCTCCGGTGACGACGGCACGGGCATCGGGATGGGGATTCGGCAGAGTCACAGTGGGTCAGCGTAGCGGCAGGGCTTTCGGGCTCTCCTACACAGCCGGGCAGCATTGTGGACTCGGGTGGTGCCGCGAACTCGCCGGAAGCCTAGGCTCCGGAACATGACCGAGTACACGCGCACGGCGGGTGAAGCAGGCCACGGCCAGGCCGCGACGCGTCGTCAGGTCCTCGCCTGGGGGCTGTGGGACTGGGGCTCGGCGGCGTTCAACGCGGTGATCCTGACGTTCGTGTTCTCCGTTTATCTCACCGATTCCGTGGGCAAGGACCTGCCCGGGGGTATCTCGGCGAGCACCTGGCTCGGCTGGTCGCTCGGCATCGCCGGGTTCGTCATCGCGGTCACCGCGCCGGTGTTCGGGCAGCGCTTCGACGCGGCCGGACGGCGGAAGTGGTCGCTCGGTCTGCTCACGGCAGTCACCGTCACCGCGATGGCGGCGATGTATTTCGTTCGCGACGACTACCACTATCTGTGGCTGGGCCTCGTGCTGCTCGGTGTTGCGTCCGTGATGTCGGAACTGGCGCAGGTTCCGTACAACTCGATGCTGCGGCAGGTGTCGACGCAGGAGAACATCGGCCGGGTGTCGGGCTTCGGCTGGTCGATGGGCTATTTCGGCGGCATCGTGCTGCTGTTGTCGTGCTACGCCGGGTTCATCGCCGGCGACGGTGACAGGCGGGGGCTGCTCGACGTGCCGACCGCGGAGGGCACCAACATCCGGCTCGTGGCCCTGCTCGCGGCAGTGTGGTTCGCGGTCTTCGCCGTGCCCGTGCTGCTCTCCGTACCGGAGAAGCCCGTCACGAAGGCGGACGTCACCCGCCATGCCGGTTTCGTGGAGTCCTACCGGGTGCTGTGGGGCGATCTTCGCGAGTTGTGGCGGACGGATCGTCGCACCATCTGGTTTCTCGGCGCATCCGCGCTGTTCCGGGACGGTCTCGCGGGTGTGTTCACCTTCGGTGCGGTCCTCGCGGTCACCGTCTACGGGATCGGGACGGGAGATGTTCTGCTCTTCGGTGTCGCCGCGAACGTCGTCTCCGCGCTCGGAGCACTTCTGGCCGGGCGGGTGGACGACAGGATCGGGCCCAAGGCCGTGATCGTGGGTTCACTCGTCTCGATGATCGCGACCGGCATCGTGCTTCTCGTGGTCTCGGGACCGGGGATGTTCTGGATATTCGGTCTCGTGCTGTGCCTGTTCGTCGGTCCGGCACAGTCGTCGGCGCGTACCTTCCTCGCGCGTATCACCCCTCCCGGCCGGGAAGGACAGATGTTCGGTCTCTACGCGACGACCGGCCGCGCGGTGTCGTTCCTCGCACCGACCCTGTTCGGTTTCTTCGCATGGTGGTTCGGTACCGACCGGGCCGGGATCGTGGGGTTGCTGGTCGTGCTCGCCGCCGGTCTGGCAGCGCTGCTCGCTGTGCGCTCTCCGGAGATGTCCCCGAGATCCTGACCGTGCTCAGTCGCCGAGTTCGGCGAGCACCCGATCCGCGGCGTTGTGGTGGCCGGCAGCGTTGGGATGCAGCGGGATCGCGCCGGCGGTGACCTGCAGACCCTCCATCCACCGATTGTCGGGATCGGCACACGCGTCATGCCCCCGGGTCGAGTCACGAAGGTCGACGTAATCCACACCGGCGGCCTCGGCCTGCTCACGCATGACCGTGTTCAGCCGGTCGATCTTCGCCTGTAGATAGGTCGCATCGTCCGGCCAGATGCGTTGCTGCGGGAAACAACCACCGTCGCGGATCCCGGTGGGGTACCCGACGAGGACGATGCGGGCATCCGGGGAGCGACGCCGGATCTCGTCCACCACTGTGTCGTAGGTGGGAGCGAAGGTGTCGATCGCCTCGTCGAATCGGTCGGTGCCGCCGGCGGTGTTCGTGACCGCACACGACGCGCCCTGCGGTGGTGCCGCCAGATTGACGCACCCGAGTGCCAGTTGGACGAGACCGATGTCGTTGCCACCGATGCCCACGGTCACGAGCTCGGTGTCGGTTCGGAGCGCGTCGTACTGGGGAGGCACCGTCGCGCCCCCGAAGGTGGTCTGCGGGAGCGTGAAAGCGGTCGAGTCCGCGGCGCTGCACGAGACGTCGACGAAATCGGTGATCGCGAGTTCGGCGGCGACGAGCGTCGGATAGTTGCTTCCCGACCGCCCGCACGGGTCGCCCTGGGTCTGTGGAGGGATGCCGGGTCCGGCGGTGAAGGAGTCGCCCAGCGCGACGTACGAGTCGTAACCCTCCAGTGGGGTCGCCTCCGGGGTGTCGGCGGCACACCCGGCGGTTCCCGCCATGACGAACACCACTGCGGCGCATGCGCCGAGGCCCGATCTGCTGAACAGTGCCGGAATGTGCACGGAGGACCTCGACTTCTCCCGGGGTGCGTGAATTCGAGGCTACATCGGCGCCGGCCGGCGCCGCGGCATCACGCCTTGAAGTACACCACCTGATGGGAGGTGGCGAGCAGCGCGCCGTCGCGTCCCCACAGATGCGCGCTCTGATCGAAGAAGCCCTCTCCGAAGCGGTGGGCGCGCGCGGTGGCGAGGAGAGGCTCGGTGCCCTGAGCGGCCACGGTTCCGGCACCGGCGTGGTAGTAGATCGTCAGGGAAACCGTCCCGGCGGGCACGGCCTTGCCCAGACGCAGGAACGCACGCGGATAGAAGATGTCGCACATCGCGGTCAACGAGGCGAAATCGAGAGGCCGGGCAGGGACGTCGTCCACCCACAGGGTGGAGGTGGAGTCGGAGTTCTCGGCACTTCCCTCGGCGGGGACCGCACCGTCGGTGAACCGCATCCGGTAGTTGCGCGCCCATGCGATGTAGTCGGGAAGCGGCGTCGGTTCGATCGAGTCGGCGACGGGCACAGCAGGTGCGCTCACCTCTGTCGACGACCAGGTGGGACGGCGCAGGCCGAAGACCGCTGTCGCGGTGGTGGTGACCTCCCCGGCCTGGGCGAGTTCGACCGACCAGTGCTGGGTGGAGCGGTTCGTGCGCACCGGCCGCACCGTGATGTCGAACGGCCCGTCGGCGATCGGACCGGCGAAGTTGACCGTCAAGGAGATCGGGCTGCCGAGCACCTCGGGATGCCGTTCGATCGCCCGCAGCACGGTTGCGGCGGTGACGCCACCGAACGGTCCGACCATGTTCGCGTAGGCCGGGTGGGTGTGCCCCTCGGTGTGGTCCTCACGGACCGGGAACAGGTCGACGGCGGCGTCGAAGGCATGTGTGGTCACCGAGGTGTCGGTCATGGCAGGGCTCCTCGAAGCAACGGGGTCGTTCGCACTGGGCGACCGGAGGTCGCGGCTACATTCTTGCGCGACATGCTCGGATTGTCGTCACGCGGTTCCGCGCCGTCGTACGGCATCCGCAACCTCGCGGGGCGCCTCCTCCGGGATCCAGTGCGAGACGTCCGGGAGAACCACGAATTCGTAATCGGCATCCACGAATTCGCCGCACCGCTCGGCGCCGGCCCGTGCGATCGCCGTGTCGCCGGTGCTCCAGATGTAGGTGGTGGGCACCCGGACGACAGGAGTCGCATCCAGATCGCGGGTCATCGCTCGGTACCAGTTCAGGGTGGCGGTGAGCGCACCGGGAGCCGCCAGCGTCGCCACGTAATGATCGACGGCATCGCGGCCCACGCTGGGCGCGAACATGGCTCGCAAACGTCTCGCGTCGTCGGCGAGAAGGAGGTTCTCCGCCTTGCCCTCCTCGCGGAACACACGGATGTACGACGCGCGTTCGCGCTGGTCGTCGTCCTCCCGCAGCGCCCACCCGTAGGCGGCGAGATGGGGAATCGACAGCGCAGTGAGGGTCGAGATGCGGTCGGGATGGTGGGCTGCGAGATACCACGCCACCGCCGCTCCCCAGTCGTGTCCGACGAGGTGCACCCGGTCGATCCCGAACTCGTCGAGCAGGCCGAGTACGTCCCCGGCGAGGGCCGGCATGCCGTAGTGGTCCACTCCCACCGGCCGGGCGCCGGGAGAGTATCCGCGCTGGTCGGGTGCGACGACACGGAAACCGTGCTCGACGAGCAGCCGCGCCACCGACGTCCAGCTGCGCGAGGTCTGGGGAAAGCCGTGCAGGAGCACGACGGGGGTTCCGTCCGGTGGGCCTGCCACGCGAACGTCGAAGGTCAGCTCGTCGTACCCGGCGGGCCCGGTCTCTGCCATGGGAACCACGTTACGGAAAGGCGCGTGCCTCCGACACGATTTCCCGTGCGCGCCGGTCGCGGCAGGGAGTTCACCGCGGCTTCCGGGTCGTGCGCCCGGGTTTCCATGCCGCTGTTCCGAGCAGGATCAGGCGCATCTGCTTCTCTCCGCGGGTGACCACGTCCGCTTCCTGCTCGCTGCCGGCACGGTCGACCGCGAGCAGATCGAGGACGAAATCGAGCATCGCGGTCACCAGGAGGTCCGCCGCCATCTCGAGGTCGTCGAATTCCCAGTTCTCGAGTCCGGGCGCGCGGCCCAGGTCGGCTGCCAGTTCGCTCGTCAGCAGACGCAGTTCGACGGAGATCGCGGATGCGACCTGGGGTAGCCCGCCGTGGCGTTCGCGTGCCAGGAAGCGGAAGGCCGCCTTGTGTGCCCGCACCTGCTGGACCAGGACGTCCAGAGACTGGCGTGCGCCCGCAGGGCCGGGTGTGCGCCGCGCCTCCCGTAGGAGGCGACGCAGCACGCGCATCGTGTCGGCCGCGAGGGTGACACCGAGTTCGTCCATGGAGGAGAAGTGCCGATAGAACGCCGTGGGCACGATCCCCGCGTGACGGGCCACCTCCCGCAGGCTCACGGCGCCGAGCCCCCGGTCCGCGGACAGGTCGAGTGCGGCATCGAGAAGTGCCTGCCGGGTGCGTTCCTTGCGTTCGGCGCGCGTTGCCGGGGTAGGGGCGGAGGCTGTGGACACGCCCCGAGTCTAGGCACCACCCGGCCGTCGTCGTGGATGCATCTGTAACCGCCGTCACATCCGGGTTGACAGATAGGTGCATCCGGCTGTCACACTGATTTCAGTGCACACTCGTTCACTGAGCACGCAGAGGTCTACCGAAAGGCGGACAGACATGATCGTGCATGACCTCCCGAGCTCCACCACTCGACCGCGTTCGCTGCGGAAAGCACTGGTAGCTGCCCTGGGAGTGCTCTCCTATCCGCACCACCCGGACCGCTATCTCGAACTCGCGGATCCGCTCCTCGTCACCTCCGCGAATTATGCCCGGATTACGGATGTCGACCGAAATGCCGTCGGCTCGGTCACGATCACGGTGCGGCCCGCACGGCCGTGCCGGCCTCTCCCCGGTCAGCACGTGACGGTCTCGGTCCGCGTGGACGGTGTGCGGTACACGCGCTGCTACTCGCCGACCGTCCTCGACGCCGGCACCGAGGAGCGCCCCGACCTCAGGTTCACCATCGGTCTGCACCCCGAGGGCACCGTCTCGCGGCATCTCCACGACCACGCGGAAGTCGGAGGCGTCGTCGAACTCGGAACTCCTGCAGGCGAGTTCGTACTTCCGCATCCGCGTCCCCGGCGACTGCTGTTCGTCGCCGCGGGATCCGGCCTGACCCCCGTGCTGTCGATGCTCAGCGGTCTCGTCGCGGAGGGATACGACGGGGCCGCGGTCCTGCTCTACTACACCCGCACGCCCGAGCACGTCCCCCGGCGCGACGAACTCGACGCCCTCGCGGCCCGGCCGAACGTCGAGATCGTGCACGTGCACACCCGTTCCGGCGAGGGGCTGCTGCACGGGCGGTTCGATCGGGCTCATCTCACCGCCGTCGCACCCTGGTATGCCGACACGCCGGCCTATGTGTGCGGACCGCCGGAACTGCTCGAACAGATCCGCGAGGTCTACACCTCCCACGGTTCCGGGACGATGGTGAACAGCGAGGAGTTCGCCCTGCGGACACCCGCCGTCTCCCCGGGTGAGGCCGGGGGAGAGGTGTCCTTCGCGGCATCCGGGATCGTCGCCGGGAACACCGGTTCGACACTGCTCGAACAGGCGGAGTCCGCCGGACTCAGCCCCGAGCACGGTTGCCGGATGGGTATCTGCCACAGCTGCACGGCCATCCGGTTGTCGGGCTGCACGCGTGACGTGCGCACCGGGGATGTCGATTCGGAGCCCGGCCGACGCATCCAGATCTGTGTGAATGCCCCCGTCGGCGACGTCGCCGTCGAACTCTGAGTGGACCGAGCCACCGGCACTCCCCGAACCCTTTGGAGGACATCATGTTCGGATTGTCCCTACCTTCTCTTCCGTCCATTCCGTTCCTGCCGTTCCTGTCGGGACGCCCTGCCGCGGCCGATCCTGAACCGCTCGTTCTCGACCGGGAGAGCGTCGAGAAGATCGGGCTCGAACTCGACGCGCTGCGTGAGGAGACTCTGGCCTCGCTCGGTGACGACGACAGGGAGTATCTCTACCGGGTCATCAAGGCGCAGAGAGGATTCGAGGTAGCGGGTCGCGGCCTGTTGTTCCTCGGATTCTTCCCGCCCGCCTGGGTGGCCGGCGTCGCGGCGCTGAGCGTGTCGAAGATCCTCGACAACATGGAGATCGGGCACAACGTGATGCACGGCCAGTACGACTGGATGCGTGAACCCTCCCTGAACTCCCGGGTGTTCGAATGGGACACGGTATGTCCGTCGGATCAGTGGCGGCACTCTCACAACTACATGCACCACACGTACACCAACATCCTCGGCCAGGACCGCGACATCGGATACGGCATCCTGCGCATGGACCCGGCGCAGAAGTGGCATCCCTACTATCTCGGCAATCCGGTCTACGCGACCGCCCTCATGCTGCTGTTCGAATGGGGCGTCATGATGCACGATGCGGAGGTCGACCGGATCGTCGCCGGTAAGCGTTCGTGGCGCGAGGTGATCCCGGTCGCCAAGGGCTGGTGGCGGAAGGCGGGGCGGCAGGTACTCAAGGACTACATCGCCTTCCCGCTGTTGAGCGGTCCGCTGTTCGTGCCCACACTGCTCGGCAACGCGACCGCCAATCTGGTGCGCAACGTGTGGGCGTACTCGATCATCTTCTGCGGGCACTTCCCGTCCGGTGTGCAGTCCTTCACCGAGGAGGAGACCGCCGACGAGACGCGTGGTGAGTGGTACGTCCGGCAGATGCTGGGCAGCGCGAACATCTCCGGGACGCCCCTGTTCCACATCATGTCGGGCAACCTCTCGCACCAGATCGAACACCACCTCTTCCCGGATCTCCCGGCGCACCGCTATCCCGAACTGGCGCCGCGCGTGCGCGAGTTGTGCGACAGATACGGCCTGCCGTACAACACCGGGGGTTTCACCGAGCAGGTGGCATCGGTGTGGAGGAAGATCTTCGTGCTCGCGCTCCCGCCGAGCTGGTCGCCTTCCGAGCCGGAGTCGCCAGTGGTGATCGAACGGCATCGTTCCGCCGACTATCCGTTCGAGGATGGGGGTACCCTCGCCGACGACACGACAGAGGGGGCCGAGCATGGTCGGAAGGTTCGAGCGTAACAAGGACACGATCCAGGAGGTCACCGAATCCGCGGCCACCCGCGTCGGTGCCATCGCCGGAATCATCGCCGGTGCCGTCCGGGACGTCACGCGCGAGATCGGTGAGTTGATCAGCGATGCGATCGAGATGCGCGAGGCCGCCCGCGCCGCGCGCGACGACGAGGAACGCGAGGAAGGGCCGGCGACGCCGGAGCCGCGTCGGCCGGCCCCTCCCGAGGACTGACCGAGCGGCTCACGGACGGATCGTCGTGGAGGTTTCGCGTGCTGCGGGCACCTTGGTGACGAGGGTCAGCAACACCGAGACCAGGGCGATGACGCCGATGGTGGTGTAGGCGAGGGTGTAGGCCTTCTCCTGGCCGATCAGTGCCGAGGCGACGATCGGGCCGATGATGCCACCGAGGCTCCAGCCGATGAGCATCAGTCCGTAGATGGCACCGGCATTGCGGACACCGAAGAAGTCGCCTGCGGTGGCGGGCATGGTGCCGAAGGTGCCGCCGTAACACAGGTAGACGATCGCGGCCAGGATCGAGAACAGCACGATGCTGTCGGCGTGGGGCAGCACGATCAGGCACACGCCCTGGAGCACGAGGATGGCGGCGAAGGTCTTCATCCGGCCGAGATAGTCGGAGATCGCCGCCCACACGATCCGTCCGGCTCCGTTGAAGATCGCCAGCACACCCACCAGCGACGCCGCGCCGGTGACGCTGAAGCCCGCGATGTCGGTCGCGCTCGGCTTGGCCTGGGAGATCAAGGCGATGCCGGCGGCCACACTCAGGGTGAGGATCGCGGTGAGCAGGTACCACTGCGGCGTACGCAATGCCTCGCCCTGGGTGTACTCCTTACCTCCGGTCGCTCCGCCGCCGGCGGTGACGGGCTCGAAGCCCGGCACGGTGTAGCCCTCGGGAGGGTTGCGGAAGATCGCCGCGCCGAGCAGGGACATCACGAGATAGGCGAGGCCCAGGGGAAGGAACGCGCTCGTGGGATCCTCGGGATTCCGGTTGATGAGCCACTGGGCGACCGGGGAGGTGAGCACCGCGCCGAACCCGAAGCCGCCCACCGCGAGCCCGGTGATGAGTCCGGTCTTGTCGGGGAACCACTTCTGCAACATGGCGATCGGGACGATGTACGCGAAGCCGAGCCCGAAGCCGCTGATGACGCCGTATCCGAGGATGAGCAGCCAGTAGTCGTCGGAGCCGTCGGTGAAGGAGGCGAGCAGAATTCCCAGGGCGTAGATGACACCGCCGACGAGCGCGACGAGACGAGGGCCCTTCAGATCCTGGAGCCGGCCTCCGGCGTAGGTGCCGAGGAAGATCATGCCGATCGTGACGGTGAAGGGGAGCGAGGCCTGAACCTTGCCGAGCTGCCAGGAGTCGGCGCTCTCGAGAGCCCCGCCGAAGACCGACCAGGCATAGACCGCGCCGATCGAGAACTGCAACAGCAGCGCACCGGCGACCAGCAACCACCGGAAGGTCCCCGGCGGTTGTCCGTCCGGTGCAGCGGTGCTGCGTCGCTCGTGCGTGCCCTGGTCGGAGTCCATGCCGTTCTCCTTCGCTCTGCCGACTGGCGGCGTCAACCCCGATAGCGCACCGGTTCCCCGCGATCGACCCGTTCGCGCTGGGGAACGACGGTGTACTTCGGGTCCTTCGCCGAGGCGATGCCCGCCTCGAACACCCCGAGACGGGTGCACAGTGAGCCTGCCATGAGCGCGGCACCGGAGATCATCGAGAGCGCGCGGCTACGGCGACCGGCGAGTGCGCCGAGAGCCCCTGCCGCGGTCAGTGCGGTGCTGGCCTTCATCAGCCGCCCTGCCCTGCCCTCGTGGAGAGCCTCCGCAGCAAGTCCCATCGACTGTTCCATCCGTCGCTCCGTGACCAGTTCGACCAGTGCGCCGCCGACGGCGAAGGCTCGCGCGGGCCCGGCCTCGGCGACCGGCGCACCCAGAAGCCCGAGACCGCCGGACGCGGCGGCCGCCGATCCGCAGAAGACGAAGGGAAGCTCCTTGTAGGCGGAGTGCCAGGCGGGAGTTGCGGTGTCGGAGAGCAGTACTCCGGTGTAGGCGGCCACTGGCGGTGCGGTCAGAGCCCCCACCATCCCCGCGGGCCGGCCGACGGCGAGAAGGAGCCGGACAGGCCCGCGCTTCCATCGGCGGGGCAGCATCGAAGCCAGTTCCGCCGCCGCGGCGGCACCCGCGAACGGACCGTGCAGGGACAGGATCCAGGTGCCCACGGACATCGGCGAGGTCGGCTTCGCCACCCTCAGCATGTTGAGGAAGCGGGACGGCTTACCCAGATCGCGGACGAGGGCGCCGACGCTGACGAGCAGGGACGCCAGCGACCCGAACCGCGCGACCCGTCGCAGCGCGGGGCGGCCCGTGAGATCCGCGCCCGCGGCGAGCAGCGAGGATCCTGCCGCCACCCCTCCGGTGAACAGATAGACGGCGATGTCGTGTTCCCACGGTGCCGGCTTCACGACGGAACGCCCGTAATAGGACTCGAAATCGGCCTCCGGCACCATCAGCCGATCGCCACCACCGCCACCGCGGCGGGGACCCGACCGGTGGGGGCTGCCCGGGCTGCCGCCGTGCTGGACCCCGGTCATCGGTGCCTCCTCAGGAACGACACGGCTGCGCCCGCCAGCATCGCGACCGCCGCGACGGCAGCCCGGTTCCACATCTCCGGTAGGTCCTTGGTGGTCACCACCGGATCCGGAGGCAGGCCGTAGACCTCGGGTTCGTCGAGCAACAGGAAGAAAGCGCCGGTTCCCCCGACACCGTCCTCGGGGTCGTGTCCGTAGAGCCGGGCTTCGGCGACACCCTGTTCCTGCAGCCGTGCCAGTCGCTCGTCGGCCCGGCGGCGAAGCTCCTCGACGTCGCCGTACTGGATCGACTCGGTGGGACACGCCTGCGCACACGCAGGTGTCTGACCGTCGGTGAGCCGGTCGTAACAGAGGGTGCACTTCTGGGCGATGCCGACCTTGGGATCTCCGTCCGGTCCCTTCCGGCGGTCGATGACACCGTACGGACAGGCGGCGACGCAATAGCCGCAGCCGTTGCAGATCTCGTCCTGCACCACCACGGTGCCGAACTCGCTGCGGAACAGGGAACCGGTCGGGCAGACGTCGAGACAGGCTGCGTGCGTGCAGTGTTTGCACACGTCCGAGGACATCAGCCACCGGAAGTCGGGCTTCTCCTCCGCCGGCAGCTCGCTCGGTGCCGCACCGACGGTGGGCAGGCCCAGCGACACCGGTGCCGGCTTCTCGGCCGGCCGTTCGATGAAGGCGACGTGCCGCCACTGGTTGGCGTTGAGCGAGTGGCTGTTGTCGTAGGAGGTGCCGAGCATCTCGAACGCGTTCTCGGGGACGTCGTTCCATTCCTTGCAGGCGACCTCGCACGCCTTGCAGCCGATGCACACACTGGTGTCGGTGAAGAAACCCTTCCGCGCCGGCGAATCCTCGTAGCCGGCGTCGGTGGTCGGGTCGAGCGGTCCGAAGAAACTGTTGCGGCCGATCACTCGTCGTCCTCCTCCGGGATGTGTTCCCCATCCGAGACGGTCTCACCGGGGTCGCGGGGCTCGCTCGCGGCCGTGACGATGGGTGGGTACACGTCACCGGTTACCCCGGCCCGGCGCGCATATCCCTGGACGTACTCCCGAAGTGCCGCTCCGGTCGGCCGGCGCCCCGCTCGAACATCACACGTGCCGACCTTGCTCTCCTGGATGAGCACGTTGGGATCGAGCGTGATGCCGAACAGGTCGTTGGTCGAGTCGCCGGTCACCATGCCGCCGCTGCCCCAGTGATAGGGCATCCACACCTGGTGGACCGTCCGGCCCTCGACCCTCAGCGGCCGCAACCGTTCCGTCACCATCACCCGGCCCTCGATCGCCGACCGTGCGGTGATCACATGGCACCAACCCATGTGCTCGAGTCCGCGCTCGGCCGCCAGAGCGGGGGAGACCTCCACGAACATCTCCGGTTGCAGTTCGGCGAGATGCTCGAGATAACGGCTCATCCCACCCGCGGTGTGGTGCTCGGTGAGCCGGCTGGTGGTGAACACGAAGGGGAAGATGTCGACGTGTTCTTCCGGCGGCGCCGGATTCATCGGGTTGTCGTCGCGGCGGTATTCCAAGCGGGTCGGGTTGGCCTGCTGCCCGTAGAGCGGATTGCGGAACGGGGACTCGACGGGTTCGTAATGGGTCGGCATCGGCCCGTCGATGAGCCCTTGGGGCACGTAGAGGGCGCCCTTGCCGTCACCCTGCATGATGAACGGGTCGATCCCCTCGATCGCGTCGACCCCCTCGGAACCTTCGGACGAGCGGTAGCTCGGCGGCTTGGTCTTCTCGAAGTCCGGCACGTCCTGGCCGGTCCACTGCTGGGCGCCGGCATCCCACCACACGTAGGCCTTGCGTTCGCTCCACGGCCGGCCCTCGGGGTCGGCGGAGGCCCGGTTGTAGAGGATGCGGCGGTTCATCGGCCACGCCCAGCCCCACTCCGGAGCCACGGGCGACTGCTCGTGCCGCGACTTGCGCCGGTTCGCCTGGTTGACGCCGTCTGCGTACACGCCGGTGTAGATCCAGCAGCCGCCCAGTGTGGAGCCGTCGGCCTTCATCTCGGTGAACGACGACAGCGGCCTGCGGGTCGCGATGTCGTAGCCGTTGATCTCCATCAGCACCGCTTCGGCGCTGGGCTCGTCGTATTCGCCGTGTACCGGATAGTCCCATGCCAGGTCGAGCAGGGGACGGTCGCGCTCGTCGGTCGACCCGGCCAGCCGCTCCTGCAGCATGCGCCCGAGGTGGTAGAAGAACCACAGATCCGAGCGGCAGTCCTCCGGGGGCTCGACGGCCTTCTCACGCCACTGCAGCATTCGCTGGGTCTGTGTGAAGGTGCCTTCCTTTTCCGCATAGGAGGCTGCCGGGAACAGGAACACCTCGGTGCCACACTCCTCGGTCACGATCTCCCCGGTCTCGATCTCTGGAGAGTCCTTCCAGAAGCTCGCACTCTCGATCTCGAACAGATCGCGCACCACGAGCCAGTCGAGATTCGCCATCCCGAGACGCTGGGCGCGGCCGTGGGCGGACCCGACGGCCGGATTCTGGCCGAGGAGGAAGTATCCCTTGACCTTTCCGTCGATCATGTCGAGCACCGTCCGATAGGTGCCGTGGTCGCCGGTGATCTTGGGCATGTAGTCGAAGCAGAAGTCGTTGTCCGCGGTGGCCGCGTCGCCCCAATACGCCTTGAGCAGGTTCACCGCGTACGCATCGGCCTTCGACCAGAAACCCTTGCTGCCCGGCTTGCGGACGGCGTCGATCCAGTCCGAGAGCGACCCGTGATCATCGGGATTGGGCATCGGCAGGTAGCCGGGGAGGAGGTTGTACAGGGTCGGGATGTCGGTCGACCCCTGGATGCTGGCGTGGCCGCGCAGCGCCATGATGCCCCCGCCGGGGCGGCCCATGTTGCCGAGCAGCAACTGCAGGATCGCGCCGGTGCGGATGTACTGCACGCCCACGCTGTGCTGAGTCCAGCCCACGCTGTAGACGAGCGCGGTCGTCCGCTCCCGTCCGGAGTTCTCCGTCCACGCCCGGCAGACCTCGAGGAAATCCTCCTGTGAGACGCCGCATGCCTGCTCGACCATCTCGGGGGTGTAGCGAGCAAAGTGCCTCTTGAGGATCTGGTAGACGCAGCGGGGGTGCTGCAGGCTGTCGTCGCGCCTCGGGTGGCCCGCGGTCTGCATCCCGTGTGCCTCGTGCTGCATGCCCGCAGCGGTGTCCCGGTGTTTCGCATGGTCCCCGGAGTCGTCGGCCTGGGACTCGTGCAGGTCGCCCGGCTCGTCCTCGACGTCGTACTGCCAGCTCGTCGGGTCGTAGGTCCGTGTCTCGGGATCGAAACCGGAGAAGAGACCGTCGAGCTCGTCGGCATCCGTGAACTTGTCGCTGACGAGCATCGGTGCGTTCGTGTAGTTGACCACGTACTCGCGGAAGTCCAGCTCGTTGCTCAGTACGTAGTTGACGATGCCGCCGAGGAAGGCGATGTCGCTGCCGACACGGATGGGCACGTGCTTGTCCGCCACTGCGCTGGTGCGGGTGAAACGCGGATCGACGTGAATGACGCGGGCACCACGCTTCTGGGCCTCCACGACCCACTGGAAGCCCACCGGGTGGGCTTCGGCCATGTTGGAACCCTGGATGATGATGCAGTCAGCGTTGGCCAGGTCGGCTGTGTAGCCGGTGGCACCGCCGCGCCCGAAGCTGGTCCCCAGACCGGGGACGGTGGCGGAGTGTCATATGCGGGCCTGGTTCTCGATCTGGACCGCCCCCATCGCCGTGAACAGCTTCTTGATGAGGTAGTTCTCCTCGTTGTCCAGTGTCGCTCCGCCGAGGCTGGCGATGCCCATCGTGCGCCGGACACGGCGGCCCTTGTCGTCGAATTCCTGCCAGGTGTCGCGCCGGGTCTGCAACACCCGGTCGGCGACCATCTCCATGGCCGTTCCGAGGTCGAGGTCTTCCCATTCGGTGCCGTAGGGACGGCGATACCGGACCCGGGTCTTGCGCAGTTCGCTGGTGACGAGATTCTTGCTCGCCGAACCCTTGGGGCACAGCCGCCCGCGGTTGACCGGACTGTCGGGATCGCCTTCGATCTGGACGATCTGCTCGTCCTTGACGAAGATCTTCTGGGCGCATCCGACCGCGCAGTAGGGGCACACGCTGCGCGCGACCCGATCCGCGGTCGAGGTGCGCGGTTCGATCTCGTCGGTACGCCGGGAGCGGGCCGCCTTGCCGCGTCCGAGCAGGTCTCGGCCGGTGAGCTGGCGCAGGACGGGCCAGGGGAGCGGTGACTTCTTCTCCACCATCGGACCTCCCTTCGTGCGTTGCCGATCACGAAGTTACCGGCTCGGTGCGCTTCGTGCCGGGAATTCGTATTCGGTGCAGGTCGCCCGGGATGTCGGCCTCGCCGGCATGCCGTCAGCGCACCCGCACCGCGTGCGTGCCGGCCGGGACCACCTCGCCGATGACCGGGTGTCCGGGAAGCTCCCCCACGACCAGCAGGCCCCCGGACGTCTGCGCGTCGGCGAGCAGAAGCAGTTCGTCCTCGTCCAGGGCGGAATCCACCTGGTCGCGCACCCAGTCGAGATTGCGGCGACTACCGCCCGGCACGAATCCCTCGGCCAGCGACTGCCTCGCCCCGTCGACGTAGGGGACGCTCGCGGCGTCGATCACGGCCGTCGTGCCGCTGGCCCGCATCATCTTCATCAGGTGGCCGAGCAGGCCGAATCCCGTCACGTCGGTGGCGGCACGCACCCCGGCGGCACCGGCGAGCTGCGCGGCATCGCGGTTGAGGGTGGACATCACCGCGACCGCTTCCTCGAACCGCTCTCCGGTGGCCTTGTGGCGGTTGTTGAGGATGCCGAGACCGAGTGGCTTGGTGAGGGTGAGCGGCAGGCCGGGCTCCGCAGCGTCGTTGCGCAGCAAGCGATCCGGGTCACCCAGCCCGGTGACCGCCAGCCCGTACTTCGGCTCGCGGTCGTCGATGCTGTGACCGCCGGCGAGATGAGCGCCGGCCTCGGCGCACGCATCGGCACCGCCCCGCATGACCTCGGCCGCCAGTTCGAAGGGAATGATCTCGCGCGGCCAGCCCAGCAGGTTCACCGCGACGACCGGTGTGCCGCCCATCGCGTACACGTCGGACATGGCATTGGTGGCGGCGATCCGCCCCCAGTCGTAGGGGTCGTCGACGACCGGCGTGAAGAAGTCGGCGGTCACGATCACCGCGCGGCCGCTTCCGTCGGGAGCCGGGTCGATCCGGACCGCGGCGCCGTCGTCACCGTTCTCCACACCGACCAGCAGGTCGCCCGAGGCGCGGCCGCTCTGCAGACCGCCGAGCACCCGTTCGAGTTCGCCGGGCGGAACCTTGCAGGCGCAGCCACCGCCGGCGGCGTACTGAGTGAGCCGGTATGCGCCTTCGGGGAGGTCGAGATGTGCGGTCATGTACTCAACATACGGCCGTGGCGCAGCGCCGACCGGGCTTCGGGTTAAGGTGAGCGCGGAGGTGGTTCTCGTCTGGTGACGGTCACGGTCTTCAAAACCGTTGTGGCCCAGTAGCTGGGTCAGGCGGGTTCGATTCCCGTCCGCCTCCGCCAAGTTTTCCGTGGTCTGTGGGATGAGGAGACGCGTGCCGGATCCGAGGCGGGAGATTCCCCGTACCGACCAGGTCCTGGCCGATCCGCGCCTGCGCGAGGCCGTGGAGCGGATCGGCCCCCGGCTGGTCAAACAGGCGGTGGTCGCGGCCCAGCAGCAGTGCCGCGACGGCGGGATCGAGCCGGCCGCCGTCGCCGACATCGCAGTCGCATCCTTGCCGGTGGGAGCGACCACTCTGCGCCGCGTGATCAACGCGACCGGCGTGGTGGTGCACACCAACCTCGGGCGCGCTCCGCTGTCCCGCGCCGCAGTCGATGCCGTGAGCACGGCGGCGGGCGCGACCGACGTCGAACTCGACCTGGCGACGGGCCGTCGTGGCCGTCGCGGGCGCGGCGCTCTCGAAGCGCTCGCCGCGCAGGTACCCGACGCCGGTGCGGTCCACGTGGTCAACAACGGTGCGGCTGCTCTCGCTCTGGTCACCCGGGTGCTCGCGCGTGGTGGCCGGTCGATCGTGATCGCCCGGGGCGAGCTGGTCGAGATCGGCGACGGTTTCCGGATCCCGGAGCTGCTGGAATCGGTGGGTGCTCGGTTGCGGGAGGTCGGCACGACCAACCGGGTGCGCCTGAGCGACTACGCCGGGGCTCTCGACTCCGACACCGCCTTCGTGCTCAAGGTCCATCCCTCCAACTTCACCGTCAGCGGATTCACGTCGTCGGTGTCGGTGGGGGAACTGACCGGTCTGGGCGTTCCCGTGGTGGTCGACATCGGATCGGGGCTGCTGGCCCCTCATCCGCGTCTGCCGAACGAGCCCGACGCCACCACCGTGTTGCGTGCCGGAGCCGACCTCGTGACCGCCTCGGGAGACAAACTGCTCGGCGGTCCGCAGGCCGGCCTGGTGCTCGGCGAGGCGGGGCTGGTGGAGCGGCTGCGCCGAGACCCGTTCGCCCGCGCACTGCGCGTGGACAAACTCACGCTCGCAGCGCTCGAGGCGACCCTGACCGGGCCGACCCCTCCGGTTCCGGCCGCGCTCGACCGCCGACCGGACGAGCTCCGTCGCCGGGCCCGGATGATCTGCGCGGCACTCCCGCCCGGCCTGGAGCCCGAAGTGGTCGACTCCGAGGGGGTGGTGGGTGGCGGTGGGGCCCCGGACGTGGTCCTGCCCAGCGTCGCGGTCGCGCTGCCCGAGCGCCTCGCCGGTCCCTTGCGTCTCGGCGAGCACCCGGTCGTCGGCCGGGTCGAGCGCGGCAGGCTGCTGCTCGACCTGCTCGCGGTGGCCCCCGGCGAAGACGACGGCCTGATCGACGCTGTGAAGCGCGTCGCCTGCCGCGAAGAACGCTGATGCACGTCGTCGCGACCGCCGGGCACGTCGACCACGGCAAGTCGACGCTGGTCGAAGCGCTCACCGGTGCCGATCCGGACCGGCTCGCCGAGGAACGGCGGCGAGGACTGACCATCGAACTCGGGTACTGCTGGACCTCCTGGCCGGAGGTCGGCGAGGTCGCCTTCGTCGACGTCCCCGGGCACGAGCGTTTCCTGACTACGATGCTGGCCGGGGTGGGGCCGGTCCCGGCCGCCATGTTCGTCGTCGCCGCCGACGACCCGTGGATGCCCCAGGCGGCCGAGCACCTGGCTGCCCTCGATGCGCTGGGCGTGCGACACGCGGTCGTGGCCGTGACCCGCGCAGATCTTGCCGATCCGGGACCTGCTTCCGCGCGGGCCGCTGCGGAGATCGCCCGTACCGGTCTGGCAGGGGCGCCCGTCGTCCCGGTCAGCGGCCGGACCGGGATGGGCCTCGACGCCCTCCGCGCCGCTCTGACGACGATGGTCGCCGCGCTGCCGGATCCGGAGCCCGACGCCGACGTCCGGCTGTGGGTGGATCGCCGGTTCACCGTGCGCGGAGCCGGAACGGTGGTCACCGGGACACTTCCGGCCGGGACGGTCCGTGTCGGCGACACCCTCGCCCTCGGCGACACGCCGCTGCGGGTGCGCGGCGTCCAGGCGCTCGGGCGTGACCGCCCGGCGGTGAGCGGCGTGGCCAGGGTCGCCCTCAACCTCACCGGCCGGATCGACGACCTGAGCCGGGGGAGTGTGCTCGTGACGCCCGACGCGTGGCACCACACCTCCGTGGTGGACGTCCGTCTCACGGGGGAGGGCCGGCCCCCGGTCGCGCCCGTGCTGCATGTCGGGGCCGCGGATGTCGGCGTCCGGTGTCGTCCGCTCGGAGACGACCTCGCCAGGCTCACCCTCGACCGGCCGCTGCCTCTCCGGATAGGGGATCGCGCCCTGCTGCGCGATCCGGGGCGCCGGACGATCTGGCGCGCCGACGTTCTCGATCCGGACCCACCACGCCTCCGGCGTCGCGGTGCCGCAGCACGGCGGGCGCTTCAGCTCGCGGGTGCCGAGGGCACTCCGCGCCTGGCCGACGAACTCCGCCGCCGCGGGCTCCTGCATCGGGAGCGCATGCGGCAGCTGGGTATTCCTCGGGAAGAGGGCGACCACTTGGTCGTCGGGCCGTGGTTCGTCGCGCCTGCCTTCGCGAAAGCGGTCGCCGACCGGTTGCCCACCCTTGTCGCAGAGCACGCCCGCGCGCATCCACTCGATCCGGCCGCCCCCCTGACCGTGCTCGCGGCGCAGTTGCGACTTCCCACCCCGGAGCTGGTGCGGGCCTTGGTGCGCCCACCCCTCGACGTGGTCGGAGGCCGGGTGGTCGCTCCCGGCGCCGACGCACTACCGGGCAGGATCCGGAAGGCCGTCGAGCAGGTGCACCGCGACCTGCAGGCGTCCCCGTTCCTCGCCCCGACCGCCGACCGCCTCCGTGAGCTCGGTCTCGACGACCGGGCACTCGCAGCAGCCGAGCGCAGCGGCCGGCTGTGGCGGGTGGGGCCGGGAATCGTCCTGCTTCCCGACGCCGCCGACGCCGCCGTCGCCCGGTTGCGGGAGTTGGATCAGCCCTTCACGACCAGCGCGGCGCGCGAGCGGCTGGCGACGACCCGGAGGGTGGTGCTTCCGCTGCTCGACCGGCTGGACAGGGCCGGACGCACACGACGGCTCGCCGACGACCGTCGCGAGGTCGTGCGGTAGGCACTGGCGGCGGCAAGCGGATTCGTTCCGGAAAGGCGAGGGGCGGCTCCCGGACTCGCCGGTAGCCGCCCCTCGCGTGAAATGCCGGTCGTCAGATGACGCCGAGTGCGAACATCGCGTCGGCGACCTTCACGAAGCCGGCGATGTTGGCGCCGTGGACGTAGTCGCCCGGCTTGCCGTACTCGGCGGCGGTCTCGACGCAGCGGCTGTGGATGTCGGCCATGATGCCGGCGAGACGCGCGTCGGTGTAGTCGAAGTGCCACGAGTCGCGCGAGGCGTTCTGCTGCATCTCCAGTGCGGAGGTCGCCACACCACCGGCGTTGGCGGCCTTGCCGGGCGCGAAGGCCACCCCGGCGTCACGGAAGACGCCGATGCCGCCCGGAGTCGTCGGCATGTTGGCACCCTCGGCGACGACCTTCACGCCGTTGTTCACGAGCGTCTTCGCCGATTCCTCGTCGAGTTCGTTCTGCGTCGCACACGGCAGCGCGATGTCGCACGGCACGTTCCAGATGTTGCCGCCGGGATAGAACTCGGCGTCGCCGCGCTCGTCGACGTACTCGGAGATGCGTCCGCGGCGGACCTCCTTGATCTCCTTGAGCAGCTCGACGTCGAGACCCTTGCGGTCGACGATGTAGCCCGAGGAGTCGGAGCAGGCGACCACGGTGCCACCGAGCTGGTGGAGCTTCTCGATGGCGTAGATGGCGACGTTGCCGGAGCCCGAGACGACCGCGGTGCGGCCGTCGAGGGTGGTACCCGCGGTCTTGGCCATCTCGTTGACGAAGTAGGCCGCGCCGTAACCGGTGGCCTCCTTGCGGACCTGCGACCCGCCCCAGGTGATGCCCTTGCCGGTGAGCACGCCGGACTCGTAGGAGTTGGTGAGTCGTTTGTACTGGCCGAACAGGTAACCGATCTCGCGGCCGCCGACGCCGATATCACCGGCCGGGACGTCGGTGTACTCCCCGATGTGGCGATGCAGCTCGGTCATGAACGACTGGCAGAAGCGCATGATCTCCTGCTCGGAGCGACCCTTGGGGTCGAAGTCCGAGCCGCCCTTGCCGCCGCCGATGGGCAGGCCGGTGAGCGCGTTCTTGAAGATCTGCTCGAATCCCAGGAACTTGACGATGCCGAGGTTCACACTCGGGTGGAAACGCAGACCGCCCTTGTAGGGGCCGAGCACGCTGCTGTACTGAACCCGGAAACCGCGGTTGACGTGGACGTTTCCGTTGTCGTCTGTCCACGGAACACGGAAGATGATCTGACGTTCGGGCTCGCACAGCCGCTCGATGAGCCCGGATTCGAAGTAACCGGGGTGTCGCTCGAGCACGACATGGAGAGACTCGAACACTTCGGCCGCAGCCTGGTGGAATTCGGGCTCACCTGCGTTGCGGGCCTTGACCTGCTCGTAGATCTCTTCGATGCGGTCCGATGTCGACACGCCCACCTACCTGACTCTGTGAGGATTCTGTAACACGGGTTTTACGACGAAAACTATAGGACGTGGTCCTTAGCATGTGTTAACCCGGTGGGGAGGTGGGATAAGGAACACACGGCTCGCACGCGGGTCGGAACCGGGGGAAGTGCCTGCTCGGACCTAGAATGTCCGACTTCGGAATCCGCACACGGACACCGGTGATGGGTGTGCCCCCGGCAGGACTCGAACCTGCGACCTAGAGATTAGAAGGCTCTTGCTCTATCCAGCTGAGCTACGGAGGCGCGGCCAGAATCTTAGCGGGTGCCGTCCGGAAGGTCTGCACACACCCTTCCGGCGGGCGGGGTCACCGCTCGAGCGAGGTGCCCCGCCCGTCGTCGACATCCGACTCGGCCCGGGGAACGTCCACCTCCCCGGACTTGAACCTCTGGAGGACGTGGTCGATCCCGATGCCGAGGACCACCGCGACGCAGATCGACACGGCGGCACCGAACAGCGGCTGGGATTCGAACCAGCCGCCGACGAGGCGTCCCACCAGCGCCGAGTACAACGCCCAGGTGGTACCGCCCAGGATCGTGAGCGGGACGAACTTCTGCCGCGGATAGCGGGTCGCGCCGGCCGTCATGTTGACCGCGATGCGGCCGATGGGG
Organism: Rhodococcus sp. CH91; assembly: GCF_022554085.1. Taxonomy (GTDB): domain Bacteria; phylum Actinomycetota; class Actinomycetes; order Mycobacteriales; family Mycobacteriaceae; genus Rhodococcus. The sequence continues at coordinate 80,020 of NZ_JAKFYR010000002.1, forward strand.
ATGTAGCGGGCCGTGAGGATCACCGCGGCGCCACGCTTGTCGAGCCCGCGCCGCGCCCACGCGAAGGCGGCCCGCGCCTTCGGGCGACGCATCCACCGGAACCGCTCCGTGCCGACCTTCCGTCCGATCGTGTAGGCGATGTTGTCGCCGATGATCGCGCCGAGTGCAGCGAGCACGATGATGATCCACAGATAGGGCCGGCCGGTCGAACCCGACAGCGACGCCAGGGTGACCAGGATGGTCTCGCTGGGGACGGGCGGGAAGAAGCCGTCCATGACGCACACGGCGAAGAGCAAGGGGTAGACCCAGAGGGCCGCGGCCTGCCCGATGATGAATTCGTTGATCACGTTCATGGGCGCGAGCGGTGCTCCTGTCGGGATTCGGGGCGGTTGCTTCCACGGTAGGCGGATACGGAGGAGTACGTCCGGCGACAACTCCGACGGCGCGTCGTAGGTGCCCTCGGGCAGGTCCTACCCTGGTAGTCATGGCAACATCCGAGCTCGCCTCCACCGCGCGGCCTCCGGCGCCCACCCCGACGAGGGGAAACCCGCCGGCACTGATGATCCTCCTCGGTCTCCTGGCAGCGATCGTCGCGGCGTCGGTGGTCGCCCTGTCCGCCGCGCAGGCTCTGGTGCTGCTGGGCATCCCGGATCCCGGTCCGCTCACCACCTACGGAGTGCCCGCCGTGCGCGCGATCTCCGAGATCGCCACCGTCATCACGATCGGGTCGTTGTTCTTCGCGGCGTTCCTGGTACCCCCGCAACGCAACGGGGTGCTCGACGTGGGCGGTTACCGCGCCGTCCGGATGGCCGGTGTCGCGGCGACGGTCTGGGCGGTCACCGCTGCGCTCATGGTGCCGCTGACGCTCTCCGAGACCTCGGGCAGTCCACTGAGCGAAGCGATCCGGCCCGAGAATCTCTTCCAGGCACTGGGGCAGGTGGAGACGGCGGTGGCCTGGGCGTGGACGACGGTGCTCGCCTTGATCACCGCCCTGCTGATCCGCCTCTCGGTGCGCTGGTCGTGGACGCCCTATCTGTTGTTGCTCTCCCTCGTGGCGCTCATGCCGGTCGCGCTGACCGGGCATTCGTCCTCGGGTGGCTCCCACGACATGGCCACCAACAGCCTCGTGCTGCATCTCGTCGCCGCATCCGTCTGGGCGGGTGGACTGTTCGCCCTGCTCGTCCACTCGCTGCGGGGAGGGGAGTACACCGACCTCGCAGCCCGGCGGTTCTCCTTCGTCGCGGGCCTGGCGTTCGCCGTCATGGCGGTCACCGGCGTAATCAACGCCGCGGTCCGGATGTCGTTCGGGGATCTCACCACGACCACCTACGGTCGCGTGCTGCTCGCCAAGATCGTCGCGCTGATCGTGCTCGGAGTGTTCGGCTGGGCCCAGCGCCGCCGGGCACTGCCCGCCCTGGAAGCCGACCCGACCAGCCGTTCGGCGCTGGTGCGTTTCACCGCTGTGGAGGCCTTCGTTCTCGCGGCCACGATCGGTCTGGCCGTGGGACTCGGACGTACCCCGCCCCCTCCGCCGGCCTCCGCGCCGACGGTCCAGGAGGTCACCCTCGGCTACCAGCTCGACGTGCCGCCCTCCTTCGTGAGCCTGTTCTTCGGGCAGTGGCGCTTCGACCTCATTTTCGGAACTGCCGCACTCGTCCTCGCCGTCGCCTATGCCATCGGATTGTGGACCCTGCGCAAGCGCGGTGACTCGTGGCCCGTCGGCAGGTCGATCGCCTGGTTCTCGGGATGTTTCGTGCTGCTGGTGGCGACCAGCTCCGGGGTCGGCATGTACTCGCCGGCGATGTTCAGCGTCCACATGGGTGCGCACATGGCGCTGTCGATGCTCGCGCCCGTGCTCTTGGCCCTCGGTGGGGCGATGACACTCGCGTTGCGGGCCTTCCGGCCTGCGGGCCGCAACGCCCCTCCCGGCCCGCGCGAATGGATCCTCGAATTCCTGCACAGCCCGCCGTCGCGGTTCTTCACCCATCCGATCGTGGCGTCGGTCATGTTCGTGGGTGGCTTCTACGCCCTGTACCTCGGCGGCATCTTCACCACGTTCATCGACAGCCACAGCGCCCACGTCCTGATGAACCTGCACTTCCTGCTGAGCGGATATCTCTTCTACTGGGTGGTCATCGGCGTCGACCCGTCCCCGCGCGACCTGCAGCCCGTGACGAAACTGGCAATGGTCTTCGGGTCCCTCCCGTTCCACGCGTTCTTCGGCGTGACGCTGATGAGCATGGGCACCGTGATGGCCGAGAGCTACTATCGCGGCCTCGCCCTGCCGTGGAACTACGACCTGTTCGCCGATCAGAAGGTCGGCGGCAGCATCGCGTGGTCGGCCGGTGAGATCCCGCTCGTACTCGTGATGATCGCTCTGCTCGTGCAGTGGTCGCGGACCGACAAGCGCACCGCGCGACGCGTCGACCGCGCGGCCGACCGCGACGACGACGCAGACCTCGCGGCGCACAACGCCATGTTCGCGGAGCTGGCCCGGCGGGACGGCGAGGGCCGCTGATCGCCGCGGGTCACCGGCAACGGCCATCCTCGTAGGCAACGGTGACCGGAGCAGGACGGGTCAGACGGTGGCCGCAGTGCGCGTCGTGGAGCGTTCGGCGCTGATGCGTGCCGCCACCGTGGCCACGACCGCGACCACTGCCGCCGTCACCGCAGACACCGCCGCGGGCGTGGACACCAGCCCGTCGTCACTCGTGCGCGCGACCGCGATCCAGATCAGGCCCCAGACGAGCGCGCCGGTGACGGCCAGTCGACCGCGCCCGACGATCGCGAGCAGGACCGACACCGCGGCGACGACCGCCAGGACGACGATCGCCCACACGTCGGCTCCCCATCCGAAGGGGTCGATCTCCTCGTAGCGCAGCGCCGCCGAAGTGTTGGCGACCGTCGCCACCGACACCCAGCCGAGGTAGACGAACATCGTGCCGTCGACGACGACAGCTTCGAGCCTGCTCGTCGGGAGGTTGCGAGTGAAGATCAAGAAGATGCGGACGAGTACGGCGAGCAATGCGACGATCACCACGACGCTGAGCCAGACCTGATCGAACTGGATCGCCGTGATCCACGCCGCGTTGAGCAGCATCGAGGCGGAGATCCACCAGCCTGCGGCGCGCTGCCGTGCATCGGTGTGGTGGGCGGGCAGCGCCTGCCACACCGCCAGTGCGAGAAGACCGGCGTAGATCAGGGTCCAGATCGAGAAGGCGGGACCGCCGGGAGCGACCGCTGTGGCGTCCGCCGACAGTGCGCCACCCGCAGCTTCGGCGACCGGCGTCCCACCGGCGGCACCCGAACCGAAGAACGACACCACGACGGCGACGGGAGCACTCACCGCCACAGCCGCGACGCGTGCGATGTCGCGGCCGGTGCGCGGGGCGGAGGACGAAGCGGGCGCGGTCGCGGATCCGTGTGAGGGGGATGTCATAGGGGGAGGGTGCCCGCGGCGCGGATCACTCAACCTCGATCGGGCAAAACGGACGAATGCGGACGCGGCGGCCGAACGACCCGTATCGTCCTCGGGATGGCCCGTACCGCGCGTGTCGTCCCCACCCTGCTGCTCACCTGCGCTCTGGCCGCGCTGACGGCACTCGCGTCCCCTCCTCCGGTGAACGCGCGCCCCGCTCCCGGAACCGTCTTCGACGTCACCCCGCTCGATACGGAACTGTCCCTGCCGGGCGCGTCCTCGGCGCGGGTGCTCGACTACGCGACACAGTGGCGTGCGGGTATCCCGGCGAGAGCGACCGGCGCATTGTTCCTCCCGCGGGGCACGGCACCGGAAGGGGGATGGCCGGTCGTCACGTGGGCGCACGGCACCGTCGGTCTCGCCGACTCGTGTGCGCCCTCCCGGTTGCCGCGCACACCGCGCGACACCGCCTATCTCGATCATTGGCTCGCGCAGGGCTACGCCGTGGCGGCGGCCGACTATCCGGGTCTCGGCTCGGAGGGCGTGCACCGCTATCTGGACGGGCAGTCCGCTGCGAACAGCGTCATCGACATCGTGCGGGCGGGACGTGCCGTCGAGCCGGCACTGTCCGACCGCTGGGTGGTGATCGGCCAGTCGCAGGGCGGGCACGCGGCGCTGCACACCGCGCACGCGGCCACCACACGGGCACCGGAACTCGATTTCCGCGGTGCTCTCACGACGGGCGCGCCGTCCAACCTCGAACGGGTGTTCCCGCTCGGTTCCCCGGGTTTCCCGGATCTCGGCCTCGAAGGACTCACCGCCTTCGCCGCCTACATCTTCGCGGGTCTGCGCGACGCCGATCCCGATCTCGACGTGGACGCCTACCTCACCGATCTCGGACGGGAGGTCGTCGACGGAGCGGAGCAGCTGTGCTACGACGAGCTCATCGATCGCTTCGGCGGGATCGGCATCGGGGAGATCCTCGCCCGCCCGCTGAGCGACGACCGGTTCCGCGCGGCGTTCACCGACTATCTCGCCGTACCGACCCGCGGCTACGACCGGCCGCTCTTCCTCGCTCAGGGGCTGGGCGACACCACGGTGCCGGCGCCGCTCGCATTCGCGCTGGTCGCGGAGTTGTGGGCAGGAGGCGCGCACGCGCAGTTCCGGACCTATCCGACCGGGCATTCCGAGACGATGTTCGCGTCGCTGCCGGACACCACGGGCTTCGTCGCGGACCTGCTTCGGCCCTGACGCCGGGAGCACCCGGGCAGCGCGGGTCCGGGGCGGTCGCGCACGATGTGGGTAATCGCCCCGAGCCGGATACGCTGGTCTTCATGGCGGAGTTCATTTACACGATGAAGAAGGTGCGCAAGGCGCACGGTGACAAGGTCATCCTCGATGACGTCACCATGAGCTTCTACCACGGCGCCAAGATCGGCGTCGTCGGACCCAACGGCGCGGGCAAGTCGTCGATTCTCAAGATCATGGCGGGCCTGGACCAGCCCAGCAACGGCGAGGCCTTCCTCGATCCGGAGGCCACCGTCGGCATCCTCCAGCAGGAGCCGCCCCTCAACGAGGAGAAGACGGTCAAGGAGAACGTCGAGGAGGGCCTCGGCGAGATCAAGGTCAAGCTCGATCGTTTCAACGAGATCGCCGAGCTGATGGCCACCGACTACTCCGACGAGCTGATGGAGGAGATGGGCAAGCTCCAGGAGGAGCTCGACCACGCCAACGCGTGGGATCTCGATTCGCAGCTCGAGCAGGCCATGGACGCCCTGCGGTGCCCTCCGCCGGACGAGCCCGTCACCCACCTCTCCGGTGGTGAGCGCCGCCGCGTCGCACTGTGCAAGCTGCTGCTGAGCAAGCCCGACCTCCTGCTCCTCGACGAGCCGACCAACCACCTCGACGCCGAGTCGGTGCTGTGGCTCGAGCAGTTCCTCGCCTCCTATCCGGGTGCTGTCCTGGCCGTCACCCACGACCGGTACTTCCTCGACCACGTCGCGCAGTGGATCTGTGAGGTCGACCGCGGCAAGCTGCATCCCTACGAGGGCAACTACTCCACCTATCTGGAGAAGAAGGCCGAGCGCCTCGAGGTGCAGGGCAAGAAGGACCAGAAGCTGCAGAAGCGGCTGCGCGAGGAACTCGAGTGGGTCCGCTCGGGCGCCAAGGCCCGGCAGACGAAGAACAAGGCGCGTCTGGCCCGCTACGAGGAGATGGCTGCGGAGGCCGAGAAGCACCGCAAGCTCGACTTCGAGGAGATCCAGATCCCGACGCCGCCGCGACTGGGCAACGTCGTCGTCGAGGTGGAGCACCTCGACAAGGGCTTCGACGGCCGCGTCCTGATCAAGGACCTGTCGTTCACCCTGCCGCGCAACGGCATCGTCGGTGTCATCGGACCCAACGGCGTCGGCAAGACCACGCTGTTCAAGACGATCGTCGGTCTCGAGCAGCCCGACAGCGGCACCGTCAAGGTCGGCGAGACGGTCAAGCTGAGCTACGTCGACCAGAACCGAGCGAACATCGATCCGAGCAAGACGGTCTTCGAGGTGGTCTCCGACGGTCTCGATTTCATCGAGGTCGGGCAGAACGAGATGCCCTCGCGCGCCTATGTGAGCGCGTTCGGCTTCAAGGGGCCCGATCAGCAGAAGCCGGCCGGTGTGCTCTCCGGTGGTGAGCGCAACCGCCTCAACCTCGCGCTGACCCTCAAGGAGGGCGGCAACCTGATCCTGCTCGACGAGCCGACCAACGACCTCGACGTCGAGACCCTCTCGTCGCTCGAGAACGCGCTGCAGCAGTTCCCGGGCTGCGCCGTCGTGATCTCGCACGACCGCTGGTTCCTCGACCGCACCTGTACCCACATCCTGGCGTGGGAGGGCAACATCGAGGAAGGCAAGTGGTTCTGGTTCGAGGGCAACTTCGAGGCATACGAGGCGAACAAGGTCGAGCGTCTCGGAGTCGATGCGGCACGTCCGCACCGCGTCACCCACCGGAAACTCACGCGTGACTGAGGCCGACGGCAAGCGGGTCTTCACCTGCTCGGTGGAGGTGCGTTGGGGTGATTCCGACCGGCTCGGACACGTCAACAACGCGAAGATCGTCGAGTACATGCAGGAGGCGCGGATCAAGTTCTTCCGCGGCCACCTGCCCGCCCGCTCCGCCGTCGCGGTCCGGAAGATGGACGTCGAGTTCCTGCGCCCGATCAAGGATTCGTCGGCTCCCCTCGCCATCGAGGTCTCGGTACTGCACGTGGGCACGACGTCCTTCACGATCCGGCACACGATCGCCGACAAGGGCGGAGCGGTGTGCGCCTTCGGGGACGCCGTGCTCGTCGGCTTCGATCCTGCGACCGACACCGCCCGGCGGCTGGGCGACGACGAGCGTGCCGTGCTCGACGGTTTCCGTGCCCTGACGCCCGGCTGACCCTCCGGTTCCGTCCCCTCGGCTGCGCGCCGCGGATAGGCTCGACCACGAGTCCGTCCGCGGCGCGCGGTGCATCCGGAGCCAGACCAGGAGGGGTGTCGATGGCCGATCCGGCTGCGACGCAAGAGTATTCATCCGACAGTGACGAATCTCCCGAGGTCGTCCTCGAGCGTATCTACGAACGATCCGGGGAGTCCACGACCGACCCTGCCACAGCCGCGCTCGAACACGTGCGCCTCGGCCGTCGTCGTGTCCCGGAGACCGCAGTCGTCGCTGTCGACCGCGTCGGCCCGCTCGACGTCGCCGTCCGGATCGTCACCGACGACATGCCGCTGCTGGTCGAATCCGTACTGGCGCTGCTCTCCCGCCTCGGTGTCTCGGTCGGTGCCGTCGTCCATCCCGTCCTCTCGGCGCGTCGCACCGGCGAGGGTGAACTCGAGTCCCTGGCCGGCGAGGGTGCGAGCACCTCCGGTGGATCCTTCGAATCGTGGATGCACATCCAGCTCCGGGGACCGGTCGACGACGAGACGATCGAGGAGATCGAGCAGGGTTTGCGCCGTGTCCTGTCCGATGTCCGGCAGGTGGTCTCGGACACGGACGAGATGCTCCGGATGCAGCACGAGCTCGCGGACGCCCTCGAGGCCCTCGCCGCGGACCCTCCCGCGCGCTACACCACCGGTGAGCTCACCGAGACCGCGGATCTGCTGCGCTGGCTGAGCGACGGGCACTTCACCCTCCTCGGCTACCGCCGGTACGACTTCACCGGCGATGCCGGCGGACACGTCCACGCCACACCGCTTTCCGGCAGCGGCAGGGGGGTCCTGCGCAGCGATACGGCGGCCGGTGATCCGCTCGACCTGCCGGACGACGTCGACTCCGGCCGCCGTCCGCTCCTCGTACTGACCCAGGGCGCCCTGCCCGCCACCGTGCACCGCTCCGTCTATCCGTACTTCGTCGGCATCGCCCGCCTCGACGGGCAGGGCGCCGTCGTCGGCGAGGATCGCTTCCTCGGCGTGCTGACCGTGACCGCCTTGCACGAGAACATCCTCGACATCCCCGTGGTGTCCCGGCGGGTGCGGGAGGTGGTCGCGCGGGCGCGGGTCGACCTGTCGTCCTACAGCGGGCAGGCGATGCTCGAGATCATGCAGACGGTCCCGCGTGCGGAGCTGTTCTCGATGGATACCGACACGCTCTACGAGACCGTCACCGCGGTGGTGGACATCCGCCGGCAGGTCCGGCTGTTCGTCCGCGTGGACACCTACGGGCGGTATCTCTCGTGTCTGGTCTACCTGCCCCGCGATCGCTACACGACGAAGGTGCGGATCGCGATCCAGGAGATCCTCCTGCGCGAGTTCGGGGGAGGAGTGCTCGACTACACCGCGCGGGTCTCCGAACGCGACCTCGCGCTGCTCCACGTGACGATCCGTTTCCCGGGACGCGCCCGTCGTGAGGTCGACAACTCGGAGGACAACCGCCTGCGCATCCAGGCGCTGCTCGCCGAGGCGACACGTAACTGGGCCGATCGTCTCGCTGCGGCCGCGAGCGCCTCGGGTGTCGATCCGTTGCTCGCCCAGAGATACGCCGAGGTGGTACCCGAGGGGTACAAGGAGGATTTCGACGCCGATCGTGCCCTGTCGGATCTGCTGCGGCTCGATGCGCTCGACTCCGGTGATCTCGACACCCACCTGTACCGCCCCGAGCCCGACGACGAGCCGTTGTCCCTGCGGTTCACCCTCTATGCGGCGGACGAAACGGTGACGCTGGGCCGCATCCTCCCCGTCCTGCAGAGTCTCGGAGTCGAGGTCGTCGACGAACGCCCGTACCGGATGCCGAGGTCGGACGGAACGGAATGCTGGGTCTACGATTTCGGGCTGTGTCTGCCCGAGGACATCGATCCCGGAATCCTCCGATCCGATCCGGGCCTGGCCCGGCGTCTCACCGACACCTTCACCGTGGCCTGGCGCGGCGCGGTGGAAACCGACCGGTTCAACCAGCTCGTGCTGCGGGCGGGCCTGACCTGGCGTCAGATCGTCCTGCTGCGGGCCTACACGAAATATCTCCGGCAGACCGAATTTCCCTACAGCCAGTTCAACGTCGAGAGTGTGCTGCTCGCCGCCCCGCGGACCGCCGCCCTGCTCGTCGAATTGTTCGAGGCGCGTTTCGATCCGGACGGCGCTTCCCCCGAACGTGAGCGCGAACTCGTCGACGAACTCACCACCACGATCGAAGGGGTCACGGCGCTGGCCACCGACCGGATCCTGCGCGGCCTGTTCTCGTTGATCCGGGCCACACTGCGCACCAACTTCTACGTGACAGGAGAAGGGGGTGACGAGGATCCGGCCGGACGGGTGGTGTCGTTCAAGTTCGATCCGAGGAGGATCGCCGAACTCCCCGAACCGCGACCGGCTTTCGAGGTGTTCGTGTACGCACCGGACGTCGAGGGCGTGCACATGAGGTTCGGCCGGGTCGCGCGGGGTGGTCTGCGCTGGTCGGATCGCAGGGAGGACTTCCGCACCGAGGTACTGGGTCTGGTCAAGGCGCAGGCGGTCAAGAACGCGGTGATCGTTCCGGTCGGAGCGAAAGGCGGATTCGTCGTCAAGCACGCCCCGCGTCCGACCGGCGACGCCGACGCGGACCGGCGGGCCGTGCGGGAGAGGGGGGAACGCTGTTACCGGCGGTTCATCGCCGGCTTGCTCGACATCACCGACAATCTCGACGCTGCCCGGAACGAGGCGCTGGCCCCGGAGCGGGTCGTGCGCCACGACGGCGACGACCCCTATCTGGTGGTCGCCGCGGACAAAGGCACCGCGGCGTTCTCGGATCTCGCGAATTCCGTTGCTGCGGAATACGGTTACTGGCTCGGCGACGCGTTCGCGTCCGGAGGATCCGCGGGATACGACCACAAGGAGATGGGCATCACCGCGCGGGGTGCGTGGGAGAGCGTCCGACGTCATTTCCGGGAACTCGGAATCGACACCCAGGCAGACGATTTCACCGTCGTCGGCATCGGCGACATGAGCGGCGACGTCTTCGGCAACGGCATGCTGCTCAGCAGGCACATCACGCTCGTCGCCGCATTCGATCACCGGCACATCTTCCTCGATCCCGATCCCGACCCGGAGCGTTCCTACGACGAACGTCGCCGGCTGTTCGAACTGCCGCGGTCCTCCTGGGCGGACTATCCGGCCGAGGCGATCTCCGAGGGCGGAGGAGTGTGGGAACGCACGAGCAAATCGGTTCCTCTCGCCCCGAAGGTGCGGTCGGCACTCGGCCTGCCCGAGGACGTCACCGAACTCCCGCCCCCCGAACTGATCCGGGCGATCCTGTGTGCCCCCGTCGACCTGCTGTGGAACGGAGGGGTCGGTACCTACGTCAAGGCATCGACCGAAACCCACGCCGAGGTGGGCGACAAGAGCAACGACGGTGTGCGCGTCGACGCGAGGGAACTGCGTGCCCGGGTCGTCGGCGAAGGCGGCAATCTCGGCGTGACACAACGCGGCCGCATCGAGTTCGCCCGCGCCGGCGGGAAGATCAACACCGATGCGATCGACAACTCCGCCGGAGTCGACAGTTCCGACCACGAGGTGAACATCAAGATCCTGCTCGACGCCGTGGTCACCGCGGGGGAACTCGCCGCGGAGGACCGCAATCCGCTGCTCGCGTCCATGACCGACGACGTCGCCGAACTCGTGCTCGCCGACAACATCGCCCAGAACGCCGTTCTCGGGCTCGAACGGGCAGCCGCACCGTCACTGCTCGAAGTCCACCGCCGCCTGCTCACAGCTCTCGAACTCGACCGGGGACTCGACCGCGAACTCGAGGCACTGCCCGACGACGCCGAGTTGGACCGTCGAGCAGCGGCAGGGGAGGGGCTCAGCTCGCCCGAACTGGCGCAATTGCTCGCGCACGTCAAACTCGCGCTCGTCGACGACCTCCTCGCCACGGACCTACCCGACAGCGAGACCTTCGCCGCGATCCTGCCCGCCTACTTCCCGCCGGCCCTGCGCACGCGATTCCGGTCCGGCATCATGACGCATCCGCTGCGGAGACAGATCGTTGCGACACTGCTGTCCAACAACACCGTCGACAACGGTGGCCCCAGCTATGTCTACCGGCTCGCGGAGGAGGCCGGTGCCACGGCGACCGACGCGATACGGGCGTACGCCGCCGTCACCACGATCTTCGGACTGCACGACCTGTGGGACGACATCCGCCGTGCCCGGCTGCCCATCGACATCGAGGACGACCTGCTGCTCGAATCCCGGCGGGTGCTCGACCGGGCATCGCGCCGCCTGCTCGGATCCCGGCCGCAACCGCTCGCCGTCGGTGCCGAGATCAGCCGCTACCGTGAGGCCTTCACCTGTCTCGCCCCGCAGGTCGCGGGGTGGATGCGGGGCCACCACGTCGAGGACTTCGAACGCCGCACCCGTCCGCTCCTCGAACGTGGAGCCCCGGACGAGTTGACGGGCACCGTCTTCCGGCTTCTCGACCAGTTCCCGTTGCTCGACGTCATCGACATCGCCGACATCGAGCAGCGCGACGCGGAGCAGGTCGCCGATCTGTACTACGCCCTGGACGCTCATCTCGGTGTCGACCGCCTGCTCACCGCCGTCTCCGGTCTCGAGCGGGGCGACCGCTGGCATTCGCTGGCGCGGCTGGCTCTTCGCGACGATCTGTACGGCTCGCTGCGTTCGCTCGTCCTCGACGTGCTCGCGGGCGCGGAACCGGGCGAGTCGACCGACGAGATGATCGAGGACTGGGAGTTGTCCAACGGGTCGCGGCTGCAACGGGCCAGGGCGGCGCTCGAAGAGATCTTCGCATCTGGAAGTCTGGACCTCGCCACCCTCTCGGTGGCGGCACGCCAGATCAGGAGCATGGTGCGCACAGGCGCGCCCGATCGGAGGTAACGAGTGAGCGGTGCGGGCGAGCAGTTCGGCTTCCACACCGAGGTGATGGTGCGGTGGTCCGACATGGACGTCTTCCAGCACATCAACCACGCGCGGATGGTCACTCTGCTCGAGGAAGCACGTATCCCCTGGTTGTTCGCGGACGGTCGCCCCACCCGGGATCTGCGCGAGGGAGCCGTCATCGCCGATCTCCACGTGCGTTATCGAGGCCAGTTGCGCCACGACGACGGCCCGCTCGACGTGTTGATGTGGACCGAGAAGGTCCGCGCCGTCGACTTCACCATCGGCTACGAGGTGCGGCCCAGCGGGGCCCCCACCGACTCGGCGCCGGCGGTGGTCGCCTCCACCCAGATCGCCGCGTTCGACATCGAGACGCAGCGCTTGCGCCGGCTCACCGAGAGCGAACGTGAGTTCCTGCGGCAGTGGCAACGTGTCTGACGACAGTGGCAACGTGTCTGACGACAGTGGCGACGTGACCGACGGCACCACCGCACACGGCGAGAGGCTGCTGCGACTCGCGGGCGTCGACGACAGTGCCGATCTGGCCGCCTTCCTCGCCCGCGCCGCGCGTCTCGACGAGGCGGCCGTCGTGCGGTTGCGCCGCCGCGGGGACGGACTGCTCGGGGTGTGGACGCGTACCGGCTTCGAGGTGCTCGCCGGCCGCGTCGTCCGCGGCACCGTGACTCCGGCGGACACCTGTGTGGCCGCCGAGTCGCTGCGCGCCGCGCTCCTCGCCGGGGCGGCGCCCCGGACCGAGCTCGATCCGGGCTGGGCGATGGATTCGGCGTGGCGGGGCGCACTGCCGCCGGACGAGGGATACGTCCACGTCGACGATGTGCCGGCGCGGGTCCTCGTCGAACTGGCGCAGCGCGGAGTGGCGCTCACCCGTGAGCACGGTGCGCAGGGCCCGCCGGCCTCGCTGCTGGCCCAGGAGGTCCTCGAGGTCAGCGGGGCCGGCACCGCGGTGGGTGTGCCGATGCGCATGGTGTTCGCACTCGGCGCGATGGGTTTCGTGCCGGGCGCCGGTCGCGAGAGCGTCGACTCGGCCGGGATCGATCCGGCCGAGGTGGTGCGGGTCCGTGCGACCCCCACGTGGACGCGCATCGACGCCCGGTACGGCTCCGTCTACCTCCGCCGGGCCGGTGAACTCGGTCTGAGTGTCGTCCGGTAGCCGTCAGACCAGCCATGCCGCCGCGTCGGGCGGCAACGTCCGTCCGGTCAGGGATGCGCTCGCGAGCAGGACGGCGCCGTCGGGTAACTCGACCGGCACCTTCCCGGCGTTGAGCACACACGTCAGCCCTCCGGGCCGGCGGAATGCGAGACAGCCGGGAGGGCTTCCGTACCAGCCGATCTCGTCTCCGGCGAATTCCGCACGTTCGTGCCGCAGTTCGATCGCACGACGATAGAGCGAGAGTGTCGAGCCGGTGTCCTCGAGTTGCTTCTCGACGGTCAGGGCCCGCCATTCCGGCGGTTGCGGAAGCCAGGCCGAGGGCGCCGAGGTGAACCCGAACGGCGGTTCTCCACCTTCCCAGGGCAGTGGCACGCGGCACCCGTCGCGACCGCGTTCGGTGCGTCCGGATCGCTCCCAGACGGGATCCTGCAGCACCTCGTCGGGCAGATCGACGTTCGGCAGTCCCAGTTCGGCGCCGTTGTAGACGAACACCGCTCCCGGCAGGGCGAGCGCGACGAGGATCATCGCACGCGCTCGCGCCGATCCGACGGCACCGCCGCCGTAGCGGGTCACCTCGCGGTCCACGTCGTGGTTCGACAGGGTCCAGGTCGGCGAGGCCTGCACCGCGGCCACGGCCGCGAGTCCCTTCTCCACGGAGAGGCGTACGGCGTCGGCATCCCATCCCGCCAGCGTCAGATGGAAGTCGAAGGCGAGGTGGAGTTCGTCCGGCCGCAGATATTCGGCGAATCGTTCGTGGTCGTCCACCCAGATCTCACCGATCGCCACCGCCTCGGGGTAATCGTCGAGGACCTGGCGTATCCGGCGGTGGATGTCGTGGACCTCGGGGTTGTTGAACCGCGGGTCGTCGGGGGAGTGGCCGAGCAGTTCGTTGGCCTCCCACCCGTCGTGATCGGGCAGATCCGACGGCTTCGCCATGCCGTGGGCCACATCGATGCGGAAACCGTCCACCCCCTTGTCGAGCCAGAATCTCAGGGTCTTCTCGAGATCGGTGACGACCTCCGCGTCGTCCCAGTTCAGATCCGCCTGCTGCGGCGCGAAGACGTGGAGATACCACTGACCGGGGGTGCCGTCGGGCTCGGTGATCCGTGTCCAGGCGGGACCGCCGAACAGGCTCGGCCAGTTGTTCGGCGGTTCGCTGCCGTCCGGACCGCGTCCGTCCCGGAAGTGGAATCGTCGCCGGGCGCGGCTTCCGGGGCCCGAACGCAGCGCCTCCCGGAACCAGGCGTGCTCGGTACTGACGTGGTTCGGTACGAGATCCATCACGACGCGGAGGCCGCGGGCGTGCGCGTCGGCGACGAGATCGTCGAGGTCGGAGATGTCGCCGAACATCGGATCGATGTCGCGGGGGTCGGATACGTCGTATCCGTGATCGGCCATCGGTGAGCGCATCACCGGGTTGAGCCAGATCGCGTCCACACCGAGCAGTTCGAGATAACCGAGTCGGCTGCGCACCCCGGCGAGATCGCCGATACCGTCGCCGTCCGAATCCGCGAACGATCGTGGATACACCTGGTAGAAGACCGCATCGCGCCACCACGGCGTCGTCGGTTCGGGACGGCCGGAGGACACTGCGGCGGCGCGGGACACGGGAGTCATCGTGTCAGACCTCCGGACGACCGGCGAGGTGAACGACGCGCGCACGCGCAGGCAGTGGCCGTAGGCGGTGCCGTTCCCCTACTGCCGACCCGCATGATAGGACGAACGGCATGAACAGGACATCGATCGTCGCCGTCACGCTGGACGACGTGGAGTTGCGTGAGGACCCGATCGACCCGGCGTGGATCCGCGAGGGCGATCCTGTGGCCCGCAGCGGACAGTGGTCGACGAGCGCCGATCGCACCACCACCACTCACGTGTGGGATTGCACCGCCGGCCGGTTCGACTGGCATTTCGGTGTCGACGAGATCGTCCACATCGTGGAGGGTTCCGTGATCGTCTCCTCCGCCGACACCGAACCCCGGACCCTCCGCGCCGGCGACGCCGCACTCTTCCGCGCCGGGACCACCTCGCTGTGGGAGGTGCCCGAATACGTGCGCAAGCACGCGATCCTGCGGCGCAATCTCACGCCCACGACGCGCTTCGTCCAGCGGGTCGAAGGCCGCGTGCGGTCGCTGTTGCGCCGCTGACCCGCGAAGTCGCCCTTCAGATCGGCGAGTTCATCATCGAATCGGCGGCCATGTTCATGTAGTCGACGAGTTGACGACGGTGCTCGGCGTCGAGTGTCGTCTCGTCGATCGAGGCGATGGCGGTGTGCATGCAGCGCAACCAGGCATCGCGTTCGATCGGGCCGATCCGGTAGGGGTGATGACGCATGCGCAGGCGAGGATGCCCCCGCTCCTCGGAGTAGGTGCGTGGACCACCCCAGTACTGCTCCAGGAACATCCGCATGCGCCGCTCGGCCGGACCGAGATCCTCTTCCGGATACAGAGGCCGCACGATCTCGTCCCGCGCGACCTCTTCGTAGAACCGCGCGGTGAGTTTGCGGAACGTCTCGGCGCCACCCACTGCGTCGTAGAAGGTCTGCTCGTCACTCATCTGTCTTCGTTCACCGTCCCTCTCGATCCTCCATTGTGCCCGCATCCGGGTGTGGAACGCCCGGCGAGCCGTCCCGCCCGGCGCGCCACCCGATGTTCACCGGTTCGGCCTCGATCGGTCCGCTGATTCGGGGTGCGTCTGCGGAACATCCGTGGTCCACTGTTCCCAGTCTTTTCGGAGGTCGTATGAAGCACGGCAGCAGCTCGCATCGACAACTCCCGCCCGCGGACGCCCCTGCAGGGGTGCCGGGGGCTACCACACTGCGCGTGGTGCACGACAGCGCCACGGCGGTACCCGAATGGTTGAAACGCCGAGTGCTGCTGCTCAACGCCACCTACGAGCCGCTCACGGCATTGCCCGCCCGCAGAGCCGTCGTCCTCATGGCCGGTGGCAAGGCCGACACCGTCCACGACGATCCGCTCGCACCCCTGGTGCGCTCGGCCGAGTGGTCCCTGCAACTGCCCTCCGTGATCCGGCTGCGGAATTACGTGCGCGTGCCGTACCACGCACGGGTCCCGCTGACCCGGGCCGCGCTCATGCATCGCGACCGCAATCGGTGCGCCTACTGCGGGGGCAAGGCCGAGACCATCGACCACGTCGTCCCACGCAGCCGCGGTGGTGAGCACACCTGGGAGAACTGCGTCGCATCCTGCGCCCCGTGCAATCACCGCAAGGCCGACAAGTTGCTCGCCGAACTCGGATGGAGCCTGCGTGTGGTGCCGAGTCCACCCAAGGGCCGCCACTGGCGTCTGCTCGCGACCCTGCCCGAACTGCACCCCACCTGGCTGCCCTATCTCGGTGAGGGCGCTGCCTGACACGAGGGCTTACACGCCCGGCGGGTCTCCATCGAGGCGACACTCCGGTCACCCACCCTTCGTTTTCGGGGCGTATGCGACCTTTCCCGGTCAGCTGGGATAACGTTTGGCTGTGAGCATTCTCGAGACAACCCTGATCTTCGTCGGCATCCCGCTGCTGATCGTCTTGGTCTTCGGTGGGCTGTCCTTCGTCCTGAGCAAGTACCCGGGCTCGACCCCCTCGGACGACCCGTACACGCTCGACCGGAAGTGGGAGCACGAGCCGCTGCTGTGGACGGCGACGGACGAATCGACCCATCCCTGGAAATACCCGCATCATGGTCACGGTCATGCCGCACTGACCTCGGCGGAGCTGATCGGAGGTACCGCAAGTGGCAAGTGGTGACGTGATCCAGCGCCCGGTCGTCGCACCGGAGAATCTGCCGCACGGGGCGGCTCTCACCGCCAGCGGCCGCATCTCCGCGGTCCGCGGCCTCGGTGCGCCCTTCACCGGCGCGCCGTTCAAGGATCAGGACCTGATCACTCTCGACGACACGCTCACCGACGCTCTGCGCGCCACCCGTGTGCGGTTCACCGTGTACATCGGCGACGCCGCCGACCCGGCAGCGACGACCGACGCCCTGCTGCCGACCACGCCGGAGGCCGAGAACTCGGTGCTCGTGGCCGTGTACCCGAACCAGCGCAGCATCGAGATCCGCTCGGGTCGCCTCGCCGCAGACCGCGCCACCGACCGGGTGCTCCAGCTCGGCGTGACCGCAGCGGTCTCGTCGTTCGGCCAGGGAAACCTGCTCGACGGCATCACCAGCGCGGTGCGCGTCATGGCCAACGCCATGGTCGCTCCCTGAGTCGCAGCACGTGACCTCGTGGCCCGCCGCCACTCCCTGACGGAGTGGCGGCGGGCCACGGTCGTTCTACGGGGTCCGCGCCTCAGGACGCGTCGAACGCCCGCGCCTTCAACGACCGCACGACACCGGCGCGGCCTTCGACGACCAGCCGGCGCAGCGCCGGCGGATGATCACCGGCGAGGAACTCGTCCGCGGCGGCCACCGACTGCTCACTGATGGACCACGACGGATACAGGCCGATCACCACAGTCTGCGCGACCTCGCTCGACCGGCGCTCCCACACTCCGGGCACCTCCGCGAAATAACGCGCGACATACGGCTCGAGCAGGCTGCTCTGACCGGCGGGAGCGAAACCGCCGATCACCGAGCGGGCGGTGATGTTCGGGACGCTGTCGTCGTGGACGACCGACTGCCACACCTGTTCCTTGACGGCCTCCTGTGGCCGCGCGGCACGCGCCGCCGCCGCCTGACGGGCACCCGCCGCGGTCGGATCGCGCTCGGCTTCGGCATCGATGAACGGCGACTGCACACCGTCCGCGTCGACTTCCCCTGCGGCGGCGAGGGCCTGGACGATCCGCCAGCGCAGATCGGTGTCGACCACCAGTCCTGGCAGGCCGACGGTGCCGGGATCGGCGCCGAGCAATTCCTCGAGGACCTCGGTGTGCCAGGGTGACAGGTGGGCGGTGGTCAGCGCGTTGACGAACGCGAGCTGATGGTCGGAGCCGGGTTCGGACTCGCGGGCGAGCTCGAGCAGCCGGTTGGCGAAATCCGGGCGGCCGTGTTCTTCGGCCCAGGACGGATCGGCGTAGGCCTCCAGGGCGGTGTGTGCCTGCATGAGCAGCCGCTGGACGACCCCGACCTCGGTCTCGGCCGCGATCCCGCGCTGCACGAGCGCCACGAAGTCGCGCGCCTTCATCTCGGCCTGACGCGTCATCTCCCACGCTGCCGACCACACGAGAGTGCGGGGCAGGGATTCGGCGATGTCTCCGACCCGCGCGGTGACCGTCGCGAGGGAATCCTCGTCCAGGCGCACCGAACAGTAGGTGAGGTCGTCGTCGTTGACGAGAACGAACGCACCGCGCGGCACACCCACCAGCTCGGGAACCTCCGTGCGCTCGGTGGCGTCGACGTCGATCTCGACGCGGTGCGTGCGCACGAGCTTGCCGGAACCGTCGTCGTCGTACACACCGATCGCGAGGCGATGAACGCGGAACTCGCCGGCGCCGGGCGCGGCACCTTCCTGCAGTACCGCGAACCGGGTGAAACGTCCCTGCTCGTCCACGTCGAAGTCCGGTCGCAGGATGTTCAGGCCGGTCGTCTTGAGCCACTGGGCACCCCAATCCGACAAGTCGCGTCCCGACGCCTTCTCGAGCGCCGCGAGAAGATCGTCGAAGGTCGCATTGCCGTAGGCGTGATCGCGGAAGTACTCGCGCAGACCCGCGAGGAAAGGTTCCTGACCGACGTACGCGACGAGCTGCTTGAGCACCGAAGCGCCCTTCGCGTAGGTGATCCCGTCGAAGTTGACCTCCACTGCCGCGAGATCCGGGATGTCCGCCGCGATCGGGTGGGTCGACGGCAGCTGGTCCTGCCGGTAGGCCCACGACTTCTCGACGTTGGCGAAGGTCGTCCACGCGTTGGTGTACTCGGTGGCCGAGGCCTGGCACAGCACCGACGCGAACGTCGCGAACGACTCGTTGAGCCACAGGTCGTCCCACCACCGCATCGTGACGAGGTCGCCGAACCACATGTGCGCCATCTCGTGCAGCACCGTCTCGGCGCGCCGCTCGTACGAATAGCGGGTGACCTTGGACCGGAAGACGTAGTCCTCGAGGAAGGTCACCGCTCCGGCGTTCTCCATCGCACCGGCATTGAATTCGGGTACGAACAGCTGGTCGTACTTACCGAAGGCGTAGGGAATGCCGAAGTTGGCGTGGTAGAAACCGAAGCCCTGCTTCGTCTCGGTGAACAGCCGGTCGGCGTCCATGAACTCGGCGAGCGATGCGCGGCAGAAGATCCGGAGCGGGATGGTGCCGTGCTCGTCGGTGTACTCGTCGGACCACACCGAGTACGGTCCGGCGATCAGCGCGACGAGATAGGTGCTCATCCGGGGGGTGGTGCGGAAGATGTGGGTGCCCGGCTGCGCGGCCGCTGTCTGCACGGTCTCCGCGTTGGAGATCACCGCCCACTCGTGCGGTGCGGTGACCCGCAGGTCGAAGGTGGCCTTGAGGTCGGGCTGGTCGAAGCACGCGAACATCCGCTTCGCGTCGGCGGTCTCGAACTGCGAGTACAGGTAGACCGCGTCGTCGGTGGGATCGACGAACCGGTGCAGTCCCTCACCGGTATTGGTGTACAGGCACTCGGCGTCGACGACGAGTTCGTTGTGGGCGGCGAGTCCGGTCAGGGCGATTCCGGTCTCCTCGCTGTACCCCGAGACGTCCACGGCTTCACCGTTGAGAGTCGCCGAGTGCACCGTCTGCGCGATGAGGTCGATGAAGGTCGAAGCGCCTTCGGTCGCATCGAACCGGACGGTGGTCACCGACCGGAACGTCGTCGTGCCCGGCGCACCGGCGCCGTCGGTCAGGTCCAGTTCGATGTTGTAGTTGTCGACGGACAGGACCGCGGCCCGTTCGGCGGCCTGCTCGCGGGTCAGATTCGGTGGTGCCACGGAAAGAACTCCTTCTCACGACGGAATGTCGGTCGGCGTCCATCCCATCATGATCGCCGGGCTTCTCACGGAGTGACGTCGGACAACGGCACGGCGGTGTCCGTCAGCGCATCGAGGTCGACGGGCCTGCCGGAGGTGATCAGCGAGCGGATGTCGTCGCCGGCGTCCCAGATGCCGACATTCATCCCGGCGCGGACCCGCCGTTCGTCGTCGAGCCAGAACGCGAGGAACTGCAGGCCGTGCACGTCGCCGCGGGTGACCACGCGTGCGTCGTGAGGTGCGAGCCCGACGTATTCCATACCGAGGTCGTACTGGTCGGTGAAGAAATAGGGGAGCCGGTCGTACACGGCTTCGTGCCCGAGCATGGTCGCCGCCGCGACCGCCGGTTGATTCAGGGCGTTGGCCCAGTGCTCGACCCGGACGCGGGTGCCGAGGACCGGATGCTCGGCGGCGGCGATGTCACCGACCGCGACGATGTCGGGATCACTCGTCGCGAGAGACGCATCGACGAGTACGCCGTCCTCGACCGCGAGTCCGGCATCACGAGCGAGGTCGACGTTCGGCCGGGCACCGACCGCGACGAGTACCGCGTCGGCCGGCACCACCGTGCCGTCCCCGAAGCGGATGCCGCTCGCACGGCCGTCGTACGCGACGATCTCGCGCACCGAGGTGTTCGTCCGGAGATCGACACCGTGTGCGCGATGCAAGTCGGCGAACACCGCTCCCATCTCCGCGCCGAGGGAGCCGAGCAGGGGCTGTTCCGCCGATTCGGCGACCACCACCCCGGCACCGCGGCCGCGGGCGTTCGCGGCGATCTCCATGCCGATCCAGCCCGCGCCGATGACGGCCAGCCAGCCCGCATGATCGGTCTCTCCCTGGATCGCAGCGAGCACCGCGTCGGAATCCTCGACCGTGCGCAGGACATGGACGCCGTCGGCGTCGGCGCCGGGAATCGGGACGGTCCGGGGCGTCGAACCGGTGGCGAGAGCGAGCTTGTCGTAGTGCTCGGTGGAACCGTCGGGCATCGTCACGGTGTGCGCGGCGGCGTCGATTCCCGTGACCGTCGTACCGAGTCGCAGCTCCACGCGGTGGTCCCGGTACCAGTCGCCCGGATGCACCGTGAACTCCCGGAGCTGCTTCTTGCCGGCGAAGTACTCCTTCGACAGGGGCGGGCGCTCGTAGGGAAGGTGCTCTTCAGTGCCGAACAACACGATGCGTCCCGGGAAATCCCGGGCTCGCAGTTCTTCCGCGAGCCGGGCGCCTGCCAGTCCGGCACCGACGATCAGGAAGGTGTCCTCACCCGACATCCCGAGCCTCCCGAGCGATGTGTGCCGGACGTACTCGGCTACGACGCTACGGGTACGCCACATCCTTGCGGCCGGCTTCGGGAAGAATCGGTGCCGGATACGTGTTCTACAGCACCGTAGGTGCACGGTTCCCGTACGAACTCTTGTGAGGAGATCTTCTTGAGCGACCTGACTGCCGCGTCCTCGTCCGGCAAGGACACCGCCGACTTCTGGTTCGACCCGCTGTGCCCGTGGTGCTGGATCACCTCACGCTGGATTCTCGAGGTGACGAAGGTGCGCGACATCGAGGCGCGTTTCCACGTGATGAGCCTGGCCGTACTCAACGAGGGTCGCGATCTGCCCGAGGAGTACACCGAGATGATGAAGACGGCGTGGGGACCGGTGCGCGTGGCGATCGCCGCGGCCGAGAAGTACGGCGACGACATCCTGTCCCCGCTGTACACGGCGATGGGTACGCGGATCCACAACGAAGGGAATCGGGACTTCGCCGACGTGATCGCCCAGTCGCTCGCCGAACTCGTCCTGGATCCGGAATTGGCCGACGCGGCGAACGAGACCGGCTACGACGAGGCCTTGCGCGCCAGCCATCACGCGGGAATGGACAAGGTGGGGCAGGACGTCGGAACCCCCACCATCCACGTCAACGGCGTCGCCTTCTTCGGGCCCGTGCTCTCGAAGATCCCGCGGGGCGAGGAGGCCGGAAAGGTGTGGGACGGGGTCGTCGCGCTCGCGTCCTATCCGCACTTCTTCGAACTGAAGCGCAGCCGCGACGAGGACCCCGATTTCGGCTGAGCCGGGGGAGCGCGCACTCGGTAGGCTGTCCTGCCGTGCGTGATGATCATGTGATCCGGCCGGCGACGGTTCGGGATGTCGGAAAGGCGACGGCGACCCTCGGAAGAGCGTTCGCCGACTATCCGTTCACCCGGTACACCGTCGACGGCCGGGATCACGAGGAGCGGGTCCGTGCCCTGCAAGGACTGTTCCTCACCGAGATCGGGATGCGGTGCGGCACGGTCTGGGTCTCCGACGACGTCGATGGGGTGGCCGTGTGGACGACGCCGTCCTCCACCGGGCTCGACGCGGCGTTCGGCTCGGTCGCCGGCCGGGTGGCGGAGTTGCGCGGTGATCGTGCGCTCGCGGCCGAACTCGCCGACCGGGCCACCGAGGGTTTGCGTCCCTCGGAGCCCGTGTGGTTCCTGGCCACGGTCGGGGTCGACCCGGCATCGCAGGGACGCGGGCTGGGCAGAGCGGTTCTCGGTCCGGGGCTCCGCGAGGCCGAACGGCAGGGGTTCGCGGCCTGCCTGGAGACCTCGTCGGAAACGAACGTCGGCTTCTACGAAAGTCTCGGATTCGTGGTCACCGGCGTCGTCGCGCTGCCGGACGACGGTCCGAAGGTCTGGGCGATGCGGCGCGTGCAGCCGGGCCGGGGTGCCTCGTTAGACTCTGGGCATGCGCGTTTACCTGGGAGCCGATCACGCGGGCTTCGAACGGAAGAATGAGATCATCGAGCACCTGAAGAAGAACGGCCACGAGCCGGTCGACTGCGGTGCGTTCGAGTACGACGCCCTCGACGACTATCCGGCGTTCTGCATCGAGGCCGCACGGCGCACGGTCGCCGACGAGGGCAGCCTGGGCATCGTGCTCGGCGGCAGCGGTAACGGCGAGCAGATCGCCGCCAACAAGGTTCCGGGTGCCCGCTGTGCGCTCGCGTGGAGCGTGGAGACCGCGAAGCTCGCGCGCGAGCACAACAATGCGCAGCTCATCGGTATCGGTGGGCGGATGCACAGCCTCGAGGAGACCCTCGCGATCGTCGACGCCTTCCTGGTGACCGCGTGGTCGAACGAAGAGCGTCACCAGCGTCGTATCGACATCCTCGCCGAATACGAGAAGACCGGCGAAGCACCGGCAGTGCCCGGCGCGCCTGCCTGATCCGTGCCCGAAGGACACATCCTGCACCGGCTCGCCCGGTTGCATCACGAGCGGTACTCGGGTGCGCCGGTGCGGGTGTCCAGCCCTCAGGGGCGGTTCGAGGACGGCGCCGCTGCCGTGGACGGGCGCGTTCTCACCCACGCGGACGCATGGGGGAAGCATCTGTTCCACCACTACGAGGGCGGTCTCGTCGTCCACGTGCATCTCGGCATCTACGGCGAGTTCACCGATCGGGAACTGCCGCTCGGCGAACCGGTGGGGCAGGTCCGGATGCGGATGATCGGACTGCGTCACGGCAGCGACCTGCGTGGTCCGACGGCCTGCGAGGTGCTCACCGGGGGAGAGGTCGACGCGATCGCGTCGCGACTCGGCCCCGACCCGCTCCGTTCCGACACCGATCCGGAGCAGGCCTGGCGCCGGATCTGCAAGTCGCGCACGGCGATCGGATCCCTGCTCATGAATCAGGCCGTGCTCGCCGGGGTGGGCAATGTGTACCGGGCGGAAGTGCTGTTCCGGCACGGAATTCACCCCGAACGACCGGGAAACAAGGTGTCCCGCACCGAATTCGATGCGATCTGGGCGGATCTCGTCGAACTGATGAATGTGGGGGTCGAACGCGGGCGCATGCATGTCGTGCGGCCCGAACACGATCACGGAGCGCCCGCCTACGCGAAGAACAGGCCGAGGACGTATGTCTACCGGCGCGCCGGTGAGCCCTGCCGCGTGTGTGGTACACCCGTGCTGCACTCGGTCATGCAGGCGCGGAACCTGTTCTGGTGCCCCGTGTGCCAGCCGTCCTGAGCCGGAGCCCCCGGGCGCGCGCCCGGGTTCAGAAGTCGAATCCCCCGAAATCGAAGCCGCCGGATTCGTCGGCTCCGAAGCTGTCGCCGCTGTCGGCCTCGTCCCCGCCGTACTCGTCGTTCTCGTGTCGTTCGCCGGAGTCCGTTCCGTCGCCGGCCCCGTTCTCGAACGCCTGGGCGTCGTAGGGGACACCGGCCATCCCGGCGAACAGCGAGGAGAAGAGCAGCATCGAGCCCACACCCCATGCACCCGCGACCAGCGCGGGCTTCCACCAGGGTTCCGAGTACCAGCCCGCGGGGACGGGCCGACCTGCGACGCGGCCACCGGGATAGTAGTTCGGCGTCGCGGAGGACGGCGAGGGGGACGCGGCGATGGTGCGGCCTTCGAAGTCGACGCTGCGCTTCTCGGTCACCTGCCCCGCCGACTGCTGGCCGTCGAGCGTGGGGATCTCGGGTCCGGGGTCCATTCCCATCGCCGTGCGCGCGGCGCGGATGTAGTAGAGACCTTCGAGCGCGGTCTGCTTGGCGAGCCGGGCCTGTACCGGCGTGTTCGCCTGCTCGATCTGGGAACCGGCGGCGGTGAATCGCTCGGATGCATCCGCGAGAGCCTGCCGCGAGGCGTCGTCGGTGCCGCTGAGGTTGTAGATCTGGCCGCCCAGACGCTCGATGGCTTGTCTCGCCTCGGCCTTGGCGTCGTCGAGGGTGTCGGTTCGATGGCGGGTGGTGCTCTTCCGGGAGCGGGAGACGAAGTACACCACCGCGCCGACAGCAGCGATGACGAGCAGAAGTTCCACGGCCGATCCTTTCGGTCGGGGGCGGGTCCTGTATTCCAGCGTACCGATGCGAAGGTCATTCCCCGAGGACCGCGAATATCGCCTCCTGCAGGCACGAGTCGAACGACTCGCGGTCGGCGACAGCGGCCGGATCCACGGTCAGTCCCATGCAGCAGGTGTCGCGATAGGACATCGCGGAGGCCGTGAGCATGGCGCCGGAGGCCGTACCGAAGCCGTAGTACCGCTCGATCTTCGCCCCGCCCACATACAACGGCATGTGGGAGCCCGGAAACGAGGACACCACCACATCCTGCGGACCGAAGGGAACGTCGGCCTCCGGCGGCGCCCCCGTGGGGGACGATGGGAACGACGTGTCGATGCGCCGCATGAGCTCGACGACATCGAGCGCGCCGGGTGCCGTCGCGTCGTCGAGTGCCACGGGAACCACCCCGCCGTCCGGCCCCGGTACCACCACGCGGAGTTCGTCGTGCGTGCGGCCGTGACGACGTCGGTATTCGGCGCAGGCGAGGATCATCGCGGCGGTGAACCCGCTGGGGACGCCGCAGCCGGCGCGCTCACAGGCACGCCGCAGGGCGGGCAGGTCCGCGTCGAGGACATGCAGGCGCGGGATCCGGCGGGCCTGCTCGTCGGCACCGTCACCGGTGCGGCCCGACAGAGCCTTCATCAAGTTCGTGCCGAGCGAGGTGAACATGTGTGCCGCGGTGCGGAACGAGTCGGCGCCGTGCTCGGAGACCGACCGTGCCCACGACAGCATCGAATCGGATCGGCCGGCGCTCAGGGCCGAGCCCGGGTGACCGAGACGGATGACGAGTGCCGACTGTCCGCCGTCCAGGCCGTCCAGCAGGGTCAGTTCCCACCGCGGATGGTCGAACTCGGACGGCTCAGGTGCCGAACGAGCATAGGCGAGTACCTCGTCGAAACCGGCCGGAGCATCCAGCGCCACCCGTTCGAGATGCCAGGGCGGAGCGGAATCGGGGTCCACGGCTCGTCGGGGTGGATCGAGCCCGAAGGGCAGTTCCACCACCCGGTGCCGGAAACCGGGCGACTCGTGGTTGCCGGGTGCGAGCACCGCCTCGACCCGGTCCCAGTCGGGAGTGGCATCGAGAAGGACGGCCGCGACGACGGAGGAACCGTACGCCGGCCGAGCTCGGGCACGGTCGTCCGGGGCGTCCATCACAAGAGGGACGCTCTCACATCGTGAATGCCGCACACCGGCGCTTTGCCCCCGTTTTGCAGTTTCGAGTCGCAAAGGTGACACGTAGTGACCGGATCCGGGGCCGTCCCAGGTGCAGGCTCTCATCTATGCGACCGACCCTTCCAGCGGCCCACTGCCGCCGCCCCGAGTCCTGCTGCGGCGATCCACGGGGCTCCCGAGACCAGTGGATCGAGCCATTGGTGGCCGAGATCGGCCCGCGTGCTCCGGCGTCGTGACACCCCTCCGTGCCCGCTGATCTCGGCCCGGAGCCCGCTCTCGGTCACCGGATTGTCGGGCCGGCCCTGCAACAGCCCACGCACGCGACTCTCCACGACATCGATGCGGTCGGCGCCGATCAGCAGCAGCCAGTGCGCGGCACGCGCTTCGCTGTACCGCCGGTATGCGTACCGCCGAACCACACCGGACAGCCCCTTCAGCGGCGCGGCGGTGCCGAAGACCGGCGTGACGAAGGCGTGCTCGATCGAGCGCTCCCGGGTCTCGTATCCGGGCTGGCGTTCGGGGAAGTCCCAGTGCGCGCCGGTCAGTTCCGGGGCGAACCGTTCCTTCGGTACGGACGGGCGGTCCCGGGGGTCCAGATCGACCCCCCATCCGGGGATGCGAGCCCGCAACCGGTCGGGGGTCTCACGGGGTTCGGGCTTCTCGGCGGTGTAGACCATGGCGATTCCTCCTCAGCTCCCGTCGGCGACGATGATCGGCTTGATGCATCCGTCGAGCTTCGACGAGAACATGTGGTACGCCTCCGGAACGTGTTCGAGCGGCACACGATGGGTGACGATGTCGTGGGGTTTCAGATAGCCGTTGCGGACGTGCTCGAACAATCGGGGCCACTGGCGCTTGACGGGGCACTGGTTCATCCGCAGGGTCAGTCCCTTGTTCAACGCGTCCCCGAACTTCACCGCACTGAAGATCGGTCCGTAAGCGCCCATCACCGAGACGGTTCCGCCCTTGCGGACACCGTCGATGGCCCAGTTCAAGGCCACCGGCGAACCGCCCTGCATCTTCAGTTTCGCGGACGTGACGTGCTGCAGGAAGTTGCCGTCCGCCTCCGCGCCGACGGCATCGATGGCGACGTCCGCCCCGAGATGATCGGTGATCTTCTTCAACAGCACGACGATGTCGTCGTACTCCGCGAAGTTGTAGGTCTCCGCGTGCGCAAAGCTCCGCGCCTTCTCCAGGCGGTACTCGAGGTGATCGATCACGATGACCCGGCCGGCGCCCATGAACCAGGCGGACTTGGCGGCGTACAGGCCCACCGGACCGGCGCCGAAGACCACCACGGTGTCGCCCTCGACGATGTCGCCCAACTGCGCGCCGAAGTATCCGGTCGCGAGGGCGTCGGTGAGCATGAGGGCGTCCTCGCGATCCATCCAGTCGGGGATGAGCGTGGGGCCGACATCGGCGAACGGCACCCTCACGAACTCCGCCTGACCCCCGTCGTACCCGCCGCAGGTGTGCGAGTACCCGTAGATGCCGCCGACCGCGGTCGCATTCGGATTGACGTTGTGGCAATTCGAGTACAGGCCACGTGCGCAGAAGAAACAGGAGCCGCAGTAGACGTTGAAGGGGACCATCACGCGGTCGCCGGGCTTCAGGTTCTGCACCGAAGGCCCCACCTCGTGGACGACGCCGACGAACTCGTGGCCGAACGTCGTGCCGACCCGCGTGTCGGGCATCATTCCGTGGTAGAGATGCAGATCGGACCCACAGATCGCGGCCAGTTCGACCCGCACGATCGCATCGTTGGGATGTTCGATCCGGGGAATGTCCTTCTCTTCGACGCGCACCCGATACGGGCCGCGATAGACCATCGCGCGCATGCATGCTCCCTCGTCGTGGGCTCGTGTGGTCGCGGATACCCGGAGCGGAAGCAGGCAAACGACGGCCTCAGGGGACCGGCCGGGACCGTCACGCGTTCGTGGACCGGGACGGATGGGCGTCCGGCGCCTGACGCGTGCCGCCGGAGAGCGTGTGGGTCCACGGTTCCGCGACGAATTGCCGCGTCAGCGCGTCGACGACGTCGGCGGTGTCGTGGCGCCGTTCGAAGGCGCGCCGCTGCAGTACCGCTCCGGTGCCGCGGTCGAAGACCTTCGCCGACATCTTCAGCGTGCGCCGATAGTCGCCCGTGTCCTCGAGTTGCGGCCGTATGTACCGGAGCAGGCCGCGGAAGGCGTGCCGTGCGGTCGTGGTCCGCCCCGTGAACACGTCGATCGCGCGGCCGGTCGCTCCTTCCCGCGCCGCGCACAGATAGGCGGCGCGAAGTACCTCGTCGGTGACCGGGGGAGCGGGCACACCGGCCCGGACCTGCCGTTCGCAGGTCGCGACGAGTGCCCGGACGATGGTCGCCAGGAGGATCGTCTCGTCGGCGGAGGCGGGCACATCGCTCACCCGCACCTCCACTGTCGGCAGGTGGGCGGAGGGGCGCACGTCCCAATAGACCATGCCCACATCGAGGATGTTGCCGCTGTCGATCATCATCGCGACGACGGTGTCGTAGTGCGCCGCCGACGTGAATCGCGGCGGAGGGCCGGAGCACGGCCACCGGCCGGCGATGATCGACCGCCAGCTCGCGTATCCGGTGTCGTGGCCGCGGTGGAGGGGTGAGTTGGCCGTCGACGCCAGCAGGATCGGCAACCACAGCCGGACGTGGTTGCACACCTGGATCGCGATCTCAGGATCTGCCACGCCGACGTGGACGTGACAGCCGCAGACCTCCTGCTCGGCGACCAGTCGTCCGTACCGGTCGGCCATCGTGCGGTAGCGGGCCAGGTCGGTGACGGCCGCGAGCCGCTGGACCGTCGGGGATGCCCCGGATGCGAGTACACCCATCCGGTGTTGCAGGGCCACGGCCGCGGCGGCGGCCCGGCCCGCGAGGATATGGGCCCGGAGGTCCGTCGCCGTACGGCAGACCGGTGTATCGACTTCGATCTGGATGCGCTTGAGTTCGTAGTCGATGCGGGCTCCGAGCTGCCGTGCCGACGTCACGACCAGGTCGTTGCTCTCGGTGAGTCGATCCGCAGTGGGGGCGACGAGGAAGAACTCCTCCTCGACTCCCACGGTCGGGCCGGAATCCTCGGACGTGATGTTCGCGGTCCGGGAGTTCGTGACCGGCGCGGGTACGAACGAAGCCGGTATCGGGCGCCGAGTCATCGTCGCCTCCCTGCTCGTGAGGCGCTTCGGTACGGGCGGGCGCCGTCGGGTGACGCAGCGCCTTCTCGACCGACCTGTCCTGTGCGACGCGGACGACGATCCTGGCGGATCGCGTCCGGGCCGCACGGAACAGATTATCGCCCTTCGCGATCGAAGATGCCCCGGACGAGCGGGCGAGGTCGTCGTCGATCGACCACAGGTGCCGGGTGAAGAGGGCCGGCCGGAGCCGGTATCAGGTTCCGGCCGGCCCGAGGTGGGACGATGCCGACGCTTCGACACCCCCCTGCGGTGTCACGCCGGACGACCCACCGGTCGGGGGTCGCATCGGTCGGGACGCGACGGTACACCGCAGTGGGAGCCCACATGGTCGTCGAATCCGGCGCGTGACACGCCGACCGGCAGGGAACCGGAGGAGCGTGGATCGGGGTGGACGGCAGCCGAGGTCGCACCGAACGACTCGTGGTGGCTGCTTCTCAACCGTGTCCGCATGATGTCACCGGCCGGGGCGGTGTGTCCAGGCGCTCCGGGAATCGATGCCGCTCGTAGCGGCCCCGAAACGACGAACACCCGCCGGTGCAATGCACGCTCGGCGGGTGTACGTTGCGATGCCGACCCCGGTGGGGCCCCGCATCGCGGTGGAGGGGATGACGGGAATCGAACCCGCGTAGCCAGTTTGGAAGACTGGGGCTCTACCATTGAGCTACATCCCCGTTGGGGCTGCGGCGCCGGTGATCAACCGGTGTCGCGGCTTGCGAGGGAGACTGTACCGGACCTCGCTTTGGATTTCATAATCGGGGGGCCGTAGGATTCTGCGGTGGGTCCCCGAGGTTGTCTGCGGGTGCCTTCACGACCGGGATGTGGCGCAGCTTGGTAGCGCATCCGCTTTGGGAGCGGAGGGTCGCAGGTTCGAATCCTGTCATCCCGACCAGATCGAACGGCGTCAGCGCGCTCAGTAGTGAACGAACGACCGACAAGAGAGCACGACAGAAGGAGCACGTCCGTGAAGAGCACCGTCGAGCAGCTGAGCCCGACGCGAGTCCGTATCAATGTTGAGGTGCCCTTCGAGGAGCTCCAGCCTGATTTCGACCGCGCTTTCCAGGCCCTGGCCGGCCAGGTCCGCATCCCGGGTTTCCGTCCCGGTAAGGCTCCCCGCAAGATCCTCGAGGCTCGCATCGGCCGCGGCGCCGTTCTGGATCAGGTGATCAACGAAGCCATCCAGAGCCGCTACACCGAGGCTGTGACCGCGAACGATGTCAAGGTCATCAGCCAGCCCGAGATCGATGTCACCAAACTCGAGGACAACGTCGAACTGGCCTTCACCGCCGAGGTCGACGTCCGCCCCGAGATCACCCTCCCGGACTTCTCCGAGATCTCGGTGACCGTCGATCCGGTCGAGATCACCGACGAGGACATCGCCGAGCAGATGCTGTCGCTGCGTCAGCGCTTCGGCACCCTGACGGGTGTCGAGCGGCCGGTCCAGGACGGCGACTTCGTCTCCATCGACCTGTCCGCGACGGTCGACGGCAACGAGGTTCCCGAAGCC
The DNA here is from genome assembly GCF_022554085.1 of Rhodococcus sp. CH91. GTDB lineage: Bacteria > Actinomycetota > Actinomycetes > Mycobacteriales > Mycobacteriaceae > Rhodococcus. Next base: position 110,553 of record NZ_JAKFYR010000002.1, read on the forward strand.
GCCACCGAGGGGCTGTCGCACGAGGTCGGCTCCGGCCAGCTCATCGACGGCCTGGACGAGGCGATCATCGGCCTGTCCGCCGGCGAGTCCAAGGAGTTCACCTCCACGCTGCTCGCCGGTGAGTACGCCGGCAAGGAAGCCGTCGTCACCGTCAAGGTCAACACCGTCAAGCAGCGTGAGCTCCCCGAGGCCGACGACGAGTTCGCTCAGCTCGCGAGCGAGTTCGACACGATCGGTGAGCTCGAAGCAGACCTTCGTGAGCGGGTCGAGCGCGTCAAGCAGGTCGAGCAGGCCGGACAGATCCGCGACAAGGTGCTCGAGGCGCTTCTCGAGACCGTCGAGATCCCGGTTCCCGAGGCGGCCGTCCAGGCCGAGGTCGACAGTGCTCTGCACGACGCCGTCCACGAACTCGATCACGACGAGAGCAAGCTGAACGAGCTTCTCGAGGCGCAGGGTTCGAGCCGTGAGGAGTTCGACAAGGAGGCGCGCGAGTCCGCCGAGCGGTCGGTCAAGACCCAGCTTCTCCTCGACGCGATCGCCGAGGCGGAGGGCACCACGGTCGAGCAGCAGGAGCTGAGCGAGCGCATCTTCTTCCAGGCGCAGCGCTACGGCATCCCGCCGGAGCAGTTCATCCAGCAGATCAGCCAGGCCAACCAGCTCGGCGCCGTCTTCGCCGACGTGCGTCGCGGTAAGGCCCTGGGCGCCGTGGTCGACCGGGCGACCGTCACCGACACCACCGGCGCGACGGTCGACACCAGCGAGCTGTTCGGCACCAAGAAGGACGACGACGCCGCGGAGGAGAACTCCGAGGACGCGTCCTCCGAGTAGTCGGAAGACCCTGCGGATCTTCGAAGGTGAGCACATTCGAATTTCCGCTTTGAGCGAAGAGGGGCGGCACCGGGCATCCGGTGCCGCCCCCTTTGGTTAGTGTCAGTGTCAGCAATCCACGATCGACGAGAAGGCAGGTACCCGTGACTCCTCAGAATCCGGCGACATCCATCGGACCGACGATGACCTCGGCCACCGCTGGGCTGAACCTCAGCGACTCGGTGTACGAACGCCTGCTCCGTGAGCGCATCATCTTCCTGGGCACCCAGGTCGACGACGACATCGCGAACAAGCTGTGCGCGCAGATCCTTCTGCTGTCGGCCGAGGACCCCACCCGCGACATCTCGCTGTACATCAACTCGCCGGGCGGTTCGGTCACCGCCGGCATGGCGATCTACGACACGATGCAGTTCGTCGAATGCGATGTCGCGACCTTCGCGATGGGTCTGGCCGCGTCGATGGGCCAGTTCCTGCTGTCGGCCGGCACTCGGGGCAAGCGCTACGCCCTCCCGCACGCGCGGATCATGATGCACCAGCCGTCCGCGGGCATCGGTGGTACGGCGAGCGACATCGCGATCATGGCGGAGCAGTTCGCGCACACCAAGCGTGAGATGGCCGAGCTCATCGCCGAGCACACGGGCCAGACGGTGGAGCAGATCACCAAGGACTCCGACCGCGACCGTTGGTTCACGGCGCAGCAGGCGCTCGAATACGGCTTCGTCGACCACGTCGTGTCCCGGGCGCAGCAGGCCGGCGGCACCGGCAACTAGGTCCCGGCCGATCCGCCCCTACACCACCGAATTCTTGGAGAAGCGATGACCAACATGTTCGATCCGCGCCAGCTCGGCGGCGCCGCCCCCGCCTCGCCCGCGAGCCGCTACATCCTTCCGTCGTTCATCGAGCACTCGAGCTACGGCGTGAAGGAATCCAATCCCTACAACAAGCTGTTCGAGGAGCGCATCATCTTCCTCGGCGTCCAGGTGGACGACGCGTCCGCCAACGACGTGATGGCACAGCTGCTCGTGCTCGAATCGCTCGATCCCGACCGCGACATCACGATGTACATCAACTCGCCGGGCGGTTCGTTCACCTCTCTCATGGCGATCTACGACACCATGCAGTACGTGCGCGCCGACATCACGACGGTGTGCCTCGGCCAGGCGGCGTCCGCTGCGGCCGTGCTGCTGGCTGCCGGCACCCCCGGAAAGCGTCTCGCGCTGCCGAACGCGCGTGTGCTGATCCATCAGCCCGCTACCGGCGGCATTCAGGGGCAGGTCTCCGACCTCGAGATCCAGGCGGCGGAGATCGAGCGTATGCGGAGCCTCATGGAGACGACGCTCGCGAAGCACACCGGCAAGGATCCGGAGCAGATCCGCAAGGACACCGATCGCGACAAGATCCTCACGGCGGAACAGGCCGTCGAGTACGGCTTGATCGACCGGGTTCTCGAGTACCGGAAGCTCTCGGCGCAGAAATAGGTCGGCACCGGCGGTCCCGGGAGGGCGCACTGCTCCCCGGGACCGCCGCCTTCGGGACTGTGATCGCCGGCACATGCCGTGCTGTACAAATATGACCCGAAACGCGCTGAACCAGTCGACCTGTGCGCCGGGATCCGGGTACGGTCGATCAAAGGGCCCGCTCCCCGGGACCGCCTCGTGCGGTGGTCGCGGGATCGGTTGCACGCACACGAGGAAGTAGGGACCTGACTGATGGCACGTATCGGTGACGGCGGAGATCTGCTCAAGTGCTCCTTCTGCGGAAAGAGTCAGAAGCAGGTCAAGAAGCTCATTGCGGGCCCCGGTGTCTACATCTGCGACGAGTGCATCGATCTCTGCAACGAGATCATCGAAGAGGAACTCGCCGAGACCAGCGAGGTCAAGCTCGACGAACTGCCCAAGCCCGCCGAGATCCGGGACTTCCTCGACAACTACGTGATCGGCCAGGACGCCGCCAAGCGCACGCTGGCGGTAGCGGTCTACAACCACTACAAGCGAATCCAGGCCGGCGACAAGGCCCGCGACTCGCGTGGTGAAACGGTCGAGCTCGCCAAGTCCAACATCCTGTTGCTCGGGCCCACCGGCTGCGGGAAGACCTACCTCGCGCAGACGCTCGCGAAGATGCTCAACGTGCCCTTCGCGATCGCCGACGCCACTGCGCTGACCGAAGCGGGTTACGTCGGTGAGGACGTCGAGAACATTCTCCTCAAGCTCATCCAGGCCGCCGACTACGACGTCAAGCGTGCCGAGACGGGCATCATCTACATCGACGAGGTCGACAAGATCGCCCGCAAGAGCGAGAACCCGTCGATCACCCGCGACGTCTCGGGTGAAGGCGTGCAGCAGGCGCTGCTGAAGATCCTCGAAGGCACCCAGGCCTCGGTTCCTCCGCAGGGCGGTCGCAAGCACCCCCACCAGGAGTTCATCCAGATCGACACGACGAACGTGCTGTTCATCGTCGCCGGTGCGTTCGCGGGACTCGAGAAGATCGTGTCCGACCGGGTCGGTAAGCGCGGCATCGGATTCGGCGCGGAGGTGCGTTCGAAGGCCGAGATCGACACCACCGACCATTTCGCCGACGTCATGCCCGAGGACCTGATCAAGTTCGGTCTGATCCCCGAATTCATCGGTCGCCTGCCGATTCTCGCGTCGGTGACCAACCTCGACAAGGATTCGCTGGTGCAGATCCTGTCCGAGCCGAAGAACGCGCTCGTCAAGCAGTACGTGCGGTTGTTCGACATGGACGGTGTCGAGCTCGAGTTCACGCAGGACGGTCTGGAAGCCGTTGCCGACCAGGCGATTCTCCGTGGCACCGGCGCTCGTGGGTTGCGGGCGATCATGGAGGAAGTGCTGCTGCCGGTGATGTACGACATCCCGAGCCGCGACGATGTCGCCAAGGTCGTCGTGACGGCCGAGACCGTGAACGACAACGTTCTCCCGACCATCGTGCCGCGCAAGCCCGATCGGGAGCGTCGCGACAAGAGCGCCTGACCCGAAGGCGGAGATACATCCGGACGCCCCGGTGCGAGACGCACCGGGGCGTCCGTCGTTCCGGCACCGGGTGTGATCCATTCCGATCTCACTCAGCGGGAGTGGTGCAGGTCACGTGATGTGATAGATGGCACCTTGGCCGCACCTCATGCCACTGTGTCGGAAGGAATCTCGATGTCGCTGAACCTCGCAGACCTGTTCGAAGCGATCGTCGACGCCGTGCCCGAGCGTACGGCGATCGTGTGCGGGGACGAGCGGCTCACCTACCGCGAACTCGATGCCGGTTCGAATCGTCTCGCCCATCATCTGGCCGCTGCGGGTGTGCGGGCGGGGGATCACGTCGGGCTGTACATGCGCAACAGCACGGAGTACGTCGAGTCGCTGCTCGCGTGCCTGAAGATCCGTGCGGTTCCGATCAACATCAACTTCCGGTACGTCGATGCGGAACTTGCCTACCTGTTCGCCAATGCGGAACTCGTCGCCGTGATCGCCGACGGAGAGTTCGCCGGCGCCACCACCGCGGTGTTGCCACGGACGCCGACGGTGCGACACGTCGTCACCGTCGGTCCGGCCGCCGAGGCGGAATGGGGAGAGGTGAGCGTCGTCGACTTCCACAAGGCGACGTCCGGCGAATCCACCGAACGTGACTTTCCTGCCCGCAGCGACGACGACCTGTTCATCATCTACACCGGGGGCACGACAGGCCTTCCGAAGGGGGTGATGTGGCGGCACGGAGACTTCTTCCACGCGGCATTGTCGGGCGGCAATCCGTACGGCGAGCCCCATGCCGACGCCGCCGCGGTGGCGACGGCCGTCCCGCACATCCCGGAGATGACGTGGATGCTCACCGCGCCGCTCATCCACGGTGCTGCCATGTACAGCATGTTCAGTGCCTTCTGTCTCGGGACGGCGCAGGTGCTGGTGCGCGGATTCGATCCGCTCGAGGTGCTGGCCGTCATCGAGCGCGAGCGGGTGATGACGATGACCGTCGTCGGCGACGCGATGGCGCGTCCGCTGGCCGACGCGATCGCCGAGCACGGCAGCGACTACGACCTGAGCTCCCTGTTCGTGGTGGGTTCCGGTGGGGCGTTGTTCTCCCGCACCGTACGCGAGCAGTTGTCCGCCCTGCTCCCGAATGTGATGGTGCGCGACGGTTTCGGTTCGTCGGAGTCGGGTGTGGACGGTGATCTGGCGATCGGTGAGGACGGCTCGATGCGTATCGCTCCGAAGCCCACCGTGCGAGTCGTCGACGAGCGTTTGCGTCCGATCGAACCGGGCTCGGGCGAGATCGGCTACATCGCCCGCGCCGGCCACGTACCGCTCGGCTATTGGGGCGACCCGGAGAAGACCGCGGCCACGTTCCCGGTCGTCGACGGTGTGCGCATGTCGGTTCTCGGGGACATGGCGCGCGTCGAGGAGGACGGCACGATAGTCCTGCTGGGTCGCGGATCGGTCTGCATCAACACCGGAGGGGAGAAGGTCTTCCCCGAGGAGGTGGAGATGGCGATGAAGAGTCATCCCGCCGTGATGGATGTGCTCGTAGCCGGCGTCGAGGACGAGCGATACGGCCAGCGCGTCGGTGCGGTGGTCCAGCCGCGCGAGGGGCACGAACTTCCCGGCGTCGACGAACTCGCCGATCACGTCGCCGGTCTCATCGCCCGGTACAAGGTTCCGCGGATGGTGGTCGGCGTGGACCGCATCGTGCGTTCCCCTGCGGGCAAGGCCGACTACCGATGGGCGAAGGCGACACTCGAGTCCGCCCGTTAGTGCGAGCCGGCGTCCGCACTGCGCGTGGTCCCGATCGGTGAACACAGTGCTGTACCGGTGCCTGCAGTCCGATGGGTGGAGCCCGCCTCCGGCCCGCTCGGCCGGCCCTTCCTCGTCATGGAACGCGCAGAAGGCGCGGTGCCGGTAGACAATCCGCCCTACGTCTTCGGTGGATGGCTCTACGAGACGAACGACGACGAGCGCGCGGCGCTGGGCAGGGCCAGCGTCCGGGTTCTGGCCGAGATCCATGCGATCGAGAACCCGGCCTCGCGGATCCTGTCGCTCGCCGGGAGCGTGCTGTCGGGGCTGCGCGGTCATTTCGAGAACGAACGCGCCTACTACGAATGGACGCGCCGCGACGACGGTCTTCGTATCCCTCTGCTGGAGAAGGCGTTCGAATGGCTCGAAGCCCACTGGCCCACCGAACCGTCCCCCGATGTGCTGTGCTGGGGCGACGCCCGGATCGGGAACATCATGTACGACGGCACGACGCCGGTCGCGGTGCTCGACTGGGAGTCGGCCGCGCTCGCGCCGCGAGAGGTCGATCTCGGCTGGTTCATCTGTTCCACCGCATGTTCCAGGAGATCGCCGAACAGTTCTCGTTTCCCGGCCTGCCCGAATTCCTCCGGTGCTCGGAGGTGGTGGCGGAATACGAGAGGATCACAGGCGTCGAGGTGCGTGACCTGAACTTCTATCTCGTGTATGCCGCGCTGCGGCACGGCATCGTCATGTCGCAGGTCGAACGTCGGCGTATCCACTTCGGTGAGGTAGACGCCCACGACGATCCGGACGCCTACGTACTCCATCGCGACATGCTCGAACGTGTGCTCGACGAATCCTACGACTGGGAGAAGTAACCCGATGAAACCCGCTCTGCTCGACGAATATCCGGTACATAAGTCGCCGCTCTCGATGGGCCGGGTGGCGTCCACGGACCGCAATTTCTACGACCGCAACTATTTCAACGCACACGATCGCACAGGCGGGATCTTTCTCATCACCGGTTTCGGGATCTACCCGAACCTGAGCGTCGTCGATGCCTTCGTCACGGTACGGAACGGTGATCGCCAAGTGGCGGTGCGTTTCTCCGATGCGCTCGGCGAGCGGTCCACGGAGAGCGCCGTCGGGGGATACCGTCTCGAGGTCGTCGAACCCCTGCAGAAGATCCGCGTGATCTGTGAACACGACGAGCTGTCCTGCGATCTCACCTGGGAGGGATCGTTCCCGGCCGTGCTCGAGGAGGCGCACGTGCTGATGTCGGGTCCACGGCCGATCCTCGACGCGTCACGCTTCGCGCAGGTGGGTAGCTGGTCGGGCAACCTGACCGTCCAGGGCGAGGACTTCACCGTCGACCCGGACGTCTGGATGGGAACGCGCGACCGTTCGTGGGGCATCAGGCCGGTGGGGGAGCCGGAGCCGCAAGGACGCTGGACCTACGAGAACCGGGGTGGGCACTACTGGACGTATGTGCCACTGAGATTCGACGATTTCGCCCTTGCCGTGATCGTCCAGGAAACGTCCGACGGATACCGCACCCTGAACCACGCGACGCGCGTGTTCGCCGACGGCCGTGTCGAACAGCTCGGCTGGCCTCGTCTGGAGGTGAACTACCGCAGCGGAACTCGGCACCCCGAAACCGCGCGCATCCATCTCACCACGCCGACGGGAGAACCGCTCGTCGTGGATATCGAGAACCTCGGTTTCATGTCCCTGAGCCACGGCGTCGGATACGGTGGCGATCCCGAATGGACCCACGGGGAATGGCGTGGGGAGAATTGGTCGTCCTCGTCGGTGGTGGACACCACCAGCGACGAGTTCCGCGGCCGGTTGCCGTACCCGACGATCGATCACATCGCGAAGGCGACCGTCGACGGCCGGGTCGGATGGGGGATGTTCGAGCACGCGGCCATGGGGCGTCACGATCCTTCCGGCTTCGTCGGCTGGACGGACATGGCACCGTAGGTGCAGGTGACGAGAACGCCTCCGGCCCCGGACGACGATGTCCGGGGCCGGAGGCGTACACGCGATCCGGGTCGACGGGCCGCGGTCAGCGCAATTTGACCGTCCCACCGTCGACCATCAGGGTCTGGCCGGTGATGTAGGAGGCGTCCTTGCTGGCGAGAAACACCGCCACACGACCGATATCGGCCTGCGGGTCGCCGAAGCGGTGCATCGGGGTCTTCGCCAGCAGCGCCTCCTCGATTCCGGGATTCGCCTCGATGTACGCCTGGACGCCCTCGGTCAACGCCAGGGGGGAGATGATGTTGACGTTGATGTTCTCCGGAGCCCACTCGTTCGCGGCCACCCGGCTGATCGCGCGGATCGCTTCCTTCGCCGCGGCGTACGAGGCCTGCGTCGGACTACCGTCGATCCCGGCCCCGGATGCGAAGTTGATCACCGACCCCTGGTTCTCGGCGAGCTGGGCGTGTGCCGCCTTCATCAAGCGGAAGGTCGGATAGAAACCTGTCCCGAACGACAGGTCGAGCATCTCCTGGGTGGTCTCCAGCAGCGGTGCCTGTCTGGACGCATGCGCGTTGTTGACGAGGATGTCGAGCTTTCCGAACTGTTCGACCGCGGCCGCGACGATCGTCTCGGCGCTCGATTCGTCGGAGATGTCCACCCGGAGGAACTTTCCTGCTCCGCCGAGCTCGGCCTCGAGCGCCTCACCCGCAGCCGGGTCGATATCGACGAACAGGACCTGGGCACCTTCCTCCACGAATGCTCTGACGATGCCGCGGCCGATGCCTCCGGCGCCGCCGGTGACGATGGCCACCTTCCCTGCGAGTCTCATATCGGGCTCCCTTCGTGGATCGCGGTGTCGTGCGATCAATCGACGGCCAGGGCGACCTTTTCGAGTTCTGCGATGCTGTATGCAGCGTACGTCTCGTACGGGCCCCGGCCGGTGAAGTACGGCGAGAGCTGCTGGTCGAGCTCCTCCACCGTGAACGCGGAGCCTGCGGCATCGAAGCGGTTCTCGACCTTCGGTGCGGCCATGAGCGCGACCATCTTGCCGTACACCACGAACACCTGCCCGGTGATCTCTGCCGAGGCGGGGGAGGCGAGATAGCTGACCAGCGTGCCGACGCGTTCGGGAGCGAGCGGGTCGAGCCCGGTCGTCGCGTCGGCCTCGCCGAACGCCTCCGCGGTCATCGCGGTGCGGGCCCGGGGGCAGATCGCATTGGCGGTGACGCCGTAGCGGGCCAGGCCCTGCGCCGTGGACAGTGTCAGCGCGGTGATCCCGGCCTTCGCGGCCGAATAGTTCGGCTGTCCGGCGGAACCGAAGAGGAAGGCCTCCGACGACGTGTTGACGATGCGGCCGTAGACCGGGCCTCCGGCGGCCTTGCTCGCCTGGCGCCAGTGCACCGCTGCGGCGTGCGAGGTGGCCGCGTGCCCCTTGAGGTGAACGCGGATCACGTCGTCCCAGTCGGATTCGGTCAGGTTGAAGATCATCTTGTCGCGGATGATGCCCGCGTTGTTGACGAGGATGTCGAAGGAACCGAATGCCTCGAGGGACGCCTCGACGAGGCGGCCTCCGAGAGACCAGTCGGATACGTCTCCGGTGACGGCGATCGCCTGCCCTCCGGCCGCGACGATCTCCTCCGCGACCCGATGTGCCGCCTCGCCCATGTCGTTGACGACGACTGCCGCGCCGGCCTCCGCGAGCGAGAGGGCCTCGGCGCGGCCCAGACCGGCACCCGCACCGGTCACGACGGCAGCACGCCCGGTCAGACTCAGGGATTCACCCATGGAAGGTCTCCTGTTCGGTTGCCCACGGTTCGTCACCGCACCGCGGCGGAATTAGTATTCATTCTAGTCTGGGCCGCTGTGCGATCCGGTCGGCGGAGAGATCCCGCTGGGCGGGATCGGACGGGCTACTGCACGCACCGCCTGGAACGTTCGTCGCCGACGGCGGCCGAGGTGCCGAACGGCCACGAAGGGGAGGACGAGAACATGCCGAGACTTGCGGAGGCGCGGGACGCGGCGGAGCCGAGTTCGGCGGAGCAGCACGCGCGCTACGAGAGGATCGTCGGCGCGGCAGCGCAACTCGGTTCGGAGAAGGAGCTCGAGCGGGTCCAGATGCACGAGGTCGCCAAACTTGCCGGCGTCGCCATCGGCACTCTCTACCGCTATTTCCCGTCCAAGACCCACCTGTTCGTCGCGGTGATGGTCGACCAGATCGATCGAATGGGCCTCCATCTCTCGAAGCGCTCGCAGCAGGCCGCCTCGCCCGCCGATGCCGTCTACGAGGCCTTGCTGCAGGCCACCCGCGCTCTCGTGCGCACGCCGTTGCTGGCGAACGCGATGATCCAGTCCGCCGCGTCCTCGAACGCCGCGACCATTCCCGACGTGGCGAAGATCGATCAGCACTTCGACCGGTTGCTCCTCGCCGCAGCGGGGGTCACGGAACCGACGGTTCGTGACGCGACGGTGGTGCGATTGGTGGTGGCGCTGTGGTTCGGTCTCGTCCAATCCGCACTCAACAGCCGGACGTCGATCCCGGAGATCGAATCCGATCTGCGTGTCGCCTGCGACCTGCTGCTCGTCGATCTGTCCGCCGGTTCGCGCTGATCCGGAAACCTCCTGTGTGACGCACCCGCCGGTGCGCCGTCCGCAAGGCCGGTCCCGCTCGGTGGGACGGCACGGGAAACCGCCGCGGGTCTCAATAGAATAAATTTCAATATCGCCGGAGAGCTGGGAGTGGGCATGAGCAACGTCGTCATCGTGGAGGCTGCACGGACACCGATCGGCCGCCGCCGCGGCCAGCTGGCCGGGGTACACCCCGCGGTGTTGCTGGGCGCCGCTCAGAAGGCCGTTCTCGACCGCACCGGGCTGCCCGCCGACCGCGTCGGCCAGCTCGTCGGGGGCGCCGTCACCCAGGCCGGGGAGCAGTCCAACAACGTGACGCGGCAGGCCTGGCTCCACGCGGGTCTTCCGTACACGACCGCGGCGACCACCATCGACTGTGCGTGCAGCTCGTCGCAGCAGGCCGTCCACATGGTGGCCGGTTTGATCGCCTCCGGCCAGATCGACGCCGGCATCGGCTGTGGTGTCGAGGTCATGAGCCGCGTCTTCCTCGGTCAGGCCAACGCGCCGGGTACCGGCAATCCCTACCCGGACGACTGGACGATCGATATGGGGGACCAGTTCACCTCCGCCGAGCGCATCGCCGCCAAGCGCGGAATCAAGCGCGATGACGTCGACGCCTTCGGGCTCGAGTCGCAGAAGCGCGCCGCGGCCGCATGGGCCGAGGGCCGCTTCGATCGCGAGATCGTGCCTGTCCAGGCGCCCGTGGTGACCAAGGAAGGCGAGCCGACCGGTGAGACGGCCACCGTCACCCGCGACGGGGGTCTGCGGGAGACCACCGCGGAGGGCCTCGCCGGTCTTCGACCGGTGCTCGAGGACGGAATCCACACCGCCGGCAACTCCTCGCAGGTCAGCGACGGTGCGGCCGCGGTGTTGCTGATGAGCGAGGACGCGGCGCGTAAGGAAGGTCTGCGGCCCCGGGCCCGGATCCTTGCGTCCACCCTGATCGGCTCCGACCCGTACTACCACCTCGACGGCCCGATCGACGCGACCCGCGCGGTGCTCGACCGTACCGGAATGTCGTTGTCGGACATCGACATCGTCGAGATCAACGAGGCCTTCGCATCCGTCGTGCTGTCCTGGGCCCAGGTCCACGGAGCCGACATGAGCAAGGTCAACGTCAACGGTGGGGCCATCGCGCTCGGCCACCCGGTCGGTTCCACCGGATCGCGGCTGATCACCAGTGCCCTGCACGAACTCGAGCGCTCGAACCGTTCGACGGCTCTGGTCACCATGTGCGCGGGTGGCGCGATGGCCACCGCCACCATCATCGAGCGCATCTGACGTCGGCATACTTCCAGCAAAGGACCCGTTCATGACTCTGGGATTGAGTGACGAGGACCGCGAGCTCCGCGATTCCGTGCGCGGCTGGGCGGCGCGCCACGCGACGCCCGAAGTGATCCGCGCCGCCGTGGAGGCGGAGGCGGAATCCCGTCCCCGCTACTGGGGTTCGCTGGCCGAGCTCGGCATGCTGGGACTGCACCTGCCCGAGGACGTCGGCGGTGCGGGCTTCGGCCTGCTCGAAACCGCGATCGTCGCAGAGGAACTCGGGCGCGCGATGGTGCCCGGACCGTTTCTCCCGACCGTGATCGTCTCGGCCGTCCTGAACGAGGCGGGTCGTCGCACCGGACTCGACGGGCTCGCGGACGGTTCGCTCCTCGGGGCGGTGTCCCTCGAACCGGGGGGACTGCGGATCGTTCGCGAGAGCGGCGCGGTCCGCCTCTCGGGCACCTCGGGTGCCGTCCTCGGCGGTCAGGTGGCCGACCTGTTCCTGCTCGCGGCCGACGACGACGGCGAGCGGGTCTTCGTCGTCCTCACCCGCGACGATCTCGAGGTCACGAATCTGCCGAGCTACGACGTGGTCCGGCGCAACGCCGAGATTACCGTGAGCGCACTGGAACCGGCCGCCGACGACGTGCTGACGCTCGATGCGCGCCGGGTCGTCGATATCGCGGCGACCCTGTTCGCGGCGGAGGCGGCCGGTCTCGCGGACTGGGCCACCACGACCGCCGCGGACTACGCGCGGGTGCGCAAGCAGTTCGGTCGCGTCATCGGGCAGTTCCAGGGTGTCAAGCACACCGTCGCCCGGATGCTGTGCCTCACCGAACAGAGCCGGGTCGTGGCATGGGACGCGGCGCGAGCACTGGGGGAGGATGTCCCGGTCGACGAGGCATCACTCGCCGTGTCCGTCGCAGCATCGATCGCACCGGATGCGGCCGTCCAGGTCACCAAGAACTGCATCCAGGTTCTCGGGGGCATCGGGTACACCTGGGAGCACGACGCCCATCTGTACATGCGTCGCGCGCAATCCCTCCGAATCCTGCTGGGTTCCACGGCGTCCTGGCGCCGCCGGGTCGCCCGCCTCACCCTCGACGGTGCCCGCCGGGTACTGAGCGTCGAGCTGCCGGCCGAGGCGGAACGGATCCGGGAGGAGGTCCGCGCCGAGCTCGAACCGGCACTGGCCCTCGAGCCGGAGAAGCGGAAGGTGTACCTGGCGGAGAAGGGATACACCACCCCGCACCTGCCCGAACCGTGGGGCAAGGCCGCCGACGCCGTCACCCAGCTCGTCATCGCCGAGGAACTGCGGGCTGCGGAGCTGGAACCGCACGACATGATCATCGGCAACTGGGTGGTACCGACCCTCATCGCGCACGGCAGCGCCGAGCAGATCGAGCGGTTCGTCCCGCAGTCACTGCGTGGTGAGATCGTGTGGTGCCAGCTCTTCTCCGAACCGGGGGCCGGTTCCGACCTCGCCGGACTGTCGACCAAGGCGGTCAAGGTGGAGGGCGGATGGAAGCTCGACGGCCAGAAGGTGTGGACGTCCATGGCGCGTGTCGCGGACTGGGGTATCTGCCTCGCCCGCACCGACACGGAGGCACCCAAGCACAAAGGACTGTCCTACTTCCTGATCGATATCAGGAACACCCCAGGCCTCGACATCCGGCCCCTGCGTGAGATCACCGGTGAAGCCCTGTTCAACGAGGTGTTCCTCGACGACGTGTTCGTGCCCGACGAATGCCTCGTCGGTCAGCCCGGCGACGGATGGAAACTCGCCCGTACCACCCTCGCCAACGAGCGCGTCTCGCTCTCGCACGACTCGACCTTCGGGGCGGGATGCGAAGCCCTGATGGCGATTGCACGCACCACCCCCGGCGGTCCGGACGACGAACAGCTCACCGTGCTCGGCAAGGTGCTCGGTGATGCCGCGTCCGGTGGCCTCATGGGCCTGCGTACCGCTCTCCGCTCACTGTCCGGTGCCCAACCGGGCGCCGAGTCCTCCGTCTCCAAACTGCTCGGAGTCGAGCACATCCAGCAGGTCTGGGAGCTCGCGATGGAGTGGGCCGGCCCGGCGTCGTTGGTCGACAACGGGGATCGCAGCTCGGCGACGCACATGTTCCTCAACGTGCAGTGCATGTCGATCGCCGGTGGAACGACCAATGTCCAGCTGAACATCATCGGAGAGCGGATCCTCGGTCTGCCCCGCGATCCCGAACCCGGAAAGTGAGCGCCCGTGCCCATCGATCCGCATATCGCGCTGTCCGCCGCCCCCACTCTGCGTGAGGCCGTGTGGACCGAACGTGACGTGATGCTGTACCACCTCGGCCTGGGCGCGGGTGCCGACTCGCTGAATCCTGCTGAACTGCGGTGGGTCTACGAGAAGGACCTGCAGGTCCTGCCGACCTTCTCGATGGTCGCGGGGCAGGGGATCTCGGCCGGGGCGGTGACGCCGGCCGGACTGAACCTGCCGGGCATCGACATCGACCTGCGCCGGATCCTCCACGGCGGTCAGTCCGTCAGGGTGCACGCCCCGATCCCGGTATCGGGCACCGCGACGATCTCCTCGCGCATCGCCGACGTGTGGGACAAGGGCAAGGCGGCGGTGATCGTGCTCGAGCAGTCCGCGACGGACTCCGAGGGAAACCGGTTGTGGACCAACGCGATGCAGATCTGGGCGCGTGGCGAGGGTGGTTTCGGCGGTCGGCCCGGCCCCGAGGCGCCGCACGGGGTCCCCGAGCGGGAGGCCGACGCGATCCTCGTCTCGCCCACGAGCACGCAGCAGGCGCTGGTGTACCGGCTCAGCGCCGACATGAACCCGCTCCACGCCGATCCCGAGTTCGCTCGGGCGGCCGGTTTCGATCGTCCGATTCTGCACGGCCTCGCGTCGTACGGTGTCGTGTGCAAGGCCGTCGTCGACGGTCTGCTGGACGGAGATCCCACACGCGTCCGGTCGTTCTCGGTGCGATTCGCCGGCTCGCTGTATCCGGGCGAGACGATCGAGACCGCCGTGTGGCGCGACCGCGACACGCTCACGCTGCTCGCCACCTGCCCCGAACGTGACGGGCAGCCGGTGCTCACCCACGCCACGATGGAGGTCCGATGAAGGTCGATCCGAACGTCCACCCCACGGTCGGCACCGCGCCCGACGGCACGGTACTGACCTCGGCACCGCAGGACACCGCCGTCGACCGCGCGACCGCCGCCGCACGACGTGTGGTGGACGCGCTGTTGCGCACGGATCGCGCCAACGCGAATCTCGAGCGGGTCGCGGAAGAACTCGACAGCATCGCCGAACATCTCGAAGAGCACGCTCCCGAGGTGGAGGAACGCTTGATCGACATGTGGCACGGGGAAGGCGTCACGCGGCACGACCCCGTCACAGGCCCGGAGAACGCGCTCGCGCCACCGCTGGTGCTCGCCGGACGTGAGGACGGATCGGTGGAAGGCGTCGTGGAACTGACCTTCCCCTATCAGGGTCCTCCCGGGCACGTACACGGTGGTGTCTCCGCGCTTCTGCTCGACCACACCCTGGGCGTGGCGAACGCGTGGGCCGGGCGCAGCGGAGCCACCGCCCAGCTCAACGTCCGTTATCACCGTCCGACCCCGCTGTTCGAACCGTTGACGATCTCGGGCCGCCTGGTCGAGCAGAACGGCCGGAAGATCGACACGGTCGGAGAGATCAGGACCGCGGACGGCACGGTGTGCGTGTCGGTCGAGGCGCTCTTCATCGACAAGACGGTTCCCCGTCCTCGTTGACGATCGCACCGCGCACTCGTCGGATTCGGGAGAGGACACTGGCATGGGGAAGCTGGACGGACGGGTGGCAATCGTCACCGGAGCCGGGATGGGAATCGGCCGGGGAGTCGCAGGCGCGCTCGCCCGTGAGGGCGCGAGCGTCGTGGTCGCCGAAGTGGACGAGGCGGCGGGTGTGGACACCGCGCGATGGCTCACCGACCGGTGGGGTGTGCGGGCGCATTTCGTGCCGACCGACGTCACCGATCGTGAACAGGTGCACGCGATGGTGGATTCGGCCGCAGCCGAGTTCGGCCGTCTCGACATCCTGGTCAACAATGCCTGGCGCTCACTGGGATTCGCGCGGATGGAGGCGACGTCCGAAGAGAGCATGCAGGCGGGTTTCGACATGGCCGTGATGGCGGCCTTCCAGGCGATGCAGCGTGCCTATCCGGAGCTCGCCCGGCACGGGACCGGCCGTGTGATCAACATGTGCAGCCTCAACGGTGTCAATGCCCACATGTACTCGGTGGCGTACAACGCCGCGAAAGAAGCGTTGCGCAGCATGACGCGTACCGCGGCCCGGGAATGGGCGCCGGCACAGGTGTGCTGCAACGTGATCTGCCCCGGTGCGCAGAGCGCGGCCTATCAGCGGGTCGCGGAAGCCGACCCGCAGATGGCGGCGACGCAGGCCGCGGCGAACCCGATGGGCCGTATCGGTGACCCGCTCGAGGACATCGGTACCGTCGCGGCCTTCCTCGCGAGCGACGACTCGCGTTATCTCACCGGCAACACGCTGTTCGTCGACGGCGGTAGCCACATCAACGGCGTGCAATGGGCGCCGGATGTCGACTGAGATCCCTACGGAGGATCCATGATCTCTCGCACTTCCCGGCGCGTGGCAGCAGCGGTCGCCGCGGTCTCGATGCTCGGCATCACATCCTGCTCTGCCACCGGCGGCGCCGAGGAGACGGCCGGTGGCCCCGGGTCGCTGGTCACCGACCGCCCCCTCACCGGCACGGCGGCGCTTCCCAGCGCATCACGGACGCATCTGATCACCTATCTGTCGGAGGGGGCGGACCGGCGCCCCGTCCTCGTCTCCGGCACCGTCGCGATCCCGGACGGAGACGCACCCGAGGACGGCTGGCCCGTGATCAGCTGGGCGCACGGCACCACGGGGGTGGGGGATGCCTGTGCGCCCTCGGCCGACTCACCCGGCGGGCCGGCCCACTCCTATGTCGGGAGGACGACCGCCATGCTGGACCGCTGGGTCGCGGACGGTTACGCAGTGGTCCAGACCGACTACGAAGGCCTCGGCACTCCGGGCGGCCACCCGTACATGAACGGAGAGAGCGCGGCCGACAGCGTCGTCGACATCGTGCGTGCCGCCAGGGAACTCGATCCTGCCATCGGGAACCGTTGGGTCTCGATGGGGCACAGCCAGGGTGGGCACGCCGCACTGTACGCGGCGGCACGCGGGGAGGAACGCGCCCCGGAACTCGACCTGCAGGGGGCGATCGCTCTCGCTCCGGGAAGCCGGACCAGTGAGACGGCCGAGTTCTACGCGACCGCCGGTCCTGCGATCGGTCCGGCGCTGAGCTTCCTGCCCGTCCTGCTGCTCGGGGCGCAGGCTGCGGATCCGGCCCTCGACGCCGACGCGATGCTCACGGAGGAATCGCGCCCCCTGCTCGACGCCGCGCGTACCGGATGCATGGACGACATCCGTGAAGCGGCGGCGTCGGTCCCGGTGGACCGGGTGTTCGCACCGGATGCCGACCTCGATGCGCTTCGTGAGTACTACGCCGGTCAGGAACTCGAAGCCCTCGCGCTGTCGGTGCCCACGCTCGTCGTGCAGGGAACCGAGGATGTGCTGGTCTCGCGTGCGATCACCGACGAGGTGACGGCTGCGCTGTGCGGCAACGGCGCCGACCTGACCTACCGGGTGTACGAGGGAGCCGATCACCGCGCGGTGCTCGAGGAGTCCTTCGACGACGTGCGGGCGTTCGTCGACGGAGTACGCGCGGGCGCCCCGCAGGAGGGGACGTGCGGCTGACCTCGCAGCCGCTCATCCCGTCTTGATGCGTTCGGGGGCCGTGTAGACGTTCATCGTGTCGCCGCGGAGGAAGCCGACCAGGGTCAGGTCCGACTCCGCGGCGAGGTCGACGGCGAGCGACGACGGCGCCGACACCGCGGCGAGTATGGGAACGCCGGCCATGACGGCCTTCTGTACGAGCTCGAACGATGCGCGCCCGCTCACCATGAGCAGGCTGTGCGACAGCGGAACCCGGTTGTCGGTCAAGGCCCACCCGAGGACCTTGTCGACGGCATTGTGTCTGCCGACGTCTTCCCGCAGGGCCAGCAGCGCGCCGTCGAGCGTGAACAGTGCCGCGGCGTGCAGGCCTCCGGTCGAGTCGAACACCTGCTGGTGCCGGCGGAGGGTCTCGGGCAGGGCGGCGAGGGTGTGGGTGCCGATCGTCGCACCCGCGGAATTCCGGAGCGGATATCGAGTGCGGGTGCGCACCTCGTCGAGCGAGGTCTTTCCGCACACCCCACACGCGGAGGTGGTGGCGAACGCGCGTCGTCCCGTCCCCTCGGGGATCGTGACACCGCGGGCGAGGGCGACATCGAGCACGTTGTAGGTGTTCGCGCCGTTCTCGTCGACGCCGTCGCAGTACCGTACGGACTCGATGTCCTCCCGGCTCCCGATCATGCCTTCCGCGAGCAGGAAACCGTGGACGAGATCGACATCGTGCCCGGGGGTGCGCATCGTGATCGTCAGCGCCTCACCCCCGACCCTGATCTCGAGTGGTTCCTCGACGGCGAGGGTGTCGGGTCGCCGCGTCGCCGTGTCCGCCGTGATGCGCAGGACCGGTCGACGTGTCGTGACGCGTCCCATCGTCTACCTCCCGTACAGGTGCAACTGCGCGTGCCGTTCCTTCGAAGGACTGCATCGCATCGTCCCTCCATACTGCCGTCCGGTGCCGCGCGCCGCCCGCGTCGCCCGGGATCCGGCCCCGTTACACGAAGTTCATCCCCGCCTCGCAGGGACATTACAGAGCAGGTCCACTCTCAGGGAACGGTGATGAATGCGGGTCACCGAACGGCGTAGGGGTTGCGTACCCCAGGATCGAACAGGGTGGACAGATATGGAACAGGCACTCGCGGCCGCCGATACCGCCTGGATTTTGGCGGCGTTCACGGCAGTCGTGCTGATGATCCCGGGCCTGGCGCTGTTCTACAGCGGCATGCTCGGCGTCAAGAGCGCGCTCAACATGATCATGATGGTCTTCGGCGGCTTCGCGGTCACCGCAGTGCTGTGGGTGCTCTTCGGTCCCGCCGCGGTGCTCGGCGACAGCGTCGGAGGGCTCGGCCTCATCGGTGATCCGTTCAGCGACATCGGGCTGAACTCGCTCCTCGAGGAGGATCCGTCCGGGGGCATGCCCGCTGCACTGACAGCGGCCTTCCACCTCCTCTTCGCCGGAATCACGGTGGCGATCATCGCCGGGGGCGTCGCCGACCGCATGAAGTTCTCGGCATGGATGGTGTTCTCGGGAATCTGGGTCGTCCTCGTCTACTTCCCCGTCGCGCACTGGGTCTTCGCCTTCGACGACGAGGAAGCGGGCACGAAGGGCGGATGGATCGCCAATACTCTTGCTGCGCACGACTTCGCGGGTGGCACCGCCGTGCACATGAACTCGGGTGTCGCGGCCCTCGCGCTCGCTCTCGCGCTCGGGCGTCGTCGCGGCTTCCCGCACGTGGCGCGTCCGCACAGTCTGCCCCTGGTCGTTCTCGGCGGGGGAATCCTGCTCTTCGGCTGGTTCGGATTCAACGGTGGTTCGGCGGGCGGAGCCAACCACACGGCAGGTGTGGTCGTGCTGAACACGCTCGTCGCAGCGATGGCCGGCCTGCTCGGATGGCTGATCGTCGAACGCATCCGGGAGAAGCACGCCACGACGCTCGGCGCGATCTCCGGCGTCATCGCCGCCCTCGTGGGCATCACCCCCGCAGCCAGCCTCGTCTCCCCGCTCGGCGCACTGCTGATCGGCGCCGTCGCAGGCGCGGTCGGCTGCTTCGCCGTGGGCTGGAAGTTCCGCATGGGTTACGACGATTCCCTCGACGTCGTCGCGATCCACCTCATGGGCGGCGTCGTGGGCACCACGTTGATCGCCTTCGTGGCGACGGCAGCCGCACCCGCCGGGGTCGACGGCCTGTTCTTCGGCGGGGGGATCGATTTCCTCGGGCGTCAGGTCGTGGCGATGGCAGCGGTCTTCGCATACTCCTTCGCCGTGACCTTCCTCATCGCCAAGGTTCTCGACAAGATCATGGGCATCCGGGTGGACGCCGAAACCGAGATCCAGGGGATCGACGTCCCCGTCCACGGCGAGACGGCATACGTGATGGACTCGTTCTCACCGGCCGGGCCGTCGCCGATGCGCCCGGAGGTCTTTGCTGCAGATCGCGACGTCATCGTGCCCACCAAGCCCTGACGGAATCGTCCGCAGGCAAGGCGCCAGGAGCCCTCACCGCGCACCGAGGTGAGGGCTCCACGCGTTCACGGCTGATGGTTGTCCGGATATGCGGTGACGGCCAGGAACCGGATGGGCAGAGTCACGAGCTCGTTGGG
The DNA here is from genome assembly GCF_022554085.1 of Rhodococcus sp. CH91. GTDB lineage: Bacteria > Actinomycetota > Actinomycetes > Mycobacteriales > Mycobacteriaceae > Rhodococcus. Next base: position 130,353 of record NZ_JAKFYR010000002.1, read on the forward strand.
TCCGTGCAATCCTTCCCCGTCGAGGAGCAGGGCGTCGCCCGGCTGCAGCCGGTATTCGGAATCACCGTGCCCGTACAGCATCTCGCCTTCGAGCATGTACAGGAGTTCGGTGCCGGGGTGCTGGAAGAGTGGAAAGACGTCGCTCGCGTCGGTGAGGGTCACCAGGACCGGTTCGAGTCGTTTGTGCTGTCCGCGCAGAGCGCCGAGCAGTTCGTAGTGGTGACCGACCCGGGTACCGCGGCCCACGATCTCGGCGCCGTGGCCGTTCTTCGTGAACACCGCTTCGCGGTGGGTGTCCGCGCCGCGGAACAGGGACGTGACGGGGACGTCGAGGCCGGCCGCGAGACGGGCGAGGGTCGACAGGCTGCACGAGGTCTGGGCGTTCTCGATCTTCGACAACATGGCTTTGGAAATCCCGACTTTCGCGGCCATGTCGCCGACGGACAGACCGCTGGCCAGTCGTAACGAGCGGACCTGGTGCGCTATCGCGCGCTCGAGGTCGACGCCGGTAGGAGTGCCGCGCGGGACTTCGCGTCCGGAATCGTCGTACAGGACGCCGCGCTCGGGACTGGTCATGTCGTCAGCGTAGCGTGTGTCCACTGACAGTGGACGCGGGCGAGCCCTCCGCAGGTTCCGGAACCGGGACCCGCGGAGGGCGCGCAGATGATCTGTGGGGTGGATCAGGCCGGCCGGCCGGGGATCCAGTCCGTGCCGGCGAGCGGCACCCGTGCCATCGCCGCGGCCTCCAGGGTGACGGCGACGAGATCCTGCGGTTCGAGATTGCGCAGGTGCGACTTGCCGCACGCCCGCGCGATGGTCTGCGCTTCCATCGTCAGCACTCGCAGATAGTTCGCGAGGCGACGTCCGCCCTCGACCGGATCGAAGCGGGCCTGCAGCTCGGGATCCTGGGTGGTGATGCCGGCGGGATCCCTGCCGTCCTGGAAGTCGTCGTAGAAGCCGGCGGCCGAACCGAGTGCTTCGTAATCCGCCTGGTAGCGGGGATCGTTGTCGCCGAGTGCGATCAGCGCAGCCGTCCCGATGGCGACGGCGTCGGCGCCGAGCGCCATGGCCTTGGCGACATCGGCTCCCGAACGGACACCGCCCGAGACGATCAGCTGCACGCCGCCCGGGGTGCGGTGCACCCCGAGTTCCTGCAGCGCCTGCACGGCCTGGGGGAGTGCGGCGAGCGTCGGGATACCGACGTGTTCGATGAAGACGTCCTGGGTCGCGGCCGTCCCGCCCTGCATCCCGTCGACGACCACCACGTCGGCGCCGGCCTTCACCGCGAGCTTGACGTCGTAGTAGGTGCGGGTCGCGCCGACCTTGACGTAGATCGGCTTCTCCCAGCCGGTGATCTCCCGCAACTCGATGATCTTGATCGCCAGATCGTCGGGCCCGGTCCAGTCGGGATGGCGGCACGCGCTGCGCTGATCGATACCCACCGGCAAGGTGCGCATTCCCGCGACACGTTCGGTGATCTTCTGACCCAGCAGCATTCCGCCACCACCCGGCTTGGCGCCCTGACCCAGGACCACCTCGATCGCATCCGCCTTGCGCAGGTCGTCGGGATTCATCCCGTAGCGGGACGGCAGGTACTGGTAGACCAGGTGCTCGGACTGTCCGCGCTCCTCGGGGGTCATCCCTCCGTCGCCGGTGGTGGTGGACGTACCGACCTCGCTCGCACCGCGCCCGAGTGCCTCCTTCGCACCTCCCGACAGCGCACCGAAACTCATCCCTGCGATGGTCACCGGAATATCCAGGTGTAGTGGATACTTCGCGTGACGGTCACCGAGCACCACGTCCGTCTCGCACTTCTCGCGGTAACCCTCCAACGGATACCGCGACATCGACGCGCCGAGGAACAGCAGGTCGTCGAAGTGGGGCACCGTGCGCTTGGCTCCCCAACCACGGATGTCGTAGATGCCGGTCGAGGCGGCACGCTGGATCTCGTGGATGACGTTGCGGTCGAAGGTGGCGGATTCACGCAGTCCGGGGCGGAAGGTCATGGAAGTCTCCTCGGGTGTCGAGCGGGCGGACAAGGGCGAGCGGTCAGTACGCTGTGGCGTTGTCGACGTGGAAGTGGTAGAGCTGCCGGGCCGAGCCGTACCGGGTGAATTCGGTGGGATCCGCGTCGAAGCCGGCCGCGTCGAGCAACTCCTGCAGCTCGGCCAGGTGTTCGGAACGCATCTCCTTCTTCACGCAGTCCGCGCCCAGCGAGGCGACGGTGCCCCGCACGTAGATCCGTGCCTCGTACAGCGAATCACCGAGTGCCTCACCGGCATCGCCGAGGACGACGAGCCGCCCCGCCTGGCCCATGAAGGCGCTCATGTGTCCGACATCGCCACCGACGACGATGTCGACGCCCTTCATCGAGATGCCGCAGCGCGCCGCGGCGTTGCCTTCGATCACCAGCAGCCCGCCGTGGGCGGTCGCGCCCGCGGATTGCGAGGCATCGCCGGTGACGCGGACCGTGCCCGACATCATGTTCTCGGCCACACCCACGCCGGCGTTGCCCTCCACGACGACCCGTGCGTGCTGGTTCATCCCCGCCGCGTAGTAGCCGACGTGACCTTCGATGTGGACGTCGATCGATCGGTCGAGGCCGCACGCGAGGGCGTGAGCGCCCTGGGGATTGGTGACGTGCGCGCGAGCCGGTGCTTCCATCGCCTGCAACGCCGCGTTGAGTTCGCGGGCGGTGGTCACGTCGAGGTCGAACGAGGTGGTTGCAGGCGCAGTGGCGGGGGAGAGTGCGTCGGTGGTCATGGTGGTCTCCGGGTTCGGGATGCAGTCGGATGCGGTCAGCGGTGCCATACGTAGACCCGTTCCGGCTCGGGTTCGAAGATGTGGGCGTCCGCGATCCCCGGAAGTCCCGCGAGCGCGCGGAATTCGGATGCCATCGCCACGTACGCGTCGCACTCCGCGACGATCGCGGGCTTGCAGGCGATGGGGTCTCGGACCACGGCGAACGAATCGGAGGTCGAGACGAGCAGCGTGTAGAAGCCGTCGAATCGCTCCCGGAGCAGGCGTAGCGACTTCTCGAGGTCGGCGCCCTCGGAGAGATGCTTCGCGACGAATCGGGCACCGACCTCCGTGTCGTTCTCACTGTCGAATCGCACTCCTTCGGCCTCGAGTTCGCGCTTGATCGACAGGTGATTCGAGAAGGAGCCGTTGTGGACGAGGCACTGGTCGGGCCCGACCGCGAAAGGATGGGATCCCGCTGCGGTGACCGCCGATTCGGTGGCCATGCGAGTGTGGCCGACCCCCTGCCACCCCGATGTCGCCGGCAGCCCGAAGTGTTCTGCGAGATCACGCGGATCGCCGGTGCCCTTGAGTACGGTCACGTCGTCGCCGAAGCCGATGACGGTCGCTGCCGGTGCGACCGTGCGCACGGTGTCGGCGAGCAGAGATGCGGGGACCGGCGCGTGCACCACGGTGGTCGGTGCGAGGTCGATCGTGCTCACGGCGATCCCCAGGGCGTCGCTCAGAGTTCCGGCGAGTTCCGCGGGGGCATCGAGCAGCGAGACGGTCGATTCGCCGGCAGGGGAGAAGGCCGGGCTGCCGTAGACGGCGACACCCGCCGAGTCGGGACCGCGGTCCACCATCTGCCCGAGCATGCCGGTGAGCAGGGCGCCCAGCCGAGGTTCGAGCGCGGTGTCCCGCACGTGAAGTCCGACGATTCCGCACATGGTCGTCTCTCCTGTTCGATGGGTTCAGAAAGCGGTCAGGTAGCTGTCGATCTCCCAGGGGGTCACGGTGTTGTGCCACTGGAAGAACTCCTCCCGCTTGAGGGAGGCGAAATAGTCGGCGACACCCGGACCGGCCGCATCGAGGGCGCCGACGACGACCGGGTCGGCCTCGAGTGCGTCCATCGCGTGCAGCAGGGTCATCGGCAGGATGTCGGACGATCCGCCGACTCCGGGGGCGCCCGGATCGAGTCGACGTTCGATGCCGTCGAGTCCGGCGGCGACGGTCGCCGCCGTGGCGAGATAAGGATTCGCGGAACCGTCGCCGCCGCGCAGTTCGACGCGGTTGGAGTCCGGGACACGCAGGTAGTGGGTCCGGTCGTTGCCGCCGTAGGTGGCGTGGCGGGGCGACCAGGTCGCCCCGGACGAGGTGGTGGTTGCGCCGGTGCGCTTGTAGGAGTTGACGGTCGGCGCGATGACACCCTGCAGCGCGCTCGCATGCTCGAGGATGCCTGCGATGAACGCGTACGCGGTCTCGGAGAGGCCGAGCCCTCGGGGGTCCGCGGCGTCCGGGAATGCCGGTGTCTCCCCGCGCCAGAGCGACAGGTGCATGTGCATCCCGGAACCGGTGCGATCGGCGAAGGGCTTGGGCATGAAGGTGGCCGTCATGCCGCGCTGTTCCGCGAGGACCGACAGCAGATAACGCAATGTCACCACGCGGTCGGCGGTGGTCAGCGCGTCGGCGTACCGGAAGTTCTGTTCGAACTGGCCGTTGCCGTCCTCGTGGTCGTTCGCGTAGTTGCCCCATCCGAGGCGGTTCATCGCCGCCGAGATCGAGGTCAGGTGGTCGTACATGCGGGTCACATCGCGGGCGTCGTAGCAGGGCCGGAGCGAGGTGTCGAGACGGTCGGCGGTGTGGAGCGCCCCGTGCTCGTCGCGCTGGACGAGGAAGTACTCGATCTCCGTACCGACCTTGATCGTCAGGCCCGTGCGTGCGGCCTCGGCGAGGGCACTCTTGAGGATCACGCGGGGCGCGAACGGCCAGGGCTCGCCTTCCACGTGCGGATCGCAGTGGACGAGCGCGAGTCCTTCCCGCACGAACGGGATGGGGGTGAACGAGCTCGCATCGGGGACGGCGACGAGATCGGGGTCCTTCGGCACCTGCCCGATGGTGCCGGCGGCGTAACCGGCGAAACCGACGCCTTCGGTCTGCAGTTCGTCGACGGACTCGACGGGAACGAGCTTGGCGCAGGGCTTTCCGGAGAGGGTCGTGAAGACCGTGAGGATGAATCGGGTGTCGGTGGATCGGGCGAGCTCGGCGAGGTCGGGGGATTCGGAGGTCGCGGGCGACCGCCCGCTCGTCGACTGGAGACGCAACACGGACATGTCGGTGGCTTCCAGCGTCATGGGGACTCCTCGGTTTCGACGGCGTAGTTTCACTATAGTGTTCAATGTCGAATACAAGGAAACACAGAGGTCATGACAGGCGTGTTACGCGACAGTGAGATTGTGGTGACGCTTGTGGCGAGCGAGCGGAAGCGCCGACACGACGACGGGGCGACCCGAAGGCCGCCCCGTCGTCGAGGTGAAGTCGAGCTCGTCAGCGAAGCCCGAAAGAGTTCCCGATGATGTCGCGCTGGATCTCGTTGGTGCCGCCGTAGATCGTGGCGCCCAGGGCGGCGCGAACGTGCTGCACCATGTCGAACTCGGTGGAGTAGCCGTAGCCGCCCATCATCTGCATGCCCTCCAGGGACATGGCTTTGGCGACCTCCGTGGCCTTGAGCTTGGCCATCGAGGACGCCCGCGCCAGGCCCTGCGGGTCGTCACCGGCGTCGGCGCGGTGAGCGACGTCGTAGACGAGCAGACGCGCGCATTCGATCTCCGTCGCGAGATCGGCGATCCGGTGCTTGATCGCCTGGTACGAACCGACCCGACGACCGAACTGGGTGCGCTCGGTGACGAACGTCAAGGCGTCGTCGAAGGCACGCTCGGCGACGCCGAGCATCTGCGCCGCGAGGATCAATCGTTCGGTGGCGAGACCGGGCATGAGTTGTGCCCAGCCCCGGCCGATGTCGCCGACCACCGAGTCGGCAGGCAGCACGCAGTCGGCGAAGTAGAGATCGTTGACCTCGGTACCGTTCATGGTGTCGATGCCGTTGATCGCCAGTCCCGGCGTGTCGGCCGGCACGTGGAACATGGTCAGCCCGTGGTGCTTTTTCTCGCCGCGCTCGGTGCGCGCGACCAGGAGAATGCTGTCCGCTTGATGAGCGTTGGTGATCCATGTCTTCTGACCGTTGATCACCCAGCCGTCCGCGGTGCGCTCGGCGCGGCAGCTCAGCGCCGCAACGTCGGAACCGGCTTCCGGCTCGGACATCGCGATCGACAGCGCCGCGCCCTCCGTGACCCGGGACAGCACCGCGGTCTTGAGATCCTCGTTCGCGAATCTGGTGTAGACGCCCGCCGTGATGAGGGTGGTCCCGTGCCACGGGACCGGGGCCATGCCCCGGGCGAGCTCTTCGAGGAGCACACACAGGTCGACGTGATTTCCGCCGGCGCCACCGTACTCCTCGGGGACATTGATGGCGGCCCAGCCGAGTTCGGCGATCCTCCGGTTGAGTTCGAGGCTGTGTCCTTCCCTGCCGCAGTCGGTGAGCTTGTCGCGTTGTTCGCGCGTACCCACCTCGCGACGGCAGAACTCGCGGACGGCTGCCGCGAACTCGCGTTGTTCCTCGCTGAGCATCACAGTCATGAAAGTCTCCTGATCGTTCGAATGGTGCTGCTCAGGCGGGGTCGCCCACACGGACCCGGCCGTCGTGCGACTGGTCGTCGCGGTCCTCGGTCACCGCGTCGGACGTGAAATGGTGCCGCATGGAGGCCGCGGCAACGAACGAGACGACGGCGGTCACGACGAGAATCGCGGCGAGGGGCCACCAGTGCTTCGACCCGTCGGTCGGGACGAGCGCCGCTGCGACGAGCGGGGTGGGAGCAGCCCAAGCGACACCCGAGAAGGCGCTGCACAGAGCGACGCCGCTGTAGCGAACCTCGGTGGGGAAGAGATCGGCGGTCATACTCGAGACCACCGCGTAGGTGGTGGCATGGCCGAGTACGAGTGCTGCCGAGAAGGCGATGATCATCAACCCCATGTTCCCGGTGTCGAACAACGCGAACAGCGGGAACGCGAAGGCGCCGGTGAACACCACGCCGCCGACGAAGACCGTCCAGGCGGAGAGCCGGTCGCACAGGATGCCCACCCCGACCATCGCGAACAGATCGACCGTCGCCGCGACGAGCAGGATCATGAGGGTGTCGCTCTTGGTGAATCCGTGGATGTTCGTCGCCATCGTGAGCATGTATGTGGTGATCAGGTAGAACAACACGATCACGCTGGCCTGCAGGCCGATACCGGCGAGGACTCGGCTCGGCATCGTGCTCAGGACGGTCGCGATGGGATTCTTCGTGACGGTGCCGGTCTGCTTGATCTCGGAGAACTCGCTCGATTCCTCGACGCCGAGCCGGATCACGAGGCCGATGAGGACGAGGACGAAACCGGCGAGGAACGGGATTCGCCATCCCCAGGACATCAGTTGGTCCTCGGGCATCCGGGCGACGAAATACATCACGACGGTGGCGAGCACCAATGCGAGCGGGCTCGCGATCTGCGGCGCGGAGCCGTAGAAGCGCTCGCGGGTCTTCGGGGCGTTCTCGACACTCATGAGAACTGCACCGCCCCACTCACCGCCGACGGCGACGCCCTGGAGGAAGCGCAGCGCGGTGAGCATGATCGGCGCCCAGATGCCGATCTGCTCCCAGGTCGGCAGAAGACCGATGAGCCCCGTGGCGGCACCCATCACCGTGAGAGTGGTGATCAGGGTTGTGCGCCGCCCCAGGCGGTCTCCGAGATGACCGAAGACGAACGCGCCCACCGGGCGTGCGAGGAAGGCGACACCGAGGGTCGCAAAGGAAGCGAGGACGCCGACGTTCGACCCCAATTCGGGGAAGAAGATCGTCGAGAAGACGAGCGTCGCGGCTGTGGCGTAGATGAAGAAGTCGAACCACTCGACTGTGGTACCTACAAGGCTGGCGAGAAACGCCCTTTTCTGTTGCTTGGTTCCGAAACTGGAAGCGGCGTGTGCGGTCATCTGAGTCCCTTTCGGCGGGAACTGCGTGTGGGGCGGGGTGATTCCTTCGGTAGAGCCGGGCGGCGGAGTGGCGCTCAGAAACTCGCGTGGCCGCCGGAGAGCACACCCAGGGTGTCGATGCGCGTGTCGAAATCGACGTCGGTGCCTGAAGCCTGCGCACGGACGGAGAGAGTGGTGTCGGGGAGAACGGGGGCTGCGAAGCGTGCGCGGAGTTCCCTCAGTTCCCACGGCTCGGCTCCCACGGCGCCGGCGACGGTACGCGCCGCGATACCCAGCGTGCACAGTCCGTGGAGGATGGGACGTTCGAAACCGTAGCCCGACGAGACCTCCGGATCGATGTGGACGGGGTGCAGATCGCCGGTGAGTCGGTACAGGGAGGGAAGATTCGCCGCGACATGGACGTCCTCACGGAACTGCGCGTCTGCGAGATCGACCCGGGGTGACGACGGCGCACGTTCGCCGCCCCAGCCTCCCGATCCCGGCAGGTGGATCGCATACGTCGCGGTGAACTGCTCGCACTCGACCGCGACGTCGATCGTTGCGGCCGACCCCTTGTCCCACACGTCGGCGATGCGCGCATGCATCTCGAGCTTGCCGGCAGGAGGCAGTGGAGTACGGACCGTCAGCTGCTGTGCGGCATGCAGCGACTTCAAACGGTCGTAGGCGCCGAGCGAACCGGCGTCCTCCACGGCCCACAGTCCGAGTCCGAGCCCGAAGGTGGGCAGTACATGCAGATCCCGCTCGTAGACCAGCGACAGCTGGTCGGGACGGGCACCGACGCACAACGCGTAGAGGATGGCGTCGGATTCGTCGTAGGACACGACGCGGGTACCGAGATCGTGGCCTTTCAGCGCAGCGACGGCGTTCACCGGAATGCTCCGATCTTCGTGACGGCCTGCCCGAGGACCAGAGTGTGGACCTCGTTCGTGCCTTCGTACGTGTAGACGGACTCGAGATTGTTCATGTGGCGGATCACGGGGTACTCCAACGTAATTCCGCTGGCACCGAGCATTCCGCGAGCTTCGCGAGCCACGTGCAGGGCCTGGGCGACGTTGTCCTTCTTGCCGAAGCTGATCTGGGCCGGTGCGAGGCTGCCGGCATCCTTGAGCTTGCCGAGGTGGATGGCCAGCAGGTGGGCGCGGTTGACGCGGATCAGCATGTCGGCGAGCTTGCCCTGGGTGAGCTGGAAACCGGCCAGGGGCTTGCCGAACTGGGTGCGCTGCAGGGTGTAGTCGAGCGCGGCCTCGTAGCAATCGCGCGCCGCGCCGACCGCCCCGAACAGGATTCCGAAGCGGGCCTCGTTGAGGCACGACAGGGGGCCCTTCATTCCGACGACGCCGGGCAGCACCGCCTCGGCGGGCAGGCGGACGTTGTCGAGGACGATCTCGGCGGTGATCGAGGCGCGCAGCGACAGCTTCTTCTCGATCTTGCGGGCCCGGTAACCCTCGGTCTTGGTGTCGACGACGAAACCGCGGATGCCCTCGTCGGTCTGCGCCCAGATGACGGCCACATCGGCGATGCTGCCGTTGGTGATCCACATCTTGGTGCCGTTGAGAATCCAGTCGTCACCGTCGCGGCGGGCGGTGGTGCGCATGCTCGACGGGTCGCTGCCCGAATCGGGCTCCGTCAGGCCGAAGCAGCCGATGGCGTCGCCGGCCGCCATACGCGGCAGCCACTCCTGCTTCTGCTCCTCGGATCCGAACTTCCAGATCGGGAACATCGCCAGCGAGCCCTGCACGGAGACGAAGCTGCGGGCTCCGCTGTCACCGGCCTCGAGCTCGAGGCAGGCCGAGCCGTATGCGACCGCGCTCATGCCGGCACAACCGTAGCCGTCGAGATGCATGCCGAGCATGCCGAGTTTGCCGAATTCGAGAGCCATCTCCTTCGGGAACTCGTGGTTCTCGAACCACTCGCCGACATTCGGCTTGATCTTGTCGTTCACCAGCCGGCGAACCGTGTGGGCGACCATGCGCTCCTCCTCGCTCAGCAGTTGCTCGAGCGCGAGGAAGTCGTGCGGGTCGGGGGTGAGCGTGGTGTTGGTCATGGGCTTCCTTCGGAAGTAGGGTCGGGAGACTTCAGGCGCCGTGCCGCGCTGCGGCGGCGCTCACGGCGGCGTGACGATCGGGACTGTCCATCGAACGGATTCGCGCTCCTTGCCATTCGACGTCGTCGTAGTGACCGTCGTCGAGCCGATGGAGCAGGGACCGGGTGGCGGCGAGTGCGTCCCGGGGAAGGCCGGCGAGTCGCTCGGCGAGTGCGAGTCCGTGTTCGCGGGAATCACCGTCGGCCGTGTGCGTGACCAGTCCGCTGCCCAGGGCGTCCGCCGCGTCGAACCGTTCGGCGAGGACCAGCAGCCGGGTGATCGTCGTGCGGGGGAGCACGGAATGGAGCCGGCGGATCGATTGCGGGTTGTAGAGCAGGCCGAGCTCGACCGCAGGGACCCGGAACCAGGCCTTCGGCCCGGTGATCCGGACGTCGCAGGAGGTGGCGAGTTCGACGCCCGCGCCGACGCACGGGCCGTCCACGACCGCGATCACCGGGACCGCGCTGGTGCGGATCGCCGAGCATGCGCCCTCGAGATCCCGGTCGTAGTCGAGGTCGGCGGATGTGCCGGTCAGGTCTGCGAAGTCCGCACCGGCGCAGAACACCCGGCCGGAACTCGTCAGCATCACGGCGCGGACGTCCTCCGGGAGATCGGTGAAGACCTGCCGGAGTTCGACGAGCAGTGCGCGCGACAACGCGTTCCGTCGCTCCGCGCGGTCGAGGATGATCTCGAGGACGCTCCCGTGCCGCCGGAGATCGAGCCCGGCGGTCACGGGACGGGCTCCGGTTCCGGGACCGTCGCGTCGGCCCAGCGTTCTCGCACCGGTGTGTAATCGAATGCGAGGGCCGATTCGAGGGATTCGGCGAGGTTCAGCAGGTCGGCGTCGCGTCCCCGGGCGGCGACCAATTGTGCACCGATCGGCAGCCCGTCGTGAACGCCCGCCGGAATCGAGATCGCCGGCGTGGCAGCCACGTTGAACGGTGACGTGAACGGGAACGCTCCCCAGAGCCAATCCGCCTTCTCGCCGTCGATGATCTTCGGGCGCTGGTCGTGGGGGAAGGCCACCGTGGCCACCGTCGGAGTGAGAATCGCATCGAAGCGGTGGAGGAAGCCGTCGATGCGCCTCCGGAAGTCGCCGAGAGCCTCACGTGCGACGGCCACGTCCGCGCTGGTCAGCCGCAATGCCGCCCGCAGGCTGGCGTGTTCGTAGGAAGTGAGCAGTTCCGGGCGTTCGAGCAGATGGGCGCGTTCGCGGAGTTCGTCGTCGAGTACGAGCGGTCCGAAGATCTCGTTCCAGCCCTGGATCGGCACGTCGGTCTCGATCACCTCGTGACCGAGATCCGACAGTGTGGAGGCAACCGATTCCAGTGCGTGGACGACAGCGGGATCGACGGGACGACCGTCGGGGCGGGGGCAGTACGCGATCCGCCGGTTCGGTGCCGAGGCGCGCGCCAGCTCCACCTCGGCGAGAACCTCCACCATGATGCGGGCATCGTCGACCGTCCAGGCGAGTGGTCCGGCCGTGACGAAGTCCGTCATCGCGCGGAATCCGCGTTCGTCCGCGCACAGTCCCGTGGTGGGTTTGTACCCGACGAGCCCGCTGAAAGCGGCGGGAATCCGGATGGATCCGCCGCCGTCGGAGCCGAGCGCGATCGTGGCGAGACCGGCACCGACCGACGCCGCGGCACCACCGCTCGAGCCGCCCGGCGTGCGGGAGACGTCCCACGGGTTGCCGGTTTCGGGTCCGAGCAGGTTCTCGCTGGTGGCCGACTGGCAGAACTCGGGAACGTGGGTCTTACCCGGCATCACGGACCCCGCGGCCCGCAGACGGGCCACGGCCCCGGAGTCCGAACGGGCGACGCGTCCCCGCTGGGTCAGCGACCCGAGTCCGGTCTCGGTATCGGCAAGGTGGAAGGCGTCCTTGACGGAGACCGGAACTCCGAGCAGTGGTGCGCGCTCTCCGCGGCGGTAGCGTTCGGCCGCGTCTGCGGCCTGCCGGCGAGCGAGATCGGCGGTGATCGTGACGTAGGCGCGAACCTCGGTATCGATCCGTTCGATCCGGTCGAGGGTCTGCTCGGTCACATCGACAGGGTCCAGATCGCCGCGCGCGTAGGCGTCGGTCAGCTCCCTGATGGGCAGGTGCAACGGGTTGTCAGCCATGCGGGTGCACCCCGCCGCTGATGCCGTAGACCTCACCGGTGACGTAACCGGCGTCGGGTCCGGCGAGGAACGAGACGAGACCGGCGACGTCCTCGGGGCGTCCGACGCGCCCGACGAGGGACCGGTTCTCCGCGTAGCCGGAGAAGAATTCGTCCGGGTAGATCTTGCGAAGGAAGTCGTTGTAGATCAGGCCCGGGGTGATGGCGTTGACCCGGATGCCGTGCTTGCCGTTCTCCGCGGCGGCGACGCGTGTCAGAGCGAGGACGCCGGCCTTCGCGGCGGAGTAGGCGGCACCGTGCTCGGTGCTGGTCTCGTAGGCGGCGATCGAGCTGATGTTGACGATCGCGCCGGAGTTGTTCTGCTGCATCACCGGAAGCGCGTACCGCATGGTGTAGAAGGTGCCGTTCAGATCGACGTCGAGACAGCGCTTCCACGTGTCCGAGGACATCTCGGCGACGGGTTCGATCTTGCTCCAGCCGGCGTTGTTGACGAGAACGTCGAGTCGGCCTTTCGACGAGGCGATCTCGGATACGACGGTGTCGACCCGGGACTCGTCGGTGACGTCGAGGACGTAGTGGTCGAACGAGCGGCCGTGTTCGGCGGCCAGCTTCTCGGCGAGTTCCTTGCTGCGGCGCTCGTGGACGTCGGTGATGACGACATCGAAACCGTCTGCGGCGAGGCGGGTGGCGATCGCGGCGCCGATCCCTGCGCCCGCGGCGGCGGTGACGAGGGCGGTGGGGCGTTCCTGCATCATGGGGCCTTTCGGAAGGTGTTGATGATCGGGAGATGTCGTGTCGGGTTCGTCAGGAACCGAGGATGCGGTGGAGGAGGTCGATCGACTGTTCGGGCTGGTCGACGAGCATCAAGTGACCGGCACCGGTGATCTCGTGGTAGGTCGCGTGTTCGATCGCACCGAGGATGATGTCCGCCGCCTTCCTGGGGCAGAAGGTGTCGTTGTCCGCGCCGACGATCGTGACCGGAACCTCGGTGCCGATCCTCGACAGTTCGGGAGTGAGCGGCGACTCGACCAGAGCCGCCATCGCGGTGGAGGCGTTGATGTAACCGTGTGCTTCCCCGACGGCGTCGAGCCGGAATGCGGTGACGGCATCGAGGTCGGAAGCGGGATTGTGCAGGGCCGCGGCGGTGTCGGCGCGCAGTGCCGCCTGTTGTTCTGCACGGTCGGTACCGCGGAACAAGTCGATGCGTCCGGCGTAGAAGCCTGCTGCGCCGCGGCCCACGACGCTCGATGTGCCGAGAGCGACGACCTCGGTGACGAGGTCGGGACGTTCTGCTGCTGCCGACAGCACCACGGTGCCACCGAGGGAGAAGCCGACGCAGATCGCGGGACCGGTGATCTCCTCGAGGAAGGCGATCAGGTCGTCGCGCAGTTGGGTGAGAGTCCCGGCGGGGGAGCCGACGGTGGTGCGGCCGTGCCCACGGAGGTCGTAGGCATAGGTGGTGACCCCGAGGTCGGCTGCCTGCACGGCGCGCCAGCTGCGGTGGTCCTCGGCCAGTCCGTGGATCAGGACGACCGCGGGGCCCTGGCCGGCACGTGTGTAGGTCACGTCGATGTCTCGTAGCGTGACGGTCTGCGTCGTGACGCTGTCGATGTTCGCGGTCATGCTGTCTCCTGACGAAACGAGTTCTCTGAGCACGTTCTTGCGGATCTTTCCGGCGGGGGTCTCGGGCATCGCCGACACGATGCGGATCGACTCCGGCCACAGCCGGCGGGGGACGTTGCGCTCGGACAGCCAGCCGATCAGTTCGTCGAAGGACGGAGCGTCGCCGAGAGACTGGACTACGGCGCAGATCCGCTCGCCGAGGCGCTCGTCGGGACTGCCCACGACGGCCACTCGGGAGATCTGTGGGTGACCGGAGAGCGCGTTCTCGATCTCGACGGGGGAGATGTTGACTCCGCCGCGGATGATGAGGTCTTTCAGGCGGCCCGTCAGACGCAGATAGCCGTTGTCGTCGACGATTCCGGTGTCACCGGTGCGGAACCAGCCGTCGGCGGTGAAGGAGTTGCGGTACAGCTCGTCCTGACCGATGTATCCGAGGAAGAGCGACGGCGTCCGCATGACGATCTCGCCGTCGGTGCCGCGGGGAGCGATCACGCCACGGTCGTCGATCGTCTCGAGGGTGACGCCGGGCATCACCTTCCCGCAGGTGCGAGCGACGAGTTCGACGGAATCGTCCGGCAGGCTCGAGGTGGCCCCGCCCTCGCTCATCGCCCAGATCGCGGCGATCCGGGTGCCGGGCATCTGCTCCTGGGCCTGTTCGATGAGGCTCGGTGCGACGGGTGCACCACCGCACAGGAAGATGCGCATCCCGGCGAGCTTGGGAGCGGCCGAGTCCCATGCGGTGTCCACGACATCCTTGAGGAACGGCGTAGCTGCCACGGTGATCTCACAGCCGTACCGCTCGACCAGTTCGAGAGCGCGTCGCGGGTCCCAGGCGTCCTGCAGGACGAGCGCGGCACCGGTCATCAGCGACATCCGCGCGCCGTGCCAGAAGCCGGTGCTGTGCCCGAGAGGTGAGGGCATGAAGATCGGGTGCTCCCCGGAGACCTCGTAGCGGTCGATGACCATCCGGTTGTAGGCACTCAGGCTCGACTCCGAGTGGGCGATCGCCTTCGACTTGCCGGTGGTGCTCGACGAGAAGAGCACGTGGGCGAGGCCCTCCGGATAGGGGGGAACAGCGACCGGTGGACCGGCGAAGGTGCGCCAGGTGCGGGTGCCGTCGGTGCCGTCGACGAGCAGCACGTGGATTTCGCGTCCGAGTTCTTCTGCCAGAACTGCGGATTCGGCGGCGAAATCGCGGCCACGGTGGGATCCGGGCAGGACGACGGCCTTCGCTCCGACGAGTTGTGCGGTGTAGGCGATGGACTTCGGGTCGGTGGTGACCGGCAAGGTCGCCGGTATCAGGTCACCTCGTACTGCTCCGAGATAGGAGGCCATCCATTCGGTCCAGTTGGGCATGCAGAGGATGACCAGGTCACCGGCGTTCAATCCGTGGGCAACGAATTCTCGTTCGATGTCACCTGCGAGTTCCCACAGGTCTGCGCGAGTGAGGGAATGACCCCGATCGTCGCAGACCGCCACGGCGTGCGGGTCGTGCGCGAGGTGCCCGAGAAACAGATCGAGGGGAGTCCGGGCGCCGGCGGCGGTCGGGCGCTCGCCGGGTAGGGCGGGGGCGAGGGTGGTTGCACGGGAATTCACGAAGACTCCGTTTCGGTGGAAGCCGGATGCAGAAGGCGCGGTCCGAGAGGCGGTCGCGGCGGTGTTGGAACGATTCTGTGGGGTAACGTGGCTCACGTCAAGAGAGTGACGTCGCTTTTTTGTAAACAATGATGACGACTGTGTAGAGCGGTTACGATGCCCGCAACGAAAGGAGGGACATGCCGCACCAGCCGAACACCACCAAGGGGCGTCGCACCCGCACCAAACTGCTGGAGGCCGCGCGCTCGGTCTTTGCCCGCGACGGATATGTCGGCGCCACCATGAGCGGTGTGGCGACGGAAGCGGGAATGTCACTCGGGGGGTTGTACAGATATTTCAGCGACAAGGAAGACTTGTTCGCCGCGTTGATCGCCGACACTCACGACGATTTGTTCCGCGCCAGCGGTGCGACCGAACACCGCATCGAGGATGACCCGTACCAGGCACTTCTCGAAGCGAATACCGGCTATCTGACGCACTACTACGACAACCGCGACATCATGCGCACGCTGGTCGAAGCGGCGAATGTGGACCCGCGGTTCCGCGACTTCTGGTGGCAGATGCGCAACCGGCACATCGATCGCTTCACGACGGTCCTGAAGCTCAAGTGCGCGGTGGAAGTGGTCGACGGCGTCGATGTGAGAGGCACGGTCGAGGCCCTCGCCTGCATGGTCGAGCAATCGGCGTACGTCTGGTACGCGCAGGAGGAGATGCAGCGAGCGCCCATGCCCATCGAAGAGGGCGCGAACATCGTCACCCGCATCTGGCACCGCGCCTTCTTCGGTGACGATCACTGACGCGAGATCTCCCGCGCGCGACGTCGTTCGCGTGATCGCTTGCCGTGCTCGGCCGCGGGCCTTCGTGTCCGCGGCCCGGAGGTCGTCGGGTCCGAGCGGAATCGGTTACACGCGTTAACCGAGCGGCAACCATCCCCGCGTTTCGCCTCATTACTGTCTGTTTCACGTCAGCGATCGACGTTCTCGCCTCATCGGGGTGTTCCGCACTGCTCGAGGGAGTCCTCATGCCCGACACCACCACTGCGCCGGCTTTTCGCGTGAGTTCCGGTTTCCGGACGGCACTTCCGCAGATGCCGGCAGGCGAATTCCCCGACGCGAAGGGATATATCGGCGACGTCCGTCCGAGACCCGGCGGGGCGCTCGCGTACTACGCCGGCCTCCTGTCCGTCGCGCCGTAGGCGACGCCATGAGTGTCTGTCCGGGCACCACCAGTGTGCCGCGGTGGGACGAAGAGCGGCACATCGCCACCGGGGCGCGGACCGTCACGATCCTGTCCTTCGGTGCGGACGCTGCGACTCGGGCACGAGAGTTGTTGTCGTCCTTCGACGGTTGCCGGACGGACTGGATGTGTCTGCCCGCCGAGTGGGGTGAGACCGCCGCACGCGTACTCGGCAGTCGACTCGGCGGTGCCCGCGTCG
The DNA here is from genome assembly GCF_022554085.1 of Rhodococcus sp. CH91. GTDB lineage: Bacteria > Actinomycetota > Actinomycetes > Mycobacteriales > Mycobacteriaceae > Rhodococcus. The sequence continues at coordinate 147,032 of NZ_JAKFYR010000002.1, forward strand.
GGTGGCGTCTCGTTCTCGTCGGATCCGAAGCGGCGGTTCTCTCCGCCACGGCCGCAGCAGTGGCGGGAGGGTTGCTCGACGCGGAAATCCTTCCGGTGCCGGTCGATTCCACCGACCGCACGGTGTACTGCGCGCACTGCCATACGGCCCATCTCGCCACCGTCGAGGTCGGACGGTGCACCACCTGTCCGAACTGCCGCACGGAACTCGTCGTCTACCACCACGTCTCGCGCCTGCACGGTGCCTATCTCGGATTCATGTCCGACGCGGAGGAACGTCCATGACCCTGCTCTCCGAGAACCAGGCGGGGAACACACCCGTCGCGACCGGCCTGGTGCTGTCGGTCGGCGAGACCACCGAAGTGTCACCGACCGTGCGGCACGTGCGATTGACCGCACCCGACGGCCGCGTCCTGCCGTCGTTCACACCGGGCAGTCACATCGTCGTCACCTGTGGGACCGGTCCGGACGGACGGCCACGCCGGAACTCCTACTCTCTCACCGGTCCCGGATTCGAACCGGATCACTACGGGATCTCGGTGCGGCTCGACGAGAAGGGGCGGGGCGGTTCGCGGTGGATCCATCGGCTGCAGGTGGGGGATCCGGTGCAGGTGAGTACGCCCCGCAGTGCCTTTGCTCCGGTCCTCGCCGCCCGTCACCACGTCCTCGTCGCAGGCGGAATAGGTGTCACACCCGTCCTCTCGCACGTGCGCGCCGCCGTGCAGTGGGGGCGATCGTTCGAGGTGCACTACACCTTCCGCGCCGGCGACGGCCCGCACCTGGAGGAACTGCGCCGACTGTGCGGGACGCGGCTGCACACCTGTACCGATTCGAACAGCTTCCGGGAGCACATCGGTCCGGTGCTGCTCGACCAGCCCATCGGCACGCACCTGTACGTGTGCGGACCGGCGGGGCTCATCGACGAGCTCACGACACGTGCACACCGTGCGGGCTGGCCCGGCGCGCGCGTCCACTACGAGCATTTCGGCGTCGGCGACCTCGATCCCGGCACCCCGTTCACCGCACACCTGCGGCGCAGCGGAAGCGAGGTGGAGGTCGACTCCGGTGTCAGCCTGCTCGAAGCGCTCGAGACCCACGGGACAGCGGTACCCAATCTGTGCCGGCAGGGAGTGTGCGGCGAGTGCCGGCTTCCTGTGGTGAGCGGTGGGATCGATCATCGCGATCTGTACCTGACCGCGGCGGAGAAGGAGGCAGGAGACTGCCTCATGCCCTGTGTCTCCCGCGCGAGCGGACAACGATTGGAGCTGGATCTGTGAGTACGGCAACAGCGTTCGCTGTCCGCGACGACAACGCCGATCTTCCCGATCGGATCGTCCGTTTCCCGTTTCCGTTCCCCCGCGACAGCTATCGGTACAGCACCAACGTCGAACCCGCCGGCAGCACGGTGGAGACGGCCGCCGGCCGGTGGGGCGCGCATCCCGTCGATGTCGACGCCCACTATCGCGGCGACCTGGCCGAACGAGAGCGGGTGCTCGCCGAGGACCCCACGCGGTTCCAGGCTCTGCCGCACATGGAGGTCGCGCAATGGGACGCGATGGTCACCCTGATGCGGATGCTCGTCGAGGCGGATCCCCGCACCTTCTCTCTCGAGCGCGACGGCGCGATTCGGCGTTTCACCAACCGGGCACTCGACGTCGAGCAGGCCTTCGTCTTCGGTGAGAGGTCCACCCTTCCGGAAGCACCTCTGCGATTCATCGGCCGGCACGTCCAGGAAGACGTCGTTCTGCTCGATCAGCGCGACGGTGCGCTCTGGGGGGACGCCGGACTGGTGACCTTCGCGGCCGACTGGTCGCTGCGCTTCGACGTCGGCATGAGTTTTCTGCAGATCCACGGACCGGTCCCGCGCGTCCACACCGAAGGGGTGATCCCCCGCGCACAGCAATTCCTCATGGGATTGCAGCCCGGTCAGCGCTACCGGCGTACGAACTGGTCGCTCAGTGTCGACCGCAGGCTCGACCAGTCCACCGAGACCTATCCGCAGTGGGGCAGGGACCGTCGCCTGCTCGCCGAGGGTCCACTCGAGGATGTCGGGCGACGATTGAACCTGCGTGTCGAGGTCCAGCACCTCGTGCGTCTCGAGGTCTCCGGCGCGATCATGTTCCTCATCCGCACCCATCTGCTGCCCGTGGAGGACATCGCCCGGGTGCCGGAGTGGTCCGAACGGCTCTACCGTGTGCTCGACGAACTGCCGGACGACATGGCGGAGTACAAGGGCATCACCCGCACCCGGGAGCCGGCCCTGCGCTGGCTGCGCAGCTACGGGGGTGTGCGAGCGTGAATGTCTCCGGATACGTCCGTGGAGTGCGTGACGGTCTGCTGCCCTCACTGCGAGGCGACGCGACGGGTGGATGACCGCACCTGCAGTCACCCTCGGCCGAGATCGCCGGTATCCGGGGTGGACGCCGATTCGCCGGCATCGTCGAACCGGGCCGCGTCCGATCATTTTCGTGTGCCGAACCGGTCTGAACTTCCGAGACCGCCGGACGAAGGGGTGCGACGCGATGCGGAAACTGATCTACGGCATGAATCTGACACTGGACGGCTACGTCGCTGCGCCCGGCGACGACCGCGGATGGAGTGCGCCGAGCGACGAGCTGTTCCGGTGGTGGCTCGACCAGGAGCGGGCGATCGGCCTGTTCCTGTACGGGCGCACATTGTGGGAGGTCATGAGTTCCCACTGGCCGACCGGCGACCAGCAGCCCGACGCCACCCCGGCGGAGATCGAGTTCGCGCGGAACTGGAGAGATACGCCGAAGGTGGTGTTCTCCTCGACGATCGAGAAGGTCGACTGGAACACCCGCTTGTTCACCGGCGACGCGATCGCGGAGATCGCCCGGCTCAAGGCCGAGGACGGCGAACCGATGAGGGTCGGCGGAGCGTCGCTCGCCGGCGCAGCGATGCGGGCAGGACTGATCGACGAGTACACGATCGTCACCCACCCGGTCCTGGTGGGTGGAGGCACCCCGTTCTTCACCGTGCTGGACGACTGGGTGAACCTGAACCTGGTGGAGACGCAGACCTTTCCCGGCGGGGTCGTCCAGACCAGGTACGAGACGAGGCGGTGACTGGACCTGTCTACCGCATCTCGCCGGCCCCCACATACGGGTTCAGGCTCGCGAGTGGCTTGCCTTTCTCGAACCGCGAGTACCGGAAGTCGGCGCCGTCGACCGTGGGATCACTCGAGATGCCGTCGAGCAGCAGGTCGGCGGCGAGGCGGCCCACCGCCGGAGAGATCTTGTAGCCGTGTCCGCTGAAGCCCACCAGCAGGAACAGGCCGGGAGCGGGAGACGGGCCGATGATCGGGTTGTAGTCGGGCGTGATGTCGTAACAACCGGCGTAGGTCGACGAGAGTCTCGGGTCGGGCATGCCGGGGAGCAGCCGATCGAGTTTGGCGATCGCGGTCTCGATGTAGTCGTCGGTCGCGCGGTTCGAGTAGTCGTCCGGGTCGGCGAACTCCGGAGCGGAGTGGTCGCTGTTGCCGACGAGCAGATCGCCGTTGGGTTCGCGGCGTACATAGTGCAGGTTGACCAGGTCGGAGAAGGTCGGCACGTCAGGCGTGGGTTCACCCTGATCGACGAGCAGGATCGGCTCACGCTGCGCCCGGATCGGAACCTCGACGCCGGCGGTCGCGCCGAGCGCCGGCGACCAGACTCCGGTCGCGAGCACCACGGTATCGGCGTGGATGTCCTCGCCGGTCGTGGTGCGCACCCCGTAGACCTCCCCGTTCTCCCGCTGCAGGAGCGACGCCACGGCGGTGGACTGCTGCACTCGCACACCGAGCCGACGGGCCTTCGTCCCGTACGCCATCCCGGTCATGTAGGCGTCACCGTGACCGCCGAGTGGTTCGTAGGCGAACGCGGCGAAGTCGTCGAGGGAGATCCCCGGCCAGAGCGTGCGCACCTCGTTCGCGTCGATGTTCTCCACCGGCACGCCGAGGGCGCGGTGCATCGCCACATTGGCCGCGAGTGGTTCGGTGTTGTTCTCACCCACCCCCACGATGTAGCCGGTCTGCCGGAATCCGATGTCGGTACCGAAGATCTCCTCGGCCTCGGCGAACACCTGGACGCCGTGCCAGGCCATGGCTGCGAGTGACGGGACGCCGTAGTGGCAGCGGACGATACCGCTCGACTTGCCGGTCATTCCCGAGCACAGGGTTTCGCGTTCGAGGACGAGGACGTCGGTTTCCCCGCGTTCGGCGAGGGACCACGCCGTCGCGAGTCCTTCGAGTCCGCCCCCGACGATCACCACGCGTGCACTCTTTGTCATGGCTTCCCTCACAGCTCGGACGCGGCATCGCCGCGATGTCTATTGACGATAAACAATGTTGCATGTTGAGAAACAAAAGTGAATGCCGGTGTGTGACGACGACGTAAATTTCGGATTCCTCGTGTCGGACAGCGCACCTACCATCTCTGTCCATGGGTGCGCGAAGGGTCGACGCGAGCGAACGACGAGCACGACTGGCCGTCAGGCACCGGTTGCATCCGGGCCGTCGAGCATCCGGTGCCGTCGACGCCACCACGAGCATGATGTGCCTGCACGGCACCGATCCGGCCAGCGTCTTCCTGTCCGCGTGGGCACGGGTCGACGGCTTCACGACCCTCGACCTCGAACGCGCGCTCTACCGTGATCGGTCCCTGGTCAAGCACATGGCGATGCGGCGTACGGTCTTCGTCGTCCCGCGGGAGACACTGTCGGTCGTGCAGGCGGGCGCGAGTGCGCGAGTCGCCGCGGCACAACGCCGGCAGGTGATCAAGGACGTCGAGAAGGCCGGACTCCACCGCGACGGAGGGCGGTGGCTCGACGACGTGAGTGCCCACGTACTCGAAGCCCTGTCCGGCGGCCGCGAAGCGACGTCGAGCGAGTTGCGTTCCGAGATCCCTCTTCTCGACGGCGCGATCGACTACGGGATCGGGAAGTCGTGGGGCGGCAAGGTTCCTTTCGCCCCGCGCGTGCTCACGGTGCTGTCCGCCGAAGGCAGAGTGGTCCGAGCGTCCAACAAAGGATCGTGGCGCGTGTCGCGGCCGAGCTGGACGTCGACCGAATCGTGGCTCGGCGCAGGCATCGAGCCGTGCGACGAAGCCGACGGTGTCCGCGCACTCGTGGAATCGTGGCTGCGGACCTTCGGTCCGGGGACCGAGACGGATATCAAGTGGTGGCTCGGGTCCACCCTCACCGCGGTGCGAGCGGCGCTTGCCGAACTCGATGTGGTGGAGGTGGATCTCGACGGCCGCTCCGGATACCTCCTGTCCGACGACGTCGAGGAGCAGACTCCTGTCGAACCGTGGGGAGCGCTGTTGCCGGCTCTGGATCCCACAGTGATGGGATGGGCCGAGCGAGACTGGTATCTGGGCCCGTACAGGAGTGAACTCTTCGATGCGAACGGCAACGCCGGGCCCACTGCCTGGTGGGACGGCCGGATCGTCGGGACGTGGTGGCAGAGCGGATCCGGATCCGTCGAACTGCACCTGCTCGAAGACATCGGAGCGGATGGCCGTGCGGTGCTCGAACAGGAGACGGCGCGTCTCGACGAGTGGCTCGGGGGAGTGAAGGTCATGGCGAGATTCCCGACACCCCTCGCGAAGGAACTCGCGGGCGCGACCGAAGGTGACCGTCCGGGCCGGCCCTCGTCGTAGGCTGCGCACATGACCGTCGAATCGAGAACCGCCACGCCCGAAGATATCCGGGTCTTCGCCCCGGTACTCGCCGAGGCGTTCTTCGACGACCCTGTCTTCATGTGGATGTTCCCGGACGAACAGCAGCGGATCCGGCGCATGACCCGCTTCTTCGCGACCGACGCTCGCCACCACATGGTTCCGCTGGGTGCCACCGACATCGTGGAGTCCGAGGGGAGCATCGGGGGTGTGGCAATGTGGGCGCCGCCGGGACGCTGGCGTACCGACCGGTGGACCTCGCTCCGTCTCATGCCGGGCTTCCTGCTCGCACTCGGCAGGAATTCCGGGCGAGGACAGCAGGTGGACGAGACTCTCGACGCGGCCCACCCGGCCGAGCCGCACTGGTACCTGTCGACGATCGGTACCTCACCTGCTGCACGCGGCGCCGGCTTCGGCTCGGCGCTCATGGAAGCCGGGCTGGACCGTGCCGACGCGGGGCACGCCCCCGCCTACCTCGAATCGAGCAAGGAGCAGAACATCCCCTACTACGAGAGGTTCGGGTTCGAGGTCACCCACGAGATCGTCGTCCCCGGGGGAGGGCCGACGCTCTGGGGCATGTGGCGCCGACCTCGTTGAGCCGCGGAGGTCCGGCGTGTGCGGTCGGTCGTGGGTATTGACCAGGGCAATCTGCAGGAGCCCAATGGATGCATGATGTTCGCCGGGCCGGCCGATCATTACGACCGCTTCATGGGGCGCTACACACCCTCGTTGGCGGTTGCCTTCACCGATGCGGTCGGTGTCACCGCTGGTCGACGCGTGTGTGATGTGGGGTGTGGACCCGGTGGACTCACCCGGGAACTCGTCTCCCGGGTAGGGCCCGCGAACGTCGCTGCGATCGATCCGGCACCGCAATTCGTGCTGGCATGCCGGGAGCGGAACCCGGGAGCGGACGTCCGCGAAGGCGTAGCGGAGGAACTGCCGTGGCCGACCGGCACATTCGACATCACCTTGTCGTCGCTCGTGATCGGATTCATGACCGATCCCGAACGCGGTGTACACGAGATGAGGCGGGTGACCCGGCCGGGCGGAATCGTGGCGGCGTGTATGTGGGACATCTCCCATGGTGGTATGACGATGCTCCGATTGTTCTGGACGGCAGTGAGACGGGTCGAACCGACTGCTGCGGGCGAAGCCCGCCTGGCGGGCACATCGGAAGGCGACATCGCGGACCGCTTCCGTCGCGCAGGACTCACGGACGTCGTCGACGGATCCGTGAGGGCAGAAGCCCCCTATACCGACTTCGACGACTTCTGGACACCCTTCGCTTTCGGTGTCGGACCATCCGGACAGGCTCTGCTGTCCTTGTCCGACGAGCAGAAGGACCGGGTCCGGGAAACGTGCAGGGACGCCCTCCCGGCCGGGTCGTTCACACTCGATGCCCGTGCCTGGTACGCGCGGGGGACCGCCCCGGCGGTGTGACAGCGTGGATGGGACGATGCCGGGGTATGACGAGCGCCGAGTCGTACGCCGGATTTCTCCCCGAGGCGCATTGTGAGCATGCGCCGTCGCCCACCTCGACGTGGTGGCAGTGGCGCGATCGCCGGGTCCACATAGCTCGTTCCGCGAATCCCGGTGCGCAGGTGCGTTTCCTGGGGATTCACGGAGCAGGAGGGCGTTTCGTCGGATCCTGCGGAGAGCCGAACCACGCCCACCTAGCATGGAAACGCCGCTCGATGCTCGGCCGTCGCTCACCGGTCGGGCTTCCGAGGCGATAGCGAAGAGGCTGCGCACGCCGGGCCTCACGCGCGTCGCCGAAACAGCAGAGCTTCCTCGTCCAAGGGAGGTGAGGGCCGATGGCGACAGCGCAGCGATCCGCGCTCGGCCGCAAGTCGGGTTATCTCGTCGGCATCGTTGTCGAGGTGGTGCTTCTGTACCTGGCGAACAGGCGGCCGGGCTGGGACGCAGTTCCCTTCCTCACCGGTGAGACCACCCGCGTTCTGGGTTGGGTGAACGCCTCCCTCGTCGCCGGCCTCGTCACGAATGCGGTGTACCTCGCCGTCGACCCGCCACGCCTGAAAGCTGTGGGCGACCTGGTGGTGAACGGCATCGGGCTGTACGCGCTCGTGCGGATATGGCAGGTCTTCCCGTTCACCTTCCCCGACGACAGTTCGGTGCCGTGGGATCCGATCGCCCGCGCGGTGCTGGTGGTGGGCATGATCGGGACGGTCATCGCCCTGCTCGTCGCGGTGGTCCGGCTCGTGACCGGCCGGCGAAGGTGAGACAGGCCGGGGTCTCGGCACGTCGGGCGCGTCGGTGTCAGAACGGTTCCGACTCGAGGAAGGGCACCCGAACAGGGCGAGTCGGACATCGCCACCATGTCGTGGTGGCGCGGGCGCGCAGTTCGGCGACCGTGGCGGCGATCGCCTCGGGATCGCGCAGTTCTCTGCACGCATGGGGGTTGTCGGCATAGCGCGCGACCGCGGCGTCGATGATCTCGGGCGCGATCCGGAAGGGCCCTCGGTTCACATACACGCAAAGCCAGCCCGGGTCCCCGGCAGGCGCGGCCGGATCGTCGACGTGGCGTCGTGCCTGGCGGACGTGGTCCACCGCATTTCGGTCGACCTTCACCCAGGGTCGTGGGACACGGGAGGAGACGACGGCGCGGTTGGTGGCGTGCAGCCAGAAGATGAGGGATCTGTTGTCGGCAGAGTGGTCGGCGGAAGACAAGCTGTCCCACGGGATCCAGGTGTCTCCACCGTAGCCGTGGATATGAATTCCGTCGTGGCGGAGAGCGATCCGACCGGGCCCGACGCGCCTCAGCAGCATCAGGACGACGAGGCCCGTTTGCCATCCACACGTCGGGACGAGCATGAAGATCCACAGTGCGACGGCGTGTTCGGCGGGGGACAGCGAATCGGAGTACATCAGGAAGAACACGATCGTCGCCGTGATCACGGGGAGCGCGACATACGCCGCCAGGTTGTAGATGAGGCGGGACTGCCGTAGCACGAGCGCTGGAACACCGTCGTCCCTGCCGCAGGCGATATCGCCGGGAACGGTTCTGGGGCTGTACATCGGAAAAAGAAAAACCGGCAGCATCGCTATGAGAACTGCGAAACACAGCGCGCCGAGCGGGACGGAGAGTGGGTACGGGTGTGCGATCTCGAACGAGAACGGATCGCGGACCGGAACTCCCCCGAATGCGGCGGCGGCCACCATGGCCGCCGCCACGGCCGGCAGGACGAGGGTTCCCAGCATCTGGAAGTAGACGATGGGGCCTCCGTATTTCCGGGGCCCGGCCGGGGGATCGGCGTCTGCCGGCACGTCGTCATTCGGCATCGACAAGGCCCCCCAGGACCGCTCCGCCGAGGTCCTTCAGTGCGTGGAGCGCGTCCTCTGCTTCGCCGATGCTTGCGTTCACTGTGGACCAAGCCGTCGTGGAAGAATTTTCGTAGAGGTGGTCGACGCCTCCGGAGGTCATGATGCCGACCGTCGTACCTATCAGTGCGCCGCCCACGGGTCCGATGAACGGAACCGCCGCTCCCGCAAGAGATCCCGCCACGATCGAAGCAGCGAGCCCGGTCGTGATGGTGAACGTCGCTGCCCACGCCTTGCTCGTCCAGCGATGGGTCACCGCCGCGACCTCCCGTGCCCACCGCGCATGCACATCCTCCGCTGCGGCAGCGCACTCGTCGTACGCACGGATGACGCTCGGATCGGACCCGGGAGGCGGATCACCGATCACATCGCAGACCACCATGAGACCCGCGGCCGAAGCGCGTCGCCGGATGGCCGCCATGTCGTCCAGCACGGAGGAGAGTGCGGCCGAGATGCGATCGAAGACGACCGCGACCTCGAGTATCTCGCCGTGCACGGTGTCGATGCGAACCACGAGACGTGAGGCTTCGCGGAGATAACGATCCGACGCCTCACCGTCCCACCCGTCGTCTGCGCTGCGGCGTGCTGCGGCGGCGTCGTCCGCGGCTGCCTCGAGCGCTACGGCGACGGTGCGTCGGAGTCGGTCTCCGACCCGAAGGATGGCTGCGGGATCACCCGCGACGAAGGTATCGATCGACATCGCGTCACTCGACGTTCTCGGACCACGTGGTCACCACTTCGGCCGCCGTCCGGGTGTCGGCCTCGCGGTAGGCGTCGGCGCACGCGGCGAGCATTCCCCCGGTGAGGCCGAGCATCTGCACGAGCCCGGCCACCCCGGTGGCGGCCTGCGCGAGCATCCCGACGAGTGCCGGAGTGGCCGAACCGGCGTGCACTGCCGACGGAAAGTGTTCTGCCGCAGCGGCGGTAGTGAGCGCGGTCGACTCGTATCGAGCGGCTGCCCGGTCGAGTTCCTCGGGCACGACACGAATGGTCATCGTGTCGCCGCCCTGTCGATGCCGGTCCCGCGCCGCTCGTGCTCGGGGATCTCGATATCGAGGACCAGCACGTCCCACGAGTACACCTCACGGAACCGGGACAGCAGATGCGCGGGGACGACCAGCCAGGGCTGGGCAGCGCCACAACACGAGACCAACCGATCGAGCGCCGTGTACGCGAGGAGTGCGATGCGGCCGTCGCTCAGGAACCGCAGATCGGGGACCGCATCGACCGGGTCCGAAACTGATTCTGCACACGGAAGATATACATACGGCGGCAACATGGACGCAGCGTCGTTCACGACGATCCCCCCTGATCGTGTCGGCAACCGCCGACCCCCCGGTCGACGACGCCGACACCCTATCAAGATCAGGTCACCGCCGCCCTCGTCCTGTTGCCGTCACTCATGCACGACGCTTCTCGGTGGTAGCCCGTTCCGATTCCGGATCCGGCCCGGGATCGGACGAATCCACGATCCCCGTCACGACCGGAGCCACGGACAAATCGAGCGCCCGGATAAGCCTTTTCGTTCCTTTGGGTGCTCGCTCTTCACCCGAAACAACGGAGCGGAGGGCTCGACGGGCATACGGTCGGAGGGTGCCCGATGTCGCGGAGAATCGAGATGCCCATGACGACCCTGCAATCCGCCGCATCCTCGGCGGCACCCGGCGTGCGGCGCGCCGGACTCCGCCTGTATCTCCTGGCGATGATCGTGTTCGAGGTCGCGGCGTACAGGTCGGGCAGGAGCACGGTTCTCATCGTCGCCCTCGCCGTGGCGATAGCGTTCGTCGCCCGCGGCGTGTGGTTGCGCCGGCCGGTGACCCGTGTCCATGCCGCAGCAGCCCTGTTGTGCCTCCTGGTGGCAGGTCTCGCCTATGCATGGGGGCACAGTCATGTCGCATTCGTCGCGATCGCCGTGTCGGGGCCCGTGCTGGTGCTTCCCGTGGGGAGTCGGCCGGAACCCGAGGAGGCGGCCTGGATCGCCTCGCTCGTCCAGGAGAGCCGCGGCGACCCCTTGGCGCCGTTCGCCCTGAACTCGTCCAAATCGTATTTCTACAATGCCGGTCGCACCGCTGCGATCGGGTATCGCACCCGCGCCGGTATCGCGGTGGTGTCGGGAGACCCGGTCGGCCACCCACCGGCATTCGGCGGCCTGCTGTCGGACTTCGCGCGCTTCGCGTCCGATCGGGGATGGCGGGTGGCGGTCCTCGCAGCCAGTGAGAACACCGCCCGGTTGTGGCGGTCGGGGGGCCCGGGTCGCACACCCATGAGATCGGTGTGCATCGGTTGCGACGTCGTGGTGGACGTCGGGCACTTCTCACTCGTCGGCCGGCGATTCCGGAACCTGCGCCAGGCGGTGCACCGCAGCCGGAATGCGGGGGTGACCACCGAGATCGTCGCGGAGCGAGATCTGTCATCCGAGGTGCGGAACCAATTGCTCGACATCGTGGCCCACACACGCTCCGGGCATCAGCGACGGGGCTTCTCGATGATCCTCGATCATCTCCTCGACGGCACGTATCCGGGCATGATGCTGGTCATCGCACGTGACCGCGACATGCAGCCGGTCGGATTCCAGCGGTACGCCACCGCCCGTCACGGCGAGGAATGGAGCCTCGACGTACCGTGGCGCAGCCCGCGGGCACCGAACGGCACCGACGAGCGGATGGCGGTCGACGTCATCGACCACGTCCGCGAGACCGGAGGCACCTCGGTCTCGCTGGCATTCGCCCCGTTCCCCGACCTGCTCGGCCCGAACGGCACGGCCCGATGGCAGTCCGCGGTGCGCATGGCGCTCCGCCTCGGCAATTCGGTCATCGCACTCGAATCGCTGTACCGCTATCTCGACAAGTTCCATGCCGGAGCGGACCGGCGTTTCGTCCTGTTCAAGCTCCGGTACCTCGTGCCTGCGGCATGGGCGATGCTCACCTTCGAGTTCGTCCCCCATCGTGAATACGGCGCCGGTCGTAGCACCCGGCCGTGATCGGGCTCGCGATCGCACACGAGCCGTGGGACAGGCGGATCAGGCGCCCTGCCAGACCGTGTCGAACGGAGTGTTCGCCGACACCCTTCCCTTGATGCCGGAGGTGACGAAGTCCTTCGCGCGTGCGGCGGCATCGGCCACCGACGCGCCCTTCGCGAGTTCCGCGGTGATCGCAGCAGCGAGGGTGCAGCCGGCGCCGGAGACCCGCTCGTTACCGACCTTCGGTGCGGTCAGCAAGGTGACCTCCGACCCGTCGAACAGCACATCCACTGCGTCGGAACCCTCGAGTTCGACGCCGCCCTTCGCCACGACGTAGCGGGGGCCGAGGTCGTGGATGCGACGCGCGGCCTCGATCAGATCGTCGACCGACGTGATGTCGTCCATTCCGGACAGGGTGCGCGCCTCGAACAGATTCGGGGTGACGACGGTGGCGTGGGGGAGGATCTGCGCCCGCAGCGCGTTGTCGGTGTCGAGCGCCGCGCCTGCCTCCTGGCCCTTGCAGATCAGCACCGGGTCGAGCACGACGTGCCGCCAAGTCTGCTTGCTCAGGCCTTCGGCGACGACATCGATCGTCGCAGGTGTGCCCAGCATTCCGATCTTCACGACGTCGAGGTCGTGGGCGGCGGTAGCCGCCTCGATCTGCTCCGCGATGACCTCGGCGGGGACGGGGAAGAAGCGGTGCCCCCAGTTGTTCTTCGGGTCGAACGAGACGATGCACGTGGTGGTGGCCACGCCGTACACACCGAGCTGCTGGAACGTCTTGAGGTCGACCTGCAGACCGGCGCCACCGGTCGCTTCCGAGCCGGCGATGACGTATGCGAGGTCGACCATGTGAGTGCTCCGTTCGGGCTGGGAGACGATGCTGCGCGGGATGTACCCGCCGGACGACCAGGTTACAGTCGGTCCTACCGCGACCTTCGGACCGCCCGCCGCTCACCCGGCTATCGTCCGAGGAATGACAGCTTTCGACGAGCTCGACGATTACCTGGCGCTTCCGCGGGTCACCTCACTCACGATGTCTCCCGACGGAAGCCGGCTGGTGATCGTGCAGTCGACGCTCGACGAGAAGGCCGCCTCGTACACCGATGCCCTGTGGGAGGTGGATACCACCGGCGGCGTGCCGGCACGCCGCCTGACGCACGGCAGCGCAGGGGAGTCGAATCCGACCTTCACCTCGGACGGCGACCTGCTGTTCACCGCCGCTCGGGGTCAGAACGATGCGCCGATGTCGCTGTGGCGCCTGCCTGCAGCGGGCGGGGAAGCCGAGCGGCTCGCCTCCCGCAGAGGGGGATTCGCGTCCGTACATGCGGCGTCCGCTGCGGACCGGATCCTGCTCACCGCGTCCGTTCTCGGCCACAGCGACTCGGACGACGAACGGATCCGTAAGGTCCGCGAGGAGGGCGCGGTCACCGCAGTTCTCCACACGGGTTATCCCGTGCGCTACTGGGATCATGATCTCGGGCCCGACCAGCCCCATCTGCTCGTCCCGGCGGAGGACGGCCGGTTCACCGATCTCACTCCGGGCATTCGGGGCTCGCTGCGCGACGCCAAGATCGACATCGCCGCGGACGGCTCGTTCGCCGCCGTGACCTGGGTGGTCCCCGGTCCGCGCGCGTCGCGGCGCGTGAGTCTCGTGCGGATCGACCTCGGCACCGGCCTGCGTACACCGCTCGTCGACGACGTGACCGGTGACGCGGCACAGCCGGCGATCTCACCCGACGGAACCACGCTCGCCTACCTGCACGAATCTGTCGGCGACGCCGAGAACCCGCCGAAGGTGACCGTCCGTGTCCTCGACATCGCATCGGGGACCACGAGTGCCGAGGCCTCCGAGTGGGACAGGCGTCCCACGTCGCTCGCCTGGCTGCCCGACGGTTCGGGGCTCGTTCTCACCGCCGACGACCAGGGTCGCGCCCCGGTGTTCGTGCACCGGCTGGGGGACCCGCGGCCCGAGCGGCTCACCGCGGACGACGCCGCGTACACCCACGTGCACGTCGCACCCGACGGCCACCGGCTCTACGCCCTGCGCGCCTCGTACGAGGCGCCCCCGCATCCGGTACGCATCGAGCTGGCAGGACCCGAGGCCGGCGCCGTCACGCCTCTGCCCGCACCTGCTCGGCTACCGGAGTTGCCGGGCCGTCTGGTGGAACTGAACACCGAGACCGACGACGGCACGACGGTGCGAGCATGGTTCGCGCTGCCGCACACCGCTTCCGCCGCCGACCCGGCGCCCCTGGTGCTGTGGGTGCACGGGGGCCCGCTGAGCAGCTGGAACACCTGGTCGTGGCGATGGAACCCGTGGCTTCTCGTGGCACGCGGTTACGCGGTGCTGCTGCCGGACCCTGCGCTGTCCACGGGCTACGGCGACGAGTTCATCCGGCGCGGCTGGGGCCGGTGGGGCCGCGAGCCCTACACCGATCTGATGGCGATCACCGACGTGGCCGTCGCGCGGGACGACATCGACGAGGACCGCACCGCCGCGATGGGTGGATCGTTCGGCGGGTATCTGGCCAACTGGATCGCAGGCCACACCGACCGGTTCCGCGCGATCGTCAGCCACGCAGGTCTGTGGGCACTGGACCAGTTCGTGCCGACCACGGATGTCGCCTGGTACTGGCAGCGGGAGATGACGCCGGAGATGGCGGTGGAGAACTCCCCGCACCTGTTCGTCGCCCATATCGTCACGCCCATGCTCGTCATCCACGGCGACAAGGACTATCGCGTGCCCATCGGGGAGGCGCTGCGCCTGTGGTACGAGCTGCTCGACGAATCGGGCCTCCCGGCAGAGGACGACGGCACCACGGCCCATCGGTTCCTGTACTTTCCGTCCGAGAACCACTGGGTGCTCCGGCCGCAGCACGCGAAGATCTGGTACCGCACCGTCGACGCGTTCCTGTCCGAGCACGTGCTCGGCCGCCCGCTCGACCTGCCGGACGAGCTGGGCTGACCGCCACGACTCTCTACTCGGGGCTGCGCGGCGTCTCACCCGGCGCGGCGGGCGGGCGAGTGGGTTCGTCGGTCGCGGGCTTCGTCTCGGCCACCGGCGAGGCAGGCTTGTCGGCCGCGTGCTGACCCGATCCGCTCTGACCGCGGTGGGCGGCCTTGTCCGCGAGGGCACCCACCGTCTCCTGGACCTGTGGTGCCTTCTCCTTCACGACGGCCGCCGCTCCGGAGACCTTCTCCTGCACGGCCGGGTTGTGCCACAGCTCGTTCGAGCGTCCTCGCATCTTGTCGTACGTCTCGCGACCGGCTCTGGTCCCGGCCACGAATCCTGCGGCTGCACCGGCAGCGAAGATCAGTGCTCGCATCATGGCAGCTCCTCCGTTCTGTCATCGGCGTCCGCGGTCGGCGCGCCCGTCTCTGCCGTACCCGCTCCGCGCCCGGGCCACACCGGGGGGATGCACCGGCCCCTGTCCTGGCGGTTTGTGTTCGACGCTTAGGATTGGCTGGTGACCAGTGCGCCAGAGAACTCGCAGAATCCCGCCGACGCCCTCCCCAAGAGCTGGGACCCCAGTGCCGTCGAAGCGGGGCTCTATCAGCAGTGGGTGGACGCCGGCTATTTCGAGGCCGACCCGGCCGGTGACAAGCCCGGGTACTCGATCGTCCTGCCCCCGCCGAACGTCACCGGCAGCCTGCACATGGGTCATGCGCTCGATCACACCCTCATGGATGCACTGGCCCGGCGGAAGCGCATGCAGGGCTACGAGGTGCTGTGGCTTCCCGGTATGGATCACGCGGGTATCGCGACTCAGACCGTCCTCGAGAAGCAGCTCGCCGCCGACGGCACCACGAAGGAAGACCTCGGCCGTGAGGCGTTCGTGGAGAAGGTCTGGCAGTGGAAGGCCGAGTCGGGGGGCACGATCCAGGGGCAGATGCGTCGCATCGGCGACGGCGTCGACTGGTCCCGCGACCGGTTCACCATGGACGACGGTCTCTCGCGCGCCGTGCAGACCATGTTCAAGCGCCTCTACGACGAGGGACTGATCTACCGCGCCGAGCGCCTGGTCAACTGGTCACCGGTACTGCAGACCGCCATCTCCGACATCGAGGTCAAGTTCGAGGAGGTCGAGGGTGAGCTCGTCTCGCTGCGCTACGGCTCCCTGAACGACGACGAGCCGCACGTCGTCGTCGCCACCACCCGTGTCGAGACGATGCTCGGCGATACCGCCGTCGCGGTTCATCCCGAGGACGAGCGGTACAAGGACCTCATCGGTACGACCCTCGAGCATCCCATCACCGGGCGGCAGATCCCGATCATCGCCGACGACTACGTCGATCCCGAATTCGGCACCGGCGCAGTGAAGATCACCCCCGCGCACGACCCCAACGACTTCGAGATGGGGCTGCGGCACGACCTGCCGATGCCCACGATCATGGACAAGTCCGGTCGTATCGCCGACACCGGCACGCGGTTCGACGGCATGGACCGTTTCGAAGCGCGTGTCGCCGTGCGTGAGGAACTCGCCGCGCAGGGCCGGGTCGTCGCCGAGAAGCGGCCCTATGTGCACAGTGTCGGTCACTCCGAGCGGTCCGGTGAGACCATCGAGCCGCGTCTGTCGATGCAGTGGTGGGTCAAGGTCGACAAGCTCGCGAAGGCGGCCGGCGACGCAGTCCGCAACGGCCACACCGTCATCCATCCCGCGAGCCAGGAGCCGCGTTGGTTCGAGTGGGTCGACAACATGCACGACTGGTGCATCTCGCGTCAGCTGTGGTGGGGTCACCGCATCCCGATCTGGTACGGCCCCGACGGTGAGGTCGCGTGCTTCGGCCCCGACGAGACGGCACCCGAGGGCTGGGAGCAGGACCCGGACGTGCTCGACACCTGGTTCTCGTCCGGCCTGTGGCCGTTCTCGACGATGGGCTGGCCCGACAAGACCGCCGAACTCGACAAGTTCTATCCCACCAGTGTTCTCGTCACCGGCTACGACATCCTGTTCTTCTGGGTCGCCCGCATGATGATGTTCGGTACCTACGTCTCCGGCGACGACGCCGTGCACGGGGCGCAGGTTCCGTTCAAGGATCTGTTCCTGCACGGCCTGGTCCGAGACCAGTTCGGCAAGAAGATGTCCAAGTCGCGCGGTAACGGCATCGACCCGCTCGACTGGGTCGAGCGCTTCGGTGCGGACGCCCTGCGCTTCACGTTGGCGCGCGGCGCGAACCCGGGCAGCGACCTCGCCGTCGGCGAGGACCACGCGCAGTCCTCGCGCAACTTCGCGAACAAGCTGTTCAACGCGACCAAGTTCGCCCTCATGAACGGTGCCGTGGTGGGTGAGCTGCCCGCCCGCGAGCAGCTCACCGACGCCGACCGGTGGATCCTCGACCGGCTCGAGCAGGTCCGCGGAGAAGTCGATGCCGCCTTCGACCGCTACGAGTTCTCCAAGGCGTGCGAGGCGCTCTACCATTTCGCGTGGGACGAGGTCTGCGACTGGTATCTCGAACTCGCCAAGGTCCAGCTCACGGACGGCAGTGTTCACGCCGACGGCACCAAGATCGTTCTCGGCACGGTCCTCGACGCCCTGCTGCGTCTGCTGCACCCGGTGATCCCGTTCGTGACGGAGACGCTCTGGAAGGTGCTCACCGGCGGTGAATCCGTGGTGATCGCGTCGTGGCCCGAACCGACGGGAGTGGCCGCCGACGAGGCAGCGGCGCGACGCATCGCGGATCTGCAGAAGCTCGTCACCGAGATCCGCCGTTTCCGCAGCGACCAGGGACTCAAGCCGTCGCAGAAGGTCGCGGCGCGGCTGGTCGGGATCGACGAGGCCGATCTCACCGCTCAGGTGCCTGCTGTGCGTTCGCTCGCGCGGCTCACCGAGCCGGAGGACTCCTTCGCCGCCACCGCCTCGATCGAGGTCCGGCTGAGCCGCGCTACGGTCACCGTCGAACTCGACACCTCCGGCAGCATCGACCTCGGTGCCGAGATCGCACGCCTGCGCAAGGATCTCGCGGCTGCGGAGAAGGAGCTCGCCGGCACCTCCGACAAGCTGTCGAACGAGGCCTTCCTCGCGAAGGCGCCCGATCAGGTGGTCGAGAAGATCCGCGGGCGCAAGCAGATCGCCGAAGAAGAGATCGCGCGGATCGGCGCGCGGCTGAAGGAGCTGGGCGCGGAGTGAGCACGGACAGCCCGGGGTCACCGTCCCCGGTCGACCTCGCGGAACTGACGCTGGTCGAGGCCGAACTCGACACGCGGTGGCCGGAGACGAAGATCGAACCGTCCCTGGCGCGGATCGCTGCGCTCATGGACATCCTCGGGTCGCCGCAGAACAGCTACCCGTCGATCCACGTCGCCGGCACCAACGGCAAGACGTCGACCGCGCGGATGATCGATGCGCTGCTCACCCGCATGCACCACCGGGTCGGCCGCACGACGAGCCCGCATCTGCAGCTGGCCACCGAACGGATCAGCATCGACGGCGCCCCGATCTCGCCTCGCACCTATGTCGACACCTATCGGGACATCGAGCCGTACGTCCGGATGATCGACGAGCAGTCCGAGACGGCCGGTGGCCCGAAGATGAGCAAGTTCGAGGTCACCACGGCGATGGCGTTCGCGGCGTTCGCCGACGCTCCGGTCGACGTGGCCGTCGTCGAGGTCGGTCTCGGCGGGCGCTGGGACGCCACGAACGTCGTCACCGGGCAGGTGGCGGTGATCACGCCGATCGGCATCGATCACACCGGCTATCTGGGTGAGACGCTGACGGAGATCGCGGGGGAGAAGGCCGGGATCATCAAGAAGGCACCCGACGACGGACTCGTCCCACGCGACACCGTCGCGATCATCGCGCAGCAGGAACCCGAGGCGATGGAGGTGCTGCTCCGGCAGGCCGTCGAGGCCGACGCTGCGGTCGCGCGGCAGGGTTCCGAATTCGCGGTGGTCCGCCGCGCCGTCGCCGTCGGTGGGCAGCAGATCGACCTGCAGGGACTCGGCGGTCTCTACACCGACATCTTCCTGCCGCTCCACGGTGAACATCAGGCCCACAACGCGTCGGTGGCGCTCGCGGCCGTCGAAGCGTTCTTCGGGGCGGGGCCGGGCAAGCAACTCGACGTCGAAGCCGTGCGTGAGGCGTTCGGTGCGGTACAGAGTCCCGGGCGTCTCGAACGGGTGCGCAGTGCCCCCACGGTCTTCCTCGACGCCGCCCACAATCCGCACGGAGCCAAGGCGCTCGCGGCCGCGCTCGCGCAGGAATTCGACTTCCGTAAGCTCGTGGGGGTCGTGAGCGTCATGGCCGACAAGGATGCGGCGGGACTGATCGAGGCACTCGAACCCGTCTTCGACGAGATCGTCGTCACGCACAACGGATCTCCGCGTGCGATGGACGTCGACGACCTCGCGAACATCGCCGTCGCCCGCTTCGGTGACGAGCGAGTGGTCACCGCGTCGACACTTCCCGATGCGATCGAGACCGCCATCGCGATCGCCGAGGAGGTCGGCGAGCCCGGCGAAGCAGTCTCGGGTGCCGGTGTCGTGGTCACCGGCTCGGTGGTGACGGCAGGCGCCGCCCGTAGTTTGTTCGGAAAGGATCCCGCGTGAGCAACGACAATCCGGAGCAGCAACAGTTCCGGCCGCCGACGACGGACCCGTGGAAGGGTCTGCGCGGTGTCATGGCGGGCACGCTGGTGCTCGAGGCGATCGTGGTCCTGCTGGTCCTGCCCGTCATCGCCACCGTGGGCGGGGGACTGAGCGCGTGGTCGACCGCGTACGTCGTCGGCCTCGCGGTCGTGATGATCGCCGGAGCGGGCCTGCAGAAGCGCCCGTGGGCGATCCGGTTCAACGTGACGCTGCAGGTACTGGCGGTACTGGGCTTCGTCGTCGACCTCGCCTTCGGTGCGGTGGGTGTGCTCTTCGCCGTGGTGTGGGCGTACATCCTCTACCTGCGCAAGGACATCAAGGATCGGGAATCGAGGGGTCTGCTCCCCGGGCAGCGGGACTGAACCTCTAGTCTTGTCGCGTGACTGAGCGGACCCTGGTACTGATCAAGCCCGACGGCGTCGCACGCCGTCATGTCGGAGAGATCCTCTCGCGTATCGAGCGCAAGGGGCTGGACATCGTGGCTCTCGAGCTCCGCACGGCAACCGAGGAGGTCGCCGGAGCGCACTACGCGGAGCACGAAGGCAAACCCTTCTACCCCTCGCTGATCGAGTTCATCACCGGCGGCCCGCTCGTGGCCGCGGTTCTCGAGGGTCCCCGTGCGATCGCTGCCTTCCGGCAGCTCGCGGGTGGAACCGATCCCGTCGAGAAGGCGGTCCCCGGTTCGATCCGCGGCGATCTCGGCCTCGATCCGGGCGAGAATCTCGTCCACGGCTCGGACTCGGTGGAATCCGCCGAGCGCGAGATCGCCCTGTGGTTCCCCGCCCTCGCAGCGAAGTAGGCACTCGCACAGCAACCGACAGCGACGAGCGGTGACCTCTCGGTCCCGCGGCGTGTCGCCCGGGAAAACGCCCGGGCGTCGCGATTCGCCGCTTCCGACATCCTCCGACGGCGCCCTCCGGGGCGCCGTTGGCATATCCGCGCACGCCTGTGTGGGATACTGGCAGCGGTTGCTCCGCACACACCGTGCGCGGGGCGGCCGAACGACATCACGGATCGATGCCCGACATCGCTGTGGCCGAGGACGAAGGAGACACCTCGCTCGGCGGCACGCTGGATGTTCCGGCGCTCGATCCGCGATCAAGCCAGGCATTGCTCGGCCGTCCAGTGAAAACGGGCACCGGACGACCGCGTGATGCGAGACCCGAGGTACTCGTGCCCACCCGGCGCGAGCACACAAGCTGCGCCCCCGCGTGGCCGCCTCACATCGCCGTAATCGGTGATGGACGCGCCCGGGGGTCTTAGGAGACTTACGTGGCCGATCAAGAGCCGCCGGAGAACAACTCGATCGAAACGCCGGATGCGGAGGGACGGAACCTACTCGGTCTGCCTGCCAAGATCCGGGTGCATGCCCTCGCGAAGTTGCTGGGGCTCACCAGCAAGCAGGTGATCGCGAAAGCGGCCGAGCGCGGTACCGAAGTGCGCAGCGCGCACTCGACACTCCCACGCGACGTCGCGGAAGACCTGCACGCGGCACTGAGTGACACGGGCACGCCCGAGCCGGCATCCGAACCGGCCCCGGAGCCGATCCCCGAGGCAGCGAGCCCTGAACCGGCTCCCGAGTCGACGACCGAAGAGGCTCCCGAGCCGCCGTCCGAAGATGCTGTGGACGAACCGGTCGAGAAGGCCGCGGACGAACCCGCCGAGAAGGCGACCGGCGAAACTGCCGCGCAGGCGGTCGAGCTTCCTTCCGTCGGCGGACCGACCGGCCTGTTCACCTCACCCGAGCAGAACACCCCGCTGTTCGAGATGCCCGAGCCGTCCACCCCGGCCGAGCCGGTCGTGGCCGCACCGCTGTTCCTGCAGCCCGAGGTGCCCTCGCAGGCCGACGAGGACGAGACCCGTCCGCGCCGCCGGCGCTCCCGTCGTGGCGCCAAGGACACCGAGCAACCGGCAGTCGCCGAGGAGCAGCCCGCCGAGGTCGCGGAGCCCACCACCGAGAGTGACGAGCCCGCCTCCGAGGACCGGACGTCGCAGACGGACGACGACCACGAGCACGACGACCATCCGCGCCGTCGTCGGCGCGGTCGCCGCGGCCGTGGCCGGGGACGTGGGGACGGCACCGACAGCGATCAGCACGACGAGTCCACCGCGACCGGCGAGGACTCCGATACGGCCACCGACGAGGCGGATACCTCCTCCACGGCCGTCGCCGAGACGGACGAGGACGTCACGGCCGAGTCCACCGCGGCCGGCGACGAGCAGGGCAGCGACGACCACGACGGGGACGACGATCAGAGCGGCGGGACGTCGCGCCGCCGTCGGCGCCGCCGTCGCCGTCGCGGCTCGGCCGAGACCGACAGCGCGACCACCGACGACGACTCCGTGCCCACCGTCGTCCACGAGCGGGAACCGCGCCCGAAGACCCGCGTCAAGGACGAGGTCCAGGGAATCAGCGGTTCGACGCGACTCGAGGCGAAGCGTCAGCGCCGCCGCGACGGGCGGGAGGCCGGGCGTCGCCGCCCGCCGATCCTCACCGAGTCGGAGTTCCTCGCGCGTCGCGAAGCGGTCGACCGGGTGATGGTCGTGCGGGAGCGCACCGGCGGTGCCCACGCAGGGATGACGCAGGTCGCGGTGCTCGAGGACGGAATCCTCGTCGAGCATTTCGTCACGACCTCCGGTTCTGCGTCGATGGTCGGCAACATCTATCTCGGCCGTGTCCAGAACGTGCTCCCCTCGATGGAGGCCGCGTTCATCGACATCGGACGGGGACGCAACGGCGTGCTCTACGCCGGTGAAGTGAACTGGGAGGCCGCAGGCCTCGGCGGTAACTCGCGCAAGATCGAACAGGCCCTCAAGCCCGGCGACCAGGTGGTCGTGCAGGTGAGCAAGGACCCGGTCGGTCACAAGGGCGCGCGCCTGACCACTCAGATCAGCCTCGCCGGTCGTTTCCTGGTGTACGTGCCGGGTGGCTCGTCCACCGGCATCAGCCGCAAGCTGCCCGATACCGAGCGCAAGCGCCTGAAGGACATCCTCCGCGAGATCGTCCCGCCCGAGGCGGGTGTGATCATCCGCACCGCCGCCGAGGGAGTGAGCGAGGAGGAACTCGCGCGCGACGTCACGCGGTTGCAGACGCAGTGGGAGGCGATCCGCGAGCAGTCCGAGAAGCTCCAGGCCGATGCTTCCGGACAGCCGAAGACCCTGTACGAGGAGCCGGATCTCCTCGTGAAGGTCGTGCGCGACCTGTTCAACGAGGACTTCTCCAAGCTGGTCATCGAGGGTGAGTCGGCGTGGAACACCGTCGAGGGCTACATCCGCACGGTGGCGCCCGACCTGCTCCCGCGTGTCGAGCGTTACCGATCGGAGAACTCGGTGGACGTCTTCGGTGCGCACCGCATCGACGAACAGCTCGCGAAGGCGCTCGACCGCAAGGTGTGGTTGCCCTCCGGTGGCACCCTCGTCATCGACCGCACCGAGGCGATGACCGTCATCGACGTCAACACCGGTAAGTTCACCGGTTCCGGTGGCAATCTCGAGGAGACGGTCACCCGCAACAACCTCGAGGCGGCCGAGGAGATCGTGCGGCAGATGCGTCTGCGCGACATCGGCGGCATGATCGTCGTCGACTTCATCGACATGGTGCTCGAGTCGAACCGCGACCTCGTGCTGCGGCGCCTGACCGAGGCCCTCGGCCGGGACCGCACCCGCCATCAGGTGTCGGAGGTCACCTCCCTCGGTCTCGTGCAGATGACGCGCAAGCGTCTCGGGACGGGCCTGGTCGAGGCGTTCTCGACCACCTGTGAGCACTGCAACGGCCGCGGTCTGATCGTGCACTCCGAGCCGATCGAGTCGAAGTCCTCGGACGAATCCGGCCGTTCCTCGGGTGGGAGCTCGCGGCGCAAGCGGGGACGGGACAAGAGCGCGCAGGAACCTGCGGCCGAGACCACCACGGCCGCGCCCACGGTCTCGCCCGACGAGGCCGCCAAGCGTGCTGCGCATCCTGTGGCGCTCGCGATGGCCGCCCACAGTTCGGCGACCGAGGACATGCCGGCAACGGAGGACACTGCGGAAGCGGAGTCGGCACCTGCACCGGAGGCCGATCCGGTCAAGGTCGCCGAGCCTCTCCACGCCGTCGAACCGGAGAAGGTCGCTGCAGCGACGAAGGATCCCGCCCGCGGTGAGGACACCACGACCGTGACGACCGAGGCCGACGAACCGGCCGAGATCGAAGCGGAGGTCGCGGCAGCCGAAGCGGCCGTCGCGGAGTCCTCCCACCGGGCGGAGTCGGTCGAGCCTGCCGCCGAGGCTGCGGAGCCTGCTCCGCGTCGCCGTCGGGCTCGCAGGGTCGCTCGGGCCGCCGCAGCGCCCACCGGTGACGGCGGGCCCGCCGGCACGGTGTTCGTCGTTCCGGCCTCGACCGTGGCCGCCGATGAGGAGTCCCGGCCGAGCGCACCGCTCGAGACGCCCGTGGAGATCGTGCGGCGCCCGCGCTCGCGGCGGGCCGCGGGGCGTCCCGCAGGACCTCCGGTGGATGACGAGGCGTGAGTTTCTCGCTGCCGGACCGGCCTCGACCGGTCCGGCAGCGGGGTACGCCCACCCCGCCCGGTTTGACCCTGCAGGTCAACTTCCCGTAATCTTGTTCAGTCGCTACTCGGCGATACTGCCCAGCCGCGTCCGGAAGCAGGATGCCGGCGGGACCCGAGTCAGCAACCACACCAGACCAGTCGCGTCCGCAGCACTGTGGCGCGAGCACGTTCGAAGAAGCAAGGGGTAGCCGTCCGATGGCAACGTACGCGATCGTCAAGACCGGCGGTAAGCAGTACAAGGTCGCTGAAGGCGACCTCGTCAAGGTCGAGAAGATCGAGGGTGAGCCCGGCGCTGCTGTCTCGCTTGCCCCGGTCCTCGTCGTCGACGGATCCGAACTGACCACCGACGCCGACAAGCTGGCCAAGGTCTCGGTCACCGGCGAGATCGTCGAGCACACCAAGGGCCCGAAGATCCGCATCCACAAGTTCAAGAACAAGACCGGGTACCACAAGCGCCAGGGCCACCGTCAGAAGCTGACGGTCGTCAAGGTCACCGGCATCAAGTAAACCGAGCTTCGAGCTTCAACCCCAGGAGGGTTCGTCATGGCACACAAGAAGGGTGCGTCCAGCTCCCGTAACGGTCGCGATTCGAACGCACAGCGACTCGGCGTCAAGCGCTTCGGTGGCCAGGCCGTCAACGCCGGTGAGATCATCGTGCGCCAGCGCGGCACCCACTTCCACCCCGGCGTGAACGTGGGACGCGGCGGCGACGACACGCTGTTCGCCCTCGCTGCCGGTGCCGTCGAGTTCGGTACCAAGCGCGGTCGCAAGACCGTCAACATCGTTCCGGCTACGGCAGACGCCTGATCTGCCGTCCGGTACGGACGTCGCCGCGGGGGGCATCTCCCGCGACATACTCCCAATAGGGGCGGGCCAGGGTCGCACACACCCTGACCCGCCCTTGTTGCGTTGATCACCAGTTTTGTTTTCGGACGGAGAGAAGGTCCACCCATGTCCCGCTTCATCGACCGGGTGGTGCTGCACGTCAGCGCCGGCAAGGGCGGTAACGGCTGCGCCTCCGTCCACCGTGAGAAGTTCAAGCCGCTCGGCGGCCCCGACGGTGGTAACGGGGGCAACGGGGGCGACGTCGTCCTCGAAGTCGACCGCAATGTCCACACCCTGCTCGACTTCCACTTCCACCAGCACGCGAAGGCATCCAACGGCACTCAGGGCGCAGGTGGCCACCGCAACGGTGCCAACGGCAGCGACCTCGTGCTGAAGGTTCCCGACGGCACCGTCGTCCTCGACCGCGACGGCCGTATCCTCGCCGACCTCGTGGGCACCGGAACACGTTTCGTCGCCGCACACGGTGGCCGAGGCGGCCTCGGTAACGCGGCCCTGGCCTCGAAGGCCCGCAAGGCGCCCGGTTTCGCGTTGCTCGGCGAGGAGGGTGAGGAACTCGATCTCGTCCTGGAGCTGAAGTCCGTCGCCGACGTCGGTCTCGTGGGGTTCCCGTCCGCGGGTAAGTCGTCGCTGGTCTCGGTGCTCTCCGCCGCGAAGCCGAAGATCGCCGACTATCCGTTCACCACCCTCGTGCCGAATCTCGGCGTGGTGCAGTCGGGTGATACGACCTTCACCGTCGCCGACGTGCCGGGCCTGATCCCCGGGGCGAGCGAAGGTCGCGGTCTCGGACTCGATTTCCTGCGCCATCTCGAGCGGTGCGCGGTGCTCGCGCATGTCGTCGACTGCGCGACGCTCGAACCCGGACGGGACCCGATCTCCGACATCGACGCCCTCGAGGCCGAACTCGCCGCCTATCAGCCGGCGCTCTCGGGTGACAACGGCCTCGGCGATCTCGCCGAGCGTCCCCGCATCGTGATCCTGAACAAGGCCGACGTACCCGATGCGAAGGAACTCGCCGAGTTCGTCACGCCGGAACTCGAAGCGCGCGGATGGCCCGTGTTCACCATCTCGGCGGTGAGCCGCGAGGGGTTGCGCCCGCTGACCTTCGCGCTCGCGAAGATGGTCGACGAATACCGTGCCGCACATCCGCCGGCCGCACCGACCCGTCCGGTCATCCGTCCTGTCGCCCGCGACGAGGAGAGCTTCACCGTGGTGCCCGATCCCGAGGTGCCGGGTGGATTCGTCGTGCAGGGCACTCGTCCGGAGCGGTGGGTGCGCCAGACGGCCTTCGACAACGACGAAGCGGTGGGTTATCTCGCCGACCGGCTCGCCCGTCTCGGCGTCGAGGACAAGCTCGTCAAGCTCGGCGCCGAACCGGGTTGCTCGGTCACCATCGGGGACGTCAGCTTCGACTGGCAGCCGCAGACCCAGGCCGGCGTGGATGTCGTGCCCACCGGACGCGGCACCGACGCCCGCCTCGATCAGGTGGACCGCGTCGGCGCCTCGGAGCGGCGCCATGCGAAGAAGGTGCGCCGCGGACTGGCCACCGACGACGAATTCGAGTGATCCCACAGCGCTTCCGCCGCACCCACGCCCGATCCGTACCGAGGAGAACATGAGCGACACCCGGGAGGTCGTCTCCCACGCCCGCAGTGTAGTGGTCAAGATCGGGTCCTCGGCGATCACCAGCCTGGTGGGCGGACTCGACCGTAGCCGGCTCGACCGTCTCGTCGACGCCATCGAAGGACGGATCCGCGCGGGCTCGAGTGTCGTGGTGGTCTCGTCCGGTGCCGTCGGCGCCGGCCTCGCGCCTCTGGGGCTGACGAGCAGACCGCGCGATCTCGCGACGAAGCAGGCCGCGGCCAGCGTCGGTCAGCTCGCCCTCGCACACGCGTGGGGAACCTCCTTCGCGCGTTACGACCGCACCGTGGGGCAGGTGCTGCTCACCGCCGACGACATCGGCCGCCGCAGCCAGCATCGCAACGCGCAGCGCACCCTGGACCGGCTCCGTTCGCTCGGCGCGGTTCCGGTGGTCAACGAGAACGACACCGTGGCGACGGTCGAATTGCGATTCGGTGACAACGACCGTCTCGCAGCGCTTGTCGCGCATCTGATCGGTGCCGAGGCGCTCGTGCTGCTGTCCGATGTCGACGGTCTGTACGACGGCGACCCCCGGAAGGGGAAAGCCACGCTCATTCCCGAGGTCTGCAGCCCCGAGGATCTCGACGGTGTGGTCGCCGGATCGGGCGGGGCGCTCGGTACCGGAGGCATGGCGTCGAAACTGTCGGCCGCCCGCCTCGCAGCGGACTCCGGTGTCCCGGTACTGCTCGCCGCCGCATCCCAGGCCGACCGTGCGCTCGGCGCTGCGGATGTCGGCACTGCCTTCGCTGCGCGCCCCCAGCGGTTGTCGGCCCGCCTGTTCTGGGTGCGTCACGCCGCGGACGTGCACGGTTCGCTGTATCTGGACGAGGGTGCGGTGCAGGCCGTGGTGGAGCGGCGACGTTCGCTTCTCGCGGCGGGAGTCACCGGTACCAGTGGGGGATTCCACGCCGGGGACGTCGTGGGACTCGTGTCGCCGGACGGCCGCACGGTCGCTCGCGGCGTGGTGGCCTACGACGCGTCCGAACTCGATTTCATGATCGGCTTCTCGACGCGTCAGCTGCCGCCGGACTTGCAGCGGCCCGTGGTGCACGCCGACGATCTGGTGCGGATCTAGCCCACCTTCCGCTCCGGGGACATGGCCTCGGAGGCGAGCGCGACCAGCGTTTCCGAGGTGCCCGCGTCCACCTTGAGGGTGGCCGGCGCATCACCGCGGGTGGGTCCGCGGTTGACGACGGCGACCGGGATGTTCCGCTGCACGGCGCGGCGCACGAAACGCAGCCCGGACTGCACCGTCAGCGAACTCCCGGCGACCAGCAGGGCATCTGCGGCGTCCACGAGCGAACAGGCGAGGTCGACACGGGGACGCGGCACGATCTCCCCGAAATACACGATGTCGGGCTTGAGCATGCCCCCGCAGCGGTCGCAGTCGACCACCACGAAATCCTCGGTGTCGGCCACCACCGCGTCGGCATCGGGAGCGACTTCGAGACCGGTCGTCGCCCGTACCCGCTCGTCGAATTCCGGATTGGCCGCGCACAGGCGTTCGTGCAGGGTGTATCTGGAGATCCGGCGCTCGCACGACAGGCAGCGGACCTGCGCGTACGTACCGTGCAGATCGACCACCCGCCGGCTGCCGGCCTTGGTGTGGAGCAGGTCGACGTTCTGGGTGATGACGCCGTGCACCATCCCGGCCCGCTCCAGGGCGGCGAGAGCGCGATGACCGGCATTGGGACGTGCGGCGTCCATATGCCTCCACCCGACGTGGTTGCGTGCCCAGTAACGCTGCCGGAAGTCCGGATCGCCGACGAACTGCTGGAAGGTCATCGGGTTGCGCGGTGGGGAATCCGGCCCGCGATAGTCGGGGATCCCGGAATCCGTCGACAGGCCGGCTCCGGTGAGGACGGCGATCCGGCGTCCGTGCAGAAGCGAGTGCAGGTCGTCGGGGCGGCGTGGAAGGTCGATCACCCCTTCTACGGTAGGCCGTTCCGGGGGACCGGCGCCGCAGGCAGCAGTGCTCGCACCGCGTCGATCGTGTCGGCATCGAGGGCGGATTTGTCGGGTCGGTAGCGCAGGACCCGCGCGAAGCGCAATGCCACCCCGCCGGGATAGCGGGTGCTGGTCTGCACGCCGTCGAGCTCGATCTCGACGACGACGGCGGGACGCAGATGGACGGTGTGCTCGTCGCGGTGGGTTTCGTACCGCGGGAATTCCTCTGTCTGCCACCGCAGCAACGCGTCGGTGAGCCCCTTGAAGGTCTTCCCGACCATGATCGGCGGGCCGCCGTCCGGGTCTCGGGCCCCGAGGTGGAGATTGGACAGAAAACCGGTGCGCCGCCCGTAACCCCATTCGGCGGCGATCACCACAAGGTCCAGGGTGTGTTCGGGTTTGACCTTCTGCCATGCCCGGCCCCGCCGCCCGGCGGTGTAGGTCGAGGTGAGGGACTTCACCATGACACCCTCGTGACCGTCACCGAGAGAGGCGCCGAGATGTGCCTCGGCGCTGTCGACATCGGGATCGAGAAGAGTCGGGACGCGGTGTGCTCCGGCGACGCGTGCGAGACGGTCGAGGCGCACGGACAGCGGTGCGTCGAGCAGGTCCTCGCCGTCGAGATGCAGGCAGTCGAAGAAGTAGGGGTGCAGCAGCAGCTCGCGTTCGGAGCGGGCACCGAACCGGCTCATCGTCTCCTGGAAGGGGCGCGGGCGGCCGGAGTCGGTGAGAGCGAGGGTCTCGCCGTCGAGCACGACGCTGCGGCACGGCAGTGCCCTCACCAGATCCACGAGTTCGGGGACCGAGGCGGTGACGTCACGGAGCGTACGGGTGAACACCCGGACGTCGTCGTCGCGGCGGTGCACCTGGATGCGCGCACCGTCGAGCTTGTATTCCACGCTCACCCCACCGTCGAACTCCGTGAGTGCGGTCCCGAGCGACTCCGCGGGGGAGGCGAGCATCGGCCGTATCGGCCGCCCGATCTCGAGACCGAACTCGGAGAGTGCGGCGACCCCGCCGGAGAAGGCCGCGGCCGCCGCCTGTGCGAGCCGGCCCGAGAGCATCACCGCGCGGCGGACCGGTTCGACCGGTAGGTCCGCCGCCGCCGCGACCGCCTCGGTCATCACCCCTTCGAGAGCTCCCTGCCGCAGCTCACCACTGAGGAGGGCGACGAGGAAACGCTGCTCGTCCACGGTGGCGCGCGTGAACAGTTCGGTGAGCAGGCTCTGGCGAAGACCCGTCGACCCGGGCCCGGAGACGGCGGCGAGGCGGTCGAGGGTCGCCGACACGTCGTCGACGGACAGTGCCGGCGCGTCGGCGGGCGCCGGGGACAGAGCGGCGAGGGTGCGGTACCCGACGCCGAGGCGCCCCTGTGTCATCTCTCCGGACAACCACGACACCACCGTTTCGACCTCGTGGGACTCCGCTCTGCCGAGCAGTTCCCGCAACAGATCGATCTTGGCTCGTCGTGACCGGGTGGCGGCGACGGCAGTGGAGGTGTCGACAACCGAGTGCAGCAGCATCGCCGTCGACGTTAGCGCGGACGACCGACGTCATACCGCCGGTTGATGCAGTCCGATCGGGGAATCCGAACGGAAAGGGCGTCGACGCGCGACGATGGGACCGGACCGACGGACCGGGAAGGTGGTGTGCATGGGCACGGATTCGGATGCGGTCGAACTCGACGTGCACGGCCGGGTTGTACGTATCTCGCACCCCGACCGCGTGTACTTCCCCGAGATCGGTGCGACCAAGCTCGATCTCGCGAACTACTACCTCGGGGTGGGGGAGGGGATCGTGCGGTCACTGCGTGAACGACCCTGCATGCTGCACCGTTTCCCCGACGGTCTCTCGGGTGCGAAGGTGCATCAGAAGCGTCTTCCGCGGGGGGGCTCCGCAGTGGATCGAGACCGTGCGGGTGCACTTTCCGCGATACGACCGCGATGCCGACGAACTGTGCGTCACGCACCTCGCCGATGTGGTGTGGGCGGTGCAGATGTCCACTGTCGAGTTCCACCCCTGGAACTCGCGGCGCGCGGACGTGGAGCGTCCGGACGAATGGCGTATCGATCTCGACCCCATGCCGGACTGCGGATTCGATCGGGTGCGGCGCGTGGCGAAGGTCGCCCACGAGGTGCTCGACGAACTCGGTGCCGTGGGCTGGCCGAAGACCTCGGGAGGGAACGGTGTGCACATCTACGTCCGGATCGAACCGCGGTGGGGTTTCGACGACGTCCGGAGGGCCGCATGGGCATTCGCCCGAGAGGTGGAACGACGTGCGCCGGGGGAGGTGACGACGGCGTGGTGGCGCAAGGAGCGCGACCCGTCGGCGGTCTTCGTCGACTACAACCAGAACTCGCGGGATCACACCATCGCCGGCGCCTACTCGGTGCGCGGGGTACCCACCGCGACCGTGTCGGCCCCGGTGCGGTGGGACGAGATGGACGACCTCGACCCGAGGGATTTCACGATCAGGACCGTGCCGGAACGGTTCCGGATGCTCGGCGACCTGCATGCCGGGATCGACGAGACGGCCTTCGAGCTGGACCCCCTGCTCGAATGGGCGGCGCGCGAGGAGAAGGAGGACGAGCGACGCGAGTGAATGCGGCGCCTAGTAACCGGCACTCGGATCGATCACGGCCGTCGGTACGAGGCCCGACGCGAACCGGGTGACGTTCTCGGTGACATGCTCGAGATAGGCCGGGACCCGGAGCGGGGGAGGGTTCGAATCGTGCGGAGTGATCATCGCATTGGGCAGTGACCACAGCGGATGCCCGTCCGGAAGGGGCTGGGGGTCGGTGACGTCGAGACCGGCGCCGGCGATGGCACCGGACCGCAGTGCGGCTACGAGCGCGTCGGTATCGACGAGATCTCCACGGGCGACGTTGATCATCCACGCGGTGGGTTTCATCGCTGCGAGTTCCCCGGCGCCGACGAGTCGTTCGACATCGCGTGTGGCGGTTGCAGAGATCACGAAATGATCGGCCAGGGACCAGATCTCGTCGATCCGTTCGACCGGGAACGTTTCGACGGCGCCTGGAACCGGACGCCCGGTGCGGGTGACCGCGAGTGCGTGGGCACCCAAGGCGGCCAGCATCGGGATGAGTGCCCGTCCGACACCGCCCGCTCCGACGATCCCGACGGTGGCGCCCCGGAGTGTGCCGATGGCAGGAGCAAGCGATTCGGGTGTCCACGAGGTGGCGGACAGATGGGCGGGCAGCGCCCGCACCCCGGCGAGGAGGAGCATGAGCGCGTGTTCGGCGACGGCCGCCGAATAGGCGCCCGCCGCGGAGGTCCAGGTGACGTGGGGATGGGCCTTGACGATGCCCTGGGACAACCAGTACTCGACTCCGGCGGAGGGCAGCTGTACCCATCGCACGGAGACGGGAAGGAAGTCGGGAAAGGATTCGACGCCGGCCGTCCAGACGAGTGCGTCCGGTGTCTCCTCGAGCCCGCACGGCAGCCCGCCGCCTGCCACGACCGCCCGCTCGAAACGCGGATCGCGATCGGGGCCGACAGCGATACGGGGCGCACGCTCGGAGGTCATATTCCAGACTCCCATCGTCCGCCCCGTATCGTCACATCGTTCATCGTGCGTCAGTCCGGAAGTTCCCGCGCCGGAATCGCACGACCTGTGTCCACGCCCGGATCAGGCAGGTTCCTCGATGAGGGGGTAGACACCGTTCTCGTCGTGCACCTCACGGCCGGTGACCGGCGGATTGAACACGCACAGCATGCGCATCCGCGTCTCGGGAAGGACGCGGTGACGCTCGTGGCCGTCGAGCAGGTACATCGAGCCGGGAGCGAGGTCGTACTCCACGTCGTTGTCGAGATCCTGCAGCTTTCCCGTGCCCTCGACCAGCCACACCGCCTCCACGTGGTTCGCGTAGTGGAACTCGTTGACGGTTCCGGGCTCGATGGTCGTCTCGTGGAACGAGAAGCCCACCTTGTCCCCGGCGAGCACGATGCGCTTGCTGCGCCACTGGCCGTCCTCCGAGACGACGTCGCGCTCGGTTCCGGTGATCTCTTCTGTTGTGCGAACGATCATGGTTGTCGGAAGTCCTTCTTCTGCAGTTCGGTTCGGGATGCGGGGACGGTCACCGCTCAGGAACGGACCTTGGCGGTCGCTTCCGCGAGGATGTTGAGCCCGAATTCCAGTTCGTCGTCGGTGATGGTCAGCGGCGGGAGCAGCTTGACGACCTCGTCCGACGGGCCCGAGGTCTCCGCGAGCAGACCCTCTCCGAAGGCCAGCGAGCACACCTTCTGGGCGTCGTCCGGGTTCTCGAAGACCAGACCCTGCACCAGGCCGCGACCACGGGTGGAGACACCGTCGAACATGTCCGACAGGTTCATGAAGGTCTGACGGATGCGTTCGCCCTTGCGGAGGGTGTCACGCTGGAGCTTGTCGTCGGCCCAGTAGTGCTCGAGCGCAGCGGTGGCGGTGACGAATGCCGGGTTGTTGCCGCGGAAGGTGCCGTTGTGCTCGCCCGGTCCCCACACGTCGAGTTCGCGCTTGAAGAGGGTGAGGGCGAGAGGCATGCCGTAGCCACCGATCGACTTCGACAGGGTCACGATGTCGGGAGTGATGCCGGCGATCTCGAACGAGAAGAACGGTCCCGTGCGGCCGCAGCCCATCTGCACATCGTCGACGATGAGCAGGATGTCGCGCTCGCGGCACAGATCCGCCAGTGCCCGAAGCCATTCCGGCCGAGCGACGTTCACGCCGCCCTCGCCCTGCACCGTCTCGACGATGACCGCGGCGGGACGGTTGAGGCCGCTGCCCGCGTCGTCGAGGACGCGGGAGAACCACTGGAAGTCCTCCGTGACGCCGTTGAAGTAGTTGTCGAACGGCATCGGGGTGGCGTGGACGAGGGGGATACCCGCACCCGCGCGCTTCATCGAGTTGCCCGTCACCGACAGCGCGCCCAGGGTCATGCCGTGGAAAGCATTGGTGAAGTTGATGATCGATTCGCGGCCGGTGACCTTGCGGGCGAGCTTGAGTGCCGCCTCGACCGCGTTCGTGCCCGTCGGGCCGGGGAACTGGACCTTGTAGTCCAGGCCGCGAGGGGCGAGCACGTGTGACTCGAAGGTCTCGAGCAGCTTGCGCTTGGCGACGGTGTGCATGTCGAGGCCGTGGGTGATGCCGTCGCCCATGATGTAGTCGACGAGGGCGGACTTGAGGACCGGGTTGTTGTGCCCGTAGTTCAGGGCTCCGGCGCCGGCGAAGAAGTCGAGATAGTCCTTCCCGTCTTCGCTGCGCAGCCAGGATCCCGACGCTTTCTCGAATACCGTGGGCCATCCGCGGCTGTAACTGCGCACCTCGGATTCCAAATGCGAGAAAATCGCTGTATCGGACTTCTGGGCGGTTTCGGGCTTGTGCTCCAGGATGGTCATTTTTCGTGGTCCTCCTGCGATGTTTCGAAAATTATGCGATTTTGCGCGCACGGGCGCAGCGATCATTCACCGATGGTGTAGAGATCCTCGGCCAGATGCGAATCAGGGAAATCGTCGGGCGCGAACAGCTCGGTGCGGGTGATATGTGTTCCGCGGCGGCGCGCGAGCGCGGTGAACATGGCGATCGATGCCTCGTTGTCGGGACTCACCGTCGTTTCGAGACGGGTCACGCCGAGTGGTGCGAGGCGATCGAGCAGCGCGTCGAGCATCCGGCCGGCTACTCCGCGGCCACGCTGATCAGCGTCGACGGCCACCTGCCAGACGAACAGCGTCGCAGGGGCATCGGGACGGCGGTAGCCGGTGACGAACCCTACGGGACGATCGGCGTCGTCCGTTGCGACGACCGATGTGTCGGCGAAATCGCGACACCACAACACATATGCATAACCGGAATTGACGTCGAGAACCTGCGAATCGCGTGCGATCTGCCAGATCCGCTTTCCGTCGTCGATACGCGGAGGGCGAAATTCGATCACAGCCGGTTCGTTACCGGACTCGGCAATGGCGGCCACCTCCTGCGAGATGACCGCGGTCCTCACATCAGCCGAGTCGGGGGATGGGGTACTGCTTTCCTTGACGGGCCTCATATGTCCTTTCAACCTAACAACTTCCGGTGTCGAGATCACCCCATTGGCCGGAATCGGGATCGGAACCCTGCGGTCCGTGCAGGTCGAGTGCATGTTGTGATGCCGGTCACAAACATGTAGCGTCGCGCCTCCTCATAGCGATTACTTCGGGCTCGCGAGGGCGAACGGCAGCACCGCGTCGGCTCCCGCGGCGACGAGGGTTCTCGCCGCCATCGTGAGCGTCCAGCCGGTGTCGGTCACCGCGTCGACGAGGAGGATCGGACCACGGAGCCCGTGCAGGTCGGGCTCTTCCCACGCATCGACGAGTGCGGCGACCCGGTATGCCGAGTTCGCGGCCGTCGGGTCTGTATTCCCCGTTCGTCGCCGAAGTACACCTAGATCTCGTAGACGACCGATTTGCGCCAATCGGGACGCGAGTGACGACACGAGGACGGGGTGCGAAGCCGAATCCAGCGCCATGACCGAGGTCGGCCGTTCGTCCCAGTCCCAGGCAGCCAGGACCGCGATCGCCGCGTCGACCACCGCTTTCGGTGCCTCGCCGTCCGGCCCGTCGAGCAGTTCCCGCAACCGCGGGCCCCACCCCAGATCCGACAGTCTGCCCAGCACGCGACCGGGGCGAGGTCCGTCCGTGATGCGGCCCGACAGCCGGACTCCGAGGGTGGGCATCCCGGTGGGCCACTGACGGCGTGGCGGCAGATCGATGCCGGGGCGTTCGAGGCGGGCGCGGGTCCGGGCGACGTCCTCGTCGCCGACCGTCGTCGGCCACCGGGAGCCGGTGCAGTTGTCACAGCGGCCGCAGCCGGGCCCCCGAGCGTCCAATTCCGGGTCGTCGAGCTGGCGGCGCAGGAACACCATGCGGCATTCGGTGGTGCGCTCGTATTCGAGCATCGCCTCCTGCTCGGCGGCTCGGGCCTCCTCGAGCCGGCCGTAGCGCTCCTCGTCGTACGTCCACGGCCGGCCGGTGGCGATCCAGCCGCCCTTCACCCTCTTCACGGCGCCGTCCACGTCGAGCACCTTGAGCACCATCTCGAGGCGGGAGCGGTTGAGGTCGACCTGAGGTTCGAGTGCCGGAGTCGACACCGGCCGTTCGGTGTCGAGCGCAGCGATCACGCGGCGCACAAGCGATTCCTCGGGGAAGGCGACCGAGGCGAACCATTCCCAGATCCGGCGGTCCTCCGGGCCGGGGAGCAGAACCACTTCGGCGCGTTCGGTCGAGCGGCCCGCCCTGCCGACCTGCTGGTAGTAGGAGATCGGGGACGAGGGTGCGCCGAGGTGGACGACGAAGCCCAGGTCGGGCTTGTCGAAACCCATGCCCAGCGCCGAGGTGGCGACGAGAGCCTTGACCTTGTTGTCGAGGAGGTCGGCTTCGAGCTGTTCGCGTTCGGCCGGTTCGGTCTGCCCCGTGTAGGCCGCCACCGCGTAGCCACGGTCGGACAGCAGAGCGGCGAGATCGCGCGCCGCCGAGACCGTCAGCGCGTACACGATGCCCGAGCCCGGCAGCTCCTCGAGATGCCGGGCGAGCCACGCCGCGCGCCGCGCGGGCTCGTCGATCCGCACGACGGACAGGTGGAGCGAGGGACGGTCGAGACCTCCGCGCAGCACCAGGGTGCCCTCGGAGGAGGAATCCCCGTTCCCGCCGACCCCGAGCTGAGCGGCGATATCGGCCACCACCCGGTCGTTGGCGGTGGCGGTCGTCGCCAGCACCGGCACGTCCTCGCCGAGTTCGGACACGAGCGTGCGGATGCGCCGGTAATCCGGCCGGAAGTCGTGACCCCAGTCCGAGACGCAGTGCGCCTCGTCGACGACCACCAGCCCGGCGTCGCGTGCGAGGGAGGGCAGCACCTGGTCGCGGAAGTCGGGATTGTTGAGGCGTTCGGGGCTGACGAGAAGCACGTCGATCTCGCCGGCGGCGATCCGCCGGTGGATGTCCTCCCATTCCGTGACGTTGCCGGAGTTGATGGTCGCAGCGTGCACCCCGGCGCGTTCGGCGGCCGCGACCTGGTTGCGCATCAGGGCGAGCAGAGGGGACACGATCACCGTCGGGCCCCGGCCCTGACCGCGCAGCAATTTGGCGGAGATGAAGTAGACGGCGGATTTCCCCCAGCCGGTGCGCTGGACGACGAGTGCCCGGCGACGGTGGACGACGAGCGCTTCGATGGCGGCCCACTGGTCGTCGCGTAAGCGGGCACCGGGGCCGGCGAGTTCGCGGAGAAGGTGTTCGGCGTCGTCGCGCAAGAGGTCGCTGGAGTCGGTCATGGGCTCATCGTGCCCGACCGCCTCCTGTTCCGGGTTCGGCGAGCGGTCCGGTGGCCGCGGTGAGCGGTACCGACGGGGCGGCGAACGGGGATACCGGGAAGCGAGGGGCAGGCTTCCTCCCGTCACCTTTCATGGCACCCAGTGCCACGAAAGGTAATGAAAATCGTGGTGTAAAATGTTGTGAAACAACGACTTCCGACCACAATGATCTTGGAGTGCGATCCGTGACACTCTGTGTCCCCCTTCGTGACGGCGATCGCCGACCCGGCCCGAGTGTGACGAGCGGATCTCCTCCGACGTTATGGTCGTCGTCATGTACGCAGCCCCTTCATCCCCCGCGGCGCAGCCTGTGGAGTCGGTCGTCGTGACCCCGGCCGAGGCGCGGGTACGTCATGAGGCATACCGCAGCAAGATCGTGTCGGCGCAGAAGGCCGTGCAGTGGATCCGCCCCGGCGACACCGTGGCCATCAGCGGATTCGCCAGCGCAGGCACCCCGAAGGCCGTGACCCCGGCCCTCGCCGAACACATCCGGCGCACGCGCGCGACCGGCGGCGACTTCCGGATCAACCTCCTCACCGGCGCGTCGGTCGCCGCGGACACCGAACGCATGCTCGCCGAGGTCGACGGGATCGCGCTGCGTATGCCCTACCAGGCGGAACCCACCGCACGCGGGCGGATCAACGAAGGCCGCATGGACTACGTCGACATCCACCTGTCGCACGTCGCCCAGCAGGTCTGGGAGGGCTACTACGGGCGCGTTGACGTCGCGGTCGTGGAGATCTCCGGTATCACCGAGACGGGTGAACTCGTGCCCGCCACGTCCATCGGCAACAACAAGACCTGGCTCGACGTCGCCGAGAAGGTCATCCTCGAGGTCAACTCGTGGATTCCCGCCGAGATGGACGGCGTCCACGATGTCTACTACGGCACCGCGCTGCCGCCGCACCGCCGACCGATCGACCTCGTCGACGTCGAGGACCGCATCGGACGTCCCTATTTCCGGATCGACCCGGAACGCGTCGTCGCTGTCGTCGAGACCGACCGGCCCGACAGCGCCACCGGGCTCACCGCTCCCGATGCCACCAGCAGCGCCATCGCCGATCACGTCCTCGACTTCTTCGCCCACGAGGTCGCCGCCGGCCGCCTGCCCGCAGACACGCTGCTCCCGCTGCAATCGGGCATCGGCAACGTCGCCAACGCGGTGCTCGCGGGCCTCGACCGCGGACCGTATCGTGGCCTGACCTGCTACTCCGAGGTCATCCAGGACGGCATGCTCGAACTCGTCAAGAACGGCACCGTCCGATTCGCCTCGGCGACCGCGCTGGCCCTGTCCGAGGCAGGACTGAACGACTTCGTCGAGAACATCGACTTCTACCGCCGGCACATCCTGTTGCGGCCGCAGGAGATCAGCAACCATCCCGAGATCGTGCGCCGGCTCGGCGTCATCGCCATGAACGGCATGCTCGAGGCGGACATCTACGGCAACGTCAACTCCACGCACGTCATGGGCACCCGCATCATGAACGGCATCGGTGGTTCGGGGGACTTCGCCCGCAACGGCTACCTGTCGATGTTCCTGAGCCCGTCCACCGCCCGCGACGGCTCGATCTCGTCGATCGTTCCGATGGTGCCGCACGTCGACCACACGGAACACGACGTGCAGGTCCTCGTGACCGAGCAGGGGCTCGCCGACCTGCGCGGCCTGTCGCCGCGTCGCCGCTCCCGGCTCGTGGTGGAACGCTGCGCGCATCCGGACTACCGCGCGGAACTGCTCGACTACATCGAACGAGCCGAGGCTGCGCCGGGAGCCGGGCAGACCCCGCACCTGCTCGGGGAGGCGTTCTCGTTCCACGACCGCTACCAGCGCACGGGCACCATGCACGCGTCCTGATCCACACGCCCCTCACGAGTCGGCCCCGGCACCACCTCAGCGGTACCGGGGCCGACTCGTCTCGCCGATTCAGCGAACAGGTGCCGGATCGATCTCCTGTTGCGGGAGGGTCGAGGAGATCACGGCCGTGATGTCCTGCAACGGGGTCGGTCCGGATCCGTCGGGGACGGTCAGCGCGACGTAGACCGGACGATCGACGACGAACCACGTGCTCGCGGGGATGCCCTCCTCGGCTCCGGACACCTCGAACCACTGCACGCCGTCGATCACCTGCAGGGCAGCGGCCTGGTCGAACTCGGCGGGCCGGTCGAGACCGCACCGCAGGACGACCTCCTCGCCGTCGGGCGACTGCCATGCCGCAGCTCCCACCGGCGCGGGATCGGCCAGTTCGGCGCGCGCGTAGTCGCCGACCTTCTCGGGCAGTGCCTCGATCAGCTGTGCGCAGGACTCGGATTCGGCCTCGGGCGCCGGGACCGGGCCGAGGCCGACAGGGGTGTTCACCGGCGTCCGCGACACCACTACGGCCGCCACGACGACGCCCACCAGCAGCGCGACAGGCAGCGCGATCGCCGTCGCGATCAGCGCGGGACTGCGCCGGGTCTTCTCGGATCGGCGACCGTCACCGGGCGCCTCGTCGGCAGGATCGTGCTCGGAGGGTTCGTGGTCGGAAGCAGAGGTCTCGTTCATGGTGTCCAGCGTCCGGGCTCGGGGTCAGGGGCGGTAGCGTGGATCGAACGTAGCAGGGCGCTCGCCGGCTCTCTCCCGCCGCCGACCCAGAAAGAGGCGACCGTCACCGTGACGAACCCGACCGGACCCACCGTTTCCGATATCGGGGAGTTCCCCGTCATCGAGCGGGCGGTGAAAGGGCGGCGACAACCCGGCACCACGCTGGTGGGTCCCGGGCACGACGCCGCGGTCGTCGCCGCGACCGACGGGCGTATCGCGGTGTCGACCGACATGCTCGTCGAAGGACGTCATTTCCGTCTCGACTGGTCGACCCCGCGGCAGGTCGGCCGCAAGGCCGTCGGCCAGAACGGGGCGGATGTCGCTGCCGTCGGGGCACGGCCCACCGCCTTCGTCGTGGGTCTCGGATGCCCGCCCGGCACCCCTGTCGCCGTCCTCGACGAGATCTCCGCCGGGATCGGGGAGGCCGCGGAAGAGATCGGAGCGGGAGTCGTCGGGGGAGATCTCGTGCAGGCAGGGCAGGTGATCGTCTCGGTCACCGTGCTCGGCGAACTCGAGGGACGAGCCCCGCTGCTCCGCTCCGGCGCCCGTCCCGGAGACATCGTCGCGCTCGCCGGGACGACGGGTCGTTCGGCCGCCGGTCTGGCCCTGTTGCTCGCCGGAAACCGGGATTTTCCCGAACTGATCGAGTCGCACCTGGTGCCGGTCCCGCCCTACAGCGCAGGTCCCGCCGCGGCCGTAGCGGGAGCGCACGCATGCACCGACATCTCCGACGGGCTCGTTGCCGACCTCGGGCACATCTGCGCCGCGTCGGGCGTGTCCGTGGACCTGGACTCCGGTGCCCTCGCTCCCGGTCCGCGGCTCCGGGATGCCGCCGCGGCACTGACCGCCGACCCTTGGGAATGGGTCCTCACCGGCGGGGAGGATCACGCACTCGCCGCGTGCTTTCCCGCCGACATCCCGCTCCCGGAAGGGTGGCGGCCGATCGGGAGGGTGGCCCAGGGCAGCGGCGGAGATCCAGACCACGGCGGCGGGGTGAGCCTCGACGGAGAGCAGCGGACCGGCCCGGGAGGTTGGGAGAGCTTCTCGCCGGGCACCGCGCGCCGGCGGAGTCGCTCGAGATAGGTTCTGGAGCCATGGCTGTCTACGCACTCGGCGAGCGTGTCCCCGATATCCATCCCGACGCCTGGGTTCATCCCGACGCGGTCGTGATCGGCAATGTCACCCTCGGTGCCGGCGCCTCCGTGTGGCCGTCCGCGGTGCTGCGGGGGGACTACGGGACGATCACCGTGGGGGAGAAGACCAACATCCAGGACGGCACGATCATCCACTGCACCGCGATCGAGGCCACCCTCATCGGGGCCCGGTGCGTCGTCGGTCACAACGCGCACATCGAGGGCGCCACGATCGGCGACGGTGCCCTGATCGGATCGGGCTCCCTCGTCCTCAACGGTTCCGTCATCGGTGCCGGCGCCCAGGTCGCCGCCGGTGCGCTGATCCCTCCGCGGTTCGAACTGCCGGCCCGCCGCATGGCGATGGGTGTCCCGGCGAAGGTGCGGGAGGGCTACGAGGTCCCCGAGGACAACTTCGACGCGAACGCCGAGATGTATGCGGCCAACGCCGCCTACTACCGGACCGCTCTCCGCCGCATCGATTAGGAGTACCAGTGGCCGACACCCTCGACACACGAACTGCGGCCGGGGACGCGGACGAACCCCGGACCGGCCGGCCGCTGGAGGAACTGGTCGATCCGGGCTGGGCGCGAGCGCTCGAGCCCGTGGCCGCGGACATCACCGCGATGGGACGCTTCCTCCGCGAGGAACTCGCCGCCGGACGCAGCTACCTGCCCTCCGGGCCGAACGTGCTGCGCGCCTTCACGCAGCCCTTCGACGCGGTGCGGGTGCTCATCGTCGGGCAGGACCCCTATCCGACACCCGGCCACGCGGTGGGTCTGAGCTTCTCGGTGGCGCCGGACGTCCGGCCGATTCCGCGCAGCCTGGCCAACATCTACCGCGAGTACACAGACGATCTGGGATTGCCGCAACCGTCCGACGGTGACCTGTCGCCGTGGACGGAGCACGGCGTCCTGCTGCTCAACAGGGTGCTGACCGTAGCGCCCGGCCAGCCCGCGTCGCACCGAGGCAAGGGATGGGAAGCCGTCACCGAGCAAGCGATCCGCGCGCTGGTCGCGCGCGGCACCCCGCTCGTCGCGATCCTGTGGGGTCGCGACGCGGCCACCCTCGAACCCATGCTCGGGGACGTTCCCACCGTCAAGTCGGCGCATCCCTCGCCGTTGTCGGCCTCGCGCGGGTTCTTCGGGTCGCGTCCGTTCAGCCGCGCGAACGCCCTGCTCGTCGAACAGGGCGGCGAACCGGTGGACTGGCGACTGCCCTGACCACCGGTCCGGCCCCGATGCATGTCCTCAGGAGCGGACTGCGTCCCAGTCGGGGCGCCGCTTGGCGACGAAGGCGTCGACCCCTTCGATTCCCGTAGGTGTCGTGGCAGCTGCGGAGATCGCGGCCGCTTCCACGTCGAGGTGCTCGGACAGCGAACGACCCGCGGACCCCGCGACGAGCGTGCGGATCGCGGCATAGGACTGTGTGGGCCCATGGGCGAGGGTCCGGGCCAGGCGCAGCGCCTCGCTCTGGATCTCCCCGTCGGCGACGAGCCGGCTCAGCAGACCCAGCCGCACGGCCTCGTCCGCGCCGATCACCGTGTCGGTCATGATGATCTCGCGTGCGCGGGAGGGGCCGACGATCCGCGGCAGCGTCCAGGACATCCCGCCGTCGGGGGAGAAGCCGATCGACGGATACGCCGCGCGCATCTTCGTACCCGGACCCGCGAGGGCGATGTCCGCCAGTAGCGCCAGGCTCATGCCGGCACCCGCGGCCCAGCCGTGGACGGCGGCCACGACGGGCACCGCGATCCGCTCGAGTTCACGGACGAAGTCGTGGAACAGGTTCGCGATCTCGAGCAGGTGGGCGCCGCGGTCCTCCGCGGCCGCGAAGCCGAGAACGTTCCCGCCCGCGCAGAAGTTCGCGCCCTCACCCACGAGCAGGACTGCACCGATCTCCGGGCCTGCTGCGCGCAGGGCTGCGATGCCCTGCTCCATTCCGGCGGGGGACAGGGACGTGCCGTGCTCGGACGTGGCGACGGCGATCCGCAGGACACGGTCCTCGACACTCACGAGCGAGTGCAGCGAGCCGTCGGCGGGGAAGGAAACTCGATTCTCGGTCACCACGGCACGATAACCGGCGGCGCGGATCGAACGACGAAGGCCCCCTGCGCAGTCCGCGCAGGGGGCCTTCGAAACAGCTCGACCGGAATCAGCCGCGAACGACCTTGCCCGCCTTGAGGCAGGAGGTGCACACGTTCATCTTGCGGGTGTTGCCCGGGGCAACCTGAGCGCGCACGCTCTGGATGTTCGGGTTCCAGCGACGGTTGGTACGCCGGTGCGAGTGCGAGACCGACTTCCCGAAGCCGGGGCCCTTGGCGCATACGTCGCAGACGGCAGCCATGTCGCGAACTCCTTGTGTCTAGTGGATAGATCTTCTGTCTGTGTTGTTTCACCCTGCGAACACGGGGAACGAGCCACCCGTGCGAGGCAACCCGGCAAGCTTAGCGAACTCGAGGGCAGATGGCCAAACCGGACGGTGAAGCGGCCCGCGGCTACCCTGTCCGGCAGGGTCGCACACCGGATCGTCCGGC
The DNA here is from genome assembly GCF_022554085.1 of Rhodococcus sp. CH91. Lineage (GTDB taxonomy): Bacteria > Actinomycetota > Actinomycetes > Mycobacteriales > Mycobacteriaceae > Rhodococcus. Next base: position 190,147 of record NZ_JAKFYR010000002.1, read on the forward strand.
GGGCGGGCCGGGTCGGCTCGGCAGTCGCGAGGTTGCCGGCGACGAGGAAGGGAAGGGGGTGGAATCGTTGCTCGATGCCCAGGACACGGTCGACGGCCGGGCATTGCGCCGGTGGGTCGACATCGGCGTCGAAGCTCTCGAACAGCGACGGGCGGAGATCAATTCGCTCAACGTCTTCCCCGTCCCCGACGGGGACACCGGCAACAACCTGCTGATCACCTTGCAGGCCGCCGCGGCGCGGATCGGTGGACCGGTGGACGGTGCGCTCACTGCCTCGGACGTCGCCGAAGGACTGGCCCGTGGTGCGTTCGCCGGGGCGCGCGGCAACTCCGGGGTCATCCTGGCGCAGGCCCTGCGCGGGGTGGCCGACGGGGTCGCGGGCCTGACCACGGTCGGTGCCCGGGATCTCGCCTCCGCCCTCGCGAACGCCGCCTCCCTCGTGACCGGAGCGCTGAGCGCGCCGGCGAAGGGCACCATCGTCAGCGTTCTCGAAGCCGCCGCGGAGGGGGCAGCGCAGGCCGCGCTGGAGGTCGACGCCACCGTGTGCGACGTCGTCGTCGCGAGTGCGGACGCCGCGGCCGACGCACTGCAGCGCACCACCACCCAGCTCGACGTCCTGGCCGCGGCCGGGGTGGTCGATGCCGGGGGGCTCGGTCTGCTCGTGCTGCTGGACTGTCTGGTCGAGGTCACCACAGGTCGGCGTCCCGACCGGCGGATGGTGCTCGCCGGCTCCTCGCGGCCGGTCGTGGAGCCGGAGATCGTCGAGGACCACCACGACCGCGACCATCAGGAATACGAGGTGATGTACCTCGTCGAGCACTCCGACACGGCGCGCATCGACGCGTTGCGTTCGGACCTCGACGCGCTCGGGGATTCCGTCGCCATCGTCGCCGGGGAGCCCGGATGCTGGTCCGTGCACGTGCACTGCTGCGATCCCGGAGCAGCGGTGGAAACCGGTCTGCAGGCGGGTGCTCTGAGCCGCATCGACATCACGTGTTTCGCGCTCGAATCCGTTCGCCGCGGGTGCGCCGACGTTCCCGCCTCACCCCGCGGCGCGGCCGGTGACGTAGTGGACACGCAGCCGCGGGCCGTCCTCGCGGTGGTCGGCGGTGACGGTGCTGCGGCACTCTTCGAGGCGGAAGGGGCGACGGTGCTGAGAGCGGAGGAGATGTCCGCTCCCGACGAGGTGCTCGCGGCGATCCGGGCGCTGCCGAGCCGGGACGTCCTCGTGCTGCCGAACGGAGTGCTCTCCGCGCAGGACGTCGTCGCGGTCGGTGCCCGGGCGCGACGCGAGGACCGGGACGTGATGTTCCTGCCGTCGTCCTCGGTGGTGCAGGGACTCGCGTCGCTGGCCGTGCACGACCCGATGCGGGCCACCGTGGACGACGCCTTCGCGATGTCGGAGGCGGCGGCGTGCGTGCGCTGGGGATCGCTGAGATACGCCACCGAGCGGGCCCTGACCTGGGTCGGAACCTGCGAACCCGGCGACAGTCTTGGACTCGCCGGACATGATGTCGTAGTGATCGAGCATGATCTGGTGACGGCGGGAGCGTCGCTGCTGGACAGGATTCTTGCCGCGGGCGGTGAGCTCGTGACGATGCTGGTCGGCGCGGACGCCCCCGTCGGCCTCGTCGAGCAACTGGCCGAGCACCTCGATCGTGTCCACCCGGAGATCGACGTGGTGGTCTACCAGGGAGGTCAGCGCAGCGACCTGCTGCAGCTCGGCGTCGAGTAGCCGGTGCGCCGCGAGGGCCACCGCACGAGAAGCGGAAGGGACGGCAGTGGCGACACTCGCGGACCGGCTCGATCATGTCCTCGGCCGCAGGACGGCGGACGCCGTGCACGACGCGTTCGGCATGGTCACCGTCGAGGATCTGCTGCGGCACTATCCGCATCGTTACGCCACCCAGGGTGCCGAACTCGGTGAGAGCCGACCCGAGGAGGGCCAGCACATCACGATCATCGCGCGGGTCGAATCGGCACAGGAGGTGCCGATGAAATCCCGCGCCGGGAAACGCCTCGCGGTCCGGTTGCGCTCCGACCGGCACAGCATCGATGTGACGTTCTTCAATCCGCACCGGGTCAAGCACAACATCAAGCCGGGCGTACGGGCGATGTTCTCGGGCACCGTGAAGTACTTCCGCGACAAGTGGAGCCTGACCCATCCGAGCTATCTCGTGCTGCCCGAGCCCCGCGATGCGGAGGATCTGGTCTCGGCGACCCCTGCCCGGGTGCGGGGGGCCGGCGCCCTCGCCGGGCTCGCCCGGACGGCCCAGGACGGTTCGGGGGTGGACATGTCGGTGTTCGACCGTGCTCTGATCCCCATGTACCGCGCCACCCGCGAGGTGGAGTCGTGGACAGTCATGCGGTGCGTGCGGCAGGTCCTCGACCAGCTCGACCGTGTCGAGGATCCGCTGCCGGAATGGGTGCGCGAGGAGCACGGTTTCGTAGGACTCGACGAGGCCCTGCGGGCCATCCACCTGCCCGAGAGCAAGCAGGAGATCGACCGGGCACGCGATCGTCTGCGCTTCGACGAGGCGGCCGCGGTACAGCTCGTGCTCGCCGGTCGCCGGCACGATACCGAGACGCGTTCGGCGCCGGCCTGTCCGCACCGCGACGGCGGGATCGCCGACGAGTTCGATCGCCGGCTGCCCTTCGACCTGACGGCCGGGCAGCTCGCCGTGGCCGACGAGATCTCGGCGGACCTGGCCCGCGAACATCCGATGAACCGGCTGTTGCAGGGCGAGGTCGGCTCGGGCAAGACGATCGTGGCCTTGCGCGCGATGCTGCAGGTCATCGACTCCGGGCGCCAGTGCGCTCTGCTCGCGCCCACCGAAGTCCTCGCGGCACAGCACGCCCGCTCGTTGACGAAGATGCTCGGCGATCTGGCCGCGGCCGGGGAGCTCGGCGCCCACGAACTCGCGACCCGCGTGACGCTGCTGACCGGCTCGATGGGGGTCGCCCGCAAGCGGCAGGCACTCAACGAGGCGGTGACGGGCGATGCCGGGATCGTGATCGGTACTCACGCTTTGATCGAGGACACGGTGCAGTTCTTCGATCTGGGCCTGGTCGTGATCGACGAACAGCACCGGTTCGGCGTCGAACAGCGCGACGCGCTGAGGTCGCGGGGGCGCGACGGGGCGTCGCCGCACGTGCTGGTGATGACCGCCACGCCGATCCCGCGCACCATCGCGATGACGGTGCTCGGAGACCTCGAGGTCTCCACGCTGCGCGAACTTCCGCGTGGCCGGTCGCCGATCGTCAGCCGGGTGGTGCCGGCGAAGGTGCACCCCACGTGGGTCGACCGGGCGTGGGAACGGATCCGCGAAGAGGTGGCCGAGGGACGCCAGGCCTATGTGGTGTGCTCGCGCATCGGCGACGGTGACGCCGACGACGACGCCGCCCTCGACCCGAACGCGCCCGAACCGGCAGGAACGGGAAAGGGGAAACAGGCCCCGCCGGAGACCACCTCGGTGCTCGAGCAGTACGACTTCCTGACCTCCGGTCCGCTCGGCGACCTGCGCGTGGGATTGCTGCACGGCCGGTTGCCCGCCGACGAGAAGGACGCCGTGATGCAGGCCTTCAATGCTGCGGAGATCGACGTCCTGGTGTGCACGACCGTGGTCGAGGTCGGCGTCGATGTGCCGAACGCGACCGTCATGGTCATCGTCGACGCCGACCGGTTCGGTGTCAGCCAGCTCCACCAGCTGCGAGGGCGTGTCGGTCGCGGTGGACATCAGGGTCTGTGCCTGCTCGTGACCGACGCGAAGCCCGGGACGCCGACGATGATGCGGCTCGAAGCCGTCGCCGGCACCACCGACGGGTTCGAGCTCGCGCAGCTCGACCTGCAACTGCGCCGGGAGGGCGACGTCCTCGGTGTCGCACAGTCCGGCACGGTGTCGACACTGCGGTTGCTCTCCCTCGTGGACGACGGCGACGTCATCGAGGCGGCGCGGGACTTCTCCAGGACGGTGACGGAGAAGGATCCCGGCCTCGAACATCATCCGGGGCTCGCGAGCATGGTGCGGGCCGCGCTCGACGCCGAGCGCGTCGCGTATCTCGACAAGTCCTGAGTTACGTTCTGCACACCACTGCCGGGAATCCCGTGTGAGGTTTCGCCGGGATGCCCGGTATGTGGACAGGGTGTTACGGGGGAGCGGCACTGCATCGTTCCAGTTGAGGCATCCGGACGCCGCGTCCCACGATGTGGAACGCGCGCGAAGTTTCGAATGTTACCTCGCGGTACCGTCGACCAATGTTCTCGAAAGTGCTTGTCGCCAATCGTGGCGAGATCGCGATCCGCGCATTCCGTGCCGCCTACGAACTGGGAGCCGGGACGATCGCGGTGTTCCCGTACGAAGACCGCAACTCCCTGCACCGGCTGAAGGCCGACGAGGCGTACCAGATCGGTGAGGAAGGGCATCCCGTCCGCGCCTATCTGTCGGTGGAGAAGCTCGTCGAGGCCGCAGTGGCGGCCGGTGCCGACGCGATCTATCCGGGATACGGATTCCTCTCGGAGAATCCGGATCTGGCTGCCGCGTGCGCGGAAGCGGGAATCACTTTCGTCGGTCCGTCCGCGGAGATCCTCGAACTGACCGGGAACAAGGCCCGCGCGATCGCCGCGGCGAAGGCGGCCGGACTGCCTGTGCTGGCGTCCTCGCAGCCGTCCGCCGATGTCGACGAACTCCTCGCGGCAGCCGAGTCGATGACCTTTCCCGTGTTCGTCAAGGCGGTCGCCGGTGGCGGCGGACGCGGCATGCGCCGGGTCGCCGCACCCGATCAGCTCCGTGAGGCGATCGAAGCGGCCTCCCGTGAGGCCGACGCGGCCTTCGGTGATCCCACCGTCTTCCTCGAGCAGGCCGTGGTCAACCCCCGCCACATCGAGGTCCAGATCCTCGCCGACAAGCACGGCAACGTCATCCATCTCTACGAGCGCGACTGCTCGGTGCAGCGCCGGCACCAGAAGGTCATCGAGCTCGCGCCCGCGCCGAACCTCGACCCCGAGCTGCGCGATCGCATCTGCGCCGACGCCGTCGCCTTCGCGAAGGAGATCGGCTATCAGTGCGCCGGAACGGTCGAGTTCCTCGTCGACGAACGCGGCAACCACGTCTTCATCGAGATGAATCCGCGGATCCAGGTCGAACACACCGTGACCGAGGAGATCACCGACGTCGACCTCGTGCAGTCGCAACTGCGCATCGCCGCCGGGGAGTCGCTCGACGAACTCGGTCTGTCCCAGGAGAACATCACCATCCGCGGTGCGGCGCTGCAGTGCCGCATCACCACCGAGGACCCGGCCAACGGGTTCCGTCCGGACACCGGCCGCATCACCGGCTACCGCACCCCGGGCGGTGCCGGAATCCGTCTCGACGGCGGCACCTCGGTCGGTGCCGAGATCTCCGCGCACTTCGACTCGATGCTGGTCAAGCTCACGTGCCGCGGCCGCACCTTCGAGACGGCGGTCGCACGTGCCCGCCGCGCGGTCGCCGAGTTCCGTATCCGCGGCGTCGCCACCAACATCCCGTTCCTGCAGGCGGTGCTCGACGACGACGACTTCCGCGCCGGCACGGTGAACACCTCCTTCATCGAGGCGCGGCCACACCTGCTGACGATGCGTTCCTCCGCCGACCGCGGCACCAAGATCCTGCGGTATCTCGCGGACGTGACGGTCAACAAGCCGCACGGGGAGCGCCCCACCACGGTCTACCCGCACGACAAGCTGCCCGCGATCGACCTGAGCACCGAACCGCCCGCCGGTTCGCGTCAGCGTCTGCTCGAACTCGGACCCGAGGGATTCGCCCGGGCCCTGCGCGAACAGAAGGCGATCGGGGTCACCGACACGACCTTCCGTGATGCCCACCAGTCGCTGCTCGCCACCCGCGTGCGCAGCAAGGATCTGCTGACGGTCGCCGGCCACGTGGCCCGCATGACGCCGCAACTGCTCTCGATCGAGGCGTGGGGCGGCGCGACCTACGATGTCGCGCTGCGCTTCCTGCACGAGGATCCGTGGGAGCGGCTCGCGGCGCTGCGCGAGGCGATCCCCAACATCAACCTGCAGATGCTGCTGCGCGGACGCAACACCGTCGGCTACACCCCCTACCCGGAGGCCGTGACCCGTGCCTTCGTGCAGGAGGCCGCCGACACCGGCATCGACATCTTCCGCATCTTCGACGCGCTCAACAACGTCGACCAGATGCGTCCGGCGATCGACGCGGTGCGCGAGACCGGCACCACCCTCGCCGAGGTCGCCCTCTCCTACACCGGCGACCTGTCGAATCCGAACGAGACGATCTACACGCTCGACTACTACCTGCGCCTGGCGGAGGAGATCGTCGAGGCCGGTGCGCACGTCCTCGCCATCAAGGACATGGCCGGTCTGCTGCGCGCCCCGGCCGCCGCGACGCTCGTGTCCGCGCTGCGCAGCAACTTCGATCTGCCGGTGCACGTGCACACCCACGACACGCCGGGCGGGCAGCTCGCCACCTATCTCGCCGCATGGCACGCCGGCGCCGACGCGGTCGACGGCGCGGCCGCGGCCCTCGCGGGCACCACGAGCCAGCCGGCGCTGTCGGCGATCGTCGCCGCGGCGGCGAACAGCGAGTTCGACACCGGCCTCGATCTGCAGGCCGTGTGCGACCTCGAGCCCTACTGGGAGGCGCTGCGCAAGGTCTACAAGCCGTTCGAGTCCGGTCTGCCGGCACCCACCGGGCGCGTGTACACCCACGAGATCCCCGGCGGTCAGCTGTCGAATCTGCGTCAGCAGGCCATCGCACTCGGATTGGGCGACCGGTTCGAGGAGGTCGAGGCCGCCTATGCCGGCGCAGACCGGCTCCTGGGCCGCCTGATCAAGGTCACCCCCTCGAGCAAGGTGGTCGGTGACCTCGCGCTGCACCTCGTCGGGGCCGGTGTCTCCGTCGACGACTTCGCGGCAGATCCCGGCAAGTTCGACATCCCCGATTCGGTGATCGGCTTCCTCCGCGGAGATCTCGGCACGCCGGCCGGAGGCTGGCCCGAGCCGTTCCGGAGCAAGGCCCTGGCGGGCCGCGCCGAGCCGAAGCCGGTCACCCCGCTCGCGCCGGAGGAGGAGAAGGCACTCGGCGGCTCGTCCGAGGAGCGGCGCCGGATGCTCAACCGGCTGCTGTTCCCGGGTCCCGCGAAGGAGTTCGAGCAGCACCGCGAGACCTACGGCGACACCACCGAACTGTCGGCCAACCAGTTCTTCTACGGGCTGCGGCACGGTGACGAACACCGGGTGCGTCTGGACAAGGGCGTCGAACTGCTCATCGGACTCGAAGCGATCTCCGATCCGGACGAGAAGGGTTTCCGTACCGTCATGTGCATCCTCAACGGGCAACTGCGCCCGGTGTCGGTGCGCGACCGCTCCGTCGCAGCGGAGATCCCGGCTGCGGAGAAGGCCGACCGCAACCATCCCGGTCACGTCGCCGCACCGTTCGCCGGCATGGTCACGCTGGTCGTGTCGGAGGGTGACACCGTCTCGGCGGGCGACACCGTCGCGACGATCGAGGCGATGAAGATGGAGGCGGCGATCACCGCGCCGCGCGGCGGACGCATCACCCGTGTCGCGATCGGTCCGGTGCAGCAGGTCGAAGGCGGAGACCTGCTCGTCGAGGTCTCCACGGGGGACAGCGCCGAGTGACCCGGATCGTCGCCGGGCGGGCCGGGGGGCGGCGCCTGAAGGTGCCGCCCCGCGGAACCCGTCCCACATCCGAACGGGTGCGCGAAGCCCTGTTCAGTTCGCTCGAAGCACGGATGGACCTCGACGGTGCCGCCGTCCTCGACCTCTATGCGGGGTCGGGGGCGCTCGGCCTCGAGGCACTGTCGCGGGGTGCGGAACACGCGATGCTCGTCGAGTCGGACGCAAAGGCCGCAGGGGTGATCCGTGACAACATCGCGACGGTCGGGCTGCCGGGTGCGGTGTTGCGTGCCGCGCCGGTCGCCGCGGTGCTCGGAGGCACTCCCGACCGCGTCTACGATCTCGTGCTGGCCGATCCGCCCTATGCGGTGACCGAGAGCGCCGTCACCGGTGTGCTCGACGCGCTGGTGTCCGGCGGCTGGGTCGCAGAGGGCTCGATCGTCGTGGTCGAACGCTCCTCGAGGTCCCCGGAGACGGTGTGGCCGCAGGCATTCGAGGTCGGACGGGCACGCAGATACGGCGAGACCAGAGTGGAGATCGCCACCTGCTACGGTGCTGGGTCATGAGCCGTGCGGTCTGTCCAGGATCCTTCGACCCGGTGACCAACGGGCACCTCGACGTCATCGGCCGGGTCTCGGCCCAGTTCGACGAAGTAGTCGTCACCGTCACGATCAATCCCAACAAGCAGGGGATGTTCACGATCGACGAACGGCTCGAGATGCTCACCGAGGCCACCGCCCATCTGCCGAACGTCACGGTGGACGCATGGCAGGGCCTTCTCGTCGACTACGCACGTCAGCGGGGCATCTCCGCGATCGTGAAGGGTCTGCGCGGTGCCAACGACTTCGACTACGAGCTGCAGATGGCGCAGATGAATCACAAGCTCACCGGCGTCGACACGCTGTTCGTGGCCACCAACCCGGTCTACAGCTATCTGTCGAGTTCGCTCGTCAAGGAGGTCGCGGCCTACGGCGGCGACGTCTCCGACATGCTCCCGGCGGCTGTGCACGACCGCTTGCTCGCGCGTCTGGCCGAGCGGGCCGCCGCGAAGTAGCCGCCGGCCCACCTGCAGCCGCCCTCGTGCGGTCGCGGGGGGCTCACGAATCCCGACACACCGTGCGCAGGGCACGCAACCGCACGCCACGCTGCGGCAGACTGGATGCCGGCGCGATCGCACCGAGCGCGCCGAGCGAGTGATTGGGGTTGGGCGTGTACCGGGTATTCGAGGCACTCGACGAGCTGGTCGCAATCGTCGAAGAGGCACGTAGTGTTCCGATGACGGCGAGCTGCGTGGTTCCGCGTGGCGACGTCCTCGAACTGCTCGACGACGTACGCGACGCGCTACCGCCCGAACTCGACGACGCACAGGACGTCCTCGATCACCGCGACAAGCTCATCGCGGACGCGCGGGCACAGGCGGACAAGACCGTCGGCGACGCCGACGAAGAAGCCCGCACCCTGCTTGAGGACGCGCGCGCGGATGCCGATCGGATGCTCGCGGACGCGAAGGCGCAGGCGGACCGGATGGTCGGCGAAGCACGGGCTCACGCCGACGAGCTCGTGCGCGACGCCCAGGCCGAGGCCGACGATCTCGTTGCCGAGGGGAACAAGCAGTACGAGAGCGTGACCGGACGCGCCCGGATCGAAGCCGATCGTCTGATCGAGTCCGGCCAGGCGTCGTACGAGCGCTCCGTCGCCGAGGGCGAGGCGGAGAAGGCACGGCTGGTCTCGCAGACCGAGGTGGTGCAGTCCGCGCACGCCGAGTCGGCGCGGGTGATCGATTCCGCGCATGCCGAGTCGGACCGCCTGCGCACCGAGTGCGACGAGTACATCGACGGCAAACTCGCGGAATTCGAGGAACTGCTGGGCACCACGCTCCGCTCGGTCGGCCGAGGCCGGCAGCAATTGCGCCTGTCCGGTGCCCCCGACTTCGCCGAAGCGGAGCACCGCGCCGCTCGCCGCCGCTGATTCCACAGGAAGTGCCGTTCCGGGATTTCCGCTGCCATCACGCATCGCGTATTATGGAGCGGTTGCCCAATCACGACCATGCGTCGTGTCCGACGTCGTTCGAAGTAGGTGAGTTCCCGTGTCCACCCGCAGTTCCAGCGCGTCTCGTCCCGGACGAGAAACCGGTCTGGTGCTCGACACGCTCTCCTTGGGCCGGCGGCCGGGGTCGATGCGCACGGTCGAGCGGACCGTGGCGTCGCCGTCGCGTATCGGTCTCGATCTGATCGCGATCGAGGAGGGCTCGGAGATCGACCTCGACCTCCGGATGGAGTCGGTGTCCGAGGGTGTCCTGGTCACCGGTACAGTTCGTGCCGAGGCCGTCGGTGAGTGCTCGCGGTGCCTCGAGTCGTTCACCTTGCCGGTGGACGTGTATCTCACCGAGCTGTTCGCCTATCCGAACAGCGTCACGGATCAGACCACCGAGGACGACGAGGCCTACCGTATCGAGGACGATCTCATCGATCTCGAACCGGTGCTCGTGAACGCGGTGGGCCTGGAACTTCCGCTGCAGCCGTTGTGTAGCGACGACTGCGCGGGATTGTGTCCCGAATGCGGCATTCGCCTGGCGATTGCGGAATCCGGGCACAGTCATGAGACAATGGATCCTCGCTGGGCTGGGTTGGCAGCCAAGTTCGGCGCAGGCTCCGAAGAACCCAGCAGTCAAAACGACAGCATGAACAACGAGGAGAAGTAGACGTGGCCGTCCCCAAGCGCAGAATGTCGCGTTCCAACACCCGGTCGCGGCGCAGCCAGTGGAACACCACTGCGCCGACGCTCGTCACCTGCCCGAACCGGGGTTGCGGAGAGAAGAAGCTGCCCCACGTGGCGTGCCCGTCCTGCGGCACCTACAACGGCCGTCAGGTGACCGCGCCCGTCTAAACGGTATTTCACGTGACGAGCAAGTCCTCAGAAACAGCTACCGAGGGCGGCGAAGAGAGCCACGAGTCTCTCCTCGCCGCCCTCGGCGTGCCTCTGGACGCCGAACTTCTGTCCTTGGCGCTCACCCACCGCTCGTATGCCTACGAGAACGGCGGGTTGCCTACCAACGAACGTCTCGAATTCCTCGGCGACGCGGTCCTCGGGCTCGCGGTCACCGAGAAGCTCTATCTCTCCCATCCCGACAAGTCGGAAGGGGAACTGGCCAAGATCCGCGCGAGTGTCGTCAACATGCACGCGCTCGCGGAAGTCGCGCGCGGCCTCGGCGACGGTGGCCTGGGAGCGCACCTGCTGCTCGGTAAGGGCGAAGAGCTCACCGGCGGACGTGACAAGGCCAGCATCCTCGCCGACGGCATGGAATCGCTCCTCGGAGCGGTGCATCTGCAGCACGGCATCGACGTGGCGCGCGAGGTGGTTCTGCGTCTGTTCGCCGCCCTGCTCGAGAGGGGGCCTCGCCTCGGCGCGGGCCTGGACTGGAAGACGAGTCTTCAGGAGCTGACCGCCGAACGCGGTCTCGGGGTTCCGGCCTACGAGATCTCCGCCACGGGCCCGGATCACGACAAGGAATTCACGGCGACCGCGCTCATCGGCGGCAATCCCTACGGGACCGGTGTCGGGCGGACCAAGAAGGAAGCCGAGCAGAAGGCCGCGGCCACCGCGTGGAACGCGCTGTCCGCGGGTGACGCGGGGAGCACCACCGACACGGAAACCTCGTCCGGGAGCAACTGACCGCACGTGCCGGAACTTCCCGAAGTCGAGGTGGTCCGTCGCGGGCTCGACGCGCATGTGGTCGGCGCGACCGTGAACTCGGTCCAGGTGCTCCATCCGCGTGCCGTCCGCCGGCACGAACCAGGCCCGCGCGACCTCGCCCTGCACTTGACCGGGCAGAAGGTCGCCTCCGCCGAACGCCGGGGCAAGTACCTGTGGCTCGTGCTCGAGCCCGCCGATCTCGCCCTCGTGGTGCACCTGGGAATGAGCGGGCAGATGCTCGTTCAGCCCCCGACCGTCCCGGACGAGAAGCATCTGCGTATCCGCGCCGTCCTCGACAACGGTGCCGATCTGCGCTTCGTCGACCAGCGCACCTTCGGTGGATGGGCCCTCGCCCCACTGATGGAAGTGGACGGCGATCGGCTGCCGCTGCCCGTCGCGCACATCGCCCGGGATCCGATGGATCCCCGATTCGACCCGGATGCCGTCGTGGCCGTGCTGCGCAGCAAACACACGGAGATCAAGCGCGCTCTGCTGGACCAGACGGTCGTGTCGGGCATCGGCAACATCTATGCCGACGAAGCGTTGTGGCGCGCAAGGATTCACGGTAATCGGCCGACCGACGCGCTGTCCCGTCCCACACTCCGGGCCGTGCTCGACGCAGCAGCCGAGGTCATGGTGCAGGCTCTCGGCCAGGGCGGCACGTCCTTCGACGCCCTCTACGTCAACGTCAACGGCGAGTCCGGCTACTTCGAGCGCTCGTTGAACGTCTACGGGCGCGAGAACGAGGGATGCCGACGATGCGGCGCTCCCATCCGCCGGGAGAAGTTCATGAACCGCTCGTCGTACAGCTGCCCGAAATGCCAGCCCCGGCCGCGGACCAGGGCTTCGTGACCGCCTGCCCGACATCTCCGTCGGCAGCGCATGGCAGGATTTCTCCCATGGCTGACCAGACAACCGACCGTCCCGCCACCGAACTGTGGGTCGAGCGCACCGGGACCCGCCGCTACACCGGTCGCAGCTCCCGCGGTGCCGAGGTGCTCATCGGCTCCGAGAACGTCGAGGGTGTCTTCACCCCCGGTGAGCTGCTCAAGATCGCGCTGGCCGCCTGCTCCGGGATGAGCTCGGACTTCCCGCTCTCGCGGCGCCTCGGCGACGACTACGACGCCACGATTCGTGTCTCCGGTGCCGCCGACCGGGAGAACGAGGTCTACCCGCACCTCGAGGAGGAGCTGATCCTCGATCTGTCCGAACTCGACGCCGACGCCCGGCTGCGGTTGATCGCCCTCGTCGAGCGGTCCGTCGACAAGGTGTGCACCGTCGGGCGCACGGTGAAGGCCGGTGCCGAGGTGTCCCTGACCATCACTGCGGAAGACTGAAGTCATGACCGGCCCGGCGGACCCCGAACGGCTCACGGCATGGGTGCACGGCCGCGTCCAGGGTGTCGGTTTCCGCTGGTTCACCCGTGCCCGTGCTCTGGAACTGGGCCTCGTGGGCCATGCGACGAACCAGCCGGACGGCCGGGTGCTCGTCGTCGCGGAAGGTCCGCGAGCCGCGCTCGAACAACTCCTGGGGTGGTTGCGCTCGGACGGCACACCGGGAGAGGTGAGTCTGGTCGTCGAATCCTGGGACGAGGCTCGCGGTGACCTGACCGGGTTCGTCGAGCGCTGAGTCGTCGGTAAGGTCGTTCCCCGTGTATCTCAAGAGTCTGACGCTGAAGGGTTTCAAGTCCTTCGCCTCGTCCACGACTCTCCGCTTCGAACCCGGCATCACCTGTGTGGTCGGGCCCAACGGCTCGGGCAAGTCGAATGTCGTCGACGCGCTCACCTGGGTGATGGGGGAGCAGGGCGCCAAAGCCCTGCGAGGCGGAAAGATGCAGGACGTCATCTTCGCCGGAACCGCAGGTCGTCCGCCCCTCGGTCGTGCCGAGGTGACTCTCACGATCGACAACTCCGACGGCGCACTGCCCATCGAGTACTCGGAGGTCTCGGTCACCCGCCGTATGTTCCGCGACGGGGCGGGCGAGTACGAGATCAACGGCAGCGCGTGCCGTCTCATGGATGTGCAGGAGTTGCTGTCGGACTCCGGCATCGGCCGCGAGATGCACGTCATCGTCGGGCAGGGACGCCTGGCCGCGATTCTCGAATCGCGGCCGGAAGACCGGCGCGCCTTCGTCGAGGAGGCCGCGGGTGTGCTCAAGCACCGCAAGCGCAAGGAGAAGGCGCTGCGGAAACTCGACTCGATGCAGGCCAATCTCGCCCGTCTGAACGACCTCACCGCGGAACTGCGCCGTCAGCTCAAACCGCTCGGGCGTCAAGCCGAGGTCGCGCGACGCGCCCAGACCATCCAGGCGGACCTGCGCGACGCCCGGCTACGTCTGGCCGCCGACGACCTGGTCACCCGCCGGGCCGAATTCGCCGGACACGACGAGCAGGAGCGGATGGTCCGCGAGCGCCTCGACCACGTGCTGTCCGCATTCGACGACGCGAACGCCGAACTCGCCCGCCACGAACACGCACTCGCGCAGCTCACCCCGGGCGCCGAAGCGGCCTCGCAGACCTGGTTCCGGCTGTCCGCACTCGCCGAACGTGTCTCGGCGACCGTGCGGGTCGCGCAGGAACGCGCACGCCACCTGCACGCCGAACCGGAGGATCGTTCCGGCCAGGACCCGGACGAGATGGAGGCACGAGCCGACCGGATCGCCGCCGAGGAGGCGGAACTGATCGAGGCCGTCGAGATCGCGCACGGAGCCCTGGAGGCGGCACGAGAACAGCTCGCTGCCCAGGAGGAGGCCGCAACCGCGGCCGAACGCGCGCACCTGGCCGCGGTGCGTGCCGTCGCCGATCGTCGTGAGGGGCTGGCACGACTGGCAGGTCAGGTGGACACCGTCCGCACCCGTGCCGAATCGATCGATGCGGAGATCGCCCGCTTGACCGTGGCCATCGAGGAGGCCAGGCTGCGCGGGGTCGCAGCCCAGGCCGAGTTCGAGACCGCGCAGGCCCGGATCGACGACCTCGACGCCGGCGAGGTCGACGCGGACGCCCAGCACGAGCGTGCGCTCGAGGCAGTGCGGCTCGCCGACGAACGGGTCGCCGAGCTCCAGGAAGCCGAACGGGCCGCGGGCAAGGAGGTCGCGTCGCTCGGTGCGCGCATCGAGGCCCTGTCGATGGGACTCGAACGCACCGACGGTGCCGCATGGCTGCTCGACAAGCGCCCCGGGGAGGGGCTCGTCGGCCGGCTCGCCGACCGGCTCCGCGTGTCCCCGGGATACGAGGCCGCGGTGGCCGCGGCCTTCGGCGCGGCGGCCGATGCCCTCGAAGCGGCGTCGGCCGACGCCGCGACCTCGGCGGTCGCGGCGCTCGCCGAGGCCGATCAGGGCCGGGTGGCGTTCGTACTTCCCGGCGCGGCCGGCCCCGGCGACACCGGCGAGCTGCCGGCCGGGGCGCGGTGGCTGCGTGCGGTGGTCGAGTGCCCCGCCGACCTGCGCGGTGGCGTCGAAGGGTTGCTCGCCCGCACGGTGGTGGTCGACGACGTGCTCACCGCCCTCGACGTGTGCGCCGCCCGGCCCGATCTGCGGGCCGTGACCCGCGGGGGAGATCTCGCCGGAGCCGGCTGGCTGATCGGTGGTTCCCATCGTGCCCCGAGCACCCTCGAGATCCAGGCGGCCATCGACACCTCACGGGCCGGTCTCGAGCAGGCCGTGCGCCGATCGGAGGAACTGGCCGCGGCCCTGGCGGGTGCGCTCGCCGAGCAGGCCGAACGCGCCGAACACGTCGAACAGACCCTCGCCGCGCTCAACGAATCCGACGCCGCGATGTCCGCTGTCTACGAGCAGCTCGGGCGTCTCGGGCAGGCAGCACGGACCGCGCATGCCGAATCCGGCCGCCTCGCCGCCCAGCGTGCCGAAGCGGAGAAGGAACGCGACGCGGCACGCGAGAAGCTCGTCGAACTCGAGGAACGGCTGCACCTGGCGGAGGACGACTCGGCGGGGACCGGAGACGGAGCCGGTACCGAGCACACCGCGGTCGAACGGGAGATGGCCGCGGCGGCCCTCGCCGAGGTGCGGTCCGTGGAGGTCGAGGCGCGACTTGCCGCCCGCACGGCCGAGGAGCGCGCCGAAGCGCTTCGTGGCAAAGCGGATTCGCTGCGTCGTGCGGCGCAGACGGAGCGAGAGGCCCGCGCCCGTGCCGAACGCGCGCGTGTCGCGCGACGACAGGCCGCGGCCGTCGCCGCGGCCGTCGCCGAAGCAGGGCAACGGCTCGCCGGCGAACTCGACGTGGCGGTGGCGGCGGCGCTCACGCAACGGGACGAGCTGAACCGCCGACGCGCCGAATGCTCCGAACAACTCGACCGGGCCCGCGAACTCGTACGTGAACTGACGGCGCAGCGCGATCAGCTCACCGACGCGGTGCATCGCGACGAGGTCGCCCGCGCCCAGGCGGTACTCCGTATCGAGCAGCTCGAGCAGAACATCCTCGAACAACACGGAATCGCCCCGGACGATCTCGTCGCCGAATACGGCCCCGACGTGCCGCTGCCGCCGACGCCGTTGGAGATGGCCGAATACGAACAGGCCCGCGAACGAGGCGAGCAGGTCGTCGCGCCGCAACCCATGCCCTACGACCGGGCGACACAGGAGCGCCGGGCCAAGCGTGCGGAGAAGGATCTCGCGACGCTCGGGCGGGTCAACCCGCTCGCGCTTGAGGAGTTCGCAGCCCTCGAAGAGCGCTACAACTTCCTGTCCACCCAGCTCGAGGACGTCAAGAACGCCCGGAAGGACCTGCTGGCCGTGGTCGAGGAGGTCGACGCGCGCATCCTGCAGGTGTTCACGGAGGCGTATGCCGACGTCGAGCGCGAGTTCGAGCAGGTCTTCGCGAAGCTGTTCCCCGGCGGTGAAGGCCGGCTCGTGCTCACCGACCCCAGCGACATGCTCACGACGGGGATCGAGGTCGAGGCCCGCCCGCCCGGCAAGAAGGTCAAGCGGCTGTCGCTGTTGTCGGGCGGGGAGAAGTCCCTGACGGCGGTGGCGATGCTCGTCGCGATCTTCCGGGCGCGCCCGTCACCCTTCTACGTCATGGACGAGGTCGAGGCCGCGCTGGACGACACCAATCTGCGGCGTCTGATCGGCCTGTTCGAGCAACTCCGGGAGAAGTCCCAACTCATCGTCATCACGCATCAGAAACCCACGATGGAGGTCGCCGACGCGCTGTACGGCGTGAGCATGCGGGGCGACGGCATCACCAGGGTCATCTCGCAGCGTCTGCGCGGCCGGGAGGTCGCGACATCGGTCCCCGAACCGGAAGACGAGCTCCGCGCCTGACAGTATGGGTGAGTGAGTACCGGAGCCTGGATAGTCATCGCCGCCGCGCTGGCGGTCGTTCTCGTCGCGCTGGTCGTCGGTCTGACCCTCTACCGTCGTCGGCAGGTGTCACTGAAGGCGCCCGAGACCCCGCAGATCGATTCCGCCGAGACCAAGGACCGTTCCGGCGGTTACAAGGCGCAGAGCGGATTCAACTTCTCGCAGGGGGCGGCCGCGCCGCCGGCGCCCGCGCCCGCGCCGAAACCTGCACCGAAACCGGCGCCGCCCGCACCACCTACCGTGCCGCTGCCGGAGGAGGTCACCGAAGCCCCGCCGACGGCGCCTGCCCCTGCGGAACCGAAGCCGGCAGAGCCGAAGCCGAAGCCCGCAGAACCCGAACCGGTCGAACCGGAGGTCGCGCCGGAACCGACGCGTCCGGCACCCGAACCCGTCGAGCCCGAGGTCGTCCCCGAACCGTCGCGTCCGGCACCCGAGCGGGTCGAACCCGAGGTCGCTCCGGAGCCCGAGCCGGCACCCCGACCCGAGACCGCGCCGGAGACGGAGACGAAGACGGTCGCCGAGCCGGAGGTACTGCCCGCCCCTGTCGAACCGGCCGGACCGGCCGCCGTCCCGCCGGCGCCGCCGATCGAGGAGATCGAGCCTACCGCGGGACGCCTCGTCCGCCTGCGCGGCCGGCTGGCCCGCTCGCAGTCCGCGGTCGGCAAGAGCCTGCTCGGTCTGCTCGGCGGTGGCGACCTCGACGAGGACTCCTGGGAGGAGATCGAGGACACCCTGCTCGTCGCGGACCTCGGCGCCGCCACGACGACGAAGATCGTCGACCGCCTCCGCGAGGAGATGGTCGCGCACAACGTGCGCAGTGAGGCCGATGCCCGTGCCGTCCTGCGCAGCGTGCTCGTCGACGAGCTGCGGCCCGAACTCGACCGCTCCATCCGGGCACTTCCGCACGAGGACCACCCCGCGGTGCTGCTCGTCGTCGGTGTCAACGGAACCGGTAAGACCACCACCACCGGCAAGCTCGCCCGGGTCCTCGTCGCAGACGGGCGGCGAGTGCTGCTCGGCGCGGCCGACACCTTCCGTGCCGCGGCCGCCGACCAGTTGCAGACGTGGGCCGAACGGGTCGGCGCCGAGGTCGTGCGGGGCAAGGAGGCCGCAGACCCGGCCGCGGTCGCCTTCGATGCCGTGGCGAAGGGCATCGAGAACGGTGTCGACGCGGTCCTCGTCGACACCGCCGGCCGCCTGCACACCAAGACCGGTCTGATGGACGAGCTCGGCAAGGTCAAGCGCGTCGTGGAGAAGAAGGCCGCTGTCGACGAGGTGCTGCTCGTTCTCGACGCGACCATCGGACAGAACGGTCTGATGCAGGCCCGTGTATTCGCCGACGTCGTCGACATCACCGGCGTGGTGCTCACCAAGCTCGACGGCACCGCGAAGGGCGGCATCGTCTTCCAGGTGCAGCACGAGCTCGGCGTCCCGGTCAAGCTCGTCGGCCTCGGTGAGGGTGCCGACGATCTGGCCCCGTTCGAACCCGAGGCGTTCGTCGACGCTCTGCTCGGCTGATCCGTCCCGGGCCCTCCGGCCGCTGTCCGCTCCTGCGGACAGCGGCCGGTTTCGTCGGTGAGGACGCCGCTGCGAACACTGTGAAACAAGGACGAAACAAGGTCGCTTCCTGCGTTCACGCCGACGAAACAGCGCAGCGCCTCCACCGAAACATCGGGGCAGCAAGCTTTCCCTCGACAACGCGCCGCTCGGCGCGGCCTACAGGGAGGTTGCAAGTGGAGGAAGTGGTGAACACGGGCGACGCGGCATGGATGCTGATGGCTGCGTCCCTCGTGCTGCTGATGACCCCGGGCCTGGCGTTCTTCTACGGTGGGATGTCGCGGTCCAAGTCCGTGCTGAACATGATGATGATGTCCTTCGGCGCGATGGCGCTCATCGGTGTCATCTACGTGCTGTGGGGCTGGTCCATGTCCTACGGGACCCAGAACGTGCTCGGCATCTTCGCGAACCCGTTCGAACAGTTCGGCCTGCAGGGTGCCATCTACGACGAGAACGGCGAGTTCCTCCCCGGACTCGGCAACTACCCGCAGATCATCGACATCGGCTTCCAGGTGACCTTCGCGATCATCACCACCGCGCTGATCAGCGGTGCGCTCGCCGAGCGCGTGAAGTTCGGTACGTGGATGGCGTTCGTCGCGATCTGGGTGACCTGCGCATACTTCCCGCTCGCCCACATGGTGTGGGGTGGCGGACTGCTGTCGGGCTCCGAGGACAGCATCGCGGCCGCACTGTTCGGAACCGTCGACGACGGTGAGGGCGGCTTGACCGCCGCGGTTCACCCGATCGACTTCGCCGGTGGCACGGTCGTGCACATCAACGCCGGTATCGCGGCCCTGGTCCTGGCTCTCGTCGTCGGCAAGCGCGCCGGCTTCGGACGCACCGCCTTCCGCCCCCACAACCTGCCCTTCGTCATGCTCGGCGCCGCCCTGCTGTGGTTCGGATGGTTCGGCTTCAACGCGGGCTCGGCCTTCGCCGCCGACGGCACCGCCGGCCTGGCCTGGGTCAACACCACCACCGCCACTGCTGCCGCCATCCTCGGCTGGCTCGTCACCGAGCGGTTCCGTGACGGCAAGGCGACCAGCCTCGGTGCTGCTTCCGGTGCGGTCGCAGGCCTGGTGGCCATCACTCCCGCTGCCGGTTCGCTGAGCCCGGTCGGATCGATCGCGCTCGGTGTGATCGCCGGTGTCCTGTCCGCCCTCGCGGTGGGCCTGAAGTACCGGTTCGGTTACGACGACTCGCTCGACGTCGTCGGTGTCCACCTCGTGTCGGGCCTGTGGGGCACCGTCGCCATCGGTTTCCTCGGCACCGAGACCGGACTGTTCTACGGTGGCGACTACAAGCAGCTCGTCATTCAGATCGTCATCGCAGTCGTCGCCCTGGTGTTCACCGCCATCGTCACTGCAGTGATCGCCTTCGCGCTCAAGCCGATGGGCTGGCGCGTGACCGACGAGGAAGAGGCCCGCGGTATCGACGAAGCCGAGCATGCGGAATCCGCATACGACTTCGCGCCGGCTCTCAAGTGATAAGAAGACCACGACAGTGAGCAGTGAAGACAGCGGCCAGCGGGCACTGGGAAGGATGAGGATATGAAGCTGATCACGGCGATCATCAAGCCGTTCACGCTCGAGGACGTCAAGGCAGGTCTCGAGCAGGCGGGTGTGCTCGGAATGACCGTCAGCGAGGTCCAGGGCTACGGCCGGCAGAAGGGCCACACCGAGGTTTACCGCGGGGCGGAATACTCCGTCGATTTCGTCCCGAAGGTGCGCGTCGAGGTCGTCGTGGACGACGCCACTGTCGACAAGGTCGTGGAGACCATCGTCGAGGCGTCCCGCACCGGGAAGATCGGTGACGGCAAGGTGTGGGTGACCCCCGTGGAAGGCGTGGTCCGGGTCCGCACCGGAGAACGAGGTTCGGATGCACTCTGACCCCAAGGGGTCCGGCACTCGAGGCCCTGATTCCGCTGCCCGGGCAGCGGGATCGGGGCCTCCCGTGTACTCGGACCGAAAGTCTGAGGTCGGGTCCTCGGGCCGCTCGCCTGCGCCGGGCGCCGCCGCCGACCTGGCGGTGGCCCGCGACACCCTGCTCTCCGGGGGGCCGCGTAGCCGCCGGCTGGACACGGTCGCCCTGCGCCATGCCCTCGTGGACCTGCACGAATTCTGGTTGACGACGAAGAGTTCCGAGGTCGGGATCAAGGGAGAGGGTGGCTTCGCCATCGTCGCCGTCGGAGGTCTCGGCCGCCGCGAGATGCTCCCGTACTCCGACCTCGATCTCATCCTGCTCCACGACGACATGGCCCCGGCCGTGGTGTCGAAGGTCGCCGATCAGCTCTGGTATCCGCTGTGGGACGCGCACATCAAACTCGACCACAGCGTCCGGACCGTTCCGCAGGCCCTCCAGGTGTTCTCGGCCGATCTCACCGCTGCGCTGGGGATGCTCGAGGCCCGGCACATCGCGGGCGACGCCCAGCTGAGCAATCTGCTCATCGGCGGTGTGCGGCGTCAGTGGCGTACCGGGATCCGCTCCCGGTTCGACGAACTCATCGAGATGACCGAGGCGAGGTGGGAGCGAAGCGGACAGATCGCTCACCGAGCCGAGCCCGACCTCAAGAGCGGTCGCGGCGGGTTGCGGGACGTGCAGTTGCTCAATGCCCTGTCCGTCGCGCAGCTCACCGACGGCATGCCGGGACTGGGGCCGGACGTGCCCGGCGGCGGCCTCGCGGCCGCCCACCGCAGACTGCTCGATGTCCGCACCGAACTGCACCGCGTCGCGGGCCGATCCCGTGATCAGCTGCGTGCCCAGGACGCCGACGAGATCGCCGCGGCGCTGCGGATCGGGGACCGTTTCGATCTCGCGCGGGTGCTCACCGAATCGGCCCGTACCGTCAGCTACTCCGTGGACGTGGGTCTGCGCACGGCCGCGAATTCGCTACCGCGCAAGGGCCTGTCCCGATTGCGTCGCGGGCCGGTACGACGTCCCCTCGACGAGGGAGTCGTCGAACACGGGGGAGAGGTGGCTCTCGCGCGCGACGCCCATCCGCGCCGGGACCCGGGTTTGATCACGCGGGTCGCTGCTGCGGCCGCGCAGGGCGGGTTGCCCGTCTCGGCGGCGACACTCACCCGGCTCGCCGACCACGCTCCCGAGCTGCGCGAGCCCTGGCCACGCGAGGCGCTCGACGACTTTCTGGTGCTCCTGGGCTCGGGCCGCCGGGCGGTTGACGTCATCGAGTCGCTGGATCGGACCGGGCTCTGGGGACGGCTGCTCCCCGAATGGGGTGCGGTACGCGATCTCCCCCCACGCGACGCCGTCCACACCTGGACCGTCGACCGGCATCTGGTCGAGACGGCGGTGTACGCGAGCGAACTGACCACGCGGGTCGCGCGCCCGGACCTGCTCGTGCTCGGAGCGCTGCTGCACGACATCGGCAAAGGCCGCGGCGGGGACCACTCCGTGGTCGGAGCCGAGCTCGCCCTGCAGATCGGGCGCCGGATGGGATTGTGGCCGTCGGATCTCGCCCTGCTCACGGCAATGGTGCGGCACCACCTGCTGCTGCCGCATACCGCGACCCGCCGGGATCTCGAGGATCCCGAGACGGTGGCGTCGGTGGTCGATGCGCTCGGCGGCGATCCGGTCCTGCTCGATCTGCTCCACGCTCTCGCCGAGGCGGACTCGCAGGCCACGGGCCCCGGCGTGTGGGGTGACTGGAAGGCGGCTCTGATCCGGGAACTCGTGCGTCGTTGCCGGATGATGATGGCGGGTGACGAGTTGCCCGCGCCGGATCCGATCGACCCCGGGCTCGTTCGCCTCGCCGAGGAGGGCGCCCTGCACGTCGCGCTCGAGGCGCGCGAGGACGGCCGCAGTTTCACCGCGACCTTCGTCGCGCCCGACGAGAGGGGAGTGCTGTCCGACGAGGCGGGAGTGCTCTCGCTGCACGGTCTGCGGGTGCTCTCGGCGTCGATCGCCAGCCACGCCGGCAGTACCGTCAACACGTTCGTCGTGGTTCCGCGGTTCGGTTCTCCTCCGGAAGCCGCCCTGCTACGGCAGGAACTCGTGCGGGCGAAATCCGGTGATCTCGACCTGCTCGGGGCACTGGAGGCGAAGGACCGGGCCGCGCTCGAGAGCCGGCTTCCCGAACGCACAGCGCGAGCGGTGCCCGTCAGCGGGGCACTCGCGCCGCCGCGGATCATCTGGTTCGAGACGAACGAACCGGGTCAGGTCGTGCTCGAGATCCGATCGGAGGACCGGATCGGACTGTTGTGCCGACTCGCCGACGTCTT
The DNA here is from genome assembly GCF_022554085.1 of Rhodococcus sp. CH91. Taxonomy (GTDB): domain Bacteria; phylum Actinomycetota; class Actinomycetes; order Mycobacteriales; family Mycobacteriaceae; genus Rhodococcus. The sequence continues at coordinate 212,603 of NZ_JAKFYR010000002.1, forward strand.
CGAACGTGTCGGAGCCGACGTGCGATGGGCGCGGGTGAGCACGCTGGGTTCGACGGTGATCGACTCGTTCTGCGTCGATCTTGCCGGCGCCCACACCCGCGTCTCCCGGGAACGTCTCGAAGGGGAGCTTCTCGCGGTCCTGCCCGCTCCCGGCCCGGCCGAGGTTGCCGACACGAAGTGACCGTGCGGGTGACCCGTCGCCGGGGGGCGGGCCACCCGCGGTCGCGCCTCGACACGAGCGGTTACCCTGGTTCGCAGCATTGTCCGCATCTTCGTCAGAGCTCAGGAGCGCATTCGGTGTTCGAATCCCTTTCCGACAGGTTGACAGGGGTCCTGAAGGACCTGCGCGGCAAGGGCCGGCTGTCCGACGCCGACATCGACGCGACCTGCCGCGAGATCCGGCTGGCCCTGCTCGAAGCCGACGTCGCATTGCCGGTCGTCCGCGAGTTCATCAAGAAGATCAAGGAGCGGGCCAAGGGCGCCGAGGTCCACGGTGCGCTGAACCCGGCCCAGCAGGTCGTCAAGATCGTCAACGAGGAGCTCGTCGGGATCCTCGGTGGGGAGACCCGGCGACTGCGATTCGCGAAGACGCCTCCGACGGTCGTCATGCTCGCGGGTCTGCAGGGTGCGGGTAAGACGACCCTCGCGGGCAAGCTCGCGAAATGGCTCAAGGGCCAGGGACACACCCCCTTGCTGGTGGCGTGCGACCTCCAGCGCCCCGGCGCCGTCACCCAGCTGCAAGTGGTGGGCGAGCGCGCCGGCGTCGCGGTGTTCGCTCCGCACCCCGGTACCTCCATCGGTGGCGGCGACAACGCGCTCGGTGTCACGGCCGCCGACCCGATCGCGGTGGCCGAACAGGGTATCGCCGAGGCCCGCACCAAGCAGTACGACGTCGTGATCGTCGATACCGCCGGTCGTCTCGGCATCGACGAGGAACTCATGGCGCAGGCCGCGGGCATCCGCGACGCGGTGAATCCCGACGAGGTGCTGTTCGTTCTCGACGCCATGATCGGCCAGGACGCCGTGAGCACCGCCGAAGCGTTCCGCGAGGGCGTGGGTTTCACCGGCGTGGTGCTCACCAAGCTCGACGGCGACGCCCGCGGTGGTGCCGCGCTCAGCGTCCGCGAACTGACCGGACAGCCGATCATGTTCGCGTCCACGGGTGAGAAGCTCGAGGACTTCGACGTCTTCCACCCCGAACGTATGGCGAGCCGCATCCTCGGCATGGGTGACGTGCTCACCCTCATCGAGCAGGCCGAGCAGGTCTTCGACGCCCAGCAGGCCGAGGCCACCGCCGGCAAGATCGGTTCGGGCGAGCTGACCCTCGAGGACTTCCTCGAGCAGATGATGGCCGTGCGGAAGATGGGCCCCATCGCCAACCTCCTGGGCATGCTGCCCGGGGCCGGCCAGATGAAGGACGCCCTGGCCAACGTCGACGAGAAGCAGCTCGACCGGATCCAGGCGATCATCCGGGGCATGACACCGGAGGAACGTGCCAACCCGAAGATCATCAACGGATCACGGCGCCTGCGTATCGCCAACGGCTCCGGTGTGAAGGTCTCCGACGTCAATCAGCTCGTCGACCGCTTCTTCGAGGCCCGGAAGATGATGACCGCGATGGCCGGGCAGATGGGTATCCCGGGAGCCCGCAAGAACCAGCGCAAGAAGGGCAAGAAGGGGAAGAAGGGTGGGCGCGGCCCCACCCCGCCGAAGGTCCGGGGCGGCCTGCCCGGCGGTTTCCCCGGCCTGCCGGGAGGTATGCCCGCCGGGATGCCCGACCTGTCGAAGATGCCGAAGGGGCTCGACGAGCTTCCTCCGGGTCTCGAGGGCTTCGACCTGTCGAAGCTGAAATTCCCCAAGAACTGACGCGGACCGGCATCCGGCGGCCGCGAGCCACCGGGTGCCGGTTTCGTCCTGGCTCGCGCATCTGGCAGAATGGTGCGCTGTCGTCGCATCCGGTTACGTACCGCGCGGCGGTCACAGGATAGAGGCAAAACCGGGCGTGCCAGAAGGGCGCGTCGTCCGAATTGCACGTGACACGCGCCCAGGCGCACCCCGAAGGAGAACACAGCAGTGGCTGTCAAGATCAAGCTCACCCGTCTCGGCAAGATCCGCAACCCGCAGTACCGCGTCGTCGTCGCGGACTCGCGCACCCGCCGTAACGGCCGGGCCATCGAGACCATCGGCAAGTACCACCCGAAGGAAGAGCCTTCGCTGATCGAGATCGACTCCGAGCGTGCGCAGTACTGGCTGGGTGTCGGCGCGCAGCCGACCGAGCCGGTCCTCAACCTCTTCAAGATCACCGGCGACTGGCAGAAGTTCAAGGGTCTGCCGGGTGCCGAGGGCACGCTGAAGAAGGCGGAGCCGAAGCCCTCCAAGCTCGAGCTGTTCCAGGCCGCCCTCGCGCAGGCCGAGAACGAGCCGGCCGCCGAGGCCGTCACGCCCAAGAAGAAGAAGGCTGCCAAGGAGGAGGCCGCGGAGGCCGAGTCCACCGAGGCCGCCGAGTAATGAGCGCCGTGGTCGCCGATGCCGTCGAGCATCTCGTTCGTGGAATCGTCGCCCATCCCGACGACGTCCGTGTCGACCTGATCGCAGGTCGCCGCGGACGCACCGTCGAGGTGCATGTCAACCCCGATGATCTCGGCAAGGTGATCGGCCGGGGCGGACGCACCGCCACCGCTCTGCGGACCCTCGTCACCGGTATCGGTGGCCGGGGTATCCGTGTCGACGTCGTCGACACCGACCGTTAGGCGAGCGAGGGTGGAGCTCGTCGTGGGCCGTGTGGTCAAGTCACACGGCATCAGAGGCGAAGTGGTCGTCGACGTCCGCACCGACGAGCCCGAAGAGCGCTTCGCCGTCGGCGCGGTCCTGCGCGGCCGCAAGCCCCGCGACCAGCACCTGCACGACTACACGGTGGAAGCCGCCCGGGAGCATTCCGGGCGGCTTCTGCTGCGTCTGCAGGGCGTCGACGGTCGCGATGCGGCCGACGCGCTGCGTGGGGTGCTGTTCGTCGTCGACAGTGCCGATCTGCCGCCGTCCGACGACCCGGACGAGTTCTACGACCACGAACTCGAAGGTCTCACCGTGCGGATCGTCGCGGGACGACCGGACGGGGGAACCGAGGTCGGCACGGTGCGGGAGGTCCTGCACACCGCGGCCGGTGAACTGCTGTCCATCCGGCCGACCGGACAGGATCGTGCGGAGGTGCTCGTCCCGTTCGTCACCGAGATCGTGCCGACGGTGTCCGTCCGCGAGGGTGTCATCGAGATCGACCCGCCCGAGGGTCTGCTCGACCCCGATTTCGGTGAGCCTCCGTCCAAGAAGAAGACGAGCGAGGGGAAGCAGTAGTCCGTGCGACTCGACGTCGTCACCATCTTCCCCGAATATCTCGAACCCCTGCGTGTCGCGTTGCTCGGCAAGGCGATCGACAAGGGATTGATCTCGGTCGGAGTGCACAACCTGCGCGACTGGACCCACGACGTGCACAAGGCCGTCGACGACTCGCCCTACGGCGGCGGGCCGGGCATGGTCATGAAACCCACCGTGTGGGGTCCGGCGCTCGACGACGTCCTGGCAGGACCGGACGGCGAGGCCGACCCGGAGGTGCTGCTCGTCGTCCCGACTCCCGCGGGGCGCCGATTCGATCAGGCCACGGCGCAACGCTGGTCACAGGAGAAACGGATCGTCTTCGCGTGCGGTCGCTACGAGGGTATCGACCAGCGTGTTTTCGACGATGCCGCGCGCCGGGTGCGGGTCGAAGAAGTGAGCATCGGCGATTACGTCCTCATCGGGGGTGAGGTCGCCGTGCTCGTGATGGTCGAGGCGGTGGTGAGGCTGCTTCCCGGAGTCCTCGGCAATCAGCAGTCGCATCAGGAGGATTCGTTCTCCGACGGTCTCCTCGAAGGGCCGAGTTACACGCGGCCGGCGGTCTGGCGCGAGCTCGAGGTGCCGTCGGTACTGCTGTCCGGTGATCACGCGAAGGTCGCTCGGTGGCGCCACGAGCAGTCGCTGGCACGCACGCGCGAGCGCCGCCCCGATCTGCTTCCGCCCGGCGCCTGACGGTCCGGGCGTCCGCTCGTCTCAGCGCTGGTGATCGGTGCCGAGAATCGTCTCGGCGGCCATGGTCACGGTCTCCCGCGCATGCTGCGCACTACTGTCCGTCGTCGCGTCGTAGAGCGCAGTGTCCGGGAGGAATCCCGTGCCGTACAGCGGGTCCGATTCGTCGTAGGTGACTTCTTCCCGCGCGGCGATCACCACCACGAACCGGTGGTCCTCGCCGAAGAATCCGGTGGACAGGTGCAGCCACTCCTCGCCGGGGCAGCACATCCATCCTTGCTTCACCCCGAGATCGGCCGGGTCCACGAGCGCCGAGGGCAGCCCGAAGCGCTGGTCGTAGCCGTCGACACCCCGGTCGGTGTACTCCGACAGATGTCCCACGATCCGGGCGGCCGCCTGCTCGGTCGCTCCGCTGCTGAGCAGATCGTCGTACCAGGTGAGCAGATCGGACGCCGTCGTGGTCGTGTTCCACCACCACGACTCCTGATCCGGCGCGGCGGTGCCGGTGAGTGCGTGGCGCTCCGCCACCTCCTCGACGATCTCGGGACCGCCGTAGGCCTCCCACAACACGGTCGCCGCGCTGTCGTCCGAGGACCGCAGCATCGCGCGGATCAGCTCGTGGTCGTCGTCGGAGACCGATTCCTGCAGTGCCTGCTGCCGGAGCACTTCCTCGGCGATGAACAGTTTCACGGTCGAGGCCGTCTCGAAGGGCTCGTCCGCGCCGCCGAGGACCCGGGCCCCGGTTTCACGGTCGAGCACGGCGACGGTGAGTCGTGCTCTTCGGTCGGCGGCGAGTGCGACGGCGGAATCGATGCGGTCGGAGAACCCGGCCGCCCCCACGAGGATGTCCGGTGAGTCGTCGCGGTCGGAGTCCACGGCGGAGCCGAGTGCGAGCGTCTCGTGGGCGACGGACTGCGGCTGGATCGAATCGCAGCCGGATCCGACCAGCGCAACAGCCACGAACAGCATCATCGCGCCCGATCGTGCGCGCCCGCGCCTGCACTTCATCTTCGGCTCCTGTGTTCCATTGTGCTGTGGACACTAGCGTCGGCGCACGGGGGAGGACCGCCGGGGGACGCGTGCGGCCACAGGGGCAGCTGTGGAAGGGCAACTGTAGGGTCGTTCGACGTGACGACCGAACTCGACACCGTGAACCGGCGGATCGCCCAGGAACTCGACGTCCGCGAACATCAGGTCGCTGCGGCGGTGGCCCTGCTCGACGGGGGCGCGACCGTGCCGTTCGTCGCGCGCTACCGCAAGGAGGCGACCGGCGGACTCGACGACGCCCAACTGCGTACCCTCGAGGAACGCCTCCGCTATCTGCGCGAACTCGACGAGCGCCGTGCCGCGATCCTCGAATCGATCGAGGCTCAGGGCAAGCTGGACGACGCACTGCGCGGGCAGATCATGGTCGCCGAGACCAAAGCCCGCCTCGAGGACATCTATCTCCCGTTCAAGCCCAAGCGCCGCACGAAGGCCCAGATCGCGCGGGAAGCCGGGCACGAACCCGTCGCCGACGCGCTGATCGGCGATCCCACCACGGATCCCACAGGATTCACCTCCGAGCAACTCGACGGCGCCCGGGCGATCCTCGTCGAGCGGTTCGCCGAGGACGCGGACCTCGTCGGCGAGCTCCGCGAGGCCATGTGGACGCGCGGGAAGGTGACCTCCACCGTGCGTGCCGGCAAGGCGAACGACGGCGCGAAGTTCTCCGACTACTTCGAGTTCTCGGAACCGTTCACCGACCTCCCCTCGCACCGCATCCTCGCGCTCCTGCGCGGCGAGAAGGAGGAGGTGCTCTCGCTGTCCTTCGACCCCGAGACGGACGAGCCCGTCCCCGGTGAGCGCAGCTACTACGAGGGGCGGATCGCGACTCGCTTCGGTATCGCCGACCAGGGACGCGCGGCGGACACATGGCTGCTCGACACCGTGCGGTGGGCGTGGCGCACCAAACTGCAGATGTCGCTCGCGCTCGACATCAGGATGCGGTTGCGGCAGTCGGCGGAGAAGGACGCGGTCGACGTGTTCGCCGCGAACCTCAAGGATCTGCTGCTCGCGGCGCCGGCCGGAACGCGGCCCACGATGGGCCTCGACCCGGGCTACCGGACGGGGACGAAGGTCGCGGTCGTCGACGGCACCGGCAAGGTCGTCGACCACACCACCATCTACCCTCACCAGCCGCACAACAAGCGGGACGAGGCCCTCGCCGTCCTCGCGGCGCTCGTCGCGCGGCACGGCGTCGAGCTGATCGCGATCGGAAACGGCACGGCTTCGCGTGAAACCGACGCCCTCGCTGCCGAACTCGTGTCCCTGGCCCGAATTCCCGGCCTGACGAAGATCGTCGTGTCCGAGGCCGGCGCGTCCGTCTACTCCGCGTCGGAATACGCGACGAAGGAACTTCCGGACCTCGACGTGTCCATCCGGGGCGCGGTCTCCATCGCCCGCCGCCTACAGGATCCCCTCGCCGAGCTCGTCAAGATCGACCCGAAGTCGATCGGTGTCGGCCAGTACCAGCACGACGTCTCGGAGACGATGCTCGCGCGCTCGCTCGGCGCGGTGGTCGAGGACGCGGTGAACGCCGTCGGTGTCGACGTGAACACGGCCTCGGTACCGCTGCTGTCCCGGGTCTCCGGCATCACCGGCTCGCTCGCAGAGAGCATCGTCGCCCACCGCGACCAGCACGGTCCGTTCCGGGCGCGCACCGCGCTGAAGGACGTGTCGCGTCTGGGCCCGAAGGCGTTCGAACAGTGCGCGGGCTTCCTGCGCATCCCCAACGGTGACGACCCGCTCGACGCCTCCGCCGTGCACCCCGAGGCGTATCCGGTGGTGCGCCGGATCGTCGACCGCACCGGCAGCAGTGTGCGCGACCTTCTCGGCAACACCGCGACCCTGCGGAAGCTGCGACCGGACGAGTTCGCCGACGACCGGTTCGGTGTTCCGACGGTGACGGACATCATCTCCGAGCTCGAGAAGCCCGGCCGCGACCCGCGTCCCGAGTTCCGGACTGCGACCTTCGCCGCGGGGGTCGAGAAGGTCGCGGACCTGAAGCCGGGCATGGTGCTCGAGGGCGTGGTGACCAATGTGGCGGCCTTCGGCGCGTTCGTCGACGTGGGAGTGCATCAGGACGGCCTCGTGCACGTCTCCGCCATGTCGCGCAGCTTCGTGAAGGACCCGCACGACGTCGTCCGTTCCGGTGAGGTCGTCAAGGTGAAGGTCCTCGAGGTGGATGTCGCCCGCCAGCGCATCGGCCTGACGCTGCGACTCGACGACGAGCTGCCCGCCGCGGACGCCGACAGGTCCGGTGGCCCTTCGCGCGGGAACGGACGTCGTCCGGGGAACAAGGCCGCCGGCGGGCGGGACCGGAACGGCCAGGGCGGCCGTGCCCAACAGGGCCGCGGAGGCGACCGTGCACAACAGGGCCGCGGAAGCGACCGGCGTTCCGGCCCGGCCGCGTCGGGATCGATGGCCGACGCTCTGCGCCGCGCCGGGTTCGGCAACAACTAGCGGAGGTCCCCGGCCGCGGCCGGGGACCCCGGCCCGGCCGGCGCGAAGTGCACCGGATCTCGCGCCTGTGCCTGCGATGCTGTGAGCATGAACTCCACGGTGGCAGGGTGATGCGGCGATGCTGAGCTGGTTCCGCCGCGAGATCGTCGACCAAGGGCACCTGCCGATGCTGTTCTTCCTGATCGGCTTCGTGCTCGCGTTCGCTTTCATCCGGATCAGCGTGCGGTTGATCCGTGCGCAGGTCCGGTGGTGGCCCGGGAACATCACTCCCGGCGGGCAGCACGTGCACCATGTGGTGTTCGGCGTGGTCATGATGGTGATCGCCGGTGGGGGATTGATCGCGATCTCCGAGGACGGGAACCGTATCGGTGCCACCGTCCTGGCGACACTGTTCGGTATCGGTGCCGCGCTGACCCTCGACGAGTTCGCGTTGATCTTCTATCTGAACGACGTGTACTGGGAGGAACAGGGGAGGGTGTCGGTCGACGCCGTCTTCGTCGCGATCGCGGTGACGGGGATGTGGTTGCTCGGGCTCCGCCCTTTCGAACTCGGTGACACGGAGAACTTCGACGACGCCGGAGATCGGGTGCAGCGTGCAGGACTCGTCGTGGCGGTGCTCGTGAATCTCGTCCTCGCCGCCATCGTCCTCGCGAAAGGCAAGATCTGGACCGGGCTCGTGGGGTTGTTCGTCGTCCCTCTGCTGTGGGTGGGCGCGATCAGGCTCTCCCGGCCCGGGGCGCCCTGGGCGCGCTGGCGGTATGCAGAGCGGCCGCGGCGGATGAGGCGGGCTGTCGCGCGGGAGCGCCGCCTGCGCCGTCCGGTGATCCGCGCCAAGATCTTCGTGCAGGACCTGATCGCGGGATCGCCGGATCTCGAGACCGTGCGGGGCAGCGTGGAGCATTCGCGGACCGCGGCCGAAGCCGAATTGGACCGGCGGGTGCGCCCGGCCCCGCCGCCGATTTCTTCGATCGGCGCTCCGTCTGGCACAATGGACGGGTTGCCCCGTTCGGGCACGCCTACCTGACCTGGGCACGAACCGGTCGAGCCCGCCACACGGCGGTCGCCGCCAGGTTCCTCTGCTCGAGCGAACAAGAGGATGAACAACCGATGAACACCCTGGACTTTCTGGACGCCAAGTCGCTGCGCGACGATATCCCGGACTTCCGTCCCGGCGACACTCTCGATGTGCACGTCAAGGTCATCGAGGGCAGCAAGGAGCGCGTGCAGGTCTTCAAGGGCGTCGTGATCCGGCGTCAGGGCGGCGGCATCCGCGAGACCTTCACCGTCCGCAAGGTTTCCTTCGGCGTGGGCGTGGAGCGTACCTTCCCGGTGCACAGCCCCAACCTTGCGAAGATCGACGTGCTGACCCGTGGCGACGTCCGTCGCGCGAAGCTCTACTACCTGCGTGAGCTGCGCGGCAAGGCTGCCAAGATCAAGGAGAAGCGCTGATCTTCGGCTGCTGACCCCAGCGTCGTACGACCCGGCCCGGACCTGTGTCCGGGCCGGGTCGTCGCTTTCGTGGGGATCTCCCGGCATCCGGAGCGGGTGGGTGCTCGTCCTCGGCAGTCCGCCTCGAGGCAGACGCTAGTCTGTCGAGGTGGCAGATTCCCCGCACGAACCGACGGACCCGGATACGAACCGTGGTGATCGTCGAGGACAGGCTCGGAGCGACCGGGCCGACGGCGCACATCACCGGCGCGAGGACCCCGCGATCAGTGGTACGGCGGCGAAGGAGAAGAAGCAGAAGTCCTTCTGGCGCGAACTGCCGATTCTGCTCGTCGTCGCCCTCGCTCTGAGTTTTCTGCTGCAGACCTTCGTCGCGCGCGTCTATCTCATCCCGTCCGAGTCGATGGAGCCGACGCTGCACGGCTGCCCGGGTTGCACCGGCGATCGTATCGTCGTGGAGAAGGTCGGATATCTCTTCACCGATCCCCGTCCGGGCGACGTCGTCGTCTTCGAGGGGCCGGATTCGTGGTCGGAGGGGTACACCTCGACCCGCTCGGACAATGTCGTCCTGCGTGGACTGCAGGAACTCGGCTCGCTCGTCGGGGTCGTCCCTCCCGACGAGAACGATCTCGTCAAGCGCGTGATCGCGGTGGGCGGACAGACCGTCGAATGCTGCGACGACCAGGGACGTGTCCTCGTCGACGGTGTTCCGCTCGACGAGCCGTACGTGACCATGGACTATCCGTTCACGCCCGGCGTCCTCACCTGCGATACGGAGGTGCCCTCCGGACGGTGCTTCGGACCGATCACGGTTCCCGAAGGCCACGTCTGGGTCATGGGGGACAACCGGAGCAACTCCGCCGACTCCCGCTATCACGTGGGCGACGAGAACCAGGGCACCATCCCGGTCGAGAACATCATCGGAAAAGCCCGCTTCATCGTGCTGCCTCCCGGCCGGTGGGGCACGATCGACTCCCCGGAGATCCTCCCCTCGTGACTGCGTGGCCCCCGCGACCTGTGATCCGGCGATCCTCGGGACTGCGGACGATGGAATCGGCGCTCGTGCGATGCGGTCTCGGTCCGGTCGCGGGTGTCGACGAAGCCGGTCGGGGAGCGTGCGCCGGCCCGCTCGTCGTCGCCGCGTGCATGCTCGGGGCCAGACCCCACGCCTCGCTCGATCGCCTCGACGACTCCAAGAAGCTCACCGAACGCACGCGCGAGGAACTGTATTCGGTGATCGTGCGACGCGCCGTGGCGTGGAGTGTGGTGGTGATTCCGGCTCCGGAGGTCGACGCGATCGGCATCCACGTCGCGAACATCGAGGGGATGCGCCGCGCTGTCGCAGGATTGTCGACCCCGCCGGGCTACGTGCTCACCGACGGATTCCGGGTGCCCGGTCTGCCGGCGCCGTCCCTGCCGGTGATCGGGGGCGATGCCGCAGCCGCGTGCATCGCCGCGGCCAGTGTGCTGGCGAAGGTCACACGCGATCGCATGATGGTCGAACTCGACCGGGAGATACCGGAGTACGGTTTCGCAGTACACAAGGGTTACAGCACCCCGACGCACATGGCGGCGCTGGCGGAGCACGGCGCATCGCCGCATCATCGGCGTTCGTGGGCCAACGTGCGCTCGGTGTGCGGAGTTCCCGGCGTCCGGCGGAGATTGTTCGCCGACGACGGAGGGCGTCGATTGTTCACCGACGACGGAGGGCGTCGATTGTTCACCGACGACGGAGGGCGTCGATTGTTCACCGACGAGGCCGATGCGGGATGATTGCAGGACACACCAGATTGGGAGGACACCGAGACCGATGAGTGCCGAGGATCTCGAGAAGTACGAAACCGAGATGGAGCTCTCGCTGTACAGGGAGTACCGGGACATCGTCGGTCAGTTCGCGTACGTCGTGGAGACCGAACGCCGGTTCTACCTGGCGAATGCGGTCGAACTGCTGCCGCACAACGCCAACGGCGAGGTGTACTTCGAAGTACGGATGTCCGACGCCTGGGTGTGGGATATGTACCGGCCGGCGCGTTTCGTCAAACACGTCCGGGTCATCACCTTCAAGGACGTCAACATCGAGGAGCTGGACAAACCCGAGCTGCGGTTGCCCGACAAGCTGGGGTGAACCGCGTCACCGCGGGGGCCGGCGCCGGTCACCCGGCGGCGAGAGCGAGGACAGCTCGCGCACGGTCGCGCAGCACACGTCGAGAAGTTCACGATCGTGACTGATGAACAGCACTCCCATCGCGTGCAGCTCGACGTGGGACCGGATCATCGCGATCAGGGCCGCTGTGGTCGCCGCGTCGAACATCGATGTGGCCTCGTCGCAGACGAGATAGCGGGGACGCTGTGCCAGGGCGCGGGCGAGGCATGCTCGCTGCAGCTGACCTTCGCTGACATCGTAGGGGCGCCGGGAGAGCAGGTCGGGGGTCAGACCCACCGTGGCGGCGAGTTCGGCCACCTCCCCGGTCGTGTGCGGGATCCCCGCGATCTCCCACGGCTGGCTGACGACGGCGCCCAGGGTGAGCCGGGGATCGGTCGCTGTTCGCGGCGACTGGAAGAGCATGGCGACTTTTCCGCGTATCGCGGCGGGAGCACCGAAACGCGTCTTGGTCACCCGGTGGCCGTCGACGGTCACGGTGCCCGATCTTGGGCGGTCGAGCGTCGTGAGGATGCGCGCGAAGGTGGTCTTCCCGCTCCCGGAGGGCCCCGAGAGCCCGATGATCTGCTTCTCTCCGACCGTCAGGGAGACGCCGCGCAGGATGTCGGCCTCGCGCCCGTACCCGACGGTGATGTTCTCGGCGCACAGACTCACAGCTCTCTCCTGTCCCGCCGGGTGCGGACGGTCCGGGAGCCGAGCGTCACGAGATGTGTGGGACCGCCGGAGAAGGTGGTGGACGGTTTGCGCAGGTGGTACACGCAGTCGTCGGGGAGGTTCGTCAAGCTCGGGGGTGACCCGGGCATCGACCGCAGTCCACGAGAGGGCAGTGCAGCAAGAAGATCGGCTGTGTAGTCGTGCCAGGGGTCGTCGAGAACGTCGTCGGCAGGACCTACTTCCATGATCCGGGAGGCGTACGACACGGCGATCGTGTCGGCGATTCCGGTGCGGAGCAGCGCACCGAGATCGTGGGTGATGAGCAGTACGGCGGCGCCCTCGTCGGCGAGTGCGCGCAGGACCGCCAGGATGTGGTCGGCGAGGGCCCGATCGAGTTGTGAGGTGGGTTCGTCCGCCACGACGACCACGGGGTCGGCCGCGACAGCGGCGGCGACCACCACTCGCTGCGCCATTCCCCCGGACAGCTCGTGCGGATACCGGTCGAGATCGGCGGGGTTCAGACCCACGCGTTCGGCGAGTTCGTCGCAGGTCTTCGGAGAGTGCAGCACGTCGAGGGTTTCCTGGAGCTGGGACCGCGCGGTGCGGACGGGGGTCAAGGAGGTGACCGGTGATTGGGGGACGAGCGCTGTCAGGCGCCCGCGAACATTCGCCCGGTGATCGTGGGGAGGAAGTATCCGGACGGCGGAGCCGCCGGTGGTGACGGTGATGGAGCCGTGCGAGCGGGCATGGGCGGGAAGCATGTTCATCACCGCCGCGGCCAGGATCGACTTGCCGCATCCCGACTCGCCGACGAGCGCGGTGACGGTGCCCGCCGGCACGGTCAGCGAGACGTCGGTCGCGGCGTGCACGATCTCGTGCGGGGAGACCGGGATGCGGACCGTGAGGTGCTCGATCTGCAGGCCGTTCACAGCCGTGCCACCGTCCGTACCGGGCTGACCCGCCCCCGCAGCACAGAACCCGCCGCCGCCACCGCGAGCGTCGTGACGACGAGGAGACCGGCGGGGAACACCAGGGTCCACCAGCCCCCGAGGAGAAGGGAACTGCGTGCTTCGGCGAGCAGGGTGCCCAGACTCGGGGCGTGCGGCGGCAACCCGAAGCCGAGGAACGACAGGGTCGACTCGTGCCACACCGCGTGGGGGAGCAGCAACACGACGGCGATCAGCGCCTGAGGTGCGGTGGCGGGAACGAGATGCCGGATGATCACGTGCCGGCGGGACGCACCCGCCAGGATCGCCGCGTCCACATAGGGGCGAGCGCGCAGACCGAGGATCTCCGAGCGGATGATGCGTGCGACCTGGGTCCAGTGGGTCAGGGCGATCGACAGCACGATCGCGACGGCACTGCCGCGGAACATCGCCACGATGACGATGCCGAGGAGAAGATGCGGGAGCGCGTTGACGGCGTCGGTGACACGCATCATCGCGCGATCCGTCCACCCTCCGGCGAAGCCCGAGACGGCTCCGATGAGGACCCCCAGAACCGTCGCCAGCGCCGCGCACGCCACGGCGATGAGCAGTGAGGTCCGGATGGCCTTGGCGATGCGTACGAACAGGTCCCGTCCCGAGGCGTCGGTACCGAACGGATGGGCCGGCGACGGAGCGGACCGTGCCACCGCGAAATCCGTGACGCGGTCGTCCACCCCGGCGATCCAGGGTGCTGCCACCGCGTAGACGACGAGGACGGCCAGGACCGCCGATGCGGCGAGCAATCGCCGGTCAACCATCGGTGCTCACCCGTGGGTCGAGGCCCGCGTACACGACGTCGGCGAGCAGGCTGCCCGCCATCACCAGGAGGACGGTGCCCACGGTGAGTACTGCGAGCAGCGACATGTCCAGGTTTCGTGCGGATTCCACGACCGCGCTTGCCAGCCCCGGCCAGGAGAAGACTTCTTCCACGAGAACCGCCCCCACGAGGATCTCGGGCAGCCGGACCCCGATGATCGTCACGAACGGGGCGAGCGAGGTGGGGAGGATGTGCCGGCGGGTGACGAGCGAGGGAGGGATTCCTCGCGCGACGGCACCGGCGACGAAGTCCTCACCGCGGGCGCTCGACACGGATTCGCGGACGGCGAGCAGAAGCCACGGCATCTGGGACAGGGCCAGGACACCCGCGGGCAGTGCGAGATGCCGCAGTACCTGACCCACCGTCGGATCGGCGCCCGCATCGGTGAGGCCCGCGACGGGGAACCAGCCCGTGGCGACTGCCAGGACGGCGACCGTTCCCAGGGCGAGGACGAAAGGGGGCAGGGACTGCACGACGACGCAGATCGCCGAGACGATCCGGTCGATCCTTCCACCCCTGTGCATGCCGGACCACGTGCCGATCGCCAGGGACAGAACGATCGCTGCCGTGAGCCCGACCGCCGTCAGCAGCAGGGTCCACGGCAGCCTTTCGGAGACGACCTGCGCGACGGGCTGGTCGAACGTGCGGGACATGCCGAGGTCGCCGGACGAGACGGCGCTCAGCCAGTCCCCGTAGGCGGAGTACCAGGGCCTGTCGAAACCGAGTTCCTCGGCGATGAGTGCCTTGTCGGTTTCGCTCGTGGTGACGTAGCGGGTGCCGAGATAGCCGACCAGCGGGTCGAACGGCGACGCGGCGGCCGCGGCGAACACTGCAGCGGATACCACGGCCAGCACCGGGACGAAGAACAGGAGGCGACGGCCGACCATCCGGACGATCGCGCGGCGCCGCGCTGCGCCACGCCCGGCACGTCGTGGGGGCGATGTCTCGTTCCGGACAGCGAGATTCGTCATGGCTCGCGTGTCCAGGTGTCGAGCGACCACCAGGGGCCCCAGGTCACCCCGTGAGAATGCGGTTCGAGGATCGGCTCGGAGGTCGCCCACTCCGAATCGCGGGATATGTACGTGTGGTCGAGGAAGGCGAGGAAGACGTATCCCGGATCGGCGACATAGGCGGCCTGCATGTCGCGGTAGAGGCTGTTGCGGGTGTCCGGGTCGAGTTCGCGGCGGGCCCGGTCGAGGGCCTCGTCCACAGCGGGATTCGAATAGTCGCTCGCATTGTCGTAGATGCTGCCCACTCCGGGCTCGACGTACTGCGAACTGAGCGTGGTGTACGCCTGGGTGTCCGGATCGTAGGGTTCGCTTCCGCCACCGAGAAGAGTTGCGTCCGTGTTGATCCGAGGATCGATCCGATCCCAGGACAGTGCCTCGAGATCGATCTCGACGCCCACGGCCAAGGCGTCCGAGGCGAATGCCTGGGCAAGGTCGCGGCGGAGGGTGTCCTCCGAGTTGTACATGAGGGTGAATTCCGCTCGGTTGCCGTCCTTTTCCCTGATGCCGTCGGCGCCTCGCTCCCAACCCGCGTCGTCGAGCAGTTCCTCGGCGCGCTGGGGGTCGTACGGGAATGTCGCGTCGGGGTCGTATGCCGCTCCGTAGACATCGGGAATCGGTGTCGACGCCGGTCGCCCGTGCCCACCGAGCACGTGGTCGATCATGGTGGGGCGGTTCGCGGCGAGGTTCAGTGCCACACGGATCGCTTTGTCTCCGGTGACGGGATCGCCGGTCGGCAAGGACACTCCGCGCCAGTCGGCCGAGGTGTGCGCGGTCAGCGTGGTGTCCTGGCCGGCGATCCGCTGTGCGAGCAGGGGCGGGAGGTTCGCGCCGTCCACTTCGCCGGCCGCCGTGCGCTGTGCGCGCGTGTTGTCGTCGGGCACATGGATGTAGGTCACGGTCTTCAGTTCGGGTGCGCCCGCCCAGTAATTGTCGTTCGCCTCGAAAACCGCTCGGTCCGGGCGGAGTTCGCGCAGGACGTAGGGCCCGGTTCCCACCGGCGCCGTGTTCAGCGTCGACTCGGTGGCGGGCTGCGCTGCGGCCACCGACTCGGAGGGGACGATTCCGATCAGCATCTTCGTCGCGAACGGAGCGTACGGATAGCGGAGAGTGAATCGAACTGTCGAATCATCCACTGCTGCAACGGTGTCGATCATCTCGAAGGACGATCGGACCTCCGAGGCGGATGCCGGATCGAGAATCGCGCGGTAGGTGGCGACGACATCCTCGGCGTCGAGGGCGGAACCGTCGCTGAAGGCGACCCCCTCACGTAGCGACGCCGTCCAGGCGGTGGCGTCCTCGTTCGGCACCGGCAGCGCGGAGGCGAGCGCAGGCTCGAAACCCGGCATGCCGTCACCGCCTGTGAGCTGAACCAGGCCGTCGTACATGATCGATTCGCCGGCGAGACCGTAGCCGGCGATCGGGTTGTAGCCCCCTGGGGCGTAGCCGTCGGCAAGGACGAGATCGCCCTCGGTGTCCACCGCCGACGAGGGGGTTCCACACGCCGAGAGTGTCGCTGCTGCGGCGAATCCTGCTGCAGTTCCGGTTATGGTGCGTCGTTGTCTCACGGTGCCTCCAGCACGTGATCGGCACGCTCTACTGCTCAGATGTTCAGATGAGAATCTAACACCGGCCCGGGGTCCGCCAACGCGTTTCGCGATACCGCACCGGGTTGTCCACACCTGCCTCCTTCATCCACAGGATCTCCGTTTCGCGTGGAAGGCGCCGATTCTCGGGTCCTTCGGCTGGCACGGTGAGGGCATGCAGGGGATGAGGGGGCAGATGGGACACAACCGGGATATCGGCGCACGAGGAGAGGATCTCGCCGCAGAGTTTCTCGAATCGTCGGGAATGGTGGTACTCGAGCGGAACTGGCGCAGCCGCTACGGCGAGCTCGATATCGTCGCGCAGGACGGCGCGGCCGTCGTCTTCGTCGAGGTCAAGACACGCACCGGAACCGGCTACGGAACACCGGCCGAGGCGGTGACGCCGCTGAAAGCCGAGCGTATCCGCCGTCTGGCCGGATTGTGGCTGTCGGAGCAGTCCCGGCGCTGGTCGCGCATCCGCGTCGACGTGGTGACCGTGCTGCTCACACGCGGTCGCGCGCCCGAGATCACCCACCGCAGGCAGGTGCTCTGATGGCACTCGGGCGAGCGTGGTCGGTAGCGGTCTCCGGGATAGACGGCCAGGTGGTCGAGATCGAAGCGGACATCGGCGGGGGTCTTCCGGGTGTGAAAATGGTGGGACTGCCGGATACCGCCTTGCAGGAATCGCGCGACCGCGTACGGGCTGCGGTGGCGAATTCCGGTGCCAGATGGCCCGATTCGAAGGTAGTGCTGGCGTTGTCGCCGGCCACGCTCCCCAAGGTCGGAAGTGTCTACGATGCGGGACTGGCGTGTGCCGTGCTCAACGCTGCGAACGTCGTGCCACTGGACCTGCTCGAGAAGACGATCCTGCTCGGCGAACTCGCCCTCGACGGCAGGCTGCGTCCGGTGCGGGGAGTGCTCCCGGCGGTACTCGCGGCCAAGAACCACGGCTGGCAGAAGGTCGTGGTACCGACCGCCGCGATGAGCGAAGCGGCCCTCGTGGAGGACATCGATGTCCACGGCGCCGACAATCTGGCAGATCTGGTGCGCTGGTTGCAGGGCGACGGTCCGCTGGATCGCCCGGACGGACACCGCTCCCCGCCGCGCCCGGTCCGTAGCGATCTCAGCGAAGTGGTGGGCCAGCACGAAGCGCGCCGCGCACTCGAGGTGGCCGCGGCCGGTGCCCACCACCTCATGCTGACCGGTCCGCCGGGAGTCGGGAAGACGATGCTCGCGCAACGCCTTCCGGGAATCCTCCCGGAACTGAGCGAAGCGCACGCCCTCGAGGTGACGGCGATCCATTCGGTGGCGGGCGCGTTGTCGGCGGATCGGCCGCTCGTGACCGAGCCGCCCTTCGTCGCGCCGCACCACACGGCCACGGTGAGTTCACTGATCGGCGGGGGCACCGGTATGGCGAAACCGGGAGCAGTGAGCCGGGCACACCGCGGCATCCTCTTTCTCGACGAGTCGGAGACTTGCGAATGACACCCTAGGACAACGGATTTCGGAGTATATCAGCTCGCGGAGCAAAGTTCATCCTTTGCTCAGACCCGCCTCTTAATCAGCCGAACTACCCTGTCGAGCGTGTGCGGATGAACCACCTTTCCAGGTACAGCCGACGCCTCCGTCGACCGCCGCACGTAGTCCGCCAGATCAAACTCCGGGGGAGTGGCCGACTTGTCCTGACGATCTTGGTGGCGCGGCACTGCGGGGATGCTACGGCTATCAAGATCCCGGTGGGGGTGCCCGATGTCACACGTGGATAAGATCCGCTGGTGAGCACAGGGGAGAACGGCAAGAACTGGCCGTCGCGGGGATACAAGACACTGAGTTGGATTAGCAGGGTGCTGCTGGTCCCTACGTTGATCTTTTCCCTGTTCTTTCTTGTGAGAGCTCTGATCACCAGCATCAGCAACTGGAGCGGTTGGACGGGCTCAGAGTGGTCTGCGCTAGGGGCGTGGGCTAGTGCGGCTGCCGCAGCGTTTCTGGCGAGCGTTTCGGTGTGGCAGACGCACCGAGCGAACAAGCAAGCGCGGGCAGCAGAAGCGCGGGCTGACCAAGAGGTTGAGAACGCAGAGAAGCGCCACGCGGAACAGATGGCTCATGCGACAAGAACTACGGATGCTGAACTAGAGCGGCTTAAGACCGAGGCAGAGTATCAGGCGGTACAAGAAATACTTCATTCGATCGTTACAGTTGCGTCAGAGGTCGGTGCAATGGAAGACCTTATTCATACGTTCAAGAAAAAGCCCTCAGAAGTAACTACGGCACAACTCTTTGAAGGCAGGAAAAGTGTTGTATCGCACACCAACGTTGCAGCTATCAAGTTCATGATGGCACTGCCTCGTTTGGCGGATAAAGACTTGCTTGAACAGGCGTACAACCTGCATGAGACGATGCACGCCGTGCTGAAGAGTTTTAATGGAACAGATCCCGATCAGCTAGCGCCGGACTGGGAGAAGGCTGCTGATAATCTTCGGCCGATGCTTGAAGCACTGCGAGACATGCAGTCATTTGCTATAGGTTACTTCTCGGTCTACAAGAGGATGCAGGAGGCGTCGAAGGACGCGGCCTAGCCTTGATTGAGAAGTTCCGGATGCTCGTGGACGTTGCCTCTTACCTCAACGAAGTCGCAGCAGTCGTGTAAGGACTCAATAACATTCTCCCACTGATAGCACCAACCACCCTCATCCCAAATTACTTCACCCCAAGTCTCATCGTGCGGGTTCCAGCAGATGTCACCTTCGTATAACTCATTGTTGTGAGCATCTGATAAACCCGTAAATTGCCCGACGGTTCTGTAGTCGACGAAGATAGAACGCCGCACCTTTCTACCCGTTCGAACTGTGCCGTACCAGATAATCCGCGCATCCTTGTTAGGCTTCATATCAAGCTGTCCATAGACCATCTCCGTTTTATTCCTCGTGCCTCTTACTCTTGATAGCCCTCGAAACTTAATCTCACGGATCATGACTCGCCTCCACGCCGCACAACTTCTGAATCCATGTGATTTCCTACTGCTACACGGAACTCTTTGGCGGGGTAGATGCCAGTCTTCTGTTCGGCTACAAGCCACGCGTCGGTGAAGATGTCCAGGAACTCAAAATAAGTCATCTGTTGAGGCGTATCGTCCTTGACCGTTTGGGCAGCTATATCAAACAGCTCGCGGTCGTACTGAAGGTTATTTTTTCTAGCCTCCACCTCTTGGCGGATTGCCCTTGAAATAATGTCCGGTAAGTCGTCACGGACGGCGTTGAACGCTTCGAGATCATCCTTGCGGACGTAAATAGTTCGATTTGGCACTGCTTGGTTCTCCTTATTTAATTGTATATGTATAAATATACGCATATATGCATATATTAACAATAGCATTTGTTGCATTCTCAACTGGTTTTCCACACCCACTTCACCGTTTCCCCAGGTCATTGACGTTTTGTCAAAGATGTGACGTGGTGTTGGTGGAGGAAGTGGCCGAGATGCCGACGAAGACTCTCGAAGCGCTGCGTACCCCACTCGAGGACGGGGAGGTGCGCGTCGCGCGACGTGACGGGGTGGCGCGCTATCCCGCACGTTTCCAGCTGATACTCGCCGCGAATCCGTGCCCGTGCGCGCCTCCGCGTGACGCCGACTGCATCTGTGCGCCGGCGGCGCGTCGACGCTATCTCGGCAGACTGTCCGGACCGTTGCTCGACCGCGTCGACCTGCGGGTCCGGCTGCAGACGGTATCGACCAGTGCCCTGATGGGCGACGCGGGGGAGTGCACCGGCGACGTTCGTGCGCGTGTCGCGGCGGCACGGGCCTCGGCCGCCGAGCGGTGGGCGGCCTACGGATGGTCGACGAACGCGGAGGTCCCCGGCCCTGCTCTGCGCCAGAAGTTCCGGCTCCCGCCGGCGGCGTTGCGGCCGCTCGAGCGAGCTCTGCGCAAAGGCGCGGTCACGGCCAGGGGTGCGGATCGGGGACTGCGGGTCGCGTGGACGATATGTGATCTCGACGGCGCGGTCTCGCCGTCGGAGGTGCATGTCGCCACCGCACTCGGTTTCCGGGACAGGGAGAGCGCATGAGCGAGCCGGACGACCGTCGCCTGGCATGGGCGTATCTGTCCACGCTCGCACAGGGCGCGTCACGGTCGCTGTCCGCAGCGATCGCCGAACGCGGGGTGCTCGATGTGGCGGAATCCGTCCGCGCGGGCAGGTACGGCGGCGAACTCGCGTCGCGTCTCGCGGCGCGTGCCCACCTCGATACCGCTGCGTCCGATCTCGCGAGGGTGGCGCGCGCCGGCGGTCGCCTGGTGACGCCGGACGACGACGAATGGCCCGCCTGGCAGCTCCTCGCCTTCGACACTCTCGGCACGGCGACCGACACCGACGGCCCGCCGATCGCCTTGTGGGTCTGGGGTGAGCGCCGCCTCGACGAGCTCACCGAACGATCCGTGGGGATCGTGGGAACACGGGCCGCGAGCGGTTACGGCGAACACGTCACGACCGAGATCGCGAGCGATCTCGCCTCCGACGGGTGGACGGTGATCTCGGGAGCGGCCTTCGGGGTGGATGCCGCGGCTCACCGGGCCGTGCTGGGCGTCGGTGGCGCCACCGTCGCCGTGCTCGCGTGCGGGGTCGATCGGGCATATCCGGCCGCACATGCCCGGTTGCTGCAGCGCATCGCCGAAACAGGCCTCGTGATCAGCGAATATCCTCCGGGAACGACTCCGGCCCGGTACCGATTCCTCGCCCGCAATCGTGTGATCGCGGCGCTCAGCGCGGGGATCGTGGTCGTCGAGGCCGGTTGGCGCAGCGGCGCCAGGAACACCGCAGCGTGGGCGCGTCGGCTGAGCCGGCCCGTCGGTGCCGTGCCCGGTCCGGTGACGTCGGCCGCGTCGCAGGGGTGTCATCGCATGATCCGGGAGGGTGAGGCCCGGCTCGTGGGCACCGCACGCGACGTGCTCGAGGAATGCGGACCCCTGCTCGGCTGCGAGGACGACCGCGATGCTCTGTTCCGGCGGGATCTGGACGGACTCTCGGGGGACATGACGGCGGTCTACGAAGCCCTTCCGGCTTCCGGAGTGTGCGAGCCGGCAGCCGTGGCCGAATCTGCGGGAGTGCCGGTCGACCGTGTGCGAGCGGCACTGCCGCTGCTCGAGCTCGAAGGGCTCGTGCTGCCCACCGACGAAGGCTGGCGGCGTGCGTGACCGCCGCGGCCTCTCACGTCTCCTCCGGCCGGGGCCCGGAGACGGAGGATCCGAGCATGCGTATGCGCAGGCTGTCGTAGATCGGACGGCTCCCGAGACGCTGAGCCACCACGACCGAGCAGGCTGTCGCCGCCAGCATCGGAACTGCGACGCTGGTGACGGCCGTCATCTCCATCACGAGCACGATGCCGGTGAGGGGAGCCCGGACCGAGGCACCGAACAGCGCCGCCATCCCCACGAGAGCCATCGGCACGGCGAGGGAGGAATCGACCCCGGGCACCACTGCTGCGCAGATCTCGGCATACAGCACGCCCCACAGCGCGCCGAGGGCGAGCATCGGCGCGAACAGTCCGCCCGGGGTGCCTGCCGCGTACGACACCGGACCCGCGACGAAGCGCACCAGGAAATACCCCGCCACAACGGGAAGTGCGAAGGCCCCTCCTGTCACCGCGCGCTCGACCAGGTCGTCACCACCGCCGGCGATCCACGGTGCGACACTGCCCGCGAGCCCCAGGACGCCACCGATGACGGCGGCCTTCGCAATCGGTGTGAGCGATCGGATCGCACCCACCACCTGCAGCGACGACATGATCATCCGGTTGTAGGCGGCGCCCAGGAGGCCGGTGAGCAGCCCGAACACCACGAAGACGGGAAGCAGGGCCAGGGAAGGCGAGTGGAGGTCGCCGACAGCGAAGTCGGGAAGGTCGCCGACGATCAGACGCGAGCATCCCACCCCGGTCGCCACCGCGAGCAGCGCGGGAACGACGATGCGCAGGCGGAGAGTGTGGGTCACTTCCTCCAGGACGAACAGGGCTCCGCCGAGAGGCGCTCCGAAGGCCACGGCCAGTCCTGCGCCTGCGACCGAGGACTGGAGCAGGCGGATGTCCTCGATGCCCATGCGGGCGCGGCGTCCGGTCTCCGCACCGACCGCGGCACCCATGTGCACGATCGGCCCTTCTCGGCCCAGCACGAGTCCCGAGCCGATGGCGAGTATTCCGCCGACGAAAGTGGCCGGGACTATCACGAACCGGGGAGGGTCGGCCTGCTTGCGGGCGACGGCCTCGACGTGCTGGATGCCACTGCCCGACACCAGGGGGACGTGCCGGACGACGACCGCCGCCACCGCGGCGCAGACGGCAGTGACCCCGGCGGGCACCAGCCAGTCCGGGCCGGGGAGCGCGTGTGACCAGTCCAGCAGGTGCAGGCGCAGGTCGTCGGCCCGTTCGAGACACCAGCGGAACGCCCCGCCCACGAACCCGATGAGGGCTCCGGCCACGGCGGCCAGCAGGCAGATCGTCGTCAGCTCACGGAGGGGGAGGGTCTGTTCCTCCGGGGAGTCCTCGGGTTCTGCCACGTCGCCTCCGAACCGCGATGGCCGTTTCTCGGGTCCGTCTCACCGGCCGGGCATGTTGCTCCGGCAGCGGCCGGTCAGTCGGCGGCCTCCTCGGGGGAGGACGCCTCGACGTACCAGGCGCGGGCCTCGCGGTCCCACTTGACTTCCTCGCGGCGGGACTTGCGGAACTCGCGGAGGACGGCGCGGTCGATCGACGGGTGACCGTTGTCGTTGACGTAGATCCAGTCGGAACCGAACTTGGCCTCGATGGCGTCGACCATGTCGGTCTGGGCGACCCGTCGTTCGGTGTCGATGATGTCGGTCATCCAATCGGCGATCTCCGCCGCGGTGGTGCTCATGGCTATCGAGCCTAGATCGTCGGAGAAGGTGACCACACCATTGTCCCCGGACACGGGGTAGCGTGGCTCGAGATAGGTAACCCTTACAGGAGGTCCCGTGGCAGCCAGATCCCGCACTTCGACCATTCTCACGGTGCTGCGCACCGAGGTCGTCGGCGAGCACTTCGTCCGTGTGGTGTTGGGCGGGCAGGGCTTCGACGAGTTCCCGGCACGTCCGGAGACCGACAGTTACGTCAAGCTCGAACTGCCGGTGGGGGACGAGACGCTGCTGCGCACCTACACCGTGCGCCGTGTGGATCCGGAGGCCAGGGAGATCTGGATCGACTTCGTCGTCCACGGCGACGAAGGGGTCGCGGGGCCGTGGGCACGATCGGTGCAGCCGGGCACACAGGTCGTCGTGCACGGACCGGGTGGGGGCTACAGCCCGGATCCGTCCGCGGATTTCCACCTGCTCGCGGGGGACGAAACGGCGCTCCCGGCGATCGCGGTGGCACTGGAAGGACTTCCCGGGCATGCGCGGGGCGCGGTGTTCGTGGAGGTCGCCGGTCCGTCCGACGAGCTCGCCCTGTCGGGACCGGAGGGCGTCACGATCACCTGGCTCCATCGCGGGGTGGCTGCCGGAGATGCCGGGGCCGATCGGAGTGAAGGCAATGCCCCGCTCGTGAAGGCGGTCGAGGCCATGCCGTGGCCGGGCGGAGACGTGGAGGTCTTCGTGCACGGGGAGGCCGAGACGGTCATGAAGCACATTCGCCCGTACCTGCGGAAGGAGCGGGCGGTGCCGTCCTCGCGCGCGTCGATCTCGGGGTACTGGCGTCGTGGGCGCACGGAAGAGGGCTTCCGCGTGTGGAAGAGCGAACTGGCGGCGGCGGAGACCAGCTGATCGGCAGCAGCACCGATCGGCTGGTGCCGCTGCCTCGTCAGCTGGTGGACTCGCGCGCGAGCACCGTGATCGCGGTGAGCGCGAGTCCCGAGCAGACCACGATGGAGACGGCCATCGGGATGCCGGTGCCTTCGCCCCCGAGTCCCACCAGCGGGGAGACCACCGCGGCGAGGCCGAACTGGGACGCGCCGATCACGGCAGATCCGGTGCCGGCCGCCTTCGGGACCTGCGCCTGGGCGAGGGCGGTGGCATTGCCCATCGTCATGCCGACGGCGCTGACCGCGACGAACAGCAGCGGCAGGATCACCGCGGCGTTGTAGCCGACCACGATCATGGCGAGCAGGAGCAGGGTGCCCGCGGTGAACATGGTGGTCACACCGACGAGCAGCAGTTTTCGTACCTCGAACCGCCCGATGAGGCGGGCATTGATCGCGTTGCTCAGGACGAGTCCGACGGAGTTGACGGCGAACACCATCGAGAACTGGCCGGGACTCAGCCCGAGAACGTCCTGCGTGACGAAGGGGGACGCCGAGATGTACGAGAACATGCCGCCGAAGCCCAGGGCCATCGCAGCCGCGTAGCCGACGAACCGTCGCTTGCTCAGCACGTAACCGAAATTTCCGGCCATGATCTTCAGGCCGCCCCCGTGTCGCTTCTCGGGCGGCAGGGTCTCGGGGACGAACAGGAGGGCTCCGAGCGCCATCACGATTGCCAGTCCGGTGAGTACCCAGAAGATCCCACGCCACCCGATCGGGCCGAGCAATACGCCGCCGAGCAGCGGCGCGGCCACGGGCGCGACTCCACCGATGATCATCATGAGGCTGAACAGCTTTGCCGCCTGGTTGCCCTTCGCCTTGTCGGCGATGACCGCGCGGGCGAGAACGATCCCGGTGCCGCCGCTGAACCCCTGGATCAGGCGTGCCGCGATCAGCACCTCCACGGTGGGTGCCATCGCGCAGATCGCGCTGCTGATCGCGAGCACGACGGTGCCGGCGAGGATCAGCTTGCGCCTGCCCCAGCTGTCGGACAGCGGGCCCACCAGGAGTTGGCCGAGCCCGAGCCCGGCCATGAAGGTCGTGAGGGTGAGCTGGACGCCCACGGTCGTGCTGCCCAGGCTCTCCGCCATGATCGGCAGTCCGGGTAGGTACATGTCGGTGGCGAGAGGCGCTGTCGCCGACAGCAGAGCCAGTGCGAAGAGCATCGGCACCGGAATCATTTTGTTCACGAAAGCACTTTAATCGGCGGGGTTCGTTGCGCTCGAGGCACCGGCAGCGCACGGTAGGACCATGCGACACGACGGATCGGACGGTCTCCCCGCGCCCCTGGCCGTACATCTCGGCGACTTCGTCGACCACCTGCGACTCGAGGGCAACCGCTCGGAACATACGATCCGGGCGTATTCCACCGACATCCGCTCCCTGCTGCAGCACCTCGCGGTTCAGCGCCCCGACGCGCGTATCGCCGATCTCGACCTCGATCTCGTGCGTGCATGGCTGGCCGGGATGGTGCAGGCGGGCGCGGCTCGAACGACGCTCGCCCGGCGGACGTCGTCGGTTCGGGTCTTCACGGCCTGGCTCGTCCGTACCGGGCGCCTCGACGCCGATCCCGCGACGCGGCTCGTCGCTCCACAGCCGCACCGGTCACTACCCGCGGTACTGCGCGACGACCAGGCGCTGGAGATCATGGAGGCTGCGAAATCCGGTGCGCGCGAACTCGATCCTGTCGCCCTCCGCGATCGTGTGATCGTCGAACTGCTGTACGCGACCGGAATCCGGGTGGGGGAGCTGTGTGCAGCAGACGTCGACGACGTGGATACGGACCGACGCGTGCTCAGGGTCCTCGGCAAAGGTGACAGGGAGCGAATCGTTCCCTACGGAGGCCCTGCGGCCGAGGCGCTCGACGCGTGGCTGAGTCACGGACGTCCCCACCTCGCGCGTTCGTCGTCGGGAGCAGCGCTGGTCCTCGGGAAGCGCGGCGGTCGCATCGACCAGCGACAGGTCCGCTCGGTGGTACACGAGGCCGTCTCGTCGGTTCCCGGTGCACCGGACATCGCTCCGCACGGTCTGCGTCACAGCGCTGCCACGCACCTGCTCGAAGGGGGAGCGGACCTGCGGGTGGTCCAGGAGGTGCTGGGCCATTCGAGTCTGGCCACCACCCAGCTCTACACCCATGTGTCGGTGGCCCGACTGCGTGCCGCGCACGAACAGGCTCATCCGCGCGCCTGATCACGGCCCGAGTCGAGGCGTGGTCGCCGGAATGCCGGTTTGATAGCGTGCGCCGGCAACATCATCGACTTCGGGGGAACAGATGAGACGCAACGAGCCCGGCCCAGCCCTGCCCGCCTGGTTGCAGGACGGGCCGGATCCCGGGCCCGAACCTGCCCGGCGGGGCGTCCGCCGCGGAGCCCGCGAGACCGGGAACCCCGCGAACTCCCTACCGCCCGAGGACGACGCGGCCTCGCTCGTCGTCTCCGTGCCGCTGACGATGGCGTTTCCTCCCCGGACCGCCGCGGGCGAGGAACCCGATGCCTCTTCTGCTCCGGAACCGGAACCCGAGAGCAGCCCCGAGCCCGAGCCGGTGCAGCCGGACCCCGTGCTCGAACCGGGCGACCGCGATCCCGGATCCGTTCCGGAGGACGCGCTGCACGACGGGATTCCTCACGTGCTGCAGCGACTCGACCAGGGACCGTCGAGCGTCGATCTCGAGTCCGGAACACTCGTCCGGCGATCCCGCCGTTCGGCCGGGCGCTGGCGGGAGAGCGTCCACCGGCTCACGGGAGGTCGGTTCGACGCCGGGGGCTCCGAGCGGCACGAGGACCTCATCGCCCGTATCCGCCAGCCGGTTCCGGGCGACTACCGAATCGCTGTGCTGTCGTTGAAAGGCGGGGTGGGGAAGACCACCACCACGATCGGCCTGGGATCGACCTTCGCGTCGTTGCGGGGCGACTGCGTGATCGCCGTCGACGCGAATCCCGATTTCGGGACCCTCGCGCAGCGTGTGCCCCGGCAGACGGATTCGACGGTGCGGGATCTGCTCGCCGATATTCCACGCATACAACGTTATTCGGATGTCCGGATCCACACCTCGCAGGCTCCCAGCCGGCTCGAGGTGCTGGCGAGCGAGCGGGATCCGGCGGCTTCGGAGGCGTTCAGCGAGGACGACTACCTGCGGATCGTCGACGTCCTCCAGGTCTTCTACAACATCATCCTCACCGACTGCGGGACCGGGATCATGCACTCGGTCATGAGTGGAGTGCTCGCCTCGGCGAACACGCTGGTGCTCGTCGCTTCGCCGGCGGTCGATGCCGCGCGCAGTGCCGCCGCGACCCTGGATTGGTTGCAGGCGCACGGCTACGGAGACCTCGTCGAGCGCACGGTCGTCGTCATCAGCTCGCCGCGTCCGGGTTCGGCGAACGTCGACATGGATGCCCTGATCGGGCATTTCCTCGCGCGCTGTCGCGCGGTGAAGGTGGTGCCCTTCGACGAGCATCTCGCCGAGGGTGCCGAGATCGACCTCGAACGGCTCCGGCCCGCGACCCGCGCGGCCTTCGTCGACCTGGCAGCGATGGTCGCCGACGACTTCCCCGCCCTGTCGGGGCGTCACGCGGTGTACTGACGCGGCGCGTCAGGCGCGGTACCGACACGGCGCGTCAGGCGCGGTACCGACGCGGCGCGTCACACCGGGTGCAACCGGATCACCGGTCGTTGCACGAGCGGGAGGGGATCGAGGTAATCGTCGCGGTCGCGGCGCAGACCCCAGTGCAGGCAGGCTGGTGCGGCGCATCCCTCGTGGCCGGCGACGACCGTGCCGATCGGCTCGCCTCTCGCCACCCGGCGACCCGCCGTGACCGTCGCGTCGACGGGCTCGTAGGTGGTGCGCAGACCACCCGGGTGATCGATGGACACCACGGGTTTCCCGGCCACCAGGCCGGCGAACACGACGATGCCGTCCCCTGCCGCTGCGACCGTCCGACCGGATCGTGCTTCCAGATCGACACCCCGGTGCCCGGGGAGCCAGTCATGCTCGGGCGGATCGAAATGCCGGGTCACGACCGGGCGGGGATCGAGCGGCCAGACGAACCGCCCCGTGGTGGCCGAGCCTGTGCCCGGTAGGCCGACCAGCACTGCGAGCGCAGTGATCGCGACGATGCGGACCGTGCGGCCGGGCGCGTCGAGGAACATGCCGTCAGCCTGGCGAATTCCGGGCGGGAGACGCCAGAGATATTTCGTGATCTGTGGACAGCCCGGCTCTCTCCACAGGCCCCGTGCCTCCCGGTTGGGTATCCGAGCCGGGGCCGCGTACACTTGTCGGGCGGTCTGTATACGCAGATCGACTTCGCGCGTCCGCGCATCGGTACCGACCCTCTTCTCCGGGTCGCGCCGAAATGACCGTCGCCGGTCCCGCAAGGGTTCGACGGGCATGTGGACGCCAGGGCGGAGGTCGCAAGATCTACCGCGGAAACCGACACGAAAGAGAGAAACAGGCATGCCTGTTGTGACTATGCGGCAGCTGCTCGACAGCGGCGCCCACTTCGGCCACCAGACCCGTCGCTGGAACCCGAAGATGAAGCGGTTCATCTTCACCGACCGCAACGGCATCTACATCATCGACCTGCAGCAGACCCTGACGTACATCGACAAGGCGTACGAGTTCGTCAAGGAGACCGTCGCCCACGGTGGAACCGTGCTGTTCGTCGGTACCAAGAAGCAGGCTCAGGAATCCATCGCCGAAGAGGCCACCCGCGTGGGCATGCCCTACGTGAACCAGCGCTGGCTCGGCGGCATGCTCACCAACTTCTCGACCGTCCACAAGCGCCTGCAGCGCCTGAAGGAGCTCGAGTCGATGGAGCAGACCGGCGGCTTCGAGGGACGCACCAAGAAGGAAATCCTCATGCTCACGCGTGAGAAGAACAAGCTGGAGCGCACCCTCGGCGGCATCCGCGACATGGCGAAGGTTCCGTCGGCGATCTGGGTCGTCGACACCAACAAGGAGCACATCGCCGTCGGTGAGGCCCGCAAGCTGAACATCCCGGTCATCGCGATCCTCGACACCAACTGCGATCCGGACCTCGTCGACTACCCGATCCCGGGTAACGACGACGCGATCCGCTCCGCGGCGCTGCTGACCAAGGTCGTCGCTTCCGCGGTTGCCGAGGGCCTGCAGGCCCGCGCCGGCAAGAGCAGCGACGCCGAGGCCAAGCCCGAGGCCGGTGCCGAGCCGCTCGCCGAGTGGGAGCAGGAACTGCTCGCGCAGGCCACCCCCGCCGCAGACGCCGAGGCGCCCGCAGCGGACGCGGCCCCCGCTGCAGACGCAGCCCCCGAGGCCTGATTCGTTGCCCGGCCCCGACCGCTCGATCGAAAGATCATGGTCGGGGCCGTCGCATCGCAGCCCGAGCCCATCCGGGTGCCGGGCTGCGCCCCGAGACTTTTCCACCACCGACACAGGAGGCTCGCTTCCATGGCGAACTACACCGCCGCCGACGTCAAGCGTCTCCGTGAGCTCACCGGCTCCGGAATGCTGGACTGCAAGAACGCGCTCGCCGACAACGACGGCGACTTCGACAAGGCTGTCGAGCAGCTGCGCATCAAGGGTGCCAAGGATGTGGGCAAGCGTGCCGAGCGCTCCACCGCCGAGGGCCTCGTCGTGGCCAAGGACGGCGTGCTGGTCGAGCTGAACTCCGAGACCGACTTCGTCGCGAAGAACGACGAGTTCAAGGCTCTGGCCGACAAGGTCGTCACCGCTGCCGCCCAGGCTCGTCCGGCCGACGTCGACGCGCTCAAGGCCGTCGAGGTCGACGGCAAGACCGTCGATGCCCTCGTGCAGGAACTGTCCGCGAAGATCGGCGAGAAGCTCGAGCTGCGTCGCGTCGCGGCTTTCGACGGTCAGACCGCCGTCTACCTGCACAAGCGTGCTTCCGACCTGCCGCCGTCGGTCGGTGTGCTCGTCGAGTACACCGGTGAGGGCGACGCCGCTGCCGAGGCCGCTCGCGCTGCCGCGATGCAGATCGCTGCTCTGAAGGCCAAGTACGTCACCCGCGACGAGGTGCCCGAGGACATCGTCGCCAACGAGCGTCGTATCGCCGAGGAGACCGCCAAGGCCGAGGGCAAGCCGGAGCAGGCTCTGCCGAAGATCGTCGAAGGCCGGGTCAACGGTTACTTCAAGGACGTCGTCCTTCTCGAGCAGCCGTCGGTGACGGACTCG
This sequence comes from Rhodococcus sp. CH91, assembly GCF_022554085.1. GTDB lineage: Bacteria > Actinomycetota > Actinomycetes > Mycobacteriales > Mycobacteriaceae > Rhodococcus. The sequence goes on from NZ_JAKFYR010000002.1 coordinate 242,778, forward strand.
AAGAAGACCGTCAAGGCCATCCTCGACGAGGCCGGAGCGAACGTCGTCCGCTTCGTGCGTTTCGAGGTCGGCGCCAGCTAGTTCTTCCACTCCTCGACCCCGTCGGTTGTCCACCGGCGGGGTCGAGGTGTGTCGGGCCACCCTGCCTCGCGGCCCGGAGGCGACCGTGTCCGCACGGTGACAGGCGTGGCGTGTCGATCTGCCCGGTCTCGGATCCCACGGGCGGATGAGGCAGGATGATAAGGGCCGATTCATGCGCAACCAGAGGAGAGTCATGTCCGACCACGCCCACGATCGGCCCGGATTCCGCCGGGTACTGCTCAAGCTCGGCGGCGAGATGTTCGGCGGAGGCAAGGTCGGACTCGACCCGGACGTGGTGACGACCGTGGCCGAGCAGATCGCCGAGGTCGTGCGCGGTGGCGCCGAAGTCGCGGTCGTGATCGGTGGAGGCAACTTCTTCCGGGGCGCCGAACTGCAGCAGCGCGGCCTCGAACGCGCCCGCTCGGACTACATGGGCATGCTCGGCACCGTCATGAACTCGCTTGCGCTGCAGGACTTCCTGGAGAAGCAAGGAATCGACACCCGCGTGCAGACCGCGATCACCATGGGGCAGGTCGCCGAACCCTATCTGCCCCTGCGTGCGCGTCGTCATCTCGAGAAGGGGCGGGTGGTGATCTTCGGTGCCGGCATGGGCATGCCCTACTTCTCCACCGACACCACCGCGGCGCAGCGCGCCCTCGAGATCGGCGCGGAGGTCGTCCTCATGGCGAAGGCCGTGGACGGTGTCTACTCCGACGACCCGCGGATCAATCCCGATGCCGTCCTGTTCGAGGAGATCACGCATCGCGAAGTCATCGAACAGGGCCTCAAGGTCGCCGACGCGACCGCCTTCAGCCTGTGCATGGACAACTCCATGCCCATCATGGTCTTCAATCTGCTGACCAAGGGCAATATCGCTCGTGCCATCGCCGGTGAGAAGATCGGAACACTCGTACGGTCATGAACGGACAACGGAACATGGAGGAATTGCCGTGATCGATGAAGCCCTCTTCGAAGCCGAAGAGAAGATGGAGAAGGCCGTCACGGTGGCCCGGGACGATCTGGGCGGTATCCGGACGGGTCGCGCGAACCCGGGTATGTTCAACCGGATCGTGGTCGACTACTACGGCGCGCCCACCCCGATCACGCAGATCGCCAGCATCAACGTTCCCGAGGCCCGCATGGTCATCGTGAAGCCCTACGAGGCTTCGCAGCTCAATGCGATCGAGACCGCGATCCGCAATTCCGATCTCGGTGTCAACCCGAGCAACGACGGCAACATCATCCGCATCTCCGTCCCGCAGCTCACCGAGGAACGTCGCCGCGAACTCGTCAAGCAGGCCAAGGCCAAGGGTGAAGACGCCAAGGTGGCGGTCCGCAACGTCCGTCGCAAGGCGATGGAGGAACTCGGCCGTATCCAGAAGGACGGCGAGGCCGGCGAGGACGACGTGAACCGCGCCGAGAAGGAACTCGACAAGACGACCGCGAAGTACGTCGGTCAGATCGACGAGCTGATCAAGCACAAGGAAGCCGAACTGATGGAGGTCTGACGGTGGGTAGAGCCGACGGGTCCTCCGGCCCGCAGCTTCCACTCGGTACCGGAACCGCACCCGGTGCCACCCCTGCAGACCCGGCCTCGACGGCCGGTGCTGTATCTGCAGTACCGGCGAACGGCACACCGGCAGCCGGCGCCGCGCCGGTGAAGAAGCCGTCGCGGGCCGGACGGGACCTTCCGGCCGCCATCGCGGTGGGCGGCGGCCTGGGTGCGCTCGTCATCGGCATCCTGTTGTTCGCGCCGACCGCATGGCTCGCCGTGGTCGCCGCTGCGATCGGCATCGCGACCTGGGAGGTCACGAAGCGACTCCGGGAAGCGGACGTGCTCGTCCCTCGGGTGCCGCTGATCGCCGGTGGCCAGGCGATGATCTGGCTCGGCTGGCCCTACGGAACGACCGGTGTGCTCGGCGCGTTCGCGGGCACGGTCGTGGTGACGATGCTGTGGCGCCTGTTCGACCACGGACTCACCGCCCAGCCACGCAATTACCTGCGCGACACCGCCGTGGCAGTCTTCGTCGCAGGCTGGCTGCCGCTGCTCGCGTCCTTCGCGACCCTCATGGTCCTCGAGGACCAGGGCGCGCAGCGCGTGTTCTGCCTGATGATCGTGACGGTCGCTTCGGACATCGGCGGCTATGCGGCCGGTGTGCTGTTCGGCCGGCATCCGATGGTGCCCGCGATCAGCCCGAAGAAGTCCTGGGAGGGCTTCGCCGGTTCACTCGTGGCCTGCATCGTCGCCGGAGTGCTCACGGTCACCCTGCTGCTCGGCGCTCCGTGGTGGGTCGGCGTTCTCCTCGGGGCGGTCCTCGTGACGACCGCGACCGCAGGCGACCTGATCGAATCACAGGTCAAACGCGACCTCGGGATCAAGGACATGGGCACTTTGCTGCCCGGTCACGGGGGAATCATGGACCGGCTCGACTCGATCCTGCCGTCCGCCTTCGTCACCTGGCTCATCCTGACCGCCTTCGTCTAGCGCCGACGGTGCGGTCATCGATGGGGCGAACAGTCGGCCGGGAGACCGGGAACGGGGTGATCGCCAGCCCCAACATCTGGCACTGGCCGGAGATCTACGAACAGGAGAACCGCGCGCAGGACGTCCACGGCGCCGTTCACGCCGCACTGCGGGAGACCGTGGACTGGGCGGGGCGCGATGTCGTGGACGTCGGCTGCGGGGCCGGATTCCACCTGCCGATGTTCGCCGTCGACGCCCACACCGTGACCGGCGTCGAACCGCACCCACCGCTGGTCGCCGCGGCGCGGAGCCGGGTGCGCGATCTGCCGTCGGTGACGGTCCTCCGAGGTTCCGCATCGGGGATGCCGATTCCCGATGCCTCCGCGGATCTCGTCCATGCCCGCACCGCCTACTTCTTCGGACCGGGCTGCGGAGCAGGCATCCTCGAGGCGATGCGCGTGCTGCGTCCCGGCGGTGTGCTCGCCGTCGTCGATCTCGACGCCACCGCTCACCCCTACGGAAGATGGATGCGGGCGGACCTCCCGCACTACGATCCCGCAGCGGTCGAAGCGTTCTTCGAGGCACAGGGTTTCGAGCTGCGCAGGATCGACACGCTGTGGGAGTTCCCCGATCGCGGGACACTGGAAGGTGTACTCGGGATCGAGTTCGCACCCGAGACTGCGGCACGAGCGATCAGGGAGACTCCGGGCACGACACTGACGGTCCGCTACCGCCTGCACGTGCGCCGCAAGCCGAGGGGATTCGAATTCCGCTGAGCCGGCGGCGAACCGGGGCGGCTGAGCCGGCGGCGAACCGGGGCGGCTGAGCCGGCGGCGAACCGGGGCGGCTGAGCCGGCGGCGAACCGGGGTGGCGATTCCGGCCGGGCTAGTGCGATCGTCCGATACCGAACATCCTCGCGAGCTCGGTGATCTTCTTCGCCTTCGCGAGGTTCGGCAGATCACTGCCGTCGCGGACGTTCCGGCCGTCCTCGCCGAGTCTGACGATCACACCCTCGGCCCACTCCACATCCGTGCTGTCGGGGCTCAACGCCACATTCGCGTAGGATGCGCGTTCCGCAGTCATGCACAATTTGCCGGTCATCCCCATCGAGCGGGTGAGATCGGCTTCGAACTTCAGCACGTCCGGGTCGTCACTGAGGGTGGGGCCGTCGATCGGCCCGGGAAGGCGGGCGGCCCGGCTCGTGATCACCAGCCGCGACCGTGCGTATCCCATCGCCAGCGGTGTGTCGTTCATCCCGGTGTCGCGCCGGAAGTCGCCGCTGCCGAAGACCAGCCGGAAGGTGCCTTCCGCTCGGGCGATCTCGGGAGCGGCCTCGAGCCCCGTCGCGGATTCGATCAACACGAGGATGCGGGTGCCCTCGGGTAACCCTCTCGCGGTGGCCTCGACCTGATGACCGCTCTCGGCCTTCGCGAGCATGACACCGCGCAGGCCGGGCAACCCCGCGAGCGCGGCGAGATCGTCGGACCAGAACGGAGTCGTGGCGTCGTTGATGCGCACCCACGCCTCCCCGCCGCTGCGGAGCCACGCGACGATGTCCTCGCGTGCGGTGGGCTTGGCTGCGCCCGGCACGGCGTCCTCGAGATCGAGGACGATCGCATCGGCCTGGGACCGCGCGGCGGCGTCGAAGAGGTCGGGGGAGCGGCCGGGCACCAGCAACCACGACCGTGCCACTTCGGGAGCGACGAGACGGGCCATGCCCTCCATATTCCCGCATCCCGGCCGTCGCGAGGGGGTGAGCATCACAGCGGTGTCCGGACCGGTCGGTCCCCGGTCATGGGAGAATGGGTGATTATGGCTTCTTCCCTGCCCCTCGTCTTCGACGCGCCCAAGCGCGGTATGCCTCCGCGGCACCTCGCCGACCTCGACTCCGATCAGCGTCGGGACGCGGTGCGTGAGCTGGGGCTGCCCGCCTTCCGCGCCGACCAGCTCGCCCGCCAGTACTACGGACGGCTCGAAGCGGATCCGGCGAAGATGACCGACCTGCCGGCCTCGGTTCGCGACAAGGTCGGGGAGGCGCTGTTCCCGCCTCTGCTCACCGCGGTCAAGCACATCGCGTGCGACGGGGGAGAGACCCGGAAGACGCTGTGGCGCGCCCACGACGGCACCCTGCTCGAAAGTGTGCTCATGCGGTATCCGGACCGCGCCACCCTGTGCATCTCCAGCCAGGCCGGCTGCGGTATGGCATGCCCGTTCTGCGCGACCGGCCAGGGCGGTCTCGACCGTAACCTGACCACCGCCGAGATCGTCGACCAGGTCCGTGCGGCCGCGGCGGCCCTTCGGGACGGCGATGTCGCCGGCGGGCCCGGCCGCCTGTCGAACGTCGTGTTCATGGGCATGGGCGAGCCACTGGCCAACTACAAGCGTGTGGTCGCGGCGGTGCGGCGCATCACCTCGCCCGCTCCCGAGGGGCTGGGTCTGTCGCAGCGCTCGGTGACCGTCTCGACCGTCGGCCTCGCGCCCGCCATCCGGAAACTCGCCGACGAGGGCCTGAGCGTCACCCTGGCGGTGTCCCTCCACACACCCGACGACGAACTGCGCGACACCCTCGTACCGGTCAACAACCGCTGGTCGGTGAAGGAAGTCCTCGACGCTGCGCGGTACTACGCCGACAAGACCGGTCGTCGCGTGTCCATCGAGTACGCCCTGATCCGCGACGTCAACGACCAGCCGTGGCGCGCGGACATGCTCGGGAAGAAGCTGCACAAGGCGCTCGGCTCGCTCGTGCACGTGAACCTCATCCCGCTCAACCCGACACCGGGCAGCGAGTGGGATGCCAGCCCCAAGGACGTGGAACGCGAATTCGTCCGGCGTGTGCAGGCCCAGGGTGTGTCGTGCACGGTGCGCGACACGCGGGGTCAGGAGATCGCCGCCGCCTGCGGGCAGCTCGCCGCGGAAGCCTGACAGGCACCGAAGACACGACGAAGCCCGTCCGGACATGCCCGGACGGGCTTCGAACGTAGGTGGTCCTAGCGCGCTCGGCGGCGACGCAGGGCATCGCGCACGACGATGAACACCAGCACCGCGGCGAAGCCGATCAGGTACACGCTCTCGACATGGCCCTCATGATTGCCGATGAGCATCAGCAGCAGGAACGCCGCGGCGACGAAGGCCATGACTCGGAAGAACTTGGGAGCTTCCCCGCTCCAACCCCACTCGGCCGACGGCACTTCCGCCGCCAGATCGTTATGAGTGGACTGCAACTCGGTACCGGCCACCGTTTCCTCCTGCTCACCAGACGCTGCTTGTAGTGTTCATCGTGACATACGACCCCCTGTCGTACGAAGCGGGGGCGTGCGTGAGTCCTCTCCGGAAGCCGGGCGACCGGGCGGTTCAGGAACTCTTCAGGTCCGTCAGGAACAATGCTCCCGTGGCCGACAGACGATCCTCCTCCCGTACCCGTGTGTTACTGCTCGGCAGCACCGGTTCCATCGGTACCCAGGCGCTCGACGTGATCGCCGCCAATCCGGACGACTTCGAGGTCGTCGGGCTGGCCGCGGGCGGCGGCAAGACGGACCTGCTGGCCGAGCAGATCCGCGCGACCGGCGTACGCGAGGTAGCGGTCGCCGATCCGGCCGCCGCCGCACGTCTCGAGCTGCCGGTCCGCAGCGGTCCGCAGGCTGTCACCGATCTCGTTCGCGAGGTGGAGGCCGACGTCGTGCTCAACGCGCTCGTCGGTTCCCTCGGGCTCGAACCGACACTGGCGGCCCTCGGTACCGGCGCCAGGCTCGCGCTGGCGAACAAGGAATCGCTCGTCGCGGGCGGATCGCTGGTGACCGCGGCGGCGGCACCGGGGCAGATCGTCCCCGTCGACTCCGAGCATTCCGCGCTCGCGCAGTGCCTGCGCGGCGGTAGCGGTGACGAGGTGGCCCGGCTGGTGCTCACCGCCTCGGGCGGGCCGTTCCGCGGCTGGACCGCGGACCGCCTCGAATCGGTGACCCCGGAACAGGCCGGCGCACATCCCACCTGGTCCATGGGGCCGATGAACACCCTGAATTCCGCGACCCTCGTCAACAAGGGCCTCGAACTCATCGAGACACATCTGCTCTTCGGAGTCGGGTACGAGCGGATCGACGTGACGGTGCACCCGCAGTCGATCGTCCACTCGATGGTGACCTTCGTCGACGGTTCGACGCTGGCCCAGGCGTCGCCCCCGTCGATGAAGCTGCCGATCGCCCTTGCCCTCGGCTGGCCGCACCGAGTCCCGCATGCCGCGCCCGCACTCGACTTCTCCACCGCGTCGACCTGGGAGTTCGAACCGCTCGACGACGAGGTGTTCCCGGCCGTGCGGCTCGCCCGGCAGGCCGGTCTCGGAGGTGGCTGCCTCACGGCGGTCTACAACGCCGCCAACGAGATCGCTGCGGAGGCGTTCCTCGCCGGAACCCTCTCGTTCCCGCGGATCGTGCAGACCGTCGAGGCGGTGCTGAACGACGCGCACGAGTGGTCCGCCGAACCCAGTACCGTGGACGACGTGCTCGCCGCCGACGGCTGGGCCCGCGACCGGGCGCGCACACTCGTATAGGAGGATCGGCCACTCATGATGTTCGCACTGGGCGTGGTGGTGTTCGCCCTCGGCATCGCCATCTCGATCGCCTTGCACGAGGCCGGCCACATGTGGACGGCGCAGAAGCTGGGCATGAAGGTCCGCCGCTACTACATCGGTTTCGGCCCGCGCGTGTTCGCCTTCCGTCGCGGCGAGACGGAATACGGACTCAAGGCGATCCCGGCCGGAGGATTCTGCGACATCGCGGGTATGACGGCCCTGGACGAACTCGCGCCCGACGAGGTCGACCGCGCGATGTACAAGCAGAAGACGTGGAAGCGCCTGGTCGTGATGTCCGGCGGCATCGCGATGAACTTCCTGCTCGGCATCGTCCTGATCTACGGGCTCGCTGCGAGCGCCGGCCTGCCCAACACCGACAACCGCGCGGTGGTGGGCACCGTCGGCTGCGCGGCACCGACGCAAGCGGGCCCGCCCGACTACGCTCCCGCCGACTGCACGGGGCCGGGGCCTGCGGAGCAGGCCGGTATCGAGCCGGGCGACGTGATCGTCGCGGTGGACGGACAACCCGTCGAGACCTTCGCGGATCTGGTGCGGACCACGCAAGCCCTGTCGGGCACGGTGCCGTTCACCGTCGAACGCGGGGACGCGACCCTCACGCTGCCCGTCACCATCGAGCAGGTGCAGCGCTGGGTGTACGAGAGCGACTCGGCCGATGCCGAACCCGTCTCCCGCACGGTCGGGGCGATCGGTGTCGGCGGAGAGCCGGGCATCATCGAGTACACGCCGCTGACGGCGATTCCCGCGACCTTCGAGTTCACCGGATATCTCGCGGTGCGCACCGCCGAGGCCCTCGTGAGCCTGCCGAGCAAGGTCGCCGACCTGTGGACGGCGGTCACCGGCGGCGAGCGTTCGGTCGACACCCCGGTCAGCATCGTCGGGGCCAGCGTCATCGGTGGTCAGTTCGCCGAGCGCGGCATCTGGGAGTCGTTCGTGCTGCTGCTCGCACAGCTGAACTTCTTCCTCGGTGCGTTCAATCTCCTCCCGCTGCTTCCGCTCGACGGTGGGCACATGGCCGTCGCCGTCTACGAACGGGTCCGCAACTGGGTGCGCAGCCTGCGTGGGCTGCCGATGGGCCCGCCCGTGGACTACATGAAACTGCTGCCGCTGACCTACGTGGCGGTGGTCATCGGTGGCGCGTTCATGGTGCTCACCCTCACCGCGGACATCATCAACCCCATCCAGCTGTTCTGACCTGCGCCGGTAGACTTGCCGGATAGCTACGAAAGAAGGCGAACTGTGACCAGCCCCGTCGGATTGGGCATGCCCGAAGTTCCTGCGGTCCTCGCGCCCCGCCGCAAGACCCGCCAGCTCATGGTCGGCGGTGTCGGTGTCGGTAGCGATCACCCGGTCTCGGTGCAGTCGATGACCACCACGAAGACCCACGACGTCAATGCGACCCTTCAGCAGATCGCGGAGCTGACGGCCTCCGGATGCGACATCGTCCGCGTGGCATGTCCCCGCCAGGAGGACGCCGACGCGCTTCCGATCATCGCGAAGAAGAGCAAGATCCCGGTGATCGCCGACATCCACTTCCAGCCCCGCTACATCTTCGCGGCGATCGACGCCGGGTGTGCCGCGGTGCGCGTCAACCCGGGCAACATCAAGGAGTTCGACGGTCGCGTCAAGGAGGTCGCCAAGGCGGCCGGCGACGCAGGGATCCCCATCCGGATCGGTGTCAACGCCGGTTCGCTCGATCCCCGGCTGCTCGCCAAGTACGGCAAGGCCACCCCGGAAGCGCTCGTCGAATCGGCGCTGTGGGAGGCGAGCCTGTTCGAGGAACACGGCTTCGGCGATATCAAGATCTCGGTCAAGCACAACGATCCGGTGGTCATGGTGGAGGCCTACCGGCAGCTCGCCGCCCGGTGCGACTATCCGCTGCATCTCGGTGTCACCGAGGCCGGTCCCGCCTTCCAGGGCACCATCAAGTCGGCCGTGGCGTTCGGTGCCCTGCTGAGCGAAGGTATCGGCGACACGATCCGTGTCTCGCTCTCGGCGCCGCCTGCGGAGGAGATCAAGGTCGGCACGCAGATCCTGCAGTCGCTGAACCTGCGGCCCCGCAAGCTCGAGATCGTCTCCTGCCCGTCGTGCGGACGCGCCCAGGTGGACGTCTACTCGCTCGCGAACGAGGTCACGGCCGGGCTCGAGGGCATGGAGGTGCCGCTGCGGGTCGCGGTGATGGGATGCGTCGTCAACGGTCCCGGCGAGGCACGTGAGGCGGACCTCGGTGTGGCCTCCGGGAACGGTAAGGGCCAGATCTTCGTCAAGGGCAAGGTCATCAAGACCGTGCCCGAAGCGCAGATCGTGGAGACCCTCATCGAGGAGGCGATGCGCATCGCGGAGGAGATGGAAGGTGACGCCGCGGGCGGTGGTCCCGTAGTCTCGGTCGGCTGAGATCGTGGGCCGGTCGGACGCGCAGGACGGTGCTTTCCGGTGCCCGGTTTCCACGCAGGCGCACGGCATGGCACCCTGATCTCGTATCGGCTTGTCGACGGGTGGTGAGCTAGTGCTCAAGCTTCTGGGTGTCCGGTCGTTGGGTGGACGTGACACCGCCGCGGTGCTGCGGGTGCTCGCCCGGGATCCGGTGGCCTCCTGCATGGTGGCCGGCCGGGTGGAGGAGTACGGGATCGACGGCCGCGCCGTCGGTGGCGAGATGTGGAGCCGGGGTGGGCCGGAGACGTCGCTGTGCTTCTCCGGGGCCAACCTCATCCCGTTGCTCGGAAGCTCCGAGGACATTCAGGCATTCGCCGAACGGGCGAGTCGAGGCCCGCGCTTGTGCTCGTCGATCGTCGGTCGCGCCGAGTACGCGCTGCCGATGTGGGAGCGCCTCGAGTCGACGTGGGGTCCTCCGCGTGAGGTGCGAGCGGAGCAGCCTCTGCTCGTCCTCGACCGCGAACCGCTCGTCGAACCGGATCCGCTCGTGCGCCTCGTACGGCCCGAGGAGCTCGACATCTATCTTCCGGCTGCCGTGTCCATGTTCATCGAAGAGGTCGGGATCGACCCGAGGACGGGTGACGGCGGCGCGGGTTACCGGCGTCGCGTCGCGAGCCTGATCGCGGCCCGTCGTGCGTGGGCCCGATTCGAGGACGGACAGGTCGTCTTCAAGGCGGAGGTCGGTTCGCAGTCGTCGACGGTGGGACAGATCCAGGGTGTGTGGGTGGATCCCTCGCGCCGCGGGTCGGGCATCGGCACGATCGGCACTGCCGCCGTCGCGGTCGCGGTCGCACGCTCGGGCAGGTTGCCGAGTCTCTACGTCAACAGTTTCAACGCCCGCGCGCGTGGCGCGTACGCCCGCGCGGGATTCCGTCAGGTCGCGACCTTCTCGACGGTGCTCCTGGACTGAGAATTCGCCGGATTCTGCCTACGATGACGGGCGATGAGACCTCGAAGTTCGACACCGGCGCCCGTGCGTACGCGCACCCTCCGGATCGTGGCGGTGTTGGTGGCGGTCGCCGTGACTCTCGGTCTGGCGGTCGCGTGCACACCGCGCCCGGCGGGGCCCGAAGCCGCCGCTCGGGCGTTCCTCGAACTGTTCGCCTCGCAGGATGTGGAGGCGGCCGCCGCACGAACGGACCGTCCCGGCGACGCGGCAGTGGCGATGCAGGAGGTCGTGGACGGGCTGCAGGCCGAATCGCTCACCGCCCTCACGACATCCACGCGGATCAGCGGCGACTCCGCGACGGTGGGGTACAGCTACGAGTGGCACCTGCCGAAGGACCGGGTGTGGCAGTACACGGGCGAGCTGAACATGGGACGCAGCGGTGACGACTGGCTCGTGCGGTGGGCCAAGTCCGCTCTGCACCCCCAGCTCGGCGAACGGCAGACGATGCAGTTGCGCAGCCGTCCGGCGCCGCGGGCCCGCGTCAACGAGCACGCGGGCAGCGACATCCTGGTACCCGGCACGATCTACGGCATCGCGTTCGACGCCTCGGCCGGTGGCGACGTGGCCACGGCGGCACGCGAACTCGCGTCGACCCTGTCACGGTTCGACTCGTCGCTGACCGCGCAGGCGATCGCCGAATCCGTGACGGCCGCGACCGGACCGCGAGCGGTGTTGCGTCTGCGTGAGGACGACTACGAACTCGTCGCGGATCGTCTCGCCGGGATCGACGGGGTGGTGGTGACGGAACAGGCCGATCTCGTCGCGACGGACCGCAGCTTCGCACCGGATCTGGTGGGTCAGGTCAAGAAGACGGTCATCGACGAGGTCGACGGGACCGCCGGGTGGAGCGTCGTGGTGGTGAACCAGTACGGCGTGGATACCGGAGTGCTCACCGAGACGCCGCCCCAGCCGGTCCCGTCGTTCTCGATCAGCCTCGACCGCCCGATCCAGCTCGCGGCGCAGGCCGCCGTCGACGCGCGGAGCGAACAGGCGATGACGGTCGTGATCGAGGCCTCCACGGGAGCCGTGCTGGCCGTCGCCCAGAACAAGGCCGCGGACCGGGATGGGCCGGTTGCGCTGGCAGGCCAGTATCCGCCCGGCTCGACCTTCAAGATCGTCACCTCGGGCGCGGCGATCGCGGAAGGGCGCGCGACTCCGCACACGATGGTTCCGTGTCCCGGACGCATCACGATCGGGGAGCGCAGCGTGCCCAACTACAACGAGTTCGCACTCGGGACCGTCCCCCTGGCCACGGCGTTCGCTCGTTCCTGCAACACCTCGTTCGCCCAGCTCGCCTCGGAGATGGCCCCGGATTCGCTCACGGTCGCCGCGTCGCAGTTCGGGATCGGGGTCGACTACGAGGTGGTGGGGATGCCGTCGTTCACCGGGTCGGTCCCGCCGGCGGACGATCTCGTCGAACGCACCGAGGACGGTTTCGGCCAGGGCAAGGTCGTGGTCAGCCCCTTCGGGATGGCCCTGATGGCCGCGACGGTCGCCGCGGGCCGCACGCCGGTGCCCTATCTCATCGCGGGCCGCGAGACCGTGGTGAAGGGCTCGCCGCCGCCGGTGACGCCGGAGATGGTGGAGGGTCTGCGCGAGATGATGCGCTTGGTGATCACCAGCGGTACCGCCGATCGCATCCGCGATCAGGGGGACGTGTACGGCAAGACCGGTGAAGCCGAGGTCGAGGGCGGGTCGCACTCGTGGTTCGTCGGCTATCGCGGCGACCTCGCGTTCGCGACGCTCGTCGTCCGTGGTGGCAGCTCGGACAACGCCGTCGCGGTCACACGCGACATGTTCGCCGCTCTGCCACCCGAATACAACGACGGTACGTAGATCTCCCGGCAGTCATCGCCGGGAGATCAGGGATTCTTCTCCTGGTTCTCGGCGAGAAGGGCCAACTGTTCGAGCAGGGGAGCGATCGCGGTCAGTTCCGCGGCGTCGGACGGTTCCATCGCGGCGAGCACCTGGCGCATGCGGCTGATCCACATCTGGCGGATGAGGTTGCCGTTGTGTTCGGCAAGTGGTGTGCGGTGCAGGTGATGCGACCGGCCGTCGGCGGGATTGGTCGTCCGTGTGACCAGGTCGCGCTGGACGAGGCTGCGCACGGTGGCGCTGACGTTGCTGCTCTGCAGCCCGAGCAGCCGCGCGAGGTCGGACACCGTGGCGCCGGGATGATCCGAGAGCACCCGCAGCACCTCGATCTCGGACTGCGGTATGCCCACGAGACCGGATTCGCGTTCGCCGACACGCTGCAGTTTCCACACCAGCGTGCGGACGCTGTCGGCCAGGCGGTCGACTTCGGCGTCTGTGATCTTCGGCGGTTCGGGCACGCATCGATGCTAGGCCATGATGTATATATGGATTCATATATAAATTCGAAAGTATCGATCGAGGTGCGATGAACGATCCGTCCGGCACGACCACACGGGCGCTACCGGCCACGGCTGTGGTCTCGCTCGCTCTGCTCGCGGCGCTGGCTCCCTTGGCCGTCGACATGTATCTGCCCGGGTTCCCCGGGATCGGTACGGAATTCGGCACGACCGCCTCGGCGGTGCAGTTCACCCTCACGGCCTTTCTGATCGGCATGGCTCTCGGCAACCTCGTCATCGGACCGCTGTCCGACCGGTTCGGTCGCCGCTCGTCGATGCTCGTCGGCACGACCGTGTGTGCCGCAGCGAGCGTCGCCTGCGCGCTGGCGCCGACGGTCGAACTGCTCGCCGCGGCGAGGTGTGCTCAGGGTTTCGCGGGTGCGGCCGGCATCGTCGTGGGACGAGCGGTGGTCTCCGACCGGGCGGAGGGCCCCGCAGCCGCGAAACTGTTCGGCCTGCTGGTACTCGTCAGCGCTATCGCGCCCATCGCGGCCCCGCTCGCCGGTGGCGCGATCATCCTGTCCGTCGGCTGGCGCGCGGTGTTCTGGTTCCTGGCCGTGCTGAGTCTCGTCATGCTCGCAGCGATCGTCTTCTTCCTACCGGAGAGCCTGCCGGAGGAACGACGTTCGGCCAGCGGCGTTTCGGGCATGCTGCGCGACGCCGGTGGCGTGGTGCGCGACCGGAAATATCTCGGCTATCTCCTCGCGCACACCTTCGCCTTCGGTGTGCTGTTCGCGTACATCTCCGCGTCGCCCTTCGTCCTGCAAGAGATCCACGGGTTGTCCACGGGGTGGTTCACCCTGCTGTTCGCTTTCAACGCTGTGGGGATCACGCTCGGCAACGTCGTCAACCAGCGACTGCTCGCGCGCACGACCCCACATCGTCTCCTGGTCGCCGGCCTGGGCCTGCTCGTCTTCTGGTCCGCCGTGCTCAGCGTCGACGCACTCACCGGGTCCACGCGGGTGGTGACGATGGTGGCGCTGTGGTTCGGTGTCGCGAGCCTGGGGCTCGTCCTGGCGAACGCCGCGACTCTCGCGCTGGGCCAGGTCCGGCATGCCGCCGGCACCGGATCCGCGCTCCTCGGCGCCCTCCAATTCCTTCTGGCGGCCCTGGTCGCTCCACTGGTCGGGGCATGGGGCGAGGACACCGCGGTTCCCATGGCCGTCGCGATGCTCGCGTGTGCGGTCCTCGGACTGCTCCCGCTGACATCCCTGGTCAGGGAAGCAGTCCGGCCTTCCTCGCGACCACCACGGCCTCGTGACGGGAATGGACGTCGAGCTTGCTCATCGCGCTGCGAAGATAACTCTTGACCGTCTCCGCGCCCACCGACAGGCGCTGGGCGATCTCCGCGTTGCTGCATCCCAGCGCCACGTGGGACAGGACATCCGTCTCCCTCGGGGACAGCACGATCTCCGTCTGCGGCCGCTCCCCGTCGAGCGCCCCGGCGAGCCGATCGGACAACGAGCGGAGTTTCTCCTGCAGCGCCGGATCGGAGACGTCCTGGGCGAGCACCCGCAGATCGGCGTGCACCTCCCGGACCTGAGCCGTCGCGACCGGATCGCGGTCGTCGGACGACCGAGCGAGCATCGCGAGACGGCGATCCACTTCGTCGCGTACCGCGATCTCCTGCGCGAGACGGGATGCCGCCTGCGCGAATGCCGTCACCGCCCGGTCGCCGATCGGTGCGCACTCGCGCGCGGCGCCGTAGAGGACGGCGCGTGCCGTCCCCGCCACGAGCACGGGCACGGCGAGGATCGAGCGCAAACCCTCGTACAGCACGGGCCGGTCGAAATGATGGGTGATGGACGACGAGCGACCGTAATCCGACACCGTCACCGCTCGGGCTTCGTGGAGGACGCGGCCGCCGAGTCCGGCGCGCGGGGGCACCACGACACCGACCAGGCTGTTGGTGCGGTTGCCGAAGAACTCGCTCAGTTGCAGGGACCCGCCGTGGACCTCACCGGCGAAGACCACCGGCAGCTGCGCATGGGCCGCGGTGCGGCGGAGTTCTCCGCGCAAGGCGTCGCCGTCACGGGGACGCAGGAGTGCCGAGGAAGCAAACGACACGAACGTCACCCCTTTCCGGGGGTATCGGGGACACGATGTGACTCGAATCATAGACATCGGACGGGTGCACCACAGATCACCGCTGCACCCGAGGAGTACGGACGAGAGGACGGATCATGAGCGACACCGCGAGCCGCGTGCGGACACTGCTCGAGCGTTACGACACGGCGGATGCCTGCGCGGCCCGACTGCTGTGCGACGATCACCCGGCGGACGCCGTGGCGTTCACGGTCGTGGACGGCGATCTCACCGCCACCGACCTCACCTACGGGGAACTCCGGGAACGGTCGTCCCGCTTCGCTGCCGCCCTGGCCGAACTCGGGGTCGAACCCGGTGATCACGTGGCGACCCTCATGGGCAAGTCCGCGGATCTGGTCGTCGCGGTACTCGGCATCTGGCGTCGCGGCGCCGTGCACGTGCCGTTGTTCACCGCCTTCGCGCCCCCGGCGATCGCGTTCCGGCTCGAGGCCAGCGCCGCGAAGGTCGTCGTCGCCGACCGCGACCAGGCCGGCAAGCTCGCGGCAGGAGCCGACATTCCGGCCGACGTGCCCTGGCAGGTCGTCGTGGCGGGGGCCGGCGCGGCGGACGTCTCCGGCCGGCCGGCCCGCGACTTCGGCGACCTGCTCGCCGCGCACTCCGCCGACGACCCGCGCGCCGAGGCGGTCGCAGTGGGCGCGCAGGGACGGCTGGTCCAGTTGTTCACCTCCGGCACGACGGGCACCCCCAAGGGCGTGCCCGTCCCGGTCAAGGCTCTGGCATCGTTCCACGCCTACCTCGAGTTCGGTCTCGACGTCCGCGAGGACGACGTCTTCTGGAACGCCGCCGATCCCGGATGGGCGTACGGGCTCTACTACGCACTGCTCGGCCCGCTCGCCGCCGGACGGCGCAGTCTGCTCCTGCACGCCGGGTTCTCACCCGCGCTCACCTGGCAGGTCCTCGACACCTTCGGTGTCACCAACTTCGCGGCCGCGCCGACCGTCTACCGCAGCCTCAAGGCCGACACCGCCCCGCACCCGCAGGTCCGGTTGCGCCGTGCGTCCTCGGCCGGTGAGCCGCTCACACCGGATGTGCTCGCCTGGTCGCAGGAGACTCTCGGGGTGGTCGTCCGCGACCAGTACGGGCAGACCGAGCACGGCATGTTCGTCGTCGACGCCTGGGCCGACGAATTGCGCGAAGCCACCCCGCCGCGCTCGATGGGCAAGCCGCTTCCCGGGTGGACCTGCGCGGTGCTGCGTGACGACAGCGACGAACCCGCCGAGGCCGGCGAGGTCGGGCGGGTCGCCATCGACGTACACGCGAGTCCTCTGGTGTGGTTCACCGGCTACGTCGACGCCCCCGAGAAGACCGCCGAGCGCTTCAGCGACGACGGCCGGTGGTACCTGACGGGCGACGCCGGGAAGGTCGACGAGAACGGATTCTTCTTCTTCTCGTCCCGCGACGACGACGTGATCATCATGGCCGGCTACCGCATCGGTCCGTTCGATGTCGAGTCGGTACTCGTGATGCATCCCGACGTGGTGGAGGCCGCCGTCGTCGGGCTTCCCGACGAGCTGCGCGGGGAGGTCCTCGAGGCGTTCGTGGTGCTGCAGGAGGGAGTCGACGGCGGCGATGCGCTCGAAGCGGAGTTGCAGCAACTCGTGAAGAAGAAGTACGCGGCCCACGCGTACCCGCGTGCCGTGCACTTCGTTCCCCACCTGCCCAAGACTCCGAGCGGCAAGGTGCAGCGTTTCAAGTTGCGTCAGGCCGGTGCCGTCGGCTGATCGTGCCGCGTCGGCGGACGCGGACAGAGGGGGAGTGGGGCGCGGGAGCTAATCTGGAAGTCATGTCTACCCGCGCTCCGCTCGTCCCCGGTACTCCGACTCCCGTGCGGGAGGTGCCCGCGTCGATCGGACGACCGGAGTACGCGTGGAAGCCCACGGCGAAGGAAGGCAACGAGCCGTGGGTGCAGACACCCGAGACGATCGAGAAGATGCGGATCGCCTCGAAGATCGCCGCCCAGGCGCTCGTGGAAGCGGGTAAGGCCGTCGCACCGGGGGTGACCACCGACGAGCTCGATCGCATCGCGCACGAGTACATGTGCGATCACGGTGCCTATCCCTCCACGCTGGGCTACCGCGGATTCCCCAAGTCGTGCTGCACCTCGCTCAACGAGGTCATCTGCCACGGCATCCCGGACTCGACCGTGATCGAGGACGGCGACATCGTCAACATCGACGTCACCGCGTACATCGACGGCGTCCACGGCGACACCAACGCGACTTTTCTCGCCGGTGATGTCTCCGAGGAGGTCCGCCTGCTGGTCGAGCGCACCCACGAAGCCACGATGCGGGGCATCAAGGCCGTCCGCCCGGGGCGTGCGCTCAACGTCATCGGCCGGGTGATCGAGTCCTACGCCAACCGGTTCGGCTACGGCGTCGTGCGCGACTTCACGGGCCACGGAATCGGCGAGACCTTCCACAACGGCCTGGTGATCCTGCACTACGACCGGCCCGACATCGACACCGTCATCGAGCCCGGCATGGTGTTCACCATCGAGCCGATGATCAATCTCGGTACCCCCGACTACGAGATCTGGGACGACGGCTGGACCGTCGTGACCAAGGACCGCAAGTGGACGGCGCAGTTCGAGCACACCATCGTCGTCACCGAGACCGGAGCCGAGATCCTCACGCTTCCGTGACCTCGGGAGACAGCATCGAGAGCCGTCCGTCGCGGACCTCGGCGACTCGGTCGGCGGCGCCGAGACAGGAGCGGTCGTGCGTGACGAGCACTGTGGCGGTGCGCCGTTCACGGGACAATCGCATGATCAGATCGACGATCTCCGCGCCCCGCTCGTGATCGAGGGCGCTGGTCGGCTCGTCGACCAGCAGGACGTTCGGCTCGTTCATCAGGGCACGCGCGATGTTGACCCGCTGTCGCTGGCCGCCGGACAAGGCGTGCGGCCGGCGGTCGGCGTGACCGGCCATGCCTACCGCGTCGAGCAAGGACATCGCACGTGACCTCGCCTCGCGCGTCGAACGGCCGTCGATCCATGCCATGGCCTGCAGCTGCTCGGCAGCGGTGAGGGAGGGCACGAGGTTCGGCTGCTGGAAGACGATCCCGATCGTGCGCCGGCGCAGTTCCGCAGAGCGGGCGCGGGACAGGCTCGTTGCGTCGACACCGCCGATCACGACCCTCCCGGAATCGGGAGTGATCAGGGTGGCGGCCACTGCGAGCAGGCTGGACTTCCCGGAGCCGGAGGGACCGACCACAGCGGTGACGGTGCCCGCGGGCACCTCGAGCGTGACCCGGTCGAGGGCGAGAACACGGTCGTCGCCGTCGGCATAGGTGAGCGAAACATCGGTCAGGATCAGACTCATCGGGCACTTCCCAGGGCGGTGAGGGGGTCGACGGAGGTGATGCGGCGGACGGCGACGGCCGCGCCGAGCGAGCCCAACGTGATCATCACTGCAGCCGGTATCACGAGAGCGGCCGGCGTCAGTGCGAACGGGACGGATCCGGCCAGGGCCGCTCCGGCAGCAGCGGCCAGTGCCGTGCCGAGCGCGGTGCCACCGACGAGCAGGACGACGGCTTGTCCGAGCGCGTCGCGGACCAAGCGGCCGGTGGAGGCCCCCAGCGCTTCGAGAACGGCGATGTCGCCGCTGCGCTGCACGGTCCACACGGTGAAGAAGGCGCCGATCACGAGCGCGGAGATGGCGAAGAGGAAACCGCGCATCAACTGGAGCGAGCCGTTCTCCGAGGCATAGGAGCCGATGGCGGACAGTGACGAGTCCTTCGGGACGGTCGTCGTCCCTGCGAGACGGTCGGTGGCGGTGCTGTCGAAATCCGCGGTGGTGCGCAGCGCGACGAAGGTCGCGGCCGGTTCGGTGTGGGTCTCCGCCGGAGGCGCCGTGGTCTGCCACGTGTCGAGGTCGATCCAGATCACGGGAAGGTGACCGAACGATTCGTCGCCGTGCACCGTCCCGACCACGAGATCCCGCCCGGCCAGGGTGATCACGTCGCCCGGTGACACCCCGAGGCTCTCGGCGACGGGGGCGGTCAGCACTGCGGTGTCCTCGTTCTCCGGTGCACCGCCCGGGACGAGGGCCGAGCCGGATCGCACACCGAAGGCGGACACCGTGAGGCGCGCGTCGCCGGCCGTGGCCTTGGCGGTGGAGATCCCCACGGGTTCTGCGGCGGTCACTCCCGCGGTGGCCGCCACTCGTTGCCACTGGCTCTCGGTCACGACCGATTCGGCATACGACAGGTCCTGTCCGTCCGCGGGCGCTTCGAAGGCGATACGGTCGGCGGGCAGGGCGGTGATCGCGGAAGTGTTCTGGCGGCCGAGACCGGCGGTGAGACCGGACAACAATCCGACCAGCAGGGTGATCAACACGACGACGGCCCCCATCAGGGCGAATCGCCCCTTGGCGAACCTGAGGTCTCTCCAGGCAACGAACACGGTGCGGGCTGCTTTCTCGTAGGGAACGGTGTGCTCTCCACTGTTCCCGGACAGGAACTGCCGGACATCCGGCAGGAGAGAGCACTTCACAGGCCGAAGGAGACACGACCGGTTGTAACTTTCGGTGGATGTGCCGGCCGCCGCGCGCCCGTAGGCTCGATCGACAGTGAACACGTTGACCCCCACCGTTCGGATCCTGGCGTGGTGCCTGCATCTACTCGTCGTCGGGCTGCTCGCGATCGCCGTCGTCCGGGCTTTCGCAGATTCGGCACCCCGAGCGGGCCTCATCGCCGTCGTTGCCGCGGTGGCGGCTGCGACATACGGTCTCGGCCCGGTGCTTCCCGCAGTCGGCCGGTCCTACGCCGGAGCAGTCCTGTGGCTCTCCGCGGTGGGGATCGTCTGGCTGGTGCTCCTGACGCTCTCTCCGGAGGCGGTCTGGCTGGCGTTCCCCCTCTATTTCGTTCAGCTGCACCTGTTGCCCCGGCGCAGCGGACTCGTCGCGGTCGTGCTCACGACCGTCGCGGCGGCTGTCGGCTTCTCGATCCACCAGGGCGCCTTCACCCCCGCGACCGCCATCGGGCCGTCACTGGGTGCGGCGGTGGCGGTGGCGGTGGTGTGGAGCTATCAGACGCTGTACCGGGAGAGCGAGCAGCGCCGGATGCTCATCGACGAACTGACGGCCACCCGTACGGACCTCGCGGAAGCCCAGCACACTGCCGGGGTTCTCGAAGAACGGGAACGACTCGCCCGCGAGATCCACGACACGCTCGCGCAGGGGCTCTCGAGCATTCAGCTCCTGCTGCGCGCGGCCGAGCGGGCCCTGCCCGAGCGAGTGGAGGTCGCGGCCGGCTACGTCGCCCGCGCGCGTTCGGTCGCAGTCGACAATCTCGGAGAGGCACGCCGATTCGTGGCGGCGCTCGCGCCACCGGCGCTGGACGGCACCACACTGGCCGGCGCGCTGGAGCGACTGTGTGCGACGACGGCCGACCGACACCACGTCGACGTCCGCTTCCACCTGCGCGGTGACCCGGTCGCCCTTCCGGCCGAGTACGAAGTCGCAGTGTTGCGGGTGGCCCAATCGGCCCTCGCGAACACCACTCGTCATGCCGGGGCCACCGCCGTCGACGTCTGCCTCGACATCGGAGGTGACCGTGTGGTGGTGGACATCGTCGACGACGGTGTGGGTTTCGACCCGGACTCGGTGCCCGATCCGGAACCCGAGAACGGCGGTTTCGGGCTGGCCGCGATGCGCGCCCGCGTGCACGACCTGGGAGGTACGTTCACCGTGCGGTCCGCCGCCGGTGAGGGAACCTCGATCACCGCGGCTCTTCCGCTTCCCTCCGAGCCGGCTGCAGGGAGGCATCCGTGAGCACCGACCCGATCCGCGTCCTGCTCGCCGACGACCACCCGGTGGTCCGGGCGGGATTGCGCGCAGTCCTCGAGACGGAACCAGGAATCGAGGTGGTCGCAGAAGCAGCGACCGCCGAGGACGCCGTGGCCCGGGCGGCCGAATCCGACATCGACGTGGTGGTGATGGACCTGCAGTTCGGGCGCGGACGCATGTCGGGTGCGGCTGCGACGGCCGCTATCACCGCCCGTCCCGGGGCTCCGCACGTCGTGATCGTCACCACCTACGGCACCGACGCCGACACCCTCCCTGCGATCGAGGCCGGCGCCACCGGTTATCTGCTCAAGGACGCGCCTCCGGAGGAGTTGGCCGCCGCGATCCGCACCGCGGCATCCGGCCGCACGACTCTCGCCCCCGCAGTGGCCGATCGCCTCGTCCATCGGCTCCGTGCTCCCGGCACCTCGTTGACCGGACGCGAGGTCGAGGTGCTCGGGCTCGTGGCGGAGGGACTGTCGAATCACCGAATCGCAGAGCGACTGCACCTCACCGAGGGCACGGTGAAATCGCATCTGGCGCGCATCTACACCAAGCTGGGAGTGGAATCGCGCACGGCTGCGGTGGCCTCGGCCACCGAACTCGGCTACATCCGTCGCTGACCGCCTCTCCCCGCCGGAACGTCGGTCCGCCGTGGAGTTGCGGGGAGGTCCGGACTCTGCCGCTGCTCGATGTAGCGTTTGCGCATGGAATCGAGGACGGTGACCACGCCCGGCGGGGACGTGCAGGTACGTATCGGTGGCCCCGAGAGTCGCTACACGGTGCTTCTTCTCCCCGATGCAGGGGAGCGAGCGGACGTGTACGACACCGTGTGCGAGCGACTGCACAACTCCGACCTGAGAACGGTCGTGGTCGAGAAGATCGACGGACTGACCACGCAGGACGTGTTCGCCTTGCTCGACCGGCTCGCCCTGCCCTGGGTCCATCTGGCGGGCAGCGGCGCGGGAGCCGAACTCGCGTGGGCTGTCGCGGCGGGCAGGTTCGGGCGTTTCGCGAGCCTCGTGGTCGCCGATCGCGGCCATCCCGCGGTGCCCGATCTCGCCGGCACGGTGCGGGACGCCGAAGCCCGGCCGGCGGAGGTCCCCACGACGATCGTGGTGGGCAGCTCGGTGCGACGGCCCGAAGCCGACGCATCGATGCGGTACGTGACAGGGGAGTTCCGGGTGGTCGAACTCGACGGCGTGAACAACGTTCCCGTCGAGGCCGCCACCGATTTCGCGTCCGCGATCGCCCTGCGTACCGGCAGCTGGTGACAGACGCGTGGCCTGCCGGTTCCTTCTCTCGACGGCAGGCCACGCGGCTCGGCACGAAACTACAGACCCAGGAGGGCGTTCTCCACGAGTTCGGGCAGCGCGGGGTGGATCCAGTACTGGCCGGTGGCCATCTGCCGGGCGGGAAGGCCGAACGACATCGCCTGGATGAGCGGCTGGATGACCGTCGACGCCTGCGCGCCGATGATGTGCGCGCCGAGCAGCAGCCCGGTGGACCGGTCGGCGATCAGTTTGCAGAAGCCCTCGGTGTCCTCCATCGCCCAGCCGTACGCGACGTTCCCGTAGTCCTGGATCTTGACCGAGATGTCGTGACCCGCGGCGCGCGCCTCGGCCTCGGTGAGACCGACACTCGCGATCTGGGGATCGGTGAACACGGCCGACGGGACGAAACGATGGTCGGTGCGGTGCAACCCTGCGGTCTCCCCGCTCCACGCATCCTGCAGGAGATTGTGCTGCACGACGCGTGCTTCGTGGTTGGCGACGTGCTTGAGCTGGTAGGGGGAGGACACGTCGCCGAGGGCGAACACGCCGGGGGCGGTGGTCCGCTGGAACTCGTCGACCGCGATGCGGCCCTGCGCGTCGAGCTCGATGCCTGCTGCGGACACATCGAGCAGATCGCCGTTGGGACGGCGGCCGGTCGCGACGAGCAGGGCATCACCACTGACGATGCTGCCGTCGGCGAGCTCGACCTCCACGCCGTCGCCGACCGGACGGAACTCGCGTGCCGGATTGGCGAGATGGACCTCCCACTTCTGCGTCGCCAGCGCGGTGAAACGCTCGGAGACATCGGCGTCGAGGTGCCGCAGCAGCCGGTCGGTGCGCGCGATCACCGAGACCCGGGTTCCGAGCGCGGAGAAGACGTGGGCGAACTCCATCGCGATGAAGCCGGTGCCGAGGATCACCATCGATTCCGGGAGCTTCGGCAACCGCATCACGTCGTCACTCGTGTGATATCTCACGCCGGAATCGATCACCTCCTGCGGAATCGACGGACGTGATCCGGCCGCCACGACGACCTGATCGGCAGTGATCACCTCGCCGGTTCCGGTATCGAGGCGGCGCTCACCGACGAAACGCGCGTGCCCGTCGTAGACCGTGACGTTCGGGCAGTCCTCGCGCCGGTAGCGCTCGCCGCCGGCGGAGATGGGATCGATGCGGCCGAACACCCGGTCGACGATGTCGTTCCACCGCACACCCTGGACGGACGCGTCGACGCCGTACTTCGCTGCGGTCCTGACCGTGCGCGCGACCTCCGCGGCGTAGACGTACATCTTCGTGGGGATACAGCCGACGTTGAGGCAGGTGCCGCCGAAGGTGCCCTCTTCCAGGAGGGCGACGCGCATCCCGTCGTAACGCTCGTCGAGGATCGAGTTACCCGATCCGGTGCCGATGATCGCGAGATCGTAGTGGGTCACGCCTGTTCTCCCGTGGGTCGCTCGAATTCGGAAGCGGTGACGGACTCGTCCGCACTGCCCGCTCGGTCCAACCATTCCAGCCACAGGTCCAATTCCCGGAATGCCGTCGTCAGCGGCCCGGGGGTGGACAGGAAGACGTCGTGGCGGGCGCCGTCGATCGGCACGATAGCCGTGCGGTTGCCGAGACAGCCCGCCCACCGGGCGATCTGACGGACGTCGAGCACCGCGTCCACGGTGTCGATGCTCGGGTCGTATCGCGGTGCGGACCGCGACGCGCCGGAGCGCAGGATCAGCGACGGCACTCCGACGTCGAGTCCACGGTGCAGTTCGGCATGCCCTCGCCGGATGGCGCGGAGCCACCCGAAGCGGACGGGAAAGCCGGCGAGCGGTTTCCAGTCGAGGTTGTAACTCCAGCCCCCGTGCTGGAGGCTGCGGCCGTAGACGCCGACCTTCGGGAGCGGGATCACCATCCTCGGCAGCAGCCTGCCGACGACGTCGACGAATGCCGTGCCCACGTTCCGCAGATAGGACGGGCCCTGCAGGTCGAACCACGGACTGTTCAGGACCAGACCGAGAATCCCTGCTCCGGGGACCCCACCGGGTCGGCGGCCGAGCCGGGAGAGCCACAACGGGAGCACCAGTCCGCCCGTCGAGTGCCCCGCCATGAGCACGCCGCCGCCGACCTCGCTGCGCACCACGCGCAGCGCTTCCTCCAGTTCCGTGTCGTAGTAGGCCAGATCGGTGACGAAGTGCGGGGTCTGTCCCGGGGCGCGCGAACGGCCGCATTTGCGCAGGTCCAGCGCGTAGAACCGGTAGCCGTGCGCTGCGGCGTGCTCGGCGACGTGCTTCTGGAAGAAGTAGTCGGTGAATCCGTGGACGTAGAGGACCGCGCGATCCGGAAGCTCATCGGATTCCGGCCGGTATCGGACCAGGAACGCGGAGATCTCACCCTCCCCGTCGGGGTCGGTGCCCAGCGGGAGTTCGAGCTGCTCGTAGTGCTCCCCGAGAACGTCAGGACGCCAAGTAGTCACTATCACACCCTAGGCGTGTTCGCCGACCACCGTTCATGGGTACACAATGAGGTGAAATGAAACGCCGGACAACGCGCGGGTAACCTTTCGGTCGCATTCGCGCGCCGCGTTGCGGGGATCTCACGCAACGGTACGTCGGGTACTTCGGCGGCGCGTGCGGACCAGACAAGGAAGTCGATTTCACGGTGTCAGAGAACGTAGTAGCGAAAACCGACGTAGTGCTCGTGGGCGCGGGCATCATGAGCGCGACCCTCGGTGCGTTGTTGCGTCAGGTGCAGCCCGACTGGTCGATCACCGCATTCGAGCGACTCGACGCGGCCGCAGCCGAGAGCAGCGATCCGTGGAACAACGCCGGCACCGGTCACTCCGCGCTGTGCGAGCTCAACTACACGCCGGCCAAGCCGGGCGGCTCGGTGGACATCACGAAGGCCGTGAACGTCAACGAGCAGTTCCAGGTCTCGCGGCAGTTCTGGGCGTACGCCGTCGACAACGGCATCCTGTCCGACCCCGGGAACTTCATCAATCCCGTCCCGCACGTCAGCTTCGTGCACGGCGCCGAGAACGTGAAGTACCTGCGTGCCCGCTACGACGCGCTCGCCGGGCACCCCCTCTTCGAGGGCATGGAGTACACCGAGAACCCGGATGTGTTCACCGAGCGTCTGCCGCTCATGGCCGAGGGCCGCGACTTCTCCGATCCGGTCGCGCTGAACTGGACGCAGACCGGCACCGATGTGGACTTCGGTGCGCTCACCAAGCAGCTCGTCAACCACGTCGCTGCCTCCGGTGGCACGGTCTTCTTCGGACACGAGGTCACCGACGTGTCCAAGCAGTCCGACGGCAGCTGGATCGTCAAGGTCCGCAACCGCCGCACCGGCGAGTCCCGCAAGGTCCACGCGAAGTTCGTCTTCGTCGGAGCCGGCGGTGGTGCCCTGCACCTGCTGCAGAAGTCGGGCATCAAGGAGATCAAGGGCTTCGGTGGTTTCCCGGTGTCCGGTGCCTTCCTGCGCTGTACCAATCCCGAGGTCATCGCCCGCCACAGCGCGAAGGTCTACGGCAAGGCCGCCGTCGGCGCGCCGCCCATGTCGGTGCCGCACCTCGACACCCGCGTCATCGGCGGCAAGCAGGGACTGTTGTTCGGCCCGTACGCCGGATGGTCCCCCAAGTTCCTCAAGCAGGGCGGCGTGATGGACCTGCCGAAGTCCGTCCGGCCCGACAACCTGATGTCGATGCTCGGCGTGGGCGTGACCGAACTCGGCCTGGTGAAGTACCTCGTCGGTGAGCTCACCCAGTCGCCCGCCGATCGCATCGACACCCTCGCCGAGTTCGTTCCCGAGGCACGCCTCGAGGATTGGGAACTCATCGTCGCCGGTCAGCGCGTGCAGGTCATCCGCCGCAAGGGTGCGGGCGGTGTCCTCGAATTCGGTACCGCCGTGGTCAATGCTGCGGACGGCTCGATCGCCGGCCTGCTCGGTGCCTCCCCGGGTGCCTCGACGGCCGTGCCCGCCATGCTCGACGTCCTCGAGCGGTGCTTCCCGCAGCAGTGGACAGGCTGGCAGTCCAAGCTCCGCGAGATGGTTCCGTCGCTCGGCGTGAAACTCTCCGACAATCCCGACCTGTTCCGCCAGGTCTGGGACCACAGCACGAAGTCCCTCCAGCTCGATGCCGTCGCAGGCACCGCGCCCGAGGTGCCTGCCGAGGCCGCTGCGGTCTGATCCGGTTCACCCACCTGTGGCCCGGGGCACTGCCCGGGCCACAGGTGTCCCGAACGTGAATCCGGCACGCGGATTCGCCTCGACACGAGAGATGGGGAGATGCCCGTGTCCGCTGCCGCAGAGGACGAGACCAGTTATCTGGTCGGACTCGATCTCCACGGACGCCGGGTCGTGATCGTCGGAGGAGGCAGCGTCGCGCAGCGGCGTCTCGGTCTGCTCGTCGCGTCCGGTGCACGGGTCCACGTGATCACCCGCGCCGCGACACCCGTGGTCGAGAGCATGGCTGCGAAGGGTCGCATCTCGCTCGAGCTGCGCGACTATCGCGAGGGCGATCTCGACGGCGCGTGGTACGCGATGGCGTGCACGGACGAGCCCGGCACCAACGAGGCCGTCGTGGCCGAGGCCGAACGCAGCCGGATCTTCTGCGTCCGTGCGGACAGTGCACGGCACGGCAGCGCCGTCACCCCCGCGACGGCACGCTACGACGGCCTGTCCGTGGGTGTTCTCGCCGGTGGTGACCACCGCAGATCCGCCGCGGTCCGCACCTCCATCCGCGACGCGCTCGCCGGCGCAGCGGTCTCCGAATTCGACGACGCCGCGCCCAAGCCGGTCGGCGTCGCGCTCGTCGGTGGGGGTCCGGGCGATCCCGACCTGATCACCGTGCGGGGCCGACGCCTCCTCGCCCGCGCGGACGTCGTCGTCGCCGACCACCTGGCTCCGCAGGAGTTGCTCGCCGAACTCGACCATCACGTCGAGGTGATCGACGCCGCGAAGCTCCCGTACGGGCGTGCCATGGCCCAGCAGGCCATCAACGACATCCTCGTCGACCGTGCCCGGGCCGGTAAGTTCGTCGTCCGGCTCAAGGGCGGTGATCCCTACGTCTTCGGGCGGGGCTACGAGGAACTCGAGGCGTGCACGGCGGCCGGAATCCCCGTCACGGTGGTTCCCGGCATCACCAGCGCCATCTCGGTGCCCTCCGCTGCCGGCATCCCGGTCACGCACCGTGGCGTGACGCACGAATTCGTCGTCGTCAGCGGACACGTCGCGCCCGACCATCCCGACTCGCTCACCGACTGGGATGCGCTCGCCAAGCTCCGCGGCACGCTTGTCCTGCTCATGGCCGTCGAGCGCATCGATCGATTCGCCGACGCCCTGATCGCCGGAGGGCGCCCGGCGAGCACGCCGGTGGTCGTCGTGCAGGAAGGCACGCTGCGCAGCCAGCGGGTGGTGCGCGCCGAACTGGCCACCGTGGCGCAGCGCGTCCGGGACGAGAACGTCCGCCCGCCCGCGATCGTGGTGATCGGTCCGGTGGCCGGTTTCGGGGACGATCCGGCGACCGGATCCGAACCGGACGGTGGGTAACGTTGAGTCACGTGGCAACTACCTCGAATCCCTCGACCACCCGCGCGGTCGCTCTGGCCATGCTCGTCCTGAGCGGTCTCCAGCTGATGGTCGTGCTCGACGGCACGGTCGCGAATCTCGCGCTCGCACCGCTGCAGGCCGATCTGGGATTGTCGGATGCCGGCCGCAACTGGGTTCTCACCTCGTACGCCCTCGCGTTCGGCGGCCTCATGCTGCTCGGCGGCCGGCTCGGCGACAGTTACGGTCGCAAGCGCACGTTCATGGCGGGAGTGGGGTTGTTCACTCTCGCGTCCCTGCTGTGCGGGCTGGCGACCAACGAAGAGATGCTCATCGGGGCGCGCGCACTCCAGGGCGTCGGTGCGGCGATCGCTTCGCCGACCGCGCTCGCGCTCGTCGCGACGACCTTCGCCGCAGGTCCTGCGCGTAACCGTGCCATCGCGGTCTTCGCCGCGATGACCGGAGTCGGCTCCATCGCAGGACTCATCCTCGGCGGTGCGCTCACCCAGGTGTCCTGGCGCTGGATCTTCCTCATCAACGTGCCGATCGGTGTGCTCATCGTCGTTCTCGCCGCGATCGCGTTGCGTGAGACCACGTCCGAACGGCTCTCCCTCGATGTGCCCGGCGCGGTGCTCGCGACGCTGGGGTGCACGGGTGTGGTCTTCGGTCTCACCGAAGGCCCGGAACTCGGATGGGCGAGCCCCCCGGTGATCGGTGCGCTCGTCGCCGGATTCGTGCTGCTCGGGTTGTTCCTGCTCGTCGAACGGCGCGCCGAGAATCCGCTCCTGCCGTTCGTGCTGTTCCGGAACAAGAACCGAGTCGCGACCTTCGTGGCGATCTTCTTCGCCGGCGCGGTGATGTTCAGTCTCGCGGCCTTCGTCGCCCTGTTCGTGCAGGACATCCTCGGCTACAGCCCGCTGGCCGCCGGTCTGGCGTTCGTGCCGTTCGCCTTCGGTCTCGGCGGTGCCGCCGCGGTCTCGTCCAAGCTGGTCGCCCGGATCGAGCCCCGATGGCTGGTGGTCACGGGATCGGCGATCATGACGGTGAGCCTGATGTACGGGTCGACGATGGACGGCAGCGTCCGGTACTTCCCGACCCTGTTCGCGCTGGTTCTCGTCGTCGGCTTCGGTGTCGGCCTGGCCGTGGTGCCGCTGCCGCTCTGTGCGATCTCCGGTGTGGGTCAGCACGAGATCGGACCGCTGTCGGCGATCGCACAGGTCGCGCAGACCCTCGGCGGACCGGTCGGTCTCGGAGTGATCGGCGCGATGGCCACCTCCCGGACGATGTCGCTCGGCGGGAGTTCGGGAGCCGTTGCCGACATGACCGACGCCCAGCTCGTCGCGCAGGGCGAGGGGTACATGCTCGCGCTGGTCGGATGTGCCGTCTGTGCGGTGATCGCCGGCGTCGCCGCCCTGTTCATCCGCTTCACGCCCGAAGAGGTGGCCCAGGCGCAGGAAGCAGAGAAGGCCGCGCAGACCTCCTGACCGTTCGATGCCGTCGCCGTGGCGGATGAGCGTGCTCACGGCTGCCGCGTGCGATCCCGGGTACCCGACCGTCATGCAGGTCGGAATGAGCGAGAGGATCAGGTTCGCGTGGTCGTGGATCGTACGGGCCGTCCGGGAGGCCGGACACGAGCGGTACGTCGCGCTGCAGGTGCTGCGATGCACCCTCGCCGCAGTCGTCGCGTGGCTGCTCGTGGCCGAGATATTCCACTTCCAGCAGGCGTTCCTCGCCCCCTACGTGGCGGTCTTCCTCGTCGAGGCCACGGTGCTCCGCTCGATGCAGCAGGCTGTCGTGCAACTCGGTGCGGTCGTCGCGGGACTGCTGGTCGCCGTGGTGGTGACGCGTCTGGTGGAGTCGACGACCGCGGCCATCGGAGTTGCGGTCGCAGTGGGTTGTGTCGTCGGACGCTGGCGGCGGTTCGGCTCGAGCGGAATCTGGGTGGCCATCACCGCGCTGCTGGTGATAGCGACGGGCACCACCGACAGTCCCGTCCTGCTGGGTGAACGGCTCGTGGAGACGATGATCGGTGCCGCGGTCGGTGTCGCGGTGACAGCGCTGGTCTTCCCTCCGGTGTACACCGCCGGTAAGGAAGGCGCCGAGCTCACCGCCGAGCTGCGCGACCTGCTTCGCGACATGGCGGCAGGATGTCGTGAAGGGACAGCGGACGGGCACCACGGCTGGGTGCAGCGCGCCCGCGGCATCGACAGTCTCGTCCGGCGCGCCTTCGACGAATCACGATGGGCACACGAGAGTGCGCGGTTGAACCCCCGCCCCGCCGCCGCCCGTGCCGGGGAGCGGGCACGCCGGTGGGACCGGACGCTCGACGACCTGTCGTCGGTGTCGAGCGCGGTGGAGGAACTGGCGCACGCGCTGGGACCGGTCCTCGACGACGACACGTCACCGCCCCGCGGGCCCGGTGCGGACACCGAGTTGCACCGGGCGCGAGCGACGGTGGCCTCGATGCTCGACGCGCTCGCCGGGATGATCGAGGAGGTGGGCGAGGGACACGAGGTTGACCCCGAGGGGCTGTGCCGTCGAAACCTCACCGATCTCGCGCAGCTCGCGACCGCGTCGAGCGACACGCTCCTGACGGCGCGGCTCGGTGCCGTCCTGCACACCGCCCGGCGAATCGTCGCGGCGATGCGACTGGAGGTCGAGGACGCGTGAGCGGGGTCAGGTCAGCACCACAAGCTCGGTCGGGGACGTGACCTCCACCCGCAATCCCGCCTTCGAGGCGACCCGGGCGACGGAATCGATGTCGCTCGGATCCGCCCGCGTGAGCACCAGTGCCCGGGCGAGCAGTCCCTTGTGATGCTTGTTGAAATGGCTGACGACCTTACGGGTGCCGTCCGCCTGCTCGGTGAGCACGGTGGCAGTGATCGCTCCGGGCACGGGACCGAGTTGCTGATAGACCCCCGAGCGGAGGTCCACCACGAGATCCCCGCCGGCTTCCGTGACGAGAGCCTCCGTGAGCTCGGCTCGCCACACGGACTTCAGCGTGCCGAGGCCGGGCAGCTTCGAGCCGCCGGACAGGCGATAGGCGGGAATCGGATCGCCCGCCCTGACCGCGCCGAACAACGCCGAGCCGACCCCGAGTCGCCGAGTCGCCTTCTCCCGCTGGGCCTTCGTGAAGGCCGCGGCGTCGAGAGCGTCGTACAAGACGCCGGTATACCGTTCGAGCGCCGGGCGGGTGGGGGAGACCCACAGCTTCGCGTTGCGCTCGATCTCGTCGGCGCCCTTCGCGCCGAGCCCGAGAGCGCGGCTCGACTCCTCGGGATCGGCGGCGAGGTCGACGAGGGCCTGCACGAGCATCTCCCGGGTCTCCGTCAGTTGCGGCATCGACAGGTCGGCGAGATCCAGCGGACCACCCTCGCCGCCGTCGGACTTGGTCTCGGAAGGGGGGAGAAGTACCAGCACAACCGGTAACCGTACCGACCCGGTCACCGGGCGCCGCCGTCACCGCCGGTGACGGCCACGGTAGGCTGCAAGGTCGTGATCACCCGCATGTCGCACCTGTTCCTCCGTACCCTCCGCGACGACCCGGCCGACGCCGAGGTCGCCAGCCACAAGTTGCTCGTCCGAGCCGGATACGTGCGACGCATCGCGCCGGGCGTCTACTCGTGGTTGCCTCTGGGGCTGCGGGTGCTGCGGCAGATCGAGCGGGTCGTGCGCGAGGAGATGAATTCCATCGGTGCGCAGGAGATCGTCCTGCCGGCGCTGCTGCCTCGCGACGCCTACGAGACCACCAACCGCTGGACGGAATACGGCGACAGTCTGTTCCGGCTGCAGGACCGCAAGGGCGGCGATTACCTTCTCGGGCCCACCCACGAGGAGATGTTCGCGCTCACCGTCAAGGGTGAATACAACTCGTACAAGGACTTCCCCGTCACGCTGTACCAGATCCAGACGAAATACCGCGACGAGGAACGTCCCCGCGCCGGCATCCTGCGTGGCCGCGAGTTCGTGATGAAGGATTCGTACAGCTTCGACCTCACCGACGAAGGTCTCGCCGAGTCCTACCGGGCGCACCGTGACGCCTACGAACGCATCTTCACGCGCCTCGGGGTCGAGTACGTGATCGTCTCGGCCACCTCCGGCGCGATGGGGGGCAGTGCCTCCGAAGAGTTCCTCGCCGATTCGCCGGCAGGTGAGGACACCTACGTGCGATGCCTCGAATCCGGTTATGCGGCGAACGTCGAAGCGGTGAAGACCCTCGCTCCCGAACCGCTGCCGATCGAGGGCCTGCCCGAGGCGGTCGTACACGACACCCCGGACACCCCGACGATCGACACGCTCGTCGCGGCGGCCTCGACGATCCTCGGTCGTGAGGTGAGCGCGGCCGAGACCCTCAAGAACGTCATGGTGAAGGTCCGCCGCCCCGGTGGTGAGTGGGAGCTGCTCGGCATCGGTATCCCCGGCGATCGCGAGGTCGACGACAAGCGCCTCGAGGCGTCGCTCGAACCTGCCGAGGTCGAACTGCTCACCGAAGCGGATTTCGCGGCGAACCCGTTCCTCGTCAAGGGGTACATCGGTCCGAAGTCGCTGCTCGCCAACGGTGTCCGTTATCTCGTCGATCCGCGGGTGGTGGACGGCACCAGCTGGATCACCGGTGCCGACGAGCAGGGCAAGCACGTCTTCGGTCTGGTCGCGGGTCGCGACTTCACGCCGGACGGAACGATCGAGGCCGCCGAGGTGCGCGACGGCGATCCGTCGCCGGACGGGGCGGGTCCGCTCGTCTCGGCTCGCGGTATCGAGATCGGCCACGTCTTCCAGCTCGGCCGTAAGTACACCGATGCCTTCGCCGTGGACGTGCTCGGGGAGAACGGCAAGCCGGTGCGCCCCACGATGGGCTCCTACGGGGTCGGGGTCTCCCGCCTCGTTGCGGTGATCGCCGAGCAGCAGCACGACGAGAAGGGCCTGCGGTGGCCGGCGGAGATCGCCCCGTTCGACGTGCACCTGGTGATCGCGAACAAGGACGAGCAGGCGCGTGAGGGGGCAGAGAATCTCGCCGAGGAACTGTCCAACGCGGGGGTGGAGGTCCTGCTCGACGACCGTAAGGCGTCGCCCGGCGTCAAGTTCAAGGATTCCGAACTGCTGGGCATGCCGCTGGTCGTCGTGGTCGGCCGTGGATTCGCCGACGGCACGGTCGAGGTCCGTGACCGCTTCTCCGGTGTCGCCGACGAGGTGCCGATCGGGGAGGTCGTCCAGCGCATCCTCTCCCGCTGACCCCTGTCTGCCGGTGCCCTCGCACTCTCTGTGCGGGGGCACCGCTGCATCTGCGCGAAGGCGGCAATACCGGCAGCGCATAGGTAATGCTAACCTCATTCCGTTCTTGTGGTCTGTCACGACAGAAACGGATGGTGGATATGAGATCGACGGTGCGGCGGGAGATGCGGCAGCGGGGCGTGGCGTCGTCGTCCCGGTGGGTCGCCGCGGGACTCATCGGTGCTCTCGCCTTCACGGCCGGATGCTCGAGTCGCGACACCCAGGAGGCCGGCGCATCGACCGCGGGTGACGCCGTCACGATCGTCGACCAGCGAGGCGAGACGATCACCCTCGACGGTCCGGCCGAGAAGGTGGCCTTCACTGTCATGCCCGCCCCCTCGATCTTCGCGGCGGTCGACCGGAGCTACGACCGCATCGTCGGCATCAACCAGTCCACACTCGTCGCGAACCAGGGCGGCATGTTCGCCACCATGTTCCCGGCGTCGGCCGAGTCGACCACCGTGGCCGGAAGCGACTTCGTGCCCAACGTCGAGACGCTGCTCGAACTCGACCCCGACGTCGTCGTCCAGTGGGGCGATCGTGGTCCCGACGTCGTCGAACCCATCGAGTCCGCCGGTTTCCCCGTGGTCGGACTCGAATACGGCACGCAGGAGGACCTGGAAGCGTGGATCACGCTGTTCGCGCAGATCGCAGGCAAGCCCGAGCGTGGTGAGGAACTCGTCGCCTGGCAGCGCGCCGAGATCGAGGAGATGCGCGAGAAGGTCGCCGGACAGGACGCCCCGCGACCGCGCGCGATGATCCTCTCGCGCAACGGCGACGCATACAGCACGACGAGCGCCACCGGATACGACGGTTTCCAGTTCGACCTCGTCGGGGCCGATCTCGTCACCGAAGGGTTCGTCTCGGATTCCGGCCAGGTCAGCCCCGAGCAGATCCTCGCCTGGGACCCCGAGGTCATCATGCTCAGCGGCTTCGACCAGAGCACCCCGGCCGACATCTACGCCGACCCGCGACTCGCCGGTGTGAGCGCGGTGCAGAACGGCCGCGTCTACAAGACCCCGCTCGGCGGTTACCGCTGGCAGGTCCCGAGCGCCGAGTCGCCCCTGATGTGGGAGTGGATGTTCCGCATCCTCTACCCGCAGGAGCAGACCGGTGAGTTCCGCGACGACATCCGCGCGGCCTTCGACGACCTGTTCGCCTACGAGATCTCCGAGGACGAGATCGACCAGGTGCTGCGCTTCGACCTGAACCGGGACGCCGCGAGCTATGACCAGTTCGCACGTTGACTCGGCAGCCCCCTCTGCCCCCGGGGCGCCGATCCCGGCGCCCCGGCCGGTGAAGTGGGGCCGTAATCCGCTGATCATCGCGGGCTTCACCGCGCTGCTCGTGGTGGTCGCCCTCGTCGCCCTCGCGGTGGGACGCTATTTCGTTCCCCCGAACGAGATCGTCCGACTGCTCGCAGGCCAGATCCTTCCGCTCCGCGAGACCTGGACGCAGCAGGAGAGCACGGTCGTCCTCGACGTCCGTCTGCCTCGCGTGCTGCTGTCCATCCTGATCGGTGCCGGACTGGCGCTCACCGGCGCCGTGATGCAGGGGGTCTTCCGCAACCCCCTCGCGAGCGCGCAGATCCTGGGAGTGTCCTCCGGTGCCTCCTTCGGAGGCGTGCTGGTGCTGCTCGTCGGGCTCGGCGGAATCACCCTCGTCGGAGGCGCTTTCGTCGGCGGGGTGATCGCTCTGCTTCTGGTCCTCGCGATCGCGCGGGCCGTCCCGGGAGCACCACTGCTCATGATCATCCTCGGCGGGACCGTCGTGGGCGCGATGTTCCAGGCGATGGTCTCGTTCATCACCTATATCGCCGATCCCTACAGTGAACTGCCGTCGATCGTCTTCTGGCTCATGGGATCTCTCGCCACCGCCAGCTACGGGAAACTCGCGATCGCCGCGGTGCCGATCCTTCTGCCCGCCCTCGTGGTACTCGCGCTGCGCTGGCGCCTGAACATCCTGTCGATGGGAGACGAGGACGCCGTCGCTCTCGGTCTGCGCCCGCAACGCCTGCGGCTGCTGCTGCTCGGCTGCGTCGCGATGATCACCGCCGCTGCGGTGGCGGTCTCGGGTGTCATCGGATGGGTGGGCCTGGTCGTGCCGCACCTGGTACGCATGATGATCGGCACCGACAACCGGATGGTGCTGCCCGTCAGCGCGTTGCTCGGCGCCGCCTATCTCACCGCCATCGACACCCTGTCGCGGGTGCTCAGCACCGCCGAGATCCCCATCGGCATCCTCACCGCGATCATCGGTGCGCCATTCTTCGTCGCCCTGCTGATCCGCAACCGAACCCGACTGTGGGGTAGCGATGCTTGACGCGAAATCCATCTCGTTCCGGTACTCGGCCAAGGGGCCGTGGATCTTCGAGGACGTCACGGTCACCGCGTGCGCCGGTGAGGTTCTCGCTGTGCTCGGGCCGAACGCGCGCGGCAAGACGACGATGCTCAAGTGCCTGTCCGGCCTGCTCACACCGGTCACCGGGACCGTCACGTCCTCGGGCACCATCGGATACGTGCCGCAGAGTCATGCGGTGGCGTTCTCGTTCACCGTGCTCGACATCGTGCTCATGGGACGCGCCCGCAAGGTGCGCATCTACAGCAGCCCCACGAATGCCGACCGTGACGCCGCTCTGGACGCACTCGGCCGCGTCGGCATCCTGCATCTGGCCACTCGCGATTACGGCGGTCTGAGCGGGGGCGAACGGCAGCTCGTCCTCATCGCCCGGGCCCTGGTGTCCGGCTGCGACACGATCGTGCTCGACGAGCCGGCCTCCGCCCTCGACCTGCGGAACCAGGCACGTGTGCTCACGGTTCTGCGCGGCCTGGCCGACGACGGGATGGCCGTGGTCATGACGACCCATCATCCCGATCACGCCCTGCACATCGCCGAGCGTTCGATGCTCATGGTCTCCGCTGACGACCAGCGGGTCGGTGCCACCCGGGAGCTGCTCGGCGACGAGTTGCTCAGTGAGATGTACGGCGTGCCGATCGTCACCGCCGACGTCGCGACACCGAGTGCACTCCGGCGGTTGACGGTTCCGGATTTCGGAAGGGGGATTGCATGAGCGTCCTGAAAGCGGTGATGGCGCCGCGCGACGGTGCGCTGGTCGACGGCTTCCGTGAGATCGACGTCTACGACCTGCCGTCCGCGTGTGGGCCCGAGGTCACCGGAATCTACTTCACCGGCGACGTCGATCAGGAATATCTGTTCGACAACCGCGACGTGCTCGACGCGTTCGTCGCACGAGGCGGCAGAGTTCTGATCAACGGTCACGTCCAGCGGATCTTTCTCACCGGCCTCACACGGTGGCGCAAGCTCGAATTCCGCAACCCCTCGGATCTCGCCTTGAGCCGGGTGAACGAGCATCCGGTCTGGGCCGGGATCGATCCGAAGGCCTTGCTGTACAACAGCGGTCGCCGGGAGCCGGTGCCCTTCGAGGAACTCGAACGCATCGGCGTGGCCGGTTTCTACGGCCGCGGATGCTATCTCGACATGCCCGACGGCGCACAGGTGGTGCACACCCTCGGACGTACCCACGCGCCGATCGACTACGAGTACCGGCTCGGCCGGGGACGGGTCCTCGTGCACGGCGGCAACGACCTGCTGCAGTTCGCCGGTGAGCACCGGGGCACCGCGCATCTTCGTACGCAGATCCTCGACTGGCTGGAGGGCCGATGAGCCGAGCGACCCGAACGAACCCGGCGCCGGCGGTCGCCTTCCTGCACGGCGGCAGCCACAGTCACCTGGCGACACTGGCCGACCCCGCCCTCGCGCCCTACCGGATGCGCGCGGTGCACGCCCGCACCGGCGTACCCGAGGACATCGCAGGCTCCGATGTCGTGGTCGTCGCCGACCGGTTGCGGCCGGACCTGTTGTCCGGATGGGCAGCGGCGGTGAAGGATGCCCTGGAACGAGGCGCGACGGTCGTCGTCTTCGGTGAGAACCACGTCCAGGACTGGCTGGGAGTGCCCGAACAGCCGCGGCCGACCATCTTCTGGTGGTGGCGCACCGGTGAGGACCACCGGGTGCGACTGCAGGCACCGGATCATCCGGCCTGGGGGTTCTTCTCCGACCGCTCGGTGATCTGGCACTACCACGGGGTGCTCGAGCCCCCGCCCGGCGCAGTGAGTCTGGCGGATCTGCACACCCCCGACGGAGAACGGGACGGTTCGATCCTGTTCGTCGACGAGACCAACCATCGCGGCCGCCTGCTGGTGACCACGATGGATCCGGTCTACCACCACGGTTCGGGCTTCATGCCCGGTGCCACCCAATTGCTGTACTCGGCCCTGCACTGGGCCACGAGAGGATAGGACGCGCGTGCTCACCGTCTACGAGTCGGGGCAACCGATCGAATTCACCTTCGCCGACCTGATGAAATATCACGGTCCCGAGTTTCCCGGGGGAGTGGCTCACGGCTTCACCGTGATGCGGCACGCCTTCTCGATCCTCGGCGACGTCGAGCGCCGGGAAGTTCGGGTGCGCACCGCTTTCCCCGGTCCCGGCGGACGCGACGCCGTGGAGATGGTGCTGCGTGCCGTCACCGACGGGCGGTATGTCGTCGATCCGGAACTGGCCGCGACCGAACGCGGCGCCACCCTCGCCCGCTACGTCTGGCAGTTCACCTGGCGCGAGCGCAGTGTGACCCTGCAGATCCGCGACGACGGGCTCGTCACCGACGAGTTCATCGCGCTCGGAGCCAAGCCCGGCCGCACCGACGCCGAGAACGCACGGCTCACCGTGCTGAAGCAGGAGATGACCGATCGCCTGCTCGCCCGTGAGGTGGGCGCCGCGTACGAAGTGGTGGAGTGACCCGCCCCGGGACACAATGAGCCGCATGACCGAGAACTGGAACGCGACCGACGACTACCTCGCAGATCGTCTCGTCGGCGACGACCCTGCGCTGTCGGCGGCACTCGAGGCGAACGCGGAGGCCGGGCTCCGCCCTATCGACGTGGCACCGGTCCAGGGCAAATTCCTTCACCTGCTGGCCCGGATCCGAGGCGCCCGCCGGGTGCTCGAGATCGGGACGCTCGGCGGATACTCCACCATCTGGCTGGCGCGGGCGGTGGGAGAGTCGGGATACGTCACGACCCTCGAATACGAGCCCCGGCACGCCGAGGTGGCCCGCGCCAATCTCGACCGTGCCGGCGTCGGAGACCGCGTCGACATCCGCGTGGGTACGGCACTCGACACTCTGCCGGCACTCGAAGGACCCTTCGACCTGGTGTTCATCGACGCCGACAAGGAGAACAACAGCAACTACGTACGTGAGGCGCTGCGATTGTCGCGTGCGGGGACGGTGATCGTCGTCGACAACGTGGTTCGTGCCGGTGCGATCAGCGACCCGGACGCGGACGACCCGAACGCCCGCGCCTCGAGGGAACTGATCGCCGTGCTGGCGGCCGAGCCGCGCCTCGACGCCACGGCGTTGCAGACCGTCGGCGTCAAGGGCTGGGACGGCTTCGCATTGGCGCTCGTCGTCGAGTGACAGCCGCACCCGAGTCGCGTCCCCTCCCGACGTCCCCGCTCCCGTCCCCCGCGGCGGGGCGGGGATGTCGTCGTTCCGGGAGAGTCGTGCCCGTCACCCGCGCCGACCTCGCCGCGGCGGCGCGGCACGTGCGTCGAGCCGGCGGACGGACTCCCGCACGGCGCCGTGCAGCATGATCTCGAGATCGCCGACCACGCGGTAGGGGTGCTCGACCATGCCGTTCGCGACCCACCGCAGCACCACGGCGAGCACCGCCGAGGTGTAGAAGTCGACCACCAGCTCGCGGTCCTGCGGGCGCGCCGGTCCGCCGCCGTCCTGGTCCACGACGGCCTCGGTGACGGGCCGCATCTGCCTGAACAGGAAGCGCTCGAGCCCGGATCTGCCCAGGCCGTCGAGCACCCCGAGGGTCGCCGAGCGGTTGTCACGCATGTACAACAGCAGCCGGACCAGGCCGTCGGCCCAGCTCACCTCGGATGCGACCGCGAGGACCTGCTCGGCGACCTCGGTCTCGAACACCCAGATCGCGAGGTGCCGAACGTCGGGGAAGTGGTAGTAGAACGCCTGGCGGGTCAGTCCGCAGTCCCGCGTCAGCTCGGTCACCGTCACCTTGTCCAGCGGTTGGGTCCGCAACCGCTTCTCGAGCGCGGCCGCCAGGGCGGCGCGTGCACCCGTACGCCGCTGCGCATCGGCGCTGTCGCCGGCCATGCCTCACGGTACCGCCCGAGCTCCTCTTGACACCTCGCTTCGAATGTCCAGTGACGCTCTGAGCTGGGATTTATACCGTGAGAACAGGACGGCACGCATGCCCGCGGGCCGCGACAGAGGAGTTCCGATGTTCTTGTTCGAATCCATCCCTTGGTATGCCTGGGTGATGTGGTGCGTCGTCCTCGTCGCCCTCATCGCCCTCAACGAGGTGACACGCCGCTGGAAGTGGGCCGGGCTCGCCTTCTTCGTGGCACTGCCTCTCGTCCTCACCCTGTTCGTGTGGCCGACGACGGCCGGAGCCGGATCGTCCACGGGCACCTGGTTCCACTGGGTGAAGGTGTACTCGGCACTCGTCGGGTGCCTGGGCTTCATGCTCATCCGGTACGTCCCGCGTCTGGCGAGGAACCGCTGGATGCTGATGTTCCCCGCGCTGATTCTCGCGATCAACATCGGCGAGGCGGTCGTTCGTGACTTCGAGGTGGCGGGCATGCAGGGCATGCACGACGGCGTCTTCATGGTCGGAGGCCCGTGGAACTACATGAACGGCATCGCCGGGATTCTCAACCTGGTCACCATCTGCGGCTGGGCGGGCATCATCGTCTCGCGCGACCGGTCCAAGGACATGATCTGGCCCGACATGATGTGGTTCTGGATCATCGCGTACGACCTGTGGAACTTCGCCTACGTCTACAACTGCGTCGGTGACCACGCCTTCTATGCCGGTGCGGCCCTGCTCATCTCCTGCACAATCCCCGCCTTCTTCATCAAGAAGGGCGCCTGGCTGCAGCACCGTGCCCACACTCTCGCCCTGTGGATGATGTTCACGATGGCGGTCCCGACGTTCGTGACCTCGTCGCCGTTCGCCGTCGACTCGTCGCACAACCCGACCGCGCTGTTCGTCGTGTCGGCCCTGTCGCTCGCAGCCAACATCGCTGTCGCGGCGTACCAGGTGTTCACCATCGTCCAGCGGCGCCGCAACCCGCTGCGCGACGAGCTGTACACCCACCTGCGCCAGTACCGCGAGGTGCGCGAGGCGAACCTTCCCGACGAGTCGGCGGAAGCTCTGCCGGCGCCCCGGGAGGCGACCCGAGCGGTCACGGTCTGACCACCGTGTGTCCGGTCAGGGTTGACCGGGGAAGGCCACCGACGGTACGACGCCGCGGCTCGCACGCCAGCGCGCCGCCCGCACCGCGGCCTCGGTGAGCGCGCCGACGGCGTCGGTCCGCGTGGATTCGCTGCGCGCCCGTTCCACCACCGAGCGCCACGCGACGGCCGTGTCGCTCTCGATCTGTTCGGCCAGCTGCGCGGCGGACGCGGGGTCGGTCACGGGGAACGGAATCGTGTAGCCGGGTGCCGCGACCGGCGGATCGACGCTCGCGGCGCGCAACGCCTCGGCCGTGGCATCACGTCGCGCCCGATGCGCTGCGGTGTCTTCCGCCACAACCTCCGCGCGAGCGGGATCGGCGAAGGCCGCGACCACGCCGTAGCCGAAGATCGCGGCGTGTTCCGCCTGCACGGCCTCGACGAGGGCCTGCTGTTCGGAGCCGAGTTCGGGTGAGCTCACGGCAGCAGCACCTCCGTCTGCACGGCGCAGGAGGCGCTGATCGAGGCGAGGAGGCCCGCACGGTAGCCCGAGAGGGTGCGTGCGAGATCCGCGGCCTCGCGCTGTGACCGGGTCAGTCGCTCACGGAGTTGTTCGAGGCCGGCAGCGTCACCCGTCGGGGTGACGGTGGTCGTCGACGACGGTGTGAAACTCGTGGTCGCCCCCTGCATGCGGGCCACCTCGGCTTCGAGCGCGTCGGCATGGGCCGTGCGCTCCGAGGCGATCGTCCCCAGGGCGCCGGCGAGTCCCGGATCACGTGCGATCAGCGTGGTGGCGATCGCGGCATCGGTCCGCGCGCGTGTGATCTGCGACTCCAGCGGGTCGGGTCGGTCGGCGTCGTCGTCGGAGACTCCGCACGCCGTGGTGGTCGCGAGTCCGAGCCCGCCTACCGCGATCGAGGACCATCGCAGGAGGGTTCGGCGGGATACTGCGGGACGCTCGAGTGACATCGGCACCGGACCATCGTGCCAGCCCCACCGTCGGGGGAAGGACGCCGGGCTGGTCACGGCAGCCCGAAAGGCGGGTTAGGCTTGTTCTCTGCCGGTACGTTTCCGTTCCGGCCCGCTGTCCGCTGCGACCACAACTGAACGAGGAGCCTTCCCGCCATGCCTGTGCCGCCCCCGGAGAGGATCGTCGAGCTCGTCTCCGATCTGCTCGTCAGAGAGGGATACGACCTCGAGGACGTGGCGGTCACGGCCGCCGGAAAACACAGTACGGTGCGCTTGCTCGTCGACAGCGATGCAGGTCTCGGTCTCGACGAGGCGGCTCGTCTGAGCCGGATCGTCTCGGAGGCCTTCGACGCCGCTCCGGACTTCGGGGAGGCGCCCTACGTTCTCGAGGTCACCAGCCCCGGTATCGGACGTCCGCTGACGGAGGCCCGGCACTGGCGACGGGCGCAGGGGCGCAAGGCGAAGGTGGAACTGGCCGACGAGACGCTCGTCGCACGGATCGGTGAACTCGTGGGCGACACGATCCGGCTGGTACTGCCGGATCGCTCGGGCCCGGTGGTGCGCTCGGTGCCGCTCGCCGAGGTGCAGCGAGCGGTGGTGGAAGTGGAGTTCTCCCCGCCGCCTGCGCGGGAACTCGAGCTCGCGGGTGGTGTTCCGGACGGCCGGGTCGCGGCCGGGGAACTCGCGGACGAGCCCGACGAGGCCGGCAGCGACGACGATGACGACAGGAACGAAACGAAGGTGGACAAGTGAATATCGAAATCGCCGCTCTGCGCATGCTCGAGGCCGAGAAGAACATTCCGTTCGACGAACTCATCGCAACGCTCGAGACGGCCCTGCTCACGGCATACCGGCACGTCGACGGCCATCAGCCGCACGCGCGGGTCGTCGTCGACACCAAGACCGGTGCGATCCAGGTGCTCGCCGAGGAACGCGACGCAGACGGCAACCTGATCGCCGAGTGGGACGACACCCCCGAGGATTTCGGGCGCATCGCTGCGACCACGGCACGCCAGGTCATCATGCAGCGCATCCGCGACGCCGAGCACGAGCAGCGCTTCGGCGAGTTCGCGACGCACGAGGGCGAGATCGTCAGCGGTGTCGTCCAGCGCGACTCGCGCGCCAACGCACGCGGCATGGTCGTGGTGAAGATCGGCGGCGAGACCAACAACGCCGAAGGTCTGATCCCGCCGGCCGAGCAGGTGCCGGGGGAGACCTACGAACACGGCGACCGCATCAAGTGTTACGTCGTCGGAGTCTCCCGCGGACAGCGCGGACCGCAGATCACGCTGTCGCGGACCCATCCCAATCTGGTGCGGAAGCTGTTCGCACTCGAGGTGCCGGAGATCGCCGACGAGTCGGTGGAGATCGTCGCGGTCGCACGCGAGGCGGGACACCGCTCGAAGATCGCCGTGCACTCCACCGTCCCGGGTCTCAACGCGAAGGGCGCGTGTATCGGCCCGATGGGGCAGCGCGTGCGCAACGTGATGCGTGAACTCGGCGAAGAGAAGATCGACATCATCGACTACGACGAGGACCCTGCGAAGTTCGTGGGCAACGCACTGTCGCCGTCGAAGGTGGTGT
This sequence comes from Rhodococcus sp. CH91, assembly GCF_022554085.1. Taxonomy (GTDB): domain Bacteria; phylum Actinomycetota; class Actinomycetes; order Mycobacteriales; family Mycobacteriaceae; genus Rhodococcus. The sequence continues at coordinate 285,461 of NZ_JAKFYR010000002.1, forward strand.
CCGTCACGGTCGTGGACGCCGACGCGCGGGCCGCACGAGTGGTCGTGCCGGACTTCCAGCTCTCCCTCGCCATCGGCAAGGAAGGGCAGAACGCCCGGCTCGCGGCCCGGCTGACGGGATGGCGGATCGACATCCGCAGCGATGCCGCACAGGCCGAGGACGGGGACTCCCGTCGCGGCTCGACAGGCTCGTAGGAGTGGGATGCAGGTTTCCGGGCAAAACAGCGGTACAGTGGTCGATGGTTCAGCATGACCTGTCTTCGAACGGCGGGGAACGTACCTCTGCGGTACGCACCTGCGTCGGATGTCGGCAGCGAGTGCTGGCTGCCGAACTGCTGAGGGTCGTGGCGAGCGAACAGGAACCATCCGGTTTCGCCGTGGTTCCCGATCCCCGACGCAGGCTTCCCGGACGAGGTGCGTGGTTGCATCCCACTCCGGAATGCCTGAGCCTGGCGGTTCGGCGCCGAGCATTCGGCAGGGCGCTTCGAGTGGCCGGGCAACCGGACACCACGGCGCTGGATCAGCTGGTCGGGTCCACGGAACAGTGATCACGGACGTACCGGGCCGGTCGCGAGACCGGACGTCACGTTTGTGGGAGCGACGACGAGGAACACCAACAGTGACATCGCACTCTGAGAAGAACAGGCACGAACACTCATGAGCACACCGTGAAGCACCAGCGATGAACGTCCATCGGAGATAACCCGAGGTCGTGCGGGCAGTCGGCCGCTCGACCTCATCAGTGAGGAGAGCAGTGGCAGGCAAGGCCCGCGTACACGAGTTGGCGAAAGAACTCGGTGTCACCAGCAAGGAACTACTCGCACGCCTGAAGGAACAGGGCGAGTTCGTCAAATCCGCGTCCTCGACAGTCGAGCCGCCGGTCGCGCGTCGCCTGCGCGAATCGTTCGGTAAGGCCGAGGCCGACGGAGCAGCCGCGAAGGCTGCACCCACCCCCGCACCGAAGCCCGGTGCTCCCCGGCCGGGTCCCCGGCCCACCCCCGCGAGCCCGGCGCCCGCGGCCGATGCTGCACGCCCGAAGCCGGGCGCGCCGAAGCCGGCCGCTCCCAAGCCGGCTCCGGCACCCGAGAAGCCCGCGGCCCCGGCGCCGCAGGCTCCCGCTGCCGAGGCGGCTCCGCAGGCTCCGGCTGCTCAGGCTCCCGCCCCGGCTCCGCAGGCCCCTGCGGCCAAGCCCGGCCCCAAGCCTGCAGGGCCGCGTCCGGGCCCGAAGACCCCGCGCGTCGGTAACAACCCGTACTCCTCGGCTCCGGCCGAGCGTCCTGCCCCGCGTCCGGGCGCTCCGCGTCCCGGCCCCGGCGGCCCGCGTCCCGCTCCCGGCCAGGCCGGCCCCCGGCCCACGCCCGGACAGGGACGTCCCGCTGCAGGTCCCGGTGGTCCGCGTCCCGCTCCCGGACAGGCCGGTCCGCGGCCGACTCCGGGTGCCGGTGGTCCGCGTCCCGCTCCCGGACAGGGCGGCCCCCGCCCGTCCCCGGGCTCGATGCCCCCGCGTCCGAACCCCGGCGCGATGCCGCAGCGCGCAGCGCGTCCGGCCGCATCCGGTCGCCCCGGTCGCCCCGGCGGTGCTCCCGGCGGTCGTCCCGGCGGCGGTGGCGGTGGCTACCGCGGCGGTGCCGGCGCCGGTGGCGGTGGCGGCGCACCTGCAGGTGCAGGCGCTCCCGGTGGTTTCCGGGGACGCCCCGGTGGTGGCGGCGGTGGCCGCGGTCGCGGTGGCGCGGCCGGTGCCTTCGGTCGTCCCGGTGGTGCTCCCCGTCGTGGCCGCAAGTCGAAGCGGCAGAAGCGGCAGGAATACGATTCGATGCAGGCGCCGTCGGTCGGCGGCGTGCGGTTGCCGCGTGGCAACGGCGAGACCATCCGTCTCGCTCGCGGCGCGTCGCTGTCGGACTTCGCCGAGAAGATCGACGCCAACCCGTCGGCCCTGGTCCAGGCGCTGTTCAACCTCGGTGAGATGGTCACGGCCACTCAGTCGGTGAACGACGACATCCTCGAGCTGCTCGGCTCGGAGATGAACTACGTCGTCCAGGTCGTCTCGCCCGAGGACGAGGACCGTGAGCTGCTCGAGTCGTTCGACATCCAGTACGGCGAGGACGAGGGCACGGAGGAAGACCTCCAGCAGCGCCCGCCGGTCGTCACCGTCATGGGTCACGTCGACCACGGCAAGACCCGCCTGCTCGACACGATCCGCAAGGCGAACGTCGGCGAGGGCGAGGCCGGTGGTATCACCCAGCACATCGGTGCGTACCAGGTGATGACGCACCTCAACGGTGAAGATCGCCTGATCACCTTCATCGACACCCCGGGTCACGAGGCGTTCACCGCCATGCGTGCGCGTGGTGCCAAGTCGACGGACATCGCGATCCTCGTGGTCGCCGCCGACGACGGTGTGATGCCGCAGACGGTGGAGGCGATCAACCACGCCCAGGCGGCGGACGTGCCGATCGTGGTCGCGGTGAACAAGATCGACAAGGAGGGTGCGAACCCTCAGAAGATCCGTCAGCAGCTCACCGAGTACGGGCTGGTCGCCGAGGAGTACGGCGGCGAGACGATGTTCGTCGACATCTCCGCGAAGCAGAACCTGCACATCGAAGAACTGCTCGAAGCGGTGTTGCTCACCGCCGACGCAGCGCTCGACCTGCGCGCCAATCCCGACATGGAGGCGCAGGGCGTCGCCATCGAGGCGCACCTCGACCGCGGTCGTGGTCCGGTGGCCACCGTGCTCATCCAGCGCGGCACCCTGCGGGTCGGCGACTCGATCGTCGCCGGCGATGCCTACGGCCGCGTGCGCCGCATGATCGACGAGCACGGCGAGGACGTTCTCGAGGCACTCCCGTCCCGTCCGGTTCAGGTCGTCGGTTTCACCTCGGTGCCCGGCGCCGGTGACAACCTGGTCGTGGTGGAAGAGGACCGCATCGCGCGTCAGATCGCGGATCGGCGCAATGCGCGCAAGCGCAACGCACTCGCTGCTCGCAGCCGCAAGCGCATCAGCCTCGAAGACCTCGATGCCGCGCTCAAGGAGCACAACGAGCTCAACCTCATCCTCAAGGGCGACAACTCGGGTACCGTCGAGGCCCTCGAAGAGGCCCTCATGGGAATCGAGGTCGACGACGAGGTGCGCCTGCGGGTCATCGACCGCGGTGTCGGTGGTGTCACCGAGACCAACGTCAACCTCGCTGCCGCGTCGAACGCCGTGATCATCGGCTTCAACGTCCGCGCCGAGGGCAAGGCCACCGAGCTCGCGAACCGCGAGGGTGTCGACATCCGCTACTACTCGGTCATCTACCAGGCGATCGACGAGGTGGAGAAGGCCCTCAAGGGCATGCTCAAGCCGATCTACGAGGAGGTCGAGCTCGGCCGCGCCGAGATCCGCGCGATCTTCAAGTCGTCGAAGATCGGCAACATCGCGGGTTGCCTCGTGCAGTCCGGCATCGTCAGGCGCAACGCGAAGGCCCGCCTCATCCGCGACAACAACGTCGTCGCCGAGACGGTCACCATCTCGTCGCTGCGTCGCGAGAAGGACGACGTCACCGAGGTCCGCGAGGGCTTCGAGTGCGGTATGACGGTCACCTACTCCGACATCAAGGTGGGCGACGTCATCGAGGCGTACGAGTTGCGCGAGAAGCCGCGCGACTAGATCCACCCACGTCCGTGGCGGTGAACGATTCGTCGTTCGCCGCCACGGGTGTGTCGGGCTGTCCGGCTCGGCCGGGGATACGGCCGACCGGAGGGCCGTCGACGGGAGGAACGGATGTACCTGGGAGCACTCGAACTCGACCTGCTGTTGGGTGACGTGCATTCGCTCAAGCAGAAACGATCGGCGATCCGCCCGGTGATCGCAGAATTGCGCCGGCTCGGGGTGTCCGTCGCCGAAACCGGGGAACACGATCTGTACCGCCGGGCGCGGATCGGAGTGGCCGTCGTCGCTCCCGATCTCGCGCACGTCGGGGAGATACTGGACAAGTGTGAGCGGCTGGTCGCCGAGCGACCCGAACTCGACCTGCTGTCCGTCAGGCGCAGGCTGTTCGGGCCGGAGGACTGATCCGGCCGCACGACAGGCCGCTTTCGGGCGGCCACAGAAGGGAACGAACGACATGGCCGATCCAGCACGGGCTCGCCGCCTCGCGAAGCGCATCGCCACGATCGTGGCTACCGCGATCGACTTCGAGATCAAGGATCCACGGCTCGAGTTCGTGACGATCACCGATGCGAAGGTCACCGCGGATCTGCACGATGCGACCGTGTACTACACCGTCCGCGGAGCGGATCTGAACACCGAACCCGATTACGCCGCCGCGGCTGCCGGGCTGGAGAAGGCCAAGGGAGTGCTCCGCTCCAAGGTCGGTGCCGGCACGGGTGTGCGCTTCACCCCGACGTTGACCTTCGTGACGGACACGGTGCCCGACACAGCGCGGCACATGGAGGAACTCCTCGCGCGCGCCCGCGCCGCCGACGACGAGGTCGCCCGCGCCCGTGAGGGTGCCCTCCCGGCCGGTGATGCCGATCCCTACAAGGAGCCCCATGAACGCGATGCCGGTGACGACCACGAATAGCGGACCGTTGCCTCTCCCGGGCGGCTCCGTGGACCTGCACGGTGCCGTCGCTCTGCTGGACGCGGCGTCCACTGTGACGGTGCTGTGCCACGTCAATCCCGATGCCGACACGCTCGGCAGCGGGCTGGCGCTCGGCCTCGCCCTCGAACGCCGCGGTGTCGCCGTGCAGGTCGCCTTCGGGACGCCCGCGGATGTACCGGCGTCGATGCGGTCGCTGCCCGGCGGGCATCTCGTCACACCGGTCGCGCAGGTGCGCCGCGACGCCGACCTCGTGGTCACCGTCGACTGCGGGACCGCGGGACGCCTCGGGGTCCTGCGCGACCGCGTCGAGACCGCTCCGCGCAGTCTGGTGATCGATCACCACCTGTCCAACACCCGATTCGGGACCGACAACCTGATCGATCCGGAGTCCGAGGCCACCGCGGTGGTGCTCGCGAATCTGTTCGACGTGTGGGGCGTCGAGATCGACGCCGAGCTGGCGCACTGCCTCTACGCAGGACTCGTGACCGACACCGGTTCGTTCCGATGGGGACGCCCCGAGGCCCACGGCCTCGCCGCGCGTCTGCTCGCCACGGGGATCGACGGCACGTCGATCACCCGGACCCTGCTCGACACGCATCCCTTCGGCTGGTTGCCGATGCTGTCGTCGGTGCTCGCCTCCGCCACGCTCGACGGTGACGCCGCGCAGGGCAGGGGACTGGTCTACGCGTTCGTCCGGCGAGCCGACGCCGCGCATCTCGGTCCCGAGGAGGTCGAGAGCGTGATCGACATCGTGCGGACCACCGCCGAAGCCGAGGTCGCTGCGGTGTTCAAGGAGGTCGCCCCGGAGGAGTGGACCGTCTCGCTGCGCGCGAAGACGTCCGTGGACGTCTCGGCCGTCGCCACGGCCCTCGGCGGCGGAGGACACCGCCTCGCAGCGGGGTACACCGCGCACGGTGACACCGATCGGATCGTGGCCGCACTCCGCGGCGCGCTCGGTTGACGGTGCCCGGCGGGCCCCCCGCCTCGAAGCCTTCGGCCGGTGAGCCCGCCGCCTCGACGATCTCGGGGCGGCGGATCCTCGGGCTCGCGGTACCGGCCCTGGGGGTCCTCGCCGCCGAGCCCCTCTACCTTCTCTTCGACATCGCGGTGGTCGGCCGCCTCGGTGCGCTGCCCCTGGCCGGTCTCGCGATCGGGGGGCTGATCCTCGCACAGGTGAGCACCCAGCTGACCTTCCTGTCGTACGGGACCACCGCGCGCGCGGCGCGTTTCCACGGAGCGGACCGGCACGACGACGCGGTCGGTGAAGGAGTGCAGGCGACCTGGCTCGCACTGGGTGTCGGGCTCGTGATCCTGCTGGCCGGCCAACTCGCTGCCTGGCCGGTCGCGCGTCTGCTCGCGGGTGACGAGGACATCGCCGAGGCTGCCGTGTCGTGGCTACGGGTCGCCTTGTTCGGGGCGCCTCTCATCCTCGTCGGACTCGCCGGCAACGGCTGGATGCGCGGCATCCAGGACACGATTCGTCCGTTGCGTTATGTCGTCACCGGTCTCGCCCTGTCCGCGGTGCTGTGCCCCGTACTCGTCCACGGCCTGCTGGGCGCTCCTCGCTGGGAACTCGTCGGTTCGGCCGTCGCCAACGTGATCGGTCAGTTCGTCTCGGCGGTGCTGTTCGTCCGCGCGCTGATGCGTTCCGGTGTACCGCTGCGCCCACGTCCGGCGGTCATCGGCGCACAGTTGCGTCTCGGACGGGATCTGATCGCCCGCAGCCTCGCGTTCCAGGCCTGCTTCCTGTCGGCGGCGGCCGTGGCGTCGCGGTTCGGTGCGGCGGCGGTGGCCGGCCACCAGGTGGTGCTGCAGCTGTGGAACTTCGTGACGCTGACGCTGGATTCGCTGGCGATCGCGGCACAGGCGCTCGTCGGTGCCGCCCTCGGAGCGGCCGACCGGCGGGGGGCCTCGCGGCTCGCGTGGCGGGTGTGCGGGTGGTCGGCGGTCTTCGCCGGTGCGCTCGCGGTGGTCTTCCTCCTCGGCAAGGACGTGATCCCGGGCCTGTTCACCAGCGACACGGCGGTGCTCGGGCAGATCGACGTCGCATGGTGGTTCTTCGTCGCGATCATGCCGCTCGCAGGAATCGTGTTCGCACTCGACGGGGTGCTGCTCGGGGCCGGTGACGCCGCCTTCCTACGTACGGCGACACTGGTTTCGGCGCTGTTCGGCTTCCTGCCCCTCATCTGGTTGTCCCTCGCGTACGACTGGGGACTGGCGGGTATCTGGACGGGGCTTACGGTGTTCATCGTGTTCCGGATGATCGCCGTCGTATGGCGAACGTCGTCCGGACGGTGGGCGGTGACGGGCGCGGACCGGCAGGTGCGCGCGCACGACGAGTCGGGAGGTTAGTGCCGGTGGCAGCGAAGCTGTGGGCGATCAGCGACATCCATGTGGGCCATCGGGGCAATCGTCCGGTCACCGAGGATCTGTACCCGGAGTCACCCGACGACTGGCTGATCGTCGCGGGTGACGTATCGGAGAAGACGGACGACATCCGGTGGGCTCTGTCGCTCCTGCGGAGCCGGTTCGCGAAGGTCGTCTGGGTGCCCGGCAACCACGAACTGTGGACGACCGCCAAGGATCCGGTGCAGATGTTCGGCGTGGCGCGTTACGACTATCTCGTGACGATGTGCCGAGAACTCGACGTCCTGACCCCGGAGGACCCGTATCCCGTCTGGGAGGGCGAGGGCGGACCGGTGGTGCTCGTCCCGATGTTCCTCCTCTACGACTATTCGTTCCTGCCGGAGGGGACCACGACGAAGGCGGACGGGCTCGCCCTCGCACGTGAGCGCAACGTCGTCGCCACGGACGAGTTCCTGCTGAAACCGGACCCCTACATCACCCGCGACACCTGGTGCCGGGTGCGTGTGGAGCAGACCCGCGCGCGGCTCGACGCGCTGGATCCGGCCCTGCCGACCGTGCTGATCAACCACTTCCCGCTGGTGCGCGAACCGACCCGGATGCTGTTCTATCCCGAGTTCGCGTTGTGGTGCGGCACCACCGAGACGGCCGACTGGCACCTGCGCTACCGGGCACTGTGCAGCGTGTACGGCCACCTGCACATTCCCCGGACCACCTACTACGACGGGGTGCGGTTCGAGGAGGTCTCGGTCGGTTACCCGCGCGAATGGCAACGCCGTGGGCTGCCCCCACAGCCGCTGCGGCAGATCCTGCCCGTGCCGGACTACCCGCCGGGCAGCCTGAACAAGTGGGGTGGACACTTCACCGTCACCCCCGAGATGGAAGCAGAGGCCGAGAAGATGCGGGCTCAACGAGAGAAGGAGTTGCGGTGACCGAACCGGACACCGGCCGGCCGACGGACACGCGCGAGGCGCTGATCGCGCGCATCGTTCCCGAGGGCGTCGCTGCCGCCGAGCTGTTCGAGGATCCGCCGGGGCTGCGACCTCATCCCCAGGAGGAACCGCTCGTGGCGCGTGCGGTGGACAAACGGCGCCGCGAGTTCGCGGGGGCCCGCCACTGTGCCCGACAGGCGATGCGGACGCTCGGGGTCGAGCCCGGACCCGTGCTGCGGGGAGAGAAGGGCGATCCGGTCTGGCCGCGCGGCCTCGTGGGCAGCCTCACCCACTGCGACGGCTACCGCGGTGCCGTGCTGGGTTACTCCTTGCAGGTGCGCTCCCTGGGCATCGACGCCGAACCTCACGACGTTCTGCCCGAGGGCGTGCTCCCTGCGGTGAGTCTGGACGCCGAACGGGACTGGCTCGCCTCGGCCGGCGACGACCTGCACTGGGACCGCTTGCTGTTCTGCGCGAAGGAGGCCACCTACAAGGCCTGGTTCCCGCTCACACAACGCTGGCTGGGATTCGAGGACGCCCACATCACCTTCGAGCGCGATACGACGTCCGAGGCGACGACCGGCACCTTCCGTTCACGCCTGCTGGTTCCCGGCGACACTCTCGACGGCCCACCCCTGACGGCTTTCGACGGGCGATGGCTCGTCACCGACGGGCTCGTCCTCACCGCCGTCACGGTGCGCTGATGGACGACACCGCACAGCCGATCCCGGCCGAGCACCCGGCCCTCGCCCGCGCAGGACTGCTCGTCGTCGACAAGCCCGCCGGGATGACCAGTCACGACGTGGTGGCCCGCTGTCGTCGCCTGCTCGGTACCCGAAAGGTGGGACACGCGGGCACCCTCGATCCGATGGCGACGGGTGTGCTCGTCCTCGGTGTCGAACGCGCCACCAAGTTGCTCGGTCTCCTGGCGCTGACGACCAAGTCGTACACCGCGACCGTGCGCCTCGGGCAGAGCACCGTCACGGACGACGCGGAAGGGGAGACCACCGCGACGACCGACGCCACGCACCTGACCGACGAGCAGATCGCCCTCGCCGTCGCCGCACTGACCGGCGACATCGAGCAGGTACCCGCGAGTGTCAGCGCGATCAAGATCGACGGTAAGCGCGCCTACGCCCGTATGCGCGAAGGTGAGACGGTCGAGTTGAAAGCGCGGCCGGTGACGGTCTCGCGGTTCGATGTCCGTGCGCGCCGGGACGTACCCGAGGGCGGTTTCGTGGACCTCGACGTCGAGGTGGACTGCTCGTCCGGCACGTACATCCGCGCGCTGGCGCGGGATCTCGGTGCCGCACTGGACGTGGGCGGGCATCTGACCTCCCTGCGGCGCACGAAGGTGGGCCCCTTCGGTCTCGAACACGCCCGTACGCTCGAACAGCTCGCGGAGGATCCGACACCGAGCCTCGGCATCGACGCCGCCGTGCGCACGGCCTTCGAGTGCCGCACCGTCAGCGACGAGGAGGTCGGTCTGCTCGCGCACGGCCGGTGGCTCGAGCCAGTCGGACTGCGCGGCGTCTACGCCGCCGTCGACTCCCGTGGCCGGGCCGCCGCCCTGCTGCAGGAGAAGGGCGCCCGCGCCTCGGCCGTGTTCGTGGTGCGTCCCGCGAACATGTGAGTCCGCTCCGGCCGGTTCAGACCATCCAGATGGCGTCGGCGGCGGGAGTACCCAGATCCACGGTGCTCCCGCCGTCGCCGCCCACGCGGATCGAGACGGTGCCTGCGAAATCGCGGCGTTCGACGACGACGATGTCGGTGTCGAGCGAGATCCCCACCTCGTCGAAGTAACGCAGCATCGCCGGGTCCGAGTCGGAGATCCGGGCCACGTGTCCTCGCTCTCCGGCGTCGAAGGCGCTGAGCGGACGCGCCGGCGGTGCCGGGATACGGCCGTCCGGTGACGGAATCGGATCGCCGTGCGGGTCGCGCTCGGGATAGCCGAGTTTGGCGTCGATCGCGGCGACCATCCGTTCGGAGACCGCGTGTTCGAGGATCTCGGCCTCGTCGTGCACCTCGTCCCACCCGTAGCCGAGCTCGCGCACGAGGAACGTCTCTATCAGCCGGTGACGGCGGACCATCGCCACCGCGGCGTGACGGCCCTCCTCGGTGAGGGAGATCGCGCCGTAGCGGGCGTGGTCGACGAGTCCCTGGTCTGCGAGCCGGCGCACCGCCTCGGAGACGGTGGAGGCCGATACCCCCAGCTTCTCGGCCAGCAACTTGGTGGAGATCTTCTCTCCGGACCACTCCTGGACCGTCCACATGATCTTGAGATAGTCCTGCGCTACCGAGGACAGCATCTCGGTCGCGGTGGTCTCGTTCCTCTCAGGCACGCGTCCAGCTTAGGTAACCGTCACCCGGGAATCACCTCGCGCGCCGGTTCCCGTCTTTCCGTCCCGGCGGGCCCTGCGGCGCACGACCAGACGTGTGACGACGCCCTGGCGTGGCGCGAACAGGTACGCGAGGGTGAAGACCACCGCTTGGGCGAGCACCACCACACCGCCGGTGGCGGCATCGGTGTAGTAACTGGTGTAGACACCGACCACGGAGGCGGTCACCGCGAGGACCGGCGCGATCACGAGCATCCGTGCCATGCGATCGGTGAGCAGGTAGGCGGTCGCGCCGGGGATGATGAGCATCGCGACGACCAGGATCACGCCCACCGCCTGCAGCGCGCTGACGATCGTCACGGCCAGCAGCGACAGCAGCAGTGCCGACAGGGCGGCAGGCGACAGGCCCAGCGCGTGGGCCTGCACGCGGTCGAACGCGAAGAGCGTCAGATCGCGGCGTTTGGCCACGAGGACGACCAGGACGACCGCTGCGAGGATCGAGACCTGCCAGACGTCGCCGGTGGCCAGGCCGAGCAGATTGCCGAACAGCACGTGGTGCAGGTCGATCTGACTGGGATTCTTCGAGATCAGCACCACGCCCAGGGCGAACAGCGTCGTGAAGACGATGCCGATGGTGGCGTCCTCCTTCACCCTGCTCGTTCCGCGTACGAGCCAGATCAGTGCCACCGCGATCCCGGCGAAGGCGAGCGCTCCCACGGCGAAGGGCGCTCCCACCAGATAGGCGAGTACGACGCCGGGCAGCACGGCGTGCGAGACCGCGTCGCCCATGAGCGACCAGCCGATGAGGACGAGCCAGCAGCTGAGCAGGGCGCACACCAGCGTCGCCGCCACGGCGACGAGCAGGGCGCGCTGCATGAACCCGTACTGCAGCGGTTCGATCAGGAGGTCGATCATCGGCGTGCCCTCTCCTGTGCGTACGACTCGGTCTGCACGCTGTTCACGGGTGGTGGAGCGCCGAACGCGCGCGCGAGATTCTCGGGGCGCAGGATCTCGTCGGGTGCTCCGTGGACGAGCACCTGCCGTTGCAGCAGTACCGCTTCGTCGCACAGTCGAGCGAGACCGGCCAGATCGTGAGTGGCGACCAGGATCGCATGACCGCCCGCCGCGAGTTCGCGGATCAGCCCCGTCAACGCGTGCTCGGTGGTCGCGTCGACTCCGGCGAACGGCTCGTCGAGCAGCAACACCGGCGAGCCCTGTGCGATGGCCCTCGCCACGAAGACACGCTTGCGCTGGCCACCGGAGAGCTGCCCGATCTGCCGTCCGGCGAGCGCGGTCATGCCCACCCGCTCGAGGGCGGCGTCGACGGCCTCGTGGTCGGCCGGGCGAGGGCGACGCAGGAAACCCTGGTGACCGTAGCGGCCGGTCATGACCACCTCACGCACGCCGATCGGGAAGTTCCAGTCGACCGCCTCGGCCTGGGGCACGTAGGCGACCTGGGTGCGGCGACGTGCCACGGCGGGGTTCGTCCCGCAGATGGTGACCTGCCCGGAGGTGGGCTTGACCAGTCCCATGATCGTCTTGAACAGCGTCGACTTGCCCGAACCGTTCGTTCCCACCAGTCCGCAGACGCGGCCGGGCCGGAGCCTCAAGGTGACGTTCTGCAGGGCCACGACGGTGTCGTAGCGCACCGTCACGTCGTCGACGACGAGTGCCGGATCGGCAGGTGCCGAGGTCATGATCCGAGCCCTGTGGTGATGACGTCGATGTCGTGCCGCAGCAGGTCGAGGTAGGTGGGGACGGGACCGTCGGCCTCGGAGAGGGAGTCGACGTAGAGGACACCGCCGAACTCCGCGCCGGTGTCCGCGGCGACCTGACGCTGTGCCTTGTCGGAGACGGTCGACTCGCAGAACACTGCCGGGACCTCGTTGGTACGGACGAAATCGACGGTACGGGCGATCTGCTGGGGAGTGCCCTGCTGGTCGGAGTTCACCGGCCACAGATAGGCCTCCTGGAGTCCGGCATCGCGGGCGAGATAGCTGAACGCACCCTCGCAGGTCACGAGTGCGCGCCGATTCTCGGGGACACCCTCGAGGGACGTGACGAGCTCGGTGTGGAGCCCGTCGAGTTCGGTCTTGTACGCCTCGGCCTCGGCGGCGAAGTCCTCGGAGTGCTCGGGCGCGAGGTCGGTGAGCGCCGCAGCGATGTTGTCGACGTAGGTGCGGGCGGCGAGCGGGGACATCCAGGCGTGGGGGTTGTACGGGCCGGTGGCAGCGCCCTCGCCGATCGGCAGGGGTTCCACGCCTTCGCTCACGACGACGTGTTCGGCGTCCACGTCCGCGACGAACTGCTCGAACCAGCGTTCGAGACCGAGACCGTTGTCGAGGATCAGGTCGGCATCCGCGGCGAACCTCAGGTCGCCCGGGGTGGGTTCGTAGCCGTGGACCTCGGCCCCGGGCTTGGTGATGGATTCGACCCGAACATGTTCACCGCCGATGTTCCGGGTCATGTCGGCGAGCACCGTGAACGTGGTCAGGACGAGGGGGCGTTCGTCCGCTGCGTCGGAGGTCGAACATCCGGCGAGCGCTGCGGCGCAGGCCGTGGCCGCCATCACGGCGACGGCGCGGGTCGCGCTCAGGCGTGCGGACGGGGTTCTGCAGGCTCTCGGCAAAAAGTTCGGCACACCGAAATTATGCATTCGCCGACCCGTCGATGACAAAGGGGGCGCGCCGTGGCGTATCCGGACGTGCCCGGCCGCTGCCCGCGCCGTAGGCTGCCGATGTGCAGAGATGGCGAGGTCTGGACGAAATTCCTGCGGACTGGGGTCGGTGTGTACTCACGATCGGCGTGTTCGACGGCGTACATCGCGGCCATCAGCAGCTCATCGCGCGTGCCGTGGAAGCGGCCCGTGCCCGCGGCGTGCCCGCTGTGCTCATGACCTTCGATCCCCACCCCATGGAAGTGGTGCGGCCCGGCAGTCACCCGGCTCAGCTGACCACCCTCGCGCGCCGAGCGGAACTCGCCGAGCAACTCGGCATCGACGTCTTCTGCGTCATGCCGTTCACGCCGGAATTCATGAAGCTCTCACCCGAGCGCTATGCCCACGAGATCCTTGTCGAGCGACTGCACGTCGCCGAGGTCGTGGTGGGGGAGAACTTCACCTTCGGTAAGAAGGCCGCGGGCAACGTCGACATGCTGCGCGCCATCGGTGAGCGCATCGGCTTCGCGGTCCGGGGACTCACGCTCGTCGCCGAGCACGCGGTGACCTTCTCCTCGACCTACATCCGCTCCTGCGTGGATGCCGGCGACGTCGCGGCGGCGGCCGATGCGCTCGGCCGGCCGCACCGCGTCGAAGGTGTCGTCGTCCACGGGGACGGCCGCGGACGCGGCCTCGGTTTCCCGACCGCGAACGTGGCACCGCCGATCTATGCGGCGATCCCCGCCGACGGTGTGTACGCCGCATGGTTCACGGTGCTCGACTCCGGATCGCCCGTCGAGGGGATGACCGCCGGCCAACGCTACCGTGCGGCCGTCTCCGTGGGCACCAACCCGACGTTCTCCGGCCGCAAGCGCACGGTGGAGGCGTTCGTGCTCGACGAGAAGGCCGATCTCTACGGCCAGCACGTGGCGGTCGATTTCGTCGAGCGACTACGCGGCATGGAGAAGTTCGACTCCGTGGAGGCGCTGATCTCGGCGATGCACCGCGACGCCGACCGTGCCCGGGAGGTGCTGCTCCGGGCGGAGGGCTGAGCGCCACCGGCCTCTGGTAGCCTGGAACGTCGGTGCGCGCTGCGGTTCGCGGTGGCCGCACCGGGCGGACATCGTCCGCCTTCCGTCACGCGGACGTCAGTTGTACAGGAGTGACCCAGTGGCTCTGACCACCGAACAGAAGAAGCAGATCCTCGGCGAGTACGGTCTCCACGAGACCGACACCGGCTCTCCCGAGGCGCAGGTGGCCCTGCTCACCAAGCGCATCGTGGATCTGACCGAGCACCTCAAGCAGCACAAGCACGACCACCACTCCCGCCGCGGCCTGCTGCTGCTGGTCGGTCGTCGTCGCCGGCTGCTGAAGTACGTCGAGAAGGTCGACGTCGAGCGTTACCGCTCGCTCATCCAGCGTCTGGGTCTGCGTCGCTGACGCCGACGGAACGCGACCCGATCTGCATTCGCTGATCTTTTCCGACAGCCGGCGGGGTACCCATTACACTGGGCCTCGTCGGCTGTCGGTGTTCGTGCCGGTTCGGCCGGCCCACTCCACCGCCCCCAGTGGCGGTGTTCCGTATGCACCGACGGTGTCGGTCCTCGGTAGTGACCTTCCGGTTCGTTCGGGTGTCGTATCCCGAATCCGCCGGAGGGTTTCGATCGACGGCCGCCTCCGTGAGTCGGTGCGCAGCCGCGGCCACGGTGGTCGCGGCGCCCGCGCGGGTACGGCGAAGACGAAGAAGACGAAGAGGGAAGAGAAGACATACATATGACCAGCACTACCGCCGTCGAGATCGACGAGGGTGTCTACGAGACCGTCGCAACGCTCGACAACGGTGCCTTCGGCACCCGCACCATCCGTTTCGAGACCGGCCGTCTCGCACGCCAGGCCGCCGGTTCGGTCGTCGCCTATCTCGACGACGAGACCATGCTGCTCTCGGCCACCAGCGCCTCGAAGCAGCCCAAGGAACATTTCGACTTCTTCCCGCTGACGGTGGACGTCGAAGAGCGCATGTACGCCGCCGGCCGCATCCCCGGCTCGTTCTTCCGTCGCGAGGGACGCCCCTCCACCGACGCGATCCTCACCTGCCGCCTCATCGACCGCCCGCTGCGCCCGTCCTTCGTCGACGGCCTGCGCAACGAGATCCAGGTCGTCGTGACGGTCCTGAGCCTGAACCCGAACGACCTCTACGACGTCGTCGCGATCAACGCCGCCTCGGCGTCGACCCAGATCGCCGGCCTGCCGTTCTCCGGCCCGGTCGGTGGCGTGCGTGTCGCGCTGATCACCTCGGACGAGAGCAAGGCCGGCCAGTGGGTCGCCTTCCCGACCGTCGAGCAGCTCGAGAACGCCGTCTTCGACATGGTCGTCGCCGGTCGCATCGTCGGCGGCGCCGACAACCCGGACACCGCCGATGTCGCGATCATGATGGTCGAGGCCGAAGCGACCGAGAACGTCATCGCACTCGTCGAGGGCGGCGCCCCGGCTCCGACCGAGACCGTCGTCGCCGAGGGACTCGAGGCCGCGAAGCCGTTCATCGCCCGCCTGTGCATCGCGCAGCAGCAGCTCGCTGCCGCCGCCGCGAAGCCGACCGGCGACTTCCCGCTGTTCCCGGCCTACCAGGACGACGTCTACGCCGCTGTCGAGGCCGCTGCCTCCGACAAGCTCGCCGAGGCGCTCACCATCGCCGGCAAGCAGGAGCGCGACGACCGCACCGACGAGATCAAGCTCGAGGTTCTCGAGCAGGTCGCGCCGAACTTCGAGGGTCGCGAGAAGGAGATCGGCGCGGCCTTCCGCTCGCTCACCAAGAAGCTCGTGCGCCAGCGCATCCTGCGCGACCAGTTCCGCATCGACGGCCGCGGTGTCACCGACATCCGTGCGCTCTCGGCGGAGGTCGCGGTCGTGCCCCGCGCCCACGGTTCCGCTCTGTTCGAGCGCGGCGAGACCCAGATCATGGGCGTCACGACGCTCGACATGGTGAAGATGGCGCAGCAGGTCGACTCGCTCGGACCCGAGACGAGCAAGCGCTACATGCACCACTACAACTTCCCGCCGTACTCCACCGGTGAGACCGGCCGCGTCGGTTCGCCGAAGCGCCGTGAGATCGGCCACGGTGCACTCGCCGAGCGGGCGCTCGTCCCGGTCCTGCCGAGCCAGGAGGAGTTCCCCTACGCCATCCGTCAGGTCTCCGAGGCTCTCAGCTCGAACGGCTCGACGTCGATGGGCTCGGTCTGCGCCTCGACCCTGTCGATGCTCAACGCGGGCGTGCCGCTCAAGGCGCCCGTCGCCGGCATCGCGATGGGCCTGGTGTCCGACGAGATCGAGCTCGAGGACGGCTCCCGCGAGACCCGCTACGTCGCCCTCACCGACATCCTCGGTGCCGAGGATGCCTTCGGCGACATGGACTTCAAGGTCGCCGGCACCAAGGACTTCGTGACCGCCCTGCAGCTCGACACCAAGCTCGACGGTATCCCCTCGCAGGTGCTCGCCGGTGCGCTCTCGCAGGCACACGACGCCCGGTCCACGATCCTCGAGGTCATGGCCGAGGCCATCGACACGCCCGACGAGATGAGCGAGTTCGCACCGCGCATCACCACCATCAAGGTGCCGGTGGACAAGATCGGTGAGGTCATCGGCCCCAAGGGCAAGATGATCAACTCGATCACCGAGGAGACCGGCGCGAACATCTCCATCGAGGACGACGGCACCGTCTACGTCGGTGCTGCGGACGGCCCGTCCGCGCAGGCCGCGATCGACAAGATCAACGCCATCGCCAACCCGCAGCTGCCGAAGGTGGGCGAGCGCTTCCTCGGAACGGTCGTCAAGACCACGGCCTTCGGTGCCTTCGTGTCGCTGCTTCCGGGACGTGACGGTCTCGTGCACATCAGCAAGCTCGGCAACGGCAAGCGCATCGCGAAGGTCGAGGACGTCGTGAACGTCGGCTCGAAGATCCGCGTCGAGATCGCCGACATCGACAACCGCGGCAAGATCAGCCTCGTTCCGGTGGAGGACGAGACGGCCGAGGCCACCGCGACCGGCGAGAACACCGAGTCCTGATCCTCGACCTCGGCCGGCCGGACTTCCGGTAGGCCGAGGGGACACGCACCCGTGGCGCCCGACTCCGGTCGGGCCCCACGGGTGCGGTCGTTTCGCGGGAGGGTGGTTACCGGCGTGCAACGGCCGGATGCCGCAACGGTGAGGGATCTGCCGAAGTGGGTCCGATCCGGTCCGAGGAGTGGTTCCCTTGAGGTGTGACCACGGCCACTCCCTCGGATGTCGGACGGTTACAGGGGGCGAACCTCGCGCTCGCGACCTGGGTGTCCGCCATAAACTTCTGGGCTTGGAACATGATCGGCCCGCTCTCGACCACCTATGCCGCCGATATGTCGCTGAGCAGCACCGAAGCGTCCATGCTGGTGGCCACGCCGGTCCTCGTCGGTTCGGTCGGTCGTATCGCGGTCGGCGCCATGACGGACCGGTACGGCGGGCGGGCGATGTTCATCGCCATCTCGCTGCTGTCGATCGTGCCCGTCGTCGCGGTCGGGTTCGCCGCTGAAGCGGGATCCTTCCCGCTCCTGCTCGTCTGCGGGTTCTTTCTCGGCATCGCGGGCACCATCTTCGCCGTCGGTATCCCGTTCGCCAACAACTGGTACGAACCCGCCCGCCGGGGCTTCGCGACCGGCGTGTTCGGCGCCGGCATGGTCGGCACCGCGCTGTCCGCCTTCTTCACCCCTCGCTTCGTGAACTGGTTCGGGCTGGTTCCCACGCATCTGATGGTCGCGGGGGCCCTCGCGGTGACGGCGGTGGTCTGCATCCTCGTGATGCGCAACGCACCGTATTTCACCCCCAACACCGATCCGGTCCTGCCGAAACTGGCCGTCGCGGCGAAACTCCGTGTCACCTGGGAGATGTCGTTCCTCTACGCCGTCGTATTCGGCGGGTTCGTGGCGTTCAGCACCTACCTGCCCACCTACATCAAGACGATCTACGACTTCTCCACCGTCGACGCCGGAACACGCACCGCCGGTTTCGCGGTGGCCGCGGTCCTCGCACGGCCTGTGGGTGGAGCACTGTCGGATCGGGTGCCCCCGAAATACGTGGTGCTCACCTCCTTCGCCGGCACCGCGGTGATGGCCGTGATCGCGACCTTCAAGCCACCGGCGGATCTGTGGTCGGCCGTCACCTTCATCATGCTGGCGATCTTCCTCGGTATCGGAACCGGCGGCGTCTTCGCCTGGGTGGCCCGGCGGGCGCCCACGCACGCGGTGGGGAGTGTCACCGGCATCGTGGCCGCGGCGGGAGGGCTGGGCGGCTACTTCCCGCCTCTGGTGATGGGCGCGACCTACAACGCCGAGGACAACAACTACACGGTCGGCTTGCTCCTGCTCGCCGCGACAGCTGTGGTCTGCCTGCTGTACACCGCGTTCCGCTTGCGCGCACACGAACAGCCGAACCCGGAAGCCGGGGAATCGAGGAACCGCGCCGACCGCGGCTCCGAGATACGTAAGGAGACTCCGTGACAGACACCGTAGGAATCGGAGGCCGCGCCGAAGAACTGCTCGTGCGGAGCGGACGCTTCTTCACCTCGGGCAAGGAATCCGGCGACACGCGCACCGTCACCCGGCAGGGCGGCAGGGAAGGCGACATCTTCTACCGCGATCGATGGAGCCACGACAAGGTCGTCAGGTCCACCCACGGAGTGAACTGCACCGGCTCGTGCTCGTGGAAGATCTACGTCAAGGACGGGATCATCACCTGGGAGACACAGGAAACCGACTACCCGACGGTAGGTCCCGATCGGCCGGAATACGAGCCGCGCGGCTGCCCGCGCGGTGCGGCCTTCTCCTGGTACACCTATTCCCCGACGCGCGTGCGGTATCCCTATGCCCGGGGACTGCTCGTCGAGATGTACCGGGAGGCCCGGCAGCGTCTCGGCGACCCGGTGCTCGCGTGGGCCGAGATCCAGAACGATCCCGAACGGCGTCGCCGCTACCAGCGTGCTCGCGGTAAGGGCGGGTTGGTGAGGGTCACGTGGGCCGAGGCCACGGAGATGATCGCCGCCGCGCACGTCCACACGATCAAGGAGTACGGGCCCGATCGGGTGGCCGGGTTCTCTCCGATCCCGGCCATGTCCATGGTGTCGTTCGCCGCGGGGTCGCGTTTCATCGAACTGCTCGGCGGCGTGCTGACGTCCTTCTACGACTGGTACGCCGACCTGCCGGTGGCCTCGCCGCAGGTCTTCGGCGATCAGACCGACGTGCCGGAGTCGGGCGACTGGTGGGACGCCTCCTACCTGATGATGTGGGGTTCGAACGTGCCGGTCACGCGCACACCGGACGCCCACTGGATGACGGAAGTGCGGTACCGCGGCACCAAGGTCGTCGCGGTCAGTCCCGATTACGCCGACAACACCAAGTTCGCCGACGAGTGGATGCCGTGCGCGGCAGGCACCGACGGTGCGCTGGCGATGGCGATGGGCCACGTGCTGCTGAACGAGTTCCATGTACAGCAACGTGTCCCCTTCTTCACCGACTACGTCCGCCGGTACACCGACCTGCCGTTCCTGGTGCGGCTCGAGGAACGCGACGGGAAACTCGTGCCCGGCAAGAACCTCACCGCGGCCGATCTCGGACAGGACGTCGAGAACGCCGCCGTCAAACCGGCGTTCGTCGACGGCGCCACCGACACGGTGGTGGTGCCTCCCGGCTCCCTCGGATTCCGGTACGGCGACGACGGCATCGGGAAGTGGAACCTCGAACTCGGCGATCTCGTCCCTGCTCTGACGGTCGCGTCTGCGGGCGGGGCGGGGGAGCGCGTGGCCGTGCATCTGCCCAGCTTCGACACCCTGGACGGGCACGGCGAGAGCATCGAGCGGGGTGTGCCGGTGCGACGGATCGGCGAGCACCTCGTGTGCACCGTCTTCGATCTGATGCTCGCGCAGTACGGGGTGAACCGTCCCGAACTCGACCTTCCGGGACGATGGCCGAGCGGCTACGACGACTCCACCTCCCCGTACACACCCGCCTGGCAGGAATCGATCACCGGAGTGTCGGCGGCACAAGCGATCCGCATCGCCAAGGAGCTGGCGATCAACGCCGAGGAATCCGGCGGGCGCTCGATGATCATCATGGGCGCCGGCATCTGCCAGTGGTTCCACGGTGACGCGACCTATCGTGCCGTCCTGGCGCTGCTCATGCTCACCGGGTCCATGGGTCGAAACGGAGGCGGATGGGCACACTACGTCGGACAGGAGAAATGCCGTCCCGTCACGGGATGGGCCGCCTTGGCGATGGGGACCGACTGGAGCCGTCCACCGCGGCAGATGGCCGGCACCTCCTACTGGTACGTGCACACGGGGCAGTGGCGCTACGACGGTTACCGCGCCGACGCGCTGTCGAGTCCCCTGGGGCGAGGGCGGTTCCGCGGCAAGCACACGATGGACGTGATGACGTCTGCCGTGGCGATGGGGTGGTCGCCCTTCTACCCCCAGTTCGACCGCAGTACCCACGAGGTCGCCGAGGAAGCGAAGGCGGCGGGCCGGGAGATCCCGCAGCATGTCGCGCAGGAACTCGCCGACGGAAATCTGAAGCTGGCGATCACCGATCCCGACGACCCGCGCAACTGGCCCCGGGTGCTCAGCGTGTGGCGGTCGAATCTGCTCGGTTCGTCCAGCAAGGGCAACGAATACTTCCTCCGGCACCTGCTCGGCACCGATGCGAACGTGCAGGCCGGCCCTGCGGCAGAGGACCTGCGGCCGGGTGAGGTCACCTGGAGAGAGGACGTCCCCGACGGGAAACTCGACCTGCTCATGTCGATCGACTTCCGCATGACGTCGACGACATTGTTCTCCGACATCGTGCTTCCCGCTGCCACCTGGTACGAGAAGGGGGATCTGTCGAGTACCGACATGCATCCCTACCTCCACGCGTTCACCGCGGCAGTCGATCCGCCCTGGGAGACCCGTTCGGACTACGACGCCTTCGGCGCCATCGCGAAGGTGTTCAGCAGCCTGGCGCGCACGCACCTGGGAACCCGCACCGACATCGTGATGGGAACCCTGCAGCACGACACCCCGGGAGCGATGGCGTATCCCTCCGGTACGGAGCGGGATTGGCGATCGACGGGCGAGGTGCCGGTTCCGGGGAAGACGATGGGGCCGCTGACGGTCGTCGAACGCGACTACGGTGCGATCGCGGAGAAGTGGGCCACGCTCGGACCGCTCGTCGAGACGCTCGGGCTCAACACCAAGGGCGTGACCACCCGGCCGGATCGGGAGGTCGCCGAACTTGCGAAGAAGTTCGGTGTCATGAATTCCGGTGCCGGACAGGGTCGTCCGGCGATCGACACCGCCGAGCGTATGGCCGACACCATTCTTGCACTGTCCGGCACCTCCAACGGGAGATTGGCGGTCCAGGGGTTCCGCGAACTGGAGAAACGTACCGGCCGCAGGCTCGTGCACCTGGCGGAGGGAAGCGAGGAAAGGCGGATCACCTACGCCGACACCCAAGCCCGTCCCACGCCCGTCATCACCAGTCCCGAATGGTCGGGGAGTGAGACGGGAGGGCGCAGGTACTCGCCGTTCACGGTGAACATCGAGGAGCTCAAACCCTTCCACACCCTGACGGGACGGATGCACTTCTACCTCGACCACGACTGGTTGGAGGAACTCGGTGAGCAGCTCCCCGTCTACCGGCCCCCACTGGACATGTCGCGACTGTTCGACGAACCGGCCGTCGGCACGGGCGACGGAATCGGGCTGGCCGTTCGGTATCTGACGCCGCACTCGAAGTGGTCGATCCACTCCGAATACCAGGACAACCTGTTCATGCTCTCCCTGTCCCGGGGCGGGCCCACGATGTGGATGTCGGCCGCCGATGCCGCGAAGATCTCGGTGAGCGACAACGACTGGGTGGAGGCGGTCAACCGCAACGGTGTCATCGTGTGCCGGGCGATCGTCTCCCACCGCATGCCCGAGGGCGTCGTCTTCGTCTATCACGCGCAGGATCGCGTCATCGACGTGCCACGGACCGAGACCACCGGTACGCGCGGCGGTATCCACAACTCGCTGACGCGCATCCTCATCAAGCCCAGCCACCTGGCCGGGGGATACGCGCAGACCGCCTACGCGTTCAACTATCTCGGCCCCACGGGCAACCAGCGCGACGAGGTGACGATCGTGCGGCGCAGATCGCAGGAGGTCGTCTACTGATGTTCGTCGAGCGAACAGCCGGGCGGAGTGCGATGCAGGAAGCGAGGTGGACATGAAGGTCATGGCACAACTTGCGATGGTGATGAACCTCGACAAGTGCATCGGATGCCACACCTGCTCGGTGACCTGCAAGCAGGCATGGACCAATCGGTCGGGTACCGAGTACGTGTGGTTCAACAACGTCGAAACACGTCCGGGGCAAGGTTATCCGCGAACCTACGAGGATCAGGAACGCTGGCGCGGCGGATGGATCCGGGACTCCAAGGGCCGCGTACGCCTCCGGGACGGCGGCCGATTCGCCAAACTCGCCCGCATCTTCGCGAACCCGAAGATGCCCTCGATCCAGGACTACTACGAGCCGTGGACCTACGACTACGACAACCTCACCAACGCTCCGCTCGGAGAGCACATCCCGGTGGCGACGCCACGCAGCCTGATCTCCGGTGAGCCGATGAAGGTGCAGTGGTCGGCGAATTGGGACGACAACCTCGGTGGCTCCCCGGCGGTCGTCCCGGACGATCCGATCCTGAAGAAGGTCGGCGAGCAGGTGAAGCTCGAGTTCGAGCAGACCTTCATGTTCTACCTGCCCAGGATCTGCGAGCACTGCCTGAACCCGTCGTGTGTGGCGTCGTGCCCGTCGGGTGCGATCTACAAGCGCTCGGAGGACGGGATCGTGCTCGTCGATCAGGACCGGTGCCGCGGCTGGCGGATGTGCGTGTCCGGATGCCCGTACAAGAAGGTGTACTTCAACCACAAGACGGGCAAGGCCGAGAAGTGCACCTTCTGCTATCCCCGGGTGGAGGTGGGCCTGCCCACCGTGTGCTCGGAGACGTGCGTGGGACGGCTGCGGTACATCGGGCTCGTCCTCTACGACGTCGACCGCGTGCTGGAGGCGGCCTCGGTGGAGGACGAGAAGGACCTGTACGCGGCGCAACGTGACGTGCTGCTCGATCCCAAGGATCCCGACGTGATCGCCGGCGCCCGCGCCGAAGGGATCTCCGACGAGTGGATCGAGGCCGCCCAGCGTTCACCCGTCTACGACCTGATCAGCACCTACCGGGTGGCGCTGCCCCTGCATCCGGAATATCGGACGATGCCCATGGTCTGGTACGTGCCGCCGCTCTCGCCCGTCGTCGACGCCGTGAGCCGCGAGGGGCACGACGGCGAGGACATCGGCAATCTCTTCGGCGCCCTGGACGCACTGCGCATCCCCGTCGCGTACCTCGCGGAACTGTTCACGGCCGGAGACACCGGTGTCGTCGAGGCCGTGCTGCGTCGGCTCGCCGCGATGCGCTCGTACATGCGTGACATCAATCTGGGACGCGAGACCCGTCCCGAGATCCCCGAATCCGTCGGCATGAGCGAAGAGCAGATCTACGCGATGTACCGGCTCCTCGCACTCGCCAAGTACGACGAGCGGTACGTCATCCCGACCGCGTACGCGGCCGAAGGCCATCGGCTGGAGGAGACCGCGACGGACTGCGCGCTGTCCTACGAGGGTGGACCCGGGATGTACGACTCCTCCGGTCCGTTCGGTGAGGCCAGCGGCACCCCCGTCCCGGTGGCGGTCGAGACCTTCCACGCTCTCGCCCAGCGGCAGACGAGCGAAGGCCTCGGAGCGAACGCGTCGAATCCCTCGCGGGTGAACCTGCTCAACTGGGACGGCAAAGGCGTGCCGACCGGCATGTTCCCGGGTGGACGTGAGGGGAACGGGGACGGGGACGGGCGATGAGACTGCTGCGTTCACGACGCGCGGCCTCCGATCGCGCCCTGCACCATCGTCTCGTCCGTCAGTCCGCGTCCCTGCTGCTCGCCTATCCCGACGAGGAGCACCGCGAACGGCTCGGCACGGTCGAGCAGCTTCTCGAGCACATCACCGGGCCCGAGAAGGACATGCTGGCTACGGCTGCTCGTGAACTGGGCGCGAAAGACCTTCTCTCCACGGCGCAGCAGTACGTCGAGACCTTCGACCTGCGGCGGCGTTCGACGATGTACCTGACCTACTGGACGTCGGGGGACACCCGCAATCGTGGAGCCGAGATGCACGCCTTCGCGAGTGTCTATCGTGCCGCGGGTGTCGTGCCTCCTGCCGACGAGTCACCCGACCATCTCCCGGTGGTCCTCGAGTTCACCGCGAACGTCGATCCCACCTCCGGAGAGGAACTCCTCACTCGCTATCGGGTGGCGCTGGATGTGCTCCATGCTTCCCTGCGCGACGCGCGCTCCCCGTACGCGCAGGTCGTCGAGGCGGTCTGTGCGACCCTCCCGCCGGCGACCGACCAGGAGGAGGAACGGGCCCGGCGCCTCGCGCAGGCGGGACCGCCCCGCGAATCGATCGGTCTCCAGCCGTTCACGCTGACGGTGCCACCCCGGACCGGCCGGACGCCGCCGAAAGGAACCTCGCAATCATGACCGCAGGAGAGATCTTCTGGGACGTAGTGCCGTATGTGACACTGGCGATTCTCGTGGTGGGCACCTGGTGGCGGTACCGCTACGACAAGTTCGGGTGGACCACCCGGTCGTCCGAGCTGTACGAGGCACGCATCCTGCGTATCGCCAGCCCGCTGTTCCATTTCGGGATCCTGGTCGTGATCGTGGGGCACTTCATCGGTCTGGTGATTCCGCAGTCCTGGACCGACGCCATCGGTATCGACGAGCACGCCTATCACGTGCAGGCACTCGTCCTGGGTGCGATCGCAGGATTCTCGACCCTCGTGGGGATCGTGCTGCTGATCTACCGCCGCCGCACCAACGGACCGGTCTTCTCCGCCACCACCCTCAACGACAAGATGATGTACGTCGTGCTCGTCGCTGCGATCGTGGTGGGACTGGCGACGACCCTCCTGGGTGCGGGCGCCGTGGGTGAAGAACACAACTACCGGCAGACCGTGTCGCCGTGGTTCCGGTCGATCTGGGTGCTGCAGCCCCGCGGGGACCTCATGGCGGAGGCGCCGTTCACCTTCCAGTTGCACACCTTCGTCGGTCTCGTGCTGTTCGCCATCTGGCCCTTCACGCGCCTGGTCCATGCGTTCAGTGCGCCGGTGGCCTATCTGTTCCGGCCGTACATCGTCTATCGCAGTCGCGACGAGGCCCCTCCCGGACGACTCGTGGGTTCGGAACCGCGGCGACGGGGATGGTGAGCACGCGCAGCCTGCCGTAGGTGGAGGGCCCGGAGGTCGGGTGTACTGTGAAATGTTCCGCGCCCTCCCGACCTGTCAGGACCACCGAAGATCCCCATGGCTGCCAGTTCCCACGTGAAGAACGATGCTTCGACTCCCGTACCCCTTGCGGAGACCGGCGTCCGCCGCTCGGTTCTACCCGGGGGAGTGCGAGTCGTCACCGAGCACGTCCCCGGAGTGCGCTCGGCCGCCGTCGGCGTGTGGGTCGGTGTCGGCTCGCGCGACGAGCAGCGATCGGTCGCAGGTGCCGCCCACTTCCTCGAACACCTGCTGTTCAAGGCGACCCCGACCCGCACCGCCCTCGACATCGCAGAGACGATGGACGGGATCGGCGGTGAGCTCAACGCCTTCACCAGCAAAGAACACACCTGCTTCTATGCGCACGTGCTCGACGACGACCTGCCCATCGCCGTCGACGTCGTCGCCGATGTCGTGTTGCGCGGCCGGTGCCTGAGCACGGACGTCGACGTGGAACGGCAGGTGGTGCTCGAGGAGATCGCGATGCGCGACGACGATCCCGAGGACCTGCTCGGCGACTCGCTGCTCACGGCCCTGTACGGCGATCACCCCCTCGGCCGCCCGATCATCGGTTCCGCGGAGTCGATCGAGTCGATGAGCCGGACCCAACTGCATTCCTTCCACGTGCGCCGCTACACCCCGCCCCGGATGGTCGTCGCGGTCGCCGGCAATGTCGATCACGGACATACCGTCGAACTGGTACGACGAGCCTTCGCCGGGCATCTCGACGATGCCGCGGTTCCCGCGCCCTGCCGGAACGGGCGGCTCGAACTGCGGACCGCGCCCACCATGAGCATCGTCGAACGCGACAACGAGCAGGCCCATCTCACCCTCGGGGTGCGGTCCTTCGGTCGCCACGACGGTCGCCGGTGGGCGCTGTCGGTGCTCAACGCCGCCGTCGGCGGTGGCCTGAGTTCGCGGCTGTTCCAGGAAGTGCGCGAGAAGCGTGGCCTGGCCTATTCGGTGTATTCGGGAACCGACACCTTCGCCGACACCGGTGCCTTCTCCGTGTATGCGGGCTGCCAGCCGGAGAATCTCGGTGAGGTCGCCGCCGTCGTGCGGGAGGTGCTCACCGATGTGGCCGAACACGGCATCACCGATGCGGAATGTGCTCGGGCCAAGGGGTCGCTGCGCGGCGGTCTCGTTCTCGGGCTCGAGGACACGGGGGCGCGCATGCACCGGATCGGCCGCAGCGAGCTGAGTTACGGGCAGCACTGGAGTCTCACCGAGACCCTGGAACGGATCTCGTCCGTGTCCGCCGAGGAAGTGCGCAGCGTCGCCGTGGACCTGCTGCACCGGCCCTTCGCCGTCGCGGTCGCCGGTCCTTACCGGCGTGTGCGCGATCTTCCGGCCTCGGTGCGCGAACTCGTGTCCTGAAGCCGTCGCAGCTCGGTGAGCCGGCTCCTCAGTCGATCGATGTCGCGTTCGACGGGGCCGGCCGTCGCAACGAGTTCGGGGACCGCGACATCCGAGACGAACACGCACCGCACGCCACGGTCGTAGAGAACGTCCACCAGATTGGCGAAGCGCTGGGCGGGTTCGCGCCCGGCGACCAGCAGGTTCGGAATTCCGTCGATCACCCACTCCGGCCAGTTCTCCGCCAGTGCCAGATAGTCGGCGGGTGCCGTGATGTGCCCGCAGAGGTCGTGGAAGTCGAACCACAGGCAGTCCTCCCGTGCCCGGAGAGCGCGCAGGGGGCGGCCGGCGGGGACGAGGATGCGGCGTTCGGGCGGGGCCGGTCGCTCGATCCCCAGCTGTCGTAGCTGTCGGTCGGACGGGGTGGTCGCCCATGTCCCCGATGCGAACCCGCGCGTGTGGTCCGAGTGGACCCGGTGATCGAGGGGACCGTCGAGCGCGACGACCGTCGCGCAGCGCTCGAGGAGTTCGATCGTCGGGACGAAGTCGTCGTGGAAGAGCGGATTGGGCAGCAGCTCCCGGGGCGGATAGTTGGAGGTCACGACGAGGCGTATCCGGCGTGCCAGGAGGGCGGGGACGAGCCGGGCGACGAACGTGCCGTCTGCGGGATCGTGAACGTGGAATTCGTCGAAGTACACGAGTTCGGCGCTGCCGATCAGGCGGTCGAGCGAGGCTTCGAGATCGAAGTGGTGCCGGCGGAGTTCAGCGTGCAGATCACGGAAGAACTCGTGGAAATGGACGCGGACCTTGTTCGTGCCGGGGAACGCCGACCAGTACATCTCCGCCAGCCAGCTCTTCCCTCGCCCCGGTGGTCCCCACAGATAGATGTTCGGGCACCCGGGAGCGCACAGCTGCTCGATCGCTTCGTGCTGCGCGGGATCCAGCACGAAGCCCCGCAGCCGGGCGGCGTCCTCGAACACGGTGCGGGGGACCGGGTTCGACGCAGGGGACACTCGTCGGCGTCGCAACCTCACGAGGCCGGACTCTATCATCGTAGAGTGACCATCTCCCGTGAATCCTCCTCCCGGCGGTCGGCGATCTGCGATGCCGCACTCGAACTGGCTGCCCGCGGCGGTAACCACGCGGTGACACATCAGGGGATCGACACCCACCTCGGTCTGCCCAAAGGGTCGACCTCCTACTATTTCCGCACCCGCCATGCGCTCGTCTCGGCGGCGATCACCCACCTCACGGAACGGTCGCGGGCGGATTTCGCTGCTCTGCGTTCCGGGATACCGGAGGACGGCCCGCCCGATCCTGCCCGTCCGATCGCGACCTACCTCGAACGTCTGCTCACCCGCCGGCGGAACGACGTGCTCGCCCGGTACGCACTCGCGACCGACGCGCAGTCCGCTCCCGAGCTGGCCGCGGCGCTGTCGACATGCATGTTCTCGGTATCCGCAGCGACCGATCTGATGCGAGACCTCGGCGCGCACGAGCCGGAGGCCGCAGCGCGAGATCTGGTGACCTTGCTCGAAGGGGTGGTCTTCGACTACACCCACGGCACACGTGCCCACACTTCCTCCGGTCCTCGGGCATCGCGCAGCGAGGACATCCGTTCGATCGTCGGCCGGTGGATCGACACCCTCCGCGCGACTCGGTAGCGGCGCTCGCCCCGCTCGGGACATCCGCTGGTCGTTGCGTAGGATTTCCGGGAGACGGCAACGAAAGGGCGTGACGACGCAGTGGAAGCAACAAAGGTTCGGGTGGGTGTGCTCGGTGCTGCGGGCAAGGTCGGTCAGGCGATCTGTGCCGCTGTCGAAGCCGCGCCGGACCTCGAGCTCGTCGCCACCGTCGACAAGGGTGACTCTCTCGACACATTCGTCGGTTCGCAGACCCAGGTGGTCGTCGACTTCACCCATCCCGACGTCGTCATGGACAACCTGCGTTTCCTCGTCGAGAACGGCATCCATGCCGTGGTCGGTACGACCGGCTTCGACGACGAGCGCCTGGACCGGGTGCGCAGCTGGCTGGCCGGCCGACCCGAGGTGGGCGTGCTCATCGCGCCGAACTTCGCGATCGGTGCGGTGCTGTCGATGCGCTTCGCGCAGGCCGCTGCCCGGTTCTTCGATTCGGTCGAGGTGATCGAGCTGCACCATCCCAACAAGGCCGATGCCCCGTCCGGTACGGCCTACCGCACCGCCCGGTTGATCGCGCAGGCGCGAGCCGAGGCCGGAGTGGCCCCGAGCCCGGATGCCACCACCACCGAACTGGAGGGGGCACGAGGCGCCGACGTCGACGGTGTCCGAGTGCACTCCGTGCGACTCGCCGGTCTCGTCGCCCACCAGGAAGTGCTGCTCGGCACCCAGGGCGAGACACTCATCATCCGCCACGACTCGATCGACCGCTCCTCCTTCGCACCCGGGGTGCTGCTCGGAGTGCGGGAGATCGGTGGGCGCCCGGGGCTGACCCTCGGCATCGATCCTCTCCTGGATCTGTGAGCCCGAACCTGTGAGAACCGGCCTGCTGAAAGTCCTCGTGCCCATCGCGTTCATCGTGGTGGCGCTGGGTTTCTACTTCGTTCTGCTCGGCTCGTCCGGCGTGAAACTCGTCCGTTCCGGTGAGATCGCGGCGATCGGACTCGGAATCGGCATCCTCATCCTCCCCGTCGTGGGTGCCTGGATCGTCTACGCGACCATCCGCGCCGGGCTGCAGCATCAGCGTCTCGCCCGTCGTATCCACGAGGAAGGGCTCGAACTCGACGTCGACGGTCTGCCGCGCATGCCGTCCGGCCGGATCGAGCGGGACGCCGCCGACGAACTCTTCGCGGTGGTGAAGCAGGAGTGGGAGGCGGACCCCGACAACTGGCGCAATTCGTACCGACTCGCGCGTGCCTACGACTACGCCGGAGACCGGAGTCGCGCCCGCGAGACGATGCGGCGGGCCGTCGCCCTCGAGAAACTCGAACGGGACGGGCACTCGGGTTCCTGAGCTGCGAGCGGCTTTGACAACACACTGCCGGTGACGCAGCCTGCTCATGTGACAGACGAGGCGCAGAGCGAGACGTCCGACCGGTCGGAGGAAGCGCGCACGGTGCTGGTGGTCCATCACACGCCGTCGCCGTCCACCCGTGAGATCCTCGAAGCGGTGCTGGCCGGAGCGCGGGATCCGGAGATCCCGGGTGTCGCCGTGCGTGTGGTGCCTGCGCTGGGCGCAACGGTGCCCGACGTGTTGTCGGCCGACGGTTTCCTGTTCGGCACCACGGCCAACTTCGGTTACATGTCGGGTGCGCTCAAACACTTCTTCGACACCGTCTACTATCCGTGCCTCGACGCGGTGGCGGGCCGCCCCTACGGCCTGTGGGTGCACGGGAACAACGACACGGCCGGGGCCGTGTCGTCCGTTCGCCGGTTGGTCACCGGGATGGGCCTCGTGCAGGCGGCCGCCGATCTCGAGATCACCGGCCCGGTCGACGCGAAGGTGCGCGAACAGTGCTACGAACTCGGCGCCGTCGTCGCGGCGACCGCAGCCGGCGAGATCTGAGGATCAGCGGACGTGTTTCGCTCCGCGATCAGCGGAAGTGTTT
The DNA here is from genome assembly GCF_022554085.1 of Rhodococcus sp. CH91. Lineage (GTDB taxonomy): Bacteria > Actinomycetota > Actinomycetes > Mycobacteriales > Mycobacteriaceae > Rhodococcus. Next base: position 315,684 of record NZ_JAKFYR010000002.1, read on the forward strand.
TTCCGTGAACGACGTGAGGCCTTTCCCGGCGGTTTCGAGTGCCATCTTCTCCGCGCGCCGGACCAGGAAGCCGGGGACCGGGATCTTCGGATCGATGGTCAGCGAGAACTCGACGGCCGTACCGGCCCCCTTGGAGGCCAGGGCGTAGGTGCCGTCCTGCTGACGTTGCTGGCTGCTCTCGACGAGGGTCCACGACATCGACTCGTCGCCGTTCCACGAGTATTCGACGACCTGCTCGTCCGTGATGCCGACGATCGAGACGATCATCCGCACACGGTTCGGGCGTCCGTCGGGGTGGGTGGATTCGACCGTCACGGACTTGTGGGTCGACGACCATTCCGGCAGGCGTTCGACTGCAGCGAGCGCCGCCATCACCTGCTCGGGGGTCGCATCGATATCGAAACTCCTGGTACTGCTGACCGCCATGCGACCTCCGTCTCGCCCGGGATGTGTGCCTCGGCACTCTATCCTGCAGTGAGTTGCCTCACGTCCGGTCGTCGGAATCCGTATCGCCGGGGCCGGTGGTCTCCTCCTTCCCGGGCGGCTGCTGCTCGGTGGGTGCGGACGGAGACGGCTTCGTCCACCCGCCCTGGCGACGCCATTCGTCGGCCCGGCGCTGATAACGCATCTGCTCCCGCAGTGCCCCCTGCACGGCCTGCGCCATCCAGGAATTGAGCGACAGGCCGCTCTGCTGCGCGGCTTCCTCCGCCTTCGTCTTGATCTGCTCGACGAGACGCAGGGTCACGCGACTGATGTCACCCGTCATCTCCTCGAACGAGGGAGTCGGATCCTGGTGGGGCGGAGCGGGGTCACTGTGCACGACCGGCACGGCGTCGGTGCCGTCGAGGCGCACGGTGACGGTGCGGTCGCCCAGTTCGTCGCTGATCTCGTTGGCCATGTCCGACAGCGCGGCCAGCACGGCCAGGCGAACCGGAGCGGCGATGGCGGTCGCCAGGGCGGCAGCGGTGCGGCGGGTCTGCTCGTCCCCGAGTTCGGCCGCGGAAATCACCGAGTCGGTGATGGCGGATGTGTACTTGTCGATATCCATAGCGTCAGTGTGACGTCACAAATGATGTCGTGCAAGGCGTCACCATGATGTCATCGTCCGGTGTGGATCGGGCCGCGTTACTGTGCGGACGAGACGACCGTGCCTTCCGGGGTGCGCGACGACGACAGGCGAGGAGGAGACGATGGCGCCCGAACCCGCCGACCCGAAGGTCCGGCTCATCGCCACGACGGAGTTCCACCCTCCCGAGGACGTCGTCTGGGACACCGACGCCGAGGGCGGGGAAGCTCTGATCGAGTTCGCCGGCCGAGCGTGCTACCAGAGCTGGTCGAAGCCGAACCCCCGGACGGCGACCAACGCCGGCTATCTCCGTCATCTGCTCACGGTCGGCCACCTGTCGGTCCTCGAACACGCCACGGCGACCTTCTACATCACCGGGATCTCGCGCTCGTGCACGCACGAGCTGATCCGGCACCGGCACTTCTCGTTCTCGCAGTTGTCCCAGCGTTTCGTCGCCGACGGCGATGTGCCCGTGGTGGTACCGCCGGCCATCGAGGGTGACGCAGAACTCGAGGAGCTGTTCTTCGCAGCCGCCGAGCGCAGCCGCGAGGCCTATCTGGCGTTGCTTGCGGCACTGGACGCGAAACTGTCGCATCTTCCTGCGGGCCCACTGCGTGCCAAGCAGGTCCGGGAGGCCGCCCGGGCGGTGCTTCCCAACGCCACCGAGACCCGCATCGTGGTCACCGGCAACTACCGCTCGTGGCGGCACTTCGTGGCCATGCGTGCCACCGAACATGCCGACGTCGAGATCCGGCGGCTCGCCGTCGAATGTGTGCGTCAGCTCGCGGACGCGGCACCCCACGCTTTCTCGGACTTCGCGATCAGCCCCCTGGCGGACGGCAGCGAGATCGCGGTGCCCACTCTCGCCGCAGATATCTGATCCTCCGCAGAGGGGCGGGCGTGTGTCGAAGCGGCAGAGCCACGCGGTAGCCTTCTGACCATGACCAACGGTGATTCCGCAACTGCTGTCGAGCTTCCGTTCGGCACCGTCGCCACTGCGATGGTGACCCCGTTCACTGCCGATGGCAAGCTCGACGTGGATGCGGGTGTGCGTCTGGCGAACTTCCTCGTCGACGGCGGCTGCGACGCACTGGTTCTCGCCGGTACCACCGGCGAATCGCCCACCACCACCGAGAACGAGAAGATGGAACTGATGCGGGCCGTGCTCGCATCCGTCGGCGACCGCGCCAAGATCATCGCCGGGGCCGGCAGCAACGACACCGCCCACAGCGTCGAGCTCGCCCGCGACGCCGCGCGAGCCGGAGCGCACGGCCTGCTCGTGGTGACGCCCTACTATTCGCGCCCCCCGCAGGCCGGCCTCTACGCGCATTTCGTCGCCGTGGCCGATGCAACCGATCTGCCGGTCATGCTCTACGACATCCCGCCGCGTTCCGTCGTGCCCATCGAGACCGACACCCTGCGCCTGCTCGCCGAACACCCGAGGATCCTCGCGGTCAAGGACGCCAAGGGAGACCTGAACGCGGGAGCCGAACTGATCGGGACCACCGAGCTGCAGTTCTACTCGGGTGACGATCCGTTGAATCTGCCCTGGCTGTCGGTCGGTGCGGTCGGGTTCGTCAGTGTCATCGGTCATCTCGTGCCGGGCCGTCTCCGTGAGCTGCACACGGCCTTCGCCGCCGGAGACCTCGAACTCGCCCGCCGCATCAATCTGTCCATGGTGCCCATCTACCGCGCTGTCGCACGACTGGGCGGGGTGAGCGCATCGAAGGCCGGTCTGCGATTGCTCGGTATCGATGTGGGAGAGCCACGTCTGCCGCAGGTCGCGCCGGTGGCTGCGCAGATCGACGCTCTCGCAGCCGATCTGCAGACCGCGGGGGTGCTGTGATGAGTCGTCCGAACCGTAGCCGTGGCCGCGCGACCCGTAACGCCGGTCCGCCCACCCGCCCGCCCCGCCGCGTGGCCCAGAATTCCGCTTCCCCGCAGCGTCCCGACGCACGCGTCGTCGACCCGACCGAAAGACTGGGGCCGCCGCCGAAGGCGCCCCGCAACGGCCTGCGCGTCGTCGCGCTCGGCGGTATCGGGGAGATCGGCCGCAACATGACGGTCTTCGAACATCAGGGCCGTCTGCTGATCGTGGACTGCGGTGTGCTGTTCCCCGAAGACCAGCAGCCCGGCGTGGATCTGATCCTTCCCGACTTCCGGTACATCGAGGACCGGATGGACGACATCGAAGCGATCGTCCTCACCCACGGTCACGAGGACCACATCGGTGCCGTGCCGTTCCTGCTGCGTCTTCGCCCGGACATCCCGGTCGTCGGTTCCAAGTTCACCCTCGCGCTGGTCGCAGCCAAGTGCCGTGAGCACCGGCAGCGTCCCAACCTCGTCGAGGTCGTCGAGGGGCAGACCACCTCCCACGGCCCGTTCGAGTGCGAGTACTTCGCCGTCAACCACTCCATTCCCGACGCGATCGCCGTCGCGATCCGCACGGCCGCCGGTGTCGTGCTGCACACGGGCGACATCAAGCTCGACCAGTTGCCGCTCGACAACCGGCTCACCGACCTCGCCGGCTTCTCCCGGCTCGGCGACGAGGGCGTCGACCTGTTCCTCGTCGACTCGACGAACGCGGAGGTGCCGGGCTTCGTCACTCCCGAGCGCGAGATCGGCGGAGTACTCGACAACGTCATCGGCAAGGCCACCAACCGCGTCATCGTGGCGTCCTTCGCGAGCCACGTGCACCGCATCCAGCAGATCGTCGATGTCGCCGAGCGGTACAACCGGCGCGTGGCGTTCGTGGGCCGCTCGATGGTCCGCAACATGCAGATCGCGCAGGATCTGGGTTACCTGAACGTGCCGGACGGCCTCGAGGTCGACATCGACACCGCCGCGAGCATGCCCGACGACCGGGTCGTGCTGGTCTCCACCGGTTCCCAGGGCGAGCCGCTCTCGGCCCTGTCGCGGATGGCGCGGGGCGAACACCGTCAGATCAACATCCGCGCCGACGACCTCGTCGTGCTCGCCTCGTCGCTGATCCCCGGTAACGAGAACTCCGTGTTCGCGGTCGTCAACGGTCTCGCCAAGCGTGGAGCGAAGGTCGTGACCCAGCAGAACGCGAAGGTGCACGTCTCCGGTCACGCATCGGCCGGTGAGCTGCTGTATCTGTACAACGCGGTGCGCCCGACCAACGCCATGCCGGTGCACGGCGAATGGCGGCACCTGCGCGCGAACGCCGCGCTCGCCGAGGCGACGGGCGTTCCCCGCGACCGGATCGTGCTCGCGGAGGACGGCGTGGTCGTCGACATGGTCGACGGGCTTGCCGAGATAGTCGGCCGGGTCCCGGTCGGACACGTCTACGTCGACGGCCTGTCGGTCGGCGACGTGGGGGAGTCCACCCTGTCCGATCGGCTCGTCCTCGGCGAAGGTGGCTTCATCTCGATCTCGGTCGCCGTCGACGCCGGCACGGGGCGTGCGGTGAGCACGCCGGAGGTCTCCGGGCGTGGATTCTCCGACGATCCGGGCGCGCTGAACGAGGCGGCACAGCTCGTCGACAAGGCGCTCAACGAACTCGCAGCCGAGGGTGTGACGGAGACCCATCGCATCGCGCAGGGCATCCGCCGCGTCGTCGGCCGGTGGGTCGCGGAGACCTATCGCCGTCGCCCGATGATCGTCCCCACGGTGATCGCGGTCTCTTGAGCGTCCTCCGGGGCCGCCGCGTGCGGCCCCGGAACACGCACGCTCGCGTGATGGGCGTGGCGAGCGTCGATCGCTAGAGTGGCGGAATGAGCCTCGCCCGAAGCGAACGACATGCCCTCGTCCGCACCATGTCCGAGGTCGGACCCGACGCGCCGACGCTCTGCGGCGACTGGTCGGTCCGGGATCTCGCTGCCCACCTGCTCGTCCGCGAGCGGCGCGTGGACACGATGCCGGGCATCGTCGTCCCTGCTTTCGCCGGGCACACCGAGAAGGTGCGCCGTGCCGCCACCGATCGGCAGTGGGCACATCTGCTCGCGGACCTCGACTCCGGCCCGCCGAAGTGGTCCCCGCTGTACCTGCTCGATTCGGTCGCCAACGCCGCCGAGATGTTCGTTCATCACGAGGATGTGCGTCGCGCGCAACCAGGCTGGGAGCCGCGGGCGCTGTCGTCGGACGACCAGGACCACCTCTGGCGGGTCGCGCGGATGATCGGACGCAACAGCTACGGCGGTTGTGACGTCACCGTCGTGTTCGAACGAGCCGGCACGGGGGAGAACGCCACGGTGCGCAAGCGTGGCCCCCGCACCGTGGTCCTGCGCGGCGAACCGTCCGAACTCCTGTTGCATGCCTTCGGCCGCGACGAGGTGCGATTGGAGACCGACGGGGACGAATCCGCCGTCTCCGAACTGACGAGCTCGAAGCGCGGAGTGTGAGGCCCCCTCAGGGGCCGTTGTGACCAGTGCCGCCGTCGGTACCCGTGTTGCTGATGGTTCATGAGTGGTCGGTGCGGCTACCCTGACGGATATGGCAGGAAAGTCGTCGGGCAGCCGCGGAACGTCGTCTACGACCTCTCGGTCGCGGACGGGGACGCGGAGGTCGGGCGGCAGCACGGCCCGCACCACGGGCGCCTCGTCGTCGAGGGGGAGAACGTCGGCCTCGTCGAAGGGCTCCGGCTCCACCGCGAGCAGATCCACCGCCGCCCGCAAACCCCGCACAGCAGCCTCGACGGCGAGCCGTCGCACCGGCGGTACCGCGCGTCGGGCCCCGGCCGGCGGTCGGCGGCCCGCGCCGCCCCGTCCCCGGCGCAGTTCCGGAGGAATCCTCACCGCGGTCGGCCGCACGATCGGTGCCGGATGGGTCGTGACGGCCCGCGCGGTCGGAGCCGCGACCCGCACGATGGGTCGCGCCACCGAGATCGAACACGGACACCGCCGCGACGGGATCGCCCTCGGACTGATCTCGATCGGGGTGATCATCGCCGGCACGGTGTGGTTCGGGGTCGGTGGACCGGTGGGGGAGTGGGTCGAAACGGCGGTCCGCGCTGTCACCGGTGGCGCGAGCGCTGTGCTTCCGCTCGTCGGAATCGGTGTGGCGGTGACGCTCATGCGCACCGAACCCCAACCCGAGATCCGGCCTCGGCTCGTCCTCGGTGGGCTGCTCGTGGGCCTGGCGGCGCTCGGACTGTGGCACATCGCGTCCGGTTCCCCGACGGACGCGGAGGGACGCGCCGAAGGCGCCGGTTTCGTGGGGGCGGCCGTGGGCGGTCCGCTCACCTCGGGTCTGACCGTCTGGCTGTCCGTGCCGCTGATGCTGCTCGCGGCCGGGTTCGGAGTCCTGCTGCTCACCGGCACTACAGTTCGTGAACTGCCCGACCTCTTCCGCGACTACTTCGGGATCGGTTACCGCGACGACGACGAGTACGGCGACTACGGCTACGGCCACTACGACGACTACGGAGACGACGAGCCGCCGGTGTTCGATGCGGACGGCTACCCGGTCGACGACGAGCCCGCGCCGAAGCGGTCCCGGCGCCGGCGCACCCCGGCCGAGAACTACCCGCCCGACGAGTTCGACGGCGACGCGAAGACCGAGGTGCTTCCACTCTGGGACGGCGACACGCCCGAACCCGAAGCGCCGCGCACCCCGCCTCCCACCCTGGAGATGCCGTCGGTGACGGAGGCCGAGGCCGCAGCGGCTCCCGCTGCGCCGGCACGCAGGAAGACGAAGCCCGCTCCCGCGCCCGAACCCGTCGACCAGACATCGGAACCGGAACCGGCCGAGACCTTCGTCCGCGACCGGGAGGTCGACGGCGACTACACGCTTCCCTCGCTCGCCCTGCTCACCAAGGGCGACCCGCCCAAGACCCGCTCGGCGGCGAACGACCAGATGATCGAAGCGATCACCGAGGTCCTCGAACAGTTCAAGATCGACGCCGCGGTCACCGGCTTCACCCGCGGTCCGACCGTCACCCGTTACGAGGTCGAACTCGGCCCCGGCGTGAAGGTCGAGAAGATCACCGCGCTCGCGCGGAACATCGCCTACGCCGTCGCGACCGACAACGTGCGGTTGCTCGCGCCGATCCCGGGCAAGTCGGCGGTCGGTATCGAGGTCCCCAACACCGACCGCGAACTCGTCCGGCTGTCGGACGTTCTGGCGGCGCCGTCGACTCGCCGTGATCACCACCCGCTGGTCATCGGCCTCGGCAAGGACATCGAAGGCGACTTCGTCTCCGCCAACCTCGCGAAGATGCCCCACCTGCTGGTCGCCGGTTCCACGGGCTCGGGCAAGTCGAGCTTCGTCAACTCGATGCTCGTCTCGCTGCTCATCCGGGCGACGCCCGACGAGGTGCGGATGATCCTCATCGATCCCAAGATGGTCGAGCTCACCCCCTACGAGGGCATCCCACATCTGATCACGCCGATCATCACGCAGCCGAAGAAGGCGGCTGCGGCACTTGCGTGGCTCGTCGAGGAGATGGAGCAGCGCTACCAGGACATGCAGGCGAACCGGGTGCGCCACATCGACGACTTCAATGCCAAGGTGAAATCGGGGGAGATCACGGCCCCTCTCGGCAGCGAACGGGTCTACCGGCCGTATCCCTACATTCTCGCGATCGTCGACGAGCTCGCCGACCTGATGATGACGGCCCCGCGCGACGTGGAGGATGCGATCGTGCGGATCACGCAGAAGGCCCGCGCCGCGGGCATCCACCTCGTGCTGGCCACGCAGCGGCCCTCGGTGGACGTCGTCACGGGTCTGATCAAGACGAATGTGCCGTCGCGGCTCGCTTTCGCCACGAGCTCGCTCACGGATTCGCGCGTCATCCTCGACCAGCCGGGCGCCGAGAAGCTCATCGGTATGGGTGACGGACTGTTCCTGCCCATGGGTGCGGGCAAGCCCGTGCGTATGCAGGGCGCATTCATCACCGACGAGGAGATCGCGGCGGTCGTCGACTTCGCCAGGAATCAGGCCGAACCGGAGTACAACGAGGGTGTGACCGCGCCGAAGGCCGGCGACAAGAAGGACGTCGACCCCGATATCGGCGACGATCTCGACGTCTTCCTCCAGGCTGTCGAGCTGGTCGTCACGAGCCAGTTCGGCTCCACCTCGATGCTGCAGCGCAAGTTGCGTGTCGGCTTCGCCAAGGCGGGCCGTCTGATGGATCTGATGGAAACCCGCGGAGTGGTCGGTCCCAGCGAAGGAAGCAAGGCTCGCGAAGTGCTGGTCAAGCCCGAAGAACTCGACGGTCTGCTGTATTCGATCCGCGGTGGTGGAGATGCCGCGGAGGGGGCGTCCGGTGCCGAGTAGTTCGCCTGTGGCACAATCGGGGACAGCTGTGGAGGGGAGTATCCCCTAATCCGCGGCGGTCTCGTCAGCACGTGCGGCACCGTAGCCGTCCCGGGGCCGTCGGTCCGGGAAGACATCCGGGCGGGAGAGACCTCCGGCAGGTACGAGAAGAACCTACCGGAAGGCTGTGAAGCCCGTGCACGTAAGTTTGACGACCTGGTTGATCACGATCGCCGTCATCCTCGGATTGTTCGTCTTCGACTTCTTCGCCCACGTCCGCAAACCCCATGCGCCGACGTTGCGCGAATCCGGATTCTGGTCGGCGGTGTTCATCGCCATCGCGATCGTCTTCGGTGTCATCGTCTTCGCGATATGGGGACCGACCTACGGCGGTGAATACTTCGCCGGTTACATCACCGAGAAGGCGCTGTCGGTCGACAACCTGTTCGTCTTCGTCATCATCATGGCGACCTTCGCGGTGCCGAGGGAGTTCCAGCAGAAGGTACTCACGATCGGCATCGTCCTGGCCCTGGCCATGCGCGGCGCCTTCATCGCGGTCGGTGCCGCGGCGATCAACGCGTACAGCTGGGTGTTCTACCTCTTCGGCATCTTCCTGATCTACACGGCGATCAAACTCATCCGCGACCACGGTGAGGAACCGGAGGCCGTCTCGGAGAACCGGATGGTCAAGATCGTCCGGAAGTTCCTGCCCGTCCACGACGAGTACGACGGCGACAAGCTCGTCACCCGTATCGACGGCAAGAAGATGATCACCCCGATGCTGCTCGCCCTCATCGCGATCGGCTTCACCGACATCCTCTTCGCGCTCGACTCGATCCCGGCGATCTACGGTCTGACCTCCGAGCCGTATCTGGTGTTCACCGCGAACGCCTTCGCCCTGATGGGTCTGCGGCAGCTGTTCTTCCTCATCGGCGGTCTGCTCGAGCGCCTGGTCTACCTGTCCTACGGTCTGTCGGTCATCCTGGCGTTCATCGGCGTGAAGCTCGTTCTCCACGCGCTGCACGAGAACACCCTGAGCTGGATCAACGGTGGCGAACACGTGGCCGTTCCGGAGATCTCGACGGGCTTGTCGCTCACCGTGATCGTCGGTGTGCTCGTCGTGACGACGGTGGCCAGCCTGCTCAAGACGCGAGGCGAGGAGGACGAGCCCGTCAAGCGTTGAACACGCCCATCACCGGGTTCCACCCGGTGATGCGTACGGCATCGACGAGGTCGCGCTGCGCGAACGGGTCCTGGGACATCAGTTCGCGCGCCGCGGCCTCGTCTGCCACGTCGACGAGGATGAGTGCGCCGGAGCCGTCGGTCCACGGGCCCGTGGCCCGGACGATGCCCTGCTCCACGAGATCGGCGAGCCAGGCCCGGTGCTTCGGGCGGTGTTCGTCGCGCGCCGTGGCGGTCGCGTCGGAATAGGTGTACTCGACAGCGAACAGGGCCATCGGTTCCTCGCTTTCGTGATGTCGGCGGTGCCGGGTTCTCAGAGGGTGAGCAGCATCCGGGTGTTCCCGAGCGTGTTCGGCTTCACGTAGCTCAGGTCCAGGAACTCGGCGACGCCGGTATCGTACGACCGGCACATCTCGGCATAGACCTCGGCCGTGACCGGTGTTCCGTGGATCTCCGTGAATCCGTGCCGCGAGAAGAAGTCCACCTCGAAGGTGAGCACGAACAATCGCTCCAGTTCGAGTTCGCGGGCGACCTCGATCAGACGGGCGACGATCAGGTGCCCCGCGCCGCGGCCCTTGACCGAGGGGTCGACGGCCACGGTGCGAACCTCGCCGAGATCCGACCACAGGACGTGCAGGGCGCCGCAGCCCACCACCCGGCCCGCGAGTTCGGTCACCCAGAACTCCTGGACGGCCTCGTACAACGTCACCAGATTCTTCTCGAGCAGGATCCGACCCGCGTAGATGTCGATGAGCCGCTTGATCTCGGGCACGTCGGAGGTTCGGGCGCGCCGCACGACCATTCGATCGGTCGAGTCGTGATTCGTCGCCGGTGTCGTCATGCGGTGAACAGTAGCGCGTGCGCCTAGCGATATTGTGGGGCACATGAGCACGCCCCGCCAGCATGTCACCGCGTCGGGCGGGAGCGGCGCCGCACCTGGACCGCACGCCGGGATCCCGCACGAACCCGTGCCCTTGTGGAACATCGCCAACATCCTGACGGTGGGCCGGATCGCGTTGGTGCCGGTATTCCTGGTGCTGCTCTTCGTCGGCGACGGGCACGACACCGCGTGGCGGCTCGCGGCGACGGGCGTCTTCGCGATCGCCGCCATCACCGACCGGATCGACGGTCAACTCGCCCGACGGCACGGCCTGGTCACCGATTTCGGCAAGATGGCCGATCCCATCGCGGACAAGGCACTCATCGGCGCGGCCCTGGTCGGACTGTCGCTGCTCGGTGACCTGTCGTGGTGGGTCACCGGGATCATCGCTGCCCGCGAACTGGGAATCACCGCTCTGCGTTTCGCCGTGCTGCGCCACGCCGTGATTCCCGCGAGCCGCGGGGGCAAGGCCAAGACGCTGGTCCAGACACTCGCGATCGGCATCTACCTGCTGCCACTGCCCGAGGCGGTCGCACCCGTGGCGATCGCCCTGATGGTCCTGGCCGTCGCCCTGACGGTGGTGACGGGACTCGACTACGTGGTGCAGGCGGTGCGGCTGCGCACCGGTGTGCGTCGAAGCGAGCACGCCCATGCAGAGGACGACCACCCCGTGGGTGAGGACGCGCGGTGACGCGGCCTCGATCCGTCGGTGACCGATCGGGTATCCGCCTCGGTGCGGTCGACACCGCTGTGTCGGGGCTACTCGCGCGACTGCGGTGGCCGTCGGCGTTGTAATGTCTGGACACCGCAGTATCGAGGTCCGATCGATCTGCGGGAACCTCGTGACGTCGTCGTGCGTTGTCGAGGTGTCGGCACGACGGACGAAGGAGGATGGGATGGCGCTGTTGTTGCGTGAGGCACTCGGTGACAGCCTTCGGCGCACCCGTGTTTCGCAGAGCCGCACCCTGCGCGAAGTGTCCAGCAGCGCCCGGGTCAGCCTCGGTTATCTCTCGGAGATCGAGCGCGGCAGAAAGGAGGCCTCGAGCGAACTGCTCGCGGCCATCTGCGATGCATTGGACGTCCCGCTGTCCGACGTGCTGTTCGACGTGAGCGGTCTGCTGGCGGACAGGGGAGACCGTCGTGCAGGCGTGGGGGCTGCTGCCTCCGCAACCGCATCTGCGGACCGATCCGACGACGGTGCCGTCGGCGAGTCCGGCCTGCGCGCGCAGGACCCGCGGATGGTCATTCCCGCACCGGCCGCGCAGGCGCTGGCAGCCGCCTAACATGGATCAGGAACCGTGCCGGCCTCGCCGGATGCGGGCGGAAGCGACATCGCCCGGGCCGTGGCGCGTGCACGGACCCGGGCAGGGCAGGTGGGGTCGTCGGGGGGTACAGCGCACCGGCGATCTTCGAACCGGGGCGCGAGGGCCGCGCACCGGGTCGCGTTCGGCGCGGCGTACCAGATGGAGGCAGGATCACACCCATGGCTAATCCTTTCGTCAAGGGCTGGAAGTACCTCATGGCGCTTTTCAACTCGAAGATCGATGAGAAGGCCGATCCGAAGGTTCAGATTCAGCAGGCGATCGAGGACGCTCAGCGTCAGCATCAGGCGCTCTCGCAGCAGGCGGCTTCCGTCATCGGTAATCAGCGGCAGCTGGAGATGAAGCTCAACCGGCAGCTGGACGAGGTCGAGAAGCTCAACGCGAGCGCACGCCAGGCTGTGATGATGGCCGATCAGGCCACCGCCGCCGGCGACACCGAGAAGGCGATCCAGTACACGAACGCGGCCGAAGCGTTCGCTGCGCAGCTCGTGACCGCCGAGCAGTCGGTGGAGGACCTCAAGGTGCTGCACGACCAGTCGCTGCAGGCCGCCGCGCAGGCCAAGAAGGCGGTCGAGCAGAACGCCATGGCACTGCAGCAGAAGGTCGCCGAGCGGACGAAGCTGCTCAGCCAGCTCGAGCAGGCCAAGATGCAGGAACGCGTGAGCGAGTCCCTGCGCTCGATGGACTCGACCCTCGCCGCTCCGGGCTCCACTCCGAGCCTCGACGCGGTCCGGGAGAAGATCGAGCGCCGCTACGCCAACGCCCTCGGCTCGGCGGAACTGGCCCAGAACTCCGTTCAGGGACGCATGCTCGAGGTGCAGCAGGCCACCGTCCAGATGGCCGGTCACAGTCGTCTCGAGCAGATCCGTGCCTCGATGAAGGGCGAAGCGCTCCCCGGTGCGGCCACCAATCCGGCGGTCGACACCCGCAAGGAGCCGCCGAGCGCCGCCGGCACCACCGGCCAGTGATTGCTCCCGTCTTCGCGTAGCTCGGAGGACCACCCATCGACGACCGGGAACGTGACATCGCCATGAACATCTCCGGACACGGCCGGGCCGGGAACATCTCCGGCTCGGCCGGTGCCGCCCTCCGCGATGTCACGGGGGCCGCGGTGGAGGCCGCACGCAGATGGCGCGATCCTGCGGCCAGGTTGCGGCGGAAGAAGCGTCGTGCCCGGCGCCGTGCCTCGTTCTTCGGTGCCACCTCGGGCACCTCGGCTGTCGGCACCGCCGCCCTGGTCGCGGCGTCGGCTCCGGACTGGACTTTCGTTGCGACCGGCGGAGCGACAGCCGTGCTGGCGGTGCCGGCTGTTCTCGCCTTCCGTACCTTCCGTCGTCTCGACGCGATGCCTCTACCACCACCGCCTCCGCGACGCCGCTCGCTCCCGCCCGGCGGGTCGGTCGCCCGAGCCCCGATGGAACGTCTCGCCGCGGACGAGGACAGCCTCGCTCGTCTGCTCGGTGTCCTCGTCCGGTCGAACTCCGTGGCCGCCGACGATCTCGCCGAGATCGAGGACGCAGCCCGAGCTGCCTCGTCGGCCCTCGACGCCGTCGTCGAGGACGTCGTCGCCCTCGAAGCGGCAGCCCGCGGCAGCGCCGCCGCGAAGGCCCATCTGTCGGGCGCGATCAGCGACGCGGGTGGCCGTCTCGAGGCCGGTGTCGACCAGTTCGAGGAACTCGTCGCTGCGGCTGCGCGTCTGGCGGCCACCGCCGAGGGCAACCGCTCGCTCACGATGCTCGACCGGCAGCGCGCCGAATTGATCGCCACCTCCGACAAGCTCGAGAGCTGGGCGCAGTCCTGGCGTGAGGTGGCACAGATCCAGCAGCGCTTCCGGGACTGACGTCAGTCGTCCACGCCGCGGGCGGCGAGTGCCTCACCCATCGCTTCCGCCGTCCGCAGGCTTCCCACCACCACCGGGACGGCGAGGGCGCGCAGCGAGAACCCGAGCCCCCGTGCCTTCCGGGCCTCGGTCACCCGCGTGACGACCGTGCCGAGCAGCGGAACGGCTCGCACCGTCATCACCAGGACGAGGCCGACCCGGTCGGGGTCGACGCCCACTCGTGCCAGGGGTCGTGCCGCACGGACGATCGTGTCGAGCATGTCGGTCGTCCGCGTGGTGAGGGTGACCAGCGCGGCCAGTGCGACAGCCACCAGGAGCGATCCGCAGATCACCACCGCTCGCTCCCAGCCGGCCACGAGGACCTGGAACACGGCGACGATCGACAGCATCCACACCAGCGGGCGTAACTGCACCGCGGCGAGACGCGCCGGGATCCGGGCGATCGCATACGCGAGAAGGGTGAGGGCGGCGGCGGGCAGTACCTGCCAGGGCTGCCGTATCCACAGGGTGAATACGAGGATGGTCAGGGCCGCTGCGATCAGCTTCCCACCCGCCGGCGCGCGATGCAGGGGAGAGCTGCCGGGATGGTAGAGACCGAAGGTGTTCACCCGATCAGTTCCCGGTAGAACGCGAGGGCCGGTGCAGGCTCGTCGTCCGCGACGATCCGGCCCGCATCCACCACCAGCACACGATCGAAATCCCCGAGAAGGTCGAGGTTGTGGGTCACGGCGACGACCTGCTGCGGCAGGCCGGCGAAGGTGCGCGCGATCAGCTTGGTGTTCCGCAGATCCAGCAGCGTCGTCGGCTCGTCGGCGACGAGCACCGCGGGATCGGTGACCATGATCGCCGCGAGGGCGAGCAACTGCTTCTGGCCACCCGAGAGCAGATGACTGGGGTGGTCGTGATGCCCCGCGAGCCCGAAATCGTCGAGCACCTGCCGCACCCGCGCGGCCCGCTCCTCCTTGCCGAGCCCGCTGCGGCGGAGGGAGAAGGCCACATCCTCGGCGACGGTCGGCATGACGATCTGGTGGTCGGGGTCGGTGAACACGAATCCGACCCTTCTGCGCACCTGCCGGCCCTTGCGTGCGGTGTCGAGCCCGTCCACGCTCACCGAACCCGACGTCGGTACGAGCAGGCCGTTGATCATCCGCGCCATCGTCGACTTGCCGCTGCCGTTGGCGCCGACGATGCCGATACGTCGCTCGGTGAGGGTGACGTCGACACCGTCGAGCACGGTGCGGTCGCCGTAGGCGTGCCGAACCTCGCGGAACCGGATCTCGCTCATCGGCAGTCGGTCGCCGGCATCAGTGGGCAGGATCCGCCGCCGACCGCTGGGCGAAGCGCGGCGCCGCCAGAGCGGGGTAGGCGCGGTGCACCTGAGCGGCGACCACGGCGGCGACGACCGCCTTGAGCAGATCGCCGGGGAGGAAGGCGACATTGGCCGCGGCCGCGGCCCAGACCGTGAGATCGGTGCGCAGAACCATGCCGGCGATACCGAAGGCGTAGAGCACGACGATGCCGCCCAGCACGTTCACGGCCACGCCGGGCAGCGTCCGGTAGCGCGGCAGCATCCGCATACTGAGCCAGCCGATGACGGCGACGGCCGGAATCCAGCCGATGAGGAAGCCCACCGTGGGCCCCGCCAGCGACGTGAGGGTCGTGCGGCCTCCTGCCAGAACGGGCAGTGCCAGACCGAGCACGATCACGGTGAGCACCGCCAGCACACCTTTGCGCGCACCCAGCAGGGCACCCGCCGTCATCACCCCGAGAGTCTGCAGCGTGATGGGCACGCCGGACGATCCGATGCTGATCTGCCCGGGCAGTCCGAGGGCGATGATCAACGCGGCGAAGACGGCGATCTGCGCGAGGTCGCGCGCGGGGATACGGCGGGACGAGGACACGATTCTCAGCCTTCTGGTATGGGTGGTGAACCTGTAGAGCCTAAGCCGTACCGGCGTGCCGTGCGTCACCGACCCGCACCCCGACGCGTCCCGTCTCGTCCGGGGTGCGCCTCGGGGAGTCCCCTGATCTTTCCCTGATATCCGTTCTGACCTGCTGTTTTTCCGGGTCCGACCTGTCACGATCGAGGGGTGTCGAGCAACGGATCCCGGCGAGCAGTGGCCGGGGCGAGAGAGGGAGTGGCCATGTTCTGGAAGATCGTAGGAATCGTCGCCGTGGTGTGGGTGGGTCTGGCCGTGATCGGCGCCCTGCTCGACAACCTGTTCGGCATCCTCGTACTCGGCGCCGTGATCTTCGGCGGATACCTGCTGTACAAGGCAGTATCGGGAGGTGACAAGCACGATCTGACACGACTGTAGAACGAGGGGTGTCCATGGAGACGGTACCGGAGGACTGGCGCCGCGGACTGGTCGTCGTGGCCCACCCGGACGACATCGAATACGGTGCCGCGGCAGCGATCGCGCGATGGACCCGGCAGGGCAAGGAGATCGGATACGTCCTGGCCACCCGGGGTGAGGCGGGCATCGCCGGTCTGCCGCCCGAACAGAGCGCTCCGCTGCGAGAAGCCGAGCAGCGCGAATCCGCACGGATCGTCGGGGTGGAGACTGTCGAGTTCCTCGGCTACCGGGACGGGCAACTGGTCGCGGGGCTCGATCTACGCCGCGACATCGCCGCCGCGATCCGGCGTCACCGGCCCGAAATGGTGGTCACGCTCGCCTTCGCTCTCAGCCCGCGGCCCGGGTGGATCAACAGCGCCGACCATCGGGCGCTCGGAATCTGCGTCGTCGACGGCGTGTCCGACGCCGCGAACGAATGGATCTTCCCGGAACTCACCGCGCGCGGCCTCGAGCCGTGGCGCGGCGTGCGATGGGTCGCCGTGTGTCCGCCTTCGTCTCCCACTCATGCGGTGGACGTGACCGAGACGGTCGACATCGCGGTCGAATCCCTCGCCGCACACAGGCGCTATCTCGAAGCTCTGGACGGCAGACCGGTCGAGACGCAGGCGCGTGAGCAGGTCGAGCAGGTGTCGGCGCCCATCGCCGGCTTCGCGGCCGAGCGCGCTTCGGGATTCGAGTTGTACACCTTCGCGGGATAGGGGACGTCCCGCGAGGGCGGTGTGTGGCACGCTGGGCGCCGTGCGAGTGGCGGTGGTGGCCGGGCCCGATGCGGGCCATGCGATTCCGGCGATCGCGTTGTCGCTGCGTCTCACCGATGCCGGGCACGACGCGGTCGTCTTCACGGGCGCGCGCTGGCTCGGAGCCGACGTGCCCGGTGCGAGGATCGCGGAGTTGAAGGGGCTCGCGCCCCGGCGCGAGGACGACGACGGCGATGCCGGAGCGAAGATCCACGCGCGCGCCGCCCACATCGCGAGTGAGATCCTCGCCGATCTCAAGGACCTGTCACCGGACCTCGTGGTGGCGGATGTGCTCACGGCGGGTGGGGGAATGGCTGCCGAGACGCTCGGAATCCCGTGGATCGAATTGTCGCCGCACCCGCTCTATCTCCCGTCGCGTGGTCTTCCGCCCATCGGCAGCGGTCTCGCCGTGGGTACCGGCGTGCGAGGCCGGCTGCGGGACGCCGCGCTGCGCGCGATGACCGCACGGTCCCTGAGACAGGGGGAGCGAGAGCGTTCGGCCGCCCGCATCGGGATAGGACTGCCCGCTCGCGACCCCGGTCCGCGGGCGCGCCTGATCGCCACCCTGCCGGCGCTCGAGGTTCCCCGGCCCGACTGGCCGGACCACGCGCATCTGGTCGGCCCGTTGTTGTGGGAGCCGACCGAGGAGATCCTCGACCCTCCGCCCGGCGACGGGCCCGTCGTGATGGTCGCGCCGTCGACCGCGACGACCGGTGTCGCAGGGATGGTCGAGACCGTCTGCGATGCCCTCGACGGGACCGGTATGCGTGTCGCCGCGACGATGCTCGACCCGCCGGAGCAGTCGCTGCCGGAGTGGGCCGTCGCCGGTCGCGGCCGGCAGGACGTGCTGTTGCGGCATGCGGACGTCGTCGTGTGCGGGGGCGGGCACGGGATGCTGGCGAAGGCCCTGACTGCCGGGGTGCCCGCGGTGATCGTGCCGGGAGGCGGCGATCAGTGGGAACTGGCGAACCGCGCGGCGCGGCAGGGGAGCGCGGTGGTGGTGCGCCCGCTCGACGCCGGTTCGATCCGGGCCGCGATCGGGAAGGTGCTGTCGTCGCCGGACTTCGCTGCGGCGGCCCGTGCGGCTGCGGACGGGGCGCGCGGGATGCGGGATCCGGTCGCGGTGTGCGAGTCCGTGCCGGGCTGACTGTCGCAGCCCGTCTCCCGCGACTACCGTGGTCGGGGTGCGGTTGACGGAGTTCTACGAGGTGGTCCGCGACGAATTCGGGCAGATGCACGGAGATGCGCTCCTGCGCGACCACGTGCTGCTCTCGCTCGGCGGGCGGACCGCTGCCGAGGCCATCGAGGCGGGGCGCGAGCCCCGGGATGTCTGGCGGGCGCTCTGCGACGAGTTCGACGTGCCACCGGTGCGGCGATAGCTCCTGCCTGTCCTCGGCCGGTGCCGGGAGATCTTCACGAATCCCCTCTTCGAACACGTGTTCGGCTATGCTGGGGCCATCGGGAGGGTTGTCGTCCACAGGCGGTGATTCCATCCACAGGCGCGGCGTTTCCGCCGTCGCGGCAGCCAACTTGTCGGTGCCGGGTTCTAACGTCGTCGACAACAAGGACGAGATTCGATTAAGGGGACCAAGATGGCAGCACAGGCTCACGACCGCGAGAAGGCGCTCGAACTCGCCCTCGCGCAGATCGACAAGAGCTTCGGCAAGGGCTCGGTGATGCGGCTGGGAGAGGACGTACGTCCTCCCATCGCCGTCATTCCCACCGGGTCGATCGCACTCGACGTGGCGCTCGGCATCGGCGGTCTGCCGCGCGGCCGCGTCATCGAGATCTACGGCCCGGAGTCGTCGGGTAAGACGACCGTGGCCCTGCACGCGGTGGCGAACGCACAGGCCGCCGGCGGAATCGCGGCGTTCATCGACGCCGAGCACGCTCTGGATCCGGACTATGCACGCAAGCTCGGCGTCGACACCGACGCCCTGCTGGTGTCGCAGCCCGACACCGGTGAGCAGGCGCTCGAGATCGCCGACATGCTCATCCGTTCGGGCGCACTCGACATCATCGTCATCGACTCGGTGGCAGCACTCGTGCCGCGCGCCGAGATCGAGGGCGAGATGGGCGACAGTCACGTCGGCCTCCAGGCCCGGCTGATGAGCCAGGCGCTGCGCAAGATGACGGGTGCGCTCAACAACTCCGGCACCACCGCGATCTTCATCAACCAGCTGCGCGAGAAGATCGGTGTGATGTTCGGTTCGCCCGAGACCACCACGGGCGGTAAAGCTCTGAAGTTCTACGCCTCCGTCCGCCTGGACGTACGACGGATCGAGACGCTCAAGGACGGTGGCGACGCGGTCGGCAACCGTACCCGCGTGAAGGTCGTCAAGAACAAGGTGTCGCCGCCGTTCAAGCAGGCCGAATTCGACATCCTGTACGGCCAGGGCATCTCGAAGGAGGGCTCGCTCATCGATATGGGTGTCGATCAGGGCTTCATCCGCAAGTCCGGCTCCTGGTACACCTACGAGGGCGATCAGCTCGGCCAGGGCAAGGAGAACGCCCGCAAGTTCCTGCTCGAGAACACCGACATCCGCGACGAGATCGAGAAGAAGATCAAG
The DNA here is from genome assembly GCF_022554085.1 of Rhodococcus sp. CH91. Lineage (GTDB taxonomy): Bacteria > Actinomycetota > Actinomycetes > Mycobacteriales > Mycobacteriaceae > Rhodococcus. The sequence continues at coordinate 334,856 of NZ_JAKFYR010000002.1, forward strand.
GAGAAGCTCGGTATCGGTGCGGTGCTCACCGACCCGAGCGACGCCGAGGAGCCGGCCGACTTCTAGTCACCACTCCGACGAACACACGGGGCGCGGACGGTGCATTCGTCCGCGCCCCGTGGCGTCCGGCTGTGCTGTCGGTGGGGCCGGTTACTGTGCGCCTCATGGACGACCCCGACGAACGACGACCCGCACGGCGCGCGCGCCGGCGTCCTGCTCGGGCCGAGCAGGAGCTGCCCGGTGGCGGAACGGAAGCGCAGGCCAAGGACGCCTGTCTCCGGCTGCTGACGGATCGTGCCCGCAGCCGGTCCGAACTCGCGGCCAAGCTCGAGCAGAAGGGGTTCGCGTCCGAGGTCGCCGAGCGCGCGCTCGATCGGCTCACCGAGGTGGGGTTGATCGACGACGCCGATTTCGCCGACCAGTGGGCGCGTTCACGGCACCTGCACGCAGGAAAAGGCAAGCGCGCGATCGCACTCGAACTGCGGCGCAAGGGCATCGACGCCGCCGACGCGGAGGCCGCGCTCGAACAGATCGATCCTGCCGACGAGCGGGAACGCGCGGTCGAACTGGTCCGCAAGAAGCTGCGGAGCCAGTCGCCGCTGCCCACCGAGGGCGATCGCCGCGAGATCGCTGCCGAACGCGACAAGCTGGTGCGGCGACTGGTCGGCATGCTCGCGCGGCGTGGCTACGCGCAGGGGATGGCGTTCGACGTCGTGCGGGAAGAGCTCGCGACCTTCGGAGCGGACGCGAGCGACCTCCCGCACGACTGAGCGCTATGGGCGGCGCTCGCCCGCCATATCCAGGCCCGGTACCTCCATCGTCGGGAGGTTGTCGGGGTCTTCGGCCCCGATCGCGCCCTTCTTGCGCCTGCCGGAGCGCAGGCGCTTCTCGAGCCACATCGCGAATCTGGTCAGCGCGCTGTTGAGGACGATCATGATCACCGCGACCACCAGCAACGCCGGCAGATAGTTGGCGAAGAAGGCGCCGAGCTGCTGGCCGGAACGGACCACTTCGACGTAGCCGATCAGATACCCGAGTGCCGAATCCTTGAGCGCGATCACCATCTGCGACACGATGGCGGGCAGCATGATCGTGACCGCCTGCGGCAGCAGGATCAGCCGCATGATCTGGTTCTTCCGCATACCGACCGCGGCAGCAGCCTCGGCCTGCCCACGCGGCAGCGACCGGATTCCGGCGCGGACGATCTCTGCGATCACCGAGCCGTTGTACAGGGTCAGGCCGGTGATGACCGCCGCCAGCGCCAGATATTCGGACTTGAAGACGCGGTACTCGGCGAACACCTGGTAGGCGAAGATCATCAGGATCAGAACCGGCACAGCCCGGAACAGTTCGACGATCGTCCCGGCGACTGCGCGGACCCAGCGGTGATCGGACAGTCGAGCGATACCCAGCACCGTGCCGAGCACGAGCGCCAGCACGATCGACGCGACGGCCGCGACGATCGTGCCGCGGATACCGGGCAGCAGATAGGTGGTCCAGCTGGTGGATTCGAGGAAGGGCTCCCACTTCGCGGCCGTGAGCTGACCGTTGGCGTCGAGCGCCCGGTACACGATCCAGCCGACGAGGACGAGGAGCGCGACGACGAGGACGGACAGGATCCGGTAGATCGCTTTCGCGCGAGGGCCGGGGGCGTCGTAGAGAACGGTTCCGTGGGCACTCATCGGGCAACCTCGAATCGCTTGCTGAGCCAGCCGAACAACAATCCGGTGGGGAGGGTCAGGATGACGAAGCCGAGCGCGAAGATGCCGCCCACGGCGAAGATCGCCGCCTCGTTCTCGATCATCGTCTTCATCAGCAGCGACGCTTCGGACACGCCGATCACCGAGGCGATCGTCGAATTCTTCGTCAGTGCGATGAGAACCGATCCGAGCGGGGCGATGACTGCCCGGAAGGCCTGAGGCAGCACGATCAACCGCAGATTCTGGCTGAAGGTCAGCCCGAGCGAGCGGCCTGCTTCCGACTGGCCGAGCGAGACCGTGTTGATGCCGGAACGAAGCGACTCGCACACGAAGGCGGCGGTGTACACGCTCAGTCCCAGCACCGCGAGCCGGAAGTTGTTGTCCACCAGGAAGGTCGGCGACGACTCGGAGGCCAGCTTGATGCCGAGGGTCTGGGACAGCCCGAACAGACAGAAGATGATGATCAACGTCAACGGGGTGTTGCGGAAGATCGTCACGTAAGCGGTGCCGACGGCGCGCGCCACAGGTATCGGGGACACCCGCATCGCAGCGAGGATCGTTCCGAGGATCAGCGCGCCTATCGCCGACACGACGGTCAGCTGGATCGTGGTCCAGAACGCGTCGAGTAGTTGGCTGCCGTACTTGCTCAACAGATCCACAGGTCACTCCGGGATCGAGGGGACGGGGCGGAGTCCGGAACGGTCCGGCCGGTCCGCGCATTTCTCACGGACCGGCCGCACCGACGGACGAAAGGGTCGAACGTAGGGCTCAGTAGCGATCGACGGTGGGCTGTTCGGGGAGTTCGTAGCCCGACACGCCGACCGTCTCCTGGAACGCCGTCTCCCATGCACCGCTGGCGATCATCTCGTCGATCGCGTCGTTGATCGCGTTGCGGGATTCGTCGTCACCCTTGGCGAGGCCGATGCCGTAGCGCTCGGTGGTGAACGGCTCACCGACGACCTTGAAGTCGCCGGGACTCTGTGCTGCGTATCCGGCGAGGATGATGTCGTCGGTGGTCACCGCGTCGACCGCGCCGTTGCGCAACGCCTCGACACACAGGGAGTAGGTGTCGAACTCCTGGAGCTGAACGTCCTGCGCGTAGTTGTCCTTCACGTTCTGGGCCGGAGTCGAACCCGCCACCGAGCACAGGCGCTTGCCGCCGCTGAGGGAGTCGGGTCCGGTGATCTCCGTGTCGTCCGCCCGGACGAGGAGCGACTGGCCGGCGACGAAGTACGGTCCGGCGAAGTCGACCTTCTCCTTGCGGCTGTCGGTGATCGAGTAGGTGGCGACGACGTAGTCGACCTCGCCGTTCTGGATGAGCGTCTCACGCTGGGCGGACGGCGCTTCCTTGAACTCGATGTTCTCCTCCGGGACACCGAGCTGCTCGGCGACGTACTTGGCGACTTCGACGTCGAACCCGCTGAACGAACCGTCCGGATTGCGCAGGCCGAGACCCGGCTGATCGAACTTGATGCCGACCGTGAGGGTGCCGTTCTCGGCGGACTGAGAGACGCTGCGCGTCTCGTCGCCGCCGCATGCGGTAGCGACCACCGCCACGGCAACGGCGCCGATGCCCAGGCGGATCGAGCGGGACAGTTTCATCGAGTACCTCCGGTACGGGTCGGGCGTGGACAACGACGTGCGGGTCCGCTCGTCGGATACGGGATGTTCAGTGACTGAGGATCTTGCCGAGGAAGTCCTTGGCGCGGTCGGATTCGGGCGCCGTGAAGAAGGTGTCGGGCTCGGTGTCCTCGACGATGCGGCCGTCGGCCATGAACAACACGCGATCGCCGGCCTTGCGGGCGAATCCCATCTCGTGCGTGACCACGACCATGGTCATGCCTTCCTTCGCGAGGGAGGTCATGACGTCGAGGACCTCCTGGACCATCTCCGGGTCGAGCGCCGAGGTGGGTTCGTCGAACAGCATCACCTTCGGGTTCATCGCGAGCGCCCGGGCGATCGCGACACGCTGTTGCTGGCCACCCGACAGCTGAGCCGGGTACTTGTCGGCCTGGTTGGCGATCCCGACACGCTCGAGCAACTGCATCGCCGACTCTCGTGCCTGGTCCTTCTTGATCTTGCGCACCTTGACGGGCCCGAGCATGACATTCTCGAGGATCGTCTTGTGGGCGAAGAGGTTGAACGACTGGAACACCATTCCGACGTCCGCGCGGAGGTGGGCCAGCGCGCGCCCCTCAGCCGGCAGGACGGCGCCGTCGACACGGATCTCGCCGGTGTCGATCGGTTCGAGGCGGTTGATGGTGCGGCACAGGGTCGACTTCCCCGAACCCGACGGGCCGACCACGATCACGACCTGTCCCCGGGGTATCTCGAGCTCGATGTCCTGCAGGACGTGCAGGGATCCGAAGTGCTTGTTCACCCCGGTCATCGAGATCATGGACGAGGCGGTGCCCGCCTCCTCGGACGGACGATCCGTTCCGGCTGCCGCTGATGTCATGTCTGCAGACCCTATGCCGTCCGGTCCGTAATTCTTCGCATTTCGGGACACCCGTGCCCTGCGTCACGCGATTTTTACGAGTGATCCGGTAACGGTCGCCACCGGCGGCTCCGGTGGGGTCGGCGCGGGGAAGGCCGACTCCCGGCGTGAGATACCCTGAGACGTGTCACTGATCGACGAAGAAGCCCCCCGCGCCGGTAGCCGGACCTACGAGGTCCGCACCTACGGCTGCCAGATGAACGTACACGACTCCGAGCGCCTCTCGGGGTTGCTGGAGGACGCCGGCTTCACCCGGGCGGAAGCGGGCTCGTCCCCGGATCTGGTCGTCTTCAACACGTGCGCGGTGCGGGAGAACGCCGACAACAAGTTGTACGGCAATCTGAGTCATCTGCGTCCCGTCAAGGACGACAACCCCGACATGCAGATCGCCGTCGGAGGCTGTCTCGCCCAGAAGGACCGGGACACGGTCGTGAAGAAGGCGCCCTGGGTCGATGTGGTGTTCGGCACGCACAACATCGGCAACCTCCCCGCGCTGCTCGAACGTGCCCGGCACAACCGCCGGGCGGAGGTCGAGATCCTCGACGCGCTGGAAGCCTTCCCCTCGACCCTGCCGGCCAAGCGCGAGTCGTCGTACGCCGGATGGGTGTCGATCTCCGTCGGCTGCAACAACACCTGCACCTTCTGCATCGTGCCGTCGCTGCGCGGGAAGGAAGTCGACCGCCGTCCCGGCGACATCCTGGCCGAAGTACAAGCACTCGTCGACGAGGGTGTGCTCGAGGTGACGCTGCTCGGTCAGAACGTCAATTCCTACGGCCGTTCCTTCGCCGATCCCGACCAGCCCCGCGACCGCGGAGCCTTCGCGTCGCTGCTGCGTGCGTGCGGCGACATCGACGGTCTGGAACGGGTGCGTTTCACCTCCCCGCACCCGGCGGAGTTCACCGACGACGTCATCGAGGCGATGGCGCAGACCCCCAACGTCTGCCCACAGCTGCACATGCCGCTGCAGTCCGGGAGCGACCGGATCCTGCGGGCGATGCGCCGTTCCTACCGCAAGGAACGCTTCCTGGGCATCATCGACCGTGTGCGTGCCGCGATGCCACATGCGGCGATCACCACCGACATCATCGTCGGGTTCCCCGGGGAGACCGAGGAGGACTTCCAGCAGACCCTCGAGGTCGTCGAGAAGGCCCGGTTCACCAGCGCCTTCACCTTCCAGTATTCGAAGCGCCCGGGGACGCCGGCCGCCGACATGGAGGGACAGGTCCCCAAGGCGGTGGTGCAGGAGCGCTACGAGCGGCTGATCGCCCTCCAGGAGAAGATCACCCTCGAGGAGAACCGCAAGCTCGTCGGGACCGAGGTCGAACTGCTCGTCGCGGCGGGGGAGGGCCGCAAGAACGCCGAGACCGCCCGGATGAGCGGACGCGCCCGAGACGGCCGCCTCGTCCATTTCCGTCCCGAAGGTGCCGTCGACACCGCGGTACGCCCGGGTGATGTCATCACGATCGTCGTGAGCGACGCCGCTCCGCACCACCTCGTCGCGGACACGCCGATCCTCACGCACCGGCGCACACGCGCCGGAGACCACTTCGAACAGGGCCGGCTCCCCAAGACACCGCCGATCGGTGTCGGACTCGGATTGCCGAGCATCGGCGTTCCGGAGCCACTGCCGCCACAGATGGGATGCAACGCATGAGCACCGACAAGCCGCACGATCACCATGCCGGCGGTGACGAACGTGCCGAGCTCGAAGCCGCCGAACGGGAGGTGGCGAGCGTCATCGATCCGGGCGCCCGGGCGATGTTCGTCGCGATCGCGGTTCTCGTGCTGCTGGGTTCGTTCGCCCTGCCCCACGCAGGTGCCGTCAACGGGTGGGAGGTGCTGTCGTCCGCGCCGGACGCGGCCGCGGAGGAGATCGGTCTCCCCTCACGATTGTTCCTGTGGTTCGCGCTGGTCTTCTCGGGTCTGGGCTCGATCCTCGCGCTCGTCACGCGCAAGTGGATGCCCGCCTGGGTGGCGCTGGCCGGATCGGCGGTGACGATCGTCTTCGGCATGCTGGCGATCTGGTCCCGCCAGACCTTGCCCGTCGAGTCGTCGGCCGCGGGCCCGGGCTTCGGCCTCCTGATCGGCTGGTTCGCCGTGATGGTGATCGTCTTCCACTGGGCCCGGGTGGTGTGGTCGCGGACCTCCGCCCAGCTCGAAGCAGAAGCGGAACTGCGGAAGGTGGCCGCACAGACCGAACGTCCCCGTCTCATGCGCGACGACTCCGGGGCCTGACCGATTCCGGCGCCTGACCGATTCCGGGGCCTGACCCCCGGCTCCGAACGCGACGATCCCCCTCTCTCCGCGCGGAGAGAGGGGGATCGTCACATCCGGGGCACCCGGGGAACTCAGCGTTCGCCCACGGCACCTTCGGCGGCGTCGGCCCACTCGCGCCACTGAGCCGCCTGGGCCAGCGCCTTCTCGGCTTCCTTCGCCCGTCCCGCCGCGGTCGCCTTGGCGGCCTGCTCCTCGAACTGGCGCACCCGCTCACGGAACTGCGCCGCACGCGCGAGCGCTTCGGGATCGGTACGACGCCACTCCGAATCCGCGGCCTCGCGCACCGTCTTCTCGACCGCCCTCAAGCGGCTCTCGAGGTCGTGCATGCGCTCGCGCGGCACCTTGCCGATCGCCTCCCACTGTTCCTGCAGCTCACGCAGACGCGCCCGCGCCGCCTCTAGGTCGGTGGAGGGATCGATCGAGGAGGCCGCATCGAGGAGTGCTTCCTTCGCCCGGGCGTTCTCCTCGTACTCGGCGTCCCGTTCGGCGTTCGCGGCGTTGCGGGCCGCGAAGAAGACGTCCTGGGCGCCCTTGAAACGCTTCCAGAGCTGGTCGTCGGCATCCTTCGGTGCCCGTCCGGCGGCCTTCCACTCGGTGAGCAGATCACGGAAGGCGGCAGCCGTGGCGCCCCAGTCGGTGGAGTTCTGCAGTTCCTCCGCCTGCGCGACGAGCTCCTCCTTGCGGCTCTTGGCTGCCGCCCGTTCACGATCGAGTTCCGCGAAGTGTGCGCCGCGCCGCCGGTTGAAGGCCTCACGCGCCTTGGAATACCGACGCCACAACACGTCGTCGACCTTCCGGTCGACGCCGCGGATCGTCTTCCATTCCTCGAGGATCTCGCGGAGCCGGTCGCCGGCAGCCTTCCACTGGGTGGACTCCGCGGCGATCGTCTCGGCCTCGACCGCGAGTTCCTCCTTGCGGGCGGTGCTCGCGGCGCGGCGCTTCTCCTTCTCCTGCTTGGCGAGAGCCGCAGCTTCCTCGGAGTGTTCGATGATCGACGCGAGCCGCGCCGCGAGCGCGTCGAGATCGCCGATGACCGCCGCCGTCGGCAGCGACTCGGCGAGCGACTCGGCGGCGGCGCGGGTCTTCTTCACGTCGGCGGTGCCGGACGCCAGACGGGTCTCGAGTATCGCGACCTCGGTGGCGAGATCGTCGTAGCGGCGCCCGAAATGGGCCAGGCCTTCGGCGGCGTCGCCGGCCTGCCACGATCCGATGCACCGCTCGCCCTCGCTCGTACGCACCCACGCGGTGCCGTCCTCGTCGACGCGCCCGAACCGGCTCGGATCGCTCGCAGGCACGGCCGGTGCGTGCGGATGGGTCTGGGCTGCCACCGGGTGTGGCTTGGGGGGAGCCGCGGGGCCGGGACGCGGGACGGGCCTCCGCGTCGGCTCGACAGTTCGGTCCTGTGCGTTCGGGTCGCTCATCGATACCTCATCTCTGCCGCGCGGCACGGCTGCCTGGTCGCATGGGTCTACCGCAGGTCGACCCCGGGGCTCCGCGATCGTGTCCGCCCCCTATTGAAACAGGTCGTGCCGATACAGGACGCCGGGTCCGGTGGACTACGGTGACCGATGTGTTGACCGCCGCGGCGTTCGTGCCCTCCCCACCGCTGCTCGTGCCCGAGCTGAACGGTCTCTCGGCAGCCGAGACCGACGACCTGCGAGCCGCGATTCTCGACGCCGGTCGCAGCCTGTCCGGCACCGTGGAGTGGATCGTCGTCGGTGCCGAACAGGTAGAGCAGACCGTTCCGTCCACCGCCTGCGGCACCTTCTCGGGTTTCGGTGCCGACGTCCCCGTGCGCCTCGGACCCGACGCGGACGGCGAACCGGACCCCGGCCTGCCGCTGCCGGCGCTGGTGGCCGGATGGATCCGCGACCGTACGGCACCGCACGTGCGGGTGACCACCCACGTGGTGGCGACCGATTCGGACAACTCGCACTGCTCCGAGCTCGGCCGGTCGCTGCGCGCGCGTCTCGACGGCGACGATCTGCCCCGGGCGCTGCTCGTGGTGGCGGACGGAGCGGCGACCCTCACGGCGAAGGCTCCGGGTGCATACGATCCCCGGTCCGGGGACGTGGAAGCGGCGCTCGCCGACGCACTGGCAACCGGTGATCCGGTGGCTCTCGGGGCGCTCGACGCCGACCTGTGCTCGCAGATCCGCCTCGACGGCCGCGCCGCCTGGGACGTGCTGGCCGGGGCCTTCCCGGCCCCGCCGCGGTCCGCGCAGGTCACCTATTGTGCCGCGCCCTACGGCGTGGGTTATCACGTGGGGATCTGGACACCGTGAGGACGGACACCTCCGGCGAGCACACCCACCGACCCGACAGGCTCCCCCTCCGGCCGATCGCGGTCGTCGGCCCCACGGCGACCGGGAAGTCCGATCTCGGACTCGCTCTCGCGGAGACGCTCGGCGGTGAGATCGTCAACATCGATGCGATGCAGCAGTACCGCGGCATGGACATCGGGACGGCCAAGCTCTCGCCGGCCGAACGTCGCAGTATCCCGCACCACCAGCTCGACGTCCTCGACGTGACCGAGACGGCCACCGTGGCGAGGTACCAGCAGGCCGCGACCGCGGACGTCGAGGCGATCCTCGAACGGGGACACGTCCCGATCGTCGTCGGCGGGTCGATGATGTACGTGCAGGCTCTGCTCGACGAGTGGCAGTTCCCGGCAACCGACCCGCAGGTCCGGGCGAAGTGGGAGGCGATGCTCGAGTCCGAGGGGCTCGACGCGATCCATCGGGCGCTCCGGCACGCCGATCCCGCCGCCGCCGCGACCATTCTGCCCACCGACGGCCGCCGTATGGTGCGGGCACTCGAAGTGGTCGAATTGACGGGACAGCCGTTCGCCGCCTCGCAACCGGTCATCGGCGACCCCCGCTGGGGCACCGTCGTCCTGGGCGTCGACCGCGCCACCGAGGAACTCGACGAGCGCATCGCGCGTCGCACCGACCTGATGTTCGAGCTCGGCCTCGTCGACGAGGTGCACGAACTGATCGGCGCGGGACTGCGCGAGGGTGTCACCGCGCGTCGGGCGATCGGCTACGCGCAGGTCCTCGCGTACATCGACGGGGAGTACGACCGCGACGCCGCCCGGGAGCGAACGTTCATCGGCACGCGCCGCTACGTGCGGCGTCAGCGCTCGTGGTTCCGCCGAGACCCCCGCATCCACTGGCTCGACGGCGCCGATCCCCGCCTGCTCGAATCGGCCCTGCGGGTCGTGCAGGACACGCGGACCTCGACCGTCCCACCTGCGGGATAAAGTGTCTGCCATGGAGTTCAGCAAAGGGCACGGTACCGAGAACGATTTCGTGATCCTTCCCGATCCCGATGCCCGTCTGGACCTCGACGCCGAACGGATCGTCGCCCTGTGCGACAGGCGTCGCGGTCTCGGAGCCGACGGCGTGCTCCGGGTGGCGAAGGCCGGCGCGCTGGTGTCGGCCGGAACGCTGGGCGAACTCCCCGAGGGCACCGACGCGGACGACTGGTTCATGGACTACCGCAACGCGGACGGGTCCGTGGCGGAGATGTGCGGCAACGGCGTCCGGGTGTTCGCGCACTATCTCACCGCGCGTGGCCTCGAGTCCCGGCGGGAGTTCGTGGTCGGGAGCCGGGCCGGTGGCAAGCCCGTCCAGGTGCACGAGACCGGGCCGGTCCTCGGTGAGGTGACGGTGGACATGGGAGTCGTGCGTGCGCTGGGCGAGTCGGCGGCGACCATCGACGGGCGGGTCTATCCGGGTCTCGGGATCGACGTCGGTAACCCCCATCTGGCCTGTGTGGATCCGCATCTGAGCGAGGCCGCCCTCGCCGCTCTCGATCTCACGTCTCCCGGCTTCGATCCGGGATTCTTCCCCCAGGGTGTCAACATCGAGTTCCTCACCCCCATCACGTCCGGAACGGTCCACATGCGGGTCCACGAACGTGGAGTGGGAGAGACCCGTTCGTGCGGCACCGGCACCGTGGCCGCGGCCGCGGCAGCCCTGCGGTTCGACGGTGTGTCCGACGGTGTGGTGCGCGTGCGGATCCCGGGTGGCTCGGTGGAGGTGCGCATCGAGGACGGGCGGGCCTGGCTCCGGGGGCCGTCGGTGCTGGTCGCGACCGGTGAACTCGACGAGTCGTGGTGGTCGGCGCCGTACTGATCCCCTCCGGGATCGGCGACCCGGTGCGACTGCGGCAGGCGTGACGGAAAAACTCGAATGCACCGATTCGGGCTTCGTGACACCATGGAGGTGTATGACGAACACACAGCGCACGCGCCGCGCCACCACAGAAGACAGCTCATCGACGGCGTTCGACACGCCCGATGGCTGGACCGCCGAGGATCCCTCCGTCGGCGAGATGCAACTCGAGGACCGCAGCGCGTTGCGGCGTGTGGCCGGTCTGTCCACCGAACTCGAGGACATCACCGAGGTCGAATACCGCCAGCTCCGGCTCGAGCGAGTGGTGCTCGTGGGAGTGTGGACGGGCGGAACGGCAGCGCAAGCCGAAGCCGGCCTGGCCGAGCTCGCCGCGCTTGCCGAAACCGCGGGCTCGGAGGTCCTCGAGGGTCTCGTCCAGCGGCGTGACCGACCGGACGCGTCCACCTACATCGGATCCGGCAAGGCCGACGAGCTCCGGCAGATCGTCCTGGCCACCGGCGCCGACACCGTCATCTGCGACGGCGAACTCACTCCCGCGCAGCTCACGGCACTGGAGAAGGTCGTCAAGGTCAAGGTCATCGACCGTACCGCGCTGATCCTCGACATCTTCGCGCAGCATGCGACCTCCCGTGAGGGCAAGGCCCAGGTCTCGCTCGCCCAGATGGAGTACATGCTTCCGCGTCTGCGCGGCTGGGGCGAGTCGATGTCGCGGCAGGCGGGTGGTCGCGCGGGCACCAACGGCGGCGTGGGTCTGCGTGGCCCCGGCGAGACGAAGATCGAGACCGACCGGCGACGCATCCGCGAGCGGATGGCGAAGCTGCGGCGCGAGATCAAGGCGATGAAGGCCGCACGCGACACCAAGCGCACCCGGCGGCTGCGCAACGGCGTCCCGTCCGTGGCCATCGTGGGGTACACGAACGCGGGCAAGTCGAGTCTGCTGAACAAGCTCACCGGATCCGGGGTGCTGGTGCAGAACGCACTGTTCGCGACCCTCGATCCCACGACCCGCCGCTCCAGCCTCCCCGACGGGCGGGAGTACGTCCTCACCGACACCGTGGGTTTCGTGCGGCACCTGCCCACCCAGTTGGTCGAGGCGTTCCGCTCGACGCTCGAGGAAGTGGCAGACGCCGACGTGCTCCTGCACGTCGTCGACGGTTCCGACCCGATGCCCACCGAGCAGATCAAGGCAGTACGCGAAGTCGTCACCGAGGTCCTGCGCGAATCGGATGCGCCTCCGCCGCCCGAATTGATCGTCGTGAACAAGATCGACGCTGCCGATCCCGTCACCCTCACACAGTTGCGGAGCCTGATCCCCGACGCGGTGTTCGTGTCCGCGCACACCGGTGAGGGAGTCGACGATCTGCAGACTCACCTGGCGACCCTGCTCGAGGATCCGGACGTCGAGGTGAAGCTGCTGGTGCCGTACACCCGCGGTGATCTCCTTGCGCGCATCCACTCCGACGGGCAGATCCTGTCGTCCGAGCACGAGGTGGACGGGACCCGGGTCCACGCGAAGGTGCCCGCGGCGCTGGCCTCTGCATTGGTCGATTTCGCGGCCTGATGCGGGTCGTGCGCCGGGCGGCGCTGCTCGCTGCCGTCGCGGCGTTCGTGCCGGCCTCACCCGTCGGAGCGGAGGAGGCGGAGATCCCGGTCGCCGACCTCCCCTCCGGCATCCTGTGCACCCCCGACGATTCCGCTCTCGAGGAGTTGTCGGGTCTGGCGCTGCTCGGATCGCGCATGTTCGCGGCTCCGGATGCGGGGGAGGACGAGCGGATCGTCGAACTCGGCCCCGACTGCTCGGTGCGGCAACGGATTCCGTCGCCCGTGGACCCGTACGACGTCGAGGATCTCGCGGCCGGGCCGGACGGGCGGTTGTGGCTGGGCGATCTCGGTGACAACAGCCGGGTGCGCGAGACGGTCGCGCTGATCTCGCTCGATCCGGACACCGGCGAGGGGGACCTGCACCGCGTGACGTATCCCGACGGTCCCCGGGACGCCGAGACACTGCTCGTCTCGGCCGCGGGGGAGCCGGTGATCGTGACCAAGGCACTGTTCGGGGCGAGCAACGTCTACCGGCCCGCACGCGGCCTCGGGATCGGAGATCTCCCGGCGCCGGGGCCGACGGCCCTCGAGAAGGTCGGAACGCTGGTGCTCGGCCCGTCGGACACCCCCGGCGGCCCCATCCCCGGGGCATCCTCCACCCTGATCACCGGTGGCGCTGTCAGCGCGGACGGCACCGTGGCCGCGGTCCGGACCTACACCGACGTGTATCTGTTCCCCGTGACCGAGGGTGACCTCGCGGCGGCGCTGGTCGCAGGCCCTCGATTCCGGATTCCGGTCCCGGACGAACCGCAGGGAGAAGCGGTGGCCTTCACCGCGGAGGGCGATCTGATCACCGCGTCGGAGCGAGCAGCGGCGAACGGAGGGACACCCGCGCAGAATCCGCCCCTCCGAATCCATCGGGGTGTGACCGATCTGTTCACCCCTCCCGACGACGATGCCGCGGACGGAAGTTCGTCCGCGGCACTGCCGATCGCCGGTGCGGGTGTCGCTACGGTACTCGTGCTCGGCGTGGTCGGATTCGCTGCGCGTCGCCGGGGACGTCGCCGCACCCGGTGAGATCAGGCGTCGAGATCTGCCGCCACCAGCTCCGCGACCTGCGCGAGGACCGCATCGTCGTCGCACGTGACGGTCACCGGGGTGCCCTGGGACGCTCCGAGGGTCATGATCATCAGAGCCGAACCCGCATCGACGGGTTCGCCGCCGTCGACCGCGAGGGTGACGGGGACACCGGCCGCGACGACGGCCTCGGCGATGATCCCTGCGGGCCGGGCGTGGAGCCCGATGGACGAACCGACGGCGACGGTGGTGCTGGGCATGTGGATCTCCTTCGTGATGGGGACGGCGGAAGCAGAGGCGGAACGGTCAGGACCGCACGGGTGCGGGCCGGGCGCCGCCAGTGTCGGCGGACGCACTCTCGGTCCGGGTGACGGACTTGGCGATGCTGACCGCGAGCGCAGCAAGTACCGTGCCGGCCGCGAGGGCGACCAGGAACCACACGACGTGGTCGATCGCGAACAGTACGAACAGTCCGCCGTGCGGAGCCGTGAGAGTCACGCCGGCGGCCATCACGATGCCACCGGTCAGCGCTCCGCCGAGCATCATCGACGGAATCACCCGGACCGGGTCGGCGGCCGCGAACGGGATGGCACCCTCGGAGATGAACGAGGCGCCGAGCAGCCAGGCGGCCTTGCCGTTCTCCCGTTCGGCCGTGCTGTAGAGGCTGGGACGGAGCAGCGACGACAGCGCCATGGCGAGCGGCGGGACCATGCCTGCCGCCATCACCGCGGCCATGATCTCGAGCGAGGCCGTGTTGGCGACGTCCAGACCTGCGACGGCGAAGGCGTAGGCGGCCTTGTTGACGGGTCCGCCGAGGTCGAAGCACATCATCAGACCCAGGATGACGCCGAGGAGCACTGCGGATCCGCCGGACAGACCGTTGAGCCAGTCGGTGAGTCCGGTGGTGATCGCGGCCAGCGGGCGGCCGAGCAGCAGGAACATGAGGCCGCCGACGATCAGGCTCGCGAGCAGCGGAATGATCACCACCGGCATCAGTCCCCGCGCCCAGGTCGGTAGCGGGATGCGGCCGACCCACAGGGCGGCGAAGCCCGCGATGATGCCACCGACGAGACCACCGATGAAGCCGGCGCCGACGAAGACGGCGACCGCACCCGCCGTGAAGCCCGGTGCGAGGCCCGGACGGTCGGCGATCGCGAAGGCGATGTAGCCGGCGAGTGCCGGGACGAGGAACGAGAAGGCCAGCGAGCCGATCTGGTACAGCACCGCACCGAGATAGGTCCCCAGTCCGCCGTCCGGCAGGTTGGTCAGGGTGTTGTCGAGGACGATCGCGGACGCGGAATCGGTGATGTCGGGGCCGGCGAGCAGGAAGCTGAGGGCGATGAGCAGACCGCCCGCCGCGACGAACGGGATCATGTAGCTCACGCCGGTGAGCAGGATCTGCCGCACGCGGGTGCCCCAGCCGAGGTCCCCGGTGTCCTTCTCCTTCGCCGGCGCGCCCGATGCTGCCTCGACGGTGCGCGCGGACGGATCGGTGGATGCCCGCAGAGCCTCCTCGATCATCGTGTCGGGTTCGTTGATGGCCCGCTTCACTCCCGAGGCGACGACAGGTTTGCCCGAGAAACGCTCCCGGCCCTTGACTCCCACGTCGGTCGCGAAGATCACGGCGTCGGCGCCGGCGATCACGTCGTCGGGCAGGGGAGTGCTGCCACTCGATCCCTGGGTCTCCACCCGGACCGAGACACCCGCACGTTCACCGGCCGCGACCAGTGCGTCGGCGGCCATGTAGGTGTGCGCGATCCCTGTCGGGCACGCGGTCACCGCGACGATCGTGCGACCTCTGCTGGACCGGTCCGCATCCTGCGGTGGTGGTGCGACCGCTCCCGGTGCGCCGACGGGTGCACCGGTCGCAGGGGAGGCAGGGGCGGGTTCCGGGGCGGCGGGTTCCTGGGACGCCGGGCGCTCCGGAAGGACGCCTTCGACGAGCGCGATCACCTCGTCCGCAGAGGATGCGGCGCGCAACGACGCGACGAAGTCGGGTCGTACCAGTGCGCGGGCGAGTGCGGTCAGCAGTTTCATGTGGTCGCTGCCCGCACCTTCCGGCGCGGCGATCAGGAAGACCAGATCGGCGGGGCCGTCGGGTGCTCCGAAGTCGGCCTTCGGGGACAGCCGGGCGAAGCCGAGGGAGGGGGTGAGCACTGCTTCGCTACGCGCGTGGGGGATGGCGATGCCACCGGGCAGTCCCGTGGCGGACTTCGCTTCCCGCTCGAGAACGGCTGCGGTGAGTGCCTCGGCGTCCGAGGCACGCCCGGCCGCCGCGAGTCGTCCGGCGAGCGCTGCGATGACGGAGTTCTTGTCGGCCCCGAGGTCGGAGTCGAGCGCGACGAGTTCCGGAGTGATGATCGAGGAACCGCCTGCGAGGCCGGAAGTGGTGTCGGACATGACGTTCCTTAGGAGAGGGGGGTGAGTGGTCGGCGGCGTGGGTCGACGTCGGTGACGTGGACGCCGGATGCATCCACCGAATCGGGGGCGGGCACGGCGGTGCCCGGCAGCGCGACGGCCGCGGTCCCGTATGCGACGGCGAGTCGCAGGCATTCCGCGGGTGCGAGGCCGTCCTGTTCTGCGAGGAGATATCCGGCGAGGGACGAGTCGCCCGCGCCGACCGTGCTGCGGACGGTGACATCCGCGGCGGTGGCGCGCCAGGCGCCGGAATCGGTGACGAGGACGGCCCCGGCGCCGCCGAGGGTGGCGAGGACGGCTCCGACGCCGCGACCGACCAGAAGTCGGCCCGCCTCCACCACCGCGGTGACATCTCCTGTCTCGGCGGCGGATTCGAGCGCGTGGGCGTCGGCCCCGGTGAGCTGGGCCAGTTCGTCGGAGTTCGGCTTGACGACATCCGGGGCGGAGGCCGGGAACCGTTCGGCCAGAGCGAGCAACGGCCGCTCGGAGGTGTCGACGGCGACGCGGCATCCCAGGCTGCGCAGGGCGCTCACGAGATCGGCGTACCACGAGTCGGGCACGCCGGGGGGTAGGGAGCCCGACAGGACGGCCCAGGCGGCATCCTGTGCGCATTCGAGCAGCACCGCGTGCAGCTCGCCCGATGTGATTGCCGTGCAGGTCGTTCCGGGCTCGTTGAGCTTGGTCGTGGTGCCGTCGGGTTCGACGATGGTGATGTTGTTGCGTGTCGGGCCGGAGGTGGGCACCGCGCGGTGCACGATCCCCTGCTCGCTCAACGCGGTGAGCAGGGGATCCCCGCTGTCGGCCGGCAGGACCGCGACCACCTCGGTGCCGGCGGCGTGGAGGACCCGTGCGACGTTGATTCCCTTCCCGCCCGGGTCGACCGTCGACCTCTCGGTCCGGTGTACCTTTCCGCGTTCGAGGGGCCCGGTCAGATCGACCGTGCGGTCGAGACTGGGATTGGCTGTGAGCGTGACGATCATGCCGTCATCACCTCGATTCCGTGTTCGATGAGTTGTCGGCAGTCGGTCTCGTCGAGGTCGGTGTCGGTGACGAGGACGTCGACGGGGTCGAGCGAGGCGAAACTCACGAGATTCCGTCGACCGATCTTCGTCGAGTCGGCGACGACGACCACTCGATCGGCCGCGCCGACCATGGCGCGTTTGATCGCAGCTTCGTCGGCGTCCGGTGTGGACAGACCGTGTTCGATGCTCAGCGCATTGGTGCCGATGAAGGCGACATCGACATGCAGTGTCGACAGCACGCTCAGTGCCTCGGCTCCGACAGCGGCCTGTGTGACTCCGCGGACGCGCCCGCCGAGCAGATGCAGTTGCACGGCGCTCATCGCGGCGAGGCGCGCGGCGATGGGTACCGAATTGGTGACGACGGTGAGATCGGTTTCGGGTGGCAGCGCCGCGACGATCCTGCCGGTGGTGGTGCCGGCGTCGAAGAGGACGCTTCCGCCGGTGGGGGGAAGAAGGGTGGTCGCTGCGGCGGCGATCCGATCCTTGGACTCGGCACGGGTGTGCTCACGCTCGGACAGGGCGGGTTCGGCCACTGTCAGCGAGGCGGCCGGAATCGCGCCACCGTGTACACGCCGGACGAGGCCCAGACGTTCGAGGTGGGCCAGATCGCGGCGGACGGTCTCGGTGGTGACGCCGTACCGGTCGGCAAGTGCCGTGACCGACATGCGGCCGCGGGCCGCCACGAGGCCTGCTATCGCCTGTTGCCGTTCCTCTGCGTACACCGTCGTTCCTCCGGCTGCCCGATTCGTGGGGAGTAATGTTGTTTTATGTTGTTTTACGCCCGGGTATGTTGACATGTCAAGGGCTATGAGTAATGTAGATCACATGACCTACGGTGGTGAGGAGATCTCCATGGACCAGTCGGCATCCGCCCTGCACGGCACCCCTGTGGTTCCCGGAGTCGGATACGGGCCCGTGACCCGTCCCGTCGCCCGACCGGTCGTCCCCGCCGATGTCACCTCCGTCCCCGACACCGCACGCGAGGCCGAACTCGCGAGATTCGAGAACGCCGTGGCGGTCGTGGCCGACCGGTTGCGGGCCCGGGCCTCACGGGCGTCGGGTGCCGCTGCGGAGGTATTGCAGGCAACCGCGGTGCTCGCCGAGGACAGGGCCTGGAGGGGTGCCGCCGCGACGAGGATCCGCTCCGGTACCGACGCGGTGGGAGCCACCGTCGCCGCCATCGAGCAGTTCGCCGGATTGTTCGAGAAGATGGGCGGACTGCAGGCCGAACGCGTGACCGACCTGCTCGACATCCGGGATCGGGTCGTCGCCGAGTTGCAGGGCGTTCCCGAACCGGGGCTGGAAATGCCGGAGGTGCCGTCCGTGCTCCTGGCCACCGACCTCGCCCCGGCCGACACGGCAGGCCTGGACCCGTCCATGGTCGTGGCCCTGGCCACTTCGCTCGGTGGGCCGACCAGTCACACCGCGATCATCGCCCGGCAGCTCGGCATCCCGTGCGTCGTCGCCGTCGCCGGCCTCGACGACGTGCCCGCGGGTACCCCCGTCCTGGTCGACGGTGCCACGGGCCGCGTCGTGATCGAACCCGACCGCGCCGAAGCCGATGCGGAGGTCGCCCGCGACCGCGTCGAGCGCGAGCGCCTCGCATCCTGGGCGGGTCCCGGTGCCACCGCAGACGGATCTCCCGTGGAGATCCTCGCCAACGTGCAGGACGGGCCGGGAGCCCGGGCGGCGAGCCGGACACCCGCGCAGGGAGTCGGCCTCTTCCGCACCGAACTGTGCTTCCTCGACCGCGACATCGAGCCCACCGTCGACGAGCAGGCCGACATCTATGCGGAGGTGTTCGACACCTTCGGCGGCCGCAAGGTGGTCCTGCGCACCCTCGACGCCGGATCCGACAAGCCGCTCCGCTTCGCCAACCACCCGGAGGAAGCCAACCCCGCGCTGGGTGTCCGCGGGATCCGCATCGCCGCCTCGGCGCCGGGGGTCCTCGACCGTCAGCTCGACGCGGTGGCCCTGGCGGCCGAGCGCACCGGGACCCGCCCGTGGGTCATGGCGCCCATGGTGGCAACGGTGGCCGAGGCTGCCGATTTCGCCGCTCGAGTGCGGGAGCGTGGTCTGTCACCCGGCGTCATGATCGAAGTTCCGTCCGCAGCGTTGCTCGCGGACCGGTTGCTCGAGCATCTCGACTTCCTGTCGATCGGCACCAACGACCTGGCCCAGTACACGATGGCGGCCGACCGGATGTCGCCCCAGCTGGCCGCGCTCACCGATCCCTGGCAGCCGGCCGTCCTCGAGCTCGTGGCCCGTGCCGCGCGCGCCGGTGCGGAGGTGGGGAAGCCGGTCGGGGTGTGCGGCGAGGCCGCCGCGGACCCGCTGCTCGCGTGCGTACTGGCAGGAATGCGGGTGACCTCGCTCTCGTGTGCCGCATCGGCGATCACCTTCGTGGGTGCGCGCCTGGCGTCGGTGAGTATCGACCAGTGCCGGTCGGCTGCCGAGGCCGTGCTGCAGACCGCCGATCCGGCGACCGCACGCGCCGCGGCTCTGCGCTGTCTGGGTGGGTCCGCGGAGTAGAACGGCTGAATCCGACGGAGCGGTCGGTTGCGTCGGCTGCACTGATCCCATCGAGTGGTTACAGGGGCCCCTGCACCGCTCCGAAGCAGTGGTTCGTGTGGACTGTGCTACTGCCTACGCAAGCGACGGCCGATGTGGGGCGATCGGACTGTGGCGGCAGGGGCCGGCCAGGTCGAACCGGCCATGGCGTCGAGTATCGCGTGTAGTACACGGTTGATCTCGGCGCTGATGACGAGGGCCGGAATCTACGGTCCACCCGTCCGTCACGCGTCGAAAGGCTACGTGAGTCATGCCTTCCTGGGATGGGTTGTGTACCTGCCGAGTCCGGATCCGAAAATTTCTCCAGCCGATCGCTGTTCGCCCCTTTTGCGCCTCGCACGAGACATGTCCGAGTAATAACGTTCGCGGCATACTCGTCTACAAAACGCACATATTCGGATTCGTCCCGTTCGAGAGGAATCGATCGGTATCCGAGCGCAGGCGCGGAACGCTATGTAAAGCCGTACGTAACCGCTCGAAAATTGATACCCATGCCCGTCCCGACGACAGGCATGAGCGACAAGACTTGATCATCAAAACCTTTGATAAAGCAATGATTTCGGAGAAATATCCAGGATCGTGCGTAGATCACTTTTGTCCCCGTGCGAGAGCTGCCGTCGATCCGGAAACATGTCTCCGCGAATTTCTGTCGTGTTAAAGTCGGAAAGTCTCGAATTCCGTACGTGGCCGTATCTGCGACCGTGGCCGCATCTGCGACGATCGACTTCTTCGAACGATCCTCCGACGATCGAACAGACCAACTGGAACCCACCCCAGGGGAAAATCATGACATTCACTGCAGCGCCCGCGCGCACAACCGAAGCCATCGGCGCCGCCCTCATGGCGGCGGGCATCGTCCTCCTTGCGTTACTCACGCTCTATCTCGTCGGGTTCGACAACGGTGCAATTTCGCGCAGCGGCATGTTCTTGCACGAACTCATGCACGATGGTCGTCATCTCCTCGCTCTGCCATGCCACTGACAGGGAGGTACGGCCGCCTCGTCGCTCGCGGGTTGTTGGCAGGACTGCTTGCCGGGTTGATCGCGGGCGCGATGGGCTTCGTTGTCGGGGAACCGCAGATCGATGCCGCAGTGGAGCTGGAAACTACTGTTTCCGAACCGCACTCCCACACCGATTCGGATCCCACCGTGGGCCATACGCACGAAGAAGACGAACCGCTTGTCACTCGCACAGGCCAGCGCGCAGGATTGTTCCTCGCCACGAGCCTGGCAGGCGCAGCGCTGGGAGCGATCTTCGCGACGGTGGCGTCCGCTGTTCGGCGGGCCGTACCGGTCTCGGCAAACGCATTGAGTCTGGGGCTTGCCGCCGCGGCGTGGCTCGCCGTCGTCGTCGTGCCCTTTCTGAAATATCCGCCGAGTCCGCCATCCGTCGGTGATCCCGAGACAATCAATCAGCGCACGCTGCTGTGGCTCGCCGCCATAGTCGTGGGACTGGCCGCAGTAGCCGGGGCTGCGTACGTGGCATCAGTATCTGCGAAGCTCCGCTACCCCAGCGCGCGTATCGCGCTTGCCATCATGACGTTCGTCGTCGTCGCGACCGTGGGCTGCGTTCTGCTGCCGACTGTCGACGAAGTGGCCGACGGTTTCCCCGCCACACTGTTGTGGGAATTCCGGTTGTCCACGCTCGCCACTCAGACAACCCTGTGGGTGAGCCTCGGCCTGATATTCGCCTACCTGTCCGACCGTTCGGCCCGACCGTCGGTGCGCGAGAGGTCCGCAATGTCGGCCATGTGATATCCACACCACTCCTGACGGAGGTGGCCTCGTCCGAGGAACCCCCCCGACACCACCGGATCGGAAACCACCATGAGCTCACCCAAAGCGCAGTCGAACGCACCGGCCAAGGCGCACACCGCGAGTGCGGAATTCGACGCCTATTCGAAACTCGTCGCCCAAATCGCCCCGGCGATACACGAAGTGCAGGACTCTCCATACACGCTCTCGAACGACCGGTACGCAGCACTGCGACATGTACTCCACGATGTAGGCGGGCAACCCGATGTCCCCGTCGAATACACCGAAAAGGTCGAAGAAGACTGGGAGATGAACACCTACGTCACGTGTGAATGCCTGGGCTGGCGTGGCGCGTGGAATTCCGAGATGCGACGTCGGGCCGAGAACGACCTGGGAGCGACCCTGTACTACGGCCTCCCGTATTACGCCCGCTGGATCACAGTGGCGACCAAGGTCCTTGTCAGCAAGGGCTTGATCACGACGGATGAATTGGCGGCCAAGGTGGACGCCGTCCGTGCGCGCATGATTGAGGAGCGATCATGACCAAATTTCAGATCGGCGACCGCGTCACGGTCAAGGATGCCACGTCGATGTTCCACACTCGCACACAGTCATACACACGCGGCCACACCGGAGTGGTCGTCGAATACCGACCGGATTGGGTGATTCCCGAGGACGAGGCATGGGATCGTCTCGAGAACGGGCGTACCGAACCGTTCTACGTCGTCCGGTTCAACCAAAACGACCTGTGGGAGAGATACACCGGATTCGACGTCGACACCCTCGAAAGTGAATTTTCGGAACGCTGGCTCGAGCCGGCCCAGGAGGAAACGACATGACCGACACCCACAGCCATAGCGGCCACGACCCGATCCAGGCATCACCGGAGGTCGGCGAGTTCGAAGTCCTCGAGGCCGCTGTCCGGGAGCTGGCCATCGAAAAGGGTTTGTTCTCATCGGAAGACCACCGTCGCTTCTCCGAATGGGCCCAGTCGATCGGTCCTGCGAAAGGCTCTCGGCTCGTCGCCAAAGCGTGGCTCGATCCGGAATTCAAGAAGCATCTCCTCGAAGACGCCACCGAAGCATCCAAAGCGGTGGGTGTCGACTGGCTGGATCCCACCGGGACCGGCACTCCGAGTGACTACACGTTCTTCTACGTGCTCGAGAACACGCCTCAGGTGCACAACGTGATCGTCTGCACGCTGTGTTCGTGTTATCCCCGGCCGGTCCTGGGCATGTCGCCCGACTGGTACCGCACGCCGAATTACCGGCGGCGGCTGGTGCGGCGCCCGCGTGAGGTACTCGCAGAGTTCGGCCTGCACTTCCCATCGGATGTCGAAGTTCGCGTGCATGATTCCAACCAGAAGTCGCGTTTCATGGTCATGCCGATGCGTCCGGAAGGCACGGAGGGTTGGACCGAGGACCAGCTCGCGGAGATCGTCACACGTGACACCATGATCGGTGTCGCTCTGCCGCACCCGGATTGGACTGCAGAGAAGCCCCCGTCCCAAGTCGGAGGTGGTCCACAGTGACGGTCGACAAGCCGGTCGGGCGCCAGCGACAGCAGTCGGCCCAGCCGAACGAGATCATCCTGTCGCTACTTGCGAACGACGCCGTCCGGGAAGAATCTCTACCGGAATTGGACCGGACGCCTGCACCGTGGGAGTCGAGCATGCAGGCGACCTGTGAGTGCCTGTCCTGGCACAGCGTGTGGGACAACCTCGAACGACGGCATACGGAGGACGCCCTGGGTGAGACGATCTACCGGGATTTCCCTGTCCACACCCGGTCGGCGATCGCCACAACACACACGCTGCTCGAGCGAGGAGTGATCAGCCCCGACGAACTGCAGGCGAAGATGCGGGAGGTTCGAGCTCGATTCGAAGGTGACTGAACCCCCGGCACTGTCGCCTGTCTCGACCCGGTTCTTCGGCCGGGTCGAGGCGCGGGCACGAGTCCGTGCGGACAGGGCGTGCTCGGAGTATGCGCGTGAACGTGCGCACGCCGAGCGCCGAGTTCGGTGTCGGTGGAGGCTCGTTCACGCTTTCGGGTTTCCTGCGGGATTTGTGAATGGGATGAGGATCAGCTCGAGCTCGCGGTGTAGGCGGCGGTGGTTCAGGGCTGCTGGGGGGGCTCGCTCGTCGACGTGCTCGACGAGGCATCGTCGGCACTTGCGCGGATCGATGTCTCGGTGACCTCGGCTCGGGAGGGCAGAGTGCAGGCAACCACAGCCAATCCGAGTGCGACCCATAGTGCTGCTGGACCGAGCCGGTGGAAGGAGAGGCCGCCGAGGGTCGCGCCCACGGCGAAGGCGAACCAGTATCCGATGGTGGCGAGCCAGCTCCACGGATGCGTGGTGCGGATGTCGGCCACGAGCTGGTGCGCGGCCTTGACCAGGGTGCCGGTCACGTAGGTCAGGCCGACGTGCACGTCGGAGTTCGTCGCGAGTGCCGAGTTGGTCAGTCCTCCGACAACCGCTAGCAGCAGCGTTCCCAACCACGTCGAGGTCGTGTTCGCAACGATCGCACCGGCCAGGGTCATGAGGGTGACCGAGGCCATCAGCACCCGATGGGCGGCCGACCCGATCCACCGCACGATGGCGGCTCCGGTGAGGCATCCGGTGAAAAACAGACAGATCAGCAGGGCGGACAGGCCCGCCAGGGACCACTGGCCGGTCGCGGTCGACGAGCCGAGGATTGTCGTATTGCCGGACATGAACGCCACGAAGCTGCCCTGCAGTACCACGAAGGCGATTGCGTCCACGAAGCCGCCCAGCGCCAGCAGCCAGACGCCGAGCAGAACGTCCGAGGAGCGCACACGAGCCATCGTTCTGGTCACCTGCACCGAATCCTTCGGTCGGTCCGTCAGCGCTGCCCTGCACAGGGTGGCGCCTTCGTCGTCCGCCGGACGATACTCGGGCACCGCGGTTCGGGGCAGGAACTTGTTTCGGCTTCCAATCGGGCCTCGGCCGCGCAGGCGACGCGTCGTTCGGGTCCCAGGACCGGATCCGCTCAGTGATCGCGGAAGCAGGCGATGTGGAAGGGGCGGGCGGCGGGCTTTCCCGTAACGTCGTAGGTGTGGACTCTCATACGGTTGGGATCTTCGTCCAGTGACACCGTGATGAGGCCCGGTTCGACGGGCTCGGTCATTGCGCTGCCGATGGTCCCAGCGAAGTTGGTCTTGGCGTCTCCCTGCAGCGGAACTTTCCAGGTCAGGATATATTCGTTCTCTCCGGCCAACTCGCAGTCTGCAATCAGGTAGCCGCGTGCGATGGTGCCGTCTGCCGCGATCACGCAGGCGAGGCGGTTCTCGAATGTCATCGGTCCTCCATCCGTTCGGTTGTGATGCTTCCGGACATGGTTTCGCGGATGAGCGTTTTCGGGAGGCCCAGCTGCGGACGCCGCTCCCGTCGAGACGCCCGGGAAGCCCGGTGCTGTGGTCGTATCGGGGATGGTCGCCGCACGGGCGTCAGAGACCGAATTCCCGAAGGGGGCTGACTGTTCGCGGACCTCGACAGGTTCGTCGGCTGGAACCGAGGGGCGGGATCGCCCTCCTTATTCCAACTCCAGTCCTGGCAACGATACTCGGGCCGGGTGCTCTTCGGGAAAGAATCGTAAGGCCGCAGACGCATCGACGACGTCGGTGATCGACCCTCGACTGTGATGAAAGGTGCGTTTGCATACTCTCCCGGAAGCGCTGAACCTTCGGCATGGGCACGCACATACACGGTGCTCTCCGTACCGCGCATCATGGTCTCGCTCGACAGGACGTCGGCGCAGGCGGCTGCACTGTCCGATCCCTGGCACCCGGCCTCCTCGGACTTTCAGCCCGCGACGCACGCGCAGGTGCGGCGGGAGCGGTCACGCAACGGCTGAATCCGACGGAGTCGTCGGTTGCGTCGTGCTGTACTGATCCCATCGAGTGGTTACAGGCCCTGCACCGCCCCGAGGTCGTGATTCGTGTGAACTATTGGGTGAGCGTCGTCTTCAGGGCGATTCCACTCGCCATGATGGTGGTGTGCCTCGGCTACGGCGTCGACATCTGGTCCACAACGGCAGACGCGTCGAGCTCGGTGGCCGGCCCAGTCGTCACCTTCCTCGCTGCGATCTGCCTGTGCCTGTTCGCTACCGCGGCGACCATCATCCGCCAGCTCATCGGCCGGTTCACCCGGACCGACGCAGTGCTGTATCCGACGCTCGGGTACACCCTTGCGGCAGGCACGGTGGCTTACGGTCTGGCGCTGCTGTGGGGTTCCTCGAGCACCAGGCCCCACACGGATCACTACGTCGCAGGGCACGTGGTATTCGGGCTGGGCCTGATCAGCGGGTGCGTCGCCACGGTCGCCACGGCGTCGACGAAATTCTCTCTCATCCCGCAGAATTCGGTGAGACCGGAGGGCGACCGGCAGCCGCCCTCCGGAGCGTTTCGTCCGGGTGCCTTCGTGGCCATGGCCACCGCGCCGGTCGTGCTGGCGCTCGTGGCATGGGTGTTCGCGATCACGAATCTGGTCCTGCCGGCCACCTCGGCACGGTTCACGGCCGGCCATGTGCTCGCCGGCATCGCGATGGTCTGCACAGCTCTGATCGGACTGGTGCTCAGCATCCTGCGCCAGGTCCAGAATTCCTACGAGCCGCGGGAACGGCTCGTGTGGCCCTGGCTGGTGATCGCGCTGGGCTCGCTCGCGCTCGTCTGGGGTGTCGTCCTGCTGATCCTGGACCGGGAGAGCTACTACCGCACGCCCGGTCTGGTGGTGATCGGGCTGGGGCTGGTCTGCTTCAGCATCCTCAGCAAGATCGGCCTGCTCGCTCTCGTCTGGCGCCGCACGTTCGCGCTGGCGAACCGGGTGCCGCTGGTCCCGATCGTCACCGCACTGTCCTGTCTGTTCCTCGCGGCCTTCGTGTTCGAGGCGGCCGTCGCCGATCCGTCGGTCTACATCGCCGCCCGCGTGCTGGTGGGGCTGGGTGCGGTCTGCTTCACGCTGTATTCGATCGTCAGCATTCTCGAGAGCGGCACGTCGTCCGGGTAGCGAGGACCGGGCGCGCGGTGGGGCCTACCATGTCGTCTCGTGACTGAACGAGCGAAGCGGACCGGGCGCACAGCTGCGGGCCTGGGATGGACGCTGCACGGCGACGGACGTCGTATCAACCCCGGTGCGGTCGTCGCGCCACACGAGCGACTGTCGTGGCCACGCACCGTGGGCATCGGCATGCAGCATGTCATCGCGATGTTCGGGGCCACCCTCCTCGTGCCGACGATCACCGGTTTCCCTGTGACGACGACGCTGCTGTTCTCGGGTATCGGCACCGCGCTGTTCCTGGTCATCACGCGCGGGCGGGTGCCCAGCTATCTCGGTTCGTCCTTCGCATTCATCGCTCCGCTCACCGCCTCGGCGGGCTCCGGTCCCGCGGCGCAACTGGGCGGAATCGTCGCGGTCGGCGTCGTGCTCGCGTTGATCGGCGTCGTGGTCAGGGCCGCGGGTTCCCGCGTCATCGACGCGGTCATGCCGCCGGTGGTCACCGGCGCGATCGTCGCACTCATCGGCCTCAATCTCGCGCCCACCGCGACGGGTTCGTTCGAGGCGCAGCCTCTCGTCGCGACGGTGACCCTGGTGGTCACGCTGGTCGTGACCGTCGTGGGCCCGGGCATGCTCGGCCGACTCGGCATCCTCGTCGGTGTGATCGTCGGCTGGGTCTTCGCCGCGTTCACCGGGGCGATCTCGTCCGAGCGGGTGGACGCCATGCGCGACGCGGCGTGGTTCGGATTGCCGGAACTGCGTGCGCCGACCTTCGAGTTGTCCGTCGTGCTGCTGGCCCTGCCGGTCGTGGTCGTGCTGGTCGCGGAGAACGTGGGGCACGTCAAGGCGGTAGCCGCGATGACCGGCAAGAATCTCGACGACATGGCCGGCAACGCGCTGATCGCGGACGGACTCGCAACCACCCTGGCCGGCGCGGGTGGCGGTTCGGGCACCACGACCTACGCGGAGAACATCGGCGTCATGGCGGCCACGCGTGTGTACTCCACCGCGGCGTACGCCGTCGCCGCCGTCACCGCGGTCGTGCTCGCCTTCTCGCCGAAGTTCGGCGCGCTGGTCTTCACGGTGCCCGACGGCGTCCTCGGGGGAGCGACTCTCGTGCTCTACGGGCTGATCGGCATCCTCGGTGTCCGCATTTGGACGGACGCCAAGGTCGACTTCACCGATCCGGTCAACCTCACGGTCGCCGCGGCCGCGCTCGTCGCCGGCATCGGCGATCTCACACTGTGGATCGGATCCGTCCAACTCGGCGGCATCGCCTGGGGGTCGATCGGCATTCTCGTGGCGTACCCGCTCCTGCGTCGCCTCGCCGACCTGCGTCGCTGAGAGGGATGATCCGGGCGAGGGTCGTCCGGGTCACAAAACTCGCTCGATACTGTCAGCGTCACCGCCCGCTCGTCTGCATACCGTGAGTATGTCGAACGACCTCTCACACAGGAGCGCAGATGGAACGCACCCTTTTCGAGCCCGAGCACGAACTCTTCCGGGAGTCGTACCGGAAGTTCCTCGAACAGGAGGTGGCCCCCTTCCACGAGCAGTGGGAGAAGGACAAGATCGTCGACCGCGAGGTGTGGAAGAAGGCCGGCGCGCAGGGCTTCCTCGGCATGGCGGTGCCGGAGGAATACGGCGGCGGCGGAATGGACGACTTCCGCTACAACGCCATCATGGCCGAGGAGACCACGAAGCTGGGCTTCAGCGGGCTCGGGTTCATGCTGCACAACGATGTCGTCGCCCCGTACCTGCTCGAACTCGCGACCGAGGAACAGAAGCAGCGCTGGCTGCCCGGATTCTGTTCCGGCGAACTCATCACGGCGATCGCGATGACCGAGCCGGGCACCGGCAGCGACCTGCAGGGCATCAAGACTCGCGCGGTACGCGACGGTGACGACTGGGTCCTCAACGGCGCCAAGACGTTCATCACCAACGGCATCCACTCGGATCTGGTGATCGTCGTGGCCTGCACCGATCCGGAGAAGGGCGCGCAGGGCTTCTCGCTCCTCGTCGTCGAGCGCGACATGCCCGGCTTCGAGCGTGGACGCAACCTCGACAAGATCGGCCTCGACGCCCAGGACACGGCGGAGCTCAGCTTCAACGACGTGCGCGTCCCCGCGGCCAACCTGCTGGGACAGGAGGGGATGGGCTTCATCTACCTCATGCAGAACCTGCCGCAGGAGCGTCTCGCCATCGCGGTGGTCGCGGCTGCCGCGATGGAGCGCGTGCTCGACGACACGATCCAGTACTGCCGCGACCGCAAGGCCTTCGGCAAGCCGATCGGCAAGTTCCAGAACACCCGGTTCGAGCTCGCGGAGCTCGCGACCGAGACCCAGCTGGCCCGGGTCTTCGTGGACCGGTGCATCGAACTGCTCAACGAGAAGAAGCTCACCGTCCAGGAGGCCGCGATGGCCAAGTACTGGACGACGGACAAGCAGGTCGAGCTGATCGACCGCTGCCTGCAGCTGCACGGAGGCTACGGCTACATGCGTGAGTACCCGGTCGCGAAGGCGTACCTCGACGCACGTGTGCAGAAGATCTACGGCGGCACGAACGAGATCATGAAGGAAGTCATCGGACGCGGTCTGAACATCTGATCGGTGTGCGAGAAGGCCGGGGTGGTTCCGCAGCGCGGAGCCACCCCGGCCTCGTTCGTCCCGGAGAGCAGCGGGATCAGAGTTTGCGGACGACCGTGACGACCTTGCCGAGCACGACGGCGTCGTTGCCGGGGATGGGATCGAACATCGGGTTGTGGGGCATCAGCCAGACGTCCCCGTCGACCCGCTTGAAGGTCTTGACGGTGGCTTCGCCGTCGAGCATCGCCGCGACGATGTCGCCGTTCTCCGCGACGTTCTGCTGGCGTACGACCACCCAGTCGCCGTCGCAGATCGCGGCGTCGATCATCGATTCACCCACGACCTTCAGCAGGAACAGTGAGCCCTGGCCGACGAGTTCGCGGGGTAGGGGAAAGACGTCCTCGACCGATTCCTCGGCGAGGATCGGACCACCGGCCGCGATTCGCCCTACGACGGGAACCATTGCAGCGGACGGGATCTCGTCCGCCGACGAACCGGCGAGCACCTCGGGGGATGCCTCGACGGCGGGGGATGGCTCGAGTCCTCGCACGTCGACCGCGCGAGGGCGGTTCGGATCCCGTCGCAGAAAGCCCTTGCGCTCGAGTGTGCGCAACTGGTGTGCCACCGACGACGTCGAATTGAGGCCGACGGCGTCGCCGATCTCCCGGATGCTCGGTGGGTAACCCCGTTCGCTGACCGAATCGCGAATGACCTCGAGGACGCGCCGCTGGCGCTCGGTGAGGCCCGTGGAGTCGTCGGTCGTGGACCCGCCCCGGCGGGCTGTGGATGTTCCGTCCGCCTTCATCGTGACCTCCGTGCGGCGAGTGTCGGATGGGTTGCAAGTTGTCTTTCGAATCTATCGACATCGCGCGCGTATATCAAACAGATGTTCGACATTCACCCCGGGAAGTGCTGACGCGCGAACGCGGCCCGTGGTAGAAAATTCGAACACACATTCGTTCGAACGGATGATCGAAGGATCGGCGCAGTCGCAGAACACGCCCAGCGCAGGCGCAGATCACGCACGGCGACACGGAGGCTTCCGATGAGCAGAGCGGTTCGAATGCACCCAGCAGTTCCGGCGAAGGCGGCAGGTCAGGTGGACGTGTGGGTGCCGACCCGGGCGGTCACGATGCGGCTCGACGCCGGCGTGCGCGACGTCCCGCGGATCGTGGCCTCCGCGTCCTGCGGTCCCACCCCGGGCACCCCGCGAGTGAGGGCGTATCCCGCCGCACCCTCTCGTGAACCACTCCACCGCCGGTCGCAGATCAGGTGGTCGAGCCGAGCGGAGGAGGGGGCGAGCCCGCGGCACGTGGTGGCGACACTGCTTCTCACCGCCCTGGCCACGATCATGCTCCTCACGCTCGCGCACGTGCGCACCGAACAGGTGATCACCCGGACCGCCGGCGTCGACGCGACGATCGTCCGCGAGGCGGACACACCTACGGGGCCCGGCCGGGGATGACGGTGCCGTGAACCGCAGCGACCCGCACCCCACGCCCGAACCGGACAGGCGGGTATTGTCTAACACTGTCAGTCACACCACTCCGTGTGGCCGCGGCGGTGTCGGTCCACCCGCGGGTGGAGACGGTTCCGGTCGGGAGGCATTGCTTCGACGCCGACGCCGCGACCTGCACGGGCACGACGAAGGAACCTACATGTACTGCCCGTATTGCCGCCATCCCGACTCCCGGGTGGTCGATTCGCGCGAGGCAGACGAGGGCGCGGCGATCCGTCGCCGGCGGGCATGTCCCGAATGCGGCCGGAGGTTCACCACCGTCGAGACCGCGGTGCTGTCCGTCGTCAAGCGCAGCGGGGTGACCGAGCCGTTCAGCCGCGAGAAGGTCGTGCGTGGTGTCGCGCGCGCATGCCAGGGCCGCGATGTCGACAACGACGCGCTCAACAAGCTCGCGCAGCAGGTCGAGGATGCGGTGCGTGCGAAGGGGTCGCCCGAGATTCCCAGTCACGAGGTGGGGCTGGCGATTCTCGGGCCGCTGCGCGATCTCGACGAGGTCGCCTACCTGCGGTTCGCATCGGTCTACCGGTCCTTCAGCTCTGCCGAGGATTTCGAACGCGAGATCCGGGAACTGCGGCAGCAGCAGAGCTCCCGGTCCGCCGCCGACACCGACTGACCGTCACCGGATCGCGTCGACCGCCTTCAGGACGCGCTTCTCCGACACCGGAATCCGGGTGCCGAGCCCCTGCGCGAACAGGCTCACGCGCAGTTCCTCGATCATCCAGTAGATCTCGACCACCTCAGGGGCGGTGCGTCGTTCCTCGGGCAGGCGTGCGAGCAGCTTGTCGTACGCCCCGTAGACCCGGTCGAGCACGTCCATCCCGGCGGCATCCCGGTGGGCGCTCGCAGGCAACGCCTCCAGGCGCTGCGCGGCGGCTGCGAGATAGCGCGGCAGATCGGCGAGACGACGCGAACCCAACTCGGTGACGAATCCGGGGAACAGCAGCGACTGCAGTTGCTCGCGCACGTCGTCGGCTGCTTCGCCGGTGAGCCGGTCGAGCAGGACACCCACTTCGTGGCCGCGTGACAACACGGGCACCAGCGCTTTCAGCAGTCGTGCGACCCGTCCGGGCAGCTGAGACCGCACGGTCGCCGCGAGCCGCTCGAACTCCTCGGGCGTGCGGACGGCGGCGCCGTGCGCAGCGATCAGGTCGTCCACCGCACAGGCCCGGCAATCCTCGATCAGAGCGTCGAACGAACCGTCCGGATTGGTGCCGAGGGCGAGTCGTTCCATGTTCGTCAGACCCGAGGTGACGGCCTTCGCCTTCGTCGGCGCCGAGGCGAGCAGCAGGGCGCGCAGTCCTCGGCGGGTTGCGTTCTGCTGGGCCTGCGGCGTACTGAGCACCCGCACGGCCACGCCGTCCCCTTCGGGGACCAGCGCCGGATAGCCGGTGACCTGCTGGCCGCCGACCTCGCGGGTCACGGTGGCGGGCAGGCTCCCGAGAGTCTCGGCCGTCCACACCACCGCGGCGGCGCGTTCGGTCCCCGAGGCTGCCCGGGAGACCTCGGCGTCGACTCGCGACGACAACTGCGTGCGGAGTGCGGCGAGGCTCTTGCTGCGCCCGAGCACCTTTCCCTTCTCGTCCACGGCGGCGAAGGTCATCCGCAAGTGGCCGGGGAGCGCCTTCGGATCGAAGTCCGACGGTTCGATGGTGCACCGGCCGAGCCGCGACAGTTCGCGCGCCATCGCGTTGACGAGGGGTTCGGAGCGCGGGGTCACCGACGCCAGGGCGGCCGCGGCGAAGTCGGGAGCGGGAACCACTTGACGCCGAAGATGTTTCGGCAGCGTCTTGATGAGAGCGGTCACCAGTTCGGTGCGCATCCCGGGCACCAGCCAGTCGAACCCGACGTTGCGCAGGTTCGCGAGCAGGGCGACGGGGACACGGGCGGTGACGCCGTCCTCCTCCGTACCCGGCTCGAACTGGTAGGTGAGGGGGAACTGGATCTCGCCCTGCCGCCAGGCATCCGGATAGTCGCCCTCGAGGACCGAGGCGGCGTCCTGATTGACCACCGTCTCCGGTGTGAACGTCAGGAGGTCGGGTTGCGTCCGCCGTGTCTTCTTCCACCATGTGTCGAAATGCCGGGCCGAGACCACCTCCGGCCCGATCCGCCGATCGTAGAAGTCGAACAGTGTCTCGTCGTCGACGACGATGTCGCGGCGCCTCGCCCGATGCTCGAGTTCCTCGACGTCCTCGAGCAATGCCCGATTGTCGTGGAAGAACGTGTGCTGCGTCCGCCATTCGCCCTGGACCAGAGCGTGACGGATGAACAGTTCCCGGGAGACCTCCGGATCGATCCGGCCGTAGGGGACCGGCCGCGCAGCGACGAGCGGAATGCCGTAGAGGGTCACGCGTTCGTACGCCATGGCCGATTCGCGTCGCGTCGACCAGTGTGGTTCGGAATAGGTGCGCTTGATCAGATGTGGGGCGAGCTTCTCCACCCACTCCGGCTCGATCCGTGCGGCCGTCCGTGCCCACAGGCGGGAGGTCTCGACGAGTTCGGCGGCCATCACCCAGCGCGGAGGCTTCTTGAACAGCGACGAGCCGGGGAAGATCGCGAATCGCGCCCCGCGGGCTCCGAGATAGTCACGCTTGTCGCCCTCACGGAGACCGATGTGCGAGAGCAGCCCTGCGAGCAGGGAGCGATGCACCTCGTCGGCGTTCACCTCGCGGTGGTGTGTTTCCCAGCCCATGCCTACGGTGATCTGCCGCAGCTGCCCCTGCAGATCCTGCCATTCGCGGATGCGCAGCCAGTGCAGGAACTCGTCGCGGCAGAGTCTGCGGAACCGGCCCGACGACAGGCTCCGGCGCTGTTCCTTGAGGTAGTCCCACAACCGCAGATACGCGAGGAAGTCGGAGCCCTCGACGGCGAAGCGCGCATGCTTCTCGTCGGCGGCCTGCTGGAACTCGGCGGGGCGTTCGCGCACGTCCTGAATGGACAAGGCCGAGACGATGATGAGCACCTCCCGCAGACATCCGTTGCGGTGCCCTTCGACGATCATGCGTGCCATCCGCGGATCGACGGGCAGCCGGGCGATCTCGCGGCCGGTCGCGGTCAGGCGGGGGCCCTCGTCCTTCTTCGCGGGTTCGAGAGCGCCCAGTTCTTCGAGGAGCGCGATACCGTCGCGGATCGCTCGCGGGTCGGGAGGTTCGACGAACGGGAACTCCTCGATGTCGCCGAGACCGAGTGCGGTCATCTGCAGGACGACGGAGGCGAGGTTGGTGCGCAGGATCTCCGGCTCGGTGAATTCCGGACGGCTGTCGAAGTCGTCTTCCGAATACAGGCGGATGCAGATGCCGTCGGCCACACGGCCGCATCGTCCGGCCCGCTGCCGCGCGGAGGCCTGCGAGATGGGTTCGATCGGCAGTCGCTGCACCTTGGTGCGCACCGAGTACCGGGAGATCCGCGCGGTACCGGGATCGACGACGTAGCGGATTCCCGGAACGGTCAGGGACGTCTCGGCGACGTTGGTGGACAGCACGACCCGCCGGCCCGTGTGGGGCGTGAAGACCCGATGCTGTTCGGCGGCGGACAACCGCCCGTAGAGGGGGAGGATCTCGGTGTTGCGGAGCTTGCGATCGTGCAGAGCGTCGGCGGTGTCGCGGATCTCGCGTTCGCCGGAGAGGAAGACGAGGATGTCTCCGTCACCTTCGCGCTGGAGTTCCTCGACGGCCTCGCACACCGCGTCGACGGGGTCGCGGTCGACGAGCGTGTCCCCGACTTCGACGGTCAGTGGACGGTAGCGCACCTCGACGGGATAGGTTCGGCCCGAAACCTCGACGATGGGTGCGGGCGTGCCGTGCGCATCGGCGAAGTGCCGCGCGAAGCGTTCGGGGTCGATCGTCGCCGAGGTGATGATCACCTTCAGATCGGGGCGGCGCGGGAGCAACTGGGCGAGATAACCGAGCAGGAAGTCGATGTTGAGGCTGCGCTCGTGGGCCTCGTCGATGATGAGCGTGTCGTACTGCCGCAGCAGCCGGTCGCGCTGGATCTCGGCGAGGAGGATGCCGTCGGTCATGAGCTTGACGAGCGTGGAATCGGAGACGTGATCGGTGAACCGGACCGTGTAGCCCACGGTGTCCCCGAGTTCGGTGTCCAGTTCCTCGGCCAGTCGCTCGGCTACGGCCCGCGCCGCGATGCGCCTCGGCTGGGTGTGCCCGATCAGGCCGCGGACGCCGCGCCCGAGTTCGAGGCAGATCTTCGGCAGCTGCGTCGTCTTTCCCGAGCCGGTCTCACCTGCGACGACCACCACCTGATGGTCGCGGATCGCCGCCGCGATGTCGTCCTTGCGCTGCGAGACGGGTAGGTCTTCGGGGTACCGGATCTCGGGGACCGAGCCTGCGCGGGCGACGAGCCGGCCGCGCGCGGTCTCGATCTCGGCGGCCACCGCGGCGACGGCATCGGCGTCACGCGCCCGGTCCAGGCGGCGTCGGAGCCGGTTCTCGTCACGCAGCGAGACCTCGGACAGGGCGGCGCGCAGTTCGCGACGGTTCGGGGCGGGGGAGATGGACATGCTGATCAGACAGCCTAGCGAAACGGCCCGATCGGGGCCGGTCGGGCCCGGAACTCAGCGGCCGAGCGCACGCACCCGAGTGACCACCTCGGCGAAGACGTCCCTGTAGGGAGCGTGGACGGTGACGTGCGTGAATCCGTATCGCTCCCGGTTGCGCACGATCCGGCGCGCCATCTCGTCGATCGTGCCGATCAGCACGAACGGGGAGTCGAGCAGGTCCGCGGCGTCGATCGCGTGGTCGAATCGGGCAGCGAGCGCGGCGGCGGTCGCCGCCCGGTCCTCCGTCTCCACGACCGCCTGGAGCAGGGTGTGCCACTCGACGTCGTCGGCGCGTGCTCCGGCCCGGGCCCGCGCGAACGCGACACGTTCGTCGGCCTCGACCGCGGTGGCGAGGCGGAACGTCCCCGGCGGCCGTCCCGGTATCTGGAAGACACCCGCGATACTCACGACGTCCGCACGGGTCGCTGCGAGCGTGAGTATCCGGTCGCCCGTCCCTCCGATGATCAGCGGCGGGCCGTGCCCACCGAATCCGCGGTGCTGCAGCGGGCCGAGCACCGGAAGATCGAACGCCTCGCGCGCGGCGTCCTGCTCGGCGTAGGCGGGCTCGGCGAACGCTCGCTGCAGCTCCGCCACGGTGTCCTCGAGCCGGTCGGCCCGCTCGTCGAACCGTTCCCACGGGATCCCGGCCGCCTCGAACTCCCATCGCATGTGCCCCGCGCCCAGGCCGACCTCGAGGCGGCCGCCGGTCAGCACGTCCACCGTCGCGATCTCGCGTGCGAGCAGTACCGGATTGACGAACGCAGCGTTGAGCACCAGGGTGCCCAGCCGCAACCGCTCGGTGGCGTGGGCAGCGGCGACGAGAACCGGGAAGGGGGCAGGGACACCGAGATGGTCGGCTGCATACAGCGCGTCGTAGCCCGATTCCTCGGCCTTCCGGCAGTCGCGGGCGAACGACTGCGCAGACCCGAGGCGAAAGATGTTGACGGAGAATCGGAACTCGGTCATGGACCCAGAGTGAACGGTGCGGGCCGTTCGCACCAGAGTCGTTCCACCCGCATACGATGCGATGGTCGTGGCCGGTCGTGGACGGGAGCTTGTCGTGGGTGCGTTGTGGCACGGATTCGCCGATATGGGCGCGATCGAACGGGACGGCGCCTTCGTCGTCACCCGCGGAGAGGGCGCGTACGTCTGGGACGATGCCGGACGTCGCTATCTCGACGCCACCGCGGGCCTGTGGTTCACGAATGTGGGACACGGCCGTACCGAGATCGCGGACGCGATCGCCGCGCAGGTCGCGAAGGTGGCCCACTATTCGAATTTCGGCGACCTCACCTCCGAGCCCGCGCTCGAACTCGCCGAACGGCTCGCCGGGCTGGCTCCGGTGCCCGGCAGCAAGATCTTCTTCACCTCCGGTGGGTCCGATTCGGTGGATTCGGCGGCCAAGCTCGCGCGTCGCTACTGGCAGGAGGTCGGAAGACCGGACAAGAGGCTTCTCGTCTCGCGCGAGAAGGCGTATCACGGCATGCATGTCGGAGGCACCTCGCTCGCCGGCATCCCCGTCAACGGTGAGGGCTACGGCCCGTTGTGGGAGGACACCGCGCAGGTGCCGTGGGACGACGCCAAGGCGCTGCTCGAACTCGTCGATTCGGTGGGTGCCGACAGCATCGCGGCCTTCTTCTGCGAACCCGTCATCGGAGCGGGTGGGGTCTACCTGCCCCCGGAGGGTTATCTCGCCGAGGTGCGGGACATCTGCCGGGACAACGGCATCCTGTTCGTCGTCGACGAGGTGGTCACCGGGTTCGGGCGGATCGGCGGTTCGTGGTTCGCCTCCTCGCGGTTCGACCTGCGCCCCGACATGATCACCACGGCCAAGGGGCTGACCTCCGGTTATCTGCCGATGGGGGCACTGTTCGTCGCTCCGCACGTCGCCGATCCGTTCTTCGCCGGAGGTGTGTGGTGGCGCCACGGATACACCTACGGAGGGCACGCCGCGGCTGCGGCGGCCGCCCTCGCCAATCTCGACATCATCGAGCGGGAGAACCTGCTCGCGGAGGCCGCGCGGATCGAGAGGACGTTGCACGACACGCTCGCACCGCTCGCGGAACATCCCCGTGTCGCCGAGGTGCGCAGCGGTCTCGGCGCGGTCGCAGCCGTCCAGCTCGCCGATCCGTCCGAGGCACTCGGATTCGTCAAGACACTGCGGCAGCACGGCATCTCAGGACGGGCAGCGGGTCAGGGAGCGATGCAGATCTCCCCGTCGTTCGTCATGACCGACGACCAGATCACCGATCTCGCCGACGGAATCGCCGCAGCACTCGGCTGATTCGTTCCTTCGGCCCGGGACGCACCTCGGTGAGGGGGAGTTCGGTGCCCCCGTCGCGTGCGGCGAGCGACCGCGCGTAGCGCTCGTGCAGGACGGAACGCACCTCGTCGGGGCTGTAGTTCCGGCGCTGTCTCTCGTTGCGTGCGGCGACCGCGCCCGTTGCCGCCACACCCACGAGCCCGGCGAGTCCGACGAGCTTCCACCACTTCCCACCGCGCGACGCCATGGGGCAGACCCTATCGGCCGGTGGGCATGGCAGGCTGACGGCATGGACCAATCGCCGGGAACGGATCGGATCGCCGCGCGTTCGCGGGTCACCCTCGACGAGGCCGTCGACACGACACGCACGGGCGACATCTGGATCTTCCGAGGTGCGACACCTGCGGACCGGGCGATCCGGACGCTGACCAACGCCCCGGTCAACCACGTCGGGATGACGGTGGCGATCGCGGATCTGCCGCCGCTGATGTGGCATGCGGAACTGGGGCGGAGCCTGCCGGACATGTGGACGGGCAGGTACCAGCGCGGCGTCCAGCTGCACGATCTGCGCAGTGCGGTCCAGGTCTGGGGTGCGCGCTACGGGCAGCGCGGCTGGTTGCGGCAGATCTCGGTCGCGGTCACCGCCGACCAGGAGGATCAGTTGCTGCGCACCATCGCCCGCCTCGACGGCACTCCTTTCCCGTCGACGGCGCGACTCACGGGGCGGTGGCTGGCGGGCCGGCTGCCGCGTCGGCGTCGCGCCGGCACTCCTGCGCCCTCCGGCCGAGGTCGCCGCGCCGATGCGTCCGACATCCGGCTCGAGAGCGCGTACTGCGCGGAAGTGGTCGGGTTGACGATGGAGGAGATGGGGCTGTTGCAGCAACGACGGCGGGGGAGCAACTGGTACGACCCCGGCCGGTTCTGGAGCGGTGACCGGCTTCCGCTCGCTCCGGGAGTGGACTTCGGCGGGGAGATCGAGGTCGTGCTCGGGGCGGCGGATCTCGCTGCGGGCAGGGCCGCGGGATCGATGCCTCCCTCGTGATCGCGTCCCGTGAGGGCGCAGATGTCCTGTCGCTGCTGACAAAAGGATAAGGTGATAGGTCGCACTACACTCATAGGCGTGACCGATCAGAGTTACCAGCCCACCCTGTCGCAACTGCGCGCGTTCGTGGCGGTCGCCACCTATCGGCATTTCGGAACGGCGGCAGCGCGCCTCGAGGTCAGTCAGCCCACCCTGTCGCAGGGTCTGGCGGCGCTGGAGAACGGATTGGGTGTCCGGCTCATCGAGCGGAGCACCCGCCGCGTGCTGGTGACGCCCGAGGGTGCGCGCCTGCTGCCCTACGCGGAGGTCGTGCTCGACGCCGCCGAAGGTTTCGTCGACGCAGCCGCCGGTGTGTCGGACGGCTTGTCGGGTCCGCTGCGAGTGGGGCTGATCCCCACGGTCGCGCCGTACATGCTCCCCGAAGTTCTGCCTGCGCTCGACGAGGCGATGCCGGCGCTGTCGTTGCAGGTCGTCGAGGATCAGACGGCGCGGCTCCTCGACGCGCTGCGTGCGGGGACGCTCGACGTGGCCGTCCTCGCGCTCCCGACCGAGGTACCCGGGGTGATCGAAGTTCCCCTCTACGACGAGGATTTCGTGCTCGTCCTCCCGGTCGGGCACGACCTGGCCGGACGCGCGGATGTCGCGGTCTCGGCACTCGACGACGCACAGTTGCTGCTGCTCGACGAAGGTCACTGCCTGCGGGATCAGACGCTCGACCTGTGCCGGTCCGCCGCCGCGCGCCCGTCCCTCGGCGACACGCGGGCGACCTCGCTGTCGACGGTGGTGCGGTGCGTGGCCGGGCGACTGGGGATCACACTCGTCCCCGCCTCCGCGGTAGCCGTCGAAACCGCCCGGGGAGATCTCGAGGTCGCGCACTTCGCGCAGCCGGCCCCCGGCCGCCGGATCGGACTGGTCTTCCGGTCGTCGTCGTCGCGAGGGGTGGACTACCGTCTCCTCGCCGAGACCATCCGTCGCTGCGTTCCGGTGACCTGCCGACCGGTCGCCTGACGAGGCCGAGGATCAGCGGCGCCCGCGACGGGGCCGGCCGGGACGAGTGCGGGCCGACGCGCCGGTCCGGCCGGACGTCCCGGTCTCCCGTGCGCGCTTCTTCGGTGCCGAACCCTTCCGTTCGCCTCGGCGGGAGGCGGCCGGAGCCTCGGACTCGGGCGTTTCCCGACGGCCGCGCGAGCTGTTCGCCGTCCGCCCTCGGACGATCCCGACGAACTCGTCGACGAGCTCGGTCGTGCGGTCGGTGAGCCACACGAGACCCACCTGGGAGGCCGGGGCGTCCACCACGGGCCGGTAGGTCAGATCCCGCCGATGATGCAGGCGAGCGAGCGATTGGGGAGTCACGAGGATCCCGACCTCGGACGCGACATGGGAGACGGCGTCCTCGGTGGTCGGGGGACGCTCGAAGGCTTCCTCTCCCGGTAACGCCGCCCAGTCCAGGACGT
The DNA here is from genome assembly GCF_022554085.1 of Rhodococcus sp. CH91. Taxonomy (GTDB): domain Bacteria; phylum Actinomycetota; class Actinomycetes; order Mycobacteriales; family Mycobacteriaceae; genus Rhodococcus. Next base: position 374,277 of record NZ_JAKFYR010000002.1, read on the forward strand.
CGTCGAGAGGATGCAGAACCGTCTCCTCGGCCAGGTCGGCCACCGAGACTTCGTCGACCGCCGCGATCACGTGCTCCTTGGGGACCACCACGACCGAGACCTCGGTGTAGAGCGGGATCACGGACAATCCGTCCCGTTGCAACGGCAATCGGAGCAGGGCGATGTCGGCCGCACCCTCACGCAGCGGAGCCGCCCCGGCCGTCGAGTCGACGGGGACGAGTTCGATGGGGATCCCCGGCATCCGGTCCTTCCATACCCGAACCCACTTGGCAGGGGTGACACCCGGGACGTAGGCCAGCCGGAAGGGCGGCGGGGTCTGTTCGCTCACCGGACCAAGGTTACTTCCCGCGCGCGCCGCATCAGCCCTCGACGATCTCGAACTCGTCGAAGACGACCTCACCGGCCGCATCCGACTCCGCGAGATTCACCTCGCCGACGAGTGCCCAGCCGTGATCGCCCTGCGGATCGTGCAGGGTCTGGCGTACCCGCCACAGGTCGGGTCCGGTCTCGACCGAGAACAGGGCCGGCCCACGCGCATCCGGACCGGTGCCGATCTCGTCGTACTCCTCGAAATACAGTTCGAGCAGGTCCTCCCAGTCCTCGGCGTCGAGACCGTCCCCGAGGGTCGCGAGTTCGTCCCAGCGTCTACGGGAGGCCAGTTCGACCCGCTTGAACATCGCGTTGCGCACCATGATCCTGAACGCGCGCTCGTTCGCCGACAGCGGCCGCGGGGCATCGGAGCCGAAGGCGATCTGCTGCCCGTCGCCTTCGGCGCCGGGATTGGTCAACGATTCCCATTCGTCGAGCAGGGACGAATCGACCTGCCGGACGAGTTCGCCGAGCCATTCGGTGATGTCGTCGAGTTCCTCGGTCCGGGCGGCGTCGGGAACGGTCTGCCGCAGCGCACGGTAGGCGTCCGCGAGATAGCGCAGGACCAGCCCTTCGGAACGGGCGAGGCCGTAGTGGGAGACCAACTCCGAGAAGGTCATCGCGCGTTCGATCATGTCGCGCACCACGGACTTCGGAGACAGCGGGAACTCCGCGACCCAGGGGTGCCCGCCACGATACGTCTCGAAGGCCGGCTCGAGGATCTCGACGAGCGGCTTCGGCCAGGTGACCTCTTCGAGCAACTCCATCCGCTCGTCGTACTCGATACCGTCGGCCTTCATCTGCGCGACCGCTTCACCTCGTGCGGCGTGCTGCTGTGCCATGAGCACCTGCCGCGGGTCGTCGAGGGTCGACTCGATCACGGAGACGACATCGAGAGCGTAGGTGGGCGAATCGATGTCGAGCAGTTCGATCGCGGCGAGGGCGAAGGGCGAGAGCGGCTGGTTCAACGCGAAGTCGCGTTGCAGATCGACGGTGAGCCGGGCGCGGCGTCCGAACTCGTCCGGTACGTCGAGCTGTTGCACCACTCCGGCCTGCAGCAGACCGCGGTACAACGAGACGGCCTTGAGGATGTGCCTGCGCTGCGCCGGACGCGGTTCGTGGTTGTCCTCGAGCAGATGCCGCATCGCATCGAAACAGTTACCGGGGCGCGCGATGACGTTGAGCAGCATCGAGTTGCTCACGGAGAACCGCGACTGCAGCGGCTCGGGGGAGGCGGTGATCAGCTTGTCGAATGTCCCCTCGCCCCACGAGACGAATCCCTCGGGTGCCTTCTTGCGCTGTACCTTGCGGCGCTTCTTCGGGTCGTCGCCCGCCTTGGCGAGGGCTCGGACGTTCTCGATCTCGTGCTCGGGCGCCTGCACGACGACGGTGCCCATCGTGTCGAAGCCGGCTCGACCCGCACGGCCGGCGATCTGATGGAACTCGCGGGCCTTGAGCTGCCGCGTGCGGGTTCCGTCGAACTTGGTCAGCCCCGTCAGCAGGACGGTGCGGATGGGAACGTTGATCCCGACCCCGAGCGTGTCGGTTCCGCAGATCACCTTGAGCAGGCCGTCCTGCGCGAGTTTCTCGATCAGGCGCCGGTATTTCGGAAGCATGCCCGCGTGATGAACGCCGATTCCGTGACGGACCAGGCGCGACAGGGTCTTGCCGAAGCCGGTCGAGAACCGGAACTCGCCCAGCGCGTTCGCGATCGCTTCCTTCTCGGGCTTCGTGCACATGTTCACGCTGGTGAGCGCCTGGGCACGCTCGAGCGCGGCGGCCTGGGTGAAGTGCACGACGTAGACCGGGGCCTGGTGGGTGGTGACGAGTTCCTCGATCGTCTCACCGATAGGGGACTGGGAATACGAGAACGACAGCGGCACCGGACGTTCGGAGCCGGAGACCTCCACAGTGGGTCGGCCGGTGCGGCGGGTCAGATCCTTCCGGAGGAAGGACACGTCGCCGAGGGTGGCCGACATGAGCAGGAACTGGGCATTCGGCAGCTCGATCAGGGGAACCTGCCATGCCCAGCCCCGATCGGGCTCCGAATAGAAATGGAACTCGTCCATCACGACCTGCCCGATATCCGAATCGGGCCCTTCGCGGAGCGCGAGATTCGCGACGATCTCGGCGGTCGCGCAGATGATCGGCGCCCCCGAGTTCACCGACGCGTCGCCGGTCATCATGCCCACCTTGTCGGCTCCGAAGACGTCGCACAGGGCGAAGAACTTCTCGCTCACGAGCGCCTTGATCGGGGCCGTGTAGAAGGTGCGCTTTCCTTCGGCGAGGGCGAAGAAGTGTGCGCCGAGGGCCACCATGGACTTTCCCGAACCGGTGGGGGTGGCCAGGATGACGTTGGAACCGGCGACGAGTTCCATGAGCGCTTCTTCCTGCGCCGGATAGAGAGTGATTCCCCGATCCGCCGTCCAGGTGGTGAACGCGTCGAACAAGGCGTCGTCGTCGACGGGGTCGGGTATCAGATCCGGAAGCAGCACCTCTCCAGGCTAGTCGTCCGGGGAGTCACCGTCCGCGCCGGTCACGTGGCGCTGCGCTCGTCGGAGCCCATCGCGCCCAGCACGGCCATCCGTGTCTCCGGCCGGCCGGTGATCTGCGCTTCGCTCACGCCGGACACGAGCAGCCTGCGCCATCTCTCCTCGTCGAATTCGAGGGGAGCGGTGTTCTCCAGGAAGTCCTCGACGACGCGCAGGAAGCGCAACGGATCGTCGCGGAACGGGAAATGGCCGGCACCCCGGAAGATCTCGAGGCGAGAGCCGGGCATCGCCGAATGGGCGAGATAGGCGTGCGCGACCGGGATGACGCTGTCGTGATCGCCCCAGATCAACTGCACGGGCAGGTTCTCGGTGAGATAGCAGCGGTCGAGCATCGTCACGACCTGCCCACGCCAGTCGACGACCGCCCGCAGAGTGCGCAGGTACGCCTCGTAGGCCGTCGGGTCGGGAAGATTGCCCAGCACCCGCACGAGATCCGAGGTGTCGTGCAGCAGCGCACCCGGTCGTAGCGGTGAACCGTTGATCTGTGTCAGTGCGGCGCCGGCGGCGCGCAGGAGCGGCATCGCGCCGGGCAGCCTGAGGATCTTGAGCGCGTCGCTCAGGATCGGCACCGAGATCAGGCGAAGTGCCGGATGGACGTCCTTGGTGACGCCGCCGGACGAGACGAGCACGAGCCGGTCGACCATGCGGGGGAACTGGTAGGCGAACTGCATGGCCACACCGCCGCCGAGGGAGTGGCCGATCACGGTGACGGACTCGATCCCGAGGACGGAGAGCAGATCGCGCATACCGTTCGCATAGGCGGCCACCGAGTAATCGGCGCGCGGCTTGTCGGATCGGCCGTGTCCGAGCAGGTCGGGGGCGATGACGGTGTACTTCTCCGCGAGATGCGGGATCACGTCCTGCCAGGTGGACGAGTCGTCGCCGATGCCGTGGACGAGCAGCAGCGCGGGGCCGCTGCCGGCCATGCGGAATGCGCGCCGGTAGCCGTGGATGGTCCGGAACACGATACGCGGCTCGTTGTCCGGGACCGGTCGGAGTTTCCGTGCGCGCGGTGGAACCATGTGCGTCTCCTGCGACATCGGTGATCGCGTGGTGTCCGTGTCCGGACCCGCCGGGTACGGACGCCACTACCACTGTGGCATGCCGCCGAAGCGTACCGCCTGTATGTGACGCGGACAACGACGATTGTGACGTTCATGAAACATCCGGTGTCCCCGTTATCGGCGACTCCGTTACCGACACCGGCGCCCGCGGGGTGCCGGTGTCGACGCGGGGGCGCCGTGTCAACGCGGCCCGGAGTCGTCTCCTTCGTCCTCGGGTTCCGGACGGTCCTCCGTGGGATCGGCGCCCTGTCTGTCGTACTCGGCGAGGAACCGCTCGAACTCCGCGCCGAGCTCCTCCCCGGTGGGCAGACTCTCGTCGGTCGGCAGGGGAGAGGTCTGCTGCTCCTGGGCAGCGACATAGCTGTCGTACTGCCGCTCGAGTGCGTGCACCACGCCGAGGACCTCGGCGTTGTCCTCGATGTGCTCGTCGATCTGCTCGCGGACGCGGGCGGCGGCCTCGCCGAGAGCCTGCATGGGCAGTTCCAGTCCACCGACCTCGGCGACGTTCGTCAGCAACGTCTCCGCCGCGGCCGGATAGTCGGTCTGTGCCAGATAGTGCGGCACATGCACCGAGAAGCCCACCGATTCGTGACCGTGCTGGCCCATCCGGTATTCGAGCAGGGAGGACACACCGGCGGGCACCTGAAGTTCGCCCGACCAGCGGTGATGCCCCGCGATGAGGTCCTTGTTCGTCGAGTGCGCGGTCACCGCGAGCGGCCGGGTGTGGGGGATCGCCATGGGAATGGCGTTGAGCCCGATCGTCCGGCGCACCCCGAACTGTTCCGCGAGCAGACGCACCGCGGTGATGAAGCGCTCCCATTTGAGGTCCGGCTCGGCACCGGCGAGCAGCAGGAAGGGGGTACCCGCCTCGTCGATGAGCGCATACAGATTCAGTTCGGGCTCCGCGTAATCGGAGAAGTGGTCCGCCTTGAACGTCATGAGCGGCCGGCGCGACCGGTAGTCGATCAATTCGTCGACGGCGAACGAGGCGACGAGTTCGGTCTCCAGGTTCTCTCGCAGGTGGGTGGTCGCCAGGCGCACCGCGTGGCCCGCATCGGCGAACCCTTCGAGACCGTGCACGAGTACCGGTCCCTCACCGTCCGACGAGGTGAGCTGAGGAGCCGGGAACTCCAACTCGTACATACGGGACTGCTCGTCCATCTGCGAACCACTCCGATCACACTTCGTCTCGGCATCGACGCCGGGGCTTCCCGACGTGGCATGGTGGTGTCCGAGTCTAATTGAAGCCACGACGGCCGATTCCGGGGTGCGCACCCTGCCCGACGTCGACGATCCACGGAGGTCCAGGGTGACCCATCGCGATGCCCGGCCGGGGCACCGCACGTCCGCCGTGCTCCTCGCGTGCGCCCTTCTCGTCCCGGCGTGCTCGAGCACGATCCCGGGAGATCCTCGACCCGAACCGGCGGCGCTGACCGCCACAGCGGCCGATCCGTCCCGGGCCCGGCCACCGGCCGAACTGCTGTTGCCGCCCGAGCGTTTCCCCGAGTCCTATCCCGCAGTGGTCCTCCCTGCGGCGGCCGTCGCCCAGGCCGCGCCCGACCTGACCGGCATCCAACCGGGCTCGAAGGTCGATCCGGGCGGATGCCTGCCACCGGTCCAGGACTACGGACCCGGCGGCACCGCGATGGCCGTCGGCACGGACGACGCCAGTCGCGCGACGATCAGCGTCGAGATCGCGAGGTCCGTCCCCGGCCTCGAGGAGTACCGGACCTACCTCTCGGAGTGCTCCAGGGTCGAGGCCACCGTCCGCGGAATCACCTCCACCGTGGTCACCGTCCCCGAAGACGACCCCACCCCGCCCGTCGCAGGCGCACAGACCCTCGCGCTCACCCGCACGGTGCGCTCGGGCCGGGACGCAGCGGGGGTCACCCAGTCGATGACCACGCGCGTCGCGCAGATCGCGGACGTACGCGTGACGGTGACGTACATGTCCTTCGACGCGGCCCCGCCCGACGTGGGCACTCTGGACCGGGTGTTCCGCGACGCCGTCGTCCACGCCGCCCGGCCCTGACGAACGGGCGGCGAGACCGGCATTCCCTGCCGACGGACGGCGTCTGCCCCGACCGGTTCGGCCGTCGGGTGCGCGAGTTGTCCACATCCTGCCGGTTCATCCCCAGAAACCCGCAGAACGCCTCCGGGCGAGGGTGCCCGTTCGTCCTCGTAGGCGACGGTCGGAGCATGACCACTTCCACACCGTCGTCCTCACATCCGCTCCGCCTCGCCGATGCCGGCGAGGTCATCGCTGCACTGCCCGCACTGATGGGTTTCCCGCCCACGCGATCGATCGTCGCGATGTGCCTGACACCGACCGGTGAGACGCCGACCCGGCCGAACGGCAGGGTCGCGACCATCGGCGCGGTGATGCGCCACGACCTCGTCGTGCCCCGTAACGGAGAGCCGGTGCCCGAACGAATGCGGGCGGCGTTCCGGCGTTTCCGTGCGGTCTGCGCCCGCGAGGGAGCCGATTCCGTGGTGGCCGTCCTCGTGGACGAGAGCCTGACGGATCGGCACGATCCGGAGATCGCCGAATTGTGCAGACTCGTCGACGAATTCGCAGACGTCCTCGACACGGCCGGCATCGAACTGTCGGGCGTCTACGCCGTCCCCGAGATCACCGGCGGGGCCGAGTGGTTCGTGCCCGGACAGGATGTCACCGGCAGCGTCGCCGACCCCTCGGCCTCGATCGTCGCCGCGGCGCGCGTGTTCGAGGGCAGTCCCATCCGCGGTTCCCGCAGCGAACTCGAAGCGCTGCTCGAACCGTATCCGCCGACCGTGCGGCACGAGATCGCGCGGTGCCTGGACCAGGTCGTCGAGACACGCGACCGCGAGTACGAGCGCTGGGCGCGTGAGGGTGGCGGAGAGCGCGCGGACCGTCGCGAGCTCGACACCGTGCTCACACACGTCCGCGCGTACGCCGAGGGAGTCGAACCCGGCCCGGCCGAGTGCGCCGAAATCGCGGTACTCCTGGCCAACCGGACGGTGCGCGACGCGGTCATGGGACTCGCGACCGGTCCTCTCGCCCGCCCCGCGGAACGCCTGTGGACCGAACTCGCCCGCGCTCTGCCCGACCCCGAACGCGCGGACGCCGCGGCACTGATCGGCTTCGGAGCGTACGTGCGGGGCGACGGACCGTTCGCGGGCGTGGCACTCACCGCCGCCCTCGGCTCCGACCCCCGTCATCGGCTCGCGGACCTGCTGGACCAGGCGCTGCAGGCCGGGCTGCGACCCGAGGCGATCCGTGGTCTCGCGGAGACCGGCCACGAGATCGCCGCCCGGCTGGGCGTCGTGCTCCCGCGCGACGACGAAACCAGCTGAACTGCAGCACGGCAGGCCTTCACCGCGGGTGCGGTGGCAGGTCAGCTGCGGCGAAGGGCGTGCAATCGGTCGCCGAGGGACCGGGTGAACTCCCACGCGTCCGCCACGATCTCGTCGAGATCGGTGTGGGCCGGCTTCCAGCCGAGTTCGGAGATCGCCCGGCTGCTCGACGCGATGAGCACGGCGGGGTCGCCGGCGCGGCGCGGTGCGTCGACTGCCGCGATCGGAATCCCGGTGACACGTTCGCATGCGGAGATCACCTCGCGAACGGTGAAACCTTCACCGCTGCCCAGGTTGTAGATGCCGTGCCGTCCGGATTCGGATTTCGTGAGCGCGAGCACGTGCGCGTCGGCGAGATCCTTGACATGGATGTAGTCGCGCACGGCGGTGCCGTCCTTGGTGGGCCAGTCCGTGCCGAAGACCGAGATGTGGTCGCGCGCACCGAGGGCGACCTGCAACACGAGGGGGATCAGATGGGTCTCCACCACGCGGTTCTCGCCTGCTCCGCCGTAGGCGCCGGCGACGTTGAAGTAACGCAGACTCGTCGCTGCGAGCCCGTGCGCACGGGCATACGAGGAGATGGCGTGGTCGATCGCGAGTTTCGACGCCCCGTACGGATTGGTGGGGCGTGTGGTCGCATCCTCGGTGATGGGCACGCTGTCGGGCTCGCCGTAGGTCGCCGCAGTGGAGGAGAAGACCAGCCGGGGCGTGCCCGACCGGCGGATGGCCTCGAGCAGGGCCAGGGTGGTGACCACATTGCCCTGCCAGTACTTCTCCGGGAACTCCACCGACTCGCCGACGAGCGATCGAGCGCCGAAGTGGAGGACGCCGTCGAAGCGCGGACCGTCTCCGCAGAGCAGATCGTCGGCGACGGTCGCGATGTCGCCTTCGACGAAATCGGCGCCCGACGGCACCGCATCGGCGTTTCCGGTCGACAGATCGTCGACGACCACGACGTCGTGGCCTTGCTCGAGCAGCACGGTCGTGCACACGCTGCCCACATACCCGGCGCCGCCGGTCACCAGAAGTCTCACGCTGGACATCCCCTTTTCGCACGCCCGTACCGGGCATGCGAAAAGGGGTCTGGGTCAGACCTGCTTCACCTGCACGGCGTGGGCCATCTCGTCGGAAAGCTCGAAGCTGTCGTGACCGGCCACGGTGATCGACACCGAGCCCGGTCGCGTCTCGACTGTAACGCGCGCGTCCGGCACGACACCGGCCTCACGCAGCCGGGCGATGACCTCCGGGTCGGACTGCACGTACTCCGCGAGCCTGCGCACGACGACGGCCGTCGGACGGCCGTGCGGGATCTCCGTCAGCCGCACCAGCTTCTCGTCCGTCATGACCGACCTGTCCAGGCCCAGCTGGGCAAGGCCCGGAATCGGGTTGCCGTAGGGGGAGGTCGTCGGGTTGTTGAGCACCTCCACCAGCCGGCGCTCGACCTCCTCGCTCATGACGTGCTCCCACCGGCATGCCTCGGCGTGCACGTTCTCCCAGTCGAGACCGATCACGTCCACGAGAAGGCGTTCCGCGAGCCGGTGCTTGCGCATGACGGAGACCGCGAGGTCGCGACCCTTCTCGGTGAGTTGCAGGTGCCGGTCGCCGGCTACCCGGAGCAAGCCGTCCCGCTCCATGCGGGCAACGGTCTGGCTCACCGTGGGCCCGCTCTGTTCGAGGCGTTCGGCGATGCGCGCGCGCAGCGGCACCACACCTTCCTCTTCCAAGTCGTAGATGGTCCGGAGATACATCTCCGTGGTATCGACCAGGTCCTTCACTCTCACACCCCTTCGTCTGCGCCGATTCTAACCGTGCGACCAGGGCGGCGGGGGCGGCCGACGACCTCGCATGTCCGGGAGCGGACCAGTAGCGTCTGTGTCCATGACCACGAGCTCCACCGCGGCGGGCGGTACGACACAGCTGAGAGGCGATCGGATTGTGGTGTGGAGCCCCGATTACCTGGATTACCGGTGGGGTCCGACACATCCGATGAATCCCACGCGCCTCGACCTCACCATGGGGCTGGCCCGCAGTCTGGGGCTGCTCGAGGGCGTCGAGACGGTCCGTCCGTCACCGGCGGACGACACCGACCTGTTGCGCATCCACACCTCCTCCTACGTCGATGCGGTCAAACGCGCCGGTGCGGCGCCGGAGGGAACGACACCTCCCGCCGACGCGCCGCACGGTCTCGGTACCGAGGACAATCCGATCTTCCCGCGCATGCACGAAGCCAGCGCGACCCTCGCCGGAGGAACTCTCGCGGCGGCACGCGAGATCGCGAGCGGCCGCGCGCGCCGTGCCGTGAGCATCGGCGGTGGCATGCATCACGCGATGGCCGACTGGGCGGCCGGCTTCTGTGTCTACAACGACGCCGCGATCGCGATCTCGTGGCTTCTCGACCACGGCTACGACCGCATCGCCTACATCGACGTCGACGCCCACCACGGCGACGGCGTCCAGCACGCCTTCCTCGGCGACCCGCGGGTCCTCACCATCTCCCTGCATCAGCATCCGGCGACGTTGTGGCCCAACACCGGCTGGTCGAGCGAGATCGGATCGGGTCCGGCGGAAGGTACGGCGATCAACCTGCCGGTGCTGCCGGGCACCGTCGACGCCCTGTGGTTGCGGGCGTTCCACGCCGTCGTGCCGGGCGCCGTCGCGGCGTTCCGTCCCCAGATCCTCATCAGCCAGTGCGGAGCCGACAGCCATCGCGAGGATCCTCTCGCCGACCTCTCGCTCACCGTCGACGGCCAGCGGGCCTCCTATCTCGCGATGCGTGAACTCGCGGATCGCTACTGCGAAGGCCGCTGGCTCGCGGTCGGTGGCGGTGGATACGGACTCGTCCGGGTCGTTCCGCGCGCGTGGACGCACCTGATCGCGACCGCACTGGACCGCGAGATCGACCTCGCCACCCCGATCCCGGACGACTGGAGCGAGCGTGTCGGTGCGCTCGCCCCCGGCGTCGAATTGCCCACGAGCATGGGGGAGAACTCCGATGTGTCGTATCTGCCGTGGGACGGTCCCGGGGGCACCCCGGAAACGGGTATCGCGTCGCTCGACCGTGCACTGACCCGCATCGATTCCGCGATCATCGCCACGAGGCGGGCGGCCTTCCCGCTCCTCGGCCTGGACCCGGAGGATCCGCGTGACTGAACAGCACGATGCCACGTCGGGATCGAGCGCGAGCCCGGCCGTGGGTACCGCTGCGGCGACGGAGACCGACCCGGCTCGCGAACGGGCGCTGGCCCGCGCACGCGACTACCCGCGGCACTGGGTCGCCGACGTCCTGGCCTCGGACGGCGGCGTCGTACACCTGCGGCCCATCGTCCCGGAGGACGCGGACGCGATCCTCGCCTTCCACGCGAAACTGTCCGAACGCACCCGCTATCTGCGCTATTTCGGCCCGTATCCCACCATCTCCAAGAAGGACCTGTTCAACTTCACGGTGGTCGACCACCATTCCCGGGTGGCCTTCGTCGCGGTGCTCGGAGACGAGATCATCGCGGTCGGACGATACGAGGGACTGCCGAACGAGGGCGACGGCTTGTCCGCGGAAGTGGCCTTCACGGTCGCCGACGCCCACCAGGGACGTGGCCTCGGGCCCATCCTCCTCGAGCACCTCGCGGGCGCGGCGGCGGAGAACGGACTGCACACCTTCGTGGCGGAGGTCCTCGCCGAGAACCGGCACATGATCACCGTCTTCCGTGAAGCGGGCTACCAGGTCAGCCGCAGCTTCGAAGGAGGCGTCGTCCGGTTGGAGTTCGCGATCGACCCGACCGAGGCGCTGGTGTCGGTGCGCAACGCGCGCGAACGGGCCGCCGAGGCGCGCAGTGTGCGCAACATCCTGAGTCCCGCGAGCGTCGCAGTCATCGGTGCCTCCACCGACAGCCGCAAGGTCGGTAACGCCGTCCTGGTCAACATGCTGCGCAGCGGTTTCACCGGGCCGGTCTATCCGGTCAACGCCGAGAACCGCTCGGTGCGCGGAGTGCGTGCCTATCCCACCGTCCGCGACATCCCCGACGAGGTGGATCTCGCCATCGCCGCGGTGCCGGCCGAGTCGATCGACGCGGTACTCGACGACTGTCTCGCCAAAGGGGTCAAGGCACTGCTCGTCGTCTCGTCCGGTTTCGGTGAGACCGGGCCGGAAGGACGGGACGCGGAGCGCAGGCTCGCGCTGGCCGCGCGTTCCCACGGGATGCGCCTGATCGGGCCGAACGCTCTCGGCGTCGCCAACAACGACCCGGCGATCCGCCTGAACGCGACCCTCGCGCCCGTACTCCCGGCGACGGGCAATGTCGGATTCTTCTGCCAGTCGGGTGCCCTGGGCATCGCGATCCTCGACGAGGCGGCCAAGACCGGAGTCGGTCTCTCCTCGTTCGTCTCGGCCGGCAACCGGGCCGATCTCTCCGGCAACGATCTGTTGCAGTACTGGGACACAGACCCCGCCACCGAGGTCGTGCTGCTCTATCTCGAGAGTTTCGGTAATCCGCGCAAGTTCTCGCGCATCGCCCGGCGGGTGGCGCGCAGCAAGCCGATCGTCGCGGTCAAGAGCGGCCGCCACGCTGTTCCTCCGGCGCTCGCGGCGCGAACCGGCGAGATGGACGACACGATCGTGCGCTATCTGTTCGAGCAGGCAGGCGTCGTTCAGGTCGAGTCCATCGGCCAGTTGTTCGACTCGGCGCTGTTGTTCGGCTACCAGCCGTTGCCCGCCGGTCCGCGCGTCGCGGTGGTCGGCAACTCCACCGCGCTGGGGGTTCTCGCGGTCGACGCCGCCCGTGGACAGGGGCTGCAGGCTCCGGACGCGGTGGATCTCGGTGCGCAGGCCTCTCCCGGCGAGTTCGCCGAGGCGGTCGCGCATGCCCTCGAATCGCCCGAGGTCGACTCGGTGATCGCGGTCTTCGTCCCACCGGTCGCCGTGGACGTCCAGCCGTACGCCCAGGCGCTGCGCGACGCCGTCGCCGGCTCGGAGAAGCCCGTGGTCACGACCTTCCTGGCGACCGAGGGCATTCCCGACGTGCTGGCGGTCCGGGGACCGGACGGCACTCCCGTCCGTGGGTCGGTGCCTTCCTATCCCGGCCCCGAGCGTGCGGCGCTCGCCCTGGGGCGGGCCTGGCGGTACGCGAAGTGGCGGAGCCGGCCGCCCTCGCAGGTCGTGCGCCCGGCGGGTATCGATCCCGAACGGGCCCGCAGGCTCGTCGAGAGCTGGCTCGAGACGACTCCCGAAGGCCGGTATCTCTCGGACACCGAGGCAGCGCTGCTGCTGTCCTGCTACGGAGTCGATGTCGCCGACTTCCGTGTGGTGACGACGGAGGAGGAGGCAGTAGCGGCCGCCGAGGAGATCGGCTTCCCCGTGGCCGTCAAGGCCACCGGTGCGCAATGGCGGCACCGACCGGACCTCAGCGGTGTCCGGCTCGATCTGGTGGACGCCGACTCGGTGGGTGTGGCGTACCGGGATCTGGCGGCGGTGTCCGGGGAACCGCTCATGCACGTGCAGCGGATGGCGCACAAGGGCATCGGCTGCGCGATCCGGGTCCAGGACGATCCGTCCTTCGGTTCGCTGATCTCGTTCGGCCTCGCGGGTGTGATCTCGGATCTGCTCGGTGACCGCGCCTACCGGGTCCTCCCGCTGACGGAGGACGAGGCGGTCGAGTTGATCGACGCTCCGAAGGCGGCTCCGCTGCTGTCCGGTTACCGGAATGCCGCGCCGGTGAACAAGCCTGCCCTCGTCGACTTCGTGCAGCGCATCTCCGCGCTCGCCGACGATCTTCCCGAGGTCCGCGAACTCGTCTGCGAGCCGGTGCTCGCCTCGGCACTGGGGGCGGAGCTGACCGATGCGCATGTGCGCATCGGACCCGAACCGCATCCTCTGGATCTCGGTCCGAGACGTCTGCGCTGACGACATCCGCCGCGGCGGTCCGAGCCGAGGACGTCGGCCCCGAACGGCAACGATCCCCGAGAACCCAGCCCGGTTCTCGGGGATCGGATACCGCTGACGCGCCCGGTCAGCTGGCGTAGGCGCGAAGGCGCTCGGCGCGGTCGCCCTCGCGGAGCTTGGCCATCACTTCGCGTTCGATCTGGCGGACACGCTCGCGGGAGAGCCCGAAGAGCTTGCCGATCTGATCGAGAGTGCGGGGCTGGCCGTCGTCGAGGCCGTAGCGCAACCGGATGACCTGCTGCTCACGCTCGTCGAGCGTCGCGAGGACACTGCGGACGTCGCTGTGCAGAAGACCGGCGATGACGGCCGTCTCGGCGGAAGTCGCCTCGGCGTCCTCGATGAAGTCGCCCAGCGGGGCTTCTTCGTCGTTGCCCACCGGCATGTCCAGGCTCACCGGGTCGCGGCTGTGATCGAGCAGATCCGCGATCTTCTCGACCGGGATACCGGACTCGTTGGCGAGCTCTTCGTCGGTGGCCTCACGGCCGAGCTGCTGATGCAGTTCACGCTTGATACGCGCGAGCTTGTTGACCTGCTCGACGAGGTGGACGGGGAGGCGGATCGTGCGGCTCTGGTCGGCCATACCGCGCGTGATGGCCTGACGGATCCACCAGGTCGCGTAGGTCGAGAACTTGAAGCCCTTCGCGTAGTCGAACTTCTCCATCGCACGGATCAGGCCGAGATTGCCTTCCTGGATGAGATCCAGCAGGGGCATCCCGCGACCGGTGTAGCGCTTCGCCAGCGAGACGACGAGGCGCAGGTTCGCCTCGAGCAGGTGGCTGCGAGCGGCCTGCCCTTCCCGGACGACGGCCGCGAGGTCGCGCTTCTTGGCGGCCGACAAGCGCTTCTTGGTTTCCAGCAGGTGCTGGGCATACAGGCCGGCCTCGATCCGCTTGGCCAGTTCCACCTCGTCGGCTGCGGTCAGGAGAGCGGTTCGACCGATGCCGTTCAGATATACGCGAACGAGATCGGCTGCAGGGCTCTGACCGTCGAGGTCGGAATCGATGCGAGCGGTTGTTTCGGGGCGTGCCATGACGTGCCTCCTCATCGGTGGTGTCTCACAGGGTTCAACGACCGGCGAACCCGTGGAGTTCCCGTACGGATCGGAGTACCACCCCGCTGACCTGCGCTAATCCGATGAGCTCCTGAGAAGTTGCTGAGAGAACCGAATCGTGGAACCCGGCCTCGCACAGCTCGGGCAGGCTCGGCGAGACAGCTCGGGGGAGCTCGACGAGACAGCTCAGGCGGGCTCTACGAGGCCGTGGCGCACGAGACCGTGGACGAGACCGACCGCCTGAGCGGTGAGCTCGTCCTCGTCCTCACCGTGCGCCGCCGCGAGCAGAGCGACGAGGTCGCCGAGCGGCAGACCGTCGGCGCGCATCCCACCCAGTAGCGCGGCGGCGAGATCGTCCACCTCGTGCTGCCAGGCCGGCCCACCGCCGCGATGGACTCTCGCGACCACCTGCTCCCACCCTTCCGCGCCGGGAAGGTGGACCCGCTCGAGTGCGGTGTCGGGCCGCACCGTGAGGCGTGATTCGAGAACGTCGTGCGTGCGCAACCAGTCCAGTCGGTGGAAGTAGTCGATCGCCTCGTCGCCGAGGGCGTCGGTGAACGCGTGCCGCAGGTCCTCCGCGAGGACGTCCGACGGCAGATCGGTGCGCCGCAGGTAGACGAAGCCGAAGCCGACCCCCTCCACGCCGTGCCGCTCGAAGTGGTCCAGCCACTGCTCGGCGCGCACCGCGACCGCGGGATCACGCTGGTCGGCGTCGCCGTCCTGCAGCCATGTGCCCACGTACAGCGCCGGATCCGCGACATCGCGTTGCACGATCCAGGCGTCGACGCCGTGTGCCGGCAGCCACGACGCGACCCGTGCCCGCCAGTCCTCACCCTCGACGTGCACCCAGGAGGCGAGCATCGCGGCGGTCCCACCCATCGCGAGATGGTCCGGCGCCTGCGAGATCATCAGCCTGCTGGCGCCGTCCAGATCGAGACCGGAATCCCGGTAGCTGTGTTCCACGCGCCCCGCACTCACCACGAAGGGCGGATTCGCCACGATCCGGTCGAAGGTGCGGTCCTGCACCGGCTCGAACCAGGAACCCTCGAGGAACTCGATGTCGAGTTCGTTGAGCGCGGCCGTCGCGGCTGCCAGCGTCAGGCACCGCGGGTTGATGTCGGTCGCCGTCACCTGCGAGGCGTAATCGGTCGCTCGAACGGCCTGGACACCGCAGCCGGTGCCGAGATCGAGCACTGTCCCGACCCGATCGGTGGGCGTCGCCCGGAGCAACGAGAGCGAGGCCTGCCCGACACCGAGGACGTGATCGGGCCGGGTGGGGACCGGCCGGATCGAGCCGTCGAGATCGGACAGCACCCAGCGACTTCCGGTGCCCGCGTCGAGGGGACGCAGATCGAGCGCGGCCCGGACTCCGTCCCCGTCACGCTCGAGCAGGCCCGCGCGAAGCGCCTCGTCCGCGGTCACGGGCTCCAATGCGTGAGCGACCTCCGGCTCCGGGAAAGTGTCCTGGAGGAGGAACAACCGTACGAGCACGCCGAGATCGCCGGCTCCACGAGCGATGCGCCGGGCGGCTACCGGCTCACTACGGCCGAGCGCGGCATGCGCTTCCGGGCCGAGGAGCTCCCGCACGGTGTCGAGGTCGTAGTGGCAGCGCAGCAGGGCGGTGCGCAGGGCCGGGCACAGAGACAGGAGAAGGTCGCGATCCACCGCGACATTCTCGCAGAGCGTCCCGAAGGTTCTTCCACTCAACCGCGGATCACGTGCTGACGGCTCACCCGTCGATCACGTGAGGGCGGGACGACTCGATGGCCCGCGAATCGTCGGCGTCGAAGCGGCCGTCCCAGCGACTCGGCTCGTCCTTCCGGCGGGGCGGTCTGTCGTTCGCGATCAGGACCGCGATCCACGGCAGCGGGATGGACACTCCGATGATCGCCATCGACAGCCAGGGATTCTCCCAGATGCCGTACGCGACCGCCGCGAAGAGCAGGGCGGGGATGCGGAACGACATGATGGTGAGGTACTTGCGAACCCGTGCTCGGTGCTGATCCTCGAGCGACGTCTCCGCTGCGGTGATCAGAACCGGGTTGTCGGGCGATCCGTTGTCGGGGGATCCGCCGAAACCGTGAGTTCTTGCCATGTCTTCCACCTTCCCACGACGGGCCGTCGCCCGCACATACGCATCCGGCTCCTCCGTGCGGCATCATGGATACGTGAGCACGGATATCAAGGAACGGCCGGATACCACCACCGACGAGACGACCGAGGACGACACCCCGAAATTCTTCCACTACGTGAAGAAGAACAAGATCGCGGAGAGCGCGGTCATGGGTACCCACGTGGTCGCGTTGTGCGGTGAGGTCTTTCCGGTGACCCGGTCGCCGAAGCCCGGCTCGCCGGTGTGCCCCGAATGCAAGAAAGTCTACGACGGTTTGCGTAAGGGCGACTGAGGTATCGGGCGGCACGACTCGTCGTCGTCCGCCGCGGTGCCGGGCGAGTCCGGCGGCGATGTCCCGGCCGGGGGAGTGTCGAACCCCCCGGCCTCGTCGTCGTGCTCGTCGGACTCGGGTTCGGGCCGATTCCCGTCGATCGGCCACGATTCCGGTTCGCGGTCGCCGGGCTTGACCAGGTCGGAGAGCCGGATCATGGTGTATCCGGTCAAGCGGCGCGTGAGGTTCGTCACGGGGCCGCTGTCCGGCGACGGATCGCGTGCGGTCTGCTCGGCCAGCCACTCCCGCCACTGCTCCATGCGGGTCGCGCGCGCCGGCCAGAACTCCTGCACGGTGGCGTTGAACTCGGCTCCGAGGACCACCGCGAAACCCAGGAAGAACGTGAACAACAGGAATGCGATGGGCGCGGCGAGTGCCCCGTAGGTGTAGCCGGTGCCGGCGATCCAGGTCAGATACCACCGCAGACCGACGCTCGACGCGAGGAAGAACACCCCGGCCAGGACGGCGCCGCCGAGCAGTCGGTGCCAGGGCAGCGATTTCGGCAGGGCCACCTTGTACAGGGTCGTGAGGCCGATCAGGAGCAGCAGACCGACCGCGGGGAAGTAGAAGGTGTCGATGATCCGCGAGCCGAGGTCGAACCACGCATCGGGTAGCAATCGGCCGATCAGCGTGGGACCGAGGGCGACGAGCGGCAGCGTGAACACCGCGAGGATCAGGAAGACCACGTAGAGCAGCAGACCGAAGATCCGCTGCCACACGGGGTGCCGATGGTCCTGCTGATGGTGCGCCTCGACGATCGAGTCCACGAACGTCGCGATCGCCGACGAGCCCGCCCACAGCGACAACAGGAAGCCGAGGGACATCACGTCGGCGCGTCCGCGCTGGAGGACGTCCTCGACCGTCGGTTCGATGATCTGGTCGACGACACTGTCGCTGAAGACGGAACGGATGAACGTGACGGTCTTCGACGTGATGATCTCCACCGTGTTCGGGCCGAACCATCCGCCCACGTAACCGAGACTGCCGAGCAGACCGAGCAGCAGCGGCGGGAGCGAGAGGGTCTGCCAGAAGGCGGCCGTCGCGGCTTTGCTGAAGATCGAATGATCCCATGCCGAGGACGCGGTGTGGGTGACCACTTTCCAGCCCCGGCCCACCGCGTGCCGTAACCGGCCGCGGGGTGCCTGTGCGTGGGATCGTGGTGTGTCGTTCATCTACTTCCAGAATTCCTGAAGACACGCTCGCATGCGCGCACAAGCAGGTGGGGTGCACCGAATTCTGCCACGCAGCGGCCGGGGAACCCGCCGACGCGGCGGCTTCGGCGGGTCCGAGGGGCTCGAGGCGATAGGCTGCATGGCGGTCGGAACCCGGACGAGTGCGGTGGGACCGACCCGAGCGAAGCGGACAAGGAGCACGAGAAACCGGTGAGCACCGAAACCGTCGGACAAGCTACGACCTCCGCCCCTGCGGCCCAGTTGCGTGCCTGGCAGCGCCGAGCCCTCACCAAGTACCTCGCGACGAAGCCGCGCGACTTCCTGGCCGTCGCGACCCCGGGAGCGGGCAAGACGACCTTCGCGCTGAGGGTCGCTTCCGAACTGCTGCGCGACCGCACCGTCGACCAGATCACCGTCGTCGCCCCCACCGAGCACCTCAAGCACCAGTGGGCGGGCGCTGCGGGCCGGGTCGGAATCGCCCTCGATTCGAACTTCACCAACTCCACGGGGCAGACGTCGAGCGACTATCAGGGTGTCGTCGTGACCTACGCGCAGGTTGCGTCGCACCCGTTCAAGCACCGGGTGCGCACGGAGGCACGACGCACCCTCGTGATTCTCGACGAGATCCACCACGGTGGTGACGCGAAGAGCTGGGGTGAGGGCATCCTCGAAGCGTTCGGTGACGCGACCCGCCGCCTGGCACTGACCGGTACCCCCTTCCGCAGCGACGACAGTGCGATCCCGTTCGTCACCTACGAGCCGAACGAGGACGGCTTGCTGCAGTCGAAGGCCGATCATGCCTACGGCTACGCCCATGCCCTCGCGGACGGGGTCGTGCGCCCCGTCGTGTTCCTCGCGTACTCCGGCGAGGCCCGTTGGCGCACGAGCGCGGGGGAGGAGTTCACCGCCCGCCTGGGAGAGCCCCTCAGCGCCGAGCAGACGGCCCGGGCGTGGCGGACCGCCCTCGATCCGGAGGGCGACTGGATACCTGCCGTGCTGGGCGCGGCGAACACCCGTCTCCAGCAGTTGCGCGCCGGTGGGATGCCGGACGCGGGAGGCCTCGTCATCGCGACCGACCAGACCACTGCCCGCGCCTACGCGAGGATTCTCGAGTCGGTGACCGGGGAGATGCCCACCGTCGTCCTGTCCGACGATCCCACGGCCTCCGAGCGGATCTCGCAGTTCAGTGCCGGCAACCAGCGGTGGATGGTCGCCGTCCGCATGGTCTCCGAAGGCGTCGACGTTCCGCGGCTCGCGGTAGGCGTGTACGCGACGAGTGCGTCGACCCCGTTGTTCTTCGCACAGGCGATCGGGCGCTTCGTGCGGTCACGGCGCAAGGGGGAGACCGCCAGCGTCTTCCTGCCCTCCGTGCCGGTCCTGCTCGACCTCGCCAGCCAGCTCGAAGCGCAGCGCGACCACGTGCTCGGAAAGCCTCATCGGGTCAAGGAAGGCTTCGACGACGAGCTGCTCGCCGACGCCAACCGCCGCAAGGACGAACCGGGGGAGGACGAGAAAGCGTTCCACTCGCTCGGCGCCGACGCGGAACTCGACCAGGTCATCTACGACGGATCCTCGTTCGGGACGGCGACATTCGCCGGCTCCGACGAGGAGGCCGACTATCTGGGACTGCCCGGTCTGCTCGATGCCGAGCAGATGCGGGCCCTCCTGCGTCAGCGCCAGCAACAGCAACTCGACAAGCCGAAGGCTCCGCCGGCGCCGAGCCCGCCACCCCAGGTGACCGAACGGGTCGAGACCGCCGACACCCTCGCCCAGTTGCGGCGCGAGCTCAACTCGTTGGTCGCGGTCGTTCACCATCGGACGAGGAAACCGCACGGGGTGATCCACGGGGAACTACGGCGCCAGTGCGGTGGACCGCCGACGGCGCTGGCCACCGCCGAACAACTGCGCGACCGGATCGCGATCCTGCGCAGCTGGTGAGCGACCCGCTCGGGTAGCCGGTGAGCGACCCCCTCGACGACGAACGGGCGACCACCGGAAGGTGGTCGCCCGTTCGCAGGGTCGGGTCTCGGAACCGCGTGGTTCCGGACGGCGGATCACACGGTGGCGTCGGACTCGCTCACGATCGTCGCTCCGAGTTCACGGAGGCGGTCGGTGTGCTCGTTGGCGTGGTGCCCGCAGAACAAGAGTTCTCCGCCGGCCGGAAGGACGGCGCGGACACGGGCGGCAGCATTGCACCGATCGCAGCGATCTGCAGCTGTCAACTTCGGGCTGGTCAACGTACCGGGCATGACTCCTCCAAACTGGCCACCGCTCACATCGGGTGCCGGGGTCTGGTCCGCCGCACCGGCTGGCGCGGTGGATCTACTCTGACAGACGATTCGTATTCACGTGTTGTTCCCCTGAGTGCCCAATGGTGGTGCGTTTCACGCATCGAGCTGCGAAAAGGCCGCGACGTGCCGGTATTCCGCGTGGTGTGTTCGCTCACAGCGCAGCCCGGAAGACCCGCCCGCGGGTCTCGGAGCCGCTTCGGACAGCACAATGACGCTATGGCCGAGACGTTGCTGCACATCATCTCCCGCGACGAATGGGAGCGCGCCCGCCGCCACGGGGTCGTCGCGCCCCCGTCTCTCGAATCGCAGGGCTTCGTGCATCTGTCCACCGCCCACCAGGTGCACCTTCCGGCCAACCGGTTGTATTCCGGTCGGGCCGATCTGCTGCTGCTGCACGTCGACCCGGCTCGGCTCGGCCACCCGGTCCGGTACGAAGCCGGTGTGCCCGAAGATCCGGAGTCCATGCGATTCCCGCATCTCTACGGTCCGCTGCCCGTGGATGCGGTGGTGGAGGTCACGGTCTACGAGCCCGGGGCGGACGGCAGTTTCGCGCCCTGCGAACGTCGAGGGGCGGACGGGGTCGGCCCGCAGGACTAGTCTTTCGGCATGAACGTCGACGTGACGCCGCTTCCCGGAATCGGTGTGCGCAAGGACTTCGAACTGGCCTCCGGCCGCCGCATCGGAGTCATCACCCATCGGGACGGGCACAGTGACCTCATCATCTCGAAAGCCGGCGACCCCGACGCATGTGCCGCCTCGTTGCCGCTGACCGTGGAGGAGGCGGCCACCCTCAGCAATCTGCTCGGTGCGCCGCAACTCGTCACCCAGCTGCGCGAGGACCACCGCGATCTGCCCGGCATCGTCACGGCTCAGCTCCACCTCCACGAGGACTCCCGCTTCGACGGGGCGGTGCTCGGTGACACGGCGCTGCGCACCCGGACGGGCGTCTCGGTCGTGGCGGTGATGCGGGCAGGTCAGGTCATGCCTTCTCCCGCACCCGACTTCGTACTCACCGGAGGTGACATCCTGGTGGCCGTGGGCACGGCGGACGGCCTCGACGCCGCCGCCAGGATCCTGCGCAACGGCTGATCCGCCCACATGGACACGACGACACTCGCGCTCATCGAACTGGGCGCGGTGTTCTTCGGGCTCGGTGTCCTCGGCCGCCTGGCGGCGCGTATCGGCATGTCGCCGATCCCGTTCTATCTCATCGGTGGACTGTGTTTCGGCAACGGCGGTTTCATCCAGCTCGGCGACATCAGCGCGTTCAGTCATGTCGCGAGCGAGATCGGCGTGGTCCTGCTTCTTCTGCTTCTCGGACTCGAATACACCGCAAACGAATTGATCACCGGCCTGCGCCGGTCGCGGATGGCCGGACTGATCGACGTCGCCCTGAACGCCACACCGGGAGCCGCGGTCGGCTTGATCCTGGGGCTCGGCCCGGTCGGTGCGTTCGTGCTCGCCGGCGTCACCTACATCTCGTCCTCCGGCATCGTGGCGAAGGTCCTCGCCGACCTCGGTCGCCTCGGTAACCGCGAAACGCCGGTCGTGCTGTCGATCCTCGTCTTCGAGGATCTGGCCATGGCGGTGTATCTCCCGGTGCTCACCGCGATCCTCGCGGGCGTGAGTCTGCTCGGCGGGCTCGAGGCCGTGGCGATCTCGCTCGGTCTCGTCACCGTGGTGCTCGTACTGGTACTCCGGTTCGGCCGGTACATCTCGGTGGTGCTCGACAGTCCCGACCGGGAGACGCTGCTGCTCAAACTGCTCGGGGCGGCGTTGCTCGTCGCCGGGATCTCCTCCGCACTGCAGGTTTCGGCTGCCGTCGGCGCGTTCCTGCTGGGCATCGCGATCTCCGGTTCGACGGCGCACAACGCGGTGCGTGTCCTCGAACCGCTGCGGGATCTGTTCGCGGCCATCTTCTTCGTGTTCTTCGGCCTGAACACCGACCCGACAGCGATACCCCCGGTGCTCGGCTGGGCCGTTCTCCTGGCGGTGCTGACCTCGCTGACGAAATTCCTCACCGGGTGGATCGCGGCCGCACAGCATCGAATCGCAGTGATGGGCCGAGCCCGCGCGGGTGCCGCGCTCATCGCCCGCGGCGAATTCTCCATCGTGATCGCCGGGCTCGCCGTCACCTCGGGTCACGTCGACAGCCGCCTCGCAGCGATCGCCTCCGCCTACGTGATGATCACCGCGGTGCTCGGCCCGATCGCGGCGCGGGTCGTCGAACCCGTGATGCGCGGGGTGGCGGCACGGCTGCCGGGTGGAGCGACGAAACGACGGATTCCCGGTGACGAACCCGATCTTCTCTAGCGGTTCTGCGCCACCGATCCCGAACGAGCACGAGGGCCGTCCCGCAGGACGGCCCTCGTGCTCGTGTTCGTGGAGATGTCAGTCGAGATAGTCGCGCAGCACCTGCGACCGTGAGGGGTGGCGCAGCTTCGACATGGTCTTCGACTCGATCTGGCGGATACGCTCACGCGTCACGCCGTAGACCTGACCGATCTCGTCGAGGGTGCGGGGCTGGCCGTCGGTGAGGCCGAAGCGCAGCCGCACGACGCCGGCCTCACGCTCGGACAGGGTCTCCAGGACGGACTGGAGCTGGTCCTGCAGCAGGGTGAAGGACACGGCGTCGACAGCGACGACCGCCTCGGAGTCCTCGATGAAATCACCGAGCTGGCTGTCGCCCTCGTCGCCGATCGTCTGGTCGAGGGAGATGGGTTCACGCGCGTACTGCTGGATCTCCAGCACCTTCTCGGGCGTGATGTCCATTTCCTTGGCGAGCTCTTCGGGGGTGGGCTCGCGACCGAGATCCTGGAGCAGCTCGCGCTGGATACGCCCGAGCTTGTTGATGACCTCGACCATGTGCACCGGGATGCGGATGGTGCGGGCCTGGTCCGCCATCGCACGGGTGATCGCCTGCCGGATCCACCATGTGGCGTAGGTGGAGAACTTGTAACCCTTGGTGTAGTCGAACTTCTCGACCGCGCGGATCAGGCCGAGGTTGCCTTCCTGGATGAGGTCGAGGAAGGCCATGCCGCGACCGGTGTACCGCTTGGCCAGCGACACGACGAGGCGGAGGTTGGCCTCGAGCAGATGATTCTTGGCGCGGTTGCCGTCGCGGCAGATCCAGTTCAGGTCGCGGCGCTGGGCGACCGGCAGCTTCTCACCCTTCTCCGCGAGCTGCTGCAGCATGTACGTCGCGTAGAGACCGGCCTCGATGCGCTTGGCCAGTTCGACTTCTTCCTCGGCGTTGAGGAGCGCGACCTTACCGATCTGCTTGAGGTAGGCGCGCACGGAGTCGGCCGAGGCGGTGAGTTCGGCGTCCTTGCGTGCCTGACGCAGCGCTTCGGACTCCTCCTCGTCCCAGACGAAGTCTCCGGAAGCCTTGTCCTTCTCGCTGGGCTCGTCGTCTTCGACGACGACATCCTCGGCGACGGCGAGGTCGCCCTCCGAAATCTCGAGATCGGCGAGATCCGCTTCCTCGGCCCCGTCGAAGTCCTCTTCGCCCGCACCCGCAGACTTGGTGGCCTTCTTCGCAGCGGCCTTCTTCGCGGTGGTCTTCTTGGCTGCTGTCTTCTTCGCAGGAGCTTTCTTGGCTGCTGCCTTCTTCGCGGGGGCCTTCTTGGCCGCGGTCTTCTTCGCCGGCGGGTTCGCACTCGGTGCGGTGCCCTCCGCTGAGTCCGCAGCGCCTGCGACGCTGGAAGCGTCAGCAACGGGTGCCGATTCGTGTGCGGAATCAGCGGTGTGGATTTCGGTGGCTGCCACGTACGCCCTTTCGTGACGAGGTAGTGCGGCGTCGCGCCAGAGTTGCTCCGGCGGAGAGGTCTGTCGGGATGAGGGCCGGTTCCGGCCGGCTGTGGACCATTGTAACGATCCCTCGGCCGAGCGATGCGCCGGACTCAGGGAGTGAGGCCTGTTTTCGCAGCATAGGCCGCTCCCACGATCCCGGCCGCATTGCGCAGTTCGGCGGGAACCACGGGGGTGCGGTTCGTCAGCAGAGGAATCCACTTCTCGTGCTTGCGGCTGATTCCGCCGCCGGCGATGAACAGGTCGGGCCACAGCAGGTTCTCGAACCGGACGAGCACCCGCGAGACTTCTTTCGCCCACTGCTTGTAGGACAGGTCGTGGCGTTCCTTCACCGAGGAGGCGGCACGATGCTCCGCCTCTTTGCCGTCGACCTCCATGTGGCCGAACTCGGTATTCGGGAGCAGGTCGCCGTTGTGCAGCACCGCCGACCCGATACCTGTCCCGAAGGTCAGGAGCACGACGACACCGTCGGTGTCCTTCGCCGCCCCGAAGCGGTCCTCGGCGAGCCCCGCAGCGTCCGCATCGTTGAGCACCGAGACCTCCGGAGTGCCGAGTGCCCGCGTGAAGAGCGCTCGGGCGTCGGTGCCGATCCAGGACCTGTCGATGTTGGCTGCGGTGCGGGCGACACCACCGGTGACCACGCTCGGCAGGGTCACTCCGACCGGGCCCGACCAGCCGGCCCGCTCGACGATCTGTGCCACCGTCTGCGCCACGGCCTCCGGGGTGGACGGCTGCGGTGTGAGGATCTTGATCCGGTCGCCGACCAGGCTTCCGGTGTTCAGATCCACCACGGCACCTTTGACGCCGCTTCCCCCGACGTCGACACCGAACCCGAGATCGGTCGGATTCGATCGTCCCGTGGGAACGTCCTGTGCCATCAGATGTTTCCTCTCGCAGATTCGGCCGGCTGCTTCGCCCGTGTGGCAACGATAGTGTCTGGCGCAGCCCGATGCGGCCCTCACTGGCGAAACGATCGGCGCTGTGTTCGGATCGATTCGTGCACGCAGACAGATCTTCGTCAGAATCCGAGTGGACCGCCCTGAGGGATGTTGCGGTGACCGTCGCGCGAGAGGCCGCAGTCTATGTGCGTGCCCGCCGTGTCGAGCTGTTCGGCCCTCCCGGTTCGGGGGAGGCCGCCCGCATCGGGACGAAATCGACGGCGACCGATCCGGTCACGGCGGCCGACACCGAGAGCGAGGCGCTGATCCGGCGCCGGCTGGCGGAACTGCGGCCGGGTGACGCCTTCCTGGGGGAGGAGACCGGCGGCGACGAAGGGACGTCCGGGAGCGGCGTCGTCTGGGTGGTCGACCCCATCGACGGGACTGTGAACTTCGTGTACGGGCTCCCCGCCTCGGCGGTGTCGGTGGCCGCACGGGTCGACGGGCGCTCGGTGGCGGGTGCCGTCGTCGATATCGCCTCGGGGGAGACCTTCTCGGCAGCGGAAGGTTCCGGGGCGTGGCTCGAGACGGAGGGACGCCGGGTCCCGCTGCGCTGCAATCCGGTGACCGACCCCCGGCTCGCCCTCGTGGCGACCGGTTTCTCGTACTCCGCGCAGCGGCGAGCGCGTCAGGGTGAGCTGGTGGCCGCGCTGCTACCCCGGGTCCGGGACATCCGCCGTGTCGGTGCGGCTGCGCTCGATCTGTGCATGGTTGCGGCGGGAAGGGTCGACGCCCACTACGAGCACGGACTCAGCCCGTGGGACTGGGCGGCAGGCGCGCTCGTCGCCGCGGAGGCAGGTGCGGTGGTACGGCTCCCCGCCGGGCGGGGGGAGGACGGGGAGATCACGGTCGCCGTCGCGCCGGGCATCGCTGCGGAATTCGAAACTCTGCTCGACGAAATCGGCGCCTCGAACGACATTCCGAATTGACCGATTTGTCACTGTCGGAATTTGATGTGTGGCACATTCATTACTCGTTGTGACAAAAAACAAAATGCATGGTCTGTGAAAATACTTTCAGCATCGCGCGGAGCGGGCTGCGGTGAGCAGATCGAGATCGAGGGGGGCGGTCTCCTCGCCGGGCGGCACCTCGCGAAGCGCCCGGAGGACCTCTTCCGCGTCTGCGCCGGGCGAGATGTCCCGGAAGTACGTGCCCAGCGCCAGGTCCACGGTGTCGTCCTCACGCGTGTCCTGCACCAACTCCGCACAGGGGGCGACGAGCCACACCGACGACGCGGCCGCCCGGCCGGCCTCGCCGAACCGGATCTGACCCTGGCACTGCATGTTCTGGTCCACATAGACGGGATCGTTTCCGGCCTGCACGTCCGGTGGGCTGGAGAACCCGTAGTCGCTCAGCTGGGCGGCCACGTGGGTGGCCTGACCGCGTTCACCGTTCGCGTTGAAGACCCGCACGCGCGTCGCGGCGAGAGGTGCCGGTTCGACCTCGAGCAGCGTGGATCGGTCCACCACATCGCCCAGGGGAGCCGGAACGGGGCCGTCCGGATCGGTGGATTCGCTCGGAGGAGCGTTGCACGCGACCGTGGTCGTGACGGGTTCCGCACTGCTGAACACCGAGGTCCACACGACGATCGTGGCGGCAGCGAGAACGGCGCCGGCGACCGCTGCCGGGACCAGGCGGCGCCGACGGAACGGGCGGCCGCGATCGTCGGTAGCGCTTCCTTCGGTGATCAGGGAAACCACGCGGCCCTGCCTCTCGTCCTGGTGCCGGAATCGTCGCACTCACTGTAGAGGTCCGGCCCTCGGGCAGGGGAACCGCCGACCCGAAGGAAATGTCACGAGCCGCTGTGGCGTTGATGACGATTACCCGACAATTTCCGGCGGTCCTGCCCATCGATTGCATATTCACCCGCGCGGTCGGCTATTGTTCGGCGGCCGAACCGTGGAAGAACCAGCGGTACGGCGAGAAAGCAGAGTGAATTCGGGTATGTCGTGTGAGTTCGGCACACCCGTCGGGAACTCCAACGGACGGTCGTGCGTTGCCTTGGCCGGGAGCACCGTCCGTGTCCCGGCCGGCCACCGGCACGAGTACTAGAAGGTAAGAGGAAATGGCGACTGACTACGACGCACCGCGGCGGACCGACAGTGACGATGTGTCGGAGGATTCACTCGAGGAACTGAAGGCCCGGCGTAACGAGGCGCAGTCCGCTGTCGTGGACGTCGACGAATCGGATACCGCCGAGTCCTTCGAGTTGCCCGGGGCGGATCTCTCCGGAGAAGAACTGTCGGTGCGTGTCGTTCCGAAGCAGGCCGACGAGTTCACGTGCTCGAGTTGTTTCCTGGTGCACCACCGGAGCAGACTCGCGAGCGAGGAGAACGGTGTCCTGATCTGCCGCGACTGCGCGGCATGAGTTCCTGCCGCGGTTGCGCGGCGTGAACACGCCTTCGATACGCGATCGGGCGACCACCTCGGTGTGGTCGCCCGTGAGGCCGTCCCGGCGTGCCCGAGGTATACACCGGCTCCGCAGGAGCCTCCGGCATGCACCGGCCCCCCGGCAACGCGGGGGCCGGTGTCTTGGTCTGCAGCGGTCTACTTCTCCGGTGACTCGCCGCAGCCGAGCGCAGCGAGCAGTTCGGACGGCCGCCGGGTACTGACCAGCCAGTACGGCGTGGGATCCTCCGGATCGTCGAGCACGATCAAAGCCATGGTCCGCACCCAGGGGCGATGCTGGACGAAGGCCGCCGGATCGAGCTGGCGGCCCATCGCGGCGCTCTTCGCGGAGGCGGGGACGACCACTCCACGGGAGACCACCTCGACGGGCAGGTGCGCGCGACCGACGACGAGTTCACCGTCGACCACCTCGACCTTGCTCCGGGAAAGCCGGAGGAGAGCCCAGATCGACACCGGCAGCAGAAGTACGTAGGGGAGCCAGGCGTACATCCCCGGAGCTCCCATGTGCAGCTCGGCCGCGAGGAGGGCGGCCACGCCGAGTCCGATGGGCCACCAGTACCACGGCACCCACATCCGCTCGGAGAATATCGGGGTGCCGGTTGCCGACGGTGTTGTCGCTGACGCGCGCGAGGATCGAGACACACCGTAAGGATAGTCGCCTCGGGGAAGCGCCCCGGCACGCGAGTAGTCTCGGTGCACGTGACCGATCTTCCCCCGATTCCGCTGCGCCGGCTCGATCCGGAGCTCCCTGTGCCCACGCGTGCCCATCCGGGTGATGCCGGGGTCGACCTGTGTACTTCGGTCGATGTGACCCTGCGACCGGGAGAGCGGGCACTCGTCGGCACCGGGATCGCCGTGGCGCTGCCGGTCGGGACCGTCGGATTGATCCACCCGCGTTCCGGCCTCGCCGCGAAGTTCGGGCTCTCGGTCGTGAACACGCCCGGAACGGTCGACGCGGGATACCGTGGGGAGATCAAGGTGTGCCTGATCAACCACGACACCGAGCACGCCGTCGAACTACGCCGGGGCGATCGCATCGCGCAACTGCTCGTCCAGCGGGTCGAACTCGTCGATTTCGTGGAGGTGGACGAACTCGACGACACTGCCCGGGGCAGCGGCGGATACGGGTCGAGCGGCGGGCACGCGGGCCTCGTGAAGGAGGGTTCCTGACATGTTCGGACGACGCCGCAAGGGCCGCGGAGCGACTACCGGAGAGGGCGAGGCCGGTGCGGCCGAGTCGTATCTCGACGCACAGGACGACCTGTCGGACACCGGATACGACGACTACGCCACCGGGAGCGCCCCCGAGTCCGGCCCCTACGACATCGACGAGGTCGACGAGGAGTCGGTGGGCGCCTCCCGTCTCGATCTCGGGTCGGTCCTCGTCCCGGTGCCGGCCGGAGGACAGATCCAGGTCGAGATGGCACCGAACGGTGCCCCGCAGAACGTGCACCTGGTCACCCAGCACGGACGCATCACCGTCTCCGCGTACGCCGCGCCGAAGTCGCCCGGCCAGTGGCGCGAGGTCGCGGCCGAACTCGCCGAGACCCTGCGCAACGACAACGCCGAGGTCAGTATCGAATCCGGGCCCTGGGGCCGGGAACTGCACGGCAGAACCGCGAACGCGGATCTGCGTTTCATCGGTGTCGACGGCTTCCGGTGGATGATCCGCTGTGTCGTCGCGGGCCCTCCCGGTAACGCCGGAGCCGAGTCCGAACTCGCGCGGACCGCGCGAGCGGTGCTGTCCGGGACCGTGGTCCGTCGAGGATCCGACCCCCATCCGGTCCGCACGCCCCTCCCGATCGTGCTTCCGGAAGCTCTGGCCCGGCAGCTCGCCGCGGCTCAACAACAGCAGCTCGCCGCAAGGCAGCAGGGTGGTCAGGCCGCCCCTCGGAACACGGCCGGCGCCCCGCCGCAGGCCGGTGCGCAGGCGCCGCGGCCCCAGGGTGCGCCGCCCGTCCCCCGGCCCGAGAATGCCGCGCCTGCCCCCCGGCCTCGCCCCGCAGCGCCGGTGCCGCCGCCCGCGACTCCGCCGCGTCGCGGCGAGTCCGGCTCGGCCATGCAGCAACTCGGCTTCTAGGAGCCGGACGACCTCCCCGTCTCGGCAGGCACGAGCCGATCGAGAGCCGCGCAGCAGCTTCTGCCGAGAACGGCGGGGTCTTCACCTACCCGGGCGAGGGTCACCGTCGTCAGTTCCGCCTTCGGGAGCTCGCGTGCCCACTGCCGCGCGACCTCCACGGGGTGCACGGCGTCGTCCACCGCCGCGGTGATCCCGACCGGTGTCCGCACCGCTCGTAGTTCCTCGACGTCGGGAGCGCGATAGCGCGCCGCTTCGTCCAGCGCGGCGGGAAGATCGGGCCACTGCGCGTGCCATGAGCGGGTGAGCTCCCGTGCGAGCCAGGCAGGACTGGACGCCGCCATCGCCGCGGTCACGGCCGCGAGCCCGTGCGCGCGCAGTTCGGAGGCCGTCCAGCGAGCGCTCGCCGCTGCCGGCGCTTCGGCCGGGTCGCCGGTCCAGGCCGGAAGGGCGGCCAGAACCCCGAAGGTGCGGGTGGGATTGTCGTGCGCCCACCGCAGGGCGACAGCAGCGCCGAGCGAGACACCGCCGACGAGGATCGGGCCACGCGCCGCCGCCTCGTCGAGTGCGGCGACATACCCGGCGATCACGGCGCGCGGATCCGGGTCGACGGCGATCGCCGCGATACCCCGGCGCCGGAGTTCGGGTCCGAACGCCGTGTCCACGAAGTGCGCATCGGAACCGGTGCCCGGCAGGAGGACGGCGGTCTGGACGCGCAGGCCTACCGCTTCGGATGACAGCGCCTCGGCCGACGGGGAAAGGGGCGATCCTGTGTGCGACATGCGCACGATCCTGCCGCAAGGCCGTTCGTGGGCAGCAGGTCGCGGCCCGTCCGCGAGAGGCGGCACCGTGCAGCTTGTACTTACTGCGAATGCGTCTACAGTGGCGATCGAAGAAACATCCGGTGGCACGCGATCCGTGCCCCTTCCGTACAGGAGCGTGCTATGGCTTCCCCGGCCGGCTATCTGCGTCGGCTCACGCGGCGGCTCACCGAGGACATCGAAGAACTCGACGCCGAGGAGATGGCCGAATCGTCGCACTCCACAGGGGCGCTCCCTGTGATCGAATGTACACGCGGTCAGGAAGTGACCATGTACGGGCGGCTGCGCAGTGTCGAGTCCTGCTCGCGTGCGGCTGCCGCCGTCGTCGAGGCCGAGTTCTTCGACGGGACCGACTCGATCCAGCTCGTGTGGATCGGCCGTCGCCGCATCCCCGGAATCGAACCGGGACGTACCCTGACGGTCCGTGGGCGCGTCGGTGAACGCGACGGACGCAAGGTGATCTACAACCCCTACTACGAGCTGCGCGATCCGGCTTGAGCCCGGGCCTCGGGAGTCGTCGGCCGTCGCCCGATGTGGCACCCTCGTAGGAGTGAGCGACACCAGCCAGCAGACGATGCTCGAACAACTCGGTGGGATCAGCGGGTTGATCTCCTCGACGGTACCGGTGCTGGTCTTCGTCCCCGTCAACAGTCTGTGGGGGCTCACGCCGGCGATCTGGGCCGCGATCGGCGTGGCGGTGGGTGTCCTCCTGTGGCGCCTGATCCAGCGCACTCCGATCCAGCCCGCGATCTCGGGCTTCTTCGGGGTCGCGCTGTGCGCGTTCATCGCGTATCGAACCGGAGATGCGAAGGGCTACTTCCTCTTCGGCATCTACGCGAGCCTCGTCTACGGCGGTGCGTTCCTGCTGTCGGTGCTCGTCCGCAGACCGCTGGTCGGGCTGATCTGGGGGATGCTCAACGGCCAGGGCTCGCGATGGCGGTCGCATCCGATCGCGGTGCGTGCCTACGACATCGCCACACTCGCATGGACCCTGGTGTTCCTCGGCCGGTATCTCGTGCAGAACCACCTCTACGACGAGGACCGGACGGGATGGCTCGCCGTCGCGCGTATCGGTATGGGCTGGCCACTGACCGCCCTGGCGCTCCTGGTCACGCTCTGGGCCGTGCGGCGCGCCGACCGCGTGGTGGAGCCGCCACCTGCCGAGAAGGTGGACGGCGAACTGCCGAGCAGCTCCCGCGACTAGCGGTTCACCGCCCGCCGAAGATCGTCCTCGACGTCCTCCGCGGCGACGAACAACAACTCGTCCCCACCTTCGAGCGGATCGTCCGGCTGCGGAACGATCACTCGACCGCCCCGCAGGATCGTGACCAGAGCGACGTCGCGGGGCAGGTCCAGCTTCCGAACGGGCTTACCGGCGAGCGCGGTGGTGTCGCGGAGGGTGACCTCCACCAGGTTCGCGCCCTTGCGCAGCGTCATCAACCGCACGAGATCACCGACGGTGACGGCCTCCTCGACCAGGGCAGCGAGCATTCGCGGGGTGGACACGGCGACGTCCACGCCCCACGACTCGTCGAACAGCCATTCGTTGCGCGGATCGTTGACCCGCGCCACGACTCGGGAAACGCCGAACTCCGTCTTCGCGAGGAGACTGAGAACGAGATTGGCCTTGTCGTCTCCGGTCGCTGCGATGACGACGTCGTACTGTTCGAGGCCGGTCGATTCGAGCGAACTGAGCTCGCACGCGTCCGCGTGGACCCAGGTCGCCTCGGGTACGGACTCGGGCTCGACGTGCTCGAGTTTGCGTTCGACGAGCATCACCTCGTGCTCGTTACGCAGGAGTTCCCGAGCTATCGAGCGTCCGACGGCGCCTGCGCCGGCGATTGCCACCTTCATCCAGGTTCCTCTCGGCGGACTGTCAGTTCTCGTCGACCGGTGCGTTCTCGGCCCGCGTGATCGCCTCCGCGACGGAACCCGAGACGGCCGCGATGTAGACGCGATCGTCGGCTTGGAGCACCGTCCTGCGATCGGGCAGCAGCCCCGTACCGAATCGGATCAGGAAGGCGACCCGGGATCCGGTGGCGTCCTCGAGGTCGGTCACCCGCCGGCCGATCCATCCCTCGTGGATGTCGACCTCGGCGATCGCCACCGATCCCGTGGGATCACGCCAGCGGGCGGTCTCGCTGTCGTGGGTGAGAGCGTGCAGGAACCGGTCGGTCGTCCACGGCACCGTGGCCACCGTGGGGATCCCGAGCCGCTCGTAGGCGGCAGCGCGCTTCGCGTCGTAGATCCGCGCGACGACCCGCTCGACCCCGAAGATCTCGCGCGCGAGCCGCGCCGAGATGATGTTCGAGTTGTCACCGGAGGACACGGCGGCGAAGGCGTCGGCGCGCTCGATGCCTGCCGAGATCAGGACGTCCCGGTCGAAACCCATACCGAGCACGGTGCGCCCGGAGAAGTCGTTCCCCAGCCGCCCGAACGCCGTCTCGTCACGGTCGATGACCGCGACCTCGTGGCCGAGCCGGAGCAGCGCGGTCGCCACCGCCGATCCGACACGACCGCACCCCATCACCACCACGTACACCCGGCGGACTCCGTTCCGGTCGAGGTTCCGAGACGGACCGCAGCGGACCGCCGATCCGAACGGTACCGCGTAGCGGTGTCCGAGAAGCCACGACCCGGCCGAGGGGTACTTCGGTGCCCGAACCGCATAGGCTTTGCGCGTGTCCAAGCTCTCCACCGCGGCGAAGCGGCTCCTCCTGGGTCGGCCGTTCCGCAGCGACACTCTCGGGCACGAGTTGTTGCCCAAGCGCACCGCCTTGCCGGTGTTCGCGTCGGACGCCCTGTCGTCCGTCGCCTACGCCCCCGAGGAGATCTTCCTCGTCCTCTCCGTCGCGGGATTGTCGGCCTACGCCTTCTCCCCGTGGATCGGCCTCGCGGTCGCCTTCGTGCTCGTGATCGTCATCGCCGGCTACCGCCAGACCGTGCGTGCCTATCCCTCCGGAGGGGGCGACTACGAGGTCGCCACGAAGAATCTCGGATCCACGGCGGGACTGACCGTCGGCAGTGCGCTGCTCGTCGACTACGTCCTGACGGTGGCCGTCTCGCTGTCGTCCGCAGCGGCGACCGTCGGTTCGGCGGTTCCGTTCGTCGCGCAGCACAAGGTGCTCTTCGTCGTCGCGGCGATCGTGGTGCTGACCGCGGTGAACCTGCGCGGCCTCCGGCAGGCCGGACGAGCGTTCGCCGTTCTCACCTATACCTTCGTCGGGTCCATGTTCCTGATGCTCGGCTGCGGTCTCTACCGGATCTTCGTGCTGGGGGAGGACTTGCGCGCCGAGTCGGCGGATTTCGAACTCGTCGCCGAACAGACCGATCTCACGGCGATCGCATTCGTCCTGCTGGTGGCACGAGCATTCTCGTCGGGGTGCGCGGCGCTGACGGGTGTGGAGGCGATCAGCACCGGTGTGCCGGCCTTCCGGAAGCCCAAGGCGCGCAATGCGGCGACGACTCTGCTCGTCCTCGGGGGCATCGCGGTCACCCTGTTCCTCGGGATGGTCTTCCTCGCCGAGCGACTCGGGGTGGTCGTCGCCGAGCACCCCGAGACCCAGCTGCGCGGAGCACCCGAGGGCTACGAGCAGAAGACCCTGCTCGCCCAGCTCGCGCAGACGATCTTCAGCGGGCTACCGGCGGCATTCGTCCTCGTCACGGCCGTCACGGCGATCATTCTCGTGCTCGCCGCCAACACGGCCTTCAACGGATTTCCGGTGCTCGGTTCCGTCCTCGCCCAGGATCGCTATCTGCCGCGCCAGTTCCACACCCGGGGCGACCGGCTCGCCTTCAGCAACGGCATCCTGTTCCTCGCCGGCATCGCCGTCGTCTTCGTGTGGTTGTTCGACGCCGAGGTCACCCGACTCATCCAGCTCTACATCGTCGGCGTGTTCGTCGCCTTCAGTCTCGGACAGGCCGGCATGGTGCGGCACTGGACACGCGAACTGCGGGCGGAGACCGATCCCGCCGCGCGAGGGCGGATGCGTCGCTCGCAGGTGATCAACGCGGTCGGTGTCGCGTCGACCTCGACCGTTCTCCTCGTCGTACTGATCGGCAAGTTCACGGCCGGGGCCTGGATCGCGGTGGCCGCCATGATCGCGGGCTTCGTGATGATGAAGTCGATCCGCCGGCACTACGACACGGTCGCGACGGAACTCGAGAGTGCGGACTGGGACGGTGTCCTGCCCAGCCGTACGCATTCCATCGTGCTCGTCTCGACACTGCACCTGCCCACCATGCGGGCTCTCGCCTATGCTCGGGCGACGCGCCCCGACACGCTCGAGGCGATCACCGTCAACGTCGACGACGAGAGCACCCGGCGCCTGGTGCTCGAGTGGGAGAAGAGTGATCTGACGGTTCCGCTGAAGGTGATCGAGTCCCCCTACCGGGAGATCACCCGGCCCGTGCTCGATTACGTCCGGCGGATCCGGCGTGATTCTCCCCGCGACGTCGTCACCGTCTTCATTCCCGAGTACGTCGTGGGCCACTGGTGGGAGCAGTTGCTCCACAACCAGAGTGCGTTGAGGCTCAAGAGCCGGTTGCTGTTCCAGCCCGGGGTGATGGTCACCAGCGTGCCCTGGCAGCTGCGCTCGTCCACCCAGTTGCCGGGAGGCCGGCCCGACGGAGACGCGCCGGTAGGCAGACCACAGCTCGACAAGGAGGAGGAACCGCGGTGAATCGTCAGGCACACCCCCGCACCGATTGGTCCGGCCGAAGGATCGAAGTGACCCTCGGCAACCCCGCCCACGGCGGTGCGTGCGTCGCGCGGTTCGAGGGCAGGGTGGTCTTCGTCCGGCACGGACTTCCGGGTGAGCGGGTCTTCGCTCACGTCACCGAGGACCGCGGAGGCTCGTACTGTTTCGCCGACGCCGTGGACGTCCTCGAGGCCTCGGAGGATCGTGTCGAGCCGGTCTGCCCGATCTCCGGCCCCGGTGGCGCGGGATGCTGCGATCTCTCCCACGCCTCGGTCCCCGCCCAGCACCGGTTCACCGCGGCCGTCGTGACGGAACAGTTGCGGCGGCTCGGGGGAGTGGACCGCGAGGTCGTCGTCGAGGAAGTACCCGGCGGAGCACCCGACGGGACATTGTGGCGCACTCGCGTCCGCCTCGCTGTCGACGTTGCCGGAAATCCGGGCTACCGGCGGTACCGGAGCAACGAGGTGGTGACCGACCCGGCCTGTCCTCAGATCGATGCCCGCGCCTATCTCGGGCTCGCCGACCGGGTGTGGCAACCGGGAGCGGAGCTGCAGGTCGTCCTGGACGGGGACGGCCGACGCCATATCGTCGAGATCGCACCGCCCCCGGTTGCGTCCGCGGCGCGGCGTCCGGGGCGTCGCGGAGCGGCCTCGCGGCGCGCCGCGGCGAGCGCACCCCGGGCGGAGAAGGTGATCGAGGGACCGGGACGCGTGCTCGAACGGGTCGGCGGACGCGAGTGGACGCTGTCGCCCACCGGATTCTGGCAGGCCCACCGGGGCGCGCCCGCGACCTACTCGGCAGTGGTGAGTGAATGGGCGCAGGCTTCCCCGGGTGCCACGGCCTGGGACCTCTACGGCGGAGTCGGAGTGTTCGCTGCCGCGCTCGCCGGGCAGGTGGGCCCGGCCGGGCAGGTCGTCTCGGTCGAGGCGTCCAAGCGTGCCGTCGAGGACGGAGCGGATGCTCTCGCGGATCTCGGGCAGGTGTCCTTCCGTCAGGGTCGCGTGGAGAGGATCGTCGCCGATCTGCCCGCGCCGGAGGTCGTCGTGCTCGACCCGCCGCGTGCGGGTGCGGGCCGGGAGGTGGTGTCCGCGGTGGCGGAGGCGGGCCCCCGCCGGATCGTCCACATCGGATGTGACCCGGCCTCGTTCGGACGCGATGTGGGGCTGTACCGGGAGCACGGATTCGAACTGGCCGATGTGCGGGCGTTCGCTGCCTTCCCGTCGACCCACCATGTGGAGTGCATCGGTCTGTTCACGCGCTGAGCGGAGCGCGACGTCCGGACGGCCGGACGTCGCGTGTGATGTAGATCGCTTCGGTGGCCGGCTGTGACGTCCGAGCAATAATTGCTTGTAGTCCGCAAGCAATCTGTATAGTTGCATGACGTAATCAATTAGTTCACCAGCCGGAGGTTCGCTGTGCCGGACAAGACCCAGGCCCACGAGCTCGCCGACGCCATCTTCCTGTTCGGTCGGACGCTGCGTGGTGCTCTCGTGCACCACGACACCGACGTGCTGCCCTCCGCGCTCGTCGCGGTGCTGTTCGTGCTCGCCCGGATGGGGGAGTGCCGCCCCAGCGAACTCGCGGTGGAGATGTGCGTCAGCCAGTCGTCGCTGAGTAGACAGATCGCCGAACTCGTGGAGCGAGGGCTCGTGGACCGGCACCCGGATCCCGACGACCGTCGCGCGCACCGGGTGAGCTGTTCGGTCGCCGGGATCGAAGTACTCGATCTCGTGAAGAAGCGCCGCACCGAACGTCTGTCCGCCGAACTGGCGGACTGGGACGAGGAACAGATCGCCGGTGCCATCGCGACGCTCGAGCGGCTCACCGCCTCCCTGACTCCGCTGGTTGTCGATACTCGAAGGACGAATTCATGACCACCGTCTCCGGACCGGGAGCGCAACCCGCGGCTCCCGCGGCGGCCGCCGAGGAACCGATGACCCATCGGGAAATCCTCGTGGTGCTGTCGGGTCTGCTCGCAGCGCTGTTCACGGCCATGCTGAGCAGCACCATCGTCTCCACCGCGCTGCCCACGATCATCGCCGACCTCAACGGCAACCAGACCCAGTACGCGTGGGTCATCACCACCGCACTGCTCGCGAACGCCGCGTCGACGCCGATCTGGGGCAAGTTCGCGGACCTGTTCAACAAGAAGCTCCTCGTCCAGCTCGGGATCCTGATCTTCGTCGCCGGTTCCGTACTGGCCGGGCTCGCGCACAACGTGCCGGTGCTGCTGGGCGCCCGCGTGATCCAGGGCATCGGCATGGGTGGTCTGACCGCCCTGGTCGTCGCGATCATCGGCAGCATCATCCCGCCCCGTGAACGCGGTCGGTATTCCGGTTACATGGGTGCCGTCATGGCCGTGGCGATGTCCGGTGGCCCCGTGCTCGGCGGTGTCATCGTCGATGCCCTCGGGTGGCGCTGGTGCTTCTACGTCTGCGTGCCGATCGCCGTCGTGGCCCTCGTGTTGCTGCAGCGCACGCTGCACGTCGTGACCGTCCGCAAGGACAACGTCAGCATCGACTGGCTCGGCGCCACGCTCATCACGGCAGCGGTGAGCGTCCTGCTCATCTGGGTGTCCTTCGCGGGCAAGGCCGGCTATTACGAATGGTTCTCCGTCGAATCGGCTCTGTACGTGGGCGTCGGTGCGGTGCTGCTCGTCGCCACGCTGATCGTCGAGTCGAAGGTCGCCGACCCGATCATCCCGCTGAAGATCGTCGGCGAGCGGACCACCGCTCTCGCGATCATCGCTTCCGTGGCGGTCGGCATCGGCTTGTTCGGCGCCACCACCTTCCTCGGCCAGTACTTCCAGACCGCACGCGGTTACAGCCCGACGGTCGCCGGTCTGCTCACCATCCCGATGGTGGCCGGAACGCTCGTCTCGTCCATGCTCTCGGGACAACTGATCACGCGCTTCGGCAAGTGGAAGGGATTCCTGATCGGCGGCGCCGTCCTGCAGATGGTCGGATTCGGCTTGCTCGGGACGGTCGACCACCTCACCTCGCTGACCCTGATCAGCGTGTACATCGCGATCGTGGGTCTCGGTACCGGCATGCTCATGCAGAATCTCGTCCTCGCCGTACAGAACACCGTGAGTGTGCGCAACATCGGCGCTGCGAGCAGTTCGGTGGCCTTCTTCCGCACCTTCGGTGGTGCGATCGGGGTCTCGGTGCTCGGCTCGATCCTCGCGGCCCGGGTGGCGACGATCTCGGCGGACGGACTGGCCCGGCTGGGGATCGACGCATCGTCGGGGAGTGCCGACACCGGTCTCGACCTCGCAGCGATGCCAGCACCGGTGGCCGAGGTGATCCAGCACGCCTACGGGGATGCGACCGGCACCCTCTTCGTCGTCGCGGCGGCGTTCGCGGTGGTTACCCTGATAGCAGTGGTACTCATCCCGAACCGGGCGCTGCGCACCACCATCGACCTCGTCGAGGAGTCGTCCCCGGCCGATCACGCGGACGCCGCCTCCCGAGGGTGACATCGATCACGCCGGAACGATCCGTCCATCGATGACCAGGAGGTCACACCGGACCGAGGCGGTGGGGAGAGACGCTCCGCTCCCGCGCTCCGTAGACTGAGGAAATCGCTCGCGCGACACGCGTGAGGCACGAGCCGGAGGGAGCTGTTCCAGTTGGGTGTTCTGTCCCGCATCCAGTCGCCCGACGATCTACGTCGGCTCTCCCCCGTCGAGCTCACCGAGCTCGCGGGAGAGATCCGGGAATTCCTGGTCGAGAAGGTCGCGGCGACCGGAGGTCACCTCGGGCCCAATCTCGGTGTCGTCGAGCTGACCATCGCGCTGCACCGGGTCTTCGATTCACCGCGTGATCCGATCCTGTTCGACACCGGTCATCAGGCCTACGTCCACAAGATCCTCACGGGTCGCCGCGACGAGTTCGACAGCCTCCGGCAGAAGGGCGGGTTGTCCGGCTACCCGTCCCGTGCGGAGAGCGCGCACGACTGGATCGAGTCCTCCCACGCCTCGGCCGCCCTGTCGTATGCCGACGGGCTCGCCAAGGCCTACTCGCTGACGGGGCAGGCCGACCGGACCGTCGTCGCGGTCGTGGGTGACGGTGCGCTGACCGGTGGTATGTGCTGGGAAGCGCTCAACAACATCGCCGCCGGTCAGAACCGGTCGATGGTGATCGTCGTCAACGACAACGGGCGGTCGTACGCACCCACGATCGGTGGTCTCGCCGACCATCTCGCCGCACTGCGACTGAAGCCGGCCTACGAACGGGTGCTCGACAACAGCCGGCGCGTGGTCAAGCGGATCCCCTGGGTCGGCTCGGCGGCCTACTCGGTGCTGCACGGCATGAAGGCCGGCGTGAAGGATGCGGTCAGCCCTCAGGTGCTGTTCACCGATCTCGGGATCAAATATCTCGGCCCGGTCGACGGGCACGACGAGCAGGCGATGGAATCGGCGCTGCGACGGGCGAAGGCCTACGGCGGTCCGGTCCTCGTCCACGCAGTCACCCGCAAGGGCGCCGGTTACGCGCCCGCCGAGAACCATCTCGCAGACCAGATGCACGCCACCGGGGTCATGGACCCACGCACGGGCCGGGCGAAGTCGTCGTCCGCGCCGGACTGGACCTCGGTCTTCTCCGAGGAACTCATCGCCCTCGGCGAGCAACGGGACGACATCGTGGCGATCACCGCGGCGATGCCCGGCCCCACCGGACTCGCCAAGTTCGGTGAACGATTCCCGGACCGCACCTTCGACGTCGGTATCGCCGAACAGCACGCCATGACGTCCGCAGCGGGCCTGGCGCTCGGCGGAATGCACCCGGTCGTGGCGGTGTACTCGACCTTCCTCAACCGGGCGTTCGACCAGCTGCTCATGGATGTGGCGCTGCTCCGGCAGCCGGTCACCGTGGTGCTCGACCGTGCGGGCGTGACGGGTTCGGACGGCGCGAGCCACAACGGGATGTGGGATCTGTCCCTGCTGGGCATCGTCCCCGGCATCCGGGTTGCCGCTCCGCGCGACGGAGCGACGTTGCGCGAGGAACTCGGTGAGGCGCTCGCCGTCTCGGACGGCCCGACCGTCCTGCGCTTCCCCAAGGGTTCGGTGGGGGACGACATTCCGGCCTCCGAGCGCATCGGGGGAACGGTCGACGTGCTGCGGATGCCGCACTCGCGCAGCGGTGACGTACTGATCGTCGCAGTCGGTGCCTTCGCGGGACTCGCCCTCGACGTCGCCGACCGTCTCTCCCGGCAGGGGATCGACGCGGCGGTCGTGGATCCGCGATGGGTGCTTCCCGTGCCTCCCGCCGTGGTCGAGCTCGCGCGTGATTTCCGGATCGTCGTCACCGTCGAGGACAGCGGTGTGCACGGTGGGGTCGGATCGGCCGTGTCCTCTGCTCTGCGGCAGAACCACGTCGACGTACCCACCCGCGAACTCGGCGTGCCTCAGAAGTTCCTCGACCATGCCTCCCGCAACGAGATCCACGCGGAACTCGGCCTGACCGCGCAGGATGTGGCACGGCAGGTCACCGGCTGGGTGGCCGGACTGGGCGACGGACCGCACGACCGGCCTCGTCCCTCGGCGGTCGAACAGTCCGACCGCGAAGCGGGCTGACCGACCCGGAGCGCCCCGCGACGGCCACAGCGTACGAGGGGGCCGTGCCCGGAATCGCCGGGCACGGCCCCCACGCACACGTCAGGTGCGCATGTCCTCGAGTTCCATTCCCTTGGTCTCGGGGATCTTCGACTTGACGAAGAAGAACGACAGCAGGGCGAAGAACGCGAACATGCCGTAGAGGAACCACAGGCCCACAGTGGAGGTCAGCGGTGGGAACGCCAGGGTGACCGTGAAATTCGCGATCCAGTTCGCGGCGGTGCTGATACCGAGGGCGACCGCGCGCATGCGGTTCGGGAACATCTCGCCGAGCATCACCCACATGATCGGGCCCCAGGTGGCGGCGAAGAAGATCACGAAGACGTTGGCACCCACGAGCGCGAGCGGACCCCACGGCGACGGAAGTTGGACGTCGCTACCACTGCCTTCGGCCTGCGAGAAGGCCACGGCCGCCAGCAGCAGGCTCAGGAACATCCCGAGTGAGCCGGTCATCAGCAACGGCCGGCGGCCGATCTTGTCGACGAACAGGATCGCCACGAACGTCATGACCACGTTGATCACGGCCGTGATCACCGAGGTCGTGAACGATTCGTTCTCGGAGAAACCTACGGACTGCCACAGCGTGGTCGAGTAGTAGAAGATCGCGTTGATACCGACGAACTGCTGGAAGATCGCCATGGCGATGCCCACCCACACCAGCGGTTGCAATCCGAAGGACGGGCCTCGGATGTCACCGAAGGACGCGTTGGATTCCTTACGCAGGGTCAGTCTGATCTCGCGGACCCGTTCGTCGGGGCGCAGTTCACCGGTGACGTTCGCCAGCACGGCTGCGGCCTCCTCGTCGAGGTCCTTGCCGACGAGATAGCGGGGTGACTCCGGGATGGTCAGTGCGAGAACGCCGTAGAGCACGGCGGGCACCACGCCGACGAGGAACATCCACCTCCAGGCCTCGAGACTCCACCACAACTCGTTCGAGGCGCCACCGGCCGCGTTCTGCAGGACCGCGTCCGACAGGAGAGCCGCGAAGATACCGAGCGTGATCGCGAGCTGTTGCAGCGAGGCGAGTGCCCCGCGATAACGCGCCGGGGCGATCTCGGAGATGTAGGTCGGCGCGATGACCGAGGCGATACCGATGCCGAGACCACCGAGCACACGCCACAGCATGAGGTCCGGGACGCTGAAGGCCAGGCCGGAGCCGATCGAGGAGATGACGAACAGGATGGAGCCGAGCAGCATCACGCGCTTACGGCCCCAGCGGTCCGCGAGCCGTCCGGCGAACCACGCACCGACGGCACACCCGAGCAGGGCGATCGCCACGGCGAAACCTGTCACGAACGCGCTGAGCCCGAAGTTCTGCTCGATGGAGTCGACGGCCCCGTTGATGACCGAGCTGTCGAAGCCGAAGAGGAATCCACCCACTGCGGCCGCAACGGTGACGGCGATGACCTTGGCGGCGTGCGCGGTCGACGGC
This sequence comes from Rhodococcus sp. CH91, assembly GCF_022554085.1. Lineage (GTDB taxonomy): Bacteria > Actinomycetota > Actinomycetes > Mycobacteriales > Mycobacteriaceae > Rhodococcus. Next base: position 416,289 of record NZ_JAKFYR010000002.1, read on the forward strand.
TGGGTCACGGACGCCTCCTGGATCGGACGTGTGCTGCACAGGGCGGAACGCACTGACGTTTCCCTGGGGACATTACGCCGCGGGGACTTCCCGGGCGGAGGAATCCGGAGGAGAGGCACCCCACCTGTCTCCGGCGCGCGATCCGGGTCGGCGGCATGGTGTCGAGGCAGGGGGCCGGGCGCCGACAAGTTAAGAAGTATTCTCGTCGGCCGAGCGTGAGAGCAGTTCGGGAACTGCGATGACGATGATCTGCTTGACACCACGTGATCAGGCACGACATGCTCCGTGCATGAATCAGCGACGGCCGGATGCAACGGTACGCGGTGTGGTGGGTGAAGCTGTGTTCCTCCTGAGTTCGCCCCGGAGATTTCTCACGGAGATCGCGCTTCCTCCGGTAGGTCACGGGGTGGTCGAGCACAGCAGGGCGCTGATCGATCCCGTCACCCGCTTCCGCAACACGAGCGCCTACATCTTCCTGCTGGCGTTCGGCGACGACGAGGAACGTCGCCGGGTGGTGCGGTTCGTCAATCGTGCCCACGCGCCGGTCCGGTCGAGCGGATACAACGCTTTCGACCCGAAGCTCCAATTGTGGATCGCTGCTGTGATGTTCCACGGAGGACGCGACATCTACGAGCGATTCTTCGGGCCGCTCGAGCGTGCGGATGCCGAGCGGTTGTACCGGGAATTCGCGCTGTACGGTACGTCGCTGCAGGTGCCCGCCGACATGTGGCCCGCCGATCTCGATGCCTTCGAGGCGTACTGGGACGGTGTCGTCGCCGACCTCGTCGTCGACGACACCGTCCGCACCTACGCGCGGGCGCTGCTCTCCGGCGGCGACCTGCCGTTCGTCGTTCGCCCGGCGATGGCGATCAACAGGTTCTTCACGCTCGGGATGCTCGATCCTCGCGTCCGCGAGGCCTACGGGTTCTCGTGGACGCCCGGGCAGCAGCGGAGATTCGACCGCGTCATGAAGGTCGCGGCGCCGCTGTACCGGGCACTGCCACAGGGCGTGCGGCACCTGCCCGGGCGGCTCGTTCTCCGCGACGCGCGACGGCGGTTCGCCGGCGCGCCCGAGCGGGCCGCCGCATAGGGGCCGTCAGTCCGTGGCCGTGAGGGCCTTCGCGAGTCTCGGCACGGTCAGGGCGCGCTGCCACGGCCTGGCCCCGCCCTCGGCGAAACGTCCGTCGATGTACTCCTCCACATCGGTTCCGGGCGAGACGTCCCAGTCCCAGCACAGACGACGCACGAGGTCGGGGCTCACCAGGTTCTCCACGGGAACCGAAACCTCCTCGCTCAGCGCGGTGAGCTCAGCGCGAGCCGCGGCGAGTCGTGCCGCTTCCTCGGGGTGATGCCGGGCCCAGCGGCCGGCCGGGGGAGGACCGGTCAACGGCGGGGTGACGGGCGGGAGCCGGTCCTCGGGAAGCGCGCGGGCCCTCTCGATCGCGTCGAGCCAGGCGCGTGAGGAACGCCGCTGCCGGGGACCGCCGAAGACCGGCAGCGCCCGCAGCTGGTCGAGGCCGGTGGGATTCGCTTCCGCGGCGGCGATGATCGCCGAGTCCGGAAGGATCCGGCCCGGCGCGATGTCACGTCGTGCAGCGATCTGATCGCGTGTGGTCCACAGTTCACGGACGATCGCGAGACGGCGCCGGTCCTTGAGCACATGGATCTTCGCCGTACGACGCCATCGCTCGGCTTTGGGTGCGGGAGGACCCGCGAGGCGGATGTGCTCGAACTCCTGAGCGGCCCACTCGGTCTTGTTCTGGCGCTCGAGCTCGCGCGCCATCGCCTCCCGGAGTTCGACGAGGGGTTCGACGTCGAGCGCGGCGTAGTTCAGCCACGACTCGGGCAACGGCCGCGTCGACCAGTCGGCCGCGCCGTGACCCTTGCGCAGCTCGAGCCCGAGGGTCTCGGCGACGAGCGCAGCGAGACCGACGCGGGGGAAGCCGGCGAGGCGGCCCGCGAGCTCGGTGTCGTACAGCCGCGCCGGGCGGAGCCCGAGCTCGGCCAGGCCCGGTAGGTCCTGGTCGGCGGAGTGCAGCACCCATTCGAGGTCGTTGATCACGTCGGCGAGAGGGCCGAGTGCGTCCCGCGTCGGGATCGGGTCGAGCAGCACGGTCCCGGCACCGTCGCGCCGGAGCTGCACGAGATAGGCACGTGCGGAGTAGCGGTATCCGGATGCGCGCTCGGCATCGACGGCCAGCGGCCCGTGTCCGCCCGCGAGACGGGCCGCCGCGTCGGCGACTCCTTGCGGGGTCGTGACGACCTCGGGGATACCCTCGCGCGGTTCGAGAAGCGGCACCGTCGTCACGTGCTCGCTCGCGTTCTCGTCGTTCTGTGGTGCCGACATGGGCGTGACTCTAGCGCTGTCGACCTCGCACGCACTCCGTCCCGTCCGTTCCGGGCCGTGTGGGCCCGGTCCGGACGGCCGTCACGGCTCCTGTGCGCCGGCCGCGAGAATCAGGTCGTCGAGGGCGAGGGAGAAGTCGTCGACGAGCTCCCACAGGTCGGGCACGAGGTCCGGGCACGAGATCAGTCCGATGTCGAGCTTCCCGGCGAGGGAGAGCACTGTGATGTTGAGTCCCGCGCCGTGGAAGATCGGCCCGAAGGGATACATCCCCGTCATGCGCGCACCGAGGAAATAGAGCGGCACGGATGGGCCGGGCACGTTGGAGATCACCAGGTTGTGGATCACCGGATGCCGGTCGGCGAGCCGGAGCCCGGCATAGGCGCGCATCGCGGAACCGAAGACCGCTGATCCGAGGAATTGCGACCAGTCCTGCAGCAGGTTCGCTCCGAGATCGGCGTTGTGCTCCTTGGACACCGCGTTCGCCTCCGCCAGGGCGCGCAGCCGCTCGGCCGGATCCTCGATGTGGGTGTGGAGGTCGGCGAACATCGCGGAGACCTGGTTGCGTCCGGGGCGCTCGGACGTCTCGTGGACCGAGACCGGGATCATCCCGATCAGCGGGGAATCCGGTAGCTCGTCGCGCCGCGCGAGATATCGGCGCAGTGCACCCGCGCACATGGCCATCACCACGTCGTTGACGGTGACGCCGAAGACCTTCTTCACGAGTTTCACATCGTCGAGGTCCAATGCGGTGAATCCGACGTTGCGATGACCGGTGATGGTGGAGTTGAACGGTGTGCGCGGAGCGGTGAAGGGGGCGGGCATCGCGTCACCGCGTCGTGCCCGCGTGATCCACGACGCCAGCGACGTCACCGCGGACGGCAGGATCCGCATCAGGTGCAGCGGGCGCCGGGCGATGTTGAGGGCACCGGCCAGTGCGAGGGTGAGATCGTTCGCGTCGCCCGCACCTCGGCCCACCGGCTCCGGGCGGGGATCGGCCGGATCGAGACTGCACAACTGTGCGATCAGGGAGGCGCCGGACACCCCGTCCACCCCGGCATGGTGCATCTTCGCGACGACCGCGATCGTGCCGTCGTCGAGACCGTCGACGATCCACATCTCCCACAGCGGCCGGGAGCGGTCCAGAGGCTGAGCGGCGATGTGACCGCACAGTTCGCCGAGTTCGATCCGTGTGCCCGGGGCCGGGACGGCTATGTGGTGAACGTGGCGGTCGAGATCGAAATCGTGGTCGTCCACCCAGACCGGATGATCGAGATTGAGTTTGTTGTCGGCCAGCTTCATGTGGAACTGGGGCACGACGGCCAGGCGCGCTTCGAGTTCCTTGCGGAAGCTCGGATAGTCGTAGCCGCCCGGAACGGTGGACGGATCCAGCACGATCAGCCCGCAGATGTGGAGGAGCTGACTGGGGGTCTCGAGGTAGAGGAAACCGGCGTCGAGCCCGCTGAGACGCTGCATGGCTCCCAGGGTAGAACAGGTTCTAGAAATTCGGTGTCGATGCGCTCAACTCAGTGCTGCAACCGGGCCACTCCGGTGGGAGGCAGACCGGCGGCGTATGCGAGCACATCGCAGAACGCCTCGACGTGCGGAGTGAGGAGATCGGACTGCGGGGTCCACGAGGCTCGCAGTTCCAGCTGGTGGGCGCGAGCAGGACCCGCGATGTCCCCGAACCGGACCGAGGTCGTCGACGTCACCGTGCCACCCAGAGCCGTGAGCGGTTCGCCGTGCGCGTCGAGCGCATCGACGAGCCAGCTCCACGCGACCTCCGGGAGCAGCGAGTCCGCCGCCAGGGTCTCGTCGACGTCGGCCTGGATGTACGAGACGAGCCGGGTGGTCCCGTGCCAGGCCTCGTCGCCGTCGGGGTCGTAGAGGAGGATGAGCCGGCCGAATGCATCGCCCTCGGACTGTTCGGGTACCCGATCCGCCTCGTCGTGCAGGACCTCGGCCCCCAGCGCGTAGCTGTAGGGAGCGAGTCGTTGCGGAGGACGGATGGGCCCGACCTCGATCTCCGGGCGCACAGTGGCCGCGTTCATCGCATCGACTGCGGAACGGAAGCGGGCCGGCTCGGCATGCGAGGTGGTCACCGAGCGGACGTTAGTGCCGGTGACGCACTGCACGCGGGAGGCGCGCCGATTCCGGCGGGCGGGCCGGTCGTGGCAGCATGGAACAACGGCGGCGGACGATACATCCCGGTCTGCGGCCCCCACAGACGACGCCCTGCCCGCCGAAGGCGCGCAGTGACCGAAGAACGAGGATCGATGACCGGCTTGGAGAACACGAACGTCGGCTCCGCGGTGCCCGCGGAGTACCCCTCGCGGAGGGTTCTGCCACACGCGCCCCTGTTGGCGGCCGCGCGCGGCGAACGGCCGGTCCACCGCCCGGTGTGGTTCATGCGTCAGGCGGGCCGGTCCCTGCCCGAATACCGGGAGATCCGCGCCGGGATCGGCATGCTCGAATCGTGCTTCGACCCCGAGTTGGTCTGCGAGATCACGATGCAGCCGGTGCGGCGTCACAAGGTCGACGCGGCCATCCTCTTCTCCGACATCGTCGTGCCCCTCAAGGCCGCCGGGATCGACCTCGACATCGTCGCCGGTACGGGGCCCGTCGTCGCGAACCCGGTGCGCACGGCGGCCGACGTCGCGGCCCTGCCGTCCCTCGAGCCCGAGGAGGTCGGGGCGGTCGCGCGGGCCGTGGAACTTCTCACGCGCGAACTGGGCGACACCCCGCTCATCGGCTTCGCGGGGGCGCCCTTCACCCTGGCGTCCTATCTCGTCGAAGGCGGCCCTAGCCGCAACCACGAGCGCACCAAGGCGCTGATGCACGCCGAGCCCCGGACCTGGCATGCGCTGCTCGGCAAGCTCACCGATGTCGCCATCGGATTCCTGCGCGCACAGCTCGGCGCGGGCGTCGACGCCGTCCAGCTCTTCGATTCGTGGGCCGGTGCGCTCTCGCTCGCGGACTACCGCGAGTACGTCCTGCCCCACTCCGAGCGCGTGTTCGCCGAGCTCGCCGGTGCCGGAGTGCCGCGTATCCACTTCGGTGTCGGCACGGGAGAGCTCCTCGGCGCCATGGGCGAGGCCGGTGCCGACGTGGTCGGCGTCGACTGGCGCATCCCCCTCGACGTCGCCGCGACCCGCGTCGGCCCGGGCAAGGCACTGCAGGGCAATCTCGACCCCGCGATCCTCTTCGCGGGCTGGGAGGTCGTCGAACGCGAGGTCCGCCGCATCGTCGCGGAGGCGGACCGGGCGATCGAAGCCGGCGCGACCGGCCACATCTTCAATCTCGGCCACGGTGTGCTCCCCGACACCGATCCCGAGATCATCACCCGAGTTGTCGAGCTGGTGCATTCGCTGTGACCCCGCGGGCGGTCGCCGTCGTCGGGGGCGGCATCAGCGGCCTCGTCGCGGCATACCGGCTGCGCCGCTCGCTCGGGCCCGCCGCGAGGATCGTCGTGCTCGAACGATCCTCGCGGCTCGGCGGCAAGCTCCGGACGGTCCCGCTCGCCGGAGACCCGGTCGACGTCGGTGCCGAAGCATTCATCGCGCGCCGCCCCGAGGTCGCGGAACTCGCCGCCGAACTCGGTCTCGCCGACCGCATCGTGTATCCCTCGGGCGCCCGCCCGCTGCTGTACGCCGGGTCGCAGTTGCACCCGCTGCCGTCGAGCACACTGATGGGGATCCCGGCGTCCGCGCAGTCGCTGGCGGGTCTCGTCGACGACCGCACGCTCGCCCGTATCGCCGCCGAACCCACCGTCCCGCTGCACTGGGAGCGGGGATCGGACGTGTCCGTCGCCGAGCTCGTCGGTGCCCGATTCGGTGAACAGGTCGTGCGACGCAGCGTCGACCCGCTTCTCGGTGGTGTCTACTCGGGTCTGTCCGATACCGCGGGAGTACGTGCCACCCTGCCCACCCTCGCCGCAGCCCTCGACGCCGGTGCGACGAGCTTGAGCGAGGCCGTCACCCGGGCCATGCCCGCCCCGTCCGACGCTCCGGTCTTCGGCACGCTGCGGGAGGGCTACGGCGTACTGCTCGAGGCGCTCGTCAGCGCCGCGGATGCGGAGTTCCTCTACGGCACGGCCGCGTCCGGCCTCCGCCGCATCGGGGAGAAATGGTCGATCGACCCCGTCGGGGAGGTCGACGGGGTCGTGCTCGCAGTCCCCGCACCGGACGCCGCGCGTCTGCTCGCCGACAGTGTGCGGCCCGCTGCGCAGTGCCTCGCACAGATCCCCCCGGCGTCGTCGGTGGTGGTCGCGCTCGCGTTCCCGCACGACGCCGATCTGCCGCAGAACTCCGGGATTCTCGTCGCGACGGGGGAGGAACTGTCGGCCAAGGCCTTCACGCTGTCGAGCCGGAAGTGGCCGCATCTCGCGGAACGGCCCGTCGCGCTCGCCCGCGCGTCCTTCGGCCGGTTCGGCGACGACGCGCTGGTCGACGCGCCGGAGACCGAGCTGATCGCGCTGGCGCGAGCGGATCTCGCCACGCTCACCGGGGTCGACGCGGAACCCGTGGACGCCTTCGTGCAGCGCTGGCACGGCGGGCTCCCGCAGTACCGCGAACACCACGGCGAGATCGTCGCGGCCCTCGAGGCGGAGATCGCCGGTATCGACGGGCTCGAGATCGCGGGCGCGATGTTGCACGGCGTGGGGGTGCCGGCATGTGTCGCAACAGGCACGGCCGCGGCCGCACGACTGGCAGCGCGAATGGCAGGATGAACGGTATGGCACGTCTCGACTACGACAAGCTCAATTCCACCCTCCGCTACGCGATGTGGTCGGTCTTCCAGGTTCGGCCCGGTGTGCTCGGCGACGACCGTACGGCCGCGATCGAGGACGCGAAGGCGTTCTTCGCCCGCTACGAGGACACCGACGTCGTCGTGCGGGGGCTCTACGATGTCGCCGGTACCCGCGCCGACGCCGACTTCATGATCTGGTCGCACGCGGAGCATCTCGAAGATCTGCAGAAGCTGTACGCCGACTTCCGGCGGACGACGATCGTCGGTCGCGCCAGCACCCCGGTGTGGTCGAACGTCGCCCTGCATCGGCCGGCCGAGTTCAACAAGAGCCACGTGCCCGCCTTCATCGCGGGGGAGGACCCGGGCAACTACATCTGCGTCTACCCGTTCGTGCGGTCCTACGAGTGGTACCTGCTTCCCGACGAGCAGCGTCGCAAGATGCTCGCGGACCACGGCAAGGCCGGTCGCGGCTATCCGGACGTACGCGCCAACACGGTGCCCGCCTTCGCCCTCGGCGACTACGAGTGGATCCTCGCCTTCGAGGCACCGAAGCTGGACCGCATCGTCGACCTCATGCGCGACCTGCGGGCCACTGACGCGCGCCTGCACGTCCGGGAAGAGACCCCCTTCTTCACCGGTCCGCGCGTGGACGTCGACACGCTCGTCGCGTCGCTGCCCTGACACGAACGCTGCCCTGACACGAACGCTGCCCTGACACGAACGCTGCCCTGACACGAACGTTGCCCTGACATGAACGCTGCCCTGACGTGAGTTCCGGGAGCCCGGCGCCGGAAGAGCGACTGTTCTCCCAGATGGCGCACTGGGGCATGTTCTCGGCCCGGGCCCAGGCAGGCGAGGTCGTCGCGGTACACCCCTACGCCGGGGACCGCGACCCCTCGCCGATCCTGGGGAACATCCCGGGTTCGGTGCGGCACCGCGCCCGCATCACCGGTCCGGCGGTGCGCCGCGGCTGGCTCGAGGACGGGCCCGGGCCGAGCACTCGCCGGGGGAACGACGAATTCGTGGCCGTTTCCTGGGACGAGCTGACCGAGATCCTCGCGGGCGAACTGCGGCGGGTGAGGGATCGGCACGGCAACCGCGCGATCTTCGGCGGCTCCTACGGCTGGTCGGCGCCGGGGCGGTTCCATCATGCCCAGAGCCAGGTCCACCGCTTCCTGAAGATGTTCGGTGGCTACACCCGCTCCGTACACTCCTATTCCCTCGGCGCGACCGGCGTCGTCATGCCGCACGTGGTGGGCACCCACTGGAAGCTCTTCGCGCGTTCCACCTCCTGGGAGGTCATCGCACGCGAGACCGACCTGATCGTCTGCTTCGGCGGCATCCCGCTGAAGAACACCGCGGTGAACGACGGGGGCACGAGCGATCACCCCACCCGCGGTGCCCTCGACCGGATGCGGGCGCGCGGCGGGCGGATCGTCTCGTTCAGCCCGATCCGCAGCGACGTCCACGGCGAGCACGAATGGTTCGCCCCGCGTCCGGGAACCGATGTCGCCGTCATGCTCGCGCTCGCCTACGTCCTGGCCACCGAGGATCTCGCCGATCGGGCGTTCCTCGATCGCTACTGCACCGGCTACGACCGCTTCGAGGAATATCTGCTCGGGCACACCGACGGGGTGCCCAAGACCCCGGAATGGGCATCGCGGTTGTCGGGCCTGCCGGCCTCCGACCTGGTCGATCTCGCCCGCCGCATGGCCGCCGGACGCACCCTGGTCTCGGTCACCTGGTCGCTGCAGCGCGTGCGCCACGGCGAGCAGGCGCCCTGGGCAGGAGTGACCCTCGCCGCGATGCTCGGGCAGCTGGGCGTTCCGGGCGGGGGCTTCGGCCACGGCTACGGCTCGATGAACGAACCCGGACTCGCACCCGTCCCGTACCCGCTGCCCACCCTCTTCCAGGGCAACAACGACGTCGAGGACTTCATCCCCGTCGCCGCGATCGCCGACCTGCTGTCACGGCCGGGCGAGCAGTTCGACTACGACGGTCGACGCCTGACCTTCCCGGATATCCGGCTCGTCTACTGGGCGGGCGGAAATCCGTTCCACCATCACCAGGATCTGGGCCGGTTGCGACGGGCCCTGCAGCGTCCCGACACGATCGTGGTCCACGATCCCTACTGGACGTCCATGGCCAAGCACGCAGACATCGTGGTGCCGTCCACCACGGCACTGGAACGCGACGACCTCACCTGCACTCGCAACGATCCGTTGCTGGTCGCGATGCAGGCGGCCGTCCCGCCTTTCGCGGACGCCCGCGACGACTACGACACCTTCATGGCGCTCGCGTATCGCCTCGGATTCGGCGACAGATTCACCGAGGGCCGCACGTCCCGGCAGTGGATCGAGCATCTCTACGAGCAGTGGCGCGGTTTCGTCCTGGCCGACGACCGGCGCGTCGAGGATCCGCCGCCCTTCGGCGAGTTCTGGTCCGGCGGTCACCCGGTGCGCATGCGCACGGAGGACGACCTCACCCTGTTCGAGGACTTCCGCACCGACCCCGAGCGCAATCCGCTGCGCACCCCCAGCGGCCGCATCGAGATCTTCTCCGCCGAGATCGACGGATTCGGCTACGACGACTGCGCGGGACACCCGAAGTGGTACGAACCCGAGGAATGGCTCGGTTCTCCCCGGGCCGGCCGGTTCCCGCTGCACCTGATCGCCAACCAGCCCGCCACCCGCCTGCACGGGCAACTCGATCACGGCGCCGTGAGTCAGGCGTCGAAGATCCGTGGCCGTGAACCGATCCGGATACATCCCGACGACGCCGCACAGCGCGGCCTCGGGGACGGCGACATCGTCCGCGTGTTCAACGATCGAGGTTCCTGCCTCGCCGGCGTCGTCCTGGACGACGGGCTGCTGCCGAAGGTCGTGCAACTCGCGACCGGAGCCTGGTACGACCCCCTCGACCCCTCGGATCCCGGGTCGATGTGCGTGCACGGAAATCCGAACGTGCTCACCCCGGATGTGGGGACCTCGTCGCTGTCCCAGGGATGCACCGGGCAGCACGTGCTCGTCGAGATGGAGCGGTTCGACGGCGATCTGCCTCCGATCCGCGCCTACGATCCGCCTGTGGTGCGGCCCCGCTGAGACCCGGCGTGTCCCGCAGGTGCCGGACTCACAGGTCCAGCGAAGCCTGCACCTCGTGCAGCGTCGCCGCAGAGGCGGCCAGACCCGCGGCTTCCTCCGGGGACAGCGGAACGTCGAGGACGGTGTGGGCACCCCGGGCGTCGACGATCGTCGGTAGCGAGAGACAGACGTCCCGAAGTCCGTGCAGGCCCGTCTGCAGCGTCGAGACGGGCAGCACCCGGCGCTGATTCCTCAGGACCGCCTCCACGATGCGCGCGGACGCCAGGCCGATCGCGAGGTTCGTGGCGCCCTTGCCGCGGATGATCTCGTAGGCACTGCGGACGACCTCGTCGAACAGTTCGGCACGGACCTCGGGGCCGAACACCGGTAGCCCGTCGATGCGGAAGTTCTCCGCCGGTACCCCGCCGATCGTCGCACCGGACCACAGTGCGACCTCCGAGTCCCCGTGTTCCCCCACGACGAAGGCGTGGACGTTCTCGATCGCTATATCCGCGCGGCGCGCGAGAAGATATCGCAACCGCCCCGAGTCGAGCACCGTGCCCGATCCGAAGATCCGGCCGTCGGTGACCCCGGTCGCCTCGATCGCGGCATACGTGATGATGTCGACGGGATTACTGACGAAGACGATCACCGCGTCGGGGGAGACGGCCAGCAGCTGGGGAGTCAGCTTCCGGGCCAAGGCGACGTTCGCCGCCGCGAGTTCGAGCCGGGACTGGTCGGGACGCTGCTTGGCTCCTGCAGTCACGACCACCAGATCGGAATCGGCGGTGACCGCGATGTCGACGTCGCCTTCGATCCGGCACGAGGGTGCGAACTGGGTCCCGTGGTTGAGGTCGAGGACCTCGGCACGCACTTTCTCGGGATTCAGGTCGAACAGGGAGATCGCGTCGGCGGACCCCCGGATGAGACAGGCGTTGGCCACCGCCGTACCGACGCTGCCGGCGCCGACGACGGACAGCTTCGTACTCGTGACGTCACTCGTGCGCGTAGCCCCCATACGGCTGATTCTCGCCGACGGGACGGACCTGCGCCGCCGAACGGGCAGGTTCGGAGTGCTCGAGATGGTCCACCGGCCGGGAAGCTTCCCTCTAACCTCGGGAGCATGGCCACGAGACCTTTCGATGCCGTCCTGTTCGACTTCTCCGGCACCCTGTTCCGGCTCGAGGAGGACGAGAGCTGGCTTGCGGACGTCACCGACGAGGAGGGCGAGCGCTTCGACGTGCACCGGCAGGCCGAACTGATGCGACGGCTCACCGCGCCCACCGGCCAGCCGGTGGAGATGGACGCGGACGAGCATCATGCCTGGACGAACCGCGATCGGGAGCCGCGCTGGCATCGTGAGGCGTATCTGACGGTCCTGCGCAGGTCCGGCGTCGCCGACCCGGAGCAGGCGACGGCGCTGTACGCGAAGGTGACAGATCCCGACTGCTGGACGGTCTATCCGGACACGGTGCCCGTGATCGAATCGCTCGCCGGTGACGGGATCGCGGTGGGGGTGGTGAGCAACATCGCGTTCGACGTGCGACCGGCCTTCGCCCGGCTGGGGATCGACGACCTCGTCTCAGTGTTCGCACTGTCCTTCGAGGTCGGGGCCGTCAAACCCGAGCCGGAGATCTTCCGCTTCGCCGCCGACGCGCTCGGGGTGGATCCGCGTCGCATCCTGATGATCGGGGACAGCGAGAAGGCGGACGGGGCCGCGCGGGCGATCGGCTGCTCGTTCGAACTCGTCGAACCGCTGGCCACGGCCGAACGGCCCGACGCCCTGTGGAGGGCGCTGGCCGCCGCCGGGATCACTCCGACGGAACCAGGCGCAGGCTGATCGAGTTGATGCAGTACCGCTTGTCGGTGGGTGTCGGATAACCCTCACCCTCGAAGACGTGCCCGAGGTGGCTGTGGCACGACGCGCACACGACCTCCACGCGCCGCATCCCCAGCGAGTTGTCCTCGCGCAGGATCACGGCATCGGAGTCCGCCGGATCGAAGAAGGACGGCCATCCGCAATGCGAATGGAACTTCTCGTTGCTGCGGAACAGTTCGGCTCCGCACGCCCGGCACTCGTAGACACCGTCGGTCTCGGTGTCGGTGTACTCGCCGACGAAGGGACGTTCGGTGCCGGCCTGCCGCAGAACGGCGAACTCCGCAGGAGTGAGTTTCGCGCGCCATTCCTCGTCGCTGTGGACGACCTTGGGTGCGGGTTCCGATCGGGGAGCAGAGGTCATGGACTCCACGCTAACCGCGCCCGGCGCGCACGTCACGTTCGGACGGCCGGCTTCTCCGCGACGAGGAACGAGGGTTCGATGCCGTCGGCCAGGCGGCCTTCACGCCGTGCTGCGAGATAGCGGTCCACCAGGACCGCGAACACGACGATGAGCAGCAGGGACCAGCCGAAGGTGGTCTTCATGTACTCCGCGGCCCGTCCGGCTTCCACCCAGCGACTCGACAACCACGAGTCGTAGCTGAGGAAACCGTAGACGGCGAGCCAGGCCGGCCAGTTGCGCATCACGGAATTCGGCAGCAGCACCGTCATCAGCAGCGGGAACAGCATCATCGAGTAGTACATCTGCCCGAGCGAACCGAGCAGGAACGAGGCCGCGAGCAGTACACCGCTGGTCGTGCACACGAAGAACACCTCGTCGTGCCGGCAGTAGCGGTAGAGCAGCCACACCGAGACCGCGACCATCGCCGCGAGAACCAGGCGCAGGCCGAGGATCAGCCAGGTGGGCAGGCCGTAGTACATGCCGTTGCCGACGATGGCGCTGTTGAAGTAGTCGCGGGACTCGAGCAGATAGGGGACCGTGTGCTCGACGAACTGCCACGCGTCGACCGAGAGGGGCCAGGCGATGATCGTCAACGCGATCGGTACCGCCGCCGCGGTGACGAAGACCTTCCACTGCCGGCGCACGAGAGGTAGCAACAGCAACGGCGCAAGGATGGGTTTGACCGCGAACGTCAGCCCGATCGCTATCCCCGCCCACAGATCACGCCGCTTGAGCAGCAGGGTCAGGAACGCCATCTGCCCGAGGAGGACGAGGCCGTTGATGTTCGTGAAGACGAGCGTGTTCGTGACCGTCTCGGAGGCGAACGCCGCGAGGACCAGCACGGGTGCGAGGGGGGAGTCGAGTCGCAGACCGAACAGGCGTAACAGCAGGTACAGCGCGATGAGGATCGCGATCGCGTTCGCCAGGATGAACAGCCACCGCGACCGCTCGGGGTCGATCACCGCGATCGGAGCGATCAGCAGGGTGCCCGACGGTGGGTAGAGATAGTGGGGATCGACCCACTGGAATTCGGCGGTGTACACCGGCCGCCGGTTGAGGAAGGCCAACGCGGCGTTGTAGACGGGAGTGAAGTCGTCCGTTCGAAATCCGTTGACCGCTTTGACCACGACCCGGTGCAGAACCGTCAGTACCGCAAGGGGCCATACGATGACCTTGACGACCTCGGCGGTCGTGCGTGCGGTCCGGGGTTCGAGACTTCTGAGGAACACTACGGCACGGTACACCGCGCCGCCGCCGACACGCGCACACGCCCGGTACCGGACGGAATCCGGCACCGTGAGATCACGCCGGGCACAGGCTGCCGTTGGGGGGCAATTCCCCGCTGACCAGGTACGTCTCTATCCGGGCCTGCACGCATCCCGAGTGCAGTACCGGCGAGTAACCCGCACCTTGCCAGGAGAGCGACGCCCAGGGGATACCTCCCGCGGTGAGCACGCCGGTGACCGACTCCACCCCTGCGTTGCCCACGATCGGATCGGCGGCGCCCGAGGAGACCAGCACCGGAACGTCGAGGGCGGCAGGAAGCGGCGGGGGAGGCAGGCTGGGCCATGCCGCGCACGCGGTGAGCGCCGTGGCCGAATCGGCGCCGTACAGCGGATACAGCGACGCCCAGCTCTTCGCCAGATCGGCCGCACGTGTGGGGGTCGGCCACCGCTGCCCGTCGCTGCAGCGTGCGACGAACTGGCCATCGGTTCCGAGCGACTCCTCGGCCGCGCCCACGAGTTCGGTCAACGGCATCACGTCGCCACCGGCCGCGCCGGCGAGCACTTCCGCCACCTCGCGGACACGGGCCTGCAGATCCGCCCGCGGGGAGCCCAGGACGCCGCTCAGCGCGGTGAGCAAGGAATTGGCCGAGACCGGCGCGAGGTCGCCCTCCAGCGCGCGGCGGTGCAGGTCCTCGAGCGCGGCGCGGGGATCGTCTCCCAGTGCGCAGTCGAGCGCCGCGCACTGCCGGGCGAACGCGTCCACCGCCGCCTCCGCGCCCCGGCTTCGGGACTCGGCGATCGCTTCGGCATCTCCGGTGGCCGCGACGGGGGAGTCGAGAGCGAGTCGCCCCACGGCGCCCGGATAGGCCGCGGCGTAGGCGAGAGCCACCGTCGCCCCGTTTCCGATGCCGAGGAGTCCGATCCGGTCCACCCCCCATGCCTGCCGCAGTCGGTCGATGTCGTCGGCGGCGTGCGAGGCCCCGAACATCAGTTGCTGCGGTTGGAGGTAATCGGTGCAGGAGACGGTGGCCTGCCGTCCGAGTTCCGCCACGCGATCGGGTGCATCGCCGGTGCGGCCGAATTGGCCCAGATCCGCCAGGCCACGCCGGTCCGCAGGAAAGACGCACTCGATCGCCAGCGACCTGCCGATTCCGCGGCGATCGACTGCGACGATCGGCCGCAGTGCCAGTGCACCGGACATCGGGCCCGTGGCCAGGCCGGTGAGGGCCCTCGTGGACGCCGTGTCCGCGCCCGTGGTCATGACGAGCGGCGCCACGTCGGCAGGGGTCTCCGCCAGTCGTGCCCGCATCACGGCGAGAGGGAAGGTGCCCGGGACGGTGCCGGTCACGTCGATCGGCGTGACGACCTCCGCGCATTCGAGGACGAGACCGTCCGGACCGGCCGGGGCGTCGAACGAGGAGATCGACTCCGCCGTGCAGTCGCGCCAGCCGAGTTCCGTCGACGGCACCGGCAGTTCGGGCGCGGCAGGCTCGTCCTGCGAGGGCTCGACCACCCCGCCGCCCGCGTCGTCCCGTACGACGGCGACCTCGGGACGCACCGACGGTCCTGCTCCGCACGCGGCCGACACCGCGGCAACTGCGATCCACACCACGGCGAGCACACCCGTTCTGCGCATGCGCACAGCCTGCCAGGTGCGGCGGCACAGGGGTGAAACCGGTGCGACGATCAAGCACAAGTGTCCGAAACGGCTGTGAAATCCGGGTGAACGTCCTGTGAAGTAGGTCGCATTCCGGATATGGGTGAGGATCGAGCCATGCACCGGCCGTACCCTGAACGAATGCACGAACGTCTCGTCGATCGCAATCCGGTGGTGCCTGCAGACCAGTTGGTGGCGCAGATGGTGCCCCCCGCGATGTTCGACGAGGTGAGTTTCGCGTCGTACATCCCCGATCCGAACGAGCCCAGCCAGGCCGCCGCGGTGAAGACGGCCGAGGAGTTCGTCGGGAAGATCGGGAAGATCCGCGGCGGCAAGCGCGGGCTGTTCGGGCGCCGCTCGCAGTCGCAGGGCGCCGGCCTCTATCTCGACGGCGGCTTCGGCGTGGGAAAGACCCACCTGCTCGCCTCGATCTTCCACAGCGCACCCTCGCCGAAGGCGTTCGGGACGTTCGTCGAGCTCACGCATGTCGTCGGCGCGCTCGGCTTCAACAAGGCCGTGGAGGAGCTGTCGAATCACAGCGTGCTGTGCATCGACGAGTTCGAGCTCGACGATCCGGGCGACACGATGCTCGTCTCGAGGCTGCTGACGGAATTGTCGGCCCGGGGCGTCTCGATCGTCGCGACGTCCAACACCCTCCCCGGGCAGCTCGGTGAAGGCCGCTTCGCTGCCCAGGACTTCCTGCGCGAGATCAAGAAGCTCGGATCCATCTTCGAGACGATCCGTGTCGACGGCCCCGACTACCGCCACCGCGATCTGCCGCCCGCTCCCGACCCGATCAGCTCGGCGGAGCTCGCCGAGCGCGCCGAGGGCATCCCGGGTGCGACACTCGACGACTTCGACGAGTTGTGCGCCCACCTGAGCACGCTGCACCCGTCCCGCTACGGCAAGCTCGTCGAGGGCGTGCCCGCGGTCTTCCTCGACGGAGTGCATCCCGCCAAGGATCAGTCCGTGGCCTTGCGTCTCGTCGTCCTCGCCGACCGGATGTACGACGCGAGCATTCCGGTCACGGTCGCCGGAGCGAAGCTCGACGAGATCTTCACGCCAGAGATGCTCGCGGGCGGTTACCGCAAGAAGTACCTGCGCGCGACCTCCCGTCTGCTCGCGCTGTCCCGCTTCGAGGTCGCGGCCGGCTGATCGCAGCACGGCCCGGCCGGATCACACCGGTCGCTGCATGACGAAGT
This sequence comes from Rhodococcus sp. CH91, assembly GCF_022554085.1. Taxonomy (GTDB): domain Bacteria; phylum Actinomycetota; class Actinomycetes; order Mycobacteriales; family Mycobacteriaceae; genus Rhodococcus. The sequence continues at coordinate 432,826 of NZ_JAKFYR010000002.1, forward strand.
CGTCGTGTGTCTGTGTGCCCACAGCGAAGGTGCGCGTGCCCACGACCGAGAAGCCGTGCTTCTCGTAGAAGCGACGGGCGCGGGTGTTCTCCTGGTTGACCCCGAGCCACAATCCGGCCCGTCCGAGCGCGGCTGCTCGTGCGAGGATCGCGTCCATCAGCGCGGCCGAGACCCCCGCTCCGTGATGCCCCGGTACGACGTACAGCTTGCTGATCTCGATCGCCGGTCGTGCCGTGATCACGGCGTCGATTCCGGGATCGTTCGGGGCGGCGTCCACGGCCATCAGGTACCCGACGATCTCACCGTCGGCGCGCGCCTCGAGGACGATCCGCTCCGGGGACGACAGATATTCGGCGAACTTCTCGGCGCTGAGCGTGCGTTCGATGAAGTCGGCGATGTCGTCGTCGGCGGCGCCCGGGGGGCACGCGAGAGGGAAGGTGGCTGCGGCGACCTGAGCGATCGCCTCCGCATCCCAGATACCCGCCTCTTCGACGGTGACCGCTTCTCCGAGTGGCATGGACATGAACACCAGTGAAGCACGCACGGGATGTTCCGGTGCGTGGCCACAGTCGGACCGGTCCGGAAATGGTTGAACCCCAGCCTTGGATGGGGGGTCATGGCTGGGGTTCGACACCATCGGGGGGATGGCACCATCCACGCTACCTGAGGGATCCCTCAGGTTCCAGCCGGGCCGGTCACGTTTCCGTCACGCGGAGCCGCTCACGCTGCTTGCGTGAAAGCCTCTCGCGTTGTACCGTCGCCGCTATGAAGCGCGTACTCGTAGTTCACCGCCGTAGCGGGGTCTGATTCGGACCGACCCCTCGCTGCGGGTCGTTGAGCTACGCGTCGGTCCTTCCTTCTCGCGGAAGACCACTACGAACGATGAACGCCTTCATTTCCTCCGGTACCGCTCCGATGTTCCCCTTCAGCACTGCTGCCGATCCGTTCTCGGCGCGTCACGGGCGTGCCCTCCCTCGCGGGTTGCGCGAGGAGGCCGCAGGCATGACCTGGGCGGAATTCGAGTCCACCTACTGCTCCCAGCACGGACCGGTGCGACTCGGTGGCTGGACGGCGACCGCCCTGGGTGCGGGTCGCAGCGCCTTCGAGGCGACCATCGCCGTCGGGGACACGATCCACACCGCTTCCGCGACGACCTGCGGCCCCATCGCCGCGATGACCGCGATGCTGTACGACCTCGGATTGAACATCGAGATCCTGTCCTTCCACCGCTACGAGCTGGGGGAGATGTCCGCGACCTTCCTGCTGTGCCGGTCCGGTGATCGCACGGCGTGGGTGATGGGCACCGGCGAGACCGGGAACGAGTCGTCGCTGCGCGGGATGATCGCGGGAATCAACAAGCTCGGCGGATGACCCGGACCGGCCCGTTGCGGGAACCTCCCCGCAACGGGCCGCCGGCTGCGGGAGCGCCGGTGACCGGGCCCGAAACGGCTGAAGGCCCCCTTCGAATTCGAAGGGGGCCTTCAGCTTTCTGTGCGCGATACTGGGATTGAACCAGTGACCTCTTCCGTGTCAGGGAAGCGCTCTCCCGCTGAGCTAATCGCGCCGGCACTTTCGTCGCCGGAGTGGAGCGGATGACGGGATTCGAACCCGCGACCCTCACCTTGGCAAGGTGATGCGCTACCAGCTGCGCTACATCCGCGTGTGCACGTTGTTCGGTGAACCGATTCGACCTACGTGCCGGTCGAACCTGGTGCGCGATACTGGGATTGAACCAGTGACCTCTTCCGTGTCAGGGAAGCGCTCTCCCGCTGAGCTAATCGCGCGAGGTGGAGACGGGAATCGAACCCGTGTGCACGGCTTTGCAGGCCGTTGCCTCACCACTCGGCCACTCCACCGTAAAAGGTCGAGTCCAACCTCTCGAGCGGATGACGGGATTCGAACCCGCGACCCTCACCTTGGCAAGGTGATGCGCTACCAGCTGCGCTACATCCGCATTCGCACCGTTCGGCGTCGTGCTCTCCGTGGTGCGGTTCAAAACACTAGCCGAGCATCTACGAAACACACAAATCTGCAGGTCGGAGGCGCAAAACCACTGTTTCCACGATGATCGGCGCCCGTCGGGAGTCGTACGGATTCGCCGAACCGTCGCGCAGATCCCCGCTGCGGGCTTGCCAGTGCACAGCGCGAGGGTGGGTGCGGTCGCATGCGCGGGGGCGGCCCTGCGCGTACGGGACGCACAGATGAAGGAGCCGGCGTGCACGGTCAGGGCCCCCGCAGAGGGGCGCCAGGAATGGTCGGCACGTCGGAAATGCTCCGACCAGGCGATTCGTCATCGGACGTAGAGCGTGTTAATGTTCCATTCCGTTCGAGCCGCTGCGAAGCGGCACGGTCCCGTGGCTCAGTGGAAGAGCGTCCCGTTCACACCGGGGAGGTCGCTGGTTCGATCCCAGCCGGGACCACCGAAATGGATAGTGACGGAGGGCACCCCCACGGGGGTGCCTTTTTTCGTACCCTGTTGACATCGTCGAGCACGTGCATGGCGCCCGGTCGGGGCGGGCTGCCGGCGGATGCGAGTTTCTTGTCGAACCGAATGGCCTCCGGGCCGCCCGTGTTCTCGGCGTGGCCTGTGTGCACACCTGTTGTGCTTGTGGCCGAAGTGCGCGTAGTGATGGCAGGATCGTGGTCGTCGAGGAGGACACGTCCGGATGAGCGTTGCGGACAGCGAATGGCCGGTCGTGGGGGCGACCGGAGCGAGATTCGGTTCCGGTCGGTCCCGTCGACGTCGGCGGCCGGCGGATCAGGCCGGGCTGCCACGGGATCACCACGAGTCGGACCCCGCCGCAGGCGGAGTCGCGGCGACCGCGGTGCACCGGCCCGCAGTGGAGACAGCCGACCGGATTGCGGGCACCGGTACCAGTGTGGGAATCGAGGACATGAACCAACCAGAGACGTCGTCGTTCGTGCGTCCCTTCGTGCGGAGCGGGGGCCGCACCCGGGCGGAGGTCGAGTTGCCACTCGAGGCGCTCGTGTCGGCTGTGCCGTCGGCGATGGGCAGTGAGTCGGGTCCGGCGATGGACGAGCACCGGCTCGTGCTGGCGTTGTGCGCGCAACCGAGATCGATCATGGAGATCGCGGCACTCGCGCAGATTCCTCTCGGTGTCGCGAGGGTGCTCGTCGGTGATCTCGCGGCGACCGGCGAGATCACGGTGCACCGCACCGTCGATCGGGTGGGTCCCGACGTGGAACTGCTCGAAAGGGTTCTGACCGGCCTCAGCCACCTCTGAGCCGTCGAGCGGCTCCCAGCACCCTCCGGGCCCCTGACGGCTCTTCCCCGAGGTCCTTGTCGATCGGCTCCCTGTTGTTCGTCCTCGCCGCCGATGTCGATAGCATGATGAGGTTGCCGTGCGCTGTGCGATCACCGAACACTGCGCGTGCCGGCGACGACCACGTATCAGGCATCGAGCCGAGGAGCCCGTCACAGTGACCACGCCCGCATCCGCGAAACCAGCCACGATCGTCCGGGTGCCCGCGGGAACCACTGCAGGTGCGGCGGTCCGCGACGCGGGTCTGCCCACCAAGGGACCCGAGACGATCGTGGTCGTCCGCGATTCCGAAGGTGCCCTGCGGGATCTGTCGTGGACGCCCGACGAGGACGTCGAGGTCGAGGCCGTCGGCGCCGACACCGAGGACGGGCGCAGCGTCATCCGCCATTCGGCGGCGCATGTCCTCGCCCAGGCCGTGCAACAGGAGTTCCCGGAGGCCAAACTCGGCATCGGTCCGCCGATCCGCGACGGCTTCTACTACGACTTCCAGGTCGCGCGTCCCTTCACGCCCGAGGATCTCGCCAAGCTCGAGAAGCGGATGAAGAAGATCATCAAGGACGCGCAGCGCTTCTCCCGCCGCGTCGTCGCGAGTGTCGAGGACGCCCGTGAGGAACTGAAGGACGAGCCCTTCAAGCTCGAACTGATCGACGACAAGTCCGGGAACAGCGACTTCGAGCCCGATCCCGAGGTGATGGAGGTCGGTGGCAAGGAACTGACCATCTACGACAACCTCAACCCGCGCACGGGTGAGCTCGTCTGGAAGGACCTCTGCCGCGGCCCGCATGTGCCCACCACCAAGTTCATCCCCGCTTTCAAGCTCACCCGCAGCTCCGCCGCATACTGGCGCGGAGACCAGGACAACGCCGACCTCCAGCGCATCTACGGCACGGCGTGGGAGTCGACGGAGGCACTCGACGAGCACCTCGAACTCCTCGCCGAGGCCGAGCGCCGCGACCACCGCAAGCTCGGCACCGAACTCGACCTGTTCTCGTTCCCCGACGAACTCGGATCCGGTCTTCCGGTCTTCCATCCCAAGGGCGGCATCATCCGCCAGGAGATGGAGAACTACTCGCGCCAGCGGCATGTCGACGCCGGATACGAGTTCGTGTACTCGCCGCACATCACCAAGGGACAGCTGTACGAGGTCTCCGGTCACCTCGACTGGTACCGCGACGGCATGTTCCCGGCGATGCACATCGACGAGGAGCTGAACGAGGACGGTTCCGTTCGCAAGCCGGGGCAGGACTACTACCTCAAGCCCATGAACTGCCCCATGCACGACCTGATCTTCCGGTCCCGTGGGCGGTCCTATCGCGAGCTTCCGCTGCGCATGTTCGAGTTCGGGTCCGTCTACCGCTACGAGAAGTCCGGTGTCATCCACGGGCTCACCCGGGTGCGCGGCATGACGCAGGACGACGCGCACATCTTCTGCACCCCGGAGCAGATGCGCGACGAACTGACGAGTGTGCTCACCTTCATCCTGGACCTGCTGAAGGACTACGGGCTCGACGACTACTACCTCGAACTGTCGACGAAGAACCCGAAGAAGTTCGTCGGCAGCGACGAATTGTGGGAGGTGGCGACCGACACGCTGCGCGAGGTCGCCGAAGCCTCGGGCCTGCACCTCGTACCGGATCCCGGCGGCGCGGCCTTCTACGGCCCGAAGATCTCGGTGCAGGTCAAGGACGCGCTCGGCCGGAGCTGGCAGATGTCGACGATCCAGCTCGACTTCAACCTGCCCGAGAGATTCGAACTCGAGTACACGGGCAGCGACGGGGCGAAGCACCGGCCCGTCATGATCCACCGCGCGCTCTTCGGGTCCATCGAGCGGTTCTTCGGCGTGCTCACCGAGCACTACGCCGGCGCTTTCCCCGCCTGGCTGTCGCCGGTGCAGGTCGTGGGAATCCCGGTCGCCGCCGACTTCGAGGATCATCTGTTCGACGTCGTCGGCAAGCTGAAGGCCCGGGGGATCCGGGCCGAGGTGGACGTCTCCGACGACCGCATGCAGAAGAAGATCCGCAATCACACCACGCAGAAGGTGCCGTTCATGCTGCTCGCGGGCGAGCGCGATGTCGCCGCCGGTGCGGTGAGCTTCCGGTTCCGCGACGGCACCCAGGTCAACGGTGTGCCGGTCGACCGGGCGGTGCAGATCGTCGCCGACTGGGTGAGCCGGCGCGAGAACGCATCGCCCACCGCCGAACTGGTCGAGGCCGGCGGGGAAGGCGACCTGTCGTGACGGGTGAGCGCACTCCGGGCCCCGCCGACATCCCTGCGACCGACGACAATCCCGCGTCGATGGTCGACCGGGGCGTGGGCGAGTCCGATCACCTGCAGCGCCTGTGGTCACCCCACCGGATGTCGTACATCACCGAGTCCCCGCGGGGTCGCGACGAGCCGTACGAACCGTTCACCGACATCCCGAAGATGTCCGACGAGGAAGGTCTCGTCGTCGCCCGTGGCGAACTCGTGTACGCGGTGCTGAATCTGTACCCGTACAACCCCGGCCACCTGATGATCGTGCCCTATCGGCGAGTGGCGAATCTCGAGGATCTCACGCCTGAGGAGAGCTCCGAGCTCATGGAGTTCGCCCAGCGTGCGCTGCGGGTGATCAAGCGGGTCTCGCGCCCGCACGGTTTCAACGTGGGGCTCAATCTCGGCGCTGCGGCGGGTGGCTCGCTGTCGGAGCATCTCCACCTGCACGTCGTGCCGCGTTGGGGCGGCGACGCCAATTTCATCACTGTTCTCGGTGGTTCGAAGGTCATGGTGCAGCTGCTGCGGGACACCCGCGCACTGCTGGCCTCGGCATGGGACGAGTGAGAACGCTCCGTAGGCCGGCGAGATCGCGACGCGCGTACGATTCGTTCGATTCCGAGGACTCCGTGCACCACCTGCGCAACTTCGGCATGCCGCATGGCACGATCAGGTTCCGGACAGAACGGTCGGACGTGAAGACAGGGGTCGCAGGATGCTGAGCTTCTTCGGGCGTGCATCGGTGTCGAAGGCCACCGCACCGCTCGGCAAGGCCCTGATCCGAACCGGGCTGACCCCGGATGCGGTCACGCTCATCGGCACGGTCGCCACGATCGCTGCCGCTCTGACCTTCTACCCGATGGGTCAGCTGTTCTGGGGAACCCTCGTCATCTGGCTGTTCGTGATGTTCGACATGCTCGACGGCGCGATGGCGCGTGCTCGTGGCGGAGGGACCCGATTCGGGGCCGTCCTGGACGCGACCTGCGACCGGGTGGCCGACGGCGCGATCTTCGCCGGACTGGCCTGGTGGGCGGTCTACGGCGAACAGAGCCGGCCTCTTCTCGTCGCCACGCTGATCTGTCTTGTGTCGTCGCAGGTCATCTCGTATGCGAAGGCACGTGCCGAGGCAAGCGGACTGTCCGCCGATGGTGGCCTGATCGAACGACCCGACCGCCTGGTCATCGTCCTGGTGGGCGCCGGTCTGACGGGTCTCGGACTCGACTGGGCGATCCACATCGCGATGTGGTTGCTCGCGGTCGGTTCGGTGATCACGGTCTTCCAGCGGGTGCTCGCGGTCCGGAACTCCGCCGGCGCGCGGGATCTGCTGCCCCTCGCGCCCTCCGGCGGCACGGACACCGCCGCGGACGAGGACGGGGGAGAGCGATGAGCGTCGCCGAGCGTGCCACCGATCTGGGTTACGCCGCGGGCTGGCGGCTCGTGCGGGCGCTGCCCGAGGGCCTGGCCTGCCGTCTGTTCGACGCGGGAGCCGACATCGCCGCACGACGCGGACACGGACCGCAGCAGTTGCGACGCAATCTCGGGCGTGTCCTCGGGGTACCGGCGGACGACGTGCCCGACGAACTGATCCGGGACGCACTCCGGTCGTACGCCCGCTACTGGCGTGAGGCGTTCCGGCTGCCCTCGATGGATCTCGACGCGGCGGCCAAGTCGGTGGATTCGGCGGTGGAAGGCCGAGAGCACATCGATCGGGCCCTGGCAGAGGGGCGGGGTGTCGTCCTCGCGTTGCCGCACAGCGGCAACTGGGACCTCGCCGGAGTGTGGTGTGTCCGCTTCTACGGCGGGCTGACGACGGTGGCGGAACGATTGCGACCGGAGTCCCTCTACCGGCGGTTCGTCGAGTATCGCGAAGGGCTCGGCTTCGAGATCTTCCCGGCGAACGGGGGTGAGTCACCTCCGTTCCGGGAACTGGCGGCCCGGTTGCGCGACAACAAGATCGTCTGCCTGCTCGGTGAGCGCGATCTCGCGCGCAAGGGCGTTCCCGTGACGTTCTTCGGGGAGCCCACCAGGATGCCCGCCGGTCCTGCGAAGCTCGCGATCGAGACCGGCGCCGCGCTGCTGCCGGTGCACTGCTGGTTCACGGAGAACGGGTGGGGCTTCCGGGTCCATCCGGAGATCGACGTGAGCGTCGGGATCGACCGCGCCACCCAGGAACTCGCCGACCGGTTCGCGGCCGATATCGCAGCCCATCCTGCGGACTGGCATATGCTGCAGCCTCTGTGGCTCGACGATCTGTCGGAGACTCGCCGAGCCCGGATGGAGGCGTAGGTGCGGATCGGGATGGTGTGCCCGTATTCCTTCGACGTTCCCGGGGGAGTGCAGGCCCACGTGGTGGACCTCGCGGAGGTTCTCATCGCGCGTGGGCACGAGGTGAGCGTGATCGCGCCGGCCTCGGAGAGCACCTGCCTGCCCGACTTCGTGGTGTCCGCCGGTCGCGCGGTCGCGATCCCGTACAACGGGTCGGTGGCCCGGCTGAGTTTCGGCCCGGTGTCCTATTCCCGTGTCCGCCGCTGGATCAACGACAACGACTTCGACGTCCTGCACATCCACGAACCGAATGCGCCGAGCCTGTCGATGCTCGCGTTGAAGGTCGCCGAAGGCCCGATCGTGGCCACCTTTCACACCTCGACGACGAAATCTCTGGTGCTCAGCACGTTCCAAGGTGTCCTGCAGCCCTATCTCGAGAAGATCAGCGGCCGGATCGCGGTGTCCGAACTGGCCCGGCGCTGGCAGGTGACCTCCCTCGGAGCCGATGCGGTCGAGATCCCGAACGGGGTGGACGTGCCGTTCTTCCGGCACGCCTCCCTGCTGCCCGGCTATCCGCGCCCGGGCCGTACGGTGCTCTTCCTCGGCCGGTACGACGAGCCGCGCAAGGGTATGGAGGTGCTGCTCGGCGCCCTGCCCGCCCTGGTCGCGCAGTATCCCGACATCGAGATCCTCGTGGTGGGACGCGGCGACGAGGATCGCTTGCGCCGCGAAGCCGGATCACACGCCGGCAATCTCCGCTTTCTCGGGCAGGTCGACGACGACGAGAAGGCATCGGCGATGCGCAGTGCCGACGTGTACTGCGCTCCGAATCTCGGGGGTGAGAGTTTCGGCATCGTGCTCGTCGAAGCCATGGCCTCCGGCACTGCGGTCGTCGCCTCCCAGCTCGACGCCTTCCGTCGTGTGCTGCGCGACGGGCAGGCCGGTGTTCTCGTCCCTGTCGGTGACGCCGATGCCCTTGCGCAGGGCATCCTCGGAGTCCTCGACGACGAGGATCGTCGACGTGCCCTGGTGGAGACCGGTTCGGCCGTCGTGGAGGCGTACGACTGGCCCGTCGTCGCGGAGCAGATCCTGCGGGTCTACGAGACCGTCACCGTCGGGGCCGGTCCGGTGCGCGAGGTCCGGTCGTGACCCTCAGCGCCGCCACGATCCTGGTTCTGTCCCTGGTGGCCGCGGTGGTCGTCGCGGTGGGGGCGTGGGCGTACTCCACGGCGAACCGTCTCGACAGGTTGCACGTGCGCTCCGATCTGTCCTGGCAGGCTCTCGATGCTGCGCTGGCCCGCCGGGCGGTGGTCGTGCGCAGTATCGCAGCGTCGATCCCGGTCTCGGAGGGCCGGAGCCTGGCACTGCTCGCCGATGCCGCCGAGCGGGCGGACCGCAGTCGTCGTGAGGCGGCCGAGAACGCGCTGTCGGCCGCGCTCGCGCGACTCGACGCCGGGCGGTTGCGCTCGCAGCTCGTCGCCGAGCTCGCCGACGCGGAAGCGCGTGTGCTCATCGCCAGGCGATTCCACAACGACGCGGTCCGCGACACGCTGGCGCTGCGCACCCGTCGTCCTGTGCGGTGGCTGCATCTCGGTGGAACGGCGCCCCTGCCGACCTATTTCGAGATCGCCGAACGTGCGGATGCGGTCGCCACGGCGGGCGCGACGGCCGTCCCCGTGCCGGCGAGCCGCACCGCACCCGTACCGGACCGATTACGGACCTCGGCGCGGGTGGTGCTTCTCGACGAGCTCGGCCGCGTCCTGTTGCTCCGCGGGCACGACCCTGCCGCACCCGACAACCGTTTCTGGTTCACGGTCGGTGGCGCGGTCGAACCAGGGGAGGACCTCGCGGTCGCCGCGGTCCGGGAGATGGCAGAGGAGACAGGCCTGCAGATCGAGCCGGATCGTCTGTGCGGCCCGATCTGGCGTCGCGTCGCGGTGTTCCCGTTCAACGGTGAGGTCCTCCATTCCGAGGAGTTGTTCTTCACGGTGCAGGTCCCGTCGTTCGAGCCCGGCGCGAACGGCTTCACCGAGCTCGAACGGAACATGAACCTCGAGCATCGTTGGTTCGATGCGGAGGACGTGGCGACGCTCGTGCGGACCGGCGAAGCGGTCTTCCCCCAGGATCTCGCCGACCTGCTGGACGAGGCGAAGCAGATCGCGGCCGGACGTCGCGAACCGGAGATGCGCCCGATCCACTGAATACGCGAGTGGCCCACCGATAATGTGCAGTCCAGTTCGTGGAAACTGGACCGGTGGTCGGCCCGTTTCCGGCATCGAACTCGCATGTCCTTGTACGAATGGTGTGTGACTGTTCGATCGAAGCAGTCCAGTGGTTCTCAACTGGATATGGAACTGGCTGTTTCGTGCTTCCTATGCTGGGCGCGCCGCGGTACTCCTGTGCCCCGGTATTCCGTCGAATCGTCGCCCCGGAGGAACAGCACCATGAGCAGTCCCGTCCCCGCCCCCACCACCGGTACCGCCCGCGTCAAGCGCGGCATGGCCGAAATGCTCAAGGGCGGCGTCATCATGGACGTGGTCACCCCCGACCAGGCCAAGATCGCGGAAGACGCCGGAGCGGTTGCCGTCATGGCTCTCGAGCGGGTGCCTGCCGACATCCGTGCCCAGGGCGGAGTCTCGCGCATGAGCGATCCCGACATGATCGAGGGCATCATCGAGGCTGTCTCCATTCCCGTCATGGCCAAGGCGCGGATCGGCCACTTCGTGGAGGCTCAGATCCTGCAGTCCCTCGGCGTCGACTACATCGACGAATCCGAAGTGCTCACTCCCGCCGACTACGAGAACCACATCGACAAGTTCTCGTTCACGGTGCCCTTCGTGTGCGGCGCGACGGATCTCGGTGAAGCGCTGCGCCGCATCAACGAAGGCGCTGCGATGATCCGCTCCAAGGGCGAAGCCGGGACCGGTGACGTCTCCAACGCCACCACCCACATGCGCCGGATCCGTCAGCAGATCCGCCGGCTGACCTCCCTGCCGGAGGACGAACTGTACGTCGCGGCGAAGGAATTGCAGGCGCCCTACGATCTCGTCGTCGAGGTCGCCCGCGCCGGTAAGCTGCCCGTCACCCTCTTCACTGCCGGCGGCATCGCCACCCCTGCCGATGCCGCGATGATGATGCAGCTGGGCGCCGAGGGTGTGTTCGTCGGCTCGGGCATCTTCAAGTCGGGCGATCCGGCCCGGCGTGCGGCCGCCATCGTCAAGGCGACCACCTTCCACGACGATCCGGACGTGCTCGCCAAGATCTCCCGCGGCCTCGGCGAAGCGATGGTGGGCATCAACGTCGACGAGATCCCGCAGCCCCACCGCCTCGCCGAACGCGGCTGGTGAGCGACTCAGCCGGGCGCGCGGAGAGCGAGCAGGGCGACATCGTCCTGCACACCCGAACCGAGGGCATCGAGCACCGCCCGCACGGCACCGACCGCCTCGCCGGGGCTCGTCGGGCTCGCGGTGCGCAGGTGCTCGAGCAGTCGCTCTTCGCCGAACCGTTCGTGTTCGTCGCCGGAGACGACAGCCTCGGTCACACCGTCGGTGTACAGCAGCAGCGTGTCGCCGGGAGCGAGGACGACGGTGTGCTCGGCGAGTCGCGGGGCACGCAGCATCCCGATCAGTTGCCCTCCGACGGTGGGGAGGTAGCCGGTGCTGCCGTCGGAGCGCACGAGGATCGGTGGAGGATGCCCACCCGACGCGAAGCGGACCTCGACGTTCCCGGAGGCGAGGTCGGGTGTGACCGTACCGAAGACGAGCGTGCAGAAGGGTGCTCGCGCGTCGCTGTTGCTCTCGTCGAGCAGAGCGGTGTTGAGCGTCGTGAGCACGGCGGCAGGATCGGGATCGTAGATCGCCGCGGCGCGCAGGGTATACCGGACGAGAGAGGTCACGGCCGCGGCGCGGGCGCCCTTGCCGCATACGTCGCCGAGGAACAGTCCCCAGGTTCCGGCCCGCGCCGGGAACAGGTCGTAGAAATCGCCACCGACCTCGTCGGTCGACGCGATGTGGTAGTAGGCGTCGACCTCGAGGCCGGGCACCCGGGGCAGGGCCGGGGGAAGAAGCGTCGCTTGCAGTGTGGCGTTTATCCGCCGGAGTCGTTCGCGTTCGCGTTCGGCCTCCCTCCGGGCGCGCAGCAACTCCGTCTCGTAGGACCGCCGCTCACGCGCGTCGAACAACATGGTGCGGACGAGCAGCGGCCGGCCCTCCGGATCGGACTCCACCGTCGAGGCGATCAGGACCGGCAGGCGGGTCCGATCGCTGCGCGCGAGTTCCAGTGCTATTCCGTTGATCTCACGCTTCAGAAGGAGGATCGGAGCGTAGTGGGTCTCGTGGTAGAGACGTCCGCCCACGGTGAGCAGATCCGAGAAGTACCGCTCGCCGACGACTTCCTCCCTCGTGTATCCGAGCCAGTGCAGCAGTGTCCGGTTGACATCGACGATCCGGCCGTCGGGAAGTGTCGTCAGGAAACCGCACGGCGCGTTCTCGTAGAGCGTGTCGCCGTGCTCGGGCCAGGAGTCGAGGGGTCGATCCGTCGTCGTCACCCGATCCTTCGTGCGAACGCCGCGATCGCGGCAGCGGTTTCGTCCGGTGCGCTGAGCTGGGGGCAGTGGCCCGTCGCGTTCAGGGTCACCAGTTCGCTGCCGGGGATCTGCTCGTGAACGAACGCACCTACCTCCCGAGGAGCGATCGCATCGTGCGCGCACTGGACGACGAGGCTGGGTACCGGAACGGCGGCCAGATCGGCGCGGTTGTCCGACAGGAAGGTAACCCGGGCGAAGATCCGGGCCACTTCGGGGTCCGTCCGGCAGAAGATCTCGGTGAGCTCGTCGCCGAGTTCGGGACGGTCCGGATTGCCCATGATGACCGGGGCCATGGCCCCGGTCCAGCCCAGATAGTTCGCTTCGAGGGATTCGAGCAGTTCGTCGATGTCCGCGGCACTGAAGCCGCCCCGATAGCCGGTCGCGGGATCGTCGACGAAGCACGGGGACGGCACGAGCAGGACGAGCGCGGAGAAGGCATCCGGGGCTGCGGCGGAAGCAAGGGCGCCGATCGTCGCGCTGACCGAATGACCCACGAAGACGACCGGACCGAGGTCCAGCCCCCGGCATACGTCGACGACATCCTCGGCGTAACTCTCCATACGCGAATACCGCTCGGGATCCCACGCTCTCGGGTCCGAACGCCCCGAGCCGACATGGTCGAACCGGACGATCGTGAACTCCGGTTCGAGAAGCGGCGCGACGAGGTGCCACAGGTGCTGATCACAACCGAATCCGTGGGCGAGGACCAGCGCCGGACCCTCGCGGTTGCCGGTGATCGTCACATGATTCCTGCTCACCACGTCGATGAGTTGTCGCATCGTGCCCCCTCCGTTCTCCAGAGAGTGTCACATTCGCTACGTGATAGCGATCCCCGTCCTCCCACGACTCGACGGGGACCGAGCGTGCACTGCTCGTCCGGGCGGCTAGCCTTCTTCCGTACGGTGCACAGAAGGAGTTCCCATGGCGAAGATCGAGCAGATCCTGGCGCTCGAACAGATCGAGAACGACATCTTCCGAGGCATAGCGACCGAGACGCTGCTACCTCGGACGTTCGGCGGTCAGGTTGCGGCGCAGGCGCTCGTCTCGGCCGTGCGGACCGTCGACCCCGCCTTCGGTGTGCACTCGCTGCACGGCTACTTCCTGCGCCCGGGAAACCCCACGATGCAGATCGTCTACCTCGTCGACCGGATCCGCGACGGGCGCTCCTTCTGCACCCGGCGCGTGACCGCCGTCCAGGACGGCAAGCCGATCTTCACCATGTCGGCCTCCTTCCATGTGCGCGACGAGGGCATCGAACACCAGGACACGATGCCCCGGGTGCCGGATCCGGAATCTCTCCCGGATCCCGAGAGCGTGATCGACGACGCCACCCTGTCGTGGGCCAAACGGGAATGGGCCGAATGGGATTTCCGGTTCGTCCCTCGCGATCTGATGGATGCCTCCCGTCGCATGGCGGCGCAGCAACAGGTGTGGTTCCGTTCGCGCGAGGCACTGCCCGCCGACCCGGTCTTCCACGTCTGCACGCTCGCGTACATGAGCGACATGACCTTGCTCGGCTCGGCGAGCGTCGGTCACCACGACGAGCGGACTCAGGGTGCCTCGCTGGACCACGCGATGTGGTTCCTGCGACCGTTCCGTGCCGACGACTGGCTGCTCTACGACCAGACGTCGCCCTCCGCCGGGCTGGGGCGGGCACTCACCCAGGGGCGGATCTTCGACCGCAACGGCAACATGGTCGCCGCGGTGGTGCAGGAAGGTCTCACGCGTTATCTGCGCGATTCCTGATCGCGACGGTCCGTCGCGGCATCCTGCGCACCGGCGACCCCGAACGGACAGGCAGGCGAGCGTGACGAATTCTTCACCCGTGATCGGTGTTCTGGCACTGCAGGGCGACGTGCGCGAACACCGCGCCGCACTCGAGGCCGCGGGCGCACGGACGATCGCCGTCCGCCGCGAACGCGAACTCGACGAGGTGGACGGCATCGTCCTGCCGGGCGGCGAGTCCACCACCGTCGGCCGTCTGCTTCGGGTCTTCGATCTGCTCGACCCGCTGAGGACGCGGTTGGAGGAGGGGCTTCCCGCCTACGGATCGTGCGCCGGGATGATCCTCCTCGCCTCCCGTGTCCTCGACACGACCGCTGACGCCGAGCACCTCGGCGCGCTGGATATCGTCGTGCGGCGCAACGCCTTCGGCAGGCAGGTCGACTCGTTCGAGACCGATCTGCCCATGGCCGGACTCGACGGTGGTCCGGTCCGCGCCGTGTTCATCCGCGCGCCCTGGGTGGAGACCACCGGGCCCGACGTCGAGGTCCTCGCCAGGGTGCCCGACGGACCGGCGGCGGGTCGCGCGGTAGCGGTGCGCCAGGGCGCCGTGATCGCGACCTCCTTCCACCCCGAGATCACGGGCGACGACCGTGTACACCGGCTGTTCGTGGAGACCGTGCGCTCGACGGCCGGACGGTCTCGGCCCCGGGTCCCCGCCGGCCGTGCGGTAGCACACAGCCGCGACGGGTAGAATCGACTCTCCGACCTGTCGGTTGACGCCGACCACACTTCGCCGGAAGGGGCTCGAAGCGAATGAGCGGCCACTCCAAATGGGCCACCACCAAGCACAAGAAGGCGGTCATCGACGCCAAGCGCGGCAAGATGTTCGCGAAGCTCATCAAGAACATCGAGGTGGCGGCCCGGACCGGCGGTGGCGACCCGGCGGGTAACCCGACCCTGTTCGACGCCATCCAGAAGGCGAAGAAGAGCTCGGTTCCGAACGACAACATCGAGCGTGCGCGCAAGCGTGGTGCCGGTGAGGAAGCCGGCGGCGCCGACTGGCAGAACATCACCTACGAGGGCTACGGCCCCAACGGTGTCGCACTGCTCATCGAGTGCCTGACCGACAATCGCAACCGCGCCGCCGGTGAGGTCCGGACCGCCATGACCCGCAACGGGGGCAACATGGCCGATCCCGGATCGGTCGCCTACCTGTTCACCCGCAAGGGTGTGGTGGTGCTCGAGAAGAACGGCCGGAGCGAGGACGAGATCCTCGAGGTCGTCCTCGAAGCCGGCGCCGAGGAGATCAACGATCTCGGCGATTCCTTCGAGATCGTCTCCGAGGCGAGCGACCTGATCGCCGTGCGTACGGCTCTCGTCGACGCCGGCATCGACTACGACTCCGCCGATCCGGATTTCCGGGCCTCGGTCGAGGTGCCCGTCGACGCCGAGGGCGCGCGCAAGGTCATGAAACTGGTCGACGCGCTCGAGGATTGCGACGACGTGCAGAACGTCTACACGAACGTCGACATCTCCGACGACGTGCTCGCAGAACTCGACGCCTGAGCGACGCTCGCGTCGCACTCGTCCGCAGCGGCCGGGGTCGCGTGTCGGTCTCCCGGCACCCGACCCCGGCCGCTATGCTCTCGAACAGGCGTTCGCAATCGTGCGGAGCGGGTCGGGATTCGTCGAGAGGCGTCGGAACCGGCCGTATTCGGGTGTCGAGAGGTGAGTCGGGTGCGCGTGATGGGTGTCGACCCCGGTCTGACCCGCTGCGGCCTCGGAATGGTCGACACCGGACGCGGACGCGACGTGATCCCCGTCGCCGTCGGTGTCATCCGCACCTCACCCGACCTCGATTTGCAGCACCGGTTGCTGAAGGTGTCCGACTCCGTCGAGGAATGGATGGACCGCTACAAGCCCGACGTCGTCGCGATCGAGCGCGTGTTCTCCCAGCACAACGTGCGTAGTGCGATGAGCACCGCGCAGGCCGGTGGCGTCGTCGCCCTGGCCGCGGCACGCCGCGCGATCCCGGTCATGTTCCACACACCGAGCGAGGTGAAGGCGGCGGTCACCGGCAGCGGCACGGCCGACAAGAAGCAGGTGACCACGATGATCACCCGCATCCTCAAGCTCGATTCCGCGCCGAAGCCCGCCGATGCCGCCGACGCACTCGCGTTGGCCGTCGCACACTGCTGGCGCGCTCCGCTGCTCGCCAGACTCGCGGCCGCCGAAGCTGCGGCCGCCCAGCAGAAGAAACGCTACGAGGAGCGGCTGCGCGAACAGTCGGCCGCACGGAAGGCAGGTAGCCGGTGATCGCCTCGGTACACGGCGAGGTTCTCGACATAGCCCTCGACCACGTGGTGATCGAGGCGGGTGGGATCGGCTATCGGATCAATGCCACGCCCGCGACGCTCGCGGCGCTCCGGCGTGGAGAACAGGCGCGCCTCGCCACCTCGATGATCGTCCGCGAGGACTCCATGACGCTCTACGGCTTCGCCGACTCGGAGGCACGCGAGCTGTTCGGGTTGCTGCAGACGGTCAGCGGGGTCGGTCCCCGGCTCGCCATGGCGACGCTCGCCGTGCTCGAACCCGACGCCCTGCGTGCGGCTCTGGCGGACGGCAACACCGCAGCCCTCACCCGCGTGCCGGGCATCGGCAAACGCGGCGCCGAACGCATGATCGTCGAACTGCGCGACAAGGTCGCGGCGTTCGGCGCGACCGGGTCGGCTCCCGTCGCGGCCGCGGGTTCACCGCTGCGCGATCAGATCGTGGAGGCGCTGGTGGGTCTCGGGTTCACCCCGCGTCAGGCAGAGCCTGCCGCCGATACCGTCCTCACCGAGGATCCGGCCGCCGATGTCTCCACCGCGCTGCGGTCCGCTCTGAAGCTGCTGGGTAGGGCGCGGTGACCGACGAGTACCGCGAGTTCGACGCGGCGGCGCGCGACCGCGAGCGGTCCGGTGCGACCGACCGCGAGTGGTCCGATGCGGCCGACCGCGAGCGGTCCGGTGCGACCGACCGCGAGCAGTCGCCGGTGACGGCCGAGCACATCCCTTCCGACAGCGAGATCGAGACGAGCCTGCGGCCGACGAATCTCGACGATTTCATCGGGCAGCCCCGCGTCCGTGAACAACTGCAGCTCGTTCTGCGGGGAGCGAAGTTTCGCGGTGGGACCCCCGATCACATCCTGTTGTCCGGGCCTCCCGGGCTGGGCAAGACCTCGATGGCGATGATCATCGCCGCCGAACTCGGAACATCGCTGAGGCTGACCTCGGGGCCCGCGCTCGAGCGCGCCGGCGACCTCGCCGCGATGCTGTCCAATCTGACCGAGGGCGACGTGTTGTTCATCGACGAGATCCACCGGATCGCCCGGCCGGCCGAAGAGATGCTGTATCTCGCGATGGAGGACTTCCGGGTCGACGTCGTGGTGGGCAAGGGACCGGGTGCCACGTCGATTCCGCTCGAGGTCGCACCTTTCACGCTCGTCGGCGCGACCACCCGTTCCGGTGCCCTCACCGGCCCCCTGCGCGACCGGTTCGGCTTCACGGCGCACATGGACTTCTACGATCCGCCGGAACTGCAGCGGATCCTGCAGCGATCCGCGTCCATCCTCGGTATCGACCTGCGCGACGACGCCGCAGCGGAGATCGCGGGACGCTCTCGCGGCACTCCGCGCATCGCCAACCGGTTGTTGCGACGGGTTCGCGATTACGCTGACGTCCGTGCGGACGGCATCGTGACCCGACCCGTCGCGCAGGCCGCACTCGAGGTGTACGACGTCGACCCGATCGGACTCGATCGCCTCGACCGCGCCGTCCTTGGTGCACTCGTGCGCAGTTTCGGTGGGGGACCGGTCGGTGTCTCGACCCTGGCCGTGGCGGTGGGGGAGGAACCCGCCACCGTCGAAGAGGTGTGCGAGCCCTTCCTCGTCCGTGCGGGCATGATCGCCCGGACGCCGCGGGGACGTGTCGCCACGCAGGCCGCCTGGCTTCAGCTCGGGCTCACGCCTCCGCCGGAGGCTGCCTCGGGCGGTATCGAGGTGCGGGCGCGTGAACCGCAGCTCGAACTCTTCGACGAGGGCGGCGAGGGGTCCGGCCCGGACGGTAGCGAGGGGTCCGGCCCGGACGGTCCGAACGCGGGGCGGTAGGACGCGCGGCCCGCGAATGGCACACTGGTCTATTGCGTCGGTCCGTGGAGACCGATCCCGATGTCGTGGTGTCGTGTACGTCACTACGACGCGCCGGTGCCGCTAGCGTCACCGCGACCTACAGATGACGACCGAGGACTGACTTCAACGATGGAACTGCTCTTCCCTCTCCTGATCCTGGCCCTGCTCATCCCGACCTTCCTCGGCGTGCGGCGTCAGAAGAAGGAGATGCAGAAGGTCTCGGAGCTGCAGGACTCCCTGCGCATCGGCGACCGCGTGATGACCACCGCGGGCCTGCACGCCACGGTTGCCGCCCTCGCCGACGACACCGTCGACCTCGAGATCGCTCCCGGTGTCGTGACCACCTGGTCGCGGCTGGTGATCCGGGAACGCGTCGAGCCGGTGGCCCCGCAGCAGCCGGATCTGCTGCGTAAGGACGACGATGCGACCCCGCCGGAGGGACGTCCGACCGAGTACTGACAGTCGATCCGCCGCTCACGGTTTCGGAACCGGACCTTCCCGGGCCGGAACCGGGTGCCGCGCGACTGCAACCGACCACCACTCACTCGCATCGAGGAGACTGACAGACCGTGGCACCTTCCAACGGATCGGTGCATCCCGTGCGCGCGCTCGCCCTGTTCGGGGTGATACTCGCCGCGTTGTATGCACTGGTCTTCTTCACCGGGGACAAGTCGCCCACCCCGAAACTGGGCATCGATCTGCAGGGCGGCACCCGCGTCACCCTCACCGCGCGTACCCCCGACGGGGCGAGCCCGAGTCCGGACAGCCTCCGCCAGGCCCAGCAGATCATCGAGACCCGCGTCAACGGTCTCGGCGTCTCGGGTTCGGAGGTGATCATCGACGGCGACAACCTCGTGATCACGGTGCCGGGTGAGGACAGTGCTCAGGCCAGGACGCTGGGCCAGACGGCCCGGCTGTACATCCGGCCGGTGATCGGCGGGCCGATCGACGCCTCCCTCACCGCCGAGGATCTCGCGGAACAGTCCGGCGCCGGTGCACCCGACGCCGGTCTGCCGACGGAACCCGCGCCCGCCGAAACTGCACCTGCGGAGCCCGCTCCGGCCGAGACGGCCCCACCGGCGGACGCTCCCGAACCGCAGGGACGTCCGTTCCCGGCGCAGGACCCCACCACGCCGGGCGACGAGGTTCCGGCACCTGCAGAGACCACCGAGGCACCCGCAGAGCCCACTACCGAGGAGCCGCAGAGCCCGGCACCCGAGAACGATGTGTCCCTCACTCCGCAGGAGCAGGCGGCCGCGGACATCGCGGCGGCCAAGGCGAGCCGCCAGAGTGAAGATCCCGCCGTCCAGCAGGCCGCGGCGCTCGCCCTCGACTGCTCCGCGGCGGATCCGCTCGCGGGTAACGACGACCCGGCACTTCCACTGGTCGCGTGCTCGACGGACGGCACGGCGATCTACCTCCTCGGGCCGAGCATCATCGACGGTCAGCAGATCGAGGACGCCACCTCCGGTTTCAATCAGCAGCAGTCGCGCTACGAGGTCAGCCTGACGTTCGACACCGAGGGCAGCAACACGTGGGCGCAGTACACCGCCGCGAACATCGGCCAGCAGGCGGCCTTCGTGCTCGATTCGAAGGTCGTGAGCGCGCCCGTCATCCAGGGGGCGACCCCGGCCGGTAGCGCCACCTCGATCACCGGACAGTTCACGAACACCCAGGCCGCCGAACTTGCGAACACCCTCAAGTACGGCTCGCTGCCCTTGTCGTTCGTGGCGTCCGAAGCCGAGACCGTGTCCGCGACGCTGGGCCTGGCCTCTCTCGAAGCCGGCCTGATCGCCGGCGCCGTCGGTCTGGTCCTGGTCCTGCTGTTCTGCCTGGTGTACTACCGGATGCTCGGCATACTGACCGCGTTGTCGCTCGTATTGTCGGGACTGGCCGTCTACGCGGTGATGGTGCTGCTCGGCCGATACATCGGGTTCACCCTCGATCTGGCCGGCGTCGCCGGTCTCATCATCGGTATCGGCATGACCGCCGACTCGTTCGTGGTGTTCTTCGAGCGCATCAAGGACGAGATCCGGGAGGGACGGAGTTTCCGCTCCGCGGTGCCGCGTGGCTGGGCACGTGCCCGCCGGACGATCCTCTCCGGTAACGCGGTCAGCTTCATCGCTGCCGCGGTGCTCTACGTCCTCGCGGTCGGCCAGGTCCGTGGCTTCGCGTTCACCCTGGGCCTGACCACGATTCTCGACGTCGTCGTCGTCTTCCTCGTGACCTGGCCCCTCGTGTTCCTGGCCTCGAAGTCGAAGTTCTGGTCCAAGCCGAACGTGAACGGTCTGGCCGCAATCCAGCATGTGGCGGACGAGCGGCGTCTCGCTGCTGCGACAGCTGCGAAGGAGGCGTGACGATGAGCGACACGACCACGACGGCGGCACCGGCCGCACCCCGGCACGGGAGACTGTCCGGCCTCTACACCGGAACCGGGGCGTTCGAGATCGTCGGCCGGCGCAAGCGGTGGTACATCGTCACCGGGGTGATCGTGCTGATCGCACTGCTCAGCATGCTGCTCCGGGGATTCAGCTGGGGTATCGACTTCGAGGGTGGCACCCGCATCCAGATGCCGGTCGTCGCCGGTGTCACCGTCGACGAGGTCGAGACGGTCTTCAGCGACACCGTCGGCTTCGAGCCCGAAGCGGTGCAGACCGTCGGCGCCGGCGACGGCGCCACGGTCCAGATCCGCTCGGAAACCCTGGATCAGGGGCAGGTCGACGCGGTCCAGACCGCATTGTTCGAGGAGTTCCAGCCCACCGGAGCCGACGGCGAACCGTCCCGCAACGCGATCAGCGTCGCGGACGTCAGTGAGACCTGGGGAAGCCAGATCACGAACAAGGCGCTGATCGCGCTCGTGGTCTTCCTCGTGATCGTCAGCATCTACATCGCCGTGCGGTACCAGCGGAACATGGCGATCGCGGCGATCGCAGCACTGTTCTTCGACATCATCGTCACCGCAGGCGTCTACTCGCTGGTCGGCTTCGAGGTCACCCCTGCGACGGTGATCGGTCTGCTCACCATCCTCGGTTTCTCGCTGTACGACACGGTCGTGGTCTTCGACAAGGTCGAGGAGAACACCCGGGGCATTCTGCACCTGCACCGGCGCACCTACGCCGAGCAGGCGAATCTCGCTGTCAACCAGACGCTCATGCGCTCGATCAACACCACGATCATCTCCGTGCTGCCGGTGCTCGCGCTCATGGTCGTCGCCGTCTGGCTGCTGGGTGTGGGAACGCTCAAGGATCTTGCGCTCGTCCAGTTGGTCGGCATCATCGTGGGCGCTTTCTCCTCGATCTTCTTCGCGACCCCACTGCTCGTCACTCTCGAGGAGTGGCGGGGCCCGGTCGCGAAGCACACCCGCAAAGTGCTCGCGAAGCGGGAGGAGGCCGCTTCCCGCGCGGCACGCGGCGGCACCGACACGGATGCACGCGAGGGCCGGGAAGCTCGGCCGGTCGAGGCCGCGGGTGTCCTGCCCGATCGGGCGGCGATCCGCCGGGGTCCGGCGCCGGGGGCACGACCGACCGGAAAGCGCGCCAAGAGAAGGTCCTGACATATGGCTCTGACGCAGCGGAACGCCTCGACGACAAGGCCGGCGCGCAGGCGCCGCGGCACGATCCTCACGTGTGGGGTCGTGGCCGCGGCGGTTGCGCTGTCGACCGTGGCATGTGCGAGCACCGAGGAAGAACCCCTGCACTCGATCGGGTACGCGATCGACGACGCGGTGACGACCTACAACGCGAACACCGTCGACGGCGCCGCGTCCGGGGCGCGTCAGGCCCTCGTCCGGGTGCTGCCCGGTTTCGGTTACGTCGCCCCGTCCGGCCGGGTGGTGGCGGATACCGACATCGGCACGGCGACGGCGGTGCCGGGTGAGACACTCGCCGTGCAGTACCGGCTGTCCCCGGACTCGGTCTACTCGGACGGTGTCCCCATGTCGTGCGACGACCTCGTCCTGACCTGGGCGGCATCGAGTGGCCGGTTCACCGCCCCGGACGAGTCCGGTGAGCAGGTTCCTCTCTTCGACGCAGCCCGCCGGGGCGCGTACGCCGACATCGAGCGGGTGGACTGCCAACCGGGGTCGAAGGAGGCGACCGTCGTGTTCCGCCCCGGGCGGAACGACACGGACTGGCGGTCGCTGTTCGGTGCCACCGAGCTGATGCCCGCTCACGTGGCGGCGCAGCGCTCGGGCGTGTCCGATCTCGTCGGTGCGATCAACGCGAACGACACCGAGGCCGTCCGCCGCATCGCGGAGTTCTGGAACACCGGATGGTCGCTGACACCGGGCGAGTTCGATCCCGCGCTCTTTCCCTCGGCGGGTCCGTACCGCATCGAGTCCTACACCGTCGAGGACGGTCTGACACTCGTCGCGAACGAAAGGTGGTGGGGGAACGCACCGGCCACCGACCGGATCGTCGTGTGGCCTCGCGGTACCGACGCCTCCACAGCCGCCGGGGACGGTCGCATCCACGTCGTCGACGTCGGTGCCGGCTCGCTGGGACACGGCCTGGATCTCGGTGATGGCGCCGCTACGGAGACCGTGGTGTCGCGCAATCTCGAACAGCTCGTCCTCGCCACCGGCGGAGTCTTCGAGAATCCTGCGGCTCGGCGTGCACTCGCCTCCTGCGTACCGCGGGCACAGCTGTTCGACGAGCTCGGCGCTGCCGACGAGTCGAGCGGAGTCACCGGACCGATCTCGTCGCGCTTGCTCGCACCCGATTCGCCGCTGTACCCGCAGACGGCCGGGGCGGCCGAGCGGTACGCGACCGCCGATGTCGAGGCGGCACGTACCGAACGGGAGGCATCCGGACAGGACCGGATGGAGGTACGGGTCGGCTACCTCGCTCCCGACGACCGGCGTGCGCGCACCGTCGCCCTGATCGCGGAGTCCTGCCGCGCAGCCGGGATCGAGGTGGTCGATGCCGGTTCGGACACCTTCGTCCCGTCCCGTCTGGGCACGGGCGAGGTCGACGCGATCCTGGTCGGCACCGCCGGGGCGACGGGGGCCGGGGGAACGGCGGCAATGGAGAACGCTCGAGGCGCTCTGCACTCCGGTGCGGGAAGCAATGTCGGTGGCTACCGCAACGGCCGGGTGGACGAGCTGCTCGACGGACTGCTCGTCGCGCGTGAGGACGCTGCGGTAGCGGGACTGGTAGCCGAGGCCGAGCGGATCTTGTGGGACGAGGTGCCCACCCTGCCCTTGTTCGCGCAGCCGCGCACCATCGGATTCGCGGACGGAATGTACGCCGGGGTGCCGAACCCCACCCTGGCGGGTTCGGGCTGGAACATGGATCGGTGGATACTCAGAGGATGAACGTTCAACGAATCGGCGAACCGCGGCTCGTCGAGGAAGCTGCCCTCGCCGTGACCGAACACACCCGCTGGGTGGACGACTTCCCCGCCGCGGGTGTTCGGTTCGCCGATCTGACGCCGGTGTTCGCCGACGGTCCGTCCTTCGCGGCGATCATCGAGGCGCTGGCCTCCGCGGCTCCCGACGCCGAACTCGTCGCGGGGATCGATGCGCGGGGTTTCCTCCTGGGAGGTGGTATCGCTCGCAGCCTCGGCGTGGGTGTTCTCGCCGTCCGGAAGGCCGGCAAGCTTCCGCCGCCCGTACAGACCTGCGAATACAGTCTCGAATACGGCACCGCGTCGATCGAGATCCCGGGCGACTGGATGGCCCTGCGCGGCCGGAAAGTGCTCGTGGTGGACGATGTTCTCGCGACCGGCGGAACGCTCTCGGCAACCGTCGAACTGCTCGAACGAGCCGGCGCCGAGGTGATCGGAATCGCCGTCGTCACCGAGATCGAAGCTCTGGGCGGACGGTCGCGGCTGCAGAAGTACCCGCTCACGTCGCTCGTGCGGATCTGAGAGTTAGAGTTGCCTCAGGTGCCGGTGAATCCGCCGGGCCGGAACGGTCCGGACATGCGCATCGGTGACGAGCCGGGTTCGCAGCCGCGACGGGAGGTGGAGGCATGACCCAGAATCTCGATCGGTCCCACAACTCCGGTCAGAATCCGTCGTCGACCCCGGCGTCGACCTCCGCGTCGAGGCGGGTGCGCGCACGCCTGGCGCGTCGCATCACCGGTCAGCGCGGCACCAGCCTCAAGCCGGTGCTCGAGCCTCTGGTCACCATCCATCGGGAGTTGTATCCGAAGGCCGACCTGTCGCAGCTCCAGCGAGCCTACGACGTGGCCGAGGAACGCCACGCGAGTCAGAAGCGCAAGTCCGGCGACCCCTACATCACGCATCCGCTGGCGGTCGCCACCATCCTGGCCGAGCTGGGGATGGACACCACGACCCTCGTCGCCGCCTTGCTGCACGACACCGTGGAGGACACCGGCTACTCGCTCGAGCAGCTCACCGCCGAATTCGGTGAAGAGGTCGCGCATCTGGTCGACGGTGTCACCAAACTCGACAAGGTGGTGCTCGGGTCGGCCGCCGAGGGCGAGACCATCCGCAAGATGATCATCGCGATGGCGCGCGACCCGCGGGTGCTCGTCATCAAGGTCGCCGACCGGCTCCACAACATGCGGACCATGCGCTTCCTGCCACCCGAGAAGCAGGCCCGGAAGGCACGAGAGACCCTCGAGGTGATCGCTCCGCTGGCCCATCGTCTCGGCATGGCGACGGTCAAGTGGGAACTCGAGGACCTGGCGTTCGCGATTCTCCACCCGAAGAAGTACGAGGAGATCGTCCGGCTCGTCGCGACGCGCGCCCCCTCCCGGGACACCTACCTGGCCACTGTCCGGGACGAGATCGGACGGACCCTCGCGGCGTCGCGCATCGATGCGGTCGTCGAAGGACGGCCCAAGCACTACTGGTCGATCTACCAGAAGATGATCGTCAAGGGCCGCGACTTCGACGACATCCACGACCTCGTCGGAGTGCGGATCCTGTGCAACGAGATCCGCGACTGCTATGCCGCCGTCGGCGTCGTGCACTCGCTGTGGCAGCCGATGGCCGGACGTTTCAAGGACTACATCGCGCAGCCTCGTTACGGGGTCTACCAGTCGCTCCACACCACCGTCATCGGCCCCGAGGGCAAGCCTCTCGAGGTGCAGATCCGCACGCACGAGATGCACCGCACCGCCGAGTTCGGTATCGCCGCGCACTGGCGCTACAAGGAGACGAAGGGGCGCCATTCGGGCGACGTCGCCGAACTCGACGACATGGCGTGGATGCGGCAACTGCTCGACTGGCAGCGGGAAGCGGCCGATCCCGGTGAGTTCCTCGAATCCCTCCGCTACGACCTCGCGGTCAAGGAGATCTTCGTCTTCACGCCGAAGGGTGATGTCGTCACGCTGCCTTCGGGCTCGACCCCCGTCGACTTCGCCTATGCGGTGCACACGGAGGTCGGCCATCGGTGCATCGGCGCACGGGTGAACGGACGACTGGTCGCGCTCGAACGCAAGCTCGAGAACGGCGAGGTGGTGGAGGTGTTCACCTCCAAGGACCCCAACGCCGGCCCGAGCCGCGACTGGCAGTCCTTCGTCGTCTCGCCCCGCGCCAAGGCCAAGATCCGGCAGTGGTTCGCCAAGGAGCGCCGCGAGGAGGCCCTCGAGTCGGGTAAGGATGCCATCGCGAAGGAGGTCCGCCGTGTAGGCCTTCCTCTCCAGCGTCTGATGAACGCCGACCTGATGGTCGCGGTGGCCAAGGAACTGCGCTACACCGACGTCTCGGCGTTGTACACCGCGGTCGGGGAACATCACGTCTCCGCCCATCACGTCGTGCAACGACTCGTCGCTCTGCTCGGAGGCGTCGGCGGTGTCGAGGAGGAACTGGCCGAGCGGTCCACCCCGTCGACGATCCCGACCCGTTCGAGGAACAGCGGCGATTCCGGTGTGCTCGTGCCGGGTGCTCCGGGCACCGTCTCGAAGCTCGCGAAGTGCTGCACGCCCGTTCCGGGCGACGAGATCATGGGTTTCGTGACCCGCACCGGCGCGGTGAGCGTGCACCGCACCGACTGTACGAATGCCGGCTCCCTGCGCGAGCAGTCCGAGCGGATCATCGAGGTGCAGTGGGCGCCGTCCCCCTCCTCGGTGTTCCTCGTCGCGATCCAGATCGAAGCGCTCGACCGGCATCGGCTACTGTCGGACGTGACGAAGGCGCTTGCCGACGAGAAGGTCAACATCCTCTCGGCCTCGGTGACGACCACCGGTGACCGGGTCGCGGTGAGCCGGTTCACTTTCGAGATGGGCGACCCGAAGCATCTCGGTCACGTCCTCAACGTCGTCCGCAACGTGGAAGGCGTCTACGACGTGTACCGCGTGACCTCGGCTGCCTGAGGGGTCACCTCCTCACCGGACGTTCCCGATCACCACGGGGGTGGTGGGCGCACCGCCCCCGATCGGGCTCGATCCGTCGTGCCCGTGCGCGGCAGCCGCCTCGAGCACCGCCATCCCGGCATCGTCGATGCGGCCGAACGCCGTGAAGTCGGGGCGCAGCAGGGAGTCTCCGAGCAGCAGGAAGAACTGGCTGCCGTTGCTGTTCTCGACCCCGGCGTTGGCCATGGCGACGGTTCCGCGCGGATAGAGCACCGCCGGTGGCAGATAGGACGTCTCGGCCTCCGCCGTGAACTGCGGCACCGGATACTCGTCGGCGAAGGTGTATCCGGGCCCGCCCGCTCCCGTGCCGGTGGGGTCGCCGCACTGGTAGAGCTGACCACCGGGATCGGTGGAGAGCCGATGGCACGACGTTCCGTTGTAGAAGCCGCGCTTCGAGAGGTCGACGAAACTGTTGACGGTGCACGGCGCCTGGGTGCGATCGAGCACCAGCGGAATCGCTCCGATCGAGGTGTCGAGAGTGAGCTCGACGATCCCCACGGTCGAGGCGGAGGACGGCGGGAGCACACCACCCTGACCGGCATAGGTGCATGCGACGGTCGGACCCGGCGGAGCGGGCACGTCGGGAAGTCCGCGGTAGATGGACAGATCACGCGGGGGAGCGGAGCGCGGCTGAGCGACCTCGGCGACCGGCGTGGTCGCGGGAGGTGTCTCGTCCGAGCAGCCGCCGAGAAGTGCGGCGGCGACTGCGAAGCAGAGCGGGGCGGCGATGCGGAGACGAAGCGCGCGCCGACCTTCGGTGGTGTGGATCACAGCACCGGAAGTTATCGGAACCGAGCACAGCCGCATAGGGGCCGGGAACAGTTCTGGTGACAATCACCCTCTGGATCACCCGCGAACGCGCGGCGGATCGTGCGAACGACGACGTCCCGCCCCCGGGGGCCGGGACGGGACGTCGTACAGGGTGGATGTGCGCGAGCGCCGGGAATCAGGACCCGACGGTCACGGACTCGATATCGACCGAGCGATTGGGGGCACCGTCTCCGACGCGACTCGAGTTATCGGTACCTTCGGCGGCGATCTCCTCGATCACCGTGAGCCCCGCCTCGTCGATCGTGCCGAAGACCGTGTAGGCAGGGGAGAGTTCGGAATCCTCGTACACCAGGAAGAACTGGCTGCCGTTGCTGCCGGGCCGGCCCGTGTTCGCCATCGCCACCGTTCCGCGCGGATAGATCACCGGCTGTCGCAACTGGGGGTCACCGGACGAATAGAGGTTCTCCGGGTACTCCGTGTCGAAACCGTAGCCCGGGCCGCCCCTCCCGGTGCCCGTCGGATCGCCGCACTGCAGCACCTGCAGTCCGGGCGAGGTCACCAGGCGGTGACAGGGTGTGCCGTCGAAATAACCCTGCTCCGCGAGGGAGACGAAGCTGTTGACGGCGCAGGGCGCGGCTGCCCGGTCCAGATCGACTCCGATGACGCCGGCGCTGGTGGTGATCTGCGCGGGGAGGGTGCCGGTGGCGGCGACGTCCTCCGCGGCGGGAGCGCGCACATCCCGTGCGGCGTCTCCGGACGGCGAGTAGTCGCACGAAACGGGATCTCCGCCGGTGGGACGGTCGGGCAACTCGCCCGTATAGGCCGGAGACTGCCGGCTGTCGGCCGAGGCCGCCGACGACGAGGTCGCCGCGGTGTCGGTGGAGGCGTCGTCGGAGCACCCCGTGAGGAGGAGGGCGAGGCCGACGCCGGCCGCGAGGGTGGTGCGCAATCGGATCATCAGTCCATCCTCACCGATGTGAGGGTGGTCTCGAGCGCGGGGGCACCGTCGGTCGCTCCACCCGCGACACCTGCCGCGGCGATCTTGTCGAGGGTGGCGAGTCCCGTCTCGTCGATCGTGCCGAAAACGGTGTACTGGGGCGGAAGCACCGAATCGCCGTACACGAGGAAGAACTGGCTTCCGTTGGTGTCCGGACCGGCGTTGGCCATGGCGAGGGTGCCCCGCGGGTAGGTCGCCGGTTCCTGCGCCGCGGGGTCGTCCGCAGCGAACTGATCGGTGGGAAACTCGTTGGCGAACTGGTAGCCGGGGCCGCCTGCCCCGCTACCCGAGGGGTCACCGCACTGGAGGACCTGCAGCGACGGAGAGGTCGTCAGCCGGTGGCAGGTGGTCTCGTCGAAGTAGCCCTGGGAGGCGAGCGACAGGAAACTGTTGACGGTGCACGGTGAATCGTCGTTGCGCAGGATCAGGCCGATGTTGCCCTGGCTGGTCTCCATACTGACGCTGATGTCGGTGTTTCCCTCACCGGTGGTGCGAATGCCTTCCGTCCGCGGGGGTTCGGCCGGTTTCGACGCTTCGCGCCCGTCGGCGGGATACGCGCAGTTCACCGTCTCGGGCAACGGCTCGGCGCGGCCTGCGGGGAGTGCGGCGTAATCGGACTCGCTCTCGGTGACCTCGGTGCCTGCGGCCTCGGTCGCGGTGTCGTCGCCCCGGTTCACCGCCCACAAGGCGACACCTGCACCGACGACCACGATCACTCCGAGCGCGGACAGTGCGATCGTGGTGCGGCGGCGCTTGCGCTCGCGTTCGGCGCGGCGCTCGAGTTGCCGTTCGAGTTTTCGTTTCGCGGCTTGGCGGCGTTGTGCGTTGCTCGGCACTGCAGTAGTCCTCCCGTGAACGATCCGTGGGGTCCGACCGACTTCGAAGCCCACACGAGTCTGCCACCCGGGACCGAGGACCCGCGGGCAGGGCGCAGCGCATAGTCTGTAGGAGACCGCGATGGCTTACACCCGTAGGAGCGATGCTCGTGCTCGTGACCGGATTCCCTGCCGGGATGTTCCAGACCAACTGCTACATCCTCGCCCAGGAAAATGCGAAGGAGTGCGTCGTCGTCGACCCCGGTCAGGACGCCGCCGAGCCGCTCGTGGAATTCCTCACCGGATCCGATCTCACACCGCGGGCCGTCCTGCTCACGCACGGGCACCTCGACCACATGTGGTCCGCTCAGCCGGTCGCCGACCGATTCGGAATTCCGGTGTACATCCACCCCGACGATCGCATGATGCTCACCGATCCACTGCAGGGCATGGGCTCGAGTCTCGCGCCCTTCCTCGACGGCGTCGAGTTCGTCGAGCCGCAGCAGGTCGTGGAGTTCGGTGACGGAGACGAGATCGAGCATGCCGGGATTGCGTTCGTGGTCGACCACACCCCGGGGCACACGCGCGGATCGGTCGTCCTGCGCACCCGCACCACCACCCCGGACGGGACCGAACTGAACGTCGCGCTCACGGGCGACACCCTGTTCCAGGGATCGGTCGGACGGACCGATCTGCCGGGCGGCGATCACGCGCAGTTGCTCGAGTCCATCGCGCGCAAGCTTCTCGTGCTGGACGACAGCACCAACATCCTGCCGGGGCACGGCGGGTCGAGCACGATCGGGCAGGAGCGCGCCTCCAATCCGTTCCTCGCCGGCCTGGCAGAATCTCGCTGACGCGCGATCTCGCGCGATCCGTTCGGCGAAGATCCGAGAGACACCGAGAGAAGGCAGTACCAGTGAGCAAGGCCTCCACGTTTTCGGCGCCGAAAGGTGTGCCCGATTACGTTCCCCCGCAGTCCGCGGAATTCGTGGCGGTGCGGGACGGTTTGACCCGCGCAGCGCGCCTGGCGGGCTACGGGCACATCGAACTGCCCATCTTCGAGGACACCGGCCTGTTCGCTCGGGGTGTCGGTGAGTCCACCGACGTCGTCACCAAGGAGATGTACACCTTCGCCGACCGGGGTGAGCGTTCGGTCACGCTGCGTCCCGAAGGCACCGCGGGTGTGATGCGAGCGGTGATCGAGCACGGCCTCGACCGCGGACAGCTGCCCGTGAAGCTGTCCTATGCCGGACCGTTCTTCCGGTACGAGCGTCCCCAGGCGGGTCGTTACCGGCAGCTCCAGCAGGTCGGCGTCGAGGCGATCGGCATCGATGATCCGGCGCTCGACGCGGAGGTCATCGCGGTCGCCGACGCCGGCTTCCGGTCACTCGGCCTGGACGGTTTCCGCCTCGAGATCACCTCCCTCGGCGACGAGACCTGCCGCCCGCAGTACCGGGAGCAGCTGCAGCAGTTCCTGTTCGCGCTCCCGCTCGACGACGAGACCCGGCGCCGCGCCGAGATCAACCCACTGCGGGTGCTCGACGACAAGCGTCCCGAGGTGCGCGAGATGACCGCGGACGCGCCGCTCATGCTCGATCACCTCTCGGGCAGCGCGCGGGCGCACTTCGACGAAGTACTCGCCCATCTCGACGCGATCGGCGTTCCGTACGTCGTCAACCCCCGGATGGTGCGTGGTCTCGACTATTACACCAAGACCACCTTCGAGTTCGTGCACGACGGTCTCGGCGCCCAGTCCGGTATCGGCGGCGGTGGCCGCTACGACGGGCTCATGGAACAGCTCGGCGGTCAACCCCTGTCGGGCATCGGTTTCGGGATCGGGGTCGACCGCACGGTCCTCGCGCTCGCGGCCGAGGGTAAGTCTGCGGGCAACCCGGCACGGTGCGAGGTGTACGGCGTGCCGATGGGGGACGCCGCCCGAGGCGCGCTCGTGCCCATCGCGCACCGCTTGCGCGATGCGGGAATCCGCGTCGACCTGGCCTACGGTGGCCGAGGACTCAAGGGTGCGATGAAGGCGGCCGACAAGTCCGGTGCCGTTGTCGCTCTCGTTCTCGGAGATCGTGAACTCGAGGCAGGCGAGATCGTCGTCAAGGATCTGCGCAACGGCGAGCAGCACAGCGTCGCACTCACGGACGTGGTCGCCCGTGTGGGTGAGGTCGTTGCCGGGGCCTGACGATCGGGCCGGCGCCGCCGTCTCGCTCGACCTGATTCCCGCAGAACTGCTGCGCCCCCGGGCACGTCGGATCACGCTGATCACGCTCCTCGTCGGTGCGGTCCTCGGAGTGCTCGTCTGGATCGTCGCGCCGGGCTGGGTGGCTGTGCTCGTGGGAGCCGTCGTCGGGTTGCCTCCGGCGCTGGGTGCCTTCCTCGCCACGCGTCGGCATCTGCGCCTGCGCGGCACCGTGGTGACATTGTCGGGTGTCTTCCGTTCCCGCAGTGTCGACCTCGCGTCTCTCGCCGGGGTCGAATTGCTCGTCAGGGTGGCCGGAGTGTCGCAGGCGGTACTCCGCGTCAACGACGGTCGGCACAATCTCGTGTCCGTGCCACTGGCCCTCTACACGAAGGGCGGTGGCCGGGAACTCGACGTGCTGGCGCTACGGAAACTCGCCGACGCACTCGCCGCCAGTGAGATAGCGCCGGCGGCGGCCGTCTCGTCGGTGCTCGTCGAACAGTTACGGGCGGAGGCTCGCGACGCCGCTCTCGACGAACGCCCCCTCTACCGGGCCATCGACCTCGCGGTCCGTGCGGGCAGGACTCCACAGACGACGCTGACCGACCATGAGGTGGCCTCGCTCGTCGAGTGACGATCCGGTCACCGGTCCTCGCACCCCGCTCCGATCACTGCGGGAACGACGAGCGGCAGGTCGCCGACGACCGCGGTACCGGCCGCGGCGACACCGAGAACGCGTGCGGGGGAGCGGCGTTCCTCGTCCTCGGGCGCGCGGGCGGGCGTCGCCGGGATCATCCCCGCACCGGCGGGTGCCCTGCCCGTGGAGGCCGCGCCGCCGGTCGGGAGCATGTCTCCGCGGGAGGCCGGTCCCGTCGGGAGGGGCGCGGCTGCAGGAAGACTCGTCGTTCCGGAGCCGGCTCCCGCCGCTCCGTGACCGGACACTCCCGTGGGGAGTGTGCCCGCGACGCCTGCCCCGACACCGGCTGAAGCCGTGATCGCGTTGGTGTGGGCGGTGGGCACAGTCGGCGCGTACGAGCTGGGAAGGGTCGCGGCATGGGTGCCGGCGGGCGTGAACGGTGCCGCGGTGCTCGCGGCCACGTCTGTTGCGGCAGTGGCGATCGTGTGGACCTGCGGTGTCCCCGCTGCGGTGCCGACCGGCGCCGGAACGGGCACGGGCGCGGTCAGGGTGCTCATCGCTGCGGTGTGGACGGCGAGTTCCCCACGTGTGCGGGCCACGACGACCAGCGCCGCTCGGAGGTGCTGCGCAGCGGAGGCCAGCAAGGCCGCCTGGCCGGGCGGGGTCGCCAGGGCGGGCGCGGTCGCGACGGCTGTGGCCACGAACGACTGTGCGATTCCCGTCAACTCGACGTTGCCGCGCCGGACACTCGCGGTGGCGGCACGTGTGACCTCGCCGATGCGATCGCCGCGGTCGGCCAGTTCGACGGCGG
Organism: Rhodococcus sp. CH91; assembly: GCF_022554085.1. Taxonomy (GTDB): domain Bacteria; phylum Actinomycetota; class Actinomycetes; order Mycobacteriales; family Mycobacteriaceae; genus Rhodococcus. Next base: position 465,646 of record NZ_JAKFYR010000002.1, read on the forward strand.
CCTGTTTCGCACGCACCGCGTGGTCGGCGGCCTCCTCGGCGGTGGCACCCTCCCACGACTCGGCAAGTGCGTGCAGCGCACTGCGCCCGAGTGCGGTCGCTGTGTCGAGCAAGCGGGATGCCTGGTGCAGGACGGACGCCGGATCGAGGGATTCGAGAATGCCCGTGCCGAACATCGCGCCGAGTTCGATCAGCGGCCGCACCATCGCGTCGAGTTCGGGAAGCGCGGGAACCGGAACGGACTCGAGCAGTTCGACGATCGACTCGGCATCGACGGCGGGCAGGCCGGGTTCGGGCAGAACCGGGGCCGGCAACGCGGGCAACGGCAGGTCGAGGACCGGACCGGCGGGCGAGGCGCGAAGAGCGTCGAGGACGGTCGGCGGCGTCACCGGACCTGCGGGGGAGGTGGTCGATCCGGTCATCACAGATCTCCCGTCGTGCAGGCGAGCGCTGTGGCCGTCCCGGCATCCGCGGACTCGTATCCCGCCGCGGCCTCGTGCGCTGCAACTCCGTTGGAGGCGTAGGCCGTCGACAGGTGTGCGACAGCGCGGCTGTGCTCGGACTGCGCCACCGCGAAGACTGCGAGGAAGTCTCCGCCGATCAGCCCCAGTGCCGGGTCGAGTGCCGAGATGTTGGCGCCGAGATCGATCGCTCCGGCCTGTGCAACGTGCTCGGCCGCTCGAAGATTCGTGGTACCGAATGCTCGAATTCCGTCGGGTACCACCCGGATTCCGGCACCGGGAAACAGACCGCTCATCGAACCCCCCTCGAAGATCAGTGTGGCGAGCACTGTAGCTCGAGCGATCGGGTGCGGCTACCGGCTGAATCTCCGCCTGTGGACAACCCGACGAACCGGTGATGAATTCGTTGCAGCGCGACTGCGTTCTCGCCGGTCGGTGCGAATCCTACTCGAACTGTTGACAGCTGTTCGCACACATGTTCGACTTGAACCATGCGATGGGCGGGCCAGGTGGTGGACGCGGACGACGGGGCTCTTCCCGGTCTCGAGCGGGCCGGGCTCGTGCGCAGTGTGTGCACGCCCGAGTTCGAAGGGGTCACCTTTCACGAGGTGTTGTGCAAGAGTGCGCTCAACAGGACTCCGCAAGCGTCCCGGCTCCCGTTCCGATACACCGTCAACACATTCCGCGGGTGCACGCACGCCTGCCGTTACTGCTTCGCCAGGCCCACGCACGAGTACCTCGATCTCGACGCGGGTCACGACTTCGATTCGCAGCTGATCGTCAAGACCAATGTCGCAGCCGTGCTCCGGCGCGAACTCGCCAGGCGTTCGTGGAGCAGGGAGCACGTGGCGCTCGGTACCAACACCGATCCTTATCAGCGGGCCGAGGGCCGCTATCGACTGATGCCCGGGATCGTCCGCGCGTTCGCGGAATCCGGCACACCCTTCTCGATCCTGACCAAGGGCACACTGTTGCGCCGCGATCTTCCGCTGCTGTCCCTCGCGGCCGGGCAGGTCGACGTGTCGGTCGCCGTGTCGCTTCCGATCGGCGATCCCGAGCTCGCGGCGCGGATCGAGCCGGGCACACCGTCTCCGAAGGCCCGCCTCGACCTCGTGAGGGCCGTGGCGGCCGCCGGTCTGCCGTGCCACGTGATGGTCGCGCCCGTACTGCCCTTCCTCACCGACTCGCGGCAGCACCTCGACGCCTTGTTCGGCTCCATCGCCGCGGCCGGGGCGTCGGGCGCGACCGTCATCCCACTGCATCTGCGGGGGTCGACGCGTGGCTGGTTCCTGTCGTGGCTGGCCCAGGAGCATCCCGCCCTGATGCGCCGTTATCGGCAGCTCTACGGCCGCGGCGCATACGTTGCTCCCGAATATTCACGCCGGCTGAACGAACGGGTAGGCCCACTCCTCGAACATCACGGGCTCGTACCGGAGCGCTCTACTCGTGGCGATGCCGCCGGCACACGGTGCGGCAGCGACTCGACGCCGGACACCGGCGCTGCACTCACGCTGTTCTGAGAGAGTGGTGGCCGCTGTGAGGTCGTCGGCGCCAGACCTCACTCCGTGTACGCGAGGCGGAACTTCTCCAGCGCGACCCGGGAGTCGTCGGGGACGGGACGCGAACCTCCTTCGGCTGCGGTGCTCACATCCACCGAGTCGGCGAGCGCGACGCACCGATCCTTCTGGAACAGCGCCGAAGCGATCACGAGGGAGGACGTGCCGATGTGCTGGACGCCGGTGGCGACGACGATCTCGTGCGGATAGAACACCTCGGCGAGGAAGTTGATCTCGATCTTCGCGAGAACGGCGCGTTCGAAGGGATGCCGGCCGCCCAGCACGGAGGAGACCGACTCCATCACCATCACCCGGGCCTGCTCGAAGTAGCGCGCGATGGAGACGTTGTTGATGTGGCCGAGTGCATCGGTGTCGCCGAACAGCGGCGTGATCGTGCGCCGCAACGGATACGGGTCGAGCGAGGTTCGTCGCGGGTCGTGACGCATCGGAATACCGCCTTCGGGATCATGATCGTGACCCGGCCAACATATCCGCCCCGGTGGTCCGGGTCCGGGAGGGGCGTCTCCGAAGACTACGAGGGGTGATCTACAGGGTGGCCGAGGCGCGGCGGCTGTCGGTCATGCGAGTGCGCATGCGGTCGAAGGCATCGGCCATGCGGGTGACGTCCTCGGGAGAGAGGGTGTCGAACATGTGTTCGCGGACCGCTTCGACGTGCGGGGGAGCGGCGTCCGCGAGTTTCGCGAAGCCCGCCTCGGTCAGTTCGGCCCATGCGCCGCGACGGTCGGATTCGCACTCGACGCGCCGGACCCACCCCGCGCTCTCCATGCGGGAGACCGCGCGGGTCATACCGCTGCGGGTGGTGGTGCTGGCGTCCGCGAGATCGCGCATCCGCATCCTGCGCTCGGGAGCGTCGGACAACAGGGCCAGGATTTCGAAGTCGGTGAAGGAGATGTCGGAATCTCGCACCAGTTGCCTGTCGAGATTCTGGACCAGCAGGCGGGTCGCCTCCAGATAGGCGCGCCACAATCGCTGTTCCTCGGCGTTCAACCAGTTCGCTTCTCCCATGATCCCCAGTGTACCGTCGTTAGTTGACTCAGCAATCAAATGTGACACACATCGGGCAAGCGAATGTGACCCACACTGGAGCAGACCGACGCTGCGACCGAGAGGAGTCGAGCGGCATGAGCAACACCGACAACCACCCCGACGAGATCCGCTGCCGGACGGCGGACACGCCCGTCGGCGACCTGCGTCACCCCCGGGTGGACGTCATCACCTCGCGTGAGGTGCCACTCGGCGGCCCCCGGGCGATGCCCGTCCGCCGCACGCTTCCGCAACGCCGACGCTCGCTCATCGGCGCGTGGTGCTTCGTGGACCACTACGGGCCCGACGATGTCGCCCGCACCGGCGGCATGGACGTCGCACCGCATCCGCACACCGGACTCCAGACGGTCTCGTGGCTGTTCACCGGGGAGATCGAACACCGCGACAGCCACGGCGTACACGCACTGGTCGAGCCGGGGGAGGTGAACCTCATGACCGGCGGCCACGGGATCTGTCATTCGGAGGTCTCGACCCCGGCGACGACCACCCTGCACGGTGTGCAGTTGTGGGTGGCGCTGCCCGACGCGAACCGCGACGCCCCCCGCGACTTCCAGCACCACGTACCGCCTGTCGTCCGTCTGCCCGGCGCCGACGTGAAGGTCTTCCTCGGTTCGCTCGCCGGCGAAGTCTCGCCCGTGACCACCTTCACCCCGCTCCTCGGAGCGGAGATCGTTCTCGACGCCTCCACGCACATCACCCTCGACGTGGATCCCTCCTTCGAACACGGGGTACTCGTCGACAACGGCACGATCGAACTGTTCGACACGGTGCTCGGCTGCGCAGAACTCGGCTACGTCGGAACCGGTGTCGCCACTCTCGAACTGACCAACACGAGCGACGCACCGGCGCGCATCGTTCTTCTCGGCGGAACGCCCTTCGGCGAGGAGATCGTGATGTGGTGGAACTTCGTCGGACGAGACCACGACGAGATCGTCGCCTTCCGGGAGGAATGGGAACGCGAGGCCGACCGATTCGGTAGCGTCGCGGGCTATTCGGGGAAGGTCGCCCGACTTCCGGCGCCGGCATTACCCCACGCGCGTATCCGTCCCCGCCGCAATCCACCCTCCGAAGATCCGAACGGCCGGAAGCAGGACCACTCGTGAGCATCCCCCCGATTCTCGATGTACGTCGTGCGGACGACCGCCTCCACACGACGATCGACTGGCTCGACTCGAGGCACTCCTTCTCCTTCGGCCACCACTACGACCCGGACAACACGCATTTCGGCGTGCTCATGGTCAACAACGACGACATCGTCCGTCCGGGAGCCGGTTTCGACACGCACCCGCATCGAGACATGGAGATCGTCACCTGGGTCCTGCGGGGTTCGCTCGTCCACCAGGACTCGACGGGCAACTCCGGAGTGATCTACCCGGGGCTCGCGCAGCGGATGAGCGCGGGAACCGGAATCCTGCATTCCGAGAAGAACGACTCGTGGCGCTACACCGCAACGGCCGAGAGGCACGACGAGCCCGTGCGTTTCGTCCAGATGTGGGTGCTGCCGGACGAAGCGGGCATCGAGCCGGGATACGAACAACTCGAGATCGACGACGAACTGCTCACCGGTGGTCTCGTCCCCGTCGCGTCCGGCATGGACCGCTACGCCGACCATTCCGCGATCCGGATCCGTAACAGGCATGCGGCCATGCACGTGGCCCGCATGCGACCCGATCGTCCCGTGATGCTCCCCGACGCCCCGTTCGTGCACGTCTTCGTCGCGCAGGGGGAAGCCGCGCTCGAAGGCGTCGGACACCTGGCCGAAGGAGATGCCGTGAGGGCCACCGGTGACGGCGGCCGGCAGCTCACGACGGCCACCGGTGCGGAGATCGTCGTGTGGGAGATGCACGCCGCGCTGGGCCGGTCCTGACGGGACATCGCCACCCCCGACAGCGACGGCGGGCCCGTCCCGGGATCCGGGACGGGCCCGCCGTCGCTGGTCTCAGGTCGTGGCGGCGCTGATCGGGAGCAACCTCGCCAGGACGTCCGAGAGGGTGATCAGACCCACGATCCGGCCGTTCGCCGTGACCGTGACCAGGTGGTTCCTGGTCTCCCGCATCGTGGACAGAGCCTCGTAGACCGGAGTCGCGGCGTCGATCGTCAGGGCCGGCCGCATCAATTCGGCCGCGGTGGTACCCGGCGCGGCCTTCAGGCTGTCGCGCACGTGCACGACACCGTCCACGTGACCGTTACCGCGCACGAGCAGCCGAAGATGGCCGGTGCGGTAGGCCGTCTCGCGGATCTCCACGAGCGTCGAGTTCGGCTTCACGCTGCTCGGATCGGCCTGTGCCGTCACGATGTCGCCGAGGGTGAGGGTCTCGAGTTCCAGAGCGCTGCTCAGGTGCCCGTGATAACGCTCGTCCAGCGTTCCGACCGTTGCCGAATGTTCGACCAGATGACGCAGAGCGTCGGGATCCTGGCCCTCGGCGACCTGATCGACCGGAGCAACGCCGACCTTCCTCAGGCACCAGTTCGCCATGTGGTTCAGGCGGACGATCACCGGCCGGGTCAGCCACATGAACGCCCGCATCGGAAGCGCCAGCATCGTGGCGGACTTCTCCGGGTGCGCGATCGCCCACGACTTCGGGGCCATCTCGCCGACGACGAGGTGGAGGAACGTCACGATGATCAGCGCGAGGACGAAGCCGGCCACGTCCGCAAGCCACAGCGGTGCTCCCCAGCCCTCGAACAACGGGGTGAGCCAATGGTGCACCGCGGGTTTCGTGGTCGCACCGAGTGCGAGCGTGCACACGGTGATGCCGAGCTGCGAGCCTGCCAGCAGCACCGACAGTTCCGAGGCGCTGCGCAGCGCCGCGCGTGCGGACCGGCTGTTCGGTGCGGCGTCCTCCAGCCGATGCCGCCGAGCCGCGATGAGTGCGAACTCGACCGCGACGAAGAACGCACTGGCGGCGATCAGGCCGATCGTCACGACGACGACCACCAGGGGATTACTCATCGTCGGCCACCTCGTCGGTCAGTACGGTCACGTGCACGGAGGACGGCACATGCTTGTCGATCTCGCGTACCTCGGCCACGAGAGTCCTGCGGACAGGGCCCTGACCGTGCAGGAGATCGGCCGGATCCGGCTCCAGTGCGATGCGGACGGTGTCGCCCACCTCGGGAAGTCCTCCGAACTCGGTGATGACCAGGCCGGCCAGCGTCTCGTAGTCGCCCTCGGGCAGATCGTGCTCGAGGGTGCGGGCGACCTCGTCGAGGTGCGCCTCGCCTCGGACGAGCCAGCCGTCGCCCACCGGGCGGATGACCTCGGTGTCGACGGCGGGGTCGTGCTCGTCGGCGATCTCGCCGACCAGTTCCTCCGCGATGTCCTCCAGGGTGACGACACCGGCGAAACCGCCGTACTCGTCGATCACCAATGCCATCTCGTCCTGCTCCCGCGCCAATTCGGTGAGAACATCCGGGAGTGCCAGTGTGGCCGGGACGATGACGGGCGGGCGGCACACCGTCGCGGCCGTGCCGGCCGGCGTGTCGAGTGCGAGCAGGTCGTGCAGATGGACGACGCCACGCAGATCGTCGGAGGAGGTGCCGACCACGGGGTAGCGGGTGTGGCCCTTGCTCATCTTGTCGAGGATCGTCGCGACCGGTTCGTCCAACTCCACGACGTCTACCCGTGAACGCGGAATCATCGCGTGTTCGGCGGTGCGAGTGGGGAATTCGAGGATCCGGTCGAGAAGGGTGGACAACTCCGGCGGGAGTTCGCCCGTCTCGCGGGAGGCGGCGACGATGTGCTCGAGGTCGCGCGGGGTGGCCGAGTGCTCGACGTCGTGCACCGGTTCGATCCGCAGTGCACGCAGCAGGAGATTCGACGACGCGTCGAACAATCTGATCAGCCAGCCGAACACTGCGAGATATGCACTCGTGGACAGGGCGAGCCACCGGGCGACGGGCTCCGGGCGGGCGATGGCGAGGTTCTTCGGGACGAGTTCGCCGAAGACCATCTGGACCACCGTCGAGAAGAGCACCGCCAGTACCGTGCCCACGGCGACGCCTACGGCGGTGGGAATGCCGACGCCGCCGAGCAGTTCCCCGAGACCGCTACCGATCAACGGCTCGGCGACGTAGCCGACGAGCAGACCCGTGACGGTGATGCCGAGCTGAGCGCCCGAGAGCATGAACGATGTGCGCCGGGTGACCGAGAGCGCGCGAGCGGCGGCGGTGTCGCCGTTTTCGGCGCGGGCCTTCAGGCGGGAGCGGTCCACGGCCATGTACGCGAACTCTTGCGCGACGAAATAGCCGGTCAGGGCGGTGATGGCGAGAACGACGAGAATGCCGAGCCCGATTCCGAGCGCCGTCAGCACGGCAGGAAGCGGGATCGGGTGACGAGGTGGTCGTCACTACTGGGCGGGACGGGTCTTCGAGGTTTTCGCTTGGGGCGTTTCATGACTCTTTCGGAGGTCGGTACGGGCAGGATGCACTCACAGGATAGGACGCGTGGATACGGCCGAAAGTTCCACCCACCTCGACGTGGGGTCGGTCACGCCGGGATCTCGGATTGCATCGGCGCCGACCGAATTGTCCGGAAAGGGTTATTGCGGACCGCCGCGGCGATATCGCCGGATTCCGGAGTGTTGCCCTTCTCTTCGCAGGTAGGAGCACTCGAACCGTGGCGACTCCCTTCTCGTGCTGCGCGTGGGCGGAATTCGGGTAACAATATGAATGCGTGACGGCACGGTCGTCACGCATTCGTTGTAATCCACCGAGGGGAGAAACCGTGCCTGCACTCGAATTCCTGGTCGACTTGTTCAGCAACCTGTCCGATCTGTTCAGTGCGCTGGACTTCTTCACCGGCTCCGCTGACGCCGCCGGTGACGCATTCGGCAGCAGCCAGGCCTGACACGCCGATCGGCGAGGGCCCGCGAGTGTGCTCGCGGGCCCTCGTCGTCTCTGCCTCCGGAAATGAAGTCCGGCGACCGAACGTTTGGGTGGGAGCCATCAGGGCTACCCGGTCGGTGCAATTCGGACGTTTTCGATGAGAGGACGCGAATCATGGCATCACATTCCCCACGCCCCACCCGGAGTTCGATGACCGCCACTCCGGTACAGACCGCCGCGCTCGTGGTAGGCGCGGTGTTTCTCCTCGTCGGCATCCTGGGATTCATCCCGGGTGTCACAGCGGACTACGACCAGCTCTCCGGAGCAGGACACCATTCCGAGGCCATGCTCCTCGGAATCTTCCAGGTCTCCATCCTGCACAACATCGTGCACCTGCTGTTCGGCGTCGTCGGTATCGCCGCCGCCCGGGCAGCACTCGCCTCCCGCAGCTACCTGATCTTCGGCGGCGCCGTCTATCTGGTGCTCTGGCTCTACGGGTTGATCATCGATCAGGGCAGCGCCGCCAACTTCGTGCCCGTGAACACTGCGGACAACTGGCTGCACTTCGTTCTCGGAATCGGCATGATCGGTCTCGGCGTGCTGTTGACGCGAACGCAGACGACTCCGGGCGCCGTGCGACCCTGAGCGAGAACGAGACGACCATCCGGAGAATGTGACGGGGCGTCGGACCGGCGTCCGATCATCCGCCCGAAGGGATCACTCGAAGAACCCGTGGCTCACGCCACGGGTTCTTCGACGTTCACGGTCAGTACACCGGACTCGGTGATCGCATCGAGCGACAGCGTCCGGTACCCCTCGGCGTCGAACAGGACGGTCACGCGGTCGTGTTCGAGGCTCATCACCACGCCCGGGCCCCAATCCGCGTGCACGACCCGGGAGTTCGGTGCGGGTCCGGCCGGCGACGCGTCCGTCGTGACCCGATCCCGGGCGCCCTCCCGGCAGGTGTCGCACTCCCCACAGGGCCGGGGGAGTGTCTCGCCGAAATACCCGAGGAGGAATTGCCGTCGGCAGCCACGTGTCTCGGCGTAACCGCGCATCATGTCGACGCGGGATCTGTCCAGCCGCTCACCCGCGGCCGCTGCATCCACGGCCCGTTGTAGTGCCTCTTCCGGAGGGATGTCTGTGGCGCAGAATCCGCGTCTGCCCGAGACGAGGGCACCGCACCTTTCGAGCAGGTTGACGGCATTGGAGAGTCGTCGTCCCCGCACATCGAGTTCGGTACGCAACCGGCCGAGGCGTGTCGGGGACTGAGCGCGTACCGCCGCGAAGACCCGGGCGATCAACTCCTCGTCGGGTGTGTGCGTGGTGAAGAAGGTCGCCAGGGAGAGGTCCTCGGGGCGGTAGAACATGAGGGCTGTGGCCTGCTCGCCGTCCCTGCCGGCACGGCCGATCTGCTGGTAGTACGAGTCGACCGAATCGGGCACGGAGGCATGGACGACGAATCGCACGTCGGGTTTGTCGATGCCCATTCCGAATGCGGAGGTCGCCACCACGACGTCGCATCGTCCCTCGAGGAATCCGAGATGGACCTCCCGGCGTTCGTGGGCGCGCATCCCTGCGTGATAGCAACGCGCCTCGACCCCCGCCTCGCGGAGAGCGTCCGCGTAGCGTCGGGTGTCCTTGCGCGTCGCGGCGTACACGATTCCCGGGCCGGTGAGGGACGACACCCTCGCGACGACCGCGCGACGCTTCTCCGCGTCGTCGGTGTACCGCTCCACCGCGATGTCGAGATTCGGTCTGTCGAAACCTCCCGCGATCACGATCGGGTCCTGCATGCCGAGAGCCGACAAGATGTCCTCGCGTACAGGGGGAGACGCGGTGGCTGTGAGCGCCACGACGGGGGGTCGGCCGAGCGCGTCCCGTGCGTCGGCCAGCCTCAGATACTCCGGGCGGAAATCGTGGCCCCACATCGACACGCAGTGGGCTTCGTCGATCACCAGAAGAGAGACCTGCACGTCGCGCAGTCGGGCGAGGACATCGTCCTTGACGAGTTGTTCCGGCGCGAGGAAGACGTAATCGGCGTCGCGTTCGAGCACGGCACGCCAGTTCGACTCGTTCTCGGACTCGCGCTGCCGGGAGTTGATCGCGACCGCCTCGGGGGCCGCCGAGTGGTCGAGGCCGGCGATCTGATCGTTCTGCAGGGCGATGAGGGGAGAGACCACCACGGTCACCCCCGGTAGCAGCAGCGACGGCACCTGGTAGATCGCGGATTTGCCGGAGCCCGTAGCCATCACGGCGAGTACGTCCCGCCCGCCGAGGAGCGGCACCATCGCGTCCACCTGCTCGGGACGTAGAGCCTTCCAGCCGAACACCCGGTGAGCGGCCGCATGCAGATCCTCGCGGATCGCGTCCGGTGGTCGCTTCGAGAAGGGCGTGTGTGTCTCGTCCTGCAAGAGATCTCCAGATGTCGGAAGGGGCAGCGCTCTGCATACGGGGCAGAGTCGCGATACCCGGGCAGAGTCGCGATCCAAACGGCGAACGCCGGGAGCGGGATCGGAGTGGTCCTCGTGTCGGGCCGAGCGGCGGTGGGTATCCGGAACCATCCCGCGCGGAGGAGGAATCATGAACGATGTTCGCCCGCTGGCCGTGGTGACGGGTGCGTCACGCGGCATAGGACGGGAACTGGCGGCGTTGTTCGCCGCCGACGGATACGACCTCGTGCTGGCGGCGCGCTCGGAGGAATTGGATGTCGTCGCAGCAGAACTGGAGAAATCCGGCGCGTCGGTGACGACGGTTCACGCGGACCTGCGCACCGAGGCAGGTGTGCGCGCGGTGTACGAGGCGGCGACGGCCGGAGGGCGGACACCCGCAGCGGCCGCACTCGATGCCGGGGTCGGTGTCGGGGGAGCGTTCGTGGACGCCGATGTCGACGACCTGTTGTCGGTCGTCGACGTCAACGTGCGCTCGACGGTGCATCTCGCGCGTCTCGTACTGGCCGACATGGTGCGGGCAGGATCCGGGCGCATGCTGATCGTCTCCTCGGTGGTCTCGACGATGCCGGGCCCGTACCAGGCGGTCTACAACGCGTCGAAGGCCTTCGTCCAGTCCTTCGCCGACGGCATCCGCCGCGAGCTGGACGGCACCGGTGTCACCGTGACGTCGATGCTCCCGGGAGCCACCGACACGCACTTCTTCGCGCGCGCGGGGATGCTCGACACCCTGTTGGGGAAGGGTCCCAAGGACGACCCTGCCCGGGTGGCGCGAGACGGATACGCCGCGCTCGTGCGTGGCGACAGGAAGGTCGTCGCCGGATCAGCGCTCGCGAAGTCCATGGCCGCCTTCGGTTCGGCGGCCCCCGAGGCCGTCACCTCCGCCGTGCACCGGGTGCTCGCGAAGCCCCGCTCCGGACGATGATCCGGGCGAGGAGCGCTCAGGTCCACCTCTGCAGCACCGCGGGCCGGTCGGGATGGTCGTAGCGGACGAGTACATCGGCATCCGTGCAGACGTGCGTGAGCAGCGGATCGACCGTCCATCGATCTTCCGGGCGCGTCCGTCGCTCGAGGGCGCCGCGGGACATCGTCAGAGCGATGGTGAGATCGAAAGCGAGACCGCGGCCGAGGAGCATCGGGCCGGCCACGACGAGGATCTGGGCGTCGGCCGCCTCTCGCGAGTGCTCGCGCGCCGAGCGGTCGGTGTCCTCGTCCCACAGACGGGGCAGCCACCGGCCCCGTTCACGCAGTGAGCGCAGCACCTCGCGATCGAGTGCGTCGTAGTCGAACCAGCCGTGACGATAACTGTCGGGATCGGTTCGGCCGTGTTCGAGGCGCACCGAGGCGGGTCGCACGAAATCGTGGAGTGCGACGACGTCCGTTGCCCGGCCACGCAATCGGAGGTCGGCCACGAGCCGGTGCGCGAATTCGACCGGATCCGCGGCGTCCGGAGCGCTGACGGCGATGCACGCTCGCCCGATCAGCGATTCGGCACGCTCGGCGACGACGGCCGACAGGGCCCGCGGGGTCAGGGGTGTGAACAACGGCATCGTTCCGCGCCGGACCGTCCGTGGAGAGGAACTGCGGGGGTGTAGGTCACCAGGGCGGGGCGTCGTCGTTTCTGTCCGGTGCCGGTGTGTCGAGGAGCCGGTCGAGCCAGAGCACCGCCTCGACGAGCGCCTCCATCCTGGAGGCCCAGTCCATCGCGAAGGCCACCTGGTCGAGGTCGCCGCGGACCGCGGTCGTGTCGCCGGCGAGCGCATCGACGACCGCCTTCATGACAGTGCCCTCCGGCTGCGGGAGTTCCTCCGGCCGGATCTGCCGGCCTTCTTCGGTTCGGATGGTCAGTTCGAACGTCTCGTCGCTCCGTACTTCCGGTCCCATCTTGTCGACTACGACGTCGGCGATGGTGGTGACCGTCCATTTCAGAACACCCCCGTAGAACGGGGGTGTGGACGGAGCGGCCGAGTCCGAGTCGGTGCTCGACACGAGAGCGGCGACTTCCTCGGTCAGTTCGGCGTAGTCGTTCTCGTGGGCGAGTGCGAGCAGACGTCCTCCCATGACCGCGTCGCTGCGTGTGATTCCGGCTCGTTCCTCGTGCATGCGCAACGAATTCCCCGATTTGTGCTGCATCACACATCCGACCTCCCGGTGATGTGCAACAGGCACATGCGAGAGTGGTGATGAACATCACAGGCCGGCGCTATCCTGGCAAGATGAAGTACATCGCCGCTGGTCCGAAGGATGTCACCGTCGGTGTCGGAGACACGGTCGAGCTGCACCTGACCGAAGACCTCTCCCGGGACTGTTGCTGGTCGACGTCGAGAATCGGAGAAGGGCTCGTCCTTCGCGACATCCGATTCCTGCCGTCGAAGAATCCGCTGCCGGGTGGAACCGGCGAGCGGATCTTCTGTTTCCAGGCCCGCCGCGCCGGCACCTGGCCGGTGTCCCTGCGGCTGCGCCGGCACCTGGACCTGTGGGCCGACAGCGCCCGGATGACCGTCACCGTCGAGTGAACCTGCTTCGTTCACCAGGGGGTCCGACGGTCACCGCACGGCCGGGGGACTGTCGAGGTCGCCGGCCGCGTAGGTGTCGCACGCGTCGACCCGGCCCGTGCGGTAGCCCGCCAGGAACCAGGCCTGTCGCTGCTCGGACGACCCGTGGGTCCAGGCCTCCGGGTTCACCCGTCCGGTCGCAGCCTGCTGGATCCGGTCGTCGCCCACTGCGGAGGCGGCGGAGAGGGCATCGCGGATGTCCGTATCGCTGAGCGGCATCAGGAAGGGCTCCCCGGTGGCAGGATCGGGCAGCTTGTCTGCGTGATGGGCCCATACCCCCGCGTAGCAGTCGGCCTGCAGTTCGGTGCGCACCGCGCCCGACTCCGGCCCGCGCGGATCCGCCTGGGCGCGGGAGAGATCCCCGAGCTGGTTCTGCAGATGGTGACCGACCTCGTGGGCGACGACGTATTCCTGCGCGAGAGGGCCGCCGCTGGCGCCGAACCGCGACTCGAGTTCGTCGAAGAAGCTCGTGTCGAAGTACGCCGTCCGATCCGCGGGGCAGTAGAACGGGCCGATATCACTGGTGGCGTTGCCGCACCCGGTGGCGGTCGCCGAGGTGAAGATCTCGACGTCCGGCTGTAGGTAGGCGACCCCGGTCTGCTCGGCGAGCTGCTGCTCCCATACCGAGTCGAGGGAACCGACCGTGTACAGCACCCGGCAGTCGACATTCGCGTTCGCGGCAGCACCTCCGATCTCGCATTCCTCGAGGGCGCTGTCCGCCGGGGAAGTCTCGGACGCGTCGGGAACCCCGGACCCGAGAAGGGAGGAGGGATCGCCGCCGAACAGCAGGACGAGAACGACCAGGATCAGGCCACCGGCGCCGCCGCCGAGCGCCATCTTCCCGCCGCGGCCACCCCCTCCGGTCCGGACACGGCCGGAATCCATCCGTGCACCCTCGTTGAACGTCATGGTTTTCGCTTTCTCTCCGCGGTGACCGAGCGGCACAAGCTTGGCACGACCGATGGGGGACGGGTGTCCTCGGGCAGAGGGCGTCTTTCGTAGGATTACAGCCGACGAACCCGTCGCTGATCGTTTCGAAAGGAATTCCGTGCTGCGCACCCAACTGGCCGGCTCGTTGCGAGCCGAGCACGCCGAGCAGACTGTCACCCTCACCGGTTGGGTCGCCCGGCGTCGCGACCACGGCGGGGTCATCTTCATCGATCTGCGTGACGCCTCGGGTGTCGCCCAGGTGGTCTTCCGCAGCGCCGGAGTCCTCGAACAGGCCCACCGGCTCCGCGCGGAGTACTGCGTCCGGATCACCGGAAAGGTCGAGCTCCGGCCCGAAGGCAACCAGAATTTCGAGATCCCCACGGGCGCGATCGAGGTGGACGCAACCGAGCTCGAGGTTCTCAACGAGGCCGCGCCGCTGCCCTTCCAGCTCGACGACCAGGTCGGCGAGGAAGCGCGCCTGAAGTACCGCTACCTGGATCTGCGACGGGAGAAGCCCGGAAAGGCCATCCGGCTGCGCAGCAAGGTCAACGCCGCGGCACGCGCGGTGCTCGCGCATCACGAGTTCGTCGAGGTGGAAACTCCGACCCTGACACGATCCACTCCCGAGGGCGCCCGCGACTTCCTCGTCCCGGCCCGGCTGCAGCCCGGCAACTTCTACGCCCTTCCCCAGTCTCCGCAGCTGTTCAAGCAGCTGCTCATGGTGGGCGGTATCGAGCGTTACTACCAGATCGCCCGCTGCTATCGCGACGAGGACTTCCGCGCCGACCGGCAGCCCGAATTCACCCAGCTCGACATCGAGATGGCATTCGTGACCCAGGACGACGTCATCCTCCTCGCCGAGGAGGTGCTCCACGCACTGTGGCGACTGGTGGGCCACGAACTCGAGACCCCCATCCCACGCATGACCTATGCGGAGGCCATGCGCCGCTTCGGCACCGACAAGCCCGACCTCCGCTTCGGCCTCGAGCTCGTCGAGTGCAAGGAGTTCTTCAAGGACACCACCTTCCGGGTCTTCCAGGCCGAGTACGTCGGTGCGGTCGTCATGCCCGGCGGTGCGAGCCAGCCCCGCCGCCAGCTCGACGCATGGCAGGAATGGGCCAAGCAGCGTGGCGCCAAGGGCCTGGCCTACGTGCTCGTCGGTGAGGACGGCACGCTGAGCGGGCCGGTCGCGAAGAACCTCACCGACGCCGAACGAGAGGGTCTGGCCGCGCACGTGGGGGCGAAGCCCGGCGACTGCATCTTCTTCGCCGCCGGCGCCACCAAGCCGATGCGCGCCCTGCTCGGCGCCGCGCGTGACGAGATCGCCCGCAAGCTCGATCTGATCGATCCGAACGCGTGGGCGTTCGTGTGGGTCGTGGACGCCCCGCTGTTCGAACCGGCGGCCGACGCGACCGCGAGCGGCGACGTGGCCCTCGGTCATTCGGCGTGGACCGCGGTGCACCATGCGTTCACCTCGCCCAAGCCCGAGTACATGGACACCTTCGACACCGATCCGGGTTCGGCGCTCGCGTACGCCTACGACATCGTCTGCAACGGCAACGAGATCGGTGGCGGATCGATCCGTATCCACCGCCCCGACATCCAGGAGCGCGTCTTCAAGGTGATGGGCATCTCGGAGGAGGAAGCGAACGAGAAGTTCGGCTTCCTGCTCGAGGCGTTCAAGTACGGTGCGCCTCCGCACGGCGGTATCGCGTTCGGCTGGGACCGCATCACGGCCCTGCTCGCCGGGATGGATTCGATCCGCGAGGTCATCGCGTTCCCCAAGTCCGGTGGAGGGGTGGATCCGCTGACCGATGCGCCGGGGCCGATCACCCCGGAGCAGCGCAAGGAGACCGGGATCGACTTCGTGCCGGAGACGGACGCGACCGCGGTCACCGAGCGCTGACCGTAGACATCGATCCGAGTGGGCGGGTGCCGGAGGGTGCCCGCCCACACGGCTTTTCGGCGACAGTCCGGGGTTTGCGGTAGGGCATTGCGGGTATTCCCTCGTTCCGGCGCCACCGCGGCGCCGACGAGGAGGTATCGATGTCGGCCGGACGCACGATCGTCTACAAACCGCTCGCTCTTGCGGCCAGTGTGGGAGGGGGTGTGCTCGCCGGGGCTGTGTTCAACCAGGTCTGGAAGAAGGTCGGCAGCAGCGACGAACGGCCCGAACCGCAGGACCTCTCGCAACGCACCCGGGACGTGCTCGTCGCGGCCGCACTGCAAGGACTGATCTTCGGCGTCGTGAAGGCCGCAGTGGATCGAGCCACTGCTCGCGGTTTCCAGAAAGTGACCCATGTGTCACCCGAGTAGGTGACCTCGTGTCCGGGCCGTGACCGCGCACAAAGGTTCGGCCCTGCCCCGGCGGGAGAGAGACACGCCCGGATGAACAGCGTATTCTCCTCGTCGAAACAGACAAATCCGACCAGGTGGACGGGTTTCGGGCGAAGAAGGTCCCACACGATCCGAGTCCTCCGGACGACCTCGTCGTGACCCCGAACCTGTAGATTGGGCAGTGATGACCGCAACATTGGCAGACCCTGTGTCCGAGGTGGTACACGCCGCCGAAGCGCTGCTCACGCGTCGTACCGGCGCCACGGTGACGCTCACCGATCCCGTGGATCTCGGTGGCAGCGGCCGTTCGGTGGTCGTGCGGGTACGAGTGGCCGCCAACCCCTTCTCGCTGCCGCGCACTCTCGTTCTCAAGCAGGTACCACCCTCGCGGGGTGCCGGTCATGTGGACTTCCGTGGGTCGGAGACCGACGAGCAGATGGCCTTCCTGCGGGAAGCCGTGTCGTACCAGTTCACGACGGCGCTCTCGAAGGACCACCGGCCCGGCGCGGAACTGCTCGCCTACGACTTCGACGCCCGGCTGCTCGTGCTCAGCGACCTCGGTGATGCGACGACGCTCGCAGCGGTGCTGCGCAACAGCGATACCGAGGCGACCGGTAACACCCTCATGGCGTTGGCGCAGGCCCTCGGGCGCATGCATGCCGCGACGGTCGGACGGGAAGAGGACTTCGCGGCGCTGCTGCGTCGCGCCGATGTCACCCGGGTCGCCGATGCCGTGTCCCAGCAGGCTCTCGACGCCGTCCGGGGCGTACCCGAGCTCCTCGACGCGGACTTCGGCCTGTCGGTTCCGGAATCGGTGCGCGACCGCGCCGAACGGGCTTCGAAGCTGTTCACCGGCGGCCGGTTCCGGGCGTTCAGCCCGTCCGATCTGTGCCCCGACAACATCGTCGTCGGCGACGAGGGAGTGCAGTTCCTCGACTACGAGTGGGGCGGCTTCCGCGACGCCACACTCGACATCGCCTACGCGCTGAGCTCGTTCCCGCTGTGCCTGTGCTCGGCGCCGCTGTCCGTCGACCGTATCCGTGCGATGGCCGACGCCTGGCGTGCCGAGGTGGTGGGCATGTGGCCGCAGCTCGCCTACGACGAGGTACTCGAGGAGCGACTTCTCGACGCTCTGCTCGCATGCGTATGGCTGAGTACGCATCTGTTCCTTCCCGAAGATCACGCCCGCATCGCGTCGGTGCGCGAGCACGGTCTGTCGGTGCCCCGCATCCCGGCGCTCCGCGCACGCTGGTCGCTTCTCGCGGACTTCGCCGCCGAGACCGGACACGACGACGTCGCGGCGCACGCGCGCGACGTACTCGCTCACCTCGAGGAACGCTCTGCAGGCTGAATTGCTGCCGGCTCCGGTTACAGCCGGTGCGCCGGTTCGACCTTCGCGGTGCCGTCGGCGACCCGGTAGCCCGCGACGCGGCGCGCGATCGAATTCGGGTCGGCGCGGTCGCCGATGAAGAACCAGTCCATCTGCGTCGCGTCCGGGGTCACCTCCAGCACCCCGTAGCCGTGCGAATCGAGTTCGACGAACCGGACGTGCCGATTCGTCGCGGTCACCGTGGCTTCCAGCGCAGGAGAGACGGTCCGCGGCGGCACTCCGAGCAGTTCGTCGATATTCGCCGAGGTCACGGACGGCACCACGAACTCCGTCGCCACCGTGCCCGCATCCGGATAACGAGCGGCGTCGACGGGAATGTCCGCGGCCCACGAGGTATGGATGTCGCCGGTGAGAAAGACGACGTTGCGCAGACCTGCGGTGGTGATCGCGTCGAGCAGCCGCCGCCTGTCGGCGGTGTAGCCGTCCCACTGGTCCGTGTTGTACGGCAGGCCCTCGGAGGGCACTCCGAGGAGCTCGGTCAGCGCCGAGGTGGTGCGCCGGTCGAGGGGTGGTAACAGGACCGGGGCGATCATCACCGAATTGCCGATCAACTGCCATCGGGCCGGGGAGCTCGTCAGACCGGCGGTGAGCCATTTCATCTGTTCGCGGCCCGTCATCGTACGGCCGGGATCGCCCACGGCGCGCCCGGCGCCGGGGATCTGCTCGGAGCGATAGGTGCGCAGATCGAGCATCGAGAGCTCGGCCAGCCGGCCGTAGCGCAGACGTCGATAGAGACGTCCCGCGTTCATGCGGACGGGCATCCATTCGTCGTAGGCCTGCACGGATGCGGCCTTGCGGCGTCTCCAGTCGCCCTCCAGTCGCGGATCGTGATTCTCGGCTCCGCCCGCCCACGCGTTGTTCGCCGACTCGTGGTCGTCCCACACCACGATCCACGGCACCCGTGCGTGCAGTGCCTGCAGGTCCGGATCGGTCTTGTACTGGGCGTGCCGGGTGCGATAGTCGGCGAGGCTCACGATCTCGTGGGCCGGCCGATGCGAGCGGACCGCCCGGGCACCGGCGACGGGAAACTCCCCGGCGGCGTACTCGTACAGATAATCACCGAGATGGATCACGGCGTCGAGATCGTCGCGTGCGGCGAGATGCCGATAGGAGGTGAAGAATCCACCCTCCCAGTCGGAACACGAGACGACACCGAAACGGAGTCGTCCGACCGGAGCATCCGGCGCGGGAGCCGTGGACGTCCTGCCGATCGGCGAGACGGCCCCGGCTGCACGGAACCGGTAGAAGTAGGCGGAGTCGGGATCGAGGCCGCGGACGTCGACCTTGACGGTGTGGTCGGAGACCGCATGCGCTCTCACCGTTCCACTCGAGACGATCTCGTCGAAACGGCCACTGCGGGACACCTCCCAGGTGACCACGAGGTCGGGCCCTACGCCCGATCCGGGCGTCGCCTCCGGGGTAGGTGTCACCCGGGTCCACAGGATCACCGCATCGGGAAGTGGGTCACCCGACGCCACACCGTGCGCGAAGACTGCAGGAGACGCGGCAGCAGAGGGGAAGGCCGATGTGAATGCCGCGGCGCCGACTGCGGCGATCCCCGAGCGAAGCACGGTGCGACGGGACGGATGCGGGACGGACGGCGTCGTGGCCACGGCATGATCCGATCACGAACTCGCCGTCCCGTCCACGCGAACGGCACAGGTGGCCGGACGCGGTCGGACGGAGCTTGTAGCGTCGAGACCGTGAGTGATCTTTTCGGGGCGCACGACCCGTCCGCCGAACCGGATGCCCTGTTCGAGGCGCCACGCCCACCCGAACCCGAAGCAGAACCCGAGATCCGCCGTGCCTCGATCGGTACCGGCGGGGCATCCGCGCCGCTGGCGGCGCGGATGCGTCCGGCGAGTCTCGACGAGGTGGTCGGGCAACAGCACCTGCTCGAACCGGGCGCACCGCTGCGTCGTCTCGTCGAAGGGTCGGGCGCGGCATCGGTTGTGCTCTACGGCCCGCCCGGCACCGGGAAGACCACCCTGGCCTCCCTGATCTCCGGTGCCACGGGGCGCAGATTCGAGGCGCTGTCCGCGCTCTCGGCCGGGGTCAAGGACGTGCGGGCGGTCATCGACCTCGCGCGCCGTCGACTCACGCACGGCGAGCAGACCGTGCTCTTCATCGACGAGGTTCATCGCTTCTCGAAGACCCAGCAGGACGCTCTGCTGGCCGCTGTGGAGAACCGGATCGTGCTGCTCGTCGCGGCGACCACGGAGAATCCGTCGTTCTCGGTCGTCGCGCCGTTGCTGTCGCGTTCGCTGGTGCTGCAACTCCAGCCGCTCGGCCCCGACGACATCCGCGCGTTGCTCGAACGCGCACGCACCGACGCGCGCGGACTCGCGGGGACCGTGCAGATCACGGACGACGCCTCGGACCATCTCGTGCGGCTCGCCGGTGGCGATGCCCGCCGGGCGCTGACCGCTCTCGAAGCCTCCGCCGACACCGCTCTGGCCAGGGCCACCGACGGACACGCCGTCATCGATCTCGAGACCGTCGAGTCGAGCATCGACGAAGCCGCAGTGCGCTACGACCGCGACGGCGATCAGCACTACGACGTCGCCAGTGCCTTCATCAAGTCCCTGCGGGGCTCCGACGTCGACGCCGCTCTGCATTACCTCGCGCGCATGATCGTCGCGGGGGAGGACCCGCGGTTCATCGCACGCCGGCTGATGATCCAGGCCAGCGAGGAGATCGGCATGGCCGACCCCACCGCACTGCAGACGGCGGTCGCCGCCGCCCAGGTGGTCCAGCAGGTCGGGATGCCCGAAGCGCAACTCGCCCTCGCTCAGGCGACCATCCACATCGCGACCGCACCGAAGTCCGGAGCGGTCACCGCGGCGCTCGGCGCCGCGGTCGCCGACGTGAAAGCCGGCAAGGCCGGTCCGGTACCGGCCCACCTGCGAGACGGCCACTACCAGGGCGCGCAGAAGCTCGGCAACGCGATCGGCTACAGGTACCCGCACGCGCATCCGGACGGTGTGCTCGCGCAGCAGTACGCACCGGACGAGCTGATCGGAGTCGACTATTACGAACCGACCGGCCGTGGTGTCGAACGGGAGTTGTCGGCCCGCCTGCCGAAGCTGCGCCGCATCGTGCGCGGCGAGCAGTGACCGCCGTACCGAAAGCACTTCCGGTGGCGCGATAAGCTGAAGAACGGCCGATCGACCGGATCGACCGCCCGTCCGGGCAGCTCCACACCATCGTCAGACCACAAAGGACCATCGACGTGCAGACCCACGAGATCCGCAGGCGCTTTCTCGATCACTTCGTGAAGGCGGGACACACCGAGGTGCCGAGCGCGTCGTTGATCCTCGCCGATCCGAACCTGCTGTTCGTCAACGCCGGCATGGTCCCGTTCGTGCCCTACTTCCTCGGCCAGCAGACACCGCCCTACACCCGCGCGACATCGGTCCAGAAGTGCGTGCGCACCCTCGACATCGAGGAGGTCGGCAAGACCACGCGGCACAACACCTTCTTCCAGATGGCCGGGAACTTCTCCTTCGGCGACTACTTCAAGGAAGAGGCGATCACCTTCGCGTGGACGCTGCTCACCGGCTCCGTCGACGAGGGCGGGTACGGTATCGCTCCCGAGAAGCTCTGGGCGACGGTCTATCTCGACGACGACGAGGCGTACGCGATCTGGCGCGACAAGGTCGGCGTGCCGGAGGAGCGCATCCAGCGCCGCGGCATGAAGGACAACTACTGGTCGATGGGCATCCCCGGCCCGTGCGGACCGTGTTCCGAGATCTTCTACGACCGCGGTCCCGAATACGGCGTCGACGGTGGTCCGGAGGCCGACGAGGACCGCTACATCGAGATCTGGAATCTCGTGTTCATGCAGAACGAACGCGGTGAGGGTGGCGCCAAGGACGATTACCCCATCCTGGGCCCGCTGCCCAAGAAGAACATCGACACGGGCATGGGCGTCGAGCGTGTCGCCTTCCTGCTCCAGGGCGTCGAGAACGTCTACGAGACCGACCTGCTGCGTCCGGTGATCGACAAGGCCGCCGAACTCACCGGCGCCACCTACGGTGCGAAGCCCGAGGACGACGTGCGCTTCCGCGTCATCGCCGACCACGCGCGCACCGCGGCGATGCTCATCGTCGACGGAGTCAATCCCGGAAACGACGGTCGAGGTTACGTCCTGCGGCGACTGCTCCGCCGCATCGTGCGATCCGCACGTCTGCTCGGCGCCGAGAAGCCCACGATGCGCGAATTCATGGCCGTCGTGCGCGACACGATGGCCCCGTCCTATCCCGAGCTCGCCACCGACTTCTCTCGTATCGAGACGGTCGCCGTCGGCGAGGAGACCGCTTTCCTCAAGACGCTCGGTACCGGGAGCAAGCTGTTCGAAGGCGCCGTCGAGACGGTGAAGTCGCAGGGCAGGCACGTGCTCGGCGGTACCGAGGCGTTCACCCTCCACGACACCTACGGCTTCCCGATCGACCTCACCCTCGAGATGGCGGCAGAGGCCGGCCTGACCGTCGACGAGGAGGGATTCCGCTCGCTCATGGCCGAGCAGCGGCAGCGTGCCAAGGACGATGCTCGCGCCCGTAAGCATGCGCACGCCGACCTGACGGTCTACAAGGAGCTCCTCGACCGCGGTCCCACCGAGTTCACCGGGTTCAGCGAACTGGTCAGCGAAGCCCACGTGCTCGCCGTCATCACCGGAGGGGAGCGGCTGCACGCCGCGAGCGCCGGACAGGACGTCGAGCTGATCCTGGACCGGAGCCCTCTCTACGCGGAGGCAGGCGGGCAGATCGCCGACGTCGGCTCCATCACCGGACCGGGGCTGAAGATCAAGGTCAACGACGTCCAGAAGATCGCCAAGCAGCTGTGGACCCACAAGGTCACGGTCCTCGAAGGGCAGGTCGTCGAGGGCGACGCGGTGCTCGTGCAGGTCGACCCCGAGTGGCGCAAGGGCGCCACCCAGGGGCACTCGGGTACCCACCTCGTGCACGCCGCGCTGCGTGAGGTGCTCGGACCCAACGCTGTGCAGGCAGGCTCGCTCAACAAGCCGGGTTACCTGCGCTTCGACTTCTCGTGGCCCGGCGCGCTCTCCGAGCAGCAGAAGCGGGACATCGAGGGCGTGACCAACGAGGCCGTCGCGGCGAACTATCCCGTCAACACCTTCGTCACCGACCTCGAGAAGGCCAAGAAGATGGGCGCGATGGCCCTCTTCGGCGAGAACTACGGCGATGAGGTGCGCGTCGTCGAGATCGGCGGCCCGTTCTCGATGGAACTGTGCGGTGGTACGCACGTGCAGCACTCGTCGCACGTCGGTACGGTCACGCTCCTCGGTGAGCAGTCGATCGGCTCGGGTGTCCGTCGCGTGGAGGCCTACGTGGGCCTCGACTCCTACCGCCATCTCGCGAAGGAACGCGCGTTGCTCGCCGGGTTGTCCTCGACCCTCAAGGTTCCCTCCGAAGAGGTGCCCGGTCGCGTCGAAGCTCTGCTCGACCGGCTCAAGGCGGCCGAGAAGGAACTCGAGAAGACCCGCGCGGCGAACGTCGCCGCCGCGGCCGGCACGTACGCCGGGAAGGCGCAGCGCATCGGGGATCTGCTGGTCGTGGCCGAGGCCGCGCCGGAGGGGGTCTCCGGAAACGACCTGCGCACGCTCGCCGCGGACGTTCGGGGCCGTCTCGGCACCGATCCGGCGGTGGTGCTCCTGCTCGGTAACGCCGACGGCAAGGTGCCGTTCGTCGTCGCGACCACCAAGGCTGCACAGGACATGGGCATCAAGGCGGGCGAGCTCGTCGCGAGCTTCGGCCCGGCGATCGGTGGCCGCGGCGGTGGCAAGCCCGACATGGCACAGGGATCGGGTTCCGATCCTGGCGGAATCCCCGCCGCGCTCGACTCGTTCCGGGCCCGCCTGAGCGAGCTGGCCGGCTGAGCGTGGCGGAGCTGCCGCGCCCCGACCGTCCCGGTGTGGACGATCCCGGTCGTGGTCGCCGCATCGGTATCGACGTCGGTAGCGTGCGGATCGGGGTCGCGTCGAGCGACCCCGACGGGATCCTCGCGACTCCGGTCGAGACTGTGCCGCGTGCCAAGGATCGTGGCCCCCGGACCCCCGATCTCGAGCGCATCGTCCAGATCGTTAGGGAATACGAGGCGGTGGAGGTTATCGTCGGGCTGCCGCAGACACTGCGCGGTGAGCCCGGCAGGGCTGCGAAACTGGCGAGCGATTTCGCGCGTCGACTCCGTCGCGTCCTTGCCGACGTACCCGTGCGCCTGGCCGACGAACGTTTCACGACGGTCACTGCGGCGCGTGCCCTCCGCGAGAGCGGGGTGAGCGCGAAAGGCGCGCGGCCGGTCATCGACCAGGCTGCCGCTGTGGCCATCTTGCAGGGTTGGTTGGACGAGCGGAGTTCGGGGATGAACGAGTCGGACGGGGACATGGAGGGCAGCCGGTGAGCCGGCACGGACGCCACGACGACCATTCGGAGAACACGCGGGAGAATCTGTTCGCAGACCCCTATTCCGGTGGGCACCCGCCGTCTCCGGGCGGACGCGAGGACCCACCCCGATACGATCCACCCTCCCGCTACGAGGACGATCCGTACGCGGCGACCCGCAACAGTGGCGATCCCTACGATGGCGATCCCTACGGTGGCGATCCCTACGGTGGCGATCCCTACGGTGACGGGGTTCCTGTTCGGGCGCCCCACGCCGGGGAGCCGCAACCGGACGAGCGCGAGACCGCTGTCCTGCGTTTCGGCCCGGGAGCGTTCGACGGCCCACCCCCGGACGCCCGCGGGTACGACCCCCGTGACTCGGCCGGTCGTGCCGACCAGGGCTCTGCGGGTCGTGCCGACCAGGGTCATGCGGGTCGTGCCGACCAGGACTATGCCGAGCGCGGGTACGACCACGCCGACGACGAGTATCCCGGCGGGTACTCCTACGCCGCGCGTGACGACTACCGCACCGACGACTACTCCGACGACGACTATCGCGAGGTCGATTATCGCGAGGACCACTATCGCGACGAGGCCCCGGCCGAGTACGAGACGGCAGGACAGCGCGCGGAACCCGTCGCAGTCGGCGACCCGCACGGCGCCACCGGTCGCGACGCGGGCGCACGCAAGCGCCGGAAACGTGGCCGCGTCGTCGGAGCGTTGGCTGCGGCGGTGCTGCTGATCGTCGTCCTGGGCGGAGGCTATCTCGCCTACGAACGATTCGTCGGTCCCGGCGCTCCGCCCGACTTCACCGGTCCCCCGGGGCCCGAGGTGGTCGTGCAGGTCCATCCGGGCGACACTGCCGGAGAGATCGGCAGCGAGTTCGTGGACAAGGGTGTTGTCGCGAGTTCGGCGGCCTTCTACGAAGCAGCGGTACAGAACTCGGGGATGAACGCGCTGCAGCCCGGTTTCTACCAGATACCCACCAACATTCCCGCGGTCGACGCCGTAGCGAAGCTCGTCACCCCCGAGACCCGGGTGGGTGCGCTCGTGATTTCCGAAGGCCGTCAGTTGCACGACATCCGCGACGTCAACACGGGCGCTGTCCGTAAGGGCATCTACACGCTCATCGCCGAAGCGAGCTGCCACGGCGATCCGGGAGCCGAGAACTGCGTCACCTACGAAGAACTCGATGCCGCCGGAGCGACCCCCGACCTGCAGGCTCTCGGTGTGCCGGCCTGGGCGCGCGAGGCCGTGGCCAATGTGCCCGACCGCAGCCGGCAGCTGGAAGGGCTGATCGCCGCCGGCAGCTGGGACTTCGATCCCACCGCCGAACCCGTGGAGATTCTCGCGCGTCTGGTGTCGGAGAGCGCCTCGAGTTACGAGGCGACCGGCATCACCGAAGCGGCGGCTCGTGTCGGGCTCACCCCCTACGAGATGCTGATCTCCGCGTCGCTGGTCGAACGTGAGGCCCTGCCCCAGGACTTCGCGAAGGTCGCCCGCGTGATTCTCAACCGTCTCGACATCGGGCAGATGCTCCAGTTCGACTCCACCGTGAACTACGAACTCGACGAGACCGAACTCGCGACAACCGACGCGGATCGCGCACGGGTGACTCCCTGGAACACCTACGCCAAGGTCGGTCTGCCTGCCACTCCGATCTCGTCACCGAGCATCGGTGCGCTGCAGGCGATGGAGAATCCGGAGCCGGGTGAGTGGATCTATTTCGTGACGATCGACGACAAGGGGACGACGCTGTTCGCGAACTCCTACGAAGAACACCTCCGGAACACCGAGCTGGCACTCCAGAGCGGAATCCTCGACAGTGGCCGATGACCCGACGCGCGGAGTGCGCAAGGCAGCCGTTCTGGGGAAACCCATCGCGCACTCGAAATCGCCCCTGCTGCACCTCGCGGCCTACCGGGCACTCGGATTGAACGAGTGGACCTACGAGCGGATCGAGTGCACCGGCGAACAGTTGCCGGACTTCGTCGAGGGACTCGGTGACGAATGGGCCGGTCTGTCGGTGACGATGCCGGGCAAGTTCGCGGCTCTGCAGGTCGCCGATCTGCGAACCGAGCGGGCCGTGACCATCGGTTCGGCCAACACCCTCGTCCGGACGGACCGCGGATGGCGGGCGGACTGCACCGACGTCGACGGTGTCACAGGCGCACTGCGGTCGGGTGGGGCAGGTGATCTCCGTGGCCGGTCGGCCGTGGTCGTGGGGTCCGGAGGCACCGCGCGACCTGCACTCGTGGGCCTGAAGGAACTCGGCGTACGGGATGTCACCGTGGTGGCTCGTTCCGAGGAGAAGGCCGTCGCCACCTTCGACTGTCTGGGCGACGAGGTCGAGGCGCGATGGCTGCCGTTCGACGCGCCCGAACTCGCCGACGTCTGCGCCGCGTCCGGAGCGCTCGTGAGTACCGTGCCTGCGGCCGCGACAGCGCCCTGGTCCGGGGCGCTCGCACACGCCCCGTGCATTCTCGACGCGATCTACGATCCGTGGCCCACTCCCTTGGCCGACGCCGCCCGAAAGCGTGGCTCCCTCGTCCTCAGCGGACTGCACATGCTTCTCAATCAGGCGTTCGGGCAGGTCGAGCAGTTCACGGGTCTGCCCGCTCCGCGGACGGAGATGGCGCGCGCCATCGGCCTCGAGTATCCGGAACCGAACCTTCGCTGACGGCCCACCACCGCGAGCCCGACCTCCCGCCGTGCGCGCCGTTCTCGTTCGGGATGTCGAAACGGCGGCCTACCGTTCGTATGGAAGGTGAGAGGCCGGAACGGCCGGCCGCTGCGGGAAGGATCCGATGATGGCGCAGTACCTGCTCGGTATCTACCAACCGGACGGTGATCCGCCGCCCCCGGAGATTCTCGACCCCATCATGAAGAAGGTCGGGGAGTGGCAGAGCGCGGTGCGCGAGGCCGGCGTATGGGTGTTCTCGGGTGGATTGCATTCCCCGGAGAGCGCCACGGTGGTCCGCACCGAGGGCGACGCGGTCACCACCACCGACGGACCGTACATCGAAGGCAAGGAACATCTCGGAGGGTTCGACGTCATCGACGTCGCCGATCTCGACGAGGCCTTGACGTGGGCACGCGGTCTCGCCGAGGCCGTCACCCTACCCATCGAAGTGCGCCCACTGGTATGGGGATCGCGCGCCGGTTGAGCGCGCTACTCCGATGACGGAGCTGTCCGCGGCCGATATCGAGCGGATCTTCCGCGACGAATACGGCCGAGCGGTCGCAGTGCTCGCCCGCGTCTTCGGCGACCTCGACGTCGCCGAAGACGCGGTGCAGGACGCCTTCTCGAAGGCAGTCGAGAAATGGCCGACAGAGGGTATTCCGCCGAGCCCTGCCGGATGGATCATCACCACGGCACGTCGGCGAGCGATCGACCGGGCGCGACGGGAGGCAGCACGCTCGGCCAAACATGCCGAAGCCGGCCTGCTCCACAGCACGCCGACCGCCGCGCCCGGTCCGGACACACTCGACTCCCCGGAGATCCCCGACGACCGCCTGCGGCTGATCTTCACCTGCTGTCATCCGGCACTCGCACCCGATGCACGCGTCGCCCTGACGCTGCGCCTTCTCTGCGGCTTGACCACCGCGCAGATCGCCCGTGCATTCCTTGTCCCGGAACCGACCATGGGACAACGGATCTCACGCGGCAAGCGGAAGATCCGCGACGCCCACATACCGTTCCGTATACCGACCGCAGGCGAACTTCCCGAACGTCTCGACGCCGTCCGTTCCGTGGTGTACCTGGTGTACACGGAAGGCCACACCGCGACCGGCGGGCCCAGCCTCGCCGACGCGGACCTGTGTGTGGAGGCCGTACGGCTGGGACGCCTGCTGACCGCCCTGCTCCCGGACGATTCCGAGACGACGGGACTGCTCGCCCTGATGCTCCTCGGCGAGTCCCGACGTGCGGCCCGCACCGGACCCGACGGCGAACTGGTTCTGCTCGGCGATCAGGACCGCTCGCTCTGGGATCGTGAACTGATCGCCGAGGGCCAGGGGCTCGTGCGACGCGTCTTGCACCGGAACAGGCCGGGGCCCTACCAGATCCAGGCTGCGATCGCGGCGGTGCACTCCGATGCGGCCACCGCCGAGGACACCGACTGGCAGCAGATCGTGGCACTCTACGATCTGCTGCTCGCGGCGACACCCACGCCGGTGGTGGCGCTGCACCGGGCCGTCGCGCTCGCCGAGGTGGACGGCGCCGCCGCAGCGCTCGAGATCGTCGACGGTCTCGGTCTGGACCGCTATCACGTCTTCCATGCCGCCCGGGCCGATCTGCTGCGCCGTCTCGGACGGCACTCCGAGGCGATCACCGCCTACGACGCCGCCGCCGCGCGAACGGAGAACGCGGTCGAACGCACACACCTCCTGCGGCGCCGCGAGGCGCTGCAGCGCTCGCTCACGTAGCCGGTGTCGCGGTCGTCGGATCCTCGGGCCCGGGGCGCGAACGCTGCCACGGCCACCGGCCGTCGATTTCCAGCTGCAGCGACCAGCTCAGGAACGTCCGGATGAGCACGATGATCGCCAGTACCCCCACCGACGTGAAGGTGGGGGTGACGGCCACGGTCTTGATGATGTCGGCCGCGACCAGGAATTCGAGGCCGAGCAGGATCGACCGGCCGAGATTGCGTCGATACGGCTCGTAGACCGTCGCGCCCGGATCGCGGCGCCGTGCGGTGGCCGCGATCCACGTCGCCACCAGTGCGCCGACCACGATGACACCGACGCCCACGACGTCGACGACGGTCCCGATGTGCTCGAGCAGCGACGAAATCTCCATGCAATCAACCCTTCCGAACCGGACTCCGAAGATTGCGGCAATCCTTGCAGGAGAGCCGGTCCGACGTGCGCCTTTGTCCACAGGCGCCGCGTTCGTCCCCAGATTCGTTCCCGGAGGTGCGGGAGCGCTGGCACGAGTGCGTGCCCACGGCAGGCTGCAGGTCGTGGTGGGGGAGACGGCAGGCGTGCTCGCGATTGCGATCGCCGGAGCGCTGATGGGTACGGGTGTGCGCAGGGTCGCCGGGTCACTGGCCGGGCGACGTCCGCCACCGGTGTGCTGTGAAGCGGCGTGTCTGGTCGTCGCGATCCTGGCGGACACCGCCTCCACCGCCGCCACCACCGTCTGGGCGACGACACTCTTCGGCGGGTGGTGTGTGTGCCTGAGCACTGTCGATCTTCTCGTTCGCCGGCTGCCGAATCTGCCGACCGTCGGGGGAGCGCTCGTGATCCTCACCGTCGCCGCCGCAGCGGGCCGGGGTGGCGAGGCGGTCGTCGGGGCGCTCCTGCTCGCGGCGCCGTTGTGCGTCACGCACGTGATCTCGCCGCGGTCGCTGGGCGCCGGCGACGTCAAACTCGCCCTCGGTCTCGGTGCCGTCGCCGGCCTCGCAGGGCCCACCGCACTGCTGCTCGGTGCGGTGCTTCCGCCCTTTCTCACGGCCGGTGCAGGTGTCCTGGCAGGTGTGATTCGTGGTCGGTGGCGGAGCGGCACATACGGCGCCGGGCCGGTGCCGCACGGACCGTCGATGTGTCTCGCCACCGGTGTGGGCTTGCTCACGGCCGGCTGACCAGGGGCGGCATCGCGGAGCGGGAGACGAACGTGGAAGGATGGGCGTGTGCTGCGTTGGATAACTGCTGGAGAATCCCATGGTCCCGCCCTCGTCGCGATGCTCGAGGGGATGGTCGCCGGTGTCGAGGTGACGTCGAACGACATCTCGGAGCAACTCGCGCGGCGGCGACTGGGTTACGGCCGCGGCGCACGGATGAAGTTCGAAGCGGACAAGGTGACCGTGATCGGCGGTGTCCGGCACGGACGCACCCTGGGTGGCCCCATCGCCATCGAGATCGGCAACACCGAGTGGCCCAAGTGGGAGACCATCATGGCCGCCGACCCGGTCGACGCGGAACTGCTCGAAGGTCAGG
Source organism: Rhodococcus sp. CH91 (assembly GCF_022554085.1). Taxonomy (GTDB): domain Bacteria; phylum Actinomycetota; class Actinomycetes; order Mycobacteriales; family Mycobacteriaceae; genus Rhodococcus. Next base: position 495,557 of record NZ_JAKFYR010000002.1, read on the forward strand.
CGCGCAATGCCCCTCTGACCCGTCCCCGCCCCGGCCACGCCGATTACGCGGGCATGCTCAAGTACGGTTTCGACGATGCGCGTCCCGTCCTCGAACGCGCCAGCGCCCGGGAGACCGCAGCACGAGTGGCTGCCGGAACCGTGGCCCGCAACTTCCTGCGCCAGGCATTCGGTGCCGAGGTGGTCTCGCACGTCATCTCCATCGGAGCATCCGAGCCCTATGCCGGATCCGAGCCCGGTCCGGACGATCTCGCCACGATCGACGCAAGTCCTGTGCGTGCCTACTCCAAGGCCGCCGAGGAGTCCATGATCGCGGAGATCGAGGCCGCGAAACGGGACGGCGACACCCTCGGCGGAATCGTCGAGGTGGTCGTGCACGGACTGCCCGTGGGCCTCGGTTCGTTCGTCAGTGGCGCCGACCGTCTCGATGCGCGACTCGCCGCGGCCCTCATGGGGATCCAGGCGATCAAGGGTGTCGAGGTGGGCGACGGGTTCGAGACCTCGCGTCGCCGCGGCAGCGCCGCGCACGACGAGATGACGCCCGGCCCCGACGGCGTCCTGCGCTCGAGCAACCGTGCCGGTGGTATCGAAGGCGGCATGACCAACGGTGAGCCGCTGCGTGTGCGGGCGGCGATGAAGCCGATCTCGACCGTGCCCCGCGCACTCTCGACCGTCGACATGACCACCGGTGACGAGGCGGTCGCGATCCATCAGCGCTCGGACGTGTGTGCGGTTCCCGCCGCCGGTGTCGTCGCGGAGGCGATGGTCGCGCTGGTCGTGGCGCAGGCTGCACTCGAGAAGTTCGGCGGGGATTCCCTCACCGAGACGACGAGCAACATCCAGCACTACCTGAAGGGCATCGCGGCGCGGCCGCCGCGGTGATCTCATGACGCCCCGCCTAGTACTCATCGGCCCGCCGGGGGCGGGCAAATCCACGATCGGCCGTCGGGTCGCGAACGCGCTCGACCTGCAGTTGCTCGACACAGACGTGGAGATCGAGCGCGTGACGGGCAGGACGATTCCCGACATCTTCGCCGCGGACGGGGAATCGACCTTCCGGGAGATCGAGGAAGATGTGGTCGCCCGGGCACTCGACCGTCACGACGGGGTCGTCTCCCTGGGCGGGGGAGCGATCCTGTCGGAGCGCACGCGTGAGCGGCTCGCCGGACACACCGTCGTCTATCTCGAGATCAGCGTCGCCGAAGGATTGCGTCGCACCGGGGCCACCGCCGCCAACGGCGCCCGGCCGTTGCTGGCCGGGGGAGACCCGGCCCAGAAGTACCGCGACCTGATGCGCCGTCGCCGTCCGCTCTACCGGCAGGCGGCGACGATCCGAGTGCGCACCGACGGCCGGAGCCCGGGGCGGGTCGTGCAGCAGGTGCTCGCCAAACTCGAAGCGGCGGACGCCGCGTCCACCCAGATCATCAGCGAGGATCGGAGCCCTACACCGTGACCGAACCGGTACGCATCGACGTCGAGACCGCCCAGCCCTATCCGGTGATCATCGGCCGGGGTCTGCTCGGAGACGTCGTCGAAGAATTGTCCGGCACCCGGACAGTGGCGATCTTCCATCAGCCGACGCTCACGGCGACGGCAGAAGCGGTGCGTGAGGCACTGGCGGAGTCCGGAATCGACGCCCACCGCATCGAGATCCCCGACGCGGAGGACGGCAAGGAACTCGCCGTCGCCGGTTTCTGCTGGGAGGTGCTCGGCCGGATCGGGCTGACCCGCTCGGACGCCGTCGTGAGCCTCGGCGGCGGAGCTGCCACCGACCTCGCCGGATTCGTCGCCGCGACGTGGATGCGCGGGGTGCGGGTCTACCACATTCCCACCACGCTGCTGGCGATGGTCGACGCAGCCGTGGGCGGCAAGACCGGTATCAACACCGAGGCCGGGAAGAATCTCGTAGGAGCGTTCCACGAACCGTCCGCGGTGTTCGTCGACCTCGCCACCCTCGAGACGGTGCCGCGCAACGAGATCGTGGCCGGACTGGCCGAGGTGATCAAGACCGGTTTCATCGCCGATCCGGTCATTCTCGACCTGATCGAGGACAACCCCGAGGCCGCGCTCGATCCCGCCGGAACCGTGTTGCCGGAACTGATCCGGCGTTCGGTCGAGGTCAAGGCGAAGGTGGTCGCAGCCGACCTCAAGGAGTCGAGCCTGCGCGAGATCCTCAACTACGGCCACACGCTCGGTCATGCCATCGAGCGTCGCGAGCGGTACCGCTGGCGCCACGGTGCCGCCGTGTCGGTGGGTCTGGTCTTCGCGGCCGAACTGGGCCGGCTCGCCGGCCGCCTCGACGACACAACCGCCGACCGGCACCGCGCGATCCTCGAATCCGTCGGCCTGCCCACCACCTACGATCCGGACGCCTTCGCCGATCTGCTCAAGGGTATGCAGACCGACAAGAAGAACCGTGCCGGCATGCTGCGGTTCGTCGTGCTCGATGGACTCGCCAAGCCCGGCAGGCTCGAAGGGCCCGATCCCACCCTGCTCGCCGCGGCGTATTCCGAAGTGGCGCGCCAGGGCAAGGCCGACGCGGGAACCGTGCTGCTCTAACCGCCGGTTCGGAGCGTCGGCGGTGTCCACGACGGGTCGCGTCCGGTGAGGCCGATCAGGCGATCCAGCGGCGGGGCCTCGTCGCCCACCCGGACCGCGGGACCGAACAGGCCGTTCGCGTCGCGGGCGCGTTCCTCGTCGGTGATGCTCTCCGCGAAGGCGGTGCACGCCGCGATCTCGTGGGGTTCGCAGCTGTAGTCCTGGCCGGTGGCGAGCGCGAGGTCCCAGCCGTGGACGACGAGTTCGTCGAGCGCGACGAGGCCGGCCACCGCTGCCGGCAGGTCGAGTCCACCCGCGCGGGCGGTGCCAGTCCACGCGGTGGGATCGGTCCACGCCTCGCCGAGGGCCGCCATCCGGCCGGGGACGAGGAGGCGCCAGTCCGGCGGTGGCTCGCCCGCGAGTTCGGGCGGGGAGTCGGTATCGGGCCCGTACTCCTTGCGCGCTGCGGCCGTGAACGCGAGCGACAATCCGAGCACATGGTCGACCAGTACACCCACCGATGCGTCGGAGCAGGGGGTCGGGGCCGACAGTTGTGCGTCGTCGATTCCCGTGAGGATGCGCTCCATGCGGTGGGCGGCGGAGGTCAGGTCGAGCATGTCGGGTGCGTCGGTCATGAGAATCTCCTCGGGGTCGGCTACCCGTACAGACCGGCGCCGCCGAGAAAACTGAGCACCCGCCCGCTACAGGGCGGGTCGGGACAGGCTCACTGCTTCGGTTCGATCCGCGGGAAGATCTCGGTGGGAGCGTCGTCGTTGCGCCATGCGGGATCGGCCGGCCGGGCCCCTGCCGTCGAGGTCGCTCCGGCGTTCGCGGGCGCATGATGCTCCCGGTGGACGGACCAGTCGTCGTTCTTCGTGGCCTTGCGTTCGCTGCGGCGCGCGAAGAAGCGGCCGAGTGTGACCGCCGCCATCGCCGGCAGGAAGACCAGCAGCACCGTGAATGCGGCTCCCGAGGTCACCTCGAAGAACAGGGATGTCACGCCGACCGGCACCGGGGCGATCGTGTCGACGAACCAGGTGAGGACTCCGCCCACGATTCCGGTCACCGCGCCGGCGGCGAGCCAGCGCATCGTCAGGTCTGCACCCTCGTCGGGGTCGGGATGCGCGCGATGGTCACGGATGCCGTCGAGACCGGCCCAGACGAATGCCGCGATCACCACCACGGCGAAGCCCAGCCAGCGCAGCACCGATCCCTGCAACGGCCACTGGACGAGAGCGGCACCGAGCAGGACGCGCACGACCACGTGGACCAGGGCAAGCCCGAGTCCGCGGAGCAACCAGGGTTTCATGTTCCCGAGAGTAACGGGTGAGGGCGGCGCCGGTGTGGCTCGTCCCACAACTGTGCGGCCGGTAGGTTGAACGTCATGTCTGCCGACCATGCTTCCCGCCGTCGCGCGCTGCGTGTGCTGCTCGTCGAACGCGAACTCGACGCGCTGCTGGTGACGGATCTGATCGACATCCGCTATCTCACGGGTTTCACGGGCTCCAATGCGGCCCTGCTCGTGTCCGCGGCGGACGGCGACGACGAGGCACACACCGTGATCTGCACCGACGGCCGTTATCTGACACAGGTGGGCGAGCAGGTGCCCGACCTGCGCTCGGTGATCGCGCGGTCGTCGGCCACCCAGCTGATCCTCGAATTCGGGACCGGCTCGGCGCGTTGGGGATTCGCGAGCGACGTCGTCACGGTCGACGAGCGGGCGCGGTGGGACGGTCTCGACGTGTCCGTCCGGTTCGTTCCCCTCACCGGGCTGGTCGAACAGTTGCGCGCCGTCAAGGACGAACACGAGATCGGGTTGCTGCGCGAGGCGTGCGCGGTGGCCGACCGGGCTCTGGCCGATCTGATCGCCGCGGGGGGTCTGCGACCGGGGCGCACCGAGAAGGAGGTGGCCCGCGATCTCGAATGGCGCATGTTCGAGCACGGCGCCGACGGGATCTCCTTCGAGACCATCGTCGCTGCCGGAGCCAACTCCGCGGTGCCGCATCACCGCCCCACCGCAGCGGTGCTCGCGGACGGTGACTTCGTCAAACTCGACTTCGGTGCCCAGATCGGTGGATATCACTCCGACATGACCCGCACCTACGTCCTCGGCAGGGCCGCGGACTGGCAACGCGAGCTGTACGAGCTGGTCCTGCGCGCGCAGCAGGCGGGCCGTGATGCGCTCGCCCCCGGTGTCGACTGTGCCGCGGTGGACGCCGCCGCGCGTAGCGTCATCGCCGAGGCCGGATACGCCGACCTGTTCCTGCACGGCCTCGGCCACGGGGTAGGACTCGAGATCCACGAAGCGCCGGGAATCGGTGCCTCGGCGACCGGTACACTTGTCGCCGGTGCGGCGGTGACCGTCGAGCCGGGTGTGTACTTCTCGGGGCGCGGAGGCGTGCGGATCGAGGACACGCTCGTGGTGCGGGAGCGGACTCCGGAGCTGCTCACGCTCACCGACAAGACATTGACCGTCGTTTGAGGGCGGTTCCTCGACCCTAGGAGACACGAACCAAGTGGCTGATACCAGTGACTTCAAGAACGGACTCGTTCTGAAAATCGACGGACAGCTCTGGCAGATCATCGAGTTCCAGCACGTCAAGCCGGGCAAGGGCCCCGCTTTCGTGCGTACGAAGCTCAAGAATGTGACGTCGGGCAAGACCGTCGACAAGACCTGGAACGCCGGTGTGAAGGTCGAGACCGCCACCGTCGATCGCCGCGACATGACCTACCTCTACAACGACGGCACCGACTACGTCTTCATGGACGGCGAGACCTACGACCAGATCTCGATCTCGCCCGAGCTGCTCGGTGACGGCGCGAAGTTCCTGCTCGAGAACATGCCGGTACAGGTCGCGACCCACGAGGACGTCCCGCTGTTCGTGGAGCTGCCCGTCACCGTGGAGCTCGTGGTCAAGCACACCGATCCGGGCCTGCAGGGCGACCGTTCCACCGGCGGCACCAAGCCCGCGACCCTCGAGACCGGCGCCGAGATCCAGGTCCCGCTGTTCATCAACACCGGCGACAAGCTCAAGGTCGATTCCCGTGACGGCAGCTACCTCGGGCGAGTGAATTCCTGAGTGTCCGGTAACCAGAAGAAGCTCGGGGCCCGCCACAAGGCCCGCAAGCGCGCCGTGGATCTGCTCTTCGAAGCCGAGGCCCGCGACGTGCATCCGGTCGACCTCGCCGCCGATCGCGTCGAACTCGCGGTCGCCGACGACCAGGTCGCTCCGGTCCCGGCGTACACGCAGGCCATCATCGGCGGTGTCGCCGACCATCTCGACGAGACCGACCGGGTGATCGCCGATCACCTGCACGAATGGACCCTGGATCGGCTTCCGGCGGTCGACCGCGCGATCCTGCGCATCGCGGTGTGGGAACTCTTCCACGCCACCGATGTGCCGCCGGTGGTCGCCGTCGACGAAGCGGTCGAGCTCGCGAAACAGTTGTCCACCGACGACTCGCCGGCCTTCGTCAACGGAGTGCTGGGCCAGATCGTCGCGGTCGCCGACCAGGTGCGTGCGGCCGCGGCTGCCACACGCGTGCGACCCGCCGGAGAATCCTCCGGTCCGGAATCCGAACGATCCTGACGTCCGCGTACGCGGCGATCGGGACGGCCGAGCCGTGCGAAGGGCCCGACGGGAGAGATCCCGTCGGGCCCGCGTGCTCTCCGGAGCATGTGTTGCGCTTCACCCGCTGTCCGCGCGGAGTCGTATCCGGACGCTGCTAGGCTCGATATCCGTCAGGCATCCTTTAACGATCCGTCCAGTGAGGCGGAGAAGGAGGTCGCTGCATGGCCGTGTCCGAGGACGGGTCCACAGCTTCTACTCCCACCGCGTCTTCCGGCACCGGCGTGCCGGCCCGTGAGCTGCTCTCCGCGGCCGACGTCCACCGGACGATCGCCCGCATCGCGCATCAGATCATCGAGAAGACCGCGCTCGACACTCCCGACGAAGCGCCGCGGGTCGTGCTTCTGGGCATCCCCACCCGGGGGATCACACTCGCCCAGCGCCTCGCAGAACGCATCGAGGAATTCGCCGGTGTCCGTGTCCCGGTCGGATCGCTCGACATCACGCTCTACCGCGACGATCTCCGCACGAAACCCCATCGTCCGCTCGAACGCACATCGGTGCCCGAGGGCGGGGTCGACAACACCCTCGTCGTCCTCGTCGACGACGTCCTGTTCTCGGGACGATCGGTGCGCGCCGCACTCGACGCCCTGCGCGATCTGGGACGTCCCCGTGCGGTCCAGCTCGCGGTGCTCGTCGACCGCGGCCACCGCGAACTCCCGTTGCGCGCCGACTACGTCGGCAAGAACGTGCCCACGGCACGCAGTGAGGATGTGCGCGTCCTGCTGACCGAACACGACGGTCGCGACGCCGTAGAGATCTCCGGAGGCAAGGCCCAGTGAAACACCTGCTCACCATCGCGGATCTGAACAAGGATTCCGCGATCGGGCTTCTCGACGAAGCCGAACGGTTCGAGCAGGCACTGCTCGGGCGTGAGGTCCGCAAACTCCCCACCCTGCGGGGGCGGACCATCATGACCGTCTTCTACGAGAATTCCACCCGTACCCGCGTGTCCTTCGAGGTGGCCGGCAAGTGGATGAGCGCGGACGTGATCAACGTGTCGGCGTCGAGTTCGTCGGTCAAGAAGGGGGAGTCGCTGCGCGACACCGCCCTGACCCTCCACGCTGCCGGTGCGGACGCACTCGTGGTGCGTCACTCCGCCTCCGGTGCAGCCCACCGGATCGCACAGTGGACCAACGAATCCGGATCCGGCCCGGCTGTGGTCAACGCCGGAGACGGCACCCACGAACATCCCACCCAGGCGTTGCTGGACGCGCTCACCATCCGTCAGCGTCTCGGCTCCGTCGAAGGACGGCGGATCGCGATCGTCGGTGACGTGCTGCACAGTCGCGTCGCGAGGTCGAACGCGTTGCTGCTGAGCATGCTCGGCGCCGAGGTCGTCCTCGTCGCTCCGCGCACGCTGCTCCCTGTGGGTGTCGAGTCCTGGCCCGTGACGATCGCCGACTCCCTCGACGCCGAACTTCCGACCCTCGACGCCGTCATGATGCTGAGGGTGCAGGCCGAACGGATGAACGGCGGGTTCTTCCCCTCGGCTCGCGAGTACTCCATCCGCTACGGCCTCAACGCGAGGCGGGCGGCGATGCTGCCCGAGCACGCCGTGATCCTGCATCCCGGTCCGATGCTGCGGGGCATGGAGATCGGATTCCCCGTCGCCGACGCCTCGCAGAGCGCGGTGCTGCAACAGGTGAGCAACGGTGTCCACGTGCGGATGGCGGTGCTCTTCCGCCTCCTCGTGGGTACGGAAGGAAGCCTGTCGTGACGCACACGCCACGCCGGGGAGACACAGAATCAGGAGAACCACAGGTGACGCCGCAGGTGCTCATCCGCAACGTCCGACTCTACGGTGAGGGCGACCCGGTCGACGTGCTGCTCGGCGACGAGCAGATCCTCGCCGTCGGCACCGGTCTCGAGACCGACGGCGACGCGGAGATCGTCGACGGCACGGGACAGATCATGCTGCCCGGCTTCGTCGACCTGCACACCCATCTGCGCGAGCCCGGACGCGAGGACACCGAGACCGTCGATTCGGGTTCGGCCGCCGCGGCACGCGGTGGGTACACCGCGGTGTTCGCCATGGCCAACACCGACCCGGTCGCCGACTCGGCGGTGGTGACCGACCACGTGTGGCGCCGCGGACAGGAGGTCGGCCTCGTCGACGTGCATCCCGTGGGTGCGGTCACGGTCGGGCTCGGAGGCAAGCAACTCGCCGAGATAGGCACGATGGCTGCCGGTGTCGGCCGGGTGAAGATGTTCTCGGACGACGGCATGTGCGTGTACGACCCGCTGATCATGCGTCGCGCTCTCGAGTACTCCGCCTCGCTCGGCGTGCTCGTCGCCCAGCACGCCGAGGAACCGCGCCTGACCGTCGGGGCCGTCGCCCACGAGGGACCCACCGCGGCGCGTCTCGGGCTCGCCGGCTGGCCCCGCGCCGCCGAGGAATCCATCGTCGCCCGCGACGCGTTGCTCGCCCGCGACGCCGGAGCGCGCGTACACATCTGCCATGCCTCCACGGCCGGAACCGTCGAGCTCGTCCGCTGGGCGCGCTCGCAGGGTATCGCGATCAGCGCCGAGGTCACCCCCCACCACCTGCTCCTCGACGACTCGCGCCTCGAGAGCTACGACGGCATCAACCGGGTGAACCCGCCTCTGCGGGAGAAGTCCGACGTCGAGGCTCTGCGCCGTGGACTGGCCGACGGGATCCTCGATTGTGTGGCCACCGACCACGCCCCGCACGCCGAACAGGACAAGTGCTGCGAGTTCTCGCAGGCACGTCCGGGAATGCTCGGGCTCGAAACGGCGTTGTCCGTCGTGGTCGAGACGATGGTCCGGCCCGGACTCCTGGACTGGCGTGGCGTCGCGCGGGTGATGAGCGAGCGCCCTGCCGAGATCGTGGGTCTCGACGACCAGGGCCGTCCCCTCGAGGTGGGTGAGCCGGCCAACCTCGTGCTCGTCGACCCGGAGGCCGAGTGGACGGTGCACGGTCCGGATCTGGCGAGCATCTCCCACAACACGCCGTACGAAGACATGACCCTGCCGGGGCGCGTCACCACCACCGTCTTGCGCGGACGGATCACCGCCCGCGACGGTGAGGTGTTCCCCCGCACGAGCGAAAGGTAGGAACCGACATGGATCGCTTTCTTCTCACCGTCGGATTCCTCGCGCTGTGGATCGTGCTCGTCCTGCTGATGTGGAAGGGCTGGCGCGGCCGCGCCCGACGCCAGCAGGACGTGGTCGGCGAACTGCCGACGGTGCCCGCCGAACTGGGGGAGCCGCTCGTCGAACCGACCACGGGCCTGTACGTGGGCAGCACTCTCGCCCCGAGCTGGCAGGACCGCATCGCGGTCGGTGACCTCGGTTACCGTGCGAACGCGGAACTGAGCCGCTACCGAACCGGTGCTCTGCTCGAACGCGACGGCGCATCCCCGATCTGGATCCCGCAGGACTCGATCCGGGCGATCCGCACCGAGCGCGGTCTGGCAGGCAAGGTCATGTCCAAGGACGGGCTGCTGGTCATCCGCTGGCAGCTGCCCTCCGGGACGGAGGTCGACACCGGCTTCCGCGGCGACGACAAATCGGTCTACCCGCTCTGGACGAGCGGGGCGGGCGAACACTCTTGAGACGGTGACGATCACAACGACGATGACGATCACGACGAACAACACGACGATCACGACACGCGAGATCTCAGCCTGTGCGGCCGGCTCTGGTGCGGTCGAAGAGAACGGAGACAACGCATGAGCGGCAGAACATTCGGCGGTGGCACGGCGGTGCTGGTCCTCGAGGACGGACGGGTCTTCCGTGGCATCCCCTTCGGGGCCGTCGGGCAGACCCTCGGTGAAGCGGTCTTCAGCACGGGCATGACCGGCTACCAGGAGACCCTGACCGATCCCAGTTACCACCGGCAGATCGTGGTGGCCACGGCCCCGCAGATCGGCAACACCGGCTGGAACCACGAGGACAACGAGTCCGTCGGCCCGACCGGCGACGCCGCCGACTCCAAGATCTGGGTCGCCGGCTTCGTGGTGCGCGACCCGTCGCGCCGCGTGTCGAGCTGGCGTGCCAACGGATCGCTGCAGGACGAACTCGAACGCCAGAACGTCGTGGGCCTGGCCGGTATCGACACCCGCGCACTCGTGCGGCACCTGCGCACCCGCGGCTCGATGCGCGCCGGCGTCTTCTCCGGCGACGCGCTCGCCTGGAAGGGCGACGAACTCGACATCGACGTGCTGCTCGACCGCGTGCGGAGCCAGCCCTCGATGCTCGGTGCCGACCTGGCCGGTGAGGTGAGCACCACCTCCGGTTACGTCGTCGAACCCACCGGCGGCGAGGCGCGTTTCACGGTCGCGGCCATCGACCTCGGCATCAAGACGAACACTCCGCGCATGTTCGCCGAACGCGGCATCCGCGTGCACGTGCTGCCGTCCTCGGCGAGCCTGCACGACATCCTCGACCTGAAGGCCGACGGCGTCTTCCTCTCGAACGGTCCCGGCGATCCGGCGACCGCCGACGGTGCGGTGCACCTGACGAAGGAGGTTCTCGGACAAGGGCTTCCGTTGTTCGGTATCTGCTTCGGCAACCAGATCCTCGGTCGTGCGCTCGGCCTGGGCACCTACAAGATGAAGTTCGGTCACCGCGGCATCAACATCCCGGTCGTCGACCACGAGACCGGCCGCATCGCGATCACCGCCCAGAACCACGGTTTCGCACTCGAAGGCGAGGCCGGGCAGGAATTCGACACCCCGTTCGGTCGCGCTGTGATCAGCCACACCTGCGCCAACGACGGTGCCGTCGAGGGTGTCAAGCTCGTCGACGGCTCCGCCTTCTCCGTGCAGTACCACCCCGAAGCGGCGGCCGGACCCCACGACGCCGCCTACCTGTTCGATCGTTTCACCCGCATGCTCGAGGGAGAGAAGAACTGATGCCACGCCGTACCGACCTCTCCCACGTCCTGGTCATCGGCTCCGGACCGATCGTCATCGGACAGGCCTGTGAGTTCGACTACTCCGGTACCCAGGCCTGCCGGGTGCTGCGCGAGGAGGGCCTGCGGGTCTCGCTCGTCAACTCCAACCCGGCCACGATCATGACCGATCCCGAGTTCGCCGACGCGACCTACATCGAGCCGATCACCGCCGAATACGTCGAGAAGGTCATCGCCACCGAGGCCGCCAACGGCACTCCGATCGACGCGGTGCTCGCGACCCTCGGCGGCCAGACCGCACTGAACACGGCCGTCGCTCTGTCCGAGCGCGGAATCCTCGACAAGTACGGCGTCGAACTCATCGGTGCCGACTTCGACGCCATCCAGCGTGGCGAGGACCGGCAGAAGTTCAAGGACATCGTCACCAAGTGCGGTGGCGAGTCCGCGCGGTCGGCCGTCTGCTACACGATGGACGAGGTCCGCAAGACCGTCGCCGAACTCGGCTTCCCCGTCGTGGTGCGCCCCTCGTTCACGATGGGCGGCCTCGGCTCGGGCATGGCCTACGACGACAACGACCTCGAGCGCATCGCCGGTGGCGGCCTCGCCGCCTCGCCCACCGCGAACGTGCTCATCGAGGAATCGATCCTCGGCTGGAAGGAATACGAACTCGAGCTCATGCGCGACGGTGCCGACAACGTCGTCATCGTCTGCTCGATCGAGAACGTCGATCCGGTCGGTGTGCACACCGGCGACTCGGTGACCGTCGCCCCGGCGATGACGCTCACCGACCGTGAGTACCAGAAGATGCGCGACCTCTCGATCGCGATCCTGCGCGAGGTCGGCGTCGACACCGGTGGCTGCAACATCCAGTTCGCGATGGATCCGCGCGACGGGCGCCTCGTGGTCATCGAGATGAATCCGCGCGTGTCGCGGTCGTCGGCACTGGCCTCGAAGGCCACCGGCTACCCGATCGCGAAGATGGCAGCCAAGCTCGCCATCGGATACACGCTCGACGAGATCGTCAACGACATCACCAAGGAAACCCCGGCCTGCTTCGAGCCGTCCCTCGACTACGTCGTGGTCAAGGCTCCGCGGTTCGCCTTCGAGAAGTTCCCCGGCGCCGACGGCACCCTTACCACCACCATGAAGTCGGTCGGTGAGGCGATGTCGATCGGCCGTAACTTCGCCGAGGCGTTCGGCAAGGTGCTGCGGTCGCTCGAGACGAAGTCCGCCGGATTCTGGACCGGACCGGAGGTCGAGGGCACGCTCGACGAGCTGCTCGAAGCGATCCGCACGCCCACGGACGGCCGCTTCTACCAGATCGCCCGGGCGCTCGAGCTCGGCGCGACCGTCGAGCAGCTCTTCGAGGCCACGAAGATCGACCCGTGGTTCCTCGAGCAGTTCGAGCACATCGTCGAGCTCGGCGAGCACATCCGCACCGCCGAGGAGTTCGGCGCCACCGAGCTGCGCTATGCCAAGCATCACGGCTTCTCCGACCGGCAGATCGCCGCCCTGCGGCCGGTCCAGTTCGAGTCCGAGGACGAGGTGCGCGCCCTGCGCCACGAGCTGGGTATCCATCCCGTCTACAAGACGGTGGACACCTGCGCGGCCGAATTCGAGGCGAAGACCCCGTACCACTACTCGACGTACGAGCTCGACCCCGCGGCCGAGACGGAGATCGCCGAGCAGCGCGAGAAGCCCAAGGTGCTGATCCTCGGCTCCGGACCGAACCGCATCGGTCAGGGGATCGAGTTCGACTACTCGTGTGTGCACGCCGCGCTGACGCTGTCCGAGGCCGGCTACGAGACGGTGATGGTCAACTGCAACCCGGAGACCGTCTCGACCGACTACGACACCGCCGACCGCCTGTACTTCGAGCCGCTGACCTTCGAGGACGTGCTCGAGGTCTACCGCGCGGAGTGCGCATCCGGCACCGTCGCCGGGGTCATCGTGCAGCTCGGCGGGCAGACCCCGCTGGGCCTCGCGCGCCGTCTGAAGGCCGCCGGAGTACCGATCGTGGGCACCTCCCCCGAGGCGATCGACCTCGCGGAGGACCGCGGCGAGTTCGGCCGCGTGCTCGACGAGGCCGGCCTGCCCGCCGCGAAGTACGGCACCGCCACCACCTTCGAGGGGGCTCGCGAGATCGCCGCCGGCATCGGTTATCCCGTGCTCGTGCGGCCGTCCTACGTCCTCGGTGGCCGCGGCATGGAGATCGTGTACGACGAGAAGGCTCTCGAGACGTACATCTCCAACGCGACCGAGATCTCCGACGACCGCCCGGTGCTCGTCGACCGTTTCCTCGACGACGCGGTCGAGATCGATGTGGACGCGCTGTGCGACGGCACCGACGTGTACATCGGCGGGATCATGGAGCACATCGAGGAAGCCGGTATCCACTCCGGTGACTCCGCGTGTGCGCTGCCGCCGATCACCCTCGGCCGGTCCGACATCGAGAACGTGCGCCGCTCGACCGCGGCGCTCGCGAAGGGCATCGGCGTCCAGGGGCTGCTCAACGTCCAGTACGCGCTCAAGGACGACATCCTGTACGTGCTCGAGGCGAATCCCCGCGCCTCCCGCACGGTGCCGTTCGTATCCAAGGCCACCGCGGTGCAGCTCGCCAAGGCCTGCGCCCGGGTGATGCTCGGCGAGTCCATCGCCGAGCTGCGTGCCGCGGGCATCCTTCCGGCGGAGGGCGACGGCAGCCACGTCCCGCTCGACGCGCCGGTCGCGGTGAAGGAAGCGGTGCTGCCGTTCAACCGGTTCCGACGGGCCGACGGCACGGGCATCGACACCCTGCTCAGCCCGGAGATGAAGTCCACCGGTGAGGTCATGGGCCTCGACGACGATTTCGGCACCGCGTTCGCGAAGAGCCAGACCGCCGCCTACGGTTCGCTGCCGACCTCGGGCACCGTGTTCGTCTCGCTGGCGAACAAGGACAAGCGGTCGATGATCTTCCCGGTCAAGCACCTCGCCGATCTCGGCTTCCACATCATGGCCACGGTCGGCACGGCAGAGGTGCTACGCCGCAACGGTGTCCCCTGCGAGCAGGTCCACAAGGTCTCGGGGGAGGACAAGCCCGAGGGTGCACCCGACATCGTCGACCGTATCCGCGCCGGAGACGTGGACATGGTGATCAACACGCCGTGGGGCAATGCCGGCCCCCGGGTCGACGGCTACGAGATCCGCAGCGCCGCGGTGGCTGCGAACATTCCGTGCATCACGACCGTCCAGGGCGCGTCCGCGGCCGTGCAGGGCATCGAGGCCGCTCTGCGCGGGGACATCGGGGTCAGCTCGATCCAGCGGATGCACGCGCGCCTGCGTGCCGCGGCCGCAGAGTCGGCGTGACGGCCTTCGGGCAGCGGCTCGCCGAGGCGCTCCGGCGTCGCGGGCCGCTGTGCGTGGGGATCGATCCCCACCCCGGGCTCCTGCACGCGTGGGGCCTCGGCGACGATGTCAACGGTCTCGCCCGTTTCAGCGATCGATGCGTCGAGGCCTTCGGCGACACCGTCGCGGTCGTCAAACCGCAGGTGGCGTTCTTCGAGGCGTTCGGCTCGGCGGGTATCGCCGTGCTCGAACGCACCATCGCCGAGCTGAGGGCCTCCGGCACTCTCGTCCTCGCCGACGCGAAACGCGGGGACATCGGATCGACGATGGACGCCTACGCCCGCACGTGGCTCTCGGACGGTTCGCCTCTGTGCGCGGACGCGGTGACGGTCTCGCCGTATCTGGGCTTCGGTTCGCTCGACCCGGCTCTGGATCTCGCCGTGGCGACGGGCCGCGGGGTGTTCGTGCTCGCGGCGACGTCCAACCCGGAGGGTGCGCAGATCCAGCGTGCGCGGGTCGCCGACGGACGCAGCGTCGACCAGGTCGTGGTGGACGAGGCCGCCGCTCGCAACGCGGGTGCCGTCGAGCTGGGATCGGTGGGTGTGGTCGTCGGTGCGACCCTCACCGAAGCTCCCGACCTGTCGGACCTCCACGGGCCCGTCCTGATGCCCGGAGTGGGCGCTCAGGGCGGCACCGCGCAGGACGTGCGCCGTCTCGTCGGTGACCGTCTCGGCGCGGTCCTGCCCAATGTCTCGCGGGACGTGCTGCGGGCCGGTCCGTCGGTGGCGGAGCTGCGGGCGGCCGTCGGCCGCAGCCTGGACGGGTTCGCCTTCCTCTCGAACTGAGATCGCTCCTCCTCGTGCCCGGATCGCCACGCGCGGTCCGGGCACGAGCCGTCCGTGCCGATGCATGCGCTCTGACCTGCGATCAGACCCGCGCGACACGCGCAATCGCAAGAAATTTTTCTCGCCCCGGTCACGCCGTTGCGCGGGGTGAAGAGGGCGTCGGAAGTCACATTCGTGGCCGAGGGGTCCCCGCATCGAGCGGAACGCCTCTGACCTGCTATTTCTGACCGTTTCGGCAGGTCGTGAGGGTGCGCGGATCCACTGCGGAAGGCGCGGAATCCGCTGCGGAATCGGCGCGCACTACCGCACGGATTTTCGAGTGGAACGCCGGGGGGTCGGTTCGCATTCGTCGGTGGTCGTGAGTACGGTCGCTATCGCCGCTGGTTGCAGCGGTGAAGACTCGAAAGCCAACGATGAGACGGAGGAACCGTGGCCCTTCCCCAGCTGACCGATGAGCAGCGCGCCGCTGCTCTGGAGAAGGCGGCTGCTGCCCGTCGTGCCCGGGCGGAGCTCAAGGAGCGCCTCAAGCGCGGCGGCACCGACCTCAAGCAGGTGCTCAAGGACGCCGAGAACGATGAGATCCTGGGCAAGATGAAGGTGTCTGCGCTGCTCGAGGCCCTGCCGAAGGTCGGCAAGGTCAAGGCGCAGGAGATCATGACCGAGCTGGAGATCGCTCCGACCCGCCGTCTGCGCGGCCTCGGCGACCGTCAGCGCAAGGCCCTGCTCGCCAGGTTCGATTTCGACGCCTGAGCACCGTGGTAGCTGACGCACGAACCGTGACGGACAGCGCGCCCGTGACGCGGAGGGGCCGGCTGGTAGTGCTGGCCGGGCCCTCCGCGGTCGGGAAGTCGACTGTCGTTCGCCTGCTGCGGAGCAGGATCCCGGAATTGCTCTTCAGCGTTTCGGCCACCACCCGGGATCCGCGGCCCGGTGAGGTCGACGGAGTGGACTACCACTTCGTCACCCGCGCCGAGTTCGATCGGATGATCGACGCCGGGGAGCTGCTCGAATGGGCGGACATCCACGGCGGGCTGCAGAGATCGGGCACCCCGGCCGAGCCGGTGCGCGACGCGCTGGCCGAGGGCCGACCGGTGCTCGTGGAGGTCGACCTCGCGGGGGCCCGCGCAGTCCGCGCCGCCATGCCCGACGCGGTGCTGGCCTTCCTGGCACCGCCGAGTTGGGATGTGCTCGTCGACCGCCTGACCTCCCGCGGCACCGAATCCGACGAGGTGGTGGCCCGCCGCCTCGACACCGCTCGCAGCGAGCTCGCAGCGCAGGACGAGTTCGATGTCGTGGTCGTCAACGACGATGTCGACCGCGCCTGCGACGAATTGGTATCCTTGTTGGTTGGACGAGAAACCGACTGACCCGTCCGAGCTCCGGGCGTCCGACTCCGGTACGACGCCCTCCCATCCCGCGACATCTCAGGAGTACACCGAGTGAGCAGCATCCAGGCAGCCGCGACCGACCTCGAGGGCAACGCCCTTCCGGTCTACGACACCCCTTCGGGTATCACCAACCCGCCTATCGACGAGCTGCTCGAGCGCGCCTCCTCGAAGTACGCGCTGGTGATCTACGCGGCCAAGCGTGCACGCCAGATCAACGATTACTACAACCAGCTCGGCGACGGCATCCTGGAATACGTCGGCCCCCTCGTGGAGCCCGGCCTGCAGGAGAAGCCGCTGTCCATCGCCCTGCGCGAGATCCACGCGGATCTGCTCGAGCACACCGAAGGCGAGTGAGCAACCCCGCTTCGAGCGGCGAGGCCGGATCCGTGCAGCGCCGCCGTATCGTCGTCGGTGTCGCCGGCGGCATCGCCGCGTACAAGTCCTGCGCACTGATCCGCGCCTTCACCGAGAGCGGGCATCAGGTCCGGGTCGTCCCCACCGAGTCCGCACTCGAATTCGTCGGGCGCGCGACCTTCGAGGCGCTGTCCGGCAACCCGGTGCAGACCGGGGTTTTCGCCGATGTTCCCCAGGTGCCGCACGTACGACTCGGTCAGGAAGCCGATCTCGTCGTCGTCGCCCCGGCCACCGCCGACCTCATGGCACGGGCGGTGGCAGGGCGGGCCGACGATCTCCTCACGGCGACCCTGCTCACCGCGCGTTGTCCCGTGATGTTCGTGCCGGCGATGCACACCGAGATGTGGGAACATCCCGCGACCGTCGACAACGTCGCGACCCTGCGTCGTCGCGGTGTCGTGGTGATCGAGCCCGCCTCGGGGCGCCTGACCGGCAAGGACACCGGTGCAGGCCGCATGCCCGAGCCGGAGGAGATCTTCCACCTGGCGTCCCTGCTGCTCGAACGTGCCGACGCGTTGCCGCGCGATCTGGCGGGTCGGCGCATTGTGGTCTCCGCAGGCGGCACCCGCGAGCCCCTCGATCCGGTGCGTTTCCTCGGCAACCGCTCCTCGGGCAAGCAGGGTTACGCCCTCGCGCGTCTCGCCGCGCAGCGGGGAGCCGACGTGACGCTCGTCGCCGGGAGCGTGTCCGGTCTCGACGATCCGGCGTCCGTCGATGTGGTCCGGGTGCAGACCGCGGCGCAGATGCAGGATGCCGTCGCGAAGCACGCGGCCGGCGCCGATGCTGTGATCATGTCCGCGGCCGTCGCCGACTTCCGGCCCTCGACCTTCGCTACCAGCAAGATCAAGAAGGGGGAGGGGGAACCCGACTCCATCGCCCTGACGAAGAACGACGACATCCTCGCCGGTCTCGTCCGGGCACGCACCGACGGCGCGCTGCCGGCGGAGACCGTGATCGTGGGCTTCGCGGCGGAGACCGGGGACGAACACGGCGACGTGCTCACCTACGCGCGCGAGAAACTCGCGCGCAAGGGGTGCGACCTGCTCGTTGTCAACGCAGTCGGCGACGGCAAGGCGTTCGAGGTCGACGACAACAACGGCTGGCTGTTGTCTGCGGACGGTTCGGAGACCGCGCTGGCGCACGGATCGAAGGCCCTCATGGCCAGCCGCGTGCTCGACGCGCTGGGACCGCTACTGGCGGAACGCGGCAGAATCCGGTGATTTCAATACTCGCGCCGACGCGTTCGGAACAGTAGCGTCGGCACTGCGATCGGGTTTTCCTGCCCGTTCGGGGAGCACACGCTCCACACGGTTTGTCCGTCCAGCGCCTGGCGCATCAGTCGAGAGGGAGTTTCGTGAGCAAGACCGGCGGTCGGCTTTTCACCAGTGAGTCCGTGACGGAGGGGCATCCGGACAAGATCTGTGACGCGATCAGCGACTCGGTTCTCGACGCGCTTCTGGCCGAGGATCCCCGTGCCCGGGTAGCGGTGGAGACACTCGTGACCACGGGCCAGGTGCACGTCGTGGGTGAGGTCACCACCTCCGCCTACGCCGACATCCCCAAGATCGTGCGTGATCGTGTGCTCGAGATCGGTTACGACTCGTCCTCGAAGGGCTTCGACGGGAACTCCTGCGGGGTCAACATCGCGATCGGCGCGCAGTCGCCCGAGATCGCCGGTGGCGTCGACGTCGCGCTCGAGGCCCGCAGCGGTGTGCTCACCGACGACGAGGTCGCTCTGCAGGGCGCCGGCGACCAGGGTCTGATGTTCGGGTACGCGTGCTCGGACACCCCCGAACTGATGCCGTTGCCGATCTCCCTCGCGCACCGCCTCTCCCGCCGTCTCACCGAAGTGCGCAAGTCCGGGGTGCTGCCCTACCTGCGCCCCGACGGCAAGACCCAGGTCACCATCGAGTACGACGGCGACAAGCCCGTCCGGCTCGACACGATCGTCATCTCCACCCAGCACGCCTCCGATATCGACCTGAACAACCTGCTGACGCCGGATCTGCGTACCCATGTCGTCGACGCTGTGCTCGCCGACCCCAACCTGGCCGGCCTCGCCACCGACGACGTGCGGCTGCTGGTGAACCCGTCCGGATCCTTCGTGCTCGGCGGGCCGATGGGCGATGCCGGACTCACCGGCCGCAAGATCATCGTCGACACCTACGGCGGTATGGCGCGGCACGGTGGCGGTGCCTTCTCGGGTAAGGACCCCTCGAAGGTCGACCGTTCGGCCGCTTACGCGATGCGTTGGGTCGCCAAGACCGCGGTCGCCGCGGGCCTGGCCGACCGCATCGAGGTGCAGGTCGCCTACGCGATCGGCAAGGCGGCTCCGGTCGGGCTGTTCGTCGAGACGTTCGGCACCGAGAAGACCGACCCGGCTCGCATCCAGCAGGCCATCGGTGAGGTCTTCGACCTGCGTCCGGGCGCGATCATCCGCGATCTCGATCTGCTGCGCCCGATCTACGCGAAGACCGCGGCATACGGTCACTTCGGACGCACCGACATCGACCTGCCGTGGGAGAACACCGACCGCGCCGACAAGCTGCGCGCGGCCGCCGGTCTGTAGATCCCCGAGGATCGGGCCCGGGTGGCTGCCGATTTCGATGCCGCCGAGGTCGATCCGGTCGCGCGGGTTCTCCCGTTGCTGCCGGTATCGCACCTCGACCGGGAGTTCGACTACCTGATTCCGCGCGAACTGGACGCGGATGCACGACCCGGCGTCCGCGTCCGCATCCGGTTCGCGGGGCGTCTCGTCGACGGTTTCCTGCTCGCCCGTGCGGCCTCGAGCGAGCACCCCGGCAAGCTCGCCCGGATCGAGCGGGTGGTCTCTCCCGAGCCGGTTCTCACCCCCGAGATCGCGTCGCTGGCGGACGAAGTCGCGACGCGCTATGCCGGAACCCGCGCCGATGTCCTGCGGCTGGCGGTGCCGCCCCGGCACGCTCGGGCCGAAGCCGGGGCCTCTCCGGCACCGCCTCCCGTCCATGCACCGGAGGTAGACCGTGCGGCGTGGGGCCGGTACCGGCACGGCGAGAACTTCCTCGAGGCGCTCACGCTCGGTCGCGCGCCGCGCGCGGCCTGGCAGGCACTACCCGGTGAGGACTGGCCCCGCCGCCTCGCCGAACTCGCAGCACTGATCCTCGCGTCCGGCAAGGCTGCCGTGCTCGTCGTCCCGGATCAACGCGATCTCGACCGGCTGGTCGCCGCATGTGAGGACCTGGCCGGAGCCGATCACGTCGTCGGGCTCGCCGCCGGCCTCGGCCCGGCGGAACGCTATCGCCGCTGGCTCGCGGCCCTGAGAGGGTCCGCCCGCATCGTCGTGGGCACCCGCGCCGCGGTGTTCGCACCGACACCCGAACTCGGTCTGCTCGTCGTCTGGGACGACGGCGACGACCTGCACTGCGAACCACGATCGCCGTATCCGCACGCGCGCGAAGTGGCGGCGCTGCGCGCCCACGCCGAAGGTGCCTCGATCGTGATCGCGGGACACGCGCGCACGGCCGAGACCCAGGTGCTCGTCGACGCGGGCTGGGCGCACGATCTCGTCGCACCTCGTGACATCGTGCGGGCGTGCGCTCCCAAGGTCACGGCGCTCGCCGACAGCGACCACGCCCTCGCGCGCGATCCCGCTGCACGCGCGGCACGCCTGCCCGCCATCGCGTTCGCCGCCGCCCGTTCCGCGCTCGCAGCGCAGCGTCCGGTGCTCGTACAGGTACCGCGACGCGGTTACGTCCCCGCGCTGGCCTGCGGGAAGTGCCGCGCACCTGCGCGATGCCGGCGTTGCAACGGCCCGCTCGCGTTGCCGGTGGCCGGAGGTCCCGACGAGGCCGCGATCCCCACCTGCCGGTGGTGCGGCGTCGCGGATGCGCGGCATCGCTGCCACGCCTGCGGTGCGCGTTCGCTGCGTGCCGTGGTCGTCGGGGCAGCGCGTACTGCCGAAGAGCTCGGCCGGGCGTTCCCGGGTGTTCCGGTGGTGACGTCGGGCGGCAACGACGTCAAGCACGCGGTGCCCGGATCCGCTGCTCTCGTCGTTTCCACGGTGGGAGCCGAACCGGTCGCCGAGGGCGGGTACGGCGCCGCGCTGCTCCTGGACGGCTGGGCGCTGCTCGGCCGTGCCGACCTGCGTGCGACGGAGGAGACGATGCGGCGGTGGCTCACGGCCTCTGCGCTCGTGCGGTCGTTCTCGGAGGGCGGACAGGTCGTGGTCGTCGCGGATTCCGGCATTCCCACCGTGCAGGCGCTCGTGCGATGGGATCCGGTGGGACACGCGCAGTCCGAGGTGTCCGAGCGCGCCGAGGTGGGTTTCCCGCCTGCTGTCCACATGGCCGCGATCGACGGCGCCCCGGCGGCAGTCGCGGAACTGCTCGAGGCGACGCGTCTGCCCGAGGGCGCCGAGGTGCTCGGACCGGTACCGCTACCGCCGGGGCAGCGGCTGCCGTTCGGGTCCGACGGTCCCGAACCCGACGAAGTGCACCGGATGATCGTGCGGGTCGCGCGCGACCGGGGTCGCGCGCTCGGCCGCGCATTGCGCGACGCGCAGGCTGCACGCACGGCACGTCGCGCCGACGGTCCGCTCAGGGTGCAAGTGGACCCACCACGAATCGGCTGAGATGCGGAACACGAGCCGCCGAGGGCCGCTCCGGGTCACACATCGCTCGGGATCGGCTGCGAAGGGATCGATTCCGCGCCGCTTCCCTTCCACAGGCCTGCGAACCGGCGCCGAAAGCGCACCCCGAGGACGTGGAGCAGGATGAACCGGGGCACCGCCGGCGCCAGGTGGACGACGTAATCGCGGGACGGCGCGTCGAGACCGTCGATGAGCCAGTTCCCCTCCTCGGCGAGAGTCGGCATCATCTCGCGTTCTTCGAGTTCGAGGTGGGGGAGAAGGACATCGGACAGTCGGGTCAGCGCGGTGGTGAGTGCTTCTCCCGAACCGGGGAGGCCGGTGCCGAGGTCCCCGGCTGCATTCTCGACAGTCGCAACGGCCGGTTCGATTCTGCGGTGATCTGCATTCATCCGCTCCACCAGATCGGTTGCGCGGGGATTGCGCCGGGCGACGAGCGGGTAGAGACCGCGTTCCTCGGCTTCGTGATGGTGGTGCAGAAAATTCATCATCCACAGCACATGATCGGCCAGGGCTGTGTGATGGGTCTCCTATACCCATGATTCGGGTGTCGGCGGGTCCGTCGGGATCGGTGATCATGACATCTCCGGGTGTTTCGGCAAGGAACGAATCGTGCGGAGGCGACTCGTGAGACATGAGCGGAATCGGCGAGCGCGGAGAGCTCGACACCGTGCTCGCAACGTGAAGTCCGGTCGACGAGAGCTGTTCTCAGTGTGGAACCACCCCGAGGACGAGCGCAAGAGTCTGCGCGACAGTCGTACGGATGAGACCGGAAGGAGAACACTCCCGGGATATCATTTGTCACAGTAACGAAATCGGGGGCAATGACCGATCTCTTCCGTAGGTGTCGGGGAGGCACAGAAGGGGAGGGCAGGCGCATGGGTTCCGGTCGAAGTCGGAGCTGGAGTGGCATCGTGGGTGCGTGCGCCGCGGCGGTGCTCACCGCAGGCGTGGCGGGGGCGCAGCCGCTCTCATCCGGCGACGCGTCGATTCTCGGGCTCGGTGAGGATTCCGTCAGCAGCGTGCCCGTGCCTGCCGGGCCGGCGGCCTCCGGCCACGCCGCGGCGGCCGAGTTCGCCGAGAACAATCCCGGTGTCGCCCCCGCCGGCAGCAACGACTTCTCCTGCGTGCCGACGGAGGAACATCCCCGCCCGGTGGTGCTCGCGCACGGCACCGATTCGAGCGCCTACTCCGACTTCGCGGCGCTCGCACCGTTTCTCGCTGCCTCCGGCTGGTGCGTCTTCGCGCTGAACTACGGACTCGCCGACGGCGCCGAGGACTACGGCACGGGTGATATCCCGGTGTCGGCGGCGCAATTCGGTGATTTCGTCACCGAAGTGCTCGACGCCACCGGAGCAGGCGAGGTGGATGTCGTCGGCTACTCGCAGGGGGCCACTGTCGCCCGGTACTACATCAACGAGCTCGGGGGTGCCGAGTTCGTCGACCGCTGGGTCGGACTCGCGTCACCGAGCTACGGAGGCACCTTCTACGGACTCGGTGCTGCCTTCGCCGCACTTCCGGGAGCAACCGACATCGTCGAGGGCGAATTCTCCGTCGCGCTCGTGCAGCAGGTCCAGGGTTCGGCACTGCTCACCGAACTCAACACTCCGAGTGACACGGTTCCCGGCGTGCAGTACACGACCATCGGAACGAGGGTCGACGAGGTCATCCAGCCCGCCGGTAATGTGGCACTCCGAGGGGACGGCGCCGTCAACTACGTCATCCAGGATCTGTGCCCACAGAATCTGACCGGGCACTTCAACATGGTCTACGACCCGTTCGCGCTGCACCTGACGCGACACGCGCTCGCTCCCGACCGCTACGGACTCGGCGAATGCGGTCCCGTGGCGCTGGGCACCGGCATGCCGGAACTGATCCTGCAGTCGAACACCTGACCTGCTCCGTTCTTCCTGCGGCGCGGTGATGCAGGTCGCATCGCCCGGACTCCCTAGACTGTGGAGGTCGTCGCCGTCGAGAACTGGAGCAGTATTCGTGACCTTCCCGCAGATCCCTTGCACCGCGCAGCACCTTCCCTCCCCGGTGGTGTCCTGAGATGCGCGTGGTCTTCGCGGGCACGCCGGAACCCGCCGTTCCGTCGCTGCTCCGGCTCATCGAGTCGTCGCGCCACGAGGTCGTCGCCGTCGTCACCCGCCCCGACGCGACCGCCGGGCGCGGCCGGAAGGTCGTGCGTTCCGAGGTCGGTGCGGTCGCGGACGAGCACGGTATCGAGGTGCTCACACCCCGGTCGCCCCGCGACCCCGAGTTCGTCGCGCGCCTGACCGAGCTCGCACCCGACTGCTGCCCCGTGGTGGCCTACGGCGCGCTCATCCCGCAGACGGTCCTCGACATCCCCCCGCACGGATGGGTGAACCTGCACTTCTCCCTCCTGCCCGCCTGGCGGGGCGCGGCGCCGGTGCAGGCGGCGATCGCCGCGGGTGACGAGATCACGGGTGCGAGTACCTTCCGGCTCGAGGCCGGACTCGACACGGGGCCCGTCTACGGGGTGGTGACCGAGACGATCCGTCCCACGGACACCGCCGGCGACCTGCTCGACCGTCTCGCCCAGACAGGAGCGACCCTCCTCGAATCCACCCTCGACGGGCTCGAGGACGGCATCCTCACCCCGGCTCCTCAGCCGGCGGACGGTGTCTCCCACGCCCCGAAGGTCACCGTCGAGGCGGCCAGAGTGCAGTGGACGCTGCCCGCGCACGTCGTCGACCGGCGCATCCGGGCGGTCACCCCGGCGCCCGGAGCGTGGACGATGATCGGCGACCTGCGGGTGAAGATCGGCCCGGTGACGGTGAGCGAGACGTCTCTCGAACCCGGCGAGCTCGATGTCCGCAAGGACGGTGTGCTCGTCGGTACGGGTACCACTGCGGTCCGGCTCGGGACGGTCCAGCCGCCCGGGAAGAAGGCGATGACAGCGACGGATTGGGCGCGTGGCGCCCGCCTCGACTCGAAGGTGCGTGCACGATGACCGATTCCGGTAAACCCCACCGCCCGGGACGCAAAGCGGCAGGGCGCAATCCTGCGGGCCGCACGGGCGGTGGCCGTCCGGGCCGTGACTCGGCACCGAAGCACACCCCCCGGCCGTCCCGGTCGGAGGTCGATCCGGCACGCGTCGCCGCGCGGGACGTGCTGCGCGCCGTGCGCGAGCGGGACGCATACGCGAATCTCGTTCTCCCGGGACTGCTTCGGGAACGCCGCCTCGATGCGCGCGATGCCGCACTGGCCACCGAACTGACCTACGGTGCGGCGCGGGCGCAGGGACTGCTCGATGCGGTGATCGCGGAGGCCGCGAACCGTCCCGTCGACGAGATCGACGGTGCCTTGCTGGACGTACTGCGTCTCGGCGCCTACCAGTTGCTGCGCACGCGGGTCGCACCGCATGCCGCGGTGGCGACGAGCGTGGATCTGGTTCGATCCGAATTCGGTTCGGGTAGGGCAGGTTTCGTGAACGCAGTGCTGCGCAGAGTGGGGGAGAGGTCGGAAGACGAGTGGATCGAGCTGCTCGCCCCCGACGCGGAACGTGACCCGGTGGGCCATTTGGCCTTCCGCTATGCGCACCCGCTATGGATCGCACAGGCCTTCGCTCACGCGCTCGGCCCGGATGCGTCGGAACTGGCGGATGTTCTCGCCGCGGACGACGCTCGCCCGATCGTCCATCTCGTGGCCCGCCCCGGTGTGATCACCGCAGAGGAACTCGCCCTCGTCACCGGCGGCGAGATCGGTCCGTGGTCGCCCTACGCCGTGCACCTCGAGCACGGGGATCCCGGTCGTCTCGAGCCGGTCCGCGACGGGATGGCCGCGGTCCAGGACGAGGGAAGTCAGCTCGTCGCCCGCGCTCTGACCCTCGCTCCGCTCGACGGCAAGGATCGGGGCCGCTGGCTCGATCTGTGTGCGGGTCCGGGTGGGAAGGCTGCTCTGCTCGGAGCTCTCGCCGCCATCGACGGTCATACGGTCGATGCCGTCGAGCCAGTCGAACACCGTGCGGAGCTGATCCGCAAGACGGCGCGCGAACTACCTGTGACGGTGCATGTCGCCGACGGGCGGGATCCCGGCCTGGAACCCGGATACGACCGGATTCTCGTCGACGCTCCGTGCACCGGGCTCGGTGCGTTGCGGAGGCGCCCGGAGGCGAGGTGGCGGCGCCGGCCCGCGGACGTCGCGGAACTCGTGCGTCTGCAGAAGGAATTGCTCGCGTCGGCGATCGCGCTTCTGCGTCCCGGGGGAGTGGTGCTCTATTCGACGTGTTCACCGCACGTCTCGGAGACGGTGGCGGTGGTGTCGGATGCGGTGCGCCGGCACGGTGTCGAGCAACTCGACACACGCGAACTCGTTCCCGGCGTGCCGCGGGTGGGAGATGGCCCGGGGGTCCAGTTGTGGCCCCATCGGCACGGTACCGACGCGATGTTCATGGCGGCTCTGCGTAAACCCTCGGACTGAGGACGCACCTCCCGGAGGGAAATGCGTCCGTCGAGTGTAGGAGGAGGCAACTGCGCCCGGTACGGCTCGGGCCGAACGCCCCGCACCGGCTAGGGTTTCGGTATGCCCGATATCGTCACGCTGACCATGAATCCGGCACTCGACGTCACGACCTTCGCCGACGAAGTCGTTCCCACCCGCAAGCTTCGATGTGACGAGCCCTTCTACGACGCGGGGGGTGGGGGCATCAACGTGGCGAAGGTCGCGCGGGTGCTCGGCGCCTCGGCCGGCGCGGTCTTCCCTGCGGGCGGGGCACGCGGTCGGCAGATGAGCGGCCTGCTCGACGACGACCGTGTCGACGCGTACGTCGTCCCCATCGCCGACGACACCCGCGAGTGCTTCACCGCGATCGATCGCACGACCGGGGCCGAATATCGATTCGTGACGCCGGGCCCGGATGTGAGCTGCGGCGAGCAGGAACGATGTCTCGAAGTGCTGACCGAGGTTGCGCAGGACGCGAAGTACGTGGTGGCCAGCGGCAGTTTTCCGCCCGGTGTCCCCGGCGCCTTCGTCAATCGGGTGGCGGAGATCGCCCACGCCTCGGGGGCGCGGTTCGTGCTCGACTCGTCCGGTGACGCGCTCACGAGCATCGCGTCGGGGGTGTTCCTCGTCAAGCCGTCGCTCGGTGAGCTGAGCGAATGGGTGGGGCGCGACCTTCCCACGACGGAGGAGAGGATCGCGGCATCACGTGAACTGGTCGAGCGCGGTGTCGCGGAGATCGTGGTGGTGTCCCTCGGCGCCGAGGGAGCCGTCATGGTCACCGCGGACGACGCGGTGGAGGTGCCCGCACTCGAAGTCGACGTGCGCAGTGCGGTGGGTGCCGGCGACAGTATGGTGGCCGGACTCGTCGTCGGGCTGCTGAAGGAACGGTCGCTGCACGATGCCTTGGCGCTCGGAATCGCGTGCGGTACGGCTGCGCTGCTGACAGCGGGGAGCCATGTGTGCCGTCGGGAGGACATCGACCGGTTCGACGTACTTGCCCGTCGGTGAGGCAGGCCGGGGATTTCTCGGCGGCACCCTCGGAAGTGAACGAAATGCAGGGTTCCCCGGCGACGCTCGGATAGCCTGAGAGGATGGACCTTCGGACGAAGTCCTCCCGCGATCGACATGTCGAGGCACGGGCATGAGCAGCGGCCGGCCGGCTTATCTCCGGTGGGCCTCGATCGGGCTCGTGGCGATCGGAGGCCTGTTCGGGGCCGGTAGCCGTGAAGGTCTGTCGCTCGTCATCCCGAAGCTGGGCGAAGTCCCCATCGTGATCGCGATCGTCAACGTCGTCGGCGCGTTTCTTCTCGGCTATCTGTACGAAGCCGTCACCCGGCTCGACAGTGCGAAGCCCACCGGGAAAAATCTGAAACTTCTCCTCGGAACGGGATACTGCGGTGGTTTCACCACCTACAGTTCCCTCGCGACCGACACCGCGGTGCTCTTCCGGGACGGATACATCTGGCAGGGGGTGGTGTACGCCCTGGGAACGGTCATCGTCGGTGCGTGTGCCACCTGGGCCGGAATCGCGCTTGCCAGTAGCGTCAATGCGAGGATGGCGCCGCCCGCCGGAGGAGGGATGACGACGTGACGCCGCTCATCTTCATCATGCTGAGTATCGCGGGTGGTGTCGGGGCGGTTGTGCGGTTCATCGTCGACGGCTTCGTCCGTGCGCACATGACGACGAGGTTCGCGTGGGCGACGACCATCATCAACGTGTCGGGATCGCTCGTCCTCGGCTTCCTCACCGGCCTCACGGTCGAACATCTCGTCTCCACCGACACGAGCTATGTCATCGGGACCGGATTCCTCGGCGGATACACCACATTCAGTACGGCGAGTTACGAGACGGTGCAGCTCATCAAGGAACGCCGCTACGGACAATCGTTCATCAGCGGTGTGGTGATGCTGGTGCTCGCTCTGGCAGCGGCAGGACTCGGGTTGTGGATCGGTACCTCGATCTGAGTCCGATCCACCACGCGAGGGCCCGTGCGACCTGCCGCTGAACCGTGGCACCGCCGAAATGTCGACCCGAGCCATCGCACCGCGGCCGCCCGAGACGGTGTGATGCAGTCGCGGACACCCGTCAGGGACGTTCGGCAGCAGGAATGTAGTGCGCGATGACCAGGAACACCCACGTCGTGAGGATGTAGGGCCACGTGTAGGTGGGAACGTCGAGGTCGTGCATCACCAGGGTGACCACCGCCGTGACGATGGTGCCGAGCAGCGCAAGGACCCAGGAGATCACGCTCTCCTTCAAGAAGGTCACCGAGAGCGCGATCGCTGTGAGCACACCGGAATACCCGCTCAGGCCGTTGCCCGTATCGGTGAGACTCTCACCCAGTGCGAGGGCGCACAGGGTACCGACGACACTTCCGAGAAGACCGGCCAGGCCGACCTTCCAGTTCGCGACGAAGAGACCGATGAGGATGAGTGCGCCGGCCCAGACGTTGTCGACCAGGACGACTTCGGAGACATTGGTCAGCAACGATCGGAAGAAGGCGACCACGGTCGAGTCGATCGTCATCTGCGACGACTCGACCCACCAACGCTCGAAGACGAAATGGATGATGGTCGCGACGATGCAGAACGGTGCTGTCGTCGACGGCAGTGCGTAGGTCTTCAGGGGCGTCTTGGTGAACAGTTCGTCGACCAACCAGGTGACCGGGGCGGCGAGCGCCCCACCGACCAGCGCGATGGGGTACGAGAACCACTGGCTGCCGAGGGTCGCGAAGGTTGCCGCACCGACGAGAGCACCGGAGAAACCCTGCATCCCGAAGATCAGGTCGGCCGCTTTCGTCCGGATGACCCACCCGGTGAGGGTCTGTGCCACACAGCCGATCGCCACGAGTACTGCCATCTGCCAACTGGCGACCACGAAGGCCGCCATGATGAGCAGGGTCGTGTAGATGTTCGCCTGGAAGTAGATCTGCGACGGACCGTGGCCGAAACCGACGAGCCAGGAGCGAGGCGATCCCATCGACCGGTGGGACTCCGCAGTTCCGGTGGTCATGTCCTGCCCCCTCTGTGCGCTCGTAGTGGCTCCGTCGGTCCGTTCTCAGGTCTTGCGGATCGCCGGTGCGGCCGTCCCGGTGAGCATCTCGTGCGCGGCCGCTGCCGCTGCATGATTCGCGCGGGCCACCGACACCGGATCGTTCGCCAACAGTCGCATCCAGACCCCTGCGTCGTTCGGCAGTGCGCTGATGCCGAACAGCCCGTCGTCGAATGTGGTGGACAAGGCATCGTGGAGCAGATCGGTGAGGTCGGCGGCGCGAACCCGGGGAGTGAACACGTACAGCATCGCCAGAATGTCGTGCTCCGCCAGCACCCCGAGTTCCTCTGCTGCCGGCCGATCGTTCGTGCCACCGGGGCGGAGGCGAACCCGGTCGAGCGCGACAAGCCGCCCGTCGGGGCGACGGACTTCGAGGTCGGATGCGTACACGTCGTATCGATGCCGTTCGTTGCGGGCAAGTCGGCCGGCGTACACGGTTTCCGCGAGCAGCAGGGACGCCGATTCGTCGAGCGTTACCGAGGTGTGCTGGTATAACCGCGATCCGGCGAACGGAATGACGGCGTCGGGAAGGTACTCGACGTAGGCATCGGATCCGGCCGTGATATGGGTGACGGACGACGCGTAGTCGTTGTCCATCCGGTACACCCTGGTCTGGGCCTGGGTCGTCACGTGGGCCGAGGTACCGGCCCCGAATGTGAGGTCGGTGCGTAACCGATCTGCTTGCAGAACGCCACCGCCCGAGGACATCACATAGGTGTACGGAACGTCGGGGCGGAGCGGATCGAAGTACAGCGGGCGCATGATCTGCAGCGGTGACTTCTGGTAGTGATGCACGAGCTCGGTCCGGTTGCGGGCAGGATTGCGTTCGAAGCCGAGCTGGAGAACCCCCACTTTGCCGGGACTCCCCACGGGAAGAGTCCCGTGGGGACTGGTGTGTCGGAGAACTTCGTTCGGGACTCGCGCGGGTTCGAAATAGTCGGGTTGCAGCCGGTAGCCGCCCGGATGTCGTGGGTGCACGGGTAGTGTGCTCACCTCCGCGAGATCCGTGGGCTCGCCCGGGTCGGGACCGATGTGTGCCGACGCCGCCGGGAGGCCGGCTGTCATCAGACGAGTTCCGTTCGCGTGTCGTTCCACAGTGACAGGATCTGGTCGAGCAACTCGTCGAGTCCCTCCCCGGTGAGAGAATTCGTGAGGACTACCGGACTACCACCTCGGACCCGGTTGGCGTCGCTCTCCATCACGCCGAGGTCGGTCCGTACGTACTGGGCGATATCGATCTTGTTGATGACCAGGATGTCGCTGTCGGTGATGCCCGGGCCCCGTTTGCGCGGCATCTTCTCTCCCTCGGCCGTATCGAGGACGAAGATGAAGACGTCCGCCAGTGCGGGTGAGAACGTGAGCGTCAGATTGTCGCCACCCGATTCGTAGATCAGGGTGTCGACCTCGGGGAATCGGTGCAGAAGTTCTTCACCTGCGGCGAGATTCATCGTGGGGTCGTCGCGTACCGCGGTGTGTGGGCACGCGCCGGTCTCGACGCCGACCACGCGTTCGGGGTCGAGGATGCCGTCGAGGACTCGCCGCACGTGGTGGGCGTCCTCCTGGGTGTAGATGTCGTTGGTGATGACACCGGGGGTGCGCCCTGCCGCGATGAGCAACGGAACGAGCGCCTCGGTCAGCGCGGTCTTGCCGGAGCCTACCGGGCCCCCGACACCGATTCTCAGAACATTGTCAGCCATGTGGGCTCATTCCCCTCGAAGTGTGGCGAAACAGGTGGCCGGTTGTGCGCCGGCCGGTCAACTGGCGAACAGGCGGGCTTCTGCCTTCTCGTGCTGGGCCGACATGATGTCGGCCATGGGCGCGAACCCGCCGAGATCGTGGAGATCACGTTCGACGGCAGCGTTCGCCACCTGTTCGATCACCGGGCCGAGCGCGTGCAGAATCACTTGCGAGGTCCGATGATCGGTCAACCGCAGGCGCAACGCAGCGCCCACGAAACTCACTGCGAAGGCGGAGAGATCGGCGGCGACCGCGATCCGTGTATCGACGCCGGTTGCCGAGTAGATCAACGCCGACACCACAGGCTGGCACCCCGGCGTGGCGCGTGCCTCGAGCCGTTGCCGGTACTCCGCCAAGGCGTCGCTACCGAGCACCACGCCGGCGAGGTCGGCGAGTTGATGGCCGCTTCGCGTCGAAGCCCGCCGCATCTCGGCGTTCAGTTTGGAGGCGAACAGACGATCGTCGACCTCCGCGACGAGATCCCAGTCGCCTGCTCCCGCCGCACGGTGAGCAGCGGCGAGAGCAGTCGCGTCCCCGGGCCCGACAGAGTGGACGAGCAGGGAACTCAACAGGTCCTGCACGTCGTCGGGCTCGACAAGGCGAGCCTGACTGTAACCCTCGAGTCCGTGCGACATGGTGTAGAAGCCGCTCGGGAACGCCGAGTCCGCGAACTGCAGACTCGTCAGCAACTGACGGATGTCCGACGTCACGTCGTCTCCTTCACGCCAGGAAGAACTTCTGGGTGAGTGGGAGCGATTGCGCAGGATCGATCGCGGCGACCTGTCCGTCGTAGGTGACGTCGTAGGTCTCCGGATCGACTTCGATGGCCGGGGTCGCATTGTTGCGCACCATGTGCTGCTTTCCGATATTGCGGCACCGCTTCACCGGCAGTATCCGGCTTTCCAGTCCCAATTTCTCGGGCACGCCGAGGTCGATGGAGGCCTTCGACATGAAGGTCGCGCGCGTGGACTGCAATGCCCTGCCCTGCGCACCGAACATGGGCCGGTAGTACACCGGTTGGGGGGTGGGGAGCGATGCGTTAGGTTCACCCATGAGACCCCAGTTGATCAGGCCGCCTTTGACGACAACCTTCGGCTTGGCCGCGAAGGAGGTCGTCGGCCACAGCACGATGTCGGCGATCTTTCCTTCCTCCAGTGACCCGATGTACTCCGAGATCCCCTGTGTGATAGCGGGATTGATGGTCACCTTCGCCAGATAGCGCAATACGCGGAAATTGTCGTTGTCTTCCGCGTCCTCCGGAAGTTTGCCGCGCTTGTCCTTGCAGTGGTGGGCGATCTGGAATGCGCGCATGAACGACTCGCCGATGCGGCCCATGGCTTGGGAGTCGGACGACACCATCGAGATGATGCCTTCGTCGTGGAACACGGTTTCGGCGGAGATGGTCTCGGCCCGGACGCGGGAGTCCGCGAATGCGACATCCTCCGGAATGTCGTGTGACAGGTGGTGACAGACCATCACCATGTCCAGCAGTTCGTCCACCGAGTTCGCGGTGTAGGGAAGCGTGGGATTCGTGGAGGACGGCAACACGTTCGGATGACCCGCGACCTTGATGAGATCCGGTGCGTGTCCTCCACCGGCGCCTTCACTGTGGAAGGTGTGGATCGTCCGGCCGTCGATCGCGTCCAGCGTGTTCTCGACGAAGCCCGACTCGTTGAGGGTGTCGGTGTGCACCGAGATCTGGACGTCGTAGCGGTCGGCGACGTCGAGTGCGTTGCTGATCGCGGCGGGTGTGGCCCCGTAATCCTCGTGGACCTTCAAACCTGCTGCGCCGGCCTCGATCTGCTCGCACAGAGCCTCCGGGAGCGACCCGTTCCCCTTCCCGAGGAAACCCATGTTGACGGGCATCGCTTCGGCGGATTCCAGCATGCGGTGGAGGTTCCAGACGCCGGGAGTGGTGGTGACACCGTTGGTCCCGTCGGTAGGTCCGGTACCGCCACCGAAGAGCGTGGTGATGCCGTTCGCCAGTGCGGTCACTCCCTGTTGCGGTGAGATGTAGTGCACGTGGGAATCGAATCCGCCGGGCGTCGCGATGCAGTGCTCACCTGCGAGTAGCTCGGTACCCGGACCGACGACCAGCCGGGGATCCACCCCGTGCTGAAGATGTGGGTTGCCGGATTTTCCGATCCCCGCGATCTTTCCGTCCCGAACCCCGATGTCGCCTTTGAGAACGCCGAGTATCGGGTCGAGGATGATCGCGTTCGTGATCACAAGGTCCAGCACGCCCTGGGCGTCGGTTCCCTGGGGGTCGGCCCCCATCCCGTCGCGTGCGGTCTTGCCGCCACCGTAGACGATTTCGTCGCCGTAATTGCCCTCGTTGAAGTCCTTTTCGATCTCGATGATCAGGTTGGTGTCGGCCAGGTGAACGCGGTCGCCGGTCGTGGGGCCGAAAAGGTCGGTGTATTGCTTACGTGAGATGATCGCCATTACTTCGCGCCTTTCTTCTTCTTCGAAGTGCTCGCGCTCTCTCGCGCCTTCGGTGTGCCGTCCTGGTACTCGAGTTCCTTCATGAGTGCCATCGCACGAATCTTCGTGCCCTCGGAGTCCAAACCGCCGTCGACGAGATTGTTGAAGCCGATGACGTGGCGATTGCCGGCATACGCCACGAGGGTCACCTCGCGTGTGTCACCCGCTTCGACGCGCACGCTCAGGCCCGAAGGGAGGTCCAGGTGCATGCCGTAGGCGAGTTCGCGGTCGAACAGCAGCGCCTTGTTGACCTCGAAGAAGTGGAAGTGCGACCCGATCTGGATGGCGCGATCTCCGGTGTTGCTGACCTGCAGTGTCACACTGCGACGCCCCGCGTTGATCTCGATGTCGTCTTCCCTGTGGTGATATGTGGGCTTGGCTACCATGACGGTTCCTTCCTCGGCGAGCGGCGCGGTGGGGGTCGAGCCGACGTCGGTGTCCTGCTCAGTGTGAAGAGGCAGTAGCGGGGTGCCGGTGACTGCGTTCGGTACCGGGATCTTCACCTCCGTGTCCGTGTCCGTGTCCGTGTCCGTGTGTGCTGCCGGTGGAGGCGTCGAATGCGTGCGAATGTGCGTAACCGTGTCCGTGATCCGCCATCAGTCCGGCCTCGACTCCGGTGCGGCCGTGGGACAGCTCGTGCAAGGCGGTGTGCGCTCGCATGTCGACGATGCGGAACATCGCCTGCTCGCTCATCAACGGTCCGTAGAACCTGGATCCGGAAAAGCGTCCGTCGTCCGGGGGGATGGGGTCCTCGCGGCGAAACCCTGCGGGAACGACGACGGTGTGCGGGTGATCGAGGCGACGGAGCCGTCGTAGAACCTCGGCAAGGTCGTCCTCGGTCCGTGTCGTGGCGACTTCCACGACGTTGCCGGCGCCGTGGGTGCGCACCAGATGCGCGATGCGGTGCAGTTCCGCTTCGTCGAAAGGGTCGGACGCGGGGGCCTGGACCACCATCGCAGCATCGGGCGAGCTGCGGCGAATTGCGGTAGCCGCCGAGCGCAGCCATGCCGTGAGATGGTCGGCGTTACCGAACGGCTCCGCCAGAGCGAGACGCCCGGGCGCTCCCGCAGCCAGCCACTGGACGGTCTTGGCCGTGTCGGCGACCAGCGTGGGGTTGCGGCCGAGGGTCATGGGCACGACCGTGATCGGGCCGTCGCCGGATTTCAGGAGGCGCGCCACGAGATTGTGGAGTGGTCGGCCGATCGGGGTGACGAACCAGCCGGGACGAGCCTGTGCGAGGAACCGCACGTCCGCGCCGCCGGCGCTCTCGTGGCCCGCGACCAGTACGGTCGTGGCGTCTGCCCCGCCGCCGTCCACCATCAGCTCCCGATCGGGTCGTGGCAGGACACCAGTTTGCTGCCGTCGATGAACGTCGCCTCGACCTGCAGCAGCGGCAGCAATTCGCGAACCCCGCTCATGCAGTCCTTCTCGGAAACGATGGTCTTGCCCAGTTCCATGACTTCTGCGACGGAACGGCCGTCGCGGGCCCCTTCCAGGATCGCCTCGCAGATGAGTGCGGTCGCCTCGCTGGCGTTGAGCTTCGTGCCGCGGTCACGGCGTCGCCGCGCGATCTCCGCGACCTGGTAGATGTAGAGCTTTTCGATCTCTCGTGGAGTCAAATCCATTTTCTGCTCCCGCAATGCCGTAGGTCGGTTTCGATGAGCATCTCCCGGCGGCGAGCCGGAGCTCGCTGTTTCCGACGATACGCCGGAGCCACAAGGAAGTTCGCATTTTCGAGGGGTCGTCGGAGGCGGTGCCGTCGACGGCGGAGCGGGTGTCGACGGGGACGTCCCGGCGCTCTGATTCCCACGTGGGGTGCGGTGATGTCCATTTTCGGACATACACACATGCTCATATGTGCAGGCGAGCGCCCGGTGGGAGCGGACCTCGTCCCGACTCGTGTGATCGATCCGTCCGAAATGCGCATCCGCAGGGCATGCAATTGTGCTGTGAAAGCGGAAGTTGTTGTGTACCGGCCTTATCCGCTCTCCACCGGCACGACAGTCATCTCGACGAGGTCGTCGCCCAATGCCGACAAGGCGCTCCGCACGGGCGCCAGCGCGTCCGCCGGGGTCAGGATCTCCGCACGAACCCGTGGGGAGACGTCCAGGGTTCGCTTCTGCCCGCGGACCATCTGATCGACCGAGTCGGTCGTGGTGACGAAGACTTCGGAGAGTATGGCGCGGCGTGCACCCGCAGCGAGCACCTCCCGTTCCACGCCTGCGGCCCCGGAAGAGTCGAGAACCGCGGTGACCAGGTACACCTTGTTTCCGGGCTCCATCGGCTTCGGCGCGAGGGCCGAGACCGATCCGTCGGCGGGGTCGGGGGGAGTGGGACCCTCGTGATAGGCGTTCATGCCCTGTTGGCTGAGATCGAGGTGTTCTTCTTCCTCGGCGCTGACGCGAAGCCCGATCGTCTTCTCGATCGCGAAGCCGATCACCAGGGTGAGTACCAAGGCGTAGACGATCACCGCGACCAGTGCGACGACCTGGTAACCCAGCAGTGCCCATCCGCCACCGGCGAACAGTCCGTCTCGGCCGATCGAATTGATGGCCTCTTCACCGAAGAACCCGACGCACAGCGTGCCGAACACGCCGCCGATGAAGTGGACCGCCAGAACGTCGAGTGCATCATCCACGCGCAGAAGCTTTTTCAGGCCGAGAGCGACATAACACACCACTCCGGCCAGCGCGCCGATGACCACCGCGGCCCAGGTGTTGACATAACCCGCAGCGGGGGTGATGGTCGCCAGCCCGGCGACCGCGCCCGTCACACCGCCCAGGACGGTCGAATGACCTTCCCGGTAGCGTTCGATCACCAGCCAGACGAGCATCGCGGCGGCGCCTGCCAACTGGGTGTTGACCAGGGCTTGGGCCGCAACTCCGTTGGCCTGCAGTCCGTCTCCGGCATTGAAACCGAACCAGCCGAACCAGAGGATGCCCGCGCCCACGATCACCAACGGGACCGAGTGCGGCAGTGGCGCGCGGTCGGGTCGTACCTTGCGCCGCCCCAATACGATCAGCAGACCGAGTGCAGCAGCTCCGGCCGAGGAGTGGACGACCATTCCGCCGGCCCAGTCCTGTGCTCCCATCTTGGTCAACCAGCCCTCGGGTGCCCACAACCAGTGCGCGACAGGCGCGTACACGATCACCGACCAGATCGCGATGAAGACCGCCCACCCCAAGGCCTTGAGGCGATTCGCCACGGCGCCCGTGGCGAGCGCCGGCGTGATGATCGCGAACATCAACTGGTACGCGAAGAAGGCGAGCGTCGGGATCGCAACGGTTTCGGTCACGACGTGGAGGTCCGGCTTGGGAGCCTCGCCGATATTGGTGAGCGCGACGAAACCGAGATCCGCGATGATCCCGTTGCCCCGGTCGTTGCCGAACGCGATACTGTAACCGAACACGAACCAGGTCAGCGAGATGATGCAGAGCCCGACGAGGTTCTGTTGCAACATCACGAGCGTGTTACGCCTGCTCACCATGCCCGCGTAGAAGAACGCCAGACCCGGTGTCATGAACAGCACGAGGGCCGCACATACCAGCACCCACGCGGTGTCGCCGCTGTCGATCGCGGCTTGAGCCAGTGTCGTAGAGTTCATCGACGGTCCTGTGCTTTCGGGAGAGGTGTGTGATAGTCCCTGAAGGGGTATGCCGAACAAGACATTTCGTACTCATGCCGAATCGGGACGTGAAACTGCCGGCTGTGTTCTGTCTGACGGCGATCGACATGCATCCAGCGACCCCCGATCCTCGCATCGGTCAGTCACGCTTCTCTCGACGCACCGGCAGCGGCAATGTCGCCGGAAGGACGAGACTTGTGGTCCGACGAGAGCATATACACCCTGTTTGTGCGATGCGGGCAGATCGCGCCAACTCGAATCCCGAATGTGACGCCGTCGCGGACGGATCGCGATGCCGGGGCGTGCCGTTCGTGATGTCAACGACGACCCGGTGAGCCCGGCACCTTCTTCTGCGCTCGAGTGTTGTACGGAGCGGCGATGTCTCGAAGAAGTGGCGAGCGTCCCGGTCCCAGATCCTCCGTTCTCCGCCGTCGATCTCGTTCTCCCGCATCTCGGAAGTCGTGTCGCTCTAGACTTGCGCCGTGGAGGCCGTCCAGGTGGGGCTCGGAATCGTCATTCTGGGAATGACTCTCGTGGACATATTCCTCACCGCGCTCAATTGCGACGAAACAGGCTTTCTCACGAAATCCGTGACGGCTCGGGTGTGGCGTGTCCTCAGGAGAGTGACACGAAATATGTCGCGCGACCGGCGTCCTGCCGTACTCCGCCAGGTGACGGGCATTCAGTTCTCGGTCACGGTGGGTGTGTGGGTGGGTGGCGTCATCCTGGGATACGCGTTCATCTACCTCGGCATGATGAGCGGGCCGAGCTTCCGGTTCGACGGCGTGCCCGAGGGCGTTTTCGGCGCTGTCTATTTCAGCGCGGTCCAGTTGACCACGGTGGGGACCTCCCAACTCACCCCCGACACCGATGTTTCCCGGATCATCTCGGCCGCGGAGCCCCTCACGGGCTTCGTACTCGTTGTCCTGATTCTCGTGTTTCTTCTCGGAGTCGGCGGAGCTGTCGGCGCGCTACGCGATCTGTGCGCACAGTTCTACGACCCCGGAGGCGGCCTCGGGGATCCCATTGCGAGCCTGAAGCCGTACTTTCCGGGTGGTGAACCGCGCGAACTCGATTCGAAACTCGCGTCCGTCACCGATCGTTTCATCCGCTGCACCGAGGGGATCCGGCTCTACCGCTCCGCCTACTACTTCCAGAGTGGTCGCGACACCGTCGCGCTGCCGTACTCGATCCGGATGCTCAGCGGGGTCGTCGAGGCGCTTCGTTGGGGTTTGCCCACATCGCATCCCGCCGCTCTCGAGCCGACGTTGATTCCGCTCACCGACCGGTTCCTGCAGTTCGCGAACTATATGCACTCCGTACTCGGCTGGACGAGCACCGATGTTCCCGAGACGAGATCGCACGAGGAGTTCCGGCGGCTGGTCGAGCAGGATATCGAACTGCACCACCCGGCCGGAAATCGCTCTGCGCCCCCGGGGGAGAGCACGGATCCGTGGGTTGCACGGTTCGCTCGGATGAACCGGAGAATGAGCGAACTCGCCCACCTCGAACCGCTCACCGATCTCGACGACGCCTACGAACGGTACGTCGAGTGGCTACCGTTCGCGTACCGGGCACACCAGTTCACCGACGCCGTCAGCCGGGATCTCGATTATCAGCCGGTCTACGCTCCCGGCTGGAAGGAGGTTCCGGAATCGACGACGGACGTTCCCGCCCCGGCGTCCACGACGGGCGGTCTCCGAGCTTTCCTCTCCCGCCGCCGCACACTCATCGATCCCGGCCACATCCGGCTCTTCGATGCCCTGCGCGTACTCATCGCGGCAATCGTCTCGGTACTGGTGGTGGCCCTCGGCCTCGAGATCGCCGGAAAATCGCCGACGCCCACCGCGCTGTTCGGTGGAATGATCGCGATGTTCGCAGGTGGGGTTGCCGCCCAGA
Source organism: Rhodococcus sp. CH91 (assembly GCF_022554085.1). Taxonomy (GTDB): domain Bacteria; phylum Actinomycetota; class Actinomycetes; order Mycobacteriales; family Mycobacteriaceae; genus Rhodococcus. The sequence goes on from NZ_JAKFYR010000002.1 coordinate 534,461, forward strand.
GCCGGGCGCGCCCGGGACCGGCCAAATTCGGCGGGATGCTGGCGCTGATCCCCGTGGTCGTCGCGGTCGGGTTGATCACCGTGGTGCCGCACGAGCCGTTGCCATCGGCGCTCGCCGTCGCCGCACTGGCATTCGTCGGTGTGTTGCTGTCCCGCTTCGGGCCACAGGGGGCCGGGCTCGGACGCGTGCTGTTCATGACCTTCTACTTCAGCCTGTTGCTCCGGCTCAGCCCCGACGATTTCTGGGTGTACACGCTCACGGGTCTGGTGAGCGTCACCGCGTCGGTGCTCGTTCAGTTCATCCCGATGGGCCACGGGCACGTCGGACCCGTGCGGGGCGGACTGCGGGCGTTCGAGAACAGCGTCGCGAACAGCATCGATCCGCTCGTCGATTCGGTGTCGGCTGCCCGCTGGGATCCGGACCTGCGCAAACGCGTGCACAGCGGGCTCGACCAACTGCACCACACGGCGTCGTTTCTGGGCGGGCAGCTCACCGGCGCGTACCCGGCTCTGAACCTCACCGCCCGGCAGCTGAACAACCTGAGGATACGGATCTTCGACGTCGAACTGGCGACGGTCAACCTGTCGACGGCAGCTCGGGATGCGACCGGAGTCGGGATGCGGCTCCAGACCCGGGCTCGGCTCGCCGGTGAGCTCGAGCAGCTCCGGCTCCATATCCGCAGCTATCCGCACTCCCCGTCGTGGATGACCGATTCCGAAGAGACCCGCGCGGAGGTGACCCTTCTGCCCGGAGATGAGGCCGAGCCGGTCGACTGGCCACTGCCGGCGCAGCGGTTGCTCCGTGCCGTGCGGGAGGTCCGGTCCGCTGTGGACGCGCTGCACACCGCGCGCGCCGAAGATCTCCTCGGCAGCTCGGGAGTCGTCGATGATGACGACTCGGCTCCTGCGACCGGGGCGGGACCCGGTACGGGCAAGGCGGAACCGTCCTCGGGTTCGAGGGGGCGCTTGCTCGGTGGCGCCGGACCGCTTCGCCGTGCGGTGCAGGCCGCACTCGCGACCGGGCTCGCTCTCTGGCTCGGGGGAACGGTATCGGAGACCTACCAGTATTGGGCCGCCTTGCCGGCCTTCTTCGTCCTGGGTGAGACGGACGGGGAGACCTTCCTCAAGGGAGTGCAGCGCATCGCCGGAACCGTGGTGGGTGCGGCGCTGGGCTTCGGCTTCGCGACCCTGATCGGAACCGATGCTCCCTTGGTCCTCCCGCTGCTGGCGCTCTGCGTGTTCGCCGCGACGTATCTGCGGTCCGTGTCCTCCGTCCTCTCCGCGCTCTGGATGACGACCTTCGTCGCATTGCTCTACGAACTGCTGGGAAAGCTGAACACCGAAACCATCGAACTGCGTGTCGTGGAGACGGTGATCGGCGCGGTGCTCGCCTTGGTGGTGGCCGCGATCGTTCTGCCCACCCGCACCCGCACCCGCTTGTCGTCGGACACCTCCCGGTTGGTGCAGACCATCCGGGAGGCCAACGGTCTCTGCCTCGAACACCTGCGGTCCGGATCCTCCGGCAGGCCGGATATACAGGAGCTCGAGCGAAGAGAACTGGCCATGACGACGCTGGTCCAGAAGGTCGAGGCCACCGCCGTGCCACTGCGTCGCTCGTCGGGAGCGCTCGACGTCCGAGGTATCGAAGGGAGGCTCACGGCCCTGTGGGCGCTGATGTTCTATACGCGGCACGTGGTCTCCGCCACCGAACGTCTGTCGCCGGAGGAGAACGCTCTGGCCGCGTCGCAGTGGGACGAGATCCACGAGATCATCGAGGGTGATTTCGAAGCACTGCTGACGGCGTTGGCAGGTCGGACACGGTCTGCGCTACCGGAAGGCATGGTGACCGCCGGCGAATACGACATCCCGTACGGCACCACCTTGTCCCGGATACTCGAGGCTCTCGAGCGTATCGATCAGACCGTGACGTTCATGGTCGAGGAGGTACTGCCGAGCGAAGAACGCTTCTCGTGGATCACGTCGTCGTTCCGCCGGATCTAGTCCGGATCTCGACGGCCGTTCCGAATGCCCTTTCAGGGCAGTTGCTTTCGTGTCGCAGTGTTCCGCGGCGAGGCCGTCGGATCAGCGCCGGTGCTGGTGCCTCGACGCGCAGTGCGCTCGTCTAGACTCGATCGATGTGGCCCACCCGATGATCGCCCCCTCGATCCTGTCCGCAGATTTCGCCCGTCTCGCCGACGAGGCGCAGGCCGTCGCCGGTGCCGACTGGCTCCACGTCGACGTCATGGACGCGCATTTCGTACCGAACCTGACCCTCGGGCTCCCGGTCGTCGAGTCCTTGCTGAAGGCGACCGACATCCCTCTCGACTGTCACCTGATGATCGAGAATCCCGGTCGCTGGGCGCCGCCCTACGCGGAGGCGGGCGCGCACAATGTGACCTTCCACGCCGAGGCGACCGACGATCCCGTCGCCGTGGCACGCGACATCCGCGCCGCCGGCGGCAAGGCGGGACTGTCCGTGAAACCCGGCACCCCGATCGAGTCCTATCTCGAGATCCTGAAGGAGTTCGACACCCTGCTCGTGATGAGCGTCGAACCCGGCTTCGGTGGCCAGTCCTTCATCCCGGACGTCCTCGACAAGGCCCGGCAGGTCCGTCGTCTCGTCGACTCCGGTGAACTGCGGCTGCTCGTCGAGATCGACGGCGGCATCAATGCCGACACCATCGAGGCCGCCGCCGAGGCCGGTGTGGACTGCTTCGTCGCCGGCTCGGCCGTCTACGGCGCCGACGATCCCGGTGAGGCGGTCCGGAAACTTCGGACGCAGGCCGGGGCCGCGTCCCGGCACCTGACGCTCGCCCCGTGACCACACCCGAGATCGCCGAAGCGCTCCAGTTCGCGCTCGACGCGTCGGAGGCGGTGCGGGGCACGACGAGCCCGAACCCGCCGGTCGGCGCGGTGATCCTCGACGCGGACGGCAAGCCGGCGGGGATCGGTGCCACCGCCCCGCCCGGTGGCCCGCACGCGGAGATCCGGGCTCTCGAAGCGGCCGGGGAACGTGCCCGCGGCGGCACCGCCGTCGTGACCCTCGAACCGTGCAACCACACCGGCCGCACGGGCCCCTGCGCGCGTGCGCTCGTCGAAGCGGGTATCGCGACGGTGTACTACTCGGTCGCCGACCCCAACCCCGTCGCCGGCGGTGGTGCGGACACCCTGCGTGCCGCCGGAGTGACCGTGCACCCGGGGCTCGGGGCCGAGGCTGTCACGCGGGGACCGTTGCGGGCCTGGCTGCACCGCCAGCGCACCGGACGACCGCACGTGACGTGGAAGTACGCCGCATCGATGGACGGTCGGAGTGCGGCCGCCGACGGGACGAGCAGGTGGATCTCCGGTCCCGAATCACGGGCACGGGTGCACGACCAGCGCAGCCGGCTCGACGCCATCATCGTCGGAACAGGCACGGTGCTCGCCGACGACCCGTGGCTGACGGCTCGGCTGCCCGAAGGTGAACTCGCCCCGCACCAACCGCTCCGGGTCGTCGTCGGAATGCGTGAGATACCCACCTCGGCAAGGGTTCTCGACGACGCTGCCCCCACTCTGGTGCTGCCTACCCACGATGTGGGAGAGGTGCTGGACGCGCTCGGTGATCATCCCGACGTCCTGCTCGAGGGCGGCCCCCGTCTTGCAGGCGCCTTCCTCGCGGCAGGGTGCGTCGACCGCATCCAGGCGTATCTGGCGCCGGTGGTCCTCGGAGCGGGGGAGGCCGCCGTCGAGGGCGCGGGAGTGAACACGATCGCGGACGCGTTACGGTTCCGCCGGGAACGCGTCGAAACGGTCGGCTCGGACATCCTGTTGACACTCGTCCCGGACCGGGACGACTGAATCGAGACCGGTCACCTACCGGGGCAAGGAGCGGAACATGTTCACCGGCATCGTCGAGGAACTGGGGGAGATCGTGGCGAAGGAGGATCTCGCCGACGCGGCGCGCTTCACGGTGCGCGGACCGTTGGTCACCTCCGACGCGAAGCACGGTGACTCGATCGCCGTCAACGGTGTGTGCCTGACCGTGGTCGACGTCGTCGACGGCGGCGCGTTCACCGCGGATGTGATGAAAGAGACGCTGGACCGGTCGTCGCTCGGGCAGTTGGCACCCGGCAGCCCGGTCAACCTCGAACGCGCAGCCGCGATCGACAGCCGTCTCGGCGGTCATCTCGTGCAGGGGCACGTCGACGCCACGGGCACGGTCCTGGCCCGCACGCCCTCCGAGAACTGGACGGTCGTGCGCATCTTGCTGCCCGCCGAAATCGCCCGCTACGTCGTGGAAAAGGGCTCGATCACCGTGGACGGTGTCTCGCTCACCGTCTCGGGGCTCGGGGGAGAACGCGGCGACGAATGGTTCGAGATCTCGCTCATCCCGACCACCCTGTCGCTCACGACGCTCGGCACCGCGGCTCCGGGCAGCGTCGTCAACCTCGAGGTCGACGTGATCGCCAAGTACGTGGAGCGCCTGCAGAACGCGCGCTGACGCGTCGTAGTGTGGAGCACGACAGTGCTGTGTTGACGAGCCGGAGACCTCTCCGGTGCGGGTCGTCCGGATACGAGAGTTGGAGTCCAGGGAAGTGACGAGGTTCGACACCATCGAGCGCGCGGTCGCCGACATCGCCGCCGGTAAGGCGGTCGTCGTGGTCGACGACGAGGACCGTGAAAACGAGGGCGACCTCATCTTCGCCGCAGAGAAGGCCACACCCGAACTCGTGGCGTTCATGGTGCGCTACACCTCCGGCTATCTGTGCGTCCCACTCGACGGCGAGGACTGCGACCGACTCGGGCTCCCCCCGATGTACAGCGTCAACCAGGACAAGCACGGCACCGCCTACACCGTCACCGTCGACGCCAGGGAAGGTATCGGCACGGGCATCTCCGCGTCCGACCGCGCCACGACGATGCGGTTGCTCGCCGACCCGGACAGCACCGCTCAGGACTTCACCCGTCCGGGACACGTGGTGCCGCTGCGCGCGAAGGAAGGCGGCGTGCTGCGCCGTCCCGGCCACACCGAGGCCGCCGTCGACCTCGCCCGGATGGCAGATCTGCGGCCGGCGGGCGTCATCTGCGAGATCGTCTCGCAGAAGGACGAGGGGCAGATGGCCCGCACCGAGGAACTGCGGGTCTTCGCCGACGAACACGAGCTCGCCCTGATCTCGATCGCCGATCTCATCGCCTGGCGACGCAAGCACGAGAAACACGTCGTGCGCGTCGCCGAAGCGCGCATCCCCACACGGCACGGGGACTTCACCGCCGTGGGCTACCAGAGCATCTACGATGAGGTCGAACACGTCGCCCTCGTTCGCGGCGATATCGCCGGCCCGGACGGCGACGGTTCCGACGTCCTCGTGCGAGTGCATTCCGAATGCCTCACCGGAGACGTCTTCGGGTCCCTGCGATGCGATTGTGGCCCGCAGCTCGACGCCGCCCTCGAGATGGTCGCCGAGGAAGGGCGCGGGGTCGTGCTCTACATGCGCGGCCACGAGGGACGCGGCATCGGCCTGATGCACAAGTTGCAGGCCTACCAGTTGCAGGACGCGGGATCGGACACCGTCGACGCCAACCTGCAGCTCGGTCTTCCCGCCGATGCCCGGGACTACGGCATCGGCGCGCAGATCCTCGTCGATCTCGGTATCTCCTCGATGCGGCTGCTGACGAACAATCCGGCCAAACGTGTCGGTCTGGACGGCTACGGCCTGCAGATCACCGAACGTGTGCCGATGCCGCTGCGCGCGAACCGCGAGAACATCTCGTATCTGCGCACCAAACGAGATCGCATGGGCCATGACCTGGCCGGGCTCGACGAGTTCGACGAGGGAGACGCCTGATGAGCGGAGAAGGACTGCCCGAGCTGCAGCTTGCGGACGCCGCAGGACTGAGTCTCGCGATCGTCGCCGGTCGCTGGCACACCGAGATCTCGGACGCCTTGATCGCCGGTGCGCAGCGTGTGGCCGACCAGGCCGGCGTCGCCGACGTGACTCTCGAACGGGTTGCGGGTGCCATCGAGCTCCCGGTCGTCGCGCAGCAGCTGGCCCGCACCCACGACGCGGTGGTCGCGCTCGGAGTGGTCATCCGTGGTGGAACGCCGCACTTCGAGTACGTGTGCGACGCCGTGACCTACGGGCTCACCCGGATCGCCCTGGACGAGGGGACACCGGTGGGTAACGGTGTGCTCACCACCGACACCGAACAGCAGGCTCGCGACCGCGCGGGTCTCCCCGGATCGGTGGAGGACAAGGGCGGACAGGCCTGCGCCGCCGCGCTCGACACCGCCGTGACACTGCGGCGACTGCGGAAGGCGAGAAGGTGACCGGCACCGAGACCGGCTGGGATCTCGAGGTACGTCCGGAGAAGATGCGGCGCTGGATCGTCGTCGCCGCGGTCTTCGTCCTCGCCGTGCACATCTTCGCGGCGCTCGTACTGCGCGGTGGTGGCGACACGGGCGTGCACCTGCGGGTCGTGGACCAGATCGCGTTGCTCGCCATCGGCGTCGTCCTCACCGGAGGCGTCCTGCTCTTCACCCGGCCCCGGTTGCGCGCCGGCGCACACGGAGTGACCGTCCGCAACGTGATCGCAGAACGGCACATCCCGTGGAGCGACGTGCGGGGGCTGTTCTTCGACCACGGCGCGCCCTGGGCCCGCCTCGAACTGCCCTTCGACGAATACGTACCCGTCGTCGCGATCCAGGCCCGGGACGGGGAGACCGCGGTGGATGCGCTCGAACGCTTCCGTGAACTCGAGTCCCGCTACACGGACACCGTCCGCAACGACGACGACGGCGGAGCCGCCGGCACCAACGACGGCGGAGCCGTCAGGGGCGACGACGGCGGAGCCGTCAGGGGCGACGACTAGCCTGGACCTGTGCCCGACCCCTCGACATATCGCCCTGCCCCCGGTTCCATTCCCACGGAGCCGGGGGTCTACAAGTTCCGCGACCCGCACGGCCGGGTCGTCTACGTCGGCAAGGCGAAGAACCTCCGCTCGCGTCTGAACTCGTACTTCGCCGACATCGCGTCGCTGCACCCGCGGACCCGGCAGATGGTGACCACGGCGGGCAAGGTCGAGTGGACGGTGGTGCGCACCGAGGTCGAGGCGCTGCAACTCGAATACAACTGGATCAAGGAGTTCGACCCGCGGTTCAACGTGCGGTACCGGGACGACAAGACGTACCCGATGCTCGCCGTCACGCTGAACGAGGAGTATCCGAGACTGTTCGTCTACCGCGGTCCGCGTCGTCGAGGGGTGCGGTATTTCGGACCCTATTCGCACGCGTGGGCGATCCGCGAGACCCTCGACCTGCTGCTGCGTGTGTTCCCGGCGCGCACCTGCTCGGCGGGGGTGTTCAAACGGCACGCCCAGATCGGCCGCCCCTGCCTGCTCGGATACATCGACAAATGCTCGGCGCCCTGCGTCGGCCGCGTCACCGCCGACGAGCACCGCCGCATCGTCGAGGACTTCTGCGACTTCCTCGCCGGTCGCACCGACAAACTCGTGCGCGAGGTCGAGCGACGGATGCACGCCGCTGCCGAGGAACTCGACTTCGAGACCGCGGCGCGACTGCGCGACGATCTCGGCGCACTGCGCAAGGCACTCGAGAAGCAGGCGGTGGTCCTCGGCGACGGCACCGACGCCGACCTCGTGGCGTTCGCCGGCGACGATCTCGAGGTGGCCGTGCAGGTCTTCCATGTGCGCGGAGGCCGTGTCCGGGGCCAGCGCGGCTGGATCGTGGAGAAGTCCGGCGACGTGCTCGACAGGCCCGAGGACCGCGAGGCGGCGGTAGCGGAGGCCGCAAAGAGCGCGGACGGGCGCGTGGGGGACGGCAGTGAGGACGCCGAGGAACTCTCGCTGCTGGTCGAACAGTTCCTCACGCAGTTCTACGGCGAGGAGGCGGCGCTCGGATCCGGCGACGCCGAGGCGAGCAGTGCGGTGCCGCGCGAAGTGCTCGTGCCGGCGCTGCCGCCGGATCCGGAGGAGATGGGCCGCTGGCTCGGCCGGTTGCGGGGCGGCCCGGTGCGCCTGCGCATCCCCCAGCGAGGTGACAAGAAGGCTCTGGCCGACACCGTCGAACGCAATGCCAAGGAAGCACTCGCCCAGCACAAGTTGCGCCGCGCAGGAGACTTCACCGCCCGATCCGCGGCGTTGCAGGGCATCCAGGACGCTCTCGACCTGGACTCGGCACCGCTGCGCATCGAGTGTGTCGACATCAGCCACGTGCAAGGCACCGACGTCGTCGCGTCCCTCGTGGTCTTCGAGGACGGCCTGCCGCGGAAGTCCGACTATCGGCACTACGCGATCAAACACGCCGCCGGGGACGGCCGCTCCGACGACGTCGCGTCGATCGCGGAGGTGACGCGCCGGCGCTTCCTGCGCCACAACAGCGATGTGGCACGGCAGGCCGGTGCTGCCGGCCCGGTACCGGACGGCGCCGACGGAGGAGACCTCGCCCCCGAAGCGGCACTGGACCCGGCCACGGGCCGCCCGCGCCGGTTCGCCTATCCACCGAATCTGTTCGTCGTCGACGGCGGTGCACCACAGGTCGCAGCAGCGGCGGAGGTTCTCGACGAGCTCGGGGTCACGGACGTCGCCGTCATCGGGCTCGCGAAGCGTCTCGAAGAGGTCTGGGTTCCCGGCGAGGACGATCCGGTGATTCTTCCCCGCACCAGCGAATCGTTGTTCCTGCTGCAGCGTATCCGCGACGAGGCGCACCGTTTCGCGATCACCTATCACCGGAGCAAGCGATCCAAGCGCATGACGGCATCCGCCCTCGACGGAATCCGGGGCCTCGGGGCCACCCGCCGGAAGGCGCTGGTCACCCACTTCGGGTCGGTCGCGCGACTGCGGGAAGCGAGCGTGGAGGAGATCACCGTGGTACCGGGAATCGGTCGGGCGACCGCACGGGCGGTACTCGAGGCGTTGCGCGACGAGGCACCTGCGGCAGCCGAGTCGTCCCAAGCCGAGTCGTCCCAGGCGAATGCAGGTGCCGGCGCGGTCTCCGATGCGGGCGACACGCGGGTGGGCGATGATGGCTCCGTCGGCGTGTCGGGCCTACGAACGGAGTCGGAACAGTGACCGAAGTGAGTCGGATCCCCGGAACGACGGAGACGGATGTCGACGGGGCCCAGCCCCCGCATGCCGAGGTCATCGTCGTCACCGGCCTGTCCGGAGCGGGTCTCAGCACAGCTGCGACGGCGCTCGAGGATCTCGGTTGGTACGTGGTGGAGAATCTGCCGCCGCAGTTGGTGCTGTCGATGATCGATCTCGCGGTGCAAGCGGAGCCGCCGCTCCAGCGGCTCGCCGTGGTGATGGACGTGCGCAGCCGGTTGTTCACCGGCGACCTCGAACGCGTCGTCGCCGACCTGGCGGCGCGACCCGTCAACACCCGCGTGCTCTTCCTCGAGGCGACCGATTCGGTGCTCGTGCGGCGGTTCGAACAAGTGCGTCGCAGCCATCCGCTGCAGTCCGACACCGCAGACCGCACTCTCACCGACGGCATCGCCGTCGAACGCGCACAACTCGCACCGGTCAAGGCCGCCGCGGATCTGGTGATCGATACGTCCACCCTGTCGGGACCGGATCTGCGCCGCAAGATCGACGCGGCGTTCGGCGACGCCGCTTCCGACACCATCCGGGTGACGGTGGAGTCGTTCGGGTTCAAGTACGGCCTGCCCATGGACTCCGATGTCGTGTGCGACGTGCGTTTCCTCCCCAATCCGCACTGGATCGCCGAACTGCGACCGCATACCGGGCAGGAGCCCGCGGTGCGCGAGTATGTACTCTCCCGCGACGGTGCCGAGGAATATCTCGCCACCTACCACCGGCTGCTCGCGCTGACGACAGCCGGTTACCGTCGGGAGGGGAAGCGCTACATGACGATCGCAGTGGGATGTACGGGTGGGAAACACCGGAGCGTGGCGATGGCGGAAGCTCTCGCCGCCCGCCTGGAGGGTGAGCCGGACCTCACGGTGAACGTGGTGCATCGGGATCTGGGGCGCGAGTGAATCCGGCCACCGACCCGGACCCCGAGGTACCGGGCTCCGGGCCGGCGATCGCTGCGCTCGGGGGTGGGCACGGCCTGTATGCCACCCTCAGTGCGGTGCGTCGCCTGAGCGACCAGGTCACCGCCGTGGTCACCGTCGCCGACGACGGCGGTTCCTCGGGCCGCTTGCGTGCCGAACTCGGCGTGGTGCCGCCCGGCGACCTGCGGATGGCCCTGGCCGCCCTCGCCGGTGACAGCGACGAGGTCCGGACGTGGACCGACACCGTGCAGCACCGCTTCGGCGGGACGGGCGCGCTGGCAGGGCACTCCGTGGGCAACCTCATCCTCGCCGGACTCGCGGAGGTCGCGGGCGACACGGTCACCGCGCTGGACATGCTCGGCCGGGTCCTCGACGTCCGCGGCCGGGTACTGCCGATGTCGCCGATCCCGCTCGACATCGAAGCCGACGTGTCGGGACTCGAATCCGATCCCCGCGTGAGCCGGTGCATCCGCGGCCAGGTCGCGGTGGCGACGACCCCCGGCAAGGTCAGACGGGTCCGTCTCATCCCTGCCGATCCGCCGGCATGCCGGCCCGCACTCGACGCGGTCTGCGAGGCCGACCTCGTGGTGCTCGGCCCCGGCTCCTGGTTCTCGAGTGTCATCCCGCACGTACTCGTACCGGACCTGTACGAGGCGCTCCTCCACACCGAGGCGCTGAAGGTGCTCGTCCTCAACCTCGCGGCGGAGCCGGGGGAGACCGCCGGTTTCTCCGCGGAACGCCACCTGCACGTTCTCGCTCAGCATGCCCCCGATTTCCGTGTCGACCATGTCGTCGTGGATGCTGCCTCGGTACCGGAAGGGCGCGAGCGCGAGCATCTGAGTCGATCCGCAGCCCGGTTCGGCGCGAAGGTTTCCTTCGTCGACGTCGCCGAATCCGGTACGCATCGGCACGACCCCGCCAAATTGGCCGGGGCACTGGAAACATGCCTGTCCTCGCGCGGCGGAATGCGCGCTGCGTCCGGGGACGGAAGGGAGAACGTCTCGTGGCAATGACAGCGGAGGTCAAGGACGAGCTGAGCAGGTTGTCGGTCACCCGGATCAGCAACCGCAAGGCCGAGGTGTCCGCGCTCCTGCGCTTCGCCGGCGGGTTGCACATCGTCGCCGGGCGTGTGGTGGTCGAAGCCGAAGTGGATCTCGGATCGATCGCACGCCGTCTCCGCCGCGAGATCTTCGAGCTCTACAGCTATCCGGCCGAGATCCAGGTCCTCAGCGCCGGGGGACTGCGCAAGAGTTCCCGGTACGTCGTCCGGGTCGGCAAGGACGGTGAGGCGCTCGCCCGCCGCACCGGCCTGCTCGACGGCCGGGGCCGCCCCGTTCGCGGCCTGCCCGCGCAGGTGGTCGGTGGCAGCGTGTCCGACTCCGCCGCGGCCTGGCGGGGTGCCTTCCTCGCGCACGGTTCGCTCACCGAACCGGGCCGATCCTCGGCACTCGAGGTCAGCTGCCCCGGCCCGGAAGCCGCGCTCGCGCTCGTCGGCGCGGCCCGCCGTCTCGGTGTGACCGCCAAGGCCCGCGAGGTGCGTGGTGCGGACCGGGTGGTGATCCGTGACGGCGAGGCCATCGGAGCGCTCCTCACTCAGATGGGCGCCCAGGACACCCGGCTGGTGTGGGAGGAGCGGCGCATGCGGCGGGAGGTCCGCGCGACCGCGAACCGCCTGGCGAACTTCGACGACGCCAATCTGCGGAGGTCCGCCCGTGCTGCCGTGGCTGCTGCCGCCCGGGTCGAACGGGCGCTGGCGATCCTCGGAGCGGACGTCCCCGATCATCTCGCGGCGGCCGGAGCGCTGCGCGTCCAGCACCGGCAGGCCTCGCTCGAGGAGCTCGGTCAGCTCGCGGATCCGCCGATGACCAAGGACGCGGTGGCAGGCCGTATCCGTCGTCTGCTGTCGATGGCGGATCGCCGCGCGAAGGAACTCGGGATCCCGGACACCGAGTCGGCCGTCACCGCGGAGTTGCTGGACGACGCGTAGAGGGGCACGCTTGGAAGGGAGTTCGCGCCACGGCAGGGCGGCTCCCACAAGGTGATCAAGGCCCATTAGGGTAGGGGTCACACCAGCACAATCATCGAAATCTGGGCAAAGGAGCTTCACTGTGACTGTCCGCGTAGGCGTGAACGGATTCGGACGCATCGGGCGTAATTTCTTCCGGGCGGTCGAGGCCCAGAAGGCCCTCGGCACCACCGATATCGAAATCGTCGCTGTCAACGACCTGACCGACAACGACACCCTCGCGACGCTCCTGAAGTACGACTCGATCCTGGGTCGCCTCGACAAGGACGTCCGTGTCGAGGACGACTTCATCGTCGTCGGTGACCAGAAGATCAAGGCTCTCGAGATCAAGGAAGGTCCCGCTGCGCTGCCGTGGGGCGATCTGGGTGTCGACGTCGTCGTCGAGTCCACCGGCATCTTCACCGACGCCGCCAAGGCCAAGGGGCACCTCGACGCCGGCGCGAAGAAGGTCATCATCTCGGCGCCTGCCAAGGGCGAGGACATCACCATCGTGATGGGCGTCAACGACGACAAGTACGACGGCAGCCAGAACATCATCTCCAACGCCTCGTGCACCACGAACTGCCTCGGCCCGATCGCCAAGGTCCTCGACGACAACTTCGGTATCGAGCGAGGCCTGATGACGACGGTCCACGCCTACACGCAGGACCAGAACCTTCAGGACGGCCCGCACAAGGATCTGCGTCGCGCCCGCGCCGCAGCGCTGAACGTCGTCCCGACCGGCACGGGCGCCGCCAAGGCCATCGGCCTCGTTCTCCCGCAGCTGCTCGGCAAGCTCGACGGCTACGCCCTGCGGGTTCCGATCCCCACCGGCTCGGTCACCGACCTCACCGCAGACCTGCGCACCAAGGCGACGGTCGACGAGATCAACGCCGCGATGAAGGCTGCGGCCGAGGGTCCCCTCAAGGGCATCCTGAAGTACAACACCGACCCGATCGTGTCCTCGGACATCGTCACCGATCCGCACTCGTCGATCTTCGATGCGCCGCTGACCAAGGTCATCGACGATCAGGTCAAGATCGTGTCCTGGTACGACAACGAGTGGGGCTACTCGAACCGTCTGGCCGACCTCATCGGTCTCGTCGCCAAGTCCCTCTGACACTCGCAGAACAGGACATCCCAACAGTGGCAGTTCAGACCCTGAAGGATCTGCTCGACGCCGGTGTGGAAGGCCGAGGCGTACTCGTGCGCTCCGACCTCAACGTTCCGCTCGACGGCGAGACGATCACCGACGCCGGCCGCATCCTCGCGTCGGCACCCACCCTCCGCGCGCTGGCGGAGGCGGGGGCCAAAGTCGTCGTGACCGCGCATCTCGGCCGCCCCAAGGGCGAGCCGGATCCGAAGTACTCGCTCGCGCCCGTCGCAGCGAAGCTCGGTGAGGTGCTCGGCCGCAACGTCCAGCTCGCCGGCGATGTCGTCGGCCAGGATGCTCTCGCACGTTCGGAGGGATTGACCGACGGCGACATCCTTCTGCTCGAGAACGTCCGTTTCGATCCGCGCGAGACGAGCAAGGACGACGCCGAGCGCCTCGCGTTCGCCCGTCAGCTCGTCGAACTCGTCGGTGACGACGGCGCTTTCGTCTCCGACGGTTTCGGTGTCGTGCACCGTAAGCAGGCGTCGGTCTACGACGTCGCGACACTGCTCCCGCACTACGCGGGAGATCTCGTCGCCGCGGAGATCGGGGTGCTCACCAAGCTGACCACCGACACACAGCGTCCCTACGCCGTGGTGCTCGGCGGTTCGAAGGTCTCCGACAAGCTCGGGGTCATCGAGGCGCTCGCGCCCAAGGTGGACACCCTCGTCATCGGTGGCGGGATGTGCTTCACCTTCCTTGCGGCACAGGGATACCCGGTCGGCACCTCGCTGCTCGAGGAGTCGATGATCGAGACCTGCAAGCAGTTGCTCGAGCGGTTCGGCGACGTCATCCACATCCCTCAGGACGTGGTGGTCGCCGACAGGTTCGCGGCCGACGCGCAGTCCCGGACCGTCGCGGCCGACGCCATCCCGGAGGGATGGATGGGCCTGGACATCGGGCCGGAGTCCGTGCAGCGCTTCGCCTCCCTCCTCGGCGGGGCGAAGACGGTGTTCTGGAACGGCCCGATGGGCGTGTTCGAGTTCGAGAACTTCGCGGCCGGCACCAAGGGAGTCGCCGAGGCGATCATCGAGGCCACCGACAAGGGCGCCTTCAGCGTCGTCGGCGGCGGCGACTCGGCGGCAGCCGTGCGGTCGCTCGGTCTCGGTGAGGACCGCTTCTCGCACATCTCCACCGGTGGCGGTGCCTCTCTCGAGTATCTCGAGGGCAAGGAACTGCCCGGCATCGCGGTTCTGGAGGGCTGAGCGGAATGGCACGTACACCGCTCATCGCGGGCAACTGGAAGATGAACCTCAACCATCTCGAGGCCATCGCTCTGGTGCAGAAGATCGCGTTCACGCTCCCCGAGAAGTATCTCGAGAAGGTCGACGTGACGGTCATCCCGCCGTTCACCGACATCCGCTCCGTGCAGACCCTCGTCGAGGGCGACAAGATCGGCATCACCTACGGGGCGCAGGACCTCTCGGTCCACGACTCCGGGGCCTACACCGGCGAGATCTCCGGTGCGATGCTGGCGAAGCTCGGCTGCACCTACGTGGTCGTCGGACATTCCGAACGTCGCACCCTGCACGGGGAGACGGACGAGATCGTCCGCGACAAGGCCAAGGCCGCGCTGCGGCACGGCCTGACTCCGATCGTGTGCATCGGTGAAGGACTCGATGTCCGCGAATCGGGCAGCCACGTCGAGTACAACGTCGAGCAGTTGACGAACTCGCTCGCCGGATTGTCCGCCGACGACATCGCGAAGATCGTCGTTGCGTACGAGCCGGTCTGGGCCATCGGCACGGGCAAGGTCGCCTCCGCGGCGGACGCCCAGGAGGTGTGCGCCGCAGTGCGTGCCACTCTCGCCGAACTGGCCTCCCCGGAGGTCGCGGCCTCGATCCGCGTCCTGTACGGCGGCTCGGTCAACGCCAAGAACGTCGGCGAGCTCATCGCTCAGCCCGATGTCGACGGTGGTCTCGTGGGAGGTGCCTCCCTCAAGGCCGACGAGTTCGCCCAGCTGTCGGCGATCGCCGCGGGCGGTCCGCTGCTCTAGAGGCGAAGACGCACCGCTGCGGGGCGCAGGATCGCGTGGATCCTGCGCCCCGCAGCGTATGTTCGTCCCTCCGCGTGCGTCCGAGGGGCGTGACCGAGTACACCCACGACGTCCCCGCGCGAGGAGCGGGTAAGCTGACGCCGACGTCGCCCACCATCCGAAGGACACTGAACACCGACATGGAACTGTTCCTGGACATCCTGCTGATCGTCACCAGCCTGCTGCTGATCCTGCTGGTGCTTCTGCACCGCGGTAAGGGCGGTGGCCTGTCCAGCCTGTTCGGTGGCGGAGTCCAGTCCAACCTCTCGGGCTCCTCGGTCGCCGAGAAGAACCTCGACCGCCTGACCGTCTTCACCGGCATCATCTGGGTGATCGCAATCCTCGGTATCGGTCTGCAGATCAAGTTCAGCTGACCCGTTCCGGCGCAGGAGCGCCGTCGCGGTCGCGCCGAGGCCGTCGGCCGCCGATACTGTCGGCATGACCGACATCGTGCCTGCTTCCGCGACCGAACCATTGCGGGAGGACATCCGCCTGCTCGGCGGCATCCTCGGCAACGTCATCCGCGAGCAGGCGGGCAGCGACATCTTCGACCTGGTGGAGGCGGCCCGGGTCGAGAGTTTCCGGATCCGCCGTTCGGAAGTCGACCGCACCGCGCTCGCCGAACGCTTCGCCGGTGCCGCCACCGACGACCTGCTTCCCGTCGCCCGGGCGTTCAGCCATTTCGGTCTGCTCGCCAACCTCGCCGAGGATCTGCACCACGAACGGCGCCGCGCGGTGCATCTCCGGGCGGGCGACCCGCCGCAGGACAGCGCTCTCGCCGCCACCTACGCCAAACTCGACGCCGCTCGTCCCGGCCTCGACACCGACACCGTGGCCGACGCGCTGGCCGACGCGCTCGTCGCCCCGGTCATCACCGCCCACCCCACCGAGACCCGGCGGCGAACGGTCTTCGATGTGCAGACTGCCGTCACCGAGCTCATGAGGCGGCGTGAGCACGCCGACGATCCCGCCGCACTCGACAGCATCGACCGGGCGCTGTACCGGCACATCCTCACTTTGTGGGACACCGCCCTCATCCGGCTTGCGCGCCTGCGGATCAGCGACGAGATCGACAACGGGCTGCGCTACTACGACCTCTCGCTGTTCGAGGTGGTCCCCACCCTCAACACCGAAGTGCGACGCGAACTGCGCCGCCGCTGGCCCGACGCCGCGGTGCTCACCCAGCCGCTCGTACGGCCCGGGACCTGGATCGGCGGCGACCGCGACGGAAACCCCAACGTCGATGCGGAGGTCGTCACGACGGCTGCGAATCGGGCCTGTGAGACCGCGCTGCGTCACCACCTCACCGAACTCGCCGCCCTCGAACGCGAACTGTCGATGTCCGAACGCACCGCGACCATCAGCAGCACGCTGAAGGATCTGGCGGAGGCATCGGGTGACGACGATCCCGCGCACAGTGACGAGCCGTACCGGCGTGCCGTGCACGGGATCCGAGCCGGACTCACCGCGACCGCGGCACGGCTGCTGCCGGGTGTCGACCTGCCCGCGGTCGTCGAGTTGCCGTGCGAGGCGTACCCGACACCGGCGCGGTTGCACGCCGATCTCACCGTCGTCGACGCATCGCTGCGCGCGGGTGGAGCAGCGGTGATCGCCGACGACCGGCTGGCCCGTCTGCGCGGTGCGGTCGAGGTCTTCGGCTTCCACCTCGCGCCCCTGGACCTGCGCCAGAACTCCGAGGTACACGAGAAGGTCGTCGCGGAACTGCTCTCGTGGGCAGGAGTGACCGACCGGTACCGGGACATGTCCGAGGACGACAGGGTCGCCCTCCTGACCTCCGAACTGCGCATCCGCCGCCCGCTCACCTCACCCGAGGCGCACCTGTCGGACGAGACCGCCAAGGAACTCGGCATTCTCCGCGCTGCCGCCGAGGTCGTCCGTCGCATCGGACCGGCCGCCATCGAGCACTACATCATCAGCATGTGCACCTCGGTCTCCGACCTGCTCGAGGTCGAGGTCCTGCTCAAGGAAGTCGGGCTGCTCGACCTGGACCGCGGTTATCCCCGCAGCACCGTGCAGGTGATTCCGCTCTTCGAGACCATCGACGATCTGCGCGGCGGCGCGGCCACCCTGACGGCGGCGCTCGCCGTTGCCGAGTTCCGCAGTCTCGTCGAC
The DNA here is from genome assembly GCF_022554085.1 of Rhodococcus sp. CH91. Lineage (GTDB taxonomy): Bacteria > Actinomycetota > Actinomycetes > Mycobacteriales > Mycobacteriaceae > Rhodococcus. Next base: position 551,799 of record NZ_JAKFYR010000002.1, read on the forward strand.
GGGCACGACGGCCTGCAGGAGGTCATGCTCGGCTACTCCGACTCCAACAAGGACGGCGGCTATCTCGCCGCCAACTGGGCGCTCTACCGGGCCGAACTCGACCTCGTCGAGGCCGCGCGCGCCGCGGGCATCCGCCTGCGCCTGTTCCACGGTCGCGGCGGCACCGTGGGCCGAGGCGGAGGGCCGAGCTACGACGCGATTCTCGCCCAACCTCCCGGAGCGGTCCGGGGATCGCTGCGTCTGACCGAGCAGGGCGAGGTCATCGCGGCGAAATACCGCGAACCGGTGCTCGCGCGACGCAATCTCGAAGCACTCGTCTCGGCGACGCTCGAATCGAGTCTGCTCGACGTGGAAGGCCTCGGGGAGGATGCCCCGGAGGCCTACCGCATTCTCGACGACCTCGCCGATCGTGCCCGCGCGGCCTACAGCCGTCTCGTGCACGAGACACCGGGTTTCGTCGACTACTTCACCACGGCGACGCCGGTTTCGGAGATCGGTGCCCTCAACATCGGCAGCCGGCCGGCCTCCCGCAAACCGACGAAGGCGATCAGCGACCTGCGGGCGATCCCGTGGGTGCTCTCCTGGACGCAGAGCCGCGTGATGCTTCCCGGCTGGTACGGCACCGGATCGGCGGTGAGTGAGTGGGTGGCCGGTGATCCCGACCGGCTGGCCACCCTGCAGGATCTCTACCGCCGCTGGCCGTTCTTCCGGTCGGTGCTGTCCAACATGGCACAGGTGCTCGCCAAATCCGATCTCGGGATCGCTGCCCGTTATTCCGAGCTCGTCGACGACGTGGAGTTGCGTGAGCGGGTGTTCGGCAGCATCGTCGACGAGCACGCCCGCACGGTCGACGCATACGAGCAGATCACCGGATACGACTCGCTCGTCGCCGACAATCCCGCGCTCGAGCGGTCGCTGCACAACCGCTTCCCGTACCTCGAACCACTCAACCACCTGCAGGTCGAGCTGTTGCGCCGGTTCCGGGCCGGAGAGGACACCGAACGGGTCCGGCGCGGCATCCAGATCACCATGAACGGGCTCGCCACCGCATTGCGCAACAGCGGCTGAGACATCTTCTCGTCGCGGTGTCGATCCGGAACGAGTCCGTTCGTCGTAAGGGTGTAGGACGAACACCACACCGACAGGAGCAACCGTCATGAAGTACATGCTGCTGATCTACGCATCCACGAGCGGCGAACCCACCTGCACCGTCGCGGACTGGCAGGACTACGAGAAGGCGATGCGCGACGCGGGAATCCTCGTGTCCGGGCACGCGCTGCAGGATCTCGTCACCGCGACCACCGTGCAGGTCGGTGCGGACGGACGGCGCACGGTCACCGACGGGCCCTTCGGAGAGGCCCGTGAGGTGCTCGGCGGATACGACGTGATCGATGTCGGCAGCCTCGACGAGGCTCTCGACTGGGCGGCGCGCTGCCCCGGTTCGAGAGACGGAGGCAAGGTCGTCGTGCGGCCGATCGCCGACTTCGGGAACTGAGCGGTGGGGGAGCCGGCCGCCACCGTCGAAGCGGTGTTCCGGGAGGAACACGGCCGGCTCCTCGCTGCGCTCGTCCATCGCTTCGGCGACCTCGACCTGGCCGAGGAGGTCGCATCGGAGGCATTGGAAGCAGCGCTCGTGCATTGGCCGGCCGACGGCGTCCCCGACCGCCCGGGCGCATGGTTGCTCACCACCGCCAGGCGCAAAGCACTGGATCGGGTGCGGCGCGATCGTGTCTACGCGACTCGGCTGGCAGAGCTCGCGATCGACACCGGACGCCGCGCGAGCCAGGACACTCCCACCTCGGGTGACCTGCCCGACGACCGCCTCGAATTGTTCTTCACGTGTGCTCACCCCGCGCTCGCCGCCGACGACCGTATCGCGCTGATCCTTCGGTGTCTCGGCGGGCTCACGACGAACGAGGTCGCCCGGGCTTTCCTCGTGACGCCGGCCACGATAGCGCAGCGGATCGTGCGGGCCAAGAGGAAGATCCGGGGCGCACGCATCCCTTTCCGGGTGCCGGGCTCCGACGAACTACCGGAGCGGCTGCCGGTGGTGCTCGCCGCGCTCTACTCGATATTCACCGAGGGATATGTGGCGAGCAGTGGCGAGCATCTGCAGCGCGCCCCTCTCGCCGACGAAGCGATCCGGCTCACGCGCATCCTGCACCGGTTGATGCCGGCGCAACGCGAGGTGACCGGCCTGCTCGCGCTGATGCTGCTCGTCCATGCCCGCCGGGACGCGCGTACCGATCCGTCCGGCGCGGTGATGCTGCTCGACATGCAGGACCGCAGACTGTGGGACCGCGAGATGATCGAGGAGGGCAGCGCACTGGTGGTCGTGGCCCTCACCGGCGGGCCACCCGGCCCTTATGGGGTGCAGGCCGCGATCGCTGCGCTGCACGACGAAGCCGACGAGGCGGGCGCGACCGACTGGCCGCAGATCGTCGCGCTCTACGACGTCCTGGCAGCTCTGGACCCGTCGCCGGTCGTGGCGCTCAATCGCGCGGTGGCCGTGGCGATGCGGGACGGGCCGGAAACGGGGCTGGCACTGCTCGACGATCTCGCCGGCGAGCCGGGTCTGCGCGAGTACGGTCCGTACGCGGTGGCGCGGGCAGAATTGTCATGCCGCCTGGGGAGGAAAGCCGAAGCGGCCGTGTGGTATCGGCGGTCGCTCGATCTCGCGGGTACCGATCCCGAGCGGCGGCATCTGCGAAAGCGGTTGGCAGAGCTCGAGAATCCGCAGCGATGGTGAATCCATCCGGAGTTCAGCGGTATTCGTCCACCAGGCTCAGGTAGTCGTCCCAGTGAGGGAACGGGATGCCGCTCAGCGCGGCCGTCAGGCGATCGAGGTAGTACTGCCATCCCGGCCCGATCTCGCCGACCGCGGAGCGCGGCACGTGATGATGGGTGAAGTCCAGGACGGTGACTCCCTCGCGCGGGTGCAGTGCGATGTCGAGCAGCCATCCGTCCTGATCCACGGTGTAACCGGAGGGGGGAGTGCACCGGAGTATCCGTACCTCGGTGGTGGCAGTGTCGAGTTCGTCGGTCATCGTCAACTGCACACGTCCCGAGGCCGGGTCGCCTACGTACTCGCCGTACCAGCTGCCCAGCTCGGCGGGCTCGGTGAGTGCCGCCCAGACCTGCTCGGCGGGGAACGTGAGGTCGCGGTGGTAGACGAGTCGCACCAGCGACGAATCGTCCGGGCAGTCGGGTTCCGGGATCACCTCGCCCGTCGCTGACGTCGGCGTACTCATCACCACTCCTCGGGTTGCGTTCCGTGCCGTCCGAAAGTGTCGTCCACCACACACTACCGGTACGGGGCGGGCGCATCTGCCCGTTACGGACCGAACAGATCATTGGGACGAAACGCCGCGTAGCTCCTGCCGCATCTCGTACGCTGCTGCACACGGAAGCGACGAGGGGGCGACGTGGACGAACCACAGTACGGGTCTTGGAGCAGGCGGCGTTTCCTCGCCGGGGTGGCCGCGACCGCAGCGGCTCTGGTGGGCACGGCCGGACTCCTCGCGCAGGAGGCGACCGCGCAACCGCCGGGGCAGGCACCGCCGATCCGCGACACCATCAACGGTGTGCTGGCGTTCGTGGCGCCGGGCGACGACCCGTACTCCCGGCAGCAGGGAGTCTGGACCGACCGCCCCGGTGGAGCGACACCGGGTGCGGCGGCCTCCCTCGAACGCACCCTGGATCAGGCGGCACCCTGGCCCCTGTTCGGGCCGGCCGCGGGCAATCTCCCCGGCGCCGCAGCGGTCGCATTGCTGCTCAACACCTTCGCGGTCACGGCAGACGTGCGGTCGGCGACGGGGCCGTTCTCGGCTCCGTTCGCGAACCTGAGCCAGGCCGGTAAAGCCCAGGTCTTCGAATGGCTCGACACCGACCCCCGATTCGAAGGACTCGTGCTGAAGTTCGTGGTCAACGCGGTTCCCACCCTGGCGGCGTTCGCAGCATTCTCGGAAGTGTCGGCCTACGACCCGGTTCGTCGCGAACTGACCGGCCGACCGGTCGGCTGGGAGATGAGCCGGTACGCCGGGACGAGCGACGGGTGGGACGAGTTCCGCGGCTATTACGGCGGAATCGAGAAGGTGGAGGGTTAGATGACCGACGTCATCGTCATCGGTGCAGGCGGCGGCGGACCCGTCGTGGCCAAGGAACTCGCGGCGCGGGGCCTCGAGGTGCTCGTCCTCGAAGCCGGCCCCCGCTTCGCGGATCCGGAGAACGAGTGGACCCATTTCGAGGACGACGTCAACAATCCGATCACTGGACTGTTCCGTCACGGACCCGGAGACCGCTCGCGTACCCCCTGGCTGCGCGACCTGCCCCAGAATTCCTTCGTGTGGCAGGTCGCCGGAGTCGGTGGCACCACCTTGCACTATTTCGGCAACTCGCCGCGAGCGGCACCCGGAGCGTTCGTCGGGTACGACGGCGCCGATCGCGACATGTACGACACCGCCCATCTGTTCCCCTTCGGCTACGACGAACTGCGGCCCTACTACGAGTGGGTCGAGGCCACGCTTCCCGTGCAGACGGCACCGATGGGCGCGAAGGAAGAGTTGTTCCTGCGCGGCGCAGCAGGAATCGGGTTGCCGCATCAGACCTCGCTCGACACCACCCGCGCCGCCCACCGCGCGCAGCAGAACGCGATCCTGCAGCCCGGCGGCACGGCCGCCCGCACCCGGGACCGCTCTCGCCTGCGCTATCCGGACGCTCGCGGATGCACGATGTGCGGGCACTGCTATCAGGGCTGTTTCCTGCCGCTGGGTGCACCGCGAAATCTCAAGGCCAAGCGGTCCACCGACAATTCGTACGTACCGATGATGCTCACCGCAGACGCGTGGGCACCACAGGGGAAGCCCGTCACGCTCGTCACCGACGCGGTCGTCTCCCGGATCTTCGTCGAGGAGGTGCACGGAGAGACCACCGTCCGCGGCGTCAGGTTCACGGTCGCGGGGGAGGAGCACGAGGCGACGGCTCCGGTCGTCGTGCTCGCCGCCGGCTGTATCGAAGGTCCGCGGTTGTGGCTGAACTCGGCGCTGCCGAATCCGAACGGTTGGGCCGGCCGCGGCCTCACCGACCATCACATGGATGCGGTCTTCGGAGTCTTCGACGAGTACACCGGACAGACGAGGGGACCGGGTTCCAATGCCCGGGTGGACCTGCCGGGTTACGGCGGAATCGAACAGGTGGGCCTGCCGCCGGCGCTGATCGCGTATGCGCTGAACTTCAGCGACTCCGGGATCCACGGGTACGGAAGCGCGGGAAGCGTCGTCGATCCCGCGGGCGCCGACAGTCTCGGACGTCTCGTGGGCCGCGACCTGCTCGACACGATGGCCGACACCGACCGGGTCCTCGCCGCGCTCGTCATCGCGGACGACGATGTCGAACCGGACAACCGGGTGACGCTGTCGCCATTCCTGTATCCCGACGAGGGCGGGCTCGCGCCGCGGGTGACCGTGCGCCACCGTCGTCGTTCTCCCCGCACCCGGCGCAATCGGGAATATTCCACCGCCAAGGCGGTCGAATTGATGCGGGCGGCCGGTGCCAAGCGCGTCCATCGTTGCGACTGGCCGCCTCTGATCCTCCATTCGCAGTCGAGTATGCGGATGGGGCTGAGCGAACACGACTCGGTGCTCGACGCCGATTCCGAAGCCCGGTGGGTGAAAAGACTGTTCATCGCCGACAACTCGGCCCTGGCGAACAGCCTCGGGGGGCCCAATCCGACGTTGACGACGCAGGCGGTCGCCACCCGTACCGCGGAGAAGATCTTCGCCAAGTACTTCGGGGGCAGTGGCTGGGTCGGCCACGAGAACCCCGTGTCGTCGATCGACGATCGGGTCACCGCGGCCGTGGTCGAACGCGGTATCTGAAGACCGCATCGCCTCCGGAGCAGGGGATTCGGCCCGGGACGGAACCGTCGGGCGGCTCGGTGCGTCGAACGAGACAAAGGGCCGACGACGACAGCGGTCCGCGACGGGAGGAGTCCACCGGCATGGACCCACGAGCTGTGCGATGTGTCCCCGGCCGATCACGCCTGCGGGCGCTCCGATCGACGGCCGGACCGCGGTCTGCCGTCCGGATACTGTGCGCGCGAACCCGTCTCGACGACCGGCACGGCATCGAGACGCAGGAGTCGGACGATCCCGACCGGGACGGTACGCGGCCGTGAGGGCGGTCCCGGTCCTCGGCGCTCGCTCCGCTCCGCTCGGTTACATGGAGGGCAGTTGCGCTGCGGCCTCGGGATCGAGGAACCACACGGTGCGCTCCGTACCGCGTGCCCCGGCAGCCGGAATCTCCTCCGGTGCGACGCCACGAACGGCGGCCGCGACCGCCTCGGCTTTCGCGGCGCCGGTGACGAGCAACCAGACCTGGCGGGACCGTCGCACGGCGGGCAGCGTCAACGTCACCCGGGCGGGCGGCGGCTTCGGAGAATCGTCGACACCCACCACGAAGCGCTCGGATTCGCGCACCGCATCGGTCTCGGGGAACAGCGAGTTGACGTGGCCTTCGCCGCCCATCCCGAGCAGGTGCACGTCGAAGTCCGGCACCGTGCCGTCGGGGGAGTGCGCCGCCAGAAGTTCGGCGTAGCGCTGCGCCGATGCCTCCGGCGTGCTGCATCCGTCCTCCCCGAGGGCCGGCATGCTGTGGATCCGCGCGGGGTCGATCGGCACGTGGTCGAGCAGTGCTGCCCGTGCCTGCACCTCGTTGCGATCCGGATCGCCGGGCGGAAGGAAGCGTTCGTCGCCGAAGTACACGTTCACCGCAGACCAGTCGATTCCACCCTGGTGGTCGCGCACATGCTCGAGCATCGCGATACCCGTGCCACCGCCGGTGAGAACCACGTGCGCCTGCACCCGGTCGCGCTGGGCGGCGACGACTGCGTCGACGAAGGCGACGGCCGCCGCACGCGCGACCTCGTCCGCGTCGGTGAAGGACAGGACCTCGAACGGATTCTCCACCGGATCAGACATATTCCACCTTCGGCAGGGCCGACAATGCGGCTTCGTACACTTCGTCGGGGTTGAGACGGCGCAGCTCCTCGGCGAGGCACTCCGCGGAGTTCCGCCGAGCCAGGCTGATCAGCGAATCGGGCTTGTGGGTGCGCGCGAGGGTCGCGACGCGTCCTTCCTGCGGCCGTTCGAGAGTGATCGTCTGTGATGCCGTGTGCAGGTCCACCCGGAGTTCGCCCGTCGCCCGCTCGATGCGGCAGTCGAGACGACTCGCGAGCCAGCCCGCGAGCAGGTCGACGGCCGGCTCGGTCCGCAGGCCCGAGACCCGTGCCGAGAGCACCGGCTCGTACGGAGGCTGATCGAGTGCGGAGACCAGCAGGGCCCGCCAGTAGGTGATGCGAGCCCACGCGAGATCCGTATCGCCCGGACGGTAACCGGACAGGACGGTCCCGAGCTCGGACCGGGGATCCTCCGAGTTCGTCACGTCCGTGATCCGGCGCACCGCCAGACGCCCCACCGGATCGTCGGCAGGTACGGGCGGCGCCTGGTTGGGCCACCACGCGACGACCGGGGTATCGGGCAGCAGGAAAGGCACGACCACCGATTCCTGATGCTCACCGAGTTCGCCGTGCAAGGCGAGGATCAATGCTTCGGAGGCGCCCGCCTCACCGGCGACCCGGATCTCGGCGTCGAGCCGCGACGGACCGTCGTGACGGCCCCGGCCGACGACGATGACGCGGCAGGGATTCTCCTTGGACGCCTCGGTTGCCGCGGTGATCGCGGCATCGAGACCTCGCGCGTCGCCCGCGCAGACGATGAACGTGAGAACGCGTCCCTGCGTGACCATTCCGCTCGATCGACGCAATTCCACCAGTTTGCGGCTGACCGCATTGGCGGAGGTGTTGCGCAATTGCAGCCTCACGGACGCCTCCATTCGCGACCCGTGCGGCGCAGCATCTCATCGGCGGATTCCGGACCCCAGGTACCCGCCTCGTAGGGTTCCGGGCGTCCGTGCGCAGCCCAGTGCTCGAGCACCGGATCGAGGATCTTCCAGGACAATTCGACTTCCTCGTCCACGGGGAAGAGGGACGGCACGCCGAGGAGCACGTCGAGGATCAACCGCTCGTACGCCTCGGGAGAGGACACCGTGAAGGCCTGGCCGTAACTGAAGTCCATGTTCACGTCCCGGACCTCCATCTCGGAGCCGGGCACCTTCGAGCCGAAACGCATCGTGACACCCTCGTCCGGCTGCACTCGGACGACGAGCGCATTCTGGCCGAGTTCCTCGGTCATCGTCTCGTCGAAGGGCAGATGCGGAGCGCGTTTGAACACCACCGCGATCTCGGTGACGCGGCGGCCGAGACGCTTGCCGGTCCGGAGATAGAACGGCACCCCGGCCCAGCGCCGGGTATCGACCTCGAGGGTGATGGCGGCGTACGTCTCGGTGATCGAGTCCGCCGCGAAACCCTTCTCCTCGAGCAGACCGACGACCTTCTCGCCGCCCTGCCACCCCGCGGCGTACTGGCCGCGCGCAGTGGTCTCGTCGAAGGGCTCCGCCGGCCGGGTAGCCGACAGCACCTTGATCTTCTCGGCGTGCAGTTCCGAGGCGGCGAAGCTCACCGGCTCCTCCATCGCGGTGAAGGCGAGCAGCTGGAGCAGATGGTTCTGGATGACGTCGCGCGCCGCTCCGATGCCGTCGTAGTATCCGGCCCGCCCACCGAGACCGATGTCCTCGGCCATCGTGATCTGCACATGGTCGACGTAGTGCGCGTTCCACACCGGCTCGAACATCTGGTTCGCGAACCGCAGCGCGAGGATGTTCTGCACCGTCTCCTTGCCGAGATAGTGATCGATGCGGAAGACGGACTCCTCCGAGAAGACCTCACCGACGACCTCGTTGAGCTCGCGGGCACTGTCGAGGTCGTGTCCGAACGGTTTCTCGATCACCACGCGGCTCCACGCCCCGTCCTGGGCGACCGCGAGACCCGATCGTGCGAGCTGCCCGCACACCACGGGGAAGGCGGCGGGAGGGACCGAGAGGTAGAACGCGTGGTTACCGCCCGTGCCCCGTTCCCGGTCGAGCGTCTCGAGCGTCCTGGCCAGGTCGGCGAACGCCGCGTCGTCGTCGAAGCTGCCCTGCACGAAGCGGATTCCCTCCGAGAGGCGTTGCCAGACCTCCTCGCGGAAGGGAGTCCGGGAATGCTCGCGCACGGCATCGTGGACCACCTGGCCGAAATCGTCGTCGTCCCAGGCACGTCGGGCGAAGCCGACGAGTGCGAATCCGGGCGGCAGGAGACCGCGGTTGGCGAGATCGTAGATGGCGGGCATCAGCTTGCGCCGGGCCAGATCGCCGGTGACCCCGAAGATCACCAACGCGCACGGGCCGGCGATCCGGGGAAGCCTGCGATCTCTGTTGTCCCGGAGCGGATTCACCCACTCCGCCGCACCGGATTCGAGCACGTTCAGCCCTCCGCCCCCGGGGCGTGTACCGCCAGCTGCTCCGACGTGGCCGCGAGCAGATCCTTCCAGGACACCACGAACTTCTCGACACCCTCGTCCTCGAGCTTGCGGAAGACGTCGGGAAGGTCCACGCCGATCGAGCTCAGCGCGTCGAACACCTGCTGGGCTGCAGCGATGTTGCGAGTGACGGTGTCGCCGGTGATCTCACCGTGATCGGCCACCGCTTCGAGAGTCTTCTCCGGCATGGTGTTCACGGTGTTCGGAGCGACCAGTTCGGTGACGTACAGGGTGTCGGGGTAGTCGGGGTTCTTCACGCCCGTCGACGCCCACAGTGCACGCTGCGGGACGGCGCCCGCCTCGGCGAGCTGCTCGAACCGCGTTCCGCCCTCGAACGCGCTCAGATAGGCGGCATAGGCGAGGCGCGCATTGGCCACGCCCGCCTTGCCGCGCAGGGCGAGCGCCTGGTCGGTGCCGATCTCCTCGAGACGCGGATCGATCTCCGTGTCCACACGCGAGACGAAGAACGAGGCGACCGAACGGATCTTCGACAGATCGTGCCCGGCCGCCTTCGCCGCGGTCAGGCCGTCGAGATAGGCCTCGATGACCCGTTCGTAGCGTTCGACCGAGAAGATCAGCGTGACGTTGACACTGACACCCTCACCGATCACCCGGGCGATGGCCGGCAGACCCGCCACCGTGGCCGGGATCTTGATGAACAGGTTCGGCCGATCGACGATGCGCCACAGTTCGAGTGCCTGCTGGACGGTGTCGTCGGTCTTGTGCGCCAGACGCGGGTCGACCTCGATCGACACCCGGCCGTCGAGACCGTTCGTGGCGTCGAAGACCGGCGCGAGAACGTCGCAGGCAGCACGGACGTCGTCGGTGGTGACGGTGCGGATCGCAGTCGTCGCGTCGGCTCCGTCCCCGGCGAGATCGCGGATCTGCGCGTCGTAGGCATGCCCCTTCGACAGCGCGGCCTGGAAGATCGACGGGTTGGTGGTCACGCCGACCACGCTGCGGGTGGAGACGAGTTCGGCCAGCTTGCCGGAATCGATGAGGTCGCGCGAGAGGTCGTCGAGCCACACCGACACACCCTGGGCGGACAGTTCCGCCAGCGCCGGATTCTGCGTGGAAGTCTGCTGGGTCATCCGATCATCCCTTCACTCGGGTCAGCGAGCGGCGCGCAGCGTCGACGACGGCCTCGGCGGTGATGCCGAACTCGCGGAACAGGGTCTTGTAGTCGGCGGACGCGCCGTAGTGCTCGAGCGAGACCGGCTCACCGGCATCGCCGAGCAGCCGGTACCACGGCATCGCGAGTCCGGCCTCGACGGACACACGGGCGCGCACGGACGGGGGCAGGACCTCGTCGCGGTAGGCCTGGTCCTGTTCGAGGAAGCGGTCGAGTACCGGTACGGACACCACTCGTGTCGGCACGCCCTCGGCCTCGAGCGTCTCGCGGGCCGCGACCGCGAGCTGGACCTCCGAACCGGTCGCGAGGATCACGACCTCCGGAGTTCCGGAGGAGGCCTCGGCCAGGATGTAGGCGCCGCGGGCGACACCCTCGGCGGCCTTCTCCCGGGTGCCCTCGAGTACCGGCACGTTCTGACGGGTCAGTGCGAGCGCCGTCGGCCCGGTGCGGTTCTCCAGAGCTGCCTTCCATGCGAACGAGGTCTCGTTGGCGTCGGCCGGACGGATCACCGCGAGGTTCGGGATCGCGCGCAGCGCGGCGAGGTGTTCGATCGGCTGATGCGTCGGGCCGTCCTCACCGAGACCGATCGAGTCGTGCGTCCACACATAGATCGCCGGGGTCTGCATGAGGGCCGCCAGACGCACGGCGGGGCGCATGTAGTCCGAGAAGACGAGGAAGGTGCCGCCGTAGGGGCGGGTCGGGCCGTGCAGTGCGATGCCGTTGAGGATCGCGCCCATCGCATGCTCGCGCACACCGAAGTGCAGGGTGCGCCCGTAGGGCTGCGCGGTCCAGTCCTTGGTGGAGATCGAGTCGGGACCGAAGGAGTCGGATCCGGGGATGGTGGTGTTGTTGCTGCCGGCGAGGTCGGCGGAACCGCCCCACAACTCGGGCAGCAGCGACCCGAGTGCCGCGAGGACCTTGCCGGACGCCGAACGGGTCGCCGGACCGCTCTCGGTCGGATCGTAGGTCGGCAGCGCGTCGATCCAGCCCTCGGGGAATTCTCCCGACTGGAGGCGATCGAACAGTTCCTTGCGCTGCGGTTCGCGGACGGCCCACGCGTCGAACTCGGTCTGCCATGCCGCGCGTGCCTGGGCGCCACGCGTCACGACCTGCCGGGTGTGCTCGATCACGGCGGGGTCGACGTCGAAGTTCTTCTCGGGATCGAAGCCGAGGACCTTCTTCACCTCGGCGACCTCGTCGGCACCGAGCGCGGCACCGTGCGCGTCGCCGCTGTTCATCTTCGTCGGGGCGGGGTAGCCGATGATCGTGCGGACGGAGATGAAGGACGGGCGGTCGGTGACGGCTTTCGCCGCTTCGACGGCCTCGAGCAGCGCCGTGACGTTCTCGCCGCCCTCCACGGTCTGGACGTGCCAGCCGTACGCCTCGTAGCGCTTGGAGACGTCCTCGCCGAGTGCGATCGCGGTGTCGTGCTCGATGGAGATCTTGTTGTCGTCGTAGAAGACGATGAGATTGCCGAGCTGCTGGACACCGGCGAGCGAGGACGCCTCGGACGTCACGCCCTCCTCGATGTCGCCGTCGGAGGCGATCACGTAGACGTAGTGATCGAACGGGCTCGTGCCCGCGGGCGCCTCGGGATCGAACAGACCGCGCTCACGGCGGGCGGCCATCGCCATGCCGACCGCGGAGGCGAGGCCCTGGCCCAGCGGGCCGGTGGTCATCTCGACGCCGGGAGTGTGGCCGTACTCGGGGTGACCGGGGGTGAGCGAACCCCACGTCCGGAGCGCCTCGAGGTCGGTCAGCTCGACTCCGTATCCGGACAGGTAGAGCTGGATGTACAGCGTCAGGCTCGAGTGTCCGCAGGACAGTACGAACCGGTCGCGGCCGACCCACTCGTGGTCGGTGGGATCGTGCCGCATCACACGCTGGTAGAGGGTGTAGGCAAGGGGAGCAAGGCTCATCGCGGTGCCGGGGTGGCCGTTTCCGACCTTCTGCACGGCGTCGGCTGCAAGCACGCGCGCGGTGTCGACCGCCTTGGTGTCCAGATCGGTCCAGTCGGCAGGATGCGCAGGCTGGGTGAGGGTGCGGATCTCGTCTGTGATCGACACGAGCGTGAAATCTCCTGACATGGGTCTACGGGGTCCCGGCGGGTGGAAGTCGGCCCGCGCGCTACTTCAGACTAGTGCGCTGTCCCGAGCGGGTCGATTCGGTCCGGGCAACGCTCCGGTCTACCATCGTTCGTAGTAGAGGAGCGTCCGGAACCGGGCGACCGTGAACGGGCGAAACGAAGGTGCGGATCCGCGTGGGACAAGGAGACAGTGTGCGGGCAGGGCGACGGCCGGGAGGGCACGGTTTCGGCGCCCCCGAAGCGCCGAGCGCCCCGCGCCCCGACACCGCGTGGGGCCGGATCTCCGGCACCGTTCTCGCCTATATCGCGCTGACGAAGCCGCGGGTGATCGAACTCCTGCTCGTCGCAACCATTCCCGCGATGCTGTTCGCCGATCGCGGGACCGTCGACATCGTGCTCATCCTGAGCACGCTCTTCGGTGGCTGGATGGGTGCCGCGAGCGCCAACGCGCTGAACTGCGTCGTCGACGCGGACATCGACAAGGTGATGAAGCGCACGGCCCTGCGCCCGCTCGCACGCCAGACGGTCCCGACCCGCAACGCCTTCGTCTTCGGCATGGCGCTCGGTGTCGCCTCCTTCCTCTGGCTGTGGTGGCGCGCCAACCTGCTCGCAGGTCTGCTGGTGGTGGCGACCATCGCGTTCTACGTCCTCGTGTACACGATGGTGCTCAAGCGTCGGACCTGGCAGAACGTGATCTGGGGCGGCGCGGCCGGGTGCATGCCCGTGATGGTCGGCTGGGCTGCGGTCACCGGATCGCTGAGCTGGGAACCCGTCGTGCTGTTCCTGGTGATCTTCTTCTGGACGCCGCCGCACACCTGGGCGCTCGCGATGCGTTACAAGGAGGACTACAAGGCCGCGGGCGTGCCGATGCTGCCGGTGATCGCGACCGAACAGCACGTCACCAAGCAGATCGTCCTCTACACCTGGGCGACCGTGCTCGCGACCCTGGTCATCGTCCCGGCCGCGGGAGTGATCTATGCGGTGGTCGCGCTGCTCGCCGGCGCGTGGTTCCTGATCGTCGCCCACCAGCTCTACAACAGCGTGCGGGGCGGAGCCTCCGTCAAGCCGCTCAAGCTCTTCCTGCAGTCCAACAACTACCTCGCGGTGGTGTGCCTGGGCCTGGCTGTCGACTCCGTGCTCGCCCTGCCCACGATCGGTTCGTATTTCTGATCGTTCCCCGGATGCCTGTGCCCCCGCCGAACGGCCGGGGGCACAGGCATCTGCGGTCTCACGGGATCAGGACGATGGAGCCGGTGGTGCGGCGGCCCTCGAGATCGGCGTGGGCGCGGGCGGCCTCGGCCAGCGGGTAGCTCGCACCGATCCGGATCTTCAGCGTGCCGTCGGCAAGAGCGCCGAGCACGTCCGTCGCGCGCCACAGCAGTTCGTCCCGGGTACGTGTGTAGTGCGCGAGGGTGGGGCGGGTGACGAACAGCGATCCTGCCGGATTCAGTCGCTGGAGGTCGAAGGGCGGGACGGGTCCGCTCGCCGCTCCGAACAGCGCGACCGTGCCGCGGATGCGGACCGAGGCGAGGGAGCTCTCGAAGGTCGCCGCGCCCACGCCGTCGTAGGCCGCGGCGACGCCTTCACCGTCGGTGAGCTCGCGTACCCGCCGAGCGATGTCGTCGTCGTAGCGCAGGACCTCCGCCGCGCCGGCCTCCCGGGAGAGCGCCTCCTTCTCGTCGGACGACACCGTTGTGATCACCCTCACGCCCTTCGCCGCCGCGAGCTGGGTGAGGATCAACCCCACCCCACCCGCCCCCGCGTGGACGAGCACGGTCTCGCCCGGGTGCGCGGGGTGGACGGAGTTGAGCAGATAGTGCGCGGTCATGCCCTGGAGCAGAACGGACGCGGCCTGCTCGGCGGGGACGTCGCCGGGTACGGGAACGGCGACCTCCTGCGGTACCCGGACGAGTTCTGCATACGATCCGGGCGCTGCACACCACGACACGCGTTCTCCCACCGCGACGTCGTGGACGCTGTCACCGACCGCCACGACCGTGCCCGTGCCCTCCGAGCCGGGGACGTACGGGAGTTCGGACGGGTAGAGCCCGGTACGGAAATAGGTGTCGATGAAGTTCACGCCGATCGCATCGGTGCGGACGAGCAGTTCTCCGGGGCCGGGCTCGGGGTCGGGCCGTTCGACGGAGACGAGGACGTCGGGACCACCGTGCTGTGCCACTTCGATTGCATGCATGCGGCTCACAGTATTCTTCAGGCATGAGCGTGGAAACACAGGTCGTGGCCGCACCGGCCGACATCGTCTCGTCCATCCGCGGCTTCGTCGCGGCGCACGGAGGTTCCGGCAAGGCCGTGCTGCAGCCCATCGGTCTCTCGGGCGTGCGTATCACGGTGGTCGCCGCCGACGGCACCCTCGGAGACCGCGTCGCGAAGGATCTTCCGACCGCGCGCGCGATCGTCGAGGAGATTCCCGACGTCACCGTCTCCGAGTGGGATCGTGAGATCACCAGCATCGCCGATCCCGAGAAGGGGCACTGGGCGAAGATGGCCGGCTGGGTGGCACACCAGACCAAGTTCCCGAAGGCCCGCAACGAGCGCTGATCGGCCCACCCCCCCACGACGACCGACGGCCCTTCCACGAATCTCGTGGAAGGGCCGTGTCGGCTGTCCGTCAGGCCGGAACCGGTTCGCGGACCGGGGCGGTGGTACGTACCCGGCCCGCGGCCCAGACCGCGGCGGTGGCGGCCGTGCAGAGTCCTGCGCCGGCGACGTGCAGTACGACGAGGACGGCGGGTACGTCCGTCCAGAACTGGACGAGTCCGATGCCGGCCTGCGCGACCACCAGCGCGAGCACGACCTTCAGGCGCACCTTCACCGAGTGCGGAGCATGCACCGCGTAGACGGCGAAGGTGAGGCCGACCAGCAGCGCGAGATAGCCGACCAGTGCTTCGGCGTGCAGATGGACGAGATTGGTGATGTCGAGTTCGAGGCGCGGGACCGGGTCCTCGACGCTCTTGTCGCCGGCATGAGGACCGGCACCGGTGACCATCGTGCCCAGGACGAGGACCACCCCGAGGGCGGCGCCCGACAGTGCGGTGAGCCAGCGCAGCGGCTGGGGGAGCACCTGGACCACCGTGCCGTCGTCGGGCTCGCCCACCTTCGCGTAGAGCACCACGGCGAGCCACACCATGAGCATCGAGGCGAGCATGTGGATCGCGACGGTCCACCAGGCGAGACCGGCCAGCACGGTGATTCCGCCGATGATCGCCTGGAGTACGGTTCCCGCGGGCATCAGCCACGCCCATGCGATCACCTCCTTGCGGCGACGTGCCCGGGTCACGGCCAGCACTATGGCTGCGGCGACGGCCACGACGACGAAGGTGAGCAGGCGGTTGCCGAACTCGACGACCTGGTGGAGGGTGTCGACTCCGCTCGAGACTCCCACGGGCACCATCGATCCGGGGAAACACTGCGGCCAGGTGGGGCAGCCCAGCCCGGAGGCGGTGACGCGGACGACCGAACCGGTCACGGCGATGCCACCCTGCGTCAGAATCGTGAGGAACGCGATGATCTTCTGCGTCCGCAACGAGGGCAGGGGGAGACGGTCGACAAGGCTCAGGTAGCCGCGATACAACACGGGTCCGATGGTACGGCGTGAACCACTACACGCTGTAGTTGGGGGCGGCCGGATCCTGCCGCGTGACACTCAGGTGAATCGGAACCACCTCGCGGCGGCCGTGCCGCCGATCACCGTCCATACGACGAGCGAGAGGATCGACAACCAGTCGAACCCACCCGCGGCGGCGTCCTCCAGTGCGAGGGTCAGTGCCCCGGAGGGGACGATCCGCAGCAGGTGGGTCACCGCATCCGGAATCACGTCGCCCAGGACCACGATGCTGCTGATGCCGAGCAGGACGAACCACACGATGTTCGCCAGCGCCAGCACGATCTCGGCGCGCAGCGTCCCGCCGAGCAGCAGGCCGAGTGTCGCGAACATCACGGTGCCGAGGGCGATCACGAGGGCCCCGATCAGCAGTCCGCCCACGCCGGGACGCCAACCGAGTGCCGCGCCGATCACACCGAGCAGGATCGATTGGAGGACGACGACGATCCCCACGGCGCCGCTCTTCCCGGCGATGATGCCCCATTTGGGCAGTGCGGTCGCACCGATCCGTTTGAGGGCGCCGTAGCGCCGGTCGAAGCCCACGGCGATCGCCTGGCCGGTGAAGGCCGTCGACATGATCGCCACCATCATCACCGCCGGCAGCACCCGGTCGACGCGTGAGTCGCCGAGATCGCCGATCGGCAGGAGGCACAGGCCGATCAGCAGCGTGACGGGGATGAACATGGTCAGCAGGAGCTGCTCACCGTTGCGGAGCAACAGCTTGAGTTCCATGGCGGTCTGGGCCGCGAGCATCTTCGCAGGGGAGTTCGGCCGAGGGCGCGGGGTGAAGGTCCCCTCTGCGAACCTGTTGTTCGCCAGACGATCGTGGGTCACGCTCACCCTCTCAACTCCCGTCCTGTCAACTCGAGGAAGACATCCTCGAGGCTGCGCTGATCCACCCGGATCTCGGTCGCCAGCGCCCCCAGGCCCGCGCACCACGAGGCCGCGGCCGCAACGACCGACGGTTCGATCGTGCCCTCGACGAGATAGCGGCCGGGATTGTCCTCGCGCACCCGGTGGGTGCCCGCGAGGGCCGATTGCAGAGCGCTCAGGTCGAGGCCGGGCGGAGCGGACAACCACAGCTGTCCTTCGGCGCCGTCGCGGGTGACCTCGTCGGGGGTACCCGCGGCGACGACCCGTCCGTGGTCGATGATCACGATCTCGTCGGCGAGCTCTTCGGCCTCGTCCATGAGATGGGTGGTGAGCAGGATGCTCACTCCGTCGCGGCGGAGCGCATCGATCAACTCCCAGACGAGCAGTCGCGCCTGCGCGTCGAGACCTGCTGTGGGTTCGTCGAGGAATACGAGTTCGGGACGTCCGACCAGCGCGCACGCGAGGGCGAGACGCTGCTGTTGCCCGCCCGACAAGCGGCGGTAGGGGGTGCGCCGGGCCTCCGAGAGTCCGAGGCGTTGCAGCAACCAGTCCGGATCGAGGGGGTCGGCCGAGTACGCCGCGACCAGATCGAGCATCTCGCCGGCTCGCGAGCCCGGGTAGGCGCCGCCACCTTGGAGCATCACGCCGATCCTGGGACGGAGCGCGTCGGAATCGGCGACGGGGTCGAGTCCCAGAACGCGGACGGTGCCTGCATCCGGGGTGACGAAACCTTCACACATTTCCACGGTCGTGGTCTTGCCTGCACCGTTGGGGCCGAGGAGGGCGAGCACCTGAGCGCGTTCGACGGTCAGATCGAGACCGTTCACCGCGGTGACGCCCCCGTAGGTCTTGACGACGCCGTCCAGGCGCACGGCCGGTAACGCATCGGCGGGAGAACTCGGGATCACAGGTTTCCAGCCTAGGCGTCCGCGGTTTCCGCCGGGCGTGGTGGTGTGCGCTCCTGCAACCGCCAGGGCAGCCGGGAGCGTGTCGCGACGATGATCAGGCCGACGACGACGATGGTCGCGATCGAGGCCTGGACGATGATGAACGGCTGGTACTCACTGCCGTTGGGCATGAGCATCATGCCCACCACCGAGGAGAACGCGATGGTGGGGATCCGGAAGACCGGGCGGGTCGCCCAGGCCGCGAGGGGGATGACCGCCCACAGGAGGTACCACGGATGTACGACCGGAAACAGCAGCACGATCGCGCCCAGTGAGACACCCAGTGCACCGACGGGATGAATGCGGCCGGTGAGCACCGCGAGCAGCATGCGCACGGTGATGAAACCGGCCACGAGCGCCGCGATAGGGCGGGTGATCGAGAGCACCGCTGTCGTATGGTCGCCGAGGCCGAGCAGCACACCCCCGAGTCCGGTGCCCATCCCGAGGAGGGTGGGGATCGACATCCAGCTGCGCACCTCGGTGGCGGTACCCAGCGTCTGCGTCCATCCCAGTCCGAGGCCGCTGCCCCAGCTCACGGCCACGATGACGACCGCGGATCCCAGGCCCAGCACCGCGGCGGAGGCTGCCACCGCCCGGATGTTGCCGCCCCACTTGCGTGCCAGTGCCATGCCGACGAAACCGAGCGCGAGCAGTGAGGGCACCTTGACCATCGACGACAGTGCGACCAGCGCCGTACCGGCGGCCAGCCACCCGGCGAGCCGGAGGCGGGAGGACGACTCGTCCTCGGGATACACCGCGCGCAGCGCCAGTTCGACGCCGGCGAGCATGAGTCCGAGCATGAGTGCTTCGTTGTGGATGCCGGAGACCAGGTGGAACAGCAACAGCGGGTTCGCAGCGCCCAGCCACAGCGCGCTGACCGCCGCGACGCCGCACCGCCGGGCGAGCCGCGGCAGGGCCCACACGATCAGCGCCACCCCGACGAGGGCGAGGAGCCGGTGGACGAAGATGCCCGCCACGATGTTCTCGCCGGTGAGATAGGTGATCTTCTCGCCGAGCCACAGGAAGGCCGGTCCGTAGGGGGCCGGAGTGTCGCGCCAGATGCTCGGCACCGTGCGGGTCAGGACATGATCGACCCCCAGGGCGCCGGCCGGCCCGATGGCATAGGGATCGAGCCCCCGGGCGGCGATCTCGCTCTGCGCGAGATACGAGTAGACGTCCTTGCTGAACATCGGCGGGGCCACGACGAGGGGAATGATCCACAGCAGCAGGGTGCGATCGAGCTGGGAACGGGACAGCCGGCGCGGTGGGCCGTCCGTCCCACGTCGTCCGATGGCGAACCGCCCGAGCAGCAGCCACGCGAGGATCACCAGCGCGGTGCCGGTCATCGTGGCCGTCAGGGCCGCGCTGGGCATCCTCGCGGCCAGCCCGAGCGCACGGACACCCTGGACCGGATTCTGGAGCACCGGTTGCGCGCCCGCACCGAGCGCACCGACCGCCATGAGGACGGCACCCGTGGCGCCGAGCAGGCGGATGCGATGCAGCGCGGTGGTCTCTGCCGGGGCGAGCCCGCGGCCTTCGATCTCGTCGCCGTGGAGGACCACACCGACGTCCGCTCGCGGGCTCGGGGCCTCGAGACCGAGGGCTCGCCGGAACCACCTGCCCACTCGGCCGCCGACTCCGGAGCGACCCCGCGCCGGGGGAGTCGTAGGCGGAGCGGACAGGGGAGGAGTCGACGGCACGTCAGAAGCGTAACGGGACGCTCCGGGCGGTCTTTCCCGACTCGGGACCCGATGTAACAAAGGGCACCCTTGGTGGACCGGCCTTCCGAATTCCGTCACACTGGTGTTGTGAAATACCCGTCCGACACCACTGAGCGCACCGAACGCGCAGGTCACGTGCCTGCCGCGACGTCGTCGCGGGTCGAGGACGCACGCAGGAACGCGCCGGCGACCGGACGCGACGTGCCGGAAGGGCAGACGCGTGCAGCGGTCGTTCAACTGCTCCTCGAAGAGGGACCCATCACCGCACCCGAGATCGGCGAACGACTCGGACTGAGCGCCGCGGGCGTGCGCCGGCACCTCGACGCGCTCATCGACTCCGGTGAGGCCCAGGCCGCCTCGGCGCCCCGGCGTCAGGGCCGTGGCCGCGGCCGCCCCGCCCGCCGCTTCCAGCTCACCGCCGTGGGACGCGCCCGCCTCGGACATTCCTACGACGATCTCGCCACCGCGGCGATGCGTCACCTGCGTGAGCTCGGCGGCGACGCCGCCGTGGAGGATTTCGCGCGCCGCCGCGTCGACTCCATCCTCGGAGGTATCGCGCCCGCCGACGAGAACCTCGACGACGTGGAGACCGTGGCCGAAGAGATCGCCGGTGCGTTCACCGCCTCCGGGTTCGCCGCGTCGACCCGCCGCGTGGGTACCGGTGTGCAGATCTGCCAGCACCATTGCCCCGTTTCGCACGTCGCGGAGCAGTTCCCGCAACTGTGCGAGGCGGAACAGGAAGCATTCGTCCGGATCCTCGGAACCCACGTGCAGCGACTCGCGACGATCGCCAACGGCGACGCCTTCTGCACCACCCACGTGCCGGTCCTGCCCGGGGCGAAGCCGGCCCGGCCCGAACCGCCCACGTGACGGCCGTGACCGCCGCATCGCGCGAAGCCGCGTACCTCCGAAAGTCGTTCACCCGCCCGTCGACCGTCGACGCACAGCCCGCGCCGACGCCCACCAGCCTCCGGAAGGAGCCCGCATGACCGTCGCATCGGACCAGACGTCCGGCACCGCGCCGCTGACGCAGGAAGAGACGATCGATTCTCTCGGCCACTACGAATACGGCTGGGCCGATCCCGACACCGCAGGTGCCACCGCGCAGCGCGGCCTGTCCGAAGCGGTCGTGCGGGACATCTCGGCGAAGAAGAACGAACCCGAGTGGATGCTCGACATCCGCCTCAAGGCGCTGCGCACCTTCGACAAGAAACCCATGCCGGTGTGGGGATCGAACCTCGACGGGATCGACTTCGACAACATCAAGTACTTCGTGCGCTCGACGGAGAAGCAGGCCGCGAGCTGGGACGAGCTCCCCGAGGACATCAAGAACACCTACGACAGGCTGGGTATCCCCGAGGCCGAGAAGCAGCGTCTGATCGCCGGTGTCGCCGCCCAGTACGAGTCCGAGGTGGTCTACCACCAGATCCGCGAGGACCTCGAGAGCCAGGGCGTGATCTTCCTCGACACCGACTCGGGTCTGCGTGAGCACCCCGAGCTGTTCAAGGAGTACTTCGGCACGGTCATTCCGGCGGGCGACAACAAGTTCTCCGCGCTCAACACGGCCGTGTGGTCCGGAGGCTCGTTCATCTACGTGCCGCCGGGTGTGCACGTCGACATCCCGCTGCAGGCCTACTTCCGCATCAACACCGAGAACATGGGCCAGTTCGAGCGGACCCTCATCATCGTCGACGAGGGTGCCTCCGTGCACTACGTCGAGGGCTGCACCGCCCCGATCTACAAGTCGGACTCGCTGCACTCCGCAGTGGTGGAGATCATCGTCAAGAAGGGCGGGCACTGCCGCTACACGACGATCCAGAACTGGTCGAACAACGTCTACAACCTGGTGACCAAGCGCACCAAGGTCGAGGCCGGCGGCTCGATGGAATGGATCGACGGCAACATCGGTTCCAAGGTGACGATGAAGTACCCGGCCGTGTGGATGATGGGCGAGCACGCCCGCGGCGAGGTCCTGTCCGTCGCCTTCGCCGGTGAGGGTCAGCACCAGGACACCGGTGCGAAGATGCTGCACCTGGCGCCGCACACCTCCTCGACCATCGTGTCGAAGTCGGTGGCGCGCGGCGGCGGGCGGGCGTCCTACCGCGGTCTCGTCCAGGTCAACAAGGGAGCACACGGCTCGAAGTCGACGGTCAAGTGCGATGCACTCCTCGTCGACCAGATCAGCCGCTCCGACACCTATCCGTACGTCGACATCCGTGAGGACGACGTCACGATGGGGCACGAGGCGACCGTCTCCAAGGTCAGCGACGACCAGCTGTTCTACCTCATGAGCCGCGGACTGGACGAGGACGAGGCCATGGCGATGGTGGTGCGCGGATTCGTCGAGCCCATCGCCAAGGAACTGCCGATGGAGTACGCCCTCGAGCTCAATCGCCTGATCGAACTGCAGATGGAAGGGGCAGTCGGCTAAATGACTGCGGAAGCGAAGAACACCCCTGCCGCCGGGGTGCAGGAAGCCGTGCGTGCCGAGAACCTCACCCCGGCCGTCAACAAGGGCGAGGTCTTCACGTCGTTCGACGTGAACGCCTTCGAGATTCCCTCCGGACGCGACGAGGTGTGGCGGTTCACGCCGCTGCGTCGCCTGCGCGGTCTGCACGACGGCACGGCCACCGCGACCGGCAGCGCCGGCATCGAGGTCACGCCCGTCGACGGCGTGCAGGTCGAGACCGTCGGGCGCGATGACACCCGGCTCGGGCAGGGGGGCGTGCCGTTCGACCGGATCGCCGCCCAGGCGTACTCGTCCTTCGAGACCGCGACGGTCGTCACGGTCGGCCGCGAGGTCGAGGTGGCCGAACCCGTCACCGTCACCGTCACCGGACCGGGTGAAGGTGCCGTCGCCTACGGACACATGCAGATCCGGCTCGAGGCGTTCGCCCGCCTCACGCTGGTCATCGACCAGCGGGGCAGTGGCACCTACGCCGAGAACATCGAGTTCGTTCTCGGCGACAGCGCACAGCTGAAGGTCGTCACGGTCCAGGACTGGGCCGACGACGCCGTGCACGTCGCGGCCCACCATGCGCGCCTCGGACGCGACGCCGTGCTGCGCCACTTCACCGTCGCGCTCGGCGGTGATCTGGTGCGCGTCTCGGCGACCACGAAGTACGACGGCCCCGGCGGCGATGCCGAGCTTCTCGGCCTGTACTTCGCCGACGCCGGCCAGCACTTCGAGCAGCGCCTGCTCGTCGATCACTCGCAGCCGAACTGCAAGTCGAACGTGGTCTACAAGGGTGCCCTGCAGGGTGATCCCGCCTCCGGCAAGCCGGACGCGCACACGGTGTGGGTCGGGGACGTGCTCATCCGCGCCGAGGCCGAAGGCACCGACACCTTCGAGCTCAACCGCAATCTCGTACTCACCGACGGTGCCCGTGCCGATTCGGTGCCCAACCTCGAGATCGAGACCGGCGAGATCGTCGGCGCCGGCCACGCCTCGGCCACGGGACGTTTCGACGACGAGCAGCTGTTCTACCTGCGTGCCCGCGGCATTCCCGAAGAGGAGGCCCGCCGCCTCGTCGTCCGCGGCTTCTTCCACGAACTGCTCGAACGCATCACCGTGACCGAGGTCCGCGACCGTCTCGAAGCGGCGATCGAAGCCGAACTGGCCGCGGTCGGCGCCTGACCGGCACCGCACTCCCGTAGTCCCGATACTTCTCCACTAAGGAAACGCATTTCGATGTCCACACCTTCGAACGTCCTCGAGATCAAGGACCTGCACGTTCGCGTCGCCCAGACCGACGAGAACGCCGAACCGATCGACATCCTCAAGGGCGTCGACCTCACGGTGCGCTCGGGTGAGACGCACGCCATCATGGGGCCCAACGGTTCCGGCAAGTCCACCCTGTCGTACGCGATCGCCGGGCACCCGAAGTACGAGATCACCTCGGGCAGCATCACCCTCAACGGGGAGGATGTCCTCGCGATGAGCGTCGACGAGCGCGCCCGCGCCGGGCTCTTCCTCGCGATGCAGTACCCCGTCGAGGTGCCGGGCGTGTCCATGTCGAACTTCCTGCGGACGGCGGCGACCGCCGTGCGCGGTGAGGCACCCAAGCTGCGCCACTGGGTCAAGGAGGTCAAGGAGGCGATGTCCGAACTCGACATCGACCCGGCCTTCGGCGAGCGCAGCGTCAACGAGGGCTTCTCCGGCGGCGAGAAGAAGCGTCACGAGATCCTCCAGCTCGGCCTGCTGAAGCCGAAGATCGCCATCCTCGACGAGACCGACTCCGGTCTCGACGTCGATGCGCTGCGCGTGGTGTCCGAGGGCGTCAACCGCTACCAGCAGAACGAGAACGGTGGCGTGCTCCTCATCACCCACTACACGCGCATCCTGCGTTACATCCAGCCGCAGTTCGTGCACGTCTTCGTCGGCGGCCGCGTCGTCGAGTCCGGCGGCCCGGAACTCGCCGAGGAACTCGAGGCCAACGGTTACGAGCGTTTCACCCAGGCCGCGACGCAGGGAGCGTGATCGGATGACGGTGCCGGTGCGGACCTTGGACATCGCCCGCATCAGGGCGGATTTTCCGATCCTCGCGCGTACGGTGCGGGACGGAAAACCCCTGGTCTACCTCGACTCCGGGGCTACCTCGCAGCGGCCCGTGCAGGTGCTCGACGCCGAGCGTGAGTTCCTCACGATGCGGAACGCGGCCGTTCATCGCGGTGCGCACGCACTGTCCGAGGAAGCGACGGACGCCTACGAGGACGCACGCGCCGTCATCGCCGCCTTCGTCGGAGTCGACGTGGACGAGGTCGTGTTCACCAAGAACGCGACCGAGTCGCTCAATCTCGTCGCCTACGCCTTCGCGGACGCGCGGTTCCCGCA
Organism: Rhodococcus sp. CH91; assembly: GCF_022554085.1. Classification (GTDB taxonomy): domain Bacteria; phylum Actinomycetota; class Actinomycetes; order Mycobacteriales; family Mycobacteriaceae; genus Rhodococcus. Next base: position 576,487 of record NZ_JAKFYR010000002.1, read on the forward strand.
CCGGCTCGGGCCCGGTGACGAGATCGTCGTCACCGAACTCGAGCACCACGCGAATCTCGTTCCGTGGCAGGAACTCGCGCGCCGCACGGGTGCGACCCTGCGCTGGTACGGCGTCACCGACGACGGGCGCATCGACCTCGACTCGCTCACCCTGACCGAGGCGGTCAAGGTCGTCGCCTTCACACACCAGTCGAACGTGACCGGCGCGATCGCCCCCGTCGAGGAGATGGTGCGTCGGGCGAAGGAGGTCGGCGCGATCGTCGTGCTCGACGCCTGCCAGTCGGTGCCTCACATGGCCGTCGACTTCCGCGCGCTCGGAGTCGACTTCGCCGCCTTCTCCGGCCACAAGATGTTCGGTCCCTCGGGTGTCGGTGTCCTCTACGGACGACGCGACCTGCTCGCCGACGTTCCGCCGTTCATCACGGGTGGCTCGATGATCGAGACGGTCACGATGGACGCCACGACCTTCGCCGCACCGCCGCAGCGGTTCGAAGCCGGATCCCCGATGTCCTCGCAGGCCGTGGGGCTCGGTGCCGCCGTGCGCTATCTGCAGGAGATCGGCATGGACGCGGTGGCCGAACACGAGCACGAACTCACCGCCGCGGCGCTCGCCGAACTCGGCAGCATCGAGGGCGTGCGCATCATCGGTCCGACCACCGCCGACCAGCGCGGTGGGGCAGTCTCGTTCGTCGTGGACGGCATCCACGCGCACGACCTCGGGCAGATCCTCGACGACGAGGGCGTGGAGATCCGCGTCGGCCACCACTGCGCGTGGCCGCTGCACAGGCGCTTCGGGGTGGCGGCGACGGCTCGCGCGTCGTTCGCCGTGTACAACACTCCGGACGAGGTACAGGCACTCGGCGCGGCGATCCGTCGCGCCCAGGAATTCTTCGGGGAGCGTGGCTGATGCGGATGGAGCAGATGTACCAGGAAGTGATCCTGGACCATTACAAGCACCCGCATCACCGGGGGCTGCGCGAGCCGTTCGGCGCCGAGGTTCATCACGTCAACCCCACCTGCGGGGACGAGGTGACCCTGCGCGTGCATCTCGACGGTGACACGGTCGCCGACGTGTCCTACGACGGGCAGGGCTGTTCGATCAGTCAGGCCTCGACTTCCGTGCTCACCGATCAGGTGATCGGGGTGCCTCTCGGCGAGGCCCTGAAGATGGTCGACGGATTCGTCGAGATGGTGAGCAGTCGCGGCACCGTCGAGGGCGACGAGGACCTGATCGGCGACGGAATCGCGTTCGCCGGCGTGGCGAAGTACCCGGCGCGTGTGAAATGTGCGTTGCTGGGCTGGATGGCTTTCAAGGATGCGGTCGCACAGACCGTCGACCGTGCGTCCGCCGGCGAGGCGGACGCCACCCACACCGTTTCGAGCGGAGGACAGAACTGATGACCGAACCCGCACCGGGCACCGGCAACACCGACGAGGCCGCCGCGAGCGCCGTCGTCGACGGGTCGGACGAGACCAGCACGCTGGTCGCGGCCACGGCCCCGCCGCTGGATCCCGGCCGTCTCGACGAACTCGAGGAGGCGTTGCGCGACGTCGTCGATCCGGAACTCGGTATCAACGTCGTCGATCTCGGCCTCGTCTACGGCATCTCCGAATCGGACGAGGCGGTGACCGTCGACATGACGCTCACCTCTGCTGCGTGCCCGCTCACCGACGTCATCGAGGACCAGGCCCAGGGCGCGCTCGTACGCAGCGGCCTGTGCGAGGACCTGCGCATCAACTGGGTGTGGATGCCGCCGTGGGGTCCCGACAAGATCACCGACGACGGACGCGAGCAGTTGCGCGCACTCGGCTTCACCGTCTGATCCGGAGGACACTCCGGCACGGCGCCTGATTCCGCCCGCTCCCGAAACGGCCGGGATCAGGCGCCTTTGCGTTCGCCCGAGGTCTTCGTGGCGGCCGCCTTCTTCGCGGGAGTCTTCTTGGCCGGAGTTTTCTTCGCCGTCGAGGATTTCGACGTGGTGCGCTTCGTCGCGGTCTTCTTCGCGCTGCTCTTGCTTGCGCTGCTCTTGGAAGTGGTCTTCTTCGCCGGCGTCTTCTTCGGCTTCTCGTCGTCGTCGGCGTCGCCGTCCGACGAACCCGTCGGAACCTTCTTTCCCGCTGCATCGACACTGCGCTGCAGAGCCGCCACCAGGTCGAGGACCTCGGCGTCCTCGTCGCCGGTGTCGGGTTCGGCGACCTGGAAGACCTTCTCTCCACCTCGGGCGATCGCCTCGTCGATGAGGGTGCGCAGTTCCACCTGGTACTCGTCGGTGAACTCGGTCGGATCGAAATCGTCGGACATCGACTCGACCAGGGTCTCGGCCATCGCGAGTTCACGTTGCTTGGGTTTCTCGATCTTGTCGAGCGAGTCGAACTCGGCTGCGCGAACCTCGTCGGGCCACAGCAAGGTCTGCAGGATGAGCAGTCCGTCGCGGGTGCGCAGCGCCGCCAGCCGCGTGCGTTGCCGCAAGGTGAAGTGCACCAACGCCGTCCTGTCGCTCTGCTCGAGGGTCGCGGCCAGGAGCCCGTAGGCCTTCGGGGACGACGAGTCGGGTTCGAGATAGTAGGACTTCTCGAACAGGATCGGGTCGATCTGCTCGGTGGGAACGAACTGCAGTACGGGGATCTCGTGCTTCTCCGCTGCGGGCAGTTTCTCGAAGTCCTCGTCGGTGAGCACGACCCGCTCTCCGTCGTCGGAGTCGTAGGCCTTGTCGATCTCCTGATAGGGGACGACCTCGCCGCATTCGGTGCACACGCGCTGATACTTGATGCGCCCCCCGTCCTTCGCGTGCACCTGATGGAACTTGATGTCGTGCGACTCGGTTGCCGAGTACACCTTCACAGGCACGTTGACGAGGCCGAACGCGAGAGAGCCTTTCCAGATCGACCGCATGTGTCCATCATGATCGACACTCCGGGAGCACGCGGGAAACCCGCGAAAGTCATCGCCCGCCGGGTCGAGACGTTCGCCACAGCGGAAGCGAGCGCAGGATCGTGCCGCGCAACGGCGCCGGCAGCACGCGGAACAGTCGCCACATGGTGGTGGCCACGCCCGCCGCATCGTTGCGTCCCGACAGATAGGCGCGTTGCGCCGCGACCGGCAGAGCGAAGAACGCGTCGAAGAACTCGGCCACGCCGTCACCGTCGAGGCGCAGCAGCACCCGCAGTCCCATCCGTCGCAGCATCGCGACCTCACGGGACCGGGTCGTCCACAGCACACGCTGCGGATCCGTGCCGTCGCGCATCGCCTCGACCACGGCGTCGGCGCAGGACAGTGCAGTCGCTACCGCGTAGCCGGTCGCCGGGTGCATGAGACCGCCCCGGGCACCGTAGCCGATCACCCCGGGAGCGACCGATTCTCCCTCCACGGCGAACCGCACCCGCTCGACATCCTCGTCGCCGTCGATCCGAACTCCGCGCGCCGCGAGCCGGATCCGCAGACGTCGTTCGAGTTCGCCGAGTCCGAGCGCGGGGCGGCCCACCAGGCACGTCTCCTCGAGGATCGTGCGTCCGCCACCCACCGGCACCGCGTACAGGAACGACGGGACATCGTCGGGAGCCGTCCCGTTGTCGCGGCGCCAGTCCATGAACCACGCGGCCTGTCCGTCGAGCGCCGGTGCCGCGATCGCATCGTCGACGATCAGGCCGAATGCCGTCTGCTGGGCGCGGTGCGATCGTGCGGGAACTCCTCGCGCGTCGACGATGTGGCGGGCACCGAGACGGCGCCCGTCCGTGAGGGTGGCACCGTCCGCGTCCACCGTGCGGGCCCGGCCGGTGACCATGGTCACCGCATCGAGTGCGAGGAAGTCCTGCAGCCGTCCGGTGTCGAGCACACGGTAGGCGCGCCCGACAGCGCGAGGACCGTGCGTCCACACCGCGGGAGTGGAGACGGCCGCCGCCACGACGGCCGGGGGCAGCCAGTCGGGGAGTTCGTCGGCCCAGGCGGCATAGGTCGCGGTCCAGCGGCGATGCGGCTGCGGGTCGACGGCCGTCACCGTCAGTCCGGCCGCGGCAGCGCGGAAGGCGAGGGCACGGCCGGCCGGACCGAGCCCGACCACGAGAACGTCGGGGGACGAGGGATCGGTCACGGCGCCAGCCTAGGTGAGACGACGTAGTGCATCTCACCGCAGGAGCACGGCCGCGCCACGGTAAAATGAGTGGTTCGTGTGCCCGGCGTCCGCCATCATGGCACCCATCCGACTGCCTTTTCCCTAGGAGCCCGTGCGTGATCACCGCTACCGACCTCGAAGTCCGCGCAGGCGTGCGGACCCTGCTCACCGCTCCCGGCTCGGGGTTGCGGGTGCAGGCGGGGGACCGGATCGGACTCGTGGGGCGCAACGGTGCCGGCAAGACCACCACCCTGCGCATCCTCGCCGGTGAGGGTGAACCCTATGCGGGCACCGTGATCCGCTCGGGCGACATCGGTTACCTGCCGCAGGATCCGAAGGAGGGCAACCTCGACGTCCTCGCCAAGGACCGGGTGCTCTCCGCGCGAGGTCTCGACGAGATCCTGCGCGGCATGGAGAAGCAGCAGGCGCTCATGGCCGAAGCGGTGGACGAGAAGATCCGCGACCGCGCCGTGCGGAAGTACGGTTCGCTCGAGGAACGCTTCGCGACCCTCGGCGGATACGTCGCCGAGTCCGAGGCCTCCCGCATCTGCCACAGTCTCGGTCTGCCCGACCGTGTCCTCGGTCAGCCGCTTCGCACCCTCTCCGGCGGTCAGCGTCGCCGTGTCGAACTGGCCAGGATCCTGTTCGCCGCCTCGGACGGCTCCGGCGGGAAGTCGGAGACGACACTGCTGCTCGACGAGCCGACGAACCATCTCGACGCCGATTCGATCACGTGGCTGCGTGGGTTCCTGCAGAACCACGACGGCGGACTCGTCGTGATCAGTCACGACGTCGAGTTGCTCGCGGACGTGGTGAACAAGGTGTGGTTCCTCGACGCGGTGCGCGGAGAGGCCGACATCTACAACATGGGCTGGAAGAAGTATCTGGACGCGCGGGCCACCGACGAGGCGCGTCGCCGGCGCGAGCGCGCGAACGCGGAGAAGAAGGCGTCCGCGCTGCAGAAGCAGGCGGCCAAGCTCGGGGCCAAGGCGACCAAGGCGACCGCCGCGCAGAACATGGCCAAGCGGGCGGAGAAGCTCCTCGCCGACCTCGACGACGTGCGGGTCGCCGACAAGGTGGCCAAGATCCGGTTCCCCACGCCCGCCGCGTGTGGCAAGACCCCGCTGATGGCGAAGGAACTGACCAAGGTCTACGGCTCGCTGGAGATCTTCACGGGCGTGGATCTGGCGATCGACAGGGGCAGCCGGGTCGTGGTCCTCGGACTCAACGGTGCCGGCAAGACCACCCTGTTGCGGCTGCTCGCCGGTGTCGAGCAACCGGATCTGGGAGAACTCGTGCCGGGACACGGGCTGAAGATCGGCTACTTCGCTCAGGAACACGACACCATCGACGACGCGGCGACGGTGTGGGAGAACATCCGCCACGCCGCGCCGGATGCCGGCGAGCAGGATCTGCGGGGCTTGCTCGGCGCGTTCATGTTCACCGGGCCGCAGCTCGAACAGCCCGCCGGCACTCTCTCCGGTGGTGAGAAGACGCGTCTGGCACTGGCCGGTCTGGTGTCCTCCGCGGCGAACGTGCTGCTGCTCGACGAGCCGACCAACAACCTCGATCCGGTCTCGCGTGAGCAGGTTCTCGACGCTCTGCGCAGTTACGAAGGCGCCGTCGTCCTGGTCACCCACGATCCGGGCGCAGCGGAGGCGCTCGATCCCGAACGGGTGATCCTGCTTCCCGACGGAACCGAGGACCACTGGTCGCAGGAATACCTCGAACTGATCCAGCTCGCCTGATTCTCGCGGATCCGCGCTCGATCGGCTCTGCTGATCGGATCCGCGCTCGATCGGCTCTGCTGATCGGATCCGCTTCGCGCAGCCGCGCGGTCCTCTAGCCTGGGAGCAGGGCCTTTGGCGGAGGTGCAGGGAGGATCCGATGGCGCGAAGTTCCGATGGAGAGACGACCTACGCGAAGGGGGCCCGGGTCACGGGGGAATCGCGGGACCGCTTGCAGGAGGAACTCAAGCGTCGTTACGAGGAGGGCGCAAGTATCCGCACCCTGGCACACGAGACCGGTCGTTCCTACGGTTTCGTGCACAACGTCCTCGTGGAATCCCAGGTGAGGTTGCGTGGACGCGGCGGTCCGAACCGCCGGCGAGCGGCCCAGAGCGACGAGAAGGTGTGAGCGTCGTCCGCGTGACGTGACGGTCAGTCGCGGCGGCGGACGGATTCCTCGACGAGATCGAGGACCGCGCCGAGATCCTGTTCGGCGTGCCCGGATGCGAGGCGGGCGATGAGTCCGTCGAGGACGAGGTCGAGATAGCCCAGCAGCACTTCGGTCGGTACGTCGTCGCGCAGCCGACCGGCTTCACGCTGGCGTTCGAGGCGTCCCACGGTGGCTTCGGTGAGCTCTGCCGAGTGCTGTGTCCATGCCTTCGCGAATTCGGGATCGGTTCGCAGGCGGCGCGTGATCTCGAGTCGTGTTCCCAGCCAGTCGAACTGGTCGGGTGAGGACAGCATGTCCCGCATGACCTGGACGAGACCCTCGCTGGCCGCGACGTCCGCCATGCGCTTCGCGTCTTCCTGGGCGAGCGCGAGGAAGAGACCGTCCTTGTCCTTGAAATGGTGGAAGATCGCTCCCCGGGAGAGTCCCGTGGCGTCTTCGAGCAGTCGTACGGTCGCGCCGTCGTAGCCGTACTCGGCGAAGCAGCGGCGGGCACCGTCGAGGATCTGCCTGCGGCGCGCGGCGAGATGGTCCTCACTGACCTTGGGCACGAGCCACATCCTTTCGCTCGGGGAGACGGCGGGCCCGAGACGAAGTCTCGTCCCGGGCCCGCCGCTCGCACACCGGTGTGGCCCGTGGGCCACGCGAGTGCTGCTAGCCGCGGATCATGTTCCGCAGCACGTACTGCAGGATGCCGCCGTTGCGGTAGTAGTCCGCCTCGCCGGGGGTGTCGATACGGACCACGGCGTCGAATTCGACCTTCTCGCCGTTGTCCTTGGTCGCGGTGACCTTGACGGTCTTCGGCGTGACGCCCTCGTTGAGCTTCTCGATGCCCTCGATGTCGAAGACCTCGGTGCCGGTCAGGCCCAGGGACTTGGCCGACTCGCCCGCCGGGAACTGCAGCGGGATGACGCCCATGCCGATGAGGTTCGAGCGGTGGATGCGCTCGAACGACTCGGTGATGACGGCCTTGACGCCGAGCAGGCGGGTGCCCTTGGCTGCCCAGTCACGCGAGGAACCCGAACCGTACTCCTTGCCACCGAGGACGACCAGCGGGATTCCGGCCTCCTGGTAGTTCTGCGCGGCGTCGTAGATGAACGCCTGCGGGGCACCGTCCTGGGTGAAGTCGCGGGTGTAGCCACCGGAGACACCGTCGAGCAGCTGGTTCTGCAGACGGATGTTCGCGAAGGTACCGCGGACCATCACCTCGTGGTTGCCGCGACGCGAACCGAGCGAGTTGTAGTCCTTGCGCTCGACACCGTGGGCGTCGAGATACTGCGCGGCGGGGGTACCCGGCTTGATGGGGCCGGCCGGGCTGATGTGGTCGGTGGTCACCGAATCGCCGAGCAGCGCGAGCACACGCGCACCCTTGATGTCGGAGACTGCATCCGGATCCATCGTCATGCCGTCGAAGTACGGAGCCTTGCGGACGTACGTCGAGTTCTCGTCCCACGCGAAGGTGTCGCCCTCCGGGGTGGAGAGGTTCTGCCAGCGCTCGTCGCCCTTGAAGACGTCGGCGTAGGACTTGCGGAACATGTCCTGGCTGATCGCGGACTTGATGGTGTCGTCGATCTCCTGGGCGGAGGGCCAGATGTCCTTCAGGAAGACGTCGTTTCCGTCGGTGTCCTTGCCCAGCGCGTCGGTCTCGAAGTCGAAGTCCATCGTGCCCGCGAGCGCGTACGCGATGACCAGCGGCGGCGAGGCCAGGTAGTTCATCTTCACGTCGGGGGAGATGCGACCCTCGAAGTTGCGGTTGCCCGAGAGCACCGCGGTCACCGACAGGTCGTTGTCGTTGACGGCCTTCGAGATCTCCTCGGGCAGCGGGCCGGTGTTACCGATGCAGGTGGTGCAACCGAAGCCACCGAGGTAGAAGCCGAGCTTCTCGAGGTACGGCCACAGGCCGGCCTTCTCGTAGTAGTCGTTGACGACCTGCGAACCCGGAGCCATGTTGGTCTTGACCCACGGCTTGGTGGACAGGCCCTTCTCGACGGCGTTGCGGGCGAGCAGCGCGGCGCCGAGCATGACCGACGGGTTGGAGGTGTTGGTGCAGGAGGTGATGCCCGCGACCACGACGGCGCCGTGGTCGAGGACGAACTCGCCGCGCTCCTCCGAGACGACCTTGACCGGCTTCGACGGACGGCCGTGGGAGCCGTTGGCAGCCGAATGGACGTCGACGGCACCGTCGTCCGCGAAGGACAGCACGGCCGGGTCGGACGCCGGGAAGGTCTCCTCGACGGCCTCGTCGAGCTTGGTGTGCTCGGCCGGAAGGTTCTCCTCCACGTAGTTGTGGATGTCCTTGCGGAACGCGACCTTCGACTCCGACAGCAGGATGCGGTCCTGCGGGCGCTTCGGGCCGGCGATCGACGGGACGACCGTCGACAGGTCGAGCTCGAGGTACTCGGAGAACTCGGGCTCGCGGCTCGGATCGTGCCACAGGCCCTGCTCCTTGGCGTACGCCTCGACGAGAGCGAGCTGCTCGTCGCTGCGGCCGGTCAGGCGCAGGTAGTTGATGGTCTCACCGTCGATCGGGAAGATCGCTGCGGTGGAACCGAATTCGGGGCTCATGTTGCCGAGGGTCGCGCGGTTGGCGAGGGGAACCTCGGCGACACCGGCACCGTAGAACTCGACGAACTTGCCGACGACGCCGTGCTTGCGCAGCATGTCGGTCACGGTGAGCACGACGTCCGTTGCGGTCACGCCCGGATTGATCTCACCGGTGAGCTTGAAGCCCACGACGCGCGGGATGAGCATCGAGACGGGCTGGCCGAGCATCGCGGCCTCTGCCTCGATGCCGCCGACACCCCAGCCGAGCACACCGAGGCCGTTGACCATGGTGGTGTGCGAGTCGGTGCCGACGCAGGTGTCCGGGTACGCCTGGCCGTTACGGACCATGACGGTCGGGGCGAGGTACTCGATGTTGACCTGGTGGACGATGCCCATGCCGGGCGGGACGACGCGGAAGTCGTCGAAGGCGCCCTGGCCCCAGCGGAGGAACTGGTAGCGCTCGCCGTTGCGCTCGTACTCGAGGTCGACGTTGCGCTCGAGGGCGTCGGCGCGACCGAAGTAGTCGAGGATCACCGAGTGGTCGATGACCATGTCGGCGGGGGAGAGGGGGTTGACCTTGTTGGGGTCGCCACCCAGGGTGGTGACGGCCTCACGCATGGTGGCGAGGTCGACGACACAGGGGACGCCCGTGAAGTCCTGCATGATCACGCGGGCAGGCGTGAACTGGATCTCGATGCTCGGGTCGGCGGAGGGATCCCAGTTGGCGATGGCCCGGATGTGATCGGCCGTGATGTTGGCACCGTCCTCGGTGCGCAGCAGGTTCTCGGCCAGGACCTTCAAAGAGTAAGGAAGTTTCTCGGTGCCGGGGACGGCCGACAGGCGGAAGATCTCGTACGAGTTGTCTCCGACCTGCAGCGAACCCTTGGCGCCGAACGAATCACTACTGGTGCTCACGTCAGCTCCACTCGTCGTTTCGGCTCGCCGCCGACGGGGCTGTGTCGACGGCTGAAGCGAGGCACACGACATCCGTCCGGGCCCGTGGTCCGGATACTGCCGTCGTGGCGTCTCGCACTCGATTCTAACAGTACGCTTGTCCTGTATTGAAGCGAAGGCGGGTGCGCCCGACCGGCGGCAGCGCCTCGGGTCATCGGCCCAGCTCGCGATATGTGCCGGACGGCGCGGCCCCCCGATCGCGTAGTGTTCTCCACTGCCGCACGGGTGTGGTGGTGCTGTGCCGTTCTCGAGCGGCCCGGCCCCGCGAGCTCCCGGATCCTGCCCAGCACCACCGGAGAGAGATGTCTGCGCCACTGCTTCGCATACCGGGTCCTGCGCTCACGGATCTTCCCGCCGGGGTCTCCGTCGAGCAGGTACTCACCGATCTCGCCGACGATCAGGTCGCCGCCCCGCCGCAGTACGTGGACGACCTCGTCGCCGAGGTTCGCCGTGCGCAGGAGCACGGCGTGGACCTGAGCGTGGTCGTGCTCGACCGGGATCCTCGCATCGATTCGCAGCTGCGCGACCTCGCGACCGAGGTCGGCACCGAGGACGGCGGCACCGTGCTCGTCCTCAGCCCCGGATGGGTGGGAACGTACAGCGAGGATCTCGACCGGGTCACCCTCGAAGCTGCGCAGGACCGCACCTACACCGGGGATCCTGTGGTGTCCACGCGTAATTTCGTCGATTCGGTGCTCGAGCCGTCCCCGCCCTGGACCCTGTTGACTCTGCTCATCGTGGCGCTCGTCGCGCTGACGGCCGGAGCGACCTATCTGGCCAAACGACGCCGTGCGGAGAATTCCGCGCACGACGCCGGAGCCGAGGAGTCCTCGCCGGCCGGGACTTCCTGACGTCCCGCTCGCCTCACGCCGCGCAGCCTCCCACGGCGGCGGGGGACGAACACACAGCAGATCGGTGAGGATAACCGTCCGCTGTTCCGCCCGGCGACCTTTCCGGCGATCTTCGTGACTGTCATGCGACCGACCCCGTGGTGTCGTACGGTTCACATGACGCTCTTGGGGAAGGTGTGTCACAACCCGGCTCGTGGGGACGCTGTCCACGACCGGTGTACGACGGCAGCGTGTGAACCGTGGGAACCCACGGTGCGCGATGCTGCCTGCCTTCCTCGGGTGGTCCGGCCGGATGTCTCGGCCGCAGGTGCGACCGAGGGAGACGGAAGTGAGACGGTTCGGTATCCACGGGGGGATTCCGCGGCGGTCCGGGTCGGGGAGCGTCGGTACGGCGATCGTCGAGGCCGGTCCGGCAGCGGACCCGCCCCTGCGGCACAGATCTCCGCGCATGCGTACCGGGCGGCTTCTCGCCGGTTTCGGGCTGGTCACGGCTGTGATGCTGGCGATCACGAGTACCGCCGGCGCGGTGCCGCCACCCCCCAACCCGTCCGACACGGAGATCGATCGTGCCGGGGCCGCGGTCGCATCGGATATCGATCGCGTCGGAGGGTTGATCGTCCGGATCGCCGACGCCGACCAGCGTCTCGCGGAACTCGACGCGCAGGTGGCGATCAAGCGGGAGGACGTCAACCGTGCTCTCGTCGATCTCCAGGTCGCCCGCGACGCCGCCGATCTCGCGGAGCGCGCGGTCGCCGAGTCCCGTCGTGCTCTCGAGGATGCGGCCGGTCGGATCGCGGCTGCACAGAAGGATTTCGACGCCTTCGTCCGCGACAGCTACACCCGCGGCGCGAACTCGGTGTCGCTCTCGGCCTTCCTCGATGTGAACGGTCCCGACGACCTGCTCGACCGGGCCCAGGTCATGCGGGTGTTGTCGGCCGGGCGCACTGCCGTGCTCGATGCACTCCAGCGTGCCCGGGCGACCGAAGCCAACTCCCACTCGCGTGCGCGCGCGGCCAAGATGGAAGCGGATGCGGCGACGGCAGCAGCGGAGCAGCGCAAGACCGAGGCCGAATCCGCGATCGTGGTCGCACGGTCGGCACTCGACCAGCAGGCCGCCGAGAAGTCCCGCATCGAGCAGGAGCGTGCCGGCGCGCAGACCGAACTCGACCTGGCGCGTGCGAACGTCGCCGGTCTCGAAGGGCAACGCGCGCAGTATCTGGATTGGGAGCGCCGTCGCGCAGCCGAGGAAGCAGCCGCGGCAGCCGCTGCGGAGACCGCCCGTGTCGCTGCCACGGAGGCCGCCGGCCGCGTCGCCGCGGACGCCGCGGCCCGGGCACGCGCGGCCGAACTCGCGAGCGGCCGGCGGCCGCACACGCTGATCGAGGATGCGCCGGCCGGTGGTGGGGTCGCCGATGACACCGAAACGGGGGATCTCGACACCGAGACGGAGGCGCCGGGCGAGGGTAGTGGGACGGTGTCGCCGGGCGAGGGTAGTGGCACGGTATCGCCGGGCGACGGGGACGCGGGAACCGTTCCCGACGACAGCGATGCCGGGTCGCCCGGCGAGGACGTCGTGGCCACTCCGGACGACGACGAGACCATCCCCGGGGAAGAGGACGGCACCGGCAGCGACGAGGGCGATATCGATTGGGAGAACCCCGATCCCGGTGATCCGGTGGTGGAGATACCGGGGTCCGGGACCGGCGGAACGGGTGCTCGGCCCTCGACGCCCGGTTCGGCCCCGCAGACGCCGACGCGTCCGAGTCTCACGGGCGCAGCCGCGATAGAGATCGTCGTCGATCGCGGACTGTCCCAGATCGGCGTCCCCTACGCGTGGGGCGGCGGAAACGAGAACGGCCCGACCCGCGGTATCCGTGACGGTGGCGTGGCCGACGTCCACGGGGATTTCGCCAAGGTCGGCTTCGACTGTTCCGGTCTGATGATCTACGCGTTCGCAGGCATCGGGATCTCGCTGCCGCATTACACGGGCTACCAGTACACGGCAGGCACGCAGGTCCCGTCGTCGCAGATGAGGCGGGGTGACATGATCTTCTACGGACCCAACGCGAGCCAGCACGTCGCGTTGTATCTCGGCAACGGGGAGATGCTCGAAGCGCCGCAGTCGGGATCGTATGTGAAGATCTCGCCGGTACGCTGGGACGGAATGACACCGTACGTGGTGCGCATGGTGTCGTGACGGCAAGGTTGCCGCGGCCGGGCCAGTGCCGTGGACGGGTGCTCGCATCCGGCCGGTACCGAAGGCGCCCTCCCGGTCGACGCCGGGGTGACGGCACACCGAGCCGACACCTGCCATAGTGGTGCGGCAGGTGATTTCCAGCGGAGCGACGTAGGCGAAAGCGGTGGATTGTTGGTGACCTCACGCGAGGGTGGGACGTCCGGTTCGGCAACGCCGGGCAACCCGGGTGGCAATTACGGACCGAAGAACAACCAGGCTGCGACCGATCAGGCTGCGGCGGGTGCCGCACCGGCGTCGACGGACGCGCCCGCCCAGGGCACCCGACCCGACACGGCGAGCACGAACACCGGCTCACCGGCTCCGAAGAGTCCTGGTGTGAACACTACGAAGTCCGGTGGCGCCCCCGCGAAGGCCTACGATCCGGCCGACGACGTCCGCCTCCTCGAACGGGCGATCTACGAGGTCAAACGCGTGATCGTCGGCCAGGACCTGCTGGTCGAACGGATGCTCGTCGGGGTCCTCGCCCGTGGACACGTGCTGCTCGAGGGCGTCCCCGGTGTGGCGAAGACGCTGGCCGTCGAAACCTTCGCGAAGGTCGTCGGTGGGTCCTTCTCTCGCGTTCAGTTCACCCCGGATCTCGTCCCGACCGATCTCGTCGGTACCCGGATCTACCGGCAGGGTCGCGAGGAGTTCGACACCGAACTCGGTCCCGTCGTCGCGAACTTCGTGCTCGCCGACGAGATCAACCGTGCGCCGGCGAAGGTGCAGTCGGCGCTGCTCGAGGTGATGGCGGAACGGCACGTCACCATCGGCGGCAGGACGTTCCCGATGCCGGAACCCTTCCTCGTGATGGCGACGCAGAACCCCATCGAGAACGAGGGCGTGTATCCGCTGCCGGAGGCGCAGCGCGATCGGTTCCTGTTCAAGGTGCTCGTCGACTATCCGACGGTCGAGGAGGAACGCGAGATCGTCTACCGGATGGGTGTCGCGGCGCCCGAGCCGAAGCAGGTGCTCGACAACGAACAGCTCCTGCGGTTGCAGAAGATCGCCGGCCGTGTATTCGTGCACCATGCGCTCGTCGACTACGTCGTGCGCGTCATCTTCGCGACCCGTCAGCCCGGTGAGCTCGGTCTGCACGACGTGCAGGGGTGGATCGCGTACGGTGCGTCGCCCCGCGCGACGCTGGGCATCATCTCCGCCTCGCGCGCGCTGGCGTTGGTGCGGGGCCGGGACTATGTGGTGCCGCAGGACATCATCGACATCATCCCCGACGTGCTCCGTCACCGTCTCGTCCTGTCCTACGACGCACTCGCCGACGACGTGTCCGCCGATCGGATCATCACCCGCATCCTGCAGACGGTCGGCCTCCCGCAGGTCGCTCCGCAGGCGAATGTGCCGGTGCCCCCCGGCGTGCCCGGTCCGCAGCAAACCGTCGATCCTCGCACGGGGGGCGCCCCGCAGGCGCCCGTCGGTGTCCCCGGTCCGCAGGGAGGTGCGGGCCCGCGGTGAGCACACGTCCTCACGACGGGTCGCCACCGCGGTTCCGGTCCGGTGAGCTGCGCGATCCCGCGCTCACCGCGGCGCTTCGCACGCTCGAGCTGACCGTGCGCCGGCGTCTCGACGGCGTGCTGCACGGCGACCATCTCGGCCTGATCCCGGGGCCCGGTTCCGAACCGGGAGACGCCCGCGAGTACCAGCCGGGCGACGACGTCCGTCAGATGGACTGGTCGGTCACGGCCCGCACGACACATCCGCACGTGCGCCAGACCGTGGCGGACCGGGAACTCGAGACCTGGCTCGCCGTCGACCTGTCGGCCAGCCTGGACTTCGGCACCGGCATGTGCGAGAAGCGCGACCTGGTGGTTGCGGCGGTGGCGGTGCTCGCTCATCTGACCATCGGCGGCGGGAACCGGATCGGGGCGGTGATCTCCACCGGAGACGACACCGTCCGGGTACCCGCCCGCGGTGGGCGACTGCACGCCCAGTCCCTGCTGCGGACGGTCGCCACGACCCCGCATCCGCCGGACGGCACGCGCGGTGATCTGCGGGGTGTCGTCGAGGCACTGCGACGCCCGCAGCGTCGGCGCGGGCTCGCCGTCGTGGTGAGCGACTTCCTGGGCCCGCTCGACTGGGAACGTTCCCTGCGGGCGCTGTCCGGACGTCACGAACTGCTCGCCGTCGAGGTTCTCGACCGCCGGGATCTCGAGCTTCCCGACCTCGGTGACGTGGTCCTGCACGACCCGGAAACGGGCCGCACCCGCGAGTTCACCACCACCCCGGAGTTGCGAGCGGACTATGCGCAGGCGGCAGCTGAGCACCGCGCCGCCGTGCACCAGGCCCTGCGCAGTTGTGGTGCTCCCGTCCTCACGCTGCGCACCGACCGCGACTGGATCGGCGATGTGGTGCGATTCGTCGCGGCTCGTCAGCACAGCTACGGCGCTGCCGCACGGCAGGGGGGACGATGAGCCTGTCCGGTTTCACTTCACCCTGGTGGTTGCTGCTGCTGTTCGTCGTCGCCGCCCTGGCCGCGGGATACGTGCTGGTCCAGCGCCGGCGTCAGGCGAACACATTGCGCTTCACCAATCTCGAACTGCTCGAGAAGGTCGCGCCCGCCCGTCCCGGACGCGCCCGGCACATTCCGGTCGCCCTGTTGCTCGTGGGCCTGGTCTTCCTCACGGTGGCGCTCGCCGGTCCCACTGCCGAGCAGAGGGTGCCCCGCAACCGGGCCACGGTGGTTCTCGTCATCGACGTGTCGTTGTCGATGGAAGCCACCGACGTCGCGCCCACCCGCCTGGCGGCGGCGCAGGAGGCGGCCAAGCAGTTCGCCGACGACCTGACACCCGGCATCAATCTGGGTCTGGTCGCGTTCTCGGGCACCGCCTCGGTGCTGGTCTCGCCGACCACCAATCGCGAGGCGACCAAATCCGCAATCGACAATCTGCAGCTCAGTGAGCGCACCGCGACCGGCGAGGCCATCTTCACCGCGATGCAGTCCATCGACACGCTCGCCGCGGTGCTCGGGGGCAGCGATCAGGCGCCGCCCGCGCGGATCGTGTTGCTCTCCGACGGCAAACAGACCGTCCCCGAGAGCCCGGACGATCCCCGCGGCGGGTTCACCGCGGCGAGGCAGGCCGCAGAGAAGGGCATCCCGGTCTCGACCATCTCCTTCGGTACCCAGACGGGCACTGTCACGATCGAGGACGACCGGATCCCGGTGCCGGTCGACGATCCCTCGCTCAAGGAGATCGCGAACCTGTCCGGGGGAAGCTTCTTCACAGCAGCGAGCCTCGAAGAGCTCGAGGACGCCTACAACACCCTCGAGGAGCAGATCGGGTTCGAGACGACGCGCGGGGACGCCAGCCGTCCCTGGCTGATGCTGGGAGCGCTGTCCGTGATCGCGGGCCTCGTCACGGCCATGGTGCTCCGCCAGCGGCTGCCCTGATCCGCCTTGTGCCCACTCACGGAGCGTTTTCCGTCCTCGACCTGCCACCAGATAGGTTGGAGCGCATGACTGACGCAGAAAGTGCCGCAGCCTCCCCGCGTGCGGGTGTCACCCCCCGGTCCGTCCTCGTCACGGGCGGAAACCGCGGAATCGGCCTGGCCGTCGCCCGTCGACTGCAGGCGGACGGCCACAAGGTCGCTGTCACGCACCGTGGATCCGGAGCGCCCGACGGCCTGTTCGCTGTGCGATGCGACGTCACCGACACCGAGTCGGTGGACGCAGCGTTCACGGAGGTCGAAGAACATCAGGGGCCCGTCGAGGTGCTCGTCGCCAATGCGGGTATCACCGACGACACCCTGCTGATGCGGATGACCGAGGAGCAGTTCACCTCGGTGATCGACGCGAACCTCACCGGCGCCTTCCGGTGCGCCAAGCGCGCGAACCGCGCGATGCTGCGAGCCCGGTGGGGCCGCATGATCTTCCTCGGCTCGGTGGTCGGCCTCGCCGGGCAGGCAGGCCAGATCAACTACGCCTCGTCGAAGGCCGGTGTCATCGGTCTCGCCCGGTCCGTCACCCGAGAGCTCGGTTCACGTTCGATCACGGCCAATGTCGTCGCTCCCGGGTTCATCGAGACGGACATGACCGCAGACCTGTCCGACGAACTGCGCGACACCGCGAAGAAGTTCATCCCGCTGCAGCGCCTCGGCAAGCCCGAGGACGTCGCCGCGGTCGTCAGCTTCCTCGCGTCCGACGACTCCGCCTACGTCTCCGGCGCCGTGATCCCGGTCGACGGCGGCATGGGCATGGGTCACTGAGGGCGTAGCGGACCACACCGGCGGTCGCGCCGACCACATTCGAATCTCACTGGAGGACCGACACACTCATGGGCGGACTGCTCGAGGGTAAGACCATTCTCGTCACCGGCATCATCACCGATGCCTCGATCGCCTTCCACACCGCGAAGGTCGCGCAGGAACAGGGCGCGAAGGTGATCATCACCGGCTTCGAGCGACTGCGGCTGATCGACCGCATCGCGCAGCGTCTCCCGCAGCCGGTGCCGCCGGCGATCAGCCTCGACGTGCAGAACCAGGAGGATCTCGACGGTCTGGCCGACAAGATCCGCGAACTCGCTCCGGAAGGGATCGACGGCGTCGTCCACTCGATCGGCTTCGCGCCCCGGTCCTGCCTGGGCAGCCCCTTCCTCGATGCGCCGTGGACGGACGTCGCGGTGGCCCTCGAGGTGTCCGCCTATTCCTACGGTGCGCTCGCCAAGGCGGTCCTGCCCGTGATGAACGAGGGCGGTTCGATCGTCGGAATGGACTTCGATCCTTCCCGCGCCGTCCCGTTCTACAACTGGATGGGCGTATCCAAGGCGACACTGGAATCGGTGAACCGCTACGTCGCGAAGGAGGTGGGCCCGCGCGGCATCCGGTCCAATCTGGTCGCCGCAGGCCCGATCAAGACGCTCGCCGCCAAGGCCATCGCCGGCGACGCGACCGGTCCGGGCGCCGAGATGAACCGGCTCAACGAGGGCTGGTCGGCGGCGTCCCCGATCGGCTGGGACGTCGACGACCCGACTCCTGTGGCGAAGACCGTGTGTGCCGTCCTGTCCGACTGGCTACCCGGCACCACGGGCTCCATCGTCTACGTCGACGGTGGATTCCACTCCCAGGTCGGCTTCGGCGGCTGACCGTCCGACGGAAGGCACTGGCATGGCGAACACCCCCGAGGCGTACGACGCAGTGATGCTGCTGTCGTTCGGTGGCCCGGAAGGTCCGGGCGACGTGAGACCGTTTCTCGAGAACGTCACTCGCGGACGCGGAATCCCGCCCGAGCGACTCGACGAGGTCGCGGAACACTATCTGCACTTCGGGGGTGTGTCGCCGATCAACGCCCTCAACCGGGCGATCATCGACGCGGTCCGTGCCGAGTTCGACGCCCATGACATCGACCTGCCGGTCTACTTCGGCAACCGCAACTGGCACCCGATGATCGAGGACACCGTCGCCCGGATGCGCGACGACGGTGTGCGCAACGCACTGGTCTTCGCGACGTCCGCGTGGGGCGGCTATTCGGGATGCAGGCAGTACCACGAGGACATCGCCCGGGCCCGGGGCGCCGTCGAGGAGGCGCCGCGACTGACGAAGCTGCGGCAGTTCTACGATCATCCGCTGTTCCTCGACGCCGTCGCCGACGCAGTGCGGGCGGCCCGCACAGAGCTTCCGGACGACGTGCGCGACACCGCGCGGCTGGTCTTCACGGCGCACTCCGTCCCGACCGCATTCGACGCCACCGGCGGTCCCCCGGAGGAGGGCGGACATCTCTACAGCCGGCAGGTCGCCGAAGCCGCACGCCTGGTGGCCGAGGCGCTCGGCGAAGACGACTACGACCTGGTGTGGCAATCCCGCTCGGGCCCGCCGCAGGTGCCGTGGCTCGAACCCGACATCGTCGATCACATCGACGACCTGCACGAACGTGGCGTCGGTGCGGTCGTCGTCGTGCCGGTCGGATTCGTCTCCGACCACCTCGAAGTCGTCTGGGATCTGGATACCGAAGCCCGCGATCGTGCCCGTGAACTGGGCATGGCGTTCGTCCGGGCGGCGACGCCCGGAACCGATCCGCGGTTCGCGCAACTCGTGCGCGAACTCGTGGAGGAGCAGCGCGACGGAGTCGCCGCCCGTCGTCGGGGGACCGAGCCGTTGCTCGGAGCCGGATGCGACGGAAGCCTGTGCGCCGTGGCGTGCTGCGAGCCCCCGAAGCGTCCGTCCCGGCCTGCGGCGAACTGATCTGCGGTCCCGCCGGTCCCGCCCGGCACCCGGCATCACAGGGAGTGGCGTGCGGCGGACGCCGCGAGTGGGGAGACGAACCAGCGCGGCAGCGACCGGCGTAGCGCACTCGGGCCGTCGACCCTCACGGTCCGCGACGCTATCGCGCCGTACCAGGTGGCGTCGCCGCGCCAGATCTCGGTGAGCTCACGCAGTCCTGCCGTGACCCGGACCGACACCTCGAAACCCGGATCCGTGTCGCACACGTCGACCTCGTCGTCGGTGATCACGAGCCACCACCGGCGCGACGCGGTGGAGACGGCAGGAAAGACGAACTCGACGACCGCGCGCCGGACCGGGACCGCGGTGTGGTCGACGTTCCGGTGCATGTCCCACATCAGCAGCCGCGGGTCGAGGTCGGCGTCGCCGAGCGTTCCCGTCCACCGCGTTCCCCAGGCGCCGAACGCGGCGACGACGGTGTCCAGGTCGCGTCCCGCCGGGGTGAGCACGTAGCGCACATCGGTACCGTCTCCGAGTCGCTGCACGATGCCCGCCGCCGCGAGCTGATGCAGCCGCTTCGACAGCAGGGTCGGGGACATGTGCGGCAGACCCCGCCGCAGGTCGTTGAAGTGCTCGCTGCCGAGTACGAGTTCGCGCACCACGAGCAGGGTCCACCTCTCGTCGAACAGTTCCATCGCCTTGGCGACGGGGCAGAACTGGTGGTAGGGCGGGCCCATGATCGGATGGTAGGCCCGCCGGCCCACCACGACCAGCACGAACGGGTGGCATTGCGGTACAGATTGTGTACTGGAGGACAAGGTCGGCGCCTTCCTAGAGTCGAACTGTGGCCCGGTCCCGCCGCGCGGCACCGACACCGGGTCGTTTCGACGGAAGGACATTCCGATGACCGACATCTCGACGACATCCGAAGCCGACCGTGCCCTCAAGTCCGAGCACAGGGCGATGTGGGCTCTCGGCGACTATCCGGCGGTGGCGACCCAGGTCATCGCCGAACTCGGACCCGTACTCGTGGCCGCAACCGGGATCGGCCCGGAGGACCGTGTCCTGGACGTCGCAGCGGGATCGGGCAACGCCTCGATCCCGGCGGCGCTCACCGGAGCGACCGTCGTCGCCACGGATCTGACACCCGAACTGTTCGACGTCGGGCGACGTGACGCCGAATCGGCCGGGGCGAGCCTCGAATGGCGGGAAGGGGACGCCGAGGCGCTGCCGTACCCCGATGCGAGCTTCGACGCGGTGATCTCGTGCGTGGGCGTGATGTTCGCGCCGCACCACGGGATCGCCGCCGATGAACTGCTCCGTGTAGCCCGGCCGGCCGGACGTCTGGGCGTGCTGAGTTGGACGCCGGGCGGTTTCGTCGGACAGATGTTCGCGACGATGAAGCCGTACGCTCCGCCACCCCCGCCCGGTGCGCAACCGCCACCCCTGTGGGGCGACGAAGCGCATGTACGTCGGCTTCTCGGTGACCGGGTCAGCGATCTGGCGGTACACACCGCGAAGCTGCGCGTCGACCGGTTCGAGACCGGAGCGGATTTCCGGGACTTCTTCAAGGCCGCCTACGGACCGACGATCGCGGTGTACCGCAACATCGCGGACGACGAGAATCGCGTCGCGGCTCTCGACCGGGACCTGCTCGAGCTCGCGCGGCGCTTCGACCTCGGCGGGGGCGTCATGGACTGGGAGTATCTGCTGGTCACGGCGCGGCGGAACCGACCTGCACGGACCGAGCGTCCAACTCCGGCACGGCGACACGATTGACCGATCGCACCGTCCACCGGTCCGTGCGGTCGAGCTCACTGACCGCACCGTTGACGATGCGCGGCGCCGGTGAGGACGACAGTTCGCCGAGCACGGCGCGGATGAGGGCGCCGTGGGCGACCACCACGATGCGGCAATGCGGGTGTGTCGCGACGATCTCGTCGAGGGCACGCAGGCCCCTCGCGGCCACCGCGGCGAGCGGTTCGAGTCCGGGGAACCTCCCGTCGGGCCAGCGTGCTCCGGCATCGTCGCGGGTCAGCCCTTCGGCGTCGCCGTAGGCACGCTCGGCCAGGCCCGGGATCGTTCCCGCCACTCCGACACCGAGGTGAGCGGCCACGATACGACCCGTGTCGTAGGCACGCGACAGTGGGGAGGTCACGACGGTATCCCAGGGGGACGTTCCGAGCATGCGCGCAACTTCCCGTGCCTGCCTCCGCCCGATCTCGTCGAGGGGGATGTCGGTGCTTCCCTGCAACAGGCCCCGGCGGTTCCAGTCGGTGCGTCCGTGGCGCACGAGCGCCAGTCGAGTCGTGCTCATCGTGCCGTGGCGGCCAGGAGAGCCGGTCCGGGTACCCGATCGGTCTCGGGCCCGCAGTCCGCGTAGAACAGTGCCCGGCGGATGGACAGGCCCACACGATCTCCGGCGACGGGTCGGAAACCCGGCACGGCACAGCGGAATTCGACACCTCGGCACGCGACGACCACGTCGCCGGCCTCCCGTCCGAAGAGTGACGACATCACGATTCCCTGCAGCCGAGCATCCTGCGGGGAGGTCACGGCGATGTCGCCGGGCAGCACCGCGAGCGTTCCTCGACCGAAAGCGCTGTCCGGCAATCTGTCCCGATGCACGTCGACTGTACCGTCGTCGCTGACGAAACCGTCCGCCGACGCCGTGCCCGTCAGCAGATTCGCATCGGACAGGAACGAGGCGACGAAGGCGGAGCGGGGCCGGAGTACGAGCTCCTCAGGGGCGCCCACCTGCCGGATGCGACCGCGATCGAGCACCACGACGCGATCGGCGAGCGCGAGTGCCTCGGCGCGATCGTGAGTCACGTGGATCACGGTGAGCTGCTGGGCGCGTGTGAGGGTGCGCAGTTCGAGACGGAGTCGGTCGCGGAGCGGTTCGTCGAGGGCGGACAACGCTTCGTCGAGCAACAGTGCACGAGGCCGGCCGGCGAGGGCCCGTGCGAGTGCGACCCGCTGGCGCTGACCGCCGGACAGGGTCGCCGGATCACGGTGCTCCATCCCCGGGAGCCCGACCAGGTCGAGAACTTCGGAGATCCGCTCGGCGCGTCGGGCACGCGGGACCTTCGCGATCTCGAGGGGATAGGCGACGTTGCGGCCCACGTTCCGGTGCGGCCAGATGGCATGGTTCTGGAAGACCATGCCCAGCCGGCGCTTCTCCGGCGGCACGCTCCGGGCGCCGTCCGCGACGACGTCGTCACCGAGCCGGACCGTTCCGGCGGTGGGGTCCAGAAAGCCGGCAACGGTGCGCAGCAGGGTGGTCTTCCCGGAGCCGGACGGTCCGACGAGGGCGACGAACTCGCCGTCGCGTACCTCCAGGTCGATTCCGGACAGTCCTGCGGTCCCGTCGGGAAAGAGCAGGTCGACACCTGCGAGGGTGATCGCGGACATGGAGATTCTCCGATCTGTGAGTTGTTCGGCTCTGTGAGTGGTTCAGCGGCCCGCGCGGGAAGCCGTGACCGCACCGAGGCCGGCGATCCCCACGAGCGCGACGAGCAGGGACAGAGCCGATGCGGCGTTGTAGTCGCCCGCCTGCTGCAGGTTGAAGATCGATACGCCGAGCGTCTGGGTGCCCGGCGCGACGAGCAGCACCGACATCGTCAGTTCGCGCACCGCGGTCACGGCGACGAGTACGCCTCCGGTCACGGCGGCCGGTACGGTCATCGCCCACGGCACGTCCCGCAGTGCCCGCAGACGTGATGCGCCGGACGTGCGCGCCGCTTCTTCGAGAGATTCGGGCGCGGTGGACAGCGGGGCGCGCACGGCCTGGACGACGATCGCGAGGAAGGCCGTGACATAGGCGCACAGGATCACCCATCGCGTGTCGAACAGGCCCGTGTACCGGCCGAGGACGAGCCATCCGACAGCGATGACGAGGCCGGGCACGGCCTGGGGGAGCATCACCGCCAGATCGAGACCCGCGTTGTCGCGGGAACGGGTGCGGGTGGTGAGAACCCCGACCGCCGACCCGACCACCGCGCACACCACGCCGGCGCCCACGGCGAGCATCAGCGAATTCCGGACACCGACCACGGTTCCCGGCGCCGTCACCGCCGTCACGATGCTGTCGACCGTAAGGTTCTGCCACGTGAACGGCACACCCGGCGCCGGGAGCAGAGCCTGCGTCGCGAGCGCGAGGATCGGCAGCACGGTCAGAGCGACCCCCGTTCCCCAGGCCGCGATCGTGGTCGGGACACGGGCGTGTCCGAGGCGGAGCGGCTGCGGTGCGGTGACCGGACCGTCGAGTTGCCGGCGTCTGCGGGACAGCCGACGGTCGGCGAGGACGGCGAGCACCGCGAGTGCCAGCAGAGCGACACCGATCGTGGACACGACCTCGAGGGGTCGATCCACCGTTCCCGACTGGATGTAGCGGTAGACCATTGTCGACAGCGTGGTGTACCGCTCGGGCAGGCCGATCAGTGCGGGGATCCCGAAGTCGGCGAGATTGCCCACCGCGGTGAGAGTGAACGCGGCCAGCAGCGCGGGTCGGAGCAGCGGGATCGTCACCGTCGACATCGCCCGCCACGGCGATGCACCACCGATGCGCGCCACCTGCTCGAGATCGCCGGGGATCCTGCGCAGTCCGGTGGAGACGATGAGATAGGCCATCGGATACGAGTGCACCGTCAGCAGGAACACCACGCCGTCGCCGCCGTAGATGTTCCACAGCGGGTCGCCGAACCGGTCTGTCCAGAAGCGGTTGATCATGCCGCTGGGGCCGAGCAGTCCCGTCCAGGCGATCGCCCCGACGAAGGGAGGAACGAGCAGCGGTGACAACAGCAGCAGGCGCAGGACTCCCCGTCCGGGGAGATCGGTCCGGTCGAGCAGCAGTGCCATCGCGGTGGCCAGTGCCACGGCGAACACCGCCGACAGGCCCGCGGAGACGACACTGTTCACCGCGGCTCCGGCGATGTCGTCGTCGACGAGCTGCCCGATGTGCCGCCCGTTCGCGCCGAGCGAGAGGACGGTCGCGAGTGGGGCGACGATCACCGCAGCGACGAACAGCCACAACGCGATCCGTACACCGAGGACGGGGTCGGTCCGCCGTCCGGACGATGTCCGGGTGACGGTCGGAGAATCGCGATCAACCGAGGAGGTCATCGAACTTCCGGACCGCCTCGTCCTGGAGGTCGGTGATCGTCCGCAGATCGGGGGTCAGCAGCGTGAGTTCCGACAGTGCGGGAGCACCCTCCGGGGTACCGACATCCGCGCGCACCGGCAGGTACTGCTGGGACACCGCGATCTCCTGGCCCCGTCTGCTGACGAGGAAGTCGACGAACTCCTGGGCGGCCTCGACGTTGTCGGAGTCGTCGAAGATGCCGGCGGGCTGGGTGATGTAGGGGACCCCGTCGGTGGGATAGGACAGCGCGATCGGTGAACCCTTCGCCGCGAGTTCCCGGACGAGATAGTCGACGACGATGCCGACCGGCTGCGTACCGGCCGCGACCGCCTGCCCGACAGGGCCGTTGCTTTCGGCGACGGTCGGCTCGTTCGCCGCCAGCTCCGCGAGCCACTCCTCACCGAGTCCGGGGGTGTCGAGCCAGACCGCGGTGGTGAAGGCCGCGGCGCCGGAGACGTTCGGGTTGGGCAGCGTGATACGACCGAGATAGGACGGATCGGTGAGATCCTTCCACGAGGTCGGCGGAGAATCGATCGCCGTCGTGTTGTAGGCGATGACGGTCGGAATGACGCGGGTGCCGACGTAATATCCTTCCGGGTCGACGACGCCGGGGTTCATCGCATCCGCGTCCGCGGGCGTGTACTGCCGAAGCAGCCCGTCGAGCTTGTAGTTCTCGAAGGTCGGTGCGTCCGCGGCGAGCAGCACGTCCGCACCGATCTCGCCGGTGGTGCGCTCGGCCTCGATCCGGGCTGTGAGGTCGCCGGTTCCGGCGCGGAAGACCTCGACACCGATGCCGGTCTCGGCCTCGAACTCCGCCACGAGTTCGTCGATCTTGGCTTGGGGCTCCGAGGTGTAGACCGTGATGGTCCGGTTCGGGTCTCCGGAGGACGGTGCTCCGGGCGTGGCGGTGTCGGAGGCGGCCGGCTCCGAGCATCCCGCGAGGGTGAACGCGGCGACCGTGCCGAGGGCGGCGACCGAGACGAGGCAGGGAAGTGGTCTCACTGATAGCTCCTGGATGTGTGGTAGGGCAGTGGGGGTCAGGGCGCGGTGACGGTGAGCGTGGGACTCGACCGGAACAGGACGTCGGGAGTACGCAGGCCGACCGGCAGTGCGCGGACACCGGTGGGGGAACACTGCACGAGCGAATAGGCGGGTTCGTCGAACGCGACGACCGAGTGGCCCGGTGTGCCGACGTCCTGCAGGTAGGCGAGCGAACTGCCGACCCAGAGAGGGACACCGGCAAAGACACCGCTCATCGGATGGTGGAAATGGCCCGCGAGGATCGCGGAGACATCGGAGCCGTGCAGCACCGCCGCGAGGTCCCCGGTGCGACCGAGTTCCCGCCCCTCGAGCGTGGCAGCGGGCGACGGCACCGGCGGGTGGTGCATCGCGAGCACCGTCCCGTACGGAGCGGGCGTCGCGAGTTCGTGCGACAGCCGGGCGAGCTCGTCGGGCGGAAGCACTCCCGAACTCGTGTCCACACCGAGGATCCGGAATCCCCGCACGTGCTCCACGGGATTCGTGCCGAACGCCGCTGCGAAGGCTGCCGGATCGTCGTGGTTGCCGGGTACCACGAGCACCGGGCAATCGAGTCGCGCGCGGATCCCGGCGAAGATCTCGGTCAGTCGCGAATAGGCGGAGACCGCACCGTGATGGACGAGATCGCCTGTGACCACGACGATGTCGGGGCGCAGTCGCGATCTCGATTCTCGGTCGGCCACCTCGAGCAAGCGTTCCGCGACGTCGATCCCGGCGAACGGATCCTCGCGATCGCTCGCATGGATGTCGCTCAGGTGCAGGACCGTCAGTTCCGGTGACCCGAACAGTCGTCTGCGCAGGGCGGCGAGATCGTCCGGGGTGAAGCCGTGGGCAGCGAGATATCCCGTGACCGATCCGTGTCGCCGGCGAATGTGATCGAGCGCCGACTTCAGGGCCGATGCCGGGGAATCCAGGTGCAGCTCCACGGATTCCGCGTACTGCGCCGGGTCGAGCGCCAGATCGGAGAGCAGAATCCGCACCGCATCCTCGCGGTACGGCCGCAGCCGGGGCCCCGAGCACGCATAGTCGTCGAGGATCGCCGAGTCGGGTACGCCCGCCGCGGCCGACGCCACTGCGACGACGAGTCCGGTGCGGTCCTTGCCTGCGGTGCAGTGCACGAGCACCGGGGCGGGAGAGTGCGCGAGCGCCCGGACGGCGTCGGTGAGAGCGGAGCCGCGCTCGTCGAGCAGGGTGCGGTAGATCGCGGTGATCTCGCCGCTTCGGGGTGGGCCGGTCAGCGGGTCGTAGAGCGGATGGTGCAGGACGTTCCAGGATGCGGTGACGGTCTTCCCCGATCGCTCGCGGGTGTCCCGCAGATCGATGACCGTTCGAATACCTATCTGCCCCAGTGTCTTCCGACCCTCTTCCGTCAGGTGGTCGAGTGTGGCGGAACGGAACAGCCGGCCGGGGGTCAGGTACGGCCCCGATACCGAGCGCACATTGAACACGCCGTCGACCTCGATGGACTCCACGATTCGCCTCTCCCACTGTTCCACTGGCTCCGGAACACCGTTCCGGCAAGGCATATCGTGGGCGGTCCGGCCGAACGTCCGACCCCCTGGCCCGGAACGGACGCTGTCGAACGGGTTAACAATCGGGGAGTGTGTCGGTCCGCGCTGCCGCCACCACATCGTGGGCGCCGGTGTGAACCTCCGGATGCTCCGGGTGGGCGAGCACGGCTCGTTGCAGCGCATACAGGATCGTGCTCTGGGTCACGCGAGCCGAGAACGAGTCCGTTTCGTTCTCGTGGGCACCTGCGCCGGTGATCAGCACGTGGTCCGAGATACGTGTCAGTGGCGTGCTCGGGTAGCTCGTCACCGACACGATCGTCGCACCGCGTTCGTGTGCGGCGGTACACGCCCGGAGGGTGTGTGTGTTCGCGCCCGAATAGCTGACCGCCAGACACAGGTCGTCGGCGGTCAGGAGCCGGGCCGAGAACTGCTGACCGAGAATGTCGACCGGAGCCTCGACGCTGCGACCGGCCGTGGTGAAGCGCAGGGCCGCGTCCTGGATCGGCGGCGACGAGAAACCGTTTCCTACCAACAGGATCCGGCGGGCTCTCACGACGAGGTCGACGACCTGCGCGAAACCGGCCTCGTCGACGGTCGCGCGGGTCGCGGTGAGCGCTTCCGTCGCGGCCGAGAACGCCGAATCCAGAGGAGTGACAGGAGTTTGCTCGGGATCCGTTGTGACCCGTGCCAGTTCGAGACGAAGATGGTGGAAACCGCGGAAACCGAGACTCTGGCAGGCGCGGACGACGGTCGCCGGGGAGGTGCCCGATGCAGCCGCCAGTTCGGCGGTGGACAACTCCACCGCCGCGGCGGGCTCGGTCAACACGGTGCGCACGACGCGCTGTTCGCCGGGTCCGAGTGTCGCGAGGCCGGAGCGCAGACGGGCGAGGGTGGCGCTCGAGCGCCAGGATCGGTCGGAAGGATGCGACATGTCGGAAACCGTCCTGTTCGTCCCCACGCCGGTGGAGTCCGGCGAGCTCAGGATCGTCAGGTTAACGACGCTCCGGGTCGATCCGGATGCGGGTGGTCACCGTTCATCCCGGCGTCACCGACGGGGGAGGGCGCAGTTCACCGATCGGTCACCGGGCGACGCGGAACGGTCAACGATGATGTTCGGCCCGCAGAGCAGCCGCGACCGCCCCGAGGCGGGCTTCGCGCACCGCCGCCCACAACGGCTGGAGGGCACCTTCACGACCGGCGGCTCCGGACGCGGAACCGGCGCGCATGCCGGCGCCCCGGCTCGCAACGGTGAGGATCGCCGCCACCTGATCCGCGCTGTCGAGGATCCGGACCGCCCGTGGTGGCAGCGATGCGGGATAGCGATGCCGGGCGAGCGCGGCGACCTCTTCGGCGATCTCCGCTCGTGGATCGGCCCGCCGTCCGTCGGTTCCGACAGTGGGGATGCCGTTCAGGGCGGAGGCGGCCTCTCGCACCGCCTCCCGGATCGCGAACTCGGCTGCACCGAGACCCCCGTCGACGACGGGTTCGGGCACCGAGGCGAGTGCGAAGACGGTCCATCGCAGGACGTCCGGCCCCTCGACCGTGGGCACCAGGCCGAATCCCGGTGTGCCCGGCACACCCAGGACGACAGCCTCACCCGCTGCGAGTGCTGCCGAGGCGAACGCGGTCCCCGCCGGCAGCGCGCGGACGTCTCCCGCGGCCGGAAGGACCAGGTGCAGTCCCGCACCGGCGGTGGTATCGATGCGGCGTACCAGCGTCAGCAACAGGGCTGCACCGTCGACGGTGCCCCGTTCGGGAAGCCCGGTCGCGGACGCGGTCGCGGCGTCCTGGGCCCCGACGAGATGCATCGGCGCCCACTCGTGCAGCGCGTCGATCACGTCGTCGGGGGAGGCGTGACCGGACAGCCACGACCCCGCCCACACGGTCAGCGTCAGGCTCGGGGAACTCACCCGGAAAGCATACGGTGCACTCGCGGGCACGACCCGGCGTGGGAGCGCCGCCCACCGGGCGGGATGTCCTAGGGTCGACTGGCGTGAGCCCACGCGACATATACGGCGGTGACATCTATGCCGGTCACGCCCGCACGAAGAAGAAGGCCGTTCCCGAACTCGCAGCGGAGCGCGGCGTCGTCGTCGAGGACGCCGCATCCGGTTGGTGCGGCGCGATCGTGGGCATGGAGAAGACCTACGACGGCGACTTCGTCCGCCTCGAGGACGCCCAGGGACGCACCCGGCTGTTCGCGATGCGCCCGGCTGCCTTCCTCGTCGACGGGAAGGCCGTCACCCTCGTCAGGCCGAAGGCCCGTCCTGCAGCGCAGCCGACCCGGTCGGCCTCGGGATCGACCCGTGTCGACGGTGTGCGGGCGCGCGTGGCGCGCGGCAGCCGGATCTGGGTCGAAGGTGTGCACGACGCCGCCCTCGTCGAGCGGGTGTGGGGGCACGACCTGCGTGTCGAGGGAGTGGTCGTCGAACAGCTCGAGGGCCTCGACAATCTCGGTGCCCGCCTCGCAGAGTTCCGCCCCGGCCCGGGTCGGCGCGTGGGCGTTCTCGCGGACCATCTCGTGAGCGGATCCAAGGAGGAACGGCTCACGGCGAATCTCGGCCCGTACGTGATGGTCACCGGTCACCCCTACATCGACGTCTGGGAGGCGGTGAAACCGCGCGCCGTCGGCATCGGCGCGTGGCCGACGATTCCGCGCGGTGAGGACTGGAAGACGGGGGTCTGCCGTGAACTGGGCTGGGGAACACCGCAGGACGGCTGGCGCCGCGTCTACAACGCCGTGAACTCGTTCCGGGATCTCGAATCGCACCTGATCGGAGCGGTCGAGCGCCTCGTCGACTTCGTCACCGAACCCGACGGGGCCTGACCGTCCTCTCGTGGCAGACCGCGGGTCAACGCTCTCCGGTCTCGGGAGCGGGCTCCGCCTCGCCGGCCCCGGGCAGTCCCGCGCCCACTCCACCGACGTCGGTGATCGTCCAGTCCGAGGCACGGTCCATCGTCACCGTGTAGGTCGCGGTCGCGGCCACTCCGTCGGGGGTCTGCTTGCTCCGCGACACCATGTCGACGAAGACCTGGACGACGAAGGTGTCGCCGTCGTGACGTGCCACCTCCGCGGCGAGCAGGCGTGCCGTCGCGGTGTACTCCATCTGGGTCAGCCACGGTGCCACGACGTCGACCGCCCCCTCGAGCTTCGGTTCGAGCTGTTCGCTGACACCGTTGGTCAGTGCGTCACGCCATCCGTCGAGATCGCGATGGTCGACTTCGGACACGCTCGACGCGTACTCGGAGGCGACGGCCTCCGCCTCGGCCTCGGTGTCGAGCCGGCTCTGCAGGGCCTGCAGCTGCTCGGACGAGTCGTCGGTCGCCCACAGCACGCCGAAGGTCACCGCGGCGACGACGGCGAGCACCGTGACGACCACGAGGGTGCGGACCGACGACCACCACGGGCGGCGACTTCCCGTCTCCGCGGCGGTTGCAGCGGAGGCGGCCGGATCCTGCTCGGTGACTTCGGTGTTCGATATCGGGCCGGTGTTCGACATGACGCTGTCTTCCTTCTTCATCGGGGCACGTTCACGGTGAACCGGACGCTGTCGCCCGGCATGGTCGCGATGGCCTGTTCGAGCAGGGTACCGAGATCCATCCGACCCACCACGGAACCGGTGGCCTGGGTGACGGGACGCAACGCGACGCCGATCGCGCCGAGCTCGGGTGCGAACCGCCTGAGGAAGTCGGCGAGTTCGATCTCCTCCTCGCGCCACGAGCCGAGGATCTCCTCGCCCTTCAGCACCGAGGACCCCTCGAACAGATACTCGTACGAGACACCGAGGGTCTCACCGAACTGGTCGAGCATGGGAGGTGCGGCGACCATCGCGGGCCGCATCCAGTCCACATCGCCCATCATCCACATGAGGTCGCTCAACACGGTTTCCAGCGACCCCTCGTGTCGGGTCAGCGTCGACAGCAGGAGCTCGGCGCCGCGACCTGCCGCGGGCATGCTCTCCTCGAGACCCGCAACCGATTCGGTGAACGTCGCGACGAGTTCGTTCAGCGACTCCGCGTCGGTTTGTTCGAGCAGCTCCGACGTGCTCGCAAGGAGATCGGGCACCGAGGTGGGCAACTCGACGATCTCGGTCAGGTGCGCACCGTCCTCCAGATAGGGCCCCTGGGTGGAGGTGGGGAGGAACGAGAAGACCGGTTCGCCCAGCGACGACAGGTTCTCGACGCGCATGGTGCTGTCCACGGGGATGCGGTGGTCGGCTTCGTAGGAGATGTCCATGCGAACGAAACCGTCGAGATTCTCCATGCCGTCGACCCGTCCGATGTCCACCCCGCGATAGACGACGCTCGATCCGGCGCGGAGTCCGGCCGCATCGCGCATGTCCACCACCGCGTGGGCGCGGCGCTGGGTCGGGTCGATCTGCAGCACACCGACGACGAGATACCAGGTGCCCAGGATCATCACGAGGCCCAGGGCGAGTGCGGACATCCAGGCCGGAATTCGGGTCACGGGATAGCTCCGATCATGCGCAGGAGAACCAGTCCGTCGGCCGCCGGACTCCCCTCGTTGCCGGCGATGGTCACCTCACGGAGGTCGATGCCGGGTTCGAGAAGGAAGGGGACGAGTTTCTCGTCGACGAGCTCCACGAGTTCTGCGGCGTTGCCGCGCAGCTCTGTGGCGCTCGGCGACGGTTCGCGCAGCAGCGGCGTGAGAAGTTCGAGATTGTCGTTGATGTGCGGAAGGCGGGGGATCAGCCACTCCAGCCCGGTGACCATGGTGTTCACGTCGATGACGATGTTGAGCACGGCCTCCATGAAGAAGGGCACCCGGTCGAGTCGCCGACGTGCGGTGTCGGAGAACAGGAACCCCACCTCGTCACGGGCGGCGTCGAGACGCTCGGACAGGTCCTCCGTCGCGACGACGATGCGATCGATCTGGTCGATGTTCGCCGCGGCTTCGCTCAGATCGGTGGAGATGACCGCAGACAGTTCGCGGGTCTCCTGCGAGTCCTCGGGCAGCACTTCGTTCAGTCGACCGATCGAATCCTGCAGGCGGGTCAGGCTTCCCCCGTTGACGAACATCGCCATCCGCTCGAGCATGTCCTCGATCTGCGGACCCGGGTCCGTGTCCTGCAGCGGGATGGTGTCACCGTCCTGCAACGGCGCGCCGTTGCCGTCCTCGGGCGGCAGCAGAGCGATGTAGATGTCGCCCAGCACGGTGTTCTGCCGCAGTTCGGCACGGGTGCCGGCCGGCACGACCACCGACTCGCGCACGTCGATCCGGGCGACGGCGCTGTGCGGCTCGAGACCGATCGCCCGTAGGGTGCCGACGGAGATACCTTCGGAGCGGACGTCCGCCCCGGCCGGCAGACTCAGCAACGATTCGAATTCGAGATTCAGCCCGTAGGTCGGTCCGCGCACCCCGGACCCGGGCAGCGCGTGGTCGCTGGGGTCGAAGCTGCATCCGGACAACACCACCAGGGCAGCGAGAACCGCGCCGACCATCCGGCGGTGGCCGGGCCGGCCGGTGTTCGGGGCACGGGTGAACGAACGGGTCACGGCGTTGCTCCGATCGTCGACAGGACGAGCTGCGGCAAGGGCACCGACACCGAGCGGGAGGACACCACGGTGCAGCTGTCCGGTGCGATCTGTTCGAGTGCCGTACAGGTCGACGCGGCGTCGGGGGTCGGCACCTCGGCTCGGGGTGGACGGAGTTCGGCCGCGACCGACCCGGGACGGGTCTGCACCATCGTCTCGAGCATCGTGATCGTGCCCGGAATGGTGGCGAGGAGCTCGCTCGAGCTCTCGGCCTGGGTGCGCAGCATCGTCAGCGTGGGCAGCGTCGAGTTCAGGGCGTTCATCAGGTACGGGAAGTGCTCGTTGAACAGCCGGTCGAGCGGCCCCACGGCCAGCGACAGCTTCTCGACGAGGATCTTCGCCACGACGAGCATCTGTTCGATGCCGGCCAGACCCGGGGCGAACGTCCGGATGGTGGACTTGACGTTGTCCCAGTCCTCGGTGAGCAGGGTCGTCATCTCGGCCGAGTTGTCGAGGATCTGCCCCAGTTGGTCCATGAAGTTGTCGGGGGAGGAGAGCAGTTCCGCAAGGTCGCGCAGTTCACGATTCAGTGTCGGTCCCAGGTCCTCGAACTCGCGTCCGGCGTCCTTCAGAGCGGATTCGAGCGGTGCCGTCCCGTCCGGCCCACGCTCGGTCATCTGCCGTACGAGCTCCGAGAACGAACCGAGGGCCTCCGACACGCTGACCGGGGTGCGGGTGTGTGCCGTATCGATGCATGTCTCCGACGCCAGGCCCGGCCCCGGGCGGGGATCGGCGTCGACGAGTTCGAGGCGGCGATCGGTGAGAATGGACGCGTTGGTGATCACCGCGCCGGTCTCGGCAGGAAGTTCACGGTCACCGACGGTCATGTCGACGCGCACGCGCGCACCGTCGGGTTCGATCCGGTCCACGGTCCCGACGGAGATCCCGCGGATGGTGACCGGGGAACCGGGATAGAGACCGTAGGAGTCCTCGAAGTAAGCGCAGATCGAGGTGTCCTCCCGGGAGGTCGCGGCGAAGGCGGTCGCGCCGGCCACGGCCAGCGCCACGACCGTCACCGCAGGAACGAGTCGTCGTGTATTCGTCGTCGGTATTCGCACGTCAGCACCGTGTTCCCGGCATCGGGAGACAGACCTCGGGTCGCTGGACCGTCAGTCCGCTCTGGTCCACAAGGGCCTGGCCTTCGGGACCGGCGACGGCCGCGAGTCCCGTGAGCGTGGCACGGAGAGAATTCGTCATGGCCTCGACGGAGGCCGACAGTTCCGCACTGCTGTCGGCGGCCTCGACGAGGTGCGGGATGATCGGTTCGACCTTCTCCTGGTACGGGCCGCTGAGGAAGTCGAACAGTAGCCCTGCGAGCCCGGAGAGCCCGTCGGCGAAGATCTTCACGTCCTGATGGGCCTCGACGATCTTCGGGCCGAGGATCGCATAGCCCCGGATGATCTCGAGCGTGAGTTCCTTGTTGTCGTTCGCGGTGCGCAGGTACTCGTTGGACAGTTCGAGCAGACTCTCGATCTGGTCCTTCTGATTCGCGATGACGTCCATGACCGCTTCGAGATCGGTGACCGTGATCCGTACCGCATCAGGGGATTCGCCGAGCAGTGCGGCGGTCTTGTCCAGGGAGGTGCGCAGTGCCTCGGTATCGAGTTCCTGCACCACCTCCGTGGCCTCCTCGAACATGTCGTTCACCAGGAACGGCAGCGCCGCACGATTCCGGGGGACCGGCTCGGTGAGCGGTTGCCGGCCCGCCGGGTGCACCGCGAGATACAGTCCGCCGACGGGCGTGAGCATCCGCACCGACACCGAGGTCTGGTCGCCGACGAAATGCTCGGAGTCCACGGTGAACTCGACGTCGACGTGGTCGTCGGCAAGGCGCAGCCCGGTGACCGAGCCGACCGGCACACCCGCGATGCGCACGTCGTCGCCGGCGGCAAGTCCCGCCGACTCCGGCAGTTCGAGGTGGTAGGTCGTCGAACCGACGGGTCGCAGATAGAGCACGAGGACGAGGCCCGCGACGAGCGCGAGGACGAGCAGACCCGACAGCGCCCACCACATCTGGGTGCGGGGATCGGAGTCCTCCGAACCGAAGTCGAATCGTCCGAACAGGCGGGTGCGCATCAGGCACCTCCGTTGCAGATGGTCACGGGACGGCCCTGGAGCAGCATGTCGGCCTCGATCGGTAACTGCACCGCGCCGTTGCTGCACTGCCGGGACTCGTCCACGCGCGGTACCAGGGAGTTGATGCCCTCGAAGATTCCCGGCAGCACGGACAGGGTGTCGATGGCCGTTCCCGGATCCGGGATCACCTCGTCCACGCGGACGATGAAGTCGTCGTTGCGCTCGAGGAAGCCGGCGTGGTCGGCGGGAGCGCCGAGACCGAGCTGGGAGAGCAGATTCACGGTGCGGTCGATCTCCGCCATCTCGAGTGCACCGAGTTCGGTCAGGGACAGGAACTCGGTCATGCGGCTCACCAACGGTGTGAAGATCGAGTGGAAGACCTCGAGGATGTTCTCGAGGTTCTCGGACCGTCCTTCGAGCTGTTCGTCGAGGGCGGTGAAGTTGTCGAGGAGGGTGCTCATCAGCGCGCTGCGATCCTCGGCGTAGCTCGCGAGTTCGGCGATGTCGCGCATCACCGGGGTCGGGCTGGACTCGCTGCCTTCGATCAACGCTGCCACATTGGTGGCCAGCCGGTTGTAGACGGCCGGGTCCGCTTCGCGCAGAAGCGGTTTGAGTCCGTTGAACACTGTGGTGATGTCGAACGAGTCGACGGTGTTCACGACCGGCTCCGCCGGGTCGAGATCCGGGCTGTCGTCCTGGCCGCGCTGAAGTTCCAGATAGCGCTGACCGGTCAGATTCTGGAATTTGACCAGGAGTCGGTCGGATTCGCGCAGCCGGTACTCGTCGAGCACCGTGAAGTCCACGATCGCCCGGTGGTCGTCCGACACCGAGATGCCGGTGATCTTGCCGACCTGGACACCCCGCAGACGCACGTCGGCGTTCTCCTTCAGGCCGAAGACGTCCCCGAACTGGGCCTTGTAGGCGAGGGTCGATCCGCCGACCGGGCGTTCGATCGCCTGCACGATCAGCACGATGATCAGGGCGACGAGGCCGGCGAGCAGTGCGAGCCGGACGGCTGCCTGGCGTGGAGTTCTCATCGGATGCCTCCGGTGGTCTCGAGCGGGACCCGGAAGGCCGGAACGGTGTCGACGAGCACGTCCACTCCGAGGACCACCTGATCACCTCGGTGCTGCAGGGCGCCGTCGGCGCCGTCGACGAGCCGGTCGACCTGGTCGGGGGTGACTCCGCGGAGGCTCTGGTTCATCGGGATCAGGATGTCGAGGAGCATGTCGACGGCATCCGAGGTCGGGCCGAGCGCACCGACGATCTCACCCGAGAGCGACAGGACGAGATGCGAGACCTCGGTGATCGTCTCGCTCGCCTGCTGGGTGCGGAAGTCGTCCTCGAGTTCCTCGACGGACGCGATCGCCGACAGGGTGTTCAGGGCCGACGGGGTGAACACCGCGATCCCCTCGGAGACATCCGCGAACTTCGGCAGCAGTTCGCTGAGAGGTTCGTTCTGGGTGCGGGCGACGTTCCGCATGACGAGTAGCGAGGAGGCGAGTAGCGGTGCCATCTGCTGGGTCAGTTCGGCGGCGCTGTCGATCGAGTCCGACAGTTGCGGGGTCACCACGTCGAGCAGGAGCCGGCCCGAATCGCGCAGCACGGTGGTGACGGTGTAGTCCCCGACGTCGCCGAGGGCGAGGGTGCTGCCCGGTTCGATCGGTTGTCCACCCGGCATCGGGATGAGTTCCAGTGCGGTGGAACCGAATATGTTCGACGAGACGAAGCGTGTGTGCATCGCCGTCGACAATTCGTCGACGTGGTTCTCGTCGACGCCGAGGGTCACGATCTGCTGTTGCGGGCCCTGTGGTTCGACCTCGACGACCGATCCGATCGACATGCCCCGCAGGCGCACGGCGGTGTCGGTGGAGACCCCGTCGCCGAGATTCGACGCGGTGACGGAGAACTGAACCTGACCGGACCGGTCGGGTTGCGACGTCCACCACGCGGCGGTGCCGACGAGTGCGGCGGCGACCACGACGGCGAGCCCGCGGATCCGCAATCCGCGGCGGCTGGGTCCGAAGCCCGAATACTGTGTTGCGCTCACTGATTCCTCACCCCGAGAAGCTGATCGTCGCGTCGAGGCCCCACATGACGAGCGTGAGCGCCATGTCGGTGGTCACGATCAGTACGAGGCTCGCCCGGATGGCTCTGCCCGAGGCGATCCCGACCCCTTCGGGACCTCCGCTGGCGTGATAGCCCTGGTAGGCGTGTACGAGCGTCACGACCAGGACGAACACGATCACTTTGATCAGCGAGTAGATGAGATCGATCGGTTCGGTGAACATGTGGAAGTAGTGCTCGTAGGCGCCCGAACCCTGACCCTGCACCACGGTGACGGTCGCACCGGTGGCCACGAATCCGAGGGCGAGCGCGATCAGGTAGGACGGAACGACGGCGCCGACGGCGGCGATGAGCCGGGTGGACACGACATAGGGGATCGAGTCGATCGCCTGCGCCTCGAGCGCGTCGATCTCCTCGGAGATCCGCATCGCGCCGACCTCCGCGGTGATGCGGCAACCGGCCTGGGCGGCGAAGCCGATCGCCGCGATCAACGGGGCGAGTTCGCGTGGATTCGCCAGGGCCGACATGGCCCCGGTCAGCGGTCCCATCCCCAGCATGTCCAGTGCGGAGAAGCCGACGAGTCCGACCATCGCCCCCGCGACGATGCCCAGGATGGCCAGTACCGGCGCGACACCTCCGCCGACGATGACCGCGCGGCCGTTGCCCCACGTCAGATCGGTGAAGATGGCGACGGTCTGTCGCCGGTTGCGGCGCATCGCGTGTCCGATACCGCGGAACGCGATGACGACGAAGTGCAGGTGGAGGCCGAGGGATTCGATGGGATTCCACGCCCGGCCGGCGTGGCGCGTCCACCGCAGACCGCGGGGAAGGTAGGGCGACGGCGTGGCAACGGATGCGTTGCGCGAGGTGCTCATCAGAGGAACCTCATGGGCACGAACATCAGGACCACCTGGGTGATGAAGAGGTTGACGATCATGCAGGCGATGATGCTGAGCACCACGGCGGCGTTGACGCTGTCCGCGACGCCCTTCGGGCCGCCCTTGGCCTCGAGTCCGCGCTGGCTGGAGATGACCGCTACCACATAGCCGAAGACCGCTGCCTTGAACAGGCACACGATCAGGTCGGTGGTCGAGGCGAAGCTGCCGAAGGACAGCCAGTACGAGCCGGGAGCCACCCCCTGGCCGAGCGAGGCCACCGCGAAACTCGCGAGGATGCTCATGAGGATGATCAGCACCGACAGCATGGGGGCGACGACGACCATCGCGAGGATGCGGGGGGAGACCAGCCTGCGCTGGGGATCGATGCCCAGGGTGCGCAGCGCGTCGATCTCCTCCCGGATGGTGCGTGAGGCGAGGTCGGCGGAGATGGCCGATCCACCGGCGCCGCCGATGAGCAGGGCCGCGGCCAGGGGCGCGATCTGCTGCATCACTCCCATGCCGCCCACCGCACCGGCCATCGAGTTGGCGCCCACGTTGTCGGTCATGCTGCCCACCTGGACGGCGATGACCACACCCAGTGGCAGGGCGACCAGAACGGCGGGCACGGCCGAGACGGAGATGAAGAACCATCCCTGAACGACCGCCTCTCGCACCGGGAAGCGACCGCGTGCGATGTCGACGATCAGATACGCGGTGGACCGGAACGCGAGACGGAGCGTGCGTCCGAATGTGCGTGTGGAGTCGGCGGTGCGTGTGACGACGGCACCCCCGAACGGCCGCTCGCCCCGGACGTCTGCGTCCGCGGGTCGCGAGGTCTTCATCGAGCCCCCTGATGAACTGACATGAATCGATGGGTACTGGGAGAGACCGGCACGGATACAACCCGATACCGGAGTCGGTACTGCAAGGACGGCCGACAACCGCAGCATCGGCTCGCGTCCGCGTCGAGTCGACGCGGGTGCGGCGATCGGTGGGTCAGACCCCTAGCGCCGCACGGGCTTCCGGGATCATGCGTAGACGCTCGGGAACCAGCCGCGAGCCGACGCGCATGAATGCGAGGATCGCGCGGAACTCCCGTTCGCGGGCCGTGCTCCACTGCACGCCCCAGATCTGCCGCACGGGCTCGGGGAAGGCGCCGAACATCAGCGTCTTCACCGGCCTGGCGGTCAGGCGTTCCAGCAGGGCGGGAAGCGGGCGGGGGAGTGCCGCGAGTGCCGGTTCGAGCGTCGCGATCACATCCTGCTCGTCGACGAGTCGCTGCATCCGCCGGGTTCCGGGTGACATGGCGAGTTTCTCGGCGACGCCGTCCTCGACGTAGGCGCGAAGGCCCGCGACGTCGGTGGGCATGTCCTGCTCACGGACGCCGAACAGGACGCCGAGTCGTCGGCTCTCCTGGTAGAAGGCTTCCACCTCGGTCCCGGGTTGCGGGCCGAAGCAGGTCTCGATCGCATAGATGAGCGACTCGATCGTGGTGAGGTGGACCCAGGTCCACACGTCGCGGTTCCACGCGTGGTATCTGCGTCCCTCGTAGTCCTGACCCGTGATGGGGCGGTGCATCTCTCGCAGTTCGCGCGCCGACTCGGCGACGTCGTCGCCGAAGTAGATCCGATAGGTGTAGGCGAGGGTGTTCTCCGCGCGTACCGACGGTTCGGTGAAGGACTTCGAATGCTGTTCGAGCGCAACCATCACGGTGGGATGGGTGCCCTGTAGTGACAACGCCCGGAACAGGAACATCGGCCAGATACGGCGATCGGCGAGCAATCGGGCGAAGGTGCGGTCGGCGACGGGGACGTCTTCGGTGAGGTCGACGGGAACATGTAGTGCGGGAGTGTCTTCCATTTCTGGGCTCCTCGGACTCGATGGCTGTGGCGGTAGCGTTGTCAGTCGTCGGCAGCGGGTGTGGGCGGCACGATCAGGAAGGACAACATGGTCCGGGCGATCCGGCGCACACCGTCGTCACCGGCCGTGGCTCCTCCCAGATCGGGGGCGAGCCAGACGCTGGCGAAGAATCGCGAGACGATCTCCGCGGCGGTGACGGTGTCGAAGTCGATCCCGGCCCGTTGTGCGGTGAGATCGAGTTCGTGCTGGACGGACGTGAGCAGCATGGTCGTGATCTGGGGGTCGTGGAGTACGGGCAGCGCGGCTCCGTCGTCGACGAATCGCCGGGCGACCGGATGGTTCCGGACGGTGCGGACCGCTTCGACGATCCACTCGACAGCGCGTTCGTAGGGATCCTCGATGGAGTCGATGGCAGCGTGGAATCGCTCCACGAGGCGTTCGAGCTCCCATGCGAACGCGCGGCTGAGGAGTTCTTCCTTGGTGTCGAAGCGCCGGAAGACCGTGGCCCGGCCCACGCCGGCCTCCGCGGCGACATCGGACACCGTGGTCCGTTCGAGCCCGTGATGGCTCAGGCAGCGGATCGTCGCGGCGAGGATCGCGGTGTCGGTCGGGTCGGTGTCGGCGCTCTGGCCGATCAGTGCTCCCACGAGGAGCGAACGCACGGGGGTGATACCCATAGTTCGAGGACGGTATCACCGATCTCACATACGCAAAAGAATGTGCTCTGCCCAACTCCACTTATGTCGCGGGGGTCTGAGTCCGGACGTTACGGAAAGTGGATATATCCAGAACTTTGCCCTCGTCGAGGAACGTGCCCGACCCTCCCCACCTGGAAAAGTGGCCGACCACTTCCGACCTTTCGCCGTGTACACCGCGTCCACCAGGCCTTCTGCCCCGATGTCCGAATTGTGGTTCGATGGTGACCGTGGCCGCATTGATTTGGTTGATCGCCGGAGTGGCGTTGGCCGCGGGAGAGGCCCTCACGGGCGATTTCGCGCTGTTGATGCTCGGCGGAGCTGCGCTGGTCACCGGTGGTGTCTCTGCGGCGACCGATCTGCCGGTCTGGATAGACGCGGTGATCTTCGCGGTGACGTCGGCGGTGTTGCTCCTCGGGGTACGGCCGATCCTGCGACGCCGGTATTCGCAGCCGCCGGCCCTGCCGACCGGAATCGAGGCTCTGCCGGGCAAACGTGCACTCGTTCTCGAGCAGGTGGGTGAGCATTCCGGCCGCGTGAAGATCGACGGCGACGTGTGGACCGCCAGGCCGCTGGACACCACCGAGGTGTACGAGCCTGGCACGACCGTGACGGTGATGCAGATCGACGGCGCGACCGCCGTCGTGTGGAAGGGTGTCTGAGGATGGAAGCATTGATCGTGCTCGCCGTGGTGGTGGCACTCGTCGTGGTGGTCGTCGCGAAATCGGTGTCACTGGTGCCGCAGGCGGAAGCCGCGGTGATCGAACGTCTCGGGCGGTACTACCGGACGGCATCGGGTCAGCTCACGTTCCTGGTCCCGTTCGTCGACCGGATCCGAGCCAAGGTCGACCTGCGCGAGCGGGTCGTCTCGTTCCCGCCTCAGCCGGTCATCACGCAGGACAACCTCACGCTGAGCATCGACACGGTGGTGTACTTCCAGGTCACCAACCCGCAGGCGGCCGTCTACGAAATCAGTAACTACATCGCTGCGGTCGAGCAACTCACCGTCACCACTCTGCGCAACGTCGTCGGCGGAATGACCCTCGAAGAGACCCTCACCTCTCGTGACTCGATCAACGGGCAGCTCCGCGGGGTGCTCGACGAGGCCACCGGCCGATGGGGTCTGCGGGTGGCCCGAGTCGAGCTCAAGAGCATCGATCCGCCGCCGTCGATCCAGGAGTCGATGGAGAAGCAGATGAAGGCGGACCGTGAGAAGCGCGCGATGATCCTCACGGCGGAGGGCCACCGGGAGTCGGCGATCAAGACCGCCGAAGGCGACAAGCAGTCACGGATCCTCTCGGCCGAGGGTGCCAAGCAGGCCGCGATCCTCGAGGCCGAAGCCGACAGGCAGTCGCGAATCCTCCGGGCGCAAGGTGACCGGGCCGCGCGCTACCTCGAGGCCCAGGGCGA
The DNA here is from genome assembly GCF_022554085.1 of Rhodococcus sp. CH91. Lineage (GTDB taxonomy): Bacteria > Actinomycetota > Actinomycetes > Mycobacteriales > Mycobacteriaceae > Rhodococcus. The sequence goes on from NZ_JAKFYR010000002.1 coordinate 617,758, forward strand.
AGCGAAGTCCATCGAGAAGGTCTTCGCGGCGATCAAGGCCGGAAAGCCCACGCCGGAACTGCTCGCCTATCAGTACTTGCAGACCCTGCCCCAGATGGCGCAGGGCGACGCCAACAAGATGTGGGTCGTGCCGAGCGATTTCGGCGATGCACTCAAGGGATTCGCGCGGAGTCTGGGGGCGCCCGGCGAGGACGGTGTCTTCAGGTTCGAACCGAGCCCGGTCGACGAGGCATTGCAGCGACCCGAGGACGACAGCGCCGAGGTCGAGGATTGGTTCGCGACCAAGCGCGACCCGGAGGTCGCACAGGCCGTCGCCGAAGCCGAAGCGGTCGCGCGCAAGCCGGTCGATCCCGCGGTCCGGACGGGTCTTGCCCCAGAGGGTGCTCAGGGTGCTGCCGGTCAGGGGCAGTCGGCGCTGCCCACCCCGCCGCCGGCGCAGCGCTGGATGGCGAACGACGCATCCGAGGAGCCGGCCGAACCGCCGCAGCAACAGCAGTAGCGGAACGGAGTCGAGGGGGAGGGTACGCCCGTCGGTGCACCCTCGTCATCGTCATCGGCGTCCGAGCATCGGCAGCGCCATCGCCACCACGATGAGACCGGCGCCCGCCGCAGCGAGCATCGTCACGGACTCTCCGAACGCGACCGTCCCGATCATCAGTGCGACCACGACCTCGAGATAGGACAGGCCCGACAGTTCTGCGGCGCGTAGATGCTTGCCCGCCACCACGAGCAGTCCCAGCGCGAACAGGCCACAGACGACGAAGAACCCACCGGCCCACAGCCAGTGCGTCACGGTCATCCCCGACATGTCGGGCCGGGTCAGTGCGACCATCGCCCCCGCCGCGACGGCACCGAAGACGAAGTTCCACAGGGACCGGACGTCGGACGGCATGTCGGTGCGATAGCGGTAGCACAGCAGGGCCGCGCCGTAGAAGAGACCCGAGGCTGCGCCGAGTACGGTGCCCAGCGTCTCGTGTTCACCGCCGGAGCGGTTGCCCCCGACGAGGCCGGCAGCGAGAAGCATTCCTGCGAAAGCTGTTCCGACGGACAGCGCATCGAAGCGAGTGATCGATTCTTTGAGGACGGTCCGGGCGAGAACGATCGCGACGACGGGACCGAGATAGTGCAACACCACTGCCCGGGACAGATCTGTCAGGACCGTGGCGGACAGATAGGTGGCCAGAGAAAGTCCGAGGAAAAAACCTCCACCGACGACCGACCAGGACAGGCGGATCCGGCGCAGTTGCCCGAGACGGCGTGACAGTGCGATCAGAACGAGCATGCCGACCGCTCCGACCACCATCCGTCCGAGTGTCAGTGCCTCGCCGAGGACCGCGCCGTCGGGAGTGGCCTTGCGGCCGAACAATCCTGCGGCGCCCATCGCGGTTGCGGACAACACGATCGCGGCGATTCCGAGTCGCCGGTTCGTGTGCGGCGGCGATTCCGGGGCGGGGGAGAGGGGAAGAACCGGGCTACTCGGCTCGGACAGAGCATCATCGGCACGCAGGGGCGCGCCCAGGGAAACGGTCACACGTCTACCTCGGGTCCAGGGTGCACGAAGTGAGCACCGGCGGGTGTTGTCGTTCCCCGCTCTGTCATCGGACCTGAGAGCTTTCGCGGACGTGATCCGCTTACACCTTCGGTGAACCCGGAAGAGTTGCTTTCCAGAGGAGCCTCGCCGTGGCGGTCTCGGGGGCCTGAGAGATTCCCGGGGAGGTTGCTCCTTCGGCGCCCGCTGTGCGCGGGACTCTCCCGCCGCGGTTCGGTGGCTGTTCAGTTGTGGCGCCAAGTATGCCATGCACCTCGATGTGGGTCTGCGGGGCCGCGTCGGGGTCGGCGTGTCGTGTATTTCGGCTGGTGAGAAGGCTGACAGAAAATTCCGGTCGATACCTTCACAAATATTCGCATAATTGCTATGGTGTGCATCACACGGTCTCGCGGCCGAGGGTTCGGGCCCGGTGACCGCGAGCGCCGGTCGATTCGTCTCTTCTCTCGTACGGCAAGGCTTCTGAAGACAGGTGGTCATATGGGTATCGGGATGGTCCTCGACATGGCGTCCGCCGCCACCCCCGATCGGATCGCGATGGGTCCTCGTGCGAACGGCGTCACCTATCGCCGACTCGATGAACTCGCTTCGCGCGGTGCAGGATTGCTCGGCGAGCTCGGGGCCCGGCATGTCGTCTTCGTGGGCGTGAACGGTCCGGTCCTTCCCGTGCTCATGTTCGCCGCCGGGCGCGCCGGTATTCCTCTGGCGCCCTTGAACTACCGGCTTCCGGCCACGCAGCTGCTCGAACTGATCGACAGGCTGGACGAACCGATCGTCGTGGCGGATGCCGAGTATGTCGGCAAGCTCGACGGGTGCGCGCACCGAATCGTCTCGACCAGCGAATTCTTCGGCCTCGCGGAGGGTACGTCACCTCTGGAGGGCGACCGATCGGAAGACGGGGGAACCGCCATCGTGCTGTTCACCTCCGGGACCACCTCGGCTCCGAAAGGGGTGTTGCTCCGACATCGGAACCTGCTGTCCTATCTCATCAACACCGTCGAATTCGGTTCCGCAGCAGAGGAACAGGCAACCCTGGTCAGCACGCCTCCCTATCACATCGCAGGGCTCGGTGCCGTTCTGAGCAACGTCTACTCGGGTCGCCGCATGGTGTACCTGCCCGACTTCACGCCGCAAGGCTGGCTCGACCTCGTCCGCACCGAGGGCGTCACCAGCGCGATGGTGGTGCCCACGATGCTCGCCCGCATCGTCGACCACCTCGGCGGTCTGCCGGCCGAGGTCCCGACGCTCGAGTCGCTCGCCTACGGAGGCGCGCGGATGCCCCAGCCGGTCCTCGAGCGTGCTCTCGCAGCGTTCGGGGACACCGGATTCGTCAACGCGTACGGGTTGACGGAGACCAGTTCGACGATCGCGGTTCTCGGGCCCGAAGATCATCGGGAGGCATTCGCGAAACCCGAACTGCGAGGACGGCTCTCCTCGACCGGTCGAATCGTGCCCGGCATCGAAGCGCAGATCCGATCCGAGGACGGTGAACGTGTGCTGTCCGACGGGCAGACGGGTTTGCTGTGGGTGCGCGGGGCGCAGGTCAGTGGCGAGTACATGGGTAGCGGTTCGGTTCTGGACGCGGAGGGTTGGTTCCCGACCAGGGACCGTGCCCGGATCGAGGACGGCTATCTCTACATCGGTGGTCGCGCGGACGACACGATCATCCGAGGCGGGGAAAACATCGCGCCGGCCGAGATCGAGGATGTGCTGGCACGCCACCCGCAGGTGCGTGAGGTGGCCGTGATCGGTACCCCCGACGACGAATGGGGTGAACGGATCTGTGCAGTGATCATCCCGGCCGTCGACGACCACGACGACGCCGACGAGATCCGCACGTGGTGCCGTGAACGTCTGCGCGGCTCGAGGACCCCCGACGACGTCGTGTTCGTCGACGATCTGCCCCGTACTCCCACCGGCAAGCTCGTGCGCCGCGATCTCGTCGAGCAGGTCACGGCCGGGCTCGCGAGATGACCGCGCTACCGTCCGCATCACGAAGAGAACGGGCATCGCTGTGACCGACACCGTCGACACCGAACTCGTCCGACGCGAGTGGATCCTCCGTGCGCGCCCGAGCGGCCGCCCCCTCGACACCGACGTCGAACTGGTCGAGACGACTCCCGTCGAGCCTGCTCGCGGGCAAGTCCGCGTCCGGAATCTCGTCATGTCCGTCGAGCCCTACATGCGCGGCCGAATGGGTGGCGGAGCGTCCTACGCAGAACCCTACGAGCTCGGTGCGCCCATGCTTGCCCCGACGGTCGGAGTCGTGTCCTGGTCCGATCGATCGGAGCTACCGATCGGCTCGCTCGTGCTCCACGAGTACGGTTGGCGCACGGAAAGTCTCGTCGACGTGGCCGACTGCCGCCGGCTCCGTCACGACGATCTCCCCGCGGCATGTCATCTGAGTGTCCTCGGCATCCCGGGAATGACGGCCTGGGTGGGGATCGACCGGATCGCGCAGGTCCGCAACGGCGACGTCGTGTTCGTGTCGTCTGCGGCCGGTGCGGTCGGATCCGTTGCCGTTCAACTCGCCAAGCAACGCGGTGCGGTGGTGATCGCGAGTGCAGGATCTCCGGAGAAAGTCGCGCTTGCGCGGGAACTCGGTGCGGACACGGCATTCGACCATCACGAGGGGCCGGCGAAGGATCTGTTGCACACCGCGATGGAGGAGATCGGGGCTCCAGCTCTCGACGTGTATTTCGACAATGTCGGAGGACAGCAACTCGAAGCGGCCATCCGTGTCCTCGCCGACCACGCACGCATCGCCCTGTGCGGAATGATCAGCGTCTACAACTCCGCCGAACCCGTACCCGGCCCGAGCAATCTCCTCAAACTGATCTGGCGGCGTGCCCGGATGGAAGGCTTCCTGCTGGCCGACCACCTGGACGCGCGCGAGGAGTTCGAGGACGAGATGGCGGCACTTCTCCGGAGCGGACGGATCCGCCCCGTCCATACCGAGTTCCCCGGCGGTATCGCCGGTGCGTGGGACGCCTTCGCCGGGATGCTCGACGGGGCAGCGACCGGCAAAGCACTCGTTCCGCTCGCATCTTCCGTCTGACCCCACCGGGCCGTTCCGGCGCCGCCCCGGCGACGCCGGTGTCCGGCTGCATCTTCCCACCCTTTCGGCATCGTCCGGGTGCCGACCTCATCGACAGGAGCCAGCATGACTTCGCATCCACTCCCTCTCGAAGGGAAGGTAGCGCTCGTCACCGGCGGTAGCCGCGGTCTGGGCCGCGAGATGGTTCTCGCGTTCGCGAACGCAGGCGCCGACACGGTCATCGTCAGCCGGAAGGTCGGCAGCTGCGAGGAGCTGGCCGCCGAGGTGGCCGAGACCACCGGCCGTCAGGCGCTCCCGCTGGCCTTCCACGTCGGTGACTGGGATGCGCACGAGCCTCTCGTCGAACGGATCTACGACGAGTTCGGCCGTCTGGACATCCTGGTCAACAACGCCGGCATGGCACCGCTGTATCCCAGTCTCGACCAGGTGTCGGAGGAATTGTTCGACAAGGTGATCGCCGTCAACCTCAAGGGTGCCTTCCGGCTCACCAGCCTCGTCGGGCCCCGGATGGCCGCCGGTTCCGGGGGATCGATCATCAACATCAGCTCGATCGCCTCCGAGCGTCCGATGACCACCGATCTGCCGTATGCGGCCGCGAAGGCCGGGTTGAACACCTTGACGAAGGGTTTCGCCCAGGCATACGGGCCTACCGTGCGGGTCAACACGATCATGGCCGGTGCCTTCCTCACGGACATCAGCAAGGCATGGGACATGGACTCGGCCACCGAACTGTTCGAGGGCATGCCGCTCCAGCGCGCCGGCAATCCCGACGAGATCGTCGGTGCAGCACTGTATCTCGCCGGCCCGGGCTCGACCTACACCACCGGCGCTGTGATTCCCGTCGACGGCGGCCGCACCTCCACCCCCTGACGAAACTCGGCCCCACCGGCCGACCACCAGGAGCCCCACATGAATCCCAGTCACACCCGACGCCGCACCCGGCGTGCCTTCCTGTCGGCCATGACCGCAGCCGCACTCGCAGCGGCTCTCACGGCCTGCGGTGGAAGCGGCAGCGACGACCGCATCACCTCGGACTCGATCGGATCCACCGGCCCGGCCGGCGACGATGCCTGGCAGCAGGTCGTCGAGGCGGCGAAGGCGGAAGGTGAGGTCACGATCTATTCGTCGAACGCCGCGGACGCGCTCGCCGAACTCGGCCGGCGTTTCGAGGCCGATTACGGCATCCGCCTGAACGTCGTGCGCGACGTCGACGCGAATCTGCACCAGAAGATCGGAGCGGAGGCCGAGACCGGCAACCGGGTCGCCGACGTGGTCACCCAGGCGAGTGCGCCCTGGGCCGTGAACCTCGGGGCGAGCGGGGAATTCGCTGAACCCGTCGGTCCGGCCTTCACGGATTCGGCCGGCGAATACGACGTCGACACCTTGAAGGACGACACCGGCTATTTCGTCTCGAACGCGTCCGTTCTGACCTTCGGCTGGAACACGCAGCGCCATCCGGACGGCGTCGAAAGCTACAGCGACCTGCTGGATCCCACGCTCGCCGACGGCAGGATCGGAATCGTCCTTCCCACCTCCACCGCACACGTGGACTTCTACGACAACTATCTCGAGCAGGTCGGAGGAGAAGGCTTCCTCGAGAAGTTGGCACAGCAGCGTCCGCGCATCTACCCCAGCGCGCTGCCGTTGGCGCAGGCTCTCGCGTCCGGCGAGATCGCCGTCGGCGCCTTCGTACAGGACCAGAAGAGCGAGCAGCAGAGCGGGGCACCCGTCGACTCGGCCTTCGGAGACCTCGTGTGGGGCGCGCCCATGTACACCGCGATCCTCGCCGACGCCGTGCATCCGAATGCGGCGCAGGTCCTGGCCAACTACATGATCACCCCGGCCGGTCAGGAAGCGGTCTCGTTCCGCAACGCAGCCGTGCTGCCCGGAATCGGTTCCGCCGTCACCACCGTCGACAAGGTCGCCCCGCAGAACACGGACGCCATGACGCCGGAAGCGCTCGAAGAACTCAAGGCCCGCTTCGGCCGCCTGTTCAACCAGTGAACACCGGCCGTGCCGCGGCAGGCACCGCCAGACAAGGAGTCAGACCCATGGGAAGAGTTGAAGGAAAGGTCGCGCTGATCACCGGTGCGGCCCGCGGCCAGGGACGCTCGCACGCCGTGCGGCTCGCCGAGGAAGGGGCGGATGTCGTACTCCTCGACGTGTGCAGGTCGATCGACTCGGTGCCGTATCCGCTCGCGACCGGGGACGATCTGAAGGAGACCGAGGCGCTCGTCGCAGCGACCGGTCGGAGGGTCCTGTCCCGCGTCGCCGACGTCCGGGACCAGTCGCAGCTCGACGCGGCGGTCGCGGACGCGATCGGTACCTTCGGGCACATCGACATCGTCTGTGCCAACGCGGGCATCGTCGGTTTCCGGCCCACCTGGGAGCTGAGCGATGCCGAATGGCAGGACATGCTCGACGTCAACCTCACCGGCGTGTTCCACACCGTCCGTGCCGTCGTGCCGGAGATGATCCGCGCCGGCCGTGGCGGATCGATCGTCATCACCAGCTCGATCCAGGCGATGCTCGGCTCGGCCAACATCGGGCACTACAACGCGTCGAAGAGCGGTGTCGTCGGCCTCATGCGGACTCTGGCCACCGAACTCGGTCCCCACGGGATCCGCGTCAACACGGTCAATCCGAGCGCTGTGGAGACCCCGATGCTGCACAACGACGCGACCTTCCGGATCTTCGGGCCCGATCTCGAGAACCCGGGTCCGGACGACCTGTGGGAGCGTTCCAAGGACCGCAATCCCATGGGTATCGGCTGGGTGGCGCCCGAGGACATGAGCAACGCCGTGTTGTTCCTCGCCTCGAACGAAGCGCGATTCATCACCGGCGTGGCACTGCCGGTCGACGCGGGGGTGCGACTGTGACCGCTCTGGACAACGAGATCCGGCCCGAGACGGCCGGGGTGCCGCGCCGACTCGAAGGTCGGCGGATCTTCGTGACCGGCGGGGGAAGCGGCATCGGTGAGGCCGTCGCGAAGCGACTGGCCGCCGAGGGCGCGGCGGTCGCGGTGACCGATGCTCGTGGTGAGGCCGCCGAGACGGTGTCCGCCTCGGTTGCGGAGACCGGTGCGCAGACACTGGGGCTGCGATGCGATGTCGGCGACGAGACCTCGGTCGGTGACGCGGTGGCTGCCGCGGTCACCGAGTTCGGGGGTCTCGACGGTGTGGTGACGTGCGCGGGGATCAACGGGACGGCGATGCTCCACGAGATGGAATTCGCTCATTGGGAACGCATCCTGCGGGTCAACCTCACCGGCACCTTCCTGCCGCTGCGCGCCGCCCTGCCGCACCTGCTCGCGGCCGGCGGCGGTTCGATCGTCACCGTCGGTTCGGTCGCCTCGCTGGTGGCCACGAATCTGAACACCCCCGGTTACGACGCGTCCAAGGGGGGTGTCCTGCAGCTCACACGATCGGTCGCGATGGGCTACGCGGACCGGAACATCCGGGCGAACTGCCTGTGCCCCGGACTGGTGCGAACGGGCCTGCGCGTGAACTCGCAGGCGCTGCAGGGCCCCGAGCCCGAGGCGACGCGCAGCCGGGTGGTGGAGAACACCGCCCTCGGGCGTTCGGCGGACCCGGCGGAGATGGCATCGGTGGTGGCCTTCCTGTTGTCCGACGACGCCTCCTTCGTGACCGGCGCGGCGATCGCCGCCGACGGCGGACTGACCGCCAATTGACTCCCCGCCCGCTGCGGCGGGCACGACACAGAGGTGACCCACACATGTCCACCGACCCGACCTGGCGCAGGGATTCCTGCGCCATCGCAGGAATCGGAACCACCGCGTTCTCCAAGGACTCCGGTGTCTCCGTCACGGCGCTCGCCGTCGAGGCCGCCGCGGCGGCCCTCACGGATGCCGGACTGACCCCAGCCGACGTCGACGGCGTCGTCCGCAACGATATGGATCTCGTGTCGTGTGCGGCCCTCGCCGACGGCCTCGGTGTCCCACACCTGACCTACTGGGGAGAGGCCGGACCGGGCGGTTCGGGCCCAGCCGCGATGGTCGCTCAGGCCGTCGCCGCCATCATGAGCGGACAGGCGACCACGGTCGTCGTGTTCCGGTCGCTCAACGGCCGTTCGGGCCGCCGGTTCGGTCTCTCACCGGTTGCCACCCCCGAGGTGGGCGGCAACGAGACCTTCGAGGAGTTCTTCGGTCCGTACGGGCTGTTGTCGTCCGGCCAGTACTTCGCGCTCATGGCCCAGCGCTACATGACCGAAACCGGCCTGACCTCCGAGCAGCTGGCGCAGATCGCATTGGTGACGCGCAAGCGTGCCAATGCGAATCCGGCTGCCCAGATGTACGAGCGGACGATGACGCTCGACGACTACTTCGACTCGCGCATGCTGTCGTCGCCGCTGCGCCTGTTCGACTACTGCCTCGAGACCGACGGTGCCGCAGCGGTCGTCGTCACCACTGCCGAACGCGCCCAGGACCTGCGGCAGACACCGGCACTCATCCGATCGGTCGCGATGTCGACCTGCCGTCACCCCCAGCCGGGCCTGATGTACCCGACGCTCATGCGTGAGGACATCACCGCCCTGCCGTCGCGGGAGTGCCAGGACACCCTCTACAGCCGGGCCGGTCTCGGTCCCGCGGACATCGACGTCGCCCAGATCTACGACTGCTACTCGATCACCGCCCTCATCCAGCTCGAGGACTACGGGTTCTGCAAGCGCGGCGACACCGGCGACTTCCTCGCCGAGGGGCAGATCGACCTCGGAGGAGCGATACCGATCAACACCAGCGGAGGACACATGTCCGAGGGATACATCCACGGAATGAACCACGTCGTCGAAGGGGTGCGGCAGATCCGCGGCACCTCCACGAGCCAGGTCGAGGGTGCACAGGTCTCCCTGGTCACCTCGGCCCCGCCGCCGGCGGCGTCGGCACTGATCCTGGTGGCGGCATGAGCGCCGCAGCAGCCGCGAGCGCGGCGACCACCGGCCGGCTCCGCCCTCTCGTCACCGAACGGGGCAGCGCCGGCTTCTTCTCCGCCGCTGCCGAGGGCCGCATCGAGATCCTCACCTGTGAGGACTGCGGACGGCGCATCCACCTGCCGCGGCCGCGCTGCGTGTACTGCGCGAGCACCGAGGTGTCGTGGCGGCCGGCGCCCCACACCGGCACCGTGTACAGCCATACCGTCGTCGAACATCAGGTGCACCCGCTGTTCCCGGTCCCGTACACCGTGATCGTCGTCGATCTCGACGGAGAGCAGGCCGGCGTGCGCCTGATCGGCAATCTGCCCGGTCGCGCGGACGTCACCGCCGGCACCCCGGTCCGCTGCACCTTCGAGAACCTCGGCGAGGACGCAGCAGGAAACTCCGTCGTGCTGCCGGTCTGGGAGATCGACACCGACCGCGAGAACGCCGGAAGCGGGGAGCGACGATGACCACGACAACCCCCCGCCTCCTCGAACCCGGCCTGTTCGTCGACGCCACGCCGGACGCCGCGCTGCGCGGTGCGCGATGTGCGCGGTGCGCGACGGTCACCTTCCCGGCCCAGCAGAGCTGCCCCCGCTGCGGGGCTGCGGAGATGAACCCGGAGGTACTGCCGACCGCGGGAGTGCTCTGGTCCTACACGGTCCAGTCCTTCGCACCGAAGAAGCCGTTCCTCACGACCGAACCCTTCACTCCCTTCGGCGTCGGGTACATCGACCTCGGTGACGTGATCGTGGAGTCCCGGCTCACCGTGAACGACCCCGACGCGCTGCGTATCGGGATGCCGATGCGGTTGTGCCGCATCGTCAACCACCTCGACGAGGACGGCACCGAGGTCGTCACCTTCGCATTCGCACCGAGCAAGGAGGAGGCGGCATGAAGGTCGCGATCGTCGGAATCGGCATCCACCGGTTCGGCCGCACAGAAGGTGTCAGCGGTCTCGACCAGGGCGCCTACGCCGCCCGGCAGGCGATGGCCGATGCCGGGGTGGAGTTCGAGGACATCCAGTTCGCGTACGGTGGCAGCGATTCGGCCGGCAACGCCGACACCCTGGTGTCGACCCTCGGGCTCACCGGCCTGCCGTTCGTCAACGTCTCCAACGGGTGTGCCACCGGTGGCAGCGCGCTGACCTCGGCGGTGAGCCGCATCCGATCCGGCGAGTCCGATCTCGGCCTGGTCGTCGGTTTCGACAAACATCCCCGGGGAGCGTTCAATCCTCGTCCCGAGGACAACGGGCTCGGCCGCTGGTACGGCGAGACCGGGATGATGGTCACCACCCAGTTCTTCGCCATGAAAATCCAGCGCTATCTCGTCGAGCACGGACTGCCGAAATCTCTCTTGGCTACCGTCGCGGCGAAGGCCTTCCGGAACGGCTCGCTCGCCCCACACGCGTGGCGGCGCACGCCGCTCACCGAGGAGGAGATCACCGGGTCGACGATGGTCAACGACCCGCTCACGCAGTACATGTTCTGCTCCCCGGCCGAAGGTGGGGTCGCGCTCGTGCTCGCCCGCGCCGACCGCGCCCACCGGTACACCGACACCCCCGTATTCCTCGAAGCCGCCGAACTGCGCTCACGGTTGTTCGGTTCGTTCGAGGTCTTCAGCCCCTGGATCTCACCCGATCGTGCCGACGGTCCGACAGTGACTGCCTCCCGCGCCGCCTTCGAGGCAGCGGGAATCGACCCGGGCGACATCGACGTGGCGCAGATCCAGGACACCGAGGCCGGTGCGGAGATCATGCACCTGGCGGAGACGGGCCTGTGCAAACACGGTGAGCAGGAGACGCTCATCCGCTCCGGAGCCACCGAGATCGGCGGGGCGATCCCGGTCAACACCGACGGCGGGTGCATCGCGAACGGGGAACCGATCGGCGCGACCGGTCTGCGTCAGGTCTACGAGAACGTCGTACAGCTGCGCGGTGCGGCGGGGGACCGGCAGGTGCCGGGCGGCCCCAAGGTCGGATTCACCCACGTGTACGGGGCACCGGGCATCAGCGCGTGCACCGTCCTCACACGCTGAATCGGCGACCGCATCGCCGACGAGAACTTTCATCACACGGTAGGAGACGATCGACATGGCATGGGATTTCGAAACGGACCCGGAGTTCCAGGAGAAGCTGGACTGGGTGCAGACCTTCGTGGACGAGGAAGTGGCACCCGTCGACCGCGTGATCGAACACGCCTGGGACGTGACCGATCCGACACGCAACAAGCTCATCCGTCCTCTGCAGCAGATCGTGCGGGAGAAAGGCCTGTGGGCCTGTCATCTCGGCCCGAAGCTCGGTGGTCCGGGTTACGGGCAGCTCAAGCTCGCGTTGCTCAACGAGATCCTCGGCGCCACCCACAGTGGTCCGGTGGTGTTCGGCTGCCAGGCACCGGATTCCGGTAACGCCGAGATCCTCGCGCACTACGGCACCCCGGAACTGAAGGAACGCTACCTGCAGCCGCTCATCGACGGCGAGATCGCCTCCTGCTACTCGATGACCGAACCCCAGGGCGGGTCCGATCCGACCAGCTTCGTCACCCGCGCGGTGCGCGACGGCGACCACTACGTCATCAACGGGGAGAAGTGGTTCTCCTCGCATGCGCGGTTCTCGTCCTTCCTCATCGTGATGGCCGTGACCGACCCCGAGGCTCCCCGGACGAAGCGCGCGTCGATGTTCGTCGTTCCGATGGATACGCCCGGCATCGAGATCGTCCGGAACGTCGGTGTGTGGGGTCACCAGGAGTCCGAGGGCACGCACGCCTACATCCGGTACACCGACGTGCGGGTCCCGGCCGACCACCTGCTCGGGGAGGAGGGAGAGGGTTTCGCAGTCGCGCAGACGCGTCTCGGCGGCGGACGGATCCACCACGCGATGCGCACGGTCGGCCTGGTCAAGGCATCGCTGGACATGATGCTCGAGCGTGCCGTCTCGCGGCAGACGCGTGGCCGTTCGCTCGCGGACATGCAGTTGGTACAGGACATGATCGCCGAGTCGTGGGTCGAGCTCGAGCAGTTCCGCCTCCTCGTGCTGCGCACGGCGTGGAAGATCGATCAGCTCGACGACTACAAGAAGGTCATCGCCGACATCTCCGCCGTGAAGATGGCGATGCCGAAGGTGCTCAACAATGTCGTCTCCCGCGCGATCCAGCTGCACGGCTCGCTCGGTATCTCCACCGAGATGCCGTTCGGCAAGTGGTTGCTCGAGAGCTACCACATGGGCCTGGCGGACGGCGCGACCGAACTGCACAAGCAGCAGATCGCCAAACAGCTGCTGAAGACGGCGACGCCGGCCCCGGGGCTGTTCCCCACGACCCACCTGCTCGCTCAGGACGCCGCAGCGGAGGCGAAGTTCGGGCTGCCGGCGCTGGGGGTGCAGTGATGACGGGCATCGCGGAAGAGTCGCGCGCCGAAGGCGCGGAGGAACCGCGTGTCGAGGTCGCCCCCGTTCGTCCCGGTGAGGAGCTCGACTGGGACGCGCTCCAGATCTACCTGCGCGCGCACATCGACGGACTCCACGGGGAATTCTCCGTGCTGCAGTTCCCGCGTGGCTCTGCGAATCTGACCTATCGGGTCGCGTTCGGGGACCGGCTGCTGGTCGTGCGCCGACCACCCTTCGGGCAGATCGCGCGCGGCGCACACGACATGACGCGCGAGCATCGGGTGCTGTCCCGCCTGTACCGGGCCTACGACCGGGCTCCTCGTGCGTTGTTGCACTGCGCGGACACGGATGTGGTGGGGGCGGAGTTCTTCGTCTCCGAATACCGCGAAGGGGTGGTGGTCTGGGACGAGATCCCGGACTCGATGGCACACCACGCCGATGCGGGTCGGCGGATCGGTTTCGCGGTGGTCGATGCGCTCGCGGATCTGCACGCCGTCGACCCGGCGTCGTGCGATCTCGCCGATCTCGGCCGGCCGGAGGGATATCTGGAACGGCAGGTGGCCGGTTGGTCGGCGCGTTGGGACGCGGTCGCCGAGTACGCACCGGGACGGGATGTCGCCGACCTCGTCGAGGAGGTCGGCCGTCGGATCCGAGCCGACATTCCCGCGAGCCGGCGGGCGGGGATCGTGCACAACGATTACAAGGTCGACAACTGCCAGTTCCCGCACGGCGATCCCGACCGGGTGAAATCGGTGTTCGACTGGGACATGGCCACCACCGGCGACGTGCTCGTGGATCTGGGTACCCTGCTCAACTACTGGCCGGACCGGACCGTGGAGCCCGCCTCGGACACGGCGTTCATCGTCGTACCCGGCATGCATGCACTCGATCTACCGTCGCGGGCGGAGATCGTCGAGCGCTACGCAGCGGGCAGCGATCTCGACCTCTCGCGCATCGACTGGTACGAGGCCTTCGGTTGCTGGAAGACCGTGGTCATCCTGCAGCAGCTCTACGCGCGGTTCGTCCGGGGCGAAACCACCGATCCGCGAATGGGACAGCGAGGGGAATTCGTCGCGCCGCTCGCGCGCCGAGCGCTCGGTCTGCTTCCTGCCTGAGCGGCGATCCTGCCCGTTTCCGCCCCGAGACCTCGAGGAGAGGCCGTGCCCACCATCGGACTGTGCACCTACGGAATCACCCCCCACGACGCGCTCGATCTCGCCCGCGCCGCGGACGAATTCGGATTCGACGCCCTGTGGCTGGGGGAGCACGTGCTGCACCCGGCCACGTACGCGAGCGAACATCCGTCGACGGGAACCCGGCAGCACCATTCGGGGCCGATCGTCGACGACACCACCGAGCTCACCGATCCGCTCGCCCTGCACGCGGCGATCGCGGCGATCACCGAGCGCGTGAAGCTCGGCACGGCCGTGTATGTCACGGCTCTGCGCCATCCTCTGCACACCGCGCGGAGCACGATCACCGTCCAGGAGATCAGCTGCGGCCGGCTGCTCTTCGGCGTCGGTGCCGGTTGGCTCGCGGAAGAGTTCGCCGCGCTCGATGTGCCCTTCGGTAAGCGCTTCTCGCGTACCGACGAGTGTGTGGAGATCCTGCGCAAGGCGTGGGGCGGTGAGTCGTTCTCGCACGAGGGCACTCACTACCGGTTCGACGAAGTGCGAGTGCATCCTCGACCTGTAACCGTGCCGGTCGTCTACGGAGGCAACGGTCCTCGTGCGCTCGCGCGTGCGGCGCGCCTGGGTGACGCCTGGATCTCCTCGGGCACACCGACCTTCGAGGAGGCTGTCGAGGCGGTGGGCATCCTGCGCCGGCACCGACTGGGCATGGGCGCGAATGCGGAGTTCCCGTGTTACGTGCGGGTCGAGGTCACCGAGGCGACCACCGCGGCCGATCTCGAGCGTTATCGAGAACGCGGAGTCGACGATCTCGTCGTCTGGGCGGATGCAGGGTGGAGGGGTGCGACTGTCGCGGAGCGCCGCGAGAACCTGGCGGCTCTCGCGGACCGGCTCGGGGTGCGGTCTCCTGCGGTCCTCCGCTGAACCGAGTACGAGAGGACCCCGCGGCGTCGGCCGCGGGGTCCTCGTCGTTCACGAGGTGCGTGGTCAGTGACCGGCGGTGGTGCCGGTGACGGGGATCAGCGCGCCGGTGACCGAGCGGGAGGCGTCGCTCAGGAGGAACGCGATGATCTCGGCGAGGTCGGCCGGGCGGGCCCACGAGGAGGTATCGGCGTCAGGCATGGCCTGCCGGTTGGCGGGGGTGTCGATCATCGACGGCACCAGGCCGTTGACGCGGATCGAATCGGGTGCGTACTCGACCGCCAGGCTCTGGACCAGCGCTGCCACAGCGGCTTTGGAGGCGATGTAACCGGCGGCTCCCGGGAAGGGGTGTGTCGCGGCCGCCGAACCGATGCACACGACCGAACCACCGCCGCGCCGGATGAGTTCGGGCAGCGCCGCCTGGGTGACGAGGTAGGCGATCCGCAGGTTGAGAGAGAGTTGGGCGTCGAGCACGTCGACGGGGGTTTCGTGGACGCGGCTGCCCGAGTGGAAGCCTCCGACGAGGTTGACCAGTCCGGTCAGCGGCCGGGATTCGTCCCCGCCGGCGAGGCCGACGATCCGCTCCACATCGTTTTCGTCGGACAGATCGGCTTCGACGAGCACGAGGTCGGGGTGGGGCGCCAGTCGCTCGGTTTCGGCCTCGTCGTACCAGGGAACGACGACCCGCGAGCCGGTCGCCAGGAGGCGTTCGGTGACTGCGGTGCCGAGACCGCCGGTTCCGCCGGTGACGACGACGGAACCAGGTGTGAGGGAAAGTTCGCTCATGACGAGGCCTTTCGATGCCGGGAGGGTGGCTGCCGTCCTGGAAAGACGGAGAGGAACACGATGACCGAAAACATAGCCATATTTCGTATGTTCGCGAGCATACCGCGTTCAGTGGCCTACGTCACCCTGCGAATCGTAGAGGCGGTCTTCGTTGATCGAAGGCGGGTGGCCTGCCCGAGCGCGGTGGCGATGCGGACCGGAATCCCGATGGGCGTGCTCGGCAGGGGAGTGCTCAGCGCCAATCCACGCGCTCGTCCAGCATTCTGGGGTTGAGGGCGGAAAGGCGGTCGATCACTTCGCGCATGTGTTCCCGTGCGAGGCGACGGGCGCCTTCGGAGTCGCCTGCGGCGATCGCGCTGTGGATCGCCTTGTGCGGCCCCTCGAAGCCTTCGCGCTCCTCGTCGTCCCAGACATCGGGGTGAGCCTCGAGCATGCGGAAGGTGTAGATGTGTGCGAGTGCGGACCCGGTGAGAGTGAGGACGTAATTGCCGGACATCTCCCGCAGTGTCTCGTGGAATCCGACGGCCGTGTCGATGACTTCGTCGTTCGTCATCTCGGGCGCGATGTGTTTGCCGGCGAGAACGTCCAGGTCGATGTCCTCGCCGGCCGCGACACGGTCGGCGAGCATCGCGGCGGCGAGCCCCTCCATCTCCAGTGCGGCCTCGGCCACCTCACGGAATCGAATGCCTTTCGCCTGCAGATACATCGACAGGGTGTCGCCGAACTCGCTCCCCGTGGGTTCGGAGACGATCGGTCCGCCACCGAGTCCCTGTCGTACCGTCACCAGGCCCTGGGCCTCGAGTAGGCGCAACCCCTCGCGCACGGAGGCGCGTCCGACGCCGAAGCGCCGCGCCATCTCGGACTCGGCCTCGAGAGCGGAACCGGGAGCCAGTTGCCGATCTGCGATCTCCTTGGCGACCATGCGTGCCACGGTGCGCGAGACCTTCTCGTTGCGAGTCATGGCTACCGCGCGCCGGCGCGCGGCGGTATCCGACTGCGAGTTCGTGAAGTTGCGCGTCATGGTGTCCTCGTCGTCTGTGCAGGGACCCGTACTCGGCCGAGCGGGGTGAGCGTGCGGCCGAGTATAGGGAGGGAGCTCCACGATCGAGGCTACTCCACAAATATATGTATGTTTCGGTTGGTTGATGCTATACCACTGTCTATGACTCGGGACACATGTTCACCGGAAAAGTCGACGACGAATACGGGCGTAAGGGTTCTCGCGGGCCAGCACGTGCTCGTCACCGGGGGAAGTGAGGGGATCGGCTACGGGATCGCCGAGCGTCTGCTCGACGCGGGCGCGACCGTCTCCCTCGCTGCTCGCCGGCCCGGGGTGCTCGACGCGGCGGTCGAGAGACTACGGATGCAGTGCGGAGACTCGAATCGGGTCTCCGGTGTCGTCGCGGACATCAGCGACGCGGACTCGATCACCGCGATGTTCGAGACTGCGGAGGGCCGGAACGGGCCGCTCAACGTCCTCGTCGCCAATGCCGGGAGCGGGAGTGTGGTTCCCTTCCTCGAACTCACCGCGCAGCAGTGGCGGGACTGCATCGAGCTGAACCTGACGGGGACATTCCTCTGTGTACAGGCGGCAGCGCGATCGATGGTCGAGCGCACGGACGAGAACCGGTCCATCATCGTCGTCTCCTCTATCCGGGCCCTCGGCGCGCGGCCCTCGCTCGTTCCCTACGGCACTTCGAAGGCCGGGCTCAATCAGCTCGTCCGTCTCACCGCCTACGAGCTCGCGGCGACGGGGGTGCGCGTCAATGCACTGTCGCCCGGCATCACCGCGACCCCTCTCGCCCAGGACCGCAACAACCTGTTCGATGAGCGGGCCGCGACGGTCCCCATGGGCCGGGCCGGCACGCCGGCGGACATGGCCGCTGCCGCACTGTATCTCGCGAGTCCGGACTCTGCGTTCGTCACCGGCACGAATCTCGTGGTGGACGGGGGTGAGTCGCTCTACTGACCCCATCCTGCACAGCGGCACCTCGCGGCCTCCCGAAAAATTGTGATGTACAACGCACAAAACATTGCTATAGTTGTGGTGTTTCCGCTCGCGTTCGAGCTTCCGCCGAATCTCCGACCCGCATCCGACGGAGTCGTTCGGCGCTCACTTCCCACCCTGTGCACGGCCTCTCGCGGCCGTGAGACGACGAAGGAGAAACACTCGATGACCACAGTGATGAACGGGATCAAGGTCGTAGAGGTGGCGCTGTACGCGTTCGTCCCCTCGGCGGCGGCGATCCTCTCTGACTGGGGAGCCGACGTCGTCAAGATCGAGCACTCGGATTTCGGCGACCCCACCAGGTCCACCGCGGCCTGGGGCGTCCCCGCCCAGGTCGACGGCATCGCGAGCCTGTTCGAGATCAACAACCGCGGAAAGCGTGCCGTCGCACTGGACATCGCCCACCCCGAGGGCCGCGAGGTCCTCATGAAGCTCGTCGAATCCGCCGACGTCTTCATGACGAACTTCCTGCCCGATGCACGCGCCAAACTCGGTATCGACGTCGAGGACATCCTCGCGCGCAATCCGCGGATCGTGTACGCACGGGGTACCGCGCAGGGCGTGGCCGGTCCGGACAGCGACAAGGGCGGTTTCGACGGCATCACCTACTGGGCGCGCTCGGGTGCCGCCGGTTCCATCGCCCCGGACGACCTGGACTGGCCTGCCAACATGCCGGGACCCGCCTTCGGTGACTCCCAGAGCGGCATGGCCCTGGCCGGTGGAATCGCGGCCGGACTCCTGCACCGCGAACGTACCGGAGAGGGCATCGTCGTGGACACGTCGCTGTTCTCCGTCGGTGCCTGGGCGATGCAGGCGACGATCGCGGGCTGCCAGATGGTCGGCGCCGACGAGTTGCCGTATCCCGACCGGCACAATCCGGTCAACCCCGTCTCGAACATCTACCGGACGAGCGACGGCCGCTACATCCATCTCGCGCTGCTGCAGAGCCAGAAGTTCTGGCCGGGTCTGTGTGAGGCGATCGGCCTGTCCCACCTGATCGACGATCCGCGCTTCGCGACCTTCGAGGATCGTGCGCGCAATTCCCGTGAGTGCACGACGATCCTCACGGAGGTCTTCGAACAGCGCACTCTGGCCGAATGGACCGACATCCTCGGCAAGCAGGAAGGCCAGTGGGACGTCTTCCGCAAGCCCCTCGACGTGTTGTCCGATCCGCAGGCCCTGGCGAACGGCTTCGTTCGCACGGTCGAGTACGAGGACGGGCGGAGCCTGGACATGGTGACGGCGCCGACCTCCTTCGGCGGGCAGGTCCCGACGCTGACGCGGGCTCCCCGCCACGGGGAACACACCGACGAGGTGCTGCTCGAGCACGGTCTCGACTGGGACCGCATCGTCGAACTCAAGATCGCCGGCGCGATCAAGTAGAGCGTCTCCGCTCGATCGAACGGAGCTTCCCGTTGCGGCCGGAGGCCGCCGCCCTTCCCGCGCACTCGCGCACTCGCGCACCGACAGTTTCGCTTCCCTATCTCCACAAGGAGGAGTTCTCGTGTACGACCTTCGAGATATCAAGATCATCGACACCGATACGCACGTCGTCGAACCGCCGGACCTGTGGACGTCCCGGATGTCGAAGAAGTGGGGCGATCTCGTGCCCCACGTGCGGTGGGACGAGCAGCGCGGTGACGAGGCATGGTTCGTCTCCGGTACCCGGATGAGCGCCGTCGGTTCCCCGGCGATGGCCGGCTGGCACGAATACCCGCCGAGCTGCCCGCCGCGCTTCGTCGACACCGATCCGCGTTCGTGGGATCCGGGCAAGCGCCTGGCACTCATGGACGACTACGGCATCCACGCGCAGATCCTGTACCCGAATGTCGCAGTCTTCAGTCAGAAGACGTTGCAGTCCAACGGCTCCAACGAGTTGCAGCTCGAATGTGTCCGTGCCTACAACGACTACCTCACCGAGTGGGCGCAGTTCGCGCCCGGCCGCTACGTCCCGGTGGGCATCCTGCCCTTCTGGGACATGGACGCCACCCTCGCCGAGATCGAGCGCGTCGCGGCCGCGGGCCACAAGGGCCTGGTGTTCACGCAGAATCCGGCCGCCTTCGGGCTGCCGGTGCTGACCGATCCGTATTGGGACCGGCTGTGGGCCTCCGCGCAGGAGAAGAAGCTGCCGATCAACTTCCACATCGCCTCGGGGGAGGTCGATCTGAGTGGCTTCGGGCACGAGAGCAACGGCGTGGCAGCCAACTACGGGATGATGGGCATCTCGTTCTTCATGGACAATGCCCGCACGATCTCCCAGCTCATCTTCGGCGGCATCTGTGATCGCTTCCCGGAACTGAAGTTCGTCTCCGTCGAATCGGGTATCGGCTGGATGCCGTTCGCGCTCGAAGGTATGGACTGGCAGTGGCGGAACAGTGGCGTGCACAAGGAGCACCCGAAGTACGAACTGCTGCCCAGCGAGTACTTCAAGCGGCAGATCTACGGCTGCTTCTGGTTCGAGCAGGACTCCGCACGCAGCGCGATCGAGCAGCTCGGGGCCGGCAATGTCCTCTACGAGACCGACTACCCCCACCCCACGTCGATGTCTCCTGGGCCGGCGAGTGACGCCGTCCGCCCGGACGACTATCTGCGCCGTAATTTCGCGCACCTGTCGGAGGCGGATGCACGCAAGATCCTCCACGACAACGCTGCGGCCCTGTACAACCTCGACTGACGTCCCGGTCCCCGGGTGCCGGTCCCCCCGACGGGTGGGCCGGCGCCGACGGTCCGCGACAGATCCCCGGCGACCGGCCGGTGACATGGATCTCTCGCGCCGCTGGACTGTGACATAAATCTCCGTTAATATGCGTATGTTCCCAATGGATGCCGAGCGGGTAGTTCCTGCCACCGGCCGCGGACCGACCAGTAGCCCGACTGTTCCACTGCGGACAGTCTCAGCCAGTGGAGTATTCATGTCCCTCTCGGAATTCGAGACCCGTGCCCGCGCCTGGGTGACCGACACCCTGGCCCGTCTGGCGTTCACCGTCCGCGACGACGAGTACGACGTCTCGGTCTTCCATGATCTCCCCGAAGACGAGGAGCGAGCGCTCCTCGACCGCCACCGCAGTTGGCAGCGCGAGAAGTTCGACGCCGGTTACGGTGCGCTCGGATGGCCGAGCGAGTACGGCGGCACCGAAGCGGGAACCGAGATCGCGGAGGCCTTCGCGCGTATCGAGAACGAATTGTGCCCGCTCCCGCCGCACGAACTCGTCTCGGTCACCCTGCATCTCATCGCTCCCACCATCAGGCTTCTCGGTACCGACGAGCAGAAGCAGCACTTCCTTCCGCGGATGCTGCGCGGCGAACTGCTCGCCTGCCAACTGTTCTCCGAGCCCGAGGCCGGATCCGACCTCGCGAATCTCGGAACTCGCGCCGTGCGGGACGGCGACGACTGGATCGTCTCGGGACAGAAGGTCTGGACGTCGGGAGCGCAGTTCGCCGAGTGGGGTGAACTCATCGCCCGCACCGATCCCGACCAGCCCAAGCATCAGGGCATGACCGCATTCCTGGTTCCCCTCGACGCGCCCGGTGTCGAGATCCGCCCGATCCGCCAGATGTCCGGGGGCAGCAGCTTCAACGAGGTCTTCCTCGACCGGGTCCGCATCCCCGACAGCCTTCGTCTCGGGGAGGCGGGTAAGGGATGGTCAGTCGCCCTGACCACACTCGCCTTCGAACGCGAAGGCGGCTCCAACACGGCGAACGTCGGCGGGCAGTTCGCCCAGCTCGTCGCCACGGCCCGGCGCCTCGGGCGCGACGAGGATCCGCGTGTACGCGAGCAATTGGCCCGGGTGTACCTGCGCCAGCAGCTCGCCGCGGTGGACCTGCTGCGTGACCGTCAGGCCCGTGACGGCGGGGCCGCCCCCTCGGCGATCGGATCCGTCCGCAAGATCCAGTGGGTCGACAAACTTGCCGCGGTCTCCGCTGCGGCACGAACGGTGTTGGGGCGCAATCTCGTCGCCGACGCAGGCATTCCCGGTACCTACGAATGGAATGCGCACGTTCTCGGCGCCCCCGGTTACAGCATCGCCGGCGGATCGGATCAGATCCAGCGCAACATCGTCGCCGAGCGCCTGCTGGGTCTCCCCGCGGAGGCTCGTGCAGACCGCGGCCTGACCTGGCGTGAGGCGCGCACTCGCGTCCACGACCGCGCCACCTCCGGAAGCTGAGCACCCCCGCCGTCCCGGCGCACCGCCCCCTTGCGCTCCCGGCGCACGGTCGCTCGACTCTTCCAGAAAACCCCGAAAGGTCTGTCATGAGATTTCCGTCGCTTCGCCGCTCGATTGCCGGAATCAGCATCGCTGCAGTGACGTTCGCAGTCGCTGCGTGCAGCTCCGGTGCCACCGAGGTGTCCGCCGAGGATCTCGGTCCTGCCGGCGACAGTGCCTGGGACGAACTGGTCGAGGCCGCCCGGCAGGAGGGTTCGGTCACCTACTTCACCGGCCAGCCGACGGACAACCTCCAGGAGCTCGCCTCCCGATTCGAGTCGGCGTACGGCATCGAGGTCGAGATCGTCCGCGACAACGACGCCAACCTCCAGACCAAACTGGCGGCGGAGGCGGAAACCGGTCGTCACACGGCGGACGTCATCGCCACCGCCTCCCGGCCCTGGGCGGACACGCGCCTGGCAGAGGAGGACTTCGTCCCGGTCACCGGCCCCGCTTTCGGTGCCGCCGAGTTCGACCGCGAGAAGTTCCTGCGCGACGACGACCGGATCTTCCTCTCGTCGGCTGCGGTCCTCACCTACGGCTGGAACACCGGCCGGGTCCCGGACGGCGTCGACGGGTATGAGGACCTGCTCGATCCCTCGCTGGCGGACGGGAAGATCGGCGTGATGCTTCCGGTCTCGTCCGCCATCGTGGACTTCTACGACTTCCTGCAAGACACGGTCTCACCCGACTTCGTCGAGAAGCTCGCCGGTCAGAAGCCCCGCACCTATCCGGGCGCGCAGGCGATGGCCCAGGCGCTGACCTCCGGTGAGATCGCCGCGGCCATCTACACCATGCCGCTCACCGCGGAGAAGGAAGCCGGTGCTCCCGTCGATTCCGGTCTACCCTCACCGGTCTTCGGTGCCCCCTTCTTCACCGGGATCCTGGCGAACGCGCCGCATCCCAACGCCGCACAGTTGTTCGCGAACTTCCTGGTGACAAAGGCCGGGCAGGAAGCCGTTGCCGACCGCGCCGGATCCGTGCTGCCCGACATCTCCACGGCTGCGACGACCGCGGACGACATCTGGGTCAACAGCCGGATCGTCACCGCCGGCGACACCGAGACGTTCCGGGCCGAGTTCGCGCAACTGTTCGGCTCCAGTCAGTAACCACCACCGCCGGTGGCGCCGCACCCGGCGCCCGGCGAGCCTCCGGTGATCGATCGGGTCCCGGACACGAGAGGAAAAAACATGAAGGTCGGAGAACGTCTCAAGAGCCCCGTGTGCGGCGCCGAAGTCGTCGTCGTCCGTGTGGACGACAGCGTGACCGGACCCCTGTTGTGCGGGGGAGAACCGATGGCCGCCGACGCTGCACCGGACGCCCCCGTAGCGACGAATCCGGGACTGCTGATCGGGAAGCGATACGAGGGTGGGGGAATCGAGGTGCTGTGTGTACGGCCCGGCGCCGGCCCCCTGGTGATCGGCGACGCAGTGCTCGCCGAGAAGCAGGCGCGCCCCCTCCCGTCCTCGGACTGAGCAGACCCCGACGCCGGGCAGCAGCCCACACCCGGCATCCCCAGGAAAGGCGACAGCATGATTCTCTCGAGCGCGGTCGGCGCAGAGGACACGGCACTCCTCGTCGACACCATCCGGGTCGCCGTCGGCAGAGCCGACCCGGCCGACGGACGGTCCGAGCGGGTCTACCGCGACGGTCCCCTCGATCACGATCTGTGGTCCGTGCTCGGCCGCGAGATCGGAGTCGGCGCCCTCGCCGTCCCGGAAGCATTCGGTGGACTCGGAACCTCCTACGCCACCGTGGCGGCCGCCCTCGAAACCCTCGGCGCGGAACTGACCCGCGTCCCGGTGCTGGGCAGCGTCATCGCCGCCACCGCTCTCGCGCGCTGCGCGGAGCATCCCGTCGCCCGCGCCCTCCTCGAGGAGATCGCATCGGGAACGAGGATCGTCGCCATCGTGGTCCCCGGGGATGAGATGGCTTCACCCGGTGAGGGCACCTTCCGGGTCGTCGTCGGCGACGACGGTGCGGCCCTCGAGGGCTCGGCGGAGTTCGTTCTCGATGCGGCCGTGGCGGATACGCTCCTGATCCACGCCGTCGACCGGTACGGGACCCTGGGCCTCTACGCCGTCGACCGTGCCCACCTGGCGGTCGAACCGATGGAGACCACCGACGCCACCCGGAGCCTGGCACGTGTCCGCGCCGAGACCACCCCGGCCACTCTGCTCACCGACCGGCCCGAACCCACTCGTGTTCGCGACCACGCGCTTGTGGCGCTGGCCTGCGACAGTCTCGGCGTCGCCCGTACCTGTCTCGATGCCGCGGTCGCCTACGCGAAGGAACGCGTCCAGTTCGGCCGCGTCATCGGCGAGTTCCAGGCCGTCAAGCACATGCTCGCCGAAGTGGCCGTGGCCGTCGAACTCGCGGACTCCGCTGTGGCCCACGCGGTGTGGGCGGTCGAGGAGGGCACCGCCGACGATCTCGCCGAGGCGGCAGCCATCGCGGCGCTCGCCTGCGGGGACGCCGCCGGCCTTGCCACGGCGACCAACGTCCAGGTGCACGGGGGCATCGGCTTCACCTGGGAACACACCGCCCACCTGTACTACCGCCGGGCCCTGAGCTCGAGCGTGCTGTGGGGCACCGCCGACGAACACGCACAGCGGCTGTATCGGCTCGCGACCGGCCGCGCAGACCGGGAAGGCGGCACCCCGTCCACTGAACCCGTCCGCGAACCGGCAGCCGCCCTGTTCGCCACCGAGCCCTGATCTCCGATGGTCGGAAAGTGAGTACACGATGTCCCATGTCTCGATACGCCAGCTGCTGAAGAACTTCGACGGCAAGCCCCCGACGGTGGCTGTGGATCACCTGGACCTCGAGATCGAGGACGGTGAGTTCCTCGTGCTGCTGGGCCCGTCCGGCTGCGGCAAGACGACGACCCTGCGTTGCCTGGCCGGGCTGGAGCAGCCCGCGAGCGGTTCGATCACCCTCGGCGACCAGGCGGTCTTCGACGGTGCCCGCGGCGTGAACCTGCCCCCTGACAAGCGCTTCATCGGCATGGTCTTCCAGTCCTACGCGCTGTGGCCGCACATGACCGTCCGCAAGAACATCGCCTACCCCCTCAAGTCGCGCAAGCTCACCGACGCGCTCGAGAGTGGGCGCGTCGAGGAGACCGCAGCCCTGGTGGACTGTGAACGTCTGCTCGATCGCCTTCCGGCGGAACTGTCCGGCGGCCAGCAACAACGCGTAGCCCTGGCCCGCGGCCTGGTCTCCCACCCCGATCTCGTCCTGTTCGACGAACCGCTCAGCAATCTCGACGCGCGTCTGCGCGATCAGGTGCGGGCCGAACTGCACGACCTGCATCAACGCAAGCCGTTCACGGCGGTGTTCGTGACCCACGATCAGAGCGAGGCCCTGGCTCTGGGTACCCGCATGGCGATCATGCGGGCCGGCCGGATCGTCCAGATCGGGCCGCCGCGGGAAGTCTTCGAGGAGCCGGTCGACGAGTACGTCGCGGGGTTCACCGGCATGTCGAATCGTGTGCCCTGCGAATACGTCGACGGCCGCTGGTACGCGCTGGGCACCGAGATCCACGGTATGCAGCCACGGGCCGAGGCCTCGGTGGGCTCGTTCGTCCTGCGCCTTCGCCCGGAGAAGGTACGGCTGGTGACCGATGTCGCCGACCTGCTGCCCGGCGAGGCCGGTATGGCGGTGCACATCGACGACGTCGAGTACGGCGGGCTGCACTTCGACGTCATGTGCTCGGTGGTGGGCGACGGCGCGGCGCGGCGCCAGCTGCACGCACGGATCCCGACCTTCGATTCGGCACGTATGCCGCGCACGGTGGACCGCGGCGCGTCGATGATCTTCGCGTTCGATCCGCTCGACGCCCGGACGTTCGACACCGACGGCGATGCGCTGGCCGTGCCGCAGCGCGCGCTGACCGGCGCATTGGTGGGGTGAGGCGGACATGGCTGTCATCACGTTGCCGGCCGATGAGGTCGGCACCACCACCGAAAGCGCCCCCCGCGGACGCGGTAACGAAGCGGTGCGGGTCGTCGCGCGCCGCCTCGGCGTCGTCGCCTTCGTGGCGCTGCTCTGCTATCTCGTCGTCCTTCCGGTGGTACGGCTGCAGGCGACGGCCTTCGAGGACGGAGCCGCCGGCTACGAACGTGCCTTCGGTCTGCCTCGCATAGGCCAGATCCTGTGGAACACCGTCGGTCTGGCGTTCGGTTCATTGGTGATCGCGATGGTCCTCGGTACCGCGCTGGCGTGGGCGGCGAACCGGCTTCCCCGACGACTGGCGGCGCTGCAGATCCTGCCGATCCTGCCGATCGTGATCCCGGCCGTCGCCGCGATCGTCGGCTGGGCATTCCTGCTCTCACCCCGCCCCGGCTATCTCAACGCGTTGCTGCGGAACCTGCCGTGGTGGTCGCACCTCGAGGAAGGTCCGATCGACATCTACTCGATCCAGTGGATCGTGATCATCACCGGGTTCTCGCTCAGCTCGTTCGTGTACATGTTCGTCCGGTCCGGCTTCGAGAACATCAACTCGGAGATGATCGAGGCGGCTCAGGTCTCGGGAATGCCGGAATGGAAGGTGTTCTTCAAGATCACCCTGCCGTTGCTGCGTCCCACCCTCATCTACGGCGCGGGCGTCGCCCTCCTGCTCGGCCTCGGCCAGTTCACCGGGCCCCTGTTGCTGGGTACCAACACCGGGGTCAGCGTGCTGACCACGGAGATGTATTTCCAGATCAGTGATTCCCCGGCACAATTCGCCTCCGCGGCGGCGCTCGGCTCCCCGCTGCTGATCGTCGGGATCGTCGTGGTCTTCGCCCAGAAGGCGATGCTCGGCAACCAGCGCCGATTCGTCACCCACGGCGGCAAGGCGTTCCGCTCCCAGGGACGTCCGTCGAAGACCGGCGTGACGATCATCCTGCTGTTCTCACTGCTGTCGACGGTGCTGCCGTTGCTGGCGCTGGTGTTCGTCGCCCTGTCGCGCTACTGGAGCGGCACCATCACGTTCTCGGCGTTGAGTTTCGACAACTTCCGGACGATCTTCTCCGGCTCGGCGGTGCCCGCCGCGGTCGGCAACAGCGTGATGTTCTCGCTGATCGCCATGGCGATCGTGCTGCCCCTCGGCTTCGTCGCCGCGAATCTCATCGTGCGCGGCTCGAAGTATCCGGTACTGCGGGTCGTCGTCGACGTGCTGGTGTCCATGCCGCTCGGTGTGCCGGCAGTCATCTTCGGCGCGGCCTTCCTGCTGACCTACACGCAGGGACCGATCGTCCTCTACGGCACCCCCTGGGTGGTGATCCTCGTGTACGTGACACTCATGTTGCCGTTCGCGACCCGCATGCAGCTCTCGTCGATGCTCGCGCTGGGCGACACCTATCTCGAGGCGTCACGGGTGAGCGGAGCCGGGTTCGTCGCCACGAATCTGAAGATCCTGCTGCCGCTCATGCGCGGCAGTCTCGGTGGGACCGCCGCTCTGCTGTTCGTTCTGCTCACGCACGAATTCACCGCGTCGTTGCTGGTGCGGGCCTCGCAGACGCAGGTGATGGGTACGATCCTGTTCGAGTACTGGTCCAACGGTGGGTACCCCCTCGTCGCGGCGGTCGCCCTGGTCATGACGGGTGTCACCGCGGTCGGTGTCGCTGCGGCGATGCTGGTCGGCGGGACCGACGCTCTCAGCAAGATGTGACGAGCCACATCGGTATGTCATCGCTGTGCCCGGCCGCGAGGTGCTTGCGGCCGGGCACGGTCCCGCCGGCCGACCGGGGAACGCCGGGCCGGTACGAACGAAAGGACGACAGTTGACGGACAAGGCCGGTTCGGCACACCTTCGAGACGCGGGTGTCGTCGTCACGGGAGCGGGCAACGGTATCGGGCGTGCGCTCGCGCACCGCCTCGCGCAGGACGGGGCCCGGGTCGTCGTCAACGATCTCGATGCCGACGCCTGCATCCGTGTCGCCGACGAGATCGGGGGCATCGCGGTCCCGGGAGACGCGGCGGGCGACCAGGGCGTCACCGATCTGGTCGCCCGATCGCGTGCCGCCCTCGGTGGCGTGGACGTGTGGTTCGCCAATGCCGGAGTCG
Source organism: Rhodococcus sp. CH91 (assembly GCF_022554085.1). GTDB lineage: Bacteria > Actinomycetota > Actinomycetes > Mycobacteriales > Mycobacteriaceae > Rhodococcus. The sequence continues at coordinate 645,774 of NZ_JAKFYR010000002.1, forward strand.
AGACAGGAGCGGCCGGGACCGAAGCGGCGTGGCAGTTGTCGTGGGATGTCAACGTCATGGGGCATGTCCGTGCCGCCCGGGAACTGTTGCCGGAGTGGCTCGAGCGTGGCACCGGCCGATTCGTGGTGACGGCGTCGGCTGCGGGGCTGTTGACGATGCTGGGCTCTCCTGCGTACTCGGTGACCAAGCACGCAGCCGTCGCGCACGCGGAGTGGCTCTCGGCGACCTACGGGGAGAAGGGCGTGATCGTCCAGTGTGTATGTCCCCAGGGAGTATCGACGGATCTTCTACCGACCGATGCTGCGGGTCGGGTGATCTTCGAAAGTGGTGTGCTCACAGCGGAAGAAGTCGCCGCCGATATCGTCGAAGCGCTCGCTCATGACCGTTTCCTGATTCTCCCGCACCCCGAAGTGGCGGACTACTACCTCCGGCGGGCATCGGATCCGGACCGGTGGTTACGCGCGATGAGACGAATGCAGGACCGTATCGAAGTGGCCGCACGAGAAGAGGTCCGGGTCCGATCGAGCTCGAGCGGGGGAGGAAGGCGGTAGTATCCGTCGGCCGGAGCGGTCCGGTTTGCACGCGCCGATAGCGTGGTCTGCATGAGCGTCGTTCCGAGATCCTGGATGCAGTTGCGATTCGCCGCGGGGACGTACCGATTTCGGGAAAGTCTGTTCGGCCTGCCCGCTCTCATCGTCCTCGCGGGAGCCGTGGTCGCCGAGGTGAGCGGCTACATCGATCGGATGGTCGGCCCCTTCTCGTGGGGACTGAAGATGAACAGCAACGCGGCGGTCTGGCTGCTGAGCACCGTGGCGGGTGCCACGATCACCACGGCCGGTGTCGTCTTCTCGCTGACGGTCGTGAGCTTGCAGCTGGCCAGCAGTCAGTTCTCGCCGCGTGTTATGCGATCCTTCATCCGAGACCGGTTCAGCCAGACGGTGATCGGGATGCTGGTGGCGACCTTCGTCTACTGCGTGCTAACGCTACGTCACATCGGTGCGGACGAAGCCGCACCTGCCCCGACGATCTCGACCACCCTCGCAGTGGTCCTCGCGGTGGCGACCGTGGTGCTCATCATCGCCTATCTCAACCGGCTCGCCCACGGGTTGCAGGTTGGTGAGGTCGTGCGCAGTATCGCGTCGGAAGCGGAGAAGGTCATCTCGGATACGGGTCGGAGTGCGCATCGCGAGATCCGTGCCGAGCAGGTGCCGGAGCCGGATTTCGACGACGGAGCGACGGTCTACGCTCCGCGCGACGGCTGGGTGACACAGGCACCGGCGGACCTCGTGCTGGCCGTGGTGCCGGCGGGGACGGTGGTGCGGCTGGAGACCCGACCCGGCGCGTACATCCACCGGGGAGAGCCGTTGCTGCGGGTTCATCCGACACCGGAGCGTGCCGCGACCCTACGGCGGCTCGAGTCGGCGGTGGAGATCTCGAATGCCCGCACCATGCAGGAGGACGTGGATTTTGCGCTGCGGCAACTGGTCGACATCGCGCTGCGCGCGCTGAGTCAGGCGATCAACGACCCGACGACTGCGACCGAAGTGGTTCTGCGGCTCGGCAGTCTGCTGCGCACCCTGCTGATCACCGACAGTCCTGCGCCGGTGATCGCGGGCCCGGAGAACCGGATCCTGCTGCGCCCGTGGATTCTGTCTCCCGAGGAGTACATCGAGCACGCCTTCGAGCAGATCCGTCAGGCGGGTTCCGCGCAGTTGCACGTCGCCACGGCGCTCGCCCGGGTGCTGCGCATGCTCCTGGACTACGTCTCGGAACACGACCGCACCGAGTACGTACCTGCTTTGGAGCACCAGTTGCGTCTGCTCGTCGACGCGGTCGTCGATCGGCCGGAGTTCCACCCGGAGGACGTGGAGCGCTTCCGTGCCGTCGCCGAGTCCTCGACGGATCCCGCCGAACATCGGCTGTCGTGACGCGGCGTGTAGGACCGGCGACCGGCGGCTACCCGTTCTGCACAGGAAACCGGCCGACGAGAGGAGGAAGCCGTGGCGACGCATTTCTCCGTCGGGGACCACGTCCGATGGAACTCGGAAGCCGGATACGTCGAGGGAGTGATCATCGAGAAGCACACCGAGGATGTGGAGTTCAAGGGACACGTGCGCCGGTGCAGTGAAGACGATCCGCAGTACGAGATCCGGAGCGACAAGACCGACCATGTCGCGATGCACAAGGGTGGTGCGCTGAAGAAGATCTGACCGGAGCGTGTTGTCAGGTGAGCAGTGCTCGGCTGTTGTCGAGATACAGCGAAGATTAGCGAGATGGGCGGGGCAGATCAACTGGGCCGGTCGAAGCCTTATAAGGCTTCTGAGCTGCGGTTTCCCGGAATGAAACCTTGACCACCGCTCTCGTCTTACCGAGCCTCTGTCAATCTGTAGCGGCGTGCCCTGTCAATCTTCACTGCATCTCGGCAATANACCGCTCTCGTCTTACCGAGCCTCTGTCAATCTGTAGCGGCGTGCCCTGTCAATCTTCACTGCATCTCGGCAATAGTTTCCGGGGACGTCCGTGTCATTTCCAGACTTCGTGTCACCGACGTGCCATTTTCCACGTTTCGTCACCCGGGCGGACACTGTCGAAGTGCCGCGGACCGGCGAGGTTGGGGTCAAGTAGGTGCAGGGCACCGGAGATCCTGTCACGATGCCCTTCGCTGGGCCGGCGTGCCGTTGAAGCGATCATGGGTTTCGTCGGGGCCCACCCGTGATCACCGACGCGGTCTCACCGTCGATATCGATCGCGAGGCCGGCGGTCGTCAGTGGACGTGGTGGCTCGGGCCCGAGTTTGTGCTGAGGTGCACGGTGGTTCGGGTGGCTACCGAGGTGTTCTGGGTGGCGTGGGCGAGGTGAGCACAGACGCGGTCGATCGCCTCGATCAGGGCGGGGAGTTCCTCGATGGTGGCAGCGGTGACGGTCAGTTCGAGGGTGCGGGTGCCCCGGTCGATGACAGCCTTGCCCTTGGCCGAGTGCACGTCGTCGCGCCCGGCGAGGCTGCGGGCGGCAGCGGCGGCGAGGGCGCCCAGGTCCACGCTGATGTTGCCGAGACCGGCTGGTTCGCTCATCTGCAGGGGCTTCGCTTTCGCCCGAGGGGTGTGCGCCAGCAGCCAGCGGACGCCGAGGGCCAGGCAGAGCACCCCGGCTACGGCCACCGCCCAGGGCCACCATGGGGTACCGGTGGCGGTGACCAGGGCGGGCGCGGTGACGTGGGTGGGGATGCGCGGCAGGACGGTGGTGTTCCAGATCAGCGCGCCGATACCGAGCGCGATCAGGAGGAGACCGACGACCAGGGCGGCGAGCCGGTCGACGAACGTAGCCGAGCGGGTCATCTACCGGCCTCCGGTTCGGGTACGTACGGTTATTTTCGGGGTTTGGGCGGGGACAGCGAGCACGTCGCGAACGGCGGTTTCGATGGCGGTTCGGATCGAGGTGTTGCTCGCTTCGGTGACCTCGGCGGTGATAATCATTTTCCGGCGTGTGGCCACCGAGTGGGCGGACAGAACCCCGGGGACGCGTTCGGCTACGTGTGAGGCGGCACGAGCCAGGTCGACCGGGTCGATCCATACTGCGGATCGGGCAGCTACCTCGATCGCGGTTTTGCGGGGCGGTTTGAGCGCGCATATCACCATCCAGAGTCCGACGAGGAGGGCGGCGATTCCGGCTGGGATCATCCAGAAGGAAAAGCTCAGGCCGTCGATCCAGTCGATAGCGGCATCGATCCACAGCGGCCCGGTGAGCCAGCCGGCGGCGATGACGGCGTCGTGGAGCGCGACGATTCCTAGGGCTATCAGGATTACCGCCAGGACGAACCCGAGGAATCCGGCGGCAGGGGCGGCGACCGGGGTGCGGCCGGCGGCGGGCATCACTGCGCGCGAGGATTGTGCGGAGTGCGTCCGGGGTTCCGTACCGGTGGGTGGTGCCGGGGTGGGCCGGGGCGCAGGGTAAGAGTCGGTACTCATCGCGTATCCCGAAGGGAGACATCGTCGGCGAGGTCGAGGATCTGCGTGATGGCCACATCCACGCCGTCGACGTGCAGACCGGTATAGACCGCCAAGTCCTCGGCGACGCTGTGTTGCACCGCGCGGGCGACCTCGGGCAGCGGCCGCGACCAGGACACGGCAATCTCGAGGTGGGCTCGGGCGCGGCCGGCGGCGATGACCACACGCGCTCGGGGAAGCTCGCGCCTGGTGAGCTTGCCCAGGCCACCGGCCCCATGGGCGTGCACACCGGGCGTGCGGAGGGCGGCGTGGACTGCCACGCGCTGGGCCGCCGCATTTTCGATGATCAACCGGCCCCGTCCGTCGGTCGTCTCGGGCTCGTCGGGCTCCATGCCGGGCGGGGGGTCGTGGTCGGAACGGTTCGTGGGGGTGGGAGATGCCGCGCGGGAGGGCGAGCTGTCTCGGCTGTTATCCACGACCGCGTCCTCGTATCACAGCCCCGAGATCGATCTCGCCGTCGCGTTGTCCGCCGAGTAGGTATCCGACGGTGCCCAGGACGAGGGCGATCAGAAAACCGGTCAAGCCACCTGCTGCGGCGGCGACACCGAGAAGCAGACCTGCGAGCAGACCCTGAGAAGCTGTGAGCATCGAAATCTCCGAACGTGGGGGCCGGCAGGGCGCTGCACGGCCTGAAGGTGCACCGGACGGTCACACCTGGCTGTAGCGGGGGGTGCCGGGTAGTACGCGGACACCGACCCGGATCGCGCGCCGCGCCCAGCGCCGAACTCCGGCGTGGCGCCGATGCAGGTGTACCACGATCACCGCGTTGTGGTCGGGGTATCGCGTGTCCGTCCGAGCAGGGTCGGGGAAGGCCTCGTCGATTGCGGCGAGCGCGTCGACGAAGGCGGCGGGATCGCCTCCCCGATCGGGGTGTAGCCGGCGGGCCGCGGCCCGCCGTGCTCGGATTCGGTCGCCGTAACGGTCCCATCGCTCGGTCGCCGGCACCTCGTTCATCTCCTTTCGACCGACCGTGCCTGGATGGATTGCATCGGAGCAGGCAGGACGTCCTCGACGGTGACGTCCACCGGGCCTGCGGTCAGCGCGGCTACTGCTTGGCGGATCAATGCGGCCGTCGAGAGGACAGGGGCTCCGAAGACGATGCTGACGTGGACTTCGGCATGGTCGGCGTCGAGGCGGATCCCTGGTACTCGGCGTCCCGGCAGGTATGTGCCTACCTCTCCGAACGTGCCGGCGTGCAGCCCGGCGACCCCCGGTACCGCTACCACTGCGGCCGCGATCCGGTCGACGCGTTCACCGATCGCCTCGATCCGTTCCGTCATTGCCTTCGCCCTTCCCGGTGAGGTGTGGCGTCCTGTCCGTGGACGGGATTCATTGCACCCGTGTGGGAGCCGATTCGGCGGGAGTATCGTCTTCGTTGTCGAGGTGCACGTCGTGCACGGTGATGTTCACTTCGGTGACTTCGAGTCCGGTCATCCGTTCGATCGCGGCGATGACGTTGCGGCGGATGCCGTTGGCCAGGTCCACGATCGACACGCCGTACTCGGCGGTGATGTCGAGGTCGATGGCGGCTTGGCGTTCGCCGACTTCGACGGACACACCCTGCGAATGGTTGACGCTGGCGCCGGGGATGCGTTCGCGCAACGCCCCGACCATGCGGGAAGCTCCGCCCCCGAGGCTGTGCACCCCGCTGACCTCGCTGGTGGCGATGCCGGCGATCTTCGAGACCACGGTATCGGCGATCGAGGTATGCCCGTGCGAGGTCGCCAGAGCCGACCCGGCGCCGGAGGGCGAGTCCTTCCCGGCGGTGGAGGCCGGTTGTGTACTGGTCATCGAGCACCAACTCCTCAAGATGGGATGCCTACCGAGGTGTAGTCGGACAGATGTGCGTAAACCGAACGCCCAAAATTGTGATGTGCACCACACTTGAAGGGTGGTCAGGCGCCACGATCAACCTGCAGCACCGTCGCCGGCGGCACCACCTCAAAGAACCCGGCGCGGCCCACCGACATGCTCCGAGGGCCGAAGAATCACGAGGGTCGACGAACCACCCACATCACCCCGAAACCGTGCGACCGGGGCCGACTGGATCGACGCGGACGACGAGGCCCTGCGGGCGGCGGCCGCGCTCGGAGACCGCGAGGCCTTCGAAGTCCTCGCCCGCCGCTACGGACCGGCCCTGTACCGGTATGGGCACCGCATGCTCTCCGAAGAAGCCGACGTCGCCGACGTCGTGCAGGAAACCTTCCTGGCCGCTTGGCGGCAGCTCGGATCGTTCCGAGCAGACTCCTCCCTGCAAACCTGGCTGTTCTCGATCTGCTCCCACAAGATCACCGACATCTACCGCCAGGTGCGGACCGTCCCCCTCGACGAACGTCTACTCGAAGCAAACACCGACCCCGCCACGGATGTCCCGTTCTCCGGGGCGTCGAACAGCCAGTTCCTCGCTGCCCTCGACGCGGCTTTGGCGGAACTTCCCGTCCGCCAGCGTGCCGCCTGGGTTCTACGAGAAATAGAATCGATGACCTTTCCGGAAATCTGCCGCATCCTCGGACTGAGCCCTGAGGCGGTACGAGGTCATCATCATCGAGCGACCAGCACCCTACGACGACGACTGAGGCGATGGCGGTGACCGACCCCGACGACCTACTCGTCCGCGCTACCATGCTTCTGCGGACGGCACCGGAACCCGGCTGGGACACCATCAGCGACCGCGTCCTGGCGGCGGTGCGCGTGACACCGCGCCCAGCCTGGCCCCTGGCGACCACCTCACACGGTCCGTCCCGGGATGGTTCGATCTTTGTCACCGACCACGTACTGCGCAGCATCCTGGCCCGGACCCTACGGGCACGGTATCTGGGCCGACCCACAGCAATCGACCTCGACACCGAGGGGGACAGTCTGCGAGCGGTGAACCTCGAGATCACCGGCAGCTACGGCACCGATCTGCGAGAACTCGCCGAACAAGTCCGCCGCACCGCAACCGAAGTCATCGATGATCTGTTCACGGATGCCGCTGCCCACACGCCCCACCCGGTCACCGTCACCGTCACCATCACCGACATCGTCTCCGGCCACGCCGCCGCTCCTGAGAGGTAAAGACCGGCGAACCCCAGCTGAGGCACCGAAATCTGCATAAAGGGGACTGTCAGGTAATCGGTGGATCCGGTTCTGACACATGGGATTAGTTGGTGTTCGGGGTGATGCGTCCTTCGAAGGTGATCGCGAAAGCGTTCAAGGCTCCTTTCCACCGTGATGTCCATCGTGCGCGCCCCTTGCCGGTCGGGTCCAGAGCATGGGTGGCCAGATACAGGCATTTGAGCGCGGCTTGCTCGTTCGGGAAATGCCCACGCGCCCGGATCGCCCTCCGATACCGGGCGTTGAGCGACTCGATCGCGTTCGTCGAGCAGATCACCCGGCGGATCTCGACGTCGTAGTCGAGAAACGGCACAAACTCCGACCAGTTGTTTCCGCATCCGGACGATCGCCGGATAGCGCGGCCCCCACTTGCCGGCGAACTCGCCGAACCGCTCCTTTGCCGCAGCCTCGGTCGGAGCGGTGTAGATCGGCCGCAGATCCCGGGACATATCGTCCCAGTACTGCCGGGCGGCGAAGCGGAAGGTGTTGCGCAGCAGATGGATCAGGCAGGTCTGCACCACCGTCGGCGGCCACACGGTGGTGATCGCCTCGGGAAGACCTTTGAGCCCGTCGCAGACGGCGATGCACACGTCCTCGACACCGCGGTTCTTGATCTCGGTGAGCACCGCCAACCAGAACTTTGCGCCCTCACCGCCGTCGCCGGCCCACAACCCGAGGATGTCGCGTTCACCGGCGGTGGTGACCCCCACCGCGACGTAGACGGGCCGATTGGCGACCTGACCATCGCGGATCTTGACGTGGATCGCATCGATGAACAGCACCGGATACACCGGGTCGAGCGGCCGGGCCGACCATTCGGCCATCTCGGCGAGGACCTTGTCGGTGGTACCTCCCTGCACGCAGTGCTCGGGGGAATCTTGCTGATCGTTTCCTTCGACACCGTCGCGCCATAGACATCGTCGAAATGCGCAGCGATCTCGCCGGTGGTCAGACCCTTCGCCGACAGCGACAAAATGATCTCGTCGACCCCGGTCAAACGCCGTTGGCGTTTCTTGACGATCTGCGGATCGAAGGAGGCATCGGTGTCTCGCGGGACCTGGATTTGTACGGGGCCGATCTCGGTCAGCACGGTCTTGGTGCGCCGGCCGTTGCGGGAGTTGCCGTTGTTTCTCCCTTCTACCTGGTGTTTTTCGTAACCGAGGTGCTCGTCCATTTCCGCTTCGAGGACGGTTTCGAACACGGTGGCGGTGAGTTGGTTGAGTAGTCCGTTCGGGCCGACCAGCTCGACGCCGTCGGCTTTGGCCTGGGCGAGCAACTGCTGCGCCAGCTGCTGGGGATCGATCTTCGGCTGATCCATGGGATCGAGTGTTTCGGTCATGATGGTGCCTTCTCGCCAAGCAAGCTCGGCGTGTCGGCCAAAACCGGTTCAAACCGTTATCCCGACCGTCCCGCATAAAGCAACCGGCAGCAGGAAAAGGGCCCCGACCGCAGCCTGGGTGCCTCCGAATCCCGACCCCGAGGCGAGACGATGTCGCGGGATGCCAAAGGCACACTCTCGTATTGTGAGGCACTGAATGCGTAGGTCGTCGGTGTCGGCGACCGTGCTGTGCACCCCCGCCGAACCACGCTGGTCGCTCCGACGCGGGAAGCGCGAAGTTCGTGGCAAGAACGTCAACAGTGGCCCCCCTGGGAGGAGGAACAGGTGCGGTCCCGGTCGAGGTGAGCGGTCGACGCATCCTGCCCGTATGCGAGGCCCGGAGCCGGCAGGTCCAGCTCTTGTCGAGCCGTGGATCTATTTCTTGGTCCTGACATTTCCGGCCGTACATCCTGGTGCCCGCGTGGAGCAGGCATGTCGGAGGGTCACTGCCGTATCCGGGGGTACGCGCGAGAGCGAGGCGATCGACGGATGCCGTGTCGACCTCACTCGCCGAATCACCTGCTGCCTCCGTGGTTTTCACGCTACGGGGTCTGAACTGTCGGGATTCGGCAGTGTGGCGGAGAGGCCGATGAGCAGAACGTCGAGGCCGCGTTCGAGTTCTGCGGCACCGTCATAGGACGCCAGCACGGACGACAGACCCCGCAGGAGCGGGAAGTCGCCAATCGGTAGTCGATGCAACCCCAATCGCAGCAGATCATCATGCTCCTCGGGGCGTTCGACGAGTTCCTGAAGTTCGGTGAGGACGTGACCATAGAGAAAACCGAACAGAGCCCGGTAGACGTGCAGGGCATCGGCGGCAGTGAAGCCGGCCCGGGTGAGCAGCGTGAGGATGTCCTCGAGCGGGCGTAATGTCCCTCGGGGTCGCAGCCCGAGAGGGGTCGCCAGCGGCCGGGTGACAAGCAAGGGGACCACATGGGGATGCTCGAGCGCCAACCGGCGGAAGTCGCGGGCGACATGCCGAAGCTGAGTTGTCCATTCCCCCTCGGCAGTATCGACGCGGAGTTGTTCGAGCACGATCTCGGCGACCCCGTCGAGGAGCGCGGTCTTGTTCGGAGCGTGCCGGTAAAGGGTCATCGGGTCGCGGCCGAGGGCTTTGCCGAGTCGGCGCATGGACAATGCATCGATGCCGTTGCCGTCGATGAGCTCGAGGGCTGTGGCCAGGATCTGCTCTCGGGTGATCGCGCCACGTTCCCGGTCTGGTTCACCGACAGAGTGCCGCGGGCTCTCGGCAGGAGATTCGGCCATCGGAACACCTCTTTTCGGCCACTGCTGTCCACCGTAGACCCTGACTGTAGGACTCGGATGTAGATCTACAGCGTTGACACAGGGCCAAGAGGGGCGTGTACTTGGATGTACAGCACAGGCCTCGGGAGGCCGTCATGATCGTCACCTTCGGACTCGTCGTCCTGTTTGCGGCCGTGATCGTCGAACTCGCCGGGGTGCTGAGCAACAACGGCGCCGGATACACATTGATCGACGGTCACCGAACCGATCAGGGCACCGCTCTCGGCGGCAGCGCCCACTGACGATCCGCCTCGAGCAACACGGGCTGCATTCCACGAAGCATTACCAATCGAGCACCACCATTCGAAATCAGGTCGCTGTCATGATCATTCTCGGAATCGTCCTTGCCGTTGTTGGTGCCCTCACCGGTTTGTCGATCCTGCTGTACCTCGGAATCGTCCTCGTCGTCCTCGGAGTGGTACTGGTGATCTTGGGGTCGACGGGCCACGCGGTCGCCGGCCGCCGCCACTACTACTGACCCTGAGATCGCCGCGCCCGCGTCCCCACCCGCAATGCGCACGGGGACGCGGGCGAACAGGAAGGACACGACGCCATGGCGATCTCCGACATCAAGCGGTACGCGCATCTCACCGACACCGACGTCGAAGCCCTCAGCGCCGAACTTGCCGGCATTCGCCGCGCAGTCACCGCATCGCTCGGCGCCGCCGATGCCGCGTATATCCGCCGCACCATCGCCTTCCAACGACTTCTCGACGTCGCTGCACGATTGACGATCTATTCCAGCAGGAGCCTGGCGGGTCAGCTCCTCGGGGCGACCGCGCTCGGTGTGGCCAAGAGCGTGGAGAATATGGAGATCGGCCACAACATCTCCCACGGCCAATGGGACTGGATGAACGATCCGGAAATCCACTCCCGCAACTGGGAATGGGACATGGCCGGCCCGTCCTCGCAGTGGCGTTACTCGCACAACTATCGCCACCATGTGTTCAGCAACGTCGTCGGAATGGACGACGATCTCGGCTACGGCGTACTCCGAGTCACCCGCGACCAACCGTGGAAGCCCGAACATCTGCTACAGCCGGTGCGGAACCTGTTGCTGGCGGCCACGTTCGAATGGGGGATCGCTCTTCATGATCTGCATGCCGAGCAGGATCGTATCGGCACCGTCGCCGAGAAATCCGCCCCCCTACGGGCGTTGATCGGGAAGACGGTCCGGCAGACGAGCAAGGACTATCTGCTCTTTCCCGCCCTCAGCGGACGCCGCTGGCGCCGCACACTGGCTGCGAACCTGACTGCGAACCTGCTGCGGAACCTGTGGGCGTATGTCGTGATCTTCTGCGGACACTTTCCCGACGGCGCCGAGAAATTCACTCGCGCCGAACTCGAGAACGAAACCCCGGCGGAGTGGTATCTGCGACAAATGCTCGGCGCAGCCAACTTTCGGGCCGGACCGGTGCTGGCGTTCCTGAGTGGCAACTTGTGCTACCAGATCGAACACCACCTGTTCCCCGATCTACCCAGCAACCGCTACGCACGCATCTCCACCCAGATACGAGCCCTGTGCGAGAAATACGACCTGCCCTACACCACCGGCTCCCTCGCCCGGCAATACCTGTTGACGCTGCGAACCATTCACAAACTCGCACTTCCCGACCGATTCCTACGAGCAACCTCTAATGACGCTCCCGAGACGGCCTCCGAGCAGAAGGTCCGCGCCATACACGAAACCCTCGGGACAGGCGGACAAACACCACATCGCCGACATCGCACCCGAAAGGCGAAACGTCGGGTACCGCATGGTGTGTGACGTCGTCGCAGCCTTTCTCGGGTGGGTTCAGGTCATGTGACGATCGATACGCACCAGCGATCGTCACGCCCACGAACAAGACCGTGTAGTACTGCCGCCACTGCTCGCGATCAGCGCGTACGATCGCGCGGGGTCGATCCGCGCTGACTCCGCGGCACGTGCCGGTCGCCCAGAGACGAGCGTAGGCTCAGCTGTATCCGACCGCATCACGCGCTCACCGCACGATTGCGCCCTTTACCGGATTCACCGACTCGGCCTGTCAAGGCCACGACGGGAGCGTCCCATGACGCCATCGCCACCGCCGCACACATCTACCCCGACTCCACGAGTGCATCTCCATACGGATCCGACGGATTGCATCGACGCTACCTGGTGGCCGCGAACGAGAAGCCTCGCCACCGAACTCCCCGATCTGATCACCGCACTGCAGCTACGGACCGGGTCGATCTCCCGCGTGGTCTACGACCCGAATACCTGGCTTCCCGCCAGTGGACGGCTGTCCATGGACGAGCGCTCTGTGCGCCTCGATCCGTACCTGTTCGAGCGGTCCGACACCGTGTATGTATACGGGACCAACGGCAATGTCATGGTGCTGCAGGTCGTTCACCCGACGCCCGAACCGGTTTCCTCCGCAGCAGATGAACCCGTCTGAACTGTGGCATCGAGAAATGCCGAACCCGACGCCCGAACATCCTGTCGGCGCCCAGAAAGCGACCGGGCGGTGCTTGAGCGAGTGCGGGCCGCTCATAACACGGTGCACGTCGAATCGGACCGAGCGCCGAGACCGCCGTCGCGCCGGTCCTTCTGGCGGCGGTGCTCTCCGGGGCTGAGCAGAGATCCGGAGATGCGACCTGACCGGTCTCCGCAGGCCAACGCTGCGCCTTGGCGGTCTGTGCTGGCCGCCACGTGGGCTCTCTTGCGGTCTACCGGGCCACGGTGTGCCGATTTCCGACCGCGTGACCGCGGGAACAGTAGGCTGAAGGTGCCGGGGCCTGAAGTGCGAGACCATGCCCGGTCTCGTCGGCGCCGTCGACATGAGCAGGCCGCCCTGCGGCCCAGTCAGGAGCGTCGCGATGACGCTGCACCACGCCCGGATCCGCTCGGATCGCTCTTTCTCTCGTTACCCCGCCGAACCTCGGCGACTTCGCGGTAATTGTCGCGAGTACCGGGTCCGGTGGATGGCCGCCACGGGCCTCGGATGCCGGCACCGGCCTCCATCCGGACCCGACACGGGAGTATGACATGAGCAGACTTCCGCGGCGCCTGTTCACCAATCGTGACCTGGGACGTTTCCACGCTGCCGCCGACGGTGGACAGCCCTTCGACGCCCCGACCCGCACGGTGCGGCTGCTTCTGCGCGACCCCGACGAGCACTCCACCGGTGTCGACGGCGCCTGGTGGCCGCGGGGCGACAATGTCACCGCCGAACTCCACAACATGGTCTCCGCGCTGACCTCCCGCCTGGGACGAACCGAACGGATCGCCTTCGACTGGAATGCCCTGAGCATCTCCCAGCGAGGTATCGATCCTCCGGACGGTCTCGACTTCGTCGGACCGGCACCGGATCAGCCACGCAACCAGATGTACGTTTTCGGCCGGGATGGAACCTGCCTCCGGTTGTTGATCATCGAGCCCATGCTCGATGCCGACCGAGCGTACGAGGACATGCAGAAGACCGTGGCACCGAAGCCCGAACAAGTCTGAGCAACATAGTTGTTCGGTCATCGACAGACCGTCGCGGTGCTGCCGTGTCACCACGACAGGCCTGAATGTGCACAGGGTTCCGGCGCCAGTGGTGTCCGGTCGAGGATCACCTCGATTACCGAAGACCGGGGATTCGGGCTCCTGACAAATCCACCCGCCTCGAACAACAACCTGCACAGTCGAATGAAAGGCGCCTGATGATGCCTCTGCCCCCCATGATCGAGGCCGTTCTGCAGACCCACTACCGCCTCCTGCGCACCCCGCTGGCGATGCTCGAACAGCACCTACCGCATCATCTCGCCCAGGGCTCTGCTGTTCATTCGGTCTGCCGAGCAATATTGATCTCGTGTGACCGCACGGCCGCTCGTGTGCTGCACGACGGGGCGGCCGCCCGTGCCGCCGACCGGGGCGAGCATCACCGCTCCGCCGATCGCGACGCCCATGCCCGGAATCAAGGCGACCGAGACCTGCGGGACGCGGCCGTACTCGACGAGCACCGTCGCCGATTCCTCGACCGTCAATACCGGGCCGGACACACCTCGCCTCCGGTACAGGCACCGAATCGAACTGTCCGTCCCCCGGCGCCCCCGGGACGGCAATTTACGTGTCGCGTACCGGGTCTGTCGGAGGGTCTCATCACACGGAAGGATGAGAGCCATGGGAGCACCGCGAAAGTACCCGGAGGAGCTGAAGGAACGAGCGACGCGACTGGCAGTCGAGGCACGCCGCGATCCAGGATCGAAAGCAGGAGCGATCAAGCGGATCGCTGATCAACTGGGCATCCACCCCGACGCCATGCGCACGTGGGTTCGTCAGGCCGAGATCGACGGTGGTGTCCGTCCGGGCGCCACGACAGACGAGGCGAAACGCATTGCCGAACTCGAACGTGAGAACCGAGAACTGCGGCGTGCCAACGAGATCCTGAAACGGCCTCGGCGTTTTTCGCGGCAGCGGAGCTCGACCGCAAACTCGAGTGATCGTCGACTACATCGACGCTTACAAAGCCGGTTACGGGGTCGAGCCGATCTGCCGAGTCCTCGCACAGGCCGGAGTCCAGATCGCCCCGTCGACGTACTACGCAGCCAAAACCCGCCCACCATTGCCGAGGACTGTCCGCGACGGCGACCTGACCGAGCAATCCACCGGGTCCACGGCGAGAACTACGGCGTCTACGGGGCCCGCAAGGTCATGCGGAACTGAATCGACAAGGAACCAGGGTGGCCCGGTGCACCGTCGAACGCTTGATGCGCACCGCCGGGCTTCGCGGTATTGCACGGACGAAGAACCCGCGGACCACCATCGCCACAGCGGACACCGACAGACCCGCCGACCTGGTCAAACGCGGATTTACGGCCTCGGCGCCGGACCAGCTGTGGGTCGCCGACATCACCTGTGTCCGCACGTTCGCCGGATGGGTCTATGCGGCGTTCGTGATCGACGTGGGGGCACCTCCCTGGACGAAGTCCTTGGGGGAGTCTCCCGTCGCGTCATCGGCTGGCAACTGTCGACGAGTCTGCGCACCGATCTCGCCCTCGACGCACTAGAAATGGGCATCTGGACCCGCGAACATACAGGTCAGGACCTGTCTCGGTTGTTCCACCACTCCGATCGCGGAGTGCAGGGCGGATTCAACCGGTCGATGCAACACCGCGTTGTTGGAG
>NZ_JAKFYR010000020.1 GCF_022554085.1 Rhodococcus sp. CH91
GCGACCGTCTGTTCCACCGATGTCACGGGCGCACGGAACTCCACCGACTCGAACACCGGTTCCGGCAGGGCTTTACGATCGAGCTTGCCCGAGGCATTGAGTGGGAACTCGTCGAGCACCACCACCTGCGAGGGCACCATGTACGACGGCAACACCGACCGCGCGGTGTCGCGTACCGTCACCGGATCCAGGCTCGTACCCACCGCGGGCACGACATATCCCACGAGATGATCGCCGAGTTCGCCCCCACGTACGACGACCACCGACTGGGCGACACCGGCGACACCCAGCAGAGCTGTCTCGATCTCCCCCAGTTCGATTCGCTGGCCACGGAATTTCACCTGGAAGTCGGTACGACCCAGATATTCGAGCTCACCGTTTCGCGTCCACCGCACCAGATCACCCGTGCGGTACATACGCTCACCGGATCCGAACGGGTCGGCGACGAACCGGTCGGAGGTCAGATCCACCCGGGCGTGATAGCCCCGCGCGAGCTGAACGCCCGACAGATACAACTCTCCCGCCACCCCGACCGGCACCGGACGCAGTCGCGAGTCGAGCACCAGAACACGGGAGTTCCACTGCGGCACACCGATCGGCACGCTGCGCAACTCACTGTCGGAATCCGCGACCTTGCGGTAGGTGATGCTCACGGCCGCCTCTGTCGGGCCGTAGAGATTGTGCAGGGGCGCCGGGGACCGCCGTGCGAACGCACGGACGGTTTCGGGTGGCAGTGCCTCCCCGATGACGAAGACGTCTCGGAGAGTTACCAATTCGTCGGCACGGGCGTGCTCGGCGAAGACGGTGAGCATCGACGGCACGAAGTCGGTGAGAGTCACCTTCTGCTCGGACACCGTCCGCGCGACATATGCGGGATCCCGGTGGCCGTCGGGGGTTGCGATCACGAGATGGGCACCCACCTGGAGCGGGAGGAAGAATCCCCACAGGGACACGTCGAAGGTCGTCGCCGTCTTCTGGAGGTAGACATCGGACGGGGACAATGCGTACGCATGGCGCATCCACGCCATCTGGTTCGCGATCGCCTGATGCGGAACCGCCACGCCCTTCGGCCGGCCCGTCGACCCCGACGTGTAGATCACGTAGGCCGTATTCTCCGGTCGCAGGACCGAGACGCGGTCGGCGTCGGCGACCGGGGCGTCCGACGTCGAGGACAGATCGATCTCGTCGATCGATACGACCGGCGTGGACCCCGGAACCTCGAATCCGTCCCGCGAGGTCGTCAGCACCGCAACGGGTTCGGCGGACTCGAGTACGTAACCGGTTCGCTCGATCGGGTGATCCGGATCGACCGGCACGTACGCGCCACCGGCCTCGAGGATCGCGTAGATCGCGACGACGAGATCGATACTACGTCGAATCGACAGAGCCACACGGGATTCCGGGCCGACTCCGATGGAGATGAGATGCCGTGCCAGCCGGTTGACCCGACGATCGAACTCGTCGTAGGTCAGCGCGGCGCCCTCGTAGCTCACCGCGACGGCATCGGGTGTCTCGGCGACCTGGCGACGGTAGCGCTGCAGGAGCAGAGTCTCCTCGACCGGATGGCCGGTGGCGTTCGCGTCGACGACCAGCCGGGTCACCTCTGCCTCGTCGAGGAGGGGAACGTCGCCGACGGGCAGCGCGGCATCGGAGACGAAGGCCCGCAGGATCCGGAGGTACCGGTCCGCGAAGTCACGGACGGTGACTTCGTCGAAGAGGTCCGTGGCGTAAGTGAATTCGACGGCCATTCCGCCGTGTTCGGTATCGGTTCCCAACCGCTCGGCCACGGTGAGCTGCAGATCGAACTTGGCCGTCGAGTAGTCCGACTCCACGGCACCGATGGTCAGGCCGGGAAGTTCGAATGCCGTCTGGGCGAAATTCTGGAAGAACAGCGCGACCTGGAACAACGGGTGCCTCGCCTGGGAACGCTCCGGGTTGAGCACCTCCACGAGACGTTCGAACGGGACGTCCGCGTGTGCGAAGGCGGCGAGGTCCACTTCCCGAGCCTGCTCGAGCAGCGACGACAGCGAGGTGTCCGCCTCGACGCGGGTGCGCAGTACAAGGGTGTTGACGAACATGCCGATCACGTCGTCGAGGGCACGCTCACCGCGTCCGGCCACCGGTGTACCGATGGTGATGTCATCGGTACCGGACAGTCGGGCGAGCAGCACCGCGAGGGCAGCGTGCATCACCATGAACATGGTGACGTCGTGTTCGCGCGCCGAGGCAGCGAGCGCTGCGTGCAGATCCGCCGGGATCTCGGCCGACAGAGTCGCTCCCCGGTTCGACGCCACCTGCGGGCGCACCCGGTCGGCCGGCAGATCCAGTTGCTCCGGAGCCCCGGCCAAAGTGTCACGCCAGAACGCGAGCTGGCGGGAGATCACCGATCCCGGATCGGTCTCGTCTCCCAGGACACGGCGCTGCCACAGCGCGAAGTCGGCGTACTGCACCTCGAGGGGCGTCCATCCCGGAGCCTCCCTGCGGCATCGGGCGTCGTACGCGATCATCACGTCCCGAGCGAGCGGACCCATCGACGAACCGTCACCGGCGATGTGATGCACGACGAAGACCAGTACGAACTCGGCCGGCGCATCCACGAGACGGAACAATCGTGCCCGCACCGGGACCTCGGCCGACACGTCGAAACCGGCCGAGATCACCGACGACACGGCGGCACCGACATCCTCGGCGGTGACGTCGACCGGACCGAAGTCCGACGGAACGTCCTGTACCGGCACGATCTTCTGGTATCCGACACCGTCGATCTCGGGGTACATCGTCCGCAGCGACTCGTGGCGCTCGAGCACATCTGTCACCGCGGCGCCGAGTGCCTCGACGTTCAGTTCCCCCGACAGCCGCAGCGCCAGCGGAATGTTGTCGACCGCCGACCCCGGCGCGAGCCTGTTGAGGAACCACATGCGCTGCTGTGCGTAGGACAGCGGCACCCGCTCCGGACGCTCCTGCGCCACGAGAGGTTCGCTCGCGGAGCCGACGTTCTCGTCCACGTAGCGGGCGAGCGCCGCCACGGTGGGCGATTCGAACAGTGCACGGACCGGCACACTCACGCCCAGGTCGTGACCGAGTCGGCCTGCCACCTGAGTCGCGAGCAGAGAGTTGCCGCCGAGCGCGAAGAAATCGTCGTCGAGCCCTGCTCGATCCACACCGAGCACTTCCACGAAAACCGAGGCGACCATCTTCTCGGATCCGCTCACGGGCGGCCGAAACTCGGCGTTGCCGAAGACCGGTTCCGGCAACGCCGTACGGTCGAGCTTGCCGTTCGGGGTCAGGGGGATGGCGTCGAGGACCATGAACGAGGCGGGCACCATGTGCGTCGGAAGGTGCGCGGCGACGTGTTCGCGAAGCACGTCCACGTCGATGTTCCCGGCCTCGACGGGCAGGATGTAGGACACGAGCGAAGTCACACCGGCGTCGTTCACGTGGCCGATCGTCGCCACGAAGTCGACGCTCTCGTGGGTCGCGAGCACGGCATCGATCTCACCGAGTTCGATGCGGAATCCGCGGACCTTGACCTGGAAGTCCGATCGCCCGATGTATTCGAGTTCCGGGGCACTTCCACTTTCGGCGGCAACCCACCGCACCAGGTCGCCGGTGCGGTACATGCGCGCCCCCGGCTCGCCGTAGGCGTCGGCGACGAAGCGTTCGGCGGTGAGACCCCCGCGACGGTGATATCCGCGCGCGACACCCGGCCCGGACAGGTAGAGCTCACCGACGACACCGACGGGGACACGCTGGAGATGTGCGTCGAGCACCGTCGCGGTCATGTTCGGGATCGTCGTACCGAGCGTGATGCGATCGCCCGGGGACAGCGGGGCTCCGATATTGGTCACGATGGTGGTCTCGGTCGGACCGTAGCAGTTGTGGAAGTTCCGTCCGGGCGCCCATTTGGCGACGAGTTCCTGGGGGTATGCCTCGCCGCCGACAGCGACGGTGCGCAGCTCCGGCACGTTGTGCGGATCGAGCGAGGCCAGCGCCGCGGGAGTGATGAAGGCGTGGGTGACGCGCGTCTCTCGCAGAAAGTCCTCGAGTTCCGTCCCGCCGTACAGGTCCGGAGGTGCGATCACCATGGTCGCTCCGGCACCGATCGCGAGGAGCAGTTCGAGCATCGAGGCGTCGAAGCTCGGTGACGCGAAGTGCAGGGTGCGGGACTCGGTGGTGATCGCGTAGCGGTCGCGCTGCGCTGCGGCGAGGGACGCCAGACCTGCATGGGAGACCACCACACCCTTCGGAAGACCCGTCGAGCCGGAGGTGTAGATGACGTAGGCGGCGTCCTCGACGCGCAGGGGGGCCACACGGTCGGCATAGGTGGGAGCCGAATCGGGGAAACCGGCGAGCTGCTCCTCGGTCGCGGCGGTGTCGAGGACGATCCATTCCACGGATTCGGGCAGAGCCGTGACGTATCGGTCCACTGTGAGGCCCAGGGACGCCCCGGAGTCCGTGAGCATGTGGGCGATGCGGTCGGCGGGATAATTGGGATCCACCGGCACGAAGGCCGCGCCGGTCTTGGCCACCGCCCACAACGCCAGCATCGAATCGAGCGAACGGCGGATGCCGATGGCAACGAACGCCCCGGGACCGATACCCCGCGCGATGAGCAGGTGCGCGATCCGTGACGAGCGGGCATCCAGCTCGGCATAGGTCGTCTCCCGGCCGTCGAAGACGAGGGCTGGGCCGGCCGGATTCGTCTCGACGGCGGTGGCGAGGAGTTGCGGCAGCAGTGGGGTCCGGCCGGCGCGCGGACGGCGAGCAGGCCGATCGGGCCGGCGGCGGCGTTCCCGTCCGCCTGCCACCACACCGTCAGACGTTTCGCGTGTCACCGAGAATTCCCCTTCACTTCGATACGACCGTGCATGGGCACAGACAGACAGGGCACGACCTACCGTATCGGTGACCCGGGCCGGAAGCCCGGGTCACCGTCCGCTGCGTCGGCGCCCGTGTGAGTCTACGATCCACCCGATCTGTTCCTCGCCCCGCGAAGGCAGGTTCGTTACGTCGCGCGGCGAGTACGGGTCGGGTTCCTACTCGGACTGCGGATCGGCCGCCCCGAACGGGTTCTCCGCCACCGGCAGGACGGTACGCCCCTCGGCCCAGTCCGCCGGCACGTCCTCGGGGCCCCCTCCGGAGAGGAGGATCACGTCGAGGTCCTCGAGATCCTCGGCTTCGGAGGCAGCGAGTTCACCGGCATGGACGAAGGCGTGGGTCACCCATTCGTCCGCCAGCACGTCGACGAGTGCCCGGTCGTCGTCCTCACCGGTGTGGACGACAGCGGCGCCCGAGGTCGTGGCCAGCAGGATCTCGAGGAGCCGGACGCCGTCCGGAGCCTGGGAGAGATAGGTACGGGATTCGTAGTCGATCTCGTACTCCCCGCGCGCCTTCTCCACGAGCCCGACGATCTCCGACTGGGTGATCGTCCGACCGTCGACGATGCAGGCGGGATCATCGGAACCGATGACTCCCGTCCGGTCCGCGTAGGTGAACGGACGGTCCTCGCGTTCGGCGATCGCTCGCGCGCAAACCTCCTCGTCGAGGACGATCCAGTCGGTGTCCCCGCTCGGGCTCTGCCCGGCCGTGACGCCGAGGGGTGCGCTGACGGCAGCCGCCTCCCCGGGCTCGACCAGCCGGACGGCAGCACCCGTCTTGACCACCGCCCACACGGCGACAACGGCATCGGTCGATCGAGGCAGTGCGACCGTGACCACCGTGCCGGGACCGGCACCGCGGGCAGACAGCTCCCGGGCGAGTCTCGACGACGAGCGGTCGAGCGTCTCGTAGGTCGTTTCGTCGTCCCCTCGGACGAGGGCCGGAGCACTCGGATCCTCCTCGACGACCTCTCCGAGCCTGGCGGCCAGGGAGGCCGAGAGCGTGACCGAGGGCACCGTTCCGGTCTCGGACGGGACGGCACCCTCGTCCGTCTCGGTGATGTCGATCGCGCCCACGGCGGCCTGGGCGTCGTCGAGGAACACCTCGAGAATGTGCACCAGGCGGCGACCGAGCGCCTCGACTTCGTGCGCTGTGAAAGCGCTGCGCCGCGAGTCGAGGGTGAGGGCCAGCTTCTCGTCGACGACGGCGAGGAGCGTGAGCGGATAGTGCGACCCGTCGCCGCTCTCGATGCCGGTGATCTCCATACCGTCGAGCGCGGCGCCCGCCTGCGCGAGGGCTTCCCTGTCGATGGGATACGACTCGAACACCAGGAGGGTGTTGAACAGTTCGCCGACCCCGGCCGCCCGCTGGATATCGGGGAGACCGACGTAGTGGTCGTCGAGCAGGCCGGCCTGAGCGGTCTGGAGAGACCGCAGCACGGTGCTCACCGACGCCGCGGGGGGCAGGTCGACCCGAACGGGAATGGTGTTGATGAACAACCCCACCATCGACTCGACACCCGGCAGCTCCGCAGGACGCCCGGAGACCGTCGCCCCGAAGACGACGTCGCGCCGACCTGTCATGCGTCCGAGCAGGACCGCCCACGCGGCCTGCACGACCGTGTTGACGGTGACCCCGGACTCCGCGGCCAGCCTGCGCAGCGCTGCCGTCCGTTCTTCGGTGAACTCCATGATCACGCGGTCCGACCCCACCTCACGCGGATCGACCCGCTCGGTCGACGTCAGGACGGTGGGGCCGTCCACACCGCGCAGGGCCTGCGCCCACCGGTCCAGTGATGCCTGCCGGTCCTGCCGGGACAGCCATTCGAGGAACTCGCGGTAGTCCGGTGCCGAGGGCAGGCCGGTGCCGTCTCCGCCGAGGGCGTAGAGCGTCATCAGGTCCTGCATGAGCAGTGGCATCGACCAGCCGTCCATCAGGATGTGGTGGGCGGTGACACCGAGCGCCCACGCGTCCGCTGCCGTCCGGACCAGGGTGAATCGCAGCAACGGCGGTTCGGACAGCACGAAGCCGCGGGTGCGGTCCTCTGCGAACGCGCGCTCGACGTTCCGGTCACGGTCCGCATCGCTCGCGCCGCGGGCGTCCAGTTCTCGCCAGGGGACGGTGACGCCCCCGAGCACGACCTGGACGGGCCGCCCGGTGGAACCCGTGGTGAAGGCGGTCCGGAGATTCGCGTAGCGGGACACGAGCGAATCCGCGGCGCGCCGCAGTCGATCCGCGTCCACCCGGCCACCGAGATGCACGACCGTCTGCATCGTGTAGGCGTCCACACCCCCGGCACTGACCGATGCGTGGAACGCGAGACCGGCCTGCAGCGGGGACAGCGACCAGACGTCGACGAGCGTCGGATAGGTCCGCGACCAGGTGTCGATGTCCGACTGGGCGACCGACACGAGCGGCAGGTCGGAGGGAGTCAGACCACCTGCGGAGGGATCGCTCGCGTGCGCCGCCAGATCCGACAGCGCCGACTCCCAGCGTGCGGCGAAGTCCCGGGCCACCGAGAACTCGACGAGATCGGTCCGGAAGGCGAACTCCACGATCAGGCGTCCGTCCTGCTCCACGACATCGATCGTCACCGGCGCCGGAAGCGCCGCCACGTCGTCGTAATGGATGTGCGGGACGATGCCGTCGACAGCACGGCGGTACCGCACGGCGACCGTGGGCGACGCGAGCCCGGCGACCTCGGCTGCCTGCCGCGCGACCGAGAAGCCCGCGGCACGACCGCGCAGCTCTGCAAGCTGTTCCTTCGCCGCCCGGAAGCGTGCTCCTGCACCGCCGTCACTCTCGCCCTGCGGTATGCGCACCGGGAAGGCGACGTCCAGAGCCGCCACCGGCCGGGCGGTCCCCCGGTCGCGGTGGTCGACGGATCGCTCGACGAGGATCAGCGCCCCGTCGTCATCGGTTCCGTCTCGCGATCCCAGTGCAGCGGCGGTGGCGGCCACGAGAGCGACGTCCGCCTCGGTTCGGTACAGATCCGGGAGCACGTCCACCACGGCGGAGGCCACCTCCGCAGGGACCTCCAGGACCGTCCGGGCGACCGCGGGGTCTCCGGCACCCGGCCGGCCGTCACCGATCGGGGTCGGACCGGCCTCGAGGATCCGGCGCCACACCGGGACGCCGGCTTCGTCGTGGCGGGCGGTCTCCAGCAGGTCCGAAACGGCCCGGCGCAGCGACACCGGGGCGTCCGGAAGTGTGATCGTCCGTCCGGCCAGGACGTCCCGATAGGTGTTCGCCAGGTCGACGGCGATCGTGCCGGCTGAGGTGGGATCGGTCACGTACGGATGGGTGACGACGAGAATCGCTCCGCCCTCGTCCGGGGTCTGCGCCCGGAAGCCGACGACGCGTGCGAGCTCCCCACGCTCGACATCGAGTTCGGCCGCAGCGAGACGCCGTGCGCGCGCGACGATTCCGTGTGTTCCGTCCTCGTCCGTACCGGCGGGCAGGCTCTCCACCCGCAACGACGCGGACGCGTCGATCTCGGCAGTGGGGATGATCTCGAACTGCGGGACGTCGTCGACACGGACGAGTACCGACCGCAACAGGTCGTGATGGGCGAGGACGGCCGCCCACGCCTGCACCAGCGCATCCTGATCGACGGCCTCGGTCAGCGGCAGCACCGCCGAATAGGACAGCCCACCGTGATCGACGCCGCGAGCGAGCAGTTCCAGCGCGCGGGGGGACGCGGGCACCGCTCCCCCGAGATCGACGGGCTCCCCTGCGGCGACTGCACCGACCTCGGCGATCTCCGCGAGACCGGCGACGGTACGCGCCTGGAAGACGTCGATCGGCCGCAGGATGATCCCCTGCGCCCGTGCCCGCGACACGAGCTGGATCGACAGGACGCTGTCGCCACCGACGGCGAAGAAGTCGTCGTCGATACCGACCGCCTCGCGGCCGAGGAGCTCTCCGACGATCCGCACGAGGACCGCTTCCACCTCGGTGCGGGGTGCGCGGTACTCGACGGCCTCGAAGACCGGATCGGGCAGCGCCCGTCGGTCCACCTTGCCGTTGACGGTCAGGGGCAGCGCCTCGAGCATCTCGAGGTGCGTCGGCACCATGTAGCTCGGCACCAGTTCGGCCACCCCTGCGGTGATCGCGGCAGGATCGGGCTCCGAGCCCGGTTCGGGCACCACATAGCCCACCAGGTGCTCGACACCGGTGTGCTCGTCGGTGAGCGCCGCGACGACGGCCTCCGACACGCCGTCCTGGGCCACGAGCGCCGCTTCGATCTCTCCGAGTTCGATCCGGTAGCCCCGGACCTTGACCTGGAAATCGGATCGCCCGACGTACTCGAGTCGACCTTCACGGGTCCAGCGGACGAGATCGCCGGTGCGGTACATCCTTTCGGAGGGACCACCGAACGGGTTGGCCACGAACCGTTCCGCCGTGAGATCGGGTCGCGCGAAGTAGCCTCGCGCCAGCTGCGTACCGGCGAGATAGAGCTCACCGACCACCCCGGCGGGCACCTCACGCAGACGCCGGTCGAGCACGTGTACCTGCGAATTACGCTGCGGCACACCGATGGGAACCGAGGAGGTCACGTCGTCGGAGACTTCGTGGACGGTGATCGACACCGCCGCCTCGGTGGGACCGTAGAGGTTGTACAGCGTCGCCGAATCGTTCTCGTCGGCGAATCGCCGGGCGAGCGCACCGGGGAGGGCCTCACCGATCGCCAGCACGCGGCGGAGCGAACCGGCCAATCGGCCCTCGGCGTGCACGGCCAGTGCCTGCAACATGGACGGCACGGTGTGGAGAGTGGTGACCTCCTCCTGTTCGAGGAGCCGGTTCAGATACTCCGGGTCCACCTGGGAACCCGCATCGGCGACGACCACTCGGCCACCGGAGACGAGCGCGGACCAGAATTCCCACACCGACAGGTCGAACGTCGCGGCGGTCTTGAGCAGGACCGCATCCGAACCGTCCATACCGAAGAAGTCGCGCTTCCACAGCAACTGGTTCACGATCGCCCCGTGCTCGACCGCGACGCCCTTGGGCACACCGGTCGATCCGGACGTGAAGATCACGTATGCCGTGTTCTCCCGACGGAGCGGACGGAGCCGGTCGGCATCGGAGAGAGGCTCGGCCGAGAAACCCGACAGGTCGAGCGCGTCGATGCACACGGCCGGACAGTCGCTCGCGAGATCCGTGGCGTCGTCACCGGACGTGAGCACGATCTTCGGGCGGGCGGAGTCGAGTACGAGCGTGACCCTTTCCGCGGGATGATCGACGTCGATAGGCACGTACGTGCCACCTGCCACCGCGACCGCGAACATGCCCACGACGAGGTCGACGCCGCGCCGCATGGCGAGCACCACGCGATCCTCGGTGCCCACGCCTTCTGCGACGAGGTAGCGCGCGAGGCGGTTGATCCGCGCCGCGAATGCCTCGTAGTCGAGCCGGTCCTGCGATGCGACGAGAGCAGGCGACTGCGGAGAGACGGCGGACTGCGCCACGAACAGATCCGGCAGGGTGGCATCGCTCACGGGGTGCTGCGCACCCCGGCTCCACGCATCCAGAGCCGACCGTTCTTCGGGCAGAAGGAGATCGAAGTCTCCGACGGCCGCGGTGGTGTCCTCGACGATCGCACGCAGCACCCGGACGTAGCGGTCTGCGAATCCCTGGACGGTGCTTTCGTCGAACAAGTCCGTCGCATAGGAGAATTCCAGGCCGATCGTCCCGAGTTCACCCGGCTCGTCCTGCCGGTCGACGACCGAGATGTGCAGGTCGGTCTTCGCCAGTGACGTCTCGAAGGGAGCCCGGTCGATCTCCAGATCGGCGAGTTCGAGGGTGCCCAATCGCAGGTTCTGGAAGGCGAACCCGACCTGGAAGAGCGGATTACGAGCTGTCGACCGAACGGGATTGAGAACTTCGACCAACCGCTCGAAGGGCACGTCCGCGTTGCCGAATGCGGCGACGTCGGTCGCCCGTGTCTGCTCGAGCAGTTCGTCGAACGACGCGGCAGGGTCCACCCGGGACCGCAGAACCAGCGTGTTGACGAACATGCCGATGAGGTCGTCGAGTGCACGTTCGCCACGTCCGGCGATGGGAGTGCCGACCGCGATGTCGTCGGTGCCCGACAGACGCGCCAGCAACACCGCGGCGGCCGCATGCATGACCATGAACAAGGTGGTGTTGCGCTCACGCGCGATCCGGACGAGATCTCGGTGCATCGAGGCGTCCACCGACATCTCGACCGTGGCGCCGCGGAAGGACTGGATCGCGGGCCGGGGCCGATCGGCCGGCAGGTCGAGCTGCTCCGGAAGATTCGCGAGCGCGTCCTTCCAGTAGGCGATCTGACGGGAGATCACCGAGTCCGGATCGTCCTCGCTGCCGAGCACACCGCGCTGCCACAGCGCATAGTCGGCGTACTGGATCTCGAGCGGCTCCCATGCGGGGAACCCGCCTCGTCGCCGGGCTTCGTAGGCCACCATGAGGTCGCGTGTCAGCGGCCCCATCGACGAACCGTCACCGGCGATGTGGTGGACGACGAACACGAGCACGAACTCGTTCGGGCTGCCGGCGACCGAGAACAGGCGCGCCCGGACCGGCACCTCGACGGTGACGTCGAAGCCGTCCAGCGCGACGGCGGTGACCCTCGCCTCGAGGTCCTCCGCGGAGACGGCCTCGAGCGACAGGTCCGGCACGACCTCGGACGCGGGCAGGACCCGCTGGTATGCGCCCTGCTCGTCCGCGGGGTACACGGTTCGCAGGGTTTCGTGCCGTTCGACGAGGTCCGCCACGGCCGCCTGCAGTGCCTCCACGTCGAGATCGCCGGTGAGCCGGATCGCGACAGGGATGTGGTCGACCGCCGACGAGGTGTCGAACTGGTTGAGGAACCACATCCGCTGCTGCGCGAACGACAGCGGGATCCGTTCGGGCCGTTGCTGCGCCACCAGCGGGACGCGGTCATCGGCGTCGACGTGCTCGGACACCCGGGCCGCCAACCCCTCGACGGAGGACGCCTCGAACATCACCCGGACCGGTACCGCCGTACGGAGGGACGCACCGATCCGGGCGGCGACCTGTGTCGCCGACAGCGAATTGCCACCCAGTGCGAAGAAGTCGTCGTCGAGCCCGACCCGCTCCACCCCGAGAACTTCACCGAAGACCGACGCGACGATCTCCTCCACGGGGGTGCGGGGTGCGCGGAAGGCGGCGGATTCGAAGACCGGTTCCGGCAGGGCCCGCCGATCGAGCTTGCCGATCGGGGTCAGGGGCAGCGCCTCGAGGACCATGATCTGCGCGGGCACCATGTAGGACGGAAGCGTCCGTCCCACGAACTCCCGCAGTTCTGCGGGATCGCACGATGCCTCGCTCGACGGCACGACATAGGAGACCAGCGTCGGAACACCTGCCGGCCCGGTGTGGCCGACGGTGACGGCGGACTGCACCGAGTCGTGAGCCAGCAGCGCCGAGTCGATCTCGCCGAGTTCGACGCGGAAGCCACGAACCTTGACCTGGAAGTCGGATCGGCCCACGTACTCGAGGTCGCCACCGGCGGTCCAGCGCACCACGTCACCTGTGCGGTACATCCGGCCGCCGTGCTCGTCGAACGGATTGGCGACGAAGCGACCGGACGTCAGACCCGGGCGGTCGTGATACCCGCGGGCGAGCGCAGCGCCGGCGAGATAGAGCTCTCCGACCGCACCCGCCGGGACCGGATGCAGTCTCCGGTCGAGCACCAGAGCGGACATCCCGTGGATCGGTTTGCCGATCGTGATCGGCGCCCCGGTACCGAGTTCCGCGAACGAGGAGATGATCGTGGTCTCGGTCGGGCCGTAGCCGTTGAAGTAGGTGCGTCCGCGCGACCACCGCTCGACGAGCTCGGGTGTCGAGGCGTCTCCACCGACGGAGACGACTTCGAGGTCGGGGACCTGCGACGGATCCACCGTCCCGAGCACCGCCGGGGTGATGATCGTGTGGGTGACCCTTTCACGGCGGAGCAGGTCGGTCAGTTCCGGACCGCCCAGCACGTTCGGGGGCACGATCACGAGGGTGGCCCCCCGCGAGAACGTGGCCGTCCATTCGAGTACGGACGGGTCGAAGCTCGGCGAGCACACGTGCAGGAAACGGGAACGGAAGGTCAGCCCGTACAGCTCGGCGGCCGTGTCCAGCACCCCGCCGAGTCCGGCATGGGTGACGGCGACGCCCTTCGGCACACCCGTGGAGCCCGAGGTGTAGATGACGTATGCGACGTTCCGGCGGTGGATCACCGCGGTCCGCTCGAACTCGGAGACGGGATCGGAGGAGAACTCCGCCACCGATCGCTGCAGGTCCGGATCGTCGACCAGGAGCCATCGGACGTCACCGGGCAGGGACTCCGCGAACTGCGAGGACGTCACGCCGACGAGTGCGTGCGAGTCGGCGAGCATGTGCTGGATACGGTCCTGTGGGTATCCCGGGTCGACGGGCACGAATGCCGCTCCGGTCTTCGCGACCGCCCACACCGCGGCGACCATCTCGAACGAACGCGGGAACGCCAGCGCGACGACCTTCTCCGGTCCTGCACCGAGACCGATGAGGTAGCGCGCCATCCGGCTCGATCCCTCGTCGAGTTCGCGATAGGTGTACGACCGTCCCTCGCACCGCACCGCGATCGCGTCCGGATCGCGGTGGACCGCCCGGGTGAGGATCTCGGGGAGATGCCCGACCGCCATGACATCGTCACCGTGGACGTGCGTCAGCCGATCGAACTCGTCGGGAGCGAGCAGAGCGATGTCCCCGACCGGCACGGTGGAGTCCGCGACGATCGACTCGAGCACGCGCACGAAGCGCTGCGCCATGGTCTCGACCGTGGAACCGTCGAACAGATCTCGGGCATAGGAGAATTCACCGATCATGCCGGTGACGTGCCCGTCCGCGTCGTACTCCTCTCCCAGGGTCAGCCCGAGGTCGAACTTGGCGGTCTCGTCGTCCACCGCCAATCCGGAGACCTCGAGTCCCGGTAGCGTGAATCCGACCGGCGCGAAGTTCTGGAAGGACAGCGCGACCTGGAACAGCGGATGACGCGCCTGCGAACGGACAGGATTGAGGACCTCGACCAGACGCTCGAACGGCACGTCCGCGTTGCCGAACGCTTCGACGTCCACTGCGCGTGCCTGCTCGAGCAATTCGGCGAACGACGACGACGAGTCGACCCTGGTGCGCAGGACGAGGGTGTTGACGAACATGCCGACGAGATCGTCGAGTGCCTGCTCACCACGACCCGCGACGGGCGTACCGATCACGATGTCGTCGGTACCGGACAGTCGTGCGAGCAGGACTGCGAGCGCCGAGTGCACGACCATGAACAGGGTCGCGTCATGGTCGCGAGCACGGCCGACGAGCGCCTCGTGCAGGCCGCCGTCGATCGAGAATCGCACCCGTCCACCGCGATAGGACTGCGTTGCAGGTCGCGGCCGATCGGACGGAAGGTCGAGCTGGTCGGGGATGCCCGCCAGTCGATCCGTCCAGTACGCGATCTGCTGCGAGACGACCGACTCGGGGTCGTTCTCGTCGCCGAGGACCTGCCGCTGCCACAACGCGAAGTCCGCGTACTGGACTTCCAGGGGCGCCCAGCCGGGGACACTGCCGCGCATGCGCGCTTCGTAGGCCACCATCATGTCCCGGGCGAGCGGCCCCATGGACGAGCCGTCTCCCACGATGTGGTGCACCACGAAGACGAGTACGTGCTCGCGGTCGGCGTCGGAGATCCGGAACAGCCGGACCCGCACCGGAACGTCGACGGTGACGTCGAATCCCTCCGAGACGAACGCGGTGACCTCGGCGACCACGGCCGCCTCCGGGACGTCGACGGGCGCGAGGTCGAGTTCGGGACGGGCGACGATCGCCTGGTACGGACGTCCCTCGTCGGCCGGGTAGACCGTCCGGAGGGATTCGTGCCGATCGAACAGGTCGGCGACCGCGGCAGCGAGTGCCGCAACGTCGAGATCACCCGAGAGCCGCAGTGCGAGCGGGATATTGTCGACCGCCGACGAGGTGTCGAACTGGTTGAGGAACCACATGCGCTGCTGCGCGAACGACAGCGGCACCTGTGCCGGGCGCTCCTGCGCCACCAGCGGGGAGTGGGTTCCCGCACCGGCNGCGCTGCTGCGCGAACGACAGCGGCACCTGTGCCGGGCGCTCCTGCGCCACCAGCGGGGAGTGGGTTCCCGCACCGGCATGTTCGGACACCCGTCCGGCGAGATCCTCCACGGTCGACGCCTCGAACAATGCGCGCACCGGCACCGATGCGTTCAGCGCCGCCCCGATCCGGGACACCACCTGGGTCGCGGACAACGAGTTGCCACCGAGCGCGAAGAAGTCGTCGCCGAGGCCGACACGGTCGACCCCGAGGACCTCTCGGAACACCGACGCGACGATCTCCTCCACCGGGGTGCGGGGTGCACGGAAGGCGGCGGTCTCGAAGACGGGTTCGGGCAGTGCACGGCGGTCGAGCTTGCCCACCGGGGTGAGCGGCACTTCGTCGATCACGACGAAGGCGCTCGGGACCATGTAGGAGGGCAGACGCCCGGCCACGAAATCCGAGAGCTCGGCGACATCGACGGTGCCACCCCGTGCCGGCTGGACGTATGCGACCAGCACGGTCGCGCCCGACTCCAGCCGGTGGCCCGTCGTCACGGCGAATCGCACCGAGTCGTGCGATTCGAGCGTGGCGTCGATCTCGCCGAGCTCGATGCGCAGACCACGGACCTTCACCTGGAAGTCCGAGCGCCCGACGTATTCCAGTTCGCCCGAGCGGGTCCAGCGGACGAGGTCGCCGGTGCGATACATGCGCTCGCCCGGAGTCCCGAACGGGCTCGCGACGAAACGCTCGGAGGACAGCGCCGGCCGCGCATGATATCCACGTGCCAGGGCATCGCCCGAGATGTACAACTCTCCCGTCACGCCGATCGGAACCGGGTGGAGCCGGTTGTCGAGCACCTGGAAGGCACGGCCCGCGAGGGGACCGCCGATGACCAGCGGATCGGACGGATCGAGAGCGGGGCTCGAGGACGCGAGGATCGTCGTCTCCGTCGGCCCGTAGACGTTGAAGAACCGGCGGCCCGGAGCCCAGCGCTCGACGAGTTCGGAGGTGTACGACTCACCACCGACGAGGACGACCCTCAGGTCGCCCAGTCCGATGTGGTCGACCGAGCCGAGAGCAGCGGGGGTGATGAAGGCATGGGTCACCCGCTCGTCCCGGAGCAGGTCGGCCAGTTCCGTGCCGCCGTAGATCGACGGCGGCGCGATCACCAGCGTCGCACCGTGGGGTGCGGCGAGAAGCAGCTCCAGCACCGAGGCGTCGAAGCTGGGCGACGCGACGGCCAGAATCCTGGATTCGCTGTCGACGCCGTAACGCAGACGCTTCTCGGCGGCGAGATTCGCGAATCCGCCGTGGGTGACGGACACGCCCTTGGGCAGGCCCGTCGACCCGGAGGTGTAGATCAGGTATGCGGTGTTCTCGGGCCGCAGCGGCACGATCCGTTCGCCGGGATCGACCCGGTCGCCGGAGATCGTCGCGAGACGCTCGCGTACGCGGAGATCGTCGAGCACGAGCCATTCGGTCTCGTCAGGAAGACCGTCCGAGTACTCGGACGACGTGATTCCAAGTCGCGCACCGGAATCCGACAGCATGTGCTGGACCCGCTCGACGGGATAGGTCGGATCGACCGGCACATATGCCGCGCCCGTCTTCGCGACGGCCCAGACCGCGACCGTCATGGCATACGACCTCGGCAGCGCCAGGGCCACGATGGTTTCCGGAGCGATGCCCTCGGCGATCAGCAGGCGGGCGAGCCGGGAGGAATCCGAGTCCAGCTCGGCGTAGGTGATCGAGCGGCCTTCGCTGCGCACGGCGATCGCGTCGGGATCGAGCGCCGCCCCGGCGACGAGCAGGTCCGGCAGCGTGCCGTCGGCCTCGAGCACCGGCCCGGACACGGGAACCAGTGCGGCGATTTCGGCGTCGTCGAGCAGGGCGATGTCACCGATCCGCACGGACGCATCCGCCACCACCGACTCGACGATCCGCACGAACCGCTCCGCGAAGGCGGTGATGGTGGATTCGTCGAACAGATCGGTCGCGTAGGTCCACCCCACGGACATTCCCGCCGGTGCGCCCGAGGCGTCGAAACGCTCGGTCACGGTGACGTCGAGATCGAACTTCGCGGACACCTCGTCCAGTTCCACCGGAGCCACCGTCAGCCCGGGGAGTTCCAGACCGGCCTGCTCGAAATTCTGGAAGGACAGGGCGACCTGGAAGAGCGGATGCCGGGCCTGCGATCGTTCCGGGTTGAGCACTTCGACGAGCCGCTCGAAGGGCACGTCCGCGTGCCCGAAGGCCGCCACGTCCGCCGATCGGGCCTGCTCGAGCACCTCGGCGAAGGATGCAGAGGGATCCAGCCGGGTACGCAGCACGAGGGTGTTGACGAACATGCCGATCAGGTCGTCGAGCGCGCGCTCCCCACGACCTGCGATCGGCGTACCGATCGCGATGTCGTCGGTACCCGACATCCGGGCGAGGAGAACCGCCAGTGCCGCGTGTACGGCCATGAACACGGTCACCCCGTGCTCGCGTGCCGTACGTACGAGACCGTCGTGTGCCCCCGCATCCAGCGACAGTTCCACGACCGCGCCGCGATACGACGGGAGTTGTGGGCGCGGACGGTCGGTCGGCAGGTCCAGCTGCTCCGGCAGTCCGGTCAACGTGTCCGTCCAGTACTCGATCTGCCGGGAGATCAGCGACTGCGGATCGTCCTCCGACCCGAGCACCTGCCGCTGCCACAGCGCGAAGTCCGCGTACTGCACCGGAAGCGGCATCCATCCCGGTGCCTCACCGCGGCACCGGGACTCGTACGCCACCATGACGTCCCGCGCGAGGGGTCCCATCGACACGCCGTCGCCGGCAATATGGTGCACGACGAAGACCAGCACGAATTCGTCTGCGGCATCGGCGATCCGGAACAGTCGTGCCCGTACAGGAACTTCGGACGCCACATCGAAGCCGGCCGAGATCACCCCGGAAACCTCCGACGTGAGGTCGGCGGCCGCCACATCGACCGGACGGAGATCGAGCCGTGTCTCCTGCACGGACAGGATCTGCTGGTGCCCGACACCGTCGATCTCCGGATAGATCGTCCGCAGGGACTCGTGACGGGCGAGCACATCGGCCACCGCAGCGCTCAGCGCCTCGACGTCCAGAGCACCGGACAACCGGATCGCCAGCGGGATGTTGTTGACCACCGAGCCGGGATCGAGCCGGTTCAGGAACCACATCCGCTGCTGCGCGAGCGACAGGGGCACCTGGTCGGGTCGTTCCTGCGCCGCCAGCGGAATCCGTCCCCCGTCACCGGACCGCGACTCGATCCGGGCGGCGAGATCCTCCACCGTGGACGTCTCGAACATCACCCGTACCGGCACGTCCGTGTCGAGCGCGCCACCGATCCTGGCCGCCACCCGCGTCGCGGACAGCGAGTTGCCGCCCAGCGCGAAGAAGTCGTCGTCCAGGCCCACCCGTTCGACACCGAGCACCTCGGCGAAGACCGACGCCACGATCTCCTGGACCGGCGTCACCGGTGCACGGAACACCACCGCCTCGAACACCGGCGCCGGAAGTGCCCGACGGTCGAGTTTCCCGTTCGCCGTCAACGGCAGTTCGCCGAGCACGAGCACCTGCGCGGGCACCATGTACGACGGCACCCGCGTGGCGACGAACGAGCGCACCGACTCGCCGTGCGCGTCGGCGCCGCCGTCGGCCACGGCGTAGCCGACGAGCCGGTCACCGTGCTGATCCGAGTGCACGAGCGCAACGGCCTGCCGCACGGCAGGATGCGCGAGCATCGAGGCCTCGATCTCGCCGAGTTCGATGCGCTGGCCACGCAACTTCACCTGGAAATCGGTGCGACCCAGATACTCCAGCTCACCGTCGTGCGTCCACCGCACGAGGTCGCCGGTGCGGTACATCCGGCTGCCGTCACCGGCGAACGGATCGGCCACGAACCGTTCCGACGTCAGGTCCACGCGACCGTGGTAGCCGCGGGCAACCTGCGCACCGGAGACGTACAACTCACCCGCGACACCCACCGGTACCGGCTCGAGACGACCACCGAGGACATACGCACGCGAGTTCCACACCGGGCGCCCGATCGGCAGGATGTCGGGAAGTTCGTCGGGCAGCCGGGCCGCCGTGATGTGCACCGTCGATTCGGTCGGCCCGTACAGGTTGTGCACCACCGCAGCCGGGAAACGCTCGCGCATCGCGAGCACCGTGTCCCTGCCCAGCGCCTCGCCCGCGGACAGCACCAGCCGCAGGGAGGCACACGTACCGGCGTCCGCGCCCGCGACGAAGACCGCGAGCATCGACGGGACGAACGAGGTCGCCGTCACCTCGTGCTCGTCGATCATCCGAGCCAGATAGGCCGGGTCGCGGTGACCGTCGTGCGACGCGACGACGATTCGTCCGCCGACATCGGTCGCCGCGAACAGCTCCCACACCGACACGTCGAAGGTGACCGGCGTCTTGAGGAACACCGAATCCGACTCGTCGAGACCGTATTCACCCGCGACCCAGCGGATCTGGTTCACCACCGCCGAGTGGGGCACCGACACACCCTTGGGCCTGCCGGTGGAACCCGACGTGTAGATCACGTAGGCGGTGTTCTCCGGCCGCAGCACGGAGATCCGGTCCGCATCGGTCACCGGCGCGTCCGAGACGGCCGACAGGTCGACGCTGTCGACATCCACCACCCGACGCCCCTCGGCCCCGGGCACGTCCTCGCCGCTGCGGGACAGCACCAGTACCGGCTCGGCCGATTCGAGCACGTGGCGGGTGCGTTCGGCCGGGTGATCCGGGTCGACCGGCACGTAGGCACCACCCGCGGTGAGCACCGCATAGATCGCAGCGAGCATCTCCGGGCTGCGCCGCATTGTCAGGGCGACCCGGGACTCCGGACCGACGCCCATCGAGATCAGATACCGCGCAAGACGATTCACACGGGATGCGAACTCCCCATAGGTCCACGCGCAGCCTTCTCCGAGTACCGCGAGGGCATCCGGGCGGCGCGCCGCCTGTTCGGCGAATCCGTCGAGGAGCACGCCACCCGCGATCGGTCGGTCGGTGGCGTTCCACGAGCGGATCACACGCTCGTACTCGTGCCTGCCGAGCAGGTCGATATCGCCCACCGGCACCGAAGGAGTACGCGTGACCGCCTCGAGGACGTCGACGAAGCGCCGGAGGATCGTCCGGATCGTGGATTCGTCGAACAGATCGACGGCGTAGATCACATTGCCGGTCAATCCTTCCGGATTACCGTGCTCGTCGTATCGGTCGGCGACCGAGACATGCATGTCGACCTGCGCGATGCCGGGATCGAACTCGATCTCGCTGACGTCGATGTCGCCGAGATTCAATCGGATCGGCGCGATGTTCTGGAAGGAGAAGCCGACCTGGAAGATCGGGTTGCGCGCCGTGGACCGCTCAGGGTTGAGATGCTCGACGAGCCGTTCGAAGGGCACGTCCGAGTGCGCGAACGCCGCCAGATCGAAATCCCGGTTGCGGCGGAGCACGTCGACGAACGGATCGGCGGGGCGGAAGCTCGTCCGGAACACCAGGGTGTTGACGAACATCCCGACGATGTCGTCGAGTGCCTCGTCGCCGCGACCGGCCGTCGGCGTACCGACGGCGACATCGTCGACGCCGGCCAGGCGTGCGAGCAACACCGACAGAGCCGTCTGCACCACCATGAACAGGGTGGCGTTGTTCTCACGGGCCAGACGCGCGAGTTCGGCATGGAGTCGCGCGTCGACCTCGAAGGTCACGTTCGAACCGCGATAGGACGCCACCGCCGGTCGCGGCCGGTCACTCGGAAGATCCAGCTGCTCGGGGAGACCGCTGAGCGCTTCGCTCCAGTACTCGAGCTGACGCGAGACGATCGAATCGGGGTCGTCCTCCGAGCCGAGGATGCGGCGCTGCCACAGGGCGTAGTCGGCGTACTGGATCGGAAGGGGCTGCCAGGAGGGCGCTTCCCCCCGGCGCCGCGACTCGTAGGCCACCATGACGTCGCGGGTGAGCGGACCCATCGAGAAACCGTCACCTGCGATGTGGTGCACGACCATCGACAGGACGTGATCGCGCGGGGCGAGCCGGAACAACCTCACCGCGAACGGCACGTCCACCTCGACGTCGAATCGCGTCGAGGCGTTCTCGACGATGCGGTCGTCGAGCTCGTCCTCCGTGATGTCGACGACGGCGAGCGGCCGCACGACACGATCGGCGGGCAGGATCTCCTGCACGGGACCGTCCGGGGTGGACGGATACACCGTCCGGAGCACCTCGTGCCGGACGACGAGATCCTCGAGGGCCGAGGACAGCGCTGCGACGTCGAGATCGCCGCGCAGCCGCACGGCCATCGGGAAGTTGTACACCGCGCGGTCGGTGTCGAAGCGGTTGAGGAACCACATGCGCTGCTGTGCGAGGGACAGCGGGATCCGTTCCGGCCGCGGCCCGGCAACGAGAGCCGCGCGATCGCCCGTGGTGACCTCGGACTCGACCCGTGCGGCGAGCGCTTCGACCGTGGACGTCTCGAACAGTGTGCGCACCGGAACGTGTGTTCCGAGCGCGGACCCGAGCCGGGAGACCAGCTGGGTCGCAACGAGCGAGTTGCCTCCGAGTTCGAAGAAGTCGTCGTCGAGTCCCACACGTTCGATGCCGAGGACCTCGCCGTAGATCCGCGCCACCGTCTCCTCGATCGGAGTCGAGGGCGCGCGGAACTCGCGTGCCTCGAAGACGGGTTCCGGCAGGGCGGAGCGGTCGAGCTTGCCGTTGGCGTTCAACGGCAGGTCGCCGAGTTCGACGATGGCGGACGGCACCATGTACGACGGCAGGGCGGATTCGACCGCCGAACGCAGTTCCGCGGTGTCCACGACGGCACCGGGAGCCGGAACGACGTATCCGACGATGTGGTCGCCGATCTCGGTGGACCGGACGACGGCCACGCAGCGGGCGACGGCGGGGTGAGCCGACAGTGCCGCCTCGATCTCACCCAGTTCGATCCGCTGACCGCGGAACTTGACCTGGAAGTCGGTACGACCGAGATATTCGATCTCACCGCCCGGCAACCACCGGACGAGATCGCCGGTGCGGTACATGCGTTCGCCGTCTCCGCCGAACGGGCTCGCCACGAAGCGGTCCGCGGTGAGATCGGCTCGGCCGAAGTATCCACGGGCCAGTTGCCGACCCGCCAGATAGAGCTCACCCCCGACACCGACGGGCACGGGGTTCAGGCGTCCGTCGAGGATGTAGGCGCGTGCGTTCCGGACGGGGGTACCGATCGACACCGTCGTCACGCTGTCGGCCTCGACCTCACCGGCCGTGGCGTGGACAGTGAACTCCGTGGGTCCGTAGAGGTTGTGGATCTGCGCGTCGCTCACCCTCCGGAAAGCGAGCACGGTGTCGACGGGCAGTGCTTCACCGGCTACGAGAACCGTTCGCAGGGAAGCGATCTTCGACGGTTCGGCGACCGACGAGGCGAACACCGAGAGCATCGACGGGACGAACGAGGTGATCGTCACGGCCTGCCGGTCGATGACCTGGGTGAGATAGGCGGTGTCGCGGTGCCCGTCGTACTCGGCCACGACGGTCCGTGCACCGACGGTCGCACCTGCGAAGATCTCCCAGACCGAGACGTCGAAGGTCGCGGGAGTCTTGAACAGCACGACGTCGTCGCGGTCGAGTCCGTATTCGCCGATCAGCCAGCGGATCTGGTTGACCACGGAAGCATGCGCGACGGCGACACCCTTCGGGCGTCCGGTCGATCCCGAGGTGAACAGGACGTATGCGGTGTTCGCCGGACGCAACGGCGCGAGGCGGTCGTCGTCCGTCAACGGCTCGGCCGACAATGCACCGATGTCCGGATGGTGCAGGTCGACGATGCGGCGCTCGCGGGCGAAATCGGGACGCGCTCCTCCCGCGGTGAGGATCAGGACCGGATCGGCCGTGTCGAGGACGTGCGCCGTCCGCTCGACGGGATGATCGAGATCGAGCGGCACGTAGGCGCCACCCGCGACGAGCACGGCGTAGGCGGCGACGATCCAATCGTCACTGCGTCGGAGCGCCAGCGCCACACGGCTTTCGGGTCCCACACCGAGAGACACGAGGTGCCGGGCCGTCCGGTTGACGCGGGCGGCGAGGTCGTCGAAGGTGATGTGCGTGCCGTCGAAGGTCAGTGCGGTGCGATCGGTATTGCCGGCTGCACCCTCCGCCAGCAGGGAGACCAGCGTGTCCGGCGCCTCGGCCCGATCGGTGGCATTCCATGTCTCGAGTACCCGCGCGCGTTCCCCGGGAACGAACAGATCGATGTCCCCGACCGCGACCTCGGGCGACCGGGCGACCGACTCCAGAACGGCGAGGAACCGATCGGCGAAGGCGCGCATCGTGTTCCGATCGAACAGATCCGTGGCGTAGGTCAGCATCGCGTCCAGGCGCGTGACCTCCCCCGCGTCGTCGCGGATCTCCGCGAGGGTGACCTGCAGGTCGAACTTCGCCGTCTCGTCGCCGAGAGGGACCCCGGAGACGGTGAGGCCTTCGAGCTCGAAGTGCGGGGTCTCCTGGTTCTGGAAGGACAGCAGGACCTGGAACAGCGGGTGGCGGGCCTCCGACCGCGTGGGATTGAGCACCTCCACGAGCCGCTCGAAGGGCACGTCCGCGTTGCCGAACGCCTCGAGATCGACACTGCGGGCACGATCGAGCAGGGATGCGAACGACTCGGCGGGATCGATGACGGTCCGCAGGACGAGGGTGTTGACGAACATGCCGACGAGATCGTCGAGCGCTTCCTCTCCGCGGCCCGCGACCGGCGTACCGACGACGACGTCGTCGCTTCCGGAGAGCCGGGCGAGCACCACGGCGAGCGCCGCGTGCACCACCATGAACATGCTCGCGTTGTGGTCGCGCGCGCGATCGGCGAGAGCGGCGTACATCTCGGCGGGGATCGAGAAGTCGACGTTGGCGCCGCGGTAGGACGCCACCGCCGGGCGGGGACGGTCGGCGGGCAGATCGAGCTGTTCCGGAATACCCGCGAGAGTGTCCGTCCAGTACCGGATCTGGCGGGCGATCACCGAATCGGGATCGTCCTCGTCTCCGAGGGTCTCACGCTGCCACAGCGTGAAGTCGGCGTACTGGACGGCCAACGGCTCCCATTCCGGCTTCGAACCACGAGTGCGGGACGCGTAGGCGACCATCACGTCGCGGGCGAGCGGGGCCATCGACACGCCGTCGGCACTGATGTGGTGGGCCACGAGCACCAGGACGTGCTCC
Organism: Rhodococcus sp. CH91; assembly: GCF_022554085.1. Classification (GTDB taxonomy): domain Bacteria; phylum Actinomycetota; class Actinomycetes; order Mycobacteriales; family Mycobacteriaceae; genus Rhodococcus. The sequence goes on from NZ_JAKFYR010000020.1 coordinate 24,188, forward strand.
TCGGGCGCCACACGGACGAGCGAGACCCGGAACGGGATCTCCCCGGTGACGTCGAAACCGCGGAGGATCGGCGCCCGGACGAGATCGGGGAGCGTCTCCGGTGAACCGTCGACCACCTCGAGGCGACGGGCGACGTCGCCGGCGTCGAGCACGAGCTGATGGCCGCGGCCGTCCACCTCCGGATAGATCGTGCGCAACGACTCGTGGCGTTCGAGCACGTCATCGATCGCGGCGTCGAGCGCCTCGACGTCCAGGGAGCCGGTCAGCCGCACCGCGACGGGAATGTTGTTGACCGCGGACTCCGGGTCGAAACGGTTGAGGAACCACATCCGCTGCTGCGCGAGCGACAGGGGGACCATGTCGCCGCGCCGACCCGCGGACAGGGCGGCGCGGTGTCCGCCTCCCTCTGCGACAGCCGCGTCACAGGCTGCGGCGAGCGCTTCGACGGTCGGCGAATCGAAGAACGAACGCACGTCGAGCCGTACACCCAGGGCCGCGTCGAGCCGCGAGATGACACGCGTGGCACTGAGCGAGTTGCCACCGAGATCGAAGAAGTCGTCGTCGAGGCCGACGCGTTCACGGCCGAGCAGAGCAGCGAAGATCTGGGCGACGGTCTCCTGCGTCCGGGTCTCCGGCGCGCGGTATTCGGTGACCAGCACCGAGAAGTCCGGCGCGGGCAGCGCCTTCCGGTCGGTCTTTCCGCTCGAGTTGAGCGGGAACTCGTCGAGCCTCACGTAGAGCGAGGGCACCATGTACTCGGGCAGTGCATCCTTCAGCGTCGCCGCGAGGACGCGTCGGTCGATCTCGTGGTCGGACACGACGTACGCGACGAGGTGATCACCGAGTTCGGCATCGCTGTGAACGACCGCGACCGCCTGCGAGATCCCCGGAACGTCGAGCAGAGCACTCTCGATCTCTCCCAGCTCGATCCGCAGACCGCGGAGCTTCACCTGGAAGTCGGTGCGGCCGATGTATTCGAGTTCGCCATCCTCCCGGCGACGAACGAGGTCGCCGGTCCGGTACATACGAGAGCCGGTCTCCCCGAAGGGATTTGCGACGAATCGATCCGAAGTCAGATCGGGTCGCGCGACGTAACCGCGGGCGAGCTGGATACCGGCGAGATAGAGCTCACCCTCGTGTCCGGCAGGGACGGGGCGCAGGTCTGCATCGAGGACGACCAGATCGGTTCGAGCAACCGCGCGCCCGATGGGCACGGACGTGACATCGGCCTCGGTGACCTGGTGATAGGTGACGTCGACCGCCGCTTCGGTGGGGCCGTAGAGATTGTGCAACTGTGCGGAGGACAGTTCGCGGAACCGAGCCGCCGTCCGCGCGGGAAGCGCCTCTCCCGAGGCGAAGACGGCACGCAGCGAGGTGACCTGCGCCGCCAGGGGTTCCGCCACGAACAATGCGAGCATCGACGGAACGAAGTGGACCACGGTGACCCCGCGGTCGATCATGGTCCGTGCGAGATATTCGGGATCCCGGTGACCGTCGGGCCGTGCGATGAGGACGCGGGCACCTACCTGGAGGGGCCAGAAGAACTCCCATACCGACACGTCGAAGGTGAAGGGGGTCTTCTGGAAGACGACGTCGTCGGCCGCGAACCGGTACTTGCTCTGCCGCCAGCGCAGGTTGGCGACGATCGCCTCCTGCTCGACGGCGACGCCCTTGGGCCGGCCGGTCGAGCCCGACGTGAAGATCACGTAGGCGGTGGAGTGCGGGAGGAGCGGACGCAGACGGTCGGCATCGGTGACGGGCTCGTCGGAGTAGCCCGAACAGTCCTCGACATCGATCTCGAGAATCGGGACGGAGACCTCTGCAAGCGAATCGCTACGGTCGGCCGAGGTCGTCAGGATCGCGACGGGACGTGCGGTCTCGACGATGTAGGCCACACGGTCGGCGGGATGATCCGGATCGAGAGGTACATAGGCACCACCGGCCTTGACGATGGCATACATGCCCACGAACAGGTCGAACGAACGGCGGATCGACAGGCCGACGAACGATTCGGTGCCCACCCCCGACTCGACGAGCCGGCGGGCGAGACGGTTCGCTCTGCGGTCGAACTCGGCATAGGTGAGTGTTTCACCGTCGTATTCGAGGGCTACCGCGTCGGGAGTGGCGGCCACGGCGTCTGCGAACAGTCGTGCAAGCGTGTCGGATGCGTCCGTGGGTGCTCCCCCGGCGTCCGAGGCGGCGGCGTCCGCATCGGCGAGGAGACGGTCGACAGCAGCCCCCAGGGCCCCCTCGCCCGCAGCGACGAGTTCGGGCACGAGGTTGCTCAGGGCGACGGGTACGAGGGCGTCCGGTCCCAGGACACCACCCATGGCCGCATCGAGTTCGGCGAGCTGGGCGTTCAGGAGGCCGTACGTGATCTCGGTGTCGTTGTGGACGAGCGCGACGCGATCCGGTTCGACGCCGGCCACGGCTGATACGAGCCGCTGCAGATCCGCGACGGTCGGAGCCGGACGGTCCTGCTTTTCAATCGACATCTACCAGATCCTCCCAATACGCCACGAGCCGCCTTCCCCCCGACGGACGACGGGCACGCCGAACACACACACGAACCTTCGATCCTAGCGGGCCGATGAGGACCTCCTGCCTCGGCTACGGGCTGGGCGAACCGATCACCCGCCGTTCCGCACGGCCACGGCCCGGTCGATGATCGCCTCGAGAGCCGCAGCGTACCCGTCGGCTCCCAGCGCCTGCAGGATTCCGGGCAGCAGGGCGGACAGTGCCACGGTGACGAGCGCGTCCGGCTTGAGCGCGCCGCCCATCGACTTGGCGACGGTCGTCAACTGCACGTCGAGTACGCCGAAGGTCACTTCCTTCCCAGCGTGTTCGATCGCGACCGCTCCCGGAGCGATCTCGGCTGCAGCGGAGACCAGGGTCGGCAGGTCCGCAACGGTCGGTCGCGGAGCGGCCTGTTCCAGTTCCCGCGCCGTACGGACATCCACGGAGCGCAGGACGACGGACGGGTCGGAGGTGACGGTCTCGAGTACTGCCACGAACCGTTCCGCGAACGCCGCGACCGTCGACTCGTCGAACAGGTCGGTCGCGTAGGTGATCAGCATCGGCATACCGACGAGCAGGCGGTTCGCACCGTATTCCTCGCCGATCGCCAACTGCAGGTCGACCTTCGCCTGCCCCAGATCACTGTCGAACGCCGAGATCTCGAGGCCGGGCAGTTCGAGCGAGGTCTGCTCGGTGTTCTGATAGGTGAGCATCACCTGGAACAGCGGCGAGTAGGCGGACGAACGCGAACGCCCCAAGGCGTCCACGAGACGTTCGAACGGGAGCTCCGCGTGAGCGAAGGCCGCGAGGTCCGCATCCCGAACCTCCTGGAGCAGACCCGAGAACGTCGTCGTCGGCGACACCTCGGTCCGCAGGACCAGAGTGTTGACGAACATGCCGATCAGATCGTCGAGAGCCTGCTCACCACGACCGGCGACCGGAGTACCGACGGTGATGTCGGAACTGCCGGACAACTTCGAGAGCACCACCGCCAGTGCGGAGTGCACGACCATGAAGACGGTCACGCGCTCCTGACGGGCGAGCGCCTCGATCCGCTCCGCGAGATCCGCCTCGACGGTGAACGCATAGGAGGCACCATGCGTCGACGGCCGAGACGGTCTCGGCCGATCGAGCGGGAGATCGAGCACCTCGGGAGCACCCTCGAGCCTCTTCGTCCAGTACCGCAACTGCTCCGCCGCGACACTGTGGGGATCCTCGTCGTCGCCCAGGACGTCGCGCTGCCACAGCGCGTAGTCCGCATACTGGACCCGCAGCGGTTCCCAGCCGGGCACCGACCCCTCGGACCGGGCGTGATAGGCGGTGACCACGTCGCGGGTCAGCGGTCCCATCGAGAACCCGTCCGCACTGATGTGGTGCACCACCACGACGAGGACGAACTCGGTCGGGCTCGTCTCGAACAGACGGATCCGGACCGGCACCTCCCGCGCGACGTCGAAACCGGTGGTAACAGCTTCTTCGACACGAGAACGAAGTTCCGCCTCATCCACCTCGACGTGCGGTACGTCGACGGTGAAGTCGGCCGCGGAGAGGACCCGCTGGACCGGGCCGGTGTCGGTGTCCGGATAGACGGTGCGCAGAATCTCGTGCCGGGTCACCACATCCCGTACCGCGGCGCGCAACGCCGGGATGTCGAGCAGACCGGAGAGCCGGATCACGACGGGGATGTTGTAGACCGCCGACGAGACATCGACCTGGTTGAGGATCCACATGCGCTGCTGCGCGAGCGACAGCGGTACGGCCTTCGGCCGTGGTCGGCGCGTGAGAGCGATCCGCGGGCGGCCCGAGGCCTCCTCCTCCGCCCGGGCGGTGAGCGCCCGCACGGTCGGGGCCTCGAACACTGCCCGGACCGGAACGCGGGTGTCGAGTGCCTCGCCCAACCTCGCGACCAGTCGCGTCGCGATCAGCGAGTTGCCACCCAACTCGAAGAAGTCGTCCTCGGCACCGACGCGGTCGAGGCCGAGAAGCTCGGCGAACACCGATGCGACGACCTCTTCGACCGGCGTTGCCGGAGCGACGAACTCGCGTGCCTCGAATACCGGGGCAGGAAGAGCCCGGCGATCGATCTTGCCGTTCACGTTCAGCGGAAGGCTGTCGAGCACCACGACCGCCGACGGCACCATGTACGACGGCAGCACGTCACGCAGCGCTGCCGTCACCCGGGCGGCGTCCACGTCGGTGTCGGGAGCCGGCACCACATATCCCACCAGCTGCTCGGCAGTGCGGTCGTCGCGGTGGACGGTCACCACACACTGCGCCACCTCGGGCAGCCCTCGCAGTGCGGCTTCGATGTCACCGAGTTCGATGCGGTAGCCCCGCAGCTTCACCTGGAAGTCGGCGCGACCGAGATATTCGAGTCGTCCCTCGTCCGCTCCGGCAGGACCCGTCGTCCATCGGACGACGTCACCGGTGCGGTACATCCGGGAACCGTCCCCTGCGAAGGGATCCGCGAGGAACCGTTCGGCGGTGAGGTCGCCGCGCTTGTGGTAGCCGCGAGCGAGCTGGGCACCGGACAGGTACAGCTCACCGGCGACACCCGGCAGCACCGGCCGCAGCCGCGAATCCAGCACGTACACGCGGCTGTTCCACACCGGTCCACCGATCGGCACTGTGGCACCCACGTCCTCGGTGACCTGCTGCTCGGTGATCGAGACGGCAGCCTCGGTCGGGCCGTACAGGTTGTACAGCTCCGCCGTGTTACCGGAGGACAGGAACCGTCGTGCCGTCTCGGCCGGGAGTTCCTCACCGATCGCGAGGATCCGGCGCAGCGCGTCGGGAAGCCTGCCGTTGTCCTCCTCGAGCAGGATCTGCAGCATCGACGGAACGACGTGCAGTGTGGTGACGCCTTCGGAGTCCATGAGCCGCATCAGATGGCCAGGATCACGATGCCCGTCCGCATCAGCGACGACGAGACGGCCACCGCACACCGCGGCAGACCAGAACTCCCACACCGACAGGTCGAAGGTGGCGACCGTCTTGAGCAGAACGGCATCGTCCGGGCCCATTCCGAAGCGGGCCCGCTTCCACAGCAGCTGGTTCGCCACTGCAGCGTGGGGAACGGCCACACCCTTCGGCCGGCCGGTCGACCCCGACGTGAAGATCACGTAGGCGGTGTTGGCCGGGCGCAGCGGCGCCGATCGTTCCTCTGCGCGAATCGGCGCATCCGACACCGCACTCACGTCGAGCGTGTCGATGAGAATCGACGAGCAGCTTCCGTGGCCGGTGAAACGGTCGCGCTCCGTGCTCAGGATGCACAGCGGGTCCGCGCTCGCGACGATCGTCGCGATTCGTTCGGCCGGCTGATCCGGATCGATCGGAACGTAGGCGGCCCCCGTCTTCGAGATCGCGTACATACCGACGACGAGATCGATCGACCTCCGGATCGCCAGTCCGATAAGAGATTCCGGACCGACACCACGGCCGATGAGATAGCGGGCGAGACGGTTCACCCGCGAATCGAGTTCGGCGTAGGTCAGTTGTTCGTCACCCGCGACGAGTGCGATCGCCTCGGGCGAGGCAGCAACCTGCTGCTCGTAGAGCGACACCAGGGTCGACGAGCTGTCGACCTCGTGTTCGGTGTCGTTCCACCGGACGAGCATGCGCTCACGCTCGGCCGGGTCGAGGAGATCCACCGCACCGACGCTCACCGAAGAATCCGCGGCGACCTCGTCGACCAACCGGACGAAGCGCTCCGCGAAGCCGTCGACGGTCGCCTGCTCGAACAGGTCCGAGGCATAGGTGAACGTCGCGTCCATGCCGGCCGGTTCACCGTCCGGCCCGTAGGTATCGGACAGGATCAGGTGCAGATCGAACTGCGCGAGTCCTGCGTCGACCTCGAACGGAGTGACATCGAGTCCGGGGAGCACGAACTCTCCGCGTTCCTGGTTCTGGAACGAGAAGCCGACCTGGACCAGCGGATGCCGCGCTGTCGAGCGGGTGGGATTGAGTACCTCGATGAGACGCTCGAACGGCACATCGGCGTGCGCGAAGGCGTCCAGATCCGTCTCCCGGACCGAAGCGAGCAGTTCGTCGAACGTCCTGTCCTGGGTCACCGGGGTGCGCAGGACCAACGTGTTGACGAACATGCCGATCAGATCGTCGAGGGCCTGCTCACCACGACCGGCGATCGGGGTGCCGATGGCGATGTCCTCACTACCGGACAACCGCGACAGCAACACCGCGAAGACGGCGTGGACGGCCATGAACAGGGTCGTGTTGTTGCTGCGGGCGAGCACCGACAGTGCGCGATGCTGTTCCGCCGTGAGAGTGAAGGTCGCGCGACCACCCCGGAACGACTGCACCGCGGGACGCGGATGGTCGGTCGGGAGGTCGAGCTGCTCCGGTGCGTCCTGCAACGTCTCGATCCAGTACGCGAGTTGTCGGGAGATCAGCGAGTCCGGATCGT
>NZ_JAKFYR010000021.1 GCF_022554085.1 Rhodococcus sp. CH91
AACGCCATCTACCACGCCGAACTCATTCTGAAACGATCAGTTAGCGCCGTCACCTGGGGTGAAGCGGTGCACCGCACGCAGCTCGTCGGCGAGTCGCTGCACGGGCGCCGACAGACCGTTGTACGCCGCCACCGCGTTCAATCATTGGGCGTCGCCGCCGTAGGGCGGAAGAGTCTCGGCACGCAGGATCGACGCGAACGGCGGGTTGACCGCTAGCAGATTCGACGCCACAGCAACCGCTCGTACCGATCGATCCACATGCGCCGGACAGCTCCGCGTGCGTGCTCCCGCCGACACTCGTCCTACGGCCCGGCAACCGTCCCCCATTCCGACTGCACCGCCGCACGTCCGCAGCCTTGTCGCTTATCATCAGCGAACACATTCAGTCGCTGCCGTAGCGAAGACATCCAGGGCGGGTCGGGGTGAAGTGCCCGACGGTATACCGCATACTCCCGATCGAAGCGGCACCTCGGTAGAACGAGGTAACGCCAGTGCTACGGGATCCGGTGTACTCGAACGTGAAGAAATTGATGTGTGCCGCAGGTTCCGCTGCCGTGTTGGTGACAGCATGCAGTAGCCAGGACGAGCCGGCACCGAGCACATCAACGACGACATCGTCGTCGCCCGCTACCAGCAGCAGTACGACGGTGGAGCCGACAACGATGGAAGTAACCACTATCGAGCCTGCGCCCGAGTCGGTCGCACCCGTTGCGGTCGAGCCTGCCCCGGCGCAGACCGTCGCCGAGCCCTACATCGTCTCGTGCCAGATCGGACTCGGCCCGATCGAGACGTACTGGTCTGACGGCTCGGTTACCGGGTACTCCGACTACTGCCAGGCACAACACGACAACGTGCTTGCGGCCGAAGTCGCAGCCAACTCTCGAGTATGCGACGGAACAGTGTGCCGGAGCCCGTCCGGCGCGGTCATGCCGGACCCGAACACGGTCCCGACCACGCGTCCGTATCCCACCGAGGACGAGTCGTTCATCGAAACCTGTATGCCCAAAGCCGGTCAGACCCGTGAGGTCTGCATCCAGCAGATCCAGGAAGGAATCGACGCAGGGACCGTCCGCGTACCGTGAGCACCCGTCGCTCCCAGTCAGCTCTGCGGAGGCTGGCACCCCCAACTCGTCGAACACGTCCCGGCGCACTACGTACGATCGTCGGCTTCGACGAGGTGACCGGCAGGCGACGAGGACACCTCGAATCAGTCTGCAGCCCTCCTGCTCTCTGGAGACTGAGGAGACACGCTCGGGATCCAGGAAGCGGATACCCCACGTAACCAGCCAACGCGAACCGCACAGTCGAGCAGTTTCACGAATCACGGCTTAAGTGCAGCGGCTTTCTCCGCCCTCGGTCTCGCAGCTCTGACAAAAATTACGGCAACGGCGAGGACGAGTATGGGTACCGCCAGAGCGTTCCGAAGGCCTAAGTGCTCACCGGCGAATCCGAGAAGTGGCGGACCCACCAACAGGGCGAGATATCCGATGGTGGAGACCAGAGCAACCCGGGCGGCTGGCCGGGCGCCGGATCGACCCGCGGCAGACAATGCCACCGGGAAGCCCAGCGACGTGCCGAGCCCCCATGCGATCACCGCTACTACGGTGATCACAGGGTTGTCCACGAAGGCGACCATGGCCATCCCGAGCAACCCGAACGTCGCACTGGCAGCGAGCACTCTCACGTAGCCGAAGCGTTCGACGATCGGCCCGCCGCAGAAGCGGCCGACCGCCATGGAGGCCGCGAAGATCACGAAGACTGCCGACCCCGACGTCGAGTCGAATCCATGACCGTCGACCATGATCAGAGGAAGCCAATCCGTGGCGGTACCTTCCGCCAACGCCATCGCCATCGCAATGACGCCGATCAACAGCAGTCGGGGATCCTTCCAGACCGCCGGGCCCCGGGACGATACGTCCGGTGATCGTTCGGGCGATGACGCGCGACCGGTTCCCGGCGGAACGGCACGGATCGCCCATACCAGCAGTCCTGCCCCCGCCAGTCCGATGAGGACCAGATGCCACAAGACCGGGAATTGCACGGCAGTTGAGGCCATACCCAGAAGGGCACCGATGAAGGTGCCCACACTGAAGCATCCGTGAAGCACAGGAAGAAGCGGCTGTCCCGTGGCTTGTTCGACGGCTGCCCCTTCGATGTTCAGGGCAACTTCGCAGCTGCCCATTCCGAGGCCGAACAACCCCAAACCCACACCTACGATCAACTCCTGACCGAGTATTGCCGCCACGCCGATCGTGGGCATGCTGGCTACGACGCCGAGTGCGCCGATACCGATCACCGCGCGCGTACCGAAGCGTTCGACGAGTGATCCCGAAAAGACGATGCCTGCCATCGATCCGATCGATAGTCCCAGCAAGATCAGACCCATCTGTCCGGTCGACGCTTCCAGGGTGTCCCGTATCGCCGGGGTGCGGGTTACCCAGGATGACAGTGCCAGACCAGGAAGAAGAAACAGGGCACACAAACCCCTCCGCCGCAGTTTCGTCGACTGAGTCACGCGAACTCCTTGCAGTAATGTACAAACGTACGCATCGTGTGTACGTTTGTACACGAAAGGTCTATCGGATACATAATCCGAGCGCGGATCGACAGAGGAGAGATGCTGTGTCACAACGGAAACGGTCTGCCAACGATCCTGATCGCAGAGAGCGCATCATCGAGGCCGCTCTGGAAGTCATCGCCGAACGTGGGGTCCACATGACCACCCACCGGCACATCGCCGAACGCGCGCAAGTCCCTCTCGGATCGGTCACGTACTACTTCGACAATCTGACCCAAATCCTCGAAGAGGCATTCCGACTGCTGGCCAGAACGATGTCCGACCAGTACCACGCCGCACTCGCCGAAGCGGTCACACATGACCAGATCTGTTCGGCCCTGACCGAACTGGTGTGCGGGAACACATACGCCACTCCACTGCAGATGACTGCGATGATCGAAATGTATTCGTACAGCGCCCACAATGCCGCGGTTGCCGGGCTCACCAGGGAATGGATGGACGCTAGCCGAGGCAGCCTGTCGCTGCATTTCCAGGAGCCCCTGATTCGCACGCTCGATGCCCTCATCGAAGGTTGGACCCTTCATCGATTTCTCGAACAACAAACACCTGATCGACGTCTCGTGCTTCGCGTGATCGATACCCTCACAAGAGAATTCGAAGAATGAGTGTGCCACGGAGACATCCTGATCCAACGTCGGCTCCGCCGCCCCATCTCGCGTGCGAACCCCGGATCCGGCCGACCAACCGACGGCGAGCAAGTGAAACAACGGCTCGGGATCTTCCCCTCCCGCACCGCCTTGACCCACGGCGTATCGATGCTGTGCTCGCCGCACCTGCACACCAGCCAGATCGTCACTCCTCCTGCAGACCGCCGGCAACGGGCAGCCACCGCTCACGACCTCGACGCCAGCCACCAACTCCCTGCCCAATCTCATCGCTGCCATCGCTGCCAGCGTCGGGATCGTCAACAGCAGCATCGGGCCGTGGGCATCGTTCATGGCGTTCTCGAAGAACGGCAACGATGGCGGCGGTGGCATCACCCTGGCGCTGGGCATCGTCGTCGCGATCGCGTTGCTCTCGATCCTCGCCCGCGGTGGCAAGTCCCGCATCGGCGATCGCTGGATCGGTGTCGTAACCGGTGTCATCTGCCTGGTGATCTCAATCGTGGACATCATGGACGTCGGTTCGATGAGCACCGAAGTCTTCGCCCCGGCACTCGGAGTGCAGATCGGAAGGGGCCTGTGGCTGACTGCGTTGTCGTGAGCGATGCTGTGTCTCACCGGTTTGACGGTCGCCAGGCAAACCCGCAGAAGGTAAACCCTGCACGATTAAGCGAGGACCGGAAGCGGGAGTTCGTACCAACAAGATCGACAATCGCCGAGCAAGAACTGATGTTCAAACTGAGCCCAACACTTAGGGGAGAAAGTCGAGCAGCAGATCAACTCCCAATGGAGTATCCACCGGCCTACGACGTCGCCGCCATTCTCGGAGTTGCGGACTACCGCACCACTTGGCCCACCGCCGATGTCAACAACTGAGTGCTGGTGAACAGCGGAGTCACCCAGGTGGTGAAACGACTTCGACGCCCGCTCCAGCCCGCAGCGTTGCGGGCTGGAGCGGGCGTGGCCGAGGTTAGCTCTGCAGCGCCTGCGCGACGCCCGCGGACATCGGGGTGGTCGGCCGACCCAACAGGGCACTCAAGTCGCCGGTGACGTAATCCAAGGTGCCCTGAGAGATGGCAACATCTGCGTCGACGATCAGCTCGACGATGTGCTCGGGCGATCCTGCCCCGCCCAGAATCTGCCGGTACTGCTCGGTCGGCAAATCCGTGTAGGTGAGGGGTGTGCCCGACTGAGCGGCCACCTCCGCGGCGAGATCGGACAGCGTCCACACCGTGTCACCGGTGAGGTCGTAGACCTTCCCGACCTGGTTCTCGAGAGTCAACACCACCGCAGCGGCCTCGGCGAGGTCGGCGCGGCTGGCCCACGCCATCCGACCCTCGCCGGATACGCGTTTGATCCGCCCCTGCCGGGGAGGACACCAACAGAACTTTCTTCGCGCCCACGAGCGCGGTGCGCAGAGTATCGGGCCAGTCGTAGTCGACACAACGGAACTCGACCCCCAGGGCAGCAGAATCGACCTTGGAGGATTCACGATCCACCGCGATGATCCGGTCTGCCGGGACTCCTCGATCGAGCAGGTGGTTGATGACCTGGCGCCCTAGTTGACCTGTGGCTCCGGTGACAAAGATCATGAATGGTTTCTTTCTGGTGATTGGAATAGTGCAGATATGCCCACCGAGTCGAAAGCGGTTTTCGCTCGGATAGGCACCCCCGAACCTACGGCGCACTCGTGCGGGCCACCAGAGATCCGCCTTCCTGGTATCGACATACACAGGCAGCGTCGTGGGTGGTAACCGCAGTACCATCCTCCCCGCAGCCTTTACTGCGACAATGGGTCTCATGGGTTCATCGGACGAGCTCGCAACGATGCTGAGGGTATGGCGGCAACGTCTCACCCCACAGATGGCGGGCCTTCCGGCAAACACCGGCCGCCGCACGAAAGGCCTTCGACGCGAGGAACTCGCGGTGCTGGCGTCGGTGTCGGCGGACTACATCGTGCGGTTGGAACAGGGACGATCGTCTGCACCTTCGGTGCAGGTGTGCGTCGTCCTCGCCCAGGCCTTACAACTCGGTGATACCGAGCAAGAGCACCTGTTCCGCCTTCGCCGGGCACGCAACCGGAGGTGGACGGATCATCCGGATGGTGCCCGCGAGCATCCGACGCCTGGTCGAGCGCACCGGCGAACGGCCGGTGGCCGTTTTCGACGCGATGTGGAACCTACTGCTGTTTCGGACTGCGGGACGCGCAGCACGCACCACATAGTGCGATCTCCGCAAGCATCTGATTCTGCTGCGTAACCCAGTACGCGCCATTCGACACACCGAGGTCGGCAGATCCCGGAAACGCTCAGACCTCACCATCGAGAGTCAACACGACCAACGGAACAGGCCGATCGATCCTGGACTGGAAATCCGCCAACAGAGGGTTGTCGACCAGCACCCCGCTCGCAAACTCGTCGTACTCCGCACCTTCGAGCACCCTGCCGGTTCCCTGGTAGATCTTGTCCCGGAGTTCGACCATGACCGGCGGATTCACCTTGATGTTGTACCACCAGGCCGGGTACCTGTCCTCCATGAACGAACTGACGAACATGACGTCGCCCCGGTACAAAGGCGCCAACGGAACCGTATGCCGTCTACCGCTCCTGGCTCCCCTGGTGGTGAGCAGAATGAGATCGCCACCCGCGTAGACACCACCCACCTTGCCCGAGTTCTCCCGGAACTCCCTGATCACATCATTATTCCCATCGGCGATGCCACCCTGGCCGTCCCCCACCTGGTTCCACGGCGCATCGGGGTCGCCATAATCGGTGATACCGGCCCGATCCGGCTGACCCGCGCCCGAGAAGATTTCACTCATAACCCGAGTGTGCCGCCAATACAGGACAGTTACCGTCCTAAATGAGGCGACCGACGAGGCGGCTTGGGATATCCCGTGCACCACATCGACGCGCATCCCTGGATCTCGGTTCAGGACATGTACGACATCCTCGCCGAGACTTTGTCCTACCGTCGTTCCTACGGCGGGAGCCTGGACGCGCTCGCGGATGTGTTCGCCGATATGGGCGCCTATCTGTTCGGCGGTGACCCCGCCGCCACCGGCACCGTCCTGGCCATCGCCGGATTCGACACTCTGCCCGCCATCGACTCCCGCACCGCACACGTGATACTGGGTGCGTTTGCGCGGCAGGCACGTCTGACAGGCCGTACGGCCATCCCCTGTTGTGCATGGTCGGACAGCTGAGGCGGGGCACCATCGGTCGACTTCGAGGTAGCCGCGGCCGTTGCCGGTCGGGATCTGGAACGAGACGCGACAGCGGGGGCGATGTGCACAATCACTGGCGTCGGCGGGTCCACGACGCGGTACGGCAGAGGACCACACCCAGTCGGCCAGCGATCGAACATGTATTCGACTTACTGTTCGTCTCGGCCTGGGACGACAGCCCAGCCGCAGACGCGGCGTCAGTTCGTCATAGACGGAGTTTCAGGCAGAGCACCCGGACTGTCGCAGACCGGGCCGGGACCGTCTGCGAGTTCATGCCACCACGTCTCCGTGTGATCTTCAGCTGTAAGTGGCACGGTCCTGAGGGGCGAAGTGGCAGGGTGTCCGGGATCCGGTACGGCGTCGAAGCCCGAGAAAAGAAACAATCGGGAGGAGTTGCCGGCGTGAGCGAATCACCCGGACGTGGCCGGCACGAACCGCAGCTCAGCGGGCATCACCGACGACTGCGCCGGGGCCTGGCCGGTTGCGGGCGTAACGCAACGCCGACTTTTGAGCAAGAAGTAAGTATGAAGGAGTTGACAACGAAGACAGCCGCCCATTCGAGTGGCGCCGATCAGGGTGTAATGCAGTACTGGCTTTTGAGCAAGAAATGAGCGGGGAGAATTCGACGACAAGAGGATTGACGATTCCAGGCGACGGAGCGAAGAAAGATCCGCAGGGACGTGTCGCGGAATTCGAGCAGTTGTACCGGGCGCATGTGCAGGCGGTGAGCAGGTATTTTTCCCGTCGCACCTCCGATCCGCAAGTGGTCGCGGATTTGACGGGAGATACCTTCACCGAAGTGATTGCCTCGTTTGACTCGTTCGACCCGGCCCGAGGTGCGGCGGGCGGCTGGATTTTTGGCATAGCTCGCCGGGTTTTCGCCCAGCACTGTGAGAACGCAACACGTCGATTCGATGCGGACAGACGATTGAATGGTCGACGTGTGCTGGATCCAGACGAAATAGCCGAGCTCGTCGACCGTATCGATGCGGAGGCTCGAGGACGGCGCCTGCTCGATGAGCTGGCTGCGTTCTCTTCCGCCGATCGCGATGTCATCGAATTGGTTGATCTGGCAGGCCTGACGCCCAAGGACGCCGCAGCAGCGCTGGGGCAGTCGCCGGGCGCTCTGCGTATCAGGCTCTTTCGAGCACGAAACAAACTGCGTACTACGGCGCAACGGCCACAAGGAGATGGAACTGATGACAAAGTTCGATGACAGCCTGCTCGACGAGTTGCTGACCAGGCATTCAGCAACGTTGACAACGATGAAACGAGTCGAGCCACACCGCCGGCGGACCACCCGACCTCTGGCCGTCGCAGCCAGTGCGCTCGCTGTCGCAGGGGCCGTCTCCGCTATTGCCCTGACGGGTACAGACAGCCCGGCGTATGCAGTCACTCTGAACGCCGACGACACCGTCACCGTGTCGATTGAAGATGTCAAAGCTGTGGATGCCGCCAATGCAGAATTGCAGCGGCTCGGCGTGCGAGCTACAGCAGTAGCGATGACAGACGACTGCTCGTATGCAGAACCGCCCGACTATTTTGAGGGCGCCGAATGGGACTCTCCATACGCGGAAGGTGATTCCGTCATCATCGGACGAGACATTCCACAGGGATACACAGTCTTGATCAGCGTTTCCGGAAAACCGGATCGTGGGCTCGGCTTCACGGCACCGGTGAAAATCCCGGCCCCCTCCTGCGTACTCGACCCGGCCAGCGACCCTGAGCAAATGTCGCCTCCCACTGCGCCACGCTGAAGCAGGGTCAGCCTGGGGTGACCTCGTTTTCGTTTGTTCGAGTGGTCGATGCCTCGGCTCGAGCGCGGCCCGCACGGCTCGATATCCTCCTCGTCATCGAGGGCCCACCACACCTGTCTGCCGACGGTCTCGTTCTCGCGCTCGGTGAGTACGCTGCCGGATGCACCCACCGTCACCAACCCGTGGCGTGCGAGATCGACTGCAAGTAGGAACCGACCGGACCCGCTATCGGGGGATCTGCCCGGCCGTTACCGACATACTCACCGCCGTCGGTGATACTGCCCGGTCAGCGCGATCGCGATGCCCACAAATCGTCCGCCTCTCAGCACAAACTCGTCGGCGAGACACCCTCGTTCCCGACCCCTACCCACACCGCGGCGGATACCGTAGATGCACACTGCACCGAGGTCAGGAGTCGCCGTGCCGAAGCTGGAAATCAAGCAGAAGAACCAACTCTCACGCCAACAGGTGTCCGAGCGTCTGATTGCGCTCGGACACGCCTTGGCGACGGGATCCGAAGTGGAGCTGGGTTCGGACGGCGACTCGATTTCGGTCGTCGTCGCCGACCGGCTGCAATGGGAACTCGAGATAGAAGTGGACGGAGACCGGGTCGAAATCGAAGTCGAATTCAGTTGGCGCGACCTCCCATCCGACAGTTCACACGCCGATGAGGTTGAAGACGCGGACGAGGACGCGGATGTAGATGAGGACACGGACGAGGATGAGGAAGACGAGACACCGCAAACCGACCCGCGACCGAGAGCCCCGATCAAGAAAACGGTACGGCGTGGACGGCCGCGTAAGCGCACCGCCGACTGATCTATGCGCAACACCTGGTGTCATCACTCGTGCTGACACCACACAGGCCTGACCGGCTACAACACCGACACATGAAGAATCGGACGTGCCGCTTCCGAGACGGCGAGGGCCCGATCCTCCGTATCGCCTCGCCCTCAGCGCAGCACTGACTTTCCTGCCGCACGTTTCGGGCAACACTCTGACGTGGTCGAGCTCGGCGCTGGACGTCCAGGCACGACCCTACGTACTGATAATCCCGAGTGCCGACAAGTCCGGCCGATCGCTTCACCACTGATTGTGAGTATGCGCGCGCGAGTTCCTACCCGACCGACCGGGGCGAGCGCTCGAACGCACGAAAACCGCACCGTTCGGCTCGCCCTCATGCAGGCCGGTAGGGTCGACCCACGGAAATACTGCCGACCCGGGGTACTCGATGACCGAAGTCCTGCTTGTCCTGCTGATCGCCGCCGTCGTCGTCGGCGTTGTCGTGGTGGTGGTTCGCACCCGCAAACCCACCGCCCCGCCCGCAAGAATCGATCCGCTCGCCGACTATCCGGAGGTGTGGGACCCCTACGCGATCGGGGTCGGCGACATCATCACCTATGCAGGCATCGACCACGTCGTACGCGGCACTCTCACCCTCGACGAAGAAGGCTATCGCTGGTACGAGCATCTGCTCGACGGATCGACCGGCCGCCGCTGGCTCACCGTCGAAAACGACGAGGGCGAACTCGACATGACCCTGTGGATGCGGCGTGAAGGCACGGGCCTGGAACCTGACGGCGATGTGGTCCTCGACGATCGCGTCTACCGGCAACTCGAACGCGGCACCGCCCAGTTCACTGCTGAGGGCACGACGGGCACCGCTCCGACCGGCATCATGGACTACGCCGACTATGCCACCGCCGACCGCACCGGCCTGCTCGCGTTCGAGCGGTGGTCCCGCAGCGGATCGTGGGAGGTGTCGACGGGGCGTGCGGTCACGCGTAGCGAACTGACTGTCATCCACGCGGGACCCCCGCAATGAGCCTGCACATGCTCGACATCGCACCACGCGATGTCTCGGCTGCAGCACTGGGATTGGTACTCGACGCTCCTGCACCCACACCGCTCGTGTCCACACAGTTGACCGATCCCCTCGCGGGCACCCTCATCCTCGGTGTACTCGGCGCCTCACACGTAGTAACGGCGGAACGCGGAGAGCACATACTCACCGAACAGGTTTCGTGCGACGCGGTCGACGCGGGCGGCCGTCCACTTCCCGATCATGCGGACCGCGACGGCTACCGGTTCCGCAGTCGCACCACGCTCGTGCAACGCGCGGAACTCGCACAGCGGGCGAAAGAGTTGCGCCGGACTGCAGCGTCCGCATATCACTGGCTGTGCGCGGAGTTCCCCGGTGACGATGCGCTCACCGTGCTCACCGGGGCAGCCGATGCCGGTGAATGGCACTGGCGGACCTGGCATCTCTACCCGTGTGCCGACACAGGCGTCATCGTCGAAACGGAAAGCCGGTGGCGGCCATGAAGCGAATGCTCACCGTGCTCGCTATTGCGGTACTCGTCACCGCAGGTTGCGGCAGTCAGGTGCGCGACCACATCGACGACACGTACGAACACCGCGGCACCTCGGGAGATGTCGACACCTACTACTCACCTGATCCGGTGGGGACCACGGTGTCCCGAATCGTCGCAGAGGAGGCGCCTGCTGCGCGGCGGGCGGACGGCGGCAACGAATACCTTCGATACGACGACGACATCGTCATCGTCGGGGCTGCCCCGGACGGTGGGAGCACCATCACCGTCGAGGACCTCGACGGCCGCTACAGCGGCGGCGGGTTCGTGTTCCTCGGGCCGGGCTTCACACCGGGTTCGCCGGCCGCCGGAAACACCTCCGGTGGCTCGGGGAGCGCGAAATAACTACGAACTCACCAGATCGGAACCTTGAAGACATGACCGTCACCTTGCTGTCAGCCGACCTCGAGATCGGCACCGTCGATCCGTCCCTGTTACTACAAGGGGTGGTCGGGACGCTGATCTACTTTGCTGTCGGCGTCGGCGTTCTGGCTCTCGGATTCGCAGTGCTCGACGGGTTGACACCGGGAAATCTGCGTCATCAGGTGTATGTGGATCGCAACCCTAACGCTGCACTGCTGCTCGGCGCGAATCACCTGTCACTGGCCATCATCGTGGTGACCGCGATCGCCACCAGTTCCGACGGATTTGCCCAGGGGATCACCGACTCGCTCGTCTACGGCCTGGTCGGCGTGTTGCTGCAGGCCGCTGCCCTGCTCATCATGAACCGTGTGCTGCCGGGACAGATCACGGCCCTCGTCGGTGAACCCCATATGAGC
This sequence comes from Rhodococcus sp. CH91, assembly GCF_022554085.1. Classification (GTDB taxonomy): domain Bacteria; phylum Actinomycetota; class Actinomycetes; order Mycobacteriales; family Mycobacteriaceae; genus Rhodococcus. The sequence goes on from NZ_JAKFYR010000021.1 coordinate 11,315, forward strand.
GGTGCCGCGTGGGCCGTGGCGATCACTCTGCTGTCGGTCGGGTTGGTCAACGCCGCCGCCCTGTCGTGACGCCATGACCACTGTGACGACTCCGGAGGCGAGCGCCCCGGCTATGGGACGCCGGGCACGAGTGCTCCTGCTGGCAGCAGTTGCGGCGTGTGCCGCGTGCGGACTGGTGTACGAACTGGCGCTGCTGACCTTGTCGGTGAGTCTGACCGGCGGCGGAATCACCGAGACCTCGCTCATCGTGGCAGGTTTCGTGGCTGCCCTGGGAGTCGGGGCGCTTGCCGCCAAACCACTGCTGCCCTATGCCGCAACAGCGTTCGTGGCGGTCGAGGTGATTCTCGGATTGGTCGGCGGGTTGAGCGCCACCGTCCTGTACGTGGCGTTCACGTTCATCGGGTCGTCGACATGGGTGCTCGTCGTCGCGACTGCAGCAATCGGCATGCTGGTAGGTGCCGAAGTTCCGCTGCTCATGACGTTGCTGCAGACCGGCCGCAACGCCGACGCCCGCGACTCCGGAAAGGTGCTCGCCAATCTGAACGCGGCCGACTATGCGGGCGCATTGATCGGTGGTCTGGCGTGGCCGCTGCTCCTGCTGCCCGCTGCAGGAATGATCCGCGGTGCGGCCCTGACCGGAATGGTGAACCTCGCTGCGGCGGCCATCGCAGCGTTGTTCCTGCTGCGCGGCCACCTGAGGCCGGCGACTCGAGCGTTGTCATTGGTGGCGTTGCTCCTCGCCGCGACTCTGCTCGCCATCCTGCTGGCGCATTCATCCGATATCGAGACCACCGCGCGACAACGGCTGTATCCGGATCCCGTGGTGCATGCGCAACGTTCGCACTATCAAGAAATCGTGGTCACCGTCCGCGGTGATGATCTCCGCTTGTACCTCGACGGTGACCTGCAGTTCTCCAGCCGCGACGAGCACCGCTACACCGAGGCCTTGGTGTATCCGGCGCTCGCCCGCGACGCCGGCAGGGTGCTCGTACTCGGTGGCGGTGATGGACTGGCCGCGCGGGAACTGCTGCGGCATCCGCACGTACAGGAGGTCGTGCAGGTCGAGCTCGACCCGATGGTGATCGAACTGGCGAACACCCGGCTGACCGGCCTCAACGACGGTGCCCTGCAGGACAGGCGTGTGGAGGTCGTCGTGGCCGATGCGTTCGCATGGTTGCGCGAATACGTCGGTGCAGGGTTCGACGCAATCATCATCGACATGCCCGACCCGGACACCCCCGCGCTGGGAAGGTTGTATTCGGCCGAGTTCTACGGTCTCGCCGCGTCGGTGTTGAAACCCGACGGTCTGATGAGCGTGCAGGCGGGCAGTCCGTACTCGACACCGGATGCGTATTGGCGGACGGTGTCGACCGTCCGATCGGCAGGGCTCGGCGTGACCCCTTATCACGTGCACGTGCCGAGTTTCGGTGACTGGGGATTCGTCCTTGCACAGGCCGGCCCGCCGCCGACGCCGGCGTTGTCGGCGAATGCCGCACCGCGGAAGTTTCTCGACCCCGCAACCCTCGCTGGGGCGGCGGTGTTCCCACTCGATCGGCAGCCTCGGGAGATGGAACCGTCGACACTGGATCGGCCTCGCATCGTCGACGACCTCCGTCGCGGCTACCAATTCTGACCTGTGGATTCGTATCGAGGCGTCGATGAACATCACCAGCAACTCGCGCAGGTGGGGCCGGCGCCGGAGAGTCGGTTTTTCGTCAAGCCGCCGGCACCGTCGCAGCGGTTGACGAGGTTGACAGAACGGGGCATAGTTGTAGTTGACATGGTTGACGCGGAGAGGAGTTCGTGGCGATGACATCCCTGCTCGAACAAGAAAAGCGCCTGATGGAGGAACTCGCACGCCGCGTCCATCGCACCTTCGCCGCCGCCCGAGCCGCCGGCACATCACCCGACACCTTCGCGGATGTATCCGCCATCGCCGATGCCATGACCGCAGCATTGCCCTCCCACCACATCTACGACCAGATCGTCGGTCCGTTCTACGACACCGCCGGCCTGACCAGATGGTGGGGCATCTCCCGCCAAGCGGTGAGCAAGAAAGTCGCCACCCACACCCTGATCGCCTGCCAACTCGACGAAGGCCAGTGGGTCTACCCCGTATGGCAGTTCACCAGCAGCGGCACCGTCCATCCCACCCTCATCCCCGTGTGGAAAACACTACGAGCCGCTGCCGATCCGTGGACCTGCGCACTGTGGCTGTGCGCACCACAGGACGCGCTCGACGGCCGCACCGCTGCACAATGGCTGACCGAGGACCGCCCCCTCGAACCGGTCCTGACCGCCGCCCGCGCAGACGCCCAGCGGTGGACTACGTGAGCAGAGACGACCTCGCCCTCCGCGCCCCCGGAACCCGTGCACTGATCCGCTTCCCCCGCTGGCGCCTGACCAGGCGCACATCACTCAAACGCGGCCACCGCGCCACCAACGGACCCTGGTGGTTCTCCTCGTCCGGCGATGGCCGCTTCGACCTGCGCTCTCCCCGGGGCACCTGCTATCTGGCCTTCGACGACAGGACCGCGATCCGCGAAACCGTCGGAGAAAGCCTCACCTCCCTCGGGGTGATCACCCGCGAATTCGCTGCCGACCGAGTCATATCGACCCTGCGCGTGCCGAGCAGTCACACACTCGCCGATACCTGCGCCGAATCCGCCGCCGACTTCGGCCTCACCCGTGAACTGGCCACCATGACTCCCTACGACATCCCTCACGCGTGGGCCGCTGCACTCGACACCGACTTCGACGGCATCCGATACCAAACCCGCTTTACGACCACTCCGAACGCGAACGCGGCCGCCCTCTTCGGACCGGCCGGGGAAGCCGATTGGCCGGCAGACCCCCAACCCGAACCCCTCACTCTCGCAGCATCTCGCTGCGGCATCGCCGTACAGACACTTCCTCGAGCGGTACGCATCGTCGAACCACCGGAGTGACAACGGTGTCCAGCCGAGCCGCCAGGTCGGAGCATGCCGCCGATGCGAGCAAGGAGTTCGACCGAACGCGCCTGCACCACCAGCTATTCGAGGCGGTCCTCGGCAGGACAGTTCGGATGGACCGGATTCCGGAGCGAGCCGCACACAGGGACAGATCACCAAGACCGGCACCGCTCACGCCCGAACGCTGCCGGCCGAGGCCGACGCCGCCACGACCTGGGAGCACACCCTCGAGCAGCGGCAGGAAACCATCGACATCAACCTGACCGGAGTCTTCCACACCGTCAAGACGGCCGTGCCGATCCTGCTCGGGCAGCACCGCATCCGCGTCGACACCGTTCACCCGCCGGGGAGACCACCGACATGCAACCCGTCGAGATGCAGCAGCTGATCGCCGGCACCGTCGCCTGGCTGCTGTCCGACGAAGCTCGCCACATCACCGGCGCTCAGATTCCGGTAGACCTGGGAACCCTCATCCGCTGACCACAGGAGACCCGAGGACCGAACTGCCCATCCCCGATACGATTCCGCTACCACCGTTCGCTCGAACGACGTCGAGATCGACGCACCCGCGAGTGTCGTCCGGGAGGTCCTCACCGACCTCGACAACTATCCTTACTGGAATCCGTTCTGTGTCGAAGCGAAATCGACACTCGAGATCGCGCCAAGGGAACTGGAGACGATCGGCACGGTCGAGCAGCGCACCTACAGCAACCGCATCCACTGCTACGCCACACCAGCGGGTGCAGGGCCAGAAGTCGATCAGATGAGCAGGCGACGGCGATAACCCTCGGCCACCGCCGATGCTCGGTCACGAACGCCGAGTTTGTCGTAGATGTGCTGCAGATGGGTCTTGATGCTCGCCTCTCCGATGAACAACGTCGTAGCGGCCTCTCGATTCGAACTGCCGTTCGCGACCAATTGCAACACCTCCTTCTCTCGATCGGTCAAAAGGCCCGCGCGAGGCTTTCCCACATACCCCATAAGGTGCTGCGTCACCGACGGTGAGAGTACCGACTCTCCGCGCGCGGCTGCACGGACAGCCCGCATCAGTTCTTCGGGCAGAGCATCTTTCAGGAGATAACCGATCGCGCCTGCTTCGATTGCCGGCAGTACGTCACTCTCGCTGTCGAAGGTGGTCAGAATCAGCACTCGGGCACTCGGGGCCTGCTCGCGCATGGCCGCAGTCGCGGCGACGCCGTCCATCCCGGGCATCCGAAGATCCATGAGCACGACATCGGCCGACAGTGCTTTCGCACGTTCGATGCCTTCGCCGCCGTCACCGGCCTCACCGACCACAACGATGTCCTGGGCGTCTGCAAAAGTGTCGCGAAGACCGCCCCTCACGATCGGATGGTCGTCGACAACCACTAGTCGAATCATAGGTCGGCTTCCTCCTTTGCTCTCGCACCCCTCTGGGCGATCGCCGGAACCCGCGCGCTGACCGATGTCCCTTCACCGAGTGCGCTCTGCACCTCGACGTGGCCGCCGACCCCTCTGATCCGCTGGCGCATGCTCGTCAGGCCGAAGCCGGTTCCGCCCCGTTGTGCGAACCCTCGCCCATCATCGCGTACGTCCAACAGCACCTCGGTGCCCGTGTACGACAGCGTGACACCGACGCGTGAGGCATCTGCGTGCTTCGCTACGTTGGTCAGCGACTCCTGTGCCACTCGGAAGAGCGAGACCTCGATCGCTGGGCTCAGTGGCTCTTGCGTGCCGGTGACCTCGATCTGCGCTCGTATTCCCTGGTCCTGCGACCATCGCTCGGTCAACGTGCGCAGCGCGTCGGGGAGATACGCTCGCCCGAGTTCCTGAGGAGCGAGCGCCTGCACGGACCGCCGGGCCTCGGTCAGACTGCTGCGCGCAAGCCGAAGTGCACGCGCTACATGCTCGTCCGTCTCGTCCTGCACGCGCGCGATCCGCTCTGCTGCCTGGAGCTGCGTGATGATGCCGGCGAGCCCCTGGGCCAGTGTGTCGTGGATTTCGCCGGCCAATCGCTGCCGCTCATCGTGCACCCCGGATTCACGGGCCTGGACGATCAGTTGCGCATGGAGCCCGGCATTCTCGTGCAGTGCCTCCTCGAGTCGCTTGACGAGTTCCTCCCGCTTGCGTTCTTCCGGTTCGCTGCGCGCAGTCAGCACGATGCCCACCCCGATCGCCGCCGTCTGCACGGCCACGATCAGGATGAATTCCGCGATCATCTGTGGGGTCGGGTCGGCCCACGTGCGCATCGCCGAGCCATTGAGTGCCACGGAGGTGGCCAGGACTCCAAGGACCCCCAACGGCCACGGCGTGAGTAGATATGCATGAAAGAAGCCCGCGATGGTAAAGACGAGGAAGACATCGGAGTACGACATGAGGGTGAGGCACAGCACCAGCAGTCCGACGAAGTAGATGCCCGCGGTCCCGGGCCGGAGCGTCCTTCTCTTGATAGGAAGCGTGTGCCCGAACAGCACCCACAGCACCGAGACGGCAACCAGCCCGAGAACGGGTGCGCCCTGGGGCCAGAAATGTTCGCCGGAGGCCGGAAGCACCCACGAGAAATAGATCACTGTCGAGATCGTCAGCAACAGCCACGGTGTGGACACCTGCAGAAGGTCCCAGATCCGTAGCTGGTCCTCTTTCCAGGCCAAGCGGGAGCGATTCGCGATCTCCACCTCGTCCGCGACGGCCGATTCGTACGTCCCGAAGCTCAGTCGCTCACCGGTGCCGGCATCCCTCATCATCGAAACCTACTCCCAGCGGAAGAGCTTTGCAGCGACCGAGCTTGCGATCACTGTGATACCCGCCATTGTGGCGATCTGCAGCCAGAAAGGCTGCCCCGTGGTGGTGGCGGTGATGTCACCCGCTTCTGCGGACCACGCCGCGGTGAGGGCTTGCAGTCCGGGAGGGATGAATTCGCCGATCTCGCGCAGCACATCGGGCATGAGCACACGGGGAAGAAAGGCTCCGCCGAAGAACATCAATGCAACGAACAGGAGAGTGCCGATCTGGTTCGCCGCACTGCTCGTGCGCACTACTGCTGCGGAGACCATGCCGAGCCCGAGCAGCGCCGCATATCCGGCGACTAAGGCGACGACGAACTCCAGGGGCCGCTCGGGCGGCGCGATATCCAACACCACCCACGCGAGGAAGATCATGAGCGCTGCGGAGACGACCACAGAGGCGAACGCGACGATCATCTGCGCGAGCAGGACAGTCCGCGGATTCGCGGGAGTGGTCGACAGCCTGCGAAGCATTCCGCGCTCACGATATGTCGCGATCACTGCCGGACATGTTGCACGGCAATCATCACCATCCCGAACACCAGTGCGGTCGGTGCCCAGATGTCGATGGACCGGAGCCCGCCCGTTCCTTGCGCCGACTCCCTGAGCGTCGGAATGGCACCCAGCCCGAGCAGGAGCGCCGCCGGGAACAGCACACCGAAAGTTACGGTGGCAGAGTCACGAAGGAAGAGCTTCGTCTCGACCCGGACCATCTTCAGGAAAGCACTCATCAGTCACCCCTCCTCTCGGAGAGTTCTGAGGTTCGACGGGCGCGTCCCGTAAAAGCCAGGAAAGCGTCGTCCAGGTTGCGCTGGTCGACACGGAGATCCTCCGCCACGACCTGCGCCCTGGCGAGAGCCCCTGCGACGCTGCTCAAAAGCTGTCCCCTGCCGGTCACCAGCCAGCGGCCCTCGGTGATCTCGACCTTGGTTACGTCGGAAAGCCCGATCAGGACATTCTTGTCCAGTGGCTGCCTCACGCGGAACCGGACCTGCTGCACCGCACTCGCCTTCGCGATGAGCCCTGCCGGCGTGTCCAGTGCGGCAACCCGTCCACCGTCGATGACGGCGATCCGGTCGCTGAGACGCTCCGCCTCATCCATGAAGTGCGTGACGAGGAGAATCGTGACGCCCGTGTCACGAATCCGCTCGATGAGGCTCCAGGTGTCGCGCCTCGCCTGCGGGTCCAGTCCCGTCGTGAGCTCATCGAAAATCGCGACCTTCGGTTTACCGACGAGAGCGAGCGCGATCGAAAGCCGTTGCTTCTGCCCACCTGAGAGAGCCTTGTATCGCGTGTTGCGCTTCTCGGCGAGACCCAGGAACTCCATGAGCTCACGCCAATCGAGGGGGTCCCGGTACAGGGAGCTGTAGAGCTCGAGCGCTTCGGCTACCTTGATCGCGTCCGGGAAGCTGCTGTCCTGCAATTGCACGCCGAGCGCTCACGCACCTCCCCCCGGTCTTTGATCGGGTCGAATCCCAGCACAGAAATCGAGCCCGAGTCGGGCGTTCGTAACCCGGCGATGCTCTCGACAATTGTCGTCTTGCCGGCACCGTTGGGTCCGATGATGCCGAAGATCTCCCCCTCTTCAACAGTGAAAGAGACGTCGTCAACGGCAACGTGCTGCCCGTAGCGCTTGTGCAGATTGCGTACCTCTACCGCGGTCATACTGCGAAGTTACGGGCGCGCCGCACCCCGCCACATCGACCGTAGCGTCGGAGTTCGGGTTGATTCGCGTCTCCACCGTTCGGTGGATGCACAGCACCGTGTGGGGACACGCCTGGACGCCGTACCTGCCCCCACGCCCACCTAGCCGACCATATGGTCGGCAATTCCAATCATTTGGTATGTTGTCTGCATGAGCGACACACGGAACGGGTCGGGAACCCGCGACACCGAACGAACCCGCAGGGCCATCCTCGACGCTGCGGCGCAGATGATCCACCAGCACGGGACAGCGACAGCCATCGGCGCTGTCGCGGAGGCCGCCGGCGTGTCCAAAGGTGGTCTGCTTCACCATTTCCGCAGTCGAGACGAGCTCTTCGTCGCTGTAGCCGAACACTCGCTCAACACCCTGCGTGAACGGGTGTTCGCCGCGGTCGACCTGTCCGAGAACCGCCCCGGCAAACTGCTGCGCGCCTACATCCGGGTGTTGTTCGACGGTGAAGACGACATCCGTAGCCACTTCGAGTACCCCGGAATGTGGAACACCCTCTGCGTGGTCCCCGGCGTGGCAGAACTGCTTCGCGCCGACGCACACTTCTGGCGCACCGCATTCGCGGAGGACGGCCTGCATCCGGATCGCATCCTGCTGGTGCAACACGCAGCAGACGGTCTCGTGTCGAACATGCTGTGGGACACCGGACTCACCGGCGAGACCATTCGGCACGCACGTGAGCTGTTACTGAACATCACCGAGCGCAACACCGCATTCGACAGCTGATGCGCCGACGCAATCGAAAAGAGGACCAGAACGTGGACACCCATACTTCCACCGGAACGAAGCGTGCACTGGTGGTCGGATGCGGCCTGGCCGGGTGCGCCACCGCCTGGTGGCTGCACGAGAGCGGGTGGGAGGTCGTGCTGGTGGACCAGCGGACCGACCCCTACCCCAGCAGCTACCTCCTGCAATTGGACAACGTCGCCATCGACATCCTGCGCCGGATGGGCGCACAGGACGTGATCGACCGGACCACCTACCCGAGCCCGAACACCGCACTGCGCTGGTGCGGGCAAGGGAAAACACGAACGCTGTCCTTCGATACTCGCGACCACCGCGGCGAGCCCTGGCGTCTGGCAGACCGCTCCCCGTTCCTGTCGGCGATATTCGCTCACGTGCCATCCACGGTGGACATCCGGTTGGGAGTGCGTCTCGACTCACTGGAGAACTTCACCGACCGCGTGAAGGCCCACTTCGCGGACGGAACCGCCGACACCTTCGACGTGGTCGTCGGTGCGGACGGACTGCATTCGACCGTGCGGGAACTGACGTTGGCTCCGGAGTCGGCAAGCGTGTACCGCAACGACGTCACCCACCTGTGGATCAACGTCGACGAAAAGCTGCTCGATGGACAAGCGATCCTGGCCGCCCGGAACCGCACAGCCCTGCAGATCTACCCCTACCGGGACCCCGCCCGGACCATGATCCTCGCCGCACTCCCCGTCCCCGCCGGCACACCACTGGATCACCGAGCACTCGTCGATCACGTCGCCGACACGATCACACACCTCGGCGTCGACCTCGAGCCGATCGCATCGGCGGCCCGCGCCTCGTCCGACATCAAGACCACACAGTTTTCCCAGGTTCGCCTGTCCCGCTGGCACACCCGCCGCGTCGTGCTGCTCGGAGATGCAGCACACTGCATCGACCCACTGTCGGGGATGGGCGCCCACGGCGCACTACTCGGAGTAGTATCACTTACCGCAGCGCTGCAACGGTATGGCAGTGCCACCACGTCGGCGTTCACCCGATACGAGTCCGAGGTGCGCCCCTTCGCCGAATCAGCCCAATCCGTCACCGCGCGGACCATCGAGTACATCAGCCGCACGCAACACCGCCCCCGGCTCACCACCGTACTCGGCGGACTCGGCGACATCGCTCGGATCATACCGTCGCTCCTTCACAAGAAGAACCAACGAAATTCCCTCGCCCTCAGCGATATCCGAGAGACGAACCGTCAGGCAGCCTAGGGATGACGTCGTACCGGTTACCGCCGGTCGACGTCACCGCCAAGGGTGCGCCGTGCCGGTCGACGAACACATGATGATTGTTGCCGGCACGGCCCGATCGTCCGGCGACGGGCCTGCGTGAATCCCCTGCTCAGGGTTTCGCACGTGCGCACCGTCGATCGCGGGGCGGCAGCGGCGGCGTCATCCGCTGCCACAGATAAGCCGGAACCAGATCATCCGCCACCTGGTGGCTATGCCCCTGCGGTGACGTCAGCGGTGAAATCTTGAACGATCACCGACCTCGCCTGCCGGCCAGCGTGGAGGCGATGAGGACTTCCGCTGCCGCACGAGCCTGCTTCGCGGCGTCCGCTGTCCCTGCGATGGCTGCCGTGGTCTGGGCGCCTTCGGCGAGGATGGCGAGCTGGGGAGCAAGGGATTCGGGCGCGCCGGCCTCGACGACCAGGCGTGCGACATAGCGCTGGAAATCCGCCTTGTGTTCGCGCACGATCTCGGCGACGCGCGGGTTCGCCGACCCGAGTTCGCCGAAGGCGTTGATGAATCCGCAGCCGCGGAAGCCGGGATCTGCGAACCAGTCGCTCAGGAAGTCGTAGACGGCCAGCAGCCGGGCCTCCGGATCGTCGATCGCATCGACCTTTGCTTCGACGCCTCTCGTCCACATCTCGTGGCGACCAGCGAGGACGGCGGCGATCAGGTCATCCTTGGAGGGAAACTCCTTGTAGAGCGCGCGCAGCGAGACCCCGGCGGCGTCGCGTACAGCGTCCATGCCGACCTGACCGAAGCCGCGGCTGTAGAAGAGTGCATCGGCGGCTTCGACGATACGGGTGCGGGTCTCGTCGTTCACGAGTCTCAGTGTACCGACAGGCGAGAACGGTGGTTCTCTCGACGTTCGGCGAGCAGCCGCGGCCGATCACCGGATCCTTCTCCGATATTGACGAAAACCTCCGTAAAACACTTGCGGGAGAATATCATCGGCATCTCGGTCGAACTTTCGGAAACGGATACCGTCAAGCTCGGCAGTATCGCCGGAGAGCGAACCCCTGCCGCCTGCGGGCCGCGCCGCCGACCCGCAGGCCCACCTTCCGACGCAGTCGGGAGCGGCACGAAATTCAGCTCCCCCTTGACGCCGAGAACGGTCGTTCTCTACAGTCGACCACACCGAGAACGATCGTTCTCACACCGGCTTCACCGACCGGAAGGAAGTGCACGCCATGTCCGCGAACCCGAAGAACATCTCCCTCGAACCCGCCGCCCAAGCGTTCGTCGAGGCGACCGCCAACCCGCCGTACCTCTACCAACTCGCCCCCGAGGAGGGACGGAAGACCGTCGACAGCGTGCAGGACGAACCGATCTTCAAACCGGCGATCGACGAAGAATGGATCGAGATCCCCGGCGGCCCGACCGGGACGGTCCAGGTGCGGATCGTGCGCCCGGCCGGCGCCACCGACACCCTGCCGGTCATCCTCTACACGCACGGCGCCGGATGGGTCTTCGGCGACGCCCACACCCACGACCGCCTCGTGCGCGACCTCGCTGTCGGCGCGAACGCCGCCGTGGTCTTCCCCGAATACGACCGCTCACCCGAGGTGCGTTACCCCCACGCGATCGAGCAGGTCTGGGCCACCGCGCAATGGATCGCGACCGCCGGCGCCGAGAAGAACCTCGAC
>NZ_JAKFYR010000022.1 GCF_022554085.1 Rhodococcus sp. CH91
CCGCTTCGCCCCGTGATAGCTCGGCTTCTCCACATGGATCAACGGCAACCCCGCCACCGGACACATCTCGATCCGCGGAGCAGCCACATCCACCACCCCGGCAACGGCGGCGTCGGCGCACGCAGGTTGCCTCACGCTGCCGGCATCCGCCTGCCGATCTCCTCGGCGATCGGCAAGACTCAGTGAGTGACGTTCTATAGGAAATGAATTGGTGCGGCCTCGGAGCCACGCACTGTCCAAGCCGTGGTAGGCCTCCCCCACGGCAGTCAAAGCCGTACCACCCTCATAGTTGTCTCCTCCCCGAGACATGTACCGCATCCGAGAATCAGCAACATCGAGGCTGTCCGCGTACCCTCCCCGGTCGCGTGACCTGCCCCGTGTGTGCCCAGTCGCGTGCAGTTCCCTCCAATTGTGCGCACTTCGCTTCCCTGCGAAACACTGTTTGAGACTGTAACGTTACTTACTGGATATGGCAGCTTGAACACTCGTCCAGATTTCGACTCGGTTCTCTCGTCCCTGTGGCCGCCAGTGCAGAGCGCGTGCCGCAGTTGATTCCCAGGAAGGCGGAATCATGCTTGCCGTCTTGCACTTTCAGTGCAATCTTCGGTTCGCACATCGTGCGATGTCCGCCTACACTCCCCTTACCGCCCTACGCCGGAGGACGTAAACGGCGGCGGTTTCCAGGGTGAGATGTATCTCACTCTCAAGTGTCCAGGCGTTTCGGCCGTGTCTCGATGGGTATTCCAGCCCGGCCATGCGCGCGATTGGGGAGGCGAGGGTACAACGATGAAAGAAGAAGCAGGAGTGCGCAATGCGTTCCGGACGGCGGTAGTGCCGGCAGCTGGGATGGGGACTCGATTCCTTCCTGCCACAAAGACTGTGCCGAAGGAGTTACTGCCAGTCGTCGATACTCCGGGCATAGAGCTCGTCGCTACAGAAGCAGCGTATTCGGGAGCTAAGCGACTTCTCATCGTCACAGCTCCTGGAAAGGACGGAGTCGTAGCGCATTTCGTCGACGACTTCGATCTCGAAGAGCATCTCGAAGCAAGAGGCAAGTTCAGGTTGCTGGAGAAGGTGCGGCGCGCGCCCAATCTACTCAAGGTCGAATCCGTTATCCAAGACAAGCCTCTTGGCCTCGGACATGCAGTCGGTTGCGCTGAGGCAGCACTCGATGCCGACGAAGACGCGATCGCGGTTCTTCTTCCCGACGACCTGGTACAGCCGAGCGGCATCCTCGAAACGATGGCTCGTGTCCGCGCCAAGCGTGGCGGAAGCGTGCTCTGTGCCATCGACGTGCCGAAGAGCCAAGTGAGTTCCTACGGGGTATTCGAAGTCGAAGAAGTACCCGACGTTGCGAACCCGGACGTTCTGCGCGTGCGCGGGATGGTGGAGAAGCCGGCGCTCGCCGAGGCGCCGTCTACTCTCGCCGCCGCGGGACGGTATCTGCTCGACCGCGAGATCTTCGACGCCCTCCGGCGGATCGAACCGGGCGCCGGAGGCGAACTCCAGCTCACCGACGCGATTTCCTTGCTGATCGCCGAGGGCCACCCCGTCCATGTGGTGGTGCATCGGGGAACTCGCCACGATCTGGGTAACCCAGGAGGTTATCTTCGTGCATCCGTGGACGCTGCACTCAACAGCGAAGAATACGGTGAGGGCCTTCGGAAATGGCTGCGCGAGCGGCTGGAACTCGACACGCTCAACGTCGACTGAACGGCAGTTCTCGAACTCGATGGGGACTAAAGGCCCCGTCGAGTAGCACTATTCGGCGCATCCTTCGTTTGGCTCTCGATTGTGTTGCCTCCCCGCAACATGCCTGCCATCCCCTCCCCGAGAGGCCGCAGACGCCGGGCCCCGTCGGCCCCTCCCCTTTTGCCGGCGGGGCTCGTCGAGCCTCGGGCAGAGATGCTGTCATCTCTGCGCGCCGCCGAGTGAATCCTGCGGTACATAGACCGACTCGTACGTAGGCGTCGAGTCACGAACCTGGCTGACGACGACTCCTCCAATGAACACGGCCACGGCTGCCACCAATGCCATGATTGCTGCGATCAGCCACATATCCGGGCCCGTCCGGGCCTTGAAGACCATTCGCTTCGTGGGAACACGGTCGGATTTCGCTCCCCTCGTCCGTTCCGGCCCTGCGCCTCCACGTCCTCGGGGGGGTGGCGCCATCGGACCACTGTGCGGCACGTCCTCGATGCGTTGGAACTGGACAGTGTCCGCCGTTTCATCGATCCGCGAATGTTCACTCATGAGGCCCCCCATCGAAAGTGCACTGATACTGCAACTTCGCCAAGCCGGATTCGTCTGTTACGCCACAATCTTCATTTCGTCCGAATGGTGGACACGACTCGTTCGTCAGGCGGCGCACAGTCGATCGCGACGTCGTTGACGCCCTGCGCTCGCAGTGCCAAGATGAGCAACCACGCCCGAACGGGTGTGCGAACAACTCAAAACAGATGGCCCGCCGCGACTGGCATCGCGACGGGCCGGATGTCCGACTAATCAGGAGTCGAACATGCGTCAGCATACCCATGCGCAGGTGACATCGTGAGCATCGAAGCGATCACCTGGGCGCTCGAACGTGCGGATATTCCGTCCCCCACCCCGCCTGGCATGCCGTCCGCGCCAGCACTGACGGTCGTCCTGCTCGGTTTGGCCAACCACGCATCCCGCCACGGTGCAGATGCGTACCCCTCCGTCCGGACACTCGCCGGGTACGCCCGCATCAGCGAACGGCAAGTCCAACGCTGCCTGAAAGCGCTCGTGGCTTTGGGCCTCATCTCTCAGGGCGATCAGGACCGAGTAGCGTCGGTCATCCCTCGCGAAGATCGCCGGCCCGTCCTCTACAACCTGTCGATGAAACGGGGTGGCAGCCCGTCACCTCGCAACTCTGCACGGGGTGACACAAGGAGGCGGCGCGGGGTGACGGGACGAGACGAGCGGGGTGACACCTTTGTCACCCGAACCGTCCTTGAACCCAGAGATAATCCTGCCGCGCCATCCGATACGACGAGACGCGCGGGTGTTCCCACGTCTGAGGCGCAGAAACTATCCCCCATCGATCACCTCGCCACCGAATGCCGCCGGGCCGGCCTCACCGCGCGGTTCGACACATTGCCACCCGACAAGCGCGTGCTCGTCGAACAATCCATCAGGGCGCATGGAGTCGGCGCACTCGTCCGCGTCGCACTCGAACGCCATCGACCGTGGGATCCCGCGCGTTCCGCAGCAGCGTGGATCCCCGCTTGGTACTCCTTGCAGCCCCCGCGTCCGCAGCTCCCACCACGGTGCGGGCGCTGCGACGAGTACGGCTGGCTTCCCGACGACGACCTCGGACGTGCAGTGCGTTGCCCGTGCCGTCGAACCGCATCGCGTGACACTCACCCTCCGGACCGAGAAGGGGCACCGATGGCGGCCTGACTTCACGAGTCCGCACGTCGAGCACGTGCTGAACCCTCTCGACCGTAAGTACCATGAGCCCGTACATCAGAGCCGAGCGTGACGTGCAGGCTGCGGAGGATGTGAGGGAACTGGCACGCGAAGAAGTCGAACACCGGCCGATTTCAGTCTGCGTGGTGGGAACTGGCGCCATCGGGCAGAGCGTGATCGACGCCCTCCGGGACGGAAAGGTGCCGAACGCACGCCTCACGGGTGTGCTGAACTCCCGCAGCAGTGTGGCGGAAGTCGACGCCGCTATCGAGGCGGCGGATGTGATCGTCGAGGCCAGCACCAGCCGGGCAGCGCGCGAACTTGTTCCCCGGGTCATGAGGAGTGGAAAGGACGTCATCGTCTGCTCCTGCGGAGTCTTCGCCGAACGAGGCATCGATGTGCGGTCGGTCGAGGCAGGAGCCGGACGGGTGCTGTTGCCGACGGGAGCGGTCGGAGGCTTCGACGTACTGGCCGCAGCAGCTCGAGCAGGCACTCGCGACGCGCGGGTTACGCACACGACGATCAAACGTCCCCGTGCGCTCGGTATCGAGCACTCCTCGCAGGATCGGCGCGAGGTGTTCCGCGGATCGGCCCGGGAAGCCGCGTTGGCCTTTCCTCGAACGTCGAACGCCTCGGTTGCGCTCGCACTCGCCACTCTCGGACTCGACCGTGTAGAGGTGGTGGTCGTGGCCGACCCCACTGCCACCAGCACTCGGCACGTCATCGAATGGGAGTCGCCGGTGGGGCGGTACGAACTGACGTTCGTGAACTCCGTCGAGCCTTCTTCCGGCGGGCGTACGTCCGCAATCACGGCCTGGTCTGTGATCGAGCTCCTCGCTTCTCTGGCGCGTGGAGTCGGTCCGGGTGCTGTCGTGCTCGGCCCTTCTCCAAGGGCGTAGTCGCCAGGTTCCACGACAGTGCGATCTCCTGCGGATCACTACCGCCGCGGTCAATTGTGAGATTCGGGACGAAAGACCCTCAACCCTAGCGTGATCCGGAATATCTTCCGTCACATTCTTGCCCATCGGCAGCTGTTCGACTAGCGGCTGGTGAACAGGTGCTGTACACAGTGTGAATCACCACATTTCGCAGGTGAAGGTGTAACGCCCTACCCGGAGCGGCTATTCGGTTTCACCTGACCTACTCGCACCCTGGAGCAGCCTGTGACCACTTCATCGCTTTCCGACCGGCCGGCACGGGTACTTTTCCTCGGCACGCCTTCCGATCCCGTGGACCTCGGCCGCTGGACCGAACTTCAGGTACATCTCCGCGCAGCAAGCATCGAAATCACGCCCTCCTTCGAGGATGAGCTCGACTACGCCATCGTGACGGAGGATGTTCTCGACGGATACTGCACCGCCGACGAAGCCCTCACGCTGCAGAAACTCCGTTCACGAGGGATCACGTGTGCGAGCACATGCGCCGGCCCCGAACAGATCCTCGCTGCGCTGGCGGAGGCGTCCGCAGAGGTCGCGCCTGTTGTGCCGATTTCGGCAGCCAAGGGGCGGGCATCCGGCCACGCCGTGCGAGACGCAGTCTGAACGACCAACGATCGTGCGAGACGCAGTCTGAACGACCAACGATTCGGGCGCGTCGGACGAGTACCGACGCGCCCGAATCTACATGCTTTCTACGGTGAGGGCATTCCGCCGTTGACGTGGATAGTCGCACCCACCACGTAGCTCGATTCCGGCGATGCCAGGAACACGTAGGCCGGCGCCAGCTCGGTCGGCTGACCGGCGCGCCCGAGTGGGGTGCTCTGGCCGAATTCGGGAAGTTCTTCCTTCGGCTGACCGTCCGAGGGTTGCAACGGTGTCCAGATCGGACCGGGTGCAACCGCGTTGACGCGGATTCCCTTCTCTGCCAATTGGGTCGCCATGTTCTTCGTGAAGTTGTTGATGGCAGCCTTGGTGGACGAGTAGTCGATCAGCGCCGGCGATGGCTGGTAGGCCACGATCGATGTGGTGTTGATGATCGTCGAGCCAGGTTGCAGGTGCTTCAATGCGGCGCGCGTAGTACGGAACATCGCAAGGATGTTCACCTGGAAGGTCTGTTCCAGTTGATCATCGGGCAGATCGTCGAGCCCGTCGACCGCGATCTGCTTACCCGCGTTGTTGACCAGAATGTCCAGACCACCCAGTTGCTCGGCGGCCTGGTTCACAACCTCGGTGCAGAACGACGGGTCCGCGAGATCACCGGGAAGGGTGACCACCTTCCTGCCGCTCTCGGTAATGATCCGGGCGACATTCTGAGCATCGGGCTCTTCGTCCGGCAGGTAGGAGATGGCGACATCAGCTCCCTCGCGCGCGAATGCAATAGCCGTCGCGGCCCCGATGCCGGAGTCCCCGCCGGTCACAAGGGCCTTACGTCCTTCGAGGCGGCCCGTGCCCCTGTAGGAGAACTCGCCGAGGTCAGCCTTGGGCACCATGTCCGCGTCCAAGCCCGGCTCTGGTTGGTCCTGCTTCGGAGGCGAGATGGACGGGTAGCGAGAAACGGGATCTTGGAAGTGAAGTTGATCGGTTCGAGTTGCGTTCGCGTCTTCGTCAGGCATGCATACCGTCCTGTGAGTCGGTGCCGTTTTCGAGCTGCGTGAAAGCTCGTCGTAAATCGGCTTCCCGTCACGACCGCGCCGCAAACTCCGTCGACCCTCCCAAAAACAGACCTGGCCCGGTTACGCCGCTGCCTCGGCGACGGCGCACCCACAAAAGAAGAGACCCCACCGGAAGGGCATGCGAGTAACCTTCCGGCGGGGCCGGCGTCGCCGTGCAGGGGACGGCGACGGGTCTACCGTAGCGCGTAGATGATCTTGATGCGAGCAGGCGTGCCGACCGCGCGTCAGTACGCGCCTTCGCTGGCGACGACCGCCTTGACCGTCTTAGCGATGATCAGCGCATCGCTCACCATCGACCAGTTCTCGACGTACGAGAGGTCCAGTCGCACCGACTCATCCCACGACAGGTCCGAGCGGCCACTGACCTGCCACAGACCCGTCACTCCCGGACGCACCAGCAGACGGCGCTTCACGCGGCCGTCGTAGCTCTCGACCTCGCGGCGCAGCGGCGGGCGCGGACCGACCACACTCATCTCGCCGCGCACGACATTGAGGAACTGGGGCAGCTCGTCGAGACTGAACCGGCGCAGGATTCGGCCCACGCGAGTGACGCGCGGATCCTCCCGCATCTTGAACAGCAGACCGGCGCCCTCGTTCTGGTCGAGCAACTGGTCGACCAATTTGTCGGCGTTCTGCACCATCGAACGGAACTTGATCATCCCGAACGGTTTTCCGTCGAGACCGATCCGCTCGGACTTGTAGAAGATCGGGCCGCCGTCCTCGAGCTTGATCAGCAAGGCGACCGCCGCGAACACCGGAGCCAGGAACGCCAGGGCGGTAAGGGAGAACGCGAGGTCGAACAGACGTTTCCCGCTGCGCTTGGCACCGTGATAGCTGGGCTTCTCCACGTGGATGAGCGGGAGTCCCGCCACCGGGCGCATCTCCAGACGCGGGCCGGCGACGTCGACCACTCCGGTTGCTACCACGAGGTCGGCACGCTCGGGTTCGAGCTGCCACAACAGGTCTCGAATGCCCTCGTGCCCGAGGGTCTCGGTGGCCGTCACGGCGACGGTGTCGGCACCGGACGCTCGCAGTGCTTCGACAACCGAGTTCTCGTCTCCGTGGATCGGGATCTGCCGGCCGTCCACGTCGATGCTCTCACCCGGAACGCCCGAGTATCTCGGCACACACACGCCCACCACGCGGTAGCCTTCGCCGCTGCGACGCTGGAATGTGCTGGCCATATGACGGACAGCGCGAGCGCCGCCCACCACGAGCACCGAGGTCGTGAACTCTCCGCGTCGGCGTCGTCGCGCAACGACTCGGCGCCAGATCCACCGGCAGAAGAGAAGACCGGCGAGCCCGGCGGGAAGCGCAATGGCGAGATAGCCACGCGCCAGCTCCATCCGGAATATCAGCGCCACGATCGCGACCAGGCCGAAAAGGTTGAGCGTGGCCGAGACGACGCGTTGATATTCCTCGAAGCCCGCGCCGATCACTCGCCTCGACCGCGTGCGGAACAACGCGAGAAAACTGATCCACGCCACCGCGAATGCGACGGATATCAATGTGTAACTCAACGCGCCGACGCCATCCATGGTGACGAGCGAGTCCTGTCCGAAACGCACCATATGTGCGAGTCCGACGGCGAGTGCGACGATTACGGCGTCGGTGACGAAAAGAGTGTTGACGTAGGACTTCTGCCATCCCCACCGGGTGGATACGGCATGGCCGACTCTCACGTCGGTCGTCGACTCGCCTTCCCGAACGCTGTGTACCGCATCGGAATTCAAGTGCTTGACCGCACTCATGACGCGAGAATCCTCATAGTGTGTCTCCTCCCCGAGACGCGTCGACGCACGGGTACCTCCCTGCACCTGGACGTCGACATCCCCTTCGTATCGATGTCACGTCCTCCGTAGCGGCATCGATACGTTATGCATTCGAGATCCTCTCACAGAATTATTGCTTGCGCGCGGCAACTATGAGAGGACCGCCTCGAGCAGGAGGGCCGTCAGCGACCTGCCGTATGAGCGGGGTCGAGATCGAGCCGCCGGAGCGTCTGTGCGTTGACCGCCACGACAATTGTCGATACCGACATGAGCACCGCCGCAAGAGCAGGAGAAATCGCGATTCCGGCGAATGCGAGCACGCCGGCGGCCAACGGAACGGCAACGATGTTGTACCCCGTCGCCCACAACAGGTTCTGCCACATCTTCCGGTAACTCGCGTGCGAGAGTTCGATGACCGACAACACCGCGCGCGGGTCGTTCGCGGCGAGCACCACGCCGGCCGACTCGATAGCCACATCCGTGCCCGCTCCGATCGCAATTCCGACGTCGGCGCGTGCCAGGGCCGGAGCGTCGTTGACGCCGTCTCCGACCATCGCGACGGTGTGCCCGCGATCCTGTAATTCGGCGACCTTCGCGTCCTTGTATTCGGGCAGCACTTCGGCGAACACCTCGTCGATACCGAGGTCGTCCGCTACGGAATCGGCCACCTGCCGTGCGTCTCCGGTGATCATCGCGACCTTCACACCGCGCGCGTGGAGAGCATCGACGGCCTGCCGGGATTCCTCACGCACGGCGTCTTCGAGCGCCACCGCACCGAGCACGCGTCCGTCGTAGGCGATGTGCAGTACCGACGCGCCCCGTCGCACCCAGCCCTCGACGACCGCGGCGACGTCGTCCGGGACCGGCAGTTGCCGGGCGGTCAGCATCGCCGGCCCACCGACCGTCACCTCCGCACCGTCGACCAGGGCACGCACCCCCCGCCCCGGCAGCGACCGGAAATCCGATACCTCGAACCGTTCGGCTGCCGGTACCCGTGCTTGCTCTGCAGCGACGATGGCTCGCGCGACCGGGTGCTCACTGTCGGCTTCGACCGCTGCAGCCAGGGCGAGCAGATGCTCGTCGCTGGTCTCCGATGTGGTCGTGACCCCGGTGACCCGGAGGCGGCCCTGCGTGAGGGTGCCGGTCTTGTCGAACAACACCACGTCGACCGTGCGCATCCGTTCGAGTGACAGACGATCCTTGACGAGCACCCCCGCCCGGGCCGCGCGCTCGGTCGAGATCGCGATCACCAGTGGGATCGCCAGGCCCAGTGCGTGGGGACAGGCGATGACCAGGACGGTGACGGTACGCACCACGGCTTCGTCGAGATTGCCCAGGAGCGTCCACACGGCGAAGGTGAGGATGCCCGCGATCGCGGCGAAGTAGAACAGGAACGCCGCGGCGCGATCGGCGAGCGCCTGCGCGCGGGACGACGAGGCCTGAGCGTCGGCGACCAGGCGCTGGATGCCGGCCAGGGCGGTGTCCTCGCCTACCGCGGTGATCCGCACCCGCACGGCACTGTCGGTGGCGACGGTGCCGGCGACCACCGTGTCGCCGACACCGCGGGGGACGGTCTTGGATTCGCCGGTGATCATCGACTCGTCCACTTCCGCGGTGCCGTCGACCACGGTGCCGTCGGCGGGCACACGAGCCCCGGCGCGCACGAGCACCACGTCGCCGGGAGCCAGCTCGTTCAGTGGCACCGTCACCACGTCGCTGTCGGTGACCTTCTCCGCGGTGTCGGGCAGCATCGCCGCCAGGGCGTCGAGCGCACCGGATGCCGAGCCGAGCGCCCGCATCTCCAGCCAGTGCCCGAGCAGCATGACGACGATGAGCAGCGCCAGTTCCCACCAGAAGTCCAGGTCGAAACCGCCGATGTGGAGCGTCGTGGCCCAGGACGCGACGAATGCGACCGTGATCGCCATCGCGATCAGCAGCATCATCCCCGGTCTCCGGGAACGCAGCTCGCCCCAGCCTCCGGTGAGGAAGGGCGTGCCGCCGTAGAAGAAGATCACCGTGCCCAGCACCGGCGCGATCCACTCGACACCCGGGAAGTCCGGTAGGTGGTAGCCGAACAGATCGGCGACCATGTGGCTGAATGCCACGACCGGAATCGACAGCACCAAGCTGACCCAGAAGCGGCGCCGGAACATCTCGCCGTGCGCGCCGTGACCCGCATGGGGATCGTGCGCTGTGTGCTCCTGGGCGTGTTCGTGGGTGTGTTCGTTCACCTGATGGGACATCGACGGCTCCTCACTCGGCCGGCGGTCCGATCCGAGGCGGATCGGCTACAGCGTCGTCGACAACTGACGCATCGTGTCGATTTCATTCTGCTGCGTGTCGGCGATGGTGCGGGCCAACTCGACGGTCTCCGGGAACTGGCCGTTCTCGGTCTCGTCCTGCGCCATCTCGATGGCCCCCTCGTGGTGGACGATCATCTGATCCAGGAACAGGCGGGCCGCGTCGGTGCCCTGCGCCTCGGACAGCGCCTCCATATCCTGCGCGGTCATCATCCCGTCCATGTGCGGCATCTCGTCCATGTGATGCCCGCCTGTTCCTGCGCCGTCGCTCCCGGGCATCGGCATGCCCCACTCTTCGAGCCACACCTCGAACTGTTCGACCTCCGGTTGCTGAGCGGCCTTGATCTCTTCGGCCAACGAGCGCACGGGCTCCGGTATCCCGTCCTTGGCCAGCAGCATGTCGCTCATCTCGATGGCCTGCGCGTGGTGCGGAATCATCATCTCCGAGAACATCACGTCGGCCTGGTTGTGGTCTGCGGATGTGGCCTCGCCGGTCGCGGAGCCGGAGATAACCGAGGTCGTGGTCGCCGAGGTCGCTCCCCCGTCACTACCGGAGTCGCCGCATGCGGACACGGAGAATGCCACCGCCAGTGCGAGCGCACCGGCGGCAAGAGCCTTGTTGTTCATGGCTCCACTCTCACGCGCCCGGTCCCGGGTTTCGGTGGAGATCGGATGAAGATCTGCTCAAGATGTGCGGGCGCATCGTCGATGCCCCCGCTGGTGACGATGATGGTTCCTATGTCCTCCTCTGCTCGCGTGACGAAGAATTCCGGCGGACCCGCGTCCACGCCCTCGACCGTTCCGATGCGGGCGATGGTCGTGGAGGACGAGGAGGCACTGGCGCACCTCGTGGGCTCGTACCTCGAACGCGACGGCTTCGACGTGACGATCACCGGCGACGGCGCCGAAGCGGTGACACTCGCCCGACGGATCGATCCGGACATCCTGGTGCTCGACCTCGGACTCCCCGGACTGGACGGGGTCGAGGTGTGCCGTCAGCTGCGCACCTTCTCCGACGCGTACGTCGTGATGCTCACCGCCCGCACCGAAGAGGTCGACACCTTGATCGGACTGTCCGTGGGGGCCGACGACTACCTCACGAAACCGTTCAGTCCGCGCGAACTCATGGCCCGCATCCAGGCGATGCTGCGCCGTCCCCGGACGGCAGGGCCGGTCACGGAATCCGCGGGCCGACCTCCCCGGACGTTCGGCGATCTGTCCATCGACGTCGACGGACGAGAGGTCACCGTGTCCGGTACGCCGGTGGCGCTCACCCGCACCGAGTTCGATCTTCTCGCGGCCCTGTCGCAGGAACCCGGCCTCGTGTTCACACGCTCTCAGCTCATCGCAGCGGTCTGGGGTCCGAGTTGGGTGGGTGACGAGCACCTGGTGGACGTGCACATCGGGCATCTGCGTCGCAAACTCGGCGACGACGCGACCCGCGGACGATTCGTGCGCACCGTGCGGGGCGTCGGTTACCGGATGGGCACAGGGCGATGACGGCGTCCTCCCCCACCGGCACGAGCTTCGGCACCCGCCTGTTCGTCGCTTTCATCGCTGTCGTCGTCGGATGCGCCGTCAGTGCATGGCTCGTGGCCTCCGCCCTCGCCCCCGGAATCTTCCACGACCATCTCGGCCAGGCCGGGATCGACCACAATTCGAGTCAGGCGGCGCACGTCGAAGAGGCATTCACCTGGTCGATCGTGCTCGCGTGGGGCCTGGCAGTCGCCCTCGCAGTGTTACTGGCGTCAGCGGTGAGCTGGTACATCGCACGCCGCATCCAGCGTTCACTCACCTCGGTGACCACCTCCACTGCGCAGATCGCCGGAGGCCGGTACGACACCCGTGTCGCCGCGCCGGGGCTCGGCAGCGAATTCGACCAAGTGGCGGCAAGTTTCAACGAACTTGCACGGCGATTGGAGGCGACCGAAACCACCCGGCGCAGGATGCTGGCCGATCTCGGTCACGAGATGCGGACTCCCATCGCCACACTCGACTCGTATTTCGAAGCGCTCGAGGACGGCGTCCGAACCTTCGACGACGACACGCGGCAGGTCCTGCGTTCGGCGACCCTCCGATTGGACCGGCTGGCACAGGACATCACCGCTGTGTCCCGCGCCGAGGAGCATCTCACCCGCATCCGTCCGGTAGCCACAACCACCGGAGTCCTCGTCACCACCGCGGCCGACGCGGTACGCGAACGGTACGACGGCAAGGGCGTGGAACTGGAGGTCGACGTGGCCGGGTCCGCACCGGTGTCGGTCGACCCCGACAGGCTCGGGCAGGTCCTGGCGAATCTGCTCGACAACGCACTGCGGCACACCCCCGCGGGAGGCACCGTCACTATCTCAACAGGGGTCCTCGGGCTCGAGCGAGCCGAGATCACCGTGACCGATACCGGTGACGGCATCGCCGCCGATCATCTCGACCATCTCTTCGACCGCTTCTATCGGGTCGACACCGCGCGCGACCGGAACCACGGTGGCACGGGCATCGGGTTGACCATCACCCGGGCACTCGTCGAAGCCCACCACGGCAGCATCCGCGCCCACAGCGACGGGCCCGGCCGAGGAGCCCGGTTCACGCTCGAACTGCCGAGGAACGATCAGGCGTAGTGCGCGAGAACGAAGTCGGTCAGGCCTTTCCGAACCGCCTGGACGGCGTGTTTCTGACCTCGCCGCAGCACGAATCCGGGTACCGGCACCTTCGGATCGAGCGCCATGGTGACATGCACCCGGGTGCCAGCCGCGGTCGGCTCCAGCGCGTACCGGCCGTCCTGGCTGCGTTGCATCGCGCTCTCGACGAGCGTCCACGACGTCGACCGCTCGGTCCAGTCGTGTTCGATGGTCTGGGTGTCGGAGAAGCCGAACAGGGACAGGGTCATGCGAACCCGATGTGGACGGCCGTCGTCGTCTCGGGTGAGCACCTCGACACTCTTGTGGGCCGAGGACCATTCCGGGATGCGCTCGACATCTTCGAGCGCACGCATCACCTGTTCGGGCGCGGCGTCGATATCGAATCGGTCGGAGACGCTGACCGCCATGTCGGGTCCTCCTCATCGGCGTGGATGACGCAATACACCGGGGAATTGACCCTGCGTGCCGCCGCCAAACCTGCGGCGATCAGTTCTGCATGAGGATCTTCTGGTCCTTCAGCAGCGGATAGGAGGCGAGTTCGCTTCCGTCGAGATCCTCCTTGTGCATGTCCACACCGGTGATCTGGCTGTTCTCGTATGTGCGGTAGTAGTAGATGCCCTTGTCCGTGTTGCAGCACGACGAGTAGATGGTGATCTCGTACTTGTCGCCGAGCCGGACACATCCTCGCTGTTGCTCGACGGAGCCGAGAATGTGGAAGAACTGACTGATCGCTTCGGATTCGGAATCGCCCGAGATCGAGTTCACCTTGGTGAAGGCAGCTTTGACGAAGCGTGACATCGAGGACAGGTCGCCCGGCAGCCCGACGGCGCCGAGTCCGCGGCTGTACACGTCGAACGGTATTTCCTTCGAGAAATGCGGCTCGGGTGGATCGACCGACAAGTTCATGAAGTTGTTGATGTTGAACAGCTGGATATCGAAGGTCGGGTTGTTGGTGAGGACCTGGATCGGATTCTCGTGGACTTTCAGTCCCTCCGCGACGGCTTCGACCGTGATGGACTCGTTCCTGTCGGAGATGATCCAGTGCAGCGGTGACGGCGGGAAGGCCTCACTGAAGGCGGTGTCGACGATGCGCACATCCGACAGTGCCTCTCTCACCTGAGCCACACTGTCGAACTGCCCGAGGACCCACGGAATGAACTCGAAGGACGCGACGTTGGTGCCGCCCTCGGACGGCGGCTTGTAATCGGCATTGTCGGGGAAATTCAGGCCCGCCATGCTCAGGCCTTTGTCGTTGGTCGCGTCGTAGTAGAGCGGGTAACCGTCGGCGACGGTCGCCATGCCGACCATGGCGTGATGCGTCTGCAGCCCCGGCACCTTCCGGAACTCGAACGGGAAGTTCCGCGGGGTGACCGTCACCGCTTCCCGGTAGGAATACTCGAGGTCCAGGTTGCGGCCGAAATAGTGGTCCTTGGCAGTGTAATTGGCAGCTGTGCACATGTGACTACCTCCGAACGGTGTGAATCCACGGTAGCCACGCGTCCGCACTTCCCGCAGGAGTTCGGACTTTCACCGCATACGAGAACGGCCCGGGAGTTGCGCTCCGAGGCCGTTCCGTCACGCAGTGTTGGTAACTGACCGTTTCATGATGACTTCCACAATTACATCAAACAGGTTATGGCGCAATCGAGTTCGAGTAGAGCTTGGTGCAGATCAGCCGTACCTCGGAGCGGACCCACAAGCGCTTGAACTGGCGCAACCAGGCGAATGAACGCCCGGCGACCCAACAGATTTTCATCCAGGTGGGAACCATGTGCGACCCCGCAACGGATGATCTTTGATGTGATGACCCATAGGTGCAGCAACGCGCGGTACTGATGGTGTGGTAACCCACGCTCAGCGACCAGGCAGCGAAAACTGGTGACGAAGTTTGCCTCGACGCCCCAAACGGGCAGCCTCTCCTCGAGCAGCGACAGTTGGGTGACGGCATGCCGCAGGTCAGCGTGACCGCTAGCGGTGCGGCGAGCTGGCCGACGAGCACATCATGCTCAATGCCGGCTCAACCGGAGAAGGCAGGTCTGAGCTCGCTGGGGTTGCAGCAGGGGCGCGACCCGTTGCCCCAGATGAGTCGGTACAAGACGTCTTCCTCCTCCGCCCGGAGAGCTCCTACTGAGCGTCACCCATGCCGTTGGAAGCCGCGGCGCCATCCCACATGCCTTTAGCACATGGAGAATCAGAATGGACACTATCGTTGAATCTGTGTTTCAGATCACTAAGTTGAGGGGTTGGAATGTCATACCAGAAGTTCGGATTCGCCGTACTGGCCATGGCGGCCACGCTCACCGCATGCAACCAAACGGGTGGCGAGTCCACACCTGATGCAGGGACGGGCATCAATCGCCCAGATGCGACTTCGGCAGCAACTACCTCCGATGAGCCTGCAACGGCGACATTCGGGGAAGGATTCACCTTCAGGAACGGGCTCGCAGTCGCGGTCGCGCCGCCTGAGCCATTCACGCCCAGCGGATCCGCAGCCGGGTTCGAAGCTGGTGACCAAGCAGTGACGTTCACAATTACGATTGTCAACGGATCGCCCGAGAACTACGACCCTGTGCTGTTCACAACGAATCTGCAGAGCGGGAACAGTGAAGCGAGCGAGATCTACGACTCCGCGAGCAGTATCGAGGGTGCTCCCACGACGGTGATCCTTCCAGGCAGGGAGGCTGAATTTCGAGTGGCTTACAGCGTCATGGACCCGACAGATCTCGTCCTGGTCGTCAGCCCTGGATTCGAATACAGGGATGCGATCTTCACCTTCTGATACACCCGAATGCCGCCATGTCGCTACCCGGAACGCGATCACGAACCAGCAGGCTCATGTATTCATGCCTTAGGAACGGAACTGCGATCGATGAAACGGTTATCGACGAGGACGGGCACGGCCGTGCTCTCACCGACCTCGGCTGCCACGAGCACATCAGACCGATACCCTGCGGCGATCAGTTCCTGACCGGAGGCACAGTCCTCCAGCGCAGCGCCGAACCTGTTGCGGACCGTATTCCATGCGGCCACCGCCGCCTCGGCCTCCACCGACGCAGTCAATTCCGAGCGTAGGCGCATCAGCTCCGCCAGCACCGCGCCGGCACCCCACAGGTCTTCGACACAGGGTCGCAGCGACCGGTCGAGCCACCGCTCGCCGGCGGCGATCACCGATACATCAGTGCCATCCTCGTAGTGCTCGGCAATCCACGTCCCTACTGCGGCAGCATTGCGCACACACGCTCCGATGCACACCGTCGACGACGCAGCCAGCGAATACGCGATCGATGAGCCGTTCGGTGAGGGCAGAACCAACCGCCGCACCCCGACAGCGTTGCGGATGGTGTTCGGCGACAGACTCACCGCGCCTTGTTCCGCTTCGCTGCGCCCTACCGCCAAGAGCGCATCATGAGCATCTGCGTACTCGCTTGCCGAATCGTCTCTCCACCGATACGGCAGCACCTCGATACCGAGGTCCGCGGCGACCGACAAGGTGGTGGTGAAGGACAACACGTCCACTACGACGGAAATGCTCGAGCCCCGCAGGGCAGATGCCCCGACCGGCCCCCACTCGAACCGGACCGGGGTACGCAACTGCTGATGAGCCGGATTCATACCCTTACCTTGACACGGGCGGTAGGGACCATCGCTTCCTGCTCAGTACGACGCACACCCGAGCTGGGCAGCGAACGCCGCGCCTACCGGACGTCGCAGGCTCTGGAAATCTCACGGTAATTGCCTGGATCGAGTCACTGGATTGAGCCTCTGACCCGGTATTGAGAACTGCGCCGTGTCCACAACGTATTGCGCGCCGACCTGCACCATGGGCTGCTCGAACTCGCCTGCAGCATGATCTGCGGAGGTCGCTACGGAAGTCATTCTGGAGCGGGCACTCAGTAGGCGCCGTCGCTGGCGAGGACCGCCTTGACCGTCTTCCCGATGATCAACACATCACTGACCATCGACCAGTTCTCCACATACGACAGATCCAGCCGCAC
>NZ_JAKFYR010000023.1 GCF_022554085.1 Rhodococcus sp. CH91
TATTAACGGACGTGGGGGTTCAAGTCCCCCCTCGGACACTCCGAAACCCGAAGGCCCCGAACCGATTCGGTTCGGGGCCTTCGGGTCGTCCGGAGTCCGTGCCGGACTGCCCGGGTCAGTCCCGGCGCCCCTTGCGGAAGTACCGGATCGGCCCGAAGAAGTTCACCGCGATGGTCAGCGCCCAGCGGAGCTTGCTGCCGTTGACCTTCTCGGCCGGCCGGGTCGCCAGGTCCGCCCATGCGGCGACGGCGAGCGACAGCTGCAGCGACGCGAGCAGGAGCACGAGCGCCTGCTTCGGACGGCTCAGTTCCGCGAACTTCTTCTTGGACAGGGGTGAGTTCGGACTCATCGTTCCTCCGGTAGCTCATAGGGAATGCGAACACGATCATCCTGCCCGATACGATCAGGGCTACCGCACGACACCGAAAAAAGGCATATGCACCTCCACAGCGACCCCACCGCAGCGGCCGAGACGCCCGGTCACACCCGCATCGATCCCACCGAACTCGCACTCTGTCTGAAGGTGCTCGACGAGGCCTCCGGTCTCGACGCCGATCATCCCGACGCCCTCATCGTGCAGCGCGCAGTGGGGCACATGTTCAAGAAGTTCAAGAAGTTGCGGCGCAACGAGGCGCGGAAACAGCGGGTCGTCGCCGATCGCGAGGTGCTGTCCGCGACCGCCACCGGCTCCCCGAGCCGCATCGACGACGAGACCGCCGGTCTGCCGCTGACCTCCTCGGCGCGCGGCGCGAGCGCCGGCACCCTGCTCCGGCCGCGGCAGTGCTACATCTGCAAGAACAAGTACACGCGCGTCGACGCGTTCTACCACCAGCTGTGTCCCTCGTGCGCCGAGGAGAACCACGCCAAGCGCGACGCACGGACCGATCTGCGGGGCCGGCGTGCCCTGCTCACCGGCGGACGCGCCAAGATCGGGATGTACATCGCGCTGCGGTTGCTGCGCGACGGCGCCCACACGACGATCACCACCCGTTTCCCCAACGACGCGATCCGGCGGTTCTCCGCGATGGAGGACAGCGGCGACTGGCTGCACCGGCTGCGCATCGTCGGGATCGATCTGCGCGATCCCGCCCAGGTGGTCGCCCTCGCCGACGACGTCGCCGCCCAGGGCCCGCTGGACATCCTCGTCAACAACGCCGCGCAGACGGTGCGGCGCTCCCCCGGCGCCTATTCCGCCCTCGCCGAGGCCGAGTCCGAGCCGCTGCCCGCAGGGCCGCGACCCGAGATCCTGACCTTCGGCAAGCCGTCGGACGCACACCCGGCGGCACTGGCGGGTTCACTGCCGCCGGAACTGTCCGCGCAGTCGCTGACCTCGCTGGCGCTCGTCGCCGGTTCCGCGACACCCGAACGGGTCGCCGCGGGGGTCGGCGTCGACGCCGGGGGTCTGCTCCCGGATCTCGTCGATACCAACAGCTGGGTGCAGACCGTCGGCGAGGTCGAGCCGCTCGAACTGCTCGAGGTGCAGTTGTGCAACTCGGTGGCGCCGTTCATCCTGGTCAACCGGCTGCGGCCGGCGCTCGCCGCCTCCCCCGCCCGGCGGAAGTACGTCGTGAACGTCTCCGCGATGGAAGGACAGTTCGGTGGTCGCCGCTACAAGGGCGCGGGACATCCGCACACCAACATGGCCAAGGCGGCGTTGAACATGCTCACCCGCACCAGCGCCGAGGAGATGCGGACCGACGGCATCCTCATGACGGCGGTCGACACCGGGTGGATCACCGACGAGCGACCGCACCACACCAAGATGCGCCTGGCGGAGGAGGGCTTCCACGCTCCCTTGGATCTCGTGGACGGCGCCGCACGGGTCTACGACCCGATCGTGCAGGGTGAGACGGGTACGGATCTGTACGGCTGCTTCCTCAAGGATTTCCGGCCTGCCCCCTGGTGACGGACGGGATGGGGTGTCACCAGCCCCGGTTCGTGCCCCGACCTTCGCAGGGCGGCGATAATGGATGTCGTCGCCCGGTCCCCGCTCGAGGAGAGTCATGCCTGTCGCTGTCGTCCACGCCGATACCCCCGAGGGTCGTAGTGCCCTGCAGGCCGCCGTGCGGGAGGCCGCCGACCGGCGGCAGTCGCTGGTGGTGCTTCACCCCCTCGACGAGCCCGACGAGGTGCACACCGTACGGGCGCAGATCGGCGAGGTGGCGGGTCCCCACGGCTGGGAACTGCTGTCGGCCGTCCACGACGGTGATCCGGTGGGCACGACCGTCCAGCTTCTGGATCGCAGTGGCGCAGAGCGCGTGGTCGTCGGCAGCCGAGGCCGTACCGCCACCGGGAAGTTCCTGGTGGAGCGGGCGGTGCAGCGGCTGATCGCGGAATCTCCGGTCCCGGTCCTGGTGATCAAGGCCGGCTGAGCCGGCGGGAGAATTCAGCCGGCTGAGCCGGCGGGAGAATTCAACCGGCTGAGCCTGTCGGGCGGTGACGAGGCGTTCTACGCTGGTCGCATGGCGTTCCGGGTGGTCGCCGACCTCACCGCTGCCGTGCATCTGCTGTTCGTGCTCTACGTCGCGTTCGGCGGCTTCCTCGCGTGGCGGTGGCCACGCACGATCCGTGCGCACGTACTCGCCGTGTCCTGGGGCGGCGCGTCGGTGCTCGTCGGGTTCGACTGCCCGCTGACCACCGTGGAGAACTGGGCGCGCCGCAGGGCCGGAGCCGAAGGCCTGCCACCGAGCGGGTTCATCGACCACTATCTGACCGGGGTCGTCTATCCCGAGTCCGCGCTCGGCGCCGTTCGCCTCCTTGCCGCGGCGTGCGTTCTCGTCTCGTGGGCCGTGCTGTGGCGTCGAAGTCGTGTGACGAAGCTCGCCCCGAAGACTTACTCGTGAGTAGGGTGGGCCCCATGACTGTCTCCCGGGATCTCGACATCGTCGTCTACGGCGCCACCGGCTTCGTCGGGCGTCTGACCGCCGCCTATCTCGCCGAGCACCTGCCCGCCGGCATTGCCGTCGGACTCGCGGGGCGTTCGCGTACCAAACTCGAGAAGCTCGCCGCCGACCTCGGGACCGACTGGCGGCTGATCGAAGCGAACGCCGACGATCCGGCCTCGCTCACCGCCCTGGCCGAGTCCACCCGCGTGGTCATCACGACCGTCGGCCCCTATGCCGCCTACGGTCTGCCCCTCGTCCAGGCATGCGCCGAGGCCGGCACCGACTACGTCGACCTCACCGGCGAAGTGCTCTTCCATCGCGAGAGCATCGACCGCTTCGACGAGGTGGCCCGGCGTACCGGAGCCCGGATC
Source organism: Rhodococcus sp. CH91 (assembly GCF_022554085.1). Taxonomy (GTDB): domain Bacteria; phylum Actinomycetota; class Actinomycetes; order Mycobacteriales; family Mycobacteriaceae; genus Rhodococcus. The sequence goes on from NZ_JAKFYR010000023.1 coordinate 3,257, forward strand.
GTCCATTCGTGCGGCTTCGACTCCGTGCCGTCCGATCTCGGTGTACACGCCCTCTACCGAGCAGCCGAGGCCGACGATGCACTGCCGCTCACCGACACGACCTACGTGCTCACCTCGCTGCGCGGGGGTGTCAGCGGCGGAACCATCGATTCGCTCCGCCGGCAACTCGACGCCATCCGCAAGGATCCCGAGGCCCGCAGGATCGCGATCCGGCCGTACTCGTTGTCGCCCGATCCGGACCGCGAACCCGATCTCGGCCGCCAGAACGATTTCGCGATGGTCGAGGGCAAGTCCATCGCCCCCGAACTCGCGGGCCGGATGGCACCGTTCGTGATGGCCTCCTACAACACGCGGATCGTGCGCCGCAGCAATGCGCTACGCGACTGGGGCTACGGGCGGCGCTTCCGCTACCGGGAAGTCATGAGCGTCGGCGCGTCGCCGCTGTCTCCTGTCCTCGCCGGACTCGTCGCCGTCGGCACGGGCGCCCTCGCCGCCGGACTGTCGTTCCCTCCGACGCGCTTCGTGCTCGACAAGATCCTCCCGGCGCCCGGTGAAGGGCCCTCGGAGAAGACCCGCGAGAACGGATACTTCACGGTCGACCTGTATGCCTCGACCGAATCCGGTGCGCGCTACACGGCCCGTTTCGGTGCACAGGGCGATCCGGGATACAAGGCCACCGCGGTGATGCTCGCCGAGTCGGCCCTCTCGCTCGCGCTCGGCGGCGCCGCACTGCACCCCGGCGGCGGCGTGCTCACCCCGGCGGTGGCGTTCGGCGATGTACTCACCGACCGGTTACGCGCCGCCGGCTTCGAGATCACCGCCCGCCGGCTGGACTGAACCCGATCGTCTGCTCCCCCGGCAGGTGGGAGCAGACGACCCGCCGGGTGTCGCCCGTCTCAGGGACGGGCTATGCTCGAGCGGTCCGAACCAGCCCACGGAGAACGAGAGTCGAGGACGACGAGCATGGATGCGACGGGAATCGAGATGGCTCCGGCCGCTCGCCTCGCGCTCATGTCGTTCTGGCCCACCCGTCGCGGCGCCTGCTTCGATTGTCTGTGTTGCACCCGGGAGTGTTGCTGAGCGCTTCGTCGCTCGTCCACCTTTTCGGGTTCTTCCAGCCTTCGGAGCAACTGCATGTTCAACCTGCTCATCTTCACCCTCGTCGGCGCGGGTGCACAGCTCGTCGACGGTGCCCTCGGCATGGCGTTCGGCGTCACCGCCACCACCCTGCTGCTGCTGAGCGGCGTCGGCCCGGCGCACGCGAGCGCGGCGGTGCACCTCGCCGAAGTCGGCACCACGCTCGTCTCCGGCGCATCGCACTGGCGTTTCCGCAACATCGACTGGAAGGTCGTGCTGCGGCTCGGTGTGCCCGGAGCCGTGGGGGCGTTCCTGGGCGCGACGGTGCCCTCGGGCCTGTCGACCGAGGCCGCCGAACCGGTGACCGCCGGCATCCTGCTGGCGATCGGTGTGTACGTGGCGTTGCGTTTCTCCGTGCGGCCCCCCGCGATCGCGCACGCACGGACCTCCCCGCACACAGCGAAATTCCTCTCCCCGCTGGGATTCTTCGGTGGTTTCGTCGATGCGAGCGGTGGCGGCGGATGGGGGCCGATCACCACGAGCACTCTGCTCTCACGCGGAAAGACCGCACCGCGCACCGTGATCGGATCGGTGAGTGCATCGGAGTTCCTCGTCGCGGTGGCGGCGAGCGTGGGGTTCCTGTTCGGTCTGGGCCACGAATCGCTCGGCAATCTCGTGATCGTCGCCGGTCTCGCCCTGGGCGGTGCGATCGCGGCGCCGTTGGCGGCCTGGCTGGTCAGCCGCGTGCCGGCCACGCTGCTGGGAACCGCGGTCGGTGGTGTCATCGTGCTGACCAACGCGCACAAGCTGGCCGGGACGTTCGGGATCTCCGGTGCGGCAGTGGCCGTGCTCTACCTGGGGATCGTCGCCGCCTGGGCCGCCCTGCTGGTCGTGTCCTGGAAGCGTTCGCGCCTCACTCGCGCCGAGGAGAGCGGATCTCTGGGCCCGATCGCCGGGCCGACGCCGCCGACGCTGCGGGAGGTCACCGATTCCGCCGCCGGAGGACGGGCCATCTGATGGCGGAAGGTGTCCGGCCACAACGAATCTCGCCCGGATTCCGCTCCGCCACCGCAGACTCCCGGTCGGCCCGGATAATCGCTATCATGCCCGGGTGCGACAAACCCGAATACATAAGAGTGCATTCGCCGTTCTCACCGTGAGCGTGGCCTTGGCCGGTTGTTCGTCCGGCGAGGATTCCACAGTCGACATCCGCAACGCCGCCGACGTCGGCTCGACGACGGCCACCACCACCGAATCACCGTATCTGGTGGCCGTCGTGCAGCGTTATCCCACCTGCGACACCGTCGGAGGCATTCTCGAGCGCTACATCGACGGACTCGCCCTCGCACCCGGCGGCATCGTGAGCACACAGCGGGTGCACTGCTCGTGGGAAGCACGCGAGGGTGAGCCGCCCACGGGAATCCGATCCGTCGAGGTGGTCGTCGAACCCGAGACCGTCACACCCGCCGATGCGGCGAAGACCGGCCTCGTGGTGCTCCCCGACGCCGGGATCGAGGCCGCAGGAGGTTTCGCGCACAGTATGCCGATCAGCATGGCGGGCACGGCCTTCACCGCCACGGGTGTCGAACTTCCTCAGGCTTCCGTGTCGATCACCGTCGGCGGACGGGACCCCGGGACGGTACTCGATCCCGCAGGCGGCGTCGCGGTCGCGAAGCAGCTGCTGGGCCTGTAGCCCACGCCGTCATGCCCGCCGGCCACCGAACCGGAACCAAGATCACATAACGGGCGTACCGACGCTACGATGCGCCGTGTGAATCCCTCCCGTTACGCGGTCGCATCCGCGACCCTCGCCGGCGTTCTGCTCGTCGGTGCCTGTACCTCCGGCGGCGACGAGAACGCGGGCGACGGCTCCGCCCCGGACGCCGATACCGCTACCCTTGCCGCCGATTCGGCGAGCGGACAGTCCGGACTCGGTGCCGACATCCTCACCCGCTTCGGTAGCTGCGAGGACGTCGCTCCTGCCGTTGCGCCCTACATCGACGGCCTGACGCTGCGCTCGTCGAGCGGTGTCGACGAGTACAGCATCTACTGCTCGTGGGAGACACCGGAGAGCGCGACGAACCTCGACGAGATCCGATCGGTGGAGATCGTGCTGGCCCCCGGAACCGGAACCGTACCGTCTGCCGGCGATCTCGAAACCGGCGGTCTCGAACTGGTCCCCGACGCCGAGATCGAGGCTGCGGGCGGAATCGCCTACACGATGGGTGAGGCCGTCTCGGTCGCTGCCGTCTCGGTCACCCAGGTCCATCTCCCCGACGTGGAGGTGTCGGTCACCGGTGGCCAGTGGGGCGACTATCCGTCGCTCGACGCACCAACGTCCGTGGCCGTGGCCAAGGAACTGCTCGACCTGTAGGACCGTCCGCCCCGATCGTGCGCGGTGAGGACGCCGCGCACGATCGCCACCTGCGCCGCGATATAGGTGGCCATGATCCAGAAACCCATTGCAGGCAGTTCGATCCCGTCCACGAAAGCCCGCACGGCGATCAACGAATCCGACACGACGAACAGCAGCGCGCCGATCGCCACCGAGCGCGACACACCGGTCGCGAGCACCGCCATCGCGGCCAGGCACGTTCCGTAGACCGCGACCGGCACGACCAGGACGCCCGCGCCGGACGCACACACCGCCGTCAGCGCCACCACCGCCGCCACGTAGACAGCGACCACCCAGGGTCGCGTGTGCAGCGCACTGTCGCGCCGGTACGGAAGGAACGCGACGATGTACACGATCTGAGCGCACACGAAGAAACCCACGAGCACGAGGAACGACGCGTCGCCGTCGACGAGGTCCGGGGCGAGATCACCCGCCCACGAGAAGCCCAGTGCCACAAGCGTGAAGGTGACGAGACGCCCGCGGGGCAGGGGCGTTGCCAGCGCGAGCCCGAGCGCGAGCAGCGGCATGAGCAACCACTGCGAGACATCGACGAAAGTGGACTCGGCCGCGACGAGCTGGGCCACGAGATGCGCCACCGCGACGAGCGCGAACACCCCGAAGAGGGCGGACGCGGTCGCTCGGCGGCTCACCGCTACTTCTCCGGATCGGTGGTGTCGTCCTCGGACCGGACGACACCGTCGAAGGCGTCGAGCAGTCGCTGCGCGGCGAGCGCAGCGGTGAGCGAACCGTCACGCACACCGGCTTCGACGTCCTTGCGGATCTCCCGGACACGCGGCGAGGTCTCGAGACGACGCAACAGCTGGTCGTGCACCATCGTCCACGTCCAGTCCACCTGTTGCCGGCGGCGGTTCTCCTCGAACAGGCCCGCTTCGGTGAGCACCTTCTTGTGATCGAGGACGGTCCCCCAGAAGGTGTCCAGACCGATGCCCGTCAGGCCGCTCATGGTGATCACGGGGGGCTTCCAGATCGCGTCGTGCGGATGCACCATGCGCATCGCGCCCGCGAGTTCCCGTGCCGCGACGCGCGCGTCGCGCTCGTGCTCACCGTCGGCCTTGTTCACGGCGACCAGATCGGCGAGCTCGAGCACCCCCTTCTTGATGCCCTGCAATTGATCCCCGGTACGGGCCAGCGTCAGGAAGCAGAAGGTGTCGACCATGTTCGCGACGGTCACCTCGGACTGTCCCACGCCGACCGTCTCGACCAGGATCACGTCGAAACCGGCCGCTTCGAGCAGCACCATGGTCTCGCGCGTGGCCTTGGCGACCCCGCCGAGGGTGCCGGCGGACGGCGACGGCCGGATGTACGCCTCGCGCTGCACCGCCAGACGGGCCATGCGTGTCTTGTCGCCGAGGATCGAACCACCCGTGCGGGTGGACGACGGATCCACGGCGAGCACCGCCACACGGTGCCCCTGCTCGAGCAGATACATGCCCAGGGCATCGATGAAGGTCGACTTGCCCACCCCGGGAACACCCGTGATACCGACACGAATGGCGTTGCCCGCGTGCGGGAGCAGGCGCAGCAGCAACTGCTGCGCCTGCTCCCGGTGGTCGTCGCGAGTCGACTCGATCAACGTGATCGCCCGCGCGAGGCCGGCCCGCTCGTTGGCGAGCACGGCCCGGGTGAGGGCGTCGACGTCGACCGGACGCCGGCGAATCCGTGCGGCGTCGACCGAGGTGTCGCTCATACCGACGTCAGCCTCCGAGGCTGTGGCCGAGCTGCGCGGCGAGCTTGGTCAGCAGACCGCTCGCCGCCTCCGCGATCACGGTGCCGGGCGGGAAGATCGCCGCCGCTCCCGCCGCGTAGAGCTCGTCGAAGTCGCCGGGCGGAATGACACCGCCGACGACGATCATGATGTCCTCGCGGCCCACCTCGGCGAGCGCCTGCTTGAGGGCAGGAACCAGCGTCAGGTGACCCGCAGCCAACGACGACACACCGATGACGTGCACGTCGTTGTCGGCCGCCTGCTGGGCGACCTCCTCGGGGGTCTGGAACAGCGGTCCCACGTCGACGTCGAAGCCGAGATCGGCGAAGGCCGTGGCGATCACCTTCTGGCCTCGGTCGTGACCGTCCTGCCCCATCTTCGCGACGAGGATGCGAGGACGACGACCCTCCTCCTCGGCGAACTTCTCGACCAGTTCGGTCGCGGCGGTGATGTTGGTGGCCTTGCCGGCCTCGTCGCGGTACACGCCGCTGATCGTACGGATCTCGGCCTGATGGCGGCCGTAGACCTGCTCGAGAGCGTCCGAGATCTCACCGACCGTGGCCTTCGCGCGCGCGGCGTCGATGGCCAGTGCCAGCAGGTTGTTCTCGAGACCCTGACTCTGCGCGCCGGCGGCGCGGGTGAGCGCCTCGAGTGCGGCGCGGGTCGCGTCCTCGTCGCGTTCGGCGCGGAGCTTCTCGAGCTTGGCGATCTGCTCGGCGCGTACACGCGAATTCTCGACCTTGAGGACCTCGATCTCGTGGTCCTCGGTCACCTGGTACTTGTTGACACCGATGACGGGCTGGCGTCCGGAGTCGATACGCGCCTGGGTGCGGGCGGCCGCCTCCTCGATACGCAGCTTCGGGATACCCTCCGAAATCGCCTGTGCCATACCGCCGGCGGCCTCGACCTCCGCGATGTGGGCGCGGGCCTTGTTCGCGAGTTCGTGGGTGAGCCACTCGACGTAGTGCGAGCCGCCCCACGGATCGATGGGGCGCGTGGTGCCCGATTCCTGCTGCAGCAGCAGCTGGGTGTTGCGGGCGATACGTGCCGAGAAGTCCGTGGGCAGGGCCAGGGCTTCGTCGAGCGCGTTGGTGTGCAGCGATTGGGTGTGGCCCTGGGTGGCGGCCATCGCCTCGACGCACGTGCGCGCGACGTTGTTGAACACGTCCTGCGCGGTGAGCGACCAGCCGGAGGTCTGCGAGTGGGTACGCAGCGACAGCGACTTCGGATTCTTCGCACCGAACTTCTCGACGAGCTCGCTCCACAGCAGCCGGCCCGCACGGAGTTTGGCGACCTCCATGAAGAAGTTCATACCGATCGCCCAGAAGAACGACAGGCGCGGAGCGAACTTGTCGACGTCCATGCCCGCGTCGAGTCCGGCGCGGATGTACTCCATACCGTCGGCGAGGGTGTAGGCGAGTTCGAGGTCGGCCGTCGCGCCGGCTTCCTGGATGTGGTAGCCGGAGATCGAGATCGAGTTGAAGCGCGGCATCTTCGACGACGTGTACGCGAAGATGTCGGAGATGATCCGCATCGACGGCTTCGGCGGATAGATGTAGGTGTTGCGGACCATGAACTCCTTCAGAATGTCGTTCTGAATGGTTCCGGCCAGCTGCTCGGGCTTGACACCCTGTTCTTCCGCCGCGACGACGTACAGCGCCAGGATCGGGAGCACTGCACCGTTCATCGTCATCGACACCGACACCTGGGACAGGTCGATGCCGTCGAAGAGCTGACGCATGTCGAGGATCGAGTCGATCGCGACGCCGGCCATACCGACGTCACCCTGCACACGCGGGTGGTCGGAGTCGTAGCCGCGGTGCGTGGCGAGGTCGAAAGCGACCGACAGGCCCTTCTGACCGGCGGCGAGATTGCGCCGGTAGAAGGCGTTGGACTCCGCGGCCGTGGAGAAGCCCGCGTACTGGCGGATGGTCCACGGCTGGTTCACGTACATCGTCGGGTACGGACCGCGCACGAACGGGGCCAGGCCCGGATAGCTGTCGAGTGGGTACCCCTCGGCGACGACGGCGTCACGGTCGGCCTTGGTGTAGACCGGCTTGACGTCGATGCCCTCGGGGGTGGACCACACGACGTCCTCGGTGGTGTAGTTGTTCGCCTCGGCGACGGATTCGACGAGCGAGGCGGCCTGCTCCGCGGTGGGAGCGGCGGGCGCCGGCGCTGCCGGGTCCGTCAACGGGACGTCGGCGAAGCTGCCGATTTCGTGTTCGATGCTCACTTACGCTCCCAGAGTGTTCAGCAGGTCGGTGAGGGCGGCGACTGCGTCGATACGCGCGGTGAGGAATCCGTCCGGACGGTCGTCGCCCTGTGCGTCGCCCACGGCCTTCTCGGGTCCCGCGAGCAGCACCGTCGCGATGCCGGCCGTACGCAGTGCGGCCGTGGCCGCGCCGGCCTGCTCGCCGTAACGCGCGTCGGTGCCGCACAGGACAGCGACGGACGTTCCGGTTTCGCTCACCAGCGAGGACAGGTCGGCGTCGAGATCGAGCGGTCCGGGATTGATCGCTTCGATGCCGCCGGCGGCGAGCAGATTCGCCGCGAAGGTCGCGCGCACATTGTGTTCTGCGATCGGTCCGAGCGGAGCGAGCAGCACCCGCGGCCGCGCGCCGTGCGAGGCGAGATAGGTGTCCGAACGGTCCCGCAGGGCTTCGAACGGCGCGGCGTAACGGGCAGCGAACGCACCGGCTTCGGCAGCGCCGATCGGCAACGGCTTCTCGGCCAGGTTCGGGAACTCGTTGACTCCGGTCACCGAGAACGTGCGGTGAGCGATGTCGGACTCGCGGCGAGCTCGTGTGTCCGCGATCCGGCCGGCGATCAGACCCGCGTCGTGGGCAGCGCGGTATCCGCCGGCCGCTTCGATCTGCTGGAAGAATTCCCAGGCCTTAGCGGCGATCTGCGCGGTCAATTCCTCGACGTACCAGGATCCGGCAGCGGGGTCGAGCACCCGGCCGAGATTGGATTCCTCGAGCAGCAGCAGCTGGGTGTTGCGGGCGATGCGGGCGGAGAACGCCTCGGACACGTCGAGCACACCGGCGGGCAGTGCGACGTCGAACGGCAGGACGGTGACGGCGTCGGCACCGCCGACTCCCGCACCGAACGCGGCGAGGGTGGTGCGGAGCATGTTCACCCACGGGTCGCGCTGGGCCATCATCGCTGCCGAGGTCACCGCATGCTGCGGGGCGTTACCGGCCTCGGCGGCGCCGGCGACCTGGGCGACTCGCGCCCACACCTGGCGTCCGGCGCGGAACTTCGCAATGGTCTGGAATTGGTCGTCGGTGGCGGCGAGGCGGAACTCGATCTGTCCGAGCGCGGTGGCGACCGGCAGTCCGGCATCGACGAGTGCGCGCACATAGTCGAGTCCGGCGGCGATCGCGGCACCGAGTTCTTCCGCGTCGGACGAACCGGCGTTGTGGAAAGCGGTGCCGTCCACCGTGAGCGCACGCACCGTCTCGGTGCGCTCGGTAGCAGCGCGGGCCGCCTCGACGGCCTCGGCGAGAGAGACATCGGTGCGGCCGGAGAATGCGCTCGTGAGCGGGGCGGCCCCAAGCGAGATGCGCACGGCGGCGCGGTCCTCGATGTCGGTGCGCGAGTCGAGCACGGCGTACACGGCGGTGGACGCGGCGAGAACGTCGGCGCCGGCATCGAGACGAACGGGAGCGAGGTCGAGCAGCACGCCGTCGAGTGCGGTGTCGAGTGCATCCACGGGGACGGCGCCGGCACCGACCTCGAGCCACACCGAGCTGACCCCGTTGTTCAGGGCATCGAGGATCCGCTCGTTGACCGAGGCCGCATCGGTGCCGGTGAACCGGACGTCGACGAGCCATCCGCTGTTGACGTCGCGGGTGGCCGAGCCGCCGCGGACGAAGGGGAACTCACCCGGGAGCGGCGCTTCGTCACGCTCGTCCCGGCTGCTGTACAGCGGGGCGACGGTGACATCGTCGTAGGTCGTGGTCTCGAGAAGACGCTGCGGCTCCGGGCCGAGTTCGGCCGGTTCGACGCGCCGGGACTTGGCCAGCACCCCCGCGACCGCGTCCTGCCACTGCGCATATGCGCGCGCGGCATCCTCGGCTTCTGCAGCTAATGACACGTGCGACTCCTCCTACTGCGGGTTTGCAGGCTTTGTACGGACGGCGTTGTCGGCCGGAGGGGACAACCTCGAAAAGGTTAGGTTGCCGTTGCTGTGATGCTATCCCCACACACCGCAGGGCCGTTGTGGGGATCACCACAGTTTCGCTAGCGATCGATAACGTTCGGTCCATCGCGTACGGTATCGTGCCGCCTCCGCCGCTCCGTCCGGGGGGAGCACCCGCACCGTCGGGGTACTGTGAATCCCCGTGACGAGGCTGGCCGGAGACCGCAGAGTGCTCGGCATCCTGGCTCTACTGGCGGCGCTGGTCGTGGTGGCGCTGGTGATGCCTCATCCGTCTGTCGCAGAGATCCGGCAGTGGTCCGAATCGGTGGACGGGCCCGCACTGGCGCTGTCGTTCTTCGCCGTTCACGCTCTGGTGACGATCGCGCCTGTTCCGCGCACGGTGTTCACGCTCAGCGCCGGGGTGCTCTTCGGCAGCGCTGTCGGAATCGGGGTGACGGTCGCCGCCACCACGGTCAGCGCGGTACTGGCCTTCCTGCTCATGCGGTCGGTCGGTCGCAAGGCCGTCGAGGCACGACTGACACATCCGGCGGCCAAGGCGATCGATCTGCGTCTGGCTCGACGGGGATGGCTCGCGGTCGGTTCGCTGCGGCTGATCGCGGCGGCTCCGTTCTTCGTCGTGAACTGTTGCTGCGCGGTGTCCGCGGTACGACTGCTGCCGTACACCCTCGCCACGGTGATCGGCATTCTGCCGGGGACCGTGGCCGTCGTGCTGCTCGGCGACGCCCTCACCGGGCAGGCCGATCCTGCGCTGATGGTGATCACCGGGGTCTGCATCGCTCTCGGTGTGGCCGGCCTCCTCCTCGAGGCACGCCTTCCTGTCCCGGCGGGTTCCGCGCTCGATGCGGTCGGTGACGCCTCTCCGACACCCCGATCAAGCCTTGAGGCTTGATTTCTCCGTATCAAGCCTTCAAACTTGACCGGTGTTCGTACTCACCGTCGACCAGCGCGGAAGCCGTCGCGACGTGGACCGGGTCGGCGAACTTCTCGCTTCCCTGCCCGACCTACCGCTCGTGCGCCTCTTCGACCGCACTGCCGGCGACGAAGTACAGGCGGTGGCGGACGACCCGGACACCGTCGTCGATCTCGTCCTCGAACTGCTCCGCCGGGAGCGATGGAGCATCGGCCTGGGCATCGGACCGGTGGAGACCCCGCTTCCCGAACAGACCCGCGCCGGCCGGGGACGCGCCTTCGAGCACGCCCGTACCGCTGTCGAACGCGCCAAGAATGCACCCGGTCAGGTCGCTGCCGAAGGTGACGACCTCACGGCAGCAGCGGACGTCGATGCCGCCCTCACCCTCCTCGCCACGATCGTGCTGCGCCGGTCCCCGCAGGGACACCAGGCGGTCGATCTCGCCCGCCGTGGCCTGTCCCAGGCCCGGACAGCCGAACGGCTCGGCATCAGCAAGCAAGCCGTATCCCAACGTCTCGCCACCGCCGGCTGGCAGGCGGAGCTCGCCGGACGAGAACTCGTCCGCCGCCTCCTGGGAAGGGCCGATCGTTGACCGTCGTCTCCCTGATATGCCTGGCCGTCGCAGCCCTCGCGCCCACCCTCGCCCTGCGTCCCGGCCTGCCGATATGGTCGGCAGCGTCGCTGAGCACCGCCGGTCTCGCCGGCGCGGCGCTCGCAGCCACCGCGACCGATCCGGTCCACGGCGTCGCCCTCGCGGCCACTCTCGTCCTCACCACAGCTGCCGCGATCACGGGAGGTGGACCGGCCGTCCTCGTGGCCTTCCGGATCGCTCACCGACAACCCGACGCCGGTCCCACGCCCGCCCCTCCCCCGGGTCCGCTCCGGGGCGGCCGCGTGATCGGAGTCCTCGAACGCGCAGCGGTCACCGCCTCGATCCTCGCCGGCCGGCCCGAAGGAATCGCCGTCGTCATGGCCGTCAAAGGCCTGGCCCGGTATCCGGAACTGCGCGAGCCGAACGCGTCGGAGCAGTTCATCATCGGCACGTCCGCCTCGGTGCTGTGGGCCGTCGCGGTCTGCGGCGTCGGCCGATGTCGAGATGCAGCAAAGACTGACAGGACACGCCTTTACAGACTGACGGATCGGGAAGAGTCGGCGGTGCTCGTCAACGAACATGCGCGGTGGAAACACATGGGCGATAGAGCCGATCCGAAGTCCACCACTCCACGGGGCACTATCCGCGGGATCACTACGCCCCGAACCGCTAGCCGAAGAAGAACTACGGCGTCGACGATCCGACGGACGGGCAACAGAGCGGGATCATTCTCGGTTCACAGATTATCTTCATATGTGTCTGCCATGACCTGCGGCGCGGCCCCAGAGCGTGAGCCGCGAGTTCCCCACAAATGGGACAACTATCCCTACGATCTGGACATGACTAGCAGAGCGAGAGTGTTGCGCCCCGGGTTCAGTGGAGGCTCTCGATGACCCGCTCGGTTGTTCCGACGGGAGTATGTGAATCGTAGTAGGACTGTTCGGCTTCGACGGGTGGGATCATCCCGATCTCGCCGTGCAGGCAGCGGTGGTTGAACCAGTCGATGTACTCGGCGATTTCGAGATCGTCGATCGACTTCCACGGGCCCCTGTTGCGGACCAGTTCGGCTTTGAACAGCGAGTTGAATGCCTCGGCGAGAGCGTTGTCGTACGAATCGCCGCGGCTGCCGACCGAGGTGACCGCGCCGGCCTCGGCAAGACGCTGGGTGTAGCGAACGGCTCGATACTGGGCGGATTCAACCGGTCGTCGCAACACCCCTGACCAG
>NZ_JAKFYR010000024.1 GCF_022554085.1 Rhodococcus sp. CH91
CGCCCACCGGTAACAACACTGTTGCCGACGTTAACGATCAGTGCGGCCGAGCACGAAACGATGCCGAGCCGCGGGCCGCAATGGCAGCCCACGGCTCGGGGAACCTCTTCTACTTCAGGCTGGCCAGCATGGACGAGCGCAATAGGAACTCCCGCTGGGCCGTCTGGTCCGCTTCGAGCGCGCGCCATTCCTCCCGCTTCTGCGCCCGGCGTTCCTCGTCGTCTTCGCGGAGTGCCTCCCAGTTACCCTCGGTCTCCTCACCGACGAATTCGAGCGCGACCGCCCGCCTGCTGTCTGCCCACCGGTCCAACGCGTGGGAGTCGGCTCCGGCGAGCAAGACCTCGGCCAGCAGCATGCCGTCATGGATGCCACTGTTCATGCCCATGCCCCCGAGTGGGTTGTTGACGTGCGCGGCGTCGCCCACCAGGAAGATGTCCCCCACCCGGAACCGTTCGGCGACCTTGCGGTGAACCTCGTACAGCGTCACGCGCTCGAGGTCGGGCAGGTCGGCCTCCGGCAGGACGCGCCGGAGTTCACGGCGGACGTAGTGGTCGCCGAGCACCTCCGCGTCGGTTCCTGCGCTGGGCGGAGCCGGGAAGAGGATCCGCCATCCCGCCGGGTTACGGAGGAGCACGTGCCAGGACTCCGGGTCCGCGACGTAATTGACCGCAGCAAGATCGTCCAGGATCTCGTGCAGGGGCAGGTTCGTCGAGAGCACCAGATATCTCTCCGGGTAGGTATGTCCGCTGAAGTCGAGCCCCAGACCGGTCCGCACCACGCTGCGCATGCCATCGGCCGCGACGACGTAGCGTGCCCGGAGGATCTCGCCACCGTCGACGTGCACCTCGACGCTGCCGGACAGCTGCGTCACGGACTCCACACGGGACCCGGTCCGGAAATCGGCGAGTGGATGCGTTTCCAGCGCTTCGACGGCGAGCTGCGTGAGGTGGCTCTGCTCGAGTTGCAGCCGGTACGGGTAACGCGTGTCCTCGTGCAGGACGCCGAAATCGAGTTCGACGATCTTGCCCAGTTTCGCGTCGCGGAACTGGTAGTGGGGCGCCCTGAGGCCGCGCCGCACGAGTTCATCTGTGAGGCCGATGGATTCGAGCATCTCCAACGTCGGTGGATGGAAGGTGGTGGCGCGTCCCTCCAGAAGGTTCGCTTCCCGTGCCTCCAGCACGATCACGCGCGTCCCTCCGCTGGCCAGCTTGAGCGCGGTGGTAGTCCCGACCGGGCCACCCCCCACCACGATGACGTCGGCGTCGAGTACGGCCGGATTCGTATCCTGCATCATTCTGTCGAGCTCCTTCTACAGATATCCGTCAGTGGTGCCGCAGCAACGTCCCGGCGTCACCCCAGGTGTCGTCGAACCCCGCCGTGCGCAACGTGTGCCAGATGGCGGCCGCATTGATCGCGATCACCGGCTTGCCGAGCCAATGCTCGGCCTGATCCGCGACGCGGATCATCGAGAGGTTTGTTCCCACTTGGACAATCGCTTCGACCTCCGGTCCGTCGATCCGCCGGAGCACGTCGACGATCTGTTCCGGCCCCACCTCGGCGATCGCCGTGGCCGAAGGGATGCGCAGACCCGTCACATGGAGGACGTCGAATCCCGCCTCCCCGAAGTACTGGTCGACCCATCCGTCGGCGACCGGCTGGTAGGGCGAGAACACCGCGATCCTTCGGACCTCGAGTGCGTCGAGCGCGGCACGGCAGGCGGAGGCACCCGTCGTGACCGGAAGGCCTCCCACCTGCTCGGTGACCCGATGACGGAACTCCTCGTTCCCGGCCACACCGTTGCAGAAGGTGGGGGCCGACATGCCCATCATGATGTGGGTGGGTTCGGTCGTCATCACATCGCGCAGGGCCACGGTGGTCGAGTCGTTGATCTGCTTCTGGAGCCCCATGAACGTCTCGTGGTCGTCCATCACAGGGTGCTCCACGTACGACCGGCCTACATGGAAGGTCACGCCGTGCGGCGCCAACAGGGCGCAATCGTGTTCGACGACGGTGTTCGTCGAAGGGACCACCACTCCGATCTTCGCTCGGTAGCCGGTGACATCCAATCCCATTGATACCCCTAGATTCGTGTGCAGAAAGTGTTTCGAGTGATCGTGCGGCGGGATGTTCCCGGCCCGATCCTTCAGAACTCGATACGCGCCAGGTGTGCGTTGATCTCGTCCGCGGCCTCTTTCACCGCAGCCTTCACCTGGTCGCGTCGGGCCGCGTCCAGTCGATAGATGGGTCCGGCCATGCTCAGCGCGGCAACGACCTGGCGACGCGCCCTGATGACGGAGGCACACCCCCAGATACCTTCCTCGATCTGGCCGAAGCTCTCGGCCCAGCCCTGCTCGCCGATCTCGGCAAGTTCGGCCTCGCCGGGCAGATCCGGTTTCGCGCTGAAGGAGTAGATCGAGGCGTAGTACTCGGCACGTTCCTTGGGCTTCATGGCCGCCAGCAGCACGCGGGCCGCGGCGCCCTGGTGCAGGGGCATGAGCCGCCCTCGTTCGAACGCCAGCCGCACCGAGGATCGGGTCTCCTCCATGTCCACAGCGACGACGGCATGGCCCAGCCGCCGGATGAGGAGCGAGGTTTCGCCGTGTTCGCGGGTCAGCCGCTCGAGCACCGGCCGCGTCACCTCGACGATGCCTGCGGAGCCGGCCCGCGCCGCCCGGGCGAGCTCGACCGCCCGCAAGGAGACACGGTAGCCGCCGAATTCGGCTTCCTCCAGCAGGCCGACCTCCCGGAGCTGACTGACGTAGCGGTACGCCGAGCTGACCGGGATATCCACGCGCGCAGCGATCTCCTGGACCGTCTGGGTATGGAATTCCTCCGTGAAACCGAGCAGTACACCCAGCCGGCGGCGGTGGCTCTCGGATCCGCTCCCGGACGTGCGTGACGGCTTCTCGGGTCGTTTCTGTATGTCGACGTTCCTCGTCACCATGTGCACTCCTCCACGTCGCTTACGAACTGTGTGCCGATGCTCTTCGCATCGCGCCGCCTCGCATCGCCCTTCCGGTTCGGTGCTGTCGCCGCGATCACCGATCACGCGGGGCCAGGATCAGATCCCAAGCGCCGTCGTGCCATTCGAGCAGTGTCGTTCCGCGTTCGGAGAACTCGTGCCCGCCGTGCACGTACCCTGCAGGGTTGTACAGGTACCAACCCTCTTTCATCTCGTGTCGTTCGTCCGCGGTGATCGCGCCGCCGAGGCAGAGGATCTCCTCGCCGCAAGGATGGTGGCCGCGGCCGGCTCCGACGAATCCGGGCGGTACGGTCAGCTCGCGGATGTCGCCACCGAGGGTCGAATCCACCCACATGACCCTGCGGGTGATGCCCGTCTTCTTCCCGGCCACGACCGACTCGACCACCGGCATATCCTCGGGCGTCGCCACCAGCACGGTCTCCCCGCGGTCGGCGAGCCCCGGACAAGCGCCGTCGTCGGGTCGGCGGATGAGCACCACGGTTGCGCCGTCGTCGCTGGTGACGGTGAGTTCCTCGTCGTCGCGGGGACGCAGCGCCACCATCGTGCCGCGGCGGCACTCCGTTTCCCTGACCCCGATCGTCCCGCCGAGGATGTAGCCGATCGTCGGTAGTTCGCCCGCACGCATGCGGAGGGAGCGAGTGAATCCGGGTGCCAGGTGAACGATCGCCGACAGCACGGCCCCGTCCGAGGATCGACGGAGCACCGTCCACGATCCGTCACCGCCGGGCAGGGGTGCCCGTTCGGCCTCGTTCGCGTCGTAACACACCCGAGTGTCTCCCGGCGCCCGGTTCGTCTCCTGTGTCGTCACCGCGCCACCTCTCCGAGCACCGCGGGAGCGAACTCCGGGGCGTGGAGACCGGATCCGAGGCTGGCGTCGATCAGCCGGCGAGCGTAGTCGGTAGAGGGATTTCCCAGCACGTCGACAGTCGGGCCGTACTCGACCATGACGCCGTGTCGCAGGACGGCCGTCGTGTCGGTGATCGCCTCGGCGACGCGCAGATCATGGGTGATGAACAACCACGCGATCTCTCGTGCGCTGTGCAGATCGCACAGGAGGCGGAGCACCTCGCGTTGACTCGTCGCGTCCAGCGCCGAGGTCGGCTCGTCGAGCACGAGCAGGTCCGGCTGCAACATCAGCGCCCGTGCGATGCACACGCGTTGCGCCTGACCGCCGCTCAGTTGTCCCGGATAACGGGCGACGAACTCGCGGGGAAGTCCCACTGCAGAGAGCCCGTCCGACACCCGCTCGGTGATCTCGGCCTTCGACAGGTCGCGCCGGTGGATGCGCAGGGGTTCGGCCAGAGACGAGCCGACCTTCATCCGCGGGTCGAGCGAGTCGAACGGCTGCTGGAACACGAATCCCACGCGACGGGCCAGCTGCCGGGAGTGTTCCTTGCCGGTGAGCGTTCCGGTTCCGAGGACGTCCACCTCTCCTTCGTCCGACCGGATCTGTCCCAGGACGAGCTTGCCGATGGTGGATTTTCCCGAGCCGCTCTCACCGATGAGCGCCAGCCGCTCCCCCGCGCGGATCGTCAGGTCCACCCGGTCGAGCGCCAACACGTTCCGATTGCCCTTCCGGTAACGCTTGGTCACGTTCCGGAGGGAAACCGCGCAGCTCGGCGCTTCGGCGACGCCGGGCGCGGAGTCGAGTTCCATCGTCGTCATCGATCGGTCTCCTTCGGTTCGGTTCCGCCGGGCGCGGGTTCCCCGGTCCCGAGCAGGTCCGCGCCGCGCCCCATGCCGGACGCGAGAAGTTCGCGCGTGTACGTGTGCTGCGGGTCGGAGACGACGTCGGCCACCGCTCCGGATTCGACGGCCCGGCCGTGCAGCATCACGACGATGCGATCGGCGTAGCGTGCCGCCACGCCGAGGTCGTGGGTGATCAGCAGCGCCGCCGAGCGGGTCTCCATCACGGTGTGCCGCAGCCGTGCCAGCACGTCCGCCTGGACGATCGGGTCCAGGGCGGTCGTGGGTTCGTCGGCGAGCAGGACACTGGGTCCTTTGCAGATGGCCAGCGCGATCACGACCCGTTGGGCGAGACCACCACTCAGTTCGTGGGGGTAGGCCTGCCACACGGTGTCGAAGTCCCGGACCCCGGCATCGAACAACGCTTCGATCGCCCGTTCCCGGATCTCCTTCCTGCCCATCCGCTCGGACCGCAGGGTGAGTTCGAA
Organism: Rhodococcus sp. CH91; assembly: GCF_022554085.1. Classification (GTDB taxonomy): domain Bacteria; phylum Actinomycetota; class Actinomycetes; order Mycobacteriales; family Mycobacteriaceae; genus Rhodococcus. The sequence goes on from NZ_JAKFYR010000024.1 coordinate 5,158, forward strand.
CTGGCGGCGGATCGAGATCACCGGGTTGAGCGCCCCGGACGTGCTCTGGGGGACGAATCCGACGACGCGGCCGCGGACCTGACGCAACGTCCGGTCCGGAAGCGCGAGCAGGTCGTCGTACCGGCTGCCGTCCCGTGCGACGACACCGATCGTTCCCCGGATGTCGGCCGAGGCCGGCAGCAGCCGGATCACGGAGCGGACGAGGGTGGACTTACCCGACCCGGACTCCCCCACCACGGCGACGATCTCGCCACGGTGCAGGTCGATCGACACGTCGTTCACCGCGCTGTTGCCGGGCTTCTGTCCTGGATAGGTGACGTTCAGGTGCGAGACGGACAGCACCGGCTCCGCCTGTGTGTCGAGGCGGCCTCGCGGTGTGCCGAGCACTGCGGACTCAGGCATGAGCGATCCCCTTCCTGCTCGAGAGGCGACGTGCCAGAGCGTTCAGTGCCAGGACGAGCGCGCAGATCGTGGCGGTCGGGAAGACAAGCAGCCACCAGACCCCGCTGGCCACTTCCTCCGATCCCTGCCGGATGAGTTCGCCCCAGCTCGGGTCGGGCGGCGCGATGCCGATTCCCAGAAAACCCAGTGCCGCGAGAGCGATGATCGCGTTGCCGATCGACAGCGAGAATTGGCTCGCGATGATGCCTGAAACCCCGGGCAATATGTGCCGCAACGCTATTCGTGTTCGAGAGGCTCCATACCCACGCGCCGCGACGACGTACGGTTCGTGGACCACCGACAGCGCCTGGGCATAGGTGACCTTCGCGAACAGCGGGATGTTGACCAGCGCGAGGGCGGCGATCACCCCGGCCACGTTGGTGCCCCGCCCCCCGATACCGACCACGATGATCATCAGGACGGCGACGGGCAGCGCCTGCATCATGTCGAGCAGGCGAAGGAGCCATTCGCCACGGCCGGACGCACCCGACGCCCCGCTCGACAGGACCGAGGCCGCCAGGGCGCCGAGGACGACGCCGAGCACTCCGCCGACCAGCGTTCCCGCCAGCGCAATCGGCAGGATTTCCGCGGTCGCAGCGAGTGTCACGGAGAACACATCGAGGCCGCTGCGGTCCGTTCCGAACCAGTGGGTGGGGCCGGGACCCGTCAGGATCGCCTCGAGGTGTGGTTCCCGCGGGTCGAAGGGCAGGGGGCCGAAGCCGGCCAGCAGGAGGCCGGCCACCACGACGAGGGCGACGACGACACTCCAGTCGGGACGTTTCATCTCTTCACCCGCACTCTCGGATCGAGCCAGTACATGGACATGTCGGCGGCGATGTACGCGAGCAGTGCCAAGCCCGCGCCGGCGATGATGTAGCCCTCGAGCACCGGAATGTCGGCCTCGAGCGCGCCCTCGGCGCCCCACTGGCCTAGTCCCTGCCAGTTGAAGACGACCTCGACCACCGCGCTGCCGCCGATCAGACCTCCTACGACGATGCCGCTCGCCGCAACTGCGGGCAGGAGCGAGGCACGCACGGCGAGGCGGACGACGGTCGGTTCACTGAGCCCACGGGCACGGGCGAACGCGGTATGCGACGACGCGAAGACCTCGGATGCCGCCGCGTACACCACGCGGGCGAACACGACGCTGCCGGAGATCCCGAGCGCCGCGATCGGCAGGATCATCTGCTGTGCGGCCGCACCTGCCGTGCTCCAGTCGCCGATGAGCACGGCATCCAGGAAGGCTGCGCCGGTGATGGGCGAAGGTGACGCCGCCGTCATCGGGAGCTGCCCCAGCGGGAGCGGCAACGCGCCGAGGAAGTAGAAGAAGACGAGGCTCCCCAGAATGCCCAGGACGAAGTCCGGGATCGCCTGGATCAGTGCGACACCGGTGCTGATCGACGATCGTCCGACCGGCGACCTCCAGTACGCCATGGCCACACCGAGGGCGGTACCGAGCACGAGGGCGACGATCCAGGCGCCGACGACGAGTTCCAGTGTCGACGCCACACGGGCACCGAGTGCGGCCGTGACGGACTCGCCGGTGAAGTAGGACTCTCCCAGGGAGCCGCTTGCCAGCGCCTTCAGGAACTCCACGTAACGGGCCCAGAGGCTCTGATCGAGGCCGAGTTCCGCGTTGACCCGGGCGATCTCCTCGGGTGTCGCGAAGTCGCCGAGAAGGACGCCGGCGGGATTGCTCGGGATCAGATTGACCAGACCGAAGGCCAGAGTGCACAGCGCGAACAGGGTCACCGGCACGAGAGCGAGACGTCCGAGGAAGTAGCGCGCCCCCCAGGGCAGACGCTGCCACGCACGGAGCCCGGAGGGACCGCTGGGAGGGGACGCCGGGGTCGCGTCCGGGACCTCCGGCACCGGGGACGTGGGCAGAGCAGTTCGATCAACCGTTTGAGACATCCACCATCACCCTCCCTCTCACCCGATCCGGGGTCCGATTGATCCATCCGTCGAAGACCCCAGGGAGATCCTCGAGCGTGATCCGCCGCGCGATAGTGGGTTTCAGATCGACGGAAGCCTGCTCCAGCAGGTGCAGCGACTTCTCCTTGTTCGGGGCCGCGCGGACGCCGACGACCGTCAGTTCCCGCTCGATCATCGCCCACCCGTCGACCGGCAACGCTCCTCCGCCCAGGAGGGCGACGCGACCGCCGTATCCACACACCTCGAACGACTGGGCGACACCCCAATCGCTGCAGGTGGATTCGTAGACCACCGACGGGCCGTCCCGCACCACCTCATGTACCAGGTCGCGGATCGGGAAGTTGTGTTCGGGGACGTCGATGACCTCGTGGCATCCGAGTTCGCGTGCCATGCGCCGGTTCTCCTCTCCCACGCCGACTCCGATGACACGGCAGCCGAGTGCCACAGCGACCGCCACCGCCGCCAATCCCATCGCGCCCAGGCCGATCACGACGCAGTCCTCACCGCTCTCGGCCCGGACGAGGTCGAAGCCGTTGACCGCCGTCATGACTCCGGACAGCATCGCCGCGTCGTCGAGGTCCACACCGAGGGGAATGCGGGTGAGATGCGATGCGTCCACAGCGATGTACTCCTGTGCGACCTCCTGGCGGGGGAAATCACCGGCGATGAATCCGCGGCACAGGTTCGTCCGGCCGGCCAGACACATCCGGCACGTCCCGCACGCCGGTAGCCCCGTCGCGGTCACGCGGTCGCCGACCGACCAGCGCTCGACTGCGGCACCAACCTGTTCGACGGCCCCTGCGAAGTCCACACCGAATCCGATGGGATAGGAGTTCCGCAGATAGCGGGGCTCACGGGCCGCGGCGATCTCGATGTCGGTGCCGTAGGGCGAGAACCGAAGCACGCGTACCAGCACCTGGTTCTCGGTGATGGCGGGGATGGGCACGTCCACGACGTCGACGACACCGGGGCGGGTTATCACGGCTCTACGCATCGTCGTCCTCCTTCGGAAGGAAGGTCACGTACACCACGGCGCCTCCGGCGGCGGCGACGATAGGCTCGGTCTCCGAGGACCGCCCGGGCGAGAACACGAAGGTTCCCTCCTCCAGGCCGGCGTCCCTGTAGGTCACGGCTCCGGCCACCACGAAGAACTCGACGTCCGCGTCATGGTGGCCCCCGAGGTCGTAGCCGGCGCCCGCGGGCAGTTCCACCACCCGGCTCCCCACACCGCTGGCCGCGTCGACACTCAGGGGAACCGCCTTGACCCCGCTGCCCCTCTGTTCACTCCCGAGCGGCTGGGGTGCGTAGACGAGCGGTCTCGTCTCCGGATACCGGCCGACCGCGTACGCCTCGCGGGCGAGGGGTTCGTCGATGTAGTTGAAATCGAGCGTCCCGCCCACCCGGGACAGGAACCAGGCCTCCTCCTTCAGCGCGCTCATGAAGCCGTGGACCGTGCGCGGAGGGTGGTAGACGTAGTCGACCGGTTCGAGCCACATCACCGAGTCGAAGCTCATGGCGCCCTTCACACACATGATCTCTTCGTAGACGTTGTGGAAGTGGGCACGGGTCGGCGGCATGTAGCCCTCGTTCGTGTCGATCCTCTGGAGCGCGGTGCGCCCGCCTCCCGGACGTGTGCGGAGCAGTTTGGTGAACAAGCCGGGGGCGTTGGGCACCGGTGCCCACTCCATATCCGCGGTCCGCACGATGACGGTCCGATCAATCACTGTCGTTCCCTTTCGTCGCGTTGGGGCCGGTCCTGCGTTCAGCAGGGCGACAAACGGTAGGCGAGCGGCGCGAGATAGGGGTACGTGGCGAGTCCGCAGGTACCGTCGGCCGCGACATAGGCGATGCCGGTGTCCACCAGCGGAATCGATCCCATCGTCTCGTTCCACGCCGCAATCGCCTCGACTCCCAGTCGGGTGCGCTCCTCACCGAGAGGCTGGGCGACCGCCTGGGCCACCAGGTCGTTGACGAGGGGTTCGTCGTCGAAGCCGTAGTTGAAGGGGCCACCCTTCGTGTGCAGCAGGCTCAGGGCGTAAGCGATGTCGGCGGCGGCCGGCGCCTCACTGGTGAGCAGGGCGTCGAACGACGACGTCGTCTGCACTTCCGAGAAGCGCGACGCGCTACCGACGTTCTCGATCTGCACCCTCACCCCCAACTCCTTCCACACGGACTGCAGGGCGATCGCGACACTGTTCGCGTCGACACCCGGCGCTGAACCGGCGCTGACGGTGAGGGTCAGATCGAAGCCGTCGGCGAAAGGCGTCGACGCCATGAGGCGCTTCGCCTCCTCCAGGTCGTACGAGAAGTACTTACCGGGGGCACCGTCCACGCCAGGGACGCTGGACGACAACACCGATTCCGAGGGCTCGGCCGTGCCGCTGTACACGGTGTCGGCGAGCAGCTGCCGGTCGACCGCCATGGACATGGCCCGTCGCACGTCGGCGTTCGCCAGCGCCGGGATCGCCTTCTTGTTGAGCACGACCACCTGCTGACTCAGCGAGGGAGAGACGTAGGTGTCGAACCCGGCGACGTCCTTCATCTCGTCGTAGACGTTGCCCGGCACGCGGGCTGCAAAGTCGGCGGACCCGGACTTGAGCAGCTGGACGGGCGACTGGGCACCGGCACTGAGCACCACCACACTGTCGTAGGGCGGCTCGCCCTCCCAGTAGTTCTCGTTGGCGGTGTAGACGATACGTTCACCGGGCTGGAACGACTCCACCGTGTACGGGCCGAAGTTGGCACTGTTCGTCCGCAGCCACTCCGACGCCCACGGATCGTCCTCCGTGACATGTTCCTTCACCGCGGTGCTGTCGAGGATGCCGGGATAGTAGTAGGTGATCGCGAACAGGACCAAGGGCGTGACCGCACCATTCAGCCGGACGGTGTCCTCGTCGATGATGGTGACCGGCTCGGCGGGGTCGATGCCGCCGGTGGTCATGAGGAACTTCCCGATGGAGTCCTCGACCGCGACCGCCCGCTCGAAGGTGTAGACGACGTCCTCTGCGGTGAGCGGGTTTCCGGCGGCCGACATGGCGTCACGCAGCGTCAGGACCAGCCCTTCGGGTACCAGCTCGTAGGACTCCGCCAGCCCGGGAACCACTTGGTCCACACCGGGGAGCACCGACTCGCCCCGTTCCTGGGGTTCGTACTGCAGCAGGCTGCTGAGCATCGGGAGGTGAGCGAACTGCGCGGCGACCGGCTCCATCAGCGGGTAGAGCGTGTTCGGCACCGCCGGCACGGACAGGGTGAGCTGGTTGTCGCTCGACGCTCCGTTCGTGGAGGTCGCACCGCCGGCACCCGCACAGCCGCTCACCGCGAAGGTGACGACCGTGGCCGCAGCGGTCCAGCTGAGCGCACGCCGGCGCACAGCCGGTACGAGAGTTGAAACGATCACGTGTGGTTCTCCGAATCGATCTGGTGCGAATGGATTCCGAAGCATCCGCCCGAGCGTCGGATAGCGCTCGGCACGGGCATCGACCCTTCGACGGTCACGTAGTTGAAATCTATCGGCCCATTTGTCCAGGTGAGCGCGAAGCACCCGGTCTCGCTGCGTTCGCGAGCACCGTGCACCACATGAGGGGGTCGGAAGAGATAACTTCCCGAGGTGTACACCGGCTCGTCCTCGAGGGCGACGTCGCCGGCGACGATGAACGCCTCCTCCGACACCGTGTGGAAGTGCTGCCCGGCACGTCCGACCCATCCCGAGGGAAGCCTGAGCGCGTAGGTCTGCGATCCCGTGTCGGGATCCTCACGGAGAACGGCCATCTCGGATCGATTCCGGCCCTGGCCGTGCCCCCGCCACGGGAACTCGATCGGGTCCGTGTGGATCACGACGTCTGCCCCGCCCCGGGGCGGCACGACGACCGGCACCCGCTGGACGAGCATCACCGCGGGGCCCGTAGATCGCACGACCGCAGCGGAACCCTCCTTGGAGGACCAGCGGTGGTAACTCCCCGCCGCGCCCACTGCACCGTCGTCGAAGACGAGTTCCCCTCCGAGGACGAACACCTCGAGATCACCGTGCCCCAGCCCGATTTCGTCGTCGGACCATCCGGCGGAGACCTCGAAGAGCGAGATCGTCGCATCCTCGGTCTCATCGCGGTTGAGTTCACGGCATCGGGCGCCCGCCCCGAGATCCATCCAGACCGACTCGGTCACGTGCCGGTACTGGACGTGGGGCTTCATCGGACGGAATGACGGGACATGCGGACAGCATTCGCTTGCATGGGGATTCGCATGAACATGATTCTGCACCCCGTTTTCCGGGAATCGATTTCCTAGGAGTTAATAAACCGGGACGATCTCGCATCGCATGTTGATAACGTCCCTCGGTATACGGGGACAGCCGTCTCAACCGCCGAGAACCGGTTCGACGGGAAGGACGATGCGTGATTCCATACTCGCGTAGCTCTAAATTCTTGCTGCCGAAGGGAATACAAGAATGCAGGTGAAGAATCGTGTCGCCCTGGTGACTGCCGCCGGAGGACACACAGGGTCGGTGATCGCACACGTGCTGGCGGAAGGGGGTGCGTCGGTGGCCCTTCAGGTCCGGAAATCGAATCCGTCGATAGACCGGCTCGCGACCGAACTGGAAACGCTGACCCAGGTGCGTGTGATCGAAGGTACGATCGATCACCAGGAAGGTGCGCTGGACGTGGTACGCACGGCCACAAAAGAACTCGGTCCCGTGGAGATTCTCGTCAACAACGCCGGTGGCATGCGCACAGGCACCTTCGAGTCGTTGCATCCGGACGATCTGGAGTTCACACTCGATGCGAACCTCCGGACTTCCTGGTGGTGCGCACAGGCCGTGGTCCCCTCGATGGTGGAGCGGGGATTCGGCCGGATCGTGAACGTCACCTCCATCGGCGCGACCGGCAGCTCCCGGAATGCGAACTATGCCGTGTCGAAGGCGGCAACCGACGGACTGACACGAACTCTGGCTCTGGAATTCGGTCGCCACGGCATCACCGTCAATTCGGTGGTGCCGGGGCTGATCGCGAACGAGAAGCTGAGCGCTTTGGAGCCGACGACCCTCGCCCGGCTGGTATCTCCGTCCCCGATGGGCCGGGCCGTCGAATCGATCGATGTCGCGAACGCCGTGCGTTTCCTCGCCTCGGAGGAGGCCCGCTACATCACGGGACAACTACTCCACGTCTCGGCCGGCCTGTACCGCACGGTGGCCGGGATGGACACGTCCGGCGTGTGAACGACGTCCGGCCTTCCCATCCGGGCCGTAACCGCCCGGACGGGAAGATCCGGGTTCGACCCCGCCGACGCGGCCGGCAACGCAGGGCAGACCCCCGGCCCCGAACCACGCCGAGAGAGTCGAGCCTCCTCGTGATTCGAGCTGGCCGGGGGCCTGGTCGATCGTCCCTCCGTCGAGTGACGGCGGTGTTGCCGGGCTGCGTTCGTGTCAGGCTGCGGCGGCCTGGATGGTGGTGCGGCT
>NZ_JAKFYR010000025.1 GCF_022554085.1 Rhodococcus sp. CH91
CCCTGCCGCAGCAGGATCACCGATATCTGTGTGTGTTGTTTCAGATACCGCACAGTGGACGCGTAACATCTTCGTGGTAAGTCCTCGGCCTATTAGTACCGGTCACCTCCACCCATTACTGGGCTTCCAGTTCCGGCCTATCAACCCGGTGGTCTGCCGGGGGCCTTACCCCCTCGAGGGGGTGAGAAACCTCATCTTGGAACAGGCTTCCCGCTTAGATGCTTTCAGCGGTTATCCCTTCCGAACGTAGCCAACCAGCCATGCCCCTGGCGGGACAACTGGCACACCAGAGGTTCGTCCGTCCCGGTCCTCTCGTACTAGGGACAGCCTTCCTCAAGTTTCTAACGCGCGCGGCGGATAGAGACCGAACTGTCTCACGACGTTCTAAACCCAGCTCGCGTGCCGCTTTAATGGGCGAACAGCCCAACCCTTGGGACCTACTCCAGCCCCAGGATGCGACGAGCCGACATCGAGGTGCCAAACCATCCCGTCGATATGGACTCTTGGGGAAGATCAGCCTGTTATCCCCGGGGTACCTTTTATCCGTTGAGCGACACCGCTTCCACATGCCGGTGCCGGATCACTAGTCCCGACTTTCGTCCCTGCTCGACCTGTCAGTCTCACAGTCAAGCTCCCTTGTGCACGTGCACTCGACACCTGATTGCCAACCAGGCTGAGGGAACCTTTGGGCGCCTCCGTTACATTTTGGGAGGCAACCGCCCCAGTTAAACTCCCCACCCGGCACTGTCCATGAACCAGATCATGGTCCGAGGTTAGATGTCCATTACGATCAGAGTGGTATTTCAACAACGACTCCACCACCACTGGCGTGGCCGCTTCACAGTCTCCCACCTATCCTACACAAACCGAACCGAACACCAATACCAAGCTATAGTGAAGGTCCCGGGGTCTTTTCGTCCTGCCGCGCGTAACGAGCATCTTTACTCGTAATGCAATTTCGCCGAGTCTGTGGTCGAGACAGCAGAGAAGTCGTTACGCCATTCGTGCAGGTCGGAACTTACCCGACAAGGAATTTCGCTACCTTAGGATGGTTATAGTTACCACCGCCGTTTACTGGGGCTTAAATTCTCAGCTTCGCCACCGAAATGGCTAACCGGTCCTCTTAACCTTCCAGCACCGGGCAGGCGTCAGTCCGTATACATCGTCTTACGACTTCGCACGGACCTGTGTTTTTAGTAAACAGTCGCTTCTCTCTGGTCTCTGCGACCACCCCCAGCTCGGACCGCAAGGGCCGTCACCGGGCATGGTCCCCCTTCTCCCGAAGTTACGGGGGCATTTTGCCGAGTTCCTTAACCACAGTTCTCTCGATCGCCTCGGTATTCTCTACCTGACCACCTGTGTCGGTTTGGGGTACGGGCCGTGTATCAACTCACTAGAGGCTTTTCTCGGCAGCATAGGATCACTGAATTCCCCTCAACGGGTATGCATCACCTCTCAGGCTGCATGTGACACGGATTTGCCTATGTCACGCCCTACCGGCTTACACCAGGACATCCACCACCTGGCCCAGCTACCTTCCTGCGTCACCCCATCGCTTGACTACTACAATCAGGGTCCCGTGCAGCCAGTCCGTCGACTCCCGAAGGAGACGACCAACCTTTTGGACGGTTAGCACAACTGATTCGCCATTGGGCGCGGATACACGGGTACGGGAATATCAACCCGTTGTCCATCGACTACGCCTGTCGGCCTCGCCTTAGGTCCCGACTCACCCTGGGCGGATTAACCTGGCCCAGGAACCCTTGGTCATCCGGCGGACGAGTTTCTCACTCGTCTTTCGCTACTCATGCCTGCATTCTCACTCGCGTGGCCTCCACACCTGGATCACTCCGGCGCTTCCACGGCCACACGACGCTCCCCTACCCATCCACACCACTGCCGGAGAAACCGTAATCCCTCCGGGGTGTTATGTGAATGCCGCGGCTTCGGCGGTGTACTTGAGCCCCGCTACATTGTCGGCGCAGAACCACTTGACCAGTGAGCTATTACGCACTCTTTCAAGGGTGGCTGCTTCTAAGCCAACCTCCTGGTTGTCTCAGCGATCCCACATCCTTTTCCACTTAGTACACGCTTAGGGGCCTTAGCCGGCGATCTGGGCTGTTTCCCTCTCGACTACGAAGCTTATCCCCCGCAGTCTCACTGCCGCGCTCTCACTCACCGGCATTCGGAGTTTGGCTGATTTCGGTAAGCTTGTGGGCCCCCTAGACCATCCAGTAGCTCTACCTCCGGTGAGAAACACGCGACGCTGCACCTAAATGCATTTCGGGGAGAACCAGCTATCACGGAGTTTGATTGGCCTTTCACCCCTACCCACAACTCATCCCCTCAGTTTTCAACCTAAGTGGGTTCGGGCCTCCACGACGTCTTACCATCGCTTCACCCTGGCCATGGGTAGATCACTCCGCTTCGGGTCTAGAACATGCCACTACAGATCGCCCTATTCGGACTCGCTTTCGCTACGGCTACCCCACACGGGTTAACCTCGCGACATGCCACTAACTCGCAGGCTCATTCTTCAAAAGGCACGCCATCACCCCCAGCAGCAAGCTGCTCGAAGGCTCTGACGGATTGTAAGCGCACGGTTTCAGGTACTATTTCACTCCCCTCCCGGGGTACTTTTCATCTTTCCCTCACGGTACTAGTCCGCTATCGGTCACCAGGGAGTATTCAGGCTTATCGGGTGGTCCCGACAGATTCACACCGGATTTCACGGGCCCGGTGCTACTCGGGTATTCGCATCGACAGTCACCATGTTTTCGTCTACGGGATTCTCACCCTCTACGACAGGCCGTTCCAGACCATTTCGACTAACACGATGATTTCTTACTGTCGGCCGGCTCAGCAGCGCCGACACAACGAACCCCACAACCCCACGAATGCAACGCCTGCCAGCTATCACACACCCATGGTTTAGCCTCATCCGCTTTCGCTCGCCACTACTCACGGAATCACATGTTGTTTTCTCTTCCTGTGGGTACTGAGATGTTTCACTTCCCCACGTTCCCTCCACACACCCTATATATTCAGATGCGGGTAACACGACATCACTCGTGCTGGGTTTCCCCATTCGGAAATCCTCGGATCACAGCTCGGTTGACAGCTCCCCGAGGCATATCGCAGCCTCCCACGTCCTTCATCGGCTCCTGGTGCCAAGACATCCACCGTACGCTCATAAACACTTACAACAAAGATGCTCGCGTCCACTGTGCAGTTCTCAAACAACACACAACAACCCCTACTCGAGAAGAAGAAACTCTTCCCTTTCGCAGATCATCGTCGCTGAAAAAACACATTGCGTGTTCCCTCAGGACCCAACAGTGCACCGATATAACCCCTCGATCTCTTCCAGGCGGAAGAGACGCTCCGAGGAGTGCTTGTCAGCGTTCCACCCATGAGCAACCGTGCCGCTCGTACGGCGGCAAACGGTCTCTGCCTGCTCCCCCAACACCACTGTGCTGGTCCGAGACAGGAGATGCTCCTTAGAAAGGAGGTGATCCAGCCGCACCTTCCGGTACGGCTACCTTGTTACGACTTCGTCCCAATCGCCGATCCCACCTTCGACGGCTCNCCTCGATCTCTTCCAGGCGGAAGAGACGCTCCGAGGAGTGCTTGTCAGCGTTCCACCCATGAGCAACCGTGCCGCTCGTACGGCGGCAAACGGTCTCTGCCTGCTCCCCCAACACCACTGTGCTGGTCCGAGACAGGAGATGCTCCTTAGAAAGGAGGTGATCCAGCCGCACCTTCCGGTACGGCTACCTTGTTACGACTTCGTCCCAATCGCCGATCCCACCTTCGACGGCTCCCTCCCACGAGGGGTTAGGCCACCGGCTTCGGGTGTTACCGACTTTCATGACGTGACGGGCGGTGTGTACAAGGCCCGGGAACGTATTCACCGCAGCGTTGCTGATCTGCGATTACTAGCGACTCCGACTTCACGGGGTCGAGTTGCAGACCCCGATCCGAACTGAGACCGGCTTTAAGGGATTCGCTCCACCTCACGGTATCGCAGCCCTCTGTACCGACCATTGTAGCATGTGTGAAGCCCTGGACATAAGGGGCATGATGACTTGACGTCGTCCCCACCTTCCTCCGAGTTGACCCCGGCAGTCTCCTGCGAGTCCCCACCATTACGTGCTGGCAACACAGGACAAGGGTTGCGCTCGTTGCGGGACTTAACCCAACATCTCACGACACGAGCTGACGACAGCCATGCACCACCTGTATACCGACCACAAGGGAAACCACATCTCTGCAGTCGTCCGGTATATGTCAAACCCAGGTAAGGTTCTTCGCGTTGCATCGAATTAATCCACATGCTCCGCCGCTTGTGCGGGCCCCCGTCAATTCCTTTGAGTTTTAGCCTTGCGGCCGTACTCCCCAGGCGGGGCGCTTAATGCGTTGGCTACGGCACGGATCCCGTGGAAGGAAACCCACACCTAGCGCCCACCGTTTACGGCGTGGACTACCAGGGTATCTAATCCTGTTCGCTACCCACGCTTTCGCTCCTCAGCGTCAGTTACTGCCCAGAGACCCGCCTTCGCCACCGGTGTTCCTCCTGATATCTGCGCATTTCACCGCTACACCAGGAATTCCAGTCTCCCCTGCAGTACTCGAGTCTGCCCGTATCGCCTGCAAGCCCGCAGTTGAGCTGCGGGATTTCACAGACGACGCGACAAACCGCCTACGAGCTCTTTACGCCCAGTAATTCCGGACAACGCTCGCACCCTACGTATTACCGCGGCTGCTGGCACGTAGTTGGCCGGTGCTTCTTCTGCAGGTACCGTCACTTGCGCTTCGTCCCTGCTGAAAGAGGTTTACAACCCGAAGGCCGTCATCCCTCACGCGGCGTCGCTGCATCAGGCTTTCGCCCATTGTGCAATATTCCCCACTGCTGCCTCCCGTAGGAGTCTGGGCCGTGTCTCAGTCCCAGTGTGGCCGGTCGCCCTCTCAGGCCGGCTACCCGTCGTCGCCTTGGTAGGCCATTACCCCACCAACAAGCTGATAGGCCGCGGGCTCATCCTGCACCGAAAAACTTTCCACCCCTCGCCATGCAGCAAGGAGTCATATCCGGTATTAGACCCAGTTTCCCAGGCTTATCCCAGAGTGCAGGGCAGATCACCCACGTGTTACTCACCCGTTCGCCACTAATCCACCCAGCAAGCTGGGCTTCATCGTTCGACTTGCATGTGTTAAGCACGCCGCCAGCGTTCGTCCTGAGCCAGGATCAAACTCTCCGTTGAAGACTCACAATCACACCCCGAAGGGCCGATCAGTCAAAGACAAAGAGCCAAATCACTAGCAAAAAA
>NZ_JAKFYR010000026.1 GCF_022554085.1 Rhodococcus sp. CH91
CACACGCCGCTGCCACAGGGCGTAATCGGCGTACTGCACCGCCAACGGTTCCCAGGCCGGCGCCGCACCGGCAGAACGCGCGGTGTAGGCGAGCATCAGATCCCGGGCGAACGGCACCATCGACGAACCGTCGGCACTGATGTGATGCACCACCGCACCGAGCACGAACTCACCCTCGGCCAACCGGAACAACTCCAGCCGCACCGGAATCTGCGAGGTCACATCGAAACGAGTGGTCACCAACTCGACCAGTTTCCGCTCGAGCTCCTCGACCGAAACGGTCACCGCCTCCAACGACACCGACGGCACCGGCAGAATCCGCTGCGCCGGACCGTCCACCGTCTCCGGATACACCGTCCGCAACGACTCGTGCCGGGCGAAGACATCACCGACCGCCTCGGCGAGCACCGCGACATCGACCTGCCCCCGCAACCGCAGAGCCATCGGAATGTTGTACGCCGTCGACTCGGTATCGAACCGGTTCAGGAACCACATCCGCGTCTGCGCCAACGACAACGGCACATGCTCGGGCCGCTGCTGGGCCACCAACGCCGCCCGGGCACCGCTACCGACCTGCGATTCGAGCGCCGCCGCCAACGACCCCACCGTCGACGCCTCGAAGAACATCCGCACCGGCACATCGGTATCGAGGGCAGCACCGATCCGCGCCACCACCTTCGTCGCCAGCAACGAGTTACCACCGAGCTCGAAGAAGTCGTCGTCCACACCGACCCGAGCCACCTCGAGCACATCCCCGAACACCTGCGCGACGATCTCCTCGACCGGCGTCACCGGCGCCCGGAACTCCCGAACAGCGAACACCGGAGCCGGCAACGCCCGACGATCCAACTTGCCGTTGACCGTCAACGGAATCTCCGTCAACACCACGAACGCCGACGGCACCATGTAATCGGGCAACTGCTCGGACACATGCGCACGCAGACCCTCCGGATCCACATCCACACCCTCGGCAGCGACCACATAGGCCACGATCCGCTGATCACCCGGGGTGTCCTCACGCACCACCACGGCCACCTGCGCCACCGACCCGTCCGCCAGCACCGCCGCCTCGATCTCACCGAGCTCGATCCGGAAACCGCGCACCTTCACCTGATCATCGGCACGCCCCAGATACTCGAGCTCCCCGCGGCGATCCCACCGCGCCACATCACCGGTGCGATACAACAACGAACCGTCGGCAGCGAACGGATCGGCCACGAACCGCGCCGCCGTCAACGACGGACGACCGTGATAACCCCGTGCCAACTGCCCACCGGCGACATACAACTCCCCGGCCACCCCCGCCGGCACCGGACGCAGACGACGATCCAGCACGAACACCCGCAAACCGGAAATCGCCTCACCGACAACACTTCCGACCGCAGTACGCGCCGTCACCTCATCGATACGACGATGCGACACATGCACCGTCGTCTCGGTGATGCCATACATGTTCACCAACTGCGGAACACGATCACCACGACGCTCGAACCACGGCAGCAGACGCCGCAACTCCAACGCCTCACCACCGAAGATCACATACCGCAACGCCAACTCCGGCGCCGCCGCCGCGGTCCGATCCACCTCCGCCAACTGATAGAACGCCGACGGCGTCTGATTCAGCACCGTCACCCGCTCCCGCTCGAGCAACTCCAAGAACTGCTGCGGCGACCGCGACGTGAAGTAATCGACCACCACCAACGTCCCGCCGTAGAGCAACGCCCCCCACAACTCCCACACCGAGAAGTCGAAGGCATACGAATGGAACATCGTCCACACATCATCGCCGCCGAACCCGTACACCGACTCGGTATCGGCCAACAACCGCACCACATTCCGATGCGGAACCAACACACCCTTCGGCCGGCCCGTCGAACCCGACGTATAGATCACATACGCCACCGACTCCGGCACCAACGCCCCACGCCGCTCCGACGCGACGATCACATCCGAGGACACCTGCCCCAGATCCACCCGATCGACCTCGACGACCCGCACCCCGGCACCGAAATCGACCTCACGACCCGACCACGACACCACACACGTCGGAGCCGAATCCTCCACCACATACGCCAACCGATCAGCCGGATACGACGGATCCAACGGCACGTACGCACCACCGGCCTGCACCACCGCCAGCAACGCCACCACCAGATCCACCGACCGAGGCAACGCCACCCCGACCAACGACTCCGGCCCGACCCCCACATCGATCAGATGCCGCGCCAGACGACGCGACCGCGCCGCCAACTCCGCATACGACACCCGCTCGTCACCGAACACCACCGCCGTCGCATCACCGGCAACAGCAACCCGCTCGTCGAACAACTCCACCAACGTGACCGCACCCACGGCACCCACACCGCGACCCGGCCACCGATCCACCACCAACTCACGCTCGACCGAATCCAGAATCTCCAGATCCCCCACCGGAACCCGAGAATCCGACACCACCGCAGCCAGAATCCGCACATACCGCTCCGCGAACCCACGCACCGTCGCCTCGTCGAACAAATCCACCGCATACGTCAACGTCGCCGACATACC
>NZ_JAKFYR010000027.1 GCF_022554085.1 Rhodococcus sp. CH91
GTGCGGCCAGACGCAGATCCCTGTTCGCATTCGCCAGCAATACAGCCACCAGCGAATCCGCATCCTCCCGCGAAATACCGCAGGACCGGGAGATCGAATCGATCATCTCGGCGGAGTCGACGTCGTGCACGCTCGCCGGGCCGGGGTCGATTCCGACACTCCCCAATAGTTGACGGACGGGCAGAGCGTCGATCGAGTCGATCGTCGTGCCTTCCGCTCTGCTGTAACTGTCGATCATGACGAGCGTGGCCACCTCGGCGCCCTCTGCCTGCAACTGCACCGCGATCTCGTGGGCGAGCGTTCCTCCGAGCGACCAGCCGAGAAGGTCGTACGGCCCGTCCGGGGCCACGCTGCGAATCTCCTCTACGTACCGTCCGGCGATCTCGCGCAGTGAACGAGGCTCGAAGTCGGGTTCCGTCAGCGCAGGGGACTGAAGTCCGTACAACGGTCGGTCCGCTTCGATGTACCGGGTCAGTCCTGCATAACACCACGCGAGCCCCACGATGGGGTGCACGCAGAACAGCGGGCGACGCGATCCTGCCGTTCTGATCGGGAGCAGGACGTCGGTGCCGACGTTCTCGGCGCCGGCGAGCGGAGAGCCCGCCTCCCGTCCCACCTTCGCCGCGAACCCGGCAGGCGTGGGGTCCGCGAACATCCACTGCAACTTCACGGGCAATCCGCACGCCGTCAGGCGCGAGACGACGCGAGTGGCCGACAGCGAGTTACCGCCGAGCGTGAAGAAGTTGTCGTCCAGACCGATCCGATCCACCCCGAGCACTTCACCGAAGGCCGACGCCACCGTCCGCTCCACGGTGGTCCTCGGTGCCCGGTACACGCCGGCCTCGAATGCCGGTTCCGGCAACTCCTTACGGTCCAGCTTTCCCGACCCGTTGAGAGGCAGGTCGTCGAGCACGATGATCTGCGACGGCACCATGTACTGCGGCAGGAGCGCTCGAACCGTAGCGGCCACCTCCGCCGGATCGACCTCCACACCGTCCGTCGGGACGACGTAACCGATCAGGATCTCGCCCTGCTCGCCCCAGAACACACTTGCGGCGGCACGATTCACACCGGAGGCCTTGCCCAGGGCCGATTCGACCTCTCCGAGTTCGATGCGCTGCCCGCGGAACTTCACCTGGAAGTCCGTGCGCCCGAGGTATTCGATATCGCCGTCTCGCGTCCACTTCACGAGGTCGCCGGTCCGGTACATTCGGCTGCCGTCCCCGGCGAACGGGTCTGCGACGAATCGATCCGCTGTGAGGTCCGGTCGGTCGTGGTATCCCCGGGCGAGCTGGATTCCGGCGAGGTACAACTCACCCGCGACACCGACCGGGACGGGCCGCAAACGGGCATCGAGTACGAATACCCTGGTGTTCCGTACCGGCGTCCCGATAGGGACGGTGTAACCCGCACACGATCCCGAATACTCGAAAGAAGTTGCCTGGACGGTGACTTCGGTCGGTCCGTACAGATTGTGCACCCGCGCCGAGCACACTCGCTGCGCACGCTCGGCGGTACGCGCAGGAAGGGCTTCGCCTCCGGTGAACAGCATCCGCAACGAGGTCCACATACCGGGAGCGAGACGGTCGAGGACCGTGTCGAGGACCGACGGGACGAACTGCGCCACAGTCACCTTCTGCTCGTCGACGACCCGTGCCAGATAATCCGGGTCGCGATGACCGTCGGGTTCCGCGATCACCACTCGCGCACCGACCTGCAAGGGCAGCAGTAGTTCCCACACGGAGGCGTCGAAGGTGAACGGCGTCTTCAGCAGGACGATGTCGTCCGTGGTCAGGCGGAACCGTGCCTGCATCCACTGCAATTGGTTGACCACCGAACAATGCTCCACGGCCACGCCCTTCGGCCGGCCGGTGGAGCCCGAGGTGTAGATGACGTACGCGGTGTTCTGCGGTCGCAACACCGATACCCGTTCGGTGCTGCAGATTCCGCCGTCGGCGTAGCCCGACAGTTCGAGTCCGTCGACTGCGATCACCGGCACAGACCCGGACCACGTGAAGCGGTCCCGCGAAGTCGTCAGCACCAGCACGGGATCCGATGATCCGAGCACGTAGTCGGTCCGCTCGGCAGGATGATCCGGATCCACCGGCACATAGGCACCGCCTGCAGCAAGTACAGCGTGCACCGCCACCACCAGGTCCACGCTGCGGCGCATCGCCACCGCCACGCGGGACTCCGGCCCGACACCTACCGAGATCAGGTGGCGGGCAAGTCGATTCACACGGGACGAGAACTCACGATAGGTCACCTCACTACGCTCGAAGACCAATGCGGTCTCATCCCCCGACACAGACACAGGCAGAACTCTACCGGTCCGGACCGGTCGTAGCAGGACAAAGCCGTGGCCGTCGCGGCGTGTCCGACGGCCCACCCGGCCCGGCCGATACCGGAATCACCCGATCGAAGTACCGGCTCCGTCGAGCAGCCGGCGCACGATCGAGAAGACCTCCGGCGACATCATCTGCC
>NZ_JAKFYR010000029.1 GCF_022554085.1 Rhodococcus sp. CH91
CGTGGAAAGCTCTGGAAAACCATCGTGACCGGCTCCGGTCGAGGTCTCTGCGCGAGTTGTTCGCCACCGAACCGGAGCGGGTGCAGGCGTTGACGATCCCGGCCGGGGATCTGGTGGTCGACTTCAGCAAGCAGCGTGTCGATGACGGTGTGATGCACTCTCTGCTCGAGTTGGCGGAGCAGAGTGGGGTGGGGGCGGCGCGTGCGGCGATGTTCTCGGGTGCGCACCTCAATGTCACCGAGGACCGGGCGGTGCTGCACACCGCGCTGCGCCTGCCCCGCGAGGCGAAACTGATCGTCGACGGGGTCGATGTGGTCGCGCAGGTGCATGCGGTGCTCGACCGGATGGGGGAGTTCACCGACCGGCTCCGCAGCGGCGACTGGCGCGGGGCCACCGGGGAGAAGATCACCACGGTGGTCAACATCGGGATCGGTGGTTCGGATCTGGGTCCGGCGATGGCCACCCGGGCGTTGCGGCGTTTCCACGACGGCCCGGCGGTGCGGTTCGTCTCCAACGTCGACCCGGCCGATCTGACCGCGGCGCTGACCGGTCTGGATCCGGCGGCCACCGTGTTCATCGTCGCGTCGAAGACCTTCTCCACCCTCGAAACGTTGTCCAATGCCGCCGCCGCCCGCCGCTGGCTCGTCGCCGCCCTGGGTGAGGACGCGGTCGCGGCGCATTTCGTGGCGGTGTCCACGCACACCGAGCGGGTGGTCGAGTTCGGTATCGACCCGGCGCACATGTTCGAGTTCTGGGATTGGGTCGGCGGCCGCTATTCGGTGGGCTCGGCGATCGGGTTGGCGGTGATGTGCGCGATCGGCAAGGAACGCTTCGGGGAGTTCCTCGCCGGGATGCACGCCATCGACACCCATTTCCGTACCGCCGCCCCGGCGCGGAATGCGCCGCTGCTGGCGGGGTTGATCGGGGTGTGGAACGCCAGTGTGCTCGGGCATCGTTCGCGGGCGGTGGTGCCCTATGCGCAGGATCTGGCGCGGTTGCCGGCCTATCTGCAGCAGCTGGCGATGGAATCGAACGGTAAATCGGTGCGGGCGGACGGGGCACCGGTGCGTTGTCCGACCGGGGAGGTGTTCTGGGGGGAGCCGGGCACGGGCGGTCAGCACGCGTTCTTCCAGTTGCTGCATCAGGGCACCGAGACGGTGCCGGTCGATTTTCTCGGTTTCGCCCGGGCCGGGGACGATCTGCCCGCCCGGGACGGGACGACCTCGATGCAGGTGTTGTTGCTGGCGAACATGTTCGCTCAGGCCACCGTGCTCGCGTTCGGGCGGGATGCGGGTGAGGTCCGCGCCGAGGGTGTCGACGAGGCGTTGGTGGCGCACAAGGTGATGCCCGGTGATCGGCCGTCGACGACGGTCCTCGCTCCGGAGCTGAGCCCGGCGGTGCTCGGGCAGATCGTCGCGTTCTACGAGCATCAGGTGTTCGTCCAGGGGGTGGTGTGGGGGATCGACTCGTTCGATCAGTGGGGTGTCGAACTCGGCAAGACCCAGGCCACCGCCCTGCAGGCGGTGCTGACCGGCGACGAGCGTCCCGACACCGGGGACGCATCCACCGACCGTCTGATCACCACCTACCGGCACATG
>NZ_JAKFYR010000003.1 GCF_022554085.1 Rhodococcus sp. CH91
GGCCCGAACTGCTCCGCCGACGCCTTGTATCCCAACTTCAGACCCTGAGTCACCGATTCCTCCGCCCGTTCGCACATCCGATGTCCCCGAGTATGCCCATCACCCGCCCTTCATCGGTCGAGACCGAGGTTGTGTGCGTGATTCGCGTAGAACTCGCACCGCTACCGGTCTCGATGTGAGCTCACGCCGCGCGGATCCCGGACGATCCCCACTCGCGGGCGAGAAGTTCGTAGGAGCGGAGGCGATCGCCGTGCCGGTGGGTGACGGAGGTGACCACCAACTCGTCCGCCTCCGTCACTCGCCGGAGGGTGTCGAGCCGCTCGGCGACGGTACTCGGCGCCCCGACGAACTGGGTGACGAGGCGGTCGTCGACGAGGCTGCGTTGCTCGTCGGTCAGCGGCGTCGTCGTCTCCGGATCCGGATACGGGATCGCTCCGTGGCCGGAACGGATGCTGTGCGTCCAGTGCCCGTAGGTCGATGCCAGCTCGCGGGCGGTGTCGTCGTCATCGGCGACAACCGCATCCGCCGAGACCACGACGTACGGTTCCGGCAGGAAGGCCGAGGGGCGGAAGGCGGCGCGGTAGGCCTCGATCGCGTCGACGGTCGTTCCCGGACTGACGTGGTAGTTCGCACCGAACGGCAACCCGAGGCGGCCCGCGAGCTGAGCCGACGGCCCGGCACTCGAACCGAACACCCACAGTTCGACGTCTGCGCCCTCACCCGGGCTGGCGTGCAGTTCCGTCCCGTCGGGCGCCGTGTAGGTGCCGCGCAGGAAGGCGAGGATCTCCTCGACCTGGGCATCGAAGTCGGGGGTCTGCGCGCCCGGCTGCTGAAGGGTCCCGAAGCTCGCCGAGAGCCGCGACGAGGACAGCAGTTTCGCAGCGGAGAAGGGAGGCGGGATGACGAGGCCGTCACGGATCTCCGTCGCTCGCGGGGCGGATTCGCGGGACCCGGCTGCCAGAGCTTCGGCGCGGCGCTGCCCCGAGCGGCCGAGCCCGAGATCGATCCGTCCCGGATACAACGCATCGAGCGTGCCGAAGGACTCGACGACCCCGATCGCGGTGTTGTGCCCGAGTTGTACCGCAGCGGCGCCCACCCGGATGGTGTTCGTAGCAGCGGCGATCGCTCCGATCAGCACGTCGGGAGCCGAGGACGCCACCGCGACGAAGTGGTGTTCGGCAACCCAGTACCGCTTGTACCCCCACTCCTCGACACGCCGGGCGAGGTCCACGCTGTTCCGCAGGGCCTGCCGCGCGGTGGATCCCTCGCTGATCGGCGAGAGATCCAGCACCGACAGTGGGACAGGATTCGCGCTCACGCCCCCTCCCCTGCACGTGGATCACGTTCGCCGGCCTCGACGGCGAACGGCAGTCGGTTCCCGGCGGGCGCGATCGGGCAGGTCGCCGCGTCGGTGAACGCGCACGGCAGGTTCGCGGCGCGCGTGAAGTCGAGTGTGACGATGCCGTCGGTGTCCGGCCTACCGGCCTGCAATATCCGCGCCGCCGGATAGGTGGTCACCCCGCTCGTCGCATCGGTGAACAACACGCGCAGCGCGCCCCCGGCTTCCCCGAAGGCGACGAGTTCGTGTTCGGCTCCGCCGTAGTCGAAGCGGATGACACCGGCCGCGGGATGGTGGTGCTCGAGTCCGTCGACGACCGCGCCCGTCGTCACGACCTCCTGTTCGTCGAACGCCTCGAACCGGCCGGTCAGCACCCAGGACGGGTCGGGTTCGTAGACCGGGACACCGGTGAACGACGCGAGCGCCGGTGCGGTCCGGTCGTGGATGCGGATCCCGAATCGTCCGGTGCGCTGGATGACCTCGACGAAACCGCGGTCGAACTCCGCTTCGAGGCCCGGCGCACCCTCGACCGGCTCGTAGGTGGTGGTCTCAGCGTCGAGTTCGTGGATCACCGACCCGCCGTCGACGTGCCACCGACCCGGCGCATCGTCGAAGGAGGTGGGGGTTTCGTCCAGCCAGTAGAGGGCGGTGAGACTCAGCCAGCCGAGCGGTTGCCGCAGGCCGTCGTTGCGGTCGGCATGCCACCGCCGCCAATCGTCGACGAACGTATCGAATGTTGCTGTCATGACGCCCGGGCTCCTTCGGTGACAGTGTGGGGGTCGCGCAGGCCGAGGTGGCCTCGGAGGGTCGTGCTCCGGTATTCGGTGCGGAAGCTTCCGCGTTCCTGCAGCAATGGAACGACCTTGTCGACGAACTCGTCGAGTCCGCCGGGTGTGAGGTGCGGGACGAGGATGAATCCGTCGCCGGCGTCGGTCTGCACGTAGAGATCGATCTCGTCCGCGACCTGCTGCGGCGTTCCGATGAACTGCTGGCGCGCGGTGACCTCGATGACCAGTTCCCGGATGCTCAGCTTCTCCGCCTCGGCCTTCTCCTTCCACTGCCGGGCGACGGCGAGCGGATCCTTCGCGTGCCGTACGCGGCCGCGCGTGATCGTGACGTTGTCCTCGGGATCGATGTCGGGTAGCGGACCATCGGGGTCGTAGGACGAAAGGTCCTTGCCCCAGATCTGTTCGAGGAAGGCGATGGCCGTCTGTGGCCCGACCTGCTGCAGGCGGATGTGCCGGGCGCGCTCGTGGGCGTCCTCGTGGGTATCTCCGAGGACGAAGGTCGCGGCAGGCAGGATCTTCAGCTCGTCCCAGCTGCGGCCGTACTTCGCCAGCCGATTCTTGACGTCGGTGTAGAAGGCACGGCCCTCGTCGAGAGTGCCGTGCCTGCTGAAGATGGCGTCGGCCTTGGCGGCACCGAATTCGCGGCCCTCGTCGGAATCGCCGGCCTGCAGTAGGACGGGATGCCCCTGGGGGCTGCGCGGCACTTCGAAGCGGCCCGAGATGTCGAACTGGGTGGTGCGGATGTCGAACGACGCGATGTCGCCGTCGGGAGCGAAGATTCCGGCCTCGCGGTCGATCACGGGACCGCGGGCGGACCAGCCGTCCCACAGTTCCCGCACCACGTCGACCACTTCGGCGGCTCGGACGTACCGCTGCGAGTGCTCGAGGAAACCGCCGCGACGGAAGTTCTCACCGGTGAACGCATCCGACGAGGTGACGAGGTTCCACGCGGCGCGACCGTCCGAGAGGTGGTCGAGGGTCGCGAACTGCTTGGCCAGTTCGTACGGCTCGTTGAAGGTGGTGTTGATGGTGCCGGCCAGGCCGAGATGGGTGGTGGCACCGGCCAGGGCCTCGAGCACGGTGAGGGTGTCGGGCCGGCCGACGACGTCGAGGTCGTGGATGCGGCCGCGGTGCTCGCGGAGGCGGAGTCCCTCGGCGAGGAAGAAGAAATCGAACTTGCCGCGCTCGGCGGTGCGAGCCAGGTGTAGGAACGACGAGAAGTCGATCTGGCTCTTCGACCCGGGGTCGGCCCACACCGTGGTGTTGTTGACGCCGGGGAAGTGCGCAGCGAGATGGATCTGCTTACGAACAGTGTTGCGGGACACGATGATCGTTCCTTCAGTGAGCAGCCGCGAAGCGGTTGGCGGGGCGGGGCAGACCGAGCCGGTCACGGAGCGTTCCGGTTGTGGGCGCGATGTCGGGACGGACGACGGGCAGGACGTTCTCGACGAGCTCGTGGAGGGTGGACGGCAGAGCGAGCGGCCGCAGGGTCACGCCGTCCACACCCGTTGCATCTCCGAGCAATTCGATCAGGCCCTCGGACGTCCCGACGTGGACGAGCGTGTCGGAGCGGTAGGGTTCACCGGCCCACGCCTCGAGCTGGGCGAGATCCGCGGCGACATCGTCACCGAGCAGCACATCGACATCGAGCAGCACGAAGATGCGCCGGTCTCCCGCCACGGCTCGGATGCGGGTGGCCAAGTCGCCCGCTGCGGAGACGTCGGTGGCACGGACCCGCACCAGATCCGCACGCTGCGCCGCGAATCCGAGGGATTCGTCTCCGGTCACCGTCACCGCGACCAGCGGTTGCCCCTGCGGTGACCGCGGCACGATGGACGATCCCTTGACGGAGAAGTACTCGCCGACGAAGTCGATGTAGTGGACCTTGTCGCGGTCGAGGAAACGGCCGGTGGCGACGTCGCGAATCTCGGCGTCGTCCTCCCAGCTGTCCCACAGCCGTGCCGCGACCTCGGCGGCCTCGTGCGCCTCCGCCCACAGCGACGCGGTGTCCTGCTCCTCCTTGCGCCCGAACAGCGCCACCGGTGCGGCTCCGGGCGTCACCGCGACCTCCCAACCGGCGCGACCGAGGGTGGTGTGGTCGATCGTCTGGATGGCCTTGGCCACATGGAACGGTTCGGTGTGGGTGACGGTGGCCGTGGGAATCACGCCGATGCGTGTGGTCGCAGTGGTCAGTCGCGCCGCCAGACCGACGGCGTCGAGCCTGCCGCGCACCGTGGTCGCATCGGACACGACACCGAAGGTGTCGGAGAAGAACGCGAAGTCCACTCCGGCGCGGTCTGCGGCACCGACGAGCTCGGTCCAGTAACGGGGACCGAACAATTCCTCGGCGTGCGAATCGTCGCGGCGCCACGACGAGGGATGGATGCCGGTGCCGGCGAACTCGACGGCGAGCAGCAGTTCCGGACTATCGGACATGGTGGACCTTCCCGGGGATGGCATCGAGCAACGTGTGCGTGTACTCGTGTTGGGGGTTGTCGAAGATGCGTGCAGTGGAGCCGTATTCGACGACGCGGCCGGCGCACATCACGGCGACGGTGTCGCTGATCTGCCGGACGACGGCGAGGTCGTGCGAGATGAACAGATAGCTGAGCCCGAGTTCCGTCTGCAGCGAGGTGAGCAGGTCGAGGATCTGGGCTTGAACCGAGACGTCGAGTGCCGAGACCGGTTCGTCGAGAACGAGCAGATCGGGGTTCAGCGCGATCGCCCGCGCGATGGCGACGCGTTGCCGTTGCCCACCCGACAGTTCGGCAGGTGTGCGGTCGAGATGTGCTGCCGACAGCGTCACCTGATCGAGGAGCCGTGCGACGTGCGCGGCGCGTTCGGTTCTCGTACCGATACCGAACGCTTCGAGGGGCTCGGCGACGATGTCGCGGATCCTCAGTTTCGGATCGAGCGAGGCGTACGGATTCTGGTGCACGATCTGCACCCTGCGGCGCAGGGCGCGCAGGGCGCTTCCGCGCAGACCGGTGATGTCCTCCCCGTCGAACCGCACCCGGCCTGCGGTCGGGGTCTCGAGGCGGATCGCGATGCGCGAGACCGTGGACTTACCGGAGCCCGACTCCCCCACCAGCGCCAGGGTGCCGCCGCGGGGAACGTCGAACGACACCTCGCGCACCGCGCGCAGTGAGGACTTACGGTCGATGCGGAAGGTCTTCGACACCGCCGAGACCGACAGGATGGGGGCGGTCCCCCGCAGTGCGGGCCGCACGGCCGGTTCCGCGAGACCGGGCGCGGCCGCGATCAGCGAGCGCGTGTAGTCGTGTTGCGGGTCGGTGAGCACCTGCGCAGCCGGTCCGGTTTCGACGACCCGCCCACCCTGCATGACGACGATGCGGTCGGCGCGGTCCGCCGCGACACCCAGATCGTGGGTGATGAGCAACACCGCGGTGCCGGTCTCGGCGATCCGTGCGTCGAGGTGGTCGAGGATGCGGCGCTGCACGGTTACGTCGAGCGCGCTGGTCGGCTCGTCGGCAATGACGAGATCGGGGCGGCAGGCGAGAGCGATACCGATGAGCACGCGTTGCCGCTGCCCTCCGGACAGTTCCTGCGGGTACTGCTTCGCGCGCAGCGCCGGATCGTCGAGCCCGGCCTCCTCGAGGATGCGCACCGCCTCGATCCTCGCAGTGCGCCGGTCGGCGAGACCGTGGATGCGCAGCACCTCGGCGACCTGGTCGCCGATCCGGATCACGGGATTGAGGGAGGTCGTCGGGTCCTGCGGGACGAAGCCGATCCGAGCACCCCGGATCCGTTCGAAGGCACGCTCCGACAAGTCGTTCAGCCGTGTGCCGTCGAAGGCCACCGACCCGCCGGTGACGCGACCGGTCCCGGCGAGCAGCCCGATGATCGCGTGAGCGGTCGTCGACTTGCCCGATCCCGATTCGCCGACCACCGCGACCACCTCGCCGCGTGCGACGGTGAGGTCGACGCCGTCCACCGCCACGACGGGTTCGCGGGGCGATCCGTAGGCGACCTGCAGGTCGCGGACCTCGAGCAGGGTCATCGTGCGCTCCTGTCCTCGATGGCGTGGCCGATGCGGTGGGCCGAGAGCACGACAGCGACGATGACCAGACCCGGAAGCGTCGTCATCCACCAGGCGGCGGCGAGATAATTGCGTCCCTCCGAGATCAGAGACCCCCACTCGGGCGTCGGTGGTACGGCACCGAAACCGAGGAAGCTCAGCGACGATACGGCCAGCACGGCCATGCCGAACTCGACGGCAGCGAGGGCCGCGACGGGTGCGTACGAGTTGCGCAGCACGTGCCGGCGCAGCACGGTGTGCCACCGGACACCGCACGCGAATGCCGCCTCGACGTAGAGCGCCTTGCGGACCCGCAGCACTTCCGACCGCATGACCCGCGCGAAGTTCGCGACGAGACTCACGCCGACGGCGATCGCGACATTCATGGTGCCGAAGCCGAGGGCGGTGACCAGTGCGAGCGACAGCAGTAGCGCGGGGATGGACAGCAGGACGTCGACCAGGCGCATGAGCGCCGCGTCGAGAGCACCTCCGACCGCGCCGGACAGCAATCCGATCAGCGAGCCGACCACCAGGGCGATCCCGACCGCGACGAGCGTCGCGGTGAGCGACAGTCCGGCACCGTGCACGACGCGCGTGTACAGGTCGCGGCCGAGATTGTCGGTACCGAACCAGTGTGCGGCGCTCGGTCCCTGCAGTTTCTCGGCGGGCACGCCCTGCAGGGGGTCGCCCGACGCGAACACCGACGGGAACAGGGCGAAGCCCACCGCGAGGAGCAGCACGATCGACGACACGACCAGCACGGCGTTGCGGCGCACCATCGTCGCGGTGGACGAGATCCGGATTCTTCTGCGCGAGTGCGTTTCCGGCGATGTCGTCGCCGGTAGCGCTTCGCGGACGAGTGTGTCAGACACGCGCGTCGACCTCCAGGAGAGTGTCGTCGTGGGTCGGGTCGTCCTCCGTCGACGCGTCCACACCACCGCGGTCGATGCGGTGGGTGATCCGCGGGTCGATGAAGGGGTAGAGCAGATCGACCGTGAGGTTGACGAGCACGAAGACGGTGGCGGAGAACGCGACGATGCCCAGCACCACCGGAATGTCCTGCGCCATCACCGACATCTGGGTCAGGCGACCGATACCGGCCCGGGAGAAGACGGTTTCGACCACCACGGATCCGGCGAGAAGGTTGCCGACGATGACGCCGGCGATCGTGAAGGCGGGGATGCTCGACAGCTTCAGGGCGTGGCGCGTCTGGATACGCAGACGGGACGCACCTTTCGCGCGTGCCGCTTCGATGAACGGCTGCCGCCAGGTCGTCTGCAGGCTGGTCGCGAGGACCTGGGCGATCACCGCACCGGTGGGCAGGGCCAGGCTGATCGCGGGCAGGATCACGTGTTCGATGCCCTGGTCACCGAAGGCCGGGAACAGACGCAGCCGGAACGAGAAGAGCTGCAACAGGATCAGGCCCACCCAGAAGGTCGGCACGGCCACCCCCAGCGGGGGCAGCGAGAACAGCAGGCTGCGAAGCCAGTGGATCCGCGTGTAGGTCGCGAGAACGGCCACCCCCGTGCCGAACACGAGGGCGAACACCAGTGCGGTGCCCGCCAGGACGAGGGTGCTCGGCAGGGCGGCGGCGATGGCGTCGGTCACCTGCTGCCCGGTGGAGATGGACATGCCGAAGTCACCCCGGACCGCGTTGCTCAGCGCGTTCCAGTACTGCACCGCAACCGGCTGATCGAGTCCGTACCGCGACCGGAGTTGTTCGATCGCGGCGGCGTCGACCGGTGTTCCGGCGTCGGCACCAGCGGCGATGGAGACCGGATCGGAGGGCAGCAGGAACAGGACCGCGAACGACACCGTGAACGCCGCCCACAACACTCCCACGGCCTGGAGCACACGGAAACCGAGATAGCGCAGCATGATCTACTCGCTCAGCCAGGTGTCGAAGAACTGCAGTCGCGCCGAGGCCTCGAACTTCAGGTCGGCGACGTTCGGTCCGGCACCGATCGCCTGCGACAGCTCGACCGTGGGGATCCACAGCCCGTTGTCGAGGACGAGCTGCTGCGCCTGCCCGATGAGCTCGGCTCGTGCGGCCGGATCGGTCGTGGACAGCTGACGGTTCAGCACCTCGTCCAGCTCGGGGACGGGACCGCGCTGGTTCAGATTGCGGCCTTCCAGCCCGAAGGCGGTGCGCAGGATGTCGCCGTCGGCGCGGGTGCTGTTGTAGTAGGACGCCTCGAAGTCGCCGGCGTTCTGGCGTGCGGTGTTCTCCGGAGTGGAGACGAGGTCGAGCTGCAGGTCGATGCCCACCGCACGCAGCTGCTGCTGCACCAGTTCCAGAATGGCCTGGTTGCCCGCGAAGACGGAGCTGAACAGCACCGGGAAGCTCAGACGTTGCCCGTCCTTGACACGGATGCCGTCGGGCCCGGGCACCCAACCTGCCTCGTCGAGGATCTGCTCGGCCTTCTGCGGGTCGTAGGCGACGTCGGTGAGTTCGACGTAGCCGGGGGTCGTGGACGCGAGAGTGCTGGTCGCCGGGCGGAAGTCCGGTCCGAGCACCGTATCGACCAGTTCCTGCCGGTCGATCGCCGGGACGATCGCGCCGCGCACGGCCGGGTCGGCGAGGACACCCCGACTCACGTTGGGCTGGAACCCGAACGGGATACCCGGATTCGGAGTGGTGAGGATGCGACCGCCGGCCCCTTCGATCTGCGGGGCGTCCTGCGGCAGTGCATCCGAGATGGCGTCGAGCTGGCCCGAGGCGAGCGATCCGGTGCGGACACCCGATTCGGGAACGATGGTGAACTCGATCCGGTCGAGATAGGCCTCACCGTCGTGTCCGAAGGTCTCCGATCCCCACCCATAACCCGTGCGTTTGACGAGGGTGGCCGACTTGTCCTGCTGGTAGTCCTCGTAGACGAACGGGCCGGTGCCCGACAGGTCGCCGGCGCACCGCTCCTCGGCGCTCTCGGCGGTGTCGGCGTCGGCGAGCAATCCGAGCTGCACGGTCGCCGTGGCCTGCAGGAAGGGAGCGTTGGGAGCCGAGAAGTTCACCTGGGCCGTGCGGTCGTCGACGACCGTCGTGCCGGTGTATCCGGCGAGATAACCGACGGCCGACGGTGCCTTCACACCCCCGAGCGTGTTCACGATCGCGTCGAAGTTCTTCTTCACGGACTCCGCGGTGAGCGGGGTGCCGTCGCTGAAGGTCACGCCCTCCCGCAGCCGAAAGGTGAACTGTGTGCCGTCCTCGTTCGACTCCCAGCTCTCGGCGAGCCACGGCACGAGCTCGCCTGTTGCGGGGTCCTGGTCGGTGAGTGAGTCGACGACCTGCCGGACGACGTAGATGGTCTGGTTGGTGCCGGCCTGGGCCGGATCGGCACAGGTCGGAGCCTGTGACAGGCCGTAACGCAGGGTGCCGCCGGGCTGCGGGTCGCCGGCGGGTTGCGAGCTCGCCGCGGCGCCGGTTCCGCACGCGGTCAGGGCAGCTCCCAGCACGGCGGACGCAGCTGCGGTGGCGGCGAATCGGAACGCAGGTGAGGACGAGATGGACAACGACGGGCTCCGTGATCTGGACAAGGCATCGGCGGCGTCACCGTGCGGATGCCGCCGGGCGGGAGGAAGGATGATTCGGTGCCCGAGGTTACGAAGATCGCGGCGTCGGGCACACCCTTTTCTTCACCGCGATCGGAACCGTTGCCGGTGCAGAGAACTCACACCTCGACGGCATCGCGGTGCGGTATCGCCGCACGCAGTGCCGGCGCGACATCGGCTTGGAACAATTCCAGGCTCGCGTGCTGTTCGGCGACCGAGAGCCCGCCACGATCGGCGGTGACGTGCATGACCTCGTGGCCGAGCCGCTCGTGGTAGCGGAGAACCTTGTCGATCACCTGTTGCGGGCTTCCGACGAGCGCGGAGCTGCGCTCCACGAAGTCCTCGACGGTCTCGAACACGACCGGGAGGCCGGCCTCCCGGGCGAACGCGCGCCGCTGGTCGAACAGCGGCCGGTACCGTTCGATCGCTTCCTGTGAGGTGGGCGCGATGTGGAGTCCCGCCGTTCCCGCACCCACTCGTGCGTCGGCCGGCTCGTAGCCGTAGGCCACCCACCGCTCCCGATAATGATCGACGAGTTCGGCGTACGGCTCGATCGGATAGGTGACATTGGCAGAGAAGATCGGATCGCCGTGTCGGGCTGCGAGATCGACGGATTCGCGGCTGGTGGCGCTGCCGTGCCAGATGGTCAGACGCTGCTGCAGCGGCCTGGGCACGGTGACGGCGTGGGCAAGCGCCGGCCGGAACCGGCCCTCCCAGGTGACCGTCTCGTTCTCCCACAGGGCCCGGAACAGTTCGTACCCTTCGCGGTTGCGGTCCCACTGGTCGTCGGGCGTGACGCGGAACAGGTCGGCTTGGGCGGTGCCGTTGCCCTTGCCGATCATGAGGTGCAGACGCCCACCCGACAGGTTGTCGAGCGTGGAGTAGTCCTCGAACGCGCGGACGGGATCGAGCAAGCTCAGAGTCGTGACCCCGGTCCACAATTCGAGGGTGCTGGTCCGCGCCGCGATGTCGGCCAGGACGACCGGAGGCGACGACGCGAGGAACGGCTTCTCGTGCCGCTCCCCCACCGCGAAACCCTCGAATCCGAGTTGTTCTGCGAGCACGGCGGTATCGACGACCTCCCGAATCCGTTCGGACGGCGAGAGCCACTCCCCCGTCACGGGGTCGGGATGGTGGGTGATGAGACTGAGCAGCAGGAACTTCACGCGGAGGACGCCTTTCGGACCAGGAATTTCTCGAAGGGATGTGGGCCGATCTCCTCGGCGGGCCGCCGAGGATCGAACAGGGCGGCGTATCCGGCCGCGAGATACAGCGCGACGGCCTCGGGCTGCCGCCAGCCCGTCGTCAGATAGACGCGGGTGTATCCGCGACGCAGGGCCTCGGCCTCGAGTTCGGCGACCACGATGCGGCCGAGACCACGACGCCGATGGTCTTTCGACGTCCAGATCCGTTTGAGTTCGGCGGTGTTCTCGTCGTAGCGCTGGAACGCACCACCGGCGACCGGCACTCCATCCTCGACGAGGACGAGCAACGCACCGTCGGGGGGCGCGAACCGATCCTCCGGGTAGCCGACCAGGCTCTCGTACTGCTCCTCGAAGGAGTGCTCGTAGCGGGTGCTGTACTCGACTGCGAGTTCTTCGAGCAGCGGTGCGGCGAGGGGATCGTCCTGCCGCACCGCTCTGACCTCGAGCCCACGGGTCTCGCTCACGAGACCACCACCGGATGCCGCGTCCCCGACCGGAACGGTTCCGGGCCGGTGGCGGTAGCCTCGACGAGGTCGGCGACGAGCTCACCGATCACCGGGGCGAACTTGAAACCGTGCCCGGAGAAGCCGGCCGCGACGGTGAGGGCGCCTGCGCGGTCGACGACGAAGTTCGAATCCGGTGTCGTCGTGTACAGGCAGGTGTCCACCCTCGCACTGTCGGCGTCGACCCCGGGAAGCCAGGCTCGTGCGTAGTCGACGAGGCGGCGCACACCGTCCGGGTCCGCTACGAAACTGCGTGTGTCGGGGTCGACCTGCGGACCGGTGCCGTGTTCGCCGATCTTGATTCCGTCGACCGAGCCGAGACCGTAGATCCCTTCACCGACGAGTTCGGCCCCGCGGTGGTGGACGAAGCTCGGCCACCGGGCATCCGAGAGCGGCACGAAGTGCGCCGGTTGCTCCTGCGTCGTCCGCAGCGCGGGGAGGCGGAGGGATGCGCCGGTCGTCGCATCCAGGACCGCGGGTGTCCAGGCACCGGCCGCGAGAACGACCTGCCCAGCGGCGATTGTGTCGGTGTCCGAAGCGACCTCGACTCCGCGAGGAGTTTCCCGGATCGCGCGCGCAGAGGTGTTGTGCCGGACATCCGCACCGGCCTGCACTGCGGCCTGCTGCAGCGCAGCCACCGAGCGGTCGGCATGCAACCGACCGGCATCGGGGTGGTACAGCACCACGCTGTCGAATCTGATCCCGGGCCAGCGTCGTTCCGCTTCGGCGGGGTCGAGGACCGTGTGCGCGATGCCGAGGTCGCCCAGCACCCTCGCCTTCGCCAGGACCGTGGAGGACAACCCGTGGTCGACGGCGCCGGTCAGCTCGAGAAGGTGCTCGCCGGTGGTCTCTTCGAGCTGCCGCCAGAGTGGTAGCGCACGCGCGGCGAGTGCAGTGTAGAACCGTCCGGCGTACGCCTGCCGGTAGATACGGGAACTGCCGTGCGAGGCACCGCGGTGATGTCCCTGCTCGAACTGTTCGAGCAGGACCACCCGGCGACCGCGGGCGGCGAGTCGCCACGCCGCCGCGGAGCCGACGACTCCCCCACCGACGATCACGACGTCGGCGGAACTCTCGACGCGAATCATTCCGTCTCCCTGTGTGCTTCCGGATCACGAGTTGGCGGGCAGACCGGGTGGGTTGATCCTCGAGACCTCGATCGCCTCGTTGCTGATGCCCCACCGTTCGAGAACCTGCGCATACGTGCCGTTCGCGATGATGTGGTTCAGCGCCTCGTTGACCGCCCGAATCAGACCGTTGTCCTTCTTCGTCAGGACCGCGATCTCCCCCTGCAGGTCGAGACCTCCCCCGGAGAAAGTGCCGGCGATCTCCGTCTCGCCTGCCTGCAGGACGTGGAAGGCCGAGGTCGGATTCGGGCCGACATATGCGTCGATACGGCCGGATCCGAGCGCCAGGTAGTAGTCGACGGCGTTCTGGTAGTACAGGATCTCCGCGGGTTCCGCGCCGTCCGCGACGTTCTGTTCGTTCCACTCGACGAGCAGCGCCTCCTGATTCGTCCCGGAACCGACACCGATGGTCAGTCCGGCGATGTCCGCTGGTCCGTCGAAGGTGATGCCGCTGTCCTTACCGACCTCGACGGCGAGACTGTCGAGTCGGTAGGTGGCGAAGTCGTACTTCTCCTTACGTTCCTCCGTGACGGTGACGTTCGAGATGAACACGTCGGCCTCACCCGAATCGATGCGCACGAAGTTCTGGGCCCAGTCTGCGGCGGTGAGTTCGATGTCGAGGTCGAGCACGTCGCCGATGAGATGAGCGAAGTCGGTCTCGGATCCGATGATGGTCGTGTCGTCGTCGGCATAGAAGCGCAGCGGTGGTGCCGTGCCCGCCGAGCCTGTGACGACGAGGGTGCCCCGGTCACGGATGCTCCGGGGAACCCGGGCGGCGATCTCCTCGACGGCACCGGTGGTGATGCGGTTCTGCTCCGCGGTGAGGTTGTAGCCTGCCGCCGTCGCAGCGTCGGTGTCTGTACCGGCCCCTGCGCCGGAACTGCAGGCTGCGGCGCCCAGGAGGGCAGCCGTGGTCAGAGCCGCGGTCGACAAGCGGACCCGGTGGGAAGAAGCGGACATCGTTACCTTCTCGAGTGCTGTGGGACAGGAATCAGAGAACGCGGGACAGGAACGACACGGTGCGTTCCTGCTGTGGATCGTCGAGGATCTCGTGGGGTGGCCCCTGTTCGACGATGAGGCCGTCGTCCATGAACACGACGGTGTCGGCGACCTCGCGGGCGAAACCGATCTCGTGCGTGACGATCACGAGAGTCACCCCGTCGGCGGCGAGATTGCGGATGACACCGAGGACCTCGCCGACGAGTTCGGGATCGAGCGCCGACGTCGGCTCGTCGAACAGGATCACGGCGGGCCGCAGGGCCAGGGCGCGTGCGATCGCGACGCGCTGTTGCTGGCCGCCGGACAGCTGCTTGGGATAGTCGTGGAGCTTGTCGCCCACGCCGACCCGGGCGAGCAGCGCGCGGGCGTCGGCGTCGGCCTCCGCGCGGTCTCGTCCCTGCGCCGAGATCGGTGCTTCGACGACGTTCTCGAGGGCGGTCAGGTGTGGGAAGAGCGAGAAGTTCTGGAAGACGAATCCGATTCGCGAGCGCTGATGAAGGACCTCGCGGCCTCGTAACTCGTGCAGAGTGTTTCCGCGGCGCCGGTAACCGATCAGCTCGCCGTCGATCCGGACGGTGCCGCGGTCGACCTTCTCGAGGTGATTGAGCGTGCGCAGCAGCGTGGACTTGCCCGATCCGGAAGGCCCGAGGATCACGGTGACCGAACCCTTCCGCAGCCGGAGGTCGATGCCTTTGAGGACGTGCAGCGGGCCGAACGACTTGTGGACGCCGCGTACGTCGACGACGACGTCCGCCTCGTCGTCGGGCCCGGTCATCCGGTCTCTCCGCGGCGAACGCTGAATCCGCCTCGGCGGATCTCCCGGCACTTCGCGACCGCACGCTGCCGCGGCGTGGGCGGCAGTTCGCGCGCCGAACCACGCGCGTAGTGGCGTTCGAGGTAGTACTGCCCGATCGACAGGATCGTGGTGAGGACGATGTACCACACGGTCGCGACCATGAGCATCGGCACGACACGTCCGGTGCGGCCGAAAATCACCTGCACCTGGTAGAAGAGTTCGGCGATGGCCATCGTGGACACGATCGACGTTCCCTTGAACAGACCGATCACCTCGTTGGCGGCATTCGGAAGAATCGCGCGCATGGCCTGAGGAAGAACGATTCTCGTGAACTGCCGATAGCGCGGAATGCCGAGGGCGTTCGCGGCTTCGATCTGTCCGTGGTCGACCGAGACGATGCCGGCCCGGATGATCTCGGCGGAATATGCGGCCTGATGCAGTGCGAGCCCGATGACGGCGGCGGTGAATCCGGAGATCACCCCGGCGACACCGAATTCGAAGAAGGCGGGCCTGAACGGAATCCCGATCGAGAGCGTCTTGTAGAGGTACGCGATGTTGAACCAGAACAGCAGCTGGACGATCAGCGGGATCGACCGGAACGCCCAAATATAGGTCCACGCGACCACCTGGAGAACAGGATTGTCGGACAGGCGGCCGGCGGCGAGGACGACACCGAGCGCGAAACCCAGGACCGTCCCCCACACAGTGAGCTCGATCGTCGTCCACAGCGCCGCCAGCACGGAGGAGGCGGTGAAATACTGCGTGAAGGTGGGCCAATCCCAACCCGGGTTGGTGGCGAGCCCGTGCACGAACTGTGCGACCACGACCAGAACTGCGGCAGTGCTCACCCACCGCCACGGGTGCCGAGTGCGAGCGACGACCAGATCTTCGTCGTCGACACGGTCGATCGTCGCGTCGGCGCGATAGGCGGTCGGCGCGCTCACGGTGACATCCTGCGGACAGCAGACATCGGAGACCTTTCGGGATGCGGAGAGTTCCGTGTCCGATCCGTCCCCCTGCAGACGGACCGGACACACGGGGCTGCAGCCGAGTGCTCGGCGGCTGGTCGCGGCTCAAGCTACGGAGTACCGACCAGCCGGGACAGCCTTTCTCTCACCGTGATCGGAACAGCCCCGGAACGCATGGCAGAACCGGCGACGTCGCGCGAACGGCGACCACGAGGCCGCGACCGACGAGACGTAGACTCCGGTCGGTGACCCCGCTCGAACTGTTCCTCGTCGCCCTCGCCGGCCTGGGCGCCGGAGCCATCAATTCCCTCGTCGGGTCCGGCACCCTCATCACGTTCCCGACGCTCGTCGCGTTCGGGGTGCCGCCCGTGACGGCGACGATGTCCAACGCGATCGGTCTCGTCGCCGGTGGCGTATCCGGAACCTGGGGATACCGACGCGAATTGCGTGGGCAATGGACTCGCCTGCGATGGCAGATCCCGGCGTCGTTCGGTGGTGCTCTCCTCGGAGCCTGGCTCCTGCTGCACCTACCGGAGACGGTCTTCGAGACCGTCGTACCGGTCCTGCTCGTGCTGGCGCTGGTTCTCGTCGTGCTGCAGCCGAG
Organism: Rhodococcus sp. CH91; assembly: GCF_022554085.1. Classification (GTDB taxonomy): domain Bacteria; phylum Actinomycetota; class Actinomycetes; order Mycobacteriales; family Mycobacteriaceae; genus Rhodococcus. The sequence goes on from NZ_JAKFYR010000003.1 coordinate 15,918, forward strand.
GATCCAGGCCTGGGTGTCGCGCAGATCGGGTGGCGATGCCGACGGACGACTCGGACCGGTGCGGACGACCTTGCTCATCGGTGGTACCTTCGCCGTCGGCGCCTACGGCGGGTATTTCACCGCCGCCCAGGGGATTCTCCTGATGGGTCTGTTCGGCGCCTTGCTGAACGACGACATCCAGCGCCAGAATGCCGCGAAGAATCTGCTGTCGCTGGTCGTGAACGTCGTCGCCGCCGGCGCGTACATCCTCGTCGCCTTCGACCGGATCGATTGGACGGTCGCGGCATTGATCGCTGCGGGGTCGCTGGTCGGCGGTCATCTCGGTGCGCTCTACGGGCGCCGCCTGTCGCCGACCGCGTTGCGGATCGTGATCGTCGTGGTCGGACTGGTCGGCTTGTACCGCCTGCTCTTCTGAGCCGTGGGAGTTCGTCGTTTCTTCCTGAAGATAACGAAACCATTTCCTACCGTCCCTATTGATTGCAAATGCCTCACAAGGGACGGGCTTTAGGTATGGAATAGATCACATTGGGTATCCAACGGAAACCGGAAAGCGTGATCTTCGAGGGGAGACCGTATGAAAAAACAGACCAAAGGCGCGATAGCCGCAGGTGCCGGAGCGATCCTGCTCCTGGGCGGGCTGGGCAGCCTGGCGTTCTGGAACGACCAGACCGACGGTGACGCCGGAACGATCACGTCCGGTCAGCTGACGCTCGGGGAGTGCGTCGGCGGCGGGACGTGGACCGATGTCGGCACCGGGGCGCCGATCGGCGACATCTCCTCGTTCCGGATCGTCCCGGGCGACACCGTGCGCTACACCTGCAACACCACACTCACCGCCCAGGGCGACAACCTGCAGGCCACCCTCACCGCCAACCTCGACGGTGTCACAGGCGACGCAGAACTGCGACAGGCGTTGATCACGACCGTCGATGCCAGTTATGCCGGGCAAACGTTCTCGGGCGGGACGGACGGAGTGCAGGTCACCGCCAACGACGGCACGGCACAGCCCATTTCGGCGACCGTCACCGTCACCTTCGATTCCGCCACGTCGGGGACGACCGGCCAGAATCAAACCGTCGACCTCGGCAATCTGGGTCTGAATCTGGTGCAGAACACGAACCCCGACCCCGCATAAGGGCATGAGGCGGGGATCGATCTGGATCGCCGCAGTCGCATCGGTTCTGCTGGTGGCGCTCTGGTCCACTCAGCAGACCGGCGCGCTGTGGCGCGACAGAGCACAGATCAGCGGCGGGACGATCACCTCGGGAAGCCTCACGATCCTGGCGCAGGGCTCCCAGGACTACACGTGGTCGAACTTCGGCGGCACCAATCTGTCGCGGGGATCCGTTGTGCAGCAGCCATTGACGGTCACCGTCGAAGGTGACGTCGAAGCACGTTACCGGCTGCAGGCAGTACAGCCTGGTTCGCCGCAGCTGCCGATCGCAGTGACAGCGTGGATCGTCCGGTCCGCCGACGCATGCCCGACCTCGTCCGGTGGAGCAGTGGCTGCGCCGGTCTCGACGGTCGACGGGCCTTGGACTGCGTTTCCGGCTCCAGGGGAAGGACGGTCGGCCGCACCGGGCACCACAGAGGTGTGGTGCCTGCGGGCGACCGTCGGAGCCGACGCAGCACAAGGCGCGTCGACCGCACTCGCGCTCGAATTCCGAGTGGAGCAGAAGACATGAACGATTCGCGAGACGGGGACGAGCACACGGGGCCGTTCTGGTGGGTCGGCTCCGTACTGACCTGGGCCCTGCTGTTCGCCATGCTCACACTGCTGGCGGTCACCATCCTGATTCCGGCGGTGGCAGGTGGCGAACGATTCACCGTACTGACCGGGTCGATGGATCCCACCTATCCGCCCGGCACCCTCATCGTGGTCGTGCCGGTCGAGCCCGACGAGCTCGCGGTCGGAATGCCCGTGACGTACCAGTTGCGTTCGGGCGAGCCCACTGTGGTGACACACCGGATCGTCGCCTCCACCCAGTCCACGAAGGGGAAACGCACCTACATCACCCGGGGCGACGCCAACGACGTCCCGGACGAGGATCCGATCGTCCACGAGCAGATCCGAGGGCGGGTCTGGTATTCGATCCCCTATCTCGGCTACGTGAACAATTGGCTCACCGGGCAACAGCGCTCGTGGACGATCGGGATCATCGCCACTGTCCTGTTCGCTTATGCGGCAACTCTGTTCGCCGGCGGGATCCGGGACGGTGGACGTGAGCGCGCGGAGCGGGCGTCGAGAGGAGACCATGCGCACCGGAGATGACGTCCTCGATCGACTGCGCACGTACGCGCGGGGCGCCCGTTGGGCGTTCACCGTCCGGGTACGCGCCCTGCTCTCACTCGGCACGATCCTTGCACTCGGCGCCGCGGGAACCTTCGCTGCGTGGGCGAATTCAGCTGTTGCCACGGGAACATTCAGCACCGGCACGGTCGACCTCCGCGCGAACGACGTGAAGTCCTTCACGTTCTCCGATCTGACCGTGTCGGGCATGATGCCGGGAGAGAGCCGGGCGGGGAGTCTGCGGGTCCAGAACACACGGTCGACGATGGACGTCCTCTATACGGTGGGTGTCGCCACGCCTGTGGGAAGCCCCGCACTGGCGAACAGCCTCCAGCTCAGAGTCTTCAGCGGGGGAACTCCGTCGAACACCACCGCGGGCGGCATGCGCACGGGATCGTGCACGGGCACGCAGATCGGGCAGGCGAACCCGGCTGCGGGAAGTACAGCACCCCTCGTCACGACGGCGCGTCCCCTCGCCGCGACGACCGGTATCGAGACACTCTGCATGGTCGTGTCGCTTCCCGCCTCGGCGCCGCTCACCACACAGAACCAGAGCGTGACCGCCCTCGTGTTCACCTTCGCCGCGCAGACCACCGTGTGAGGCCGCAGTGAACGGACACGGGATCGAGACGCGACCCGCACGCAGATGGCGGGACACCGCGCTGACCGTCGGCGCCGTCGTCGGCAGTCTGTGCATCCTGGCCACCGTCGTGTCGATTCTGTTCGGCGTGACACCCCTGGTCTTCCGTTCGGGTTCCATGGCGCCCGCGATCCCGTCGGGCGCGCTCGCGATCGCACGGGACGTCCCTGCGGCCGAACTTCGGGCGGGTGATGTGGTGAGTGTGATCAACGATCAAGGAAGCCGTGTCACCCACCGGATCGTGGAAGTGCAGTCGATCGCCGGAAACACGGCACTCCTGCGGCTGCAGGGTGATGCGAATCCGGAACCGGACGCCCGAAGCTACGGGGTGAGCTCGGCGGAACGCGTCCTCTTCCACGTCGACGGTCTCGGCTATCTCGTGGCGTGGCTCCGGACCGTCCCCGGTCTTCTCGTGCTGGCGATACTGTCCGCTGTCCTCGTCCGGATCGCGATGCGCCCGAACGGTCCTGTGCGCACGAACACCTCCGTTCCCGCGACCCCGCTCGCCGTACTCGTGATCGTGTCCGCGGTCGGCATCGCACACACGCCGGGAACCGGGGCGACCTTCACGGACAGCGCGACCGCCAGGAGTGGGGCGTTCACGTCGAAAGCCGAGTACGTACCGAGAATCTCGGGGACCGTCGGCTGCACCAGCAAGTCCGTCGCCGACCTGCCCGATCCGGTCACGCTCAGATGGACCCATCTGGGAGCGCCCTATCAGTACCGGATCATCCTGCGGGACCTGGACGGCCGGGTGTGGCGCACCGCCGACGTCACGAACATCACGGTGGCAGCGGGCAGCACGATCACGTACGACCTCTACGGCACCGGCCTTCCCCGCCGCAGCGTCATCTGGCAGTACAACGCGGAAGTACACACCATGCTGCCGGGAGGCGCCGTGTCGGCAGCGTGGCGGGGCCGCCTCGTCTCCCAGCCTCTGTCGGCAGGCAACCACAACCAGGATCTCAACTGCAGCCCGAGCGGTGAACGTGACGGGACTCCGACCTATGTGGCGCCGCCGGCTTCCGTCACCTGCTCCACCACCGGTACAGGCAGCGGCACCACGGCTGTGTTGACGTGGCCGCACGTCGGCACGGGCGTCACCTATCACGTCACCGCGCGTAATCCGTCGAACGGCAATATCGTCTATGCCACCACCGTCACCGCCACCCCGGCGACCGCAGGGCAGCCGGTGACCGGCAGGATCTCCCGGACCAATCTCGACACCGCTCTCATCACCGCCGACACTGTCGTCGCCGAGGTCAGATCCGTTCAAGGAGGCTCGTACTCCACGGGATTCGTCGCATATCGCGTGAGCACGACCGCCACGACCGGTGTCACATGCTCCGCCCCCGCGGCAGGAGCACGCTCGTTGCCACAGGTGCCTGCGGCCCCGACGACGTCCGTCCCCCCGGAGAGCGCTGCGGCCTCGAGCGTTCCGGGCGCTGTGACCACCGAGAGCAGTCCCGCACCGCCCGGATCACCGTCCGCGCCCGAGGAGACGGCGCTGACCGCCGCGGTCCGCTCACCGTCCGGCCTGTACTCGGCGCGTCTCGTCGGATCGGAGGACGGGATCCACGCCGTGATCACCTCCGCGCCCGGTGACGAGGAGTATCGCACCGACGCATCTGTGAACGACACGCTCAGGTGGGCGACGGAGACGGACCGGTTGCACATCACCGGAAGCTCGGGGAGCTGGGTGATCACCGAAGTAGGGGGCTCGTGGGTCAAGACCGCAGTGGTCGAGCCGGCCCCCGCTCCCCCTCCTGCCCCCGCCCCGTTGCCGGACCCTGTCCCATCGCCGGTCGACGAGCCCGCACCGGTTCCCGTCCCGGAAGAAGCTCCGGCACCACCTCCGCCGACCTCGCCGTCCGCCGATCTTCCCGAGCCCGCCGTGGAGCCGCCTCCCGACGATGGATCGGAGGGATGATCCGAAGCTTGCAGGGCCACAGTAGAGCTCGCAGCCCTGGAGGTCGTCCTCCAGGGCTGCGAAGTTCACTTTTGCCCTGCGAACTTTCTCCTGCAGCGACACGCCGGTTCCGCTGTTCGTGACGTCGAAGGTCACCCAGCCCGAGTAGGTGGTTACGGGGTCGAACACGGTCGGTAAGGGCGTACCCACATCACGTTCCCCGGTCGCTGAGCCGACGGCCGCGGTTCCTCCGTCGGCGAGGACCTCCTCGACATCCGACACACGGAGACCCTCGAGATGATGTGCACCGAGAGGTGCTCACGGTCAACCGCACGGCGACGCAACCGGACGAGGGCGTTCTTTCTATTTCAGAATCAACGGAATTCCGGCGACCACGAGCACTGCCGATTCGCTCACTTCCGCGACCGTCGCGTTGAGCCGGCCCAGCAGGTCGCGGAACAACCGTCCCGAGGATGTCGCCGGAACCACCCCGCTGCCCACCTCGTTGCTCACGGCGACGACCGGTACCGCGCACTCCCGCCACGCGGCGAGCAAGTCCTCCATGTCGGAACGGACGGGCCCGAGGTCGCCACCCTCCCAGACGCCGTGGCGATCCAACCTCCCCGTCAGCCAGGTCCCGAGGCAATCGATCAGGAGCGGATCCGTGGCCGTGCGCAGCACATCGGCCACATCGACCGTCTCGATCGTCGACCACGAATCCGGTCGCCTTTCCCGGTGCAGCGCAACACGTTCGGCCCATTCGGAGTCACCCTCGCGCGTCCCGCCGGTGGCGACGTAGGTGACGGTGCGGTGGGCAGCCAGCATGTCCTCGGCGTAGCGCGACTTGCCCGAGCGCACACCCCCGAGCACGAGCGTCCGATGTGCCGCTGCGGCAGATCCTCCACCCACGTGCACCGCCTCACCATCGCTTCCCGCACGAGCACCGAACTGCTGCAACCGGTTCCGGAGTGATCCGATGTCCGGATTGTGATGTCCCAGGTGCACCGCGACGACATCGGTCTCCGCCGTGACGGCACCCACGCCGCGCAACCCGTCCACCATCGCACCGAACTCGGCGAGTCCGAGATGACCGTCGGACAACTCGGAGCGGTCGCCGAATGTCTCCTCGAGGAACACCGCATCGAACTGCGCGTCGCGCACCGCGCGGAACCATTCCTGCGGCCACGGCCCGGTGTCGCACGCCCACAGCAACCGGGACCCGCCGGGGCCCGTGACGTCGTACAGCACGGCGTCGCCGTCCCGGAAGACCTTGTGCCGAGCGGGAAGGACGCGCACGTCGTACTCCCCCACCGCGATCCGCGCACCGGGCTCGACCGGCACGAACCGCACGGGGTCGCCGGGGCCCACCCACGGCCGGCAGGTATCGAGGGCATCGGCAGGGCCGATCACCTCGAGCTCGCCGCACCCCTCGATCCACGACCGGAACAGCAGCGCCTGCGGTCCCAGATGGTCGGCATGGGCGTGCGTCAGGAGAATGTGCCGCACGTTCGCGAGCGTCCTGCCGTAGCGCACGGCGGCGCGCGGAGCCTCCGGCCCGCAGTCCAGCAGCAACACGTCGTCGACGAGTGCCGCCGTCTGCCCGCGGATCTCCCCGCGGCGCGCGGCGTCCGAGCAGGATACACACGAGCAGAACGGATTCGGCCACCCGTCGGCCGCGCCGGTGCCCAGGAGTAGGACCTCCATCAGCGTCCCTCCCGATCGTCGCGTAACGGAAGGACGGCGCGACCGGCCGGCCGGTCGAGGATCTCCACCCGGGCGCCGTAGACGTGGGCGACACGCTCGGCGGTGAGCACGTCGGCGGGCGCGCCGTCGGCCACGACCCGGCCGTGCTCGAGCAGCACGAGCCGTTCTCCGTACTGCGCGGCGGAGGTCAGGTCGTGCATCGCGGCGATGACCGTCAGTTCGCCCTCCGTACGCATCGAATCGACGAGTTCGAGCACCTGTTGCTGATGCCCGATGTCGAGAGCACTGGTGGGCTCGTCGAGGAGGAGAACCCGCGGCTGCTGGGCGAGAGCGCGAGCGAGCACGACACGTTGCAGTTCGCCGCCCGACAACTCGGTGGCGAGCCGCGGCGCGAACTCCTCGAGCTCGAGACGCTCGACGACCCGGTCGACGATCTCCCGATCGTGCGCCGTCTCCGAACCGAAGCGCGGGATGTGCGGGGTGCGCCCGAGATGGATCAGTTCCCGGACCGTGACGCCTTCGGGAACCACCGGACGCTGCGGCATCAAGGCCACCGCGCGCGCCATGTCCCGCCGCCCGGCACGCCCGGGTACGACTCCGGCGACCTCGAGGCGTCCGGAGGCCGGTACCAATCCGGCCAGTGCATGCAGCAGCGTGGTCTTCCCCGATCCGTTGGGTCCGACCAGTGACACCCAGGAACCCGCGACGACGTTCAGATCGACCTCGTGCAGCACCTCGACACCGCCGCGCGAGGCGCTCAACCGGCGGCACGACACCGACACGCCCCCCGCGGCGAGGACATCACCTCTCATCGGACACCTCGACTTCGTCGGAGCACGATCAGGAAGAAGGGTGCGCCGATCGCGGCGGTCACCACGCCGATCGGCAACTCCGCGGGCGACATGACGGTGCGCGCCAGGACGTCCGCGAGGACGAGGAACGACGCGCCCACCAGCAGTGACAGCGGTAGCAGGAGCCGGTGGCCGGGGCCGACGAGAAGCCGGACCGCGTGGGGCACGACGATTCCGACGAAACCGATGAGACCGCTCGCGGAGACGACCGCGGCGGTACCGAGCGTTGCCACGCCCACCAGCAGGAAGCGCACGCGTGCCGGGTCGATACCGAGGCTCGCGGCTTCGACGTCACCGACCGCCATGACATCGAGCGTGCGCCGGTGCAGCGCGATGATCGCCACCGTGACCACCACGTAGGGCAGGATCATCGTGACATCGGACCAGCCGTCGGTGGACAGGCGTCCGAGCATCCACGAGTACACCTGCCGCAGGGTGTCGTCGTGGAGTTGCATGAAGAAGGTCTGGATCGCATTGGCGAATGCCGCGACCGCGACACCGGCGAGGATGATCACGACCTCCGATCGGCTGCCGCCGACGGTGCGGCCGAGCGAATAGGTCGCGCCGACGGCGAGCAGTCCTCCCGCGAACGCCGCGAGAGGAACACCGGCGAACCCGGCCGCCCCACCCACGACGATGGCGAGGGTGGCGCCGAGACCGGCACCGCTGGACACCCCGAGCAGATAGGGGTCGGCGAGCGGGTTGCGGAAGACTCCCTGGTAGGCCGCCCCCGCGATGGCCAGCATCGCCCCGACCAGCACCCCGAGCACGACGCGCGGCATCCGGATGTTCCACAGGATGGCCTGCTGGCGCGTGCTCAGTCCGGAGTCGACGTCGACGAACGGCATCCGATCGGCGATGTCGAGAAGCACGCCGCCGGGAGTGAGACCGGCGGGGCCGACGAGGATGCCGAGCAGCATCGTGGCGAGCAGGACGAGCACCGCCCCCGCCAGTACGAGCGTATGACGCGCTGAGATCCGCCCTCCACCGTGCGGCAGTGAGCGGATGCTGCGCGACAGCGGGATCAAGACGTGGGCTGAGCCGCGGGGATGCCACCGACGACCCGGGCGACCTCGCGCACCAGGTCCACCACGCGCGGACCCCAGCGGCTCGCGATGTCCTCGTCGAGGACGTAGACGTGCCCGTCGCGCACGGCGGTCAGCTCGTTCCAGCCCGCGCGCTCGGCGACCGTCTCGGGTGTCACTCCGCAGCACTGCCCGTCCGCAAGGAAGATCACGTCGGGATCCTGTTCGAGGATGTACTCGGCGGACAGCTGCGGGTAGCCGTTGCCGCCCGTCGCGATGGACGTCAGTCCCAGCATCGAGTAGATCTCGCCGATGTAGGTGTCGTCGGTGACGGAGTAGAAGGTGTTGTCCAGCTCGTGGTAGTAGCGCAGCGGAGTCTCCCGGGCGGGAAGCCCGGCGAGGATCTCGTCGATCTCGGTCCTCATCTGCGCGACGAGCCCGGCGGCGTCCGCGACGTGGCCGGTGGCAACTCCGAGCTGTTCGAGCTGGGTGTAGGTGTCGTCCAGGTTCTCCGCGGCCGGAAGGATCAGCGTCTCGACGCCGGCCTGTTCGAGTCCGGCGACGAGGTCGGCGGTGTCGGCGGTGGCCACGACCAGGTCGGGTTCGTAGCCGAGGACCGCTTCGACGTTGGGGGTGTAACCGGACAGCTCGGTGACGGGCACATCGGCCGGGTAGTCGGACTGGTCGTCGACTGCGATCACCTGGTCGCCGGCACCGATGGCGTAGAGCATCTCGGTGGTGGTCGGGCTCAGCGAGACGATGGCCTGCGGGGCATCGGCGGCCGTTCCGGATGCGGCATCGCCGCCGGCAGCCGGATCGTCACTGCCGCACGCTGCGGTGAACAGCGCGACTGTCGCGATTCCGGCGGCGAGCAGCCGTCGGGTGTTGTCGAGGGGCACAGCCATCCTCCGTTACTCGGAGGACGAAAACAGTCCGGCTGCAACGATGCGTTGCGGCACGTCCCGTCCTTCGTCCGAGGACCAGTACGTACGGACCCTCCACGCCGGCTGACCTGGCTCGCCCGGAGAAACCGGGACTCACAGTTGCGGGACAGCGCCGGATTCGCACCGGCTTCACCGAAAACGCAGCGGGTGTCCTACCGGAACGGCAGGACACCCGCAGCGTAACTCACGGCGTACCAGGTCAGGACAGCGCCTGCTGGAGGTCTTCGAGCAGATCCTCGGGATCCTCGAGACCGACCGACAGCCGCACCACCCCGTCGGACAGGCCGATCGCGGCCCTGCCCTCCGGCCCCATCGCACGGTGAGTGGTGGTCGCCGGATGCGTGATGAGCGACTTGGCGTCGCCGAGATTGTTCGAGATGTCGACGATGCGCAGCTTGTTCAACAGCTCGAATGCGCGCTTCTTGCCGTCTCCCTCGGGGGCGTCGAGTTCGAAGGTGATGATCGTGCCGCCGCCGCTCATCTGCGACCTCGCCAGCTCGTACTGGGGATGCGATTCGAGGAACGGATATTTGACCCAGCGGACCGCATCCTGCGATTCGAGGAACTGCGCGATACGCAGTGCGGAGTCGACCGACGCGCGGACCCGCACGGGCATGGTTTCGAGACCCTTGAGCAAGGTCCACGCGTTGAACGGGCTCAGCGCCGGCCCGGTGTGACGGATCAGCTGCTGCACCGGGCCGTCGATGTAGTCCTTGGGCCCGAGGATCGCACCGCCGAGCACACGCCCCTGGCCGTCGATGTGCTTGGTGCCCGAGTAGACGACGACGTCGGCCCCGAGATCGAGGCTGCGCTGCAGCAGCGGGGTGGCGAAGACGTTGTCCAGCACCACCTTCGCGCCTGCGGCATGCGCCATCTCGGAGACCCGGCGGACGTCGACGAGGGTCTGCATCGGGTTCGACGGGGTCTCGAAGAAGACCGCGGTCGTGGGCACCGACAGCGCCTTCTCCCACTGGTCGAGGTCCTCGCCGTCGACGAAGACCGTCTCGACGCCCCAGCGGGGCAGGATCTCGTTGCAGACGACGAAGCACGAGCCGAAGAGACTGCGCGCGGCGACGAGGCGATCTCCCTTGCCGAGCAGCGCCGCGAGCGCGGTGAACACCGCCGACATTCCCGAGGCGGTGGCATAGGCCCCCTCGGCGCCGTCGAGCAGGCGCAGACGTTCCTCGAACATCTTCACCGTGGGATTGCCGTAACGCGAGTAGACGAAGTGGTCGACCTCACCGGTGAAGGCGGCCTCGGCGGCCTCGGCCGACTCGTAGACGAAACCGGAGTTGAGGTAGAGCGCCTCGGAGGTCTCCTCGAAGCCCGAACGGAGGGTGCCGCCGCGCACACCGAGCGTGGCGGGACGAACGGTATCGGGAAGCGCCCGCTGGAAGGCACCGCCCTGGGGGATGGAACTCACGACTGCCTCCACGGCAGGCCCGCGGCCCGCCAGCCCTCGGCGCCGCGATGACCCTCACCGTCGAGCGCGCCTTCGAATCCTTGGAGAATGTTGTAGGCGGGGGCCAGGCCGGCGGCGGTGGCCGCTTCGGCGGCCCCGATCGAGCGCTGGCCCGAGCGACACAGGAAGATCACCGGTCCGCTGTCGATACCCGCTGCCCGCAGATCCTCGACGAACGTCGGGTTCGGGGCACCGTCGGGGTAGCGGACCCACTCGACGAACACCGTCCGGCGGCCGAGCGTCGAGGTCTCGGGGACCCCGACATATTTCCACTCGGCCTCGGTACGTACATCGACGAGCACGGCATCCGGATGGTCCCGCAGCAGGTCCCATGCCTGCTGCGGCGTTATATCACCTGCGTAGCTCACCCGACCATGTTTTCACAGCTCACGCCTTCACGTGCACGCGGCACCGCCTCAGAAGCGGCAGACCCGCCACACATCGTCGATACGGACGACCTGCCATGTCTCGGTCTGCGGCTCGCCGTCGATCCCGGCACGGACGTCCACCGTCGCCCGGTCCCCGTCCACGGAGATGTTCTGCGTGGCCTGCAGCTCGACGCGTCCGTCGACGTCCGCCAGCGGGGCTTCCTCGGCGGGCAGGTCGGCGCAGCGCAGCCGGTCGAGGATCGGCTCGTCGTTCTCGTTGTGGGCGTTGACGTAGTCGGTGACCGCGCGACGCACCATGTCGTCGTCGGTCAGTTCGTCGCCGGGCGGGGAGAAAATCTGCGCGCCGAAGACGATCAGTACGAGCACCACGAGCACAGCGAGGGCTCCGAGGAAGGGGCCCATACTGTTGTTGGTCGGGCCGTCCGGATCCGGACCGGGATCGGGTTCGGGTGCTCCGCGCTTCGCCATACTGCCGATCCTAGTGGGAGCGGAATCGGCGCCTGTCACGGCCGCGTTTGCCCCAAAAACCCTCGTGAGGTAGGAATTGTGCATGGCCACCACGCAGCTCGTCCGACGCCTCGCCGTCGACCTGTGCCGCATGGGTGCCCACATGTGTTGTCGCTGAAGCGATTCGCTCGACGGCTCGATGTCTCTTCCTTCGCCGTCATCCCTGCGCGACCTGCGCCGAGCCCGCTGAGGGCAGCCTTAATTTAAGCTGGATATGTCCGTCCGCACACCGAAGAGGTAGTTGATCCCCTGATGACCGATCAGACTCGTCCCCTTCGCGTCGCGATCGTCGGTGCCGGTCCCGCCGGTATCTACGCCGCCGATGCGCTCATGAAGTCCGACACTGCGCAGGATCCCGGGGTCAGCATCGACCTGTTCGAGCGCATGCCGGCACCGTTCGGTCTGATCCGTTACGGTGTCGCTCCCGATCATCCGCGCATCAAGGGCATCATCACCGCCCTGCACAAGGTGCTCGACAAGCCGCAGATCCGCTTGCTCGGCAACCTCGACTACGGCACCGACTTCACCCTCGACGACCTGCAGCGTTTCTACGATGCGGTGATCTTCTCCACCGGCGCGAACGCGGACCGCGCCCTGAACATCCCCGGTATCGACCTCGACGGCAGCTACGGCGCCGCCGACTTCGTGTCCTGGTACGACGGACACCCGGACGTGCCGCGCACCTGGCCGCTCGATGCCGAGAAGGTCGCCGTCCTCGGCGTCGGCAACGTCGCGCTCGATGTCGCGCGTGTGCTCGCCAAGACCGGCGACGAACTGCTGCCGACGGAGATCCCGCCGAACGTCTACGAGGGTCTGAAGAACAACAAGGCCGTCGAGGTGCACGTCTTCGGTCGCCGCGGCCCTGCGCAGGCCAAGTTCACGCCCCTCGAGCTACGCGAACTCGACCACTCCCCCACCATCGAGGTCATCGTCGACCCGGAGGACATCGACTACGACGAGGCCTCCGAACAGGCCCGCCGCAACTCCAAGCAGGTCGACATGGTCGCCAACACCCTGCAGGACTGGGCGATCCGCGACGTGGGAGACCGCCCGCACAAGCTGTTCCTGCACTTCTTCGAGTCCCCGCACGAGATCCTCGGTGAGGACGGCAAGGTCGTCGGGCTCCGTACCGAGCGCACCGAACTCGACGGCACCGGCAACGTCCGCGGCACCGGAAAGTTCCGCGATTGGGACGTCCAGGCCGTCTACCGCGCGGTCGGCTACCTGTCGCAGAACATCGCCAAGCTGCCCTTCGACGAGCAGGCCGGCACCGTGCCCAACGAGGCCGGACGCGTGCTCGCCGACGAGGCGGCCGAGGGCCCGGACCGGTTCCTGCCGTACACCTACGTCACCGGCTGGATCAAGCGCGGCCCTGTGGGCCTGATCGGCCACACCAAGGGCGACGCGAACGAGACCGTCGCGAACCTGCTCGAGGATCGTGCCGCCGGACGGCTGAACGACCCGGAGGATCCGTCCGAGGACGCGATCGTGAAGTTCCTCGAGGACAAGCAGCTGCCGTACACGACCTGGCAGGGTTGGTACCGCCTCGACGCGCACGAGCGCAGCCTCGGTGAGGCCGAGGGCCGCGAGCGGGTCAAGGTCGTCGAGCGCGAGGACATGTTCCGTGCGTCCGAGCCCGACAAGGCCTGATGGTGCCGTGACCGGCAGGGCCTGACCCACACACTGCACAACGAGGGACCCGTCCACCCGGACGGGTCCCTCGTTGCGTTCGCGGCGCCCGGTTCAGGTGAACAGGACCGCTCCGAGCCACGCCGAGGCGGCCACGAGACCCCCGAGCAGTTCGACGAGGATCGACAGCGCGACCGCCTTCGTGGCCGCCACCGTGGCCACCCACGCCGCGCGGTGCGTGCGGTGCCGCTGCACCTCCGACAGATACATGCCCAGCAGGAAACCGAGGAACAGACCGACGACGGGAACGACGAAGAATCCGACGATCCCGAGCAGTCCCGCGACGATCAGCGAGCGGTTCGGTACTCCGGCCTGCTGCAGCCGCTTACCGGGCCAGGTGTACTTCACGATCCCGGTGACCAGCAGGGCCACGGCCGCCACCGCCAGCACCGACCATGCCGCGGTTCCGCCCGTGACGAACGCCCACACCGCGATCGCGGCGAAGATCAGAAGGACGCCGGGGAGGATCGGCAGGACGATCCCGAGCAGACCGACGAGGATCGCTGCTCCGACGAGTAGTTCGCCCCCGACGCTCACGGCACGACCGGCTGTACCAGTGATGCCGCTTCGGCCGCCCGGGCCCGCGCGGTCTCGATGTCGGGGCCGGTGGAGACGGCCACGCCCATCCGGCGACGCCGGAACGACTCGGGCTTGCCGAACAGCCTGAGGTCGGTCTCGGGCACCCGAAGTGCCTCCGCCACCCCGTCGAAGGCGATCCCCACGGCGTCGACTCCGCCGTAGATCACCGCCGACGCCCCGGGAGTGATCGGAGTCGTGTCGACGGGCAGACCCAGGATCGCGCGTGCGTGCAATTCGAACTCGGAGTAACGCTGGGTGCGCAGGGTGACCAGGCCGGTGTCGTGCGGACGCGGGCTGACCTCGGAAAAGTAGACCTCATCGCCCTTGACGAACAGTTCGACGCCGAACACGCCACGTCCACCGAGTGCACCGGTGACCGCCGCCGCGACCTCACGCGCGCGTGCGAGGGCGGTCTCGCTCATCGGTTGCGGCTGCCAGGACTCGACGTAGTCCCCGTCTCGCTGCAGGTGCCCGATGGGTTCACAGAAGTACGTCTCGACCTCGCCCGACGCCCCGACCGCACGAACGGTGAGCTGGGTGATCTCGTAGTCGAAGTCCACGAACCCCTCGACGATGACGGTGCCGCGGTCGATGCGGCCGCCGGTGAGCGCGTAGTCCCAGGCACCGGCAAGATCGTCGGCGGACCGGACGGTCGACTGACCTTTGCCGGAGGACGACATCACGGGCTTGATCACGCACGGGAAGCCGACCTGTTCGGCCGCCTCCCGAACCTCTTCGAGGCTGGTCGCGAAGCGGTACGGGGAGGTCGGCAGGCCGAGTTCCTCGGCGGCGAGGCGGCGGATGCCCTCGCGGTTCATGGTCAGCTGCGTGGCCCGGGCGGTCGGAACGACCTCGGCGAGTCCTCGCTCCTCGACGATGGCCAGCACATCGGTGGCGATCGCCTCGATCTCCGGCACCACCAGGTCGGGCCGTTCGGACTCGATGAGCGCGAGCAGTGCCTCGGGGTCTCCCATGTCGATGGTGTGGGCACGATGCGCGACCTGGTGTCCGGGCGCGTTCGCGTAGCGGTCCACGGCCACGACCTCGACGCCGAGCCGTTGCAGCGCGATGACCACTTCCTTGCCGAGCTCGCCCGAGCCGAGCAGGAGGACCTTCGTGGCGTTCGAAGACAGCGGAGTACCGAGACGCGGTGAGACCATGGTGGGACTATATGTGCCACCGGACCACGGCCCCGGGAGGGACTCGATGAGCAGTGCCCAGCCTCACAGCAGTCGCAGGAGCGCACCCGACGCCGGAAACGGCGAGATCCGGGGCGACGTGCGCTACTTCACCACCCCGGGTTCCGATCCGGCCGCCACGGTCGACTGGCAGCGGCGCGATGCGCGGATCGTCCACCACGGCACCGGCCGCGTGGTCTTCGAGCAGACCGACGTGGAGTTCCCCGCCTCCTGGTCGCAGAACGCCACCGACATCGTCACCCAGAAGTACTTCCGCGGCAGGCTCGGCAGTCCCGATCGCGAACACTCCCTGCGCGATGTGATCGCTCGCATCGTCGACACGATCACCGCGTGGGGACATACCGACGGTCACCTGGACGATCCCGAGTCCTTCGCCGCCGAGCTGACCTGGTTGCTGGTGCACCAGCGAGCTTCGTTCAACAGTCCCGTCTGGTTCAACATCGGTGTGCCGAACACTCCGCAACAGGCCAGCGCGTGTTTCATTCTCTCGGTCGACGACAGCATCGATTCGATCCTCGAGTGGTACCGGCAGGAAGCGGTGATCTTCAAGGGCGGCTCCGGAGCGGGAGTGAATCTCTCGCGCATCCGTTCGTCGGCCGAACCGCTGGCCGGAGGCGGGAACGCTTCGGGACCGGTCAGTTTCATGCGAGGAGCCGATGCCTCGGCCGGAACGATCAAGTCCGGCGGCAAGACCCGGCGGGCCGCGAAGATGGTGATCCTCGACGTGGACCATCCCGACATCGAGGAGTTCGTCGACTGCAAGGCGATCGAGGAACGCAAGGCACGAGCGCTCGCCGAAGCGGGTTTCGACATGGGCCTCGACGGCACCGACATCCATTCGGTGCAGTATCAGAACGCGAACAACTCGGTGCGGGTGACGGACGAGTTCATGAATGCCGCAGTGGCCGACGACGAATGGCCGTTGCGTGCCGTGATCACCGGCGAGACCGTGAGGACGGTACGCGCCCGGGAGCTGTTGCAGCGCATCGCGGCCGCCACGTGGGAATGCGCCGACCCGGGCGTCCAGTACGACACGACGATCAACAGCTGGCACACCGCGCCTGCGACCGGCCGGATCAACGCGTCCAATCCCTGTTCGGAATACATGCATCTCGACGATTCGGCCTGCAACCTCGCGAGCCTGAATCTGCTCACCTTCCTCCGGGAGGACGGCATCTTCGACGTCGCCGGCTTCCGGCATGCGGTGGCGGTGATGCTCACGGCCCAGGAGATTCTCGTCGGCCGTGCCGACTACCCCACCGACCGGATCGGTGAGACGTCGCGGCGCTTCCGGCAACTCGGGCTCGGATACGCCAATCTCGGTGCGTTGCTCATGGCGTCGGGTCTGCCCTACGACAGCGAGGCCGGTCGCGCCACGGCCGCGGCGATCACGGCGCTGATGACCGGCCACGCCTACGCCGTGTCGGCCGATCTGGCGCGGCGTCTCGGCCCGTTCGACGGGTTCGTCGAGAACCGGACGCCGATGCTCGACGTGCTGGGCAAACATCGTGGAGCCCTCGACGACATCGATGCGGGTCTCGCCCCCGCGGAGATACTCGCGGCGGCACGGCAGGCGTGGGACCGCGCGGTGGACGACGGCGCCGAACACGGTGTGCGCAACAGTCAGGTCAGCGTACTGGCTCCGACCGGAACGATCGGACTCGCCATGGACTGCGACACCACCGGTATCGAACCGGATCTCGGCCTCGTGAAGACGAAGAAGCTCGTCGGTGGTGGCACCCTCACCATCGTCAATCGCAGTGTGCCACGCGCACTGTCTCGTCTGGGTTACAGCCCGTCGGAGGTGGCCGACGTCGTCGCGCATCTCGATCTGCACCACGATCTCGTGGGTGCACCCCATCTGCGCGACGAGCACGCCCCGGTGTTCGCGACCTCCATGGGCGAGAACGTCATCTCACCGCGTGGTCACGTCGCGATGATGGCCGCGGTGCAACCGTTCCTGTCGGGTGCGATCTCGAAGACCGTGAATCTGCCCGAATCCGCGACGACCGACGACATCGCCGACCTGTACGTCGACGCATGGCGCCTCGGCGTGAAAGCCCTTGCGATCTATCGCGACAACTGCAAGATCGGACAACCGCTGTCGGCCTCCTCCCGCCCGGCCGCCGCCGAGTCGGCGACGCCCTCCGCGCGTCCTCGCCGTGAACGTCTCCCCCGCACGCGGAACTCGCGGACCTTCGAGTTCCGCGTCGCCGACTGCAAGGGATTCGTCACGATCGGCGAGTACGACGACGGTCGTCCCGGCGAGATGTTCCTGCGGGTGTCCAAGCAGGGATCGACCCTCGCCGGAATCATGGACGCCTTCTCGATGTCGGTCAGTTACGGTCTGCAGTACGGGGTTCCGCTGCGGACGTTCGTCCGCGCGTTCACGAGCACGCGTTTCGAGCCGGCGGGTATCACCGACGACCCGGACCTGCGGATCGCCACGTCGATCCTGGACTACATCTTCCGACGGCTCGCGGTCGACTATCTCGAGACCGACGAGCGGGCCGAACTCGGTATTCTCACCGGCGCAGAGCGTTCCGCGCCGGACGGCCCGATGCTCACCCCGTACACCGGCACGTTTCCGGCACCGGAACCCGACGCGCCACCGGCTGCTCCTCGCACCACGAGTACGGACTCGCCGGTCGGGCTCGCTGCCCCGTCACCGTCGAACCCGGACGCGCCGTACTGCATGCAGTGCGGCGTGCGGATGCAACGCGCCGGCTCCTGCCACGCATGTCCGTCCTGTGGGAACACGAGCGGCTGCAGCTGAGACGGAGCGTCCATACTGGCGCGATGGCCCTGGGAGTCGACACCGAACTGACATTGACGGCCGCGGGGCTGATCTTCCTCCTCGCGCTCGGTCTCGGCGTGTGGAAATACCGGCAGATGGCGACGTCGGACGACCATCTCGCGCATCCCTACGTCGACATCGCACACCGCTCGGCCCTGATGTACTCCTTCGCGACG
Organism: Rhodococcus sp. CH91; assembly: GCF_022554085.1. Taxonomy (GTDB): domain Bacteria; phylum Actinomycetota; class Actinomycetes; order Mycobacteriales; family Mycobacteriaceae; genus Rhodococcus. The sequence continues at coordinate 34,079 of NZ_JAKFYR010000003.1, forward strand.
TTGCTCGTCGCCGTCTTCGTCGAGCTCAGCGCGTGGCCCACGCCGGTGAACCTCACGGCCGCCGCTGTGATCGTGGTGTTCTTCGTCGGAGCCGTCGCGAGTTACGTCGTGCACGGCGCGCTGCGCGACACCACCAACCAGTTCGCGCATCCGGTGCGCGGGACGGGCGCGGCGATGACCGCGCTCGTCGTCGGTGAGATGGGTGGTTTCGCGGTGCTGTTCACGGGCTTCGCGTGGGGCGCTTTCGTGAGTTGACGTCCCTCAGGCGCGCTCTTCCATCAGCGAGAGGACGTTTCCGTGCGGGTCGCGGAACCACACGACGCGCATACCGTCCGGGGCGGTCCACGCGTCGTGGTCGTCCTGGTCCATGCCCCTGTACCGCACGAATTCCACACCGCGTTCGCGCAGCCCTTCGACGGCGCCGTCGAGGTCCTGAACCCGCCAGCCCAGCGTCGTGTATCCGGTTTCCTCGCGTGACTGCACGAGCGTGACCCGCACGGGTGCGCCGTCACCGCCGTCGAGAACGAGCGCGAACGGATCGCGGGAGATCTTCGGGAAACCGAGGGTGTCGATGTAGAACATCTCCGAGACGTCGAGGTCGGTGCTCGGAACGAAGCTCACGAGTTGGCCGGTGATCGTCATACCGTCCACTGTGCGCCGCAGCCTCCCACAGCGGCAGCGGATTCACCGGATTCACACCGCTGCCCCCGCGTCCGGGCGACTAGGCTCTCGATCATGAGCACCTCCGAGATCGCAACGGTTCTGGCCTGGCACGACGCAGTGAACAGCAACGACATCGACACCCTCCTGCAGTTGTCGAGCGACGACATCGTGCTCCCCACCCCCGACGACGATCCCGACCAGGGTCTCGACGAGCTGCGCGAGTGGGCCACGACCTCGGGTGTCACCCTCGAACCGGGTCGCATGTTCGTCCACGAGGGTGTCGTCGTCGTCGAGGAGAGGGCGGTCTGGGCGTCGGAACCGGAGCCGCGCACCGAGGCGATCGCCTTCCGGGTCGTCGACGACCGGGTGGTCACGGTGGTCCGTCACGCCGACCTCGACGAGGCCTTCGAAGCGACCGGGCTGAGCAAGGCGGATCTGTACGAGGCGTAGTCCACCGGCAGTGACGGGCCTCATATTCTGAACGTTCGCTAAGGTACTCTCCCTGGCGACAGTCCCTACGTATCGGAGTGAGGTTCGTCGAGTGTCCGCTGAAGCTGTTGAGAAGAAGGGTCCGCTCGCGGGTGTCCGCGTCGTCGAGTTCAAGGGCCTCGGGCCCGGTCCGCATGCCGCGACCCTGCTCGCCGACCTCGGCGCCGACGTCGTCATCGTGCAGCGCCCCGGAGAAATCCCGCCCGCAGGGCAGCGCGATCCCATTCAGCGCAACCGCCGTATCGTCGAGGCCAACCTCAAGGATCCTGCCGACATCGAGAAGGTCCTGAGCCTGCTCGAACGTGCCGACGTCCTCATCGAGGGCTTCCGTCCCGGCGTCACCGAGCGGCTGGGTCTCGGCCCGGACGTGGCCCTCGAGCGCAACCCGCGTCTCGTCTACGGGCGCATGACCGGATGGGGCCAGGAAGGCCCGCTGGCGAACGCCGCCGGACACGACATCAACTACATCTCGCTCACCGGTGTCCTGCACGCGATCGGCCGCAAGGGCGAGCGTCCGGTGCCACCCCTGAACATGGTCGGCGACTTCGGTGGCGGCTCGATGTTCCTCGTGTTCGGCATCCTGTCCGCGCTGATCGAGCGGCAGACCTCCGGCAAGGGCCAGGTGGTCGATGCGGCGATGGTCGACGGCGCCCTCGCCCTCTCGCACATGATGTGGGCGTTCCGCGGGCGTGGTGCATGGTCGGACGAGCGCGGTGTCAACATGCTCGACACCGGCGCACCGTTCTACGAGGTCTACGAAACGAAGGACGGCAGGTACATGGCCGTCGGTGCGATCGAGCCGCAGTTCTACGCGCTGCTCCTGCAGGGGCTCGAACTCGACGCGGCCGACCTTCCGCACCAGCTCGACACCTCCCGCTGGCCTGATCTGAAGAAGATCTTCACCGAGAAGTTCCTGTCGAAGACCCGCGACGAGTGGACCGAGATCTTCCTCGGCACCGACGCCTGTGTCTCCCCGGTACTGACCTTCGCCGAAGCGGAGAAGAACGAGCACCTCGTCGCCCGCGGTTCCCTCATCGAGGTCGACGGGATCGTGCAACACGCTCCGGCCCCGCGCTTCTCGCGCACGCCTGCCGGCGAGCCGGGCGCACCGGCGGCCGAGGCCGTCGACATCGACAGCCTCTGGGCCTGATGTCGCGAGGGTCCGGTGCCGTGCGCGTGCGGCACCGGGCCCATCCCATCGTGAGCGAAGTTCCGGATATCGACGGGGCCGTTGTGGTACCAGTGGCCACATGAGCGATGGGGTGGGAGCCGCGATCCACAGATCGACGGCGGCACGAGCACGAGCACGTACCGCGATCCCGGGGCGGACACCCGAGGTACTCGACGTCCGCAGCAAGGACGGCACCCGCATCCACACCGAGGCCTACGGACCGGCCGATGCCCCGACCATCGTCCTCTCGCACGGAATCCTGTGCGAGCTCGGCTTCTGGCGCAACCAGATTCGCGATCTCGCCGACGACTACCGGGTGGTGGCCTTCGATCACCGCGGTCACGGACGCAGCCAGGCGGCGCCGGCCCGGGCGTACACGATGGACCATCTCGCGGACGATCTCCACGCCGTGCTGTGCGCAGCCGTGCCCGACGGCCGCCCCGCCGTCGTCGCCGGGCATTCGATGGGCGGCATCGCGGTGATGGCGTGGGCCGAGCGCTATCCCCACGACATTGCAGCGCGCGTCTCGGCCGTGGGGCTCGTCAACACGACGCCGGGCGAGATCCTCGACAATGTGCAGTTCCTGCGCGGGCCGAGGAGCCTGATCCCGGTGCGACGTCGCGTGGCGCAGAGCGTGGTCCCCCTGGCACGGATGCCGCTTCCCCAGCGGATGCCCTTGCGCAAGCAACTGCTCGCGCGGGTCGCCGTCGGAGCCGGCGCCGCCGCGACGATCACCTCCGAGGTCGACCGCATGCTCGGCGGCACGTCCGCACGCGGACGCGGCGGATACGGCGCTCTGCTCGTCAACATGGTCACCACCGTCGATCCCGCCGCGATCACCGCGCCTGCCCTGGTGATCGCCGGTCGCCACGACAGGATCTCACCCCCGGGCCGGTCCGAATGGATCGCCGACCGATTGCCGAATCTCGTCGAACTGCGCACCTTGGACAGCGGCCACTGCGGGCCGCTCGAACGCCCTCACGAGGTGTCCGCAGCCCTGCGTGAACTCGTCGAGATGTCCTGATCAGACGACGAGTCTCGTCTCGTCCGCATTCCGTCCCGATGCCACCTGGGCGTAGGCGGCAGCCATGGCCTCGACCGCATCGTCCAGGACCGCGGCGTCCTGCGTGTACGGCAACCGCACGAAATGCTCGAACGCGCCCTGCACGCCGAAACGCGGTCCGGCGGCGAGCAGCACACCGTGCGACGGCGCGGCCGCAGCCAGCGCCGTCGACACCGGCTCGGGCATCCGCGCCCACAACGACATTCCGCCCTGGCCGGGGGTGTACTCCCAGTCGGGCAGATGCCGTTCGAGAGCGGCACCCAGCGCCCGGCGTCGGTCCCGCAACTGCTCGCGTCGCCGTTCGAGCAGTTCGTCGACGTCCGACAACAGGTGCGCGGCAGCGAGCTGTTCCATGACCGGCGTCCCGAGGTCCACCGCGGTCCGCGCGCCTGCCAGCCGGACGATCGTGTCGCGGTCGGCGCGGATCCACCCCACCCGCAGCCCGCCCCACAGGGACTTGGCCGTCGACCCGATCGTCACCACCGGAGCACCCGCTGCCGCCGATGCGACGGGTGGTGGCGGCGGCGTGTCCAGCCAGAGATCGACCATGGATTCGTCGACGACGAGTGTCGTGCGCGTATCGCGCATGATGCGCGCGAGTTCGCCGCGTCCCGCTTCGTCGAGGCACAGGCCCGTGGGGTTGTGGAAGTCCGGCACGAGGAAGGCAGTACGCGCGGCGGTCTGCCGGACGGCACTGTCGATGCCGTCGAGATCCCACCCTCCGGCCGGGCCGCCTTCGGTGCGCACGGGCACCGGCACCGGGCGAGCGCCGTACCGGCGGATCGCTTCGAGTGCATTGGGATAGGTGGGATGGTCGACGACGACCCGGTCGCCCGGATCGGCGAGGACCCCGAGCAGCAGCCGCATCGCGTGCTGCGCTCCGGAGGTGACCATGATCTGGTCGGGTGAGGTGGGCAGCCCGCGTTCCCGGTACCGACGGGCGATGACCTCGCGAAGGACGGCCACGCCGACAGGCTCCATCCCGTGCGAGTCGAGATAGGTCGACATCGACCGCAGAGCGGCCGCATACGCCGCTTCGATCTCCGGTGCCGGTGCGGGCAGCGAGGCGTTGCTCAGGTCGAGCGCGGGACCGGCCGGCGTCCGGGACCGGGAGGCGCCGGGCCCCCCGCGCGCGGGTACCGCGACGACGCTCCGGGCCCCTCGGCGACTGCGCAGCCAGCCCTCGTCACGCAGCGCCGCGTAGGCCGATGCGACGGTGGTGCGGCTCACCGACAGCGCTGCGGCGAGTTCCCGCTCGCTCGGCAGTGCGACGCCGAGCGGAACGCGCCCGTCGTGCACGAGCAGACGGATGCTGTCGGCGAGTGCCCGATAGGCCGGTCGCGACTCGGGGCGAGCGGAGCGACGGGATGACGACTCGGGGCGAGCGGAGCGACGGGAGGGCAACCGCTCCGCATCCTGCCAATTCCCCAGGTCGCGGACGAGCGCAGCCGCTCCTATCGCACGCGTGATCACCGGTCCAGTATCACGCACACCGACCCGGCCGCGGGAAGGCGGCCGGGGCCGTCAGCGGATGACGTCGCGCCGGACGATCGTCTGGTCGCGGCCCGGTCCCACACCGATGCACGAGATGTAGGCACCCGACAGCTCTTCGAGACGCAGCACGTAGTCCTGCGCGTTCTTCGGCAGCTCCTCGAAGGTGCGGGCGTGGGAGATGTCCTCCCACCAGCCGGGCATCTCCTCGTAGATGGGCTTCGCGTGGTGGACGTCGGTCTGCGTCATCGGCATCTCGTCGACACGCACACCGTCGACCTCGTAACCGACGCAGATCGGCACGGTCTCGAGGCCCGACAACACGTCGAGCTTGGTCAGGAAGTAGTCGGTGATGCCGTTGACGCGGGTCGCGTAGCGGGCGATCACGGCGTCGAACCAGCCCGTGCGGCGTGCGCGACCGGTGGTGACACCGACCTCTCCGCCCTGCTTGGCGAGGTAGGCGCCGTGGTCGTCGAACAGTTCGGTCGGGAACGGGCCCGAGCCGACGCGGGTGGTGTAGGCCTTGAGGATGCCGAGCACCGTGGAGATCTTGGCGGGTCCGATGCCGGATCCGACCGCCGCGCCACCTGCGGTGGGATTGGACGAGGTGACGTACGGATAGGTTCCGTGGTCGACGTCGAGCAGCGTGCCCTGCGAGCCCTCCAGGAGGATCGTCTCGCCGCGCTCGAGCGCCTTGTCGAGCTCGAAACGGGTGTCGGTGATGCGGTGCTTGAACCCCTCTGCCTGGGTGAGAACCTCGTCGACGACCTGCTGCGGATCGAGCGCCTTGCGGTTGTAGATCTTGACGAGCACCTGGTTCTTGAATTCCAGTGCGGCCTCGACCTTCTGCGTGAAGATCTTCTCGTCGAGGACGTCGGCCACGCGCACACCGACCCGAGCGATCTTGTCCTGATAGCAGGGGCCGATACCGCGGCCGGTGGTGCCGATCTTCTTCTTGCCGAGGAAGCGCTCCGTGACCTTGTCGATGGCCACGTGGTACGGCATGATCAGGTGCGCGTCGGCCGAGAGCAGCAGACGGGTGGTGTCCACGTCGCGCTTCTCGAGACCGTCGAGCTCGGTGAGCAGCACACCCGGATCGACGACCACACCGTTGCCGATGACGTTGTTGACTCCGGGGGTGAGGATGCCCGAGGGGATCAGGTGCAGAGCGAACTTGTCGCCGTTCGGCAGCACCACGGTGTGACCCGCGTTGTTGCCACCCTGATAGCGCACGACCCACTGGAGACGTCCGCCGAGTAGATCGGTAGCTTTGCCCTTGCCCTCGTCGCCCCACTGGGCTCCGATCAGGACGATTGCCGGCATGTCGCGCTCTCCTCAGGCAGGTGTCTACGTGCGGGCGGTCTCGCCTGCAGGGTCCTGCCCGAACGGGCAGCAGCCGGGACCACAGTGTAGTGCACCGCCCGGCGAGTGCGGGTGACGGTCCGGCAGACCGAGCGGGAGCTGCGCCACGCGGCGGCGGGTCGCCGGCGCCCTCCCCGATCCTCTTCGCACTACAGTGGACGCACCGAGAGCCCGACGACCCGACCCCTCGAGGAGATCCGTTGACCCCGGTAGTGCTCAGATGCGGTGACGTGCCATTGCCGTTGGCGCTGACCCCGGTGACCGCACTTTCTGCGCCTGCCCTCCCCGAGAAGGAGGACTTCGAGGACGTCTTCGCCCATCTCGAGTCGGTGGAGGATCCACGTCTGGTGGTGGTCGGAGACGACGCCGCTTTCGCCGCGACCGTCACGCGGCTCATGCGGACCGAACGTCTCGATCTCGAGATCGCGTACGTTCCGGAGAAGCGCACCCCCGCCACCGAGGCGTACGGATTGCGGACCGGTTCGAAGGCCGCCACGGTCGCGCTCCAGGGCGTGGCGAAGCCGCTCCCGCTCATCCGCGACGACGCGGGCATCGCGCTCGTCGGCCGGGCGCTGCTGTGCGGTGAGAACGACGACGACCACGCACTCGTCGGGGAGGCCTACGTCGACGACACCCGGTTGTTCTCCGGCACCGTCCCCGGCGTGCGGGTCGAGCCCACCCCGGCGATGCCCGGGTTGCGCGCCGCGATCGACCGGCCGCGCTGGTTCGGTGGCTACAAGTGGCTGACCGGCCGGGCGATGCAATTGGGTTCCCCGGCCGCGATCGTCACCCGCGACGGCGTGACCGGCCCGCGTGCCCTCAAGCGCTCGACCTTCTACCGGCACGAGAAGAAGTGGAAACTCGTCCGCTGAAGCTCGCAGACCGTAGGTAAAGCTCGCAGCCCGGGTGACCGGTCACCGGGGCTGCGAGCTTTACGCCGACCTTGCGAACTTCGACTCAGCCGATGTTCACCCCGTAATCGCGAGCGATCCCGGCCAGACCCGAGGCGTAGCCCTGGCCGATGGCGCGGAACTTCCACTCACCGTTGTGCCGGTACAGCTCACCGAAGACCATCGCGGTCTCGGTGGACGCATCCTCGGTGAGGTCGTAGCGTGCGAGCTCGCGACCGTCGGCGCGATCGACGACGCGGATGAACGCGTTGCGCACCTGACCGAACGACTGGCCGCGCGCGTCGGCGTCGTGGATCGACACCGGGAAGACGATCGACTTCACCTCCGGCGGCACCGCCACCAGGTCGACGTTCACGGTCTCGTCGTCACCCTCACCTTCACCGGTGAGATTGTCGCCGGTGTGCTCGACGGACCCGTCCGGAGAACGCAGGTTGTTGTAGAAGACGAAGTGCTGGTCGGACAGAACCTTGCCGTTCTCGGCCGTCAACAGAGCACTGGCATCGAGGTCGAAATCCGCACCCGTGGTGGCTCGCACGTCCCAGCCGAGCCCCACGGTCACGGCTGTCAGGTTCGGCGCCTCCTTCGACAGCGAAACGTTGCCGCCCTTGGCCAAGCTGACACCCATACCGAATCCCTTCGTTCGATGGTCGTTACCTGCAGCCACCCTAGTGAAGATCAGGGGTGGCGGGCATCCACGTGTGAACAGCCTGTACCCCGGGTATGCGGATGCAGTCCGATGCCGGCCGGGGAGCACACCCCGGCCTTCCGGTGCGTATGCCGAGTGTCTCGAGTGAGAAGAGAGTCCGCTGTGGTGATTCGAGTCGCGTCGGTACCCGCGTCGCACGTCTACGTCCGGCACCTCGCGTGCCCGGCAGGCGACGACGTGATCCGGTTGACCGACCCGGTCCCCGCCGACGGTCGCACGGTGCCCGGGGGCTGGTGGCCGCCGTTGATGCTCGAGAGCGGCTGGGTGAGCCACCACCACAAGGAATTCGACGTCTTCCACATCCATTTCGGCTTCGACGCGATCGGTGCGGAACAACTGCAGGATGTCGTCGCCGAACTCGGCGAGCACGACAAGCCGCTCGTGTACACGGTGCACGATCTGCGTAATCCGCACCACCGCACGCCCGGCGAGCATCACAAGCAACTCGACGTGGTGGTTCCCGCGGCGGACGAACTGATCACGCTCACACGGGGCGCCGCCGAGCAGATCCGCCGGCGCTGGGGACGGGAGACGACGGTCCTGCCGCACCCGCACGTCGTCGAGCGGCACTGGCTCGAACGACCGCGGCGCGACGAGGGACCGTTCGTCGTCGGGGTCCATGCGAAGAGCCTGCGGGCGAATATGGATCTGTTCCCCGTGCTGGACACGCTCGCCGAGACGGTGCAGTCCCTCCCCGACGCGATCCTGCAGATCGACGTGCACGACGAGATCTTCGATCCCGACGATGCGTACTGGTACAACCCGGATGCGGGATCCCGCATCCTGCAGTACGGCGAGCAGCCGCAGGTGGACGTGCGCGTCCATCCCTATTTCTCGGACAACGAACTGTGGCAGTACCTCTCGGATCTGTCGGTGTCGGTGCTGCCCTATCGGTTCGGCACCCATTCGGGCTGGCTCGAGGCGTGCTTCGACCTCGGCACCGCAGTCGTCGCGCCGAGTTGCGGCTTCTACGGTGAACAGCGCCCGTGCGGGGTGTACACCTTCGACGAGAACACCTTCGACGCCGGCTCTCTCGCACGCCGCATACGGGAGTTGCACGAGAGCAGGAACTTTCCACGAGCCGGCTGGTCGCAGCGCATGGACGAGCGTCGCGCGCTCGCCCGCGCCCACCGCGACATCTATCTACGCGCAATGGGGGGCCGGAACGGATCATGAAACCGAAAGCTCTGCGAGTAGCACTCATCGCCTCCAATCGGTATCCGATCCGCCAGCCCTTCGCCGGCGGGCTCGAAGCACACGTGTGGCATCTCGCGCACGCACTCGGCAAGGACGGGCACGAGGTGACACTCTTCGCCGCCCCGGGCTCCGACCCTGCACTTCCGGCCGAATTCCTCGAAGTTCCCTCCTTCGAGGTCAGCGAACTCGCCCGGAACGACGTGTCGATGCCGCCGGCAGACGGTTTCGTCGGCGACCACCACGCCTACCTGTCGCTGATGCTCGACCTCGCGGGACGGTCCGCAGACGCCTTCGACGTGGTGCACAACCACAGCCTGCACTATCTGCCGATCGCGATGGCCCGCACGCTGCGTACCCCGCTGTTGTGCACGCTGCACACCCCACCGACACCCTGGCTCGAGTCGGCGATGGCCGCGCCGGGCGGGTGCCCCGGAACGTTCGTCGCGGTCAGCCGGCACACCGCTGCGGCGTGGGAGCATGCGACACCAGGCCCGGTGGCGGTGGTGCCCAACGGTGTCGACCTCGGCGCATGGCCGGTCGGGCCGGGGGGAGACGACCTGATCTGGTTCGGCCGGATCGTGCCGGAGAAGGGCGCACACTTCGCGATCGAGGCGGCCCGGCGGGCCGGCTACCGGTTGCGCATCGCGGGTCCGATCAGCAATCCCGAGTACTTCTCCTCGCAGGTCGAACCGTTCCTCGGTCCCGACGTCACCTATCTCGGCCATCTTTCCCAGCCCGATCTTGCTGCTGCGGTGGGCACTTCGGCAGCAGCACTGATCACCCCCCAGTGGGACGAGCCGTACGGGCTCGTCGTGGCCGAGTCCCTCGCGTGCGGCACACCCGTGGTCACCTTCGCCCGCGGCGGGATTCCGGAGGTGGTCGACGAGACGAGCGGATGCCTCGTCCCTCCCGACGACATCGACGGTCTCGCGGCAGCCGTGTCGCGTGCCGCAGAGTTGTCACGGGCGGCCGCTCGCGCCCGCGCCGAGGAGCGCTGCTCGGAGCGCACGATGGTCGACGCATACGTCTCCCTGTACCGAGAGCTCGCCGGGGCGGCATGATCGGCTACTACATCCATCACCGCGGGCACGGGCACCGCACCCGGGCGAGCAGCATCTGCGCACATCTGCGAACCCCGGTGACGGCACTGTCGTCGGCAGCGCTCGGTGATGCGGCCGACGACTTCGACGACGTCGTGCGGCTCCCGCGCGACGATCTGGCCGTCGACACCGCGCACGATCCGACCGCCCACGAGGTGCTGCACTGGGCGCCCACACACGACGACGGCCTCCGCGAGCGCATGCACGCCCTCGGCTCATGGATCGCCGAGGCCCGGCCGAGCCTGCTGGTGGTGGACGTCTCGGTCGAGGTGACCCTGCTCGCTCGGCTGTACGGGATCCCGGTGGTGGTGTCGGCGATGCCGGGCGAACGCACCGACACCGCGCACACGCTCGCCTACAGCGTCGCCGACCATCTGATCGCGTCGTGGTCGCAGGAGGTCTACGACCCGCACTGGATGCGCGCCTATGCCGGCAAGACCTCGTACGTGGGCGGAATCAGCCGTTTCGACGGCCGACCGGCGCCCGGCCCGGCGTCCTCGGGGAAACCGAGGGTACTCGTGATGAGCGGCAGCGGTGGGTCGTCGATCACCGTCGACGACCTGCGACGGCTCTCGGCTCGCTTCCCCGAGTACATATGGGACGGTGTGGGCGTCGCCGGTGGTTCGTGGCTCGACGATCCGTGGCCCGCCCTCACCGCAGCCGACGTCGTGATCGGGCATGCGGGACAGAACACCGTCGCAGACATCGCGGCCGCCGCACGACCCGCTGTGGTGATCGCCGAAGCCCGCCCGTTCGACGAGCAACATGCCACCGCACATGCTCTCGACCGATCCGGCCTGGCAGTCGGTCTCGATGGGTGGCCCGACCCGGACCGCTGGCCGGAACTGATCGAGCGGGCGCGCGGTCTCGACCCGATCGAATGGAAACGATGGCGGGTCGACGGTGCTGCGGCCCGCGCCGCTGCCGTTCTGGACGACCTCGCGAGGTCGCGGTGACGGTCGCGGTGATCACCGTCGCTGCCGGGCGGAGCACCCATCTCCGGCGGCAACTCGACGGGCTCGCTCACAGCACCCGCACCCCCGACGAACACATCGTCGTCGCGATGGGTGATCCGGAGGTCGCCGATGTGGTCGCTGCTGCGAAGTCGCCGGCGCGGGTGGTGCCGATGGATGTCGACTCCGGGCGCCTGCCGGTCGCGGCGGCGCGGAATCTCGGAGCCCGTGCGGCGTCGTCCGACCTTCTGGTCTTCCTCGACGTCGACTGCATCCCGTCCTCCGACCTGCTCGAGCGGTACATCGACGCGGCCGTGCGCCATCCCGCCGCGCTTCACTGCGGTCCCGTCACCTACCTGCCCGAGCCAGGACCCGGCGGCTACGACCTCGCCCGGCTCGGCGACTCCGTCGATCCGCACCCGGCCCGCCCGTTCCCACCCGACGACGAGATCGTGCTGAACGACGCACACGAACTGTTCTGGTCGCTCTCGTTCGCAGCCCGGTCACTCGTATGGGACCGCATCGGCGGCTTCTGCACCGCGTATCGGGGGTACGGCGGGGAAGACACCGATTTCGGGCAGAAGGCCGCGCGCGCCGGAGTCCCCATGGCATGGGTCGGGGGCGCCCACGCCTTCCACCAGCACCACCCGGTGTCGAAGCCGCCCGTCGAGCATCTCGACGACATTCTCGTCAATGCCACACTGTTCCAGCAGCGTTGGGGCTGGTGGCCGATGCGGGGATGGCTCGACGAATTCGAGCGGATGGGACTCGTCTCCTTCGACCCCGACACGCAGCGGTGGACGAAGGTGAGGACGACCGGCCCGTGAAGACTTCTCGTGCCGTGTGCTAATTTCAGCCCGTCATTGCGACGACGCACGAGGAAGCCGGTGTGATTCCGGCGCGGTCCCGCCACTGTGACCGGTAGAGCGATCTCCGGGAGCCAGATACTCACGTCGCCGTACCTCCTTGCCCGGGGCGGACTTCCCCGAGAGAGGGCGTAATCGCCATGCGTGTACGCGCAGCCTTTCCGAAGCTTCTTGTCGCGCTGACCTCCGCAAGTCTTCTGCTCGCCGGATGTTCGACGGCACCATCCGACACCGAGAACGCTGCCTCGGACGGGTGTATCACCGACTTCGACCCCTCGGTCGACTATTTTCCCGACAAGTCCGAGATCGTCGACGCCGAGAACTTCTCGATCACCTACGAGAAGAGCTATCAGGTGCTCACCGTGACCGAACCGTTCACGGGCGCACAGCCGGAGTCGTACGTACTCGTCAAGTGCGGTGCACCTGCCCCGGAACTGTCGGGCGAGCTGACCACGGCCCAGCAGATCCCCGTGCCGATCACGAACCTGTACTCCGGCTCGACCACCCATCTGCCATTGGTGACCGCGCTCGACGAACTCGATGTGCTCACCGGCGTCTCGAACGGTTCGTATGTCTCCGACACCACCGTGATCGAACGCATCGAGTCCGGTGACATCGCCGAATACGCAGCAGGCGGCACGATCGACACCGAGACGGTCGTGCTGGCCGCGCCCGATGTGGTGATGACCGGCGGCACCGACGACCCCGCCTACACGCAGCTGCGCGAGGCCGGGATCGGCGTGGTCGCCAACGCCGAATGGCTCGAGACATCGCCGTTGGGCCGAGCCGAGTGGATCAAGGTCGTGGCTGCGCTCACGGGCAAGGAGGCCCGGGCCGCCGAGGTCTACGACGGTATCCGCGACCGGTATCTCGACGTCGCGGCGAAGGCCGCGGGCGTGGAGACCGTGCCCGTGTTGCTCGGCGGGATGTCGCAGGGCACCTGGTATATGTCCTCCGGCGGCAGTTACATGGGCCGGTTGTTCAGCGATGCCGGTGCCCGCTGGCCATGGCAGGACGTGACGACCACCGGCTCGCTTCCCCTCGACTTCGAAGCCGTGGTCACGCAGGCCGCCGACGCTCCGACCTGGCTGGTGGTCAACAGTTGGGCCTCCATCGATGATGCTCTCGCGGATGACGAACGCTACGGATCGCTCGCCGCAGTCGACACCGGCCGGGTCTGGAACGCGAACAAGGCACTCGGACCGAACGGCGGCAACGACTACTACGAGCGCGGCGTACTGCGTCCCGATCTGATCCTGGCGGATCTCGTCGCGATCCTGCATCCCGATCTTCTACCCGACCACGAGTTCACGTTCTATCGGCAACTGCCGGCATGACCGCAATGCTGAGGGCACCCGAGCCCACGGGCGATCGACGGCTGGAAGTACCCCCTCGGGTGGGTCGTGTCACCGTCGTGTTCGCGACTCTCGCGGTCGCAGTCGCCGTCGCGACGGTGCTGTCGGTGGCCCTGGGGTCGGTGACAGTCCCGCTCGACGAGACCGTGCGGGTGTTGTTCGGCGGTTCCGCGAGGGATACCCGCTGGGACATGGTGGTTCGCGACCTGCGTCTGCCGCGCACCGTCACCGCGCTCGCGGTCGGCGCCGCTCTCGGTATCGCGGGTCTGCAGATGCAGACGTTGTTCCGCAACGCTCTTGCCGACCCGTTCATTCTCGGTGCGAGTTCCGGCGCCAGTCTCGGTGTCGCCGTCGTGGTGGTGGCCGGGGGCGGCGGCGCCGGCGGGTTCACCGCCGGGCTGGCCGGCCTCGGCCGTGCCGGTGTGGTGGTCGCCGCGGCGCTCGGGGCTGCCGCTGTGCTCCTGCTGATCGTGGTGCTGGCGCGGTGGGTGAAATCCGCGGTGACGCTGCTGTTGATCGGTGTGATGCTGGGGTCGGCGACCACCGCGGTGGTATCCGTTCTCCTGGTCTACGCGGATCCACAACGGAGCCAGCAGTTCCTGGTGTGGGGGCTGGGCAGTTTCACGGCGACGACCTGGTCGGACCTGAGGCTCCTCGTCCCCGTGGTACTCGGCGGGATCGCCGTCGCCCTGCTGACGGTGCGTGCCTTGAATGCTCTGCTTCTCGGCGAGGGCTATGCCCGTTCGATGGGCATCGACATCCGCACCGTCCGGTTGACGACGGTGATCTCCGCTGCTCTGCTGGCCGGGGCCACCACGGCCTTCTGTGGCCCCATCGGGTTTCTCGGCCTCATCGTTCCCCACTTGACGCGCATGGCGTTCGGCACATCGGACCACCGCGTACTCCTACCGGGCGTGGCGCTTCTCGGCGGCGTCCTGGCACTGATCTGCGGGATCGCGAGCCAGATGCCGGGAGCCTACACCGTCGTCCCCCTCAACGCCGTCACGGCGATCGTGGGGGCACCCGTGGTCATCGCCGTCCTGCTCCGCTCGCGCCGCGGAGCACTGGGAGCGGCGCTGTGACCCCCGCCGGCGTGGAACTGCGCGATCTGACCATCGGCTACGCCCGTCGTCGTGCCTTCCGTGGGAGGACGGTCACGGAGATCGCGGCGAAGGTGAACGCCGTCGCTCGACGGGGTGAACTGACCGCGCTGGTCGGGCCGAACGGCGCGGGTAAATCGACTCTGTTGCGCACGCTGTGCGGGCTGCAACCGCCGTTGAGCGGTCAGGTACTCGTCGACGGTGAGGACCTCGCAACGGTACGCCCCGCCGATCTCGCGACCCGCATCTCCGTGGTCCTCACCGACCGCATCGACCCGGGGTTGCTGACCGTGCGCGAACTCGTCGCCCTGGGCCGGACTCCCCACCTGCCGGCCGGCGCCCGGTTGTCCTCCGAGGACAAGGCTGTGGTGGACTGGGCCCTCGACGCTGTGGGAGCTGCGTCGCTGGCGTCCCGGCAGTTCGGCGAATTATCCGACGGCCAGCGCCAGCGGAGTCTCACCGCCCGGGCGCTCGCCCAGGATCCGTCGTTGCTGGTGCTCGACGAGCCCACCTCGTTCCTCGACGTTCCGTCCCGGGTCGAACTCGTCGACGTGCTGGGACGCCTGGCGCGCGAGCAGAAACTGGCAGTCGTGATGTCCACCCACGAACTCGAACTCGCGCTACGGGTGTCCGACCGGATGTGGCTGCTCGACGCAGATCGGACACTGACATGCGGCACCCCCGCTGCCCTCGCCGAATCCGGCCGTATCGGAGCGGCGTTCGATCGCGGACGCATGCGGTTCGATCCTCGTAGGATGGTGTTCGACCTGGAAGCGGAGGGCAACCGTGTCTGATGCGATCGGGATTCTCGAGCGAATCGCCGTGTGGAGCCCGTACTTCCGCGTGAGTACCGGCCCTGCCGACGGCAGATGGCGTCCCACCGCAGATCTGGCCGACCCCGCGACCCGCGACGCTCTGGTGGCCGATACTGCCGCGCGGATGGGCACCGACGAACCGCGCGTGGCGGCATCGACCCTCTTCTTCGGATACGTCGCACGCGTGTGGTCGGTGGCGATCGGTTCCGTCGTCGACTCCGGACGATGCATTCGGCTCGATCCCGGACAACTCCTGTGGCACAACGACGCCGGACTGCACCTGCACATCACCGAACCCGGATTCGGCGACGACATCGTGGCGGAAGTCCTCGACCGCCAGATCGAACCCCTCGTCCGTGCGTGGCGCGACGTGGTGGCAGGCGGCCTGCTGTGGGGCAACGCGGCATCCGCCCTGATCGGCGCCGGCCGGGTGATCGGTTCGGATGCACAGCCTCTCGTCGACGCTGCGCTGTCCGATCCGCGGCTCGCCGAGAGCACGGACCCCGCGACAGGCCGACGCCGTAGTTGCTGCCTCTTCTACCGCACCTCCACCGGCGGAGTGTGCGGTGACTGCGTATTCCCCAGCCCGCCGAAAATTCGTTCCGAGGAGATGCCGTGACAGTCGTATTCGATCCCGAGATCCTCGATACCGAGGACGGCGGCCGCGAACAACGCTGGCCCCTGCCGACCGACGAGGACAGCCTGCTGCGACTGGTCCGGCTGCTGTTCGAGGACTACTGGAACGACATGTGGTTCGGCTTGCTCATCGAAGGCTCGGCGCTGGAGGTTGCAGCTCCGAACGCGCCGAAGAAGATCGGGATGTACGACGGGTACGTCACCGTCGATTTCGGCCGGTGGCATTTCCATCTGTGCATCGGCGAACACACCGCGAGTGGGCCGGAACTCGGCCGGATCCGCCGCTGCAGTCGTGCCGAGCTGTACCGCAGGATCGGCAGGGACGACACCGTCACCTCGTGGGGTCTGCGCATGTTCAACGGCCGGGGCGAGCAGATGCTCACGGTCATGCTGCCCACCCCGTTCCTCACCGACACCCAACAGCTGACGGCCGAACCGATCTGGGAACACCTCGAGGCGTGGGACCGCATCCGCGCCGAGTTCCTGGAACTGCAATCCGATCCACGGGACCGTACCGGCAAGGGATTCCGGCATTCGTGACCAACGGCTGTGCGCGACATGGTCATCGGTGGGCGATCGTGCGCTCCGACGACCATGTCGCGCGGCGCTGCCGTCACGCGTAGGACGACTCGTGACAGCGGTGGTAACGGACGACCGGTGTCCCGTCCTCGTCGGTCACGGTGGCGCGCACGTTGTACACCTGTTCGATCATCTCCGCGGTCAACGAGTCGGCCGGGCTACCGTGAGCGACGACCCGCCCCTTCTCGAGAACGACCACGCGGTCGCAGAACATCGCCGCGAGATTGAGATCGTGCAGCGCGAGATAGGTCGTCACCGGAAGCGCCGCGACCCGTTCGAGGATGTCGAGCTGGTGCTGGATGTCGAGATGGTTGGTCGGCTCGTCCAGCAGCAGTTCTTCGGGCTCCTGCGCGAGGGCCCGAGCGATGTGTGCGCGCTGACGTTCACCTCCCGACATCGATCGCCACATCCGGTCGGCGTGTTCCGTCATCCCGGTCACCTCGAGCGCATGTGCGATCGCTGCATTCCCGCCGTCGTCGCGCCCGAGAACGTCGGCGTGCGGAATCCTTCCCAGCCGCACGACATCCCGTACCCGGATGTCGACCTCGGTGTGTGCGTGCTGCCCGACCATTGCGACCCGGCGCGCCAGGACGCGACGTCCGAGGCTGTGAATATCGGTGCCGTCCAGGGTCACCGCACCCGACTCGGGCCGGTCGACTCCGGACAGCAGGCGGAGCAACGACGACTTGCCCGATCCGTTCGGTCCGAGTAGCCCGATCGTCTCCCCGGGCGCGGGATCGATCGTCACGTCGTCGACGACGAGATGTCCGCCGCGGCTCCACCGCAGCGACTTTGCGGACAGTGTCACGGAGTACTCCTCGTACGGAAGAGGATCAGCGCGAAGGCGGGCACGCCGATCAGTGCGGTCACCACACCCACGGGAACCTCTTGCGGCGCGAAGACGGTGCGGGCGACCGCATCGACCCACACCATGAAGACCGCCCCGACGACCGCAGTGACCGGCACCAGACGGCTGTGCCGCGGACCCACCAGGAACCGCGCCGCGTGGGGCAGTACCAGCCCCACGAAGCCGATCGCCCCTGCTGCACTGACCAGGACGGCGGTGATCAACGCCGTCACCAGGAGGAACATCAGACGGGTCCGACCGACCGCGATCCCGAGGGTCGCGGCGGTCGACGACCCGAATGTGAAGGCGTCCAGCGACGACGCCTTCACCAGGCACACCACGATTCCGGCGGCGCAGACCGCTCCGCAGAGCACGACGTCGGTCCAGGTGGCTCCGCTCAGGGAACCGAGTAACCAGAACAGCACCCCCCGAGTACGTTCCGCGTCGGCGGACGAGATGACGATGAACGATGTCAGCGCCGAGAACAGTTGTGTTCCTGCCACTCCGGCCAGCACTACACGGGAGGTCCCGCCCCCTGTCCCGGTCGCCAACAGCAACACGAGTGCGAAGGAGACGAGTGCCCCGAGGAACGCTCCGCCCGACAACGACACGGCGCCCCCGCCGATACCCAGCACCGCAATCATCACCGCGCCGGTCGAGGCACCCGAGGAGATACCGAGCACGAACGGATCCGCCAGCGGGTTACGTAACAACGACTGCATGATCACGCCGCACACCGCGAGACCGGCACCGCACACCGCCGCGAGCAAGGTGCGAGGGAGACGCAGTTCCCACACGATTCCCTCCCGAATCGCGGTGACGGAACTGTCGGCCAGGCCGAGACGATCGAAGATCACCGCGTACACGTCGGTGACGGACAGATCGGCAGGACCGATGGTGACGGTTACCGCGATCGATACCGCGAGCGCGAGCAGACCTGCGGCGATGATGACACCGGCCACCGGTGCCCGGCGACGCTCGAGAGGCCGCCGGGCAGTGGATGTCGCCATCAGCTGTGGAGGTTCCACTCGCGCAGCCCGGCAGCGACCTTCTCGATTCCATCGATCGTGCGGATGGACGGATTCATGTCTGCGCCGTTGACCACGATGTATCGCCGGTTCTGCACCGCGGTCAGGCGCTTCGTGACCGGATTCGATTCCAGGAACTGGATCTTGCTGTCGAGCGCGTCGCCGGTGATGCTGCGCCGGCTCAGATCGGCCAGCACGAGTGCGGTCGGATCTCGATCGAGAATCGATTCCCAGCTCACCTGGGGCCACTCGTTGGTGGTGTCGTCGAAGACGTTCTTCGCCCCGACGGCATCGGTGATGATGCCCGACGACCCGCAGCAACCCGCGACGTACGGCGTGTCGATGTCGGCGAACCAGTAGGCGAGCGACACGCCGTTCGCGTTCACCTGTCCCGACGCGTCCTCGTAGCGCCGTTCGAGTTCGGCGACGAACTCCTCCCCTCGTTCACGGACATCGAAGATCGTTGCGAGCTCGCGGATCTCCTTGTACACCGACTCCATCGTCAGGGGTTCGGTGCGATTGCCGTCGGCATTGACGCTGTTGTCCTCCTTGCCGTCACAGTCGGTCGGCGACAGATAGGCGGGTACGCCGAGTTGTTCGAACTGCACGGGCTCGGCGACTCCACCGGGGCCGAGCGTGCCACCGAAAGACGCGGAGACGAAGTCGGGCTCGGTATCGAGCACGACCTCGAAGGAGGGCTTGTTGTCGGCCAGACGCGGAACCTTCGCGTTCTCGTCGGCGAGATTCTCCCGCACCGGATCGGTCCATGTCGCGGTGCCCACCATGCGATCGGCGAGACCGAGCGACAGCAGGATCTCGGTGGATCCCTGGTTGAGTGAGACGGCTCGCTGCGGTGGTGCGTCGATCGTGATCGTCCTGCCGCAATTCTCGATGGTGAGCGGATAGGCCGATGCGGCGGTGTTCTTTTCGGCCGTCCCGGAGGGGTCGTCGCTCGACGAGCAGCCGGAGAGAGCCAGCGCTGCCGCGATCAGTGCTACGCCTGCGCGCAACACAGAATGCCGCCCCGTACGGGCGGTGAGTATCGAATTGTTCATGTCCATCCTCGTGGTCCTGCTTCGGTCGACGCAGGTGTCCTGGCTCCCGGATCGACGCTCACCCCCGGCCTTCCAACCCGTGTGGGCCGTGACCATGAATCGGGGGATCACTCCTCGGTGACAGTTGCGGGACAGCCACGGATTCGCACCGTTGTTCCCTACGTCGCCTACGAACAGTACAAGACCGGAACGGAATCCGGCCGATCACATCAGGTGAACGGAACGCCGCCCGTGACGGCGATGGTCTCTCCGGTGATGTAGCTCGACTCCTGTGACGCGAGGAAGACGTAGGCGGGCGCGAGCTCGGCGGGTTGCCCGGGGCGCCCGAGCGGAACGTCCTTGCCGAACTGTGCGTACGCGTCCTTCGGCATGGTCGCGGGGATGAGCGGAGTCCAGATCGGCCCGGGTGCCACCGCGTTGACCCGGATACCGCGATCGGCCACGTCCGATGCGAGCCCCTTGGTGAAATCGACGATGCCGGCCTTCGTCGTGGCGTAGTCGAGCAGACCGGGCGATGGGTTCGCAGCCTGGATCGAGGTGGTGTTCACGATCGTCGAGCCGGGCCTCATCTCGGCCACGGCGAATTTCGACAACCAGAACAGTGCGTACAGGTTCGTCTTCATGACGCGGTCGAACTGTTCGGTGCTGATGTCGGCGATACCGCCGGGTTCGAGATGCTGATAGGCGGCGTTGTTGACCAGGATGTCGATGCCTCCGAGTTCGGAGACCGTCGTGTCCACGAGCTGTCGGCAGAAGGCCTCCTCCCGGACGTCGCCCGGAACGCACACCGCTCGCCGTCCCGCCTCCTCGACGAGTTCGGCGGTCTGCCGCGCGTCCTCGTCCTCGTCGAGATAGGCGAGGACGACGTCTGCGCCTTCCCTCGCGAAGGCGATGGCGATCGCCCGTCCGATGCCGGAATCACCGCCCGTGACGAGCGCGCGGCGATCCTGGAGCCGACCACTCCCCCGGTACGTCCGCTCCCCGTGGTCGGGGGCGGAGACGAGTTCGGCGGTCGTGCCCGGGTGGGCGATTTCCTGTTGTTCCTCGAGCGGCGGAACGGGATATTGCTCGCCGGGATGCTGCATGCGGTACTGGTCCTGGGCCGACACGGTTCCCTCCCTCGATCGGGTCGGTAGGTGCGATACCCGGCGACCGCGGCCCTCACACCGCAGAGGTCGTGACGAGGTGCCCTCCGGGGGGGTGCGACGGAGCATAATGGCAGGTGACCGACATGAGCAGGGTCACATCCGCCCCGAGCGCATAATGGCCACTCATGTGTCGGAACGGAAGGGCTGAGGCATGAGCGCGGATCTGTCGGCCTATCGGAACGACTTCGCACGAATCGAGAAGAAGATCGCCGGGGAATTCGATCCGGGTCGACGTGGACGGGCGCTCGCTGTCTGCGTCGTCGTGCTGACGGTGTGCCTGCTGTTGCCGCAGTCGTCGGCGGCGTGGTCGTGGACGGTTCTCGGAAGCTGGTTCGGTACCGCTGCCCCGGTGGCCGTGCCGTTGCGGATCTTCGTGGGGCTGGCGTTGGTGTTCGGTGTGGTCGTCTCCACGCTGGCGTTGTGGTTGCGGCGGTGGAAACTGGCATCACTCGCGATGCTCGGTTCGGGTCTGTCGTCCTTCTTCGGGTTGCTGGCCTACTGGTCGCAGTCGGGGATGGTCACCGACGCCCCGCACCGGCCGACAGCGGCGATGATCGTCGAGTGGCTGGTGATGATCGTGATGACCTCGCAGTGGCTCCCCATCGTGCTGAGCCGCTCTCCCACGGACCTGTCGCCCCGGCCGCACCCGATGCGCGCGCTCTGACGGATCGGGGGTGTCCGCTCAGCGGTCGACGAGCGAACCCATCTTCTTCGCCAGGAAATCGATGCTGCGGCGCGGCATGAGCCGTGCCAGCAGGTCGAGCATGGTGGCGTCCCTGCCGATGCACACGCGGAAGGTGCCTTTCTCGATCGCGTCGGCGATGCGGCCCGCCGCCTGGGCGGACGAGGTGATCCTGGCGGTCCCGTCGGTGTCGCGTCCCGGAATCGCGGCCCCGGAGTTCTCGGCGATGCCCGTGCGGATCGCTCCCGGGAACACGAGCGTCACGGCGACCTTCGTGGTGCGGAGTTCGGCGTAGAGACCTTCGGTGAGCAGTTTGACCGCGGCCTTGCTCGCACCGTAGACCGATTGACCGGGTACCGGCACGAACGCACCCATACTGGAGACGTTGAGCAGGCTCGCCTCCGGACGCGACAGCAGAGCGGGTAGGAACGCCTTGCACAGGTGCACGGTGCCCCAGTAGTTGACGTCGAGAACCTTCGTCATCTCCTCGTAGGAGAGCTCGGCGAACGGGACGAACTTCTGGATGATGCCGGCGACGTTGGCGATGCCGTCGACATGCCCGTGCGCGGCGGTCACCTCGCCGACCAGTGCTTCGACAGCGCTGCGGTCGGACACGTCGACGGTGTGCGTGGTCAGTCGATCGGTATAGGCGACCGCGAGCGCCCGGGTGCCGTCGAGCGCTTCGGAGCGCAGGTCGACGGCAGCGACCCGCGCTCCGCGGACGAGCAGTTCGAGGACGACGTCACGTCCGATCCCGTTGCCCCCACCGGTGACGACGAATACCTTGCCGCGTATCTCCATGTGCCCTTCCCTCCCTGTAGGCCCGTACGGACAGTCAACGCTCTCCTGCGCCGCTCCGCCACGGGGAAGCGTCGACGATCCCGCGACCGTCCGCCTGAATTGCCCCCTGACGTGTGCGGAAGCGGCTACCGGGGTACATACCCGGTCACAGGGCATCTCATCTACGGAGGCACCAATGGGAACATCGAAGAACGAGGACGACGAGGTCCGCAGGGATCCGCCGGGCCCGGTCGACCACGGTCGCGACGGTGGTATGGCCACCCGCGAGAACGCTCCGGACGTGGTGGAACGCTCCGACGACGACTAGGCCGGCACGCCCGGCCTCGAAACGGGCAGGTGACGGCCATGTGCCGACTCTTCGGGATGTCCGCGGCACCTCACCGCGTACACGCCACCTTCTGGCTCCTCGACGCCGAGGACAGCCTCGCGCAGCAGAGCCACCGCATGCCCGACGGCACGGGTCTGGGGAGTTTCACCGCCGACGGCCGTCCGCTCGTCGAGAAACAACCGATCGCGGCCTACAAGGACAGGGCGTTCGCGCTCGAGGCCCGGGAACACGAGTCCCGGACGTTCATCGCACACATCCGCTACGCCACCACGGGCGATCTCGTGCCGGCCAACACTCATCCGTTCGAGCAGAACGGCCGGTTGTTCGCCCACAACGGCGTGATCGAGGACCTGCCCGCATTGGAGGCGGAACTCGGCGACCGGCGGGAACTCGTGCACGGCGACACCGATTCGGAGCGGTTCTTCGCATTGATCACCGAACGGGTCGACGAGCACGGCGGTGACGTCACTGCCGGAATCAGGTCGGCTGTCGAATGGGTCGCGGACAACCTGCGCATGCTGTCGTTGAATTTCGTGCTCGTCACCGCCGACGAGATGTGGGCCTTCCGCTATCCCGCCGTCCACGATCTGATGTTCCTGTCTCGTCGGCCGGGTGGTGCGAGCGGGAGCCGGCATCTCGAGCACGCCGGTGCCTCCGGGACCGTGCGTACCCGGTCGGGTGCGCTGGCCACGAAGTCC
The DNA here is from genome assembly GCF_022554085.1 of Rhodococcus sp. CH91. Classification (GTDB taxonomy): domain Bacteria; phylum Actinomycetota; class Actinomycetes; order Mycobacteriales; family Mycobacteriaceae; genus Rhodococcus. Next base: position 57,123 of record NZ_JAKFYR010000003.1, read on the forward strand.
TCCGTGGTCGTGGCCACCGAACAGATGGACGAGGACCCGGGGTGGACGTCGCTGGAAGCGGGCGAACTCCTCCACGTCGGACCGCAGCAGCAGCTGAGCCGGACGATGCTCCTCGAGCGTCCACCACGCCACGCACTGGCCCTCTCGGACCTGAGCGGCCGCGCCGCCGCCGCTCAGGCACCCAGCGCCCCACCCGGCAGACCGTAGTCGCCGGCGCCCGGCCGGGGCGGGTCAGCAGCGTCGCAGCAGGTAGGTGTCCATCACCCAGCCGCGTGCGTTTTTCGCGCGGATGCGGGCCGCACGGATCGAGGGAAGCACGTCCGTCAGAGGACCGGCGACGAGTTCCTCGTCATCGGTCCCGAGATTCGCACCCCACCAGATGTTCCACTGCCCGCGCAGCTCCGAGCACGCGAGACCGCCGTCGAGCACGACGACGATGTTGTCGGCTCCGGCCTCGATCCCGGTGCCGAGCCGCCGGCCGGTGGTCACCAGAATGGAGCTTCCGACAGTGTTGAGCACCAATCGATGTCGCGCAGCGAGCATCTGCACACTGCTGACACCCGGAAGGACGTCGTAGTCGAGTCGCACTCTGCCTCGCTCGAGGATGCGGTCGACGATGCGAATCGTGCTGTCGTACAGGCCCGGATCACCCCAGACCAGGAAGCCGACCGTCTCGTCGTCCCGAACCTGTTCGAGCAGAACGGATTCGTAGGCCGCGGCGCGGGCGGCATGCCAGTCGCGCACCTCGTCGCCGTAGCGCTCCGGATTCCGGTCCCGAGGTGGGTCGGGCACCACGATCACCCGATGCGCACCGAAGGTGTGGCGGCGAAGAATGTCCTCGCGCACGTCGACGAGATCGTCCACGCCCCGGTTCTTGTCGGCCACGAGGAAGACATCGACGCTCTCGAGGGCACGCACCGCCGCCACTGTGAGATCGTCGGGTCCTCCGGGGCCGATACCGATGAGCCGAACTCTCACGCGCGGTCCTCGAGATCGCCCTCGACCTCCAGATAGACCTGCTGCAACCGGCTCACCGTCTCGGGATCCGGCTCGGCCCACAGGCCACGATCTGTCGCCTCGGTGAGACGTTCGATGATCCCGCGCAGCGCCCACGGATTCGCCTCGCGGAGGAAGTCCTGGTTCTCCCGGTCGAGCGCGTAGTTCTGCGCGAGCGACTCGTACATCCAGTCCTCGACCACTCCGGCGGTGGCGTCGTAGCCGAACAGATAGTCCACGGTCGCAGCGAGTTCGAAGGCTCCCTTGTACCCGTGCCGGCGCATCGCGCCGATCCAGCGCGGGTTGACGACACGCGCGCGGAACACCCGCGCGGTCTCCTCCGCCAGCGAGCGGGTGCGGACCGCGTCGGGCGTGGTGGAATCGCCGATGTACGCCTTCGGGTCGGTACCCGTGAGCGCACGCACCGTCGCGACCATGCCGCCGTGGTACTGGAAATAGTCGTCCGAGTCCGCGATGTCGTGCTCACGGGTGTCGGTATTCTTCGCGGCCACCGCGATCCGGCGGTAGTTCGAACGCATGTCCTCGTCGGCCGGGACCCCGTGGACGCCGCGGCCGTAGGCGAATCCACCCCAGGCGGTGTAGACCTCGGCAAGATCGGCGTCGGTGCGCCAGTTGCCGGAGTCGATGAGCTGCAGGATGCCCGCACCGTACGAACCGGGCTTCGACCCGAAGATCCGGCGCACCGCGCGATCGGCGTCGCCGTGCGCGGCTTCGTCACGCTTGGCGTGAGCCTTCACGTAGTTCCGGTCGTCGGGCTCGTCGAGTGCGGCGACCATGCGGATCGCATCGTCGAGCATGCCGATGACATGGGGGAAGGCATCACGGAAGAAACCGGAGATCCGGACTGTGACATCGATGCGCGGCCGGCCGAGTTCGTCGAGCGGAATCACGGTCAGTTCGCGGACCCGGCGCGACTCGGCGTCCCATACGGGTCGCACGCCGACGAGTGCGAGCACCTCGGCGATGTCGTCACCGGCGGTGCGCATCGCGGACGTCCCCCACACCGACAGACCCACCGACCGCGGGTACTCCCCCGTGTCGGTGACGTACCGTTCGATCAGGTTGTTCGCGAGGGCGACACCGGTGTCGTAGGCGAGGCGGCTCGGCACGGCCTTGGGGTCGACGGTGTAGAAGTTCCGGCCTGTCGGCAGCACGTTGACCAGGCCGCGCAGTGGTGATCCGGACGGACCGGCGGGGACGTAACCGCCGTCGAGTGCGTGAAGCACGGCGTCGAGCTCGGCCGTCGTGCCCGCGAGGCGGGGAGCCACCTCGTCGGCAGCGAAGGTGAGTACCCGCGCGACTTCGGAATCGGGATGACCGAGAACGGATTCGACAACGCGCTCGGACGACCTCGCGTTCCAGTCGTCGTCCTCCATGGCCTGTACGAGCGACCGCGCGAGGGCTTCCACCCTGTCGACCTCGGCCACCGGGGCGTCGGGCTTCAACCCGAGCGCGGTACGCAGACCGGGCACGGCGTTGCTCTTGCCTCCCCACACCTGCGCGGCACGCAGGATCGACAGCACCAGATTCACCCGCGCCCCACCGGTCGGTGCGGCACCGAGGACGTGCAGACCGTCCCGGATCTGGGCGTCCTTGACCTCGCACAGCCAGCCGTCGACGTGGAGCAGGAAGTCGTCGAATTCGGCGTCGTGCGGGCGGTCGTCGAGCCCGAGATCGTGGTCGAGTTTCGCGGCCTGGATCAGCGTCCAGATCTGCGCGCGGATCGCGGGTAGCTTGGCCGGATCCATCGCGGCGATGTTCGAATACTCGTCGAGCAACTGCTCGAGACGTGCGATGTCACCGTACGATTCGGCACGTGCCATGGGCGGGATGAGGTGATCGACGATCGTCGCGTGGGCGCGGCGCTTGGCCTGCGCTCCCTCACCCGGGTCGTTGACGAGGAACGGGTAGATCAGCGGCAGGTTTCCGATCGCGGCGTCGGTTGCACACGCCGCGGACAGGCCCGCGTTCTTTCCGGGCAGCCACTCCATCGACCCGTGCTTGCCCAGGTGCACCACGGCGTCGGCACCGAAGCCGTGCTCGACCCACTTGTAGGCGGCGAGATAGTGATGCGACGGTGCCATGTCGGGATCGTGGTAGATCGCGACCGGGTTCTCACCGAATCCGCGGGGCGGCTGGATCATCAGCACCACGTTGCCGGCCTGCAGGGTTGCCAGCACGATCGCCTTGTCGTCACCACTGCCGTCGACGAACAGCGACCCGGGCGCCGGTCCCCACGCCTCGCCGATGGCATCGGTGAGTTCGACGGGTAGATCACCGGTCCATGCGAGATAGTCCGACGTGGTCACTCGCACCGGGTTTCCGGCCAGCTGGTCGGCGGTGAGCCATTCCTCGTCCTGCCCACCGGCATCGATCAGGGCGTGGATGAGGGTGTTGCCGGCCTCGGTGTCGTCCTCGACGTCCATGCCGGGAAATCCGTCGCCGAGGTCGTATCCGGCATCGCGTAGAGCGCGCAGCATGCGGATCGCCGACACCGGGGTATCGAGACCGACGGCGTTACCGACCCGGGAATGTTTGGTCGGGTAGGCGGACAGCATGATCGCTATCCGGCGCTGCGGCGGCGGCACGTGTCGCAATCGTGCGTGCGCCACCGCGATACCGGCGACGCGTCGGCACCGTTCCGGATCGGTGACGTAGCGGGGCAGTCCGTCGGCGTCGAGTTCCTTGAACGAGAACGGCACCGTGATGATGCGGCCGTCGAACTCGGGGACCGCGATCTGCGTGGCCGAATCCAGCGGCGACACACCGTCGTCCGACTCCGCCCAGTCGTCACGACTCCAGGTCAGACACAGCGCTTGCAGGATCGGGATGTCCAGTGCCGCGAGATCCCCGACGTCCCATGCCTCGTCCTCACCGCCGGCGCTCACGGTGGCAGGTCTGGTTCCGCCGGCCGCCAGCACCGTCACGACGAGCGCGTCGAGGGTTCCGAGCGCAGCGAGCAGATCGTCCGGCGCACCGCGCAGCGAGGCGCAGTGGATCACGACTCCGCGGGCCCTGCCCGTGGCGTCGATCGCGTCGGCGAGGTCGTGTGCGAATTGCACGTTTCCGCTGGTGTGGTGGGCTCGGTAGAACAGCACGCCCACACGGGGCAGGTCGTCGCCGGCCGGCGCCGCGGGTCGGTCGAGTATGCCCCACGCGGGCAGTTCGGCGGGTGGTTCGAAGCCTTCACCGCCGAGCAGCACGGTGTCGCACAGGAATGCGTGCAGCTGTGCGAGATTCACCGGACCACCGTGGGCGAGATAACGATGCGCTTCGGCGGCGGTGCCGATGGGTACGGTCGAATGCCCCATGAGCTCGGCGTCGGGAGTCTGCTCACCGCCCAGGACGACCACCGGAACCCCGGCCGCGAGCACGGTCTCGAGCCCGTTCTGCCAGCTACGCGCGGAGCCGAGTATCCGTACGACCACCAGGTCGGATCCGTCGAGCAGAGCATGCAGTTCGGTGGACACGTCGAGGCGCGAGGGGTTACCGAGCGTCCACTCGGAGCCGCTCGACCGCGCCGACAACAGGTCGGTGTCGGACGTCGACAACAACGTCAGGCGCGTCACGACGCGGCCCGAAAATACAGGCGTACAGCCATGTTCAGTCTCCATAACCCTCGTGGACCTCACGTGCCGTGGCCGGTCTCCTGGCTGACGGGTCATCGCTGCTGCGCCGACCTTCCCGGATGACTCCAGTGGCCTCCGAACCGGCGGACCGGTACGGACGAGGGCGAGCAACTATCCGCTCACAGTGGCGAGGGCCGCGCCGGTTTCCCACCGGCTTCCCGAGCACCACGGCGATGCGAGCGTAGCGCACGCCGGCCGGAAGGTGTGCAAGCATGTGCGTCCGTGGACGCTCAGCCACCCCTTCTTCCCCCCGACCGGTGTCCCGGAATCCTCCGGCCGCACATCGCTGCCGACGGTGCGCTGGTGCGCGTGCGGGTACCCGGCGGGCAACTCCCCGACGGCACTCTGCACGCGCTCTCCGCGGCGTCCACCGCGTTCGCCGACGGCGACGTGCATCTGACGTCGCGCGGGAACCTGCAGCTCAGGGGCATCGAACTCGACGAGTGCGGGTCGGTGCCGACTGCCCTGGCGGCAGCGGTGATCGCGGCGGGACTGTTGCCCTCCGGGAGTCACGAACGGGTACGGAACATCGTCGCCTCGCCACTGTCGGGACTGCAGGGCGGTCTCGCCGACGTCCGTCCGCTCGTCCGCGAGCTCGACGCCGCGCTGTGCGCCGATTCCACGCTCACGGATCTGCCGGGACGGTTCCTGTTCGGCATCGACGACGGTCGCGGTGATATCGCCGCTTTGCGATGCGACCTGGCCGCGATCGTCCGCGACGCCGGGACGGCGACGATCTCGATCGGCGCGCTCGAGGGCCCGTCGGTCCCCTTTTCGCAGGTGCCGGCGACCCTGATCCGGCTCGCCCGCCGCTTCGTCGAGATACGGGAATCGGTGTGGCACGTGCGCCTGCTCCCGCGCGCGGGTGCCGAGCTCGGGGGCGGGGATCCCGTACCACGCCCGGCCGGCTTCACCATGCCGTACGGAATGCTCGGTGACGCGGTGTCGGTTCTGGTTCCGCTCGGGATTCTCACCCCGGGAATGGTGGCCGCCCTGCCCGATCGGGGTGTCGTGGTCACGCCCTGGCGTGGTCTGGTGATCGCGGGCGGAACGAATCCCGTTGTCCTGCGGGAAGTCGGCTTCGAGACCACTGCCGAGTCGGCCTGGCAGCGGGTGAGCGCGTGCACGGGCGCGCCCGGGTGTAGCCTCGCCCAGGGTGACACCCGGGCCGAGGCCCGCCGGATCGTCGCCGGAGATACCACCGATTCCCGAATTCATGTCGCCGGGTGCGAACGCGCCTGCGGCGCACCGCACTCCCCGCACACTCTTGTCCTCGCCAGGAGCTCACCGTGACCGTCCAGCCCCCGCTCCCCCCGCGCGTGTCCGCGCCGCCCCGCCGGTACGACTACGTCACCGACGGCGCCGAGATCTACGTCCGGTCGTTCGCGACGATCCGCGCCGAGTCGGATCTGACCGCGGTCCCCACGAATGCCGAGAAGGTCGCCGTGCGGATGATCCACGCGAGCGGACAGACCGATCTCGCACGCGATCTCGTGATCCATCCCGATCTCGTTCCGGCAGCGCGCGCTGCGCTCAACGCCGGCGCGCCGATACTCACCGACGCGAACATGGTCGCCTCCGGCGTCACGCGCACGCGGCTTCCCGCCGGCAACGACGTGGTGTGCCTGCTCGCCGATCCGCGCGTTCCCGAACTCGCCGAGCGCTGGGCCACCACGCGGGCGGCCGCGGCGGTGTCGTTGTGGACGGACCGGCTCGATGGGGCGGTCGTCGCGATCGGCAATGCACCGACCGCGCTGTTCCATCTGCTCGAGATGCTCGACGCGGGCGCCCCGCGTCCCGCGGCGATCGTGGGCGTGCCCGTGGGGTTCATCGGTGCCGCCGAATCCAAGGAAGCACTGCTCGGCCATCCGTTGCGGATACCGCATCTGGTGGTCCGGGGGCGGCGCGGCGGTTCGGCGATGGCGTCGTCCGCGATCAATGCACTTGCCCAGGAGGCGGAATGAGCGAGACGACGATGCCCGGCAGACTCTACGGGGTGGGCCTCGGGCCCGGCGACCCGGAGCTGATCACGCTCAAGGCGGCCCGGCTGATCGGTGAGGCCGACGTGCTCGCCTACTATTCCGGCACGCACGGCCGTTCCATCGCCCGATCGATCGCGGCCGGGTTGATCCCGCACGGGGTGATCGAGGAACTGCTGGTGTATCCGGTGACCACGGGCGCCACCGAACACCCCGGTGGCTACGACGGCGCGATCGCCGACTTCTACGACGAGTCCGCCGAGCGGCTGGCCGTCCATCTCGGCGCGGGCCGCACCGTGGTGGTGCTGTGCGAGGGTGATCCGCTGTTCTACGGCTCGTACATGTATCTGCACGACCGCCTCGCGCCGCGATACCCGACGGAGGTGGTACCGGGTGTGACGTCGGTGTCCGCTGCTGCGGCTGCCGCGGCCGAGCCGATGGTCCGCCGCACCGACGTACTCACCATCCTGCCGGGCACGCTTCCCACCCCGGAACTGGCCCGCCGGCTCGCCGACACCGACGGCGCGGCGATCATGAAGCTGGGCAGGACGTTCCCCGCCGTCCGGGAGGCGCTCGCCCAGTCCGGTCGACTCGACGACGCGGTCTACGTCGAACGCGCATCGATGGATCGGCAACGCATCCTGCCGGTCGCCGAGGTCGACGCGGACACGGTGCCGTACTTCTCGGTGATCCTCACCGCCGGCGACCGTGCGCCGAAGAACCGCGAGATCGGCGACCGCTCCCGGCCGGTCGTGGTGGAGCCGCCGGAAGCGGACGTGACGAACGAGTTGCTCGTCGTCGGGCTGGGCCCGGCCGACGACAAGTGGCTGACGTCCGAAGCCGCGGACGCGCTCACGCAGGTCGATCACGTCGTCGGATACGGACCGTACGTCGACCGCGTTCCGGTTCGCACCGGGCTGCACCGTCATTCGAGTGGCAACACCGTGGAGGTGGACCGCGCGCGATTCGCGCTCGATCTCGCTCTGTCCGGTGAGAAGGTCGCTGTGGTCTCCGGCGGTGACGCCGGAGTGTTCGGGATGGCGTCGGCGGTCTTCGAGGCCGCGCAGGACGAGAAGTACGCGTCCGTACCGATCCGCGTCCTGCCGGGTGTCTCCGCGGTGCAGGCCGTGGCAGCGCGGGCGGGCGCCCCTATCGGTGGTGACTTCGCGGTGATGAGCCTGTCGGATCGCCTCAAGCCGTGGAACGTGATCGAGAAGCGACTGGCGGCGGTCGCCGAGGCCGACCTCGTCCTGGCTGTCTACAACCCGGCGTCGCGCTCGCGCAGCACGCAGGTCGCCGATGCGAAAGCGATACTGCTGAAACATCGTCCGGCCGACACCGTCGTCGTGATCGGGCGCGATGTGGGACGGCCCGGCGAGTCTCTCGAGGTGACGACGCTCGAGAAGCTGGATCCGGTGAGCGTCGACATGAGATGCCTGCTCATCGTCGGCGCGGCGGCTACGTCGGTGACGTCGACCGGTGCCGTGTGGACGAAGCGGTCGGTCGACGTTCAGAGTTCGGGATCGTCGACGACCGCTTGGACGAGCCGGCCGTAGGTCTCGATGAGGGTCGCGCTGGGAATCACGTCGGGTGGCAGCATCCCGAACGTCCTCAGGCTGCCCGCCAGCCCCAGCAGAAGCGTGACGACCATCTGCGAGCGCGCCGTCCCCGCCGACCGGTCGCCGATCAGCGCCGCGATCCGGCCGACGACCCGCTCGCTCGTGCGTGCGCGGGCAACCGCCGGATCCGTTGCCTCACGAACCAGGAAGGGTGCCACCGCCCAGAATTCGTAGTCGTCCGAATCCCGTCGTTCGACGACGGCACGCACCATCCGGTATCCGACCGGCTCGTCGTGACGGACGGCCTCGGCGAGCCCGGGAGAATCCGGAGCCGCCGCCTGGAACAGTTCGGCCTTGCTGCCGGTCAGTTTCATCACGAGCGCCGGTGAGACACCTGCCGCTTCGGCGACATCTCTGATGGTGGTGCCGTTGAAGCCCCGCTCGGCGAACAGCGGCCGGGCGGCGTCGAGGATGACCTCGCGGGTGGATCGTTCGGTCACTTATGCCTTCGCCTCCACTGATACGTCCGCGACGCTCGCCGTCGACGGTCGATGCCGGGGAAGGAACACGGCTGCCAGGCCAGCGGAGAACGTCGCGACGCCCGCGATCGCGAACATCACCGTGAAGGCACTGTGGGACGGGAAGACCGTCCCGGCCACCTCGACGGTGAGACCGGCGACCAACGCTGCGACCACCGCACTCATACCCGATGATCCGATCGTCCGGAGCAGGCTGTTGAGACCGTTGGCCGCAGCGGTCTCGGAAAGCGGGACGGCTCCCATGATCAGTGCCGGCATGGTGGCGAAGGCCATCGCGTTGCCGATGCTGACGAGGACACTGCCGATGATGATGAGCGCCACCGTGTCGTCGAAAGCCATCCGGAATCCGTAGGCCACGGTCATGAGCAGGCCCGCGGCCAGGAGTGTGGTGCGGCCACCGAAGCGTGCGGTCAGGCGGGCCGACAACGGAGAGACGACGAGCATCGTGAGTCCGCCCGGAACCATGCACAGTCCCGCGGTCGCTGCGCTGAGTCCGAATCCGAAACCGGTGACCTCGGGGAGTTGCAGTTGCTGCGTAGTGGAGAGCGTGTTCGCGTACGCCGCGAAGCCGACGAAGAGCCCCGCGAGGTTGGTGAGCAGAACGGGCCGGTGGGACGAGACCCGCAGGTCGATCATGGGAACGGGCACGCGCAGTTCGTAGGGCACCCAGAGCGCGAGGACGACGGCGGCCACCCCCAGGCTCACCAGGGTCTGTGGACTCGACCAGCCCCACACCGGGCCCTTCGAGATGCCGAGGAGCAGCGCCACCAGCGCGAGTGACAGCAACACCGCGCCGACGAGGTCGAAGCGGCCCCGGGTACCGGATGCGCTCGCCGGAACCGTGACGAGGATGCCGACGAGGAGGAGCACACCGGCGGCCGCCGAGACGTAGAAGACCGACGCCCACCCCAGGGTGTCGTAGAGAACGCCCGCTGCGGGCAGTCCCAGGGCGCCGCCGATGCCCATCGTGGCGCTGGTCAGCGCCACCGCGCCGGCGACCTTCTCGCGGGGCAGCAGGTCGCGCAGTACTGCCATGGCGACGGGGATGAGCGCCGAGGAGAAGCCCTGCAGGGCGCGCCCGATGAGGACCGTGAGGTAGCTCCCGCCGAGCGCGGCGATCAGCGACCCCACGATCATCATGGCCAGCGACAGCACCATCATCCGGCGCTTGCCGAACATGTCGGCGGAGCGGGAGACGATGGGCGTGGCGACCGCTCCGGTCAGCAGCGTGATGGTGACCAGCCAGGTCGCGGCGCCGGCCGAGGCGTCCAGGATCTCGGGGAAGTCCGGGAGCAGCGGAATGACCAGCGTGGTCTGCAGGGCCGCGACGAGGCCGGCCAGGCTCAGCAGCGTCGTGATCGTGGTGCTCGACGCCGATGTCGTTCGTGCCATGTCCCCATCTCCGTTGTCGCCCATCAGGGTGAACATTGTTCACCCTGACCGAGTGAACGGTGTTCACCCCCGGCTTGTCAACAGGTCCGGCGCGCGAGGGTGAAGCGTTATCCGAGACCGTGACGTTCGCGGGCGGGGTCGTAGAGGTGCGAGCAGGCGACATCGGGTTGCTCCCGGACCCCGAGGGCCCGCCCGACGACGATCACAGCGGTGTGCTTCAGTCCCGTTGCCTCGACACTGTCGGCGATGTCCGCGAGGGTGCCGCGCAGCACGACCTGGCCCGGGCGCGACGCGAACGCGACCACCGCGACGGGGCAGTCGGCGCCGTACTCCACCGTGAGTTCCTCGGCGAGAACCCGGACGCGTGTGATCGCCAGGTGCAGGACGAGACTCGCCCGGAGCCCGGCGACCCGCGCGAGCGCCTCCGTGCCGGGCATCGCCGTCGACCGGGCCTGGGTGCGGGTCAGCACGACCGTCTGCACGAGTTCGGGAACGGTCAGTTCGGTACCGAGCGCCGCCGCCGCCGCAGCGTAGGCCGGAACACCGGGTGTGACGTCCCAGGGCACACCTGCGGCGTCGAGTCGTCGCGTCTGTTCGGTGAGCGCGGAGTACAGCGACGGGTCGCCGGAACACAGCCGCACCGCATCGAGCCCGCGCCGGTGTGCGTCGACGAGGTGGGCGGTGATCTCGTCGAGGTCCAGATGTTGCGTGTCGATCAGTTCGGCGTCGTCACGGCAGTGCGAGAGGGTCTCGACATCGAGATAGGTACCGGCGTACAGAACCACCGGGACCTCGCGGAGCAGGTTCACCGCTCGCAGCGTGAGCAGGTCGGCCGCTCCAGGTCCGGACCCGACGAAATGGACGGTCATCGTTCACCTTTCACTGCACTCCATTGCACCACGGGTCGTTGCGCGCGCCACCCGGTGAATGTTCCGATCGGATCTGCGTGTTCGACGGACAGGCGCACGAGTTCACCGCCGTGCATCTTCCACCACCGCACCAGGACGGCCTCGGTCTCCAGGGTCACCGCGTGCGCGACGAGCCTTCCGCCGGGAGACAGTGCGTCCCAGCATGTGCCGAGCACGCCGTCACGGCTTCCTCCCCCACCGACGAAGATCGCGTCGGGCGCTTCGAGACCGGCGAGTGCAGCGGGGGCGGGTCCGCGCACGACGCGCACGGTGGACGGCACCCCCAGCGCGGCGGCATTGCGCTCGATCGCGTCGGCGCGACCGGCGTTGCCCTCGACCGAGATCGTGCGGCAACGGGGATGCGTGCGCGCCCATTCGATTCCGACGGAACCGGCACCGGCACCGACGTCCCACAGCAGCTCCCCCGGACGCGGCGCGAGGGCACATACCGCGGCGAGGCGCACGGTCCGCTTGCTGAGCTGGCCGTCGTGCTCGAACAGCTCGTCGGCGAGACCGGGCACTGCCGACAACCCTGCGGAACCGTCGACCTCGATGCACAGCAGACTCAACGACGGAACCAATGCGTTCACGAGATCGTCTGCTGTCGAATCGATCCGGGATTCTGCATCCTCCCCGAGATTCGAGAACACCGTCGTCCGCGACCGGCCGAATCCCCCCTCGGCGAGCAGCGCCGCGACGTCCGGCACCCGCCCTCCGTCGACGAGGACGACGAGCCGCCGCCCGCGGGTGAGAAACCGTCGCAGCGAGTCGATCTCGCGTCCCACCACGGTCACCGTCTCGCATTCCTCCGCAGACCAGCCCATGCGGGCGCGGGCGAGCGCCACCGAGGACACGGCGGGGATCACCCGCACGGCGTCGCGGCCCAGTCGACGGATCAGGGTGGTACCGATCCCGGAGACCAGCGGATCGCCCGACGCGAGGGCGACGACATCCCTGCCTGCGTGCCGCTCGAGGAGATCGTCGAGGCCCGGCAGCAGCGGCGACGGCCACGGCTCGCGCATCGCACGGCCGGCAGGTACCAGGCCGAGGTGCCGCCGGCCGCCGACCAGAACGTCGGCGGCGAGTATTCGTTCCCGGATGAGCGACGGCACACCCGGCCACCCGTCCGCTCCGATACCGACGACGGTGATGCGTGAACCCATGGCGGTGAACCCTAGCCCACGGGTTGGGGTTAGACTCGGCCGCAGCAAGGCAATCGAAGGTGCCCCTCACGGGGATAATCGGGAAGCCGGTGAGAATCCGGCACAGGCCCGCTGCGGTGACCCGGGAGTCGTCGATCACGCGCATACGCGCAGCCACTGGACCACACGGTCCGGGAAGGCGATCGCACGGCGTCCGACCGGGAAGTCCGAATACCGGCCTTCGAACAGCTTGCCCCGGAGAACATCCCAGCGGGAGCCTGTGGAGGTTGGAGTGCACGTGTATCCGTTCGGCGCGGTGGTCGGTTCCGACGACCTCGCGCTGGCCCTGACCCTGTGTGCGGTGTCGCCGTCGATAGGCGGTGTGCTGGTACGCGGCGAGAAGGGCACCGCGAAATCGACGACGGTGCGTGCCCACGCCGCACTGTTGCCGCCGGTCACCGTCGTGGAGGGGTGCCGATTCTCGTGCGATCCGACCGCACCCGATCCGTCCTGTCCGGACGGCCCTCATCCGGCCGATGCGGCCGCGCACATCCGGCCGGTGCGGCTCGTGGAACTACCCGTCGGTGCGGCGGAGGATCGTGTCACCGGCTCGCTGCATCTCGGAAAAGCGCTGTCCGAACGCAGGGCCGAATACGAACCCGGTCTCCTGGCCCTCGCCCATCGGGGTGTGCTGTACGTCGACGAGGTCAACCTCCTGCACGACCACCTCGTGGATCTGCTGCTCGACGCCGCCGCGATGGGCCGTTCGACCGTCGAACGTGACGGTGTGTCCGTCGCACACGCTTCCCGGTTCGTGCTGGTCGGAACGATGAATCCCGAAGAAGGCGAACTGCGTCCGCAACTTCTCGACCGCTTCGGACTCGCCGTCGACGTGGCCGCGCCCCGCGACCCGCGGGTGCGTGCCGAGATCGTACGGCGACGCATGGCCTTCGACGCCGATCCCGCCGGATTCGCCGCCCGCTGGGCGGATCGGGACGCCGAATGGTCGCGGGGCATCGTCGCCGCGCGCGAACTCGTCCCGCAGGTCGTGCTGAGCGACGACGCACTGGTCTCGATCGCCGAGGTGTGCGCGGCCTTCGACGTGGACGGCATGCGTGCCGACCTCGTCACCGCTCGCACCGCGATCGCGCACGCCGCGTGGTACGGGCGCACCGAAGTGACACGCGAGGACATCGCGGCAGCGGCGCGGCTGGCACTGCCGCACCGGCGGCGGCGCAATCCCTTCGATGCGCCCACCAGCAGCGACGACCTGCTCGACGAGTTGCTGGGCGAGGACGACACCGACCCTGATCCCGATCCCGGCCCCGACGACGATCCCGGTGGCGGGGAGAGCGCACCCGGCGAGACTGCGGGCGACGTGGCCTCCGACTCGGCCGGCCGGTCGTCCACCACGCTGTCGGCGGCGTCGGATCCGTATCGCACCGAGGTGTTCTCCATCGACCGGGTCGGGCGCGGGGCGGCCGGTCGCCGGTCGCGGGCGGTCACCACGATCGGCCGCGCCGTGGGAAGCCGGCGCGGCGATTCCGGTCCCGTCCACCTGCCCGCGTCGATTCGTGCCACGGTCGTCACCGACAAGGACGGATGGCAGCTGCGCCGCAAGATCATCGAGGGCCGCGAGGCCAATCTGGTGCTGCTGTGCGTCGACGCCTCCGGATCGATGGCGGCACGCAATCGGATGATCCAGGTCAAGACGGCAGTCCTGTCCCTGCTGCTCGACGCCTACCGCCGCCGCGACACCGTCGGTCTCGTGACGTTCCGCGGCACCGGCGCCACCCTCGTACTTCCGCCGACCGGTTCGGTCGACGTCGCGGCCGCCCGGTTGCAGGAACTTCCGGCGGGCGGACGTACACCGCTCGCAGAGGGACTGCTCGAGGCTGCGAGCACCATCCGGAAACACGCGCTGCGCGACCCGGAACGGCGGGCACTGCTCGTCGTGGTCACCGATGGCCGCGCGACCGCGGGGCCTCACGCTGTCACGCGATCCCTCGATGCTGCAGACATCATTGCCGCGCAAGGCATCTCCTCGGTGGTCGTGGACTCCGAGACCGGCCGGTTCCGGATGGGTCTCGCGGCCCGTCTGGCCGAACGCCTCGGTGCCGAGTACGTACCCGTCGGTGAGGTGGACGCCGACGCACTCGCCGGAATCGTCAGGGAAAGGGCTGCCTGATGCCCCAGGGACAACCTACCGTCGTGCCCGCCGACGGTCTCACCACCCGCCAGCGTCGTAACCGGCCCCTGTTGATGGTCAACACCGGTGACGGAAAAGGTAAGTCGACAGCTGCTTTCGGCCTCGCTCTGCGCGGGTGGAACCAGGGATGGTCGGTCGCGGTCTTCCAGTTCGTCAAGTCCGCCAAGTGGCGCCTCGGTGAACAGACGGCCTTCGAGACTCTCGCCCGCCTGCACGACGAGCGGGGTACCGGCGGTCCCATCGAGTGGCACAAGATGGGGTCGGGCTGGTCGTGGTCGCGGAAGGAGGGCACCGAGGAGGATCACGCGGCGGATGCGCTCGCCGGATGGCGCGAGATCCAGCGACGTCTCGCTGCGGAACAGCACGGGTTGTACGTGCTGGACGAGTTCACCTATCCCATCGGATGGGGTTGGATCGACATCGACGAGGTCGTCGAGACCCTCACTTCACGGCCGGGGCGCCAGCACGTGATGATCACGGGCCGCCGGGCCCATCCGAAGCTCGTCGAGGTCGCCGACCTCGTGACGGAGATGACGAAGATCAAGCATCCGATGGATGCGGGACAGAAGGGTCAGCGAGGGATCGAGTGGTGAGAGTTCCACGTGTGGTCGTCGCCGCACCCGCGTCCGGGCACGGCAAGACGACTGTCGCCACCGGTCTCATGGCCGCTCTGCGAGGGGCCGGACACATCGTGTCGGGCCACAAGATCGGTCCCGACTACATCGATCCCGGATACCACTCGCTCGCCACGGGCCGGCCCGGTCGTAACCTCGACCCGCATCTCGTCGGCGAGGACCTCGTCGCTCCCCTCTTCCTGCACGGCGCCGCCGCGGCGGACATCGCCGTGATCGAAGGCGTCATGGGGTTGTACGACGGGATGACCGGCACCGACGGGTACGCGTCCACCGCCCACGTCGCGGCACTGCTGGCCGCGCCGGTGGTTCTCGTCGTCGACGTCTCCCATGCCTCCCGGTCGATCGCGGCGATCGCGCACGGCATGGCGTCCTACGACCGCGGCACACGGATCGCCGGTGTGATCCTGAACAAGGCCGGATCCCGGCGACATTCGGACGAGGTCGTCCGCGCTCTCGAACCGACCGGCATCCCGGTCCTCGGAGTCGTCGGGCGCGACGACGGTATCACCGTCCCCTCGCGGCATCTCGGACTCGTTCCGGCCGAGGAGCGCGGCGAGGCGACAGCACAGGTCGATCGGCTCGCGGCGCAGATCGCCGAACGCATCGATCTCGCCGAGATCGTCGGTATCGCCTCGGCGGCGCCGGATCTCCCGGCCACGGCGTGGGATCCGGGATCCTCCGCGGAGGACGGTCCGGTGATCGCCGTCGCCGGTGGCCGGGCCTTCACCTTCCGGTACACCGAGACCGAGGAACTTCTGCGCGCACACGGATGCCGACCGGTGGCGTTCGATCCACTGCGAGACGAACGACTGCCCGCCGGCACCGCGGGGATCTATCTCGGTGGCGGTTTCCCCGAGCTGCATGCCGCCGACCTCGCCGCGAACGCGCCTCTGCGCGCACACCTGCGCGACGCGATCGCGGCGGGGCTTCCGACCGTCGCCGAATGTGCCGGTCTGCTCTATCTCGGGCGCGACGTCGACGGACACGAGATGGTCGGCGCGCTCGACGCCTCGGCGCGGATGACACCGCGCCTGACACTCGGCTACCGCACGGCGATCGCCCCGCAGGACACTCTCCTCGCTCCTGCAGGCAGCCGTGTGACCGGACACGAATTCCACCGCACCGTGATCGATTCCGGCTCGTCCCCGGCGTGGCTGCTCGACGGCCGGCCGGACGGCGTCGCGACCGCGACCGTGCACGCGTCGTATCTGCACACGCACTGGGCCGGACATCCCGAACTCGCACGACGATTCGCGGACGCCGCACGGGCAGCGGAACCCGCGCCCGAACCCACCTCCGCACCGGCACATCGTCGAACACCCGAACCCGACCTGCACCATCATGGCGACCGCGACGCGACCGAAGGGCTGGTCGACCTGGCCGTCAACGTCTCGCGCCGACCGCGACCGGCCTGGCTCGACGACGCCCTGCGTTCCTCGCTCGACCGTCTCGATCGTTATCCCGACCCGAGCGACGCCCGCGCCGCCCTCGCCGCCCGTCACGGCCGCAGCATCGAGGAGGTTCTCCCGACGGCCGGAGGCGCCGAGGCGTTCACCCTGCTCGCCCGGGCACGCCCGTGGCGGAAGCCGGTCGTGGTGCACCCGCAGTTCACCGAACCCGAGGCCGCCCTGCTCGCCGCGGGACACCGTGTCACCCGTGTGGTGCTGCGCCGCGAGGACGGATTCGTCCTCGATCCGGCTGCGGTTCCCGAGGACGCCGACCTGGTGATCGTCGGCAATCCCACCAACCCCACCTCGGTGCTGCATCCGTCCGGCACCATCCTGGCACTGGTGCGACCAGGGCGGGTCGTCGTGGTCGACGAGGCGTTCATGGACGCCGTGCCCGGTGAGACGGAATCGCTGACGGGCCGGTGCGTTCCGAGGCTCGTGGTGCTGCGGTCGCTCACCAAGACCTGGGCGATCCCGGGTCTGCGCGCCGGGTATGTCGTCGGCGACCCTGAGGTGATCACGGATCTCGCTGCGCAGCAACCACCCTGGTCGGTGTCGACTCCCGCCGCGGCTGCGATGATCGCGTGCGCGTCCGACGAAGCGGCATGCGAGACTGCCGTGATCGCCCGGGAGATCACCGCCGACAGGGCGGTTCTCGTCGACGCTCTCTCCGGTCTCGGAATCCACGTGGTCCCGTCCGCTACG
The DNA here is from genome assembly GCF_022554085.1 of Rhodococcus sp. CH91. Classification (GTDB taxonomy): domain Bacteria; phylum Actinomycetota; class Actinomycetes; order Mycobacteriales; family Mycobacteriaceae; genus Rhodococcus. The sequence goes on from NZ_JAKFYR010000003.1 coordinate 74,285, forward strand.
GCCCCGTTCGTGTTGGCGGAGGTATCCGAAGGGACTCGGGACAAGCTGCGGGAGAAGGGTTTCGCGCTGCGTCGCGGCGACACCTTCCCCGGTCTCGGTGACGGGTGGGTGCGCATCGCGGTGCGCGATGCCGCCACCACGGCGGCGCTCGTCGAGGCATGGAGAACGATCCTGTGAAGCAGAGGGCCCTCGGGCTGGCGCTCGGTTACGCTGCCGACCAGGTCTTCGGCGATCCGCAGCGGTGGCATCCCGTGAGCGGTTTCGGAACGTTGGCGCGCACCGCCGAGGACCGGCTCTATGCCGACAACCGCGGTGCCGGGGTGGTGTTCACCTCGGTGCTGGTGGGTTCCGCCGGAGCGGTGGGGTACGTCGCCGACCGCGCGACCCGCCGTCGCCCGGTGCTGTCGATCGCGGTCACGGCCCTCGCGACCTGGGTCGTGCTCGGTGGACGCTCGCTCGGCCACGAGGCGCGGACGATCGATGCCCAGCTCCGCGAGGGCGATCTTGCTGCCGCACGCCGCCAGGTGACGCACCTGGTGGGACGCGACCCGTCACGACTGGACGAGCGCGGCATCGCCCGTGCCACCGTCGAATCGGTCGCGGAGAACACCTCCGACGCCGTGGTGGCCCCGCTGTGGTGGGGCGCTCTGCTCGGTCCCGCGGGACTGCTGGGTTACCGGGCGGCGAACACACTCGACGCGCGGGTCGGCCATCGCACGCCGCGCCTCGCACGGTTCGGGTGGGCAGCGGCGCGATTCGACGACCTGCTCAATCTCGTTCCCGCGCGCGTGACGGCAGTTCTGACCGCGGCGCTCGGCGACGATCCGCGTGCGGCGGTCACGGCCTGGCGTCGTGATGCCCACAAGCATCCGAGCCCGAATGCCGGCCCGGTGGAGGCGTCGTTCGCGGGTGCACTCGGCCTGCGCCTCGGCGGCACGAACGTCTACCAGGGGGTCGTCGAGGACCGCGGCACGCTCGGGAACGGACGTGCCCCGGAACCGGCCGACATCGGCCGGACCGCCCGGCTGGCCGCGAGGGTGGGCACCGGGGCGCTGGCGACGGCCGTGGCCATAGCGCTCACCTGCCGCTGGTGAGCGTCGCCGTCACGGTATATCCCGCAGGTCGTCGATGCGATGGTCGAACTCGCCGGAGGTGTCGTCGACCGCGTCCTCGAGGCGACCGGATTCGAGCGGCCGGTACATGAAGACGGTGTTCAGACCCGCTTCGCGGGCGGCCCGGAGGTCGTACGGATGGGACGCGACCATCGCCGCCCGGGCGGGCTCGACGCCGAGATAGCGGCACGTGCGCTCGTAGAGGAACAGCTCGGGCTTGAACGCGCCGAACAACTCGGCCGTGAGGATGGCATCGGCCTCGAGCTGCTGGTTGCGGAACAGGTTCACCATCGTGGCCATGTCGGTGTTCGACAGGGTGGCGACCACGGCCCGGGAGCGGAGCTTCGCCAATCCGGGACGCACATCGGGCCAGGCTTCGAGCCGCTGCCACGCCTGTGCCGCCTCGGAGCGGAACTCCGGGGGGACGTCGATCCCGAACTGCTCGCACACCGCGCCGAGACCGTCGGCATAGGAATCCTGCACCCGGTACCAATGGTCGACCGACTGGTCGAGTTCGAGGATGCGCTCGTAGTAGTCCTGTCTCCAGGCCCGCACGAAATCGCCCACCGCGGACGGATCCACGTACTCACCGAGGACCGTCTCCACCGCGCGGGCCACCGGTGTGTAGAAGTCCGTCAAGGTGCCCTGCACGTCGAAGATGTACGCGTCGTATCGGCTCACGCCCCGAGCATGCCCGTTCGTGTGCAGGTGAAACCGGGCTCACCGAAGCACGCACGCCGGCGGGGTACGCGCCGCATACTGAGTCGAGGTGTCGCCAGGCTCCGGGGGTACTTCATGGACGACCTGTCGGAATATCGTCACGATCTCGACCGCATCGGAAACCGGGTCGCCGGCGAGGTGACCCTGGGACGTTCACGGGCGTGGGCCCTGGCGGGCTGCGTGGCGTTGCTCGTCGTGGGGCTGCTGCTGCCACAGGCCACCTCTGTCACCTCCCTGACGACCTTGGCACGCTGGGACTCCGCCGCGGTCGCCATGCCGGTACGGATCTTCGACGCGTTCGTGCTGGTGTTCGGGGTGGTGGCAGCCCTCGTGGCGCTGGTGCGCAGACGCTGGCGCGCCGCGACCGTCGCGATGCTCGGTTCGGGCCTCGCTTCGATGGTGGGATTGTTCGCCGTCTGGTCGCAGGCCGGGCTGGTCACCCACATGCCCCACACGCCGCAGGTCGGGCTGTATCTGTGCTGGGGGGCGGTGATGGCGTCCACCGCGGTGTGGCTGCCCGTCGTCGTCTCCGCCGCCCCGCTGCGCACCGCTCCCCCGGTCACCTCCGGTGTTCTGACGCCACGGAATCGTCGCTGATCCGCAGCAGATCGGTGCATGGTGGCGCGCGCCTCGGTGCAGTGCAACACTGTAATCAGTGCAACACGCACTTCGGGTCGCGTCCCTGGGAGGGCATCATGCGACATTCACATATCCACGGATTCGGACGGCCGGGCGGCTGGCAGCAGGCCGATGTGCCCGACGCGGGCGATGCCGGCGAGTGGTTCGCCGGCAGACTTCCCGAGGACTGGTTCTCCGGACCGCCCGCCATCGACATCGACAGGGAAGAGATCGTCGTCGTCGGTCCCCTCGAGGTGCCCGACGGCACGAGTGACACCGAGATCGACGGACGGATCGCTCGATTTCGCGAGACCACACGCGCCGACCGGATGCGGATCGCCGACGAGGCCGAAGCCCGTTACGGCCGCAAAGTGGCGTGGGGAGTGACGGCCGGTGACCGCACCGTCCTGTTCACCCACCTCGCCGTACCCGTGATGACGCGGTTGCGGCAGCCCGAGCGGAAGGTTCTCGACACCCTCGTCGACGCGGGTGTGGCACGGTCTCGTTCGGACGCACTGAAATGGACCGTCCGGCTCGCCGGACAGCACTCCGAACAGTGGCTCAGTGAGCTGCGGGAGGCCATGAAGAAGGTCGACGATCTGCGCTCCGAAGGTCCGCAGGTCTGACCTCCGCGACCCGGAGAACCCAGTCCCGCGCCGTCGCCACGGAATCCACCGTGGCGACCCCGCGGGGTGTGGCAGGCCGGCGCACGACGATCACGCGCACGCCCAACTCGTCTGCGGCGTCGAGTTTCCCGCGCGTGAGCGCACCACCCGAGTCCTTCGTGACGAGGGTGTCGATCCTGTTGTCGAGCAATAGACTCCGTTCTTCTTCCCTGCCGTAGGGGCCGCGTCCGAGCAGCACGGACCAGTCCGGTGGCAGTTCGATCGCGGGCGGGTCCACGACGCGGACGAGCACGTCGTGCGCAGCGAGCGGTCCGACGAAGCGGTCGAGAGTCTGCCGTCCCGTGCTGAGGAAGATCCGCCGGCCGGTCGCGGCGGCATTCGCGGCGGCATGGTGGTCGTCGGCCCATGTCCATCGACCGTGCCGGTCGTGCCAGCCGGGTCGCTGCAGACGCAGCAACGGCACGTCTGCGGCGGCGCATGCCCCAGCGGCGTTCGTACTGATGCCGGCAGCGAACGGATGGGTGGCGTCGACGACGGCTCGGATGCCGCGCTCGTTCAGGTACCGGGCGAGGCCCTCGGCGCCACCGAACCCTCCGATGCGCACCGGGCCGACGGGCAGGCGCGGGTTGCGGACCCGGCCTGCGAGCGAGGACTCGAACTCGATCGCGTCGTCGTCCAGAGCCGCGGCGAGCGCGCGTGCTTCACCGGTTCCGCCCAGGATCAGGACCGTCACCGCAGAGTCCCCGTCAGCACCGGCAGGGTCCGCTCGTCGGACAGCATGCCGAGCAGGGAATCCATGTCGAGGTACTCGTCGACGAGATCGGCGAGTGCCTCGATCCGGGATTCGCGTGCAGCCGGGAAACTCACCTCGCCGGTACGGATCTCGCGGTCCATCGCCGCAGCGACCTCGCGCAGCCACGCCCGACGCAGAGCGTCCCCTTCGAGGGCGCCGTGCCACATGGTGCCGAACACCGAACCCACACGGGTGCCACCGAGGAAATCCGTGCCGCCGTCGACAGTGATGCGTCCGTGATGGATCTCGTATCCGGAGGCAGCCGCATCCAACGCCGCACCCCTGGGTAATCGCAGAACCTTCTCGGGGCCGAATGTGGTTCGCACCGGGAGCAGTCCGAGGCCGGTCGCGCTCGCGCCGGCCACACCTTCGACACCGTGCGGGTCGTCGATGCGTGTGCCGAGCATCTGGAACCCCCCGCAGATGCCGAGGACCGGGTATCCCCGGCTCGCGTGTTCGACGATCGCGGTGTCGAGACCCCGCGAACGAAGCCACGCGAGATCCGCCAGGGTCGCGCGGGTTCCGGGCACGATCACCACATCGGCTCCGACGAGTGCCCGAGGATCGTCGACGAAACGAACCCGCACGTCCGGCTCCAGACACAACGCGTCGACGTCCGTGAAGTTGCTGACGCGCGGCAACATCACGACGCCGATGGTCACAGCGCCGTCGCCGTCGTGCGCGGGACGGGAGGTGAGGGCGAGCGAATCCTCGGAGTCGAGCCACAGATCGCGTTGCCAGGGCAGCACGCCCAGTGCCGGGCGGCCGGTGAGTTGTTCGAGCGAATCCAGTCCGGGTTTCAGGAGCGAGACCTCTCCCCGGAACTTGTTGATCACGAAGCCGCGGATCAACTGCTGGTCGGCAGGATCGAGCAGTGCCAGCGTGCCGTACATCGACGCGAACACACCGCCGCGGTCGATGTCGCCGACGACGATGGTGGGCAGGGATCCGTGTCGCGCCAGACCCATGTTCACGTAGTCGTGGGAGCGCAGGTTGATCTCCGCGGCACTCCCCGCGCCTTCGCAGACCACCACATCGAACCGGGACCGCAGGTCGTCGAAGGCGGCGAAGGCGGATTCTGCGAGATGACGCCGTCCACCGGCGAATTCACCGGACTCGAGGGTCCCTGCCGGTCGCCCGAGCACCACGACATGGCTCCGGCGGTCACTGCCCGGTTTCAGCAGCACCGGATTCATCGCCGGTTCGGGCTCTACGCGGGCGGCGACCGCCTGGACCCACTGGGCACGCCCGATCTCGGCGCCGGCACTCGTCACCATCGAGTTGTTCGACATGTTCTGTGCCTTGAACGGCGCGACCTTCAGGCCACGGCGGGACAAGGACCGGCATATCCCGGTGACGACCACGGACTTTCCCGCATCCGAGGTGGTCCCGGCGACGAGCAGACCCGCTCCCACGTCGTCAGGCAGCGATCGGCGTACGACGGGATGCGCGTTCGGTGAGGTACGCGAGGACCACACCCAGCGCCGCCCACAGGCCGAGCTGCACGGCGAACGACGCGGCCCGGAATTCCCACGACAACGTTGAGGGGAAGCCTTCCCCGACCTCGTCGACGCTCGGCAGCACGAGATAGCCGAGGCCCACCACGACGAGGAATGCGAAGGCCGGACCTGCGATACGCACGGTGTGCAGATCCTGGGTGGCGAGTGCCTTGGCCACCGCCACGGCGACTACGATCGCGACGAGTCCGAGGACGACCGAGGCGAGCCACAGCAGGGTGGGTTCGTTGATCGTGTCGGGATCACCCACTGCCGGTGGGTTCGCCGGGTACTTCAGGAAGGGGACGGCCTCGATCGCGAGCCACGCCCCGGCCGCTCCGAACAATCCGAGCTCCCAGCCCGGCATGTCGGTGAGACGACGCGCGAAGTGCAGGACGGACGCGTAGAGGGCACCGAGTGCGAGCAGACCCGCAACAAGGCCGGCGAGCAGGCCCCTGCACAGCAACTGGATGTGGTTTCCAAGCATCGTGGTCCCCGTTCTCAATGGCACGGAAGACCGAGCAAGTGCCGGCCGTCGTGCATCAGTTCGTGCATGAACATCCCGGTGCGCGAGATCGCGCCCCGATCGAATCCGGCCGGATAGAGAACGAGAAATGTCGCCACGATCACTGCGGCGAGAGCGACTGCGGCAGAGCCGAGCGACTCGTCTGGCGTATGAGCAACAGCCATGACAATCCTCCAGGGATTTCGCGTCCCATTCGATTCCGTCATGTACCGCGGGAGTTTTCTGGCTTCCGGAGACCTCGTGTTCTCCGGTTACAGTGGCGCGACCGCTCCGGTCTCACACCGGATTGCCTACACCTCGGCACATCGTTACCGGACGAACCTTCGCACCGCCCGGTCGACGATGTCAAGCGGAAAGGACATACCTACCATGACTCGATTGTTCCTCCTCGCACACGCATCCACGCTTGCGACGGAGCAAGCCCGATTCCCCCGCGACGAGCCGATCTCGGAAAGAGGCCGACGCGAATTCGACCGCGCCTCCGCACCGGTCGTCGACCGGTGGGTGTCTGCACCGGAGCGGCGCACGGTCGGCACCGTCCACGCCTTCGGGTTCGCCGCCGAGGTCGAACCCGCTCTACGCGAGCTCGACTACGGCACGTGGGCCGGAACTGCGATGGACGACGTACCCGAGAGCGAGTTGGCGGCGTGGCTGACCGATCCGGCAACGGCACCGCACGGCGGCGAATCCGTCGAAGACCTGCTCGGCCGGGTCTACGACTGGCTGGCAGCACAGGACGACGGTTACGAACGCGTCGCAGCGGTGACACACCCCTCGGTGGTCCGGGCCGCGACGGTGTGTGCTCTCGACGCTCCGGCGACCGCGTTCTGGCGGGTCGACGTGCGGCCGCTGGACGTCGTCCGGTTGCACGGTCGGCCGGGTCGGTGGACGTTGCGTCTGCACTGACCCTGCCGTCGCCGTGCGGCTTCGGCTGCGCTCAGCTCACCGCATGCAGGGCCTCGTCGCGAATCGGCTCCGCCGTCCGGAAGTGGTCGCGCAGCGTCGAGGTCTCGTGTTCGTGCCGGTACAGGCCGCGTGCCCGGAGCAATGGGACCACCTCGTCGGCGGTGGCATCCAGCTGAAGCACTATCTGTCCGGGGTCCCGACGTCCGAGGGGCTTCCAGGGGTCTGGTCGACCGGCCTCCAGCGCTGGATTATTCGTTCCGGCAGAACACGCTGCTGACGGAATTTCATCCGAATGGGCCCGGCGCCTGCTACTGCCGTGGCCGACCCTGGCGACCGCCGAGATCGGCATCTTCCAGTGGGAGGGGACGCGGGTCGAGAGGGTCGTGCATCATCGTCACGCGCTGGAGGCGGCGCTGAACCCTCGTCGTCACTCTCAGCGGTCTCGAACTCGCCGTGATGATGGGCGGGGGAATCACCACGTCACGTCCTTCTCGCACTGCGTGCCGTCGACCGTCGACTCGACCTGCACCGTGGCGTGTTCGAGCCCGTGCGACGAGAGCGTCGTGCGAGCGGAATCGAGGATCCACTGCGGGTCGTGGTCACTGACGAGGTGGACGGTCGCGACGTCCATTCCGGTCGTGAGCGTCCACACGTGCAGGTCGTGCACGCCGCACACCCCGGGTAGGGCGAGCAGGTCGGTGCGCAGGAGGTCGACGTCGAGATGTGCGGGCGAGGTCTGGGTGAGAATCCGCAGCGACTCCGCGGCCAGTCGCAGGGCGCGCGGCACGACCCACAGGGAGATGAGCACGCCGACGACGACGTCGGCCAGGCTCCACCCGAAGATCATGACGAGAGCGCCCGCGATCAGGACGCCGACCGATCCGACGGCATCGGCGAGCACCTCCATGTAGGCGCCGCGCACCGCGAGACTGTCCTTCGCGTCGGATCGGAGCATGAGCATCACGACGATGTTGGCGGCCAGACCCGCGAGGGCGGTGACGATCATGGGCAGGCCGGGAAGTTCCGGGGTGTCGCCGATGCGGTCGATCGCTTCGTAGAAGACCCAGCCCGCGACCCCGAGCAGCAGCACCGCGTTGACCATGGCGGTGAGGACTTCGGCGCGGTGCCAGCCGAAGGTCCGCGAGGCCGCGGCGCTTCCCCGGCGGGCGAGGATCAGCGCCACCATGCCCATCGAGACCCCGACGATGTCGGTGAGCATGTGGCCGGCGTCGGCGAGCAGTGCAAGGGATCCGATCAGGACACCGACGACGACCTCGAGCACGAAGAACGCCGCGAGGATGCCCAGTGCGACAGCCATGCGCCGAATGACGGCACGCGTGGGGCCTGCGCCCCGGCCGTGCCCGTGGCCGACGCCGTGTGAGTGCCCGTGACCCGAACTCATCGCTCTCCCTCTCCGAAACCTCCGGACATCGTATGCATGAATGCGCATATGTATCAACAGCCACGCAGACGTTGCGGATCGGGAGTCAGTTCTCCGGTTCGTATGCCGGATGCTCGACGGTGGGAGGAAGAGTCGCGATCGCGGAGATCCGCTTGAGTCCGGCGGTCTGCAGCAGATCGACGATCAGCGACCTCATCTGAGCGAACACGACGGTCGCCGAGACACCTGCATCCGCGACCAGTTCCGGATCCATCTTCTTCGCCACACTGCGCAACACCCGCGCGGCCTCGGCCTGATCGGGCTGCTCCCCCGGCTCGGCCAGCACCATCTCCCGGAGGACGTCCACCGCGTCGGCGACTTCGACGAAACGGTTCACCAGTCGCGGGTCGAGGATCTCGTCGTCGCGGACGAGGGTCAACGCACGTCGGGCGAGGACGCGGATGTTGCGCATGGCGTGATCGATGGGATCCGCGGCAGCCGTCAGCACCGCCAGACGCTTTCGGCTGTTCCAGTACAGCGGCGAGATCCGGCTGATCTCCCTGCCGCCCTTGAGATGGGATCGCATCGCGTCGATCGCAGGCTGTGTCGCGCGGGCCTGCCGCAGCGCCTCCTCGATCGGTTTCGGGTTGTTCTCGACGAGACCGGTCTCGACCTTGCGCAACACCTCGCTCGCGGTGGCGAGGATCTCGGCAGCGTTGCGGCGGGCGCGCCGCACCGGATGGGTGGGAACGAGCGCGACGACGGCGATCCCCATGAGCCCGCCCACGAGGGCGTCGACCATCCGGTCCACGCCTCCCGCGTCGCCCGGCGGCAGGAGGGTGGCGACGAGCACCGCAGAGTTTCCTGCCTGCATCGAGAAGATCGGACCGCTGTTGATCGCCACGGCGGTACCCATCGCCATCATCACCACCAGAGCGATCTGCCACGGCCCGCTGCCGATCAGGGAGACGATCAGGTCGCCCACCCCGATACCGACGGTGACACCGCAGACCAGCTCGACGGAACGCCGCATCCGCGCCCCGAGCGACAGGCCGAGCGACACGACGGCGGCGATCGGCGCGAAGAAGGGCTGGCTGTGGCCGACGAGATCCTTCGCCACCCACCACGCCAGTCCCGCCGCGAGTGCGCACTGCACGATGGGCAGCGCGGACGAACGCAGACGCCCGACCGAATCCTCCAGGCGCTGACGAACCTCCTGACGGGTGGGCCGGCGCCTGTTCGCCGCGAACATTCAGCGGCGTCTATTCGACGCCGAGAGCTTCCGCTGCCCGCGGATCGCAGTCCTCGAGCAGGTCGAGGCAGCGGGCGTGCTCGTCCGCCTCACCGATCAGTTTCGCGGCGCGGGCGAGCACAGCGACGCAGCGCAGGAAACCGCGGTTGGGTTCGTGGCTGTAGGGGACGGGACCGAAACCCTTCCATCCGTTGCGGCGCAACTGGTCGAGACCGCGGTGATATCCGGTGCGCGCGTAGGCATAGGCCTGGATGGTTTCGCCCCGGTCGAGCGCGGCCTCGGCGAGATGGGCCCATGCGATCGAGGCGGTGGGATGGTCGGCTGCGACCTTCGCCGGATCCTCGTTGTTCAGCAGGGCCGACTCCGCCTCGTCGTCGCCGGGAAGCAAGGTGGGCTGCGGGCCGAGAAGATCACCGAAAGACGTCATGAGGGCCATTCTGCCCTCCGCGCTCGGAGGCTGGATAGAGTCCCCGGGTAACCGCAGGCCGTCGAGCGAGGTGCAGCACGTTGTCGGACCCGAAGAACGAAGAGACACCCGAGAAGACTTCGACGACCCCCAGCGTCGACGCGGCAGACGACGTCGCGACGAACGAGGTCGTCGCACAGGATCCGAGTCCCGTCGATCCCGAGGGCGGGGCAGCGGGCCGGGAACCTGCAGCCTCTCCGGCCGGTGCGGACGAGAGCCTCGATGTCCCCCACATCGAGAGCGGTGACGGACACAGCACCGAGAGCGGTGACGAAGACCGTGACGAGAGCGGTGACGAACGCAGCGACGGCACGGCCGAGAACCGGGTCGAGGAGGAAGCCGAGACACGCAGCATCGACGGGAGTGCCGCCGAGACCGTCGCCCTCCCCGTCGTCGCGCCCGGCCCCGCCGAGGCACCCACGGTGCAGATCCCGGTGCGCAGTCACGTCCCCAAGGCACCGCCCCAGCGAATCCCCCCGCGCACCGAGAGGCCACCGGCCCAGCCCGAGCCCGCCCGCGTCACCATCCAGCCCACCCCCACACGCATCCCCCCGGCACGCGACACGAGACGCGGACGGCGGCTCGTCGCGGCCGGTGGAGCCGTCCTGGTCGTGGCCGTGGTCGCGGCCGTGGCGTTCGTGTTCCTGCAGCAGCGCGCGGACGACTCGCCCGAGAGCCGGATCCGGGCGAGCATCGACACCTTCGTCGGAGCGCTCGAGGCAGGGGACCTCGACGCCTTGCGGGCGTCCACATGCGGAGGCCTCGCCGACTTCTACGCCTCGGTCGATCCGGAGGACTTCCGCGAGATCCACCGGCTCGCGGTGGAACAGGGCGAGATCCCGGTGGTGACGAGCGTCGATCGCGTCCAGATCACCGAGAACAACGCCATCGCCCAGGTCACCGCGCACACGACGAACAGCCCGTCCGACGTCACCGACCGCACGTTCGATCTCGAACTCGTGGGCGAGGAATGGAAGGTGTGCAGCGAATAGGCGCGCTGCCCGGACGTGCGGCAGTCGTCGTTCGCGCCCGGCCCGGCACGACGCGCCCGGCCCGGCACGACGGGACTGCGCACCGATCGGAATCGCGAAAGGGCGCCGACGAGAACGTCGGCGCCCCTGTCGTGTGTCGGATCGGTCCTATCGAGCCGAGACCGAGCGTCCTGCCGACTTGAGGTCGTTGCAGGCTTCGATGACACGCTGGGTCATCGAGGCCTCGGCCTTCTTCAGGTAGCTGCGCGGGTCGTAGACCTTCTTGTTGCCGACCTCGCCGTCGATCTTGAGCACACCGTCGTAGTTGGTGAACATGTGCCCGGCGATCGGGCGGGTGAACGCGTACTGCGTGTCGGTGTCGACGTTCATCTTCACGACGCCGTAGCTCAGCGACTCGTCGATCTCCGACTTCAGCGAGCCCGAGCCACCGTGGAAGACGAGGTCGAACGGCTTCGAGCCCTCGGGGAGACCGAGCTTGCGCGACGCGACGGCCTGACCCTCGGCGAGCACGGACGGCTTGAGCTTGACGTTGCCCGGCTTGTACACGCCGTGGACGTTGCCGAACGTCGCGGCCAGCAGGTACTGACCCTTGTCGCCGGCACCGAGTGCGTCGACGGTCTTCTCGAAGTCCTCGACGGAGGTGTAGAGCTTGTCGTTGATGGCGTTCTCGACGCCGTCCTCTTCACCGCCGACGACACCGATCTCGATCTCGAGGATGATCTTCGCGGCCTTCGCGGCAGCGAGGAGTTCCTGTGCGATCTCGAGGTTCTCGTCGATGGGGACCGCCGAGCCGTCCCACATGTGCGACTGGAACAGCGGATTCTGTCCGTTGTTCACCCGCTCCTGGGAGATGGCGATGAGCGGACGGACGAAGCCGTCGAGCTTGTCCTTGGGGCAGTGGTCGGTGTGCAGAGCGATCGTCACGTCGTACTTCTCGGCAACGACGTGCGCGAACTCGGCAAGGGCGACAGCGCCCGTCACCATGTCCTTGACACCCAGGCCCGAGCCGAATTCGGCCCCACCGGTCGAGAACTGGATGATGCCGTCGCTGCCCGCATCCGCGAAGCCCTTGATGGCGGCGTTGATCGTTTCGGACGAGGTGCAGTTGATCGCCGGGAACGCGAAGGAGTGCTCCTTGGCGCGGGCCAGCATCTCGGCGTAGACCTCGGGAGTCGCGATAGGCACAGCGGCTGTCCTCCAGATGAGAGTCGATCGGCACACCACCGGGATGTGGCGGGTGCCCGGGTTGTCCTTGCAGTATGTCAAGTGACGGGTTCGTTCGATACTCGGGCCGTCCCGGGTGGCGGGTCGGAATTCGGGAAGACGTTGCCCCCGCCGGTACCCTGGACCGCGTGACTGTGCTCGAAGCCTCGGAGTCCGTGACCAATCTGGCCCTACTGCCGGGGTTTCTGGATCCTGTCAATCTGCTCAATTCGTTCGGCACCTGGATGCTCATCGGGCTTCTGGTGGTGGTGTTCGTCGAGTCCGGGCTGCTGTTCCCGCTGCTGCCCGGCGACTCCCTGCTGTTCACCGCCGGTCTGATCGCGGCGTCGAAGTCGACGGAGGTCGAGCCGTTCGCCCCGCTGTGGGTGCTGATGGTGACGATCCCGATCGCCGCGGTTCTCGGTGACCAGGTCGGCTACTTCATCGGCGCGAAGGGCGGCACCAGACTCTTCAAGGAAGATGCGAAGCTCTTCAAGCAGGCCTACATCGACGAGGCCCACAAGTTCTTCCTCCGTCACGGACCCGCGATGATCTTCCTCGCGCGTTTCGTGCCGATCGTGCGTACCTACGCCCCGCTCGTCGCGGGCGCCGCGAAGATGCCCTACCGGGTGTTCATCACCTACAACATCATCGGCGGCATCGTGTGGGGCGCGGGTGTGACCCTGCTCGGTTACCTGCTGGGCCAGATCGGCTTCATCGCCGACAACATCGACATCATCTTCCTGCTGATCGTGTTCGTCTCGGTCATCCCCATCTTCACCGAGGTCGGCAAGCGCGTGCTGGCCTCGCGTCGCGCGGCGAAGAACGCCGAACCGTCGGTCGTCGAGGCGGATGCCGCGACCACCCCGATCAAGCGCATCGAGACTCCGTAGACCTTCGCACCAGCCATTCGCACACCCGGAAAGGTGGATGCGCGGCCCGCAGAGCGGCCGTCATCCACCTTCTTCCGTCTTCGGGGCCGGGGGGAGACGTCACGACCGGGACGCGGCGACGGCGTAGGCCGCTTCCATGAGCATCCACCCGCCGAGCTGGACCGACATGTCCCGCTCGGGCACGGACGACTCGCGGACGCTGCCGCCGGTCGACCGCGCGATCGATCGCCCCAGGCCCGGCAGACGCGCCTGCCGGGACCAGTCGCGGCCGAAGACGGGCAGTTCCTCGACCTGCAGGCGGTTCTCCCAGGCCGCCTCCGCCGACGCCAGCACGATGCGGGCGGCGGCGTTGCGGGCACGCACGTCCTCGCTGTCGACGACGGGCAGCGTGGTGGCGACCATCGCGAGATAACGAGCCAGGATGCCGTTGAACAGCCCGCCGTCGCCTCCTCCCCCGCCGGTGACGACACTGCGCTCGGTGAGATGGTCGTCCACCGCGGCGACGAGCGCATGGACTCTCCGGCGGTGCCGCGGATCGTCGAGTTGCACCGCGAGTTCCGTCTCGAGGCCGAGCGTCACGCCCTGGCAGTAGCTGTAGATCGCCCGCTCATGCACACCGTCGCGGATTCCGTCGAAGACGAGGCCGGTCTCGGGATCGAGCAGGCTGTCGTGGATCCAGTCGGCCATCTCCTGGGCGCGGTAGACCTTTCCAGTGCGGGCGAGCAGCAGCGCTGCCGGGCCGTTCGCGGGGGCGTTGAAGAAGTTGTCGTGCCGGCGCCACGGGATACCGCCTCCGTGGTCGGGCTGCCACGCGTCGACGAGTTCGTCGACGAGGGTGGCGATCGCGCTGCGGTGATCGACGTACAGATGGCGTTCGGCGCGTTCGAGCGACAGGCCGAGCCACGCCATGTCGTCGAAGTAGTTGTTCGTCCACCCGGTGATGTTGCGGATGCGGTGGGTGCGTGCGAGCCGGACGACGCGACGACGACGGCGCGTGGTGGCGTCGCGCTCGGCGGCATCGACGGCCGTGTCGATCAGATGCGCCTGCCACCAGTAGTGCCAGGTGAAGAACAGCCGTTCACGACGAACGGCCGGCCACCCGACCACCCCGAGCGCTGTGCCCGGAAGCGACCAGAGACGACGTACGTGACGCGAGACCACCGCTTCCTCAGCGGCATCGGCGCGATTCGACCACTGGGAGGCCGCGGCCCGAGCCGACCTCTCTCCCGACCCCGAGTTCATCACCCTCCACCTGCCCGACATGCGTCCCGCCCCGACGACGGTCCGCGACTTTCATCCCGGAATACGGGCCGGGTGTTACCAGGCGCCCGACAAGTCGGCGTGCTGGCGGATCCACGCGTGCATCGCGATGCCCGCCGCGACCCCCGCATTGATGGACCGTGTCGAGCCGAACTGAGCGATCGACACGGTCATCGACGCAACCTCCCGGGCCTGTTCGGTCACGCCCGGGCCTTCCTGGCCGAACAGCAGCAGGCAGCGTTCGGGCAGCGTCGCCGTCTCCAGCCGCACCGAACCGGGGGTGTTGTCCACCGCGACGACGGTGAGATCCTGTTCGGCCGCCCACGCGACGAGCGCGTCGACATCGGGGTGGTGGAGAAGATGCTGGTAGCGGTCGGTGACCATCGCGCCACGCCGATTCCACCGCCGTCGGCCGACGATGTGGACGGTGCCCACGGCGAACGCGTTGGCGGTCCGGACGACGGTGCCGATGTTCGCGTCGTGGGCGAAGTTCTCGATGGCGACGTGCAGGGGGTGTCGCCGCCGGTCGATGTCCTGCACGATCGCGTCGCGGGTCCAGTAGCGGTAGGCGTCGACGACGTTGCGCCGGTCGCCGTGGGCGAGCAGTTCCGGGTCGTACCGCGGGTCGTCGGGGGGCTCGGTACCGAACTCCTCCGTCCAGGGTCCGACACCGTGCGGATGCTCACCCCACTCGGTGGGTCCGGCTGTCTCCTCGGGTCGGGTCGCGAGCTCGTCGGTCACCATCAGAACGTTTCGTTCGAATCCGGCGCGACGCGGAAGCCGTGGCCGGTGGTGTCGTTGCTGCAGGTCACGTCGACCTCGGTGGTGGAGCACGTGTAGCCGAGCTGCGACAGCTCCGATCCGGGCGGAAGCACCGGGCTCACGCCGTCGGGCGAGAGGTAGACCGGCCCTCCGGAACACACGAAGCCACCTTCACCGGTGTCCTGCACGCGGATGCCCTGTCCCCAGTTGACCATGCAGTCGTCGGGCCGCGGGGGGATCGGATCGGTGGGACCCTCACAACCGGCCTCGGTGCGGGTGGGCAGGCGGACGATGCCGCACTGGAAGGCACCGTCGGGACTGCTGAAATAGTACGACTCGTTGCGTTCGTATTCGACGTCCACGAGCGGAGCCGGTTCCGCGGATGCGATCGCCGAAGTGGACGAAGGTGCGGGGGTCGACGGCGGGGTGGTCGTCTCCTCGACCGGACTCGGGGCGAGGCTCGTCGAGGAGATCGTGCTGCTGGTCGTCGTCGTTCCGGACGCCGTCTCCGCGTCGTCCGCGGAGCCTCCACAACCTGCGACGACCAGCGCCGCACCCGCGACGATTGCGATGGGCCACATCCGAGTTCTCACGCAACACCCTTCCCGACGACGTGCGGATGTCACTCTATCGACCCGACGTCAGCGACCTGTCAGGCGGCGGTTGACCAGGCGGTTCGCCCATCCGGGCGAGATCTGGGCGAGCGCGGACAGCACGGTGGCCTGCCGGCCGACCGGGCGGTGTACCCGCCCGGAACGCCGGCCGGGACGGGTCGCGTCGAGTACGGCGCGGGCGACGTCGTCGGCGCCGAGATTCACACCGAGCGACCGGCGCGCACCGATGTCCATGCCGTCGACCATGTGGGTGTCGACGAACAGCGGCCACATCGCCGTCACCGTGATGTCGTGCTGCGCCCATTCGAGTTCCAGCGCCTCGGTCAGGCCCCGCACGGCGAACTTGGTGGCGCTGTAGGTGGCGAGATCGGGCTGTCCGTAGAGCGCCGAAGCCGAGCACATGTTCACGATCTGCGCGCCGGGGGTGTCGCGGAGATACGGGAATGCCGCATGGCATCCGAGGACGACTCCGGTGACGTTGACATCGACGATCTGCCGGTGCCGGCTCGCCGGGATCTCCTCGAACGGGCCGGACGACAAGAGGCCGGCATTGTTGACGAGGATGTCGAGCCCGCCGTCTCCGCAGAACCCGGCGAGCGCACGGGTCCAGGCGTCGGCATCGGTCACGTCCAGGACCCCGGTGACGAGCTGTCCCGCCGTGATCGGCGCGCTTTCGCCGGCGAGGCTGATGAGACCTGCCTCGTCGATGTCGAATGCGCCGACGCGATAACCACGCCGGGCGAAGAGCAGGGCGGTGGAGCGGCCGATTCCGGCGGCGGCACCGGTGACGACCACACGGGGAGCGGACATGGCGCCAGCCTAACCACGGTGGTACCCCGCAGGGAACGCGCGGCGATAGGCTGGGACCCGAGCAGCCATGAATCGTCGTATCGTCAGCACCGTCGCGTTCGTCACCGTGGGATATCTCGTCGTTCTCGCGGTGTGGTTGAACCTGTTCCTGCCGATCTCGGAGCCGGGCACCGAGGGCTTCCAGGTGGTCTTCCTCGTCTGTCTGTACGGCACCGTGCTCGGTCTGTCCCTGGCGTTCGCGGGTCGCCGTTCGAAGACCATGCGCAGGATCGAACGCGAGGGCTACGAAGGGTGGGCCACCATCCGCTCCGCGACCCCTCTGGACCGGACGTCGACCGGTCAGTTGACCCGGCTCGATCTCGAACTCACGGTGCCGGGTTCGGAGTCCTACAGCGGCACGGTCGTCTACGAGGTCAATCGCCGCGACCTGCACCGCTACGTTCCCGGGGAGACCGTGAGCGTGTGGGTCGATCCCCTCGACCGGGATCGGATCGTGCTCTATCCGTGAGTGCGGCGGCCGGGCGTCAGCGCGTGCGACGGGCCAGCGCGATCAGCCCTTCGACGAGCAGCAGCTGCGCGGCGACATAGGTGACCAGGACGAGCCCTTCCGCAGCCGCGCGGGCCTTCTCGTCCTTCAGCAGAGTGCGGCGTACCACGATGGACCCGTCGGAGAGCGTGAAGATCAGGCCGCCGAGACCGAGCAGACTGCGCCGATCCGAATTCGGCACCGGCAGACCCGCACGGACGGGCGATCCCGGTGCGAGAGCAGGATCGCCGGCGAGGGTCGCAGTGGTGGCGAGCAGCGCACCGTATCCGGTCAGCGGCGCCGCCACGGACTGGTTGCGGGCGGCGAGCAGACCGGCCGCGCCGGCGAGCGCTCCGGCGCGCTGCACCGCGACAGGCGTGGAGAGACGTGCCCCGTGCCGGGCGAGTATCGCCGAGTAGGCCGTCTGCATGACGCCGAAACATCCCGCACCGGCAAGGATCCGGCGATCCTCGTCCGAACGGATCATGGCGATGTCGCCGAGGGTGGCGGCGGTGAGACCGGCGAGCAGCAGCGCGGTGTCGGTGCGGTCGCTCTCGCGGGATCTGCGCAGCACCCGTACGGCGAGTGCCGGTGCGATGAGCGGTTTGGCGATCTTCTGCAGTGTCTCGTTCCCCGAGACTCCACCGACGACGGTGGCGGCCGATGCCGCGGCGAAGACCGCGTGCTCGACACCCCAGGCCTTGCGACTGAACCAACCCATGCGCGCACAGTACCGGGGACGGTCAGCAGCGGCGCGCACCACCGGAGGCGCTGGCACGCAGGAAGGCAGGCGCCGGAAGGTCGCGGCGCGCCGCGGCATCGGCGACCGCCTGCCGCACGTCGTCGACACGCGCGTCCTCGCACAAAGCGATCACCGACCCACCGAAGCCTCCCCCGACCATCCGGGCACCGAGAGCCCCGGCGGCGACGGCCGCGTCGACGGCGGTGTCGAGTTCGAGGCAGCTGACCTCGAAGTCGTCCCGCAAGGAGCGATGCGAGGCATCGAGCAGCGGTCCGAGATCGCGGATCCGGCCTGCCCGCAGCGACTCGGCGGCCTGACGGACACGGGAGATCTCACCGATCACGTGCCGGGCGCGGCGGTGCAGGAGCGGGTCGGCGATCGGTTCCGCCGACCGGGCCTCGCGCAGCGATCCGACGTCGAGGAGCCTGGTGGCGTCCTCCACCTCGCGGCGGCGCTGTCCGTACTGGCCGTCGGCGAGCCGGTGCCCTGTTCCGGTGTCGACGACGAGCACCGTCAATCCCTGTTTTCCGGCGTCGAACGGGATGTGATCGCTGGTGCCGTCGGCGAAGTCGAGCAGGAGGGCGTGCCCGGCCCGTCCGTGCAGGGCGATCCGCTGGTCCAGCCCACCGGTGGGTGCCCCTGCGTAGTCGTTCTCCGCGCGCACGCACGCCTCGGCGAGCCGTTCGCGGCCCTCGTCGTCGAGGGGAAGACCGCACAGGTCGGCGAGGGCGACTGCGACCGCTGTCTCGAGCGCGGCGGACGACGAGAGACCCGCCCCGACCGGCACCTCGGAGGCGATCGCGATGTCGGCACCGGCGAATCCCGGGGGTTCGAGTGCCCAGGCGACTCCGGCGACATAGGCGGCCCAGCCGTCGATCTGCCGGTCGCGCAGATCGATGTCGACGGGATCGAAGCCGGAGCTGCGGATGCGGAGCCGGCCGTCGGCGCGACGGCGCATCGCGACGGTGGTGACCTGCGGGAGGGCTATCGGCAGGCACAGGCCGCCGGCGTAGTCGACGTGTTCGCCGATGAGGTTGACCCGGCCGGGTGCACACCAGCATCCCTCGGGTTCGGATCCGAACTCCGCTTCGAACACCGCTCGGGCGGCTTCCCCGGCCTTCACGTCGCGATCTCACGCAGTCGTGAGGCGATCCGCTCGGGTGTGGTGTCGCTGATCCACGCCCCCATCGCGGATTCGGATCCGGCCAGATACTTCAGTTTGTCCGGGGCCCGCCGCAACGAGAAGATCTGGCAGAACAGGCGCATCTCCCCCAGCTCCGCCCCGGTCGGGGCCTGATGCCACGCCGCGATGTAGGGAGCGCGGCCCACTCCGGGGAAGAACCGGTCCACCCGTCCGAGCAGGTCGCGGTAGGCGACGGCCAGTTCGTCGCGTTCGCCGTCGTCGAGGGCAGCGAGATCCGGCACCTCGCGGTGCGGGACGAGATGCACCTCGACCGGCCAGCGTGCCGCGGCGGGAACGTAGGCCGACCACGCCTCACCCGACCACACGATGCGCTCTCCGACCCGTCGTTCGGCGTCGAGGATGTCGTGCTGCAGCGACCTGCCGGTGCGGGAACGGTGTTCGCGAGAACGGTCCAGCAGGGTCTGCGAACGCGGCGGAACGAACGGGTACGCGTAGATCTGCCCGTGTGGATGTTGCAGTGTCACACCGATCTCCACTCCCCGGTTCTCGAAGCAGAAGACCTGGCGCACCTCCGGCCGGCGCGACAGGGCGGCCGTGCGGGCGGCGAGCGCATCGATGACGGTGCGCGCCCGCGGCAGGGCGAGATCGGCGAACCGCGCGTCGTGCTCGGGGGTGAATGCGACGACCTCGCAACGACCGGTCGCCGGGCGGCGCGGCCACAGCGGCTCACCGTCGACGAGATCTCCCTCGCCGGACGGCGTCCCGAGCGCGGGGAACCGGTTCTCGAACACGACGACGTCGTAGCCGGGGGCGGGGATCTCCGTGGCCGCACCCGCACGGCTCGGGCACAGCGGGCAGTCCGCCACGGCGGGCAGGAAGGTGCGGTCCATGCGGTGCGCCGCGAAGGTCACCCACTCTCCGGTGAGCGGGTCGCGGCGCAGCTCGGAGGCTGCGGCAACGGACGGCAGGTCGCGCCCGTCGTGCAGCTCGCGGGTCGCGGCACCCGAGACGAACGGCTCGGTATCGTCGAAGTAGATCAGCTCCCGTCCGTCCGCGAGATGCGTGACGGTCTGCCGGACCCGCGCGGCCACGCGACTACTCGTCGGCCAGACCCAGGTCGGCCAGCCCGAGCAGGGAACGGTACTCGACTCCCTCGGCGGCGATGACCTGGTCGGCGCCTGTCGCGCGGTCGACGACGGTCGCGACACCCACGACGGTCGCGCCGGCTTCGCGCAGCGCCTTGACGGCGGTGAGCGGGGAGTTGCCGGTGGTGGTGGTGTCCTCGACGACGAGCACACGCTTGCCGGTGACATCCGGTCCTTCGATCTGCCGCTGCATGCCGTGGGCCTTGGCAGCCTTGCGGACGACGAAGGCGTCGATGGGACGACCCGGGGCGTGCATGACGGCGAGGGCGACCGGATCGGCACCCATGGTCAGCCCGCCGACGGCGTCGAAGTCCCAGTCGGACACGAGTTCACGCAGCAGCGAGCCGATGAGCGGGCCTGCCTTGTGATGCAGGGTGGCCCGGCGCAGATCGACGTAGTAGTCGGCTTCCTTGCCGGACGAGAGGGTCACACGGCCGTGCACCACCGCCAGCTCGCGTACCAGTGCTGCCAGTTCGTCGCGGTCACTCATTGTGTCCTCACCCGTCGGTCGTCGTCGCGGCCCTGTTCCGGTCGCGCTCGTTGTCGGGGAAAGAGCCTAGTCGCCGCTTATGCGGCGGCGGTGCCGGAGGGTGCCGGGGCCTGGGACCGAACGGGCGTTCCGGTGACGGGCGCGCCCTCGGATCCGGTTGCGGGTGCGGCCATCGGCGCGGGCGCCTCGAACAGTGCGACCGGACCGATCGCGGCGAGTTTCGCGAACAGCGAGGTCGGGAACCGGCCGATCGCCGTGTTGAGTGTGCGCCCGAGGTCGTTGTAGACCCGCACCGCACCGGCGAGCCGCTGTTCGCGGAGCTGAAGTTCACGGGCGACCCGGATGAACGGCCAGTGCGAGACCCCGTCGAGTCCTCCGATGAGCTCGTGCAGCGTCGCGGAGAGCGCGTTCTCGGCACCGGCGCGTTCGGCGAGGCCGAGGCGCTGATCGCGCACACCGATCGCGAGCGACCGGGCCCCCACGACCGGCCGGATGCGCTCGCGCTCGACGCCGGCACCCGCCGATGCCGCGATGAGCGCGGGCACGAGGTCGTACCGGTCGTCGAGTTCGTGGACGAGCAGGCGCAGACTCTCACGGTGTCGTTGCTGGAGCGTCCGGAGGCGACGCACACCTGCTCGCATCCACAGCACCACCGCTATCACGACAGCAACACAGATCACCACAGCCACAGACGTCACGGGCAGAATGTACCGAGCCGAACTTTCGGGCCGAAGACTGCACCCGGCGTGTCCGCGTCGGTGTGTCCGTACCGTGACCTGGGATCACCGCCGGCTCCCTCCGGGGCAGGTCAGGTGCGGCCGCGACCGTTGCCGAAAGTGTTGGTCAGTTTCCGCACGAGATTCTGTGGCACGAGCCGGCCCGCTGTGGCGAGCACCTTGTACTGCGCCCCGGGGATGCTGCGCACCTTGCCCTTGTCGAGATCGGCGAGGGAGGTGCGCACCACCTCGTCGACGTCGAGCCACAACAGGTCCGGAGTGGACGACATGTCGATCCCGGCGCGCTGGTGGAACTCGGTGCGGACGAAACCGGGGCACAGGGCCTGCACGCGTACACCCGTACCGGTGAGTCCACCGGCCAGTCCCTCGGTGAACGACACCACGTAGGCCTTGCTGCCGGAATAGGTCGAACCGCGGCCGGGCAGCAGGCCGGCCACGCTCGCGACGTTGACGATGTCGCCCCTGCCCGCCTCGATCATCGAGGGCAGCGCGGCACGGGTGAAGGCCACCACGGAGGTGACGTTGACGTCGAGCTGGGCCTGCAGCAGCGCGGGGTCGGCGGTCCAGAACTCGCCGTGCGTGCCGAAACCGGCATTGTTGACGAGCATGTCGACCCCGCGGCCGAGGCGCTCGACCACTCGGTCGCGACCCTCGACGGTCGCGAGATCGGCGACGACGATCTCGGACGACGAGCCGTAGCGCTGCTGCAGTTCGTCGGCGAGCCGATCGAGAGCGGGACGTGTGCGGGCGACGAGCACCAGGTCGTATCCGCGACTCGCGAGGGTGCGGGCGAAGCCGGCACCGATTCCCGAAGTGGGTCCGGTCACGAGCGCGACGGGTCGGGCGGAAGTCATGGCCGTCACCCTACTGACGCGCGGTGGTCGCGACCACCTTTCAGCGTTGCGCCGACGGGCGTCCCGGATCCTGCATACCGCGATCGAGCTCGTCGGGTTCGACGACGGGCGGCAGCACGTGCAGGATACCGGAGAGCCGGGCGACGGTTTCGATCGCCGAATCCCATTCGCGTCCGGTGCTGCCGATCGGGATCGACCCGAGGGTCCACTCCCCTTCGCTCCACAACATCTGCACGTGGTCGGGGATGGACTCGGTGAACGCGACCATCCGCTGATCGCATACACGGCGCGCGATCTCGAGGTCGGTGGCGAACACGATGCGCGGCCCGATCGAACCGAGCAGGTTCATGTCGGGATCCTTCGGCGGCGGCGTCGACTTGAGTCGCAGGTCGATGTCGACGTCCGAACCGACCTTGCGACGGACCGCGACGATCGTGGCGGTCTCCTCGATGTCGAAGAGGACGAACTCCTCGCCGCGACGGACCCCTCGCACGACGTCGATCGCGCCCAGATATTCCTGCTTGGCCAGCGCGGCACGGTGCCAGGTGGACGGCAGGTGGTCCTCGGCGGAGGTGTACTTGTAACCCTGCGCCTTGGCCCAGATCTCCCGGATACGACCCGACTGTTCCCGCCGTGTCCGGTCGACGTAGAGCAGGGCGCCCGCGCCGAGGAGCGCGACCGCCGCCAGAGCGAACCACATGACAGTCATCGTCGAGTCAGCCTAGCGGTTCATCCGCCCGGTCCGTCGAAGGACGGGATGGACGCGCTGACGACGGTCTCTGCCGTCATCCTCCCGTCTTCGACGGAGCTGCCCGTCGCCACGGCGGTCGAACCGACCTCGAGGCTGTCCGCGGTGTTCCCGGACAGCGTGATGATCTCCGTCTCGGGGGTCAGTGCGACGGTGACGGCGGAACCTCCGATCACCGAGAGCGTGATGCTCCCGCCGTCGTTCGCCGTGATCGTGCCGACGACCGCACCCACATCGCCCATGACCTCGCCGAGTCCTCCCGGAAGCCCGTCGAGAGGCAGTCCGGGTTCGGTGGACTCGTCGTCCGGCGCCGGAAGAGTGGCCGGGGGTTGCGGAGCGAGGGTCGCCGGATTCCGGTCCGAGGCGACCCGCGAGGCGGAGTCGTCGGGACGGCTGAGCAGGAAGCCGATGGTGCCGCCGAGGGCGACGAGAACGACGGCGGCGAGCGCGATCAGCCCCCAGCGCGGTCCGCGCGGTGACGTGCCGGGCTCCTGCCCGGGGACCGGCCCCGCCGGCGGATATCCCTGACCGGGAGGCGTGGGCGCGTCGGGTGGTCCCTGCATCGGCTGGTAGCCGGGGAACACCTGTGTCGGCTGATGACCCTGGGAGAACTGGTAGCCCTGTGGGACCGGATGAGCCTGCGTGGGCTGATGATCCTGTGGGACCGGATGAGCCTGCGTGGGCTGATGATCCTGCGGAATCGGATAGGCCTGCGTGGCTCGGTATTCCTCACCCGGGCGACCCCACTGGTCGTACTGCGTGTACGCCACGGTCGGGTTGCTCACCGGGCGTCCGTACGCCTGGGTCGGGTCGTCGGTGTGCAGCACCCGGGTGGCGTCGGCGTCCTGCTCGCTCGACGACTCGTCGAGCGCGTAGGCCCGTTCCTGCGGGGTGCGCGGATCCTGAGGATTCGTCATAGCGCCCTCCAGAGTAGGCCGTGCGCGTTTCCGGCAGTCGGAGCTGCCGGAAACGCGCACGGGTGCCGTCAGGCGCTGATCACGAGGTGGTCGCCGTCCTCGCTCACGCCCACGTGGACGGTGTCGCCGTCCTTGATCTCACCTGCGAGCAGTTTCCGGGCGAGCTGGTCGCCCACGGACTGCTGGATCAGGCGACGCAGCGGGCGTGCACCGTACTGCGGGTCGTAGCCGCGCACCGCGAGCCAGAACCGCGCGGTACCGGAGACGTCCAGCGTCAGCCGCCGTGCCGACATGCGCTCGGCGAACTGGTCGAGCTGGATGTCGACGATCTTCTCGAGCTGCTCTTCCGAGAGCGGGTCGAAGATGACGACATCGTCGAGCCGGTTGATGAACTCCGGCTTGAAGGCCGCGCGCACCGCCGCCATCACGTGCTCCTTGTCGCCACCGGCACCGAGGTTGGACGTGAGGATCAGGATGGTGTTGCGGAAATCGACCGTTCGTCCCTGGCCGTCGGTGAGCCGGCCGTCGTCGAGTACCTGCAGCAGGGTGTCGAAGACGTCCGGATGAGCCTTCTCGACCTCGTCGAAGAGCACCACCGTGTACGGGCGGCGGCGCACGGCCTCGGTGAGCTGACCGCCGGCCTCGTAACCGACGTAACCCGGAGGTGCACCGACGAGCCGGGCCACCGAGTGCTTCTCGCTGTACTCGGACATGTCGATGCGGACCATGGCGCGTTCGTCGTCGAACAGGAAGTCCGCCAGTGCCTTGGCAAGCTCCGTCTTGCCGACACCGGTCGGGCCGAGGAACAGGAACGATCCGGTGGGGCGGTTCGGATCGGCCACTCCGGCACGGGCGCGACGCACCGCGTCGGACACGGCCTGCACCGCAACGTCCTGGCCGACGACCCGCCGACGCAGTTCGTCCTCCATGCGCAGCAGTTTGGCGGTCTCACCCTCGAGCATGCGACCGGCGGGGATACCCGTCCAGGCCGCGACGACATCGGCGACGTCGTCCGGGCCGACCTCCTCCTTGAGCATCACGTCGCCACCGGAGGGGGCACCCGAGGCAGCGGCCGCGGCCTCGAGCTTCTTCTCCAGTTCGGGGATGCGGCCGTAGCGCAGTTCGGCGGCCTTGCCCAGGTCGCCGTCACGTTCGGCGCGCTCCTCCTCCCCGCGCAGGGATTCGAGCTGTTCCTTGATCTCCCGCACGGAGTCGATCGCGGTCTTCTCGTTCTGCCAGCGCGTGGTGAGCTGGCTGAGCTTCTCGCGTTCGTCGGCGAGTTCGGCGCGCAGCTTCTCGAGACGCTCCTTCGAGGCCTCGTCGCTCTCCTTCTGCAGTGCCATTTCCTCGATCTCGAGGCGACGCACGATGCGTTCGACGGTGTCGATCTCCTCGGGACGCGAGTCGATCTCCATGCGCAGCCGGGAGGCGGCCTCGTCGACGAGGTCGATTGCCTTGTCCGGCAGGAAACGCGAGGTGATGTACCGGTCGGACAGGGTCGCGGCTGCCACCAAGGCGGAGTCGGTGATGCGCACGCCGTGGTGGACCTCGTAGCGTTCCTTGAGTCCGCGCAGGATGCCCACGGTGTCCTCGACGCTCGGTTCGCCGACGAAGACCTGCTGGAAGCGGCGTTCGAGCGCGGCGTCCTTCTCGATGTACTTGCGGTACTCGTCGAGGGTCGTCGCACCGACCAGGCGCAGCTCACCGCGGGCGAGCATCGGCTTGATCATGTTGCCGGCGTCCATCGCCGACTCGCCGGTCGCGCCGGCGCCGACGATGGTGTGGAGTTCGTCGATGAAGGTGATGATCTGCCCGGCGGAGTCCTTGATCTCGTCGAGCACCGCCTTGAGCCGTTCTTCGAACTCACCGCGGTACTTGGCGCCCGCGACCATGGACCCCAGGTCGAGCGAGATGACGGTCTTGCCGCGCAGCGACTCGGGCACGTCTCCGGCGACGACCCGCTGGGCGAGGCCCTCGACGATCGCCGTCTTGCCGACGCCGGGTTCACCGATGAGGACGGGGTTGTTCTTGGTACGCCGCGAGAGCACCTGCACGACACGACGGATCTCGTTGTCGCGGCCGATCACCGGGTCGAGCTTGCCTTCGCGCGCCCGAGCGGTCAGATCGGTGGAGTACTTCTCGAGGGCCTGATAGGTGGCCTCGGGATCGGCGTTGGTCACGCGGCGGTTGCCCCGGACGGTCGTGAACGCCTCCCGCAGGGCGGCCGGCGTCGCGCCGTGCCCCGCGAGGAGCTTCGCCACGTCGGAGTCGCCACTGGCGAGGCCGACGAGTACGTGCTCGGTCGAGACGAACTCGTCGGTCAGGTCGGTGGCGAGTTTCTGCGCCGCGGTCATCGCCGCGATGGCCTCACGACCGAGCTGCGGTGTGGTGGTCGCACCGCTGGTCTGCGGGAGCCGGCGGACGAGCTCCTCGGCCTCCCGCCGGACGGCGGCGGGTGCGACACCGACCGCTTCGAGCAGCGGACCGGCGATGCCGTCCTCCTGGTCGAGCAACGCCACCAGCAGGTGGGCCGGACGGATCTCCGGATTGCCCGCAGCGGACGCCGTCTGAAGTGCAGCGGTGAGTGCGGCCTGGGTCTTGGTCGTCGGATTGAACGAGTCCACTGCGCGCCCCTTTCGTTCTCGCGTGCACCCCGACGCGCAGTCGAGTGCACCCATGTCGATTCTGCAGTCGATCCTGTCCGGTGGACAGGACTCTGCGATGTCGATCTCTCCAACGCCTCACTAGTTGAGTTTGTTCCACTCAACTTTCATGAGTTACGTGACTCGCATCACACCAACGGATGTTGCTGCGGCGGAGGCACCGGGAGTGGCTCGCCGTCACGCGAGCGACTACAGTGACGGCGTTCGCGCAGGACGGCTACAGGGAGGATGGCGTGGAGGCTTTCGCCATCGCCCGGGTTCAGCTCAGCTTCGCCTCGATCATCGCCACCCCCACCGGCGCCGAACGTTTCGCCGGCGCGTTCTACACCTCCCTGTGGTCCGAGTCCACCGGCATCCGCGCACTGTTCCCCGCCGGAATGGAGAGCATGCGGCGCCGGTTCGCAACCGCCGTCGGCTGGGTCGTGGGCCGTCTCCACGAACCGCACACGGTCGAGAAGTTCCTGTCACAGCTCGCCCGCGATCATCGCAAGTACGGTGTCGAACCCGCGCACTACCGCGTCGCCGGACACGCACTGCTCCTCGCCGTCCGGGAATGCACCCCGCTGATCCTGTGGACGGCGGCGCTCGAACGGACCTGGGCCGAGGTGATCGATCGGCTCGTCGAGACGATGGCGACGGCCGCCGCCACCGACGACCTGCCCGCCTCGTGGGGAGCGACCGTCGTGGGCCACGAGCGAGTCCTCCCCGATCTGGCGATCATCCGGCTCGAGACCGACGGCCCGATCCCCTACCACGCGGGCCAGTACATGAGCGTCCAGATCCCGCAGCGTCCCCACATGTGGCGCTATCTCTCCGCGGCGATCCCGCCGAACCCGCACGGGCAGATCGAATTCCACGTGCGACGCGTCTCCACCGGATGGGTGAGCCCCGCCCTCGTCGGCGAGACCGCGGTGGGTGACCGGTGGACGATCGGCCCGCCGCTCGGTGGCCTGCACATCGACCGCGAGAGCGGGCAGGACGTCCTGATGATCGCCTCCGGCACCGGTCTCGCGCCGATGCGCGCCCAGATCATGGAAATGGCCATGCGCGGCGACAATCCGCGCGTGCACCTGTTCTACGGCGGGAAGTATCCGTGCGATCTGTACGATCTCGAGACCCTGTGGCAGATCGCCATGACCAATCCGTGGCTGACGATCGTGCCGGTGCTCGAGGAGTCGGAAAACCCTTGGTGGCATCCGGTTCCCGTGAAGGAACCACCTCCCGGACTGAACCGGCCGATGTTCGGCAAACTCGGCAAGGTGGCCGGGCAGTTCGGCGCGTGGGCCGACCGTCAGATCCAGATCGCGGGATCGCCGTCGATGATCCGGACGACGCTGTACGCGCTCTCGGCCGTCGGCACCCCGCGCCAGAACATCAGCTTCGACCCGCTGTGACCCGTGCCGGGCACCAACCGGGAGACTATGTCGTCCGCTGCGCCGCGACCGTCCGCGCGAACTCCGGATGCGCCTGCGAGACGACCAGTTCCGAACCGTCCTCGGTGACGCTCAGACCCAGTGAGGCCCGTCGCGGTTCGAGGACACGCAGCGCGACGTAGATCGGCAGGAAGGACAGACCGAAGACGGTGAGCAGCGCAAGGCCGTAGATCTTCGGAGCACCCTGCACAAGGGCGAACACCAGCGCCAGGAAGATGACCCCGAGGACCGTGCACGTCGCGGCGGCCGCGATCTGCCAGCGCGTGCGGACCGCGACACATCTCGCGCACACGGGCCAGTCGAGTGCGGCCACCTGGACGGTGTAGGCGGCCTCGAGAGCCGATCCGAGCTTGTTCGCCCCGCCCCGGGGCTCCGACGAATCGGACGCGACCGTCACCCGGACACGATTGATCTCCGGTTCACCGTGCCGGGGGCAGACGGGAGGGATGGGCTCCACGGGTCGCATCGCGCCGTCGCCGAGAGTGTTCGACGCCCCGGAACCCCGATACTCGACAGCCAACCGCACCTCGACCCGCTGGGGTCCCCCGTTCACCATGCGAGGGAGTATGTCAGGAGGCCATCGGCAGTGGAAGTCGGGAGTTCACCCATCCCCGGCCCGCTACCGATAGGACGCGCGCAAGGTCTTCTTGTCGAGCTTGCCGAGCGGGGTCAGAGGCAGCGCGTCGAGGAAGTCCACCGACTTCGGTGCGTGCACCGAGCCCTTCGCGGCGCGCACCTTCTCGATGAGTTCCTCGGCGGGGACCGACTGCCCGTCGCGGAGTACGACGCACGCCTTGACCGCCTCACCCCACTTCGCGTCGGGCACACCGACGACCGCGACGGAGGCGACCGCGGGGTGCGAGGAGATGACGTCCTCGATCTCCCGGGGGAAGACGTTGAACCCGCCGGTGACGATCATGTCCTTCTTCCGGTCGACGATCGTCATGAAACCGTTCTTGTCCGCCCGCGCCACGTCGCCGGTGTGCAGCCAGCCGCCGCGCAGTGCCTCCGCGGTTTCCTCGGGCTTGTTCAGATAGCCCTTCATCACCAGCGGGCCACGCACGCAGATCTCGCCCAGCTCGCCCTGCGGCACCTCGTTCAGGTCGTCGTCGAGCAGGCGCACGTCGAGCCACGGCACGGGACGCCCGCACGACGCGAGGCGGCCCGGATCGTCGGGCAGATGCTCTTCCTTGCGCAGCACGGAGATCGTCATGCCGCATTCGGACTGCCCGTAGAACTGGAAGAAGACCGGACCGAGACGTTCGATTCCTTCGCGCAGCCGGGACGGCGACATGGCCGATGCTCCGTAGAACAGCGTTTCGAGGCTCGACAGGTCGCGGCTGTCGAAGTCGGGATGATCGAGCAGCATGTAGATCATCGTCGGCACGAGCATGGTGGCGTTGATCCGGTGCTTCTCGATCGCCTCGAGCACCAGCGCGGGATCGAAGTGCGGCAGCACGTACAGGCATCCGCCGCGCAGGAGGGTGGGGACGAAGAAGGCCGCGCCGGCATGCGAGAGCGGTGTGCACATCAGGAAACGCGGCTGGTCGGGCCACTGCCACTCGGCCATCTGGATCTGGTTGAGCGCCGCTCCGGAGCGGAAGGACCCCATCACACCCTTCGGCTTCCCGGTGGTGCCGCCGGTGTAGACGATGGACGAGGTGTCCTCGATGTCGACGGGCGCCGACACGAGCCGTTGCTCTGTGAAGCGGTCCGACAGGGCGAGGATGTCGGTGCCGACCGAGGACGGACCGAGGGAGAACAGGTTCTTCAGGGTCGGCACCTGCTCGCGCAGCTCCGCGGCGCGCTCCTCGAAGTGGCGGGGGTCGAAGACGAGGGTCTCGATCTCGGCGTCGGTCGCGATGTAGAGGTGGTCGGACAGCGAGCCCATGGGGTTCAGTGACGAGTTGCGGCATCCGGCGACCATCGTGGCACCCATGGAGATGAGCACCTCGGGCCGGTTCTTCGACAACATCGCCACGGCCGAGCCCTGCCCTACGCCGACGGAGGCGAGCGCCTGCTGGAACCGGCTGATGGCAGCGCGCATCTCGGCTCCGGTGAGGACGACGTCGCCGAGGTGGAGGGCGGGTCGGTCGGCACTGCGGTCGAGCGCGGTGATGAGGAGGTCTGGCGTGAATGCGGGACGGTAGAGGTCGGCGTACTCCTCGGGCATGGTCGTCCTTCCGGTGTGCTGTGACGGTCCGATGTGTGACAGCGCCCGGCGGCGTCCCCGCCTGTGGTGCCCATCACCCACCCTGGGCCACGATAACCGGTCCGGAGCAAAAACTGAAACACGTTCCACTATGCCCATCCGGCGCTTTCTCGCCTAGAGTCTTGGCACAACCGGCGACGACGCCGTTCGGGCACACCACAGCACACCACCGGGGGTCACGCATGCAGTCGGCCACGCCGTCACCGACCGAGACCGAGACGGCCGTCTCCGCGACCGTCGTCGAACATCACCGCTTGCGGCACGATCTCGCCGTCGTCCGGCTCGAATGCGACGACGCGATCGTCGACTTCCGCCCCGGCCAGTACGTCGACGTCGCAGTGCCGCAGCGGCCCACGCTGCCCCGCCGGTTGTCCCCGGCGCTGCCGCCGTCGATGGACGGCAAACTCGAGTTCCACGTGCGCACGGTCCCGGGTGGCTGGGTGAGTGGGGCGATCGTCGCCGAGACACAACCGGGCGACGTGTGGCAGATCGGTGCGGCCCGCGGCGGCGACCTGCACATCGACGACACCGGGCGCATCGCGATCATGGTCGCCGGCGGAACAGGACTCGCACCGCTGCGTTCACTGGTGCTCGATGTGGCGCGGCGACCGGCACCGCCGCGCACCTTCCTCTTCACCGGAGCTCGCAATCCCCGCGACCTCTACGCCGCCGACATGCTCACCCTGCTGGCGGAGGCATTGCCCTGGCTGACGGTGGTGCCGGTCGTCGAGACCCTCGAGATCCCCGACCTCCCCGATCCCTGGTTCGACCGCATCGCGTCGCAGATCGGCGACTTCGGGCCCGACCCCGACGAACTGCTCGAGGGCAGCATCGACGAGGTCGTCACGTCCTACGGCGCGTTCGGCGACCACCAGGTGCTCGTGTGCGGGCCTGCGGCGATGGTGCGCACCACCGCCCAGCGGCTCGTCGAGACCGGCACGCCGGCGGAGAACATCCGGTACGACCCGTACTGAATACGCCCGCCGGACCGGCGGGTGCTCTACGAATCGGCCGCGACGGTCACCCAGGCACGAGCGACCACGGATCCGGACGAATCCGTGCCGACGAGCGCGACGTCCTCGACGCGTTCGTGATCGGTGCGGTACTGCTGCAGCACCGTTGCGGACCAACTCGGCGATGCGACACCCGCCGGGTGTCCGCGGAACCGCATCCGGATCCGCCGCACATCGGCGAGGTCGAACCGCTCGGCGACCGAATGCAGGAGCTCACCGGCGAGCGGATCGACCTCACCGCGCCCACCGCCCGGATGCACGGATCCGGACACGAAGACCTCGGCGACGACTCGCCCGACCTCGTCGACGTATCCGAGCGTCCGGTCGACCCGGCCGGACTCCTCGTCGCGATGCTCCCGGGCCCGGCATCCCAGCGTGTCGCCGGCAGGTGGGGCGAAGAAGACGATGTCCACTTCGTCCACCCGAGCATCGTCGAGACGAGGCCCGGTTCCCCAGAGGGACAGCACGGTAGGGAGGGGACGGACGTCCCCGTTCGTGATCGTCACATGCCCTCCCTACCTCTCGAACCGTTCGCTCAGGCGACCGGCGCGTCCGGCGATGCCGCGTCGCGCGCCGCGATGTACCCGAACACCAGTCCCTGCCCGATCGTGGCGCCGGCACCGGGATAGCTGTGGCCGAACGCATTGGCGGCAGTGTTGCCGATCGCGTAGAGACCGGCGATCGGCGTGCCGTCCTCGCGCAGGACCCGAGCCCGCTCATCGGCGCGCACGCCACCGCAGGTGCCCAGATCGCTCAGGGTCATCTTCACGGCGTAGAGCGGTCCGTGCGTCAGGGGCCGCATGTTGGGGTTGGGCTGGACGGTGGGATCACCGTAGTAGCGGTCGTAGGCGCTGCTCCCACGGCCGAACTCGGAATCCGTTCCGGCAGCGGCATCGTCGTTGAACTTGCCGAAGGTCGCGGCGAAGTTCTCCACCGGCACGCCCATCGAGGCCGCAAGTTCTTCCGCGGTGGAGGCGCGGTGAGCGACACCCGCCTTGTACCAGGCCTCCGGCAGCGGCTGACGGGGGAACACCCCGGCCGCGAACACGTAGCTGTTGCGGTACTTCTGGTCGAAGACGATCCACATCGACTCGATCGGATCACCGGCGCGTTCACGTTCGAGCACCAACTGCCCGAAGGACATGTAGTCCGACGACTCGTTCGTGAAGCGTCGGCCGCTCTGATCGACGATGAACGAACCGGGCAGCGACCGCTCCGCGAGCATGACCAGCGGCGGCTTGCCCGGCCGGGTCGGTGCGACTGCCGGGAACCACCACGCCTGATCCATGAGGTCCAGGTCGGCACCGATCTCCTGTGCCGCCTTGATCGCATCACCGGTGTTCGTCTCGGCGCCGAGGCTCTCGTTGTCGAGCAGACGCTCGGACTGGAATTTGCGCCGCATCGCCATATCGTGGTCGAAACCGCCTGCGGCGAGCACCACTCCGCGGCGCGCGGTCACCGTCACCTCGCGTCCGTTCTGCTCGAGGACGGCACCGGTGACCCGGTCACCCTCGGTGATCAGACGCACCAGCGACGTCTCGGTCCACACGGGAATGCCCGCTCGCAGTACACCCGCGAACAGTCCCGCCGCGATCGCCTGCCCGCCGGCGACGTATTCACGCTTGACCGCGAGCCCCGCGACACCCTGCGCGAGCCTCTTGAAGATCCGCGGAAAACCCTTGTGCGGCACGCGGAGCATGAGGTTCATCCACTTGTAGTCGGCTCCGGTGGTGGGCATCGGCAGGCCCGCCTCCATGAGCCCCGGGCGCAGACGCGAACGCTCCTCCCCCAGCACCGACATGTCGAACGGCAGGCACTCGCAGCTGCGTCCGACCGCCGACCCACCGGGCAGTTCCGGGTGGTAGTCGGAATAGCCCTTCGCCCAGAACAGCTTCATGGGTGTGGTGCGACGGAGCATCTCGACCGTCTCGACTCCGTGGTCGACGAAGGCCTCACCCCGTTCGACCGGCGCCGTTCCGTCCACGACCGACCGGACGTAGGTGTGGCCGCGTTCGACGCTGTCTCCCGAACCCGACTCCACCAGAACGGGATTGGCCGGCACCCAGAAGGCACCACCCGAACGCGCGGTGGAGCCGCCGACGTATTCCGACTTCTCCACGATGAGGGTGGACAGTCCCGCTTCGTGCGCGGTGAGTGCGGCGGCCATGCCGGTACCGGACCCGATCACGAGCAGGTCCACAGTGGTGTCGCGGGCGGGGGTCACGGCCGGCAGGGGTGTCGTCGCCATCGGCAGTCTCCTTCATGTGGTTGTCTGCGGGACGGTAGGTCAGTTTCCGGGCCGTGCGGCCCGTGATCCCGATCACCGGGAGAGTACGAGGTCAGGTGCTCGGTTTTCCGGAAATGTCCGGATCATCTCTGCCGCGTGAAGACTTCGGCGAGATAGTCGACGATCTGATCGAACAGTTCCTTCGCTGCGGGGAGCACGGTCGTCATGGTCGCGAAGCCGTGCATCATGCCCTCGTACCGTCGCAGGTCGACCTGCACACCGGCCTCCTGCATACGTCGCGCGTACTCTTCGGTCCCGTCGCGGGTGGGATCGATCTCGGCAGTGACCACGAGGGCCGGCGGCAGGCCACCGAGGTCGGGAGCGAGGCCCGGAGACGCCTGCCGAGAATTCCGGTCGGCGGGGTCGGGCACGTACATGCCCCAGAACCAGTAACAGTCCTCGGGGGACAGAAGCGCCGTGGCGTGCTCCGGATTGGTCACTTCCATCACCGCCGTGCCGTAGAGTGAGATCTGCGCGGCGGGAAGTGGGAGCCCCTCGTCCCGGAGTTGCTGAGACAACGCGAAGGACAGCGCCCCACCTGCACTTTCGCCTGCGAGGACCGCTCTGGTCACGTCGACGGACCGAAGCTCATCGGGTGCAGACGTGATCCATTCCCACACCTCCCGGCAATCGTCGAGTGCGGCAGGGCACGGATGTTCCGGGGCGAGGCGATAGTCCACCGAGACGATGACGGCCTGCGATGCGATGCTCAGTTTCCGCAGATACTCCTCGTTCTGATCGAGATTCCCGACGGCGAAGCCCCCGCTGTGCATCCATTGGACCACCGGCAATCCCGGATCATCGGACGGCCGGTAGATACGCACCCGGACACCGCCCCCCGCGGAGGGAACCACCACGTCCCGACTCTGATGAATGGGTGTCACCACCGGGATGGCGCTCGCGGTGAGTGCGGCGCGTAGTTCCGCAACGGGTGTCTCGTGCATGGCTTTCGCCATACGCGCTGCGGAGTTGTCGACCACTCGCTGGGCGTCGGGAGACAGCGGCATCTTCGTTCTCGTTTCGTCGACGGAGGGGTGGGGCCGGTTCCGGCCGCTATCGGATCCGATCCGATCAGACCGCTGGGGTGGACGCTCCCACGGGATGATCGGCGTAGCGCACCGACTCCTGCGTGTCGAGTACGACATGTACAGCACTGAAGACCGGTCCCGTTTCGGTGGCCCGGATGCTGCCGCGCACGATGCCACTCGATACAGCGAACGGCTTTCCCGCGACGATCTTCGTCACGAAGATGTAGGACGAGAACTCGACCTCTCCGTCCGCGACGCCGGTGACGAACACATTGGTGCCGTTGTGACGCAGTGGATAAGGGCTGTTGCGCCGGTGATCGTCCTTCCATGCCATCACGTCGTCGGCTCCGCGCACATCGACGCGGATGAAATCCTCGTAGTCGGTGGTACCCGTGTCGCTCGCACACGTGAAGGCGATGTCGTCGGCCATCAAGGCCCGCAACTCGACGGGATTCCATTCGTCGTAGTGGAACCACCAGGCTGCGACGAGGGCGCTGACGGTGCCCGGAGTGAGGGTCGATTCGTTCATGAGTTACTCCTGCGGAGATCGAGACCGATAGTCGAAGAATCCGGGGGTGTGATCGACGCGCAGACGCGTCAGGGTCCTGTACGCGATCAGCCACACACCGTCGACCCTGCGGTACGTCTCGTGGTAATGGCCGTATCCGTGCAGGTGTTCCTCGGTCGAGCCGTTGCGCCACCACAACTTGTCTTCCATCGCCCAGACACCGGTCGCCGTCGTGTCCGAGGTCAATGTGATCTCCGGTGCATGCCCGTGGTGCACGCTGGTCACCGGAACAGGTCCGTCGAGAACACCTTCGATCGCGCGCCTCAGTGCATCCCGTCCGACCACCGCCGGCCGCCGCGCCGACCCGTCGCCGACCGCAGCACCGAAGGTCTCGCTCACGACATCTTCGGTATGCACGCTGCCGTACAGGTCCCACTGTTTGGTGTCCATGATGCGCAGCCGCGCGGCGAAGACATTCTCGATCTCCCGGATCGCAAGCGCGCGCTCCGCCGGATCGAGGGTGATCTCTCGTACCGATTCGGTCGTGCTCCCGCCTCCGCCACTCATCGGTCGGCCGCCGACGAGGGGACGGTCTCGGGGTAGACCTGCGCGAACCAGGCGCGCTGGGTGGCGTCGAACGTGCCCAGTTCCATTGCACGTCGCCCCCAGGCCTTGATCAGGTCGAGGAAACTCGTGACGTCGTAGATGTCCTCTTGTCTGGAGAACCTGCCGTTCCCGGCGTAGGTCAAGATGCTGACATGGGGCGCTCCCCACACCGAGCCATCACCGGGATCGCTCATCACGTTGTCGAGCTTGGCCACGATCGTGCCGTTGGTTTCGTCGATCACATGAAAGTGCTCGGGGAAGGAGACCGTGTGGGAGCCGGGAAATTGGGCGAGGCTCGGCTCTGCCCATTTCCAGATACCCTCTCTCCCTTCGAGTACGCCGGCCATCTGCTCGTGGTAGACGACATCCTCGGTGAACAGTTCGAGGAAATCCCGCCAGCTTCCCTCCCCCGAACCCGCACGATTCACCGTGGCGTGCCAGTTTTGATATGCGTTCTCGAGTTCTTCTCTGCTCCAGCTGTTTTCGGCCATATTTCACCCTATGGTCCGGAATGCCCATCGTCCTACGAAACGTCCCATCACGCGGGAATCGGACACGAAGCCCCTGTCATGCCCCGTGCTCGACGGTGATGCCCATGCGTGTGAGCATGGCGTGAGGATCGGCCGGTGGCGAAAGATCGAGAAGCTGTTGTCCGCGTCGATGCATCGCGGCGATGCACAGGTCGTCGTCGGAGTGGACCCAGAACTCGCCGCGCGCGATCTGCTCGATCATGTGCTCGGCGGCGACGAGCGGATCGAGTCCCTTCTCGACGTTGTCGCGTTGCATGGCAGCGAACACCGCGTTCGCCGTCGGATTGTCCGTGGGCGCCTCTCGCTGAGCCGACAGGAAGATCTCGCTCCGGATGGAATGCGGGATCACGGCACTCACCTGGATCGGGGCACCGACGATGGCCAGGTCTTGATGCAGGCACTCCGTCATCGCCAGTACCGCGTGCTTGCTCACGATGTACGGGGATTGCACCGCAACGGCATTGAGCCCACCCACCGAGGACAGGTTGGCGATGCACGAGGGAGTTCCTGCGGCGATCATCCGCGGGACGAAGGATCGAAGGCAGTAGAAGACACCGTCGACGTTGATCTGCATCAGCCGCTGCCACCGCTCCCGGTCGATCTCCCACAGCAGGCCGGACGATTCGATGCCGGCATTGTTCACCAGGAGCTCGACGCTGCCGTGACGATCGAAGATCTCGCTCGCCATCGCCTCGACGGCGTCGGGGTCTGCGACGTCGACGGCACAGGCTTCCGCCTTGCCTCCCGAAGCGGCGATATCGTCCGCGACCTTCACAGCGCGATCTCCGTCGATGTCCGAGACGACGACCGTCATTCCCAGCGACGAGAGGTGCCGCGCCAGACCTTCACCGATGCCGGCGGCTGCGCCGGTCACCACTGCAACGCCCCGGCAGAAACGTTCCCGCGCACCGTTCGACTGCATCGTCATGCCCTCAGTCCGTCCTCGGCGATGTTGGGATTGCACCAGGCCGGTGGCTCGCGGCGAGGCAGTTCGTCCCTGCCGTCGAGGCTCTTGACCGGTATTCCCTGCGACCACGGGAAGTGCAGGCTGAAACCGACCAGACCGGTACGTTCGGCCGCAGGAAGGGTGCACATCTCGAGAACGGTCTGCGCCAGGTACTCCGGCGGCTCGGTTTCGTAGCCTTCGGGCAGCAGCGTGGCAGCACCCGGGGTCATGATCGCCGTGGACGGACCGACAGCATTGACGGCGATATCGTCGTCGACGAGTTCTGCGGCGAGGCCTTGCGTGAATCGATGCAGGGCAGCCTTCGCCGACGCATAGATCACGTCGCCGGAGGTCTTGTTGTATTCACGGAACGGCCGGATCGGGCTCATGCCGGTCGACGAACCGATATTGACGATCCACCCGGAACCGGACTTGCGCATGTGAGGAATCGCCGCTTGCGAGAGCAGGAACGGGACCTTCAGGTAGTGCTCGATCGTCCTGTCGAACGTTTCCTCGCTCATCTTCTCGATCGAGGAGTAATCGGCGAAACCCGCGTTGTTGACCAGGATGTCGAGGCCGCCGACGGCGTCCACCGCTGCGTCGATCAGTCCCGCGCGCTGGTCGCGGTCCTCGAGATCGGCCGCGATCGGAACCGCGCGACCGCCGGCCTGTTCTATCAGTTGCACCGTCTCTTCCAGGGTGCCCGCGAGCACATGCTCCTGTCCGTCCCGAACCGACCGGGAAGGGGACATGGAACGAGCGGTGACCACTACGGTGGCACCTTCGGATGCGAGACGCTGCGCGATCGCCCGGCCGATACCCCGGCTGCTCCCTGTCACGAGAGCCGTACGTCCGGTCAGTCGTTGTGTCATATCGGTTCCTGCTGCCTGTTCGTCTGTGTGCTCGGACTTCTCGTCGAACCACTCCGAAGTTATGCCGCAGCTCGCACGGGCGGACCGTTCCCTCCCGTTGTGCGGGAGGTCACGTCGGCTACCTCCCCGATCGACGGAACCGAACCAGATAGGACAGGAGCTGACGAACCGGAACCGACCGGGGCCAGTCGTCGGCACGGAAGTACGCGTCGGAACCGCCGTCGACGAACACCACACTGCCGCACAGGAAATCCGCGGCGTCCGACAGCATGAAGACCGCCCACGCAGCAAGTTGTCCGGCATCACCGAAGCCACCGACCGGCACGGGGAACGAGCGGATCGCCTTCGCTTCGGACGGCGTGGACAATTGCTTCTCCAGCAGCGGTGTCATGATCGCTCCCGGCGCCAGAGCGTTGAGCCGGATACCGACGCCCGCCCAGTCGGGTCGCACGGCGGTGCGGCGCACCCATCTGCTGACGGCGATCTTCGAAGCCGCGTAGATGATCGACGGCGCAACCTTGCCGAACAACCGGACCGATCGGACTGCCTTGTCCGCATCGCCGTTCAGAAACGCCTTGACCGTCCGGCCCGGAACCGCGGGCGTGGTGGTCGTCGAATTGCTCGAGAACACGACGACCTTGGCGTTGCCCGCTGCCTCGAGGGCCGACCGCCAGCCCGTCAGCAGGTCGACGACCCCGAAGTAGTTGACCTCCGCGATCAGCCGGGGGCGTTCCGGGCCGGGCGCCGGGCCGAGACCCGCAGCGAGCACGGCGCCGTCCAGCCGGCCTTCGGCGGCCTCGAGCACGTTCTCGATGGCGCCCTTCCTGCCCTGAGGCGTCGACAGGTCGGCGACGACCTCCGCCTCCTTGACGTCGACACCGATGACGGTGTGCCCGGCGGCGCGAAGTTGTTCTGCGACGGCACGCCCCATGCCCGAAGCAGATCCTGTCACCACATAGACGCCCATGCCGTCTCCTCCCGTCCCCGCACGCCGGCCTTCCCGGCGGCTGATATTTGACATAATAGGACAAAAATGGTGTTCTGCGTATGTGCGTCAGGAATCCTCCGAACTTCCAAGGACATACACCGGATCGACGGTGGGACGCAGGCGCGGCCGACCGTCGGTCATCGACCCCGAAGCGATCGCCGAGGCGGCTTTCCACCTCTGGTCCCGGCAGGGATACGCCGACACCAGCTGGAACGACCTGGCCGAAGCGACCGGGGTCAGCGCCCGCACCCTCATCAGGCACTTCTCCGTCAAATCCGCGATCGCCTGGATCGGTGTCACCCCTGCGACCGAGCGCCTGCGCGCATCTCTGTCCGCCACCTCCGAGACTGCCCCACTGACGGACGCGGTGCGCACCGCGATCGTCGAATCGGTCTCGCATCGTCCGCGCATCCAGCGAGTCGGGCCTGATTGGCTCCGTCTCATCGCCGGCACACCCGAACTGGCCGCGATGGCGTCGGAGGCGTACCAGCCGTGGATCATCGAGCTGGCCGGTTACATCGGCCGGCGAGTCCCCGAAGTGCCGGCAGCGGTCGCGCGCGCGTTGGCGACCGCATACCAGGCCGCATCGTTCGCAGCCTTGACGGAGTGGGCCGAAGAGGGCGCACACGGGGATCCCGCCGACGCCGTCGACGCGATGTTGCGCTGGATGGACATCGTTCCCCGCTCGTCGGCACAGTCCGCCTGAATCAACACCGGACGCCCGAAAGTCCTCTCACAGCCCGAGAACCCGGAGACCACCATGTCGACAGTCCACCCCGAACCAGCGTCCGTTCCTACGGTCGATCCACTGGCGCCTGCCCGCCTCGGACCGATCACACTGCGCAACAGAGTCATCAAATCCGCAACCTTCGAGGGTGCCAGCCCCGACGCCCTGGTCAGCGACCGGCTCATCGACTTCCATGTCAGGGTCGGTGAAGGAGGCGTCGGAATGACCACCGTCGCCTACCTCGCCGTGGCGCCCGAAGGGCGGACCGAGAAGGATCAGATCTACTGGCGCCCGGAGGCGCTCGACGGGCTCCGGCGTCTCACCGACGCCGTGCACGCCACCGGCGCGAAGGTCTCGGCACAGATCGGCCACGCCGGTCCCGTGGCCAACTCCCGATCGAACGGGCTCCCCTCGCTGGCGCCCTCCGCGCGCCCGAATCCCCTGTCCATGAGTATCGACAGGAAGGCGAGCGAGGACGACATCCGGCGGATCATTGCCGCGCACGGCGAGGCGACACGATACGCCCGCGAGGTCGGATTCGATGCAGTCGAGGTCCACCTCGGACACAATTACCTCGCCAGTTCGTTCCTGAGCCCGAAGGTGAACCGCCGCAAGGATCGCTGGGGCGGCTCCCTGGCCAACCGTGCCGAGTTCGCCCGCCGCATCCTCGCCGCCGTTGCGGAGGCAGCGGACGGTGAGATCGCTGTGCTGGCCAAGATGAACATGGCCGACGGAGTGTCCGGGGGATTCTGGCTGGACGAGTCCCTGCCGTTCGCGAAGATGCTCGAATCGGACGGTCACCTCGACGCACTCGAACTCACCGGCGGTTCGTCGCTGCTCAATCCCATGTATCTGTTCCGCGGCGACGTACCGCTACGCGAGATGGCCGAGACACAGATTCCGATCCTGCAACTCGGGATGAAGATGTTCGGCAACTTCGTCTTCCAGCATTATCCGTACGAACCGCTGTACTTCCTCGAGTACGCCCGTCAGTTCCGCGACGAGCTCGACCTGCCGCTCGTGCTGCTCGGCGGCATCACCGATCTCGACGGAATGCAGGTCGCGATGCGCGAGGGTTTCGAGTTCGTCGCGATGGCCCGAGCACTGCTGCGCGAGCCCGATCTGATCGCACAGATCCAGCGGGACAGGGACACCCGGTCGTTGTGCATCCACTGCAATCGGTGCGCGGCCAGCATCTTCACGGGCACCCGGTGCCCCTTGGTTCTCGAATCCCACTCCTGAGAACAGACGAAGGGGCCCCGCTGCAGATTCTGCTGCGGGGCCCCTTCTGTCACTCTCAGTGCAATCGGGGCAGAGATGGACCGTCCGGCAACTCGATGTGTGATTCGGTCAGCACACTTTTCGCCACGGCGCGGTCGATGCTGTCTCGAAGCGCGCTGCACTCCCGATGGTGCTCACCGGGCGCGAAGCCGCTCCCCGAGATGAGTGGACATTCGGAAGTGTCGGATTGCCATTGGATCGACGTGTGTGCGGGACTGAATTTCTCGACGAGCACACCCAGTCCGCACTGCTCGCACGCCAGTGCCTGCATCGTCATGCCGGCCTCCCCTCCCCGTTCGTGTGCGCGGAGTCGAAGAACTCGAAGTGGTCGGGATTCGGCTCACGCAGCAGGGTCCAGTAGTCGACGAGCCGCCACGGGCACGGCACGACGGCGCGTCCTTCGCTGTTCCGGTAGTAGCCGTTGGTCTCCGCACCGGGGTGCACCCACACGGTCTTGTCCAGCGCCTCGTCGACCCTGCGGTTGTACTCGTCGAGCACATCCTGCCGCACATCCATCGCGTCGTGCCCGGTCTCCACGAGGTACTGCAGACACTCGACGATGTAGTGGACGTGTTCCTCACTGAGGATGTTGTGGCCGGCACCGTGGTTGGGCGCCGAGTTCGGCCCCGCGGTGACGAAGAGGTTGGGGAAACCGGACACCTGGATGCCCAGATACGCCCGAGGGTCGTCACCCCCCTTCCACTGCTCGGCGAGGGTACGTCCCTCGGTCCCCACGATGTCGATCGAGGTCGTGAACTCCAGCTTGAAACCCGTCGCGAGAACGATGACGTCGGCGGGCACGAAGGTGCCCTCCGTCGTGACCACACCCTCCGGTGTCACCTCCCGGAACGACGCGCGATGCAGGGTCACGTGATCCCGGGTGAGCGCCGCGAAGAAGCCCGGGTCCTTGACGATCCGCTTGCTGTAGGGACGGAAGTCGGGCGTCAGCTTCTCGATGAGATCCGGACGGTCGGGGAAGCTCGCCTGCAGGTGGTTCAACGCCGTCTGGAGCACCATCTCGTTCGCCGGCGAGGCCGAGAAGTGCGTCTTCGCCCATTCGGGATCGATGCGTGGCATCACATAGAGGTTGTCCGAGGCGAACCAGTACGAGCGCAACCGGAACCACTCGTGATAGCGGGGAAGATGGGCCAGTGCCCATTTCTCGCCGTCCGGAACCTGGTTCACGACAGCCTTCTCGGGGACGATCCAGTGCGGCGACCTGACGACGACGTCGAGTGCCTCCACCTGATCGACGATGCTCGCGACCACCTGGACGGACGTGCATCCCGTACCCAGAACGACGACGCGTTTACCGGTGAGGTCGAGGCTGTCGTCCCATTCGGCGGTGTGCACGATGGTGCCGCCGAAGGTGTCCATCCCCTCGACATCCGGAATGTTCGGTGCGTTGAGCATCCCGAGCGCTGTCACGACGGCCTTGGCGTGGTGCACCGCGCGAGTCCCGTCGGCGGACTCGACGGTGACCTCCCAGACATGCTGATCGTCGAGCCACCGCGCGGACTGCACCCGCGTGCGGAACGAGATGTTCTCCGTGATTCCGTAGGTGTCCACGACACCCTTCAGGTACTTCTGGTATTCGGTTCCGGTCGGGTAGTACTTGGACCATCCTGGATTCAGCTCGAACGAATACGAGTAGTAGTGGCTGGGCGTATCGACGGCAGCACCGGGATAGGTGTTGCGCGACCAGGTTCCGCCGATCTCGTCGCGAGCTTCGAACACACGGTAGGTGAAACCGGCCTGGCCGAGCTTGATCGCTGCGTTGATACCGACGATCCCGGCACCGATCACGATCACGGAGAACTCCGGCGCCGGTGTCCGTGTGACCGGGACGCAGCGCTCGGACAGGACGAAGCCCGCTTGCTCACGGAGAATCGGAACGAATTCCTCGTCGACGCGCTCCGAGGTGGCAACCGTCGCCATGCGGAGGAACAGATCCGGGTCGGGGACACCCAGCCGATCTCCTGCATCCGGCGTGAGCAGTTCGTGGGCGCGCGCCCGGATATCTGCGACCACCTCCTCCGGGTACTGTCCCGGTGGCGTCGTCGGACGCGTCCCGGTGCGATAGTGGTTGCCCGGCTCGCTGATCGTCAGGCGCGCTGCGAACTCGTCGAGCAGGCCGGTGTCGCCGGTCGCGTGGACCAGGGACATGAGAAGCGGTGCCGGATCGCACACATCGATGGCGGCGTGCAGCAGAGCCTGGCGGTCTTCCACGTGCTCGGCACCCGCGCCGAGGGACATCGTCTCGGTCATCATCAGTCCTTCTTCGACGAGAAATCGGCAGGCGTCCGGATCGCCCCTCGCCGCGCGATCTCGAATCCCTTGTAGCCGGCTGCCGCGATCTCGGCACAGATGGTGCCGTAATTCGCGAAGCCGCCGATGTACGGCATGAACACTCGTGGTTTGCCGGGAATGTTCGCACCCATGTACCAGGAGTTCGCCGAGGGGAACAGAGTGCCTGCGGCCTTCTCGTTGCACTCGGCCACCCATTCGTCGACGGCCTGCTCCGTCGCTTCGATCGAGGTGGCATCGTGCTCGTCGAGATGGTCGAGGCAGTCCGAAATCCAGTCCACCTGCTG
Organism: Rhodococcus sp. CH91; assembly: GCF_022554085.1. Lineage (GTDB taxonomy): Bacteria > Actinomycetota > Actinomycetes > Mycobacteriales > Mycobacteriaceae > Rhodococcus. Next base: position 117,706 of record NZ_JAKFYR010000003.1, read on the forward strand.
TTCGGCCATCAGCACCATGTTCGCCAGGACGCTCGGGCTGCCCGCACCGACCATGAAGAACATGTTGGGGAACCCGTGGGACGCGAGCCCCAGATAGGTTCGCGGTCCTGCGGACCATTCCTCTCGGAGGGTACGTCCCCCGCGGCCACGGATATCGATACGTGCCAGCGCCCCCGTCATCGCATCGAACCCGGTAGCGAAGACGATCATGTCGAGGGGGTAGTGGTGTTCGCTCGTGCGCACGCCGTCTTCTGTGATCTCCGCGATCGGCGTGGTTCGCAGATTCACCAGCGTCACATTGTCGCGGTTGAACGTCTCGAAGTATCCGTCGTCGGTGACGATGCGCTTCGTACCGATGGGATGGTCGTTCGGAATCAGCTGGTTCGCGATCTCCGGGTCTTTCACCATCTCCCGGATCTTCGCTTCGACGTATTCGCGGGCCGTGTCGTTCGCCTGGAGGTTGGTCGTCTGGTCCGGGAACGCTTTCGCGAAGAGATAACCTCCGCGCTGCCACCATTCGTCGTAGACCCTGCGACGCTCGGCCTCGTCGACCTCCATCGCGCCCTTCGGGTACGGGGTGAACGGGGTGCCTCCACCGCTCATCCGGGCCAGTCGCCGTCGCTCCGGATATGTCGCCTTGACCTCGGCGATCTGCTCGGCGGTCAGCGCGCGGTTGCCGGCCGGGAGCGAATAGTTGGGGGTCCGCTGGAAGACGAACACGTGGTCGGCTTCCTTCGCGATCAAAGGAATCGATTGGATGCCCGACGAACCCGTTCCGATCACTCCGACACGCTTGCCGGCGAACTCGACCGGTTCGTGAGGCCATTCACCGGTGTGGTAGGACTCGCCGGCGAAGGTGTCGCGGCCGGGAATGTCGGGCCGGTTCGTCGCCGACAGCACCCCCGTTGCCATGATGCAGAATCGCGCCGTGACCGATCGTCCGGTATCGGTGGTGACGGTCCACAGCGCCGACTCCTCGTCGTACACGGTGGACACCACCCGGGTGAGGAACTCGAAAGCGCTCCGCAGGTCGTGCCGGTCGGCGACGTGTTCCAGATACGCCAGGATTTCTTCCTGAGTGGCGAACCGCTCGGACCACGTCCATTCCTGCTGCAGTTCCTCGTCGAACGAGTACGAGTAGTCGATGCTCTCGACGTCGCAGCGGGCACCCGGATAACGGTTGTGGAACCAGGTCCCCCCGACTCCCGCGGCGGATTCGAAGCCGTGGACGGTCATGCCGCGCTCTCGGAGCTTGTACACGGCGTAGAGCCCGGAGATGCCCGCACCGATCACGACGGCGTCGACATCACTCGAAGGCGTTGCGGGAATCATACGGCCGCTTCCTTCATCTGCTTGGCCCACAACCATTCGTGGCCCCAATAGCTGTCCGCGGTGATCTCTTCGGCCGTGTAGTAGGTCTCGTCGACGAGCATGCCTTCGGTGCCGTATTCGATGTCCCATCCGCCGGGGACCTGAACATAGAAGGACACCATCTTGTCGTTGGTGTGACGGCCCAGCGTGGACGACACCGGGAAGTCCCGGGCGGTGACCTGATCGAGGGCACGACCGACTGCATCGAGAGAGTCGACCTCCACCATCACGTGAACGAGTCCGGGGTCTCGATCCTCGGGGCTGGGCATGAGCGCCAGACTGTGATGACGCTGGTTGACACCGAGGAACCGGATGCGCATCGGGTCCACGCCGGGAGGCGTCGGCATGCGGAACGCTCCTCGCGGAAGGAATTCGAGCACGTCGGTGTAGAAATGGAACGATTCGTCGAAGGCGGTGGTAGGCATCACCACGTGCCCCAGGCCTTGTGCACCCGTCACGAATCTCTGTCCGTAGCGCGTGATCACAGGGCTGTGATCGAGAGCCGGCCCGAAGAAGAATTCGAGCGGAGTACCGCCCGGGTCCTTCATGATCAGCCCGCCTTCGACGCGCCGTCGCTCGCATGTGTCGAACGGCATGGCCTCGAACTCGTATCCCGCGGTGGTCAGCCGGTCCGCGAGGGACCGCAGAGCGGTACCGTCCCGGACCTCCCAGCCGACTGCGGTCACGCGGTCGGTGTCGCCTGGTTCGACGGTGATCCGAGCCGGACGTTCGTCCATGCGGAAGTGCAGTGCGTCCTCCTCCGGACCGGTGCCCGGTGCGAAGCCGAGTACGTCGAACCCGAGTTCGCGCCAGCGGGCCATGTCGGTGGCCTGGACGCGGACGTAGCCGAGGCTTTTGATCTCAGTCACAGAATTCCTTTCGAGTACGCAAGAAGTGTCAGATCATCACGCGGAGGGGCCCGTCCGGAACGTCGATTCCGAGGGACGCCATGGCCGACGCGTGATAGGTGGTGCTGGTGACGTGGATGGCGTGATGCAGGCCGGCGTGCGCGTCCCGCCAGTACCGCTGCAACGGATTGTCGACGCGGAGCGCATTCCCACCCGAGCGATCGAAGATCTCGTCCGCAGCACGGACGGCCCGCCAGGCGGAGCGCACCTGGTTGCGCCGCGACGTGGCACGGGTTTCGAAGTCGACCTCCTTGCCGGAGTCGACGAGATCCCAGATGCGATCGACGTTCGCCAGGAGTTGCTGGCGGGCCGCGTCGATCTCTGCGGCCGCTTCACCGAGTGCATGCAGGACGTACGGATCGTCCTTGATGGCCGTTCCCGCCGCACCGACGCGCCCGCGCTGATAGTCGATTCCGGCCGCGAGCACACCTTCACAGATCCCGATGGTGGCGGACGTGATGCCGAGCGGGAACATCGTCGACCACGGCATCCGATAGAGGGTCTCGGTGACGCCGTACTCCTTGGCCGCTGTCCCGTCGATCACCGCTCCGCCATCCATCACCCGGTAGTCGGGAATGAACGCGTCCTTCACCACGATGTCCTTGCTGCCCGTGCCACGCAGACCGACGACATCCCATGAGTCGTCGACGATCTCGTAATCGGAACGCGGAAGGATCACGTGCAGACTGACGGGCGGCATGATGGGAGCGCCGTCCTCACCGCCGGCCATCGCGCCGAGGAAGATCCAGTCGCAGTGATCGGTTCCGGACGAGAACTGCCACCGTCCCGACATCCGGTACCCACCGTCGACAGGAACCGCGATCCCGCCCGGCATGTACGGCGACGCCTGCCAGGTATCGGCGTCGGTGCCGAGCACTTCGTCCTGCACCTTGGGGTCGGCGAAGGCGAGCTGCCACGGGTGGACACCGACGATCCCGCCGACCCATCCTGCAGAACCGTAGATGCTGGCGGTCTTCATCACCGTCTCGGCGAACTCACGAGGGTGTGCTTCGTACCCGTTGTACTTCTTCCGCTGCAGCAGCCGGATGATGCCGGACTGCCGGAGACCGGCGGCCACGTCGTTCGTCAGCCGTCCGAGCTGGTCGGAGTCGTCGGCCCCCGCGCGGATCTCGTCTGCGATGGCGACGATGTTGTCGAGCACTTCGTAACTCATGGTTTCTCCAGGAGGGTATGTAGTGATGCGGAATTGGGGGTCAGGATCCCGATTCGGCGGAGGCCGTCTCACGAGCCCGGGTGAGGTTCGGGGCGAAGGCACTACGTCCGGCAGCGACGTTCTCGTCGACTTCGGCCTGCCAGCTCGTCAGTGCGCGCGTGGTGTCGATCTCGTACTCGAAGCGGTTGACCATTTCGGGTCGAATGTCCTCGACGTCGACGTAGAACTGTTCGTACCACCGCCGCAGTTGGTAGACGGGACCGTCCTCCTCACACAGCAGGGGATTGTCGATCCGCGACTTGTTCTTCCAGATCTCGACGTCTTGCTCGAATCCGATCGCGATGCCCTGGGCGACGGCCTGGGCGATCTGCTCCGCCTGCTCCGGAGGCATTCCCTCGGGCCTTTCGACGATCACGCCGTACTGCAGGCGGAAGGCCGTCGGAGAGATGGGGTAATGGCAGTTGATCAGATAGATGTTCGGCGTCGACTCGGGATCACGGCCGCCGCTCCACAACTTGTCGATCATGTACGAGGGACCGTAATAGGTTGCGTCGGATTGGTTTTCTTCACTGTAGTTGGTGCTCTGGCTGACGCCGGCGGCATCTTCCCGAGGCCGGGACCGCATCACCTGGGTAGCCGTATGGCCTTCGAACACGTTTCGGAAGTAGGTCGGCATCCCGTAATGGACGTAGAAGAAGTGCGCCATGTCGACGACGTTGTCCACGATCTCGCGACAGTGGGATCCGGTCACCTCGATCGAGTTCCACACCCAGTCGGTCCAGCCGGGGTCGCCGTAGGTGGGAATCTCGGGAATGGCGAGCTCCGCAGGCGGCGTGCCGCCCTGCGGGTCGTGCCACACGAAGAGCTGACCGCTCACTTCCGCTACCGGCCATGCCCGGGTGCGGGCAAGCGGCGGGACGCGACGCGCATAGGGAATCTCGGCGCACTTACCGTCACCGCGCCAGCGCCAGTCGTGGAACGGACAGGCGATGGTGTTGCCCTTCACGGATCCCTGTGCCAGATTTCCGCCCATGTGCCTGCAGTAGGCGTCGAGAACGTTGATCTTGCCGTCCTCACCGGCGAACACCACGAGCGAGGTCCCGAACGCGTCGACGTGATGGGGCTTGCCGTCTGCGAAATCACGCACAAGCCCCACGCAGTGCCATCCTCGCGCATAGCGCTCCGGCGGCGTGCCGACATCGATGGTGCGGACCTGATCTTCGGTGTCTGTGGAACCCACGGTGCCTCCTGGTCGGCTGATCGCGACAACTCACCCGTCGCACAGTGACCAGGATCAAGAACCCGGACGTCGCTGTGATGTCCGTCTCCCGCACAACGGGAGGGTAGTTTCGACGAGCGAGGGACTACCTGGCACGGTCTGTTCGTGGTTGCCGCGCGCGGCGCATCGCAGGTACCGTGACGCGCGTCACACTTGGGGGTGTCAGGAGGAGAATGTGAGTACGTCACGCACCGATGGGCTGCCCGTGTCCGTCGTGGACCGGATCTCCCTGGTCCTGGAGGCCCTGAGCACGGGCCCGATGACGTTGGCCAAGGTCACGGCGCGCACCGGGCTCCCCCGCTCGTCGGCACACCGCCTGCTGGAACAGCTGGCCAATGCGGGCTGGCTCGCCAGATCACCCGAGCAGACCTACGAGCTCGGAGTGAAGGCGTACGAAATGGGTCAGGCGGCACTCAATCAGAACCGGCTCCTGCATCATGCGCGTCCTCTCATGCATGCCTTCGCACATCGCTCCGGGTTCACGGTGCAACTGGGAGTCGTCGACCGCGGGGACACCGTCTATCTGGTCAAGGTGAACGGACGCACCTCGGGGTCGACGCCGACGGCCGTCGGCCAGCGGGTGCCGGCCCACACGACCGCCCTGGGCAAGGTCATCATGGCGCACTCGGCGGTCTCGTCCCGGACGCCTCCGGACAGTGCCCGGACCGACTCCGCGACAGCACCTTCGGGACGGAACCGTTTCGACGACGAGATGGCCCAGGTGCGCGATCGTGGCGCCGCATTCGACCGCGGGGAGGCATTCCCCGGCACGGCCTGTGTCGGGGTGTCCATCGGTCCTCCCGATCACATGTACGGGAATCTCGCAGCGCTGTCCGTGTGCGCCCCCGTGAGCGTGCTGGATCATCAGAAGATGATCGGGCCCTTACGGGTTCTGGCCGGCGAGATCTGGCAGCGCTGCGTCGCGACAGATCTTTCGAGGCACTAACCGACAGCGGCCGGCGCGGGACATATGCGCCCCGCGCCGGCCGTCGCGTCGACGAGTTCGGATCAGCCGCGCTGCACGAACTCCACGAGATAACCGTCCGGGTCGCGGACCGTGCCGACCACCATTCCGTAGGCCTCGAGTTTCGTCGCCGGTGTCTCCTCGACGCCACCGTGACTACATGCGTCGGCCATCCTCCCCTCGACGTCGTCGGTGTTCAACACGATCTTGACGAACATGTGGCCGTGATCGTGCGGGGTTTCCGCGTCGATGCCTGTCGGCAGGACGAGCTCGAGACCTGCGGCACCGGCCCGGACGATCGACGCACGGAAGGCGGGGGTGTCCAGATCCTTGTCGTGCACGAATCCGCATCCCCGGATGTAGAATTCGGCCGACTTTTCCAGGTCGGCAACCCTCAGCGCAGTGAGTGAGAGCAACGTCTGCGTATCCGGACTCTGTACGGTCATCGCGTTTGGGACCCGCCGTTGAAGTCCAGCGTCTGACCGGTGATTCCGCCGGCCTCGTTCGAGGCCAGGTAGGCGCAGAACGCGCCGACCTCGATGGGATCGCCCAGGCGGCCGATCGGGATGGTCCGGAGGATCTGCTCGATCATCTCCGGACTCATCTTGTCCTCGAGGTTCTTCTGATGGCCCAGCGCCACGATGTTCGCGGTCACACCGTACTGTCCGGTCTCGGCCGCCAGGTGACGGATGAACCCTTCGATACCGCTCTTACCCGTGGCGTACATCGATTGATTGATGTTCTGACCCGTGCGTGCGGAACCCGACGAGATCTGGACGACCCGGCCCCAGCCGGCCTCGCACATCCCGTCGATGGCGACCTTGATGCAATTCATCGCGCCGAAGATGTTGAGATCGATCGGAGCGCGCCACTCCTCGGGCGACAACTCGCGGAACGGTTTGATCACGCGTCCTTCCGCGACGCCCGCATTGTTGACGACGATGTCGACGTGGCCGCCGAGTTCCTTCTCCGCCGCTCGTACGTGTTCGAGCGTGGCGTCGTAGTCGGTGACGTCGAACGCCGATGCGACCGCCGCGTTCCCCTCCTCGACGATCGACGCGGCGACCTTCTCGGCCCGATCTGCGAACAGGTCGTTGACGATGACCGACGCCCCCTGCCGTGCAAGGACCTTCGCGATTCCTTCACCGACACTCTGACCGGCACCGCTGACGAGCGCGATGCGTCCGGCAAGACTGAACACAGGTACTCCTTCCCGTCGACAAGATTCGACGAATCGTGGTGTGGCCCAGTGCACAACAGTCGACCATTTTTTGTCAACAAATATTGGATCCAATAATCGCTGCGGATCTGTTAGGGTCTCCGCATGACCCAGATCTCATCCGATTCGGACCTGGGCGCAGGCCCGGCCGAACCGATTCTCTGCTCCGTCGCAGACGGCGTCGCCCGCCTGACCCTGAACAATCCGCGCCGCAAGAATGCGATCACCCTGGAGATGGCCGCCGAGATCGCAGCCTTCTGCGACCGGGTCGAATCCGACACGGCCATCGGTGTTGTGGTGATCGACGCCCGCGGCAGTTATTTCTGCAGCGGTGCCGACACTCGCGACCTCGCATCCTCGTCTGCGGATCCGGCATCTCCCGAAGCAGTACAACGCACGTCGGCGGTCTACAACGCCTTCGTGCGGATCGGATCGCTACCGGTACCGACGATCGCCGTCGTGGTCGGCGGCGCTGTCGGGGCAGGACTGAACCTCGCCATGGCCGCCGACATCATGGTGGTCACGCCCGACACCGTCCTCGACAGCGGCTTCTCCGCCCGGAACATCCATCCCGGTGGTGGCCATATCTCCCTGCTGGGACGCGCAATGGGCTGGTCGGGGGCGATCGCGCTTGCCGCATGCGGCCAGTCCCTGAACGGGTCCGAAGCCGTGGCGCGAGGACTCGCCTACACCGCGGTGGCCGCCGAAGACATACCGGGCACCGTCGAGGAGTTGACCCGCACGGCCGCCGCCGATCCCGAACTGACTCGACGCATCATGACGAGCGCACGCCTCGAATTGGGACCGCCCGCCGTGAGCTGGGAATCGGCGCTGGAGATCGAACGCGGCGTACAGATGTGGTCGATGGCCCGCAAGGGCCGGGCATCGTGGTCGTCGCGAGGACCGAGCCGCTCATGACCGTCACAGGGACCGAGCACCTCGACGTGATCGAATCCGGGCTCGAGCACCTGCGTACCGAAGTACGAGCCTTCCTGTCCCACGAGAGCGCCACAGGCGGGTTCGTACCGGACACCGACAGCTGGATGACCGGATTCGACCCCGGCTTCAGCGCTCGCGTGGCCGAACGAGGCTGGCTGGGCATGACCATTCCCACGGAGTACGGCGGACACGGACGCAGCCCACTCGAGCGCTTCGTCGTCAGCGAGGAGATGCTTGCGCACGGCGCTCCCGTCGCGGCGCACTGGATCGCCGACCGCCAGATGGCCCCGAGCATCCTGGCCAACGGCTCCGAGGAGCAGAAGCGACGATATCTCCCGGGAATCGCCTCGGGCCGTTCGTTCTTCGCGATCGGCATGAGCGAACCCGACGCAGGATCGGATCTGGCCGCGGTGCGCACCCGCGCCGTCGACAACGGCGATTCGTGGACGATCACCGGAACCAAGGTCTGGACGACCGGAGCCCACCTCGCGCATGCGATGGTGGTGCTCGCCCGTACCGACGGACAACCGGGTGACCGCCACAGCGGTCTGTCCCAGTTCGTCGTCGACCTCCCCCACCCCGACATCGAGATCCGCCCCTTGCGGAGTATCGACGGACAGGCACATTTCAACGAGGTCGTCTTCCACGGCGCGCAGGTGCCTGCGGCGGCCCTGCTCGGCAAGCGTGGAAACGGCTGGGCACAGGTCATGGGCGAACTCGCCTTCGAACGATCCGGTCCCGAGCGCTATCTGAGCACGATGCCCCTGCTGCGCGCATGGGCAGCCCACCTCGCGGCGACCGGGGCCACGCCCGGACAGCGACAGACGCTGGGCACTCTCACAGCACGAGCGTGGGCACTACGCCGGATGTCCTTGCGGGTTGCGGCCGAGCTCACGGCCGGCCGTAAGCCGGACGTACTCGCAGCGATGGTCAAGGATGTCGGGTCGACCTTCGAGGGCGATCTGGTGGAAGCCGTGCGAGCCTCGAGCGCCCTCGTCGCCCGGCGTGGTGGAGCCGACCCGCTCGCGCGCATGCTGGCCCACAGCGTTCTGCACACACCCGTGTTCACCCTCAGGGGTGGTACCAACGAAATTCTGCGCGGGATCGTCGCGCGCGGACTGGGGGTTCGATGAGCGAGTTCACCACCGAGCTGACGGAGACCACCGCGGCGATCATCGAGCGCGTGGGTGTCGATCCGGAGACGCCGGCCGAAGGCATGTCCGGCGCCCTCTGGACGCACCTTGCGGACGGCGGCTTCGCCACCGTCGGCGTACCGGAAGCTGCCGGTGGGGGTGGCGCGGCACTCGGCGACGCACTCGCAGTCGTGACGACCGCAGCGCGGCACGGCGCACTGGTGCCCCTCGTCGAGCACGGCATCCTCGCGGTCTGGCTCGCTGCCACAGCGGGGCACGTGCTGACCACGGAGATCGCGACCGTCGCAGGAGGTGAAGCGCACTGTTCGATCCGCCGTCACGGCGACACCCTCCTGCTCGACGGCACGGTGACAGGCGTGCCCTACGCGGCCGACGCCGACACCCTCGTCGTGATCCTCCCCCCGGAACCCGGCGCGGACGGTTCCTCGATCGCCGTCGTAACCATGTCCGGGAGCGGCGCCGAGATATCGGCCGAAACCGACCTGACCGGCGTGTCCTACGCCGACATCGTCTTCCGGGATGCACCCGTCGCCTTCCACGGGAGTTCACCGGTTTCCCTCACCGAATTCCTGCACCGTGGCGCTCTGGCCTACGCGGCCGCCACGGCGGCTGCGGCCGCGGCGGTACAGGATCACACCGTCCGCTACGCGTCCGAGCGCACCCAGTTCGGACGTCCGCTCGCGAAATTCCAAGCCGTTCAGCAACAACTCGCGCAGCTCGCCGCCCGGACCACCATGATGGAGATCGCCGTCGACTCCGCGATCGCCACGCACGCCGACCCGGAGATCGGCCGGCTCACGACAGCAGCCGCGAAAGTGGTGACCGCGATGTCCGCGCACTCCGTCGCTGCTGCCGGCCATCAGATCCACGGTGCCATCGGCACGACCTCCGAACACAGCCTCGGCCGTTTCACCACCGCGTTGTGGAGCTGGCGCGACCGATTCGGCTCCGAACAGTTCTGGGCGGAAGACCTGGCGAGCCGCATCCTCGACGACGGCATCGACGTGTGGGATGTCGTCACCGGAACACGATCAGAGCACGACACCGCACCGACGACGCACAGGAGCCCGGCATGAACGTCTCCACTTCCCCAGGCCACACGTCCGCAGCGACGACCGTCGACGGCAATTCGGTGATCGACGGTCGCGCCGCGTGGCGGGCGGCCGATCGGAACACCGGAATCGGCGCGCTCGCCGGACTCCGCGTACTCGATCTCAGCAGGGTCCTCGCCGGGCCGTATACCGCCCAGACTCTCGCCGACCACGGCGCCGAGGTGATCAAGGTGGAGGCGCCGTCCGGTGACGAAACACGCGGATGGGGACCGCCTTTCGACGATTCCGGCGAGAGCAGCGCATACTACGCCGGTCTCAACCACAGCAAGGACAACATCTGTCTCGATCTCCGGACGGACGCGGGCCGCGAAGTGCTGTCGCATTTGCTGCGTGGCGCCGACGTGGTGATCGAGAACTTCAAGGCCGGCACCATGGCTCGGTGGGGGTTCGACTACGAGACCGTGCTCGCCGAGGACAATCCTCGGCTGGTCTACTGCAGGGTGACGGGCTTCGGTGTCGACGGGCCCATGGGCGGACTACCCGGATACGACGCGGTGCTGCAGTCCTTCGGTGGCTTGATGAGCGTCAACGGTTATCCCGACGGCAATCCCTTGCGTGTCGGAGTTCCGATCGTCGACATCGTCGCGTCCCACATGGCGGTCAGCGGGATCCTGCTCGCGCTGAGGGAGCGGGACAGCAGCGGACGCGGGCAACTCGTGGACATCACACTTCTCGACTCGGTGATCTCGCTCCTGCACCCCCATGCGTCGAACTGGGTTTCGAGCGGGAAGGTGCCGCAACGTACGGGCGATTATCACCCGACGGTCGTGCCGTATCAGGTCTTTGCCGCCCTCGACGGCGACTTCTTCGTCAGCGCCGCCAACGACCGGCAGTTCCGCTCCCTGGTGACCGTCCTGGGCAGGCCGGATCTCGCCGACGATCCACGATTCGTCTCCAACGGCGTGCGGTCGCAGAATCGCGACGAACTCTCGAACCTGCTCGGTGGACTCGTCGCCGGCTGGAAACGCGACGATCTCGCGGTCGAACTCGAACGTGCCGGTGTCGCCGCCAGCCCCGTCAACACCGTCGACCAGGCCCTCACGGCGCCCCAGACCGTTCACCGTGGGCTCTTCCTCGACACCGTCGACTATCGTGGCCTGGGTGTGCCGATCAAGCTCGGACGGACCGCGACGCGAACTCCCCGGACGGCGGTGCCTCTCGGAAGCGACACCGAGGCGGTCCTCGACTCGATGGGATACAGCGAGGATGCTGTCGCCGCTCTGCGAGCCACCGGCGCGCTGGGCAGTTCACGATCGACGCGTACGTGAGCGACTCGGAACGGTAACGAAGGAGAGAGGAGCACGGTGAGCCGACGAGCGGCGCCGAGGGATGATGTGCCCGAAAGCGGTCCTTCACCGGCCGTTCGCGGTGCCGAATGGGTCGCCACCGAGATCGAACGGATGATCGTCACCGGCGATCTGCTCCCCGGGCAGCCTGTGCGACAGGAGCAGATGGCCGAACGGCTCGGGGTCAGCCGGCTCCCGATCCGGGAAGGACTGCGTCAGCTCTCGTCACAGGGGCTCGTCGAACATCGCCGCAATGCCGGGTACACCGTGGTCAGGTTCGAACAGTCCGAGTTCGACCAGATCTATCTGATGCGTGATGCGCTCGAACGGGAGGTCCTGGCTTCCCTTCCCGCCTTCGACGCCGACGCGCTCGCCGAGATCCGTATGCTGGGTGAGCGTGTCGCGGACGCGGCGGAACGTGGGGACCTGCTCGAGATGCGCCTGGCGAACCAGGATTTCCACTTCGCGATGTTCGATCGTTCCCCGCTGGGGCTGGTCGTGTCGGAGATCCGCCGGTTGTGGCGGCTTGCGATGCCGTATCACGCGGCGTATCTCTTCGACGCCGAAGTACGACGACGCGTGATAGCGGAGCACGACGACATGATCGACGCGCTCGCCGACCACGACAACGAACGTCTGATCACCTTGATGAACGAGCATCGACGCGGCGGCGAAGCCGGCACGAGCATGCTTCTGCGGAACACTTCTCGATCGGGCTCGTGACCCGGTAATCCCGGACGTGACGAAGCCGGCTCGGTGCATCTGTACCGAGCCGGCTTCGTCGCGTCATCTCATGCAGAAGGAACGGTACCCAGAAGTTTCTTCACCGGTACCGTCGTGTCCGAGAGCAACTCTCGGGACGGGCGGTAACCCCGCGCGAGCGCCGACCGCAATGCGACGAAGTCGGCGGGCGCATTGACGCACTCGGCGGCGAGCAGTTGGTCGTCCTCGAAATAGAGCGTGACGCGGCGACGCGGTTTGCTCGGATCGGTACGGACCACCACATCCGTGTGCCCGTCGATCCTCCCGGCGATCTGGAGTTTCCACGATCCCTGGTCGGACCAGAACCACGGCACCGGCCGGGCGGGCACCTCCCGTCCGAGCAGCGTGGCGGCCGCCGTGTCGGCTTGCGTGGTCGCGTTGTCGACGGATTCCAGACGTACCCGCGCTCCCCCGTCCGTCTCCTGCACGGTGCAGTCACCGATGGCGAGGATGTGCCCGTCCGAGGTCGCGCAACGTTCGTCCACCACGATGCCACGGTCACAGGCGAGTCCGAGTTGCTCGGCGAGTTCGGTGCGTGGCTCCGCACCGATACCCACGAGCACTGTCGCTGCGGCGATCTCGCGACCGTCGTCGAGACGGACCGCACGTACCCGATCACCGTCGAGTGCGATCTCGACGGGTTTGGCATCGAGGATGACGTCCACACCCATCTCGCGGTGCGCCGCGAGCAGGAACTCGGCCGTTCCTGCTCCGACCGCACGACCCATCAACTGCCGGCCCGCCTCCACGACCGTGACAGCGACATCCAGTCCCCGGAGTGTGGCGGCGACCTCGAGACCGACGAAACCACCTCCGATGACCACCACCGGCCCGGCGGCAACACGGTCCGCCAGCCGGCGCGCATGGTCGAGTTCACGCAGCACCAGCACATCCGGATGATCGGAACCCGGAATGTCCGATCGCCGCGCCCGAGCGCCGGTGGCGAGCACGAGTCGACCGAACGTGCGCGTCTCGACGGACCCATCGGATCGCTCGAGGTGCAGCGCGACGCCGTCGCCGTCACGCTCGACCCGCTGGACCGTCGTCCCCAGAAGCACGTCGATCTCGTTGTCCGAGTAGTGCTCTGCTGCGCGCAGCACCAGCTGGTCCGGCGTCGCCTCCCCCTTCAGCCACGCCTTCGACAGCGGCGGCCTGTGGTAGGGCGGGTGCGTCTCGCCGCCGATCAACGTCAGAGGCCCGGTGTACCCGTCGAGTCTGAGCCGATCGGCCAGCTGCACCGCTGCGTGCGAGGCGCCGACGACCACCACACTGCGTGGCAGTCCGTCGGCGCCTTTCACGTGTCCACTCATCTCACGCCTGCTCATCCGGGATCGTCACGTGCAGATCGACACCATCCCGGAGAACCAGCTGGCACGACAGTCGCGACGAGTCCTCGCGATCGCTGGCGGTGCAGTCCAGCATGTCGTCCTCGTCCTCCGAAGGAGCATCGAAGAACTGCTGGTCCTCCGCAGCGAGGTAGACATGGCAGGTCGCGCACGAGAGCGATCCACCGCACTGCCCCACGATTCCGGCCACTCCGTTGCGTACCGCGGTCGACATCACGGAATCGCCGGCCACACCGTCGATCACGCGTTCGGTTCCGTCGGGCTGGACATAGAAGACTTTGGGCATGTCGAATCCCTACCAGGTGACCGGCAGATCGGTGATGGGCTGCGTGAGGTTGTCGTTGTCCACCACAGCCTCACCCGCGAGCCTGAGATCCGGCAGTCTCTTGAACAGTTCGCTGATCGCGACCTGCATCTCCATCCGCGCCAGAGGTGCTCCGAGGCAGTGGTGCAAGCCGTAACTCAGGGTGAGATGCGGATTGTCCTTGCGGCGTACATCGAAGGCACCGGGGTTTGCGACCGCAACCGCATCGTGATTGACCGAAGCCGGATCCACCAGTACCGCTTCGCCTTCGGCGATGAGCTGGCCGTCGATCTCCACGTCCTCGGTGGCGACGAACGGGACAAGCCCACCGCCTCCCGCGACGGTGTCGTAGATGGCCATACGGCCGTTGCGGAGGATTTCCTCGACTGCCGTGGGGGCGACAGCGTCGACATCCTCGAGAAGAACCGCCAGCTGCTCGGGGTTCTTCAGGAGCGACAGAACACCGGAGCAGATGAAGTTCGCCGTGTTGTCGAAGCCTGCCACGATGAGGATCATCGCGATGGGCAGGATCTCCCCGTCGGTGAGCGAATCGTCCTTGTCCGGCGCGTTGGCCAGATCGCTGAGGAGGTCCTCCCGGGGATTCTTGCGCCGATCCTCGATCAGAGCACTCAGGTACATGAAGAGTTCGGTCATGTTCTGCACGACCTCGTCCTCGGGCATGTTCGCCACCGCGAGCGTGGCAGCGCTCCACTTCTGGAACTTCGGACGGTCCTCCGGCGGAACGCCCAGCAGGTTGGACAGCATCTGGATCGGCAACGCCACGGCGTAATCGTTGACCAGATTCGCCGAGGTGCCCTTGGCCACCATGTCGTCGATGAGCTCGTTCGCGAACTCGATCGCCGATTCCCGCATGGCGCGCACGCGTTTCGGTGAGATCGACTTCTGTACGAGTTTGCGCAGTTTGGTGTGGTGCGGCGGATCCTCGAACTGGATCGTGGACTTCAGGAAGTCCGGGAACTCGACGAAATAGGGCACGGCCCGCTCGCCGGTCCGGAAGGGCTTCCGGACGAAGCGAGGATCGCTGAGCATGTCGCGGGCTGCGGCGTTCCGGTGGATGACCCAGACGTCGCCGCCGATCGGCATCGTCATCTTGGTCATGGGCCGCTCGGCCGAGATGGCGACGTAGCGCTGGACGGCGTCCTGCGGGGGGACGGCCGCGAACGGATAGGAGGTGTCGACCACCTGATCGGTGGAAGTCGTGGAGGTTTCCGTTGAACTCACTGTAATTCTCCTGGTGCTGAACCGATGTCGGGAGATTCCGCTCAGGACGAGGCGGGAACCTCGAGGGGGGCGACGACCTGCGGCACAGCGTCGGCGGTGATCGCCATGATGTCCCCGATCCGCTCGGCCACGGTGTCGACCGTCAGATCGGGGTCGTGGATGCCTACCGTGTTGACCAGAGCGAGACGATTGACGATGCCGCCGGCCACGTTGAACACCTCACCGGTGACGGTGCAGTCCGGATGGACCAGGTACGCAGCGACCGGAGCGACGTGCTCGGGACGCAACTGCGTGCGCATGTACTCCATCACCTCGGGCGAGAGGGTGTCCGCGGACGCCTCGGCCATCCGGGTACCCGCACCGGGCGCGATGGCGTTGACCTTCACCCCCGATGCCAGCCCTTCGACCGCCAGGTTGCGGGTAAGGCCGAACAGCGCGCCCTTCGATCCGCCGTAATGCGACATGTCGGGATTACCGAGCATCGCCTGGGAAATGGTGTTGACCACGCGGCCGGCCGGTGACTTCAGCAGGTGCGGCCATGCCGCCCGGCACAACCGGAGCGCACCGAAGTAGTGGACATCGAGGTGACGCTGGTACTCCTCGTAGGGAACCTCGTCGAACGGCGCCGTGCGCACGATGCCCGCGTTGTTGATGACGGCGTCGAGCCGGCCGAATTCCGCCAGGGCGATGTCGACGAGGGCATTGGCGCCTTCCTCCGTAGCGACGTCGGCGGCACATGCGACGGCACGTCCACCCGCCGCGGTGATCGCCGCGACGACCTCCGCTGCCGGGTCGTCTCCGTCGATCCCGGAGCCGTCGATCGTGGCACCGAGATCACCGACGACCACGGCGGCACCACGCGCGGCCAGCAGTTCGGCGTGAGCGCGGCCGATTCCGCGACCTGCTCCGGTGATGACGACCACGCGGTCGTTGAAATCCAATGTCATGGCTTGTCCTCGAATGTGGTGGGAAGAATCGGAATCAGGGGCGGGTGTCGCCGCCGCTCACGGAAACGTCGGCAGCCCAGATGGTTCCCAGTGCTTCTCGTGCGGACTTCTCGAAGTCGAAAACCTCGACCCCGACCGTCATGTAGAGCGTGGTGCGGTCGGGACCACCGAGCATGCAGGCCGAGGCGACGCCGTTCTCGAGCGGGACCGGAACGGCGTCCGTCATGCCGTCCTCGGTGAAGCGGGCCACGTAACCGCTGCCGGGCATCGCCGCCCACACGCCACCCTCGGCGTCGAGTCCGATTCCGTCGGGAAGGAACGGGCAGGCGGCGAACGGACGAGGATTGGACAGTGATCCATCGGCGGCACGGTCGATGACCGTCAGTCTCTGCGCCGTCACCTCTGCGGTGAAGACCTTCGTTCCGTCGGCGCTGATGGTAATACCGTTGGCGCACATGAGCGGGCCGACCTGATCTGCGGTGGATACGGTCCCGTCGGGCTCGACGACGATGATCGGGGACGCCACCGGCTCGGCACCGGCGAAGAGGTCGAATCCGAGCTGGGTGACGTACGCACGGCCCTCCGCATCGACGACCATGTCGTTGATGGCGTCCGGAGCGAACGCCGAGACATCAGCGAGTACCTCGAGGTCGTCGGGGCCCTTCCCGCCGTGAACGAGGACGAGCTTTTCACGCATGGAGGTGACGATCAGCCGGCCGTCCGGGAGCCATCCGAAACCGCCGAGGTGGATCGGCACGTCGGTCCCTGCACTGCGGCCCGACGCGTCCACGACGACCGTCGCGTTGCCGTCGGCGTCGAGGGTTTTCAGTGTCGAGGTGTACATGTCGGTGAACCAGAGGGCGCCGTCGTGCCAGCGCGGGCACTCGGGCCACGAGAACCCGCTCGCGATCTTGCGGGGTTCGACGATGCGCGCCTTCGCCTCTGCGACAGCGGCGGCGGTGTCGGCAACTACGTTGGTCATGTCGTGCCTTCCAGTGAGAGAGACCGGGCGCAGGTGTCCACGGTGGTTCTGCCAACGCGACGAGAACGACCCACAGGGCCGTGAACTACGTCACAAATGCGTTCATGAGGGACCCTAGGTCCCGAAAAATCGCCTGTACGGGGTGCATCCCGCTGAGCGGTCAGCTTCCTTCCGGGTGCGTCCGGAGCACACTCTTCATCTGTCTGGCGACGAGATTCGTCGTCCACCGGGGCGCAAGACGGACCAGCCGGTCGAGCAGGTTCGCGTCCTGGCCGATGATCACGCGGAAGCTGCCCTTCTCCATCCCGGAGACGATCGACTCCGCTGTCCGTTCCGGTGTCGTCGCACGCACTCGGCGACCGCCCGCGTCGATCATCGTGACGCCGGAATTAGTACTGAGATCGGTGGCGATGTTGCCGGGATAGACCGTGGTGACAGCCACACCGGTGTCCGAGAGTTCCTGGTAGAGACCTTCGCTGAACTGTTTGACGGCTCCCTTGGAGGTGCTGTAGACGGTCTGCCCGGCAAACGGGACGAGACCCGACAAGCTGGCGATGTTCACCAGCGCGGCTTCCGGCCGCTGCCGGAGTTCGGGCACGAACGCCAGGCACATGTTGATGACGCCCCAGAGATTGACCTGCAGGACGCGTTCCATCTCACCCCGGTCGAGCTCGAGGACCGGGGCGAACCGGTGGATGACGCCGGCAACGTTGACCAGTCCGTCGATCCGGCCGTGCTCGGCGATGACGGCCGGCGGCAACGCGTCGACAGCCACCGAATCCGTGACGTCCACGACGTGCAGCGACACGTGACCGGACCGGTCGCCGGCGAGCACCTGCGTTTCGTGCAGCCATTCCTCTTTCCTGTCGACGAGCGCCACCCGAGCTCCCCGATCGAGCAGTGTCAGCGCCGTCTGTCGTCCGATGCCGTTGCCGGCTCCGGTCACGACGACGACCTTCCCGTCCAGGCGCATGCGATCTTCTCCTTCTCCGATGGCGCACAGCGCGTCACCGCACGGTCTTCGTCTACCGGACGGATTTCGACGAATGTTCGGAGCCGACCGCACAGCGGGAGACGGAATGCACTCGTCTTCGGATCACGCGCCCACCGCTGTCCGTTTCCCTTCCCCGTCGATATCCGGCCCCGAACCCATGTAGGCATGTTCGATCCGGCCGGGATCCGCCGCGAGGGTCGCTGCTGCCTCCGACAGCACCACCGACCCGTGCACCAGCACGGCGGCACGGTCGGCGACGTCGAGCGCAAGACGCACATGTTGTTCGACCAGGAGCACCGACATCCCCCGGTCCTCGACCAACCGCCGAAGCACCGACAGGATCTCGTCGACGATCACCGGGGCGAGGCCCATACTCAATTCGTCGATCAACAGGACCTTGGGCCGCTGCAGAATCGCCCGGGCGATGGCGAGCATCTGCTGTTCACCGCCCGAGAGGCGGCCCGCGGCGACACGCAACCTCTTCTCCAGCGCGGGGAAATACTCGAGCACTTCGTCGACGGCGCCGGAGCGACGACGCCGATCACGGACGGCGAGACGCACATTGTCGGTCGTACTCAGCTCCCGGAACAGGGCACGGTCGTCGGGGACGAGCACCATCCCCGAACGCACGGCGTCACGGGGCCGGCCCGCGACGACATCGAGTCCGTCCACGATCACCTCACCGCCGAACCGGGGCAGCAACCCCGCGAGAGAGAGCAACAGCGTGGTCTTCCCGGCTCCGTTGGGACCGAGCAGACAGGTGATCGTCCCCTCTTCCACGCGCAGGTCGACGTCCCGGACACACGGTCGCTGCGGCAGGTAACCCGTCGAGAGATTCCGAATCGTCAGTCCGCTCACGAGAGCGCCTCCTGGGAGTCATGGGTCGGTTCGGGACTCGCGTCGTGCTCGAGGTCCGCCCGGTCGAGCGGGAGTCCCAGATACGCGGTGATCACGCGTTCGTCGGCCCGGATCTCCGCCGGTGTGCCGCACGCAATCACTCGCCCCAGATCCAGGACGACGACGCGATCACAGATCGTGAGGACGAGTTCCATATCGTGGTCGACGAGCAGGATCGACGTACCGGCGTCACGTGCCGCAAGGAGACGCTCGCCGAGCCAGCGACTCTCGGAACTGTCGAGGCCTGCGGCCGGTTCGTCGAGCAGGGCCACCTTCGGAGCCGCGACCAGCACCCGGGCTATCGACACCAACTGGCGTCTGCCCTGAGACAACGTCGACACTTCCGCATCCGCAACATCCTCGAGGCCCACCGTGCGCAGGACGGCGTGCACGCGTTCCGCGACTGCCACCGCGGAGGATTCGGTTCCCCGGGCGGCACCGACGGTCACGTTCTCGACGACCGACAGGTCGTCGTAGAGCTCGACGTCCTGGAAACTGCGACCGAGTCCCCTCCGGCTGAGTCGGTGCGGCCGGAGATCGCTGACATCCTCGCCGTCCAGGACAACGGTCCCGGTCGCGGGCGCGAAACCGGTAACGGCGTCGATGACGCTGGTCTTGCCTGCACCGTTCGGGCCGATGAGCCCGACGATCTCCCCGGGACGGACGTCGAAGGAGACTTCCGACACCGCCTGCACTGTTCCGTATTTCACGCCGATTCCCTCCACGGACAGCAGCGGTTCGCTCGTCGTGGACGGTGGCAACTGCGGGGCCACGGGTGCGGCCCTCCCGTGGTCCTGCACTCCACCTGCGCGTGACTTCCGGATCGCCGGCCACGGGACGCGGAGCAGCCTGCCGGCAATGCCGTCCGGATTGGCCATGATCGTGACGATGAGCAGTATCCCGCTGATCACTGCGTAATAGTCGCCGATGTGGAGGAATCGGTCGGCGAGCAGGAACAGCAGGCCACCCGGCGCGATGATCCCGGCCAGGACGGCACCGGTGACCGAGGTGATGCCGGCGATGTACATGATCGCGAACAGGGTGATACCCAGGAACACCGTGAACGGTTCCGGCGTCGCCAGTGTCTGCTGGTACGCCATGAGGGAACCGGCAAGGCCTGCAAGGAAGGACCCGATGGCGAACGCCGTCAATTTGGTACGGGGGACGTTGATCCCCGATGCCGCAGCAGACCGCTCGTTCGCCCGGACCGCGAGCATGTCGGTTCCCAGCCGGCTGCGCCGCAACCGGACGACGCCGAGCGCCGCTGCGGCCAGCACCGCCAGACACATCAAGGCGAACGCAAGGCGTGGATAGCCCTCCCCTGCCCCGATTCCCAGATCGATCCCGAAGATCCGCGGCGTGTCCACCGGGGCACCCGCGACACCACCGTTGAGTTGCGGGTTCCGGAACCAGAAGGCTTCGAGGAATACCGCCAGGGCCAGCGTCACCACTGTGAGGGGCAACCCGCGCACCCGAAGGGCCGGCAGGCCGATCACGATACCGATCACCATCGCGAACAGCGCACCGATGAGCGGTGCGAACGGAAACGGGATTCCGAGATGCGTGTTGAGCACACTGATCGAATACGCGCCCACCCCGGCGAGCGTGAGTTGCGCCAGCGACACCTGGCCGGTGTAGCCGGTGACCACCACCTGAGACAGTGCGATCACTGCGAAGATGATGCTGGTGATGATTGCGGCGCGATAACTGCCGCCCGTGAACACGAGGGCGACGACAGCGACCGCGACAGCCAGGAGCGCGGGAACGACGATCCGCTCGGGACGTGGCGCATGGCCCAGCCGCTGGCGGACGATACTTCCGCGATCGGGTAGCGGCCGCCCTTTGAACACGAGGAAGACGAGGATCAGCAACAGAGGGATGGCCTCGGCCGTACCTGCGCGCGGGAACCAGTCGAAGACGGCCTGCAGGTTCGTGGTTTCCGCCTGCAGCGACCCGATCGCGATTCCGGCGACGACGGTCACCCAGATCGAGCGGAAATTGCCCACGAGGGTCGCAGCGAGTGCCGGAACGATGAACATCGAATAGGCGACAGGATTCAGGGCGACGATCGGCGCGATGAGAATGCCGCCGAGACCCGCGACCACGGAGGACAGCGCCCAGTTGCCGAAGGCGATCCGATCGGGCGACAGACCCGTCAGATAGGCGCCTTTCTCCGACTCGGCCGCTGCTTCCGTCGCAATCCCGAAGCGGGTGAACCGGAACACCAGGGTGGCGACCAGAGCGATCACAACGATGGTCACCGCCAGCCAGATCCGGTCGGTGGGTGCCGGCCGCGAGCCGATGGTGATGCTGTCGAGCGCGAAGATCGGCTCCACCGCGACGATCTCGGTGCCGGCGCGCAATGCGATCAGTGCTTGCAGCACGATCATGAGCCCGATGGACGCCACGGCTTTGGCGATCACCGGTGCATGACGAAGCGGCCGGAAGATGAGTGCGTAGAAGAGCACACCGAGCAACGCCGCGATCACGAGCGACAGCGCAATGGCCGGGACCACCCCGAGCGGTCCACCGAGGTCGACCGTTCGGGGGAGTCCCGGTATCGGGACCATCAGCTCACCCGTACGCAACAACGCGTAGGTGTAGGCGGTGTAGAGGGCCACGGCTCCGGTGGCGAAGTTGACGACGCCGGAACTCTTGAACGTCATCACGAGGGCCAGCCCGATGGCTGCGTACACGGCTCCGTTGCCGAGACCCAGGACGAGATAAGCAAGATGGTCGGTCATTGTGCGTCCTTGTGAGATTCGAGCCGGTACCGTCAGCCCGTGACCGTGAGATCCACAGGAATGCCCTGCTCGTTGATCTCACCGATCAGCATCTGCGACGAGCAGATCGACGGCATGGCCGGGAAGGCAGTTCCGTTGCAGGTGAAAGCGATGCCGCCGCCTGCCGGCATCTCGACGTTCTCACTGGCCCGAAGCGCCTCGCGGATCGACGCGGCGTTCACCTCGCCCGTGATGCCCTCCGTCGCGCCGGCAAGAGCCATCACGGTCTGGTAGCCGGTGGAGCCGTATCCCGTGGGGGAGAGATCGGGGGCGTACTCCGCGAGAATCGAGCGGAACAACACGGTGTCCGGCCGGTCGGACAGCGCGTCGGTCGCGGTGATTCCGATATTGCCCTTCACATTGTCGATGCCGATGGCCTTGACCACGTTCTCGTCCAGACAGGTGGGGATCAGCACCTTCTTCACGGTCGGTGCCGTGGTCTGCACTGCCTTCAACACCGAAGTGCAGGTGGCGGCATCACCGATGAAACTGACGCCTTCGGGATCGTTCGCCAGCCCCGAGGTGACGACAGGGGTCGGATCCGGGATGCCCAGAGCCACCGGAACCACGTCGAGTCGAACTCCGAAGCCTTCGAAGATCGGCTTGCCCATCTGGTCGATCATCGCCGCGATTCCGCCGCCGTCGCTGGCGAACATGGTGAACGTCGACATGCCTTCCCGCTGTGCCGCCGTCGCGGCCGCCGTCAGGGTTCCGGGCAGACCGGCGGAGAGCGAGGCGACATCGGGCGACGTCAACTCGATCGGCGCGACCCCGTTGAGCGTGACGTACGGGATGCCGGCCCCGATGACGATCGGAACGATCGCGGGCCCCATGGATGTGCCGGGCGACAGCACGGCTGCCACCTTCTGTTCGACGAATTGATTCGCACAGGCTGTCGCCGAGGTGGGCTCCTCCTGCTGCTTGCAGACGACGAGCTCGACCGGACGGCCTGCGAGTCCGCCACCGTTGTTGTTGAGGTACTCGACCGCAGCCTCGGCCCCCTCCCGCATCTCCGGCAGCGATACCGCCGCACCGCCCTCCGTCGAGACGAAGCCGATCTTCACCGGCTCGCCGTTCGCCGGTTCGCTCGGCAGTGCGGAGGTGGACGACATGGCCGCCGCTGCCTCGCTCTGCGGTTCGTCACCGGCACAGGCTGCGGCTCCGAACATTCCGGCAAGCATCAGCGCGCTCGCACCTGCAATCGTCCTGAACTGTCGATTCCGACCGTTCGAATTCATAACTCGGACTCCTTCACACGAGGGGACGCCCGATCCCGTGAGATGCGGGGCACATATTTACGGATAAGTGATCCAAGTCACTTCCGAGGTGGGCGGTGAATTATGTGCGGATCTCCGAGCGCAGTGGACGACGATCTCCCGTTCAACGGGATGCCCTCGGGCAGGCGCGAGCTCGGCCGACGTGCGGACCCACCCTGTGCCTGACGCGCCTCGTCACGATCGCACTGCAGTACATCGATACACGATTCGTGTTCCCACGGTCCGCTCAGCGGGAACTCGGGGTTCGTTTCTCCGACTCCGAGCGCCATCCTCCACGTCGGCGCCGTTCGAGCCGAGATCCGGAGCCGTGGAACGCATATGAGAACTCACGACCGAGCCACTGCGAATCGTAGGAGCACTCTGCCCGGCGTGAACCACCTCGGGTGCAGGGCCCGGACGACATGAGGAAAACGATGAATCGACAGCGGAGACGACGACTACCGAGGCCCTCGCGACTCTCGAACTGGAGGCTGGTCCACAAACTCGCTGTTCTGCTCGTGATACCCCTACTTGCCGCTGCTGCACTCGGCGCGCTACGGGCCGGGGCGAAACTCGACGAAGCCCGGCGCTTCGACACACTGTCGGAACAGATCGCGGCGATCCCCGCTCTCTTCGACTTCTCCTATGTCGTCATTGCCGCCTCCACCTCGATCACTCTGGGACTACCCACCATCGCCGATCAGGAGCAGATCGCCGAGTCGACCCGGAACCTCGAACTCCATGCCGATCCGGAAGTCCTCGGAACTGCGATTGCCGGGAGCATCGCGCGACTCGTCGACGACGGACGCGCACTCCACGAATCCGCATACGGTCGCAGCGTCTCCACGAAAGAACTCGAACGGCTCACGGTCGATTTCCTGAGCCGATGCGAAGGGGTGTTTCGCGCGGTGCTCGACCTCGCCGAGAACACCGAGGTGCTGACCGCCGGAACCGACATGCTCAATGCATGGACAGCTCAACGGACGCTCCTCGACCAGGCGAACGCGCTGGGGCTTCTCGTCGCCAACCCGGAGGCTGCACTCATCACTGCGCAGAGAGCCATGCATGTCGAGGAATCGACCCTGGGACTTCTTCGGGGAACGTCTCTCGACAACGGACGAATCGACGAGTTGCTCGACAACCTGTCCCTCCGGCAGAGGCAGCTCGCCGGGATGGTGTCCGATGGAAACTCCGAGACGGAACTCGAAGGAACGATGCTGGCGGCATTCACTCCTTACGAGGAGATGAACAGCCGTGCCGTCGAGCAGATCACGTCGACGCTGGACCGGCTGACGTCGAGCTCCCGCGCGGTGGCCATCAGGGACGCGGCTGTCGTCGCCGCCACCCTTACGATCGCGCTCGCCGTCGCCCTCGCCGTGGCCCGCGCCCTGTCCGTGCCACTCAGACGACTGCGCGACGGCACTCTTGCGTCCGCACACCACGAACTTCCCGCTGCCATCGAAGCGGTCAAGAACGGCGCCGACGTCGACACCGTGCGGCTCCATCCGATCGACGTGCATACGAGCGAGGAAATCGGGGAGGTTGCCCGGGCCGTCGATTCGATGAACTCCGAAGCGCTACGCCTGGCCGGCGAACAAGCACATCTTCGGCGTCAGGTGGCGATCATGTTCGAGACATTGGCTCGAAGGAACAAAACACTTGTAGACCGGCAACTGTCATTGATCGAGGCCTTGGAATACCAGGAAAAGGACCCCGCGAGGCTGCAGAGCCTGTTCTCGCTCGACCATCTTGCGGCACGAATCCGCCGGACCGGTGACTCCCTGCTCGTCCTTTCCGACTCCCGCCCGCAGACTCGTGCGGCACCCACTCCACTCGGCGACATCCTTCGCGGCGCCGTCTCCCAGGTCGAGGACTACCAGCGTGTCCGCATCGGCAGGACACCGAGCGGCTATCTCGTCGGTGCCGCGGTCACCGACGTGGTTCATCTGCTCACCGAACTCGTCGACAATGCACTACGCGCATCGCAACCCCCGTCATCGGTGAACTTCGAGTTCTCGGCCGCCGTCGGTGGGGGCCTTCTGCTCGAGATCGCGGATTCCGGTGTCGGGATACCGCCGGACACTCTCGACGAGATCAACACTCGCCTCACTGCCGGCGACGATGCCGACGTCTCCGCTCCTCGCCGAATGGGCCTGTACGTCGTGGGACGCCTCGCTGCACGCAACGGTATGAGCGTGCGACTACGGCGCACCTTCGATTTCGGTTCGAACGCCGGTATCACTGCGTCCGTGTATTTCCCGCCGGAACTTCTCGTCGAAGTGGAACACGACACTCCCACCCGGATGACGGAACGTCCCCGTCGACTGCACCTGCCCGACGGATGGGCACGACATCTCGACGAACCGGAGACCCTTCGGTAGGCGTTTCCATCGGACGCACGTGAACAGAAGAGATCGGGACCCCTGCTCGGCCTAGAACACCGAACCGACACCGTCCTGCCACGGGACCCGCGGGTCGAGCATGACTTTGTCCAGC
The DNA here is from genome assembly GCF_022554085.1 of Rhodococcus sp. CH91. Lineage (GTDB taxonomy): Bacteria > Actinomycetota > Actinomycetes > Mycobacteriales > Mycobacteriaceae > Rhodococcus. The sequence continues at coordinate 143,121 of NZ_JAKFYR010000003.1, forward strand.
GCATTCCGCGCGACGATGTAGTTCTCGGTGCTCATGACCACGTCGAGATTGTCGCGAATCCCCTCGAGAGACAGTTCTCCCGGCTCCGCCTGGAATCCTGGCGTTATTCCGACGAATACTCTGCGCATGTGATCTCCGCCGACGGCGAACATCTCGCCCGACACGGCCGCGTCCTCGTGCGCCAGATACGCGACTGCGGGTGCCGCCGATTCGGGTGGGTAGTACTTCGCCATGCCTGCAGAGATGGTGTCCCCCATGAGCTCTGTCATTCTCGCGGCCGCTGTGGGCATCACGCAGTTGACCTTGATGTCCTTGTGGTCGGCCGCGGCACGATGCGCCAGATTTCTCGTCAGACCCCACGTCGCGCCTTTTGCTGCGGGATATCCGGCCGAACTCCGCATTCCGAGGAACGCCGCCGACGAGACATTGACGATGCGGCCGTAACCGCGATCCCACATGTGCCGCCATACCGCACGGGTGACGAAGAATGTCCCGCCCGCCGCGACCATCAGGTCTGCCTGGTACTGCTCGTCGGTATTCTCGTCGATCGGTCCACGAGAGACGACCGAGCCGGCATTGTTCACGACGATATCCACTCGCCCCCACGTCTCGAGGGCCTGAGAAACGATGGCGGCACCACCGGGCCCGGTTGCCACGGAGTCGAAGTTGGCTTCGGCGACGCCCCCTGCGTCGACGATCTCCGCGACCGTCCGCAACGCCGGTCCCCGGTCCGATCCCGTGCCGTGGATACTGCCCCCGAGATCGTTCACGAGCACTGTGGCTCCACGCTCCGCGAGCAACAGAGCGTACGCGCGCCCCAGACCGTTACCGGCTCCCGTGACAACGGCAACGCGACCATCGAATCTCATCGTCTCGGACATGTCTCCTCTTTCAGTCGGCCTACCGACTACGAGAATTCTCGAAACATACTGAGCCGCATATGCAATGAACCACTCAGTGGAACTTCGACTTGCCGCGTGGAGTCACCCCCCGGCGAAATACACACGAACATCCTCGAATCACACGACGATCCGGCAGGGAGATCCATGGACACGGGCACACGTTTCGCTTTCACGAAGATATTCGTCGAGGACATTCAGGCCGAAGCCGACTTCTACGCCGCGGCTTTCGGCATGAAGGAGAAGAACAGGCTCACCGTGGGTCGAGGGAACGACGCCGTGGAGGAGATCATCCTCACCAGTGGCCGGGGGGACGACTCCTCACTGATCGTGTGGCGGTACGTCGAGCGCCCCACTCCCCCGGTAGGAGAGTCCGTACTCGGATTCAACGTGACCGACATCGCCGCCACCGTGCGCGCGGTCGAAGAGGCAGGCGGGACTGTCGATACACCGATCGAGGAGATGCCCGACATCGGGTTCGCGGTGGCTTTCGTCAAGGACCCCGAAGGACATCTCATCGAGATCGCCCAGAATCTGTAGACAGGAAAGGGCGATACATGCGCACGCTGACAGGAACGACGGCAGTTGTCACCGGAGGTGCGTCGGGTATCGGCGCCGCGGTGGCACGTGAACTGGCGGAATCCGGAGCCCACGTCGTCGTCGGCGACATCTGCGTCGAAGCAGGCGAGGGCGTCGCATCGGAGGTCGGGGGGACGTTCGTCCGATGCGACGTGAGTGATCCCGAAGCAATTGCGGAACTTGTCGATACCGCGATCGGCCTGGCACCGCTGCGCCGTGTCGTGACTTCCGCCGGCATCGGACACACCGAACGAATCGTGGCGGTGAACGACAACGACGTACTCCTGCACGATCTCGCCGCATTCGAACGCGTACTGCGGATCAACCTTCTGGGAACGTTCGCCGTGATACGGCGTGCAGCCTCGGCGATGGCGCTTCAGAAACCGGACGACACCGGTGAGCGTGGATCCGTTCTCATGGTCTCGAGCGTAGAGGCGTTCGACGGCCAAGCGGGCCAGGTCGCCTATTCGGCCGCGAAAGCCGCTCTGGCCGGTATGACCTTGCCTTTGGCACGCGATCTCGCGGAATACGGCATACGCGTCAACACGATCGCGCCGGGGTTCGTCGATACTCCGATCTACGGCGCATCCGATGCATCCACCGCGTACAAGGCGCGACTGGCCGAGGACGTCCTGTTCCCCCGGCGCATGGGCCGGGCGGACGAGGTCGCGGCGCTGGCGACGACATGCCTCGACAATTCCTATCTCAACGCGGAGACGATCCGAGTCGACGGCGGGATACGGATGCGTCCGACTCTGCCGGCACGGTGACCTGCCCACGCAGCACATACCTTCGGCATCCGCTCTTCCGTGTCCGGCGTGAGCCGGGCACGGAAGAGCGATCGCTCATCGCACTTCGAGCGGTGCTTCCGCCGGATAACGACTGGGCGCCATCTTGTAGAACTCCGTCAATCGTGCAACGAACCCCATGTCGTTCATCGGGTCGCTCGGTTCGTCGATCGCATGCCCCTTGGCTCGCATGTCGTCGATCAGCATTCCGAACACCTTGTCGGGATTCAGGTCGTCGGTGTGGTCCTGGTAGCGACGAACATCGTCGATATCGTCGAACAACAAGGCCGTGTAGTGCACGAGCAATCGTATGTCGGCCTCACCGAATCGGCGAATCTCTTCGTCACCGTTGCGAACGGACCACTCACCGTCGGCGACTGCATGCAACTCGGTCTTCATGTCCAACTCGGGATAGTCCCGCTCGTCCCTGGCTCCGTTGGATTCCCTACGGTGATACATCCGGGAATTGTCCGTGAGGAAGGCGGTATTCCAGAACGGAGCCGCGATCCGGGCAGGATCCTCGTCCGGGCCGTCCGGCCAGTACGTGAAGCCGCCGTCGATGTCGGACCTGTTGAAGTAGGTGAGGACCTGGGCCGACTTGACCTCCCACGCATCGAAGAGCCCGGATTTCGACATGATCGCCAACAGCCAGATAGGTGTGTTGAACAGTCCCATGCCGCGGAAGACCGCGGTGTCGAAATGGCCCGGATCGAAACTGTGCGAGGGGCCGCACAAGTTGAAGAGCAGGTCGTGTGCCATGCCGTACTTCGCTCCGTGGAGCGACCGTGCAGTGTCGAGAAGCTTGCGTCCGAAGTAGATGTCGTGTAGGTCGGGGTAGAAGACCACGCCGTCGTTACCGAGGAAGCCCCGGAACACCGGAGCGACGAAGTCCGACAATTTCGCGTCCGGCTTGCGGTCTTTTCCGCCCGAGATCGCGAGATACTCCTCCGTCGAGGAGAAATGATGAGCAAGAATCAGGCGCCACGGTCCGTTTTCCCGGATCACGGAGAAGATCGTCGCGATCTCTTCCGGTGTATAGAAGTTGTCGATCACGGAAGGCGGTGCCACGGGGATCATCGGATGGCGCTCGAGGGTAGTCATGGGGGCTCCTCTCTGCCGCGGCATCAGCCCGGCGGAACGGCAATCCGGTTCACAGTAGGCACTTTCGATCGCGTCGGTTCAGATCGGATTCCACGGAGCGGGAGGTTGCCGTCGACTTCACCCTGTGCGCATCGCATCCGCCCGGTGGGTGGAACGCCGGGTTCGCCGCACCGGTACCTCTGTGGCCTGATCGTCGGAGAAACGAGCATTCCCGTGCGCAGTGCCGATCGACAACCTGTATCCGAGGAGACGAATGTGAAGATGCGTCCACGAGCCGCTGCTGCGATCGGGACGGCCGTAGCCATGGCCGTGTTGTCCACCGGATGTTCCGGCTCCTCCTCTCCTGCCGGCGCATCGTCCGCGGAACCCCAGCGTGGGGGCACCCTGACCTACGCTTTCAACACCGAGGCGCAATCCGTGGATCCGGCCACGTGCGCGATCGGTGTGGGCATGCATCCGTGTCAGGCGATCTACGGCGCATTGATGTACTACGACCCCGAAAGTCGCGAGTTCGAGCCGGGGCTGGCCGAATCCTTCACCACCGACGACGGAAGGACATGGACGCTGACGCTTCGGCCGAACCTGACTTTCACCGACGGTACCGCCCTCGACGCCTCAGCCGTCGCGTTCAACTGGGATCGCATCCTCGATCCTGCCCAGCTCTCCCGTGCTGCCACTGTGGCACGGACCCTCCGATGGGAGGTCGTCGACCCGCTGACGCTTCGGGTGGTATCGGAGGACGTGAACTACCAGCTCCCCCTTGCCCTGACCGAAGACCTCGCATTCGTCGGGTCCCCTGCTGCCATCGAACGGAAGGGGGCCGACTACGGCAGCGCTCCTGTCGGTGCGGGACCGTTCACCCTCACCTCCTGGGCCCGGGGAACCGAGATGGTCCTCGACCGCAATCCCGGCTATTGGGATCAACCCCGCCCTTATGTCGATCGCCTCGTGATCAAGACGATCCCCGCTGACGATCAGCGATTCAATGCATTGCAGGCAGGGGAGGTGGACGTCATGACCGTCACCCTCGACAAGTACGCGGACCGCGCCGAGAACGCGGGGATGCGGGCCGTCCGGACGAGCATGCTCGGTGGGACCGGTTTCCGGATGAGCAGCCGCGGTGTGCTGTCGGATCGCGACCTGCGCACGGCGATAGACAAGTTGGTCGACAACGAGCAGATCATGAACGCCGTCTATCCGGGCGAGCCCACCGCCACCGGGTTCACCCCCGAGGACAGTCCTCTCCACAGCCCGGGATCCGCGTGGCCTGCCCGCGACGTCGAAGGTGCTCAGGCACTCGTCGACGGATATCGCGCACGGAACGGCGGAGCGGAGGTGGAACTGTCGTTGAACATCTCTGCCGGCAGTCCGGTCCTGACCCAGGTCGGCGAGCTGCTCCAGGCTCAACTGCAACAGGTCGACGGCCTGAGGCTGAACATCGAGCCCCTCGACGGAAGCGCTTATGCCGCGGCGCTGAACTCCGGGAATTACGACCTCATCATCGCCTCCGTGGGCGGCGCCCATCCCGAGAATCTCTACAAGGTCTTCCACACGGAAGGCGCTTCCAACGGTGCGGGACTGTCGGAGCCGGCCGTCGACGAGGCACTGGACATCACGCGCGCCTCCGGCGATCCGGCTGTCGTCGAGAGTGCGTACAAGACAGCGATCGAGCAGATCGTGTCGGCGTCCACCTACCGCTTCTGGCGGCATGCGACGGTCAGTCTGTTGAGCCCCGACGATGTCCAGGGCGTGCGGCCCGCCTACCAGTATTGGTTCCGCCCGGAACTGGCCTGGTTCCGGTAACCCTGCGCTGCCTCCGGTAGAACACGGGACTGTGCCCCGGCTCCTCGAGGAGCCGGGGCACAGTCCGATCGGATCCGGGCGCAGAACGATCAGAGCTGAGCGCGGACCTTGTCGACCCGCTGCTGCCAGACGTCGAACCATTCGGGGTGCGAGAAGATGTGCGTCTTGCGCTCCGCGAGGGCATCGACGACCAGGGCGGCGAGGTCCTCTGGTGAGATACCTTCCTGCTCGAGTGTGCTGTAGACGGTTTCTCGTCTGTCGTTCAACCCGGGATCGGCGACCGCGCGCGGTACATGGCCGGCAGGGGCGTTGCGTTCATCGTTGCGGATCTCGGTAGCCGTGTAGGCCGGGCACAGGACTGCAACCCCGACGTTCGGGTGCTCGATCGCGAACTCGTTCGCCAGACATTCCGACAGCGCTACAACACCGGCCTTGGTGGTCTTGTAGGTTGCCTGGTACGGACCGGACGTGAATCCGGCCATCGACGCCGTGTTGACGATGTAGGCCTCGTCCTGCGCCGCAAGGATCGGGAGGAAGATCCTGCATCCGTGAATCACTCCCCACAGATTGACTCCGATCGTCCATTCCCACGTCGCATGGCCGACGGTGTCGAACCGCTGTGTGCCACCGACGCCTGCGTTGTTGCACAAGATGTGCACCGCACCGAACCGAGCCACGGCAGCATCAGCAAGCGCCTGAACCGAGTCCACCCGCGCCACATCGGTCTTCACCGCCAGCACGTCACCGAGCTCGGACAGCTTCGCCTCCGCGACGGCCAGACCGTGCACATCGATGTCCGCGATCACGACCTTCATTCCCTCTTCGAGGAAACGGGTCGCCAGTCCCAGGCCTATCCCGCTCGCCCCACCTGTGACGACCGCGACGCGACCCTGCAGATTCCTCATACTTGCGCCCTCACCTTGTCGACACGTTCCTGCCATCGGTCCAGCCATTCCGGATGCGGGAAGATGTGCGTCTTACGCTCTGCCATCCCGCGAACCACGAGATCGGCGACGGCGTCCGCCGAAATACCCTCCTTCTCGATCATCGAGTCCACCGCCTCCCGGAGCTCGGCCGTCGCAGGATCCGCCAGACTGCGCGGCACATGACCCGCGGGAGCATTGCGCTCGTCGTGGCGAATCGACGTCGCCGTGTAGGCCGGGCACAACACGGCGACCCCGATGTGGGGATATTCCTTCGCGAACTCGTTCGCCAGAGCCTCGGACAGCGCGACCACACCGGCTTTCGACACCGTGTAGGGCTGCAGATACGGGCCGGTCAGGAAGCCGGACATGGAGGCCGTGTTGACGATGTACGCCTCGTCCTGCGCCGCGAGGAGAGGCAGGAAGATGTGGCAGCCGTGCACGGCGCCCCACAGATTCACGCCGAGGGTCCAGTTCCAGGTTGCCAGGCTCGTCGTCTCGAATCGCTGTAGACCTCCGACACCCGCGTTGTTGCAGAGGACGTGAACGGCTCCGAACCGGTCCATCGTCGCGTCCGCCAGCGCCTGAACCGAATCCGGGTCGGCGACATCGGTATCCACGGTCAGAACCTCACCCGAACGGGACAGTTCCTTCTCCGCTCGGGCCAGGCCGTCACTGTCGTTGTCGGCGACGACGACCTTCATCCCTTCCTGGAGGAATCTGGTCGCCAGCCCGAACCCGATCCCATGTGCACCGCCGGTGACGACCGCGATGCGACCGCACAGTTCCTTCATCGTTCTCCGCTCCGTCGACCTGAGCCGTGTCGCGGATTACGAACACGACTCGGCAATTACTGTGATCCATAAAGATATTCACACGACCACCGAGCCACCCGACCACCCACTCAGTGGAACAATCGGTTCGGCCTTCCTTGTGACCTGTGACCTAATGCACTCATTGTCTTTGGTCTCCGTTCGCCCCCGCGCCTGACCCCCGATGTCGTCGAGGAGAGTGCTGTGAAGATTGGTCCGCGTCCGACAACGGCCGCCTGTATCGGTGCTGCCGTCGCCTTGCTCGTGTCCGCGTGCGGCGGTGAAGCGGCGTCTTCCGCGTCGCCTGCCGGCGACCCCGTACGCGGTGGCACGCTGGTGTATTCGTACAACACCGAGGCACAATCGGTCGATCCCGCAACCTGCGCCATCGGCATCGGGGTCGGTCCGTGTCAAGCGGTATACGGCGCGTTGCTCTATTACGACCTCGAGACCGGAGAGATCGAACCGGGCATGGCGGAGTCGTTCACCACCGAGGACGGCAGGAACTGGACCCTGAAACTGCGGCCCGGCCTGAGCTTCACCGACGGCACTCCGCTCGATGCAGCCGCCGTCGCGTTCAACTGGGACCGCATACTCGATCCGGCACTTCTATCGCCGAGCGCCTCCGTCGCCAAGACCATCGACTGGGAGGTCGTCGATCCGACGACCCTGTCGGTTACATCGAAGGAGGTCAACTACCAACTCGATTTCGGCCTCACCGAGGCACTCGCATATATCGCCTCCCCCACCGCGATCGAGACGAAAGGCGCCGACTTCGGCAACGATCCGGTAGGCGCGGGCCCCTTCACCCTCACGTCGTGGGCGCGCGGCACGGAGATGGTCCTCGACCGTAATCCGTCCTATTGGGACCAGCCCCGTCCGCATGTCGACCGCCTTGTGCTGAAGACGATCCCCGCCGACGACCAGCGGTTCAATGCCCTACAGGCCGGCGAAGTCGACGTCATGGCGGTCACCGTGCAGAAATATGCCGAACGGGCGGAAAGTGCGGGCATGAACGTCGCTCACGGCGCCCTGCTCGGAGGCACAGGGATCCGGCCGAGTCATCGCGGCGCACTCGCCGATCCCGATGTCCGCACCGCCATCGCGAAGCTGATCGACAACGAGCAGATCATGAACGCCGTCTACCCCGGCGAACCTGTGGCGTCGGGTTTCGTCCCGGAGGACAGCCCGTTCCACGATGCGGCCTCGCTCTGGCCCGCACGCGACGTGGAAGGCGCCCAGCAACTCCTCGACGGTTACCGCGCCCGTACCGGCACCGGCGATATCGAGCTCACGTATGTCCTCACCGCCGGGAGCCCGGTGCTGAGCCAGACGGCCGAATTGATCCAGTCCCAGTTGCAGCAAGTCGACGGTCTGCGCGTGCGCATCGTGTCTCTCGAAGGTGCTGCTTTCGCGGGCGCACTGACCTCCGGCGACTACGACCTGATCGTCAGCGCTCTCGGAGGTGCCCATCCCGACAATCTCTACAAGGTGTTCCGTACCGGAGGGTCGTCCAACAACTCGGGCTATTCGAACCCGACCGTCGACGAGGCTCTCGATCTCACTCACACATCGAACGACCCAGCAGTGGTGGAGAGCGCATACAAGACGGCGATCAACGAGTTGGTGGCCACCAACGCCTATCGCTTCTGGCGCCACGCCCGCACCGACCTGATCAGCCCGGCGAACGTTCACGGCGTCGAAGTGGCGTACCAGTACTGGTTCCGTCCCGAACTGGCGTGGATTCAGCAGTGATGTACCGGTCCGCAGTGCGGCAGATCGCAAAGCTCGTCGCGGTTCTCGCCCTGGTGAGCGTGACGACGTTTCTTCTCCTGGAGACGATCCCGGGCGATCGTCTCGCTTCGGTCCTGCCCGAGGGCGCGAGTCCGGAGATGCGTGCCGCTGCCGAAGAGAGGTTCGGGCTGAACGGGTCGCTCGCCGAACGCTTCACGGCGTGGCTCGGCGGTGCGCTCCAGGGTGACCTCGGACGTTCGATGCACTCCCAGGTTCCGGTGACGGAATCGATCCTCGAGCGTTTGCCCGTCACCCTCGAACTCGCGATGTCGTCGATTCTTCTCGCACTGCTCATCGCCATCCCTGTCGGTGTCTACTCGGGTTATCGGCCCGGCGGCATCGTGGACCGTATCGCGACGTTCCTGTGTTCGATCACCCTGTCGATCCCGAGCTTCCTCCTCGGCGTGCTGCTCGTGTTCGTCTTCGCGGTGACACTGTCGGCCCTGCCGGTCACCGGATGGACACCACTGTCCGAAGGACTCGTGCCCCATCTACGCAGCCTTGTTCTCCCGGTCGTGACACTCGCTGCAGTCGAGACGGTGGGTTTCATCCGCCTTCTCCGGAACGACATGGTGGCGACGCTGCAACAGGACTTCGTCCTGTCTGCCCGGGCACGAGGACTGTCCACACCACGGATCCTGCTCGTCCACGCGCTGCGTCCCTCCGCGTTTTCACTACTCACGGTGATGGGCGTGTCGCTCGGCCGACTGATCGGAGGGACGGTGATCGTCGAGACGCTGTTCTCGCTCCCCGGCCTGGGCACCCTGGTGATCACTGCGATCACCGGCAGGGATTTCCTCCTGGTGCAAGGCATCGTCCTCGTGGTGGCCGTCGCGTACGTGTTACTCAACGCCCTCGTGGACCTGACCTACCCGCTTCTGGATCCGAGAGTGAGGACTTCGTGAGCCACAGCCTCGACAAACCCGCCTCGGTCGTCTCCGAGGAACGGCTTCCGATCCTCGATCCGCAGGACGGTAGCGCCCCCGTCGACGAACTCACTCCGCCATCGGCCGAAGTGGAACCCGCCGGGCGTCGCCGCCGCCGGGACGTCGGGGCATTCTTCGGCGGATGCTGGCTGGTGACGATCGTGCTCGCCGCGCTGTTCGTCGACCTGCTGCCCTTGCCGGCTCCCGATGTCGTGGGAAATCTGTATTCGTTACCCCCCTTCCAGAATGCCGAGCACATCCTCGGTACCGATCAACTCGGACGCGATCAACTCAGCCGCGCGCTGCACGGTGCACGGATCTCCTTGGCAGTCGCGATCGGTGCCACCCTGGTGGCGATGGTGATCGGTACCGCCGCGGGTCTCATCGCGGGGTATTTCCGTCGCGCATTCGACGTCGTCTTCGATCTGTCCACCAACACGATCCTCGCCTTCCCGCCGTTGATCCTCCTGATCGCGCTGGTCGCGCTGCGGGAACCGAGTGCGGTGACTCTTGCGATCGGACTCGGCGTCGTCGGGGCTCCGACGTTCGCGCGTATCGCCCGTGCCAACACCATCGCCTATGCGGATCGCGAATTCGTCATCGCGGCGAAGTCCATGGGATCGAGCAGCACTCGCATACTCCGCCGGGAGATCCTGCCCAACGTGCTGCTGCCGGTCGTCTCGTTCGCCACCGTCGTCGCAGCCACCCTCGTCGTCGCCGAAGGGTCACTGAGCTTCCTCGGACTCGGTGTCCCTCCACCGGCACCGAGTTGGGGAGGAATGATCGCCGCCGGACGGGAGAGTCTCTACGAGAACCCGGCTCTGGTGCTCGTCCCGGGCGTGTTCTTCTTCCTCACGGTGTTCTCCCTCAATCGGGTCGGTGACTGGGCTCGAGGACGCGTGGGCCGGGAGTCGTCGCTGTGACCGTCAACGGAAAGGACATCGACGCTGTGACTCAGGTACTGCAGCAGGACACCGGGACACCGACGCTGGCGGTGACCGATCTGCGTGTCTGGTTCGATACACCGCGCGGCATGGTCCGGGCGGTCGACGGCGTCACGCTCGACGTCGCGCCGGGACGCACACTCGGGATCGTCGGCGAATCCGGTTCCGGCAAGTCGGTGCTGTCGAGGGCCGTGATGAACATCCTCGCTCCGAGTGCCGTGGTGCGGAGCGGCTCGAGGATCGAATTCGAAGGTCGCGACACTGCGACTCTCAGCCGGGAGGAAGCCCGGAAGCTGTGGGGTGCGCGGATCGCCATGGTGTTCCAGGACCCGATGACTTCGCTGACTCCGGTCCTCACGATCGGCTCACAGCTCACCGAGACCCTGCGCCGGCACCTTCCGATGAGCAGGTCCGAAGCTCTCGCCCGCGCCGAGGAATTGCTCGAATGGGTGGGCATCCCCGAACCACGCAAACGTTTGACACAGTACCCGCACAATCTATCCGGAGGCATGCGTCAACGCGTCGTGATCGCCTTGGCGCTGGCATGTTCGCCGCGACTGCTGATCGCCGACGAGCCGACGACGGCACTGGACGTGACGGTGCAACACCAGATCCTCACTCTGCTCGAACGACTGCAGCGCGAGCAGGGCATGGCGATGGTTCTCATCACGCACGACCTCGGCGTCGTTGCCGGAAGGTCCGACGAGATCGCGGTGATGTACGCGGGGCGAGTCGTCGAGCAGGCACCGACCAAGGTCCTGTTCCAGGAAATGAGGCACCCCTACACCCGTGCGCTGGTGGGGTCGATTCCCCGGATCTCCGATCCCAGCCATACCCGGCTGCGCGCGATTCCGGGCCGGCCACCCACCGTCGTCGATCCCCCGCCGGGATGCGCGTTCGCGGCGCGGTGCCCCCACGCACGACCGCGTTGTCTCGTCGAGACACCGGTACTGACCACGGACGGAACGACCGGCGACCGGCACCGGCACGCCTGTTTCCACCCCGTCGGTACACCTGCCGGGGACGACGCGTGGACCACCAATCTGGACGAAGGGCGGACCGCCGCCGGTCTTCCCGTGGACTCGAGGAGCGTGCTCTAGATGGCCGGCACAGGAACCGCACATCTACGGGAAGCGGACAGCCACGATCTGCTGCTCACGGTCCGCAATCTGGTCGTCGAATACGACACCGGGCGCACCGGGAAGGTGCACGCCGTCTCGGACGTCAGCTTCGATATCGAACGCGGCGAAACCCTCGGCGTGGTGGGCGAATCGGGTTGCGGAAAGTCGACCGTCGCCAAAGCCGTCATGCAATTGCCGCGACCCACCTCGGGAGAGGTGAAATTCAAAGGTGTCGATCTGACTGCGATGTCTCCGCGTGAATTGCGTTCGGCGCGGCGCACCCTTCAGATGATCTTCCAGGATCCCATTTCGTCGCTCAATCCTCTGCGCAAGGTGCGGCACATCGTCGCCGAAGGATTGGATGTCGCCGGTGGACGCAGCCGTGCAGAGAAGCAGGCGATGGTCGACGACATCCTGTCCGTGGTCGGCCTCGACCCGGCGGGCGCGGGAGACCGGCGACCCCACGAGTTCTCCGGCGGTCAGTGCCAACGCATCTCGATCGCACGCGCCGTGGTGGTGGAGCCCGAACTGGTGATCTGCGACGAACCGGTCTCTGCTCTCGACGTGTCGGTCCAAGCCCAGATCCTCAACCTGCTCGAGGACATGAAGGAACGGTACGGGCTGACGCTGTTGTTCATCGCTCACGATCTCGCTGTCGTCAAGAACGTCAGCGACCGGGTGATGGTGATGTACCTCGGAAAGATCTGTGAAGTCGCGTCACCGGACCTGCTCTATGCCGATCCGCTGCACCCGTACACCGAGGCCTTGCTCTCGGCGATCCCCGAACCCGATCCCGATGTCGCCCCGAAGCAGCTCACCCTGTCGGGTGATCTGCCGTCCCCTCTCGATCCGCCGAGCGGGTGCCGGTTCCGCACGCGATGCCCTCGTGCGCAGGCCTTGTGCGCAGAGAAGGAGCCGCAGATGCGCGAGTTGCGACCCGCACACTACGTCGCATGCCATTTCCCGCTGGATACCAGTTCCGGCCGGGAAGGATCGATATCGTGACCGCAGGCCGTCACCCGATGATCCCCGTCGCGCCTCCCCTGTTCCTGGAGGACATCTATACGGCCGACGAGCAGACGATCCTCTTCGACATCGTCCGACACCGCGGACCGTGGCAACTGATTGCAGCGCAGCATTTCTCCTCGGCTGAGGAGTACATGGCCGTCGCCGGCCCCAAGAATCGCGGCCGGGACGTCGACCTGGAATTGTCGGATCTGCTGACGCCGACCTTCCGCGGCTATATCGGAAACTACGGCGTGGCTCTCGAACCTTCTGCGCACGACATCTGTTACAGCCGTCGGCTTCTCGATCTGATCAGGGAGATGCACGGCGCGGCGTACGCGATCCCGAACAGTTTCCTGTTCAACCTCCGCGCTCCTGCCCACAGCTTCGACGCAGGCCATTTCGACAGTCCGAGCTGGCGCGGGATGGACAAGTTCGATACTCCCACCTGGTTGTCGAGCGTGATGGCGAAGTCCGGTCTTTTCGAAAGGTGGGAGCTTCGGTCCGGTCAGGTGATCGCCTACTTCTACGACTCCGACGTCGACGGGGGATTCACCTACTGGCCCGACGGACCCGACAGGCCGCCCGCGCGGTTCACGGCTCCGTTCCGGAACAGCGGGATCCTCACCCACAACGAGAAGATGTTCCACCGCGGTGAAGCGAGTGGACCTCGCTCCAAGCGGACGGTCCCGGGCCTGCGGCTCGACTCGACGATTCGCGGCGTAGGAACGAGCGAGTGGGCGATCCACAACGGCAGCGAGGAAATCGCCAGATATCACGACAGCGAGATGCGCTTCCTTTTCCATTACGGAGCATTCGTTTTCGAAGACCTCGCGGATGTGCGCCGCTACTTCGAGCACACCGACGATCTCTCACTCGATCTCACGGTCGAGATGTTCCGCGAGGATCTGCGCAGCCGTGGCATCGAGTGTCCCGAGCCGTCGGATCCGCTGCACGATCGGGAATTCGTATCGGTCCTCACCCGTGCGTATGCGATGGCACCGGCCGAGTACCCGGCCGATGCACCGCTGGATGTTCCGGGAGTGGTGTGAGCTGGTGCGGCGCTCTACCGCCTACCCGCGTGCGGCACCGACACCTGCCCGCCGGCCGAAGAAACTGCCGTCTCCGAGGCTGGCACCACTGGCGTAACCACCGGCGCAGACACCCGCGGTGCACCGCCCGGCCGCGAAGAGACCGGCTATCGGCTCTCCCGAAACATGCAGCACGCGGGAGTCCGTATCGGTCTTCAGGCCACCCAGGGGAAACCCGCTCGTCATACCGCGCAGGTCGAACCCTGCGATCGGCGTTCCGATCGGCCGCACCCATTTCTCGTTCTTGAAGAACAACGGGTCGGATCCGTCCTCGGCGTGCATGTTGTAGACGTCCACGGTCGAGGTCAGCGTGCCGGTGGGCAGTCCCATCTCCTGTTCCAGTTCACCGGCGCTTTCGCACACCCAATCAGGCTGCGGGAGCGGAGGACCCGATTGCAGCGCTTCGTCGTACGCGTCCTGATCGAGGATCAGGAAGGCTTCGTTGTTCTGATGGAAGAGGATCGCTTGCCCGATCCGCCCCGGATAGGTGTCTTCCGCGATGAACCGCTGCCCGTGCGCGTTGACGAGGATTCCGCGGACCATGAGCTGAGGTGAGGTGTGGACGGCGACCTCCGCAGCGTCCATGTGGGCCGTCGCAGCACCGAGTGCTTGTCCGATCCGGATCGCCCGGCCGTCGTGCGCGTCGACAGCAGACCCGGGACGTCCGAGGAGGGCCGGCACGTAGTCGCGCACCATCTCCTCGTCGAATGCGAAGCTTCCCATCGCGAGCACGACACCGCGGTGGGCGCGGATGGCGATCGTCCTGCCGTACCGGCGCGCGACCACGCCCACGACCCGGCCATCGTCGTTCACGACCACGGTCAGGACCCGGATGTCGTATTCTGCTTTCACACCCAGCTTTTCGGCTGTTTCGACGAGTGGCTTCATCAGCATGTACCCGCCCCCGCGTTCGCCGGTCTTCTTGTTGTCCATCTTCGGCAGATGTCCTCGCGGCGCCGGAGGAATCACACCCGCGAACGGTGCGGCATTCTCTCCCCCGGAGTACATCAGCCCTTCGTCGTGCGCCGGCTCCCAACCGGGCTCGCCCCAGAATTCCTCCTTGAACGGCACCCCGGCTTCGACCAGCCAGTTGTAGTGGTCGACGCTGCCCTCGCAGTACGCGTCGATCTTTGCCTCGTCCACAGCGGGGCCGAGTGCAGCCTTCATGAAGGTCTTCATGTTCTCGACCGTGTCGTCGAAGCCACACGCCTTCTGCAACGGGGTTCCGCCGCCGAGGTAGATGAATCCACCTGCCATGGACGCTGCGCCGCCCCAGCCACCGGATCGTTCGAGGACGAGGACGTCGGCGCCGGCACGTGCAGCTTCGACAGCAGCAGTGACACCGGCAATTCCGTAACCGGCAACGACGACGTCGGCGGAGAGATCCCACGTCGAGATCTCGGACTCGGATAGGGGACGGACGGAATCGTCGGACATCGCGTTCTCCTCGGGGTAGCGACAAGGCGGATCGGCCGCACCGTCCCACTCCTCCCACACGAAAAGGGATGGATTGTCCCGCTCAGTGGTCGGTGAGCGAGGCACTCACGATGGTGACCGCCGACACTCGTCCCGAATCGGTTCGATCGGCGTGAGCCGACGGAGAACGACGGTTTCGCCGCAGCGGGCGGTGAAACCACCCTCGCCTCGTCTCAGGAGGACAACGGATGTCCGATCCCTCAACCCCGCCGCCCGGTGGTCGTCTCGATCGTGCAGCGGTGACCAGATCCACGACCTTCATCATCGCTGCCCTGGTCCTGGCGGAATGTGTGAGCGCCTTCGAGGCCGGGATGATCTTCATCGCCCTGCCGCGGTTCGGCGAGATCTTCGATGCACCGGCCTCGACGACCGGGTGGGCGGTGACCGCCTTCATGCTCGTCGCCGCGACGACGGCGCTTGTCGGCGGCCGCCTCGGTGATCTGTACGGCCGCAAGAAGGTCTTGATCATCGCGATGATGGCGTCGACACTCGGCTCCGTCATCAGCGTCTTCGGCGATTCGATGGGTGCGATCATCCTCGGTCGAGGCGTGCAGGGCGTCGCCGGCGCGATCCTGCCGCTCTGCTACGGGCTCGCACGAGAGACACTTCCGCCGGGCAAGGTGTCGCTCGCCGTGGGATACATCAGCGGCGCGGCCCTGCTGGCCGGCTCGGGCGGCTATTTCGTCGCGGGAGTCCTGCTCGATGTGGCCGACTGGCACATGATCTTCGTCTTCGCCGCCGTTCTCGCCGTCGTCGCGTCCGTGGTCGCGGCGTTCGCCCTGCCCGGCAGCCACACACGCACGGAGCTCCCCCGGTTCGACTATCTGGGCGCTGCACTGCTGACCCCGGGCCTGGTAGCCCTGCTCTACGGCATCACGCAGGGGCCGACATGGGGTTGGACCAGTGTGGGTGTGCTCGCCCTCATCGTCGGGGGTCTTGCCGTCCTGAGTGTGTGGACCGTATGGGAATTGCGTCTGGCAGAACCCCTCGTCAACCTCCGCGCACTCGCGAACAAGCAGATGACCCTCAATCTGATCGGCGTAGCAGTTCTGGCTCTCGGTCCTGTCGGAGCCGTCCAGATCGTCACTCCGATGATTCTCCAGGCTCCGGCCTCCCTGCCCGTCGGACTCGGTATGTCGGCCACTGTGGCGGGTCTCATCGGCGGTATCGGCGCGATCGTCGGATTCGCAGCGTCCCCGATCGCAGGAGTGGTCGCAGGGCGCTGGGGCGGCCGGACCGCGTTCTTCATCGGGGCCGCCCTCTTCGCCGTGGCCAACCTCTTGATTCTCGTCGGCCACAAGTCGCTGCCGGTCATGATCGCTGTGTTCGTCGTTGCTGCTGTCGCAACAGCATTCGCCTATACCGGCTACCCGAAGATCGTCATCGAATCCGTACCGGAGGACGTCACCAGCGTCACGACCGGAGTGCTGGCCACCGCGCGCCAGGCGTTCTCCGCCATCAGCGTCGCCATCGTGTCGGTCATGATCTCGCTGTGGACGGTGCCGGGGACGACCATGCCGACGTCGGCGTCGCTCAGTCTGGCAGTCGGCTGGTTCGTGCTGTGCTCGCTGGTAGTGGCGGCGATCTGCTTGTTCATCGGCCGGCCGCAGCAGGCGCACGCTGTCGACTCGCCCGTGAGCAGCGACCAGGACGGCGTCGACATGTCCGGCACCACAGTCTGAAAGCGAACCCTGTTCACCACGCAGACGGTGACAACCTCTGCGCCCGCCCCACATTTCGATCCGTCCGGAGGACACAATGTCACACAGCACAGCAGAGAACAGAAACGACGAGATCCGCGAAATCGAGGCGGCGGCTCCGCCTGCTCGGTTCGCCAGGGGGTGGCACTGCCTCGGACTCGCACGAACCTTCCGGGACGGTAAGCCGCATCAAGTGGACGCCTTCGGCACCAGCCTGGTCGTTTTCGAGACCGGCAAGGGAGAACTCGCGGTGCTCGACGCCTACTGCCGGCACATGGGCGGTAATCTCGCCCAGGGAACGGTCAAGGGCGACTCCATCGCATGCCCGTTCCACGACTGGCGATGGGGCAGCAACGGCCGCTGTACAGACATTCCCTACGCCCGCCGCGTGCCGCCGCTGGCAAGGACGCGGGCGTGGCTCACGCTCGAACGCAACGGCCAGCTGTTCGTCTGGCACGATCCGCAGGGCAATCCTCCTCCGGCCGACGTGACGATTCCCGAGATCGAGGGTGTCGGCTCGTCCGAATGGTCGGACTGGACATGGAATTCCATCCTCATCGAGGGATCCCATTGTCGTGAGATCGTCGACAACGTCGTCGACATGGCGCACTTCTTCTACGTCCATTACGCCTTCCCCGTGTTCTTCAAGAACGTTTTCGAGGGCCACGTCGCGACCCAGATCATGCACTCGAAGGGCCGCCAGGACATGGAGCTCGGGACCAACTACGGAAACCCGGATATCCCCAACAAGTCGTACGCCTCGTATTTCGGACCCTCGTACATGATCGACTGGCTCGAGAACGAGTCGAGCGGCCAGAAGATCGAAACCGTTCTCATCAATTGCCACTACCCGGTGTCGGACAACTCCTTCGTCCTGCAATACGGCGCGATGGTGAAGAAGCTGCCGGGGCTGAGCGATGCCGAAGCCGACGAGATGGCCGCGCAGTTCGCGGCAGGCGTGGAGGTCGGGTTCGAGCAGGACGTCGAGATCTGGAAGAACAAGGCGCCGATCGACAATCCGCTGTTGTCGGAGGAGGACGGCCCGGTGTATCAGCTCCGCCGCTGGTACAAGCAGTTCTACGTCGATGTCGACGACGTCACCGAAGACATGACCAGGCGTTTCGAGTTCGAGATCGACACGGATCGAGCTGTGTCGAGCTGGAAGCGAGAGGTCGAGGAGAACATCGCCCGAGCGAGCGCCGACCAGGTCGACGCGAACCTGTGAAGTTGATGGCAGGCCCACACGACAACCGTGTGGGCCTGCTTGTTTCTATCAGGAAAACCCTCCCGCGAAGCGGGATGCACCCCTGCCGAGAAGCCCGGTCGTCCGTAGGGTTTCCGGTATGGCAGACGAGAAGATCTTCGTGGTCGACCGTGTGGTCACGAAGCCGGGATGTGCACGTACGTTCGTCGACCGATACGTCGCCGAATACGTACCGGGGGGACGTGGACGAGGAATGACGCTCGACCGGATTCTCGTCAGCCCTCCACTCTGGTCCGACGACGAAGCCAACATAGTCACCATCACGTGGTCGGTCGACGGCGTGACGTCGTGGTGGAACATGACCCGACAGGGACGGCGAGACCCCGAACTCGGACGGTGGTGGTCGGATATGAACGAATACATCACCGAGCGCTCCCGGACGATGGCCGCCCAGGCCGCCGACATCGAAGGACTCGCCGATGCATAACGTGGTCAGAGTCGTCCATTTCGACGAGTCCGCAAGCACGTCGGAACGCGCCGCATACATCGACGCCGTTCGAATCGCCGCCAAGGAACTCGACACCGTCGGACACTTCGTCGCTCCCACCCTGCCCGGCGTGATCAACGGCGGCGATGTCCTGGTCCACCTTCGCTTTCCCTCCGCCGAGACCGCCGCTCGGGACATCTGCCGTTTCGACGCCACCCTCCGTGCGCCGATCGCGGCATATGTGGACGGAGTCGGCTATCCCGCTTCTCCGGCACGCACACGCCCGGACGAGCCTCGCACGGTCTACCGGGTGCTGCTGGTGCGGGTCGATCCCGGCAGCCCCACCGAAGCCGTCGAGGAATTCGAAGGCGACCTGTTGAAGATGCCGGGATACATCCCCTCGATCGTCGCATGGCGGCTGAGCCGGGTAGCCGATTCGGTGGGCCGCACCGAATGGACGCACGTGTGGGAGCAGGAGTTCACCGATCACGACGCTCTCATGGGGCAGTACCTGAATCATCCGGTTCACTGGAGCATCGTCGATCGCTGGTTCGATCCGGAGTGCCCTGAATTCGTTGTCCGCGATCGGGTGTGCCACACCTTCTGCGCTGTGGACGACATCGCGATCGAGTAGAACACTGCCGAACGACGACGAGCCCTCGGACCATCGATGATGGTCCGAGGGCTCGTCCTCAGTGGAGCGACCTCACTCGAACAGTGAGCGCATCATCTTCCAGATCTCCTGCCGTGCAGGCTCCGTCAACGACAGCGACGGAAACGTCAGGAAGCCGTGGAAGAGACCGTCGAATCGTCGGTGCCGAACGTCGACCCCGGCTTCCGCGAGTCGTTGCGCATAGTCGTCACCGGCCGAGCAGGGCGGATCGAGTTCGGCCGTGACGACGACGGCCGGCGGAAGCCCGGCGAGCGAATCGGCCCGCGTCGGGATCACGCGGGGGTCGTCGGTGCCGTCCGGCGCGTACTGCTCCCAGTACCACTTCATCGCCTTGGTGGTGTTGTAGTACCCCGACCCGTACTTCCGGTACGACTCCGTGTCGAAATCGTCGTCGATGACCGGATAGAACAGTGCTTGGCCGAACACTGCCGGCCCGCCGCCGTCGCGCGCTGCGATGGCCACGGTCGCGGCGAGATTTCCCCCGGCACTGTCACCTGCGAGCACGATGCGCGTGGGATCTCCGCCGTACACCGTGGCGTTGGCGGCCGCCCATTCGAGCGCCGCGTACATGTCCTCGTGCGCTGCCGGCGCGCGATGCTCCGGTGCGAGTCGGTAGTCGACGGACACGACGACGACCCCGACTCCCTCCGCCATCGAACGACAGAACTCGTCGTGGCTGTCGATATCGCAGAACACGAAACCACCGCCGTGGGCGAAGACCACCACCGGAATCTCGTCCTCGGGACGCTCGGGCCGATAGACGCGGAGCGCGAGGTCTCCACCGGGCCCCTCGATCGTGATGTCGTGCACGTCCCGCATGGCGGGCAGCTGTCGAAGAGGTGCACGACGACTGCGGATCAGGTCACGGAGTTCCGGAGGCGGAACCGTGGTGACATCCGGAAAGCCCGCGTCCAGGGCCTTCAACATGGACTCGACTTCGGGATGCAATGACATGTGGGTCTCCTCGATGTGGTGCGTTCGGCCACGCTAGGGCCGGGGCCGACGGGTCCGGAACCTGATCTCCCGGCCAGCGGTCGACCGAAATACGTCACGCTCAGTGGGACGACGCCTTCGATCGGACGGACCGGGCAGTGAGGATGAAGAGCAGTCCACACCCGACGGTCACCGATCGCCGGCGACCGGAGATCTGGAGGAAGCGACACCATGATTGCCGCTCACGGTACCGAGCCCGCACCCGACGACGACGTCTACGATCCCGACGTGAGGAAGCTGGTCGAGGCGATCCGCGCGCGACGCGTCGGTTCCTTGCAGGACACCGGGATCGAAGCAGCTCGCCACTCACTCGAGTCGATCGTCCGGCCCCCCGGCCCCGACATGCGCTCCGTGCAGACCAGGGATTTCACCGGCCCCCACGGCACCGTTCCCGTGCGCATCTACCGCCCTCACTCGACGCCCGATCGAGATGCACCCGCACTGGTCTGGTTCCACGGTGGAGGCATGATCATGGGCACTCTCGATTCGTTCGACCGTCTGGCGCGCGAGGTCGCGGAATCCGCGCGGGCCGTGGTGATCAATGTCGGTTACCGGCTCGCCCCCGAGCACCGATACCCCGTGGCCCACGACGAAGCCTGCGCGGCGCTCCGCTGGGCACACGACAACGCTCACGATCTGGGCCTGGATCCGGACCGTATCGGAGTCGGCGGAGACAGTGCCGGCGGTGGATTGGCCGCGGCGACAGCACTCCGGGCCCGCAACGAGGGCGGCCCTCGGATCGCTCAGCAGGTGCTGGTCTATCCCGGCCTCGAACGGCGGTGCGACCGGCCGTCGATGCGCCGCTTCGGCGACAGTCCGTTCCTCAGGGCCGAGGACATCGACTGGATGAAATCGTTGTATCTGGGCGACGATCCGGAAAAGGACGACGAGTACGGAACCCCGGTGCTGGCGACCGATCTGAGAGGGCTCCCTCCGGCCGTGGTGATCTGTGGCTACGCCGATCCCCTTCGGGACGGTGTGGAGGATTACGGGCGCCGCCTGCAGGAAGCGGGGGTGTCGACGGCCGTCATCCGGTATCCGGGGGTCGGGCACGGCTTCTTCATGCAGACCCACGCACTTGCACGAGCCAGGGAGGCGATGACGGAGGTCGGCGCCTTGGTCTCCGCACGTTTCGCTCAGCTCGCCCGAGTTCGATTTCCTCCCAGTGAGCAGACGATGGACGTGCGGGAATCCAGAACTGCCTCGTAGCTTTTCCGCGAGCGGTGCAACCCGGCTCGCTCGTAGACGCCCCAGGAGGCGACGATGTCCCGAGAGCCCGAATCGCAGACCGATGTCGAGCAGGTGGACGTGGTGGTCGTCGGCATGGGTGCCGCCGGCTGCGCCGCGGCACTGGCCGCTCACGATGCGGGCACCCGGGTGGTCGTACTGGAGAAGTCCGGAGCCGAGGAGGCCGGCGGGAATACGCGGGTGTCGGGCGGCGGATGGTTCCACCACGACGATCCCGAACGCGCCGCCGTATATCTGCGCGCACTGTGCGGCGACCGGGCGCTTCCCGAACCTGTCGTCGAGGCGTGGTCGCACGGAACCCGTCAGGTATCCGCGTGGGTGTCCTCTCTCGGTGTCGATGTCGGACCGCACGGTCACTACAACTCGGCCGGAGCGGAATATCCGGAGCTGCCGGGCAGTGAATGCTACGGCGGATTGCATTGTGTGGAAGGAATACTGGGACACGGACGGCTCTTCGCAGTCCTGGAGAAGGCATTACGCGATCGCGGAATCGATGTGCGGTACGAAACGCCCGCAACACGTCTGACGACCGACTCCGCGACAGGTTCCGTGACCGGCGTCGTCACCGCCGGCGGTGGACGCATCACCGCCGGGCGCGGCGTCGTGCTCGCCACCGGCGGCTTCGAAGGCGACCCCGAACTGGTGCGCACCCATCTCGGACTCGACGACGTACCGGTGTGGGGAAGCACCGCCGCAACCGGCGACGGCCTCCGTATGGCACAGGAGGTCGGGGCGGATCTGTGGCACATGGACAACATGATGGCGGTCAACGGCATCACCGACCCGGCCTCCCGCCACGGCTACTTCGCGATGTTCGTCCATTCACGTGGAGTGATCTGGGTCGACGAGACAGGCCGGCGCTTCGTGGACGAGTTCGTTCCGTCCGGGCACGGACAGGCGTTGATCGACGGAAAGTACGTTCTGCATCCGCATCGCCCCATGTGGGTCGTATTCGACGAGAACACCAGGTCGGCCGGTCCGATCAGCGGTTCGGCCGATGTCCTCCCGGTGGGATGGAACGTGCTGATGAACGGTTACCGGTGGAGCGCCGACAACATGGCGGAGATCGACGCGGGCTGGATCCAGCGTGGTGACACCCTGGAGGAGCTGGCTGCGGCGACAGGATTGCCCGCGGATGCTCTCGCAGAAAGCGTCTCGGCGTACAACGCTGCATGCACGGCGGGAGTGGACGAGCGATTCGGGCGTTCCGCTGCCACGCTGGCGCCACTCCTCGAGCCGCCCTTCTACGCCTACCGCAGCGGACCGATGCTGGCGTGGACCAACGGCGGTCCGCGTCGTGACGAACACGCTCGTGTACTCGATACAGATGGCGATCCCATCGAGGGGCTCTATGCCGCGGGCACGGTGAGCTCGACATTCAGTTGGGCCAAGGACGGCGGTTTCCACATTGCCGACGCGTTCGTGTTCGGTCGCATAGCGGGTGCCCACGCGGCTCGTCGTAGCGGCTGAGTTCGACGTCCGAACGGTCGGCGGATCGACCATCCGACCGTTCGGACATTTTGGTTCGTGCCCTCAGCTTTCCGCGATATTTGTCGGGGACAGCAACTCCCGAGCATGGGGGTCACCGTTCAGCTCACGGGTGATCCGATGCCGGATCTTCCACTCGTCCTCCACTCGGGCGAGAGTGATGCGATGGCTTCCCGACAGTAGGATCCGGTACGAGTCA
Organism: Rhodococcus sp. CH91; assembly: GCF_022554085.1. Classification (GTDB taxonomy): domain Bacteria; phylum Actinomycetota; class Actinomycetes; order Mycobacteriales; family Mycobacteriaceae; genus Rhodococcus. Next base: position 166,375 of record NZ_JAKFYR010000003.1, read on the forward strand.
CCGTCGCGGAGAACCAGTACGGATTCACAGACGGCAACGGCCCGGTCACCATCAACAGCGATGTGTGCAGGACCGATGAAATGCGTACTGCCGGACTCGATGAGCTTCCGATGAGAAGCGGATCTCACCATCGAGCGAACGTCTTCGCGAGAACGCATGTGGAGCCCCGGAACGTCGTATTCACCGTTCTCCGTCCACAGCGCTGCTGTGGCATCCGCATCTCCACTGTCGACCAGAGGGCCGTACGAAGCGAGCAGATTCATGATTTCGAGTCGATCCTCGACGTCCTTCAACCGTTGCTCGAGAACCGACAGCCGGTCGTCGTTCATCGTGATACTCCTCTTCCTGGTGCCAGCATCCGATCACTCATTCCGTGGGAGGCGGAAGCAGTTTCGCTCCGGCGGCTCGAGCCCCGAGCAACAGCTCTGCACGGTTGTGCCCACTGTTCCTGGCAACAGCCTCCTCGACCCCCTTCACCACGACGATGGGACCATTGGCGATGTTCGCCAGGCCTTGTGCGGCGACGTCACGAGGTTCGGAGACCTGCAAACCCGGCGTATCCATCTTCAATCCTGCCCGCTCCATCGCGGGAGTACGGGTCAGCCCCAGTACCAGCTCCAGGACGTCGACGTCGTAGTCCCGCATCTCCAGCCACAGTCCTTCCGCGAATGTACGGCAGAAGGACTTCACGGCCGAGTAGACACTGATCTGGGCCGAACCGAGATATCCGCTCAACGACCCTGCAAGCAGGATTCCGCCGCGCCGGCGCTCACGCATGAGCGCACCGAAGTGCTGCACCAACTTCAACTGCGCGGTGATGTTCAAATCGATCACGGCCTGGAAGCGCTCGAGATCGCCGGTGACGAACTCGTGGCCGTAGGTGTTCGCGCCGGCGTTGTAGATGAGCAGACCCACCTCGAGATCCGCGGTGGCTTCCTTGATGCGATCGAAGGAATCCGCGGCGAGCAGATCGACCGACAGTGCCCGAACCTCGACTCCGTGTGCACGGCAGGCATCGGCCGTCGCCGTCAGCGGTCCTTCCTTTCGTGCGAGCAGTACCAGGTTCATGCCCTGTTCTGCGAGTTGTTCCGCGAACTCGGAACCCACACCCTCCGAGCCGCCGGCGATAACTGCCCACGGCCCGTACTTCTGCAGATCCATCAGAATTTTCCTCTACTGGCTCGATAGACTTTCGGATTGTCGCGCAACATCTTCCATTGGCGACCATGAAGATCGACAAGTGGTTTACCCGATGCTCGAACGGTGCGAGGTTAACGACGGCGGAGGAATGCATCCCGGAGGCCTCCCGTAGATCGGGATGCTTCGTGCTTCACTCGCCCGCCGCGCGCAGACTGCCGAGAGACAACATTGCGAAGGAGTGTCATGGTGCCTGTGCCGAACCGAGACCCGAAGGTGCGAATCGGAATCACCAGCCCGATCGTCACGCGACTTCCGGGCGCGTCCAGCGAGTGGGAAGCAACCGCCGGGATCGACGAGCTGACACGGATCGCGGTCACCGCGGACCGCCTGGGATTTCATCACCTCACCTGCAGTGAACATGTCGCCGTGCCGGTGCCCGTCGCCGAAGTTCGTGGCGGAACGTACTGGGATCCGTTGGCCACGCTCGGCTACCTGGCGGCGCGCACCGAACGAATCCGGCTCGCCACACAGGTTCTGGTTCTCGGCTATCACCACCCGCTGGAGATCGCCAAGCGTTACGGCACCCTCGACGCGGTCAGCGGGGGTCGCCTGATCCTGGGACTCGGCGTCGGCACGCTGCAGGAAGAGTTCGATCTGCTCGACGTGCCGTTCACCGATCGCGGTGCGCGGGCGGACGATTCCCTGGCTGCGCTTCGTGCCGCGCTCTCCGAGCGCGTACCTTCCTATCGCGGAGACTATTTCGAGTTCTCCGACATGGTCGTGGAGCCGCACGCGGTACAACCGCGGGTGCCCCTGTGGATCGGTGGGCGCACACCACGCTCCTTGCGACGGGCGTGCGAGCTGGCCGACGGCTGGGTTCCTTTCGGGTTGTCGTTCGACGACGTGCAGGCGATGTTGAGCAGGAGACAGCCGCAGCCCGGTTTCGAGGTCGTGTTGCCGGCTGCCGGACTCGACCCACTGGGCGACCCGGACGGGGCGAGGAGAAAACTCGATCGCGCGGTGGCGGCGGGGGCGACGATCATCGGGGCCGGCGTGGTCGCCGAGTCGGCCGACCACTATTGCGAGCAACTCGAGACTCTGGTGAGTCTGTACGGCGACGCCTTCCGAACGCCCGAGGGCTGACCCGCGCTTTCGTGATCCGCTTCACAACCGCATCGGGATGTGGCACTATTCCTAATCGAAATACCCACGTCCTCGCGCTCAGAGCGCCGCGGTTGTAGGAGCAGTCATGACGATTCAGGTGGAAGCCGATCACACGGCACCCAGCGCAGTCCTCGATCGCGTCGGCCTCGTGCTCGACGCGTTCGACGGGGCTGGGCGGCTCACTCTCGCTCAGATCGTGCGGCGGACCGGCCTCCCCCGGTCGTCGGCCCATCGCATGCTCGAGCGCCTGGTGTCGATGCGGTGGTTGCACCGGGAAGGCCGGGACTACACACTCGGGCTTCGCCTGATGGAACTCGGTTCGCTCGCCGTGCACCAGGACAGGCTTCACACCACCGCTCTACCGCACTTGCAGGAACTCCATCGCGTCACGGGCTTCGTCGTCCACCTCGCCGTCCTCGACGGCGACGACCTCGTCTACCTGGAAAAGCTCGGTGGGCGTCTCGCAACAGCGGTACCTACACGCATCGGCGGCCGCCGACCGGCGCGCAGCACCGCCCTCGGCAAGGCACTCCTTGCGTACGAGGGCGCCCCGGGTGAGGTCTACGAGGGTATCCGTGAGCAGGGAATCGCCTTCGAGAAGGAAGAATCGCTGGCAGGTTTCGGATGTATCGCGGTGCCTGTCGGTCCCGTGGGTTCCGCCGTCGCGGCCGTGTCACTGTGCGGCCCACTACCCCATCTGCGTTTCGAGCACCGGCTGACCGCGCCGGTCCGTATGGCCGCCACGGCCATCTGGAGGAAACTCGACCGCAATCACGTCGTCCCTACCCTGCAGAATCGCCGGTCGCTCCGCACAGCACCCAGCGTCAGAGAGCATCAGTACGCCTGACCTGCAGCCCCTGGAACCCCGCAGTCACCCTTCGTCGGAATCCGCCTCGTCGAACGGACCGCCGTTCGCAACACCTCTCCAGCTGCGTGGATTCCGGGGGCGAGGCATACCGAACTCGTCGATCTCACTGTGCGCGAACCGTTCTGCAGCACTGTCGATATCCTCGATCAACTGATTCGACAACTCGATCTCGGCCCGGAAGTACCGCTCGGCCCAGCGCAGACTCATCTGCGAGAAGCCCCAGCCCGGCTCCCGATCGGAATGCTCCGCATGTTCTCCGGCGCGGCGCAACTTGTCTTCGAGGTTGACGATGTGGTCGCGCACGATCGCCTTCAGCTGCTCCGGGTCGTTGAGATGCCCCATGTACATGCGCAGCATGACACCGTGTTTCAGCACCGGAATTTCCACCGGTGCCTCACGGGACCACGTCCGCACCGCGTCGATACCGGACTCGGTGATGGCGTAGACCCGCCGCCCCCTCGCGCCCGGCTCGCTCACTGCGCGGGACCGTACGAAACCGAGCTTCTCGAGTTTCTTCAATTCCGCATAGACCTGGCTGACGGACGGACTCCAGTAGAAGAAGCCGATACTCCAGTCGGCCCACTTCTTCAGATCGTTGCCGGTGAGTTCCTCGCCGAACGACAACATGCCGAGGACCGCCCAGCTCGTGGCAGGAAGGGCGGGATACGAATCGGCACCGTGTTCGGACACTGCGAAAGGGTAACAACGCCGGTGCGCAGCCTTCGCGCCGAATCTCCCGCTGCGCGGGAACACAACCCCAACCCTGCCCCGACACGAATAACGTCAGCGCGACCGTTCTCGCCGATGCTGCCACAGGAGCAACCATGACCGTTTCCGACGCCGACGTCCGTTCGCAGCGCATCCGCACCACCGTGCAGGCCTATCTCGACGCCGTGGCCGCCGGTGTCGCCGCCGACATCGCCGCCCTCTACGCCGACGACGCCACCCTCGAGGATCCTGCCGGCAGTGAGCCTCGCGTGGGCCGGGCAGCGATCGCCGAGTTCTACAAGGGTGTCGAGGCCACGGAGAACACCACCGAACTGCTCACGCTCCGGGTCAGCGGGTCGACCGCCGCCTTCCACTTCCGCGTCGTCACGAAGGCCGGCGAGCAGACCTACGAAGTGGAGCCGATCGACATCATGACCTTCGACGAGGACGGGCGCATCACCAGCATGCGCGCAGTCTGGGCACCCGGCGACATGCGTGTTCGCTGACCGATCGGCGGGACACGGTTCGCACGCCGCACCTCAGGTGACGGACACTGGAACGAACCGACCGATAGGAGCTTCTCGATGACAGCGGAACACGCGGTGCTGGATCCTCGGCGGATCCGGGATGTGATGGGCAATTTCTGCACGGGCGTCACGGTGATCACCGCGCTCGACGGCGACGAGCCGCTCGGCTTCGCGTGCCAGTCGTTCGCGTCCGTCTCGCTGGATCCGCCGCTCATCTCGTTCTGCCCCGCGCGCACGTCGACGACATGGCCGAAGATCCGCGCGATCGGCAGCCTGGCCGTCAACGTCCTGTCCGAGAGCCAGCGCACACTGTGCGGCGCATTCGCGGTGAGCGGGGGGAACAAGTTCCGCGGGGTGCGGTGGCAGCCCGGCGACAACGGCGCACCGGCCATCGACGGCGCGCTCGCGCGGGTGGAGGCGACCGTGGAGACCGAATACGAGGCCGGCGACCACACGATCGTGCTCGCGCGGGTCACCGGACTGACGACTCTGCACGCCAACGGCCCGCTTCTGTTCTTCCAGGGCACCTACGGCGGCTTCGAACGGATGTGAGGGGAATAGACGGTCACTCCGGGAGGTTGTTGCGGGGGTGTGCCCGGCGGCCGATACCGGGCCCCGACGCGAAGGACTCCCGGTGACCGTTCCCCTCTCCATCCTCGACCTCGCACACATCGGCACGGGTGAGACCGCCCGCGAGAGCTTCGAGGCGAGCGTGAAGATGGCCCAGCTCGCCGAGCAGTGGGGCTATCGACGTATCTGGTACGCCGAGCACCACAACATGCCGACGATCGCATCCTCGGCGACCAGCGTGCTCATCGCGCACGTCGCGGCGCACACCTCGTCGATCCGTCTCGGCGCCGGCGGCATCATGCTGCCCAACCACTCCCCGCTGACGATCGCCGAACAGTTCGGCACCCTCGCGACCCTGCACCCGGGCCGGATCGATCTCGGTCTCGGACGTGCCCCGGGCAGCGACCAGAAGACGATGCGAGCACTGCGCCGCGATCCGTCGTCGGCCGACACCTTCCCGCAGGACGTCCTCGAACTGCAGGCCTACCTGAAGGGCGACTCGCGGATCCCGGGCGTCGACGCGATTCCCGGTAAGGGGACCGACGTTCCGCTGTATATCCTCGGATCGTCGTTGTTCGGGGCGAAACTTGCTGCGTTGCTGGGTCTTCCGTACGCATTCGCATCACACTTCGCTCCGCAGGCGCTCGAGGACGCGGTGAAGCTGTACCGCCGCGAGTACCAGCCCTCCCCCGAGCATCCGGAGCCCTACGTCATCGCCGGCGTCGGCGTCATCGCTGCCGACAGCACCGAGGAAGCGCTGTCGCTGTTCGAGGCGACCAAGCGCGCACGGGTCGTGCAGATGGTCGGACGCGGACGCACTTTCACCGACGAGGAGATCGACATGCTGCTCGAATCCCCCGCCGGGATGCAGGTGCTCGAGATGCTGCGGTACACGGCCGTGGGCACTCCCGGCCAGGTGCGCGACTACCTCGACCGCTTCACCGAACACGCGCAGGCCGACGAGCTGATCGTCGTCTCCTCGGCTCCCGGACGCGACGCCTGGCTGCGCTCGCTGGAGCTCGTCGCCGAGGTCAGCGACCTGGTCCCGGCCTGATCGACGAGGGCTTACGCGTCAGGCTACCGGCGGGTACACTTCGGCGACCGGTCAGAACCCGAGTCGTCAATCGCAGGAGCAGAATGAAGTACCGCACCCGCGCTGTCGCCGCCGCGGCTCTCACCGTCGCGGCAGCACTCACCGCGCCGGCCACCGCCGCAGCCGATTCGCAATCCGCCGACGGACCCACCATCACGGTGACGATCCGCAACGACACGGACGCACCGATGGTGCTGACGTCGAAGGACAATCCCTACGGGAGCTGGGTCGACGAACCGGCCACGGTGGTCCCGGCCCGGTCGAGCGAGACCGTCTCGGCGAGCAGTTCCGACCGCCGGGGCTTCGGGGTCCAGATCGACTACACGATGCCCGGTGACGCGACCGTGACGCTCATGGCCAACAACTACGGCACCGGCGTCGCGAACGGCGACGGTACCCACATCGAGGGCGTCAACCGCCACGGATATGCCGTCGCGGCGCGGGTCGATGCCGGATATCCGTTCATGACAGCGGACTTCGCCGTCACTCGCTGATACGACCCGGCCGATACGACTCCGGGCCCGGAGGAACACGCAGCAGGTGTTCTTCCGGGCCCGGTCGTGTCGGGCGCTCAGCGCGAGGCCGCGTCCATCACGGACAGGTGCGCGAACAGTGCGCTCGCGCCGATCGGATTGCCGCCGCCGGGATAGACGGTGCCACTGGGCGCGGCCATCGTGTTACCCGCCGCGTACAGGCCGGGGATCGGTTCGCCGTTGCCGCCGAGCACGCGTCCGACGGTGTCGGTACGCAGTCCGCCCTTGGTGCCGAGATCGGAGATGCCGAACTGCGCCGCATGGAAGGGTCCCTGCTCGATCGGAACGAGCGCGGACCCACCGCCGGTGAAGGCCACATCGTAGGGCTCCTCACCGCGGCCGAAATCGTCGTCGGCGCCCTTGGCGGCCAGTTCGTTCCACCGCGCCACGGTCGCTTCGAGCGCGTCGGCGGGCACACCGATCTGCTCGGCGAGGCCCGCAAGGGTGTCGGCGGTCTTCCACAGTCCCGCGTCGACGTACTTCTCGGTTTCCACGAGCGGCACGTTCGGCGCACCGACGGGCGGAACCTGCCCGCTGCGGTCGTCGTAGATCATCCAGAACGGCAACGTCATCTCGCCGCGTTCCATGCGGGCGATGACATCGCGGCCGAGCCGGTCGTAGGGGGCGTACTCGTTGGTGAACCGCTTGCCGTCCTGGTCGACGAAGATACCGCCGAGGAAGCACAGCGCGAACGCCGAACGTCCGTCCGGGTGGGTCAGCCCCGGCGACCACCAGGCCTCGCCCATCAGGTCCACATCGGCACCGACGGCGATACCCGCCTGGTGCGCCTTGCCGAGATTCGACCACGGCCCCATGGAATCCCGTGCTGCGCCCGGAACGCCGTACTTGCTGCGCATCTCGTCGTTCTGATCGAATCCGCCGGCAGCGAGGACCACACCCTTGCGAGCGCGGATCGCGCGACGCTCGCCACCGCTCTCGACGATCGCGCCCACGACCACTCCGTCCTCGACCACCAGTTCTTCGAGCGGAGTGTTGCGGTACAACTGCACGTCGGGGTACTTGCGCAGTGCGATGAGGAAGCGACCGACGAGGGCACGGCCACCGATGAGCATGTCGGGAAGAGGCTCGCCGTTGCGCTCGCGGCCGAGCGGCCCGCGGATCGACTCGTTGAGCTCGGGATCCTCGGCGATCGGCAGCGGCGACGGGACGATGTGGCGGCCCTGCGCGCGGGCCTTCGGCGCCTTGCCGAAGTAGTCCGGCCACGGGTAGACCATGAACTCGAGGTCGTCGTCGGATTCGAGGTAGTCGATCAGCGGGGCGCCGCCGCGAACGTAGGCTTCCTGCAGCTCACGCGGGGTGCGATCACCGACGACCGCATGGTAGTAGGTCAGGGCGTCTTCGAGGGTGTCGTCGTCGCCGGCACGCTGCAGCACCGCGTTGGTGGGGTACCAGACACCGCCTCCACCGGAATACGCCGTGGTACCACCGAAATATTCGGACGCCTCGACGAGGATCACCGAAAGCCCTTCACGCGCAGCGGTGTAAGCACCGCAGCACCCTCCGGCTCCCGACCCCACCACGAGGACGTCGCATTCTTCCGCCCACTCCGCCATGACTGCTGCCTTCCGTAGACCGTTCGTGTGGAACACGCCACACTAGGCAGACCACGACGGGTCCCGACACGCTCATCTCGCTGGGCGGGAGAAAATCGCGCGCTCAGTCCCGCTCGACCGCGGTGCGGTCAGTCCCGCTCGACCGCGGTGCGGTCAGTCCCGCTCGACCGCGGTGCGGTCAGTCCCGTCGGTTGCGCGGCTTCCAGACCACGAGGGCGTTGCTGCGCGCCACCGGCACCAGATCACCGCGGGTCGAACGCAACTGCGCGATCTCGGCGTTGAGTTCCGCGACGCGATGCTGCAGGGCCTCGACCCGGTTGGTCAGTTCGATGATCCGCTTGATCCCAGCGAGGTTGACACCTTCGTCCTGGGACAGTCGCTGTACCTCGCGCAGCAGTTCGACGTCGCGCGGCGAGTACCGTCTCCCGCCACCGCTGGTGCGGTGGGGTGTGACGAGTCCGAGCCGGTCGTAGTTACGTAGCGTCTGCGCGTGCATCCCGGCGAGTTCTGCTGCCACCGAGATGACGTAGACGCGCGCATCGGGGTCCGGTGACAGATCCCGTGGCATTCTCGTCTCGCTCATCACGCACCTGCCCATCCCTCTCGAGGGTCGAAGCCGCCTGCCTCTTCTGCACGAAGATAGTTGTGAAGTGCTTCCGTCGCCTTCTCGTCGAGATTCTGCGGAATCGCGACCTTCACGGTCACCAGCAGATCTCCGGCGCCGCCGTCGCGCTTGGGAACACCGCGACCGCGTACGCGCAGTACCCGGCCGTCTGCCGTGCCCACAGGAATCTTCAGTCCGACCCGGCCGTCGAGCGTCGGCACCGAGACGGTCGCGCCCAGCACCAGTTCGCCGTAGCTCACGGGCAACACGAGGGTCAGGTCGTCGCCTTCCCGGCCGAAGACCCGGTCGGGGCGCACATGCACCGTGACGAACAGGTCGCCGGAGGGGGCGCCCCGCAATCCGGCCTCGCCCTGGCCGGCGAGACGGATACGCGATCCGTCCTTGATGCCGGCGGGAACCCGCACGGTGATGGTGCGGGTGCGGTTCTGGACACCGGTGCCCCGGCAATCGGTGCAGGGATTGTCGATGATCGATCCGCTGCCCCGGCAGTCGTCACAGGGCTCGGAGAAACCGAACGCACCCTGGTTGCGGGAGACCACACCGCTTCCGTTGCAGTTCGGGCACACACGCGGACTGGTTCCGGGCTGGGCGCCGCTGCCGTGACAGGTCGTGCACGGCGCCGGACTGGTCAGCCGCAGCGGAACCGTCACGCCCTGGACCGCATCCCGGAAGTCGAGTGTCGTCTCCGTTTCGACGTCGGATCCGCGTCGCGGACGCGAGCGGCCGGCCGTGGAGGCGCCACCGGCGCGGTTGAACAGTCCGCCGAACAGGTCGCCGAGACCACCGTCGCCACCACCGCCACCGCCGAACAGGTCGCCGATGTCGAAGGTCGCTCCGGTGCCACCGGAGAAGCCGCCGGCGCCGGGACGGAAGCCACCACCTCCGGGGAATCCACCGGAGGCAAACATGCGCCGGGTCTCGTCGTATTCCTTGCGCTTGGCGGGATCCGACAGGACGGCATTGGCCTCACTGACCGCCTTGAAGCGCTCCTCGGCCTTCGCGTCGCCGGGGTTGGCGTCGGGATGCAGATCCCGCGCCAGCTTCCGGTACGCCTTCTTGATGTCGTCCTGCGTCGCGTCGGGGGAGACGCCCAGGTCCTTGTAGAAGTCCTTCTCGATCCACTCCCGCTGGCTCACCGGGCGCCTCCTCCTCTCGCGTTTTCTTGTTTCTTACTCTGTTCCGGGCTCCGCCGACGGCGCGTTACCCGGCGTGTCCGCCGGATCGCCGTCGGTGACCGTCACCATCGCGTGCCGCAGGATGCGGTCGCCGAAGCGATAGCCCTTGCGCAGCACCGCGCCCAGTACGGGGTGATGACCGTCGCCCTCCATCTGGACGGCCTCGTGGAGCTCGGGGTCGAAGGGGTCGCCCTCCACACCGAAACCGACGAGACCGAGGCTGTCGAACACGCCGATCAGCTTGTCGGACAGTGCCTTCAGCGGACCGGACTCGAGGTCGCCGTGCGCCCGGGCCCGATCGAGGTCGTCGAGGACGTCGAGGAACTTCGCGGCGACGGAAGCCTTGGCCTCCTCCGCGCTCGCCGTGCGCTGCACCTCGGCGCGGCGACGGTAGTTCGCGAACTCCGCGGTCACGCGCTGCAGATCGGCGGTGCGCTCGGCGAGTTCCTTCGCTTCCTGGGACTGTCCCTCGGGCTTCTCGGCCGTTTCCGGCTCGCCCTGTGCAGGAGCCTGCTCGATCACCTCGCCCTCCTCGGCGCGCGGCTCGTCGGCCGGGTCGCGCACCTCGAAGGTCTCGGGGTCGATCCGTCGCTTGTCGGTGACGGTCACCGGTTCCTGCTCGGGCTTACCCGCACTCACTTCTTCTCCGAATCGTTGGGCTCGTCGACGACCTCGGCATCGACGACGTCGTCGGCACCTGCGGCCGCGCCGTCACCGGCGGCAGCACCGTCGGCGCCCTGCGCCTCGTAGATGGCCTGGCCGAGTGCCTGCGACTCGGTCGCGAGCTTCTCGACGGCAGCCTTGACCGCGTTGATGTCCGAGCCGGACAGCGCGTCGTTGGCTTCCTTGACGGCAGCCTCGACCTTCGTCTTGACGTCGGCCGGCACCTTGTCCTCGTTCTCCTTGATGAACTTCTCGGTCTGGTGCACGAGCGACTCGGCCTGGTTGCGGACCTCGGCCTCCTCGCGACGCTTGCGGTCCTCCTCGGCGTGAGCCTCGGCGTCCTTGACCATCCGGTCGATCTCCTCCTGGGACAGGCCGGAGCCTTCCTGGATCTTGATCGTGTTCTCCTTGCCGGTGCCCTTGTCGCGGGCGGTGACGTGGACGATGCCGTTGGCGTCGATGTCGAAGGTCACCTCGATCTGCGGGACACCACGCGGAGCCGGTGCGATACCACCGAGCTCGAAGGAACCGAGCAGCTTGTTGTGCGCCGCGATCTCACGTTCGCCCTGGAAGACCTGGATCTGCACCGACGGCTGGTTGTCGTCGGCGGTGGTGAAGGTCTCCGACCGCTTGGTGGGGATCGTGGTGTTGCGCTCGATGAGCTTGGTCATCACGCCGCCCTTGGTCTCGATACCCAGCGACAGCGGGGTGACGTCGAGCAGCAGCACGTCCTTGACCTCGCCCTTGAGGACGCCGGCCTGCAGAGCGGCACCCACGGCGACGACCTCGTCGGGGTTGACGCCCTTGTTGGGCTCGCGGCCCCCGGTCAGCTCACGCACCAGATCGGTGACGGCGGGCATACGGGTCGAGCCGCCGACCAGCACGACGTGGTCGATGTCGCCGACGGAGATTCCGGCGTCCTTGACGACCTGCTGGAACGGAGCGCGGGTGCGCTCGAGGAGGTCGCCGGTGATCTTCTGGAACTCCGAGCGGGTGAGCTGCTCGTCGAGGAACAGCGGGTTCTTGTCCGCGTCCACCGTGATGTAGGGCAGGTTGATCGAGGTCGACTGCGAGGACGACAGCTCGATCTTCGCCTTCTCGGCGGCCTCACGCAGACGCTGCAGGGCCATCTTGTCCTTGGTCAGGTCGACGCCGTGCTGTGCCTTGAACTTGTCGACGAGCCAGTTGACGATGCGCTCGTCCCAGTCGTCACCACCGAGATGGTTGTCGCCGGAGGTCGCGCGGACCTCGACGACGCCGTCGCCGATCTCGAGGAGGGAGACGTCGAAGGTGCCGCCACCGAGGTCGAAGACCAGGATGGTCTGTTCCTTCTCACCCTTGTCGAGGCCGTACGCGAGGGCAGCCGCGGTGGGCTCGTTGACGATGCGCAGGACGTTGAGGCCGGCGATGGTGCCGGCTTCCTTCGTCGCCTGGCGCTGTGCGTCGTTGAAGTAGGCCGGGACGGTGATGACCGCGTCGGTGATGTCCTCACCGAGGTACGCCTCGGCGTCGCGCTTGAGCTTCATCAGCGTGCGAGCGCTGATCTCCTGAGGCGTGTACTTCTTGTCGTCGATGGCCACGGTCCAGTCGGAGCCGATGTGGCGCTTGACCGAACGGATGGTGCGGTCGACGTTGGTGACCGCCTGGTTCTTGGCGGGCTGACCCACCAGAACCTCACCGTTCTTCGCGAATGCGACGACGGACGGGGTGGTACGGGACCCCTCGGCGTTGGCGACCACAACGGGCTCGCCGCCTTCCAGAACGGAAACGACCGAGTTGGTGGTTCCGAGGTCGATGCCGACCGCACGAGCCATAACTTTCCTCCAATGTTCCTGCCGCGGTGCCTGCGCACCGCGAAACGTTCCATGCCCAACTTGAGCCTGCCCGACTCGAGTGAGCGCGGTCGACTCAAGACTGCACCCGACCGGTTCTCACCGTCAAGCCAAGTTGAGTCCGCATCGCTCAAGTTGCCTGACTCATCCAACGGCAGGTCGTGAGGATTTGTTCCGATGGTGATGCACATCACTTACTTGCACTGCTGGTGGCTCGCTCCGCGGACGGATACACGACGTCGACACTGCGTCTCTGTCCGCACAAGTGCGCCAGGACCGGTTGTCCACAGCATTCGGTTCGATCCCCAGAGGAGCCGACCGGGCCTTCCTCGCCCCGAGCTACGCCGTCGCACCCCCGACCCTCGGAGCATGGACGAACCGAACTTCTTTCTCCGCTCCGACCTGCTCGCCGGCGGGACGACCTCCGACGAGATCCGTCAGGCCGTCCGATCCGGAAAGCTGCGGAACGTCGCGCGCGGCGTCTACGTCGAGGGTGCGCTGGACCTCGATCCACCCGCACTCCACCACGCACGCGTACTCGCGCTGAGAGGACGCATCGCCCCGGGCACCGTGATCAGTCACGTCTCCGCCGCGGTGCTCCACGGTCTTCCTCTCTGGAACGTCGACCTCTCTGCCGTCCATATCGGCCGCGGCAGCCCGTCGAGTGGACGACGCACCCCGACCCTCCACGTGCACAAGGGCGACCATCTGCCGGAGGAACTCTGCGTCGTCGCCGGACTGCAGGTCACGACCGTCGCACGGACGGTCGTCGACCTGGCACGAACGCTGCCGGTCGAGTCGGCGGTGATCGCCGGCGACACAGCGCTGCGGATGCACTCCGGTATCGCGCCTGCGCTGCTCGACGCTCTGGCATCATCCGGCCCGAAACACGGGATCGCCGCTGCGCGCCGGATCATCGCCTTCCTCGACGGTCGCAGCGAAAGTCCCGGCGAGTCGCTCAGCCGCGTGCGCATCCGGTCCGCAGGGCTACCCGCCCCGAAGCTGCAACACGAATTGCGGACCGCGTCCGGAGCATTCGTCGCCCGCCCCGACTTCTTCTGGGAAGACGAAGGCGTGGTGGGGGAATTCGACGGGAGGAGCAAATACGGCTCGGACGAGCCGGGCGCGACCGCCGAGGCCGTCCATCGCGAGAAGTTACGCGAGGACGCGATTCGTGCGCTGGGCTTCGAGGTCGTCCGGTGGACGTGGGCGGATCTGTTCCGGTTCGAGGAGGTCCGCGCCCGCCTGGTGCACGCGGCCGGCCGAGCCCGACGGCGATAGTTGCCCGGTCGGGAGACGCATACTCGATGACGACGGCGAGCATCCGTCCCCGTGAGCACGCAACAGCTACGCCGGCACCGCCACGGCGCGCGACGAGTTCGGTGGCGTGAGAAGAAGAGTTGCGGAAGCGCAGATGGCCGACCTGGTCGTTCCGTCCTCATCTACCACGAAGTCGGAAACCACCTGTACATTTCCGCCCAGACCGTGGAACATCATGTCGCCCGTATCCGGCGCCGACTCGGCGCCGGTTCCCGCTCGGAACGGTTGTCACTCCGAGCCATGGGGCACGGCGCAGATACGCACCGTCGTACACACTCCGACCGGGATGGAGGAAAGCCGGCATGTCCGTAGGCGTAGGCCTGAGGGTGGGGACCACCGTGTCGTCGGTTGCGGTCACCTCGCCGACGCCGGGACGGCCGGACCCCGCGCCGATCGAGCGGTTCACCGCCGTGCACCTGCATTCCGACGGCACCGCGACCCTGGGCGACCATCACGTCGTCGACGGCCACACCAGTTCCTTCACCGACTTCGTCGGCCGTCTCGGGCACTCGGGTGGCGTCCGGGCCAACGACGGGTCGCTCTCCCGCGCCGAAGACCTCGTCGCGACGGCGATGGAATGCCTGCTCGCCGACGCGGCCACCATCATCGGCGACACCCCCTACACGGCAGTCGCGACCCACCCCACCGACTGGCCCAGTTCCACGGTCGCGGTGCTTCGCAACGCGCTCGACTACGTGGGGCTGCGCCACGTGTCGCTCGTCTCCGACGCCGAGGCCGCGGCCGCGTGGTTCGAATCGCAGGTTGCGCACCAGTCGGGCCGGCTCGTCGCCGTCTACCACATCGATCCGGAGGGCTCGACCGTCACACTCGTACGGTCAGGGGTCGCGGCGGGTAAGGCCTTCCGCTTCTCCGAGGGCGACGCCCCGTCGGTCGCCTCCCAGCTCTCGTCCGCTCTCGGAGCCTTCGGCTGGCTCGTGAGCAATCTCGACGCGATCGTCGTCACGATCGACGAAGCGGTGGATCCGAGTGCGGCCCAGCTCGTCGCGCAGTCGGTGAAGACCGGCCTCGGTGTGCGGTGCGCTCTGGCCCCCGAACCGCACCAGACGATGGTGCGCGGAGCCGCGCTCGCCGCAGCCGCCGGTTCGGTGGATCTTCTCGGTTCCACACAGATCCTGCCCACCACCAAGCTCGCCGAGCCCCGCCGCAGCGAACTCGACCCCGAGATCACCGCTGTGATCGCGAAGATCACGACCACTCCCCCTCCGGGAGGCACACCCACTCGTCCGGCCGACGCATCCGAACCGAACACGTCGAAGGCGACGGTCGCGGGAGTGTCGGCGTCGAGCACCCCCGTCGACGAGAAGCCCGCACGCCGATCGCCGAAGATCGCGGTCATCGCGGCGGCCGCAGCGATAGCGCTGCTCGTGGGTGTCGGCGCCCTGGTGTTCGGATTGCGCGACTCCCCCACGGCCACGGCAGGCACGCAGGTCGCCGAGACGCCCGCGGAGCCCTCGACCTCGGCGTCCGAGCCGAGACCGGCCCCGCGCAGCACGACGGAGACCACGAGCACCACGTCGGCCGAGTCGTCCACCGAGGAAGCGCCGGCGACGGTCGCGCCGCCGGCCGTCCAACAGACCTGGATCGATCCGACCACAGGTACGAGCGGGCAGTCCTCGTCGTCGTCCTCCTCGTCGTCGTCCGAGTCGAGCACATCGGGCACCTCGAGTACGTCCTCGACCACGTCGAGCACCGGATGGTCGCGGCGTAACCAGCCCGACTCCGGCGGGGGACGTGACGACAGCGGTGGCAGTCGACCGACGACGACCACACCCTCGACGCCCGACCCCACGCCCGAGCCCACGGAGTCGTCGGAACCGGAGGAGCCCGTGGAGCCCACCGATCCCCCCACGAGTGAGACCGGGAACTAGACAACGCAGGATCTCAGTGGTGACCTACGGCACTATCGGTACCCACCGGTTTGTACCGTAGGCTGTCCGCGGGTCGGCACGCCGAATCCTCGAAACACCTGTTCAGAGCACATCGAGCACACATGAAAGGCCTCCATGCGTCTCTCGTCGGCGTCGCGCGCCGCTGTCCGTTCCACCACCCGCCGCGTCGCCGTCGCAGCGGCTTCCGCGGTTCTGCTGGCAGTGCCTCTCAGCTCGACGGCGACCGCCGCGCCCTCCGAACAGTTGCCCGCGCCGGAACTCCCTGCCGAACTGGTGGAAGCGCTTCAGCGTGATCTCGGCCTGACGCCGGAGGAATACCTCGACCGCGCGGCCCGTGCTCAGGAACTCGGCGACTACGCCCGCAACTTCCGTTCGGAGCGCCCGTCCGAGTTCGCCGGTGCCTGGCTCGGCGAGGACGGCCGTCCCGTCATCGCCGTCACGAACCGCGACGCCGCGGAACAGGCCGCCTCGGACGGTTACCACGCGACGGTCGCGCCCGTGTCGGCCGAAGGTCTCGAACAGGCCCTCGCCGAGCTGAACCGCTGGGTGTCCGGGCTCCCGCGCGAAGTGTCGTCGCAGGTGAACTCCACCTCGATCGATGTGCTGAACAACCAGATCGTCGTCGACATCGTGAACTCGCCGGTCGGTCGCGCCCTGAACCTTCCGTCCCTGATCGCGAACGTGCAGGTCCAGCTCACCCCGGGAATGCCGCCGAACGACCCGGCACCCATGGGTGGCGACACCTACATCACCGCCGACGGCGACGTGCGTGCCACGCCCATCGAGCGCATCGGCATCTGCTCGTTCGGCTTCAACGGTGTCGACGCCGACGGCAATGCCGTGAACCTCACCGCCGGCCACTGCGACGCTGTGGCCCGGGCGGACGGTGGCTCGACGGTCTACCTGCCCAACCGGGCGAACATCGACGAGAGCGTCCGCATCGGCACATTCACCGAGTCGACGGTGGGCACCGACAGCACGCTCGACTACGGGATCGTCACCTTCGACGAGGCCGGCGTCAAGGCGGGTCTGGACCGGCCGGTGGTGCGTGGCGGCAACGGCTCGACACTCACTGTCACCGGCACGGCGGTTCCCGTCGTCGGAGCGCCCGTCTGCAAGTCGGGTCAGTCCTCGTCGTTCACCTGTGGTGTCGTCGTCGCCGACCGCATCGAGACCCAGCTGACCTACGAGTCCGGTTTCTCCAGCACCATTCGAGGCTTCGCCACCTCCGCATGCACCCTCGCGGGTGACAGTGGTGGCGCGATCGTCACCGGCACGCTGGCGCTCGGTGTCATCAGCGGCTCCAACAGCGCAGGCGCACCGAACTGCGTCGAGGCCAACATGGTGCTCGCCCCCAACGGTGGCACCTCGAGCCTCGGCATCCCGATCGAGGAGATCCAGGACGCGACGGGCACCCGCGTGCGTACCGCGGCGAATCCGGCATAACCGCCTTCCGTCGAGCTCGCCACGTCGGTAACACGAGTCCCATTCGTCACCGGAAGCACCTATGTGCTTCACCCGTTACCCCTTAGGATCGGACGGACGCCGATCCGCGGGGGACGGCGCCTTCGCGTGCGCAAGCCGCGAAGGAATCAGAAAGGTATCCATGCGACGCACCTTCGCACGTCGGACGGCCGTCATCGGTTCGGCCGCTCTGCTGCTCCTCGGACCTGCCGCTGCAATAGCCCAGGCCGAACCCGAAGCCGAACCGGTGCAGACGTCGGCTCTGCCGGCGGAGCTCGTCGAGGCGTTGCAGCGCGACCTTCAGATCGACGCCGAACGCTTCCTCGCCGACGCGCAGCGCAGCCAGGAACTCGCCGCCTTCGCGGAGAAGGCACGTGAACAGTTCGACGCCGTCTTCGCCGGTGTCTGGCTCGACGATCGGGGCACCGCCACGGTCGGCCTCACCGAGGGCGAAGGCTTCGACGAAGCCCGCAGCGCCGCGGAGGATGCCGGATTCACCGTCGCCGAAGCGCAGCGCAGCGAGGATGCCCTCGAAGAGGAGCTCGGCGCCCTGGGCGACTGGCTCGAGACCCAGCCGCCTGCCGTTGCCGATGTCGTCCGCGGTATCGCCATCGACGTCGTCAACAACGACGTCGTCGTGCGCGCCGACAACGTCTCCGGCTTCGAGCTCCCCGATTTCCTCGACGGCGTGCGGGTGTTGTTCGCCCCCGCCGAGCTGACCCCCGAGGGCGCTACCGATCTTCAGCACATCGCCGGCATCGCCGCACCTGACGCTCTCTTCGGCGGCGACGCCTACGCCGCGATGGGTGCCGGCGAGGGGCTGCGCTGCTCGCTGGGCTTCAACGCCGAGGACGGCAACGGCCGCCCCGTGAACATCACCGCCGGTCACTGCGATCCCAATCGCTCTCAGGCCGGCACCCGCTGGGCCGCACAGGTGCACCAGCTCGTCGGCGACGCGCTCGGTCAGCATCTCGGTTCCTTCGAGAAGACCGTGCTCGACCGCAGCGACTACGCACTGATCCGGCCCACCCCCGAGGCCGAGGGCCGTTTCGAGAACAACGGTGTGCGCGTCCCGCTCGCCGCTCCCCTGCCGATCACCGGTGTCGCCGATCCCGTCGTCGGAGCTCCGGTCTGCAAGTCGGGCCTGCGCACCGGTTACAGCTGTGGTGTCGTGACGGCCGCAGGCCAGAACGTCGAGATCGGTCACCGCGTACTCGAGAACGGCTTCTCGACCAACCTGTGCGCCCTGCAGGGCGACAGCGGCGGCACTCTGGTCACCGGCACCCTGGCACTCGGAATCTCGAGCGCCTCGAACGTCGGCCAGTACGGCATGTGCGAGATCGCCGGTTTCGTCAGCGGTCTGCTCGGCGAGAGCCCCGAACTGTTCGCCACGCCGATCAAGACGGTTCTGGCGGAGAACCCGGGTCTGAAGGTCCGCACCTGGTAGGACACACTCCACGCCACGACGAGGCCCGGTCTTCCGAATTCGGAAGGCCGGGCCTCGTCGCGTCGCCCACCGTTCACTCTTGGAGCGCCGCTGGGTATCAAGATCGAATCAGGCTAGGCTAACTCGGTTGGGACGGACCACTCAAGTCGGCCGCCGGAACAAAAGGCAAGAGGGGAGGAACGAAGTGCTCGGATCATCGCTCGCGGGAAGTGTCGCGGCATTGCTCACGGATCAGCAAGTCCTGTGGAATCTGATCAATCTGCTTCTGATGCTCGGCTGATACCGAAGCGATGACGCCCGAACGCTTCGGTGGATTCCGGGCGTCTTCGTGACATCCGATGGATCGGCCGTGTGTCGATGAATCGGGGGGCCACAGCAAACTGCTGTCCGGCTCGTCGAGTGCCTGGCCCCACAGAAACAGCGATCCCCGCGACTCACCCGAATCCGGGAAGTCGCGGGGATCGCCGGGTTCCCGTCACCGGAGTGACGGGACCGTGTTCCGGAAGGAACTACTCAGCCCACTGGGTAGTTCCGGGGGGAGCTGCGAGAGTCTGCAGATAACCGATACCGGAAATGATCAGGGTCGGACCGCCTGCGACGATCGTGCCGATCGCCGCCCCGATCGGCACGCCTGCTGCGCAAAGCGGAATCGACGCGAGGAAGCCCGTAGGCGCACCGGTGACGACGCCGACGATGCAACCGATGATGCCGCCGGAAGCACTGCCGATAGCGCTCGCGAGAGCGAGCTGCGATGCGAAGTTCTGCTGAGCCTTCATGTTCTCCTCGGGCGAGGCGACATCGCTCACCCTCAGGGCGACCGGGGTGATGCTCGGGCCGACCTTGTCCTCGGGAGCGATCGGCACCGCCTTCGAGAAGTCCGTGACGGGCGTCAAGGTGAGGGTCTTGCCGTCCTCACTGACCTCACGCTCGAAGGGGAGCTGCAGGTCGCCGAGCTGGATCGCCAGCGGCAGGCTCAGGATGGTGTTGCCTCCGTCGTCCTGCAGTTCGACGCTCCGACCGTCGCCGGAAACCTGGAAGGTGCCTGCGTCGATAACGGTCACGACGGACTCGCCCTCGGGACGGACCTCGTAGTTGATGGTGTCTTCGTCGGATGCAGCCGGAGCGGCGTACGAAGTGCCGGCGGTGATTCCCATGGCGGCGATCGTCATCGTCGCCACAGCGGCAAGCTTCTTGAGCTTCATGTGTTTCCGTTCTGTGACATGGCGCACGCCCGTCGGGACGCCCCCCAATTGTGTGACCGACCTGGAGTTCTACGGCCCCGACATTCACACCCGCATCAGAACTCCATGTACGCGGCAGATCATAACCGACATCACATCTCGGGCGTTATACCCTATCCACTCGAAATCGACCTGATCGTGGCACGATTCGCCCGCGCGAGGCATTCTCGTTATCCGCACCGTCGCGTCGACTTAGGACATCCTGACGAGCAGGACCATCACGTTTGACAACTAGCGTGACTGGGCACACGTTCTCCGCTTCGGATCTCATTCAAAGCTACTGGCCGGTAACCTCAGATCAGACCAAGTTACCGACGGGTAACTTAACGTGCGTTACGATGCGGAGACTTACACCAGGCGGCGCACGGCCGCCCCCGACACGAAAGGCCACGTATGAATGCCCTGACGATTACGTTGGGCACGATCGGCGTGCTGCTCAGCCTCGTGTGTTGGTTCGCTTTCATCAGCGGTGCGCTGAAGATGGTCAATACGGTCCGGATCGGCCAGCCGGCCCCCGATCGGTGGCGGCCCTTCTTCCCGCGCTTCAAGCAGATGATCGTCGAATTCCTCGCGCACACGAAGATGGTCAAGTTCCGCACCGTCGGCTGGGCGCACTGGCTGGTGATGATCGGCTTCATGCTGGGCGCAATCGTCTGGTTCGAGGCCTACGGCCAGACATTCGACCCGAAGTTCCACTGGCCCATCATCGGCAACACCGCCGTCTACCACTTCATCGACGAGATCCTCGGCATCGGCACGGTGATCGGCATCCTCGTGCTGATCGTCATCCGCCAGCGCAACCACCCGCGCCGGCCGGGCAGGATGTCGCGCTTCAGCGGCTCGAACTTCAAGGCCGCCTATTTCGTCGAGACGGTCGTGCTGCTCGAGGGCCTGGGCATGATCCTGGTGAAGGCCGGCAAGATCGCCACCTACGGCGGGGGTCACCTCTCGACCGACTTCTTCACCATGCAGGTCGCCAAGATCCTCCCCGCAAGCCCCGAGCTCGTGTCGGTCTTCGCGTTCGTCAAGCTCATGTCGGGCATGGTGTGGCTGTACATCGTCGGCCGCAACATCACCTGGGGTGTCGCCTGGCACCGCTTCTCCGCGTTCTTCAACATCTACTTCAAGCGTGAGGACGACGGCGGTCCCGCCCTCGGTGCCGCGCGCCAGATGATGTCGGGCGGCAAGCCCGTCGACATGGAGGACGCCGACCCGGACAAGGACACCTTCGGTGCCGGTCGCATCGAGGACTTCACCTGGAAGGGCTGGCTCGACTTCACGACCTGCACGGAGTGCGGTCGCTGCCAGTCGCAGTGCCCCGCTTGGAACACCGGCAAGCCCCTCTCGCCCAAGCTGCTCATCACGTCGCTGCGCGACCACGGCTACGCCAAGGCTCCGTACCTGCTGGCCGGTGGCCGCACGGACATCGGCGGCGACGAGGTCGGCCTGGTCGACGCCGAGGGCAACCCGGACGAGGCCAAGCTGGGCAAGATCCCGGCCTCGGCGCGCGAGGAAGCCGGTCGCAAGCTCGTCGGCGAGACCGAGGCGCTCGTCGATGCCGGCGAACTCGCCCCTGTCATCGACACCGAGACCCTGTGGTCGTGCACCAACTGCGGTGCGTGCGTCGAGCAGTGCCCGGTCGACATCGAGCACGTCGACCACATCATCGATATGCGCCGCTACCAGGTGCTCATCGAATCGGACTTCCCGTCCGAGCTCGCGGGTCTGTTCAAGAACCTCGAGAACAAGGGCAACCCCTGGGGCCAGAACGCCAAGGACCGTCTCAACTGGATCAACGAGATGGAGTTCGACATCCCGGTCTTCGGCCAGGATGCCGACAGCTTCGACGGATACGAGTACCTCTTCTGGGTCGGCTGTGCCGGTGCCTACGAAGACCGCGCGAAGAAGACCACGAAGGCCGTCGCCGAGCTCCTCGCGACCGCCGGCGTGAAGTTCATGGTGCTCGGTGCGGAGGAGACCTGCACCGGCGACTCCGCTCGCCGCGCGGGCAACGAGTTCCTGTTCCAGCAGCTGGCTCAGCAGAACATCGAGGTCCTCAACGGTGTGTTCGAGGGTGTCGAGCCGGGCAAGCGCAAGATCGTCGTCACGTGTGCGCACTGCTTCAACGCCCTGAACAACGAGTACCCGCAGGTCGGCGGCAGTTACGAGGTCGTCCACCACACGCAGTTGCTCAACCGCCTGGTGCGGTCGAAGAAGCTGGTCCAGGTCAAGGCCGTCGGCCAGGACGTGACCTACCACGACCCGTGCTTCCTCGGACGGCACAACAAGGTCTACAACGCTCCGCGTGAGCTGATGGCGGCGTCGGGCGCGAAGCTCGTCGAGATGCCGCGTCACGGCGAGCGGTCCATGTGCTGTGGTGCCGGTGGTGCCCGCATGTGGATGGAGGAGAAGATCGGTAAGCGCATCAACATCGACCGCGTCGACGAAGCGCTCACCACCAATCCCGCCAAGATCGCGACGGGCTGCCCGTTCTGCCGCGTCATGCTCACCGACGGCGTCACCGCGCGTCAGGAAGAGGGCAAGGGCGAGGGCGTCGAGGTCATCGACGTCGCGCAGTTGATGCTCGAGTCCATCTCGCGCGTCGAGGCCGCGAAGCTCAGCGACAACATCAAGGTGGTCCAGCAGCCGAAGACTCCGGTCGAGGTCGAGGAAACCGCCGAAGAGGTCGAGAAGGAGCGTGTCGAGGAGGTCGAGGCCGCGGCGGCAACGCCGGCAGCGCCGAAGACCACCGGAGCACCGAAGGCCGGCGGACTCCAGATGAAGGGCGGCCTCAAGGCTCCCGGCGGACCGAAGGCCCCCGCTGCGCCGAAGGCGAAGCCGGGCGGACTGCAGATGAAGGGCGGCCTCAAGGGACCGGGCGCCAAGAAGGCTGCGGCTCCGGCTGCACCGGCGCCGTCCGAGGCTCCCGCAGCCGAGGCTCCCGCAGCACCGAAGGCCAAGCCGGGCGGACTGCAAATGAAGGGCGGCCTCAAGGCTCCGGGCGCCAAGGCCCCGGGTGCCGCCAAGCCTGCTCCCGCACCTGCAGCGTCGGCTGCTCCCGCAGCGGAAACAGCGGAGGCGGCAGAAGCTCCGGCAGTGCCCAAGGCGAAGCCGGGCGGCCTGCAGCTCAAGAGCGGCCTCAAGGGTCCCGGCCCGAAGAAGGCGGCTCCTGCGGCGGCACCTGCTGCTCCCTCCGAGGAAGCGCCGGCCGCAGAAGCGCCGGCAACCGAGGCTCCTGCCGCCGAAGCTCCTGCTGCGGCGCCGAAGGAGGCAGCGATCCCGAAGGCGAAGCCGGGCGGATTGCAACTCAAGAGCGGCCTCAAGGGCCCGGGCGCCAAGAAGTCTGCGGCTCCGGCCGCTCCGGCTGAACCGGAGCCCGAGCCGGAGGCTCCCCAGGCCGAGGCGCCCCAGGCCGAGGCTCCGGCGAAGCCGGAGGTCGAGGCGCCCCAGGCGAAGCCGGGCGCGCTCGGTTTCAAGCCCGGCGCCAAGGCGCCTGGCCGTAAGTAAGCAGGTCTGAAGTAAAGCTCGCAGCCCCGGTGACCCGTCACCGGGGCTGCGAGCTTTTCCGCTACCTTGCGAGCTTCCGTACCGCCCACGTTCCTGTCGGTCTCCCCGACCGCGCCGCCTGGGCGATCCCCTCGCGGATCCGTCTCGCCACTTCGCCCGGGGTCTGCAGGTCGGCCCATGTCCACCGGACGACCACCCAGCCTGCGCGACGCAGGGCGTCCTCCCGCAATTTCTCCCGGAAGACGACGTCTTCCGCATCCATCGACGCGACGCCGTCACGTCGGTATTTGATCCGCCCGTCGAATTCGCCGATCACCCCGTGCTCGCGCAGGAGGAAGTCCACGCGCGCGAGCCACGCTCCGGTCGCGTCGAACACGTCGACCTGCGTTTCCGGTATCGGCAACTGCTCGCGGACCATCAGCACCCGACTGCGCGACTCGCCGACACTGTCACTGCGATCGTTCATGAAGCAGACCGCGCGGCTCGCGCGGGCGCGTCCCGGATGACGTCCCATCCGTTCGACAGCAGTGGACAGCTCGTCGACGGTCACGAGACCGGTGCGCAGGGCCTGGTCACCGACGACGACGGCAGCTTCGAACGGGATCGTGGCAGCCAGATCGACGACCGTCCGCGCGACCTGCAGCACCCGTGCGCCCTCGATCTCCACGACCTCGTCCTCGCCGAACCGCGACGCGTGCAGCACCCGCCCCGGCGCCCTCGTCGCCCCTCCGGAACGGTTGCGCGTGAGGTGGACGTCGTAGAGCGGCAGTTGCCATGTCTCGAGGCCGAGCAGGACCGCTGCCGATACGTGGCTGAGCGCGGTGCCCTTCGCGGAATTCGTCACCGAGGCCTGTGCGCGATATGCGTGCCGTCCCCGGTCGTCCGCGTCCTCGTAGTCGGCCGAGGGGACGTAGAGTCCCTTCGCCAGTCGCGTCCAGCTTCCGGTGCGGACGAAGCGCCGGATCTCCGACGCCGTCACTCCTCGCCGGAGCGCTTCGTCGCGGCGAATGATCTTCCCCATGGCTCCCAGCGTCACCCGCGGGCGATGCAGGACCGACGCCGAAAGGGCCCGTACGGGCCGTGTTGGGGATGAAAGGGCTGCCTGTGGACCGGACCTACGCTGCCGACGTGTAGCGGGCGAGCAGGGCGGCGCGTTTCCGGGGGTGGATGTTGATCCGCGACAGGTCGTAGCCGTAGTGCTCGAGCAGTCGCGGATCCATCACCCGCCGCCACAGCGGCGGGAACAGCGCCAGGATGATCAGTACCGCATATCCGGCAGGCAGTTGCGGCGCCGCCGGCATCGAGCGCAGCGTCTGGTAGCGGCGCAGCGGGTTGGCGTGATGGTCGCTGTGCCGCTGCAGGTTGTAGAGGAACAGGTTGGAACACACGTGGTTGCTGTTCCAGCTGTGCTCGGGCCGGACGCATTCGTAGCTGCCGTCCTCACGCTTGTCGCGCAGCAGGCCGTAGTGCTCGAGATAGTTGGCGCCTTCGAGGAACATGATCGCCATCACCGCTTGCACGACCAGCCAGGGCAGGATCGTCCAGCCGAATACCGCGACGAGTGCTCCGTAGAGCATCACGCTCAGCGCCCACGCGTTGAGGAGGTCGTTGTGCCGGAGGTTCCAGAACGACTTGCCGCGACGCCCGAGGCGCGCGTTCTCGTACCGAATGGCGGAGCGCAGGCTGCCGAAGACGGTGCGTGGCAGGAAGCTCCAGTAGCTCTCGCCCATGCGTGCGGTCGCGGGATCGTCCGGGGTGGCGACCCGCGCGTGGTGCCCGCGATTGTGTTCGACGTAGAAGTGCCCATAGAACGACTGGGCGAGAGCGACCTTCGCGAGTCGCCGTTCGATGGTGGTGCGCTTGTGGCCGAGTTCGTGTGCCGCGTTGATACCGACACCGCCGACGATTCCGAGGGTCGCGGCCAGCGCGAACTGTTCGGCGCCGCCCATGGGTTGCGACACCCACATCCAGCAGCCGAACACCAGTCCTGCGTATTGGAGCGGGAGATACAGATAGGTGCAATAGCGGTAGTACCGATCGTCCTCGAGCACCTTCAACATGTTCTCGGGCGGATTGCTCGTGTCGAGTCTCGCGAAGGCGTCCACCAGCGGGCAGACGACCGCGATGACGAGTGCACCGGTGGCCCAGAACAGCCCCAGGTGCAGGTAGTGGACGAGCACGTAGGCGAGGAACGGGCTGAGCGGAACGACCAGGCCGTACAGCCACAGATACCGTTTGGGGTCGGACCATCCACCGTGCGTTTCGTAGCGAGGAGTCGCCGAATCCACCAACACCCATCCCCCATAAGGAAAACCCGTCCGGCACGAATATGTCTTGTACCGGGAAGAAACAAACTGTGACCCCACGACCCGGGTACACAATACAAGCCGTGGCTACCGGCAGGTAGCACCTGTCTCGCGTGTGGTGGACGGCACAGAGCACGACGGCGGCGCCGCACCGTGGTGCGACGCCGCCGTATGCGGAAGGCTGATGCGACCTAGATGATGCGCACGCCCTGGGCCTGCGGGCCCTTCTGACCCTGCCCGATCTCGAACTCGACCCGCGCGCCCTCGTCGAGGGTCTTGAAGCCCGAGCCCTGGATCTCGGAGTAGTGAACGAAAACGTCAGCTCCCCCGCCATCCTGTTCGATGAAGCCGAAGCCCTTCTCCGCGTTGAACCACTTGACAGTGCCCTGCGCCATACCACTTGCTCCTTGCATTCCCGCACGTCACCCCGACGTGCGGCCTGAACGGACTTCGATCATCGCACTGATCCGGACATTCGTCGCGTCTTGTTTCCCGACTCGTTATCACGCCCGAGAAAACGCGGATGAAATCGTGTTGCAGCACGGTGGCACCATGTAAGCCGTGACTACCGAGGAGCAAGGCCAACTTCACCACCGCATCAGTCGTCGGCTCGAGCAGTCGTCGAAGCTCCAGAACGTGCTGTACGAGATCCGCGGGCCGGTGCACGCCCACGCCGCGCGGCTCGAGGCCGAGGGGCATCGCATCCTCAAGCTCAACATCGGCAACCCGGCGCCGTTCGGGTTCGAGGCGCCCGACACGATCGTGCAGGACATGATCGCCGCGCTGCCCAATGCGCAGGGTTACTCGGAGTCCAAGGGCATCGCCTCCGCACGACGCGCGATCGTCACGCGCTACGAGCTCGTACCGGGATTCCCGAAGTTCGACATCAACGACGTCTACCTGGGCAACGGCGTCTCCGAGCTCATCACCATCACCATGCAGGCGCTGCTCGACGACGGCGACGAGGTGCTCATCCCCGCGCCCGACTATCCGTTGTGGACGGCGATGACCTCGCTCGCGGGCGGTACGCCGGTGCACTATCTGTGCGACGAGACCAACGACTGGAATCCGGATATCGAGGACATCGAGTCCAAGATCACCGAACGCACCAAGGCGATCGTGGTGATCAACCCGAACAATCCGACGGGTGCGGTGTACTCGCAGGAGGTGCTCGAGCGGATCGTGCAACTCGCCCGCAAGCACCAGCTGCTGCTCCTCGCCGACGAGATCTACGACAAGATCGTGTACGACGACGCCAAGCACGTCTCCCTCGCGTCGCTCGCTCCTGACCTGCTGTGCCTGACCTACAACGGCCTGTCGAAGGCGTACCGGGTGGCCGGCTACCGGTCCGGGTGGATGGTCATCACGGGCCCGAAGGATCACGCCGAGGGTTTCCTGGAGGGTGTGGACCTGCTGGCCTCGACGCGCTTGTGCCCCAACGTGCCGGCGCAGCACGCGATCCAGGTGGCGCTCGGTGGTTATCAGAGCATCGACGACCTGGTCCTGCCGGGCGGGCGCCTGCTCGAGCAGCGCGACGTGGCATGGGAGCGGCTCAATGCGATCCCGGGGGTCAGCTGCGTCAAGCCGCGCGGTGCGCTGTACGCCTTCCCGCGTCTGGATCCGGAGGTCTACGACATCCAGGACGACGAGAAGCTGGTGCAGGATCTGCTGCTGCAGGAACGCATCCTCGTCACGCAGGGCACGGGTTTCAACTGGCCCAACCACGACCATCTGCGCATCGTGACGTTGCCGTGGGCGCGGGACCTGGCGGTGGCGATCGAGAGGATCGGTAATTTCCTTTCGTCGTACAAGCAGTAGGACAGATCTTTCGGAGCCGGAACGAAAATTGTTGCCGAACAGTGATCTGGGCACTTTTGGGACCAAAGTCCCTGATCACAGCGTGCAGGAGGTCACCCGAACAGCGGTTTTTGCGTAGTTCGTGACGATCACCACATGATCAATCCCTCCCCGGTCCCGAAAAAACCCAGTAATTTGTCTTATGGCACTGCAAAGTGCCGGGCTCCCTGACTATCGCCATCCCCCCTGTGCGAGGTCAGGTGACGGTGGCGGGGACACCCCCCCTGCTCCCCGCCACCACCAGCCCACTTCTCCCGCCGATCTGGCTAGCCTGTCCGAGTGAGTCACGGACACGGCCATGGGCATGCCGAAGGTCCCGCCCCGCTGGGGCCGGTCGCCGCGAAGATCGTCGTCGGGATGCTGACCGCGATCGGTGTCGCGGTGCTCATCGGTACCGCCCTGCTGTGGCCGAGCAGCCGCACCGTGGACATCCCCGCGCCCTTCCAGACGACCGGGGGCGGAGCAGTCGTCACCGAGGCCGGCACGGTCGTGGAACAGGGCCCCGGGCCGTGCGGCAGCATTTCCTTCGGCCGTGTCTTCACCGGTGAACCGGCACCCCCTGCAACCGGCGCCTTCGAATGCGAGCGCAGCATCGTCGCCATCGAATCCGGGCCCGACGCCGGTAGCCGGACTCTCCTCGAGGTGATTCCGGGCCCGGGGCAGCCCGAACTGGAGGCGGGTGACGAGATCCGCATCGTCCGTCAGACCGATCCCGCAGGCGTCACTCAGTACTCCTTCTACGACTACGCACGCGGTTTTCCGTTGGCTCTGGTGATCGCGGCGTTCGCGATCGTCGTGATCGCGATCGCCCGCTGGCGCGGTCTGCGCGCCCTGATCGGGCTCGGTGTCGCCTTCGGCGTGCTGGTGGGCTTCATGCTCCCGGCGCTGCTCGACGGCAAACCCGCGGTGCCGGTCGCGCTGGTGGGTGGCTCGCTGATCCTGTACGCCGTGCTGTATCTGGCGCACGGGGTGAATCTGCGGACCAGTTCGGCGCTGCTGGGCACACTCGCCTCCATGGCGCTCGCCGCGGCGCTGTCCTATGTCACCATCCGCATGACGCACCTGACCGGCCTGTCGGAGGAACAGAACACCGACGTGCAGCTGTACATCGGGCACGTGTCGATCTCGGGCCTGCTGCTGGCCGGCTTCATCATCGGCTCACTCGGTGTGCTCAACGACGTCACCATCACCCAGGCGTCGTCGGCCTTCGAACTCGCAGCGCTCGATCCCGAGTCGTCGCGGCGGCACATCTTCTCGGCGGCGATGCGGGTGGGCCGCGACCACATCGCCAGCACCGTCTACACGCTGGTGCTGGCCTATGCCGGCGGCGCCTTGCCCCTGTTGCTGCTGTTCTCGGTGGCGGGGCGCTCGATCACCGATGTGATCACCAGCGACGCCGTGGCCATCGAACTGGTCCGCGCGTGCGTCGGCGGCATCGCACTGACCTTGTCGGTACCGCTGACCACGGCGATCGCCGCGATCCTCGCCCGCACGGACGCTCCCGGCCAGCAGATCCGAGGACGGCACGCACGGTGACTCCGGCCGCACTGCCACCGGATCAGGGCAGACGGAGCTCCGGCAGCCGGGGCAGCTCGATCGTGGGCAACGGCGGCAGGGTCGGCACCGGCAGGCCGATACCGGGGATCGTCGGCGGGGGCGGAGGCGGTGGCTCGGGCGCAGGCGGGACCGGGCGCGGCGAGTAGGTCGTCGGCTCGGGTTCCGGGGTCGCCGACGTGGTCGTGGTGACCTCCGTGGGCGCCACCGCGGGCGTGGGACTCGGTCGCGGCGACGTGCTCGACGGCGTGTACGACTGGGTCGGGCTCGTCTCGGCGTCGGACGAACCGGTGAAACCGGTGCTCAATGCCACTCCGATCACCGCGACGACCGCGAGGGCCGTGCCTGCGAGACCGGCTCCGGAGATCTGCTTGCCGCTGACCGTCGGGCCGCGACCGGCCAGCGACGACCACCAGGGCTTCTTGCCCGCCTCAGTTCCCTGCGCACCCGGAGCTCGTCCGGTCGGAGTGGCGACCGTTGCGGTGACGACGGGGATCTGCTCGGTGTCGGCGGTGCTCGAGGTGGGCCTGCCCGGGACGATGCGGGTGAGCGTCGACACCGGTTGCGAGCTGGGCGGCTTGGCGGCGACCATCGCCCCGCCCTTGGCGAGGACCAGTTCCGGTTCGTGCGGTACCACCAGCGGCAGGCCGAGCCACGAACGGAGCACCTCCTGCACGAGCGGGATGTGCGCGCCGCCGCCGAGCAGGACCACCGCATCCGGGTTGCGACCGGCACGGGAGATCACCTGGTGCACGAACTGTGCCGACGACTCGACGCACTGCGCGATGAGCGGATCGAACGTCTCGCGCGACATGAGCACGACACCGGCCGCCCCGGGCACCGCCACGGTTTCGCTCTTCGAGAGCTTCTCCTTGGCTTCGCGGCACTGGGCCGACAGCTCGTCGTCGGTGGCAGGGTCGTCGGGACGCCACACGCCGTTGGTGTCGAGCTGGTGGGCACGGATCGCGTTGTCGAACACCCGGCCGCCGATGCTGTCGGTGCGTTCGGCGAGCACCTCGCGGGAGACGAGGTCGACGACGGTGACGGTGAGGCCGGCGTCGCCGAGGTCGTAGAAGACGGCAGTGTTGCTCCCGAGCTCTCCGGTGGACTGCAGGTAGGTCACGGCGGCTTCGGGCTCGGAGACGAGCACGTAGCGGTCGAGGTGTTCGGCGGCCATGGCGGCGCGCAGACGCTCGGCCTGCGCCTGATCGCGGTGGACGAGCCCGACGCGCTCGATCGGATCGCCGGCGACGCCGGTCTGGAAGAGCACTCCGAGGGTGCCGGCGGCCAGTCGCGCCGGATCGTCCTTACCCGTCTCCACCACCTGGAACTGGAAGCCTGCGGACGGGGTCGTACGGTCGACCGGTCGCACGACCCGAACGGCGCTCTCCCCCACGGTTACACCGAGAATCGAACTCATCAGCCGCCTTCGACGTTGGTTGCGCCAGCTGCGTGAGCTCCCCCGGCGCCTCGAACTCAGACGATGGTACAGAACGATCCGGACATCCCATGAGGGCCGTTCGAACGATCTTGATGCGGCCGAGCACCCCGTGGGCGCCTCCCATAGGATCGACCGATGCGGATTCTCTACGTGTGTACCGGAAACATCTGCCGATCACCGACCGCAGAGAGGTTGACCGTCGCGTACGCCGCGGAAGCCGGCCGCGACGACCTGTCGGCGCACAGCGCGGGCACCCGGGCGATGGTCGGTTACGGCATGGAACCCACCGCCGCCCTCGTGTTGCAGCAGCTCGGAGGCGACCCCACCGGTTTCGCCGCACGCCGGATCACCCCGGCCATCGCCGAGGACGCCGACCTCATCATCACGATGAGCGAGCGGCAGCGCGGCAAGGTCATCCAGCTGGCGCCCCGGAAGATGCGAGTGACGTTCACCCTGCCCGAGGCCGCCCGGGTGCACAGCGAGAGCGGGGCGCAGACGGTCGCAGAGTTGGCGACGGCCCGGGCGCAGTCGTCTGCGCCCGGGCCGGAAGACATCGTCGATCCGATCGGCCGCGACGAGGAGACGTTCGTCGCGGTCGGCACGGAGATCGCCGACCTGCTGCTACCTCTGCTCGCCGGTCTCCGGGTCTGAGCCCTCCCCCGGCCGCCGCGGTGCGTGCGTCCCGGATCGAGCGGACACCGGCTCGGCCGAGTACGCCTGCGGCGGCTGGTACCGGTCGCTGTGGCCGTAGGGCTCCGACGTCGTCCAGGCCTGTGTGGCCGGCTGCTCGGCGTGACGGTGACCGTTCTGCGGCCGGGCCGGGCCTTCCATGGGCGCCGAGGGCGCCGCATGAGCCGACTGTGTCGCGCGAGCCGGCTGCTCCGGCTCCGGCCGGGCGGGGAGCGCGGGCGGTACCGGCGACTGCACCCGACGGGCTCCGACCGATGCGGTCGGGGTGCCAGGCGTCGCCGCGGCCGGAGTGGCCTTGGTGCCGCCCTCGCCGTCGGAGCTGTAGTAGTAGCGGTACTCGTAGGCCGTGCCGCGGCCCTTGGTGGGCGTCATCGCGAGGATCGTGCCGAGCACGTTCGCGTTGACCGCACGCAGGTTGCCGACCGCCCGCGTGAACTGTTCACGGGTGGTCTTGCCGTAGCGGGCGATGAGCAGGGCGCCGTCGGCGATGTTCGTCAGGATGGCCGCGTCGGTGACGGGCAGCAGCGGCGGCGCGTCGATGATGACGTAGTCGAATCGCGAGCGCAGGTCCTCGATGACCTCACGTGCATGCGCGGAGCCGAGCAGCTCGGACGGGTTGGGCGGCAGGCCGCCGGCCGCGAGCACCCACAGTCCGTCGAAGCGGGTGGGCTGGAGGACGTCCTCGAGGGAGGCCTGGTTGGCGAGCACGGTCGACAGACCGGCCTCGCCGAGCGAACCGAGGTACTTCGACACCCGGGGGCGGCGCAGGTCCGCTTCGACGAGCACGACGGAGTGTCCGGCCTCGGCGAGTACGAGCGCAGTGTTGACCGCCGTGGTGGTCTTGCCCTCGCTGGGCAGCGAACTGGTGATGACGATCGCGCGCGGCGGATTGTCGACCTCGAGGAACTGCAGGTTGGTGCGCATCTCGCGGTAGGCCTCGGCGTCGCCGCTGTTGGCGTCGGCGAAGACGATCGCGGGTTCCTCGTGGCGTGCCTTCTCGAGCGGGATCACACCCACCACACCGGTTCCGGCGATCTCCTCGACCACCGCGCGGTCCTTGACGGTGTTGTCGAGGCGGTCGCGCAGCACGGCGAGGGCGATGCCGAGCAG
The DNA here is from genome assembly GCF_022554085.1 of Rhodococcus sp. CH91. GTDB lineage: Bacteria > Actinomycetota > Actinomycetes > Mycobacteriales > Mycobacteriaceae > Rhodococcus. Next base: position 198,694 of record NZ_JAKFYR010000003.1, read on the forward strand.
CACACCCACCGCGAGGCCGAGCGCGACGTTCCGTGTGGTCTGCGGCGTCACCGGCGACGACGGGGTGGCCGCGTACTGTTCTACCACCACGCGCGCGGTGGGCGGGCCACCGTCCTCGGGAGTCTCGAGTTCGCGCGCCATGACGACGAATTCGTCCGACAGTGCGTTGGCGAGGTCGCGGGCGCGTTCGGGCGACTCGTCGGTGACGGCGGTGTCGATGAGCACCGTGTCGGGGGTCGACGAGGCGGTGACCTTGCCGGCGAGTTCGACCGGCGAGATGTCGGTGATGCCGAGCTTGTCCAGGGTCCGCTGCGCGAGGGTGGTGCCCGCGAGCAGTTCGGTGTAGGAGGTCACGCGCTGCTGCGAGAACAGGTTGCCCTGATAGATCTCCTGGACCGACGCCCCGGACGACGTCGAGACGAACAGGCGTGTCTTGGCCTCGTATTGCGGTGTGGTCAACAGGGAGGCGCCGAGGGCAGCGAGGACCGCCACCACCGTCGTGACGGCGACGATCCTCCACCTCGCCTGCAGAATTCGCAGGTAATCATGTACTTCCATCAGGGCGTCTCCCTCGTTGCGGTAACACTGCGTACGCACCCGGCGGGCGCGGTGTAGGGGTCGTCGCGTCGCGACAGCACGTCGTCGAGCACGGGGCCGATCGCACGCACCGCGTCCGGACCGGCCAGTTCCGAGTGCGTGAACGGCACCGGATGTTCGACGACGAGACCGCGCACATATCGCTGCCAGGTGGCGGCGAGTTCGGGGTGCCGGTCGAGATCGGGTTCGGCGACCACCAGGTCGATGTCGCCGTCGTATTCGCGAAGCCGGTGGCGGCGCACCGCATTCTCGACGGCCTCCGCGGCGGCGTCGCTGCGGCGGCGGATCTCGGCGACGAGGTGTGCGGGCAGCCCGGCGATGTCGGGCTCGGTCTCTGCGACGGGATGCGCGTCGGCAGGCAGCGTCTCGGGCGTGAGGGTGTCGAGCAGCACTACCGCACCGACCTGCTCCCCGGATTCGACGAGCTGCACGGCCATTTCGTGTGCGATGGTGCCGCCCACCGACCAGCCCAGCAGGTGATAGGGACCATCGGGCTGTACCTTACGGATCTCGTCGACATATCGCGCGGCGAGTTCGCCGATGCTGTCCGGAATGTCGTCGAAGCCCGTTGCCTGCACGCCGTAGAGGCCGCGGCCGTCGAGATGCGGAGCGAGCCCCGAGTACATCCAGGCCAGTCCACTGATGGGGTGCACGCAGAACAGCGAGGGACGCGCGTCGCCGCGACCGGCGATCTCGACGACCGTGCCGAGCGGGTCGCGGACGTCGTCGCTGTGGCCGCCGGCGATGCGGTCGGCGAGCGCGTCGACGCTCGGGCTCGTGAAGAGCCATTCGACCGGCACGTCGGTGCCGAGTTCGTCGCGCAGCTCGCCGGCGACGGTGACCGCGCCGATGGAGCTGCCACCGAGGTCGAAGAAGCCACGGTCGGCGGAGATCTCGTCGACCGGCAGGTCGAGGTGCCGGGCGAAGACCGCGGCGACCGCCTGCGCGATGGGCCCTTCGGGCGCCACGTAGGGCTCGTCGGCCGCGTCGTCGGAGTCGGGCAGCGACGCGCGGTCGATCTTGCCGGAGGGCAGCAGCGGCAGGGCGTCGACGACGGTGATGCTCGCCGGTCGCAGGTGGCGGGGCAGTTCGCCTGCGAGGGCGCGGCGCAGTGCGGCCACATCGGGTGCGCCGCCGGCCTCGGGCTGGATGTAGGACACGAGCACGGTGTCTCCGGTGCGTCCGGGCCGCGGCAGGGTGACGGAGGCGGCGATGCCCGGACGGGACAGCAGGGCGGCGTCGACCTCGGCGGGTTCGACACGGATTCCGTGGATCTTCACCTGATCGTCCACTCGGGCCACGTGATCCAGTACCCCGTTCGGCAGGATCCGAACCATGTCTCCGGTCCGGTACAGCCTCGACCCCGCCTCGCCGTACGGATTTGCGACGAATCGTGTTGCCGTGAGCCCGGATTCGTTCCGGTATCCACGTGCCATGCTGTCGCCGGTCACGTAGAGTTCGCCGACGGTGCCGCGCGGTACGGGGTGCAGCCGTGCGTCGAGCACGTACGCGGTGGCTCCCGCCACCGGAGTGCCGATGTTCGGTTTCCCCTCACCGCTCAGCCGGGACGAATGGGAGAGGGCGACGGTGAATTCGGTGGGTCCGTAGCCGTTGAAGATCCGGTGCCGCGACCAGCGGCGCACCAGCGCGGCCGGGAGGGTCTCCCCCGCGACGATGATCGTCGCGGGCTCGATGGCGTCGGGGTCGAGCGTTCCCAGCACGGTGGGCGTGATGTTGAGGTGCGTGACGCGCTCGTCGGCGATCAACTCGCGCAAGGGCTCCCCGGCGAAGGTGTGATCGGGGGCGATCACGAGCGCACCGCCGTGTGCGTGGGCGGAGAGCAGTTCGAAGACCGCGGCGTCGAAGGTGTGCGAGGCGACCTGCAGGACACGTGATTCGGGGCCGAGTCCGGCGACGGCGCTCTGCAGCTCGAGCAGGGTCGCCAGGCCGCGGTGGGTGACCTCGACACCCTTCGGGGTGCCGGTGGTGCCGGAGGTGTAGATCGTGTACGCGAGATCGTCGTATGTCACTGAGGGCGTGGGCGGTTGCGCCTCGTCGAAGCCGACACTCCGGTCGGCGGTCAGATCGATCCAGGTCAGGTATCCGAGCTCGCGGCCGCCGACGGTCAGCCCGATCCGGGCACCGGAGTCGGCGAGGATCGCGGCACTGCGCGCCTCGGGCTGGGTGAGATCGACCGACACCCATGCCGCCCCGAGCTTGGCGACGGCCCAGACTGCCAGCGGCCAGTATTCGCTGCGCGGCACCGCGATCGCGACGAGGTCTCCGCGCCGCACCCCGTAGGCCGCGAGCACCGTGGCGATCTCGTCGGCGCGGGCGTCGAGGCCACCGTAGGTCCACGCGACATCGCCGGAGCGCACCGCGATGCGTCCGCGATGCCGCTCGACGCTGCCGGCGAGGATCTCGGGGAGGGTGCGCGGTTCGACGCCGGGTGTCGAGAGCGGTGCGGGTGACGGCACGGCGAGATCGCCGACGGCACGCTCGGGTTCGGCGAGCGCGGCGGACAGGAGTGCGACGAGATCGGTGAGCATCGCGTCGCCGGTGGTGTCGTCGAACAGGTCGGTCGCGTAGACCAGCCGCAGGTCCAGTCCCGCTTCGCGTTCGACGAGCTCGACGACGAGGTCGAACTGCGCTGCGGGTTCTCCGGCGTCGGCCTCGACGACCTGCACGTCCGGCAGTTGTGGCAACGGCCCGCCGGCGTCGACACGGTGGGTGAGCAGCACCTGGAAGAGCGGGCTGTAGGCCGGATCGCGTCGGGGTGCCAAGCGGGCGACGACCTCGTCGAACGGCACGTCGGCGTGGGCGAGCGCACCGAGATCGGTGGTCCGCACCGTGCGCAGCAGGTCGGTGAACGCTCGGTCCGGCTCGACCGGGGTGCGCAGCACGACGGTGCCGACGAACATGCCGACGAGCCCGTCCAGGCGCGCGTCGGTGCGACCGGCGACCGCGGTGCCGACGGCGATGTCGGTGCGCCCGCTGCGACGTGCGAGCATCGCGGCGAGCACGGCGTGGACGAACATGAACACCGTGACGTCGTGCCGCCGGGCGACCTCCCGCAGGCGCCGGTGGGTGTCGGCGTCGAGACGCGAGACGATCTGCGCCCCACGATGGCTCGGCCGGGCCGGACGCGGGCGGTCCGTGGGCACGGGCAGCGGGCTGTCGGGCAGTCCCGCGAGCGTGGTGGTCCAGTAGTCGAGCCGGCGCGCGGCGAGCGAGGCCGGATCGGCGCTGTCGCCGAGCAGTTCGTGCTGCCAGCGGGCGTAGTCGCCGTAGGTGACGGGCAGCGGCTCGAATTCCGGTGCTGCTCCCTGACGCCGCGCGGTGTAGGCGGCGGCGAGGTCGGTCAGCAGCGGGCCGACGGAGCCGCCGTCGAAGGCGATGTGGTGCACGGCGGCCGCGAGGATCCAGCGGCCGGGTTCGACGTCGAACAACCGGATGCGCAGGGGCGCCCCGGTGGTGATGTCGAAGGGCGTGGTGATCGTCGCGGTGACGGCCGCAGCGACGTCGGCGGGCGCGGAGTGTTCGAGCACCGGCGGGTCGACGGGCACCTGGAGGTCGTCGGTGAAGGCGGTGCGCAGGACGCGGTGACGCTCGACCACATCGCCGACCGCAGCGGCGAGCGCGTCGACGTCGAGGTCGCCGCTCAACGTCAGGACGACGGGCACGAGATAACCGGCGGTGCCGGCCTCCGCGCGCGCGACGATCCCGAGGCGACGTTGGGCGGGCGCAATCGGCACCGGGCCGCCGTCGTCGTAGCGGCGCAGCGGGATGCGCTGATCGTTGCCGGCTTCGATGCGGGCGGCGAGCGCGGCGAGGGTCGGGGCGGCCAGCACCTCGCGCACCGGCACGTCGGTGCCGAAGGCGTCGCTCAGCCGCGCGGCGAAGACCACGGCCGAGAGCGAATCGCCACCGGCCGTGAAGAAACCGCGGTGCGCGGCCGGGCGGGTGCCGAGTACGTCCTCGGCGACGGTGACGACGAGGTCCTCGGTGTCGGTGAGCGGCCGGTCGGCGGCGGTGTCGTCGTCGGCGGCCGCGGCGTCGAGCAGTTCGAGGGCGGTGACGTCGAGTTTGCCGTTGGGGGTGACGGGCAGCTGGTCGAGCGTGTGCACGCGGGTGGGCATGCGGTGCGGCGGCACGACCAGCGCGAGTCGCGCGGAGACGTCGGCGGACGACAGGTCCGTTCCGGCCGCGAAGGCGACGAGGGCGCCGGTGACCGCGACCACGGCGGCCTGCCGGATTCCGGGCTGGGTGAGCAGCGCGGCCTCGAGTTCGCCGGGTTCGATGCGCACGCCGCGCACCTTGAGCTGCCTGTCGGTGCGGCCGAGATAGCCGAGGGTGTCGTCCACGCGGCGGTGGACGCGGTCGCCGGTGCGGTACATGCGCGTGCCGCCGGGAGCAGCGACGAAGCGCTCTGCGGTGCGCACCGGGTCGTCGAGATAACCGGCGGCGAGGCCCTCACCCGCGAGATACAGCTCTCCGGCGGCACCGGCGGGGACGGGACGCAGCCGCGCGTCGAGCACGTGGGCGACGGTGCCGGGCACGGGCCGGCCGATGCCGGGACGGGTGCCGGGTTCGATGTCGACGAGGGTGGCGACGATCGTGGCCTCGGTCGGTCCGTAGGCGTCGAGCATGACGCGACCGTCGGCCCAGCGTGCCGCGAGCGTCGGCGACAGCGTTTCGCCACCGGAGGCGACGACCTTCAGATCGGGCAGGCCCTCGGGGTCGAGGGTGCCGAGCACGGTGGGCGTCGACAGGTAGTGGGTGATGCGCTCGTCGGCGAGGTAGCGGTGCAGGTCCTGACCGGCGTAGATCTCCGGGGGTGCGACCACGAGGGTCGCGCCGGTGGTGTGGGCGAGCAGCAGTTCGAGCAGCGCCGCATCGAATTCCGGTGAATAGCCGTGCAGCACGCGATCTCCGGGGCCCACCCGGTAGCGCGTCGCCACTTCGGCGGCGAGCGGGGCGAGCCCGCGGTGCGTCACCGCGACCCGCTTCGGGGTGCCGGTGGAACCGGAGGTGGACACCACGTAGGCGGTGCCGGGCAGGCAGGTCTCACCCGCCTGCCGCGAATGCGTGAAGGCGGCACCGGTTTTGGTGACGGCCCACAGGGTGCGGATGTAGTCGACACCGCGCGGCGCGTCGATCCGCACGATCCTGCCGTCGCACGCACCCTGGGCCCGCAACTCCTCGGCGAGGGCGTCGGACTGTTCGTCGAGTTCGCGGTAGGTGAGCGACTCGCCGACGCCGCGCAGTGCCTCACGGTCGGGGTGGGCGGCGGCGGTGGCGCGCAGCATCTCCGCGAGGGTGCGCGCCGGCGCCGGGGCCGCGCCTTCGAGCGCGGGGGCCGGGGTGCCGAGGGCGAGTTCGCCGACGATGCTGCCGGGTGCGTTCGCGACGGCGCCGAGCAGTGCGACGAAACGGTCGGCGAGCAGTTCGGCGGCGCGGCCGGAGAATCGGGCGGCGTCGAACACGAGCGTGCCGATGTAACCGTCGGGGCGCGGAGCGAGGGTGAACTGCAGATCGAACTTCGTGGTGTCGTCGAGGACTTCACGGGCCTCGACCGTGAGTTCGCCGAGCGTGACGGGCGCGATCCCGAAGTCCTGCAGCGCCAGCGCGACCTGCGGTGCGGGACTGTGCATCTCCGACAGGAGTTGCTCGAACGGAACGGCCACATGGTCGAAGGCCGCGATGTCGAAGTCCCGGACCTGACCGAGCAGCCCCGCGAACGACATGTCGGGGGCGACGCGGGCTCGCAGCACCAGGGTGTCGAGGAACGGGCCGACGAGATCGTCGAGCTGCGCCCAGCGGCGTCCGCCCACCACGGCGGCGATCGCGATGTCGTCGTTGCCGCCGAGCCGTGCGAGCAGCACCGACAGGGCGGCGTGCAGCACCATGAACTCGGTGGCGCCGTGCGCGCGGGCGAGTTCGGCGAGGGCGTCGCGTATCTCGGCGGGCACCGTGAAGTCCACGCTCCGTGCCCCGCTCTCGGTGCCGGCGGCGTCGGTGGGAAGTTCGGTGACGGTCAGCCCGTCGAGGGCGCGGCGCCAGTGTTCGACGTCGCCGTCGGGGATGCCGCGTTCGGCTTCCCACAGCGCGTAGTCGGCGTAGTGCAGCGGCAGCGGCTCCCACTGCGGGGTGGTGCCCTCGATCCGCGCCAGATAGGCCAGGCTCAGGTCGCGGACCAGCGGCCGCAGCGAGGCGCCGTCGGCGATCGAATGGTCGACGTCGAGGTGCAGCACGTGCCGGTCGGGCGCGGTGCGTTCGAGACGCACCCGCCAGCGGTCGCTGCGCGGTGTCTCGTGGACCTGCTGGTAGACCCCGTCGCCGCTGACGACGTAGTCGGTGCGCAGGATCTCGTGCCGCAGCGCGAGGTCGCCGAGAGCGGCCTGGAGGGCACCGAGATCGAGTGGCCCACGCAGGAGCAGCTCACTGCGCATCCGATAAGCCTCGGGTGCAAGCGAACTCAGGCTCCACAACCGTCGCTGCGTGCGGCTGAGCGGAACGAGCTCGGGTCGCGGCGAGATCGCGACCGGGCCGGTGTCGGTGTCGAAGCCACCGGCGTCGAGTGCGGCGGCGAGTGCGTCGACGGTGGGGTTCGCGAACACGGTGCGCAGCGGCACGGCGGTGCCGGTCTTCTCCCGGAGGCGGCCGACGAGCACGGTGGCGAGCAGCGAGTTGCCACCGATCGCGAAGAAGTCGTCGGTGCGTCCCACCGAGACGTCGCTCCCGCCCAGCACGTCGGCGACGATGCGGGCCACGAATGCCTCGGTGGCGGTGCGCGGTTCTTCGACCTCGCCGGTGGTGGGTTCGGGCAGTGCGGCGGTGTCGACCTTGCCGTGGACGGTGAGCGGGAGCGCGTTCACCGGCACGATGGCGGTGGGCACGAGGTGCGCGGGCAGCGTCGTGCGCAGCCGGGCCCGCAGCGTCGATTCGTCGACGTCTTCGCCGGTGACGTAGGAGACGAGCCTGCCGGCACGCACGAGCGTCACGGCGCGATCGACTCCGTCGAGTGCGGTGAGGGCTGCGTCGATCTCCCCCGGTTCGATGCGCACGCCGCGGAGTTTGACCTGGTTGTCGCTCCGCCCCACGAATTCGAGTGCCGCGCTCCGGGTCCAGCGCACCAGGTCGCCGGTGCGGTAGCGGCGGGTGCCGTCCGGTCCGGCCACGAAGCGCGCTGCGGTGCGGCCGGGGGCTGCGCGATACCCGGAAGCCAGTCGCGGCCCCGAGAGGTACAGCTCGCCGACCACTCCGGCGGGCACGGGATGCATCCGTTCGTCGAGCACCTCGACGGTGACGCCGCGTCCGGGGGCGCCGATGACGATGTCGTCGCCGGGGTTCAGGGGGCGCGAGACGGTGACGAAGGTGGTGGCCTCGGCCGGCCCGTATCCGTTGACGAGGGTGCGACCGCCGCCCCAGCGCTCCACGACCTCCGGGGTGAGGCGGTCACCACCGAGCATGAGCATGCGCAGGTCGGGCAGTTCCCGCACGGGGACGGTCGCGAGCCGCGAGGCCGTCATCACCGTGTGCGTGATGCCGGCACGGTCGAGCAGCTCCCCGAGCGCGTCGCCGCCGTAGCTGTCGGGGCCGGCCACCACCAGGGTGGCGCCGGAGATCCCGGCGGTGAGGATCTCGAGTATCGCGATGTCGAACGACGGTGCCGCGACGTGCAGTACGCGATCGCCCGGGAATGTCGGCAGGTAGTCGCCGATGTCCTCGGCGAACGCGCTCGCGGCGCGCTGGGTGACGGTGACGGCCTTGGGGTTTCCGGTGGTACCGGAGGTGAAGACGTAGTAGGCCGGTGCATCGGGCGCGGGATCGACGACGTCGGCGAGCGGTTCCTCGACGTCGGAGGTCACCTCGAGCCAGTGCACGTTCTCCGGAAGCGTCTGCGCTTCGCCGACTCCCACACGTACGTCGGCGAGCATGCCGGTGAGGCGCGCGGTGGGTGCGGTGGGGTCGACGAGCATCGGGGCGGCGCCGGCGTGGACGATGCCCCACACGGCGAGTACCGATTCGAGCGAGCGCGGGTAGGCGCAGGCGACCGCGTCACCCGGACGCACCCCGGCGAGTTGCAGGCGCGCGGCGAGAGCGTCGGCGTAGTACACCAGTTCGGGATACGACAGCTCACGGTCGCCGTCCACGATCGCGAGCCCGTCGCCACCGGCAGCGGCGCCCTGCGACAACCATGTCCGCAACGGCCGCGGCGCGCCGGGGGCAGCGCCCTCTGTGGGAAGCGCGGTGTCGCCGGACAGGTCGATCTCCCCGACCCGCACGTCCGGATCGGTGACGGCCGCACTCAGGATCGCGCGCAGCCGCCCGGCGTAGGTGGCGACGGTGTCGGCGTCGTACAGATCTGTGCTGTAGAAGAATTCGAGGTCGATCGCGTCCTGCTGCTCGGTGACGGTGAGCTGCACGTCGACGTTGACGTGTTCGGTGTCGACCGGTTCGGCGGTCACGCTCAGGCCCGGTAGCGCGAAGGTCGAGGAGACCGGCCGTGCCTGCGACAGCGCGATCTGGAAGAGCGGATGCCGGGCCTCGCTGCGCGCGGGCTGCAGCCGCTCGACGAGCGTTTCGAAGGGTGCGTCGGGGTTCGTGTAGGCGGCGAGGTCGCGGCGGTGTACCTGTGCGAGGAGTTCGGCGAAGGTGGCGTCGGGATCGACCTCGGTGCGCAGCACGAGAGTGCCGGCGAACATGCCGACGACGTCGTCGAGTTGCGGGTCGCCGCGACCGGCCACCGCTGTGCCGACAGCGATGTCGCGCCCGGTACCGTGCCGGGCGATCAGCGCGGCGAGCGCGGCATGCAGCACCATGAACACGGTGGCGCGACCGTCGCGGGCGAGCTCGTGCAGACCACGCACGAGGTCGCTGTCGAGGCGGAGGCTGTGGGCGGCCCCGTGCCCGGTGGGGCGTGCGGGTCGCGGCCGGTCGCCGGGCAGCGTCACTTCCTCGGGTAGGCCGGCGAGTTCGTCCAGCCAGTACGGGATCTGTTCGTCGGCGACGCTGCGCTGCCACCGCGCGTAGTCGGTGTACTGCACAGGCAGCGGCGGCAGCGCCGGGGCCGTGCCGGCGAGGCGGGCCTCGTAGGCGACGGCGATGTCGCGCAGCAGCGGCGTGAGCGACCAGCCGTCGGCCGCGATGTGGTGCAGCACGACGAGCAGCACGTGCCGGTCGGGCGCCGTCCGGTACAGCCGCATGCGGGCCGGGGGCTCGACGGTGAGATCGAATCCGGCGGCGGCGTAGTCGCGGACGAACTCCCCGAGTGCACTGTCCGGTACGGCGACCGGGTCGAGGTCGGGTCGTGCCGCGGGAAGCACGGTGTACTCGTCGGCGGCGGGATAGACGGTCCGCAGCGTGCGGTGACGTTCGAGCACGTCGCCCACCGCCGAGGCCAGGGCCTCGATGTCGAGGTCGCCGTCGAGGCGCACTGCGAAGGGCAGGTTGTAGCTCGGGGAGGCCGGGTCGAAGCGGTTGACGAACCACAGGCGCTGCTGTGCCGCCGACAGCGGTGCGGGCGCGTCGGGGTCGGCGACGAGAGGCACGCGGCGGCGTGGATCGGAGTTCGCGCCGACGAAGGCGGCGAGGGCCGCGACGGTGCGGTGCTCGAAGACGTCGCGCACGGTGACGTCGGTGTCGAGGACGTCGGACAGGCGACCGGCCAGGCGGGTGGCGAGCAGCGAGTTGCCGCCGAGGTGGAAGAAGTCGTCGTCCGCGCCGATGGTGCCGGCCGTGACGCCGAGCAGTTCGGCGCACACGTCCGCGACGAGTTCTTCGACGGGCCCGTGCGGTGCCGCTCCCCCGCCGGCGGTGACCTCGGCGGTGGGCAGTGCCGCACGGTCGAGTTTGCCGTTGGCCGTGAGCGGCAGCGCGTCGAGGACGACGGCGGCCGCGGGTACGAGATAGTCGGGCAGGATGCGTCGCGCCTCGCGGAGGGCCGCGGTGGCGTCGCCGCCGACGAGATAGGCGACGAGCCGGTCGTCGCGCAGCAGCACGACGGCTTGGCGCACGCCCTCGCTGCGCAGCAGTGCGGTTTCGATCTCGCCGGGTTCGATGCGGTAGCCACGCAGCTCGATCTGCTGGTCGGCGCGGCCGAGATAGTGCAGTGCGCCGGTCTTGGCGTGGCGGCCGAGGTCGCCGGTGCGGTAGCGGCGGCGGCCACCGGGGGCGGCGACGAATCGCGTCGCGGTCTGCCCGGGGCGTCCGCGATAGCCGCGCGCGAGTTGGTCTCCGCGCACGTACATCTCGCCGACAGCGCCGGGCAGTGCGGGTCGCAGCGACGAGTCGAGAACGTCCACGGCGAGTCCGGGCAGCGGCGCCCCGACACCGGCCTCGGTGGCATCACCGAAGGTGACGTGCACGGTGGTCTCGGTGATGCCGAACATGTTGACCGCGCGCACGTCCGGGTGGTTCTGCGCCCACGGTCGCACACGCTCCGGGTCCAGGGCTTCCCCGCCGAAGATCAGCAGCCGCAGGTCCTCGAGCGGCGGGTGGTCGGTCGCGGCCAGCTGGTAGAAGGCCGTGGGGGTCTGGTTGAGCACCGTCACGCGGTGGCGGACAAGGACGTCGGCGAAGGCGGCCGGGTCGCGCACGGTCAGGTGATCGACCACGATCACGCGGGCGCCGGTGGCCAGCGGCGCCCACATCTCCCACACCGAGAAGTCGAAGGCCGGCGAGTGGAACAGCGTCCACACGTCGTCGGCGCGCAGGGCGAACTCGTCGACGGTGGAGGCGAGCAGCGACAGCACGTTGCGGTGCGATACGAGCACGCCCTTGGGGGTGCCGGTGGATCCGGAGGTGTAGACGAGATAGGCGCCGCGGTCCGGTGCGAGCGGCAGGTCGAAGAGGGCGCCGTCGTCGAGGCGGGTGGCGATCTCCGGATCGTCGAGGCGCACCGCGGGCAGCCGGGAGTCCACGAGATCTGTTCCGGTGGTGACGAGCAGCGAGGGTTGCGCATCGTCGAACAGCGCCTGCAGGCGCGCGCCGGGATGTGTGACGTCGACGGGCAGATAGACGCCTCCGGCACGGGCGACGGCGAGGATCGCGACGACGAGTTCGGGTGTGCGGGGCAGCGCGACCGCCACGACGTCCTCGTCGGCGACGCCGCGCTCGCGAAGAAGCTTGGCGAGTGCACCCGAGCGCGACCACAGGGCGCCGTAGCTGAGGGAGTAGCCGTCCCCCACCACGGCGAGCGCGGCGGGATCGTCGGCGACGCGGTGCGCGACGAGCTCGGGCAGCGACTCGGCGGGCAGACGCTGTGCGGCGCCGGCGGGGGTGATACCGGCGCCGCACAACTCGATACCGCCGACCGGCACTGCCGGATCGGCGGTAACGGCATCGAGAATACGCACAAACCACGACTGCCACTCCACAATCGTGTGCGAATCCAAAAGTTCGTCCGCGTACGTAAGGATCGTCTCCAAACCGGCGGGCGTTCCGGTCTCGGATCGGCGTTCGCGGACGGTCACCTCGAGGTCGACGCGGGCGGTCCCTGCAGGGATCTCACGGAGCGAGGTGGAACTGCCGGGCAGCGTGAACTCGTCGAGCGCGAACGACTCGTAGGCGAGGATCACCTGGAACACCGGATGATGCGCGTCGGTCCCGGCACCGACGGCGTCGACGATGCGGTCGAACGGCACGTCGGCGTGGGCGAAGGCGTCGAGATCGGCGCGACGGGTCTCGGCGAGCAGGTCGGCGAAGCTCACCCGGGGATGCACCCGCAGGCGCAGCGGCACGGTGCCGACGAACATGCCCACCACATCGTCGACCGCGGCGTCGCTGCGCCCGGACACCGGCGTGCCGACGACGACGTCCTCGGTGGCGGCGAGCGCGGACAGCAGCATCGACAGCGCCGCGTGCACGACCATGAACGGTGTGACGTCGTGGGCGCGCGCGAGCTTGTCGACGGCGGCGTGCAGTTCGGCCGGGATCGCGAACGATGCGCGACCCGCCGTGCCCGCCGTCATCGCGCTGCGGGGCCGGTCGGTCGGGAGCGCGAGCAGCGGCGGGGCGTCGTCGAGCGTCTGCTTCCAGTAGGCGAGCTGCCGCGCCGCGAGGCTGCCGGGATCGTTCTCGTCGCCGAGCACGGCCCGGTGCCAGCGCGCGTAGTCGCGGTAGGTGACAGCCGGCGCCGGCAGGTCGACCGGTTGCCCGTCGCGGTGTGCGCGGTAGGCGACCACGGCGTCCCGTCCGAGCGGAAGCAGCGACAGTCCGTCGGCGGCGATGTGGTGGATCACCACCGCGAGCACATGACCCGTGTCCCTCCGGTACAGCCGTCCCCGGACCGGCGGTTCGGCGGTGAGGTCGAAACGCGCGCGGGCGAAGTCGGACAGTTCCGCGTCGAGATCATCACCGGCTTCGACCGGGTCGAGATCGAGGTCGACGGCGGGCAGAACGTGCTGACGCGGGCCGGACGGGCCGTCGGGGAAGACCGTGCGCAGCGAATCATGCCGGGCGAGCACCGCCGCCGCTGCCGCGCGCACGGCGCCGAGGTCGATGTCGGCGCCGAGATCGATCGCGAAGGCGATGTGGTCGCCGCCGTCTGCGCGGTCGGCCACGTCGAACCGGTTGAGCAGCCACATGCGTTGCTGCGCGGGTGCGAGTGGGGCGTCGGTCTCGTCGTCGACGTGCACGAGCGGCACGTGCTCCCCCGCAGGTTCCCGGCCGAGCAGGTTCGCCAGTTCGGTGACGGTGGGATGTTCGAAGATGTCGCGCACACCCACGCGGCGGCCGGCGACCCCGCCGAGACGGGCGGCGAGCTGGGTGGCGAGCAGCGAGTTACCGCCGACCGCGAAGAAGTCGTCGGAGCCGGCGACGCCCGGTACACCCAGGAGATCGGCGATCACACCGGCGACGAGTTCTTCGGTGGCGCTGCGGTATCCGTCGGTGCGGGTCGCGGAGAGCACCGGTTCGGGCAAGGCGGCACGGTCGATCTTGCCGGTGCCGGTGAGCGGCAGTGCGTCGAGCACGGTGACGGTCGCGGGCACCATGTGCCGCGGCAGACGCTCGGCCGCCCACTCCCGGATCTCGCGGGGGTCGAGCCGGCCGTTGCGGCTGTGCACGTAGGCCGCCAGCGTGTCGCCGCGCACCACGGTCACGGCCGTGCCCACACCCGGGTGGGTCTGCAGCATCGCGTCGATCTCGCCGAGTTCGATGCGGAAGCCGCGGATCTTGACCTGATGGTCGCTGCGGCCGACGAATTCGAGGGTCCGCTCGTCGCCGTGTCCCGTCCAGCGCACCAGATCGCCCGTGCGGTAGAGACGTCCGGGGCCGAACGGGTTCGCGACGAAGCGCTCGGCGGTCGGGGCGGGCGCGTCGAGATAGCCGCGGGCGACACCCTGGCCCCCGAGATACAGCTCGCCGGTCACACCCTCCGGCACGGGCCGCAGACGTTCACCGAGCACCACCGCGGTCACACCCACCAGACCGGTGCCGATGGTCAGCCGGTCGCCGGGTTCGAAGGGCGCGCTCGAGGTGGCGAGCACCGTCGTCTCGGTGGGCCCGTAGACGTTGAGCAGGGTGCGCCCCGGCGCCCAGCGCTCGGCGGTGTCGACCGGCCACGACTCCCCGCCGATCGCGATCACGCGCAGCTCGTCGAGCCCGGCCGGGTCGAGCTGGGTGGGCACCGAGGGCGTCGAGAACCAGTGGGTGATGCCTTCGGTACGAAGCAATTCCACCAGATCGTCCCCGCCGAACAGATCGGCGGGCGCAACCACGAGGGTGCCGCCGGAGGTCAGCGCGAGGACGTATTCGAGCACCGCACCGTCGAAGGCGGGGGATGCAAAGTGCAGCACCCGCGCCTCGGAGGTGGTGGTGCCGGAAGCGGCGGGCAGGTCGAAGCGTTCGGTGAACGACTGTGCGAGCGAGCCGAGCCCGCGGTGCGAGACCACGACACCCTTGGGCGTGCCGGTCGATCCCGAGGTGTAGACGACGTAGGCGGTGTTGTCGACGCGCAGGGGCCGCACACGGTCGGCGTCGGTGATCGGCCGGGCATCGGCCTCCACGGTGAAGGTGATCGGCTCGACGTCGCCCGGCAGCGGTACGTCCGAATCGACGATCGCGTAGCGCGCACCGGACGCCTCGAGGATCCGCGCGATGCGGGCAGCGGGCTGGTTCGGGTCGACGGGCACGAAGGCCGCGCCGCTCAGCGCGACGGCCGCGGCGGCGAGCACCGAGCGTGTCGAGCGCGGCAGCACCACGGCCACACGATCTTCCGTCCCGATGCCCCGCTCGACGAGACTCCACGCGAGTGGCCGTGCCGCCGTGCGGATCTCGACCGCCTGCCCACCGAGCTCGCTCACGCATGCCGGCGACCGCTCGATGATCCCGGCCAGAGTCGTCTCCGGCCCGGCTTCGGCGACCTCGACGGGCGGGGCACCGAGGTCGAGATCACCCACGGGCAGCGACGGATGCTGCGCGACCTGTTCGAGTACTCCACTCAGGCGGGTCACCCAGCGGGCGATGGTGGCGTCGTCGAACAGTGCCGTGTCGTAGACGAGGCGACCGGCGAGCGAGCCGTCACGCAGTTCACGCAGTGAGATCTCGAGGTCGAATCGTGCCTGCGCCGAGGCGATTTCTCGCGGACGCACGGTCAGCCCGGGCAGCTCGAGGTCGGGCACGTCCACGTTGTCGTAGGCGAGCATCACGTGGAAGGGGGTGAATCCCACCGCGTCGACGACGTGGTCGAACGGCACGGTGGCGTGCGCGAAGGCATCGAGGTCGGTGTCGCGGGCCTGCGCGAGCAGGGCGGTGAACGGCCGCGCCGGATCCACATCCACACGCAGCGTGACGGTGCCGACGAACATGCCGACGAGCGCGTCGAGATCGGGATGGTCGCGACCCGCCGTTCCCGTGCCGATGGCGATGTCGTGCCCGGAGGTCCAGGCGGACAGCCACGCGGCGACAGCGGCGTGCACGGCCATGAAGGTGGTGGCGTCGTGTGCGGCGGCGACGGTGCCCAGCGCCTCGACCTGCTCCGCGGGCACCGTGAACTCCACGGCCGCAGCGGGGCCGAAGCCGCCGTTGCGGGGACGGTCGGTGGGTACCGGAGCGGCGTCCGAGAGCCCGTCGAGAGTGCGCGTCCAGTAGTCGATCTCGCGTCCCGCGAGAGTGTCGGGCGCAGCCGGATCACCGAGACGATCGAGATGCCAGCGCGCGTAGTGCCGGTAGCGCAGCGGCAGCGGCGCCCACGCGGGCGGGTCCCCCTCGGTGCGGGCGAGATAGGCGGTGGCGACGTCGGTGGTGAGCGGCACGAACGACGCGCCGTCGAGTGCGATGTGGTGGGCGACGACGGCGAGCACGTGCTTGTCGTCGGCCAGTCGCAGCAGCCGGATACGGAACGGGATCTGCGCGGTGAGATCGAACGGCTCCGCGGCCCATTCGGTGACGAGCGCGTCGACGTCGCCGTCGACACTCTCGGGTTCAAGAGCCAGACCAGCGACGGCACGATCGAGCGGCAGCACATCCTGCACCGGGCCGTCGGCGGTGAGCCGGAACAGCGTGCGCAGGATGTCGTGCCTGTCCAGGACGTCCACCACCGCGGCCTGCAGAGCGGGCACGTCGAGGGCGCCGTCGAGGTGCAGTGCGAACGGCAGGTGGTAGGCGGCCGGGTCGCCGTGAGCGCGCGCGAGCAGGAACAGCCGGCGCTGCGCGGGTGCGAGCGGTGACGGGCCGGTGTCGGGCAGGGCGACGGGCCGGGATTCGGATTCCGGTCGCGTCGCCGCGGCGGCTGCGAGCCGGGCGACGGTGGGGTGGGCGAAGACGTCACGCAGCTGCACGTCGCGGCCGAGCGCGGCACCGAGGCGCGCAGCGAGCTGGGCGGCTCCGAGCGAATGACCGCCGAGCGCGAAGAAATCGTCGTCGGCACCGATCTCGTCGATGCCGGTGAGCTCGGCGAACAGTTCCGCGACGATCTTCTCGGCCGGTCCGCTGGGCGGACGCGAGCCGGTCGCGACGGCACGCTCGGGTGAGGGCAATGCGCGGCGGTCGACCTTGCCACCCGGAGTCAGCGGCAGCGCGTCGAGCGGGGTGATCGACGACGGACGCAGATAGGCGGGCAGCTCGTCGGCGAGGCGGACGGTGAGGTCGGCGGGGTCGGCGTCGCCCACCACGTAGGCGGCGAGGTGCTCGCCGTGCACGGTGGCCGCTGCGGCCTGCACGTCGTCGAAGGCGAGGAGGACGGATTCGACCTCACCGAGCTCGATGCGGTGGCCGCGGATCTTGACCTGCAGGTCGGCACGGCCGAGGAATTCGAGTTGCCCGTCGGTGTTCCAGCGGACCCGGTCGCCCGTGCGGTACAGGCGACCGCCGAAAGGCGACGCGACGAATCGTCCGGCGGTCAGGGCCGGTTCGCCGAGATAACCGCGCGCGACGCCCGGTCCCCCGAGATACAGCTCGCCGACCACACCGGCAGGCACGGGGTGCAGGCGGGCGTCGAGGACCACGGCGGTCGTGCCGTCGATCGGCCGGCCGATGGGCACGCCCGCACCGGTTTCCAGTGGGTCGCTGAGGGTCGCGAGAATCGTGGTCTCGGTGGGCCCGTAGGCATTGAGCATGGTGCGGCCGGTGGACCATCGATCGGCCACGGCTTGCGGCAGCGCTTCACCACCGGCATCGAGAACCTGCAGTTCGGGGAGATTCTCGTTCGGTGTGGCGGCGAGGATCGCCGGGGCCGTGATCGCGTGCGTGACGGCGGCCTCGTGCAGCAGCGTGGCCAGGGCCGGTCCGCCGACAGAGTCGGGCGGGCAGATCACCAGGCCGGCACCGGCGTCGAAGGCGAGCAGCAGTTCCTGCAACGATGCGTCGAAAGACGGTGCGGCGAGATGCACCACGCGTGAGTTCTCGTCGGCCCGGTAGCGGTCGCGCAGCGTCGATACGAGCGCCGACACTCCGCCGTGGCTCACCGCCACGGCCTTCGGGGTGCCGGTGGAGCCGGAGGTGTGGATGATCCACGCGGTGTTGTCGACGTGCAGCGGCCGCCGTCGGTGTTCGGCGGTGAACGCGTCGGCCGGTCCGTCGACGGCGGGCGCGACGCGGGTGACGTGCTCGGGTAGTACCGGACGGTCGTGGGCGACAGCGATACGAATGTCGCGCAGCACCTGGCCGAGGCGAGCGGGCGGCAATTCGGGATCGAGCGGGGTGTAGGCAGCACCGGTCTTGACGACGGCCCACAGGGCGACCACCGAATCGAACGAGCGCGGCAGCAGTACCGCGACACGCTCTTCGGGGCCGGCACCCGCGGCGACCAGTGCGTGAGCGAGCGCATCGGAGCGCGCGTCGAGTTCGCGGTAGGTGAGGCGGTCGTGTCCGTCCAGCACGGCGACAGCGTCGCTCGCGGCGTGGCGGGTGAGGACGTCGGGCAGCAACGCCGGTTCGGGCGCGGTGCGGCCACGGGCGGGAGCCAGTCCGTTGAGTTCTGTGGGGTCGGTGAGCGCGAGGTCGCCCACCGCGACGTCGGCGTCCTGCACGAACCTCTTCAGGAATCCGAGGAACCGGCTGTGCAGCGAAGAGAGGTGTTCGTCGCTGTAGAGATTGGGGTTGGCCTCGAAGTCGACGCGCATCGTCCGGCCCGCCACGCTCGGATAGACGTTCACCGCGAGATCGTCGATCGGGCCGCTGGACTGGTGGTGGTACTCCCCCGTCACGTCGCCGAACGCGATCTCGGGGTGGAACATCATCAGGTTGACGGTCGGGCCGAAGGGGCTGGCCGCCTCGTCGCGCGAACGCCCGAGACTGCGCAGATCGGCGAGCATGTCTTCGTATCGATACCGCTGGTGGCGCAGAGTGCTGCTCAGTTCCACCTGCACGTCGCGGATGAGACCGGCCGGCGTCGCAGCCGGATCCACGCACAGGCGCAGCGGCACAACGTTCGCGAGCACACCTGCCGAGCGGCGCAGTGCGGCGGTGGTGCGCGCGGAGACCGGCAGGCTCAGGACGACGTCGACGACGCCGGTCGTGCGAGCGAGGAACGCGCCGAAGGCCGCCAGGACGATCGGCACGTCGGTCGAGTTCGCTTCGTGTGCGAGCGCCGAAACAGCTGCGGCCGTCTCGGGGTCGAGTTCGGAATTCGCGCGTCGCGCCGGCACCGCCAGCGGCGCTTCGTGGTCGACGAACGACACGGGTTCGGGCAGGTCGGCGAGGCGTTCGAGCCAGTGCCGGCGGTCGGTGTCCTGACGTTTCGACCCGGCGTAGGCCGCTTCGACTTCGAGGATGTCCGCAATCGGCAGCGCCTTGAGCGGCGGGGCGTCGGATCCGGAGACCCACGCCGAATACAACTCGGCGGCGCGGTTGAGCATGTTCACAGCACCCTGGCCGTCGAGCGCGATGTGGTGGACGTAGCTCGACAGGTAGTACCGCGTGTCGCTGATCTGCAACACCGTCGTGAAGATCGACCGGTCGCGCAGCAGGTCCAGTGGCCGCGTGTAGCGCTCCGTCATCCAGGCGAGAGCAGCCCGTTCCGGGTCTTCCTCCGAACGAAGGTCGATATACGGCACGTCGTCGTCGTACGCGACGTCCACATATTGACGGGGAACGCCGTCGATCTCCGTGAAGAACAAGAAACCCGATTCGACCTCACGCGCAGCCTGCACGCATGCGGAACGCAGGATCTCGATATCGAGTTCGCCGACCAGCTCTACGTACTGCGCGGTGGTGAAAGGTACGTCCGGATGCAGCATTTGCGCATACCAGAGACCCCGCTGACTCGGGGACAGCGGAAATTGATGCACCACGCTCCCCTCGCCTCACCCGACATTTGGACGCGGAAGTGCTTGAATCCTCCCCGTCATCAGACCGCGGACAGAGCCTCCCAACTCCGTTGTCACGATCGCTGGGCAGAAGCTTACTTACAGACACGGATACTCACCACTTGAACACGCAGTCAGCACAAGACGGGTTATCGTCTCGAACGGAAACCACGAAGGGGGCACAAGCCGCGTGAACGATGTTACCGGTGAGTCACATTCGGCCGATCGGCGTCGCCGCAAGGTGCGCAGGCGCCTGTCCGACGAAGAGATCGCAGCTCAGCACACGAAACGCCGCCGCGTCCAGATCGGCTGCGGCGTAGGAGCACTCGCCGTCGTCGGATTTTTCGGGTGGCTGGGATACGAGGGTTTGCAAGCGAAGTCGAATCTGGAGAAAGCCCAGGAATTCGCCATGCAAGCGAAAGACGCTCTCCTGGCAGGAGATACAGAGAAAGCGCGCACGTCGGCAGACGATGCCGATCGATACGCGCAGGACGCCCAGAGTTCGGTCGATTCCCCGCCCTGGCGCGTGGCGGGTGCAGTCCCATTCTTGGGCAGCCCTTTCGATTCCACTCGCCAGATGACCACCATTGTGAGCGGTCTCACAGGAGAGGTTCTTCTGCCCGCCGTCGACGCCGGCAGTGCGGTGTCCCCCGATCAGCTGATCCTCGACGGAGCGCGCATCAACCTTGCAGCCCTCCGGGATGCCGCGCCCGTCCTCGAAAGCACATCCGCGGCGATCACCGACCTCGACAAACAGGCCCAGAACGTCGACAGCACGTGGCTCGGCCTCATCGACGACGCGCGACTCGACCTACAGTCGCAAGTGTCCGAATTGTCTGGCCTGCTGAACAATACGTCACTCGCCGCCCAGATCGCGCCGGCCATGCTGGGTGCGGACGGTCCGCGGAGTTACTTCGTCGGTTTCCAGACGAACGCCGAGGCGCGCGGCACGGGCGGGCTGCTCGGTGGTTTCACAGTCATACGCGCGAACGACGGAGCGATCTCCGTCGACGACGTGACGAGCAACCGCGAATTCAGGTTCGATTACGACCCGATCGACCTCGGCCCCGACTTCCAGCGCGCCTACGGGCACAGCCGTCCTACTCAGGACTTCCGCAACAGCAACGTCAGCCCGCACTTCCCCTACGCGGGCCAGATCTGGCAGTCCATGTGGCAGCAGGAAACCGGCGAACGGGTCGACGGAGCCATCGCGACCGACCCGGTCGCCCTCAGCTATGTACTGGAGGTCGTCGGGGACGTCACCCTCGCCGGCGGCGAGAAGATCACGGCCGACAACGTCGTGGAGCTGACCCAGTCCACCGCGTACTCGCGGTTCGGTGACGACCAGGCCGCCCGAAAGCGATACCTCGAAACCGTCGCCCGTGCCGTCGTGCAGAAGCTGACGGGGAGCATCTCCCGGCCGCAAGCACTTCTGGAAGCACTGGGCCGGGCTGCGGGTGAGCGCCGACTGGCCGTGTGGAGTTCCGCGCCGGAAGAGCAGCAGGTACTCGAGACCACCCCGCTCGGCCATGCCGTTCCCGACGATCCAGCACCGTATGCAGGCGTGGTCGTCAACAACCTCGGCGGTAACAAGCTCGACTACTACCTGCGGCGAGAAATCGAGTACACAGCAGGATCGTGCGAGGGCGAGACCCGCGAATCGAGAGTGACTGTCCGATTGACGAACGAACTTCCGCCCGGAGACTATACAAACTACGTAGCTGGCATGTTCGATAATCCGGTCGGAGCACCGACAGGGACAAACCTCACCGATTTAGCGCTGGTCGCAACTCAGGGTGCGAAATTGAACAAGGTCACCGTCGACGGGAAACCTGAATTCGCATTCGTCAGCGCCGAGCGAGGGCATCCGATGTTCAATGTGCAGGTTCCGATACCGCAAGGCGAGACAGTAGAGGTGTCCTACGAAATCAACGAACCTACAAACGAGGGTATGGCCCGAATTCCTACGCAACCACTCATCAGTTCCCCAAATATTGTGGTAAACGTGCCGAACTGCGGATGACCACTCCACCCTCGCTCCATGATCGCAAGCCTCGCCGAGTCACGCAATCGCTTCCGATTTTAGCTTTCCCGATTAGGCAATGACGAAGAGGTGACGCGGCACCTATGTCGATTTCCTGGGTCATGCAACCGAACCCTGGAGAAATCCACGTCAGGATATCCAATCAGCACCAGTAATCGTTTACGTCATTCACGCGTTGATCTATACAAAACTATTCAAGTCCACCGGAGGTTCAGTAATGAGTTTTAGCAGCGACTTGCGCGCCGACCTGCGACGGAACGAAGACAATTTTGGGAAGATTGCCGTCATTCTATTACGTCTCTCACGCCATCTACCCGGAGCATTGGCCATATTTCCTGACGTACTCATGCGATTGATATGTGGAGCAGAGATTCCGCGTTCGGTGAAGGTTGGTCCTGGCCTCCGTCTCCCACACGGCGGTCGCGGCGTTGTGGTCCACTGGAAGTCCTCGATAGGTGCCGACGTCACCATCTACCATGGCGTGACCCTTGGCGTCAGCGGTCCGAGTCAGGGTGCCCCTGTACTGCGCGACAGGGTGTATGTCGGGACTGGGGCATGCATTCTCGGCGGAGTCACTGTCGAATCCGACGCGAAGATCGGCGCAAATTCCGTCGTTCTAGATGACGTGCCCACCGTCGCCACTGCCGTTGGAGTTCCAGCCAGCGTGAGGACACGCCGCCAAATCTGATTCGCGCTGCCACTACTTGCCCAACCCCTGCACTCCGTTCGAACAGAGACCGTCAACCTCAATAACCGCAGAGTTCGAATCGTAGTCCCCGATTCTCTCCAATGCATCGCATCAACGTAAATGAAGTGGGGCCCCCAAAGCGGCGCGCATCCATCGGTACTGCCCCGTTCGGCGACCGGCAAAAGTGCGCCCGAGCTTCTGCCTACACCAACCCCGCCACCCAAAAGCTCGCCACGGCAGCACCTGTGTCACTTTTACTGGAGCCTTCACACCCGACGGCACAGCGATCGCACGACACTCAGATTGACCTGGCCTCGACCGCAACGCCATTCACCGACAGATCTAATCCCAGACTGCTACGGCCACGCATGCTCAGAACTCGGGGTTCGTGCACGACATCCCACAAGCAGGAGCCGGCCTGGAGCCCGCTCCCGATACAACATAATGAACGGGCTCCAGAGGTGTGTGGTAAATCGAACCTCACTGACAGGCGGGACTAAGACCGCCCGACGCCATAGTACGACCAACCCGCTGACCGCCATACGGAAGGGTCCAAACAATTCCGCCCATCCACAATTACTTTGCGTCGAACCACTCCTTCAATCTCGGACGGAGTCATCTTCCGGAATTCTTCCCATTCCGTTAACACCAAAACTGCGTCCGCTCCCTGACAAACATCTTTCGCGGACAATCCATACCCTAGCGTAGGAAAGATGGCCTTTGAATTGTGGATCGCCTTCGGATCATAAACAGAAACTGCAGCGCCTTGCAGCTGGATCTGGCCAGCAATATTAAGAGCAGGAGAGTCGCGAACATCATCGGAGTTCGGCTTGAAGGCCGCCCCGAGCACCGCAATCCGCTTCCCGAGAAGCGACCCATCACAAATGCGTTTTGTAGTATCGACCATAGTCGTGCGGCGGCGCATGTTGATCGCATCAACCTCGCGCAAGAACGTCAACGCTTGGTCAGCACCCAATTCCCCCGCTCTGGCCATAAAGGCCCGAATGTCTTTCGGCAGACAACCGCCCCCGAACCCGATCCCCGCATTCAGGAATCGTCGTCCGATCCTCTCGTCGTAACCGATCGCATCCGCGAGGGTAGTCACATCAGCGCCAGCTACCTCACAAACCTCTGCAATCGCGTTAATAAACGAGATCTTGGTCGCTAGAAAGGCATTGGCCGCCACTTTGACGAGCTCAGCTGTCGCCAGATCAGTAACAAGAAAGGGGATACCCTCGTCAATGAGGTCCGAGTAGACTTCGCGGGCTACGTCCTCTGCCCGGCCCTCAGCAGCAGGATCCAATCCCAGCACAATTCGGTCAGGATGCAAGGTGTCCTTAACCGCGAACCCCTCCCGGAGAAACTCCGGGTTCCACGCGACTTCCACATCTACGCCATCAGGGGCGAGCTCTCGCGCCAAGGCGCCCAACTGTGCGGCTGTACCCACCGGCACAGTGGACTTTCCAAAAATAACAGTTGGCCTAGTCAGTAATGGCGCGAGTTCCTCGATCACGGCAAACACATAACGCATGTCTGCTCCGAACTCACCCCGCTTCTGGGGCGTGCCCACGCCAAGGAAGTGCACATCCGCGAATTCGGCCGCCTCCGCGTACGAGGAGGTGAATCGCAACCTGCCCGCCTCGATATTTCGCCTCAAAACCTCACTAAGCCCAGGCTCATAAAACGGAACCTCGCCGGACCGTAGCGCCGTTAGCTTGCTCTCATCAACGTCAACGCCCACGACGTCGTGACCCAGTTCAGCCATGCACGCAGCGTGGGTTGCACCCAAATATCCCGTACCAAATACAGCTACCCTAATACCCAAAACCTCAGTCCTTTCTTGCGTACCTGAACCGTTCGTAGATGTAATACTGCTCGATGGAAGTCACCCCAGTGCCGTGATCTATCGCGCCACCGCCCCACGCACGACATCAAGCAACTCCCGCAAGTCCGCACGGACACCCCGCACCATTAAGCAGGCGAGCAAAACATACGATATGGCGAAACCAAGTAGTACCGCGAGTTCAACTATCGCCGGCGCGCGATCCGGAATAAAAGCGCCGCCGACCAGCAGGGTCAGAAATAAACCCGCGGCAGCGCACCCCGGACGGACCGAACTTTTCAAAATCGGCGAGCTAGAGACGCCAGTTCGAGGGACCCCCCGGACCGAATAGACAAGCCAAAGTGCGAAAAATCCGAAGGAACTCCCAATCGCTGTTCCAACTGCACCCCAATTTACACCAATAAATATAGCAGCGATCATCACTAGACGCCCGAAAAGGCTGTACCGCAAATGAAGGTCGACACGTCCGGTGGATAAGAAAATCCAGTAGTAGACGTACGCCAATGCCTGAAAGGCGCCCCCAATCGCTAACAGCCGAAAGATTTCCGGTGCTCGGTCCCACCCCTCCCCGAGGGTCAAATAAAGCAGTGGGTCTGCCGCCCCCGCAGCAAAAGCAAACAATGATAGTAAGATGTAGGACAGCCCCTTTTGAGCTTTAACGATGTACCGCATGTAATCGGTAGCGTCCTCGAGCTTCATGAGCACCGGCAACGCTACACGTGTCATCGGTGCCGCCATCTGTTGCATAGGTATCTTAAACAGCTGGTACGCCCGATCATACACACCCAATTCAAAAGCACCCTGAACACGACCCAAGAGGACTGAGTCAATGTTGGCGCTGGAATAATTCACAAGCTGGGTTGCCATTGTATTTCCACCAAAGGACAGAAGGCTCTTCATTTGCGCGCCTCTTCGCGGAAGACCCGGTAGCCAGCGGACACACCACGCAGCACAAATAAAAGTAACCGCCGCGATACAAACTTGTTGCGCGACCAATGCCCACACGCCATATCCCGAAAAAGCGAGAACTAAGGAAACAGCTAAGGCCACCGCCTGGGCCAAGACATCGCACAGCGCAAGTGCGCTGAAACGCATAGAGCGCGTGAGATCGGCACGGAGCTGCACAGCTACCCCGTTCAATACAAATATCACGGCAAGCACTTGCGTTATGCCAACCAGCTGAGGCTGATCGTAAAAGTTGGCCACCGGCCTCGCCGCGAAGAAGACGATGACGGACAGCACAGCACCGATCGCAGCATTGATCCAAAATAGATTAATGCGTTGAGACTCCCGAAGCTCCTTTGCTTGGATCGCGGCCAGTGAGAGGCCGAAATCCCCAATGACAGTCGCGGCGCCGACAATCGCGAGAATCATCGCCATAACACCGAAATCTGTGGGCGTCAGAACGCGCGCAAGAATCATGATCGACGCGACCTGGATCAGGAACTTTGTCCACTGCCCGCCCAAGGAGATCATCGTTCCGCGGGCAGCGACCTTACCTAGATTCATTACGCGCACCCTTGATCCACAAATCTGTTGGGAACGCGCGTAGTAACGGTTCTGGATCCCAGACGACAGGGGGCTCGCCCCCGAGGTCCACCGCCTCCTTAACGGAAGATGCCGGCCGGAAGGCAGTCCTACCCGTACCCAAATAGTAGTCGGCGTATTTAAACGAATCTTCCACGGAGGATTTAATGAGACGCGCAGGAATGCCAAGCGCCTCGGCAATTATAATGCCATGAAGGGAACTTCCGACCACTCTCTCGCTTTGAGCAATTCGATTAAGGCACACTTCTAATGGAGACCTAGGATCAAGGACCCGTTCGTCATGTTCGATCATAGGTAAATCGTTCAGATTCGGGACAATTGTGATCTTGTGTTTCTTCTGTTTGGAAGCCTCCTCCAGCCAAGGAAAGATAATCGGTGTCAGCAATGCTGGATCGCCATAGGTCTCTTCCACATTCAACCCACGCGATAGCAAGAAATCTCGTGTTAGAGGACCTCTGACCGCGCGCACATCCAACTCACGAAACGTGTATTCGAATTCTTGTATCTTTCCGTTGACTCCTGTCCCCCAAACACAGTCCCCGTCTCGGGCGAGGTGGAGTATCGAGCCAACGGCAAGAAGGCGACGGCGGACACGACTGAATTGCGGACGCCCATCTAATCGCGGACGTAACGCAGACACTATAAGAGGGCCCAAAAGGTCACCGAAATTGTTCACCCTCCGACCGAGACGCACTCTTCTTGAAGTAAACGGGAGACCGACAGGCTGTCGCGGATTCCAATGAACTACAGATACGTTGGGCACTATGCCACCCTCCGATTCCGTGCCTTCTTAGACTTTTCGCCCCGTGCGGAAACATAGCTCAGGAGGCTCTCAATTGCGGCTGTCCATTCGATTCTCGCCCGCTCATCGTGGAGTCGCATTTTTCGTAGCACTTCTTGTGAATCACTGTTCGAAGTTCTAGTAACACACTGAACCAGATTCTTTGCCGTAGCGGGATTAGCCAGTCTGTTTGGGCCGATTAGTTCCTCTAACCCGTCATTGTGGTATGCAACCACGGGGAGACCTACTGACATCGCCATTAAAATGGTGCCGGATGCAGTGACATTTGAGTAAGGCGCGATCAGAACCGTCGATCCGTCAATGGCATCTCTCATGTCCTGGTTCGAAATGTGTCCATCTGCTCCGTACAGCACTTCAATATTAGGGGCCTCTGTTAAGGTGGATTCCTGAACTACAGTGAGGCGGCCGATTGCACAACGGAGCGAGTAGCCCTCCGCTGCTAGCTCGTGCGCGATTTCAGGAAGCTGATCGAAACCTTTATCCGGCCTTGCACTGCCAAGAAACAACGCCACGTTATGCGCGCGTTCGTCTACTTCTGCCCTCGTTGTGGCGTCGGCCCAAGCAAAGTAGGCAGGGTGAGCTGCAACGACTACATTTCGGTACGACCGGAGGCCGCGGGCAAGATCCTCGTCGTGCACAATTAGCACGGTCGCATTCCGGCGAATCATTGCGATTTCCGGCTGTGTTTCTATCTCGTCGCGGCCCTTCACCGGATTATGCACGACTATTGCGGTGCGGCAGCGCATTAGTTGAAGAAGCCTTATCGCCTTCTTCTCAATCGATGTGTTCATCCAGGTGACTACGACGGGCCGTCGAGACAGGGCCGCCGCAGCGCAAAATATGGCAACACCCAGTGCATATTGGATCGCTGTGCACAAATCCCGCCTCCCCGCCGCTGGCGCGGGCAACACGTTCACGTCACGTACAGAAGGGCTGCTGACGTCGCCACCGCGACGCGCGAATCGATACACGCTGAACCTACTGCTCAGGGCTCGCGCTACTTCTGCTCCGTAGCAGTTAAACGGATTCGGATCCCAGACTAAGACTGACTCATTAGCTCGCATCTCGACTCTTCTCTGAACGTCTTTGCCAACGCGCGGTTTGGAGTTTGAAGAATTCGAACATGCCCATTCCCGCTACAAGTATTGCGCCAAAGTTGGGTAAAGCCCGAGGATGCAGCCGAACTGCGGATCGAAGACCTTCTATATCGCCGGCCGCCAAAGAGGATCGCACAATTTGCGTGAGTACGAAATCGGCTTTTGCTCGTTGACCCCAACGGGCATCGAACTTTAATAGGAAGTGTGCGCTTGCGGCCCACTTTCGGCTTGCAGACACCGAGTTTTCACTTGCTTGCTGGACGTTCACGAGAGGAAGGGGAACATACGTGAATCGCGAGCATTCGACGTCGACAAGCCGTATTACAAAGTCCCAGTCCTGGTGCTTCTTGAGCGACTCGTCCCATTGGACCTTAGTAGCAAGTTGCCTATCGATCAGCAACGAGCTTGATTGTATGTAGCCATCGCCGTGTCGTATACCCGGTCGCGCTACCAGATAGTCGCCGACAAATTCACCACCCTGATATGGACGCCTCGGAATAATTCTCACTTTGGAGTCCTGGTGAAACCGAGTGGCCGTCCATGAAACGGTTGCGCCCGTCCGATTGCATGCGTCGACCTGCGATTCAATCTTCTCAGGCTCCCACCAGTCATCGTCGTCGAGGAACGCGACGTATTGGCCTGTTGCATGTGCAAGTCCTATATTGCGTGCGACGGCACCGCCGCGGCCGCCGCCGGTCGATATAGCCCGCTCGTTCTCCCTGAGAAAACGTCTAGTATCGGGGGATACTTCAGGCTTGTCTACAATTACGAGCACCTCATGACACGGCAATGTTTGTGCGCGCACGCTTTCCAGAGCTCGATAGAGCTCGCTTCGTTCAAGGGTTGGGATCACGACAGTTATAGTTGACTCCACCTTAAATCACCTTCGTTTCGTCGCGAACGCGTTGCCGATACCGCATTGTGGAAGGGATTAGCCTGAACGGCTCGATCAGGTACCGTGCGTAAAGTCGTCGTGGATCTGAAAGGAGCCGCCAAATCCACTCAATCCCATACTTGCCCGTCCAACGCGGTGCAAGTTTTTGATGCCCCGATATTTGGTCTATCGCGCCCCCTACAGACGCATATGTTGCAGACGGCAGTCGGTCCCAATATTTCAGGATGAAGCTCTCCTGTTTCGGCATGCCTAAGCCGATGAGTACCAAGTCTGGAGAGAACTCATTGAGATCTGCGAAATCCGTTCTAGTCAAGTGCTGCAGCTGGGCGTATCCATCCCATCCTCGCACCTGAAATGTCGGATACTTTCTCTCTAGCGCTGCCACGGCCGCGTCATTGGATCCCGCACTAGCCCCGATCAGTGCGAGCCGGGTCTCGTGGGGTAGTCCATGGAGGCCGAGTAGCCAATCGGTTGAACCACACCTCACGTTGCGTGAGAACGTCCCGTACCCGGCCAGTCTGCGCTCCAGATTGAGTACGAGTAGCACCGGCAGTCCATCGATAATAACTTTGTCTGCCAGGGCATACACTTCGCGGAACTCTCGATTCTTGGTGAATAAATATGTGCTGTGAAGGTTGTGGTTCAGTAGCAGGCGTTTTGAGGTTGCGTCACTCGCGATCCATGTGGCTACTTCGGCAGGCGACATCGGATCGATACGCATGTGCCAGAGGTTTATTTTAGTCATGTCTCACCCTTTATTTTTCCTGGGGGATTCGGATGCAACAGGATCGGCGAAGGAGACCGTCGCCGCTGCTGCCGCTGCGATCCAATATAGGAGTGAGACCGACCCGCTACTGAAGTGCGAATGAAATGTAGAGACAAATATAATTCCGAGTCCTGCAATAACCAGTGGCCTGTATTCGGCGCCCGGAAGCTTGGCATTGGCGTGTTTCATCAACTTCCAGGCGAATACAAGGAGGGCGAGCTGGATAATTGCCAAGGGGATTCCTTGGGCGATTGCGGTACGCATCCATTCGGATTCAGGCGAAGGCCAGAATATTTGGCTAGGTGCATTTCCAGTAGAAATTCGGTTGTATACGTTCACCCCCCAGCCCATGACGGGTTTATCGAGGATCGCAGGTATGGTTTCACGTTCCCAAATTCCGATTCGGTACTGTACGGATTCCGGGAGTATCGAGTTTGACTGGTTCGCGGGAGCGTTGAGTTGTTGGTCTAGGCGGTGGGTCAGCTGGGCATTAAACAGGATATATCCCGTTCCTGCGGTGATAGCGCCCACGATTATGTGCGAAACCTTCAGGTGCATCTGTACAGCGGTCGCGACAACAATGATGACCGAAACAGCAATTGGCGCGAAGGTCACTGTGGCGAGCTGGGCGACGAACATGATGGTTATCGCAAGGCTTATCCACCTGTACGGTTCAGAATTACGCGCCCTCCACAGCATCAGGGCACAGGCTGCGGCTATCGTCATCGTTAGATACCCGGACAAGGCGGTCCAATGCCCGATCGTACTTGTAGCTCGCAGCGGCCAACCGAGTTCGAGCCTGCGCTCAAGCCCGGCGCTGTCTGTTACACCGACCAGGAGGCTGTTGTATGTTCGGCCGGCGACAAGTTGCAAGGCCCCGATGACCGCTACCGGCACGGCAACGATTACCACTCCTCGCAGGATCGTGAAAATATCCTCAATGCGTTGAACAGAGAGACGCACAGCTCCGTACGCAAATAAGGCAGTGAGGTGAGTAACGACCGAAGACCATGAAAAGCCGATACTGAGGAAACTTGAGTTTGCGAATTCGATAATAATCGAGAGTACGACGAATGCTATAAACCCGATATCAAGGGTCGCGACCCGTGTACGCAACAGAGCCCCCCTGGGCTTGCTTAGTACCGCAAGGGAAAGTGCGAGCACTGAGAACAGGAGCGCCGGGTTCAGGGTTCGCGGAAGGTACGGCAGTACTAGCCCGACGCAGGCTGCTGCGATACCGAGGATCGTGCCGACGACGATTGGCGACCGTGTCGCCGTCGGCGCGCGTCGTATGCTCGTGGCGATCGGAACTCGGATTTCAGTCGTCAAAGTCGTCGTCCTTCTTTCCGGAAGAAGTCTTTGCTCGACATTCTTCGTTGAGTCGGTTTCGCTCTACGAGTAGTTGATTCGGCAAGAATTCTCTGCATTGCTCGAACAACGCTTCCTAGTCAGACAATGGGGGAGGCTCGCGCATTGAGGGTCCTTCGACCGGGGCATGGTGCGTGCTGCTTACCAAGAATGACGGCGTGGAACAGATCCGCCTTAACGCCAGTCGATGTGCCCCTTATCTGGTCATATGTGCGGCCGTAATGGGGGGTTCCGAACTGTGAAGCACTCAACACGTGCCGTCGCTGGCGAGGGCCGCCTTGACCGTCTTCCCGATGATCAACACATCCGACACCATCGACCAGTTCTCCACATACGACAGATCCAGCCGCACCGACTCGTCCCACGACAAATCCGACCGGCCACTGACCTGCCACAACCCCGTCACCCCCGGACGCACCAGAAGCCGGCGCTTGACCCGACCGTCATAGGCCTCCACCTCACGCCGCAACGGCGGACGCGGACCCACCACACTCATCTCCCCACGAACGACGTTGAGGAACTGCGGGAGTTCGTCGATACTGAACCGCCGCATCACCTTGCCGATCCGAGTGACCCGCGGATCGTCCTTCATCTTGAACAACGGGCCGGCGCCCTCGTTCTGCGCCAGCAACGTGTCCACCAACTTGTCGGCGTCGGTGACCATCGACCGGAACTTGACCATCCCGAACGGAGTTCCGTCGAGACCGATGCGCTCGGCCTTGTAGAAGACCGGACCCCGATCCTCGAGCTTGATCAGCACCGCGATCACCGCGAACACCGGCGCCAGCACCACCAACGCCGCACCGGCGAACACCAGATCGAAGATCCGCTTCCCCGACCGCTTCGCCCCGTGATAGCTCGGCTTCTCCACATGGATCAACGGCAACCCCGCCACCGGACACATCTCGATCCGCGGAGCAGCCACATCCACCACCCCGGCAACGGCGGCGTCGGCGCACGCAGGTTGCCTCACGCTGCCNGCGGCAGACCCGCCACCGGACGCATCTCGATCCGCGGCGCAGCCACATCCACCACCCCGGTCGCGACCACCAGATCGGTGTCGAGCGGTTCGAGCTGCCACACCAGATCGTGCAGGCCCTCACTACCGAGGGTTTCCGTCGCGGTCACCACCACCGTGTCGGCCTGCGAAAGCTTCAGGGCTTCGACCACCGAATGCTCATCGCCGTAGATCGTGATGTGCCGGCCGTCGACGTCGATCACCTCACCCGGCGCACCCGAATACCGCGGCACGCACACGCCGACCACGCGATAACCCTCCCCGTCCTTGCGGGAGAAGGTGCGCGTCATATGCCGCACCGCCTGCGCACCACCGACCACCAGCACCGACGTCTGGAACTCCCCACGATCACGCTTGCGCGCCACCACCTTCCGCCACGCCCACCGCGTCAGCAGCAAACCCGCCAACCCGGCAGGCAGAGCGATAGCGAGGAAGCCACGGGCGATCTTCTGATCGGCGACGAGCGCGATGATCGCGATCGCACCGAACATCCCGAGCGTGGCGGAGATGACCCGCTGATACTCGTCGTATCCCGATCCGATCACCCGGCGCGAACGGGTGCGGAACACGCTCAGGGCGATCAGCCACGCAACGATGAGTGTCGCGGACGCCAACGAGTACTCCAGATCTGCGCCCTCCCCGGCGAGCAGGAGATCCTCGTAGCCGAACCGCACCCATTGGGCCAGCAGCACAGACAGCACGACGACGAGCACGTCCGTGACATGCAGCCTCTTCACATACGCGTTCTGCCATGTCCAGCGGTTGAGCCCGGTGCCGGACGACGCAGCCGCGGACGCGCGCACATGCGCGCGCCGCGGTGCGCCGGACGGGTCGACCCCACGATCGTCGACCGTCGTCATCCCACAGTCCTCCCCATATGTGTGTCTCCTCCCCGAGACAGAAATCGTCCTCCGTCGAGCAGGGGCCAGCGCTGGAACCCTGCTCGACGAAGCATCACCGAAGTTATCCCTGATGAATAACCGAGCGTTACGTGTGAATCGACGTTTCTTTACGGATCAATAGGCGGACACGATTGCCGAAGAGAGGTCCGTCACCCCGGCTGCGATCTCGTATTACATTGAACAGATACAGGTTTCGCCCACTTCTCCCGACAACCCGGTTGATCACATCCGAACGGTGCATGTGTCGAGCATCACATCGAAGAATGTGTGCAACAGACCTGCCTTCAATGGCTCTTTACCCGAACTGGACGAAACACCAACTCCTGCCGGGATATCCCTCCACCCTTCCGTATACGCACACACCGCCCCACCGGTATTCCCGTCCCGAACCCTTGCCCCACCCATCGACGCAGAGCGTCCGACCCTTCCCCCGCCAGGGAAAGATAGGCTTCGATATTCGTAAGCGTGAGCCTCGAGGAGAACAGTTGAGCACCCTGCAGACCCTGGATCGCGGCCTCCGCGCACTGGACATCGTGTCCCAGCGGCCGGGGGGAATCTCGATCGCAGAGCTCGCGGCGGAACTGGAGATTGCTCGCGCCATCGGCTACCGGATCGTGGCAACGCTCGAGGCGCATTCACTCGTGGCACGAACCGACGACGGCCGGATAAGGCTGGCCGCAGGAGCGGCGCTGCTCGGTTCCCGATTCCGGCCCCGGCTGCGCGAAGTGGCCCAGCCGCTACTGCGCGATCTGGCCCAGCAGACGTCGGCCACCGCCTTCCTGTCGACACTCGAAGGCGACGAGTGCGTGGTGATCGCAGTGGCCGAACCGGATTCGGGGATCCTTCGGGTGAGCTATCGATTGGGCACCCGTCACCCCGTGTCACGCGGAGCCGCGGGAATCGCCATCCTTGCCGGCCGCCCGGCATCCGACACCGATACCGAGGCGATCCGCCGGGCGCGAGAGGACGGCTTCAGCATCACCGCCGGCGAACTCGAACACGGTGCCGTGGGGGTCGCGGCGAGCGTGCGTACACCGATCGACCAGGAGGGCGTGGGGTTCGAGTCGAGCGTGGGTGTCGTGGCGATCGAAGGACTCGATACCGAGGTCGCGGCCGCTGCGGTCGTGGCAACTGCCGCCCGGATCAACGCCTTGCTCGAGACCTGACCCTCAGGCTCACCGCCGACCCCGAGGACGCTCGCCGAGAGCGTCCTTTTTTGCGCTTCCGGAGCCGAGTTCCGACCGGGGATTGACTCGATGTGTGATCGTCATTACTGTACGGATGTGCGTTCAACGAACACATATGTTCGTTATTAGTAAACATGCAGTTCGTAGCTTGGAGAGACCATGACGAGTCAGTCGGGCGGCACCGTCCTCGAAACCCCGCGATCGACCCCGAGTCGATGCCCTGTCGACCACACCGCGCTCACCTCCCCTACCGGCTGCCCCGTCTCCCCGCGCGCCGCGGCGTTCGATCCGTTCACCGGCCCGTACCAGGTGGACCCGGCCGCATCCCTGCGCTGGTCGCGAGACGAAGAGCCCGTCTTCTACAGTCCCGAACTCGACTACTGGGTGGTCACGCGCTACGAGGACGTCAAAGCCGTCTTCCGCGACAACCAGTTGTTCTCCCCCGCCATCGCGCTCGAGAAGATCACCCCCACCTCGGACGAGGCGAACGCCGTTCTGGCCCGCTACGGCTATGCCATGAACCGCACTCTCGTCAACGAGGACGAACCGGCACACATGCCGCGGCGCCGCGCACTGATGGAGCCCTTCACTCCCGCCGCACTCGCCCACCACGAGCCGATGGTGCGCCGGTTGACCCGCGAGTACGTCGACCGCTTCATCGACTCCGGGCACGTCGACCTCGTCGACGAGATGCTCTGGGAGGTCCCGCTGACCGTTGCCCTGCACTTCCTCGGTGTCCCCGAGGAAGACATGGACACCCTGCGCGAGTACTCGATCGCACACACCGTCAACACGTGGGGACGTCCCGCTCCCGAGCAGCAGGTCGCCGTCGCCGAGGCCGTCGGCAAGTTCTGGCAGTTCGCCGGCACCGTCCTGGACAAGATGCGCAAGGATCCCAGCGGGCACGGCTGGATGCGCTTCGGCATCCGCGTGCAGCAGGAACAGCCGGATGTCGTCACCGACTCCTATCTGCACTCGATGATGATGGCCGGCATCGTCGCCGCGCACGAGACCACCGCCAACGCCTCCGCGAACGCCGTGCGGTTGCTCCTCGAGCACCGCGACGTCTGGGAGGAGATCTGCGCCGACCCGAGCCTGATTCCCAACGCCGTCGAAGAGTGCCTACGGCATTCCGGATCCGTCGCCGCGTGGCGCCGCCTCGTCACCGCGGACACCACCATCAACGGAGTCGAGATCCCCGCCGGGGCGAAACTTCTGATCGTCAACTCCTCCGCCAATCACGACGAACGCCACTTCGACGAGGCCGACGACTTCGACATCCGGCGCGACAACGCCAGCGATCACCTCACCTTCGGCTACGGCAGTCACCAGTGCATGGGAAAGAATCTCGCGCGCATGGAGATCCAGATCTTCCTCGAAGAACTGACGCGGCGGCTGCCCCACATGGAACTGGTGCCCGACCAGGAATTCACCTATCTTCCCAACACCTCGTTCCGCGGACCCGACCACGTCTGGGTTCGCTGGGATCCGTCGCGCAACCCCGAACGGACCGATCCGGCGGTGCTGTCCCGGCAGCAGCCGGTCAAGATCGGCGAACCGTCCCGGAACACGATCGCGCGCACGATGGAAGTCTCCGAACTCGACCACATCGCCGACGACATCCTGCTGATCGCTCTGCGCGACACCTCCGGGCGACCACTGCCGAAATGGTCGGCAGGTTCGCACATCGACGTCGACTGCGGTGCCGTCTCGCGGCAGTACTCGCTGTGCGGTGACCCGGAGGATCGCACCACCTTCCGGATCGCAGTCCTCCACGACCGGGACAGCCGGGGTGGATCCCGTTGGCTCCACACGGAACTCGCCGTAGGAGACACCCTCCGCGTGCGGGGCCCACGCAATCACTTCAAACTCGATCCCGACGCGACGCGGTACGTCTTCGTCGCCGGCGGCATCGGGATCACCCCGGTGATCGCGATGGCCGATCAGGTGAAGGCTGCGGGAGGCGACTACGAGATCCACTACGCCGGACGCTCGCGCAGCTCCATGGCCTTCCTCGACCGTCTCGCCCAGGACCACGGCGACCACGTCCGGATCTATCCCGGCGACGAAGGCATCCGGATGGACCTTCCTTCCCTGTTCGCCGTCCCGGAAGAGGGAACGCAGGTGTACTCGTGCGGTCCCGAGCGTCTGCTCTCCGCACTGGGTGACGCCACAGCCCACTGGCCCGACGACACCCTGCACGTCGAGCACTTCTCCTCCACGCTCGAAGAACTGGATCCTTCCAAGGAGCACGGCTTCGACGTGGTGCTGAAGGATTCCGGCATCACCGTCCCGGTCGCCGCCGACCAGACGGTGCTCCAGGCGCTGCGAGCCGCCAACATCGACGCGCAGAGCGACTGCGAGGAAGGCATCTGCGGCGCCTGCGAGGTGACCGTCCTCGACGGCGAGGTCGACCATCGCGACCTGGTCCTCACCAAGGCCGAGCGCGCCGCCGGAAAAACCATGATGACCTGCTGCTCCCGAGCCTGTGGCAGCGCATTGACCCTCCAGCTGTGATTCACGGCTGTACTCGACCCTGATCCGAAAGGCACGACATGACCACCATCGAGCAGTCGGGCACGCCGTCGGTTCCACCGGCCGCCGGCGTCCCGACCACGCGGACCCCGTTCAAGCGGGTTCTGGCCGGGAGCATGGCCGGCGCAGTCCTCGAGTGGTACGACTTCGCGATCTATGGCATCCTCGCCGCGACCGTCCTCGGCCCACTGTTCTTCCCCAGCGGTAACGCCGTCGCCTCCTTGCTGATGGCGCTCGCCACACAGGGACTCGGGTTCGTCGCCCGCCCCCTCGGCGGCATCGTCTTCGGTCATCTCGGCGACAAGTTCGGGCGCAAACCCATCCTGGTGGCGACGTTCCTGATGCTCGGAGGCGCAACCGCCGCGATCGGCCTGCTGCCGACCTACGGGCAGATCGGCATCTGGGCGACCGTCGCACTGGTGGTGCTGCGCATGATCCAGGGCTTCGCTCTCGGTGGCGAGTTCGGCGCCGCAGTGATCCTGGTCAGCGAATACGGTGAACCCAAGCGTCGCGGCTTCTGGGCGGCGTGGCCGCAGGCCGGCGCACCGGCCGGTACCGTCCTGGCCACCGCCACGGTCGGCATTCTCGCGGTCGTCTTCCCCGGGGACGCATTCGACGAATGGGGTTGGCGCATAGCTTTCCTCCTCGCAGTGCCGCTGCTCGTCATCGGCTTCCTGATCCGCCGAGGTGTCGAGGAATCCCCGGTCTATCAAGCCGCGCAGGTGAAGGCCGAAGCCGCCGCCGGACAGGCCTCGGCTGCCAAGGAGTCGTCCAGCATCATCGCAGCGCTGCGCACGCCGCGCCCGCTGCTCCACGGCCTCGGCATGCGCCTGGGCGAGAACATCGCGTTCTACGTCTACACCATCTTCGTCATCGCGTACGCCACGACCTATTTCGACTACACGCGCGGTGCGATCGTCACCACCGTCGCCTTCGCGTCGGTCTGCCAGTTCCTCGGAATGATCGGTGGCGGTTGGTGGTCCGACCGGGTGGGACGCAAGATCGCCATGCTCGTCCCCGCTGTCTCGCTCGTCGTCTGGGCCCCGATCTTCTTCGGCCTGGTACACACCGAGAACATGATCGCGCTCGGCGTGGGCGTCTGCGTCGGCGCACTGCTGCACGGCATGCTTGCGGGTCCCGAGGCTGCGTGGATCACGGAGCTGTTCCCCACCAAGCACCGCTTTGCCGGTTCGTCGCTGGTCTTCCAGGGCTCCTCGATCATCGCCGGCGCTCCGGCCCCGTTCATCGCGGTGTGGCTGGTCGACCGTTTCAGCGCCACCGCGGTCATCCTCTACCTCGTGATCACTATGGCCGTCACCGTGATCGCCGTGGCCACCAGCCGCGAAACCAAGGGTGTGGATCTCGACAAGCTCGAGAAGCTCTACTGACAGCACCGTGAATCACGCCCTACCCGAGGCCGTCACAGGCCCCGGGTAGGGCGTGACGCGTTCGAAGGGTACGTCGTGTTCCGATCGCGGATCGGTGCGCGCAGCAACCCTTCCCACGCGTCGACCAGACCGGTCAACTCGGCACGGCCGGGCTTCGTACCCGCCCGGTCGTAGCGCGCCAGGGTCCGCAGCATGCTGTCGTAGACCATCATGATGCGCTGACGCCGAACACTGTCCGGCACATGACCGATCGCGGCGTACAGCACGTCGTCGATGGCGAATGCGCTCGCACTGCCTGCCGGATCCGCCGCGTGGAACGCATTGCCGAGCAGGTCTGTTTCGACCAGCCGATCCAGCAGTGCCACATAGTGATTGTTGCCGTGCAGGGTGTCGGCGAGCGGTTGCACGAGACACCACAACGCATCTCGAGCATTCGCGTCGCCTTCACCCAGATTCTCGCGCATCATCGCCTCCCGCCTCGCATTGACGGCCGGGAGTCGATGCTCGAGGATCGCGCGGAGCAGGTTCTCCTTCGACCCGAAGTAGTAGCCCACCACCGACGCATTGCGCTGACCCGCCGCGGTACGGATGTCGGCGACTGTGACTGCCTCGTACCCGCGCTCTGCGAACAACCGCTCGGCCACCTCGATCAGGAGGGTGCGGGTTTCCTGGCCGGCATCGGAACGGTTCCGTCGGGCGGTCATGGCCGGAGAGCCTAGCGATGGTGGAGATGTCGGCACCAGCCCCTGAAGGGCAGGGATGCGCCCCATATACAGCGATAGGTGGGGGCTGTAAACCCCTGCACGCAGGTTGATCCGATGGGTACATCGATTAATAGCGGGCTATTAGCGTTCCGCCTCGACCGCGACAGCCCGAACCCGAGGACGACCCCCGTGACGACACTCGAACAGCCCACCCTCACGATCCTGCCCGTCGCCGGGAAGATCGGCGCCGAAGTGCACGGCCTGGATGTGTCCGCTCTGACGGACGCCGAGTTCGACGCCGTCCGGGACGCGCTCTACCGCTACGGCGTGCTGTTCTTTCCCGGTCAGGGGCTCGATCCGGCCACCCACCGGGTGTTCGCACAGCGCTTCGGCGAGGTCGTGTATCCGCACGAGCACCTGGCGAACCTCGGAGACGCGGGATACCGCGAGATCAGCGTCATCGGCACCGAGAACGGCAGTGCCTACCAGGCGAATCGCTGGCATTGCGATGTCTCGTGGCGCGATACCCCGTCGCGGTTCAGCGTCCTGCACATGCAGATCCTGCCCGAGGTCGGCGGCGACACGATGTGGTCGAATCAGTACGCCGCGCTCGACGCCGTGTCGGCACCGCTGCGCGAGTTCCTCTACGGCCTCACGGCCACGCACCGCATCCACCCCACCGCCGAACACGTACAGGCACGCCATCCGCTGGTGATCCGGCATCCCGTCACCGGCGCCGAGGCTCTGTTCGTCAACGACCTGTTCACCCACCACATCGACGGCCTGACCGCCGAGGAGAGCGCTGCCCTGCTCGGCCTGCTGAAGGCGGTGTCGATCCGGCCCGAATTCACCGTCCGCCGTCGCTGGCAGGTGGGCGACATCGCCGTCTGGGACAACCACTTCGTCCAGCACAACGCCATCTACGACTACGGCGACGACGCGCGACGCATCCACCGCATCGAGGTCGGGCCCGAAGCACCCGTTCCCGCCCGCTGACTCGACCACCACATCCACGAGCAAGGAGACTTCGTGACCATCACAGACGTTCGGCCCGGCACCGCATCCGAGATCTATGCCGCCGGCGGCATCACCGTCACCAAACTGGGTGAGAACATCGGCGCGCTCGTCGACGGCGTCCATGTCTCCGGAGACATCTCGGCCGAGACGGCCTACGCCATCCGCTACGCGCTCGCCGCCAACAAGGTGATCGTCTTCCGCGGCCAGCACCACCTCGACGACAACATCCAGTACCACTTCGCCTCCACGCTCGGCACGCCCACGACGACGCACCCCACGCTGACCTCCGAGGACAACCGCACCCTCGTCATCGAAGGCGCCGCGAACAGCTGGCACACCGACGTCACCTTCATCGACCGCATCCCCAAGGCGTCGATCCTGCGTGCCGTGGAGATCCCGCCGTACGGCGGCGCCACCACGTGGGCATCCACCACCGCCGCGTACGCGCAGTTGCCCGCCCCGCTGAAGGCACTCGTCGACAATCTCTGGGCGGTGCACAGCAACGAGTACGACTACGCCGGCGTGCACGCCGACAACCGGGGTCTCGCCGCCAAGGCCGGCGAGACCATGCAGAACTTCACCCGCCTGAGCTTCGAGACCGAGCATCCCGTGGTGCGGGTGCATCCCGAGACCGGCGAGAAGTCGCTGCTCCTCGGACATTTCGTGAAGAACTTCGTCGGCCTGAAGTCCTCGGAGTCGGCCGCGCTCTACCAGTTGCTGCAGGACCGCATCATCCGTCTGGAGAACACCCTGCGCTGGGCCTGGACCCCGGGCGATCTGGTCATCTGGGACAACCGCGCCACCCAGCACTACGGCATCGCCGACTTCGGTGACCACAAGCGCAGCGTCCACCGCGTGACGCTCGCCGGCGACCTGCCCGTCTCCGTCGACGGCGCCACCAGCCGTATCCGCACCGGCGACGCCTCGCACTTCTCCGTCGTCGACACCCCCGACCGCTTCCCCGGCTTCGATTCCTGATCCGGCATCCCGCACTGCGGCGCCGGTCGTCCACCCGGACGACCGGCGCCGACACCTCGAAAGGACTTTCGCGTGTTCAGCCGCCCCTCCCTCCGCCGGCGCCGCCCCCTCTGGGGAGCCGTCGCCCTGTCCCTCGTCGGCAGCCTGGCCGTCGCAGGATGTAGTTCGGCGGTCGGCCAGGCCGACGCGGGAGCCACCGAGGGTGGCGTCCTCCGGATCGGCGAGGCCCTCGATCTCGTCCCGGCAAGCATCTACGCCGGCGCTCCCGTCCAGGCCGCGGTCACCGGGCTGGTGTACGACACGCTGATCGACTATCCGGCAGACGGCCTCGACGCGGAACCGCATCTGGCGACGGCCTGGGAGATCGCACCCGACGGGCTGTCCGCCCGCATCACTCTGCGCGACGACGTGACCTTCCACGACGGACGCCCGATGACCTCCGAGGACGTCGAGTTCAGCATCCGCACCTACGCGGATCCCCAGCGCGCCGGCCAACTCGCGCGCACCGCGGCCCTCATCACCGGTTACGACACGAGCGACCCGCACGCACTCGTGCTCACCCTCGCGCAGCCGGCAGCGAACCTGCTCGACCTGCTCGACATCGTCCCGATCATCGACCGCCACTCCATCGCGGACTTCGAGACCGGCACCTCCTACAACGGCACCGGTGCTTTCCGGTTCACCGAGTGGAAACCCGGCACGTCGATCACCTTCGACGCGAACGACGAATACTGGGACGGGGCACCGAACCTCGACGGCGTGGAGATCGTGATCGTGCCCGACGCGCAGACGCGCATCTCGCAGCTGCGGTCCGGCCAGCTCGACCTGCTCCTCACCGTCTCCCCACGCGACGCCGACCAGCTCGGGGCCGACCCCAACTTCCGGATCGTCGACCAGGCGGGGGTCGAACGCACCTGGTATCTCGGCGCCGACGTCGGATCGTCCGGCCTGAGCGACGTGCGTGTGCGCCAGGCCATCGCCTACGCCGTCGACCGCAACCGGATCCTCGACGACGTCTATCGCGGACACGGCGACGTCGGCAACCTGCCGTGGCCCGAATACTCCCCGGCATACGACGCCGAACTGAATTCGACCTACACCCTCGACCAGGATCGGGCGCGGGCGCTGGTCGCGGAGGTCGGGGAGATCCCGGTCATCCCCCTCTCCTACGCCACCGGATCGATCGAAGCGGAATCGACGGCCCAGATCATCCAGGCCGACCTCGCCGCCGTCGGCATCGACACCACCCTGGTGCCGCTCGACGGTGCCACGAGCCTGAAGAATCTGATCGGCGGCACCTTCGGAGGACTGTGGGTCTACGGCCACACCTACGCGCAGTACACCCCGGCCACCCTGCCGACCAGCGCGTTCCCGTTCAACGCCTACAAGAACACCTCCAACTTCGTCGACCCGGACTACCAGCGGGCCGTCGACACGGCATGGCGGATACCCGATCCCCGCAGCGCCGAGGCCGAGGACGCCTATCGCGCCCTCAACGCCGAACTGCTCGACAACGTCTTCGTCATCGGACTGCACAACGCCACCGGTTTGCTGGCGACCACCTCCGATCTCCACGACTTCGGCTGGTCCAAGAAAGCGGAGCTCGATCTGAGCGACGCCTATCTGGGCGGGTGACGCGAACATGGTGCGCTACAGCCTCCGCCGTCTGCCCTCCGCGCTGGTCGTCCTCGCCGTGGGATCCGTGGTGATCTTCACGCTGCTGCGGCTGGTGCCGGGAGATCCCGCCCTGGTTCTCGCCGGACCGGATGCTTCCCCGGAAGCACTGGCGGCCCTGCGAGCCGAACTCGGTCTCGACGGATCGCAGATCGCCCAGTACTTCACGTGGCTCGCCGGCATCGTCACCTTCGATCTCGGGCGTTCCCTCGTCCTCGGCGGTGACATCGGCGCTCTCCTGCTCGGTGCCCTGGGCAACACCCTGGCGCTGGCCGGCGCCGCCCTGCTGGTGGCACTGCTGATCGCGTTCACCCTCGCCACCGTGTCGGTGATCGTCGACCGAAAATGGTTGAACAGTCTCGTCACCGCGTTCGGGACCGTCGCCGTGGCCATCCCCAACTTCGTGACCGGGGCGGTACTCGTCGTACTGTTCGGTGTCGTCTGGGCCGTGCTGCCCGCCGGCGGCATTCCGCG
Organism: Rhodococcus sp. CH91; assembly: GCF_022554085.1. GTDB lineage: Bacteria > Actinomycetota > Actinomycetes > Mycobacteriales > Mycobacteriaceae > Rhodococcus. The sequence continues at coordinate 240,971 of NZ_JAKFYR010000003.1, forward strand.
CAGGGGACTGCTCGACGATCCCGGGATCTCGGTGCAGTACCTGCTGCTGCCCGCGGTGTGCCTCGCTCTGCCCATCGCCGCGGCCCTGACCCGCTTCCTCACCGAGTCACTGCGCAGCCAGATGGCCGAACCCTATGTGACCACTGCACGGGCGCTGGGCATTTCGCGTCGACGCATCGTCCTCACCCAGGTGCTCCCCAATGCCCTGCCCGCGACGATCACCGTGCTCGGCATCCAGATCGGCCATCTGATCGGCGGGGCCGTACTCGTCGAGGCGATCTTCGCCTGGCCCGGGCTCGGGCACCTCATCGAGCGGGCGATCGCCAGTCGCGACTACCCGGTGGTGCAGGTGATGCTGTTGTTCTCCGTGGCACTGTTCGTCGTGATCCAGCTCGTCACCGATCTCGTCAACGCCACGCTCGACCCGCGGATCCGATTGGGAGACACCACATGAGCACCGCCATCTCCGCACGGCCCGAGGATTCGGTCGACGACCGGGACAGCAGATGGGCCGCGCTGGCCGGTGGCCGCGGGCTCGTCGGTGTGGTGCTGGTGGGGCTGGTCGCCGCGGCCGGTCTGCTCGCCCCGTGGATCGCACCGTACGCACCCGACGCGCAACTCGCCGGCGCCACCCTGCTCCCGCCGAACGGTGATCACCTCCTCGGCACCGATTCCGTGGGCCGCGACATCCTGTCGCGCACCCTGTACGGCATCCGGGTCGACCTGCTCGTCATCTTCCTCGCCGTCCCCGCCGGCGCGGTGATCGGTTCGGTGCTCGGCTTGGCATCGACCCGCTTCGCCCTGCTCGACACCGCCCTCCAGCGCGCCTTCGATCTGATCCTGGCCTTCCCCACGATCATCCTGGCGATCGCGCTGACCATGGTCGTCGGACCCGGGATGTGGACGATCGGAGCGGTGATCGTGCTCGCCGAGATCCCCGTCTTCGGCCGGCTGACCCGAACCTCGGTCCTCACCGTCCGGCAGGCGCCCTACGTCGAGGCCGCACGCACGGTGGGCGCGAGCGAGGGGTGGATCCTGCGCCGTCACGTGCTGCCCAACAGCCTCGAACCGCTCACCGTGCAGCTCGCACTCGCGATGTCGGTGGGAGTGTTCATCGAAGGCGCGATGAGCTTCCTCGGCCTCGGTATCACCCCACCCACTCCGTCGCTCGGCTCCCTCATCAAGGAGGGCACCCAGAATGCCTACCACTCACCGTTGTTCGTCGCCGGACCGCTCGCCGTGGTCGTCGTCCTGGTTCTCGGACTGCTGTTGATCTCGCAATCCCTCGCTGCCCGCTCACGTCGGCGATGAGCCGGTTCTCCGACCGCAAGGAATCTCCCGTGTCCCCTGCACTTCTCACCGTCCGCGACCTGCACATCGACTTCGGTACCGGCACACCCGCCGTCGCCGGTGCCTCCTTCGAGATCCATCCCGGCGAGATGGTGGCCATGGTCGGCGAGTCGGGCTCCGGAAAATCCATGACGGCCCGCGCGATCCTCGGACTGCTCCCCGAAAGCGCCGGCACCACCGGATCGATCGTTCTCGACGGCACCGAGATCCTCGGCGCCGAGGAGAGCGAGCTGAATCGGTTGCGCGGCACGAAGGTCGCGTTGATCTTCCAGGAACCGCAGAGTGCTCTGAATCCGGTGCGCCGTATCGGATGGCAACTGCGCGAGGCGTTCCGCGCGCACCGGTCGCTGTCGAAGGCCGATGCGCGCCGCGCCGCGATCGATCTGCTCGAGCAGGTCGAGATCCCCGATCCGCATCGGCGGGTGGACTACTTCCCCCACCAGTTGTCCGGCGGGCAGAAGCAACGGGTCGCGATCGCGCTGGCACTGGCCGGCGAGCCCGGCCTGCTGGTCGCCGACGAGCCGACCACCGCTCTCGATGTCACGGTGCAGGCCGAGATCCTGGCTTTGCTCGACCGGATCCGGCACCGGACCGGGATGGGCGTCCTGCTCATCACCCACAACATGGGTGTGGCCGCCCGCTACGCCGATCGCGTGCTGGTGATGCGGCACGGATCGGTCGTCGAAACCGGCAGCGTCCATTCACTGTTCGCCGCACCCGAACACCCCTACACCCGGACGCTGCTGGCGTCGGTGCCGCGACTGCCCGAACCGGGAACCACTGCTGCAGTCGAATCCGGCGGGTTCGACGAGACCGTCCTCGCGTTCGAGGACGTCACCGTCACCTATCCGGCACGGCACGGCACTCCGGCCTTCTCGGCCGTGGACGGGGTCCGTCTCACCGTCCGACGTGGGGAGGTGCTCGGGCTGGTCGGCGAATCGGGTTCGGGTAAGACCACGCTCGGGCGGGCCGCTCTCGGACTCGTTCCGGCGAGTGCCGGGCGGGTGGTGTTCGACGGTCACGATCTCGGCACCCTGTCCGCGCGCGAGATCCGGGAGATCAGACGCACTGTCGCGGTCGTCCAGCAGGATCCGGCCGCCTCGCTGGACCCGAAACTCACCGTCGCGGCGAGCATCCGCGAGCCCCTGGACGTGCACCGGGTGGGCACCGCCGCGGACAGGCGCCGGCGAGTGCTCGACCTGCTCGACGCCGTCCGCCTGCCCGCATCGCTCGCCGGTCGCTTCCCGCACCAGCTCTCCGGTGGGCAGAAGCAGCGGGTCGTGCTGGCGCGGGCCCTCGCGCTGGGGCCCCGCTTGCTCGTCGCCGACGAACCCACCAGCGCGCTCGACGTGTCACTGCAGGCCGAGATGCTCGACCTGTTCACCGAGATTCAGCGCGAACTCGGATTCGCCTGCCTGTTCATCAGTCACGACCTGGCCGTCGTGCACCGGGTCGCCGATCGCGTGGCGGTGCTGCACTCCGGATCGGTGGTCGAGGTCGGGCCTGTGGGGTCGGTGTTCTCCACACCCCGCGAAGCGTACACGAAGGCGTTGCTCGCAGCGGTCCCCGATCCCGATCCGCCCGTCCGGCAGCAGGCAGCCGAGCCCGTGGCGGTCTGACACCGGACATACCCCGCCGGAAGCGCTTCGGAAAACGTCAGAGGCGCTTCAGGAAACTGAAGAAGCCCGGGGTGTGCACCTCGCGCAGGCGGGTGAGCTTGCGGTAGGAGATCAGCCAGACACCGTCGACCTTGCGGTACTCCTCGTGGTAGTGACCCCACCCGTGGAGCGACTCCTCGACACCGTCGTTGTCCCACCACAACTGATCCTCCATCGCCCAGATCCCCCGGGCGGTGGTGTCGGATTCGAGGACGATCTCCGGGCAGTGACCGTGATGTGCCGAGGTGACCGGCACCGGGCCGTCGAGGAAGTTGCTGATGGCGCGGGTGAGCGGCTCGCGGCCGACCACGCGGCCGGCTTCCTCACCGGTGCGCGGTTGCTTGTCGCTGGGGAGCCCACCCCAGGTCTCGCTCACCACGTCCTCGGTGTGCAGGGTCGGATACAGCTCCCACTGCTTGGTGTCCATCACGCGCAGACGTGCCGAGAAGACCTGCTGGATCTGGTGGATGGCCAGGAGTTGTTCGGCCGCAGACAAAGTGATCATCGGGACGCCTTCGCGAGCAGCTCACGAGCCGCTGCGCTGCCGTCGAGCAGTCGCGCGGTGCGGCGCTTGATCTTCCAGCGTCCGTCGAGACGCGCGAGCTCGAAGCGGTTGGCCGTCACCCGCCATACCCGGTAGGAGTCGGAATCGTCGAGGTTGCGGCGCAGCAACAGCGAGTGGCAGGTCGCGACGGCGGTGTCGCCGTCGACCCGGATGTGGACCGGGTCGAGCAGATGGCCGCATCCTTCGTTGATGTAGTCCTGGTGGGGCCGGGTGCGCACCATCTCGGTGATCGCGTCACGGCCTTCCATCACCCGGATGTCGATGTCGTAGACGGCATCTTCGGCCCACAGCTCCCCGACCGCGTCGGCGTCGCCGGCGTCGACGGCCGGACCGTAGGCCGTGAGCACCTCGTGGATGGCAGCCTTGTCCTCGAGGAGCTGCACCCGCTCGAGGAGCGAGGCCACCAGGTCTGCGGTGTCGGTCATGTCGATCCTTCCGGGACGAGCGGTCACGGTGAGGGCATCACTGTGCTGTCCGTCTCTTTGTACCGAGGGCCGGTGCCCCCTGCCCCGGCCGTCCCGTTGAACGGAAATATCGGTGCGCGCTCACATCACAGCTGGGACTGTTCGACGTACCACACCTGCACACCGCGCAGGTCGCTCCGTTCGGCGGAGCACACCCCCTCCACGCAGACCCGGCTGGTCAGCAGCCGATTCCAGGAAGAGTCACCGTCATGGGTCAGGTATTGGACAGGATCATGCAGCACGCGGACGAGATCCGCGCCGAGGGTATCGAAGGCGACAAGATCATGCGCCTCACCGACACCACCGCGAAGCGCCTGCGTGACTCCGGCATCATCCGCACCTTCCAGCCGAAAGAGTACGGCGGTTTCGAAGGCCACCCGCGCGAGGCGGCCGAGACCATCATGGCTCTCGGTGCGCTCGACGGCGCCACGGGCTGGGTCGCCGGCATCGTCGGTGTCCACCCCTGGGAGCTCGCCTTCTTCGATCCCAAGGCTCAGGAGGAGATCTGGGGCGACGACAACGACATGTGGATGGCGTCGCCGTACGCACCCATGGGTGTCGCCGTGCCGGTCGACGGAGGCTACATCCTCAACGGCCGCTGGTCGTTCTCGTCGGGCACCGACCACTGCGGCTGGGTCATGATCGGCGCCGCCGTCGGTGACAAGGACGGCAACCGCACCGGCAAGGTGCTGCACGTCGTGCTCCCCCGCTCCGATTACGAGATCGACCAGGACAGCTGGAACGTCATCGGCCTGCGCGGTACGGGCTCGAAGGACCTCATCGTCAAGGACGCCTTCCTTCCGGAGCACCGCACGATCGACGCCGATATCGTCCTCAGCGGGAACGGCTGGCGGCACGCGGGTCGCGACGAGACGCTGTACAAGTTCCCGTTCTCGTACATCTTCCCGCTCGGCATCACCTCGTCGCTGATCGGCATGACCGAGGGTGCGCTGGCCTGCTACATCGCAGCGCAGAAGGAGCGCGTCCAGGTCTCCGGTGTCCCCATCAAGGAGGACCCCTACGTTCTGTTCGCGATCAGCGAGGCCGCCTCCGAGATCTCCGCATCGCGACTCGCGCTGCTCGAGACCGTCGACCGCTTCTGGGACAAGACGGACCGCGGTGAGGAGATCAGCTTCGAGGAGCGCGCCATCGGGCGTCGCACCCAGATCTCGGCCGCGTGGCGCGCTGTGCGGGCGATGGACGAGATCTTCGCGCGTGCCGGCGGTGCAGCGGTGCACCTGAAGACTCCGATGCAGCGTTTCTGGCGTGACGCGCACGTCGGCCTGACGCACGCCATCCACGTGCCCGGCATGATCTACCACTCCGCGGCCCTGACGCAGCTCGGTGGCGACCCGCAGGGTCCCTACCGCGCAATGATCTGATCCCCTTCCACTTTCGAGGACGATGACATGACTGAACTGAGAGGTCTCGGCTACCTCCGCATCCAGACGCAGGACGTGCCGCGCTGGCGCGCCCTGCTCCTCGACGGGCTCGGCATGGCCGAGGGATCCGGCCCTGAGCCGGAGGGTTTCTACGCCCGTATCGACGAACGTCGCTCCCGCATCCAGGTGCTGCCCGGCGAGTCCGACAAGGCTCTGGCCGTGGGCTGGGAGGTGCGTGACGAGTTCGCGCTCGAGCGGGTGCGCGAGGCCGTCGAGAAGTCGGGACGCGCCGTCGAGGTGCTCTCGCGCAAGGAAGCGACCTATCTCGACGCAGAGGGCGCCATCGCGTTCCAGGATCCGGCCGGCACCCGCCTGGAGGTCTTCTACGGGCCCGTGCTCGACCACAGCCCCGTGGTGACCCGTTTCGGCGGGCGCTGGGTGACCGGTGGCCTCGGCCTCGGCCACGTGGTGCTGCCCACCGCGAACTTCGGCGAGACGTACGACTTCTACACGCAGGTGCTGGGCTTCCTGCCGCGCGGTTCGATCCGGCTCGACGAGGAGGGCCTCGTACGCGTGCGCTTCCTCGGCATCAACGAGCGCCACCACAGCCTCGCGCTGTGCCCGGCCCCGCCGACGGAGGAGCCCGGCCTGGTGCACCTGATGACCGAGGTCGACACCCTCGATGCGGTCGGCCAGGCGCTGGATCGGGTGAACAAGCTCGATTTCTCGATCTCGTCGACGCTCGGCCGTCACACCAACGACAAGATGATCTCGTTTTACGTCCGGGCGCCCGGAGGCTGGGATCTCGAGTTCGGTACCGAGGGCATGCTCGTCGACGAGCGGCACTACACGTCCGAGGAGATCACCGCCGACGCGTACTGGGGCCACGATCAGTCGGGCTCCGAGCCGCTGAAGGCGTTCATCCCGCCGACTGCCTGATTTCCCCGGCCTCTCGGCCCGTTCGGAAGATGCACCGCGACCCTGGTCGCGGTGCATTTTTCGTTCTTCCTGAAATTCGTTCTTTTCGTCGAGCGCTTCCGGCGCTACAGTCTTAGGCATTATTGATCGGTCGATCAATCACCGCACGACACACCTCGGAGAAGAACATGTCCGAAGTACTCGACAGCCCCTCGTCCGTCATGGGGCGCGTCAGCCTGCTGCTCGAACCGTTCCGCGACACCGACGGCCTGACCTTGACGGAACTGTGCCGACGCACCGGCTTCCCCCGGTCGTCCGCTCACCGGATGCTCCTGCAGCTGGTGCGGGTCGGGTGGATGCGGCGCAGCGGCACCACCTACCACCTGGGCCCGAAGATCGTCGAGCTCGGAGCCCTCGCGCAGGCCCACGACCGGATCCACAGCGCGGCCCTGCCCGCGATGTACGACCTGCACCGCGATACCGGATTGGTCGTCCACCTGACGGTTCTCGACGGCGATCAGCTGGTCTACCTGGAAAAAGTCAGCGGCATCAGGGTGGCCGACAGCTCGTGGGCGGGTCAGCGCAGGCCGGCCGAGGAGACCGTCGCCGGACTGGCACTGCTGGCCCACCGCGACGGAACGCACGCCGCACTCGAGGCCGGGAGCGGGTGCTCGGTCGTCGACGGTGCCGTGCAGGGAGGCACGTGCTTCCGCCACGTGGTGGCGACGTTCTCGGCCGGAGACGGAGAAATCGCCGCACTGTCGCTGGCCGGACCGGCCGAGGCGATCCCCGAGGACGCCGGCCGCAGGGTGCGGCGCGCGGCCGACCATCTCGCAGTGACGCTGGCCACGTAAGCCCCGCTCCTGTTACAGTCGCATCATTGATTGATCGATCGATCAATAGATCGATGCGCCCCTGCCCGCCCCGTCGATGGAGGATTTCGTGACACGTACCGACGACTTTCCGGACGCCGTCATCGCCCGCGTGGCCGGACTTCTGGACGAGTTCCACACCGGCGATCGCCTCACCCTGTCCGAACTGTCGACGCGCACGGGCCTGCCGCGCTCGTCCACCCACCGCCTGCTCACCCAGCTCGCCGAGCACGGTTGGGTGAGCAAGCGTGGCAAGGCCTACGCCCTCGGGCGCACTCCTCTCGAATGGGGAGCGCTGGCACGCAATCACGACCGTCTGCACCGGGCGGCCAATCCCGTCCTGCACGACCTGTATTCGGCGACGGGCCTCGTCGTCCACCTGGCCGTGCTCGACGGCGGCGACATCCGCTACGTCGACAAGGTCGGACGCAGCCCGCTTCCGTTGCCCTCGCGTATCGGCGGACGGATGGCGGCCCACCGCACCGCACTCGGCAAGGCTCTTCTCGCCCACACCCGGCTCGACACCGCGCGCAGCCTGACCGGATGCACGCCCGGCGGCGGCGCACGCATCGAGAACCTGCTGCCCCGCACGGAGATCGCCCGCATTCGCGAGCGGCACATCGCGCACGAGCGCGAGGAGTCCGTGCCGGGCGTCGCATGCGTCGCGGCACCGATCGGCAACGGCCGGACCTGTGTGGGAGCACTGTCCGTCACGGGTCCGATCGACAACGTCGACACCGTCGGCCTGGCCACTCCGGTCCGTCTCGCGGCGCGCGCCGTGTGGCGCACGCTGTCCCAGAACGAACCGCAGCGGCACGTCGGCTGACCGGTCGAGGGGTCAGCGCACCAGGGCCTGACCCCCGTCCACCGGCAGCGAATGCCCGGTGATGTACCGGGCGGCGTCGCTGCAGAGGAAGACCACGGCGGGGCCGATGTCGGTCTCCGGATCACCCAGCCGGCCGAGCGGAATCGAACGCGCATAGGCTTCGGCTTCGTCCGGTTCGCGCACGGCCCACTCCTGCATGGCAATCGAGTCGGCCAGCGGGAGAATGCAATTGACGCGAATGCCGTCGCCTGCCCATTCGCATGCGGCGGTGCGGGTGAGCACCCGGATCGCTTCCTTCGCGGCCGCATATCCGCCCGTCCCCGAGGGGTTCCAGCGGATACCGGCCGCCGATCCGAGATTGACGATCGAGCCGCCGTCACGAAGATGGGGATGACACGCGCGCATCATCCGCCAGGTCGCGGTGGGCCCGGATTCCATACCGCCGCGGTAGACGGCTTCGTCGAGTTCGAGCAGCGTTCCCGGCGCCGGCGACTGCGCATTGTTCACCAGGATGGACAGCCCACCGAACTCCTGCACCACATCGGAAATGGTCGCGTCCACCGCCGCCGCATCGGTCACGTCGCACACGTACGGTACGGCGCGGCCCCCGCGATCGACGATCTCCACCGCGGTGGCTCCGATCGTCTCCGCGGTGCGTCCCACGACGGCCACCGATGCGCCCGCGGCCGCGAGCGCGAGGGCGATCCCCCGGCCGATGCCCTGGCCCGCTCCGGTCACGAGGGCGGTCCTGCCCGCCAGCGGTGTTGCGGGAACGATCGGGTCCATCCGGGACACGGCCATGCATACTCCTGAAGACGTGAAAGACGTGAACTCCATTGATCGGTTGATCAATGGGTGTGGCACAATACGGTCCGAGAACAGGCCTGCCCTGGCCTTACGAGAGGACGACGGTGGACCCGCACGAGCGAAAACGGCAGATACTCGACCGGTCGGCGGAGATCTTCGCCCGCAAGGGCGTGACCGCCACCACCATCCGTGAGATCGCGGACGCGGTGGGCGTCTACTCCGGGGCGCTCTACCACTACTTCCCGTCCAAGGAAGCGATCGTCACCGAACTCATCCGCGAGTACATCACCGATCTCAACGAGCGATGCCGCGAGGTGCTGGCGCGATCACTGCCGCCTGTCGAGCGGCTCGTAGCGCTCACCGAAATTGCCCTGGAGACCTCCGAGGACTATCACGGAGCGACCTCCATCTGGCGACGCGAAGGCGAGTACATGCGCGAGCGCGTCGTCGAGGCGGACATGGTCTCCTCGGCCGATGCCATGGAAGTCGCGTGGCGCGAAGCCATCCGGGACGGTATCGCCGAAGGCGTGTTCCGCACGGACATCGACCCCGAGGCCTTCCGGGAACTGATCTACGACGCGGTCTGGCACGCCTCGCGCTGGTACCGGCCCGGACCGAACCGCACCCTCGCCGGTCTCGCGCGCACCATCGTGTCGGTGTTCGTCGACGGGTTCCGCCGCCGCGACGTGTGATCCGTCCCGCCGCGTGCAGCGGGACGGATCATCGGATCACTCCGCCGAACCGGCGAGGTTCTCCTCGACCTCCTTGTGCCACGACTCGAGTGCGCGGGAGGTGTCCACCTCGAACTCGAACCGCTGCGTCATCTCGGGCGTGACGTCCTCGAGGTCGACGTAGAACTGGCTGTACCAGCGACGCAGCTGGTAGACCGGGCCGTCCTCCTCGGTGAGGAGCGGATTCTCGATGCGGGACTTGTGCTTCCAGATCTCGATGTCCTGCGCGAACTGCTCCTCGAGGCCGTCGGTGAACATCTTCGCCATCTCGGCGGCCTGCTCTTCGGACATGCCTTCGATCTTCTTGACGATCGTGCCGAACTGCAGCACGAACGAGTTGTTCGTGACCGGGTAGTGGCAGTTGATCAGCTTCGACTCGATGGTCGTGCCCTCGGAGACCGTGTAGATCGTGTCCAGCATGAAGGACGGACCGTAGTAGAAGGCATCCGAGATCGTCTGCGCCTCGGGCAGATCCATCTGCACACCGGTCTTGATGTCGTCACGCCCGTAGGAGCGCATGTGCTGTCCGGCGATGTGCCCGTCGAAGACGTTCTTGAAGTACTCGGGCATCTGGAAGTGCACGTAGAAGAAGTGCGCCATGTCGACGACGTTGTCGACGATCTCGCGGCAGTGCGAACCCTCGACGTGGATGGTCGTCCACGTCCAGTCGCTCCACTGACCGTCCTCGTAACCTTCGATCTCGGGGATCGCGAGTTCCGGGGTGGGCTCGCTGCCCTGCGGGCAGTGCCAGACGAACAGAACGCCGTTGCGCTCCATCGTCGTCCATGCCTTGGTGCGGCCGAGCTTCGGGGTACGGCGGGCGTAGGGAACGGCCTCGCAACGACCCTGGCCGTTCCAGCGCCAGTCGTGGAACGGGCAGGCGATGGTGTCGCCCTTGATCTCGCCGCGCGCGAGGTTGCCGCCCATGTGCCGGCAGAAGGCGTCGAGCACGTGCAGCTTTCCGGCCGTATCGGCGAAGACCACCAGGTCGGTGCCGAACACCTTGACCTGGTGCGGCTTTCCGTCACGGAAATCCTTGGCAAGGCCGATGCAGTGCCATCCACGCGCGAAACGGGTGGGGTTCGTGCCGGCGTCGATGTTGCGGATCTCGATCCGCTCCTGGGGGACGGTCATGGTTTCTCCATAGAGGCTGGGGCTGAAGAGGGGTGAACGCGAACGGCAGTCACCGGGCTGAGGTGACAGCCTCCGTGGAAGCGAGAGGCGCGATTGCCGGATCGACTCGATGGCTGGGTCGGATCAGCCCGTCGGAGACAGCCTCGTCCACGGTGCGGTCGAGAGCCTCGCAGCGCATCACGTAGGAGCCGTTGTCGACGGCAGCGGCGGCCGCGATCTCGCGGCACGACTGCCGGGCCTCCTCGGACCACTGGATGCTGGTGTGAGCGGGGCTGTACTTCGCGACGAGCACGCGAGCGTCACAGGTGTGACAGGCGAGCGACTGCATTGTTGCCGGTTCCCTTCCTCGGATGGCCCGAGACTAGGTCCGTGATGTGTCCGGCAACACAGTTTTTCAGCCCAGCGGAACAACGCGCGGATCCGGCTCGTGGCGCGGCAGCCGGACCCGGAAGGTCGAGCCGGCTCCCGGGTCCGATTCCACCTCCACCTTTCCGTCGTGCGCGGCGACCAGTGCAGCGACGATCGACAACCCCAGGCCGCTGCCGCCCGACGCCCGGGTCCGCGAGGAGTCGGCCCGGTAGAAGCGTTCGAACACGCGCTCCCGGTCCTCCGGTGCGAGGCCCGGCCCGGTGTCCGCCACCTCGAGGATCACATCCGATTCGGTCGTCCCGACCCGCACCGTGACGTCCGCATCGGGCGGGGTGTGGGTGAGCGCGTTGGTGACGAGGTTGCCGAGCACCTGACGCAGACGCGCGTCGTCGCCGAGCACCTCGGGGGTTCCCGGACCGTCGGTGACCTCGAGTTCGATCCGGCGATCCGGTGCGACGGCCCGCGCGCCGTGCACCGCGTCGGCGGCCACCGCGAGCAGATCCACCGGGGCGCGCTCGAGCGGCCGCTGTTCGTCGAGCCGCGCGAGCAGGAGCAGGTCTTCGACGAGCAGGCTCATGCGCCGGGCCTCGCGTTCGATGCGGTCGAGCAGCATGCCGGTGTCGGTGCTCGCACCCTGCCGGTACAGCTCCGCGAAACCTCGGATGGTGGTGAGCGGGGTGCGCAGTTCGTGTCCGGCATCGGCGACGAAGCGGCGCATCTTCTCCTCGGAGCGGCGCGCCGACTCCTCCGAGGCCGCGGTCGCCGCGAATGCCGTTTCGATCTTGCCGAGCATCGCGTTGAGGGTCACCGACAACCGGCCGATCTCGGTGCGCGGATCCCGTTCGGGGACACGCTCGCTCAAGTCGCCGTCCGCGATGGCCGCGGCGGTGCGTTCCACCTCGTCGAGCGGACGAAGACTTCGGCGCACGACGAAGCCACCGGCCAGGGCGAGCGCGACGAGCACCCCGGCGCCGATGCCGGCCTGCAGCACCACGAGACGGTTCACGGTGTCCTCGGTCTCCGCGAGACTCATCCCCACGGTGGTCACGACCCCACCGGCACCCTCCGTGTTCAGCACACGCCAGTCGTGGTCACCACCATCGGCGGAGCCGACCGTGACCGGACCCGCGGTCGCGCCCTCCGGAACGTCGGGTGCCGTGGACTGGTCGTTGACCACCGCGAGCACCTGTCCGTCCGCAGCGGTGACCCGGACGTAGAACGGGCTCGGCGGACGCTGCGAACTCGGGGTGCCCGGTGTGGACACCGGCGGCGGGGGCGGGCCCTCGGGACGCGCCCACGTGCGGGCCGCCTCCTCGAGATCCCGGTCGACGCGCGACAGCAGCGAGTTCTGCAGCGCGGACGTGACGGCCACACCCGATGCGAGCAGTCCGACGGCCGACAGCACCACCAGCGCCGCCACCAGCGTCCACCGCAGTGGAAGCGCCCGCAGCCGGGTCACGTGCGTGGTTCCCGCATCACGTAACCGACGCCGCGGACGGTGTGGATGAGAGGCACCTCGCCGGTGTCCACCTTGCGGCGCAGATACGACACATACGACTCGACCACGCCGACCTCACCTCCGAAGTCGTAGTTCCACACGTGCTCGAGGATGCGGGGTTTGCTCAGCACCGTGCCGGCATTGACCATGAGATAGCGCAGCAACGTGAACTCGGTGGGCGACAACGACACCGCCTTGCCCGCCTTGAACACCTCGTGGGTGTCCTCGTCGAGCACCAGATCGGCGAAGGTGATGCGGGAGCTGCGTTCGGTCTCACTCCCCTTTCCCGCCCGGCGCAGGATCGTGCGCAACCGGGCGACGACCTCCTCGAGGCTGAACGGTTTGGTGACGTAGTCGTCGGCACCGAGGGTCAGTCCCGCGACCTTGTCCTCGACGGCGTCCTTCGCGGTCAGGAACAGCACGGGCGCATCCGAACCGTCCGCCCGCAGGCGGCGCAACATCCCCATACCGTCCATGCCGGGCATCATCACGTCGAGGATCACCGCGTCGGGCCGGAAACGGCGGGCCTTGTCGAGTCCTTGGGCTCCGTCGCTCGCGGTCTCGACCTCGAATCCCTGGAATTTCAGGCTCACGGACAGCAGCTCGACGATGCTCGGTTCGTCGTCGACGACGAGCACGCGCGCCTCGGGAGTTCGGTCGGCCATACCTCGATTGTCACGGGTCGAACTGGTGTACCGCTCGAGGTTTCCTGGCAAGTTCCTGTGAGTGGCCCCCGCTCGCCGGCCGTCGCCGGTTGACAGGAAACTGCCAGCAAACCTCCACGGAACCTCGAGACGGCGAGTGTGTGCTGGACGCGTGAACCACGGCTATCAGCAGACCGCGAGCAGGCTGCACGCGTTCAACAGGTACGAGATCAAGTACTTCGTCGACGAGATGAGGGTGCCGGAACTGCGACGCGAACTCGCCGCGCGCATGGATTCCGATCCACACTCGCCGCACGGGGGCTACCCCGTGACGTCGCTCTATTACGACACCGCCGATCTGCGCTTCTACTGGGAGAAGATCGAGGGTCTGAAGTTCCGGCGCAAGGTCCGGATGCGCCTGTACGGGGACCCGGCCGAATGCACGGACGGCACGCCCGTGCAGGTCGAAATCAAGCAGCGCGTCAACCGTGTCACGCAGAAACGGCGCATCGCTCTGCCCTACCGCGACGCTCGGCGCTGGCTCGACGGACGCGAGGAGATCGACTGCGACGACCTGCAGCGGCCCTTCGTCCACGAGGTGAGCACTCTGGTGGGCAATCTGGACCTGCGGCCGATCGTCACCACGGGTTACCTTCGGGAGGCATTCGTCGGACGCGACGCCGACCTCGGCCTGCGCGTGACGATCGACCACAAGGTGCACGGCCGCGACCGCGACTTCCACTTCGCGTCGGGCGCGGAGAACCGTTTCATCATCCCGCCGAAGCTGGCGATCGTCGAACTCAAGGCCAACGAACGCGTGCCCTACTGGGCCACCGATCTCACGGCCCGGCTCGACATGTCGGTGGTGCGGGTGTCGAAGTACTGCCAATCGGTCGAGGCGTTCGGCCTCGCTCCGCGTTCACGTTTCGGCTCTCCCGAGCTCTCTCTCCGAGGACAGTGATGAATTTCGATTTCCAGGATCTCAGCGGCACGTTCACGACCTTCGACATCGTCGTTTCGCTGACGTTGGCCTTCGTGCTCTCGAGCGTGATCGCCTGGGTATACCGCTACACCCACAAGAACGTCTCCTACAGCCAGTCCTACGTGCAGACGCTGGTGCTGTGCGGCATGATCATCAGTCTCATCATGCTGGTGGTCGGCTCCAACATCGCCCGCGCCTTCGCCCTCGTCGGCGCCCTGTCGGTGATCCGTTTCCGCAACGCCATCAAGGAAACCCGCGACGTCGGGTTCATCTTCCTGGTGATGGCCGTCGGCATGACCACCGGTACCCGCTTCTACGTCCTCGCCGTCGCGGCGACCATCGCCATCTGCCTGGTGCTGCTGATCATGAACAAGTTCGACTGGTTCAAGCTCGATATCCGCCGTCAGGTGGTCAAGGTGCAGGTACCTCCGGAGCCGGAGTACAGCTCGATGGTCGAGGACGTGCTCATCGAGCACTGCAGCGAATACGAACTCGTGTCCACCGAATCCGTCCGGGGCGGCGCCCTGACCGAGTTGTACTACACGGCCCGGCTGAAGAAGGGGATCACCTCCGGCCGACTCGTCTCCGCTCTGAGCGCGGTGAACACCGGACAGCGGGTGACCGTGCTGACCGGATACGACCAGACGGATCTGTGATGAGCACGCCTGTCCCACCCCGGCGCCGGTTACGGCACCGGATACCCACATCCCTGCGGCAGCACTGGAAGCTGCCCGTGGCGTTCATCGCGTTCGTCGCGGTCGTCGCGACGGTGTTCGGTTCGACGAGGGTGCGTCCCTACATCACCGGTGATGCAACGATCATCGCCTCCGAGATCACCCGGAACGTCACGGGCACAGTCGATCTGTTCGATGCCTCCGTCACCCACGAGTTGTCGATCGAGATCGGCGACGCCGAGTACGACGACATGATCTCCGCGTTCCGGAAGAACGGTGACAAGAAGTGGATCAACGCTTCCGTCGTCATCGACGGCACGCGGATCGACGATGCCGCGGTACGGCTGAAAGGCAACTCGACGCTCATGGGTCTGCGCGGAGAGTCGCCGTCCGAAGGGTTCGCACCTCCCGACGGCATGGAACCTCCCGGGGGCATGCAACCACCCCCGGGCATGGAGCCGCCCGAGGGCATGCAACCACCCGAGGGCATGCAGCCACCCGCAGGATTCGAGGTTCCCGGCGGGTTCGACCCCGGCCAGGGTCCACCCGGCATGGGTGGAACGACTCAGGTGATACCCGACGACCCGACCTCTCTTCCGCTGCTCATCAGTTTCGACGAGAACGTCGAGGGTCGCGCCTATCAGGGCATGACCGAACTGTCGGTCCGTCCCGGTTCTCCGGTGCTCAACGAGGCGATGGCCTTGTCGCTCACTGCCGAAACCGGCCAGCCCACCCAGCGTTACGCGTACACGGTGTACTCCGTCAACGACAGCTCGAGTACGACGCGGCTGGTACTCGAACACCCCGATGCCGGCTACGCCGACTCGCTGTTCGATTCGGACGGTTATCTCTACAAGGCGGACGCGTCCTCGCGGTTCGAGTACATCGGCGACGACCAGTCGGACTACGCCGACCAGTTCACGCAGATCAACGCCACCGATTCGGGCACCCTGCAGCCGATCATCGACTTCCTGAAGTGGCTGGACTCGGCCGACGCCGCCGAGTTCGACGCGCACCTGGCCGACCGGGTGGACGTCGACTCGTTCGCCCGTTACGTCGCCACCCAGAATCTGCTCGTCAACACGGACGACATGAGCGGCCCGGGCCAGAACTACTACCTCTGGTACGACCTCGGAACCGAGAAGCTGTCGGTGATCTCGTGGGATCTGAATCTCGCCATGCAGGGCGACGCGACCGTCGGCCCACACGACACTCTCACGATGGGACCGGGAGGGATGCCGGGCGGTGGGGACGGCGAAAGCGGCGGCCCCCGGGGAGGCAACACCCTGAAGACCCGATTCCTCGCCTCGGACGCCTTCGCATCCCTGTACGAGGACGCCTACCGCGACCTGTTCGAGCAGATCTACGGCAGTGGACGGGCGCTCGACGTGCTCGACGAGGTGGCCGCATCCGTTCCGACCTCCGACGGACTCACCGCAGAGGCTCTGCAGCAGAGCGTCGACTCGATGCGCTCGTGGATCGAACAGCGCATACTGTCGGGCCATGACCTCTGAAGAGATCCTGCTCGTCGAGCAGCGCGACGCCGTGCGCATTCTCACCTTCAACCGGCCGGACGCACGAAATGCTCTGAGTTCCCGGCTCATCGATCGGTTGCGTGCCGAGCTGGCCGCGGCGGACGCCGACGACGAGACGAGTGTCGTCGTCCTCACCGGCACAGATCCGGCTTTCTGCGCCGGACTCGACCTGCAGGAACTCGGTGCGAACGGGGGCAATCTCTCGCTGATCTCGGATCCGGAGATCCCCGTCGGCCACCCGTGGACGCCACTGGCCAAGCCGGTGATCGGCGCGGTGAACGGCGCTGCGATCACCGGGGGCCTGGAGATGGCACTGGCCTGTGACTTCCTCATCGCATCCGAACGCGCGCGCTTCGCCGACACCCATGCCCGCGTCGGCGTCCTGCCGGGCTGGGGGCTGACCTACCGTCTTCCCGCCGCGGTGGGTCCGGGCTTCGCCCGGCGCATGAGCCTGTCCGGCAATTTCGTGAGCGCCGAGGAGGCCCTGAATGTGGGCCTCGTGACCCAGGTCGTCGCGCACGACGAACTGCTCGACACCGCCCTGGAGGTGGCCCGGACGATCGCCGGCAACGACCAGCCGGGCGTGCGCGCGTTGCTGTCGTCGTATCGACGGGCCGAAGGGCACCTCGCCGAACCCGCTCTGCGCGTGGAGCAGGAGACCTCGGAGGCGTGGATGCGGGAGTTCTCTCCCTCCCGGGTCGCCGAGCGACGTTCCGCGGTGATCGAACGCGGAAAAGCCCAAAACGCCCATACGTAACGGAATTCCGGGCCAATCGGACATCAAGATCACGAAGCGATCACAGCTGGGGAAAGTGGTTAACGGGTCGCGCGACACGTGCGACGTATGGGGCGGAAGTGAACTTATCCTCCCCGGATCGCTCACCTCCGCACGCCCGCCGGGCGTGCCCGTCCACATCTATTCAGGAGGTATTCCCATGCTGCTCGGTTCTCTCGCCGCCACCGTCGGTGCCGCCCTCGCCGGTCTTCTCACTCCGGTTCTCGGCCTGCTCGCAGGCCTCGGCGTCGTTCTCTGACAGCCGCACAGGTCGATCCCGCGCCCGCGCTCCCCTGCGTGCGGGCGCGGGTTCGCCCCTATTCGGATGACTCCGGATCCACCTCGGGTGTCCGGAAAAGCGGTTCCTCCTCGCGCTTCTCCGCCATCCGCTTCTCGAACTCCTGCTTCTCCCGCTCCGCCATCTCGGGGTCGACGTCTTCGCCCGAGGGCATGGGTCCGGGATCCGTGCCGGGCGCACCGGGGCCGGGGTCTGCCGCGTCGATCTCGTTCGAGCCGGTGTTCTTGATAGGGAGAAACGGTTCCATGCCGGCCATGGCTGCGGATTCCCCGCCGGGGCCCGGGCAAACAACCGTTCGCACACTCCGCTACTGCGGCAACGGAACGTTCTGCAGCCGCAACTGACCGCGCGCGAGCACCGTGCCCGTCGCCTCATCGGCGATGATCACCAGCCACAACTGCTGAGTCCGGCCCTGCTGCAGCGGTTCTGCCGTCACCGACGCGCGGCAGCCCGTCGTCGAGCGCAGGAAATCGGTCGAATTGTTGACACCGACCGCGAACTGCCCGCGATCGAGCACCGCCGCGCTCGCGCCGATACTGCCGGCACTTTCCACGATGGTCGCGTAGAGGCCACCGTGCACGACACCCCACGGGGTGTGATGATCGGGCCCCAGATCGACATAACCGGTCACCTTCGTCCCGGTGGCCTCCTCGACTACGAAGCCGCTCGCCTCGACGAACCGGCTGGGCGCCTTGCGGCCGTAACCCTCGATCGACATGCGGTTCTCGGCAGTTTCGGTCATGACAACTCCTCACTCGTCTGACTTCTACTTCCACAGTTAGCCATCCCGGACCGCTGACTGTCAATGATCAAGCCAGCTACGATGTGT
Source organism: Rhodococcus sp. CH91 (assembly GCF_022554085.1). Lineage (GTDB taxonomy): Bacteria > Actinomycetota > Actinomycetes > Mycobacteriales > Mycobacteriaceae > Rhodococcus. The sequence continues at coordinate 259,282 of NZ_JAKFYR010000003.1, forward strand.
TCATGCAGTGGCTCGACTACAGCACCGACAACTGCTCGGTCCAGCGCACCATGGACGTCATCGGCGAGAAGTGGACGATGATCGTCCTGCGCGAGGTGTTCAACGGCGTTCGCAGATTCGAGCAGATGCGCCGTCACACCGGCATCTCCGATCCGGTGCTCTCGGCCCGCCTCCGTACCCTCGTCGACGCCGGCATCCTCGATACCGTCCCCTATCGCGAAGAGGGCCGCCGCACACGCAACGAATACCGTCTCACCGAGAAGGGCCGCGATCTCTACCCCATCCTCGTCGCCCTCCTGCAGTGGGGAGACAAGTACTGCGCCGACCCCGACGGCCCCTCCCTGGTCATCGAACACCGCGAGTGCGGCGCTCCCGTCGAGGCTGTCGTGCAGTGCGCACACGGGCACGGCCCGCTCCGTCCGGCCGAGGCCCAGACGCGTCCCGGGCCCACAGCGCAGAAGCTCGCCGAGGACCCCACCCGATAGCGAACGCCGATTTTCCGGCACCGGCGGGTGTCGACGGCGACACAGTGGGTACTCCCGGACCAGCGTCCAACTCGGACGCATGTCCGATTCCGAACTACACAGGAGGAATGCACATGCTTCTCGGTTCTCTCGCACTCACTCTCGGCGGTCTGCTCGGGGCACTCGGCATCATCCTCTGAGGCAGCGCGACGCCGCGCCCGCACCCGAACGTGCGGGCGCGGCGCGCTTCTCGATGAGTTTCGCCGTCGGCACGGGTCGATACGGTCAGCACCCGAATCACCCAGGAGCCGACATGACCGAACCTCTGACCAGCATGCTCGACGTCCCCGGAGCGACACTCGCCTACGATGTCCGTCCGGTCGCCGGAGATGCCATCCCCCTCGTTCTCGCGGCGTCTCCCATGGACGCAAGTGGTTTCACCACGTTGGCGTCTCTTTTCGACGACCGGACGGTGGTCACCTACGATCCGCGCGGAACGGGCCGGGGCACACGTATCGACACCTCGATGCAGTCCACCCCCACACTGCACGCCGACGATCTGTACCGGCTCCTCACCGAACTCGATATGGGGCCCGTCGATCTGTTCGCCACCAGCGGTGGCGCGGTCAACGCCCTCGAATTCGTGTCGCGGTACCCGGAGCAGGTGCGCACGCTCGTCGCGCACGAACCGCCGCTCGTCGAACTGCTGCCCGATCGAGCTCACGCCGAAGCAGTGCGCGACGACATCCACGACACCTATCACCGCAGCGGCGCCGGGCCGGCCATGGCCAAGTTCATCGCGCTGATCAGCTACGAAGGTGAGTTGACCGCCGACTATCTCGACCGTCCCGCCCCGAACCCGGCCGACTTCGGCCTGCCCACCGAGGACGACGGAAGCCGCGACGACGCACTGCTGAGCCAGAACTGGTTGTCGTGCACGGGCTACCGTCCCGACTTCGACGCGCTCGCGAAGGCGCCCACACGTATCGTTGTCGCCGGCGGCCGCGAGTCCACCCGCCAGTGGTGCGGCCGCACCGCGGCGGCCTTGGCCGCCCGGCTCGGCACCGACCTCGTCCTCCTCCCGGGCGATCACGGTGGCTTCATGGGTGAGGAGATGGGTATGCCCGGCGACCCCGAGGCCTTCGCGGTCACGCTCCGCGAGGTGCTCGAGCCGAGTCGCGTGTAGAGCACCGGATCCGCATACTCCGGGTAGGCGTGGGCGACCGGCGCCGATGTACCTTCGTCGGAATCGGCGATGTCCACGAAGGAGTAGGTGTGTCCGAGTCACCCCTGTCGAACGGTCCCGAGTCCGAATGGAACGGGCGGGACTGGTACGTCAACTTCGGTGAGCGCAACCGCTCGCGCAATTGGGACGACGGCCGCCGCTACGGTTTCGTCGCGGCCGGCGGTGGCAGGTGGTATTCGGATTCCTTGCAGGAACTGCCCGTAGGCGGTCGCGTCTTCGCCTACATCCCGAAGAGCGGCCACGTCGGGATCGGCATCGTGACCGGCCCGGCGGCACCGGCCGACCATGCGACGCTCACCGTCGGCGAGCGGACGGTCCCCTTCCGCAGTCTCGAGTTGAATGCGCCGTACGCGCACGAGAAGGTAGACGCCGACCCGCACGAGGACTACCGGGAGTGGATCGTGCCGGTGCAGTGGACGCACACCGTTGCGAGGGAGGACGCATTCCGCATTCCGGGCCTGTTCGCGAACCAGAACTCTGCGTGCCGCCTGCGGCACCGCTTCACGATCGAAACGGTGACGTCGCACTTCGAAGATGCGAGAGGGAGCTGCTGTTCGCCCGGGGAGAGACCGAACATGCTGCCGCCCTGCTAGACTGCCCGTCATGGGTACACTGATCCTCTAGTACGGGACGCCGCGTCGAGTCTTCTCCGTGGCGGGTCCCAGGCACGTTCGGCGACGAGATGCTGCTGACGTGAGGCCCCGTACCGCTGTACGTGTCCTTTGGGCAACGTACTTGCCGCAGTCCGTTGGTGTTGCCACCACGAGACGCGGAGAGGAAGCCAGTGATGACCCGTTCACCGAAGAATCTGCAACCCCCGACCGTCTCCGCACGGCGTCCGCATCGTGAATGCATCATTCGCGGTGGAACCGTCCGTTTTGCCGACCGTACTGTGCTCGACAACGTCGACCTCGTAGTAGGGGCCGCTGACCGTCTCGCGGTCATCGGCGACAACGGTTCCGGGAAATCGACACTTCTGCGCGTTCTCGCCGGAACTCTTTCGCTGTCCGCGGGTGAACGAATAGTGCAACTCCCCGGAGGACTCGCGTCAGCCGAACAGCGGCCCGAGTTTCCAGCAGGGACGACTGTTACGGGAGCTCTCGACTTGTTGCTGGCCGACGTTCGCCGGCTCGAAGTCGAAGTGCAGAAGGCCGCCGAGGAGCTGGCCGACGCTGACGTCGAGTATCAGCCTCGACTACTCGACCGGTTGAGCGGCTTGATGGATCGGTTCGAAGCGCGAGACGGGTACCACCTCGACCGACGAGTGGATGCCTCACTCGAGCAGTTGTCGCTGGGGCATCTCGACCGGAACCGCCCGGTGCGCTCGCTCTCCGGCGGAGAGTGTGCGCGGCTCGCACTTGCCGCGGCGTTGTCTTCTCGAGCGGAGTTACTGCTGCTCGACGAGCCGACGAACGATCTGGACGACGCCGGCATCGCGTGGCTGGAGGAACGACTCGCTCATCATCACGGAGCCCTCGTCGTGGTAACTCACGATCGTGCCTTCCTCGAACGATTCGCGACAGACATCGTGTGCGTCGAGGACGGCGGTCTGCGCCGTTACGGTAACGGATACACCGGATACCTCTCGGCTCGCGCTGCGGAGAAACAACGCTTGCTCGATGAACACGAGGCATGGCGCCAAGACTTGGCCCGGAACGAAGCGCTTGTCGCGGCGAACTCGTTCCGCCTCGATGCGATTCCACGCAAACAAGTTCGGGCCTCCTTCGGGCACGGCGCCTTTCGCGCTCGTAGCCGTGACCATGGGGCGGCGAGTCGAATCAAGCAAGCGAAGGACCGTGTCCTGCGCCTCGAAGCGAGGCCGGCACCCAGGCCGCCGGAGCCGCTGAATTTTGCACCCCCGTTCGCAGGGAACGCGGTGCCGGTGAATCACGAAGAGTCTCTCGGATCGCAACTGATTCTCACTGCCGGTTCCATCGCATCCGGAAGCGGTGGACGAGGGCCTCGAATCACCCTGGACGCCCTGAGCGTGAGAACGAAGGATCGATGGCTGATCTCAGGCCCCAGTGGTGCAGGAAAGACGACATTGTTGCGAGTTCTTGCCGGGGAATACACACCGGACGAAGGGACGATCTGGCGGCGTCCCGGACTTCGCGTGGTGTGGCTGCGTCAGAACCTCGAGACCGGCGTCGATGGCAGCCTTCTCGATTCTTTCGCTCGCGCAACGGGCACACATCGTGACGACGCTGCCGATCTGCTTCTCGCCCTCGGCCTCTTCGCTCCGCGTGACCTGGATCCGATGCTCTCTCAGCTCTCTGTGGGGCAACGTCGCCGTTTCGAAATCGCTGTAGCGGTCACCGTTCCGGGCGATGTCCTCTTGCTGGACGAGCCGACGAACCACCTCGCTCCCGAGCTCGTGGAGCAACTGGAGAACGCACTGGTGGACTATCACGGCGCAGTGCTCACCGTCACGCATGACCGACGCTGGAAAGAAAACGCAGCACGTTCGAGTGATCTACAACGAATCGAGGTGATGCCCGGTGGGCAGGTCTCTGTACGATCGGAGGCCGCCGCGTGACTTCGTTCGGTTGCTCCGCCACGATGAGTCGACGACAGACCAGGGCGTGTTTCGAAGACCGTTGCCTGATAACCACTGACTGATCGCAGCGATCCGGACGGTGGCCGGATACCGTCGGTCAGCCGGCTCCCATCCGCTTCGGTGGAGCTACTCGTGAAACGCGCCCTAGCCGTTTCCTGCCGACGACCGTAACCGCCACGGCACGCTCGTCACCATCACGCCGGGCTGGAACAGCAACCGGCTCTTGAGCCGCAGGGCGCTCTGGTTGTGGAGCAGGTTCTCCCACCAGTGTCCGACGACGTATTCGGGAATGAACACGGTGACCACGTCGCGAGGCGAGGTGCCCCGTACCCGCTTGACGTAGTCGAGCACCGGCCGGGTGATCTCCCGATAGGGCGATTCCAGCACCTTCAGGGGCACGGTGATGTCGCTCGCCTCCCACTCGCGCACGAGCTCGCGGGTGTCCTCCTCGTCGACGTCGACGGTGATCGCTTCGAGCGTGTCGGGGCGGGTCGCTGCTGCGTAGGCGAGCGCGCGCCGGGTCGGATGATGCAATTTGGCGACGAGCACGATCGAGTACGTACGACTGGGCAGCACTCCTTCCCAGCGCCCGGGATCGAGCTCTTCCGCGACGCGGCGGTAGTGCCGGTTGACGGCCCGCATCGTCGCGAAGACGGCCACCATGGCGAGGATCGCGATCCATGCACCGGCCACGAACTTCGTGATGAGCACGATGATCAGGACGCTGCCCGTCATCCCGAGGCCGACGGCGTTGATGATGCGTGAACGGTGCATTCTGCGTCGGTGGCGGGTGTCCGTCTCGGTGGCCAGCAGCCGGGTCCAGTGCCGCACCATGCCCGTCTGGCTCAGCGTGAAGGAGACGAACACCCCGACGATGTAGAGCTGGATGAGGTGCGTGACCTCGGCGTCGAACGCCCAGACGAACACGATCGCCGCGAGAGCGAGGAAGACGATGCCGTTGCTGAAGGCGAGCCGGTCGCCCCGGGTGCGCAGCTGTGTCGGTAGATGCTTGTCCTGGGCGAGCACCGACGCCAGAACCGGGAAACCGTTGAAGGCGGTGTTCGCGGCCAGGACCAGGATCAGCGCGGTCACCGCGGTGACGAGATAGAAGCCGAGAGGAAAACCTGCGAAGACCGTCTCGGCGATCTGCGCGACCATCGTCTTCTGGTGGTAGCCCTCGGGCGCTCCGCGCAGCTGGGTCGCGGGGTCCTCGGCGATGACGACTCCCAATCGTTCGGCGAGGACGATGATGCCCATCAGCAGCGTGATCGCGATGGCACCGAGCAGGAGCAGCGTCGTGGCGGCGTTGTGCGATTTCGGTTTCCGGAAGGCGGGGACCCCGTTGCTGATGGCTTCGACCCCGGTCAGTGCCGCACATCCCGAGGAGAACGCGCGGGCCAGCAGGAACGCGAAGGCCAGTCCTGTCAGGTGCGAGTCTTCGGCGACGAGTTCGTAGTTCGACGATTCGGCCTGCAGATCGGCGTCGAGGAAGACGACCTGCACGAACCCCCAGACGAGCATCACCCCGATGCAGAACATGAATGCATAGGTCGGGATCGCGAAGGCTGTCCCCGCCTCGCGGAGGCCACGCAGGTTGACGGCGGTGAGGAGTGCGATCGCGGTGACGGCGAACAGGACCTTGTGGTGGTCGACGAAGGGTATCGCCGACCCGATGTTCTGCGCCGCCGACGAGATCGACACGGCGACCGTCAGCACGTAGTCGACGATCAGGGCGCTTCCCACCGTCAGGCCGGCTGTGGCACCGAGATTCTTCGTCGCCACTTCGTAGTCCCCGCCCCCGGACGGGTAGGCGTGCACGTTCTGCCTGTAACTCGCGACCACCACGAGAAGGACCACCGCGACCGCGAGCCCGATCCAGCCGGAGAACGCGTAGGCGGACAGACCGGCGACCGACAACACGAGGAAGATCTCTTCCGGCGCGTAGGCGACGGAGGACAGCGCATCGGACGCGAACACCGGAAGAGCGATCCGTTTGGGCAGCAAGGTGTGGCCGAGGGTGTCGCTGCGCAGCGGCCTTCCCAGCAATACTCGCTTGGTGACTCCGTCACGGCCCTTGTGCAAGGTAACGGCCACGACCACCGACTCCCGTCCTGCGCATCTCCGCGCACGCAGAAGCGAAGGGTACGCTCGCGGAAGGACGTCCGCCACAAGTACATATCGGGCGGAATCACCCGCCCGATCACCCGTGTACAGCCTTGGCAGATGAAAGAATGCTCTATAGCGTGGAGTCGTTGTTGCTCCTCGCAACAAAGCGTGCCGCGTCTCCTCCCCTTACGACCGGCACGGACGGACCCCGTCGGCCCTCCCCTCGTACCGCCGACGGGGTTCGCTTTTCTCGTTCCCACGTCCCGGCAGTCCGTGCCGCGTCCACGCTGTCCCGCCGAGCGGCACCTGTGTTTGACGCGCCCCTCGCCCGCGCGGTCGACTACTTCCTTCACCACGCTCACGATCCGGAGACCGACCATGACCGACGCCATCCTCGAGCTCTACGTCAACGACGGATTGTCCGACGAGGAGATCGATCAGCAGAGGGCCGTCTACGGCCCCCTCGCCGAGGATGTGCGGGAGTTGATCCAGCTCGCGCTGCAGACCCGCGTCGGCGCCGAGGACGTCGCCCGGGCGCGGGAGCATCTGGCCGCCGCTCGCGAGATCCTCGAACGCGACCGGGAGGACGGCCCGTACGGAACCCGGTTCAACGACTCCGGGCGTTACCGGAACTGGGGTAATGCCGCGATCGGCCTGCGCAACGCGATCGCACCCATCGGCGACCTCCATCAGGAGGACGACGGTCGCGTGTGGGCCGACGTCCACCTCGGCCCGGTCTACGAAGGACCGGCCGGTCATGTGCACGGCGGTGTCTCCGCGCTGCTGCTCGACCAGATCCTCGGCGACGCCGCGCGCATTTCGGGGCATCCGGGCATGACGGGCACGCTCACCATTCGCTACCGCAAACGCACGCCGCTCGGCGCGCTTCGCATCGAGGCGGAGCTCGACCGAGTCGAGGGCCGAAAGGCATTCGTCGTCGGACATGTCACCGACGCCGAAGGTGTCTGCGTGGAAGCCGAGGGCGTGTTCATCGCGCCGGCCTGGATGGTGCAGCAGCGCGAGTCGTTCGAGGAGATGCCGAGCCCGGAATAGGGTGGGCACACACTCCGGTCACCTCCGTGGCAGTATGATTCTCGTGAACGAGAATGACATTTCCGATAGGATCACGGCGTCTCAGGGCACCCGAACATTCACCAGCGACTTCCACCTCACATCGCTGCAGGTGTCCAAGGAACGAGCGGTGATGCGCGCCGACCTGCACGACAAGCTGTGCAACCGTTCCGGAGCCGCCTCGCTCGGGATGCTCACAACGGTGGTGGACATCGTCACGTCGAGCCCGGCCCTCGCCACCTGCGCTCCGGACTGGACCGCCACACAGGACCTGACCCTGCACGCATCCGGATGGCTGACCGAAGGGCCCGTGGTCGTCGACGCGAACCTGATACGGATCGGGAAGAAGACGGTGCACGTGCGCGCCGACGTCTACGACGGTCGAGGCATCACCGATCTCGAACGACTGGTCTCCGCAATCGACGACGGCGAAGCCGGCGGGCTCCGGGCAGCCGCCCGAAGCCTCGTCACGTTCGCGCGTCTGCCCCGTTCTGCCGCAGTGAATTCCGAGGACTACAACCCCGGCGACTGGATCGGCACCGTGCGCGAGTACACCCTCGCGCACATCGACGACGACATCTACACCCGTCTCGGCATGCGCATCCTCGACGCTCGACGCGGCGTCCTCGAACTGGAACTCACGCCTTTCGTCGCGAACATGATCGGCACCATCCAGGGTGGTGCCCAGGCCCTGCTCGCCGAGCACGCCGCACACACCGTCCGCCCCGACCTGGTGGCCACCGACTTCCAAGCCCACTACCTGTCGCAGGTGAAGCGGGGGCCGGCACGCTCGTACGTCTCCGTCGTCCGGGAAGCCACCGACCACGCCGTCCTCGACGTCCGACTCGTCGATGCGGGAGCCGACGAGCAGGTCCTCGCGCTCACCACGGTGACGATGCAGCGGCCACCCGGGCACTGACAGCGGTGTTGCGACGGTCGCCACATGTGCCTCTCGGGACCCTCGCGCCACCCTGACCGCCCGTACAGTGGACCGGTACCCGAAGGGACGAGAGGAGGCCACCGTGCAGAATGCCGTCTTCTACTCGCTCGTCGCCATGTGTTCGCTGTTCGCCGCATCGACCTGGTGCCTGGCGCGGCCCCACCTGTTGTCGAGCCTGGCCGCGCTGGTGGCGTCCGGGCTGTGGGTGCTGATGAACGGCCCGCTCGAAGGCCGCGTGCTGTACTCGGTGACCCCGGAGAACGGACTGACGGAGTCGGACCTCCTCTCCGGCGTGGGCGTCTGCATCGCAGCCTGGGGGTTCCTGACCACCCGCAACCGGCGCCGGCGCCGGCGGCTCAGGAAACCCGCATCCCCTCGCCGCCATCCCGACGATTCCCGCGCGATGCCCACTACCGTCTTTCCGGCCGGCAGCGACGGAGGCACCGATGCGATCCGCCGCAAAGCCGGATGAAGGTCGCCTTTGGAGGCCGAGAACAGTTGTCAGGTCTCGTTTGCGTATCGACTCTGGACGGCCGCCGGTAGATTCACCTAAGCTCCAAGACGGCCACGCGTAGGTGGCCGTGTCTCCCTAAGTCCTCCCCGACACAGGAGATACAGCGCGAGGCCCCGCCGGCTCCTCCCCTCGAAACGCTGGCGGGGCCCTTCCCTGTCGGCCTCCCATCGACAGGGGCAGAGCCGAATCGTCATCGGTCCGGAGCGTCCCGCTCGTCCTACGTCCGAACGAAACACACCGATCTCTGTGATGTCGGTCTCTGCGGCGCTGCGCTCAGCATAGAACAATTTGCTCACCAGCGTGCATAGATCTTTTCGAAGCGTGACGAAAGATCACATTCTAGTCCGTTTTTACTTTTTTGCCCCGTTTTGCGATAGCACGCTGCACGCGGAACGCACATCTCGTGGTCCGGATCCACTCCGAGGAAGTCGATCTCCACGGGGTTGCACCCTCCCCTGCCGGGGTACTGCCCTCGATAACCGGAGAACGGCGTCCGGACGCCGCCCACCGGTCAGGTGCTGCCGGTTCAGAACTGCAGCCGGCAGCACCGCCCCGGCGGCATCAGCTTCCGTGCAGCCGGGGAACGAGGACGGCAGCGCCTCGAACGCGGTCGTTCGCAAGGTCGCTCAGGGCCCGGTCCGCCTCGGCGAGGCCGTACCGCATCGTCGCGACCCGAATGCGGTGCCTGCCGGCGAAACCGAGGAACTCCCGTGCATCCTCACGGGTATTGGCGGTCACCGACCGGATCTCGCGCTCGTAGAACAGGTTTCGTTCGTAGTTCAGTGGTGGGACATCGGTGAGATGGATGCCCGCGATCGACAGGATGCCCCCGCGGTCGAGCGCCTCGAGTGCCGGGGGCACCAACTCACCCACGGGAGCGAAGAGGATCGCGGAGTCGAGGGGGACGGGAGGGGCATCGGTGGCACCCTGAACGGACGCGGCCCCGAGGTCACGCGCGAGGGTGCGTGCTTCCTCGCTCCGCGTCATGACATGGACCTCCACACCTCTCGCCATGGCCACCTGGGCCGCGATGTGGGCGCTGCCGCCGAAACCGTAGATACCGAGCCGCCCGCCCTCCGGGACGGCCGCGCGTTTCAGCGCGCGGTATCCGATGATGCCCGCACACAGCAGAGGCGCGAGTTCGACGTCGTCGTATCCGTCGGGCAAGGGCAGTGCGAACGGCGCCGGTACACCGACGAATTCGGCATAGCCGCCGTCGTCGTCCCAGCCGGTGTACCTCGAATTCGGACAGAGGTTCTCGTCTCCTCGGAGACAGTAGCGGCACCGCCCGCACGTCGAACGCAACCATGGCACGCCGACACGGTCGCCGGGCACGAAGCCCTCCACGGCCGGACCCACCCGGTGCACCACACCGACGACTTCGTGTCCCGGAACGACGCCCGCGCGATGGACGGGCAGATCACCCTCCGCGACGTGCAGATCCGTCCGGCACACACCGCACGCCGACACGCGGACCAACAGGTCGTTCGCGCCGATCTCGGGTAGGAGGACGGATTCGAAGATCAGGGGGTGTTCGGCGACGGGGCCCGGCCGGACCACTCGCCACGCTCTCATCGACTCGGGTTCGGACACGGCAACCTCGATCCCTGCTCCGGACCCACCCTGCCGGAGGGTCGTGGCGCCGATCCGCACGGGCCGGCGGCACGCGGCGTGTTTGCCCGCTACGGCATCGGTGAACCCCTTCATACATGAGCAGCACAGAAGGTTCCAGCGGTTCGTACGACCCCGACCAGGACCCCGACGCCGATCCCGACAGCCTCCGCTCGAAGGCCCAGCGACAGCCGGACCAGGCGGAAGGTGAGGACGACGCCGACGAGACCGGGCAAACCTGATATTTCGAAGGAGGCACGCGGCGATTGCCGAGGTGATGAGACTGGCGATCGCCGAGGAGATGTTCGTCTATCCCGAGATGGAGAAGCATCTCCCCGGGGGCACGGAAGCCGTCGGTCACGACAAGGAAGAGCACGACACGATCGTGCGGGTCATGAAGCAACTCGAGGGCGCCGATGCGACGAGTGCCGAATTCACGGCCCTCGTGAAGAAGCTCGAAGATCTGCTGCGTCACCATGCGAACGACGAAGAGTCCGATCAGTTTCCGGCACTGAGAACGCACCTGTCCCAGGAGGATCTCGTGGCGGTGGGCGCCAAGGTGCAGGCGGCGAAGAAGGTCGCACCCACCCGCCCCCATCCGTCCGCACCCCATTCCGAACTCTTCCACAAGACGGTCGGTCCGGGAATCGGCATGGTCGACCGTCTGCGCGACGCCCTGACCGGGCGACACACCGACTGACGCCCGGCCTCACACCGGGTCGGGTTCCTCCGGTGCGCCGTCCCGGGCGCGCGTGCGGGTGAAGAACGAGACGCGGCCGTTGGTCTCGAGCACCGCGAGTTCGATGTCCGAGAATCGGCGGATGCCCTCCTGTCTCGCCGCGGCGAGGAGATCGTCGAGGGACAGACGCTCCCGCTTCAGGTTCTGCATATCCGGCTCGCCGTCCTTGACGATGACGACCGGGACTCCGTGTGTGATCCCCCGCAGCCTCGGATACCGGGCGTTGATCGTCGCCAGGACCAAGGTCGGGACGGCGAAGACCCCGATCGTGAGAACCGCACTCGTCATGGATACGTCGTCCTGCGTGATCCCTTGTTGCACGAGATCTCCCATGGCCACGAAGAGTACGAGCTGGAAGGTACTCAGCTCTCCGACGCTGGAGCGGCCGACGAGCCGGGTGATCCCCCACAGGAACAGGAACAGGAACAGGACGACAGCGCGAACCACGATTTCCATCAGGGCACCAACCAGGTCTCGTAAAAAACTGTCACTGCAGGTGTTCCGCCTTCCATCACCGAGACGGATCCGGATTCGCCCCACTGCTTGCCGGCACGGATCCGTACGTCCAGCGAGAACGTGAACTCTTCTCCGGGAGGTCAGGTACACCGATCCGCCCCCGGCCGTCTCCGAGGCCGGCTCGGGCAGACGACCTCGCATCTCGAGGATCTCGATATAGGAGGTGTCGACCGCCAGGACGATCTCCCCGTCGAATCCTCCCTCGCGCCGGAGCTTCACGGACCACGGAACATCGAGACCGGAGCACGCGACGCGCGGATAGGTCACCTCGAGGTCGTGACCGCCTCCCTGAGCCGACGCCGTGGAGCTGCGGACCCCCAGCAGCCCCAGACCACCCGCCACGAGGACGGCCGTGAGCACCACGGCCGCGAACGCACGGAACCGCCCCACGGCGGTACTGCGGGCAGCCGCCCCACATCTGCGACTGTCGAATCCGGCCGATCTTCCATATCCCCCACGTTGGCACAAAACGGAAACGCATACACGGAGGTGACACGCCCGTGTTTAGTGCACCCTGAGGCGGGTAGCCGATCGTAGCCCCACGGGCTCACCGATACGGCGTCGAGACCACGGCGTCGCCGGTCTTTCCCACACGACACATCGGCATTCGAGGGGAACATATGTTTCGTCATACAGACCATCTGCAATTCGACGTCAAGCCGGAGAAGCCCGATCCCGTCTACGCACGCAAGCTGCAGGAACTGATCGGTGGCGCCTACGGCGAGATGACCGTGACCATGCAGTACCTCTTCCAGGGCTGGAATTGCCGAATGCCCGGGAAGTACAAGGACATGATCATGGACGTGGCCACCGAGGAGATCGGGCACGTGGAGATGATCGCCACCATGGTGGCGCGTCTCCTCGAAGGCGCCCCCGCCACGGAGTCCACCAAGAACGCCGCCGCCGATCCGGTGGTCGCAGCAGTTCTCGGCGGCATGGATCCACAGCAGGCCATCGTCTCGGGTGGCGGCCCGACCCTCGCGGACAGCAACGGCGTTCCGTGGAACGGACGATTCATCGTCGCCAGCGGTAATCTCCTCGCCGACTTCCAGGCCAACGTGGCAGCCGAAGCTCAAGGCAGGGTGCAGACCGCGAGGCTCTACAACATGACCGACGATCCGGGCGTCAAGGACATGCTCCGGTTCAACCTGGCACGCGACACCTACCATCAGAACCTGTGGCTCGCCGCCATCGAGGAACTGAAGGCAGACGGTATCGAGCCGAGCCCCATCGCCCCGAATGCCCTGTTCGACGAGGAACATTCCGAGCACGCCTCGAGCCTGTGGCATCTGTCGGACGGTGCGGCCTCCGATCAGGGACGCTGGGCACACGGCACGGGACCCGACGGCACGACGCAGATGTCCTTCCTCGCCGATCCGGTCCCGCTGGGCGACGTGGCGAGCGCTCCGCCGCCGGACCCGAAGCTGTACGCGACCTACGACGGATCCCAGGGCAAACCTCGTTCTGCCGCAATGGGAACGGAGAAGGGACTCGTGGGCAAGATGAAGGATGCCCTCGATCCCGACACACCCTGACCCACTCCTCACCTACGATCGCCCCGGTTCTTCGGAACCGGGGCGATCGTTCGTGAAATCACTTTTCACACAACCCGTTTCGTATCGAACTCAAGCGGGAAGGCTTCTTTCATGAGCACCAACATCTTCGTCCCGGGACTCACCGACATTCAACGCAAGGAACTCGAAACTGTCAGCGGAGCAGAGCAATTCAGCTTCCACGGCCTACTCGACTATGAGACGCTGGTGGAGCCGGACGAATACGTCTTCGACGATCTTCTCGATGCCTGCCGGCGAGAACTCGATGCCTTCCCCGGCAGCGTCGACGGGATCATCGCCCACTGGGACTTCCCTACCAGCGTGCTCGCTCCCATCCTCGCGGCCGAGCGGAACATCCCCTCGCCGTCACTGCGCAGCATCGTGGCCACCGAGCACAAGTACTGGAGCCGCCTCGCGCAGCGGGAGTCGGTACCCGAATGTGTGCCGCAGTTCAGCTCGTTCGACCCCTTCGACGACAACGCCCTCGACAACATCGAGCTCGATTTCCCGTTCTGGGTCAAGCCCGTCAAATCGCACTCCTCGCAACTCGGATTCGCGATCCGCAACGAGCAGGAGTTCGCCGAGGCCCTCGTGGAGATCCGGGAGAAGATCGGGCTGGTCGGCAACGCCTTTGACGAGGTGCTGCGCCGCGTCGATCTTCCCGATGCCATCGGTGAGAAATCGGGCACGACCTGCCTCGCCGAGCAGATCGTGAGCGGCATCCAGGTCGCACCCGAAGGAACCATGTTCCAAGGGCGATTCGATGTGCACGGCGTGTTCGATATGCGCAAGGACGCCGCGGGACGCAGCTTCGAACGCCTCGACTATCCGGCGAGCACCGTGCCCGAAGAGGTACAGGCGCGCATGATCGACATCACCGAGCGCTATCTGCGGCACGTCGGCTTCGACAACGGATGCTTCAACTCCGAGTTCATGTGGGACGAGGAGAACGACAAGCTCTGGCTGATCGAGGTCAACACCCGGATCTCGCAGTCGCACAGCGAGCTGTTCGCCAAGGTCGACGGGAGGTCCAACCACGAGGTGGCCATCGACATCGCCCTCGGCCGGCCGCCGCGGATGCCGCACCGCGAGGGTGAGTTCGCCGTCGCGGCGAAGTGCATCATCCCGCGTTACGAGGACGGCATCGTCACCTCGGTGCCCACCGAAGCAGACATCGCCCGCCTGCGCGAGGAGATCCCCGGCGCGCTGGTGTGCATCGACGTCGCCCCCGGCGACCGGCTCGCAGACCTTCCCAACCAGGATGCCTACCGCTACGAACTGGGCACGATGTACATCGGCGCCGACAGTGTCGAGCAGCTCGAGCAGCGGTATCACCGAGGGCTCGCGGCGCTGCCGTTCACCTTCGATCCGGCACCGGAGAACTGAGAGGAGGCCGGCATGCGCACGATCACAGACCTCCCCCACGAGGTCCGTGTCATCGAGAACGTCTTCATCCCGATGCGCGACGGAGTGCGCCTCGCGGCAAGGATCTGGCTGCCCGTCGACGCCGAGAAGAATCCGGTGCCCGCGGTGCTCGAGTACCTCCCCTACCGCAAGCGCGACTCCACGCGAGGGCGGGACGCACTGAACCATCCCTACATGGCCGGCCACGGCTATGCCTGTGTGCGGGTGGACATGCGCGGCAGCGGTGACTCCGACGGCGTGCTGCGCGACGAGTACCTCGCCGACGAGCACGACGACGCCTGCGAGGTCATCGCATGGCTGGCCGCGCAGCCGTGGTGCGACGGTTCGGTCGGCATGATGGGCATTTCGTGGGGTGGCTTCAACAGCCTGCAGGTCGCAGCACGCCGGCCACCCGCTCTCAAGGCCATCGTCAGCGCGTCGGCCACGGAGGACCTGTACGTCGACAACATGCACTACATGGGTGGTTGTCTTCTGTCCGACAACCTGTCCGAGGCCACGGTGATGTTCGCCTTCAACAGCCTGCCACCCGACCCGGCGATCGTCGGCGATCGCTGGCGCGAGATGTGGCAGGAACGTCTCGAAGGCAGCGGACTGTGGATCGAGAAGTGGCTCGAACACCAGCACCGGGACGACTACTGGAAGCGTGCATCCGTCAACGAGGACTACTCGGCCGTCCGGTGCCCGGTCCTCGCGGTGGGCGGCTGGGCGGACGGCTACACCAACGCGATCTTCCGTCTGATGGAACACCTCGACGTGCCACGCAAGGGGCTGATCGGACCGTGGGGTCACAAGTACCCCCATCTCGGCGTGCCCGGCCCGGCGATCGGATTCCTGCAGGAGGTCGTGCGGTGGTGGGACCACTGGCTCAAGGGCATCGACACCGGTGTGATGGACGAACCGATGGTACGAGCCTGGATGCAGGACCCCGTGAAGCCGAACCCGTCCTACGCCGAACGGCCGGGCCGGTGGGTGGCCGAACCGTCGTGGCCGTCGCCGGACATCGAGTCCCGCCGCTACATCTTCGACCGTCACGCGCTGCACGCCGACGGGGATCCCACCACCCGCGAGGAGCGACCGTTGACGCTCCAATCCCCGCTGAGTGTCGGCATGTTCGCCGGAAAGTGGGCCTCCTATGCCGCCACCCCGGACCTGCCGACCGACCAGCGGGACGAAGACGGCGGAGCCCTGGTCTTCGAGACGGAGTCGCTCGACGCACCGATGGAGATCCTGGGGCAGCCGGAGCTGGAACTCGAGGTGTCCTCGGCGACACCGGTGGCGATGCTCGCCGCGCGCCTGTCGGATATCGCACCGAACGGTGAGGCGACCCGCGTGACCTACGGCCTGCTCAACCTCACGCACCGCGACGGCAGTGAGAATCCGCAGCCGCTCGAACCCGGGAAGCGGTACCGCGTCCGGATCCAGCTCAACGGTATGGGCCAGGTCTTCCCTGCCGGCCACCGGATCCGGCTGTCGATCTCGACGTCCTACTTCCCGCTGGCATGGCCGTCCCCGACTCCCACCGAGGTGACGGTCTTCACCGGCGGCGAACTCGTCCTGCCGGTCCGGTCCCCCCGGGAGGACGATGCGCAGCTGCGGGATCTCGGTGAGCCCGAGGGCGCTCCCCCGCTGGGGATCACCGATCTCGAACCCGGCGAGCACCACTGGCGGACCACCCGTGATCTCGCGACCGGCGTGTCGACCCTCGACATCCTCGACGACGAGGGCGCCTTCCGGATCGACGAGACCGGCACGGTCATCCGGCGCCGCACGCAGGAGTGGTTCAGCTTCGGAGGAAACGATCCCGATTCGGTGCGAGGTGAGACCCGCACCCTGCGCCGCTACGAGCGGGACGACTGGCGCACGGAGGTGCGTACCCGCACGGTCCTCACCTCCACGCCCGACGAATTCGTGGTCAACGCCGAACTCGACGCCTTCGAACTCGACGACGACCACGGAGATCGACGGGTGCACTCGCAGAGCTGGCAGCGCCGGATTCCGCGCGATCTGGTCTGATCAGCGGGATCCGGCCCGGACAGGGTGGAACCCGCCGCGGGAACATCCGCGGCGGGTTCTACGCACTCCTCCGGGAATCGTCACCCACGTCGAAATGCTCGGCGTACCACCGTTCGGCCTCGTCGAGGACACTCCGGCTCACGCGCGCATGGGGCCGGACGTCGACGAGCAACGGCTCGTGACCGGGACCGCGCCCCACCATCCTGCCGGTGAGCAGCCACGCGAATCTACCGTCGTCTTCGGTGGGTCCGGAGCACGTGCAGAGGCGCCGGGCGACCCAGTCCTTGACGGGCCGGCGCCACCACGGCTCGGGCGAGAGCGTGGTTGCCGACAGGCCGGGCAGGGTCACGTTCGCCTCGTCGTCCCGGCTCGGGCCGTCCTCGGCATCCGCTGCGGGGCCCTTCGAATACCTCAGATACAGCAGCGGAGCCGTGGCGAGCTCAGCGAGCTGGTCGAGGGTGGTGATCAGTGGCATGTCGTCGGGGTCGGGATGGAACCTGTGGACGGACGTACTCACCTTCGAGTCCTCCCTTCGACAGCCAGGACTGCATCGAAGGGTTCCCGCCTCCTCGCGCGCGAAACATCCCGCACGGGAGGTTCAGTAGGCCCCGTCGCTCGCCAGCACCGCACGCACCGTCTTCGCCATGATGAGCAGATCCTGCACCATCGACCAGTTCGCGACGTAGAAGAGGTCGAGCCGGATGCGGTCGGCCTCGGAGAGATCGGAGCGGCCGGAGACCTGCCACAGACCTGTCATGCCGGGTCGCACGAGCATGCGTCGCGCGACGAAGCCCGGGATCATCTCCCCTTCCCCGGCCGCCAGGGGCCGGGGTCCCACGAGACTCATGTCGCGGGCGAGGACGTTGAACAACTGGGGCAGTTCGTCGATGCTCGTGCGGCGGATGAACCGGCCGACGGGGGTGATGCGCGGATCGCGGGCCGACTTGTAGAAGATCGTCTCCGCCTGGCCTGCCCCGGCGCGAACCTCGTCGACCAGACGATCGGCATCGACGATCATGGACCGGAACTTCCACATGCGGAAGACGGCACCGTTGAGTCCGACCCGCTCCTGCCGGTAGAAGACGGGGCCGCCGTCCTGCAGCTTGACGAGCGCCGCGACCACGAGCATGACGGGCGCTGCGATCGAGAGTGCGACGAGAGCGCACACCACGTCGAAGACCGTCTTGGCGAGGCGATGCGATCCGCGGTACTGCGGTTCCTCGACGTGCACGAAGGGCAATCCTCCGACGGGATGCATCGACAACCGCGGCAAGGCGATGTCGGTGACGCCCGGAGCCACCACGAGGTCGACGCGATAGGGTTCGAGTTCCCATGCGAGCTCGCCGATGTCACCGTTCCCCCAGTGGGTTCCGGCGGCGATGGCCACGGTGTCGGCGCCGGAGAGTTTGACGGCGTTGAGCACGTCGGTCTCCGCACCGAGCACCGGGATCTCCTGACCGGCGACAGTGATGGTCCGTCCGGATTCTCCGGTGTGCCCCGTCGTGCACACACCGACGATGCGGTATCCGGCCGAGGTGTCGCGGGCGAAGGAGCCGGCCATCGCGTCCACCGCGCGTTCGGAACCCACGACGAGTACCGCGGTCCGGAACTCGCCGCGGGCGCGCCGCTGTTCGATCGCGCGCCGGCGCCAGCGGCGGCCGAGCGGCAGCGCGATCAGTCCCGTCGGCAGGGCGAGCAGCAGGTAGACGCGGACGGCGTCGAGGTCCGTCGCGAACGATTCGACGAGGAACGATGCGATCGCGAGCAGGCCGAACGCCTGCAGGGTGGCCCGGGTGACGAGGCGATATTCCTCCTCACCGCTGCCCACGACCGGCTCCTTGCGAGTTCCGTTGAGAGCGAGCATCGCAAGCCACAATCCCGCCACCGCGATCGCAGACGCGACAGCACGGACGAGGGAGGCCGGTTCGTAGGCGAGACCGTCGAAGACTTCCCTGGCGCTCTGCGCGAGTGCGACGACCGCGACGACGATCGCAGTGTCGGTGGCGGCCAGGGATCGTCGATAGGTTCGTTGCCATTGCCTTCGTGGCACACTTCCACGGCCGTCGTTCGAGTCACGTGCCGGCGCACCGCGCCGCACCAACTCGGGTCCGATCCCCATACATCTCCTGCTTGCCTACTCCACCACGGCGGTGGCCCCGACAGCCCGATGGTTGTTGTCCAACTGTTGTCCGTTCCATCGGCTGTGTCACGATCGCGTTCCAGTACGACGGATCACGGTTCCGAGGAGGAAGCCCCGCAAGGCTTCACGACGAACATCTCGAAGATTTTGTGCGCCAGATCAATTCGGCAGACAGGACCGCGCGGAGCGGTGCCGGACGATATTCGGCCGGTGACATGTCGCCATGACGATCCCCCATCATCCCCCATGACCAGGCTCCCGACCCGGGAGAAAGGTACAACACGGACGAACCGGCGACAAGGGGCGCCTACTCCACAGTAGGAGTGCCCTGGCTCACATTCGCCCGATTTCCCCGTCGACCCACTCGCGGATGTGCTGCCGGAACCTCTCCGCGGACAGCGTCGAGACGGAAGCAGCACCGCCTCGCCGCATCGAGGCCGAAGCAGCACCACCTCGCGGCACCGTGTCGATATCGGCGATGCACTCGGCGACGGCCTCGATCGAATCCTCACGGAAGAGCAGGCCGTCCACCCCTTCCTCGACGGTCTCACCGGCACCGCCGAGAGAATTGACGATCACCCGCGCCCCTGCGGCACGTGCCTCCACCGGCATGATCCCGAAGTCCTCCACCGCCGGGAAGACGTAGACGTAGGCCTGCTGGTACAGGGCGTAGAGCAGCGCGTCCGACGGCCGCGCCAGCACACGGACCGGCACCGCTGCGGCCGCGGCGAGCTGTCGCAGCCGGCCTTCCTCCGGGCCGGATCCCGCGATCACCGCGGGCACACCGGCGCGCTCGGCAGCGTGGATCACCCAATCCAGTCGCTTGTACGGCACGAACCGCGAGGCCCCCAGTACGAAGGTCTCCGGAAGCCCTTCCACCAGGTCGGATTCGGCCGCGGACAGTTCGTCACGCCAGTCCGGTACCGCCGCGATGCGCGCCGTCTCCACGGGCGGGAAGATCACCCGCGCGTCCACCCCCCAGGCTCGTTCGATGCGCCGGCGCACGAAATCGCTGTTCGCTGCGAATCGCGCTCCCTCCCGCGCACGGCGCCGATCGAGGATCCGCAACGGTGGCGCAGCCAACCGCACCGCGAGCGAGGCTCCCCGGGCGTCGAGTTCGGGGTTCCACAGATAGCGAGCCGGGGTGTGCACGTACACGAACTTCTCGACACCGCCCTGTGCGGCACCGCCGGCCGCAGCCCGGAAGGTGACATGGTGGGCGAAGCAGTGGGAGCTGACCAGCGCGAAGTCGTACGCGCCCGGTCTGCCTCGCCAGACGTACGGCATGGCGCCCAGCGCCAGCGCCTTGTTCCGCCGCAAGGGCGTGCGCGCCAGACCGCTCTCGTGCACCCTGCGCCCGGGATATCGCCCAGCGTCGTCCCACAGACACAGGACGTCGGCATCGGGAAAGCTGCGGACGAACTCGTCGAGGACCTTCTCCGACCCTCCGTCACGCGCGATCCATTCGTGCACCAACACTCCACGCACAGCCATCCCTCCGAAGACCCCCTGCCGACCGGGATGTACCTTATGAGCCTGCGGGGTGCCCGGGGTAACGGGGCAGGGGAATGCCTCGATACGAATGCGGCCGGAAGACAAGGACATTCGGGGCACAGTGGAGGGCCGGGAAATCACCCCCCTTTTCACCCCCTCGGAAGTGGAGGTAAAGGAGTGGGTGTGCGGCACGCGTCGTGGTTCGGTTGCGCCGACTCGCCGATCCTCGGTCACGTCCATCTTCCCGACGACGCCAGGATCCGCGGAGCGGTGGTGCTGTGCCCGCCTCTCGGCAAGGAACATCTCGACACCTACCGCGGGGTCGCAGTGCTCGCCGAGCAGCTCGCCGAACGCGGGCTCGCCGCGATGCGGTTCGACTACACGGGGACGGGTGATTCCGCAGGCGAGCAGGACTCACCCGACGCCGTCGCCGCCTGGCAACGCAGCATCGTCACCGCGGTGGACGCCGTCCGTGCGAGCGGAGCAGCGCACATCACCGTGGTGGGCTTACGGGCCGGAGCCCTGCTCGCAGCGACGGCACTGCCGGACTGCGGACCGGTCGACGCCGCGGTGCTGTGGGATCCGATCGTCTCCGGCCGGGTGTTGCTGCGCGAACAGCGTGCTCTCTACAACGTCACCCAGGGCACCGACGATCCCGCCGATCCGCGGGTATCGATCATCGGCGGCGTGCTCGCCGCCGAGGCCGCCGACTCGCTCCGGGCGCTGAGGATCGACGCCCAGTCCCTGGCCGGCGTACGGACCCTGCTCGCGACCCGGCCCGCGGCGCGCGAGACCGCCGCGGTGTCCGCACTCGCCGCCGCACTCCGCGGCGACGAACTCCCGCTCGCCGGGCACGAGGCGTTCACCACCCCCAGTGCGCTCCACCCCACCATCCCGGCCGGGCAGCTCGCCCGCATCGCCGACTGGATCGCCGACGCCGCGCCGAACTGCACCCGCGAAGTGCGGTTCCCCGTCCGTGAGCGCGCCGTCGTCGCGACGACCGGCACCGGGATCCCGATCCACGAACACATCGAGTATCTCGGCCCGAACGACATGTTCTCCCTGCACACGCGCGCAGCCGGCACCTCCGGTCCCACGGTGCTGTTCTTCGGGACCGCGTACGAACATCGGCTCGGGCCGAGTCGCCTGTGGGTCGAACTCGCGCGCAGCCTCGCCACGCACGGCATCTCCTCGGTGCGTTTCGACCGGACCGGGGTGGGCGACACCGGCACGGCACTCGGGACCCCGCTCACCCCGCTGTACTCCGACACTTCCGACCGCGACGCCGCCGACGCCGTCGCCGCGCTCGGTATCGACCCGCGGAATCTCGCCGTGATCGGCCTGTGTTCCGGTGCGTGGTACGCATCCTGGGTCGGTATCCGCGGACACGCGCGCGTCGCGGTGCTGGTCAACATGATCCTGTGGTCCACCCATCGACGGAAGTCGCTGCGGGCCATGCTCGGTCCCCCCGTACCCGGCGCTCCCGGAAACGCCGGGGACGCCCCGGCCGAAGACCTCCCGCTACGTGCCCGCATCAAGCCGTGGGCGCAGAAGTACCTTCCGTACAACCTGTGGCTGATGCTCGGCAGAGTCGGGGCGACCCAGGTGCCCGAGGTGGTGCTCGAAGCATTGCGCCGGGCGGAGGTGTCGACCACGGTCGTGCTGTCGGCCCAGGATCATCGCTCGTTCCTCTACCAGCGCGGCAGCGAGAGCCTCGACCGATTGCGGCGTCGCGGTTTCACCGGCCGCATCCTCGCCGGGACGGTCGGCGACCACGGCGGCTACCAGCGCGACGGGCGCGAATTCCTCCGTGCGGCGATCACGTCCACCGTGCTCGCCGAGTTCGGTATCCGCGCCCCCGATCCGGCGACGAGCGAGCGCATCTCGTGACCCCGTTCTTGCTGCTGCTCGCCGTGCCCGCGGCGCTCGCGTTGTTCGCCGCGCTCCATCGTCGCCCCCAGCGCGGGTTGTTGCTCGTCGCCGCGCTCACACCGCTGCACGGACTGCTGGTGATCGTCCCCGGGGGTGAAGCGCTGTCACCGTGGAAGGAGGGCGTGCTCCTGCTCACCCTCGCCGCGACCTTCGTCAGCCCCTACCGGGACAGACTTCCGGCGCCGTCCTATCCGTGGTGGCCGGCCGTGGTCGCCTGGGCCGCGATCGGTGTCGGCTCGGCCGCGGTCACCTCGGGACTCGCAGGGATCACCGCCGTCAAGATCACCTTCTTCTATCTCGTCATACCGGTGATCCTCTGGCGCGCACCGTTCGGCGCGCGCGACCGCGACCACCTGGTGACGATCCTCATGGGCACGGGGGTTCTCACCGCACTGATCGGACTCGCGCAACAGGCGATCGGCGGTGAGCGACTCGCCGAGCTCGGCTACCGCTGGGACGAGCATCTCCGCATCACCGGTGGAATCCTGCGCAGCTTCAGCACCTTCACCACACCCTTCGCGTTCGGTCTGTTCGTCATGATCAGCCTGATCGTG
Organism: Rhodococcus sp. CH91; assembly: GCF_022554085.1. Classification (GTDB taxonomy): domain Bacteria; phylum Actinomycetota; class Actinomycetes; order Mycobacteriales; family Mycobacteriaceae; genus Rhodococcus. Next base: position 282,157 of record NZ_JAKFYR010000003.1, read on the forward strand.
GGCTGTGCGGTCGCGTTCGCCGATCCGCGCCGGCTCCGCAACACACTGTTCCTGTGTGCTGTACCGATCATGCTGCTCGGGATGGGTGTGACGATCGTGCGCGCGAGCTACATCGGGCTCGTCGTGGCACTGTTGTGGCTCGCCATCCACCGGTACCGCGCCCTGTTCCTCGGATTCGGTGCCGCCCTCGCGCTCGCGCCAGTCCTCCTGCTGACGATACCGAGCTCGGTGCTGGCCCCGTTGTTCTCGTCGTCGAGCCTCGGCGAGCGTGGCGACGGATGGTCGCAGACACTGTCGTCGCTGTGGGTGCACCCCTTCGGACAGGGACTGGGTGCGACCGGCTCGGCGGCCGCGAAGGCGGTCGACGACGGCAATCCGATGCTGTCGGAGCTGTCGTTGCAGGCGGCGGTCCAGTTCGGATTCATGCCGTACCAGCCGGACAACTACTACATGAAACTCGCCGTGGAACTCGGGCCGATCGGTCTGTGGTTGTTCGTCCTGGTCCTCGTGTGCGCCGCGGTCTCGACGCTGCGCGCGTCGCGGATCATGAACGGGCAGGATGCCGCCCTCGCACTCGGGGTGAGCGGCACGATCGTCGCGGCGGCGGTCGCGTCCACCGTGGCGACCTACCTCGAGATCTTCCCGCTCGACGTCTATTTCTGGTTACTGTTAGGAACTGTCGGATGCGCACTGACGCAACATTGGTCACCTCGACGAAGCTCGGTCACCGCATCGGATTCGGCGCCCTCGCACTCCGACCGTCCGGCAGCGGCGTCCAGACCTATGTCCGCGAACTGCTGAACGCCCTCGATCCCCTGCTGCACGACTCCGCGCTGAGCGCGACGGTCCAGCGCGACGCCGCCGGCGAGCTCCCCGACGGCATCACCCCACTCGTACGCCCCGTTGCCGACGGGATACGCCGCATGCTCCACGCCAAGGCACCCGTCTTCGGAGTCGACCTGTTCCACAGTCTCGACGTCGATCTTCCCGTCCTCTGTTCCGGACCCACCGTGTCGACATTCCACGATCTGGCGGTGTTCGACACCCCGTGGGCCTTCGACCGCCGCCGCGCGGCAGGAGAACGGTTGCTGCTGCGGGATGCCATGCGCCGGGCGGACGTACTCGTCGCGGTCTCCGACTTCACCGCCGAACGGATCCATGCACTGTGCGGACGCGACGCCGTGGTCACCCCGCTCGCCCCCGCGAGCTGGGCCACGCCGCCGACCGCCGACGAGGTGCGCGACATCCGTGAGGCCTACCGGCTTCCCGATCGGTTCGTCCTGCAGGTCGGCACCGTCGAACCCCGCAAGGACGTCGCGCTCGTCGCGAACGCGTGTCGTGCTCTCGACATACCGCTCGTGCTCGCCGGCGCCGGATCCACGGGCCCCGACGCTCCGGCCGGTGCGATCGGCCTCGGCTACGTGCCCACCGCGCATCTGCCGGCGCTGTACGCCGCCGCGAGCGCCGTGGCCTACGCGTCGCGTTACGAAGGATTCGGGTTGCCGCCGCTCGAGGCGATGGCCTGCGGCGGCGCCGTGGTGACGAGTGCCGTCGGCGCACTACCCGACGTGGTCGACGACGGCGCGTTGCTCGTCACCGACCACAACGAGAATTCGTGGAGCGCAGCCCTGCGGGTGGTCGTCCACGACACCGATACCGCCGAAGCGCTGCGCGCACATGGGCGGGCGGTCGTGGCCGGGTACACGTGGACACGCACCGCGCAGCTCACAGTGGACGCCTACCGCACCGCGGGCCTACTCCTGTGACAAGGACGCCGGATGGGTAGGCATTCGCTGGCCGACCGCATGGCCGAGACCGTCGTGATGGAACGGATCGTCGCGAAGGCACACGATCCCGGCGGCACCCTGCACGAACCCCGGGCCCCCGAACTCGACGGACGCGCCGCGCGGCGGAACACCGTGGTGATGCTCGGCAGCCGCCTGGCCGTCGCGTCCATGGGCTGGGCCGGATCGATGATCGTCGCCCGGGCACTGGCTCCCGACGACTTCGGGAAGTTCTCCTTCGTCTTCGGTCTGCTCGGATTGCTGTCCGTCGTGACCGATCTCGGCGTGGGACGCGTGGTGCTCGCCAAACTCGTCGAATGCAATCCGTGGGAGGTCTCGTACGTCACCACCGCGTTCATCGCGCTGCGCGGATTCCTCGGCCTGCTCGGTTACGCGCTCGCCGTGGGGTACGTGCTGCTGCTCGGGTACTCCTCCGACGTCGTCCGCGCGACGATGATCGCCGGACTCGTGGTGGTGATCGCGACCCCCAACAATGCCCTGGCGGTGATGTACCAGAGCCGGCTGCGCATGGCGTCGGTGGCGGTAGCGGAAACGTTCGGGCAGCTCGCGCAGTTGATCGCCACCATCGCAGCGGTGCTGTGGAATCCGGTTCTGCTCGTCCTCGTCGTGCCGGCCGTGATCAACGAGATCGTCGGGGCGGGCATCCTGATCCGCGGGGTCCGCGCAGGCAAGGCCGGCCCTTTGCCCGCCGCGCGCGCCCAGTTGTGGCGCTGGCGGGAGATGCTCGTCGAGGCGATTCCGCTCAGTATCGGATTCGCGCTGCTCACCGTGTTGTCGAAGATCGACGTGCTGATGCTCGGACGGATGGACACCTTCGACTCGGTGGGTCTGTACACCGTCGGATACAAGTTCGCCGACCTGCTGTCGATGGTCTCCTCGACCGTTGTCGGGCCCGTGACCACCCTGCTGGTCGCGACCTGGCCGGCCCGGAGCGACGAGTTCCGCCGTCGCACCCGCGAGGCGGCCATGCTGCTCGCGGTGCTCGGCGCGACCGCCGCCGCGGCGTTCTGGACCTCCGCGGACGGAGTGCTGTCGCTGCTCTACGGTGAGCGATTCGCCGAGGCGGCCGACGCGTCCCGTCTGCTGGTGCTCGGCAGTGCACTGTCGATGCTCACCGAACTCGGTCTGATGGTGCTCATCGCGACGGGACGGCACCGGGTGTATCCGTGGGTCGCTCTCGCCGCTCTCGCCGCGAATGTCGGGGCGAATCTCGTACTCATCCCGCGCATGTCGTTCCAGGGCGCGGCGCTGGCGACCGTGCTGACCGAGGCGGTGCTGCTCGTCGCGATCTGGATCGTGGTCGCTCGGACAGTGCGGATCGGCCGCCTGTTCCCCTTCGCCCAGACCGTCGCCATCGCGATGCTCGGTGTTGCGGTGGCCGTGTGGATGTCGCTGTTCGCCGACCGCTACGATCTTCCCTGGCCCGTCACTGCCGTCCTCGCAGCCGTCTGTGTTCTGGCCGGAACCCATATCCTTCCCATCACCGGCGGGCTCGGCCTCGTCGGTCTGGTCAAGTCCCGTTGAGGTTGCAGTGTTCTTTTCGCGGTCGGTGCCGCGCCGTGTCTCGCGGTCCATGCCGTTGCGTGCCGTCCTTGCCCTTGTCGGTGTGTTCGCCCTGTCGTGCACGCAGAGCGCCGAACCCCCCGAGTGCCGCACCGATCTGACCGGCAGCAGTCTGGGGATCGCGACCGGCTCCGGTCTGGACGGCCTCGCCGACTCCGAGCTCGACACCTACATGTCGGCGGTCGCCGAGAGCGGTGCCGGCTGGGTCCGGTTCGACATCGACTGGTCCATCGTCGAGCCCGCCCGGGGACGCTTCGACTGGAGTGGAACCGACCGCGTGATCTCCGCGGCGGACTCGCACGACCTGCAGATACTGGGCTTGCTCACCCACACGCCCCGGTGGGCACGGACGGCGGACGCCGATATCGACGACACCCACGGCATGCCGGCGGACCCGGGCGAATTCGGCCGCTTCGCCGGCGACGTCGCCGAACGCTATTCCGGAAGCATCGCGCACTGGGAGATCTGGAACGAACCGAATTCGACCGTCTTCTTCACTCCACGCCCCGACGTCCGCGCCTACGCCGACCTGCTCGTCGCGGCGTCGGACGCGATCCGCAACGTGGACCCGGCAGCCGTGATCGTGACCGGCGGTCTGTCCCCCGCGGTCGACGACGGCTCGGACATCGCGCCCACGACCTTCCTCACCGAGTTGTACGCACAGGGGGTCTCGTCGACCTTCGACGTCGTCGGCATGCACCCCTACAGCTACCCGGCGCTGCCGTCCGACGAGTCGACCTCCGACTGGAACTCCTTCTACCGCATGCGTGAGATGCGGACCGTCATGGTCGACGGGGGCGACTCCGACAAGCCGATCTGGGCAACGGAGTTCGGGGCACCGACCGGGACGGGCGCAGACGCGGTGGGGTTCACCGACCAGGCGGACATCCTGCGCGACGGCATCACCGAACAGCGTGCGCTCGGATTCGTCGACAAGCTGTTCGTCTACAGCCTCCTCGACCGGGGAACCGACGTGTCCGATCGCGAGCAGAACTTCGGGGTCGCCACGTACGACGGGTCGCAGAAACCCGCCTGGGACGTGCTGCGCACGGCCGCGAGCACCCCCGGCTGCCTCTGATCACGAACGGCCCGGCGTGAGTGCGCCGAGTGCCGCAGTACGAAGGGGACGCACGAGATCGGCGGCGCAGTCGGCGGCACGCAGGGTCCAGCGGTGGTGCGGCCTCGAGGCGGGAACGGCGACGACCGAACCCACCCGGTATCCGCCGTTCGCCCACTGCGACTTGAATTCCGATGTGCCGAAGAGATAGTCGAACCGTTCGACGCCGAGATGGTCGTGCCGGTCGGCGAGGCGGCGTTGCAGCAACTGCCCCGGCTGGAAGCGGCGCACGTCGGGATGGAATCGGGCCATCCACATCTCGGCGGTCGAGCCGGTACGGAACATGATCTCGTGCGCGGACCATCGGCCGCCGACGAGCAGGCCGACGACGAGCAATCTGCCGGCGCGCGCTTCGGCGTCGAGCAGTGGTCTGCTGAAGGACGCCAGGGGCGGAGCGCAGAAGTCGTCGCGTCCGCTGTGTTCGTCGGCCGCCGCGGCGACCGCGACGATGTCGGGCCACCGCTGCGCGAGATGGTCCGGCTCGCACACCACTTCGACGGTGGCGGGGGTTCCCGCCCGTTCCAGTGCTCGCTCGAGCCGGGACAGCGTCTTGAGTGTTCGCCTGCCGCGCAGCGACTCCGCTCCCTGCCCGGTGGCGAGGTCGATGGTCAGGCACTGCTCCGTGGCGACCACGTCGACGCTCCACCGCGGCGAGGCGCGCAGCATCGCGAGAAGCGGGTCGGTCAGGTCGACGTGGTCGAGTTGCAGGGCCATGTTCCGATCGGCGATCCCGTCGAGCAGATCACCGAGGGCGGCCTCGTCGGTCGCAAGGAAGGATCCGATGGTGCCGAGACCGTGCGCCGGCAGGCGCAGGGCGGTGACGCCGAAACGAGTGCGGGCATGTACGGGCGCGAGTCCGACGAGCCGGCCGTGGCGCCGGATCGTGCACACCGCCGTCCGCCCGCGCCCCACCCGGTTCCAGGCCAGCGCGTAGGACGGCCGGGTCGCGACGCGCTGAGACAGTCCTTCTGCGAGGTCGTCCCACTCCTCGACCATCCGCGCGGCCGAGACCTCGTCGTGGATCGCAAAACTCACGGTGCGTACACACCGGAGCCTTCGGTCCGCGAATGTGGCATCTTCCGAACGTCCCCTCGATACAGTGGATCCGCGGCGCCGGTCCGCCGCTCGCTCCACCGGGAAGATCGCGGACCGGGGGCGCAGCGTTACGACCGAAGCCCGGAACAGTCCGGATCCCAGAACAGGAGGGTCGATGGGTCGTCTCGTGCGCGCCGCATTGTCCGCCGTTGTCTCGTCTTCCCTCGCAGTGCTGGCGGCGTGCGCTCCACCGACGCAAGCCCCTCCGCCGGTCACGTGCGCGTCCGACGACATCGGCATCGCAGCCGGGGCGCCGCTGATGTACCTGCCGGATGCGGAACTCGACCGCGAACTCGATGCCGTCCGCGCGGTGGGTGCCCGGTGGCTGCGCGTGGACGTCGACTGGTCGGTGGTCGAACCGCACCGCGGGCAACAGAACTGGTCGGTACCGGATCGTGTGGTGGACCGAGCCCGCGCACGCGGCCTCGAGGTGCTCGGCATCGTCGCGTACACCCCGGCCTGGGCGCGGGTCGCCGGTGGCTCCGACACCCACGGATATCCGGCCGACCCGGCGGCATTCGCCACCTTCGCCCGGCAGGCGGCGACGCGTTATGCGACCCGCGTGCACCACTGGGAGATATGGAACGAGCCGAACCTGACGAGTTTCTTCCGGCCACGCGCCGATATCGGCGCGTACGTCGAACTGCTGGCCGCTGCGGCGCCGGCGATCAAGGCCGTGCAACCCGGCGCGCGAATCCTCAACGGCGGACTCGCCCCCGCCGTGGACGACGGGACGAACATCTCACCGGTCACCTACGTGGAACAGCTCTATGCGCGCGGGGCGCACCGGTACTTCGACATCCTGTCCGTCCACCCCTACAGTTATCCGGCGCTGCCGTCGGATGCGAGCACGCAGAGCTGGAACACCTTCTACCGCATGCGATCGATGCGCGACATCATGGTGCGCTACGGCGACGGCGACACGCCGATCTGGGCCACGGAGTTCGGTGCCCCGACCGGAACCGCGTCGAACGCGGTGAGCGCGCAGCGTCAGGCGGACATCATCGCCGACGGTATCGCGGAGGCACGCCGGCTCGGCTGGGTGCAGAAGGTGTTCGTCTACTCGATGCGCGACCGCGGGACGAATCGGGGCGATGTCGAACAGAACTTCGGGTTGCTCCAGCAGAACTTCTCGGCGAAGCCCTCCCACGCGGTGGTCGCTGCTGCCACGGCGTGTCCCACCGTGGACGGCCTTCTCGACGTCACCGCTCCGGTGGACGCGGTGTGGTAGCGGTCAGGAGACGAGTGCGTCGGTGACCCCGTCGAGGATCCGCTCGAGGATCGACGCCGAGGTCGCGAAGTTGATGCGCAGGAAACTGCCGGCGCCGGAGCCGAACCGCACCCCACCGTCGACGAGGATCTTCCCCCGCTCCCCCACCACCGACACCGGATCGTCGATTCCGAGAGGGCCGGTGTCGACCCAGGTCAGATAGGTTCCCTGCGGGAGGTGGTGTCTCGCCGCCGGGATCCGTTCGCGCAGAACCTCGTCCACGCGTCTGCGGTTCCGGTCGAGAACGCGGAGCAGGTCGCGTTGCCATGCGTCGCCCTCGCGCCACGCCGCGAGCGTGGCGATCACTCCCGGGGCCGAGACCGTGCCGTAGAGATCGAACGGTTCGGCGTCGCGTCGCCGCAGCAGCACCGACGACCCGTAGTGCACCACCGCGCAACGCAAACCGGCAAGATTGAACGCCTTGCTCGCAGAGGTGAGGGTCACCGTGCGCGCCGCGATCTCCGGCCCGAGCGAGGCGAACGGGATGTGCCGGTGTGGTTCGTGGATCAACTCGGCGTGGATCTCGTCGCTGACGACGAGCATGTCGAAACGTTCGGCGATGTCGGCGATCCGTTCGAGTTCCTCGCGCGTGTGCACCCGCCCGGTGGGATTGTGCGGATTCACGAGCACCAGGACACGCGGGCGGCGCCTGGCCACGACCGGTTCGAACGCCTCGAAATCCGGCACCCAGCCGTCACCGCGGTCGACGAAAGGAAAATCGATCTGCTGCAAACCCATTCGGCGCACGGAGGCCAGGAAGGGCGGATAGTTCGGCGTCTGGATCGCCACTGCGTCGCCTCGCGTGACACTCAGGCGCAGGACGATCTGGAATGCCTGGATGAGATCGGTCTGCTCGCGGACAGCACCGGGATCGGGCTCCCAGCCGTAACGCTCGCGCATACGGTGCGCGAACTCCTCACGCAGCGGCGTGCCGTGGGACCAGTCCGGGTATCCGAGATCGCTGCGGTCGATCAGCCGGTGCAGCGCCTCCGCGATCGGAGGGGCGACCGGGAAGTCCATGTCGGCGACCCATGCGGGGATCAGCCCCTCGGCGACCGCACGTGCCCATTTGGCACCGCACCGCGCCGACAGGACGTCGACGTCGAGGTCGTCGAACCCCGCGACCCCCGTACCGCCGACCGAGACATTCTCGTCGCTGGCCATGAGGAGAGAATGGCACGCTTCGCGCCGGTGCGCGCGGTGAAAATTCAGGCAGCCGGGCGCTGGCCGGTGACGAAGAAGATCAACCTGTCGGCGACGTCGACCGCCTGGTCGCCGAAGCGCCCGAAGAAACGCGCGACGAGCGCGATGTCGACTGCCGTCGGGATTCCGCCGTCCCAGTCCGGGCCTTCGAGCAGCGTCAGCACCCGGGAGTGCACCGTGTCGAGTTCGTTCTCGAAGTTGTGGATGCCCGTGATCGTCTCGAGGTCGAAGTCGGCGAAGGCACCGCGCAGGATCTCGATGATGCACGCCGCGAGATCGGCCATGCGACGAAGATCGTCGCGCAGCAGGTCGGATACGAGCGGCTCGGGGTGACGGCGCCGGACGGCGCGAGCGATGTGCAGCGTCAGTTCGCCCATGCGGGTGAGATCGCCCGTGATGCGCACGGCGGAGAAGACCAGCCGCAGGTCGGCAGCCACCGGGCCCTGCAGGGCGAGGATCCGCACCGCGCGTTCGGAACAGTCGGTGTCGAGTTCGGCGATCCGCGTGTCGAGATCCAGCGCGGCCTGCGCCGCATCGAGATCGGTCTCGAACAACGCGCGAGTGGCCAGTTCGAGACCTTCACCGGCAAGAGCGGCGAGTTCGCCCAGGCGTTCGACCAGTTCGTCGAGTTGCCCCCTGAACAGATCCCTCATGTCTCGCTCCTCTCGTCACCGGGCCACGGCAGTCGCCCGCCCCATTGTCGTCGAAGCCTCCGCCGAGCGCACACAGGGCGCCGCGCGCGTGCGCGGACACCGGATCCGTGCGGAGACTTCGGGCACTCGCAGGAGGTCAACGCTGTGCTTCGACGACACTTTCCTGGGCATTCTCGACGGACGGTACGGAGTGCGCATCGTCGTCCATGCGGGCGAGATGAGCCTTGATCCATTCGGTGCTTCCCGGCGTCGCGGTGCTGTGCTGCGGGGTGCCGGCAATGCAGGTAGACAATATGTTTCCCTCGTCGTGACGCCGATGTGCTCGGCTGCGCAGGCCACATCCATCCCCTGACGTGACCGCCATCACTATAGCGCGTGGGCGCGAGGCTTCAAATCGGGCGGAAAGCTCACCCGCGGGGAGAGCCCTCCGGATGCCGGTGGTATTCGTCGTAGCCGTAGTCGTATCCGTCGTCGTAGCGGTAGCCGGAATACGAGCGGTCCTGTGGTGGCACGAACAGCGACTCGGGCTGCGAGGGAACGGGTTCCGGAACCCGATGCCGATCGTCGGGCAGGGGGTCAGGGCGGGGCGCGGGAGCCGGTGCGGGTTCGGGAACTGCCGTGGATTCGGGAGCCGCCGGTGGATTCGCGGGCGCGCTCGTTCGGCTGCGACGAGGAAGAACCGGCACGAGTTCGCGTCCGGCACCGAGAACGACGAGACGGGTCGCCACCTCGATCTCCGCCAGGGCCCGCAGCGTGTCGTCGACCTCCGCTCGCTCCTCGGCCTCGGCACGCACGACGATCACCGCGAGCGCCAGACCCTCGGTGCGCACCCCGGTCCACCACTGCTCACCCAGACCGCAGCACACGATCCGGTCGCCGACCTCACCGAACGCGTCTCGCTCGATCACGACCCCCGCCCCGTGGAGGAGCAGGATCGAGGCGCCGAGCGAGGCGCGCTGCTGCATCATCACGACGGTGTCGAGCGGAAGCGTCGTCCGGTCGTCCTGCTCGATCTGCACGGCGGAACGATGACGGCGTGCGGTCCGCCTCGCCCAGGCGGCGCTGGTGGTCGTGCCGAAGCGCCCGTTCAGTGCGACCAGCAGTTCGGCGACGACCACGAACAGCGCGAGGAAGGTAACCCCGGCCTCGACGCCTGGTTGCGGGGACACCTTGACACCGCTGCCGCTCGGCGCCGACAGCACCTGCAGATATTCGAGGTTCGTATCCGAGCGTGCCTGCCGGAGCTGTTCGAGGCGCGCGTCGAGTTCGGCCTGCAGTACGGGGTCGGGCCCACCCTGCTCGTCGCCCGTGGCACTCGCAGCGAGGTCGGCGCGCAGACCGGCGACGACGGCGTCGAGTTCGGCGACACGCGCATCGCGCGCCGCCCGATTGCGATCGGTCTGCGCACGGTCGAGTCCGGTGACGACGACCTGCGCGAGGCGGTCGGCGCCCTCCTGAGAATCGGCACGCGCGGTCACTGTGAGCAGGGTCGGCGACGAACCGTATCCGACGTCGATACTCGATGGGAGTTCCGCAGGATCGGTGTTCGTCTCGGCAGCCACCGCGGCGACCACGGCGGAATCCTGGGAGAGCGCCACATAGGGGGCGATGAGCTGCCCGAGCGTCGCATCCGAGCCGGAGACCGACGAGGTCGTGCGGATCTCGGCGACGAGCGACGATTCGTACACCCCGGGACCGCTGTCGCGGACGAAGAACACCGCGACCGCGGCGACCGCGGCGACGAGGGCGGCGGGCACGGCGACCCGGGCGAGATCGCGGGCATGCCCCACGAGATCGACGGTCGGTGGAACACCGAGCTCACGACGCAGTTCTGCATCGCGGATGCTTCGTTCGGACACGTTGCACAGGCCTTTCGCTGCCGCCCGGACAGGGCACGTCGCCAGTGTGTCGCGACGAATCGGGCAAACGTTACCCCGGCGGCCCGTGTCAGCTTCCGAGGAGCCAGCGCGGTCGCGACCACATCTGCCAGGTTTCCGCGACACGCGCCCCCGCAGCGAGATAGAGGGGCGTGACCCGCGGCCGCGTCAGCCCGCACATGGTCACCGGTCCACGCTGCGCGTAGGTGTGTGCGGCACCCGCCCGGATCAGACTGTTCGCGTATCCGCGGCGCTGCCGCCCGGCGCGGGTTCCGAGCGACCACACCGTCCGGATCGGCCCGCTGTCCAGTAGCAGCGTGCAGCACTGCAACTGTCCGTCGTCGACGATGCCGACCACGGCGGCACCGGGTGTCCGCGCGACGGCATCCGCGTAGGCGACGGCGGCGGTACCGGGAACGATGCCGAACGCTCCGGAAGCGAGTTCCCGGGCCTGCGCCATTTCGGCTCCGCCGAGTGTCCGGAACCGAGGGTCGACCGGCGCATCGTGGGCGTCGAGACAGGTCAGGTCCAGCGAACCCGCACACACCCAGCCGTGATCGGCCAGGACCTGCGCGGCACCGAGACCGTGCCCGGCGAGCAGGATGATGGAGGGGTGCCCGGCGTCGGTCAGCACCTCGTAGACGTGTTCCGCATGGGCGGCGACGTCACCGTCGTGCACGAGTGCGAGGTTGTAGTCGGGATCGGGCGCACCGGTGATACCCACCCACCAGCCTTCCCCCTCGTCGTAACCACCCGCGGACGTCAGGGCACGCATGCTCGCGCCGTAGGCACGGCGTATGTCTCCCGGTGACGCGAAAGCTCTCTTCTCGGAGACGATCTCCACGCGCCCCTCCTTCCTGCTGCACGGACTCCCGGCTGTATCCCTACACGCTCGCCGCAGAGAACACATCGGCGGCGCCCGTCCGGGTGCCGCCGATGTCCCGAATTCCGTGGATCAGGACGGGTTGCCGATCAGATCGCGCAGGAACTTGATCACGAACTGGAGCGGATCGACCGGCGCGGGTGCGGTCTCGGGGGCCGGAGGCACCTCGCCGGACTCCGGCGCCGGGGCCGGCTTCGCCTGCGGCGCCGGGGCCGGCTTCGCCTGCGGTGCTGCACCGCCGCCGTTGCCGACCGTCACGGGAATACCACCGGTGAAGGGGCGGCCCGATGCGTCGAAGATGTTCTCGTACTGCTTGCCGGACGCGTCCTGGCAACCCCAGAACACCTTGTAGGTGCCGTCGGTGATCGCCTGCGGACCGGCCTGGGACGGTGCGCCGTTGTTCACGTAGAGCGCGCTCGAGGTGCTCGTGTTACGCACCGAGAAACTCGAGCCCGCGGGCTGATTGTCGATCCGGCCCGACGGATCGGCGGTGTCCACGGTGCCGGGCTTCAGAACGTAGGTGACACAGGTGACGCCGAGATCGACGTCGGCCCGGGACAGGTCGAAGTCGACGACGACGGCGCCGTTCTCCGCCTTCACCGACACGCTCGGACCCGCAGCGGACGAGACGCCGGGAACGGCGAGTGCCAGCAAGGCGGCACCCGACGCCGCGACGGCAGCCTTCTTCACAACAGAATTCATCGATTTTCCTCCCCGTACTTCGATGTCGGCGGCCGCTTTCGGGCGGCACACCGTCGATCGCGCCCGACTCGCGTAGTCGCGGGCACGTATACGAGGACGTTACCGTGAGGTCTCGGTGCTGTCGCGGCGAGATGGCCGGCGCTACGGAGACGTCCGATCCACGTGCCCGAGGTCACGGCCGGGATCGACGATGTCGCGTACACGCTGCTTCAGCGTCGATATTTCCGGGAAACCCTTGTCCCTCTGCCGATCCCACACTGACGTCTCGTTCACGTCGATTCGGAACACTCCGCCGGTCCCGGGGACGAGCGCCACCTCCCCGAGGGCGGTACCGAAGGTGTTCAGCAATTCCTGGGCCATCCAGGCCGCACGCAGCAACCAGCGGCACTGCGTGCAGTAGGTGATCGCCACGCGGGGAGCCTGCTCCGTCATGGGCGAAGAATATCGATCCGTCGGACCACGAACATCCCGGCCTCCGGAAAGGGTGAAGCCCCGGCAATCGTGGTGGTGGATCGGCCGGGGCTTCGGCACAGACCGATGATGGGGGTGACCGGTCTGTGCAGTCGCCCTCACAGGGGGGACAGGAGGACGACGCGGAGCCGAGTCTAATCAGACGGTTCGGTTACTCGCGAGTACCGCGACAAGTCCGTCCCGGCGTGTCAGGACGTCACCGGAGGATTCGCGGAATCGCGCTGCTCGCGCTGCGCCTCGACGAGTTCTTCCTCGGTCTCGGCGACGTACAGGAACCGCCCGAGCACGAGCGCGCCGAGAGCCGAGAGGCCCAGCCACGCTGCCAGAGCCGATGCGATCCACACCCACATGGCTCACAGTGTGCGCGAATCCTCCGCCGACACCAAACATGCGAGATCACAACATGGTTGCGAATGCACTACTCGAGGATGACTCACAACGGCGTTTCGGACATCCCCAGCGCCCTCGCCATCGCCGGAAGTGTCACGCCGATATCGTGATGCTCCTCCACTCTGCGACGGGCAGAAGCGACGGTCCCCTCTCGCAAGGCGGGTTCGGCGAGGATCCGCCGCAGCGCCTCTACCAGGGCTTTCGCGTCTCCCGGAGGCACCAGCACGCCTGCTCCGCCGGCCAGATATTCCGCGGTGCCGCCGTGATCGGTTCCCACGACGGGCACCCCGTGCGCCATCGCTTCGAGCACCCCCAGGGGCCCGGCCTCGGGCGACGTACTGGCCGAGACCATCACGTCCCAGACGGCGAAGACATCCGCGGGATCGACCGAGCCGAGGAACGAGACCCGCCCACGCAGATCGGGACGATCCGCACGACGTTTCAGTTCGTCGAGAAAGGGTTCGTCTCCGGGGAACGGCACTCCCGCCACGTCGAGGTGGAGATCGGGAATCTCCGCGACGGCCTCCAGCAGGACCCGATGCCCTTTCCACTCCGTCACCGAGGCGAGGATGCCCACCCGCGGCAGCGGGACCGCCCTCCGCACCTCCGCGGGCGGAGCTGCCGGGATCGGGACACCGTTCGGTGCGACGACCACGGAGTATCCGCATTCACGGACGGGGACGGCCGTGGCCCCGGAGACCGCGACCGCCTCCATCACCGCGGCCCTGCCCAGCCATGCGACGAGACGCTGCTTCCGGGACGACAGGGTGTCGTGCACCAGCCACGAGACGCGATCGCATCGTGGCGCGCCCGCCACCGCGAGCCGCACCGACGGCAGCGCGAACAGCGAGTTGCAGACCACCCGGGCCGGCCGGCGGGCGAGCTCGCGGCGAATCCGCACACCTCCCGCCAGCCATCGGAACGGCAGGCTCACGAGCCCGGCGAGCCGGCCGAGACCGGTTTGCCCCCACATCCCCAGCCTCGGCATCCTGACGTGCGCGCAGCCGGCCGGCAGCGCGTCGGCGAGCGGCCCGTCCGGGCACGCCACGCAGACCCGCAGGCCCTGTGCGAGTGCGACGTCCACGAGCGCGAGCATGACCTTCTCGGCACCCGAACGCTGTCCCGTGTGGCCGACGAACAACAGCGAACCATTCACCGCGGGGCGACCGTCCGGTGCACTCGGTACAGCAGGTCGGTCAGCCGCGCGGCGGTGGTGCGGATATCGAACGACTCCGCGATCCGCGCGTGTGCTGCGACCCCCATCTCCCGGCGGCGGACACCGTCTGCGAGCAGCAAGCGCAGCGCAGCGAGGAGCGCGTCGTCGTCGCCGTGCTCGACGAGAAGGCCGGTCTCACCATCGACGACCATCTCCGGAATCGCCCCCACCGTCGAGGCGACGACGGGGAGTCCAGCCGCACCGGCTTCGAGAATCACGTTGGGTGCCTGGTCCATTCCCGAGGGGAAACACATCAGATCCGCGGCGGCGAGGATGTCCCACAACCGGTCGTCGCCGCTGACGAGGTCGTTCACGACCTGTACTCCCGGCAGATCCGGAACGCGATCGTGCGTGACGAGAACCAGATCGCAGACCTGCCGCAGATACTGCTGATGCAGTCGCAGGAGGGTGTTGCCGCCCTTGCGTTCCATGCTCGTACCGACGAAGACGATCGAGGGCCGCGAGTGGTCCGAGCGATCGGGCACGCGCCGCTCCCCCGTGAGGAAGGGCGACCAGATACCCGGCGCCATCGTCACCACCTTCTCCTCGGGCAGCCCGTAGACCGGTCCTGTCAACGACGACGCGGTGCGCCGGCCGTTGGCGACCACGGTCGTGGCCGCGTCGAGTACCGGTCGCTCGAAACGCGCCGCGGCACGCACCGCGAGCGAAGTGAAGCGGGTCGGCGCGCGGTACGGGAGCAGGTAGGCGTTGAGCTCGTTGGTGCTGTCGGTGGTGACGACGGTGGGATACGAGGCCACCAGGTCGGCCGAGCCGAGCATGCAGTTCTGCGTGTACACGTGCAGGACGTCGATATCGCCGCGGGCCAGTCGTTCGTCGACGCGGCGCCGCAACCCCCGGGAATGGACGAGTTGCCCGCGCAGAGCCTGCAGATCGAGATCGAGCCGCCCGAGGACCGGGACCGGCGCCCGCAGGATCTTCCCGCCGAGTCCGGGTCCGTCGGCGTCGAGGAACTCGACGACGAGATCGTCGCGTTCGGCGAACGCCCGCCGCAGCGAGTGATGGACCGTTGCGTGCCCACCGATGTTCTCGTTGACGAACAACGCCCGCAGAGGTTGCCGCACTTGCACATCTCCGTTTCGCCCGATTCGCGTACTGCGTGGGGATCGAGGTCCCCCACAATTTCGTTACAAGAAGGCAACAACCCGACGGATGCTCCGAGTATCTGCAACAAGATCATGATCACTCTGAATAAGTTGGACGAGTGACTTTTCTTCGTTCCGGCCCCAACCTTCGGCGCAGAATTCCCGCGACCCTCTTGGCGTCGATCCTGTTGTGCGCGAACCCTTTTACCGCTTCCGCACAGGAATATCCTGCTCCGTCGCTCGCCGGGACGGGCGAAGTGAGCTTTCCGGCGCGCACTCTCGGATTCGGACCGAGCGTCGATTTCCGTGGCCATTCCGACACCGTCACCCTCACCGTTCCCGTGCCGGACGGGCTGACTCCTGCGGCGCTGGACACCACCGCGCAGCTCCCGGCGAACGTGGCGCGGGGATGGCTCGACGTCGAGTCCGACGGCCGGTTGCTCACCCGGGTCGAGCTACCGCCCGGCGGTGACCTCGTACCCCTGTCGATCCCTCTCACCGGTGCCGTCGTGGACGACGACGTCGCCGTGATCTCACTCGATCTGAATCTGACCGCCGTCGACAACATCTGTCCGGAGGACTGGACCTCCGAGTCGGTGCGATTGCGCGACGGCGTGATCCGTTACGCCGGAATCCCGACGATCCCGGCGGTGGTCGCCGACTATCTGCCACCTGTCCTCGACCGTCTCGAACTGTATCTGACCGAAGGACCCACGGACGCCGAGGCGACTCTCACGCTCGATCTCGCCGCAGCCGTGACGGCGCGCTATTCCGGGCGGCAGGTGCCGGTGGACGTACGCGAACTGCCACCGAACGGCATTCCGCCGGCTGCGGACAGCCCGTTCGTCCGGCAGATCGTCGTCCGCGAAGGCGGAGAGACGGGCATGGAGCTCGGCGCCGTGCCCGGAGGACCACCCGCCCTGTACATCCGCGGCGACTCCGGCACCCTGCTCGACCAGGGCCGCATGGTCACCGGGTCGCTGTCCGGCCTCGCCGTGGGCTCCGATGTCGCCGCCGGCTCGGCCGGGATCTCCCCGATGCTCCCACCCGAGTCGACCACCCTGTCCGATCTAAGGGTCACCGACCTCGAGGTGAGCGGACTCGGCGCCGCCGAGGTGCATCTCTTCCTCGACCAGGCGGAATTCGGCCGTCCGGTCCGCGACGTGAGCATCGACCTGAAGGGGTCCTACACCCCGCTCCCCGACAATCAGGGCGGGCTGATCACCGTCACCGCCGGGGACGTTCAGCTCGACGCGTGGGCAGCCGACGCGAGCGGCGTCATCGACCGCGTCGTCACCCTCCCGAACTCGTCCCTCGGGCGGCTCACCGATGTCACCGTCGCGCTCCGCACCACCGGTGCGCAGCAGCACTGCGGCCTCCAGCAACCCGTCGCCCTGAGTATCGACGGCAACAGTCGTGTCTCGAGCACCCTCGCCGATCCGCCCGCCCCCGTCGGTTTCCCGTCCGTCCCGCAGAGCCTGATGCCGCAGATGAACGTCACCACCGCGGACCGCACCCTGATCGACGTCGCACGCGCGGTCGAACTCGTCGCAGGACTCCAGTCGCTCACGACCCGTCCCCTCGACCCGGAATGGGTCTCGATCGACGAAGCGCTGGCCTCGACGGCCCCCGCTCTCGTCGTCTCGGCGAACGGCGTCATGCCCGAGCAACTGCAGTCGAAGCTGCCGCTCGTCCGCACCGAGGACCGCCGGTTCGAGGTGCGCAACGCCACCGGTGAGAGCACCAGCCTCACCTTCGGAACCGAGGTGGACTTCGCGTCGCTGCAGGTCGTGCGGGACGGTGGGCGTACCGTGCTCGTCGCCACCTCCACCGGCGTGCCCGAGGAACTCGACCGGACCCTCGCGTGGCTCGCCGCCGAACCCGGTCGCTGGTTCGAGCTCCAGGGCAGCGTACTGTTCACCGCCCCCGACCGGGATCCGATCGCTCTCACCGAGGCCGGTGCTCAGGGCGACGGCAGCGAGCCGGTACCGGGATCGGACAGCACGGTGACGACGGTGGTGATCGCGGGCGTGGCCCTGCTCGTCGCCGGTGCGGTGGGCGCCGCAGCATGGGTGCTCTCACGCCGTCGCGGCGCGCAGTCACGGTGAACACGATGACCGCAACGCTCGAACGACCCGCCTTCACCGAGCGGTTATTCACCCGAGGGCTGCGGGACACCACGATCCGGTGGATCGTGATCGTCGCCGCGACCCTGATCGCCTTCCACTCCACCTGGCTGCAGCTGATCGACGAGATCCGCGCGAGTACCACGGGCGGCTACGTCCTGATCGTGCCGCCACTCGTCGCAGTGGTCGCGCTCGGCGTCACGCGCCGCCGGCGGAACGAGCTGCCCATCCACGACCGTCAGACCGACATCATCACGTCCGTCCTGCTGCTACTGATCGCCCTGGCGATCAAGGCATTGCTGATGCCGCGGTACGCGACGAACTATCAGGCCATGCACCTCGACGTGCTCGCCGCATGGGTGTTCGTGTGCGGCGCATGCGTCGCGCTGTTCGGCCTGCGAGTGACCGCCGCGTACTGGGAAGCATGGATGATGCTCTTCCTGAGCTCGCCGATCGTGTACCGGATCGTGCTCGTCGAACTCGGCGGGACGAAGTTCGTCGCAGGCGCGGTCACCCTCGTGCTGGCCGCCTCCGCGATCGGACTCGCGGTGCGGCGCAACCGATGGCGAGGGTTCAGGTACGGCACCGCGACCTTCGTGGTCGGTCTCGTCGTCCTCGTCGTGATCGACCGGCGGTGGCCGGACGCTCCCATCGCCGTGGATCAGTACGTTCCGGCGCTGGTGTCGACGGTGACGGTGGGCTCCGGTGCCTATCTGTGGACATTCCGCGGGCTCGCGCCTCGTACCCTGCCGCGGAATCCGGTGTCGGCATCCCAGGCTGCACGGGGAGCACTGTGTGTATCGGTGGCGGCGTTGCTTGCTGCGTTCGTGCCGCTACCCGATCAGCGGCTGACACCCGTGTCGGTGGGGCCGCCCTATTCGGGCAGCACCACTCAGATCGTCCCACCCGGCTGGGTGCAGTTGTCGTCCGTCGACTACGACTGGCCGCGGGCCTATTTCCGGCAGAACTCGGTGCTGCGCCGGCAGATGATCCGGGCGGAGGAACCGAACCCGGAATGGGATCGGCTCCTGCGTCCCCGCACCATCGCCGTGCAGACGCTGCAGGTTCGCCGGGTCGGCTCGTTCGCGGTCTACCCCTCCGAATCGATGTACGAGCTCGGCAAGTCGCGCGTGAGCCCGAAGGAATACGTCGATCTGGGCCGCGGCGTGACCGCCGAGTACTTCACCGTCGTGGACGACAAGCTGCTCCTGACCTGGAGCATGCTCAGCTTCGTGTGGACCCGGAGCGAGGACGTCGCGCAGCGGGTGAGCCTGCTGACCGTGGACAATCACGAATTCGACGCCCCGTTCCCTCAACCCGAGCCGAACACCGTCGCGAACGTCCGTACTCTCATGCGAGTGCTGTTGCGCGGCAACGGCACCGTCGAGGACACCGATCCCGAATTCAAGGACAGGTCCATGCTGATCGACGTCGGTCGCGAACTCGTGGAGGCACAATGGCAGGGAGCGTGAACGTCGGTTCGGGACACGACGTTCCCCCCGAGGGCACCGAGGAGTTCGCTGCCTACCGGGAGGCGGCGCTGCACGAGGCCGTGCACGGGCTCCGCGAGCGCAGTCCGGTCTCGTCCGCGTCCGTCGCGTTCGTGCCGTGGCAGAAATATCTCGGGTTCGCGCTCGCCGCGGGCTTCCTGATTTCTCTGGTCGTGGCCACCAGACCCACCCTGATCGTTTTCACCGTGCTGTGCACCGTGGGCTACATCGCCACCCTTGCCGACCGGTTGTTGCTGTTCACCCGAGGCATGGCACGCGACGCGCAGTTCATCGTCGACGACGAGGAAGCCCGCGCACTCACCGACGACCAGCTCCCGCCGTACACGGTGCTCGTGCCCGCCTACAACGAACCGGAAGTGGTCGGTGATCTGCTCGCCGCCATGGCCGCACTCGACTATCCGGCCGACAAACTCCAGGTGCTGCTGCTGCTCGAGGAGGACGACGCCGTCACGATCGAGGCGGCGGAGAAGGCCGGACTCGGGGAGAGCGTCGAGATCCTGCTCGTGCCGGCGGCCGACCCGAGGACGAAACCGAAGGCGTGCAATTACGGTCTGCACTTCACCACCGGGGAGATCGTCACGATCTTCGACGCCGAGGACCTTCCCGAGCCGTTGCAATTGCGGCGGGTCGTGGTCGTCTTCGATCGTCTCGGCGACGAGGTGGCATGTGTGCAGGCGAAACTTGCCTTCCACAACGGAACCCAGAATCTGCTGACCGGATGGTTCACAGCCGATTACGCACTCTGGTTCAACTTCGTCCTGCCCGGATTGATGCGGTCCCGGTCGCCCATTCCACTCGGTGGCACCTCCAACCACATCCGCCGGTCGGTCTTCGACGAGATCGGCGCGTGGGATCCGTACAACGTCACCGAGGACGCCGATCTCGGTGTCCGTATCGCCGAATCGGGCTACTCCACCGCGGTTCTCGACTCGACCACGCTCGAGGAGGCCAACAGTGATCCCATCAACTGGGTTCGGCAGCGCTCCCGTTGGTACAAGGGATATCTGCAGACCTGGCTCGTTCACATGCGCCGGCCCGTCCGGCTGTGGCAAGTGATCGGCACCGTCGGGATGCTGCGGTTCACGACCCTGCTCGCGGGAACACCGATCATCGCGTGCCTGAACATGGTGTTCTGGATGACGACCCTGTCCTGGCTGCTCGGACAGGCAGAGCTCATCGAGGAGATCTTCCCTTGGTACGCCTATTTTCCCGCGCTGGTCTCCCTCGTGTTCGGCAACGTCGCGGTGATCTACATGAACTTCGTCGCGTGTCGCGAGACCGGCCATGCGAATCTGTGGTGGCCGTGCCTGACCGTGCCGCTGTACTGGGTGCTCATGTCGATCGCGGCGATCAAGGGCACCTACCAGCTCGTGCGCAACCCCTCCTACTGGGAGAAGACATTCCACGGGTTGTCGTCGTGAGGGCGCGCAGCCGGTGGGTGTTCTGGTCCTCGTGCCTGATCTATCTGATGGTGGGTCTGTGGCTCGCCCTCGACGTGCAGTACTACCAAGGGGATTCGCTGAGCCGGGTGAGCGCGGCCCGGACGGTTCTGCTGAGCCGCGATCCGCATCTCGCCGCCATCGGATTCGTGTTCACCCCACTGACCGCACTCGTCCAGGTACCCCTCACCGGATTGTCGGCGTGGTTTCCCGGACTGACGGCCTATTCGGTGACGGCCGTGCTCATGTCCGCGCCGTTCATGGCCGGCGCCGCCGTGCAGATCCACAAGATCGCCTGCGATCGCGGATGCGCGCCGTGGTTCGTGTGGACGGTGACAGCGGTGTTCGCCCTGAACCCGATGATCGTCTACTACGGTGCGAACGGGATGAGTGAGGCGCCGTTCCTCTTCGCCCTGTGCTGGGCCACACGCCGGTTGATCCGGTGGTGCAGCACCGACGACATCCACGATCTCGCCCTCGCAGGTATCGCCCTCGGCATCGCGTATCTGGCACGCTACGACGCCCTGGCCGTCGGTGGTGCGGTGACGATACTCGTCGTCCTGCTCGTGCGGTACCGGTCCCGCCGCTACGCCCCGGGGCTGGGATGGCACCCGGCGATCATGGATGCGATCCTCGTCGCCGCTCCCCTGGCTCTGGCCTTCGTCGCGTTCGTCGCCACGAGCTGGCTCGTGACGGGCGAAGCATTCGCGCAGTTCACCTCGACCTACGGCAATGCGGCCATTCTCGAGCAGAGCGGTGGCGGGTCGTCGGGCGGGCTCGGCGCGATCGCGTTCTCGCTCGCCGAGATCGTCGTGCTCGGTCCTGCTCTGCCACTGCTGATCCCGGTGGTCGCGCTGCTCGCGTGGCGACGCCGTGATCTCGAGCCGCTCGTACCGTTCGTGGTCTTCGGCGCGGTACTCGGATTCGCGGCACTGTCCTACGCGCGCGGGATGACCTTCCCGTTCCTGCGGTTCTACATCTGTGCGGTTCCCCTGCTCGCGGTGTGGGTCGTACAACTGGCGCCGCGTCGCGGACGGTTCACGGCACGGCGTCCGGGACCACACGCCGTCCCCAGAACCGAGGACGCGAGGGGTGCCGCCCCGCTCGGTGCGACACTCATGGTGTGCAGCCTGCCCGTCACCTTCGTCGCGATGCTCTCCCCTACGCTGTCGCAGGAACAGCACGCGCTGCGCACCGTCCTGTTCCCGGACGACGACGATCCCTCCGACGTGCGTGAGCAACAGCGGCGGGTGATCGCCGCATTCTCCACCGAACGTCGCATCGCCGAGAATCTCGACGCGATGGACCTGCCTCCCGGCTCGGTCCTGATGGACACCGTCTACGGCTTCGCGATCTTCACCGCGACGGAACGACCCGAGACCTTCGTCATCCCGTCCGACGCCGACTTCACCAGCCTGCTCAACCGCCCCGCCGAGTCCGGGGTCCGGTACATCCTGTCGGTCCCCAACGAGGGACGGGGAACCTCGGATGCCGTCAACCGCCGCTATCCCACGATGTTCGAGACCGGAAGCGACATCGCCGTCCTCGAGCTCGAGATCCCCAACGACGGTGACAACCAACCGGACTGGAGGTTGTTCCGGGTCGTCGATTGATCCTCAGCCGATGCGGTGGTGCCGCCGGAGCACGTCGCGCACCGGGTCGCCGGGACCGATGTCGTAGGTGCACTCGTCCGGGCGCGGATCGGGGACGAACGACCACAGCAGTGCGCCGTCGGCACCGAGTTCGCGGTACCGCGTGAGGGTACGGTCGACGATCGCGGCCCGGTCGGTCGTCCCACGGCACGGGCCTGCCTCGACACCCAGTTCGGCGACGAGCACCGGCTTCGACAGCTGCGCGAGACGCTGCTCCAGGAACTGCGCGTCGTCGTAGTCGTGGTACTGCAGGACGTCGAGATGGTCCGCCTCCGCGACGGTCGCGAAATCGCCTCCGGCCGAACCGCATTGGTCACCGCCGATGGTGCCGACGGTGACGAGCCGGTCCGGATCGTGTTCCCGGACGATCGCGGCCGCCTCGCCGATCCAGTCGCGGAGCAGGCCCGCACCGCCAGGGGCGCACTCGCGCCGTTCGAGTGTGCACTCGTCGTCGGTGCAGGTCGCGGCTTCGGGCTCACCGATCAGCTCCCACATCGCCACGGACGGCGACGATCCCCAGCGTTCAACGGCTGTCGCGACCCAGTCGTCGTAGGCGAGGACGTGGCCGGGCAGCGGGTCGCGCCAACCGGAGACGTACCAGTCGGCCTGCTTGTATCCGCCCGCGTCGCAATCGCTGTCGTGTGGGGCGAGGACCGGGATCACGTACACCCGGTGCCGCTCGGCGGCGGCGAAGACCGCGTCGAGCGCCGAGAAGTCGAGGACGTCGCTCAGCCGGTGCACGGCGTGCGACTGGAAGGCATCGAAACGGACGATCGAGCGGGGCGGGAACGAGCCGAAGAACTCGTCGAGATCCACCTGGCCTCCACAACCACGGTTGACCTCCCATCGGGTGCCGAGCTGGTAGGCGTTGAGGCCCGCGGGCCACCACGGCCGGCCGTCCAGAAGAAGCCGGTCGCCGTCGGCGCGGACCGTGGGGAGCTCTTCGGGTGGCGACGGGCGCGATGAGGTGTCCTGCGCGCACGCCGCGAGCAGGAGCAGAGCAGCGATGCCGACCGCAGCGACGCGCACGTCCCGAGATTAGCCGAGTACCGGAGCTCAGAGAGTGTCGAGAAGCGGGATGATCATCCCCATGTCCTTGCTCTCCGTGTTGTGGACGAGGCCGACGAGGACCGACGTCAACGGGTCGGGACGTGCGACGACTTTGCCGAGGGTGGCGACGTCCCGGTCGAGGACGTCCGTCACCGCTGGACGCATCCACTCGTCCAGCCGCGACAGCATCTCGTCCTCGATTCCCCGCCGGACCGCCAGGGTCATCTGCCGGTAGACGGCCGCGAAGCATCCCCGCGGATCACCACGGGCAGCCGTGTCCGCGACGATTCCTTCGAGAATCCGCAGTACTTCGTCGATGTTCTTCGCATGCAGCGCCACGGCCCCTCCTCCTCGTGGATGAGGTCCATTGTGGCCCCGCATCGGGAGGGCGGAGGGAGTTACGAGACGTCAGCTCGGGCGGGTGTCGGGATGGCTGTGCACGAAGTTCAGGTACGCCTTCGACGGCGTGGGCCCGCGCTGACCCTGGTACTTCGATCCGACCTTCGCGCTGCCGTAGGGATGCTCCGCGGGGCTGGTCAGCCGGAACAGGCAGAGCTGACCGATCTTCATGCCCGGCCAGAGCGTGATCGGCAGATTCGCGACGTTGGACAGCTCGAGAGTGATGTGCCCGTCGAAACCCGGGTCGATGAAGCCGGCTGTCGAGTGTGTGAGCAGACCGAGACGGCCGAGCGACGACTTGCCTTCGAGACGACCCGCGAGATCGGCCGGCAGGGTGCACCGTTCCATCGTCGACCCGAGTACGAACTCACCGGGGTGCAGCACGAACGGCTCCCCGTCGGGCACCTGCACCAGCGAGGTCAGTTCGTCCTGCTGCTTCGCCGGATCGATATGGGTGTAGCGGGTGTTGTTGAAAACCCGGAACAGGCTGTCGAGCCTGACGTCCACACTCGAGGGCTGCACGAGTTCCGGATCGAACGGGTCGATGCCCAGATGCCCGGATTCGAGCTGGGCGCGGATGTCACGATCGGAGAGCAGCACGAGTAGAGGTTAACAACCTGGTCTTCCGCAGCTTTTATGTGGCCGAGTCGTGCCGGAGCTGGGCCGACATCGTGAGCAGCAGTTCGGTGCATTCGTCGACGACCTCGCCCCGGCTCAGCGGCACCGTGCCGTCGAGCCAGGCGGTGAGTGCCTGCGCGAGTCCGCCCACGACGTAATGCGCAGCCAGGTCGAGCCGGGGGCTGGGTGTGATGGCATAGATGTTCTCGGCCTGCGCGGTGACGAGACCGGCGAACATGCGGGACGAGTCGAGACGCCGCCTCGCGAGTTGCGGGTTGGCCTGACTGACGGAGAACAGCATGCGGCCCAGCCGGGGATCCTCGCCGATCTCCCGGACGATGTTCTCGACACATGCCCGCACGATGGCACGATCGTCACCGGCCGGTGCCGACGCCACGGCGGTCAGTGTGCTCTCGGCGATGCGCTGGACGACGTGGTCGTAGACGGCGCCGGTGAGCTCGTCGCGGTCGGCGAAGCTCTCGTAGAAGTAGCGCGAGGCCAGACCGGCACGCTTGCAGACGCCACGGACCGACAGCGTGGGTTCGCCGTCCGCTGCCCCGAGGAGGTCGAGACCGGCATCGATCAGCTGCGCTCGCCGATCCGCCTGTCGTTCCTCACCTGCGCGTCCACCGTAGAGCCGTCCCGTCGTCATACCCCCATCTTCGCAGCGTCCGGGTCTTTACGCGCCGAGGGTATCTGAGTACAGTCGTGGTCACTTTCGAAGCGAGGAGGAATCTTCCGATGACGACGACCGCCGACAAGCCCGTCGGCCTGGACGACACGATGGACGGGCTCGGCCTGGCTGCCGGCGCCGCGAACATCATCATGCAGTTGTCGTGGCCCGGCGTCGGCTACGGCGTCTACGAATCCCGCGTGGAGTCGGGCCGGTTGTTCGACCATCCGATCAAGCGCACCCGCACGACCCTCACCTACCTCGCGGTCGCGGCGCGCGGCACCGATGACGAGAAGCGCTTGTTCCGTCGCGGCGTGAACAAGGCCCACGCCCGGGTGCGCTCCACCGATTCGAGCCCCGTCGAGTACAACGCCATGGACCCGGAACTCCAGCTGTGGGTCGCGGCGTGCATCTACCGCGGCTTCGAGGACGTACACCGTGCGCTGTACGGGCCGATGCCCGACGACGCGATCGAGTACTTCTACCGCAACGGCGCAACATTCGGGACGACACTGCAGGTGCCGCAGGAGATGTGGCCGACGGACCGTGCGGCCTTCGAGCAGTACTGGAACGACAATCTCCACAAGGTGAAGATCGACGACACGATTCGCGAGCACCTGCTGTCGATCGCGCGCATCGAATTCCTGCCCCAGCCCGTCCCGGCCCTGTTCGGCCGACTCAACCTGTTCTTCACCGCCGGCTTCCTGCCCCCGCTGTTCCGCGAGCAGATGCTGCTGCCCTGGACGCCCCGCGACCAGCGCCGCTTCGATCGCCTCATGAGGGTTCTGGGCACCGTGAACAAGCGCCTGCCGGTCGCGGTGCGGGAACTGCCCTATCGCGTCCTTCTCGCCGACATGCGGTGGCGGATCCGCACGGGTCGCTCACTCGTCTAGGGGTGCCGCGGTCGACGCGGAGAGTCTGCTAAAGTTTGCTCCGAAGCTCGGGCCGAGCCGGTGAGAATCGGCAAAAGCCCAGCGTGCCGATGTAGTTCAATGGTAGAACATCAGCTTCCCAAGCTGAATACGCGGGTTCGATTCCCGTCATCGGCTCCACGACAAGCGGGTCACCAGCGGCCTGCCCGTCCACATCGGTGCCCACCTCCAGCGCCGACTGGGATTGCGTCCCGTCGAGGAGTGCCGTCCGGTCACCGACGAAGAACGGGCCGAACTCGAAGAGCACTTCGACAAACACAGCTCGAACTCGAATCATGCAGGCGTCCCTACGCCACACCCTGCAACCACGAACACCCCTGCCTCACTTCGAGCTTCTTGCGCAGAAAGCAACGAGGCGAATCGGGCGCCCGTTCGGATCACCGTTCTCGGGACACCGACACCGCGAGGAATCGGAACCTGACCGGATCGACGCTGCAGATCTGCAGTGACAGCGTCCACCTTGTGGGCACAGTCCAGGTCATCGGCAGCAGTTCGGGTCCAGGACCGTGCGCAACGCGTCGAGGGCCTCGGTGCGGGCGCGGTGATAGACGTTCATCCCCCGGCGCTCCGATTCGACCATGCCGGCCTTGCGCAGCTGCCCGAGATGGTGGCTGACGGTGGATTCGGCCAGATCGACGCCGGAAGCGAGATCGCACGTGCACACCGCACCGTCGGCATGGGTGAGCAGGATCGACATGAGCTTGATCCGGACCGGATCCGCCAGGGCCTTCAGGCGCAGCGCGAGCCCGAGAGCCGCGTCGTCACTCATCGGTGCGGCCGAGACCGGCTCGCAGCAGATAGGGGCACTGACGTCGATCACGGGCAGGGCTTTCGGCATGATCCCAGCCTACCGACTTCCTTGACATATATCGAAAGGTGTCGCACCCTGAACGCGTCCAGTAATTCGATATATGCCACATAGGTGGAGGCTGTCATGTCACGCGTACAACTTGCCCTCAACGTCGACGACCTGCAGGAAGCGGTCACGTTCTACACGAAGCTGTTCGGCACCGAGCCGGCCAAGCTCGAGCCCGGTTACGCGAACTTCGCGATCGCCGAACCACCGCTGAAGCTGGTCCTGCTCGAGAACCCCGGCAAGGGCGGCACCATCAACCACCTCGGCGTGGAGGTCGAAGCGAGCGAGAAGGTGCACGCCGAGATCGCTCGCCTGACCGGCGAAGGGCTGTTCACCGATGAGGAGATCGGTACCACCTGCTGCTTCGCCACCCAGGACAAGGTGTGGGTCACCGGTCCGGCCGGAGAGAAGTGGGAGGTCTACACCGTCCTCGCCGACTCGGAAACCTTCGGCTCGAGCCCGCAGCACCTCGACGACCCCGCCGCTGCCGAGGGCGGCATCTGTTGCGGCACCGCCGCGGCGGCCGGCACCGAGGATCCAGCACCGGACTCGGCCGAGGCGTCGTGCTGCTGAACACGACCGGTGGGCAGACCGCCACCCGAAACGGCCTGCCCACCGATCAGTGGACCGAGCCGATCGTGAGCTCGGCGATCAACGCTTCGACCTTGGCGCGGATCTCGTCCCGAATCGGGCGCACCGCCTCGAGGCCCTGGCCGGCAGGGTCGTCGAGCACCCAGTCACGATAGGACTTGCCGGGGAACACCGGGCAGGTGTCCCCGCAGCCCATCGTGATCACCACATCCGATGCCTGCACCGCCTCGGCGGTGAGGATCTTCGGATTCTCGGTCGAGATGTCGATGCCGACCTCGGCCATCGCCGCGACCGCGGCCGGGTTCACCCGTTCGGCCGGAGCACTGCCGGCCGAACGCACCTCGATCCGGTCCCCAGCGAGAGCGGTGAGGAACCCGGCGGCCATCTGCGAGCGACCTGCGTTGTGGACACAGACGAACAACACACTCGGAGTGCCCACGGTTCAGACCTCTCTCGATGCAGGTATGTGCGCCGACTCGCGACGGGCGAAACGAGTGCGCAGGGCGAGCGAGACATACACCAGCGCAACAAGAACGGGAACCTCGATGAGCGGTCCGACCACCCCCGCCAGAGCCTGACCGGAAGTCACCCCGAAGGTGCCGATCGCTACCGCAATCGCGAGCTCGAAGTTGTTACCTGCCGCCGTGAACGCGAGCGTGGTGGTGCGTTCGTAGCCGAGACCGATCGCGGCACCGAACAGATAACCGCCGCCCCACATGATCGCGAAGTACGCCAGCAACGGCAGCGCGATCCGCACCACGTCCAGGGGCCGGGAGGTGATCTGCTCGCCCTGCAACGCGAACAGGATCACGATGGTGAACAGAAGCCCGTACAGGGCCAACGGCCCGATCTTCCGCAGGAAGGTGTCCTCGTACCAGGTGCGACCCTTGGCTTTCTCACCGAAGTGCCGGGTGAGGAACCCTGCGATCAGGGGAATGCCGAGGAAGATCAACACCGATTTCGCGATCTGCCACGGCGACACGTCCAGGGTGGCCTGCTCGAGACCCAGCCAGCCGGGGAGCACCGACAGGTAGAACCAGCCGAGCACGGCGAACATGATCACCTGGAAGACCGAGTTGATCGCCACCAGCACCGCGGCCGCTTCCCGGTCCCCACAGGCGAGGTCGTTCCAGATGATCACCATGGCGATGCACCGCGCCAGACCCACGATGATCAACCCGGTCCGGTACTCCGGTAGATCCGGCAGCATCAGCCAGGCCAGCGCGAACATCAACGCAGGCCCGAGAATCCAGTTGAGGATCAGCGACGAGACCAACAGCGAGCGATCGCCGGTGACGGTGTCGAGACGGTCGTAGCGCACCTTCGCCAGCACCGGATACATCATGATCAGCAAACCGAGAGCGATCGGCAACGAGATGCCGTCGATCTCGATGAAGCTCAACGCTTCACCGAGTCCGGGGATCATGCGGCCGAGCAGCAGGCCCACGACGATGGCGGCGCCTATCCACACGGCCAGATACCGGTCGAGGGTCGACATCTTCCCGACGACAGTCGGGTGTTCGGTGTTCGTCGTGGTCATCGCGTCGCCTCGACCGCATCGTCGACCACAGCGCAGTCCGAACCCGGCAGGACCCCGACCTCGGCGGAGAGCACGGCTGACAACTGCGCCAAGGCCGACGGGACCACCCGGTAGTACACCCAGGTGCCGCGGCGCTCACACTCGAGCAGACCGGCATCGCGCAGCACCTTCAGGTGATGCGAGATCGTCGGCTGCGACAGATCGAACGAACCGGAGATGTCGCACACGCAGGCCTCACCGCCCACATGGGAGGCGATCAGCGACAGCAGGCGTAGGCGCACCGGATCACCCAACCCTTTGAACATCCGGGCCAGGCCACCGGCCCAGTCCTCGGTCAGCGGCTCGCGCGCCAGCGGCGGGCAGCACGCACCACCGTCAACCCGATTCTGATTCGACATACATCTATATTGACAGATATCTATGCAGTGGCCGAAGTCCGGTCGGTCCAGCACTGCGAGTCGGTTTTCACTGCGCAGCCACTGTCCACTCCCCTCTTCCGTCTCGTCGACCAGGGCGAGGAGCAGAAAGGCGAGTGAGAACCCGGAATCTCACCGGCACCGATCCGGACGGCCCTCGAGGTACGAGCAGGCGGTGTCGAGAAGCTCGGGGAGCGGCAGGGTGCCGTCCAGGACGACGCCGTGCTCGTCGGGTCCGAGCGGTTCGAGTGCGTCGAACTGCGAGGCCACCAGCTCTTCGGAGAAGAAATGGTCAGCGCGTGTGAGAACCCTGAAGTTCACGACCTCCCGGGGCACATCCAGATGCAGGAACACGACCGGGGCGGCGGCACGCAGGATGTCTCGATACGACCGTTTCAGTGCCGAGCACGCAACCACCGGCGTCTCGGCGCTGTCGGCAGCGGCCGCCGCGACCGCACGCAGCCACGGCTCACGATCCCGGTCGTCGAGCGCCCGACCGGAGCGCATCTTCTCGATCGACGCCTCGCTGTGATAATCGTCCGCGTCGATGAAGACGCCGCCGATCCCGCCGGCAAGCAGCCGCGCGAATGTCGTTTTCCCACATCCACCTACGCCCATCACCACAACGGTCATGCAACATCGTAGCGAGCGGGAGGTTGTTGCCGCCTTCGTTCGGCCACGCGGTCAGAACTCGAACACCACCCGAGCGGGCACGGCTCCGCTCAGCACGTCGCTGATCGACTCGTTCACCCTTTCCAAGGGGCGTGTCTCGGCGATGACCTGGGTACGTCCGGCTGCGTGCAGCACGAAGACGTCCGCCAGGTCGTTGCGTGTGCCCACGATCGATCCGATGACGGATTTTCCGCCGAGCACCGTATCGAAGATCGGTACCGGCAGCGACGCGTCGCCGGCAGGTAGCGCGACGCAGACGAGTCGCCCGCCGCGACGCAGGGAGGCGTATGCCTGTTCGAAGGATGCGGCAGAGGCCACCAGAGCAAGGGCCACATCCGCTCCCCCGAGTCGGGCGATCGCCTCCACCGGGTCCTCTGTCTTGGCGTTGACGACGTGGTCTGCGCCGAGACGCCGCGCCATCTCGAGCTTGTCGTCGGCGACGTCGACAGCGATCACGAAACCGCCCGCGATGCGGGCGTACTGCACCGCCAGGTGCCCGAGCCCACCGATGCCGAAGACCGCGACGGTCTGGGCCGGACGCACCTGCGCCACCTGCACCGCCTTGTAGGTGGTCACCCCAGCACATGTCAGCGGACCCGCGTCCACGGACGACACGCTGTCGGGGACAGGCGTTGCGAAAGCAGCGGGAAGAACGGCGTACTCACCGAAGCTGCCGTCGACGGAGTACCCGGAGTTGCGCTGGTTCTCGCACAGCGTCTCCCAGCCGGAGATGCAGTACCGGCACGCACCGCACGCATATCCCAGCCAGGCGATGGCGACCCGCTCACCCAGCGTTCGGCCGGTCACCTCCGGTCCCATCGCCTCGATACGGCCGATACCCTCGTGACCGGGCACGAAGGGTGGCGACGGTTTGACCGGCCAATCCCCGTGTGCGGCGTGGATATCGGTGTGGCACAGTCCGCTGACCTCCATCTTCACCAGCACGTCGGTGGGCCCGGGTTCGGGGACGGGCAGATCCTGGATTTCGAGAGGGACCGTGAAGTCGGTGACGACTGCTGCTTTCATCCCAGTTCTCCTGTGGTGGACGTGCCCGCACATCCGCGAGCCGGTCGGTCCTCTAATGGTGGAACAGCACCGGCTGACCTTCACGAGGTACGGGAGCCTCGAGCCGGTCGAGGAAATCCACTTCCGTCCTGATCGCGGCCAGCAAGGCGCTAGCGAGGTCGTGGCTCAACCCGTTGCGCACCACGATTCGCTGCACGGTGATGTCGGTCAGGTCGTCGGGCAAGGGATAGGCGGGTACCAGCCAGCCTTTCATCCGCAATCTGTCCGACAGGTCGTAGAGATTCCATTTGTCGGTATAGCCCTTTTTCAGCATCCATGCGAAGACCGGAATATCGGCGCCGTCGTTCCACAATTCGAAAGCCGGCATCTTCGCCAGTTCATGCGCGAGGTACCGGGCGACCGCCAGCGACTCCTCCTGGACCCGCTTGTACCCGTCGAATCCCAACCGCAGGAACATGTAGTACTGCAACAGCACCTGAGCGCCGGGACGCGAGAAGTTGAGCGCGAAGGTGGGCATGTTGCCACCGAGATAGCTGACGTAGAAGACCAGTTCGTCGGGCAGTGCGTCCTTGTCGCGCCAGACCACCCAGCCCACGCCGGGATAGACGAGACCGTACTTGTGGCCGGAGGTACTGATCGATGCGACCCGGTCGAGCCGGAAGTCCCACACCAGATCCGGCTGACAGAACGGCGCGATCATCGCTCCGGACGCGCCGTCGACATGGATCGGGACGTCGACGCCGGTCTCCTCGGCGATCCGGTCCAGTGCCGCCCCGATGTCGGCGACGGGTTCGTACGCACCGGTATAGGTGACACCCATGATGGCGACGACACCGATGGTGTTCTCGTCCACATACTTGTCGAGGTCGTGCCCGTCCAGTGTTCTGTGCTCGAGGGTGATGGGCACATATCTCGCCTCGACTTCGAAATAATTGCAGAACTTCTCCCAGCACACCTGCACAGCGCTCGAGAGCACGATGTTCGGCGCCTCCGTGGACTTGCCTTCGGAACGCCGGCGCTTCTGCCAGCGCCGCTTGAGGGCGAGACCACCGAGCATGCAGGCCTCGGAGGAACCGATCGTGGAGGTCCCGATGGCACGACGGGAATCGGGAGCGTTCCACAAGTCGGCGAGCATTGTCCAGCAACGTGTTTCGATCGCCGCGGTCTGCGGATATTCGTCCTTGTCGATCATGTTCTTGTCGGCCGCCTCGGTGTAGAGACGAACGGCCTGGTCGTCCATCCACGTACCGACGAAGGTGGCGAGATTCAGGCGTGAGTTGCCGTCGAGCATCGCTTCGTCGTGCACGATCTGATACGCGGTGTCGGGAAACGATTCCGACTTCGGCAGCCGTGATTTCGGAAGGTCGGTGGCCTCCCCCGGACGCTCGAAGATCGGATTGACCGACACCGAGTCACTGGTGCCGACACCGCGGCCGCGGAATTCGGTGGGATCGATCGGTTCGGGCATGGCTCCCCCTCGGAAGGCGGATCGGACAGCGGTCGTGCACAGAAACGGTGCGTCCGTCCGATCGGATACATCCCGACCAGCGGTGTCGATGTCGTGCTCCCTACGGAATGCCATCGTAACGTGTTAGGGAACAAGGGAACTGTGAACGATGTAAATCGCCGGGTGTCGCGAATCGTGCGCCGCCACGAGGGATATACGACAGAACGCACGGCCGGAGGATTCCGGCCGTGCGTTCTGTCGTGTCTGCGGAGTGTCAGACGGTTGTGACCGCTTCCTCGGCCTGAGCCGGGGCACTCGTGCGGATCAGGTGGTCGAACGCGCCGAGCGCGGCGGTCGCACCTGCACCGGCGGCAACGATGATCTGCTTGTACGGGGCGGTCGTGCAGTCGCCGGCGGCGAACACACCCGGCACCGAGGTGCGGCCGTGGTCGTCGACGACGATCTCACCGCGCGGGCTGAGTTCGACCGCGTCGCTGAGCCATTCGGTGTTGGGCAGCAGGCCGATCTGCACGAACACACCGTCGAGTTCGAGGGTGTGCGAGGCATCGGTGGTGCGGTCGGTGTAGCTCAGACCGGTGACCTTCGAACCGTCGCCGAGCACCTCCGTGGTCAGGGCGCTGACGATGATGTCGACATTGGGCAGGCTGCGGAGCTTGCGCTGCAGCACCTCGTCGGCGCGCAGCACCGAATCGAACTCGATGAGCGTCACGTGCGCGACCACACCGGCGAGGTCGATGGCCGCCTCGACGCCGGAGTTACCGCCGCCGATCACCGCGACACGCTTGCCCTTGAACAGCGGGCCGTCGCAGTGCGGGCAGTAGGTGACGCCCTTGTTGCGGTACTCCTCCTCACCCGGCACGTTCATCGCGCGCCAGCGTGCACCGGTCGCGAGGATCACGCTGCGCGACAGCAACCGGGCACCGCTCTCGAGCTCGATCTCGACGAGGCCGCCCTCTGTGGGGGCGGGGGTGAGCTTCGCGGCCTTCTGGACGTTCATGATGTCGACGTCGTACTGGCGCACGTGGTTCTCGAGTTCGGCGGCGAACTTCGGGCCCTCGGTGTAGGGGACGGAGGAGAAGTTCTCGATGGCCATGGTGTCGAGCACCTGCCCGCCGAAGCGCTCGGCCAGGACGCCGGTGCGGATCCCCTTGCGGGAGGCATAGATCGCGGAGGTCGCGCCGGCGGGGCCACCACCGACGACGAGGACGTCGAAGGGGTCCTTCCCGGTGATCGCGGCAGCGGTGCGCTCGGCGGATCCGGTGTCGAGCTTGCCGACGATCTGCTCGAGGTTCATGCGTCCGGAACCGAACAGCTCACCGTTGAGGAAGACGGTGGGAACGGCCATGACCTGGCGGGCGTCGACCTCGTCCTGGAAGAGGGAGCCTTCGATCGCGGTGTGCTTGACGCGCGGGTTGACCACGCACATCACGTTGAGGGCCTGCACCACGTCGGGGCAGTTCTGGCACGACAGCGAGAAGTAGGTCTCGAAGTGGAAGTCGCCCTCGAGGTCGCGCACCTGTTCGAGCAGCTCTGCGGCTTCCTTCGAGGGGTGACCGCCGACCTGCAGCAGGGCGAGCACGAGGGAGGTGAACTCGTGGCCGAGGGGGATACCCGCGAACTGGACCTCGATGTCGGTGCCGACGCGGCGGATCACGAAGGACGGGCGACGGGCGTCTTCCCCGGTGCGAGTGTGGGTGACCAGGTCGGACATGCCGGCGATCTGGTCGAGGAGGTCACCGAGTTCTTTCGACTTCGGGCCGTCGTCGAGGGAGGACTCCAGCTCGATCGGCTGGGTGACTTTGTCGAGGAGGGACTTCAGCTGGGCGGCGAGGGAGGCATCGAGCATGAGGAATCAACTCCAGAGGTGGAAGAACTGTGACCGGAAGAGAGGGGAGTCGGCGAACTTCTCAGCTCGAGCCGAGCGGACCCGGGACGGTGCCCGGTGGCACGAGACAGCTGTCCCGTGCCACCGAACGAATTCCGTCGACGAATCAGATCTTGCCGACGAGCTCCAGCGACGGAGCGAGGGTGTCGTCGCCCTCTTCCCACTTGGCGGGGCAGACCTCGCCCGGGTGCGACCGGACGTACTGCGCAGCCTTGACCTTGCGGACGAGCTCGGCGGCGTTGCGGCCGATGCCCTCGGCGGTGACCTCGGTGAACTGGATGACGCCGTCCGGGTCGACCAGGAAGGTGCCGCGGTCGGCGAGGCCCTGGTCCTCGCGGAGCACCTCGAAGTCGGTGCTGATCTGGAGGGTCGGGTCACCGATCATCGCGTACTTGATCTTGCCGATGGTCTCCGACGAGCCGTGCCACGCCTTGTGCGTGAAGTGCGTGTCGGTGGAGACGGAGAAGACCTCGACGCCGAGCTTCTGCAGCTCCTCGTAGTGGTCCGCGAGGTCGCCGAGCTCGGTCGGGCAGACGAACGTGAAGTCTGCGGGGTAGAAGAAGAAGATCGCCCACTTGTCCTTGATGTCCTCGTCGGACACGGTCACGAAGGCGCCGTCCTTGAAGGCCTCCGCCTTGAACGGCTTGATCTTCTTGTTGATCAGCGACATGTAGAACCTCACTCGTCTCGATGGGGTTGGCCATCTCGACGTTAACGCCGAACCATTAATCGTGCCAATCGATTACTTCTAGAAGTTCGATAAGAAAGGGCTATAACACACGATCCGGCCAGCTCGCCGCCTGTCGCAAAACTCCGGTGTGACCGAATACACACGATTGTGCTCGCAACCAGGGGTCGTCACCTACTGCCGGTAGGACTCCACTTCGTCGACGGGGCGAGGTTGTGCCTCGTCCGGATCCTCACCGAACTCGGCCTTCGCCCGGCGCTGACGAAGCAGGTCCCAACACTGGTCCAGTCGTTCCTCGACGGTGCGCAAACGTTGCCGATCCTCGTCGCTCGGACCGTCCTCATCCGCCCGCGAGCGCAACGTCTTCTCCTCGTCCACCAGCTTCTCGATGTACTGGAAGAGATCGTCCTCGTACATGGAAATTCCCTTCGTCGGATGTCCCGAACGCATAGCCTGTTCCACTCCTGGTGAAACCGGGAGCGGTTTCCCTCGTCGGACGGTCGGGTAATTCTGCGACATGAGCATCGAAGACGGTCCCGGCGACACCCTCAGCCCCAGCGAAGGCCTCGATTCGGACGAAGTACGCAACGACGACGGCGACGAGGTCGTCGATCCGCCCGAGGGCTGGAGTGAAGCCGACAAGTTCGGCACGACCCCACGAGAAGAGAAGGAAGGCGAATCGCTGGATCAGCGCCTCGCCGAGGAGGAACCCGACGTCGAACCCGTCGACCCTCTCGACAAACCCGTTGCCGTCACCCCGGAGGACGAACTCACCGAGGACGTGGACGAGGTGATCGACGACGCCACGACCGGTGCCCCCGAGGACACCAAACTGGCGGACGTGGTGGACGGCGTGATCGTGGAGGATTCGCGCATCGATCGCGGCCAGATCGACGGCACCCCGGAGGACGGCGAGTCGATCTTCCCGATCGTGGAATAACCTCCGGCCTACAACACCTTCGATCCGTACATCTCACCGAGCGGGTCGGCGATCAGTTCGAGCCGGGCGCCGTCGGGGTCGCGGAAGTACAGCGATACCTCGCTGTGCTCGACGAGTTCGACCCCGGCGGCGACGAGCTTGCCCCGAAGGCGTTCCCAGATGCCGGGAGCCACACTGATGGCGATGTGGTGCAACCCGCCGAGAACCTCTCGATACGGGCCGAGGTCGAGGCCCGGAAAATCGAAGAAGGCCAGCAGGTTGCCGTTGCCGATATCGAAGAAGAAGTGCGATGACCCGGGATAGTCGCGGTTCTCGATCAGTTCCGTCAGCGGGAACTCGAGAAGATCCTGATAGAAGCGCACGGTTCGCTCGACGTCACTGCTGATCAGCGCGGTGTGGTGCAGCCCGCGCGCCGACGAGCGCGGACGTGACCCGGCCGGCTTCAGGTGGGCCTCGCGGATGGGCTCGCGCCTGCGCTCGACCTCGCGGCGACGCTGCTCGTCCGACGTCATCGACACTCCCAAAATAGTTGCATTATCAACTAGATTGAGAGTACGCCCTGTCGTTGCAATGTCAATCAGTCCGCTCCGTGCCGGCAACCATCCCGTGACCCGCCGGGTAACGAAACCGGCACGACGAGCCCGGCCTGATCACGGCTTCTTCACGACCATCCGATTCGCCCGGTCCTGCTGTCACATGCCCTCCACCATCGAGGCGTCGGGGCCACCGGTTTCGGAAGGACGTCCCATGAGCCACCGGAGAAGACCGTCCGCTCGGAGAACACTGCGCACGGTGACGGCAGCGCTTGCCCCGCTCGCCCTCGCCGCTGCCCTCGCACCCACCGCCCAGGCTGCCGATACCGGCACGCGGGGACTGTGGACCCTCAGCACGCGCGGGGACACCGTGGTGCTGAAATTCGTCTACACCGCTCCACCCGAGGACGAGGACGCCCCCTACCGCTGCGTCGCAGTCCTCGATACCGGCCGTTCGGTCACCGCCGGGATCGGCGGCACGAACTACCGGACAGTCGAGCTGGTCGAGAGCTCCGGCGGCCACCGGGTGGCAACCGCCAGGTGCGAGGACAACGACGGGGAGTTGCGGTCGGTGGGCTCGATCGACTTCCGCCTGCCCGGCCCACCGACCCTGCACTACGTCGCCACCCGGCACTTCTGGTTCGACGACGACGACTGACCGTCACATCTTGGCGTCGCGCGCCATCACGAAGCTGAAGAGGCCGTAGACGGCGATACCGAGGCCCATCAGCAGGAGCAGCACCACACCGAACGGCTGCGATCCCAGTGTCTTCAGCGCTCCGTCGAGTCCTGCGGCCTTCTGCGGGTCGGCCTGGAAGACCGCGACGATGACGAGTACACCGATGAGACCGATCGCGATTCCCTTCGCGACGTACCCGATCATGCCGAGGCGCTTCACGAAGGTACCGGGGTGACTCTTCAGGTCGTCGACGAAGTTCTTCGACGCGCCCTTGTAGACGTGATAGGCACCCACACCGAGGATGACGAGGCCCGCGACGACGAGGACGAACTTCCCGGCACCGGACTCGAGCAGCTTCGCCGTGAGTCCGGCGTTCTGCTCCCCACTCGACTTGCCGCTGCCTCGGGCGAATCCGAAAGCGGTGTAGGCGAACGCGAGGTAGACCACCCCGACACAGAACGCCTTGAACCGGTTGAACATCCGATCCTTCGTGTCGGCATCGGACCGCTGCGGTTCCGAGGCCTTACCGAAGGCCGCCTCGGCGAACCGCCACAGTCCCATCATCACGAACACGACGACGGCGATCCACAGCGCGATCTTCCCACCGGGTTGCTCCCCCAGTTCCGCCATCGCGCCGGACTGCGACGCCTCCTGATCGTTGCGGCCGAACGCGACGAGGACCGCGAGGTAGCCGATGAGCAGATGGACGATGCCACTGCCGATGTATCCGGCACGAGCGAACTTCTCGAACACACCGTTCTGCGCAAGGCGCTCGGCGGAGCTCGACGCGCTTCGCGACGCCGGTACCTGACTGTTCACCCTCGTCTCCTCTTTGTCCTGGATTGCCCCCTTCGCCCTGTATTCCCGAGACGGCGGACTGCAAACGCGAATCGGCTCCGCTGGGTAGATTGGCCTCAGGCCCGAACGCCGTCGAGCGGAGGTGCGTCGTGCAGATCGTCGAGGACGCCGTCGCACTGGCCCGCCGATGGGTCGACGAGTCCTCGGGCATCGCACCCGACCGCGCCGCCCGGCATCTCGCCGAGCTCCTGAAGGACCCTCACGGCCTCGACTTCACCGTCCGATTCGTCGACGAGGTGATCCGTCCCGAGGACCCGGCCGCGGCCGCACGCGCCCTGGCCGAATTGTCCCGCGACATACCGGATTTCCTTCCCGTTCATCTCCGGGCCGCCGTGGGGGCGGGCGGCATGCTCGGACCCCGGTTCCCGCACCTCGTCGTCCCCGCCGCGCGCCGGGCGCTCCGCGCGATGGTCGGCCACCTGGTCGTCGACACGGACGACGATGCGCTCGGCCGCGCGATCGGTCGCCTACGACGCCCCGGCATCCGGTTGAACCTCAACCTGCTGGGCGAGGCCGTACTCGGTGACGTCGAGGCCAACCGCCGCTTCGAGGGAACCCTCGCGCTGCTCGCCCGTGAGGACGTCGACTACGTATCCCTCAAGGTCTCGGCGGCGGTCGCACCGCACTCCCCCTGGGCGTTCGATGAGACCGTCACCGACATCGTCGACCGCCTTCTCCCCCTCTACCGGCGTGCTGCCGCGTCACCGGTGCCGAAGTTCGTCAACCTCGACATGGAGGAGTACCACGACCTGGCCGTGACCGTCGCGACGTTCACGGCCCTGCTGGACCGTCCCGAATTCCTGCATCTCGAGGCCGGGATCGTGTTGCAGGCCTATCTCCCCGACGCCGCGGCCACGATGATGCACCTGCAGCAGTGGGCTGCGGCGCGACGCGCGCGGGGCGGAGCGGCGATCAAGGTGCGCGTGGTCAAGGGCGCGAACCTGCCGATGGAACGGGTCGACGCGTCACTGCACGACTGGCCGCTCGCGACCTGGCACACCAAACAGGAGACCGATACGAACTTCAAACGCCTGCTGCACTGGGCGTTCACTCCCGAGCGCATCGAGAACGTGCGGATCGGCGTAGCCGGCCACAACCTCTTCGACATCGCCTACGCCTGGCTGCTCGCAGGTCGCCGGGAGGTGCGCCACGGGATCGACATCGAGATGCTCCTCGGCATGGCACAGGGTCAGGCCGAGGTGGTGCGCCGGCATGTGGGCGGTCTGCTGCTCTACACACCGGTGGTCCGCCCCGACGAGTTCGACGTCGCCATCTCGTATCTGGTGCGCAGACTCGACGAGGGTGCGGGGCAGGACAATTTCATGTCCGCGGTGTTCGACCTCGCGGACGAT
Source organism: Rhodococcus sp. CH91 (assembly GCF_022554085.1). GTDB lineage: Bacteria > Actinomycetota > Actinomycetes > Mycobacteriales > Mycobacteriaceae > Rhodococcus. Next base: position 321,409 of record NZ_JAKFYR010000003.1, read on the forward strand.
CCCGCCCTGTTCGCGCGGGAGGAGCAACGGTTCCGCGCGTCGGTGGCCGCCCTCGACGAGACAGTCCCCTCACCCCACCGCACCCAGAACCGGCTGGAACCACCCCCGTCGACAGCATCGGCACCACCACCTTTCACCAACACCCCCGACACCGACCCCTCGCTGCCGCAGAACCGTGCATGGGGACGCCGGATCCTCGAGCGGGTGCCGTCGTCCAAATTGGGCGTCGACACCGTCCGGGCTCACAGCCTGGGGTCCGAGGACCGACTCGAACGTGTGCTGACCGCCGCGACCGCCGCGGGGCGTTCCTGGGGCGCCCGTAGTGGTGCCGAACGGGCGCGGATCCTCGAGAGGGTGGCCGACGTGCTGGAAGCGCGGCGCGCCGATCTGGTGGAGGTGATGGCAGCGGAAGGCGGCAAGACCCTCGACCAGTCCGATCCGGAGGTCTCCGAGGCGATCGACTTCGCACGGTACTACGCGGAACGGGCACGCGAACTCGACACGATCGACGGTGCGCGGTTCGTGCCGTCGACCCTGACCCTCGTGACGCCGCCCTGGAACTTCCCGGTGGCGATTCCGGCCGGATCGACACTCGGAGCGCTGGCGTCGGGCTCCGCGGTGATCCTCAAACCCGCCGGACTCACCGCCCGCTGCGGGTCGGTGCTCGCGGAGGCGATGTGGGATGCCGGGGTGCCGCGCGAGGTACTGCACCTCGTCCACCTCGACGAGCGCTCACTGGGTACGGCGCTCGTCGCCGACGAGCGTGTCGACCGTGTCGTGCTCACCGGCGCCTACGAGACGGCCGAGACGTTCCGTTCGCTCCGCCCCGGCATGCGGCTGCTCGCCGAGACCAGCGGCAAGAACGCGATCGTGGTGACGCCGAGCGCCGATCCGGACCTGGCGGTGCGCGACGTCGTCGCGTCGGCGTTCGGGCATGCGGGACAGAAGTGCTCGGCGGCCTCACTCGTGATCCTCGTCGGCTCGGTGGCGACCTCCCGGCGTTTCCGTGATCAGCTGGTCGACGCGGTGCGTTCCCTGCCGGTCGGTCCCGCGCACGACCCTCGAACCCGCATGGGGCCGTTGATCGAACCCGCACAGGGCAAACTGCTCGATGCGCTCACGACCGTCGAGGAAGGCGAGTCGTGGCTCGTCGAACCACACCGGCTCGACTCCGAGGGCCGGCTGTGGAGTCCCGGCGTCCGCACGGGTGTGCGCCGCGGATCGCGCACCCATCTCGTCGAATTCTTCGGTCCGGTGCTGGGGATGATGACCGCGCGTGATCTCGACGAAGCGATCGCGATTCAGAACGAGGTGGAGTACGGACTCACGGCGGGACTGCACTCGCTGGACTCCGAGGAGATCGCCCGCTGGCTCGATCGGGTGGAGGCCGGAAATCTGTACGTGAACCGCGGGATCACCGGTGCCGTCGTGCGGCGGCAGCCGTTCGGCGGATGGAAGAGGTCGTCGGTGGGAGCCGGGTTCAAAGCGGGGGGACCGAATTATCTCTTCGGCTTCGGATCCTGGGAGGGCGGCGTCGCCGACGAGGCAGCTCTGGACCGGGCACTCGCGAGCGACGAGCAGGCATGGCGTTCGGAGTTCGGCGTCGCGAAAGATGTCACCGGGCTTTCCGCGGAACGAAATCTCTTCCGGTACCGCCCCGTTCCCACACATGTCCGACTCGGCGAGAACGGGCGCCCCGTCGATCTCGTGCGCGTGCTCGCCGCCGCGGCGCGCGCCGACGCGCCGGTGGAGATATCCTCGGCTCACGCAGCTGATCTCGTAATATGCTCTACTACAGCATGTTTCGACGGACGAGTATGTGTGGAAAGTGATGCGGAATGGGAGGAGCGGATCGTCGGCATCGATGTCGTGCGAGCTCGCCTGATCGGAGCAGCACCTCCCGCCGAGTGGAACACCCGGTGCGAGACGACGGTGTTCGATCATCCGGTGACCGGATCCGGACGAATCGAAATGCTCCCGTTCCTGGCCGAGCAGTCCGTCGCGATCACCGCGCACCGCTTCGGCACGCCGAACCGGCTCACCGACGAGATCATCTGAAAACAAACCCCGAATCGGTTCTGCCGAACCCCGGTGAACCCCGACACTGTGAGGTGGAATAGGACAATGGATATCGCCACGACACCCCCGACCGAACGTCGCAAACTCGCACTCGCCGCACTGAAGGAACTCGGACCGCAACGCACCGAGAAGGCGGTCCTCAAGGTCCGCTGCCCCAAGGGCCACACCGTAGCGGCGGTGTACAACACCTCCGAGGGTCAGGTCGTGGTCTCCCGCAGCGGCCCCGGCGGCCGTGGCAACCGCGACCGCGAGGCCACCCCGCACAACGGCACGTCGCTCAATTCGGAATATGTGGACACCCTCGAAGCAACCCAGTTCGAGGACGACGCCATCCCGTCCGGATGCGCCTGCGGTCCCCGCTCACTGTCGCGGCAGAAGATGCAGGACGCCGTCGCATCGCACGCGCACGTCGTCAATCTGACCTGATCCGCACGTCCCCTACAGACCCGGTCTCCACTGCACGCGGAGCACATCGAGTATCTCGTCGAGCCACCCGAGGATCGCCAGCGTCGAATCGATGTTCTGCGGTGGGCTGCGCACGAGCGTGTCGCGCCGGAGCAGCCGCTCGAAGTCCACGCTGACGCGACCACTGCGCACCGTGCCGTTCGGACTGCGGAATTCGACGCCGGCACGCACCATCACGTCGATGATCTCCTGGGCCAGGATCCCGTAGGCGACCGTCGTCGGGTGCACGCCGTCGAGGGAGAACAGTCCCCCGCTCGCGCGACCCCCACGACCGTCGGCGGACAGGAATCGCGTGTCGGGGACCGGGTCGAGAGCGGACAGAGTAGGCGGAAGCGGATACGGCTCCCACCAGTCCGGTCGCGCTTCGGGGTCGTCGGCGTAACGGCGGGCGGCGAAGCGATCGAGGATGCCCGCGGTGTCGAGCAGGTACCAATCCAGCCCGGCGCGACGCGCGTCGGCCACGGCGCGTGTGATCGTCTCGTCGAACAGGTCGATCGCGGCATCGATCAGGCGCGCCTGGTCGCCGGTGAGGTGCTCGTCGCGGGTGGCGTCGAAACGGTCCTCGCTCACCCACGGCCGGGTGTAGTAGGGAAAGTACGGTGAGCCCTTCTTCGTGCCGAGTCCCCGGGCGATGGGTGCGATGGTGACGTGCGGGACGGTGCACAGCACGACGTGCCGGGCACCGATGGTGCGCAGCCGGGCGACGATCTCGGCGAACTCGGTGTCGAAGTGCTCGGGCCGCCAGATCGTGTAGGCGCGTGTGTGATCGAGTTCCCGGAAGTCCTCGCCGCTCCACACGACCCGCAGTTCGGTGACGGTCCGCAACGCATTGTTGGATCCGAGGAAGACGACGAGAGTCTCGATGCCGGATTCGGCGTCGTCACGCTCGTCGCCGAGTGCGGCCGCAGCGTCGAACAGGGTCTCGTCGCGGCGCCGCTCGTCGCCGTTCGGGTACACGTACAGCGCAGCGCGCTCCCCGTTGTTCTCCGCCAGCTGGCGCACGAGGTCGTCGCGCGGTGCGCCGATCCGCGCAGCACACTCCCGCGCCGTCTTCTGCAGCGCGTCGCGCAGATCCCAGCCGTAGCACGACAGGTTGTGAAGACGACCGACGAGCGGAGGCGTGGAGCCGGGTCCACGCTCCCAGTAATCCTCCACCTCGTCCATGAATCCGCGTGCGGTGAACAACGCCGCCGGCAGCTCCCACGGCCGCAGCTCGGATCCGTGCCGCTCTTCGATCCGGCGCAACAGCAGTTCGATGTTCAGCGGAAGCCCGCCCGGGCCGCCGTAGCGCGGATACCGGAAGTCCGCGCCCAGTTCGTGGGCGACGATCGCGGGAACGGAGAGGTCGGTGTTGTAGATCGCGCCGCTCTGGAAGCCCTGCAGGACGGAATCGCCGAGAGCGACCAGGCGGTGCGGGGGTGTGCCGCGGACGGCTCGGGAGACCTCGATGCCGAGGGTCGGATCGAACTGCGGAATCCGCGGCGGCGCGGCCGCGCGGGCCAGGACGGACTCGGGTGTGTCCTCGGGAACGGTCGGCACGGCGGTCTCCCCTGCCCCCATCCCCTGCTCAGAGTAGGCAGTGCGGTCCGGTGACGCAGGGAGATCCGGTCCCGTTCCGGGCACGACGGCGATTCCGGCGGCGCGTACCGTCTGAAGGCATGAGCGACGCCGATTTCGCCCACACCGATCGCGCGGAGAAGAACCGGCGCGACAAGGCCGTGACCCTGGCCCGGTATGCGTGGAACCGCGGCATCTCGGGCGCGGAGCTGCTGGCCATGTCCGAGGAGACACGGCGCAGACTGGCACGGGCCGCGGACGCGCACCCACCGCGCACGATGGAGACCTGGGAACTGGCCGCGCGCCTCATGGACGAGAAGACGGAGTGGGCCCGGCAGCATCCCGGCCACCCGTCGGCGACACCGACCGATGCGGACGAGAGGATCATGTGGGTGAAGCCGCCGCTGAGGTCCTGGCTGGAGTGATCCGGGGATAATCGTTTGGCAGCCGACTGCATCGGGTGCCACAATTTTCGATCGCCGTGCTTCGGACAGATCTCGCTCGTACGGCAGTTCGTTCTTTCGATAGTCATCATCCGACAGGAACATCGTGACCACCACTTCGGAACCGCTCGTCCTCACCCAGCGACGGATATGGATCATCTTCTCCGCGCTCATCGCGGGCATGATGCTCGCCAGCCTGGACCAGACGATCGTCTCGACCGCCATGCCCACGATCGTCGGGCAGCTCGGCGGTGTCGAACACCAGGCCTGGATCACCACCGCCTACCTGCTCGCCGTCACCATCGTCATGCCGGTCTACGGCAAATTCGGTGACGTCTTCGGCCGGCGCCATCTGTTCCTCATCGCGATCGCCGTGTTCACCCTGGCCTCGGCGGGCTGCGCGCTCACCGACGACTTCTGGACGTTCGTGGTCTTCCGCGCGATGCAGGGGCTCGGCGGCGGCGGTCTGATGATCCTGTCGCAGGCGATCATCGCCGACATCGTGCCCGCGAGCGAACGCGGCAAGTACATGGGTCCCCTGGGCGCGATCTTCGGTCTCTCCGCGGTCGGCGGACCGCTGCTCGGCGGTTTCTTCGTCGACCACCTGAGCTGGGAGTGGTGCTTCTACATCAACATCCCGGTCGGCATCCTCGCGTTCGTCATCACCTGGATCGCACTGCGCCTGCCGTCGAAGAAGCCCACCAAGCGGATCGACGTCCTCGGCGTCGTCACGCTCTCGCTGGCCACGACCTGCCTGATCTTCTTCACCGACTTCGGTGGCGACGCCGACCGCGGCTGGAGCGACCCGCTGACATGGGCGTTCGGTGCGGGTCTGGTGGTGTTCGTGTGCCTGTTCGTGCTCGTCGAGTCGCGTGCGCAGGACCCGATCATCCCGCTGTCGCTGTTCCGCAATTCGATCTTCGTCAACGCCACCGCCATCGGCTTCGTGCTCGGCCTCGGGATGTTCGCCGCGATCGCCTTCATGCCGACCTTCCTGCAGATGTCGTCCGGCACCTCCGCTGCGGTCTCCGGCCTGCTCCTGCTGCCGATGATGGCCGGTCTGATGATCACCTCGATCGGGTCGGGCCTGGCGATCACCAAGACCCAGCGGTACAAGATCTATCCGATCGTCGGTTCGCTCATCACGGCAGCGGGCATGTTGTGGCTGACCACGCTCGAGGGCTCCACCCCGCTGTGGATGATCTGCTCGATGCTGTTCGTCTTCGGCCTGGGCCTCGGCCTGATCATGCAGGTCGTGATCCTGATCGTGCAGAACGCCGTGCCCGCCGACGAGATCGGCACCGCGACGAGTTCGAACAACTACTTCCGCGAAGTCGGTGCGGCGCTGGGCGTGGCGATCTTCGGCACGATCTTCACCAACCGCCTGTCGGAGAAACTCGTCGAGGTCTTCACGGCGGCCGGGGCGACACCGGAACAGGCCGGGCAGGCCACCGCGACCGTCGACCCGGCGGCGATGAAACTCCTCCCCGAGCCCGTCCGGGAAGGCGTCATCGATGCCTACGCCGATTCGCTGGCCCCGGTCTTCTGGTATCTCATCCCGTTCCTGCTCATCGCCTTCGTGCTCGCCTGCTTCATCAAGGAGATTCCGCTCTCCGACGAAGCGCTCATGGTCGCGCGCGGTGAAGCGGTCGCCGACCCCGCGAAAGCGGCGAAGGCGGACACCACAGTGGTCGTCGAACCGTCCGAGCCGGGCGCGGACACCGCGGAGAGCGGCGTGAAGCGCACGTGATCGAATAGGGCCCTGCATCGGACGAGGGATAGGGAGACGACAGGTGGGACGAACGATCACACCGGTCCGCGTCAAGGACGTGGTGATCGGCGAGGGCGCACCCACCATCGTCGTCCCCGTCACCGGCCGCACCCCCGACGCACTGCGGGAGCAGGTCGCGGCCGCCGCGGGACGGGCGGACGTCGTCGAATGGCGCGTGGATTTCTTCCACCTCGTCGACGATCCCGCCTCGGTGGTCGCGCAGGCCGTCAGCCTGGCCGGGCACCTGCAGGGCACCCCGCTGCTCGCGACCTGCCGCACCGCGAACGAGGGCGGGGAGATCGCGATCGCCGACGACGCGTACGCCGATCTGACGGTCGCGCTCGCCGAGAGCGGCGCCGTCGATCTCGTGGACGTGGAGTACCGCCGCGACCGTGCCGCCGTCGACCGGATCCTCGAGGCGGCGCATTCCTGCGATGTCGCGGTGGTGGCGTCGAATCACGACTTCGACGCCACTCCGCCCCGGGACGAGATCGTCGCGCGTCTGCGGGAGATGCAGGATCTCGGTGCCGACATCTGCAAGATCGCGGTCATGCCGCGCTCGACCGGGGACGTCCTCGTCCTGCTCGACGCGACCCGCACGATGCACGAGAACTACGCCGACCGCCCGTTGATCACGATGTCGATGGGCGGTCTCGGCGTGGTGTCGCGGATCGCCGGTCAGGTCTTCGGGTCGGCGGCGACCTTCGGGATGGTCGGCGCCGCATCGGCTCCCGGCCAGATCGACGCCGACGAGTTGCGTTCGGTCCTCGACCTGCTCGAGCGGTCGCGCTGATCAGCGGCGGAACGTTCAGTCCTCCCACAACTCCAGCACGGTCGTGAGGATCTCCTCGGCCGCGCCGAGGCCCCCGAGGTGGCTCTCCCCCGGCAGGTGATGGAACCGCGCGTCGGGCAGCAACTCCACCATGTGCAGACCGTGTTCGATCGGGATGATGTGGTCGGTGTCGCCGTGCCACCACCGCACGGGCACCTTCACGTCGGCGACCCGGAAACCCCAGTCGCGGGTGAACACGACGATGTCGGCGAAGGGCGCGGCCATCTGACGGCGGCTGCCGTTGAGCAGGTCGTCGAGAAACATCGCCTTGAACTCGGGGCGGGCGAGCAGACGGCGATCGGCCTCGGGTGACAGGCGCCCGTACAGGTCGATGATCGGCGACGCGAACGGACGCACCACGCGGATCGCGGCGCTGACCGCCGCACCGATCGGGACACCCGCGGCCTGCAGGGCCGGCGCGACGAGCGTGCCCAGCTTCATCAGGTTGCTGCCGATCGCCTCGGGACCCACCACCGGTGCCACGCCACCGAGGACCGCGGCCGCCACCACCCGTTCACGCAGCGCGTAGGCCGTGGCCAGGGTATAGGGGCCGCCGCCGGACAGTCCGACGAGTGCCATGCGGTCGACACCCAGGGTGTCGGCGACGATGCGCAGGTCGTCGCTGAACGCGAGAACGTTCTCGTAGATGTGGGGTGTCGACGAACCGATACCCGGACGGTCGATTCCGATGAGACGCACGTCGTGCCGCTCGGCGAAGGCACGTGCTTCGATCGGGACCTGGCGGCGGGCGCCCGGGGTGCCGTGCAGCCAGAACACCGTCCGCCCCTGCGCAGACCCGAACTCGGCGAATCCGAGTCGCCGACCCTCCCCGACCGCGACGGTGCCTTCGAGTTTGGGGCGTTCGACGTCCATGGCGTCAGCATCGCACGCGTCTGCGGACGCGACCAGCATCCGTCCCGTGGGACGAATCGACCCGGCCGAAATGTGATGCGCGCTACATTGGGATCTGCCTACGGACAGTGCCTGATGTCGACCATCGGAGATACGCACGTGACGAAGATGCTCGCTCCCCCGCCGCCCGGCCTCGCTCCCGTCCCCGGCGACAGCGGTCTTCCCTACGTCGGTTACGCGCTGAAGTACATGCGCGATCCCGTTGCGGCGTACACGCATCGGTATCAGGAGCACGGTCCGGTGTCGTGGTTCCGATTCGCCGGACGGCCCTGGGTGGTGCTCCTCGGACCCGACGCGGTCGGCGCGGCACTCCAGAACCGCGACCGCGCGCTCCTGAACGGGCCGGGCTGGCGCGCCCTGATCGGCCCCTTCTTCGATCGCGGCCTGATGCTGCTCGACGGCGACGAACACACCGCACACCGCCGCATCATGTCGCAGGCGTTCACCCGCGACCGGCTGGCCCTCTACACCGACCGCATGCATCCGTCGATCGAGCGGACCCTCGACGACTGGGTCCCGCGCGGAGATTTCCGCGTGTACCCGGCACTCAAGGAACTCACCCTCGGTCTTGCGACGGAGATCTTCATGGGTGGCGCCGAAGGATCGTCCGCGCGCGAGATGGCCGACGTCAACCGGGCTTTCATCGGATGCGTCCAGGCGGCCACCGCGATCGTGCGTTATCCCCTGCCGGGCACGCGGTGGCGTCGCGGCATCACCGGGCGGGCGCGACTGGAGAAGTTCTTCCGGCACTACCTGCCTGCGCGTCGCGCGGGGGACGGCGACGACATCTTCTCGGTGTTCTGCCGTGTCGAATCCGAAGAAGGCGAGCGATTCTCGGACGACGACGTCGTCAACCACATGATCTTCCTGATGATGGCCGCGCACGACACGTCGACCATCACCCTGTCGACGGCCATGCAGTATCTCGGTCAGTTCCCCGAGTGGCAGCAGCGGTGTCGCGACGAATCGGACGCACTCGGCACGACCACCCCGAATTTCGAGCAGTTGGACCTTCTGACCTCGCTGGATCTCGTGATCAAGGAATGCCAGCGGCTCGTCACCCCGGTACCGGGCATCGTGCGACGCGCGGCGGCCGACACCGAGATCCTCGGTCATTTCGTCCCGAAGGGCACGCTGCTCAATGTCGGCGTGCACTTCACCCACCACATGCCCGAATTGTGGCCCGATCCGGAACGTTTCGACCCCGAGCGGTTCGCTCCCGAACGCCGCGAGGATCGCGTGCACAAGTACGCCTGGACGCCCTTCGGTGGGGGCGCGCACCGCTGTCTGGGCATGCACTTCTCGGGCGCCGAGATCAAGACCGTCCTGCACCACCTGCTGCTGCGGTACCGGTGGCAGGTTCCGGCCGAGTACGTCGCACCCATGAACTTCACGTCGTTGCCGTTCCCGAACGACGGCGGTCCGATAGATCTCCGCGCGCGATAGTGCTCGATCCGGCACCGGTCCGAGTCACGGCAGCGTCGAAACGAGAGGTGACCGCCGCCGGCGAACTCGACGAACGTTTCGTCGCCGCGGTGCGAGCCCTGCCCGGGCCTGCACCGCGATCACGGGGGGCCGGCCGACGGGTCGACGACGACCTGTTGTTGCGGTACTTCGATGCGCAGATGCAGTCGCGGCATCTCGATTTCGCGGCCCGTGCCGTGCAGGAGCGTGGGGAGGGCTTCTACACCATCTCGTCGGCGGGGCACGAATCGAACGCGGCGCTCGGCCTGTCTACGCGGGTGACGGATCCTGCTCTGCTCCACTACCGTTCGGGTGGCTTCTATGCCGCGCGCGCGTCGCTGGTCGAGGGCAGCACACCGATCCGCGATGTCCTCGCCGGTTGCGCGGCGTCCACACTCGACCCGATCTCCGCGGGCCGGCACAAGGTGTTCGGGAACGCCGAGCTGAACATCCTGCCGCAGACGTCGACGATCGCCTCGCACTTCCCCCGGGCCGTGGGAATCGCACTCGCGCTGCCGCGGATGGAGCGACTCGGGCTCGATGCGGCCTGGCCGACGGACTCGGTGGTGGTGTGCAGTTTCGGTGATGCCTCGGCGAATCATTCGACGGCGGTCGGCGCTATGAATGCCGCAGCCTACTGCCGTCACCGCGGGCTGCCGTTGCGGTTGCTGCTGGTGTGCGAGGACAACGGCGTCGGCATCAGTGTTCCCACACCGGCGGGGTGGCTCGAACGGGCACTGTCGTCCTATCCGGGGATCGAGTACCGGGCGGTCGACGGGGCCGATCCGGTGGCGATGCTCGCCGCGGCTGCCGATGCGATCGACACGGTGCGCGCGAGCCGGGCACCGCTCGTGCTGCACGTACGCACCGTGCGTTTCCTCGGCCATGCCGGCTCGGATGTCGAAGCGGCCTATCGCAGCCCGGCCGAGCTCACGGCCGATCACGCACGGGACCCGCTGGTCGGGACGGCCCGCGAACTCGTCGCGCGAGGAGTACTGGACCCGGCAGCGGCACTCGACCGGTACGAGCGGATGCGCGATGCCGTCGCCTCGGTGGCCGACTCGCTGCGCCGGCCACCACGCTTGCGGTCGGCCGCCGAGGTGATGCGCCCGTTCGAGTCCTCGCTGGTGAGGATCGACGACGATCCGCACCCGGCCGGTGAACCGCTCACTCTCGCCCGGGCCGTCACCCGCACGCTCGGACAACTCCTCGAGGAAGATCCCCGCACGTGCGTGTTCGGGGAGGATGTGGGCGTCAAGGGCGGAGTCTACGGGATCACGCGAGGATTGCAGGAACGCTTCGGGCGGTTGCGGGTGTTCGACACATTGCTCGACGAGCAGACGGTGCTCGGATTCGCTCTCGGATCGGCCGTGGCGGGGATGCTGCCCATCCCCGAGATCCAGTATCTGGCCTATCTGCACAACGCCGAGGACCAGTTACGCGGTGAGGCAGCGAGTCTGGCCTTCTTCTCGGACGGGCGGTACCGCAACCCGATGGTGGTGCGTATCGCCGGGCTGCCCTATCAGCGCGGGTTCGGCGGGCACTTCCACAACGACGATTCCGTCGCCGTCCTGCGCGACATCCCCGGTCTGGTACTCGCCGTGCCGAGCGCCCCCGCCACGGCCGGCGCCCTGCTGCGCAGTTGCCTCGCACTGGCCCGCGAGGAGGGACGGGTGTGCGTCTACCTGGAACCGATCGCGCTGTACCACCGCCGCGATCTGTACGAGGACGGAGACGGACTGTGGCAGCAGGTGCCCGATGCCGCCGGACTGGCACCCGGATCGGTGCGCACCTACGGCGACGGCGACGACGTACTGGTGGTGACCTTCGGCAACGGCGTGCCGATGAGCCTGCGTGCCGTCCGGCGCGCGGGAGTCGCGGCGACCGTGCTGGACCTGCAGTGGTTGTCTCCCCTGCCCACGGCCGCTCTGCTCGGATGTGCCCGCGGGTTCGAGCGGGTGGTGGTCGTCGACGAGACCCGCCGCAGCGGAGGCGTCGCCGAGGCGGTCGTCGCGGCGCTCGCCGAGGATTCCCCCCATCGCCGAATCACGCGGATCACCTCCCGCGACAGTTACGTCCCTCTCGGGCCGGCCGCCGCGTACGTGCTCGTGTCCGAGGACGAGATCGTCCGGGTCCTGCGTGATCGGTGACGCGCGGTCAGCACGCCGCGAGGACCCGCTTCATGGCGTCGCGTTCCTGAGGCGTGACCCACAGTTCGTAGACCGTCTTCACCTCGATCTGCTGCTCGACGTAGCGGCAGTGGTACGCACTGTCGGGGGGCAGCCACTCCGAGGCGTCCGAGTCGCCCTTGGACTGGTTGGTCGGCCCGTCCACGGCCTGCAGGTTGCGGGGATCGTTGGCGAGATTGCGCCGCTGCTGCTCGTCGAGGTGACGGGCGCCCTTCTTCCACGCGTCCGACAGCGCCACGATGTGGTCGATCTGCACGGCCGACGACGTGTCGACGCCGCGCCGGAAGGCGATCTCCCGTCCCGTGTAGGGATCATGGAGGGTGCCGCTGCGGACGGTGCACCCCTTCTCGAGCGAGACGTCGACGAGGTCGCGTCGGAGGATGTCGTTGCGGGTGTCGCACCCGTTGCCGCCCATCCCCACGGTGACATTGTCGGTCCAGGCGGAACCGAAGAGATTGCGGTCGTATCCGTCCTGCGGTTCCTCGTCGCGCACCGGCAGGGCCGCCAGCGCTTCGAGAGCCTGCGAAGGATTCTCGACCACAACGGTTCCGGAGTCGTCGTCGCTCACCGGTTCGAGGAGGACGACGATCACCGAGACGACGATGACGCCCAGGATCCAGAGCCATCGGGGAACCGACGGTTTACGAGCACCAGCCATGTACTGCTACCGAGTCGTGCTTGCTACTGCTGCCCTCTACTTCGCCAGCGGGGGCATCTTCACGACCTGGCCCGCGTACGACAGGCCGGCACCGAACGCGAGGAGCAGCGCGGTGGATCCGGTCTCGACCTGACCGGTGCGCAGCATCTTCTCCATGGCCAGCGGGATGGACGCGGCGGAGGTGTTGCCGGTCTCGATGATGTCGTCGGCCACCGCCACCGTCTCGGGCAGCTCGAGCTGCTTGACGATCACGTCGTTGATACGCAGGTTGGCCTGGTGCGGGACGAAGGCGTCGAGATCCTCGAGCGCCACGCCCGCCTTGTCGGCGATCTGCCGGGCGTACTTGCTCATCTCGAAGGCTGCCCAGCGGAAGACCGCGGTGCCTTCCATGATGATCCAGGGGCGCTTCTGATCGGGATTGTTCGCGAAGTCGACCCAGTCGGGTTCCTGGCGGATGGCGTTCGCCTGCGACCCGTCGGAGCCCCAGACGGTGGGCCCGATACCCACTTCGTCGGACGGTCCGACCACGACGGCGCCGGCACCGTCGCCGAAGATGAAGCGCACCGAGCGGTCGGTGGGCTCGGTGGTGTCGCTCATGCGCTCGACGCCCACGACCAGCACGTGCTCGGCGGAACCGGCGCGCACGAGGTCGGAGGCGACACCGAGGGCGTAACAGAAGCCCGCGCAACCCGCGGCGATGTCGAGAGCGGCCGCCCCGCCGGTGCCGATGCGATCTGCGACGAGGGCCGCGGCCTGCGGCGTCTGGAAGGGATAGGTGGAGGTCGCGACGACGACGGTGTCGATCTGGGCACCGGTGAGGCCTGCGGCGGCGAGGGCCTGCTCGGCAGCGCTGGTCGCCATGTCGACGACCGACTCCTCCGGATGCTGCTTCGCGAAGCGGCGTTCCTTGATGCCGGACCGCGACTGGATCCACTCGTCGCTCGAGTCGATCTGCTCGCAGATCTCGTCGTTGGTGACGATGCGCTCAGGCCGGTGCACACCCAGGCCGAGCAGCGCGCTGTTCCTCAGCGGGGCAGGGACAGCGATCTGTGCACCCATCAGACGAACTCCTCCTCCTCGACCCACCGCGTGTCGGCGCGTCGCATCCGGATTACGATACCGTAGGTCACGGTTTCGTCACAGCACCGCCTCGGCGATGCACTCCCGCAACCTCCACCGCAACAAGTGGTCCCGTCCGTATCGCGGCGTTAGCGTCGCGGTCATGGACGCACAGGACTGGGACGAGAAGTACGCGGCATCGGAACTGATCTGGGGTGCGCCGCCGAATCCGGTGATCGTGGAGTACGCGGCGTCCTTGCCGCACGGTCGCGCGCTCGATCTCGGTTGCGGGGAGGGCCGCCACTCGCTGTGGCTGGCCACGCGCGGCTGGGAGGTCGTGGGGGTCGATTTCTCCGAGGTCGCGCTCGACAAGGCCCGGCAGATCGCCGCACAGGCGCCTTCACGTTCGCGCGATCGTCTTCACTATGTGCGTGGAGATGTGACGGCCGACTCTTTCGACGGGGAATATGACCTGATTCTCTCCGTCTTCCTGCATTTCCCTCCACCACAACGACGCGCACTTCTCGAGCACGCGATCAATTCACTGAAACCTGAAGGAATCCTCATATTCCTGGGCCACGACGCGATAAATCCCGACGAGGGCGTCGGGGGGCCACAGGACAAGGAAATCCTCTACACACCAACAGATCTCGTGGAGGAAATCGACGACCGTCTGGACATCACGACCGCCGAACGGCGATATCGGGAAACCGATTCGGGAACGGCGATCGACGCACTCGTCGTGGCCCGTAAACCACCTCTTGGCAGTTAGTTGCCTGGCGAGTAACATAGAGATGTTACCGACGAGTAATAACTTGGGCGGTACTTGAAACCGGCCGGACCGCACCGCACTGGGAGACACCGACGACATGGGCCACTACAAGAGCAACCTCCGCGACCTCGAGTTCAATCTCTTCGAGTTCCTGAAGATTCAGAAGGTCCTCGACGCCGGCAAGTTCGGCGACATGGACGAGGACACCGCACGCGGCATCCTCGCGGAGGTCAAGGCGCTGGCCGAGGGGCCCGCTGCCGAGGGCTTCGCCGACGCCGACCGCAACCCGCCGGTCTTCGACCCCGAGACCCATTCGGTGTCGCTTCCCGAGCCGTTCAAGAAGTCGTTCCGCGCCTGGTGGGACGCCGGTTACTGGTCGATGGGCATTCCCGAGGAGATCGGCGGCACCGACGCACCCCGCAGTCTCCTGTGGGCCGTCAACGAGATGATGCTCGGCGCCCAGCCCGCGGCGTTCATGTACGCGGCCGGTCCGGCCTTCGCGGGCGTGCTCTACGACAACGGCACCGATGAGCAGAAGAAGTGGGCCGCCACCTGCGTCGAGCGCGGCTGGGGTGCCACCATGGTGCTCACCGAGCCCGACGCCGGTTCCGACGTCGGCGCCGGTCGTACCAAGGCGATCAAGCAGGACGACGGCTCCTGGCACATCGAGGGCGTCAAGCGGTTCATCACCTCCGCCGACTCCGACGACCTGTTCGAGAACATCTTCCACCTGGTCCTCGCCCGCCCCGAAGGTGCCGGCCCCGGCACCAAGGGCCTGTCGCTGTTCTTCGTCCCGAAGTTCCACTTCGACTTCGAGAAGAACGAGATGGGCGAGCGCAACGGCGTCTTCGTCACCAACGTCGAGCACAAGATGGGCATCAAGGCCTCCGCGACCTGCGAGGTCACCTTCGGCGGCCACGGCGTCCCGGCCCAGGGCTGGCTCGTCGGCGAGGTCCACAACGGCATCGCGCAGATGTTCGACGTCATCGAGCACGCCCGCATGATGGTCGGCACCAAGGCCATCGCGACCCTGTCGACCGGTTACCTCAACGCGCTCGCGTACGCCAAGGAGCGCATCCAGGGCGCCGACCTGACTCAGATGTCCGACAAGACCGCGCCGCGCGTGTCGATCATGCGCCACCCCGACGTGCGTCGTTCGCTGGCGATGCAGAAGGCCTACTCCGAGGGTCTGCGCGCCGTTTACCTGTACACCGCCGCGCATCAGGACGACGCTGTCGCCGAGCAGGTCTCGGGCGCCGACGCCGGTCTCGCGCACCGCATCAACGACCTGCTCCTGCCGGTCGTCAAGGGTTGCGGCTCCGAGCGTGCCTACCAGTACCTGAAGGACTCCCTCCAGACCCTCGGCGGCTCGGGCTTCCTGCAGGACTACCCGATCGAGCAGTACATCCGCGACTCGAAGATCGACTCGCTGTACGAGGGCACCACCGCCATCCAGGCGCAGGACTTCTTCTTCCGCAAGATCGCCCGCGATCGCGGCGTGGCCCTCGCCCACCTCGCCGGTGAGATCAAGAAGTTCGTCGAGCGCGACGACGCCGACCAGCGTCTCAAGAAGGAGCGCACGCTCCTGGCCACCGCGCTCGGCGAGACGCAGACGATGGTCGCGACGCTCACCCAGTACCTCATGGGCGCGCAGGAGCAGCCCACCGAGCTGTACAAGGTCGGTCTCGGATCGGTCCGCTTCCTCGAGGCGTTCGGCGACCTGATGATCGGCTGGCTGTTGCTCGAGCACGCCGAGATCGCCCTCGCCGCGCTCGACGCCGGTGCCGGAGCCTCCGACAAGGCGTTCTACGAGGGCAAGGTCGCCGCGGCGTCCTTCTTCGCCAAGAACGTCCTGCCCGAGCTGAGTGTCGCGCGTCAGCTCATCGCCGACGTCGACCTCGACATCATGGAGCTCGACGAAGCCGCGTTCTGACACGCCTCCGTCCAGCGACCGCAGTGACCCCGCCGTTCTCCGGCGGGGTCACTGCCGTTTCTGCGCTCACCGCATCCGCTCAGAACAGGACGACGCCGCGCAGATTCCTGCCCTCGTGCATGTCGACGAAGCCCTGGGCGATGTCGTCGAGCTTGTAGGTGGTCGTGACGAGTTCGTCGAGTTTCAGTGCACCCGAGATGTACAGGTCGATGAGCCACGGGATGTCGGCGGTCGGCGCGGAAGCACCGAAGAGCGAACCCTGCAGGCGCTTCTGGTAGAGCACCAGTTCCATCGCACTGATGGGGATACCGAAATCGGTCATCTTCCCGAGGCCGGTGACGACACAGGTTCCCGCCTTCCGGATCGCGGAGAACGCCTCGGCGATGTGCTCTCCGGTCGTCACCCCGACCGTCACGATTGCGGAGTCCGCGCCCTGGCCGTTGGTGTACGACCGGGCGATCTCCGTCGCTTCCGCCATGCCGGCGACAGCGTGGGTGGCACCGAAGCGCAGTGCCGCCTCCCGCTTGAACGGCACCGGATCGACAGCGATGATCCGCGCGGCCCCCGCATGCGCGGCGCCCTGGACGGCGTTGATCCCGATTCCGCCGATACCCTGGACGATCACGGTCTGCCCCGGATACACCTCCGCCGAGTTGACCGCGGCACCCCATCCCGTGCCGACACCGCAACCGAGCAGGCACAGTGTGCCGAGCGGAAGATCCTTGTCCACCTTGACAGCCGAGTCCACACTCACCGTGGTGTACTGACTGAAGGTCGACAGCCCGCACGTCTGCGCCACCGGTACTCCGTCGAGGCTCAGCCGGAAACTCGACGGATCGTCGGGACGGCTGCCCGTCATGATCGCCGCACCGCGGTCGCACAGATTCTGCAGTCCCTTCGCACACCAACGGCATCGGCCGCAGGCCGCCAGGAACGAGAAGACCACGTGGTCACCCACATTCCAGCCGGGTGTCTCCGGGCCGACCTGCACGACGACGCCGGCGCCCTCGTGCCCACCGCAGATCGGGTAACTTCCGACCGCGTGGTCGCCGGTGGCGATGTGGTCGTCGGAGTGGCACAGACCCGCCGCCACCATCTCGACCATGAGCTCACCGCGGCGCGGCTCGTCGAGTTCGAGATCGACCACCTCGTAAGTGCCGGGTGCGCTGCGGATGATCGCGCCGCGAGTTCTCATCGGTTGTCTCCTGAGGGTGTCGAAGGACTGTGCACATAGGGTGGGGTCACGGGGTCACCTGGGCGGACATGCCGGCCCGGTAACCCTCGGCGTAGGGCGGCAGCATGCCCCATTCACGACGGGGATCGACGTCCGGTGCGACGAAGACCGTTCTGGCGTGGCTGAACTCGAGGAAACCCTCCCGGCCGTTGTAGTGCCCCGTACCGGACGGCCCGATGCCTCCGAACGGCGCATCGAGCATGCCGGGATGCATTGCGATGTCGTTGACGGTGACACCACCGGAAATGGTGCATTCCAGCACGATTCGTTGCTCGTCCTCGTCCCGGCCGAAATAGTAGAGCGCCAGCGGTTCGGGGCCGGAGTTGATCGCGCCCAGCACCTGGCCCAGGTCGTCGTAGGTACGCACGACCATGACCGGACCGAAGATCTCCTCCTTCGATACGGCGGCGGACTCGGGTGGATCGATGACGACGCGGAGGGGGCGGCGCCGGTCGTCGGTGGCGATGGGCTCGTCCGGAGCCGTCACGACCCGCACGCCGAGTTCCTGCGCCTGGCGGATGTATCCGTCGATCCGTGCCGCATGGCGGTCGTCGACGATCGCGGTGACATCCGGGTTTCCGGCAATCGTCGGAAACAGTTCGGTGTAGGTCTCGCTCACCTGCTCGAGGAACGGGTCGAGCTTCTCCGCCGGGACGTACACGGTGTCGGCGGAGACGCACAACTGACCGCTGTTGGTCGACTTGCCGACCGTGATGCGGTAGGCGGCCGTGTCGAGATCCGCGGAACGACCCACGATCACCGGCGACTTACCACCGAGCTCGAGCGTGACGGGCACGAGATTGAGAGCGGCGTTCGCCATCACCGACCGGCCGGCGGCTTCGCCGCCGGTGAACACGATGTGGTCGAACGGCAGGGAGGTCAGGGCTTTCGCGACATCCGGTCCACCGGTGACCACCGCGATCTCGGCGGGATCGAGGAAATCCGCAGCGGCCTCCGCCAGCGCCCTCGCGGTGCGCGGCACCACCTCGGAGGGCTTGAGGACAGCGCGGTTGCCCGCAGCCAGAACCCCAGCAAGCGGGCTCAGCAGCGTGAACACCGGAGCGTTCCACGTTCCGATGATCGCGATCGAACCCTTGGGCCGGTACTGAACCGACGCGGTGGCCCCCAGCTGGTCGTACGGCGGGAACGGGGTGCGCTGCTCCGAGCGCATCCAGTCCTCGAGATGGTCGCGCGCGTACTTCAGCGCCGAGAGCGAACCGAGCACGTCGTTGGTGGTGGAGTATCCGGGGTGCCGCCCACCGAAGTCGGCGTCGATCGCGTCCACGATCTCGTCGGTGCGGGCGACGAGCATGTCGATCACGCGCTGAATGCGCTCCCGGCGCTGCGAAGCCGAACTGCTGCGCTGTGAACGGAACTGTCGCTGCTGCTTCTCGAGCAACTCACCGAGGACGGGATCGGCGCTGGTCACAATGGTCATGAGGCGGACGGTATGAGGAGCATCACACCCCACGCACGCAATTCCCGCTCACCGGGACCTCTCGACGCCGGAACGTCGGCGAGAGACGATCGGGCGGCGCCGAACGAGGATATTGACAACATGCATTGTCAGTAGGACGCTGACCACGTGACCATCACCGGTACGTCGACCACCCGGTACATGCGCGACCGCAAGAAGGCCGCGCGCATCACCGCGCCACTGCGTCCTTTCGCAGGACGAGCGCCGGATGCCACCCCCGACGAAGAGCAGGCCTTGCGCCGCGCCCTGCTCGAACGCGACGAACCCAGCGCCGAACTCGTGCGCGCCATCCGACAGGACCGGACCGTCACCCTCGCGCAGTTCCGGACGGCGCTCGCAGAGGGAATCGACGCCGTGCCGGACGCCCCTGATGTGCTCCGGAAATATTTCGCGATGCTCGAGGACACCCCCGGCTGGGTCGACCGCGACAAGATCGCGCTCGGTGCGCGCACCCTGCGCAGGGTCGGCTCCGATGTCGGCGATGTTCTCGCCTACGGTTCCCTGCTCGGTGGCTACAACAACTCCGGCCCCCTACCGGTCCTCACGTCGTCCGGGCGGCTCACCGGCGAACGCACCCGACGACGCATCGCCGAAACGGGCACCTGGTGGAACGCATGCGTCACCGACGGGGGTCTCGAACGCTTCGGAGAAGGGTTCAGGCTCTCCGTGCACGTGCGTCTCATGCACGCCTTCGTCGACTATCACCACGAGCACGACGCCGGCTGGGACACCGAGTTCCGTGGCCTACCCGTCAACCAATTCGACCAGGCGGGCACGCTGGGCCTGTTCTCGATCACCTTCCTGCTGCACACCCGTGTCCTGGGTGTGCGATACACCCGGCGCGAGGCCGAGGCCGTACTGCACCTGTGGGCCTACGTCGGGTGGCTGATGGGCGTCGACCCGACATGGCTGCGCTTCGACGAGCGGGCCGGACTGCGGATGATGTACCAGATCGGCTCGTCGTCCCCCGCGGCCGACGAGAACAGCCACCTGCTCGCCGCATCGCTCGTGGAACTCCCCCTCCTGATGCCGTATCCGCGTTTCCGCACGCTCCGCCGCCGGTACGAATACGAACGCGGACTGTCGCTGGCGACGACCCTGCTCGGCCCATCCGGAGTCCGCGCCCTGAAGGTTCCCATGCGACCGCCCTGGTATCCGGTCGGCCGCTTCGCCGTCAATGTCGCCAAACACCATGTGATCGGCCGTTTTCCGGCCGGAAAAGCATGGTTGCAGCGACTCGGGGAGAAGCAGTTGCGCGACGCGCAGCTGAGCATTCTCGACGGAGAGATCCCCGACGTGGTGCCGTTGCCGGAGTGATCGAGGAGGCAGGAGGGTGGCCTACTCCGGGGTCTCTCCCTGCGCGGGCGCCTCGGGTTCCGCCGGAGCGGCGGTGTCGGGACCGGAGTCCGAATCACCCGAATCCGAACCCTCGCCCTCACCGGACGGCGCGGGTTCGTCGCGCTGCTCCGGCTCGGGACTGACGCACTTGACGATCGGAACCGGGTCGTAGCGCACAGTGCGGGTCGTGTTCGAGATCTGCGCACCGGTCCGGGCATCGGTGACGATCCGGGTGTCGCTGACCGTGAAGCCCTGCGCACCGCTCGACGGGATGCAGCTGGGACCGGCAGGCAGCGTGATGGTGTTGGGCGAGGTGAAGTTCGTGCGCTGTCCCGTGATGGACTGCACGTCGACCGTCTTCGTCCCCCAGATGCGCACGGTGATGTCGGAGCTGGTACCGATCGCCTGGATCAGCACACCCGTGTCGAAGGGATTGCGGAACTTCAGATCGATGGCACCGTCGTAGATCGTTGCCTCACGCGCGGCCGGATACCGCGAGATGTAGTAACTGTGCTCGGTGTGCTCGACGTCCTCCATCCCGGCGAAATAGGTCGCGTTGTACAGAGTGGTCGCGAGCTGGCTGATGCCACCGCCCACCGCCTTGCCGGGGCGTCCGGCCTCGATGATGCCCGACTCGACGTAACCCTGCGCCGCACCCCGCGGCCCGGTGTAAGCGTTGAAGGAGAACGTCTCCCCCGGCTTGACGATGGCGCCGTTGATCTCCTGGGCCGCCAGCCGGATGTTGACGCCGGAGGCGTACTCGAACCCGCTGGTGGTGAACTCCGACACCACTTCCTTGATGCCCAGCTTCTCGGCGCCCTCGGTGGTGAGCTCCGGCTCGGCCTTCTCGTACACCGCGTCGATGCTGCGGTCGCCCTCCTCTTTCAACAGGTCGGGCAGATTCTCCAGCGTGACCGGCCAGTCGACGAGCTCACCGGTCCGGCTGGGCACGATCGACGGGCGACCACCCTCGAGGACGATCTGTGCGTCCTTCGGTTCGTTCTCCGAAGATGCGAGTTGCGGCGCGAGGATCCCGATCGCGGCGTCGGTGTTGTACTGCGGTTCGAGGCCACCCGAACCGTCCGGAACGAACGACAGCACCGCACCCACGGCATCGCGCGGAAGCACACCGGTGACACCGTCGAGTCCCCGCACGACCAGATCCTGGGAGACGGCGGGAACCGCGATCTCGGCGAGCGCCCGGTCCAGCCCCTCACGGGTGACCGTGACGTCCACGCTCTCGACAGGCAGCGACACGTCACCGAACGGCCATCGCTCCGCGAACACGTCGGCGGCCAGCACCGGGTCGACCTGCTGCCCGGGCTGGGGCGTCACGGGCACGGGTGTGCCCTCCTCGAAGAGGATGTTGCCTTCGCGAGGTTCGTGAGCCGCCGCGGCGGTCGCCTTCTCGATGGCAGCGGTGAGTGCGGCATCGTCCCGGGTGGAGACCACACCGATCTCCTCGTCACCGAAGAACGACGCCAGTCGCGTGAACGGATTCAGAGGTTGCGATCCGACGCGGTCGAAGGTCGCGGCCCAGTCGATGCCGATACCGGCCTCCGCCGGCACGATCTGCCCCTCCGTGTCACCCGCGGTCACCACGACCGGAGCCTCGAGGCGCGGTGTGAGTTCCTCGGTCAACTTCGCCTCGGCCGAATCGAGCGACATGCCGCCGATCTCGATGCCGGCGACAGTGACACCTCGCGGGACCTTGCCCGACGACACAGCGAGATCGGCCACGTACAGGACGGCGAGCAGCGCGACCACTCCACCGACGACGAGAGCGATCGTGCGCTTCGGCAGATTCGACCACGGTCGGCCCGAATCACCTCCGGAGCCTCCGGGGCCTCCCGTCGGAGGTGGTGTGACGGGCGGCGGACCCTGGGGAGGCGATCCGGCCTGCAGATGCTCCGTCGGTGCGTCCGGCTGCGCCGGGCGGCCGGCCGGGGGCATCGCCGTCGTCGCAGGCGGAGGATTCTCTCCTCGCCCCTGGGGGATCCGAGCGGTCGCCGCGGCGGACCCGTCACCCGGGCTGCGCTCGGCGGGCCGGACGACCGGGATGACCGCGGTGGGCGCTTCCGACGGGGGGACCTCCTCGGCCGGAGTGGCCTCGCCGTCCTGGGCTGAGGTCTCCTTCGAGCCCTCGGCCGGAATCGCCTCCGTGTCCTCGGGCGCTCCTTCCCTGGAGCTGCCGGCCGGTGCTACCTGCTCGGCCGCATCGCTCGCCTTCGGCTCGGCCGCATCGCTCGCCTTCGGCTCGGCCGCATCGCTCGCCTTCGGCTCGGCCGCATCGCTCGCCTTCGGCGCGGTGACACCGGTCGCCTTCGGCTCCGCCACATCGGCCGCCTTCGGCTCTGCCGCATCACTCGCCTTCGGCTCGGTGACATCGCTCGCCTTCGGCTCGGTCACCTCACGTGGAGGAACGACCGCTTCGAAACGCTCGGTGGGAGCCGACGCGCCATCGTCCTCACGAGCCGATTCCGCCGGCACACCGGGGTCGTCGACCCGTGCGTCATCGTGCTCGTGATGGGAATCGTCGGTCCCGTTACTGCCGCTCACCCGGATCCCTTCGCAAAGCTGGCGCACCCTCGGATTCGCGCGCCGACTACCTGCTTCAAGGGTAGTGCCCCGCTTCGACACGGCTGCGCGGGGAAGGGCGCATGCGGGGGTGGTCCGGGAATGCGAAGACCCCGCGTTGCTACCAGGTCGGGGGTCAGGCAGCAGCGCGGGGTCGCTGGGTCTATCGCTGTGGAGCCTCCGGCGTTACACACCGGTCGGAATTTTTTTCCGGCCGGTGTGCACGACCTCCGGATCAGGCCTCGAGGATGGCCGTCACACCCTGCCCGCCCGCGGCACAGATGGAGATCAGACCGCGCACGGGCTTGCCGGTCTCCTGCTTCTTCTCGTGCAGCATCTTCGCCAGCGAGGCGACGATCCGCCCGCCGGTCGCGGCGAAGGGATGACCGGCGGCCAGCGACGAGCCGTTGACGTTGAGCTTGCTGCGATCGATCGATCCCAGAGGCGCGTCGAGGCCCAGCTTGCCCTTGCAGTACTCCTCGGACTCGAACGCCTGCAGCGTGGCGAGAACCACCGAGGCGAACGCCTCGTGGATCTCGTAGAAATCGAAGTCCTGCAGCGTCAGGCCGTTGCGCTGCAGAAGACGCGGGATCGCATAGGTGGGAGCCATGAGCAGGCCGTCGCCACCGTGGATGTAGTCGACCGCAGCGGTCTCGGAATCCACCAGGTAGGCGAGCACCGGGAGCTTGCGCTCGGCGGCCCACTCCTCGCTCGACAGCAGGGCGGCGGACGCACCGTCGGTCAGAGGCGTCGAGTTACCGGCAGTCATGGTGGCGTCACCGAGCTTGTTGCCGAAGACCGGCTTCAGCGTCGCCAGCTTCTCGACCGACGAGTCGGGACGCAGGTTGTCGTCGCGCGTCAGGCCGAGGAACGGCGTGACGAGATCATCGAAGAATCCGCGGTCGTAGGCCGCGGCCATGTTCCGGTGGCTGGCGACCGCGAGTTCGTCCTGCGCCTCCCGGGCGATGCCGAATTCCTTCGCGGTGATCGCGGCGTGCTCACCCATCGACAGGCCGGTGCGCGGCTCCCCGTTGCGAGGGATCTCGATGCCGAGCATCGACGGACGTACGTTGCCGAGGAGCTTGACGCGGTCGGCCGTGGAACGGGCGCGATTGAGGGACAGCAGGAACTCGCGCAGCTGATTGTTGACCGCGATCGGGGCGTCGGAGGTGGTGTCGACGCCACCACCGATGCCGGCCTCGATGCGTCCTGCGGCGATGGCATCGCCGACAGCGATGATCGACTGCAGGCCGGTGCCGCACGCCTGCTGGAGATCCCAGGCGGGGGTGTACGGGCTCAGTGCGCTACCGAGAACGCATTCGCGCATGAGGTTGAAGTCGCGGCTGTGCTTGAGGACCGCACCGCCGACCACCGCGCCGAGCCGTTCGCCCTGGAGGTTGAAGCGACCCACCAGTCCGTCGAGGGTGGCGGTGAACATGTCCTGGTTCGAGGCGCGCGCATATTTGCGGTCGGAGCGGGCGAACGGGATCCGGTTGCCTCCGAGAACGGCGACACGGCGCTCTTGCTTGGAACGGGCTTTGGTGGTCACTGGTGTCTCCCGGTTTCGGACGGATTCGAATTCTGGCTACTATTCTTACTCACGGGTAAGTTTGTTGTCGAACACGCTTGCTGTCGAACACTGCACCGACGACCGAATCGAAGAAGGTGGAATCGTGGCCGAAGCCAAGGGCGCACCCAAGCTCTACGCCCAGCTCATCTCGTCCGCACCCGGAGCGTTCCTCGCCAAGCAGTTCGGTCTGCCACAGCCCGAGAAGCTCCGCCGCTACCAGCCCGGCGAGCCTGCGCTCCCCGGCCCCGTCCTGCTCGGCGGCAACGGCCGCCTCGTCGAACCGCTCCGCACCCTCCTGAGCGACTACACGTTCGCCGAACCGTCCGACACGAAGTTCGGTGCTCTCGTCTTCGACGCTACCGGGATCACCGACCCGGCGGGCCTCGAACAGCTCTTCACGTTCTTCCAGCCCAGCCTGCGCAATCTCGCACCCAGCGGTCGCGTCGTCGTCCTCGGCACCACGCCCGAAGAGGCCGGATCCGTCGACGAGCGCATCGCCCAGCGTGCACTCGAGGGCTTCACGCGCAGTGTCGGCAAGGAGCTGCGCCGCGGCGCGACCGTGCAGCTCGTCTACGTCTCCCCCGAGGCCTCCACCGGCCTGTCCGGTGTCGAGTCGACGCTGCGTTTCCTGCTCTCGGCGAAGTCGGCCTTCGTCGACGCGCAGGTGATCCGCATCGGTTCCGGCGAAGCGACCGCCCCCGAATCCTGGGATCGTCCGCTCGCCGGCAAGGTCGCTGTCGTCACCGGCGCGGCCCGAGGTATCGGTGCGACGATCGCCGAGGTGCTCGCCCGCGACGGTGCGACCGTCGTTGCCGCCGACGTCCCCGCCGCCGGAGACGCCCTCGCCGAAACCGCCAACAGGGTCGGCGGCACCGCGTTCGCGCTCGACGTCACGGCCCCCGATGCGGGCGACAAGCTCGCCGCGCACCTGCTCGAGCGCCACGGCGGCGCCGACATCATCGTCCACAACGCCGGCATCACCCGCGACAAGCTGCTCGTGAACATGGACGCCGCCCGCTGGAACGCAGTGATGGCGGTCAACCTCATCGCCCCGCAGAAGATCACCGAGGTGCTCGTCGAGAAGGGTGCGCTGAAGGAGGGCGGCCGGGTGATCGACGTGTCGTCGATCGCGGGTATCGCCGGTAACCGCGGCCAGACCAACTACGGCGCTTCCAAGGCCGGCGTCATCGGCCTCGTCCAGGCCACCTCCGAGGTCCTCGCCGGCAAGAAGATCACCGTCAACGCCGTCGCTCCCGGTTTCATCGAGACCGCCATGACGGCCGCGATCCCCGTCGCCACGCGCGAGGCCGGCCGCCTGATGAGTTCGCTTCAGCAGGGCGGCGAGACCGTCGACGTCGCCGAGACCGTGGCGTGGTTCGCGAATCCGGCGTCGAGCGCCGTGACCGGTCAGGTCGTGCGCGTGTGCGGCCAGTCCATGCTGGGGGCATAGATGGCGCGGATCGAACTGTCCTCGCTGCCGTCGACCTTCGACATCTACAGCCGGGCCGTGCTCGGGGCACTGCCCGTGGTCGGCGCCTCGGGCGAGAGCCTGCCCGACGACGTCCTCTCGTTGCGGTCGCTGAAGGTCGATCCCGACAATCTCGCCGAGTACACCAAGGTGTGCGGTCTGCGTTTCGGCGACACTCTGCCGGTGACCTATCCGTTCATCCTCACGTTCCCGCTCGTGATGAAACTGATGGTGGGCCGCGGCTTCCCGTTCGCGGCGGTCGGGTCCGTCCACGCCGAGAACGTCATCGAGCAGTTCCGGCCGATCTCGGTCACCGAACCGCTCGACATCGCGGTGCACGCGGAGAACCTGCGCGAACACCGCAAGGGCCTGCTCGTCGATCTCGTCAGCGAGGTCAACGTCGGGCGCGAACTCGTGTGGCGGCAGACGTCGGCCTTCCTGCACCAGCAGCGCACCTCGCTGTCGGGCCGGCCCAGGCCGGAGCCGAAGGAGGAGGAGATCCCCGTGGTTCCCACCTCCACCCTGCGGGTCGATCAGAAGATCATCGACCGTTACGCCGCGGTCTCGGGCGACCGTAATCCCATCCATGTGTCCACCTTGGGCGCCAAGGCATTCGGGTTCCCGAGGACCATCGCCCACGGCATGTGGAGTGCGGCGGCCGCCCTGTCCGCCGTAGAGGGCCGGATTCCCGGCAAGGTCACCTACGCGGTGCGTTTCGGTAAGCCCGTCCTGCTGCCGTCGTCGTTGAGCCTGTACGCGCAGCACGTCGCGGACGGATGGGATCTCGCGCTGCGGCATCCGAAGAAGCAGTACCCGCATCTGACCGCCACCCTGCGGTAGTACCGGACACTCGGGCGGGGCGGGACGCGATGGGGGCGTTCCGCTCCGCCCGAACCGATTGCACCGCAGGGATGTTCGCGGAGATCAGTTCGCCTGGTCCGAACGCTTCCTGCCCGCCAGGCCGCGCCACGCGAGATTCTCCAGCAGATCCGCCGCCTGCTGCACGTCGATCTCACCCCCGGCAATACGGTCGGCGACGGCCTCACCGGCGCCGACGAGCGCGACAGCCATGATGGTGAAGTTCGTCCCCGGTTCCGGATCGCGAGTGCTCGATTCGAGCAGATGTGCGGTGAGCTCGATGAGCCGATCACGGCTGCCCTGCACCTGGGGAGCGAAGGCCTGTTGCGAGAGTGCCTGACGGTACAGGACCATCCACGACGGCCGGTGCCGGTCGACGAAGCCGAGGAACGACTCGAGCGCGACGCGGAGTTGTTCGCGCGGCGCGAGGTTCGGCGCCCCGGCGGGGGTGAGTGCTTCGACGAACCGCTGCCCTTCGCGGGCGATGCACGCGGCGAACAGTTCGTCCTTCGACCCGTAGTACAGGTAGAGCATCGGCTTGGAGATCGACGCCCGTGCCGCGATCGCGTCCATGGACGTGTTGTGAAAGCCGTTCTCGGAGAACACTTCGACCGCGGCGTCCAGCATCTGCTGCTCGCGCACCGCACGCGGCAGTCGCTTGGTTCCGCCAGCCATGACTCCTCCCAGCCCTCTCGACTCGAGTTCTTACTCTACGGTAGGAAACCTCCGGTCGGAGTACCTGCGGTATTTCAGCAGTCCGGTACACTCTTCGCGCGTGTCACCGTCCGCACCGAATCGTCGACCCATTGCGGCGAGAGGGTGCCCTCGGCGACGACGTCCTCGAGGTGATCGAGCACTGCGGGGACCTCGTCGGTGGTCAGCCACAGCGCCTGGTTCACGCCCGCCACCATGGCGGCCTCGACCGCCTCGGTGATGTCGTAGGTGTCGGTGATCGCCCGCATCCCCGACAGGTCGTCGGTGAAGATCACCCCGTCGAAACCCGGGCCGCCGTAGGCACCCGAACGGAGCAGGTCCACGGCCGCCGGGCTGATGCTCGCCGGAAGTCCGTCCGTCAGTCCCGGCACATCGAGATGGCCGAGCATCACGCCCACCTCGGCTGAGACGAGGCTGCGGTACGGCACGAGGTCGATCTGCTGCAACTGCTCGATCGGCGGCGTGGTCACCGCGCCCGTATGCGAATCCCCCGAAGCGGAACCATGCCCCGGGAAGTGCTTGATCACGGGCATGATTCCCGCATCGAGGAGACCCCGTGCGTACGCGCCGGCATACTGCGTGACGATCTCGGGATCGTCCGAGAACGAACGATCGCCGATGACGGAGTCGTCGGGCTGGCTGCTCACGTCCACGTCCGGGGCGAAATCGACCGTGATACCCAGCGACTTCAGTTCCCGGCCGCGTTCGAACGCCATCCGGTAGGTCTCGTCGACCGTCATCGTCCGCGCCGTCACCCGCGCCGACGGATCGGGACCGAACAGCGAGCCGACGCGGGACACACGGCCGCCCTCCTCATCGATCGTGACCATCAACGGCAACGGGCTCTGCTCCGCCACCTGCGGCACGAGCCGGTCGGTGAGCATCGCCGGGTCGGTCCAGCTGCCGATGAAGATCCCGCCGATCTGCTCGGATTCGACGATGGCCTGCGCGTCCGCAGCTCCGGTGACGCCGACGTTGAGCAACTGCGCGAGCTTCTGACGCAGGGTCATGCGAGCGAGCATCTCGTCGCCGCAGGTCGCGGAGGTTGCAGCGGCGGTCGCATCCGCCGTGGCCGTCGTGGTGGCCGGGGCTGCGGGGGACGAGCCCGTCGCCGGGCTCGATTCCGGAGCCGCCGCGTCGCCCTGAGAATCGGAGGAACTACAGCCGGCGGTGGCGAGGACGGCCGCGAGCACGGCAACGACAGTGTTACGGATCCGCATGCTGCCGACGGTAGCGGACGGCCCGCGGACACCCCCGACTCGAACCTCCCCGAGGGAGGTCCCGGCAGGTTAAGGTGCACCCGAACATCCGAATCCTATCCAGGGGGTACGCGGTGGGCGCAGATCTGATCCTCATCGCCTACGACGGTTCCGAGAACTCGAAACGTGCCGTACGGCACGCCGGCCGTTTCCTCGAATCCTGCCGTGCCGTGGTCGTCACCGCCTGGGAACCGATGGTTCGGCAGGCCGCCCGCATGTCCGGTCTGTCCGGCGTCATGCAACCCGACTGGGTGCCCGACGAGGACAGCGAGGACGTGGCACTGACCGACGCGCGGCTCACCAACGACGAGGGCCTCGAACTGGCACGTTCGGTGGGCCTGCACTCGGAGGGACGCACCGTCGAGGTCGTCAACGCGGTGTGGTCGGCGATCATCGAGGCCGCCGACGAACTGGACGTCGACATCATCGTCACCGGCACCCGCGGCACGACGGGCCTGCGGTCGCTCCTGCAGTCGTCGGTGGCCGATCA
Organism: Rhodococcus sp. CH91; assembly: GCF_022554085.1. GTDB lineage: Bacteria > Actinomycetota > Actinomycetes > Mycobacteriales > Mycobacteriaceae > Rhodococcus. The sequence goes on from NZ_JAKFYR010000003.1 coordinate 350,528, forward strand.
CGTGCTTCGGCACAGTCACCGCCCCGTGCTGATCGTGCCGCCGGGGCGCTGACGCCCCGGACCGGGTCGCCGGTCTCCGGCGCGGGCGGGGATATTGTCGATTCACCATGGACGGTTTCCTGCTCTCGCGCGCCGAACACACAGTGCACGCCACCGGCACCCGCCGGCTCTTCGACGACGTGCCCGCCGCGACGCGCGCCCTCCGGCGGGGAGACGCGGATCTCGTCGTGGGCGCGCTGCCGTTCTCACCACATCGTCCGGTCGCACTCGCGCAGCCCGAGGACGTCGACATCACCGACGGGCCGTGGCAGGCGCCGGACGACCTGACGGATCTCCCCCGGGTGCGGCTGTCCGCAGAACTCCCCCTGCCCCGCGTGCACGTCGAGCGGGTACGACGACTCGTCGAGCAGCTCTCCCTCGGCGAGATGGAGAAGGTGGTGCTGGCACGCCGGGTCGCGCTCGAGGTCGACGAACCACTCGACCCGCTCGCCCTGGCGGCCCGGATGATCGAACGGCATCCGGACGCCACGACCTACGCACTGGACCTGAGCGCCGCGGGAGAACGGTATTGGGGGCACACCCTCGTCGGCGCAAGTCCCGAACTGCTCGTGAGGCGTCGCGGCCGCACCGTCACGTGCCGTCCGCTCGCCGGCACCGCGGCACGGCATCCGGATCCCGAGGACGACCGGCGCGCGGGCGACGAGCTGTTGTCGTCGGCGAAGAATCTCACCGAGCACGGTTACGTCGTCGAGTGGATCCGCTCCCGGCTGACGCCGCTGTGCAGCGAACTCCGCATCTCGGACCCCGAGCTCACCGCGACACCCGACGTATGGCATCTCGCCACCTCGATCACGGGCACCCTGCGCGACAGCGACACCGATGCGCTGACCCTCGCGCGGCTCCTGCATCCCACACCGGCAGTGGCCGGCACTCCTACCGCGGCCGCGCTGGACGTCATCGCCCGTGTCGAGGGCGACCGGCGCTTCTACGGCGGCGCGGTCGGCTGGTGCGATGCGGACGGCGACGGCGACTGGTTCGTGGCGATCCGATGCGCCGAACTGAGCTCCGACGGGCGGCGCGCGGTCGCGTGGGCCGGCGGGGGCATCGTCGCCGACTCGGATCCGGCCGCCGAACTGGACGAGACGAGCGCGAAACTGCGCACCCTGCTCGGCGCGCTGGGCGTGTAGACCCTCGCGGTGAGCACGGAGCTCGCGTCGATGGCTCGGTCCGTCCGCCGACACCTCCCGGGGTGATAGTTTGGCGCGGACCGATAGACAATGTGACGCCCGGTGCACGCACCCGGTGCCACTGGAGATGGGGAGACGGAATGGGGAAGTTCCTGGGACCGGGCCTGGGCAGCGCGGTCATCGGCGCCGTGCTCGGTGTGGTGGCGGTCTTCGGTGTGACGGCTGCCGTGCAGGAGAACTCGCGCCCTCAGATCGACCGCAGTGGCAATGCCGATTCGTCCCTCCTGAACCAGGTTGAGTACGGCAGCCGCTGACGGCGCCGGCAACGCTTCGAGTTCACGTAACTACCGAGGCGAGACGGACCTCCCGTCCGCCGAACCGCTGTCCCGGCGGTGGCTGTACGCAGTCACCGCGGTGGCGGTGGTCCTGTCGTTCACCCAGGTCCCGGGCCTGGTCGTCGCCGACACCAAGTACGACCTGACGCAGAACCCGATCGGTTTCCTCACTCGCGCCGCGCACCAGTGGAGCAGTGTGGCGCCCCTCGGGCAGGTGCAGAACCAGGCGTACGGCTATTTCTTCCCGCACGGCTCGTTCTTCGCCGCGGGACAACTCCTGCACATCCCCCCGTGGATCACGCAGCGCGTCTGGTGGGTGCTGCTGCTCGTCGCGGGCTTCTGGGGCATCGTCCGTCTGACCGAAGCACTCGGGATCGGGAGCCGTAGTTCACGACTGATCGCCGCGACCGCCTTCGTGCTGTCCCCGCGTGTGCTCACCACGCTCGGGTCCATCTCCTCCGAAGCGCATCCGATGATGCTTGCACCGTGGGTGCTGCTGCCCCTGGTGCGGTATCTGCGAAACCCCGACCCGGGCTCGCCTCGTCGCCTCGCCGCACAGTCCGCGGCCGCCGTGGCCCTCATGGGCGCGATCAACGCCGTCGCGACCGCCGCGGCCTGCCTCATCGCAGGTCTGTGGTGGGCAGCGCACCGGCCCGACCGCCGGTGGTGGCGTTTCACCCTGTGGTGGCTCCCCCTGTGCGTCGTCGCGGTCACCTGGTGGATGGTGCCGCTTCTGCTGCTGGGCCGCGTCAGCCCACCTTTCCTCGACTTCATCGAATCCTCCGGCGTCACCACCGAGTGGACGTCGCTGGCGGAGGTCCTGCGCGGCACCAGCAGCTGGACGCCCTTCGTCTCTCCCGAACGCATCGCGGGTGCCGTACTCGTCACGCAACCGGCCGCGGTCCTCGTCACCGGCGCTCTCGCCGCTGCCGGGCTCGCCGGCCTCGCGATGCGGTCGATGCCCGCACGCGGACGCCTCACCCTGATCCTGCTGGTCGGTCTCGTGGGAATGGGCGTCGGTTACGTCGGCCAGCTCGACTCGCCGCTCGCCGAGCAGGTCCGGCTGTTCCTCGACGGCGCCGGCGCCCCGCTGCGCAATGTGCACAAGCTCGAACCGCTCGTGCGCCTGCCGATCGTGCTCGGACTCGCGCACCTGCTGCGAGCGGTGCCCCTGCCGGGTTCGGTGCCGTGGTCCCGCGCCCGCAGCGCCTTCGCCCACCCCGAACGCAACCCGATGGTCGCAGCGACGACGCTGATCCTCGTCGCACTGACCCTCGCGACGTCGCTCGCGTGGACCGGCAGGCTCGCCCCGCGCGGTGCCTACGACGAGGTCCCCGGGCACTGGCACGCCGCAGCGGCATGGCTCGAGGAACACACCGGCGATCGCGGGGAACGAGCCCTGATCGTTCCGGGAGCCCCCTTCGGCAGCCAGCTGTGGGGCCTGACCCGCGACGAACCGCTGCAGGCACTGGCCTCGACGCCGTGGGCGGTCCGCGACGCGGTACCCCTCGTCCCCCCGGGCGCGATCCGGGCGCTGGACGCCGTGCAACGCGACATCGCCGACGGCCGCCCGTCCGACGGTCTGGCCGCGACCCTGCGCGGACAGGGCATCGGCTATCTGGTGGTGCGCAACGACCTCGACCCGGAGACCTCCCCCGCCGCGCGACCCGCACTCGTCCATCGCGCGCTCGACGAGTCGCCGGGCATCGAGAAGGTCGCGGAGTTCGGCGACGACGTGGTGTTCGAGAACCCCGACGACTTCGTCACCGACGCCGATCTGCGTCCGGCCTATCCGGCCGTGGAGATCTATCGTGTTGCCGAACCGGCCACCGCGCCCTTCGGTCCCTACGCGGTGGACCTCGCCGACGTGCCGGTCGTGCAGGGCGGGCCCGAGTCGCTGCTGCGCCGCAACACCGCGCAGCCCGATTTCGTCGGCCCCACACTTCTCGCGGCCGACGCGGTGCGGGCCGGTGTCCCCGCCGAGCCGGTGACGGTCACCGACACCCCGACGGATCGGGAAACGGACTACGGGCAGGTCGATCATCATTCGTCGGCGATCCGGGCCGCGGACGACCCCCGCCGGACGCACAACGCCGTCCCCGACTATCCGGTGCCGGGCACCGAGCTCGTGCGCGCCGAATGGGAGGGCGCGCGCATCAGCGTGTCGAGCGCGGCGTCGGATGCGACCCAGCTCGGCGGCACCTCGGTCACGAGCAGCCCCGCGGCGGTGGTGGACGGCGACCCGACGACCGGCTGGCACAGCAACGGTCTCGAATCCGCGATCGGACAGTGGTTGCAGCTCGACCTCGACCAGCCGATCGAGGCAGGCCTGTTGCGCCTGACGACGAGTTCCGGGGCGCTCGGCGACCCCGTCGAATGGATCGAGGTCGCCACCGACCGGGGCAGCACGGCGGTGCGCATCGACGAGCCCGGACGCGAGCAGACCGTCGCGTTGCCGCTCGGCACGACGACGTGGATCCGCATCACCTCCGTGCACACCTCGCGCGGGACCGTCGGCAACCAGTTCGGTCTCACCGAGGTCGCCGTCGAGGACTTCAGCGACCGGGACAACCCGCGCATGCTCGATATCCGGCGCCGCATCGTGGTGCCCGGACCCGCCGGGGACACGCCGGTGCGCGAGTGGCATCTCGGGCAGGAATATCCCGGCCGGGGAAGCTGCGTCGACACCCCCGACCGGGTGCGGTGCGCGCGCGGACTGGCTGTTTCCGCGGAGGAACCCGGTGCCTTCACCCGCACTCTGACGGTGCCGGAGGAGACGTGGGTCCGCCCGGAACTGTTCGTGCGGGCCCGTCCCGGACCGGCGCTCGAGGGTGTGATCGACCGAACCGGTCGGGTCGTCGCGCGCGGTGAGGCCGAGGTCGTCGACCTGCAGGGATCGGCCTTCGCGCTCACCGACGGAGACCCGCGGACGTCGTGGGCGGCCGAGGAGGGCTCGCTCGAGCCGGGCGCCCCGCGACCCTCGCTCACCCTGGAACTGCCCGGTGCGCGCCGGGTGACCGCACTCGATATCGCGACGTCGGCGGGGACGCTGCCGGTCGCGCCCGCGGCGGTCGCGGTGAATCTCGGTAACGGTCCGCAGGTGCGCGAGCTCGACGGCGAGAACACCGTCGTCGAACTGACCCCGCACGTCACGGACCGGATCGAGCTCACGGTCGTCGGCTGGCGCGACACACTCGACCGCACCGCTCTGGGGTTCTCGAAGCTCACACCGCCCGGACTCGCGGAAGTCACGGTGCTCGGCGAGGAGGGTCCGATCGGGACGCAGACCCCGATCCGCGACGAGACGGTGACGGTCGGATGTGATGCCGGGCCGGTGGTGACCATCGACGGGCAGAGCTATCGCACGTCCGTCACCGCGACCGTCGCCGAACTCGAGGCGGGCGCGGAAGTCCCGGCGACCCTGTGTGCGACCGACGTCGCCGGGATGAACCCCGGCCGGGTCGACGTCGACGTCGAACCCGGTTCGGCCTTCGTCGTCTCACGCCTGCGGCTCACCGTGCCCGGTTCGGAGACGTCCGTCCCCGAACCGGTCGAACTGCGCACGGGCGAGTGGACGGAGAATCGGCGCGAGGTGACCGTTCCGGCCGGCGACGAGGACCGGCTCGTGGTGGTGCCGGAGAGCACGAACATCGGCTGGGTGGCCCGCACTCCGGACGGCACCGAGGCGACACCCGTCGTCGTGGACGGCTGGCAACAGGGGTGGATCGTCCCGGCCGGAGCGGAGCAGGTCCTGACCCTCGAGTTCGCGACCGACCGCTGGTACCGCCTCGGGATCTTCGGTGGACTGGCGTTGCTGATCCCGCTGTTCGCAGCCGCGCTGTGGTCCGCCCGCCGGAAGAACGGAACCGATCCGGGTCCGCCGACACGCACCTGGCGGTCGTCGGCGGTCGCCCTGACCGGTGTGCTGGCCGCCGCCGTGCTCCTCGCGGGTTGGGTCGGTGCCGCGGTGACCGTCGCCGGAGCGGTGGGGATCGGCGTGCTCGCATCACGACGCGGCACGGCCGTGGCGTCACGTGTCCTGGTGATCACCGCGGGCGGGTCGACGATGCTGGCGATGGCCCTGTTGTCCACCGGGCCGTGGCGATCGCCCGAGGGCTACGTCGGGCATTCCGCCCTGATTCAGTTCGCGGCGCTGGTCGGGGTGGTCGCCGTCGGTTTCGCGGCGGTGCCGCGCCGGGATGCGTCCCAGCGATGGAAGGCGGCCCGGGCCGGTTCCTCGACCAGCGCGTAACTCACCGACGCGACCGCCAGGCTCAGCACGGTCGTCACGGCCAGCACGAACCAGAAATGCCCCGCGAAGGGCGGGATCCCGAAAACCGGGAAGACGATCGCCAGCACTGCGAGATGCCAGATGAAGAGGCCGTACGACCAGCGGCCGATCGCCAGCGCGACAGGGCTCGCCAGGATGCGGTGATGCCCGCTCGGCACGAGGGTCAGTGGTGCGAGCAGCGCGAAGCTCATGACGGCACCGAGTGCGATCTTGGCGAAGTACTCCCTCGGTGCGAGATCCGTGAGCGTTTCGGGGCCTGCCAGCGGGGTGGCCGCGGCGGCGAAGGCGATCACCGCGAGGATGCCCATGGGGAGACGGTGCGCGGCGAGCCTGTGCATCCGGGTCTCGGGTCCGGCGGCGAGTTCGGCGAGGATCATGCCCGCCGCGAACCAGGGCAGGAAACCCGGCAGCCAGTTGGTGTGGTTGATGTGGTCGGGGGTGGCCACCGGCGCCCACGCCCACAGCAGCGACACTCCGCTCACCACGACCAGCAGCGGGACGCGGAAGCGGGCGGCGTCCCCGCGCAGGCCGCTCATGGCGACGGCGAACAGGGGCAGCAGGAGATAGAACGCCACCTCGACCGACAGGCTCCACATCTGGGTCAGCCCCTCGGTGAGGGTCAGCGGGACGAAGACCTGTACGAGAGCCAGATTCGACCACCACACCGTGGCCCCACCCCCGGCGTCGGGCAGGAGCCAGAGAACCAGGATCACCACGGTCCAGTAGGCGGGCAGGATACGGGTCGCGCGGGAGAGGAAGTAGCGCATCGCCGACGGGCTCGGAGCGAGGCCGCGGGCGGCAGCGGCGTGGGGGCGCCACAGCAGGAAACCGGACAGGGCGAAGAACAAGGCGACGGCGAGATCGAAGCGCGCCCACACCCGGCCGAGGAGGTCGCTGTGTACGGCCCCGGTCTGGAATGCGACGTGGGTGATCAACACGCCCACCGCGGCGAAGCCGCGCATTCCTTCGAGTGCCGGAAGGAACCCGCTCACGGTGCTGTTCCGCTCGGTGCTGGTGGTCATCGGGTCCAAGTGTGCCGTGCTGGGGATGCGACGGACAGAGCGGATCGGTCGGAAAGGGACGATCCCGTCGCCACACAAGATCGACGAACGGTTCCGTTCGGCGGTGAGCGGACGCGCATATTGCCATACCGGGCTGTTAGTGTCTGAGCTCACGTGGTGTTCGCGGGCCGGATGCCAGGCGATCCGTGCAGCCCTGCTGCCGGTGGGGGTACTCGATGACGACCGTTGAGTGAGGAGAAAGCATGGCTGAGCGTTCGAGCTCCGGCCGGATACTGGCAATGATTCTGGTGGGCCTGGGGGCCTTCCTCCTGGTGATCGCAATCCTCGTACCGACGTACACGCTGGGGAAACTGCAGAAGACACCGCTCGACCTCGAGGTGACCACGGTCGCCGAGGGCACGGGTGACATTCTCAACTCCCGCCAGCTTCTTTCCGGTAATGCACAGGTGGATCGCGACGTTCCGATCGTCGCGCAGCGCTTCGTCACCGTCGAGGACCCGTCCGACTCCGAGATCATGACGCTGCAGGCCGGCCAGACGGTGCGACGACTCGACATGCAGGGCGACACCGGACTCGTCTCGGCCATCGTCGACCGCGTCACGATCGACCGCGAGACCTCCATGCCGGTGTCGACGGACGAGAATGCCGACCGCGTCAGCACGATCCAGGTGAACGCCGACCAGCCCCCGGTGGAGGTCGAGAACCGCGCCGGACTGCAGTACAAGTTCCCCTTCGACGTCCAGCAGACGTCGTACCCCTATTACGACATCAATGCCCGCGAGAACTTCCCGCTCGACTTCGTCGGCGAGGAGGAGGTCAACGGCATGAAGGTCTACCACTTCCGTCAGGACATCGGCCCGATCGACATGTCGAAGGCCGACCCCGAGGTGCCGACCTACAAGCTCAGCCTGCCCGCGTCGACGTGGGGGGTGGGTGAAGGCGACGAGCCGGTCACGATGACCCGCTGGTACAACAACGTCCGCGATCTGTGGGTCGACCCCGTCACCGGTGTCGTCGTCAAGGGCCAGGAGGCGCAGGACCAGTACTACGCTCGCGAGGCCGACAAGCCCGAGGTCACCGTTCTCGACGTGACCCTCCCCTTCGACGAGGAGACGATCGAGTACCAGATCGGCCAGGCCAAGGACGGACAGGACACCATCTCGCTGTTCGGTCGCACCCTGCCGATCATCCTGGGCATCCTCGGCGCCATCCTGCTGATCGCCGGTTTCGTGCTCGGCCTTCGCGGGGGCGGCAACCGCCGTGCAGCGACGGCGACCGACGGTCCGTCACCGGCAGGCCCGGCCACGACCACCGTGGGCGCGGCACATTCTGCAGGTCCGCAGCACGACTACACCGACGACCGCACCGAGGTCATCCCGCGTCAGACGGATCCGAACGCGCAGCAGCCCGACTGGACGACCGATCAGACGCAGGAGATTCCGCGCACCGATCTGCGGAAGCCTCCCAACCAGGAGTGACCGTACTGCCGACGAACAGCGCCGCCCCTCACCGATTCCGGTGGGGGGCGGTGTCGTCGGTGGCGGAGGTGGCACTGCGCACCGCGAGTACCGCGACGATCGTGGCCGTCACCGCGGCCACACCGACGGCGACGGCGACGAACTCGCGCAATGTCGACGCGACCGTCACCATCAGGACCGCTTCGAGAGCCAGGCCGGCCCACGCGACGAGCGCGAGATGGGTGCGCTCTCCCGCGATGGCCGACAACAGCCCACCCTGGAGCACCGCGAGGCAGGCGCCCTGCAGCGCGAAGAGCCACAGCAGCGACTGCACCGGCCGGTAGGCGTCACCGACGAGCATCGGCACGATCGGTCCGGCCACCGCGGCACCGGCGACAAGCACAGCACCGATCGACACGAGCAGTGTCAGCGCCGACCGCACCGCGGCCGCCGACTGCGCCGGATTCGCCATCCGCGGGTAGAGCACCACACCGACCGCCTGCGGCAACCAGAAGGCGACCTTCGTCGCCACCGCTCCCAGTGCGTAGAGCCCCGCCGCCTCGGGGTCGAGAAGCATCCGGGCGAGCAGCAGGTCGAGCGAGGTGAGTGCGATGAGCGCGAACTGCACCTGCGAGGCCCTCAGTACCGCGCCCGCAGTCGGTACCGGATCCCCGCCCATTCCCCTCGCCCGGCCGACCAGCACGGCGGCCGCGAGCGCGACCGCGCCCGTCCCGACGGCACCGGCGAACAGCGCCGCGCCGGGTCCGCCACCGACGGCGAGTACCGCGACCGCGGGTACCACCTTCGCGATGCCCGCCGCGGCCAGGACGATGCTGAGCGCCCCGAACCTGCCTCGCCCCTGCAACAGTCCCTGTTCGGCGGCGAGCAGCACGAGCAGGGGCGCGGTGACGAGCGACCCGAAGGCTCCCCCCACACTCGTGTCCAGCGCCCACGCGACGACGGGCACGAACAGCATCGCGACGACGGCGGCGAGTGCCGCACACCGGTAACCCAGCCGGCGCAGCGCTGCGTCGCCGGTACCGTGCACGGACTCCCGGGCGACGACGGTCTGCAGGGCCAGCGCAGGCACCGCCAGGACGAGCTGAGCGGCCAGCAGGCTCGCGAACTCCCCGTAACCGGCAGGTCCGAGCCACCGTCCGGCCGGCAGATGCAACAGATAGGACGCGAGGTTGGCGACCATCGCGCCGACCGTCACCAGCGTCATGCCCGCGACGGCGGTGCCGGTCGTCGCGCTGTACGGCGTCTCGGATCCCTCCGGCGCAGGCCGGGATGTTCGAGGCATCCGCCCATCATCCCACTCGGGAGGACACCGTATTCTGCCGCCATGCCCCGGCCGGAGTCGTCCCGTGAATCCACGACGACGGCTGCGCCGACCGCGCGGTGGGCCACCGCGCTCCCGGTCGTGTGGTCTCTCGCACTGACCGTCGCGGTGCTCGGACCGTTCCTCGTCTCCCCCGGTTTCCTGCTGTTCCGCGACGCGGTGAGTACTCCCCGGTCGTTTCCGACCGATTCCGCTCTCGGACTGTCCGACGCGGCGGCCCGGGCGGTTCCGCAGGACGCGCTGCTCGCCTGGGTGAGCACCCTCGTCGACGGTGGTGTCGCTGTCATCGCGCTGCTGGCAGCGTCACTGTGGGCTGCGGGATGGGGAGCGGCGCGGCTGGTCGCGGTGCTGCTGCCGGCGAGCGGGGCCGGTGCCCGAATGGTCGCGGCGACCGTGGCGATCTGGAATCCCTATGTCGCCGAGCGGTTGCTGCAGGGCCATTGGAGTCTGCTCGCCGGATATGCCGCGCTGCCGTGGACGATCTGCGCGGCAGTCGCGATCCGGCGTCGCCGGCGCGGCGGGTGGCCCTCGCTGGCGGTCTGCCTGGCCGCCGCGGGCCTGACACCCACGGGCGCACTGCTGGCGACGGTGACCGGCCTCGTGGTACTCGCGATACCCGGGGGGCGGACGCGGGCCCTGCCGCGGGTGGGCACCGTGATCGCCCTGGGCGTCGCGGTGTCGTCACCGTGGCTGGCCGCGACCGCTCTGGCGGGCGGCGGCGCCGAGGCGGACCCGGCGGGTGTCCGGGCGTTCGCAGCCCGGGCCGAACCGCTGCTGGGCACGATCGGTTCGGTGGCGGGCCTCGGTGGTATCTGGAACGCCGAAGCCGTCCCGGCCTCGCGTACCACCTGGTGGTCGCTGGTCGGCACGCTCGTGCTGCTCGTCGTGGTCGCGTGCGGTGTACCGGCGCTGTGGCGGCGGCGGCGGAATCCGGTGATCGTCGCGCTGGTGGGATCGGCGGTGCTCACGATCGCGGCGATCGCCCTGGCCGCGACCGGCCCGGGACTCGCCGCGGGCGAATGGGCGATGGTGCACGTTCCCGGCGCGGGACTGCTGCGCGACGGTCAGAAGTGGGTCGCGTGGGCGATGCCCGCCTATGTGCTCGCCGCGGCCGCCGGCACGGGAGTGCTCGCCCGGCGTTTCAGGACGCCGGAACGGGTGTGGTCGGCGGCGGCGATCACCGCCGTGGTGCTCGCCCTGCCCGACCTGGTGTGGGGTGTCGGCGGGCAGATGGGTCCCGTGCGCTATCCGGAGGGCTGGCAGCGTGTCGCGCAGATCGTCACCGCAGACGAGGGCGATGTGGCGGTCCTGCCCCCGGGTATGTTCCGCCTCGTCGAGTACGCCGGTCCGGTGCCGGTCCTCGACCCGGCCCCGCGCATGCTGCGCGCCGACGTCCTGCAGACCGGCACCCTCCTCGTCGCGGACGGCAGCGTCGCCGGTGAGGGCCGGCGCGCGGAGGACGTCGAGGCGTTGCTCCTGTCCGGCGCGGATCCGGCCGCTCTCGCCGACCGTGGTGTGGGCTGGGTGCTCGTCGAACACGGCACACCCGGCGAACTCGGCGACGCTCGACGCACGCTCGACGCCCTCGACGTCGCCTATCGGGACGACGATCTGAGCCTGTACCGGGTGGAGGGTGCCGGCACGACCCGTTCACCCCACCGGCCCGTCGCGGTGGGAGCGCACGTGGTGTGGCTACTGGTACTGGCCGGCGGCGTCGGGTGCGCGCTCCGGCAGCGGGCCGGCCGGGGCCGGAATGTCGCCGGTACGCGGGAACAGTCCTGAGACGGTGTGCCCGGCGGTCGTGACGGAGAGGACCTCGTGGACGCCCGCTCCCGTCGCCTCCCACGAGAACTCACCGGCGCGGATCCGGGCCTTGTTGCCCAGTTGACGGCGGCGGCCGGGGTCGGCGAGAAGGTCGGCCACGGCCACGGTCAGTTCGGCCGGCGAATCCACGAGCACACCGGTCACGCCGTCGATGATCGAATCGGTCAGCCCCTTCGAGCTGCGGTAACCGATGGTGGGAACACCGTGCTGGGCGGCCTCGACGACCGCCAGGCCCCAGCCTTCCTTGCGTGACGGCATGAGGTGGATCCAGGCCCGCGAGAGCAGTTCGTGTTTGCGGTGTTCGTCGACGTGGCCGTGGAAGGTGACGGCGTCCCCGATTCCGAGTTCGGCCGCCGCATCGCGCAGGTTCTGCTCCCACCAGCCGCCACCGATGACGTCGAGATGCAGCCCCGGGACCGTCGCGCGCAAGGCCGCGACCGCCGCGAGCGCGTCCTCGATCTGCTTGTGGGGCACCAGGCGGGAGAGCACGCACAGGCTCGGATGCGCGGTTCGCGTGTCGTCCCCACCCACCTCCACACCGGGAGGGACGGCGTCGACGCCGTTGCGGACCACGGCGATCCGCTCCCTGCCGACGCCGAGGGCACGCAGCTCGTCGGCGGACGGAAGCGACACCGTGAGGTACTGGTTGCGCCGGTGCACGCGCGGGGACAGCGTCGATTCGATCCACCAGCCGAGCTTGGCCATCACCCGCCCCGCGACCGGCCACTGCTCGCGATGGCAGTGGTGCACGAGCACCGTGACGGGTGCGCCGGCGACGAGACGAGCGAAGAAGGGGATGCCGTTCTGGGTGTCGACGACCGCGTCGGGGCGGATACCGGCGAGCGGACCGAGACCGAATCTGCCCGCGAGGATCGCCGCGAGTGCCCGGGGGTAGACGGTGAGTCTCCCGCCGCCGCGACTGACGGAGATGCCGTCGATGACGTCCCGCTTCGGGGCGCCGGGATAGGCGGCGGTCCTCAGGGCGACCCGGACGCCGCGAGCCGCGAGCTGCGCGCCGACCTGTTCGAGATACCGCTCGCTGCCTCCACCCTGCGGGTGCCCGCTGTCGCGCCAGCAGAGCAGCAGAACCTCCCGCACGCGGTGACCCCCTGTGTTATCTCGACGACCCGGGCAGGGCAGATGCGACTCGGACGGTGACAGGGACACAGTAGCGGGTGCCGGTCGCCACACGTAAGGGACGAGTGAGACCCCCACTAAGGTGGTTCGACGTGCCTTCGACGACCGCCGCCGACGTCCGCGTGACCCGACTGTTCGCCCGCCGCGCCACCCTGCGACGGTCCGTGGACCTGCTCGGCAGCTTCCGGTTCGAACAGACGGCACCGGAAAAATTCTACGGCGGTCTCGCGCGCGACACCGTGGAACTGATCGGGGATCTCTACACCGGTCTCACCGGCACCGACCTGACGGGCACCACCGTCGTCGACGTCGGCGGTGGTCCCGGCTATTTCGCCGACGCCTTCACCGCGGTGGGTTCCCGGTACGTGCCGATCGAGCCGGACCCCTCGGAGATGCACGCTGCGGGACTGCAGGTCGGCGGGGCGATCCGCGGGTCCGGGCTGGCGTTGCCGCTGCGCACGGGGTCCGTCGACGTGTGCTTCTCGTCGAACGTCGCCGAGCACGTCGCAACCCCCTGGTCCATGGCGGACGAGATGCTGCGCGTCACCCGGCCCGGTGGCCTGATGGTGCTGTCGTACACCCTGTGGTGGGGACCTTTCGGCGGGCACGAGACCGGTCCGTGGCACGCCTTCGGTGGCGAGTACGCGGCCCGGCGCTACGCGCGCAAGCACGGCAGGGAGCCGAAGAACCGGTACGGGGTGTCGCTGTTCGAGGTCGGCGCGAGCGACGGGCTGCGCTGGGCACGGTCGACACTCCACGGTGAACTGCTCGCGGCCTTCCCCCGCTATCACCCCCGCTGGGCATGGTGGCTCGTGCACGTGCCCGGCGTCCGGGAGTTCCTCGTCAGCAATCTGGTGCTGGTGCTGCGGCGGCGCTGACGAGCGCGGCGGCTCGGTGCCGGCGCCTGCAGTCGCCTAATCTCGGGGCCATGACCGCACTGGCGCTGGATGTGGGGGGCACGAAACTCGCTGCGGCCGTCGTGGCAGACGACGGCACCCCGGTCGAAGCCCGGTCCGTGCCGATCCCCTCCCGCGAGGCGTGGGGTGCCTGCGCGGGACTGCTGCGGCAGGTCGCCGAGATCGGCGCCGGCCCGGTGACCGCTGTCGGGATCGCCTCGGCAGGGCCGGTGGACACGGTCGCGGGCACGATCTGCCCGATCAACATCCCGGAGTGGAGCGCGGGCTTCCCCCTGGTCGAGGCCGTGCACAGCCTGTTCCCCGGCAGCCGGGTGGACCTCGTGCTGGACGGGGCCGCAGCCGCACTGGCCGAACAGCGTGTCGGAGCGGGGCGCGACGTCGCCGATCTCCTCGGTGTCGTGCTCGGCACCGGCATCGGCGGTGGACTCGTGCTCGGCGGGCGGATCGTGTCCGGCCGCACCGGAAACGCCGGGCACATCGGGCACATCGTGTCGCCGTACGGAACGACCGTGTGCGCGTGCGGAGGTGTCGGCTGCGTCGAGACGGTCGCGAGCGGCCCGTCGGCGGTGCGCTGGGCGCGGGCCCACGGATGGCAAGGGCACGACGGTGCAGCACTCGGCGCCGACGCCGAGGCCGGCGTCGGTGTCGCCGCAGCAGCTCTCGAGCGCGCCGGGACGGCCCTGGGCCAGGTGATCGCGTCGGCGGCGGCGCTCACGGACGTGACACGGGTGGTCGTCGGGGGAGGCTTCGCGCAGTCGGGTGCGCATCTGTGGCGGCCGATGCTCGCGGCGGCGGCACGGCACGCACGCCTGCGCTTCGTACGGGATCTGCGGATCGTCCCCGCCGAACTCGGCGCCCTGGGCACCCTCACCGGCGCGTCGATCGTCGCGGCGGGTCACGACTGGATAAATTGACCGCCCAACCTGCGGTTTTCGGCTTACCCTGAGGACCGATGGAGTCCCGGCGGGATCCGTTGACCGGTCCGCCGGGATGCCCGGCGAGCGGATCGGCGGTACCGGATGCGGATTGCTGACATTTTGCGGACCAAGGGTTCGGAGGTGCACACCGTCACTCCGGACACCACCGTGTGCGAGCTCATCGGCGACTTCGCCCGTTTCAATGTCGGAGCGGTGGTCGTCTGCGAGAACGAGACCGTCGCCGGCATCGTCACCGAACGCGATGTGGTGCGCGCCCTGCACGCGCGGGGCCCGTCGATCCTCGCCCTGCCGGCACGCGAGCTGATGTCCGGATCGGTGACGACCTGCCTGCCCACCGAGTCGGTCGACAGCCTCGCCGAGACCATGACCGAACAGCGGATCCGGCACCTGCCGGTCGTGGTCGACGCACAGCTCGTCGGAATCGTCAGTATCGGCGACGTGGTCAAGAGCAGGATCGACGAGCTGCAGGCCGAACGCGATCAGCTCGCGTCGTACATCCACGGCGGCGGCTGAAAGCCCGTGACCGGGCCTTCGGCCGGGATCAGTCCTCGGCCGGGCCGCCCGTGACCGGTTCGTCGCCCGCGGCACCGTCCTCGGCAGTCGTGTCCTCCGCCGCGCCCGGGCGATCGAGGATGCTCACGCTCATCCCGAACGGCAGGAACCGCACCGAGCGTCGCGGATCGGTATTGCCCTTGAGGGTGCGCAGGGCATCGAGTTCGGTGCGATGGACCTGGTCGACGCGGGCGACACCCTCGTCGTCCGAGGTGTAGACCACCCAGACCCCGTCGCCCGTCTCACCGGTGGTTTCGGGCCGCGCCTGCGTGCGCGTGGGTGCCGCCGGTGGCTCGAGGAAGGAGAAGATGCGGTCCCTCAGTCCCCGCAGTTCCTCACCGGCTTCCCGCACCACGCGGTCGAGATCTTCGGGATCGAACCCGAACGGGTTGTTCTCCGCCATGACATGTCTCCTGACCATTGGGCACACTCCAGTGTGGAGACGGTGGACGATTCGCGCCACCCGGGAGCATTCCCGCGGTCGCCCTTCTCCACACGCAGCCGGACAGGAAGGGGACAGAGGTGGTGGACGAGGTCGATCTGCAGCATCTCCGACGATGCCTCGAACTCGCGGAGGAAGCCGTCGCGGCGGGTGACGAACCGTTCGGGTCGGTGCTCGCCGACGCGGACGGACGCGCCCTGGCCGAGGACCGCAACCGCATCGCGGGCGGCGACCGCACCCGGCATCCGGAATTCGCGCTGGCGCGGTGGGCGGCCGAGCATCTCACGCCGCACGAACGTAGTGCGGCCACCGTGTACACCTCCGGTGAGCACTGCCCGATGTGTGCCGCCGCGCACGGCTGGGTGGGCCTGGGGCGGATCGTCTACGCCGCGTCCTCCGCCCAACTGGTCCGCTGGCTCGAGGAGATGGGCGTGCCACCGGCGCCCGTGCGGCCCCTGCCTGTCCGGGAGGTCGTTCCGGGGGTGACCGTCGAGGGTCCGGTCCCCGCCCTCGAACAGGAGATTCACGACCTGCATCGTCGCTGCCATCTCGGTGGATGACTCCGGCCGGTGCCCGTTTCCCCGGGAGGGGGCGAGTGCGGCGGTCCCGCTGGATCTGGTGACCCCTACCCCGAGCCTGTAACGTGTTCTAGTGTTCGGGGTCACAGCACCGCGGCGCGCTCGACGGCCGCGCGTTCGGACGTATGAGCTATGAGCACAGCCGACACATGAGCACAGCTAGGTGAGGAAGCGACATGACCGACTACGACAAGTTGTTCATCGGCGGCCAGTGGGTGGCACCGTCGACCGACGAGAGGCTCGAGGTGTTCTCCCCCGCCACGGAGGAGCGCGTCGGCTCCGTGCCCGTCGCGGGACCGCAGGACGTCGATGCAGCGGTCGCCGCCGCCCGTCGCGCCTTCGACGAAGGCCCGTGGTCCCGCACCACTCCGAGCGAGCGCGCCGAGATCCTCGGCAAGGCCGCGAAACTCATCGAGGAACGTCGCGCGGAGATCGGCGCCTCCCTCACGGCCGAGATGGGCCAGCCCCCGGCATCGGTGGAGATGATGCAGCTGACCTCGGGCCTCGCGACGATCAATTACTATGCCGGTCTTGCCGATTCGTTCCCCTGGGTCGAGGAGCGCACCGGCCTGTTCGGTCGCAGCCGCGTCAGCCGCGAACCTGTCGGTGTCGTCGCCGCCGTCATCGCATGGAACGTGCCGCTGTTCCTCATGATCAACAAGCTCGGGCCCGCACTGCTCGCCGGGTGCACCATGGTCCTCAAGCCCGCCCCCGAATCTCCACTGACGACGAACGTGATCGCCGAGATCTTCGCGGAGGCCGGGCTTCCCGAGGGCGTGCTGTCCCTCGTCCCCGGTGGCGCCGAGACCGGCGAATATCTCGTGTCGCATCCCGACGTCGACAAGATCACCTTCACCGGGTCGACGGCAGTGGGCCGCCACATCGGCGAGATCGCGGCCCGTGGCCTCAAGCGTTGTTCGCTCGAACTCGGAGGAAAGTCGGCCGCGATCATCCTCGAGGACGCCGACCTCGACTCCACCATGCCGATGCTGGTGATGTCCGGTCTGATGAACACCGGCCAGGCCTGCGTCGGCCAGGCCCGGGTCCTCGCCCCGCGTTCACGCTACGACGAGGTCGTCGAGAAGATGGCCGCGACCGCCGCCTTCTTCCCCGTCGGACTGCCCGACACCGAAGGCGCCCAGCTGGGCCCGCTGATCTCCGCGAAACAGCGCGATCGTGTCGAGTCCTACATCGCGAAGGGCAAGGAGGAAGGCGCTCGACTCGTGCTCGGTGGCGGTCGCCCCGAAGGCATCGAGACGGGTTATTTCGTCGAGCCCACGATCTTCGCCGATGTGGACAACTCCATGACCATCGCCCGTGAGGAGATCTTCGGGCCCGTCATCTGCGTCATCCCTTACGACAGCGTCGACGAAGCGGTCAAGATCGCCAACGATTCCGATTACGGCCTCGCCGGATCCGTGTACACCACCGATGTCGAGAAGGGCCTCGACATCGCCTCACGTGTACGCACCGGGACGTACGGAATCAATTGGTATGCCTTCGATCCCGGATCTCCGTTCGGCGGTTACAAGAACTCCGGCATCGGCCGCGAGAACGGCCCCGAGGGTGTCGAAGCCTACTGCGAGACCAAGTCGGTGCTCTACCCGCTCGGCTACGAGGGCTGATCTCCGGACCTTCGTCCCCGCATACGGCGAGGGGGAGGAAATGTGCGAGTTCTTCGACGAGAACACACATTTCCTCCCCCTCGATCGTGTCGGCGGAGAGATACGACCTCAGATGTACATCGCCGGGTCGATATAGGTCGTCGGGTCGACGAGCGGTTCGTGCTTCTTGCGGGAGCGGACCGTCGCGGGGATGCCCGTGGCGATCGAATCCGGCGGCACGTCGTGGGTGACCACGGCGTTGGCGCCGATCGCGCTGTCGTCCCCGATCACCACCGGACCGAGCACCTTGGCGCCGGCGCCGACGGTCACCCGGTTGCCGAGCGTGGGATGGCGCTTCTCCTTCGCCAGCGACCTGCCGCCGAGTGTCACACCGTGATAGAGCATGACGTCGTCGCCGATCTCGGCGGTCTCACCGATGACCACGCCCATGCCGTGGTCGATGAAGAAGCGCCGCCCGATGGTCGCGCCGGGATGGATCTCGATGCCGGTGAGGAACCGGGTGAACTGCGCGAGGATCCGGGCAGGTCCCTTGAGAGCGGGCACCTGCCACATCCGGTGTGCGATGCGATGCGACCAGATCGCGTGCAGCCCGGAGTAGACGACGGCGTTCTCCGTATCGCTGCGCGCGGCCGGATCGTGGCCGCGCGCAGACTGCAGATCCTCCCGCAGAGTGTGCAGGATACCCACGACGGCGATCAGTCCCGAATGTGTTCGAACAGCGGGGTCGAGATGTAGCGCTCACCGAAGTCGCAGACGACGGCGACGATCAGCTTGCCGGCGTTCTCCGGGCGCTTCGCCAGCTCGAGGGCCGCCCAGACGATGGCGCCCGACGAGATGCCACCGAGGATGCCTTCCTGCGTGCCGAGATCCCGGGCCACCCGGATCGCGTCGTCGAAGGAGACGTCGACGATCTCGTCGTAGACCTCGCGGTCGAGCACATCGGGCACGAAGTTGGCGCCGATGCCCTGGATCTTGTGGGGGCCGGGCTCCCCACCGTTGAGGATGGGCGAGTCGATCGGCTCGACGCCGACGATCTTCACCTCCGGCTTGTACTCCTTGAGCTTGCGGCCCGCGCCGGTGATGGTGCCGCCCGTGCCGATGCCGGCCACGAAGATGTCGACCTCACCGGCGGTGTCCTTCCAGATCTCCTCACCGGTGGTGTTGTAGTGGATCTCCGGGTTCGCGGGGTTGCCGAACTGGCGGGCGAGGATCGCGTTCTCGGTCTTCTCGACAATTTCCTCGGCCTTCGCGACGGCACCCTTCATGCCTTCGGAACCGGGGGTGAGCACGATCTCGGCGCCGTAGGCGCGCAGCATGACGCGACGCTCGGTGGACATCGTCTCGGGCATCGTGAGGATGACCTTGTAGCCGCGTGCGGCGCCGACCATGGCGAGCGCGATGCCGGTGTTCCCGGAGGTGCCCTCGACGATGGTGCCACCGGGCTTCAGCCGACCGGACTTCTCGGCGGCGTCGATGATGGCCACGCCGATGCGATCCTTGACGCTGTTCGCCGGATTGTAGAACTCGAGTTTCACGGCGACCGTCGCGTCGGACCCCTCGGTCAGACGATTGAGCTTGACGATCGGGGTACCCCCGACCAGTTCGGTCACATTGTCGTAGATCCTGCTCATGCTTGATCCTCCCTCATGGCCACACACGGCGGCTGCGGTCGCGGTCTCGATCGCCCTATTGCATCATTCTGTCGCCATCCGACGACGCAGCGGGCCCATCGATGTACGAACGTATCCGCCCGCCGTCGTTATTCCCACATGTCCGATTCGCCGTCGGACCGTCCCCCGTGGAGGTACCCGGCGGGGGATCCGGATCGGCCGGGTCGGTTTGCCCGGTGACCGTGCAGGGGTAGCCGAGCCGTATGACGTACGACGGCCCTCTCGTTTCCGGCCGCACGCCGCTGCGGGGTGCCGTCGAACGGGCGCCCGCGCTCGTCGGGCATGCAGTGTGCGTCGGGCATGCAGTGCGCGTCGAAACCTGAATCCGGCACGACCCGGACACCCGAGCGAGGAGACGACCGTGGTCGATTTCAGCAGAGTCGTGGACAACGCGAGCCGAGCTGTGAACAACGCGGGCAAGGCAGTGAACAATGCAGGTCAGACGGTCGGGGGCTTCGTCCGGCGTGCGATGGACCGCCCCCTCGACGCACGAAGGCCGCAGACGGTGACGGTGGCGGCGCCGCGGGCGCAGGTCATGCAGTTCTGGCGCGATCCCGAGAACCTGACCCGCGTCTTCGGTGATCGCGTCCGCGTCGAGACCGCAGAGGTGAACCACGTGCGCTGGACGTGGGAAGTCGCGGGCACGACGACGACCTGGGACACCCGCGTCGATGTCACCGAGGAGGGGCTCGCCTTCGTCGGAGAGGACGACGCGGACACTCCGGGACCCCGCGTGGTCCTCGCGATAGCCGACGCACCGCGTGGCCTGGGCACAGAGATGACCCTCCGCGCGGAGGTTCCCGCCCCCGAACTCGTCACCGGCGCGATGACGTTCACCGCGCTCTACCGTGCGCGTGCCCTCATGCAGACCGGTGAGATCCCCACCCTGCAGGGCAGTCCGAGCGCCCGCAAATTCGAAGGAGAGGTCTGATGCGAGCCCTGTGCTGGATGGGTGTGAACGACTTGTCGGTGGAGACGGTGGACGATCCCGGCCTGGTGAATGCGCACGACGTGATCGTGAGGGTCCGCCTCTCCACGACCTGCGGATCCGACCTGCATTTTCTGGGCGGGTATCTGCCGGGGATGCGGGAGGGCGACGTGATCGGCCACGAGTTCATGGGCGAGATCGTCGAGACCGGCCGCGACGTGACCTCGGTGAGGATCGGTGACCGCGTCGTCGTTCCGTCGTTCATCGGATGCGGGACGTGTCCGTATTGCGAGAACGGCCTGCACGCGGTGTGCGACACCACCAATCCGAACGCCGCCATGCAGCAACCGCTGCTCGGCTATCCCACGGGCGGCATCTACGGCTACACCCACCCCTTCGGCGGATATCAGGGTGCGCACGCCGAGTACATCCGCGTACCGTTCGGCGACGTCAACTGTTTCCCGGTTCCGGACGGTGTCGGCGACGAGCAGGCACTGTTCCTCTCGGACGCGGTACCGACCGGCTACATGGGTGCCGACTTCTGCGATATCTCACCGGGCGACACCGTAGCCGTGTGGGGTGCCGGCGCCGTCGGTCTCATGGCCGCGGCGAGCGCGAGGCTCATGGGCGCCGAACGGGTGATCGTCATCGATCGCTTCCGTGATCGACTCGACCTCGCCGAGACGAAGGTCGGCGCCGAGACGGTCGACTACACGGCCGTCGACAGCGTCTACGAGACACTTCGCGAGAGCACGGGTGGGCGCGGGCCGGACGCGTGCATCGACGCGGTGGGCATGGAAGGTCACGGCACCGGTGTCGTGCAGGCATACGACAAGGTCAAGCAGGCACTCCGCATGGAGACCGACCGCGCGACGTCGCTGCGGGAGGCGATCCTGGCGTGCGGGAAGGGTGGTGTGGTGTCGGTCCTGGGCATCTACGGACTCACCGACAAATTCCCGATGGCAGTCCTGACGAACAAGAGCCTGACCCTGCGGACCGCCCAGCAGCACGGACAGCGTTACATGCCGGCACTGTTCGAACACGTCCGGTCGGGTCGTCTCGATCCGAGTTGGCTGATGACCCACGATCTTCCGCTCACCGAATCGGTGCGGGGCTACGAAATGTTCAAGGAGAAGGAGGACAACTGCCTCCGCGCGGTCTTCCGCCCGTGAGTCGGATTTGTTCAATACAGGCGGTGACCGTCGGTCGACACTGACACCATGACGAATCCAGTACCTGCCGTGAATCGAGCGAACCCGATCCCGGAGGGATACACCGCCCTGACTCCTTTCCTGGTCGTCGACGGCGGGGCTCGCGCCGTCGAGTTCTATTGCGAGGCGTTCGGAGCCACCGTCGTGGAGCGGATGGATGCACCCGACGGGCGAATCCTGCACGCCGAGCTCGATTTCGGGGCCGGCCGCATGCAAGTGAGTGATCCGCATCCGGAGATGGGATTGCGCGCACCCGACGGGACGACCGAGGTCGACCACTCGTACGTTCTGTACTGCGCCGACGTCGACGCGGTCTTCTCACGCGCGATCGCGCTCGGCGCCCGGGTGTTCGAGGAACCGTCGACCTTCGTGACGGGCGATCGGTTCGCGTCGATGCTCGATCCGTTCGGGCACCGCTGGGCCGTGATGACGCGCGTCGAGGACGTCCCCGCGGAGGAAGCGAAGCGTCGTCTCGACGAATGGGCGGCGCAGCAGAACGCGTGAGGACGGCAGCATCGGGTGAAGACGAAGGTGCGCTTACGGATTCACCTTCCTCCCGTTCCGGTTCCGCCGCCTCGCTCCGCCACGAACTCCTGCCAGTGGCGCGCGACCTCCGCAGGCCGTTCCTGATGCACGAAGGATCCCGCCTCGTCGATCGTCTCGATCCGGACATCGGGCAGGCTGTCGCGGGCACGCTCGTCGTAGGTGCGGTACGGCGCTCGCACACCGTTGACCACCAGTGTCGGCACCCTCACCTCGGGAAGCAGATGAGCCACACCCGTCAGGCCCACGCCGCGTTCGGAGGGCCGCACCCACCGGCCGGCCGCGTGGCGCGAGAGGTCCTGCTCGGTGAGAATCCGGGGATCGTCGGTGGCGGCACGGTCGGCGGCGGCGGAGCCCAGGGACAGCGGCTCCCAGTCCGGGCCGAAGAGGTGCCGCACCGCACGGTCGTTGTCGAGGGTGCGTTCGAGGCTGTGTCTCTCCGTGAGGGACACCCCCACGAGGGCGAGCGTGACGACCAGTTCGGGACGGCCGACCGCCAGGTGCACACCGACGATGCCGCCCAGTGAATTGCCCATGACGTGAGCACGTTCGATACCGAGCGCGGCGAGCAACTCCGCCACCCGGTTCGCGCTCGCGCTCGGAGGGTGCGCCCACGGGCTTCGCTCGTCCATCGTGGAACCACCGTGCCCGGGCAGGTCGACGGCCACGACGCGGTACCGCGCGGCGATCGGTTCCGCGACGTGCCGCCAGTCGGCGACCCAGCCGCCGAGTTTGTGCAACAGCACCACCACCGGCGCTGCGGGATCACCGCGCTCACCGAGGTCCACATAGTGCAGCCACCCGTCCTCCGTACGTATCCGGCGACCGGTGACCTCCTCCCACAACGGCACCGGGTACGTATCTTCGCCCGTCATCGCTCACCCTTCTGCTCTGCCGACCGCGCCGTCGCGCGACGGCGCCACTCCGCGGTCCTACGGCGCAGGTCGTCCCGGATGTTGCCTGCGAACAACTCGACGTCGATGCGGTGGAGGTTCCCGTGCGGGAGTGCGACCGCGTCGAGCGCTCCCTCACGGGCGGGCTCCACCTCGAGCACTCCGCCACGGCAGTGCGCGGCCACCCGCACGCCGTGGAGAGCGCACTGCGGGTCGTGTGCCGGACGGTGGGCGTGCGCCCCGGCCCCGGGGCGCACGGTGGTACCGGTGATCGGGTTGACGCACACGGAGTCACCGCCGACCGTTCCGGTAGCGGGCCGGCCGGCGAGCACGGACCTCCACCCGAGGGTGACACCGGGAGCATGCGGCTCGCTCGGGGAGGGGAACATGGACAGGGCGAGTTTCCCTGCGGGAAGCGCGATCCCGATCGAGTAGACGGCGACGAGCCGCTCCGCGATGTCCGTCCTGGTGAAGTACTCCTCCACGAGCGACAGCACGTGCCGGGCGCCCTGGCTGTGGCCGGCGAGCACGATCGGCCCGGGCGGTCCCGGATGTGCCGCGTCGTGGTCGAGGAAGGCCGCGAACGCGGCGGACACGTCCGGATACGCGAGATCGTATGCCTCGACCCCGCCGCTCTCACGTTCGTGGAAGGCGCGCGTCGTCGCCTGCCGGTATCGCGGCGCCCACCACCGCCCCGGGAACGCGCCGAGTTGCCGTTCGGCGACCCGGGCCGTCTCCGCGGCGGTCCCCGGATCGGTGGGATCACCGAACCAGCCGGGTCCGTGCGCCGTCGTCGGGTGGACGTAGAAGACGACCGGATCGTCGGAACTCCCCCGCGCGTCGTCGTGGTGCAGCCACGACACCGGATCCTGGTAGTCGAGCGCGAGGTCCGCGGCGAACTCGTCGAGGGGCATCACGGCCGTGGTCCGTCCGTCACGGCAGCCGGGGACAGCGCGGCGAGGTAATCCCGCACTTCGTCCAGGCCGTGCACTTCGCCGCATTTGGCAGCGATGTCGCGCAGATTCGACTCGTGCGGGTCCGGATGCCGGTCCCCCACCGCGTCACGCACCACGACCGGCACGAAACCGTGTTGCAGGCTGTCGAGGGCGGTCGCCCGAATGCATCCACTCGTCGAGAGACCTGCGAGGAGCACGGTGTCGACGCCCCTGGTGGTCAGCGACGCCGCGAGCGAGGTCCCCGCGAACGCGCTCGGATAGTGCTTCGTCACCACCGTCTCTCCGGCACGCGGTTCGAATCCGGGTACGAAATCGGCGAGCGGATTGCCCGCGACGAAACATCGCAGCGCCGGAACCTTGCGGAAGAAGAGTCCCCCGAGCACCCCGTCGCCGTCGTCGTAGAGCACCCGGGTCAGGTAGATCGGGATGCCTGCGAGCGCCGCCAGTTCGCGCAGTTCGAGCATCGCCGCGACCTCACGTTCGACACCGGCGTACAGCGGTGACCGCGGTTCCGTGTAGGCGCGGGCCGGATCGACCACGACGAGCGCCGGCCGGGCCCCCGGTTCGAGTCGGCCGCCGAAACCGGCACGAGCGTAGTCCTCCGCGAGCAGGTCCGTCACACGTCCACCGATCCGGTCTCGACGACCTGCGAATCGTCGTACTGCACAAACGATTTCGATTCCAGCACCGGGCCGATGCGCTCCGTGACGACGGCGACGTGTGCGGGATGGGCACGGTAGGCAGCCCAGTCGTCACGGGAGCCGAATCGCATGTGGAAGCGCAGAGTGGCGTTGCCCTCGACCAGGCCGGCATCGCGCACGACCTGCGCCGACACCAGACCCTCGACGAGTTCGGGCAGCTCGAGCAGTCCGTCGGCGATCCGGCCGATGTGGTCGGAGGTCGCAGTGTGCACGAGGGTCAGGTGTCCGACATGGTTGAACATGATTCCCCTTTCGATCTCGGGTCGAGCGGAGTCAGAAGCGTTCGAGGAGCGAACCGAATCCACTGATCTTGTCGTCGATTCCGTTGGTGCGCAGCGCGTGCCATATCGTCGCCGCATTGATCGCGACGACCGGCTTACCGAGTTCACGCTCGAGCTCCGCGGCGACGGCGATCGCCTCGAGGTTGGTGCCTGCCTGGATCAGCGCGTCGACATCCGGGCCGTCGACCTCGAGGAACGCCGCGCGCAGGGTCTCGGGCGTCTCGTCGGCGATCGAGGTGGCCGACGCCGAGCACAGACCGTGGATCGCGTGCACCTCGAAGCCGAGTTCGGTGAAGTAGGCCACGACCTGCTCGTCGCCCACCGGCTGATAGGGCGTGACGATTCCGATCTTCTTCGCCCCGAAGGCTGTCAGCGCTTCCGCGGCGGCCGTCGCTCCCGTGGTGACCCCGAGGCCCGTCAAGGCGCGGACGTTGTCCTCGAAAGCGGCGTTGCCTGCGACACCTCCCCAGAACGTCTCGGCGGACATACCCATCACAACGTACTCGGGTTCGCAGGTCATCACGATCTCGAGAGCGGAGGGCAGAGCCGCGTTGAGTCCTTCCCGGAACAACCCGAAGGCCTCGGCGGAATCCAGTGCGGGAGCGTCGATCATGATGCGTCCGGTGTGCCATGAGCAGTCCTGCGGCCGGATCCGGTGGAACTCCCGCTCGACGGAGGTGTTGGTGGACGGGACGACGAGCGCGAACCGGCGCCCTTTCGGAGAGAATGTCACGCGATGCTCCTCGCTCGGGTGGGGGTGGCGAGCAGTGCCGCCTGGGACAGTTGTTCGGGCTGGCCCATCAAGTCGGTGAAGGCCCGCCAGTGATCACCGGACCGTCCGGATTCCCCGGTGGCCCGGATCGTGTCGTAGGCCTGTGCGACGGCGTCGGCCGCGGCGAGGACCGGAGCCACGGGATGGATGACGAGTGCGACGCCGCACTCGAACAGGATGCGCTCGGACGGCAACTGCGAATGATCGCCGGCCTCCGACAGACTGACCACCAGTGGAATCCCACCGGTGACGTCGCGCAGGGCACGCAGGTCCGTCTCGGTGGTCACACCTTCGGCGAAGATCAGGTCCGCGCCGGCTGCGGCATACGCCCGCGCGCGGGTGAGGACCGCGTCGAAACCGTCGACCGTCAGCGCATCGGTGCGGGCGATGACGAGCATGGACGACCTCCGGGCACAGGCCATCTCGATCTTGGCGACCATCTCCTCCACCGGGACCAGTTCCTTGCCGGCGAGATGACCGCAACGCTTCGGGGCGAGCTGATCCTCGAGTTGCACCGCTGCCGCGCCTGCCGCCTCGAATCGGGCGATCGCGTCGCCCACCTGCAGGACGCCGCCGTAACCGGTGTCGCCGTCGACGATGAGGGGGATATCGCTCACGGCGGTGAGCCGTCGGACGTGCTCGGCCATGTCCGCCAGGCCGAGATATCCGAGATCGGGTCTGCCCAGCGCGACTGCGGATACCGCCGCCCCCGAGACATATCCGGCGCCGAAGCCGGATCGGCCGAGCGCGGCCATCGAGACGCCGTCGTAGACACCGGGCGCGAGAATCGGTCCGTAGCAGAGCTTCTCCGAAAGAACGCGCCCGGCCGGGCGTGCCGAGTCGGGCACCGAGCGCAGTTCGCGGGCCAGCCTGCCCAGGGTGATCCGCAGCGACGTGAACATCGCCGCGGTGCGCTGGTGTTCACGCTTGTCGAACAGATCCCGGTCCAGTGCCGACAAGCTGTCGGCGCGCGATGCGCGGGCGGTCGCATCGTCGTCGCGCATGGAGTCGTAGTTGTTCTGCGCACGTGCCTGCACGTGGTTGAGCGCCGCGTCGCGACGCAGTTCGCTGTACAGGGAGGCCGCATGTACGGGATCGGTTCCGGTGAGCGCGGCGTCGATGCATTCGACCGCGGCCCAGGCGTCGTGGATTCCGCTGTTCATACCCATGCCGCCGAGCGGGTTGTTGACGTGCGCGGAGTCGCCGGCGAGCAGGATCTGCCCGACCGCGAACGTCGAGGCGGCACGCATGTTCACGGCGTAGATCGAGGCGTGGGCGACCTCGTAGGGGGTCGGTTGTGCCGCGATGCGCTGCAGTCGCGCTTCGATCACGTCGGGGTCGAGAGCGTGGTCGTCCGATTCCCCTTCGCGGATCGGGAACAGCACGCGCCAGTGGTTGGGGGTGCGCAGCAGCACACCCCATTCCTCCGGATCCGAGATGTACGAGACGTAGGCGAGATCGGGGAAATCGTCGCGGAATTCGTGCGTGGTGGAGACGACGAGGAATCGCTCGTCGTAGGTCCGTCCCTCGAACGACACTCCGAGCGACTTGCGTATCGCCGATTGTGCACCGTCGGCGGCGATCAGCCAGCGGGCGCGGATGGGGCGGTCGCGGTGCCCGCCCTCGAGGTGGATACGCACGTGCCGGTCGCCCTGTTCGGCTCGGGCGACCGGGCTCGAGAACCGCAGAGTGACATTGGGCATCGTCACCAGCACATCGTGGATGATGCGGGTGAGGTTGTTCTGCTCGCTCTGCAAGCGGTAGGGATACTTCGTCTCCCCTGCCAGCATCGTCATGTCCATCTCGCTGAGCACGGCGCCGGTGCGTTCCCGGTACTGGTAGACAGGGGCTTTCAGTCCGACCTCGTGCAGGGCGTCGGCGACGCCGAGCCGATCGAGGAGTTCGAGGCTCGAGGGATGGAAGGTGGAGGCACGCGATTCGGCCGACAGCTCGTCGCCGGCTTCGAGGACGAGGACGTCGTGACCCATCTGCGCGAGGCGGAGCGCGGCGACCATGCCGACCGGGCCCATGCCCGCCACAGCGACGGTGTGCATGTCGGGGAACGAAGGGTCGGGGGCAGCGTTAGCGGACACTCTCGGTGATCCTTTCGGTGAGCAGTGGGCCGTACAACCCGGGCTGACGGGTGCCGACAGGGTCGAGGTGGTAACCCATCATCTTGCTGTGGGATTCGCGCAGGTCGAGTCGCTGGAGGAGCTGCTCCTCGAATCCGTGCCGGGTCCACTGCGCGGACGGATAACGCATCAGGGCGATGGGCTGGCCGGGCTCGAACTCGTCGGCTCGGACGATCTGACTACCGATCCGGGCGGGGCTGTCGAGCCGGGTCACGGACACCAGGTGGACCCGGTTCTCCTCGGTGCGTTCGGTGGCCGCCATCTCCGCCGCTTCGATGCGATCCCAGTCGGTCGGGTGCGCGACGAGTTCGGCGCCGCGCAGGGTGAGCAGCCGCATCACCTCGGGGACCCACACCTCGTTTCCGATCATCAGGCCGATGGCACCGATCCTCGTCTGCGCCACCGGGATGTCACCGCCCGGGGTCGCCCAGGTGCTGTCCACGTCGTCGAGGTGGGTCTTGCGGTAGCGCAGGGCGATCGCGCCGGTGTCGTCGATCAGATAGGCGGTCGAGTAGTAGCGCACGGTGTCCGCGTCCGTGTCCGGCTCCGCCTCGACGAGGTGGACGACGAGCCACAGCCGGTGCTCGGCCGCAGCGGCCTGCAGGCGGGCGAGGACGATGGCGGATGTGCGTGCGGCGCCGGCAGGGTCGGCGGCCGGTTCGCCGCGACGGAAGCAGAAGAATTCCGGCAGGACTCCGAGCGTGGCGCCGCGGCGCGCCGCGTATTCGATCTGCCCGAGAGCGCGGGTGATGGTCCATTCCTGGTTGTGGAACCACGACACCTGCAGGGTCGCGACATCGAGCGGCTTGGGAGGCATCTCGGGATCGGCCGGGCCGAGCATCGCGGCCACCGGGAGGTCTGCATGGTCGGCCATGAGGTCGCCGTACAGATCGGGCCTGCGCCAGGCGACGATGTCGGCGAGTCCGTCGACGTGCTTGTCGTCGGCGACGCTGATGTCGATGTCGGCCCACACCAGCCCTTCCTGCTCCTCGCCGGCACACACCAGCGATTCGCCGGTGGGCGTGACGATCTGCGAGCCGCCCATCCAGGGCCATCCGTCGGCCGGGCCCCCGACGGTGTTCGAGGCGACGTGCCAGACGTGTGATTCGATCGATCGGAGGGGGACGTGGACGCGGAGTTCGTCCGGGCCACGCGAGTTGAGGGAGTTGCAGAACAGCTGGGCACCGAGCCGGCCGAGAACCCGTGGGACGTCGGGCACGATGCCGTCGGCACACATGAGCAGGCCGATGCGCCCGAGAGGGGTGTCGACGATCTCGAGCGGCTTGGTCCCGGGGACGAACAGCGTGTACTCGTAGTCCCAGAAGACGGTCTTGTGATGGACGTGGAGAATCTCTCCGTCCGGGCCGAGCAGGAGGGAGGCGATGTGCACGTCCGGGCTCTGTGCGCCACGGATATCGACGCCGACGACGGCGTACATGCCCAGTTCGGCACATGCCTCCCGGAGGGTTCGGACGAAGCTGCCGTCGAGGTCTTCGGAGAGCTCCCAGCATTGTTCCCGGTCCGTATAGTCACGGACGCGGTTGCTGTTCTCGGGGAAGACGACCAGTCGTACGCCTGCCGCCGCGGCAGCCCGGAGGTATCGGACGCACAAGGCAGCGTTCGCGTCGACGTCGGTTCCGGAGAAGAACTGGGCGGCTCCGACGCGCACCGTGGTCTCCGTGGCATCCGGATCGGAGAACGTGTCCAGCACCGAGATTGTTTCCATAATATGCGACTCCATCATGCAGACTGTGGAATTCGACTATGCGCGCCTCAGGTTTCGTACTCATCTCCGTGGGAACTCCGCAGGTAACAACCATGTGAACATGCCCGCCGTGATTGCTTGGGGGAACAGTGATTGCCACATTATGAGAGAGTTCACGATCCGGATCCGACGTAGACGCCCGCGATCGTTCACGCCACTTCGACCGGCCCCAGGAGAATCGACACCCATGCCACCCAGCCAGACCGAACATCAGGTATCCGGAGCGGGCAGCAGCCGCAAACTGCTCAAGGCCCTGCTGTGCTTCACCGAGGACCGCCCCACCTGGACGGTCGCGGAACTGTCCGAACGCCTGGACCTGTCGGTCACCTCGACCTACCGCTACGTCGCACTACTCCGCGAGGTGGGCCTGCTCGAAGCGTCGTCCGGAAACGGTTACCGCGTCACCGATCTCGTGATGTCACTGGCTGCGGCATGCGAAGCCGCCCGCCCCCCGATCATCGAGATCGCCATGCCGATCATGACGCGTATCCGGGACGAGGTCGACGAGACCGTACTGGTGGCCCGGCGCGGAGGACGCGCCGCGTACTGCGTCGACCGTGTCGAATCGCAGCGCCCCGTTCGGTTGCAGTTCGACAAGGGCCAGGCCATGTCGCTGCATCGTGGTTCGATGTCCCGGGTCCTGCTCGCATCCATGAGCCGGCCGGAACGCGCCGCGGTCGTCGCGGCGATCGGCGACGGGATGGATCCGGGGCTCGCCGCTCAGCTCACCGACGACGCACTGGACGTCGTCCATCGCGACGGCTGGACGGAGAGTTTCGAGGAGATCGACGAAGGCATCTGGGGCACGGCCGCGGCGATCGTCTCGCACGGCAGTACCGTCGCCTCGATCGGGACCGCCGCCCCGATCTTCCGCACCGACGCCACGCGCCGCGCACGGATCATCTCGCTGATCCGCGACGCCGCGTCCGAGATCTCCCACGCACTCGACGGATCCGGCCCGTCGTGACGACAGGACTGCGGGCCCGGCGGTTGATCACCGCCGGGCCCGCAGTCCGTCCGTATCGCGTCAGACCAGTTCGGGATTACGGGGAACGAGTGCCGAACTCGGATTGAAGGCGTCGCGCAGGGCATCTCCGATCATGTTGAACGCCAATACGATCAGCAGGAGTGCCAAGCCCGGGAAGAGCACCGACCACCACGACAACCGCAATGCGATCTGACTGTCGGCGAGCATGCTGCCCAGGGAGAAGACGGGCGCCTGCACACCGAGACCGAGCAGACTCAGACCCGATTCGGCGAGGATGAGCACGCCCGCACTCGTCGACCACAGCACGACGACCGGGGCGAGCACGCTCGGCGCTACGTGCCGCAACATGAGCCGCGGCGTCGAGGCACCGAGAGTTCGTGCAGCGGTGACGAAGTCCTGACGCTTGATCTGGGAGACCGAGTTCGCGATGGTCCGCGCGTAGGTCGTCCATCCCCACACCGACAGGATGATCAGCAGCGGCGTGATGCCGGGGCCGATGACCGCGGTCAGGGCGATACCGACGGCGACGAACGGAACGGCGAACTGTACGTCGGCCATCCGCATGAGAATCTTGCCGGCGAACCGCTCGTACCAGCCCGCGACGATACCGAGGACCAGACCGAGCGCCGCACTGATGGTGGCGGCGACGATGCCGATCACCAGCGACAGGCGCAGACCGTAGAGGATGCGGCTGAAGACGTCACGGCCGAGCGAGTCGGTCCCGAACAGGTAGCCGCCTTCCCCGCCCAGCCAGGCCGGCGCCCGGTCGGCAGCGGTGAGAACCTGCGCGGTCGGATCGTGGGGCGCGATGAGGGGCGCGAAGAGCGCTGCGAGCACGAGCACCCCGAGTGTCAGGAAACCGAATTTTCCGGTGGGATTCCTCCACGCCTTCGTGAAGATCTCGCGCATCCGGCCCGGTGACTTCACCACTGGCACGGTCGAAGCCGGGGATGCGGGGGCAGGAGAGGATGTCATCAGGCCACCTTCGTTCGGAGACGGGGATCGAGCACCCGCACGAGCGTGTCCATCACGATGTTCACCACGGTGATGAGGAGGGCGATGACGAACACGCACGCCTGCACCGCAGGGAAGTCGCGCTGGTTGACGCTGCGCACGAGGAGCTGGCCCATACCCGCGTAGTTGAGCAGAGGTTCGAGGATGAGCAGGGAGCCGATCAGGAAGGAGAACAGAATGCCCAGATAGGAGATCAGCGGGGGAACCGCCAGCGGCACGGTGTGTTTGAACAGCACCGTCCGGGGTGACAGTCCCTTGGACTTCGCCATGGTCACCGGGCCCTGGGACAGCGCGTCGATGAGCTGCCCTCGGGTCAGCCGCGACAGTGTCGCGAATCCCTGGATGGTGAGCACCGCGATCGGCAGGATCAGGCTTGCGGTTCCTCCGCCGGTGGCGGGGAGCCAGCCGAGCTGGATCGCGAAGATCAGGACGAGAACCAGAGCGATCAGGAAGTACGGGATGCCGTCGAGCACGAAGGCACCTGCCATGAGCAGACGCCCCCGCACGTCCGCCTGGTGCAGCGCCGCGTAGGTACCGATCGCAAAGGCCAGCAGAGCCGCGAGCAGCAACGCCGGCACGACGATCGACAGGCTCGGCGCCATGCGCTCGAGGACGAGAGCACTCGCCGCTTCCTTCGTCACGAAGGACGTACCGAAATCGAAGGTGAACGCGCCGACGAGAGCATCGACGTACTGCACGATCAGCGGGGCGTCGAGACCCAGCCGTTCACGGGTGGCCTCGACGACGGCGTCGGAGGCCTCGGGCGGCGACATGAGCACGGCGGCATCGCCGGACAGTCGCGTGAGGGTGAACATCAACGTCGTCACACCGACGATGACGGTCACCAGCAGCAGGAGCTTCCACATCACGAAACGAACGATCTTCATCGTCGATCACCGCCCGTCGGTCGCGGGTACGTCCTCGACGCACCCGAAGAGACGTCCGACGAACCGCTGCCTTTCCTCTTCCAGCAGAGCCGAGTGGGTGTCGTCGAAAGCGAGTTCCTCGAGTTCGGCCGCCGACATCAGGCCACGCCGGGTGAGCGTCCCTTCGAGCAGCAGCAAACGGTCGCGGGTGACCCACAGTTCGGATGCCACCTCGAGCAGCATCCGGTAGACGGTCTCGACGTCGGTGTCGGCGACCAGATATCGGGGGTCGTCCGCTGCGAATCCGGGCATGAGAAACCTCCTAGGAAGCGGCTGCGGCCGCGGGGACGAGCGGGAGCGGTGCGGCGACGGCGGAGTGCGTGTGCAGCTCGGTCGCCAGCGTCAGCTCGCCGGGGAAGTGACAGGCGACAGCGCGTTCCTCCGCCGGTCCCCCGCCCGGGACGACCGTCAGCAACGGCCGTTCGGTGGAGCACTGCGGGCGGGCGATCGGGCACCGGCCGTGGAAGGCGCATCCCGTCGGGGGATTCGCGGGAGACGGCAGCTCTCCCTGCGGGACGATCCGGTTCTCCGGCGACAGTTCCATCGAGGCGAGCGAGGTGCTGTACGGGTGGAGGGGGCGCGTGAAGATGTCCTCGCTCGTGCCGATCTCGACGATGCGACCGAGATACATCACTGCGATCCGGTGGCTGATGCGGCGTACCAGCGCGAGATCGTGGCTGATGAACAGGTACGACAAGCCGCGCTCCGCCTGGATGTCCTCGAGCAGGTTGACGATCTGCGCCTGGACGGAGACGTCGAGCGAGGCCGTCGGTTCGTCGGCGACGATGAGGGCGGGATCGAGCATCAGAGCACGGGCGATGCCGACACGTTGCCGTTGTCCACCGGACAACTCGTGCGGATAGCGGTACGCATACGCCGCGCCCAGGCCGATCGAGTCGAGCATCTGCTCGACCTTCGCCACGCGTTCCGCCTTCGTCCCGACCCTGTGCACGTCCAGCGGCTCGCGCAGGATGTCGCCGAGCCGCATGTAGCCGTTGAGCGAGGTCGTGGGGTTCTGGAAGACCATCGCCGTGCGGCTGCGCAGTTTCTTCCGCAGTTCCGCACCCCTGATCCGGGTCACGTCGTCGCCCTCGAACACGATCCGGCCGCCGGTCGGGTCGTACAGGCGCAGCGCCGTCCGTCCCACGGTGGTCTTGCCACTTCCGGATTCACCGACGAGCCCGACGGTTTCGCCTCGGCGCACTGCGAGGGTCACACCGTTGACCGCATGAATCCTGTGGCCGTTCGGGCCGGTGAACGTCTGCACCACGTCCTGGAGATCCAGGACGACATCATCGGCGATCACACGACCTCCCGCGAAGTATCGACGGTGGCGGTACCGCCACCTGTTTCCGACCGGACACGAGTACACGCGGTGCGGTGGACGGTGTCCGAGTCGATCAGGACCAGTCGGGGGCGCGACTCGCGGCACACCTCGGTGGTGAACTCGCAGCGATCCGCGAAGGCGCACCCGGGCGGCAGGGCGTCGAGGGCCGGCGGGCGCCCGTCGATCGTGCGCATCCGCGTGCCCGTGTTGTGCTTGGGCGCGGTCTGCATGAGCGCCCACGTGTAGGGATGCCGCGGCGCGGCCATCACCTCGGCGGTGGGGCCGTCTTCGACGACTCTGCCCGCGTACATCACGACGAGGCGGTCGGCGATGCCTGCGATGACGTCGAGGTCGTGTGTCGCGATCACGATCGTCAGCCCCATGTCGCGGTTCAGTTCGAGCAGCAGCTCGAGAATCTGAGCCTGGGTGGAGACGTCGAGCGCGGTGGTCGGCTCGTCGCACAGCAGCAACTGTGGCCGCGCCACGAGTGCCATCGCGATCAGGACCCGCTGCAACTGCCCACCCGACATCTCGTGCGGATAGGCGGTCATGCGCGACTCCGGATCGGGCAGACCGACCCGGCGCAGCATCTCGACGGACAGCTCCCGGGCCTGCCGTTTCGACAGCGCAGGAT
The DNA here is from genome assembly GCF_022554085.1 of Rhodococcus sp. CH91. GTDB lineage: Bacteria > Actinomycetota > Actinomycetes > Mycobacteriales > Mycobacteriaceae > Rhodococcus. The sequence goes on from NZ_JAKFYR010000003.1 coordinate 384,916, forward strand.
CCGCGGAACGCGCCGACTCGACGAGCTGGCCGCCGATCGAGTGCATGGGATGCAACGAGCTCCACGGGTCCTGCAGAACGATCCGGGCGTGGCCGGCGCGGAAGCGGCGCAATTCGTCGCGGCTCATGGCGGCGACGTCGCGGCCGTCGGCGAGGATCCGGCCCGTCACCCGTGCACCCCAGGGCAGCAGCCGCATCGCCGACAGTGCGGCGGTGGACTTCCCGGAGCCGGATTCACCCGCGAGGGCGACGACCGAGCCCTTCGGTACATCGAAGGAGACGCCGTGCAGAATCTGCAGCTCGTCGTCGGCACGCGGAAGGTAGACCTCGAGATCCTGCAGCGAGAGCGCCACGGGAGCGGTCTCGACCGCTGCCGCCGGAGGGGCCGGCGCGAAGGCGACTGGGGACATGCTTACTCCTGGATCGAGGGCTTGCGCGCCGTGGTGCCCATGGGATGGAAACCCGGTGCGAGTTCGAACTGTTCGACGTCGACGAAACCGGCCTGTTCCGCCACCTCGACGAGATCGAGGGTCGCGGAGGTGCGCCACCACGGTTCGTTGCCGTGTTCGGCATCCCAGTCGTCGTTCCATGCCTGGTAGGCGGGACGACGGTCGTAGCGGCCGACGTCGGCGAAGTGGACGTGCCCGCCCGGGCGGAGCAGCCGGAACGCCTCGGCGAACACTGCTCGGACCGCGTGCGGCGGCATCTCGTGGAGCAGGATGAACGAGGTGACCAGGTCTGCGGACGCATCGGGAAGACCGGTGTCCTCCGCGGGTGCACGACGGAACTCCACGGTCGCTCCGGCATCCTCGGCCCGCCGCGCGGCGTAGGTGAGCTCCGCGCGGGACAGGTCCACGCCCGTGATCGACGCCCCGGGATAGGCCTCCGCGAGTTTCAGGGTGTACTGGCCCGTGCCACACCCGAGATCGACGATGTCGGTGTACGTCTCGGCCGGAGCATCGCGGGCGAATGCGGCCCGTTGCGCGAAGATGTCGCCGTTCCCGCCGTAGACCTTGGTGAGCAGGTAGTGGTAGACGAGTTCGTGGTGGACGAACCCCATCTGCTCGTGCCCGTCCCAGCCGCCGGTGGTGCCGTGGAACTCGTAGTTCCAGTAGCGCGGTGCGGTCTTCCCGTCCGCTTCGGTGACCGATGCCGAGGCGGGTACGGCCAGCGGCTCGAGCACACTGCGACGCCGCTCGAAGGCTGCCGTCGCGCGCGGTGTCGTGACGGTCCGGGTCCATCGACGTGCTGCCGACGAGAAGCGGTAGGAGGCGGACGCCTCGGCGATCGGATCCGCCGCCGCACGGGTCGCTGCGATGTCGGTGACCACGGCCGGCAGGACACCCGAGGCTTCCAGATCCCGCCTCACCCTCGCGCGCAGACCCGACGAGGCGGTGGTGATGGTACGGACGAATTCCAGTTCGGCCCGCCCACGCTGGTCGACGAGTTCGCCCTTCGTACGGACGGGGACGGGGTCGTCGACGATGGATCGGGTGGTCGTCATCGTTGTGCCTTTCTCGATCGGGGCGACGGGCGGGTCAGGACGTCTTGACCGCGTCGTCGAACAGCACCATCAGTCCCGAGGTGAAATCCATGCCGGAGATCGAGGTCGTCGTCGCGCCGATGCTCGGGCTGGAATAGGTCCACAGGACGAAGTCCTTGTCGTGGACGTACTCGCTGGCCTCGGCGATCTTCTTCCTCCGCTCGTCCTCGTCGAGTTCGGTGCGGGTCGCCTGATACAGCGCATCCCACGCCGGATCGGCGACCATCGGGGCGGAGCCACGGGCGAGCTGGGAGAACGGGCGGTCCGCGTCGTACATACCGACATAGCCCAGACCCTTGTAGAAGATGTCGGCGCTGCTGCCCTCACGCAGCTGCTGCGACCACACGGCGATCTCGAGGGTTTCCACCGTCGGTGCGAAACCCACTTCCGCCAGCTGTGCACCGACGGCTTCGAGCAGCGACTTGTACATGCTCAGGCCGGCAAGCTTGATCTGCGCCCCTTCGGCACCGGCCTCGGCGAGCAGACGCTTCGCCTTCTCCGGATCGTAGGCGGGACGGGCGATCGTGTCGGTATACCCGTTGATCACCTCGAGCGGAAGCTGGCCGTCCTCCTTCTGACCCGCGCCGTAGGTCAGCGCCTCGATGAGCTCGTCGATGTTGATCGCCGCATTGGCCGCCTCGCGGACGCGCTCGTCGGCGAACGGACCGGAAACCGAATTGAACTGCATCATGTTCTGGCTACCACCGAACTCGTTGGTGAGAACAAAGTTCGGGTTCGTACCCACCGTCTTGATCGCCTGGATACCGAGCTGGTGCGCGACGTCGACCTGGCCGGATTCCAGGGCGGACGCGAGCGAGGTGGGATCACTGAAGTAGCGAAGGTCGATGTTCGGGGTCTTCGGCGCCTCACCCCAGTACCCCTCATAGGCGTGGAACATCACGCCGGTGTTGAGGTCGAACTCGCCGATCCTGTAGGGGCCGGTACCCACCGGGGCAGCTGCGAAGCCGTCGGGTCCGAGCTGTTCGTAGAGAGCTTTCGGAACGATCGAGACCTGTCCGACCGCGTTGAGCAGCAACGCATCCGGACCCTTGGTGGTGATCCGCACCGTCGCGTCGTCGAGCGCGGTCACGGCGTCGATACCGGTGAGCACGCTGGCCGTGACGAAGGATTCCTCGAGGATCTCGGTGAACGAGAAGACGACGTCGTCGACCGTCAGCGGCGTTCCGTCGTGGAAGGTCACGCCCTCACGGATCGTGAAGTCCCAGGTGGTGTCGTCGACGCGGTTCCATTCGGTGGCCAGTCCCGGCTCCGGGTCGCTGCCGCCGATGATGCGCACCAGGGATTCGAAGGCGTTGTACTGGGCCGTCTGGTACTGCATGTCGAGGGGGTTGAGCGCGCGGATCGAGATGGTCGAGCCGACGACGATGGTGTCGGCCGCGGCGGCACCACCGGAAGCGGAATCGGTACCCGGGGCGCACGCCGAGAGCAGCGCGGCGGACAGAGCGAGAGAGACTCCGGCGGTGGCGATCCGGCGTGTCCTCCGGCGGCGGAGGGGGGCAGGGATGATAGCGGTCATGTCACGTTCCTGAGGGGTGGGAGAGGTGAGGTGCGGGTCGTCATCCGGCGACGTTGCCGAGAGCACGGTCCACTCGTTCGTGATGGTCGAGGACGGCACCGAAGACACGGGAGACGTACGCATCGCGTTCGGTGGCGAGCACTGCAGCTGTCTCGGCATCGGGCAGGTACCCGTCGAGCCGGGCCGGGTCGACGACTCCGGCCTCGGCGAGCATCTTCTCCAGAACGATGGTGCGGTCCTTGAGAATCCAGAGCTGCGAGGTGAGCTCCGAGACGACGCGGGCGAGATCGTCGAGGCGGTCCTCGGGGAGGTAGTTCGGTCGGGGAGCGGCGGGATTGACTGTCATGTCGTTCGATCCTGTTGCGGTCGGTCGGGTTTGACGGCGTGGGTGATCCACGGGAAGACACCTCCGTCGGCACCGTAGGAGGTCACGTCGACGAATCCGGCTCGCTCGAGCATTCCCACGAGATCCCGGCCCAGAGCTTCACGCCAGTACGGTTCACCCCGGTTCTCGGTCTCCCAGTCGAGGACCACGGCGTCGAAGGCCGAGTGCCGGTCGTAGGGCGCGACCTCGCCGAGCAGGAATTCACCACCCGGCTCGAGCAGGCGGAACGCCTCGGCGAGGATGGCCTCGGCCCCGGCGTCGGGGACCTCGTGGAAGAGCGAGAACATGGTGACGAGATCGGCTGTGCCGTCGGGGAGTCCGGTGTGCTCGATGTCGGCGTGCCGCCACTCGATGCCCTCGATGCCCCGGGCCTGCGCGGTGGCGATCCCGTGGCGCAACGAGCTCACAGCGAGATCGACTGCCGTCACGGGTGATCCCGGATAGGCCTTCGTCAGGGCGAAGGTGTAACGCCCGCTGGAGGCGCCGAATTCGACGATGTGACGGTAGGACTCGCGATGCGCGGCCCTTGCGACGGTGGCCCGGTGGTCCTTGCGCGCCTGACCCGTCCGGACCGCGCCGACGCCACCCGGGACGAGAACGTAGTGGAAGACGAGCTCGGTGATGGCCGGGCCCATGAGGTCGTGCCCGTTCCATCCTCCCGGCGTGAGGTGGAATTCGTTCTCCCAGTATTGCGGTGGTACGACGTCGGGGTCCTCGACGAGTTGCCGGCCCGGCGGCGGCGAAGCGAGCCACGCCTCGACGGTGGGACGGATGCTCTCCACCGCGGGAAGTGCGCGTACGTACACTTCCTCGGCCACCCACCGGGTGAGGAATCGGTCGAACGCCCACGCCGGCGAGTCGGCGAGTACCTGCGCCACCGAGGCCCTGCGTTCGTCGAGAGCGGTCGGGGGCACCGGCACCGCCTCGTCGTACTCGCGCCGCGCGGTCGCCTGAAGGACGCCACCGCTGAATTTCTGTGTGGAGCCGAGGAATTCCAGGCCTGCCCGATGGGCTTGCCGAAGCCGAATATCCACTGGGTTCCTCCGAACGAGAATGATGCTGCGGACCTGATTGCCGCTATGTGGATAGTTCTACCGCACTATATGGCAGAGACGAACATCCGAGACTTAATGTTTACTTCTACGCAATAACTGCTTTTGCGCAGGTCACACCGGATTCGGTGAGCGGAGTCTGCCGAGCCCGAGCGCGACCACGTTGCCGATGCACAGAGCGCACCCTGTTCCCCCCACCACCAGGCCCAGAGCGGTCAGCGACAGACCTGTGGCACCGTCACCGGAACCGGCGTCCATGGTGAACGCGACGATCACCGCGGAGAAGTTCGCCCCGACGAACTGCGCGGTGCGATACACCCCGCTGATACTTCCGGCATGGGAGGTCGGGACGGATTCGTGCAGACTGAGCTGATTGCCGAGATTGTTGAAACCGTTCGGTATTCCGAGCAGGACGCCGACCAGCACGAGCAGCCAGATCGGGCTTTCCGCATCGAGCACGCCGGCCATCATCGCACCGGCGACGAGGAGTGCGGTGGACCCGATGAGCAGCAACCACCGCGGCGACAGGCGTTTCGACAACCTCGTCGCGGCCATCGTCCCGAGCACCCCGACCCCGAAGACCGGAAACATGAGCAGGCCCGACACCAGAGGGCCGAGACCGCGACCGGCCTCGAACCACACGGGCATTCCGTAGAACACGCAATAGAAGGCGGTGAAGGTGGCCATGCCCCGCAGACACGTCAGGGACAGCGCCGGATATCCGACCAGGAGCCGGACATCGACGAAAGGCGTGCGGGCGTACCACTCCCGCAGGACGAACGCCCCGGCCGCCGCGATCGTCACCACCAGCAGCGGCCAGAGGGCGCGCCCGGGAAGTTCGATCAGGAACACCAGCATGCTCACCAGGGTGGCGACGAACAGCAGTACACCGAGTGGGTCCAGCTCGCGCAGCGTACGTGCGATGCCGGGCCGGTCGGTCCGCGGCGGATCCGGAGGCACCGTCGACCACACCCACCACACCGAATTCAGAAGCAGGGGAACGTTGATCCAGAAGATCCCCTGCCATCCCATCCCCGCGACCACGAGGCCGCCGAGTGCCGGCCCGAGGGCGGCGCTGGTCTGACCGCACACCGCGATCACGCCCAGCGCGGAGGCCGGCGCGGCCTTCCGTTCGGCCGCGATCCGGCGGACGAGTGCCATCGCGGCCGGGAACTGGGCGGACGAGCCGAGTCCCAACAGCACCCGATCCGCGATCAGCCACCCCGTCGACGGCATGAACGGCCCGGCGAGGGTGGCGACCGCAACGATCGCCAGACCCCAGAGATAGACGCGACGTGCACCGAAGACATCGCAGAGACGGCCGGCGACCGGAGCCCCGACCGCTGCGGCGATGTACATCGACGAGATCAACCACGGTAACGACGACGAATCACCGAAATGTTGTGCGATGGACACCAGCGCCACCGCGATGAGAGCGGAGTTGAACCCTTGCAGTACCGTTCCCGAGCCGAGCGCGAACGCAAGCGAACGGGGCAGGGACTCCCCCTGCCCCGCCGCTCGTGTCGCTGCTCGCCCCGTTGCCGGGGCGCTCAGAGCTCCGCCGCCTGTGCGGGGGTCAGGAACAGCACCTCGTCGCGTGCGGCGAGCTCGCCGAGCAGGCGATCGGCGACGTCGGCGTAACAGGCCTGACCGAGAACCCAGCCGAACCAGTTCAGTCCGAGGAACCTGCCGCCGACGATATCCGCATCGGCGACGAGTCGGTCGACCGTGTCGTGGACGAGTTCCTCGTACGACAGGTACGGCAGGTTCCGCGTGTACATCGCGAACATGTCCTCGGTCTCCAGACCGAGTGGCACCGCCGTGAGTCCGGTCGCGCCACCTTCGAGCGGGACGGGCCGTTCGTCGGCGGGCCAGTCGCCGAACCAGGCGAATCCTTCCTCGGCGAGCAGTCGCGGAGTCCTCTGTGACTGACAGCGTTCCGGGGAGAACCATCCGGTCACGGCCGAACCGACGGCGGTTTCGACGGCCGCCTTCGATTCCCGGATGTAGGTCCGCTCCTGCTCCTCGGTCATCTGCGGACTCAGCACGAGAGTCGCAGCACGGCCGCGGCAGACGATCTCGGCGGCACGTGGTGCGACGGCGCGCGCCAGTCCCGGCATCCGGCTCACTCCGTACTCGTCGAGTGCGACCGCGGCCGGGACGCCGTGCTTCTCCGCGATGGACAGCAGCCGGAAGATTCCGACCGTGAGCCCGAAATCCCACTGGGACAGCCGGGCCACCTGACCTTTCGGGGGATTCGCTTCGCGGCCCACACCCCCGGCGATGTATCCGGGGCCGAAATCGCCCGACCCGAGCGTGTCCTGATAGTACGGCGCGTGGAGCACGAGACCCACCGCCAGCTTCTTACCCGGAGGCAGTTCGAGCGGCGGCCGGAAGCCGTCGTGGGTGATCGTGACGTCCGGGGCGAAAACCACGGCGTCGGAAGGATTGTCGATCAGTTTTGCAGCGTTCGATGTCGTCATGCGGGAACCTCGCCGGCACGAGCGGCGGCGTGTGCGACCTGCTCGTCGTAGAAGTGTTCGATGTAGTACTCGCTGATCTCCTCGGCGGTGGCGATCCAGATTCGCGGATCGCTGCGCAGATAATCGAAGATCTCCTCGATGTACCGGATCATGTGCGGTTGCCCCGAGACGAACGGATGGGTGGCGACACATGTCACGCGCGCCTGACCGTCCTCCTCGGCATCGCGCAGCAGGCGGCTCACCTGAGCCTTGGCCTGATCGGCGAAGAACCGCCCGGTGTGGTTGCGCGTGGTGACGATCGGGAAGTCGTTGAGCATGAAGCTGTACGGGATCGACACCAGTTTGCGGTCGCCGGACGTCCGCAGCGGCCGTGGTTGCTCGTCGTGGATCCAGTCCGCGTGGTAGATCATCCCGTGCTCGGCCATGAGATCGCAGGTGGCATCGGTACCCGAAACCCGAGGGCCGAGCATGCCTTTGATGGGTTTTCCCCAATACTTCTGCGCGAGAGCCTGGTTGAGCCGGTAGAACTCGCTCTCCTGCTCGGCGTCGAGACCGAACAGCGGTCGCAGATTGGAGATGCCGTGGCTCATGATCTCCCAGTTCCTCTGCGCCATCGCATCCCGGATCTCGGGGAACTCCTCGAGGATCACCAGCGAGAGCGAGGCAGTGGAGGGGATCTCGTATTCGTCGATCGCGCGCAACATGCGCCAGAAACCCACGCGGTTACCGAATTCCCGGTGGAAGTAGTGCTGGGGATCGGGGCTGAGCGCGCGACCGGTGGGCCCGCCCCCGCCGGGCGCGACGAAGTCGTAGTGCTCGACGTTGGGGGCGTGCCAGACGGCGACGGTCTTCCCGCCCGGCCAGGTGACACGCGGCCTGTCGATGATGGGACTGTAGACGAGACGTTCGTTGGACGAGATCACGACGATCGTCCCGTGACGGCGTGCGCGGCGCGTGCCCGGGCCAGCGCTGCGAGGCGCTCCATCGTCTCGTCCTTGGTCACGATGTCGGCGTAGCGGTCCTGCATGTCCCACAGGGCCACCTCGCCGGACAGGGTGCGGAAGTCGTCGACGCACTCCTCGACGACGCTCACCCGGTAGTTCCGGTAGGCGGCGTCGACCACGGTGGCCCGGACGCAGCCGCTCGTGCTGGTGCCGGTCACGATGATCTCGTCGACACCGAGCGACTGCAGCAGATCGTGGAGCCGGGTCTCGTAGAAGCCGCTCGCCACCGTCTTCTCGACGACGTGGTCGGTCTCGGAGACCGGGAGCAGCGGGTGCATCTCGGTCCAGGGATTGCCCCGCTCGCACACCTCGGTCAGGCTCGACCGCACTCGCTGTGCGAGCATCCGATCGTCCAGGGAATCGAGGATCACCACGAGGAAGACCACGGGCACATTCGCTGCACGGGCCGCGTCGAGCAGTTCGGCAGTGTGGGTGACGGCGTCGAGCGCGGTGGATCCGCACTTCTCGTGCTGAGTGAACGCCTTCTGGAAGTCCACTACGACGACGGCCGGGTTCTCACCGGGTCCGATCCGGGTCCTCGCTGCGCGCAGGGCACGGATGCCGGCTACTTCTTCGTTCCAATCGACGGTCATGATTTCCTCGCATCTGTGGCTGTCCGAGCGTCACGCTCGCGAAACCATCATGCGGGAATCGTGAATCCATAATGTGAATCAATTGTTACAAGTAATCGCAATATGGCACTTGTCAGACAAATTCATCCACATTGTGGAAATCCGATCGATCTCCGGAAACACGTGTGCCGCCCCCGACCGGAATCGGAGGCGGCACACGGGGTGCTCGGGCCGGGGCTCAGCCCAGGCGCTGCTTCAATGCCTCGAACTCGTCGCGGATGCCGGACGGAACCTTCTCACCGAGGAACTCGAACCACTCGGCGATACCGTCGATCTCGGCCTTCCACTCCTCGACGTCGACCTTCAAGGCCTCGTCGACGTCGGCGGGATCGACATCGAGACCGTCGAGCGTGAGGTCCTCGGCCGTCGGAACGAAGCCGATCGGCGTGCTCTGCGCGCCGGCCTTGTTCTCGATACGGTCGACGATCCACTTGAGCACGCGCGAGTTCTCGCCGAAGCCCGGCCACAGGAAGCGGCCGTCGTCGCCACGACGGAACCAGTTGACGTAGAAGATCTTCGGCAGCTTGGTCTCGTCGGCGTTCTTGCCGAGGGTGATCCAGTGATTCAGGTAGTCGCCGGCGTTGTAGCCGAGGAACGGCAGCATCGCCATCGGGTCGCGACGGACGCTGCCGACCTTGCCCTCGGCCGCAGCGGTCTGCTCGGACGACAGGGTCGCGCCGAGGAAGGTGCCGTGCTGCCAGTCGAAGGACTGGCTGACGAGCGGCACGGTGGTCTTGCGACGTCCACCGAACAGGATCGCCGAGATCGGCACACCCTGCGGGTCGTCCCACTCGGGGGCGAGGATCGGGCACTGCGACATCGGGGTGCAGTACCGCGAGTTCGGGTGAGCGGCGTTGGTGCCGGACTCCGGGGTCCAGTCGTTGCCCAGCCAGTCGGTCAGGTGCGCCGGGGTTTCGCCGCCGATGCCCTCCCACCAGATGTCACCGTCGTCGGTCTTCGCGACGTTGGTGTAGATGGTGTTGCCGGCCTCGATGGTGGCCATCGCGTTCGGGTTCGAATCCGCGCTGGTGCCCGGTGCCACACCGAAGAAGCCGAATTCCGGGTTGACGGCGTAGAGACGGCCGTCCTCACCGAAGCGCATCCATGCGATGTCGTCGCCGAGGGTCTCGGCACGCCAGCCGGGGATGGTGGGCTGGATCATCGCGAGGTTGGTCTTGCCACATGCCGACGGGAACGCCGCGGCGACGTAGTAGGCCTTCTCCTCGGGCGAGATCAGCTTGAGGATCAGCATGTGCTCGGCGAGCCAGCCCTCGTCGTGGGCCATCGCCGAGGCGATACGCAGCGAGTAGCACTTCTTGCCCAGCAGGGCGTTGCCGCCGTAGCCCGAGCCGAAGCTCCAGATCTCGCGGGCTTCGGGGAAGTGGCTGATGTACTTGGTGTCGTTGCACGGCCACGGGACATCCGCCTGGCCTTCGGCGAGGGGCGCGCCCACCGAGTGCAGCGCCTTGACGAACGGACGGTCGGTGCCGAGCTTCTCGAGAGCGGCGGTACCCATCCGGGTCATGATGCGCATCGAGACGACGACGTACTCCGAGTCGGTGAGCTCCACACCGAGCTTCGGATCGTCGGCGCCGAGGGGGCCCATGCAGAACGGCACCACGTACATCGTGCGTCCGCGCATGCTGCCGCGGTACAGCTCGGTCATCGTCGAACGCATCTCGGTCGGGGCGACCCAGTTGTTGGTGGGTCCCGCATCGATCTCGTTCTCCGAGCAGATGAAGGTACGCGACTCGACACGCGCGACGTCGGAAGGATCGGAGTTCGCGAGGAAGGAATTGGGCTTCTTCTCGTCGTTCAGACGGGTGAAGGTGCCGGACTCCACCAGCAGAGAGGTCAGACGGTCCCATTCCTCGTCGGAACCGTCGGCCCATACGACGCGATCGGGCTGGGTGAGCTCGGCAATCTCCTGGACCCAGGCAAGCAACTCGGCGTGCTGGGTCGGAAGCTTGTCGTCGGTACCGTTCAAACCGGGAATGGTCGCTGAGGTCATCAAAACTCTCCTGGGGTGTGCCCGGAACCGGATCCCGCCTCCGACCTGCACTTCGTGGGGTGCAGGCAGTGGCAGATCCGGGCTTTCCCCTCTCGGCAGGGGTACCACCTACTTCGTCTGTGCCGGACGGCGAAGTAGGCGCCGGATGTCCTGTTCATAGAGGTTAACGTCGGAAGTCCGACCGGCGTCACTCGGGGCCGGTCGGAAATATCACAGAAACGATTCAGAGCGTGCGCACAATACCGTCCCCTCCCCCTGCCGCGCAGTCGGATATGAATCACTTCGATTCGTCTCCGTGGTGTATGTCGTATTCCAGGCTACCTGTGTCCACACGGCTCCATCGACCCGATCCGTCCGGCTCGCGCGAGAATTCCCACACGCCGTAAGCGCCGTCGTCCGCGATCACCGACAGGCGGTCGCTGTTCCCGTCGAGATCGGTATCGGTCGCGACGACGAGCCCTTCGCCCCGGCCGTCGGGTGATCCCCACGGGTCCCCGTCGAGCACGACCGTCTCGGCGACACCGTCGCCGTCGAGATCGGTCGTGGGGTCGAAGGCGTCGGCCCACGCCGCCACCTCGGACGGATCGAGTACTGCCTGGTCGAACGGAGTGAGCGCCCCACCCGGCCCGGTGTCGGCGAGTTCGGCCATCGTTCCCCTTTCCGACCCGGCCCCCGCGGATCGTCCTATCCGGTTCGACGCGCGCCGCTGCCCCGCGGTTCCGCCGGCCGTCCGAGTGCTGCGAGGTCGCGTTCGCAGGCGGCGATCCGTGCGCGTCGCTCCCCACGGTGACGCGCGATCTCGGCGTCGATCGACGCCACACGCTCACGCAGACGGATCGCGTGCCGGTCGCGGGCTGCGGCAGAAGCGGCAGCGAACTGCAGTTCCGCTTCGTGGATCCGGGTACGGATCCACGTGTCGAGCTCCGCGCGCACGGCGGCGAGCTCGTCGGTGATCCACCGGCGCATCCGCTCCCGGTACGCGATGCGCCGTCGGATGTGCACCAGCCAGCCCGCGGCCGGAACCGCACACATCACCGCGATCACCAGCGGCATCCACCCCGGCAGACCCCCGAACGGGGTCGCGATCAACCGGCCGAGCCCTGCACCTGCCGAGGCGCCGAAGACCAGCGTCAGCGTGTCCTCCAGTGAGCGTGGGCCCGCGGCGGGACAGGGTGTCCGCGCGACCTCCGGAACGACGGCGTCCGGGGAGGTCCCGGCCATCGCGTCGGCGAGCCGCGCACGCAGGTCGCCGACGTGGACGTCGATCGTCCCGGCGGCCGCGTCGACACCATGGGAGTCGAGCGCCTCCAGCGCGGCGGCGGACGCCGCCCGCGAGCGCATCGCGAGGTCCTGCACCAGCGTCACCTGCAGTCGGCGCAGGTCGGGCCCCGAGGCAGTCGTAGGTCGGGCGGCGGCGAGTCGTGCGCGTTCGGCGAGCAGGTCCCCCTCGTCGTGTTCTCGGCCGAGGTGTTCGATCTCCTCTCGGATCATCGGACCGGTGGCGGCGACCACCGCTGCGCGCGCTCGTCGCGGGTCGCCCGCGGACCGGACGGCAGCGACGAGCGCATCCCGCAGGTCGACGATGCCGGACTCGGCCGGACACGTCTGCCGGAGGGTCTCCTGCGCCCCCTCCCCGCTTCCGGACTCCCGTGCTTGCCGGGCCGATGCCGAGGAGACGGGCAGGACCACGACCCGCGTCAGCCAGGGTGCGTAGCGGTGCAGGATCTCGATGTCGGCATCGCGGACCGCACGCCAACCGGGACAGCTCTCGATGCCCGTGAGCGCACAGATCACCTCGGTCGCCTCGGCGGCAGCACGACGGATCAGGTCGAGCTCGGTCCGTCCGGCCGGCGCACAGGACTCGAGCACGACCAGCGCGACGGCGGCAGCCGGACCGTCGCTCCCGATCTCGACACCACCGAGTTCGCGCAGTTCCGACTCCAGCTCGTCCGCGCCGGAACCGGGCACACCGACGACCCGCACGGTGGTCGCCGGTGGTTCGTGCAACCGCCTCCACCCGTGGGGGTGCCATCGCCGCAGGACGTCGTCGGCCCCGTTCACCGGGCGCCCGCGGCATCGGTCGAGCCGACGAGGTCGAGGACGTGTTCGACGAGTTCGCGCACCCGGGGGACGGCCGCGACACCGGCGGCGGTACGGGTGAGTTGCTCGTCGCGCAGTTCGCGGGCGGTTGCGGCGCACACCGCGACCGCGTCCGCGACGGCGTGCTCGTCACCCGCCGCGACCGCTCGTTCCTGAGCTGCTCCCATCCCGAGGGCGACGGCGGCGCACTCGGCGGGGTCTGCCTCCCCCGCCACCACGAGAACGACGCGCCGCCGGTCGACGGCGGTGAGCACGGCACGGTCGGCCGGATGCGCGACGGACGGGTCGAGACGCCGAGGCACGACGTAGACCACGACGTCGGCATCGAGCACCGGTTCGGGACCATCGGGTGTGTCCACCGGCACGCCGAGCACGAGATGACCGGCACTGTCGTCGGGGGACAGCGCCTTGTCGCGAGACAGGGCCCGCCGCACACCGTCTTCGACGGCCTCGCGGCCGATTCCCGCGCGACCCGCCACCTGCACCCGGAGCGGAGCCGCATGCCGGGCCAGCGCCCTGCGCAGTTCCCGCCCCGCCTGCGCGTCGAGTTGTTCGGCCTCCGCGGCGAGGCGATGCCACAGATCCCCCGTCATGATCCCCCGATCGTCGCCGGAGATTGTGGCAGAGATGCTCCCGGCCGGCAGACGGACGAGTGCTTCCCTGAGAAAACACTGTGGTCACTCGAGTCACTCCTGCCACACACCCGGGAGATACGCGACAATGGTCGGGTGAACGAAGCCGATCAGCACACCACCGAGACGCTCGACGAGCGCCCGACCCGCGGGAACCGCCTGTACCCCAGGGTGACGAGTTTCCGGTCCCGCCGTGGGTCGCTGACCGACCCCCAGCAGCAGAGCTGGGACCGCCGCTGGCCCGAGCTCGGCAAGGAGGTCGGCGACGAGCCGCTCGACGTCGACGCATGGTTCGGCCGGTCGGCCCCGCTCGTACTCGAGATCGGTTCCGGAACGGGCACCGCGGCGGTCGCGATGGCCCAGGCCGAGCCGAACATCGACCTCATCGCGGTGGAGGTCTACAAGCCGGGCATCGCGCAGACCCTGCAGGCCGTCGAACGCACCTACGACAGCGACACACCCGTCACGAATCTGCGGATCCTGCGCGGCGACGCCGTCGAGGTACTCGAGAAGATGCTGACCTCCGAGTCGCTGACCGGGGTACGCGTGTTCTTCCCGGATCCGTGGCCCAAGGCCCGCCACCACAAGCGCCGGCTCCTGCAGGCCCCGACGTTCGCGTTGATCGCCGACCGGTTGAAGCCCGGCGGAGTGCTGCACGTGGCCACCGACCACGCCGACTACGCCGAAGCCATCGCCGAGGTGGGCGACGCCGAACCCCGGCTCGCCCGGTTCTCCGGCGTCCCGCCGATCAGCCTCGAACGGCCCGTCACGAAGTTCGAGGACAAGGCTCACCAGGTGGGTAGCGCGATCAACGAGTTCGTCTGGGGGAAGATCGGAGCATGAGTGTCGACGAAGAGCTCTCCGGCGTGACCGACCCCACCGCAAGCGAGGGCGTCGCGCCGACCCGAAAAGTCCTGCTCGTCTGGGACGCCCCGAACCTCGACATGGGACTCGGCGCGATCCTCGGCGGCCGGCCCACCGCGGCCTACCGCCCCCGCTTCGATGCTCTCGGCCGCTGGCTGCTCGGGCGCACCGCCGAACTGTCGCGGCAGCACTCCGCACCCCTCGAACCCGAGGCGACGGTGTTCACCAACATCGCGCCGGGCAGTGCGGACGTCGTGCGCCCCTGGGTCGAGGCACTGCGTAATGTGGGTTTCGCGGTCTTCGCCAAGCCGAAGATCGACGAGGACAGCGATGTCGACTCCGACATGCTGCGTCACATCGAGCTCAGGCACCGGGAGGGCCTCGCCGGTGTGATGGTCGCCTCCGCCGACGGGCAGGCCTTCCGCGAGCCTCTCGAGCACCTCGCTCGTGAGGGTGTGGCCACCCAGGTGCTCGGCTTCCGTGAGCACGCGAGCTGGGCGGTGACCTCCGAGATCATCGACTTCCTCGATCTCGAGGACATCCCCGGTGTGTTCCGCGAACCGCTGCCCCGCGTCAGCCTGGAATCGCTGCCCGACGAGGGCGCCTGGCTGCAGCCGTTCCGACCGCTTTCTGCTCTCCTCGTGGGGCGCAAGAGCGTCGCCGAATAGGAGACTTACGTGTTCGACCGTTGGGGAGAGCTCGTCTACCGCGCGCGCTTCACCGTCATCGCGGTGATGGTCGCGGCGTTGCTCGGGCTCGCCGGGTACGGCCTGAGCCTGAACGATCACCTCAGCCAGAGCGGCTGGGACGATCCCGGCTCCCAGTCCGTCGCCGCCGCGAAGCTCGCGGACGGCACGTTCGGCCGAGACACCATGGGCGACGTGCTGGTGCTGTACACGGCGCCGGAGGGCAAGACGGTCGACGACCCCGAGTTCGCCGCGACCGTCACGGACAGCCTGAACTCGCTGGTCGCCGAGCACCCCGACGAAATTCTCAAGATCAACGGCGCGTACTGGCCGACCGACAGCGCCCCGTCGCTGCCGACCCTGGCGGATCCGTCACGGCAGCACGCGATCGCGTCGGTCGCCATCGCCGGTGAGAACGACACCGAGCTGACCGGGAACTTCCGTGAGGTCAAGGACGAGTTCTACATCGACGGTGTCGACGTGCAACTCGCCGGACTCCAACCGATCTCCGGTGCTCTCAACGACACGATGGCCAACGACATCAAGCGCATGGAGATCCTCGCGATCCCTGCGGTCGGTGTGCTCCTGTTCTTCGTCTTCGGTGGTGTCGTCGCCGCCGCGCTGCCACTCATCACCGGCGGGCTGACGATCATCGCGGCGAACGGCATCGTCCGGTTGATCACCAACTTCACCGAGGTCAACTCGTTCGTCGCCCCCGTCGTCTCGCTCATCGGCCTGGGCCTGGCGATCGATTACGGCCTGTTCATGGTGTCGCGCTTCCGCGAAGAACTCGCCGAGGGTTACGACACCCCGGCGGCGGTGAGACGCACCGTCGTCACCGCAGGTCGCACGGTGGTGTTCTCGGCGACCATGGTGGTCACGAGCCTCGGTGGTCTCGTCCTGTTCCCTCAGGGCTTCCTGAAGTCCGTCGCCTACGGCGCGATCTCCGCGGTGTCGTTGGCGGCTCTGCTGTCCATCACGGTCCTGCCCGCGATCCTGAGCATCCTCGGCAAGCGCATCGACAAGTTCGGCATGAAGCGCTTCGGGCAGATCCAGTCGAACGAACAGGTCGAGAACAGCTTCCTCGGTCGCCTGTGCCGCTGGGTGATGGTCAACCCGATGAAGGTGACCATCCCGACGGTCATCGGTCTGCTGCTGCTCATCATGCCGCTGACCGGCATCAAGTTCGGCGGCATCAACGAGACCTACCTGCCGCCCGAGCACCCGACCCGCGTGGCGCAGGAGACCTTCGACGAACTGTTCCCCGGCCAGCGCGCCGAGCCGGTCAAGCTCGTCGTCCGCGGCGCCGAGGGCGGCGACCTCAACAAGATCATCACCACGGCCAGCGAGGCTCCCGGTCTCGTCGAGAAGTTCACGATCACCGGCCCCGCCAAGGACGGCGTCCGCGTGCTCAAGGCGGGCCTGACCGACCGCAACGAGGCCGCCGACACCATCGAATATCTGCACTCGGCCCAATGGCCCGAGGGTGTCGACGTGCTCGTCGGCGGCACCCCCGCGATCGAGCAGGACTCCATCGCGGCCCTGCTCGACACGCTGCCCCTGATGGTGGTGGTCGTCGTCCTGCTCACGACCCTGCTCATGTTCCTGGCGTTCGGCTCACTCGTCCTACCGGTCAAGGCCGTCCTGATGAGCGCCCTGGGTCTCGGCTCGACGCTGGGCATCCTCACCTGGATCTTCATCGACGGCAACGGCGCGGACCTGCTCAACTTCACGCCGGGGCCGATCATGTCGCCGGTCCTCGTGCTGATCATCGCGATCGTGTACGGCCTGTCGACCGACTACGAGGTGTTCCTGCTTTCCAGAATGGTGGAGGCGAGATCGCTGGGTGCGAGTACCACCGAGTCCATCCGGGTCGGTACCGCCCATACCGGCCGCATCATCACCGCGGCCGCATTGATCCTCATCGTCGTCACCGGGGCGTTCGGATTCTCCGAACTGGTGATGATGAAGTACATCGCCTTCGGCATGATCGCCGCGCTGATCATCGACGCCACGGTCATCCGCATGTTCCTCGTCCCCGCGGTGATGAAGCTGCTCGGCGACGACTGCTGGTGGGCACCGGCCTGGATGAAACGCATCCAGGAGAAGATCGGCCTGGGTGAACCCATCCTCGCCGACGAGCTCATGCCCCAGGACGTCCCCGAACTCATCACCGTCGGCATGTTCGGTCCGGCGACGGTCGCGGCGACAGGCTCGCACCGCTTCCCCGCCGGCGCCTTCGAGGGCGGCTCGGATCTCACCCAGCCACTGCCGAAGATCGCACCGCCCCGACCGGCCGCCGAACAGCGCAAACTCCGCGATCTCACACCACCGACCCGCCGCCAGGGCCCGAGTCGTCCCGGTGTCCGCCCGGGTGCGCCTTCTTCCGCCCGTCCGCCCGCTCCGCGCAACGGGGAGCGTGTGCCGCCCGCATCCGGGCGCCCTGCCCCTCCGGCCGGCCGGCCCGCCCAGCCCGGAGCGAGCCGTCCGGCACCGTCACAGGCGATGCCCGACCCCCGGCCCCGCCCGGAGGGAAGGCCGGGAGCGAGCGAGGAGAACGGCACGCCGCTCCCCCGCCGCACGCCCGAACCGCCTCCGGCCTCGGCCGTGCCCCCGCTCCCCCGCCGTCAGCGGGGCGAGGTTCCGCCGCCGCTACCGCAGACCTTCGTCCGGCCGGCTCCGCTACCCGGCGAGGCGGCGGCACCGACCGGCCAGGCACGCTCCGGCGAACCCGCCGGCAACGGCCGGGGACGGGATCCGCAGGCGATCGAGAACTGGTTGTCGCAGTTGCGGCGCACATCGTCACCGAGCGGAGAAGCGCGACCCGCACCGAGCGGAGAAGCGCGACCCGAGCCTCGATCACGTCCGGCGGAAGCACCACGACCCGGGGTTCAGGAACCGCCCCGCCCGCCCGGACAGGGCACGCCCCGGCCGGGCCAGGGGGGCCCGCGGCCGCCCGCGCAGGATGCTCCGCGTCCGCCCCTGCCGCCCCGCCGCCGGGACGGTGAGCAGGGCGACCCGCGAGGCGGATCGCCCCGGCCGGGTGAGCCGGGACGAGCAGAACAGCGACCGGACGAGTCGCGGCCGGAACCGAACGGAGCGGATTCCCCGGGCCGCGGACGTCACGGTCCCGACAGCGGCCGGTCCATCAGTGTCAGCGAACTGATCGCGCGGCAACGCCGCGATTGACCTCCGACGATTCGAGGCGACCCGCTACGGGTCGCCTCGAGTCCTTCGGGCGATCGGTGCCCGTCGAGTACGGGTGCCTGCCGGATCGGCACCCGGCGGGTCAGTGCCCGTTGAGGAACTTCCGCAATCTCGTCGACAGCGGATGCGTGACGTTGAGACTTCCGCCGCGCACCTTGCCGGTCACCACCAGATGCAGTGGGCCGTACGGCGCCCCGCCGCGCACCTTGGACGACACGCTCGATGCGACGTTGTCGACACCGTTGACGTCGGCCGTGGCTTCCGCAGGCAACACGATGCTGATCGAACTGAGGTAGTCGTTCACGTCGATCCGCACCACCTGCGTCTGCATCACCGCCTCGGTGAAGTCGAGGGTCACCGAGGACGCGACGGTGTCGAGCGTGATGGCGGGCGGCACCTGCCAGCGACCCTTCCGCTCGATGCTCGAGACACGGCCCTTGATGAGCGAGGGAGCCCCCTGGAGGGGTGCGGGGAAGGCACCTGCGGCGGGCACCGGGTAGGTCTGCTGCTGCGGTGGCACGCCCGGCACGGTCCGAGGGTCGTATTCGGGACGGATCTGCATCCCGGGCAGGTCGACGAGCACCTGGTTCAGGTCGCCCCGGGTCTTGGCGGCGAGCACGGTATCCATCCGCTCGGTGAACTCGCCGAGCGAAAGCATTCCCTGGCCGACCGCGCGCTGCAGAAGCTCTCCGACATGTTCGCGTTCGGCGTCCGACACACGAAGATCCCTCGGTTCCATGCGCATCAGCATAGTGGGATCCACGTCATGTCCTCGTGTCTCGTTCGAGCCCTTGCTCGATGACGTACCGGGTGAGCTCGACCCGGTTCGCGAGCTGCAGTTTCCGCAGTGTCGCCTGCACGTGGTTCTCGACGGTGCGGTGGCTGAGCGTCAACCGCGCGGCGATCTGTTTCGCCGACAATCCTTTCGCGACCAGCCTCAGCACCTCCGTCTCCCGGCTCGTCAGTGTCGCGGGGGCCTCTCGCCGGGCCGATGCGTTCGACATGCGGCGGTATTCACCGAGCACCAGCCCGGCCAGACCGGGGGTGAAGACGGCCTGGCCGCGTGCGGTCGCGAGAACCGCGTCGACGAGTTCCTGCACCGAGGCGCTCTTGACGAGATAACCGGACGCGCCGGCTTTGACCGCCCCGAGAACGTCGTCCCGTTCGGAGGAGGCCGACAGCACGAGAACCCGGCTGTCCGGAGAGACTTCGAGGACCGCGCGGGTCGCCTCGGTACCTGTGCCGTCGGGCATCGCCATGTCCATGAGCACGACGTCGGGTCTGACGACGGCGGCACGTCGTGCGGCGCTGGCGACACCGTCGGCCTCGGCGACCATGATGAATCCGGCCTCCTCGAGGCCGCGACCGACCGCGTTACGCCAGATCGGGTGGTCGTCGACCACCATCACGGTGACCGCTTCGCGCTCCCCCGGGGTGTTCCTGTGATGTTCCGCATCGGTCCCGGTCACTCATTCCCCCTTCGGTACCCGGATCTCCCATTCGGTTCCCTCGTCCACGGCACTGCCGAGCAGAGCGGCGCCGCCGAGCCATTCCGCCCGTCCGATGATCGATTTGGACACCCCCAGGCGCCCCTGCGCGCAGGCTTCGTCGAGTCTGCCCGGTTCCATCCCGACACCGTCGTCGCGGATACCGAGCACGATCTCGTCGCCGAGATCCTCGAGAAGGATGTACGCGGCTGCTCCGGCACCGGCGTGCAGCTCGATGTTCGACAGTGCAGCGGTGGTCAGCGCGGCGAGCTCTTCGGCACGTCCGCGCGGGATCAGGATCGGATCGGCCGGTGCCGCCACGATCGCGGTGCCGGCCCGGGAACGCACCAGCGCCGTGAGGTCGGCGAGCCGGTCGTCCCCGCAGTCGGCAGCGGCGTCCTGTTCCGAGACGAGTTGCCGGAGCGCGACCTCCTGTTCGCGCGCGAGATCCACGAGCTCCGTCGCGTCGCCGCCGAGTTCGAGGCCCCGCCTCTGTACGAGAGCGAGCACCTGCAGGACTCCGTCGTGCACCTGACGGGCCAGCCGGTCGCGTTCCTCGGTGGCGGCGGCCATGCGCACCACCTGTTCGAGTTGCCGGTGCGCACGACGTGCGGTCGTGGTGGCGAATCCCATCGCCACGCCGCAGGCGACCAGCACCGGCGCCGTCGCGTCCCGCCACAGGTCGAGGTCGACCTGGTCGCGGACGAGCGCGCTGACGACGGACATCAGCAGTGCCGATCCCGTGCCGGCGAGTGGCCCGCCGAGGATCGCCGCCGCCAGCACGGCGTTGGCCACCCACAAGGTGGTGGGCATGGTCTGGTGAGTGCTGTACCAGTCGTGGTCGGCCACGAGCCTGGTGGACGCCATCAGCGCGACGGCGACGATCTGGTCGACCGCGGCGACGGTGCGGCGCAGATGTACCTCGTGCGAGAGCAGGACGGCCGATGCGAGCGACCACGCCACGAGAATGCCGATGAGCAACCACGACAGATCCGGGCGGGTGTAGTGCGCGACCGTGGAGAACTGGGAGCCCACCGCGTAGACGACGGTCACGAGCCGGAAGACCTGCGCTGCCCGCCAGAGCGGCGCATCCGGGTCCGGACCGGTCGGCGACGGCCTCATGTGTACGTTTCGCACCTTTCGTCACATTGATCGGAGCGAGTGAATCCAACCACTCCGGGAGCCGTACGGTGCCCGCCACATCCTGTGACCGTCCGCACAGTGGTTTGATTTGAAGTCGTGTTGAGGTCGTACCGAGCTGTCGCCGCCACTCTGCGGAGTCGTTGGCCGCTCTACATGGTCTCGATGGGCGCCTCGAACCTGTTCGGTGCCCTGCTCGTCTTCGCCTTCGTGCGATACGGGATCCCCCTCGGCGAGACCGATGCGATCGCCGCCCACCGCGTCCGCAACTTCGCGGTCTTCGCGGTGTACCTGGTCTTCGCCGGCGTCGTGAGCCTGAGCGCCGCAGCGATCATGCTGCGTTCGGTCGTGCGATGGCAGTTGCGAGGTGGCCCGCCCACGCGAGCCGAACAGATGGCTGCGCTGCATGCACCGCTCCGGCAGGCGATCGTCCACCTCGGATTGTGGCTGCTCGGTGGCGTGCTCTTCGTCTTCCTCACGGCCGAGGAGATGCCGTCGCTCGCGGTGGCGGTGTCGGTCACCGTCGCCATGGCCGCGACCAGCACCTTCGGTTTCACCTACATGCTCGGCGAGCGCATCCTGCGGCCGGTCGCCGCCCGCGCCCTGAGCGAGGGGAACTTCGACCGGACCATGGCGCCGGGCGTGGGCACCCGCCTGGCCATGACCTGGGGGCTGGGCACGCTGATGCCGGTCGCGGGCATCGTGCTGCTGTGCGTGACGCAGTTGAGCGCGAACACCGACTTCGATCCGGATGCTCTCGCCCTGTCCGTGCTCGCCCTCGCGGTGACGTCTATCGGGCTCGCGCTCGTGCTGTCGCTGCTCACCTCTTCGCAGATCTCCGACCCGATCAAACAACTGCGCTGGGCGATCGAACGTGTGCAGCGCGGCGCCTCCGGGGTCCAGGTCGAAGTGTTCGACGGCAGTGAGATCGGGCGACTCCAGGTCGGGTTCAACCGCATGATGACCGAGTCCGACGAGCGCCGGCGTCTGCGCGAGCTGTTCGGTCAGCACGTCGGCGAGGACGTCGCGCGCCGGGCACTGCAGTACGGCACCGAACTCGGTGGTGAGACCAGATACGTCGCGGTGCTGTTCGTCGACATGGTGGGTTCGACCGCGACCGCGGCCGAGCGGCCGCCGAACGAGGTCGTCGAATTGCTCAACGAGTTCTTCCGGGTCGTCGTCGAGGTCGTGGACAAGCACCACGGCTTCGTCAACAAGTTCATGGGCGACGCCGCACTCGTGATCTTCGGCGCTCCCCTCGACCGGCCCGACGCCCCCACCGCAGCCCTCGCAGCCGCTCGCGAGATGAGATTCGCACTCGGCGAGATCACCGGACTCGACGTGGGCATCGGCGTATC
Organism: Rhodococcus sp. CH91; assembly: GCF_022554085.1. Taxonomy (GTDB): domain Bacteria; phylum Actinomycetota; class Actinomycetes; order Mycobacteriales; family Mycobacteriaceae; genus Rhodococcus. Next base: position 407,036 of record NZ_JAKFYR010000003.1, read on the forward strand.
GGCGGGCCTCGCGGTGGCCGGCAACATCGGCGCGGCCGAGCGGTTCGAGTACACCGTCATCGGCGATCCGGTCAACGAGGCGTCGCGCCTGACCGAACTCGCAAAACTACGTCCGAGCAGGGTTCTTGCGTCATCGAGCGCGTTGTATTTCGCCGACGACGAGGAGCGCGGCCACTGGGAACTCGGCGACGAGGTGCAGCTGCGCGGACGGCGGCGGATGACACATCTCGCGTGGCCGGTCCGCTATCCCGGGGTCGCCGCATCGGCCGCCGATCGGGACGATCCGGGCTCCTCGTCCGGAGGCGCACAACCCTCCGCCTGAGCCCGCTCCGCGGTGCCCGGAGAGCGAGAGCACCCCCTTCGCGGCACCGGGGTCGGTTACGGTGAACAGCGTGGCGCAGCCCCACGACCATCCTCGAGGCCCCGACGCCATGCCGCGTCGGGGCTCGTTCCGGTGGCTCAAATGGGGGTCTGCGATCGCGCTCGTCGCCCTGCTGACCGTGGAGGCCGTCTACTTGTGGCCGACGATGAGCGACTCGTGGCGTGCCGTCACCGAGATGCACTGGGGATGGTTCGCTGCGTGCGTGCTGGCGCAGCTGATCTCCCTCAGCGGCTTCGCCGGGGTGCAGCAGCGACTGCTCCGCGCGGGCGGGGTGCGCGTCGGGCACTGGCGGTCGGCGTCGGTGATCTACGGCAGCACCGCGATGGCGGTCACCCTGCCGGCCGGACCGGTCTTCTCCACAGCCTTCACCTACAAGCAGACCCGCAAGTGGGGTGCCACTCCCGTGGTCGCCTCGTGGCAGCTCGCGGTGTCGGGTGTGATCGCGGCGACCACACTGGCATCGGTGGGCATGATCGGCGCATTCGCCGTCGGTAGCCGGATCAGCCCGGTCACGCTCGTGTTGTCGCTCGCCGGGGCGATCGCGCTGTTCTACGGACTCCGGTACGTCGCGAGGAATCCCTCGTCCATCGAGTCGGCCGGCACGTGGGTCCTCGGCCGGATCAACCGGATCACGAGGAAGCCGAAGGACACCGGATTCGACGTCTTCGAGCGCACCCTGGCGCAGCTGGAGTCCGTCGACCTCGCACGTCGCGACGGTCTGGCTGCGATCGCGTGGTCCGCCGTGCATCGTTCCGCCGATGTCGCATGCCTCGGCCTGGCGTGCTGGGCGGTCGGCGGCTCGCCCTCGGTGGCGGGTCTGCTCATCGCGTTCGCCGCCGCGAAGGCGGTGGGCAGCGTGCCGCTCGCCCCGGGCGGCCTGGGTTTCGTGGACGGAACCCTCATCGCGACCCTCACCGCCTCCGGGTTGAGCGCCTCGCAGTCCCTGGCCGCGGTCTTCGTGTACCGGATGGTGAGCTTCGCGTTCGTCGCCCTCGCCGGGTGGAGCACCGTCGCCGCGATGTACCGGGGCAACGGCGGTGATGAGATCGATCCGATCGCGGAGCGCGCCGAACACGAGCGCACCGCGCTCGAGCGGCGCCGCCGGACGACCGAGAACCCCGAACCCGTGTGATCCGGGTCACCAAGTAGTTGCGCACGCAACCATTTGCTGCCACTATGGGACCAAGAAGTTGAAAGTTGGATCAACCGAGGAGCGCCCATGACGACCGCCACCACCACCTTCCCCGGCCTCACCACAGGCACCTGGACCATCGATCCCGTCCACTCCAGCGTGGGCTTCGCCGTCCGGCACCTCATGGTCAGCAAGGTCCGCGGCAAGTTCGACACCTTCTCCGGCCGCATCGAGGTCGACGAGAACGGCACCGCCTCGGTGCACGCCGAGATCGACGTGACGTCGATCGACACCAACAACGCCGACCGGGACGCCCACCTCCGTTCGGCCGACTTCTTCGAAGCCGAGCGCTACCCCACCGCGACCTTCACCTCGACCGCGGTCCGCGCCGACGGTGAGAACTACGTGGCCACCGGCGACCTGACCCTCCACGGCGTCACTCGGCCGGTCGAACTGACGCTCGAGTTCAACGGCGTCAATCCCGGCATGGGCCAGGGCCCGGTCGCCGGCTTCGAGGCCACCACCGTGATCAGCCGCAAGGACTTCGGCATCAGCCTGGAAATGCCCCTCGAAGGCGGCGGAGCCGTGGTGGGCGACAAGATCACCATCACTCTCGAGATCGAGGCAGCCCTGCAGTCCTGATCCGACCCTCCGTGCGGCGCCCTCCCCCGGGAAGGGCGCCGCATCGGCATCGGTGGCGATGCTCACCTCGGGCACGTTCGCGCCGCGGCTACTCTGGTTTCCGTGAAGAAGTACACCCCGGCGTTGGTGGTCGACGTCGTGCTCGTCGTCGTGTTCGCCGTGCTCGGCCGTTCCAGCCACAACGAAGTTCTCGATCTCGCAGGGCTCGCGGAGACGGCCTGGCCGTTCCTCGGCGGCCTCACCGTCGGATGGTTCTTCACCGCCTGGCTCTACCGCGACAAGTTCGACGCCCTCGCCGCCGCCCCCACCGGCCTGCTGGTGTGGGTGAGCACCCTCGTGGGAGGCATGCTGCTGCGCGCCGTCACCGGACAGGGCACCGCCACCGCGTTCATCATCGTGGCCACGATCTTCCTGGGCGTATTCCTCGTGGGATGGCGCCTCGTGGCTCGCGCGGTACAGCGTCGCAAGGTCCACGCGCACTGATCCGCGTTCTCCCGGCGGAGCTGTGAGATCGAGCTTCACACGGCCGGGGAGGATGTGATTCCACTCGCCGGATGCCGAAATGTTTCGCATACCCGGCCCCCGCAGTGGAACAGTGGAAATCATGTCCACCATCGACCCTCCCACACTGACCGGGTCCCGCTCCGATCATCGGTTCTTCGGCCAGCCGCTGCCCCTGGCGAATCTGTTCGGTGTCGAGATGTGGGAGCGTTTCTCCTTCTACGGCATGCAGGGCATCCTCATCTACTACCTGTACTACTCGGCATCCGAGGGCGGGTTGGGGATCAGCCAGGGCGCCGCCACCTCGATCGTCGGCGCCTACGGCGGCACGGTGTATCTGTCGACGATCCTCGGGGCGTGGATCGCCGACAGGCTGCTCGGCTCCGAACGCACACTGTTCTACAGCGCCGTATTCATCATGTTCGGCCACATCGCACTCGCAGTCCTGCCGGGATTCGCGGGCGTGGGCGTCGGCCTGGTGCTCATCGCCTTCGGTAGCGGCGGTCTCAAGGCCACGGCGACATCGATCGTCGGCGATCTCTACGACGAACACGACACCCGGCGGGACGCCGGCTTCTCGATCTTCTACATGGGCGTGAACATCGGTGCGCTCGTCGGCCCGCTGCTCACGGGATTCCTGCAGACGCGTTACGGCTTCCACTGGGGCTTCGGTCTCGCCGCGGTCGGTATGTTCCTCGGCCTGTTGCAGTACACCATCTACCGCAAGCATCTCGGCGACATCGGCAAGGTGGCGCCGCACCCCCTGCCGACCGAGACACGGACGAAGGCGGCCGGAATCGGCCTGGCCGCCGTTGCTCTCATCGCCGTCTTCGCGCTCACCGGACTCATCACGACGAGCAACATGTCCGACATCGTCGTCGTCCTGACGATCGTCGCGACCGTCACCTACTTCGTCATCATGCTGTCGAGCAAGCAGATCACGTCGATCGAGCGCAGCCGGGTGCTGTCCTTCATCCCGATGTTCATCGCCAGCGCGGTCTTCTGGTCGCTCTTCCAGCAACAGTTCACGATGGTCGCGGTCTACGCCGACACCCGGCTGAACCGCGATCTGTTCGGCTGGGAATTCCCGCCGTCGTGGGTGCAGTCGATCAACCCCGTGTTCATCATCCTGTTCGCGGGTGTCTTCGCCGCGGCCTGGACGAAGCTCGGACCGCGCCAGCCGTCGTCCCCCATCAAGTTCGCGGTGGGCACGATCATCATGGGCATCGCCTTCCTGTGCTTCATCCCGATGGCCGGCGGGGGTTCCAACAGCGCGCCCCTGCTCGGGCTGATCGGCATCCTGCTGCTGTTCACCTTCGCCGAGCTGTTCCTGTCCCCCGTCGGACTGTCGCTGTCGACCAAGCTCGCGCCGAAGAACTTCCACACGCAGATGGTCGCGTTGTTCTATCTGTCGGTCGCCTGCGGCACGGCCATGGCCGGCACCCTCGCCGGGTTCTACGACGAGAACAACGAGGTGCCGTACTACCTGTGGATCGGTGGCGCCTCGATCGTCGTGGGGATCGTGCTCGCACTGTTCGCGCCGCGCATCAAGAAGCTCATGCACGGCGTGCAGTAACCGGGCTCGCGATTCAGCGGACCGCCAGCCATACCGCCAGGCCGAACCCTGCGAGCGCGACCGTCACGCGCAGCAGGTTCGGCGGTATGCGGCGGACCAGGGGCGGGCCGCACCATCCCCCGGCGAACGCCCCGGCTGCCATCGCGGCTGCCGCGACCCAGTGCACGGGCCCGAAGACGGCGAAACCGATCGCCGCGACGAGGTTCGCGATGCCGAGCAGATAGCTCTTGAGGATGCTCGCGCGCCAGATCTGCTCCGATGTGCAGATCAGTATCAGTGCGAGGAACACCACGCCCGCCCCCGCACCGAAATACCCGCCGTACACCGCGACGACGAAGACGGCCACCGCGAACACCCGTGGCAGGTCGCGGCCGCCCGCCAGTGCGCGGATACGCGGCTGAAGCAGCAACGCCAGTGCTGCGAGTGCGACGAGGCCCGGCACGACCGCCTCGAACGAGCCCGGCGGCGCCACGAGCAGGACGATCGCCCCGGTTGCGCCGCCGAGGGCAGCGTAAAGCGTCCACCACCACACCCGAGGGCCGGTGTCGACGACCTCCCGAGCCGAGTTGGTCAACGCCCCGACGCCCACACCGACCATCGCCACGGTGTTGGTGACGTTCGCGGCGACCGGCGAGAGACCGGCCGCGAGCAGAGCCGGATACGACACGATCGATGCCAGACCGGTGACGAAGCCGACGACCCCGGCGAAGAAGCCGGCGACCGCGAGCAGCATCACGTCGGCAACCGTCACGATCGGTCAACGTACCCTGCGGCGGGGAGTCAGTCTCCGACCAGCGGTTCGTTCAGCTTGCTCAGGAAGGTGTCGGCCATCCTGATCGCGCGGTCGCCACCGTCCGCGTCGGCGACGAAGACCGCGAAGGCGAGATCGCCGGTGTAACCGAAGAACCATCGGTCGTCGCCGCTCGCCGCGGCGATACCTGCGAGACCGGCATGTCGCCGCAGGGGGGACGCCGGGCCGTTCTGCACGTTGTCGATCATCATCCCGCGCAGGGCGTCGACCACGGCGGCGGGAAGGGGCTCCGGAGCGTCGTGCACGATCGGCTCCTGACCCTGCACGATCCTGGGGACGGCAGTGTCACCTCGCGCGACCGAGGCAGCCAGCAGGGCGGCGCCGAGCGGGCTGACGAGGCCTTCGTCCGAATCGGAGCCCGTGAACTGGACCACTCCGGAACCGGCGTGACCGATCTGCGCCGTCTCGAAGTCGAAGCCGGGGACCTCGACATCGGCACCGAGACCGAGGCTGCGGGCGGTGTCGGCGATGTCGTCCGAGCTCACGTCCCCGGGGTCCACTCCACGCTGGAGACCGGCCGCCAGCCGGACCGGGTCGAGAACTCCTCCTGCCGGGTAGAGCCCGTGGGTGAGCACCGGACCGAGTTCCATCGCCCAGTTGTTGACGTCGGCCGCGAGGATCCCGCCGGTCGACGGCTGGATGGCCACCACGGCCGCCGGAGTGCCGGCCGTGACGACCGCTTCCTTCGCGGCGAGCTGCACCTGGGAGTCGACGGTGGACTGGAGGTCCGGAGGGGGAGGGCCCTGGAAACCGGCGACCTGGATGGGGCCGCTCTCGGGGTCTTCGAGGGTCACCGCCCAGCCGGCAGTGCGGTCGCGCTCGAGCTGCCACGCCGACCGCAACGAGTCGAGCAACGGCGTGGAGATCCGTCGATCGGCGCTGATCAGAGTGGGTGACTGGAGCACCTCGACACCGGGAATCGACGTGATGCCCTCTTCGAGGAACTGGTAGTCCTGGTCGCGGAGCTTGACGGCGGTGACGCGGTTGCCGGGATCGTCCTGCATGCGTTCCTGCATCAACTGCGCAGTGACGACGGGCGCGACCGGCGCGAGAACCGAGGCGAGCCGGGTGGTCGTGTCGACCGGATCGGGCATCTCCGCGGGATCGAGCACCACCGCGTTGATGGTCTGTTCCTCCATGAGAAGACGCCCGGCACGATCGAAGATCTTCGGGGGCGCGGCATCGGTCCGGACGTGGTGGACGGTGCGGCCGCCGGCCAGGTCGGGCACGACGACCTCCGGATCCCAGGACACGCGCCAGCCGACCGCGAGTTTCCGTACCGCGCCGTCGACCTGATACGACCAGTTCTTGCCCTCCCCGAAGTTCCAGGCCGCGGAGAGCGTGAAGTAACCCGATTCGTCGTTGAGTTCGACGAGCTGGGTCACCGAGTAGTCGACGGTGCCGCCGGAGAGACCGTCGTACACCTGCGAGATGGTCTCCTGCGCCGCGTTGGGGTAGGAGGTCAGAGCCGCTGCCGCTGCCGCGTCGCGATCGTCGAGGGCGGCCACGAAGTCGTCGACGAGGCGCTGTGCCTCGCTTCGAGAATCCGAGAACACGGTCGTCGTCAACGCGACGACCGCCACGACGAGGACGACGGCGAGCGCGACGATACGCCCCCGCTTCCCCCGCCAATCACGAAATCTCATACGTAACAACCTTCACTTCGGTCACACGAGATACCAGCACGCGTTGTACACGAACGAATCACGATTGCGCCACGTATCCCTACCCCCTCAGCCAGCGACCCGCAGCCTCGACTGCGGGGGCCGAGCTGTCCGCCCCTGCCACGAACACCGCGAACGCCAGATTATCCTGCGAGCCGATAAACCAGCCGTGTGCCCCGACGTTCTCACCGTACTCTGCCGTTCCGGTCTTCCCGACCAGATCCGGAATGTCGCGCAGCGGAGCGGCTGTACCCGCGATCACAGTCTCCCGCATCATCTCTCGCACCGACACGAGGACGTCCTCCGGGACGGCTTCCGGGGTGATGTCCGCCTCCGCGGGCTGCCCCTCGACCAGCATCGGCGCCGGCGTCCGGCCGTTCGCAGCGGACGCAGCGACCAGGGCCATCCCGAACGGCGACGCCGTCACCTGCCCCTGCCCGATCGCCGCTTCCACGCGCGCATCGTCGGTATCGGCGACGGGCACATTCCCCGTGACCGTGACGAGACCCGGCGTGACGTAATCGACTCCCAGCCCGAACCGCTGCGCGACATCCCGCAGCGCGTCGGCCGGCAGATCGAGGGCGAGCTGCCCCATGGTGGTGTTGCACGAGAAGGCGAACGCGGTGTGCAGGGGAACCGGGCCGAGATCGAAGTTCTCGTCGTTGGGGATCGTGCGCGAACCGATCGAGGCGACACCCGGGCAGGGCAGCACCGTGCCGGGTTCTGCGAGTCCCGCCTGCAGGGCCGCGGACGTGGTCACCACCTTGAACGTCGAGCCCGGTGGGTACAGGCCGGTCGCGGCGATCGGGCCCTCGGCGTCGGCCGCAGCGTTCTGGGCCATGGTGCGGATCGCGCCCGTCGCGGGGTCGATCCCCACGATCACCGCGGGTGTCTCGAACGAGGCGAGCACGTCCTCGGCACGTCGTTGCAGACCGAGATCGATGGTGGTGGTCAGGTCCGGTGCCTCCGGCCCGGATTCACCGGCCACCTGGCTCGTCGTGCCGTCCGCCGCGACCTTCCGTACCACCCAGCCGGCCGAGGCGTCCTGTCCCTGCTGCCAGAGTTCGGCGAGACCGGCCCATACGGGTGAGGCGAGAGCACGGTCGGAGGTGAGAAGCCGTGCCTGTTGCGAGAACGTCACCCCGGGCAGCGCCGCGAGCTGTTCCTCGACGGGAGCGAGATCGTCCTCCCGCAGGGTGATCACACCCACCGGGCCCCCTTCGGCCGCTGCGACCTGCTCCGCGAGATTCCCGGCCGTGATGGTCGGCACGACCGTGGCCAGCACAGGGGCCACCGCGGCCGGATCGGCGGTGGCATCGAGATTCACGACGGTGACGACCTGTTCTCCCATGAGCGGGAGTCCACTCCGGTCGAAGATCGTCGGCGGTGCACCGGCCGTCGTCAGGTATTCGAGCGACGCACCGCCCGCGAGTTCGGGGGCGAGTACCGCCGGATCCCACCGGATGCGCCATGCGTCGGCGGCCGGATCCTCCGAGGCACTGCCAGTGGTCCGGTACGACCAGTCACGGTCTTCCCCGAAACTCCACGCGACGTCGAGGTCGAAGGTGCCGCCGTCTCCGGTCCCCGCGACACCGACAGTGGGATCGTCGGTGCCAAGTCCGTCGAAGAGGGCGTCGATGGCGGCTTCCGCAGCCGCCGGGTCGGTGGTCAGCGCTGCCGCCGCGGAGACGTCGCCTGCGTCGAGAGCTGCGGCGAACTCCTCGGCGATCGTCTCGGGCTGATCAGGACCCAGCGCGCAGGCCGACAGCGACAGCGTCGTGGCTGTCGCGACGCCCAGGCTCAGCAGTCGGATACGCACGATCCCGATCATGCCTGTTCTTTCCGGCCGGTGTCTGTTACCGCAGGTAGACGGCGGGTTGAATTATTCGGTTGCGTCCCGGACGCAGCCGGATCCATCATGGTGTTCGCATCCCGCACTCGTCGATCGGAGAAGTCCGTTGCTCCTGTGAGTTCAGTCCCGCGCATTCGCGCAGCCGACCCTCACACTCCAGGAGCACCCATGTCTTCGTCCGGTATCACGCTGTCCGCACTCACCTATGTCCATCCCGACGGCACCGTCGCTGTGCGGGACGTCGAGTCCGTCTTCCCGGCCGGACGCACGGGCCTGGTGGGGCGCAACGGAAGTGGCAAGTCCACTCTGTTGCGTCTGCTCGCGGGTGAGCTGCACCCGACGTCCGGTTCGGCAGCCGTGCGAGGACGGGTCGCGTATCTGCCCCAGGACGTCACCCTCGACCCGACCGTGCCGGTCGACTCGGTCCTCGGCATCGCAGACATCCGGAAGTCACTGCGCCGCATCGAATCCGGATCGTTCGACGACCGCGATTTCGAGATCGTCGCCGACCGGTGGGACATCGAGGATCGCGCCCTCGCGCTCGTGCACCGCGTCGGTCTCGACCGGATACTGCACGATGCAGGCGACTTCGATCGCACGGTCGGGCAGCTCTCCGGTGGTGAGACCGTGCTGCTCGCCTTCACCGCCCGGCTGCTCGACGAGCCCGACGTGTTGCTGCTCGACGAACCGACCAACAATCTCGACTCCGACGGTCGCCTGCGACTGCAGGACGCCCTCGACCGTTTTCCGGGCACGGCCGTCGTGGCCGGTCACGACCGGGAACTGCTCGATCGGATGGATTCGATCGCCGAACTGCGTGACGGCTCACTGCGCTTGTTCGGCGGCGGGTTCGGCGAGTACGAGCGGATCGTCGCCGAAGAACAGGAGGCCGCGCAGGCCGCTGTGCGGGATGCTCGCAACGACGTGCGACGGCAGGCACGCGAACTCGCGGCCGCACACGTCACGCTCGCTCGGCGCCAGCGGTACGGGCGGAAGATGTACGAGCAGAAACGCGAACCCAAGATCGTCATGGGGGCACGCAAGCGGCAGGCGCAGGAATCCGCAGGGCGTTTACGGCGCGAGCACGAACAGGATCTCACCGCGGCACGGGAGAACCTCGATCGGGCACAGGATGCCGTGCGAGACGATCCGGAGATCCGGATCGACCTGCCCGGAACGGCGGTGCCCCCGGGTCGGCGCGTGGCCGAGGCGCCGCTCGAGATCGTCGGACCGGAACGGATCGCACTGCGCGGACCCAACGGCTCCGGCAAGACGACGCTGCTCCAGCGCGTCGTCGATGCCGGGCCCCTCGTCCCCTTCGCCCTGATCCCCCAGCGTCTCGACATCTTCGACGACACTCGTTCGGTCGCGGAGAACGCCGAGGACCGTGCGCCCCACCTGACCCCGCAGGAGGTCCGGGCACGACTGGCGCGCTTCCTGTTCCGTGGCCGCCAGGCCGAAGTGGCTGTGGGCGCGCTGTCGGGCGGCGAGCGCCTGCGTGCTGCCCTGGCGATCGTGCTCGCGGCCGATCCCGCTCCGCAACTGCTCCTGCTGGACGAGCCCACCAACAATCTCGACCTGGCCGGGATCGCACACCTGAGGCAGGCTCTGAACGGATACGGCGGTGCGCTGGTCGTGGTTTCGCACGACGAACGCTTCCTGGAGGAGGTGGGAGTGAACCGCTCGATCACGCTGCAGTGATGGAATGCTCGGACATACTGCAGGAATGAGCCATGCGACGAATCCCGCCGACGGTACCCGGATCAGATTCTCCACGGCAGGCGAGGAACACCTGCCGGCCGTACTGCTCGTCCACGGCAGCGCGTTGTCGTCGGCGGTCTGGCGCGCGTCCGGCTACGTGAAGGCGCTGAGCCGGGACTTCTGGGTGATCATGCCCGACCTGCGCGGACACGGCCGGAGCGACGCCCCGCACGACGAGGACGCCTACGCGATGGACGGGATCGTCGGAGATCTGCTCGCCGTCCTCGATGCGGCGAAGGCGAGCCGGGTGCACTACGTCGGGTACTCCTTCGGCGCCCGCGCCGGCCTTGCACTCGCCGTCGCCGCCCCCGAACGTCTGGCGAGCCTGACGCTTCTCGGTGGAAGCGCTCGGCCCCAGCACGGAGCGATGGATGCGATGTTCTTCCCCGGCACCGTCGACGTGCTCGAACGCGACGGCATGGAGGGCTTCCTCGAAGCGTGGGAACAGCGGCGCCGCAGACCGGTCGATCCGGCGACACGCGCGGCGTTCCTGAAGAACGACGCGCATGCCCTGGCAGCCTATTTCCGCCGCTCGGATCGGGAACCGGGCATCGACGACCGCCTGCTCGCCGGCATCGACGTGCCCGTACTCGCCCTCGTCGGGTCCGAGGATCGCCTCCGTGTGGAGGACACCCGCGCGCTGTCGCGCACCGTGCCCGGTGCGCGACTCGCGATCCTGCGCGGCGTGGACCACGCCGAGACCGTGCCGGCAGCACTACCTGCGGTCGAGGCCTTCCTCGGGGCTCATACCCGTTCGGGCGCGCCCCACGGTTAGACCGGAACGAACTGCTCCCGGGGAGCCGCCGCCGGACCGACCCGGGGTATCGGAACCGTCGGAGGGGATGCCGCCTCCTGCGAGCCCGTCGCGTTCCCGGAAGCCGGTGGCTGCTCCACGCGGGTGCCCGGCTGCGACCGCGCCGCCGCCGATGCTTCGGCGAGCAGCGCCGTCACCGAGCGCTTCATGACCTCGATGGCCTCCGGCACCGACAACCTCAGCACGTCCCGCAGCGATACCCACATCGGCCAGGTCGTCGACACCCCGAGGAGATTCTCGACGTGCACGCGGACGGTGTCGTCGACCCCTTCGAATCGGTCGCCGAACAATGCCCTGATCTCGTATCTGGCGCGTTCGAGATAGCGCAGCCGGTTACGCTGCAACTCGCGCGAGAACGGCGCGCGGATCTCGGACGAACGCGCGAACGGCGCGATGAATTCGAGCAATTCGGCTCGCTGTCGACAGTACGCATCTATCCGTTCTTCGAGCGGCAAGGACGGATCGATCGGCTCGTACGCGTCGTCCTGGCGCCGCATCAACTCGGCGCCCGTAGCCGCGAACAACGTCTCGAGATCTCCGAAATGCCCCCACAGGGACCGGAGCGACACTCCGGCACGCGAGGCTACCTGCGCCCCTGTGGGTTTGAGCTCACCTGCGCGGATGAGCGCAATGTGGGCTTCTATCACGGCCTGTCGTGTGCGCTCTGCGCGAGCGCTCCTGCCGTCGGTCGCTACCGGCGCCTGTTCGACGCCGTCCCTTCGTTCCGCGTACATCGCTCCCCCGATTTCCGCTCGTTTCCCCTATGGAACCGGTCACTCCCCTCGTCGGTGACCGGCACAACTTTTCTTACGCCGAAGAATAGTCGACACACAGGACGAATTGTCATCCCCGTCCGGGAAATGTCCTATTTGCGCAATTCCGACGACGCTGTGCAGGGCGTTTACTGTGCCAGCAGCCCCTTCGCGATATGTGTCACCTGAATTTCGTTGCTCCCCGCATAGATCATCAGTGATTTCGCATCGCGGGCGAGTTGTTCCACGCGATATTCCGCCATGTATCCGTTTCCACCGAACAACTGCACCGCCTCCATCGCCACCTCGGTTGCCGCCCGTGAGGAGTACAGCTTCATCGCCGAGGCCTCCGACAGGCTCACCGGCTTGCCCTCCTGCGCCCGCTCGATGGCACTGAAGACCATGTTCCGCACGTTGACCCGGGCGATCTCCATCTCGGCGAGCTTGAGCTGGATCAGCTGGAACTGCGCGATCTCGCGGCCCCACAGTTTCCGCGACTTCGCATATTCGGTACACAGCTTCAGGCACTGCTCGATGATGCCCAGGGAGAGATACGCGATGCCGATGCGCTCGGCGGCGAACGACTCCCGTGCGCTGTCCTTGCCGTCGCTGCGGCCGCCCTCCTCGGTCTCCCCGAGCAGCCGGTCGGGGGTCAGACGCACGTTGTCGAAGAACAACTCACCCGTGGGCGAGGAGTTCATGCCCATCTTCTTGAACGGCGGGCTCTGGGTGAGTCCCTCCATGCCCTTGTCCAGCACGAACGCGAGCACCTTGCGGTCCCGGCGATCGACGGAGGAATCACCCTCGTCGAGCTTCGCGTACACGATGATCACATCGGCGTACGGTCCGTTGGTGATGAAGGTCTTCTGGCCGTTGAGGATGTAGTCGTCCCCGCCGCGGCGCACCGTGGTCTTCATTCCACCGAAGGCGTCGGATCCGGAATCGGGTTCGGTGATGGCCCACGCGCCGACCTTCTCGAAGGTCACCAGTTCCGGCAGCCAGCGTTTCTTCTGCGCGAGGGTTCCACGGCTGCGGATCGTGCCCGCCGTCAGGCCGAGGCTCACGCCGAGCGAGGCGATGAGGCCGAGACTCACACCTGCGATCTCGATGTTGAGCAGGGCTCCCATCCCCGGCGACCCACCCGTACCCCCGGTGGAACCCGAACTCTTCTCTCCACGTTCTTCTTTCGCGAGAGCACGCTCGAGCGACTCGCGAGCCATCTCGTCGATGCCGAACGTCGAGTACAACTTGCGGATGATGTCGTACGGCGGCAATTCTCCCGATTCGAGACTGTCGACGTGCGGACGGATTTCCTTCTCGATGAAACCGCGTAGTGCATCGCGGAACATGAGGTCTGTGTCGGACCACTCGTACATGAAGTGAAGATAGAACAGGTGCCCGCGACCGACCCCCCTTTCGTCCCACTGTGCATGCGAAAACGCTTCACGCCGCGTCGGCCGGTACTAGCCTTCGCCGCAGAACACTCCGCCGGCGGGAGGCATCGCAGATGGTCGATACGAGCGGGTTCGCAGGCACGGACGTCCTGGCCCTGCACATGGGCGACGGTCTGATCTCCGACCGCGCCTCCGCCTGGTTCTTCGTCATCGCCGTGATCGGCGTGAGCATCGCCGTCTGGTATGCCCGCGGTGACCTGAACAAGCGGACGGTGCCCACGGCCGCGGCGGTCTGCGCTCTGCTGTTCGCGCTCCGGACGGTCGACGTACCGGTGCTTCCGGATGTCAGCGGCCACGTCGTCGGGGGTGCACTGGCGGCGATCCTGCTCGGCCCCTTCGTGGGCGCCGTCGCATTGACGATCGTCCTCGTGGTGCAGGCATTCGTCTTCGCCGACGGAGGCCTGTCCGCTCTGGGGGCGAACATCACCAATATGGTGCTGGTGGCCGTCGCAGCAGGTTTCCTGGTCGCCGCGGCCCTGCGGGCGCTGTGCGAGCACCGCGGTCTGCCGCCCTTCCTCACCCTCGGCCTGGTCTCCTTCGTCGGCGGTGTCGTCTCCGTTCTCGCAGCGGTGACCGGTTTCGTCGTCGAGTACGCCCTCAGCGGCACCACCACAGTGCCCGTGTCGAACATCGGGTTCCTCTACGCCACGCACATCCCGGTCGGCGTGATCGAAGGAGCGGTGACGGCCGTCGTCGTACTCGCCGTCGCGCGGGTCTCCCCGGAGTCCGTCCACCTCACGCGGCTCCCGGCCAACCCGCTCGATGCGGAGGCACCCCCGGCTCCCCCCTCACGTCCGCGGTCACCCGGCAGGCTGTTCGCAGGACTCGCCTTCACCTCGCTCGCGGTGGCGGGAATCCTGGCGCCCCTCGCGGTGGACACTCCCGGCGCTCTCGAGGTCGCCACCACGCGCGGATGCGAGATCGATGCGCTCGCCGAGGAGGTCACGGGCGAGTGCATGGCACGCGACGTGGAAGAACACCGGCTCTCGGACAGCGCGCTCGCCGGTTACACGATCGACGGGCGTCCCGGCTCGACGGGGGTGGCCGCCGTGCTCGGCACGCTCGGCACCTTCGTGCTCGCGAGCGTGTGCTTCCGGGCTCTCGTCCCTCGGCCCGCGAGGACTGCAGCCACGGCATCGAACAACCGGCGGACCACGACTGCCGGCTGAACCCGCCGGGGCGATCCGGCGGAATCAGCGCGGAAGATGCGACTCCACGATCTCCCGGGCCATCTCCCGGCCGAGACGGATGGGCTCGACGGAATGCTCGAACTTGCTTCCCGCGAGGGCGCCGTCGTAGATCAGCTGCACCCTCCGGGCCAGGGCGTCGGCGTCCGTCACACCGGCCGATCCGAGCAACTCGGTCAGTACCGAGTGCAGCCATCTGCGGTGCGCGAGCACCGGCTCGAGCGGATCCTGAGGGAATTCTGTTGCAGCATTGGCATATTGGCACCCCCGGAAGTTCTTGCGCGGCGCGGAGAGCAGCGCGAGATCGAAGAAGGTGAGGATCTCGGCGACCGGATCGTCGATCCCTTCGACAGCGGCGTACCAGCCCTGCCGGTCGCGCTTGTCGAGGTCGTCGAGATAGGCGAGCACGAGTGCATCCTTCGACCCGTACGACGAGTACAGACTCGCGCGCGCCACGCCGGCCTCCGCAAGGATGCGGTCGATCCCCACCGCGCGGATGCCGTGTTCGGCGAACAGGGCACGCGCGGTGTCCAGCAGACGGCGAGCGGGCGAGGGTTTCGCCGTGTCGCCCGGGGATGCCGTGCTGCTCGGGGGCTCGGAAGCGCCTGCTTCGGGGGTCTCGGCGAACGTACGCACGCCTCCCAGGGTAGCGGACATGCCCCGATAGACAGACCGGTCTATTCACAGGTACGGTGGGCCTGTGACGCACAGCCTTCTCACTCGCCGCCTGCACGTGGATCTCGTGCGGGTCGCGACTGCTGCGTGTCGTTCCCACCGCTGACCGGCCCATCTGCTTGCGCCTGCCGTAGCAGCACCCGCCGCTGCGCACACTGCGCCCTGCCGCGTCCGGACCGGTCACAGTCCCAGCCCGCTTTCCCGGAAGGTGACCCCATGTCGCTGTATCTCTACGAACTCGTGCCCGCCGAAGGCCAGGCCGAGGCCGCCATCAAGGCTTTCGACGACGCCGTCGTCGCCGCCGGCGGTGAACTCATCGAATCGCAGGTGACCACCGGCGGCGCGCGGGTGTTCGCCATCGCCGAATTCGACGCGTGCCGCGCGGCACAGCTCGAAGCCGCCTCCCTCGACGTCGCAGAGATCTTGGGCCCCAACGAGGTTCGTCTCGTCGGCGCCGATCTCGAGCAGATCAAGGCCACCCGCCCGGAGGCCGGCTATCTCGTCGAGTGGGACATCCCGGACAGCATCGACATGGACACCTATCTCGCCCGCAAGAAGGCGAACTCGCCCAAATACGCCGACGTCCCCGAGGTGAGCTTCCTGCGCACCTACGTCCGCGAGGACATGGACAAGTGCCTGTGCTTCTACAACGCCCCCGACGAGGCAGCGGTCGTCCGCGCCCGCGAGGTCGTCAGCACGCCCATCGACCGTCTCCACTCTCTCGAAGGATAAGTAGATGACCGCGGCCATCGAACGAACCGGCGAGGAGCAACGCGCCGTGATCGCAGCATTCGTGCGCGATCGCGCGGCTGCCCTCGATCGGGGTGAGACCGACATCCGCACCGATCTCGCGCAGATCGGTGAGGCGGGCCTGCTCCGCAAGGGACTCGGCGGAGAGTGTCTCGACGAGATGGTCGCGGTCGTCGACGAGGTCGCCGCCGAGTCGCTGACGGTCGGCTTCTCGCTGTGGGCCCAGCGCATGGCGCTCGAATACATCGATCGCGCACCGCAATCCCTGCGCGATCGTTATCGGGACGATCTCGCGTCCGGACGCACGATCGGCGTGACCGCCATGGCCGCGGCGCTCAAGCACCTCGCCGGCCTGGGCGAGCTTCCGCTGCTCGCAGAACGTACGGACGACGGCATCACGGTGACCGGCCCGATCCATTGGGCGTCCAACGTCTTCCCGGACTCGGTGATCGTCTTCCCCGCACGCACCGCGGAGGGCGATCGCCTCGTCGCCGTGGTGCGCGCCGACGCCGAGGGCATCACCATCGCCGACCCGCCCGAACTGCTCGCGCTGGGCGCCACGTCGTCGACCTCGCTGACGTTCGACGGCGTCCGAATCCCCCGGTCGCACATCCTCACCGAGAATCTCACCGGTTTCTGCGGCACCATCCGGCCCACCTTCATGATGCTGCAGACATCCTTCTGCGTCGGTGTCGCACGCGCGTCGCTCACCGAGGCGGCAACCCGCATGCACGGCTTGGGTGAACAGTTCGCCGGTGAGTACGAGGAACTGTCGGCCCGATACGACTCGCTGCGCGAACGGCTCTACCGTTTCGCCGCCGACCCCGCTCCGATCCCTCCGGCGGACTTCATCCGCCTGCGACTCGACGGCTCGGTCGTCGCAGTCGCCGCGACCCGCCTCGAGGCCACTCTGCGCGGTGGTGCCGGTTACGCTTCTGCGAGCGCCACCAACCGCCGGTTCCGCGAGGCGGCCTTCCTGCCCATTCAGTCTCCGTCGGAAGGACAGCTTCGGTGGGAACTGTCGCAGTACGAATAACGAACGGATACAAGAGCTTCGCCGGACGGCGCACAGCCGTCCTGCGCGGCGTCGACCTCGACATCGCGACCGGTGAGTTCCTCGTCGTACTCGGCAGCAGCGGGAGCGGCAAGTCGACCCTGCTCCGGATCGTCGCGGGGCTCGACCACCTCGACCGCGGCTCCGTCGACTGGCCCGACACCGCCGGCGACAACCGTCCGCACACCGGAATGGTGTTCCAGCAACCGTTCCTGATGCCGTGGTTGACGGTGCGCGAGAACATCGGTTTCGGTGGACGTTTCGCCGCCCACCGAGACGGGTTCGACACCGCCTACGCCGAGTCGCTGCTCGAGCGCTTCGGCCTCTCCTCGCTGGCGGGCTACTATCCCGATCAACTCTCCGGTGGACAGGCCCAGCGCATCGCCGTGATCCGCGCGGTCGCGGTCCGCCCACGGCTGCTGCTGCTCGACGAACCGTTCAGCGCCCTCGACCCGGCCACCCGATCCGACCTGCGTTCGTGGCTCGGTGAACTCGCGCGCGATCTCGGTTTCACGACGGTCCTGGTCACGCACGACATCGACGAGGCACTCGAACTGGGCGACCGGATCGCGTTGTTCGGGCAATCAGGCGTGGTGCAGCAGGAGTGGTCGATCGGCGACATGTCGGCGCTCGACCGCGCCGCCCTGCGTCCGGAGATCCTCGCGCACTACCGCGATTCGTCGCTGTCCACGACATGACCGAGCCCGGTCTGTTCAGCCGCCGTACCTTGATGCGCGGCGCACTCGGCCTCGCAGCCGTCGGTGGTGTCGCCGGAGTCGTCGATCTCGGCCGCACCGCGACGGCCGACCGCACCAACCGGACGGGCCAACTGCGCATCGGCTATCTGCCGATCACCGACGCTGCACCGCTTCTCGTCGCGCACGGTTCGGGCCTCTACCCGGACGACGTGGTCGACTCCGCCCAGCCGGTGCTCTTCCGCAGTTGGGCGTCGCTCGCCGAGGCGTTCGTCAGCCGGCGCGTGGACGTCGTCCACCTGCTCATGCCGATGGCCGTTCAGTTGCGTTACAGCCTCGGCAGTTCCGTGCGGATCCTCGGATGGAACCACACCAACGGTTCCGCGCTGACCGTCGCGCCGCACATCACCGATCTCGGCGACCTCGCCGGACAGCAGGTGGCGATCCCGTTCTGGTGGTCGATCCACAACATCGCGCTGCAGCAAGTGCTGCGGGCACACGGACTGACGCCGGTCGTGCGCGAGGCACCGTCGAAGTCCGCCCGCACCGTGGGACTCGTGGTGATGGGGCCGTCCGACATGATTCCGGCCCTGGCGAACGGGTCGATCGCCGGGTTCACGGTGGCCGACCCGTTCAACGCAGCCGCAGAGATCCGCGGAGTGGGCCGGATCCACCGGTTCCTCGGCGACGTCTGGCGCGACCACGCGTGCTGCGCGCTGCTCGTGCACGAGGAGCTGATCGAGCGGGACCCGGTCGCAGTGCAGTCCCTGACCGATTCGGTCGTCGCCGCGCAGGTGCAGATCGGGGCCGACCGCCCCGCCGCGGCCGGGCTGCTGTCCTCCCGCTACCTGCCGCAGCCCTTGCCCGCGATCACGAACGCGCTCACCTATCCCGGCCGGGATGCAGGAACGCGCCACCCGCAGTGGCAACCGCAGCGCATCGGCTACCAGCCGTTCCCCTTTCCCAGCTTCACTGCTGCGCTGGTCGAGGCGATGCACGAGACCGTCGTCGACGGCGACACCCGCTTCCTGGCGCGCCTCGATCCCGCGACGGTCCACGCAGATCTCGTCGACGATCGTTTCGTCCGCACGTCCCTCACCCGCGTCGAGGGCACCCACGCCTTCGGCCTTCCCACCGATCTCACCCGCACAGAGGAGGTCGATCCCTCGTGAGCGCACCGACCAGCACCGCGCCTGCCTCGGCTCGCGCCGGCCTGCGACTGCCCTTCCTGCCCCAGACCGTCGCCGTCGCCGTCGCTGTCGCGCTGTGGTGGCTCGTCACGACGGTGCTCGTCGCGCCCGACTCGCTCGTGCGGGACTTCGCACCGCAGTACGTGTTCCCGGCGATCGTCGACCTGTTCGCGCGGGGCGTCCTGCTACCCGACACCCTGGCGAGCCTGTGGCGTCTGCTGGTGGGTTTGCTCATCGCGGCAACCCTCGGCATTCCTCTCGGGCTGCTGATCGGACTCAACCCTCTGGTCGAACGCGCGACGATGCCCATCATGCAGTTCCTGCGGATGATCTCGCCGTTGTCGTGGGCACCGATCGCGGTGGCACTGTTCGGGATCGGTCACCAGCCGGTGTTCTTCCTGATCGCCGCGGCGGCGATCTGGCCGATCGTGATCAACACCGCTGCCGGTGTGCACGGTATCGACCAGGGCTACCTGATGGTCGCGCGGTCGTTCGGCGCGACCCGCCTCGAACTGCTCACCACCGTCGTGCTGCCCGCCATCCGGGCTCAGGTGCAGACGGGTCTGCGGGTCGGCCTCGGTATCGCGTGGGTCGTGCTCGTGCCCGCCGAGATGCTCGGTGTGCGTTCCGGTCTCGGCTATCAGATCCTCAACGCCCGCGACCAGCTGGCCTACGACCAGGTCATGGCCGTGATCGTCGTGATCGGCTTCCTCGGATTCTGGCTCGACTGGGCGGCGCGGCATCTGTTGCGCGAACGCCGCACGCCGGTGAGCGTGGAGGACGCCGACCGGCCTCTCTGATCACCGATCGGGGATCGCGGGGCACAACACGAACACGGGGAGAACCCGGTCGGTGCGCTCGGCGTAGAGCGCGTAATTGGGCCAGGTGCGCAGCAGCACCTGCCACAGCCGCTCGCGTTCCTCGTCTTCCGAGATCCGCACCGACACCGGATACTCGTGACCGTCGTAGAGCACCTCGGCCCGGTCGGTCGCGCTCAGGTTGACAGCCCAGGACGGCGCTTTCGGATGCCCCCAGTTGGATCCGACCACGAGCCATCCTCCTTCGTGCGGCACGCACAGCAGGGGTGTGGAGCGCGGCTCTCCGCTCTTCCGGCCCTCCACCGTGAGCACCAGCGACGGCAGGCCCGCGATCGCGAGCAGGGTCACCTTACCGCGGGTGACGCGCTGGATGGTCTTGTCCAGCGCGATGATCGGCCGGGACCATCGCGGCAGCCACGGCAATGCTCCGATACGGACGGCGACCGGTCGGAGCGGATTCATCGCTATCTCCCCCAAGCTCCCAGCAGCGTGCGCACTGCGGCGACGACGGCGAGCGGTTGATCGATCATCGGATGGTGTCCCGACGCGGGAAGCGTCACCAGAAGAGCATCCGGACCGAGCTGCCCCGCGATCCGCTCGAACAACGCATCGTCGATGATGCCGTTCTCGCAACGGAAGTAGGCGACAGCGCATCCCGGATTCATCACCTCGAGGCTACGGCGTCCCTCACGTCCCATCCGGAGATTGTCGAATTTCCACGACCATCCACCCTCGACCTGCTTCAGCGCCCCGCGGGCGATGTGCTCGAGCACATAGGGTTCCGCGTCGGCCTGGGGCGGCACGAGCCGGAAGCGCGCGACGGCGCTCTCGACCGAGGGGTACACCTTGGGCGGCCCGGCATTCGCGACGGCCTTCGCCCGCAGTTCGAGTTCTTCGGGGGTCATGTCGCGGATCGGCGAGTCGATGATGGCCACCCCGGCCAGTCTGTCGCCGTGCAGGGAGGACGCCGCGAACGAGACGATGCCACCCATGCTGTGGCCGATCAGCACGGGCGGACCGCTGATACCGCCGGCCTCGGCCGCGGTGATGGCCTCCTCTGCCCACGCGTCCAGGGTGTAGTGATCCCGGTGATCGCTGTCGCCGTGCCCGCTCAGATCCAGAGCGACCACGCGACGGCCGAGGGCGAGCTGGGGACCGATGTGATCCCACCATCCCGAATGCGCCATGCCGCCGTGAACCAGAACGACGCCGTGCCGGCCGGATTCTCCCCACGCGCGGTAGGCGATGCTCGCGCCCTCCACCTCGACCTTCCCGGTCTCGACGGGTGCTTCGAGGGCGTCGACGAACCACTGGGGAGCGGATTCGTTATTGCTCATCGCTCGAACCTATGCCAGGTGTGACGTTCGCCAACATCCGGGCCACCAGTTCTATCCGCTGTTCCTCGAGCTCCGGTTGCGGGTGCACGGTCCACGCGAGGGCCTCACCGTCGAACATGTGGACGAGGGAGAGCAGGAGGGTGTCGAAGACGTCGGCTGGGAACCGACCTGCCACCGGCAGCGACCTGCCGAAATCGACGATCTGCGCGTGGTACCGCTCCGCCATCGGCGCCAGCCGTTCGCGCAGCGCGGGGTCGGTGCGGGCCGCGCCGAGCAGTTCGTACCAGGCGGCGTTCATCGGTGCCCGGCAGGCGGTGCGCAGCAGTTCCAGACATATCCGTACCGAGCCGGCGTCGTCGTCCCACTCGGCGCCGAGTACCTCGAGTCCCGCCGAGAAGTTCGCGAACTGGCGGGTGCGCACGGCGTCACCTGCCGCGACCATCAGGTCGAGTCTCGTCGGGAAGTGCCGGAACACCCCGCCGGACGACACCCCGGAGCGGCGGCACACCTCCCCGATGGTGGTCGCGGTGTAGCCGAGTTCGGCGAGAGAAGCGATGGTGGCGTCGAGGATGCGACCCACCGTCTCCGCTTTACGTTCCTGTTGGGTACGGCGAGCGGCCGGAGCGCTCATGCGACGGCTTCACCCGCCGATTCCCTGGCCGGGACGGGCCCACGTTCCTCCACTCCGGCCCGCAGGAACCTGCCGGTGCCGACCGAGCGCCCGTAACCGGGAACGAACTCGCCCTCACGGAAGACCACCGTGCCCGCGACCGCCGTCGCCACCACCGCGCGATCGTTGCGGTTGACCATCCGGCGGATGCCGCCGAACTCCTCGAGCGGCGCCTCGTGATAGGCGTCGACGTCGTCGTTCAATCCGGCCGGGTCGACCACCACGAAGTCGGCGCGATCTCCCACCCGCAGATATCCGGCGTCGATCCCGTAGAAATCGCCGAGTTCGCCGGTCAGTTTGCGCACGGCCTCGGACACCGTGAGGAACGGCGTGCCTTTCCGTTCCGCGTCGTGGACGCGACGGAGCAGGCAGACGGCGAAGTTGTAGAAGGCCATGTTCCGCAGGTGGGCGCCGGCATCCGAGAATCCGACGGTGACGCCGGGGGTGCGGATGAGGCGGTCGGCGACCTTCGATCGATCGTTGGCGATGACGGTGTGCCACCGGAACGTGCGGCCGTACTCGACGACGAGGTCGAGGAAGGTGTCGACAGGATGCAGCTTCCTCTCGCGCGCGACGTCGCCGATCGAGCGGCCGACGAGCGAGCCGTCGGGACATTCGACGATGCGGGTGTCGTCGAAGTCGCGGTGCCATACGCGGGGGGAGAACTTCTTCTCGAAGTCCTGCCGGAACCAGCGACGGTAGGCCTCGTCGCGGAGCAGGTCGTTGCGGGCGAGTTCGTCCTGCAGATGCAGGGCGGCGCGGCCCGATCCGAACTCCTCGAAGACGACGAGATCGATACCGTCGGAGTACACCTCGAAGGTCGTGGGCAGATGCTGCCAGCGGAAGGCACCCTTGCCGATACGGTTGGCCGCGAACGCGATCGGACCGAAGATGCGGTTGACCCAGCGCTCGGCCTTGGTGTCGGCCGCGGCGAGCACCGATGCCTTCATCGGCTTGCGCCCGATGCCCGTGCTCGCGAGCGCGAAGAAGGCCACGTCGTACTTGGTGTTCAGGTTCGGTACGGCCTGGAGGGTACGGCCGCGTCGGCGCAGGATCTTGTGCAGGCGGCGGAATTCGGACCAGGAAGCATGGGTCGACGGCAGTGTCCGCGAGCGATAACGGTCACCGTCCATCTTGTCCCACGGATTCGTCATGGTCGAGACACCGAGGAAGCCGGCGTCGAGGGCGTCCTCGACCCGCGCGTCGATGTCGGCGAGTTCGGCACGGGTCGGGCGGTTCGCCGACTCCGTGGAGCGGCCGAGCCCCATCACCGATGCCCGGACATCCGAATGGCCGACGAAGGCGGTCACGTTCGGCCCCAGCGGCAGTCTGTTCACTGCATCGATGTACTCGCGGGGCGTGGTCCACGTCTTCGACTTCTCGAGTGCCGTGAGCACGTGTTCGCGCGGGAGCGCCTCGACGCGGCTGAACAGGTCGGCGGCGTCCACGGGTGGCACGAACACCGTCGAGATCGAGCAGTTGCCCATGAGCACCGTGGTGACGCCGTGCCGGACCGATTCGGGCAGGCCGGGCCCGACCAGCACCTCGGCGTCGTAGTGGGTGTGGGTGTCGACGAAGCCGGGCATCACCCACCGCCCGTGCGCGTCGACGACCTCGGTGTCCGGGCCTGCCGGCAGTTCGTCGGGGCTCGCGGTGACGACGACCCCGTCGCGTATACCGAGATCGCGGACGACGCCCGGCGCGCCCGTCCCGTCGAACCAGAGGCCGCCCCGGACGACGACGTCGAAATCCCCGGAATTGTGATCCACACCACTCATGCGGCGAGGGTAACACGAAAAAGAGGTCGCGCACTCTCCAAATTTCCGCCTGCGACGGTCTACGGTTCGGCCATGGATCTCGACACCACGCCGGCACTGCTCGTCGACCGCGACATCCTCGACCGCAACATCGCACGGATGGCCGAGTCCGCCCGGGCGAGGGGCATGTCGCTGCGCCCGCACGCGAAGACCCACAAGTGCCTCGAGATCGCCCGGCGCCAGCTCGACGCGGGAGCCCGGGGCCTGACGGTCGCAACCGTCGCCGAAGCGGAGGTCTTCGCCGAGGCGGGGGTCGACGACCTGTTCGTCGCGTATCCGCTGTGGGTCGATGCCGCCCGTGGCGCCCGCCTGCGCGCGCTGGCCGCCCGGGTCCGTCTCACGGTGGGGATCGACTCCGGGACCGGCGCCCGGAATCTCGTCGAACACGCGGGAACGGGAATCGGCGTGCTCGTCGAGGTCGACAGCGGTCACCACCGCACCGGGGTGCCGCCCGAGCAGGCGGGTGCCGTGGCGGCAGCCGCGCACGAGGCCGGCCTCGACATGCTCGGCGTCTTCACCTTTCCCGGCCACTCGTATGCACCCGGCGCTCCGGCCGGCGCCGCCCGCGACGAGTCCGACGCACTCGCAGCCGCCGCCGCCTCGGTGCGCGCAACGGGGATCGAACCCTCCGTCGTCAGTGGCGGGTCCTCCCCCACAGCTCTTCTCGAGGTGCCCACGGTCACAACCGAACTGCGCCCCGGGGTCTATGTCTTCGGCGATGCCCAGCAACTCGAACTGAATACCGTCACCGAGAACGAGATCGCCCTGACGGCCGCGGCCACCGTCGTCTCGGCGCGGGACGATCTCGTCGTGCTCGACGCCGGGTCCAAAGTGCTCGGCGCCGACCGGGCAGCCTGGGCAACCGGTTACGGACGGATCCTCGGCGAACCCGACGCGCGGATCACCGCGCTGTCGGAACACCACGCCACGGTGTACTGGCCCGATCCCTCGACCCGACCCGGCCTGGGCCACCGGGTGCGGGTGATTCCCAATCACGTATGCAATGCCGTGAACCTCGCGGACGAGTTGATCGTGATCTCCGAGGGCGCGGTGGTGGACACTTGGCGGGTGGCCGCGCGAGGATGTACCACGTGATGCGCCGGCATCTGGCCTGTCTGACCGCGGCGGTGGTGCTGCCGATGAGTGCCTGCACGTCCGGACCGACGGCATCCGACATGCCGTCCGCATCCGGCACCGAGACCCGCACGGCCGCACCCACCTCGATCACGTCCGCTGCGGTCGGGGCGCCGCAGGTGACCGGCACCGTGGCGTCCGGCCTCGACACACCGTGGGGCATCGCATTCCTCCCGGACGGCTCCGCCCTCGTCACCGAACGCAACACCGGCCGGATTCTCGAGATCGCCGACGGCGCGGTCCGCGA
This sequence comes from Rhodococcus sp. CH91, assembly GCF_022554085.1. GTDB lineage: Bacteria > Actinomycetota > Actinomycetes > Mycobacteriales > Mycobacteriaceae > Rhodococcus. The sequence goes on from NZ_JAKFYR010000003.1 coordinate 431,951, forward strand.
GGTGGGTCGTGTGGACGACACTCTCGCGCAGGGCGAGTCCGGGCTCCTGGGCATCGCCGTGTCGCCGACATTCGACACCGATCGCTTCGTGTACCTGTACGTCACCACCGAGAACGACAACCGGATACTGCGAGCGGCTTTCGACGGAGATTCCCTCTCGGCACCGGAGGTGATCCTCGACGGCATTCCGGCGGGCAGGATCCACGACGGCGGGCGGATGGTCTTCGGCCCCGACAGGATGCTGTACGTCGCGACCGGGGAGGCCGGCGAGCGCGAACTCGCCCAGGATCCGGATTCGCTGGGCGGGAAGATCCTGCGTATCACCGGAGAAGGCGAACCGGCACCGGGCAACCCCGACGCTGCCTCGCCGGTCTTCTCACTCGGTCACCGCAACGTGCAGGGCCTCGCATTCGACGACCGTGGCCGGTTGTGGGCGTCGGAGTTCGGGCAGAACGACGTCGACGAACTGAATCTCGTGACGGCCGGCGCGAACTACGGCTGGCCCGTGGTGGAAGGCGCCGGTGGCTCCGGCGAATTCGTCGATCCGGTGCTCACCTGGCCGGTCTCGGAGGCGTCCCCGTCCGGGCTCGCGTGGTTCGGCGGCGGCCTGTGGATGGCCGGTCTCCGCGGGGAACGCTTGTGGCGCATCGGCGTCGACGAGGACGGGTCGGCGACGGCGACCGACTTCCTCGCCGGGGAATACGGAAGGTTGCGGACCGTCGCCGCCGCACCGGACGGCTCGCTGTGGCTGACGACGTCCAATCGGGACGGTCGCGGCAGCCCCGCCGACGACGACGATCGCATCCTCCGGATCGAGATCTCCTGACGGATCAGGGAACGAGTACGACCACCGTCTCGGCGACGAGCGCCGGACGTTCCGAGCCCTCGATCTCGACGGTGTAACCGACGACGAGATTCGCTCCCTTCGCGGTGCGCTCGAGCGACTTGAATTCGGCGGCGGCGCGGATCCTCGAACCGACGGGCACCGGCGCGGGGAAGCGCACCTTGTTGCTGCCGTAGTTGACCTTCATCTTCACACCTTCGAGCGAGAAGATCGACGCGCCGAGCACCGGCAGCAACGACAGCGTCAGATAGCCGTGGGCGATGGTCGTGCCGTACGGGCCGTCCTTCGCGCGCTCGGGATCCACGTGGATCCACTGGTGGTCGCCGGTGGCCTCGGCGAACAGGTTCACCCGGTCCTGGCCGATCTCGAGCCAGTCGCTGCGGCCGATCTGCTCGCCCACTGCCTTCTCGACTTCGTCGATCCCGTTGAAAACACGCATTGTTGCTCCTGTGATGTGTGGCCGTGCAGGTGTGGCGGCGGTCAGCGACCGGCTCGCCGGAGAGTGACGCGATAGGTGTAGTGCTCGGGCAGAAAGTAACTCACCGACAGCTCCGTGGGTACCCCTGCTTCGTTCGAATACAACCGGTCGACGCGCAGCAGAGGGTGCCCCACCGCGCAATCGAGTTCCCGTGCGACCTGTTCGGTTGCGGCCGCGACCGTGATCGACTGCGCGGCTTCGACGATGGGGCTGTCGAGATGGGGTTCGAGCAGTCCGATCACCGTGTTCCGGCTCGACGCGCCGGCGCGGAGTTCGGGCGCGTCGAGTACGTGCGCGGCGACCCGGTCGGGCAGATGGATCGTCGTGAGCACGAACGGGATTCCGTCGTGCACGCGTCGCAGCACCACCGTGTACAGCAAGTCGGTGTCGAGCCGGAGACGGCTGGCGGCGTCGATGTCCACCCCGCGTCGCAGCGGTGAGACGATCTGCATGAGGGTGTCGGCCGACAGGGCTAGCAGATCCTCGATCGAGCCGAGTTGGCGTCGATAGCGCCGGCCCGCCTCGTTCGCGAAGGTCCCCCTCCCGGGGACCCGGTAGACGATGCCGTCGACCACGAGGTCCTGGAACGCGCGACGCACCGTCTGCCGGCTCACGCCGTGCTCTTCGGCGAGTTCGGCTTCCGTGGGCAGGCGCGTGCCGTCACTGTAGTGACCCGCGTCCACGGCGTCGCGGAGCCGGCGCGCGAGTTGCGCGTAGGCCGGTTCCGTCTCCCGCACCTTGTCGTCCACGACGGACCGATCCTGACGGCCGGCCGTCACAGCCCGCCGCGTGCGACGAGCTGACTCGCGATGACATTGCGCTGGATCTCGTTCGTGCCCTCACCGACGATCATCAGCGGCGCGTCGCGGAAGTACCGTTCGACGTCGTATTCGGTGGAGTAGCCGTATCCACCGTGGATGCGCACCGCGTTCAGGGCGATCTCCATCGCGACCTCCGAGCAGTACAGCTTCGCCATGCCGGCTTCCATGTCGCAGCGTTCACCGCTGTCGTACTTCTCCGCCGCGTACCGCGTCAGCTGCCGCGCCGCGGTGAGCTTGGTGGCCATCTCCGCCAGATAGTTGCCGATCGACTGGTGCTTCCAGATCGGCTGACCGAAACTCTCACGCTGCTGGGCGTACGCGAGCGAATCTTCGAGCGCCGCGGCCGCGACACCGAGCGCACGCGAGGCCACCTGCAGCCGTCCCGTCTCGAGCCCCTTCATCATGTGCCCGAAGCCCTTGCCCGGCTCCCCACCGAGGATCGCGTCGGCGGAGATGCGGTAGCCGTCGAAGCTCAGCTCGCACGATTCGACGCCCTTGTAGCCGAGCTTGGGCAGATCACGCGAGACGGTCAGACCCGGGCCGTGCTCGACGAGGACCACGGAGATGCCCTTGTGACGCGGCTGGGCGGTGGGATCGGTCTTGCACAGCAGGGCGATCAGCCCCGAGCGGCGCGCGTTGGTGATCCACGTCTTCGCGCCGTTGATCACCAGCTCGTCCCCGTCGCGCTTGGCGGTGGTCGTCATCGCCTGCAGGTCCGAGCCCCCACCGGGCTCGGTCAGCGCCATCGTCGCCCGGATCTCGCCGGTCGCGAGCCTGGGCAGATAGGTGCTCTTCTGCTCCTCGGTACCGAACAGGGTCAGCAGTTTCGCCACGACGGTGTGCCCACCCATCGCACCCGACAGCGACATCCATCCGCGGGCGAGTTCCTCCGTGACCTGCACGTAGCACGGCATCGACACCGGGGACCCGCCGTATTCCTCCGGCACGGCGAGCCCGTAGATGCCGATCTGCTTCATCTGCTCGATCCACTTCTCCGGGTACTCGTTCGCGTGCTCGACCTCCTGCACCGACGGCTTGACCTCCCGATCGATGAAGTCGCGGACGGTCTTGACGAGAAAAGTCTCTTCGTCGTTCAGGTGGGTCACGGGGCGGTCCTCCGCTCGGAACGGGCCACACGGACCCGGAAACTTTGTACGGCCATTTTGTGGACGGGATCCACGCCTTGTCAATGCAGGAACCTCCATTCGCCGCAACGATTTCAGAGTTTCCGTCGATCCGGGCGACTACGGCTGCCTATAGGTGGCAACCGGTCGGGAATGGCCGTACATTCAGCGCCGTCATTGCCGACCGAACTCCACGAGGTCCTCCGTGTCTTCCGAGCAACACCCCCGCCGGCGCGCCGTTCTCGTCGCCCCCGGCTCCGACGAACGCAAAGCCGGCAAGGCTCTCGCCTCCGCCGCCGACGAAGTGGTCCTCGACCTCGAGGACGCCGTCACCGCGGCGCAGAAGGACGCCGCCCGCGAGCTCGTGGCGTCCCTGGTCCGCCGGCACGGCGGTGAGCGGACCGTCTCGGTGCGCATCAACGGGCGTGGCACCGTCTGGTTCGAGGACGACCTGCGCGCCTGCGCCGCACTCGCCGGTGACCTCGCCTCGATCGTGATCCCCAAGGTCGAGAGCGTCGCCGACCTCGTCGAGGCCGATCGCATCCTCGGAACGGATGCGCCGGTCCCGGTGCAGGCACTCATCGAGACCCCGTCGGGGGTTCAGCGCATCGACGAGATCGTCACGGGGCCGAGGATGGCCGGGGTGATCATCGGCTACGCCGATCTCGGTGCCGCTCTGGGCCGCGCCTCCACCGCCGCACCCGAGCACTGGCTGTACGTGCAGGACCGCGTGCTGCACGCAGCTCGTGCCGCCGGAGTGCAAGCCGTCGACGGGCCGTTCCTCGGCATCGCCGACGACGACGCCTTCCGCCGCTCGGCGCAGTGGGTCGCCGATCTCGGATTCGACGGCAAGTGGGTCATCCATCCCGCACAGATCACCTCTGCGGCTTCGGCATTCACCCCGACCGGCGACCAGGTGGAGGCCGCGCGGAAAGTGCTGGCCGCGCTCGAGGAAGCCGAGTGCCGCGGCGCCGGGGCCGCTCAGCTCGACGGCCGGATGCTCGACGAGGCCGTCGCCGTCGCCGCCCGCCGTATCCTGTCGAAGATCGGAGCCTGAGAACAATGACCACCTCGTACGTCGGCGGACCGTATTTCGACGAACTGACCGTCGGGCAGGTCTTCGACACCGCCCCCGCCGTGACGCTCACGGAGGGTCTCGCCGCAGTGCACCAGAGCATTCTCGGTGACCGCCTGCGACTTCCGCTCGACAAGCATCTCTCGGTCGCTGTCGCGGGCGGGCCCGTCGCCCACGCCGGCTTCGTCACCGACATCGCCATCGGCCAGTCCACCCTCGTCACCCATCACGTCAAGGCCAATCTCTTCTACCGCGGCCTGCGCTTCCGCCGCTTCCCGCACATCGGCGACACGCTCTACACCACCACCGAAGTGGTGGGGCTGAAGGAGAATTCGGCCAAGTCCGGTCGCAGGCCCACCGGTCTCGCCGCGCTGCGCGTGAACACCGTCGACCAGGACGGCAACACCGTCCTCGACTTCTACCGCTGCGCGATGCTGCCGCTGAGCGAGAACCCCGATCCGAACCGCGTCGTGCACTCGGACGACCTGTCGGCCATCGGCCCGCAGGACGAACCTCAGTGGACAGCGCCCGCGGACTGGGATCTGGGCGTCTACCGGTCGAAGGTGCCGGGTGCACACTTCGATCCGGCCCTCACCGGCGCCGTGCTGCGGTTCAGCGGCGACGTCGTCTCGAGCGCACCGGAACTCGCGCGCCTGAGCCTGAACATCGCGGCGACGCATCACGACGAGCGGGTCGGCGCGTCGGGTCGTCTCGTCTACGGCGGCCACACCATCGGCCTGGCGTTCTCCCAGGCGACGCGCGCCCTGCCGAACCTCGTGACGGTGCTGGGCTGGAAGTCGTGTGACCATACCGGCCCGGTGCAGGAAGGCGACACCCTCACCAGCGACCTGCACGTCGAATCCGCGGAGCCGCTCGCCGGGAGTGGAGGTGTGCTGAACCTGCGATCGCTCGTCTACGCGAATCGCGGTGGCACCGAACCGGAACCCGTGCTGGACTGGCGGTTCACCGCACTCATGGCCTGAGAGACATCCGGCGCCGGGATCGCCGTCACGTGTCGACTCGCTCGACCAGACGCTCGTAGCGCTGTCGCGCCGCCTGGGCGCTTCCCAGACCGAGCCCGAATGCGATCTGCTGCCAGGTCATCCCGCGTTCACGGGCGATGCGCAGCATCAGCGCCTCGAGTTGGTCCATCTCGGCGCGCGCTTTCGGGACGAGCCCCAGCGCGGCGACCACGTCGGCGTCGTCGACCTCCGGTTCGTCGGGCTCCGGAGTGTGCACACCGCCGGCCAGCGCGGCGACGATACGGACGGCACCCAGCGGGTCGAGCATCTCCGGATGCGCTTGGCGGGCGCGTCGTTCCGGGGTGCTGCCGTGCCGTTCGGTGATACGGAACAATCCCGCGTACTCGCGGTGTGCACGTTCGCGACTCGGGTTCGGTGGGGTGAAACCTTCCTCGGACATGACTCCAGGGTGGCCTGTGAACATTCTGTTGTCAACAGAATGTTCACAGATGGAGGCTCATCCTTCCCGGATCTCGTCCACCAGCCCCCACTCGAGTGCGCGCGAGACGTCGAGGGGCGCGGCGGTGACGAACAGGTGCAGCGAGCGCCATCTGCCGATCCGCCGCGGGATGCTGACCGTGCCGCCGGCTCCCGGGACGAGCCCCATCGAGACCTCGGGAAGACGGAAGACGGTACCGGGAGCGGCGACCACCCGTCCCGCGAAAGCCGGGATCTCGATGCCCGCTCCGATGCAGTGACCGTGCAACCGCGCCTCGATGCGGTCGGCGAGACGCGCGACGAGTCGGCCCGCTCCCCCACGGGTACGAACGAGATGCGCGAGCGTGATGTCGGGAGTGCGTCCGAATTCGTCCAGGTCGCCGCCCGCACAGAACGACGAGCCCGCGCCGTCGAGCATCACCCGGTCGATGCTGTCGTCGAGCAATGCGAGACGCAGTGCGTCCACGAGGGCGTCACGCAGCACCGTGCCGTAGGCGTTGCGGCGCTCGGGACGGTTGAGGGTGATCCGCAGACTGTCACCCTCCCGTGCGACCAGCACCGGTTCGTCGGCCGGCGGCGGCAGGGGACGCGGCCCGCGGTCGGCGAGCCAGGCAGCGAATTCCGGCCCTCCCTGCAGGGTCGAATAGGCGAACGACTCCACATCGATCGCTTCGGCCACCGGGAGCGTCGCCGAGGCACGCACGACCTGGCGGGCGACGAGCGCGGCCTGCGGATTCCGCTCGACGGCCTCGGCGAATTCTGCGATGCCCGCATCCGGGTCCGATACCTCCACCACGCCGCGGGACGGAGCCACACGCGCGTAGGTGAGATCGAGGGCATCGATCAACGGATGCAGGTCGGCACGGATCTCACGGGTCGCGCGGCCGACCAGAATCCGGTCGGTCAGTGACGCCTGCTCGACCGCAACCTCGACGTTCTCGGTGTCGTCGTCGAGATCCACGACGATCATCGGCCGGACCGCGACACCGCCGTCACCCAGAAGAGGCTCCCCTGCCGCACCCCTCGCGAGTTCCGCAACAGAAAGGGTGGCCACTCGTGCCGTATCCATATGGTCCGTCCTTGTACTCTTCCAAGCCCCATCCGGCACGGAATGTAACATCACCGGCGTGGCCACCGACCTCGCCGCGGACCCGGTACGCGACTGGGCGGACAGCGGAATTGCTTCTCTGACCGGCAGAGTCGACGGCCCGCCGCTCCTTCCCCCCGGACACGCCGCGACCGTCGCCCGGGAGCTGTCGGCATCGATCCGCGTGACGTCGAGCGGAGCCGTCGAGGTCGACGGTGCGGCCCTGTTGTCCGAACGTGCGGCCTTCACAGGTCACCGCCGTGCCGGGGCGGTGTCGGCCGGAGGTGCGTGCCGCCTGCTGCCGACCGTCGACGGATGGGCGGCCGTCTCCTGTGCGCGTCCCGACGATCCGCTGCTGCTCGGCGCTCTGATCGAAGCTGAGATCCCGGACGATCCGTGGCCCGCTGTCGCCGGCTGGCTCGTCGAACACACCGGGGCCGAACTCGCCGAGCGCGCCGAGATGCTCGGGATCGCTGCCGGGCCGGTCGCGCCGTCTCCGGCCGCTCTCCCGGCCCCGGCGGCCCCGCGGCCGGTCGACGGACTGCTCGTCGTCGACTTCAGCGCCCTGTGGGCCGGCCCCCTGTGCGCGCACCTGCTCGGCCTCGCCGGGGCACGGGTGGTCAAGGTCGAGACACCCTCGCGACCCGACGGTGCGCGTCGAGGCAATCCGGACTTCTACCGACTGCTGCACAGCGGGCACGAGTCCGTGGTGCTCGATCCGCACGACGGGAGACAGCGCCGCGAACTCGCGGAGCTGGTGGCCGCCGCGGACATCGTGATCGAGGCCTCGCGACCACGAGCGCTGGCCGGTTTCGGTCTCGACGCCCGGGAGGCGGTGGACGAGGGTACGACCTGGATCTCGATCACCGCCCACGGGCGAGCATCGCACCGGGTGGGTTTCGGTGACGACATCGCCGCATCCGCCGGTCTGATCGCCTACGACGCCGACGGTCCCGTCTTCGTGGGCGACGCGATCGCCGATCCCCTGACCGGGCTCACCGCCGCCGCGCTGGCAATGTCGGCACCCGCCGGCGGAGGCGGGATGCTGTGGGACATTCCGATGTCCGGGGTCGTCGCGGCGACCCTCGACCGTCCGGCGAGTATCGCGCAGCCGGCCGTCCGCGAGGGCGGGCGGTGGGTTCTGCAAGCAGCCTCGGGAACCGTCCCGGTCGCCGAGCCCCGCCGGCGCGAGATCTGCGGTGAGGCACCCGAGTCCGGACGCGACACGACGCGTGTCCTCGCCGAACTCGGGATCAGGTCGTGACCACGCTGGTCGTTCGCGACGTCGAGGTCTCCGGCGTGCGAGGGCTGGACGTGACGATCCGCGACGGCGTCGTCGTGGCCGTCACCGCAGGGCCGTCGCCTCCGCCATCTGCGCACGTTCTCGACGGAGGCGGTGCGGCACTGCTTCCCGGTTTGCACGACCATCACCTCCATCTGCACGCACTCGCCGCCGAGCGGGCCTCCGTCCGATGCGGGCCGCCCGCGGTCCGGACGGCCGACGATCTCGCCCGGACACTCGGCACCGCCCCCGGGGACGGATGGATCCGGGGTGTCGGATACGCCGAGTCGGTTGCCGGCCTCCTCGACTCCGCGTCGCTGGATGCACTGCACCCGCACCGGCCGGTGCGCATCCAGCATCGAAGTGGTGCGGTGTGGTTCCTCAACTCCGTCGCAGTCGCCCTCACCCGACTCGCGACCGCCGATCATCCCGGGGTCGAACGCGACGGGAAAGGGAACCCGACCGGGCGGGTGTGGCGTGCCGACACCTGGTTGCGCGACCGGTTACCGGACACCGGTCCCCCCTCGCTCGCGGAGGTGGGCGCTGAACTCGCCGGGTACGGCATCACCGGTGTCACCGATGCGACACCCGATCTGACTCCGTCGACCCTCGAGCACCTCCGCGCCTCGCATGCCGACGGATCCGTCCCGCAACACGTGCGTCTGCTCGGGGCGCCACCGGACTTCCCGTGCCGGTCGGCCTCGTTCGCACCGGGACCGCACAAGATCGTGCTCGCCGACTCGGGCCTGCCCGACCTCGACGTCCTCGCCGAGACGATCCGCCGCGCCCACGATGCGGGTCGCGCGGTCGCGGTGCACTGTGTCAGCCGGGAGGCGTTCGCGATCCTGCTCGCCGTTCTCACCGAGGTCGGCACCCTGCCCGGAGACCGCATCGAGCACGGTGCGCTCATCCCCGCGGAGTCGATCGACGACGTCCGGCGGCTCGGCCTGCAGGTGGTCACGCAACCCGGCTTCCTCGCCGACCGCGGAGATGCCTATCTCCGCGACATCTCCTCGGGCGACCTGCCCGATCTGTACCGCTGCCGCAGCCTCCTCGACGGCGGAGTGCCGCTCGCACTGTCGAGCGACGCGCCGTACGGGCCCGCGGATCCCTGGACGGTCGTCGCCGCCGCCGTCACTCGCACCTGCCCCACCGGTGACGTCGTCGGGTCCGACGAACATCTCTCCGCTGCAACAGCACTCGACCGCTGTCTCGCGCCGCTCGACGATCCGGGAGGCGCCGCGCGCAGCGTCCGCGTCGGCGCGCCCGCCGATCTCGTCCTGCTCGATCGCTCACTCGCCGCCGCCCTCTCCGCGCCGTCCGCGAGTGCGGTGCGCGCAACTCTCATCGGCGGCCGCATCGTGTACGGCGCCTGAGCCGGGTCAGGGAACGGTCCAGACGTTGTCGCCCCGCAGTACGTCCTGCAGATCCGCGGTTCCGGCTTCCTGCGCCCGGCGCATCCGCGCCCGGGCGGCGTCGTCGTAGGCCGGACGTGTCACCTGCCGCACGACACCCATGACGACATGGCCGAGATCCTGATCCGACAATCTCGACAGTGCGTATGCGTACTCGGGATCGTCGGTGCGCGCGTCGTGCACGACGATGTCGGCGACGTCGACCTCGGAGCGCTTCTCCACCCGCAGACCGAATCCTTTTCTCACGACGCACAGTTCGTCGTCGACTCCGAAGACGATCGGTTCTCCGTGCCGCAGCGGGATCAGGTGGGACCGCGCTTCGTCCTTGCGGAGCACGTCGAACGAACCGTCGTTGAAGATCGGGCAGTCCTGGAGGATCTCGACGAAGGCCGTCCCGCGATGATGCGCTGCTGCGCGCAGCACCTCGGTCAGTCCGGGCCGGTCGGAGTCGAGAGCACGGGCCACGAAGGTCGCCTCGGCACCGAGGGCGAGGGACAGGGTGTTGAACGGAGTATCGACCGAGCCTGTGGGTGAGGACTTGGTGATCTTCCCGGCCTCCGAGGTCGGCGAGTACTGACCCTTCGTCAGCCCGTATATCCGGTTGTTGAACAAGAGGATCCGCATGTTCACATTGCGGCGCAGGGTGTGGACGAGGTGGTTGCCGCCGATCGAGAGGGCATCGCCGTCACCGGTGACGACCCACACCGACAGATCCGGGCGGGTGACCGCGAGACCGGTCGCAAGGGTCGGAGCCCGCCCGTGAATCGAATGCACCCCGTAGGTGTCGAGATAATAGGGGAAGCGGGACGAACAGCCGATGCCGGAGACGAAGACGAGATTCTCACGCCGGACACCCAACTCGGGCAACATGCTTCGCATCGTCGCGAGGATGACGTAGTCGCCGCATCCGGGACACCACCGGACCTCCTGGTCCGTGGTGAAGTCCTTCGCCTTCTGCGGCGTCTCCGTCCGGGGTACACCGTCGAGCGCGTCGGTGTGCGGAACGAGTCCGAGATCGTGGCCGAGGAGTCCGGTCATGCTCCCGCCCTCTCTGCGTTCGGGTCGCGTTTGGTCGAGGACGCCACCGCGTCGGGGTTTCGGGAGCGCTCGAGGTCGGCGAGTGCCCCGGCGAATTCTGCGTCGAGAGCCTCCTGCAGTTCGTCGGCGCGGAAGGCCATACCGGACACCTTCGTCACCGGCTGGATGTCGGCGTCGAAGCGTGACTTCAGCAGGGACGACAGCTGCCCGAGATTCATTTCCGGCACCAGCACGCGGCGGTACCGCGAGAGCACGTCACCGAGATTGCCGGGCATCGGCGCCAGATGCCGGAGATGTGCGCGGGCGACGGCACGACCGGAACGCCGGGTCCGGCGCACCGCCTCACCGATCGGGCCGTACGACGAGCCCCAGCCGAGCACGAGCACGTCGGCATCACCGGTCGGATCGTCGACCTCGAGATCCGGGACCTCGATACCGGCCACCCGTGCCGTCCGGAGCCGTGTCATCAGTTCGTGGTTGGTGTGGTGGTACGAGATGTCGCCGGTGCCGTCGGCTTTCTCGAGACCGCCGATCCGATGCTCGCGACCTGCGGTTCCCGGAATCGCCCAGTCGCGCGCAAGGGTGACCGGATCCCGCGCGTAGGGCAGGTGGGCGGGATCGTCGCCGCCGCGGGGCGCCGCGAATCCGGGGTCGATGCGCGGCAGGTCGGCGAGGTCCGGAATCCGCCACGGCTCGGAGCCGTTGGCGATGGCACCGTCGGACAGCAGCATCACGGGCGTGCGGTAGGTGACCGCGATGCGGGCGGCCTCGAGTGCGGTGTCGAAGCAGTCCGCGGGTGACTGCGGAGCGACGATCGCGACGGGTGATTCGCCGTTGCGGCCGTACATCGCCTGCAGTAGGTCGGCCTGCTCGGTCTTCGTCGGCAGTCCTGTGGACGGTCCGCCGCGCTGGACGTCGACGACGATCAGCGGCAGTTCGGTCATCACCGCCAGGCCCACCGCCTCGGATTGGAGTGCGATCCCCGGGCCGGACGTGCTGGTGACCCCGAGCGCTCCCCCGTAGGCCGCACCGATCGCGGCGCCGATTCCGGCGATCTCGTCCTCGGCCTGGAAGGTGTGCACGCCGAACCGTTCGAGCCTGCTCAGGGCGTGCAGGATGTCCGACGCGGGGGTGATGGGATAGGTACCGAGGAAGACGTCCATCCCCGCGGCACGCCCTGCCGCGACGAGGCCGTAGGCGAGCGCGGTGTTGCCGGTGATCTGCCGGTACGTTCCCGAGGGCAGCGATGCGCGGGCGACTACGTAGGTCGTGGCGAACGCCTCGGTGGTCTCCCCGTAGTTCCAGCCCGCGCGCAGTGCCAGGACGTTCGCGTATGCGATCTCGGGTTTCGCGGCGAACTTCTGCTCGAGGAACCGCTCGACCGGTGCGATCGGCCGTCCGTACATCCACGACAGGATGCCGAGCGCGAACATGTTCTTCGCCCGGTGCGCGTCCTTCTTGCCGACGCCTGCCGGTTCGACGGCCCCCGCCGTGAGCGTGGTCATGGGCACGGCGTGGACGGTCAGATGCTCTTCTGCGGCGGTGTCGAGCGGGTCGGCGTCGTATCCCGCCTTGTTCAGATTCCGCTTGGTGAACTCGTCGCTGTCGACGATGAGCGTGCCACCCCGGGGCAGGTCGTCGACATTGGTCTTGAACGCGGCGGGATTCATCGCGACCAGCACGTCCGGCCTGTCGCCGGCGGTGAGCACATCGTGGTCGGCGATCTGGATCTGGAAGCTCGAGACACCGTGCAGGGTGCCCTGCGGGGCACGGATCTCGGCGGGAAAGTTCGGTTGCGTCGCCAGGTCGTTGCCGAAGGCGGCCGCCTCGGCGGTGAAGCGGTCACCGGCGAGCTGCATGCCGTCGCCGGAGTCCCCCGCGATACGGATGACGACCTGTTCGAGTTTCGCGCTCGACGCCATGCGCTCCATGGTGGTCCTCGGGGGCGCATCCGCAACCGTTTCGCCGAAATTCACCGCCCGCCGAGGACCACTGCGGACGGTCAGGACCGGACGGTGTCCCCGATGAAGTCCAGCGCTTGCGGCCACGACACGGCATAGGCCTCGGCGTTGACGGGATTGTCGTGCCGGCCACGGGAGGAGAATCCGTGCTCGGCGCCCGGGTAGACGTGTGTGATGGTCGCGCCGGTTCCACGCTGCTGCAGGGTCGACTGCAGGCGGCCGAAGGTCTCGGTGCTCATGATCGTGTCGGCGCCGGCGTGCAACACCATGACGGGAGCGGCCACGCGGCCCGCCTGTTCGACGGCGTCGAGCGTGTGGTTCGGCGGCGTCGGCACGAAGATCGACGGGTGGTAGGCGACGACGTTCGCCATCCGGGGGTCGCGGGCGCCGAGGAGGAGAGCGAGACGGCCTCCGAGGCACCAGCCGATCACTCCGACCTTCACCAGTCCGAGTTCACCGAAAGCGTGGTCGAGCAGGGCCGCCATCTCCGCCAGGCACTTCTCGTCGTCGAGCCGGCCCATCATCTCCATCAGTTCCTCACGCGCGGTGTCGTCGGCGCTCGGACCGTGCCAGGGATCCCAGACCAGCGCGGTGACGCCGGTACCGGCGATGTCCTGGGCGTATTCGCGGACCTGGGCATCGATACCGGTGATCATGGGCAGGAGCAGCATTCCACCGGTAGCGCCGCCGCGGGGGCGTGCCAGATAGGCGCGCAGTCCTGCGATGTGAACGAATTCTGCCTCGACGTCGGTCATCGACGGTCCTTCCGCTTGCTCGGGATGTCCGACATGATCTTCGTACGAAGTCGGGCGGACGGCACCTCACGACGACGCATCCCACTCGCCGGAAAATAATGAGAACATCATTTCCGTTTTGCGGTATCGTCACTCTCGTGCACCGGCGGACAGTCGGAGCACGGCAACCGCGGCACCCGCCCGCGACAGCACGCTCGAAAGGGATACAGGCAGATGGCTCGCACCGTATTGGTCAGTGGTGGCACCGGCGGCCTCGGCTCCGCCGTGACGAAGCATCTCCTCGACACCGGCTGGCGGGTCGTGGTGCCGTGGCTGGTCCGCGAGGAACTCGAGCGCGTGGGCACGCACCCGAACCTGCAGCTCGTCCAGGCCGACCTCGGCGACGAACAGCAGCTCGAGGATGCACTGGCCCTGGCCTGCGACGACCCCGACGCCCCGCTCTTCGGCGTCGTCAACCTGGTCGGCGGTTTCACCTCCGGGCCGCGCGTCCACGAAACCCCGATCGAGGTACTCGACTCCCAGCTCGACCTCAATCTGCGTACCGCCTACTCGGTGAGCCAGGCAGCGCTGCCCCACCTGATCCGCCGCGGCGGTGGATCGATCGTGTGCATCTCCACCGCCGCGACGCTCAACCCCTTCCCGGGCGGAGCGTCCTACATCGCCTCGAAGGCAGCCGTCTCGGCGCTCGTCGAGACGATGGCACTCGAATATCGCGACGACCACATCCGCGTCAACGCACTGCTGCCGGTCGTGATCGACACCCCCGCCAATCGCGCCGCGATGCCCGATGCCGACACCAGCCGGTGGTCGAAGCCGGCCGACATCGCGAAGGTCATCGAGTTCCTGATCTCCGACGCGGGCTCCTCGATCACCGGCGGATTGATCCCGGTCACCAACGTCGGCTGACAGGAGCGCCGGGACGGCATCCGTCAGCCGACGATGCCTGCCTGCCTCAGATCCGCGATCTGCTCGTCGGTGAATCCGAGACCGGTGAGGACGGCGTCGGTGTGCTGTCCGAGCGCCGGAACCGCACCCATCGGCAATTCGACGTCCCGGAAGTTCATCGGCGGCAGGATGCCGCGCACCGGACCGGCTTCGGTCTGCACCTCACGCCACCGGTCGCGAGTCGAGAGCTGGGGATGTTCGATGAGTCCCCGCAGATCCCGCAACTGCGCCGCGGGCACCCCCGAGGCGGCGAGCCGCTCGTCGAGATCCGCGCTCGTGAACTGCTTGGTGCCCTGCGCGACCAGGGCATCGACCTCCTCGCGGCGACGTACCCGTTCGAGATTGGTGGCGTAGCGCGGATCATCCGCGAGTTCCGGCATGCCGAGCACTTCGGTGACGAGAACACGCCAGCCACGATCGTTCTGGACACCGACGAGAATCTCCCCGTCGGCGGTCGGGTACTTGTCGTAAGGCGCGATCGACGTGTGCGACAAGCCCATTCGAGGAACCTGACGATCCTGGTACATCTGCAGGTACATCGGGTAGCCGAGCCATTCGGCGGTCGCGTCGAACATCGACACCTCGATCGTCGCTCCGATCCCGGTCCGGTACCGGCGCAGCAACGCCGCCTGGATCGAGGTGAGCGCGTACATTCCGGCCGCGATGTCCGAGGTGGGAATGCCCGTCTTGACCGCGGTCTCGGGCGTACCGGTGATCGAACACAGGCCGGTCTCCGATTGCACCAGCAGGTCGTACGCCTTGCGGTCGCGCATGGGGCCGTCGGCACCGTAGCCGGACATGTCGACCACCACCAGTTCCGGATGGTCCGAGCGCAGGTCGTCCGCACCGAGCCCCAGGCGCGCAGCAGCACCCGGCGCGAGGTTCTGCAGGAAGACGTCGGCGCCACGAACGAGAGCCTTCACGGCATCGATACCCTCGGGTGCCTTCAGATCCACCGCGAAGGACTCCTTACCGCGGTTGAGCCACACGAAATGCGCGGCGAGACCGTGCACCGCACTGTCGTAGGCCCGCGCGAAGTCGCCCTCGCCGACGCGTTCGACCTTGACCACCCGCGCACCGAGATCCGCCAGATGGCGGGTCGCGAGGGGTGCGGCGACCGCCTGCTCCAGGCTCACCACGAGGATGCCTTCGAGCGGCAGTCCGGCCGAAGCCTCGCCATCGACCCGCTCGGTTCCGTTGCCCGCCACCCTCGCCCGTCCTTTCGTCATCGCGTTCCCGCCCGGCGTCGCTGTACGCCGACCGGCCCGATCCCACTCAGGAACCGGATCTTCTTCGGTATCGATCGTCGTTCCGGGGCTGCCGGGTTCATTCCCCGAGTCGCGAGGCATTCCCGGCGGGTACCCGATCGCCTGTGATCAGCGCCCACACGTCCTGCGCATCACCCGCCGCGGCGAGCAGTTCGGCATCCCACGAGGCCACGGTCCCGAATTCGCTTCGCCACGACAGGATCCGGTTCGCATGCCGGTGCAGTTCGTGTTCCATCGTGAATCCGATCGCCCCGAGCGCCTGGTGCGCGTTACGGGCGACGACCGATGCCGCGTGTCCGGAACACGACGCGGCCGCGGCGATCGCGAAACGCGTCGAGGCAGCGTCGAAGCCACCGGCGAGGACCGCGTCGACCGCGGCGTCGGCTGCGGCATACGCGAGTGATGCTTCGGTCGCAATGTCCGCGGCGAGGGCCTGGACGGCCTGGAACTTTCCGAGAGGACGCCCGAATTGCACGCGCGCCGTGGTGTGTTCGACGACGAGACCGAGAATGCGATCCATCGCACCCGCGGAGGCGAGCGCGCGTGCGAGCGCACCACGGTAGCGGAACTCGTCGGCGACCTCTGCCGGAACGTCGGCTCCCGGGAGGGTCGCGAGATCGACGCGCAGATGATCGCGGGGTTCCGCCGCCAGGTTCACGGACTCGACGAGTTCGACGTCCTCGCGCGAGACCTCGGCAACCCGCCACCCCTGCGGGGACTCCCACAGCACGACGATCGAGTCCGCGAACCGGGCCCACGGGACGTGCCGCGCCCGGCCCTCCGCGTCGAGGACCGCCGCGGTACGCACACCGGGACCGGCGTCGAGACCGGCGGTGTCGAGCAACCATCCCGCCAGCAGGTCGTTCTCGGCGACCGGCACGGCGGCCGCCGCCCGGCCCGCGGCGTCGAGCAGCAGCGCGGCCTCCGACCAGCCCGCGCCGCTTCCGCCGCACTCCTCCGACCCGGTCAGGCGATCGAGACCGAGTTCGGTGAGCGTGGTCCACAGGGCGCGATCCAGTTCGACGACCTCACCGATGCGGTGGTCGTCGCCCGAGGTGAACACCTCGGACAGCATCTGCGCGAAGTCGCGCAGTTCGGTCGATTGCCGTGCGTCGTGCCCGCTCATCTCATCCCCAATCCTCGTGCGATGACCCCGCGGAGGATCTCGCTCGTGCCGCCGCGCAGTGTGAAGCCCGGACGCTGCATGACGCCCGCCCTCACGAGTTCCGCCAGATGCGGGTCGCCGGCGGTGTAGCCCGCGATCTCGTCGGCGAGGTCGGCGAGATCACCCTCGGTCTTCGTGCCCAGCACCTTCACGACCGATGCTGCCAACTCGGCATTCTCACCGCGTTCGAGCGATTCCGAGACGGCGATGGACATCCGGTGCAATCCCGCCATGCGGCCGATGGTCGCCCCGATGCGAGTGTCCGGTTCGGTGGTGCCCTCCGCCACCCCACGCACGAGGGATTCGAGCACCCCGAAGGTCGACAGGAAACGCTCCGGACCGCTCCGTTCGTAGCCGAGCTCGCTCGTGACCTGCTCCCAGCCGGCACCGATCCGCCCGAGCACCAGATCGTCCGGCACGAACACGTCGTCGAGGAGCACCTCGTTGAAATGGTGATCGCCCGACATCGACAGGATCGGTCTGATCGTCACGCCCGGCGAGTCGAGCAGGACGATGAACTGGCTCAGCCCGTCGTGACGGTGCGCCGGATCGAGGGGGGCGGAGCGAGCGAGAGCGAAGAACGCATCGGCGTGATGGGCTCCGGACGTCCACAATTTCGTGCCGGAGATGCGCCATCCTCCGTCGACCCGGGTCGCCCTGGTCTTCACGCTCGCGAGGTCGGATCCGGATTCGGGCTCGGACATGCCGATGGCCCAGCAGATGTCACCGGTCGCGATGCCCGGAAGGAACCGCCTCTTCTGTTCCTCGGTACCGTATTTCAGCAGCGAGGGAGCCGCCTGCCGATCGGCGACCCACTGGGCGGCGACCGGCGCTCCCGCCGCGAGCAGTTCCTCTGTGACGACGAAACGCTCCATGAAGGTGCGCCCGTGTCCGCCGTACTCGACGGGGATCGTCATACCGACCCAGCCGCGCGCCGCGAGGGCACGCGTGAAGTCGGGGTTCCAGCGCGTCAGCCAGGTGTCGATGCCCGGCGTGAAGACCCCGGCCTCGATCAGGTCCTTCAGGAAGGACCTCACCTCGGCGCGGAGCTCTGCCAGTGCCGGGTCGGGAGTGCCTGCTCTCGGCACGAGTCGTGCGCTCACCGTCGATCTCCTTCTCCACCGATTACAGCAGGGCACAGCAGTGCCAGGGACAGTTCCGCGTAGCGTGCCGCGATCTCCTCCGGGGTGTCCGGGCCGGCAGGGTCGTACCAGTTGGCTATCGCCGAGACCATCGCCAGGATCGACCGGCGGCAGTCGTCGGGATACTTCGTGGTGAACACCCCGCGTTCGACGCCGTCGTCGATGATGTCGCGGATCCGCTGCCGCCCGGCACGTCGGCGTTCCTCGTAGAGTCGCGCGCCCTCGGGTTCGAGATTCCGGACCTCGGTCGCGATCATCCGCCCGTGTTCGGGAAATCGGGTGCGGAATACGACATTTCCCTTGACGAATGCGCGGATCCGGTCGACGGGATCGTCGCCGACCCGAGCGAGTTCGGCGTCGCAGACCGCGTCGTAGGTGTCGACACCGTCCAGCAGGATCGCGAGCAGCAGATCCTGCTTGTTCTTGTAGTGGTAGTACAGGGCGGACAGACTCACGCCCGCCTCCTGCGCGATCGTCCGGATGGAGGAGGAGCCGTATCCGTTGCGTACGAACTCCTTCCGCCCCGTCTCGATGAACACGCGCTGCTTCGGTGACAGCGCCCTCACGACACCGCTCCCGCATCGGCGTACCGGGCGATCAGCTCGTCGAGCCGTCCCTTGACCATCTTGCCCGTCGGTGTGCGCGGTAGTCCGCCGACGAAGCGGACGCGCCGAGGACACTTGAAACGGGAGAGCCGCGCTCGGCAGAATTCGATGATCTCGCCCTCGGTCTCGTCGGATCCCTCCTCGCCGGAGACGAGTTGCACGAACGCTTCGACACGTTCACCGCGATCGGCGTCCGGCACGCCGACCACCGCGACGTCCGCGATCGAGGGGTGCAGGATGAGGACGTTCTCGATCTCCTGGGGGTAGATGTTCACCCCGCCCGAGATGATCGTGAACATGCCCCTGCCGGTCAGGAACAGGTAGTCGTCCTCGTCGAGATATCCGATGTCTCCGGTGGTGTACCAGCTCTCCTCGGCGGGGTGCCGCGTCGACGCGGTCTTGTGAGGGTCCCGATGGTATTCGAACGAGTAGTCCGGGCGCTCGAAGTAGACGATGCCGACCTCGCCGGGTGGAAGCCTGTTTCCGTCTTCGTCGCAGATGCGTGCGAGCCCGAGAGTTCCCGGTCCCCCGGTCTTTCCGACGGTTCCCGGTTTGCGGAGCCATTCCTGTGGGGTGACGAGGGTGTTGCCGATGGCTTCGGTCGCGGAGTAGTACTCGTAGACGATCTCGCCCCACCACCGCATGAGCTCGTGCTTGACCTCCACCGGGCACGGAGCCGCCGAATGCAGCGCGCATCGCATCGACGACAGGTCGTAGCGCTCCCGGATCTCGCGCGGCAGTTTCAGGAGGCGGACGAAATGCGTGGGCACCCACTGGCTGTGGGTCACCCGATATCTCTCGATGTATTCGAGGCTTCGCTCGGGATCGAAGGTGTCCATGAGCACGACGGTGCCCCCGAGTGCCTGGGTCGACACGCTGTACCGCAGCGGCGCCGAATGGTAGATCGGTGCCGGCGACAGATACACCGTGTCCTCGTCGAAACCGAACCGGCGCACCTGTTTCAGCAACGGAGAACCCGGCTCGTCCCCGACCTGCGCGCCGGTGAGCGCGGGTTTGATGCCCTTGGGGCGGCCGGTGGTGCCGGAAGAGTACAGCATGTCGCTGCCACGCGGCTGATCGTCCGGAGGCGTGACCGGGAAACCGGACAGTTCGTCCTCGTACACGAGATGCCCGGGGATCTCTCCCCCGAACACGATGCGGTGCACCACCTTCGGGGTCAGTGGCACGACCGACTGCGCGAGATCCGCGAGCGGCGCCGAGACCACGAGCACCTTCGCGTCGCAGTCGTCGACGATGTACGCGGCTTCGACCGGTGTCAGATGCCGGTTCACGAGGGTGATGTAGACACCGGAACGCAGCGCACCCCAGTACAGTTCGAAGACCGTCATGTCGTTGACGGTGATCACCGCGATGTGATCACCCCTTCCGACTCCGTGAGCGCGAAGCCAGTGCGCGAACCGGACGGAGGCGTCCTCGAGACGACGATAGGTGAGCATCCGTCCGGTCGCGGCCTCGTGCACGGCGGGCCGGTCCGGGGCGACCGCGGCATAACGGCCCGGGTACATCCTTACAGCCCCAGATCCTTGGAGATGATCGTCTTCATGACCTCACTGGTGCCGCCGTAGATCCGGGTCACCCGGGTGTCGGCGTACAGGCGGGCGATCGGGTACTCGGTGATGTAGCCGTAGCCACCGTGCAATTGGAGGCACTTGTCGATCACGCGTCCGGCGACCTCGGTGCAGAACAGTTTCGCGCGAGCCGCGTCGGCGACGGTCAGCTCCTTGCGGTCGAGCAGTTCGAGGCAGTGGTCGACGTACACCCGCGCGGCCTGGGTCTCGGCGGAGCACTCGGCGAGCACGAACTTGGTGTTCTGGAAGGAGGCGACCGGCTTTCCGAACACCTTGCGCTCCTTGGTGTACGCGATCGCGTGGTCGATCGCGGCCTCGGCGAAGCCGACCTGGTTCAGAGCGATGCTCAGACGCTCCTGCGGCAGATTGTGGGTGAGATAGTCGAAGCCCTTGCCCTCCTCGCCGAGGAGGTTCTCCACGGGCACCTTCACGTCGGTGTACGACAGCTCGGCCGTGTCCTGCTGGTGCAGACCGATCTTGTCGAGCTTGCGCCCCACGGCGAAGCCCTCGGACGCCGTGGGCACGGCGATGATCGACAGACCGCCGCGACGGTTCTCCGGATCGAACGGGGTGGTGCGGCACACCGTGAGGACGAGATCAGCGGTGACGCCGCCGGTGATGAAGGTCTTGGCGCCGTTGACGATGTAGTGCGAGCCGTCCTCCGACAGCTTCGCCGAGGTCGCGATGTTGGCGAGATCGGACCCGGTGCCGGGCTCGGTCATCGCGATCGCGGTCATGATCGAACCGTCGGCGAAGCCGGGCAGCCAGCGGCGCTTCTGCTCCTCGGTCGCATATTCGAGCAGGTACGGCAGGATGAGGCAGGCGTGCACGGTGTAGGAGCCGAACGAGACTCCCGCGCGCGCAACCTCTTCGAAGACGATGGTGTTGAACTTGAAGCTCGACTCGCCACCACCGCCGTATTCCTCGGGCACCTGGATCCCGAGGATTCCCAATTCGCCGAGGCGACGGAAGAACTCGCGAGGAGGACGGCCCATCTCGTCCCATTCCTCACGATGTGGCACGACCTCACGTTCGATGAAGTCGCGCAACATCTTCCGGAACTGCTCGTGTTCTTCGGTGAAGATCGTCCGCTGCATGGCGTGTCCTCGGGTTCTGGGGGATGAAATGTCAGTTGCCGGTGAAGTCGCCGGTTCGCCGTTCGAGGAACGCCGAGAGTGCTTCCCGGTGGTCGTGAGTGTGGTGTGAGAGTGCCTGGAAGGAGGCCGAGAGCTCGAGGAGCGTGTCGAGGTCGACGCGTTGGCCCTCGCGCAGCAGCTTCTTCGTCATGCGCAGTGCGTTCGGGGGGTTGACGGCGACGCGTGCGGCCAGCGCGTTCGCGGCGGCGAGAAGATCTTCGGGCTCGACGACCTGCGAGACCATACCCCAGTCGAGCGCCGTCGCGGCGTCTACGCGATCGCCGGTGAAGGCCATCTCGGCGGCGCGGGCCGCACCGATCGCACGTGGCAGCAGCCAGGCCCCGCCGTCGCCCGGGATGATGCCGAGCTTGACGAAGCTCTCCGCGAAGAACGCCGTCGTCGACGCGATCCGCATGTCGCACATCATCGCGAGGTCGCAGCCGGCACCGACGGCGGGACCGTTGACAGCGGCGATGATCGGGACCTCGCAGTGATAGACGGCCTTGGGCAGACGCTGGATACCGCGCCGGTAGCCCTCCCTCAGGGCGTGAGGGGCACCGCCGAACATGCCGCGACGCTCGTCCATGTCCTTGACGTTGCCGCCCGCCGAGAACGCGGATCCGGCACCGGTGAGGATCACGACACGCGTCTCGATGTCGCAGTTCGCTTCGTCGACGAGTTCGACGAGACGGTCGACGACATCGTCACCCGAGATCGGATTACGTGCCTCCGGAAGGTTGATCGTCCAGGTCACGACGTGTCCGGTGCGAGTACTCAGTACTACATCCTGCGGAGTTGCCATGTGCGGTCGTGGTCCTTCCCGTAGCCGGCGTGACCCGCATGAAATCAGGTCGAACGATCGTTCAAATTACGGGCTACGGACAGCCCTGTAAAGGTCTTTCCGGGTCCGAACTCAGTCGGGCAGGCTCACACCCGATTCGGCGGTTCTTATGGCGACCTCGTCCGGGAAGATGTTCCGGAAGACGAAGGGGTCCCGGCCGAGCACCCATCCGGGGGCGAGTGCCGTCGCATACCTCTCGAAGTACCCGAGCTGTTTACCGAACAACACGAGCTCCTCGGGAGTGGAGGTGTTCCACTTACGTCCCAGTGCGACCAGCCCCCCGATCAGCTCACTGAGCCGCAGCTCCCCCACATCCTGACCGAGGAGCGGGCCGAAGGTCTCCGCGACCTGCCGGCCCACCGCAGCGTCGTCGACGTCGAGATCCGCAGCGACACCGAGCGCTCGGACACTCTGGGCGACCGCCGTGAAATCCCCTTCGATCAGGGCCGCGCGGAACAGTTCCCGCAGCAGCGCACGCCACTTGCCGGGCAGTTCGCCGACGATCCCGAAGTCGAGCAGTGCCACCCGCCCGTCGTCGAGCAGCCACAGATTGCCGGCGTGCACGTCGCCGTGGAAGGGGCCGTGACACAGCACGGCCTCCATCCATACCTTCACGCCGCGACGCACCAGCAGGGCGGTGTCGAGATCGTCCTGTCCCGGCACCACCCGGTCGAGCGGCTTGCCCTGCAACCGCTCCATGCAGATCACCCGCGGACCACACCACTGCCAGTACACCTCGGGGACCGTGACGTAGGCATTGTCACCGAAGACGGAGATGTTGCGGCGGAAGCGATCCTGCCGATCCGCTTCGACCGCGGCGTTGAGCTCGGTCATCGTCGCGTTGTAGAGATCGCGGATGATCCCCGGGGTGTTCGCGATCCGGAAGAACTCGAATATCTGCAGCAGTTTCGCGCCCATGTACGCCGCCCGCAGGTCGACGAGCATGCGCTGCGCGATTCCCGGACGTTGCACCTTGACCACGGCGCGGCGGCCGTCGCGCAGCACGCACCCGTGCACCTGGGCCACGGAGGCCGCGGCGAGCGGCACGTCGTCGAACGACGCGAACATCTCCTCGATGCGATGCCCGAGGTCCTCTTCGATCACGGCCCGGGCCTGATCGGAGGGAAAGGTGGGAACGTCGTCGAGCATGCGCAGGCACGCATCGGCGAGGGCCACCGGGAACAATCCGGGTGACGACGCGATGAGCTGACCGAGCTTGACGAAGGTCGGCCCGAGGTGCTCGAAGGCGTCCACGGTGCCGTGCGCCGCCGCATCCACGAGACTGTGCTGCCGGGGCCGGACCGTCCACCGCAGCAGGGCCCACACCACGAAGGCGATCAGGGCCGCGGCGACCACGACGGCTCGTCCGAGTTCGGCGGGCCCGAACCGGTCGAGTGCGGGTGTCTCGACCGCGAGGGCGCCGGGCGGTAGGCCGTTCGCGTACGGGCCGACCGGTCCGGCGAGGTCCGGTTCGTCGGATACGCCCTCGCGCAGCGTGTCTTCGTGCACGACCTGTCCCCACTCCGTCCACCACGCGCTCACCTCGGCGCAACTTCGTGCACGGTACCTGCATACGGCGCGTCGATCGAGACCCCAGGCGATCGCCTGTCGTGTGTCGGTGCCCCCGACTACCCTCTGACGGGTAGCGGATTCGGGTCCGACCAGCCGGGGGTGCGTGATCATGACCGAACAACTGCTCGAAGAATCTGCCGGTTCGACACCGGCGTCGACGGATTTCATGGAACTGGCCGAGCCGTTCCGCCGTGAACTGCTCGCCCACTGTTATCGCATGAGCGGGTCGATCCACGACGCGGAAGACCTGGTCCAGGAAACCTATCTACGGGCGTGGCGCGGGTACGACAACTTCGGGGGACGCTCGTCGCTGCGGACGTGGCTGCACCGGATCGCCACCAACGTGTGTCTCACCGCGCTCGAGGGCCGTGGCCGCAGGCCGATGCCCACCGGGCTCGGGGCACCCAGTTCCGACCCCACCGACGATCTCGTCACCCGTTCCGAGATTCCGTGGCTCGAACCGTTCCCGACGGGGTACGTGACCGACGATCCGTCGGATCCCGCCACGATCGCGGCGTCCCGCGATTCCGTACGACTCGCGTTCGTCGCTGCGCTGCAGCATCTGTCCGCGCGTCAACGCGCGGTCCTGCTGCTCCGGGAGGTGCTGCAGTGGCGCGCCACCGAGGTCGCCGCCGCCCTCGACACCTCGACGGCCGCGGTCAACAGCCTCCTGCAGCGCGCCCGGGCGCAACTGAAGGACGCCCGGGTCCGGGACGACGAACTGTCCGAACCGGACGACGCCGACACCAAGGCACTGCTGCAGCGCTGGGTCGACGGCTTCGAGAAGTACGACATCGACTCGCTCGTACAACTGCTCACCGAGGACGCGGTCTGGGAGATGCCGCCCTTCGAGGGGTGGTACCAGGGCGCCGATGCCATCGTCACCCTCATCAAGACCAACTGCCCCGCGGAGGGCCCCGGCGACCAGGTGCTCCTGCCCACCGTCGCGAACGGTCAGCCGGCGTTCGGGCTGTACATGCGTGGAGAGGACGGCCGTCACCACCCTTTCCAGCTGCAAGTGCTCGACATCGTCGCCGGTAGAGTCACGCACGCCAGGGTCTTCTTCACCGACGACACCGCGGCGTTGTTCGCGAGCTTCGGGTTGCCGGAGGATCCGGCAACCCGCTGAACCTCGCGATCGAGCTGTCGAACCCGCTCACGCTTCGGCGGAAGCGCTCTCGTCGGCCCCCTCGGGCGCCCACGCCTGCGCTGCCGCAGCCATGTCCATCCACATCACTTCCCAGACGTGGCCGTCGAGGTCGCGGAATGCCCGTTGGTGCGAGTACTCCCCCATCTCCTCCTGCGCCTTCTGCCCACCGGAGGTCACCCACTCGCTGCCTCCGGCTGCAACCGCGCCGTCCACGATCGCGTCGACACCCTCCCGGCTCTCCGCCGTGATGCACATCAGCACCTCACGGGCCCGCGCGGTGTCGCAGAGGTCGTCGTTGATGAAATCGCGGAAACGTGGCTTCTCGAGCAACATCACGTACGCCTGCTCGTTGATCTCCAGGCAGGCGGTGTTCTCGTCGCAGAACATGTCGTTGAAGGTGAATCCGAGCTTGTCGAAGAATTCGCGGGTGGCCGCGACGTTCTCGACGGCCAGGTTCGCGAACATCATGCGGGACATCTTTTCTCCTCTGTAGGCGGGCCGTCACGCGATGCGATCGGGGTGTCGCCGATACAGACCGGGCCCGAGGAAGGAACTCATCGCAGGAATACCGACGCGAGTTGTGGAAGTATTCCGATTCCGCCACACCGCCCTAGTATCGGGGTGCACGTCACTCGCCCCTCGACACCGAAAGTGCGGACATCGAATGGACGGCATCTCCGATCACGACGACCTGCTGCTCAGCGACGCCGAACGCATGCATGCGTTGAACGCGCTCGGGGAGCACTACGCCGCAGGACGGCTCGACAGCGCCGAGTTCTACGACCGATCCGGCGAAGTCTCTTCGGCGCGAACGTTGTCGGCACTGCTCCCGTCCTTCCGGGGGCTGCCCGGCGGGGCGCCCCTCGAGCAGGTCGACGGCCGCATCCGGATGACCACCGGCTCCTCGGCCCCGGCGGTCCGGAGCGACAGTTCTCCCCTCGGGGCGACGCAATCGGCTGCGGGACCTGCACTGTCGGCGGACGAGGAACTGGTCTCGCTCCGGGAGCGGGGCAGCATGGTCGAAGCGCTGGACTGGATCATCATCGGTATCACGCTGGTGACCTTCCTCGTCCTGCAGCTCGTCTTCGAATGGGACTACGCCTGGATCGTGTGGCCGTCGCTGATCGTGACTCTCAGCGTTCCGCGGCTGATCCTGAAGTACAGCGACGACGACGAGGAAGTCTACGAAAAACTGAAGGAATCGGAAGCCAAGGCGAGGAAGAAGCGGCTCGAAGAGGCGTCGAAGCGGATCCGCGAACTCGAGAGCGGTCGTGGTCCGGACACCCGGCAGAGCTGAGTGTCCTGCGGGAACGGACTCCCCGCCCGGCCTCCGGCAGGCCGTCCCTGATAGAAGCAAGGTATGGCAATCGAGACCGTACAGTTCTCCGTCGACCGCCCGGGTCGCTTCATGGGGGTCGATATCGAGGTCGCCGGCGATGCGTCGGTCACGATCACCCAGCCCGTCGGGCCGCACCTGTTCGACCACCGCGGGCAGATCACCCTCGCATCCGTCGGTGTCTTCACCGACTTCGCCGCGGGCGTGCCTGCCGGTCTCGCCCGGTTCGCGGCGACCGGTGAACGCCCGCAAGGGGTGCTCTCCCACCTGACGGCGACGCTCGCGCATCCCTTCCCCACCTCGGGCACCCTCGTGGGCCGCGGGCACGGTCTGTTCTTCGACGAGTCGACCGGCGTGTCCCGCACCGACGTGCGCGACGAGCAGGGCGTCCTCGTCGCCCATCTGGTCGGGCGGTCCATCGTCGTCGGACGCGCACCGGCCGGCGAACCCGAAGCGGGCACAGCGGAGGCCGTGCCGCCGCGCGACGAGCCCGAAGCCTGGTCCGATGCCGCGGTCCTGACCGAACTGCCCGGTCCGGACATCGTCTCGGCCATCTCCGTCGGCTCTCTGCCCCGCGGGCCCCTCGCCGGTCTGCTCGGGCTCGAGGTGACGACCGCCGAGCGCGGCATCGTGCGTGCCCGCGTGTCGCCGCGGGAGTGGATGGCGAATGTGCTCGGTTCGGTGCAGGGCGGCGTACTCGTCTCGATGGCGGAGTCCGTCACCGGCTTGGCCGCGCAGACCTTGACGGAGATCGGTCAGCACTACCGGGTGCTCGAGATCGGTCTCGACTACCTGCGCTCGCCCGCCGCGCCCGGGCCGGTCATCGAAGTGCGCTCGGAAGCCGTCCGGACGGGACGGCGGCTCGCCTCCTTCGAGACGACGCTGAGCGCTGCCGACGGCACCGTCTACGTGCGCGCACACGCCAACGTGCAACTCGTTTCCGCCGTGTAGCGATTCCCAGCATCCTCCCAGGACTCTCTCGAGCCTCGATCCGCACGATGAGACATCGAGGCGGCGGGTACCGACGACGGCACCTGTCTGCGCGGCGCTCAGATGACCGATGCACACGGCATCGTCTTCTTCGACGACACGCTCACCGACGAGATCTTCCTGATCACGCGGCGCGGCGCGCGACCGTCACGGCGGCGGCGCCGAGCCGCGGGAACCGCCCGTCGGAGATCGTGGTGAAACTGTTGCCCATGCGGTTGGTGACGAACGCGACGGACAGGCCGGTCTCGGGATCGGCGAAGGCACCCGACCCACCGAACCCGAAATGACCGATCGACCGCAGCGGTTGTTCGCGCATCGCCACCCATCCCGGGTGGTATCCCAGCCGCCAGTTGGGCCGGATGCCGAGAACGTAGTCGCGTCGCCGTGTCTGTACTTCGAGCAATTGTTCGACGGTGTCCCGCTTCAGCAGGCGGACACCGTCGATCGTGCCCCCGTCCGCGAGCGCCGCGTACATGCGGGCGAGAGCCCGGGCGGTGAACACCCCGTTCCATCCCGGCATGACGGCGTCGTGTGCGGACGGACTCCGCATCAACTCGTCGAATCCCTCCGCCATGCCCGCCTCGGCGAGTCCCCGCACTCCCGGCGCATGTGACAGCACGGCCGATGCCGTCGTCCACGGTGCCGGCAGGAAGTTGACCTTCGGGAACACGCGGGCGATGCGGTGCCGCTGGCTCTCGGGCACGTGGTACCAGAATTCGTCCACCCCGAGGGGCTCTGCGATCTCGGTACGCACGAGTTCCTGGAAGGGCACCCCCGCGACGCGCGATGCCACCTCGGCGACGAGATTGCCGTAGGTGACGGCGTGGTAGCCGGGGCCGCGGAGTCGTCGCGGATCGGGTGGTGCGGCGGCGAGCGCCGTAGCCACGGCATCGGAGTCGAGCAGTCCTTCGCGGCCCGGCACCAGACCGCGCGCCTTGTGCAGCCCCGCCCGGTGCGACATGAGCTGCCGGAGCGTGATCGTCTCCTTCCCGGCAGCGCCGAACTCAGGCCAGTACTCGGCCACCGCGGTGTCGTAGTCGAGCAGACCCCGTTCGGCGAGCCGGTGCACCACCGTGCTGGCCACTCCTTTGCCGGTGGAGAACGACAACACGATGGTGTCGCGGGTCCAGCGCCGGTCGCGTGCGGCCCATCCGGCCCAGATGTCGAGCACAGGCTCGCCGTGCAGATAACACGCCAGTGCCCCACCGCCCTGGCTCGGCTTGTAGAACATCCGGAAGAACAGATCCGCGACCGGCATGAAGCGTGGATCGACCAGCATCTGTGTCGACGGCGTCGCCACTGGCGGCTCCGACGGGGAACCTTCGGTCATGGGGCCGATGGTAGGAGCAAGCACCCCGCCGCGGGGGTCTTCTCCCAGTTCCGCTGGTATGGGCCTGTATGGGTGGTGTGCGTGGTGTGGGCGTCTGCACGACCGGGGGTTCCGGTGTAAGGATGGGGAGCATGACCCTCGCGCAGAACTCGGAGATCCGCTCCGGCATCGACCTCGGACACGTCGACGAACGGGTCCGCCCCCAGGACGACCTGTTCGAACACGTGAACGGCCGGTGGCTCGCCGAACACGAGATCCCCGCCGACCGCGCGCTCGACGGAGCGTTCCGCACGCTCGCCGACAAGGCCGAAGTCGACGTCCGGACCATCATCGAAGAGGCTGCGGCGTCCGGCGCAGCACCGGGCAGCGACGCCCGGAAGATCGGCGACCTGTTCACCTCCTTCATGGACACGGAGGCGATCGAAGCCGCCGGTCTCGACCCGATCCGCGACGAACTCGGGGCTGTCTCCGGGGCCGCCGACCGCGGCGCTCTCGCGGCGGTGCTCGGACGGCTGCAGCGTGCCGGGGTGACGGGGGCGCTCGTCCACTACGTCGACACCGATTCCAAGAACTCGCAGCGGTATCTCATGCACGTCTCGCAGGGCGGCCTGGGCCTGCCCGACGAGTCGTACTACCGCGAGGAGCGCTACGCCGAGATCCGCAAGCAGTACACCGCCCACATCGGCCGGATGTTCGCCCTCGCCGACCTGCCGTACGACGCGGCGCGGGTCGTGGAACTCGAGACGAAGCTGGCCTCCGGCCACTGGGATGTGGTCAAGCGCCGCGATGCGGACCTGAGTTACAACCTGCTCACTTTCGACTCCCTGCTCACCGATCTTCCGCAGTTCGACTGGGCGGGCTGGATCACCGCGAGCGGTGCGACCACCGAGCAGTGGGCCGAGATCGTGGTGCGTCAGCCGAGCTTCCTCGAGGTGTTCGCCGGATTGTGGGCCGACGAGGAACTCGACGACTGGAAGGCATGGGCGACGTGGCGGGTGCTGCGCGCGCGAGCACCCTATCTGTCCGAGTCCTTCGTCGAGGAGAACTTCGCCTTCTACGGGCGCACACTCACCGGTACACAGGAGATCCGGGATCGCTGGAAGCGGGGCGTCTCTCTGGTACAGGATCTTCTCGGTGAAGCCGTGGGCAAGCTGTACGTCGAGCGGCACTTCCCCGCGGAGGCCAAGACGCGCATGCAGGTGCTCGTCGACAATCTCATCGAGGCCTACCGGCAGTCCATCACCGGGCTCGAATGGATGAGCCCGGCCACGCGGGAGGCGGCCCTGCGCAAGCTCGAGAAGTTCACGCCCAAGGTCGGCTACCCCGACACCTGGCGCGACTACTCCGCTGTGACGATCACTCCGGACGACGTGGTCGGCAACTACCGCAGCGGGTACGCCGCGGAGTACGACCGCGACCTCGGCAAGCTCGGAGGCCCGGTGGATCGCGGCGAGTGGTTCATGACCCCGCAGACCGTCAACGCCTACTACAACCCGGGAATGAACGAGATCGTCTTCCCCGCAGCGATTCTCCAGCCGCCTTTCTTCGACCTGTACGCCGACGACGCCGCGAACTACGGTGGCATCGGCGCCGTGATCGGCCACGAGATCGGCCACGGTTTCGACGATCAGGGTGCGAAATACGACGGTGACGGCAATCTGGAGAACTGGTGGACCGATTCGGACCGCGAGGAGTTCGGCAAGCGCACCGCGGCACTGATCGCGCAGTACGACCAGTTCGAACCGAAAGCCCTTCCGGGGCAGCGGGTCAACGGTAGCTTCACGATCGGCGAGAACATCGGCGATCTCGGCGGACTGTCGATCGCGTTGAAGGCCTACGAGATCGCACTCGACGGCAAACCGGCTCCCGTCGTCGACGGCCTGACGGGCCTGCAGCGCGTCTTCTTCGGGTGGGCTCAGGTGTGGCGCACGAAGGTTCGCGACGAGGAGGCCTCACGTCGTCTCGCGGTCGATCCGCATTCGCCCCCGGAGTTCCGGTGCAACGGTGTCGTGCGCAACATCGACGCGTTCTACGACGCGTTCGACGTCCACGAGGGCGACGGACTGTATCTCGAACCTACGGAACGCGTCCGCATCTGGTAGCCCCTACGCAGCACACTGCCCCGACGTGGAGGACGTCGGGGCAGTGTGCTGCACGGGGTCAGCCCAGGTTCGAGGGCGGCACAGGGACTCCGCGTGCGTGGAACCACGGCATCGGGTCCATCTTGACGCCGTTCGGCTGCCACACCTCGTAGTGGAGGTGCGGGCCGGTGGACTGACCGCGGTTGCCCATCGTGGCGATCTGCTCGCCGGCGCGGACGTGCTGACCGGGCGTCACGAGGGAACGATCGATGTGTCCGTACACGCCGATCGTGCCGTCGTCCTGCCGGACGCGCACCCACAGACCGAAGCCCGTGGCCGGGCCGGATTCGATCACGACTCCGTCGGTGACCGAGACGATGGGGGTGCCGATCGCGTTGGCGATGTCGATGCCGTTGTGATTGGTGCCCCAGCGCGGCCCGAAGCCCGAGGTGAGGGTGCCGGCGGCCGGGAAGGCGAGGGCCGGGCGGCGGGCGGCTTCCTCGCGGGCGGCCTGCTCGGCGGCTTCGCGCGCGAGTCGCTCGGCCTCGGCACGCTGCGCTTCCTCCTGCGCTGCGACCTCCTCGGCGGCACGCTGCGCGTCACGCTCGGCGGCACGACGCAACTTCTCGGTGTAGTGCGATGCGTCGATACCGGCGACCTTCAGCACCTGCGGTGCGGTGGACAGGTTCTCGCCGGAGCCGATCCAGGCGGCACCGGAGTCGGGGCGCACCTGCTGGCCTGCGGCGTGGGCCACCGTCGTACCGCCGACCGTCACTGCGCTCGCGAGGACGACGACGGTCATCCAGCGTCCGGCGCGGGCTGCACGGCGTCGCACGTCGGTGGGTTCTCGATCGGGGACGGATTCAGAATGTCGGCTCACAAGAAGTTCCTCCGGGACGGCCATCGGTAACGATAGGATCACGATTCCGTCACAGAGTACTTCGAAATTCGACTGGTTCGGCGTGTCGGGTTGACAGAAAACAGACCGGTCAACCACAAAAACTGTCCGATTCGCCCCACTCGGACACCAGAAACATCACGAACCACACCCGTGCACCGCGAAACGGTGCCGAACAGTGAGCGACCTCATGGCACGGAGTGCCCGAGGTGCACGGGACAGGAGGTATACGGGGCGTTATCGGAGGGCGAACCGCAAGCCGAAATTGTCCAGGGTTGCGGGCAGCGGACGGGCCGGATCGGGCTTCACGTCCGACACCACAGTGAAGTCGCCGGACCGGAGCAGGCAGGAGAGGAACGTGCTTGCGACGAACAGGACGATGCTGCGTCCGGGGCATACCGTCGGCCCTGCACTGAACGGCACGAGCGCCGGATGACGCTCCGCCCGGCCGTCGAGCCAGATCTCGGGTTCGAAGGTGTTGGCGAACGGCAGGTCGTCGGCACGATGGAAGGCCGAGGAGAGGATCACGAAACCCGTGCCCGCCGGGATGGTGAACGTGCCACCCGCGCCGTCGGACCAGGCGGTCTCCTCCACCGAGTCGCGCAGGATGACCGGGGTGGTCGGCCACAGCCGCGTCGTGTCGAGCACGCAGGCTCGCAGGTATTCGTAGACCTGCGGCGACCCGGACTCGGATCCGGCCAGTTCCGATTCCACACGCAGCCGCTGCTCCGAGTGGGTGGACAGAACGGCGAGGGTGCGGGCGGTGACCATGCCTGCGGCGTCGAAGGCGAACAACCAGTGCGGCATCTGCCCGATCGGGTCGACCGAGGCCGGGGCGGCCAGCTCACGGACCACGCCGGCGAGACTCGCGGACGGAGCGGCCGTGACGTGGTGCTGCAAATTCTGGGTGAACCGATCGCGCAGACGGTGCCGGAGCGGATGCGCGAACGACCAGTTCCCGTTCGAGCGCAGTGTCCACAGCTGGTCGGTGATGCTCTCGTCGTCGCGCGCGGCATCTCCGAATGCGATCCGCCGGACCAACCGCCACCAGGTCCGCACGAAGTCGGGGGCGTCGAGTTCGCCCCGGGACCTCGCGTGGTCGAGCAATGCCTGCGCCTCCTGCTCGATCACCGGCACCCACTCGGCCGCGAGATGGTGCAAGGCGTGTTCGGGCTCGAGAGCCGACTCGTTGAAGGCGCGGCGCTGCGCGCGGAGATCACCCCGCGATATCAGCACGCCGTTGGGCTGGAACGGGCTGAGGGCGGCCACCTTCTCCTTGTTGGCCGCGGTGAACGAGGCAGTGTCGGTGCGGAGGATCCGGTCCACGTCGGCAGCAGAGAGAACGATCGCCAGTGCGCGGCCGGGGATCGGCACGACCAGCGGACCGTCACCGTGACGCTCCCGCAGGTCGGCGATCACCTGCACCACCCCGGCGTCGGACTGGTTCTTCTCGAGCAGTTTCATCGCCCAGCGGCGCCGCGCGATCGGTCCCACCGCGACGAACGGTACGGCCACCCGGCCGAGCAGCCGAACGGCATCGGCGGGTGAAACGGTCGCGGCGGTTGCAGGCACAGGCGCTCCCCGGGTCGGCGGGACGGGACCTTGGAAGGATCCCCCGCCTCGTCGCGTTCAAACGCCCATGTGGAGCAGGTCGCACTTCACAGCGCAGACGACCGGCTCACGTGCCCCGCGACAGCACCTTGTCGGCCGCTTCCCAGTGCGCATCGGCGACCCAGAGTCGTGCGAAGGCGTCGACCGCTTCCTCGGGGCCGGCCCCGTTCACGACACGCTTGATCGACGCGGACGAAGGGTTCGCGAGCGCACGACCGAGAGCGCGCCAGCCCTCCTCGAAGGCTTCCCGCGGAAGGACCCGGTCGACGAGTCCGATGCGCTCGGCCTCGTCCGCCCGGAGGATGTCGCCGGAACCGGCGAGCAGGAGGGCGCGGCCGCGACCGATCAGGGAGGCGAGCCTCTCGGCACCGCCCCACGCGGGCATGATCGCCAGTGACACCTGGTTGAAACCGATCTTGATGTCGTCCGCTGCGATCCGGATGTCCGCAGCGACGGCGACCTCGGCACCGCCACCGAGAGCGTGCCCGTTGAGCGCCGCGACGACGGGGGCCGGGAAGCCCGCGATCCGGTCGCACACCGCGCGCATCTGCCGTGCCATGTCGGCGGCCTGTTCGTGAGTGCGCAGCTTGGCCAGTTCCTTGAGATCGCCGCCGGAGACGAAGGCCCGGTCGCCGCCGCCTCGGATCACCAGCGCGCGCGCCTGCGCCCGAGCGGCCTCGTCGAGCACCTTCTCCAACTGGTCCATCGTCTCGGGAGCGATGGCGTTGCGGGCATGCGGCCGATCGATGGTGACGACGGCGAGTCCGTCGTCGAGTTCCAACTCCACCATGGTTCTGCTCTCCGAACTGATATTGGCATTCTAGTTTTAGGAGAATAACATCTCCACAACCGGCCTATGCCGGTCTGCACTCCGTTGCACCGTGCCGCGCGACGGCACGGCCCCACCCTCGGACACTGGAGCACTCAGATGCGGCAGATCCCTTCCGAACTGGTCGAACGCTACGAACACGAAGGGTGGTGGACACGCGAGACGATCGGCGAGATGCTGGCCCGTGGCCTGAAGGCCGCACCCGACACCGAATTCCGCATCCACTCGGCCATTCGGCCGTGGTCGGGCACGGTGAGTGAGGTCGAGCGGATCGCCCGGCGTCTCGCGGCCGGTCTACGTCGCCGTGGTGTGGGCCCCGGCGACGTGGTGGCCTTCCAGTTGCCCAACTGGATGGAAGCGGCAGCGGTGTTCTGGGCCTCGTCCTTCCTGGGCGCGACTGTCGTTCCGATCGTCCACTTCTACGGACCCAAGGAACTCGGGTACATCCTGCGCGAGGCCGCTCCCACGGTGTTCGTCTGTGCCGAGAAGTTCGGCTACACCGAGTACCGGCCCGAACTGTGCGCCGACATTCCCGTCGTCGGAGTCGTCGGCCGCGACTTCGACGACCTCCTCGACGACGCCCCCTTCGAAGGCGTTCTCCCCGTCGACGCTTCGCAGCCCGCGCTGCTGGCGTTCACCTCCGGCACGACGAGCAACCCGAAGGGCGTGATCCACACGCACCGCACGCTCGGATTCGAGACGAGGCAGCTGGCCGAACGCTATCCCGCCGACCGCGGCGTGCAGCTCACGGGCGCTCCCGTCGGGCACTTCATCGGCATGGTCAACGCCTTCCTCATTCCCGTCCTCGACCACACCCCCATCAATCTGCTCGACGTCTGGGATCCGGCTCGCGCGATCGAACTGATGGAGAGCGATGGCCTCGTCATCGGCGGTGGGGCAACATATTTCATCACCAGCCTGCTCGATCATCCGAACTTCGATCCCGACCGTCACCTGCGGTACATGAAGTACGCCGGCCTCGGGGGTTCGACCGTGCCTGCGGCAGTCACGCGCCGGCTCGACGATCTGGGTATCACGGTCTTCCGCGCGTACGGCAGCACCGAACATCCGTCCATCACGAGTTCACTCGTCACCGATCCGGTCGAGAAGCGGCTGTTCACCGACGGCAGTGCGTGTCCCGGCGTGGAGGTCCGCATCGGGGAGGACGGAGAGATCCTCAGCCGTGGTCCGGATCTGTGCATGGGCTACACCGACCCCGAACTCACCGCCCGGGCCTTCGACGAGGAGGGCTGGTACCACACCGGGGACGTCGCGGTGGTCGACGACGACGGCTTCCTCACCATCACCGACCGCAAGGCCGATTTCATCATCCGGGGCGGGGAGAACATCAGCGCCCTCGAGGTCGAGGAGGTCCTGCTGACGCTGCCCGCGGTCGCCGAGGCAGCCGTGGTGTCGGCGCCGGACGAACGTCTCGGTGAACACGCGGCCGCGGTCCTGCGCCTGCGCCCCGGTCACCCGATGCCGACGCTCGACGACGTGCGCGCGCACTTCCTGCAGGCGGGCATCGCCAAGCAGAAGTGGCCCGAGGAGCTGCACCGCGTCGACGACTTCCCGCGCACGGCCAGCGGCAAGATCCAGAAGTTCCGCGTGCGTCAGGATATTGCGACCGCTCAACTATGAGAATAGTATTCTCGCAACAGGAGAAGGAGGATTCGATGCCCGCGAAAGAATTGCCGTACCCGTTGTTCGATGCGGACAACCACCTGTACGAGACCGAGGAAGCTCTCACCAAGTTCCTCCCGGACAAGTACAAGGGCGCCATCAAGTACGTGCAGGTCGACGGCCGCACGAAGATCGCGATACGTGGCCAGATCAGTGAGTACATCCCCAACCCGACCTTCGAGGTCGTCGCCCGCCCGGGTGCGATGGAGGACTACTTCAAGAACGGCAATCCCGAGGGCAAGAGCAAGCGGGAGATCTTCGGAAAGCCGATGAAGTCGATCCCGGCCTTCCGCGATCCCGCCGCGCGCCTCGAGCTCATGGACGAGCTCCAGATCGACCGCACCCTGATGTTCCCGACGCTGGCCAGCCTCGTCGAGGAGCGCATGCGCGACAACCCCGAGCTGATCCACGCGGTCGTCCACTCGCTCAACCAGTGGCTGTACGAGACCTGGGGATTCAACTACAAGGACCGCATCTTCACCGTTCCCGTCATCAGTCTCCCCATCGTCGAGAAGGCGATCGAGGAGTTGGAGTGGTGCGTCGAGCGCGGGGCGAAGGCCATCCTCGTGCGCCCGGCACCGGTCCCCGGCTACAAGGGACCGCGCTCGTTCGCGCTCCCCGAGTTCGACCCGTTCTGGAAGCGCGTGGTCGAGCTGGACGTACTGGTCACCCAGCATTCCTCCGACAGCGGTTACGCCCGCTACAACCAGGAGTGGGACGGCACCGGCGAGGAGATGCTTCCCTTCGTCACCAACGCCTTCCGCATGGTCAGCGAGTGGCGCCCCATCCAGGACGCGGTGGCGTCGTGGGTATGCCACGGAGCTCTCTTCCGTTTCCCGGAACTGCGGATCGCCGTCATCGAGAACGGCGCGTCCTGGCTCCCGCACGTCCTCCAGACCCTCGCCGACGTCTACAAGAAGGCACCCGA
The DNA here is from genome assembly GCF_022554085.1 of Rhodococcus sp. CH91. GTDB lineage: Bacteria > Actinomycetota > Actinomycetes > Mycobacteriales > Mycobacteriaceae > Rhodococcus. The sequence goes on from NZ_JAKFYR010000003.1 coordinate 468,390, forward strand.
GGGCTTCGGCATGCAGGACCCGGTCGCCGCCATCAAGAAGAGCATCCACGTCAGCCCCTTCTGGGAAGAGGATTTCAGCAAGCTCACCGCCCTCATCGGCGCCGAGCGCGTGCTGTTCGGTTCCGACTACCCGCACCCCGAGGGCCTGGCCGAGCCGACCACCTACATCGATCACATCCAGCACCTGCCCTTCGAGGACCAGAAGCTGGTCATGGGCGGAAATCTCGCGCGGCTCCTCAAGGTATGAACTGGCGGACCATCCCCGAGATGGTCCTCAGCGCCGGCGACCGCTTCGGTGATGCCGAAGCGGTCGTCGACGGGGACCTCCGGATCTCCTTCACCGATCTTTCCGACCGGATCCGCTGTGCCGCAGGTTCGTTCGCCGAAGCCGGCATCGGCAAGGGTGATCGGGTCGCGATCTGGGCACCCAACTCCGCTGCGTGGATCGTCGCGGCCTTCGGGTCGCTCGCGGCGGGCGGGATCCTCGTCCCGGTGAACACCCGCTACCGGGAGGACGAGGCGGGCGACATCATCCGGCGCAGCGACGCGAAACTGACCCTCGTCCAGGACGGCTTCCTCGACCAGGAGTACGCGGTACCGGCAGGTGTTCCGCGGATCGACCTGGGGTCCGGCTTCCTCGAGAGCGGAAACCCGTTCGCCCGGAGAATCAACGGGGAGGACATCGCCGACATCATGTACACCTCGGGCACCACCGGACGTCCCAAGGGTGTGATGATGAACCACGCTCAGACGCTCCGGATGTTCGCCGAATGGTGCGATCTCGCCGATCTGCGCCGTGGGGACCGCTATATGATCGTCAACCCCTTCTTCCACATGTTCGGCTACAAGGCCGGACTCGTCGCCTCGTTCATCCGCGGCGCGACCGTCCTCCCCGTCCCGGTCTTCGAGACGGACACCGTTCTCGATCTGATCGAGCGCGAGAGTGTGACCATGTTGCCCGGACCGCCCACCCTCTACCACGCGCTCCTTGCCGCGCAGCGACGCGGAACGCACGACCTGTCGTCATTGCGCGCCGCGGTGACCGGTTCGGCCGACATCCCCGTCGACCTGATCCGGCGTATCCGGAACGAACTGCCGTTCGAGACGATCATGACGGGATACGGTCTGAGCGAGGCCGGCACCGCAACCGCATCGCGGCCCGGCGACACCTTCGAGCAGATCGCCACTACCGTCGGAACACCCTGCGACGGAGTAGAAGTGAGAATCGCCGACGACGGCGAGGTACTCATCCGTGGATACAACGTGATGCAGGGTTATCTCGACGACCCGCAGGCCACCGCCGAGGCTGTCGACCCCGACGGCTGGCTCCACACCGGCGACCTCGGCGAACTCGATCCCGATGGTCACCTCCGCATCATCGGACGCAAGAAGGACATGTTCGTCGTCGGCGGGTTCAACGCCTATCCCGCCGAAATCGAAGGTTTCCTGCTCGAGCATCCGGCTGTCGACCAGGTGGCCGTGATCGGCATCCCCGACGAGCGCCTCGGCCAGGTGGGAAAAGCGTTCGTCGTCTCCTCGGCCCCGATCCCGGCCGAGGACCTGATCGCCTGGAGCCGGACACGCATGGCCGGGTTCAAGGTTCCGCGTGTCGTCGACTTCGTCGACGCGCTGCCGGTGAACGCCACCGGCAAAGTCGTCAAAGAACTTCTCCGCTGACATACCCGACAATCGACAGGAGCGCCGTCATGACAGACGAAGCTGCAATGCTCGCTTTCGCCGTGAAGTGGCGGCATTGGAACGGCGGGCCGGACGAGGACATCTTCGTGGCCTTCGGCATCACTCCGGAGGAGTACTTCCACCGCCTGCGCCGCCTGCTGACCAAGCACCGGTGGAACCAGCTCGACCCGCAGATTCTCGAGCAACTCGTGCAGATCTGCGACGAACGGCTCAGCACCGTCGACATCCGTTCCGCGACCGGCCGCGACCGTGCGCGTTACGCGTCGTCGACGCATCCGCTCAGCCAACTCTCCGCCTGATCCGGCCCCGGGGAAACGTCGCCGGGAGCGGTTTCACGGTCCGCCCACGCGGGTAAACGACCGGGCATCGATCCCGATCGAAGGGCACGCCCGTGAAAACCGGTTCCGTAGACCCAGCGCCCGAGTCCAGTTCTGCGCCCCCTGAGCAGGTCCGACGTGCCATCGGTGCGTCCGCCATGGGCAATTTCACCGAGTGGTTCGACTACGGTGTCTACGCCTACACCGCCACCTACATCGCCGATTCGTTCTTTCCCGGTGACCTCGAATCCGCGACCCTGCTCACGCTGGGTGTCTTCGCGATCTCGTTCCTGATGCGACCGCTGGGTGGCTTCGTGTGGGGCCCACTCGGCGACCGGCTGGGCCGCCGCCAGATCCTGGCACTGACCATCCTGCTGATGGGTGGCTCGACGGTGCTGCTCGGCGCCGTTCCGTCCTACGAATCGATCGGGTTCTGGGCACCGGTGCTGCTGGTGTTGCTCCGGATGATCCAGGGCTTCTCCACCGGCGGCGAGTACGGCGGTGCGGCGACCTTCATGGCGGAATACTCTCCCGACCGCAAGCGCGGCTTCTACGGCAGTTTCCTCGAATTCGGTACCCTGGGCGGCTTCTCGGCCGGGGCGCTTCTCGTCCTGGCGATCGATCTGGTGTCGACGGACGCGTTCATGGCGACCTGGGGCTGGCGCCTCCCGTTCTTCGTGGCCGGCCCGCTCGCACTCGTCGGCCTCTACCTGCGCACGAAACTGGACGAGTCTCCGGTCTTCCGGGAACTCGAGCAGGAGCACGGCGAAGAGGCCAGCATCGGAGCCGAGTTCAAGGATCTCCTCACCAAGTACTGGCGGCCGATCGTCACGCTGATGGGTCTGGTCATCGCGCTGAACGTGTGCAACTACACCTTGCTCAGCTACATGCCCACCTATCTCGAGAATCGGATCGGCCTGACGAGTACGGCGTCGCTGTTCCTGGTGGTGATCGGCCAGCTCTCGATGATGGCCGTCATCCCGTTCGCGGGCGCGTTGTCGGACCGCATCGGGCGCAAACCCCTGTGGGCGATGTCGCTGGGCGGCCTGTTCGTCCTCGCCATCCCGATGTACATGCTGATGACGGCCGGTTTCGGGTGGGCGATCGTCGGGTTCACCGTCCTCGGACTGCTGTACGTCCTGCAGTTGTCGACCATCTCGGCGACCTTCCCCGCGATGTTCCCCACGCACGTCCGGTTCGCCGGATTCGCGATCTCGTACAACGTCGCGACGTCGCTCTTCGGCGGGACGGCGCCGGCCGTCAACGAGTGGCTGGTCGAGCGCACCGGCAACGATCTCGTGCCGGCCTTCTACATGATGGGGGCGTGCGTGATCGGTCTGATCGCGCTCTACTTCGTGGTCGAGACCGCGGGTGCGTCGCTGCGTGGACGCGGTATCCCGGGAATCGACACCGAGCCGCACCCCACCGCATTGTCCCGCCGTTGACGAGGCGGAATTCCTCACCGGACAGAACTCGACGCGACAGGCCGGGCACTTCCGCTGTCCGCACGGTCCCCGGTGCGGAGGGCCATGGTCACCGCGGCCGCGAGCAGCGCGCTCGCCGCACCGATCAGCATCCCCGTCAGGAATCCGCTCTCCGTGGGCACCTCGGTTCCTGCGAAGCCGACACTCATCTGCGCGAGCACCACTCCCGCGACCGCGGCCGATGCCGTTCCCCCGACCGAGCGCAACAAGGTGTTGACACTGTTGGCCGACGAGATCCGGTCCTGCGGCACCGCTCCCATGATCAACGTGGGAATGGCTCCGTACGCCAGACCTATACCGGCCGCGATGACACACGTGATCGCCATCAGGCCCCACGTCGAATCCATCAGGAACACCGAGGAGGCGTACGACACGGCCATCATCAGACATCCGACCCACAGGGTGGTACGGGGTCCACGGATCGTCGTCAGTCTGGCGCCCACCGGCGACACCGCCATCATGAGCAGCCCGGCCGGCGCGCACCACAATCCCATGACCAGCATCGACTGCCCCAGCCCGTAGCCCGTCGCTTCGGGCAGCATCCGGATCTGGGGAACCAGCAGTGCCTGGAAGTACATCGAGAAGCCGATCAGCGTCGCGACGATGTTGGTGACCAATATCCGATTTCCCCTTGCGACACGAAGATCGACGAGGGGCGCCGCCGCTCTCAGTTCCCATCGACCCCACACCAGGAACACGACGACCGAGACGGCGAACAAGGTCAGGACCGTCGCGCTGGTCCACCCCCAGTCGCCACCCTTGGACACCGCCAGCAGCACCGCGACCAAGGCGAGCGAGAGACCGAGTGCGCCGAAGACGTCGAAACCTCCCGTCTTCTCCGGCACCGGGGTGTCCCGCACGAGCCAGGCGATGAGCACCGCAACGAGCACACTGAGGATTCCGACCCCCCAGAACAACACGCGCCAGTTCGTGAACTGCACGACTGCCGCGGCAAGGGGCAGACCGAGCGCTCCCCCGATCCCCAGTGACGAACTCATCAGCGCGATGGCCGAACCGAGACGCTCGGGTGGCACGAGGGAACGCAGCGCGCTGATCCCGAGGGGAACGATCCCGAACCCGGCGCCCTGCAGGGCACGACCGACGAGCATGGGCAACAGCGACGACGACAGTGCACACAGGAACGACCCCGCGATGAGCGGGATGGTGCACACGAGCAGCATCCGCCGGGCACCGTACATGTCACCCAGCCGCCCGGTCACCGGTGTCGCGACGGCGCCGGAGAGCAACGTCACCGTGACCACCCACGAGGCATTGGACGGGCTGGTCCCGAGCAACTCCGGCAGTTCACCGAGCAGGGGGATGACCAGCGTCGACATCACCGTCGTGACGATGCCCGCGAACACCAGTACCCAGATCGTGCGGCCGGCGAAGCCTGCCGTCGACGTTTCGTCCACTCCGGACTCTCCTGACTCGATTCCCTGCACCTCGGGCGTGCCGTCACGGCCGGAGGAGCGATGTGAAAGATCGCGGGCGTGAGCTCGACGGTCCGCTTCTCCGCCTACGCGTATATCTCCTGGCGTTCGTCCATCGACTCCGACAGGCCTCCCGATCGAGGGCGGCGCCGCGTTGCGCCGCGATGGTCTCGCCGGTGGTCCAGGTGCCGATGGTGGGATACGACAGGAAGGTGAACGAGACAGGCGTGTCCCCGGCGAGTTCGTCGAACAGTCGCTTGGCTTCTGCCGATCGAACTAGACAGCGGCCGATCGCAGGGTCTCCGCGTCCTCATCCGCGCCGACCGCGGCCGACTCGGCGAGATCGCGTCCCGTGACGGACGGCAGCGGGAAGTGGCACGCCGCGTACTGTCCCGGCCGGACCTCGCGCATCTCGGGTTCTTCCTCCGCGCACCGCTCCTGCGCCATCGGGCAGCGAGTGCGGAACCGGCACCCCGTGGGAGGAGCGAGCGGCGACGGCACGTCCCCGGCCAGAGGTGGTCCGGCGAAACCCTTCTCCGGGTCGGTCAGGGGCACCGAGTCGAGCAGTGCCCGGGTGTAGGGATGCGCCGGATCGTCGTACATCTCGATGGAGTCGCCGAATTCGCAGACCTTGCCGAGGTACATGACCATGACCTTGTCACTGACCGTGCGCACGACACCGAGATCGTGGGCGATGAACACGACGGTGAGGTCGAATTCCGCCTTGAGTTCCTCGATCAGATTGAGGATCTGGGCCTGCACCGACACGTCGAGAGCCGAGACCGGCTCGTCGCAGATGAGCAGACGGGGATTCAGGGCGAGAGCCCGGGCGATGGCGACGCGCTGCGCCTGCCCCCCGGACAACTGCCGGGGCAGCATGCCGGCGAATCTCTCGCCCGGCAGGCCGACCTGTTCGAGAACCGACACCGACGTCGCCTCTCGTTCCTTCGCGGGAACTTTCGCGACAGTCAGGCCTTCGACCACGATGTCGGCGACCGACCGGCGCGGATTGAGCGACGCGACCGGGTCCTGGAAGATCATCTGCATGTCGCGCCGGAGCGAGCGCATGCGGTTCTCGTTCGCCTGCTCGATCCACTCGTCACCGAACCGGATCCGCCCGGAGGTGATGCGGTCCAGACGCAGGACGGCACGACCGGTCGTCGACTTCCCGCATCCGGATTCGCCGACGATGCCGAGGGTTTCGCCGGGCAGTATGTCGAAACTGATCTTCGAGACCGCCTGCACCGTGCCGTTGTCGGTGGGATATTCGACCACCAGATCCTGCACACTGAGCAGGGCTTCGTCACCTCGCAGATGAGTGGCACCACTACCGGCCATGGGATTCACCTCCGGAAACGGCCCCGACCGGAACGGTCACCGGGCTCAGACACGCAACGTGATGATCGACGCCCACGGACTCGAGCGGGGGCGGCGTGGTGTGGCATTCGTCCGACGCGTGAGTGCATCGCGGGGCGAACCGGCAGCCCTCGGGGGGTGAGGTCGGGTCGGGCAGCGATCCCCCGATCACCCGCAGCGGTGCGTGCCGCACATGATCGATGGTCGGCGTCGCCCCGAGCAGCGCGTGGGTGTAGCGGTGCATCGGCTGTTCGAACACCTCGCGGGTGGAACCGACCTCGGCGAGTCGCCCGGCGTACATGACCGAGACCCGGTCGGTGCGACCTGCCACCACCGCGAGGTCGTGGCTGATGAGCATCATCGACATTCCGCGGTCGCGCTGGACGCGCCGCAGCAGATCCAGGATCTGCCGTTGGATCGTCACGTCCAGCGCGGTCGTCGGTTCGTCGGCGATGAGGAGGTCGGGTTCGCACGCCAGGGCGATCGCGATCATCACACGCTGGCGCATCCCGCCGGACATCTCGTGCGGATAGTTGCGCAGGCGTCGTTCCGGGTCGGGAACCCCGACCTCCTCGAGGAGCTTCAGCGCCCGGGTGCGCGCTTCGGAACGCCCGACGCCGAGATGCCGGCGCATTCCCTCGGTGAGCTGTCGCTCGACACGGACCACCGGGTTGAGCGACCGGCCCGGATCCTGGAAGACCATCGCGATCTGCTTGCCCCAGATCTCGAGCTTCTCCTTCTTGGTCAGGGCGAGCAGGTCGCGGCCCTGGAAGGTCACCGAACCGGATCGGCCCGAGCGGGGCGGCATGAGCCCCATGATCGCCCGAGCCATGACCGACTTACCGGAGCCGGACTCACCGACGATGCCCAGTGCCTGTCCGGAGTCCAGATCGAACGACACGTCGTCCACGGCGTGGACGGTGCCTCGTGGCGTGCCGATGTAGGCACGGAGATTTCTCACTTCGAGAATCGGCTGAGCAGTCACGGTGAGCCGGCCCCTTCCGTCGTGTGGGCTAGTTGCTGATCCAGAATTCGGCCGGCATCGGCGATCCCAGGGTGTACAGCTGCACGCCCTGCAGATCCTTCGAATAGGCGACCGAGGGGGTGGCCCGGACGTACCAGAGACCCACCACCTGATCGGCGAGGCGCTGCTGGACGACGTCGTACGCCTCCTTGCGTTCCTCGACGGTCGCGCCGAACCTGCCGCGCTCGAGAGCCGCATCGAGTTCGGGATCGTTGATCCCGGTGAAGTTGCCCGTCGAAGCAGAGTTGAACGCGATCGAGAGCGGGAAGTCGGGATCCTGAGTGATCGCCGAGGAGATGATCATGTCGAAGTCGCGCGCACCCGCCCGCGCCGTGAGCGTCGGATAGTCGAGCACCTCGACCCGCATCTCCACATTCTCGAATGCGCCGAGCTGAGCCTGAATCGCTTCGCCGAGCGAGCGTGCCTCCGCAGTCGGGTAGGCCAGGTAGGTGAACGAGACGGGCTTACCTTCGGCAGCGAGTTCGTCGAACAGCTTCTGCGCTTCCTCCGTGTTCGTCTCGGACAGCGGAATGTCGGCGTAGTAGGGCGAATCCTCGGGGAAGAACGTGCGGGGAATCTCGCCCTCGCCGTTGTACACCACGGTGTTCGCGGCATCGAGGTCTACTGCGAGGGATACCGCTCGGCGTGCCCGCTCGTCGTCGAAGGGTGCCCTGCGGAAGTTCATCGCGGCGAACTGTCCACCACCGGTCGAGGTCACCGATGTGGCAAGGCCCGCCGACTCCGCACGCTCGAGGCTCGTCCAGCTCGACTCCATGGACAGGTCCGCGGCCCCCGTCGTGGCTGCGTTCAGTCGCTGGTTGTAATCGGCCACCGTCCGGATCGTGAGTCCGTCGAGATAGGGCTTCGGTGCATCCCAGTAGGATTCGTTCTTCTCGAGCTGGATCGAGTCCTGACGGGTCCAGTTCACGAGCGTGAACGGGCCTGCACCGATCGGGTTCTCGTCGAATGCTTGCTGTCCCTGCTCGAGGGCGGCCGGCGATGCGATCCAGTTCAGTGCACCGGCGACGATGGCCTGGGCGAACTGCGGATTCGGTCCGGCCATCGTCACGCGCAGAGTGGTCGGATCGACGACCTCGGTGGATTCGATCTGCGACGCCTGACGGATCGTCGTCGAGGCCAGCGCCGGGTCCTTGAGACGGTCCCAGTTGAACTTCACGGCCGCCGCGTCGAGCGGTGTGCCGTCGCTGAACTTCAGGTCGGGCCGCAGTGCGAGAGTGAAGGTCTTCCCGCCGTCCTCGGTCGAGAAGTCCGTCGCCATCCGGTATTCGACCTCGAACGTGTCGTTGTTCGTGATCATCAGTTCGCCGTAGAGCGCGTTGCCCAGGACCGGCTGATGCGCCCAGGTGTTGGACAGTGCAGCGGGATCGAGTGAGCGGGGCTCACCGGCCTGGAGGATGGTCGCGGAACCGCCGGCGACGGGATCGCCGACCTCCGCGGCTCCCTGAGCCGAGGCGGTGTCGGCACCACCGGAACCGCATGCTCCCAGTACCAGGACGGCGGAGCAGGCCAGCGCAGCGGCCGCGAACAGTCTTCTGTGTCGAATCATTCTCGACCTTTCGTCGGAGAGGTTTCCGGTACGACCGGCTTCGGCTTCGGGACGTCCTCAGTCGTGCAGCGTGCGGTCGTATTTGGTGCGGAGGTGGTCGCCCACCTGATTGAGGGCGAACACCGTGAAGAAGATGACCAGCGCCGGCACGAACACCAGGTGTGGTGAGGTGGCGATGGCGTCCTTGCCGTCGTTGATCATTCCGCCCCAGCTCGGCTGCGGCGGAGGAATTCCCAGGCCGAGGAAGCTCAACGAGCCTTCCGCGACGATCAGTGCCGCGATCACGATCGGCATGTAGGACGCCAGCGGGGCGAGAACGTTGGGCATGATCTCGCGGAACAGGATCCGACCGTTGCCGGCACCCATGTTCCTGGCGGCCCTGACGAACTCGCGAGACGACCACGCGAGCGTGTTGGCGCGGGAGAGCCTGATGAACGACGGGATCGCCAGCAGGCCGAGTCCGAACAGGATGGTCCGGACGCTCGGGGTGAGGATCGAGGCGAGTGCCAGGAGCAGAATCAGCGGCGGGAAGGCGAGCATCGCATCGGCCAGGAGCGAGATGACGGCGTCGACACGTTTGCCGAAGTATCCGGCGATCATGCCGAAGAGCGATCCGATCAGGAATCCCACCAGCCCGGCGACGGCACCGATCACGAGCGATACCTGTGCGCCGTAGACGACCCGGGACAGGATCGACCGGCCGAGGGTGTCCGTACCCAGGATCGTGTCGAACGAGTCGAAGCTCGGCGGGATCCGCGGTGGACCGATCGGAATGTTGTACGGCGCGAGGGGAAGGACACTCGCGGTGACGGCTGCGCCGATGATGAGCACCAGCCATGCGATCGACAGGTGGACCAGCACCGAGCGGGTCTTCCGGGCGGCAGGCACCTTCGGCAGGCTCTGCGCGACCGTGCCGGCCGCCTGCCCGTCGTCCTGCTTCTCGAGCGCGACCTGGGTCATGCTCCGACCACCTTCCTGACCCGCGGGTCGATCACTTGGTAGCTGAGGTCGACGAGGGTGTTGATGCCCACGTACACGACCGCGATGAAGACCACGACTCCTTGAACCATGATCACGTCGCGTGACGTGATGGAGGAGGCGACGAGCTGGCCCAGACCCGGTAGCCCGAACAGTGTTTCGACGATCACCGTGCCTCCGATGAGCCGGCCGAGGTTGATGCCGGCGACCGTGATGAGGGAGAACGACGAAGGCCTCAGCGCGTGCCGGAACATCACGTACCAGGAGGGCATGCCCTTCGCGCGGGCCGCAGCGACGAAATCCTCGCGCAGGGTGCCGATGAGGTCGGTACGGAGCAGACGGTGGAAAGCTGCGATCTCGGTGAGTGCGATCGCCAGCGCGGGAAGCAATGCGCTGCGCAGATTGTCGCCGAGGCCTTCGCCGATCCGGGACCAGCCCATCACGGGGAAGATCTGGAGCTGGATCGCAAGGAAGTAGATCAGCACGGGGCCGGCGATGAAGGCGGGCACCGAGAGGAACACTGCGGACAGGGCGTTCATGCCCCGGTCGGTGGCACTGCCCGGGCGGGACGCGGAGATCACGCCCATGACCAACGCGATCAGCAGAGCGATGATCAGCCCCATCGCGGCGAGTTGCAGTGTGACCGGCAGCCTTTCACCTATGGCCTCGCTGACGGACTGGCCGGTGAGAGGCGACGTTCCGAGGTCGCCGCGCACGGCGTCCGACAGCCACCCGAGGTACTGACTCCAGAAGGGTGCGTCGAGGCCGAGCTGCGCGTTGAGTGCGGCGACCGCCTCGGGAGTCGCGTTCTCCCCCAGGATGACCTGGGCGACGGAGCCGGGTGCGAGACCGAGCAGGCCGACGACCGCGATGGTCACCAGCAGGACAACCAGCAGGCTGCGACCCACCTTCTTCGAAACTGTGAGGAACATCCGACTCAACTTTCGTCGTACTACCGAGGCCGTGGATCACGGCGACGCAGAACACGATCAAGTGCACTACCTGTGATGCCCCACACATTAGAGGCTGCATGTGTCTACGGCAATACGGATTGCATGAAACAGGAATCGAATTACCAAGAATACAGAACGGCAATCTTGCAGCGCTGCAGGATATTTGAATGCAGTGCTGCAGATTGTTCGACACAGCGCCGAATCAGCCCCTGAAAAGACGAGAACCCGCACGTCGCGTGGACGTACGGGTTCTCGACGAGCAGGCTCAGGTTCCGGGGCCCTGAAGGATCGTCACGGCGGCGACCGCCGTGGGCCCGCCGACATTGTGAGCGAGACCTGTTCGCGCACCGTCGACCTGATTGGCCGCCTGCCCGCGGAGCTGTTCGAACAGTTCGACACACTGGGCCACACCGGTCGCGCCGGGAGGATGCCCCTTCGTGTTGAGGCCACCGCTGGGATTGACCGGCACTGCGCCACCGACTTCGGTGGCCCCGGCCTCGAGCAGTTTGAAACCCTCGTAACGTTCGGCGAATCCGAGGTCCTCGTAACTGATGATCTCGATTCCCGTGAAATAGTCGTGGATCTCGGCGACGTCGATGTCCGACGGTTCCAGTCCCGCGGCACCGAACGCCTGCCGCGCCGCGCGCCGGGTCGCGGCGAAGGAGGTGAGATCACGCTTGTGCTGGTGCATCACGGCATCGAAGCCGATTCCTGTACCGCGGATCCAGACGGGTCTGTCGGTGTAGCGGTCGACGACATCCTCCGCCACCAGGATCAGCGCAGCCGCCCCGTCGCTCTGCGGCGCACAGTCGTAGACGCCGAAGGGAGTCACCACCGTCTCGGCCGCGAGCACCTCCTCGATCGTCAACTCGAACCGTCGGCACGCCTTGGGATTGTTCAGTGCGTTGCGGTGATTCTTCACCGCGACCATCGCCATGTGCTCGCGGGTGGCCGGCGACTCGTGAAGATATCGGCGCATGTGCAGGGCGAAACCCGCCTGCGCGAGCCCGAGAGGGAAATCCCATGCCATGTCGCGCGTCATGGATTCCCACTCCCAGAGCATCCCCTTCGACGCCGTCTCCCGGAGCTTGTCGGCTCCCATGACGAGCGCGACGTCGCAGGCACCGGAGGCGATCCCGTACACGGCATTGCGGATCGCGTCGTGTCCGGTCGCGCAGGAGTTCTCGACCCTCGTCACCGGGATGTCGTGCAGGCCCAGGGTATCCGCGAGTATCCCCGACGGAAATCCGTCCGTCGTTCCCATGGACCCGAACCATGCGGCGTCGATGTCCGACTTGCCGATGCCCTTGTCCACACTCGCAGCGCACTCGGAGTAGGCCATCGGAAGCAGGTCCCGGATACCGAGAGCGAAATGTTCGGCGAAGGGAGTCATCCCTGCGCCGACGATCGCGACCTTTCTCATGCCGCTTCCTCCTCGTCCACGGAACCCGGATCGGGTTCGAAGGCGTACCCGTAATCCGGCACACCCGAGCGCACCGCGATCCGCCGGAGTACCAGCCGCCCCCGATCGCCGATGCCGACATTGCCGGCGGCGGTGCCGGTGACCCGCACCAGTGCCCGGACGTCGAGCCCGTCGAGTTCGACGAGAACGAGCGAGTACGGGGTCCGCAGTCCCGGCACCGGTACGTGGACGGTGACCTCGGTGTAGACCGTGCCGGTGCGCGGCAGTTCGACCAAGGTGTAGCCGGTCTCGAGCGAACCGTCCTCGCCGACCCGGTATCGGGGCGGGAAGTCGACCCGGTCGCTGTCGAGGAAGCGACCGCCCTCCCAGCGCACCTTCGCTTCGAAGGCCCGCTCGTAGGCCGCCAGGGAGATCGGGATCTCGCCCGGGTGGGTCCGTGCCGAATCGGGTACCGGCCGGGCAGGCCGCTCACGCCTGTGGACGTCGACCGCCCCGTCCGCGACGGTGAGACCCGACAGGCTCGCCTGCTCGACGCCCACCAACGGTCCGGTCAGCCCACCCTCCGCCATGGCGGCCAGGGCGAAGACGGCCGAGCTGGCTCCGGTCGTCGGCAACTCGATGCTCTGTGCTGCCGCGAGCGCTGCCGCATGATTCGCCGGCACACCCGCCACGACGGCCGGGGTGTCCACCCAGGCCGTCGCGAGCGAGGCGAGATATCCCCGTTTGCGGAGCAGTCGCGGGTCCCCGTAGTCGTGGATGTCACCGGAGGCGTTCCGCGTGCGGACCGGCAGGCTGCGCGACACCCGCGCGGCGGTACGCACCTGGAGTCCGCGATCGGAGGTGAGCGCCGCCGCTGCCCCTGCCGAGTTCAGGTCCACCCCGATGATCAGGGTTCGGGGCCGCGCCGAACCGAGGGCGTCGAGAGTGGCGGGTGCGCCCCCGAGTCGCTCGATCACCTCGAGTTCCGGATCTAGCCCGAGGCCGGCGAGCAGGACCGCGGCGTTGCTGCTCTCCGTCAGCGGCAGGTCCCGGCCGACGAGTACGACGTACTCGACGGCTCCACCCGATTCGAGGGCGGCGCGGCCGGCTTCGACGGCGAGGGTGACGGCGTCCTCGTCGTCACCTGCGATCCTGGCCCCCGCAGTACCCCAGCACGGCAGGTACGTTCCGATCGATGCGATGTATGGCATAAGCCCTCCCTGGACCGGGTGCAGCCCGACTAGGTGACTGCGCCCGCTGTCTTGAGCTCGATGATGCGCTCCCAGTCCATGCCGAGCTCCTGCAGGATCTCCTCGGTCTGGGCGGCGAACTCCGGTGCCGGTCCGGTCTGCGGCGGCGCGACATCGAATTGCACGGGATTCGCGACGAGCTCGAGTTCCCCTGCCTTGACCAGATATTCGTTGTCCCGGACCTGCGGGTCGCTCACGACCTGCAGCGAGTCCTGGATGGGCGCCCACGGACCGGCGAGGGTTCCGAAGCGCTGTGTCCACTCCGCGAGGGGACGACTGCCGATGACCTCGCGGAGTATCTCGACGGCGTCCGCGGTGTTCGCTGCGATCGACTCGGCGTCCGCGAAACGCGGGTCGTCGATCAGATCGGGGCGCTCGATGTGCGTGCACACGTCGGCCCAGAACCGTGCCGGCTGGAGCATCACGAACGAGACGTACCGTCCGTCCGCGGTGCCGTAGACACCCGAGAGCGGATTGGTCAGCGCTCCGTGGCCGCCCACCTTCGGTGCTTCCATGTGCTGCCCGAGATGCGCCGAGAGCGCGATGGTGTGGCCCATCGCCCAGACACCGCTGCTGAGCAGCGAGACGTCGACCACCGAGGGCTCGCCCGTCCGTTCGCGCTTGAACAGCGCCGCGGCGACGCCCCCGGCGAGATTCGTGCCCGAGATCGTGTCGCCGAAGGCCGGTCCGGGAGGCGCGATCATCCCGTCGGTGCCCGGCGGGGTGAGCGTCGCGGCGACACCGGCACGCGCCCAGAAGGCCGTCATGTCGTATCCGCCCTTGCCGGACTCGATTCCGCGCGGGCCGAGAGCACTTCCCCGCGCATAGACGATCTTCGGGTTGACCGCACGGATGTCGTCGACGTCGATCTGCAGCTTGGTCCGTACCTTGGGCAGGAAGCTCGTGAGGAAGACATCGGCGGTGCGAGCGAGCTCGAGCAGGACCTCGCGCCCCTCGGGAATCGAGATGTCCAGGCCCAGGCTGCGCTTGCCACGGTTGGCATGCTCGACGTTGGGATTGGGATCGCCCTCGACGCGGAGAGTTCCGGTCTGCCGCAGGCCGCGCTGCGGGTCACCGGTCACGGCATGCTCGATCTTGATGACGTCGGCGCCCCACTCGGCGAGGACGGCACCTGCCGAGGGAACGAAACCGTACATCGCGACCTCGACGACCCGAACCCCTTCCAGGGGCCTCATGAGACGACCTTGGAGAACGCCTTGAGCTGCTGGAACTCCTCGAGGCCGGCCTTGCCCATCTCGCGGCCGATGCCGGACTGCTTGTAGCCGCCGAACGGCACGTCGGGGCTGAAGTAGTTGCCGCCGTTCACGGAGAAGGTGCCGGTGCGGATGCGGCGGCCGATCGCGATTCCGCGCTCCTCGTCGGCGGTGAGAACGCCACCCGAGAGACCGTACTTGGAGTTGTTGGCGATGCGGACGGCATCGTCGTCGTCGTCGAAGGGGATCACGGCGAGCACCGGCCCGAAGACCTCCTCCTGCGCGATCTCGCTGTCGGGGTCGACGTTCGCGAGGAGGGTGGGCTTGTAGAACCAGCCCGGATCGACCTTCTCCCCACCCGTGACGAGGGTCGCGCCGTCGGCGACGGCACGCTCGACCATGGCGTGGATCTTCTCGCGCTGCTTCTCGCTGATGACCGGACCCATGTACATCTTCGGGTTCGACGGGTCGCCGAAGGGCACGTTCTGCATCATCCCTGCGACGTAGGCGACGATCTCGTCGTGCTTGTCGCGAGGCACGAGCAGGCGTGTCGTCAGCGCGCATCCCTGTCCGGCGTGGGAGCAGATGCTGAAGGCGGCGAACTGCGCGGCGGTGGAGAAGTCGGCGTCCTCGAGCACGATGAGTGCGGACTTGCCGCCGAGCTCGAGGAAGACCTTCTTGAGCGAGTCCGCGGCCGCGGCCATGATCTTCTTGCCCACCGGTGTCGAACCGGTGAAGGTGACCACGTCGACGTCCGGATGGGTCGTCATGAGCTCACCGGGGGCGACCTGCGACGAGGAGATGATGTTGACGACACCGGCCGGAATTTCGGTGTGCTCGGCGATGATCTCGGCGAGGGCCTGCGTCACGAGGGGCGTGTCGGGCGCACCCTTGAGCACGATCGTGCAGCCCGCGGCGAGCGCGGCCGGCAGCTTCGCCATGGCCAGCTGCGTCGGGTAGTTGTAGGCGACGATCGCGGCGACGACACCGGCCGCTTCCTTCTCCACCCAGCGGCGGTGCGGCTGCCCCCTGAATTCGACCTCACCGAGATCCTCGGTGAAATCGGTGTTGCGCAGCAGATCCGCGTAGTACTTCACGATCTCGATCGGCGCATCGAGCTGATTGCCGTGGGTGAGGATGCGCGGAGCGCCGACCTCGGCGATCGTCAGCTCGCGCAGTTCTTCGATGTTGTCGCGCAGGGCCTGGTAGAGCTGGTCGAGGCACGCGATCCGGAACTCGACGTCCGTGGCCCAGGTGGTCGTGTCGAAGGCGCGCCGGGCTGCACGGATGGCGGCGTCGGCTTCCTCGACGCCCGCATCGGGAGCGTGGCCCACCAGTCCGCCGGTGGCCGGATTGTAGGACGGGAACGTGCGTTCCGTCGTGATCAGCTCTCCGTCGATGAGCAGGCGTTTCGTCACGCCGGCTGCGGCCGCACCGTCGGCCACTGCGGTGGCCCCGTTCTCCTGCACTGACATCCCATCTCCTCGCGTCGTATGGAAATAGCATTCTCGGATCAGAGAATTAATATGTTCGTCTGGCGAGAACTTTAGCAAGTAGCAGGCCGGCGGGATAGCCCCGTGAGTGATGCCCGCCACTTCGATACAGCACGCGCGGGCAATTTTCCCGGTATTGCGGCGCACAATTGCCTGAGAGTATGGTTCTCGCAACCGGAAGGGAGATTCTTGTGATCAGCACTACAGCCCTGAGCCCCGCCCTCGGAGTGGAAGTCACCGGTGCCGACAGCCTCGACGACGAACGTGTCGTCGCCCAGTTGCTCGAAGCACTCAAATGGCGTGGCGTACTTCTCGTTCGGGGCATCGGACTCGACGACGAGGCCCAGCTCGCCTTCAGCCGGAAACTCGGCAAGGTCGTCATGCCCGCCCCGGGCCAGGAGATCTTCACGGTCTCACTGGACCCGGCGAAGACACCGTCGGCCGAATACCTCAAGGGAACGTTCCACTGGCACATCGACGACACCACCAACGAGGTACCGGCGAAGGCGACGACCCTCACCGCACGCCACGTCGCAATGATCGGTGGCCAAACGGAATTCGCCAGCACCTACGCCGCCTACGAGAATCTTCCCGAGCACGAGAAGAAGCGTTACGAAGGCCTGCGCGTCGTGCACAGCTTCGAGGCCGCACAGCGCCTGGTCTACCCCGATCCCACCGAGGAGCAGGTCGCCCGCTGGCGTGCCCTCCCCCCTCGTGAGTCCTCCCTCGTGTGGGAGCGCCGCGACGGCCGGCGTTCCCTCGTCATCGGCGCCACGGCCGATCACATCGTCGGCATGCGTCCCGAGGAGAGCCGCGAGCTCCTCGACGAACTTCTCGCCTGGACGACACAGGAGCAGTTCTGCTACTCGCACGAGTGGCAGGTGGGCGACCTCGTCGTCTGGGACAACACCGGCATGCTGCACCGTGCGCTCCCCTACGATCCGTCGTCGGAACGACTGATGCGGCGCACCACGATCGTCGGTGATGAACCGTGGCAGTGAAGACAGCGGTCGTCACCGGAGGCAGCTCGGGCATCGGCAAGGCCATCGCCGAGCGTCTCCGCAAGGACGGACACCAGGTCGCCGTGCTCGACCTCAACCCTTCCGGCGGGGAACTCGAGTACAAGGTGGACGTGTCCGACCGCACCCAGGTCGATGACGCCTTCGCGCAGGTCCGCGAACAACTCGGTCCCGTAACGATTCTCGTCAACGGAGCCGGACTCGAGCTCTACAAGCGCTTCCACAACATCGACTTCGCCACCTGGCAGAAGGTCGTCGACGTCAACCTCGGCGGGGTCTTCCACTGTGTCCAGGCCGCACTTCCCGACATGCTCGAGGCCGGCTGGGGACGCATCGTCAACATCTCCTCGTCGAGCGCTCAGTCCGGGCAGCAGTTCATGGCCCCCTACGTCTCGTCCAAGGCGGCCGTGAACGGACTCACGAAATCGCTCGCCCTCGAATACGGCCCGTCAGGCATCACGGTCAACGCCGTCCCCCCGGGCTTCGTCGAGACCCCGATGTTGCACCGCTCCGCAGAGAAAGGGCTGCTCGGCGGGACCATCGAGGAGCACATCCAGCGCACCCCGGTCCGCCGTGCAGGCCGGCCCGAAGACATCGCCGCCGCCTGTTCCTTCCTGATCTCCGAAGAGGCCGGATACATCACCGGCCAGATCCTCGGGGTCAACGGCGGACGCAACACCTGAACATCTCATCCGCCGAACCCGATCGAAAGGACAATCCAGTGGGACGCGTCGAAGGCAAGGTCGCTTTCATCACCGGTGCCGCCCGGGGTCAGGGCCGCAGTCACGCGGTCAAGCTCGCCTCCGAAGGTGCCGACATCATCGCGGTCGACATCTGCAGGAACATCGACACCATCGGATACCCGATGGCCACCTCCGAGGACCTCGAGGAGACGGTTCGTCTGGTCGAGAAAGAAGGCCGACGCATCGTCGCCATCGAGGCCGATGTCCGTGACGCAGCACAGATGAAGGCGGCTGTGGAACGGGGCGTCGCAGAACTCGGCCGCCTGGACGTGGTGGTCGCACAGGCCGGTGTCGCAGGCATGAAGGGCGAGCCGCAGACCCAGGCCTGGGCCGACGTGGTGGACACCAACCTCGTGGGCACCATGAACGCCGTCCACGCGGCGCTGCCCCACCTGTCCGAGGGCGCATCGATCATCGCGACCGGATCCACCGCCGCGCTCATGGACGTGTCGAAGGTCGATCAGCCCGGCAAGGATCTCGGCGGTGTCGCCTACGTGTTCTCCAAGCGGGCACTGACCCAGTTCATCCACACGCTCGCGACGCACCTCGCGCCCCGCAAGATCCGCGCGAACGTCCTGCACCCCACCAACTGCAACACCGACATGCTTCAGAGCGAGCCGATGTACCGCTCGTTCCGTCCCGACCTCGAGCACCCCACGCGCCAGGACGCCGAGCCGGCCTTCGGCGTGCAGCAGGCCATGCCGATCCCGTACATCGAACCCGAGGATTCGAGCAATATGGTGCTCTTCCTCGCGTCCGACGAGTCGCGGTACGTCACCGGCATGCAGATGCGTGTCGACGGCGGCGGCTACCTCAAGTGGTACGACTTCCATATCTGACCGTCCGCCCCGCACGGACGGGCCCGGCGTACACGAGGACGTTTACAGCCCGAACAAACTCACCATCTCAACCGGGAGGAACAACGTGAAGGTGAAAGTCGATCCCGAGCGTTGCCAGGGGCACACCCTGTGTGCCATGGCAGCACCGGACGTCTTCGAACTCAGTGAAATCGACGGTCACGCCACCGCCGTCGTGGACGAGGTCCCCGCCCACCTCGAGGAAGCCGTGCGCGAAGCCGCACGTTCCTGCCCCGAACAGGCCATCCAGATCTCCTGACCATCAGCGTTTCGATCAGCCCTTCACTCGGAACGTCAGAGAGGACAGTCATGAGCGTCGACGACACCGTTGCCGACCAGACCCACCGCACCCCGGTCTACCAATTCGACCGCCACGCACCCGATTACCGCGACAGGTTCCTCGACATCACCGAGGAAATGCAGTCGAAGTGCCCCGTCGCATGGTCCGACACCCACGGTGGCCACTGGGTCGCCGCCGGCAGCGACGAGGTGTTCAACCTCGTCCGATCCCCCAACGTCTCGAACGACCACGACATCAAGGGCGTTCGAAAAGGCTACAAGGGCATCATGATTCCCACCGCCGAGCGCGCATCCGGCGTGCGCGGCGGCATTCTCGAGATGGACGACCCCGAGCACCGCGAGTTCCGCGCGCTGCTCAACCCGTATCTCTCCCCCGCGGCCGTCCAGAAATGGATCCC
Source organism: Rhodococcus sp. CH91 (assembly GCF_022554085.1). Classification (GTDB taxonomy): domain Bacteria; phylum Actinomycetota; class Actinomycetes; order Mycobacteriales; family Mycobacteriaceae; genus Rhodococcus. The sequence continues at coordinate 487,876 of NZ_JAKFYR010000003.1, forward strand.
GGTCATCGACGAGGTGGTCCGCGCCAGCATCGACGAGAAGATCGAGAGCGGCCGGATCGATTTCATCGACGACCTGGCCAACATCGTGCCGGCCGTCATCACCCTCGCGATGCTCGGTGTGCCCATCAAGAAGTGGGAGGTCTACTGCGAGCCGGTCCACGCCGCGATCTACACCCCGCCGGACTCACCCGACGTCGCCCGCGTCAGCGAATTGCACCGCACCATGGGTATCGACCTGATCACGAACCTGTTCGAGATCCGCGAGAATCCCCGCCCCGGTCTGATCAACGCCATCGCCGACGTCGAAGTGCTCGGCGAGAAGCCCGACGACATGGAACTGCTGGGCATCCTCAGCCTCCTGATCGGTGGCGGTTTCGACACCACCACGGCACTGACCTCGCACGCACTCGAGTGGCTCGGCGAGCATCCGGAGGAGCGGCAGCGTCTGAGCGACGAGCGCGACACCCTGCTCGACAGTGCGACCGAGGAGTTCCTCCGTTACTTCAGCCCGACACCGGGCGACGGACGAACCTTCTCCGCCGACTGCGAGTTCAAGGGAACGCAGTTCAAGGAAGGCGAGCGGTTGTGGCTGTCGTGGGCCATGGCCAATCGCGATCCGCAACTGTTCGACGATCCCAACAACATCGACATGGAGCGTAAGGGCAACCGCCACTTCAGCTTCGGACTCGGTGTGCACCGGTGCATCGGATCGAACCTGGCCCGGATGGTGTTCAAGCGGATGCTGCTCGCCGTGCTCGACCGGATGCCGGACTACACGTGCGATCCGGAAGGCACCGTGCACTACGACTCGATCGGCGTCATCCAGGGCATGCGGCACCTGCCGGCGAACTTCACTCCCGGCCCCCGCCTCGGCCCCGGCCTCGACGAAACGCTCGAGAAGCTGCAGGTCATCATCGACGAACAGCAACTCGCCGCTCCGATCACGGCACAGAAGTAAGGAAACCGGCACACAGTGGCTGACACGACGGTGGTCGACCGTGCGGACAAGGACGGGACGGCGGAGAAGTCCGGGCGTCCTCTCCCCCAGTTGACCCTGCAGAACAGGTTCTTCTGGACCTCCGGCGAGGACGGCCGGTTGCGGATACAGGAATGCGAGTCGTGCTCGTCTCTCATCCATCCGCCGCAACCGGTCTGCCGCTACTGCCGGGAGAAGCGGATGGGAGTGCGCGTCGTCTCCGGCTACGCGACCCTCATCGGTTTCACGGTCAACCACCGTTTCGGCCTGCCCGGCCTTCCTCCTCCGTTCGTCATCGCTCAGGTCGCACTCGAAGAGGACTCTCGGGTGCGCCTGACGACGAACGCGATCGAATGCGATCCCGAACAGCTCGAACTCGGAATGCGCATGGAAGTCGTCTTCCACCGGGACGGCGACGTCTGGCTCCCCCTCTTCCGTCCCGTGGCCGAGCAGGGACCTCCCGCTCCGCTTCCGGTCGACGACATACGCCCCGAACAGATCCGTTTCCACATCCGCCCGCCCGCGACGCCGGACAAGTTCGAGGACAAGGTCGCCATCACCGGCATCGGCATGTCGGACATCGGGCGTCGCCTCATGGTCGACCCGGTCGCATTGACCGTGCAGGCGTGCGAGCGTGCCGTCGCCGACGCGGGCCTGACGATGGACGACATCGACGGCCTGTCGACCTATCCCGGTGCAGGACCGACCGTCGGTTTCGGCGAAGGCGGTATCGCAGCAGTCGAATCCGCACTGGGACTGCGGCCGACCTGGTTCAACGGCGGCCTCGAGACACCCGGGCCCAGCGGATCGGTCATCGCCGCGATGCTCGCGGTCGCGAGCGGCCTCGCCCGGCACGTGCTGTGCTACCGCACCCTGTGGGAATCGACCTACAACGAACTCGTCAAGGCCGGCCACATCACGCCGCCCGGAGGACGCACACCGAGCTGGATGGTGCCCTTCGGAGGCGTCTCCGCGGCGCACACCCTCGCGCAGAACGCCCAGCGGCACTTCCACCGCTACGGAACCACCCGGGAGACGCTCGGCTGGATCGCGTTGAACCAGCGTGCCAACGCCGCACTCAATCCGGGCGCGATCTACCGCGACCCCATGACCATGGACGACTATCTGTCGGCCCGGCCCGTGACCACCCCGTTCGGCCTGTACGACTGCGACGTGCCGTGCGACGGCGCCGTCGCCGTCATCGTCTCCGCCGCCGACACCGTGAAGGATCTGCCCGGAAAGGCAGTCCGTGTGGAGGCCGTCGGCACGCAGATCGTCGAACGCATCGAATGGGATCAGAGCACCCTCACCCACGAACCGCAGGTCCTCGGACCGGCCGCACACCTGTGGACCCGCACGTCGCTGCGTCCCGAGAACGTCGACGTCGCACAGCTCTACGACGGCTTCACCTTCAACGCGTTGTCCTGGATCGAAGCCCTCGGCTTCTGCGGGATCGGCGAAGCGAAGGACTTCCTCGACGGCGGCAGGAACATCGCCCGCGACGGCGTCCTCCCCCTCAACACCCACGGCGGGCAGCTCTCGCACGGCCGCACCCACGGCATGGGCCTCGTCCACGAAGCCGTCACCCAGCTGCGTGGCGAGGCCGGTGACCGCCAGGTGCGCGATGCCCGCGTTGCCGTCGTCAGCAGCGGCGGGCTCACTCCCGGCAGCGCGATGCTGCTGCGGAGCGACACATGAGCACCGCCCGCACACAGTCCTCACCGATCGAGGAGGCTCACGTCGGCGGCGCGGGAGACGTCTCACCCGTGGCCCGCGTCGTCGATGTCGAGGGCATCCCGATGTCCGCCCTGGTCGCCGAAGCACCCGAACCACGCGCCGTGATCGTGGCGTTGCACGGCGGCGCGGCCCGCGCGGCCTACTGGGACTGCCCCGGCCACCCCGAACTGTCGATGATGCGTGAGGCCGTCGCACACGGATTCACCGTGATCGCCCCGGATCGTCCCGGATACGGCTCGTCGCGACCCCATCGTGAAGAGCTGAGCGCTCCGGATGTGCGTGTCGATCTGGCCTACCGCACGGTCGACGCCCTGCTCGGTACGTCACCTCGCGGTGCGGGCCTGTTCCTGTGGGGCCATTCGGTCGGAAGCGAGCTCACGGTACGCATGGCCGTCGAGAACCGGCGTGAGGAGATTCTGGGTGTCGAACTGTCCGGCACCGGACGCGAGCACCACGCCCTCGCCGCCGGCATCCTCGGCACCCGGGAGCGGTATGCGAACGCGCGTGGGGTCGGGGAACTGCTGTGGACGCCGGCCGAGCTGTATCCGCCCGACATCGTCGGCGGCGCCGTGATCGCCGCGCGCACACCGGGCTACGAAGCCGATGTCACGGCCGGCTGGCCGGACGACGACTTCCCCGCACTCGCCGCGCACGTCCGCGTGCCCGTGCACTTCACCGCCGCCGAACACGAGAAGGTCTGGCGCAACGACGCACAGGCACTCGAGGATGTCGCCGCGATGTTCACCGCGGCGCCGAACGTGACCGTCCACCTGCATCCCGGCGGCGGACACAACCTCAGTATCGGTTACGCCGGTCCGGCCTATCACCGGACGGTGTTCGGATTCGTCGACGACTGCATCGCACTCCAGGAGGTTCCCCGGCCATGACCTGCCCATTCCGCTCGGAGGCACTGTGATGCGTGTCGGATTCATCGGACTCGGAAGCCAGGGTGGGCCGATGGCCCGCCGGATCGTCGAATCGGGATACGAGCTGACGCTCTGGGCCCGCCGACCGGAGTCGCTCGCCCCCTACGCCGATACCGCCGCCAAGTACGCGCAGTCGCCCGCCGAGCTCGCCGCGGCCAGCGACCTCGTGTGCCTGTGCGTGGTGAACGACGACGACGTGAGGCAGGTGATCACCGGCGAGAACGGCGTCCTCGAGGGCATGAACGAGGGCGGTGTCATCGCGGTGCACAGCACGATCCATCCGGACACCTGCCGTGAGCTCGCGACCGCGGCGGCCGAACGTGGCGTGTCGCTCGTCGACGCCCCCGTCAGTGGCGGCGGAATGGGGGCGGCAGCAGGGACGCTGCTCGTGATGGTCGGCGGCGAGAGCGAGATCGTAGAGCGGTGCCGTCCGGTCTTCTCCACCTACGGGAATCCCGTGGTGCACGTCGGCGATCTCGGAGCCGGCCTGGTCACCAAGCTGCTCAACAACCTGCTGTTCACCGCGAATCTGGCCCTCGCCGAGAACACTCTGGCCCTCGGCGCGGAACTCGGCGTCGATCCCGCACGCCTCGGTGAGGTCGTCTCCCACGGCACCGCGAACAGCTTCGCGCTCGGACGCGTGGTGTCCGCCGGGGGCAGTCTCGACCGGATCGGCGGTCATGCCGGGGAACTGCTGAAGAAGGACGTCGGTCTCGCGGCCGGTCTCGCCGCCTCGGCGGGTGTTCCCGAGGGCATCACGTTCACCACGGCGGACGCCGGACTCGAGACGATGGGACATCCGCGATGAGCCGTGTGCATGTCGTCGGTGCCGGGCGCATGGGATTGCCGATGGTCGAGCGATTGGTGGCCGGCGGGCACGAGGTGCATGTGCTGGCGCGGCACGACGAGTCGCGAGCAGCCGTGCAGGAGGCCGGCGCGATCGCCGTACCCGAGGTCGGGGGTATCGGCACGGACGCCGAACTCGTCGTCGTCTGTGTGTTCACAGACCAGCAGGTGCGAGAAGTCTGCCTCGACGACGGCGTCCTCGAGCGCATGCCCCGGGGTGCGGCGCTCGTCGTCCACACGACGATCAGCCCGCGCACGGTGGAGACCATCGCCGTCGCGGCCGAACCGTACGGGGTCGCAGTGATCGACGCCGCGGTCAGCGGAGGGCCGCACGACATCGCGGCCGGGGCCCTGACCCTGTTCCTCGGCGGGGCGGACGACGCCGTCGCCGCCGTGACGCCCGTGCTGAAGAGTTACGGCGATCCCGTCCTGCACGTCGGGGCAGCCGGACACGGGCAGAAGGTGAAGCTGGTGAACAACGCCTTGTTCGCGGCCGAGATCGGCTTGCTCGCCGAGGCCGCAGAACTGGGGCGGCAACTGGGCGTGGACGAGGCGTCGTTGTTCTCGGCTCTACCGCACGGCAGTTCGTCGTGCAAGGTCATGGGGAACATCGCCATGCGGGGCTCGGTCTCGGAGTTCCGCACTGCTGTCGGCGAATTCCTGACCAAGGATGTGGCGGTGGTGCGTGCCGCCGTGTCGGAACTCGGAGGAGACCTCGGAGTGCTGGACACGGCGATCGACGCGCACGCCCGGTAGGCGCTCCGGCGAGGCGTCCCGGGTGGTGGTCCTGCTCCATCGCACGGGACGCCGTCTGCGCCCTCGTTTCCCGTGATTGCGTACCCGAGAGGACAGATACACCGAGCGTACACCGAGCTTCCGTCCACCGGGGTACGCGAATGCTCATCCCTGGACGTCCCGTCGAATCGAAAGGACATTCCGTGGAAGGTCTGAAGGACAAGGTCGTGCTGGTAGCCGGTGCCGCGACGGGCCTCGGTGCCGATTCCGCCCGGCGTCTCGCTCGTGAAGGCGCCCGCGTAGTGGTCGGCGATCTGAATTACGAGGGTGCCGAGCGTACGGCCGCCGCGATCACCGAGACGGGTGGCAGCGCGGTTGCGGCCGGTTTCGACATCTCCGACGACGAATCCGTTCGCGCGCTCGTCGCGACGACGATCGAGACGTACGGCGGGCTCGACGCCGTGCACATCAATGCCGGCGACATGGGCGCCGTCACGAAGGACACCGATGTCGTCGACATCGACCTCGAGATCTGGGATCGCACGGTCGCGGTCAATCTGCGCGGTCATATGCTCGTCACCCGCCACTGCGTGCCGAAACTGCTCGAGCGAGGCGGCGGGACGATCGTCTACACCTCCTCCATCGCTTCGTTCACCGGCGACCCGCAGCGCCCGGCCTATTCGGCGACGAAGGCGGGGATCAACGCCCTTGCGCGGCATGTCGCCTCGCGCTGGGGACGCGAGGGGATCAGGGCGAACGCGGTGACCCCCGGCCTCATCCTCACGGACGAGATCCGCAACGGAGCGGCACCGGAACTGCTGGCCGGCATGCTCGCGCGTACGCGCAGCACGCGGCTCGGTGAAGCCGCGGACATCTCGAGCATGGTCGCCTACCTGATGTCCGACGACGGTGCGTGGATCAACGGACAGGTGGTCAACGTGGACGGCGGCACCGTGCTGCGGTGAATACGGGTTCCGAAAATCTACAGCCGCGACTGTAGACAATCGTCATTTGGCGTTGTATTCTTCCTTTCGTAGGCAAAGCAGAGATCCGAGACGGCAGGTAGAGGACGAACTACCTGCAAGCAGAGATGAACTGGTATGTAGGGCGGGACGCGTCGAGTGGTGTGTCGATGTTTCTCGAGACTCGATGCGTCCCGCCACTACCGGGCGGTCGACAGGCCCGGTAGCGCAGGGACAAGGAAGTTGCAGGGCATGCGACTCCGACGGTGTCGCATCCGGGCGGTCGGAACCGACCTGCCCGGGACGAACAAGGATTCCCAACCAGGAGGTGGTACACGGTTAGCTGTCACACAATCGCGTATCCCGCCAGAAGCGGGAAGGTAAAGGGGCCGGCGTGATCGTCGCCCCCTCCGAGTAGTTGTCCTCGAGCCCCGGCGCCTGTGCAGGCGCCGGGGCCCTACCCGTTCCACGAGAGTTGTTCACACGAGAAAGGTTTCGAGCACATCCCGGTCACACCGAACCCCACCGGCCCGGAAGACAAATTCGACGACGACGACTACCCGGCATACAGCATGGGCCGCGCCGCCGAGCTTCTCGGCGTCACCCAAGCGTTTCTCCGCAGTCTCGACGCCGCGGAACTGGTGACCCCGATGCGATCCTCGGGCGGTCACCGGCGCTACTCCCGCTACCAGCTCCGCATCGCTGCCCGCGCCCGCGAACTCATCGATCGGGGTACGCCACTCGAGGCCACCTGCCGCATCATCATCCTCGAAGACCAGTTGAGCGAAGCTCAGCGGATCAATGCCGAACTCCTGCGAACACGCGAACAGTCGGACCGGCCTGCGCCCCCGGCCGGCACGTCCGAGGGATCCACACCCTAGCGTCATCTCGGGACTCCCCATCGGGCCTGTGGGGAGTTCCTCGAGTGGTGGATCAGCCGTCTTCGAGCGACACTCCGTGGGCGTGCTCGAGATACCGAACCACGGCGGTCTGGTCGACGCCCGGTTCCAGTGCCTCGACCGCGGCGTTCCACACCTTGCCGATCGCCTCGCCCAGCACAGGGCTGATGCCCTGATCGTGCGCGAGGTCGAGGGCGATACCGATGTCCTTGCGCATCAACGCTGCCGCGAATCCCGAGTCGAAGGTGCGTGACAGCACGAACTTCTCGTACTTCGTCTCCGTCGCCTGGTTGCGTCCGCTGCCGGCGTTGAGGACCGCCAGCAGAGTGGCCGGATCGATCCCGAACTTCCTGCCGACCAGCAATGCCTCCGCCGCGACGAGCACATTGTTCGCCGCGAGGAGGTTGTTCAACGCCTTGGCGGCATGACCCGATCCGACCGGCCCGACCCGGATGATCTCGCTACCCGTCTCCCGCAGTAGCGGCGTCACCCCGTCGACCACCTCGGCATCACCACCGGCCATCACGGCGAGTTGCCCCTGTTCCGCACGCGCGACACCACCACTCACCGGCGCGTCGACGACGCTCACCCCCTTCGCCGCGGCGAGCTCGGCGAGACGTTGCGTGCGCGTCGGCACGCTCGAGCCCATGTCGACGATCACCGATCCGGGCCGAAGGTGCTGCAGCAGGCCGTCGTCCGACACCACCACCGAGTCGACGATGTCGCTCGTGGGCAGGACCAGCACGACCACATCGCAATCGGCGAAGTCCGCGAAGCCCGTGGCACCGACCACGGCGGGATTCTCGTCCACGAACCGCTGCTGCGACGCCGGGTCGGCGTCACGCACGACCATGCGGCGGCCGTTGCGTGCGAAGTTCCGGGCGATGGGCCGGCCCATGGCACCGAGACCGACATGCCCCAGCGACGAGATCGTGATCGGATTCTGCTGCTCGTTCATGCCGGCGACTCCGTCTCCGTCGCACTCAACGGGCCGAGTTCGGCGGTGAGCACTTCCTGGACGACCCGCATCGCCGCAATACCGGCCGGGCAACCCACGTACGCGGTCGCATGAACCACCGTCTCGGAGATCTCCTGTCGTGTCAGCCCGTTCCGCAGTCCGGTGCGGATGTGGGTGGCCAGTTCGGTGTGCTGTCCGAGCGCGATGAGGAGGGAGATGGTCACCAGAGATCGATCACGGCGTTCGAGTCCCTCGCGCGTCCACACACCGCCCCAGACGAACTCGCTGACGTATTCCTGCAGTCCTTCACCGTCGGTGCCGGCGTTGCGCGACAACGCCGCATCGACGTACTCGTCTCCGAGGATCTCGCGGCGTACCGCGAGCCCGGATTCGAAGATGGTCCGGTGTGCCGCTTCCACCGCATGATCCGGTGCGACCTGTCGTGTCATCGTTGCCCTTTCGGCGGATTCACATCCGCGACGAGTCCAGTTTGACGGTCACGCACTTGACCTGACCGTAGTGGTGCAGCGCCTCGACGCCCTTCTCACGTCCGTAACCGCTGTTCTTCCATCCGCCGAAGGGTGTCTGCACCGAACCGGTGGACCAGGTGTTGACGAATACCTGGCCGGTACGCAGGCGTCCGCTCACGGTGAGCGCACGCGAGACGTCACGAGTCCACACGCCTGCTACGAGACCGTATTCGGAGTCGTTCGCGATCGCCACCGCGTCTTCGACGGTGTCGAAGGGGATCACCACGAGCACCGGACCGAAGATCTCCTCCCGCGCGATCCGCATGTCGTTGTGCACACCGGTGTAGACGGTGGGTTCGACGAAGAATCCCCCGGTCTCCTCGGCGAGCGCTGCGACCCGGCCACCCGTCTCGGTACGGACTCCTTCGGACGCGGCGACCTCGAAGTACCCCTGGACCTTCTCGAACTGATCCCGGGTGATGATCGGTCCCATATCGGCACCGACGCGCAGTTCCAGCACTCGGTCGACCACTCGTCGCACGAGGTGGTCGTGCACCTCGCGCTGCACGAGCAGTCGCGTACCGGCCGAGCACACCTGGCCCGCGTTCGCGGTGAACGCTTGCACGGCACCGGCAGCGGCCGCGTCGAGGTCGGCGTCGGCGAAGACGATGTTCGCCGATTTGCCGCCGAGTTCCAGCGTCACGGGCACGATCCGATCGGCAGCGATACCACCGATCACCCGTCCCGTCGGTACCGAGCCCGTGAACGCCACCTTGGCCACCTCGGGATGGTGGACGAGAGCGGCACCGGCCTCCCCGCCGGTGCCCAGTACGACGCCGAGGACGCCGGGTGGGAATCCCACCTCGCTCGCCAGACACGCGAGGCGCACACTCGACGCCGATGTGTTCTCGGACGGCTTGAGAACCACCGTGTTTCCTGCTGCCAGCGCGGGAGCGCAGGCCCGCGCCGACTGGTTCAGCGGAAGATTCCACGGGGTGACGACACCGATCACGCCGTAGGGCTCGCGCACGGTGTAGACATGCTGGTCGGGGGCGATGTCGAGAGTCTCCCCCACCGGCATGCCCACGAGGCCACCGTAGAACTCGAAGTAGGTCGCGGAGTTCTCGACCTCGGCCAGCGCCACCTTCTCCGGTTTCCCGGTCTCGCTGACCTCGAGCGCGGTGAGCGCCCGGGCATCGTCTCGCATGGCGCGCGCGAGACCGACGAGCAGGCGACCGCGGTCGAGCGCGGGAATCTGCAGCCACAGCGGCCCGGCTGCGGAAGCTGCACGCACGGCGGCATCGACGTCGCCGGTGTCCCCTCGTGCGATCCGCCGGACGGTGCGTCCGGTCGCAGGATCGGTGACGTCGAGATAGTCGCCGCCGGCCGGTTTCGCGGATATCCCGCCGATCCAATGGTCCAGTGTCTCCACGAGGTCACCTTCCGCGAGAGTTGTGCACGGCACCGGCCATGGGGGGCAGTGCATCCGGTTCGAACATCTCCCGGCGTCGATTCAGGAAGTCGTGCGGATATCCGGCCGAGATCGCCGACGCCTCCTCGAGGCGCCCCAGCTGGTCGTCGTCCAGATCCAGCGACAGGACACCGAGATTGTCGCGGAGCTGCTCGGCGGTGCGGGCACCGATCGACAGCATCGGCCCACGCCGGCGCACCCACGCGAGTGCCACGCGGGCGCTGGAGGTACCGATCTCGTCGGCGACCTCCCGGGTCACCTTCACGATCTGCTGCGCTCGGAGAGGGAGAGCCGCGAGGGATTCGTCGGTGTGCGGCCGCGCGAGGATTCCGCGGGCGAGGGGGCTCCACGCGTACACCGGAAGACCGAGATGGCCGGCCATCGGCAGCAGTTCCCGCTCGGGTGTCCGGGCGAGCAGCGAGTACTCGACCTGCACCGCGCAGAACGAGGTCCACCCCCGTAGCTCCGCGATGGCGTTCGACCTGGAGATCACCCAGGCCGGCGTGTTCGAGATCCCGATCGAGAGCACCGTGCCCGAACGCACCAGATCGTCGAGTGCCCGCAGCATTTCTTCCTCGGGAGTGCACCGATCCCAGGCATGGACCCACAGGACGTCCAGATAGTCGGTGCCCAGCCTTCGCAGGCTCGTCTCGACGCTGCGACGCAGGCTCTTGCGGTTGCTGCCCCCGGAGTTCGCGTCGTGCGGATCCGTCGGGAGCGTGTACTTGGTGCTGACCACCACGGCGTCGCGTTCGGAGGCGATGAAGCGGCCCAGCATCTCCTCGCTCGAGCCGTTCGTGTAGTTGTTCGCGGTGTCGACGAAGTTACCTCCGGCGGAGCGGTATTCGTCGTAGACGAGCCGGCATTCGGCTTCGTCGGACCCGAAACCCCATTCCGTCCCGAAGGTCATCGCGCCGAGGCACAATTCGCTCACGCGGATACCGGACGAGCCCAGAACCCGCTGATCCATAGCGCCACCCACCGTCTCAGGCATCGTCGTCCACCACCCAGTTGACGAAACGGTGCAAGGGGTACATGCCGTCGTGCGGACCGCCCATACTGCCCTTCAAGGCACTGCCGAGCCGCACGATGCGCTGGACACCTGCAGTGGCGAGACGGTCGCGGATCTCCTCCTTGCGGTGCGTGGGATAGACACCGACCGTCTGGGTGGCGACGGTCGCGTAGGAGGCGGCCTCGTGCAGGGCGGAGATCGGGATGACGTTGACGGTCTTGTTGGTCGGGTGGAAATCGACCATCTCGGGAGAGCGGACCACCAGCCCGCTGCCGTCGAATCGTCCCCACACCCGGTAGTCCGGTTCGAGGAAACGCATGCCTTCCACGGCGTCACGGATCTCCGCATCGGGTTTCGGGCCGACGGCTTCTGCGAAATCCCGGTCCACCCCGAGCCGTTCGTGAAGCAGGGCACAGAACCGGTCGACCTGCTCGTCGTCACCCTCGACACAGATGTGCCGTGCTGCCAGGCACGCGTCCTGGTTGAAGATCGTCGCGTCGAGCGCCGCCAGTTCGGCGACCTCGCGCAGTGTCTCCTCCGACTCGAAGGCCTCGCGGCCGACGATCGACATCGACACCTTGGGATCGAACGAGATCAGCTGGAAGCCCGGTCCGGCATAGCGGGCGGCGTTCTCGATAGCGGAGCCACCACCCCACGCGACGAGCTTGTCGAAGTACTGGGAGCGGTAGAGGATGTTCTCCACCTTCTCGTCGCCACCGCGCCAGTACACCGCGGACATCGAACGCAGGACGGGATGGCCGGGGGCGATATCCGCCATCGTGCGCAGCACCGCCACTGTGGTGAACGGATCGGCCGAGGGCATCTTGAAGAGATTGACGCCCTTCGTCAGTGCGGCATCGGCAATCGTCGTCATGGCGGCGCTCGGCGAGTTGCCGGCCATCATGTGCACCAGTCGTGGCGGGAAGGCGCGAACACGGCTCACATTGCCGTTCGGGTCGGTGCGCTCGGCCCAGCCGTCGAGCACGTCGAGACTGCCGAACGTGCGCTCGAGCCGGTATTCGAGGGCTTGCCGGGTGAGGAACTGGCCGGGACGCGCGAAGGTGTTCTCGATGATGCGCCGGGGCAGTGCGCTCACCTGGACGGTCATCTCGAGGGATTCCTGGAGGTATTCGTTTTTCGCCAGCGTCAGATACTTCGCCGTCTCCACGAGGAAGTCGATGATCTCGGAGATCGGCACGCCGAAGGCCGGCCCGACCTCGGAGCGAGGTGCGAACAAGCCGTTGTATTCGAGTTTCGGTGTGACGAAGGGGACCCCGAAGTCGCGGGAGAGGTATTCGCTGTCCTCACCCCAGATCAGTTCGCCGCGGACGAAGTGCGGGACCTTGATCCGGGTCCGGGCCGGTGCGGTCGTGGTCATCTCGTCACTCTCCCGTGAGTCCGCGGACGTAGGCGTCCATCGTTCCGGCGCAGGTGATCTTGTCGTCGTCACCGAGATCGGAATAGCGGACGATGTTCGGCATCACGGTCTCGCCGGCCCGCCCGCACGGGCACGGTCCGAGGTCGACGGTGATCCTGTCACCGGAGATCGTTCCGCCCCAGCGGCCGTCGACGGTGGTGTCCACGAAGGCAGCACGGCCCTCGACGAGGTTGCCGTCCGGTTCGGCGAGTGCGCTGCCGTCCTTGGTGAGGACGAACAGCACGATCTCCGCGGGGACGTGATAGCGCCCCTCCTCGGGACATTTGAACATGCGGTTGTTGAGTTCCTGCATGGAGTAGTAGTGCAGGAAGCGTTCGGGAACGATGTTGAGGATCCGGTAGATCTGCTCCTGGTAGTCGGCCGGAAGGTTCGTGCCCTTCAGTCCGCCACCGCTGGTGAGTGCATTGCTTCCCGTGATGTCGCCGTCCTGGATTCCCTTCTCCCGCAGGATCTCGCACAGGCGGAACAGCTGGGGGAACTGGGAACTGAAGAGGATGTCCTCCGAACGGTGCGCGATGATCTCGTCGGCGAAATGGTGCAGGCGGCGGTCCTGCTGTGCGGCGCGTTCGGCGGATTCGGCTTCGAATCGGGCGATGTCGTCGGGTGCAGCGGTGCCGTCGGCCATCGCGCGGCGCATCGCGGAGAGCCTGGCCATGTAGCGGTGGAAGCCTTCCGCCGGCGCGCCGTCGAACAGCGGGAGCGCATCCGGCCGGGAGAAGGAGTCGATGATCAGATCGCGCACCCCGTTGTGCTGGGTCTGGCCCGTCTCGGGGCCGACGGGGATGACGTGCCAGCGATTCTCGGGCGGGAGGCCGAGGGCGGTGAAGCAGTCGAGCAGATTCTGCTTGTTCACGTCGATATCGCGCTGGGACTTGTTGAGGAAGGATCCTTTTCCGCTCGTTCCGCTCGAGCTCGAGACCATGTGACCGGCCTTCTCGAGGGCGGCGATCCAGCCGTCGACGTCGGTGACCTCCGAGACGTCCACATCGTCGAGGCGACGGGTCGACAGCGAACCGAGCCATCGGTTCATCTGCTCCCACCTGCCCTTCGCGATGAGCGTGTCGGGATAGCTCTTGTAGGTGGTGTGGGGGAAGAGCAGGGGGATCATGTCCTCGCGCGACCGGATCTCGGTGATGCCCTGGTCCTCCGCGCGCTGCGCGAGTACGGGGACCTGCTCTCGTCGTTCCCGGAAATACGCGTCCAACGTCGCGACGACGTCGTCCTGCAGGGTTGCTTCTGCCACTGTGCCCTCCGCCCCTCGGGGTTCGAAACCGCAATAACTTGACTGGGAGGTATAGATAAGAAAGTGCCGTAACCATACCCACAGGGAAAGTTTTCTGTCCAGAGTCCGAACGATTTGGCACACTCGCCTGTATGACCCCGGCCGACACCCCCACCCACCCCGGCAGCGAGACACGCCGGCGCGGCGGGCGCCCCACCAGGGAGGAAGCGAGCCGACTCGACGACGCGGTACGCGAATCCGCGCTCCGGCTGTTCCTGGAGAACGGTTACGAAGGCACGACGATGAACGCCATCGCCGCCGCGGCCGGAACGACGAAACCGTCGCTGTACGCACGCTTCCCGACCAAGGAGGACGTCTTCCGCTCCGTGCTCGGATGGGCGATGCAACGCACCGACTGGCCGTCGCCGGAACCCGAGATCCCCGATTTCGACGACCTCGGCACGTCGCTCACCGCCATCGCCGAGGCCGCCGTCCGGCGCGCGCTCGACCCCTCGATGATCAAGCTGCAACAGGTCGCCATCGCGTACGCCTCGCGCTACCCGGACATCGCCAGGAAGGCGCTCGGCCCGGGTTACTGGCCGCGCAAGAAACAGGTCGTGGACCTGCTGCGCCGGCACGCGGCGACAGGGAGCATCGTCGCCGACGATCCCGACACCCTCGCCGAACTGTTCCTGAGCATGGCATCCGGTGGCCCGGCACGCCTCGCGTCGTTCGGCATCGTCCGCGACCCGGAGAACATCGACGACCACGTCGGTGCCGTCGTGGACCTGTTCCTGCGCAGCCTGCGGCCGTAGCCGATCGCATTCACCCACCGGGTCACGTTCACGACGAACTCTGCGCCCGCGCCCTTCCCGACGTGATCGAGGCGACCACACCTCCGTCGACGAGCACGTCGGTGCCGTTGACGAAACTCGCCTCGTCGGACAGCAGGAATGCGACGACGGCGGCGAGTTCCTCCGCCCTGCCCGCGCGCCCGAGCGGAGTCGCTCGCACCATGCCGCCCATCGTCTCGCTGTGATCCGCCTCCTGCCGGCCCTGCGGCGTATCGATGATGCCGGGAGAGACCGAGCACGCACGGGCGCCGACGGCCCCGAGACGCACGGCTTCCTCGCGGGCGAACTGCTGCACACCGTATTTCGCCCACGCATAGGCAACGCCGGGATGTTCGAGCGCCTCCCCCACCACCTCGCGGAGACGGTCGAGGAAGTCCTCGGCAAGCGGATCCGCGAGCACGGCGGCCTCTTCCGGCGAAGGCCGCATCCGGCCGATGTTCGGCGCCATCGACGCGAAGTAGACCGACGCGGTGCCTGCGGTGGCGAGCGGACGCAGAACCTGGGCCAGCCGAGCGGTGCCGACGAGGTCGACGGCGAAGATCCGCCGCCAGTCGGCCATGGTCGGCGAGATACCCGCAGCGTGTGCGACCGATCGCAGCGTCCCGAGTTCCGCCACGCGTGCGGCCAGCCGCTCCAGTCCGTCGACGTCGGTGACATCGAGAACGAACGGTTCGACACGCGTCCGATCACCGTTCAGCTCGTCGGCCGTGACACCGACGGTGTCGGCGTCCAGGTCGACGAGCAGCAAGGCGTCGACCGTCCCGACCATGCGCTGCGCGCACGCGTATCCCATTCCGCGACCCGCTCCGGTCGTGATCCCCACCGTGGTCATGACATGCAGTCCTCTCCGGTCATCAGGATGTGGCCCAGCACCGCGACAGTCCGGATTCGGCGGTGCGGGTGACGAGTTCGACGAGCACGCCCCGTCGACTGCGGGCGAATGCGAAGAACATACCGCCGCCGGGCAGCGCGCGGGTGGCCTCGACGACGAATCCTTCCTTCTCGAGATGACGGCAGTCACCCTCGACATCGTCCGACCAGTACCCGAGGTGGTGGATACCGGAGGTCGCAGCCCACAGGGGTGTGTCGGGCACGGCCGAGACGATCTCGATCCGCGGTTCGGTGACCGAATAGGAGCACTGCAGATCGACGCTCCGGTCGCCGTCCGGGAGCGTCACATCGACGGCTCCGCCCACCTGTGGTCCCCACTCGTAGCCGAGCAGTGCCGAGAGTTCGTCCCGGGCGGCGCGAGGGTCGTCGGTGACGATCCCCAGGTGGAAGAGGTCTTCGGCCTTCATGTCTGCGCCCTCCGGACGGTAGGTGTTCCCATTGCTCTTCGGTCGTGCAAGAATGAGGTTCTTCGTATCGAGATAGATATTCTCACCAATGGAAGGGAGGCACAATGGCCTGGGACTTCGAAACCGAGCCCGAGTACCAGAAGAAGCTGGACTGGGCCGATGCCTTCGTGCGCGAGGAGGTCGAACCGCTCGATCTCGTATGGGAGCACCAGCAGTTCGTCCCCCTCGACGGACTTCGCCGCGAGGCGATCGATCCGCTCAAGGACAAGGTCCGCGCAGAGGGCCTGTGGGCCACCCATCTCGGCCCCGAACTCGGCGGTCAGGGATACGGACAGCTCAAGCTGGCGTTGCTGAACGAGATCCTCGGGCGCTCGTCGTGGGCACCGATCGTGTTCGGTTGCCAGGCACCCGATACCGGTAACGCCGAGATCATCGCCCACTTCGGCACCCCCGAGCAGAAGGAGCGCTATCTGCAGCCCCTGCTCGACGGTGAGGTGTTCTCCTCGTACTCGATGACCGAACCGCAGGGTGGTGCAGATCCCGCCCAGTTCCGTTGCCGGGCGGTCAAGGACGGCGACCACTGGGTCATCAACGGGTGGAAGTTCTTCTCGTCCAACGCCCGGACCGCCGAGTTCCTCATCGTCATGGTCGTGACGGATCCCGACGTCCCCGTGTACAAGGGCACGTCGATGTTCCTCGTCCCGACCGACACACCCGGTGTGAACATCGTGCGCAATGTCGGCCTCTACGGCGAACCGATGAACGACGGCACCCACGCACTCATCCACTACGACAACGTGCGCGTGCCCGCCGAAGCGCTCCTCGGCGAGGAGGGCCAGGCGTTCGCAGCAGCGCAGGTGCGACTCGGTGGTGGTCGCATCCACCACGCGATGCGCACCATCGGCCTCGCCCAGAAGGCCCTGGACATGATGTGCGAGCGTGCCCTCAGCCGCGAGACGGCCGGCAGCCGTCTCTCCGACAAGCAGGCCGTGCAGGGTTACATCGCCGACTCCTACGCGCAGCTCGCACAGTTCCGTCTGTTCGTGCTCAACACAGCGTGGAAGATCGACAAGTACAACGACTACAAGAAGGTCCGCAAGGACATCGCGACGGCGAAGATCATCATGCCCACCGTGCTCCACGACATCGCGTGGCGCGCCATGCAGGTGCACGGGGCGCTCGGCGTCACCAACGAGATGCCGTTCTTCAAAATGATCCACGGGGCAGCGGTGATGGGCCTGGCCGACGGGCCGACCGAGGTGCACAAGACCACCGTCGCCAAGCAGGTCCTCCGCGACTACAGCCCGGTCGACGACATGTGGCCCTCGCAGTGGATCCCGAAGAAGCAGGAAGAAGCCCGGAAGAAGTACGCCGACTACATCGAACTCGAAGTGGGGAACCTGTGATCGACACCGAGCGTCTCGCCGACTGGATGGACGAGCAGGGCCTGCCCGGCAAGGGCGCGCCCCTCGACGCGAAATACCTCTCCGGCGGTACACAGAACGAGATCTACAAGCTCACGCGTGACGACTTCACGTGCGTCATCCGTATCCCTCCGCCCGGCGCACCGGCCGACCGCGACGGCGGGATCATGCGCGAGTGGCGCATCATCCAGGGACTGGCCGGAACCGACGTCCCGCACACGAAAGCCGTTGCCGCATGTGAGGACACGTCCGTCCTCGGCCGCTCCTTCTACCTCATGGGCCACGTCGACGGATGGTCGCCGATGGATCACCGCGGCACCTGGCCCGCACCCTTCGACACCGATCTCGATGCCCGAGCCGGCCTGGCCTACCAGCTCGCCGAGGGCATCGCCCTGCTGTCGAAGGTGGACTGGAAGGCGCAGGGCCTGCACGATCTCGGACGTCCCGACGGCTTCCACGACCGACAGGTGAGCCGGTGGACCCGCTTCTTCGAACGGATCAAGGCCCGTGAGATCGAGGGCATGGACGTCGCCACGAAGTGGCTCGAGACCCACCGTCCGCTCGATTACGTCCCGGGTCTGATGCACGGCGACTACCAGTTCGCCAATGTGATGTTCGAGCACGGCGCCCCGGCGAAGCTCGCGGCACTCGTGGACTGGGAGATGGGTACCGTCGGCGACCCGAAGCTCGATCTCGGCTGGATGCTCATGAACTGGCCCGAGGACACGAGTGCGAACGAGGACAGTGCGGTCAGCTACGTCGACCTGACCGGGATGCCCGGTCGCGCGCAGATGCTCGCGCACTACGCCGAGGTCTCCGGCCGCCAGGTCGACGACATCGACTACTACCTGATCCTCGCCAAGTGGAAGCTCGCCATCGTCCTCGAACAGGGCTTCCAGCGGGCCGGGGACGACCCGAAGCTGCAGTCCTACGGACCGGTCATCACCAACCTCATGAAATCGGCGGCCGACCTCGCCGAGTCGACGGACTACAAGGGCTGAAGGGGTTTGCGATGACGACTGTCGCGGAAGGACTGGTGGAGGAACGGCACGGACCGGTGCTCGTCCTCCGCATCGACCGGCCCGAGGCGCGTAATGCCCTCAACGGAGCCGTGCTCCGCGGAATCGGCGCCGCGGCCCTTCGGGCAGAGGAGGATCCGGAGATCCGGGTGATCGTCCTCACCGGCACGGGCGACCGGGCATTCTGCGCCGGCATGGATCTGCGGGCGTTCGCCGCCGGTGAGGACATCGGCACCGATTCCGCCGAAGCCGCCGGATATGCGCGGCTGTCCAAGGGCGAACTGTCTGTTCCGGTCGTCGGTGCGGCCAACGGCAGTGCCGTGGGGGGCGGGCTCGAACTCCTCCTCGGCGCCGACATCATCGTGGCGTCCTCCGAGGCGAAGTTCGGCCTGCCCGAGGTGAAGCGCGGACTCTTCCCCGCCGGAGGCGGCACCTCCATCGGCACCCGCATCCCCGTCGGGGCGGCCCTCGAACTCACCCTGACAGGGGATCCCATCTCGGCGCAACGCGGTTACGCCCTCGGGCTGATCAACGCCGTGGTGGCACCGGATCAGGTGATGGACACCGCGCTCGACTACGCCCGGCGGATCGCGGCGAACGCTCCGCTGGGTCTGTCGGCGGTGAAAGAACTTGTCCGGCTCGCCCAGTCCGATGCCGAGCGCGCCGAGGAAAGACTGTCCTACTGGCAGTCGGTCGTCTTCGCCAGCAACGACGCCAAGGAAGGCGCAGCCGCGTTCATGGAGAAGCGGGCGCCGGTCTGGCAGGGCGGATGAGCGCCGTCCGTGCCGTCGTCTGCACGGAGTACGGCGAACCCGAGGGTCTTCGGATCGAGGAACGACCCTCGGCTCCACTCGCATCCGGCTTCGCCAGGGTGCGAGTGGGGGCCGCCGCCGTGAATTTCCCCGACGTGCTGATCGTCGCGAACAGATATCAGATCAGTGTGCCGCCACCTTTCGTTCCCGGCAGCGAGTACGCGGGCACCGTCGTCGAAATCGCTGACGGCACACCCGGGTTCGCGGTCGGTGATCGGGTCACCGGCACGGGGCTGGTCGGAGCGTTCGCCGACGAGATCGTCGCCCCCGTGACATCCCTGAAGAAGATTCCCGACGGAATCGACGATCGGACCGCTGCATCCTTCGGGGTGGCGCACCGCACGGCCTATCACACGCTCCGATCCGTGGCGCGGCTGCAGCCGGGCGAGGAACTCGTCGTGCTCGGCGCGGGCGGCGGAGTCGGTCTTGCGGCAGTCCAACTCGGTGTGGTCCTCGGGGCTTCGGTCACCGCGGTCGCCTCGTCGCCCGACAAGCTCGCGGTAGCGTCCTCCTGCGGTGCAACCCACGTGATCGACCACCGGGCGAGCGACCTGCGTCCGGCTCTGAAGAGCGCGTTACCGCAGGGCGCGGACGTCGTGGTCGACCCGGTGGGCGGGGATCTCTCGGAACCGGCGCTGCGTTCGCTCCGTCGCGGCGGGCGTTTCGTCACCCTCGGTTACGCTTCCGGGTCGATCCCCCGAATCCCTCTGAATCTGGTGCTCGTCAAGGGAATCCGAATCATGGGCTTTCAATTTCAGGATCTCGACGCCGAGGAATACCGGCGGAACGAGGACGAACTCGTCGATCTCCTCGTCTCCGGCAAGGCGGTTCCGCACATCGGCGCGGACTATCCGCTCGAGGACACCGCGCAGGCACTGCGCCGGGTCGCGGACGGGCGAGCGGTCGGGAAGGTCGTCATCGACATGTCGCGCTGAGTGCCGGCCCGGCTGTCCTTCGGCTGTAATTCCGGCTGTGGCTCCGACTTCCCGGGAAGTCGGAGCCACAGCCGTACGATCGGGAGCACTCAGGCCATGGAGAGGAGACCGCCCCGCATACGGCCCGCGTCGATGCCCCCGGTCCGGAAGGACTCGGTGAGACCGACGGCCGTGGCCGGCGCCGACGCAGCGGCGAGCGCGTGCGACTTGAAGACCTGCGCTGCTCGGCTCAGCCGGTGCTGCAACGGCACGATCCGCGAGTCGAGCTCGGAGGGAACGGTGTCGCCCCACAGTGCGATCGTGGCCGGATTCTCCGACAGCACCTCGAGCACACCGTTCCGGATCCGCTCGTCGGAGGCGTAGAGGTCGGCCGCGACCGCAACGGTATCGGGCATCGGGCCGTAGGACGCAGAACTCAGAGCCGACTCGAGGTCGACAGCCTTCGAGGCACCGAGGATCTCGAAGGGACGCAGGTCGGAACTCTGCGGAACGACGACCACCACTTCCCAGCCTGCTGCCACCTGGTCGTACAGCCATCCGCCGGTGTAACGCACGGCGTCCGCGACCCGGGGAGCGACGATCGCGACCCTCCGTCTCAGGCTGTGCCGACGAGCATGAGCTGTTGCTCGAGCGACTGAATGAAGTCCTCGAATATTGCGGTCAGTGGGAGCGAACGATCGAGGAGCCATGAGGTTTCCATTCCATTGAGGAAAGCGACGATCTCCACCGCTTTGATGGCCGGGTCCACATCCGTTCGATATCGACCGGCGCGTTGTCCACGCCGGATTCCGGCTTCGACCGTGTCGAGAGCCGTCTGATACCGCCCGCGTAGGCGTTCGTGCAGGGGAGCATCCGGTTCGAGGTTCTCGATGAGGAGCACTGCGTACATCCCGACCAGTTCGGGCGATTCCTCGAAACGTCTCGGAATCTTCCTGATCTGATCGACGAGATCTCCCGTCCGGTCCACACGAGCGTCGTCGTCGTTGTCTCGGGCATCGAGCACCGCGTGCAACAACTGGTCCTTCGAATCGAAGTGATG
Source organism: Rhodococcus sp. CH91 (assembly GCF_022554085.1). GTDB lineage: Bacteria > Actinomycetota > Actinomycetes > Mycobacteriales > Mycobacteriaceae > Rhodococcus. The sequence continues at coordinate 508,909 of NZ_JAKFYR010000003.1, forward strand.
CAGAAGCCCGGCAGGGGTCAATCCTGCTTCCCGGGCGATCTGAGCGAGACTCGTGCTCCGCCACCCGTTCCGTGCCAGAAACCGCTGGGCGACGCTGAGGATCAGCTCCCGGCGGTCCTCACCTCTGGCGAGGAGAGTGTCGTATGCCCGATGGGACAAGGCCCCTCACTTCGTTGTAGAAGGACAACCTACTGAACACACATTAGGTCGCTTTCACTCCTGTGACAAGCGTCTCATTCGGTTTATCCGGAGATCGATGTCACAGGAATCTGCTCCTCGACCTCCGCTACCCTCCGACGAGCTCGACGACGGTCGCGTTGGCCGTGCCGCCGCCCTCGCACATGGTCTGGAGCCCGAAGCGCAGACCCTGGTCCCTCATGTGATGGATCATCCGGGTCATCAGAACGGCACCGGAGCCACCGAGAGGATGGCCGAGCGCGATCGCCCCGCCGAGTGGGTTCAGCTTCTCCGGGTCCGCGCCTGTCTCCGCCAGCCAGGCCAGCGGCACCGACGCGAACGCCTCGTTCACCTCGAAGACACCGATCTCACCGAGCGCGACGCCGGCCTTCGCCAGGACTTTCTCGGTCGCGGGGATCGGTCCGGTCAGCATGAGCACCGGGTCGGCTCCGGCGACGACACCCGCCCGATACCGAACCAGCGGGCGGAGTCCGAGTTCCCGAGCCTTCTCAGGGGTCGTGACGAGCAACGCCGCTGCGCCGTCGGAGATCTGCGACGAGTTGCCGGCGTGGATGACGCCGTCCTCGGCGAAGGCGGGCCTCAGTCCGGCGAGCTTCTCGACCGTCGATCCCCGGCGTACTCCTTCGTCGACCGAGACCGTCCCCGCCTCCGTCGGAACCGGGACGATCTGCGCGTCGAACGCGCCCCGATCCAGAGCGGCCGCAGCGCGCTCGTGCGAGAGCACCGAGAACTCGTCGAGCCGGGTGCGGGAGAATCCCCACTTCTGCGCGATCTTCTCGGCGGAGATGCCTTGATTGAACGAGAACCCGTCGTACCGGGCGAGCGCCTTGGGCCCGTACGGCTGACCCGACGCCCGCGCCGAGCCCAGCGGCACCCGGCTCATGACCTCGACGCCGCCGGCGACCACCACATCCTGCTGCCCGGACATCACCGCCTGTGACGCGAAGTCGAGCGCCTGCTGGCTCGACCCGCACGCCCGGTTGATCGTCGTGCCCGGAATCGACTCGGGCCAGCCGGCCGCGAGAACCGAATACCGCCCGATATTGCTCGACTGGTCGCCCACCTGCGAGACACAGCCCCACACGACGTCGTCGACAACCGCCGGGTCGATGCCGGTGCGCTCGACGAGGGCCTGCAGGACGTGCGCCGACAGATCCGCCGGATGCTCGCCCGCCAGTCCACCGTTGCGCTTACCGACCGGCGTGCGGACGGCTTCGACGATGACTGCTTCACGCATGTACTTCTTCTCCACTCGTAGTCTGCGGTTCCGGATTCAGTGCCCATCTGCCGGTGAAGCGGGCCTCGCGCTTCTCCGCGAACGCCCGGAACGCCTCGGGGGCGTCGGCGGTGCCGAAATTGACCGCCTGGGCCCGCGCCTCACCGGCGAGAGCATCCCGCAGGCCGCGGTCGACGGCTTCGTTGAGCAATGCCTTGGTCTGTGCCAGGGCGACGGGAGGTCCGGCCGACAGCCGAGCGCAGAGATCGCCGACGAACGCGTCGATGCTCTCCTCGGATTCGATCCACGTCACCAGCCCCAGCCGGTGCGCCTCGTCGGCGTCGATGACCTCGGCCAGCAGTGCCAGTCGTTTCGCCTGCTGCAGGCCGACGAGTCTCGGCAGCAACCACGTACCGCCGAGATCGGGTGACAATCCCCGTTTCGCGAAGATCTGCGAGAAGGTCGATCGCGGTGTCGCGACCACCAGATCGCATCCGAGCGCCAGGTTCCAGCCGGCCCCGTAGGCGACGCCGTCGACCTTCGCCACGGTGGGAACGGGCAGCTCGTGGAGCAGCAACGCGACGTCCGTCAGCTTGCGCAGTTTGTGCAACGGGTGCGCGACACCGGGATTGGCGATATCGGCACCCGAACAGAACGCGCCGGCCGCGCCGGTAACGACGAGGACCCGCACATCCGGGTCGTCGGCGGTGTCGACGAGGACGTCGTGCAATGCCTGCCAGAGCGGGGCGTCGATCGCGTTCTTGCGATGCGGCCGGTTCACTGTGAGGGTCCGGACCCCGTCGCGGTCGTCGACGAGAAGGGAGTCGGTGCTCACCCCGCCGCCTCCGTACCCGGTGCGCGGTAGGCGGGACCGATCGCGCCCGCCTCGCGCAGCCGTGCGATCTCGGTGCGGGTGATCCCGAAGTCCAGCAGGACCGCATCGGTGTGTTCGCCGAGCCCCGGCACCGCACCCATGGGCAGTTCGAAGCCGGCGACGACCGGGGGAGGAAGCAGCGCCTCGATCGGGCCGTTCGGGGTATCGACCTGCCGCCAGCGATCGCGGGCCTGCAACTGCGGATGTGCGACCACATCGCTCGGCAGGTTGTACCGGGAGTTGCCGATACCGGCATCGTCGGCGATCTTCTGCACGTGCGCGAGAGGGTGCCGGGCACACCACTGTGCGATCGCCTCGTCGAGCACCGCCCGGTGTTCGCAGCGGCCGGCATTGGAGCGGAAGCGATCGTCGTCGGCGAGGTCGTCGCGTTCGATGATCTCCCTCGCGAGTCGCTGCCACTCCCTGTCGTTGGTGGTGCCCAGCACGACGACCTGGTCGTCGGCGGTCCGGTAGGAGCCGTAGGGCGAGACCGCCGGCGACGACATGCCCAGCGGCTGCTGGTTCACCCCGGAATAGCGGGTGTAGGTCAGCGGGTAGCCCATGAGTTCGGTCATCGTGTCGAACAGGCTCACCGACACCTTCGACAGGCTGCCGCCGCGGCCCCGGTGTCGTTCCTTGCCACACAGCAGGGCGAGGATCGAGACGGCCGAGTACAGGCCGGTGGTGATGTCGGCGACGGGCGGTCCGGGTTTCGCCGGCATGCCGGGATGACCGGTGACGGCGCACGCACCCGACTCCGCCTGGACGAGAAGGTCGTACGCGCGTTTGTGCGAGAGCGGCCCACCGGGCCCGTATCCGTCGATCTCGACGGCGATGAGCTCGGGATAGCGTTCCTCGAGCTGATCGGAGGACAGCCCCAATCGTCCCGTGGCACCGGGGGCGAGGTTCGACACCAGCACATCGGATCGGGCGAGGAGCCGATGCAGCACGGCGATGCCGTCGTCCGATTTCAGGTCGAGCGTCACCGACTCCTTGCCACGGTTCGCCCACACGAAATGGGCCGCCATGCCACCGACGACGTCGTCGTAGTCGCGTGCGAAGTCGCCCCCGCGAGGATTCTCGATCTTGATGACCCGCGCGCCGAAGTCGGCGAGCGTGCGCGTGCACATCGGGGCCGAGACGGCCTGCTCGAGGGCGACGACGGTGATCCCTGCGAGCGGGCCGTCCGAGCCTGCCGAGCTCTGCCCTGGCGCCGCCTCTGCCATCACATCACCATGCCGCCGTCGACCGGCAGTACCTGCCCGGTGACGAACGACGCCGCATCCGTGGCCAGGAAGACGAACGCTCCGGCGACTTCCTCCGGCGAGGCCCAGCGCCGCAACGGAATACGGTTGAGCACGTTCGCGGCGAACTTCTCGTCGGTGCGGATCGTCTCCGTCATAGGCGTTGCGGCCAGCGGAGCCAGGGCGTTGACGAGGATCTTCTTGCGTGCCAATTCGCGGGCGAGCGACTTCGTGATGCCGATGATCCCCGCCTTGGCGGCAGAGTAGTTCACCTGGCCCAGCGTGCCAGTGATGCCGGCCGAGGAGGTCACGTTGATGATGCGCCCCCTGCCGTCGGTGGACAGGAAGGGCAGGGCCGCCTGCGAGCACGTGAAGGCACCGAGCACATGGATGTCGTGGATGCGCTGGAAGGATTCGACCGTGGTGTCGGCGAACATCGCGGGATCGGTGACACCGGCATTGTTGACGAGGATGTGGAGTACGCCTTCGGTCAGGCCGGCGGCACGCGCCATCGCGGCATCGGCGGCCTCCCGGTCGCGGACATCGAGCGCGAGACTGTCGGCCTTACCACCGTTCGCCGAGATACGTTCTGCGACAGCGGCAGCAGCATCACCGTCGATGTCGGTGACGAGCACGGCCGCACCGGCTGTGGCGAGCGCTTCGGCGACGGCCGAACCGATACCACCGGCCGCACCGGTCACCACGGCCGACCGCCCGGTGAGATCGAAGAGAGAATTGTTCACGGCCATCAGTAGCTCCTCGGCAGTCCCAGAGTGTGTGAGCTCAGGAAGTTCAGAATCATCTCCTGGCTGATCGGTGCAATGCGCATCACGCGCGCTTCGCGGAAGTATCGCGAGACGTTGTACTCTTCCGAATAACCCATTCCGCCGTGCGTCTGCAGCGCGCGATCCGCGGCGGTGAAACCTGCTTCGGCACAGAGATATTTGGCGGTGTTCGCCTCCCGTCCGCACGGTTTTCCGTTGTCGTAGAGCCAAGTGGCCTTCCGCAGCACCAGCTCGGCGGCGTCGAGATGTGCGAGCGAATCCGCGAGGGGGAACTGGATTCCCTGGTTCATGCCGATCGGGCGGCCGAATACCTCGCGTTCGTTGCCGTATCTGACGGCCTTGTCGAGTGCCACGCGACCGATGCCGAGTGCTTCGGCGGCGATCAGCATGCGCTCGGGGTTGAGTCCGTCGAGCAGATACTCGAAACCTCGCCCCTCCTCACCGACCCTGTCCTCCACCGGGATACGCAGGTCGTCGATGAACAGCTCGTTCGAGGTGACGGCGTTGCGACCCATCTTCCGGATCGGACGGATGTCGACGCGGCTGCGATCGAGATCGGTGAGGAACAACGTCATGCCGTCGGTCTTCTTCTCGACCTCGTCGTAGCGACTGGTGCGGGTCAGCAACAGGATCTTCTCGGATTCCTGCGCCTTGGAGATCCACACCTTCCGCCCGTTGACAATGTAGTGGTCTCCCTCCCTGCGCGCGAAGGTCGTGATGCGTGAGGTGTCCAGCCCCGCACCGGGTTCGGTGACACCGAAACAGACGTGCAGGTCGCCGCTGACGATCCGCGGCAGCGTACGAGCCTTGAGCTCGTCCGAACCGTGCTTGACCACCGGTTGCATACCGAAGATGTTGAGGTGGATCGAGCTCGCGGCGTTCATCCCGCCGCCCGATCGCGCGACCTCCTCGAGCAGGAGTGTGGCCTCGGTGATGCCGTATCCGTGCCCGCCGTACTCTTCGGGCATCGTGATGCCGAGCCAGCCGCCGTCCGCCATCGCCCGGTAGAACTCCGACGGGAACTCGTGCGCGAGGTCCTTCTCCATCCAGTACTGGTCGTCGAACCTCTTCGTCAGTTCGGCCACCGACTTACGGATGAGCTCTTGGTCCTCACTGAGCTCGAAACTCATTCCGCTCACCGTCGTCACCACACGCCCGGCCGGTGGAGCTGCAGGTCGTCGAGGTTCATGATGATCCCTTTCGTATCGGTCAGTCGGAAGCGGGGAGCGGCTTGGCGGCCTTGAGAGTCATGGGAACGCCGCCGTAACCGAGTTCCCCGGGGCCCGAAGAGGTGCACAGCAGTTCGACCGTGTCGTCCGCGTCGACGTAACGCTTGCCGAGCACCGTGACGGCTTCGCCGGCCGACGGCTCGGGGCGGCCGGGAGGTGCCGGAATCATCGGCGTTCCCCCACAGGTGATCTCCCGGATGTCCCCGGAAGGCGCGCGGACGACGACGACCCTCGTGGAACCTTCGGCGGCGGCGAGCTGCACTCCTGGGCGAAGCGGTGCGGGTGTGGTCACGACGTACCTCTCTTTCGATCACTCGGTGGACGATCGCGGGTCCGGGCGTCTCGTAACTGGAAACTATCTTCTCTTTTCTAGAGAATCAACATGCAAAGCTCGCGGGCGAGGCGGGCGGAAACACACCGGGGAAGGTGCGCCATCCGGTGCCGCCGGACTCCGAGTCCGCGACCTCCACCCGTCCGACCTGCGCAGACAGGACATTTCTCGCGGGGCGTTGACTATCCGGCGTTGACGTGGAAATCTATCGATCAGAAATGAGAATGAGATTCTCTCAGAGAGGGAGGAGGTTGATGTGGCCCTGCTGTCCCCGCTTCCGGCGGAATCCTGGAACGATGACGTCGACGCAGCGCTGAAAGGCCTGATGCCCCGGCACATGAGGAACCCGGAGCAGGCCGGCACCGCGATGGCGACGCTGGTCCACCATCCGGAATTGACCAAGGCCTTTCTCGGCTTCAGCGTGCATCTTCTGTTCCGATCGACGCTCCCGGCTCGGCTACGCGAACTGGTGATCCTGCGCGTGGCCGAACTGCACGACTGCTCGTACGAGCGTGAGCACCACATCGAGATCGCGGGGAACGAAGCCGGCCTCACGCCGGACGAGATCACCGCGGCACTCGGTGGAGCAGCCGAGGATCCGTTCGAACAACGCCTGCTCGACTCCGTCCGGGAATTGACCGAGACGTCGCGTCTGTCCGAGGAGACGTGGACAGCACTCTCGGAGCATCTCACCACCAAGCAACTGATGGATCTGATCTTCACCGTGGGTGGCTACAGCCTCATGGCCATGGCCTACAACACCTTCGGTATCGAGTTCGAAGACGAAAGGTAGAACCTTGCCCCACTTCACCAAGCCGGCAGAGGGAAGCTGGACCGAGCACTATCCCGAACTCGGCACCGCACCGGTCGACTACACCGATTCCATCGATCCCGCCTTCTTCGAAGCCGAGCGCGAGGCGATCTTCAAGCGCACCTGGCTCTATGTCGGGCGCGTCGAGCAACTGCCCCGCACCGGTAGCTACTTCACCAAGGAGCTGCCCTCCGCCGGTCCCGGCACCTCGCTGGTCATCGTCAAGGGCAACGACGGTGTCGTCCGCGCCTTCCACAACGTCTGCCGGCACCGCGGAAACAAGTTGGTGTGGAACGATTTCCCCAACGAGGAGACCGCGGGCAGCTGCAAGCAGTTCACCTGCAAGTACCACGCCTGGCGTTACAGCCTCGAAGGCGATCTGACCTTCGTCCAGCAGGAGGGTGAGTTCTTCGATCTCGACAAGAAGGACTTCGGACTCAAGTCGGTCCGTTGCGAGATCTGGGAAGGCTTCATCTACATCAACCTCGACGACGACGCCGTACCGCTCGTCGACTACCTCGGCGATTTCGCCAAGGACCTCGAGGGCTACCCGTTCGACAAGATGACCGAGGTCTACAGTTACCGCTCCGAGATCGGATCGAACTGGAAACTGTTCATCGACGCCTTCGCCGAGTTCTACCACGCACCGATCCTGCACATGAAGCAGGCCGTGAAGGACGAGGCCGAGAAGCTCGCCGGCTACGGCTACGAGGCTCTGCACTACGACCTCAAGCCCCCGCACTCGATGATCTCCTCCTGGGGTGGCATGGCGCCGCCCAAGGATCCCAGCATGGTCAAGCCCATCGAGCGTGTCCTCCGCTCCGGACTGTTCGGCCCCTGGGACACCCCCGACGTCGAAGGTCTCGCCGACGACCAGCTGCCTCCTGCACTCAACCCCACCAAGTTCCACAGCTGGGGACAGGACAGCTTCGAGTTCTTCCCCAACATGACCCTGCTCGTCTGGAAGCCGGGCTGGTACCTGACCTACACCTACTGGCCGACGGCTGTGGACAAGCACATCTTCGAGGCGAGCCTGTACTTCGTCCCGCCGAAGAACGCCCGCGAGCGCCTCGCGCAGGAGCTCGCCGCGGTCACCTTCAAGGAATACGCACTGCAGGACGCGAACACCCTCGAAGCGACGCAGACCATGATCGGCACCCGCGCAGTGACCGATTTCCCGCTCAACGACCAGGAAATCCTCCTGCGACACCTCCACAAGACCGTCGCCGATTACGTCAAGGAGTACCAGAAGTGACGACTCTGCCCACCGAATTCGCCGACCTCGAAGCCTATGCGGACTGGGCTCTGGCCACCGAGCCCGAGCGCTACGCGAAGCGACTGGCGTCGAGCATGCCCGAGATGCAGCAGTTCTACGACGCAGCCTTCGGCCGCCTCGAGGATGCGATCACCTATCTCGACAAGTTCGACCTCGACGACCTCGACGACGATGCCCGCGCGCTCATGCACCTGATGCAATCGCTCGTGATGGTGTCCTTCCCGGTAGAGGTCTGGAAGCAGCCTCGCGTGCCGGACAGCGGCGCCGCCTGGGTCACCATCACCAAGGAACCGGTGGTGTGATGCCCGCCGGAACGTTCCGGCGATGAACACCTCGCGCCCGTGCCCGAACCCCCCGGGGTTCGCGCACGGGCGCGTTGTCGTATGCGCTGATCAAGATCAAACACAGATCGTCATCCGTATCAATGTGACCAATCACAAGTCCGAAATGCACGAAAGATCCCCTCGTGCCAGGCTTTACGGACCGTGGTTGGATGTGCGGGCGAGATACGGCATCGGGCGCGGGCGGCCGCGCACCGGAAGACCGCACTCTGCAACAGCCCACAGCCCTGCCTCGGGAGGAACCATGACCGACATCGAGACGAAGAACTTCTTCACCGACCCGGATCTCGTAGAGAACCCGTATCCTTACTACGACGCCATGCGCGACGGGTGCCCGGTCAAGCGTGAACCCCATATGAACGTCATGATGGTCACCGGATACGAAGAAGCGATCCAGGTCCTGAGCGACGAGAAGACGTTCTCGTCGTGCATCTCGGTCACGGGCCCCTTCTCGGGCCTGCCGGCCTGCCCCGAGAGCGACGACATCAGCGACTTCATCGAGGAGCACCGCCCCGCGCTGCCGATGAACGATCAGCTCCCCACGATGGACCCGCCTCAGCACACCGATCATCGCGGCCTGCTGATGCGACTGATCACCCCCAAGCGGCTGAAGGAGAACGAGGAGTTCATCGAGCGCCTGGCCGACAGGCTCCTCGACGACGTTCTCGCCCGGGGCGAGGGCGACTACATCACGGGCTTCGCCGCACCGTTCGCGATGCTCGTCATCGCCGACCTGCTGGGCGTCCCGGAGAGCGACCACCAGGAATTCATCGAAGGCCTGAACATCCAGGTGGAGAAGGGCTTCACGCTCGGCAGCACCGAGGGTGAAGCCCTGAAGCTCAATCCCCTCGAGTTCCTGTACAAGAAATTCGGCGACTACATCGAGGATCGCCGCGCGAACCCCACCGACGACGTGCTCACGGGCCTCGCCACGGCGACCTTCCCCGACGGCACCCTGCCGCCTGTCGAGGACGTCCTCCGCATCGCGGCGAACGTCTTCTCCGCGGGCCAGGAGACCACGGTGCGGCTGCTCAGCTCCGCGATGAGGATCCTCGCCGAGCAGCCCGAACTCCAGCAGACGCTGCGCGACGAGCCGGACCGCATCCCGAACTTCATCGAGGAGACGCTGCGGTTCGAGAGCCCGATCAAGGGTGACTTCCGGCTCGCGAAGACACCCACCGAGGTCGGTGGGGTCGAGGTGACCCCCGGCACGATCATGATGCTGGTCAACGGCGCCGCGAACCGCGACCCGCGCCAGTTCTCGGACCCGAACGAGTTCGATCTCGACCGCCGCAACGCCCGCACCCACATCGCGTTCGGTCGCGGCGTGCACGCCTGCCCGGGTGCGCCGCTCGCCCGCACGGAAGGACGCGTGGGTATCGCGCGCCTGCTCGAGCGCACCAGCGAGATCCGGCTCTCCGAGAAGGTGCACGGCCCCGAAGGCGACCGGAAGTTCGGTTACCTGCCCACCTTCATCCTGCGCGGCCTGCTCTCCCTGCACCTCGAGTACACGCCTGCGGAAGGTGAGACGAAGTGAAGGTCTTCGTCGACGACGACGCGTGCCGCGGTCACGGTGTCTGCCTCGCCGCCTGCCCGGAGGTCTTCGACCTGAGCGACGGCGGTTATGCCGTGACGCTCATGTCCGAGGTTCCGGCCGAGCACGAGGACGCCGTCCGTGAGGCTGCCGCGGGTTGCCCGGAGAGGGCGATCACGCTCGACTGAGTCCCGAACACACGCTGCACCGGCGCCGGTCCGGACCGAAAGGTCCGGGCCGGCGCCTTTTTTCGCGTCTCGGGCCGGAGGTCGATTGACGGCGTCCGGGTTGTGTGAAAACCTCATAATCAACACAGAGAGTGACATTCTCACAATGTCGCCACTCTCCGATGAAAGGACGAGCGATGCTGACCCTGAAGGCAGCCGGACTGCTCGACGTCGACACGGGCGAGATCGTCCGTCCCGGAATCCTCCGCATCGACGGCGACCGCATCGTCGCGGTCGGCGGGACACCCGGTGAAGACACGGGCACAACGCCCGGCGACGACGTCATCGACCTCGGCGATCTGATCCTCATGCCCGGCCTGATGGACATGGAGGTGAACCTGCTCATGGGTGGACGGGGCGAGAAGCCCGTCTACTCGACCGTGCAGGACGACCCACCGCTGCGCATGTTGCGCGCCGTCGGGAACGCCCGCCGCACGCTGCGAGCAGGATTCACGACGGTCCGCAATCTCGGGCTCTTCGTCAAGACCGGCGGATATCTCCTGGACGTGGCCCTCGGAAAGGCCATCGACAAGGGCTGGGTGGACGGGCCCCGCATCGTCCCGGCCGGTCACGCCATCACCCCGACCGGTGGGCATCTCGACCCGACGATGTTCGCGGCATTCGCGCCCGGAATCCTCGACCTGACGATCGAGGAGGGCATCGCCAACGGCGTCGACGAGGTCCGCAAGGCGGTGCGCTACCAAATCAAGCACGGCGCACAACTGATCAAGGTCTGCGTCTCCGGCGGCGTCATGTCCATGACGGGGTCTGCAGGAGCACAACATTATTCCGACGAGGAACTGCGCGCGATCGTCGACGAGGCACACCGCCGCGGCTTGAAGGTGGCCTCCCACACGCACGGCGCCGAAGCCGTACGTCACGCGGTCGAGGCCGGAATCGACTGCATCGAACACGGATTCCTCATCGACGACGACGCGATCGATCTCATGGTCGAGCGCGGTACCTGGCTCGTGCCCACCACCCGGCTCGCCGACGCGATGGACACCTCCCACGCGCCGCCGGAACTGCAGGCCAAGGCCGCCGAGATGTTCCCGAAGGCACGCACCTCGGTGCTCGCGGCATACAAGGCCGGCGTGAAGATCGCCGTCGGCACCGACGCCCCGGCCATCCCGCACGGCAAGAACGCCGACGAGATCGTCGCTCTCGTCGACCGCGGACTCCCCCCGCTCGCGGTCATCCAGGCCGCGACGATCAATGCCGCAGAACTCATCGGCGTCGACGACCGCGGCCGCCTCGCCGAAGGATTGCTCGCCGACATCATCGCCGTCCCCGGCGATCCCACCGAAGACATCACCGTCACCCAGAACGTGCGGTTCGTGATGAAAGGCGGAAAGGTCTATGTCCACAACTGACCGTTCGACCATCGACGATCTCGTCGAGATCAACCAGTTGCTCGCGCGCTACGCCGTGAACATGACGAAGAACGACGTGGAGGGCGTCGTCTCGGCGTTCACCCCGGACGGCACCTACAGCGCGTTCGGCGACGCCTTCCCGCTCGACCGGTTCCCGGAGCTCGTCGCGGCCGCACCGAAGGGCCTGTTCATGACGGGCACGGCCCTCATCGACATCGACGGCGACACCGCGACCGGCACCCAGCCGCTGTGCTTCGTCGAGCATTCCACGCACGACATGCGGATCGGTTACTACAACGACACCTACGTCCGCACGGCCGACGGCTGGCGTCTGCGTACCCGGGCGATGACCTTCATCCGCCGCAGCGGAACCCACGACTCCGGCATCCCCCACGCCTTCGAACCGGCATGAACGTCACCGAGTTCAGGACCGCCGTCCGCGCCTGGCTCGACGAGAACGATCTGACCCCCGGACCGGATCACTCGTTCGACGCCCAGGTCGAACAACTCGCCCGCGTGCGACGGGAACTCTTCGACGCGGGCTGGATGCGCTACGGCTGGCCCGAGGAGGTCGGCGGGCTCGGCGGCGACGCAGTCCTGCGTGCCGTGCTCGGCGAGGAGGTCGCGACCCGCGATCTCGCAGAACCGGGCATCTATTCGATGATCGAGGTGCTCGCGCCCACCATGATCTCCTATGCGCGACCCGAACTCGCGGCGGAGATGGTTCCGAAACTGCTGCGCGGCGAGGAACAGTGGTGCCAGGGCTTCTCGGAACCCGGATCGGGCAGCGACCTCGCGTCGCTGTCCACCCGGGCCGAGCAGCGCGGTGACGACTGGGTGATCAACGGACAGAAGGTCTGGACCTCGCTCGCGCAGTTCGCGTCCCGCTGCGTGCTGCTCACCCGCACTGCACCGGGACACAAGGGCATCACCGCCTTCTTCGTCGACATGGACACCCCGGGCATCACCGTCCGGCCGCTGCGGACGATGCACGGCGTCGACGAATTCGCCGAGGTGTACTTCGACGACGTCGTCGTTCCCGCGGACCGGATGCTGGGCAATCCCGGAGACGGCTGGAAGCTCGCGATGGACCTGTTGCCGCACGAGCGTTCGACATGCTTCTGGCACCGGATCGCGTATCTGTTCACCCGACTGGACCGGCTTGTGGAACAGACGAATTCAGCGTCCGACGACGAGCTGGGCGCAGCTTATCTCGCACTCCACACCGTGCGGTGCCGTTCGCACGCCACCCAGCAGCGCCTCGCGGCAGGCATCCCGCTCGGCCCCGAGACGTCCGTCGACAAGATCCTGCTCGCAACCGCGGAGCAGCAGTTGTTCGACACCGCCCGGGATCTGCTTCCCGGGGTGCTCGAACTGTCCGACGTCGAATGGCGGACCGAGTTCCTGTATTCGCGCGCGGCGACGATCTACGGCGGCACCGCCGAGATCCAGCGCAATATCGTCGCGCGCCGGCTTCTCGACCTGGGGGCGGAGTGACGACTTACAGCACTGCACCGGATTCGGATCTCGCGCTGCTCGCAGACGCGTTGCGCCGGACGATGGAGACCACGACCGGCGCCGCGCTCGATGCGGCCCTGACCGAGCTGGGCTGGCACGACATGCTCACCGAGATGCCCGACGACACGATCCCCATGGTGTTCCGGTTGCTCGGCGAGACCGGCGCGCACGCCCCGGTGATCAACGACGTCGTGCTCGTCGAAGCGGGTCGTGAGGCCGGCGGAGTCGTACCGCTCCCCTACACCGGTGGGTCGTGGGTCGCATGGGCACGCGAGGACCGCGACACCACCGCTCTCGACGCGGAACTGCCGCTCGCACCGGTCGCTTCCGGAGATCCGGTTCCGCTCGCGGCGGCGCGACGCGCACTCGGGTGGTGGCTGGTCGGTACGAGCCGGGCGATGCTCGATCTGGCACGCACCCATGCCCTCGACCGCACCCAGTTCGGGAAACCGATCGCCGGTTTCCAGGCGGTGCGACATCGGCTCGCGGAGACCTATGTGGCAGTCGAAGGGGCTGAGGCGGCATTGCAGGCCGCGACCGACGAACTCGGCTCGCTTCTGGGGAAGGCCGCCGCAGGTCGCGCGGCGATCCTCGCGGCCCGTCACTGCCAGCAGGTCCTCGGCGGCATCGGATTCACCGCCGAGCACGACCTGCACCGGCACATCAAGCGGGTGCTGGTGCTCGACGGCCTGTGCGGCAGCTCCCGCGAACTGACCCGTGAGGCCGGCGCGATCATCCGTTCCCAGGGTTCGGCTCCCCGCCTGGTCCACCTCTGACCGTCCGTCCGCACGCACGAGACGTGAACACCCTGTCGTACAGGGTGTTCACGTCTTTTCGTATACGGATGCGTGACTACAGGTTCTTCGACAGATCGGGATGGCCGGAGAACCACAGGCTCTCCTCGACGAGTCGGCAGCTCTTCCATCCGTCTGCCGTCCGCACGACCTCGTGGTGGTAGTTACCTCCGCAGTAGGTCAGGCCGTCGACGCCGGGAAGTTGCATGGGGTTGTAGAACATCGCCCGCACCGTCGCCCGGTCGCCGTCGAGGCCGACCTCGACGTTGGTGACGAAGTGCTGCGACATCGGAAGCTGTGACAACGCCTTCTGCAGCTGTGCGAGCACGTCGTCCCGTGGCCCCGGCGGATATCCCACGGAGCTGTAGTCCAGATGGGCGTCCTCGGTGAAGACCGACCTCATCTTGTCCCAGTCCTTGGTGTCCACTGCCGTCGCGTAGCGGTAGAGGAGTTCGGTGATGGCGTACTTGTCGCACAGTTCGTCGGGTGTCATCGGCTTCCTCGGTCTCGGTGTCGGAATTTGATTCTTTCAGACGAGAACGCTCTTTCCAATATCCTCGGACCGGTGCATGATCCATATATGGGAAAAATTGATTCTCTTCATGATCTGAGCGGGAAAACCGCTGTCGTAACGGGTGGTTCACGCGGAATCGGTCGCGCCATCGCCCAGATTCTCGCCGAGCACGGCGCCGACGTCGTCGTCGCCTCCCGCAAGCTCGACGCGTGCGAACTCGCCGCGAAGGAGATCGAGGCCTCGACCGGCAGCAAGGCCCTGCCCGTGGCGTGCCACGTCGGGCAATGGGACGACTGCAATGCCCTCGTCGACACGACACTCGATCACTTCGGACGCTTCGACATTCTCGTCAACAATGCCGGAATGTCGCCTCTCTATCAGGACCTCGAGGCCATCAGCGAAGAGCTCTACGACAAGACCTTCGGTGTGAATCTCAAGGGCCCCTTCCGTCTCGCCGTGCGCGCCGGCGCGTACATGGCCGAACACGAGGGGGGTTCGATCATCAACGTCGGCACTGCGGGCTCGCTGGTCGCGAGTGTGCGCGAACTCCCCTACGCGTGCGCGAAAGCGGGCCTGAACGCCCTCACCGTCGGGCTCGCCGAGGCCTACGCACCGAAAGTGCGTGTCAACGCGATCCTTCCGGGCCCGTTCCGGACGGACCTGTCGAAGGCATGGGCTCCGCCGGAAGGGGAGGATGCATCCTTCGTGCCGTTGCGCCGCATGGGACGGCCGGAGGAGGTCGCTCCACTGGCACTCCACCTGGCAAGCGAAGCATCGAGTTTCACGACGGGAGCCATCATCCGGGTGGACGGCGGCGTGACCCGTAAGGTCTGACGAACGGGTGTGGGACCGGCCCGGATCTCCGAGTCGGTCCCACACGGCCCTTCCGCCTGTCAGCGGATGTTGTTCTTCATCTCGTCGAGGTTCATCAGTACCGGCCAGCCGCTGTCGCTGAGGGCGTTCCCGTGCCCCGTCTGGTGGATGTCGAAGACCGACTGGATCGCGGCGTAGAAGCCCTGCACGTCGAGCGTCTGGTTGACCGCCCGCTTGGCCTGCCGCAACCCGAAGGGATGCATCTTCGCGATCTGCAGCGCCAGCTCGCGGACCTCCGTGTCGAGATGCTCGCGAGGTACGACCCGGTTCACCATGCCGGTCTTCTCCGCCTCCTCCGCGGTGACCGGCCGGCCGGTGAAGAGGATCTCCTTGGCCTTACGCGGGCCGAGTTCCCAGGTGTGGCCGTGATATTCCACGCCACCGATCCCCATGAGGACCACCGGATCGGAGAACGACGCGTCGTCCGCGGCGACGATCAGATCGCACGGCCAGCACAACAGGAGCCCACCGGAGATGCACCTGCCCTGTACGGCCGCGATGGACGGCTTCGGGATGTTGCGCCACCGCAGCGAGTATTCGAGATAGCGCCGTGACTCGTTCCGGTAGATCAGCTCGAGCGTGATCTTGTCGGGGACCGGCTCACCGCTTCGCAGGTCGTGGCCGGCCGAGAAGTGCTTGCCCTCCGCACGCAGGACGATCACCGAGACCTCGGGGTCGTCGCCCGCGCGGACCCACGCGGCGTCGAGTTCGTCGAGCAGAGCTCCGTTCTGGGCGTTGGCGGCCTCGGGACGGTTCAGGGTGATCGTCGCGATCCGGTCGGCGACCTCGTACCGGATGTACGAGGCGCCTTCCTCACCCACGGGGAAGCCCCAGTACGCGCTCGGCGATGATGTTCCGCTGGATCTCCGAGGTGCCACCCGCGATGGTGCCGGCGAAACTCCGGACGAATCGTTCGAACCAGCTCGACGAGAAGTTGTCGAGATTCCACGGCACGTATGCCGACGTCGTTGCGGGATGGACGAGACCGTCCGGTCCGGCGGCGTCGAGCGCGTGCTCGGCAGCCGACTGGACCGCCTCGGAACCGAGGAGTTTGAGCACCGAGAGCGCCGGAACATCCTGCGCTCCTTTGGATTCCCGGACAAGCGCGGCCGAACCGAGCAGTTTCAATGCTTGATGATCCATGACGAGCGTGGCGTACCGGTCGCGGTCGATCACCGTGCGGGGACGGAAGTCCTCGACGAAATCC
Source organism: Rhodococcus sp. CH91 (assembly GCF_022554085.1). GTDB lineage: Bacteria > Actinomycetota > Actinomycetes > Mycobacteriales > Mycobacteriaceae > Rhodococcus. The sequence continues at coordinate 525,254 of NZ_JAKFYR010000003.1, forward strand.
TGCAACCGGTCGGCGAAACTGAGCCACAGCAATGTGCGTTCGTGACCGAGCGAGCCGTTCGCGACCGTCCAGCCACCGTTCACCTCACCGATGAGATTCTCCGCCGGTACACGCACGTCGGTGAAGAACACCTCGTTGAAGTCGCGGTCGTCGCCGTCGGCCACCGAGGGGAACGGCCGCCGGACGACACCGGGCAGATCTGTGGGAATCAACAGGACGCTGATGCCCTTGTGCTTCGGTGCATCGGGATCGGTGCGGACGAAGGTCAGCAGGACGTCGGCATCGTGGGCACCGGAGGTCCACACCTTCTGCCCGTTGACGACGAAGTGATCGCCCTCGCGCACCGCCCGGGTGCGCAGGGACGCGAGGTCGGAGCCCGCCCCGGGCTCACTCATCCCGAGGGCTGCGGTGATCTCCGCGCGCAGGATCGGCACCGCCCAGCGTCGCTTCTGCTCGTCGGTGCCGAAGGACAGCAGCGACGCCGCGATGATGCCGAGACCCTGCGGATTGAAGCTGTGATAGATCCGCCGCTTCGACAGTTCCTCGAGGTGCACGTACTGCTGCAGGATCGTCGCGTTGCGCCCGCCGAACTCGGGCGGGTTGCCGGGCAGCAACCAGCCGTTGTCGAACTGGACCCGCTGCCAGCGGCGCGCCCATTCGGGGACATCCGCACTCGACCGGGCACGGACGGTGGCCTCGGACGGGTCGGGCAGGTGCTCGTCGAGGAAGGCCACGAACTCGGCGCGGAACTCCTCGACATCAGAATCAAACGAGAGTTGCACGGTACTCCTCGGCGATCAGTGCCCGGTGCTCCGCGGCGGATCCGAGCATGTGCTCACCCGCGCGGGCACGCTTGAGCGCGAACTGCAGGTCGTTTTCCCAGGTGAAGCCCATCGCACCGAAGAGCTGCACGCCGCTGCGGAAGACGGTCGACTGGCATTCCCCGGCCGCGGCCTTGGCCATGGAGGCGGCGAGGCGACGACGGGGGTCGTCCTCCGCGATGGTCAGAGCGGCGAAATATGCGAGGGCACGGGCACGTTCGACAGCCACGTGCATGTCGGCCGCACGGTGCTTGACTGCCTGGAACGATCCGATCGGCACGCCGAACTGCTGACGGTTGCGCACGTGGTCGAGCGCGAGATCGAGAATGCGCCGGCACGCACCGACCATCGTGAGGGCAAGCCCTGCGAGGGCGACGTGCCGCGCCTTCTCCGCATCGATGCCGGTGTCGGGACCGGTCTCGACCCGCACGTCGTCGAACACGACGTCGGCAAGGTGCAGGACCGGGTCGAAGGCAGAGGTACGCCGGGCGGTCACCTGGTCGGCCCGGACGGTGAAGACACCGGCCTCGGTGACGACCGCGAGATCGTCGGCGCGGTCACCGTCGAGCACCCGGTGCGCGGTGCCGCGGAGCAGCCAGCCGTCCGCGTCGCGCACCGCGGTGATCCCCTCGTACACGGCCGCACCCGTACGGTCGGGCTGGGTTCGGCCGGCGACGAGCGGTGCGAACTGCGTGGTGGTGGCGAGGTACGGGGTGGGGTCGGTGGCGCGGCCGAGTTCTTCGAGCACTATCGCCAGTTCCACCGCAGCCTCGGACTCGACCAGCTCGGTCCATCCCAGACCCGCATAGGTCTTCCACAGCGGAGCGGGATCGGCGCCGTGGTCGACGACGCTGCGGACGAGTGTCGACGGGCATTCCTTCGCCGTCACTTCCCGTACGGTCTTCTGCCACAACTGCTGATCGGAGTCGAACTCGAAAAGCATTCCGACTTGCCTCCTTCCTGGCGATGAATGTGAGAACAACGCGAGAATATCATTCTCAATATGAGATAGTAAGAGTCTCGATCCCCGTCGGAAACGGGAGAACAGTGCCGCGATCCGTCCTTACCCTCCGGTACAGTGCACCTATGTCCACTCCACGTGACAGAGGGCGAATCCGGCAGTGACGGGCCCCAGCGAAGAACCAGCCTGGAAGCAGCGCGCAGTCGAGCGCTCCATCCGGACCGCCAAACTGCGCGCCGAGCAGCGCGTGCAGCGCTTCCTCGATGCGGCGCAGGCGATCATCACCGAAAAGGGAAGCACGGACTTCACCGTCCAAGAGGTCGTCGACCGCTCGAAGCAATCGCTTCGTAGCTTCTACCTGCAGTTCGACGGCAAGCACGAACTGCTGCTCGCCCTCTTCGAGGACGCCCTGAGCCGGTCCGCCGATCAGATCCGTGCGGCCGCAGCCGGCGAGAAGGATTCGCTCGACCAGTTGCGGGTCGCGGTGGAATTGCTGTTCGAATCGTCTCGGCCCGACCCCACGGCCCAGCGCCCCCTGTTCACGGATTTCGCACCCCAGTTGCTGCTCACCCACCCCGCGGAGGTGAAGGTCGCGCATGCACCCATGCTCGCGCTCTTCACCGAGTTGATGGAGAAGGTCGATGCCGAGGGCGGCCTGCGTGAGGGATTGAACCCGAAGCGGATGGCCGCCATGACGATGCAGACCGTGATGTTCATCGCACAGTCCAGCGGAGGCGACGACAGCACGACCCGTCCGATCACAGCGGACGAGGTGTGGAACTTCTGTTCGCAGGGTTTCGCCGCAGACTGACGAGAACACCATTCTCAAATCGGAGTAGTTCACTTACACTCGGCTCGTGACCGAGTTGTGGAACGACCTCCTTACCTGCCTCGACCTACGTCCGTGCGCCGGCGGAGAAGAGCATCCCGAGTCGGGGGGATTCGAGGGCAGCAATCAGCACCTCGAATACCACCGACTCTTCGGGGGCCAGCTGCTCGGGCAATTCGTCCGCGCCGCCGAACTCACATGCCCCGAGAAGAGCATCAAATCCCTGCACACCGTCTTCGCCCNGTCCGCGCCGCCGAACTCACATGCCCCGAGAAGAGCATCAAATCCCTGCACACCGTCTTCGCCCGTGAAGGCCGCGCCGACGAGCCCGTCCGCTACGAGATCACCCGTCTGCACGAAGGCCGGACCTTCGCCACCCTGACGGCGGTGGCCCGCCAGAACAAGGGTGTGCTCGCAACCGCCTCCGTCTCCATGCACGCCGGTGAGGACGGCCCCGAGGTCCAGACCCTCCCCTCGGTGCCCCCGGTGTTCGACGAGAGCACGCGGACGGCCTTCTCGTTGATTCCCTGGGAGACCCGCACGACGATCGACCTCGAGAACCGGGGCGTATCGGCACCCGAGTTCGAGATGTGGATGCGCACACCCGAGGTGGACGAGACGTACGCTGCGGCTCTCGCCGCCTACGCCACCGATCTCAACCTCATCGGCACCGCACTGCTCGCCGTCGACGGTTTCGACCACACCGGCAACGGAACAGCGTTCACGTCGGCGGTCACCTCTCACAATCTGTGGTTCCATCGCCCGTTCCGCAGCGACGACTGGTTGCTGCTGCGGCAACACAGCCCGCTCGTCGCACACGGCCGATGCTTCGGTCGCGGCGACCTGCTCACCGAGGAAGGCTCCCTCGTCGCTTCCTTCGCTCAGGAAGCCCTTCTGCGCCTGCCCTGAACGCCTTTTCCGCGAACATCGAAGATTCCGAGGTGTCATGGAACGACAGTCCGGCCCCGACAACATCGTCCTCGACGTCTCGGCGCCCCGCCCACTGCGGGTCGTGCAGTGGGCGACCGGAACGATCGGCACACGTGCCTTGCGCGCGGTGATCGATCATCCCTCCCTCGAACTCGTCGGGGTGTATGTACACAGCGACGACAAGGCCGGGCAGGACGCCGGCATCCTGTGCGGGCGCGAACCTGTCGGTGTAGCGGCCACGACCAGCGTCGACGAGATCATCGATCTCGGCGCGGACTGCGTGCTGTACATGCCGCTGTTGTTCGATGTGGACGACGTGTGCCGGATCCTCGCCTCCGGAACGCATATCGTCACCACGCGTGGAGAGTTCCACCGTCCCGCAGGCATGGACCCGGTCGTGCGCGAGGCGGTGGAGGCCGCGTGCGCGCTGGGCGGTACGTCGATCCACAGCACCGGTAGCAGTCCGGGTTTCGTCACCGAGGCCGTGCCGCTCGTCCTCGCGTCCATCCAACGACGACTGGACCATCTCGCGATCGACGAGTACGCCGATCTCTCCCAGCGGAACTCCCCCGGAATCCTGTTCGACGTCATGGGTTTCGGTGGTGATGCGAGCGGTTTCGAGGACGTGCGGCTCGCCCACGTGGAAGCCAATTTCGGACCGTCGCTCGCTGCGCTGGCCGATGCACTCGGCCTGACCCTCGACACCATCCGGACCACAGGCGAACTCGCCAGAGCTCGTTCCACGGTCACCATTGCGGCCGGCACGATCGAAGCAGGGACGGTTGCCGCACAACGCATCACGGTCTCCGGCATCCGAGACGGTCGCGAACTGATGCGCTTTCGTCCCACCTGGTACTGCACCGATCGACTCGACGCGGACTGGGATCTGCACGCGACGGGTTGGCACGTCACGGTCGACGGCGACGCGCCTCTGGACATCGACATGCGCTTCCCCATTCCGCTCGAGCGGATGAGCGAGATCTCGCCGTCCTACACCGCAAATCGTGCCGTGAACTCGATCGCGGCGGTGTGCGCGGCCCGGCCGGGGATCCGGACGACCGTCGAGCTTCCGCTCGTCGTTCCCGTTCTGGCCTGAGAACGACGAAGCTCGCAGGCCCGGAGCAAACCTCGCAGTGCTGGAGGTAGACCGTAGGGCCTGCGAGCTTTGTCGTCACCCTGCGAACTTCTCGGTGCTCAGGGCACCGACCAAGCGAGCCGCCGCCGAGTACGGATCGTCGCGACCGTCCGCGACGGCCTCGGCCAGCGCGTCCAACTCCGGGTGGCTGCGCAGGAGGGTGTGTGCCAGCGACAGGATCTGGCTACGGGCCCGCGCCGCGCGACGCTCGATCGTGTCGGCCCGCTGGTGCGCCTCGATCGCGTCGACGAGCTCGGTGACGCCGTGGCCGGTCGCGGCGACGAGCTTGAGGATCGGGACCTTCACGTCGCCGCGGAGATCGCGCACCGTCCGGTCGGCACCCTCACGGTCGGCCTTGTTGACGACGACGAGGTCGGCGACTTCGAGCAGTCCGGCCTTGGCCGCCTGCACGGCGTCTCCCCCGCCCGGATTGAGGACGACGACGGTGGGTTCGGCGACCGAGGCGATCTCGATCTCGGACTGACCCACCCCGACCGATTCGAGCAGGATGACGTCGTAACCGAGAGCGGCGAGCAACCGGATCGAAGCCGGGACGGCTGCGGCGAGACCGCCGAGATGCCCCCGCGAAGCGACAGAGCGGACGAACACGCCCGTGTCTCCGGTGTGCGCGGCCATGCGGATGCGATCGCCGAGCAGCGCGCCCCCGCTGTACGGGGACGACGGATCGACGGCCAGCACCGCGACCCGCAACCCGCGATCGCGGTAGCAGGTGGTCAGCGCCCCGACGGTGGTGGACTTGCCGGCACCGGGCGGGCCGGTGATCCCGACGACGCGGGCGCGGGCCGGGCCGAGCAGTGTGAGCACCTCGTCCCGGCGCGGTCCTTCGACGAGGGTCAGCAATCGACCCGCGGCACGCGGGGAGCCCCCGCGTGCCGCGTCGATCAGTTCACCGATGTTCACGGCGTATCCCGGTTCACGGTGCCGGCACCTCGACGACCACGGCCGAGCCCATGCCCCCACCCGCGCACATCGACGCGACACCGATACCGCCGCCACGGCGACGGAGTTCATGGACGAGGGTGACGAGCATGCGGGCGCCGGTCGCGGCGACCGGATGGCCCAGCGAGCACCCGCTCCCGTTGACGTTGACCTTCTCGGGGTCGAGGTCCAGCAGCTTGATGCACGCGACGCACTGGGCCGCGAACGCCTCGTTGATCTCGAACAGGTCGACGTCACCGATGGACAGCCCGGCCCGCTGCAGGGCCTTCGGGATCGCCTCGACGGGAGCGAGTCCGGTGATCGCGGGGTCGACGCCCACCGACGCCCACGACAGCACCTTGCCGAGCGCGGGCAGACCGAGATCGCTGCCGGCGATGGCCAGCGCGGCTGCGGCATCGTTGCCGCCGCAGGCGTTGCCGGCGGTGATGCTGAAGCCCTCGATCTCCGGATGCAGCACCTTCAGGGACGCGAGTTTCTCGAGGCTCGTCTCCCGGCGCGGATGCTCGTCCGTGTCGAACACGCCGTGCGGGGTGTCGATCGGGACGATCTCCTCCTTGAAGCGGCCCTCGTCGATGGCCCGGATCGCGACCTGGTGCGAACGCAACGCCCACGCGTCCATCTCCTCGCGGCCGACACCGGCCTTCACCGCGGCGTTCCAGCCGACGGTGATGGACATGTCGCGGTTGGGAGCATCGGGACGGTCGGGATGGCTGGGCGACATCCACGGCACCCAGTCCTCGCCGTCACGCTTCAGTGCCCGCGGCGAGGTCGAGGCGGAGTTCACGCCACCGGCGATCACGATGCGGTCCATGCCGGAGCGGATACTCGCGGCGGCGGACTGCACGCTCGACAGGCTCGCCGCGCAGTGCCGGTTCTGCGCGAGACCGGGTACGTGGGTCAGCCCCGCGGTGAGCGCTGCGTGACGGGCGATCACGCCACCGCCGTACAGGCCTTCACCGAGGATCACGTCGTCGATGAGGCTCGCGTCGAGCCCCTCGGCGGTCGCGGTGACGATGTGGTGTGCGAGGGCGAACGCGTCGGTGTCGCGGAGCGTGCCCTTGACGGCGGTGCCGATCGGGGTGCGCAGAGCGGAAACGATCACGGCATCAGGCATGGGTGGCCTCCAGTTCGGCGAGAAGGGTGCGACGCAAGAGCTTTCCGGTCTCGGTCTTGGGCAGTTCGTCCCGGAAGACGATGTTGTCGGGCGTCTTGGACGAACGCAGGCGGTCCTTGACCCACGTGCGGATCTCGTCCGGATCGCCGTCACCGACGAGGACCGCGACGATGCGCTGTCCCCATTCGGCGTCGGACACACCGACCACGGCGGCTTCGGTGATACCCGGGTGGGCCAGCAGGACGTCCTCGATCTCGGCGGGGGCGATGTTCTCCCCGCCTCGGATGATCGTGTCGTCGGATCGGCCCTCGACGTACAGATAACCGTCGGCGTCGAGCCGGCCGAGATCGCGGGTGGAGAACCAGCCCTCGGCGTCGAGGACGCTGCGGTTGCCGTATTCACCCGAGATCTGTTCGCCACGGACGAAGATCAGGCCGGTCTCGCCGGCCGGAACGGGGTCGTCTGCCTCGGAACGGATCTCGATCTCGATCCCGGGGAGCGGCCGGCCCACCGAACCGAGACGGTCGCGAACCTCGGGATCATCCGATGCGAAGGCCGTCCGGTGGTCGTCGGGCCCGAGAACCGCGACCGACGAAGCGGTTTCGGTGAGCCCGTAGGCGTTGACGAAGCCGGTGCCGGGGAAGGCACGGAGCGCGTGTTCGAGAACGGGCCGCGGCGTGCGCGACCCGCCGTAGGCGAGACTCGCCAGGGTGGGCGTGTCGGCCGTGTCGTCGCCGAGGACGGTGACGATCCGGGCGAGCATCGTCGGGACGAGCATCGCGTGGGTGACGCGTTCGCGCCGCACCGTCTCGAGCCACTCCTGGGGGTCGAAGGCCGGAAGGTAGACGATCCGGCGCCCGGTGTAGAAGTTCGACAGCAGGTTGGTCAGACCGGCGATGTGGTACGGCGGGACCGATACCAGCGAGGCGTCGGTCTCCGCGGCCGAACCGAACTCCATCGTGTTGAGCACGTAGGCGAGCACGTGGCGGTGGCGCAGGATCGCGGGCTTCGGGTCCGAGGTGGTGCCGCTCGTGTAGATGATCGCGGCGACCTTGTCGCCGTCCCACTGCGGTTCGAGCGGAGGCTCGGGATCGGCTGCGGTGTAGGACTCGTCGACGAATGCGTCGAGGTCACACTGCTCGAGCACGAGCGCACCCGGATGCTTGGCCTTCAACGCACTCAACTGTTGTTCGCCGAGGCGGTAGTTGAGCGGCACGAACGGCACGCCGGCGAGCGCCGCGCCGAACAGCGCCACCGGATACGCGAGGTGGTTGGACCCCAGGTACAGCACCGCCGGATGATTCCGGAACTGTGCGGCGGCACGACGCGCGAGGGCGTCGAGCCCGGCAGCCGTGAGGGTGCGGGACCCGACGGTCGCAACTGCCCGCTCGCCGGTGCTTGCGGCCATTTCTAGAATCATGCTTAGGTTCATGAGAACATTATTCTCACAGACAGAGAGCTCTACTTTCAAGAGTTCCGGCTTCGAAGGAGGCAGCATGCAGGTAGCAGGAAGCTCCGCGATCGTCGTGGGTGGCACGGGTGGCCTCGGACAGGCCACTGTCCGTCGCCTCCACGAGGCGGGCGCGAAGGTCGTCGTCGCCGACGTCAACGACGACAAGGGCAAGGAGCTCGAGCAGGAGCTCGGTGTGCGGTACGTGCGCACCGACGCCGGCAGCGAGGAATCCGTCTCGGCCGCCATCGCCGAAGCGGAATCACTGGCACCTCTGCGCATCTCGGTCGACTGCCACGGCGGCCCGGCGGGCGGCGGACGCCTGGTGGGCAAGGACGGCAGCCCGATGGCGCTCGAGGCCTTCACCAAGACGATCGAGTCGTACCTGACGTCGACCTTCAACGTCATGCGCCTGGCCGCTGCCGCGATCGCCAAGCAGGATCCGTTCGACGACGAGGGCTCGCGCGGCGTCATCGTCAACACCGCCTCGATCGCCGGCTACGAAGGCCAGATCGGGCAGCTCCCCTATTCCGCCGCCAAGGGCGGCGTGATCGGTATGACGCTCGTCGCGGCGCGCGACCTGTCACCCCTCGGCATCCGGGTCAACACCATCGCCCCGGGCACCATCCTCACTCCGGCCTACGGGAAGGCCGGCGATCAGCTCGAGGCGTACTGGGGTCCGCAGGTCCCCCACCCCAAGCGCATGGGCCGTCCCGCCGAGTACGCGACGCTCGTCGCCTCCATCGTCGAGAACGACTATCTCAACGGTGAGGTCATCCGCCTCGACGGCGCACTGAGGTTCCCGCCGAAGTGAAGCCACTCGCCGGCAAGGTCGCATTCGTCGCCGGTGCCAGCCGGGGCATCGGCGCGGCGATCGCCGTCGCCCTCGCCGATGCGGGAGCCGCGGTGGCGGTCGCCGCGCGATCGGAGCAGGAAGGCAAGCTTCCCGGCACCATCGGATCGGTCGCCGAGCGCATCGCCGCCGCAGGTGGACGGGCCGTTCCCGTACGGTGCGACGTCACCGACGAACATTCTGTCGATGCGGCGATCGCAGCGACGGTCGCCGAGTTCGGTGGGCTCGACATCCTGGTCGCGAACGCCGGAGTGCTGTGGATGGGACCGATCGAGTCGACACCGTCGAAACGGTGGCAATTGTGTCTCGACGTCAATCTCACCGGCGTCTTCACCGTGACGAAGGCGGCGATTCCCCACCTCCGGTCGCGCGGCGGTGGTTCGATGATCGCGGTGACCACCAGCGGCGTCACGATGACCGACCGGGGTGCGAACGCCTACTGGGTGTCCAAGGCCGCGGTGGAGCGGCTCTATGTCGGACTCGCGGCAGATCTGCGGGACGACAACATCGCGGTCAACTGTCTCGCGCCGTCCCGCGTCGTCCTCACCGAAGGGTGGACGGCCGGCGGTGGTGGACGCGAGATCCCGCCCGAGATGGTGGAACCGCCGGAGACGATGGGCGCCGCCGCAGTGCTGCTGGCGCAGCAGGACGCGAACGGAATCTCCGGCACCGTGCAACGCTCGGAGAGCCTCGTGGCCCCGAGGGGATGAGGTTCCCGCGCGAAGGGAGGCCCGCACCGGGCCTCCCTTCGTGTTGCCGGGTGCGCGAACCCGCCCCGGCGTTCAGCCGCCGAAGCGGGCGACGAGCCGTCCGGTGACCTCGTTGCGCCGGAGGCGTTCCAGTCCCTCGCCGATCTCTTCGAAGCCGATCTCGGTGTATGCGGGTTCGATCTCACGCTTCACGAACAGGTCGTACACCTCCTCGATGTCCTCGACGGTCCCGCCGAGAGAACCCACGAGCGTCTTGCCGAGGATCGTCGGGGTCCTGACGGTGAACGTCGGGAGTCCCAGACCGACCTGCACCACGGCGCCGCCCCTGGCGATGGCGTCGATCGCCTTCTGTGTGGTGTCGAAACCCGCATAGTCGACCACCAGGTCGAATCCCCTCCCCGCCCAGTCGGCCGCGTCCCGCACGACATCCGTCGCACCGGCCTGCCGGGCGAGATCCCAGACCGACTCCTTCGTCTCGGCCACGTGCACCTCGGCGCCGGCCAGCACAGCCGCGCGGGTGCCGATCTGCCCCAGACCGCCGTATCCGATCACGCCCACCTTCATTCCTGCCGAGGCACGACCGGCCTTGATCATGGCGTGGTAGGAGGTCATTCCCGCATCGGTCGCGAGAGCGGCCGGCGACAGATCCAGCCCCTCGGGCACACGCGCGAGATCGCGAGCATCGGCGACCAGCTTGTCGGCGAACCCACCGTGGGCGAACATGCCGAGCGGCGGACGCACCCCCGAGGTACAGACACCGACGACGTCACCGACCCTCCAGTCCTCGACCCCGTCACCCAGTGCGCTGATGACACCGGCGTTCTCGTGTCCCTGCGTCATGGGCAGGAACGGCATCGTCGCCTCGCCCACCTCCATGTACATCAGGTCGCTGTGACACAGTCCGGCCGCCGCGACGTCGATCACCACCTCGCCCGGGCCGGGTTCCGGTTCCGGCACCTCGTTCAGTGCGATCGGTCGCCCGGCCCCTTCGAACTGCCATGCCCTCATGACGCCCTCCTTCGTGATGGTACGTATCCGAATCGGATCCACCCCTTGCAGATTCCGCACCCAAGACATTAATGTTCTCGCAATACGGAATGCCATTCTTGAGGAAAAGATCAAGATGATCGCAGCCGGCCCCCTCCCTGCACGTCGACGACCCGCCGAAACCACTGCAGAGCACACCAATTCACCGACGATCGGAGAACGCAATGAAAGTGGAAGTCGATCCCCGCCGCTGCCAGGGCCACACTCTGTGCGCCATGGCCGCTCCCGCACTGTTCGAGTTGAGCGAGATCGACGGACACGCCACGGCCGTCGACTCCGAGGTTCCTCCCCACCTCACCGACTCCGCGCGCGAGGCCCACCGCAGTTGCCCCGAACAGGCGATCTCCGTCCTGTGACGGCACCCGACCGCACCACACCCATCGGACCCACGAGCATCGGACCCACGAGAGGGCAACACCGTGAGCACTGAAGAGGCCGTCGACACCGGTCACCGCACCCCCACCTACCGGTTCGACAGGCACGCACCCGACTACCGAGACCGTTTCTCGGAGATCACCACGGAGATGCACTCCCGGTGCCCGGTAGCGTGGTCCGACACACACGGCGGTCACTGGGTAGCAGCAGGGGGCGAGGCGGTGTTCACCCTCGCACGCTCGGCGAACATCTCGAACGATCACGATGTGAAGGGCGTCCGGCGGGGATACAAGGGAATCATGATCCCCACCGCTGTCAGAGCGTCGGGTGTCCGCGGCGGGATCCTGGAGATGGATGACCCCGAACATCGGGAGTTCCGTGCGGTACTCAATCCCTATCTGTCTCCCGCCGCCGTCACGAAGTGGGTTCCCCTCATCGACGACGTGATCCGCGCGTGCCTCGACGAGAAGATCGAGACCGGCAGCATCGACTTCATCGACGATCTCGTGAACATCGTTCCCGCCGTCATCACACTGGCGATGCTGGGTATTCCCGTCGCCAAGTGGAATGTCTACTGCGAGCCGGTCCACGCCGCGATGTACACGCCGCCCGACTCACCGGATGTCCACCGCGTGGCCGAACTGCACCGCGTCATGGGAATGGACCTGCTCGCCAGCCTGCACGAGATCCGGGAGAACCCGCGGCCCGGAATGGTCGACGCCGTTGCCCGGGCCACCATCGACGGAGAGAAGCCCGACGATCTCGAACTGCTCGGTGTCCTGAGCCTGCTCATCGGTGGCGGTTTCGACACGACGACCGCGCTGACGTCGCACGCACTCGAATGGCTGTCGCAGAATCCCGATCAGCGCGAGATCCTCAGTGCCGAACGAGACACGCTGCTCGATTCGGCGACCGAGGAGTTCCTGCGCTTCTTCTGTCCCTCCGCCGGGGACGGCCGCACCTTCTCCGCCGATACCGAGTTGAACGGTGTGCGGTTCGAGGAGGGTGAACGTATCTGGCTCTCCTGGGCGATGGCGAACCGGGATCCGGAATTGTTCACGGATCCGAACGAGATCGACCTCGAACGAAAAGGGAATCGGCACTTCAGTTTCGGTCTGGGTGTGCACCGATGCATCGGATCCAATCTGGCGCGGACCATGTTCAAGAGGATGCTGCTCGCGGTACTCGACCGCATGCCGGATTTCCGGTGCGATCCGGAGGGCACCGTCCACTACGAATCCATCGGCGTCATCCAGGGCATGCGGCAGCTACCGGCCACCTTCACGCCGGGTGCCCGTCTCGGCGCCGGGCTGGACGAGACCCTCGCCCGGATCCAGACCGTCGTCGACGAACAGGGCATCGCCGCGCCGGTGACGGCGCAGAAGTAATCACGCCACAAGTACCAGCCGACAAGGAAATCCATGACAGACATCCCACACCTGGGCGACAAGGTCGCCATCGTCACCGGCGCCGGAGGAGGGATCGGCCGAGCCTACTCCCGCGGTCTCGCCGAAGCCGGGGCAGCAGTGGTGCTCGCCGACGTGAACGTCGAATCCGCCACGGCTGCCGCGGAGGAACTGGCCGCCGACGGTCACCGCGCGCTCGCGGTCGGCGTCGACGTCAGGGACGAGGCCAGCACCGCACAGATGGCAGCGGCCGCGGCCGAACACTTCGGTTCCGTCGACATCCTTGTCAACAATGCAGGCCTGATGGCGGAAGTGGTCGGCGAGGGATCGCTGACGACGATGGATATCGACTTGTGGAACCGCACTCTCGCCGTCAACCTGACCGGTCCTCTGCTGTGCACTCGCGCCGTGGTTCCGTACATGAAGGAGCGGGGCTACGGCAAGATCGTCAACCAGTCCTCGAGCGGTGCCTTCATGGCCGCGCAGGCCTACGGCATCACCAAGCTCGGTCTCGTCAGCATGACCGTCTCGCTCGCCCGCGAGCTGGCGCCCTTCGGGATCCGGGTGAACGCGATCGCTCCGGGCATGGTCAACACCGAAGCCGGCTCGATCGCATCGCCACCCGAGCTCAAGGAGATGGTCAAGCACGCCATCCCCTTCCCGTTCGGCGAGCCCGAGGAGCTGATCCCCGGTCTGCTCTACCTCGTGTCGTCCGGTAGCGACTGGGTCACCGGCCACACCCTCAACATCGACGGCGGCTGGGTGGTCCGGGTCTGAGTTTCCTACACCACAACCCTTCTCACAGGCAGGATCACGCATGAAGCACTACTTGCTCGTCGAGTCGTACCCGTCCCATCCCGAGCGGCTCGACGAGTTCAACACCTGGTACGACGAGGTCCACATTCCCGAAGTGGTGGGCCTCGACGGATTCGTCGGCGCCACGCGGCTGTCCCCCGCCGACGCGGACGGCGGCCCGTCGGTCACCCTGTACGAACTCGAGGGTGATCCCGCGGCGGCCAAGGCCAACGTCCACGCCGCGGCGGCAGCGAAGCAGCTGAACATGTCGGACTCGCTCAGCTACGGCCCGATCCCGAAGATGCGGATCATGGAAGTGAAGTCGGAGTATTCCAAGCCCCGCTCGTGAAGCGAGGGGACGAACGTCGTGGGGCCGCTGCCGGGATCGGTAGCGGCCCTACGAACGTTCCGGGGAGAGAGCAGTGTCCAGGGCGGTGCACTGTTCGTCGAAGAACCCGCGCGCGACACCCGTGCGCGAGGCCACCGAATCGAAGCCGTGGAACGCTCCGTCGACGATGTGGAGAGCGCACGGGACACCCGCCGCCCGCAGCCGTGTCGCGTACGCGCGGTCCTCGTCGAAGAACAGATCGTGCGTGCCCACCCCGATCCAGGCCGGGGGCAGCCCCGACAGATCGGTGCGACGCGCCGGCGCCGCGATCTCGGGATCGGCGCCGCCGAGATAGCTCGCCCAGCCGAAATCGTTCGCACGCGCGTCCCACATCCGGGTGTGCGCCGGCCCGCTCACGGTGCGATCGTCCAGCATCGGATACACGAGCATCTGAAGGGCCGGCGCCGGAATCCTCCTGTCCCGGAGCAGAAACGTCAGCGCCGCAACCAGACCCGCTCCCGCACTCGCACCCCCGACGGCAATACGTGCCGGATCGACCTCCGGCCGGCTCCGCAGCCACTCGTAGGCGCGCAGGCAGTCCTCGAGCGGTGCCGGATAGGGGTGTTCGGGTGCGAGGCGGTAGTCCACCGAGGCAACGGCGATACCGAGTCGGTCGGCGAACCTCCGGCACAGCGCGTCGTCCTGCGCGGCCCGGCCGAAGACGTACCCGCCACCGTGGATCCACAGCAGAGCCGCACCGGGTTCAGCGCCTGCAGAGGCCGGAGTGCCGAACCAGCGGACGGACACTCCCGGTTCGAAGACGTACACGTCCGGATCGGTGCCCCGGACCGCGCGGGTGAGCATGCGCATCACCGGCAACGATCTCGGGCTCACCGCACGACGTGGAGCGAACAGCGCTGCCGCCCGCAGATCGGGATGGAAACTCGTCAGCGAGCGCAACCGTCCGATCACACGATCTCTCCGCTCATGCCTTCCCTGCAGTCATCCTCGAGATGTTCGCACGGAAGTCGTCGCTCTGGAAGGTCATCTCCTCGGCGCTCATCGCGTAGTCGAGAGTCGCGAGCACCGCGCGTTCGAGGTGGATGTTGAGCAGCCTCTTGGTGGCCTCCACCGCTTTCTTCGGTTGCTCCGAGATGCGCTTGGCACACGCGAGTGCCTCGGCGAGCGGATCGGCGACGACGTGGTTCGCCAGGCCGAGTTCACGAGCTCGTTCCGCGGGGATCCGCTCGCCGAAGAAGGCGAACTCCTTCGCGTGCAACAGGCTGATCTGGAGCGGCCAGGTCAACGGGCCACCGTCGGCCGCGACCAGCCCGACCTGCACGTGCGGATCGGCGAGGTAGGTGCCCTCACCCATGTAGACCATGTCGCTGAGCGCGACCAGGCTGCATCCGAGTCCCACCGCCGGGCCGTTGACGGCGGCGACCACGGGGACCCGGCAGCGTGCCATGCCGAGGACGATCTCGCGGCCGTCGGCGATCGTCTTCGCGCGTAGCTCGGCATCCTGCGCCAGCTCGGCCAGGTAGTCGAGGTCGCCACCGGCGGAGAACGCCTTGCCTGCGCCGGTGATCACCGCGGCGCGGACCTCGGGGTCGGCACTCAGCCGCGGCCACAGCCGGGCGAGTCCCGCGTGCAGCGGATCGTTGACCGCGTTGTACTTGGCGGGCCGGTTCAAGATGATGATCCGCAACGGCCCCTCGGCACGGACCTCGATCTCGTCGGGCATGTCGTACATGTCAGACCCCCAATCCGAGGATGCGCGAGGCGATGATGTTCTTCTGGATCTGCGAGGTGCCGCCCATGACGGACTGCGCGCGGCTGTACATGTAGGAGCCGAGCAGTTCCTCGTCGCGGCTGCCGGCCACTGCCAGGGCCGCATGTCCGACCGACTGGTCGACCCAGGTCATGAGCAGCTTGTCGAGCGAGCCCTCCGAACCGTGCGACACCCCGTCGAGTTGTTCGGACAGCCGCCGGCGCACGTGCAGCCTCAGCATCTCCGATTGCACCGCGGCCCACGCCAGGTCCTGCGGCGGAGTGCCCTCGACGCGAGCGGCGAGCTGGCGCACGAGTTTGCCGTAGCGAGCGGCGAATCCGAGGGTGGACGGTTCGCGCTCGTGACCGACGACGGTCATCGCGACCCGCCACCCTTCTCCGGGAGCCCCGACCATGCGGCTCGCCGGCACTCGGGCACCGTCGAACAGAACTTGACCGAATTCCTTGGTGACACCGCTGATCATCTTCAGCGGTCGCTGCTCGATGCCGTCCTGGTGCATCGAGACGACGAACGCCGAGATACCGCGATGCCGCGGAGCATCCGGATCGGTGCGGGCGAGCAGCAGGCACCAGTCTGCGACGTCGGAATAACTCGTCCAGACCTTGTGGCCGTGGATGACGTACTCGTCGCCGTCGCGGGTCGCGGTGGTGGTGAGCGACGCGAGGTCGGAGCCGGCGCCGGGTTCGCTGAATCCCTGGCACCACCGTTCGGTGCCGTCGATCATGCCGGGCAGGAACCGTTCGCACAGTTCGTCACCGGCATGGTGGCCGAGGCCGACCACGAGATATCCCAGGCTCGGCCGCGGCGGGCAGCCGGCGATGGCGAGTTCCTCGTCGAGGATCACGTCGTAGACGGGTGGGAGATCCTGCCCGCCGTACTTCTTCGGCCACGACAACCCGAAGAATCCCGCGCTGTAGAGCGCCTGATGCCATTCGCCCTGCCGCGCCCAGTATTCGTCACCCGAGGTGGGGAACTTCCCGGCCTGGTCTGCGAGCCAGGTCCGCAGCCGGGTGCGGAATGCTGCTTCTTCCGGCGAGTCACGAAAGTCCAAGGTCGATCTCCTCCAGGCTCACGGGGAACAGTTCGGTGGACGTCAATGCCCGCCGCAGGTACACGTGCTCGATGCACTCCCAGGTATTGCCGATTCCGCCGTGCACCTGAACGGCGGTCTCGCAGACGGTACGCGCGGCGCGCGCGGTGTAGATCTTGGCGATGCGCGCGGCACGGATCGCTTCCTCCGGCGTCAGTTCGTCGACGGCCCAGGCGGCGTGCCGGAGCACACTGATCGAACCTTCGATGAGTGCTTCGCTCTCCGCCAGCATGTGGGCGACCGCCTGATACGACCCGATCGAGTTGCCGTACTGCTCACGAAGCTTCGCGTAATCGACGGCGACCGCCTGGGCACCGCGGGACACGCCGACGAGATCGGCGCACGTGACGACCAGCGCCAGCGCGTAGGCGCGTTCGGCGCTCTCGGTGGAGAGTTCTCCGAGTGTCTCGTCCGGTTCGGCGAACCTCGCGAAGGAGCGGGTCAGGTCCGCGCCCGGTGCCGGTTCCCCGACTGCCGCGACCGACACCGTGCGATCCCGGATCACCACGACGCGGTCAAGTCCGCACGCATCGAAAGCATCACCCGCGACCGCGATGGCACGCGTCGGCTGGTCGTCGGAGAAGTGCCGGTGCAGGTCGTCGGCGAGCACCGGGCCCGAGAACGGGACGTCGACGAGGCCGCGTCCGAATTCCTCTGCGACGATGGCTACTTCGACACCCGACGCTCCGTCGGAGCGCAGCGAACGCCAACCGGTCGCGGCGACGGTCTTCTCGAGCCGTGCCCGGCGGGCCGCGTCGTCCAGATCCGCGACCGAGCGAGCGCCCTGGTCGTCGGCAAGTTTGGCGGCGGCGTCGCGCAACTGCTGTTGTTCAATGGTCAGACGTACGTCCATGGCGCTCCTCGAGTTGTCGGCGCAAGACCTTGCCGGACGGCAGGCGGGGAATGTCGGGCACGAAGATCACGCGTGTCGGTCGCTTGTACGACGCGAGTCGTTCGGCCACATAGGTGGAGATGTCGTCGGGGTCGAGTGGCGAGGTGGTGGCGATCGCCGCGACCACCCTCTCCCCCGCTGCGTCGTCCTTCGTTCCGAAGACGGCGCAGTCGACGACATCCGGATGGCCGTGCAGTACGGCTTCGACCTCGGCCGGCGCGACCTGGAATCCGTTGACCTTGATCATGTCCTTGGCCCGGTCGGTGATCCGGAGCCACCCTTCGGCGTCGATCGATCCGACGTCGCCGGTGCGGTACCAGTCACCGGCGAACGCCGCGGCGGTCGCCTCGTCGGGGAGATATCCGGCCATGGCCGAGTCCGAGCGCACCTGGATCTCGCCGGTCTCCCCGACCGGGATCTCACGGTCGGTACCGAGTGCGACGACCCGCAGTTCGACGCCGGGAGCGGCGCGGCCGACGCTGTCGAGGCGGGCCCCGTCGACGGGATTGCAGGCGATGACGGGCACCTCGCTCGCCCCGTAGGCGGGCATCCAGGGCACCCCGGTGCGGCGGGTGACCGTCTCCGCGACGCTCTCGGTGACGGGCGTGGCCCCCCACATGATGTACCGCAAGGACGACAGATCGAACGATTCGAGGCGCGGATGCGAGGCGATCGCGAGCGCGATCGGCGCGACGGCCATCTCGACGGTGATCCGGTCGCGTTCGATGCATCTCAGCATGTCGTCGAGGTCGAACCGCCGGTGCAGCCGCATCCATCCGCCGGTGTCGAGCACCGTGGCGATGTTGAGCAACCCGAGGATGTGTGAGGGCGGAGTGACGATCTGCATTCGGTCGTCGGCGGTCAGTTCGAGCGCCCGGCGCCAGTGCGCGACCGCCGCGGCGAACGACGAACGCGTGTGCCGCACGGCCTTGGGCAGCCCTGTGGTGCCGGAGCTGAACACCAGCAGAGCATCGGCGTCGGGATCCACGGAGGTCGCGCCGAAGCGGCGTCGACGCGGTTCGACGGGATCGTCGAGGTCGAGCATGGGCATCGCGGCGGCGAGGACAGGGCTGTCTCCCACAGCGAAGGCGGGTTCGGTCAGACGCAGCGCGTGGTCGACTTCGGCGCGCTTCCAGGCGGGGCTCAGCAGGACCACGACGGCGCCGAGCGCCGTCACCGCCCGGTAGGCCGTGACGAACTCCGGCCGATTCGACGACATGAGCGCCACGCGGTCGCCGGAGGCGACTCCGAGTTCGGCCAGCCTGCATGCGAGCCCGCAGGTGAGCGCATCGAGTTCCGCGAGGGTGTACTCGCGGTCGTCGAAGGCCAGCACGGCGGGATCTGTCATGGTGCTCTCTCGCGTCGCAGCAATACCGGTCGAGAGGTCTTGCTCTCCTGAATGAGAATAGTACTCTCGTTCTTGCAGAACATTGATACCAGGAGGAGACGGTCCATGGCGAGACCACCTTTGTTTCAGCGCGCGACCGTGACCCGGATCGTGAAGGAGACCGACGACGCCCGTACCTATGTGCTCACCCCCCACGACGGGCCCTTCACCTACAAGCCCGGGCAGTTCTGCACCTTCCGCGTGAACGTCGACGGCACCGATCTGTACCGCTCGTACTCGATGTCGAGTGCGCCCGAGACCGACACCGAAATGATGACCACCGTCAAGCGGGTCACCGGCGGCGCGGTCTCGACCTGGCTGCACGACAACATCGCCGAGGGCGACGAGGTCGAGATCACCCGGCCCGCCGGCACCTTCCTCCTCCGAGAGGCCGTCGGCCCGGTACTCGGTTTCGCCGGCGGAAGCGGCATCACGCCGATCCTGTCACTCGCCAAGAGTGCACTGGCCTCGACCGATCGGCCGGTGCGACTGCTGATCGCCGACCGCGATCGCGCGTCGGCGATCTTCGCGAATCTGACGGACGAACTCGTCGCGCGGTACGCGGGCCGACTCGAGGTCGTACGGCATTTCGACGACGAGAGCGGACTGCTCACCCCCGAGGCGGTGCGCGAGTTCGTCGGCGCCGACGGCAGCGCCGACAGCTATCTGTGCGGACCGGAAGCCTTCATGGACATGGTCGAGTCCGCGCTCCCGGGGCCGGGCAGCGTCTACAGCGAACGCTTCGGCAGCGCGGCCGAACCCATCATCACACTGGAAGACGTACAGGAGGCCGCGGCGAGCGGCGAGATCACGGGCACCGTGTCGATCCGCCTCGGCAACCAGCGAGTCTCGGTTCCCCGGCACGCCGGGGAGACCCTGCTCGAAAGTGCGCGTCGCGCAGGACTGGCACCGCCCTTCTCGTGTGAGGCCGGCAATTGCGCGACCTGCATCGCCAAGATCACCCACGGCAGCGCGACGATGCGCGTCAACGACGCGCTGTCCGACGAGGAGATCGCCGACGGGTACATCCTCACCTGCCAGGGCGTGCCGGACAGCGAGGACATCAAGGTCCGTTACGAATAGCAGGACCGTACGAACAGCGTCGGCGCCCCCGGAGACGGACGGGTTCAGGCCGTGTGCGTCCGGATCGCCGCGACCGCCAGTCTGCGCCCGACCTCGATGGGGGATTCGGGCCGGCCGCGCAGGAAGGCCGCGAGAGTTCCGTCGTAGGCGGTGAGGACTTCGTCGGCGAGATCCTGCGCCCTCGCTCCCGCCAGGGGCGTCGAGAAGCGCAGGAGACGGTCGGCGAGCAGGTCGCTCTCCGCTGCCAGCACCTCGCCGATCTCGCCGGCGGCCTCGGGGAATTCCGTCGTCGTGGCCAGGAAAGCACACCAGCGCGCAGGTGGATCCGCGTCACCACGGTAGGAATCGAGCGCCTCGAACAGGGCCAACAAACGTCCGGTGTCGTCGTCGGCCTCGACGATGTGCCGGTCCCAGACCGTGCGCCAGTCCTCGAGGCGGATCCTGAGCGCCTCGGCCACCAACGCTTCCTTGCTGCCGAAATGCGTGTAGAGGGATGCGGCGGAGGCTTCGGCGTGACGCAGCAGTTCGTCGACGGGTGTGGCCCGGATGCCGCGATCGAAGAGGAGCCCCTCCGCAGCCCGGAGCAGACGAGCGCGGGCGGGAGATCGGCGGAGCGTCGACATGTCCACACTGTAACGCTGGTTCTACCAGAAACGATCGTTGCGGAGTAGAGTAACGATCGTTCTGAATGTCGATCGGTCGGGGGACGAGATGCACATGCTGGTCATCGGCGGCACAGCCCTGATCGCGGCGACGTACGGGTTGGCGCGATTCGGCTACGGACTGTTCCTGCCCCAGTTCACCGACTCGTTCGGACTGAGTCCGACGGTTGCGGGCGCCATTCAGGCCGGCAGCTTCCTCTCCTACTGCCTCGCAGCCGTCGCCGCCTCGTCGGCGAGCGGTCGCCCGCGACTCGTCGTGGCGTGGGCGGGAGCGACGGCGGGCATCGGGGCGCTGGGCGTCGCGGCGTCGACCCACACGGTGGTCTTCGCCCTGAGCATGATCGTGGCCGGAGCCGGCGCGGGCTTCGCCACGCCCGGACTGGTGAGACTCGTCGAACGCAACGTCACCGCGGAGCGGCAGGAGAACGCACAGACGATCGTCAATTCGGGCACCGGCGTGGGTCTCGTCGCGGCCGGGGCCCTCGTGTTCCTGACCGCGGGCCAGTGGCGTGCGGGCTGGGTGGCCATCGCGACCATCACCGCCGCGGCGGCTCTCGCCACCCTCCGCGCCGACAGGCGATCCGATCGCGCGCGACATCCGGCTCGCCGAACCCTCCTGCGGTTCGGCGAGCTGACACCACTGGCCCGGCCCCTCCTCGCCGCGGCGCTGGCCGGCGCTTCGAGCGCGGCGATCTGGACGTTCGGCCGCTCCGTGATGACCGACTCCGCGGGTGGGGAGACCTATTCCGTTCTCGCGTGGATGGTCCTGGGTGGCTTCGGTGTGCTGGGCGCGACGGCGGGCCGGATCGTGCAGACCTGGAGCCTGCGGGTCGCGTGGACACTGACCACGGCCGCGATGTCCGTGGCCACCCTCACCCTGGGCCTGATGCCCGGCTCACCGGTCGTCGCATACACCTCCGTCGCCGTGTTCGGCGCCGGCTACATCGCGATGAGCGGAGTGCTCATCGTGTGGGCCGTGCGCTCACTACCCGACCGCGCCGCCGAGGGCACGGTGGCGTTGTTCATCGCCCTGGCCGTGGGGCAGGCAGCCGGCTCGCTCGTGTTCGGAGCACTGCTGGGCGCAACCTCCGCCGCGGCGGCCTTCGCCGTGGCGGGCACGGTCGGCCTCCTCGCAGTGGCACCGGCGGTATTCCGTCGCCGCTCCGAGATCGTCAGCGCGTAGGCACCGATTCCTCGGTGTGCTCCCCCAGCTTCGGCGGCGGCCCGTACCGCGGTTCGTAACCCTGAACCCGGATCGGACTGCCCACGAGCCTGAAATCACCGGCGGTGACGACCATCTCGGGCGTCGCCTCGAGAGCGGCGGGCAGCGACCGCACCGCGGCCGCGGGAACACCGCGCGAACGGAGGCGTGCTTCCCAGCCGGCCGCCGTGTCGCGCGAGAGCGCGTCGGTGACCACGGCGAGCACCTCGTCGCGTCGCCGAGCACGTTCGGCCATCGTGGCGAAGCCGTCGATTCCGGCCTCTCCGGCGAAGGTCCGCCAGAAACCGTCGTGCGTGACGAACAGCGCCAGCGTACCCTCCGCGGTCGGAAACAACTGCGCTGGAACATAATACGAGTGGGCGCCGTTCGGCATCCGGCGGGGCTCGGTGCCCTCGTTGAGATAGGCCGAGGCACGGTAGTTCAGCTGGGACAACATGACGTCGCGCAGAGACACGTCGACCTGACCCCCACGACCGGACACGATCTGCGCGAGCAGACCGAGCGCTGCGGTCATTCCCGTGGAGTTGTCGGCCGCCGAATAGCCGGGCAGAGTCGGCGGCCCGTCCGGGTCGCCGGTCAGTGACGCGACGCCGGTCAGCGCCTGGATCACGTAGTCGAAGGCCGGATCGTCGCCACCGTCGAGCCCGTAGCCGGTGATCGCGACGCAGACGATCGTGTCGTTCCACCTCCGCAGAGCGTCGTAGGTCAGGCCGAACTTCCGGATGGCCGACGGCTTGAGATTGACCAGCAGCGCGTGGGACTCGGAGGCCAGCTCACCGAGGCGGCGCATGCCGTCGCCGGTGGTCAGGTCGAGGCAGATGCTGCGCTTGCCGCGGTTGAGGCTCGCGAAATACGCGTCACTCACCTGGCGGGAGAGATCCCCGGTGGGCGGTTCGATCTTCGTCACCTCGGCCCCGAGGTCGGCCAGCAGCATCGTCGCGTACGGACCTGCGAGGATGTGACCGACCTCGAGAATCCTGATCCCCGCGAGCGGGCCTGCCGTCACCGCAGTTCCTTGACGAGTTCGGCGACGACCTCGCGCGTGCGGTACTTCGACGCGACCAGTTCGTCGCGGGTGTCGCCGATCGGAAGCAGCCGCATCGACAGGTCGGTGACCCCGGCCGCCTCGTAGCGCCGGAAGCCGGCGAGGATGGCGTCCTCGTCGCCGACGATGGCCATGTCGCCGATGTCCTTCGCCTGGCCGTGTTCGAGGAGTCGCTGGTAGTTGGGCGAGATCTCCGCCTCGGCGAGGATGCGATTGGCGCGCTCGCGGGCGACGTCGACCTCCGACGGGGCACACAGGCAGACCGGCACGCCGGCGACGATCCGCGGCTTCGGCCTGCCCGCCTTCTCGGCGGCCTCGGTGATGCGCGGGGCGATGTGCTCGGCGATGGCACGTTCGTCGGCCATCCACAGCACGGTGCCGTCGGCGAGTTCACCCGCGATCTTCAGCATGACGGGTCCGAGCGCCGCGACGAGCACCGGCATGGGAGCGACCGGTGCGATGTCGAGGGGATTGTGGACGGTGAAGGTGTCGTTCTCGACATCGATCGAGCCCGGGAGGTCGCGCGCAGCGGCGAGGACCTCGAGATAGTCGCGGGTGTACTTCGCGGGCTTCTCGTAGGGCAGACCGAGCATGTCCTGCACGATCCAGTGGTGCGACGGTCCGACCCCGAGCGCGAGGCGGCCACCGAGTGCGGCGTGGGTCGACAGCGACTGCCGCACCAGATGAACCGGGTGTTGCGCCTGCAGAGGCACCACAGCGGTGCCGATCTCGATCCGGGACGTTCGCGTCCCCATGAGGGCGACCGCCGTCAATGCGTCGAAGTCGGTGGGGATCTGCGGCACCCACACGGTGTCGAGATCGGCCGATTCGGCCCACTCCACGTCCTTCAGCATGCGGTCGACCTTGCGGTTGGTGTCGCCCTGCTCCGGGCCGACCATCACTCCGATACGCACGATTCCTCCAGGTTCCCGAACTCGATGATGTGGGTGTGTACCGGGCTCAGGACGCCTCGGACGTCCCGGTGAGCTTGCGGATCTCACTGACGAGTACGTCCAGCGGTGTACTCGTGGGGAACACCGCCGCGGCACCGGCATCGAGGAGTTTCGGCACGTCCCCCTGAGGGATCGTTCCGCCGACGATGACATCGATGTCGCCGGCGTCCGCCGCGCGCAGGCCCTCGACGACCTTGGTGGTGAGTGCGACGTGGGCACCCGACAGGATGCTCAGACCGACCACCGCGACGTCCTCCTGCACGGCGATCGAGACGATGTCCTCGACCTTCTGACGGATTCCGGTGTAGACGACCTCGAAACCGGCGTCGCGCAGCGCACGCGCGACGATCTTGGCTCCGCGATCGTGTCCGTCGAGTCCGGGCTTGGCGACGAGGATGCGGGCGGTCATCAGAACACCACCGGCTGCTGGAACTCGCCCCACACGTTCTTCAGCGTGGAGACCATCTCTCCCACGGTGCAATACGCGTTGGCGCAATCGATCAGGGCATGCATGAGGTTGTCGGTTCCTTCCGCTGCGCGGGACAGGGCCGCGAGTGTGGTGCGCACCGCGTCGGGGTCGCGTTCGGCCTTGACCTTCGCGAGTCGCTTCAGCTGCATCTCGCGGCCTTCGGCGTCGAGTTCGTAGGTGGAGATCTCGGGTTGCGGTTCGTCGGAGACGAACTTGTTGACACCGACCACCGGCCGGTCGCCGTTCTCGATCTCCTGGTGGATCTTGTACGCCTCGTCGGCGATGAGGCCCTGCAGGTAGCCGTCCTCGATCGCACGGACCATGCCACCGTGCTCTTCGAGATCGGCCATGATCTCGACGATGCGTTCTTCGGTGGCGTCGGTCAGTGCCTCGACGAAGTACGAACCACCGAGGGGATCGGCGACCCTGGTCACGCCGGTCTCGTAGGCGAGGATCTGCTGCGTGCGCAGCGCGAGGGTCGCCGATTCCTCACTGGGCAGGGCGAACGGTTCGTCCCAGGCCGCGGTGAACATCGACTGGACGCCGCCGAGCACCGACGCCATGGACTCGTAGGCGACGCGCACGAGGTTGTTCTGTGCCTGCGGTGCATACAGTGACGCGCCACCTGCGACACACCCGAAGCGGAACATCGATGCCTTGTCGGTGGTGGCGCCGTAACGTTCGCGCACGATCGTCGCCCAACGGCGGCGTCCGGCACGATATTTGGCGATCTCCTCGAAGAAGTCGCCGTGGGTGTAGAAGAAGAACGAGATCTGCGGGGCGAACTGGTCGATGGTCATCCGCCCGCGTTCGACCACCGTGTCGCAGTAGGTGACACCGTCGGCGAGAGTGAACGCCATCTCCTGCACCGCGTTCGCGCCGGCATCGCGGAAGTGGGCTCCCGCCACGGAGATGGCGTTGAAGCGCGGTACTTCCGCGGCGCAGAACTCGATGGTGTCGGCGATGAGACGGAGCGACGGCTCGGGCGGCCAGATCCACGTGCCGCGGGAGGCGTACTCCTTGAGGATGTCGTTCTGGATGGTGCCGGTGAGCTTCTCACGCGGCACCCCCTTCTTCTCGGCGGCGGCGACGTAGAAGGCCAGCAGGATCGCGGCGGTGCCGTTGATGGTGAAGCTCGTGCTGATCTTGTCGAGCGGGATGCCGTCGAACAGCACTTCCGCGTCGGCGAGTGTGTCGACGGCGACGCCGACGCGACCCACCTCCTCGCCGACCTCGGGGTCGTCGGAGTCGTAGCCGCACTGGGTCGGCAGATCCAGCGCGACCGACAATCCGGTGCCGCCCTGCTCGAGCAGGTAGCGGTAGCGGCGGTTGGACTCCTCCGCAGTACCGAACCCGGAGTACTGACGAAACGTCCACAACCGGCCCCGGTAGCCGTTGGGGAAGTTCCCGCGCGTGAAGGGGAAGCTTCCCGGCGCCGGCGGTTCGGTAGCACGGTCGCCCGGCCCGTAGACAGGCTCGAGCGGGATTCCCGACGAGGTTTCTGCGAAGTCGTTCACGCCGGATACATTACTTGCAGAAAAAGAGAATGCCAATATCATTGGCGAGAACAGAGCTGGATACCCGAAGTCGACCAGGGAGAACGATGTCGAGCCAGAATGCCCTCAGCGACCGCACCATGGTCATCTCCGGCGCGAGCCGCGGTATCGGACTGGCCATCGCGGTCGCCGCCGCCCGTCAGGGCGCGAACGTGGTACTCCTGGCCAAGACGGCCGAGCCTCACCCGAAGCTGAAAGGGACGGTCCACACCGCCGTCGCCGACATCGAGGCCGCCGGCGGCAAAGCCGTCGCGGTGGTGGGCGACGTCCGGAAGGAGGACGATGTCCAGCGGGCAGTCGACACGGCGGTGCAGCACTTCGGTGGCATCGACATCTGTGTCAACAACGCGAGCGCCATCGCCACCGAACCCACCGAATCCCTCTCGGTGAAGAAGTACGACCTCATGCAGGAGATCAACTGCCGCGGCACCTTCCTGCTCACCAAGGCGGCGCTGCCCCATCTGCGGAAATCCTCCGATCCGCACATCCTCACCATCGCGCCACCGGTCAACATGAACCCGTATTGGCTCGGGGTGCACCCCTCGTACACGCTGTCGAAGTACGGAATGTCGCTGCTCACGCTGGGTTTCGCGGCCGAATACGCCGACTCGGGTGTCGCCGCGAACTGCCTGTGGCCCGAGACCTACATCGCGACCTCCGCCGTGGCCAACACTCCCGACGGTGAGGCGCTGATCGCAGCATCGCGCAGCCCCGAGATCATGGCCGATGCCGCGGTCGAGATCCTCTCGCGTCCGGCGAAGGAGACCACCGGGCAGTGCTTCGTCGACGCCGACGTCCTGGCCGAGTCCGGGGTGACGGATCTGTCGCGCTACGGCGGGGGCGACAACCCGCGATGGGACTTCTTCCTCGACAAGGACTGACCCGAACCGGTCCCTCAGGTTCGGCGGACACGGACGGCGGTGCCGGCACACATCACGACCACGGCACCGCCCGCAACGACCTCCCAGGTCGGCGACTCACCCACCAGCAATGCTGCCCAGCAGATCGTCATGACCGGTTGGGTCAGCTGAACCTGTCCGACCCGGGAGATCGGCCCGATCGCCAGGCCGCGGTACCACGCGAAGAACCCGAGGAACATGCTGACGATCCCGAGATACACGAACGATGCCCACTGAGCAGCGCTCCCGTGCGGTGGGCCCTCGGCGAGCGAGAGCGCGGCCAGAAGCACCATGAGTGGCGACGCGACGATCAACGCCCAGGAAATCGTCTGCCAGGCACCGATTTCCCGTGCAAGCAGACCACCCTCCGCGTAACCGACGGCAGCGGTCGCCACCGCGCCGAGCAACAACAGGTCGGCGCCCCCGAACCCACCGACACCACCGTTGCCGGCGCTCGTGAAGACGATCACGGCGACCGAGCCGGCAGCCGCGGCCACCCAGAATCGCACCGGAGGACGTTCACGTGCGCGCAGCACCGCGACCACCGCCGTCGCTGCGGGGAGAATCGCGATGACCATGGCACTGTGACCGGCCTGCGCGGTGGTCAGCGCGTAGGACGTGAGCATCGGAAATCCGACGACCACCCCTCCCGCGACCACGGCGATCCTGCCCCAGTGACGTCCACGTGGGAGCCGTTGCCTCGTGAGTGCCAGCGCGGCGGCGGCGAGGACTGCCGCCACGACCGCACGACCGGCACCGACGAACAGCGGAGACATCGCTCCGTTCTCGACGGCGATGCGGGTGAGCGGCACCGTGAGCGAGAATCCTGCAACCCCCAGAAGACCCCAGGCGAGCCCGCGACTGCCGGGCGATAGCACCGTCGAATCCGGGGCGATAGCGCTACTCTGTGCTCTCATGTCGAACAGTAGCAGTTCACGCCTGGTCGCGGAACTGACCCGATGGATCTCCTCTGCCGCGCCCGGCACCCGGCTCCCCTCGACGAGATCCCTCGTCGCGCAGTACGGTGTCGGCCCCGTCACCGTGCAGAAGGCGCTCAGAACGCTCCAGGCCCGTGGACTCGTGGAAAGCCGCTCCGGTGTGGGCACTTTCGTACGGCAGATCCGCACGTCGAACACGATCGACCACAGCTGGCAGACGGAAGCACTCGGAACTGCACCACCGATCCTCCGGGCATCCGCTGCGCTGCGCACGGTGCCCAACGATGTCGTTGCGCTCCACTCCGGTTACCCCGACCGCACTCTGCTTCCCGAACGTCTTGTCCGAGGATCATATTCGCGCGCCTCCCGCAGTGACGCCGCAGTCGGACGGACATCTGCCGCGGGACATCCCGAATTGCAGGCGTGGTTCGCCACGGAACTGACGGAAGCGACGAATGCGCGCACCGCACCACCGTCGGCCGGCGACGTGATCATCACGCCCGGCAGCCAGAGCGGCCTCGGTTCGATCTTCCGCGCACTCGTCGGAGCCGGTAATCCCCTCGTGGTGGAGTCACCGACCTATTGGGGAGCGATCCTCGCAGCCACCAAGGCGGGCGTGCACCTCGTACCCGTCTCGAGCGGCCCCCACGGACCCGATCCCGACGAATTGGCCCGCGCGTTCGACCGGACCCGGGCGCGCGCCTTCTACGCGCAACCGAACTTCGCGAATCCCACCGGGGCGCAATGGTCGTCGTCGATCGGCGAGCGGGTCCTCGACATCGTGCGCGGCGCGGGAGCGTTCGTCATCGAAGACGACTGGGCCCACGACTTCGGGATCTCCACGGAAGCAGTCCCGTTGTTCGCGCGCGACGACTCCGGGCACGTCGTCTACGTGCGGTCGCTGACGAAGAGCGTGGCGCCCTCCGTGCGGGTCGCGGCGATCATTGCGCGCGGCCCCGCTCGCGAACGCATCCTTGCCGACGTACAGGCCGAATCCGTCTATGTGAGCGGGGTACTCCAGACCGTCGCTCTCGACGTCGTCACCCAGCCCGCCTGGCAGACCCACCTGCGAGCGGTCCGCCGCGAACTCGAGTCGCGACGCAACCTCCTCGCGCGCGAACTTCGTGAACATGCTCCCGACGTGCATCTCGACGGCCTACCGCCGGGAGGCCTCAACCTGTGGGGACGGCTCCCGGACGGCATCGACGCACGAGCGGTCGCACGCGACTGCGAGGCTGCGGGAGTTCTCGTCGCAGCAGGCGACGAATGGTTCCCCGCAGAACCCACGGGTCAGTACCTTCGGCTCAACTTCGCAGGACCGAATCCCGCAGCCTTCGGAGACGCCGCGCGCGTCATCGGACGCGTCGTCGCCGGCCTCTGACCGGGACTGCGGGTCGCGACCGCGGGCGTCACCGGCTCCTCCGGCCCCGCCGGGCTCTTCTCGCCTGTGCGCGTTCCTCCTCGGTCAGCCCACCCCAGATACCGTAACGCTCACCGGATTCGAGCGCATAGCGCAGGCATCGCGCGCGGACCGGGCACCGGGCGCAGACATCCTTCGCCGCCGCCACGCGGTTCTCCCGTGCCTGACCGCGCTCGTTGTCCGGATGGAAGAACAGCGCGCCGTCGGCGTCCCGGCACGCGCCGTGGATCTGCCACTGCCACGACGCGGCGACGGGTGGGGGTAGTTCGAGCAGTTTCGGTGCCGGCACGGTCTACGTCCCCGCCGCCATGTGCCGGTAGGTGGTGATCAGACGGTCGGTGGATGCGT
>NZ_JAKFYR010000030.1 GCF_022554085.1 Rhodococcus sp. CH91
GGGCGGATTCAACCGGTCGATGCAACACCGCGTTGTTGGAGCAACTGTAGCTGCTCGGTGAACACTTCAGCCGGGGTCTTCCAGCCGAGCACTTTTCGCGGTCGGTTGTTGACAGTCAGCGCAATTGCTTCGAGGTCCTCGGCGGTCCAGCGGGACAGATCGGTTCCCTTTGGGAAGTACTGGCGCAACAAGCCATTCGTGTTCTCGTTAGTCGGTCGCTGCCACGGCGAGTGTGGGTCGGCGAAGAACACTCTCGTGCCGGTCTCGAATGCGAATTGGGCATGGCTGGACAGTTCCTTCCCGCGGTCCCAGGTCAGGGTCTTGCGAAGTTGCTCCGGGAGCGTCGTCATCGAGGCCCTCAGTGCGGCGTTCATCGCGGCGGCGCCGTATCCACCCAGGGACGGACCGCTCTTTACGGGTGGCTTCTCACCCCAGCCCTCCATGCGGGGTAGGTGGACGAGGATCGTCGATCGACTGCTGCGCTCGACGAGGGTACCGATCGCGGACCGACCGGTACCGATGATGAGGTCACCTTCCCAATGGCCTGGAACAGCACGGTCTTCGGCTTCGGCGGGGCGTTCGCTGATCACCACGTCTTCGGTGACGTGGCCTTGGGGTTTGTTCCGTGATCGGGCTCGGGGCACCCGCAGTGCCCGACCGGTGCGCAGGCATGTCACCAGCTCCCGCTTCAGCGCACCCCTGCCCTCGATGTACAACGACTGGTAGATCGCCTCGTGGCTGATACGCATGGACTCATCCTCCGGAAAATCGATGAGAAGTCGATGCGAGATCTGTTCCGGGCTCCACGCTGTCGACCACCGTCGGTCCTGCCGGTGTGACTTGCGTCGGCCCTTCCACTCCGGCACCACCGGACCGGCCACGATCACACCGCTCGGACCTCGGATGACACCGCTCAAGCGGTCCTGAACATAATCCCGCAGACGCGGGTTCTCCACCATCTTCGCGGTCTTCGGTCGCCGAGCCATCAACTCGGCTTTCCACTGCGCGACCGACGCCCGATATTCCAGCATGCCGCCGCGGGTGGCGACATTGCGCCGCAGTTCACGCGAGATCGTGGACGGAGCGCGGCCGAGTCTGCGCGCGATCTCACGCACACCGACATCCTGCGCCCGCAGGATCGCGATCTCCTCCCGTTCGGAAAACGACAGGTACCGCCCACCAGGCTCGGTCAGCTCGATCGTCGACATTCCGCCACCTTGGCGGAACCAGCGGCTTCCCACCGCCGGCGACACGCCCACCATGTCAGCCGCGTCCTCCGAGGACACTCCCTCCGCGATCTTTCTCCAGAATTCGCGTTCGATGCTGCGCCGAGTTGCCGGCGCACCCGGCGAGATCATCGCCGATCGGCCTGTCAGTTCCTTCAACCATCCGGCTGGTCTGCCCATGAACACCCTCCTGGTCAGGGGTGTTGCGACGACCGGTTGAATCCGCCC
>NZ_JAKFYR010000031.1 GCF_022554085.1 Rhodococcus sp. CH91
CTGATCGTTAACGTCGGCAACAGTGTTGTTACCGGTGGGCGCGTGATCGGCAACAATGCCTGGATACATTCGAATGCACAGCGTGTCGGGCAGTGTCGCCGGATCGCGTCCTCGAATCGTTCCGCCCGTCAGGAGTGCGTGACATGGAAATCGGTGTGTTCATCCCCATCGGTAACAACGGCTGGCTCATCTCCAAGAGCGCCCCGCAGTACATGCCCTCGTTCGAACTGAACAAGACGATCGTGCAGAAGGCCGAGAAGCACGGTCTGGATTTCGCCCTGTCGATGATCAAGCTCAAGGGTTTCGGTGGGGAGACGGAGTTCTGGGATCACAATCTCGAATCGTTCACGCTCATGGCGGGTCTGGCGGCGGTGACCGAGAAGATCAAGTTGTTCGCCTCCACGCCGATTCTGACCCTGCCGCCGGCGATGGTCGCCCGGATGGCCTCGACGATCGATTCGATCGCTCCGGGGCGGTTCGGTGTGAACATCGTGACCGGGTGGGCGCCGAACGAGTACACGCAGATGGGTCTGTGGCCGGGTGAGGAGTATTTCGGTTACCGCTATGCCCAGGCCACCGAGTACGTGACGGTGATGAAGCAGTTGTGGGCCGATGGGGTCAGCAATTTCAAGGGTGAGCATTACACGATGGACGAATGTGTGCTCTCGCCTGCTCCGTCCGGTGGTGGGGTGCCGATCGTGGCGGCGGGGCAGTCCAAGAGCGGCATGAAGTTCGCTTCGGAGATGGCCGATTTCAATTTCATCATGGGTTCGGGTATCAATACTCCGACCGCGATTTCGGAGTCGGTGGCCACTCTCGTCGAGGCGGCCGGTTCGACGGGCCGGGATGTGGGTGCGTTGACGCTGTTCATGATCATCGCCGATGAGACGGACGAAGCGGCGCAGGCGAAGTGGCGGGATTATCACGACAACGCGGATCTGGCGGCGTTGGGATACATGGCCGATCAGTCCGCTGCCGACGCCACGGCGGATGATTCGTCGACGGCGAAGACCATTTCGTTGCCCGAGGGTGCGGTGAATTTCAATATGGGCACTCTCGTGGGTTCCTACGAGAGTGTGGCGAGGATGCTCGACGAGGTCGCCGAGCTCGAGGGCATCAAGGGCATCATGCTCACCTTCGACGATTTCGTCGAGGGTATCGAGAACTTCGGTACCCGGATCCAGCCGTTGATGAAGAGCCGCACCACCATCCAGGCCGCCGCAGCCTGACACGAACG
>NZ_JAKFYR010000032.1 GCF_022554085.1 Rhodococcus sp. CH91
AGATCACCCGTGCGGTACATACGCTCACCGGATCCGAACGGATCGGCGACGAACCGCTCCGCCGTCAGATCCACCCGGCCCAGATACCCCCGGGCCACCTGAGCACCCGCCAGATACAACTCCCCCGCCACCCCGACCGGCACCGGATTCAACCGCGCATCGAGCACCAACGTCCGCGTATTCCACACCGGCGACCCGATCGGAGCCACCGACGCAGCCGGATCGGCCACCCACGAGGTGACCACCTCCACCTCCGCCGGCCCGTACCAGTTGTGCAACTGCGTATCCCCGGCCACCGCCGCGAACCGCCGCACCGTCTCCATCGGCAAGGCCTCACCGGCGACGAACACCCGCCGCAGACTCGACCCCACCGAAGCCGGCACCGCCGACACGAACGCCGCCAACATCGACGGCACGAAATGCACCGTCGTGACCTGCTGCTCGTCGATCACCCGCGCCAGATACCCCGGATCACGATGACCATCCGGCTCGGCCACCACCAACCGCGCCCCGATCTGCAACGTCCAGAACAACTCCCACACCGACACATCGAACGTGAACGGCGTCTTGAACAACACCACATCCGACGAATCCAGCCGATACCGATCCTGCGCCCACACCAACTGATTCACCGTCGCCGCATGCGGCAACGCCACACCCTTCGGCCGACCCGTCGACCCCGACGTATAGATCACATACGCCGTATTCTCCGGACGCAGCACCGCACGGCGCTCGGAATCGGTCACCGGAGCATCCGGCACCGACGACAGATCCACCTCGTCGACGGCGATCACCGGCACGGAACCCGTATCGGAGAACGCATCCCGCGACGTCGTGAGCACGAGCACCGGATCCGACGAGGCGAGCACATGAGCGGTCCGCTCGGCCGGATGATCCGGATCCACCGGCACATAGGCACCACCGGCCGCGAGCACCGCATGCACCGCCACCACCAGATCCACACTGCGCCGCATCGCCACCACGACCCGCGACTCCGGACCCACCCCCACCGAAATCAGATACCGCGCAAGACGATTGACCCTCGACGCGAACTCACCATAGGTGAACTCACCACCATCGAAGACCACCGCCGGTGCCTCCGGCGAAGACCGCACCTGCTCCTCGAACAAGTCG
>NZ_JAKFYR010000033.1 GCF_022554085.1 Rhodococcus sp. CH91
GCCAGGGCACGGAGGCGGGGCGCGAGATCACGCTCGAACAACTCCAGGAACCGCTTCTGATCATGCCCCGGCGCATGGAACACCAGATGAGTCAACCCCGCATCGACATACGCCGCGACCTGCTCGACCGCCTCATCCGGATCCGACGCCACGATCCACCGCTTGGCCACCTGCTCGATCGGCAACGCATCGGCCGCCGCCTCCATCTCCATCGGATCATCGATCGAATGCTTCTGCTCCGGGGTCAACGACAACGGCGCCCAGAACCGGGTGTTCTCCAACGCCGACTCCGGATCGGTGTCGTACGAGATCTTGATCTCGATCATCTTGTCGATCCCGGCCACATCGCGTTCGGCCTTGCCCGCCCCCTCCGCCACCGCCGGCAGCAACTTGTCGGTGTAGAGCTCCATCCCCTTACCCGAGGTACAGATGAACCCGTCCCCCGCCCGCCCCGCATACCGGGCCACCACCGGACCACCGGCGGCGATGTACACCGGAACACCCTGCTCGGGCACGTCGTAGATCGACGCGCCCCTCGTCGAGTAGAACTCCCCCTCGAAATCCACCCGATCCCCGCCCCACAGCTCGCGCATCAACCGCACCGACTCACGCAACCGCGCGAAACGTTCCTTGAACTCCGGCCACTGCCCCGTATACCCGGTGGCGATCTCGTTGAGCGCCTCACCGGTGCCGACACCGAGGAAGATCCGCCCCGGATACAGACACCCCATCGTGGCGAAGGCCTGCGCGATCACCGCCGGGTTGTACCGGAACGTCGGGGTGAGCACACTCGTGCCCAGCTGCAGCCGCTGCGTGCGTTCCCCCACCGCGGTCATCCACGCCAACGAGAACGGCGCATGCCCCCCGTCGTGCCGCCACGGCTGGAAATGATCCGACACCGTCGCCGAATCCATCCCGTGCGCCTCCGCGAGCACCCCCAACTCCACCAACTCACGCGGCCCGAACTGCTCCGCCGACGCCTTGTATCCCAACTTCAG
>NZ_JAKFYR010000034.1 GCF_022554085.1 Rhodococcus sp. CH91
TCGTTCTCGTCGCCGAGGACCTGCCGCTGCCACAACGCGAAATCCGCATACTGCACCGACAACGGCGCCCAACCCGGCACCTCACCACGACACCGCGACTCGTAGGCCACCATCACATCCCGCGCCAACGGCCCCATCGACGAACCATCACCCGCGATGTGATGCACCACCACCACCAACACGAACTCGTCCACCGCATCGACGACCCGCAACAACCGCACCCGCACCGGCACCGCCGCCGCCACATCGAAGCCCGCCGCGATCACCTCACCGACCCGCGCCGCAACCTCGGCCCCCGACACCGACACCGGCGACAGATCCAACCCCACCGCCGACACCGGCACCACCACCTGCACCGGACCCTCCGGCCCCGCCGGATACACCGTCCGCAACGACTCGTGCCGCTCGACCACATCCGACACCGCAGCAGCAAGCGCCACCACATCCAACTCACCCGACAACCGGATCGCCAACGGCACGTTGTACACCGCAGACGACGGATCGAACTGATTCAGGAACCACATCCGCGACTGCGCAAACGACAACGGCACCCGATCCGGACGCTCCTGCGCCACCAACGGCACCCGACCACCGGCACCGACATGCTCGGCCACCCGCGCCGCCAACGCCTCGACCGACGAACCCTCGAACAACACCCGCACCGGCACCGCAGTATCGAGAGCAGCACCGATCCGCGACACCACCTGCGTCGCCGACAACGAATTACCACCGAGCGCGAAGAAATCATCGTCCAGGCCGACCCGCTCGACCCCCAGCACCTCACCGAA
>NZ_JAKFYR010000035.1 GCF_022554085.1 Rhodococcus sp. CH91
TTCGGTGAGGTGCTGGGGGTCGAGCGGGTCGGCCTGGACGACAACTTCTTCGAACTCGGTGGCAACTCTCTGTCGGCGACCAGGGTGATCTCCGGATTGGTGGCGCAGGGCCTGTCTCCGAAACTGGAGTGGATGTTCTCGGATCCGACTCCTGCCGGTGTCGTGGAGAGGCTGGAAGGGGCAACCGGATCCCGGAACAGCGGTGTCGAGGTGGTCCTGCCCCTTCGCCCGTCCGGTTCCGGGCGGCCGGTCTTCTGCGTACATCCGATCGTCGGGCTCGCATGGTGTTACGCGGGACTGGCTCGATACGTCGACTCGGATCGGCCGCTGTTCGGTCTTCAGACGCCGGCACTGACGGAACCCGATTACGATCCGCAGTCACTCCGCGAGATCGCGAGTCGGTACGTCGAGGAGATTCTCCGGATCGCGCCTGACGGCCCGTACGACCTGCTGGGGTGGTCTCTCGGTGGCATGCTCGCCCACGAGATCGCGGTGCAGTTGCAGGCGCGGGGTGCCGAGATCTCCACGCTCGTCATGATCGACAGCTACAGCCGGACCGCACCCGTCGAAGGCGCTGGGCTCGACATGTTGTCGCCGCACGAGCTCCTGGGCGGAATCGGTCTCGCTCCCGACGCGGTGGGCGTGGATACGGTCGGGGAGACGTCGATCGTCGACGCGGTTTCACGCACGTACGGCATTTCGCCTGAGGATGCGAACTCGCTGGTGGCTGCATTGCTGGCGAATGCGAACAGGGATCTGCGTCTGGCCGCAC
>NZ_JAKFYR010000036.1 GCF_022554085.1 Rhodococcus sp. CH91
GCTTGTCGCTGCCCGGACCCACATGGGCCTCGGCACGCATCCGCTCGACCATGTGCGGGTAGTGCAGCTCGAAGGCCGGACGCTCCGAACGGATCCGCGGCAGCTCGTAGAAGTTGTGCCGCGGCGGCGGGCAGGTGGTGGCCCACTCGAGCGAGTTGCCGTAACCCCACGGATCGTCGACCGTGACGACCTGCCCGTAGCGGTAGCTCTTGAACACATTCCACAGGAACGGCAGCGTCGACGCACCCAGGACGAACGCACCGATGGTGGAGATGGTGTTCAAGGTGGTGAACCCGTCGGACGGCAGGTAGTCGGCGTAACGACGCGGCATGCCCTCGTTACCGAGCCAGTGCTGCACCAGGAAGGTGGTGTGGAAGCCGATGAAGGTCAGCCAGAAGTGCCAGCGGCCGAGCTGCTCGTCGAGCATGCGTCCGGTCATCTTCGGGAACCAGAAGTAGATGCCGGCATAGGTCGCGAACACGATGGTGCCGAAGAGCACGTAGTGGAAGTGCGCCACCACGAAGTACGAGTCGTGCAGGTGGAAGTCCAGCGGCGGGCTCGCCAGGATGACACCGGTCAGGCCACCGAAGAGGAAGGTGACGATGAAGCCGAC
>NZ_JAKFYR010000037.1 GCF_022554085.1 Rhodococcus sp. CH91
CCGCGGATAGGTGGGATCGCCTCGACGAGCGGCATCAGTTGAGTGACATCGTGGCGGTTCCCGCCGGTCAGCGACACCGCCAATGGGGTGCCGTGCCGGTCGACGATCACATGGTGCTTGCTGCCGGTACGACCCCGGTCGACCGGCGAGGGCCCGGTGTGAGCCCCCCTTTGAGGGCCCGCACGTGCGAGCCGTCGACGGCGACGTCGTCCATCTCGAGCATGCCGGCAGCGCGGAGTTCGGCGAGCAGCATCTCGTGCAGCCGTGGCCACACTCCGGCCTCGGTCCATTCCCGCAATCTGCGCCAACAGGTCACGCCGCTGCACCCGATCTTCTCTGCCGGGACGTCACGCCAGGCGACGTTGGTGCGCAGAACGAAGATGATGCCGGCCAGCGCGACCCGGTCGTCGACCGGTTTGCGTCCCGGGTACCGGTACCGGCGGGCAGATCTGGGCGGAAGCAGCGGAGCTACCCGCGCCCACAGATCGTCAGGAACAAGATCAACAGGCACTCGCGATACGGTGCCCGAAACCGTCCTCGAACGCCATCTACCACGCCGAACTCATTCTGAAACGATCAGT
>NZ_JAKFYR010000004.1 GCF_022554085.1 Rhodococcus sp. CH91
CACCGGTCGGGACCGCGATCAGGAAGGTCATGAAGGCGAAGAAGGGCAGCAGCACGGCGCCGGTGGCGTACATGTGGTGCGCCCATACCGCGATCGACAGCGCCGCGATGGCGATGGTGGCGTAGACCAGACCGCTGTAACCGAAGATCGGCTTCCGGGAGAAGACCGGGAAGATCTCCGAGACGATGCCGAAGAACGGCAGCGCGATGATGTAGACCTCGGGGTGACCGAAGAACCAGAACAGGTGCTGCCACAGGAGCTCACCACCGGTGGCCGGATCGTAGATGTTGCCGTTGAGCACGCGGTCGACGATGGCGCCCATGAACGCCGCTGCGAGTAGCGGGAACACGAGCAGCACGAGGATCATCGTGATGAAGATGTTCCACGTGAAGATGGGCATCCGGAACATCGTCATGCCCGGTGCGCGCATGCACACCACGGTCGTGATCATGTTGACGGCACCGAGGATGGTGCCCAGACCCATGATGGCCAGACCGAGGAACCACAGATTGCCGCCCACACCGGGAGAGTGGATTTCGTCGGAGAGAGGCATGTAGGACGTCCACCCGAAGTCCGCGGGCCCACCGGGCGTGATGAAACCGTAGGCGACCACGAGAGCGCCGAACAGGAACAGCCAGTAACTGAAGGCGTTCAGACGCGGGAACGCGACATCGGGAGCACCGATCTGCAGCGGCAGGATGTAGTTCGCGAAACCGAAGACGACCGGCGTCGCGTACATCAGCAGCATGATGCCGCCGTGATTCGTGAACAGCTGGTTGTACTGCTCGTTCGACAGGAACTGCAGTCCGGGGCGGGCGAGCTCGGCGCGGATGAGCAGTGCCAGCAGACCGCCGAAGAGGAAGAACGAGAAGGACGTGAAGATGTACATCAACCCGAGCTTCTTCGGGTCGGTGGTGGTGATCAGGTCGTGGATCACCGCGCCTTTGGACTTGCGCCGCGGCGGATAGGGGCGCGTGGCCTTGACGGGAGCGACAACCGCGTTCATCGGTCCTCCTCGAGCCGCCCGAGGCGGCAACGGCGCGGTGCGGACGGGAGTCGATGTCCGTGCGAGGCACGGCGATCACCACCCGCGATGCATGCAGGTGCACCCAGACTAGGCGCTCGACTTCGCCCGTGCACCCGACTTCGGGGGCCGATTTCGGAGCTTCTCGTGCGCGCCGGCGGATCGCCGGTATCCGACATGTACAGAGAGGAGAACGTGTTCTACATTGTGACGGTCATCACTGCCCGGCGTGCGCCCCGAGCCCATCCCGTGGCCACACCTCCGAAAGGACGTACATGTCGTCGGCACCCACCACCGCGGTCATCGGCGCAGGTATCAGCGGGTTGACCGCCTCGAAGATGCTCTGCGACTACGGGGTGCCCTACGTCTGCTTCGAGAGCTCCGACCGAGTGGGAGGGAACTGGGCCTTCGGCAATCCCAACGGCCACAGCAGTGCTTATCGCTCCCTGCACATCGACACGTCCAAGCACCAGCTGTCGTTCAAGGACTATCCGATGCCGGAGTCCTATCCCGACTTTCCGCACCACACGCAGATCAAGCAGTATCTCGACGGCTACACCGACGCCTTCGGCCTGCGCGAGAACATCGAGTTCCGCAACGGGGTGCGGCACGCGCAGCGCCGTCCCGAGGGCGGATGGCAACTCGACCTCGAGGACGGGAGCACCCGCGAATTCGAGTTCCTCGTCGTCGCCAACGGGCACCACTGGGACCCGCGCATCCCCGAGTTCCCGGGGCGATTCGCCGGCGAGTCGCTCCACTCCCACCACTACATCGACCCTCGCACCCCGATCGAGTTCGCGGGCAGACGCATCCTCGTGGTGGGCATCGGCAACAGCGCCGCCGACATCGCCGTGGAACTGTCGTCGAAGTCGCTGCAGACGGAGGTGACGCTCTCCACGCGCTCGAGCGCGTGGATCGTCCCGAAGTACATCGCCGGCCGGCCCGCCGACAAGTTCTACCGCACCCTCCCCTACATCCCCATGTCGTGGCAACGGAAGGTCGCTCAGATGGGTCAGCCACTGTTGTCGGGGCGCCCCGAGCGGTACGGACTGCCCACACCGAACCACAAGTTCTTCGAAGCGCACCCCACGCAGTCCGTCGAACTCCCGCTGCGGCTCGGTTCGGGCGACATCGTGCCGAAACCCGACATCGAGCGGTTCGACGATCGCACCGTCCACTTCGTCGACGGAACGTCGAGCGAGTTCGACGTGGTCATCTACGCGACCGGCTACAACATCACCTTCCCGTTCTTCGACCCGGAGTTCATCAGCGCTCCCGACAATCACATCTCTCTGTACAAGCGGATCTTCGCCCCGGGCGTCCCGGATCTCGCATTCGCGGGGTTCGCGCAGGCCACGCCCACACTCTTCCCCTTCGTCGAATGCCAGGCACGACTGATCGCCACCTACGCGATCGGCCGTTATGCCCTTCCACCGGAAGACGAGATGCGACGGACCATCGTCGAGGATCAGCGCCGGTACACCGGGCACATGCTCGACCGCCCCCGGCACACGCAGCAACTGGACTACTTCGCCTACGAGTTCGACATCCGGACCCGGGAGCTGCCGAACGGGATCGCACGAGCCACCGCCCCGGCGTCCGAGGCAGTCGGGCGATGACGGGCGGCAGGGACGGCGACATCGCGCCTGGGCGTTCTCTGATCTTCCGATCGGGTGGCGAGACCGTGCACGCCTGGCATTTCTCCCCCGGCAGCGATGCCCTCGACGTCGACGGGACGGCACCGGTCGTGGTTATGGCCCACGGGCTGGGCGGTACCAAGGACTCCGGGCTCGCCCCCTTCGCCGAGTGTTTCGCGGCTGCCGGCATGCACGTACTGGCCTTCGACTACCGCGGGTTCGGCGAGTCTGGGGGCACCGTCCGCCAGCGTGTCGACATCGACGGGCAGATCTCCGACTACCGGGCCGCGCTGGAGGCCGCACGACATCTCGACGGCGTGGATCCTCGCCGGACGGCCCTGTGGGGAGCCTCGTTGTCCGGCGGACACGTCCTGACGGTGGCGGCCGGGGAACGAGAGGTCGCGGCCGTCGTATCGCTGACCCCGATCACCGACGGCCTCGCCGCAGGTGCCCTGGCTCTCCGGCAGCACCCACCGTCGACCCTCCTGCGATCGACGGCCGCGGGCGTCCGCAGCCGGATAGGGTCTGCGGCACGGCGCGATCCCACCACCATTCCGATCGTGGGACCACCCGGAAGTGTGGCCGCACTGTCGCTCGACGGCTATCACGAGGACTATCTCTCCCTGGCCGGACCGACCTGGCGCAACGAGATCGACGCCGACATCGTCCTGTCACTCGGCGCCTACCGCCCGTCCCGGTATGCCTCGTCGATCGAGTGCCCCGTCCTCGTGCAGATCGCGGATTTCGATCGGAGCGCTCCGCCGCACTCCGCCGCGCGGGCGGCCTTCCGCGCCCGCGCCGAAGTACGGCACTATCCGTGCGACCACTTCGACGTCTGGCCGGGCAAGGACTGGTTCGATCCTGCCGTACGACATCAGATCTCTTTCCTGACACGGCATCTCGACCATCGCTGAGCCCACTTCGAACCCGCTCACCCTTCGAGACCGCGAGGTGTACATGGCAGATACAGTCCAGCAGGCGCTACGCGAACTGGTCGAGAACGACACCACCGCCATCGTTCACGACAGCGGCACCTGGACCTGGCGCGAGCACCTGGCGGAGGCGTCCGCTCAGGCCTCCGCGCTGTTGTCCGCGATGGACCACGCCGAACCGGTGCACGTGGGCACACTCCTCGGCAACACACCCGCGATGCTGCACGCGATCGCCGCGGCCGGGCTCGCAGGCTTCCCCTTGGTCGGCATCAACGACACCCGCCGCGGCGACGGGCTCGCGCAGGACATCCTCCGGGCGGACTGCCGGATCCTGCTGACCGACGCCGAGCACGCTCCCCTGCTCGAGGGCCTGGACCTCGACGGTGTCACCGTCTTCGACGTCACGAGCCCGCACTGGCGCGCCCTGGTCGACGGCGCCGGACCACTCGAGCCCTATCGCGAAGCCGGTCCGGCCGATCCGTTCATGTTGATCTTCACCTCGGGCACCAGCGGGGACCCCAAGCCC
The DNA here is from genome assembly GCF_022554085.1 of Rhodococcus sp. CH91. GTDB lineage: Bacteria > Actinomycetota > Actinomycetes > Mycobacteriales > Mycobacteriaceae > Rhodococcus. The sequence continues at coordinate 4,120 of NZ_JAKFYR010000004.1, forward strand.
GTGATGCTCGCGCACATGATGGTGCTGTTCTCCGGCAGCACCCTCGTCCCGCGATTCTCGATCACGAGTGACGACGTCGTCTACCTGTCGATGCCGCTGTTCCACTCCAACGCGATCCTCGGCGGGTGGTGCGTGTCGCTGTGCAGTGGCGCGGCGATGGCTCCCGCGAGTTTCTCTGCCTCGCGCTTTCTCGACGACGTGCGCCGCTACGGTGCGACCTACATGAACTACGTGGGCAAGCCCCTCGCGTACATCCTCGCGACGGTGGAGCGCCCCGACGACACCGACAACCCGTTACGCGTGGCGTTCGGCAACGAGGCCACCGATCGGGATATCGAGGAGTTCGGACGGCGCTTCGACTGCACCGTGTGGGACGGTTTCGGGTCGACGGAGGCCGCGGTGATCATCACCCGCGACGAGGGCACCCCACCGGGATCCATCGGCCGGGGCCTGCCGGGTGTGGACGTCTACGATCCCGACACGGTGACGCCCTGCCCGGCAGCAGAATTCGACGCCCATGGTGCATTGGTCAACGCCGACAAGGCCATCGGGGAACTGGTGAACACCCAGGGAGCCGGGTTCTTCACCGGCTACTACAACGACCCGGTGGCGACGGACGAGCGCCTGCGGGCCGGCATGTTCTGGTCGGGCGATCTCGCCTACAGGGATGCCGACGGCTGGATCTACCTCGCCGGTCGCACCGCCGACTGGATGCGGGTGGACGGTGAGAACTTCGCCGCCGCTCCCCTCGAGCGGATCCTGCAGCGACTGCCCCAGGCGAGCCGGGTCGCCGTGTACGGCGTACCGGACGAACATGTCGGCGACCAGATCATGACCGCCGTGGTGTTGCGGGACGAAACATCACTTGCACCGGAGGAATTCGCAGAATTCCTCTCGAAGCAGGCCGACCTCTCGCCGAAGGCGTGGCCGAAGTTCGTGCGGGTCGCCGCGGACCTGCCGTCGACCGCGACCAACAAGATCCTCAAACGCGCCCTGAAGAACGAAGGCGCCACCGCAGGCGACGGGGTGCTGTGGGTGCGTGAGGGACGGAGGTACGTCGCGGCCTGAGACGAGCGCGAACGGCCGGCGGATCGAACCTCCCCCCGGCCGTTTCGCGCACCGCCGTCAGGCGGCGCCGAAACCCGGCAACCGTGAAGGGGTCTCCACCACCGAGTACTCGCTCGCATCGCCCTGCACGACCCGGCTCGACGCGCCGTCCACACCGACGGGGATGTCACCGGCGAGGGTGATGCGGTGCAGGCGACGGGTGTGCGCACCGAAGTCGGCGATCCCGTAATGCTGCGTCGCCCTGTTGTCCCAGATGGCAACGTCCCCGTCGGCCCAGGACCACCGGAAAGTGTTCTCCAGTTTGGTGATTCTGTTCTGGAGCAGCTGGAACAGGGCAGAGGTCTCCGACGTCTTCAGCCCGACGAACTCCTTCACGAAGTGACCGAGCAGCAGGGAACGATCCCCCGTCTCCGGGTGCACGCGCACGACGGGATGGACCGTCTCGTAGGTATTGCGGCGGAACTCTTCCTGGTACAGCCGCCGCTCCTCGGTCAGAGCCGGATCGGAATCGCCGGCGTCGAGCTTCTCGGCGTAGTCGTAGAGGTTGGTGTGCACTGCCCACAGCGTGTCGACGAGCGCCCGGAGCGCGTCCGGCAGCTGCTCGTACGCGGCGGTGGTGGACGCCCACGTCGTCGCACCGCCGTAGGGAGGCAACGTCACCGCACGCAGGATCGAGGCCTTCGGAATGCGATCGACGAAGCTGACATCGGTGTGCCAGCTGTTGGCGGCACCTTCGATGGGCAACAGCCGCTTACCCTTCGAATGGACGGTGGGGTGCGACTGGGTCGGCGTGCCGAGCAGAGCCGCGAACGCCCACTGCTCCTCGTCGTCGAGATGTTCCTGTCCCCGGAACACGATCACCTTGTGCACCGCGAGTGCGTAGCGGACGGCCTCGATCGTCTCGGTGGACGACGATCCCGACAGGCGCACCCCGTCGATGCGGGCACCGATGTGTTCCCCCAGCCTGGTGACCGCGAGTCCCCCGGCAGCATAGATGTTCTCGGCGACGGCCGTGTCACGTTCGATGTCGATGATGGTCATGCGACTTCCCTTCGATGATCCGGATCGGGCGGTGGTTCCTGCGCCTGATCAGTTCATCGCCATCCGTCGTCCGAGTCGACGGTTGCGGTCACCGAGATCGGAATCGGGCGGGGGCCTCGTCTCCTCCGGGATCCCGTGCGCTCAACCGAGGACTTCGCTCCGCCAGAAGGTGTCGCAGTCGGGCTCGGTCTCGTGGTCGTCGAAGAAGGTGACGAGGGCGCGCGCCGCCGCTGTGGGGTCGGGAAAACGTCTCCCCTCCATCGGACCTCGGGTGATCTCGAGTGTGCCGGTCACGGGATCGACGCGCCCCTGCACCCGATACCCGCCGATGTCGGCCGTCACAACGAGGCGGTCGTCGACGATCTCGGGGGCGGTGGTCCGCGCGACCGGGCGCCCCACCCGCGTAGCCACGACCGGCGTCGCCGTCGTGCCGTGCGCCGGATCCCTGACCGCGTCGAGTGCGAGCAGATCCCACCGGTCGTGCCCGTGGACGACGTTGCTGCGGGCGATCGGGTGGCTGCCCGTCGGTGTCCGTCCCGGACGGTCGGCGAGCCAGAGCGCGACCTCCTCCTCGATCCCCGCTTCGATCTCAGCCGAGTCGACCACGTAGAACTCCGGCGAGGTCGGTGCGAGGTCGACGAACACCCAGTACGCGACCCCTGCTCCGTCGGCGGAGGGAACCCCGTCCTGACGCCTCGCGAGCCAGCCGTCGTTCATCGTCGGACACACGCGTACCACCCGTTCGGACCCGTCGGACCCGCACACCCGCACGTCCCGTCGTCCGGGGATCGGCTCGGCGCGACCACCACGCGACCGCACCTCGGCCACGAACGCCGCTACACCCTGCCGGGCGATGTCACCCATGTCGACTCCTCCTTCTCCGTGCACACATCGAGCGGTGGAGCGAGGATCGCAGCACGACTCCGAGGTCTCAAGCGACCATACGTGGATACAGCCGGAAGAGAAATGGATTGTGATGCGTCACCGGAAGGCATCACCCTTGGTGGTGAGGGCCTTGACCCGTTCGACGATGCGATCGTGCAGTTTGGACGGAGTCCTCCAGCGCATCGCGAGCTTGTCGTAGTCCATGGCGTGCTCGGCGATGATGTCCTTGAGCTGTTCGACCTCGAGAGCCGACAGTTTCTCCCGCAGGGCTACCTCTCCGTGTTCGCGATACACCGCGAACGGATCGAATGCGCCGGCGGCGCGCCGGCTCCGGCGTACCGCCGGCTTCCGCACCCCGGGCAGCACAGGCGAGAGCGCGGGGGTGTCGGCAACCGGAGCGGGCGGGGTCGCCGGGGTGGTGTCCAGCGCGGCGCCCAGCGCCTTCGCGAAACGTGGCGTGCGGGCGGCCTCGTCGGCGATCACCTGGACGAGCGCCACGAGCGTGCTCGCGGTCCCCGGCGCCGCCTCGTCGAGCCGGAACAGCGCCGCACTCGCCTCGCCGATACGCACGCGCAGACGCGCCCGTGCCATGTCCACGTCGGTCTCCGGGCCCGTCACAGGTACACCTGCGCATTCATCATGATCGTCTCGGTGAGGATGCGGAGCGCGTCGTACTGACCGGTGTTGCCGTACTTGCGCTTGAGCGTGCCGTAGGGCACGAATTCGGCGGACGCCGCGATCTGGTTGGCCTCGGGCACCCAGGCGGGGACGACGTTCGCGATCCGTTCGTCGCGCTGCAACTGCTCGATGATGCTGCGGTGGAGATTCGAGGCACTGCGGTACTTCGTGATGACGAGACCGATCTCGCGCACCGCATGCCCGGATCGCTGCGCGAACTCCTGAACCTTCTTCTGCAGCTGCGGAATCCCGTAGGTGGACAGGATGTCGGGAATCGTGGGGACGAGATATCCGTCGGCGAGTCGCAAGCCGTTGAGGGTGAGCATGCCGAGATTGGGCGGGCAGTCGACGAGGATGTAATCGTATCGATCGGCGACCGGCTCGACCGCCGAGAGAAGAACTTCGACGGGACGGTGCGAACCCGGGTCGGCGTACTGCTGATGACTCAGACCTTCCTGGATCTCCATGAGATCCAGGGACGAGGCGAGCAGATCGAGACCGCGCACCGCGCGCACAGGCGAGACATCGTGCTGGATCGCCTTCTCGATGTCGAAGTCGCCGGCATCGGGATCGATCGCTGTGCGGAACAGCGCCGCGAGAGTGCGGTCGAGCTCGTTGAGTTCCTTCCACCGCTCCTCACCGACCATCATCGTGGTGAGATTGGTCTGCGGGTCGAGGTCTATCAGGAGGACCCGCTGCCCGAACTCCGCCGCCATGAATTCGCCCAGGGCGGCCGTCGTCGTGGTCTTGCCGACGCCACCTTTCAGGTTGATCGTCGCGATTACCCGTGCCACCCCACACCTCTTCGGGAAAGAACTCGTCACTCGTTTCCCGAGCAAAACTACCCGAAGGTGGACATTCAGGGCATCCGGGTCAGCGACCCATGGATTCGACGGCGAGACGGGGAATGCCGGCGAGCGAATCCGCGGTCACGCTCGAGTCGGATGTCGCGAAGCCACTCAGGTACAGCGGCGGTTCACGGTCGGCGACCGCACGGACGACCTCCCCCTCCGAGAGGAACACGATCAGCCCTTCGGCGTCGGATCCCGGCAGATTACGCCAGGTCACGCCCGGGGTCTGCATCATCCGGTTGAGTTCGCTCATCAGCACCGGCACCCGGAAGTAGTACATCCTGTCCCACGATTCGACTCCGGCCGCAGCGGCGATCTCGCCGAGCGTGCGAGCCTCACCGGAGACGAGGACGGATTCGAACTCCGCTTCGAGACGAGGGTCGTCGATGACCGACACGTTCGTCCCACCGCCGCACCCTGACGCACCGAGAACTGCTGCGAAACCCAGCGCAACGCCCACTCGCACAAGCCGCGATGCCACGGCGCCCCCCTGTAGATCGACCCCCGACCGGACCCGAGGAAGCTACCACCGGATCGGACAAATGCACCAGTGAAGCCGGTCACATTTTCGGGAACTCGGGCCACCCTCTCGTTCGCGGGGCCCGCCGATGTGAGGGATGACAGGTACCGCACCTCGTTCCTTATTCCTTCGAGGTGAGTTCCGCGATATCCGCCCCGAGATCGCCCCGGAGAGCACTCATGAGCGCGGCCGCGGCGCCGAACTGGTCTCCGACGAGATCCGTGTTCTCGGTGGACAATTCGCGCGCACCCGACCTTCCGATGAGATCGTCGATCCGCCGGTCGAGACTCGCTGTGCGCTCGGCGATCCGAGCGAGATGCAGGTGCTCCTCGGCCCGGGTGAGCAGGTCGCCGATGCGGGCGAGCGCGGTGACCCGCGCGAGGATCTGATCCCAGACCGGTCCGAGTGCCGACACCCGGGCTTCGAGACTCGACCGCGCTCCCGGCGCTGTCCGGATCGCCGCGTGCAGTTCGTCGAGCAGGCCGCGCAACGCCACGGCGTCCACCGCGATCTGCGTGACCTCCTCCGCGAGATCCAGCTGGGAGCGCTGGACCTCGAAGTACTCCGACCGCCACGCAGCCGAGGCCTCGATGCGGTCGTAGAGCGATCCTGCGAGGAACATCAGGGTGTCGTAACGGTCGACGAAGTGATCGTCGCCGTCCGGCGCCTCGCGGGCGATGCGCTGCGCCACGCGACGACCCGTCTCGGCGAGCGGGGTGCGTTCCGACCAGCGCGTCACGCGGTCGACCGCGACATCGACCAGCGCGCCTCGCGCCTGGTCGACCGGAGCAACGGGAAGGGGCGCGGGGGTGTGCTGCAGGGCGGCGAACAGCGCTTCGCGCTGCTCGATCTCGAGGTGCAGTCCGTCGCGCCGGTCGCGGCGTACAGCGCGGACCCCCTGCGCATAATGCATCGACGAGTGGACGAAGGCCTGCCGGGCGTCCCGGATGCGTTTGGCCAGTTCGTTGGCCCGGTACTCGAGGGCGAGTCGTGCGGCACCGGGGCGCTGACCGGCTGCGCGCTCCCGCAGGCGGGCGTATTCGTCGGAGAGCAACCGCAGCTCGCCGAAACCGCCGGCTGCGGGCAACCGCCGCCCGGCCCGCCGGCGATTCGCCAGCACCGCCCGCGCGGGTTCGTCGAGTCGGCCTGCGGCGAGCGCGACCGCCGCAGCGTCCGAGAGCGGGGCATGCCTGCCCTCGATGCTCCGGTTCTCGCACCACCGGCGCACCCGTTCGGCGATACGCGTCCGCCGCTCCGCCGTCACCTCGTCTTCGTGCTGCGTGTGGGGTCGATCGGGTTCGGGCACGGGTCCTCCTCGCAGCTCGTCCACGGTGCTCTTTCCACTGTTCCAGATCCCGCGATCGTCCGGAGACCTGCGCAGGCACCGGCGGGCGCGGCACCCTTCTTCCCCCGGAGCCGGTCGCCGTGCGGACGCCGCCGTCCGGTTCGGTTGAGACCTTCGCGTTTTCGCACTTCGTGATGGATGTCACAGAAGATCGACACCGGCTGCCGGGCTTGTCCGGATCCCTCGACGCGCCTGCGAACATCACCGTGAAAACCGGTGCGTACCAGCGAAAACTGGACCCGGACCGAGGGGCGTACGAGGGGCCTCCTCAAGTTACCGATGGGTGTTACTGCGCAGTACCCGGCCCGCACCCCCGGTGGACCCACCGCCGGTGGACGCGCCTCCGGGCGAAAATTGCTGGGCGCGAGAGACACTCGGACGAGAGGCAGTCGCGAGGTGCACGCCGATGCCACTCACGGGAACGAAACGTGACAAAGCCTCATGTTTCGTCCATGCTGTAATCCGAACGGAGCCTTCGCCCTGGGGGACGTGCCCGTCGGGAACGGCGGTCGTATCTGCGGAGACCTGTTCGAACGGTCCTTCGGACACCGCGGACGTTGCCCGGTGGACCGATGGCGAACACGCATGCCCATACCAACCACGAGGAGCCGACCGCTACATGTTCCCGCTCGCGTCACCATCACGAGACGTGGGACGTACGACCGGTTAGTTTTGTCCTCCTCATTGGGGTGGAGCTTCGAGACGCGCGCGACGCGCGCACAAACCATGGAGAACGGTGGCAACGAGTATGTTCAAGCGGATCGCAGTGGTCAATCGAGGTGAGGCGGCGGTCCGTCTCATCCGGGCAGTCCGGGAGCTCAACTCCGAGCACGGCTACGACATCAGGACGATCGCTCTGCACACCGAGGCCGAACGACGGGCGATGTTCGTCCGGCAGGCCGACGAAGGAGTGACCCTCCGCCCGTCGACCACGGCGGCGACCCCCTATCTCGACCACGCCGAACTCGAGCGCGCACTTCTCGAAGCCGAGGCGGACGCCGTATGGGTCGGCTGGGGATTCGTCGCCGAGGACCCTGCCTTCGCCGAGCTGTGCGCCCGCCTGGGCATCACCTTCATCGGCCCCTCCGCCGACGCCATGCGTCTGCTCGGCGACAAGGTCGAGGCGAAGATCCTCGCGGAGAAGGTCGGTGTCCCGGTCGCTCCGTGGTCCGGCGGTCCGGTCGACTCCCGGGCCGATGCCCGCCGTCACGCGCAGGCGATCGGCTACCCGCTCATCATCAAGGCCCGCTCCGGGGGCGGCGGCCGGGGTATCCGCAAGGTCTACGCGGAGGACGAACTCGAACTCGCCCTCGAACGCACCCAGGGCGAAGCCGAACGCTCCTTCGGCGATCCCGTGGTCTTCATCGAACGGCTCGTCACCGATGCTCGCCATGTCGAGGTCCAGGTCATCGCCGACACGCACGGTAACGTCTGGGCTCCGGGCGTGCGCGACTGCTCCATCCAGCGCAAGAACCAGAAGGTCATCGAGGAGTCCGCCTCTCCCCTGCTCACCCGGGAGCAGGCCGATGAGCTCCGCAAGGTGTCGGCCGATCTCGTCCGCGCAGCGGGCTATGCCGGTGCCGGCACCGTCGAGTATCTCTACCAGCCGGACCTGAAGATCTTCACCTTCCTCGAAGTGAACACCCGACTGCAGGTCGAGCACCCCATCACCGAGGCCACCACCGGCATCGATCTCGTGAAGCTGCAGATCCTCGTCGCCTCCGGGGAGAAACTGCCCGGCGAGTGCCCCGGTGAATTCGGTCATGCCGTCGAGGCGCGCCTGAACGCCGAGGACGCCGCGAACGGTTTCGCGCCGGCCCCCGGCACCGTGGAACTGCTGAAGTTCCCCCTCGGATCCGGGCTGCGCGTCGACACCGGCATCGCCCAGGGCGACGTCATCCCGCCCGATTACGACTCGATGGTCGCCAAGATCATCGCGTGGGGCCGCGACCGTGACGAGGCACTCGCCCGTCTGCGGACCGCCCTGCGGGAAACCACCGTCGTGCTCGACGGCGGCACCACCACCAAATCGTTCCTGCTCGACCTGCTCGACCGCCCCGAGGTGATCGACGCCTCCGCCGACACCGGCTGGCTCGACCGCACCGGCGCCGGAACCGAGACCGGGCCGTCGAAGGTCGCCGACATCGCTCTCATCGCGACGGCCGTGGACGTCTACGACACCGACGAGGCCCGCGAACGCGCGGCATTCCTCCTCGCGGCCCGTGGCGGGCGCCCGCGCGCCCGGCACGCCGTCGGCCGCAAGGTCGAGCTGAGTTATCAGGGCCAGTCGTACGAACTGCTCGTCGGGCAGGTCGGCCCGCATCGCTACCGGGTCGACACCGGTACCGCCGAATTCGACGTCGAGATCGAGCGGCTGAGCGACTACGAGTCGCGCCTGACCCTCGACGGCCGCCGCCACAACGTGGTCTCGATCGCCGGGCCGGCGCATTTCCTCGTCGAGGTCGACGGCATCAGCCACCAGATCAGCCAGGACGAGGCCGGCGTGGTGCGCACACCCGCCCCGGCCGTGGTCGTCGCGGTTCCCGTCGCCGTGGGCGACGAGGTCGAGGCAGGCCAGACACTCGTCGTGCTCGAGTCGATGAAGATGGAGACCGCGGTCCGCGCTCCCTTCGCCGGCAAGGTCCGCGAGATTCTCGCCGTCGTCAACGCGCAGGTCGACGCAGGTGCGCCGCTCCTGCGTGTGGACCGGATCGCCGAGGAGGTCGTGACCGAGACGGTCGAGCGCGTGGAGTTCGTCGCACCGGCACCCTCGGTCAGCGACGACGTCGCGGTCGACGCGCTCGCGCGGCTCGACTCGCTCGCGGCCCTGGTCACCGGTTACGACGTATCCGCCAAGCGCACGGCGGCCCTGCTCGCCGAGTACGAAAGCCTTTCCGCCGCAGTCGACTCGTGCGCGCTCGTACGTGCCGAACTCGCCCTGCTCACCACCTTCGCGGACGTGTGCGAGCTCTCCCGCAACCGTCCCACCGAGGACGAGAAGAACAGCGACGACCGGGTGCACAGCCCCCGCGAGTTCTTCCACGGCTATCTGCAGTCGCTCGACGTCGAGGTGGGCGGCCTGCCCGACAGCTTCCGAGCCCGGCTCGCGCGCGCCCTGAGGCACTACGACGTCCTCGAACTCGATCGCACACCGGAACTCGAGGAAGCCGTCTACCGCTTGTTCCTCGCACTCGAACGCATCGAGGCCCACGTCCCGGTGGTGACCTCGCTGCTCGACCGATGGGTCGAGCGCGACGACACCGAGGTGGGGATCTCCCACGAGCTCAACGAGGTTCTCGACCGTTTGATCGTCGCGACCCAGGTGCGCTTCCCCGTCATCGGCGATACCGCGCGCAATCTGCGCTACCGCTACTTCGAGGAGCCGGTGATCCGCAAGGCCCGGGAACAGGCGTACGACGGGGTCCGCGGCTCCCTCGCCTACCTCGCCGAGCACCCGCAGGCCGCCGACTACACGCAGCGCATCGATTCGCTCGTCGCCACGCCCGAACCGCTGATCGACCTTCTCGCGCAGCAGATCACGCGTCCCGAGACGGTTCCGGGCCCGCTGCTCGAGGTGATCACGCGGCGTGCCTACAAGATCCGCACGCTCGAGGACGTCCGTTCGTGCACGGTCGGCGGCCACCAGTTCGTGACCGGCAACTTCGATCTCCGCGGTACGCGTCTGTACCTGATCTCCGCCGAAGCGCCGCACGCGGAGTTCGCCTCGCTGCTCGACGCGGTGGAGGAGTCCGCCCGCACCGTTCCGGACACCGCCGAGCTGGTGATCGACCTGTACCTCGCGTGGGACGATGCTCCCGCCGATGCGGACGCACAGGCCGAGTCGCTGCGGCAGGTACTCGCCGACAGAACGGTGACGGGCACCGCCCGTCGCGTCACCGTGACGGTGTGCCACACGGACACGGCCGAGGAGCACGTGTTCACCTTCCGGCCGCACGAGACCGGATGCGCGGAGGAGGCCAACATCCGCGACATCCATCCGCTCACCGGTCAGCGCCTGGACCTGTGGCGGCTGAAGAACTTCGACGGCACCCGCCTGCCCGCGAATCCGGATACCTACCTGTATCACCTCGTCTCACAGGACAATCCGTCCGACGAGCGGTTCATCGCGCTCGCCGAGGTGCGGGACCTGACGCCGCAGCGCGACGAGTCCGGCAGGATCGTCGGGCTCCCGGCCTTCGAACGGGCCCTTGCCGGTTCGCTCGACGGCATGCGCCGGGCCCAGGCCGCACGCGGCGGGCGTCGCCTCGACGCGAACCGCGTGGTGCTGTATGTCTGGCCGGTCGTGGATCTCGGTATGGAGGATCTGCGTCGCATCGGCCGCAATGCCGCGCCGCTCACCGTGGGAGCGGGACTCGAGGAGATCACCGTCATCGGTTCGTGGCGCGACGATCCGGACGCTCCCCCTCGCGAGGTGGCTCTGCGCTTCTCGTACCGGTCGGGCGCCGGCGTCATCGTGCGGGCCACCGAGCCTCCGAAGGAGCCGCTGCAGCCGCTCGACGAGTACACCCAGAAGGTCCAGCGTTCTCGATCCCGCGGCACCGTCTACCCCTACGAACTGATCCCGTTGCTCACGGGCAGCGAGGGCACCTTCGTCGAGTACGACCTCGACGAGCAGGGCGCGCTCGTGCCCGTCGACCGTCCGTACGGCCGTAACACCGCGGGTGTGATCGTCGGCGTCGTCGACACCCCGACTTCCCGATACCCCGAGGGCATGAAGCGCGTCGCGTTGTTCGGCGATCCGACCAAGGCGCTCGGCACCGTGGCCGAGGCGGAATGCTCCCGCCTGGTCGCCGCGATCGATCTCGCCGAGAGCCTCGGTGCGCCGGTCGAGTGGTTCGCACTGTCGTCGGGTGCAACGATCTCGATGGACTCGGGTACCGAGAACATGGACTGGGTGTCGCGAGGCCTGCGCCGCATCATCACGTTCACCCAGAGCGGCGGGGAGATCAACGTGGTGGTCACCGGCATCAATGTCGGCGCTCAGCCGTACTGGAACGCCGAGGCGACGATGCTCATGCACACCAAGGGCATTCTCGTCATGACCCCGGACAGCGCCATGGTGCTCACGGGCAAGCAGTCGCTCGACTATTCGGGCGGCGTGTCGGCCGAGGACAACTTCGGTATCGGTGGCTACGACCGCGTGATGGGCCCCAACGGCCAGGCGCAGTACTGGGCACCGAATCTCAGCGCAGCCATCGAGACCCTGTTCGCCCACTACGCCCACGCCTATGTGGCGCCGGGAGAACGATTCCCGCGCACGGCCGAATCGGCCGACCCGGTGGACCGGGACGTGCGCGTGTACCCGCACATGCATCCGTCCAGCGACTTCACCACGGTCGGTGACATCTTCTCGCCCGAGACCAACCCGGATCGCAAGAAGCCGTTCGACATCCGCACGGTGATGCGCGCCGTGGTCGATCAGGACCACGCGGTCCTCGAGCGCTGGGCCGACATGGCCGACGCGGACACCTCGGTCGTGTTCGACGCGCACCTGGGCGGGAACCCGGTGACGGTGATCGGCATCGAATCCCGCGCGATCCCGCGGAAGGGCTGGTTCCCGACCGACGGCCCGGACCAGTGGACGTCGGGCACGCTGTTCCCGAAGTCGTCGAAGAAGACGGCGCGGGCGATCAACGCGGCGAGCGGCAACCGTCCGCTCGTGGTGCTGGCCAATCTGTCCGGCTTCGACGGGTCGCCGGAGTCGTTGCGCAATCTGCAGCTCGAATACGGGGCCGAGATCGGCCGGGCCATCGTCAATTTCGACGGTCCCATCGTGTTCGTCGTGGTCTCGCGCTATCACGGCGGCGCCTTCGTGGTGTTCTCCGGAGCGTTGAACGAGAACATGGAAGTTCTCGCGGTCGAGGGTTCGTTCGCCTCGGTGCTCGGTGGCGCCCCCGCCGCCGCGGTGGTCTTCACCCGGGACGTCAACAAGCGCACCGCGAGCGATCCGCGGGTGGTGGAACTCGAGACGCAGATGCGGGCGGCCGAGGACGGTGAGAAGGCGCGTCTCGGTGTCGAACTCACCGCTCTGCGTACCGCGGTACGGTCGGAGAAACTCGGTGAGGTGGCGGCGGAGTTCGAAGCGATCCACAACATCCAGCGCGCCCAGCGGGTGGGCTCGGTGCATCGGATCGTTCCGGCCGCCGAACTGCGACCGCAGATCATCGCTGCCGTGCAGCGCGGGATGGCCAGGTCGCTCGCATAACTCCGGCCCGGACACGAGGCCCGCACCGACCGGTGCGGGCCTCGCCCCGTTGTGGCACCGGACACAGAAGCGATGCGGCAGAACCGATCCGAAATACACGCTGATTCCTCACTCCGTTCTCAGGAAGGTTTCATCGGCGGCTCCTACCGTCGGTAGTGCGGATCGGTAAGGAAAGGGGTGCGGAACAATGCGCATCGACAAGCGCTGGCTCATCGCGGGTGTCGCGGCAGCGGCCGTGACGGCCGGTTCGGTGGGAATCGCAACCGCAGTGGCCACGAACGAGCCCGCAGGACCGGACGAGGTGGTCGCACACAGCCAGGACGACACACAGGAAGCAGAAGACGGCCGGGAGACCGACGACTTCACCGAGCGGAGGCACGAGCGCCCCGACTCGGTGACGGCTCCGGACGCGCAGCACGACGGCGAACACGGGCCGGGCGAGCCTCCGGGCGACCGCGGAAGTGACGCCGACGATCCACGCGGACCACGTACGGACGGTGAGACCGAGGAAGGCGACATGCCCATGCCACCCCGGGACGCGCGCGGGCCGGGCATCCACCATCGTGACAGCGACCGGCAGCATCACGCTCCGCAGGACACCGGGGAGCAGAACTCCCAGGAGCAGGACGGAACCGGCATCTGATCCGCCGCCCCTCCGGCCGAGGGCCCTTTCCGCACCGCGGGAGGGGCCCTCCGCTGTGGAGGAATGCTCACGACGGTTGCCTCTCGACGCACTCGCCGGGCCTGTAACGCAGGAGGGTCGTGGAGCGACACGGTTGACGAGTCCGGACATTTCGGGCGATCGAGTTCACCGGAAAGGCAACCATGAAGATTCGTCGTCTCACTGCCGCTGTTCTGAGCTGCGCGGCATTGACCGTGGCGGCTCCGGCCACAGCCAACGCGTTCACTCCGACCGAACTGCTCCCGGTGGGGATCGCGGATCTCGTCCCCAGCGGTTCATGGAATCCGTTCGCTCCCCCCGCCCCGCCCGCACCCGCGCCCCCGCAGTCGGCGCCCGCGCCTCGACCCGCGCCCCCGCAGTCGGCCCCTGCTCCCGCACCTCGTCCCGCACCCAGCGGAGGCTTCGCGAACTGCACCGAGGCATGGAACGCCGGGGCCGCACCCGTGCACCGGGGCGATCCCGGCTACGCGCCGCGCCTCGACCGCGACAACGACGGTATCGGTTGCGAGCAGGATCCTCGCTGATCTCGTTCCCGATACGACGAAGGCTCTTCCGTCCTCGGACGGAAGAGCCTTCGTGTTCATCGTGCAGATTTCACAGCCGGCACGACGGCGGAGACGTCACAGCCACCACGACGGCGGAGACGTCACAGCCATCACGACGGCGGAGACGTCACAGCCATCACGACGGCGGAGACGTCACAGCCATCACGACGGCGGAGACGTCATAGCCATCGTGGAGGTGCCGTCTCGCCGCCGGTGACCCCGACGGCTCCGCGGCCGGCTGCCCAGCGGACGACTCCGGGCAGGTCGCCCCGCACCACCTGGGTGGTCTCGGCGTCGTCCTTCACGAGGATCGGGTCGCGTCCCTCGACCTCGAGGGCGAGTCCCGCGCCGAGATCCTTCTTGCGCCACATGCCGACGATGTCGTCGAGCAGCGACTCGAGCACGACCGCCGGGAAGTCCCCGAACCGGCCGCCGTTGTCGAGATCGACTGCGTGGATCCACACTTCGCGCGTGCGCATCCATGCGGTCTCCTCGGCGGGGACGAGTCGTCCCTGTGCCGTGCGGACCTGCGCCTGCCAGGCCGACGCCGGGAGATGACGCCACTTCTCGTCGAGTCGGGCAACGGTGTGGGAGAACAGGTTCCGCAGTGCGGCAGGATTCAGAGTCGCGCCTTCGGCGATCTCCTGCGCCCGCTGCTCGGTGGACGAGTACATCGGTGTCTCGACACCGGTCGCCGCCCAGTCCATGAGCCGGCACAGCGCGGCGGCGTTGTATCCGATGTGCGCGACCAGATGCCGCCGCGTCCACCCTTCGAGCAGGGTGGGACCGTCGAGTTCGTCGTCGGTCAGCTCGGCGAGGCGCTGCGAGAGGTACGCGGTGCCCCGCCGGGCGATCAGGAGACGCTCGGACAGGTCGAGATCGTTGAATCCCACGGTTCGGCTTCTCCTACTTGATGATCGTCTTGTTCTTGACGGTGCCGAGACCCTCGATTGTGACCTCGCAGACCTCGCCGTTCTGGATGTAGCGCGCGGGCTTGCGGGCGTGGCCGACGCCACCGGTGGTGCCGGTGATGATGACGTCGCCGGGCTGCAGGGTGACGATGTGCGAGATGTAGTCGACGAGCTTGGCGGGCGTGAACACGAGGTCGCTGGTGTTCGACGACTGCATGACCTCACCCTCGAGACGCGTCTCGATGGCGGTGCCGAGCTGGTAGTCGGTGTCGAGGAAGGGACCGAAACCGCTGGTCTTCTCGAAGGTCTTGCCCTGATCCCACTGCAGCGTGCGGTACTGGTAGTCGCGCATCGTGTAGTCGTTGATGACCGAGTAACCGGCGATGTACTCGGCGGCGTCGGCCTCGGAGACCTGGTAGGCCTGCTTGCCGATGACGACGGCGAGCTCGGCTTCCCAGTCGAGCTGCGATCCGGCGTAGGCGGGGACGACGACGTCGTCGTAGGGGCCGGTGAGGGCTTCCTTGAACTTCGAGAACAGCGTCGGGTACTCGGGGAGGTCGCGGCCCATCTCCTTGATGTGGGTCGCGTAGTTCAGCCCGACGCACACGATCTTGCCCGGCGACGGGACGACGGGTGCGTAGTCGGCGGAAGCGAGGTCGACGGTCTTGCCCGAAGCCTGCTCGGCCACGGACTTCCAGTTCGGGTCGGCGAGCAGCGCGGACAGGTCGTCGTAGCCGTCGATGACGGTGGCACTGGCATCGCTGTCTACTCGCACGGCGGCGGTGCCGCCGTCGAGACGGAGAGTGGCGAGACGCATGGTCAGGCTCCTTCGGAGATCATGGTGCGGTTGAAATGCAGACGTTCGACGATCGGCGCGTCGGAGAAGGCGAACAGGTCGATCCCGTTGTCGGTCTCCAGGGACCACTCGATCCAGGACGGCACGACGATCATGTCGCCCTTGCCGACGTCGTGGCTCTTGTCCGCGAGGTGGAAGCGCCCCTCCCCCTCGAAGACCTGGAAGACGACGGATCCGACGTCCCGGCGTGCCCGGGTGTGCGCTCCGGCACGGAGACGGTGGAACTCGGCACGGATCGTCGGCATGACGTCCCCACCGGTGGTGGGGTTGGTGTAGCGGACGGCGGCGTGCCCCGGCTCCGGGGTGGCCGCGTAGCCCTCGTCCTCGAGGGCGAGCTGCTCGTTCAGCGCGCGATCGGTGTGCACCCAGCGGTAGCACGCGATCGGCGAGCTGGTCTTGCGGTCGAGGCCGACGAGCGGCCGCAGGCCCGGGTGTACCCACAGTCGCTCGGAACGGGAGAGGTCCGGGGTGCTCTCGTCGGTGACGCCGTCCGAACCGAACTCGAAGAAGCCGGTGTCGGTGTAGTGCACGAACGGGATGTCGAGGCCGTCGATCCAGGCCATCGGCTGGTCGGTCTCGTTGTGGTGGCCGTGGAAGTTCCAGCCCGGGGTGAGCAGGAAGTCGCCGCGGCGCATGGCGACCGGGTCGCCGTTGACCACGGTCCACACGCCCTCACCCTCGACGACGAAGCGGAAGGCGTTCTGCGAGTGCCGGTGTTCGGGCGCGGTTTCCTTGGGGCCGAGGTACTGGATGGCCGCCCACAGCGTGGGGGTGACGTACGGGACACCGCCCAGGCCCGGATTGGCGAGGGCGATGGCACGACGCTCACCGCCGCGGCCGACCGGCACGAGGTCGCCGGCGCGCTGTGCCAGCGGGTACAGGGTCGACCACTTCCAGACGAAGGGCACCGCCTTGGAGGTCGGGACCATCGGCATCAGGTCGCCGAGCTGGGTCCACAACGGGTTGAGGTGCTCCGTCTCGAAGTCGTCGTACAGCTTCTGGAGCTCGGGATCGACGGGCTCGGTGGCAGTCATGAAATCTCCTTGTCCGGCGTTGCCCTCCAACCTAGGGGCGCCGGATCTCCGGAGGCCAACTATTTCTGCTGGGTGGAATTCGGCGCGTCCGAACCGTCGATATGAGCGATATCGACCTCGATGCCGCGCACCGCGGCCTGCATCTGCGCGACGAGACGCCCGCGCAGATGCTGGCGGTAGCGCGTCACCGGCACCGCCGCGGTGAGGGCACCGATCGCGGTACCGCGTCCGTTGCGGATCGCCACTCCGATCGCTGCCACCCCTTCCTCCGTCTGCTCGACGTTGACCGCGAAGCCCAGCTTCCGCGCGGCCTCGAGTTCGTGGGCGAACTCCTCGAACTCTCCGACGGCCATACGGCGGTCGGTCTCGTAGGCCGGGGTGGGCCCCTGCGCGATGTTGGGTTCGTCCGCGGGGCGCAGATACAACTGTTCGAGCACCGCCCGCGGGAGTTCGGCGAGCAGGATCCGTCCACCCGCTGTGAGCTCGGCAGGAAGCACCTGACCTCGGCGATCACCCACACGCAGGATCGAGGCCGCCTCCGCGGACCACAGGAATCGAGCCTGTGATCCCACCCGGATCACGAGGTTGATCGTCTCGTCGGCGAGCGCCGCGAGTGCTTCCATGTGGGGGCGGCAGAGATCGGTGAAATCCCGCGTCCAGCCCTGCCGGGCCGGACCGACACCCAGCGCCGGGCCCGGGTGGTACATGCGTTTCTCGTCCTGCACCGCGAACCCGCGGTAGACGAGCATGGCGAGCAAACGGTGCGCCGTCGACGGCGCGGTGCCGAGTTCGGCGGCCGCGTCCTTGAGCCGGATGGCGCCCGCGTCGCGGAGCAATTGGAGCAACCGCAGCGCGTTGTCGACCGACTCGAGCATGTAGGTCGGCTTCCGGATCGTACCTCTCGGCTTGTTCTGCATAGCAGAACTTTATTGCATCGCAGCGTGGTGCGCACCCACCGTTGAAGAATGCACTCCCCGAACGAGGTCTCACCGGCGCGGGCAGGGCGCAGCATTTCCCTGCCCCGTGCGCACGTCATCGCGGTGATCGTCTGCTGGCTCTTCGTCGTCTTCGACGGCTACGACCTCATCGTCTACGGCAATGTGATCTCGAGCCTGCAGGACGAGTGGGGTATCAGCTCGTCCACGGCAGGCACCCTGGGAAGCCTGGCGTTCGTCGGCATGATGATCGGCGCGGTACTCGCCGGCAGGATGTCCGATGCGATCGGACGGAAGAACGCCGTCATCGGTTGTGTGGTCGTCCTCTCGGTCTTCACCACCCTGTGCGCGGTGGCACCCGGACCCGTGATCTTCGGCATCTTCCGGCTGATCGCGGGCATCGGACTCGGCGGGCTCGTGCCGACCTCGAACGCGCTGGCCGCAGAGCTCGTGCCGGACAGGTGGCGTGCCGCCGTCGCGACCATGATGATGTCGGGCGTTCCGATCGGTGGCTCGATCGCGGCCCTGGTCGGCATCCCCGTGATTCCCAACTGGGGATGGCGTCCGATGTTCGCCTTCGCCCTGATCCCCCTCGTGGTCCTCGTTCCGCTGGCCTTCAAAGTCCTGCCGAACCACTCCGCGCTGAGCAGCCATCCGGACAACTCCGCGGGTGGCTTCAAGGAACTGCTCGGTGATCGCTTCCGCACCATCAGCATCATGTTCGCCGCCGTCACCGTCGTGACACTGCTGGCCTGGTACGGCCTCGGCACGTGGCTGCCCAAGCTCATGCAGGGCGAAGGAACCGATCTGGGCAACGCCCTGACCTTCTCGCTCGCCCTGAATCTCGGCGCGGTCGCCGGCTCGTTCATCACCGCGTGGGGCGGTGTGCGCTGGGGTTCGGTTCCGACCAGCATCGTCGCTGCGCTGCTCGCCGGCGTCGCACTGCTGACCCTGCTGCTCGACCCGCCGGTCGCCGCGGTGTACCTGATCTTCGTGCTCGCCGGCGTCGGTACCCACGGCACCCAGGCCCTGATCATCGCCGCGGTCGCCTCGTACTATCCCGACCACCTGCGCGGCACCGCGCTCGGCTGGGCACTCGGCGTCGGACGCATCGGTGCCGTCGCCGCCCCGCAAATCGGCGGCTGGCTGCTCGCCGCCGGTCTCGGTGCCGACTCGAACTTCGTCCTCTTCGGTATCAGCGCACTGATCTCGTCTCTGCTGCTGATGGTGATCTGGAAGAAGTTCCCCGCACGCCACGACTCCCTCCGCGGGCCGGTCTCGGCGCAGTGATCCACAGGCGCACCGATCCGCACCCGCGGTGCCGGCGCCGACAGCCCACCCGGCCCTCCCGGCCCCGCTTCACACGATTCGAAGGAGTGTCATGTCCGACCTGAAGGACGCACGAGTTCTCATTGCCGGTGGCGGCATCGGCGGTGTCGCCAACGCCCTCGCTCTCGCGCAGAAGGGTGCTCAGGTCACGCTCTTCGAGCGCGCCGCCGAGTTCGGCGAGGTGGGCGCGGGCCTCCAGATCGGCCCGCACGGATCGCGCATCCTGCAGTCGCTCGGTGTCTACGACGAGGTCATCGCCAAGGGCGTGCTGCCGAAGAATCTCGTCTTCCGTGACGCCGTGACCGCCGAGGTCCTCACGAAGGTCGATCTCGGGCGCGACTACCAGCAGCATTACGGTGGCGTGTACTTCGTGGTGCACCGCTCCGATCTGCACTCCGTGCTCGTCGACGCGGCCCGGCGGGCCGGCGCCGACCTGCGTACGAACTCCACGGTCACCGATGTGATCACCGAGGGCGACACCGTCCGGGTCGTGCTCGAGAACGGCGAGGAGCACGTCGGTGACGTCGCGCTCGGCATGGACGGATTGCACTCGCGCCTGCGTCCGAAGCTCTCCGACGACAAGCCGGTCGGATCGGGTTATGTCGCCTTCCGCGGCACCTTCCCGATGAACGAGGTCCCGCTCGAGGAGGACATCGAGGACGTCGTCGGGTACATCGGGCCGCGCTGCCACTTCATCCAGTACCCGTTGCGCCAGGGCGAGATGCTCAACCAGGTTGCCGTCTTCCAGTCGCCCGCCTTCCTGCGCGGCGAGGAGAAGTGGGGAAGCCCCGAAGAGCTCGAGCACGCCTACGAGCACTGCCACGAGAGCGTCCGCTCGGCTCTGAAGTACCTGTGGACCGACCGCTGGTGGCCCATGTTCGACCGCAACCCGATCGACAACTGGGTCGACGGCCGCATGATCCTGCTCGGTGACGCCGCCCATCCGCCGCTGCAGTACCTCGCCTCCGGCGCCGTCATGGCGCTCGAGGACGCCAAGTGCCTCGCCGATTATGCCGCCGAGGACCTGCGGGGAGACACGAAGAACTGGCCGAAGATCCTGCAGGACGTCAACGCCGAACGGGCACCGCGCTGCAACCGGATCCTCACCACCGGCCGGATGTGGGGCGATCTGTGGCATCTCGACGGTGCCGGCCGTGAGGCCCGCAACGAACTGTTCCGCATCCGCGACACCTCGAGCTACAAGTACACCGACTGGCTGTGGGGCTACAGCTCCGACCGCAACCGCTGAGGTCGTCTCCTCCGCACCGAATGCCGCCCCCGATCACGCCGATCGGGGGCGGCATTCGCCGTATGCGGGTCGCGCCCCTCGCGGCGCACGGTTCACCGCCGGTCGTTCGGGGCATGCTGCAGGGGTACCGCACATCATCGTCAGGAGGGCCCATGGCACGAATCGCACTCTTCGGAGGACACGGCAAGGTCGCCTTGCATCTCGAGCGGTTGCTGGCCGACGCCGGTCACGAGACCAGTGCGTTCATCCGCAATCCCGACCACGCCGACGACATACGCGCAGCCGGCGCCACACCCGTGGTGGCCGATGTCGAGAAACTCGGCATCGCCGAGATCACCGATCTGGTACGCGGCCACGACGCGGTCGTCTGGTCGGCAGGAGCGGGTGGAGGGGATCCGGCTCGCACCTACGCGGTCGACCGCGATGCGGCGATAGCATCGATGACCGCAGCGCAGGAGGCCGGTGTACGCCGGTACGTGATGGTGTCGTATTTCGGATCCCGTCCCGATCACGGAGTCCCCGAGGACAACCCCTTCCATGCCTACGCCGAAGCGAAGGCTGCCGCGGACACCCATCTGCGCGGGACCGATCTCGAGTGGACGATCCTCGGCCCCAGCGCGCTGACCCTCGACCCGCCCACCGGCCGGATCGAGATCGAGGGATACGGGGCGAGCGAGGGGAGCCAGGTCTCGCGCGCCGATGTCGCCGCCGTCATCGCGGCCGTGCTCGAGCGCCCGGAAACGGCAGGTCGCACGATCGAGTTCAACAACGGGGACGTCCCCATCGACGACGCGCTCGATGCCCTCCGGTAGAGCGGATACGTCGGAAGTCGTACACCGATCACGATCTCGGGTGGACGACCGCGACCCGCTCGGCTCCTAGCGTCGATCCCATGACCACACTTCCCGCGGTGAACCCCCGTATCGCGCTGAGCGCAGCCTATTCCTGCGTCGCGCTCATCGCGTTCGGGGGCATTCTCGCCGAGACGATCATCCTGTATCCCAACATCTTCCACGACCCGCCGGGATCTCTCGATCAGGCGGTCCGGTTCTTCTCGCAGACCGGCCCGGCCGATTTCTTCCCACCCATGGGGGCGCTCACCGTCGGCCTCGGTCTGGCCGCCCTCGTCGCCGTCCGCCGCGACCGGGTGGCACGCAGATGGATCACGGCGAGCGTGACCGTCCTGCTGCTGGGGGAATTCGCCTTCTCCGCCCTCTACTTCTGGCCCCGCAACACGATCATGTTCGACGAGGGAATCGCGGTGCATTCCGCGGAGACACTGCGCCGGGTGGCGGTCGAGTTCGAAACCGGACACCTGGTCCGGCTCGCGATGAGCGGGGTCACCGCCGCGCTCGCGTTCGGCGGCCTGTACCGGGTGCTCACCTCCGCTGCACCCGCCGGCACCGGAAAGCCGGCCACCGGAGGCGGCGTTCGGATCGCCCGTCCCACTGCCGAGCGGTAACGTCGCCGACGTGAGGTCTGCGCACGCGCAGGATCGTGGAGCGGCGGCGGTGGTCGACGCGCTCCTCGCAGCAGCGGTCTTCGTCGTCCTCGTCGGTGCGATCGTCGCCGATCTCGGAGGCGATCCCACCGCACCGGTGCCGCTCGCCTACGGCCTCGCCGCACTCGTCGCCGGTGCGATCCTGTTCCGCCGGAGGTATCCGGTCGCGGTGCTGCTCTTCACCGCCGTCGTGCTCGTCGGGTATTACAGCCTGTCGCTGCCACCCATCGGTCTGGCCGTTCCGCTCGCGGTGGCGTTGTACTCCGCCGCGGAACGGGAACACGTGCGCTGGGCCGTGGCGGTCGCCGTCACGCTGATCGTGCTGTCGACGAGTGTGCGGTGGGCGCAGGGCGACGACCCCGCCTATCTCCTCGGCTTCGAGGTGGGAGGACAGGCCGGTCTGATGGTCGCGGTGATCGCACTGGGCGACGGTGTCCGCGCGCGACGGGCCCTCCGCGCGGAGATGGTGCGGCGGGAACACGCGGCACGACTCGAACGCGAGCACGAGACCGCGCGGCGGGTCGAGCGGGAGCGGGTGGAGATCGCCCGCGACCTGCACGACCTGCTGGCACACACGGTCTCGGTGATCTCGCTGCACGCCGGTGTCGCGGCGGAGGCGATGGAGGACGATCCGCTTCTGGCCCGGCGGTCGCTGGTCGCGGTACGCACCTGTTGTTCGCGTGCCGTGGACGAACTCCACGCCACGGTCGAGGCTCTCCGCTCCCCCGACGATTCCCGTCGCACCCCGACGCCTTCGCTCGCACAACTTCCCCACCTTCTCGACACGGTGGCCGCTGCGGGGGTCGATGTGCGCCTCGAACGCGACCACCCGGCCGACGACCTTCCCTCGGTCGTCGCCGCGACCGCCTATCGTGTGGTGCAGGAAGCGCTGAGCAACGTCCTCAGACATGCCGATGCCACGAAAGCTGTTGTAGGACTGTCTCTTCGGGACGACGTTCTCACCGTGAGCGTGGAGGACGACGGTCGCGGACCGGGTGAGGACGGCTCGACCGGCTGGGGACTCGCCGGTATGCGGGAACGCGTCGGCCTGCTCGGCGGGACGATCGAGACCGGACGGGCCGACCGCGGGGGTTTTCTCGTGGCCGCGCGGATCCCGGCGGGGGGCCGGTCGTGATCAGGGTGGTGATCGTCGACGATCAGGCCCTCGTCCGGGAAGGGCTGCGTGCGCTGCTCGATCGCGCCGCCGATATCGAGGTGGTGGGTGAGGCTGCCGACGGGGACGACGCGGTGCGGGTGGTCGCGCGTACGGCACCGGATGTGGTGCTCATGGACATCCGGATGCCGGGAGCCGACGGGATCACCGCCACGCGGCGGATCGTCGGCGCCGCCTCGTCGGCCGGGACACGAGTGGTCGTGCTGACCACCTTCGACAGCGAGGACAACATTCTCGACGCGATCGGCGCGGGTGCCGTCGGATTCCTCGTGAAGAACTCCGCCCCCGAGGAACTCCGCGCCGCGGTCCGCACCGTCGCGGACGGCGACGCGATGCTCTCCCCGACGGTCACCCGCCGGGTCATGCAGGCGGCTGCGCGCAGTCCCCGGGTACGGGACACGCGGGCACTGGACGTGCTCACCGAGCGTGAACGCGAGATCCTCGCG
The DNA here is from genome assembly GCF_022554085.1 of Rhodococcus sp. CH91. Lineage (GTDB taxonomy): Bacteria > Actinomycetota > Actinomycetes > Mycobacteriales > Mycobacteriaceae > Rhodococcus. Next base: position 27,396 of record NZ_JAKFYR010000004.1, read on the forward strand.
GAGATCGGCTCGGGTCTGTCGAACGACGAGATCGGGCGCAAGTTGTTCATCAGTCCTGCGACCGTGCGGACCCATGTCACCCGGATCCTCGCGAAACTCCGGGCACGGGACCGGGCCAATCTCGTCGCACTCGCCTTCCGCACCGGGCTGGTCTCCCCGACCGATCCGTGAGAGCCGTTCGCCCCGGCGGCCAGTGGCCGCCGGGGCGAACGATCGGGACGAACGGCCGGTCAGGCCTGCGGCGCGAGTTCCTCCACGCGCAGCGGCGAGGTGTCGGCAGCGGCCGCAATGGCCTCCTCGAACTGCCGGCGGTCCACCTGCGAGCCGAGCACCAGAGCGAGTCGCGTCAGGAAACCCTCACGGTCGTTCTCCGCGGCCTGGTCCAGGGCTGTGGACAGGCCGAGCCACACGTTCTCGCGACGCTGTTCGTCCGCCGTGACCTGCTCGGCCGGCCTGGCCGGCAGCTGCGCTCCGGCCGGGGCGGAACCGGACCGCAGGGAGTCGGCGACCCCGCGCAGGTCCACGACCGGCACGCGGCACAGCAGCAGACCGTCGGGGCGGATGACGAAGGCTTCACCGGCCGTCGCACCCAGCGCGTCGGCGAGATCGGGCGCCTCGAGAAGAGTCACGCCGTCCACGGCAGCACTGCCGACGGCGAGAGCTCGCACGCCCTCGGGTGCGAGCGCGTGCGCCAGTTCGGTCGCGGCGGCGGCGAGTGCGGCGCTGCCTGCCTCGTCGAGGCCCACGCCGAGCACGGCGAATCCGGTGCCGCGAGCGTTGTTCAGCGAGGTCTCCTCCCCCGCGATGCGGATCCGGCGGTCCTCGACGGGGTCGCCGGGCAGCACACCCTCGGTCCCGGGGGCGACCGACCAGGTGAGCGGGGACAGCCGGGCGTGCGTGGCACTCGACTGGCGCGGATTGATCAGGTGCCCGAACTCGGGGCGGCCCACGGCGAGCGCAAGGATCGCGTCGCGCGTGGTGCGGTAGCCGTGGCTGCCGGGGCTCATGATGAGGGTCGACTTCCCGGCGTTGGCGACGTTCTGCTCCCACGCGTTGTGGCGTTCGAACGAGTAGGCCTGCAGGAGAGCCGGTTCGGCATTGCCGTTCACGACCGCGGCGAGCTGCCACGCGAGGGTCTCGGCGTCCTCCATGCCCGAATTGAGCCCGCGCACACCGAAGATCGGCACGAGATGCGCTGCGTCACCGGCGAAGAGCAGGCGATCGTGGGTGAACTCGTCGAGGGCGAGCGCGCGGGCGCTGTAGAAGCCCTTCCACTCCAGGGTCCACGGCAGGTCGTTCTGCAGCCAGTCGAGATGCTTGGCGATCCGGGCGCGGATCGCGTCCTCCTGCGTCTCGATCTCGGCGTCCTCCGAGGGATCGAGCTGGTAGTCGATCCGCCAGATGTTGCCGGGCTGCTTGTGCATGATGATCGTCGAGCCGGGGTTGCTCGGCGGGTCGAACCAGACCATGCGCTCCGCGGGGAGATCGGACTCCCAGTGGATGTCGGCGATGACGTAGCGGCCCTCGTAGCTGGTGCCCTGCAGACGCAGTCCGGCCAGTTCACGCATGCGGCTGCGGCCACCGTCGGCGGCGACGACCCACTGCGCGCGCAGATGGCGCTTGCCCGCTGCGGTGTCGACTTCGAGGGTGACCTCGTCGTCGCCACGCAGGATTCCGGCGATCGGCGCCTGCCAGTGCAGCGTGATGAGCGGGTTCTGCTCGATCGTGTCGACCATGATCTGCTCGAACTCCGACTGGGAGACGTTGATCATGGGCGGGCGGACGTCGAAATCACGGTGCGGCATCTCGAAGTGCAGCACCTGCCGGTCGCGGTAGAAGCTGCGGCCACCGACCCACGGCAGCACGATCTTCTCGAGTTCCTCACCGAAACCGAGTCGCGCTGCGGCTTCCAGGCTGTGCCGGGAGATACAGATTGCACGCGAACCGAAGGACACCTGATCCGCGGCCTCGAGGATCGTGACGGGCACGCCGCGCTGGGCCAGGCCGAGTGCGACGGCCATACCGACCGGACCGGCACCGACCACGACGACGGGCAGTGCCTCGTCGGTGGGTGCCATCGAGTCGAACTCCGACGCGGGGTACTTCGGCGGCTGGTAGTAGGTCGACATGCTCATGCACCTTCCTCGGGAGAGCGGCGGGAATCGGCGGTATCGGCGGTGTGCCCGGCGGAGGGCACGCGCAGCAGGAGGATGCTCGCGAGGCTGACGAGTGCGATCAGCACGAAGTAGCCCGTGATGGACATCGAGGTGCCGGTGGCGGCGAACAGGGAGGTCGCGATCATCGGTGCGAGACCGCCACCGAGGATGGCGCCGATCTGGTAACCGAGCGAGGCACCGCTGTAGCGGATCTTGGCCGGGAACAGTTCGGCGAACAGTGCGGACTGCGGACCGGCGCAGCAGCCGAGGGTGAACCCGAGACCCACCATCGCGACGAACATGACCGGAAGGAGCGCGGTGTCCATCAGCGGGAAGAACAGTGCCGCCGCGACCACGAGTGCCGCCGACGACCTGATGTAGATGGTGCGGCGTCCCACGAGGTCGGAGCGCCAGGCCGCGAAAGCCATGCCGGCCATCCAGAACGGGCAGGAGGCGATGAGCAGCGCGAGCATCGTGGTCTTGCTGAAGCCGAGCGTGGTTTCGCCGTACTTGAGGACGTAGACCATGTAGGCGTAGGCGATGCCGTTCGTGGCGATGAAGGTTCCGCCGGCCAGCAGCACCGTCTTCCAGTGCTTCGTGACGACCTCGAGGATCGGCAGCTTCTCGTCGGCGGGAGCCGGGGCGTCCTTCGCCGCGGTGAACTCCGCGCTCTCCTCGAGACCCAGACGGATCCACATGGCGACGAAGACGAGCACCGCCGAGGCGAGGAACGGGATACGCCAGCCCCACGAGGAGAACGCCTCTTCGCTGAGGAAGGCGGTCAGCGGCAGGTACACCAGATTCGCGAGGAGGACACCCGCCGGAACACCCAGCTGCGGTGCCGCACCGTAGAGGCCGCGCTTACCGGCCGGGGCGTTCTCGGTGGCGACGAGAACGGCGCCACCCCATTCGCCGCCCACGCCGAGTCCCTGCACGAAGCGCAGGGCGACGAGCAGGATCGGGGCCGCGACACCGATGGACGCGTAGTTCGGGAGCAGACCGATGGCCACGGTCGCGAAGCCCATCAGCAGCAGCGAGACGACCAGCATGGACTTGCGGCCGACCCGGTCACCGAAGTGCCCCATCACGATGCCGCCGATGGGCCGGGCGATGAACCCGACCGCGAGGGTGGCGAAGGCCGCCAGGGTGCCGGCCACATCGGACGACCCGGGGAAGAACTGGGGTCCGAGCACGAGCGCTGCAGCCGTGCCGTAGATGAAGAAGTCGTACCACTCGATGGCGGTGCCGACGAAACTGCCGAGCGCAGCTTTGCGCGCGGCTCTTGCCGACGACTTCGGCGTCGCGTCAAGGACGGTCATGTTCGTGCCCTCCGGCGGTCGATCTGAGGACGTCCGATTAACGAGCGTTCGGACGCAGTGGACCAATAATGAGAGGGGTCACATCGTTTGGAAAGCGCACAAAGCCGGTGAATATTCGCGGAAAAACCGTGAATTGGGACGTTCGGCCATGTCAGAGGGCTCGAGTGGTCCTCGCCACGTCGATCACGAAGTCCGTGAAAGTTTGGGCAACCCGGCTCGGGAGGGCGTCCTTACGCCATGCGAGCACGACCCGAACGGGTTCCGGCGAGGGGTCGACGACGGGAAGCAGGACGAGTGTGCGGCCCTCGTAGGTGACGTCCACCGCCGGCCGCTGCACGAGAAGCGTCCACCCCAGCCCGCGGCCCACGAAGGAGCGCGCCGTCTCGAACGTCTGGGTGCGGTAGGCGACGGCAGGGGTGAAGCCCGCCTCGGCGCACACCCGCAGGGCATGCCCCGAACTCGGCGGAGCATCGAGCAGGACCATCGGTTCGTCGGCGAGATCACGCAAGCGGATCTGCGAGGCACCCGCGAGAGGGTGTTCTGCCGAGATCAGCACCATCGGTTCCCGCTTGTCGAGAGTAACCGTCTCGAGGCCCGGTTCGAGATCCAGGTCGTAGAGGAACGCCACGTCGAGCTCGTGGGAGTCGAGCAGCATCCGCAGACGATTCTGCGTGTCCTCGCGGAAATCCACATCGGCGCGGGGATGGGCGCGCGTGAAGTCGGCGATGATCGCGGGCAGCAGCGTCGGCGCCAGCGAGAGGTAGCATCCCACCGCCACCGGCCCGACGACGTCTCCCGCCTCCGAGCGCGCATCACTTTCGAGTTCACTCGCGTGATGGAGCAACATCTTGGCCCGCTCGAGCACCGCGTGACCGGTCGGTGTCAATTTGACCCCGCGCGCCCGTTGCCGGACCAGGAGCTTGACCGCGAGCGCCTTCTCCAGGTCGGTGATCGCGGACGACAGTGCCGAGTGCGACATGTGCATGGCGTCGGCCGCCGCGGTGATCGTTCCCCACTCGGCGACGGCGACGAACGCCGCGAGTTGCCTGATCGTGTAGGTGGGCACCGAGTCCGTCCTCGCCATGCTCCTACCGTAGCCCCGGGCCGGACACGCTCATACGCACCGGAGGAGCGGCACGATCACCGTTCGTCGGCTGCCGGGCGAGGTTCCGGATCGTCCGAACGAGCCCACGTCTCCGTCACCCGCGCCCGCCCACGTTCGAATACCTCACCGAGCGCGCCCCCGACCGCCTTGAGCGGGCTGTCCATCGAGTCCAGCGCCTCGGCGACCACCGGATCCTCGTCCGCGAGCCAGCCGGCCTCGTCGGCACGGCACGCCCAGCGGAAGTCCTCGAAATCCTGTCGCAGTCCGGTGAGCACCTTCGTCGTCCGCCCCGACGACAGCCGGCGTACGACCTCGATCGGGGTGCCCTCCGCGAATCGGGCCAGCGCGGCCCGTGCACGTCGCAACAGGGAGGCGTCCTGGACGAAATGGTCGGCGAGCGCCTGCCGCGCCGCTGCGAGCGCCGCCGCGGCCTCGTCCTCGCGGGCGCGCGCCAGACGGACGCGATGCCAGAGGAACAGGCAGTCCTCGACGATCACGAGCAGCTGCAGGGTCTCCCCCAGCGCGCCGTCGACCGCGACCTTCTGCAGTAGTTCGACGTGCTCCCCCACCGTCACGTCGCGACCGAGACCGTCGAGAGACGACGAGGCGTGCTCGCGAAGCAGTGTCACCGTCTCGGTGAAGGCCGGCCCGGACCCGGCGATCGGCACCCACTCCCGATCGGGCAGGCCGCCGGTGTGCTCGACGATGGAGGCGGCTCGCGTCAGCGAGTTGTGGGTCGCGACGATGTCGCCCGCCCGGGGCGCACCGGCGAGGTCGAGAACGCGATCGACCGTGCCCGGGGCCGCCTCCTCGCCTTCGAGCCGCACCACGGCGGCCTCCACCGACGCGATCGCTCCTCGCAACGCCTCGACGACCGCGTCGGGGGCGAGGGGGACTGCGGCGGTGCGCTTCGGCATGTCGACCATCCCTCAATCGTGCTACGTCCGGGAGCGGGGTGCACCACCTCCCGCCGAAAGCCGGCCGGCTCAGTTCGGTACGCGGACCCAAGCCTGTTCGAGCAGCGCCACCACCTCGGTCTCACGGCGGGCACGGTACGCCGAGAGGATCCGGCGCGGTCGCGATTCCCCGTCGAGACCGAGAGCCGACGCGAGCGCCGACGCGATCCGCTCCTCGGGGACGGTCTCCGGCTCGGTGTGGCCGATGAGCGAGAGCGCCTTGCGCAAGGGTTCGGCGTTGTCGGCGACGGTGCGCAGCGGCAGAACGTCGAAGCGACCGTCCGCACGCACCTCGAGCAGCAACTCGTTGTCCTCCTCGACACCGATGTCCTCGAGGAACCGGCGGACGGAGGAGAGCCGGGGAACCGGGCCCGTCCACCGCAGGGTGTGCCCGCCCAGCCGTGACGGGAACACCACCGTTCCTCCGGGCGCGCACCCGGCGATCGTCGCGACCGCGGAAGGAACGGTGAACTCGGCGCCGCGCAGATGGTCGCGCGTCGCGGGAAGGCGCAACCGCCAGGCATCCCCCAGCCGGTACAGGCGACGGGTGCGTTCCGGTGCGGCGACCGGCACGTGCGAACGCGGACGGCGCCGCACGCGGCCGTCGACGACCTCGAATTCGCCTCCCGCCGCGAATGTTCGGGCCGAGTCCTCGGAGATGCCGAATCGGGCGACCAGCGCGGGAACCACCACCGCCAGATCGGCACTTCCCCCGCGGGCGTCGACCAATCGCGCGATGCGGTTGCGAACGGCGGTGACCACATCCGCTTCCCAGTCGGCCAGCGCCCATCGGTCACCGTCGAGGGTGAAGCGCTCGTCGTCACCCAGCTCGGCGACGAGCGTGTGGACGTCGGCGTTGACACCCATGCGGGCGACGAGGGTGTCGGCGGTCAGCGGGTCGCCGAGCACCTCGAGGACCTGGGCCGCTCGCCCCGCGAGCCCGTCGGGCGGAGACAGCAGACGACCCTCGAAGATCGTGGTTCCGCAATACTGCGTCCATGCCTCGAACTCACCGTCGGGCAGGGACCACACCGCCTTCACGGCGGCGGGTTCGACCACCCCGTTTGGCGATTCGAATTCCGAGAGCAGGCCGCGCATCTGTTTCTCGGCGTCGGGAAGATCGGGTACCGCGACCCATCCGTCCGCGACCTCGAAGCGATCGTCGAGCCGGTGCAGTACGCGCCAGAGGGGCACGTCGAAACCCGGCACGGTCCGGTTCAGCACCGGATACGCACGCGCGATCCGGTCGAAGGCCGCGACAGGACACACCTCGGCGCGCAGCGATGCGAGCAGGTCACCCACGGCCGTCCCGAAGGGAAAGCTGGACGGACCGGCGGGATCGCCGAGGTCGTCGCGCACCCGGCGTCGCAGTTCCTCCCGCTCCGCATCGGGGAGGCCCTGGAGGTAACCGGCGAGTTCGGCGATCGGGTCGGCGGGCGCGGGCAGCGGCAGATCCCGTGCCGTGAGGGCGCGCAGCCGGGCCGCGGCGTCCTGGATCTCCTCGGGAGCGCCGTCACCCGGCTCGGCCTGCAGTAACGGCGCGTCGTCCCGGCCGCACACCCGGCGCCATCGCGCCAGCGCCGCGAGGTCCTCGAGGAGCAACGCCACGGCCGGCACCCGTGCGGCACGCGGCTCGGCCTCCAGGGTGGACGGTTCGCGCAGGGCCGTCGCGACCAGCGCGGCACAGACGATCTCCTCCACGGACTCGCGGTCGGCTCCGCGCACCCCGAGCAGGTCGGCCGGACTGCGGCTGAACAGCTCGGCGGTGGTGGGCGCGTGCGGAAGCCGCGCGACGACGGTCGCGGCCGCCGGACCGAGATCGAGTGCGACGACGGGCACTTCACCTTCACGCAGCAGACCGTCCGCGAACCGGAGTTCCGGATGATCGGTGACGTAGATGTGGGCGAGTTCGGCGCACAGCCCCGCGATGTCGGTGTGCGCACCGGTATCGGCCGGAGACTCGTTCTCCCACCACCTGGGAGCCGACACCAGCGCGCCGAGAGCAGCGGTGCGCGCCGAACCGTACCGGTCGAGCCAGGGCATCAGATCCACCCAACGGCGGGTGTCGAGTTCGTCCACCGACAAGGCACGAGACCACAGCGACACTGACCGTTGCTCCTCTTCCACGCCCGGCGGGCGGCCCGCGGGCCCCTCTCCGGCGCCGATGCCGCGCTCGTGCGGCGCGTATGCGCCCGGCGCCCGATTCGGACGCCGTTTCTCACCCTACAGTCCGGGCGAGGCGCCGGCAGGTCAGGCAGCTCAGGTCAGAGCGATGTCGGCATCGGTCCCCTCACGCGACTCCGGCCGCAGCCGCAGTAACACCAGCCCCGCCACCGACGCGACGATGAGCGACGCCACCGCCCCGTTCACGTGAAGGGAGTACACGGCGATCACCGCCCCGGCGAGTCCCCCCAGCAGAGCGATCCAGAGCAGTACTTTTCCCAGGACCGAAGCCATTTCTCCGCACCTTCCGGCAAGTCACGATTCGAACGCCGAGAATAGTGTCATCTGTCACAGTCCCACCGAAAGCCCTCCGGTGTGTCGACGGATCGTGTGGGTTCGTTGCCCCAGGCATACTGGTGCGGTTCGCGTCGGGCGAACGGCGCAACTGGGTACCGCGAGGCACCGGGGAGGCGGAGAAATGACGGAACCGGCGAGCGACACGGCAGGCACGGATGTGATCCTGCGGGACGTGACCCTGCGCGACGGACTGCAGTTGACCAGCAAACTGCTGCCCACCGAGCGCAAGGTGGAGATCGTGCGGAGCCTGCTCGCGGCAGGAGTTCCCGAACTCGAGATCGGATCCCTGGCCCGCGCCGACCTGGTGCCCCCGATGGCGAACAGCCTCGACCTCGTCGCGGCGCTGACCGAGGAAGAACTCGACCGGTGCTGGATCTGGGTGGCCACCCCCCGCCACGTGGAGAAGGCGATCGCGGCCGGCGCCCGCCGGTTCCAGTACTGCTTCTCGGTCTCGGACGCCCACAACCGTGCCAACATCGGCCGCGACACCGAGGACAGCCTCGCGGCGATGCCGTCGGCGATCGAACGCGCCCACGCCGCGGGCGGCAGTATCCAGTTGTGCCTGGCGACCTCCTTCACGTGCCCGTTCGACGGGCCGGTCGATCCCGACCGGGTCGTGGAGATCGCGAACGATCCGCGGACCGACGGGGCCGCGGACATCGTCGTCGCCGACACCCTGGGCCAGGCCGTGCCGGGGCAGGTGTCCTCGCTGGTCGCGCGGCTGGCGGCCGAGTCCCCCGCTCGGCGGATCGTGTACCACGGGCACGACACCTGGGGGCTGGGGGTCTCCGACAGCCTCGCCGCGATCGCCGCCGGGGCGAGCGTCGTCGACGGCGCGCTCGCCGGCCTCGGCGGATGCCCGTTCGCCCCCGGGGCGAGCGGCAACACCGCGAGCGAGGACCTGCTGTTCGCGACGCGCCCGTCCTGGCTCGACCCGGACGTCTTCGGAGCTCTCGTCCGCCTCGGCGAGGACATCGTGACCGAACTGGGCGAACCGAACCGGTCGCGCGCCCGTCAGGGCGCCCGGTCCGAAGCCGACGCCTTCGACTGGGTGCTGCGGTGACGCGGATCCTGATCGCCCCGGACAGTTTCAAAGGCACCTATTCGGCCACGGAGGTCGCCGACGCGATCGCCGCCGGCGCCGAGAGCGCCGGGCACACCGCGATCCGGATGCCCGTCGCGGACGGCGGCGAGGGCACTCTCGAGGCGCTCACCGAACCTCTCGGACTCGATCGGATCGAGGTCGACGCCGTGAATCCGTGGCGCGCACCGTGTCGCGGCCTGCTCGGCATGTCCCCGGACGGGACGGCGGTCGTCGAACTCGCCACCGCGAGCGGCATCACCACCCCGCACGCCGGTCCCCGCGACGCCGTCACGGCCGACACCTACGGCACCGGCCTCGTCATGGCGGAAGCCGTCCGGCGCGGCGCACGGCACATCGTCGTCGCCGCGGGTGGATCGGCGACGACCGACGGCGGTGCGGGTGCGATCGCCGCGATCGAGGAACGAGGCGGGCTCGGCGACGCGCGGGTCACCGTGCTCTCCGACGTCACGACCCGCTACACCGATGCGGCACGGATCTTCGGGCCACAGAAGGGTGCCGATCCTGCTGCCGTCGACCTGCTCACGCGGCGGCTCGAAGCGACGGCGCGGACCCTGCCGCGTGATCCACGACAGGTGGACGGCACGGGTGCGGCCGGTGGGTTCTCCGGCGGCATGTGGTCGAGGTTCGGTGCCGAACTGCGTTCGGGTGCCGACTTCGTGCTCGACGCAGTGGGATTCGACGACGCCGTGCGCACCGCCGATCTCGTGGTCGTCGGCGAAGGACGCCTCGACGGCCAGTCGCGGGCGGGCAAGATCGTCTCGGCGATCCTCGCGCGGTGCGACGACCTACCGGTGGTGGCGGTGGTCGGCTCGGTCGGCGAGGATCTCGGCGATTTCCGCGCTCGCTTCACGGATGTCGTCGTGGCCTCCGATGCCGCGGCCCTGACCCGTGCAGGGCACGAGCTGCGGGTGTGACCCTCACGACCGCAGTGATGCTGCGGTCACGGCGTGCTGGGTGGCGTGCCCTCGCACGGCGGCGCCGCCGGCACCGTCTCCTCCGGGGACGGCACCTGTCCGGCATCCGGATCGGAGGCGCGGGCCGGCCACGAGGCCGGCCGCACGTCGGAACACGGATCCTCGACGAGCGGGCGATCGGGCTGGGGAACCGGCGAAGGCGGTGGTGCGACCGCGGTTTGCAGACCCGGAGCGGATCGGCCCGGCTGCGTGCCACCGCCCACCGCGACGGCCAGTCCCCCACCCAGCAGAGCGACGAGGAGGACGAGCGTGGCCAGCAGGACGGTTCCGCGACGACGCCCGGCGGGCGCCGCGGCGACGGGCGGGACGCGACGTTCGGCGGCGACGAGCGCCGCCCCGGTCGCGCGGTGCCACGGCACTCCGTGCGGAGTGACGAAGGGAACGCCGAGAACGGTCGAGAGCTCTCGTGCGGGCGCGGCGTCGCCGGGCCGAAGATCGAGGAAGACCACGGCGGCAGGGGACGTCCCGGCGCGGGCGATCGCCTCGTCCATCGCCTCGGGCAGCGACTGTGTGTGGGGGCCGAATTCGTCGCCCTCGGGGCTGACCGTGGACAGCACCGTCCGTGACGGGACGTCGACGACGGAGGCGGATTCCACCCCGAAAGTGCGGGTGTGCAAGGCCAGTACCGGCAGGTCCGACAACTCCGGCGCCCCGGCGAGGAAGGCCAGACGCGCGTCGTCGAGCACGACGACGTCGACGTCGAGGCCGAGGACGGCCCGCACCGCCTCGGCGACCGGCTCCGCGTCCTGATCGTTCTCCTGACCCGTCACCACCGCTGCCGCGACGAGATTCAGAGATGCCGACGCCGCACGTTCGGCCATGACGGTGGCGGCGGCAGCGGCCGCGTCCGCCGGGTCGGCTCCGGGTGCGCCGAAGCCCCGCTGGGAGTCGAACGGGCCGAGAGCCGGCACGTCGGCGTCCACGAGGACCGCGCACACCTCACCGTCGTCCAAAGAGATGCCGAGCATCGGGCGCATCTGTCCGTCCCTCCACGGCTGCCTGCACGATTCGCGACGCCCTGCACGGCGGTCGCCCGAACGAGCCTAACCGACACGTGCGGTCACTTCCGGTAACAACCGACCGTGAGTCCGACGACCGCGGCGGTGTAACTCCCGAAGGTGATGTACGAACCGTCGGCCGCGAACATCCGCAGCGTGAAGCCGGTGTCGGGCGGGAGCACGAGGCGACCGTGGAAACCCGCCCGCGATGCGGTCTCCTCGAAGAGTTCAGCGGCGCGGTCGAGTTCGTCCACCGGCACCGGACGGCTCGATCCGTGGATCGGAAGGTGCACCGTCACACCGCGCGTACCGTCGCGCAGGACACATCCGGCGGTCGTGCCGTCGTATCTCGGTTCGAATCGAACTCCGGGGAACTCGGCGGACAGCACCGTCAGGACGTCGCGCTGGACAGCGGTGTAGAACTCCACGGCACCCGCGCTGGTCGTGGCGACCGGTTCGGGCATCGGAACGGGCGTCACCGTGGTCGTGCACGCCGCGACGAAGGGGAACAGCAGGGCGACGAGCACACGGGCGAGCCGCGGCATGGCGGTCACGACGTACTCCGTTCTGCGGTGCCGGTGACGACGCCCGCGATGTGATGGGAACTCGACGTTCCGGGATCGAGATAGGAACTGTGGCCGGTGATGCCGGCGAGCGGGACACCCGTCGCGGTCGTGCCCGGCCCGGTAGGAAGATGGGTGAGCCCGTCGAGGAAACTCGGGTCGCCGCCGAAGGTGCCGGCGTCGGCGACGAAGTCGCGGTCGGCCTCTGCGAGATAGGCGGATCCGGGTGGGATCCGCAACTCACCGATGTCGTCGGTCCCGATTCCCGGGGCACCGAGGAAGACGGCGGCATCGGCCGCGCCGGTGTCCTTCAGCGCCATGCCCGTGACGAGCGCGCCGTACGAGTGCCCGACCGCGGTGACCCGCGGATCGTCGGGGCGGGAGGCGGCGATCCCGTCGAGGAAATCCGTGAGCCGAGGCGCGGCGATCTGCGCGGCGAGATCGGAGACGGGGCTGCGCTCGGTGAAGGCGAGCCCCCACCCCCAATGGGGCGCTTGATAGTTCATCCAGGTGACGGCGGCCACCGAGGTTTCGCTCTCGGGGCCACCGAGGTGGAGCCGGGCAGTCTCGCGCAGTGCCGCGACCTGGGTGTCGTAACCCTCGAGATTGCCCTGCACGGTCGACCCCGCACCCGGAACGAAGACGGCCACGTGGGCGGCGGTGTCGACGTCCCCGACCGCCACGGCCGCCATCGCTTCACGCCCGGACAGATCGAGGGCGAGAAGGTGCCGGTCGCTGTGGGCGAGAGTCGCCTCGATCGCGTCGAGCGCCTCGAGTTTCTTCCGCGTCTGTTCCAGATCCGCGTCGGCGTCGGTGAACAGACCGGTGACTCCGCTCCGGCCGAGTGCCGTCCCGCCCAGGAACATCGCATCGAGCCGGTCCTGCAGATGTGCCGCCGCCGCCTCGAGGCGGTGGCGTTCACTGTCGAGCAGTGCACGATTGGCGAGATCTCGGGTGGCAGCGGGAATTCCGTCGAGTGCGCCGATGCGCTCGGGACGCTCGGCCGCCAGCGCGGTCCGGGTCGTGTCGTCGAGTCCGCTCCACCATCGCGCGACCTCGCCGGGATCGGCGCCCGCATCCGGGAGAACGGGCAGCGGTGACGGGCCGGAGCGTGGGAATGCCGCGTACATCCGGCCGCCGTCGGCGAACGCTGCTGCGGCCGAGTCGGGTTCACCGGACAGGTGAACCCACGCCTCACGGTCGAGAGCGTCCGCACGGGCGAGCACGGAGTCCAGCGGCACCTTCAGCAGATCGTCGTCCTGGACGGCGAAACCACGTTCCGCGGCCCGGGCACGCAGCTCGTCCAGCTCGGTCCGCAGCGCCCGCAGGCGCGGCGCGACGAATCGCGCGCACCGCGCCACCCGCCGGAACGAATCCGACTGCGCGTCGAGATCGACACTGTGCGAGGACAACCCGGCGAAGGCTCCGTCGTACGCCGCGCCTCGCCAGGTGCTGCCGAAGGAAGCCCGCCGCAGCACATCGCCTGCGACGACGTCGAGCGCGTCGGCGCACCGCCCCAGTTCGGCCCCCACCTGCTCGAGCGCATCGGGATCCCAGCCCGCCAGTTCGTCCACCCGCACGACCACCACCCCCTGCCGCGGGAGCATAGGGGGCAGATACGGCTACCGGCCCGCGGAATACTCCGACGGGCCGGCAACTGTGGACAACTTTCCTCGCTGTGGAATCTCCATGACGCCACGGTGGTGGAGAACTACATGTCACTGATCGCTTCGAGAGGCGGTGTCTTCGCCGCACGCTGGCCCGGCCACAACGCCGCGATCACACCGATGATCCCGGATGCGACGAGCATGCCCACGACCTGCGACCACGGCACGGAGATGATGTCGAGCCCCTGATCGGCGAGCGTGCGGACGAACGCCCACCCGAAGGCGAGACCGAGCACGACACCCACCACGGCACCGAAGACCGCGATGAGCAGCGATTCGAGATAGATCGTGCGGCGCACCTGCGACCGCTGCATGCCGACCGCACGGAGCATGCCGATCTCCCGTCGCCGCTCCACCACGGACAGGGCGAGAGTGTTGACGATGCCGAGGATGGCGATGACCACCGCGAGCGCGAGCAGGCCGTACAGGATCGCGAGCAGCATGTCGATCTGCTGGGCCTGCTGCCCCTTGAACTGTTCGCGGTCGAGGACCTGGACGACGACGAATTCCTTGACGGCATCCTGGATCGACGTGCGCACGGCCTCGGACTCGTCGACGGTGTTCATGAGAACCACGAGCGCGGTGCGGGAGGTGGGCGGGGTGAACTGCTCGAACAACTGCTGCGAGATCACCCACGGACCGATCAGCTGGTTGTCCTCGAAGATTCCGGCGACGGTGGTCTCGACGGTGTCCCCGTCCCGGCTGGTGAGCGGCACGGTGGCCCCCACCTCCCAGCCACGCTCGGCGGCCGCACTCGCCGAGACCAGGATCTGATCGCCCGTCACGTCGACCGTGCCCGCGGTGATCGCGAGGTCCAGAACGTCCTGCAGCGGCCCACCGGCAGCAGCGCCGAACTCGAAGTCCTGGTCGATCTTGGCCTGCACCCCGTAGACCGGTACGACCTCCTCGACACCGTCGACGGTGCGCACGGCCTCCGCAGCCGGAGCGGGGACGCCGAACATCTGGGGTCCGGTCAGCATGAAGTCCGCCTCGACGCCGTTGTCGACGAGCGCGTCGACACTGGCCTTCGCCGACGACCCGAACACGCCGATCACGGAGACGAGCATCAACCCCAGCGTGAGGGCGAAGGCGGTCGCCGCGGTCCGGCGGGGATTGCGGGTCGCGTTGGTGCGGGCGAGCCGTCCGATCGCCCCGAAGGGACGGGCGAACACCGCACCGAGGGCATTGACGACGGGCCGGGAGAGCGCCGGGGCGGCGAACAGGACCGCGAGGATCAGCAGGAGCGCACCGATCCCGACGGTGGCAGCGGCACCGCCACCGACTCCCTGTGCGCCGACCACGACGAGGACCACACCGGCGACCGCGCAGAGCACACCGACGATCGTGCGGACACGCAGAGAGTCGACGGTCGCGGTCGACTCCTCACGCATCGCGGCGACCGGCGGAACGCGGGTCGCCCGGCGGGCCGGAGCGTAGGCACTGATCATCGTCACGATCACACCCACGAGCAGCGCCACGATCACGGTGCGCGGGGACAACTGCAGCGGCCCGGACGGCAGTCCCAGGTCTGCGGCGTTGAGGGCTGCGCGCAGACCGTACGCGAGGGCGACACCCGCGGCGATGCCGAGAATGCTGCCGATCAGACCGACGACGAAGGCCTCGAGCGTGACCGACCGGCCGACCTGCTTACGGCTCGCGCCGATCGCGCGGAGCAGGGCGAGTTCGCGAAGACGCTGGGCGACGATCATCGAGAAGGTGTTGTAGATGATGAAGGTGCCGACGAGCAGAGCGATCGCGCCGAACGCGAGCAGGAAGTAGTTGAGGAAGTTCAGCGCCTCCGAAACCTGCGATTTGGTCTCCTCGGTGACTTCGGCACCGGTCTGGACCTTCAGGTCCGGGAGCGCTGCGGCGATCTCGTCGCGCAACTGGTCGGGCGAGAGCGAGCCGTCGCTTGCGACGTCGAGGAAATTGACGTGCCGGCCGTCGGTGAACAGCTGGGAGGCCTGCTGTTCGGTGAACATCGCCCCGAGATAGCCGCCGGTGTCGGTCTCGAGCTGATAGACCCCGCTGATCGTCACGGGCATCGTGCCCTGGGTGACGGTCAGTACCGTCGTCCGGTCACCGACGGCGAGCGAGCCACGTTCGGCCGCGCTCTCGTTGAGGGCGATCTGTCCGCTCTCCGCGGGCGGGCCGCCGGTCACGAAGGTCTGGGGGTCACCGACGAGCTGGTCCGGTGGGATGTAGGCGAAGCCCTCGGCGGGCGCGCCGCCGGTCTGGATGGCGGCTCCCGCGGAGTCGAGGACGATGACTCCTCCGGCGATCGACGGGGAGACCCGTTCGACGCCGGGAAGTGCGGTCACCGTGTCGATGTCCTCGACCGGCACGCCGCTGGTGCCGTTCTCGGCGGTGCTGACCCGGACATCGACACCTTTCGCGACATCACCGAAGATTCCGTCGAAGGTGCGCTGCAGCGTGTCGGTGAACACGAACGAACCGGTGATGAAGGCCGTGCCGAGCACCACCGAGAGCACGGTCAGGGCGAGCCGCACCTTGTGGGCGGCGAGGTTGCGCAGGGCAACTCTGCGGATGGGATTTCCACTCATCGCGGCGTCTCCTATTCCGCTACGGGCGCCGCGGAGGCGGGATCGAACTGCTTCATCCGGTCGAGCACGCGGTCGGCCGTGGGTTCGCGCATCTCGTCGACGATGCGGCCGTCGGCGAGGAAGACCACGCGGTCGGCGTAACCGGCGGCCCGCGGGTCGTGGGTGACGATCACGACGGTCTGGTCGAACTCGTCCACGGCGGCCCGGAGGATGGACAGCACCTCACCCGAGGAGCGGGAGTCGAGATTGCCCGTCGGCTCGTCGCCGAAGATGATCTCGGGCCGTCCCGCGAGCGCACGCGCACACGCGACGCGCTGCTGCTGGCCACCGGACAGTTCGCCGGGACGGTGCCCGAGGCGATCGGTGAGACCGAGGCGCGTGACGACGGTGTCGATCCATTCCTGGTCGACCTTGCGACCCGCGATGTCCACCGGGAGGGTGATGTTCTCGAGCGCGGTGAGTGTCGGGACGAGGTTGAAGGCCTGGAAGACGAAGCCGATGCGGTCGCGCCGCAACTGCGTCATCGCCTTGTCGGACAGGGTGGTCAGGTCGGTGTCGCCGATGAAGACCGCTCCGGACGTCGCGCTGTCGAGACCCGCGAGGCAGTGCATGAGGGTCGACTTGCCCGATCCGGAGGGGCCCATGATCGCGGTGAACTCACCGGCGGCGAAGTCCGCGGTCACGCCGTCGAGGGCGTGCACCGCGGTTTCTCCGGTTCCGTAGATCTTCTTCAGGTCCTGGGCGCGGGCTGCTGGGGCCGTATGCGATCGCATGGAACCCATCTTCCCGGTGCGGCGCCTCCGGCACCATCGGGGAGTTCCCCGATCTTCGATCCGGGGCTGCGGAGGACTCGCCACCGCGGCTCCTCCCCTGCGGCGAGCAGGTGTTCCGGGCGGGCCGGTCCCACCCGGCCGGACCTCATGCCCAGCGTGCCTGCCCTCCGTCCAGAGGAATCGTCGCGCCGGTCAGATACCGCGCGTCGTCGCTCACGATCCACGCCACGGCACGTCCGATGTCCTGTTCGGGGTCTCCGATGCGCCGGAGCGGGATCGACTTCACGAACGCGTCGGCCTCGTCGGGGTTGGTCTCGGTCCACCACTTCAGTCCGGGCGACAGGGCGTGCGGGGCGACGGCGTTGACCCGGATGCCGTCGACACCCCACTCGGATGCCGCGGTGCGGGTCAGCGAGCGCAGGGCCTCCTTCGTCGAGGCGTATCCGCCGTACCCGCTCGTGTCCCAGCGCACCGCGGCGGAGGTGACCATGTTGACGATCGAACCACCCCCGCGAGCCTTCATGATCGGATGGACGAGTTGCATCGCGTGCAGTGCGGACAGCGGACCGGAACGGTACGCCTTCTCCAGGACCGCGGGTTTCAGGTCGAGCAGCGGCCCGAGCGGGTTGAAGCTCGCGTTGTTGACGAGGATGTCGACGCCGCCGAGCAGCTCGACCGTCCGTTCCACGGCTGCGGTGACCTCTGCCGGATCGGCGATGTCGCACACGATCGGCTCCGCGGTGCCTCCGAGAGCGCGGATCTGCTCGACGGTGTCCACCAGTTTCGATTCGGTCCGGCCGGTGACCGCGATCGCCGCGCCGTCACGGGCGAGCGCGAAGGCGACACCCTGACCGATTCCCTGCCCCGCTCCGGTGATCAACGCGATCCTGCCGTCGAGTGTGCCCATGCGTCGTCCGTCCCTCGTTGTTCGTCGATACTGCCGACCCGTCGTTTCCCTCGAACGCGACGAGTCGAGCAGATTCCGGGCAGGCCCGTGCGTCGAGGTCCCGGTCGCCGGGACACTCCCCTACCCTGTGGGGTATGCGGATAGGTGCACACGTCCGGCAGGACGACGATCCCGTCGGACAGGCCGGGCGGCTGGGCGCCGATCTGGTCCAGGTGTTCCTGTCGGACCCCCAGAAGTGGACGAAACCCGGCGTGCATCCGCGCACCGACCAGATTCTCGCGTCGGACGTCGAGGTGGTGGTGCACTCGCCGTACGTGATCAATGTGGCGAGCCTGAACAACCGGGTGCGGATGCCGTCACGGAAGGCCGTGGCCGATCACGCCGAGGCAGCCGCCCGGATCGGCGCGTTCGGACTGGTCGTCCACGGCGGCCATGTACGGGAGGGCGAGGACGTGGCCGCCGGAGTCGAGAACTGGCGCAAGCTGTTCGAACGCCAGGAGGACAAGGGTGGTTTCGGAGTGCCGATCCTCGTGGAGAACACGGCGGGCGGCGACTTCGCGATGGCGCGTTACATCGACGCGATCGGGCGTCTGTGGGATGCGATCGGAGACTACGGGCCGGGCTTCTGTCTCGACACCTGCCATGCCTGGGCCGCCGGGGAGGACCTCGTCGATGTCGTCGAACGCGTGCGGGCCGTCACGGGCCGCATCGATCTGGTGCATCTGAACAATTCCCGCGACGAGTTCGATTCGGCTCGCGACCGGCACGCCAATCTCACCGACGGACGGATCGATCCGCAGTTGCTGGTGGAGATCGCCGGCGAGGCCGACGCCCCGATCGTGCTCGAGACACCGGCCGACGGGCTCGCCGACGACATCGCCTTCCTCCGTGAGCACGCGAGCTGACGACGCCCGAGCGGTCAGTGCCCGGGCAGCTCGCCGGTGAGATAGCGCTGCAGGGTGGGTGCGACGATGTCGACGAGTTGCTCCGACGACAGCGACGCGAGCGGTTCGAAGCCGAGAATGTAACGCACGAGCATGATTCCGGTCATCTGCGTCGCCACGAGTTCGGCGCGCAGGCGGCCGGTTCCCGCAGGCCGATCGATCCGGTCGAGCATCGGTTCGAGTGCGACCTCGAGCAGGAAGGTACGGATCAGCCCACTGTCGCCGGCCGCGATCTGTGCCCGGAACATCGCGACCGCCGCATCCCGGTGCTCGGAATCCCAGACGCCGAGCAGAGCGGTCGCGAGGGCGCGACCGAGATCTTCGTCGGACGCCGTGTAGACGGGCGCGAGGACGTCACGGGGATCGACGGGCAGCGCGATCGCCTCGGTGAACAACCGCGTCTTGTTCCCGAAGTAGTGATGTACGAGCGCCGCGTCCACCTCGGCGGCGGCCGCGACCGCCCGCATGGTCGTCCGATCGAATCCGTTGGCCGCGAACGACTCCCGTGCGCATGCCAGGATCCGATCCCGCGCGCCCGAGGTTCCCGGGCGCCGGCCGGGCCGGCGCGCGCCGGGGACGGCGGTCACGGGGTGCGCCGACGCAGTGTCGCCGCGCCGAGCGCGAGAGCCGCGGCGGCGAATGCCGCGACGACGAGGAGGTCGCGCACCATGAGCGCCGTGGTCCCCGGATCGTGGGTGATCTGCTGCAGGGCCTCGACGGCGTAGCTGAGCGGCAGCGCATTGCTGATCCAGCGCAACCAGTCGGGCAGTTGCTCCCGCGGGACGAGCAGGCCGCACAGCAGGAACTGCGGTATGACCAGGACCGGCATGAACTGCACAGCCTGGAATTCGGTGCGCGCGAAGGCGCTGCACAGCAGTCCGAGCGAGACGCCGAGCACGGCGACGAGCACCGCCACGACGAGCACCCAGAGCACCGAACCCTCGCTGGTGACGCCGAGCAGCCCGAAGGAGACCGCGCATGCGAGCGCGGCCTGGACCGCGGCGGCGAGGGAGAACGCACTGCCGTAGCCACCGAGCAGGGCGGTCTTCGTGAGGGGGGTGGTGAGCAGTCGTTCGAGGGTGCCCGAGCTGCGTTCGCGCTGCATCGCGATGGAGGTCACGAGGAACATGACGACGAACGGCAGGATGCCGAGCATCGTGACGGCGATGCGGTCGAAGAGCGAGACCCCACCCGGCCCGGTGGGCGTGTTCTGGTACATGAAGTACAGCAATGTCATCAGCAGGCTGGGGACCAGCACGATCATCGCGACCGTGCGGTGATCTGCACGCAGCTGCCGCAGGACGCGGGTGGTCGTGGCGGTGTAGGCGACGGCGTTCATCGTCATGCTCCTGCGGGCGTACGGATCAGGTGGAGGAAGGCGTTCTCGAGTCCGTCCTCTCCGGTGCGTTCACGCAGTTCGGACGGGGTCGTCCGGGCGACCAGCCGGCCTTCGCGCAGCAGGACGAGCCCGTCGCACCGGTCGGCCTCGTCCATGACGTGACTCGACACGACGAGCGTGGTGCCCCGGGCGGCCAGCGACCGGAAGTGTTCCCACAGTTCGGTGCGCAGAACGGGATCCAGGCCGACCGTCGGCTCGTCGAGAACCAGCAGTTCGGGATCGCTCACGAGTGCGCATGCGAGCGAGAGCCTTCCGAGTTGCCCACCCGAGAGGGCGTTCGACCGGTTGCGGGCGTGGTCCGTGAGCCCGACGGCCGCGATCGTCTCGGCGACCGCGCGGCCCTTCTTTCCGTAGAGGGACGCGAAATAGGAGACGTTGTCGGTGACGGTCAGATCGGGATACACGCTCGGCGCTTGGGTGACGTACCCGACCCGGCGGCGCAGGGCTGCGGAGCCCGCCGGTTCGCCGAGCACCGTCACACTGCCGGAACCGATGATCTGGGTGCCGACGATCGCACGCATCAGCGTGGTCTTGCCGCATCCGGACGGTCCGAGCAGGCCGGTGATCGAGCCGTAGGGGATCTGCACGCTCACGTCGTCGAGCGCTCGGTGGGAACCGCGCCGGACGTGCAGGTTGCGGATGTCGACGGCGTCGGAAGAGGTTGGGGACATGATGCACCCGATTCGTCGAGTGAAGAACTCATCGTCTGTTGAATTGTGCGCCCGACGTCTCGATCCGGTCAACCCCCTCGCGCGTCACGGAGACCTCCTCCGTCCGCGACGTACCATGAGCCCCATGGTTCGCACCCGTATCGCCCTGGCCGTCACCGCTACCGCGCTGGTTCTCGGGGGGTGCTCGGCCGGCGCCGACGAACCCGCGCCGTCGCCCGCCGCCTCCGTCGACACCCCGACGTCCTCCGCCGCGCCCACCACGACCTCCGCGAACACTCCCCGCGATGCGAGGGACAAGGTCTCGGCGGCCGAGGCCGACGCGAAACTCACCGTCGTCGACATCCGCACCGGACGTCACGACGGCTTCGACCGCGTCGTCTACGAACTCGGCGGAGAAGGAATGCCGGGATGGCGCGTCGGATACGTCGACGAGGCGATCCAGGACGGCAGCGGCAATCCGGTCGCCGTCGCCGGCGATGCCGTTCTGCAGGTCCTCATCGACGGTTCGGCCTATCCGTTCGACAGCGGCGTCGAGCAGTACGACGGCCCGAACCCGGTCCTCGCCGAGCCCGGCGGATCGGTCGTGGAGGTCAACGGGTCCGGGGTCTTCGAAGGCGTCACCCAGTCGTTCGTCGGCATCGCCGAGGCCGGCACCCCGTTCTCGGTGTACTCGCTCACCGGCCCGACGCGAGTCGTGATCGACGTGGCGCGCTGAGCGTTCGGGTCGGTCCCCGGTCCTAGGCTTGACCTCGAGCACACTCGAGGTCCTAACCTCGGCTGCGACCCCGAGGAGGCCGACCCATGAGCATGGAAGTCACGGCGTGGAACGCGATGTACAACGCGATGCACGCCGAGAGCGATCGCCGACCGTTCTCCCGCGCGAGTCTGCGGCGGATCGCCGTGTTCGCCCGCCCGCACCGCCGGAACATCACGTTCTACCTCGTTCTGAGCGTGATCATCGCAGCACTCGGAGTCGCCACACCGGTCCTCGCGGGCCGGGTGATCGACGCGATCGTCGACGACGACGCAGTGTCGGTCGTCGTCCTGCTCGCGGTGGTGATCGCCGCGATCGCGCTGATCGAGGCCGGGCTCGCGATCGTCAACCGCTGGCTGTCCGCGAGCATCGGTGAGGATCTCATCCTCGACCTGCGCACCACGGTGTTCGATCACGTCCAGCGCATGCCCGTCGCCTTCTTCACCAGGACCCGCACCGGCGCACTCGTCTCGCGATTGAACAACGATGTGATCGGTGCGCAGCGCGCGTTCAGCGACACCCTCTCCGGTGTGGTCGGCAACATCGTCACGCTCGCCATCACGTTGGTCGTGATGATCGGGATCTCCTGGCAGATCACCCTTCTCGCTCTGCTGCTGCTCCCGATCTTCGTGATCCCCGCACGACACATGGGAGCCCGGCTCGCACAGCTCAGCCGTGAAGCCGCCAACCACAATTCGGTGATGAACACCCAGATGACCGAGCGGTTCTCCGCGCCGGGCGCCACCCTCGTCAAGCTGTTCGGCCGTCCCGCGCAGGAGTCGAGGGAATTCGCCGTGCGGGCCCGGCGGGTCCGCGACATCGGGGTGCGCACCGCGATGCTCCAGAGCGTGTTCGTCACCGCCCTGACCCTCGTGTCGGCGCTGGCGCTCGCCCTGGTCTACGGACTCGGCGGCTTCTACGCACTGCGCGACCGGCTCGATCCCGGTTCGGTGGTCGCGATGGCGATGCTCCTGACGCGGCTCTACTCACCGCTGACGGCGCTGGCCAGCGCGAGAATGGACGTGATGAGCGCGATGGTGAGCTTCGAGCGGGTGTTCGAGATCCTCGATCTGAAGCCGCTGATCGCCGAGGCCCCGGACGCCGGGCCCGTCCCGGCCGGGCCGGTGTCGGTGGAGTTCCGTGATGCCGGTTTCGCATATCCGTCCGCGGACAAGGTCTCACTCGCCTCGCTCGAGGAGGTCGCGGTACTCGACTCCCGGGGCGGCGAGACCGTCCTGCACGACGTGTCGTTCCGCGTCGAACCGGGGCGGATGGTCGCGCTGGTCGGCTCGTCCGGCGCCGGAAAATCGACCATCGCCCAACTGATTCCGAGACTGTACGACGTCGACTCCGGCGCCGTGCTGCTCGGTGGGGTGGACGTCCGGAAGCTGACCACCGACTCGATCCGGGAAACGGTCGGGCTCGTCACCCAGGACGGGCACCTGTTCCACGAGACGGTCCGCGCCAACCTGCTGCTCGCCCGTCCGGATGCTTCCGAGGCCGACCTGTGGGACGCCCTGCGGCGCGCACGCCTCGACGAGCTGATCGAATCGCTGCCGAACGGGCTCGAGACCGTCGTCGGTGAGCGTGGCTACCGGCTCTCCGGTGGCGAACGTCAGCGGCTGACGATCGCCCGCCTGCTACTGGCCCAGCCGCGGGTGGTGATCCTGGACGAAGCCACCGCGCACCTGGATTCGACGTCGGAAGCCGCCGTGCAGGAGGCGTTGACCGAGGCCCTCGCCGGCCGCACGTCGGTGGTCATCGCACACCGGCTGTCGACGATCCGCGCGGCCGACGAGATCCTGGTGGTCGAAGGCGGGCGCATCGTCGAACGCGGAAGCCACGACGAACTGCTCGCGACCGGCGGCCGCTACGCGGAGCTCTACCGCACGCAGTTCGCCGATTCGGGGCCGAGGATGCCGGCAGGAGTGCCCGCACTCGAGGCATGAGCGCCCCGGATGCGGACTGCCGGCATCATCCGCGAATCGGTCGCCGGCGTCACCGCCGACGACCCGACCGAACGGACGAACCGACGGAGATCAGTCCCGGTAACCGCCGCGACCACCGCGGTCGCTGCGCTCACTGCGATGCGTGAAGTCGCCGGACCGGCCACGGCTGTCGCCGTACTCCCGCCGGCTTCCGCGATCACGCTTGCCCTGATCGCGCCGGTCTCCCCCACGGCGATCGTCACCTCGGCGGTCGTCGCGCCCACGGTACGAGCTGGGACGGCCGGAGGGCGCACCGGAATCGGGCTGCAGCTGGATCAGCACGCCGGAGATCCGCGTGGCCCGCAGCGCCTCGAGGGTCTGCGGCGACAGATCCTTCGGCAGCTCCACGAGGCTGTGATCGGCCCGGATGCTGATGTGACCGAAATCGCCGCGACGCAGTCCGCCCTCGTTGGCGATGGCACCGACGATCGCGCCGGGCTGCACGCGGTGACGCTTGCCGACGGCGATGCGGTAGGTGGTCATCTCCTGGCCGTCGCGCCCGACCTTCGGCCCCTCGTCGAAGCGACGCGGGGGCCGCTCGCGCGGTTCGCGATCGCGGCGCGGGGGCGCGACCGGCTCCGGTTCGGCCTCCATCAGGAACGACTCGCCGTCGCGCGAGAGCACCGCCAGCGCAGCGGCGATGTCCGCGAGCGGCACGTCGTGCTCACGCTCGTAGTCCTCGATGAACGTGCGGAAGAGCTGCAGATGATCGGAAGCGAGCGCTTCGGTGATCGAGTCGTTGAACTTCGAGACACGCTGAGCGTTGACGTCGTCGACCGTGGGCAGCTGCATCTCGGCGAGCGGCTGACGGGTGGCCCGTTCGATCGCCTTGAGCAGGTGCCGTTCCCGCGGTGCCACGAACAGCAGCGCATCGCCGGTGCGGCCGGCCCGGCCCGTACGGCCGATGCGGTGCACGTAGGACTCGGTGTCGTGCGGGATGTCGTAGTTCACGACATGGCTGATGCGCTCGACGTCGAGACCACGCGCGGCGACGTCGGTCGCGACGAGGATGTCGAGCGTGCCGTTCTTGAGCTGGTTGATGGTGCGCTCGCGCTGAGCCTGCACGATGTCGCCGTTGATCGCGGCAGCGGAGAAGCCGCGTGCCCGCAGTCGCTCGGCCAGATCCTCGGTGGCCTGCTTCGTGCGCACGAAGATGATCATCGCCTCGAAGGTCTCGACCTCGAGGATGCGGGTGAGGGCGTCGAGCTTGCGCTGATGGGACACGAGGACCCAACGCTGGGAGATGTTCGCCGACGTCGTCGTCTTCGACTTGACGGTGATCTCCTGCGGATCCTTGAGGTACTGCTTCGACAGCCGGCGGATCGCGCCCGGCATGGTCGCCGAGAACAGCGCGACCTGCTTGGTGTCGGGGGTGTCGGCGAGGATGCGCTCGACGTCCTCCTGGAAGCCCATGGTGAGCATCTCGTCGGCCTCGTCGAGGACGAGGAACTCGAGCTCGGAGATGTCGAGGGTGCCCTTGGCGAGGTGATCGATCACACGTCCGGGGGTGCCGACGATCACCTGGGCGCCGCGACGGAGGCCGGCCAGCTGCACGCCGTATGCCTGGCCGCCGTAGATGGGCAGAACGCTCAGGCCCGGGATGTGCACGGAGTACTTACCGAAAGCCTCCGCGACCTGCAGTGCGAGTTCGCGGGTGGGCGCCAGCACCAGCGCCTGGGGCCGCTTCACGGAGGTGTCGATGCGCGAGAGGATCGGCACCGCGAAGGCGGCGGTCTTGCCGGTGCCGGTCTGAGCGAGACCGACAACGTCCCGTCCCTCCAGCAGCGGTGGGATGGTCGCCGCCTGAATCGGCGACGGGGACTCGTAACCCACGTCCGAAAGAGCTTGCAGCACACGGGAGTCGATGTCGAGATCGGCAAACGTGAGAGCTGCGGTCTCCTGATCGGGGGCGTCTTGAATTTCACTCATTTGACCAGCAGTTTATCGGATGGACCTGTCCCTTCGCGCCCGACCCGTCTCCGACCTGGGCTCGAGGGCCCGGATGATGACACACCCCACCTCCTCGCGAACCGCCGGGGCGCGTCACACTGGGCGAGTCTCCGTCCACGATTCGAAGGATTCCACAGTGACCGCCTCCCCCTCCGCGCGCGGTTCCGAAGCACCCGCGCCCGTCTCGGATTCCGGGATCCCGACGCACTGGTACAACATCGTCGGCGACCTCGAGATCGCCCCGCCCCCGCACCTGCATCCCGGCACCCGTGAGCCGATCACCGCAGAGGATCTCGCACCGCTGTTCGCCTCGGGGCTGATCGAGCAGGAGCTGTCGACCGAGACCGACATCGAGATCCCGGAGGCCGTGCGCGAGGTCTACGCCGGTTACCGCACCACGCCCCTCTTCCGTGCCCGTTCGTTCGAGAAGGCACTCGGGACCCCCGCCCGTATCTACGTCAAGTACGAGGGCGTGAGCCCGGTCGGCAGCCACAAGGTGAACTCGGCCGTCGCGCAGGCCTACTACAACTCGCTCGACGGAGTCACCCGCCTCACCACCGAGACGGGAGCCGGGCAGTGGGGCTCGGCACTGTCGTTCGCATGCGCCAAGTTCGGGATCGACCTCGAGGTCTGGCAGGTCCGCTCCTCCTACGATTCGAAGCCGTATCGTCGCTTCCTCATCGAGACCTACGGAGGCACCGTCCATCCGAGCCCGTCGGATCTGACCGACGCCGGTCGCGACGTCCTGGCCCGGTATCCCGACACTCCGGGTTCCCTCGGTATCGCGGTGTCCGAGGCCGTGGAGGTCGCGGTGAAGGATCCGCTGGCCCGCTACACGCTGGGCAGCGTGCTCAACCACGTGGTGCTGCACCAGACGGTCATCGGACTCGAGGCCGTGCAGCAGTTGCACGCGGCGGGCGAGGACGAGGCCGACGTGGTCTTCGGCTGCGCCGGCGGCGGGTCGAATCTCGCCGGCCTGGCCTTCCCCTTCCTGCGCGAGGTGCTGCACGACCGGGCGAAGACGCGCATCGTCGCCGTCGAGCCCGCGGCCTGCCCGTCCATCACCCGCGGCGAATACCGCTACGACCACGGCGACATCGCGAGTCTGACGCCGCTGCTGAAGATGCACACCCTGGGTCAGGACTTCATCCCGGACCCCATCCACGCCGGTGGACTGCGGTACCACGGGATGGCACCCCTGCTCAGCCACACCGTCGAACTCGGTTACGTCGAGGGCCGGGCCGTGGGTCAGACGGACGCCTTCGCCGCAGCGGTGCTCTTCGCCCGCAACGAGGGCATCGTGCCGACACCCGAGTCGTCGCACGCGATCGCGGCGGCCGCGGAGTACGCGCGCGGGCTGACCGAACCCGAGGTGATCGTGATCGGACTGTCCGGCCACGGCCAGCTCGACCTGCCGGCCTACCACGCCTACCTGTCGGGCGAACTGGACTGAGCCCCACCGGCCCGGCCGGGTGGGGAATGCCCGCCCGGACGGACGGACCGGTTCCATACTGGAAGCGTGCGCTACGCCACGCGCGAGGAGGCAGGCCGGCACCTCGCTCGGTCTGCCGGGCACCTGCGTGACACCGATCCGGTGGTGCTCGCGCTGCCACGGGGCGGCATTCCCGTCGCCCGTGAGCTCGCCGTCGCGCTCGGCGCGCCGCTGGACGTCCTCGTCGTCCGCAAGCTGGGCGTGCCCTGGCATCCCGAACTCGCGATGGGAGCGATCGCGGAGGGCTCTGCCGGCGAGGACGGTCCCGACCAGGCCGTCTACCGCATCCTCAACGAGGATGTGATCCGCCGGGGGCGGATATCCCCCGAATCGGTGGCGAGCATCGAGGAGCGTGAACGCGCCGAACTCGCCCGCCGCGCCGAGTTCCTGCGCGCCGGTCGCGCGCGCGTATCCCTGACGGGCCGCACCGCGGTCGTCGTCGACGACGGCGTGGCGACGGGCGCGACGGCCACGGTGGCCTGCCTCGCGGCACGTGCGTCCGGAGCCGCGCGTGTGGTGCTGGCGGTTCCGGTGGCGTCGCCGGAGGCACTGCGCCGGGTGGCCCGGGCGGCCGACGAGGTGATCTGCCCGTGGGTGCCGACGGATACGGACAGCGTCGGGGCGGCCTACACGGACTTCCATCAGCTCGGCGATGCGGAGGCGGTGACGCTTCTCCGCGATCCCGGTACCTCGGGTACCGGTAAATCCGGTGAGCCTATCGAATGATGGTAATCCACGTTACCAACGGGTAGCATTGTTACGTAGATCACTACTTATCGGACTGTAAAAACTACGCAAACCGCCCGGAGGGGTAATGCAATCCCCAACGAGATGTGATGCAATGCACATCGACAGTATCTAACGATGGAGGGGTCACAGTGAGTGAGATTGCCGTGCCACAGTCGTTCTCGATCCCCGAGAACACGTCGATGGCCGACAGCGTCTTCCGGCACGAGAAGGAATCGCCGGAGTTCGTGCCGTTCGAGCGACTGGTCGACGGCAAGTGGGTTCCGGTCACCGCGCGTCAGTTCGCGTCCGAGGTCCGCGCCGTGGCCAAGGGCCTGATCGCCTCCGGTATCGAGCTGGGCGACCGCGTGGCCGTCCTGTCCGCCACCCGCTACGAATGGGTCCTGCTGGACTACGCGATCTGGACCGCGGGCGGCGCCACCGTCGCGATCTACGAGACGTCCTCGGCCGACCAGGCCCAGTGGATCCTCGAGGACTCCGGCACCAAGCTCCTCATCGTCGAGAACTCCGATCACGTCGAGACCGTGCGCGAGGTCGCCGAGGGCGCCCCCACCGTGCGCGAGGTGCTGCAGATCGAGCCCGCACCCGGCGGCAAGAGCGCCGTCGACGAGCTCGTCGCGCGCGGCGCCGCCGTGACCGACGAGCAGGTCGAGGAACGCCGGCACCAGGTCACGGCCGAATCCGCAGCGACCCTCATCTACACCTCCGGCACCACGGGACGGCCGAAGGGTGTGCAGCTCAAGCACCGCCACTTCGCGTCCGAGTCCGCGGCCTGCGCCCTCGCACTGCCCGATTCGATGCACGAGGGTCAGCGCACGCTGCTGTTCATCCCGATGGCGCACGTCTTCGCGCGCCTGATCTCGTTCGCCGCCTTCGACAGCAAGGTCACGGTGGGTCACACCTCCGACCTCACGACGCTGCTCGATCAGTTCGCGGTCTTCAAGCCGAACTTCATCCTGTCGGTGCCCCGCGTGTTCGAGAAGGTCTACAACTCGGCCAAGCAGAAGGCCTACGACGGCGGCAAGGGCAAGATCTTCGAGAAGGCCTCCGACGTCGCGATCGAGTACAGCAAGGCGCTCGAGAACGGCGGCCCCGGGCTGGGCCTGAAGATCAAGCACTTCGTGTTCGACAAGCTCGTCTACGGCAAGCTCAAGGCAGCGCTCGGCGGCAACGTCACCAAGGCCGTGTCCGGCGGCGCCGCACTCGGCGCACGTCTCGGCCACTTCTTCCGCGGTGTCGGCGTCACCATCTACGAGGGCTACGGCCTCACGGAGACCACCGGCGGCATCATCATGAACACCCCGGCCGCCCAGAAGATCGGCACCGTCGGCACGCCGTTCAACGGGTGCGCGGCGAAGATCGCCGAGGACGGCGAGCTGCTCCTCAAGGGTCCCCAGGTGTTCGACGGCTACTGGCAGAACGAGAAGGCCACCGAGGAAGCCATCCGCGACGGCTGGTTCCACACCGGCGACATCGGCACGATCGACGAGGACGGTTTCATCTCGATCACCGGCCGCAAGAAGGAACTCATCGTCACTGCGGGCGGTAAGAACGTGGCTCCGGCGATCCTCGAGGATTCGCTGCGTGCCCACCCGTTGATCAGCCAGGTCATCGTCGTCGGCGATTCCAAGCCGTTCATCGGCGCCCTGATCACCCTCGACCCGGAGGCCCTGCCGGGCTGGCTCGACCGCCACGGCCTGCCGGCCGGTACCACGGTCGCGGAACTGATCAAGAACCCCGACCTGATCGCCGAGATCGACACCGCGGTCGAGGAGACCAACAAGAAGGTCTCGAAGGCCGAGTCGATCCGGAAGTACCGCATCCTCGACACCGACTTCAGCATCGAGAGCGGCGAGCTCACCCCGACGCTCAAGCTCAAGCGCAACATCATCCACGAGAAGCACGGCGCCGAGATCGCCGCGATCTACAACTGACGCCCGGCACACGGCCGCGCCCCTCGCCGACGTGAGGGGCGCGGCCGTCGTCGTTCCCGGGGGTGGAAGGTCAGCCGCGCGGATCGAGCACGAAGTCGGCGACGTCCGAGGTCACCCGGCGGTGCACGGGTTCGTGCAGCAGGTCGTGCCCGGCATCCTCGTACTCGTTCAGGCGCGCCCGCGGTACCGACGCCGCCCACCGGCGTACCGGATCGAGAGGGGCGAGCCGGTCGTCGACACCGTGGACCAGCAGAACCGGCAGGTCGGCCGCGCGGAGCGAGTCGGCCGTCGCGGGGAGGGCCGCGGTGCGCGGTGTGCCGCACAGTACGACACCACCGAACGGACGGCCGCCGGTCTGCAGCGTGGCCAGGACCGTCGCCGCCCCCAGCGAGTGCCCCATCGCCACGAGGGGAAGTCCGGATCCGGCTGCCAGTCCGGTGAGTGCGGCGAAGTCCTCCGCATGGTCCGTCACCTGCCCCGGGGTGCCGGGCTCTCCCTCGGAGAGACCGTGCCCGGCGAGGTCGAGCCCCCACAACGCGATGCCGTGGGCGGCGAGACCGGCGGCGAAGCGGTGGTAGTGCCCGGTGTGCTGATTGAACCCGTGGGCGAAGACCACCGCGGCGCGCGCGTCGTCGACGGGCCAGCAGCGCCAATGGACCCGGCCCACGGCACCCGGGAAGAAGGTCAACGGCATGGGATCATTCTCGCGGGAAGCCGGAGGTCACCAGCATCCGCCTTCCCCGCGGTAGGTGGGCACCTCGGTTCGACCGTTCTCGTCCACGAGATACACCCGGTCGAATCGTTCGCACAGTTCGCCGGCCTTCGCATGCCGGAACCAGACCCGCCCGCCGATCCCGATGCCGGCAGCAGCCCGTCCCGTGACGGGGGTCTGGACCTCTCCGGCGCCTTCGGTGCGCAACAACGTCAGTCCCGCGGGGCGCACGGGCCGCGGTATCCGGGACGCACCCGCCGGGCCGGAGGCGATGTATCCCCCGCCGAACAGCGTCGTGACGGACGGCGTGGGTTTCCGGACCGCCGGAAGCGCGAAGAACATCGCCGGATGCGGAGTGAAGGCGCGGTAGCCGTCGAAGAGGGTCGGGACGTACAGGCCCGACCCCGCGGTGGCCTCGGTGACGACAGGATCGGCGGTGGTCACCTCGAGCGACCCGGTTCCGCCGCCGTTGACGAGTTCGAGATCTCCCACGACCGAACGCACGGCGTCGACCACGGCACGACGCCGCGACGCGAGTTCCCGCGCCGACGCGCGCTTGACCAGACGGACCGGAAACGACGAGTCCGCGAGGCCCGCGATCTGCGCCTCGTAGAACATCACGCCCACGACGGCGAAGCCGTCCTCGTCCGCTCGTCTCGCCAGGAGGGCGGCATCCTCGGGCGAGCGCACGGGAGAGCGCCGCACGCCCACATGGACCGGGCCGATCCGGAGCGAGGCGTCGACATCCAGGCAGACTCGCGGACGGATGTCGCTGCCGCCCGTCGCCTCCCGCACGATCCGCAGTTGCTCCGGTGAATCCACCATGAGGGTCACCGCTGCGAGTGCCTCCGGACGGGCACCGAACTCGGCGAGGGCGGCGCGATCGACCGTCGGATAGCCCAGGAGGATGTCGCGCGCATCGTGGTCGAGGAGCCACAGCGCTTCGCGCAGCGAATACGCCATGATGCCGCGAAAGCCTTCGCGCGCAGTCAGTTCCGAGCCGAGCACCTCCTCGAGCACGGCGCGGCAGCGCACCGACTTGCTCGCGACGCGCACCGGTACACCCGCTGCACGACGGATCAGGTCGTCGGCGTTGCGCCGCAGGGTGGGCAGATCCAGTGCGGCGAACGGCGGGTCCAGATCGGCGGTCGCGGCGTCCACCCGGTCGAGGGCGTCGTCGTGGGTGGAGGCGGCACGGAGCACGGTCGATTCCTTCGTGAGCGGTCGGTTCAGGAACGTTCTACGGCACGGTCCGCGATGATGTCGGCGACGACTCCCAGTTCCGCTGCCACGGCGTCGCTGTCGCGGTCCACGAGCCATCGCAGCACGAGGCCGTCGAGCAATGCCAGCGACAGTCGCGCGAGCGTCGCGGTGGGCAACGTCCATTCGACGCCGCACCGAGCGGCGCAACTGTCGAGGAACAGGTGGGCCTGCTCGTCCATCAGCGTGTACTGCTGCACGGCGATGTCGCCGCTGGTGGGAGCACCGCTCGTCCGTTGCCGCACAGAGTAGGTCGTGATCTCGTAGGTGAGGGTCTGGAGTCCGGGGGTGGACTCGATCGCGGACCACACGGCGTGCAGACCGGCTCGGAGCATGGAGCGCAGGCAGTCGACACCGCCGGACTGCTGCTCGCCCACCGGTACGTCGAACGCCCCGTGCATGGCACCGGCGAGTTGTTCGACGACGGAGTTCGCCATCGCCACGACGAGGGCTTCCTTGCTGTCGAAACAGTAGTGGACCACGCCCAGCGACACCCCGGCCTTCTCGGCGACGGCGCGCACCGTGACGGCTCCGACTCCCCCGCCTGCGGCGAGTTCCAGTGCGGCGGCCACGAGTTGCGTGCGGCGCTCGTCGGCAGGCAACCGATTCGACATGCCCCGATGGTAGAGGCCCGGCACGATTCCGGGACAGGTGTTGACCTGGACGCTCGTCCAGGTCGATGATGGGGCCATGGCCACCTGGCACAACTGGGCGCGTACCGAGGTCGCGTCACCCCGGCACTTCGATACCCCGGGGACGGTCGACGACCTCGCGCGCGTCGTCGCGGCAGCCTCCGACCGCGGCGAACGCGTCAAAGCCGTCGGCGCCGGGCACTCCTTCACCGGCGTGGCCGTCACCGACGGCACGCTGATCTCCCTCGACCGCATGTCGGGGATCGCGGCCGTGGAGCCGACACCGACCGGCGCCCGGGTCGCCGTGCAGGCCGGAACACGTCTCCGCGATCTGGGCGACATGCTGTGGGCGCAGGGCCTCGCCGTACCCAACCTCGGGGACATCGACGTCCAGTCGCTCGCCGGGGCGATCTCCACCGGCACCCACGGCACCGGCGGGGCGTTCCCCGGACTGGCCGGCGCGGTGTGCGCGACGACGATCGTGCTCGCGGACGGCCGGGTCGTCGACTGCTCCCCCGATCACGAATCCGAGCTGTTCGAGGCGTCGCGGCTCGGGCTCGGCGCCCTCGGCGTCCTTGCGACCGTGACGCTCGAGTGCGTTCCGGCATTCCGGTTGCGCGCCGAGGAAGCACCCTCGTCGCTGCAGACGACCCTCGATGCTCTCGACGAACTACGCAGCGGGACAGACCATTTCGAATTCTACTGGTTTCCGCACACGGACGGGGTCCTCGTCAAGCGCAACACCCGGCTTCCGGGCACGACACCGGTGCGGCCCGTCGGGCGGATCCGCGGCCTCGTCGACGACGAGGTGCTCTCCAACGGGGTGTTCGCGCTCTTCCAGGAAGCCGGAACGCGCCGCCCCGGCACCATCCCGGCACTCAACCGCGTGGCGTCGCGGGCGTTGTCGCCGCGCACCTTCGTCGACCGCAGCTACCGGGTCTTCGCGTCCGCGCGCCGGGTGCGGTTCCGCGAGATGGAGTACGCGCTCCCCGTCGAGCACCTTCCGGAAGTCCTCCGCGAGATCGACGAATGGTTGCAGCGCAACGACACACGCGTCGGTTTCCCGGTCGAGGTGCGATTCGCGCCGGCCGACGACGTGTGGCTGTCCACCGCGCACGGCCGTGATACCGCGTACGTGGCGGTGCACCAATACCATCGGCGCGACCACCGCCCGTTCTTCGACGGTGTGGAGCCGATCCTGCGTGCCGCGCAAGGCCGTCCGCACTGGGGCAAACTCCATTCCCTCACCGCCCTCGAACTGCGGGAGATCTACCCGCGATTCGACGACTTCCTCGCCGTGCGCGATCGCGTGGATCCGGGCCGCACCTTCGGCAATCCGTACCTGCGCAGGGTTCTGGGAGACTGACGAAACGTCGACTCAGAGGAAGGCGGCGTCCCACGAATTACGCCGCAGCACCTCACGCTCGGCTTCGGTGAGACCGAGCGCGTCTGTCAGGCCCACGAGATTGTCGTCGACGTATCCGCCGAAATAGGCGGGATCGTCCGAGTGCACACTCACCGCCAGGCCCTCCGCGAGCATCCGGCGGAGAGGGTGTTCGGCGAGCGAATCCACCGCGCGCAGGCGGACATTCGAGAACGGGCACACCGTGAGGGGGATGCGTTCGTCGACCAGGCGGGCGACCAGTGCGGGATCCTCCAGCGAGCGGATCCCGTGGTCGATACGTTCGGCGCCCAGCAGGTCGAGTGCCTGCCACACGTACTCCGGCGGCCCCTCCTCCCCCGCATGGGCCGTCACGTGCAGACCCTCGGCCCGCGCCCGGGCGAAGACGTCCTCGAACAGCGAGGGGGGATAACCGACCTCCGCGGAGTCCAGACCGAGACCGATGATCGGCGCACCGAGCCGCAACAGTTCGCCGAACACCTCGTGAGCCTCGGGTACGGGACGATCACGCACGATCGACGCGATCATCGCCGCATCGATACCGAACTCGCGGCGGGCACCGGCGACCGCATCCGACAGCCCCGCCACCACCTCGTGCACGGCGACACCGCGCGCGGTGTGGGCCTGAGGGTCGAAGAAGAATTCCGCACGGGTGACTCCCGCCCGCGCCGCGCGAGCGAAATAGGCGCGGGCGAGGTCCGCGAAATCTTCGGCCGTGCGGAGGACCGCCATGTTGGCGTAGTAGAGATCGAGGAACGACTGCAGGTCGTCGAATGCGTAACGACTGCGCAGGTCGTCGAGATCGCGATAGGGCAGTGCGATCCCGTTGCGTTCGGCGAGGATGAATATCAGTTCGGGTTCGAGCGTGCCCTCGATGTGCACGTGCAGTTCTGCGAGGCCCTCGGGCACCTGATCTTCACCTGTTCCTTCGTCGCGGGTCGCGACCGTCCATTGCGGCCGCGGGTCGCGACCGTCCGTCACGGTCGCGGGGCGCGACCGTCGCTCAGCGGCCCTTCCACACGGGAGGCCGCTTCTCGGCGAAAGCAGTGGCTCCCTCGCGCGCGTCCTCCGACGTGAAGATGGGCGCCATGATCTCCATCTGCTTCGCGAACGCCTCCTCGCGCGACCAATCACCGGATCGGACGATGATCTCCTTGGTCGCCGCGACAGCGAGCGGACCGTTCGCAGTGATGCGCTCGGCCAGCTCGAAGGCGCCCTCGAGCGCCCCGCCGGGTTCGGTGAGGCTGTTGACGAAACCATAGCCGTAGGCTTCTTCGGCGGTGAAGGCGTCCCCGGTGAGCGCCAGCTCGAGCGCCTTCTGATAGGGAATTCGCGAGGGCAGCCGCAGCAGGCCGCCGGCACCGGCGACCAGACCCCGCTTGACCTCCGGAATACCGAACTTCGCGTTCTTCGCCGCGACCACGAGGTCCGTGGCGAGTACGAGTTCGGTTCCTCCTGCGAGAGCGAATCCCTCGACGGCGGAGATCAACGGCTTACGGGGCGGTGCCTCGGTGAATCCGAGACCCTTGCCCGGAACCACCACGTTCTCTCCCGCGACGAACGCCTTCAGGTCCATGCCGGCACAGAAGGTGCCGCCGGCACCCGTGAGCACACCCACGGAGAGCGAATCGTCGGCGTCGAGTTCGTCGACGGCGTCGGCGAGCGCGTGGCTGACCGCGGCGTTGACCGCGTTGCGCGCCTCGGGCCGGTTGATCGTGATGACGAGAACACGATCGCGGCGTTCGAGCAGGACTTCGTCGGACATGGACACACCTCTCCGCTTCGGATGGCCGGGCTCCCGGCTACAGGCTGTATACCCGATGGGAACCTGTTCCAGGAGTCACGACACCCGAACGGCGATCTGATCGACGAAGCCGTCGCCGTCGATGCGTACCTGATCCCCCGTGCGGAACCAGCCCTCGTCCGTGAAGGCACCTGCGGTGGCGGACGGATCGCGCCAGTACCGCCTGGCCACACTCGGGCCGCGGCACAGCAATTCACCGACGCCCTGCTCGGCGTCGGGTCCGAGCAGGGCGACCTCGATCCCCCCGAACGGCACCCCGACGCTGCGTGGATGGCGGGGACGATGCTCCGAGGGCAACAGCAGACCGATTCCCCCGGTTTCGGCGACGCCCCACCCCCGCACACATCGCGATGCGGGGAAGGCGGCCCGGAGATGGCGCCAGGGTGCGCGGATCACCCGCGAGCCCGCGACGGCCACCGTCCCCCCGAACGCGAGGGTGGGCAGCAACTGCACACTGCATCCGACCGCGGTGGCCAGCGGGGCCGTCAGCACCGTGCGAACACCCCCGCCCTCGAGGTCCATCGCGTGGGCGACGGCTTCGATGGTGGACAGCACGTTGGTATTGGTGAGTTCGACTCCGCGCAGGCCACCACCGGCGACACGCACGTAGTAGAGCAGTGCGAGTTCGTCCGGAGCGGCCCCACCGTCGAGGAAGGCCACGCCATCGGGCAGGTCACCGTCGAGGGTCAGTACGGCGCCGCTGTGGGCCTCGACCTCCGCGACCTCCTCGGGTGTGCAGCTCGGATCGGGTAGCACCGGGACCCCGCCGGCCAGCACGATTCCCAGGAACCCGACGAGCCAGAGGAAGCCGTTGGGGCGATCGAGCACGACACGGTCGGCGGGGCCGACTCCCTGATCGAGCAGCCCACCGGCGACGCGTGCGGCGGAGGCCCACAATTCGCGGTAGGTCAGCACACGCCCGGAGCGGTCGACCACCGCGGCACGATTGGCGAAGCGCAACGCGCTGCGGTCGAGAAGCTCGGCGAGACAGGGTTCCAGACAGTCGTACTCCAGGAGGCCGTCCTCACGGCGGATGACTCTGTCGTCCTTGAGCCACCGACCCCCCACAGGGACTTTCACCACAGCCAACGACATGCCACCTCCCACCCGGCGCGCGTGCCTGAACTATATGGTGTGGATCACAACCCTGTGAGCAAAACTCCGCGTCACGGGTACTTCCGGAACGGAAGGATGTGCGCGGATCAGCGTCGGCGGATCAGGCCGTCGACGCCGGTGAGCGGACTCCTGTGCTGCGCAGGCCTTCCTGGCTCGCGGGTCGTTCGAACGCCAGTACGGCCACGAGCCCGATCGTCAGGACCGCGACGGGCAACCACAGTGATTCCGCCATGGCGGCAGCGAACGGCGCACGCAGCGCGTCCGGCAGTACGGTCGCGTCCATCTCCGACGAACCCCCGGCGGTGATTCCGTTCGCCGACAGCCGGGTGGCCATCATCGCTCCGAGAGCGGCGCTGCCGAGTACCGCGCCCACCTGGCGCATCGTGTTGTACACACCGGAACCCGCTCCGGCCCGGTTCAGGGCGAGCCGGTCGGTCGCGGTGGCGGACAGAGGGGACCAGATCCCGGCGTTCGCGATACCGATCAGGGCGATCGGCAGCAGCAACTGCCAGACCTCCGTGTCCGGGGTCATCACGAGCGCGAGCCATCCCAATCCCACGATGAGCAAGGTGAATCCGGTACCGGCGATCACCCGCGGGTGGATACGGTCGACGAGTCTTCCGACCACGGGTGCCAGTGCCCCGCTGAAGACCGCCATGGGAACCATGAGCATCGCGGCGCCGGTCGGGCTCAGACCGCGCACCGACTGGGCGTAGAACATGATCGGCAACATCACGCCGGTGATGGCGAAGCCCATCGTCGCGATCCCGATGTTGGCCAGACCGAAATTGCGGTCCCGGAACAGGGACAACGGTACGAGCGGTTCCCCGCGGGTGCGCGCCTGCTGCACGACGAAGACGCCCAGCAGCGCGGCGCCGGTGACGATGAGCACCCACACGCGGGTCGTCCACTGGAACGAATTGCCTTCCTGGATGCCGAAAACGAGACAGAACATGCCCGCGCCGCTGAGCAGCATCCCGAGCATGTCGAAACGGTGGGGGTTCGTGGACAACACGGGTACGTACTTGACGGCCAGCGCGAACCCGATCACCCCCACGGGCACGTTCACGAAGAAGATCCACTCCCAGCCCAGGCCGTCCACCAGCACGCCACCGGCCAGCGGACCGACCAGCGTCGCGACACCGGCCACCGCACCCCACAGACCCATGGCGACCCCCCGGCGCTCACGAGGGAAGATGCGAGTGACCACGGCCATCGTCTGCGGCGACATGAGCGCCGCGCCGAAGCCCTGGAACACCCTCGCGACGATGAGCATCTCGATCGTGGACGACATCCCGCACCACAGCGATGCGATCGTGAACAGCACCAGTCCGACGAGATAGACCCTCCGCTGGCCGAATCGGTCGCCGAGACGGCCTGTCACCAGCAGCGGCACGGCATACGCGAGCAGATACGCGCTCGTGACCCACACGACCGCGTTGATCTCCGCGCCGAAGGTCCGCATGATCGCAGGATTGGCGACCGCGACGATCGTGCTGTCCACCAGGATCATGAAGAAGCCGAGGCACAACGCTCCCAGCGCCGCCCATCGGGCACTCTCCGGCATCTCGCTCGCCGCCGCGTCGGACCCGCGCACGGTCGTGTCCCCCCTACTGCTGTCGCTCACCAAGATCACTCCCCTCGTAGGGGGTCTACGGTAATCGGGTGGACCCACATATCTCGAGCATCGCCGCGCTCGGCTGGTGTCGCGCTCTGGGCCTACCCGACGACGCCCTCACCGAGCCCGGCCGCGTCACACGGATCGACGACTCCGTTCGCGACGTCCGGCTGCTCACCGTCGGCCGCAGCACG
Source organism: Rhodococcus sp. CH91 (assembly GCF_022554085.1). GTDB lineage: Bacteria > Actinomycetota > Actinomycetes > Mycobacteriales > Mycobacteriaceae > Rhodococcus. Next base: position 65,620 of record NZ_JAKFYR010000004.1, read on the forward strand.
GCGATCGTGGGGCCGGCCGAGGCGGTCTCGCGTCTCGAGGGCGAACCGGAGCCGGCGGAACTCGACGCACCCCGCCTCGAAACAGTCGTCGCAGGTCACGCGGGACGCACCGAGATCCTCGGTCTGTGCACCGACTGGATCGATGCGACACGCGTGGAGAATCCGCTGGTCTCCCACGACCCGGCGGATCTGGAGGAGCTGCTGCGGCGCTGCCCGCCCGACGACGTCGCCGAGGCCGAACTGGCCCCGGCCGGATCGTCCGGGCTGTTCGTCCTGCTCGACGACGATCACCGTCCGTTCGCCGGGGCGGCGTACCGGGAAGTCGGGTCGTTGCTGGCCGACATCCGGGTGATGACGGCACCCGAGACGCGCCGACGGGGCATGGCCTCGACGGCCGCGACTCTCGCCACCCACGACGCGCTCGACGCCGGGCTCGTTCCGCTCGCCCGGACCCGCCGCGACAACCGTGGAGCCCGCACCGTCGCGGCGGTGTCGGGTTACGAGATGTGGGGAACCCTGGTCACGGTCCGGGTCCCGCCGGGCGGCCGGCCGTGAAATCCGGGAGACCGCGCACTCGGGAAGACAGGAAACACCGGGAAGGGATGCACAGGTGACCGAGAACAAGTACGTCGAGCCGGGCGCGGAGTTCACGCGCGACACCCACTACATCGCGACCCGCATCACCGCCGACGGACGTGACGGTTATCCCGTCGAGGCGGGCCGCTACCGGCTCGTGGCTGCCCGGGCGTGCCCGTGGGCGAACCGTGCCCTGATCGTGCGGCGGCTGCTGGGACTCGAGGACGCACTGTCGCTCGGACTGTGCGGACCGACACACGACGAACGCAGCTGGACGTTCGATCTCGACCCCGGCGGAATCGATCCGGTCCTGAGGATCCCGAGACTGCAGGACGCCTATTTCGCCCGCTTCCCCGGATACGACCGCGGTATCACGGTTCCGGCCGTCGTCGACGTCCCGACCGGGCAGGTCGTGACGAACGACTACGCACAGATGACCCTCGACTTCTCGACCGAGTGGACTCGGTTCCATCGCGAGGGCGCGCCGGACCTGTATCCCGAACCGCTGCGGGACGAGATCGACGAGGTGGCCGAGGTCGTCTACCGGGACGTCAACAACGGGGTGTACCGGTGCGGTTTCGCCGGCTCACAGGAGTCCTACGACACCGCCTTCGACCGGCTCTTCGCACGCCTCGACTGGCTCGAGGAACGCCTCGGAGCGAGGCGCTATCTCGTGGGCGAGACGATCACCGAGGCGGACGTGCGCCTGTTCACCACGCTCGTGCGTTTCGATCCCGTCTACCACGGCCACTTCAAGTGCAACCGGAACCAGTTGTCGGCCTTCCCCGCACTGTGGGCCTACGCGCGCGATCTGTTCCAGACACCCGGCTTCGGGGACACCGTCGACTTCGTCCAGATCAAACAGCACTACTACCTGGTGCACACCGACATCAACCCGACGGGAATCGTGCCGAAGGGACCGGGACTGTCGAACTGGCTCGAACCGCACGGGCGCGAGGCGCTCGGCGGGCGGCCGTTCGGGGACGGCACACCACCGCCCCCGCCGCCCGCCGGCGAGATCGTCCCCGAATCGCACGGCCCCGTGACCCGGTCCCGGTAGACCCCCTATACCCGGCTGGGCCGGTAGGTGCCGATACTCCAGTACACGCCCTGCGGGTCGCGGCAGGTGAAGCCGTGCGATCCGTAGTCCTCGTCACGGAGTTCGATCGTCACGCTCGCGCGGCGGGCCGCATCCTCGTCGTCGGCGGACGCGAGGACCCTCTCGTACAGGGCGTCGACGGCCTTCTCGTCGGAGAGCACGAGATAGACCGTGCCCTTGTCGGCGTGCTGGTCGAGCGGTGACTCGCGGCCGGCCGAACCGAGCATGACGCCACCCCCGTACGGCCAGTGCAGGGCTGCGTGGTCGACGCGGTCTCCCTCCCCGTAGATCTCCGAGGCGACGAACCCGAGAGTGTCCAACAGGAAGCGGATCGCACCGCGGGCGTCGGTGTAGGCGAGGCACGGCCACACGGTGTCGGCAGTGGGCGTGCCGGTCACGGACTGTTGCGTGAAGTTCGCTGTGTTCGTCATGGCTTCGAGTGTCGCGACCGTTGTCTCAGTCGTCTTGGACGAATGGGAACACTTCGTCCTCGAGCCAGCGGGAGGGCGGCAGGCCGGCCAGATCACGCCAGTCGCGGGCGAGATGCGCCTGGTCGTAGAAGCCGCAGTCCGCCGCGATGTCCGACAGGCGCCGACGTGGGTCGGCCCGCAGCATCTTCCGCGACCGGTCGAATCTGGCCACCCGTGCCACGTCCTTGGGTGACAGACCGAACTCGGCTGCACATCGGCCGGCGAGATACCGCCGGCTCCACCCGAGTTCGTCGGCGACGGCGCGCACCGGGAGGGTGGGATCGGACACCAGCAGGCGCCAGGCGTGAGCGAGGCTCCGCTCCGGTCCCGTCGAGCGCGCCGCGATCAGCCGCCGGGTGAGAATCCGGTCGAGGACGGAGAAGCGTTCCTGCCAGGAGCCGGCCGCGGCGATCCGGTCGGACAACTCGCGAGTGTCCGCGCCGATGACGTCCTCCAGATCGACCGCCCACGGGCCGAGCGCGGCGGCCGGCACGCCCAGCAGGGCACGCGCGCCCGCCGGGCTGAGCGCGAGCTGGATTCCGTGCTGGCGGCCGTGGTGGACCACCGGCACCGGCCGGGTCGACAGTCCGCCCGCGAGAGAGTCGAATCGGTCGGGAGACCGTCCGTCCTCGCGACCGAGTTCGACGGGTTCGGAGATCGTGAGGATTACGGTGACGTCCGGAGAGGGCATACCCAGATGGGTCCCTGCCGGGAAACCGTCGAGCCGGTACCCCTCGTACGAGCGTACGTAGGGTGTCAGCAAGGGCAGCGGACGCCCTCGGGCGCCGTCCGACACTCCGCTTGCGGACTCGGTCATGGACCCAGCGTAGTGAGAGCGGACCGGATGACAAGAGCACCGGAGAACAGGGGCATGATGAGCAGGAAAGCAGGCGTCGCGGAGGCTTTTGTCGTCAAGATGCTGGACAACGGCTCGAGGCTGCAGGGGCCTGCCGTGGCGAAGTACGTCGAGCTCCTCCGCCGGGCGAATCCCGACGAGTCCCCGGCGCAGATCATCGAGAGGCTCGAGAAACAGTTCCTCCTCAGCGTCACCGGGAGCGGGTCGGCGGCCGGGGCGACCGCGGCTCTGCCCGGGGTCGGGACCATCGCCGCGATCGGGGCGGTGGGCGCCGAGACGGCCTTCTTCTTCGAAGCCTCCGCACTGCTCACCCTGGCCATCGCGTCGGTGCACGGAATCGAGCCCCACGATCACGAGCAGCGCCGGGCCCTGGTCCTCGCGGTCTCGCTCGGCGATGCGGGCCGGGAGATCGTCGCGGCCGCGACGGGTACGTCCTTGCGCAACTGGCCGAAGGCCCTGACCACCCAGGCGGGCGGCAGTCAGCTGAAGACGCTGAACAACTCGCTGCTCAAGCGGTTCATCCGCCGATATCTCGCCAAGCGCAGCCCGCTGTTGATCGGCAAACTGGTGCCCGCCGGTATCGGCGCCGCGATCGGCGGTGTGGGCAACCGTGCTCTGGGCAAACGCACGATCCAGAACGCCCGCGACGCCTTCGGCCCGCCCCCGGCGGCATGGCCGTCCACGACTCCCGTCCTCCCGCAGAACGGAGTGGCGCCCGTCGTCGAGACCGGCGTCCCGGTATCGAAGGACTGATCGTGCCCGCGTCCGGGAAGGTCCACGTGCACGAGTCCGGCGCCGGAGATCGCACCGTCCTGTTGCTGCACGGGTTCTCCGATCACGGCGGCACATGGTGCAAGGTCGCCCCCGGCATCGCCGAGCACCACCGGGTGCTCACGGTGGACCTTCCCGGTTTCGGACGTAGCGCGCAGCACTGGCGGACGCCCGTACTGGACCACTACGTCGACGTCGTGGCCGATCTCGTCGCCGATCTCTCCCAGCCGGTGTCCCTGGTGGGGAACTCGCTCGGCGCGGTGACGGCACTCGTGTTCGCGTCGGTTCATCCCTCGCGCGTCGACCGGGTGGTGCTCGCCGACATGCCGGGACTGGCGGGGATCCCGCGGCTCTGGACACGGGGAGCCCGGGTGCCCGTCGAACTGTCGCGGGCGCTGTTGCGTCCGCTTCCCGCCCCGGTCGTGCAGCGGGCCGTGGGCGCCCTGTACGCGCGGGCGGCGGTGCACCGACGCGGCACCTTCGACCCGGCGGTGCGTACGGCTTTCGCTGCGAACTACGCGACGCGCGGCCAGGTCGACACGCTGCTGTCGGTGGGCCGGCATGCGATCGGGGAGCTCGGCCGCCTCCCCATCCCGGAGATGGTGCACGCACTGGACATGCCCGCTCTGTTGCTGTGGGGCGCACGGGACCGCCTGACACCCGCTCGTGCAGCACGACGGGTGAACGTCGGCGATCGGCGGCGCGTGGTGATCCTTCCCGATGCCGGACACTGCCCCCAGCTCGACGCGCCGCGCGAATTCCTCGACGCCGTCCTGCCCTTCCTGGCGTGACCCGTAAGCTCACGGCGACCGCGGCACGAGGTCGCGGCAGATCTCGACGAAGCGGGGGTTCGCATCTGTGACTGCACCGTCAGCGCCACCGCCCTACGGCACATCCGACCCGCGCTCCCTCCGGACGGTGCCGACCCGCGCCTCCCAGTCGGTGTCGCCCACGGGTATCGCCGTGGACGGACTGACCAAGACCTTCGGCGAGCACACGGTCGTGGCCGACATGCGGTTCACCGTGCCGCCGGGGTCGATCACCGCCTTCCTCGGTCCCAACGGGTCGGGCAAGACCACCACACTCGGCATGATGCTGGGGCTGATCCGGCCGAGCGCCGGGGATGCCTTCGTCGACGGTGTGAGGTTCACGGAACTGCAGCATCCGGCCCAGGTCGTCGGGGCGGTACTGGACGCTCGCAGCGCCCACCCGAGGCACACGGCACTGACACACCTGCAGGTCTACTGCGCCGCGATCGGCGTGCCCGACGAGCGCGCGATGCGGATGCTCGACCTCGTCGGCCTGGGGTCGGTCGCGAAACGTCGCCTGGGTGAGTTCTCCCTCGGGATGCGTCAACGACTCGCCCTGGCCACGGCACTGATCGGGCAACCGCGTTATCTGGTGCTGGACGAACCCGCGAACGGACTCGTCCCCGAAGGCATGGCCTGGTTGCGCGACTTCCTGCGCGCCTTCGCCCACAACGGCGGGACGGTGCTGATCTCGAGCCACATCCTGCGGGAGATCGAACAGATGGCCGACCGCCTCGTCGTCATCGCGAACGGAAGCCTGGTCATGGAGAGCACCATGGCCGCCCTCCGTGCGGCCTACCGGTCGCGGGTGTTCGTCGCATGCTCGGCTCCGGCGCGGCTCGCGACCGCGCTGGCCGCCGCGGGACATCCCGATGCGCAGATCCAGCAGGACGGGCGTCTCGCCGTGGCCGGTGTCGACCCCGACCGCATCGCCGAGATCGCGGCGGCGGTGGGTGTGGAGTTGTTCGGTACGAGTGTCGAGCACGTCGATCTGGAGCAGGTCTATCTGGCGATGACGGCCGGTCGCTACGCCGCGGCGCCGGTCTCGCAGTATCCGCACGATCCCGGTGCCCAGCAGTACCCGCACGCCCAGCAGTACCCGCAGGCCCAGCAGTACCCGCAGCCACACTGGGGGCAGCAGCAGTGGGAACAGCACCGACAGTGGGGGCAGCCTTCCCACGGCTCCCCGGCCGCCGGTCCTCCCCCGCAACCTCCGTCACCGAACCGTCCACCGACCACACCCGGAGAGCCGACCCCGTGACCGCGCTTCTGACCGCCGAATTCCGCAAGGTCGTGAGTCTGCGCTACTGGTGGATCCTCGGCCTCGCTCCCCTGCTCGTCGGCCTGTTCTGCGGCGCACTGACCCTGCCGGTCGCGCGCCGGCTCGAATTCGGCTTCGGTGACGGATTCGCCGAAGCCGTCGCCGCCGCGGTGGGCATCTCGCTGGCCCTGTCGCTGGTGTTCCTGTTCGCGGCGGTCTTCGGCGCAGTCGAGACCAGCAGTGAGTTCACGCACCGGACGATCGTGACGACCTTTCTCACCACGCGCGGACGCGATCGGGTGCTCGCCGCGAAGTTCGCGATCGTCGCCGCGATCGGACTGCTCTACTGCATCGTCGCGGAAGTCGCCGCAGCCGCGACGCTCGTGTTGTTCGGGGGAGGATTCGACGGTGCCGACCTCGGTTCGGTCGCCAAGGTCCTGGCCATCGGGTTGTTCTGCGCCCTGATGTGGTCGCTGATCGGGGCAGGCCTCGGATTGCTCACCCGGTCCACGGCGGGAAGCGTCCTCGCGATCTGCGCCTGGGTACCGTTCGGTGAGTCCGTGGTCTCGCTGGTTCTGCACGGCCTCGGTCTCGGCGCGCTCGCGTCGTATCTGCCGGCACAGGCCACCTGGTACACCCTGTTCTCGTCCGTGTCGATGCCCGACGACGTCGTGCTGGAGATGACCTGGCCGCAGGCCCCGCTCGTGCTGGTCTTCTGGACGGTGCTGCTGTGCGGACTCGGATGGTGGCGGACCCGCAGCCGGGACATCACCTGACCGTTCGCCCAGGCACGGGCGGGTGCCTCGCCGCACGACTCCGGTCTGTCGTCTCACGGCGCTAGTGTCGATTCGGTGGCACACGACCCGACTCCACACGCGCAGGGATGGATTTCCCGGCTCGTCGCCGAAGCTCTGCGTCACCGCACCACGGCGCTCGGGGCGCTCGCCGTCACCGTCGTCGCCGCCCTGATCGACATCACGTTCCCGCTGTTGACGAAGGTCGCGGTGGACAGTGCGACCGGTCAGGGAAGTGTGCCCGCGGACGATCTGCGTCTGATCGGTCTCGCAGCCGGTGCGATCGCGTTCGGCGCGGTGGTCCGGTTCGGGTGCCAGTACGGCCGGCGCATGCTCGCCGGCCGCCTGTCGCTCGACGTACAGCACGGCCTGCGGCTGCGTCTGCTCGGCTCGTTGCAACGTCTCGACGGGCCCGGACAGGACCGGATCCGAACCGGTCAGGTGGTCTCTCGCTCGATCACCGACCTGCAGCTCCTCCAGGGACTACTGGCGATGGTGCCGATGTCCGCGGGGGCATTGCTGCAGTTCGTGCTCGCGCTGGTGATCATGACGACGCTCTCTCCGCTGCTCACGCTCGTCGCGGTGGCCACGGTCCCGATCATCGTCGTGATCGTCCGGGTGGTGCGTCCGAAACTGTTCGCCGCGACCTGGTCGGCGCAGCAACGGGCAGCCGACCTCGCCCAGCACGTCGAGGAGACGGTCACCGGGGTCCGTGTGGTCAAGGGATTCGGCCAGGAATCCCACGCCGTCGACCAGCTCGAGGAGCACGGTCGCAGGCTGTACGCCGAGCGTCTGCGCGCGGCCCGGATCAACTCGTGGTTCTCGGCACCGCTGGGCGCGGTGCCGCAGTTCGGGCTCGTCGCCACCATCGCTGTCGGAGGGCTGCTCGCGCTGGACAGCAGGATCACCGTCGGAACGTTCGTGGCCTTCACGGCCTATGTGGCCACGATGACCGCCACCACCCGCACGCTCTCGCAGGTCGTGATCATGGCCCAGTTGTCGCGGGCGGCGGTCGAGCGGGTGTACGAGGTGATCGACACCGAGCCCGAGGTCGCCGATCCGCCGAACCCCGCTCCGCTGCCCGACGGCCCACTCGGCGTCCACTTCCGGGACGTGACGTTCGGCTTCGACGACCGGGATGTGCTGCGCGGACTCGACCTCGAGATCGCGCCGGGCGAGACCGTCGCGATCGTCGGGCCTGCGGGTTCGGGCAAGACCGTCCTGTCGCTGCTGCTTCCCCGGTTCTACGCGCCGCACAGCGGTGCGGTGTGCCTGACCTCGGACGGCCAGGACATCGATATCGCCTCGCTCCGGGCCGACGACCTGCGCGGAGCGGTCGGTCTCGTCTTCGACGAGCCGTTCCTGTTCTCCGATACGGTCGCGGCCAACATCGCGCTCGGCAGGCCCGATGCGACGGACGACCGGATCCGGGCCGCAGCGGTAGCGGCACGTGCGGACGAGTTCGTCGACGCGCTCCCCGAGGGCTACGACACCGTCGTCGGCGAACGGGGGCTGACCCTGTCCGGTGGACAGCGCCAGCGCGTCGCGCTGGCACGGGCTCTGCTCGTCGATCCGCGAGTGTTGATCCTCGACGACGCCACATCCGCGGTCGACGCCGAGACGGAGGCCGCGATCTACGGCGCCCTGCGGGCGGGCCGGCGCCGCACGACGCTCGTGCTCGCCCATCGCCGCTCGACGCTCGCGCTCGCCGACCGGGTAGCCGTCCTCGACGAGGGCCGCATCGTCGACATCGGGACGGTCGACGAACTCGACGAGCGCAGTCCCGTCTTCCGGCGCCTGCTGTCGGCCGACGACGAGGACGCCCCCGGCCCGCAGCGACCTGCCGTGGCCGGGGAATTGTGGCCGGAGGAACCCGATGACGACGCGGTCGACAGCGCCCGTGGTGTGCCGGCGGCTGCCGGTGGACCGCGCGGGGGCGGTCACGGCGGGCCGATGTCCGGTGCGTTCGGTGAGGTGGCTCCGACTCCGGAACTACGCGCCGCCGTCGCCGCCCTTCCACCTGCCACCGAGACTCCGGGACACGCCCCGGCGCTGCAGTCCGCCGCCTTGCGTCTGCCCGACCCGCACTTCCGCCTGCGGACGACGCTGCGGCCGGTACGGCTGTTGCTCGCTGCCGTCGTGCTGTGTCTGGCGGTGGAGTCGTTGACGAACATCGCCTTCCCGTCGCTCGTACGGTTCGCCGTGGACCGCGGCGTCACGCCGGGCGATCCGGCCCGGCTGTGGCAGGCCGCGGCCGCCGGCGTCGCCCTCGCGCTGCTGGGGTGGATCGCGGTCGCGGTGCTGACCGTGCTCACCGCACGGGCCGGAGAGCGGGTGCTGTTCGCGTTGCGGGTGCGCTCCTACGCGCACCTGCAACGCCTCGGTCTCGACTACTACGAGCGCGAACTGTCGGGCCGGATCATGACCCGGATGACGACCGACGTCGACGCGCTGTCGCAGTTCATCCAGACCGGACTGTCCACTGCGGTGGTGGCGGTACTGACCCTCACCGGGATCTCGGTGGCGCTGATCGTGACGGACGTGTCGCTGGCTCTGGTGGTGCTCGCCGTGCTGCCGGTGCTGGCGATCGCGACGCTGTGGTTCCGCAAGGTGTCGGGGAGGGTGTACGCGCAGTCGCGGGAGCGCATCTCCCTGGTGAACGCGGATTTCCAGGAGAACGTCACGGGCCTGCGCGCCGCGCAGGCGTACCGCCGGGAGGAGGTGGCAGCGCGACGTTTCGCCGAGCGCGCGGAGGCCTATCGGCGCAGCCGCCTGCGGTCGCAGCGGGCGATCTCGCTGTACTTCCCGTTCATCACCTTCCTGTCCGACCTGGCGCTCGCCGCTGTCGTCTTCGCCGGCGCGCGGGAGGTCGCGTCGGGGGCGATCGGTCCGGGTGTGCTCATCGCGTTCGTGCTGTACCTGAACCTGCTGTTCGCTCCCATCCAGCAGTTGTCGCAGGTCTTCGACGGTTACCAGCAGGCCCGTGTGGGACTGCGGCGGATCGGTGAGCTGCTGCGCACGCCGAGTTCGCTCGAATCGGGTGCCGAGGGAACGGTCACCGTCGAGGGGCACCTCCGGGGCGAGGTGGAACTGCGCGGGGTGAGCTTCCGGTACCGCGAGGCCGAACGCGAGGCGCTGTCGGATGTGGATCTGACGATCCCGGCGGGTTCGACGGTCGCGCTGGTCGGCCGCACCGGTGCCGGGAAGTCGACCGTCGTCAAACTGCTCGCCCGGTTCTACGACCCGACCTCGGGTTCGGTGCGGGTGGACGACACCGACCTGCGGCAGTACCGCCTGCGCGACTATCGCGGCCGGCTCGGTGTGGTGCCGCAGGAAGCGCATCTGTTCACCGGGACGGTGGCGACCAACATCGCGTACGGCCGGCCCGACGCGTCGCGCGAGCAGATCGAGTCGGCCGCGCGGGCAGTCGGGGCCCTGGACATGATCGCCGGTCTGTCCGGCGGGATGAACCATCCCGTCGGCGAGCGCGGTCAGGGCCTGTCCGCGGGTCAGCGCCAGCTCATCGCGCTCGCGCGCGCCGAACTGGTGGACCCCGACCTGCTGTTGCTCGACGAGGCCACCGCGACGCTCGATCCGGCGACGGAGCGGGCGGTGCTCGAAGCGGGGGCGACCGTCACCCGTGCCCGGACCGCGGTGATCGTCGCTCACCGGCTCGCGACTGCCGCCCGCGCAGACCTCGTGGTGGTCGTCGACGACGGCCGGATCGTCGAGTGCGGACCGCACGAAGAGCTTCGCCGGGCAGGCGGTCTGTACACCACTTTGTGGCAACTCGCCACCGGCGGTCTCGTTCCCGAAACGACCGAAGCCCTGCTCGTCGCCGTTCCGGCAGAATCGAATATGAGACCGTCCTCACGTTTGTAACGGGGCGCGCGCTGCACCGATGCCCCATAGAGGGAATAATCGGCTGTCGAGAACCGTCATCGATGGAGACCCCATCGCACCAGATTGTGAGGTAGCCCACCGTCATGCGCGGCCGGTTCGGATCGTCACATGCTACGGGCTAGCCTCATATTCACAGGCGCTCCGATCGGGTACCGAAGAAAGAAACGAGGCGAACAACTGCCGTGAGCAGCAGCTCTACATCACAGTTCGGACAAAACCAGTGGTTGGTTGACGAGATGTACCAGCGCTTCCAGGACGACCCTTCGTCCGTGGACGCCAGCTGGCACGAATTCCTCACCGACTATTCGCCGGAAGCCGCGGTGGCCGGAGGTACCAACGGCTCCGGCACCGCCACGACCGAGAAGCCCGCGCCGAGCTCGAAGCCTGCGCCGAGTTCCTCCGCTTCTTCCGCCCCCGCGACGAAGGCTGCACCTTCCAGTACTGCGTCGAAGGCCACCCCCTCCACCCCCGCAGCGAAGGCCGCGCCCTCCGCCCCCGCAGCCAAGGCTGCGCCGAAGGCCGCACCCCAGCCCAAGGCCGAGTCCGCACCCGCGAAGCCGGCCCCGAAGCCCGCAGCCTCCCCGACGGGTCAGGCCACCGAGGAGAAGAAGGTTCTGCGCGGCGCCGCTGCTGCCGTTGCGAAGAACATGAACGCCTCGCTGTCGATCCCGACGGCAACCAGTGTTCGCGCGGTGCCCGCGAAGTTGATGTTCGACAACCGCATCGTCATCAACAACCATCTCGCCCGCACCCGGGGCGGCAAGGTCTCGTTCACCCACATCCTCGGTTACGCGATCGTCCAGGCGGTCAAGTCGTACCCGAATATGAACAACCACTTCGCCGAGATCGACGGCAAGCCGAACCTCGTGGTTCCGCAGCACACCAATCTCGGTCTCGCGATCGATCTGCCGGGCAAGAACGGGCAGCGCTCGCTGGTCGTGGCGGCCATCAAGAACTGCGAGACGATGAACTTCGCGCAGTTCTACTCCGCCTACGAGGACATCGTGCGCCGTGCCCGCGACGGCAAGCTCACCGGCGAGGACTTCTCCGGCGTCACCATCTCGCTGACGAATCCGGGCGGCATCGGCACCGTGCATTCGGTCCCGCGCCTGATGCAGGGCCAGGGCGCCATCATCGGCGCCGGCGCGATGGAGTACCCCGCGGAGTTCCAGGGCGCGTCCGACGAGCGGATCGCCGAGATGGGCATCGGCAAGCTGCTGACGCTCACGTCCACCTACGACCACCGTGTGATCCAGGGTGCGGAGTCGGGTGAGTTCCTCAAGCGGATCCACGAGCTGCTCATCAGCGACGACTTCTACGACGGCATCTTCCACACCCTGCACATCCCCTACGAGCCGGTCCGCTGGCGCAAGGACGTGCCGGAAGGCCTCGTCGACAAGCACACCCGTGTGCTCGAGCTCATCGCCGCCTACCGCAGCCGCGGCCACCTCATGGCCGACACCGATCCGTTGCAGTTCGTGCGCGACAAGTTCCGTTCGCACCCCGACCTCGACGTGACGACCCACGACCTGACGCTGTGGGATCTCGACCGCGAGTTCAACGTCGGCGGCTTCCACGGCCGGCAGAAGATGAAGCTGCGCGACGTGCTGTCGGTGCTGCGCGACGCCTACTGCCGCCACGTCGGTGTCGAGTACACCCACATCCTCGAGCCGGAGCAGCAGCAGTGGCTGCAGGAGCGGGTCGAGGCCCACCACGTCAAGCCGACTGTCGCCCAGCAGAAGTACATCCTGAGCCGCCTCAACGCCGCCGAGGCGTTCGAGACGTTCCTGCAGACCAAGTACGTGGGCCAGAAGCGCTTCTCGCTCGAGGGTGCCGAGTCGGTCATCCCGATGATGGACGCGATCATCGACCAGGCCGCCGAGCACGCGCTCGACGAGGTCGCGATCGCGATGCCGCACCGTGGCCGTCTCAACGTGCTCGCGAACATCGTGGGCAAGCCGTACTCGCAGATCTTCTCCGAGTTCGAGGGCAACCTGAACCCGTCCGCCGCTCACGGTTCCGGCGACGTGAAGTACCACCTCGGCGCCGAGGGCACCTACATCCAGATGTTCGGCGACAACGACATCAAGGTCTCGCTCACCGCGAACCCCTCGCACCTCGAGGCGGTCAACCCGGTGCTCGAGGGCCTCGTCCGCGCCAAGCAGGACATCCTGGACAAGGGCGAGGACGGCTTCACCGTCCTTCCTCTGCTGCTGCACGGCGATGCGGCCTTCGCCGGTCAGGGCGTCGTGGCGGAGACCCTCAACCTCGCGCTGCTGCGTGGCTACCGCACCGGTGGCACCGTGCACATCGTCGTCAACAACCAGGTCGGTTTCACCACCGCGCCGGAGCACTCGCGTTCGTCCGAGTACTGCACCGACGTGGCGAAGATGATCGGTGCGCCGATCTTCCACGTCAACGGTGACGATCCCGAGGCCTGCGTGTGGGTCGCGCAGCTGGCCGTGGACTTCCGCGAGAAGTTCCACAAGGACGTCGTGATCGACATGATCTGCTACCGCCGCCGCGGTCACAACGAGGGCGACGACCCGTCGATGACCCAGCCGGCCATGTACGACGTGATCGACACCAAGCGCAGCGTACGCAAGAGTTACACCGAGGCCCTGATCGGTCGCGGCGACATCTCGCTCAAGGAAGCGGAAGACGCCCTGCGCGATTACCAGGGCCAGCTCGAGCGTGTCTTCAACGAAGTGCGTGAACTCGAGAAGTACCCGCCGGAGCCGTCGGAGTCGGTCGAGCTCGACCAGACCCCGCCGAAGCGCCTCGACACCTCGGTCGACCGTTCGGTACTCGAGCGGATCGGTGATGCCTTCGCCGAGGCTCCCGAGGGCTTCACGGTCCACCCGCGCGTCAAGCCGGTGCTCGAGAAGCGGCGCGAGATGTCCCGCAACGGCAAGATCGACTGGGCCTTCGCGGAGCTGCTCGCGTTCGGTTCGCTGGCCGAGGAGGGCGCCCTGGTGCGTCTGGCCGGTCAGGACTCGCGTCGCGGCACGTTCACGCAGCGTCACTCGGTCATCATCGACCGCAAGACCGGCGACGAGTACAACCCGATCGCGACGCTGGCCACGCAGGCCGGCAACGGCGGCCGCTTCATGGTCTACGACTCGGCACTGACCGAGTTCGCGGGTCTGGGCTTCGAGTACGGCTACTCAGTGGGCAACCCCGACGCGCTGGTGCTGTGGGAGGCGCAGTTCGGCGACTTCGTCAACGGTGCGCAGTCGATCATCGACGAATTCATCTCGTCGGGTGAGGCCAAGTGGGGTCAGCTCTCCGACGTCGTGCTGCTGCTGCCGCACGGCCACGAGGGCCAGGGTCCCGACCACACCTCGGGCCGTATCGAGCGCTGGCTGCAGCTGTGCGCCGAGGGCTCGATGACGGTCGCGGTTCCGTCGACCCCGGCGAGCTACTTCCACCTGCTGCGTCGCCACCACCTCGACGGCATCCGCCGCCCGCTCGTGGTGTTCACGCCGAAGTCGATGCTGCGCAACAAGGCCGCGGTCAGCAATGTCGAGGACTTCACGCAGGGCAAGTTCCGCTCGCTGCTCGAAGAGGTTCCCTACGAGGAGGGCACGGCCGACCGGTCGAAGGCCACTCGTGTGCTGCTGACCTCCGGCAAGATCTACTGGGAACTGCTGGCGAAGAAGCAGAAGGAAGGTCGTGACGACGTCGCGATCGTGCGCATCGAGCAGCTGTACCCGGTGCCGCGTCGTCGCATCGCCGAGACCCTCGAGCAGTACCCGAACGCCACCGAGTTCTTCTGGGTCCAGGAGGAGCCGGCGAACCAGGGTGCGTGGCCGTTCCTCGGCCTCGCGCTGCCGGAACTGCTGCCCGAGAAGCTCAGCGGGATCAAGCGCGTGTCGCGTCGTGCGATGTCGGCACCGTCGTCCGGTTCGAGCAAGGTCCATGCTGTCGAGCAGCAGGAGATCATCGAGAAGGCCTTCGGTCGCTAGAAGCTCCGTTTCGGACCCTTCGGGCCCTTGACGGTTCTCATGTGAGCCGGGTCGGTTCGTCCCACGAGGACGATCGACCCGGCTCACGCCTTTTCACGGCCCGCAGGTTCGCGGGTGTTTCGGGTCCGACCTGACGGGCACCCTCCGGACGACACCCGAGCCGTCCTGCGAGGAGATCCGATGGCGAATCCGACAGTGGCCGACTTCCTGTTGCAGCGTCTGCGTGCATGGGAGGTCGACTACGTCTTCGGCTATCCCGGTGACGGCATCAACGGGATCCTCGCGGCCTGGACACGCGCGGGCAACGATCCGGTCTTCGTGCAGTCGCGTCACGAGGAGATGAGCGCGTTCGAGGCCGTCGGCTACGCGAAGTTCACGGGAAAGCCGGGGGTGTGCACGGCGACGTCCGGCCCCGGCGCGATCCATCTGCTCAACGGCCTGTACGACGCGAAACTCGATCACGTCCCGGTGGTCGCGATCGTGGGCCAGACCGACAGGTCGGCGATGGGCGGGTCGTATCAGCAGGAAGTGGACCTGCACACGCTGTACAAGGACGTCGCGTCGGCGTTCGTGGAGACCGTCACGGTGCCCGAACAGTTGCCGAACGTCCTCGACCGGGCGATGCGCACCGCGATCGCGTATCGCACGCCGACGGCGGTGATCATCCACGGCGACGTGCAGGAACTCGAATACTCACCGCCCGCCCACGAGTTCAAGATGGTGCCGTCGAGCATCGGTTTCGATCGTCCCCGCATCGCTCCCGACGACGAGGCGATCGCACGCGCCGCCGACGTACTCAACGCGGGGAACAAGGTCGCGATGCTCGTCGGCAGCGGTGCTCGCGGCGCCCGGCCGCAACTCGAGCAGGTCGCGGATCTGCTCGGCGCCGGGGCCGCGAAGGCGTTGCTGGGCAAGGACGTGCTGCCCGACGACCTGCCCTGGGTCACCGGATCGATCGGGCTGCTGGGAACCCGCCCCACCCACGAGATGATGACGGAGTGCGACACGCTGCTGATCGTCGGCTCGAGTCTCCCCTACAGCCAGTTCCTTCCGGAATACGAGCAGGCACGCAGCGTGCAGATCGACATCGACGCGCGCATGATCGGGATGCGCTATCCGAACGAGGTCAACCTCATGGCGGACGCCGCTGCGGCGCTCGACGCGCTCATCCCCCTGCTGCAACGCAAGCAGGACCGCTCGTGGCGGGAGGGCATCGAGAAGAACGTCGAACGCTGGTGGCGGACCATGCAGCAGCAGGCCGAGGTGGAGACGGAGTTCGTCAACCCCCTGCGGATGTTCGCAGAGGCATCGCCGCGTCTTCCCGAGGACGCGATCGTCACCGCCGATTCGGGGTCGGCTGCCAACTGGTACGCGCGGCAACTGCGGTTCCGCGGGGATATGCGCGGTTCCCTGTCGGGCACTCTCGCCACGATGGGGCCGGCCGTGCCGTACGGGATCGGTGCGAAGTTCGGGAATCCGGGTCGTCCGGTGATCGCCTTCGCCGGTGACGGCGCGATGCAGATGAACGGGATGGCCGAACTCATCACGATCCAGCGGTACTGGCAGCACTGGGCCGATCCCCGGCTGGTGGTCGCGATCCTCCACAACAACGACCTCAACCAGGTGACCTGGGAGATGCGCGCGATGGGTGGAGCCCCGAAGTTCGCCGAATCCCAGACACTTCCGGACGTCGACTACGCCGCCTTCGCGCGGAGCCTCGGACTCGGAGGCGAAACGGTCCGGGACACCGGAGAATTGGGGCCCGCCTGGGAGCGCGCCTTGGCGGCGGATCGGCCGACGGTGCTGGACGTGTACACCGACCCGGACATGCCGCCGATTCCCCCGCACGCGACCTGGGAACAATTCACCGATGTCGCCAAGGCCGTACTCGCAGGCGACGAGAACCGTTGGGGCTTCGTGAAACAGGGCGTCAAGACGAAACTGCAGGAATATCTGCCGGGCGACCGCCGGTGACGTCCTCGCCCGCGGCGAGGGAATGCGCCGCCGTCGCGACGCCGGACAGTGCCGCGACCGCGAGGTCGATGAACTCGTCGCGGGTGAGTTCCGGTGCGCGCAGCCAGGCGATCGTGGTGTCCTCCACGAACGCGATCCATCCACGCACCGCGAGGCGGACGGCCGGGGTGGGCTCGATACCGATGGCGGGCAGGTGCGCGACCGTGCGTTCGACCATGGCCGTGCGCGTGTCCTCGAAGACGGCGCGCATGTCGGGGTCGCCGCTGGTCGCGCCGCGCAGGATCGACACGTACATGTCGCGGCGTTGCGTGACGTAGTCGACGTACGCGACGAGCGTGCCCCGTAGCATCTCGAACGGCTCGAGGTCCTCGTCCGGCTCGGTGTACTCGACGAGATCCCGGCCGACGCACCGCACCAGTTCGACGTGATAGTCGTGCTTCGAGGCGAAGTAGTGGAACAGCAGCCCCCGCGAGACACCGGCACGTTCGGCGACCTCCTCCACGGAGATCTGTTCCAGCGGACGATCGGTGAGCAGGTCGAGTCCGCGATCGATCAGCTGGGCTCGGCGCTGCTCGGGATCGAGGCGGGTCCGGCGGGGTTCGGAACTGTCGTCTGCCACGACCCCATGCAAACACTCCTATTGAATTAGGGTCAACAACTGTTGACCAGGTCACGATGAGGCTCTAGCCTCAAATACATGAGTCTTCCGGTTACAGATACCGTCGCCGACGCGGAGATCCGTCAGGTCGACACCCTGATCATCGGCAGCGGGTTCGCCGGACTCGGCGCCGCCATCCGCCTGTCGCAGGAGGGAAAGGACTTCCTCGTCCTCGAACGCGCGTCCGAGGTGGGCGGCACCTGGCGCGACAACACCTATCCCGGCGCCGCGTGCGACGTGCCGTCCAACCTGTACTCGTACTCCTTCGCCCTCAATCCGGGGTGGACACGCTCGTTCTCCCCGCAACCCGAGATCCAGGCGTACATCCGCTCGGTGGCCGACCGGTACGACGTGCGACGCCGCACCGTCTTCGGCTGCGACGTGCAGTCCGCCCGATGGAACACCACGACCCATCGCTGGGACGTGACCGGCACGCGCGGCAGCTACAGTGCCCGCATCCTGATCTCGGCGGTCGGGGCCCTGTGCGAGCCGTCGTTGCCCGACATCGAGGGCATCACCGGATTCGAAGGCGAGATATTCCACTCCGCACGGTGGAACCACGACGCCGATCTCGCCGGCAAGCGGGTCGCCGTGATCGGCACCGGCGCCTCGGCCATCCAGATCGTGCCCGCCATCGCCGGCACCGTCGGCCGTCTCGACGTCTACCAGCGCACGGCACCGTGGGTGCTCCCCCGCTTCGATCGCGAGTACACCGCCGTCGAGAAGTTCGCCTTCCGCTACATCCCGGGCTTCCAGCGACTCTCGCGCGCCCTGCAGTACACCGCCCGTGAGACGCAGGTCGTCGGCCTCGCCAAGGCGCAGATCTTCATGAAGCCTCTCGAACTCGCGGCACGCTTCCAGGTGCGCCGGCAGATCTCCGACAAGGCCCTGCGGCGCAAGGTCACCCCGAACTACGGAATCGGCTGCAAGCGCATGCTGATCTCGAACAACTACTATCCGGCGCTGGACCGGCCGAACGTCGATCTCGTCACGGACGGCATCGCCCGGGTCACGCCGCGCGGCATCGTCACGAAGGACGGCACCGAGCGTGAGGTCGACGCGATCGTCGTCGCGACCGGCTTCCACGTCACCGACTCGCCCACCTTCGCCGGCATCTTCGGCAAGGACGGCCGCTCGCTGGCAGAGGTCTTCGACGAGACGGGCATGCAGGGTTACAAGGGCAGCACCGTCGCAGGATTCCCGAACCTGTTCTTCCTCGTGGGACCGAACACCGGGCTCGGCCACACCTCGATGGTGTACATGATCGAGTCGCAACTCGAATACGTCGTCGACGCGATCCGCACGATCGACCGCAACCGCATCGGCACGGTCGAGATCCGCGAGGACGTCCAGGACGAGTACAACCGCACCCTGCAGCGCGCCCTGCGTTCGAGTGTGTGGAGCAACGGTGGCTGCGCGAGTTGGTATCTCGACAAGCACGGCAACAACACCACGCTCTGGCCGGGTTTCACCTTCGAATTCCGCCGCATCACCCGGAACTTCGACCTCGACGCATACCGTAGCGTCGCCGAAGCGGATCTCCCCGTGACCACCGAACTTCCCGCGCACGAGCGCACCTCCCGAGAGGCAGCAGTCCGATGAGTGATGTCACTGGCCGAGTCGTCGTCGTCACGGGCGCGGGTTCCGGTATCGGGCGGGCTCTCGTGCTCGCCCTCGCGGCCGCGGGAGCCCGCCTGGCGATCTCGGATGTCGACACGGCCGGTCTCGAGGAGACGGCACGTCGTGCACGGGATCTCGGCGCCGAGGTGAGGGCCGATCATCTCGACGTCACCCAGCGCGAGAAGGTCCTCGAGTACGCCGAACAGATCGCCACCCACTTCGGTGCCGTCCACCAGGTGTACAACAACGCGGGTATCGCCTATCACGGCGACCTCGAACGCACCGAGTTCAAGGACATCGAACGGGTCATGGACGTCGACTTCTGGGGAGTCGTCAACGGCACCAAGGCGTTTCTGCCCTATCTCATCGCGTCCGGCGACGGTCACCTGATCAACGTCTCGAGTCTGTTCGGGCTGCTCAGCATCCCGGGTCAGGCCGCCTACAACTCGGCGAAGTTCGCGGTGCGCGGTTTCACCGAGGCCGTGCGCCAGGAGATGCTCGTCGCAGGGCATCCCGTGCAGGTCACCTGCGTCCACCCCGGGGGAATCAAGACCGCGATCGCCCGCAACGCCGCCGTTCCCGACGGGGAGGATCAGGCCACCTTCGCGGAGTTCTTCGACCGCAAGCTCGCGCGCACGACCCCGGAGAACGCGGCGAAGACCATCCTCACCGGTGTCCGCAAGAACAAGCCGCGGGTCCTGATCGGTGCCGATGCGAAACTGCTCGATGCCTTCGTGCGCATCGCCGGCCCGGCCTATCAGGGCGTCGTGGCGCGGGTGACCGGCCGCATCGTGCCCCGGAGCCGGGGATGACATGGGTTAGGCTGCGGCATGCCTGAGCTTCCGACCCCGCAGTTGTCGCCGCGGGTGGCGCGAACCGCCCTGCGTCCGCTCTTCCGCGTCATCCTGTCACCCCGATGGCCGTACACGACGCAGCGCCGCCTGCTCGAACTCGCCGCTCCGCTGCAGCGCCTCCCGAAGGACACGGTTGTACGCGACGTCCGTCTCGCGGGGCGGCCCGCCGAACGGGTCACCGTGGGAGCCACCGAACGGTCCACCGCGATCCTGTACCTGCACGGCGGTGCGTACACCGCCGGATCGCCGGCCACGCACCGTTCGCTCGCGGCCTATCTCGCCGCGGCAGCGGAATCCGTCGTGTACGTCCTCGACTATCGCCTCGCCCCGGAGCATCCCTATCCGGCGGCGCTCGACGACGCCGAGGCCGCCTATCTCGAACTCGTGAGCGAGCACGGATTCGAGGTCGGCGGCACCGCGATCGCCGGCGACTCGGCCGGTGGCGGGCTCACCGCCGCGACCGCGCACCGGCTCCGCACCCGACACGCGATCACCCCGCCCGCCCTCGGGCTACTGTCTCCGTGGACCGATCCGGCCTCCCGCGAGCTGCCCGACGTGAACGACGTCGTCATCAACAAGGGATGGGTCTACTCGTCGGCCGAGGCGTATCGGGGTCGGGCCGACCCCGCCGATCCCGGTTACGCACCCATGCACGCCGATCCCACCGGCCTGCCGCCGACCCTGATCCAGGTGGGTACCGAGGAGATGCTCTACCCGCAGGTGCGGCAGTACGCCGGGAAACTCCGAGCTGCGGGCGTGGATGTCACGCTCGTGGAGCAACCCGAACTGTGGCATGTCGCGCCGCTGCAGGCCTCCCTCGTTCCCGAGGCCGCGGCGGCGATCGACGACTTCGGTGGCTTCCTCCGGGCACACATGGGTGCCCACGCGGACTGAGTGAGGCCTCCCGGTCTCCGGTCAGGCGTGTTCGTCGATCCAGTCGCGAGCCACGGATCCGGGATCCTCACCCTCGTCGAGGCGTACCCGCAGTTCGGCGAGGTCGCTCGTGGTCAGTTCGCCCGCGATCGTCCGCAGGGCGTCGAGTTGAGCGTCGCCGAGCACGTTCTTGCGGAAGACCGGCACGACGTTCTGGGCCGGCAACACCGGCGCCGCCCGCTCGTCCCCGGCCTCCTCGTCCCGCTCGGTCCGGTCGGGAGCGTCCGCCACGGGGCTCACCGGCGATTGCGCGTCGGGATCCGCCAGTGCGGGGGAAGTCGTGGTGGCCCCGACGACGGTGCCGGGCTCCGATGCGGTGGCCGTGGCCCGCGCGTCGTCGATGCGCCGCACCTCGCGGGGACGGCAATCGGCGCGCTCGAGTGCGTCGAGCCCACCGGCGGATTCGAAACCGGGTGTGACTGCGACCGTGAGGTCGGCACAGTGCGGTACGAGATCGTCGACCTGCGTCGCCGACCACTCGTCGAGCAGGCTGCGGTCGGCGAGCAGCACAGCGCGGTTCTGCGCGGAGGCGTAGTCGGAGATGGTCAGCTCGTCGGGCAGCGCCCGCGCCAGAGCCGCGAAGACGTCCCCGGCGTCGGTCTGCTCGGCACCCGGGTCGTAGTACGCGAGGAGCCGGCCTGTGAAGCCGGGGATCAGGGTGACCTCGGCGGCGTCGAGGGCTGCGGACGGGTCGGCGATGCCGGACCGGACCTGCACGTCGATACCGGTGCCGCGCAGGACCTCCGCGTACAACCGGGCGAGCAGTTCCTCCTCGGGCTGCACCCCCGCCCCCACGACCACCGCCGACGACGGCGCCGCGTCGTCGAGGACCGGTGACGCACAGGCCTGGAGCAGACCCGAGGCCACGCATACGGTGAACACTGCCGCCACGACCGACCGGTTCCGTCCTGCTTCGTTCACCACGGCGGTCATTGTCGCCTACCCCTCGCGACAGCGGGCACCCGCCCACCACCGACATGCCGAACGCCCCGATCCGGAACCCTCGTGCGGTTCGGAGCGGGGCGCTCGGTGCGATCTCGCCGGGAGATACCTCCCTATGCCGTGACACCTTCCGCCCTCGCCGCGGCCGCGACGGCCTCGGCGACAGCAGGTGCGACGCGCGGATCGAGCGGGCTCGGGACGATCCTGTCCGCGGCCAATTCGTCACCGACGACCGAGAGGATGGCCTCGGCGGCGGCGAGTTTCATGCCCTCGGTGATCCGGCGGGCACCGGCATCGAGTGCCCCCTTGAACACACCGGGGAACGCCAGCACGTTGTTGATCTGGTTCGGGAAGTCGCTGCGGCCGGTCGCGACGATCGCGGCGTGCTTGTGGGCGATATCGGGGTGGATCTCCGGATCCGGGTTGGACATCGCGAAAATGACGGCGTTGTCGGCCATGGTCGCCACGATCTCCTCGGGAACGGTGCCCGAGGACACGCCGAGATAGACGTCGGCACCGTCGAGGGCTTCGGCGATGCCGCCCTTGCGCCCTGCGGGATTGGTGCGGGCCGCGAGGTCGGACTTGATGTCGCCGAGATCGGAACGGTCGGCGGAGATGATGCCCTTGGAATCGAGCACCACCACGTCCTGTGCGCCCGCGGCGAGCAGGATGTTAGTGCAGGCCACGCCCGCGGCGCCCGCACCGGAGATCACGATGCGGAGGTCGGCGATCTCACGCTGCTGCACCTTCAGCGCGCCCTTGAGCGCGGCGAGGGCGACGATGGCGGTGCCGTGCTGGTCGTCGTGCATGACGGGGCAGTCGAGCGCCTCGACGACCCGCTTCTCGATCTCGAAGCAGCGCGGGGCGGAGATGTCCTCGAGGTTGACCGCGCCGAAGGAGGGGCGCAGCCGGATCAGGGTCTCGACGATCTCGTCGGGATCGGTGGTGTCGAGGACCAGCGGAATGGAGTTCAGGCCCGCGAACTTCTTGAACAGCGCGGACTTGCCTTCCATGACCGGAAGCGAGGCGCGCGGCCCGATGTCGCCGAGGCCGAGCACGGCCGTTCCGTCGGACACCACGACGACGAGGCGGTTGGTCCAGGTGTAGCGATCGACGAGGGTCTCGTCGGAGGCGATGGCACGGCAGACCTGGGCGACGCCGGGGGTGTACGCGATGGACAGATCACGCTGGGTCTCGAGCGGGGACGTGAGCTCTACGGACAGCTTGCCGTCCTGATGGCTCTGGAAGATCTCCTCGTCCGTCAACTCGACCTTCTGAGGGGTAGGTGCATCAGACACAATTGACACGATGACACTCCTGCGTGTTCCGAGCCGGCATTCGGACTCGGTTGCTGCGAAGTGACTGCAGTTCAATAACTTTCGTACGCACGCGTATCGATCTGCAGCGCTTCGCCAAGGACATTGGGGTGAAGCTTCCGGGCGCGATCACGGTTACCGCTGTACTACGTTGTACGACTTCCGGAACGTGATGGAGCCGGGGCGGGTGGCCCTGGCGTCGAGCCCTGGGTGATCGAGCCCTGGGTGGGTCTGCCATCCTTCGTCCGACCCGGGGGTACTCCGGCTTCGGATTGCCGCAAGTTTGCCACCTTCGCAGACGAACAATCAAATCGGTATCGATTGCGAAGGTCTCACCGTTTTGTTGCCTCACCTGTGAGTTTACGTGTCACGACCGGTGCACGATCGTGTCGTCCGCGGAATCTCTGCAGTTACACGACGGCTACCGACGGGTAGCCCCGGCGTCGCCCGGGACCGTCATCCCCACCACTGCGTGAGCATCAGAATCGATGCAGTGAAGATCACCACAGTGCTCGACAGGAGCGCGGTGGCGCCGTACCGGCGATCGGCGGTGATCTGGGCGGCCACCGCCACGAGCGCCGCCACCACGTGCGAGGCCACCGAGGTCGTGCCCGGCCCGGGAAAGCCCCGATCTCCCGCGAGATACTGGGCGACGCACACCACGACCGTCAGGACGATCACCGCCGCGCAGACGACCCCCGAGACCGCCCGGCCGATCCGTACCGTCACACCCGCACGACGCGGTGCGGAGGCGTGCGGATCCGTGTAGTAGTAGTCCTCGTCGTCGTACGATGCGTCGTAGTACTCACTGCTGTAGTAGCTTTCGCCGTTCCGGGGTCCGTACTGCCCATCCGGATACTGCGCTCCCCACCGCCTCATCCCGCGACCACCTCCACGCCGGTCGCCCGGTCGAGCAGCGCCTCGTAGGCCGACGGAGCGGTGGTGAACCGGCCGAGCGGCACGTCCTTGTTGCCACCGTGATAGTCGGAGGACCCCGTGACGATCACCCCGAGACTCAATGCGAGATCCTTCATCGTCCGCGCGTCCTCCTCGCTGTGGTCGGGGTGATCGGCCTCGACTCCCCCGAGCCCGAGCTCGGCGAGCTCCTCGATGTGATCGAGGGCGAGGATCCGGCCACGTGCCCGCGCCCGGGCGTGCGCCACCACCGTCACGCCTCCGGCGGCCGTCACCATCTTCACGGCATCGGCGAGCGGCGTGTCGGCCTTCGGAACGTAGTAGCGGCCACGTGGGGACAACAGGTCCGTGAAGGCATCACCCACCGTGGGGACCACCCCGGCCGTGACGAGCGCCCGCGCCAGGTGCGGGCGTCCCGCGGCCGGGCCCGCCGAAGCGAGCACCGCGTCGACGTCGATGGGCAGACCGTCCTCGGCCATCCGCCGGCCCATCGCGCGGATCCGGGACACCCGTTCGCCCCGCAGACGCTCGAGTTCGGCGACGAAGACCGGATCGTGCGGATCGAACAGATAGGCCAGCAGGTGCACCGCCACCGGCGCTCCGTCCTCGCCGCGCCCGGTGCAGGACATCTCCATCCCTCGCACGAGCCGCAAGCCGGACGGCAGGGCGGCGACGGCCTCGCCCCATCCCGCGGTCGTGTCGTGGTCGGTCAGGGCCACCACGTCCAGACCTGCCGCGGCGGCGGCACGGACGAGTTCCGCAGGGCCGTCGGTACCGTCCGATGCGGTCGAATGGGTGTGGAGATCGATGCGCACGCTCCCCAGTCTGTCAGGTCGACGGGCTAGCATGGCGAAGCTACCCGGGGCGTCTCGAGGAAGGGAGAACATGCCGCATATGCCCTCCCGAGCCACCCGTCGCGCGTCCGCGGCAGGTCGCCCGGATGCTGCTCCTCCGATCCGCCCGTCCTCGGCCGAGAGTGCCGTCGTCGATTGCGCGGTCTACGTCGACGGGCGGCGACTTCCCGGCCCGTTCACCCACGAGGACGCCCTCGCCGAGGTACGCCGGCGTGGCTCCGGTTTCGTGTGGCTCGGCCTGCACCACCCCGACGAGCACCAGATGGCGAGCGTCGCACGCACCTTCGGCCTGCACGAATTGATGGTCGAGGACGCCGTCCACGCCCACCAGCGCCCGAAACTCGAACGCTACGACAACGTGCTGTTCCTGGTGCTGCGGACCGTCAGCTATGTCGAGCACGAGTCGGTCACCACCACCAAGGACATCGTCGAGACCGGCGAGATCATGTTGTTCACCGGCCCCGACTTCGTCGTCAGCGTGCGCCACGGCGATCACTCCGCCCTGGCGGAGGTCCGCAAGCGCCTCGAGGACGACCCGGAGCACCTCGTGCGAGGGCCCGCCACGGTGCTCCACGCGATCGCCGACCACGTCGTCGACTCGTATCTCGCGGTCACCACGGCCGTCCAGCCGGACGTCGACGATCTGGAAGAGCTCGTGTTCACACCGAGCACCCGTATCGCGGTCGAGCAGATCTACATGCTCAAGCGGGAGATCGTGGAACTGCGCCGCGCGGTGCTGCCGCTCGCCGAGCCGTTGCAGCAGTTGATCCGCTCCCCCGGCAACCCGGTCCCCAAGGACATCCGGCGCTACTTCCGCGACGTCGCGGACCACCACACGACGGTCTCCGATCGCATCGCCGCCTTCGACGAGACGCTCAGCACGCTCCTCGACGCCGCGATCGCGAAGATCACCGTGCAGCAGAACACCGACATGCGCCGGATCTCGGCGTGGGTCGCCATCGCCGCGGTCCCCACGATGATCGCCGGCATCTACGGCATGAACTTCGAGCGCATGCCGGAACTGCAATGGGAATACGGCTATTACGTCGTGATCGGCGCCATCCTGGCGATCACCGTCGCGCTGTTCGTCACCTTCCGTCGCAACAAGTGGCTGTGACCACCGGACTCGCAGAACACCTCTCCTCGACCGCGCCCTCGGCCCGGGCGCGCCGTCGCGTGCTCGTCGTGGCCCTCGTCCTCGTGCTGATCCAGACGGCCGTCCGTGCAGCAGTGGTCTTCACGGGCGAGTTCTACTGGGACGATCTCATTCTCGCCGGACGCGCGGGATCGTACCCGTTGTTCTCGGACGCCTTCCTGCGCTACGACCACGACGGGCACTTCATGCCCGCGGCCTTCCTCGTGGCGGGCATCGCCACGGCGATCGCGCCGCTGGAGTGGTGGCCCGCCGCGATCTCGCTCGTGCTCGGGCAGCTGCTGGCATCGCTCGCGGTGGTGCGGGTGCTGTGGTTGCTGCTCGGACCACGCCGCGCCCTGTGGGGTCCGTTGCTGTTCTACCTCCTCACCCCGCTGACGCTGCCCGCCTTCGCGTGGTGGGCGGCCGGCCTGAACGCCCTGCCGCTGCAGGCGGCACTGGCCTGGGTCGCCGGGGATGCCCTGCAGTACGGCCGGACCGGGCGCCGGCGTCACCTCGTGAGCGCGGTCGTCGTCACGGCGGTGGCACTGGCGTTCTTCGAGAAGTCGGTCGTCGTACCGTTCGTGGCGTTCGCGACGGTCGCGCTCGTCTCCCACGTCGACGGCATCCGACGTCCGATCCGTCACGCATGGAGGCAGGCCCGCCCGCTGTGGATCTCCTCGGCGGCGGTACTGCTCGTGTGGGCGGCCGGGTACGCAGCGGTGGTCACGTCGCGGTTCGGGGTGCCGCCGTGGTCCATGGTGGCCGGGCTGACGCACCACGGTCTGTCCTACGGCTTCGTCCCCTCCCTCCTGGGCGGACCGTGGCTGTGGGAGCGCTGGAACCCCAGCCCGCCGTGGGCCGACCCCCCGCTCGTACTCGTCGTCGTCTCCTGGCTCGTCCTGGTGCTCGCGGCGGTGTGGACCCTGCGCCGCAGGGAACGCACCGGGCCGGTGTGGATCGCGATGAGCGCGTACGTGCTGGCCTCGCTCGTAGCGATGATCAGCACCCGTTTCGGCCCGGACACCACCTACGAACTCGCCCGGACGCTGCGGTACTTCGCCGACTCGGCCGTCGTCGTCGCGATCGCGGCCGCCGTGGTGCTGCGCGCCCCGGAACGCGGAGCGCCGTTGCGTGCCCGGCACGTCCGCGCAGCGGCGACGCTGACGTGTACGGCGATCTTCACCGCCGGCTCGCTGTGGTCGACGCTGACGTTCGCGCGCAGCTGGTCGGACAACCCGACCGGCGACTATCTGGCAGCGGCGAAGACGGCACTCACCGCGCGACCCGACGACGCCGTGCTCGACCATCCGGTATCGGTGTGGGTGCTGCTGCCGGTCACCTACCCGCACAATCTGGTGGGATCGGTCTTCTCGGCGCTGCCCGGCCGCTCCGAGATCGGTGATCACACCACCGACCTGTGGGTGCTCGACGATCACGGAGACCGGGCGGACGCCGCTCTTCTGCCGTTGCGGGCCGTACTGCCGGGAACGGTCCCGGACTGTGGTCACCGCGTCACGAGCGAGAGCGTCACCGCCCTTCCACTCGACTCCCCGGCGGGCGACTGGGAGTGGACCGTCCAGGTGAACTACCGGTCCTCCGCGGACGACACCCTCGAGATCGGTTTCCCCGGCCACGAGAGCGCCACCGTCCCCGTCACGGAGGGACTGGGCACGGTGTACGTCCGGCTCTCGGGCGACGGACCGGCCCTGCAGGCCCGTGCGTCCACGGCTGGCACCACCGTATGTCTCGGGGGCGGAGCACTCGGGGTCGTCGTACCCGAGGGCTGATCACCGTCGGATTCCGTCAGGAAGGCGGAGCGAAGTGGACGCGGTGGTCCCCGGCCCCGGGCGCGGCAAAGTCCAGCAGCCGCATTCCCTCGGCTTCGAGCGCCGAGCGATCGGACGCGATGATCGTCCGCCAGGATGTCACCTCGACGGTGCCGGTCTTCTCGTCGGTGGTCACTCGTGCGCTGCCGGCGACCGTCCCGTCGACGAGAACCGCCGCCGGGACGATACCGTTCTTCGACACGATGCGCGTGCGGTGTTCCTCGGCGACGAATCGGGTGCGGTCGGCATGCGAGAGCAAGACGTTGTCGAACGGTGCGAGGATCCGCACGGGTGCGGGAGTCGACGGGTCGGGGCGCGGGGCGTCCGGCAGGTCGAACAGTTCCACACCGCGTTCGTCACGGAAGGTCGCCAGTCGCGGCCGGAGACGCTCGAAGATCTCCGTGAGCCGGGTCAGGCCGCACCAGGCCTGCGCGTCCCGGACGCTCGCAGGACCGAACGCCGCGAGGTACCGCAGGACGAACGTCTCGGGAGTGACGAGACCGTCCGGTGGCGGACCCACCCACACGTCGAGGTGAGCCAGACGTGGCCGGCCCGAGCGACCCCACAGGCCTCGCGGGGGCACCTGCACGAGGGGAAGCAGGCATCGCGCCGCGCGGGCGAGCGCTGCGGGATCGTGCCCGGGAAATCGCTCGGCGAGCAGTCGTCCGAGGTCTGCCGGACTCTCCGCTCGCGCCGCGAGGATCTCACCCACGCTCGCCTCGAACTCGGCGCGATCGAGGCCCCGCTCACCGGAAGAACCGGCCGGGCCGGTGCCGGCATAGCGGTCGAGCACCGGTTGCACCCACGATCGCAGTGCGTGAGCATCGGCCGCGGACACCGCGAAGACGGTGCCGCGCATCAGTGCGATCCGGACGACGGCGCGCGATTCCACCAGCGCGGCGAGCATGTCCGGACGGAAGTCGCGAAGGCGGGTCCACAGCGCGTAGTAGGGCGGCAGTGGTGCCTGTGCCTGAAGGCCCACCAGGTGCTCGATCATGGTGGAGGGGTCCACGTCGCTGCGGCGCAACAGGTGCTGGCGCGCGAGCGTCGCGCGTCCGAGTGCGCGATCCGTCAGGCTCCCGGTGGTCACACCGCACGATCGCACGATGCGCGTGAGATCGCTACAGCCGCGCCTGCGCCCGTCGCGGGTCGGACAGGTCGATGCCCGCTTCCTGCCAGGCCTCCCGCAGCGCGTCGGTGCCCTTCAGTCTCTTCCACGCCGCCTCGGTGCCGGTGATCGGGCGGGCCTCGAAGAAGCGCACCGGATCGGACGGCTCGGGCAACTCCAGCTCCGGGACCTCGGCCGCTTCGAGCAGTACCGCGGTGAACGGGGCGCCGTCCCACAGCGGTTCACCGAGATCGAGCAGGGCGTCGTCGGTGAGGACGACACCCTCCACCGCGGGCAACGCCGCGAGCACCGCGAGAGTGCGGTGGACGCCGGCCGTGATGCCCTCGTTGTCGCGCAGGCTCAGAAGCAGTTCCGCCCGCGGTCCCCGCGTCGGATCCGCGACCATGTCCGTCGGATCACCCATCGGATGCCGCGAACACCCGAGCGTCGCGTACCGCAGGAACTCGCCTCCGCGGAAGCGGAGGACCTCGATCGGTTCGAGGCCGAGGAAAGTCACCGAGGCAGACTCCGGATCCGGACCACCCGGCACGGACAGGTGTTCGGTGAGGTGGGCGCGAACTGCGGACAGGACTGCATCGGTCACCCCTGCAATGTAGCGCCCGGCTCCCACATGCGGTTCCCACCCGGACGTCCGCGGCGCCCGGTACCGTCGAAGCGTGGTTCGTGACACCGGTTTTCCGGTCTCCGACGCCGGCGACGATTTCGCCCGACAGCGCCGGCGCGCCGAATACGCCCGGCTGATCGCGTGGCTGCGCCGCGAACCCTCCGACGTCAACACCGTGCTGCCCTTCGACGACGTCGTCGCCGCACTCGGCCGGGTCGGGGAACGCCGTCTCGGGCTCCGGATCATCGAGGTCGCCTCGATCGTCGGCAGCGTCGACCGCAGCGAGGACTTCGACCGGCGGTTCCGGCCCACCTCCTCCCGTCTGCGCGCACGGTGGGAGCGCATCGCTACCGCGCGTCGCCGCGGTGAGCCGATGCCTCCGATCTCCGTGTACCGGGTCGGGTCGATGCACTTCGTGCAGGACGGGCACCACCGGGTCTCGATCGCATACGCGCAGGGCGACCGCACCATCGACGCGTACGTCACCGAGATCGTCACGAAGGTACCGGCAGAGGGCATCACCGGCCGGCCGGATCTCGTGCACAAGGACCACTTCCGGATGTTCCTCGCCAGGGTTCCCCTGCACGGCCCCGCTCAGGACGCGATCCGTGTCTCCGACCCGTGGGGATACGCCGAACTGGCCGAGGCCGTCGAGGCGTGGGGTTTCCGGCTCATCCAGGAACTCGGGGTCCATCTCACCCGCGAGGACGTCGCGCGCCGCTGGTACGAGGAGGAGTTCGTCCCCGTCGTCGCCATGGCACGCACCGCCGGCATACTGCCCTCGCGCACCGACGCCGAGGTGTATCTGTGGATCGCCGGCGAACGGTACCGTCTGGTGCGGCGCCACGTGTGGAACGAGGAGATCGTCGACGAACTCCGGGGGCGCGCGCCCCGCTGAGGCGTACCGGCCGATCAGAGTGTCACGTTCGTACCCGTCTCCTGATCGAAGATCGCGACCTTCGCGGGGTCGAACCACAACTGCACGGTTGCGCCCTGGGCCGCCTTCGACTCCACCGGCAACCTGGCGACCAGGGAATCGGCCGACAGGTCGGCGCCCGAGTCTGCGGCGAGTTCGTCGAGATCCTTGGACTGCACGCCGGGCCCCTCGGCCGTGAAGTACGCGAACTTGTCCGATCCCATCGACTCGAGCACGTCCACCACTGCGGAGAACGTCACACCCGCTTCGCGCTGCGCGGGATCGAGCAGGTCGGCGTCCTCGAGGTGCTCCGGGCGGATACCGACGACGACCTCCCGTGAAGGATTGTGGCGGCGTACCACCTCCCAGCGATCGTCGGGCAGCCGGAACTCCCCGAAGGGAGCGCGTATCGCACCGTTCTCGAGGTGCGCGGGGACGAAGTTCATCGACGGTGAGCCGATGAAACCTGCGACGAACAGATTGCGCGGATGATCGTAGAGTTCCTGCGGGGCGCCGACCTGCTGGACGAACCCGCCCCGCATCACGACCACACGGTCGCCGAGCGTCATCGCTTCGGTCTGATCGTGGGTGACATAGACCGTCGTGGTGCCGAGCCGCTTCTGCAGTCTCGCGATCTCGGTCCGCATCTGTACCCGCAGCTTGGCATCGAGGTTGGACAGCGGTTCGTCCATCAGGAATGCCTTGGGGCTGCGCACGATTGCGCGGCCCATCGCCACGCGCTGCCGCTGACCGCCGGACAGATTGCCCGGCTTGCGGTCGAGATGCTGTGTCAGGTCGAGGATTCGGGCCGCCTCCTCCACCTTCCGCGCGATCTCGTCCTTGGGCATCTTCGCGAGCGTCAAGGGGAACGCGATGTTGTCGCGCACCGACATGTGCGGATACAGGGCATACGACTGGAACACCATCGCGATGTCGCGATCCTTGGGAGCACGTTCGTTGACGCGCTCGCCTCCGATACGCAGTTCTCCGTCGGAGATGTCCTCGAGACCGGCGATCATGTTGAGAGTCGTGGACTTTCCACAGCCCGACGGGCCGACGAGGATGACGAACTCGCCGTCGGCGATCTCGAGGTCCACGTCGCTGACGGCCTTCGCCCCGTCGGGATATTCCTTGGTCACCCTGTCGAGCACGATCTCTGCCACGACACTCACCCCTTCACTGCACCGGAGGTCAGACCGGCGACGATTCGACGTTGGAAGATCAGGACGAACACGATGATGGGGATCGTGATGACCACTGCGGCGGCCGCGATCGATCCGGTCGGTTCCTCGAACTGCGAGGCACCCGTGAAGTTCGCGATCGCCGCGGGTGCAGTGATGGACCGTTCCGTGGACGTGAGGGAGATCGCGAACAGCAGGTCGTTCCAGCAGAAGATGAACACGAGGATGGCGGCGGTGATGATGCCGGGAGCGGCGAGCGGAGCGACGACCTTGCGGAATGCCTGCCCTGGTGTGGCCCCGTCCATCTTCGCGGCCTTCTCGAGTTCCCAGGGGATCTCCTTGAAGAAGGCCGAGAGCGTGTAGATCGCGAGCGGCAGCGAGAACGTGATGTAGGGAATGATCAGTGCCGCCCAGGTATCGAACAACCCGAGCCCGCGCATGATCTCGAACAGCGGGCTCACGAGCGAGATCTGGGGGAACATCGCGATGAGCAGGGCCACCCCCACCAAAATCTTCTTACCCGGGAAGTCGAGCCTGGCGATCGCGTAGGCCGCCATCGTGCCGAGAACCACCGCGATGAAGGTCGCGATCAGCCCGATACCGATCGAATTGAACAGGGCGCTGGTGAAGGCATCGGTGCGGAAGATCCCGCGATAGTTGTCCAGCGTCCACTGCTGCGGGATGAAGTTGCCGTCCTGGATGGTGCCCGGTGGCTTGAACGACAGGCTGGCGATCCACAGCACCGGCACGAGCGCGTAGAGCAGCACGAGCAGGTTCACCGCCGACCACGAGAGGGTCCGTTTCCTGGTCTCGGCCATCACCGTCCCCCTTCCGAGCCGGGCGCGGACGCACCGAACAACTTGATGAACACGAACGCGATGATCGCCACGCACAGGAAGATCAGGACACTGATCGCCGATCCGATACCGAGATTGAAGGCGCGGAACAGATTGTCGTAGCCGAGGATCGACAACGATGCGGTGCCGTTGGAACCACGCGTGAGGACGTAGATGTTGTCGAAGATGCGGAACGCGTCGAGGGTGCGGAAGAGCAACGCGACGAGGATCGCCGGCTTCATCAGCGGCACGATGATACGTATCAGCCGCGTCCAGGCGCCGGCGCCGTCCACCTGTGCCGCCTTGAGCAGGTCGTCGGGGACGAGTGCGAGACCGGCGAGCAGCAGCAGAGCCATGAAGGGCGTGGTCTTCCAGACCTCGGCGAGCACGATGATCGCGAGGGACGGGAGCTGGTCGGTGAGCGGGGCACTGCCCTGGGGCAGAAGGTTCGCCAGATACCCGGTGCCGGGCGTCCACGCGTAGTACCAGCTGTACGCGGCGGCGACGGTGACGATGCCGTAGGGAATCAGCACCACCGTCCGCACGATCCCCTTGCCGACGATGGTGCGATGCATGACCAGCGCGATCGCCAGTCCGAGCACGAACTCGATCGCGACGGAGACCACCGTGATGATCGAGGTGACGAAGAATGCCTGCCACCAGAATCCGTCCGTGAGCACCGCGACGTAGTTGGACAGCCCGACGAACCGCCGCTCGTCGGGGAACCGCAGATCGTAGCGTTGCAGGCTCAGCCAGACGGCATATCCCACCGGATATGCCGTCACCGCGAGCATCACGAAGGCTGCGGGTGCGATGAGCAGCAGACCCAATCGCCTTTCGGCCTTCTTGCCTTCGGACAGCGCCACTTTCGCCCTGCCCGACGACTCCGGCGGTGTCCGGTCGGTACTTTTCGGTTCGACGGCGGTCACGGGATCAGTCCTTCCGAGTTGACCGCCTTACGGACCTGTTCGGCGAGTTCCTCGACCGTGCGAGGCGGATCGATCCGATCGACCGGGTTGAGGGTGGCGGTCACCAGAGTCGAAATACTCTGATAAGCAGGCGAAGCGGGTCGTACGGCGGCATTCTCGAGCCCGGCGCGCACTTCACGCCAGGCCGGATAGGCCTCCTGGAAGGCGGGATCGTCGTACAACGACGCGAGTGTGGGCGGTACGCCCCCGCCGATGGCATTGTTGCGCTGGTTCTCCTCGTTGCGCAGGCACTGCATCGCCTCGAACGCGAGGTCCGGATACTTGCTCGTGCGGGCCACTCCGATGTTGAAACCGCCGATGGTGACCTGGGCCGGCTCTCCCGGTATCACCGAAGGATACGGTGCAGGAAGGAAGTTCTGCTCACCGTCGACGGTCAGGACCGTGTTCCCGGTGTTCTCGGAGGTGACGTTCCCGTTCTCGTCGATGAAGGGAAGAGCGGCCTCGTTCTCGAGGATGCCCGGGAGCACGAACGGCCAATTGACCTGGAATGCGGTGCGCCCGCTCTCCATCCCGAGTCGCACGGCGGCTTCGTCGGCCTGGTTCAGGGAAGGATCGGCACCCGGTGCCGTGGCGACGCTCTTCATGATGTCGAGGGCGGTCACCGCCGCGTCGCCGTCGGTAAGGGTGACGGTGACGCCGTCCTCACCGACGACGGAACCTCCGGCACTCGCGAGAAGGGTGTTGAACCACACCATCAATCCCTCGTACTGCCGTCCCTGCACACCGATCCACGACGGCCGGCCCTCCTCGGCCAGAGCACTCGCGATCTCGATCATCTCGTCCCAGGTCTGTGGGGGCCGACCATCCGGCATGAGATCTGCTCGATACCACAGCAATTGGGTGTTCGTGTTGAGCGGCGCGGCGTACAACCGGTCCTGCCAGGTCGCGGATTCGAGCGGCCCTTCGAGGGTGCCCTCGGACACCGCGGCGGCCACATCGTCGGGCAGCGGCAACGCCCATCCCGCCTCCGCGAACTCCGCGGTCCACACCACGTCGAGGGTCATGAGGTCGAGTCCCGGATCGCCTCCGGTCAACCGTCTGGCCAACTGCAGTCGCTGGTCGTCGGCGTTCTTCGGCAACGTCTGCTGCACCACCCGGTATCGGCCTCCGGCCTCCTCGGTGCACACTTCGGCGGCCTGCGCGTACTGCTCGGCGCCATCGGCTGCGGTGTAGAAATTGAGGACGATGCCCTCGTCGCCGCTACCGCACGCGGCCAGACCCGACGCCAGGAGCACCGCGGCCGCGGACGCCGCGACCCCGTGACTCATCCTCCGTCTCATGCGTCCCTCCGCTCGAACCGGGGACCTCGTGTGATCCGACGATAACGCCCGTACCGGCCAGGCGGAGCAAAACGAGCAGGGCATCCCGGCGCAGGCCTGCCGGGGCGACGGCACCGACGGATCGTCGCCTCAGAAGGACGTTCCCGCGAAAGGAACACACGGCCAGGAGAAGAGGAGATCGGCCGTGTCCACCGCCTCGGGGCGGTGCACGCGGACACGCCCCGCGGCGGCCATACGCTGCCAGCTCACCCCTCCGAGCAGGAGCGCGCCGAGGTCGGCGACGTCGACCGAGAGGTCTGCTTCCGTGCCGGCGGAGCACCGTCTCACCCCGTCCGGCGAGATCTCGAACGTCCCCGAATTGTCGCGGAACAGGGAGTCCGTGACCTCCACCCCGACGGAGCCCGATCCGCGCCAGGTGCGTGCCGCGAGTGCGCGCTCGAGGTCCAGGATGCGCAACCACGTCTCGTCGGAGACCGAGCGGATCTCCGCGGCCCGCGGGTCGCGCAGCAACAGGGCGAGCGTGTCGTCCTCCGGCAGCGCCGCGAACCGCAACTTCTCGACCAGGTCGAGACCGAGCAGGAACCGCAGGAGACCCGCGTGTGCCTCGGGCGACGGGGCGAAGAAGTCGTCGACGGCGACCGTGCGACCGGTGAACCACCGCTGGGTGTCGAGGGGGCGGTAGCAGGCGAAACCGTTCTCCTGTCCCGGTTCGCCGTGCACCACGACGTACATCGGTTCCGTGATCGAGTCCGCGCGCCGCCGCTGCGAGTTCCACCAGTAGCCGGACCGGTCGATCGTGCCCGGACGCGACGGCAGATGGCGGGAATGGATCTCGGCCAGTACCTCCCACCTGTCGGGGCGTGTCAGCAACCGCACCGGCCCGGACTCGGGGACGTCGGGACGCAGCGCAGCTCGGCGCACGTCGACCTCGACGGACACGGAGGTGGACGCGACGCCGTAACCGAACCGGCCGTAGATCGTCGCTTCGGACGCGCGCAGGGTCGCGACGAGCTCACCGCGATCCCGGGCATCACTCAGCTGCCGCCGCACGAGCCCGGAGACCACTCCGCGCCGCGTGTGCGTCGGCAGCACGCCGACGTGGGTGACCGCAGCATGAGGTATCCGTGCGCCGCCCGGCAGGGTCAACCTTCCGCTCGTCGCGTCGACGGTGCCGACGAGCATGCCGTCGAGGAAGGAACCCCACGTGCGACCGGGCTCGAGAAACCGGCTCGCGGCCCCCTCCGGGAGCTCCCACCACGACGGCAGAGCCACCATCGCCGTGCGGAACAGCGCCGCCGCCTCCCCCAGTTCGGCCTCCGATTCGAGGATCCTGATCTCCGGCTCCACGCGCTCACCCATGGCGGCGACACTATCGGCACCCGAACTCGGCTCACGGACGAACGGCCACGCCGTTCGATGCGGAGCCGCCGGGCGGGTAGGTTGCCACCGTGCGACGCGAGTGGGATCCAGCAGATACCGGGGTGTTGCAGCTGCCGTCCGGCCGGCTGGTGCGGGGACGCGGGATGCACCGGGACGCACCGGACGAACCGCTTCCCGATTTCGGGGTGTACCTGCTGTCGCGCCCGCCGCTTCCGTTCGAGTGGGAGTCGCGCTGGATCCGCTGGCCCGATTTCCGGACGCCGCACGATCCCGAGGACGCGCACGCCGTTCTGTACGAGGCCTGGGTCCGGTCGGGGCGGCAACGGGTGGAGATCGCCTGCGGTCGGGGACGTGGCCGGACGGGAACCGCGCTCGCGTGCCTCGCCGTCCTCGATGGGCTCTCCCCCGATGAAGCCGTCGAGTTCGTGCGGCGGCACTATCATCCGCGCGCGGTCGAGACACCCTGGCAACGCCGGTTCGTCGCGCGATCGCAGACCTGACCGGTCAGTTCTTCGTGCGCGCCAGATGCGCCTCGGCCGCCGAGACGGCACGTTCGGCTGCCACCGCCCGCTTCTTCGCCTCGGCGGCGGCGCGCCGCGCGAAGGTGCGCTGGTGCTCGGCGTGTTCGAGAGCGGCTCGCAGGTCGGCGACCTCGGCCTCGTGACGGTCGAGCTCCCGTTCCGCTGTCGTCGCGGCTTCGCGGGCCTCCTGCGCCGCGTCGTGTGCGGAGTCCAGTGCGGCGGCAGCCTCGTCGATCGCTGCTTCGCGCGCCGCGCGCGCGGTCGCGGCGCGGGCCGATTCGGTGCGTTGATTCCTGCTCGGCGCTGCGCCGGTGGTGCCCGCCCGCTCGGCGACGCATCCGTGCTTCTCCGGTTCCGCCGCGTCGTCCTCCGCATCGGGCACGACGGTGAGCGGCATCGCGGACAGATCCCCGAAGCCGTCGGCCTCGACGACCGCATCGAGGTGCCCTCGGCGTACCCGCTCACCGATCTCGGGATCGGCGAGCGCGGCATTGAGGGTGCGTCCCACCTCGCGCACTGCGCCCTCCGAGACGGTGCGCCCGCGTTCGGCGGCGAGCGCGCCCGCTTCGCGCTCGAGCGCGGCCACCACCCGGCGACGCTGTTCCGAGAGCTTCCGCAGGTCGCTGCCCGACAGTCGGCGTTGGGCGGTCCGCAGCGCGGAACCGATGTCGAACAGCGCCGCGAGTTCGTCGCCCCGCTCGCGGGCGAGGAGGTTGACCATCCAGGCCGCGACCGTCGGCTTGCGCAGCCGGCCGATGGCCGCCGTCAGTTCCCGGTCCCCCGCGTCACGGGCCCGGGCCGCGAACTCGGATCGGGCAGCCACGAAGTCGCCTGGGTCGAGGCCGTAGAGCGTGTCGGCCACCGAATCGAGGTCGGGCATGTCCTCGACACTAGTGGCGCGAGGCGCCTCGCGACGAGTGACGACTCACGAGGTCTGCCCCCGGCGGTCGCCGCGCCGCCGGACGATCAGATCGCGAGCTTGGCGAGGATGTCGCGTGCCTGTTCGGCGTTACGCGGCTGGCACAGCACGTCGTACCTGCCCGCGACCAGCTGCATGGTCGACGAGAAGTCGCGCTGACCACGGGTCGCGGCATAGGGAATGGTGGCGGAGATGAGGCCGAAGACGATGCCGCCGACGAGACCGACGAGCAGCGGGCCCAGGAAGTCGGTCGAGAAGATCCCGAGCAGCAGGCCGAAGAACACGCCGAGCCACGCACCGGAGACGATGCCGCCACCGATCACCTTGGGCCATGTGAGCCGGCCGGTGACCCTCTCGACCTGCATGAGATCGACACCGACGATCGTCACGTCCTCGACGGCGAAGTTCTGGTCGGCCAGATGGTCCACCGCGCGCTGCGCTTCGGCGTAGGTCGGGTACGAACCGACCGGCCAGCCCGTGGGAGGAGTCGGCAGACCGGGTACCTGACGACCGGGTCCGAGGGGATTCGTCATCTGATGTTCGGCTCCTTCGCGATACGCGCCGACCGTCGCGGCGTGTCGTTCCCCATTCTGCCCCGAAGTACGGCACCGCCGCCGCGACTACCCGTCCGATATGTACTCTTCTTCTCTCCTCGCTACCGCGTCGGCGGTTCGAAGGTCTGCGTTCGCTGCAGTCCGGCCGCGCGGCCCTTCGCCGAGATCACCAGAGCCATCTTCCGACTCGCCTCGTCGATCATCTCGTCGCCGAGCATGGCCGCGCCACGGGCGCCGCCCTCCGCCGAGGTGTGCCATTCGTAGGCGTCGAGGATGAGTTCGGCCTTGTCGTAGTCCTCCTGGCGGGGACTGAAGACCTCGTTCGCCGCGTCGATCTGGCTGGGATGCAGGACCCACTTGCCGTCGAAGCCGAGAGCCGCGGTGCGCTGCGCCGACCGGCGGAAGGCGTCGACGTCGCGGATCTGGAGATAGGGCCCGTCGATGGCCTGCAGGCCGTGCGCCCGCGCCGCCATCAGGATCGTCATGAGGATGTGGTGGTAGGCGTCGCCGCGGTCGTACCCCTCGGGCTGCTCGCCGACGACGAGAGTGCGCATGTTGATGCTGGCCATGAAGTCCGCGGGACCGAAGACGAGCGTCTGCACCCGCGGACTCGCGGTCGCGATCTCGTCGATCCTGGTCAGCCCCATCGCGTTCTCGATCTGAGGTTCGATACCGATGCGTCCCACCTCGAGACCGTGTGCCTTCTCGACCTGCGTGAGGAGCAGATCGAGCGCCTTCACGTGACTCGCGTCGGGGACCTTCGGCAGCAGGACGGCGTCGAGGTTCGCCCCCGCACCCCCGACCACCGTCGCCACGTCGAGATAGGTCGCGTCCGTGGTCCAGTCGTTGACCCGCACGACCTTGATCTGGTCGCCCCAGCCGTCCTCGTTCAGCGCTTCGACGATCGTCGTGCGCGCCTGCTCCTTCGCCAGCGGTGAGACGGCGTCCTCGAGATCGAGGAAGATCTCGTCGGCGGGAAGGCCCTTGGCCTTGTCGATCATCTTCCGGCTGCTGCCGGGAACCGCGAGCACCGACCGCCGTGGCCTGAACGAAAACGACATGACCTGACCAGACCTCCGAGTTCCGGGAACAGCGTGGGCACGCTCTAGCCTGGCAATCATGGCAGCAGTGAGCAAGGTCTTCGTCGCGCGGCTCGCCGGACTGGTCGTACTCGGCCCCGACGGTGAGTCCGTCGGACGTGTCCGCGACGTCGTGCTGACCATCCGGGTCGGACGTCAGGCACCCCGCGCGCTGGGGCTCGTCGTCGAACTACCGACCCGCAAGCGGATCTTCGTGCCGATGCTGCGGGTGACGGCGATCGAACCGGGTGCGGTCACCCTCGTCACCGGCAACGTGAGTCTGCGCCGGTTCACTCAGCGGCCGTCGGAGGTACTCGCTCTCGGCCAGGTCCTCGATTCCCGCGTGCGCGTCGACGATCCGGAGCTTCCCGACCTGATGGGTGTCGATTCGGTGGTCGTGGATCTGGGGCTCGAGCTGATGCGCACGCGCGACTGGGTGGTCGCCCGCGTCGCGGTGCGCCGTCATCGCGGCCGGCTCGCACGCCGCTCCCCCATCCACATCGTGGAATGGCCGCACGTACACGGACTGACCCAGCAGGCCCTGTCGATGCCGGGACAGGGTGTCGCGCAATTGCTCCTGCAGTTCGAGGACATGCGACCGGCCGACGTCGCAAACGCGCTGCGGGATCTGCCGGTGAAGAGGCGCACGGAGGTCGCCGTGGCCCTCGACGACGAACGTCTCGCAGACATCGTGCAGGAGTTGCCTTCCGACGATCAGACCGAGCTGCTCACCCGGCTCGGCCTCGATCGCGCGGTCGCGGTGCTCGAGGCGATGGATCCCGACGATGCCGCCGACCTACTCGGTGAGTTGCCCGCCACGGATGCGGAATCGTTCCTGCAGCGGATGGATC
The DNA here is from genome assembly GCF_022554085.1 of Rhodococcus sp. CH91. Lineage (GTDB taxonomy): Bacteria > Actinomycetota > Actinomycetes > Mycobacteriales > Mycobacteriaceae > Rhodococcus. The sequence goes on from NZ_JAKFYR010000004.1 coordinate 105,393, forward strand.
CCGAGGATTCCGAGCCGGTCCGACGCCTGCTCGAACACTCCCCCGACACCGCCGGTGGTCTGATGACGCCCGAGCCGGTCGTCCTGACTCCGGCTACCACGGTTGCGGAAGCCCTTGCGCGGGCGCGCAATCCGGATCTGAGTCCGGCCCTGGCGTCGATGGTGTTCGTCGTCCGGCCGCCCACCGCGACACCCACCGGCAAGTACCTCGGCTGCGTCCATCTGCAACGATTACTGCGGGAACCGCCCGCAAGCCTGGTGGGTGGGGTCGTCGACGACGATCTGCCGCGCCTGGCTCCCGACGACGCGCTGACCACCGTCACCCGCTATTTCGCGACCTACAACCTGGTCTGCGGTCCGGTGGTGGACGACGAAGGACACCTGCTCGGCGCGGTGAGTGTCGACGACGTGCTCGACCATCTGCTGCCCGAGGACTGGCGCGAGGAGGACATCGAGGATGAGTGACCGCAGCACGCAGGGCCGCTCGCGCCTCGAGACCCCTCAGGCGTCGCGGTTCCGGTTCAACTTCGACGCCGAGGCGGTCGGGCGCGTCAGCGAATCGATCGCCCGGTTCCTCGGGACGGGCCGGTATCTCGCCATCCAGACGATCGTCGTGATCGTCTGGATCCTGCTCAACGTCGCCGCGGTCGGGCTCCAGTGGGATCCCTATCCGTTCATCCTTCTCAACCTGGCCTTCTCCACGCAGGCGGCCTATGCGGCACCGCTGATCCTGCTGGCGCAGAACCGGCAGGAGAACCGGGACCGGGTGTCGCTCGAGGAGGACCGTGCCCGCGCCGAGCAGACCAAGGCGGACACCGAATTCCTGGCACGGGAGCTGGCGGCCCTGCGGCTTGCGGTGGGCGAGGTCGCCACACGCGACTATCTGCGCCGTGAACTCGACGACCTGCGTGCGCTGCTGGTGGACGACGAGACCGAGGACGATCCCGCGAGCCCTCGCCCGCGCGCGCCCCGGCGGTGATCCGGACAATCCGGCCGCCTCGGGACCACGCCTGCACACCCGCGCGCATTCTTCTGTAACCTTCGTCACAGCACCCGGACGGTGGAGAGAAGGATGGTGATCGCGTGCGGTGGAGGGTCGTGCTGACGATGCCGATGATCGTCGCTGCGGGACTCGCGGCGACCGCGTCCTCGGTTACTGTCGTCGCGGAGACCTCGGCCACCGAGCCGGCCCCGGCTGTCGGCGCGACCGGCGTCGGCCTGCTTCCCGGCGAAGTGCGTGAGAGACAACCCTTCCGCAGCCCGGCCGGCGAACCGAGCGAGCCGCTCGCCCAGCTTCCCCCCGCGATCGGAGTGCCCGCCGGCGACCAGGGGGTCCTCGGGGAAGGCCCCCTCGCGATCCCCGAACTCGTGTTCTACGCCTACCGCGCCGCCGAGATGCAGCTGGCCATCGACGCCCCCGAGTGCGGCCTGCCCTGGAATCTGCTCGCCGCGATCGGGCGCCTGAGTTCCGGACACGCCGACGGGGGACGCACCGACATCCTGGGGACGCTGACGACACCGGTGGTCACGCCCGAGGGATCGCTCGGCCCGATGCGCCTCGCTCCGGCGACCTGGGAACGGTATTCCGCCGACGGTAACGCCGACGGCACCGCCGATCCTCAGAACGTCTTCGACGCGACGCTCGCGGCAGGAGCACGGATGTGCGCCGAGGGCGGGAACCTGCGCGAACCCGACGGTGTGGCACGTGCCGTGGCCCTGTTCGATCCGTCTCCGGACTATCTGGCGAACGTGCGGACGTGGTCCGATTCCTACGCGAAGGCCGCCGAGGTCGCCCCTGCCGATCTCGCTCCCGTCCCGGCGCGTCCGGTTCCCGGCGCGGCAGATGTGGCCGCACCCGTGCCGGCTCAGGCGGTCACGGCCCCGACGACCGGGCCGGTGGATCCTCCGGCCGGTGAAAGCATCATCGACATTCCGGATCTTCCGGCGCTGCCTCCCCTGCCGGAGCTGCCCGAAATCCCCTGTCTCGTGCCCGCATTCTGCGAGTAGCCGAGTAGCGAGACCTTCCGCCGACACGCGCGACGCGCGGGTCGGCGGATTTTCGCCGGAACCGAACCGGCGGCCGCCGACCAGCACCGACGTGTCACGTCCGTGCCCGCACTCCCGCGTTACATCACGTTTGAGTAACGGAACAGCATCGAATGCTGTAGCCTCAGCCCGGCATGTAACGAAGGTGTCTCATCAAAGGCACCCGAGGGAGGTTAACCATTGGGCCGGCACGCCAAACCGTCGGATTCGAAGCTTCGGCGTAATTCCGTGATCGCGATGACCGGACTGGTTCCGGTGGGACTGGTCGCCGCAGCGGCGACCACCGCGGGAGCGTCACCGCGGGCCCTGATGGGGGCCGCACAGCACGAGGCCGAACCGACGGCCGCCTCCGCAGGTAGCGCCGGGCTCGCCGAGGCCGTCCCCGCAGGGGTCGCAGCGGTGCAGACCATCATGCTCGAGCCGGAACCCGCGCCCGTGCGCACGTTCAAGGCGGCTCCCGAGCCGGCACCGGAACCCGAGGTCCTCCGCGAAGGCCCCCTGGGCATCCCCGGCATCAACTTCGCCGCCTACCGCAATGCCGAGCGCATCCTCTCCGAGGAGAACCCCTCCTGCGGCATGCACTGGACCCTTCTCGCCGGCATCGGCCGCGTCGAGTCCGGGCACGCCAACGGCGGACGCGCCGACGACAAGGGCAACCTGCTCGAACCCGTCATCGGTCTGCCGCTCGACGGCAGCCTGCCGGGCCAGGCCACGATCTACGACACCGACGGCGGCGCGCTCGACGGCGACACCGTCTACGACCGGGCCGTCGGGCCGATGCAGTTCATCCCCACCACATGGACGCAGTACGCGGGCGACGGCAACGGCGACGGCGTCGCCGATCCGCAGAATCTCTACGATTCGACGCTCACCACCGCGAAGTACCTGTGCGACGGCGGCCTCGACATGCGCAATCTGGCGCACTCGACGAAGGCGATCCACCGCTACAACAACTCCATGGCCTACGTGGCGAACGTCCTCGCCTGGTCGACCGCCTACTCCACCGGCGTCGACCCGAGCCCGGCCGACCTGCCCCGTATCCACTGACGACCGGCCGGGCACCTACCATGGGCCTCATGGCAGTCAGTGAATCCGACGTCCGCAGTGCGCTCGCACGGGTACAGGACCCGGAGATCCGCAAGCCCATCACCGATCTCGGGATGGTCAAGAGCATCGAGATCGGCACCGACGGCAGTGTCGACGTCGCCATCTACCTGACCACCGCCGGGTGCCCCATGCGCACCGAGATCTCCGATCGCGTGACCAAGGCCGTCGCCGACGTCGCCGGAGTCGGCGAAGTTCGCGTGACGCTCGACGTCATGAGCGACGAGCAGCGCACCGAGCTGCGCAAGTCGCTGCGCGGCGACTCCACCGAACCCGTCATCCCCTTCGCCCAGCCGGGTTCGCTGACGCGCGTGTACGCCGTCGCGTCCGGTAAGGGTGGCGTCGGCAAATCGTCGGTGACGGTCAACCTCGCCGCGGCGTTGGCCGCCCGCGGACTGTCCGTGGGTGTTCTCGACGCCGACATCTACGGCCATTCCATCCCCCGGATGCTCGGTACATCGGCGAAACCCACGCAGGTCGAGCGGATGATCATGCCGCCGGTCGCGCACGACGTGAAGATGATCTCGATCGCCCAGTTCACCGAGGGCAACACCCCTGTGGTCTGGCGCGGCCCGATGCTGCACCGTGCCCTGCAGCAGTTCCTCGCCGACGTCTTCTGGGGCGATCTCGACGTTCTGCTGCTCGACCTCCCGCCGGGCACGGGCGACGTCGCGATCTCCGTGGCGCAGTTGATTCCCAACGCGGAGATCCTCGTCGTGACCACGCCGCAGCAGGCGGCGGCCGAGGTCGCCGAGCGTGCCGGTTCGATCGCGCTGCAGACCCGTCAGCGCATCGCCGGCGTGGTCGAGAACATGTCGTGGCTCGAATTGCCCGACGGCACCCGCATGGACGTCTTCGGCACCGGTGGCGGCCAGGCCGTCGCCGAACGCCTCACGCGGGCGGTGGGCGCCACGGTGCCTCTGCTGGGCCAGATCCCGCTCGACCCGGCCATCCGGGAGGCGGGCGACGCAGGCATTCCGATCGTGCTCGGTTCTCCCGACTCGCCACCGGCGGTCGCGATGAAGGAGATCGCGGACAAGCTCGCGGTGCGCAAGCGCGGTCTCGCCGGCATGTCCCTCGGCATCGACACGACGCGCCATCTCTAGGACGGTCCCGATACGACGACGTCCCCGCCGTGCAGCGGGGACGTGTCGTCGAGGATCGGCGGGGCGCCGGAACGATCAGGTGGCGTCGGGGTCGATCGGGGGCTTCTCGTCGGGCGCGAGCGGTTTCGACAGATTCGGCCGTGCGGAGCCGTTCACCGGGGTGCCCGGCTGCGAGGCGGACGCCTTGTCGAAATCACCCGTGAAGATCGAGTCGTCGCCGTCCAGCAGATGCTTGGTGATGACGGCCTTGGGTGTCATGCCGCGCAGTTCGTTGAGTTCGGACAGCGGCTGACGCAGGTCGTCGAACTCGGGGCCGAGTTCCTGCTTGAGCTGGTCGCGCGCACCCGAGGCGTAGTCGCGCACCTGACGCAGCGACTTGGCCACCCACGAGACGGCACCGGGCAGCCTCTCCGGACCGAGCACCACGAGGGCCGCCACGATGAGTACCAGGAACTCGCCCCAACCGATGTTGCCGAACACGCATCCAGGGTACGTGCTCACGCGCGAAATGCAGCACCTACCGGAAAGGTCACATCAGGGGGTGGATGCTCAATCCGAGACGGGCGTGACCTCGACATCCACGAGACGACCGCTGCGCACCAGCTGAACGGTCACCGGTTCGTCGATCTGCTGCTGCTGAACCGCCACGACGAGTTCGTCGGCGCTGGTGACTTCCCGGTCCCCCACCTTGACGATCACGTCGCCCTCGACGATCCCCGCGCGCTGCGCGGGGCTGTCCTGCCGGACATTGGCGACCTCCGCACCGCTCGCGACGTCGTTGACGACCGAACGGGCATTGACCCCGATGTCCGGATGCCGCATCTCGCCGTTGCGGATCAGCTCCTGCGCGACCGCGGTGACGTCGTCGATGGGAATCGCGAAGCCCAGACCCACCGAACCGCCGGTCTCGGACTTGATCGCGGAGTTGATACCGATCACCCGGCCCTCCATGTCGATGAGAGGTCCACCGGAATTACCCGGGTTGATCGAGGCGTCGGTCTGCACGGCGTCGATCACCGCATCGGTGTCGGTGCCCTGCCCGCTCAACCGCATCGGCCGGTTCAGAGCACTGACGATGCCACGCGTGACCGTCTTGCTGAGTCCGAGCGGCGAGCCCACCGCGACGACGTCCTCGCCGACCTGGACGTCCTCGGAGCGGCCCAGCTCCGCGACGACCAGATTGTCGACGTCCTCCACCGCGAGCACGGCCAGATCGGTCTTGATGTCGCGGCCGACGATCGAGGCGGGCACCTTGGTGCCGTCGTCGAAGGTGACCTGCACCTTGGCATCGGGGTTTCCGGCGGCCATCGAGATCACGTGGTTGTTGGTGACGATGTAACCGGCGCCGTCGATCACGACACCCGATCCCGTCCCCGCGTCTCCCCCGACGGTGACCTGGATCGACACGACCGCAGGTAGGACCGTGTCGGCGACCCGCGCGACCGCCCCGCTCGGGAGCTCCTCGTCGTCTCCGGACTGGCTCAGCGTCACCCCCCGACTGGTCAGCGACCCGTTGTCGGCGGTTGCCAGAGCCACCACGAGTCCGCCGACCATGCCGATGACGACGGCGACTGCGGCGAGGGTCGCGAGCGCGCGCGGTTGCACGCGACGATCGAACAACACCTCACGCACGGTGAGTCCGGGCGCCGGCGGAAGCTGCTGCTCCTGCGTCTGCCCGGACAGCGGCGGACCGAGCCGCACCGCGGATTCGGGATCGCGCCACGGATCGGCTTCGATGTCGTCCTCCGGTTCGGCCACCTGCTCGGTGGGAGGACGCTGCAGTGTCTCCTCGGCGTGGGCGGGCCGTCCGTAGGCCTCAGCGAGTATCGCGTCGGTCGGAGGTACGTGCCGGATGCTCGGGTCGGTGACGCGCGGATGGTCCACGGAGCCGAAGGGGCCCTCGGCACCCTCGGGGCGCCCGAAGACGCGAGCCGAAGCAGGATCGACCGCGGGGCGGTAGACCGGCCGGGGTTCGAGACGGGGAGCGTCCGCAGGACGGGTGATCGCTTCGCCGGCAGTCCCGGGACGGCCCGACGACGCGTCCGGCGACTCGCCGTCGCGACGAGGTTCGTTGCCTTCCCCTCGTCCGGTGTGCTGCGCAGATTCCGCCGTCACGCGTGCCCGTCTCCCCCGTGTAGGTCCGTCACGCAGCCCAGTATCACCGATGGCATCGGATCACTCGTTACCGACCGTCCGGTCACCGGCGACGGAGAATCGACCACCGCCGCGCGGCCCACCGATCGTCCGCCTGCGTCTGCGGGGGATCGCAGAGATGCGAGGGAATGTTGCTCAACGTCCCCAGCAGCGAACTCGGCATGCGGGGCACGTGATCGGCAGCGGAACGGAGTGCGTGCCGGGCCTGCTGCTGGGCTTCGACCTCTGCGGCACACTCGGGGCAGATCGACAGATGCTGGGCGGCCCTCAGATATGCCGCCATGCGCAGTTCGCCGTCGACGAATGCGGCAACTGCCTCGCTGGCGAGGTGTTCGGTGGAACCGAACCTGCGAGGTGGTTGCACCATCGTCATCACTACCTCCCGGCGGCTACTCCGCATCGACGCGACCGTCTTCGACCTTTCCATGCTCGCGCAGGTACTCGCGGAGTGCCTGGCGGCCTCGGTGGATACGACTACGCACCGTACCGAGTTTCACCCCCAGTGTGGCACCGATCTCCTCGTAGGACAGACCTTCGATGTCACAGAGCACCACTGCGGCACGATACTCGGGCCCCAGCGAGTCCAGGGCGGACTGCAGGTCGGGGCCGAGACGCGCGTCGTGGTAGATCTGCTCGGGGTTCGGCCCGGGGGCCGGTACCCGATCGTAGTCCTCGGGCAGCGCTTCCATCCGGATGCGGTTCCGGCGGCGCACCATGTCGAGGAACAGATTCGTGGTGATGCGGTGCAGCCAGCCCTCGAAAGTGCCCGGCTGGTAGTTCTGCAACGACCGGAAGACGCGGATGAAGGTTTCCTGGGTGAGGTCCTCGGCGTCCTGGGCGTTGCCGGACAGGCGATAGGCCAGGCGATAGACGCGGTCGCCGTGTTCACGGACGAGTTCGTCCCATGACGGCATGACCGCGCGGTCCCCGGTTGCATCGAACGCTGCGGTGCCGCTCTGATCCGCCTCGAAGGCGTCGTCGAGCACCGGGGCGTCGAGTACGGGAACTGTCTGGGGTCGGGTCATGTGGATCGCTCGATCCTCCTCGTCGGGACCGCTGTGGACTCGTGCTTCGGATACAACAGCCGACCTGCGGGGAAATGTTCCTCGGAGGAACCTTCCGCGAGGCGGGGGCCGTTCCCGAAGCCGGGAACCGGGGCGATCGTCTACTTCGTCGTCTGTGAGTCTTCCCTGCGGCGATGTGGTCGTCGTATGAGTAACCTGAAACGACGCTGAGAAAACCGGTGCGGAGTCGACCGCTCGCCGGGATCCCGCGACTCTCGGAGGCGTTGCTGTGCGCGCCTGCCTGCGCGAAGTTATCCCTGAGGATAGCCTCATTGAGGTGCAGACCAACGCCGATCGCATATTGACCCACGCGGAGACCGTCGTCGTCGAAGACGAGGAACTCGCCGCTGCGCGTGACCGTGCCGAAGATCTGGGCGCAGACCCGGTATCTCCCTCCGTCGGGGCCGTCCTGGCGATGTTCGCCCGCATGCTCGATGCCAGGACGGTGGTGGAGATCGGCACGGGCGCGGGTGTGAGCGGCCTGTGGTTGCTGCACGGCCTGCGTGAGGACGGCGTCCTCACCACGATCGACAGCGAGCCCGAACATCAGCGGGCGGCGAAGATCGCCTTCCGCGAGGCCGGAATCGTGGCCTCGCGCACACGGCTCATCAACGGCCGGGCGCTGGATGTCCTGCCGCGGCTCGCGGACTCCGGATACGACATGGTGTTCGTCGACGCGACCCCGGCCGACCACCCGCACTTCGTGCGCGAAGGGGTGCGCCTGCTCCGGCCGGGTGGCGTGATCGTGCTGCACAACGCACTGCTCGACGGGCGGGTCGCCGATCCTGCCGCTCGCGACGCGACGGTGCTCGCCGTCCGCGACGCCACGCGTGCCGTGTCCTCCGACGAACGTCTCGCACCGGTGGTCCTGCCGCTCGGGGACGGCCTTCTCTGCGCGGTGCGCCTCAGCTGAGAGCGGGCCGTCGGCGGGCGCGTCTCCTCAGATCCAGATGCCCTTGCCGATGGCGACGACACCACCGTTGCTGACCGCGAACCGGTGCCGGTCGCGCTCGAGGTCCACGCCGATGATCTCGCCGTCGCCGACCACGACGTTCTTGTCGAGGATGGCGCGGCGTACGACCGCCCCCTTGCCGATCCGGACACCGGGCATGAGCACACTGCCCTCGACGGTCGCCCCGTCCTCGACCATGACGTTGGAGCTCAGCACCGAGTTCCGGACGGTCGCGGCGGACAGGATGCTGCCGGCCCCGACGATCGATTCCTGAGCCAGGCCGCCCTGCACGAATTTCGCGGGCGGGAGGTTCTCGGCCGCGCCGCGGATGGGCCACCGGCGGTTGTAGAGGTTGAAGATCGGGTGGACCGAGACGAGATCCATGTGGGCGTCGTAGAAGGCGTCGAGGGTGCCCACGTCGCGCCAGTACGCGCGGTCGCGTTCGGTCGCGCCGGGCACCACGTTGTCGTTGAAGTCGTAGACGTGCGCTTCGCCCTGCTCGACGAGCGCGGGAATGATGTCGCCACCCATGTCGTGATCGGAGTCGGGATTCTCCGAGTCGGCCCGCAGTGCCTCGACCAGGACCTTGGTCGTGAACACGTAGTTGCCCATGGAGGCGAAGGTGACATTGGGGTCGTCGGGGGTGCCGGGTGGGTGCGCGGGCTTCTCGAGGAACTGTGTGATCCGGCCGCTCTCGTCGCTGTCTATGCACCCGAACGCGAACGCCTCGCTGCGCGGGACGCGGATACCGGCCACCGTGACGCCGGCTCCCGACTCGATGTGCTGCCGCACCATCTGCTCGGGATCCATGCGGTACACGTGATCGGCGCCGAAGACCACGATGTACTCGGGGTCCTCGTCGTAGACGAGATTGAGGGACTGCAGGATCGCGTCGGCGCTGCCGGTGTACCAGCGTGGCCCGAGGCGCTGCTGGGCCGGTACGGGCGTGATGTACTCGCCCGTGAAACCGGACAACCGCCAGGTCTGCGAGATGTGGCGGTCCAGAGAATGCGACTTGTACTGCGTGAGAACGCAGATACGCAGGTAGCCGGCGTTCACCAGATTGCTGAGTACGAAGTCGATCAGGCGGTATGCGCCCCCGAACGGCACTGCCGGCTTGGCTCTGTCCGCCGTCAGCGGATACAGACGTTTGCCCTCGCCGCCGGCGAGAACGATTCCAAGCACATGGGGCTGGCTCCTCACACGCTCAACCTATCCCCCGCCCCAGGCTGCCGCCAGTGAAGTGCGATCTCGATACCGGATCGCCGCCCGCGGGCCGGGTGGCCGGAACCTCGGCGGACCGCTAGTTTGAGGCGGTGAGGGTGGCAATGATGACGCGGGAGTACCCGCCCGAGGTTTACGGCGGTGCCGGCGTCCACGTCACCGAACTCGTCGAGCAGCTCCGCCGGCTGGTCGAGGTCGACGTGCACTGCACGGGCACGCCGCGCGACACGGCGTTCGTCCACTCCCCCGATCCCGCACTGCGCGACGCCAACCCCGCCCTGACGACCCTGTCCGCCGGGCTGCGCATGGCGCACGCCGCGGCCGGAGTCGACGTGGTGCACTCCCACACCTGGTACACGGGTCTGGCCGGCCATCTCGCGGCCGAACTGCACGACATCCCGCACGTCCTCACCGCGCATTCCCTCGAACCGCGACGACCCTGGAAGGCCGAGCAACTCGGGGGTGGCTACCGCATCTCGTCCTGGTCCGAACGCAACGCGGTCCGGTACGCCGACGCGATCATCGCGGTCAGCGACGGAATGCGCCTCGATGTGCTCGACGCCTATCCCTTCGTCGACCCGGCCCGGGTACATGTGGTGCGCAACGGTATCGACACCGCCGTCTGGCATCCGGGGCCGGCAGCGGACGGGCACGACTCCGTCGTCACACGGATCGGTCTCGACCCGGACCGCCCGATCGTCGTGTTCGTCGGCCGCATCACCCGCCAGAAGGGCGTGGGCCATCTCATCGCCGCGGCACATCACCTCGATCCCGACATTCAGCTCGTGCTGTGCGCGGGCGCGCCCGACACACCCGAGATCGCGGCCGAGACCGAGCGCGCGGTGGCCGCTCTCCAGGACGCACGCGACGGTGTGCACTGGGTACGGGAGATGCTGCCCACCGAGTCGATTCGTGAGCTGCTCTCGGCAGCAACGGTGTTCGTGTGTCCTTCGATCTACGAGCCGCTGGGGATCGTCAACCTCGAGGCCATGGCGTGCGAAACGGCGGTCGTGGCGTCGGACGTGGGCGGAATCCCGGAGGTCGTCCAGGACGGGGTGACCGGTCGTCTCGTCCACTACGACGCCTTCGACTCCGAGGCCTACGAACGCGCCCTCGCCGAGGCGATCGACGAAGTCGCCAAGGATGTCGAACGGGCCGCGCGCTGGGGTCGCGCCGGTCGCGACCGCGCGATCTCCGAGTTCTCGTGGGCGCAGATCGCCCGGCAGACCGTAGCCGTCTACCAGGGCGTCATCACGGGGCACTGACCCGCGTCATCCCTCGTCGGGTGCGTGCGCAGAGACCGTGTCGTCGCGTTTCCAGACCGAGACCGACACCGAGACCGTCACCTCGAACGGATCCGGCAGGTCGGCGAGCAACTGCGCCCGCCGGTCGGACGCCAGGTGATGGGCCGACGGACCCATCCCGGCGACGAGAGCCAGCGCGTCGCGCGGCAGCACTGCCGTGTACCGCACATCCGCCCTTCCGGCGCGGTCGAACCGGCCGGACAGCGCCGAGGACAGACGTTCGGTCTTCCGGTCGTCCACGCTCACCATTCCGGGCAGCGAGACCAGCTCCCGGAGATGCTCCTGACCGGGTGTGACGACGACGAGCACACCTCCCGGCACGAGGACGCGGTGACTCTCGGCCGCGTTGCGGGGCGCGAAGACCGACAGCACATGCGTCAGGGACCCCGAGCGCACGGGCAGTCGCTGCCACGCATCGGCGAGGATCGCGCCCGCACGGGGATGACTGCGAGCGATACGGCGCACCGCCGGTTTGGAGACGTCGAGACCGATGCCCCGCGCCGCCGGGATCGCGTCGAGCACGGAGGCGAGATACTGCCCGGTGCCCGCACCGACTTCGAGAATGCGCGCGGACGGACCGGAGACGGTGTCCGCACACGCGTCGGCCACGGCACGGCGGATGGGGTCGTAGTGTCCGGCACCGAGGAATTCGGCGCGGGCAGCGATCATCTCGGCGGTGTCCCCGGTGAACGGGGTCGAACCGCCGGCGAGCAGTGAGACATAACCCTGGCGTGCGACGTCGAAGCTGTGCCCGCGGTCGCACATCACGACCCGGTCGTCGAGGTCGAGGGAGGACTCGCAATGAGGGCACGCGAGCAGATCGATCACGTCCGCGAGCATCGCGCCTCCCCCGGAGTATGTGGCAGGCGGTGTCCGGGCCGCTGCGCACTCAGGACGGCACCGGGCCCCGCGCACCGGAGAGCGCGGGGCCCGGAGTGCCCTGAGAGGGGCCGATCAGCTGGTGACACTCTTGAGTTCGTCGCCGAGTGCCGCAGCCTCTTCCGGCGTGAGCTCGACGACCAGACGTCCGCCGCCCTCGAGTGGAACCCTCATGACGATTCCTCGTCCCTCTTTGGTTGCTTCGAGGGGACCGTCCCCGGTCCGGGGCTTCATGGCCGCCATCCTCTGCTCCCTCCAAATCTGCACCCGACCGCCGGGCGCGTGGGTTACCGTGTGGTTGCATCGCCGTTCGCGGCGACGCGCACCGTCTCATTCTTCCCTATCCGGATTACGGCCGCGTAGCTGACTCCTGGGTAAGGGCCTGCTCCGGGCCGTCCGACACGGGCGGAACCCAGCACGAGGCCAGGTGATCGTCGACCATTCCGGTGGCCTGCATCAGCGCATATGCAGTGGTAGGGCCCACAAATCGGAAGCCGAGCCGCTTGAGCTCACGTGCCATCGACGTGGACTCCTGCGTCACCGCAGGAACCGACTCGACGGTCTCCCGGCGTTGCGCGCGTCGTGGGGGTGCGAACGACCACAACAGGCTGTCGAGGTCGGTGGGGAGCGCGAGCACGGCCCGCGCGTTCGCGATCACCGCGTCGATCTTGCGGCGGTTGCGCACGATGCCGGCGTCGGTGAGCAAACGCTCGACGTCGGCCTCCGTGAAGCGGGCCACCGCGTCCACGTCGAACCCGCGGAAGGCTGCCCGGAAGGCGTCCCGCTTGCGCAGGATCGTCAGCCACGACAGGCCCGACTGGAATGCTTCGAGGGACAGTCGCTCGAACATCTCGTCGCGCCCGTGCAGCGGGCGCCCCCACTCGTAATCGTGATAGCCGCGGTAGAGCGACGAGCCGGGACCGTCCACCGCCCACGGGCACCGCACACGGCCGTCGTCGGTCATCGGGGCTCCCCACCGGTGCCGGACGGATCCGCCGAGGCGGGGCCCGGGACGTCCCGCGTCTCGAATCTCTCGGTCGGCGGCTCACCGGCGGGGTGCGCTCCCGCCGGATCTCCGGCGGCCCGCGCCGCGGCCGGCTCGCCGGTGGCCTGAGCTTCGGCCTCGGCGAGCCGGCCGCGCAGATCGTCGACCTCGCGAGCGAGACGATCGAGCGCCCAGTCGACCTCGCTCATCTTGTAACCCCGCCAGGTCTGCTGGAATCGCAGGTCGCGGATGTCCGTTCCCGTGACGTCCGAGGCGGGCAACACCGTGACCGTGGTCCCCGGCGGCAGCGGTGCCAAGGTCTCACCACGTCCGAAGACGGCGCTCGCGACGAAGAACAGCACGGCGGCGACAGCCGCCATCACGAGCACGTACAGCAGAACCGTGAGCATGCTCCGATCTTGGCACGGATCACCGACACCGGGGCCGGTGAGCAGCCTCAGCCGGTGACGGTCACCATCGGCGGACGGTCCGTGAGGTCGACGGCGGTGTCGAACGGAACGAACGCATCGCCGTCCACCAGGAACTGGGTCAGCGGGGCCCCGGAATCGGGAATCCCGCAGCGGGCCAGCATCGTGCCCACGATCTGCCGGCTCATGGCACCGAGTTCGGACAGCGGGCGGTTGCGATGCTTGCGGACACCGAGATTGACCTGAGCGATCGCATGGAGACCGAACCGCTCGTAGGTGTCGAGCAGCAAGCCGATCTCCACCCCGTAACCGGGAGCGAACGGAACGGACTGCAGCAGTTCCCGGGTACCCGCGTACTCACCGCCGAGCGGTTGCAGAACGCACGTCAACTCCGGTCGCAACGCCGCGAGCAGAGGGCGCGCGACGAGTTCGGTGACCCGTCCGCCGCCGTGCGCGTCCTCGCTGCCGGCGGTACGCAACGGACGGCGGTAGTAACCCTTGACGAGGTGGACCCCGTCGCCGAGCAGCAACGGCCCGAGCAGTTTCGGCACGAATGCCGGATCCGGGTCGATGAGATCGGAGTCGACGAACGCGATGAGGTCTCCGGAGGTCGCCGCGAGCGACCGCCACAGCACCTCCCCCTTGCCGGGGACCGGCTCGATCCCCGGGACCGCCTCCTCACGGGAGAGGACACGCGCCCCGGCCGCATGCGCCCGCGCCGCGGTGTCGTCGGTCGATCCCGAGTCGAGCACCACGAGTTCGTCCACGAGACCACCGAGCAGGGGCCGGATCGTGTCGATCACTCCCGCGACGGTGCCCTCCTCGTTCAGGGCGGGAAGCACGACGGTCACGGTGCGACCGGCCTTCGCCCGCTCGAGTTCGCCGATCGTCCAGGACGGCCGATCCCAGCTGTTCGCCTCGCTCCAGGTGCGGGCCGGTGCGCTCATGCCAGCCCCCTCACGGTGCGGGCGGGCGGGCGGGTGCCCGCGATCGCCGCCACCATGTCGACCACCCGACGAGTGGCCGCCACCTCGTGTACCCGGAACATCCGTGCGCCCGCCGCTGCGGCCAATGCTGTCGCTGCCAATGTGCCCTCCAACCGGTCGGCGAGTTCGACCCCCAGAGTCTCACCCACGAAGTCCTTGTTGCTCAGCGCCATCAGCACAGGCCACCCGCTTTTTACAAGAACGTCCACGTGCCGCAACAGAGCGAGCCCGTGATGGGTGTTCTTTCCGAAATCGTGGGTCGGATCGATGAGGATCGAGTCGCTCGCCACCCCGGCGCGCGCCGCGGCATCGGCAGCCGCGACGACCTCCTCCACGACGTCGTCGACGATGTTCCGGTAGCGCACCCGATGCGGCCGGGTACGGGGGACGGCACCTCCGGTGTGGGAGCAGACGATGCCCGCGCCGAGTTCGGCGGCGACCGCGACGAGGCCGGGATCGGCACCGGCCCACGTGTCGTTGATCAGATCGGCGCCTTCACCCACCGCGCGCCGGGCGACCTCGCTGCGCCAGGTGTCCACGCTGACGAGAACGTCCGGATACCGCTCCCGGATGGCCGCGACGAACGGCACGACACGGCGGATCTCCTCGTCACTGTCGACCACCTCGCCGGGACCGGCCTTCACCCCGCCGATGTCCACGATGTCCGCACCCTCGGCCACCGCACGGTCGACCGCGGCGAGTGCGGCGGCGTCCTCGAAGGTCGCGCCCCGGTCGTAGAACGAGTCGGGTGTGCGGTTGACGATGGCCATGACGAGCGCCCGGTCGGTCGCGACGGGACGTCCGCACAGCGTGGACGGTGCCGGACCCGGACGGGTCACAGGGGTGGGCTCGTGGACGTCGGTCGCGGGGCCGCTCATGGTCCCATCCTGACATGTTCAGCGGCCGGGCAATTCACCCCGCGCGACGCCGTCGACGTATCCGTCGAAGATCGGCCGGTAACCTTCGCCGCGACTCGCGAGTACGTACAGGTCGTCCTCACCGGTCTCGGAGTATCCCTGCTTGCGCAGTTCGACTTTCCGGCTCTTGAAGGTCGTCGTGTACTCGAGCTCCTCGACGATGCGGACGAAGAGCGGTACGGCGTAGTCGGGCAACGCGCTGTGCAGGGTCTTCGCCAGTGCCGCGCCGTCGAGTTCGACACCCTCCTTCAGCGTGACCGCGGCCATCCCGGCACGCCCGTCGGCGCCCTCGATCTCGACGCCGTAGACGACGACCTCGGCGACCGTCTCGTGCGACGAGACAGCGGCCTCGACCTGCGTGGTGGCGACGTTTTCTCCCTTCCAGCGGAAGGTGTCGCCGAGACGGTCGACGAAGGCGACATGCATGTAGCCCTGGTGGCGGACGAGGTCGCCGGTGTCGAACCACACGTCCCCGTCGGAGAACGCATCGCGCAGCAACTTCTTCTCCGTCGCCTCGGGATCTGTGTAACCGTCGAAGGGCGCGCGGGAGGTGACCTTCGCGAGCAGCAGGCCCACCTCGCCGCGACGGACCTTGCGCAATCGGCCGTCCTCGCCCCGGACGGCCTGCCCGGAGTCCGGGTCGTATTCGACGACGGCGTAGGGCAGCGGGCAGATCCCGGCCGTGCGCTTCTGGTCGAGCGCGTTGATGAAGGCGATGTTGCACTCGCTGGCGCCGTAGAACTCCGCGACGCGGTCGATACCGAAACGTTCGGTGAATTCGTCCCACAGTTCGGCGCGCAGACCGTTGCCCACGGCGAGACGGATGCCGCGGCGGTCGTCGTCCTCGCGTACCGGCTGGTTGAGCAGATAACGGCAGATCTCGCCGATGTAGATGAATGCGGTCGCGCCGTTGTTCTGCGCATCGTCCCAGAAGTTGGATGCCGAGAACTTCCGGCCGAGCGCGAAGCCGGCGCCCGCGGCGAGCACGGACGACAACGCGACCGTGAGGGCGTTGTTGTGGTAGAGCGGCAGGCAGCAGTACAGGACGTCGTCGCGACGTAGGCGCACGCCGAGGCTGCCGAGTCCCGACATGGACTTCAGCCACCGGAAGTGGGTCATCCGGCTGGCCTTCGGCAGGCCCGTCGTGCCGGACGTGAAGATGTAGTAGGCGGTCTCGGAGGCCCGCAGTTCCGCAGTGACGGCGGGATCCGACGAGTCGGCGTCACGGGCGAGGGCGTCGAGTTCCTCGAGGCGCAGTACCGTTCCCGCCTGCGGTTCTCCACCGAGGGATCGGACCGCGTCCTCGCATTCCTCCCCGACCACCAGAACGGTGCTGTCCAGCAGCGACAGGCTGTGTTCGAGTACCTCGCCGCGCTGGTTGACGTTGAGCATTCCGGCTGCCGCGCCGAGTTTGACCGTTGCCAGTGCGAGCAGCAGCGTCTCGGGCCTGTTGCCCATGAGGATGCCGACGACGTCGCCGGTCCGCACGCCCCGATCGGCGAGCACCGAGGCGTACCGGTTGACCCGGGCGTTGGCCTCGCCGTAACTCAGGGAATCGCCGTCGAAGCGCAGGAAGAGCCGCTCGGGATGCCGTTCGGCGAGCTTTTGGAAGACCGATCCGATCGTCTCGCGAGCGTGCGGCTTCCTGGTCATCCCGGCCGCACCGCGCAGCACGATGGGGAGGTCGGCAGCCATCCGGGGCAGTTTCGACACGAGCCCGGGCAGGGACACGACGGGGGCACTGTCTCGAGTGGATCGAGTGGTCACTTCGGCTTCCTCACGGCGACGTCGGGGAACGGCGGGTTCGGCGAAACCCACGGTGTTCCCCCGAACTTACCGAAGAGTAGATAAGACTGCGGTAAAAGCGGAACCCTCAGACCTTTGCATACGGCGCGGCGCAGCGGTCGAGTGCGGCGCCGAGCTCGGTGGTGACCGCGAGACCGTCGAGCGCGCGGCGCGCCACGAAGCCCGTGTCGACCATCGACTCGAGCCACGCGAGCAGACCGTCGAAGTGACCGACCGGGTCGAGCAGCACGACGGGCTTCTCATGCATACCGAGATACCCCGCGGTCCACGTCTCGAACAACTCCTCGAGAGTTCCGATTCCACCGGGCAGTGTGAGGAACGCGTCGGCGCGATCCTCCATGATGCGCTTGCGCTCGCGCATGGTCTCCGTGACGATCAGCTCGTCGGCGTCGACGTCCGCGACCTCCCGGTGCACGAGTGCCTTGGGGATGACACCGATCGTGCGCGCGCCGGCCGCCCGGGCCGCCTCGGCGATCGCACCCATCATCGACACGTTGCCGCCACCGGAGACCAGCTGCCAGCCCCGTCGGCCGATCTCGGTGCCCACCGCGGACGCGAGTTCGAGGAACTGTGCCTCCACAGGACCCGACGCGCAGTACACACACACCGTCAGCGGTTCGGTCACCATCCACCCTCCTGGCCGTACAGTTCGTTCTCGTCTTCGCCCCGATGAGCCTCGAGGATGATGTCCACGGTCTCCTCGACGCTGTCGGTGACGAACAGCAGATCCAGATCGCCGGGCGAGATCTTGCCGCCCCGGACGAGGGTGTCGCGCAGCCATCCCACCAGGCCGCTCCAGTACTCGGAACCGAACAGCACGATCGGGAACTGCGTGATCTTCCGGGTCTGCACGAGGGTCAAGGCTTCGAACAACTCGTCGAGAGTACCGAAACCACCCGGCAGGCAGACGAACGCCTGCGAGTACTTCACGAACATCGTCTTGCGCGCGAAGAAGTACCGGAAGTTGAGTCCCAGATCGACCCACTCGTTGAGCCCCTGTTCGAGCGGCAGCTCGATCCCCAGACCCACCGAGAATCCCCCGGCCTCGCTCGCGCCCCGGTTCGCCGCCTCCATCGCGCCCGGACCACCACCGGTGACGACGGCATAACCGGCGGCGACGAGCGCGGCCCCGAGTTCGCGGCCGATCTCGTATTCGGGATCACCGGCCGGAGTGCGCGCCGACCCGAAGACCGCCACCGCGCGGGGCATCTCGGCGAGAGCACCGAAACCTTCGACGAACTCGCTCTGGATCCGGAGGACCCGCCACGGATCGGTGTGCACCCAGTCGGACGGCCCACGACGATCGAGCAACCGCTGATCCATCGTCGTCACCTCACGGGCCAGCTCACCGCGCAGCTGCACCGGTCCGCGCTGCACGATCTCGCGGCGGGAACCGCCGTCGGAGGACTTCTCGCCGGACATGGCGGTCAGGCTAGCGGGTGAGATAGGTGCGCAGGACGGAGGTCACCTCGGTGATACGCCCGACCTCGACGTGCTCGTCACGCTTGTGGGCGAGATTCGGATCACCCGGTCCGTAATTGACCGCCGGAATACCCAGGGCCGCGAATCGCGAGACGTCGGTCCAGCCGTACTTGGCGCGGAATCGCCCGCCTGCGGCCTCGACGAGCGCGGCCGCCGCCGGGTTGGACAGTCCCGGGAGCGCGCCCGGCGACATGTCGGTGAGCTCCATCGAGATCCCGAGCCCGTCGAAGACCTCCCGGACGTGTGCGAGCGCCTCGTCGGGACTGCGATCGGGAGCGAACCGGAAGTTCACGTCGATCGCCGCCGCGTCCGGCACGACGTTCCCCGCGATGCCACCCTCGATGCGGACGGCGGACAGGCCTTCCCGATAGACACAGCCGTCGATGTCGACCGATCGGGCCTCGTACCGCGACAGTCGTTCGAGGACCGGTGCGAGTTTGTGGATCGCGTTGTCGCCGAGCCAGGAGCGCGCCGAGTGTGCCCGCACCCCGTCGGTGGTGATCCGTACCCGCAGCGTGCCCTGGCATCCCGCTTCGATCTCGCCCGCGGTGGGCTCGCCCAGGATCGCGACGTCCGCGTCGAGCCAGTCGCGCAGCTCGGTCTCGATACGTCCGAGCCCGTTGAACGACGCGGCGATCTCCTCGCAGTCGTACATCACGATCGTCAGATCGTGGGCCGGGTCGGTGACGGTCGCGGCGAGGTGGAGGAACACCGCGTCGCCGGCCTTCATGTCGGAGGTACCGCACCCCCACAGCAGGTCGCCCTCGCGCCGGGAGGGCACATTGTCGGCGATCGGCACCGTGTCGAGATGCCCGGCGAGCAGTACGCGGCTGCCGAGGCCCCGGTTCGTCCGCGCGAGGACACAGTTGCCGGAGCGCACGATCTCGAAACCGTCGGTCTGCTCCCGCAAGGCAGTTTCCACGGCGTCGGCGATGAGCGCCTCGTCCTGGGACACACTCGGGATGTCGACGAGCGCGGCGGTCAGTTCGACGGGGTCGGCGTGCAGGTCCAGCTGCGGTACGGGCATATGTGCACGATACGAAACCGGTGGCCACCGCAGACCGCACCCACGATTTTTTCAGGGCGGAGACAGGCTCGAGAGCGGCTCGCGTACGCTTCTCACCCGTGAGTGCACACGGAGCATCGGCAGTAGGCATCGCGAACATCACGGAGGACGGCACCGTCCTCGACACGTGGTATCCCGCCCCCACCCTCGGCGACCGGAGCGAGACCGGAACGACCCGCCTCGAGGGCACCGACATCCCGTCCGACCTGGCCCTCCTCGCCGGCACCGACGAAGCCCGTGAGGTCGAGCAGGTCGTGGTCCGCACCGACATCGCCGACCTGTCGAAGCCCCCGGTCGACACCCACGACGCGTACCTGCGCCTCCACCTGCTGTCGCACCGGCTCGTCCGCCCGCACGGCCTCAACCTGGACGGCATCTTCGGCCTGCTCGCCAATGTCGTGTGGACCAACTACGGCCCGTGCGCGGTCGACAACTTCGAGACCGTGCGCTCGCGTCTGCGCATCCGCGGGCCGGTCACCGTCTTCGGGGTCGACAAGTTCCCGCGCATGGTCGACTACGTCGTCCCCTCGGGTGTCCGCATCGCCGACGCCGACCGGGTGCGGCTCGGCGCGCACCTCGCATCCGGCACCACCGTGATGCACGAGGGCTTCGTCAACTTCAATGCCGGCACGCTCGGCAGCTCGATGGTCGAGGGCCGCATCTCTGCAGGTGTCGTCGTCGACGACGGCTCCGACGTCGGTGGTGGCGCATCCATCATGGGCACCCTGTCCGGTGGCGGCAAGGAGGTCATCTCCGTGGGCAAGCGCTGCCTGCTCGGCGCGAACGCCGGCGTGGGGATCTCCCTCGGCGACGACTGCATCGTCGAGGCCGGCCTGTACGTGACCGCAGGCACCAAGGTCACCGGCCCGGACGGCACGGTGGTCAAGGCCGCGACCCTCAGCGGAGCCTCCAACCTGCTGCTGCGCCGTAATTCCGTGAGCGGCGCGGTCGAGGTCGTGCCGAACAAGGGCAGCGGAGTCGAGCTGAACGCGGCTCTGCACGCCAACGACTAGACCCCACGCCGACGACTGGAAACCGAGAACCCGTGAGTGAAGCCCAGCAGCCCGCCCCCGACGTCGAGCACCTCGGGAGCGGCCTGAAGGTACGCCATCTGACCATGATGGGACTCGGGTCCGCCATCGGCGCGGGCCTGTTCCTCGGTTCCGGTGTGGGTATCGCCGCGGCCGGTCCGGCGATCATCGTGTCGTATCTGCTCGCCGGCGTCATGATCATCTTCGTCATGCGCATGCTCGGCGAGATGGGCGCGGCGCTGCCGGTCAGCGGGTCGTTCTCGCACTACGCGCGCATCGGCATCGGGCGCTGGGCCGGCTTCTCGATGGGCTGGCTCTACTGGTTCATGCTGATCATGGTGCTCGGTGTCGAGATCACCGGCGCCTCCGCGATCGTCCAGTCGTGGCTACCGGGCGTACCGCAATGGGTGGTCGCGCTGGTCTTCGTCACCTTCTTCGCGATCGTCAACCTGGCGCGGGTGGCCAATTTCGGCGAGTTCGAATTCTGGTTCGCGGCCCTGAAGGTCGCGGTCATCGTCGCCTTCCTGGTGATCGGCGTCCTGCTCGTCTTCGGCCTGCTGCCCGGAACCGAACCCGTCGGCACCACCCATCTGCTCGGTGACGGCGACGGATTCGCTCCCAACGGCCTCGCCGGCATCGCGGCGGGCCTGCTCGCGGTGGCCTTCGCGTTCGGTGGCATCGAGATCGTCACGATCGCCGCGGCCGAATCGAAGGATCCGGAACGGTCCATCGCCACCGCGGTGCGCAGCGTCGTCTGGCGCATCTCGATCTTCTACCTCGGCTCGATCTCGATCATGGTGCTCGTGCTGCCGTGGACCGCAGCGAGCGGAGACACGTCACCCTTCGTCTCGGTTCTCGACATCGCCGGCCTCCCCTATGTCTCCGGCTTCATGGAACTCGTCGTGGTGATCGCGCTGCTGTCGGCGTTCAACGCCAACGTCTACGGCACCTCGCGCATGGCCTATTCACTGGCACGCGGGGGCGACGGCCCCGCATGGCTGAGCAAGCTCACACACCACGGTGTGCCCCGCAACGCCGTGCTCGTCTCGGTGTTCTTCGGCTTCGTGAGCGTGTGGCTCAACTGGCTGCTGCCCGACACGATCCTCGGCATCCTGCTCAATGCCGTCGGTTCCGCGCTGATCGCGATCTGGCTGTTCATCGTCGTCTCGCACCTGCGGCTGCGCCGCAGATTCGAGCAGGAGGGCACCCTGCGCCTGCGCATGTGGCTGTTCCCCTATCTCAGCTGGTTCACGCTCGCGCTGCTCATCGGTTTCATCGCCTTGATGCTCTCCGACAGCGCGGCCCGGGTACAGCTCGCCTCGACCTTCGTGTTGTTCGTGATCATCACTCTGCTGGGGGTGCTCTGGCACCGGACCCACGATCCGGTCGTCAGCGGCCGGTCCGGTCAGCAAGTGCCGTGAGCACGAGATTCGTGATGTCGAGCGGGTCGCTCGTCCGGTAGGCGGTCCCTCCGGTCACCGCTGCGATCTGCTCGAGTGTCGCGGAGTCGACGTTCTCACCGAGCGCGATCGTGACCACCCGTACCGGCCGGGACGGGTCCGCCTCGGTCCTCAGCGTCTCGAGCAGTTCTTCCTTCGAGATCTCCGAGCCGGTGTCGGTACCGTCCGTCACCACGACCACGCTGTGGGCCGCCCGCGGGTCGTAACCGTTCTGTACGTGCCGGAAGGCGGCCAGGGTCGTGTCGTAGAGCTCCGTGTTCTCGTCGTTCGTCCCGGCCGTGCTCGCGAGCAGCGAAGTGAGTTCGTTGCGGTGGGTGCGCCCCTCGGCCGTCGAGTCGAAGCGTCGTATCGGTGCCGCCTCGACATGCTCCTCGCCACCCACTCCCCCGCCGAAGAACCACAGGCCGGCCGCCATGCTCTCCGGGAGAACGTCGTTGGCGGCCAGCGTGGCGCGCCGGACCAGGTCGATACGGCTCGCATCCCCGACGTCGCGGTTCATCGACGCAGAGACGTCCACCGCGAAGAGGGTGCGGACGGACAGCGCCTGCAGGGCCCACACATCCATCGCCTCCCTGTGGACACTCTCGTCCTGCAGGGCCAGGACGGGGACGGGACCCACGCCGCGATCGTCGGGGAGCGCCCGCCCGCCCCCGTCCCGGAATCCGTGCCGCGCCAGCCGGTCGAGTCCCCGGCCGGCGTGCAGAGCCTCCGTGAGGACCGCCGCAGCGGCGGACGCCTGATCGTGCCGCTCCCCTCGGGCCGTCACGACGAGTGGATAGTCCACGAGCAGCGTGCCGGTGGCGGGCACTGCGGTACCGAGATCGTCCTCGCGGATCCGGCGGAAGGTGTCGACCTGCTGTTCTGTGCTCACGGCCGTCCCGCCACTCGCGGAGATCTGTTCGAGCAAGTGTGAACCGACCGGCACTTCCTCCTCCCGGAGCCGCTCCTGTTCGGCCAGGGGTGCCATGATCGGGCGCACCGTGCCGATCGCGACGGGGTCGTCGGCAGCCTCGGCCA
Source organism: Rhodococcus sp. CH91 (assembly GCF_022554085.1). Taxonomy (GTDB): domain Bacteria; phylum Actinomycetota; class Actinomycetes; order Mycobacteriales; family Mycobacteriaceae; genus Rhodococcus. The sequence continues at coordinate 128,403 of NZ_JAKFYR010000004.1, forward strand.
GGACGGCCCGGATGGCGCCTGCCGGAGGACCGGATCTGAGGGGATTCCCGAAGACGAGATCGGGGACGGACAGCGCCGCCCGCCAGTCGGACACCGGTTCGACATCTCCCGACACGCCCGCGAGCACGAGCGGCGTCGTGGCGAGAGGCGTCGACACCGTGCGGACGGGACCGGTCGCGGTCCTGCCCGCCCACGAAGCCCACCAGCCACCAGCGGGGATCCAGAGATCCGGCACGTGGTCGGCTCCGAGCCGTGCCGACACCTCCCCCGGTTCCTGTTCGACCACCTCGAAGGCGACACATCCGATGCCGCCGGCGATCTCCGAGATCACCGGTGCGAAATCGGAGGACACCGCCACGGTGTAGCGCTCGACTCCGTCGCAGTCGTTCCGCTCTTCCATGACGAGAAAAACGGCCGACGCCGATGCGAGAACGAGAACGAGAACGGCCGCCGCGACGAACCAGCGCGCGACGCGGCCCTGTTGCACACCGGACGGTTCGCCCCGCCGGGCCGCCCCCTCACGGTTCGGCGGACCCGATTCGGACGTCCCGGACTCCCCCGCCATGCGCCGGTCCCCTCGCACTCGCCCTGGTGACGCCGTCGACGCCCACGACCGATGATATCGGCCGCGTGCCCGACGGAGGACGAATCCGCCGTGATGTCAGGCGTGTTCGACGCTCTCCTGCTCGAGCCGGCGTGCGATGAGCGCGGCTTGCAGTTGCCGCAGTCCCGACGGCCGGGTCGGATCGAATCCGGTGAGCTGCGCGACCCGCTTGAGCCGGTAGTCGACCGTGTTCGCGTGGACGTGCAGGGTGCGGGCCGTGAGCTGACGGCTGAGGTCGTGGGCGATGTGGGTTTCGAGCGTCTCGACGAGTTCGGGCGAATCGTCGAGCGGATCGAGCACGCGCGCGAGATGACGACGAGCAGGTCCGGGGCGGGTGAGCTGGTATTCGAGCGCGAGGTCCTGCATACCGTACGCACCGACCGGGCGGCCGAGGCGCCGCACGAGATCGAGCAGCTCGTGGGCCTGCTTCGCCGCGGCGGGCACCTCCCGCACGGGAGCGTGCACGAGTGCGATCGCGAGGGAGACCCCCGCGACGGTCTCGAGACGCTGCCGGAAGTTCTCGATCGCCTCCGTGCCGGGCGAGTCGGGCAGCAGCACGGTCCCCCCTTCGGGCCCGAGCATCGCGAGGTGGCGTCCCTCGCAGATCGCCTCGAGTTCGGTCTCGACGCGGCGAAGCGTACGACGCGCGACGACCTCCGGACGCACGTGTGGGTTGCGTTCGTCGGGGTGACGCGTCAGCGAGACCGCGAGCACCGTGTACGTGTCGGCGAGTACGAGACCCGAGCGTTGCGCGACCGCGGCCGCGTCGTGGCCGCTGAGCATCGCGGTGACCAGTTCCTGCGCCGCGACGTCGCGTTCGCGCCGGATGGCATCGAGTTCGGCGACGAAACCGGTGGTCGCGGCGACGGTGACCTTCTCGAGCAGGGCCATCCACAGACGTGAGGCGTCGGAGACGGAGACGACGTCGCCCTCGCGGGCCCGGTCGGTGACGAGTTCCCAGCCGAGTCTGATGCCCTCGTGGTAGATGCGGAGCATGTACTCGAGGCGGAAGCCCGCGCGGGCCCACTGGGCGGCGCTGCTGCGCAGGTCGGCGAGTTCGGCGTCGGAGGGCAGTTCCCCCGAATCGAGAAGATGGATCGCGATGCGCAGGCATCGCACGGTCACCTCGGTGACGTCACCGCGCAGCGACTCCCCCGGCCGGAGCGAGCACGGAGCCACGTTGTCGGCGAAATGCGCGACGAGTTTACGAGCGACTGCCGGCAGGTCCCGCAGCGGAACGGACGCGGGTTTCCCGTCCACGAGGAACAGCGGTGCGCGATCACCGTCCCCCCGGCGATCGTGCCCGGCTACCCGGATCTGATCCGTTACAGACATCCCTCGAACCCCCATCGAAGTAAGTAGATCTACACGCAGTGCTGTAGAGAATCCGCCTCGCAGTGTGACACATGCAACCCCTCCGGCCGATTTTCCGTGAAGTTCGCGTAACACGAACCCGTCGCCGGCGGTCGCAGCCCGTCCCGTCAGCTCAGCTGCTTCTTCTGCACCTTGCCCATCGCGTTGCGCGGGAGAGCCCCCACCACACGCACCTCCCGGGGGCGCTTGTGCACCGACAGTTGTTGCGCGACAAGATTGATCAACTCGTCCTCGTCGATCCGCAGATCGGCCGCAGACGGCACCACGAAGGCTGCGATCCGCTGCCCGAGATCGTCGTCCGGCAGGCCCACCACGGCCACCTCCCGCACCGAGGGATGTCCGAGCAGCACGGTTTCGATCTCTCCCGCACCCACCCGGAAGCCGCCCGTCTTGATCAGATCGGTCGATTCCCGGCCCACGATGCGGTGGAATCCGTCCTCGTCGATCACGGCCACGTCGCCGGTGACGAACCACCCGTCCTCCGTCCACGCCGCAGCGGTCGCCTCCGGCCTGTTCAGATATCCGTCGAACAACATCGGCCCGCGGACCTGCAACACCCCGATGCTCTCCCCGTCGTGGGGTACCTCGCGTCCCTGCTCGTCGCGCAACCGGGTCTCGACTCCCGCCACAGGCGTGCCGACCCAGCCGGGCCGGCGCTCACCGTCGACCCTGGTACTGAGGGTGAGCATCGTCTCGCTCATGCCGTAGCGCTCGATCGGCACCAGGCCCGTCAGTTCACGCAACCGCTCGAAGACCGGCACGGGCAGCGGTGCACTGCCCGAGACGAGCAACCTCGCGCCGCTCAGTGCGCGCGCCGACTCCTCGTCCTCGGCGATGCGGGCCCACACGGTCGGCACCCCGAAGTACAGAGAGCCCCCGGCTTCCGCATATGCCTGCGGCGTCGGCCTGCCGGTGTGGACCAGCCTGCTCCCGACCCGCAGCGCGCCGACCACCCCGAGCACCAGCCCGTGGACGTGGAAGAGCGGAAGACCATGCACCAGCGTGTCGCGCGAGGTCCACTCCCACGCCTCGGCGAGGGCATCGATACCTGCGGCGATCGCCCGCCGGCTGAGCAACACCCCCTTGGGAGCCCCGGTGGTGCCGGAGGTGTAGAGCACGAACGCGATGCCCGACGGATGCGGTTCGGGCAGATGGTGCCAGTCGCGGGCGTGCAACCGGACCGGAATGCTCGGCAGCTCGGGCACATCGGGATGCTGCACCCCGGGAATCGGGCCGAGCCAGGCCTGCGCACCCGAATCCTTCAGGATGTGGGCGAGTTCGGCGGGTCCCGAGTCGGGCGGCACCGGCACCACCGTCGTCCCGGCCAGCAGTGCGCCCACCACGGCCACGAGGGTGGTCGCGCTCGGCGTCGCGAGGACGGCCACCCGATCCGCCCGCGCCACCCGCGCCGCGACCGCGGTGGCAGCGCCGAGCAGATCGCTGCAGGAGAGGGTCCGGCCGTCGATGCGGACGGCGTCCGGGAGATCGTCACCACGGGCGACGGCCAGCGGGTTCAGCGAACGAAGCAGTGCAGACACAGCAGACACGATCCCATATCGCCGTCGCACCGCTGACGAGGCGTCAGGTCCGGATGTCGCTGGGCGCTGCGGATCCCGCCGTTCGTGCGAGTCCCGCCGGGGGGAGCACGGTGGCCAGAACCGCGCCGAGCAGCATGCCGATCAGGATCGCCACACCGTGTGCGTCGTCGAGGACCACGAGCACCACGCCGAGGACGAATGTCGCGGCGGCCGCGACGAGCGACCCTCGTGACGCTCCGACCACCGGCCACAATCCCGCGAGGGTCGCGGCGGCCGCGAGTGTCGCCCCCGTCGTCCCCGCTCCGGTCGACGGGAAGACGAAGGTCGTGAACAGTCCCCAGAGAATCTGACCGAGCACGAACAGCCCGATCGCGCGGTGCCACCCCCACACCCGGACGATCGCCACGGCGACCACCGCGAGCAGGACGAGATTCACCGCGGTGAGCAGCACCCCGCCGTCCTCGATCAAGCCGGCGGTGAGGACGCGCCACCACTCCCCCGCGTCGCGCGTGCGCACCGGTTGCCGCCGGAAGGTATCGAGCAGGCCGGGGAAGATCAGCCGGGCCAGCGACGCCGTCGCGACCACCGCCCACAGCACGGTCGCCGCGACGGGCGGAGGCCACCAGAACGACCGGGCCGCCGCACGCGTACCGCTCCCTGCGTACGAGCGCGACGCGCTCACCGCGGCGATCGCCACCGCGGCGACGTAGAGCACCCACAGACGCGGATCCTCACCGGACGAACTCACGGGGCCAATCTACCGGCGTGGGGGCCGGAGATCGGCCCGACCGCGCATGCGATCAGGTCAACCGTGCGGCGGCAGCAGCGATGTCGGCGTCGCTCGCGGTGAGCGCGATCCGGACGTGCTGGACTCCACCGGGACCGTAGAACTCACCGGGAGCCACGAGGATCCCGCGGTCGGCGAACCAGTCGACGGTCGCCCGGCACTCCTCGCCGCGCGTCGCCCACAGATAGAGCCCCGCTCCCGAATGGTCGACGGTGAAGCCCGCTCCGCGGACCGCTGCGAGCAGCACCTCACGCCGCTTGCGGTATTTCTCCCGCTGGGCGTTCTCGTGCTCGTCGTCGTTCAGGGCCGCGGTCATCGCCGCCTGGATCGGCAACGGCAGCATCATGCCGGCATGCTTGCGGACCTCGAGCAGGTCGGTCACGAGGTCGGCATCGCCGGTGACGAAACCGGCCCGGTAGCTCGCCAGGTTCGAGGTCTTCGACAACGAGTGCACGGCGAGCAGGTTGGTGTGGTCGCCGTCGCACACGCTCGGGTGCAGGATCGACAGCGCCTCACCTTCCCAGGTGAGACCGAGATAGCACTCGTCGGAGACGACGATCGTGTCCCGGCTGCGGGCCCACTCGACGACCTTGCGCAGGTGGTCGAGCCCGAGCACCTTGCCGGTCGGATTGGACGGCGAGTTCACGAAGACCAGAGCGGCGCCCTCCGGTCCGAGGCGGGTGAGCCCGTCGGCGCGGATGATGCGGGTACCGGCGAGCAGGCCGCCCACCTCGTAGGTGGGGTACGCGAGTTCGGGGATGACGACGAGATCGTCGGCACCGAGACCGAGCAGAGACGGCAGCCAGGCGACCATCTCCTTCGTGCCGATGGCCGGCAGGATCGCCGATTCGTCCAGCCCGGTGATGCCGTAGCGGCGCTCGAGCGCACCGACTGCTGCACGCCGGAGTTCGACGGTTCCGTGCGTGGCCGGGTAACCGGGTTCCTCGGCGACCGACACGAGCGCCTCGCGGATGACGGGCGCGACCGGGTCGACCGGGGTGCCCACCGAGAGGTTGACGAGTCCGTCGGGATGCGCCGCGGCCTTGGCCTTGGCGGCGGTCAGGGAATCCCACGGGAAGTCCGGCAGGTTCTTCGCCACCGAACGGCGAACACGTGTGGTCACGACTGCTCCACCAGTCCCATCGCCACCGGTGTCTATTCCTCGCCCATCGGCGGGAGGTTCTTGACGAAGGGCGGGTCGTAGTCGACCTTGCCGAGCTTCGCGGCACCGCCGGGCGAGCCGAGATCGTTGAAGAAGTCGACGTTCGCCTTGACGTACTCGGACCACTCGTCCGGAACGTCGTCCTCGTAGAAGATCGCTTCGACGGGGCACACGGGCTCGCACGCACCGCAGTCGACGCACTCGTCGGGGTGGATGTACAGCATGCGACCGCCCTCGTAGATGCAGTCGACGGGGCATTCCTCGATGCATGCCTTGTCCAACACGTCCACGCACGGTTCCGCAATCGTGTACGTCACTGCTGTTCTCCCTGCCTCTCTGTCAGCCCGCCGACCTGCGCGGCCTCGCCGAAGGGACGTTCTCGACGCCCACGGTCCTCCAGTATCCCCCGACCCTCCGCAACGCTTCGGAGTAAGGGTCCCCTACCACGCTCGGGTTCGTGGCCCGAGGTCAGCGCGAGGTCAACGGGATCTCCATGGGTGTGTACGCCGTGGTCCGCTGACGGGCGGGCCGGCCGATGCCCTCGGCGATCGCGACGAGTTCGGCGACGGTCTTCTCCGATCCGTGCTGCGAACCGGCCATCCGCGAGATGGTCTCCTCCATCAGGGTGCCACCGAGGTCGTTGGCCCCGCCCTCGAGCATGGCCCGCGTACCCGCGACACCCAGCTTGACCCAGCTGGTCTGGATGTTGTCGATCCGGCCGTGCAGCATGACCCGGGCGAGCGCGTGCGCGGCACGGTTGTCGCGCATGGTCGGCCCCGGACGCGACGCACCGGCGAGATACAGCGGCGACGACTGGTGGACGAACGGCAGCAGCACGAACTCGGTGAAACCGCCCGTACGATCCTGGATCCCCCGGAGCACGTTCAGATGACCGACCCAGTGGTGCGGCTGATCGACGTGCCCGTACATCATCGTCGAACTCGACCGCACACCCACTTCGTGCGCCGTGGTGATCACCTCGACCCACTCCGCGGTGGGAAGTTTGCCCTTGGTCAGTACCCAGCGCACCTCGTCGTCGAGGATCTCGGCCGCGGTGCCGGGAATCGTGTCCAGTCCTGCCGCACGGAGTTCGACGAGCCAGTCGCGGATGGACGTCCCGCTGCGTGCCACGCCGTTGACGATCTCCATCGGGGAGAAGGCGTGGACGTGCATGGACGGCACCCGGGCCTTGACCGCACGCACGAGGTCGGCATAACCCGTCACCGGCAGTTCCGGATCGATACCGCCCTGCATGCACACCTCGGTCGCGCCGGCCACATGGGCCTCCCACGCCCGGTCGGCGACTTCGCTCGTCGACAGCGTGAACGCGTCGGCGTCGCCCTTGCGCTGCGCGAATGCGCAGAACCGGCAGCCGGTGTAACAGATGTTGGTGAAGTTGATGTTCCGATTGACGACGTAGGTGACGTCGTCGCCGACGGTGTCGCGGCGCAACTGGTCGGCGAGCGCCACGAGGGCTTCGAGTCCGGCACCGTCGGCGTTCGCGAGCGCGATGTACTCGGCATCGGAGCACCCCCCGGGATCGCGTTCGGCGGATCGCAGCGCCGAGAGCACGTCGCTGTCGAGTCGCACCGGCGCGGAGGTACCGAGCGCGAGCACCTGTTCGCGCACGGTCTCCCAGTCGCCGAAGGCACTTCCCAGATCGGACCGGTGGGCGGTGTTCCGCCCGGTCACGTCGATCTCGGAGTTCAGGTCGATGCGGCCCGAGGACTCCCAGTCGATGTCGGGTTCCTGCCAGGGCAGCCCGGACGGGATCACCTCCCGCGCGAGACCGGTCTGCGGGTCCGCGAGAGCGTGCACGTGGGCGGTGATGCGCGGATCGATCCACGGCTGCCCGGCCAGCACGTATTTCGGCTGCGCCGCGATACGTTCGGTGAGTTCGAAACCGGCCTCCGCGCTCAGGCGCGCGAGCGTGTCGAGATTCGGCCAGGGGCGTTCGGGGTTGACGTGATCGGGTGTCAGCGGCGAGACGCCGCCCCAATCGTCGACGCCGGCGCCGAGCAGAGCACGGCACTCGTCGAGCGAGACGAGGTTCGGCGGGGCCTGGATGCGCATGTCGGGTCCGAGGATCAGCCGGGCGACGGCGATCGTCGCGAGGAACTCGTCGAGATCCGCGTCGTCGACGTCGCGCATCGCGGTGTCGTCCTTCGCCCGGAAGTTCTGGACGATCACTTCCTGGATGTGACCGAATGCCTTGTGCGACTTGCGGATCGCATGAATCGATTCGGCACGCTCGGTGACGTTCTCGCCGATCCCGACGAGGATCCCCGTGGTGAACGGCACCGCGAGACGGCCTGCGTCGGTGAGCACCCGCAGGCGCACCGACGGCTCCTTGTCGGGGCTGCCGTGATGGCACTGCCCCTTCTCGGTGAACAGTCGCTCGGAGGTCGTCTCCAGCATCATGCCCATCGACGGCGCCACCGGCTTCAACCGGGAGATCTCGGCCCAGCTCATCACCCCGGGATTGAGATGCGGCAGCAGGCCGGTCTCTTCGAGGACACGGATCGCCATCGCGCGCACATAGTCGAGCGTCGAGTCGTATCCGCGCTCGGTGAGCCACTGCCGGGCTTCCGGCCAGCGATCCTCGGGCCGGTCGCCGAGCGTGAACAAGGCCTCCTTGCAACCGAGTTCCGCTCCCTGCCGGGCGATGTCGAGGATCTCGTCCGGTTCGAGATACATGCCGCGCCCCTCGGCACGGAGCTTGCCCGGCACGGTCACGAAGGTGCAGTAGTGGCAGCGGTCCCGGCACAGCCGGGTGATCGGAACGAAGACCTTCCGCGAGTAGGTGACCGTGCCGGGGCGCCCCTCGGCGGCCAGTCCGGCATCACGTACCCGCGCTGCCGACGCGCAGAGATCCTCGAGATCGGCCCCCCGCGCCTGCAACAGGACCGCTGCCTCGTCGACGTTCAGAGAAACTCCGTCGCGAGCACGACGCAGCGCACGACGCATGCCCGAAGGTGTCGCCGGGACCGGTGCCGCGGAGCGCGAGGCGGTCCCGGGACGGACGGCGGGGGTCGGGAGCATCGCGGACTGCGGGGTGTCGTCTGCGGGATCGGTCATGCGCCCGATCATGCGCCTAACCCCACCCCCATGCCACCTCGGGGTCTATTCGTGCGGGTAGTCGTCGTCGACGGGGATTTCGCGGTGCTGCTCGTAGGCGTCGGCGGGGTCGGCCTCGAGCGGCACGTCCGCCGGCAGGGCATCGGCAGGATCGTCGTAGACGGGGATGGCCTGTTCGAGCCGGTCGGCCTCGGAATCGTTGTCGGACTGGATCTCGATGTCGAGTGCATTCGACTCCGTCATGGCGATCTCCTCCTGTGGACGGTCCGATCCGAACCCTCGGAAGCGACGAGTCCGGCCGAGCTTACGGGACCAGCCTAGCGTGGAACCGGACGTGGGTCCGTGTCGAGCAGGAGGTGCGGTGGAAGGCGACGAAGTGACGGTCGGTGGCGGGCCTGCGACGAGGCCGGTCGTGACGGTGCGGGAGCCTGCCTGGCGCCCGAGCCCGAAGGCACGGCTGCTGTGGGCCGCGAGCGCGGCCCTGGCGTGGATCCCGCCGATCGTCGCGCAGGGGGTGTGGGTGCTCGTCGCGCCCGGCGCACCCCTGTGGCACATCGCTGCGGCAGCAGCCACCCTCGTTCTCGGTGGGCTGCACGTCGTGGTGGTACCGATCTGGCGGTTCCGCGTGCATCGCTGGGAAATGGACGACACCGCGGTCTACACCCGTTCGGGCTGGTGGACGCAGGAACGCCGGGTCGCGCCGATCTCCCGGATCCAGACCGTCGACACCGAACGTGGGCCCCTGGATCGCCGGCTCGGTCTCGCCACCGTCACCGTCACCACCGCCTCCGCGGCGGGAGCGGTGGAGATCGCCGCGCTCGACAGCACCGTGGCCGACGAGACGGTCGCTCGCCTGACCGCTCTCGCGGCCGGTACCGAGACGGACGCGACATGAGCGAGACGACCACCTCCGACGCCCCGGCGGACGAACAGCTGCCGTGGTCGCGCCTCGACCGCCGCATGCTGCTGATCCACCCGATCGAGGAGATCCTGCGACTGCTGCCGGTCCTCGCGGGATCCTTGATCATCGGTACCACCAGCGGAAACCCGGTCTGGGGATTTGCCACGGCCGCCGCACTCGTCCTCGTCGGCATGCTGCGCTGGTTCACCACCACCTACCGGGTCGGGCCCGTCCACGTGGAACTGCGCCGCGGCCTGCTGCACCGTCGCGAACTGTCGATCCCCCGCAGCCGCATCCGCTCGGTGGACGTCGAACAGCGAGTTCTGCACCGCCTGCTCGGGCTCGCCGTCGTGAAGATCGGCACGGGTCAGAGCTCGGGAGGCGACCGCAATCGCTTCGAGCTCAACGGCCTGCCGATGACCGCGGTCCCCGACCTGAGGGCAGCGCTCCTCGCGACCGGGCAGCACCCCACATCCTCCGAGAGGGAGCCGGCCTCTCCCGTCCCGAGCGCGCGAGAAGTGGCGCGATTCGATGTGAGCTGGGTGCGCTATGCGCCGTTCTCCACGACCGGTCTGCTCGCCGTCGCGGCCGTCGTCGGTGCCGCATTCCAGTTCGGCATCGGCCGGCAGATCGCCGACACGCACCTCGTCCGCCGGGCGGTCGAGACCGCGGAGGATCTCGGCCTGCTCGTGGCACTGGCGGCCCTCGTGCTGGCCCTTCTCCTCCTTGCGAGCGCCGCCGCGTGCGTGCGGTACCTGCTGGTCTACGGCGACCTGCGAGTGACCGACGACCACCGGGTCCTGCGCATCGCGCACGGGCTGCTCACGACACGCCACACCACCCTCGACCGGGCGAGATTGCGCGGCGTCGCCGTGCGCGAGCCGCTCGCGCTGCGGCTCGTCGGCGCCGCGCGTCTCGATGCGGTCATGACGGGCGTGACGGCACAACAGGGCGGTTCGTCCCTCGTCATGCCTTCGGCACCCGCCGAGGAGGTACGGCGGGTCGCGGCGGAGGTGCTCACCGACCCGCGACCACTGGACGTACCGCTGCGGCCGCACGGCCCCCGGGACCGTCGCCGGCGTTACGTGCGGACCCTCGTACCGGCGGGGACCGTCGTCGTCGCAGCCCTCGTCGCACTCGTCGTCACGGACCGGCAGATGCCGGTGCCGGCACTCGCCGCGGTGAGCGCGGTGGCCGTCGTGGGAGCCTGCACGCTGGCCGAGGACCGATATCGAGGCCTCGGGCACGCGGTCGTGGCGGGCCATCTCGTCACCCGCAGCGGATCGATCGACCGGCAGCGCATCTGCCTCGATGCCGACGGTGTGATCGGATGGACGGTGAAGCAGAGTTTCTTCCAGCGCCGGGCCGGACTCGCGACCGTCGTCGCGGCCACACCGGCCGGATCGGGACACTACGAGGTGACCGACCTCCCCGCGGACGACGCGTGGGCACTCGTCGCGGAGGTCACCCCGGACATGGCAGGCAGGTGGTTGCAGGAATGACGGATCCGCAGCGGACGGGACGCACCGGGCGGGGCCCGCTCCCGGGCACTCCTCCCGCGAGTACGGCCGAACTCGACGAGGCGCTCGTCGATTGTCGTGCGTGCCCCCGCCTGGTGGCGTGGAGGGAACAGGTCGCGCGGGAGAAGCGCGCTGCCTTCCGGGACGAGGAGTACTGGGGCCGGCCCGTCCCGGGTTTCGGTCCACCCGATGCGGCACTGCTGATCGTCGGGCTGGCGCCCGCGGCGCACGGCGGGAACCGCACGGGGCGCATGTTCACGGGCGACCGGTCGGGGGACGTGCTGTATGCCGCCCTCTACGAGGCGGGTCTGGCGTCGCAGCCGACCGCAACGCACATCGGGGACGGGCTCGAGCTGTACGGCACGCGCATCACCTCACCGGTGCACTGCGCACCACCGGCCAATCGCCCCACCGTCGCCGAACGCGATACCTGCCGCCGGTGGCTCGAACAGGAGCTGGACCTGCTCGCCCCCACCCTGCGTTCGGTCGTCGTGCTCGGCGGATTCGGCTGGCAGGCGCTACTACCCGTCCTGTCGGCCGCGGGGTGGACGATTCCCGTGCCGCGCCCGAAATTCGGGCACGGCGCGCACACCGTGCTCGAACCCGGCCCGACGCGGAAACATCCGCTGCATCTCTTCGGCTGCTATCACGTCAGCCAGCAGAACACCTTCACCGGGCGGCTGACACGCCAGATGGTGACCGCGGTACTCACGGACGCGGCCCGGGCAGCGGGCCTGCCGGCGGAGCCTGCCCCGCCCCGGCGCCCGCCTGAGTGATCTCCTTGATGCGGGCCGAGAACAGGTAACCACCGGCCGGCGCGAGAGCCGCGATCGGCAGCAGGAGGGTGCGCCAGTCGCCGAGTACGAGCTGGTCGCCGCCCGGGCCGCCGACGAGACAGACGAGGAACACGACGACCCAGGCCAGCAGCGGCAGGGTCGCCGTCCGCATCGACCCGGTCTCGGCACGCACGGCCATCACCAGGAGCAGGTTGGCGGCGCCGGCCAGGATGATCGTGACGGGGAAGGGCACCCCGGCGATGTACACACCCAGGAAGAAGACCGACAGCAGGGCACACAGTCCACCGTCGAGCACGAGCAGCGCGACGAGACCGCGGCGCGGTGGCGCCTCGGCCTGCGACGCGGCGGGTTCGGCGGTTGCTGGATCGACCGTCATGATTCGATGGTGCGCTACCGGGCTCGGGACGGCGCAACCGGGGGTCCGCGGGATCCTCCCCCCCGGGGCCTCCGAGCGGCTGCGGCGGTCCGGGCGCCCTCTCAGGGCACCGGCGGGTATCCCAGCATGGTGAGCAGCGCGCTCTGCTGATCGGCGAAGGCGTACAGCGCGTGCCAGTAGTCGACCCGGATCTGGTCGGCATACGGTCTCAACGAATCCACGAACGCCACGATCTGGTTCTGGACGGACCAGTTGTACATCGGCAACCCCCTGCGTGACGCACGCCACTCGCACGCGCCCGGATGATGCAGATCACATTATCCGATACCGGAGAAGAGGTCGTCCTCTCGTCCCGCCGAATCCGTCAGGCCGAGTCTGCCCCGCACGAGCACGAAGTGTTCGTGGTCGAAGACGGGCTGTGCAACGAAGTTGGACAGAGCGAACTGTTCGCCACCCGGAGCAACGAGCACCTGGGTCGCGTGCGCCGCCATCGCGGTGCGCTTCGCGTCGATGACCGAGCGGACGTCGACGGTAGTGGTCACCTCGCCGTCCGGCACGCTCGGCAACTCGCCCGCCTCCGGGCGACGCCATCCCTCGGGCAGTCCGTCCATCTCGGCGATCCCCCGCTCGAGTGCGGATCGTTCGGTGACGGTCCAGTACACCTTCGCGGGTGTCCAGGCGGCGCCGGCCGCCGGGTACTCCTCGGTTCCGGCCGCTTCCACCGCTGCGGTCACCCGATCGTGCACCGCGATGTGATCGGGGTGGCCGTAGCCGCCGTAGGGATCGTAGGTGACGACCACGTGAGGACGCGTCTCGCGGATCACGGCGACGAGCGCCTCGACGGCCTCATCGCGGTCGGCGTTGACCCAGGCCCGGGGATTCTCCGCGGACGGAGTGCCGGCCATTCCCGAATCACGCCAGTGCCCGGCACCACCGAGGAACCTCGGTCCGTCGATACCGAGCGCCCGCAGCGCGCGTGTGAGTTCGAGGATGCGATAGCCCCCGAGCTGGTCGGCGCGATCCGCGGCGAGCTGCGCCCACTCGTCGCCGATGACCTCGCCTTCCTCACCGAGGGTGCAGGTCACGACCGTGACCTCGGCGCCTTCGGAGACATATCGCGCGATGGTTCCGCCGGTGGTGAGACTCTCGTCGTCCGGATGCGCGTGGACGAGCAGCAGTCGGCGATCCGCAACGTTGGGGACGGCCCCGGGAGTGTCGGTCACGGTGTGGTCCTTCCCCACAGATGGGCGTCGCCCAGGATACCGGTGGTCACAGGGGCTGTCAGCGAGACGTTCTCGACTCCCGGCCCCGCGGCGACGACGGCTCTGTCCTGCATGATCGGCAGATTCACGGCGAGGTCCCAGAGCCGCGGCTGCGCACCGGCGAGCACCTCCTTCGCATCGGCGCTCCCACCGAGAGCGGCCAGCAGTTCCGGTTCGAGACCCGGATCGCACGCGCCCGACAGGTTGCTCGGAGCTTCGAGTTGTGCCGCGGCGGCGTCCTCCCGTTCCTCCACCTCGTCTTCGTCGAGGGTGGTCGTCGCAGGATCGGTGGGTCGGTCGACTGCCGTGTCCGGGGAGGCGGATTCGGGCGATTGCGGGGCGGAAGTCGCCGGCACGTCCTCTCCGCCGACCGCGGGTTCGACCGCCACCGGCACACATCCGAATCGGGACAACGCTGCGGTGGCCGGATCGCCGCCGGCACGCATCCAGCCCACGATCGCATGCACGGTGCCCTCCACCAGCGCTTCGCCGTACAGCTCGTCGGGAGGCAGTTCGTCGACCGAGGCGTCGATTCCGGCTCCACGCCACAGGTCGACGGCGGTGCGCGCGACGGCCCGGGCGATGTCGTCTCCTTCCGGCACGGCAAGCACCAGAGCCAGCGGCTCCCCGTCGCGGGCGAGTGTGCCCTCGGGCAGCACCGGGCCGTCGGTGGCGGGCGTATCGGGAGCGTCGGTCGTCGTCGGGCTCTCGATCTCCGAGCCGGGGGCAGGGGTGCCGGCCTCCGGGGGCGTGGGAGGCACGGGACCGGGCACCGCCGTGTATCCGGCCTCGGCGAGAAGTCCGAGCGCTTCCTCGCGGGGCAGACGCGGCGGCATCGTGTCCGTGTATCCCGGATCGGACGGTGCGAGCACCTGGGCCCGGGCGGGCACGAGCCCGGTGCGGCTTCCGGTGGCGACCAGCGCCAGCAGGTCGGGATCGAGCAGGGCGAGCGCTGCTCTCCGGATGCGGGGATCCGCGAGTTCGGGCGTGCGCGAATTGAGGGTCAGCTCGAGTGTGCGCGGCTGGAGCTGGACACCGGTACGCAGCCCCGGAACGGCGGCGAGCTGCGCTTCGAGCGCGACCCCACCTGCACTCTGCACCACCTGGGCGTCGTCGCTGCGCATGGATTCGGCCACCTGCGCATTCGTGCCTCCGCGGCGCATCAGCAGCTCGTCGGGCCCGGCCGGGGTGCCCCAGAATCTGTCGTTGCGTTCGAGCAGCACCTCCGCGCGCCCGCGGTCGACGCTGTCGACGTGGAACCGCCCACCGGAGACGGGGATGGTCTCGGACAGCCCGGTCGAGAAACCACCCGGAGTGTCCTTGATCAGGTGTGCGGGCAGGAGGTCGGTGAACAATTCCCGCCACGCGGGGTAGGGCTCGCGCAGGGTGACCGTGACGGTCTTGCCGCCGCCGGACGAGCGGACATCGTCGATGAGCCGATAGCCGGCGGGATCGACCACACCGGGCTGGGTGACCATCTGCCGCCAGAGGTACCGGAAGTCCTCCGCCGCGATCGGCGCTCCGTCGGACCACTGCGCCTCGTCGCGCAACCGATAGGTGATCGTGAACGGGCTCTCGTCGGTGACTTCGGCGGAGAGCAACAGCGCATCGTCGGGAACCCACAGGGTGACAGCGGGGTTCCCGGGGTCGGGGACGGCCCGGAAGGCGCTCGGGAGCACGAGTTCGGCGACCGCGTTGGCGACCGGCGACTGGTCCGCGAGCAGATGCGGATTGAACCCCGAGCCGACGTCGTCGATCGCGACGACCACCGTGCTGCGCTGCGGTGTCGGTGCGGGAGTCGTGGTCGGCTCGGCCTGTTCGATCGGCGGAGGCGGGTCGGCGGTGCAGGCGGTCAGGACCAGCGCAGCCACGGCCAGGCCGGCCGTCGCCCCGATCAGTCGGCGGCGAGCGCGCGTACGCGACACTCGGGCTCCTTCCGTAAGGCAGGTGGTACGTGGGTGGCCCCGGCCAGCACGCGCTCGCCGGGGCCACCCCACACCTGGACTACTTGTTGCGGGCCTTCTCCCGCGACCGCGCCCGCGCACGGTCGGTCTGCGACAGGTGCAGCTTCCGCACACGCACGATCTCGGGCGTGACCTCGACGCATTCGTCGGCCGCACAGAACTCCATGGCCGCCTCGAGGGTGAGCTCGATGGGCTTGGCGAGCGTCTCCATCACGTCGGCGGTGGAGGAGCGCATGTTGGTGAGCTTCTTCTCGCGGGTGACGTTGATGTCGAGGTCCTCGGCGCGGGGGTTGATCCCGACGACGTGTCCCTCGTAGGTGTCGCTGCCCGGCTCGACGAAGAAGGTGCCGCGGTCGGCGAGCTGGATCATCGCGAACGGCGTGACCGTGCCCGACCGGTCGGACACCAGCGAACCGGTGTGGCGGGCGCGGATCTCACCGGCCCACGGGGCGTACCCGTGGAAGACGGCGTTGGCGATGCCGGTGCCGCGGGTCTCGGTGAGGAAGTCGGTGCGGAAACCGATCAGGCCACGCGACGGCACGATGAACTCCATACGGACCCAGCCGGTGCCGTGGTTGGTCATCTGGACCATCTTGCCCTTGCGGGCGGCGAGCAGCTGCGTGATCGCCCCGAGGTACTCCTCGGGCGAGTCGATCGTGAGCTCCTCGTAGGGCTCGTGCACCTTGCCGTCGACCTGCTTGGTGACCACCTGCGGCTTGCCCACGGTGAGCTCGAAACCTTCGCGGCGCATCTGCTCGACGAGGATCGCGAGCGCGAGCTCGCCTCGGCCCTGGACCTCCCACGCGTCGGGACGGCCGATGTCGAGCACGCGCAGCGACACGTTGCCGATGAGCTCGGAGTCGAGGCGGGACTTGACCATGCGAGCGGTGAGCTTGTGGCCCTGCACGCGGCCCACGAGCGGCGAGGTGTTGGTGCCGATGGTCACCGAGATCGCCGGCTCGTCGACGGTGATGCGCGGGAGCGCGACCGGGTTCTCCGGATCGGCAAGGGTGTCGCCGATCATGATCTCCGGGATACCGGCGACGGCGACGATGTCACCGGCCACCGCGACGTCGCCGGGCTGCCGCTCGACACCGACGGTCTTGAGCAGCTCGGTGATCTTGACGTTCTTGACGCCGTCGGCGTGCATCCACGCGACGGTCTGACCCTTGCGCAGCTCACCCTGATGGATGCGCAGCAGGGCGAGGCGGCCGAGGAACTCGGATGCGTCGAGGTTGGTGACGTGGGCCTGCAGCGGCGCCGAGGCGTCACCCTTGGGTGCGGGGATGCACTCCATGAGGACCTCGAAGAGCTCGTCGAGGTTCTCGGCGTCGGGAACCTGCCCGTTCTCGGGCTGCTTCCGCGATGCCTTGCCCTCGCGCCCGGAGGCGTAGAGGACCGGCAGTTCGAGTGCGAGCTCGGCGGCCTCGGCGGCCTCGTCGTCGAGGTCGGACGCGAGGTCGAGCAGCAGGGTCTGGCTCTCCTCGACGACCTCGGCGATCCGGGCGTCGGGACGGTCGGTCTTGTTGACCACGAGGATCACCGGCAGCGACGCGGCGAGGGCCTTGCGCAGCACGAAACGGGTCTGCGGCAGCGGCCCCTCGGAGGAGTCGATGAGCAGGACGACACCGTCGACCATCGACAGGCCGCGCTCGACCTCACCACCGAAGTCGGCGTGGCCGGGGGTGTCGATGACGTTGATGACCGTGACGGTGCCGTCGGCGTTGTGACGATGTACAGCGGTGTTCTTCGCGAGAATGGTGATGCCCTTCTCGCGTTCGAGGTCTCCCGAGTCCATGACACGGTCGACGAGTTCCGCACGTTCGGCGAACGCGCCCGACTGGCGCAACATGGCGTCGACGAGAGTGGTCTTTCCGTGGTCGACGTGCGCCACGATGGCGACGTTCCGAAAATCAGCGGTGCTCACGCGATAGCTCTCCTGGCTGTAGTCCGGCCACACGGCACTGGACCCGGTCGGCACCTCGCCCGTACGGCGTTCGTCTCGATGGCCGCGACGCGAGATTGCGAGCTACCTGCCATGACCGATTCCGGCCCGCGCAGGTACTGCGGCCACAAGTACTTTACAGGTCGACCGTCGGGTGCCGCGTGTCCCTCGTCCGATCATCGCAGGTCGGCGACATCCGGGGTGACGTTCGACACTCCACGAACCCTCCCGGCCGCCGAAACGAGCGCGGGACGACCCCTTGGCCGGCAAGTAAGGGAATGCTAACCTCCATCGCGCGGGCGATCGTGCTCGGCACAGGTCCGGGGAAGGCAGGCGGGACGTATGGGGAAGGTCAAGGCGCGCGAGGTCGCAGGCCTGAAACCGAAGAAGAAGTGCTGCCGCAAGAAGACGCGGTGCCTCAAATGCCCCGTGGTCGTCATGCGCATGAAGAAGGTCGAGAACGACGGCCTGAGCAAGAAGGAACTGCGCAAATATCTCGACAAGGCCCGCGCCGCCTGACGTCTCCCTCAGCGCCGCAACTGTCGCCGGAGATCGGGAATCCACGCGCGATCCGCCGGCACCAGATCCATCTCGTCGAGTTCGTCGGCGGTCACCCACCGCAACGCTGCGTGGTCGAGCGGCTCGGGTACGCCCGAGACGAGTTCGACACGGTACGCACACAATTCCAGGCCGCCGGCCAGCGGCACGGCCGGACCGATCCGCTCCGCCCCTCTGACCTCGACGCCGAGTTCTTCCCTCAGTTCCCGCACCAGCGCGGCTTCCGCGCTCTCCCCCGTTTCGACCTTGCCGCCGGGCAGCTCCCACAGACCCGCGAGATCGGCCGGCCGGGTGCGCTGAGCGAGCAGCACGCGCCCCTCCCGGATGACAGCGCCCGCCACGACGTGGCCCGGGGGCGCCGGTGTGTTCGGGGCCGGTGTGCTTGCAGACATGGCCTGCATCGTCTCAGAATGGAGCATGCCCCCACTGCTGACCGACGGTGAGATCGACGCGGCACTGGCCGAGCTGCCACATTGGCGGCGCACCGGGCAATCCCTGGTCCGCACGATCGAAGCGCCGACCTTTCCCGACGCGATCGCTCTCGTGGACAGGGTCGCCGTCGTCGCCGAAGAGGCGGATCACCATCCCGACATCGACATCAGATGGCGCAAGGTGATCTTTGCCGCGAGCACGCATTCCGCCGGCGGGATCACGGAGTCGGATCTGGTGCTTGCGCGCCGGATCGACGAGGAGGCTCGACGCGCCGGTCTGTAACCGGGCCCGCGAGGCGCTCCCGGCGTCCGACGACGATCACGAGAACGTAGACGACCAGTACGCCCACGACGTTGACCGCGCCCAGCCAGGCGAGCGGGGCCGGCCGTTCCACCTCCCAGATGGAGTCCTGAGCCGTACTGAGCAACCACGGGACCCCGACGAGGGTGACCGCGGCCCAGCACCCGGCGACCAGCCGCGCGCCGAGATTCCGTGCCAGGGGTCCGTAGACCAGCCACAGCAGCAACGGAATCACCCATACCCAGTGGTGGACCCACGAGATCGGTGACATCAGCAGGCCGAACAACTGGACGATCAGGAGCGTGCCGAGCCGGTCGTCGGTGCCGTCCGGGAGGGGCACGAGCGACCGCCACGCCGCGAACGCGAGGACGGCGCACACCGCGCCGGCGAGCAGCCACACCGGGCCGAGGCCGACATCTTCACCCATGATCCGGCTCAACGCTCCGCGCAACGACTGGTTCCACACCGAGACGACGGGGCCGATCCGGTCGGCGTCCCCGAAGAGCGACGTGAAGTAGGTGGCCGCCTGCGGTCCGAGTGCCAGCAGGCTCACCAGGACGGTCGCGGCGAACGCGATCGCGGAGAAGACCGCCTCCCGCCATCGCCGCTGCGCGAGGAAGTACAGCCCGCTGATCGCCGGCGTGAGCTTGATTCCGGCGAGCACCCCGACGATTCCGCCCGACCACCACCATCGGGTGCTGCGTACCGCGAGCATGACGCCGAGGACGAGGAAGACGTTGATCTGCCCGTAGTCGAGGGTGGTGCGTACCGGTTCCGTCCAGATCCCCACCGCCGTCCACACCATGGCGACACCGGTCCACGAGCGACTCCGGGCCCGCGGACCGACGACGAATTCGAGGCCGATCCGCACCACGGCGAAGAGCGCCGCGACGGTGAGCAGCTGCCACACCACGCCCAGGAGATCGAACGGCAACAGGTGCAGCGGAAGGAAGACGAGCGCGGCGAAGGGTGGATACGTGAAGGGCAGGGGGAAGTCCGGGGTGTCCTCCGAGTACGTGAAGTCGTACAGCTTTCCCTGCAACAGCGAGGCCGAGCCGTCCACGTAGACGTGCAGATCGACGAGATTCATGCCGTTGGGGGTGAGAAGGCCCCACGCGAGTCGCGCGAGGACGGACAGCACCAGCAACGCCGCGCACCACCACATCCGGTGCGAAGGAAACCCTCGTGGCACTGCGGTGCGGCCTCTCCCGTCGTCGTCCGTCCGGAAGAACCGGACCCGGCGAAAGAGATTACCGCTCCGAGGCGGAACCGGCCGAACCGGAGTTCACTGCTGTAACGATTTCATCTAGAGTCACAATCTTCTCACCTCGGGCGCGTTATCTTCGACAGGATCCGAAGAACGGGACATCCGCTGGCTACACTCCCGAGCGAACGACAGGCACGCCGTTCCGGAACGGCAGGCTTGTCCTGCGCACGGGGGCTCCATAGAGTGTCACCTCGAGCCGTCAGCGCCCGCCCGTTCGTCCAGAACGGGCGGGTGCTTCAACGACAAGGATGGGGAACAGTGCTTCGTACTCGAGGAATGCGACGGGCGCTCACGCTGTGCGCACTCGCCGCCACCGCGGGACTGGCCGTGCCTACGCACGCCGTCGCGCAACCGGCACCACCCGCGTTGCCCGAGCTGGCAGGACTTGTCGAGCTGCCTCAGTTCGAGATTCCCGCGGATCTGTCCGTCGAGTCGTTGACGGATCTGCTCGCCGGCGTCCGCGCCGACACCGAGCAGGTCGAGGCACTGGCTTCCCTCGCCCCCGCGATCATCGGTGCTGCGGCCGGGCCTGCCGATGTCGCCGACGGCAAGAACGATCTCCTCGCCCAGGCGAAGGAGCTGCTGGCGAACTCCGAGCTTCCCGAGTCGGTGAAGGGCACGCTCCAGCGGGTCATCACCTTCCTCGACGGCAGCGGTGGCGGCGGACCGGCCATCCCGGAGCCCGGCGCCGTGGCGATCTCGCAGTTCCTGTACCCGACGATCGGTCAGGACTGCATCGGCGACGGCCAGGATTCGGTGGGTACCGCTCTTGCGGTCGCGGGCCCGTCCAAGCTTCCCCCGCCCGGGCCGGCCGCAGGCCAGACCGGCTTCGTGTTCACCGCGCTCGGCACCGCTCCCGCAGCAGCCGATCAGGAGCGGCCGCTCACCCTGAGCTGGATCAACGTGTCCAACGGCCGCACCGGATCGCAGCCGCTCACCAACGACGCGAAGATCAACCCCGACGGCCCGACCACGTTGAGCGCGATCGCCGACACGGGTTCGGGCCAGGTCGTCGCCGTGATCTCCGGCGGAGTCACGACGCAGGAGGAAGGCGCCGAGGCACGCTCGTGCACTTTCCTCCCCACCGTGGGTCTCGTCGCCGTTCCCTGATCCACCGAGAACATGTCGTAGAAGGCCGCCGGGAAGGCATCCCGGCGGCCTTCGCCGTCCGGTCACTTCCCTCCTCACCGTCGCTCGTGATAGACCGGATCATGGCCTTCCCCGCGTCTCGCACCTCGTCGAAGTCCGTGCTGTCCCATCGCTCGATCCTCTCGATCGCGTCCGAACGCTCGATCCTGTCGATCGGTTCCTCGTATTCCGTTCTGTCGATCGGCAGTTGCGGGTCGATCCTGTCGATCGGTTCGGTGGGGTCGGCCGGTTCCGCACTGTCCTCTCTCTCCTTCGCCAGCCTCGGTTCCGCCCTGTCGGGGTTGTCACGGTGGTCGCTGCTGTCGTGGCGCGGTGTCCATTCCGCCCCGGACGAACGTCCGCCGTTCTCGATCGCCGTCGACGAATCCGAACCCGAGCGACGCTGCCAGTGCTGAAGTGGAGAGCGCGCTGAAGTAGGAGGAGGCGTCCGACCGAGCGGAATGCGTTAGGCGTCAACGGCCTTGCCGTGTTAGACACGAGAGCAACGTCGTTCGTATTGCGCACAAATTTTCGTCGGCCGCGTCATCCGGCCCCGGACCGAGGAGCCGCATGGCCGTCGAGACCCCCATCTCCACTCGCGAGGCCTCCGCCCCGCGCGGCCTGGTACCGGTGCTCGCGACCGTCGGCATCAGTGTCGCCCTCATGCAGACCCTGATCGTGCCGATCCTCCCCCAGCTCCCGGTACTGGTCGGAGCGACACCGCAGAACACGTCCTGGGCGGTCACCGCGACCCTGCTCACCGGCGCAGTCGTCACCCCCATCAGCGGTCGTCTCGGCGACATGTTCGGCAAACGCAGGATGCTGCTCGTCTCGCTCGCCATGATGGTGATCGGCTCGGCGGTCTGCGCTCTCTCGTCGACCCTGATCCCACTCGTACTCGGCCGCGCGCTTCAGGGCGCAGCGATGGGCGCCATCCCCCTGGGCATCGCGATTCTGCGCGACGAACTACCACCTCGCCGACTGCCGAGCGCCATGGCCACGATCAGCGCGACCATGGGAGTCGGCGGTGCGATCGGACTGCCGGTCGCGGCCTTCGTTGCGCAGGCGACCGACTGGCACATGCTGTTCGGCGCTTCCCTCCTGCTCGGCTGTGTCGGGATCGCGGCCGTGCTGCTGATCGTCCCCGAGTCGCCGAGAGGCAATCCGGGCCGCTTCGACTTCGCCGGTGCGGCACTGCTCTCCGTCGCCCTCGTACTGCTGCTGCTTCCGATCACCAAGGGCAACGAGTGGGGCTGGACGTCCCCGAGCACACTCGGCATGTTCGCCGGCACGGTCCTGATCTTCCTCGGCTGGGGCCTGTACGAACTCCGTGTGCCCCGGCCTCTCGTGGATCTGCGCGTGTCCGCACGCCGTCCTGTGCTCACGACCAACCTCGCGTCGGTGGCTCTGGGGTTCGCGATGTACTCGAACGTGCTGGCCTTCCCGCAACTGCTCATGGCACCGCCGGAGACGGGCTACGGGTTCGGGCAGACGATGGTCGCCGCCGGTATCGCCCTCGCGCCGTCGGGCCTGGTGATGATGGCACTGTCCCCCGTCTCGGCGCGTATCACGACGCGCTTCGGTGCACGGGTCACGCTGGCCTGCGGTGCCACCCTCGTCGGACTCGGCTACCTCATGGCCTATCTGCTCCATCAGGAGCTCTGGCACATCATCGGCGCCTCCATGTTCATCGGCGCCGGAGTCGGATTGGCCTACGCCGCGATGCCCGCCCTCATCATGGGCGCCGTGCCGCTGCACCAGTCGGCCGCGGCCAACAGCCTGAACGCCCTGATGCGGTCGATCGGCACCACGAGTGCCGCCGCGGTGGTCGGGGTCATGCTCGCCGCGATGACGCAGCGCGTCGGCGACTCCGTCGTGCCCGCCCTCGAAGGATTCCGGGCCAGCTTCCTGGTCGCCGTCGGCGCCGCGGTCGTGGCGCTGGTGTTCACCGCACTCATCCCCTCGCCGGGCCGGACCCTCCGGCGCGCGGACCCGGACACGTCCGCTGACGCCGCGGACCGTTAAGCCGCACCCGCAACCAGGGACCACTGGCCGTAATCGGCGGTGAGCACATGGTTGACGTCGATGCCGATTCCGTCGATCTCTCCACCGCTCACCTGGTGCAGGTCGGCGCGCGGATGCACATGTCCCTTGGGAGTCCCCCAGTTGTGCTGCCAGTAGAAGGCGCCCAGTGAGATCGCCGACGCCCAGTCGAGGGTCGGCGAGTTCGCGTACACACCCAGATTCGCGGGACCGATCACTTCTTGCCAGCCGAGCAGATACGGCACGATGCGGGTCGTGAACTGCTCGAATGTCGGATTGTCGTCGATCGAGGCGTAGATGGGCCGGTTCTCCGGCCCGCCCGCGGCCCGGTGCAGTTCGAGACCCCGCCGGGCATGGTTCAGACCCGCCTCGTACCCGCCGAGCCAGTCGGCGGTCTCGGCCCTGCCGAACTGGTAGCACGAGACGACCTCGAGACCGCTGTCGATCAGCGCATCGGCCTCCGGGCCGGTGAGCGGCTTGGCGCGCATCCATGCGGCGTCGGGTCGCGGATCGGAGACGTACCGGATGGCACCGATGTGGCCGGCGGCACGGATCGAGGCAGGTGAGGGCACGGCAGCCGAGTAGTCGACGATGGTGCCGAGCACCTCGCGGCCCTGCGCCACGCCGGGTGCCCCGAGCGCAGAAACCAGCGCGACACCCGATCCGAGCGCCGCGTACCGCAACATGTCCCGCCGTGAGTGGGTCATCGGAACCTGTCCTCCGTGTCGCCGTAAGTGCAGTGTCGCCGTAAGTGCATCTGCCGTATTGCACCACACACACAGGCGTCCCACCGGCCACACGGGAAACTCGGGTGGGCCTGTCGGCAGGTCCGCCAGGTGCTCAGCGGCCGGAGAGTTCGGCGAAGAAGGCGGGAACCAGAGCGACGTCCTCGACGGTCCGCACGGTCGAGCGGACCCCGAGTCCGTGTTCCTTGAGCAGGTCGCACAATCCGTCGCCGTCGACGAGATCGATCGGCGGGGCACCGTGCCGGTGTGCTTCGGCCCGAGCGTCGTCGGTGAACGATCCCGTGGCGACGAGCAGACCCTTCTCCCCCCGTCCGACCATCGCCGCGCGGAACTCGCGGACCACGTCGGCACCGGCCCGCTCGGGTGCTCGTACGAAACGGAAGAAGACCGAGAAGCTCAGCAGCGACACGCGCAGGACACCCGTGCCCTCGACGTGGCCGGCGCCCTCGGGAGTGTGGGATCCGCCTGGTGCGGGGATCGTCAGCGTCGTGAATCCGGCCGCGCGCAGTACCGCTGTGACGAGGCGTTCGAAACCGTCCTCCGGCAGGTCGGCGACGGCACCGAGGACCGGCTCGCGCCACAGCTCGGGATCCTCGGGTGCTGCTGCGAGCGGCACGACCTGCGCGCCCTGCGAGACGTTGCGCACCAGCCGCTTGCGGCGCTTCTCCGCCGTGTACGCGACCTGCATGGGTTTGATCTCCGACTCGCGTACGGCGCGGCCACGATCGGTCACGCTCCACACACCCCGGCGGGTGTTCGACAGCAGTCCCATGCCCTTGAGATAGGTGCGGGCCCAGGCCAGGCGATATTCGATCTCCGTGCCGGGACCGTCACCGTGGAGCACGGCCTGCGCCGCCTCGGACAGTCCCGTCCTGGTGATGACGGCGGAATCGATCTCCTCGATGACCCCGGATCCGCCGAGCTCGATCACCGCCTGCACGGTCGGCCAGAGGAGATCCGTGTACGGGGGCAACGTGGCCTCGCCACCTCCGGTGTTCCGGACGGAATTTCCGATCGCGTTCCGGCGCTGCACACCTTCCCCTAACGTCGCGGCCGTACGCCGCGGTGTCGGTCCTACACGTAGGCAACAACCCTATCCGATGTGCCGAAGCTGCCGGTGAGCGCCGGATCGTGTCGTCCGCGCGGAAATCGCGGACCGAGTGCGCGCCGGAGATCTACGATTCCCCCACGGAGCTTTTCCGCATCACCGAAACGAGTCGCCATGCATCCTCCGGCGCCCGTCGACCCGGCACACAACCCGCATCTCACCGGCCTGTTCGCACCTCAGCGCGAAGAGGTCGACGTCCACGATCTCGAAGTCCACGGGGAACTGCCCGCCGACCTGCACGGCAGTTACCTCCGCAACGGACCCAATCCCCGCTTCGACCCGATCGGCCATTACGTCTACCCGATCGACGGGGACGGCATGGTGCATCGTGTCGAGATCACCGAGGGCGGCGCCCGCTACACGAATCGTTTCGTGCGGACGCCGCAGGTGGTCGCCGAGGAGAAGGCCGGTCGCGCCCTGTGGGCGGGCATCACCGATCCGTATTTCCCTCCGGAGAAGGAGGTCGGGCCGGATCTGGCGAACACCATGCGCGAGCTGCCCGACATCAACATCGTCCGGCACGGCGGCCGGTTGCTGGCGATGGCCGAAGCGGCACCGCCCTACGCGCTGGGATCCGAGTTGGAGACGCTCGGCCGCGAGACCTTCGGCGGAACCCTCCCGGCAGGGTTGACCGCACATCCGAAGATCGATCCGCACAGCGGGGAGATGATCGCGTTCTGCTATGTGCTCGACGCGCCGTATCTGACCTGGTCGGTGATCGCACCGGACGGAAGGGTGACGCGCGCGGCGACGCCTGTCGACGGGGCCGACCGGCCGTTGATGATCCACGACATGGCGCTGACCCCGACGTACATCGTCCTGATCCTCGCTCCGCTCGTGTTCGACCTCTCGCAGATCTTCTCCGGTGGGTCTCCTCTCGACTGGAAGCCGGATCTCGGGGTGCGGGTCGCGCTCATCCCGCGTGACGGCAGCGCGGTGCGCTGGTTCTCGACCGACGCCTTCTGGATGTGGCACACCGCGAACGCGTTCGACCTGCCCGGCGGGGACGTCGCCCTCGACTACGTGGAATGGCGTTATCCGGGGGCGTTGACCGAGAAGAGCGGCCCGAATCGGTCCGCGCTGCGTCGTGCCGTGATCGGGCGGAACGGCGTGACCCGGACGACCCTGTACGAACGCGACATCGAGTTCCCCCGCATCGACGACAGGACGACGACCCTCGCTCACCGTGTCGTCGCGACCATCGGACGCAGCGGATCACAGAAACTTCCCACGGGAGCTGCGGATTCGCTGTTCTGGTTCGATGTGGCGTCCGGGACGGAATCGGTCTGGGCACACGAGACCCTCGCTCCCGGGGAGCCGGTCCATCTGACCGGCGACTCGGCGGGTTACTGGGGCGCGATCGCGACCGACCGTGCCGACCTGACGAGCTGGTTCCTCGTCTTTCCCGAGGCCGATCCGGCATCGGGCCCGCTCGCGCGGGTACGTCTGCCCATCCGGGTACCGGCCGGCCTGCACGGAGCGTGGCTCACGTCGACGTGAGTGCCGTTCCGGCTAGTTTGGGAGGATGGGTTTCACACGAGCCGAACTCGAGTCCTTCCGCGGCGCGGTGATCCCCGATCTCGTCGCACCGGGCTGCCGCCTGCTGTTCGTCGGGATCAATCCGGGTCTGTGGACCGCAGCGACGGGAGCCCATTTCGCCCGTCCCGGGAACCGCTTCTATCCCGCCCTGTTCGAGGCGGGCATCGTCGACCGGCTCATCGACGCCTCGTCCGGCATGAGTGAGGCCGACCGCGATCACCTGCTCGAACGGGGGGTCGGCATCACGAATCTGGCACCGCGAGCGACGGCCCGCGCCGACGAACTCACCGACGAGGAACTCCGCGAGGGTGGACGACATCTGGCGAAGGTGGTGGCCGAATACCGTCCGCACGCGCTCGCGGTCGCGGGAATCACCGCCTACCGCGCGGCCTTCGGCCGGCGCAAGGCGAAGGCCGGGCGGCAGGAGGAGAGCATCGAGGACGTGCCGGTGTGGGTGGTGCCCAATCCGAGCGGACTGAACGCCCACGAGACCGTCGGGTCGTTGGCGCGGGCCTATGCCGAACCGGCGCGCGCGGCCGGCATCCTGCCCTGAGCGGTCACGAGCGGGTGCCGAACACCTTGGCCAGGAAGTCCGTCGCGCGGTAGCCGGGTGGGGTGCCCTGTACGAGGATCGCCGATCCGTCCGAGTTCTCGGTGCGGAGCGGAAGGATCGCCTGGTATTCGGCACTGTGGTACCAGGCTCGTGCTCGTTCCATGTCGGGGAATTCGACGACGACGAGGTTGCCGGGGAACGGCCCTTCCATCACCTCGGGCTCGACGCCGTGGACGAGGAATCTCCCGCCGTACGGCACGAGCGTATCGTCGATCGTTTCGATGTACCGGACGATGTCGTCGCCCAGGTCGACGGTGCGAAGGTGGGCCACTGCGTATGCGTTCACGGACACGACGGTGCTCTCTCCCCCGCCGGGAGTCGATTACCCGGGAAGTAATGGTGGCCGTTCCGTCTTCGCTCTACGGTCGGGGCATGACCACGACAGCTGTACCCCGCGCAGGTGCCTTGCTGCGGACCTGGCGCGAACGGCGCGGATGGAGCCAGCTCGCCCTGGCCGGGGCCGCGGGGATCTCGGCGCGGCATCTGAGCTTCGTCGAGACGGGCCGGTCCCGACCGTCCCGCAGAACGGTGCTCACGTTGAGCGAACAGCTGGAGATCCCGCTGCGGGAGCGCAATGCGATTCTGATGGCGGCAGGTCTGGCACCGGCTTATCCCGAACACGGTCTCGGCGATCTTCCGATGGCTGCCGTCTCCGATGCGATCACCCGGATTCTCACTCTGCACAATCCTTTTCCGGCGCTGGTCGTCGACCGGCACTGGACGATGATCGATGCGAACGACGCTGTACTCGGCCTCGTGGAAGGGTGTGCGCCGGAATTGCTCGAACCTCCCGTGAACGTGCTGCGGCTGACATTGCATCCCGGCGGGCTCGCACCGCGGATCGCCGATTCGGGGCAGTGGCGTGCCCATCTTCTGGCCCGGTTGCAGCATCAGATCGGTGCGACCGGCGACCCGGAACTGAAGCGGCTCTTCGACGAGCTCACCGGTTATCCCTGCGACGATCCGGTTCCTGCGGATGTCCCGCACGCCCTCGTGGTGCCGTTCCGGCTGCGAACCGAGCGCGGCGAGTTGTCCTTCCTCAGTACGACCACACTGTTCGGCACGCCCCTGGATGTCACGGTCTCGGAACTGGCGATCGAAGCCTTCTATCCCGCCGACGCCGCCACCTCGGAGGCGCTCGTCCGCGGTTCGCACCTCGATCCGTCCTCGTACGTGAAGGTTCCGCGCTAACGTGAAAGGTGCGCTTCTGCCGAGCGGATCATGCGGAGGACACCGACATGAGCACTTCGAAATGGTGGGTTCTCGACGAGCGGGACTCGGGCTTCGCCCTCGAACATCGCCCCACCGGAGACGTCGTCCTGACGAACAGCGGAACCTCGGAAGAACACATCCTGCACGGCTACGTGTGGAAGCACTCTCCGCATTTCGGCCTGCAGATCCGGAGCGAGGGTCCCCCGCCCTACGGCCCGTGGGTCCCGAACCCGGAGGATTGAATCCGTCCCTCCCCTGTCACGGCATCGTGCGCAAGGGCGTGCGTTCGCCGGTCGTGGTCTCGATCAGCACGGCTCGGGTGAGAGTCGCTTCGATCGGCAGCACGTCGTACACGACGGCGCCGAGACGATCGAGTTCCTCCCGCTTGGTTCGCGGACTGAGCGAACAGTGCGGAGTCCAGCGCCCGGGGCGGTAGTAGCGGTGCAGTTCCGACCCCGCCGCCTCGAGGGCGCGCGCGACGCCCGCCTGGCGCTGCACGAGATCCACCGACGGGGCGGGGACGAGCGATGCGCGCCCGCGGCGGAACAGTCCGAGCGAGTCGATGTAGACCGGCACGGGGCCGGCGTCCGGCATCGATTCGAGAGCGGAGACGATCGCCGGCGTCCGGCAGGTCCGCAGCACTGCATACGACAGGTGCGGGACGTGCCTGCGATGTGTATGGGTGAGCAGAGTGGCGATGCCGGTGTCCTCGAGCCTGCCCCACAATCGCCGGATCACGCGATCGCTGCCGGGGTCGAACAGGAGGCAGACGGCCAGCGCCATCAGGTGAGGGTCACCTGCCAGACGAGTGCGGCCGCGAGTGCCCCGGCGCCGTTGATCGACCAGTGCAGGGCGATCGGCGCGAGAATGCTGCCGCTGCGACGGCGCAACCACGTGAAGACGAAACCGGCCGCAGCCGTAGCGATCACCGCGCCGACGATGCCGGCGATCTGCGCGAGCAGGCCGGCGCCGAGAAAGGCACTCAACCCGGCATTGCCCGCGGTCAGCCCGAACGACGAGGCGATGTGCCAGAGGCCGAACAGCAAGGATCCCGCCGCGAAGACGCCGCGCGCTCCCCACACCCTCTCGAGGGTTCCGTGGAGCACTCCCCGGAAGGCCAGTTCCTCCGGGATCACCGTCTGCAACGGGATGATGATCATGGATGCGACGAGGGCGCCGGAGAGCGTGGCATAACGTTCCGAAAGGAAGAACTGCCTGGTGAAGGGCAGCGCGATTCCGATCGCGACCACCAGCAGGACCAGCCCGACCGCGGCCACCGAGTACAGCGTGCCCCGCTTCCAGTGCCGCGGCGACAGGCCCAGTTCCGACCAGCGCATCCCTCGCCTGCGCATCATCACGACGAGCACGCAGGCCGCGATCGGCACGGTCGCGATGGACGCCCACGTGGTGGTGAAGTGGGCGATGAGATTGGTGGCGACGAGCACTGTGACGACCACGGCGAGGTCGATCCAGGCGTGGAAGCGGGACAGCCATCCCATCGAGGGCAGACGTGCGGCTTCCGGCGAGGGCAACCGTTCGATGTCCACGGTCACGGGCGTTCCCTCCGGCAATTCTCGAGCATCCGGTCAAGTGTACGGATCGGGGTCCACCCGAGCCATGACGACGCTCACGTCGACCTCGATCCTCTCCGGAGGGATTCCCGCCGCCGGCCGCGATGAACACATCACCCAGGAAATCTGCGAGACACAGGTCACAGACCGGGCACAGGACGAGTCCGTCACACGCCCCGTTGTCAAGCCCTTGCGTCCTCGCCGCTAACGTGTACGACGATCATCAGCCCTCTTCCAGGAGACACAATGGCCGACTTCCTCTACGAGGACCTGCTGCCGATCGGGGAAGACCCCACCGAGTATCGGCTGCTGACCACCGAGGGGGTGTCCACCGTCGAAGGACCCGACGGCCGCACCTTCCTGAAGGTGGAACCCGAGGCCCTGCGCCTGCTCACCGAGACCGCGCTGCACGACATCTCCCATTACCTGCGCACGGATCACCTGAAGCAGCTCGCGAGCATCCTCGACGACCCCGAGGCGTCGAACAACGACAAGTTCGTCGCGCTCGATCTCCTGAAGAACGCGAACATCTCGGCTGCGGGCGTCCTGCCCATGTGCCAGGACACCGGCACAGCCATCGTCATGGGCAAGCGCGGCCAGCAGGTCCTCACCCCCGGTGACGACGAGGAGTCGATCGCGCGTGGCGTCTACGACGCGTACACCCGCCTGAATCTGCGCTACTCGCAGAACGCTCCGCTCACCATGTGGGAGGAGAAGAACACCGGCAACAATCTGCCCGCACAGATCGAGCTCTACGCCGACACCGCGAAGGGCCACGAGAACTCCTACAAGTTCCTCTTCATGGCGAAGGGTGGCGGATCGGCCAACAAGTCGTTCCTGTACCAGGAGACCAAGGCCATCCTGAACCCGGACTCGATGATGCAGTTCCTCGAGGCCAAGATCCGCTCGCTCGGCACCGCGGCATGCCCGCCCTACCACCTCGCCATCGTCGTCGGCGGCACCTCGGCGGAGTTCGCCCTCAAGACGGCCAAGTACGCATCGGCGCACTACCTCGACGAGCTGCCCACCGAGGGTGCGATGACCGGTCGCGGCTTCCGCGATCACGAGCTCGAGAAGAAGGTCTTCGAGCTGACCCAGAAGATCGGCATCGGCGCGCAGTTCGGCGGCAAGTACTTCTGCCACGACGTCCGCGTGATCCGGCTGCCCCGTCACGGCGCCTCGCTGCCGGTCGCGATCGCCGTCTCGTGCTCGGCCGACCGCCAGGCCAAGGCCAAGATCACCCCCGAGGGCGTCTTCCTCGAGCAGCTCGAGTTCGAGCCCGGTCGTTTCCTGCCCGAGGTCACCGACTCCCAGCTCGACGCCGAGACCGACGGCATCTCCGGCACCGGCAAGGGCGCGGCGGTCAAGATCGACCTCACCCGCCCGATGCCGGAGATCCTCGCGGAGCTGTCCAAGCATCCCGTCAAGACCCGCCTGTCGCTCACCGGCCCGCTGGTCGTCGCCCGCGACATCGCGCACGCGAAGATCAAGGAGCGCCTCGACGCCGGCGAGGAGATGCCCCAGTATCTGAAGGATCACCCCGTCTACTACGCCGGACCGGCGAAGACCCCCGAAGGCCTCGCCTCGGGTTCGTTCGGCCCGACGACGGCCGGCCGCATGGACTCCTACGTCGACCAGTTCCAGGCGGCCGGTGGCTCGATGGTGATGCTCGCGAAGGGCAACCGTTCCAAGCAGGTCACCGACGCATGCCACAAGTACGGCGGCTTCTACCTGGGTTCGATCGGCGGCCCGGCTGCGCGCCTGGCGCTCGACTGCATCAAGAACGTCGAGGTCGTCGAGTACGAGGAACTCGGTATGGAAGCGGTGTGGAAGATCGAGGTCGAGGACTTCCCCGCCTTCATCGTCGTCGACGACAAGGGCAACGACTTCTTCGCCCACACCGGCGAGGTCACGCTCACGGTCGGCAAGCGCCCGGGCCTGTAGATCCGGTCTGCTGAAGACCCGACACTCCGAACGGCCCGGCAGGATTCCTGCCGGGCCGTTCGCCGTCTCAGCTCCGGGGCGCCGCTCCGGCCGGCTGCCGGACAGTGGCGTTGATCCGGTTCCACATGTTGATCGTCGCGATCTGCATGACCAGCGCGGCGAGCTGCTTCTCGTCGTAGCAGCCGGCGGCGGCGTCCCACACGTCGTCGGGGACGGCGTCGGGCCGGTCGGCCAGACGGGTGACGGCCTCGGTGAGCGCGAGGGCGGCGCGCTCGGCATCGGTGAACCGCCGCGACTCGCGCCAGGCCGCGACCGCAGTGAGCCGCTCGACGCTCTCCCCGTCGTCCAGCGCTTCGCGGGTGTGCATCTCCACGCAGAAGCTGCAGCCGTTGATCTGGCTCGCACGCAGGTGCACCAGGTGCACCGTGAGGGCCGGGAGCCCGGTGTTCTCCAGGGTCCGCCCCACGGCCTGCAGGG
The DNA here is from genome assembly GCF_022554085.1 of Rhodococcus sp. CH91. Lineage (GTDB taxonomy): Bacteria > Actinomycetota > Actinomycetes > Mycobacteriales > Mycobacteriaceae > Rhodococcus. The sequence goes on from NZ_JAKFYR010000004.1 coordinate 160,649, forward strand.
CGTCGAGGGTCCCCGGCAGCACCATCACGGGATTGTTCATTCGTGCCTTCATCGTCTGCTCCTGTCACATCGGTTCTTCCGTATCCGTCATCCTCATGACGGATCCCGGCGGAAGAATGTGACGGCGATGAACGAGGAATTTCTGGCGAGGGAGTTCGATGCGCACCGCGAGCGCTTGCGCGCCGTCGGTTTCCGGATGCTGGGTTCGGCTGCGGAAGCGGACGACGCGGTGCAGGAGACGTGGTTGAAGGCCGCTCGCGCCGACACCGGCGCCGTGGAGAATCTCGGCGGCTGGCTGACCACCGTGATGAGCCGCGTGTGCCTCGACATGCTGCGCGCACGGATGGCGCGTCACGAGGTCTCCCTCGGCGAACCCGTCGAACCGCCGCGACGGGACGACGACTCCGGCACTCCGGAAGACCAAGCTGTACTTGCGGATTCGATCGGTATCGCGATGATGGTGGTCCTCGACGCGCTCGGCCCCGCCGAACGGCTCGCCTTCGTGCTGCACGACATGTTCGGTATGCCCTTCGGCGAGATCGCGCCCCTCGTGGGGCGCTCCCCCGCAGCGACACGTCAGCTCACCAGCCGTGCCCGCAGACGGGTACGCGGTGCGCGAGCGGACTCATCGGGCACCGGGGATCCGCGCCGGGTCGTCGACGCATTCCTCGTCGCCGCCCGCGAAGGCCGATTCGAGGATCTGCTCGAGGTGCTCGATCCCGAGGTCGTGCTGCATGCCGATCCGGTGGCGGCAGCGAACGCCGAGACGGGCCGGCTGCACGGGGGCCCCGCGCTCGAGCCCGAATTGCGCGGCGCAGAGGCGGTCGCGCGGGCCTTCCACGGGCGCGCGCGGGGCGCGGTGGCCGCCACGATCGACGGACGCCCCGGGGCGGCGTGGGCGCCGGGCGGTGTCGTACGGTCGGTGTTCCGCTTCGCCGTCGAGAACGGCCGCATCACGACGCTCGAGGTGATCGCGGACCCGGCCGTGATCGCCACGCTCGGGACAGCCCTTCTCCGGCACCCCTGACCCGGCACGGGCCGGGCCCGGCGGGAGTGATCCCGCCGGGCCCGGACTGCCGACTTCCCGTCAGGCGGCGCAGGTATGCGTCCGCGCGAGCACCGCAGGCGACTGCACGACGACCTGCTGCAGGAATTCGAGGACGAGAGCCGGCGAGGGTTCCGCACCGGGGGCAAGCACCGCGCACAGGGCCCGGATCTGGGCGTCGCTCATCACGGGCGCGATCCGGAAGTGCGTCGTCATCGAGAGGGTGAAATCGATCCCGAAGCCGTCGGCGCGGACCTGCAGTTCCGGGCCGTGCTCGCCCGCGATCAGGCAGATGTCGAAGACGGCACGTCCGGCCGCGTGCCGGAAGGATGCAGCAGGCACGCGGTTGCGGACCATCTGACGGTAGAGAGGCCGCAGCCCGCCGAGCACGACCGGCGGCAGCGTCACGGCCCGAGAACGGTCGGCGGTGAACATTCGATCACTCCTTCAACCCGGCGGTCCCGTCCGGGCCGCTCTCTTTTCTGGAACAGTTCTAATAATTGGAACTATTCCAGAAAAAGGATCACCGTGCAACCGTCTCTCCCTGCCCGGAGAGGGGCTGCCGACTAGGCTCGACGCCGTGAGCGTGCGCGCAGGAATCATCGTGACCGGAACCGAGGTACTCACGGGCAGGATCGCCGATCGGAACGGACCGTGGTTGTCCGGTCGGCTCGTGGAACTGGGGGTCGACGTCGCCCACATCACGATCTGCGGGGACCGGCCCGCCGACCTGCTCGCACAACTGCGCTTCCTCACCGACCAGGGCGTCGACCTCGTCGTCACCAGCGGTGGTCTCGGCCCCACCGCCGACGACCTCACCGTCGCGACCGTCGCCGAGTTCTGCCGTCGCGAACTGCTGCTCGATCCCGAACTCGAAGAACACATCGCAGGCATCATCCGCCGCTACCGCCCCGGCACCCCCGACCTCGACGCCGGACCGACGCGTATCGGGATCCGCAAGCAGGCACAGGTCCCCGCCGGCGCCACCGTTCTCCCGCCGAGCGGCACGGCACCGGGCGTGGTCATCCCCGCGGTAGCCGGCGACCGGCAGGTCCCGACCGTCGTCATCCTCCCCGGGCCGCCCGGAGAGCTGCAGGCGATGTGGCCCAGCGCGATCAGCTCCCCCGCGGTCGCCGAGGTGCTGGCCCGCGCCGACGACCTGCAGCAGGAAACCGTGCGCGCCTACGGATTGCACGAGGCGCAACTCGCCGAGACCCTGCGCCGGGCCGAAGCAGAGATCCCCGGTCTCGACCGACTCGAGATCACGACCTGTCTTCGGCACGGTGAACTCGACATGGTCACCCGATTCGTCTCCGGTGACGCGGACGTCTATCGACGTCTTCTCGATGTCCTCACCGAACATCATGGACACCAGATCTTCTCGACCGACGGCTCCACCATCGACGACCAGCTGATCGGCGCCCTCGACGGCAGGTCGATCGCGACCGCGGAATCGTGCACCGGCGGGCTCGTCGCCGCGCGCCTCACCGACCGCCCGGGGTCGTCGGCCTATGTCACGGGCGGCGTCGTCTCGTACTCCAACGATGCGAAGTCCGATCTGATCGACGTACCGGCCGAGATGATCGCCGCACACGGTGCGGTCAGCGAACAGGTCGCCGCGGCGATGGCCGAAGGCGCCCGGCGCCGGCTCGGAGCCGACGTCGCGGTCTCCACCACCGGGATCGCCGGTCCCGGTGGTGGCACCGAGGCCAAACCGGTGGGCACCGTCTGCTTCGGCGTCGCTGTCGACGGCCGGCCGACGTACACCGTTACCCGCCGCTTCCCCGGGGACCGTGAACGGGTCCGAACCCTCGCCACCACGGCTGCCCTGCATCTGGTTGTGGCGCAACTCGAACGAGGGTGACCGAAAGTACACATCGTGAACGAACAGAACATGGGTAACATCTGCTTCGATCACCGCCTGTCGGGGGCTCACGAGGAGAATCGCGCATGCCCCGAATCACGCGCCGGCACCCCCGCACCGGCTGCCTGCTCGCCGCAGCTATGCTCACCGCAGGACTGAGCGTCACCGGGACGGTCGGCACCGCATCCGCCGACCCGGTCCGCACCTGCCCCGAACGCTACATCCTCGCCGTCGACGGCACCCGCGGCTTCGCCACCCTCGACTCGATCGACCCGGACTCTCCCCTGGCGAAGATCTCCGCTCGCTATCGGGGCCCCGGCACCGTCGTCGAGCACATCCGTTATCCCGCAGTGGTCGTACCGATGCCCGGCACCGGATCGCACGACGACGGCGACGGCATCGCCGACGACGGCGCCATCGCATACGACAGATCGAAACAGATCGGGCATCAGCGGCTCCGCCAGACCATCACCGTCCGTCACAGCACATGCCCCGACGCCGATCTGGTGGTTCTCGGCTACTCGCAGGGCGCCTCGATCGCGGGCGATGTTCTCGCCGAGATCGCAGCCGACGGCTCCGTTCCCCCCGAGCGGATCAGCGGCATTCTCTATTCGGATCCCCGCGACACCAGCGGCGTCGAGACCCTGTTCCCAGGCCCCGTCCTTCCCGGCGTGACGCTCGACGGTGCCCGCGACGAATTCGGCCGGATCCCGGTCGAACGAATCTGCATCGAAGGCGACGCGGTCTGCGACGGGCGCACTCCCGCCGACGGCAAGAACTGGCTCCGGGAGAGCGTGCGGGGATATCTCGAACTGCACACGAAGTACCCCGACTATCACCCCTGAGCGAACGGCGCCGGAGAGCGCTGCGCCCCGAGTGGGAAGACCGGCACGTCAGCGGGACGGTCCGACCTCGGCTGCGATCGCGCACGAGCGGCTCGCGACAGTGCTAGGTTGCGCACATGACCGCGGAGGGGGCCGCCGTGTCCACACGAACCGTCGCTCGCCAGTGCACCCTGTGCGAGGCGCACTGCGGAATCCTCGTCACCGTCGACCACGACAAGGTCACCCATATCCAGGGGGATCCCGAGGACGTGCTCTCGCACGGCTACATCTGCCCGAAAGCCACCGCCCTCGCCGGTCTGCATCACGACCCGGAGCGGCTGCGCCGCCCGATGCGGCGTGTCGGCGACAGCTTCGAGGAGATCGGCTGGGACGAGGCATTCGCCCTCGCCGGGACCCGGCTGCGCGCCGTCCGGCGACGGCACGGTCGCGACGCGATCGCGATGTACCTGGGCAACCCGGCCGCACACAGCTCCTCGGTCGTGTACGGCATCGCGCTGCGTCTCGCCCTCCTCACCCGGAAGTTCTACTCGGCGTCCTCGATCGATCAGTTCCCGCAGGAATTCGCGGCGTGGAAGATGTTCGGCTCGAACGTGCTGATGCCGATCGCGGACATCGACCGCACCGACCGGCTGCTGATCCTCGGAGCCAATCCCGCCGTGTCCAACGGCTCGGTCACCACGATGCCCGACGCCCGCAGACGCATCACCGCGATCCGTCGCCGCGGCGGCTCGGTGGTCGTCGTCGACCCGCGGCGCACCGAGACGGCGCGGCTGGCGGACGAACACGTCGCGGTGCGTCCGGGTGGCGATCCGTACCTGCTGCTCGGCATGCTGCACACCATCCTCGCCGAGGGCGTTCGCCGGGCGCCCGGAAGCATCCCTCTGGCCGGCACGGAGGAGCTCGCCGGCGTGGTCGCGGCCTGCACACCGGAGGAGATGGCGCCGCGCGCCGGGGTGGACGCGGACACGATCCGGCGACTGGCGCGCGACCACGCCGCAGCACGATCCGCGGTCGCGTATGCCCGCATCGGGGTCTGCCATCAGGTCACCGGCACCCTCACCCACTGGCTGGTGAACACTCTCAACGCCGTGACCGGCAATCTCGACCGGCCGGGCGGCCAGATGTTCTCGACGCCCCCGATCGACGCGGCCCGTCTCCTGCGGCGACTCGGTTCCGGATACGGCATGTGGAGCAGCCGCACCGGCGAGCACGCCTCGTTCCGCACGGAACTGCCGGTGGTGGGGATGGCAGACGAGATTCTCGGCGACGGAAAGGGTTCCGTCGGCCCGGTCCGTGCGCTGATCACCTATGCCGGTAACCCGGTGCTGTCCACCCCGCAGAGCGGCCGTCTCGACGACGCCCTCGACAGCCTCGACTTCTTCGTCGCGGTCGACATGTACATCACCGAGACGTCCCGGCACGCCGACCTCATCCTTCCGCCGGTCTCCCACCTCGAACGGGAGGAATTCGATTTCCTGTTCCCGGTCTTCTCCGTTCGTAACAACGCACGGTTCAACGCCCGCGTGTTCGAGCCTGCGGCCGGTGCGCTCGAGGACTGGCAGATCATGTCGCGCCTGACCCTCGAGGTACTTCCACTTCCGTTCCGGAGACAGTCGACAGGTCTTTTCCGCGCCCTGCTCGATCGGCTCGGCCCACTGCGGCTGGCCGCGCTCGGCGTCCTCATCGGACCACACGGAGCACTGCGCCGCGGACGTCGAGGATTGACACTCGGACGGATCCGTCGCACGCGTGGGGGAATCGACCTCGGGCCACTGCGGCCGCGGCTGCAATCCCTGGTGGCCACCCGTGATCGCCGCGTGCACCTGGCGCCGCCGGAGTTCGTCGAGGAGACCCGTCGTCTGCTCACCGAGACCGAGAACGACACCGGAGAGCAGGAATTCGATCTCCGGCTGATCGGACGCCGCCATCTGCGTTCGAACAACTCGTGGCTGCACAACATCCCGACCATGGTCAAGGGCCGGGACCGGTGCACGGTCCTGATGCATCCCGACGACGCGGCGGCCCGCTCACTCGTGCACGGCCGGCCGGTGACCGTACGCTCCCGAATCGGCAGCATCGTGGTGCCCGTCGAGGTCAGCGACGAGATCCGGGCCGGCACCGTCGCGATCCCGCACGGCTGGGGTCACGACGAGAAGGGGGTCGGCTGGTCCACCGCAGCCGCGCATCCCGGCGCCAACGTCAACCTGCTGCACGATCCGGCGGTCACCGACACCTTCACCGGCAATGCCGCGGTGAATGCGACGATGGTGAACGTGGCCGCGACGAGCGAGCCGTCCATGCCCGAGGCCACGATCACCCGGTAGCCCGCAGGGTTCGCCCTGCTGTGCCCGGTTCCCCGCGAACGTGTTGGCCGATCCTCCAAACGCCCGGCGCCGCCGAGCAGCGAACGCTGTAGTCGCTGTGCCTCCCGGCCCGAGCGGCCCCCGGACAGGATGGTGGATACCGACGAAGGGAGATCCCGTGCAGTGCACGACGGACCGGTTCGACGCGATGTCCGAGAAGGACGCGGTCGCGCTGTTGCTCGAATGCTGTTCGAGTCGGGCATGGGCGTATTCCGTCGCGGCCGCTCGTCCCTTCGGCACACGCACCGCTCTGCTCGCCACGGCCGAGGCCGCTGCCGAGAACCTCGACGGCGACGATCTCGCCGAGGCCCTCGCCGGCCATCCCCGCATCGGGGAACGCGCCGAGCATCCCGCGTCTCGGCGCGAGCAGGCTTCGGTCGCGGAGGCCGACGCCGACGTCCTGGCCCGGCTCGCAGCGGGCAATCGGATGTACGAGGAGAAATTCGGGCACGTCTATCTCGTGCGCGCTGCCGGGCGCACCGCAACGGAACTCCTCGACATCCTGGAACGACGACTCGGCAACGATCCGCTCACCGAGGAGCGCGACATGCGTTCCGCGCTCGCCGAGATCACTCGGCTCCGACTGGAACGCCTGATCATCGAGGACGGCGAATGAACAGTCTGAGCACCCACGTACTCGACGCCACCTCCGGCTCCCCCGCCGCGGGGATGAGGATCACGCTCAGCGACACGGACGGCACGAGCCTGGGCGCCGGCGTCACCGACAGGGACGGGCGGCTGCGCGACATCACCGGTCCGCTGCCCGAGGGTGTCTACCGCCTCGTCTTCGCGACCGCCGAGTGGTTCGCGTCCCGCGCGATCGAGTCGTTCTACCCGGAGGTGACCGTGACCTTCCGAATCCCTCCGGGAGACGGCCATTTCCACGTCCCCCTCCTCTTGTCCCCCTATGCGTACTCCACCTACCGCGGGAGCTGAAGCCATGACCGAACTGACCGGCAAGATCGTCCTCGGACCACACCGCTACGGCAAGGCGGAGAACCGCGTCGTACGTATCGTGCGCGACACCGACCGGCACGAGATCCGGGACCTCAACGTCTCGACTTGTCTACGAGGAGATTTCGACGCCGCGCACCTCGAGGGCGATCAGGGAACCGTGCTGCCGACCGACAGCCAGAAGCAGACCGTCTACTCGTACGCGAAGGAGAAGGGCGTCGAGTTCGTGGAGGACTACGGGCTCGCCCTCGCCCGCCACTTCGTCGACGACATCGAACCCGTGCGCTCTGCGCGCGTGGAGATCGAGGAGTACGCCTGGGAGCGTGTCGTGATCGACGGTACCGCCCACGACCACACCTGGACCCGTAAAGGATCCGAGATCCGTACCGCTGCGATCACCGTCTCCGGGCGCGGATCCGATCGGCGCGAGTGGGTGATCGGTGGCCTGAAGGATCTCGTGGTGCTCAAATCCACCGGTTCGGAGTTCCAGGGTTTCCTCACCGACCCCTACACCGTCCTCGAACCCGCGACCGACCGCATCATGGCCACAAGCCTGGTCGCGCAGTGGCGGTTCACCACCGCGGACGTCGACTGGGACGCCACCTACACGGGCATCAGATCCACCCTCCTCGAGGTCTTCGCGGAGCTGCACTCGAAAGCACTGCAGCAGAGCCTGTTCGAGATGGGAAAGGCGGTCCTCGAACGCTATCCGTTCGTCGCGGAGATCCGGTTGTCCGCTCCCAACAAGCATCACTTCGCCTACGATCTCGCCCGGTTCGGTGTCGAGAACGCCGGTGAGGTCTTCCACGCCGACGACCGGCCCTACGGGCTGATCCAGGCGAGTGTGCTGCGTGAGGACGCACCGGACGCCGGTATCGCGTGGGAGCCTTACACCGGGGCGATGTAGTCGCTCACGACGCGAGCCGATCCAGGGACCGGAGTGCCAGATACAGGTCGAGGCGGTCGCCGGTGCGGCCGAGGCTGCGCCCGGTGAGCGCCTCGACCCGCCCGATCCGGTACCGCACCGTGTTCAGGTGCACGTGCAGCCGGTCGGCGGTGCGTCGCCAGGAGCCGTCGCAGTCCAGGAACGTCTCGAGGGTCGTGATGAGACCGGCCTCGGTGCGCCGATCGTGTTCGACCACGTCGCCGAGCAACCGGTCGGCATACGAACGGCGCAGCTCGTCGGGCAGCGCTGCCAGTAGCCCTATCGCGGAGTCGAGTTCGGCTCGGCGCACGCAGACAGCTCCCCGGTCGTTGCGCGCCGCCGCGGCGGCCGCCGTCGCCGAGCGCACCGCACCTTCGAGGTTGTCGTCGGTGCATCCACCACCGACACCGACGAACAGGCGGCTCCGTCGCAGCACCGGGCGCAACCGGCTCAGACGACGTCGCAGACGATCGGTGATCTCCGCGTCCTCGCCGGGGGTCACCGCCACGATCCGCCCTTCCGCATCGACGGAGGTGACGGCCTCGCCCAGGACGTCGGCGACGACGGCGCGGAGCACATCGGTCGCAACATCCCCGTCCGCTTCTGCGACCACCACCACACCCGCGTCGACGTGGGCGCGTCCCAGTGGTCCGGTCCGGTCGGTGATCTCCCAGCCCGCACTGCGCCGCTCGTCGCGCCGGACGCGGTCCAGGGCGACGACCGCGGCCAGTTCGTCGAATGCCTCCACACACTCCGCGCTCACCGCACCGGTCTCGCCGGCACGACCGAGCACCAGATACCAGCAGTCGAGGCGCCCACCGAGACCGCTGCCCACCGACAGGACGGTGTAGCCGCCGGACGCCTCGACGGGAAACCGGGCCGTGCTCGCGGCGGCAGCCGTGATCCGGTCGAGCGCATCCTCGTCGGGGGCGGACGAACCCGCCACGAGCACGCCGGTCGCGGTGGTCAACCACGCCCGCACCCCGAACTGCTGCGCGAGTCCCTCGAGCAGATCGTCGATTCTGCGACCGTCCGCGACCGCGGCGAGCCATTGCCGCTGGCGTGCGAGTCCCGTCTGCAGCCGGTCCACGCGCGCACTCGCCATCGCGCCCGTCATGTACTCGATGACCCGGCTGAAGGGCACGTCGTCGGGGACCACCAGCAGCGGCAGACGGTGCCGGACACACGCTTCGATCACGTCCTCGGGCACGCGGCCGTACAGTGCCTCCCCCGCTGCGAGGGCGGATACACCGACCCCGGCGAGCCGTTTGACGAACAGATCGGAATCCTCCGCGGAGCGCCTCCACACCAGACCCGAGAACACCAGCGAACCCGCCGATACATAGCGGGTGGGGTCGGGCATGTCGGTCGTGCAGGCTCGGAGCACGGGGCGGGCGAGAGCTTCCGCATCGCCGTGCAACACCCGGATTCCGAGTTCCCGGACGTCCACAACATCGGAAAGAAGCACGATGTTCACCTCCTGGTGATCGCATTGGACGATCGCACAGTAGGAGGCCGGTATTTCCGGCGCGTTTCGTGCGTGCTGCCTTGGAGTTGTACTTTTCCGACGCAGTTGACTGGAGGCTCCGACGAATCCCGAGGAGCCGCCGATGTCCCCGCAGCCCGATGCCCTGCCCCTCGTGATCCGCGGCGCGCATGTGGTGACCATGGACGGCACCCGGTCCGAGCACCGCGACGGGCACGTCGTCGTCGAGGGCAACCGGATCGTGACGGTCGGCGACGGGATGCCGGCCGGATACGACGACGCCCGCGTCGTGGACGGAACCGGCTGTGTGCTCACCCCCGGCCTCATCAACACCCACCACCACCTGTACCAGTGGATCACCCGCGGACTCGCCGTCGACCACACTCTGTTCGAATGGCTCACCACGCTGTACCCGATCTGGGGTGGGATCGACGCCGACGCGGTGCACGTCGCGGCAAAGGGCGGACTGGCGCATCTCGCCCGCACCGGCTGCACGACCACCACCGATCATCATTACGTCGTGCCCCGCGAGGGAGGCGACGTGTTCGGCGCCGAGATCGCCGCCGCGGTGGAGGTCGGCATGCGGTTCCATCCGTGCCGGGGTTCGATGGATCTCGGGGCGAGCGCCGGCGGGCTGCCACCCGATCACATCGTCGAGGACCTCGACGCGATCCTCGACGGCAGTCGCGAGGCGGTCGAGCGCTGGCACGATCCCTCGTTCGATTCGATGCTGCGTATCGCGCTCGCACCGTGCTCCCCCTTCTCGGTGACCGGTGAGCTCCTGAAGCAGTCGGCCCTGCTGGCCCGCGATCTCGGGGTGCGGATGCACACGCACCTCGCCGAGACCCTCGACGAGGAGGAGTTCTGCCTCGAGAAGTTCGGATGCAAACCGGTGCAGTACATGGAGTCGCTGGGCTGGACCGGACCGGACGTCTGGTACGCGCACGCCGTGCATCTCGACGATCGTGACATCGGGGTGCTCGCCGCATCGGGCACCGGTGCGGCGCACTGCCCGACGTCCAACGCCCGGCTGGGCGCCGGGATCGCGCGAGCCGCCGACCTCTATGCCGCGGGCGTACCACTCGGGCTCGGGGTCGACGGGGCCGCGAGCAACGAGTCGTGCTGCATGCTCGAAGAGGCGCACCACGCAGCGCTGTTCGCGCGGGCACGCAGCGGACCCCGTGCCATGACGGTGCGTCAGAGCCTCGAACTCGCCACCATCGGAGGCGCACGAGTGCTCGGCCGCGAGAACGAGATCGGTTCCATCGAGACCGGCAAGCTCGCCGACCTCGCATTGTGGCGGATCGACGGCCTCGCCCACTCCGGCATCACCGATCCGGTCGCCGCACTCGTCCTCGGCAGCATGCCTCCGCTCGAACTGTTGCTGATCGACGGACGCCGAGTGGTCGAGTCCGGTGAGGTGCGGACCGTCGACGAGGAGGTCGTGGCCCGGCAGGTCGCCGCGGAACACGCCACGCTCGTCGCGAAAGCGGGGTGACCCGTGGATCTGCACACCGTCACCGCCTACGACATCGCCTACAGCCGCGCCGATCTCGCACTCGGGCCCGGTGACGCCCTCGTAGGCGGCGGAACCTGGCTGTTCTCCGAACCACAGCCGCACCTGCACCGCCTGGTGGATCTGTCCGGACTGGGCTGGGATCCGATCACCCTGGGGCCGGACACCGTCGACATCTCGGCCACGTGCACGATCGAACGACTCTCCTGGCTGTCCGACCGCCACGACTGGGCATCGGCACCGCTGTTCCGGCAGTGCGCCGAGGCACTGGCGGCATCGTGGAAGATCTGGAAGCGCGCGACGGTCGGCGGGAACATCTGTCTGTCCTTCCCCGCCGGATCGATGATCTCGCTCGCCGTCGCTCTCGAGGCGGAGGCCGTGATCTGGACACCCGACGGCGACGAACGGCACCTGCCCGTCGCCGACTTCGTCACCGGAGTCGCGTCGAACCTTCTGGTGGCCGGTGAAGTGCTGCGCAGCATCCGGATTCCGGTGGAGGCCCTGCACTGCCGCACGGCCTTCCGGAAGATCGCCCTGTCACCCCTGGGCCGGTCCGGCAGCGTCGTCATCGGTCGCTGCGACGGCAATGCGAGTTTCACCCTCTCGGTGACCGCCGCGACCACGCGTCCCCACGTGCTGCGCTTCGCCCGGTTCCCCACGGCACGCGCGTTGTCCTCCGCCCTGGACGAGCTCGTCCCCGCCGAGGACTTCCACACCGACGCGCACGGCGCGGCGGACTGGCGCCGCGCGGTCACCGCAGTGCTCGCGGAGGAGGTACGGGCCGAACTGTCGGCCGGGGAAGCGTCCGAGAAGGAGGGCCGACCGTGAAACTCGTCGTCAACGGTAGTGAACTCGACACCGAACCCCGCCCCGGCCAGTGCCTGCGCACCCTGCTGCGCGAGCACGAGCACTTCGAGGTCAAGAAGGGGTGCGACGCCGGCGACTGCGGTGCCTGTTCGGTGTTGCTCGACGGCGAGCCGGTGCATTCCTGCGTGGTTCCCGCCGTTCGCGCAGCCGGACGGCAGGTCACGACGGTGGCGGGATTCGGCACACCGTCCGATCTCCACCCCCTGCAACGACGATTCGTCGACGCGGCCGGATTCCAATGCGGATTTTGCACCGCCGGCATGATCGTCACCGCCTCGACGTTCACCGACGACGACCTCGACGAGCTGCCGAACCGGCTGAAGGGCAATCTGTGCCGGTGTACCGGTTACCGGTCGATCGAGGACGCCGTGCACGGGCGGGTCAACGTGTCGGATGCGCACGGCCCGTCGTGCGGGCACTCGCAGCGTGCTCCCGCCGCGACCCGGGTGGTGACCGGCACCGAACCGTACACACTCGACACCTCGATCGACGGACTGCTGCACATCGCCGTACTCGGCAGCCCGTACCCGCATGCACGCATCGTGTCCGTCGATGTCTCCGAGGCCGAGGCGCTGCCCGGCGTCCATGCGGTGCTCTACCACCGCGATGCCCCCGGCATCGCGTATTCGACGGCGCGCCACGAGAACCGCACCGACGACCCCGACGACACCCGTCTGTTCGACCGGGTCGTGCGGTTCCGCGGACAGCGGGTTGCGGCGGTCGTCGCCGAAAGCCCTGCGCTCGCGCAACGGGCACTCGGGTCGATCCGCGTCGAGTACGAGGAGTTGCCCTTCGTCCTCGATCCGGATCGGGCCCGGCGGCCGGGTGCTCCGCTGCTGCACTCCGACAAGACCGCCGAGGCGCGCATCGCAGATCCGTACCGCAACGTCGTCGCCGAACTCCACGGCGGCAGCGGTGACGTCGACGCCGCGGTCGCGTCCGCCGCAGCGGTCGTGCGGGGCCGCTGGCAGACGCAACGCGTCCAGCACGCACATCTCGAAACCCATGGCGCCATCGGCCTTCTCGATGACACCGGGCGCCTCGTCATCCGCAGTTCCACGCAGGTTCCCTTTCTCGTGCGCGACGAGTTGTGCCACATCTTCGGACTCGATCGGGACCGCGTCCGGGTCCACGCCGCACGCGTCGGCGGCGGATTCGGCGCCAAGCAGGAGATGCTGGTCGAGGACGTGGTCGCGGCAGCGGTCCTGAAGACCGGACGTCCTGTGCAATGGGAGTTCAGCCGTTCCGACCAGCTGACGGTCGCGCCGTGCCGGCATCCCATGCGGGTCGACGTGACACTCGCCGCCGACGCAGACGGCATCCTCACCGCACTGGCGATCGATGTGCTCGCCGATGCCGGCGCCTACGGCAACCACAGTCCCGGCGTCATGTTCCACGGCTGCACCGAATCGATCGCGGTGTACCGGTGCCCGAACAAACGCGTCGACGCCGAATCCGTGTACACCAACAACCGGCCGTCCGGTGCCTTCCGCGGCTACGGTCTCGGCCAGGTGATCTTCGCCGTCGAATCCGCGATGGACGAACTCGCCGTCGAGCTCGGTCTCGATCCCTACGAATTCCGCAGGCGCAATGTCGTGGTACCGGGCGACCCACTGGTCGCCGCGCATCCCGAAGGTGCCGACCTGATGTACGGCAGCTACGGCCTCGACCAGTGCCTCGGCCTGGCGCAACGGGCGATGTCCCGCAGCGGCGGGCGTCCCGCGCCGGCCGGCGACCACTGGCGCGTCGGTGAGGGCATGGCGCTGGCGATGATCGCCACCAATCCCCCGAACGGCCACATCTCCGACGCGTCGATCGAACTGTGTGCTGACGGGCGGTATCTCGCCCGCGTCGGCACCGCAGAGTTCGGCAACGGCACCACCACCGTGCACACCCAGATCGCCGCGACCGCACTCGGCACCACGCCCGACCGTGTCGTCGTGCACCAGTCCGACACGGACGTCACGACACACGACACCGGCGCGTTCGGCTCCTCGGGCACGGTGGTCGCGTCGAAGGCATTGCTGGCCGCATCGCAGGAGTTGCGAAGCAGGATGGCGAAGGTCGCCGCGGAGATCACCGGGACGGATCCCGATCGAGCGGAACTGAGGCCTGACGGTGTCCGATGCGGTGATCGCCTCGTCTCCGCGGCCGAGCTGCTGGAGGCCGGTGGTGGCGGGCGGTTACGTGCCGAAGGCAGGCATGGTGGCCTGCCGCGTTCGCTGTCGTTCAACGTGCAGGCTTTCCGTGTCGCCGTCGACATCCGCACAGGTGAGGTGCAGATCCTCCGGTCGATCCAGGCCGCCGACGCCGGTACCGTCCTCAATCCCGAACAGTGCCGCGGGCAGATCGAAGGAGGCGCGGCACAGGCACTCGGGGCATCGATGTACGAGGAGATCCTCACCGACGACGAAGGCCGCGTGACGACGGATGTGCTGCGCAACTATCACATTCCGCAGTACGCCGACGTGCCGCGCACCGAGGTCTATTTCGCCGACACCTACGACGAACTCGGTCCGATGGGAGCGAAGTCGATGAGTGAGGCACCGTTCAACCCCGTCGCCCCGGCCCTCGCGAACGCGGTCCGCAACGCGATCGGTGCGCGGCCGCACGAGTTGCCGCTCTCGCGCGACCGCATCTGGCGTCTGCTGCAGTAGACCGTGGCCGCCGGGAGCCGTGCGGCCTGCAACGCAGTCGTTACGCGAAGTTGATGCGGGAGAATCGCATCCGTCCGTGCGATGTGTACAGTACTGAACCACATCGGGAATCGAACCGATGATGTCCGCCCGGCTCTGCCGGTGAACGATCCGGAGCTCCCCTCCGGAGGAGGACCCTCCGGTGACGGGCGCGAGGGCCGTCGCAGACGAAGCACCCCACGTCCCCGGAGGTTTGCCATGCGATGTTCCCCGATACCGAACACCTTCCACGGCCGGCGCACCCGCTGCTGACATGAGCGGCACGATCTCGTCCACCCTCACGCTGGTAGGACGATTCGATCCGGGAGCCGTGGCGCACTTCGTCTCCCCCGGCTCCGACGTCGTCCTCGATCTCACTTCGACCGAGAGGAACCCGGACCGATGACCGTCTGGACTCCCGTCGCCCTCGCCCGCGACATCGAAACCGGCACCGCGAGCGGCACCACCGTCGACGGGCAATCCGTCGCACTGTGGCGCGGGACCGACGACGCCGTGCACGCGTGGGCCGACCGGTGCCCGCACCGCGGCATGCGCCTGTCCTTCGGATTCGTCCGCGAGGATCGCCTCGTATGCCTCTATCACGGTTGGCAATTCGACGGTGCCGGTGCGTGCCGGCACGTCCCCGCCCACCCGCGAATGGAACCGCCGAAAACTGTGACACCGCACCGGTATCGAGCCGTCGAGAGCGCCGGGCTCGTGTGGGTGGCATCCACCGATGCCGAGGGCGCACCCGACGTTCCCGATACGGCGATCACCCCGGTGCGATCGGTGTGGATCGACGGCGATCGGGACACCGCCTTCTCCCTCCTCGGCCCGGACGGAATCGACGCGGGCGCAGTCGTCACCGGCACGCTCGACGGAACCGACGTGATCGCCGGAATCCAGACGATCGACGCACAGACCACGGCCGTGCACGTCGTCGCCGCCGGCGTCGTGCCGGCCGCCACCGTGAACGCCCTCGTCCTCCGACTGCACGAACTCCGTGACTCCGTGTCGCCCACACGAGAGGTGACGACCGCGTGAACGTTCCCGTCCTGCACGACTTCCCGCTCGACCCACGGTGCTACTCGGTGCGGCTGGCCCTGGCACTGCTCCACATCGAGCACGAGGTACGACCGGTCGACGTGATGCCGGGCCGCGAGCATCTCACCGGCATCTACCGTGACCTCACCCCGACCGGGTCGCTTCCTGTCTTCGAGACCGGAACGACGGCACTCGTCGGATCGGTCGACGTTCTCGTCCATCTCGCCGACGGAACCGAATGGGCAGCACCGACCACAGACTGGATCGACTTCGCGACCGGACCGCTCGAGGAGTTCTACTCCTGCCGGGAACAAGCGCTGTACACAACGGATCCCGTCGATGTCACGGCTGCTCGCGCAGCGATGCGAACTCTCGACGACCTGCTCGCCTGCCGCACGACGGACGAAGCGTGGGTGGCCACCGACCGGCCGACCGTCGCCGATCTCGCGCTGTTCCCCGCCGCCGCTCTGAGCCGGGACATCGGGATCGACCACGACCGCTACCCGGCTCTGCGCAGCTGGATCCGGCGCATCAAGCAGCGTTCCGGCTTCGTGGAGATGCCCGGTATCCCCGTCTTTCCCTGATCTTTCCGACTGCCCGTTCCGAAAGGACGCACCATGCAACAGTCCACCGTCGACGCGGTGATCCGTGGCCTCGAGAAGGCCGGCGTCACCACCGTGTGCTACCTGCCCGACTCCTTGTTCAAGGAGCTCTACCCCGCCCTCGACGCCCACCCCACGATCCGCACCATCCAGGTCACCAACGAGGGTGAGGGCGCCGCGATCTGCGGCGGAATCTTCCTGTCCGGCACGCGCGCCGCGCTCATCATGGAGAACTCCGGTCTGCGCGCCTCCGTCGAACCCCTCGCCCGCATGGGCCTGGGAGCAGGCATCCCGGTGATCATGCTCATGAGCTATCGCGGCGAACTCGGTGAGAACAACTGGTGGGCCGTGCCGCACGGCATCACGATGGAGCCGATCCTCGACGCTCTGCGCATCCCGTACCGCATCGTGCGGGAGGAGGACGCGATCGAACGCGCCATCCGCGACGCCTTCGCGTGGTCCTACTCCGCCTACCACCATTCCGCCATCGCCCTCGGAGGAGGACTCGTCCGTTGACCACCATGCGCATGACCCGATTCGAGTGCATGCAGGCACTCGCCGCCCGGCTCGAGAACGAACTCGTCATCCTCTCCCTCGGCGCGAGCGTCGACGAGTGGTACAACGCCGCCCCGCACATGCGTGAGGCCAGCCTGTTCCAGCAGCAACTCGGCTGCGTGACCCCGCAGGCGTTCGGCCTCGCGGTGGGCCTGCCGCACCGCCGCATCGTCTCGCTCGACACCGACGGCGGCATGCTGTTCAACCTCGGCATCCTCGCGACCCTCGCCAACGAGCAGCCCCGCAACCTGTTCACGGTGGTGTGGGACAACGAGTGCTATCAGTCCATCGGCGGCCCGCCGACCCACACCGCGAAGGGCAAGGTCGACATCGCCGCGATCGCCCGCGGCGCCGGAATCGAGAAGGCCTACACCGCAGAAACCCTCGAGGAGTTCGACAAGCACTGCGTGGCGGGACTGTCCGCCGACGAACCGTACGTACTCGTCGCGAAGGTCTCGAGTGTCGTGCAGCCGGGCATCAAGCGCAAGCACAGCGACGGCCGGGAAGACAAGTACATCTTCGTTCGCCACGTGGAGGCGACGGAGGGCATCACCATCATGGGGCCCAGTGAACACAACTGACGGATTCGACTACGTCGTCGTCGGTGGCGGGTCGGCGGGGTGTGTCCTCGCCGCCCGTCTGACCGAGAATCCCGACACGTCCGTGCTGCTCCTCGAGGCAGGGCCGGACCACGCCGGCCTCCCGCCGATCGACGCGCCCGCGACCTGGGCGGGACTGCTCGGCGGCGACTACGACTGGGGGCACAGCTACGCCCCCAGCCCGTTGCTCGGCGGTCGCGCCGTGCCGATCCCGCGGGGCCGGGTTCTCGGCGGATCGAGCAGCATCAACGCGATGCTCTGGTATCGCGGGCACCCGTCGGACTACGACGCGTGGGAGACCGCCGGGGCGAAGGGCTGGAACTTCGCGTCGCTGCTCCCCTACTTCCGCCGCGCCGAGGACTGGGAGGGCGGCGCCACCGCCTTCCGCGGTGCCGGAGGTCCGGTGCGCATCACCCGGCCCACCGACCCGCACCCGATCGCCACCGGATTGCTCGACGCCGCATCCGAACTCGGCATGCCGGTACTCGACGACTGCAACGGGCCGGAGATCGAGGGCGCCGCCCTGGCGAACCTCACGATCGACGACGGTCACCGCGTCAGCACGGCTCGCGCCTATCTCGATCCGGCGCGGACCCGGCCCAACCTCACGGTCCGCACCGACGTCACCGTGTCGGAGTTGATCTTCGACGGCCACCGGTGCGTGGGTGTGCGGTACCGCCGCCCCGGCACGGACAGCGCAGGCACGGACATCGTGGTCCGTGCCGACGCCGAGGTGCTGCTCTGCGCCGGTGCGATCTCGAGCCCGCACCTGCTGCTGCTCTCGGGGATCGGCGACCCTGCACACCTGCGGGAACACGGCCTCCCCGTGCACACCGCGCTGCCCGGCGTCGGACGCAACCTCCAGGACCACCCCCTCCTCATGGGCGTGAACTTCCGGTCCCGCGGCCCACTCGGCCCGGTACGCGACAACGGCGGTGGCGCGATCCTGAACTGGCGTTCGGACCCCTCACTGGATATGCCCGACCTGCACGCCTTCGTCGTCCAGGGTGCGCACGCCACCCCGGAGGTCGCCGCACGCTACGACGTCACCGGCGACGTCTTCGCGATCTCCCCCGGTCTCATGCGTTCGTACAGCGTCGGACAGCTGACCCTGCGATCCGCGGATCCGGGCACGGCACCGATCGTCGACCCACGCTATCTGTCCGATCCTCGCGACCTCGACGCTCTCGTCGCCGGCCTCGGCCGCATCTTCGACCTCGCAACGACGTCCGCTCTGCAACGCCTCGTGGAGGCACCCGCCGCGCCCGACCGCCGGCCGACGCGCACCGAAGCCGAAGCCTTCGTCCGCACGAGCTGCGCGACCTTCTTCCACACCGCCGGCACCTGCGCGATGGGCGTGGGCCCGGATTCGGTCGTCGACCCGGACCTGCGTGTGTACGGCGTGGACGGGCTCCGCGTGGTGGACGCGTCCGTCATCCCCGTGCTCCCGTCGTGCAACACCAACGCCCCCGTGATCGCGCTGGCCGAACGCGCGGCCGCGTCGATCACCGGAACCGAGAGGAAACTGCCGTGACGACCAGCACCACCACACGCTGCGACGACCCCGTCGTGCTGAACCAGTGGTATCCGGTCTGTTCCGAACAGGAGGTCGCCGAGGCGGCCGTGTACACCCGCCTCCTCGGCGCCGACGTCGAATGCACCGTCGACGCCGACGGTGTGCCGACGGTGCGCGACGGGGACGACACTCTTCCGGTGCGACGCAGATACGGTTTCGTGTGGACCACTCTCGGCACTCCCGAGAAGGACGTCTTCACCATCGACGAGGCCGACGAGGCCGACCGGCGCTACGTGCCGTGCGGATGGATGACGCTCCGCTCGTCTCCCGGCCGGGTGGTGGAGAACTTCCTGGACATGGCGCACTTCCCGTTCGTGCACACAGGAATTCTCGGCGGCGAGGCGGCCACGGAGGTCGCGCGGTACACATGGGAGATCCGGCGGGAGACCGACGAGGTGTGGGCCACCGACTGCACCTTCTTCCAGCCGCAGATGTCCGCAGCCTCCGAGGGGTCGTTCGCGCACCTGACCTATCGGGTTCCGAACCCGTATCAGGTGATGCTGTACCGGATTTCGCCTGCAGACCCCACCCGTCTCGACGCGATCGCCCTGTTCGTCCAGCCGATCGACGAAACAGTTTGCCGCGCACAGCCGGTGATGTATCTCGTCGACCCGGATTCCTCGCACACCGAGCTGGTCCAGTTCGAGCAGGTGATCTTCCTGCAGGACCGCATCATCGTCGAGAATCAGCGGCCGCTGCTGCTCCCCCTCGATCCGCGCGACGAGATCCCGACCCGCGCCGACGCCTCCTCGGTCACCTACCGACGCTGGCTCAAGGCCAAAGGCCTGCGCTGGGGCGCCGTGCCGCTCCTGCCCGCCGGTACCCGAGGAGCAGACGCGTGACCACCGCAGCACTCCCCCGCCACTGCGCCGGCTTCCTCCGCACCGGGACGAAATCCCTGCTCGTCGACGGCCGCTGGATCCCCGGCTCGGGAGTCCCCTTCGAGACGGTCGATCCGGCGACCGACCTGCCGCTCGCCACACTCGCCTCGGCGGGACCGGACGAGGTGGATGCCGCTGTCACCGCGGCCCGCGGGGCCCTGCGGCAGGAGTGGGCGTCGTGCACTCCCGCGGCCCGGGCACGCGTGTTGTGGCGGATCGCGGAGGTGATCGACGCACACGCCGACGAACTCGCCGAACTCGAGAGCCTCGACCAGGGCAAGACCTGGGCCACCGCACGATTCGCGGAAATACCCTCGGCAGCAGAGCAGTTCCGCTACTACGCGGGCTGGGCGACGAAGATCACCGGCATCACCGTGACACCGTCGATCACCTACGCGCCACCCGGGAAGAAGGTCCTCGCGCACACTGTCCGGGAACCGGTCGGTGTGGTGGCGGCGATCGTGCCCTGGAACTCCCCGTTGCTCATGGCGGCGATGAAGCTCGCCCCGGCACTCGCCGCCGGATGCACCGTCGTCCTCAAACCGGCCGAGGACACCTCCCTCACCGCGCTTCGGCTCGGTGAACTGCTCGCGGAGACCGGGATCCCCGCCGGGGTCGTGAACATCGTGACCGGCGGCGGTGCGGTCGGACGCATGCTGGCCGAGCATCCCGGCGTGGACAAGGTGACGTTCACCGGATCCACGGAGGTCGGCAGGAAGCTCGTCGCGTCGGCGGGAGCGGGCCGTCTCGCGCGACTGACCCTCGAACTCGGCGGAAAGTCACCGGCCGTCGTGTTCGGCGACACCGATCTGCCCACGACGATCCCCGGCCTGGCCCGCGGCATCTTCGCCAACTGCGGACAGGTGTGCGTCGCCGGTTCGCGTGTCTATGCCGAGCGGCGCGTCTACGAGCAGGTGGTGGACGGCCTGGCCGCGGCGGCGAAGTCCTTGCGGCTCGGGCACGGTCTGGACGAGGACACCGATCAAGGTCCGCTGGTGAGCCGAAGGCACCGAGCGAGAGTGGCGTCCTACGTCGACGACGGTGCACGAGCGGGTGCGAGCATCGTGACCGGGGGCCGCATGGTGGGCGAGACGGGTAGCTTCTACGAGCCGACCGTCGTGGTCGACGCGGCGCCCGATCTGCCTCTGATGCGCGAGGAGATCTTCGGCCCGGTCGTGACCGTGACTCCCTTCGACGACCCCGGCGAAGTGATCGCGTGGGCGAACGACACCGACTACGGTCTCGCCGCGAGCGTGTGGACGTCGGATCTGTCGCGGGCCCACCGGGTGTCCGGCGCGATCCGCGCCGGCACCGTGTGGATCAACTGCCACTCGTACTTTTCTCCGGAGTTGGTCAAGGGTGGCCACAAGCAGTCGGGCTGGGGATACGAGAACGGTGCTGCGGGCCTGGAGAACTATCTCGAGACCAAGACCGTGTGCATGTCGGTCTGAGGGCCGGTGGGTGCCCCCAGATAGGCGTGCGTCGCACCGAACCGCGAGAGCATGTACTCCCCGGCACCGATCGGCGGGTAGATCGCATCCGTACCCGGCTCGACACAGCTGGGGATCGCCTCGATCACCGCACGGAAATTCGGGGCGACGAAGTACGGCAGCGAATATCTGTGTCCGGAGGTGGGATTGAGAACCCGGTGACGAGTGGAGACGTACCGGTGGTTGGTCCAGCGGGCGATCATGTCCCCGAGATTGACGACCAGGGCGTCGGGCGGGGTCACGACATCGATCCATCCGCCCTGCCGCGCGGCGACCTGCAACCCACCGATGTCGTCCTGGGCGAGCAACGTCAACGAGCCGTAATCGGTGTGGGCCGCGGCGCCCGGTGTGGTGTCGCCCTCGGGAACAGGCGGATAGTGCAGCATGCGCAGTGACGCGAGCGGGTCGGTGAACATCGGCACGAAGGCGTCGTCCTCGAGGCAGAGCGCACGCGCGAGACCGCGCATGATGTGGGCGTTGATGTCCAGGCATGCTCTCGCGTAGTCGTCGGCAACGCTCCGGAAGTCGGGCATGAGCGAGGCCGGCCACTGCGTCGGGCCGTGCAGCGGGGTGCCCGCGACGACCTCGGGGTGATCGGCGGCACGGTCTCGGGTGATGTCGAGGGCCTCCTTGCCGTCCGCGCCTGCGGTGGGGTCGAGGATTTCGGTCTTCGGCGGCACGTAACCGCTGTGACAGGACGACTTCGCGATGGCGATCTCCATCTTCTCCTCGAAGGGGAGGGCGAAGAACCGGCGGGCCTGCTCCATCGTCGCGGCACGGAGATCGGGATCGAGCCCGTGCCCGGTCACGACGAAGAAACCGAGGTCGGTACAGGCGGCGTCGAGCGCGTCGGCGACCGTGCGGGGATCGCTTCCGTCGCGCAACGGACGCAGATCGATGAGGGGCAGGGATTCCATGCTGACTCCTGGGCGAGACGGGCGATGTGATCGCTATAAGTTCATTCCTGCGATGCTGCCCGTCCGTCTCGATCACATGAGAACCGTGTTACGGGTTCGCCGGTCACCTGTTCTCCGGGCCCCGTTCCGTGCGCGCACCGACGCACAGCACCAGGCGCGCCGGATCCGGACCACGATGGCACCACTGCATCTCGGTTCCTGCGGCCGCGAACAGGCAGTCGCCCTCCCCGAGGCCGATCGGGGCCCGGCCCCGCACCTGCACCTCGAGGCGGCCGCCGATCATCACCATCACGAGATCGTCGGACCGCCGGAACCACCCGCCGACATCGTCGCCGGCTTCGATGACGTACTGGTACACCTCGGTGATCGCACCGTTCCCCCGAGCCATCCACGTCACCGGAGCAGCCGGAGTCCCCGTCACCGCCCGCGCGACGCGCCCTTCCGCACGCACCACGAGTACGTCGGCCTCCGGCGCCGGATCCAGGAAATCGGAGGGTGAGCACCCGAGCGCATCCGCGATCTTGTACAGCGTCGCGAGCGAGGGCGCGTTGAGCCCGCGCTCGACCTGGCTCAGAAACGCCTGGCTGACCCCGGATCGCATCGCCAGCGATCGGGCGGTGAGCCCCTGCTGCCGCCGGACGTCGCGAATGGCACGGCCCACTCGCGCGACCCGATCCTGTTCCGGCACTGCATTCTCCGTCCGCATCTCGGATCCCATCCCTCCTGCCCGGCCCGAAACACAAACGTCACGGATCCGACACGGCCGCTCAATTATGACCCTGGATCGTCTCGCGTTAACACATAGCGATTACTCGGAAGGTCCACCGTATGGTGACAGCAACTTCGCACACGGGCAGCACCATCGGCTCGGCATCCGCAACACACGGCCCCGCCGAGGGCGTCGTGATGCGCGGTATCCACCGGTCGTTCGGAGACAACCACGTCCTCCGCGACGTCTCGCTGCACGTCCGGCCCGGCGAGGTCTACGCCCTGCTCGGAGAGAACGGTGCCGGCAAGTCGACGCTGATGCGCATCCTCACCGGCCTGCTCCCCCCGGACTCCGGCTCCGTGGAGGTCGACGGGAATACGCTCGCCGAGGGGGGAAACGACCGGATCGCCATGGTTCATCAGCATTTCATGCTCGTGCCCGGCATGACGGTCGCCGAGAACTTCCTGCTGGGTCGCACTCGCGGAGTCGTCGGGCGAAAGCAATTGCGGCGCACCGAATCGGAAATCTCCGCGCTTGCGGACGAGACCGGGCTCGCGTGCGATCCGGCAGCACGGGTGGAGACTCTGTCGGTGGGCGAGCAACAGCGGGTCGAGATCCTGCGCGCCCTGCATCTGGGCGCCGGATATCTACTGCTCGACGAACCCACCGCGAACCTCGCTCCCGCAGAGGTCCACTCCCTCCTCGCGCGGATCCGCAGCCTCGCCGCGGACCGCGGCGTCGGAATCGTGCTCATCACCCACCACCTCGAGGAGGTCCTCGAAGCCGCCGACCGGGTCGGTGTGCTGCGAGGCGGACAGCTCGTCGCCGAGAAGCCGATCCGGGACAGCGGAACCCCCGTCACCACTGCCGAACTCGCGCGCGACATGGTCGGACGCGATGTGGGACTGGGAATCCGCCGGGCCGCAACCGAACCACCCGGCGCCCGCATGCTCGAACTCGTCGGGGTGTCGGTACCCGGACAACTGCACGATGTGACCTTGCGCGTCGCAGCCGGGCAGCTCGTCGCGGTCGCCGGCGTGGAGGGCAACGGCCAGTCCGCGCTCGAGGACGTGCTCTCCGGCCTCGCCCCCGACGCCACCGGCGCGGTCTGCGTGGCCGAACGCGAGATCGACGCCTCCACACCGCGCGCCGTGCGGGAGGTGGGGGTCGGCATCGTCCCTGCGGATCGCTATTCCCGCGGACTCGTCAAGTCGCTGGCGATCGACACCAATCTCGCCGTCGACAGCTACACCACCGCGCCGCTGGCACGCCGCTGGGGACGTTTGTCACGCAGCGCGATCCGCGCACGTGCCGAACGCATCATCGAGGCCCTTGCGGTGAAGGCACAGAGTCCGCGCACGCTCGCCGGAACCCTGTCCGGAGGTCATGCCCAGCGCGTGGTCCTCGGCCGTGTGCTCGACGGTGCCCCCCGCGTCCTCGTCGTCGCACAACCGACCCGCGGTCTCGACATCGGTGCGACCGAGTTCGTGTGGGACACCCTCGTCGAACACCGCTCACGGGGCGCCGCGATCCTGCTCGTCTCGTCCGATCTCGACGAGATCTGCAGTCTCGCCGACCGGGTCGTGGTGCTCTACCGCGGGCGTGTCGTCGCCGAGTTCGACGAGGGCCCGTTCGACCGGGAAGCCATCGGTTCTGCGATGGGTGGATTCCAGGAGGCCGCGGCATGAGCACGGGCACCCTCATGCCCGCGACCACACCGGCCCCCGACCCCGTCGCACCGCCGAGGTTGCGGCACGCCGCCGCCCTGGGAGTTCCCCTGCTCGCGGTGTTCGTCGGCCTCGCTGTCGGCGCCGTACTCATCCTGCTGGCCGGAGGCGATCCCGGACAGGCGTACGCGACCATGCTGAACGCCGCTCTCGGCGGCGACACGCAACTCGGACGGCTGCTCACCGGGATGACCCCCCTGGTGCTCATGGGTCTGGGCTACGCGATCGCGTACCGGACCGGCTTCATCACCATCGGCGCGCAGGGGCACTACGACGTCGGCGCGATCACGGCCGCCGCCGTCGTGCTCAGCATGCCGCTGGGAACCGGCTGGGTCGCGATACCGGTCGTGGCGGTGACCGCCGCCGCGGCCGGCGCCTGCATCGGTGGCATCGCGGGTGTGCTGAAGGCACGGCTCGGGGTGAACGAGATCATCTCCTCGTTGATGCTCAACTACCTCGTCTTCTACGCACTGGCGTGGGCCGTGCGCAAACCCCTCGCCAATCCCAACGGCTTCACCCCGGAATCCGAGCGGATTCCGGACTGGGCCGTGCTCGCGACGATCCCCGGCACCCGCATCCACATCGGTGTGTTCGTGGCCGTTGCCGCCGTGCCGCTCGTCTGGTGGCTCATGCGCTCCACCCGGTTCGGCTTCGCCTCGCAGATCGTCGGGGAAAGCCCCACCGTCGCAGCGGCGAACGGCATCTCCGTCGGCCGCACCATCGTCACCTCGGCGCTCGTCAGCGGTGCCCTGGGCGGCATCGCCGGTGCCATCATGCTGGTGGGCAGTGAGTTCCGCCTCTCCCTCGCGGTGTCCTCCGGGATCGGCTTCACCGCCATCGTGGTGGCACTGCTCGGGAGGCGTAATCCGTTCGGCATCGTGCTCGCCGCAGCCCTGGTCTCCGGTCTGACGCTCGGCAGCCAGGCCGTCCAGCGCACCCAGGAGATCCCCGCATCCATCGGCACCGTCGTGCAGGCCGTGATGATCCTGACGGTGCTGCTCGCCAACCGATTCGTGGAGCGTGCGCGATGAACTGGTCCGACGTCCTGGGCGTGAGCGCACTCGTTCCCTTGCTCACCGCAGCCCTTCGCCTCGCCGTTCCGATCATCCTCGCCGCGGCCGGCGCCTGCCTCGCCGAACGATCCGGTCTGATGAACCTCGGCATCGAGGGCCAGATGATGGTGGGCGCGGTCACGGCGTTCGTGACCGTCCACGCCACCGGGCAACCGATGCTCGGCGCGCTCGCCGGCGCCGCTGCGGGCCTGGCGACCGCCGCCGTCGTCGGCTACCTGACGATCACGATGGCCGTCGATCAGATCATCACCGGAATCTCGGTGGTCATCCTCGGCACCGGTCTCGCATCCTTCCTGTATCTGCAGGTCTTCGGCCTGACCGGGACTCCTCCGCGAATCCAGGGCAGTACGCCGCTCGACATCCCGGTGCTGTCCGACATCCCGGTGCTGGGACCGATCCTGTTCTCCCAGTCCCCACTCGTCTATCTGGCCCTGGCATCGGTCGTCGCCCTGTGGTGGATCCTGTCCCGCACGGCCTTCGGCCTGTCGATCCGGGCGGCCGGCGAGAGCCCGGACGCCGCCGACTCCGTCGGCGTCTCCGTTCCCCGGACCCGGTGGCTCACCCTGCTGATCTCCGGCGCCGCGGCCGGTGCGGCCGGTGCGCTCGTCATCGACGGTCTGGGCTTCTTCCAGGACGGCATCACCGGGGG
Organism: Rhodococcus sp. CH91; assembly: GCF_022554085.1. GTDB lineage: Bacteria > Actinomycetota > Actinomycetes > Mycobacteriales > Mycobacteriaceae > Rhodococcus. The sequence goes on from NZ_JAKFYR010000004.1 coordinate 187,011, forward strand.
TCGCGGTTGGATCGCGCTCGGCGTCGTGATCCTGGCACGCTGGAATCCTCTCGGCGCCGTGGCCGGTGGTTTCATGTTCGGACTCGTCGACGCCTTCCAGCTGCGCGTGCAGGCGGCCTCGGGCGGCCAGGCCACCTCGGTGCCGTACGAGCTGTTCCAGGCGATGCCCTACGTCGTGACCCTGCTCGCCGTGGTCGCGACCACCGTGTGGTTCTCCCGCAACACCGCCCCCACGGCGCTGGGCGTCCCCTTCGTTCCCGCCAAATAGCTGTTCCCACTCGGGGCTCGCACGTGCGAGCCGTCTCTCGGAGGAGAAATACGTGAAGAAATCGGTTACCGCTGTCGCAGCAGCCGCAGTCGTGGGTGTCGCACTCACGGGGTGTTCGAGCTCCGGCTCCGACGGGGACCCGTCGTCCGACGGCGTGGTCAAGGCCGCGATCGTCACCTCGGGCCCGGTCAACGACCTCGGCTGGAACCAGGGCATGGTCGAGGGCGCCGAGAAACTCGAGGCCGAGGGCCTGATCGACCTCACGGTGGTGCAACAGGATTCCGGTGCGACCTCGGAGCAGATCGCCCAGATCGTGACCGACCTCGCGGAGGACGGCAACCAGCTCATCGTGGGGCACTCGTTCAACTACGGCGAACCGATCAAGGGCGTCATCGCGGACTATCCCGACGTGCTGTTCGCCTATGCCGGCGGCTTCGGCGACATCACCGCCAACCTCGCCGACTACAGTCAGCCCTTCTACCAGGGTTCCTTCCTCACCGGAATCCTCGCCGGCGACCTCACCGAGACCGGAATCCTCGCCGGCACCGCCGGATTCGAGATCCCGGTGTGCAAGGCACAGATCGAGGCCTTCGCCGACGGGGCGCGCCTGACCTACAAGGGCCCCGGCGAGATCCAGTTGCGCCCGGCCTACATCGGCGGATGGTCCGACGCTGCTGCCCAGACCCTCGAGGCCGTCAACGCGCTCGTCGACCAGGGCGCCGACCAGTTCTCCACCTGCGGCGTCGACGCGGCCACCATCGAAGGCGCCAAACAGCGCGGAGTAGGAGTCGCGGGCTACACCATGGATCAGACCCCTCTCGCCCCCGAGAACGTCGTGTCCTCCGTGGTGTGGAATCTCGACGAGGTGCTCCGCGCCATGGTCGCCGACGTGGAGGCCGGGACGATCGACCCGGCGAAGTACTACGAGGTGGACTTCACCGAAGGCGGTCTCGACGTCGTCGTCAATCCGGCGTTCGCCGACAAGATCTCCCCCGAGGCGATGGCACTGTTCGAGGAATACCGCGAGAAGATCGAATCGGGCGAGTTCGAGGTCCAGTACAAGGGCGGCAGCGAGTAACCCCGGCGGATCGAACCCCGGCGAGGCCGGTGCGGTGCGCGGATCCGGAAGGATCGCACGCCGCACCGGCCTCGTTCGTTCGGTTGCCGAGGTGCGCGCCTATCCGGCCCGCGCCCGGTTCCGTTCCGAGCACCACGGCACCAATGCCGCTGCGAGTGCATCAGGGGCGGACAACTGCGGGGCGTGATCGGCGATCAGCGAGACGACCGCCGCGCCCGGCGTCAGCTGCTGCATCCGCCGCTGCGCCGCGAGCGGAATCGAACGGTCCAGCGTCGCTTCGATGTACAACCTCGGAACGCGTCCGAAACGCTCCGGCGTCCAGACGGGAGCCATGAGACGGGCCGTCTCCAGTTGCGGCGCGAGTCTGCGCGCGGCACCGATCGCGTGCGCGGCGTCCGCTTCGTGGAAGAACACCGCTGCAGCAGCTTCCGGCGGTACGACCGTGCCGCGACCGTCCGGAGTGGAGAGCAGCCACCGCGAGATACCCACCGGTTGTTCGAGACCGATACCGTCGCAGAGCATTCCGAAATCGACCCCGGACGGGAGCATCATCCCCGCCGGATAGGCGACCCCGGCGACACACTCCGGGAGCATCTCCGCGACCTGCGTGACGACGATGCCCCCACCGGAGTGTCCGACGAGGATCACCGGACCGTCGAGTCCGGCGATGTGATCGGCCACGAGTACGGCGACGTCGTCGAGCGTGACATCACCTGCGCCCCACGCTCCCACCCCCGGCAGGGAGAGTGCATGCGGGGTGTGGCCCGCCTGCCGGAGAGGTTCGAGCATCGTGTCCCACACCCAGTTTCCGGCCCATGCGCCGTGTACGAGTACGACGTGACTCACCCTCGGAGTTCCTCCGCGGCGGCCAGCACACGGGCTGCTTCGCGCACTGCGGCGGTGTTCACCTTGCCGTGGCGGGAGCCGGCGAGTTTCGCCTTGATGTGGTCCCGAACGACGATCGGCTCGTACGGTTCCGGCCCCGCGTACCCGGGCAGTGTGGAGATCACGGCGTCGACATTGCCGTCGTGGAAGAACGCCACGGAACGACGGCGGCGGATCCGCCCGTCGACGATCGGTGGCTTGACCCGGTGCAGAGTGGACATCCACCGATCGTCCGTGATGCGGGCGGTGAGATCGCCGAGGTTGACCAGCAGGGCGCCGGGCAGAGGTTCGACGTCGTGCCACACCCCGTCGGATCCGAGCACCTGCAGACCCGCGACCCGGTCGGCCCACAGGACCGTGACGATTCCGAAGTCGGTGTGCTCCCCCATACCGGTGAGATCGCCGTCCAGATCGACGGTGCCCTCGGGCAATGCGTAGTTGTTCATGCGCAGTACATCGATCGAGTGGTCGGTGAGCCGCTCGAAGTAGTCCGGATCCTGACCGAGCGCGTCGGCGAAGATCCGGGTGAGAGTGCGTGCCACCCGCGCGGCCTCCGCGTAGTAGGCCTGCACCCTCTCCTCGAAGTTCGGGACGTCGGGCCAGAGGTTGAGCCCGTAATCGTCCTCGGACAGCTCCACGTGTGTGAACGACCGCGCTTCCACACCGATGTTGAACGCTTCGAAGAAGTCGTTCATGCGACTCGCGGCTTCGACCCCGAGACTCAGGCTCAGCGACTCGCTCTTCGGCGGGCTGTATCCGCGGTTGGCGCCGTCGACGCGGTAACGCACCTTGTCCTCCAGCGGCAGACCGAAGAAGTCGTCGAGTGCGGAGGCGAGCCCGTCGACCACCTCCCCGGGGACACCGTGACCGAGAATCTGGACGAACCCCACCCGGGTGCAGGCATCGTCGATCTCCCTCGCCACGCGGGCACGTTCGGTGTCGCCCTCGCCCCGCACGTACGGACCGATGTCGACGGCGGGAACGACGAAGGTGTCAGACGACGGCAGGTTCATGAACGGCTCCTGGAGTAACGGGCGCGGCGGAGGAGGTGGCCGGGGCCGGTGTGCTCGGCCGCGAGGCAGCCCGCGCCACGGCGCCGAGCTTGGTGTGGTTGAACAGCAGGTTCAAGGAGAACGCCGTGATCGCGGCGAGAGTGATCCCGCTGCCGAGCAGGATCTGTGCGGAGGACGGGAACTTCTCGAACATCCCCTCGGCGAGTTCGGGCAGCAGGCCCACGCCGACGGCGACAGCCGCGATCGTGGAGTTGATGCGGTCGGACAGGTCCACCGAGCGCAGCGTGTTGATGCCCACCAGCGCGACCGTCGCGAACAGGATCAGGCCCACACCACCGACCACCGGTTTCGGCAACGTCGCGACCACCGCGCTCACCTTGGGAAGGGCACCGAGAACCACGAGTATCGCGCCCGAGGTGGCGGTGACGTACCGGCTGTACACACGGGTGGTGGCGACGGCACCGACGTTCTGCGTGAAGACGGTGTCGACGAAGGCGTTGAAGACGCCGCCGAGCACGGCCGAGGCACCGTCACCGGCGAGCCCACGCGCGATGTCGCCCTTGGTGACGCGCTTTCCGGTGATCTCGGAGACAGCGAGCATGCTCGCGGTCGATTCGGCGAACACCACGGCCATCACGATGCTCATGGCGACCACGGCGGTGACCGGGAACTCGGGTGCACCGAAGTGGAAGGGTGCGGGCAGGCCCACCCACGACGAACCGGCGACCCCGCCGAGATCGATCAGGCCGAGCGGTATCGCGACGACCGTGCCGGCGGCAAGGGCGATCAGGACGCCGAGCTGTGCCCAGATTCCGCGTCCGAGGCACAGGAAACCGATGGCCACGAGGATGACGAGCACCGCCAACCCGATGTCGACGGGGGAGGCGAAGGAGGGCGAGGTGGGGTCGTTGCCGACGATCAGTCCACCGGCCACGCCGATGAGGGAGATGCCGACGACGGTGAGCACCGCGCCGGTGACGAGTGGTGGGAAGAACCGGATGATCCTGGCGAACGGCCACGCCAGCGCCAGACCGATGATGCCGCCCACCAGCATGGACCCGTAGACGGCCTGCAGCCCGTATTCGTTCGCGATGAGGATCATCGGCGTGAGACCGGCGAAGGTCGCACCGCACACGATGGGCAGACGGACACCGGCGAGTTTGCCGACGCCGAGGCTCTGGACGATCGTGATCAGACCGGCGATCAGCAGGTCGGCGCTGATGAGCATGGCGATGGTGTCGCGGTCGAGCCCTACGGCCGCGCCGAACACCAGCGGAACGGTGATGCATCCGGTGTACATGATCAGGACGTGCTGGAGGCCGAACGCGAACTGCCGGGCGAACGGCAGTCTCGTGTCGACGGGGTGCGGTGAGGTCATGTGATCGCTCCCATTCGGATGCGCGGCTGTATACGGTGCGGAATACAGCTTGGTATCCGAAGTTTTCGCGCTCGAGTCATCGTGTTTCGCGCGGGTAAGGAACAACTCACCGACCCCGCGTCCGCCCTATTCCAGCCGTCCGTGCACGCGCAGACGGGCGATCCCCCCGTCGGGGTAGACATCGAGCCGCACGAACTCCACGGGGATCGGAGAGTCCACCCGGAAGCGGTGGCGGCAGTCCGGCAGCAGAGTGGTGCGCGGCACCAGTTCGACCCACGACGATTCGTCGGAAATCCCTTCCGCCGTCGATATTCCGATCAATCGCGCTGCGCCCGGTGCATTGCCGACGAAATAGGAGGTGTCGATCTCGACATGATCGACGCACCCCCGCCCCGCCAGGCGGATCACGACGTGATCGTTGCCGTCGTCGCGTCGGCGGGCGTTCTCCCAACCCTCTCCCATGTGACGGGAACGGCCGGGAGCGATGATGTTGCGCGGCGACGAATAGAACCGGTTCGAACATGCGACGACGTCACCACCGTTCTCGAGGGCCGCGAGGTCGATCGTTCCGGTGAGGAAGGCCGGATCCGGGCGCGGATGCCCGTGCACGCGGAACCGCGCCACGCCTCCGTCCGGAAAGATGTTCAGACGCAGGTGCGTCCAGCGCCTGCCCCCGTCCACTACGAAGGTGTTCGCGGAATCGCCCCGTAGAGCGACCCGGTCGATTATCGGTTCCCAGGGCGCGTCCAGCAGCTCCTCCTCCGACGGATGACCGTCGATGTCCACTCCGTCGACGGACGCGAAGGGCGGGTAGTTCCCGGTGAACCAGGCCGTATCGATCACGATCCCCTCGACGACACCGGGAACCCCGAGCCGGACCAGCGCGACATCGTGTCCGGACTCGCGTCGACGCCGAGTCTCCCAGCCGTCGTAGACCTTTCCCTTGTGACCGAACTCCGCGGGGTCGAAGGCCGGAGCACCGGGTGAGATCAGGTTCTCCCGGCTCGCGAAGAACTCGTCGTTCGCGTACACCACGGCGCCGCCCAGCGTGCGAAGAGCGAGATCGGGCAGTTGCGTGAAATCCGCCTCGGTCAAAGGCTTTCCTTTCGGCGTAGGAGCGCACCGCGAGGTGCGGGATCGCGAGCGGCATCGAGAGTCACTGCGAGGGGACGGCCCGCGAGCCAGGTCTGCCGGACGACTCCGGCCAGCGCTCGCTCCGCGTAGGGCGTGACGGCGTTGCGATGGTGCAGTCGTTCCGGGAACACCACGAAGGCGTCGTCGGGAGCGAAGACGGACAGATCGGCGACGTTGCCCACTGCGATGGATCCCCGGTCCCCGAGTCCCACGAGTTCGGCGGTGCGCCCGGCCATCCAGCGCACCATGTCGACGAGTCCGTGGCCCCGCTTGCGCGCCTCGGACCACACGACGGGCAGGCCCAGTTGCAACGAGGAGATGCCACCCCACGCCTCTCCGAAATCCCCGCTGGAGAACTTCTTCAGCTCGGGCAGGCAGGGCGAGTGGTCGGAGACGATGCAGTCGAGGGTGCCGTCGGCGAGTCCGCGCCACAGCGCTTCGCGGTTGCGGGCCTCGCGTATCGGCGGGCAGCACTTGAAATGGGTGGAACCGTCGAGGATCTCCTCGCTGAACAGTGACAGATAGTGCGGGCAGGTCTCGGCGGTGAGAGGCAGTCCCTCGGCCTTCGCCTCCGCGACGAGCGCCAGGCTCTCCGCGTCCGACAGGTGCAGGATGTGCGCGCGGCAACCGGTTCTGCGTACACCGTCGACGACCTGAGCGACTGCACGAGACTCCGCGACCGGTGGCCGGGAGTGCAGGAAGTCGTCGTATCGCGGCCCTGCGGGCCGGGTGCGCGCATCGAGGGTCGGCCCGTCCTCTGCGTGCACGATCAGCAGGCCGCCGAATCCGGCGATCGTCCGCATCGCGTCGACCATCTGTTCCCGGTCGAGCGGTGGGTACTCGTCGAGACCCGAATGTGCCAGGAAGCACTTGAATCCGAACACTCCGTCGTTCCAGAGCGGTTCGAGCTCTGCGAGATTCCCGGGTATCGCACCGCCCCAGAATCCGACGTCGACCGTGACCTGCTCCGACGCGACCTTCCGTTTCACCTCGAGCGCCGCGACGTCGACGGTGGACGGGATGGAGTTGAGCGGCATGTCGACGATCGTGGTCACCCCACCCGCTGCGGCGGCCCGGGTGGCGGTCGCGAATCCCTCCCACTGGGTACGGCCGGGCTCGTTGACGTGCACATGGGTGTCCACCAGCCCCGGAAGAAGGACTTCGTCGGCGGCGAGGACGACCTCGCGTGCCCCCTCCGGAGCCGACGCGTCGTAGTTCTCGACAGCGGAGATGCGACCGTCGCGCAGAAACACCGCGCACGCCCGCTCACGCTCACCCACGACCGCACGGAGTGCGCGGATCACGATATCGGACAGCTCGTCTCCGTTCGGGACGGTCACAGGGTCACCTCCGTCGGACGGCCGGCGAGCCGGGCCAGATGGTCGAGGTCCGTGCCGGTACGCTCGCGCACTTCGTCCTCGGTGAGGGCGCCACAGCTCACTCCGCGCAGGAGGAAGGACGCGAGGGCGCGTGCGGTGGCCGGTTCGTCGAGATAGCCGGACGACAGTCCCGGATCGATGTACGCCGCGAGACGTGACGCGGCGGTGGGCAGCGACCTCCGGTAGAAGGCGAAGGTCGCGGCGTAGCGGGTCGGCAGTTGTGCAGGGTGCAGATCCCAGCCCTGGTAGAAGCCGCGCCGCAACGACCGGTCGACCAGGCGGGCGTGTACCGCCCACGCTTCGCGGATCTCGTCCCGCGTCCCGACGGGAAGGCGATTGGTCGAGCCGTCGGACAGCCGGACCCCGGTACCGGCCGCCGCGACCTGCATGGTGGCCTTGGCGTGGTCGGCGACAGGATGATCCATCGCCTGGTATTCGGCGGCGATATCGCAGGCGGCCGAATAGTCGTAGGTGCCGTAGTGCAGTCCCGAACAGCGTCCCTGCGCCGCCCTGATCATGGCGGCGACCGCGGCGGTTCCGTCGGGTCCACAGATCGCCTGCGGCGTCTCGATCTGGATCTCGAAGCGCAGCGGCGCCGGAAGCGAGTAGGCCTCCTCGAGATACTCGCAGGTGCGCACCATGGCTGCGACCTGTTCGGGCGCAACCACCTTGGGAAGAGTGACGACGAATCCGTCAGGGAACGCGCCCTTCCCGGAGAGCGCGGCAACGAATCCGTCGAGCGTGCGCACACCGCGGTGCCGACTGCCGGCCTCGAAGGACTTGAACCGCAGGCCGACGAAGGGCGTGGCCGCAGGGTCGGCGGCGAGCACGGCGGCAGCGCGAGCGACGTGGAAGTCCTCGTCCGCGTCGCGCTCGCGTTCCGGCACGCCGGGGCGGGTGAACCCGTCCTCGAAGTCGATGCGCAGATCCTCGATCGGCTCGCGCCGCAGTTTGTCGTGCACGAGCGGGAGGACGGCCTCTGCCAGGGCGGGCTCGATACCGGTGACCGCGGCCAGGTCGGCAGGACCGTCGATATGGGATCCGAGGACCTCGAGGGCCTGAGCGCCCCAGTTCGGCACCGTATCGGCCTCGTATCGATCGGCCGGAAGGTAGACGGTGTGCACAGGCTGCCTGGCACCGTCGTTCCCCGGATAGGTCGCGGCATATGCGGTGTCGATCTCCGCGAGATCCTCGTCGAGAGCGGCGATGAGCCTGTCCAGTCCTGGCGGCACCCGAACTCCTGTCCTGTATCCACGCCCGTATACGTCGTGACTGCGGCGACGTTATCGGCGTCAGGTCATGCGCTCGGTTAACTGCGGTTACAGGCCCGTTACATATGCACCGGGCAGTGTTCGTCCTGGGCTGAATCCGACGCGCAAGCCTCGGAGCACCGGCACAATGGCCGGCATGGAGCCGAAGCAGGGCCGCGTGATCGATATCGCCGCCGCCGCAGGCGCGCGGAGGCCGCGAGCCTCCCTGGGTAAGGCCGAGGAGACCCCACCCAGGTTGCTACGCCAGATCTACGGGGAGGTCCTGCGGGACGAACGTCGCGATCAGGACCGCAGCCTCGAGGACGTCGCCCGTACCGTCGGGATGTCGAAGCAGTATCTGTCGGAGATCGAACGTGGACGCAAGGAGCCGTCCTCCGAGATCCTGCGCTCCGTGTGCGAGGCACTGGAACTTCCGATGGAGCACCTGCTGGCCCGAGGGATCCGCCGGATGACCGCGCACCGCACCGTGCGGACCATCGGAAGTCCCGGCGTCGAGTTGCGCGCGGCGTGACTCTCATCCGTCCCGGTCGACGATGACATGGTCGGCGAGGCCGTAGGACACCGCCTCGGCCGGCGAGAAGATCCTGTCCCGGTCGGTGTCGCGGCGCAGTTGCCCGATGTCGCGTCCGGTGTGCGCGGCCAGGATCTCCTCGGTCTGGGCCCGCACCCTCATCACCTCCGCCGCCTGCAGTGCCAGATCGGAAATGGTGCCCTGCCCCTGCGCCGACGGCTGGTGCAGCAGCACTCGCGAATGCGCGAGCACGTGCCGGCGCCCCGGCGCCCCGGCCGCGAGCAGGACCGCGGCCGCCGAGGCGGCCTGCCCCATGCAGTAGGTCGCAACCTTCGCCCGGAGGAACTGCATGGTGTCGTAGATCGCGAGCATCGCGGTGGACGATCCACCGGGTGAGTTGATGTAGAGACCGACCTCCTGATCGGGAGATTCGGCCTCGAGGTGCAGCATCTGGGCCATGACGACGTTGGCGACCCCGTCGTCGATCTCGGTTCCGAGGAAGATGATGCGTTCGTTCAGCAGGCGGCTGAAGACGTCGAACGACCGCTCCCCCGCCGGTGTGCGTTCGATGACGTTGGGAATCGTGTAGGTGCTCATCGTCCCAGTCCCATCTGTCGTCCCGAGGCGAACGGCGCCAGTTCGGCAAGTGACCCGACGACGGCGTCGACGATGCCGTATTCGCGTGCCTGGCCGGGGGTGAACCAGCGGTCGCGGTCACTGTCGCGTTCGATATCGTCGAGCGATCGTCCGGTGGCGGCCGCGAGAATCTGCTGCGACTGCAATTTCATGTACTCGAGATTCTCGGCCTGGATGGCGATGTCGACGGCCGTCCCGGCGAATCCGGCCGACGGTTGGTGCATCATGATCCGGCTGTGCTCGAGGCTCGCGCGTTTACCCTTGGTTCCGGCCGCGAGCAGGACCTGCCCCATACTGGCAGCGAATCCGACTGCGACGGTGACGATGTCGTTGGGGACGAGTTGCATGGTGTCGTAGATCGCGAGACCCGCGAGTACGGATCCGCCGGGCGAGTTGATGTGCAGGACGATGTCGCGCCGGTCGTCGGCGGAGGCGAGCAGAACGAGTTCCGAGCACACACGCTCGGCCATCTCGTCGTCCACCTCCCCGGTCAGTCGCAGGATGCGTTGACGGAAGAGTCTGTCGGCCAATTGGTCCCGGTACGAAAGCGATTCGGTGGTCGTCATGCGTCGAGCGTGATCGAGAACGGGCACGAACGGGCGCTCCGTCTGCTCACGGCAGACGGAACCGAACCTCACGCCGGGTCAGTCGCCGGATCGGATCGCGCCGATCACCGCGGCCACCAGGAGCGCCAGCAGCAGGACCACGAGCAGCACCGGTCCGAGAAGAAGCGTCAGCGCGATCAGGACGGCGAGACCGATCTTGACCTTGGTGCTCAGTCCGGAGATCAGTCCTCCGAGTGCGGCGAGGACGGGATTACGGCCCTTCAGTGCTGCCCGGATGCCGGAGAGTACCGCTCGCCGGCCGGCACTGCCCCGGGTGGCGTCTTCGAGGAGCGAATCCACCCATCCTCGAATCCGCCGGCTCAGCCTGTCACCGAGACCACCGAGAGCGTCCACACCCCTGTCCACGCAGGTTTTCAGCAGTTTCTCGGCGGCGGCGCCGAGCAATGCCGTGGGCGAGGGTGCGGACGGGTCGGCCTTGTGGGTCCGAGTGTCGTGCACGGGACGCCGGGAGCGATGTGTGTCCTTCGACGGAGTGGCTTTCACCCGCGAACGCGGCGGCGCGTCGGCCCGGGGAGATCTCCGGGTTGCGGTCCGGGTGCTCGATCGGTGATCCCGCGACGCGCTCGATCGCGTCCGGGTCCGTCGTGTCGCTGCGCCCGTGTCCGCAGATCGCCGACCGCGCGAGCGCGTCGGTTCCGCCGGGGCCCGCGCCTTCGTCCGCGTCGCAGTCGAGCGTCTCGTCGGCCGAGAGGTTCGGCGGGCTTCGTTCTGCGGAGCACTCATACCGCTCGCCTTCTCTCGTGGAGGGGCACGATATCCATCAGTCAACGCCGGATTCCGTCTTCGGTCAACGCGCCGGCGGTCCCCCGCACCGAATCGCCGGACGGAGCGGACCCTGTTCAAGATCGGCAAGAACTCTTGGGAGAATGGTCGTTGCCCTCACAGCACACGGGGAGGTGTGCGCTGCATCGTTCGCGATGCGGAGTGCGCGCGCGACGAATTCCGAAGGAGCACCGACAACGTGACCGAGCAATTCAGTTACGAAACACTCACCCCCACAGCTTTTCTCGATCGTTCTGCCCGGGTCTTCCGTGACGACCTCGCGGTGGTGGACGGAGATGTGCGCCGCACCTATGCCGAGCTACGGGACCGGTGCCTGCGACAGTCCGGCATGCTGCACGAGCTCGGCATCGAGCCCGGCGATCGCGTCGCAGTGCTCTCGCCGAACACGTCGCTGATGCTCGAAGCGCACTACGGTGTGCTCTACGCGGGCGCAGTCCTGGTCTCTCTCAACACTCGCCTGACCGCCCCGGAGCTCCGGTTCATCCTCGAGCACTCGGGCAGCCGCATCCTGCTCGTCGAGGAGTCGCTGGCCGACCTCGCACGCGAAGCGACGGCCGACCTGCCGTCGATCACCGTCGTCGGAGACGACTACGAGGACAAGCTCGCCGCTGCCCGCCATCGATACGTGCCGCTCACCGACGAGCGCTCGATGATCGCCCTGAACTACACCTCCGGCACCACGGGTGATCCCAAGGGCGTGATGTACCACGCACGCGGCGCCTATCTGCAGGCACTGGCGATGGTCGCGCACTTCGGGCTGACGAGCAGTTCCACCTATCTGTGGACGCTGCCGATGTTCCATTGCAACGGCTGGACGTTCACCTGGGCGGTCACTGCGGCCGGCGGCACCCACGTGTGCCTGCCCAAGGTCGACCCCGAACGGATCTGGGATCTGGTGCGCACGGAGAACGTCACGCACCTGTGCGGAGCGCCGACCGTGCTCGCGTCCCTGGTCGATGCACCGAACGCCGGCGGTATCGACCATCGCGTCGTCGCCGCCATCGGTGGCGCACCGCCGGCGCCTGCCCTCATCGAGCGATGCACCGCCCTGGGCCTCGACATCACGCACCTGTACGGCCTCACCGAGACGTACGGCCCGGCGGCGATCTGCGAGTGGCGTTCCGAGTGGGACGCCCTCCCCGACGACGAGAAGGCACGCCTGCGATCCCGGCAGGGGGTGGGCAACGTCGTGGCCGGTGAGCTGCGCATCGTCGACGCCATGGGATCCGATGTTCCGGCCGACGGTGAGACGACCGGCGAGATCGCACTTCGCGGGAACAACGTGATGCTCGGTTACTACAACAATCCGGACGCGACCTCGCGCGCGGTGCCGGACGGCTGGTTCCGTACCGGCGACATCGGTGTCATGCACCCGGACGGCTACATCGAGATCCGCGACCGTGCGAAGGATGTCATCATCTCCGGTGGCGAGAACATCTCGTCGGTCGAGGTCGAGTCGGCGTTGATCAGCCATCCGGCCGTGCTCGAGGCCGCCGTCGTCGCGGCGCCGAGCGAGAAGTGGGGCGAACGTCCCGTCGCGTATGTGGCACTGCGCAGCGGTGCGAGTGCCGACGAGGCGGAGTTGCGGGCGCACGTGCGTTCGCAGCTGGCCGGTTTCAAGGTTCCCGACAGCATCGTCTTCGGTGCGCTGCCGAAGACGGCTTCCGGCAAGATCCGCAAGGTCGAACTGCGCGAGCGGCTCTGAGCGTCCGCCGGGACGGTTCCGGCCTCACTTCTCGTCGAGGACCGTCCCGGCCCGCTCGGGCAGGGTGAACGCCGCGAGCGCGGCGACCACGAACGCCGCTGCGAACGCCCCGAAGACGAGGCCGTTGCCGCCCCCGTCGAGGAGGATCGGTACCAGCAGGGGCGCGATGATGGACGCGAGCCGGCCGAAGGCGGCCGCCGAGCCGGTGCCGGTGCCACGGACCGGCGTGGGATACAGCTCGGGGCCGATCGCGTACAGCGCGCCCCATGCTCCGAGATTGAAGAACGACAGCGCCATGCCCGCCGCGACGATCGTTCCCGGGGACTCGGCGAGACCGAACAATCCCGCCGACACCGCCGAACCCGCCAGGAAGACCCCCAGGGTGAGGCGGCGTCCCCACACCTCGATCAGCCAGGCGGCGACGCCGTAGCCGGGTAGCTGGGCGAGTGTGATGACCAGGGTGTATCCGAACGAGGTCACCAGGTCGAAGCCTTGGGCGACGAGCAGGCTCGGCAACCAGATGAACGCACCGTAGTACGAGAAGTTGATGCCGAACCACACGATCCACAGTGCGGCGGTGCGCTTGCGCAGGTGCGGCGCCCACACCGAGCCCGGCGGTGTGGGCTCGGCCGCGGCCACGGTGTCGTCGTCGCCATCCGGGACGTAGGCGACTCCGGCCGATCGTTCGTAGTCGCGCACGATCGATTCGGCTTCGGCGTACCGGCCCCGGCTTTCGAGAAAGCGCACCGATTCGGGCAGACCGAACCGCACGACGAGCGCGTAGGCCGCCGGGACGAGGCCGACGGCCAGCGCCCACCGCCATCCGTCGTCACCCGACGGTACGACGAAGTAGCCGATCAATGCCGCGAGCAGCCAGCCGACGGCCCAGAAGGCTTCGAGTGCCACGACCACGCGGCCGCGCACCTTGCGCGGCGCGAACTCGCTGACCAAGGTCGAGGCCACCGGAAGTTCCGCACCGAGACCGAGGCCGACGACGAACCGCAGGACGATCAGCATCGCCACCGAGGTCGACAGTGCGGCCGCACCCGTGGCGAGCCCGTAGACCAGCAGGGTCGCGGCGAACACCTGGCGGCGTCCGATGCGGTCGGCGAGCAGACCACCGAGCGAGGCACCGATCGCCATGCCGACGAAGCCGATCGACCCGATCCAGGACAGCTGCGTCGACGACAGATCCCACTGCACGGCCAGCGCCGCCATGACGAACGAGATCAACCCGACGTCCATGGCGTCGAGTGCCCAGCCCACGCCGGAGCCGGTCAGCAGGCGGCGGTGTCTGCCGGTGAACGGCAGCTCGTCGAGCCGCTGGGTACGAGTGGTCATGCACCGAAACGTACCCGCAGCGGTCGGGCGCCGATCAGCCGCGTGCAGCCGCCTCGAGCGCAGCCGTGTCGATCTTCTGCATGGTCATAAGCGCGTCGCTCGCACGACTCGCGGCCTCGCGATCGGGTCCTTCGAGCAGTTCGATGAGCCTGCGCGGCACGACCTGCCAGGACAGCCCGTACCGGTCCTTCATCCAGCCGCACTGCGACTCTTCCCCACCGTCGGCGAGAAGTGCGTCCCAGTAGTAGTCCACCTCGTCCTGATCGCCGCAGTCGATCTGCAACGACACCGCCTCGGTGAAGGGGAACTGCGGGCCGCCGTTGAGGGCGATGAAACGGCGGCCGTCGAGTTCGAACTCGACGGTCAGGACAGTTCCTGCAGGCACGGGAGCGTTCTCGGGATAGTAGGAGGTGTCGAGGACCTTCGAATTCGGGAAGACCTTCGTGTAGAACTCCACTGCTTCCTGGGCATTCATGTCGTACCACAGGCAGGGCGTGATCTCGGGCATCGCCGGACTCCTCACATGTCGTATTCCGGGGTCACCATGACTGACCCGGGCCCACGCACGGAGTCATCGCACACCGGGTATACGAGCCTTCGTGACGAAGAAGACGCACCACCGCGGGAACCGATCGCGAGGCCGGCACCGGCCACCGAGTACCGCCCCCGCACCGCCGGCGCGGTACGTCGAGGATCCGGGCCTGCCCGCGGCATGGCTCGTCGATATCGACGGCACCCTCGCGCACATGAGCGACCGGAGCCCGTACCACTGGCAGCGGGTGGGTGAAGACGCCGTCTCCCCGGCCGTCCTGGCTGCGGTGAAGGCGTTCGCCGCGGCACCCGACGACGCCGCGATCGTGCTGCTGTCCGGGCGTGACAGCGTCTGCCGACCGGAAACCGAGGAGTGGCTCGCGAGACACGAGGTGCCGTACGACGAGCTCTACATGCGTCCGGAGGGTGACAACCGGAAGGACTCGATCGTCAAGACCGAGCTGTTCGACCGTCATATCCGGCACCGCTACCGCATCCTCGCCGTGCTCGACGACCGCGATCAGGTGGTGCGCATGTGGCGGCGGATGGGATTGGTGTGTTTCCAGGTCGCCGAGGGTGATTTCTGAACGGGAACCGCGTTTCCGGCCGGGCGCTGCACACGGCTCGCCCGTTCGGAAGGCAGCTCCGTACTCAGCGAGCTCGGTGGAACGAACGGGGCCACCCCGAGATCGACACGTCGTGTCCCGCATCCGACGCAGCGCACGTACAGCACCTGTCCGATCGAGGTGGCATGGCTCGACTCCACGCTCCACGCATGTTCGTGGGGGGATACCCGAACGGGGCGGGCTCGAGGGTCCTGCGCTTCGGTGGTGGTCATACCCACCACGATGATGTAATGCCCTTATGCATCTCAACCCTTACGGAGAATATGCGGTCCTCCTCGCGGCATCGCTCGCCGGAGACTGGCCCGCCGATCGCTCCGGCATCGTGTCGCGCACCCGCGAAGTGGGGATGACCATGGACTTTCCGTCCGCGCCCGACGACCACCTGCGCACCCGTGAGGTCATCGACGACTGGCTGGCGATCGTCGACGCCTCCGATCCTCGGCAACGCGCTCGCCTGCTCAATGCGCAGATGGCCACCGCCGCGGCGTATCCCCGGCTGACCGACCACGACGGTGAGGGATGGCACCTGCACTATCGCGACGAGGTCCAGCCGCTCCCCGACGTCATGCGTGCGGTGATCAGCGTCGGCACAGCACTGCACCTCACCACGCGCGGAATGCACCGCCTGCACCGGTGTGCCGCGATGGACATGCCGAGCAATCCGTGTTCGGCCGTGGTTGTCGATGTCACCCGCAACGGCCGGCAGCAATACTGCTCCGTGCGGTGCGCGAATCGCGCCGCGGTCCGCCGGCACCGGGAGAGAGCGGCTCGGCATCGCCTACCCGCACAGCGCGAGTAGCACATCACCGCACACTCGATTCGCCCTCCCCGCGTCCCCCCGAGCCGGGCGGGTTGGGAAGCTGGACGGGCGATATCCCACCGACCCGGAGGCTCGACACCCATGGCTGCTCGCTCCACCACCCACCCGCCGAAGGTAGAGGCCCCGAAACTCGGTGGGCTCACCGACTCCGACGACGGCGAGCTGCACGCGCACGGAACGTTCGAGAACACCTCCTACACGAACACCGACCTGTCCGGACAGGATCTGACAGGGATCGTTGTCGCCGAATGCGCTTTCACCGCACCTGTTGTCGCCGACAGCGACCTCACGAGTGCCCGATTTCGCGACACCCGGCTCGACCGCATGCAAGCACCGAACTTCTTCGCGCCCCGCAGCAGCCTTCACCGTGTGGGCATCCGCGACAGCCGGATCGGCGCCCTGGATCTCTTCGATGCGGACCTGCGCAGTGTCACTGTCGCCGAGTCGAAACTGGGACTGGTCAATCTTCGCGCCGCCACCGTCCGTGACGTGATCTTCCGTGATTGCATCCTCGACGAATTGGATCTGGGAGACGGCACTTTCACGCGCGTCGCCTTCGAGAACTGCTCCGTCGGCGTTCTCGATGTCCACCGCGCGAAGCTCGACCACGTCGACCTCCGCGGTCTACGGATCGACTCGATCCGCAACATGGGCGGATTGAAGGGCGCGACGATCAGCGCTCACCAGGTCGTCACTCTGGCAGGACAGTTCGCCGCCCATCTCGGCCTCCGCATCGAGGATCCCTCATGAGGACCACACCGCCGGTCACACTCGCGTGGGCGGGAGTTGTGAGACGTCGAAGGCCGTCTCCTCGAAACTCGACAACTCGCGCAGCATCCGATCCGTGGACCACGGCCAGTTGAAACTGTTGCGGCCGTTGACATCGAAAAAGTAGCTGCGGCAACCACCGGAGTTGTACACCGTTCCACCCAGCGCTTCCTGGACCCGCTCGTTGAACGAATCCTGCACGGCACGAAGCGGTTCCATCCGTGTCCATCCCTGCTGCCGGGCGCGGGCCAACGCCTGCATCACGTATCCCAGTTGCGCTTCCAGGATCGTGAAGGCGGAAGTGTGCCCGGTACCGAGCGAGGGGCCGAGCAGAACGAAGGCATTCGGGAATCCGGCAACCGCGGTTCCGAGATACGCCTGGGGGCTGCCGTTCCAGTGCTCGCCGAGGCTGCGCCCCTGTGCGTCGAAGATCCGCTCGGCAATCGGCATGTCCAGGATGTGGAAGCCGGTACCGAAGACGATGGCATCCACCTCACGTTCGACACCGTCGGCGCCGGTCACCACATTCCCCCGCACGGACGCCACCGCGGCCGGATGCACCTCGACGTTCGACCGGGTCAGCGACCGGTAATAGGTGTTGGAGAACAGCAGGCGCTTACACCCCAGGATGTACGTCGGGGTGAGGATGTCGCGGAGTCGCCGGTCGGGCACCTGCAGACGCAACCACGCCCGGCCGACCTGCTGAAGAACCTTCATGAACGCCGGTTTCCGGAAGCCCAGCCCCAGTGTTTCCATGATCGCGTACTCGGATCGCCGTAACGCTTCGTGCGCCCACGGCACGCGATGCAGGACGGCGCGTTCGAGACGCCGGAGCGGGTAGTCGGGTTTGGGCAGCACCCACTGGGCGGTGCGCTGGTACAGATGCAGCTCAGCGACGTCCGGTTGGATCTCGGGAACGAACTGCACGGCGGACGCGCCTGTTCCGACCACCGCGACACGCTTTCCGGTCAGGTCGTAACGGTGGTTCCATCGCGAGGAATGGAACACTTCGCCGGGGAAGGTGTCGAGCCCGGGGATGTCGGGGACGAGCGGTTCGTTCCAGGGACCCGCGGCCGCGACGATGAAACCCGCCGTGACCACACCGGTGGATGTCTCCAGGATCCACCGGTGTGCCTGTTCGTCCCACCGCGCGCGCTGCATCTCGGTGCCGAACCGGATGTGCGGGAGCACTCCGTTCGTCTCGGCCACCTCTTCGATGTAGCGCCGGATCTCCGCTTGCCCGGCGAACAAGCGGGACCACTCCCGATTGGGTGCGAACGAATAGGAATAGAGCGCCGACGGCACATCGCACGCACAACCGGGATAGGTGTTGTCCCGCCATGTTCCCGCGACGGCGTCGGCCTTCTCGAGGACGACGAAGTTGTCGATCCCGTGCCGGAGCACTTGGACGGCGGCACCGAGACCGGAGATGCCGGCGCCGACGATCACCACATCGTAGTGGAAATACGTGTTACCCGTCGTCATATCAACACGCTAACAGGTGATCCGCCCGGAAATCACCCTTCGCTCTCGTTCACCGACTCCGCTCGGGCCCGCCACATCTCCCGGATCCAGAGCACGACACCGCACGCGGGAAAGACGGCACCCAGCGCACACACCGCCGTCCAGCCTCCACCGAAGTACACGAGAGTGGACAGCACACTCCCGAGCGATCCTGCAAGGAAATAGCAGGTCATGTAGGCGGTGTTGAGACGGCTCCGAGCGTCGGACCGAAGCGGATAGATCAGACTCTGGTTGCTGATGTGCGTTCCCTGGATCCCCAGATCCAGCAGGGCGACCCCGATCGCCAGCGCGACAACATGACTCTCCCCTACGGCGAGCAGGGCGAAACTGGCTGCGGTAACGGCGACGAAGAATCCGGTCTGGCGACGTGCATACCCCCGGTCGGCGAGAGCACCCGCCACCCGCGCCGCCAACGCACCGGCGACGCCGAAGAGGGTGAAGATCCCGATACGCGCGTCGGACCATCCGTATCCCGGACCGGCGAGGAGGAAGCCCACACTCGTCCAGAAGACCCCGAACGACGCATAGGTCAGGGCGCCGTACGCAATTCGTTGCCGCAGCACCGATTCGGTGGCCACCAAGCGGATCACCGAGGCCAGCACGGCACGGTATCCCGCATCGGTGGTGGGGACCGACACGGGCAGGGTGCGGATCAACAGCACGGTGATCAGCATCAACGCCGCTGCGCACACGAACACCGCCCGCCAGCCCGCCACCTCGGCGATCAGCCCTGCCACTACGCGGGACAGCAGAATGCCCAGCAACAGCCCGGTCATCACATTGCCGATGACCCGTCCGCGTTCGTCGTCACGGGCAAGACTCGCCGCGAAAGGCACCAGAACCTGACCCACGACCGACCCCGTGCCGACCAGGACCGCACACGCCGCCAGGATGCACCAGTCCGGCGCCCACGCCATGACCAGCAACCCCGCGGCGGTGACGAGAAGCATCCAGCGCAGGAGAGTCCGCCGTTCGACCATGTCCCCGGCCGGGACGAGGAAGGCCAGCCCGAGTGCGTACCCGACCTGTCCGGCCGTGACGACGAGACCGACCTCTGCAGTGGAGGCGTCGAAGGTGTCGGCGATGGCGCCGACCAGCGGCTGCGCGTAGTAGCTGTTGGCCACCACCAACCCCGAGGCGAGGGCCATCACCGCCACGAGGCGGCGATCCATGCGAGGCGGCGAAACATCCGTGCGCGACATGGATTCGATCGTCGGATGCCCGAACTGATCTGTCCAATGGGATAAATCGATCGAGTCGAGAAGTAGAATCGATCAATGGAGCTTCGTCAACTCCGCCACTTCATGGCGGTCGTCGAGCACGGCCACTTCACCCGTGCCGCCGAATCCGTGCACCTGTCCCAGTCGGCGCTCAGCGCCTCGGTTCGCGCCTTGGAAAACGAACTGGGAACAGCATTGTTCGAACGCACCACACGCTCCGTGATTCCGACGGACGCGGGCACAGTGCTCTACCCCTACGCACAGAGGATGCTCGGCGAAGCACAGGACGCCGTGGCCGCGGTAGGGCGCGTACGAACCGGAGAACTGGGCACATTGGCGCTGGGGACGGTGCAGACCTTCACCGCAGTGGACCTCCCTGCGTTGCTCGCGCACCTTCACGGGAGATATCCGGGAATCGGAGTGACCCTGAAGGAGGCGACCACGGACGAACTCTTCGATGCCGTGACCACAGCCGAACTCGACCTGGCGTTCGTCGCGCTCGATGCACGCCCGCTCCCCGCGGGGCTGATTGCGCTCCGGACCTACCGTGAGGAACTGACCGTGGTCGTGGCCCCGGACCATCCGCTCGCAGCCGTGACGGAAATCGACATGCACGCCCTGCAGTCCTGTTCGTTCGTCGACTTCCAGGCGGGCACCGGTCTGCAGACCACGATCGAGTCGTTGTTCGCGGCTGCGGGAGTACACCGGCACATCACGTTCCGGGTCGGCGACATGGACCGCGTGCTCGATCTGGTGCGTTACGGTCTCGGCGTGGCGGTCGTGCCCGAACCCATCGCAGAACGCAGCGGCCTCCGGAAGATTCGCATGCGGCCGGGGAACCCCTCGCGCACCCTCGCACTCGTCGGACGCACCCACGCATTCCACAGCAAGGCCGCGGGGCTCTTCCTCGACCTGCTCACCGAGACGACCGCATGACGTCGCACACGACGACCCGGCCGGATGTTCGGGGTCGAGCCTCACTGTCGAGATCTTCTACTGCCGGGCAACGGATTCCGAAACCGGATCCCGGTCGGTCCCGAGCACAGTGGTGATGCACCACGTGTGCACGAGCAGGTACGGTGCCCTTGTGCCCACCGGCAGTGGAGAGCCGAGTGCGTGACCGACGACCGAAGGGACCCCCGTGGGCGAGCAGAAGGAACGGATGCTGGCCGGCGAGCTGTACATCGCCGACGACCCCGAACTCGCCGCCGACGCGCTGCGTGCAGCCCTGCTGACCGAGAAGTACAACGCCTCGAGCGCAGCCGACCCCGGCGCCCGGCGAACGATCCTGCACGAACTGTTCGGGGCGGTCGGCGACGCCGTCGAGGTCCGCCCACCGCTGCAGGTGGACTACGGATACCGGATCACCGTGGGTGCGGGGACATTCGTCAACTTCGGCGCGATCATGCTCGATGTCGCGCCCATCACGATCGGGTCCGACGTGCAGATGGGCCCGAACGTCCAGCTCCTCACTCCGACCCATCCCCTCGATCCCGAACTGCGCCGCGCCAAGTGGGAGTCGGCCGAACCGATCACCATCGGCGACAACGTCTGGCTGGGCGGCGGGGTGATCGTCGGCCCGGGAGTGACGATCGGTGAGAACACGGTCGTCGGGGCCGGCGCCGTGGTCACCCGCGACTTGCCTGCGAACGTCCTGGCGATGGGCGTTCCGGCACGGGTGACGCGCCGCATCTGAGCGGGCGGAGCCACGCTTGCGTCGATCTTGGTCCTCGCTATGCTGCCCCGCATGATCAGTCGCCGGGAAACCCTCTCCGTAACCGTCCTCACCGCGTGCGCGGCGCTTCTCACGGCTGCCTGCTCGAACACCGTCGAGGGCGAAGCGACCGCGGCCGGGACGTCCGGCGCTCCCACTCCGTCGTCCGCGTCCACGTCGACCTCGGCACCGGCGACCACCACGACCACGACCACCCCTGCCGTATCACCGGCCGACCCCGACGAGTACGCCGGCAACGCCGAGGGTGTGTACTACTTCGCCTCGGTGAGCGGCGGGCTCGGGTGCGCGATCCTGGTCCATACCACTCCGCTCGTGGGATGCCAGGGCGATCTGCCGCCGGACGCTCCGCAGGTGCCCGGCAACGGCGCGTCACAGGCCCTCGTGCCCGCCAACGCACTGATGCTCGAGGCCGACGGCCCCGGAGAATGGGTCAGCATCGGCGACATCGCGTTCATGGATCTCGGTGGCGCCCCGAAGACCCTGCCCTACGGCCGCACATTGACCGTCGAACCGTTCACCTGTGTCATCGACGAGGCGACCGGCATCACATGCAAAACGGACGAGCACGGCTTCACGGTGTCGGATACCGACGGTGAGGTGTGGTGAGCGACGACCGGACCGGCCGTCAGGGCAGATCCTGCCGCGACATCGGCAGCATGAAATCTCCGATCTCCTCCCGCATCCACCACTGCCCCGTCGCCCGCCGTTCCGTCCGGCTCGCGAAACGGTAGCGGAACAACCTGGCCCGCACCAGCCGCGGCGGATCGTCCGGAAAAGGATTGTGCCGGAGGAGTTTCACCGTGTCCGGATCGTTCTCCAGCAGCTTTCCCACGAACCGCGGGAACCACCCCGCGGCGTAGTCCCGGGAGATCGCCGCGAACCACATCAACCAGTCCAGGCGCAGGTGGTACGGCGCGTACTGGGGAGGGCGACGCCGCACGTCGCCCGGTTTGCCCTTGAACTCGTACTCGTACTCGTGCCACACCGTCGCCGACGTCTCGACCGCATCGGTCGTCCCCTCGACGATCACTTCCCGCCGCGTGCGGGTGACGGCGCCGAACGCACCGTAGGTGTTCACGAAATGCCATCTGTTGAAGGAGGCGTTCATCGCCTGCCGACGTGACAGCATGTTCGCCACCGGCCAGTAGCTGAGCACGGCGACCACCGCGGTCACGGCGATCACCGCGGCCGTGAACACCACCGGGACCGGCCCGTAGGCCGCGACCGGCTCGCCCAGCGGTGCGTAGAAGCTGTCGGGCACCACGGACAGCGCGATGACGATGGTGATCCAGTTGAGCCACGCGAAGTTCCCGCTGGCGACGAGCCACAGCTGTGTCACGATCATGATCAGTGCGGCGGCACCCGCGACCGGCTGCGGCAGGAACAACCCGAACGGCACGACGAGCTGGGTGACATGGTTCCCCGCGACCTCCACCCGGTGCAGTGGTCGCGGCAGCAGATGGAAGGCGCGGCTGAGCGGGCCGGGCATCGGTTGCGTTTCGTGGTGGTAGTACAGGCACGTCAGATCGCGCCAGCACCTGTCGCCCCGCATCTTGATCAGCCCGGCCCCGAATTCGAGCCGGAACAGCAGCCAGCGCAGCAGGATCAGCACGAGAAGCGGCGGCGCGGTCTCGGCGTTGCCGAGGAAGATCGCGAGCGCGCCCGCCTCGAGGAGCAGCGACTCCCAGCCG
Organism: Rhodococcus sp. CH91; assembly: GCF_022554085.1. Taxonomy (GTDB): domain Bacteria; phylum Actinomycetota; class Actinomycetes; order Mycobacteriales; family Mycobacteriaceae; genus Rhodococcus. The sequence goes on from NZ_JAKFYR010000004.1 coordinate 209,934, forward strand.
AACGAATACCAGACCTGCCCCACATTGACGATCGACAGGTACAGCAACCACATCACGAACCACACGACCATGCACGCCACCAGCGGCAGCCGTTCGGTGACACCGAGAAGTGTCAGGGCCGCCGGCACCGCCCCACCGATCGCGACCGCCGCGAACAGGCGGTCGGACCACCGCAGGTGGAACAGGCTCGGCGACCGGCGGAACGACGTCCGCGCGAGGAACTGCGGGGCGGGCAGGATCCCGTGCTCCCCGATCAGCGCCCGGAACTGCATCAGCGCGGCGAGGAAGGCCACGAGATACAGGGCGGCGAGGCCGCGGGTGACCAGCAGCCGTCCGATCGTGTATCCGTCCGCGTCCCACCAGTCCATGCCCGGCCGATTCCGTCGCGCTTCACGTTCCGGGGTCGAGCATGACACGTCCGGAGCGGGAAGATCCGGTGGTTCGGTTCAGGACCGGATGTTCCGCCGCAACCCGCTCGCCCGGAGCACCTGGCGGGCTACGCCGGAGCGCACCGCGTCCTCGGTACCGATGATGCGCACGTGCGACCGTGCCCGGGTGATCGCCGTGTACAGCAGTTCCCGGGTGAGCAACGCAGACCCTGCGTCGGGAAGCACCACTGAGACGGTGCCGTACTGACTGCCCTGACTGCGGTGGATCGTCATCGCGTAGACCGTGCTCACCGCAGGCAACTGACTCGGCCGCAGCTCGAAGGGCGTCTCGCCCCGGGCGAAGGCCGCGACGAGTTCGTCGCCGCGCCGTACCACCACACCGGTGTCACCGTTGTAGATCTGCATGTCGTGATCGTTCGCGGTGACCAGCAGGGGCTGACCGGGATACCACCCCTCGGGGTCGAGTCGCCGGCCCGCCGTCTCCCCGATCCACTCGGCGGCCTGCCGCGCCCACCACTGCACACCGGCCGGACCGTCGCGGTGCGCACACAGCAAGCGGTGGGCTTCGAACCGCTCGAGAGCCGTCTCGACGTCGCCCGCCTCGGCGGCCTTGGTCACCTCTTCGGCGGATCGGACGACGTCCTCGCGCAGCGCCCCGAGGTCGTGCGGTCCCACGAACGAGACCTGCGGATCACCACTGCGCAGGATCTCGAGCACGTCGTCGCCGTCGCCCTTCCTGACGGCCACTGCCAGATTCGCGATGGCACCGCCGAAGCGCCGGCCCCGGCTGAGGCGGACGACGCCACCACCGAGCCGGGCACGTTCGCCCTCGCTGAAGGCGGCCTCCGCGGGATCGCCGGCGGCTGCGAGATCGCGCGCGACCACCCTCTCGAGGAGCGGATCGACCGTGCCACTCACGGGACGTCCCACCAGATCCGCCAGCACCGCGCCCGCGTCGACCGAGGCGAGCTGATCGGGATCGCCCACGAGCACCAGTCGCGTGTCGGGCCGAAGTGCCTCGAGCAGCCGGCACATCATGGTCAGCGACACCATCGACGTCTCGTCGACCACGATCACGTCGTACGGCAGGTGATTGCCCGAGTGGTAGCGGAAGCGCGTGCGGCCGCGCTGCCAGCCGAGCATCCGGTGCAAGGTCATGGCGACGAGGTTCGCCGGCAGCCCCAGGGTGGTCTCCTGTTCGCGCACCGACTCCTGCAGACGCGCGGCGGCCTTCCCGGTGGGAGCGGCGAGCCCGATGCGCAGGTCGTGTCCGTACAGGCTCGTCAGCAACGCCAGAATCCGCGCGACCGTGTGCGTCTTGCCCGTGCCCGGCCCGCCCGCGATCACCGTCGTCGGGCGTGTGGCGGCGAGCGCCGCCGCGACACGCTGGCGGTCGGGCGCCGACGAGGGGCGGCCGGGGTCGTCCGGATCCCGGAACAGCCGGTCGAGAGCGGCGACGAGTTGCTGCTCGTCGAGTTCGGGGAAGCCACCCGTTCGCTCGGCGAGCACCCTGCGGATCGTCTGTTCCTGCCGGAAGTAGCGGTCGAGATACAGCAGCGGGCCTTCGTCGGTGTCGACGAGACGCAGGGGACGCAGCGGACCGCGGTCGCCACCGACCACGAGCGGGCTGCGCCGCAAGGCGGCGAGCACGTCCTCGTCGCGGGGCCACGGCAGTTCCGCCGGGTCGACGACGGGATGCCCGTCCTCGTCCTCCTCTACGGTGACCTCGCGAATCCGCGTGAGATCGAGACACACCGATCCCGACCGCACCGCACGGACGGCGAGCGCGGTCGCCAGATGCACGTCGGGGTCGTCCTCTCCGCCGAGCGTCGCGAGTCGCAACGCCACATGCACGTCGGCGGCACTCAGGGCGCCCACCTCGTTGAATTCGCGGAGAGCACCCTTGCCGCGCTGGGCGATCCGGACGTCCGTCGTCGAATCGATCACGAGATCACGGCCTTTCCGGCGAGAAGATCGGACAGGTCCGTCACGAGATCGGCCGGAGGGTTCCAATCGAACACTCCGCTACCGGGCGGGCTGTCCGGACCGGCCATACCGCGCACGAACAGGTACTGCACACCGCCGAGATGACGGTGCGGATCGTATCCGGGCATCCGCCAGCGCAGGTAGCGGTGCAGCGCAACCGAATACAACAGCGCCTGCATCGGATAGTGGGCCCGGAGCATCTCCGCCGCCATCGCCTCACGGGTGTAGTGGGCCGTGGTCAGCTCGTCGACGGGTGCGAGCCTGTTGGTCTTGTAGTCGACGACGACGAATGCCGGTCCCTCCGTGCGCAGTACCGCGTCGATACTGCCGGTGAGATAGCCGCGCAAGGGGACGGGTTCGAGGATGCGGACGAGATCGGCGTAAGGCAGCATCGGATCGTCCGGCGGCAGGTGCCGGCGCAGCAGCGCGCCGACCGCGTCGAGAGTGACGGTCACGGGCACCGGCGTGTCGCCTCCGGTCAGCGGCAATTCGAAGTCGAGTTCGGACAGGCGGTCGGCCGGTGCGAAGTCGGCGAGCGTCCGGCCGAGAGGCCCGAGCGGGGTGCGCAGCACCGGGAGCAGGGCCGCTGCGAGTTGTTCCGGGTCGATGGGAGACAGCTGCCGGGCCACCACGTCGCGGCAGCACTCGAGCAACTCGGCACCGAGATCGGCGGCGGAGGTGTCGACGACTTCGAGCACGGCGTGCACGAGGGTCCCGAACACCGTGCCGCCGGGGAGCCCGTTCATCGGTGACGGTATGCCCTCGCGCACCGGCTCCACGCTGCTCATCGGCGGTTCGTCCGGTTCGTCGTCCGTCGTGGTGTCCTCCACCTCGCTGCCCACTCCGGGGCTGTCGTGCACCGAGGCGGTGAGGGCCGAATACGACGTCCGGCGCCAGTTCTCGTCGACGACCCGGTCGAATCGGGCGGCGGCGAGCGGTCCGTTCTCCCCGCGGGGGCGGGTCCACCGCACTACCGGGATCCGGTGGGCTCCCACGGCTTCGGCGGCGATGACCCCGCCCGCTCGCGCGGCCCACCTGGCGAACTCCTCGGCCATCGCCTCGTCGTGGGAGATCCGTCCTTCCGGCGCGACCTCCGCCGAACCGGGTTCCCGGGCGAACAGCAACCGGTGCAGTGGCGAGCGGGAGGTGGGTGTGGACGGCGCCCACCACAGGGTGAGTGCGCACTGCGCACGGGTCACCGCCACGTACAGCAGCCGCAGTTCCTCCCCCGCCTCCTCGAGTTCGTGCTGCCGCCGGCGCGCCACGTAACCCGGACCGTTCTTGCCACCGACGTCGAGGATGCGCCGCCCGTCCTCGTGCAGCAGCAGTTTGTCCGGCTCCGGATTCTTCGCGGCATCCCATCCGTACGGAACGTGGACGACGGGGAATTCGAGCCCTTTGCTGCCGTGGACGGTGAGGATCTGCACTGCCGCAGCATCACTGTCGAGACGGCGGATCCGTTCGGCCCCACCGCGATCGGGGTCGGCGATACGGTCCTCGAGCCAGCGGGTGAGGGCCGCCGGGCCCAGCGACTGCGCCGACGAGACGTCCTCGAGCAGCTGCGCGACGTGCCGGAGATCGGTGAGCGTGCGCTCCCCCGACGGCTCGTCGAGGAGCCGGGCCTCGAGCGAACCGTAGGAGGCGAGACGTTCGAAGACCGCGGCGAAACCGGTGCGCGCGTACACGGAGGTCAGGTCGCGCAGCAGCCCACCGATCTCCACGACGAGTGCTTCACCGTCCGTATCGATGTCGGTGATCGTGCGACCGAGCAGAGGCGTCAGTGCCGCGAGCCGAACCCGATCGGCCCGATGGGGTTGTTCCAGCGCGTGGAGCACCCGGAGCCAGTCCTGCGCGGACGGAGTGGCGAACACGCTCGTGCCGCCCGCGACGACAGAGGGCACGTTCGCCTTCGTCAATGCGTCGTGGACGAGGGCCACCTGCTTGTGCTTGCGGACGAGGACGGCGATGTGCCCCGGCTGCACGCGTTCGGGACCGTCGCCGAGATCGACGGTGACGTTCTCGTCGTCGAGCAAGCGCACGATGTCCGCCGCGACATCCCGGGCGACGCGGGCACGCAGACCGTCGAGATTCTGCGGGAAACCCCAGTCGTTGAGCGGCCCCGCGCCGGCGCGGGGCAGGTGACGCAGGCGCAACGGCGCGACACCCGTCAGCCGGGACTCCGCCGCGGCGGGGTTCACCGGGTTCACCACGATCCGCGGATCGCCGAGTGCGGCACCGAGATGGACATGTTCGAGGGCCCGGACCAGATTCCCGTCGCTGCGCCAGTTCGTGGTCAGTTCGCAGTAGGTGTCGGATTCGGAGACCGCGTCGAGGTAACTGAGCACCTCTGCGCCGCGGAACGCGTAGATGGCCTGCTTCGGGTCGCCGACGAGCACGAGTGTGGTGTGCCCGTGGAACGCCCGGCGCAGAATCTCCCACTGCTTCGGATCGGTGTCCTGGAACTCGTCGACCAGTACGACGGAGAAACGAGCGCGCACCCGGCGGCATGCGTCGTCGCCGTGCTCGGGATCGCCGAGCACGGCGTGCAGCAGGGAGAGCTGGTCGTCGAAGTCGCGCAGGCCCAGTCGCCGCTTGCGTCGTTCGACCTCCTCGCGGACCGCGCGCGCGAACTCCACCCGTTCGCCGGCCGCGGTGCCGGCTGCATCGTTCGGAGCGAGGTCGGCCTGCGGATCGAAGACGGCTTCCTTGGCGGCCACGGCCGCTTCGGCGTACGTGATGGGCGCGTCTCCCCTCCCGTACCGGCGCAAGTAGAGATCGTCGACGACTTCCGCCCGCAGATCGTCGACATTCTCCACGACGGTCACGTCCGGTTCACGCTCCCCGGCGATGCCGAGTTCGTCGAGCATGCGACGACAGAAGCCGTGGGTGGTGGAGATGGTGCCGGAATCGAAGTCCGACAAGGCCTGCCGCAACCGGGTCCGGCGCGCTTCGACGTCGTCGCTTGCGAGGTGACGGATCAGATCGTCGCTGCTGCTGCGTGCGCTGCCGGGATCGGCGAGGGCCGTGGCGACCTGGGCGAACCGGTTGCGGGTACGTTCGCGTAGTTCCTGCGTCGCAGCGCGGCTGAAGGTGACGAGCAGCAGATCCGACAGGCGGGCATGCCCTTCGGCGACGAATCGGGTGGCGAGCCCGACGATCGCGTACGTCTTCCCCGTCCCGGCGCTCGCCTCGAGCACTGTCGTGCCGGTCGGGAGCGGTGCGAGCAGATCGAATCCTGCCGGAGGCGAACCGGTGACGGCCCGCGGATCGGTGGTGGCGGTGTCGGGCACGCTGTGTCCTTCTCTCACGGGCGGCCCTGACTCTCGGCGGCGAGCAGGGGTTCCCACAACCGGCGCGCGAGCACACCGAACCGACTCGGGTCGTCGAACCAGGAGGCCTCGGCACTCTGCGGGGTGTCGGCGGTGAGCCACCCGAACGTGACGCCCTGCCCGTACAGGTACGTCACGTGCCGGTCCTTCCCGTCGCCGAACGAGCCCCCGAACGCTTTCGCGGCGGCAGACAGCGCCATCTCCACCGAATCTCCGCGGTAGCGCCGGTCTGCGTACTCGGCCGATGCTCCCGTGACCAGCGGCAACGGGCGGCACAACCCTCGGTCGCGCAGATCGACGAGTGCGGCGAGCACACCGGCGGCGTCGGCCGGGGGTTTCAGGGTCGAGCGCCAGGCCGGCAAGGACCGCGAGCGGCTGCGCCCCGTGGTCACCGCACGCCATTCACCCGGATGGCCCGAGGCAGCAACGGCGAGCAATCGCACCCACGCCTCGAGGCGATGTTTCGGTGACAACCGGGAGTAGGTGCTCCGGGCCAGTACCTCCCCGTACACGCCTCCCACGGTGCCGGTGAGCCGGCGTCCGCCTCCGAGATCCACCCGGATGTCGACGGTGCGGGCCCGGCCCACATGAACCCCGGCGCAGGCGTGCACCAGACGTTCGACGTTGTCGCTCACGGCGTCGAGCGCCTTCCTGCCGAGCGCGAACGGCGGAAGCGTGCCGCGACGCCATTCCGCGTCCTGGAAGGCGCCCGCGGACATTCCCGCCAGGCGTGCTTCGAGCATGCGGTCGCCGAGCTGCCACTGGGCGAGACCGTCGAGTTCGATGTCGAGCGCGTCGGAGATGCCTTCATCGGTGTCGGGGATACGCAATCCGAGACGCTGCCGGAGGAATCCCTGGGTCGGATGCGTCAGGAAGGCGACGAGTTCGTCGAGATCGACATCCTTGCGCTCCGGATCCGGAAGATCCTCCGTGACGAGCAGGCGCGATCGTTCACTTTTCGCCGAGCCCGCCTGCCCCGCACGGGCTCCCGCGAGCGCGGCGGTATCGAAGCCGAACGGAGCGTCGGCACGGAAGTTGCGAGGGTCGAACGGCTGTAACGGATGTCGCCGTACGATCCGGTCGTCGGCGACGTCGGCGCCGGTCATCGTCGCCACCACGTCGCGCACCTCGGTGAGCGGGATCGCAGGGGGGCGCGCCGCGCCGGTGACGGTATCGGCGCCGGTGTAGAACAACAGCACCCGCTCCTCCGCCGCCATCAGGGCATCGAGAAGTAGCTGTCGGTCCTCGCTGCGCGGATCCCTCTCGCCCACACAGGGATTCTGCGTCAGGACGTCGTCGCCGTCGACGTGCGCGGTACGCGGGAAGACATCGTCGTCCAGCCCGAGGAGCACCACCACACGGTGCGGCACCGACCGCATCGGCACCATGGTGGACACCGTGAGTTCTCCGGTCCGGAAGTTCGATCGCGTGGGGCGCCCGGCGAGCCTCGAGGCGAGCATGGAACGGACATCGCTCAGGGACAACCGGGTGTCGCCACCGTGCTCCACCGCCTCTCCGATCTCCCGGCGTGCACGGGTGAGCTGCCAGGCGTCCGCCGGGGCGACATCGGTGAGCAGGTCGATTCCGTAGGCGAGTTCGTCCGACCACCGCGCGGCGGGGAGCGGTCCGCGCAGTCTGAGCAGAACGACCGTCAGGCGGTCGATGTACTCGGCGAATCGGCCGGCGAGGTCGATGTCGTTGCTGTCGACGTCGTCGAGCGGCAGCGACAAGGACAGCCATTCACCGTCCGTTCCGTCGGCGGCCACGCCGAGCAGGATGCGGTCGAGCGCCGCACCGAAGGTGTTCTGCATGAAGTCGCCGAGGCCGAAGTTCTTCCGCTGCCACGAACCGAGTCCCCAGCGCGCACCCGTCTCCGCCGTCCACTCCTGCAGGCGTTCGAGGGCGTCGTCGTCGAATCCGAACTTCCGGCGCACCGGTGCGGAGGCGGCAAGATCGAGTACCTCGCTGGCAGTGACCCGCCCGTCGGCGAGAGCGAGCAACTCGGCGACCACCGCGAGCACCGGGTCGGTGCGACGCAGGCCGCGATCGGCGAGGCGGACGCGGAGAGTGTGCCCCGGGTGCGTGCCTACCTCGGCTCCGAAGGCTGCATGCACGAGCGGGGCGTAGGCCTCGATGTCCGGGCACATGACGATGACATCGCGGGGCTCGAGGGTCGGATCGTCGCGGAACAGGTGCAGCAGGCATTCGCGGAGGACCTCGACCTGCCGGGTGGGGCCGTGGCACGCGTGGATCTCGACGGTCCCGTCCGGTTCGGCCGATGCCGGCTCCGGTGCCCGGTCGTCGCGCAGATCCGCCTGCAACCGGCCGAGGAGGGTCTCCGGTGTCTGCGGCGACGAGTGGACGACGTCCGTGTACTCGAGCCCGGAGAGCCGGATCTGGAGTTCGCGTACGTCGCGGCCGAGCGCGGCGAGCAGCGGATGCCGCACGGCGAGTGCGCTGTGATCGTCGGCGCGTCGCGGCGACGCGGGGGGTTCGGCCAGGTCGCGCCACATCGCCGGACTCGGATGCGGAAGCCAGATGTGCACGTCGCGGTGGTGCGCGAGCGCGGAGAGCACCTCGAGGCGGACGGTGGCGAGGCGGGTGGGGCCGAAGACCGAAAACCGCTCGGGCAGGTCGACGACGTCCGGATCACTCCGCAGGCGGGCGCACAACTCCCCGAGTCGCTGGGAGGGGCCGTCGACGCCGATACGTGCCCGCAGGCGCCGCCACAATTCCGCCTGCCAGCGCAGATGACCGGCGAGTGGCGCCCCGGTACCGTCTGCGTCGTCGCCCGCAGCCCAGCGAGCGATCATCCCGGGACGTTCGAGTCCGTAACGACGCAGCAGTTCGGTGAGATGCGCCGCCGTGGCGTATCGGCGACCCACCCGGTGATCATCGACTCCGTGCCCGAGATGCCGGGCCAGAGTCGCGCACCAGGGTTCGCCCACACTCTCGTCGATCACCTCGAGCAGCGTCCACAGCATCCGGGAGGGATGCCAGGGGTCGTCTTCGGGGGTGATTCCCGAGGCAGCGGCGAGCGCCTCGTCGACGAGGCGGGAGGGAGACGGGAAATCGATGTTCGCTGCCACCCCGTCGCCCGCGGCGGAGCCGAGCATCCCCGACAACCGCTGGGTCAGCCATCGTTCGATGCCTCGTGCGGGCACCGCGACGACCTCCCGCGCGAAGGGATCGTCGAGGGGTTTCGAGAGCACCTCGGCAAGCGCATCCGCCAGGATGCCGGTGCGCTCGGCACGGTGCAGTATCAGCACGCGTCGATCTCCCTCGTCGTCGCTCGTTTCGTCCGGTACGGCTTATCACACCGTCCGGACAGGCGACTGCACCGCAGGTCGCGAGCGTTCCGGGAGCGTCCGCGTGAACAAGGGGGCTAGAGGGCAGCGACGAGAACGGCCGTCACTCCCCCGACCACCCCGGCAAGTGCGAGGCCTGCCACGAACGAGCCGGCGACCGCTCCCGCGACGACGCAACCGAGCAGGGCGAGGACGACGAACACCACCGTGCCCGCGACAGGATGCTCGAGCAGAGCAGGAATCTCCACATCGGCCGGGGCGGAACTCTCGTCCACCGCCGGGACGGCGGGCGCCCGAACGGTGGGGGCCGGGGCGGCGGTGGCCACTGCCGGGGGCGGAGTAGGTGCTGGGGTGGGAGTGGGTACGGATACCGGGGCCGGAGGCGCCACCGGTGCGGAAGTCACTGTCGGGGCCATGACGGGTGCTGCCGTGGTCATCGTGTCGTCCCCGCTTTCGTCTTGCTGATGAACGGCCGTCTCCTGGTCGCGGATCCCGGGGAATACCCGCGGACCGCACGCCTCGGCCTCGATCTCTCACAGTCGATGTGTGCTCCGAATGTTTCCCCGTGAGTAACCGGTCCAAACCGGTACCGAAGGGACTGGTGTGCGTCGGGTGATCACTACAGCATCGAACCCGACCGACTAGTGTGTTGTGAGTCACATCAACGTTAGCAGCTCCGGGGGCCGGGTAGCCGACAGTTGTCACGTCGTCTTCCGATCGATGTGCATTCGTCGGTAGATCACCGACTCTTCCAGTGCGAAGGAGGCGAACGCACGATGACCGAGAACCGTACGCCCGCGTTGCTCACCCAGTTGCGCACACTCCACGAACTGACCCACGCCGAGACCCAGGTCGCCGAGACCCGCGTCGCTCAGGCACGCACCGAAGCGGTGCGGAAGGAGCTGACCGAGAACGCCGAGAACTGCCGCATCCGTGCGGTCGCCATCGAGGAAGCGATCCGCGAACTCGGCGGGCTACCCGATGTCGTCGGGCCGTTCATCGGCCGAGCGGCAATCATGGTGAAGACCCTCACCGAGCAGGCACAGCCGTTCGACGAAGCACTGCTGTCCGATCTGGCCCTCGAGCACCAGCTGCTCGACCGTGCCCGATATGTGAAGGCACTGGCCACCGCGGGCGGGCACAAGTCCGTCGTGTCGCTGGCGGACCGCTTGATCACCGCGCACACCGCCACGGTGGAATGGCTCACCACCGTCATCGCGGAGGAAGCCCTCGGGGGCCCCGCCGCACTGCGCCGGACACCGCTGCAGGCCGCAGCCGGCGCTGCGGTGCGACTGGTCAACACGCCCGTCACCTGGTCGACGCGCGGAATCGACCGTGCGATCGATGTCGCCCGGTCAACGCGTCCCCGGATCGAATCGTTGCTCTCGCGCGGCGCCCACGCCGGTGATGTGGCGGCCAAGACGATCGGTGCCTCGCGCGACGCGGCACTCGAGACCGCCGAACGTGTGACCCGCCGCGAAGGTGCGGACGGCGCTGCCGAGGCCCTGCACAAGGCGCGCAGCGCCTCGGGGATCCTCACCTCGGAGGAACTGCCGATCCGCGATTACGACGAGCTCACCGTCCCGAAGGCCGTGGCGGCGGTCAAGGACCTGACCGAACCGGCGGACATCCGCGCGATCGTCGCCTACGAGGAGGCGCACAAGGCACGGCACGGCGTGATCTCCGCCGCCCAGACCCGTCTGGCGGCCATCGCCCAGGATGTGGTCGGCGTCTGACAGGCCGTCCGGTCACCGATACATCCGTCACATGATCGCCGGGTCCGTCACAGGGCCCGGCGATCGTCGTCCGAACACCCGTGTCGGCCCTACCCCTAACGGGTACGCGATCCGTACGTTCCCCGGAAGGAGACATCCATGACCCGTGTCCTGTTCGTCGTCAGCGCCGCCGACCATTGGACGCTGCAGGACGGAACCCGCCATCCCACCGGATTCTGGGCGGAGGAGCTCGTCGAGCCCTACACCGTCTTCGACGAGGCCGGCTACGAGATCACCGTCGCCAGTCCCGGCGGCCGTACGCCTGTGGTGGATCAGGCCAGCCTCGAACCGGATGCCGCAGGGGGCGAGGACCGCGCAGCCGCTCTGAAGGATTCCCTCGAGAAGCTGCAGCCGGTACTGGCCGGAGCCGCAGTCCTCGAAGACCAGCGCGCCGACGATTTCGACCTGCTGTTCACCCCCGGTGGCCACGCCCCGATGGAGGATCTCGCCGTCGACGAACGTTTCGGTGAGCTCGTCCGGCACTTCGTCGAGGCCGGTAAGCCGGTCGCGATGGTGTGCCACGCCCCCGCGGCGCTGCTGCCGGCCTTCGACTCCGGTGGTCGCTGGTTGTTCGAGGGGTACCGGCTGACGGCCTTCACGAACATCGAGGAGGTACAGGCAGGACTGGCCGACAAGGCTCCCTGGCTGCTGCAGGACCGCCTCCAGGAGGCGGGAGCGGTCTTCCTGTCCGCCGACGCCTGGGAACCCCACGTGGTGTCCGACCGCGTCCTGTACACGGGCCAGAATCCGGCGTCCTCCCGTCCACTGGCCGAACTCGTCGTCGCCGAACTGCCTGCGAGTTCTACGTCGTGACCTTGCGGACGAAGTCGATCGTCCGGTCGAGGGCGGCCCGCGCAGCGACGGTCGACAGGTCGAACTGGTACTCGTGTCCCAGTTCGGGTTCGTAGTCGTCCGGATAGAAGATCAGGTCCACGTCCACCCCGAGACCCACCAGCTTCTGTGCCAGGCGCCGCGACTGGGTGGCCGTCAGTGGGTCGCCGTTACCTCCGGTGATGCACGTGGCGGGAAAGTTCTCGGTGACCGAATGCAGGACCGACATCTGCCGGGCAGCCTCGGAGGCGGCGTAGTTCCGGGCACCGGTGTACGCCCACATGGCCTGCTCGATACCCCAGCCGATCAAACCCTGCCCACCTTCGAGGGCCGCGACGTCGTACAGCCCGCAGTCGAGAACCACCCCGCGGACCTGCTGCGCGTCCAGCGGCGGGTCGATCCCGATCGCCGACGCGTAATCCGCATCGGTGATCGCGAGGGCCATCTGTGCGGTCAGCTGCGCACCGGCCGAATCACCGGCGAGCACGATCCGCCCGGGATCGATGTGCAGCTCTTCGGCGTGTTCGAGCAGAAAGGCGTGGGCGGCGGCACTCTGCTGCACCGGAGTCGGGTATCGGCGGCCGGGCGCGAGCGAGTAGCCCAGGGAGACCACGGTGAATCCCGCCGATGCCAGCCGGCGGTAGTAGCCCGCATAGTTCGTGCGGTGACCCGACAGCCAGGCACCGCCGTGGGTCCACACGATCGTCGGCAGGGCCCCGGTCGTACCGGGCGGGGTGTACACGTCGAGGAAGGCATCGCGGTCTCCGGGCCGGTACGGGATATCTGCGACGAGGTCGGTCCGGGGCGCGTGCGCGGCGAGTTCCTTCGTCTGCCGTCGCGCGTCGCGGTCGAACACCCGTCGCACCACCAGTGCCCCGGGCACCGGCGTGAAGACGAACGCGGCCACCTCCACGACGATCCCGACGGCGAAGGCCAGTAGGCCCCACCGTCGGATGCGCAGTCGCGGCTTGTCCGTATCGCGCTCCGACACCTTCGACTCCTACCCGCTCACGTACCCGATGAGTCCGGATCGGACGATCATGTCAGACGACACCGCAGGATGTGGCCCGTCGGACCTCACCGCTCCTCGCTCAGTGCCTGAAATCTGGCCTCCTCCAGATCCAGGCGTCGCTGAGCCGCACCGAGGGTCTGCGAACTGTAGGTACCGCGTGACCGTGCGTCGAGCAGCGCCTCGCGTTCGGCGGCGATGGTGAGCAAGCGCAACCGGATGTACTGCTCGCGTTGTTCGTCGTGTTCCGGATCCGGCGACGACCCGATCTCCTCGTGCGTGCCGATCAGGCTGTCCGACCGGACACGCTCCACCACGTCGGGTTCCGCCTCCGGGGCCGCAGCGGTGAGGGCCTTGTCCCCCGATTCGGCCAGCACCGAAAGCAGATTGCCGTATTCGGAACGCAGGCGCTCCTCGTCGTCACCGGGGATCCTCACGAGTCGGATCACCATCGGCAGGGTCGCCCCCTGAAGAACGAGGGTGGTCATGGCCACGACGAACGCGATGAGGATCAGCTCGGCGCGATAGGGAGTGTCGACCGGCAGGGATTGGGCTGCTGCGAGGGTGATGGCACCGCGCATACCGGACCACGCGAGCACCACTCCCCCGCGCCATCCGAGGGTCTCCGTGACCAGGAAATCGGCGTCTGCAGCGGCCCGGTCGAACCGCCGGCGGATGTGTGCCCTGCGTCGGTGAGAAACCTTCACGTGGGCGTAGTGCCGCGCGAGCTTCTCCCTGCGGCGCGCGAGCACGGGCCGTATCTCGGCCGCTCTCCGTTCGTCCCGCTCGAGGACGGCGACGAGCGGCACCACGAACAGCATGCGCACCACGATGACGAACGCGCTTGCCATGAGGCCGATCGCCAGACCGTGCCCGCTCGGGAGCCCTGCCTCGTCGACCTCGTCGAGCAGGTGTTCGAGGCTCAACCCCATGAGCAGGAAGATGGCGGATTCGAGCAGGAAGGACACAGTCCGCCAGTTGAGTGCTTCGGTGACACGATCGACGGCACGCAGATGTCTCGGACTGAGATGCCCGGTGACCACGCCGGTGACCACGCCGGTGACCACCACGGCCAGCACGCCGGACGCTCCGAACTCCTCCGCCGGTACGAAAGCGACGAACGGGAGAATGAACGAGACTGCGGTGTTGAACACGCTGTCCTCGAACAATCCTCGAATCCGGACGTTGACGATGCCGATGACGGTGGCACCACCACCGAGAAGAGGAAGTCGCCGGCCACGTGCCACAGCGATACCGCTCCCGCCATCGCAGCGATCGCCGAGCGCAGCAGGACCAGCGCCGACGCATCGTTGACGAGCCCTTCACCCTCGAGCACGGTCAGCAACCGTGACGGCAGACCGAGCCTACGGCCCACCGAGGTGGCCGCGACGGCATCGGTCGGGCTGACGACGGCACCGAGCGCGAAACAGGCGGCCCATCCCAGATCGGGGATGAGCAGGTGGAACAGGGCGGCCGCGCCGGCCGTGGTCACCACGACGAGAAGGACCGCGAGTCCGCCGATGGCTTTGACGTTCCGCCGGAAATCCTGGGCGGGCATGTTCAGGGCCGCCGAGTACAGCAGTGGCGGGAGGATGACGGTCAGGATCAGCTCCGGCTCGATCTCGACATCGGGGACACTCGGGACGAAACTCAGTGCCGCTCCGACCACTACGAGGCCGAGCGGTGCCGCCAATCCGAGTCGTTGCGAGAACGCCGCCACGCTCACGATGCCCGCGATACCGACCACTGCCACGAGAGTCGGATCCATTCGGGTCATTGTGCTCGCTCGGCGCCGTCCTATCCGGTGAAGGCGAGTCCCCGCTCGGCGAGTACTTCCTCCAGGATGCGCACTGTTTTCGGGCCGACCCCGTGCAACGCCGCGACCTCCCGTTTCGTCCGCCGGGCAAGCTCGTCGAGTGTCTCGATCCCTCACCGTGCAGCGCGCGTGTCGCGGGTGCACCGATGGATGCGGGCAGATCGCCCGGTGCCGGAGACGAGGAGGTCATGGTCGGATCACAGAGCCGTGTGTCATCACAGAGCCGTGTGTCTTCGCCGCTCGTGCGATCCACACCGTGCGGTCTCCGCGGACCACCAGATCCGTTCGGTGCAGCACCGATTCGGGTCCGTGACCGGTGAGCAGGTCCAGCGTGTCGCGGTCTTCGCCGGACAGCGCCGGTTCGAACCCGGCGCGCATCCGGCCCAGTACCGCGTGGGCGTAACGCCGTGCGGTGTCGTCCACGTCGACACCGAGCTCGTCGTGTCGCTTCTCCACCATCTCGAAGCCGGCGCGGAGAAGGGTGTCGCTCCAGTCCGGGTAGCGGTTCCATCCGCGCGAAGCGGCGGCAGCGTGACACCTCGCTTCCAGGCCCGGTGTGCCGATCCCGATGTCGTCCGGCAGGAATCGTGGCTGCGACTCCATCTCGGTGATCACCACCGTCCCGCCGGGTTCCATCACCTCGAACAACTGCCGCAGCAGGGCATCGGGATCCTCGACGTGGTGCAGCGACAGCGCCGCCCAGGCGAGGTCGATCGGATCGACGGTCGGCAGCCCCGCGTCGAGATCGGCCTCGACGGTGTGCACGCGGTCGCCGAAACCGTTGCGCTCGGACGCCTTCCGGATCCGGGCGAGCATCTCGGGCGCTCGGTCGACGGCAACGACCTCCGCGTGGGGGAACCGGCGTGCCAGAGCGAGTGTGCCCGCCCCCGTCCCGGCACCGATGTCGAGGACGGTGCGCGGTTCCCGCGCGAGTTGCCGGGCGATCCCGCCCAGCAACTGTTCGACATAACCCTTGTGCATCTCCGCGTCGAGGTCCAGCACCTCCGCCATCGATTCGCCGTCCGGTCGATGGTCGTGAGGGTGGTGGCGCGGGGCGTGGTGAGTGTGATGGTGCATGCTTCCACGCTAAGCGCGATCATTCGATTCCGGCATATACTTTTGCCTATGGAGCAAGAATCGTCGGATCTCGACCAGCTCATCCGGCAACGCATCCGCAGCCTGCGCCTCGCGCGGGGCTGGACTCTCGACGCCCTCGCCGCCCGGTGCCACATCAGCCCGTCCAATCTGAGCCGCATCGAGACGGGCCGGCGCAGGATCGCCCTCGACCAGCTCGTCCCCATCGCGAGGGCGCTCGACACGACGATCGACCAGCTGGTCGAATCCGGCGGCGATCAGGACGTGGTGATCCGGCCGCAAGCGTGCGACACGCCGGGTTACACGACCTGGCTGCTGTCGAGGGAGCGCTCACTGGGTGGCGTCACCATCGCCAAGATGCGGATCGCACGGCAGGACGCGATGCCGGCAGACGCGCTCCCCGTCCACCCGGGGCACGAATGGTTCACCGTGCTCTCCGGAACGGCGCGACTCCAGCTCGGCGAGCGCACGATCCTCATCCACGAGGGCAATGCCGCGGAGTTCTCGACGATGACGCCGCACGCGATCACCGCACACGAGGGCGTGGTGGAGATCCTCACGATTCTCGACCACAACGGAGAGCGCGCCCACCTGCGCAACACCGGCGCGCGCTGACCTCCCCGAATCGCTCAGGCGTACAACCGGTCGACGAAGGCACCGAGATTGACACGGACGCGTTCGGCCTTCCCGTCGGCGTCGAGATCCTCGCGGTACCGGCTTCCCAGCGCGGGTTTCTTCTTGCCGCGCGCGTACAGCGAACAGGCCAGGTCGATGCACATGTAGGTCCCGACCGCGTTGCCGGCTCGCCCCGATTCGCCCACCTTGTTCGCCGTCATCAGTGCGATGCCGCCCTTGGTGTGCGTGGTCAGACAGACCGTGCACATCTGCGACTTTCCGGAGCCCTGCTGCTCGAATCGCAGGGCGATACCCACGAGGTCGTCGCCGCGCGGGACGACGATGTAGCCGCGGCCCGGGAAGGACGGGTCGGTCCAGCCGAGGAAGTCGAGATCGTCCCAGGGCCGCTCGTCGAGGTCGCGAGGAACCGGCAACCGCTTCGCGTCACCCTTGGAGCAGTTGACGAACGACGCTCTGATATCCCGTTCGGTGATGGGGTCCATGTCCGGGCGACCTTTCGTGAGCACATGCAACAGACTCACGGACAGTACGCCCACCCGCCGCATCGGACAATCGATTTTCCCCGGTGCTCACGCCGAGGAGCGCGGTGCTCCGATACCCGGATCGATCTGCACCGGACCGGCCGCGGTGGGTGTGACGGGGAAATCGAAGATCGCCGTCGGAAGATACACCGTGGCACAGGAATTCGGGATGTCGACGACGCCGGACAGCCGGCCCTCGATCGGCGCGGCACCGAGCAGGAGATAGGCCTGCTCGGGGCTGTAACCGAATTTCGTCAGATAATCGATGGCGTGCAGGCAGGCCCGCTGGTACGCCAATTGCGAATCCAGATAACGCTGTTCGCCGTCGAGCGTCACCGAGGTACCCGAGAACGCGAGCCACTCGGAGTACTGCGGGTCGGTGTTGCCGGGCATGAAGATCGCGTTCTCGGTGACTCCGTAGGTCTCCATCCCGCCGGGGATCAACTCGACCCGCAGATCGATGAAACCGCCCATCTCGATGGCGCCGCAGAAGGTGATCTCACCGTCGCCCTGGGAGAAGTGCAGGTCGCCGACCGACAGGTTCGCCCCGTCGACGAAGACCGGATAGAAGATGCGGCTGCCCTTGGTGAGATTCTTGATGTCCTGGTTGCCACCGTTCTCCCGCGGTGGGGCGGTTCGCGCGCCCTCGGCGGCGACCCGGTCGAAATCGGGCCCGGACAGACTGCCGAGAATGGCACCGTTCGGTTCGGGCGGCAGGGCGAGCGCCGGCTCGCGATCGGGGTCGGTCGCGATCAGGGCGGCCTCGCGCGTGTTCCAGGTGGACAGCAACCGGTGCGACGGCGCCGTGCCCATCAGCCCGGGATGCACGATCCCTGTGAACGAGACGTGCGGAACGTGCCGGCTCGTCGCCTTCTGACCGGAGAAGTCCCAGATCGCCTTGTAGGCGTCGGGGAACTGGTCGGTGAGGAAGCCCCCGCCGTTCGTCTTCGCGAAGATGCCCGTATATCCCCATCCCTGCCCGGCGAGCGGACCGGAATCCTCCTGCGGGATCGCGCCGATGTCGAGGATGTCGACGATCAGCAGATCGCCGGGCTTGGCTCCCTCCACCGCGAACGGTCCCGACAGCGCGTGCACGATGTGCAACGGGGCGTTGCGGATGTCGTCGGCGGAATCGTCGTTGTGGATCTCTCCGTCGAACCATTCGCGGCAGTGGACCCGGAACGAGTCACCCGGTTTCACGGTCGCGACGGGCGGGATGTCGGGATGCCAGCGGTTGTGCCCGATCTTCTCCTGATCGGTGAACCGGCGGGTCGAATCGAGGGGGAACACGACGTCGGGCACGGAGGACCTCCTGGGAAGCGTCGGATCAGGGTCGGGGTAACGATCGGTGCCGAGGGTCGGTCGTGACGGGCCGCGACGGGCGTCGCGGCGCACCGGGCAGGGCACCCGAGACGAGGCCGGGCTCGGAGGCGGTACGTGCCGTCGCGTCGTGCAGGCGCGCCGCCGTCGAACCGCCCCGTCCGAGGCGGGGCGGAGTGAGTGCCCGGCGGGCCGGCTGCGCGCAGCTCGGGCACGGTGCCGCGGCGGAGACCTCGCTCATGGGCAGGGAGACGTCGAAGGGACCGCATTCGTCACACCGGAACTCGTACAGCGGCATCGGCATCGCCCTTCACGCGTCGGTGTCTCGACCCTAACCGACCTTCGCACGCTCCGTGGGGTGAGTCATGCGGTCACGCGCTCCCGGCTCGTCAGCACCAGTGGTGCGTCCTCGGTGATCGCGATCGTGTGTTCGCTGTGCGCCGTACGTGATCCGTCCGCCGAACGGATGGTCCAGCCGTCTGGGTCGTAGACGATCCTGTCCGTTCCCGCCGCGAGCCACGGTTCGAGTGCGAGCGTCAGTCCGGGGCGCAGCACGAGGCCCCGGCCCGCGCGCCCCGTGTTCGGCACGTGCGGGTCCTCGTGCATGGTGCGGCCGAGCCCGTGCCCTCCGAACTCGGTGTTGACGGGATAGCCGTAGTCGTGCGCGACAGCACCGATCGCCGCGGAGATGTCGCCCAGCCGGTTGCCGGGAAGAGCCGCGGCGATACCTGCCGCCAGCGCGACTTCGGTCGCTTCGACGAGACGCCTGTCCTCGGGACGTTCGGCGCCGACGATGATGCTGCGGGCCGAGTCCGCGACCCATCCGTCGATCGAGACGGCGATGTCCATGCTGAGCAGATCTCCGTCGCGGAGCACGTAGTCGTGCGGGAGTCCGTGCAGCACCGCATCGTTGACCGACAGGCAGATGACGTTGCGGAACGGGCCGCGCCCGAAGGAGGGTGCGTAGTCCAGATAGCACGACACGGCACCGCGCTCGGCGATCAGCTCCCGCGCGCGCCCCTCCAGGTCGAGCAGATTCACGCCCGGCCGGGCGCGACCGGCGAGGTCGTCGAGCAGTTCCGCGACGAACGTGCCGGTCACGTCCATCGCCGCGATCTCCGAGCGGGTCTTCAGTTCCAGCACAGGTGCACTCCTACGAATCATCGAACGGTATTTAAATACCACCCTAACGCAGAGGTCGGTATTTTCATACCGAGACCGGATAGACTGCTCGTCATGGTGCGACTCCCCCTGACCCCCGAACAGCTCGCTGCCGGAAAGCGCCTCGGACGACGGCTGCGCGAGGCGCGAGGAAGCCGCACGCTCGCCGAAGTGGCGCAGGCGGCGGAGATCTCACCCGAAACCCTCCGCAAGATCGAGACCGGGCGCCTGGCGACCCCGGCATTCACGATCGTCGCCGCCCTCGCACGAGTACTGCCCGTCTCTCTCGACGAACTCGCCGAGCTGTCCCTCCCCCGGACGGACCTACAGCACACCGGGTAGCCGACCCGCACGTGCCGTAACGGCCGGAGGCGCCGACAGCGATATCCCTTCGAAATGCCGCGACAGGAAGGGACCGGGATGTCCATGCAGCCCCCGCCGGGCGGATACGGTCCCGGCACTCCGCCCCCGTGGCCCGCCCCTCCGCCGCGCCGGCCGTTATGGCCGTGGCTCGTGGGAGGCGCACTTCTCGTGGCCGTCCTCGCCGCAGTCGCCGCTCTGATCATCGTCCTGACCCGTTCGTCCGATCCGGGCCCGGGGGACCCCGTCGCTGCGAGCCCCTCCGCGTCGACCGTCACCGTCACCGCGACACCTCCCGGATCTGCGGCACCGCAACCGCAGACGAGCGCTCCGGCAGCTCCGAGCGGATTCCCGACCGACGGGACCCTGAAGGTCGGCGTGGACATCGACCCCGGCGAGTACGCGATACGTCCGACGAGTTCGGTCGGTGGATACTGGGAACGCTTGTCGTGCCTGACAGGCGACTTCGCGTGCATCATCGCCAACAGCGTCGTGCAAGGCACCGGCTACGTGACGATCCTGCCCGGCGATGTGGCACTGCGGATCGAGGATCTCGAACTGACGGCCACCGGCAATCCTGCACCGGCCCCACCGGCAAGACCCGCACCGACCACGCCGGTCTCCGGCGACACGGACGCCCAGGGTTTCGTCGGCGTGCCCGCGGCGCGCTGCAACCACACGAACCCGGCGGTCGTCATCGGACGGACCACCGCGTCGCTCGTCGTGGTGTGCGAGACCGGAGCCGGACGGTATTACTACAAGGGCGTGCGCCCCGAGGACGGAGCGGCGATCGAGATCGACGACCCCGCACCCTCGGGCGACGGCTTCGCTGCGACGAACGCGGGAGTGCAGTACCGCATTTCGCCGAGCTCGCTCGTCATCACCGAGGGGTCCACGCTGCTCGCCGAGGAGCCGATGCTGCAGTACTGGTCGCGCTGAGCGCCGGGATCATCCGGCCTGGAGTTCTCGTCCGGGTGTGGCCCAGACCGTGCGGACACCACTCGGTCCGGCTCCGCGATCGACAACCGCCAGCAGTACGGCACATCCGATGCCCGACAACACGAGGCTCGTGCCGAACAGCGCGGGATAACCGAACACCTCGCCGACGACCCCCGCAGTGAACCCGGCCACCCCCTGCACCACGACGATCGCGCACGCGAGCAGGGTGTAATCGCTGCCCGCATGGTCCTTGTCCGCGGCATCCATCATGAGGGTGAACACCGCGACGGTCGCGGCACCACCGAGGACGTGTTCGGCGAGACTCGCGGAGACGATGAGCCCGAATCCGCCGTATCCGAGCGAGGCGATCACGTACAGCGCGAGGCTCGCGGTCTGGGTGGCGCCGCCGATCAGCAGGGCCTGGCGACGGCCGCGACGAAAGCACAGCCACCCGCCCAGCGCCGCTCCCCCCAGTGCGCCCACCGAGGACAGCACCCCCTTGACGAGCGCGATCTGCCCGAGGGTGAGCCCCGAGTCGGACATGAACGGGCCCACCATCGACGACGCCATCGAATCGCCGAACTTGAATCCGCCGATGAGCAGGATGAACGCGAGCATCCCGGGCCGGCGCAGACGCACCCACCATCCCGCCGCCATCCGCGCCGCCTTCCGCGGCGCCCGCGGCGGCGCATCCCGCCTCTCCGTTCGCGGCAGCCACCACACCGGAATCGTGGTCAGCACCAGCAAGATCGCCATCGCGAGGAACAGGCTGCGCCAACCGGCGAGGGAGAAGACCCACAGCAATGCTCCACCACCGACGATCATCCCGATGCGGTAGGCGCCGACCTGGATACCGTTGCCCAGCCCGCGCTGCTTCGGTGAGAGCAGCTGCACGGCCAGACCGTCGGTCGCGACGTCCTGGGTCGCAGACAATGCATTGATCACTGCGATGCCGACGAGCAACCACCGCAGTGTCGACGACAGGTCGAGACACGCCAGCCCCAGCGACACCGCCGATGCCGCGAGTTGGAGCGAGAGCAACCATCGCCGCCTGGTCCCGTAGTGATCGACATAGGGCGCCCACAGGAACTTCAGGGCCCACGGTGCGAAGAGCACACCCGTCGCGCTGATCGCGATCAACGAGAAACCGGACTCGCGGAGCACCACCGGAAGTGCTTGGGTGAAGAACCCGTACGGCAGACCCTGGGCGAAGTACAAGGCCGTCAGCAAGGCCAGGGTGCCGGACGGGATGCCCAACCGGGCGGCGACGCTCATGCGGACATCGTGGCAGACCACCTGCCTGCCGGCTCACCCCGCGGGGCGGCGCCGAGGACGGCCGATGGGATGATGGTGCCCGTGCCGATGCCCTCACCGTTGCCCGTGAAGAACGGGGTCGGACCCACGCGACTGCGCGTTCCGACGTCCGGTCCGTGGGCCACGATCGCCGAGTTCGTCGTCGCGAGGTTCGACCATCTGGATTCCGACGATCTCTACCGCCGGTTCGACGACGGAGAGATCGTGGATATCGACGGCCGGCCGGTCGGCCGCGGCACCGCGCTCGGCGCGCACACCTTCGTCTGGTACTACCGCGATCTGCCGGTGGAGGAACCGGTGCCCTTCCACGAGGAGATCCTGTACGTCGACGACGATCTCGTCGTGATCGACAAACCGCACTTCCTCCCCACGACCCCGGGCGGACGATATCTGCGCGAGTCCGCCCTCGTCCGGTTGCGGACGCGCCTCGACAATCCTGATCTGACGCCGATCCATCGGCTCGATCGCGCGACCGCCGGCCTGGTGATGTTCTCGGCCCGTCCCGCGACGCGGGGTGCATACCAGTCGCTGTTCGAGAAGCGTCGGGTCACCAAGGTGTACGAGGCGGTATCGGCACGGCCGCCCGAGTGGGACCCGGCGGCACCGGAACTCGCCGGACACCCGGTGCCCGTCCGCTACCGCAATCACATCGAGGCGCGACGCGGTGAGTTGCGTGTGGTCGTCGACGACACCCGAGAACCCAACTCCGAGACGGAGGTCGAGGTCCTCGGTGCCGGCGTGAGCGGATCCGGACGTGCCGTGCTGCACACCCTGCTGCGTCCGCACACCGGACGAATGCACCAGCTGCGAGTACACCTGGCAGCGCTCGGTATCGGGATCCTCGGCGACCGCTGGTATCCCGAGCTGCTCCCCGAGGCACCGGACGACCACTCCCTCCCCCTGCAACTACTGGCGCGGCAACTGGAATTCACCGATCCGTTGTCGGGACGGACACGGCGGTTCACCACCCGCCGGATCCTGTCCGAGGCGCCTGTCCCGGACGTCCTCACGTCCGGTGAAAGAACCTCGCAATAGCGCGTTTTCACGCTGGAACCACGAGTTCGGCCACCGAATCCGTACAACCCCCGTCGCGCGCAATACGCTGGGTGAATGAGGAAAGTCGTCGACGGCTACCTCCGGTCGCCGTTTTCGGGCATCGCGCCGTGGATCCTCATGTCCGTTCTGTCGTCACCGGGACGATTCGAGGAAGCGGTGTGCTTCGCGCTCGGTCTGGTCCTCATGACGATGTGGGTGGGTTCGCGTCGCGGCATCACGATCCACGTCCTGGACATCTTCGGCGCATCCTTCTTCGTCGTACTGGCAGGAGTGGGATTGTTCGCCCCCGACGGTGTCATCGCCTGGATGGAGACCTGGGCCGGTGAACTCACCAATATCGCTCTGGCGTTGTTCGTCGTCGGCACGTTGATCGCCCGCAGGCCGTTCACGCTTCCGTATGCGAAGGAGGACACCCCCGAGGAGTACTGGACGTCGTCTCTGTTCATGAAGATCAACTACGTGATTTCCGCAGTCTGGGCGGGGGCGTTCACATTTTCTGCGATCGTCGGCGCGATCGGTATCGCCGTGACGGACGACCCGAACGATTTCTGGACCGGTTGGATCCTCCAGCTGGCCGCGATCTTCTTCGCGGTCGCCTTCACCGAGTTCTACCCCGACTACGCCCCCGCGAAGGAATCTGCAGCGCAGGGCAGTCCCGAGGCCGGCCCGTCGTTTCTGGAACTCGTCGACTGGCTGCCCACCTTCGTCCTGGTCGTCGGAATCTTCGGGTGGGTCACCGATGCACTACCCGCCGGCCTCGGAGTCGGAATGATCGCCGCGGGCATCCTCGGGAACGCAGTGATGCACAATCTCACACCGAGCGCCCGCGAGGGCCCCGTCGTGAACGAGGGGTGACGGCGGGGTACCGACGGCGGATACTGCGGGGCATGACTACCGAGGATCACGACCGGCCACAGCACGGATCCGACGCAGGTGGGACGGGCGACGCACCGGTGAACCGGCGAGAACACAAGACGCGTGTCGCGGCTGCGGCGAAACGGGTCGCGGCAGCTTCCGCCGAACTCAATCGGCGGCTCGCTGCCGAACATCACCGGTGACCGGAAGCGTCGTCGGGGTCGAGGCATCTCGGTCGGACGAGGGATCGTCCGTTGTGCCCGCCGCTCGCGCACGTCGCATACCGACCGCGTACAGCAGGAGCCCGACGACGATCCAGGTGACGAGCGTCAGCAGCGCGACGAGTCCGCCTGCGCCGTCGAAGTAGGCGGCCGAACGCACGAGGGTTCCTGCCGCACCGGGGGGAAGGATCTGCCCGAACACGCCGAGCCCGGACGGAAGCCATGCCGATGTCGTGGAGATACCGGCGAGAGGATTACCGAGGAACATCATGGCCATCGCGCCGAGGGTGAAGCCCTTGGTGCCGAAGGCCTTCTGGAGACCGGCGAGGGGAAGGGCCAGCGCCGCGATCCCCAGGGCCATCGCCGCCGCGACCGGCAGGAAGGCCGATTCGATACTGCCGAAGACGAACATGAGGACCGAAGCCACCACGAGCCCCCCGACCGCAGCGAAGACGAGCAGTCCGGTCAGGTATCCGGCGTCACTGCGCGGCAGCACCTTACGGAAGGCGACGACCGGCACGATCCCGCCGAACACCAGGGGGAAGGCCAGCCCTCCGATACCGATGCCCGTGGGGTCGGATTCCGGCAGCGGTACGACGTCCTCGACCGACACCCCCGCCCCGATCACCCGGCCGACGGCCTCGGCGGTCCCGGTGAGCGCGCCGGAGATGGCGGTCGAGCCGGCCCCGGCGACCAGCGTGCGAATGCCCGTCTCGTCGACGACGAACCCTCCGACGACGTCGCGGTCGCCGATCGCCTCCTTCAGTTCCTCTTCCGAGCCGAAGCGCTGCGGCGTGTAGGAATCGGGCGCAGCCGACTCGAGTTCGTCCTCGAATCCGTCTGCTGCCGAACCGATTCCGACGACTCCCACCGCCAGATCGTGTGGTCCGCTCTTCAGCGACGGCATGATGAAGACCAACAGCAACAGGACCAGGATCACCCCCAACCCCAAGGTCATCCCGGCCACCGAGAGTGCGGGATGAAGCGGGCGAGCGGTGGCCCGCCCACTCGCGTCGGGAATTGCCGTTCTACTGGCGCCTGCCATCGATACTGTCCTTATCCGAATCGACTAAATGGATAATTTTCCTCCACTTATACCGGAGTATATTCCTCCGGTTAATATGATGGTGTCAAGCGAAGTTCCTCACACCCGCGACCGGAAGGAGGCGACCGATGCGCTCCGATGCCGCGAAACGTCGTCAGCTGATCATTCAGGAGGCACGTCGGCTGTTCGCCGCTCACGGAAGCAACGTCGCGCTCGAAGCCGTCGCCGAGGCCGCCGGGGTGGGGATCGCGACCCTCTACCGGAACTTCGACTCCCGAGCCGCACTGGCGGACGAGGTCGCGCTGGCCATCCTCGCCGACATGCGACGTGCGTGCGCCGACGCACTGGACACCGTGGGGTCGTCGCCCGAAGCCGCATGGGCGGGCTACGTGCAGCGACTGGTCGACCTCGATCTGGGTGCCCTGTCCGCCACCCTCGCAGAGTTCGTGACGGACGAGATCTCCGGGACGGTGCGAGATGCCCAAGCCCGGACGCTCGCCGGTGTCGAAGAGCTGCTCGACGCGGTTCGGTCCGCCGGAATCGTGCGCGCCGACATCGACGCGCTGGAACTGATCCTCACGATCGGATTGATCACCCGCCCCCTCCCGGACGCGATCCGCGCAGCTACCCCGCATCTGGTCCCGCGAATGGTGTCGATCGTCCTGGCGGGGATGCGCCCTGCGTGATCCGAACACGTGAGCGGGACAGCCTTGCGGACCTACCCGGCGCGTGTTCGAATCGGCGCCGTGAACACCGTCGCGCGCCTCTCACCGCTCCTACTCGTCACGATGTCGGCGTTCCAGGCGGCGCTGGCCGCCGGCGCGCCGTGGGGGCGCGCGTCGTACAGCGGCAAGCACAGCGGTACGTTGCCGGGACGGTTGCGCGTCGCGAGCGCAGCAGCGTCGCTCACGTACGCCGCCGGCGCCGCGACCCTCGCCTCACACCGCACCCACCCTCGCGTCAGGCGAGCGATCGGCCGCGGGTGCGTCGCGATCGGCATCCTCGGAACCGCAGCGAATGCACTCTCACCGTCGCGCCCCGAGCGGATGTGGAGCGCCTGGTCGTTCGCACTTGCCGTGAGCGCGTGGCAGGACCTCGCCGCCGCCTCGGAAAAGCCCGACCGGACGTAGATCGCACCACCGCGTCACGCGTGTTCGCGAAACGGAAGCCGGGACACCACTGCGGCAGCCCACCGTCCGAGGAGGACCGCCGCGACGATCGCCCGTCGCATGATGTTGGCGACTCCCCGGCGGGGTAGCTCGGCGATATGGGGCTCCGCGATCTCCGGAGGGCAGAAACCGTTGTGCACCATCATTTTCACCACGTACACCGCCGCGAGCTGATGAGCGTCGAGCACACTGTGCCCCATCCTGTGGACGGAGATCAGCACCGCGTCCGGGATGAGATCCACGATCTTCTCTGCGATGGGGGGCGGCGTCCGTAGATCGCGATCACCGGAGATCACCGCGGTGGGCCACGAGAATTGCGTTATCTGCGAGGGAAAGTCGAACGGTTCCGCCACGAAGTCCGGATTACGTGCAGCGGCCTCCACGAACAACTCCTGCGGGTCGAGCAACCCGCCATCGGGCGGCAGCCCGTATCCGAGCTCGCGGAACGCGATTCGCGCAACGAGATCGGGTTCGAAGAAGAAGGGTGTCCCCCCATCGTCCGTCACGACCGCGCCCGACTTCGCGAGCTTGTTCCAGATCCGCCGTAACCGTCCGTTGCTCCGGCCGACGAGCAACTGTCGGAGAACGTCGGCACCCGCATACTCGTATGCGATCTGCACGACCGCGCCGACCTCCCTCGACGGCACACCGCGTGCGAGCGCGGTACGCACGGCATCGGCGACCGGTGCCAGCTCACGATCGGTACCGTCGAGGAACAGACCCCGCCGGTATGCGCGCGACAACTCGTGATCGTCCCGGACGGACAGCATCGGCGAATCGAGGATCATGCCCGCGACCCGATGCGGATGACGCACCCCGAAGGCCTGCGCGAGATAGGTCCCGTAGGACGACCCGAAGACGACCACACGCTCGATACCGGCATCGTCGAGAACCGCGACGAGATCGTCGACGACCTTGCCGATCGTGAAGGCTTCGCTCGGCAGATCGTCACCGTGCTCGTCGCGGCGCGACAATCCGACACCGCGATGCTCCACCATCACGATGTCGAGCCCCTCACGGCTCGTGCGACGCCGCAGGTCGACATAGGGCAGCACGGAAGCAAGGCCCGGACCGCCCGGCAGGACGAGAACAGGCACTCCCCCGCGTGGCCCGGTCCGGACATAGGTGAGGAGGAACTGTCCGCCGGTGTCGTCACCGATGGGTCGCCTCACCGCGTGACCGTGACGGCCTGCGGCCCGGCGCGCCACCACCCGGAACCCGGCTGCCAGGAGCGAAGCCATACCTCCACTCAACCACGACAGACCGTCGTGGGAGCAGCTGTGCCGGGAATCGAGACTCGGCACGTCCGACGCGGCGCGGAAGCCGAGCCGACCCTCCGGAACATCCGCCTGCGGGTCAAGGAGGGGCGCGACCGAACTACTCGACCACCGAACGAACGATCTCGGCGATGCGTTTCTCGGTGTCGTCGTCGACGGTCTCGAGGTACCACGCCGCGGGCATCAGTGCCCCGTCCGCCCCGCCTGCAGGTCGGAAATCGGCCTTCTCGGTGATCGCGAGGTTCACGCGTTCGTCGTTGCGCAGCGTCAGGAGCGCGGGGGCACCGGCGGACTTCGCGTAGGCGGGCATTCCGTACCAGATCCGCGGCTTCAGGGTGGGCGCCGCAGCCATGATGATGTCGTGCACACGCTGCATGATCGCCCGCCGCGGCTCGTCCGTCTTCGAAATCTTGTCGAGCACCTGCGCCAGGTTCTTCTCGTCCTTCGACGGCATGTCATGTCCTTTCCTCGGCCGATGCCGGGCATCAGCGGAATGAAGTGGCGTATCGAAACGCCGCACTCCATCGGGACATGTCCTGACTGCTCAGGCCTCTCCGCAATGATTCACGTGGTCGTCACGTGGAAGCGCAGTCGGTGGCGTGTACCACCGCAATCAGGATACCTGTCGCACAGGCGGATACCGCCGAAACCGCAGATTCCCGCCACACGGAGCCGACCCGAACGATTCCGGAAACGCTCGGTGCACGGGTCCCGAATGACACGCAGGTCCGAGGGATCGGTCACTACACGTTGAAGCGGAACTCCACCACGTCGCCGTCGGCCATGACGTAGTCCTTGCCCTCCATGCGGACCTTGCCCCGGGCCTTCGCCTCGGCCATGGAACCGGCCGCGTCGAGATCCTCGAACGACACGATCTCGGCCTTGATGAAGCCGCGCTCGAAGTCGGTGTGGATCACGCCGGCCGCCTTGGGTGCGGTGTCGCCCTTGCGGATCGTCCACGCGCGGGATTCCTTCGGACCTGCCGTGAGGTAGGTCTGCAGGCCGAGGGTGTGGAAGCCGGCGCGCGCGAGCTGCTCGAGACCGGCTTCGGTCTGGCCGATGGATTCGAGCAGTTCCATCGCCTCGTCCTTGTCGAGTTCGAGAAGCTCCGATTCGACCTTGGCATCGAGGAAGACGGCGTCCGCAGGAGCGACGGCCTGACGCAGTTCCTCCTTGCGCTCCTCGTTCGTCAGAACCGCCTCGTCGGAGTTGAACACGTAGAGGAACGGCTTGGCGGTGAGCAGGTGCAGGTCGCGCAACAGTTCACCCTTGACCTCGGCCTGGGCGGAGAAGATGGTGCGGCCGTCCTCGAGGATCGCCTGCGCCTTCTTGGTCTCTTCGAGCTGCGCGACGAGCTCCTTGTTCTTCCGGGACTCCTTCTCGAGTCGCGGCAGGGCCCGCTCGATGGTCTCCAGGTCGGCGAGAATCAGCTCGGTCGCGATGACCTCGATGTCGGCCATCGGATCGACCTTGCCCTCGACGTGGACGACGTCCGGGTCGTCGAACACGCGCACGACCTGGCAGATGGCGTCGGCCTCGCGGATGTTGGCGAGGAACTTGTTGCCCATGCCCTCCCCGGCGGACGCGCCCTTCACGATGCCGGCGATGTCGACGAAGGAGACGGTCGCCGGGAGGATGCGCTCGGAACCGAAGATCTCGGCGAGCCGGTTCAGCCGCGGATCGGGCAGTTCGACGACACCGACGTTGGGCTCGATGGTGGCGAACGGATAGTTCGCGGCCAGCACATCGTTCTTGGTCAGCGCATTGAACAGCGTCGACTTGCCGACGTTGGGAAGACCGACGATTCCGAGGGTAAGGCTCACGGAATCGGTAGTCTACGCGGCCACTGCGGGCTCACTTCATCCGCACGCCACGCGCACCAGTTGGGCGATGCGCGCAGCCTGATCCTCGTCCGGCACGGTCGACCCGTTGGCCGCCACTTCCGCCACCTTCGCGTTCACTTCCCGATCGCTCGCGTCCCCGTCGATCAACGGGCACGTCTCGCTGACGATGGCCTCGATCGACTGCGTTTCCCGGTCGGCCGACAGCGAGGGGAAGCCGGCACGGAAGGCAGCGACGAAGACGTCGATCTTCGCCTCGTCGAAGATGTCGCCGGCCCGATCGGCGGCGCTCGAGGCGATGCTCTGCACGGACGAGGCCGCGCCCTCCGCCTGGTCCTGGACGCTCGTGACGGCGACGTCCGCCGACGACCGCACATCCTCCTCGCTCGGGGTGTCCTCGGCGCTGCACGCGGCGAGGACGACGGCGGCCGCGATCGCCGTCGCAGCCGAGAGAAGACGCACACGTCCGGTCGCACTCGTTCGATTCGTCACGTTTCGAGAATGCCACGAAAGGGGACTCTTCACCGCCGTACCCGCGTGTCGTCGGGACCACGCACGGCGCTCGGTCACCGTAGATTGACGACTATCGATCGGTATCGAGCTCGATACATGTCGGAAGGACCGTCGTTGACCGAATCGAAGACCGCGCCCGGTGGCGGCAGCGGCGACAAGCCGGGGAGACCCGACCGGGCGAAGCTGCTGGGTGCCGGCGGGATATGGCTCGCCAAGTGGTCGGCCTGCCTCGTCGTCATCGCTGCCGGTGCCGTGGTGCTCGGCTGGATCATCGCGAAGATGTGGGTGATCGTCCTCCCGGTCGCC
The DNA here is from genome assembly GCF_022554085.1 of Rhodococcus sp. CH91. Lineage (GTDB taxonomy): Bacteria > Actinomycetota > Actinomycetes > Mycobacteriales > Mycobacteriaceae > Rhodococcus. Next base: position 240,006 of record NZ_JAKFYR010000004.1, read on the forward strand.
CTCGCCATCGTGGTCTCGACCATCCTGTGGCCACCGACCCGGGGCATGACCAAGCGCGGGGTACCACCGGCAGCCGCTGCCGGACTCACCCTGGTCATGTTCTTCGCCGTCGTCGGTGGCATCATCGCCGGAATCGTGCCGTCGGTGATCGATCAGGTACCAGATCTGGCCAACAAGGCGACCCAGGGCATCAACACCGTGCAGGAATGGGTGAAGGGGCCGCCGATCAATCTGCGCGACGAGCAACTCGACAACGCGGTCAACGCTGTCGTCGAACGGGTGCAGGGTAGTGCCGCGACCATCGCCGGTGGTGTCTTCACCGGAGTGAGCACAGCGGGTTCACTGCTCGTGACGCTCGGTCTGGTGCTCGTGCTGACGTTCTTCTTCATCAAGGACGGTCCGCGATTCCTCCCGTGGCTGCACCGTGTCAGTGGTGGCCGCGCCGGACGTCACCTCGAAGCGGTGCTCGGCCGCATGTGGGACACGCTGGGCGGGTTCATCCGTACTCAGGCCCTGGTGAGTTTCATCGACGCCCTCTTCATCGGTATCGGCCTGCTGATCCTCGGAGTCCCGCTCGCACCCGTGCTGGCGATCCTCACCTTCATCGGCGGGTTCATTCCCATCGTCGGTGCGTTCGTCGCAGGTGCGCTGGCCGTCCTGGTGGCGTTGGTCGCCAACGGCTTCACGACCGCGCTCATCGTCCTGGTCCTCATCATCGCGGTTCAGCAGATCGAGGGGAACGTGCTGCAGCCCGTGCTGCAGTCGCGTTCGATGAATCTGCACGCGGCCGTGGTGCTGCTCGCCGTCACCGCGGGAGCGTCGTTGTTCGGCATCGTCGGCGCGTTCCTGGCCGTGCCCGTCGCAGCAGTGGCTGCGGTCGCCATCCGTTACATCGGTGAGCAGATCGACGAGCGCGCCAGCGAAGGCCAGGAGGAGACGAAGGCGCTCCCGGCCCCGGGCGACACCTCGGTCCCCGACCCGAAGACCTCCTCACCGCAGCCCTCCTCGCCGGAGGCTTCTCCCCCGGAAGAGTGAGGGCAGCTCAGCTCGCCATGCGAACGGTGGATCCCGAGCGGCCACGGATCACGTGCAGCCTGCTCGGAATCCGCTGTCGCATCTCGTCGACGTGACTGACCACGCCCACCACGCGACCGCCCGCCCGCAGTTCGTCGAGCACACCCATCACGGCTTCGAGTGAGTCGGCGTCGAGCGTGCCGAAGCCCTCGTCGATGAACATCGTGTCGAGCACGAGCCCCCCGGCTTCGGCGGCGACGACGTCGGCGAGGCCCAGGGCGAGGGCGAGGGACGCCTGAAAGGACTCCCCTCCCGAGAGGGTCTTGGTGGAGCGCACGACCCCGGTGTACTCGTCGTGGATGTCGAGTCCGAGACCACCGCGGCGTCCCCTGCTCTCCGCAGCGTCGGAGTGCACGAATTCGTATCGCCCGCCGGACATTCTGCGGAGCCGCACCGACGCCGCGTCGGCGACCTCCTCGAGTCGCGCGGCGAGCACGTACGAGCGCAGCGACATCTTCTTGGCGTTCGAGCCCATGCCGGCCACGACGTCGGCGAGCGCGGACAGTTCGGCGTGTTCGTCGAGCAGCGGAGCAAGTTCGGCGCAGGCCTCCTCGAGGCGCTTCGTATAGGCCTCGATATCGAGATGGCGGCGTTCGGCCTCGGTGGCCGCGCTCAGGGCCGTCTCGACTGCGGCGGCACTCTCCTCCACCACGGCACGGGCCGCCGCCTCGTCGGCGACCTCGTTCCCGGTGAGGGCGGCGACCGCGGGGTCCTCGAGGGTGGAGGTCGCTACCGCTCGCCGGTCGTCGGCCTCGCGCAGGACACGGTCGATCTCGGCGAGCCGCTCGGGTGACCGGACAGCGGCACGAGCACTGTCGAGGTCGGTGAAGCCGGCCTCGACGGCCGCGGACCGGGCGTCGGCGGCACGTTCCTCGGCGACCGTCCGGGCGTTCAGGGCAGCCGAACGGGCGTCGAGCAGTGCGGTCCCGGCGGCGGACAGGGCAGCGACCTGCGCGCGTCGCGGCGCGAGCCTGTCGAGGTCGCCGACGGCGTCGACGATGCGATTGCGGATCTCGGTGATCTCCGCCGCACGTACCGCGTCCTCGCGTGCGAGTTCGGTCAGTTCGGCGTCGAGTCGCTTCTCCTGCTCCTCGAAGACCGTGTCGAGCTTGCGGAGATCTTCGACCACTGCACGGAGCCGGTCGAGACGTCCGGCGGTCGCGGCGGCCCGGTCGTGGATGCGAACAGCCTCGGCGTGGGCCACAGCGAGGTCGTCCGCCTCCGCTCCCCCGCACCGCTGCCGGAGAACGGCGACGGTACCGGAGAGATCGGTGACGGCCTCGCGGGCCTGCGCCAGTGCAGCGGCGGCGCGTTCCTCGACGAGGCGAGCACGTTCTTCGTCGGCCTCGGTCGCGGTGCCGGGGGCCGGGCGGGCGGGGGCAGGGTGTTCGGTGGCTCCGCACACCACGCAGGGATCCCCGTCGACGAGCCGCGCCGCGAGTTCGGCCGCCATTCCGTCGATGCGCCTCTGCCGGACATCGAGATGGGCTTCGCGCGCATCGTTGAACTCGGAATGCAGCTGCACGACGCGACCTTCGAGACGATCGAGTTCGGTTCGGTGAGAAGCAAGCTCGTTAGCGGCATCGAGCGCGTCGGCGGCCCGGTCGCGAGCCTCCGACAGGCCGGGCAGCGTCGCTGCCGCTCGCTCGGCCTCGGCGACCGCAGCGACGGCGGCGGCCGAGCGCTCGGGGAGCGCTGCGCGGTCGTCGATCACCTGCTGCCGCTCGTCGGTGAGAGCGCGCCGGCGAGCGGCGAGGCGGTCGCGGTCGGCCTCGAGTTCGGCCAGTCGCCGACGACGGTCGAGCAGGACGTCGAGACGCGCTGCCTCCGAAGACCATTCCTCGCATCGCGGACGGATGATGTCGCGGTCGGATCCGGCGGGCGTCGGCCCGATCCCGGCGAGCAGTGCGCGGCCTTCGTCGTCGCCTTCGAGCGGCGCCGTGGCCGCTGCTGCCCGGGCGGCCGCGGTGTCGGCATCCTGCGCGAGGCGGTTCGCCTCCCGGTCGAGCACGGCCACGCCGACCGCACGATGCGCGGCGTCGCGTTCGGCCCTCATGACGGCGCGGCGGGCCTGCGTCTGCTCGAGCTCGGCGAGGACGTCCAGAGCATCGCGACGGCGGCGGAGCCGGTCGGCGAGAGCCGTGGTCTCGTCGAGCTTGCGCCGAGTGGCCTCGTCCACCCTGCGGGCACGCCCGAGGGCCGCCGCAGCGGCCTCGCGGTTCTCCGCGGCATCGGCGAGCAGCCGATGTGCCCACTCGACGGGGTCGGCGTCGGCACCGGCCTCGATACCTGCGGACGCTGCCACCTTCGCCGCGAGCACCTCGACCTTCTTCTGCTGCTCGGCAAGGAGTTTCGTGCCCGCCCCGCGGCGGTCGCGGAACCACTGCTCGACGTCACCGAAGCGGGTGGTGTCGAACAGTCGCTCGAGCAACCTGCCCCGTTCTTCGCTACCGGCGCGCAGGAATCGGGCGAAATCACCCTGCGGAAGAAGGACCACCTGGAAGAACTGTTCGGCACTCATCCCGAGCAGCGACTTGACGACGTCGCCGATGTCGGGGATGCGTGACAGGTTCTCCCCCGACCCGTCGAGCCAGATCAGATTCGCCTTCGCCTGCTGTTTGACGGTGCCCGTGCCGCGCAGCTTCGGACGCTCGAATTCGGGGCTGCGCTCGATGCGCAGGCGACGACCGGCGATGGTCGCCTCGAGCCGGACCCTCGGCACCGCACCGGCGGGCGCGTGGTCGGACAACAACCGGCGACCGTCGGCGCGCGCGCCGGGCACGGTGCCGTAGAGCGCGAATGCCACGGCGTCGAGGATCGAGGTCTTGCCCGCACCCGTCTGCCCGTGCAGCAGGAACAGTCCGTCGGCTCCGAGTTCGTCGAAGTCGATCTCGACCGTGTCGGCGAACGGCCCGAAAGCAATGATCTCGAGGGAATGCAGTCTCATGCCGGCACATCCGATCGCCACGGCAGGTCGGTCTCCGTCACCTCACCGATCCCGCGCCGGCGGTCGACTTCCCGCAGGGCTTCGTCGACCCAGCCGACCTCACGCTCCGACGGTTCGGAGCGCACGTCGGCGAGGAACGCAGATGCGATGTCGCGGTCGCTGCGCCCGCGCACCTTGTCGCGGTAGCTGCCCTCCGTGCTCCCGGCCGGGCGCTGCCATTCGACGTGCACGGCGAAGGCGAAACGTTCCTGCAGCCGGCGCATGGCTTCGAGCGGACGGACCGCGTCGGTCAGGATCGCGGAGACGTAGTGATCCTCGACCGCGGCGTGTGCGGGATCGGCCAGCAGGTCGTCGAGATCGCCTTCGAGCCGGGTGAGTTCGCGGACCACCGGTAGGTCGACACGCTCGATCTCCGCAACGCCGGACTCATCGAGATCGACCACGAACACCGCCTTGCGATGCGTGCGCTCACCGAAGGAATAGGGCAACGGCGAACCCGAATAGCGGACCGTCTCGCTCACCGTCTGCGGTGAGTGCAGATGCCCCAGCGCGACGTAGTGCGCACCCTCGAAGGACGTCGCGGCGACCGTCTCGACACCTCCGACCGAGATGGATCGTTCGGAGTCGCTGGCCTGGCCTCCGACGACGAAGGCGTGCGCGAGGACGACGGTGCGGGCGCCGCGGCCCGCGGCATCGGCCCGCACCCTCTCCATGGCGGCGTCGAGGATCTGCTGGTGCGAGCGCGCCTCGGGCACACCGAGCGCGGCCCGGGTGATCTCCGGTTCGAGGTACGGGATGCCGTAGAAGCAGACCTCGCCGTGCTCGTCGTGCAGGACGACAGGAGTGTCGATCTGCGACACGCGGGTGATCAGATGCAGACCGCCGTGCGCCGCGAAGGCTGCACCGGCACCGAGCCGGACCGGGGAATCGTGATTACCCGAGGTGGCCACGATGACCGCTCCGGCCTCGCGGATGGCCTCGAGCCCGGCGTTGCAGACGGCCACGGCATCGGAACTCGGGATGGACCGGTCGTACACGTCGCCCGGCACCACCACCACGTCGATCCCGCGTTCGGCCACCAGGTCCGCGATCGCGCGAAGGGCACGCGCCTGGTCGGCGAGCAGGTCGACCCCGTGGAAAGTGCGGCCGATATGCCAATCGGAGGTGTGCAGGATCCGCATGGGACAGACGGTAGAGGAACAGGCCGACATCTCCGGATGCCGGGTGAATGTCGGATCGATGGGGCACGATCGGCCCCATGACGGCACTCACGGCCCTCGGCTTGCTCGTTGCGCTCGCTCTCGGCGTGGCGCTCGGCTGGCTGTTGCGCGCCTCCCGGGACGGTGAACGGGCAGCCCACGCCGAGGCCCGGCTCGCGGCCCTGCGCGACAACGAGGAGCAGTTGCGTCAGTCGCTCGCGGCGGTGAGCGAGGATGCCGCCCGCCGGCAGTCCGGTGCCATCGGAGACCAGGTGTCGCGGCTCGTCGGGCCGTTGAACGAGGCCGTGGGGGCGCTCGCACGGCAGGTCGAGCACGTCGAACGTAGCCGTGTCCATGCCTACGCGGGTCTGAGCGAACAGGTCGAGGGCATGCACCGCGCATCCCAGCTGCTGTCCACCCGCACCCAGCAGCTGGTCACGGCTCTGCGCGCGCCCCAGATCCGCGGTCGCTGGGGCGAGATCCAGCTCGAGCGCGTCGTCGAGCTCGCCGGGATGGTGCGCCACTGCGATTTCGACACCCAGGTCGGCAAGGACGGCGTGAGGCCGGATCTGCTGGTCTACCTCGCCGGCGGCAAACAGATCGTCGTCGACGCGAAGGTGCCCTTCGCCGCGTACCTGGACGCCGCCGAGGCCGAGGATCCCGTCGAGCGCGACCGCCATCTGACCCGCCACGCACGGCAGCTGCGCACCCACGTCGACCAGTTGTCCGCGAAGGCCTATTGGGAGTCCTTCGATCCGACGCCGGAGTTCGTCGTGCTGTTCGTGCCGGGCGATCCGTTCCTCGACGCCGCGCTGGGCGCCGACCCCGACCTGCTCGAGCACGCTTTCGCCCGCAATGTCATCCTGGCGACCCCGACCACGCTCGTGGCGCTGTTGCGCACCATCGCCCACACCTGGCGGCAGGAGGCGCTCTCCCGGGACGCCGCGACCATCCATCGGCTCGGCCGTGAGCTGTATCAACGGCTCGGGGTCGTCGGTTCGCATCTCGACCGGCTCGGCAACCGGCTCGGCCAGGCCGTCGATTCGTTCAACCTCACGGTCTCGTCGATGGACACCCGGGTGGGGGTAACGGCCCGCAAGCTCCACGACCTGGAGATCTTCGACGGTGAGGTGCCGGAGGTGCATCGGGTGGACACGTGGCCGCGGCGCAGCACTCTCGCGGAAAGGTCACCGGCGGACGGTCCTGTCGACGAAGCCGGCTGACATCCTCACGCTAATGTCTAGGTTGTGTCTGCAACCCAACGTGCACGCTCGGCGGTGCCGCTCGACATGCGGTCGTTGGTACCCACAGTGCCCGGCGTGCCCTGGTGGGCTGCCGTCGCGATCGCAGCGGGAACCACGCTCGTCGGTGTGTTGCTCGACAGCGCACGAGGGAACGAGCTGACCGCCGCGTTCACCGCGTTCTACGTGCTCGGCTGCGTCGCAGCGGTGGTGGCGGTGCGTTATCGCGGACTGTTCACCGCGATGGCCCAGCCGCCTCTGCTGCTGTTCGTGGCCGTTCCGATCGGTCAGCAGTTCGTCTCCTCCGAGAGCATGAGCGGCCTCCAGGATCTCGCGCTGAACATCGCCTATCCGCTGGTCAACCGATTCCCGGCGATGCTGCTGGCGACGGTGCTGGCGCTCGCCGTCGGCGGCTTCCGGATCTACGTGGCCCGGCAGGCGACCGGAGTGCGAGCCGCCCGGGCCCCGCGCGAGCGTGCGCGCCCCCGCGCGGCGAAGGCGAAGACCGCGGCGCCGGGCGACCGTCCGGCGCGGCGCGCGGCCCGGGGGCGGCCGTCGGCCGCGACTGCCACCCGCGGCGGCACCGCCGTGCGGACGCCGAGCGAGAAGGCCTCGGTCCGCGACGTCACCGATACCCGCCCGCGGCGGCGTGTCCGCGCCGAGCGCGCGGTGGACGAGCATCCCGTTCCGCGGCGTACGCGCGCTCCCCGCCCCGCCGACCCCGTGCCGGCGGAAGATCGCCGCCCACGGCGTCGCCCGGTGGCGCCGGAGCCGGAGGTCGGGCGTCCGGCCGCAGCCCCGACACAGGCCGCCCCGACACAGGCCTACGACGCGCCGCGCGTGCGCTATCGCGACCGCTACGAGGACTGAGCCCGCGTCCCGGGCCGGGGACGATCAGGGACGACGCGAGGGCCGCAGTTCGCGCGGCAGCGCAAACACGAGTGTCTCGTTGGCGGTCGTCACCGGCCGGACGTCGTGGAAGCCGTGCTCGTCGAGGAACTCGACGACACCCTGCACGAGGATCTCGGGCACCGATGCGCCCGAGGTGATACCGACGGTCTCGACCCCCTCGAGCCATGCCGGATCGATCTCCCGCGCGTAGTCCACGAGGTGCGCTGCCCTCGCGCCCGCACCCAGGGCGACCTCGACGAGCCGCACCGAGTTCGACGAGTTCCGCGACCCCACGACGATCACCAGGTCGCATTCCGGTGCCATCGCCTTCACCGCGACCTGGCGGTTCTGGGTGGCGTAGCAGATGTCGTCGCTCGGCGGATCCTGCAGTTGCGGGAACTTCTCGCGGAGCCGTTCCACCGTCTGCATGGTCTCGTCGACGCTGAGCGTGGTCTGCGACAGCCAGATGACCTTGGACGGATCGCGCACGGTCACCGAGTCGACGGCGCCGGGGCCGTCGACGAGCTGCACGTGGTCGGGGGCCTCACCGGCCGTCCCTTCCACCTCTTCGTGGCCTTCGTGACCGATGAGCAGGATGTCGTAGTCGTCGCGCGCGAATCGCTTGGCCTCCTGGTGGACCTTCGTCACCAGCGGGCAGGTGGCGTCGATGGTGCGGAGCTGCCGGGCTGCGGCGGATTCGTGGACCGCGGGAGACACACCGTGCGCCGAGAAGACGAGGACGGCGCCTTCGGGCGCTTCGTCGGTCTCGTCCACGAACACCACACCGCGTTCGGCGAGGGTGTCGACGACGTGGCGGTTGTGCACGATCTCCTTGCGGACGTAGACCGGCGCACCGTACTTCTCGAGCGCTTTCTCGACCGTCTCGACCGCACGATCGACACCGGCGCAGTAACCGCGCGGCTCGGCGAGCAGGACACGCTTTCCGGAGGCGGAGGAACCGGCGGACCTGGTGATCCCGACTTCGAGTGGAACAGGCGCAGACATGCCTCCAGGGTACGGGGCGCATCCGCGAGGGGCTTCCCAGCTCGGGGGCGGGGCCGTCACCGGCTACCAATCACGCCGATCATCGGGCAGTCTTGGGGGCATGATCCGTCCACCGTTCCTGGCACGTGTGGCTGCCGGCGTTGCTGTCACCGCCTACGAAGAGACCCTCAAGCTGCCCAGCACAGCCGTTTCGTTGCCGATGACGACGGTGAGCCAGATCCTGCAGACGACGATGCGGTTGCAGCAGGTGATGACCTCGCTGGCGATCAAGGGCGATCAGGTCTTCGAGCTCTTCGGAGGAGAACCTGCCGAGACCGCCCAGTGGGCGACCTTCGACGAGGACGACGCCGCCCCCACCGACGGTGCCGGACCTTCGGCGGGCACCACCGCGAACGGCGCGCCCGGGCGATTCGCCCTGTACTCGATCCCTCCGGAAGCCGAGGCCGCCGCCGCGAGCGAGACGACCGGCCCGGCGGAGACCACCGCGGCGACGCCCGATGCCGCAGAGAACACGGCGGCGGCCACCGAGGAGAAGTCCACCGATACGAAGGTCGCCGACCGGCCCGAGATCGTCGAAGACCTCGATTACGACTCGCTGACCCTCGCTCAGCTGCGTGCCCGCCTGCGCGCACTGTCGGTGGAGGAACTGACGGATCTGCTCGACTACGAGAACGCTCATGCGGCCCGTCCACCCTTCGTGACGATGCTGTCCAACCGGATCACGAGCGCACGTAACCGGTGACGACCGGACAGAACACCGGACGGCCGAACTCCGCGGATCATCCCTGGCCCGTCCGCACCGTGGCCCAGAAGGTGGCGGGCTGGATCGACAAGCTCGGCACCATCTGGGTCGAGGGTCAGGTCACCCAGATCAACGCCCGTCCCGGCACCCGGACGGCGTTCCTGACGCTGCGCGATCCGTCGGTGGACATGTCCCTGCAGGTGACCTGTTCCCCCCAGTTGCTGCAGCAGTCGGCGGTGCCGCTCACCGAGGGCAGCCGCGTGATCATGTTCGGCAAGATGACCTTCTGGCCCGGGCGTGGAAGCCTGGCATTGCGGGTCACCGAGATCCGGGCCGTCGGCATCGGGGAACTGCTCGCCCGGCTCGAGCGCCTGCGCGCCCTGCTCGCGGCCGAAGGACTGTTCGATCCGCGGCTCAAACGTCCGCTGCCCTTCCTGCCGCGGCGCATCGGCCTGATCACCAGCCGCGGCAGCGCGGCCGAACGCGACGTGCTGACGGTCGCACAGCGACGCTGGCCGGCCGTGCACTTCGACGTCCGCCACGCCACCGTGCAGGGCCCCACCGCGGTGACACAGATCCTCGAAGCGCTCGAATCCCTCGACGCGGACCCCGAGGTCGACGTGATCGTCCTGGCCCGGGGCGGCGGCAGTGTCGAGGATCTGCTTCCCTTCTCCGACGAGGCGCTGTGCCGGGCGATCGCGGCGTGCACGACTCCCGTGGTCAGCGCGATCGGCCACGAACCCGACAGCCCCCTGTGCGACCACGTCGCCGATCTCCGGGCCGCGACTCCCACCGACGCCGCCAAACGGGTGGTGCCGGACGCCGTCGCCGAACTCGATCTCGTCGACGAATTGCGTGCGCGGTCCGCGGCTGCCCTGCGCAACTGGGTACGACGGGAGGAGCACGTCATCGCGCAACTGCGCGACCGGCCCGTCCTGGCCGATCCGTTCCGCGATCTCGACCGGCGGCACGAGGAGATCGACCGGTTGCAGCACACGGCGCGGCGCGACGTCGCACGCCTGATCGCCTCGGAGGCGTCGACGCTGGAACACCTGCGGGCACGTCTGGCGACCCTCGGTCCGGCGGCGACGCTGGCGCGCGGTTATGCGGTGGTGCAGCGGGTCGTGCCGGGCGGCGACCCCGAGGTGGTACGCACACTCGACGAGATACCCATCGGCACCCAGCTCCGGGTGCGGGTGGCGGACGGTGCGGCTCGCGCAGCCGTCATGGGACACGAACGGTAGAAGGGCGGGAATTGACGAACGTGGGAACCGACGACCCCAACGCCGACGTGCGGGAGTTCGGCTACGAGCGTGCTCGTGACGAACTCGTCAACGTCGTGAAGATGCTCGAGCAAGGCGGCCTCGATCTCGACGAGTCACTGCAGCTGTGGGAGCGCGGCGAGGCCTTGGCCAAGCGCTGCGAGGAACACCTCGCCGGTGCTCGCGAACGGGTCGAACAGGCACTCGCGTACGAGGAGGACGACGACGAGGAATACGACGAGGACGAATGACCTCGGTCAGGGTTCGAGCGGTTCGGCCTTACCCGCGGCGGTGGCCAGAGCGGTGAACTCGGCCTCGTCGCCGGAACCGCCGATGAGGATCCGCACGTCCCCGAAGTCGGAGACCCAGATGGCCTCGACGCCTTCGCCGCCGTAGACCACCCAGTCTCGGTCCTCGATCGCGCGGACGTCGGTGACGGCCCGGTAGTCCCCGGCGACGAACCGGACCAGTTCGTCCTCACCGGCGTTCGACTGGGTGAAGCGCACGTAGCGGCCTGCCGGAGTGATGAAGCCGACGGTGCTCGAATCGCCGCCCTGGTTACCGGCGATGATGTTGCGGCTTCCGGAGTTGGGCTGCCAGTCCTCGGGCACGTCGGGATGGCGGATCGGGAAACCGAGTTCCTTCGCGTCGTACGCCAGTCCGGCATCGATGTCGAAGCTCGGCACCGGACCCGCGGTCGGCCCGCCCGGCTTGAACTCGCACTGACTTGCAATCGCAGCGATGAACAAGCACAGAACGACGAGCGGGATGAGCGACCACGCCATGTCGCGCGTGTCCTGAAGAATGCGAGGTTTCGAGGAAGCCACGCCTCCAGTCTGACAGCCCCGCAACCGTGGCGTTCAGGGCGGTCGGGTCCGACAGTCCACACGGTCGGCCGTGATGAGACAATAGCCACGCGACACACACGGATCGTGCGGACGCCTCCGGCGGCCGCTCCCTCTGCCGGCGCGTCCGCGTCGGCCGAAAATCTTCAGGAGGCAGTAGCCCATGACGGCCAGCACCCCACGCCGCGAAGCTCCGGATCGCAACCTCGCTCTCGAACTGGTCCGCGTCACAGAGGCCGCGGCGATGGCGGCCGGCCGGTGGGTCGGGCGCGGCGACAAGGAGGGTGGCGACGGTGCCGCGGTCGACGCGATGCGGCACATGGTGAGCTCCGTGTCGATGCAGGGTGTCGTCGTGATCGGCGAAGGCGAGAAGGACGAAGCGCCGATGCTGTACAACGGCGAGGAGGTCGGCAACGGCGACGGGCCGCTCTGCGACGTCGCAGTCGATCCGATCGACGGTACGACGCTCATGTCCAAGGGGGCACCCGGTGCGATCGCGGTGCTCGCGGTGGCCGAGCGCGGAGCGATGTTCGACCCGTCCGCCGTGTTCTACATGGAGAAGATCGCCGTCGGTCCCGAGGCTGCGGGCGTCATCGACATCACCGCGCCCGTCGCGGAGAACGTCCGCCGCGTCGCCAAGGCGAAGAGCGTCGCGATCTCCGACCTCACTGTGACGATCCTCGATCGTCCCCGTCACGCGCGCATCATCGAGGAGGTGCGGGAGGCGGGCGCCCGCATCCGCCTGATCTCCGACGGCGACGTCGCCGGTGCGATCGCTGCGGCACGGCCGGGCTCGGGCGTCGACATGCTGCTCGGTATCGGTGGCACCCCCGAGGGCATCATCGCGGCAGCAGCGATGCGGTGCATGGGCGGTGAGATCCAGGGCCGGCTCGCCCCGACCGACGACGCGGAGCGCCAGAAGGCGCTCGACGCCGGGCACGATCTCGATCGGGTGCTCACCACGACCGATCTCGTCACCGGTGAGAACATCTTCTTCTGCGCGACGGGCGTCACCGACGGTGAACTGCTGCGCGGTGTGCGCTACTCGGGCGGTGGCGCCGAGACGCAATCGATCGTGATGCGCAGCAAGTCGGGCACGGTCCGCATGGTCGAGGCCTTCCACCGTCTGCAGAAGCTCAGCGAGTTCTCGTCGATCGACTTCCACGGTGTCGCCGGCGCGCATCCTCCCATGCCCTGATCCTCCGGATCGATTCCCGGCAGGGGCGCTGACACGAGTTCTCGTGTCAGCGCCCCTGCCGTCTGTTCCCGCGGCCTAACGTGGGAGTCATGACCGACACCGAACAGTCTTCTCAGCAGTTCCGTATCGAACGCGACACGATGGGCGAGGTCCGGGTTCCGGTCGACGCCCTGTGGCGTGCCCAGACCCAGCGGGCCGTCGAGAACTTCCCGATCTCGGGGCGCGGGCTCGAGCGTGCGCAGATCCGCGCGCTCGGTCTGCTCAAGAGTGCCTGTGCCCGGGTGAACAAGGATCTCGGTCTGCTCGAGCCCGACAAGGCCGAGGCGATCATCGCGGCCGCCGATGCCATCGCGGCAGGTGAACACGACGACCAGTTCCCCATCGATGTCTTCCAGACCGGTTCCGGCACGAGTTCGAACATGAACGCCAACGAGGTCATCGCGTCCCTTGCCGCGAAAGCCGGGGTGACGATCCACCCCAACGACGACGTGAACATGTCGCAGTCGTCGAACGACACCTTCCCGACAGCGACGCACGTCGCCGCGACCGAGGCCACGGTCAAGGATCTGATTCCCGCGCTCGAACACCTGCACGGTGCGCTCGCCGAGAAGGCACGCGAATGGCGCACGGTCGTCAAGTCCGGGCGCACTCACCTCATGGATGCGGTGCCGGTGACGCTCGGACAGGAGTTCGGCGGTTACGCCCGCCAGATCGAGGCCGGAATCGAACGACTGCGCGCGACGCTGCCCCGGCTCGGTGAGCTGCCGATCGGCGGCACCGCGGTCGGAACGGGGCTCAATGCACCCGTGGATTTCGGACCCCGGGTCGTGGCGGTCCTCGTCGAGAGCACCGGCCTCGAGGAGTTGCGACCTGCCAGGAACAGCTTCGAGGCGCAGGCGGCGCGGGACGGCCTGGTCGAGGTCTCAGGGGCACTCCGCACGATCGCGGTGTCGCTGACGAAGATCGCCAACGACATCCGCTGGATGGGTTCGGGGCCGCTCACCGGGCTCGCCGAGATCCAGCTGCCCGATCTGCAACCGGGTAGCTCGATCATGCCGGGTAAGGTCAATCCCGTTCTGCCCGAGGCTGTCACGCAGGTGGCCGCCCAGGTCGTCGGGAACGATGCCGCGGTGGCGTGGGGTGGCGCGGCCGGCGCGTTCGAGCTCAACGTCTACATCCCGATGATGGCCCGGAACGTCCTCGAGTCGATTCGTCTGCTGGCCAATTCGTCCCGCTTGTTCGCCGATCGCTGTGTCGTCGGGCTCGTCGCGAACGTCGAACGTCTGCGCCTGCTGGCCGAGTCGTCGCCGTCCATCGTGACCCCGCTCAATTCCGCGATCGGTTACGAGGAGGCGGCAGCCGTCGCCAAGGAGGCGCTGAAGGAGGAGAAGACCATCCGTCAGGCGGTACTCGATCGCGGTCTGATCGACGAGATCCTGACCGAGGAGGAACTGGCGCTCCGGCTCGACGTGCTCGCCATGACGCGGATGGACCCCGAGGAATGACCGCCCGGGCCCGGCCCGTCGTGGGCCGGGCCCGCCGGGTCACTCCTGGAACACCTCGGTCTGCCCGTCGATGTAGGTGATGTAGCCGAACTGGAAGTTGCTGCGGAGTCCCTCGGGGGTCTGTTCCTCGTCGCTGATCGGGAATCCGAGAACACCGCCGGCACCGCCTTCCGCCTCCCAGGCCGTCCGGATCTCACCCCACACGATGTGGGCGTCCGTGTCGGGACTCCAGGCGATGATGCCGCCTTCGAACTCGGCGATCATGCCGTCGCCGATGTCCTCCTGCTGGCCGGTCGGCGCGCCGAGCGGGCTGGATGCCCCGCCGACCTCGTCGTATTTCTGCAGGATCGGCCCACTGAGTTCGACGTCCTCGCCGCCCGCGCCGGGGACCGCGCTGGACTGGTCCGCCGCGGGTTCGGAGGGCTCGGGCTCGTCGTTGCCCTGGGTGATCGATTCGACGGCACTCTGGGCCTGGGAGCCCACACTCTCCGCAGCGGACTGGACCGCGCTGGTCGCGCTGCCCACCACGTCCTGCGCGGAATTGCCGCTGTCGCCGCAGCCCGCGACGGCCAGTCCGACCACGGCAGCCGCCGCCGCCACCAGCGCCCTGCGTCGGGGATCTCGCTTCATCGCTCCACTCCTGTCGCCGATGAGCACGGGTACCTGATTTCAGGGTGCCCGACTCTCCCGCGGCACGATCCGGTTTCCGGCGATTCCGTGACCTGTGGGAATCCGTCCCCACCGCCGACCTGCGAGCTATACGATGCGACGCATCGACGTCGAGGAGAGCGATGAGCACAACCGCCACCACCGGGCAGGATGCGATCGGCACGGTCAGGAATTTCCTGGACGCGATGGTCGCAGAGGATCCGAGCCGGGCGAGCTCACTGATCACGGACGACATCGCGTGGCACAACACGTGGCTACCGACGATCCGCGGCGCGTCCCGGGTGCACCGGATACTCGCCGGGCTGACACGACCCTCACTGGGTTTCGATGTCGTCGTCCACCACATCGCCGCCGAGGGCGACGTCGTCCTCACCGAACGCACCGACATCCTGCGGTTCGGCCCCGTCCGCATCGAATTCTGGGTGTGCGGGACGTTCGAGCTGCGAGACGGCCGAATTGCCGTCTGGGACGATCACTTCGACGTACTCACATTCCTCCGCGGGACGCTCGTCGGAGTACTGCGGGCCGCTCTGCGTCGCTCCTGACCGTCTCCTCCCCGGTCGGGCATAGAATCCGGTCGTCGTCGAACGGTTCGGCGACGATCGAACAGGGAGCGATGGATGTCCGACGCCGAGCACACTCCGGGATTCACGACGGGACTCGGAATCCGCCGCGAAGTGATGGGTGACGATTTCGTCGAGCGGGCGTTCGAGCGTGCCCGCGGTACCGACTCCGAGACCATGCAGGAGTTCGTCACCGAGCACGCCTGGGGGGCGGTGTGGTCCCGGCCGGGCCTGGACCGTCGCAGTCGCAGCCTGCTCAACCTGGGCATGCTCATCGCTCTGCGCGCCGAGAACGAGCTTCGCGGACACGTCCGGGGCGCACTGCGCAATGGGCTCGGCCGCACCGAGATCGTCGAATCCGTCGTCCACTGCACGGCATACTGCGGCGCTCCCGCGGGACTCGCCGCGATGCGGATCGTCCAGGAGGTCCTCGAGGCCGAACTCGGCCCCCTGCCCGACGAGACCGAGAAGGACTGACGACGACGGCGCGCCCGGCGGAATGCCGGACGCGCCGCTCGTATTTTCCCTTCGCCGTCACGCCCCGGGCGCGAACTCCTCGAGCATTTCCGTCACGAGGGCCGCGATCGGCGACCGCTCGCTTCGCGTGAGCGTCACGTGTGCGAACAGCGGGTGTCCCTTGAGTTTCTCGATGACCGCCGCGACCCCGTCGTGCCGGCCGACGCGCAGGTTGTCGCGCTGAGCGACGTCGTGGGTGAGTACGACGCGGGAACCCGTTCCGAGCCTCGACAACACGGTGAGCAGCACGTTGCGCTCGAGCGACTGCGCCTCGTCGACGATCACGAACGAATCGTGCAGCGACCGGCCGCGAATGTGCGTGAGCGGCAGGACTTCCAGCATCCCCCGGCTGAGCACCTCCTCCAACACCGCGGGGCTGGCGAGCCCTTCGAGGGTGTCGAAGACGGCCTGACCCCAGGGGTTCATCTTCTCCGCCTCGGTGCCCGGCAGGTAACCGAGTTCCTGGCCGCCCACCGCGTAGAGTGGGCGGAAGACGACCACCTTGCGGTGGGTTCGCCGTTCCAGCACGGCCTCGAGGCCGGCGGTCAGCGCGAGCGCGGACTTCCCGGTCCCGGCCTTGCCGCCGAGCGAGACGATCCCCACGGATTCGTCCAGCAGCAGGTCCAGCGCGACGCGCTGTTCGGCCGAGCGGCCGTGCAGCCCGAACGCTTCCCGGTCGCCACGCACGAGCTGGACGCGCTTGTCTGCGGTGACCCGGCCGAGTGCACTCGACGAACCCCCGAGCAACTTGATTCCGGTGTGGCACGGCAGATCCCGGGCCTCGTCGAGGTCCACGACACCTTCGGTGAACAATTCGTCGATCGCGGCTCGATCGACGTCGAGTTCGGTCATGCCCGTCCATCCCGAGACGACCACGTCCTGGGCGTGATATTCGTCCGCGTCGAGGCCGACGGCACCGGCCTTGACCCGCAAGGGGATGTCCTTGCTGACGAGCACCACGTCGCGCCCCTCGGTGGCCAGGTTCAGAGCGCACGCGAGAATCCGGGCGTCGTTGGTGTCCGTACGGAAACCCGCGGGCAGCACCATCTGGTCGGTGTGGTTGAGCTCCACGTGGAGGGTGCCACCCTCGTCCCCGATGGGGACGGGCTCGTCGAGGCGTCCGTGCCGCTGCCGCAGGTCGTCGAGCAATCTCAACGATTCGCGGGCGAACCAGCCGAGTTCGTGGTGGTGACGCTTGCCCTCGAGTTCACCGATCACCACCAACGGAAGGACGACTTCGTGCTCGGCGAACCGGGTGACCGCCCAAGGATCGGACAGCAACACGGAGGTGTCCAGCACGTAGGTACGTACAGCAGGTTCTGTCGCCTCGGTGGCGCCGGGGCGAGTGGGGACGGAGCGTGTTGCGTTCACGTGAGGCTCCTCGGCCCGAACGGCACCGTCCGGACGTTGTTCGGTGGGCCGGCGGTCCCCGGTGTCGTCACGACCACGGAGGCCCGGTGCCGGCCCCCTCGTTCGGACTGTGTCAGCCACACGATCAGGGACCTCCCGCGTAGTCGGCACCTGCGCCGCCTACGCCCCCGACGCTAGACCCGCCGCAGCCGATTCGCTGGTTGGCCGACAGTGCGTGTCGGTGAAAATTGGGTAAACGACGACCCACGTGCCCCTTGGGATATCAGGAGTGAGCACCGGACCCGTCAGCGCATCGACGCCGCGAGCTGTTCGGTCTCCCGGTCGCGGCGGCGAGCCGTCTCGGTGATCGCCTCGATCACGGCGTCGGTCGTCTCCACCCGCCCGACACGCTTGGCCACGTAGTCGAGGGCCATGACGTGCTCGTCGCGGGAGAAATCGGCGGTGCCGTCGAGGACCATGAACGGGGCAACGTCGCTCATGAAGGCGTCGGCGGCACTGAGCATGCATCCCATGTGGGCGTAGACGCCGGTCACGATCAGCTGGTCGCGGCCGTTGTGTGCGAGCAACTGACGGAAGTCCGTGCGCTGGAAGGCGGAATAGCGCCATTTGGTGACCTGGATGTCGCCCGGTCCGGGCACGAGTTCGTCGATGACCTCGGTGTCACGGCCGGAGCTCAGGCCGGTCCCCCAGAAGTCGGCGAGGATGCCGCGACGTGAGGGGTGCTGGTCGCCGGGTTGCATCGTGTAGACGACAGGAACGCCTGCGGCCAGGCAGGCTTCACGCAGCCGGACGATGTTCGGCACCACCGTCGCGAGCGGCTCGGCGTCGCGCCGGTAGGCGTCGATGAAGTACTTCTGCATGTCGTGGATGAGCAGTGCACAGCGGGACGCATCGAGCGTCCAGTCCACCCGAGCAGCGGGAATCTCGTCACCGGTGGGCAACTCGTACGGATCGATGCTCGGAATGGCCATGCGACTTCCTTCTGGTTCAAGGGTGTTCGTGACATCGCCGACAGTGTCAGCATGCGTAGGCTACCCTAACCAAGCCGCGCGGTGGGGACTACCGCAACACCCGCAGAAAGACCGCCGGCCCGCACCGCACATCGGGGCGGGCCGGCGGCCGGGGTCGTGTGGACCGTCAGATCAGGCGCCAGTCCTCGAGGCCCTCGTACAGCGGCACGGACTGCGCGAGGGCGCTCACCCGCGTACGCAGCGATTCGGCATCGGCAGCTCCGGTCAGGGTGGCAGCGATGATGTCTGCGACCTCGGTGAACTGCTCGTCGCCGAAACCGCGGGTCGCGAGAGCCGGGGTACCGATACGCAGACCGGAGGTGACCATCGGCGGGCGCGGGTCGAACGGCACCGCGTTGCGGTTGACGGTGATGCCCACCTCGTGCAGCGCGTCCTCACCCTGCTGGCCGTCGAGCTCCGAGTTGCGCAGGTCCACCAGGACCAGATGCACGTCGGTGCCGCCGGTGAGCACGGAGATGCCCTTGTCCGCGACGTCCGGCTGCGACAGCCGCTCGGCGATGATCTTGGCACCGGAGAGAGTGCGCTGCTGACGATCCTTGAACTCGTCGCCCGCGGCGATCTTCAGCGCGACGGCCTTCGCGGCGATCGCGTGCATGAGCGGGCCGCCCTGCTGGCCGGGGAAGACCGCGGAGTTGATCTTCTTCGCCCACTCCTGCTTGGCGAGGATCAGGCCCGAGCGGGGGCCGCCGAGGGTCTTGTGCACGGTGGTGGACACGACGTCGGCGTAGGGCACGGGCGAGGGGTGCAGACCTGCAGCGACCAGGCCCGCGAAGTGCGCCATGTCGACCCACAGGTACGCCCCGACCTCGTCGGCGATGGAGCGGAAGGCCGCGAAGTCCTCGTGGCGCGGGTACGCCGACCAGCCGGCGACGATGACCTTCGGCTTCTCCCGCACCGCGATGTCGCGCACCTCGTCCATGTCGATGCGGTGGTCGTCCTTGCTGACCCCGTAGGACGCGACGTCGTAGAGCTTGCCGGAGAAGTTGAGCTTCATACCGTGCGTGAGGTGGCCACCGTGCGCGAGGTCGAGGCCGAGCAGCTTCTCGCCCGGCGTCATGAGCGCCATCAGCACGGCGGCGTTGGCCTGCGCACCCGAATGCGGCTGGACGTTGGCGAACTCGGCGCCGAACAGTTCCTTCGCGCGGTTGCGGGCGAGGTCCTCGACGATGTCGACGTTCTCGCACCCGCCGTAGTAGCGACGGCCGGGGTAACCCTCGGCGTACTTGTTCGTCAGGACGCTGCCCTGCGCCTGGAGCACGGCGCGCGGCACGAAGTTCTCCGACGCGATCATCTCGAGAGTGTCGCGCTGACGCGACAACTCGCCGGCCATGGCCTGGGCGACCTCGGGATCGAGATCGTTCAGTGCAGCAGTATTCACGTCGGCGCCGGGCGCAGCGGTCATCGAAGCTTCTCCAAGCAGAGGGCGGCAGGATACGTCTTCCAGTCTACGAACCTCACCCGACGCGCCGGAAGGCGGGACCCGGACGCAGCCGATCCGGTCCCGGCCACCTCATCGCAGGCTGCTCGGCACGAGGGGCTCGTCGAGCAGACGCCGAAAGCGATCGGCTCGCTCGGCCCCTGCCGGAACCTGGCCGAGCCAGCCGCCGAGCAGCCGGTACCCCTCGACGTAGGTGCTGATGTAGGCGCGCCACAACGGCGACGACAGGAATCGCAGCGACTGGCGAGCCCGATCGGGGCTCGACAGCGACCAGCGCTGCAGGAACTCGGCCACTTCGTCGTGACTGCGTCCCCGGTCGTGGAGAAGGAGCGCGGCATCCTGACGCACCGGGAGCAACTGCTCCGACGCCCCGGACAACTGCTCGGCGAGTTCGCCGTCGAAACGGAGACCGAGATCGGCGTAGATCTCCTGCGCCCACCTCCCCCAGCCCGGGCCCACCACGGCCTCGAGTGCCAGATCGGCGAGCCCCTCCGCCATGAGGCACTGCGGCGTGTTGACGAGGAACAGCGTCTGCTCCGCCTGCCCTCCGGCCACGAGACCTGCCTCCTTCCGGCAGTGCTCGGTGTGATGCCCGGGATACGCCTCGTGGGCGATCAGCCGCGGCAGGTGCGACATGGTCTGTTCCACGTCGGAGTTGATCGCCACCCGCGAGCGGTAGTCGCCGAGGTAGTAGTTGAAACCCGACCACGGCTTGTCGCCGACCACCTCGTATTCCACCCGTTCGGTGTCGGGCAGCGGATAGACCGCCCGCACCTTCTCGCGCAGCGCACTCGAGAACGCCTCCACGCACTCGGCGAGCCGGTCCGCGGGAATCACCTCGGACTTGCGGTGGGCCTGCATCCGTTCGGTGAGCGAGCCCGAGCCCGGCAGCACCGCGTCGAGACGGCGGTGCGCGTCGCGATACTCGTCCTCGTCGCCCGGGGCGATGCGGACGTCGAAATACGCCTCGACCTCGTCGACGAAACCGATGTCCTCACCCGCGAACGTGCGAGCCGAACAGTCGAGTGCACGCAGGTGCACATCGAGGAAACGGGCGCGCTCCTCGGCCAGGCCCACCCCCGGAAGCTCGTCCCGGAGACGGCGCGCGATGTGTGATAGATCACGAGGATCCGGCTTCGGCGCATTCTCCACCCGGCGACGCAGGGCGGGGTCTCCCGTGTAGGCGTCGACGAAGCCCTCCTCGAGCCGGTCGAAAGCCAGGCCCAGCAACAGATATTCGTCCACGAAGTCCTCGGCTCCCATACCCACCGAGCCTAGTCGGTCCCCTGCGGGCCCTCACGCGGACACTCGACACGGAGGGACCCCGACGAGGCATCCCGGTGTGTCAGCGCGCACAATCCGATACATGGACATGCAATGCCGCATCCGCGCTGCGGGACGCGCCGATCACCCGTGCGATCCGGTCGACGCCGCACCGCGCATCGCCGGGAAGACGTGCCGATGGGCCGTCTGAACGAACCGAGCCCGTACGTCGAGTTCGACCGCAAGCAGTGGCGCACGCTCCGGAAGTCGACTCCGCTCGTGCTCACCGAGGACGAACTCGTCGGACTCCGGGGGCTCGGTGAGCAGATCGACCTCGCAGAGGTCGCGGAGGTCTACCTGCCTCTCGCCAGGTTGATCCACCTGCAGGTCGCGGCCAGGCAACGACTGTTCGCAGCGACGGCCACCTTCCTCGGCGAGAAGCATCCGGACCAGCAGGTGCCCTTCGTGATCGGGGTGGCCGGCTCGGTCGCCGTCGGCAAGTCCACCACCGCACGCGTGCTCCAGGCACTGCTGGCACGGTGGGACCACCATCCCAGCGTGGACCTCGTGACCACCGACGGATTCCTCTATCCGACCAAGGAACTCGTGCGACGCAACATCATGCACCGCAAGGGTTTTCCCGAGAGCTACGACCGGCGCAAGTTGCTGCGGTTCGTCACCGAGGTCAAATCGGGCGCGAAAGAGGTTGCGGCGCCCATCTATTCCCACATCTCGTACGACATCATCCCCGGCCAGTACCACATCGTCCGGCAGCCGGACATCCTCATCATCGAGGGTCTGAACGTGCTGCAGACCGGACCGCGGCTGATGGTCTCCGATCTGTTCGACTTCTCGATCTACGTCGACGCACGCATCGAGGACATCGAGAAGTGGTATGTAGAGCGATTTCTCGCGCTGCGGAAGACGTCTTTCGCCGATCCGGAGGCCCACTTCCATCACTACGCGAACCTGTCGGACCGGGACGCGGTGAGCGCGGCGAAGGAGATCTGGCACTCGATCAATCTGCCGAACCTGGTGGAGAACATCCTGCCCACCCGTCCGCGAGCGACCCTGGTGCTCCGCAAGGACTCGGATCACGCCATCAACCGGCTCCGACTGCGCAAGCTCTGAACGGCACCGACAGCACCGCCCTCGATCGCCCGAGGGCGGTGCTGTCGGGCGCCGAAACGGCGGTGCCGTCAGGCGCCGAAACGGCGGTGCCGCGCCGCGTAGTCGCGGAGCGCACGCAGGAAGTCGACCCGGCGGAACTCGGGCCAGTAGGCCTCGGTGAACCAGATCTCCGAGTAGGCGGACTGCCACAGCAGGAATCCCGACAGCCTCTGCTCCCCGGACGTGCGGATGACGAGATCCGGGTCGGGCTGGCCCGAGGTGTAGAGATGGTCGTCGACGCCCTCGACGGTGACCGCCTCGACGAGATCCTCGCCGCGCAACCCCTGCGCATACCGCACGCGAAGAAGCGACTGGACGGCGTCGACGATCTCCTGGCGGCCGCCGTATCCGACGGCCACGTTGACGTGTGTCCCCGTGCGGCCGGCGGTTCCGGCCGCGGCCTCGTGCAGTCTCTTGGCATGGTCGGCCGGGAGGAGGTCGGTGGTACCGACGATCTTCACGCTCCAGTTCTGACCGGGGGCCGAGATCTCCTCCACGACGTCGGAGATGATCTCGAGCAGAGCGTCGAGTTCTTCCGGATCGCGCCGCAGATTCTCGGTGGAGAGCAGGTAGATCGTGGCCCTCTCGATGCCCGCAGCATCACACCAGCTCAGCAACTCGGCGATCTTCTTCGCACCCTCGCGATGACCGTGACTGACATCGGTGAAGCCGTTCTCGCGCGCCCAGCGCCGATTGCCGTCGCACATCACCGCCACATGCCGCGGATGCTGCGCTCCGTCGAGTTCTCTCAGCAGCCGGCGCTCGTAGAGCCGGTACAGCAGTCCGCGGACACTCACCCCGTCATCACCACCCGCGCCACATTACGCGCAGCCGTACGGGCTCTCGCGGCGGTGGTCACACAGCCTCCTGTTGCACAGTTGCAGACTGTAACGTGACGACGGAACATCAACCTACGCATTCGTAGGTTACCGACCGGTACACGGAAGGGTGTGCGCATGACGGCTTTCGGCCTCGACGAACTACCCGCCAAACCCCGGATGCGCGGATGGATCCACGCCTGGGCCTTCGGTGTCGCGCTCCTCGCCGGCATCGCGCTCGTCACGACCGCCGCACTCTTCGCCGACCGGCCGGGCGCAGTGGTCCCCGCTGCGATCTACAGCCTCACGGTGTGCGGCGTCTTCGGCGTCAGCGCGCTCTACCACCGCGGGCGGTGGAGTCCCCGGACGCGAATGTGGATGAAGCGGGCCGACCATTCGATGATCTTCGTGTTCATCGCCGGCAGTTACACGCCGTTCGCGACGCTCGCACTCCCTCCTGAGACCGGGCGGATCCTGCTGATCGTGGTGTGGTCGGGAGCGCTGGCCGGGGTGGCACTCAAGATGCTCTGGCCCACCGCCCCGAGATGGGTCGGTGTTCCTCTCTATCTCCTGCTGGGATGGGCGATCGTCCCCGTCGCGGGTCAGCTGGTCACCGAGGCCGGCCTCACGCCCATGATCCTGTTGCTGATCGGGGGGCTCTTCTACAGCGGCGGTGCCGTTCTCTACGCCACCAGATGGCCCGATCCCTGGCCGGCGACCTTCGGGCATCACGAGTTCTTCCACGCGGGCACAGTGATCGCGGCCGTGTGCCACGCGGTGGCAGTGTGGCTGGTGGTTCTCGCTTGAAACCTCATGAGTCCCAACGTGCAACATCTCACACCGTCTGACCCTGCTGTCACCCGTTTGTAGACTCGCCAGGGATGTCTATTCCGCTACTGGCCTTCGAACTGACCGACACCAACCGCGACTGGCTGATCCACCGGCCATTGGCGATCGTGAGCTACATCGTCGTTGCGGTAGTGCTCCGCTACGTCCTGCACCGGTTGATCGACCGGATGACGAGGCCGCGAGTGAAGTCCACGAAGCAGCGCAGATCGCTCCTCGCGCCGCTGCAGGAACGCGCTGGACGGACCATGGGGGATCCCCATACCCGCGAACGACGGGCCCAGCGGGCTCAGACGATCGGCTCGGTGTTCAAGTCCGGTGTGTCGATCATCGTCCTCGTCTGGGTGGTGCTGCAGACACTCGACACCCTCGGCTTCAACGTCGCCCCCTTCATCGCGTCCGCCGGCATCGCCGGCGTCGCACTCGGCTTCGGTGCGCAGAACCTCGTCCGGGACTTCATCTCGGGGATGTTCATGCTGCTCGAGGATCAGTACGGAGTGGGCGACGTCGTGGACGTGGGCGACGCGGTGGGCACCGTCGAGTCGGTCGGCCTGCGCGTGACGACCATCCGCGACATCGACGGAACCCTGTGGTTCTGCCGCAACGGCGAGATCCTGCGGGTCGGCAACATGAGTCAGGGACACGCCGTCGCGGTGCTCGACGTGCCGATCGCTCCCTCCGCCAACGTCGACCGCGCCTGCCAGGTCGCGCTCCGGGCCGTTCTCGACGGAGTCGAGCGCGAGGACATCGCGCCCGACATCCTCGAGAAGCCCGAACTGCTGGGCGTCAACGCCGTCACTGCGGGCTCGGTGACCCTGCGCCTGACCGTGCGCGTCCGCGCCGGCAAGCAGTGGGGCATCCGCCGGAGCCTGACCCGCGCGGTGCTCGAGGCCTTCGAAGCGAACGACATCGAGACCCCGAACCTCGCGCTGGCCACCGTCCCCTACACCTAGACGCTCACCAGGGCCTCGGCCTCGTCGGGACGTCGCGCCGCCCGCACGCGGTCGAGGACGAGCACGCACACGAGCGAGACGGCGCCCCAGATCACGAAGGTGATCAAGTGTCCTCCCACCGTGTCTCCCCCGAAGTACAGGATCGACCGGACGGACTCCACCGCCGCCGGCATCGGCAGCACGCCGTGCAGGAAGGTGAAGACCTCCGGCGTCATGTACATCGACATCGCGCCGTTCGACGCAGGCACCCCGAGGAACATGAGGATGCCGACGGCAGGGACGACCGCGAGCAGACCGAACAGCCTCGAGAGCACCAGCGTGAACAACGAGGTGGTGAAGATCGCGACGATGCCCGTCCCCCACAACGACAGGAAGTGCCCGTCGACAGCTCCGACGATCGGGTCGGCGATCACCCAGAGCACGGCGGACATGAACACGGCCCATCCGGCCGCGATCGGCAGGAACCGCTTCAGGACCATGGCAGCAGGCTGTGCGCTGCCCGCGACGACGACCACCATGAAGCCGGCCATGATCCAGCCCATGGCGACGTACAGCGTCACCGTGCCCATCGAATCGGATTCCGGCAGCGGGGCGAGATTCTCGACCGCGAGCGGGACCTGCATTCCTGCGGAGACCTGGTCGAAGACGTTCTGCACGACCTGCTGCTGGCTCGTCCCGGCCGCTTCGCTGGTGACGAGGGTCGCTGTAGGCGATTCCGCGGACGGCAGCAGGTAGGCCGCGACGATCGTGCGGTCCTGCACCTGGGCGCGGACGTCGTCGATCGAGGTCGAGACCTGCAGGTCGAACAGTCCGGACATGCTCTGTTCGAGCCCGGCGACCGTCTGTTCCGCCTGTTCGGTGGTCGCGGCGACCACGGTCACGGGCATGTCCCGCGGGGTGGGCTGGTACATCGCTCCCAGCATGATCGAGAGCATCAGCACGACCATCGCGAACGGGAAGAACGCGAGGGTGAGATAGCGGACCCGCTTGCTCGCGGGACGCGGCCCCGCCGTGAGGGACGGCAGGGTCACTTCGGGGTCCCCCGCGGCGGGATTACGACGGCGCTTCAGCGCGTCGACACCGCAGGTCGCGGCGAGTGCGACGAGGGCACCGACGACCAGAACCAGCAGGTGCCCGCCGAGCCCGTCACCCCCGAAGTACAGGACCGACCTCAGGGATTCGCCCGCCGCCGCGGTGGGAAGGAAGCCGTGCAGCGGGACGTAGATCGACGGTAGAGCGTGGATCGACATCCCGAGATTCGAGGCGGGAACACCGAGGACCATCACGAAGAGCATGCCCACGAGGACGGCCATCGGCCCGAAGATCCGCGTGAGGAACAACTGGACCGAACCGACGGCGAAGATCGAGAGCCAGGAGATTCCCAGCAGCGTCGCGGTGTTGCCTTCGACGACGCCGAGGATCGGACCGGCGACGAGCCACACGAGCGTGCCGATCAGGACGGACCATCCGGCGAGCAGGGGCACGACGCGCCGGAATCGCAGCAGCTCCGGGGAGTTGGACAGCATGATGCTCAGCGGCATGTAACCGGCGAGCATGAGGGCCTGGGCCATGAACATCGCGCCCAGTCCGGCCATGTCGTGATCCGGGAGCGGAGCCAGGTCGTCGACCGTCAGATCCAGACCCTGTCCGAGCACCTGAGGTGCGAGCAGGCCGACGACCATCGACGACTGGGACGCCCCGGCCGCACCTGCCGTGTACACGGTCGCGTCCCCGGAAGCCGACAGCGAGACCGCACCCGCGACCTCCCGCCCGAACACGAGGTCGCGGGCCTGCTCGTCGGTTCCGACGACGCGGACGTCGACCGCCTCGGGATCGGCGGCCTCGAGTGCGCGGGCGAAATCGTAGGCCTGCTGCGACGAACCGGCGACAGCGATCGGCATGTCGTTCGGCGCCGGCGAGTGCATCGCGTACAGATAGCCGGTGATCATCATGCCCACCATCAGGAGGGGAAGCATGATGATCGCCACGTAGCGGCCGATGTTCTCCTTCCGCGCCCGGGCGAGTTCGGCCTCGGTGGGGCCGTCGCCTCCCGGCGGTTCGTTCTTCTCGGTCGTCACGGTGTCGGTCACAGATGAACTCCTCGGGATCCGGCATGGGATCGATCGGGCGGGGGCCGGTGTCGACCCCTCGGAAATACGCTGATTGACTTAAAAATCTACGCCAGGTGTCTTAAGAGGGCCAAACTGAGACACTGGTGACGTCCGTCCCGTTCGAACCACCTCGGGGGTCCGATCCGGACACATACACAGAAAGCGACAGATGCAGAGTGGGTAACTACGGCGATCAGGCGCGCCAGGCGCTGCTCGACTCGGCCGAGGAGCTGTTCGCCACCTTCGGCGTGGACGGGGTGTCGAACCGGCGCATCGCCGAGCACGCCGGAAATGCGAACCATTCCGCGGTGAGCTACCACTTCGGTGGCCGAGAAGAACTCGTCCGCGCGATGCTCACACGGTATGCCGACGAGACCCGGCGCCGGCGCGGGCAACTCGTGGCGATGCTCGGCCCCGAACCGTCGCTACGGGACGTGCTGAGCTGCCTCGTCCTTCCGTTCACGGATCAGCTCGCATCGATGCCGGTCCCGAGCTGGCGGGCACGTTTCCTCCGGCAGTTGAGGGCCGTGCCGTCGATGGTCGACGTCGTCACCGGAGCGACCGTCGAGGACACCTACATCGACGACCTCATCAAGCGAGCCCGCGTGTGCGTCGCCCACATCCCCGACGGGGTCCTCACCGGCCGGTCGTGGCTACTGGGAAAGCTGGTGGTCGACGCCTGCGCCGACTACGAGGCGCGGCTCCAGCGCGAAGCCGTCGAACCGGACTGGACCGGTTTTGCGCGCTTTCTCGTCGACGCGGCCGCCGGAATGCTCGAAGCCCCGGTGACGTGCGAAGGAGACTTCCTCGGATCGCGCACCGTCTCCGCCTGGCCATGACCGCTCAGACAACCGAGAGGGCCTCGCGGAGTTCCTCGACCGTCGTCACCGGGCGATCGCACACGAAACCGCGGCAGACGTAGGCCGTGGGGGCGCCCTCGACGCGGGGCCGGCCGACGAGCAGCGGTGAGGAGTCGGACTCGCCGCCCACCACGAGCGCGCCGCCGGGTGCGAACCGGCGTGCGGCGTCGAGGAGTTCCCCACCGCCCACGACGCCGACCTGGACGGGGCCGCGCACCGCCGCCTCGGCGACCGTCAGCCAGTGCCCGGCCGCGCGCGGTACCCGATCGAGCAGAATCGCCGACGCCGACAACGACATCGCCGCCGCATCGGCGTAGCGCGAATCGTCGTGCACCAGCGCGGACAGCCCGAGCAGCGCCTCGGTGATCAGGGACGCCCCGGACGGCGTGGCGCCGTCGATCGGGTCGCGAGGTCGCGCGACCAGCGACTCGGCGTCGTGCGCGGTGTCGAACCAGCTGCCGGGGCGTTCCGGGTCGGCGAACTGCTCGAGCGCGACGTCCGCCAGCGCCCTGGCATGGGCGACCCAGCTCACCTCACCCGTCGCCTGGTGCACCGCGAGCAAGGCGGTGACGAGCGCACCGTAATCCTCGAGGACCCCTGCCGGTGCTCCCACCACACCGCCGAGGGATGCGCGGCGCAGACGGCCGCCGACGAGGTGCCGGTCCAGCAGGACCTGCGCGCAGTCGGTCGCCGCGTCGATCCAGGCGGGCTCGCCGAGTGCGGCGCCGGCCTCGGCGAGCGCGGTGATCGCGAAGGCGTTCCACGCGGTGACGACCTTGCCGTCGCGTCCGGGCTGGGGGCGTTCCGTGCGCGCCGCGAACAGGCGGGCCCGCACGTCGGCGAGCCGGGCGGAATCCTCTGCGTCGCCCGGCAACTGCAGCACCGACGCGCCGTGCTCGAAGGTGCCCTCCTCGGTGACCGCGAAGACCGTCGCCGCCCACCGGCCGTCGTCCGTGCCCAGAATCTCCTCGAGCTGCTCGGGAGTCCACACATAGGTCAGCCCCTCCACCCCACCGGTGTCGGCATCGAGGGCCGAGGTGAAGCCGCCTTCCTCGGCGAGCAGATCGCGGAGGAGAAACTCCGCGGTCTCCTCCGCAACGCGACGCGGGAGTTCTGCACCCGTGACCCGCGCGAGGTGCGCATACATCCGCAGGAGCAGGGCGTTGTCGTAGAGCATCTTCTCGAAGTGCGGGACGACCCATCCGGCGTCGACGCTGTACCGGGCGAAACCACCGCCGAGCTGGTCGTAGATCCCGCCGCGCGCCATGGCCCAGGCCGTACGTTCGACGAGACCGAGCGTGTCGGCGGAGCGGGTGCGCTCGTATCCGCGCAGCAGTCCCTCGAGCAGGTTCGACGGCGGGAACTTCGGAGCCCCACCGAACCCGCCGTGATCGCGGTCCTCGTCGCGGGCGATGGTGTCGGCAGCGGCATCGAGAAGTGCCGCGTCGACGGATCCACCCCCGGCCGGGAGTCCGCCGCTGCTGCGCTGCAGTTCGGTGACCACGCCCGCGGCCGCCTGCGCGACCTCGTCCCGTCGCGTGCGCCACGTCTCGGCGATCGCCTCGAGGAGCTGGACGAACGAGGGCATGCCACCCCGCGGGGTGTTCGGATAGTAGGTGCCGCAGTAGAAGGGGGCACCTTCCGGGGTGAGGAAACAGGTCATCGGCCACCCGCCGTGACCTGCCATCGCGACGGTCGCATTCATGTAGATCGCGTCGATGTCCGGTCGTTCCTCACGGTCGACCTTGATGCACACGAAGTTCTCGTTCATGACGGCAGCCGTGGCGTCGTCCTCGAACGACTCGTGCGCCATGACGTGACACCAGTGGCAGGCCGCGTAGCCGACCGACAACAGGATCGGCACGTCCCGCTCGCGCGCCTCCGCGAGCGCCTCCTCGCCCCACTCCCGCCAGTGCACCGGATTGTCCGCGTGCTGGCGGAGATACGGGCTCAGCGCGTCGGCCAGTCGATTCGCCATGTCCCCACGCTACGTACGCGCAGGGTGCCGCGTCGGCGTGTCGTCAGATTCCCGCAGTGGGTTCGGGGCGCTCCTGATCGGTGCTCTTCCTCGTCCCGTCGGTCTTCTGCAGGCCCGGTGCGCCCTCGGAGAGGGTGCCCGGCAGCGTTCCGTCGTCCACTGCCTGGTCGGGCTCCGGATTCTCCGGATGGAAGGTCTCGGGCAACTTCCTGAGCCGCTTGTTCATGTTCCAGATCAGCAGAGCGGTCGCGACCAGCAGGACGACCACGATGGCCAGTCCCAGCGGGGACGCCTTGCCGAACTCGGGGCCGGTCGGCTCCTGGGCCAGAACCTGGACAGCGAGCGTGCCTATCGTCATTTGTCCTGTCCGTCCTCGATGCCCGCGAACAGATCCTTCTCGGGAATCTCCGTGCTCACGCGGGTCTTGGCCAACTCGAACTCCTCGGTCGGCCACACCTTCTGCTGGATGTCCAACGGCACTGCGAAGAACGAACCGTTGGGGTCGATCTGGGTGGCGTGCGCCCGCAGTGCATCGTCACGCTGGGGGAAGTAGTCGCCACAGGTCACCTGCGTGGTCACGCGCCCCATGAGGTCGCCCTGCTCCGTCCGCCACTTGTTGAGCCACTGCTCCATGGGGAACGGCTCTCCGCGACGCTCGTACTCGTCGCGGAACAGCTCGAGACGCTTACGGATGAAACCGTGCGAATAGTACAACTTACGCACCGCCCAGGGTTCACCCAGCTCGGGATGGAAATCCGGATCGGCGGCCGCATCGTAGGCCGCGACCGAGACCTCGTGGCACCGGATGTGGTCGGGATGCGGATATCCGCCGTTCTCGTCGTAGGTGGTCATGACGTGGGGACGGAACTCGCGCACCACCTGCACGAGCCGGCGGACCGGTTCGTCGAGCGGGATCGCCGCGAAACACCCCTCCGGCAGCGGGGGCTTCGGATCGCCCTCGGGCAGGCCGGAGTCGACGAAGCCCAGCCACGTCTGCTTCACGCCCAGGATGCGCGCGGCCTCCGCCATCTCCTCCTTACGCACCTCGCTCATGCGATCACGAATGCCCGGCACGTCCATCGCGGGGTTCAGGATGTCTCCACGCTCGCCGCCCGTGAGCGTGACCACCAGGACCTCGTGCCCTTCGGCCGAGTACCGGGCCATCGTGGCCGCGCCCTTGCTCGACTCGTCGTCGGGATGGGCGTGCACGGCCATGAGCCGTAGTCCGCTCACGTGTTTTCCTCCACCTCGCGTCGTCTGCATCGACGGAACCGTCACTGTGCCCGCCTCGCGGTCGTCACGGCTCCGTCCTCTATAGTTCCACCTGATAATTCCGTCGTCAGCCGTGACCCTGCGGCGACGCCCGATCCATCTTCCGGGTCTGAAGGCAAAGTGATGAGCAACACCTCCCTCACCGACCGGTACCCGTCCTCCCGGTACCCCGGCCCCCGCGTGTCGACACGCGGCAGACGCTGGGGTTTCACCGTGCTCGGCCTCCTCGCGGGCCTCGTCGTCGCCTTCGTCCTGGCCCAGAACAACTCGGCGCCGATCGAGTCGGAGGTCGTCGCCTTCGACGTCGTGGACGACAGCACCATCGACATCCAGCTCAAGGTCACACGCGACGATCCGTCCCAGGATGCGGTGTGCATCATCCGTGCACGCTCGAAGGACGGAAGCGAGACGGGAAGGCGCGAGGTGCTCATCCCGGCGTCGGATTCGCAGACCGTCGTGTTCACCTCCACAGTGAAGACGTCGCAGCGCCCCGGCATGGGCGACACCTACGGGTGCAGCACCGACGCCCCCGACTACCTTCGGGCGCCCTGACCCCTTCCCAGGGGCCTCTTCCTGCGGTTTTTCGAAGCCGGGACCGCGGAGATGCTAAAATAGCCGGATACACGGTTCCACCCTTTGGGGCCGTGTATTGCTGCATAAGAGCATCAAGAGACAGTACGACTCCGTTCAGCCTGAGAACACGAGGGGGGACGACGGCGGTCGTGCTGTCGCAGTCGTTGCATCTGCACGACTTGTCCACGGAGCCGGGGGCTCCAAGCCGAAGGAAGTGATCGAGGATGACCGAGACCCAGGTGACCTGGCTGACGCAGGAGTCGTACGACCGACTCAAGGCCGAGCTGGACCAGCTCATCGCGAATCGTCCTGTCATCGCCGCCGAGATCAACGAGCGCCGTGAAGAAGGCGACCTCAAGGAGAACGGTGGCTACCACGCGGCCCGCGAAGAGCAGGGCCAGCAGGAAGCCCGCATCCGTCAGCTTCAGGAGCTGTTGGGAACCGCCAAGGTCGGCGTCGCTCCGACCGAGTCGGGTGTCGCCCTCCCGGGCTCCGTCGTGACCGTCTACTACGAAGGTGACGAGACCGACACGGAGACCTTCCTCATCGCGACCCGCGAAGAAGGTGCGCGTAACAGTGAACTCGAGACATACTCGCCCAGCTCGCCGCTCGGCGGTGCGCTCATCGACGCGAAGGTCGGCGAGACCCGCGAGTACAACCTGCCCAACGGCAAGACCATGAAGGTGACCCTGGTCAGCGCAGAGCCGTACCACGGCTGATCGCCGAGTGCCGTACCACGGCTGATCGCCGAGTGCCGGACCACGGCTGATCGCCGAGTGCCGTACCACGGCTGATCTCTACGCCGCGAGGGCCCGACCGGAATCTCCGGTCGGGCCCTCGCGTGTTGCTGCGGATCAGATGATCCGGCGTGCCTTCATGTCGGGGAACACCGGCCCGACACGCACGACGTCGCCGGTCGTGGGTGCGTGCACCATCTGGCCGCCACCGATGTAGATGGCGACGTGGCCGGGACCGCCGGCCTGCCAGTTCCCGAACAGCAGGTCGCCGGGGCGCGCGGCGACCAGCGGTACCTCGGTGCCGATATGCCACTGGGTCTCGGACGTGCGCGGCAACGTGACACCCGTCGCGGCGTAGACCGCGTGGGAGGTCAGGCCGGAGCAGTCGAAGCCGCCTCCGGACGGGCCGTGGATGTTGCCTCCACCCCAGACGTACGGCAGGCCGAGGAACTTGAACGCGAGATCGACGATGCGGTTGCCGACATCGCTCGACCCCCCGATACCCAGCCCGAGGAACGGGGAGAGCATGCGCGCGAAGACGTGTTCGGTGGCCCGGATCTTCGCGACATAGGGCTTGGTCTGGTTCTCGTAGTCGGGGTGACCGGACGGCATACCGCCGGACCTGCGTACGGCACCCACGCCCGCGTTGTAGGCGGCGAGGGTGAGGTCCAGGGTGTCGCCCTCGACGAGCCCTCGGCGCTTCCAGTCGTCGATGAGCTTGTAGTTGTCGCACAGAAGGTTGCCGGAGGCCATCACCGGATCGGCGATACCCAGCACGTCGGCACGGCCGTCCCCGTCCGCATCCTTGCCGTACTGATCCCAGGTGCCGGGCATGAACTGCCCCGGTCCTCGCGCGCCGACCGGGGACACCGGTGCTGTCGGCCCGTACCGGAACCCGTTCTCGGCCGAGTAGAGGGCGGCGAGCACCGGAGCCGAGATGCCGTCGCACAAGGCGCCGGCCTTCTTCAGCCACGGCGCGAACACCGCGATCGCACCGATGGGCGCGAGCCTCGTACCGGGGAGGATCGCCGGAACCGGCGGCAACGCGATCGCCGATCCGGGAACCGTGGGAACCGTCGCCCCGGTCTGCGGAGGTGCGACCGCCCCGACCGCCGGCGGCTGGGCCGGCGCGCCGAAGAAGCCCGGTCGCGGAGCGGGAGGTTCGGGAACCAGCGCGGGAGGCGGAGGCAATTCGGCCTCTGCGGCGCGCAGCGCTGCTGCGGCCTCCTCGGGAAGATGAGGCTCGATCGCCGATGCGACTGCCGTCGTCGCATCCTCGACCGCCTGCTGCGCGCCCTGCTGCATCGGCTCGGGCAACGTCTCGACGAGATCCGACATCCCGGTGTCGGCGTTCTCCGCAGTTGCCTGGAACGATTCGATCGCTCCGGTGACCTGGTTCTCGATCTCCGCCGGGAGACCCGCTCCCTGCACAAGTGCACCTGCTGCCGTGGCCACTGCCACGATGACCGCAGACGGATCGACCGACATCCGCTACCCCCACATCCATCCTGAGACCACACTCACCGTAGCTGTGAGTTCGATCACGAGTACGGCTTCCGGATGTTCTTATCACATATATTAAGGAACACGTTCTAGTTTTGGGGATAGTGGGATCAGTGGTGCCCGAGAGGCCCGAGTTACGGTTCCGGATAGAATTCGGCAGCGTCGGGCCGGGTCAGGATCTCCATGAGCTCGACGGGATCGAGCGGGTCCTCCGCGAGCAACTCGAGCACCCTGTCACGCTGCTCCGCGGTCACCGGCTCACATGCGCCCGGCATGATCCATCGCCCCTCGTCCACCGGCAGTGCGAGTGCGCACAGGAGCGTTCCTGCCGCCACGTCATCCGAGAGCCAGGGCGCGGCGACCTCCACGACGTCACCGCTGCGAACGTCGCGTAGCGTCAGCGTCCCACCGGGTTCGCTCGACTCCACTTCGAACACCGAGCGCTCGACTCCGAGCCAGCTACGGGCCAAGTCCGCCTCGTCCTCGGGCAACAGTTCGCCGCGGCGTTCGACGAACTCCGCGAGGGCTCCGGCATCGAACAGCAGAACGTCCTCGACGAGGGGATCGGCGACCGCCTCGGCCACCGCGTCGTCGTCCCCGTAACCCGACCGCGCTTCGGCCAGCGCGACCCGCAGCTCCGCCCAGGCCGGTTCCAGGGCGTGCATGGCCGCCTTCATGTACAACCAGTCCGCACGCTCCTCGAGCGAATGCTCGGCACGCCCGAGATGGCACGCCTTGTACTTGCGGCCCGACCCGCACCAGCACCGGTCGTTGCGGCCGAGGCCCGGAACCTCCGACGGCTGATAGCGCTCGAGCAGTTCGTAGAGGGGATGTTCGTCCCCACCCGGTACGCGAGCGAGCAGCGAGAGCCCGCGCACCGCCTCTCCGCGGTCGGAGGCGAAGCGCGCCAGGTCGAACAGGGGCAGATCGAAGGCCGCGTCGAGATCGGCGGACCGTTCGTAATGCCGCTCCGCTTCGGCGATCCGGCCGGTCGACTCGGCCGCACGGCCCGCGAACCAGTGCGCTGCGCCGGCCACCCGCCGCGGCGCGTGGTCGAGCAACCAGAGGGCGGCCTGTTCGATCGCCCGGGGTGCGAGGTTCTCCCCCGCGAGTTCGTCGTAGACGGTCTCGGCGATCTCGGGCTCGGACAGGACCGAGTACAGACCCGACTTCCCTTCGGCGAAGCGGTGTTCGAGTGCAGTCTCGTCGCCCCGATCGAGCGATTCGACCAGTGAGGCGAACAGCGCCACACCCGGCACCGCATCGAGCGGGATCCCGAGCTGGTCGGCATAGGACTCGAACATCGCGCGGTCGGAATATCCCTCGAAGTCGAACCCCTCGGGTGCCACCAGATCTCCGCGCCGTTGCAGGCCCGCCTCTGCGAGAAGCTCCCCGAGCGGCAGCGCCGGTGCGGTGAACGCGTCCGCCGAATCGGCCAGCACGTCGAAGAACGCGCTCTCCAGGCTCGCCACCTGTTCACCGGCGATATCCCGTTCGAGCACATGCACGAACTCGGCCGCACTGTGTACTTCACCCTCTACCGGCACGAACGACAGCCGGCCGTCGCGTACGACGAGGGCGAGAAGGTCCCCCGGCGCGTAGCCCGACAGAGCATCCTCGGCGAAGACCACCCACTCCCCCGATTGCCCGGACCGTTTGTCTGGGTCCTCTTGTGCGAGATCATTTTCCGGATCCCCATCGTGCGCGAGGCCGAACTCGTCGTCCTCCGACACGAGGGCCAGGAGCGGCGCGAGGTCGTCCACCGGGACCGAATTGCCGGTGATGTCGTCGGCCGTGAGGCGGTGCGTGAGCATCCTGCCCTCGAGCAACACATCCGTGGCGGCAACACGATCGTCCGACAGCCACAGCAGCAGCGGATGCGGCGGAAACTGCTCGAGAACGAGCGGGAGTTCGTCGGCGGAGCCGAATCCCTTCTCCTCGAGATGGTCGACCAGTTCGTCGATCGTCAGGGGTCCGCGGAGACGTACTGCATCGAGCACGGCGTCCCACAGGGCGGATTCGGGATATTCACTGTCCGTCACCACGTGATCGTACGGCGCACGGCGCCGCGACAGGATGGGACGACGGCCTCACACCTCGCAGACGGCCTTCACTCGCGTCCGGGCCCAGCCGGCCAGTGTGGTCGGGGTCGTGGTGGTGTAGTCCCGCGGATTCTCCGGTACGAAACCGTCCCGGACACCGGCCGTCATGTCCACGATGGAGGCGATCTGCGCCGGGGACATCCCGAAGCCTTCGAGTTCGGCACGGACGTCGTCGTCGGAGACCTGCCGGACCACGACAGTGCGGTCGAGGGCCTCGCTGAGCACCTGCCCGACTTCACGGAACGACAGGTCCTCCGGACCGTGCAGCGCCTGGACGTGACGCCCGCACCATGCCGAGCCGAGCAACCGGGCGGTCGCGACGGCGGCGATGTCCTCGGGAGCCACCCAGGGAAGCTTGCGATCGATGTCCATGGCCGTCGTGATCGTGCCGCCGAGGATCGAATCGAGATCGAACAGCAGATTGGTGAAGAAGTACCCGCAGCGCAGATGGACGACGTCGACGCCGAGAGCATCGAGCGCGGTCTCGGTCAGTGCGAGGCCGTCGATGTCGCCCATCCCGTGCCGGCATTCCGCTCCGACACTCGACTGGAAGACGACCTTGCCGATGCCGTTCGCGCGGACCGCCGCCACGAGACTCTCGGTGACCTGCCGATATCCCTCGAGCGGATCGGGCAGGGAGGTCGGCGGATCCACCCAGTAGAGGGCGTCGACGCCCACTGTCGCCTCGACCACGGTCTCCGGGACGAGCTGGTCGACCATCACCGCGTCCACCCGGGACCGGACGCCTGGAGGCAACGCCGAGGGATGACGGAGCAGCACGCGGGGACGCACCCCCGCCTGGAGTACGAGCCGGAGTACGTGGCGCCCTACATTTCCGGTGGGAGTGGTGATCGCAACGTTCATACATCCGACACTCGCAAAAAGGGCAGCTGCGTGTCGGCGATTCGGGCAATATCGACGAAAGGAGGCGCTCCGGAAGAGCGCCTCCCTTTCGTGCGGGCTGTCCGGCAGGTCGTGTCAGCCGAGCGCCTGCTCGATGTCGGCGAGCAGATCGGCGGCATCCTCGATACCCACCGACAACCGGACGAGATCCTCGGGAACCTCGAGTACGGATCCGGCGGTCGACGCGTGCGTCATCGCACCGGGATGCTCGATGAGCGACTCCACCCCGCCGAGCGACTCGGCGAGCGTGAAGATCTCGGTGCGCTTGCAGAAGTCGAGCGCAGCTTCCCGGCCTCCCGCGAGACGCAGGGAGATCATGCCGCCGAAGCGACGCATCTGCTTGGCCGCGTACTCGTGACCCGGATGCGAGTCGAGGCCCGGGTACAGCACCTTCGCGACGGCCGGATGGCTCGACAGGAAGTCGACGATCTTCTCGGCGTTGTCGCAGTGCCGTTCCATCCGCACCGCGAGAGTCTTGATGCCGCGCAGGGTGAGGAAGGCGTCGAACGGGCCCGGGACTGCACCCGCGCCGTTCTGCAGGAACGCGAACGCGGTGTCGAGTTCCTCGTCGTCGGTCACCAGTGCGCCGCCGACCACGTCGGAATGCCCGCCGATGTACTTGGTGGTCGAGTGCAACACGACGTCGGCGCCGAGAGTGAGCGGCTGCTGCAGATAGGGCGAGGCGAAGGTGTTGTCGACGACGAGCTTGGCGCCGCCCTGGTGTGCGATCTCGGCGATCGCGGAGATGTCACCGATGTTGAGCAGCGGGTTGGTGGGCGTCTCGACCCACACCAGCTTGGTGTTCGGGCGCACCGCGGCACGGACCTCGTCCGCGTCGTTGATCGCGGCCGGGGTGTACTCGATGCCCCACTGGGTGAACACCTTGTCGATGAGGCGGAAGGTGCCACCGTAGGCATCGTTGGGGATGACGAGATGATCGCCGGGCCGCAGCACCGAGCGGAGCAGGCAATCGGTCGCGGCCATACCCGAACCGAAAGCCCGGCCGTAGGTGCCGTTCTCGAGCGCTGCGAGGTTCGCCTCGAGGGGGCGGCGGGTGGGGTTTCCGGTGCGCGCGTACTCGAAGCCGTTGCGCATCCCGCCCACGCCGTCCTGCGCGAAGGTCGACGACGCATAGATCGGCACGTTGACGGCGCCGGTCTGGGGGTCCGGCTCGTACCCGGCATGGATGGCGCGGGTCGCGAAACCGTGCTGGTTCTGATCGGTCATGAAATATGTGTCCTATCGGCCTTGGGAGATGAATCCGAGCAGGTCGTGGCGGGTGATCACTCCGACGGGCTTGCCGTCGTCGATCACCATGAGCGCGTCGGTGTCGCCGAACGCCTTGGTGGCGGCGTCGATGGACTCGCCCACGCCGATGTTCGGCAGCGGGGGGCTCATGTGCTTCTCGACCGGATCGGCGAGGTTCGCGCGACCCTCGAAGACCGCGCTGAGCAGTTCGCGTTCGCTGACCGAGCCGGCGACCTCACCTGCGGTGACGGGCGGCTCCGCACCCACGACCGGCATCTGCGACACGCCGTACTCGCGGAGGATCTCGATGGCGTCGCGCACCGTCTCCGAGGGGTGGGTGTGTACGAGATCGGGCAGATCGCCGCTCTTGCCACGCAGCACGTCGCCGACGGTCGAGTCGTCGGGCTTGCCGTCGAGCGGCGCGCGGAGGAAGCCGTAGCTGGCCATCCACTTGTCGTTGAAAATCTTCGACATGTAGCCGCGGCCACCATCGGGGAGCAGGACGACCACGACGGCGTCGGGGCCTTCACGTTCGGCGACCTGCAGGGCAGCGACGACCGCCATGCCGCACGAGCCGCCGACGAGCAGGCCCTCCTCGCGAGCGAGGCGCCGCGTCATCTCGAAGGAATCGGCGTCGGAGACGGCGATGATCTCGTCGGGGACGGAGGGATCGTAGGCGGAGGGCCAGAAGTCCTCGCCGACGCCTTCGACGAGATAGGGGCGGCCCGTGCCGCCGGAGTAGACCGAGCCCTCGGGGTCGACGCCGATGACCTTGACCGCTCCTCCGGAGACCTCCTTGAGGTACCGGCCGGTGCCCGAGATGGTGCCACCGGTACCGACCCCGGCGACGAAGTGCGTGATCTTGCCGTCGGTGTCCTTCCAGATCTCCGGACCGGTGCTCTCGTAGTGGCTGGCCGGGCCGCCCGGGTTGGAGTACTGGTTGGGCTTCCAGCCACCCGGCAGTTCGCGGGCAAGGCGGTCGGAGACGGTGTAGTAGCTGTCGGGGTGCTCCGGCGGAACAGCGGTCGGGCACACGACGACCTCGGCACCGTAGGCCCGCAGCACGTTGCGCTTGTCCTCGCTGACCTTGTCGGGGCACACGAACACGCACTTGTAGCCGCGCTGCTGGGCGACGAGGGCCAGGCCGATGCCGGTATTGCCGGACGTGGGCTCGACGATGGTCCCACCGGGTTTCAGCTCGCCCGACGCCTCGGCGGCGTCGATCATCTTCACCGCGATGCGGTCCTTGGAGCTGCCACCGGGGTTGAGGTACTCGACCTTCGCGGCCACGAGGCCCGAACCCGGTTTCACCACCGAGTTGAGTTTGACGAGGGGTGTGTTTCCGATGAGGTCGACGACGGAATCCGCAATGCGCATGTCTCCATGTTCCCACGTCGCGCGTCGCGGGTCGGTGACGGTGCATGCGTGCCGGTAAACGACGACGGACCCCGGGCTGTACGCCCGGGGTCCGTCGTGCTGCGAACGACTAGTCGTTCTGGAAGTAGCTGAGCAGTCGCAGGATCTCGACGTACAGCCACACCAGGGTGACGGTCAGGCCGAGGGCGACACCCCACGCGGCCTTCTCGGGGGCCTGTGCGCGGATGAGCTGGTCGGCGGAATCGAAGTCCAGCAGGAAGCTGAACGCCGCGATGCCGATGCACACGAGGCTGAAGATGATGGCGAGCGGGCCACCGTCGCGCAGGCCGAGCCCACCGTCGATGAAGAAGCTCGCGATGATGTTGCCCAGCGCGAGGATGAGGACACCGACGAGGGCGCCGACGATCATGCGGGTCAGCCGCGGGGTGACACGGATCGCTCCGGTGCGGTAGACGACGAGCATGCCGAAGAACACGCCGAAGGTGCCGAGGATCGCCTGAGCGATCAGGGTCGCGCCGCCTGCACCACCGAAGGTGATGTCGGTGAACATGAACGACAGGGCACCGAGGAAGACGCCCTCGGCCACGGCGTACGCGAGAACGATCGCCGGGTTGTCCATCTTGCGGCCGAACGTCGCGACCAGCACGAGGACCAGGCCGATCAGGCCACCGCCGATGACGAACGGAGCGGCCAGGCCGACATTGGAGTTGACCAGCACGTAGGAGATGAGCGCGGAGACGGCGAGCACGCCGAGCGTGATGCCCGTCTTGGTGACGACGTCGTCGATGGTCATCGTCCGCTGGTCGGTCGGCCGCGCCCACGGATCGACCTGCGGCTGTCCGAATTGCTGCGTGGCCTGCGCGGCGCCCGCCGTCGCAGAGCCGAACGTGGCGTATCCGCCGCCCTCTTGCTTGGGCAGGTTGCGGAACACCGGGTTACTGGTGGTGCGCACCGTGCACTTCCCTTCTTGTGGTCGCTTCTGTCCGTTCAACGAGGAGGCAACCTCACGAGTTCCCGAATCGTCGAGAAACCTCGGACGAATCGGACTCTACCGGTTACGCACCGAGCGGGTCACGGTGAACTTGCGGTTCCGGCCCTCGACTCGGGTGGTACCGACGACCCCGGACAACGCCGGACGGTAGTCGAGATGACGGTTGTATACCGTCCACATCTCCCCTCCCGGGCGCAGGATCCGGGCGGCAGCGGCGAACATCCTGTGTGCTGCGCCGGTGTGCACGGTCGCGCCGACGTGGAAGGGCGGGTTGCACACGACGAGGTCGACCGACCCCGAGGGAATCGCCGCTGCGGCGTCGTCGCGGAGCGTCTCGATGCGATCGGACAGGCCGTTCGCGGCAGCCGTCTCCGCGGCGGAGGTCACGGCCGCGGCCGACTGGTCGGTGGCGATCACCCTGGCGGTCGGGAGCTGCCGGGCGACCATCGCGGCAAGGATGCCGGTGCCGCAGCCGAGATCGACTGCGAGCTGCGCACCACGATCGATGCGGGGAAGGAAGTCGAGGAGGAAACGGGTGCCGATGTCCAGACGTGGGCCGGCGAAGACGGACCCGTGCGCGACGACGGTCAGGTCGAGTTCGGGGAGACTCTCGCGAACGGGAAACGAGGCGGGCCCGGGCCGGGCACCGCGCGCCGTGAGCACGCGTGACTTCTGCCGGCCCCGCGAGGCACGGACGTCGGCGAAGGACGCACCGAGTACGTCGTTCATCGCGCGGCTGATGTGCTTGTCCCGTCCGCCGGCGAACACGACGACCCCGGGGTCGGCACTGCGTGCGACGATCTCGGCGATCTCGGTGAGCGCGGACAGCGAGCGCGGGAGGCGCAACAGGACGACGCGCGCCCCGGCGAGCAACTCCTCGTCGAGGGCACAGGACCGGTAACGATCGGTGAGCCCTTCCCGCTCGGCGTTGGCCGCGAGGGACCGCTCACCCACGATCGAGTCCTGATGGACACGCAGGAGGCCGACGTCGTGTCGCACCGCGGTCCCGAGCGTGAGGGCTCCGTACCTGTCGTCGACGACGACCACGGTCCCGGGAGCCGCGGCGTCGAGCGCGGGAGCGGCCTCGTCGAGGATCAACCGGTCGGCACCGTCTACTGCGAACAGATTGGGCGCTTCCACGTCCGGGAAGCGCCGCAACCTGTCGAACAACTCATCCATCAGCACTCGGCTGTCAGCACTTCCCCTGGCCGGCGTTCTCGATGGCACGCAGGGTGTCGGCCTGCTCGTCTTCCCCGAGATCCTGCCACGCCGGGAGCTGCTGCTGGGCGTCCGCGACGGCCTGGGCGGCTGCCGCACGGTCCTGGCCCCACTCCTCGAGCTCGTCGAGGTAGGGCAGCAACGCCTCGCAGTTCTCCTCGTAGCTCTTGCCGAGCTCGACGGTGGTGCCCGTGCTGCCGGCTTCGGCGGCTGCCGAGGTACTCGTGGTGGTGGTGGTCTCCTCGGCCGAGTCGGATCCGTCGGAGGATCCGCACGCCGCCGCCAGCAGGACCACACCTGCACCGAACAGCGCCGCGAGAGTCTTCTTCATCTATGTCCCACTTCTGGTCGCAGTGTCGTTTGACCGTTCCCGGTGATACACCGTGGTCCGGCCGGACCACGGTAGACCAGGGGCGACGCAGGATATTCAGCGGGCGTGCAGATCCGGGGACTATTGTGGGGAAACCGCTTCCCGAGGTGGCGCCGATGTCCGACAACGATCCGGCCACCCGACGATCACCGACCGTCGACGTGACAGAGACCGACATCGTCCGCGCGCTCCACGACGCGGGCTTCACCGATGCCGAGGTGATCGGCCGTGGCGGCTTCGGCGTGGTCTACCGCTGCAGGCAGGAATCACTCGACCGTGATGTCGCTGTGAAGGTGCTCCGGCGGAGTCCCGACCCGACGAATCTCGAGCGGTTCCTGCGTGAACAGCGGGCGATGGGACGTGTGTCGGGGCATCCGCACATCGTCACCGTGCTGCAGACGGGTGTCACGGACGACGGTCTTCCGTACCTGGTGATGCCCTATCACCCTCACGACTCGCTGGACACCCGTGTCCGCCGGCACGGCACCCTCTCGTGGGCCGAAGCGGTCCGGTTGGGCGTCAAGCTGGCCGGCGCGCTGGAGACGGCCCACCGATCCGACGTCCTGCACCGCGACGTCAAACCCGCGAACATCCTCCTCACCGAATACGGAGAGCCGCAACTCACCGATTTCGGCATCGCGCGGATCGGCGACGGATTCCGCACCTCGGACGGTGAGATCACCGGATCCCCGGCGTTCACGGCCCCGGAAGTGCTGCGAGGCCGGGCCCCCACACCCGCAGCCGACGTCTACGGCCTCGCCGCCACCCTGTTCGCCGCGATCACCGGGCACGCAGCCTTCGAGCGGAAGAAAGGCGAGAAGGTCGTCGCGCAGTTCCTGCGCATCACCTCCGAGCCTGTTCCCGATCTGCGGGGTGAAGGTGTTCCCGACGACCTGTGCGATGCACTCGAGCGCGGTATGGCCCCCGAGCCCGAGGACCGGCCGCAGACCGCCGCCGCCTTCGGGGACGTCCTCCGGAACATCCAGCGGGCGCACGGCCTGCCGGTCGACACCATGGCGCTGCCGGGGCCTCCCCCGCCGGATCCGCCCGCGGCCCCGCCGGATCTTCCTGCCACCGATCACAGGTCGGGAGCACTGCCCGATCGCGCGGACGGATCCGTCACACCGTCGACCCGGTTCCGTCCGCCCTCGACCACACGGCCCCTCGTCGAACGCAGCCGGCTGATCTCACAGCTGCGCGCCGGACGGCGCCGCCGCCTGACCGCCATCCACGCCCCCACCGGCTTCGGGAAGTCCACCCTGGCCTCGCAGTGGCGCGATGCACTCGCGGCGGACGGGGTGCCCGTCGCCTGGTTGACGGTCGACAGTGACGACGACAACGTGCTGTGGTTCCTCACGCATCTGGTCGAGGCGATGAAGGAGGTCGGTTCCTCGTCGACACGCGAACTCTCCAGGATCCTCGACGCGCACGGACAGGACGCAGAACGCTACGTGTTGTACACGTTGATCGACGATCTCCACCGCACCGACACCGCGGCAACACTGTTCATCGACGACTGGCACCGCGTCACCTCACCCGGGACGATCGCCGCGCTGGACTTCCTGCTCGAGAAGGGCTGCCACCATCTGCACCTCGTCGTGATGAGCCGCAACCGTTCCGGTCTCCCCGCGAGTCGTATGCGCGTCAAGGACGAGCTGGTCGAAATCGATTCGGAAGCATTGCGATTCGACGTGGACGAGTCGAGCTCTTTCCTGCGCGGCGTGAGTGGCATCGATCTCGCCCCGGCGGACGTCCACGAACTGAACAGGACCACCGACGGCT
This sequence comes from Rhodococcus sp. CH91, assembly GCF_022554085.1. GTDB lineage: Bacteria > Actinomycetota > Actinomycetes > Mycobacteriales > Mycobacteriaceae > Rhodococcus. The sequence goes on from NZ_JAKFYR010000004.1 coordinate 283,578, forward strand.
GGGTGGCAGCCCTGCAACTCGCGTCGTTGTCGTTGCGCACCAGCGACGATCCGTCGTGGATGATCGAGAACATCACCGGCCGGCACCACGCGATCGAGGAATTCCTCGCCGACAACGTGCTCTCGACGCTCGAACCGCGAATGTACGAATTCCTGTTGTCCACGTGCATCACCGAATCCGTCAGTGGCAGTCTGGCCGCAGCATTGACCGGTGATCCACGCAGCCAGGCGATGCTCGAGGAAGCGGAGGCACGCGATCTCTTCGTCCGCCACGTCGACGACGAACGTATCTGGTTCCGGTACCACCAGATGTTCCTCGACTTCCTGCGGCGACGACTCGAACGAGATCATCCCGAGAGGATCGCCGGCCTGCACCGCACGGCCGCAACCTGGTTCGCAGACCATCGCATGCTGCCCGAAGCGGTGGATCACGCCTTGGAGCTCGGCGACACCGACTTCGCGGTGGACCTGCTCGCCTCGGACGGCATGTACCTGATGGAGCACGGCCACATCGCTCCCCTGCTCGCGCTGATCGAGCGTTTGCCGCCCCGCTCCGTGGCCCGTGAGCCCCGACTCCTGTTGGCGCAGGCATGGGCGAACACCGCAGCGCAACGACTGGATCGCGCCCGCAACGCGCTCGCCGCCGTACGCGAACTCCTGGATCGCGGCGTCACCGCCGGGCAGGACCCCCACGCTCTGCGTGTGGAGGCCGACGCCGCCGAAGCGGCGGTCCTCATGAACGCCGACATTCTGCAGGGGATCGACGAACTCGTCGCGCCGTGCCTCGACGATCCGGGGGCTGTGCATCCCTGGGTCGTCGCGGCGGCCGCGGTCTTCGCCTCCTACGCCGATATCTTCCGGTTCGACTTCGACGAGGCCGTCCGCATGCAGGAATGGGCGGCGCCCTTCCACCACGAGACCCGAGGCCCGTTCGCGTCGATCTACGGGCAATGCCTGTGCGGGATCGCGGTCGGTGAACAACTCGACGTCGCCCGCGCGGAAGAGTACTTCCGCTCGGCCTTGCTGCGGGCACGGCGCACCGGCGGCATCCATACGCATTCGGGCCGCCTCGCGGCAGCGATGCTCGGCGAACTGCTCTACGAGCAGGGCCGGATCGACGAAGCCGAGACCCTGATCGACGAGAGCAACAGACTGGGCATCGAAGGTGGGGCAACCGATTTCATGATTGCCCGGGTGGTCACCTCGGCGCGCCTGAAGGTGCTGCGGCACGACCGGGAATCCGCGAGGCAACTCCTGGAGGAGGGACTGCGCGCAGCAGCGATCAACGAACTTCCCCGGTTGCGGGCACGGATCGAGAACGAGCGCCTGAGACTGGGGCTCGGCACGGTTCCCGTACCGGCACGTCGTGTGCCCGAGTCCGACCGTCCCGATCCGGACGGCACGGTGGAGATCACCCGTCAGCTCGAGGACGCGACGGCGATCCGCCTGCTCTGCGAGAGCGATGCGCCGGAGGCGGTGGAACGCGCGGTCGAATGGGCACAGCGGTGGGTACGTCGCACCGAGGGAGTGCGTCCCCGCGCACACCTGCAGGCGAGAGGACTGCTCGTGTGCTGCCTGCATGCCGCCGGACGCACGGAGGATGCCGAGCGCACGCTCGCCGCGGTGGTCGGCGAGTGCGCATCACGCGGGATGGTGCGGTTTCCGGTGGACGGAGGTCCGCGGACGGCACGCGTCCTCGCCGCTCTCCACCGTCGGATGAGGGAGAACGACCGGCCGGACGAGTGGCCCCCCGTCGACGAGCAGTTCCTCGCGCGCGTCACCCGGCTCGCAGAGTCGGAGAACGGGCCCGTGGTGTGAAGAACTCGGATTTCGGGGACACTCGCGGCGTGACGGACCTCGAGGAAATTCCCATCCGGACCCGGCGATGGACCGACGGCAAACTCGTCGACGACGGCTTTCCGCTCTCCGACGTCGCGGGATATCTCGCCGACGAGGACTCCCTGGTGTGGGTGGACCTGTGGAACCCCGAGCAAGCACATCTGCTCGAACTCGCCGGCGAATGGAATCTCGATCCGCTCGCGGTCGAGGACTCCCTTGCTCAGGGTGAACGGACGAAGGCGACCCGATACTCCACCCACACCTTCCTCACGGTGTACGCCACCCACCTGTCCTGGGACGGGGACGACGACATCGAGCGGGGCCACGAATCCCGCTTGCGCACCACGAGAATCTCGGCGTTCGTCCTGCCTCGCGGTGTCGTCACGGTGCGACGGGGAACCCCCCACGACATCGACGAAGTGGTACGTCGCTGGGACGAGCACTCGGATCTGCTGCAGTACGGTCCCGGAGCACTGGTGCACGGGCTGCTGGACACCGTCGTCGACGGACAGTTCGAGACGATCCAGATACTCGACGATGCGGCGGAAGGGGTCGAGGACTACCTGTTCGACGACCAGGTCTCCACACGGATGATCCAGCGCCGGGTCTACCGCCTCCGGAAGGAACTCGTGCAGTTGCGGCGCGTCGTGCTCCCGATGCGGGAGATCGTCAACGCCGTGGCCCGGACCCGCGCCGAACAGAACCGCCACCCCGAACTCGACAGCTGGTACAACGACCTCTACGACCACGTGATGCGAGCGGCGGAATGGACCGATTCGCTCCGCGACATGGTCGATTCCATCTTCGAGACGAATCTGTCCTTGCAGGACTCCCACCTGAACATCGTGATGAAGAAGCTGACCGGATGGGCGGCGATCATCGCGGTGCCCACCGCCATCACCGGGTGGTACGGCATGAACGTGCCCTATCCGGGTTTCGGTCAGGTCTGGGGCATGGTGACCGGGGCCGTGATCATCGCCGTCTCGGCGATCGTGCTGTACGTCCAGTTCAAACGACGCGACTGGCTCTGACTTCGCACCGGGCGCTCAGAGCAGGACGACGAGCAGCACCAGAACCAGGACGACCGCCAGTATCGCGACGATCACCCCGCCGGCGGATCGTCGGCGCTGCACCGAGCCGTCACGTACGAGTTCGGGATCGGCGTCGGGAGCGTCGCCGATCGGATCGTCGTCCTCGGGGCCGGGGCTGGTGGGATGCGACATCGATCTCCTCCTGGCTCTCTGTTTTCGCAGTCTGGCACGCCGTGGTCGTTTTCGCTCGGTTCGGGGCGGGTACTCCGTTCAGGCAACGTTCGACGACCGAGAACGTTCGATGACAGAGGAGGACCGATGGCCGACTTCGTCGACAAGGCAAAGCACAAGGCAGAAGAAGCAGGCGGCAAGATCAAGGAGAACACCGGTCAGGCGACCGGCGACCGTGATCTCGAAGCCGAAGGCCGGGGCGATCAGGCCTCGAGCGGTCTGAAGCAGGCCGGCGACAAGGTTTCGGACGCCGTGGACGACGTCAAGAACGCCTTCAAGAAGTAGTCCGACCCACGCGGTGCCGGTAGTCACGACTACCGGCACCGCGCGTGTGTGGATGCCCTACTGCGTGGTGCCCTCGGTGTCGTCGAAGAAGTGCCAGGTGCCGTCCTGCTCGTTCTGCGCCTCCATGCGCCAACCGAGTTCGCTGTTGTCCGCGCGCTGGTCGACGAACCAGGCGTGCGCGTCGTCCGCACTCTCGATTTCCTTGGTGTCCACGACGTTACCGGTGGGGTCGATCACTCGATAGGTAGCCATGACGTGGGGCTTCCCGTCCGACTCGCCGATCAAACGTTGCCGGAGCGCTCTGGTGTAGGGTGGGACCAACGCTCGGCTCGCACTCCGTGAGCTACCTCGCACCGACAGTGCCCGAAGGTTACGAGCCGAACGTGAGAGTCTTCTCGCCGCGTGTACCGCGGCCCCTCTTCTTCGCACTGCCCTCGATGGTCGGGGTCTACCCGACCGCACCCGAAAGGACGGCCATGAGCCAGAACAAAGAATTCGACGGTCCCATCTTCCTCGCCCCCACGAGCCCCGAGGCAGAGATCGAGCGCGAACCCGTCGCCGTCGTCGCCGAGAACACCGGTCCCCACGACTACACCTCCATCTTCTCGGCCCGCGGCGCCTGATCCGGACGACCGGCACCGGGATCAGCCGACTGCGAAGTCGGCCAGCGCCTGGGACACCTGCTCGGGTCGCCCGTCGTTCTGAACCGCCGATGCGGTGAGCACGTCGATGTGGTTGTAGCCCGGAAGCGTCACCCTGCGTTCGTTCGGATGATTCGTCTCCGGAACCGTGATCCCACCTCCCGCGAGCAGTGTCACGACGGGATTCCGGGTGACGCCGTCGCGGTGGAGATGCCCCTCGAAACGGGTTGCGGACGCGAGGTCGAACGGCAGCTTCGACGGGAAGTACCACTCGGTGAAATCCAGTGGCGGCTCCGACAGATTCCGCGCCAGCTCCGCGATCGAGGTCACCTCGCTCCCCCGATCGGTGTACCGCGCCTCGTCGGGTGACGACGCCGCCGTGCCCACCTCGTCGTAGTCGAGCCAGCGGTAGACGACCGCCGGATCGGCGAAGACTTCCGGCGACGCCTTGGGTGCGTCGCCGAACATCCCCGAACCGAGCACCTCCGGGGTGCTGGGAACAGGAAACAGCTTGTCGCGCACGGGAGCCCCCGTGATGAAGCCGACGCTCGCCTGCAGGAATCCCAGCGGTTGCGAATTGTCGTCGAGGATCGCCCCGAGAACGGCCTCGTTGGTGGCGTTCAGCGTCCGCACGTCCGGCTCACCGGTCGCGAACATCGCGTAATCCCTCGCCAGCAGCGTCCGCAACGTCCAATCGACGTTCGGGTTGTCCGGCATGCGCGGGACGATGCCGTCGATGCCGTCCGGGTCGAGCCGCGCCGCGAGACCGGTGAGTGCCAGCAGATTCGTCGTCTCGGGGTTGATGACCGCGGGGAGCGCGAGCACAGGCGACACCGTGGAGATCGAACCGGACAACGCATCGAGCGGAGCGGACACCGTGTCGGGCAGATCCGGGAGCGCGCCCCGGCCGGGGAACGGCGCTCCGGCTCTGATCACCGTGTCGAGCGCGAAGTACCCACCGCACTGGTTGTAGCCGGCGTCGTCGGTGGTCGCCGGATTTCCGTCGAAATCCCACTCCGCGAAGTAGCCGGTGACGAAACCACCGAGAGAATGCCCGCCGCACAACACTTTCTGTTTCCGCAGTGCCGGGTCCGGAAGTTCGTGACGTAGCAGGTCGTACTGATCGCGCAGTGTCTGTTCCAGTCCGACGGAGGCGAGCCACGCGACGTCGGGGCCGGTCGCGTGACCGCCGAACCGCTGCCCGTCGACCTCGGCACCGTGGAAGTAGTAGTCGGTCGCGGTGTCGAGCGAACCGGTCCGCAGGGCGGCCCGGGTACCGGTGTGATCCTCGAGGCAGTTCGATCGCCGGTCCAGCGCCCAGAACTCGATGCGGGAACCGCGCGTCGCGGCAGCAGCGACGGTGTTGCGCGCGACGCTCTCGAACGCGCCCGCCCCCTCGAAGATGCCGGGCTGGGCGACGAGGATCCGGTCGGCGTCGGCGGAATGCTCCGGCCCGTCCGCCGATCGCCACCGCAGATACGACAACCGATCACAGGCCGGTGGACGTGGGCCGGCCTCCGGCGGTAGCGGGGCGGGAACGGACACCACCGATCCGAGCACCTCACCGGCCAGCGGCGCCGACGACACGTACGGCATCTCGGTGCGTCCGGCCGGTTGCGCCGACACCGCCGATGCCGTCAGCACACTTCCCACCACCACGACCACCGCGGCCCCCACCATCACGCGCATCGCATCCCCCGATCGGTTTCGGTGTATTGAACACCGCCCAGCGGGGCCGGATCCACAGAAACGTCCGAAATACGGGACCGGAAGTGAGTGCCCCCAGTGGGACTCGAACCCACACTCGGCGGATTTTAAGTCCGCTGCCTCTGCCAATTGGGCTATAGGGGCGTGGGCATCACATTAGCGCGCGAATCCGGGTGGGACAGCGCCGGGTCGCGAGCGTGGCCCCTCGCGACGGGCGGTGCGCTGCACCTGCCGGCACCACGCCGCGTGATGCGACCGGATTCGTGTGTTGTCACGCCCCGCGCGACAGGGTAGACATCTGCGCGAGGTGTACAAAACGGACAGCCGTCACGACGAGAAGGACGATGGATGCGTTTCACGACCGCGTGGTGCCGGACCCGGCGACTCGGCATCGCGACAGCAGTGGCGACGCTCGCAGCGATACCGGCCCTGGCGACGACGTCTGCCGCGCATGCGGAGAGCATCGTCTACCCCGCAGCCCTGCACGATTCCTTCTACGGCACACCGGCAGACATCGCCGATCGGCAGCCCGGCGATATCCTCGCCGTGCGTGCTGTGCCGCCCCCGCTGGGCTTCCCCGGCACCGACGCGGTGCAGTTGAAATTCCGGTCGACGAACTCCGCCGGTGAGCCGATCTCCGCCGTGACGACCGTGCTGTCGCCGCAGGGCGGGGCACCGGGCCGTCCGCTCGTCTCGTATCAGGCGATCATCAACGCTCTCGGGCTCGAATGCGCGCCGTCCACCGCGCTGTACGCGGAGAACCCGCTCCGCGGCATCCGGGAATCACCGGGCCTGCTCGTCGCGATCCAGCGCGGCTGGTCGCTGGCGATCCCCGATCATCTCGGACCGAACAGCGCATACGGCGCCGCGAAGGTGGGCGGGCAGATCACCCTCGACGGCATCCGGGCCGCTCAGCGACACGCCCCGCTCGGGCTCTCCGACAGCCCGGTGGGGATCGCCGGTTATTCCGGTGGTGGAATGGCGACGGCGATGGCTGCCGCACTGGCCCCGTCCTACGCACCGGAGATCCCGATCGTGGGCAGCGCCTACGGCGGGGTCCCCATGGATATCGGCAAGATGGCGGAGGCCCTCGGCGAATCGGCCCATCCCGCCTTCGGATTGGCTATGGCGGCCGCCCTCGGGCTCGAGCGTGAGTACCCGGATCGCATGCCGATCACCGATCAGCTCAACGCTTCGGGCCGGGAACTGCGCGACCGGATCGCGAACGCGTGCACCAACGAGATCCTGCTCGCCGGCGCAGGAAGGAGCATTGCCGACGTCGCCGACCCCGAGGTGGGCATGACCCTGCTCGACAGTCCACCCGTGAGAGCGGTGCTGGACGAGAACAGCGTCGAGAAGATTGCGGCGGTACCGAACGCCCCGGTCTACGAATGGCATTCACCGACCGATGGACTGATTCCACTCCAGTCGATCACCACGACTCTGCGTAGATACTGCGAGGCGGGTGTGTCCGTGCAGACCGAACCGACTCCGGATGCGGATCACATCACCGCCGCGGTGATCGGTCTTCCCGGCGCACTGGACTTTCTCGACGGCAGGTTCGCCGGGCTGGCACCGTCGTCGAACTGCCGGACGTCATGACCGGCGCTCGGGCGGTACAGGACCGCTGAACGACCTGCTCGAGACATGCATCGGGCCCGCCTCGACGTGGCGAGGCGGGCCCGATGCATGTCTCGAATCCCCTGAGGGGACGGGAGATCGAATCAGATCACGGTGATTCCGGTGGCCTGGGGGCCCTTGGCGCCCTGGCCGATCTCGAACTTCACACGCTGGTTCTCCTCGAGGCTGCGGTAGCCGCCGGACTGGATCTCCGAGAAGTGCGCGAACACGTCAGCGCTGCCGTCCTCGGGGGCGATGAAACCGAAACCCTTGTCGGAGTTGAACCATTTCACGATGCCCTCAGCCATGTCTGTCTCCTTCTGTCATGTACCGGAACTCCGCCGAAAGTTCGGCAGAGCCAGGCCGTCATCACATGCGGTGACTTCCGAAAGGAGAACCATCCGCTCGCAATCAGGATTTGCGAGCGTGGCAAGACGCGAACAAAAACTACGACCGGGACACAGTCAACCACACATTCGCCGAGAAGTCTCCCCCGCACCGCCCGGAGCCGCGCGCGCTCGGGATCCGTGTGGATCGAGCCCCGGAATCCGGGGTCGACACCACACGGATCCGGAAACTAGCGTGCGACCGACATGGCGATTCCGTCGAGGATGTCGTGTTCGCTCACGACGAGTTCCGTGATGCCCGCGCGGCGTTCGAGTTCGTCGGCGAGGACGGTGGTGACGATGGCACCGCCGCCGATGACGTCGACGCGGCCCGGATGCATGGGGCCGAGCGCAGCACGCCTCTCGCGGGTCGCGGAGACGAGTCCGTCGCACACCTCACGCAGACGATCGAAGGGCACCGACGACAGATGGATCTTCTCCGAGTCGTATTCGTCGAGTTCGAGAGCGAGGGCGGCGAGAGTGGTCATCGTGCCGGCGACGCCCACCCAGGTGCGGGCCTGCTCGACCGGCACCCGCTCGAGCGCCTCGCCGATCTTCTCTCCCGCGACCTGCCGGGCCTGCGCGACCTGCTCGCCGGTGGGCGGATCGTCGTGCAGGCACCGCTCGGTCAGGCGCACACACCCGATGTCCGTCGAATAGGCCGCGTGCACTCCGGTGGCATCGCCGACCACCACTTCGGTGGATCCGCCTCCGAGGTCGACGACGACGAACGGCCCACGGGCGGAGTCGAGTTCACCGACCGCGCCGGCGAAGGACAGACGCGCTTCCTCGTCGCCGGTGATGACCTCGGCCTCGGCGCCGGGGATCACCGCTCCGAGCACCTCGCGGGTCATCGAGAAGAAATCCTCGCGGTTGCTCGCGTCGCGGGTCGCCGAGGTGGCCACCATGCGGACCGCGGTGGCTCCGGTCTCGCGGATCAGATCGGCGTACTCCACCAGCGCGACCCGCGTGCGTTCGATCGCTTCCGGGGCGAGTCGTCCGGTGGCGTCCACACCCTGACCGAGCCGCACGACCTTCATGAGCCGGGTGACGTCGGTGAGCGTGCCGTCGTCTCCCACGTCGGCGATCAGCAGACGGATCGAATTGGTACCGCAGTCGACTGCCGCGACTCTCACTGCTCTTCTCCGCGCAGTTCCGCGTAGGTGGGCCAGTCTGCGGGAACCGCGGTGCCGCGCAGACCGGCATCGGCTGCGAGAGCGACGGATTCGTCGCCGAGAGGGTTGACACCGGGCCCCTTGGCCAGCGAGTGCGCGATCAGCACGTGCAGGCACTTGACGCGCTCGGGCATGCCGCCACCGGTGAAATCGGTACCGAGGGATTCGATCGCGTCGCGTTCGGCGAGATACGACTCATGGGCCCGCAGGTAGGCCGCGGCGAGTTCGGAATCGGTGCCGAGACGGTCGGTCATCTCCTTCATGACACCCGCGGATTCCTGCCGGCTCGCCTCGGCCGTGAGGCGGGGGTCGGTCAGGTAGTAGAGCGTCGGGAAGGGGGTGCCGTCGGGCAGCTTGGGCGCGGTCTTCACCACTCCGGGTGCACCGTCGGGGCAACGGTAGGCGATGGCCAGGACTCCGCGTGGTTCGCGCCCGAGCTGGGCGGCGACGGCGTCGAGGTCTTCTTGCGTGACTGGATCGGTCACCCGGGAACATCTCCTGGTTCTGGGGGCACCACAGGCATCTGCTGCGGCACGGGTTCGGGCTCTGGTTCGGCCGCCGGTTCGGACACCGACAACCACAGGTCGCTGTACCAGGCACCGGTCGTCGGCCGCTCGGGTTCGACTTCTTCGCGTTCGGGGGGACCGTCGCCGGGGAGCTGGACCTGGTAGGGAATGTCGCCGGGGACGACGAAGCGCAGTCGCTCACGGGCCTGGGCGCGGACCCAGGCGGGGTCCTCCATCCGGGCCTTCTGCTCCTCGAGCGCCGCGATCTCCTGTTCGAGCTGCACGCGTTCGGCCGCGAGCTGTTCGGCTTCGGAACGCTGGCTCACATAGGTGCGCAGCGGCACCGCGAGGGTGAGGGCGAGACCGCACACGACGAGCGCGAGGACCACGGCGCGTCCGGTGGACAGACCGAGGACGGTGCGTTCGGTGCGGTTACGGCGGGAATCGCGGGAGGCACCCACCCGGGTGGGACGGGCGCGCCCCGATCCCCCCGGCCGTCCACGGCCCGGGGACGAGTGGACGGGGTCCTCACGCCGGGCGGGACGCGCGCCCGCATTGTCGGCCGAGTGCTCGGCCGGGGCGGTAGATCCCGTGGGCCGGACCCGACCGGGACGCCGAGCGGCGGCCGCATTCTCGATGCGGGTCCGCCTGGCGCCGGGACGGGATCTACCGCGCTGACTCATGCCGGTGGTCAGCCCTCGACGGCGAACCGCGGGAAGGCGAGCTCGCCGGCGTAGCGAGCGACGTCACCGAGGGACTCCTCGATGCGCAGCAGCTGGTTGTACTTGGCCACGCGCTCCGAGCGAGCGGGTGCACCGGTCTTGATCTGGCCGCTGCCGACGGCGACGGCGAGGTCGGCGATGGTGGTGTCCTCGGTCTCGCCGGACCGGTGGCTCATCATCGTCTTGTAGCCGTTGCGGTGCGCGAGGTCGACCGCGTCGAGCGTCTCGGTGAGGGTGCCGATCTGGTTGACCTTCACGAGCAGCGCATTCGCGGCACCCCGGACGATGCCGTCCTCGAGACGCTCGGGGTTGGTGACGAACAGGTCGTCGCCGACGAGCTGCAGCTGGTTGCCGAGCCGCTCGGTGAGGGCGACCCAGCCCTCCCAGTCGTCCTCGCTGAGGGGGTCCTCGACGGAGACGAGCGGGTAGGCGGCGAGAAGCTCCTCGTAGAAGTCGGCGAGCTCGTCAGCGGTGCGGTTCTTGCCTTCGAACGCGTAGCCGGTGCCCTCGGTGTAGAACTCGGTGGCGGCGACGTCGAGGGCCAGCGCGATGTCGCTGCCCAGCTTCAGGCCGGTCTTGCCGATGGCCTCGCTGATGAGATCGAGAGCCTGCTTCGTGCCGGCGACGTCGGGGGCGAAGCCGCCCTCGTCGCCGAGACCGGTGGCCAGGCCCTTGCTCTTGAGCACGGACTTGAGGGAGTGGTAGACCTCGGCACCCCAGCGGAGGGATTCCTTGAAGGTCGGGGCTCCGATCGGCGCGACCATGAACTCCTGCACATCGACACCCGTGTCGGCGTGGGCGCCACCGTTGAGGATGTTCATCATCGGGACCGGGAGGATGTGAGCGTTCGGTCCGCCGATGTAGCGGAAGAGCTCGAGTCCGGACGACTCCGCGCCGGCCTTCGCGACGGCGAGCGACGCGCCGAGGAGAGCGTTCGCGCCGAGACGGCCCTTGTCGGGGGTGCCGTCGGCGTCGAGAAGCGCCTGGTCGACGGTGCGCTGTTCGGTGGCGTCGAGGCCGATGATGGCCGGCCCGATCTCGGCGAGGACCGCCTCGACGGCCTTCTCGACGCCCTTGCCGAGGTACCGCTCGCCGCCGTCACGCAGCTCGACGGCCTCGTGCTCGCCGGTGGAGGCACCCGACGGCACTGCAGCGCGGGCGAAACTTCCGTCCTCGAGCAGCACCTCGACCTCGACCGTGGGGTTGCCACGGGAGTCGAGGATCTCGCGGGCTCCTACCTGCTCAATGATGGCCACTGGCTGATTCTCCTTCGATGGACTGTCACGCTGCGGTGTCTGCACGCTGGGGACAGCCTAACGGGCACGACCTGCACGTGAGGCACAGGCGCGCCTGTGGCGATCTCCCGGCTCCGGAGCAGGCGCGATCAGGGGCGTACCCCTACACCGTAGGCGGAAGCGCGGTCGCGCACGAGCATCATGTACTCGGTCGACCGGTTGTACGCCATGAGGGCACGCGTCCACCCTTCCGCGCCGGTCAGATCGCCCCCTCGGTCGCACAGATAGCGAGCCGCGCCGAGCGCGGCGTCGTCGATGTTGTCGGGATCGGCGATGCCGTCCCCGTTGGCGTCGACTCCCCACCGGCTCCACGTCTCGGGGATGAACTGCATGGGACCCATCGCCCGGTCGAGGACGGGGTCGCCGTCGAGGCGGCCACCGTCGGTGTCGCGGATCTCGGCAACCCCGGGACGGCCGTCCAGGGGGATGCCTCGGATCGGAGGGTTCGCGGTGCCATCGGGTGCGAGGGTCGCTCCTGCGTGCTGTCCGTGGCGGCTCTCGACGCTGCCGATACCGGCGAGCGTGGTCCAGGCGAGCCCGCACCCCGGGTCGTCGACGGCGATCACCGCGGCCGCGTTGCCGTAGGCCTCGAGAGCCGTGACCGGGATGCCCAGCCGGTCCGCCTGTGGTTCGGCCCAGTCGCGCAGGAGATCGGCGGTGCGGCCGGGCCCGTCGAGGGCGATCGCCGGGACGGGCGGCCCGGGTGCCGGCGGGACCCCCTCGGGGATCGGGATCTCCGGTTCCTCCGGTGCCCATACCGCGATCACCACCGCGACGAGTACTGCAGCGAGCATGGACCCGAGCAGGACACGAGCGAATGCGTTCGGGGCGGAGGAGGAAGCGGGCGCCATGACATCCATGATCCACGCCGGTCCCGCCGGGCCCGGACACGAGCGCGAGGCGCCACCACGGTCGTGCCCGGGCCGAAGAGGTCACGGAGCGTCGGAGGCGGGGGGCCCGCAGGGCGGATCGATCTGCCTCCGGCGGAGGATCTCCTCGAGTTCGGCCGCAGGTTTCGGTGTGCTCAGCAGGAATCCCTGCGCGCGGTGGCAGCCGAGTCCGAGCAGCGTCCGGGCAGCCGCCGCCGATTCGAGTCCCTCGGCGATGACGTCGAGCCCGAACGCGGAGGCCAGGCCGACGATCGATTCGACGATGACGCGGTCGCCCGGGCTGCGCTGGAGATTGAGTACGAACGCCTTGTCGATCTTGAGAGCGTGGACGGGAAGCGATTTGAGATGCGCGAGGGAGCTGTATCCCGTGCCGAAGTCGTCGATCGCACAGGACACCCCGAGCCTGTCCAGTTGCCGCAGGGTTGCGTGGGTCCGTTCGAGGTCGCTCACCACCACGTACTCGGTGATCTCCAGGCACAGCGACGAGTGGCCGAGCCCGAACTCCTCGAGGATGCCCTCCACCATGTCCACGAACTCGATGCTCACCAGCTGGGCCGGCGAGACGTTGACGCTCATGCGTAGATCGAGTCCGGGTGTCCGTCGCTGCCAATCCGCCAGCTGTGCACAGGCGGTCCGGAGCACCCAGCGGCCGAGCTCGCCGGCGAGGTTGGTCGCTTCGGCCACCTCGATGAATTCCGCCGGCTGCAGGCGGCCGAGCACCGGATGATCCCAGCGCACGAGGGCTTCGACGCCCAGGATGCGGCCGTTGCGCAGATCGAACTCGGGTTGGTATTCGAGCGTGAGGTGCTCGTCGTCGATCGAGTCCCGCAGGCTCAGTTCGATGATGGTGCGACGCTCGCTGGCGCCGTGCATGTCGTCGGTGTACGCCTCCACACCGTTTCCGCCCTTGCTCTTGGCCCGCATCATCGCCTCGTCGACCCGGCCGAGCAGCGCCACCGGTTCCACCCGGCCCGGTTCACCGACGGCGACGCCCAGGCTGGCGCCGCGACCCACCACCTGGCTACCGAGCTGTACGGACAATCCGACGACCCAGCGGAGTTCCTCCGCCCGTTCGCGCGCCTTCTCGAGCGTCAGCGGGCCGTCGAAGACGACGACGAACTCGTCACCACCGAGCCTCGCGACCATGTCCGCGGGATCGCACACCCGCGACAGGCGCCGCGCGGTCCGGCACAGGAAGGTGTCCACCGCGGTGTGCCCGAGGAAGTCGTTGAGGGGCTTGAGCCTGTCCAGATCGATGAACACGGCGGCCACCGGTCCGGGTTGCCCGGGTTGCAGTCGCCTGTCGAGATATTCCAGCAGGGCTCGTCTGCTGGCCAGGCCGGTGAGATCGTCGTGATAGGCCGCTTCCCGCAGTTCGCGTTCGGCACGGACACGCGCCTGCACCTGCGCCAGCATCGCCGCGATCATCGTGAGGGTGTAGATCTCGTCCTCGCCCCAGCAGCGGTCGCCGGCCTTGACGAAGCCCAGGGCGCCCGTGGTGATCTGCCCCGAGATCAGAGGAACCGCCACGACCGACACTGTGGGACCTCCCGAGCCGCCGACCGTGTCGGCATATCCGCTGCCCGTCCACTCGGTCTTGACGACCGCCGGTTCCCGCATCTTCTCGGTGAGCGCGAAGATCGGAGCCGCGTTACCGAAGAACACCACGCCCAGTGGATCCGGATCGGGAACGGACGACCGCGGTGGCCATTCCGCGACGAGAACGCTCGCGTGGATGTCGTGGTCGTTGTACCTCAGGAACGCCGCATCGACGTCGAAATACTCCACGAGTTCGCGCAGCACGATCTCCGTCACCCCGCGATGCGACACCGAATCCACCGGCATCAGTTGCCCCGCCACCGCCGCGACGAGACTTTCGAGACTCCCCAACCCCATGTCCGTCTCCCCCCTACGGCATCGATACTGCCGACGGGCACGACGATCCGTCGACGAATCCCCCGAAAACGACGGAGCGGCGCGCACTTCGTCGTGCGCGGTCGTCGGGCCGTACTCCGTCGCCATTCCCGCTCGTCCCTCGCTCGCCGGGTCCGTCCCCCTAGGCGGACACCGTCATGCTCGGGCACCGGGCAGGTGCGCCCCGCCGCCTCACGGCGGCCCCGCCAACGATATGTACAGACCGGTCGTACCTCGCGGATTCGTCACCGCTATGTCACCTCGATAGGACCGCTCGATCCGCTGTTCCTTCTCCGCCTTCTCCACCTGGGCCCAGCAGTCGGCGGCATCGCCACCGTTCTCGGGGACGACGTGCGCGAAGAAGCCTGCGGGGACCCGGAACAGCGAATCCCCCGGTAGCAGGTCGTCGAGGCCTTCGCAGCGGGTCCCCACGAGCGCCGTCCATCCCATCGCCGGATGGCAGACGTACAGGACGAGGACCTCCTGGACTCCGCGGGCACGGACGCGTTCCTGGGTGAACATCAGAAGGTCGGCCTTGTCGTCGCCGTCGTTCGGTTCCACACCGGGCAGAACGAGGCCTCCGACGTAGTGTTCGTCCAGCTTGACGATGTCGAACGGCATCAGGCACCGGCCTTGTCGGTTTCGGGAGCGGAGTCGGTTTCGAGAACGGACACGTAGAGATCGATCCGGAAGGCGTTGGGATAGAACTCGAAGTCGCCCACGAACGAGCGGACGATGCTGCCGGATTCCTCGGCGTCATGGACCTGACTCCACAGCTCCGCCACCACTTCGGGGAAATCACCCGTCGAACTGAACTTCGCGTAGGAGCCGGCAGGCAGCCACGCGACGAAATGACCGTCGGTGACCTCGTCGAGCGAGGTGCACTCGTAGCCGACCGTCTGCGTGTAGTACGCGCCGATCTCCTCGGCGTGGTCGGTGTACGCGGACGCCAGAGGACCACCGAGTTCGTCGTTGAGGACAGCGTGCCAGGCACGTTCGAGCGCGGGATCCCGTAAGCGGCCCACCGCTCTCTTCGGGCTGCGGACCGGCAGACCGGCTACGAGCGTCCGCTCGCGACGGACGATGACGAACGACATCGGGCGACCTCCGGAAGATTCCTGTCACCTCGGTACGCCCGACTCGAATCCGATAGCTGTGACTCCGAAAAGTCTAGAACCAGCAGCGCACACGTTCCAACCCGTGAATAAACAAATTTGTAGTTTGTTTAGACCCTATAGTTGCCGACTAGAAGTATGATTCCATCGTTCTTACATACCTTATGCAGCCGATAGGCCATCGACACCCATACGACGTCCGGGGGATCTCATCGATGAATTGCCGACTGTGCGCTTCCCCGAGGATGCGCAGCGTCCTCGACCTCGGCGTCCTGCCGTCGAGCGAGAGGTTCCTGTGCCCGGACGAACTCGATCTGCCCGAAATCGGATACCCGCTGCATCTGCGCCTGTGCGAGGACTGCCTGCTCCTGCAGGTGCCGGAATCCGCTCTCCACACCGTCCCCGCCGACCGGCCGCCGCCCGTCGCTCGCAGCAAGCGGGGAGCCGAAGCCCGCGACTTCCTGGACCGGGCCATCGGCCGCCTCGGTCTCGGGTCCTACTCCCAGATCGTGCAGGTCTCGAGCCACGACGGATATCTGCTGCGTCACGCCGTCGAAGCCGGCATCCCCTGCCTGGGAGTCGAGGCCTCGGCACGCGCGGGAACGACCGCCCGCGGACTCGGCGTACCCACCGTCACGGCATTCTTCGACGAGGCGGTCGCCGAGGATCTCTACCGGGAGTACGGGCCGGCCGACCTCGTCGTCGCCGACCACATCTTCTCCCAGGTCCAGGACATCCACTCCTTCGTTCGCGGACTGCGCACCCTGGTAGCCGACCACGGCACGATCTCGCTCGAAATACACAACGCTCTTCATCTGGTGCGCGACAAGCGATTCGACAGCATCGACCACGGCCGGCTCCAGTACTTCACCGTCCTGACCGCGATGCGCGCGCTCGCCGGGGGCGGCCTGATGGTCGTCGACGTCGAACCGGTCGACACCGCCGGCGGAACACTCCGGATCTGGGCCCGCCCCGAGGAGACCGCACCCGCGCAGGGTCCGCGCGTCGAGGACGCACTCGCAGAGGAGCGCAATTCCGGTATACATTCCGCGGCCGGTTATTCCGTCCTCGAGAACCACGCCCGAGCGACCCGCGCCGCCACTCTCCGACTCCTCCTCGACTACCGCGACCGCGATCTGTCGGTGATCGGCTACGGCGCAGAGGGATACAGCACCGTCCTCAACTACTGCGGCATCCGGCCCGACCTGATGAGATACACGATCGACACCGATCCGCTGCGCCAGGGCACCTACACCCCCGGCACGCGTGTACCCGTGCGCGCGCCCGAGCAACTCCACGAGGACCACCCCGATGTCGTGATGGTCCTGCCCTGGAGTCACCCACCGGATCCCATCGAGCATCTGCAGTACATCGACTCGTGGGGCGGGCGACTCGTCTTTCCCCCACCCACCGCACCGGGAGCGTGACGACATGAGCAGGAACGAGCACCGAGCGCATCCCCCGGCCATCCGCCCGCACCACGACACGAACGGACTCATCATGTCTTCCAGCCACGTGGGGGCCTCCCCCGACGCGACCCCTTCCGACACCGCTCCCGCGCCGGACGCCTCGATGTCCCGGCTCCCCCGACGCGGTCACGTCTCTCCCCTGGTGAAACCGACCGCCAGCCTGGTCATTCCGGTCCGGAACGAGGCCAGGAACATCGCGTGGGTACTCGGGCAGATACCCGAGGAGATCACCGAGATCATCATCGTCGACGGCGCCTCCACCGACGTGACGATTCTGACGGCCCGGAGCGTACGGCCGGACATCCGCGTCGTACAGCAGGAAGGCGTCGGCAAGGGCAGCGCGCTACGGACGGGTTTCCTCGCGGCCGAGGGCGACCTGATCGTCATGATGGACGCGGACGGAAGTATGGCACCGCAGGAGATCCCGCACTATCTCCATTTCCTCAACAACGGTTACGACTTCGTCAAAGGATCCCGCTTCGTCGCCGGTGGTGGATCCCTCGACATCACCCGACTCCGGACTCTCGGAAACCGTTTCCTCCTCGGCGTTTTCAATTCGCTCTACGATACCCACCTCACCGACCTGTGCTACGGATTCTGCGCGTTCCACCGTCGCTATCTCGACCATCTGAAGCTGTCGGCGACGGGTTTCGAGATCGAGGCGGAGATGGTCGCCGCGGCGATGCGAGCGGGTCTGCGGATCGCGGAGGTACCGAGCATGGAGATGCCCCGCCGTAGCGGAAAGTCCAACCTGCGCGCGGTGCGCGACGGAACGCGGGTGCTGCAGGCGGTGCTCGATGCCCACAGCAGCGAGAAGTCCGGCCTGCTGGCGCGGGTGGCCCATCCGCGCCGACGCACCGCGCCGCCGGCCACCTCCCGCGCACTGGGGCCGGCGTGAGAGCCACCTCGCGCACGGGGGCGGCGTCTGCTGCGGAACGCCCCGCAGCCGCCCGGATGATCACCCTCGAAGACCTGCCGGTACCGCGGACCGACGTCGAGTTGAGTTCACCCCCACAGGTTCTCGATCTCGTCGGCGACCGTACGTCCTCGACGAAGATCATGGCTCTGGTGCGTCTGCACGGACACCCGGTGGGGCTGGTCGTGCTCGACGGCAGGCACGGCCTGCACTGGCACGACCATCGTGATGCCGTGTGGTCCGCCGTCGGCGAGGGGGTGAACACGCATCTCTCGTCCGACGGTCTCTCCGCGGTGTCCCGCCCGGAGGCACTGTGCTCGTCCACCGCCGGCGCCGACGCGACGCCCCGATGCCGGATCGTCCGCGACGAGACACTCGAACACGCTCCGTTCGTCACCGTCGTCGTGGCGACGAGGGACCGGACCGACAGCGCCCGTATCTGCCTGGACGCCCTCACGGCGATGGACTATCCCGCCTTCGAGGTACTCGTCGTCGACAACGACCCGCCCGACGACGAGACCGCGCGGATGGTCGCCTCCTACGGCGATCCCCGCGTACGGTATCTCCGCGAGGACCGTCGGGGTCTGTCCTCGGCGCACAATTGCGGTCTCGACGCCGCACGCGGCCCGATCATCGCGTTCGTCGACGACGATGTCGTCGTCGACCGGCACTGGCTCACCGCTGTCGCCGAGGCCTTCGCGTCCACCGACGGCGTCGGATGCGTGACCGGGTTGATTCTTCCGGCCCAGCTCGAGACCCCCGCCCAGCTTCTGCTCGAACAGCACGGCGGATTCGACAAGGGCTTCGAGATGCGCGTCTTCGACCGCCGTGAGCGTTCCTCCGACCCTCTCTTCCCCTTCACGGCAGGGCAATTCGGATCCGGGGCGAACATGGCGTTCGACACCGCCATCCTGCGGGAACTCGGCGGATTCGATCCCGCCATCGGCGCCGGTACGTTCGCGCGCGGCGGCGACGACCTCGCCGGGTTCTTCCGTGTCGTCACCGCCGGGCACAGGCTGGTCTACCAGCCCGGAGCCGTCGTCTGGCACCGGCATCACCGTGACATGAGCGCGCTGCGCAATCAGGCCTACGGATACGGCGTCGGACTCGGGGCGTTCGTCGCCAGTTCGATCGCCCGTGACCCCAGGGCACTGTTCGGCTTGCTCCGCCGCCTGCCACGCGCCGCGGACCGCATCCTGCGCACCTCGTCGGAACACAACCGTGCCCGCTACGACAAGCTGCCCGGCGGCCTGGCGACTCTCGAGCGACGCGGCGTGTTGTTCGGCCCTGCCGCCTATCTGGTGAGCCGCTGGCGGACACGCGGCCAGGACGGCCGGCGAGCGGTCACAGGGACGAGAGGTGGCCGGTGAACGACATCTCGTCCGGACGGCGGATGGTCACGGCCTTCCACGTCCCTCTCCCCGGATTCGCCGTGCCCCGCTCCTTCCTCCGAGATCTGCAGAATCCGTTGCTGCGCAACGGGATGCTCTTGACGCTCAGCGCGGTGCTGTCCGCGGCCATCGGATTCGTGTACTGGGCGATCGTCGCCCGTTACTACGACGCGGCGACCGTGGGTACGAACTCGGCCGCGATCTCCATGGCCATGCTCACGGCGGCGATCGCACAGCTGAATCTTGCGGGGGCGATGTCGCGGTTCGTCCCGGCCGCAGGTCGCAGCACCCGGCGTCTGGTGGGTGGGGCATATCTCGTGACCCTCACGACCGCACTCGTGGTCGCGGTGGTCACGGTAGTGCTCGTCCCGATCGTCTCACCGGAGACCTCGTTCCTCGATCATCCCGGCACCCAGTTGCTCTTCGTCGTCGGCACGGTCGGATCCGCCCTGTTCGTGCTGCAGGACGGCGTGCTGACCGGACTCCGGCGCGCGGCCCTGGTCCCGGTGGAGAACGTCACTGTCGCCGTGGTCAAGATCGGCATGGTCGTGGCGTTCGCCGCGCTGGTCCCGGCGACGGGCATCTTCCTGTCGTGGACGGCCTCGCTTCTGTTGTCCGTACCGATCCTGGCCGGGTACATCTTCTTCCGGGCGATCCCCCGGCACGCCGCCGCGGCCGACGGCACCGAACAACTCCCGCCGATCGGGCAGCTCTCCCGATTCGTGACGGTGGACTACATCGGGGCCGTGTGTTCGATCGGTGCCACCGCCCTCATGCCGATCCTGGTTCTCTGGCAGCTCGGCTCCGTCGAGACCGCCTATTTCTCCATCGCCTGGGCGATCGCGAACGCCCTGCACCTGATCAACGTCAATCTCGGGATGTCGCTCGTCGTCGAGACCGCCTCCGATCAGTCGCACTTCGCGCGCAAGGCCCGCCAGGTGATGGTCCACAGCGCCCGCCTGGTGATCCCCGCCGTGATCGGTCTGCTCGTGTTCGCGCCGCTCGTCCTCCACATCTTCGGCGCCGAGTATCGGGCCGGCGACGAGGTACTCCGGTTGCTGGCTCTGGCGGCCGTCCCCAACATCGTGGTCGCCACCGCGATCAGTTCCGCCCGGGCACATCGCAGGCTGCGACTGCTGCTGTCGATCCAGATCACCAACATGGTCCTCACTCTCGGCCTGGCCGCGATCCTGCTGGAACCGTTCGGACTGGCCGGCGCGGGTATCGCTTTCCTGACGAGCCAGACGACCATCGCCCTGGCCCTCGTATTCCGTCGCGACCTGTGGTTGAACGTCGACGCCGCGCACCTTCACCGGCCGCGTGCCCGCCACAACCCCCTCGTGCGAGCACTTCCCGAATCGGCCGTCCGCGCGGGCGCCGCGGTCCGCAGGTCCCGGCTCGCGGAACGAGTGTCACGTCGACTCGCCTCGCTCGCCGGACTCCGGCGCCCCCGTACCACACGATCGCGGGGCAGCGAGGAAGACCCGAGCGGCCTGACGGCGGAGTGGCCGTACCGCTGGTCCGTCCCGACCGAGACCGACCTCCGGGTCGAGTTCCTGGGCCGGACGCCTCATCGTGCCGACGCCGTCCTCAAGACCGCACGTACCGAGCCTGCCGCTGCGGACCTCCGGGCACAGCGTGCCGTCCTCGCCGAGTTGCACTGCGACCACCGGCTCCGGGGATGGCAGGACCGCCTACCGCAGATCCTGTCCTTCCACACCGACGCCACCACCACCTCCTCGGTCGAGACGTTCCTGCCCGACAGGGATCTGGCGGCCGTGGTCGCGGGCGATCCGGGCCTCCGCGACCGCGCGATCACCACCGCGATCTCCACGATCGACGAGATGCACACCGCCACCGGAGAACTCGTGGTGGTCGACGACGACGCCCTGGCCGTGTGGGTGGACGAGCCGTTGCGTGAGGTGTCCGAGATGTGCCGCGTGCACTCACCTTCCTACCTGCCGGTGACGGAGGAACTCGGATCCTTCCTGCGCCGAGTGCTCGACGGACGGGTGATGACGGTCGGCTGGACACACGGCGACTTCCATCCCGGGAACGTGCGTGTGACCGAGGGCGGCGCCGTCCGCGGCATCGTGGACTGGGGCGGAGCGCGCCGCGACCTGCCGGTCGTACTCGACGACTGTTTCATGCTGCTGACCTCCTCCGCCCTCGCCGAACGCGGCGAGTTCGGTGACGTCGTCGGTCGCCGGCTGCGCGCCGGCGGGCTCACCGAGGCCGAACGCGGGATCCGCGCCGCCGCACACGAGGCCCGTCCCGATCCGCTGCGGGGTGAGGAGCCCCGCGACGAAGCGCTGATCCTGCTCGTCTGGATCCATCACGTCGCCGGTCTCTGCCGTACGAACACCGGGCACCGCGACGATCGGATCTGGTGGATTCTGAACGGCCTGCCCGTGATGCGCGCACTCCGCGAGATCGGTACCGACCTCGAGGACACCGCCCCGGACGGCACCGATTCCGTCGACCTCGTGACGGCAGCGCCCACCGTGACGGCAGCGCCCACTTCCCGCCTCGAGCAGACGATCACCGCCTCCGTGGTGATCTGCGCCTATACCGACCGTCGCTGGGACTCGCTCTCGCGCGCCGTCGACTCCGTCCGGGCACAGATCCGGTCCGTCGACGAGATCATCGTCGTCATCGACCACAACGAGCCGCTGCTCACCCGTGCGCGGCACCATCTGCACGGCGTCACGGTGATTCCCAACGTCTACGAGGCCGGACTGTCCGGCGCCCGCAACACCGGCGTGGCGTCGGCCACCGGCGAGATCGTGGTGTTCCTCGACGACGACGCTGCCGCGGAAGACGGTTGGCTCGACCGGATGACGGCTCCCTACTCCGATCCCGACGTCCTGGGGGTCGGAGGGTGGGTGGCGGCCGACTGGGCGGTGGCGCGCCCGAGCTGGTTCCCTCCGGAGTTCGACTGGGTGGTCGGCTGCAGTTACCGGGGCCTGCCCACCGAGCGCGCACAGGTCCGGAACATGATCGGCGCGAGCATGTCGCTGCGCCGGGAACCGGTGGTCGCGGCCGGAGGGTTCGCCACCGAACTGGGCCGAATCGGCACCCGGCCACTCGGATGCGAGGAGACCGAGCTGTGCATCCGTCTCGCCGAGAGCCGCCCGGGCGGGGTACACATCCACGAACCGTCCGCGCGTGTGCGCCACAGCGTCAGCGAGGACCGCGCGACCTGGTCGTACTTCCGATCCCGCTGTTACGCCGAAGGCCTGTCGAAGGCCGCGGTGAGCGCGCGCACGGGAGCCGGCCGGGCGTTGTCCAGTGAACAGCGCTATCTGACCTCCACGATCCCGAAGGGGGTGGCGCGTGAACTCCGAGGGGTGGCGCGTGGCCGGTTCTCCGGTATCGGCGCTGCCCTGGCGATGATCGCCGGCGTGGCGACCACCACGGCGGGCTATGCGGTCGGCCGCACGGCGGGAATGCTCCGCACCACATCCACTGCCCAGCAACGCACTCCGCGGAAGTTCCGGTGGCATCCCGCCTACGGCGTCCTGATCGCCGCAGCGCTGTGGCTGGTCTCCCTGCCTCGCATCGACACCGGGAGGATGGGCGACTACGGATTGCTGCCCCTGCTCCCCGCCACCTTCTGGGCGGCGCTCGCGGTCCTGCTGGTGAACTTCGGCCTGTCGATCCGCCGGGCGGCGACGCCGACCTGGGTGTACGCGGCCCACGTTCTCGTGCTGATCGCCGTCCTCCACGCCACGCCCACGCTCGTCTACGAGACGCTGCGGTATTCCTGGGCGTGGAAGCACGTCGGCATCGTGGACTTCTTCCTGCGCCACGGCGCCATCGATCCCGGTCTCGGCGAATTGTCGGCGTATCAGTTCTGGCCTGCCTTCTTCAACGCCAACGCGACCCTCGTCCGAGCGGGCGGACTCGATTCGGCTCTCGGTTACGCCGCGTGGGCCCCGCCCTTCTTCAATCTGCTGCTCCTCGGCCCCCTGTTCCTGATCTTCCGGACGTTCACCGAGGACAGGCGGCTGATCTGGACGGCACTCGTCGTCTTCTATCTCGGCGCCTGGGTCGGCCAGGACTACTTCGCGCCGCAGGCGGTCGCTTTCTTCCTCTACCTGACGGTTCTCGCCCTGGTCCTGCGTTACCAGCGCCCCGAGGTCCCGGCCGCGATCCGCCGGCCGATCGCCGCATTCGCCGTCGTCCCGCTCATGGCCGCGATGGTGCCCACACATCAGCTGACCCCCTTGATGATGGTCGGTGCACTCGGGTTGCTCGCCGTCTTCCGTGTCCGGAAGACGGCGGTGCTCACACTCGTGATGCTCGGGATGACACTCGCCTGGGACATCGTCATCGCCGGCCCGTGGCTCGCCGCCGATATCGCCGGCATGTTCGAGGCCCTCGGAGATGCGAGCGGTAATGCCGGATCGGGATTCGTCGATCTGGATGCGGGAAGCCGCAGCCAGATGGTTGTCGCCCAGGCCGATCGAGCCCTCTCGGCGGGCATCTGGCTTCTGGCCGTGACCGGTCTCGTCCGGCGTCTCCGGAGACAGCGAGGATCGTTCGGGCGCCGGGAGCTGGCTCTGCCGTTGCTCGCCGTCGCTCCGCTGCCGTTGATCGTGAGCAACGACTACGGCGGAGAGATGATCTTCCGTGTCTACCTGCTCGGGCTGCCCTTCGTCGCCTTCTACGCGGCGGCCGCGTTCTTCCCGGACCGTCTCGCCGGCCGGATCGGCCGCAGCCCGAGAAGCCGCGTGCGGCCGGCCGTTCTCCCGGTGGTTCTGGTGCTCCTCGTGACGGGCTTCGCCTTCGGCTACTACGGCAAGGAGCAGACCGCCCATTTCACCGCCGACGAAAAGGCCGCTTCCGAGTTCCTCTACGGCGTGGCTCCACGCGGTTCGCTCGTGGTCGGGGCGTCGAGTGGATTCCCATGGGCCTTCGAGAACTTCGAGTTCTACGACCACATGTGGTTCGCGAGCTTCGAAGTCCAGGACCGCGAGGAGATCCTGGCCGATCCGGCGGACACGCTCGCCGACATGATGAATCCGGTCGACCACCATCACGCCTACCTGATCATCACCCGCAGTCAGCAGGAAGGCATGGTGCTGTCCGGTGATCTGCCCGACGACGCACTGCCGAACATCGAGACGACGCTGGCGGATTCGCCGCGATTCACACTCGTCTATCGCAACCCCGACGCCGTCATCTTCACGCTGACCCAACCCCGGCCGGAGGACTCATGAAGCACCGCATCGAGCCCGGGCCCGCGCCCCTTTCGGAACGGCTCTCGGCGCTCGCACGCCGTGCCCGGAAGGTGTCGCCGGCACTGTGGATCATCGCCCTGTCGGGATGCCTCGCCCTAGTGTGTACGGCGACCGTCGATCCCGGTTCGGCCTGGACCGTGGTGCGCGCGATCGTCGTGTTCTCTTTCGTCCTGTTCGCACCGGGCTGGGCTGTCGTACTGCATCTTCCGTTGCAGTACGCGCTCGAGAAGGTGGTGACGGCGGTAGGGCTGAGCATCTTCTCGCTCCTGCTCGTCTCCGTGGGTTTCACCCTCGCGCACAACCCCTCGACCGAGGCGCGCCTGGTGACACTGGCGGCACTGACGACCCTCGTGTCCACCGCGGCCGCGTACCGGCAGATCCGGACATCGGCACCGCAGGAGGTGGTGCTGCGATGACCGTCGTTCCGATTCTGCTCTACCACTCGGTCTCGTCCGATCCGGCGTCGTGGATCGCGCCCTACACCGTCACTCCGGAGACCTTCCGGACACACGTCGAAGCGATGCTGGCGAGCGAACGCACGCCCATGACGGTCAGCGAGTTCGTCGCGGCGGCGAACGGATATCGCGTTCTTCCCGAACGGCCGCTGATCGTGACCTTCGACGACGGCTTCGAGGACTTCCTGTCCGCGGCGGGCGTCCTGTCGTCGGCACGCCTTTCCAGCACCCTCTACGTCACCACCGGAGCGCTGCGCGGACGGCCGCCCACCTCGCTGCACATCCCTCCCGCACCGATGCTGTCCTGGTCCCAGCTGACCGACCTGCACGAATTCGGTGTCGAGATCGGCGCTCACACGCATACCCACCCGCAGCTCGACATCCTGCCCCCTCCGGCCGTGGCCGACGAGATCCGCCGCAGCAAAGGGCTTCTCGAAGAGCATCTGGGCAGGTCGGTCCCCAGCTTCGCGTATCCCCACGGATTCCACTCCGCACGGGTGCGCACCGCGGTCGCACGAGCGGGCCACAATTCCGCCTGCGCCGTGGGCAACGCGCTCAGTTCCACGACGGATCGTTCACTGAGCCTCGCACGGCTCACCGTCCGCTCCGACACCAGCGCGGCCGATCTCTCCCGATGGCTGTCCGGGCGCGGCGCACCGATCGCGCCTTTTCCCGAGCGGTGGCGGACGGGTCTGTGGCGCACCTACCGGCGTCTCCGCGGCACTCGATCCTCGCGCGGAGTTCTCCTCCACCAACCCGGCGAGCCGTCACCGCCCGCCGTGTCCCAGAACAGGAGTCGATGACCATGCGTACTCTCGTGACCGGTGCAGCCGGTTTCATCGGATCGAACCTCGTCGATCGTCTCCTGACCGAGGGGCACCACGTCGTCGGGGTCGACAATCTGTCCACCGGGCGGGCGTCGAACCTCGACTCCGCCGCCGAGTCGAACCGGTTCACCTTCGTCGAGACGGACGTCTCGCTGCCCGATCTGCAGGCGGTGGTCGCCGGGACGCGGCCCGACGTCGTCTTCCACCTGGCCGCCCAGGTCGACGTCCGCCGCTCGGTGACCGACCCGTACCACGACGCGGCGACGAACGTCCTGGGGACCATCAACATCGCGGAGGCGTGCCGGAAGGCGGGCACCCGCCGGATCGTCTTCGCCGCTTCCGGTGGCTCCCGATACGGCGAGCCGATCACACTGCCGGTGCGGGAGGAGGTTCCGGCATGCCCACTGTCCCCCTACGCCGCCGGTAAGGTCGCAGCGGAACTGTATCTGGGGTGCTATGCGGGCATGTACGGTCTCGCGCCCGTCAATCTCGCGCTGTCGAACGTCTACGGCCCGAGGCAGGATCCGCACGGTGAAGCCGGCGTGGTCGCGATCTTCGGATCGGCGATGCTCGCGGGGCGTCCCGCCGTGATCTACGGAGACGGCTGTGCGACACGCGATTACGTCTACGTCGGCGACGTGGTCGACGCCTTCGCCCGTGCCGCGACGGCCCCGACGTCGGTGACCGGCACCTTCAATATCGGGACCGGAATCCAGACGTCCACCGCGGATCTGCATCGATTGATGAGCGAGGTGGTGGGCAGCACCGAACCCCCTCGGCTCGAAGGCGGCCGCACCGGTGAGATCCGGGCGATCGCGCTGGACCGCAGCGCGGCGCGCGCGGCACTGCAGTGGGATCCGCGCACGAGCATTCGCGAGGGACTGCAGCTGACGGTCGAGTGGCTCCGCCGGACGACCGACGACGTGGTACCGGCCGGCACCGCAGTCACCGTGTCCGAGGGGAGCTCACGGTGACGGCCACCGCCGACCGACCGGCACAGCGACTCGCCTCCGGCCGCGAGATCTCCCGGAGCCTGTGGCACGAACTGCACCGGGCCGATCCGTACGCACTCCCCACCCAGTCACCCGAATGGATGGACGCGCTGACGCACAGCGGCGGATACCAGGATGCGGGACGGTTGTACACGAACCAGCAGGGCACACACGCACTCCTCCCCCTGGTACGGCGCACCTATCCCACCGGGGGTCCGGCGATATTGCAGTCGATGCCGAGCAGCTGGGGCTTCGGCGGCCTGATCGCCCCCTCGGGGGTCACGCCGGAGCTGGTGAGCGGTGTACTCGACGATCTCGAGCACTCCTCCGCTCTGCGGGTGCGGATACGCCCCAATCCCGTGCACGCGGCCGCCTGGGAGGAGGCGGCCGCGGGCCGTGCCGGGGTCACGGCGATCCCGGCACGCGCGCACGTCCTCGATCTCGAGGGCGGTTTCGAGAAGGTGTGGACGGAACGTATGGCGGGCTCCACGCGCACCTCGGTGCGGCGCGCGGAGAAGCGCGGGGTCGTCGTCGAGACCGACGACACCGGACGCTTCGTGCCGGTCTTCTACGAACTGCTGCTGCGGTCCTTCGACCGCTGGGCTCGCGCCCAGCACGAACCTCTCTGGCTGGCACGCTTCCGGGGACGTCACCGCGACCCTCGGACCAAGTTCCGTGTGATCGCGGAACGGATGGGTCCGCGATGCCGGATCACCGTCGCGTGGGTGGAGGGCCGGCCCGCTGCTGCCATCCTGGTTCTCCGGGACGGCGCGAACGCGCACTACACCCGCGGAGCGATGGACAAGGAACTCGCCGCCCCCGTCCGCGCCAACGTCCTCCTGCACCGCATCGCCATCGAGGACGCGTGCCGATCCGGCTGCCGCACCTATCACATGGGTGAGTCCGGCTCGTCGCACACGCTCTCCCGCTTCAAGGCCCAGTTCGGTGCGGTTCCGGTGGACTACGCCGAGTACTGGATCGAACGCGTCCCCGTCCACCGGGCCG
The DNA here is from genome assembly GCF_022554085.1 of Rhodococcus sp. CH91. Classification (GTDB taxonomy): domain Bacteria; phylum Actinomycetota; class Actinomycetes; order Mycobacteriales; family Mycobacteriaceae; genus Rhodococcus. The sequence continues at coordinate 311,235 of NZ_JAKFYR010000004.1, forward strand.
ACCGGGCGCTGCGCGGATACGTCAAACGAGCGATCGGATTCGTCGATGCGCGGTGACAGACTCGTCCGACTGGTCGCACCGATCGTGCTGCTGACGACGCTCGCCGCGTGCACGACCGAGTCCCGCCCGCCCGATCGGGCACCCCTGGCCGAGGGCGAATACGTTCTCGTCGTGAATGCGCAGTCGAGTGATCTCCGCATCCACACTGCCGACGGTCTCGAACCTGCGGGCGACCCGATCGGCGTGGGGACCGCACCGTCCGACGTCGCGGTGAGCGCCGACGGCCGCCGGGCCTACGTGTCGAGTCCCCTCTCGAACGATGTGACGGTCGTCGACACGGCCGCGGGGCGCGCGATCGGTGACCCGATCCGGGTGAGCACCTATCCGGCCGGACTCGCCGTCTCACCCGACGGCAGCCGCCTCTACGTCGCCGGCGGCGAGACCGACGACGTGCGCGCCTACGACACCGGCACCGGCGAGCAGGTCGGTGTTCCGCTGCCGGTCGGGGACGCACCCGGTGGCCTGGCTCTCTCCCGCGATGGGGGACGACTCTATGTGTCGAGCATCTACCAGAACGACGTGCGTGTGATCGACACGGCCGCCTGGGCCGTGGTCGGCAATCCGATCGGGGTCGGCCGGGCACCCGCCCAGCTGGCCGTGAGCCCCGACGGCACCCGAGTGTTCGTGGCCGGACAGGATGCGGGGGACGTGACGGTCGTCGACACGCGGACGCGGACGACGATCGGTGATCCGATACCTGTCGGGGACTTTCCCAGTGCCGTTCTCGTGAGCGGCGACGGAAGGAGGGTCTACGTGGCATCGCAGAACTCGAACGACGTCCGCATCGTCGACGCGCGGACCCGGAAGGTGGTCGGGAGACCGATCCCCACCGGGGAAGCACCGGACGGACTGGCCGCGAACGCCGACGGATCCCGCATCTACGTCACCAACATGTATTCGAACGACGTCACCGTGATCGACACCTCCACCCTGCTTCCGGTGCGCTCCGACAGTTTTGCCGCCACACCGCGTGGCATTGCCGTGGCGCGGATATGAGGGGGCCGGGAATGCACGAATCACGCAGGCTTGCTCGTCGCCGAAGTGGGCGCCACCGCGCCGGCCGGCGGCCCGTCCGGGCGGCCCGGGCACTCGTCCTGCTCGTCGCTCTCACGGCCTGCGGGCCGACCACCGCCTCGACGAGGATCGGGGAGGCTCCCCCGGCGACCTCCGTCTCGACCGAGGGGTGGGCACAGACCTTCGGCGACGAGTTCGACGGTCCGGCGGGAGCACCACCGGACCCGTCCGTGTGGGTCCCGGACGACGGTGGAACAGGCTGGGGGAACGACGAACTGCAGTACTACACGGACGGTGACAACACCTTCCTCGACGGAGACGGGCACCTCGTGATCGAAGCCAGGGAAGGATCGGAGGGCCACACCTGCTGGTACGGCCGCTGCCGGTACACCAGCGGCAAGCTGACCTCCCGCAGGTCCGACGAAGTGATCGAATTCGACCAGCAGTACGGACGATTCGACGCCAGGATGAAGCTGCCTGTCGGAACCGGACTGTGGCCTGCCTTCTGGCTGCTGGGCCGGAACATCGACGAGGTGGGCCATCCCGAAGCCGGGGAGATCGACGTGGTGGAGGTCGTGGGACGCCGCGACGACGAGGTCGAGCAGCACGCCCACGGACCCGGACTGCATTTCGGAGCCGAACACATCCTGCCGCCCGGGCAGTCCGTGACGGACTGGCACACCTACGGAATCGAATGGTCACCGGATCGCATCGCCTGGCAGGTCGACGGGGAGACGACCCGAGTCCTCACACGTGAGGAGGCCGGTTCCGGATGGGTCTTCGATCAACCCTTCTTCCTCCTGATCAACCTGGCCGTGGGCGGTGAGTGGCCCGGCTCGCCCGATTCGGATACCGAGTTCCCGGCACGGATGCTCGTGGACCACATCCGTGTCTACCAACCGGAAGGTGCATCGTGACCGGATCGATCCTCGACTCCGAATCCCCCGCCGTCCCCTACCGGACGCGGACGTTCTCCGGTCTCCACGGCCCTGTCCGGGTCACCACTCCGGCACCGCGGGATGCCTGGCGGGAAATCGCACGCGCGGATCCGTCCACCGGGCCGTCCCAGATCCCGGAATGGCTCGAGTGCGCCTGCGCCTCCGAAGGATGGATCGACGCGAGCCGTCTGTACGAGACCCGGGAGGGCCGGCGGATGGTCGTTCCACTCGTGCGGCGACCGGCCGTGCGGTTCCCCAGCCTGCCCGCGCGCCTCGACATCTACGCGTCGATGCCGCACGGGTGGTCCGTGGGCGGGATCCTCGCGCCCGGTGGCGTCACCGTCGAGGACATCGAGGCGGTGGCCCCGGATCTCGCGGCGACCTCCGGCGCGCGCATCATGATCAGGCCCGGCTTTTCGGCCGTGCCCTCCTGGTCGGAAGCCATGTCCCGCCACGGCGCCCGGCTCCCTCGCCGATGCGACACCGGAACTTCGGCAACGTACATCCTCGATCTGGACGGCGGCTTCGACGCCGTCTGGGAGACGCGCTTCTCGCCGAAGGCACGATCGGGAATCCGCAATGCCCGGCGCAAGGCGGCCGAGGCGGGACTGGTGATCGAGTGCGGCAGTTCACCACAGTCGGTCGCCGACTTCTACGACGTCTATCTGCGCTGGCTGGATCGGCGGGCGGTCGAACGGAACATGCCGCTCGCGCTCGCGCGCCGACTGGGCAGGCGACGCGAACCGCTGCGCCGATTCGAGACGGTCGCACGGGTCTTCGGGGAGCAGAGCCGGATCTGGGTCGCCTCTCTCGACGGTGTTCCCGTCGCCGCCGCGTATGCGGTCTACCACGAGGGGGTCGGCATGGGCTGGCGCGCCTACAGCGACCGGGATCTCGCCGGGAATCTGCGCGCACACGAACTGCTGCAGGTCAGCGCGATCGAGCACGCCTGCCGGCTCGGGTGCCGCATCTTCGACATGGGCCAGACGGGGGGTGTCTCCGGCCTCGAACACGTCAAACGCCGGTTCGGCGGCGTCGTCCACCCCACTCCCGAAGTGGCATGGGAAGGACTCCCCCTGTCGAGTCTCGGACGCGGTTTCGTCGCCCTGCGGCGCACCGTCGAACGCGGTTCCCTCGCCCTGCACCAACGGCGGGCAGGCAACGGTCATGAGCTGTGAACTGTCCTCGCTCACATCCGTCACTCCTCCCCCCGACCGGCTGACCGCCGTCGACCTGCTCTTCACGGCCCCCGAACTCGCCCGGCTGTTGCGGCACGCCCTGCGGGACGAGGACTGGCTGGACGCCTACCTGCTCGCCGTCGGACTGACACAGATGGTCGAGGACGGTCTGCAACCCGACCCTATGCAGCTCTTCCGGGCAGCAGAGCATCTGCGGCACACCGAGTCTCCTGCGATCAGGGCCGCCGGTCGCGTCGCGCACGCCGCGGCAGCCGGCATGTCCGCACCGGTGGCCGCGATGCGCCGGCAACGGGTACGACGACTCCGGACGCACCTTGCAACCGCAACGCTCGCCCTGGCACACACCGTGGTCGACCACCTCCACCGCCCGCCTTCCCTGCCGGCCGAACTCGATCGCTCCCTCGACGAGGTCGTGCACCTCGCACCCGACGTGCTGCGGGTACCTTCGTGTTTCCGCAGCTTCGACCAGCATCCCGACGACATGGTCGAACTCGCACGACGGTTCCTCGAGCGATCCGATTCCTCGCCCCGGGTGTGTGTCGTCGGAGTCCGGACCTCGGGTAGCTATCTCGCACCGCTGCTCGCCGCGAGCCTCGAGCAGAGAGGTGGGCCCGACGTCGACGTGACGAGCCATCGCCCAGGACGGCCGTGGGAGCGCACGGAAGCCTCCACCCTGAGGAAGGCCGCCGCCGAGGGAGCCACGATCCTCGTCGTCGACGATCCTCCCGTCACCGGTGGTGCGATCTCGGAGACGGTGCGGGCGGTGCTGGCACTCGGCGTCCCGAGACACCGGGTGGTCGTCGCAGCCGCTCTCGCCGGTGCGATGCCTCCCCCGGCGCTGGCGAGCCTGCCCGGGGTGTACCTGCCGTGGACACGATGGTCGGTGCACCATCGCCTGACTCGCCGCGCGGTCGCGGACGCCCTCGCGGAGATGCTCGGTCCCGGACATCACGTCGTCGCATCGGGGCCACGCCGTCTGCCCGGCGACAACCGGGCCCGGGTACGCGCCCGCTTCTCGGTCACCGTCTCCACGGAGTCGGGGACGTCACGACGCGAACTCCTCGTGGAAGGAGCCGGCCTGGGTTATTTCGGCCGCCATGCGGTCGCCGTCGCCACTCCTCTGGGAAGTCACGTCCCGCGAATCTACGGGGTCGTGGACGGTTTGCTCTATCGCGACTGGGCTCCCGGATCCGAGATCTCCGGGGATGCGCTCGCACTCGCCGAGTCGGTCGCCGGATACGTCGCCGATCGCGCTCGCGCCCTGCGGGTTCCGCACGACCGCAGCGCACACCTGAGAGGTCGCGGCACCTCGGCGTCGGCTGCGGCGCTCCTGCTCGGCAGCATGTTCGGGCGACTCGCTCCCCTCGGTCGATACGTGCTGCTCGACCGGATCACCCGTGGCCTTCTCCGAACCGAGAGCCCGAGCGTCCCCGACGGTCAGACGCACACGCGGTACTGGCGCCGCTCGTCGCCGACGGGGCCTGCGCACAAGGTGCATTTCCACCAGCAGTCCTTCAGCAATCTCGAGATGACCTGTTACGACTCGGTGTTCGATCTGGCCGGTGCTGCCCTCGACTGCCGGGACGACGAGTTCGAGCGCACCCTCCGCCGGTCCTACACCGCGCGCACCGGAGAAGTGGTCGACGACGAGAGGTGGCTCCTCTACCGGCTGGCCCTGCTCTGGCGGCTGGGCCGTACCGGTGAGATCGCTCCCTCCGTCACCGCCGTCCGTTCCGCCGCGGCCGTGCACAGCTATCTCTCGGCCGTCGTCCCTGCGCCGCGCTCGGCGGTCCGTCCTGCCGGTCCGCTGTGCGCCGTCGACCTCGACGGCGTACTCGAGACGTCCCCTCTGGGTTATCCGTGCACGACGCCACTCGGAGCCGTCTGCCTGAGGGCACTCACCGCGCACGGCTACCGGCCGGTGCCGGTGACGGGCAGGTGCCTCGACGACGTGATCGATCTCTGCCGCCGTTTCGGACTGGCGGGCGGTGTCGCCGAGTACGGCACCGTCGTCTACGACGCGACGGGTGATCGGTGGACGGATCTGCGTTCGGCCGCAGCGGTCGCAGCGGTGGACCGTGCCCGCGCCTTCCTCCGCGAGTTCGGCGGGGTCGAGATCGACGAACGGTACCGGTTCGCCGTCCGTGCCCGCTCCGCACATGGTCCGCTTCCCGCCGATCTCACCGCCGGCGTGACCGCCGCGACCGACGGGGCGGTTCGCGCAGTCCGGGGACAGAGCCAGACGGATTTCGTGCCGCGCGAGATCGGCAAGGCCTCGGGATTGAGGCGACTGACGGATTCGCTCGAAACGAGAGTTGCTCTTGCCGTGGGTGATTCGGACGAAGACCTGAGCATGCTGGCGCTGGCGGAAGTACGCCGGGCACCACGCAACGCGAGCGACTCCGTCCGCCGTTCGGGGGTTGCGATCAGCCGCTACGCATATCAGGCCGGACTCGCGGACGCCTGCACCGATCTGCTGGGTCACCGCCCCGGTGCGTGCCGGGTCTGCGCCCCCGCGCGGATTCCCGCACGCACCGTGGTGTTGTGCCGCGTACTCGGCCTGCGCGAGAACGGGCTGCGCGGGCTGGCACCCCGCACAGGCCGCCTCGCCCTCACCCTCGCACTCCGGCGATGGGATTCCCCGGGCGGCGGGTCGACGTCATCCCGGTGACGACTCCGTCCAGTACCGACGCCACGCCTCCGCCGTCAGCGCGTCCCCGCCCGTGCCGTCCGCAGCCGCCGCACGTTCGGTAGCCCGGACACGATCGGCGAAGGACAGGACCACGGCGCGCAGCGACGCCTCGGCATCGGCCGCACCGAGGACACGCACGGTGCGCATCTCGTCGGGTACGAGATCGTCCGGCAACCCGGCGCGGGTGGCCCGCTCGTACACCTTCTGTGCGAGTGCGAGAGCCGGTTGCGCCCTGGCGATCCCGTCGAGACACGACGCGCGGGCCTTCTCCGCCTTCTTCGCGACCTCCCAGGCGGCTTCCTGTTCCGCGACGTCGACCGGGCCGGTGTGACCGTTGGTCAGGTGCGGATTCCGGGCGGCGAGCTTCGCCACGAGCGTGGCGGCCACGTCGTCGACGGTGAACCGGCCGTCCGCCTCGGCGATACGCGAGTGGAACAGGACCTGGAGCAACAGGTCGCCGAGCTCCTCACGGAGTTCGTCCGGATCCCCCGACTCGATGGCGTCGAGTACCTCGTAGGTCTCCTCGACGAGATAGCGACGGAGACTCTCGTGGGTCTGGGTGACCTCCCAGCCGCCGAAGGACCAGAGCCGGTCCATCACAACCGCGGCGTCGCGAAGAGCGGTGTAGTCGCTCATGCATGCACCGAGACCGCGCTGGTCAGATCCACCGAGCCCTGCGGTTTTCCGTCGAGTGCGAGCAGGAAGTCCGCGATGTACTGCAGGAGCGCCACGTCCCGGACCCGATCGGATCCGACGCCGCCCGTCCTCGGGATCGGGAGCTGCACGAGGCCGCTCGTCGCACGGTACTGGGCGCGGGGGTAGAGGCGCTTGAGCCGCATCTGCTTCGAATCGGGCAGGTCCATCGGAGAGATCCGGATCTGCGTCCCGGTGACCGCGACCTCCTCCAGGCCGTACTCGCGGCACAGCAACCGCAACCGGCCGACGGAGACCAGGCGCTGCACCTCGTCGGGAAGCGGACCGTACCGGTCGACGAGTTCGTCGACGACCGCGGCGATCGCCGCCTCGTCGTTCGCGGCGGCGAGCTTGCGGTAGGCCTCGAGCCGCAGCCGATCGGATGCGACGTAGTCGGCGGGGATGTGCGCGTCGACCGGAAGATCGATCCGCACCTCCTTGGGCGCTTCGTCCGTCGTGACGGTCCGGCCGTCCGCCGCGGCCCGGTACGCCTCGACGGCCTCACCGACGAGCCGCACGTACAGGTCGAATCCGACTCCCGCCACATGCCCGGACTGTTCGGCGCCGAGAACGTTACCGGCGCCACGGATCTCGAGGTCCTTCATCGCGACGGCCATACCGGCACCGAGGTCGGAGTTCTGGGAGATCGTGGCGAGCCGGTCGTATGCCGTCTCGGTGAGCGGCTTCTCGGCCGGGTACAGGAAGTACGCGTATCCGCGCTCGCGCGAGCGCCCGACGCGCCCACGCAACTGGTGCAGCTGCGACAGGCCGAGCGCGTCCGCCCGCTCGACGATGAGTGTGTTCGCGTTCGAGATGTCGAGACCGGTCTCGACGATCGTGGTGCACACGAGAACGTCGAATTCCCGCTGCCAGAATCCCTGGACGGTCTTCTCGAGGGTGTCCTCGTTCATCTGGCCGTGCGCCACGGCGATCCGCGCCTCGGGGACGAGATCGCGAAGCCGCTTGGCGGCCTTGTCGATCGAGCTCACCCGATTGTGCACGTAGAAGACCTGACCGTCACGCAACAACTCGCGGCGGATCGCAGCGGCGACCTGCTTGTCGTTGTAGGCGCCGACATAGGTGAGGATCGGATGCCTCTCCTCGGGCGGGGTGAGGATGGTCGACATCTCGCGAATCCCGGCCATGCTCATCTCGAGTGTGCGCGGGATCGGTGTCGCAGACATGGTGAGCACGTCGACGTGCGTACGCAGCGCCTTGATGTGTTCCTTGTGTTCGACGCCGAAGCGCTGTTCCTCGTCGACGATCACCAGACCGAGGTCCTTCCAGCGGATCCCGGTCTGCAGCAGCCGATGGGTACCGACCACGATGTCGACCGTGCCGTCCGCCATGCCCTCGACGATCGCCCGCGACTCGGCCGGATCGGTGAACCGGCTCAGTCCCTTCACCGTCACGGGGAAGGCCGCCATCCGCTCGGTGAAGGTCTGCAGGTGCTGCTGCGCGAGCAGAGTCGTCGGGACGAGGACCGCGACCTGCTTGCCGTCCTGTACTGCCTTGAAGGCGGCACGCACGGCGATCTCGGTCTTGCCGTAACCCACGTCGCCGATCACGACGCGGTCCATCGGAACCGGCTTCTCCATGTCCGCCTTGACCTCGGAGATCACCGTGAGCTGGTCCTGGGTCTCGGTGAAGGGGAAGGCGTCCTCCATCTCCTTCTGCCACGGCGAGTCGGGAGCGAAGGCGTGTCCGGGCGAGGCCTGCCGCGCCGCGTAGAGCCGCACGAGCTCACCGGCGATCTCGCGAACCGCCTTGCGTGCCTTGCGCTTGGTGTTCGCCCAGTCGGATCCGCCGAGCTTGCTCACCGACGGGAGTTCGCCTCCGACATAGCGGGAGAGCTGGTCGAGCTGTTCCATCGGGACGAACAGCTTGTCGCCGGGCTGGCCGCGCTTGCCCGGTGCGTATTCGATGACCAGATATTCGCGCCGGGCACCGCCGACCGTCCGCTCGACCATCTCCACGAACTTGCCGATGCCGTGCTGGTCGTGGACGACGAAGTCGCCCGCGTTCAGTGCGAGCGGGTCGACCTGGTTGCGGCGTTTGACGGGAGTCTTGCGTCCCTCGGTGACGACGCGGTTGCCCGTGAGGTCGGCTTCGGTGACGATCACCAGTCCCGGCACCACATTGTCGTCGTTGCCGGGCAGTACCAGACCGTCGTGCAGGGATCCACGGATGACACCGACCTGCCCGCGAACCGGCTCCGCACCCGGCTCGAGTTTCGCGGCGGGAACGTCGTTCTCCTTCAGCCGCTCGAGGATCCGCTGCCCGGTACCCGATCCGGCGACCACGATCGCCGCACGCCCGCCCGCGGTGACGTGCGCACGCAGGTTCACGAACAGCATCGACAGCAGATCTTCGGAACCGCGGACCTCGGGCGCCGGCTGCACGTCGAGCACAAGCTCGGTCTCGGAACCCGACGCGAGGGGACTCAACGTCCACCACGGGGTTCCGGACGCCTGCGCGGCCTCGCGCACCTGACGCAACGACCGGTACGCCGACGCCCCGAGATCGAGCTTCCTGCCGTCCACGTCGTTGAGATTCGAGGTGTCGAGCGGCGCCGCACCGCCGAGCGAAGCGGCGGTCCACGACGCCTCGAGGAATTCCTGTCCGGTGCGTGCGAGATCGCTCGCCCGGGTGCGGACCTTCTCGGGATCGCAGACGAGCACGTGCGTCCCGGCCGGCACGACCTCGGTGAGCAATTGCAGCTCTCCCGGCTGCAGTACCGGCAGCAGCGCTTCCATACCCTCGACGGGGATACCGTCGGCCATCTTGTCGAGCATCTCGACGAGCGCCGCGTCGGCCGGGTTGTCCTGGGCGAGCTGCGCGGCCCGGGCCTTGACCTCGTCGCTGAGCAGCAGTTCGCGGCAGGGCGGCGCCACGAGCACCGGCACGTCCACTTCGGAGATCGAACGCTGGTCGGCGACGGAGAACGGCCGCAGTTCGGTGACCTCGTCGCCCCAGAACTCGACGCGAACCGGATGATCGGCGGTCGGAGGGAAGACGTCGAGGATGCCGCCGCGCACGGCGAACTCACCACGCTTGCCGACCATGTCGACGCGGGTGTACGCGAGCTCGACGAGCCGCGCGACGAGCTCGTCGAAGTCGTGTTCGGTACCGACCTTCAACGTGACGGGATCGATCTCGCCGAGTCCGGGGGCCATCGGCTGCACCAGCGAACGCACGGTGGCGACGACGACCCTCAGTTCGGGTCCGAGATCGCGGTCGTCGGGACGGGCGAGGCGGCGCAGGACGTGCAGTCGCCGCCCGACGGTGTCGGCACTCGGCGACAACCGTTCGTGCGGCAGGGTCTCCCACGACGGGAACTGCGTGACGGCATCGCCGAGCATCTCGGCGAGCTCCGCGGTGAGATCGTCGGCCTCGCGCCCGGTCGCAGTGACCACGAGCAAGGGCGCTTTCTCGGCCAGGGCGGCTGCGACGAACGGACGCACGGCCGGCGGCGCGACGATCTCCTGTTCGGCGGAACCGGCGAGCTCACCGATCCTGCGCAGTCGGTCGTCGGCCAGCGCGATCCGCGCCAATCCGGACAGTGGGACAGCGGCCGGGGGCACAGCAGACAAGGAATGCGCTCCTGAGTGTGAGACGAGAACCGTGTCGAGTCTATTCCGGTGTCCCCCGTGCGTCACCGCGCCGGGGCGCGACGAGTGTCACCGCGCCGGGGCGCGAGCGTCGTCACCGCGCCGGGGGTGCGAGGAGATCTGCGCTGCTGTCGCCGAGCTCACGCTTCGCCCAGGCCGCCAGTCGCACGAGCAGTTCGTCGTCGCCGGGTTCGCGGCGCGCGTCCTCGGGAGTGAGCCAGCGTCGCCGGACCATTCTCAGGAGTGCCCGGCGGGCGCGAGCGGGATCCGCGTCGAGGGCGAAGGTGACGAACGCGTCGGGGGTCCACGCTTCGATCTCGGAGCGTTCGAGGGCTCGGGTGAGCGCCGGGTCGGCGGTGATCACGGCGTCGGCGTCGCACAACAGTGCCACCGATGTCACGTGTGCCTCTCTCGGTCCCGTCACGTGCGGTACTTCGCGCAGCACGGTGGTGGGCCAGACGACCCTGGCTTCGGGGAAGGCGCGGTCGAGTTCGGCGAAGAGGAAGTCGCGGGCGGGGCGGAGCAGCTCCTCGGGTAGCCGCCGGTCGACCTCCGCGATGATCCCGTCACTCCAATAGGGTTGGTACAGGCCGTCTTCGGCCAAAGCGAGGGCCACATCCCGCAGCCGGGGACGGGCGAGCACCGTCGCGCCGAGCACCACTCGCACCGGCATCGTCACCCCTCGTCGAATCGTCGGCCCCTCGGGCGGTGGTCAGAACGGGTCGTACAGTCCCTCGCGGCGGGTGAGGTCGGCAAGTCCGTCGAGCACCGCCGTGACCACCTGCGCCTGTTGCGCCGCGAGTGCGAGAACGTCGGGCCGGGACACCCTGCGGTGCAGCCCGTGGAAGTCCGCGGCGAGGGCACCGGTGTCCACGAGGCGGGCGACATATCGGCGGGAGCGACCGAGTACGTCGGCGGCCTGAGCGATCGTCAGCAGCGGCGGCACTGCACCGATCGTCACCGCGGTGTCGGGACCGCACTCGTCGAGCAGTCGTGCCAGCGCCGCGGGGGCCTCGTCGGCGGAAAACGGGCCGAACCTCACGACTGCAACCGCAGCCGGCGCTCCACGAACTGTTTGAAGTATTCGAGTTTGCCCTCCGGCACCAGGGCGGGCAGGGTCATGCGCCACATCGCACCGGTCTGTTCCGCGAGACGTTCGGTCGTCTCGAGGGCGTTCGCGACGATCCGGGCGCCCATCGCCTGCTCGAGCATCAGCAAGGAGACGGCGCGCGGCGAGATACTCTCCACCAGGTCGCCCTCCTCGGCCGCTCTGCGCCCCAGATCCTCGAGCGTCTGCTGCCACACCTCGAACGGCCGGTGCTCGGTGCCCCGGTAATCCCCGATCTCGAAGAGGAGACGGAACATCGCGCGCACCACCGGGTCGGACTCGGACATGTCGACGTGCAGCACGGACAGATCGATCATGGTCTCGAAGGCGGGTGAACGACGGTCCATCCTCGATGCGGCGGCGGCGGCGAATCGCAGGTGACCGGCGTCGATGACACCGCGCGCCAGTTCTTCCTTGGAGCCGAAGTGGAAGTACAGCGCCCCCTTGGTGACGCCGGCCTCCTCGATGATGGCCCCGAGGTTCGCGTCCGCGTACCCGTCGCGCACGAACACTGTCGCTGCGCCCTGCAACACCGATTCGCGCGTCACCTCGGCGCGTACTTGTCGTCCCACCACTGCCTGCCTTCTCACGGGATTACCCAAACGATAACGCGACTTACCCGCGGGTAGAGGGAAGACCGCCGTGAAACGAAACAACTAGTCGGAATTGGGCGGTTCACCGAGCTTCGGGTCCGCTTCCAGCGCCATCAGCCCGTTCCAGCACAGATTTACCAGGTGAGCCGCGACATCCTCCTTGGACGGAGTGCGGCGATCGAGCCACCACGTCGCGGTGGTGGCGACCATGCCCACGAGCGCCTGCGCGTACAGCGGGGCGAAATCGGGGTTCAGGCCCCGGCGCGAGAAATCGCCGGACAACAGCTCGCCCACCTGTCGCATCGCTTCGTTGAGCAGGCTGGAATAGGTGCCCTCCTCCGCGGACATCGGCGAGTCGCGGACGAGGATCCGGAAACCGTCGGTGCGTTCCTCGATGTAGGTGAGCAGGGCGAGGGCCGCGCGCTCGACCCGGATACGCGAACGGTTACGGGTGAGGCTCTCGGTGACCATCGACATCAGGATGGTCATCTCGCGGTCCACGACGACCGCGTACAGCCCTTCCTTCCCGCCGAAGTGCTCGTAGACGACCGGCTTGGAGACCTGGGCACGCTGGGCGATCTCCTCGATGGATGCACCCTCGTAACCCCGCTCGGCGAAGAGCGCACGGCCGATCTCGATGAGCTGTTCGCGACGTTGCGTTCCCGTCATCCGGATCCGCGGAGAGCGTTCCGACCGCTTCTGCGGTGCCTGCGACACGTGTCCTCCTTCTACCCGAGGCCGTGGTCGATGGGGCCGGTGACCGGGTCGATCGTCCGCCAGCCTATCGACTCCCACTCGCGCGACCCCCAGGTTCGACGTGGAGACCGTCTCGTGCGAGGATCGGGGGCGCACGCCCGCCGGTCCCGCCGCGGGGGTGTGGCAGTCCGCCGTGGTGTAATCGGCAGCACCTCTGATTTTGGTTCAGATAGTTCAGGTTCGAGTCCTGGCGGCGGAGCGGGAACCGTCCCGGGGAGCCGCCGCGCTCCCCCCGGTACACGCAGGGGGCCGGGCGTGCCGGAAACGTGTCGAGGGAGCTACATGCAGGTGCAGACCGCGATCGTCGTGCTGGCAGCCGGAGCAGGAACAAGGATGCGGTCGAAGACGCCGAAGGTTCTGCACGCCCTCGGCGGGCGCACGATGCTCTCGCATTCCCTGCACGCCGCCGCCGAACTCGCCCCCGATCACCTCGTCGTGGTGGTCGGTCACGAACGCGAACAGGTCGCGGGTGCCGTCACGGAGATCGCGCGCGAACTCGGACGCGACATCGACATCGCGGTCCAGGAGGAACAGAAGGGCACCGGTCACGCCGTCGAGTGCGGCCTCGAGGCCCTGCCCGCAGGCTTCTCGGGAACCGTCGTGGTCACCGCAGCCGACGTCCCCCTCCTCGCACCCTCCACATTGCGGTCCCTGCTCGACGCCCACACGCAGCCCGCACCTGCCGCAGTGACCGTGCTCAGCACGATCGTGCCCCGGCCGACCGGATACGGCCGCATCATCCGCACCGAGGCCGGCGACGTCGCACAGATCGTCGAGGAGAAGGACGCCACCGACGAGCAGCGTGCCGTCACCGAGATCAACACCGGGGTCTACGCCTTCGAAGCCGAGCATCTGCGCACCGCCATCGGCCGGCTCGACAGCGCGAACGCCCAGGGAGAGCTGTACCTGACCGATGTGGTCGGCATCGCCCGTGAGGACGGCCTGGTGGTGCGCGGTCTGCAGGTCGACGACGCCGTGCAGGTGTCCGGCGTCAACGACCGCGTCCAGCTCGCAGCACTGAGCACCGAACTCAACCGGCGCCTGCTCGAGCACTGGATGCGCGAGGGTGTGACGGTGGTCGACCCCGCCTCGACGCGCATCGACGTCGACGTCGTGCTGGGCCGCGACGTCGTCCTCCATCCCGGCGTGCAGTTGCACGGCCGCACGATCGTCGCCGACGACTCGGAGATCGGACCCGACACGACCCTCACCGATGTGAAGGTCGGCGCCGGGGCGACCGTCGTGCGCACGCACGGCTCCGACTCGGTGATCGGCGCGCAGGCGTCGGTGGGTCCGTTCACCTATCTGCGTCCCGGCACCGAACTCGGCGCGTGCGGCAAACTCGGCACCTTCGTCGAGACGAAGAACGCGCAGATCGGCGCGCACTCGAAGGTTCCCCATCTCACCTATGTGGGAGACGCCGAGATCGGCGATCATTCCAACATCGGAGCGTCGAGTGTGTTCGTCAACTACGACGGGGTGAAGAAGTACCGCACCGTGGTGGGATCCCACGTCCGGACGGGATCGGACACGATGTTCGTCGCGCCCGTCACGGTGGGCGACGGTGCCTACACGGGAGCCGGAACGGTGCTCCGCCGCGACGTTCCTCCGGGGGCGCTGGCGGTGTCGGGCACGCCACAGCGCAATATTGAGGGATGGGTCCAGCGAAACCGCGCCGGCACCCCGGCTGCCGAGGCAGCATCGAAAGCACAGCAGCAGCACGACCACGATCGGCAGAAGGACGGCCAGAACCAGTGACCAATTGGATCGACAACCAGAAGAACTTGATGCTCTTCGCCGGCCGGGCCCATCCCGAGCTGGCAGAGCAGGTCGCGAAGGAACTGGGCGTCCCTCTCACTCCGCAGACGGCCCGGGATTTCGCGAACGGTGAGACGTTCGTGCGGTTCGAGGAGTCGGTGCGCGGTTCGGACGCCTTCGTGCTGCAGAGCCATCCCTACCCGCTGAACCAGTGGGTCATGGAACAGCTCATCATGATCGATGCGCTCAAGCGTGGCTCCGCGAAGCGGATCACCGCGATCCTGCCGTTCTACCCCTACGCCCGTCAGGACAAGAAGCACCGCGGCCGCGAGCCGATCTCGGCCCGCCTGATCGCCGATCTGCTCAAGACCGCCGGCGCGGACCGCATCATCACCGTCGACCTGCACACCGATCAGATCCAGGGCTTCTTCGACGGCCCGGTCGATCACATGCACGCACAGGGCCAGCTCGCCGAGTGCATCCGCGGCAAGTACGGCGTGGAGAACATCGCCGTGGTCTCCCCCGACTCCGGTCGTGTGCGTGTGGCCGAGAAGTGGGCCGACACCCTCGGCGGCGCACCCCTCGCGTTCATCCACAAGACCCGCGACCCGCTCGTGCCCAACCAGGTCAAGTCGAACCGGGTGGTCGGTGAGGTCGAAGGCCGCACCTGCATCCTCATCGACGACATGATCGACACCGGCGGCACCATCGCCGGCGCGGTGAAGATCCTGAAGGAGGCCGGTGCGGGCGACGTCATCATCGCGGCCACCCACGGCGTGCTCTCCGACCCGGCCGCCGAGCGCCTCGCCGCCTGCGGTGCCAAGGAGGTCATCGTCACCAACACGCTGCCGATCCCACCGGAGAAGCAGTTCGACACCCTCACCGTGCTGTCGATCGCTCCGCTGCTCGCGCAGACCATTCGCGAGGTGTTCGAGAACGGTTCGGTGACCTCGCTGTTCAACGGGGTCGCCTGACCCTCCGCTCCACGGCGGGGCAGACTGTCGGGGTGTTCACCGGATTCCCCGTCGCGGCACTCGACTTCTACGACGATCTCGAGGCCGACAACAGCAAAGCATTCTGGGCCGCGCACAAGGCCGTCTACGACGACTGCGTGCGCGGCCCCATGCTTGCCCTGCTCGCCGACCTCGAAGACGAGTTCGGTGAAGGCAAGGCCTTCCGCCCGTACCGCGACGTGCGGTTCAGCAAGGACAAACTGCCGTACAAGACCCATCAGGGTGGATTCGTCTCCGTCGCACAGAGCGTCGGCTACTACGTCGAGATCGACGCCGCGGGCCTACGGGTGTCCGGCGGCCTGTTCCGCGGGTCGTCCGCACAGATCGCCGGCTACCGGGCGGCCGTCGACGACGAGCGTCGCGGACGGGAGCTCGGCCGGATCGTGCGTCGTCTCGAACGGTCCGGATACGAGATCGGTGGTGATCGTCTCGCGTCCCGTCCCCGCGGTGTGGACAGCGACCATCCCCGCATCGAACTGATGCGGCACCGGTCCCTCTGGGCGGGCCGCAGCGAGATCTCACCGCCCTGGATAGACACCCCGCGCACCCTCGACGAAGTGCGTTCGGCATGGCGGGAGTTCCGGCCGTTGGTGCGGTGGCTCGCCGCAGCCACAGCACCCTGACACGACAAACCGGGTGGTATGGAAATGCAGTGCGGCGCAAAGGTTTGAGGGCGCCCCGAACCGGGAAATGATCTTCGTCACTGTAACGCGAAATCACCGCAGGTCGCAGAAGACCCCCCTCCCCGGCGTAACAACACTTTCCCCTAAAGTGGCACCTCGTGACCGACGCGCAAACTCTCGAAACCCCTATGGAAAACGCGACGATTCGAACGGTCCGACGATGGTCGCCGGGTGCGTGCGTCTGGTGCGGTGACACCGATTCGGTCGAACTCTTCCGCAACGAACCTCGCTGCGCCACTTGCCGTAAGCATGAAGCCGTCATCGACGAGGCCCGAAAGTTCATGGGCATGTACGGACTGCGTCCCATCGGCGGCACCCTGCAATCCGACGACGAGGAGGAGTACGAGCACCGCCTCGCCGCTCGTGAGGCCCGTCGTGCACTCAACGACATCCGCCTCGCGGAGCAACCCGACCCGGCGCTCGTCCGCAAGGCGCTGCGTCCCCGCGCCGCCGCCGTCACCGAGCGCCACGCGGGCGCCGCGCCCTCGCAGAGCCCGGCGCGTTCCGCATCGGCGACCACCCGGACTTCCTCGTCCGCCTCGTCCCAGTCCGCGAAAGCGGCTCCGGTCAAGACGGATGCCGTCGACGTGGAGGAGATCCAGACCCGCGCGCTCGCGCTGCTCGATCAACTCTCCGCGATCGATGCGCAGCTCACCCTCGTCGCCGAACAGAGCGGCCTCGCCGCTCGCGCTCGGCGCAGCGACCTCGAGAAGCAGAAGGCGACCATCCTGCGCACCCTCGCCGCCCTCGAGAAGGCACGCCTGAGCGCTACTGTCCGGTAGGCACCGGACCACGCACTTTCCACCGCAGCCCCGCCTCCGAATCCGGCGACTCCAGTCGCCGGTTCGAGGGCGGGGCTGCGGTCGTTACCGCCCCTCAGAACAACGGACCAGGTAGTCTGTCTTCGACCAAGGGCCTGTCGGGGGTGTTGCTCGGGCGTCGATGCCTGTGCAGAAACAGGGGCTTCCACCTGCCGAAGGAGTGCGCGTGAGTGTTTCCGACACCCCTCGCGTCGGCGCACCCGCATGGCGTTCCCTGGCCTCGGCATTGGTCCGTCCCAGATTGTTCACATGCCTCGACCGGGGTTCCACACTGACCGTGATCGACGCTCCTCCGGGTTTCGGCAAGCGCACGCTCGTCGCGGGATGGCTTCATCAGGGAGGTGCGCCGGACCGCACGATCGTATGGGTTCCCTCGCTCACCGGAGCCGAGGACGGCGACCTGGCGGCATGCGTACTCGAGGTGCTCGTCGGTCATCCCGCGATCGACGTCTCGCCCGGTGGTTCCCCGTTCGACCGGGTGGTCCGGACGTTCCGTGATCCGGGAGCACCGGCGCTGCTCGTTCTCGCGTCGGTACCGGCCCCGAGCACGGCTGCGGTCCTCTCCGGCGTCCTGCGGCTGCTCGATCACTGCCCCCGGCTCGATGCGATCGTCTGTCTCCCGGGCAACAACACCGACATGACAGAGGTCGTCATCCGGGGAATCGACTGCACCTACGTCCCGGCCGCCGACCTCACGTTCACCGTCGAGGAGACGGCCTCGCTGCTGCGCGCCGCCGGACCGGATCGCTCCGACGGCGAGTGCGAGGCGGTGTGTCATCTCCTCGGAGGTGTGCCGGCGCTGGTCTCGGCCGCCACGGCGGTGGCTCGCAGCCGGCCGCAGCGATTGATCGACACCCGCGGCCTGCCCGTCCCCGCACTCGAACGTCTCGTGCGGACATATGTCGAAAGTCGCCTCGGCGAACTCGACGGTGCGAGCCGCGAATTCGCCGAATCGGTCGTCGCGGCCCACAGTGTCACCGCGGCCGAAGCGGCGGAACTGACGGGCGTGACGGATGCCGAGGCGGCATTGGCCACGCTCGCCGCGGCCGGGTTGGTGATGGATTCACCCTTCCACGATCCCCGCGTCTGGCGATGGCCCGATGCCGTTCGTTCGTGCGTATTGGAGATCACCCGGCGGACGCGGCCCGGTCACGCCGACGCCCTGCTCCTCGAGCTCTCCCGCACCCATCGTGCGGCCGGGAACATGGCCGAGGCGGCGATCTACGCGGTCGAGGCCCGTGACTGGAAGGCCGCGGTAGCGATCGTCGAGGAAGCCTGGGCCGTCATGGTGGACCGGTCCTTCGACGTGCTCGTCAAGGTACTGAGGCAGATCCCCGATCACGCACTCGAGGATCATCCCTCGGTCCAGGCCGGGCGCGCATTGTTCACGCAGATGCTCGACGAACACGCGATTCTGCATGCTTCGCTGCCCACGGACACCGAGGAACTCGTCGAACTCGGGAAGACCTCCCGCGCCGCGCAGGCGGTGTATGTGGCGACGGTGCAGTCGCTGACCCTGCGGGTCTCCGGTGAGTTCGGTGAGGCCGCGCGGCTGACCCAGCTGCTGCGTCCACTCGTCCACTCGATCCTCGAGCACCGGCCCGACGATCTCGGCCCGCAGCTTCCCCTCCTCCGGGTGCAGTGGGCCATCACACTCCAGCTCGCAGGGCACCTCGGCGAATCCACCGCCGTCTTCCGGCGCGCCTACCGGGGTGCCTACGCCGCGAACATCGCGTTCGTCGTCCAGAACGCCGCGGGAAGTTCCGCCCTGAACTGGGCTGTCACCGGCGACAATCCACGGGCACGGGAATGGCTGCGCATCGAGAGCCACGCGGAGCCCACCGAGGGACGCTGGGGTGAGATGGTGAAGGTGGGCGGCCGGGCAGCATCCGTGCTCGTGCATCTCGACGCGCTGCAACTCGACCACGCGGCCGCGCGTCTCGAGGAACTCGGGGTGCCCCGCGTCTCGGAGGAGCTCTGGGGATTCGTCACCTACGGCCGGGCCTACCACCACCTCCTGACGGGCAACGCCTACGACGGGCTCACCGAACTGCACCGGTTGATCGCATCCCACCGCGACCTGCACCGCCACGGCGCCTTCTGCCGCATACTCCTCGACGCCGCCGAGATCGATCTGAATCTCGCGCTCGGAAACGGCAATCTCGCGCGCGCCCTCGCCGACGAGAGCCGCGGAGACCATCCGCTACTCGTCGTGGCGAGCGGTCGCGTCGAACTGTTCACCGGTCACCCCGACGTCGCACTGAAGAAGCTCAAGCGGATCTCGTGGACGGAATGCGGATTCCCCCGCGCGCACCTCGAGTCGCTGCTCGTCACGGCGCACGCCCATCTCGACCGCGGCGACGACGACGCGGCACTACGGAGCTGGCAGCGGGCCTGCACGCTCGCCGAGTCGCTCGGCAACCGCCGTGCGTTCACCACCCTTCCGGACGGTGTGGCCGATCGTCTGGTGGCTCTCGGCGGTCCTGCGATCCCGGGCGGGCCGGTCGAGTCGGTGTTCACCGAGCCGGTGACCCACGTCGAACTGTCCCCGCGCGAGACGGACGTCCTCGAGCTGCTGGCGCTCGGATCGACCCACGCCGACATCGCCAAGAAACTGTTCGTCTCGCACAACACGATCAAGACCCAGCTGCGCAGCATCTACCGCAAACTCGGAGTCCACAACCGAGTGGAGGCGGTCGGACGCGCACGGGAACTCAGGCTGCTGCCCGTCCGCCGGCCGCGCTAGCCGAACTCACCCGCATCCGGGCCGCGATCCGCAGATCGAACGCCCACACCACGCCGGCGAGCAGCGCCAGTCCGACACCCAACACACACACGCCGGACCAGCCTCCGGCGGTCCACGCCGCCGTGCCGAGCGCCGATCCCGATGCCGCGCCGACGAAATAGGCGGTCATGTAGACCGAGTTCACCCGGGATCGGGCGTCGGGGTCGAGGGCGTACACGATGTTCTGGTTGGTGATGTGCACGAGGTTCAGGGCCAGATCCACAACGACCATTCCCACGACGAACCACACCAGCGACGTCCCGCCCGCGGCGAGCGCCGCCCACGAGGCGACGAGTGTGAAGACCCCCACGGCCGTCGCCCGCGGTCCGTACCCGCGATCGACGAGCCGTCCCGCGGCGGTCGCGCCGAGCGCGCCGGCCACCCCGGCGAGGCCCACGAGCCCGATCTGCAGGTCGTCGAGCCCGAACGGCGGATCGGACAGCAGGAACGCCATCGTCGAGAACAATGCACTCACCGATGCAAAACTCAGGGCTCCGAGAATCGATCGGGTCCGCAACCGCGGATGCGCGAGGGTGAGCGTGACGAGGGACCGCAGAGTGCTGCCGTATCCCTGCCGCACCGTCGGCGGCGTGGCCGGCAGCACCCGCCACAACGCGAGGGCCACGACCACCATGGCGACCGCACTCACCCGGTAGACCGTCGTCCAGCTGTTGCCGATCTCGGCGAGGATGCCCGCGACGCTGCGGGCGACGAGGATCCCGACGAGCAGACCGCTCATCACGGTGCCGACCGCTCGTCCGCGGTGCTCAGGCGTCGCGAGGGTCGCGGCGAACGGCACCAGCACCTGCGCTGCGACGGAGAACAACCCGGCGATCGCGGTACCTGCCACGAGTACCCCGATGCCGGGTGCGAATCCACTCAGTCCCTGGCCTGCCGCGGCGACCAGCATGAGCATCACCGCCAGTCGCCGCTGCGGGAACATGTCCCCGAGCGGGACGAGGAAGAGCAGTCCCAGGGCGTAGGCGACCTGCGCGACCGTCACGGTGGAAGCGGCAGCAGACCGCGAGGTACCCAGCGCTTCGGCGATGGAGTCGAGCAGCGGCTGGTTGAAATAGTTGCCGCCGACACACAGACCGGTCGCGACCGCCATGAGCAGCAGGACCGGGGTCGTGAGTACAGGACGCGGCGAGGTCATGGCTTCCAGCGTCCCGCGCGGGCGCGGCGGATGTCGAATCACACCGTCTTCACCCGGGCGGTGCGCCGCAATGTCACCGGCGCGGTGCGCCGCAATGTCACCGGCGCGGTGCGCCGCAATGTCACCGGCGCGGTGCGCCGCAAGGTCACCGGCGTGAGGCGCCGAGCAGGACGAACCGGCCTGCGGGATCCACCCATTCGTGCCGGACGGAGAATCCGGCGTCCTCGAGTTCCTGTGCCAGGCCGGAGAGCCGGAACTTGGCGGAGATCTCGGTGCGGATCTGTTCCCCTTCGTCGAAGGTGATGTCGAGGTCGAGCCCCGGGATCCGGACGACCATCGCCTCGGTCGCCTCGAGGCGCATCTCGATCCACTCGTTCTCGGCGTCCCAGACCGCGCGGTGGACGAAGCGGTCCGGGTCGAAGTCCGCGTCGAGACGGTCGTTGAGGACCCGCAGCACGTTCTTGTCGAACTCCGCGGTCACCCCGGCGGCGTCGTCGTAGGCCGCGAGCAGGGCGTCGAGGTCGGTGACGAGTCCCGCCCCGAGGAGCAGCCACTCGCCGGTGCGGAGGATCCCGGCGGTTCCGGCGAGGAATTCCGCGCGCTCGCTCGGAACGAGATTGCCGATCGTGCCGCCGAGGAACGCGATCGCGCGTTTTCCCCCGGAGGGAAGGCGGGCGAGGGAATCGGTGAAGTCGCCGACCACACCGTGCACCGTCAGATTCGGATACTCCACCGACAACCGGGCGACCGCCGAGCGCAGTGCCGGTTCGGAGACGTCCTGCGGTACGTATGTATGGAGATGTGATTCCAGGGCATCGAGCAGCACGTGGGTCTTCTCCGACGAACCGGAGCCGAGTTCGACGAGCATCTCCGGCCGGGCCGCTTCGGCGAAATCTGCGGCCCGCTGCTGCAGCAGGGCGAACTCGGTGCGAGTGGGGTAGTACTCGGGCAGGCGCGTGATCTCCTCGAACAGTGCGCTGCCTTGCGCGTCGTACAGCCAGGTGGGCGACAGATACTTCGGGGCCGAGGTGAGACCGCGCCTGGCGTCCTCGCGCAACTTCTCGTCGAGCTCCTCGGGACGTAGATGCACATCGACGATCACAGTGAGCCGACCTCCAGTGGTGAGACGATGAGTTTGCCCGGGACTGCGGCGACGAGATGGCGATCGGGAACGGGCTGCCAGCGAGTGTCGTCGTCGAACGGTTCGGAGGCCACGATCGCGACGTGTTCGTCCACGAACGTCCACAGGGAGTGATACCAGGTGGTGGCCCAGATTCCGGATTCGTTGCACAACAACATGTTCAGCCGGGATCCGGGCGCCAGGGCGAGAATATCGTGAGTGAGCGAGATCAGCGCCGGTTCCGGCTCGGCCGAGCGCAACCGCGACTGCAGGAGCAGCCATACGGTCGCGGCGTCCGTCGGGGACTCGAGCCGCAGGAGTTCGGCGACGGGCAGTGCTCCGGCGAGGGTGACGAGCGATCCCGGCCATCCCCGCACGACGCCGTTGAGGCTGAACGCCCAGCGGTCGTCGGCGAAGGGGGCCGCAGCGGACCGTTCGACCGGCATCCCCTCCGTCGCCGAGCGTGCCGCCGCGATCACCGTGCGCGATCGCACCGAGGCCAGTCCCCCGCCGACGAAGGGATCCGACCAGAGGGGCGAGGCGGAACGATAGCGCCCGAAAGATCCTTCCGCCGTCCACCAGCCGACTCCGAAGCCGTCGGCGTTGATCGTTCCGCCACCACGCATGTCGGTGGGTGTCCAGGACTGGCGGATCAGGGAGTTCGTACCGGTCGACAGCAGCGTCGCCACATTCGTCTCCGGCCCGAGATACGCCAGATGCCTACACATCGCCCGTCCCGTAGGCGACGCGGAATCCCGCGAAGATCTGCCGGCGGACCGGCAGATCCCAGTTGCGGAAGGTGCCGCGGCACGCGACCTCGTCGGTTCCGAACGATCCTCCGCGCAGGACCCGGTACTCGCCGCCGAAGAAGACCTCCGAGTACTCGCGGTACGGGAAGGCGCGGAAACCCGGATAGCCCACGAACGGTGAGGAGGTCCACTCCCACACGTCGCCGATCAACTGGTGGACCCCCAGCGGAGACGCCCCGCGTGGATACGCACCGACCACTGCGGGGCCGAGATGGCGCTGGCCGAGGTTGGCGTGTTCGGGTCCGGGCTCCTCGTCTCCCCAGGGATGTCGACGACTCCGCCCGGTGGCCGGATCCCACCGCGCCGCCTTCTCCCACTCGGCCTCCGTGGGAAGACGCCCACCGGCCCACCGCGCGAACGCCTCGGCCTCGTGGAAACACACGTGCAGCACGGGCTCGTCCGGATGCAACTCCCGAGCCCTGCCGAAAGACGTTCTCACCCAACCGGAACCGGGATTCCTGTGCCAGAACTGCGGAGCTTCGAGACCGGCCTCGACACGATGTGCCCAGCCTGCCTCGCTCCACAGGTCCGGCCGCGCGTAACCACCGTCGTCGACGAACTCGAGATAACGCCCGTTGGTGACGGGCACCGTGTCGAGTTCGAACTCGGGAACGAAGACCGCGTGCGCCGGACGCTCGTTGTCGAGCGCCCACGGCTCGGTGGACGTGCCCATCTCGAATTCGCCCGCAGGAATCCGGACCCGCGCGACGTCCGGTGAAGCGCCCGTACGGGGTGCTTCCGGAGCGTCGAGCAGGGGTGTCCCCTGCCGCAGTTGATGTGTCGCGAGCATCGTCTCGTCGTGCTGTTGCTCGTGCTGCGCGAGCATCGCGAAGACGAACCCCCGGCGGGTCAGTTCGTCGTCGAATGCACTGCGCTCGAGCACGTCCCATGTGAGATCACGGACCTCGCGCGCATACTTTCGCGCGGTCTCGACATCGAGCAGCGGCAGCCGGGTGCGGGTCGATCGGGGGTGCCGGAAGGCGTCGTAGAGGTCGTCGATGTCGCCGCGCACCGCCGCTCGCCCGCCGGCGAGCCGCACGAGCCACCGGTCCTCCTGATTGGCGATGTGGGCGAGATCCCAGACCAGAGGACTCATCAGCGGTGAATGCTGGGCGACGAGAACGTCTTCCGGCACGGTGGTGAGGTCCTCCGTGCGGGCACGCGCCCGCTCGAGATGATGCCTGAGCGCAGCACGGGTGGGGGTCACCGCACCTCCTCGCCCGGAGCCCGCCCACGCAGACATCGAGCCGCGGCCGCGTCGAGAGCCGCAGTGAACCGCATGTCGGGCGAGGACTCCGCCGCGAGCGAGAGCAGACTCGCCGCGGCAGCGCGCAATTCGAACGAATCGAGCCCGACGCGGGCTGCCTCGAGCCACATGTCGCGCACCGGCGAGGCGATCGCGCACGCCTCGTCGGCGACGGCAGGAGTGGACAGCAACGCCTCGAACGCCGCGACCGGCACCTGCCACGATTCGCCGGGCTGGGCGTCGATGTACCGCACCTCGAGATGGCCGCACGGGCGAACGGGTGGGAACAGTGTCGTCATGTGATAGTCGAGATCCGCCACGGTGGGCCGGCGGCGGATGTCGGCATCGAGGTCTCCCGCCAGCCACGCGGCGAAGGTGGCTCCGGGCGGGGCATGCCATTCGGGCAGGTCCGAGCGCACGCATGTGAGCGGAGCGTCGAGAACCCAGGCCGGATAGTCGGTGGGAGACGAGACGTGGGCGAGCGCCGGATCGAGCTCGAGCCAGGCACGCATCCGCTGCGAGACCCAGTCGCCTTCGGGAGCACCCCGCAGCCGGGGCGAGCACGCGAACGCGGCGATCATCGCCGGTCCGACGGCGTGCAGAAGCTCCCAGCGGCGCGCCACTTCGGCATAGTCCTCCCCCGCGTCGACGCAGACCTGCACCGACGCGGTGCTGTTCATCATCAACCTGCCCATGGGCCCGATGCGGTCGTAGCGCAGTTCCATCGCGCTGTAGCGGGGAGTGCGCAGCAGGCGGTGCGGCGGCCGCACCTCGTCGGCGGCGCGGTCGAGCATGGTCACCGACCGCCGGGCGAGCAGCGCCCGGAGCATGCGCAGGTCGGCGGTGAGCCGGTCGCACACCTGTCGCGCAGAGGTGCACGGAACGCTCGACAGCTCGACCTGCCCGCCCGGTTCGAGGGTGACCGCGCTGCCGGAAGGCAGAGGACGAGCGGACGACGAGGGCGCCACCGTCCGCGGAGCGTGCGGCCCCAGTGCTTCGACGAGGGTCACGAGTTCCGGGCGGGACGCGGTGCCGTCGGCCCGCGCGGTGAGCCATTCGAGTTCGACGCCGATCAGCCTGGGAGTTCCCAGCCGGAACGCCTTCGTCCGCACGTGATGTTCGGCCTCCGCGCGGGAGACGAGTTCCTTGCGGTCTCGTGCCGCAGCGGCATCGACAGCCATCGCCATTCGTCCACCCCCTCGACAGTCGGCCAGGTCTGCGGTCGAGACTATCGCGCCCGACGGCCCGATGCGGGGATTACGCACCGGCACGACGCGCGCCCGGTAGCCGGGCCGGTCGTCGCAGTAATGTCCTCGGGGGAACGAGGAGGTGGCGGCCATGATCGACCTGCAGACGGTGCGCAGGGACACCCCGGGTTGCTCCGATCGGGTGTTCCTCGACAGTGCGGGCTCGTCGTTACCGCCGGCGCCGGTACTCGACACGACGATCGGGCACCTGCGCCGCGAGGCGGAGGTGGGCGGGTACGTCGCTGCGAACGAGCGACTCGACGATCTCGCAGCGGTGAAGACCTCACTCGGCCGTCTCTTCGGGGTGCCCGACGACTCGATCGCCCTCACCGACGGCGCGTCGCGGGCATGGACGTCCTTCTTCTACGCGGTACCCCTGGGGCCGGGCGACCGCATCCTGCTCTCACAGGCCGAGTACGCCGCGAACGCGATCGCGGCGCTGCAGCGGGCCCGGACGACGGGCGCGGTCGTCGAGACGATCCCGTCCGATTCGTCCGGTCGCATCGACGTCGAGGCCCTCGAGCGCATGCTCGACGAACGGGTGCGGCTCGTGTCCGTCGTCCACGCTCCCACCAACGGTGGACTCGTCAATCCCGTGCGGGCCGTGGCCGACGCCGCGCATTCGGTCGGCGCGCTCGTCCTGCTCGACGCGTGCCAGTCGGTGGGACAACTGCCGGTGAACGTGCCCGAACTCGACGTCGACGCCCTGTCCGGGACGGGGCGCAAGTGGCTGCGCGGGCCTCGCGGCACCGGCTTCCTCCACGTCCGCCCCCGGCTGATCGCCGAATTCGAACCGGCCGCGCTCGACCTGCACAGCGCCGAGTGGACCTCCCCCGGCAGCTACGAACTCGCGCCCGACGCGCGTCGCTTCGAGATGTGGGAGGCCGACATCGCCGCGCGTCTCGGCCTCGGAGCAGCCGTGGACTATCTCCTCGCGCTCGGTGTGGATGCGGTGGCCGCCGCGGTCGCCGCGCGCGCGGAGCAGATGCGGAACGGACTCTCCGATATCGCCGGAGTCACCGTCACCGATCTCGGTGAACAGCGCAGCGGAATCGTCTCGTTCACCGTGGAAGGGTGGGAGCCGGCCGCGGTGCGCGACGCACTCGCGCGGCAGTCGGTGACCGTCACGGTCAGCGGCCGCAGTTCCACACTGCTCGACATGTCGTCGCGGAATCTGGACTCGGTGGTGCGCGCGTCACCGCACTATTTCGTCTCCCCCGCGGATATCGACGCCTTCCTCGCCTCGGTGCGCGATCTCACCCGGCCGTGACGGTGCCCGGCCGCCCCCCCGGTGCACGGTGCAGGGGCGTTTGTCACTGCCCGAATCCGTCCGGTAAAGTGGTTCGAGTTGTCTCGGCGAGGGTGAACCGCAATTTCGCTGGATCACCGTGATCGACGCGGCTGCGACGGATGAGCTCGTGCTCCTGGTCGCGCGTGTCGGCTCCGTTCGTTCGAGAACACCCGACCACGAAGTGCCACCAGCGTAGGAGCCCCAAGCCATGTCCGACGAGAATCGTCTCGTAGCCAGCGTCCGCACCGAGTTCGGCAAGGGTGCCGCACGCCGCGCCCGTCGCGCCGGCCAGGTCCCCGCCGTCCTCTACGGCCACGGCACCGAGCCCCGGCACCTCGCCCTCCCCGATCTCGAGTTCGCAGCCGTGCTGCGTGCCCACGGCACCAACGCCATCCTCACCCTCGACATCGACGGTGACGAGCAGCTCGCACTGACCAAGTCGGTCGTCGTGCACCCGATCCGCCGCTACATCGAGCACGCCGACCTGCTCGTCGTGAAGAAGGGCGAGAAGGTCACGGTCGAGGTTCCCGTCGTCCTCCAGGGCGAGCCCGCGTCGGCGACCCTCGTGGTCAACGAGGTCAACACCATCAAGATCGAAGCCGATGCCCTCAACCTTCCCGAGGAGATCACCGTCTCCATCGAGGGCGCCGAGGCCGGCACCCAGATCCTGGCCGGTGGCGTCGAGCTGCCCGCCGGCTCGACCCTGCAGGACGATCCCGAGCTGCTCCTCGTGAACATCGTCGAGGCCCCGTCCGCCGGCGCCATGGGTGCCGAGGACGAGGAAGCTGCCGAAGGTGAGACCGAGGAGGCCTGAGCCTCCCCCGACTCTCTCGAGAAGTCGGACTCCCTGTGAAGTCGTTCGTGCGGCGCGTCATCCCTTCGGGGTGGCGCGCCGCACGTCGTTCGAATGCACGGAAGGATCTGCACGTGGGTGACGACACCGCACTCGTGGTGGGCCTGGGCAATCCCGGACCGAAATACGAGAACACCCGGCACAACATCGGATTCATGGTGGCCGACGTGCTGGCCGGGCGCGTCGGCGGCAGGTTCTCCGCGCACAAGCGCAGCAACGCCGACATCGTGCAGGCCCGGCTCGACGGGCGGCAGGTGATCGTCGCCAAGCCGCGGACCTACATGAACCTGTCGGGTGGGCCGGTCGCCGCACTGGCGAAGTTCTTCTCCGTCGAACCGGCGAACGTGATCGTCGTGCACGACGAACTCGATCTGGATTTCGGGACGATCCGGCTCAAGCTCGGTGGTGGAGAGAACGGCCACAACGGTCTGCGCTCGACGTCCTCGGCCCTCGGCACGAAGGACTATCTGCGTGTGCGGATGGGCATCGGCCGTCCGCCCGGCCGGCAGGATCCGGCCGATTTCGTGCTCAAGCCGTTCTCGGCGCCCGAACGCAAGGAACTCGACGTGTGGTGCGAAGAGGGCGCCGACGCCGTCGAACTGCTCCTGAAGCTCGGCCTCGAAGGCGCCCAGAACCGCGTCCACTGACGCGTGCGGTGTCAGCCGTGTGAGAGCAACGCCAGCGACGTCCCCCGCCGCAGTTTGCCCGAGGAGGTCTTCGGGATGCTGCCGGGGCCGAGTACCGCCACCGTGCGGGGCCGGACCCCCACCTCCGCGACCACCGCGTGCACGACGTCGTGTTCGATGCGGCGTACCTCCTCGGGATCCTCGAAGAGTTTGGTCTCCACGGCCACCGCGAACGACTCGCGTTTCTCTCCGGCATCGAGCCGGATGGCGACGGCGTTGCCGGGCCGTACTCCGTCGACGCTTCCCGCCGCTCGTTCGATGTCGGTGGGATAGACGTTGCGGCCACCCATGATGATGACGTCCTTGATCCGCCCGCACACCACGACGAGCCCGTCCTCGGTGAAGTAACCGACGTCACCGGTGTCGAGCCAGCCGTGCTCGTCCTGCGCCGGCACGGGCCCGTCCACCGTGATGTAGCCACGGGTCACGGATGCACCGCGCAACTGGATGATGCCCACTCCGCGCGGCGGCAGCGACTGTCCGTCGCGGTCGACGACGCGGCCTTCGAGACCGGCCACGAGTCGTCCGAGGGTGGGCATCCTGCGGGCGTGCGGCCTGGCGGTGGGCACCGCCATCCCTCCCGCTTCGAGCAGGTCGGGGTCCACCACGTCGAGCACCATCCCCCGTCCCGGATCGGGCACCGACACCGCGAGCGTCGTCTCGGCCATGCCGTAGGAGGGCGCCAGAGCAGCGGGATCGAGGCCGAATCGCTCGCCGGCTGCCGCGAGCGTCTCCATCGTGTCGGGATCGACGGGTTCGGCACCGTTCCACATCCAGCGCATCGACGACAGGTCCACAGCTCCGTCGGGTGCCTGCGACAATTTCCGCGCCAGCAGCGAGTACGCGAAATTCGGTGCTGCCGTGAGAGTTCCCCGGTACTTGCTGATGAGTTCCGCCCACAGGATCGGCGAGCGCAGGAAGTCGAGCGGGGTGACCGAGACGACTTCGGCACCCACCTGCATGGGGACACTGAGGAAGGCCACCATGCCCATGTCGTGGAAGAGCGGTAGCCAGCTGACCATCACGTCGCCGTCGAGCGAGAACTTGACGCGATCCATCATCGCGGCGGCGTTGGCGTGGAAGTTCGCGTGGGTGATCTGCACGGCCTTCGGCGAACCCGTCGACCCCGACGTGAGCTGCTGCAGCACGATGTCCGACTCCGCGGTGTCGACGGGATCGACGGGTTCGCCCTCCCGCATCCGCTCCACCGTGAGGACCGAGACGCCGCGCTCGCGCAGCAGGGGTTCCGCGATCTCGAAGGGGGCACCGAGCACGACGGCCCGCGCGTCGATCATCCTCAGGACGACCTCGGTGTCGCGTGACCACAACTGCAGGTCGGTGCGCGGAGTCGGCTGGTGCAGCATCGTCACGCTCGCTCCGCGCATCCACACCGCCTGGCAGACCGGCGCGATGTCCACCGGCTGCCCGGCGAGGACCCCCACGGCGTCGCCCGGGCCGATGCCTGCGGCGGCCAGCGCACCGGCCATGCTCCGGGCCTGCCGGTGGATCACGCCCCAGCTCTGCCGCAGCGGGACATCCGGTTCTCCGGTGACGAGTGCACCGGTATCCGCTTCCGCCGCCGCATACATCTCCTCGGTGAACCTGCTCACAAGCACTCCCTCGTCCGGTGATGCACGATCGGGTAGTTGCACATCAGTGTGAGCCCGGGAGCGGCCGGGACGGGCGGCCTCCGGCAAACGTGACCGAATCTGGCGGAAATCGACACCGAATCGCCGAGTAACATGGACGAGTTGGCGGCGATAGTGCCCCACCCCCTGCCCCCTTCGAGAGGTTTTCCGCGTTGAGCACCCCGCCTGCTTCGGCCGACATCCGATCCCACGGCACGACGGAGCCTGCGCAGTCCTCCGGCGCCGCGAAGCCCGCGTCCGCGAAGGAGGTCCGCGCCGAAGCCGAGCGCAGGCGTACCTTCGCCGTCATCTCCCATCCCGACGCCGGTAAGTCCACGCTCACCGAGGCACTCGCCCTGCATGCGAAGGTGATCTCGGAGGCCGGAGCGGTCCACGGCAAGGCCGGGCGCAAATCGACCGTCTCCGACTGGATGGAGATGGAGAAGGCGCGCGGGATCTCCGTGAGCTCCACGGCGCTCCAGTTCAACTACACACGATCGGACCTTGCGGGCACCGAGGACGAGATCGTCAACGTGGTCAATCTCGTCGACACCCCGGGCCACTCCGACTTCTCCGAGGACACCTACCGGGTCCTCACCGCGGTCGACGCCGCTGTCATGCTCATCGACGCGGCCAAGGGTCTCGAGCCCCAGACCCTCAAGCTGTTCCAGGTGTGTCGTCACCGCGGCATTCCCGTGGTCACCGTCATCAACAAGTGGGACCGTCCCGGCCGGGCACCGCTGGAACTGCTCGACGAGATCGACGAGCGCATCGGGCTGACACCGACCCCGCTGTTCTGGCCGGTGGGTATCGCCGGCGACTTCCGTGGCCTGCTGCGCCGTGGCGAGGACGGTGCCGCGGTCGAGTACATCAAGTTCACCCGCACCGCGGGCGGCGCGAAGATCGCGCCCGAGGAGCATCTGTCCCCCGAGGAGGCGCTCGACCGCGAAGACGACGCCTGGGTGGAAGCGGTGGAGGAGTCCGAACTGCTCTCCGCCAGCGGCCAGGACCACGACCAGGAGATGTTCCTCGCCGGACAGACCTCCCCGGTGATCTTCGCCTCCGCGATGCTGAACTTCGGTGTCCGCCAGATCCTCGACACCCTCGTCACGCTCGCCCCACCGCCGCGTGCCCGGCTCGCCGTCGACGGCACTCCCCGGGAAGTGGACGATCCGTTCAGTGCCGTCGTGTTCAAGGTGCAGGCAGGCATGGACACCGCCCACCGCGACCGGCTCGCGTTCATGCGGGTCGTCTCCGGGGTCTTCGAGCGGGGAATGGTCGTCACGCACGCCCAGACCGGGAAACCCTTCGCCACCAAGTACGCGCTGACGGTCTTCGGCCGCGAACGCTCCACAGTGGAGAACGCCTATCCCGGCGACGTCGTCGGCCTGGTCAACGCCACCGCGCTGGCGCCGGGCCACACCCTCTACGTCGACAAGAAGGTGGAGTTCCCGCCCATCCCGTCGTTCGCGCCCGAGCACTTCGCGATCCTGCGGGCCGAGAGCGCCTCGAAGTACAAGCAGTTCCGCAAGGCCGTGGACCAGCTCGACTCCGAGGGCGTCGTGCAGATCCTCCGCAACGACGTCCGCGGCGACGCGTCGCCGGTGATGGCGGCCGTGGGGCCGATGCAGTTCGAGGTGGTCGCGGCGCGGATGAAGGCCGAGTACAGCGTCGACCCGAAGATCGAGCCTCTCGGCTACTCGCTCGCGCGTCGCACCGATGCGGCCTCGGCCGACGAACTGAACCGCCAGCGCGGCGTCGAGGTGTTCACCCGGTCGGACGGCGTGCTCCTCGCGCTCGTCAGCGACAAGTGGCGGCTGCAGTACATCCTCAAGGAACTGCCGGAGCTGACTCTCGAACCGCTCGTCGCGGCGACCGACTGAGCGTCCCGACGACGCCGGACGGGTAGTGCGTCCAGCGGATTTTACTGATACTTTCCCTTTCGTCGATCCGGCGTATTCGGGTGGAATCAGGAGTTGTGTCGATGAACGACGACGAACCGGCCACGGCCGGCGAAGGCCTGTCGTCCGATGGGACGGCGGATGCGAGCAGACGGTCCGGACGCGCGAAGCGTTCGGGAACCTTCGTCTATCCGCTGCCGAGCACTCCTCTTCCGAGCAGTACCCCACTGACGAGCGCGTCGGATCCCGGAACACACCGTGCGCGAGCGGCCGACCCGTCGCCGCTCCTCGGTGACCCGGCCGGCGGGGTGGGCGCCGGCAATTCCGAGGAAGGAACGATCCTGGTGAGCAGCACCGGCACGAACGGCTCCACGAGCGGGCCCGCCACCACGGCGACGGCAACGGCGACCGAGAGTCTCGGCACGATCACGACGACTCCGAGCCCGGTCCCGTCCCGCCGGAACTCGATGGGCGTGGCGTCGGTGCGGATCGCCGCGCGGCTCGCCCAGAACGAACTGACCTCCCGCGAATCGCGCACCGCAGGTACTCACGGCGA
This sequence comes from Rhodococcus sp. CH91, assembly GCF_022554085.1. GTDB lineage: Bacteria > Actinomycetota > Actinomycetes > Mycobacteriales > Mycobacteriaceae > Rhodococcus. The sequence goes on from NZ_JAKFYR010000004.1 coordinate 343,452, forward strand.
TCCGATGGCGGACAACGACGAACTGCTCACACTGCTCGGCGAATACCTGCTCGCCGGCGGGCTCGAGAAGCCGGAGATCCACGCGACCCTCGGTGGACAGCCGATCGTCGTCGACCTCCAGGTACCGCAGCGCCACGCCCGGTAGGCGGGCAGCACGCAGCCGTCCGGTCCGCGCTCCTGCGCGATCAGTCGCCGAACAGCTCCGAGATCCCGGCCGGATCGACGTCTTCGAGCGCCGCCGGCGACCAGCGTGGGTCGCGGGTCTTGTCGACCAGAACGGCACGCACCCCTTCGGCGAAGTCCGGTGTCGCAGCGACACGCACCGCCAGGTCGAGTTCGCGGGCGAAGCACTCGCCGAGGGTGCTCTCGGCCCCGCGGCGCATCAGTTCGGCGGTCGCCCACACGCTCGTCGGCGACAGCGCGCGCACGGCCGCGCGGGTCTGCTCGGCCCACGACGCGTCGATGTCGGGGAGCTCGTCGAGGCGGGTCATCATGTCGAGCACCGTCCCGTCTCCGAACACCGTCTCGATGTCGGGGAAACGGTGTGCCAGGGAGGATTCGGGTGACGGTTCGACGAACTCGTCGAGAGCGTCGCGCCACTGCCCGGCACGGATGCGATCGGCGAAATCGTCGATGCGCGCACTGGGCACGTAGTGCGTGGCCAGGCCCACCGCCAGCGCGTCGCCCGCCTCGCTGCGGGCACCGGTGAGCCCGAGATACATCCCCACCGCGTCGCAGCGCGCCGTGGTACCGCGCAGACGCGGCAGGAAGTGACTCGACCCGACGTCCGGAACGAAGCCGATGGCCGTCTCGGGCATCGCCATCGTCGTCTTCTCGGTGGTCACGCGCACCGCGCCGTGTACCGAGATCCCGAGACCGCCGCCCAGGGTGACGCCGTCGAGCACCGCGAGATAGGGCTTCGGATAAGTGGCGACGAGTTCGTCGAGGCGGTACTCGTCGGAGAAGTACTCCCGGACGGCGTCGAATCGTCCTTCGAGGGCCACTTCGCGGACCGGCTTGACGTCGCCCCCGGCGCAGAACGCACGCTCGGACGAGCTGGTGACGAGCACGGCCGTGACGGCCGGGTCGTCGCGCCACGCGAGAAGCGACGAGTAGACGTCGCGGATCATCGACCGGTCGAGCGCGTTGAGCGCGTCGGGCCGGTCGAGCTGCACTTCGCCGACTCCGTTGGCGACGCGTGTGCGGATGAAGGACTCGTTCACGGGCCGGAGCCTACCGGTCGCGCCCCCGATGTCCCGCCACGCGCCACGTCACGGATGTAGTTCGTCGGTGAGCCAGCGGTCACCGGACCGGCGGTAGCGGTAACGCAGATGCCGTCGTCCGGGATCGGACTGCCAGAACTCGACCGTCTCGGCGGCGACGCACCACGCGGTCCAGTGCTCCGGCACGAGGGCCGGATCCGCCTCGAGGGCGGTGAGACGTTCCCGCAGGAGTCGCTCGTACTCACCGGGATCGGCGAGGACGTCGCTCTGTCTTCCCGTCGATGCGACTGCGCGGGCGAAGACGGACCGCTCCCGGAAGTCGCGTGCGCGCACCTCGGGACCTCCGACCAGGACCGGGCCGCGCACGCGGACCTGGCGGCCGAGTTCGCGCCAGTAGACGGTGAGCGCGGCGGCGGGTGTCGCCGCGAGTTGGCGGCCCTTCGGGGAACGGTCGTCGCCGGAGAACCACCAGCCCTCGTCGGTGACATCTTTGATCAGCAGCGTCCGGGCGTCGGGCATCCCGGCCGGGTCGACGGTCGACAGTGTCGCCGCGTGCGGCTCGGCGATCCCGGCTTCGGCGGCTTGGGTGAGCCAGCCGACGAACGTCTCCTGGGGGCTCGGCGCGGGCTCGAATCGTGGGGCGGGGGCAGACGATGCGGGCAGTGCCCGGATCCAGCCGCGGGTATCGGGAAACTCACCGCGGCGCGCGATCTCGCTCATCGCCGCATGGTACCGCCGCGGGGCGGATGAGGCCTGTCATCGGGACGGGGGCAGCTTGCCCGTCGACGGGCCGACGAGCATCCAGCGATGACCGAAGGGGTCGAGCAGGGTGGCGTTGCGATGGCCGTGGGCGTCGTTGATCCATCGTTCGACCGAACCACCGGCCAGACGGGCAGCGGTGAGCACCGTATCGGTGTCCGCCACCTCGAGCATCAAGCTCACCGAGACCGCTCCCTCCCGGGGTGCGATGAGGCCGAGTTCCGGGAATTCGTCTGCGAGATAGACCATTCCACTCGGGAAACGGAGCTCCGCGTGACCCACCCGTCCGTCGTCCACCACCACCGGCGTGGCGGTGAGGGAGGCGCCGAACACCCGCGTGTACCACTCGATCGCCTCGTGCGCCCGGGGCACGGTGAGATAGGGCAGCGCACCCGGGCGGGGAAAATCCGAGAACCCTCCGGTGGCCATCGTCGCGGACCTCCCTCAGGAGGCCCTCGGCTGTTGCAGCATCGCCCACCGGTTGGTGGTCAGTCTCACCGACCCGGATTCGCCCATCGGGGTGACGGTTTCCCAGTTCCTCCGGTAACCCGTGCGGCTGATGCGCCAGCATCCGTCCTCGCCGAGGCTGTACCGATCGTGGTAGTAGGCCGAGCCTCGCAGGAGCATTCCGTCCTCGGGGATGATCACGGTGTCCGACAGGAGCCATACGCCGGTCGCACTGCGACCGTCCTCGGAGAATTCGATCTCGGGATGGGAGCATCTGTGCTCCGTGATCAGGCGGGTGGCGAGCGTGTTCTCGAGGAAACCGATGAAGGCGTCGCGCGAGTCGAAGACGAGATGTTCTCCGTAGACGGCGTCGACGTCCGGCGTCAGAGTGCTCGCGAGTTCGTTCCAGTCCTTCGTGTCGAGTGCACGCGCGTAGCGGTACTTCAGCCGCATGATCTCCGCTACCGCCTGCAGATCCATCGTCGGCCTCCCATAGCCACCCCCTGCGAGTACTCGCATCCAGGCTAGCCCGGATCAGTGCCCCGGGCGGCCGGAATCACACTCTCACCAGGGCGCATCCGGTCGCGATTCGGTCACGGACGCCGCAGTGCACGGATGGTCGCGTCGACGACGAGTCCGGCGTATTCGTCGTCGGCATCCTCGTCCGGCGTCGTCAGCGCGAACAGGGCATGGCTGAGCACGGTGCCGGTGACCATCTCGAGCACCAGGGTCGCCGAGGTATCGGCGGGGAGCTCGCCACGCTCGACCGCACGGTGCACGATCGTGCGGGCAGCGAGCACGCGGCTGCGATTGAGGGTGTCGGTGAGCCGGGCGAGCAGTTCGGGATTCGCGCGGGCGTCCAAGGCGACGCGCAGACTCACCAGACCCGGTGCGGTCCGGTAACCACGCAGCAGTTGCCGGGCGAGTTCGACGAGGTCCGATCGGAGGGCTCCGGTGTCGATGGGCACGGGCAGCGGACTGCGCGCCTCGAGCGCCTGTACCAGCAGATCGTTCTTGTCCGTCCAGCGTCGGTACAGCGCGGCCCGTCCCACGCGAGCACGCCGGCCCACCGCATCGAGGGTGAACCCGCGCCAGCTCGTCTCGGAATACACCTCGAGCACGGCGTCGAACACGCGATCCTCGAGGTCGGCGTCGCGGGGGCGGCCGCGGCGTCGCGGGGTGGGTACTTCGCTCACGTCAGGCAAGTGTGCCAGACCGTCGATGATTTACAGACTGAAACAGTCCGTATTAAGCTGGCGGCGTCCTCCTCTCCCAGAGCACGACCGAAGGAACACCATGACCGACCCCACCCGGGTGCCCGTCGTGATCGGCGTCGGCGACCTGCGATCGGGCCGCGCCGGTGCGCCCGCCGACCCGCGTGAACCGCTCGACCTCGTCCACGAGGCCGCGTTGGCCGCGATCGCCGACGCAGGCGTCGACCTCGCCACGCGCATCGACACCATCCGCGCGATCAAGACCGCGAGCTGGAATTACGACGACCTGCCGGGACTGCTCGCCGAACGCCTCGGCGCGACTGCCGAACACACGTCGACGACCCCCATCGGCGGCCACTGGCCCGCGGCCGTGCTCGACCGCATCGCCCACGACATCGCCGCGGGCACCAGCACCGTCGCACTGCTCGTCGGCGGTGAGGCACAGGCCTCGGTGACCAACTCGTACAAGGCCGGAACCGATCCGGCCACCCTCGGCTGGACCACCGCCCCCGGCGGTCCGGCACCGATCAGCAACGAGGACCTCGGCAGCCCCGCGATGCAGCGCTCCGGCATGGTCGCGCCCACCCGGGTCTACCCGCTGTTCGAGAACCGGCTCAGCCACGATCTCGGGCACTCGCGCGAACAGTCGCTCGACTGGTCGGCGACGCTGTACGCGGCCTTCTCGGAATTCGCCGCCGACAATCCTGCCTCCTGGAACCCCGAGCGCCGCACCGCCGAGGAGATCCGCACCGTCGCCGGGAAGAACCGGCTGGTCACCGATCCCTACCCGCTGCTGCTCAACGCGATGCCGTTCGTCGACCAGGCCGCGGCCGTGGTCGTCACCTCGCTCGCCGTCGCCCGCGAGCTCGGGGTCGCCGAGGACCGCCTGCTCTACGTGTGGGGTGGAGCGGGAGCGACCGAACCCGGAGACGTGCTCGCGCGCGGCGACTTCGGACGTTCCGCAGCATTGGACGACGCGCTGCGCCGGACCCTCTCGGCCACCGATCTGCGGCCCACGGACTTCGACATCATCGATGCCTACAGCTGCTTCCCCGTGGTGCCGAAGCTGCTGATCGAACAACTCGGCCTCCCCCGCGACACCGTGCCGTCGGTGACCGGCGGCCACTCGTTCTTCGGCGGCCCGCTCAACAGCTACACCCTGCACTCGGTCGTCGCGGTCGCCAAGCGCCTGCGCGAGGACGGTGAGCTCGCCCTCGTACACGGCAACGGCGGTTATCTGACCTACCAGCACGTCGTGGTCCTCGGCTGTGCTCCCCACACCGACGGATATGTGGGCGATCCCGAGCACGTCGTGCTCGAACCCTCCGCGCCGGAAGCCGCACCCGACTACACCGGAGACGTTCGGATCGTCACCGCCACCGCAGAATTCGGACGCGACGGTAACCCGTCGATCGGTTTCCTCGTCGGCCTGACCCCCGACGGCCGACGGGTCTCCGGCCGGACCGATGCCGCCGGCGCGGCGATCCTCGCCGCCGGAGCCGACATCGTCGGCGAGACCGTGCACGTCGCCGACGACGGCGGCCACCTCACCGTCACCCGCACCGAGAACCCGTCCCCCGAGGAGTCCCTGTCGTGAGCGAACCCGTCGTTCTCGTCGAACAGCGCGAGCACGTCCTGCTCGTCACCATCAACCGCCCCAAGGCGGCCAACAGCATCAATGCCGAGGTGCACCAGGCCCTCGGTGAGGCATGGGAACGCGCCGAATCCGAACGCGAGGTGCGTGTCGTGGTGCTCACCGGCGCCGGCGACGCCGTCTTCTGTGGCGGCGCGGATCTCAAGGCACTCGGCACCAAAGGACCGGAGGGGGTCACTCCACCCGATACCGCCCACTGGGGTTTCGCGGGTGTCGTCAAGCACCACATCTCCAAACCCGTCATCGCGGCGGTCAACGGCACCGCGCTCGGCGGCGGTACCGAACTCGCCCTCGCGAGCGATCTCGTCGTCGCCTCCGACACTGCGGAATTCGGGCTGCCCGAGGTCCACCGCGGCCTGATCGCCGGAGCCGGCGGGGTGTTCCGCATCGGCCAGGCGATCCCCCGCGCCGTGGCGATGGAACTCGTCCTGACCGGCAAGCCCATGCCGGCTGCCGACGCCCTGCGCTGGGGACTGGTCAACCGGGTCGTCCCGCAGCCCGAGGTCCTCGACACAGCCCTGGCTCTCGCGGCCGACATCGCGGCCGGCGCACCGCTCGCCGTGCAGGCGAGCAAGACCGTCGCCCGTGGCATCATCGACGGCAACGTTCCCGCCGAGGACCAGGCATGGGACCTGACCGACAAGGCGCTCGCGCGCTTGACCACCAGCGCCGACACCCTCGAAGGCGTCATGGCCTTCATGCAGAAGCGCGCACCCGTCTGGAAGGGCGAATAGTCGTGACCACCACCGAAGTGATCCGCTGGGACACCGACGAGCAGAAGGCACTGCGTCGGCTCGCGGCCGATTTCACCCGCAAGGAGATCGTCCCCCACCTCGACGAGTGGGAACGCGCCGGTGAGATCCCTCGCGAACTCCACCGCAAGGCCGCCGATGCAGGTCTGCTCGGCGCCTCGGTCGCCGAGGAACACGGCGGCTCGGGCGGCACCGCGCTCGACATGCTCGCGATCCTCGAGGAGATCATCCTCGCGGGCGGCTCCTCGGGGCTGATCTCGGCGCTGTTCAGCCACGGCATCGCGACCCCGCACATCGTCGCGTCCGGCAACGCCGATCTCATCGAGCGTTTCGCGCGACCGGCACTCGAGGGCCGGATGATCGGCTCGCTCGCGATCTCCGAACCGAGCGGCGGATCCGACGTCGCGAACATCCGGACCACCGCGCGCCGCGAGGGCGACGACTACGTCATCAACGGCGCGAAGCTCTACATCACCTCGGGGACCCGTGCCGACTTCGTGACCACCGCGGTGCGCACGGGCGACGCCGGTGCCGGAGGTATCTCCCTCGTCGTCGTCCCCACGGACACACCCGGATTCACGGTCTCCCGCAAGCTCGACAAGATGGGCTGGCTGTGTTCGGACACCGCGGAGTTGTTCTACGACGACGTGCGGGTGCCGGTCACCAACCTCGTCGGCGCCGAGAACTCGGCGTTCGCGCAGATCGCCCAGCAGTTCCAGGGCGAGCGGCTGTCGCTCGCGTTCCAGGCCGTCGCCACCGCGCAGCGCAGTTTCGATCTGACTGTCGAGTGGGTCAAGTCCCGCGAGACGATGGGCCGGCCGTTGTCGAAGCGCCAGGTCGTGCGTCATCGGCTTGCCGAACTCGCCACCGAGATCACCGCGGCGAAGACGTTCTGCCGCTCCGTCGCCGAGCGGTGGGTCAACGGTGAGGGCATGCTGCTCGAAACCTCGATGGCGAAGAACAACGCCGTCAAGGTCTGCGATCATGCCGTCATGGAAGCCGTGCAGCTCGCGGGTGGCATCGGCCTGATGCGCGAGAGCGAGGTCGAGCGCCACTTCCGTGACGCCCGCGTTCTCGGCATCGGCGGCGGCACCAACGAGATCATGAACGAGATCATCGGCAAGCTGCTCGGCCTGTAGGTCGCCTTCGTCAGCGAAGGGGAGGAAATGTGCATTCCCACAGGGAAATTCGCACATCTCCTCCCCTTCGCCGCTCTCAGTCGTGTCGGCGCAGCATGTCGAGTGCCACGACCACCACGACGGCGATCACCACGTGCATCAGTACCAGCGCGACGGTGCTCGGCGTGTCGAAATCCGCGGTGATCGTGCCCTGGATCGTCGCGAGGGGCAGCAGCGCCCCGACGACCTGCGCGATCCGGGCGAAGCCGTTCCACCACAGGGTCAGCACCGCTGCGAGCGCGAGACCCACCGTGAGCGGAAGCACGGTCATGAGCACGACGCCGCCGGGCGCCGAACTCACCGTTCGGCCGGCATCGGTGTGCTCGAACGAGCCACCCGCGGCGAGACCGACCGCCCACAGCACGAGATTGGTCACGAGTGCCACCACGACGGCCGCGACGACCACGATCGCCGACCGGGCCGGCCGGGAGCGCGGGAGAAGCGCAGAGGTTCGGGATGTTTCGGTGACGGACATGGATCCTCCTGACGGACGTTCCTACTGACGACGCCCATCGTCCGACCTCGAGTCGGCTCGAGGTCAAGAGAATTCAGTCCAGATCTTCGGCGAGCTCCATCCACTGCTCCTCGGCGGCTTCCTTCTCGGCGACCACCTCGCGCAGCTGCGCATCGAGTTTCTGCAGCCTCTCGGGATCGGTGGCCGCCTCCGCGAGTCCGTGGTGCAGCTTCTCCTCCTTCTCGGTCAGCTTCGCGACGAGACGCTCGAGGCGGGACAGTTCCTTGCGCGCAGCCCGTTCGGCGGCGCCGTCGCGCTTCTTCGGCTGCTCTTCGGCATCAGCGGACCTGGCTACGGTCGACGCCACGGACGGCACGTCCCCGTCGCCCATCGCGGCTCGCCGGCGCAGATACTCCTCGATGCCACCGGGCAGATTCGTGAGCTTGCCGTCGCCGAACAGAGCCCACGTCGAATCACAGATACGTTCGACGAGATACCGATCGTGGCTGATCACGACCAGGGTTCCGGCCCAGCCGTCGAGCAGGTCCTCGAGCTGCTGGAGGGTGTCGATGTCGAGGTCGTTGGTGGGCTCGTCGAGGAGCAGCACGTTGGGCTCGGCCATGAGCACGCGGGTCAGCTGCAGACGACGGCGTTCGCCACCGGACAGGTCGCCCACGGGGGTGCGCTGCCTGGCGGGGGTGAATCCGAGCCGTTCGGCGAGCTGACCGGCGGAGATCTCCTTGTCGCCCAGCGTGATCCGCTCGGCCACATCCTTGACGGCCTCGAGCACCCGCATGTCGGTCGGAAGATCGTCGAGTTCCTGCCGGAGCCAGCCGATCTCGACGGTCGCACCCTGGACACGGCGTCCCTGCGCCGGTTCGAGTTCACCCGCGAGCGTGCGCAGCAGGGTCGTCTTACCCGAGCCGTTCACACCGACGAGACCGATCCGCTCGCCCGGACCGAGACGCCAGGTGAGATCGCGGACGAGTTCGCGTCCGTCCGGGGCGGTGAGGGTCGCGTCCTCGAGTTCGATCACGATACGGCCCAGGCGCCGCTTCGCGAACGAGGCCAGCGCCACCGAATCGCGCGGCGGCGGCACGTTCGCGATCAGCGCCTCGGCGGCCTCGATCCGGTACTTCGGCTTCGACGTTCGGGCCGGAGCACCGCGGCGCAGCCACGCCAGTTCCTTGCGCGCGAGATTGCGGCGCCGCTCCTCCATCGCGTCGGCCTGCCGGGCGCGTTCGGCCCGCGCGAAGATCCAGTCGTTGTAGCCACCCTCGTAGCTCTCGACCCGACCACCCACGACTTCCCAGGTACGAGTCGCGACGGTGTCGAGGAACCAGCGGTCGTGGGTGACGACGACGAGCGCGTTGCGGCGCGACACCAGGTGCTCGGCGAGCCACTGCACGCCTTCGACGTCGAGATGGTTGGTGGGCTCGTCGAGAACCAGCAGATCGAGATCGCGGACGAGCGCCGCGGCGAGGGCGACCCTGCGGCGCTCACCACCGGACAGACCGTCGACGACCGCGTCGAGACCGAGTTTGTCGATACCGATTCCGGTCAGCACCGAGCGGATGCGGGCATCACCCGCCCATTCGTGTTCGGCCACCCCGAGAGGGCCGAGCACGACCTCCCCGATCGTCGAGCCCTCCGGCAGGACACCGCGCTGCGTCACCACAGCCATCCGCAGACCGCCGACGCGGCTCACCCGGCCCGAATCGGGCTCCTCGATCCCGGCGAGCACCTCGAGCATCGTCGTCTTGCCACCGCCGTTGAGGCCGACGACACCGATCCGCTCCCCCTCGTTCACGCCGAGGGACACCGAGTCGAGCAGCGGCTTGACGCCGAAGGACTTCGAGACCTGTTCCAGGTTGATCAGATTCGCCACGTGGAGCAACGCCTTCCGAGAATTGCGGGGATGTACTGCGGGAGCACGGGGATCAGTGATGTGCGGGATCGGCGTCGCCGACGACACGGGCGCCGGAGACCGGACCGGACGCGACCCGCACCGTGCGGCACACCCCCGCTCCTGCCAGCTCGGCACTCACCGTGACGGCGGCGTGCTGATCCTCGACGAGGAACGCACAGGTCGGCCCGGAGCCGGAGACGATTCCTGCGAGAGCTCCGGCTTCGATTCCGGCCCGGAGTGTGCGGCGCAGCATGGGATCGAGCGACAGGGCCGCGGCCTGCAGGTCGTTGCCGAGCAGCGGTGCGAGTTCGTGGGGATCACCGGAACCGAGGGCGGACAGGACCGCGTCGGCATCCCCGATGCGGTGCGGTTCCCCCTCGGCACGCAGGCGGTCGAGCTCGCGGAAGACCACGGGAGTCGACAGGCCGCCTTTCGCCAGGGCGAGCACCCAGTGGAAGGTGCCCCGGGTGAGGACCGGGACGAGCTGCTCCCCCCGCCCGGTTCCGATGGCCGTTCCGCCGTGCAAGCAGAACGGCACGTCGCTCCCGAGCTGAGCGGCGAGATCTGCGAGGTCCTCCCGCGACGCCCCGATCCTCCAGAGGGCATCCAGTGCGACGAGGGTCGCGGCGGCATCGGCGCTGCCGCCGGCCATCCCGCCGGCGACAGGGATGCCCTTGTCGATGGTGATGGCCACGTCGGGCGTACGCGCCGCCCGTTCCGCCATCAGCTCGGCGGCGCGCCACGCGAGGTTGGTGGAGTCGGTGGGCACCGTGTCGGCACCGATGCCGCGCACCTGGACGCCGAGAGTGTCCGCCGGGACCACCGAGACCTCGTCGTACAGGGACAGAGCCTGGAAGACCGTGTGCAGGTCGTGGTAGCCGTCGGGACGAAGGTCTCCGACCGCCAGATGCAGGTTGACCTTCGACGGGGCCCGTACTGTCACGGGGGTCGGAACGACGGAAAGCACGAGAACAGAGCTTACTCGCGTGTGCCCGAACGGCTCACACGCGACGTGGGGGTCACGAGCGAGCACGAGGCCTTCGGCGACATACGGAACGGGCCGGCACCCTGAGGGTGCCGGCCCGTTCCGGAGATTCTGGGTGTCAGCCGATGACGTTGACGCCGGTGGCCTGCGGGCCCTTCTGGCCCTGGCCGATCTCGAAGCTCACGCGCTGGTTCTCCTCGAGGGTGCGGAAGCCGCGGCCCTGGATCTCGGAGAAGTGCACGAACACGTCAGCGGAGCCGTCCGACGGAGCGATGAAGCCGAAGCCCTTTTCGCCGTTGAACCACTTCACAGTACCTTCAGCCATGTTGCTGTCCTTCACTTGCAGGCAGAACGGATATAGACGTTCTGTCTCGTCGGGAGACGGTTTCGACTCCCGGGTCTGTCACTACACGGCTGAAACGATTCCATCGTGGCTATCGCATCCGCTCGCAACCAGAAATGTGCGAGGGGTAAACCACGAACACACTACCTAACGACCGAGAACTACTTAACCACACGAGACCGCCGACCGCCAGAGGCAGTGACCGGGATCACTCCACCGATGCCAGTCGCACGAAGGCTGCGGCGTCGAGCTTCTCCCCACGCGTCGACGGTTCGATACCGGCCGCGAGCAGGCGTCTCTCCGCCTCCGCCGGCGAGCCCGCCCATCCGCTGAGGGCTGCACGCAAGGTCTTACGGCGTTGCGCGAAGGCCGCGTCCACGACCGCGAAGACCCGGGCACGCGTGGCCGCATCGGTGGGCCACGGCGGTTCGGCGTAGCGGTCGACACGCACGAGACCGGATTCCACCTGCGGGACCGGCCAGAACACTGCGCGCCCCACGGCTCCCGCCCTCCGGACGTCGCCGAAGAAGCGGGCCTTCACGCTGGGCACGCCGTAGATCTTGCCACCGGGCTCGGCCGCGAGGCGATCCGCGACCTCGGCCTGGACCATCACGAGAGCCGTTCGGAGCGTGGGGAATTCAGAGAAGAGATGTAGCAGCACCGGCACGGCCACGTTGTAGGGCAGGTTCGCCACCAACGCGGTCGGCGCTGCCGGGAGATCTTTCGGCAGCACCTTCATCGCATCCATGTGCACGACGTCGAAACGGTCCGCGAGCTCCGGTGCGCGCTCCTGCACTGTCTGAGGAATACGCTGCGCGAGAACAGGATCCAGCTCGACCGCCACGACGCGATCGACCACGTCGAGCAGCGCCAGGGTGAGAGAACCGAGACCGGGCCCCACCTCGAGCACGATGTCGTCGGCGCCGACTCCGGCCACCTGGACGATGCGGCGCACCGTGTTCGCGTCGTGCACGAAGTTCTGGCCGAGCTGCTTCGTCGGGCGCACCCCGAACTCCTCCGCGAGTGCCCGGACCTCGGCGGGTCCGAGCAGCGCGGCGAGGCCGCGCGGAGAAGCCGGGGTGGCCCTCGGAGTGGTTTCGGGATCGTCTGCTGACACGAAGTGAACCTAGCGCACTCGTCGGCACGTCACGCCGTGCACACCCGGGGTGGTCAGCGCAGACCGAGCTTGCTGGTGCAGGACGGCCACGCCCCCCAGCCCTGAACGGCCTGGACCTTCTCCGCGACGGCGATCTGCTGCTCACGAGTGGCGAGGTCGGCGCGCGGCGCGTACTGGGTGCCGCCGAAACCGGCCCATGTCTGCTGCGTGAACTGCAGGCCGCCGTAGAAGCCGTTGCCGGTGTTGATCGCCCAGTTGCCGGTCGCCTCGCACTGCGCGAGCGCGTCCCAGGTGGAGGCCCGGCTCGAGGCGGGCACGGCGGGCTTCGCCTTGGTACCGACACGCACGACCACAGGCCGCGGCTCGGCGAGCACCGCCGACGCGGTCTCGGTGCGCCCGACCTCGACACCGTTGACGGTACGGACGTCGAAGGTGACCGAACGCTCTCCCGGAGCACCGGGGTCGCCGAGGGCGCTCTCGCCCTGGAAGAGGTTCGGATCGTCCACCCGGTGCTCCGGCGGCGCGATCGGATGGGTCTCGGTACGCGGCTCGATCCGGTCGCGGGTGACCACCACCTCCACACCCTCCTCGAGGCGCGCGTCCAGGGCCGGAGTGACGGTGTCGGCCTGCTCGAGCTCGACGCCCTGGGCTTCGAGGAATTCGGCGACCGTGATTGCCGCGATCCGCACCTCGGTCGCGGGCGCACCGTTGTCGGCGAAGCGCACGGTCCGGGGGTTGACGACCTCGAGATCGGCGCCCTCGAGCGGAAGGCGCTGCGAACGGGAGGCGGAGACGTATACGTCGTCCGCGAGCCGGAGCTGGTCGAGTGCCTCGTCGACGGTCAGCGCGGTGGTCCACACCGAGCGTTCCTCGCCGTCGACGGTGAGCCGCACCTCCCGGGCCTGCCGGAGCACGATCGTGTCGCCGTCCGAGACCGAGGAATCGACGGCCGGAGCCACGACGTCGTTCTCGTCGATCGTGTAGCCGGCGGCGGCGAGGATGTCGCCGACAGTGGAGTTCATGGTGCCGAAGGCACGCTGCTCACCGTCGACGTCGAGGACCACGTCCTTGTGCTGAACCACAGCCGTGGCGCCGCCCGCGCCGAGGGTGACGAACATGGCGGCGACCACCGAGTAGAACACCGGCGATTTGACACGATTGATCTTGGTGAAAGGGGACACGATTTATTCCAGACAGACGAGGATGATGATCACAGCACGGTAACGAAGCGAAATTCATATCGCAACTTCATGCTCGCCAACTGGGATGATCTTGATTTCGCTCAGATCACGGCCCTGCGGAGAACTATTTCGTAGTATTACCGGACCAATTAGGAATGCCCGAAAGGCCATGACGGGGAAATATTCGATAATTTGAGAACCGCGTGAATCGGACATTCGTTACGGGCATTGCCCTCTGTGACCGAAGACTGCCGAAATCTGTGCTGTGTCCCATACCGCATCGCCGACTTCCCGGCCGACAGGGCACGGGTGGGGGTCAACCGAGCAGATGTGCCGGTTCCGGGCGCGTGCCTGCGAACGCCTCTCCCAGCAACCGCCGCACCCCACCCCGGGTCACTTCGCGCGGATTCGGGTAGGCCTCGGCCGTGGCCAGTCGCGCCGCCTCGTCCAGATCCGACCCGGCCATCCCCAGCTCCTCGAGAGCGGACGGCCCGCCCGCGGCAGCGACGAGATCGTAGACACCCGCAGGCGCCGTGTCGGTACCCAGCGCCTGCGCGATCCGCACCATGACGTGCGGCACCGACGGTGCGTTGTATGCGAGGACGTGCGGCAGGAGGACGGTGTGCGTGGCCGCGTGCGGGAGCTCGAAGGTGCCGCCCAGCACATGGCACAACTTGTGGTGCAGACCCATTCCCGCCGAAGCCAGGCACGTACCGGCCAGCCATGCGGCGAGCAGCAGATCCGAGCGTCCCTCCGGATCCGCGAGGTCCGCCCCGAGCGCCGGCAGACCCCGCGCCGTCGCAGCGATCGCTTCGAGCGCGAGCGCGTCGACGAGCGGGTTCGTGTGTTCGGAGTAGAGCGCCTCGACCGCGTGCGCCATCGCGTTGATCGCACTGGTCACCGCCATCGGAATCGGCATCGTGGTGGTGAACGCCACGTCGTAGATCACGGTCTCCGGAAGGATCTCGGGCGACGAACGGGTCGTCTTCACCCCGTCCACCGTCTCACCGAGGACGGGCGTGACCTCCGAGCCCGCATAGGTCGTCGGCAGAATCACCTGATCGATCCCGGTACGGACCGCGAGCGCCTTCGCCAGTCCCGTCGTCGATCCGCCGCCGACCGCGACGACGACATCGACGTCCTGCTCGGTGACGTAGCCGAGCACCTTCTCGGTGACCGCGACCGGCGTGTGCGCGACCGCGCCGTCGAACCGCGCGACCTGCAGCGCCCCGAGTGCGTTCTCGACCAGTTCTGCCTGCGACCGGACATGCTCGCCCGCGAGCAGGAGAACCCTCGACCGGCCGAGACGGCGCACCTCGTCCGCGACCCTCGACGCGGTCCCCGGCCCGAAGATCACACGTGCCGGTTGCGAGTGGTGGACGAAGGAACGCATGCCCGTATTCTCACGAGACCCGCGCCGATAGGGGCGCGCTTCACGAAAGTCCGTACACCCGTTCCGCGTTCGCGGTGGTGACGGCGGCCAGTTCGTCGGCGTCCTCACCCCGCACCTCCGCGAGCGCACGCACCGTGTACGGCAGGCAGTACGACTCGTTGGGCGCGCCCCGATAGGGATGCGGTGTCAGATACGGAGCATCGGTCTCGACGAGCACCAGATCGCGGGGTACCAGCGGAGCCGCCTCCCGCAGCGCCTTCGCGTTCCGGAAACTCACGGTGCCCGAGAAGCTCAGCAGGTATCCCGCGTCCACGCACCGACGGGCCATCTCGGCGTCGGACGAGAAGCAGTGGAAGATCACGCGCTCGGGCGCACCCTCGTCGTGCAGGACACGCAGCAGGTCGGCGTCGGCCTCGCGGTTGTGGATCATCAGGGGCTTGCCGAGCCGCTTGGCGAGATCGATGTGCCAGCGGAAACCCTCCTCCTGCTCGGAAGGGTCGGCGCAGCCCTCGAGCTTGCCCGGCCAGTAGAGATCGAGGCCGGTCTCCCCGACCGCGACACAGCGCGGGTCCGCGGCGAGGCGTTCGATCTCGGCTCGCGTCGCGTCGTCGAGAGCATTCGCGCGGGTGGGGTGGATCGCGACCGCCGCGTACACGCGTTCGTCCCAGTGCGCGGCACGAACCGCGAAGCGGGCCGCCTCGAGATCGTCGGCCACGGTGACGATGCGTCCGACCCCCACCGCGGCGGCACGATCGACGATCGCAGCGGTCGTTTCGGCGTCCTCGGCACCGCACGCGTCGAGGTGCGTGTGGGCGTCGACGAGCGGCGTCAGCGGCTGCGGAGGTTCGGGGGCGGGGCGGGCTGCACTCACGCCCTATAAACTACTGGCCACCATGACTGCGCCTGATTCCTCCCGCCCGCCGTTCTACGTCACCACCGCGATCGCGTACCCGAACGGCGCCCCGCACATCGGGCACGCCTACGAGTACATCTCGACCGACGCGATCGCCCGGTTCAAGCGGCTCGACGGCTTCGACGTGCGCTTCCTGACCGGCACCGACGAGCACGGTCTGAAGATGCAGCAGACCGCCGCGAAGGAAGGAATCCCGGTCACCGAACTCGCGTCCCGCAACTCGGACGTGTTCGAGGCCATGGACAAGGCGCTGAACATCTCGTACGACCGGTTCATCCGCACCACCGATGCCGATCACCTCGAGGCGAGCAAGGCGATCTGGCAGCGCATGGTCGATGCGGGCGACATCTATCTCGACACCTACTCGGGGTGGTACTCGGTCCGGGACGAGGCCTTCTACACCGACGCCGAGACCACCGTGCAGGAGGACGGATCGCGGATCTCCACCGACACCGGTACCCCGGTGGAATGGACGGAGGAATCGACCTACTTCTTCCGGCTGTCCGCCTACCAGGACAAGCTGCTGAAGCTGTACGAAGAGCAGCCCGGTTTCATCGCACCGTCCACCCGCCGCAACGAGATCGTCAGCTTCGTCTCCGGTGGCCTGAAGGACCTGTCGATCTCGCGCACGACCTTCGACTGGGGTGTCCCGGTTCCCGATCACCCCGATCACGTGATGTACGTCTGGGTGGACGCCCTGACCAACTACCTCACCGGCGCCGGCTTCCCCGATACCGACTCGGAGTCCTACCGCAAGTACTGGCCCGCCGACCTGCACATCATCGGCAAGGACATCACGCGCTTCCACACCGTCTACTGGCCGGCCTTCCTCATGTCGGCCGGCCTCGAACTGCCCCGGCGGGTGTTCGTGCACGGCTTCCTGTTCAACAAGGGCGAGAAGATGTCGAAGTCGGTCGGCAACGTCGTCGACCCGCTCGAGATGGTCGAGCGATACGGTCTCGATCAGCTGCGGTTCTTCCTGCTCCGCGAGATCTCCTACGGCCAGGACGGCAGCTACAGCCACGAGGCGATCGTCACCCGCATCAACGCCGATCTGGCCAACGATCTCGGCAACCTCGCCCAGCGTTCGCTGACGATGGTCGCGAAGAACCTCGAGGGCACCGTTCCGACGCCGGGCGACTTCACCGCCGACGACGAGGCGCTCCTCGCCCAGGCCGACGCCCTGCTCGACAAGGTTCGTGCGGAGTTCGACGTGCAGTCACTGCACCTCGGTCTCGAAGCGATCTGGCACGTGCTCGGGGAGACGAACCGCTACTTCTCCGCTCAGCAGCCGTGGGTACTGCGCAAGACCGACCCCGAGCGCATGGCGACGGTCCTGTACGTCACTCTCGAGGTCGTGCGGATCGTGGGGCTGCTCGTCCAGCCGGTCATGCCCGACGCAGCGACCCGCATCCTCGACCTGCTCGGCCAGGAGCCCGGCAGCCGGCAGTTCGACGCCGTGGGGACCCGTCTGGCTCCGGGAACGCAGCTGCCCGCACCCGCGCCGGTCTTCCCGCGGTACGTCGACGAGGACTGATCGACGAGCGGCGGAGCGCTCACCTGGGAGTTCTCCGTCACAGAACAAACCTGTCGGTACCCTGCGCCACACTTCGGCACATGCGGAACGATAGAACATACGTTCGAGCCGGCAGCCTGAGCGAACACGTCCTGCTCGCCGAACTGCGCGCTGCCTACGAGCGGGGATGGCAGCCGGCAGATGTCCTGCACGTCGCGGGACGTTCCGGTGCCGCGCTGGATGTCGCGCTCGCGGCCACCGCGGTGCTGTTCGACGCACGACTCGGCCGCGCGGCCGAACGAGCCCCCGCAGACTGGGCGCAGCAGATCGACGAGATCAGCGCTCGCCATCCCCGGCCCGCCCACGCGGCCGGGGCACCTGCGCTCGCCGACGGCCTCCGCGGCGCCTGCCCCGGGGTCACGCGCTTCGACATCGAGGGCCTCGCCTTCACGTGGAAGTACCTGCCGACGGTCGCGATCCTCGCTCCGCCACCCTCGCGCTGGCCGTCGGTGCGCTCCGCCGACACGCACCGGCCGCCGGCGCACGACCCCCGGATCCTCGATCGCATCAGGGCGTTGCTGTCGAAGGCCGAATCGACGAACTTCCCCGACGAAGCGGAAGCGCTCACCGCGAAAGCCCAGGAGCTCGTCACCCGGCACGCGGTGGGCGCCGCGCTGCTCGCCGATCGCGGCTCCGGCACCGATGCCGTCGTCGGCCGCCGCATCCGACTCGACGGGCCGTACATCCGGGAGAAGGTCCTTCTGCTGACCGCCATCGGCGACGCGAACCGCGTACGGACCGTGTGGTTCACGCGCCTGCAGATCGCGACGGCGGTCGGCACCGCAACCGACCTGCACCAGACCACGCTGCTGTTCTCCTCGCTGCTGGTGCAGGCGGGCCGGGCCGTGCAGGCGGCCGGAACCGCCGGGCGACGAGGGGCATCGGCGGCCACCTTCCGCCGCGCCTTTCTCACCGGTTACGCCCACCGGATCGGTGAGCGCCTCCGCGAGGCCGACATCCGGGCCACCGCGGAGGCCGCAGCCGACGCCCGGATACCGATCACCTCGCTCGCACCGATCCTCGCCCGACGCTCCGACGCCGTCGATTCCGAATTCCGGCGGTTGTTTCCCGTCACGCGCGACTCGCGCACCCGCGGCGTCGACGCGGACGGCTTCCACGCCGGTCGCGATGCGGCAGAAACCGCTTCGCTGGCACCGGAAGCGCGCCCGGTCGACCGGTGATGCGACCGGCATCACATCCGGAGCTGTCACAGAAACACCGCGAGCGGTGTCCCATCAGCGACACAACTCCGGCAGCGAAGGGCACAGCGATGGCAACACAGTTCCACGTGGTCGTGGTGGGAGCAGGCTACGCAGGGGTGATGACCGCGAACCGGTTGCTCGCGGAACATCCCGAGGTAGCGGTCACGGTGGTCAATCCCCGGCGGGTGTTCGTCGAGCGCGTTCGGCTCCACCAGGTGGCCGCAGGTTCCGGGACGGCCACGCACGATCTCTCCGACCTCCTCCACCCGAGAGCGATCCTGCTCGTGGACTCGGTGGTCGGGATCGAGCCGAACTCCGTCTCGCTCACCGACGGAACGACACTGCAGTGCGACGCAGTCGTCTATGCGGTGGGCAGCACGTCGGCATCGGGCACGATCGCCGGCGACGAGAGAGCCTTCTCCGTGTCCGACCTCGAATCGGCCACGGTCTTGCGCGAGGCGCTCCTGGCTGCGAACGACGGCACACCCGTCGTCGTGATCGGCGGTGGTCTCACCGGGCTCGAGACCGTCACCGAACTCGCCCAGGCGCATCCGCGGCACTCCCTTCTGCTGGTGGGTGATCCGGGCGCGGAACTTCCCCCCGGCACCCGGCGGTACATCCGTCGCAGACTCGATGACCTGGGCGTCCGGGTCCGCGCGGGAGCGCGGGTCACGCGCATCGACGACCACTCGGTGCGACTCGACGACGGCAGCGAGGTGCCCGCGGCACTCGCGATCCGGACGGCAGGCTTCTCCGTCCCCGACCTGGCCCGGCGCAGCGGACTGCCGGTGGACGCCGACGGTCGCCTGCGGGTGCGCCGCACACTCCAGGCGGCCGACGGCACGTCGCTCGTCGGAGTGGGCGACGCGGTGACGGTCGAGGACAACGACCACGTGCGCATGAGCTGCCAGGCCGCGCTACCGCTCGGCGCGCACGGCGCCGACACGGTGTGGAATCTCCTCCAGGGGCACGAACCGGAACCGCTGTCGCTCGGCTTCGTCTCCCGCTGCATCTCGCTGGGGCGGGATCGTGGGGTGGTCCAGTTCTCCGCCCGCGACGACACACCGTCGAAGTGGGCCGTCCGCGGCCGGCTCGCGGCCCCGGTGAAGGAGGCCGTCGTCCGTGGAACCATCCGCACCATGCAACTTCAGGCGCGTGGCCTCGCGTTCCCGGCCCGGCGGGGGCCGGACGCTCCCGCACGAGACGACGTTCTCGCATGACCGGCGACGACGTCTTCACCGAGCATCGGGGCTTGTTGTTCTCGATCGCCTACGAGATCACCGGCAGCGTCGCCGACAGCGAAGACGTTTTGCAGGAGAGTTTCCTCCGCTGGGCACGCGCCGATACCGATTCCGTGGACAACCCGCGCGCCTACGCGGCGCAGATCGTCACGCGTCAGGCGCTGAACTCGCTGCGTTCGGCACAGCGCCGGCGCGAGGACTATGTGGGGCCCTGGTTGCCCGAACAGATCCTCACCTCTCCCGACGCCGCGCACGACATCGAACTCGCGGACTCACTGTCCACCGCGATGCTGCTCGTGCTGGAGACGTTGACGCCGGTCGAGCGTGCCGTCTTCGTGATGCGGGAGGTGTTCGGATTCGACTACGAACGCATCGCGGCGGCCGTCGACCGCACCGAAGGCACCGTCCGGCAGATCGCGCACCGGGCCCGCGACCACGTCCGCGCCCGGCACCGCAGGTTCACACCGGCCGGGGGCGAGGCGGACCGGGTGGTCGCCGCGTTCGTCACCGCCGCCGCCACCGGCGATCTCGACGGACTGCTGGGTCTCCTCGCTCCCGATGTGCTCTATCTCGCCGACGGAGGAGGCAAGGTGGGCGCGGCCCGGGTTCCGGTCATCGGTTCCGCGAAGGTCGCCCGGCTCTTCCTGGGGCTGGTGCGGCGTCCACTTCCGGAGATGACGCTCGAGAGCGCAGCAGTGAACTCGATGCCCGGGGTGCTGGTCTACTCGGGTGGAGTGCTTGATCTGGTGGCGCACTTCGAGATCGACGACGGCGTGGTCACCGGCGTCTACGTGGTGCGGAATCCGGACAAGCTCGCCCATCTCGGGGCTCGTCCGGGCCACCCCGATCAGGCATGACAAGCTGACGCCATGCGGATGGAACGACTCGGCCGCGGCGGCACCCCCGATCGCGTTCTCGGTGCACTGGCAGAACGCGCCGGAATCCTGAAGATTCCCCCTCCCGCGGCGCTGACGGGTGAGTGGTTCGGTGCCGCAGCCGTGCTCGTCCCCTCCGTGTCCGTGGAATCCGTTCCGCCGGAGGAGGTCTTCTCCCTCCCTCCGGGTGCCGCCGAATGCGGCGATGCCGGCCGTCCCCGTATCGGAGGCGGGCGCATCGGCTACCTCGCCTACCCGGACCGCATCCCCGAACGCCCCGCTCTCCCGCTGGCAGCCGGTGGGTGGACCGACACCGTCCTGCGTCTCGATGCCGACGGCTGCTGGTGGTACGAGACCCTCGGTGCCGCGCCCTGCCCCGACGATCTCGCCGCGGCAGTCCTCGACGCGAAGACGACGGACTCGGGCTGGCACATCGACTGGATACGACCGCACCGCGACGAGCACCGCCGCGGCGTCGAACGATGCCTCGACGCGATCCGCGCCGGTGAGGTCTACCAGGCATGCGTGTGTACCCGCTTCACCGGACGGTGGGACGGAGATCCGCTCGCGTTCTTCGCAGAAGGAGTCGCGCGGACGGCTCCGGCACGGGCCGCCTACCTGCAGGGCTCCTGGGGCGCGGTGGCCTCCCTGTCGCCCGAACTGTTCGTCTCCCTCGACGGCGACACGCTGCGCTCGAGCCCCATCAAGGGCACGCTCCCCCTCGCCGCCGACCCCGCTGCACTACGGGCCTCGGTCAAGGATGTGGCGGAGAACGTGATGATCGTGGATCTCGTCCGCAACGATCTCGGACGGGTCGCCGAGACCGGTTCCGTGAGGGTCGAGGAGTTGCTCACGGTCCGGCCCGCTCCGGGAGTGTGGCATCTGGTGTCCACCGTCGCGGCCACCCGGCAGCCCGGTGCGACGATCGCGGACGTCCTCGATGCGGCCTTTCCGCCGGCCTCGGTGACGGGATGCCCGAAGATCCGCGCTCGCGAACTGCTCACCCGCTGGGAAGGCGCCCCGCGCGGCGTCTACTGCGGAACCGTGGGCATGACGAGCCCGCTCGCGGGCACCGAACTGAACGTCGCGATCCGCACGGTCGAGTTCGGATACAACGATGCCGGCGGCGGAGTGTGCGGACTCGGGGTCGGCGGGGGCATCACGATCGATTCCGATCCCGATGCCGAATGGCAGGAATGCCTCGACAAGGCCGCGAGCATTCTCGCGCTGGGCGACACGGCGGGCGTCACCGCCGCTCAGCACACCTCGCGCGCGGGTGTCGGCAACTCGTAGCGGTCGAGCACGTCCGGAAGCTGCACCGAGGTGGACCGGCAGATCCGCGCGACGACGTCGTCCGCGTCGAGCCCCCACGTGCGGAGCACCCCGTCGCCACCGCCTCCGACGATCGTGCCCTCGGGGGTGAAGGCCACCTGCCATCTTCCCCTTCCGATGTCGGTGACCGGACCGCCGATCTCGTACATCCCGTCCGGGTCGCTCACGTCCCACAACCGGATCGTCCCGTCGTCGCTGCCGCTGACCGCGCGCGTGCCGTCGGGCGTGATCGCCACCGAGTAGACCGTCCCGCTGTGGCCGCTCAATCGTTGCTCGCGGGCGGCGAAGTTACCGGACTCGTCGCGATCCCAGACCACCACCTGATGATCGTCGCCCCCGGTGACCAGGACATCGCTTCCCCCGCCGAAAGCGGCGCCGTTGACGCCGGTGGTGTGCCCCTCGGTGACGTTCACGCGCCGCGGCATGCGGGGATCGGTGACGTCCCACGCGTAGATCTCGCTGTCGGCGCTCGTGACCACCAGGCTGCGGCCGTCGGGGCTGATCGCGGCACTGCGCACGAGATTCTTCGGGCCGGTCAGCGGCTCTCCCCAGGGCACGGGCTCCGCCGGATCCGCGATGTCCCACAACTGCACGGAGAAGTCGTCCGATCCGGTCACGAGGGTCGTGCCGTCGGGTCCGAACGCCACCGCCGAGGTGAAGCGGGTGCCGATCCGGACCGGATCACCGAAGGGACGCGGGGTCGACGGGTCGCGCACGTCCCACAACTGCACACTGCCGCCGGAGGTCGGCGCCGTGGCCAGGATCGTCCCCGAGGGTGACAGCGCACAGATGTACGCCCCTCCGAGCGGGCGGGGCAGGGCGATGCCACCCGCGCGACTCCACTCCCCGCCGGCGCCGACACGCCACAGCGCGACATCCGGGCCGTAACTGCCGGTCGCGACCAGGGAGCCGGCGCGGTCGATCGCCGGACGGGTCAGCGCGGCATCCGCGACCGCGATCCGGGTCTGCGGCATGGTCCACACGCGGACGTTGGCATCCTGTCCCCCGGTGACGAGCGTGTCCCCTGCCGGGCTCACCGCGAGGGTCGGTACGCCACCGCCGTGACCGGTGAGCGGCGGGCCGATCTCCTCGAGCGTGCGCACGGCGGGGTCGACATCCCACAGTTTCGCGGTGCCGTCCCACGACGCGCTCGCCAGTGTGCGGCCGTCGGGCAGGAACGAGATGTTCCAGACACCGCCGGTATGGGCGTTCTTCGGTACCCCCAGCCGCCGGGCGGCACGCGGATCGGTGGTGTCGAACAGGTGCAGCATGCCGTCGTCGCTGCTCGCCGCGAGGATCGTTCCGTCCCCGTTGAAGCTCACCGAATGTGCGACGTCCCCGAATCCTCCGAGGGGTTCACCGAGCGGCACCGGTTTCGAGGGCGTGGCGACGTCCCACAGCCGGACGGTGCGGTCGTCGCTGGACGTGGCGAGCACCTGACCGCCAGGGCCGAAGGCCGCCGTCCTCACGCCGCCTCCGTGCCCACCGATCAAGGTGGCCGGGAACTGCCCCGACGCGGGATCCGCCGTATCCACGAGCGCGACCTGTCCGTCGTCGTAGGGAACGGCGAGAACGCGGCCCGTCGGTGAGTACCGCACGTTGTGTACGGCGCCATCGGCGTAGACCTGCCGGTCGAGCACCACGCGCGGAGCGGCACGATCGGCGACGTCGTAGATCCAGACCCCGCCGTCACCTGCACCGATCGCGAGGAACCGCCCGTCCGGGCTGAACGACACCGAGGCCATGTACTTCGATGACAACCCGAGTGGTTCTCCCACCGCGACCGGTTCGTCACCTTCGAGCGACCACAGGCGCACCGTGCCGTCGTCGCTGGCGGAAGCGAGGGTCGAACCGTCGGGCGAGACCACCACTCCGTAGACCGGACCACTGTGTCCGGTCAGCGTGTAGGCGAGCGGGACGGCCTGGCTGGCGATGAGCCGGGAGTACGCCACCGGGCTGTCCGGCCGGAGTTCGGCGGCGGCGAGTGCCAGATGCGCCGAGGTGGTGGGGTCGTCGTCCCGGAGCGAATCGGACAACGCGACGATCTGCTGGAACTGCGCCGCGCCTCGTTCCGTCTCGGCCCGGCTCTTGGCGTCCCATGCCAGACCTGTCGTGACGAACGCGATGATCGTGGACAGGGCGAGTGTGGCGATGGCGACGTGTCGCACTCTCGTCTGACGGGCGATCTGCCGCTGGGAGGCATCGAGGAAGGCCACCGCGGTGGGACTCAGTGCCACGGGCCCGCGCCGATCGCCGGAGACCAGAGCCGAGACCAGGTTCGGATTCTGCTCGGCCACGACATCCATGCGTCCGCGCTGGTAGAGCAGTTCCCTGTTCCGCCCCGATTCCAACCAGGTCAGCGCGTCGGCCTCGATCTGCTGCCGCAACGCGGCGCCGGCGCGGTCCTGCTGGATCCACGACTTGAGCCGGGGCCAGGCGTCGATCACCGCGTCGTGGATGAGTTCGACACTCCCCGCGTCGACCACGAGGACCCGGGCCGAGACGAAGTGGTCGAGCACACGACTCGCCGTCGCACGATCCTCGCCTCCGACGGCGAGCAGTTCGGTCAGCGACCGGGCGATCTTCACATCCGTGCCGGTCGCGGTGACGTACACCAGGTGGACGAGCATGGCCCGCGCGCAGGCGCGGTCGGCGTCGTCGGCGAGGCTCTCCCAGGCCCGTTCGGCGCTCGCGGCGACGGATCCGCGTACACCACCGGTCGCGCGGTACGCGGCGACCGTCAGCGCTCCACCGCTGCGCTTGTCCCACAGCGAGTCGAGCAGATGCGAGAGCAGGGGAAGTTCGGTTCCGCTGATCTCCCCGTGTGCGAGACCGGTCAGGTCGTGGAGGATCAGGTCGACGAGGCCCGATTCGAGTCGCAGACCCACGAGTTTGGCGGGGGCCGTGATCACCTCGACGAGATCGTCGCGGTCGAGCGGCTGGACCGTCTTGGTCCGCCTTTCCAGTGCCCGGGCGAGGACGGGGCAGGCCACCGCCCGGTCGTAGAAGTCCGAACGCATCGTCGCCACGACGAGCGCGGGAGCATCACCGTCACCGCCGGTCGAGGCGGCCTCGAGGAGAGTGAGGAACTCGGCGCGGCGGACAGGATCGGTGCAGTGGGTGAACAGTTCCTCGATCTGGTCGACCACGATGACGAGCAGGGACGATCCCGTCCGCGCGCAGCCGGCCCGCAGGGCTGCGTGCACCGCGTCGTGATCGGTGGCGCGCTCGATCTCGGCGAGTTCGGGAAGAGCGTCGACGAGCCGCGCGACGGGGTCCGCGCCCGGGGTGAGGACCACCGGGTGGCAGTCCGTTCCGGCACACAGCTGGGGAATCAGCCCGGCCTGCACGAGCGAGGACTTTCCGACGCCGGACGCACCCGTGACGACGACCGGCCCCTGACCGTGGGAGGCGGTCACCACGTCGACGAGGCTGCGCACGCTCTGGGTCCGGCCGAAGAACAGGCGGGCATCGCTCTGGCGGTACGACGCGAGGCCCTTGTAGGGGCGGATCCCGGGCGGTACGGAGACGACCGTCTTCTCGGTGCGCGGAGCGCTGTTCGTCTGACCCCGTGCGGCCCTCCACCAGTTCTCCCACTGTTTGAGGGAGTACAGGCCGGGGGTGGGCGGCTCGGCGTTGAGATTCCGCGCGGCACGGATCAGGACGACGAGCACCGGATGGACGGACTCGAAGTTCGCCGGCAGCCGGGTACCGCTGCGCCAGTCGCTCACCCGCTGGACGGAGACCGTCCGGTCGCTGCCGACCGTCCGGGCGATGGCCGTGGCTTCCGAGACGACCTTCTTGAGGGCGGGTCGCCCGGCTGCGGCGAACAGCATCCGAAGCTGGTCGGCGAAGAACTGCCGCTGCGTCGACGCAGGCTTTCCGCCTTGGTCTCCCATCCGTTCCGCGCCCCTCACACTCCCGTTCCCCACACGAAAACATCCGCTGCGGAAAAATTCCTCACCACGCCTGAGCAGGGATGATACCGGTTCCGCGCCGATCGGTATTTTTCGTCTCCCGGCGTGGCACGGAAAAGTGGGGACCACGCAAGGTTCGACCTTGCAGCGTGGGGCGGGGGCCTCCACGCCGATAGGGACTGACGAGGGGTAGTTCCGGGTCGGCGTGGAGGCATGCTCCGCTCTCCTCCCGGGCTCCGCATCGCGGAGCCCTTTCGCGTATCCGAGGGTCCCGGCTACTTCACCACGCCCGAGTCCGGATCGTCGGTAGCGACAGGCGCTCCCAACAGGTACGGATCGCGGTCGAGATAGGCCTTCGTCTCCCGCGCGATCAGACCCGACAGCACCAGCAGACCGATCAGGTTCGGCAATGCCATGAGGCCGTTCATCACGTCGGAGAAATTCCACACCACTTCGAGCTGGGTGGTGGCGCCGATGAACACGACCACCACGAAGATCGCGCGGTAGGGCACCACACCGCGACGGCCGACGAGCCGCTCGACGCAGCGCTCGCCGTAGTAGGACCAGCCGAGGATCGTCGAGAACGCGAAGAACACGACGGAGACGGCAACGATCCAGCTGCCCCACTCTCCGCCGAGACCGTCGGAGAATGCCGTCGACGTCATCGTCGCGCCCTGCTCGCCCGACTTCCAGGCACCGGTGGTGATGATGACCAGGCCGGTGAAGGTGACCACGATGATCGTGTCGATGAACGTCTGGGTCATCGACACGAGCCCCTGGCGGACGGGATGGGTGGTCCGCGCGGCCGCAGCGGCGATCGCGGCGCTGCCCATACCCGACTCGTTCGAGAAGATGCCGCGGGCGACGCCGTACCGCAGAGCGATCATGAAGACCGAGCCGATGAAACCGCCGGTCGCGGCGGTGCCGGTGAAGGCGTCGGAGAAGACGAGGGCGAACGCTCCCGGAACCTCACCGATGTTCAGGGCGAGGACGAGAGTGCCGGCCCCGACGTACAGCAGGATCATGGCGGGCACGAAACTCGCGGTGACCTTGCCGATGGACTTGATGCCGCCGAGCAGGACCGCCGCGGCCAGTACCGTCATGATCGCGCCGCTGACCCAGGTCGGCACACCGAAGGTGCCGTCGAGCTGCGTGGCGACGGTGTTGGCCTGGGTCATGTTGCCGATACCGAAACTGGCGAGGACGGCGAAGACCGCGAACATCAGGCTCAGGACCAGGCCGAACCGGTTGGGGATGGCGCGAGCGAGGTAGTACTGCGGACCACCGCTCTGCTCGCCCTTGGCGTCGGTGGTGCGGTACTTCACGCCGAGGAACGCTTCGGCGTACTTGCTGGCCATACCGACCAGACCGGTGATCCACATCCAGAACAGCGCACCGGGACCACCGAAGTAGATGGCCGTGGCAACACCGGCGATGTTGCCCACGCCGACGGTCGCGGCCAGTGCGGTGGTCAACGCCTGGTACTGGGAGATGTCGCCTTCGGTGGCGCCCGCGTCGTTGCGGGTGATCAGACCGAGCCGCAGCGCGGGCCACAGCTTCCGGAACTGCACACCCCGCAACCGGATGGTGAGCACCAGGCCCGTACCCAGCAGCAATGGGATGAGCATGTAGGGACCCCACACCACCCCCGCCACTTCGACGAGGAAATCGTTGACCGAACCCATCGGCGTCCTCCTGATCGATCGAATGCCACCGGCAGCAACCGACCGATCGGTATCGGCAGCATCTGTGCCCGGGACCCGGCAGAGTCTAGGCTTCCGTGGCACGGGGTGTCGCCCGACCCCGCCGCAGGTCCGGAATGCGGCTTTCTCAGGCGCGACGTGCGTCGAGCACCGCGTCGTACAGTTCTCGTTTCGACACCGCGGCACCGGACGACCTCGTCGCCGACTCGGCGACGGAAGCGCAGGCGTCCTTCAGACGCATCCCGTCCGCGACCATCCGCTCGACCTCGTCGACGAGATCGACAGGGTCTGCGGCGACTGCGACCGCACCTTCGAGCACGACGGTGATCTCCCCGCGCACGCCCTCGACGGCCCACTCGGCGAGTTCGGCGAGGGTCCCGCGCCGGACCTCCTCGTAGGTCTTCGTCAGTTCCCGGCACACGGCTGCTCGACGGTCGCCACCGAGCATGTCGACGGCGTCGGCCAGACACGCCGCGAGCCGGTGCGGGGCCTCGAAGAAGACGACGGCGCGGGGCTCGTGGACGAGAGTGGAGAGCCAGGCGCGTCGCTGGCCACCCTTACGCGGGGGGAAACCGTCGAAGCAGAACCTCTCGACGGGCAGACCCGACAGGGCCAGGGCGGTGGTGACGGCGGACGGTCCGGGCAGGCAGGTCACCGATAATCCGGCCTCGACGCACGCGGCGACCAGCCGGTAGCCGGGATCGCTCACCGACGGCATGCCCGCATCGGTCACGAGCAGGACCGTGCGTCCTTCCTCGATATCGGTGACCAGCCCCGGCAGCCTCGACACTTCCACCTGGTCGTAGAAACTGACCACGCGGCCGGTGATGGCGACGCCGAGCGCTGCGGCGAGCGCCTTGGTCCGGCGGGTGTCCTCCGCGGCGATCACGTCGGCGGTACCGAGGGCTTCCCGGAGGCGCGCCGATGCGTCACCCACGTCGCCCATCGGCGTTGCGGCCAGCACGAGCCGGCCCTGTCCCGGCTGTGCGCCCTGTACCGATTTGGCTGCCTGCATACGGCTCAGCCTACGATCGGGAGGTGACCGTGACGGACCGCAGCCCTTCGGAGGCCCCGGACCGCCGCCTCATCGGTCCCGGCCCGCTCGTGCCCGGACCCGAGCCACTTCCCGGCGACCGGGCGCGCGGCTGGATCGTGACGGCTTTCGTCACGGCTCTCGCCGCGATCACGCGGTTCACGATGCTCAACTACCCCACCGACGCGAAGACGCCGGTCTTCGACGAGAAGCATTACGCACCGCAGGGCTGGCAGGTCCTCACCGGTGGATGGATCGAGGACAACCCGGGCTACGGGCTCGTCGTGCATCCGCCCGTCGGAAAGCAGATGATCGCGCTCGGGGAAGCGCTGTTCGGGTACAACGCCTGGGGTTGGCGGTTCTCGGCCGCGATGGCCGGTGTCGTACTGGTGTTGCTGGTCGTGCGCATCGTCCGGCGGATGACCCGGTCGACGATGCTCGGCGCCCTCGCGGGCCTGTTGCTCGTCGTCGACGGGGTGACCTTCGTGTCGTCCCGCCTGGGCATGCTCGACATCTTCCAGGCGGTATTCGTCGTCGCGGCGTTCGGTTGCCTCATCGTCGACCGCGACGACGTGCGCGCCCGGATGGCCCGTGTCCACGCCGAGGGGCGGGTGTTCGACAGCATCTGGGGCCCGCGATTCGGTGTGCGCTGGTGGCGTTTCGGGGCGGGTGTCCTGCTCGGTCTGGCGGTGGGCACCAAGTGGTCGGGCCTGTATTTCATCGCCTTCTTCGGCCTGATGTCGGTGGCCTTCGACCTTGCGGCGCGACGCGCCTACGGGGTGCAGCGACCGTGGCTGGGGACGGCCCTGCGCGACATCGGGCCGGCGCTGTACGCCCTCGTCGTGGTGCCGATCGGTGTGTATCTGTCGACCTACTGGGCGTGGTTCGCGAGCGAGACCGGCGTCTACCGTCACGCGGTCGGCACCCACATCGGGCACGACGGGATGTTCTCCTTCGTCCCCGACGCGCTGCGGTCGCTGTGGTACTACAGCGCGAGTGTCCTCGAGTTCCACTCCGGCCTGACGAATTCGGCGGGCAATCAGCATCCGTGGGAGTCGAAGCCGTGGACGTGGCCCATGGGGTTGCGTCCGATGCTGTACTACTTCGCCGAAGGCGAGCAGATCAGCGGCTGCGGCGCCGATCAGTGCGTCAAGGCCGTCATGCTCATCGGGACACCGGCCCTGTGGTGGGTGTCGCTGCCCGTCCTCGGGTGGGGGTTGTGGCAGGTACTGGTCCGCCGCGACTGGCGCTGGGCCGCGGTGCTCACCGGCTACGGCGCGGGGATCCTGCCGTGGTTCGCGAACCTCGACCGGCAGATGTACTACTTCTACGCGGTGCCGATGGCGCCTTTCCTCGTGATGGGTCTTGCGCTCGTGCTCGGCGACATCCTCGGGTCGCCGCATGCCTCGCGGGAGCGCCGCACGACCGGCCTGCTCGTGGTGTGCCTCTACGTCGGCCTCGTCGTGGCGAACTTCGTGTGGCTGTGGCCGGTCCTCACAGCGCTGCCGATCACCCCGGAGCAGTGGAACGACCAGTTGTGGCTGCCGAGCTGGCGGTGACCGGTCGTCAGGTCGGCTCGTCGAAGACGGTGCCCTCCGTCAGGCCGGCGCCGGGCAGGTCGGCATCGGAGTCGGTCTCGGAGCCGTAGCGCATCCCGTCGAATCGCCGGGCGAACCGCTCGTCGACGACTGCGATGAATCCCCTCAGACGCTCGAGCAATTCCGACAGGTGTCGCGGCACGAAGGGATCGCCGAGCAGGTCGACGGTCGCGACCAGCCGATCCTCGACGAGCACCACCTTGATGTGCGGCCACCCCCGGTTGAGTTCGGTGAGCTCGGCCAGCGCCCGGGTACGCGGGCCGCCCGGTGAAGCGTGCGCCCGCGAGGTGCCGTCCTCGGGGATGCCGTGCAGCAGCGGCGCCCACAACTTGATGCTGTCGTCCTCGGCGTCGACCACGACGAAGACCACCTGGGAGTCGAGGACGACGACGAAATCTCCGTCGGCGTCGACCGGCACGGGGCGTCCCAGGATGTGCGAGAGCGCGTCGCTCACACGCTCTCGCAGGTCGGCGATGGCGAACGGCGGGTGCGCCTGCAGGAAGGCCGGGTGCGGCACCCTCCCGCGACCGCGCAGCAGCGACACGATGTGCCGGGCGAGCATGTCGGCCTCGGAGATCGGCCGGGTGACGGCCTCGCCTCCGGAGACCTCGAGTGCGACGCGGGCTTCGGGGCAGGACCGTACCCGCACGCACGTCGCGGATCCGGTCGCGGTGTCGGCGAGCAGTTCGAAGCCGTCGGACCCTGTGAGACCGGTGATGCGCCGCGCGAGGTGCGACGCGTAGCGAGCCCAGTCGCGGTCGAGCGCCTCGTCGAATCGGTCGGGGTCGGTCACGCGCACTCCTCTCGAAGAGCAACTGCCGGGCAGGCGACACCGTACTCGCGGCGAACGACAACTCACCGCAGGCTCGCGGCGCCGTGTGTCACCCGTGATCCCGCCGCCCACACCGCGACCAGCGACCCTCGTTCGAGGATGTCCACGATGGCGTATCCCGCCTGTGCGAGAAGGGTGCTCACCGTCATGGACACCGTCCCGGTGCCGTCCGCCGGGCCGGCCTCGGCGAGCACCCACAGTTGCCCCGCCTCGGCGAGGAGGGGTGCGAGCGCGGCCACCGGTGCGGGGTCGGCGAGGAGGTCGGGCACCCGCACCGCACAGATGCGGTCGAACGGGCCGTGCCGGCCGAACTGCTCGTGTGCCCGGGCCGGATCGGATGCGACGCACACACGACCGCGCGGACCGACCTGCCCGGTGACGGCACCGGACACCGTCCCCCGGTCGATCACGAGGACGGACATGCCTGGGCGCAGATCGAGGACGTCGAGCAGGAACCCGACGTCCTCGCTGCGGCGTGGCCCGTTCATTCGACCTTGCGCAGGGTCCGTTTCGGGCGTCCGCCGGTGATGAGCGGGTCGCGTTGCAGATCCCGGTACAGCGACACGCACAGGCCGATCATGACGAGGACGAAGGGCGCGGCGGCGATGATCGTCATCGTCTGCAGGGCGTTGAGGGCTTCGGTGCCACCGCTCCACAGCAACAGCGCCGCGACCCCGCCCGTGAGTGCGCCCCAGAAGACCACCACCGCGCGCCGTGGGGCGAGGGTGCCGCGCTGGCTGAGACTGCCCATCACCATGGAGGCGGAGTCGGCTCCGGAGACGAAGAAGATGGCGACGAGCAGCATCGCGACGACCGTCGAGATTCCGGTGAGGGGAAGATTGCCCAGCACCCCGAACAGCTGGCCTTCGACGCTGTCGGCGCCCGCGATGTCCGAGCCCTCCTGCTGCTGGGCGATGCCGGTGCCGCCGAAGATCGAGAACCACACCAGGCTCACCAGGCTCGGCACGAAGATGACGCCCACGACGAATTCGCGAATGGTGCGGCCGCGGCTGATCCGTGCCAGGAACATTCCCACGAAAGGCGCCCACGACACCCACCAGGCCCAGTAGAAGATCGTCCAGCTCGACAGCCATTCACCTGCGGTCTCACCGGACGCCGCGGTCCGGGCGGACATGCGGGCGAATTCGGAGGCGTAGGCACCGAGGGTGGTGGGCACGAGGTTGAGGATGAACACCGTCGGCCCGAGCACGAAGACGAACACCGCCAGCACCAGGGCGAGCACCATGTTGATGTTCGACAACCACTGGATGCCCTTCGCGACTCCCGAGACCGCGGAGGCGATGAACGCGAGGGTGAGGATCGCGACGATCGCGACCAACAACATCACACCGGCCGATTCGAGCCGGCCGGTGACCTCGAGACCCGACCCGATCTGCAGGGCGCCGAGACCGAGGGACGCCGCGGTGCCGAACAGTGTCGCGAACAGGGCGAGGATGTCGATGACCTTGCCGATCGGCCCCTCGGCGCGGCGCCCGAGGAGCGGGATGAACGCGGAGCTGACGAGCTGCCTGCGTCCCTTCCGGAAGGTCCCGTACGCGATGGCCAGCCCGACGACGGCATAGATGGCCCAGGGATGCAGGCTCCAGTGGAACATCGCGGTCGCCATGGCGGTGCCGGTGCCGCCGTCGGTACCCGGCGGCGGGTCGGCGTAGTGCGAGAGCGGCTCGGCGACACCGAAGAACATCAGCCCGATGCCCATCCCGGCGGCGAACATCATCGCGATCCAGCTGACGGTGCGGAATTCCGGCCGTTCCCCGTCCTTGCCCAGCGGGATCCGGCCGTATCGGCTCAGCGCGAGCCAGATCGCGAAGAACACGAACCCACTTGCCGTGAGCACGAACAACCAGCCGAATTCGACCACGATCCAGTCGAGGACGTTCCCGGTGACGGTGCCGAAATTCTCGGTCGCGGCCAGACCCCACACCACGATCGCCGCGACCAGTACGGCGGCGACTCCGAACACTACTTTGTCGATCTGCGACGACGGGGCCGCGGCTTCGGACACCGCGGTAGCACCGGCGTCCGGAGTTCGTCCGGACCCGGGCCGATCACCAGGGACACTCATGCGACAAACCTTGCAATTTTCGACCGCCTTCGGAGCCGAATCGCCGAACCCGACCATTCGGTACCCGACGAGTACGCGAGGTTCCTGCGAGTTCGACTGTCCCTGTGACGAAGACGATACCCTCGTCAGCCTGCGCGCAGAGCCGCCGATACGAAGTCCAGGATCTCGTCGTCGGACATTCCCAGTGCCCTCACCTCGGCGACGAACTCGTTGGTCGCCCGCTGGGCGCGGGTGCGCGTCGGATCGCCGGTGTCGGCGACGAACGTCCCGGCCCGGCCGCGTGCCTCGAGCACTCCGAGCTTCTCGAGCTCCCGGTAGGTCTTGGCGACGGTGTTGGGTGCGAGGCCGAGTGTGTCGGCGAGTCCCCGGACGGTGGGCAGTTTGGAACCTGCGATGAGCTCACCACCGTGCACGAGGTCGACGATCCGTCGGCGCAGTTGCTCGAACGGCGGTACGGACGAGTCGGGATCGATGGCGAGGTCGAGCATTCTCGCAGGTTATCAGCGCTCGCGTGAGGTGACCGACGCTTCGGCCGATGCGGCGGGTTCGGCCGGGGCGGTGGTGTAGCTGCCCTTCTCGAGCAGATCGCGGATCTGGATGAGCAGGTCGGTCTCGCTCAGCGGTTCGTCCTCGGGCTCCTTCTCCGGTGCGAAGCGGGCCTTGGCCGCGTTGACCGGCACGATGAGCACGAAGTAGACGACGCCGGCGATGATGAAGAAGTTGATGCCCGCCGAGATCACCGCGCCGAGGTCGATGAAGGTCGCATCGTTCGAAGACAGGAGGCGGAAACCGAAACCCATGTCGTTGTCGCCGCCCACCGCGGCGACGAGCGGGTTCACGATGTGGTCCGTGAACGCGGTGACGATCGAGGTGAAGGCCGCACCGACCACGACGGCGACCGCGAGTTCGACGACGTTGCCGCGCAGCAGGAAATCCTTGAAACCTCTGAACATGGGTGTTCGCGCCTCTTCTTCCGAGCATGGGTGCCAGACGACTGCAGAATACTGATCGGCAGCGACGAGACCCCGCTCCGGGCGTTTCGCCGACACGTCCGGTCCGGGCGCGGATACGCACCCCTCGGCAGGGCACAATCGGGCCATGGCGAAGACAGCGACGATCTATCACAACCCGCGGTGCAGCACCTCCCGCAACACTCTGGCCCTGCTCGAGGAGAACGGCATCGAGCCGACCGTCGTCCGGTATCTCGACACGCCGCCCTCGCTCGACGAGTTGCGCGCGTTGCTCGACGCGGCCGGCCTCGCCCCGAGCCAGGCGATCCGGAAGAAGGAATCGCTCTACAAGGAACTGAATCTCGGCGAGGCCTCGGAGGACGAACTGCTCGAGGCGATGGTGGTGAATCCGATCCTCATCGAGCGTCCGCTGGTGGTCACGGACAAGGGCACCGTCCTCGCTCGTCCCGTCGACAAGGTGCGCGAAATCCTCTGACGAGGATCCGGGAACTACAGGACCGCCCGCGAGAGCGGGCACGACATGCATCGCGGGCCGCCGCGGCCGGAACCGAGTTCCGCCCCGGCGATCCGCAGCACCTCGATGCCGGAATCCTCGAGCCGGGTGTTCGTCTCCACGTTGCGTTCGTAGGCGACGACGACGCCGGGGGCCACCGCCAGGGTGTTGTTCCCGTCGTCCCACTGTTCGCGTTCGGCCACCACCGAATCCAGCCCGGTGTCGATCACACGCAGTTTCTCGATGCCCATCGCCTCGGCGGCGGCCTCGAGGAAGGGCTGCGGTCCCGAGATCCGGACCGCACCGTCTTCCCGGCGGATCGTGAACGCCTGCAGGCTGTCCCGGATCGCCGGGTACATCACCACCGCGTCGACGTCGACCATCGTGCACACCGTGTCGAGATGCATCGACGCTCGTTGCTGCTCGATGGGGACGGCCAGCACGGTGTGGGCGAGACCGTCGTCGAACACACTGCGCGCCAACGCCTCCGCTCCGGCAGGGCTCGTTCTCTCCCCCACGCCGACCGCGACGACCCCGCGCGCGAGCAGCAGCACGTCGCCGCCCTCGACGGGTGCGGTGTGCGATTCGTATGCGCGCCGCACATCGAGGAACTGCGGATGGAAGGCGTAGATGAGATCGGTCAGGCTCGTCTCGCGGCGACGTGCCGGCAGCGCCAGGTTCGGAATCGCGACTCGCGAACCGATCCAGAACGACGAATCGCGGGTGAACAGCAGGTTCGGCAAGGGTGCGATGACGAAATCGGAGCCGTGATGCATCATGCGCACGAGGGAGGGCGCCACTCCGCTGCCCACCGCGGGCAGTTCGTCGAAGGTCATTCCCGCGATGAGGATCCGTGCGAGCTCCGGAGCGGGGAGAGTGCGCAGATGGCCCGACAGCTCCTCCGCGAGGGCGTATCCGAGTCGCTGCGCGTCGACGGCGGACGACACGCTCTGCACGCGGGCGGCACCGCTTACCTCGAGGGTCTCGGTGAGAAGGTCGGCCAGCAGGTACACCTCGACACCACGGCCCCGCAGCAGCTCGGCGAACGCATCGTGCTCTTCCTGGGCACGCGCCACCCACGGCAACGCGTCGAAGAGCAGCTGGTCGTTGTTCCGGGGAGTGAGGCGCTCGAGTTCGGCGCCGGGCCGATGCAGCATCACTGCGCGGAGTTCACCGACTTCGGACTCGACACCCCACCGATCGCTCATATGCTCACGGTAACGCGCGCCGTCGTGGCATCCGGTTCAGGCGCGTCGAGCAGGCCGACAACGAAGCGAAGAACACACGGATGCGACGAACCCACGGAGGAACTGTTCATGACCGATGATCCGCTCGGCTGCCTGGCGCCCTTCGCCGGACGCTGGACCGGAGGTGGCGACGGACACTATCCGACCATCGACGACTTCTCGTACGACGAGACGGTCGAATTCGCCACCGTCCCGGACAAACCGTTCCTGATGTACGTGAGCCGCACCCGGCACCGGACCGAAGGCCGCCCCCTGCACACCGAGAACGGTTACCTGCGCCGCAGCGGAGACGACGTCGAGCTGCTCGTCTCGCAACCCACCGGTTTCGTGGAGATCCAGCGGGCCCGCCCGGATGGCGGGGTGCTCGACTTCACGCCCGTCACCCTCGAGCGCTCCCCCGATGCCAAACCCGTGCACGAGCTCCGGCGGCGTTTCGTTCTCGAGGGTGACGTGCTCGTCTACGACCTGTGGATGGCACACGCGGACACCCCGCTCACGCATCATCTGCACGCCGAACTCCGGCGTGCGGACGGCTAGCGCTTCGTACCGACGACGCGGCGGAAGTAGTCGTTGGCCGCCTGCATGACGAGGTTGTAGGGAGGGGCGAACTTGCGGGCCCACCAGTAACCGAATCGGGTGTCGAAAGAGGTGTAGACCATGAAGCGGTTCTTCAGGATTCCGGCGACGATGCGCTCGGCCACCTGTTCGGGACTCGCGGCGTGCCGGACGAACCGGTCGGTGAGGGTGCGGACCTCCGGGCGCTCACGGTCGACACCGACGATCTGCACGGTGTCCACCAGCGGCGTGCGCACGGCCCCCGGCACGACGAGCGAGACACCGATGCCGTCACGCTTCAGGTCGAAGCGCAGCACCTCCGACACCCCGCGAAGGCCGAACTTGCTCGCGCTGTAGGCGGCGTGCCAGGGCAGTGCGAGAAGTCCGGCCGCCGACGAGACGTTGACGAGGTGCCCACCGCGACCCGCCTCGATCATGGCCGGCACGAAATTCTCGATCACGTGGATCGGACCCATGAGATTGACGTCGACCATGAGTTTCCAGTGTTCGTGCCGGAGGCGGTCCACCGTGCCCCACACCGACACCCCGGCGACGTTCGCGACGACGTCGAGCGATCCGCACCTCTCGTGCACGTCGCGGGCGAAGGCGGTGACAGCGTCGTAGTCGGAGATGTCGAGCGCCGCCGAGTGCAGGACCGTGCCGCCGCGTTCGCGGATGCGGCGGACGACGTCGTCGAGGGGCTCCGCGTGCAGGTCGGTGAGTACCAGGCGGGCGCCGCGGTCGGAAGCGGCGAATGCCAGAGCACGGCCGATGCCGCTGGCCGCGCCGGTCACGAGGAATGCGGTGCCGCGCAGGTCGGTGATCGACATGGCGACACACTAGCGCCGGCGACACGGCCCCGTGCTTCGGCGCGCCCGAGATCCCCGCTCCTACAGGGGACGGAATCGTCCTGCGGCGGAACGGGCGGCACCCGGCGGGCTCACAGACGCTGCGCCATCTCCTCCTGGTAGTCGCGCACGGTGCGCTCGATCATGTCCGCATCGTCGTCGCGACCATCGGCACGGGCGAGGTCGGCACGCTCACGCAGCACCCGGATCGCGCGGCGGAGTTCTTCGTCACTCATCCTGTGGTCCATGACACAAGTCTGCCGGGTCGGGCACGGACCCGCCAGCACTTGCCCCCGGAAAAGGCCGGTACCGACACGAGGGGCACCGAAACGACGAAAGCCTCGCCGGAGGCGAGGCTTTCGGGGGTGGAGCTGAGGGGAATCGAACCCCTGACCTCTTCGATGCGAACGAAGCGCGCTACCAACTGCGCCACAGCCCCGTAGGTTCCGATGGAACCGACTCGCAAACTCTAGCAAACCATCGCGGCCATCACGAAATCGGTGCGTCGACGCAGGTGACATGCCGTTTCCGGCAGCTTCGGCCCTGCACGGAAGAGGCCCGCACCGATCCGGTGCGGGCCTCCGACATCCGGTCGGCGTCTACGGGGAGACGATCATTCGCCTGCCGCGCGAGGAACGACGTACTCGTCGGGCTCGTCGTATCCACCGTGCGCACGGACGTCGTAACCGTGATCGCTGCCGTAGTCGTCCTCGTACCGATCGAGATGCTCGAATTCCGGATCCTCGTCGTCGGCCTCGAGAACCACGGCGCCGGGACGGCGCAGGCGGCCGGGAACCTCGGAGCCGTCGTGAGCCTCGCCGGCGCGGGAGCGCTGCAGCCGGGCGAGCCGGCGTCGCCGGATCTCCTGTTCGAGGCGCACCTGGCGGCGGAGATAGAACAGATACCCCACGAGCGCCGTCACCGCGAGGCCTGCGAGCCACCACATCGCCGACGACACGATGATCGCGAGAGCAGCCGTCATGATCGCGGTGATCAGCAGACCGAGGACGGTCCGCTGCCGGAATTCGTAACGCGCCGCGCTGGCGACCGCGTCGGCGTGGGGGTCGAAACCACCGCGGCCACGTCGCCGCGGTTCGTAGTCGCGCACCCGCGCGCGCTGAGGTCTCTCCTCGTCGCGGTAGGTGTCGTCGGAGTCGAGGTCGGGCCTGTCGTCGAGTTCTGTGTTCATGCGGTCCTCCGCTGGACGGCGGTGCGTGCGGTCGCGACTCGGACGCCAATGAGGGTCGCTGCGGTGTCCGGCGGCCGGTCCCCGTGAGGTAATCGGCTCGTCGTCTCCGCGGTGCAGAACTCGCGTTGCGAGAGCGGCGTCGGTCGTCTGCCGGATTCGAGGACGCTTCGTGACCAGCATGGGGACCAGAACGAACAACCACACGGCTACGAGCCCGATCCACAGAAGCGAATTCGGCATCCGGTGGTCCTCCCTCCAGTCGTCGCCCTACCAGCCCGTCGACGCCACCGACCTACACGAGGCTAGCGGCATCATCGCGTTTACCCGTACAGAAACGCCGACTCGTTCGACTACAGACGTCACTCGAGTCACGCGAAACCATCTGACACATTCTTCACTCTAATCACAGAGATCCCACGCTCGCTGGGGATTGTTACTCGAGTTGCACGTAACCTGCGTTACATATCGGGCGAAGCGGACTCGAGACGGAAACGGTCAGGACCAGGTCGCGCGACCGGCGCGAACGAGACGGTCCGACACCGTGCCGGGCACCTCCTCGACCGTCATCGCGACGAGCAGATGGTCGCGGAATCGGCCCTGGACATCGAGATAGCGCTTCAGCAGACCTTCCTCGCGGAAACCCACATTGCGCAGCACCGCGCGGCTCGCCTCGTTCTCGGGACGGACCGTCGCCTCCACACGGTGCAGACCGACCGGGCCGAAGCAGTGGTCGAGGCCGAGGGCGACGGCGGCGGTCGCGACCCCGAGGCCGTTGACCTCCTTCTCCACCCAGTAGCCGATCCATGCCGACCGCAGTGCACCGCGCACGACGTTGCCCACCGTCAACTGACCGCAAAATCGTCCGTCCAGTTCGATGGCCATCGGCAGCATCATTCCCTTGTGGGCCTCCGACCGCAGGCTCCGGTACAGGCCCGGCCACACGGACACGTGGTGGCGCATGTCCCATGGTGCTTCGCCCGTCGGCTCCCACGGCTCGAGATGCGCGCGGTCACGCACCCGCAGACGACTCCACGCGGCGGCGTCGCGCAGCCGCACCGACCTGACGGTCACCACTCCCCCCGCCGCCCGCAGTGGACCGAGCCGGGCGGGCCATCCCGGATGACGGGACATCAACCACGCTGCCCGAGGAACGCCACGTCCACCGGGTCACCCGTCCGGATCTCGGAGACCTCGGGGTCGACGATGACGAGACAGTTGGCCTCGGCGAGGGTCGCGAGCAGATGCGAGGACGCACCCGTCGCACCCCCGAGCGCCTTGACGAGATACTCGCCCGTGGCCTCGTCGCGCATGAGCTGCCCGCGCAGGAAACCTTTGCGCCCCGGGATGGAGGTGATCGGAGCGACCGTACGGGCAGAGACGATCCGGCGCATCGGCTGACGCCGCCCGAGGGCGATGCGGATCAGCGGCCGCACCATCACCTCGAAGACGACCAGCGCACTCACGGGATTCGCGGGGAGCAGGAAGGTCGGCACCTCGTCGCGGCCGAGGCGGCCGAAGCCCTGGACCGAACCGGGATGCATGGCGATCCGTTCGACTCCCAGATCGCCGAGATCGGCCAGCGCCTCCCGCACTTCTTCGAGCGCACCTCCGCCCACCGCACCGGCGATCACGACGATCTCGGCGCGGATCAACTGACCCTCGACGACCTCGCGCAGCCGTTTCGCATCCGTGCTCGCGATGCCGACCCGATTGACGTCGGCTCCCGCATCCCGTGCGGCCGCGGCCAGTGCGTAGGAGTTCACGTCGTAGACCTGCCCCGGACCGGGTGTGCGGTCGACGTCGACGAGTTCACCACCCACCGAGATGACGGACAGTCGCGGGCGCGGATGGACGAGCACCTTGTCGCGCCCGACCGCGGCGAGCAGCCCGACCTGGGCGGCGCCGATGATCGTGCCCGCCCGCACCGCCACATCGCCGGGCTGGACGTCGTCGCCGGTGCGACGCACGTAATCACCGGACCGCACCGGTTCGAGCACCTTGATGCGCGCGGCCCCGCGGTCGGTGTTGTCGAGGGGCAGCACCGCGTCGGCGAGGGTCGGCAGGGGTGCCCCGGTGTCGACGCGTACCGCCTGCCGTGGCTGGAGGCGAATCGGCTGCCGCGAACCGGCACGCACCTCCCCCACCACGGGAAGGGTGACGTCCGCAGGTTCGGGACTCTCCTCGCCGGACTCCCGGCTCTCGGGCGCGGCCTGCAGGTCGACGCTGCGGACGGCATATCCGTCGATGGCGGCCTGGTCGAATCCGGGTAGGGGCCGCTCGGTGACCACTTCCTCTGCGCACAACAGCCCTTGTGCCTCGGAGATGGCCACCCGGACCGGCCTGGGTGCGACAGCCGCCGCCGTGACCCGGGCCTGCTGATCCTCAACCGACCGCATACCGCTTCTCGTCCTCCAGCCCGTCCGCAGTCAGCGCTTCAGGCGCTCGACGAGCCACTCGCGCAGCGAGGGCCCGTACTCTTCCGTGTTCAACGCAGAGTCAACCGCAGCGCGGAGGTACCCCCCGGGATTTCCGAGATCGTGTCGGGTGCCGCGGTGCACCACCACGTGCACCGGATGTCCCTCGGAGATGAGCAGGGCGATGGCGTCGGTGAGCTGCAATTCACCCCCGGTTCCGGGCTCGATGCGGCGCAGTGCGTCGAAGATCGCGCGGTCGAGCAGATAACGGCCGGCCGCGGCGAAGGTCGACGGTGCATCCTCGACCGCCGGCTTCTCGACCATGCCGAGCACCTTGAGCACGTCCGGATTGACGGCGTCGGGCACGACCTCGACATCGAACACGCCGTACGCGCTGATCTGCTCCTTCGGCACGTCGATCGCGCACAGCACCGAACCGCCGCGCTTGGCGCGGACCCGCTGCATCGTCTCGAGCACACCGACCGGCAGTACCAGGTCGTCGGGGAGCAGCACCGCGATCGCGTCCTCGTCGGGATGCAGCGCGGCTTCGGCACACGCCACGGCATGCCCCAGGCCGAGCGGCTGCTCCTGGATCACGGACTCCACCTCGAGGAGCCTGTGCGCCTTGCGGACCTTCGCGAGGAGCTCGTACTTGCCCTTCTCCTCGAGCTTGGACTCGAGGACGAGGTCCTCGACGAAGTGCGCGACCACGCCGTCCTTGCCCGGCGAGGTCACGATGAGAAGGCGCTCGGCGCCCGAGTCGGCGGCCTCGCCCGCAACGAGCTCGATGCCGGGCGTGTCGACCACCGGAAGGAGTTCCTTCGGAACCGTCTTGGTCGCGGGAAGGAATCGCGTCCCCATGCCTGCTGCGGGGACAACCGCGGTCCTGAAATACCGCGTGCCTCCGGTCGTACTGTTCGTCATAGACTCCCACCCTAACTTCGACCACCTGGGACGGTGGTTCAGCGATCGTAAGGCGCAGACATGCCCCCACCCCCGAAAGCGGTCTGGCGTGACCGCATTCTTGCAGCTCGTCGCGGGACGAGTGTCGCGAGGCGCAGAATCGAGGACACGGCGCTGGCCACGGTGGCCGCGACACTGGCTCCGCCGGGGTCCGTGGTGTGCGCGTACGTGCCGGTGGGTTCGGAGCCGGGATCGATCGCGCTTCTCGACGCTCTGAGCGAAGCCGGGGTCACGGTGCTCGTCCCGGTGACCAGGACGGGTGAGCCCTTGTCGTGGGCTCGCTATCTCGGGGAAAGCACCCTGGTGGCAGCGAATTTCGGGCTGCGCGAGCCCGGCGGCGAGATCCTGCCGCCCGAGACCGTGACCGAGGCCCACACCGTGCTCGTCCCGGCGCTGGCGGTGGACGTGCGGGGTGTGCGGCTCGGCCGGGGCGCCGGCTTCTACGACCGCAGCCTGCACCTCGCCTCACCCACCGCCGCGATCATCGCCGTGGTGCGCGACGACGAGCTCGTCGAGGAGCTGCCCGAGGACCCCCACGACATCCGCATGGGCTGGGCCCTGACTCCCGGGAAAGGACTGGTCCGGCTCGGTAGCGACGACCGTGCGGAAGAACACACTCCCTAGCGGGGTTGGCACTGTCGACGGTAGAGTGCTAACACTGCTCGTGACGAATGCTGCAGTACCACGAACTGGCGGAGGATCAACCGGTGCCCACCTACTCATATGCCTGCACGGCCTGCGACAACAAGTTCGACATCGTGCAGTCCTTCAGTGACGATTCGCTCACCGAGTGCCCGCAGTGCAGCGGCAAGCTGCGCAAGCTCTTCAACTCGGTCGGCATCGTGTTCAAGGGCAGCGGCTTCTACCGCACCGATTCCCGCAGCGGCAGCACCGCGAGCGAATCCGCGTCGACGAGTTCGAGCACGTCCTCCTCGTCGAGCGACAGCTCGTCGTCCTCGTCGAGCAGCACCTCGTCGTCGGCGCCCGCCACCGCCGCGAGCTGATCTTCCGAGAGCTGTCCACAGGCGATCGATTCATCCACAGATCGCCGGCTCCCACGCATGTCGAGGGGTCGGCGGGCCGCTCCGGCCTTCTAGTTTCGGAGCATGCCCGCCGGCCCCTTCTCGCGTCTCCAGCGTGAGCGCGCGCACCCGCATCACAGCGCCGCGCACGCCCCGCTGCAGCCGACCCTCCCCGACCGGGTCACAGAATTCCTCCGGCCCGGCTGGTCACGCATGGTCCGGGCGCGCCGGATCGCCGCAGCCCTGCTCGCCGCCCTCGCGGTGCTCCTCGCATTTCGCGGCGACCCGGCCGGCGATCGCGCGGTGGTNATCGCCGCAGCCCTGCTCGCCGCCCTCGCGGTGCTCCTCGCATTTCGCGGCGACCCGGCCGGCGATCGCGCGGTGGTCGTCACCGCCGCGCGCGATCTCGCACCCGGGCACGTCCTCACCGCCGACGACGTCGTTCTCGCAGATTGCGACAGCTCCACCCTCGCCGCCGGAACGCTGCACGAGGCCGACGACGCGGTCGGGCACATCCTCGCCGGTCCCGTCCCGGCCGGGGAGCCACTCGTCGACGTGCGACTGCTCGGCCCCCGACTCGCCGCCGCGGCGACGGGGTTTCCCGACGCGCGGGTGGTCCCCATCCGGCTCGCCGACGCAGGGGTGAGCGAACTGCTCCGCGAAGGCGACCGCGTCGATGTACTCACCGTGACCGGCGACGCGCCGGGTCCCGGCGAACCACTGCCCGGAGCGCACGTTCTCGCGCGCGGCGCCGTGGTGGTGCTGGCCGAGTCCGGCGGTTCTACGCGGGAGCGCGGCGAACGGGTGGTGATGGTCGCGCTGGAACCCGAGCCGGCCACCACGGTGGCCGCGGCCTCCCTCGTCGGCGCACTGACGGTGACCTTGCACTGAGGACCTGCGCCATCGCCCACACAGACCGACCTCGCGGTTTATCGTGTGGGAGTCCGTGAGGCCTCGTCACCCGCTCAGGGAGCACACGCCAAGCCCACCCCGCGCGTGGAGTAGACGGAAACTCGGGAGACGACGAGACCGGGCCCGCTCGATTCGAGCGGGCCCGGTCTTGTGGTGCGTGTGTTCGGCGTGAGCCGGACGTACTACCCGATCAGACGGTCCAGGGAGCGCCGTAGGTGGTGACGTTGTCGCCGTTGGCCGTGATGGCGCGGACGAACGGACGGACCTGGACAGCGCCGATCACGCCGGAGGCGGTGCCGTGGACGTTGGCGAACTGAACGGACTTGAAATCACCGTCGAACTCGCCCTCGGCGACGACGAGCTCCTCGATGCCCGGAGCCGGGGTCAGCTCGAGCTCGGCGTAGGCCTGCGGGAGGATGTCGGTGACGGTGGCTTCGATCGAGTCACTGATGCCCAGCTCGAGGCCCGGGGTGGAGTAGGTGACGCCGATGGCGCCGTCGATGCTGGCCGCCCACGCGAACTGGTAGCCGAACTGGAAGGTCGTGCCCTCGGCGTCGGCTGCGCCGTCGCCGACCAGGTTCACGGTGCCGCGGCCGTTGTGGAAGAACTCGCGGTTGAACGGGCTGCCACCGAGCGCCGGAACACCGTTGATGTGGGTGTCCTCCTGGGTCACGACGACCTCGAGGCCGTCGGAGACGATGCGGTTCTGGTCGTTGACCTCGGCCGAAGCGGCACCCGAGGCACCGAGGACCAGGCCGAGGACGGCAGCACCGGCGACGGCGGCGTT
The DNA here is from genome assembly GCF_022554085.1 of Rhodococcus sp. CH91. Lineage (GTDB taxonomy): Bacteria > Actinomycetota > Actinomycetes > Mycobacteriales > Mycobacteriaceae > Rhodococcus. Next base: position 387,770 of record NZ_JAKFYR010000004.1, read on the forward strand.
ACGAGCGGCCTTGAAGCCACGCGACTTGATTCCCATGATTACTCCGTATGTGGTGGTGGGATTTACTGCGGGATGGCGCGGAGCAGGACTAGAGGGTCCAGACCTGGCCGTAGGTGGTGACGTTGTCGCCGTTGGCGGTGATCACACGGACGAACGGGCGGAGCGAGACCGGGCCGATGACGCCGGTGGCTGCACCGGACACGTTGGCGATCTGAACTTCCTTGAAATCACCGTCGAACTCACCTTCGGCGACGACGATCTCCTCGATACCGGGCGCCTGCGAGAGCTCGATCGCAGCGGTGGCCTGAGGGAGAATGCTCTTGACGGTGCTGGTCACAGGGCCGGGCTCGGGCCGGAACACCGGGGCACCGTCCACCAGGACCGGGTTGCCCTCTTCGTCCTCGACGGGCACGAAGTTCGTCGTGCTCTTGACAGTGAGATCCGGGCTCGTCCAACCGAAGCCGACCGAACCGTCGACCGATGCGGTCCATGCGACCTGGTAGCCGAACTGGAACGTCGAGCCCTCGAAGTCCGCCGCCTCGGGACCGACGATGTTGGCGAGGCCGCGTCCGTTGTGGAACCACTGACGGCTCAGCGGGCTGCCACCGAGCGGGGGCACACCCTCGATGAAGGTGTCTTCCTGCGTGACGATGACCTCGTGGCCGTTGGAGACGATCCGGTTCTGGTCGTTGACCTCGGCACCTGCGGCGCCGGCCGATCCGAGAACCAGACCGGCCACAGCAGCTGCTGCCACCGTGGCGTTGCGGGCGGCCCGAAAGCCGCGTCGCGTCTGAATCTTCATGAATGCCTCATCCGTTCTCTGCGTGCCGGGTTGCGCACCGCGTCCGACAACAAGTGGTCGCCTGTCGCCCGCGGGTCGCTGTCCACAGCGAACACACCGGCGGATCGGCCGTCGGTGTGTCGGTACGTCCATCGTCCGCACGGTTTTGCTTTACCGATTCGTGACCGAGCCCAGGCCGTGAAGCCTGGGCTCGACGTGTTTGAACCTGAGAGGGAGATTAGACCGTGACCATTCCCTGGGCAACGGCTAGCTTTCGTAACGCTCCGGTATAGAGGGCTTCCCGATCAAGAGCCGATCCTCTCCTGAAAAAGCGCAAAACGGACGGCATTCGACAGGAATACGTAACTTCGGTTCACATGCACCGGAGTAGACCTACAGCATGTCGGCGCAGGTAGAGGGCACAATCTAGTTGCACTCACGGTGCAACGTTCAAACCCTCACGTGAGCGGAAACACAGATCGGAAACATAGAGTGCATCATGCGAAGGTGAACGGATCGTTGCGGAGACGTTTCGTTGCAGTCGACAACAGGTTCAAATTTCAGCCAGGATAGCCTAAGTAACGTGACGTAGATCACTATCCGCCATGGTGCGGAGGCACCTGCCGCCGTAGCCATTCCTCCGCCCCGCCGCCCGCGGAGTCGCCCTCACCCCGCTCGTCGCGGGTGGTGTCCGGAAGAACGTCGCCGAAAATGCGCGCCAGCCGTGCCCGGTCGATCCGGGCACGGCTCGCCTTCTGTTCGTCGGTCACCTCGTCGCGCGGACGCGCACGATCACCGGACATGCCGTCATTCCTCCACCCACGACAACTCTTCGATCACGTGCGCAGCCAGCGGCAGCAGTATGGCCATTCCGTCCCGGATCGCAGGACGCGACGACGCGAGGTTCACGACGAGCGTCGAACCGGACACGCCCACCAGCCCACGCGACAGCCCGGCGTCCATGGCACCCGAAGCGAGTCCCGAGGAGCGCAATGCCTCCGCGATTCCGCGGATCTCGTGATCGAGTACGTCCTCGGTCGCGTCGGGGGTCACGTCGCGCGGGGTGACCCCGGTGCCGCCCACCGAGATCACCAGATCGACGCCACCGATCACCGCGGTGTTGAGTGCGTTGCGGATCTCGACCTCGTCGGCTGCGACGGTGACGACACCGTCGACGGCGAAACCACCCTCGACGAGAAGCTCCGTGACCAGCGGACCGGCCGAGTCGGGGCTGTCTCCGTGGGAGACGCGGTCGTCGACGATGACCACGAGCGCGCGGCCTTTACGAGGAGCTTCGAGTTCCATGAGGTCCACGGTAGTTTGCGGCTCGAAGGCACGCGCTTCTTGCGCCGGAATGTGAGCTATGTCCATGTCGTTCCTCATCGTCCGGCCGAATCTGCGGTGGTGACGACGTCGACGGTGGTCTCGTTGCCGTCGGACGTCCGGTAGGTGATCTTCACGGTGTCGCCGGGTGCGCGCGAGCGGATCGCCGCGATGAGCGCATCGCCGTCGGTGACCACTCGATCGTCCACCCGGACGATGAGCGCGTTGCCGGGGATACCGGCGCGGTCTGCCGGCCCGTCGGGCACGACCTCCACGACGCGCGCACCGTAGGAATTGTCCTGCGACGGGACCTGCACCCCGATGATCGCGTGTGTGGCCTTACCGGTGTCGACGAGTTCCTGCGCGACACGTCGCGCTTGTTCGACGGGAATCGCGAATCCGAGACCGATGGATCCGGACTGCCCGCCGGCCGTGGCGATCGCGGTGTTGATGCCGACGAGGCGGCCTTCCATGTCGACCAGCGCACCCCCGGAGTTGCCGGGATTGATCGCCGCGTCCGTCTGGATCGCGTCGATCACGGAGGACTGGTTGGCGCTGTCACCGCTCGTGGAGACGGGCCGGTTCAGTGCGGAGACGATGCCCGCCGTCACCGTGCTCTGCAGGCCCAGAGGCGAGCCCACGGCGACGACCTCCTGTCCCACAGCGAGGTTCTCGGAGTTGCCGAGTTCGATGGGTGCGAGGTCGGTGCGCCCCTCCACCTTGATCACGGCGATGTCGGAGACCGCGTCCGCTCCGATGATCGTGGCGGGCGCCGTGGAACCGTCCGAGAAGAAGACCGTCAGATTCGAGCCCTCGCCCCCACCGGCCACGACGTGGTTGTTGGTCAGGATGAGCCCGTCCGACGAGAGCACCACACCCGAACCCTCACCCGCACCGGTCCGGCCGAGGACCTCGATCCGCACGACGCTCGGTACGACCTTGTCGGCGACGGCCTGCACACTGCCCTCGGGCGCGGCGGCGACCGTGGTGGTCTCCGGCTTCGGAGCATCGAGGGAATTGACGACCGGACCGGACGAGTCACTCACCGACCACGCGCCTACCGCGCCACCGATACCGCCGCTGACCAGCGCCAATGCGACCGCACCGACAGCGAGTGCGGTGCGACCCGGCGCCCTGCGGGATCCCGTCGGCGGCGGAGGCGCCGGCTGCTGTGGCACGTGCGCATACGGGCCGGCGTATCCGCTCGGGCCGTAGGGCTGATGCTGGGGTTGGGGCTGCGGCGCTCCGGCGCCGCGGGTGGGGTCCTCACTCATTCGTCACTTCGCCTTCGTCCGCCAGGGCCACCGCGTGCAGGAAGGTCGATCCCGGCAGGCGGTGTCCGATCACTCGGGATACCCGGAGGCATCCCGTTCTTCTCCGTCCAGCATGGACCGAACAGCTGAGAGTCACCTCAGAAGTCGCCGCGATTTCGCTGTCGAATTCGCGCGGCCGAGATCGCATCACGGGCGGGTCACATCGGCTCGACGGGGTGCGCGTCCCCGTCGAGGCTCGGTGTACCGGGCAGCACGATGCGGATCAGCGCACCACCACGCTCGGAACGTTCGACGGCGATGGTGCCGCCGTGCTTCATCACGATCTGCCGCACGATCGCCAGTCCCAGGCCGGAACCCGGCATCGACCGCGCCGTCGTCGCGCGATAGAACCGCTCGAACACGAGCTCACGTTCCTCTTCGGGGATCCCCGGACCGGCATCGTCCACGCTCAGCTCCATCAGCCCGGCGCCGATCTGCCGCATGTGCACCACGACGTCCTGCCCGGCGGGGCTCCACTTCGCGGCGTTGTCGAGGACGTTGACGACCGCGCGGGTGAGCCCCGCCTGGTCTCCGAAGACGAACCACGGTTCGGTGGTCGCCCGGAATTCGATGTCGGTGCGGCGGCGACGCGCGCGTTCGAGACTGCGGTCCACCACCTCGGCGACATCCACGACCTCGAAGACCGTCTCCGGCGCATCCTCGCGCGCGAGGTCCACGAGATCGCCGACGAGCGTCGACAGCTCCTCGATCTGACCGACGACATCGGCCCGCAGCTCGGCCATGTCCTCGTCGGGCAGGCTCGGCGCACCCGGGCGGCTCGCCGCGATGAGCAGTTCCATGTTGGTCCGCAAGGAGGTCAAGGGCGTCTTCAGTTCGTGCCCCGCGTCGGCGACCAGCCGGCTCTGCCGCTCCCGCGACTCGGCGAGCGCCCGCAACATCATGTTGAAGCTCTCTGTGAGCCGGGCGAGTTCGTCGTGCCCGGTGACCCGGATGGGCCGCAGGTCGTCGGTCCGCGCGACCCGCTCGGCGGCGGCGGTGAGCCGGGCGACGGGACGCAGGCCCGTGCGGCCGACGGTCGCACCCACGGCCGCAGCGAGCACCACCCCGCACCCACCTACGACGAACAGCACGCTCGCCAGTCTGTTGAGGATCTCGACGGTGGGACGCAGTCGCTGTGCGATCACGACCGTACTGCCGTCCGGCATGCGCTGGGCCAGCACCCGCTGCTGAGCGACGGTACGCAGCGACGACTCGCGTTCTCCCTCCGCCACGGCCAGCTCGGGTTCGCCGATGGGCACCGACGAACCGGGCGGCACGTACCGGCCGAGATCGCTGTAGATCAGGGCCACGCTGATGTCCGAGCTGTAGAGCTGGGCACCGCCGATGTACCGCGGGTCGTACGTGATGAGAGTGCTCGACTCGACGAGCGCGGCGGCCCGCGCCCGCAACTGCGTGTCGACCTCCGAGTAGAGCGCCCGGGACACCACGGCGTAGGCCGCGATGGACGTCACCGCGACGGCGAGCGCCACCGCGCCGGCGGCGAGCAGGGTGACCCGGGTGCGCAACGGCACCGAACGGGTGAGCAACATCGGTGGTCTCATGAGTGGCTCACGGCGGGGTCTCGCGGAGTACGTATCCGACACCACGCACCGTGTGGATCAAGCGCGGTTCTCCGCCTGCCTCGGTCTTGCGCCGCAGATAGCCCACGTACACCTCGAGCGCGTTCCCCGAGGTCGGGAAGTCGTAACCCCACACCTCCTCGAGGATGCGGCTGCGGGTGAGCACCCTCCTCGGATTCGCCATGAGCATCTCCATCAGGGCGAACTCGGTGCGGGTGAGGCTGATCTGCCGATCACCGCGGGTGACCTCGCGGGTCGCCGGGTCGAGGCTCAGATCCTCGAACCGCAGCACCTCGTCCGCGGAGGCGTCGGGATCGGGGACGGCCCGGCGCAGCAGCGCCCGCAACCGCGCGAGCAGCTCTTCGAGCGCGAACGGTTTGGGCAGGTAGTCGTCGGCCCCCGCATCGAGACCTGCGACCCGCTCGGAAACCGAGTCACGCGCGGTGAGCACGAGGATCGGCAGGTCGTCACCCGTGCTGCGCAAGCGGCGGCACACCTCGAGCCCGTCGACGCGCGGCATCATGACATCGAGCACCATGGCGTCCGGCCGGGACGCGGCGACCTGCTCGAGTGCATCCTGCCCGTCGGTTGCAAGGTCGACGGTGTATCCGTTGAAGCTCAGGGACCGGCGCAGTGACTCCCGCACCGCACGGTCGTCGTCGACCACCAGAATGCGCATGATCACCATTGTGGCCCGCCACTACTGAGAGCGCGCTGAGAACCGCGCCGGGTACTGCAGCGTCCACCCCACCGCGCCGGTCCGGTAGCATTACCCAATCGAGACGCTGCGGACGGCCGCCCGCGCGGCCACCTGCGAAAGTTCGGGCTCTCACGAGTGCGTGACTCGCCCACCGCGGGGAACTACCCGGCGTCCACAAGTCGAGTTGGTGAGGAGCGAGATATGGCAGTCAAGCGAGGACCGTCGAAGAAGTCGCGTGCCGTCGAAGGACGCAAGCCCAAGAAGAACCCGCTCTTCGCGGCGAAGATCGAGTACGTCGACTACAAGGACGTCAACCTGCTCCGCACCTTCATCTCCGATCGCGGCAAGATCCGCAGCCGCCGCGTCACCGGCCTCACGCCGCAGCAGCAGCGTCAGGTGGCCGTCGCGGTGAAGAACGCGCGCGAGATGGCTCTGCTCCCCTACGTCTCCAGCAAGTAGGCCGACGCTTCCGACGCCGCCCCCTCCCACCCGGAGGGGGCGGCGTCGTCGTGTGCGCCCGGCGCCTGGTGACGGGAGCCGTCCACGGGATCCTTAGACTGAGCAACCGTGTCGGGCGTGATCGCGGGGTTCAGTGTCATCTTCGTGATCATCGCCATCGGTTTCACGCTGGGACGTCTGGGCACTCTCGGCCACGAAGCGCAGACGGTGCTCAGCCGACTCGTCTTCTTCGTCGCCACTCCCGCGCTGCTGTTCGACGTGCTCGCGACGTCCGACCTGTCGGTCGTCTTCTCACCCAACCTCTACATCGCGGCACTCACGGCGTTCGCCGTCGCGATCGTGTACTTCGTCGCCGCCAGGGCGTGGCTGCGCCGCGCGGTCCCGGAGGCGACCGTCGGGGCACTGTGCGCCGGCTACGTCAACTCCGCGAATCTCGGTATCCCGATCGCGGTGTTCGTGCTCGGCGACGCCTCCATCGTCGCCCCGCTGCTGCTGTTCCAGATCGTCGTGCTCTCCCCCATCGCGCTGACGATGCTCGACCTGTCGACGATGCGAGCCGGGGTGTCGCGGCGGCTCGACACCCTGCTCGCCCCGTTCAAGAACCCCATCGTCCTGGCCGCCGCGGCCGGACTGGCGATCGCGATCAGTGGATGGACCCCACCGGAAGCGCTGCTGCAGCCGTTCCACCTGCTCGGCGGGGCATCGGTGCCCGGCGCGCTGCTCGCGTTCGGGTTGTCGCTGCAGGGGGTCCGGGTCCTGAAGAAGGGGACGAGTCCCCGGCGCGACATCGCGCTCGCGTCGGTGCTCAAGGTCCTCGTCCAGCCCGTACTCGCCTACCTGCTGGGGCGTTTCGCGTTCGGCCTCGACGACCATGCCCTGTTCGCGGTGGTCGTGGTCGCGGCGCTGCCCACCGCACAGAACGTGTTCGTCTATGCGAGCGCCTACGGCCGGGGCACGGTTCTCGCCCGCGACGCCGCACTCGTCACCACCCTCGCGTCCGTCCCCGCAATCGGGGTGATCGCCGCACTGCTGGCGTGATGGACCCCGGAGACAGGAATACCGTGGGATACATGGGTTCGATCGTCGGAGTTGCCCGGGGATTGTGCGTCCTCGCGATGTGCCTCGTGCTCGCGGCGTGCGGGTCGGACGACCCGGACGTCCCGTCGCTGCCCGAAGCACCTGCTCCGACGGGTGCGACGAAGTTCTGGCCGCGCGCGGACATCGTCGACCCGCGTCCGCTGCCCGTCACGTCGTGGTCACGTCTGAGCGACGACCGGATCGCAGTGCACTTCGAGACGGGAACCCCCGAATGTTTCGGGGTGGACGCGACCGTCACCGAAACGGAGGACGCCGTGACGGTGACGCTGCTCGGCGGCACGCTGCCCGAGATGCAGGACCGCATGTGCGTCATGATCGCCGTCGCCGGCACCCTCGAGGTGCCCTTGCCGTCACCGCTCGGCGAGCGGGCCGTGATCGTCGGCGCCTGAGGCATGCACCGTCCTCCTCGTCACTGGCTGCTGTATCTGTGCCTGGCCACCGCTCTGCTGCACGCTGCCTTCCAGTCGATCCGTGTGCTGGTCTCCTACCGGATCCTCGCGCTGGGTGGTGATGCGACGACGATCGGCGCCGTCACCGCGCTCTACGCGCTCGTGCCCCTGGTGGCCGCGGTGCGTCTCGGTCGCGCCGTCGATCGCGGCCACGCGACGATCGTCCTGCGTGCGGGCATCGTGGTCACCACGGCCGGCGCGGCCCTGATCGCCCTCAGTTCGGGATTGGTGGTGCTCGCAGCCGGCAACATCGTGCTCGGCCTGGGGCAGCTGCTCGTCACGGTGTCCGGGCAGGCGTTCGTATCGATCCTCTCGCCTCCGGGCACGCTGGATCGCGGCTTCGCCGGCATCACGCTGGGCGTGTCGCTCGGGCAGGCCGTGGGTGTGCCGGTCGCCGGCGTGATCGCCGCGGCCACCGGCGACGGGAACGGAACCGTCGAGACCACCGGGGCGTTGCTGGTGATGACAGCGGTTTCGCTGCTCGCTCTGCCGCTGGTGCTGACACTGCGCGAGCCGCCCGGATCGGGCCGCACGGCAGAGGACGGCGCACCTCAGTCGATCCGGTCGATGCTCGCGACGAAGGGCATGAAACCGGCGATGCTGTCGAGTCTGGTGGTCCTCGCGTCCGTCGATCTCGTCGTCGCCTACCTGCCGCTGCTCGGCGAGCAGTTCGGTTTCGGTGTTCTCCTGGTGTCGATCCTGCTCACCGCCCGCACCGCGGCCTCGATCCTCTCGCGTGCCCTGCTGCCCTGGGCCCTGCGACACATTCCACGCAGGTGGCTCCTCGTCTCCGCGACCGCCGGCACGATCGTGCCCGTCGCGCTGATTCCACTGGTTCCGAATCCGTGGGTGATCGGTGCGCTGCTCGCGCTGTGCGGGACGTTCTGGGGTGTCGGCCAGCCCTTGACGATGACGTGGGTGGTCGAGCTCGTCGCTCCGTCCGACCGGGCATCGGCGCTGGCGGTGCGATTGACCGGCAACCGTCTCGGGCAGGTCGCGGTGCCGCTCGCTGCCGGCGCGATCGCGGGAATCGCCGGAGTCGCCTCGATCTTCTGGGTCACCGCGGTGCTGCTGTCCGCTGCCGCGACCTCCACGTGGAGGGCGGTGAGAAGCTAGGACCGTCGCCGGGCGCGAACGTAGTCGGCGACGACCGCCGCTCCGAGCCCGTCGACGTCCGGCGCGACGACCCGTCCCCCCACGCGGCGCGCGAGCACGTCGACGATCCGCGCCAGTCCGGGATCGCTGCCGAGCCGGAAGATCGTCACCTGGGCGCCGAGCCGTGCGATGTGGTCGAATTCGCGCACCGTCAGTCCCAGGGTGCGGGCACTCGGTGGGTAATCGAACGCCGCGAAGCCGTCCGGTTCGAGATGCGCCGTGGGCTCCCCGTCGGTGACGACGAAGACCACCGGCTGCGCCTCGGGATGACGGCGGAGATGCCTGCCGGCGAGCAGCAGGGCGTGGTGCAGATTGGTGCCCTGCTCGTAGACGCCGTCGAGCCCGGCGAGTTCGGTCGCCGACACCACACGCGCGTGCCGCCCGAATGCGATCAGTTGCAGGGCGTCCCCACGGAAGCGGGTGGACACCAGGTGGTTCAGCGCGAGGGCGGTGCGCTTCATCGGCACCCAGCGACCGTCCATGACCATCGAAAACGACGTGTCGACGAGCAGGGCGACCGCTGCCTGCGTCCGCTGCTCGGTCTCGATCACCTCGACGTCCTGCACCGACAACCGCACGGGCAGACCCGGACTGCGCAGGGTCGCGTTGGTGAGGGTACGCACCACATCCCACGGTTCCGTGTCGCCGAACTCCCAGGTCTTCGACGCCCCGGTGGGCTCACCGAGCACCCCGGCCCTACGCGATTCCCGTTGCCCGGCGCGGGACGAGATGCGGTTCACCACGTCACGCAGCGCCGCCTCCCCGAGTCGCCGCATCGCCTTGGGCGACAGCCGCCACTGCCCGTCGGCGCCCCGGTCGAAGAATCCCTGCCGCTGCAGTTCCTTCTCGAGTTCGGCGAGCGTGCGGGCATCGGCTGCGGCTTCGGGACCGAGATGGCGTGCGAGAGCGTCGAGGTCGATGTCGTCGAGGGACGCACCTGCATACTGTTGCGACAACTGTTCTGCGAGCTGGTCGAGTTCCGAGATCTCCTGCAGGGCGGCCGTGGCCTCGCCGAGGCCCATCCCCTCTTCGCCCCGCACCTGCTCCGAACCCGTCCAGTCCTCACCGGGGCGTGTCGCGCGCAGGTGACCGTCGAGACGATCGAGCTGGTTCGTCAGCGACGGCGATCCGAAGGCCTGCTGCGCGAGAGCGTCGAGTTCGTCGCGCTGTTCCGGGGTGAGCGAATTGCGCAGACGCTGCGCGGCCGCCGCGCGTTGCGCGAGAGAATCGAGCAGTTCCTCCACGTTCTGCGGATTCTCGGGGAAGAACTCCCCGTGCTCGGCCATGAACTGCTCGAAGTCCTCGTCGGTGTCCTCGCCGCGCGCATGCTTGTCGAGCAGGTCGTTGAGGTCGTCGAGCATGTCGGTGATGCGTTGACGGTCCTCGTCGGTGGCACCCTCGAGTGCCTGCTTCATCCCGGCGAAGCGCTGATCGAGCATCTCGCGGCCGAGCAGGTCGCGGATCTTCTCGTAGTCCTGTCGCGCCTGCGGACTGCGCCAGTCGTAGTCGGCGAGTTCCTGCACCGCCTGCGCCGTCGAGGTCGGCAGTTCCTCGATCTGCATCTCCGCGAACCGCGCGTCGTCGTCGAGCGCGCGGGCGAGTTCCTTGCGTTCCTCGAGCACCGCCCGGTCGAGCAGTTCGCGTACCTCGCGGAGCGTGCCGTCGAGGTTGGTCCGGTCGATCAGCTCCCGGCGACGCCGATTGGCCTGGGCGGCAATCTTGTCCAGACCCCGCATGTCGCCCTGCCCGCGGCGCAGCAACTCCCGCAGCGCGCGCTGCGGTGACGCGCCCGCCATCACGTCGTCGCCGATCGCGGCGAGCGCGTCGCGCAGGTCCACCGGCGGGGCGAGCGGGTCGCCCCCGGCGTACGGACCGTAGCGGGCCGACCTGCTCATCGGGAGTACACCGCCGAACCGTCGTCACCGGTGTCCTTGGCGATCCGCCGCGCCAGATACAGCCCTTCGAGGGCGAGTTCCACCGCCGCGGCGCGACTTCCGGTGTCGGTGGCACCGAGGCGGTCGGCGACGACGTCGAGGACCGGCAGTTCCGGGAGTTCGTCGAGCAACGCCTTCGCGGTGATCCGCTCACCGGTGATCACCGGATCTCCTCCCTCGACAGCGGAGACGAGGGGCGCCAGGTCGACACCCGCGAGCCGCGAGCGGGCGGTCTCGGCCGTGGCGCGACGCAGGAGATGATCGAGAATCTCGAATTCTCTTCCCTCTTCGCCCGATTCGAACTCCACCTTGCCGCGGAGCACCTCGACGACGGTGGCCAGATCCACCGGCCGCGCGACGGGATCGTCCTCGCCCAGGACCGCACCGCGGTGCAGAGCCGCGGCGGAAACGGTTTCGGCACCGGCGACGGCGAATCGCGCGGAGACACCCGACCGCTGGTCGACGGATGTCGACTCCCGCAGCAGCCGCGTGAACCGTGCCAGGATCTCGAGCAGATAGTCGGGCACGCGGGCCTGCAGGTGCGCCTCCTGCTCGATGACGGCGACCTCGTCCTCGAGCCTGGTCGGATAGTGCGTGCGGATCTCCGCTCCGAAACGGTCCTTGAGCGGAGTGATGATGCGTCCGCGGTTGGTGTAGTCCTCGGGGTTCGCGCTCGCGACGAGCAACACGTCCAGCGGCAGCCGCAGGGTGTAGCCGCGGACCTGGATATCGCGCTCCTCCATGACGTTGAGCAGCGCAACCTGAATACGTTCGGCGAGGTCGGGCAGTTCGTTGACCGCGACGATCCCGCGGTGTGCCCGGGGTACGAGACCGAAGTGGATCGTCTCGGGATCGCCGAGGCTGCGGCCCTCGGCCACCTTCACGGGGTCGACGTCACCGACCAGATCGGCGACCGAGGTGTCGGGGGTCGCGAGCTTCTCCGCGTACCGCTCGCTGCGGTGACGCCACGCGATCGGCAGATCGTCGCCGAGTTCTGCCGCGCGTCGCACCGAGGCCGGCGTGATGGGCTCGTAGGGATGCTCGCCGAGTTCCGAACCGGCGATGACCGGAGTCCACTCGTCGAGCATCAGCGGCAGGGTGCGCAGGAGCCGGGTCTTGCCCTGACCGCGTTCGCCGAGGAGAACCACGTCGTGGCCGGCGATGAGGGCGCGTTCGAGTTGGGGAACGACGGTGTCCTCGAATCCGAGGATGCCGGGCCAGGGATCGGTCCCGTCGCGCAGCGCGGCGAGCAGGTTGTGGCGGATCTCGTCCTTGACGGACCGGTGCACGTGGCCGGAGGCGCGGAGCTCTCCGAGGGTGGAGGGGCGCGATGTGGGTGACGTCACCTCACCCAAGGTACGACCGAACCGCCGTTTCGGCATCCACAACCTGGGGTGAATCCTCCGCCCCGTCCGCCGCGCGGGCCCGCCCGCGGTCGTGGACGGACCGGGGCGCCCTCGCTACCGGCAGGACCGGCGGCTTCTGATAGACACATGTGCATGTCGGACTCCGAGATCACCTTTTCCAGCGGCGACGTCACCTTGCACGGCAGTGTGCGGGTACCCGTCTCCATGAGGGGTCCGGTGCCGGGGGTCCTGTTGCTCGCCGGTAGCGGCCCCACCGACCGCAACGGCGACAGCGCACTGCTGCCGGGATCGATCGGCACGCTGCGTCACCTCGCCGACGTCCTCGAACGCAAGGGATTCGCGAGCCTGCGATACGACAAGCTCGGCAGCGGCGTCACCGCCCTCGGCCCGTACAGCGTCGAGGACGTCGCCGATCTCGGGTTCTCGACCTTCATCGATGCCGCTTCGGACGCACTCGCGTTTCTCGGTTCCCAGCGCGGTGTCGACGCGCAGCGCCTGTACGTCGTCGGGCACAGCGAGGGTGCGCTCATCGCGCTGTCGCTCGCCCAGGACAACGATTCGATCGCCGGCCTCGGGCTGCTCGAACCGCTCGCCGTGCGACTGCTCGACCTGCTGACCGCGCAGATCGACGCCCAGCTCGATGCCGTGGTCGCCGCGCGGCAGCTTCCCATCCAGATCGCCGACGAACTGCGGGTCGCGCTCACCGGTGCCGTCGAGTCGTTGCGCGCCGACGGCACCCTCAGCGACAACCTGCCCGAGCCGCTGCGCAACGCCGGGCTGGTCTCGGCGAATGCGAAGGCCCTCGCAGAAGAGGACGCGCTCGATCCGCGGATGCTCGCCGCGCAGGTCGCCGGCGACCTGCCGGTCCTGTCCAGCGTCTCCACCAAGGACATCCAGGTGCGGGTCGAGGACGTCGACGCGCTCGAGGCGGCGCTGGTGCACACCCGGTTGACGTCCCTGCGCATGACGCACACCAACCACGTGCTCAAGGACATCGGCGACCAGCAGTCGACCGGAGCCGACTACGTCGCGGATCTGCCCTTCTCGAAGGAGTTCACGTCCGGTTTCGAAGCGTGGCTCGACGAGCTGAAGGGCTGAGACCCGAAGGGCTGTGTGCCGAGCCCCCGAGGCCTGTCAGCGGGGCCGGCGAGAACCGCTCGGGCGGCCGAGGGATCGTCGACGTGGAGCGCGAGCCGGCGCACGACCGCGGGCCGGCGGCGACGCTCGAAGAGCGCGGGTGGGAGCACCTCGATCGGCCGATCGAGCACGATGTCGACCTCGGTGCCGTCGGGGCCGGGCAGGAACAGCACGTCGTCGACAACGCCGGCTTCGGTGGGCTGGAACCTCTTCCGTGGCACGCACTGTCGCAGGTCGCCGCGATCGATACGTGCGACGATCCGGTGACCGTCGCGGATCGTGACGGTGTCTCGCGTGACCAGATGCGGGTGGACGACGCGGTCCGCGAGCCAAGCCGCCATGAGAAACAGGGAGTACAGCGAGAGCACCAGGAGCGTCCAGCGCAGCCACGGCCACGGCACCAGCAGATGAACGATGCCGATCTCGACGAGGGAGGCCACGGCGAACGCGATCGGCACGGCCGTCGTTCCGCGGGTGTATCCGATCGTCTCGACACCGGGGCCCGCTCCCACCCTGCGCCGGGTGCCCCAGCACCACAGTGCCCGGAGGGTGCGCCCCTTCGCTCGCATCAGTGTGACGGGGATCCGGCCGACGAGGTGGACTGCGGGGGCGTTCATCGCGGACCCGGAGCGGCGAGCCGGCGGAGAATGCCCCGTGCCGCGGCCTGCTGGGCGGGATCGGGCAGCATCTCGGCGATCGCTTCGTGATTCGACTCGATCGCAGGCGCGGCTTCCGTGGCCCAGGCTTCGAGTGTGTCGACCAGGCCCGGAACGGCGCGGAACAGAGCGACCAGGCCGTCGGCGACGGCGGCGATCTCGTCCGCGGCGTCACGCGGGTCACGGCCGGCGAGGACACCGAAACGGCGATAGGCGGCCACGACTTCGTGCCTGCGCGGCGGATCGTCGAGGAGTGCGTGCAGCGCGTCGAAGAATGTCCCGGGGGCCTGGCCGGTCAGCGCGAGCATCTCGCAGCTGTCGCGTTCGGTCTCGAACAACGCCCGGACGCGGGGATCGTGTTCGCCGGCGATGAGTTCGTCGAATGCCTCGGCGATCGGTTTCGGTAAGGGCGAGAGCGGTTCACCGTTGCGGTGACGGCGCAGCATTTCCGCCAGAGAATTGCGCTTGACCTGCAAGGTCCGGATCTCGGCATCGGCCACGGCCAGCAGGGACTCGAGGTCCGCGGTCAGATCCGACGCCGATTCGGCGTCCTGTGAGCCGGGGCGTCCGCCGAGCACCGTGGCCACCGAGCCGAGGGGCACACCCGACTGGGCCAGCCAGCGAATGCGGAGCAGCCGCACGAGGTCCGCGAAGGTGTAGACACGATACCCACCGGGGGTCCGTTCCGGCTCCGGCATGAGGCCGAGCCGATGGTAGTGCCGAACGGCACGAACCGTGGTGTCCGCAGCGTGGGCGAGTTCTCCGATTCTCATGCGCTCAGCATCGACCCTGACGCTACGTCAGGGTCAAGCCCGGCGCTGCGTGCCGAAATGTTCCGGTCGCCGCGGAAACAACAAATGTCCATTCCGCGTTGTTCGTGTATGGTGATCCGTTAACCCGCTGGTTCACACGAGAAAGGTACGGTCCGATGCGATACAAGCAGATGTATGTAGCCGGTTGCCCCGTACCGTTCTCGCACCTTTTCTTCCACGTCGCGGCGGAGCGATCCCGAGAATAGAAGTCACACGACGACTCTTTCTCGGGCACTCGGGGCACATACGCCCCGGGTGCCCTTTCTCATCCCCCACCGCGTCCCCACACACAAGATCACGTTCGACAGGAGAACATCATGAAACTACGGATCGAATCCGGCGGCACCGTGCCGACCGATCTGCCCGACGACCTGACCGGTCACGCGATCACCATCGATCTCAGCCGCGTGGGTGGCACCGACTGCGGTGCCGCCTCGGCCGATCTGATCCGCGAACTGCTCGACCGCGGTGCGGCCAAGCTGGTCATCTCGGAAGGTCGCGGTCAGCGGCCCGCCGACACCACCCCGCACGACGGCGGCACCCACGCACACGCCGCCTGAGCGGAGCGCGCGCGGGTGCCGCTGTGTCGTCCGATGCGCGGATACCGCGCTGCTCGCCTAGTGCGCGAAGTGCCGTGCGCCGGTGAGGTACAGCGTCACACCGGCTTCACGAGCGGCCTCGACCACCTCGTTGTCGCGCACCGAGCCGCCGGGCTGAACGATGGCCTTCACGCCGGCCTCGGTGAGAACCTGCAGACCGTCGGCGAACGGGAAGAAGGCGTCCGACGCGGCCACCGAGCCCACCACACGCTCACCCGCACGGGCGACCGCCAGCCGCGAGGAGTCCACCCGGTTGACCTGACCCATGCCGACACCGACCGTCGCGCCGCCGGAGACGAGCAGAATCGCGTTGGATTTCACGGCACGCACCGTGCGCCAGGCGAATTCGAGGTCGCGCAGGGTCGCGGCGTCGGCAGGTTCGCCGCATGCGAGCTGCCAGGCGGCCGGCGAGTCACCCTCGGCGTCGAGAGCGTCGCGCTCCTGCACGAGCAGGCCACCCGAGATCTGTCGGATCTCGAGCTGGGCCGACGCGGGTGAATCGGCGCGCAGGATACGGATGTTCTTCTTGCGGGAGAGCACCTCGACGGCACCGTCGGCATACGCGGGGGCGATGATCACCTCGGTGAAGATCTCCGCGACCTGCTCGGCCATCTCCACGCTCACCTCACGGTTCGCGGCGATGACGCCACCGAAGGCCGACACCGGGTCGCACTCGTGGGCGTTGCGGTGCGCGGTCGCGATGTCGTCGGCGATCGCGATGCCACACGGGTTGGCGTGCTTGATGATTGCGACGCACGGCTCGCTGTGGTCGTGCGCGGCACGCCATGCGGCGTCGGCGTCCTGATAGTTGTTGTAGGACATCTCCTTGCCGTGGAGCTGCTCGGCCTGCGCCAGACCCGGCTCACCGGCGCCCTCCACGTACAGCGCGGCGGCCTGATGCGGATTCTCGCCGTAGCGAAGCACATTCGCGCGAGTCCAGGTCGCGCCCGTCCATGCCGGGAACTGCGATTCGTCGCCCTCGGGCTTCGCGTAGTCACCGTTCATCCAGCTCGCCACCGCGACGTCGTAGGCGGCGGTGTGCTGGAAAGCCTGTGCCGCAAGACGCTTGCGCTGTGCGAGAGTGAAACCTCCGCCCTCGACGGCCGCGAGGACGTCACCGTAGGCTGCGGGGTCGACGACGACCGCGACGGACGGGTGGTTCTTCGCTGCGGCCCGCACCATCGACGGACCGCCGATGTCGATCTGCTCGACGCACTCGTCGGGGCTCGCCCCCGAGGCGACCGTCTCGGTGAACGGGTAGAGATTCACGACGACGAGCTCGAACGCCTCGATGCCCAGATCGGCGATCTGGTCGAGGTGGTCCTGCTTGCGGGTGTCGGCGAGGATTCCGGCGTGCACACGCGGATGCAGTGTCTTCACACGGCCTTCGAGACACTCGGGGAAGCCGGTCAATTCCTCGACCTTCGTCACCGGCACTCCTGCGTCGGCGATCGTCTTGGCCGTGGAGCCGGTGGAGACCAGCTCGACTCCCGCCGCGTGGAGCCCTGTCGCCAGCTCCACCAGTCCGCTCTTGTCGTACACGCTGACCAGCGCGCGGCGCACAGTCTTACGTTCGGTCACCGGGGATCACGGCCTTTCGTCCATCGGAAACAACTCCACGGGTGGCGACGGCGGCGACCACCTCGGCCAGTAGCCGTCGCTCCACAACCTTGATGCGTTCGTGCAGGCTCTCCTCGTCGTCACCGTCGAGGACCGGCACGGGTTCCTGCGCGAGAATCGGGCCCGTGTCGACACCGCCGTCGACGAGATGCACCGTCGAACCGGTGACCTTGACGCCGTAGGCCAGGGCGTCGGGAACCGCGTGCGCGCCGGGGAAGGACGGCAGCAGCGCGGGATGCGTGTTGATGATGCGGCCGGCGAACCGCTCGAGAAATGCCGGACCGAGGATCTTCATGAACCCCGCGGTCACGACGATGTCCGGATGGTGAGCGGCGACCGCCTCCGTGAGCGCTCGATCCCACGCCGCGCGGTCCTCGTAGTCCCGCAACGCGACGCGGAAGGAGGGGATCTCGTCGGCGGCCGCATGCCCTTCGGCCGGACACTCGCGGTCGACACCGACGGCGACGACGGTCGCGGGGTATCCGTCCGCACGGGCGGCGTCGAGCAGAGAGTGCAGCAGGCTGCCGGTTCCCGAGGCGAGGACGACGAGCCGCGCCGGCGCTGTGGGCGGCAGCTGGTCACGCGAGGCAGTCAGGGTCCACTCCTGTGAGGTCGAGGTGGGTCGGCCGCTGGTCCGACCGAAGGAGAGCCTAGTCGGCGCCCTTCTCGGCCTTGCTCGCGACCTCCGTGTCCGCCTCGTCCGGGACGTCCTCGCCTGTCCGGGTCCGGGACTTCTCCTCGGCCGTGGCGGGCTCGTCCTCGATCTCGACGATCTCCGCGTCGATGACGTCGTCGGTCGTCGGTTTCTCGCCCGTAGAGCGCGCGGAATCCGCCTCGGCCGCACCCGTGCTGCCTCCGACGTCGTCGTCGGCATCGCCGGCAGCAGTGCCGGTGTCCTTCTCCCGGGCGGTGTCCTTGCCCCCCGCGTCCTGCTCGTCCGCGGGGCCCTGCTCGTCCTCGGGGTCCGTTCCGTCTCCGGGAGCCTCGATCGCGAGGGTCTCGGACTCCTCGACAGCAGGAGAATCCTCCGTCTCCGTCTCGTCCTCGGAAAGGTCGGAGGTCTCGTCGGAGACCGTCTCAGCCGCGGCTTCGGCCCGCAGCGCGGCCGCGGCCAACCGGCCTTCGCGCCACATGAGCAACTGGGCGGTGATGATGCCGAGCAGACCGGCCCAGGAGAAGACCAGGACGCCCGCCAGCCACCAGGTGGCGCCGACGGTGCCGAACACTCCGAGCGGACCACCGGCCACCCAGGTCGCCGCTGCCGTGACCACGCCGGCACCGGCCGCAGCAGCGAGCACCGTCCACGCCGCATCCGTGCTGCCCACGGCAGCACCGTCCGCCTGCGCCTGCAAGGTGCGCTGCGCGGCGAAACGGCCGAGCAGAGCGCCGATCGTCGCCGGAACGGCCAGCAGCACCGGCCAGAACGGCGCGGCCGGGCCGGACGGGATCGCCGCGAGCACCGGCAACACCGGCAGGTCGCCTCCGGTCGCCTCGAACAGGCTCAGATGCATCTCGCCGAAATGCACGGTGCTACCGGCCAGCACTGCCGCGGCCCCGATGACGACGTTGGGCAGATACAGGATCGACAGCACGGTCAACCCCAGCACACCCGTCCAATGGTCCCCGCGTGCCAGCAGTTCACCGACGACCTCCCACGACCACAGCAGGCCCGCGACCACCACGATCCCACCGAGAGCGAACAGCCCGAGCAACACCCTCAGGGCCGGCCGGAAGGCCAGTACGAGCCATTCCGGGACCGCGTAGTACCGCACCAGCGGCCTCCACACGCGCGACCCGATCCCGATGACGGACGCCAGCAGGTACGTCCCGGTCACCCATCCCAGGGCTGCAGCCGGGTTCGGGGGCGTCACCGGCAGCACACTCGCCGCGTCCTGCAGCACGATCAGCGCCGCGGACGTCACCACCAGAGGGCCGGCGAGGGTCGCCGCGGTGATGCGTGAGACGTCCTGCCGGTCGAGGGCGTAGCCGCTGTTCTCGACGATCGCATCGGCCGCCGAGGCAGCTCCGCGTGCCGCCTGCCACACCAGTACCGCAGTAGGCAGCAGAGGCAGCACCCCGAGCGAGGTGCCGTCGATCGTGAGGGTCACCTGGTGCAGCGCGAGCCAGGTTCCCGCGATCGCGGCATAGATCCCGGTGAGATCGCTGTTGGCGACGACCATCGTCGTCACCACGAGGGTGGCGACGACGGCGAGCGTCACCGCGGGCACCCGCGCTGCGGTACCGAGCAGAATGCGGAACCGCTCCGGATCCAGGTGGTCGTCGTCGGGTGGAGCGTGCCGGTCGGACCGGCCGAGCGTCGAAGTCATCGCGTCGAGGGTGTCACCCACACGGCGTCAGTGGTGTCAGGCGCGCCGATCACCGCTGGTCGTCCGGTGCGCGGAAGGCTTGCGTGGCGTCCTGGTCACCGGTCGCGGTCGTGGACGTACCGGTGTCCTCACCCCGTTCCGTTCCGGTGGACTCGGCGTCGCTGCCGGACCGTTCGGTTGCGCTGTCGGTGCTGTCGGTGCGGGACGTCTCCTGCACCCCGGACGGCTGCTGCACGGGATACTGCTCGGTCGGCTGGGCACCCGGGTACTGCTGGGAGCCCGGATACTGCTGCGACCCGCCGGACTGCTGCATCCCACCGAACTGCTGGGAGCCGCCGTACTGCTGAGAACCCGGATACTGCTGTGCCCCACCGGACTGCTGTGCCCCACCGGACTGCTGCGACCCACCGTACTGCTGGGACCCGGAGTACTCCCCCGATGCCTGCTGCCCCGGATAGGCCTGATGACCCGGATGCTGTCCCCCCTGCTGGGACTGTCCCGCCGCCGAACCCGGCTGCTGGGGACCGTAGCCCTGAGGCTGGCCGTAACCCTGCTGCGGACCGTAGCCCTGCGGGGAACCGTAGCCCTGGGGCTGGCCGTAACCCTGCTGCGGACCGTAACCCTGCTGCGGACCGTAGCCCTGGGGCTGGCCGGATCCCGGGGCGCTCCCGAACTGCTGGTACTGCCCGGCCCCCTGGGGAGGGCCGTATCCGTTCCGCGGCTCCGACCGTCCCGAGACGAGGATCCCGAGCCCGAACAGCAACGCCAGGAGTGCGAGCGCGAACTGCAGGAAGCCGAGGACGAGGATCGTCACTCCGCCCCAGGCGATTCCGGTGTCCTCGGGCAGATGGAACAACTGGAACAGGGAGGTCACGAAACCCACGCCCGAGGCCGCCGCGGCCACCGCCCGCAGATCCTGGCCGGGCAACAGCGACAATGCCGCGCTCACGCCACCGAAGAGGAGAAAGGCCAGCGGCACGACGGCAAAACCGAAGTCGAACGAGGTCAGCGCCACCTGGGAACCGAATGTGATGGTCACGAACGGGGTGAGGCCGAGCAGGAAGTTCAGCGCGCCGAGCGCAGCCACCGCGAGTGGCAACAGCAACGGCACCACCTTGCTCTGAGTGGATGTGCTTCCGGGGAATGTCATCGAGCCTCCTGCTGCCGTCGGGTCCGTGTCGGTTCGTCGCTGTCCTGCACTCATCAGCCTAGGGACTACCCGAGAGAATGGGACCCATGCCGCACACTCTCGCTCCGGGTCCCGACGTCGTGGTCGAGACGGAAGTCAAGCACTCACGCTTCCGTGCGGCAGTTCGCCGTGTCGACACCGCCGACGCCGCGCTCGCCTTCGTCGACGAACAACGCCGACTGTATCCCGATGCCCGTCACCATTGCTGGGCGTTCGTGGTGGGAGACGACCCCGCGGCACGCGCGGAGCGGTCGAGCGACGACGGTGAGCCGGGTGGTACAGCGGGTGTGCCGATGCTGCAGGTGCTCCACCATCGGGATCTGGTGAACGTCGCGGTGGTCGTCACGCGATGGTTCGGCGGGATCAAACTCGGTGCGGGCGGGCTGGTACGCGCGTATTCGGGTGCCGTCTCCGTTGCCCTCGATGCCGCACCCCTCGTGATGCGCCGCCGGCAGGCGAAGTTCACCCTGTCCGTGGGGCACGCCGACGCGGGGCGCGTGGAAGCGGAGCTGCGAGGTCGCGGGGTTCCGGTGCTCGACGTCGAGTACGCCGACACCGCCGTGTTCACCATCGCTGCCGGTGAGCACGCCGATGTCGCCTCGCTGGTGGCGTCGCTGACCTCCGGCACGGGCGAACTCGAAGCGGCGGGTGTGGAGTGGGTCGACGCGTGAGACCCTCACGAACGACCGTGCGCGCCTCCGGAAGGACCGGAGGCGCGCACGAATGTCGTTCTACTACAGCGACTTCAGGATCTCGCGTGCGAGCGCAGCGGTCTCGGACGGCGTCTTGCCGACCTTCACACCGGCCGCCTCGAGAGCGTCCTTCTTGGCCTGAGCGGTGCCCGAGGAGCCCGAGACGATGGCGCCGGCATGGCCCATGGTCTTGCCCTCGGGAGCGGTGAAGCCCGCCACGTAGCCGACGACCGGCTTGGTGACGTTGGCCTTGATGTAGTCGGCGGCACGCTCTTCCGCGTCGCCACCGATCTCACCGATCATCACGATGACCTTGGTCTCGGGATCGTTCTCGAACGCCTCGATGGCGTCGATGTGCGTGGTGCCGATGACCGGGTCGCCACCGATGCCGATGGCAGTGGAGAAGCCGTACTCACGCAGCTCGTACATCATCTGGTAGGTCAGCGTGCCGGACTTCGAGACGAGGCCGATGGGGCCCTTGCCCGCGATGTTGGCCGGGGTGATGCCGACCAGCGCCTCTCCCGGCGTGATGATGCCGGGGCAGTTGGGGCCGATGATCCGGGTCTTGTTGCCCTTCTCGACGTTGTAGGCCCAGGCGTAGGCGCTGTCCTGCACCGGGATGCCCTCGGTGATGACGACGAGCAGCGGGATCTCCGCGTCGATCGCCTCGACGATGGCGTCCTTCGAGAAGGCCGGGGGGACGAACGCGATGGAGACGTCCGCGCCGGTCTCTTTCATGGCCTCGGCGACCGAAGCGAAGACGGGCAGCTCGACCGGGTTGCCGTCCTTGTCGGTGTGCGAAACCGTGGTGCCGGCCTTGCGTGCGTTCACGCCACCGACGACCTGGGTGCCGGCCTTGAGCATGAGCGCGGTGTGCTTGGTGCCCTCGCCGCCGGTGATGCCCTGGACGATGACCTTGGAATCCTTGGTAAGGAAGATTGCCATTGTTCTGTGTGTCCCTTTACTTCGCTGCGAAGGCGAGTTCGGCCGCCTTGTCGGCAGCCTCGTCCATGGTGGCGACGACGGTGACCAGCGGGTGGTCGGCCTCGGCGAGGATGCGGCGTCCCTCGTCGACGTTGTTTCCGTCGAGACGGACGACCAGCGGCTTGTTGGCCTCGTCGCCGAGGATCTCGAGCGCCTTGACGATGCCGTTGGCGACCGCGTCACAGGCGGTGATGCCACCGAACACGTTGACGAACACGCTCTTGACCTGCGCGTCGTTCAGGATGACGTCGAGGCCGGCAGCCATGACGGCAGCGGAGGCGCCGCCACCGATGTCGAGGAAGTTGGCGGGCTTGACGCCACCGTGCTTCTCGCCCGCGTAGGCGACGACGTCGAGGGTCGACATGACCAGGCCGGCGCCGTTACCGATGATGCCGACCTCGCCGTCGAGCTTGACGTAGTTGAGGTCGTTCTCCTTGGCCTTGAGCTCGAGGGGATCCGTTGCGTCCTTGTCCTCGAACTCGGCGTGGCCCGGCTGACGGAAGTCGGCGTTGGCGTCCAGGGTGACCTTGCCGTCGAGGGCGAGGATCTGGTCGTCGGGCGTACGAACGAGGGGGTTGACCTCCACGAGGAGAGCGTCTTCCTTGACGAAGACCTCCCACAGCTTCTGGATGGTCACGGCTGCGGCGTCGAGAACCTCGGCAGGCAGGTGGCCCTTCTCGGCGATCTCACGCGCGAACGCGAGGTCGACACCCTTGACGGCGTCGACGGGGACCTTGGCGAGGCGGTCGGGCTTGGTCGCCGCGACCTCTTCGATCTCCATGCCGCCCTCGACCGAGCACATGGCCAGGTAGGTGCGGTTGGTGCGGTCGAGCAGGAAGGAGATGTAGTACTCCTCCGCGATGTCGCTCGCCTCGGCGACGAGAAGCTTCTTGACGATATGACCCTTGATGTCGAGGCCGAGGATGTTCTCGGCGTGGGTCTGAGCGTCATCGGCGGTGGCGGCGTACTTCACGCCACCGGCCTTGCCGCGGCCACCGACCTTGACCTGCGCCTTGACCATCACCGGCTTGCCGATTTCCTCCGCGATCTCGCGGGCACCGGCGACAGTGTCGGTAACACGGCCGGCCGACGTCGGCACGTCATGCTTGGCGAAGAGTTCCTTCGCCTGGTATTCGAAGAGATCCATCTGCTCACCGTCTCGTCTGCGTTCACGCCCGCTCCGGGGTATCGAGCGGGTCGTTGTCGGACTCTAGTTTCTCGGCCGGGCCGCGGATCACGCGTGGTAGTCCCATGTGGCACAGGTCACGCGCGCGTAGGTCCCGGAAACGACTCCACAGTTCCCCTCCCGGAGCGAGCCCACGGCCACGACCAAGAGGAGCACCTCGTTCAGAATGACAGGTGGCCCTTTTTCGTCGCGCACCGGATCCCGTCGCACTCGCCCCGCAACGAGTTCGCGACATTTCCCGGAATTCGTGTTTCGAGTCCGTTCCGCTGGGCATGTCCCAATTTGCCCCGGTTTCAACTGTGATGCCGCTCACATAACGTCCTCCGGCTCGGCTACGGCTTGCCACTGCCGCGATCGCTTCGTTACCGTCGCCTGGTCGAAGTAACGATGAGGTCACGAACGGAGGACGGCGATGCGCTCAGGCAGTCCGAGTGCCGACAGCCGGAACCGCCCCGACTCGGCCCCCGACGACTGGAACGCCTGGGAAGCCGCCACCATGGACTTCCGCAACACCGGCCCCGGCCTCGAACCGACCTACTACTCCGACTCCTACCGCCACGATCCCCGTGACGGCCGCTCTCCCGGACACCGCTCCGAGGAGATCACCGATGTCACCGCTCCCGCTCTGCGCGGTGGAGCCCACCGACTTCCCACTCCCCCCACCGCGCTCAAGGGTCGCGCCGCCGTCTTCGCGGTCGCCGCAGGCGCCGTGGTGGCAGCAGGCCAAGCCGCCGCCAACGGAGGCCCGGGACAGAACGCCGAACACTCCGAGGTCGCCCTCGCCGCCGGCGAAGCGGATTCGTCCGTCATCACCGCCACCGCGGTGCCCCAGGCAGCACAGTTCGCGCCGAGCGCCGACGCCGAACCGTCGCAGGCTCCGCAGGTCCTCAACATCGCCGACCCGAACGACCTGTCGCAGTTCTCGAATCTTCTGGCCAAGGGGCAGCGTTTCAGCGAGGAGCGTGCCGCTCGCGAGGCCGCGGCCCGCAGGCCCCTGTTCGTTCTTCCCGCCGTCGGTTCGTTCACCTCGCACTACGGCGCCCGCTGGGGAACGCTCCATGCCGGTATCGACATCGCCGGCCCGATCGGTACGCCCATCTACGCGGTGGCCGACGGCGAAGTGATCGACTCCGGCCCGGCCTCCGGCTTCGGCATGTGGATCCGGCTCCTCCACGACGACGGCACCGTCACCGTGTACGGGCACATCGACCAGTCGCTCGTCAGCGTGGGCCAGCGGGTCATGGCCGGCGACCAGATCGCCACCATGGGCAACCGCGGCTTCTCCACCGGCCCCCACCTGCACTTCGAGGTACATCTCAACGGCGTCGACAAGATCGACCCCGTCCCGTGGCTCGCCACCCGCGGTATCGCACTCGGCGTCCAGCGGGACTGATCTCCGGAGAAACGCCCTCCCGCCGACGCTACCGGCGGGACCGCGCAGCGTCGCTACGAAAGAGCCTGCGCGGCAGGGCTGAACAACATCACAGCTTCACCATCGGCACCCCGCCGACCAGCATGAGCCGAACCTTTCCGGCGCTTCCGAAATCGATCACCACGGTCGCCGTGGGCCCCGACCCGCGGGTCTCGAGCACCGTCCCCAGGCCGTACTTGTCGTGGCTGACGCGATCGCCGACGTCGAGCACGAGATGATTGTTGCGGCCACGCGCGGCACCGAAGCCCGCCGAGCCCGACCCCGGTGCACCACGCCGGCCCTCCGCCGCACCGAATCGGGAACCCGTCCCCGAGCCGATCGCCTGCCCCCGCGCAGGGGTGGGCTCGAGCCGCCGCCAATCGATGAGATGTTGTGGAATCTCTTGCAGGAAGCGAGATTCCGGATTCGTGAGCGGCTGCCCCCAGGACGAACGCAGGACGGCGCGCGTGAGGTAGAGCCGATGCCTGGCGCGGGTGATGCCCACATAGGCCAGTCGCCGCTCCTCGGACAGTTCGGCAGGGTCGCCCAGGGCACGCATGTGCGGGAACTGGCCGTCCTCCCAGCCCGTGACGAAGACGACCGGGAATTCGAGCCCCTTCGCCGTGTGCAGTGTCATCAGCGTGACCAGGCCGGCCTCGTTCTCCGGGATCTGATCGGCGTCGGCGACGAGCGAGACCTTCTCGAGGAAGGCCGCAAGGGAACCGGGGTCGGGATCACCCTCCTCGCGCTCGTCCTCGACGATCCCGGCGGCATTGCGCACATCCGCGCTGAATTCGCGTGCCACACTGACCAATTCGTGCAGATTGTCGAGACGGGCACCGTCCTGCGGATCGTCGCTCGCCGACAGTTCGGCGCTGTATCCGGTGCGGTCGAGGATCGCTTCGACGACGTCGCCGATATCCACCATGTCGTTACCGTCACCGTCGTTCACGACGAGCATCGCGCGCAACTCGTCCATCATCTCGACGAATCCGGCGATCGCCTTCTGCGCGCGGCTGTTCAGCAGCGCGACCTTACCGGCGGCCGCGTCGACGAGAGCCTGCCCGAAACTCACCCCGAGGCGCTCGGCGTGGACCGCCACGCACGCCTCCGCACGATCGCCGATACCTCGCCGCGGCGTGTTGAGAATTCGCCGCACACTCACCGTGTCGTCGGGATTGTCGAGGACCTTCAGGTACGCGACGACGTCGCGCACCTCCTTGCGCTCGTAGAACCGCACCCCTCCGACGACCTTGTAGGGCACACCGTGCCTGATGAAGACGTCTTCGAACGCCCGGGAGGCGTTGTTCGTGCGGTAGAAGACCGCGATGTCGGAATATCTGATGTCGCCGCTGTCGACGAGACGATCGATCTCGGCCGCGACGAAGCGGGCCTCGTCGTGCTCGTTGTCGGCGACGTAACCGGTGATGAGTTCACCCTCACCCGAATCCGTCCACAGCCGCTTCTCGCGCCGGCCCGTATTCCGGGAGATGACGGAGTTCGCCGCGGACAGAATGTTCTGGGTGGAGCGGTAGTTCTGTTCGAGCAGGATCGTCCGGGCCTGCGGGTAGTCGCGTTCGAACTCCTCGATGTTGCGGATCGTCGCGCCACGGAAGGCGTAGATGGACTGGTCCGCGTCGCCCACCACGCACAGTTCGCTCGGCGGGACCGCAGCGTTCTCGTCCGGATCACCGACGAGGGTCCGCACCAGCACGTACTGCGCATGGTTGGTGTCCTGGTATTCGTCGACCAGGACGTGACGGAAGCGGCGCCGGTAGTACTCGGCCACCTGGGGGTGCGCCTGAAGCAGTGCGACCGTCTCCCCGATGAGGTCGTCGAAGTCGAAGGCGTTCGCCGTCCGCAGCCTCTGCTGGTAGTGCGCGTAGACCCGCGCGACGACGCGAGTGAGTTCGGTCGCGGCCGGGTTCGACTCCGCGTCGTGCGCGGCCTCCTCCGGCCCGATGAGCTCGTTCTTCAGATTGGAGATCTGCGTCGACAGCAACCGGGCCGAGTACTTCTTGGTGTCGAGGTCGAGATCCTTCGCGATCATGGTGAGCAGGCGACGGGAATCGTCCGCATCGTAGATCGTGAAGTTGGAGTTCATGCCCGCGAGCAGGCCCGCCTGCGCCCGGAGGATTCGCACACAGCTCGAGTGGAAGGTGGACACCCACATCGCGTTCGCGCGCGGACCGACCAGGGCGGCCACACGTTCGCGCATCTCGGCCGCGGCCTTGTTGGTGAACGTGATCGCGAGCACCTGCCCGGGTGCGACACCTCGTTCTGCCAGCAGATACGCGATGCGCCGGGTGAGCACGGCCGTCTTGCCGGAGCCGGCACCCGCGACGATCAGCAGGGGTGCCCCTTGGTGGGTGACCGCTTCCCTCTGCTGCGGATTGAGCCCTTCGAGGAGGGCGTCGGATCCGGGACGGGAATGTGCGAGCGCGACGGGAGTGTTCATCGTTCTACCAAACTACCGGACCACTCGGACAGCGGATCCCGACTCGGCCCGCCGGGCCGGGTGGCAAGGCCGACAGGGTGAGTGGCAAACTGGTCGCCATGTCATCTGTCCTCCTGAGGCTCGGACCGAGTCCCGGATGTCCCTGTCGGATTCCGACCGGCGACCCATCCCGATTCCGGTAACGGCCATTCCCGGACGGGCGATTCTTCAGAGCAGATGCGAGGAGACGACATGAGCACGCACATCGACGCTTCCCTTTCCGGCGAGCCCGCCGAGGCGGACGCCGCCGTTCCCACGGAGGCCGAGATCGAGGAACTCCGCAAGGAGATCGATCGCCTCGATGCCGAGATCCTTGCTGCGGTCAAGCGGCGCACCGAGGTGTCCCGCATGATCGGACGTACCCGCATGGCCTCCGGCGGAACCCGCCTCGTGCACAGCCGCGAGATGAAGGTCCTCGAGCGGTTCAGCGAACTGGGCCAGGAAGGCCACACCCTGGCGATGCTCCTGCTCCGCCTCGGGCGTGGCCGTCTGGGTCACTGATCCTCCGCCCCCTGCTGCCGCCGGGTCACCGGCACTTCGCCGGTCCCGCCTGATTCGCGGTCACTGCAACGCGATGTACTTGGTCTCGAGATATTCCTCGATGCCCTCGGTGCCGCCTTCACGCCCGAGTCCCGAATCCTTGATACCGCCGAACGGCGCCGCGACGTCCGAGACGACACCGCGGTTCACCCCGACGATCCCCGATTCGAGTGCATGCGACACGCGCAGGGCCCGGTCGAGGTCGCGCGTGAAGATGTAGGCCGCGAGGCCGTAGCGGGTGTCGTTCGCCGCGGCGAGCGCCTCCTCCTCGGTGTCGAAACCGGTGATGGCGGCGACCGGTCCGAACACCTCCTCCTTCAGGATGCGGGCCTGGCGCGGCACGTCGTCGAGCACGGTGGCGGGATAGAACCATCCGGGTCCCTCGACGGAGTCCCCACCCAGACGCACCCTCGCACCGGCAGACACCGCGTCCTGCACGAGTTCGATCACGGTCTTCTGCTGGTTCTCGTTGACGAGCGGGCCGAGAGTCGCGTCGGGATCGGTGCCCGGACCGAGCCGGTACGACGCCATGCGTTCGACGAGCTTGGCGACGAACTCCTCCCGGATCGAATTGGCGACGTGGAAGCGGTTCGCCGCGGTGCAGGCCTCTCCCCCGTTGCGCAGTTTGGCTGCCACCGCGCCCTCGACCGCGGCGTCGAGATCGGCGTCGTCGAAGACGACGAAGGGCGCGTTGCCGCCCAGTTCCAGTGAGGTCCGCAGCAACGAGTGTCCGGCCTTCTCGGCGAGCATGCGCCCGACCTCGGTAGAACCGGTGAAGGTCAGTTTGCGCAGTCGCGGGTCCTCGAGGAGCGGACCGGTGACCTCGCTCGCGTGCGAGGTCGGCAGTACCGACAGCACCCCGGCCGGCAAGCCGGCCTCGTCGAAGAGCTGCGCGAGCAGCTGAAGGGTCAGCGGGGTCTCGGATGCGGGTTTGACGATGATCGTGCATCCTGCGGCGAGCGCGGGGCCGATCTTGCGGGTTCCCATGGCGAGCGGGAAGTTCCAGGGTGTGATGGCCAAGCAGGGACCGACGGGCTGCTTGGTGACGAGGACACGGCCGGTGCCGGCAGGTGCGGGCGTGTAGCGACCGGCGATGCGGACCGCCTCCTCGGAGAACCAGCGCAGGAATTCCGCACCGTAAGCCACTTCGGCTTTGCTCTCGGGTAGCGCCTTGCCCATCTCGAGCGTCATGAGCAACGCGAAGTCGTCGGCGCGATCGGTGATCCTCTGCCATACCTCCCGCAGGAGTTCGGCGCGTTCGCGCGGTGGGGTCGCTGCCCACTGCGGGCCGGCAGCGACGGCCGCATCGAGGGCGCGCATCGCGTCACCGGGTCCGGCGTCCGCGACACGGGCGAGTTCGTCACCGGTCGCGGGATCGTGGACTCCGAAGGTGGCTCCGTTCTCGGCCGCAACCCATTCACCGCCGAGATAGAGGTCGGTGGGGACGGACCGGATCAGCTCTGCAGTGTTCATGTGCCCATCATGCGCGTCACCGCCTTCTCCCGCCGGTAACCCTGCGATCTCCGTTGTCACGAACCGGGCGATCCGTGCCGGGGCGCACTACTGTCGATCACATGAGCAGCGACGTAACCGCAACGGCACCGTGGAAAGCTCTGGAAAACCATCGTGACCGGCTCCGGTCG
>NZ_JAKFYR010000038.1 GCF_022554085.1 Rhodococcus sp. CH91
CCGATCAGATCGTCGAGCGCCCGCTCCCCACGACCCGCGATCGGCGTACCGACGGCGATGTCCTCGGCCCCGGACAGCCGCGACAAGAGCACCGCCACTGCGGTGTGCACGGCCATGAACAAGGTCGCGTCGTTCTCGCGGGCAACCCGAACCAACGCTCGATGCGCGACCTCCGAAATCTCCGACGGCACGGTCGCGCCCCGGAACGACTGCACGGGAGGCCGCGGGCGATCGGCCGGCAGTGACAGTACTTCCGGTACGCCGGCCAATGCATCCCGCCAGAAACCGAGTTGTCGTGAGATGAGGGATTCCGGGTCGTTCTCGTCGCCGAGGACCTGCCGCTGCCACAACGC
>NZ_JAKFYR010000039.1 GCF_022554085.1 Rhodococcus sp. CH91
CCGATCAGATCGTCGAGCGCCCGCTCCCCACGACCCGCGATGGGTGTTCCGACCGCCACGTCGTCCGACCCGGACAGCCGGGACAACAACACCGCGACCGCTGCATGGACCACCATGAACATCGTCGCGTCGTGTTCTCGAGCCAGTTTCTTCAGTCCGGAATGCGCCGATGCCGGCACCTCGAACGGCACCGTCGCGCCCCGGAAGGACTGCACCGGGGGGCGGGGACGATCGGCCGGCAACGACAAGGTCTCGGGGAGACCGTCGAGCGTCGATCGCCAATAGGCGCTCTGCTGTGCGATCAGCGAATCAGGGTCGTTCTCGTCGCCGAGGACCTGCCGCTGCCACAACGC
>NZ_JAKFYR010000040.1 GCF_022554085.1 Rhodococcus sp. CH91
CCCGCAGAGGAAGCTCCGGCCGAGGAGGAGGCCGCACCGGCTCCGTCCCAGCCCGCATCCTCCGGCGGCAGCGGCGAAGGCACCCCGGTCACCATGCCGGCACTCGGCGAGTCGGTCACCGAAGGCACCGTCACCCGCTGGCTCAAGGCCGTCGGCGACGAGGTCGCCGTGGACGAACCGCTCCTCGAGGTCTCCACCGACAAGGTCGACACCGAGATCCCCTCCCCCGTCGCCGGCATCCTCACGGAGATCACCGCGCAGGAGGACGAGACCGTCGAGGTCGGCGGACAGCTCGCCGTCATCGGCAGCGAAGCACCCGCCGAGCAGCCCGCTCAGCAGGAGGCACC
>NZ_JAKFYR010000005.1 GCF_022554085.1 Rhodococcus sp. CH91
AACGCCATCTACCACGCCGAACTCATTCTGAAACGATCAGTAACTACGCCGCGGACTGGGAACGGTTCACCACCTGGTGCGCCCGGGAAGGGCATGTCGCGTTGCCGGCGCATCCGCTCACCGTCGCCGCCTACCTCCACGACGCGGCATCGACGGTGTCGGAGGCGGGGGAGCGGGCCTACTCACCCTCGACGTTGGCCCGCTGGGTCGCCGGCATCGGCTTCCACCATCGCCGCGCCGGCCATTCCGCCCCCGGGGCGGACGAGCTGGTCACCGCGACCCTGTCCGGGATCCGGCGGGACTATGCCGCGGCGGGGGAGCGGCCCCGGTCTCCGCGGGCGCCGTTGCTTACCGCCGACATCGTCACCATCGTCGAGAAGATGCGGGCGGACAGCGGCAGTTGGGCCGCGGAGGTGTTGGAACGCCGCGACTCCGCCATTTTCTTGGTGGGGTTCGCCGGGGCGTTCCGCCGCAGCGAACTCGTTGCGCTCACCTGCAGTGACGTGTCCTTGCATCGGCTCGATGGCCTGCATATCCGCCTCCGCAAATCCAAGACCGATCAGGAAGGGCGGGGGAGTATCCGGGCGCTGCCGTTCACGCACAGTCATGCGAGTTGCCCGCCGTGTGCGTGGCTGCGGTGGGCGCAGGTCGTCGCCGCCTTCGACGCCGGTGGCCGGCCCGCCGTCATCCGGCTGCTGCGCACCGCCCAGCAGTTCGAGGCGCACGTGTGCCGTGGGTCGCGGCCGCGTATGGTGCCGGGCTCGCCGTGGTTGCGGGCGATCCGTAAGAACGGCAACCTCTCCGACACCGCCCTGTCGGGAGCGGCGGTACACAAAGCGATCCGCCGCCGCGCCGCCCAGGCCGGCTACGACCCCGAGATCGTCCAGCAGCTCGGTGGGCATTCGCTGCGGGCCGGGTTCGTCACCCAGGCTTTCCGCAACGGCGCCAGTGCGCACGCGATCATGCGCCAGACCGGGCACACCACTCCCGCCATGCTCGAAACCTACGCCCGCGAACACGCCCCTCTCATCGGCAACGCCGTCACCAACCTTGGACTCTGAGCGCGATGACCGATGCTGATCGGACAGTCCACCGCCGCAATGATGTTCACGATGCCGACCTTGGTTTGCGCATCCCGAGTCGCTACCGGCACGACTGGGCGCTGTTCGCGGACTGGTGCTCTGCCGCCGACCACCGGCCCATTCCCGCCGCGCCTGAGACCCTGGCCATGTTCCTGCACGAGCACCCGGCCGCGGTCGCGACGCAGCGGCGTCGCCTGTCGGTGATCAACGCCGTGCACACCGGGCACGGCTACCCCGCCCCGGGGCGCACGGAGACGGTTCGCCGACACCTCGACACCACCCGCGCTTCACGTCTCGATCGGCTCGGCCAGCTACTGCTGCAGCGAGCAACCGAGCTGCCCACTTTAGGGTGGCCGAGTGGGCTGTTCGGCCGCCGCGATGCCCTGCTGCTGGTCCTCGCCGCCACCGGCATGGCCTTCACCGACATCACCCGGCTGCGCCGCCGCGACCTCCGCCTCGACAGTGGCGCCCTGGTGGCCACCACCCGCGCTGGTGAACGCTTCCGGATCGCGCCGGTTCCCGAGACTGGGGACAACCCGGCCGCCACGATCTACCAGCGCTGGGCGGAGATCCAGACGTTTCTCGATCAACACCCGGGCACCCATCTGTTGCGCCATCACCTCACCGACCCGGTCGAGATCATCGCGGATCCGCTCGATGCGGAGCAGGCCCGCCAGCCGTTGCTGTGTCCGATCGACCGCTGGGGACACCTCCCACACGCGCAATCAATGGCTCCGCAGTCGGTGTCGATGCTGGTGCGGGCACATCTGTCCGGCCGGGCCCCGGTACGGAAGGTGGTGCCCGTTCCTCCGCAAGACGACAGCGACACCTCGGTTGAGCTTGAGATCGAGCTGGATCCGGACTACTACGACCGCGGTACCACCGCCCGGCGTCGTGACCACGAGGCACTCGAGGACCTCACCGACGTCTTTGGTGACATCGAACAACGGGCCGACGCCTTGTTGGATGAGCTACTCGCGATATTGGAGGAGCCGCAAACCTGCCGTTGATCGAGCAACACACGGCGCACAGCGCTTCGGCCACGCCGGCGCGCACATTGCGTTGCATGCACGTCCCGAACTGACACTGCATTACAAACGCCGAGGTAGGACGAGGTGATGAGCGAAGCCGTCATCTTCGACAGCTATTGCGGTGAGCCCCTCGCCTGGTGGCGAGTCGGCGACCTATCATCGGGTCCGAGTGGACCGGGCACGGCAACCGGGGCGATTACCGAGCGTGTGAGCCCGGCCGACGAGGTACGGAAGTACGGTCCGGTCACCGAGATGGGGCTGGGTCCACACGACGGGTTCGAATCTGCCACCTACGGCGCCATGAAATTCCTCGCAAAGTCCCTGGACCCACGCCGTACCGGGTCGCACCACCGGCGAGTCGGACTTCGGTGGCATCGATCTGGTAGCAGTCGCGGGTCGAGTCCAGGCGAATCGTCGCTTCGACGACCGGGCGTTCGCGGGCCCGTCAACGATGAGTCCATGGCGACGCAGGATCTTGTGGATCGTCGCGCGTGAGGGAACGGTCCATCCTCGAGTGTCCCCTCGGGTGCTGCCGGTCGAGGCCGGCGAGGTGGTAGACGATGGGGTCGGCACCGTTGTCGTGACGCAGGGGCCATCGCAGCTGCACGATCTGCACTTCGACCTGAGGTGGAGGGTGGTGCGGGCAGCGAGAACGCCGGTGGGACCATGGGGTCCACCAGACTTCTTGCTCGATTCGTTTCTTGTGCCGGTAGGCAGTGACGCGGAATATGCCGTTGGTCTCGCACCAGCGCGCGAAGCTGCCGTCGAACACTCGGCGTCCCGAATCCCGGATCAAAGATGGCACACCAATCTGGTTGACCCGGGATCGACGTGCTGATGCAGAGGTGTCCCGCCAGGGCACCTGTGATCCACAGACGACGTCGGGCGGACGACCGCCAAATTCTCAATGCTCCTGTGAGTGTCGCCTCCCGTTCACAGGTACCTCTCGACCGGGACGAACATTTTGAGGATCTCGTCACGGTACAAGATCCGTTGAGCCTGGTGTACCAGGGATTCGTGCTCGCGGACGGTATGTGCGAGCCACCGCAACCACCGCCGGGGGTTCTGATATTCGGACTTTGCTGGGTTCGACCTAACAGTTGCCGTATTCAGTACTCAAGCACTGGTCTGGGCTATATCGCGACAACCAGCAGCATTGATTCTGCTTACTTCAAGCAATGACCGACCGACGGTCACGTAGGTGTCGCCCCGGTTCACTGGTCCGCTAGTCGAATCGCCGTCGCTGGGCAAGCATCGGCCGATTCCCGGACCGAGCTGTCCAGTTCGGATGCGGGGTTCTCGATCAACAGCATCACCACGCCGTCACCGTCGCGCTGATCGAACACTTCCGGCGCGTGCAGTACGCACATCCCGGAACCGATGCACTTCTGAGTATCAACGGTCACCTTCATGAGAGATCTCCTTCTCATCGTTCATATGCGGCGCACCTATATGAACGAAAACCATTGGCAGACATGCGCCTGTCGAGTACGGTACATCACATCTCAGACGCGTGTCTGAGATGTTCTCGGGGGCGCCGGAGCGCGAGGAGTGTCATGCACGACATGATGATGACCATGCCCAAGAACTCGTCCGACTTCTCCTCTCAGCCCGTTTCACGAAAGGAGCAGGGCGAGGCCACGCGACAACTTTTACTCACCACTGCAGAACGGTTGTTTGCCGAACAGGGCATGGCTCAGGTTTCGATGCGACACATCGTCGAAGCAGCTGGGATCGGCAACAATTCTGCGCTGAAATACCACATCGGCACCCGCGTAGACCTGGTTCGCGCGATCATCCGGCGACACGGTGAACCGATCGCCGCTCGCACCCGAGAATTGAGCGAACAGGTGCGCGACTCCGACGACCTGCGCGACCACGTAGCAAGCTTCATCCGACCGCATATCGAGCACCTGGCCGAGCTCGGAAATCCGAGCTGGCAAGCACGCTTCATCGCTCAGGTGGACGTCGACCCGGTGCTCCGTGACGAGATTTTGACCGGCGCGCTGGTGCAAGTTCCGCGATACGACAAATGGTCCGGTGTGCCCGAGCTTCCGCCTGCCGAGGAGGCCCTACGGAGGCGGGCGGTGCGAATGGTCGTCCTGCACACCTGCGCCGCGGAGGAACGTCTCGCCGCGAGCACAGGAGTGCCCGCCGACTGGCACATGGTCGGCGAGGCTCTGATCGACGCAGTCACAGGAATGCTCACCGCCCCCCGCTACCCCCGACGCGCTCACTTCGCCCCCACCGCACATGAAGGGAACAGTCCATGAAAGCAACTGCGACGACCGCCCCGATCGGATCATTGACCGGCCGGCGACCTCTACCCCCCGAAATGTTCGAAAGGACCGGGTGTCCCTTCGACCCGCCCCCCGCACGGTTCCGATTACAAGAGGAACAGGGCCCGGTCGCAAAGGTGCCACTGCTCAATGGCGCACACATCTGGCTGATCACCGGGTATCAAGAAGTACGCAACGCCATTTCCGACACCCGCCTCAGCTCCGATGTGGTTCGCAACACCAACGCCATGTCCCTGACCCCGGAACAGGTGACGGCCGGCAACTGCCCCGCCCAGCCGGACATGCAACGTGCCGACGGCATGTTCATCTTCATGGATCCTCCGGAACACTCCCGGCTACGACGGGTACTTGCCAGCCAGTTCACCGTGCGTCGCATGCGTGCCCTGGATCAGCGAGTGCACGAGTTCACCGACGAACTCATTACCGCCATGCAGGACTCCGGCACCACGGCCGATCTCGTGGAAGATTTCGCGTTGGCTCTACCGTCACTGGTGATCTGCGAGCTCCTCGGCGTGCCGTACGAGGACCGGGCCGAGTTCCAGGAACGGAGCGCGATCACTCTCAATATCAACAATACTCCGGAACAGCAGCGCGATGCTGGGATCGCACTGTGGGAGTTCATGCGCAATCTGGTCACCGCCAAACGCGCCGCGCCCGGTGACGACATGCTCTCGGGCATGATCAGTGGCGAATTGGCGGCCGATCCACCGCTGACCGACGCCGAATTGGTCGACATCGGCGTGACACTTCTCGGCGCGGGCCACGAGACGACCGCCAATATGCTTGCGCTGAGCGTTTTTGCACTGCTCGAACACCCGGAACAGCTCGCTGCACTCCAAAACGATCCGACACTCATCGACGCAGCCATCGAGGAGCTGTTGCGGTACCTGTCGGTGTCGCATACCGGTCCGACTCGCATCGCGTTGGAAGACATCACCCTCGGAGGGGTCACGATTCCGGCCGGCGACACTGTCGTGATTTCGTTGCCCACCGCTAACCGGGACGAGACGCGCTGGCCGGAACCCGGCCAGTTGGATGTCACCCGCCCGCGCGACACCGGACACATGGCCTTCGGCTACGGCATCCACCAGTGCCTCGGTCAGCAGCTTGCACGTGTAGAGCTGCGCGTGGGACTCATCGAACTGTTCAAGCGCCTGCCAGGTCTCAGGCTCACCGTTCCGGCCGCAGAGATCCCACTACGGACCGACATGGTGGTCTTCGGAGTTCATTCCCTGCCCGTCGCATGGGGCTGACGCACACCACATCCGCCGGAGGTAACTCCGCACGAAAATTCGGGGCCGCGACCGTTGCGCTCCGCACGCACCCAGTCATCGGATCGGCACACTCCACGCGGCCGAGCCGGTACTGGGTGCGTGCTCTCACTGCGTCCGTGAGGAGCCTGTCCCGGGATGTCCGGCTCACCCGTGTCCCCGATCCTGCAGTCCGTTACACCCATTCGCAGCAACACTTCTGGGCGTTCGTAAACCGAAGTGGTTTCGACATCCGATCGGTGATTGACACATCGTCCTCCAACCTTTAACTTGACCACTGAGTATTGTTTCTCCGGGTGCAACGAAAATCTTGCAGCCTCGATCGACGGCACTGCGATGCACCTTCGAATGTCTTGTCGATGTTCGGAACGTCTTCACACCATGCAGTTCGTTGTCGTCGGGTTCGAGCCCGCGATTACGTAGGACCACAGCGCACGGTCGCAATCTGCAAGTACCGAAAGGAGTCAGGTGGTGACCCACAGTTCTCGACGTCTGACTATGCCTGAGCCGGAAACAGCACAGTCCCGAGCAGGCCGATGACTGCTACCGAAAAAGACACGCGCAGCTCAGTCGGCACCCGTGTCCCACGGATCGAAGACGCACGGTTACTCACCGGCGCAGGGTCTTTCGTGGACGATATCGTTCGACCAGGCATGCTACACGCGCATTTCTTGCGCAGCCCCTACGCTCGCGCACAGATTCTCGGTATCGACACCTCGGACGCGCTCGCGCTCGAAGGAGTCATCACGATATACCTCGCTGCAGATCTGAATCCCGGCGTCCACGAGTTCAGATACACGGCAGAACGTGTCGTCGGCAAACCGGTACGTCCGCCGCTGGCCGAGGGCGAAGTTCGCTTCGCCGGAGACCCGGTAGCACTCATCATCGCCGAAGACCGTTACATCGCAGAAGACGCCGCAGAGCGGATAGTCGTCGAATACGAGCCCCTGACACCGGTAGTCGATTACGAAACAGCCTACGAGAGTGACAATCTCGTACACTCAGTGTTTCCGGACAATCTGGCCGGCGAGATGGCCGGTCGACCGATGTCGGAATTGGAACCCCTCTTCACGAATGCCGCGCACGTTGTCGAGCAGACAGTGCACCAGCAGGCCCATATGCCGATACCAATGGAAACTCGTGGCGTGGTTGCCGAATGGTCGGCCGCGACGGGCGATATGACGGTCTGGGCGTCCACCCAGTCGCCGCACGAGGTGCGGATGGTGTGTGCACGAGTCCTCGGAATCGATGAACATCGGGTACGAGTGATCGTGAAGGACACGGGAGGCGGCTTCGGACAAAAGGTGGTGCCGCAGCGCGAGGACATCTGCGTGATGCTCGCTGCCAAGAAACTCGGGTCCTCACTGAAGTGGATCGAAGATCGGCAAGAACATCTGATGTCCGCGGGAATGGCACGCCAGGAGCATGGTACCGGTCGCTTCGCCTTCGATGCCGACGGAAGGATCCTGGCCGCCGACCTCGACTACGTGCAGAATGTGGGCGCTTACCCGATCACTTCTCCGATGACTGCAGGCGCAGTGGTCGGCATGCTATTCCCGGGACCGTACCGAGTACCCGAGGCGACATTCAGAACGAAGTTGGTGTATTCCAACACAGTTGGACGCACAGCCTACCGCGGGCCCTGGCAG
This sequence comes from Rhodococcus sp. CH91, assembly GCF_022554085.1. Taxonomy (GTDB): domain Bacteria; phylum Actinomycetota; class Actinomycetes; order Mycobacteriales; family Mycobacteriaceae; genus Rhodococcus. The sequence continues at coordinate 7,334 of NZ_JAKFYR010000005.1, forward strand.
TTCGAATCCATGGCACGTGAAGTGGCACTCGACACCGCGGCGCGGCGCCTCTGCATCGATCCGATAGAACTTCGCAGGCGCAACCTGCTACGAGTCGACGAACTGCCCGCGACGAACCCCAACGGCATGCCGTACTCGAACATCACACCGCGTGAAACATTCGAACAGGCACTCGAGATCCTCGACTATCCTGCATTTCGAAGCGAACAGCATCTCGCACGCATGGATGGCCGGTTCATCGGAGTGGGAACATGCACGTATCTCGAACCCACCACAGGAGCCACTGCATACCACGCCACGGAAGGTGCAACGATTCGCATCGAGCCCTCGGGCAAGGTCAACGTCTACGTTGCCGGCGGATCATGCGGAAACAGCCTGGAGACCACCGTGGTGCAACTGACCGCAGACGCGCTCAGTGTCGAGATCGGGGACGTCAACACGGTACAGGGCGACACCGCGGTCACTCCGTTCGGTGCGGGAACCGGCGGTAGCCGATCCGCGTCGATGACGGCCGGCGCCGTGGCTCAGGCCGCGGCGGTCCTTCGGAAACGGATTCTGGCAATCGCTGCGCACACGTTCGAAGTCGACACCGACGATGTGGAGTTCTCGCGCGGTCGGGCCACCGTTCGCGGTGTGCCGAACAGGGAGTTGAGCCTGACCCAGATCGCCGACATCGCATACTTCCAAGCTCAGACACTTCCGCCCGACATACCCTCAGGGCTGGAAGTCAGCGAGCGTTACCGGGCTGCCAGTCCCTTGATCTGGGCCAACGCGACCCATGTGTGCACATGCGAGGTCGACGTCGAGACGGGCGAAGTAACACTGTTGCGTTACATAGTGAGTGACGATTGCGGCCCCATGATCAACCCCAACGTGGTCGAAGGACAGATCTACGGCGGCACGGTACAGGGCATCGGTGGCGCTCTCTACGAACATCTCGCCTATGACGACGCCGGGAACCCGATCACGACGACATTCATGGACTACCTCCTCCCGACGGCCAACGAGACCCCCGTGATCGAACTGGGTCACATCGAAACCCCGGGCCCCGGCCCGGGCGGCTACAAAGGCGTCGGCGAAGGTGGAGCGATCGGATCTGCTCCGGCGGTGGTCAACGCCGTCGTCGATGCTCTTGCGCCCTTCGGAGTGGAAGTTGATCATCTGCCGCTGAGCCCCTCCAGGATCATCGACATGCTCGATGCCGCTCGCACCAAGGCGGTGAACAAGTGAAACCCTCCGCGTTCGAATATCACCGGCCCACCACACCCGAGGAGGCAGCCGAACTCCTCGAGGAGTTCGGAGACGAAGCGAAAGTCATTGCAGGCGGACAGAGTTTGATGCCGATGCTCAACCTCCGGCTGGCCGCTTTCGATCACCTGATCGATATTGCGCGTCTGACCGAGCTCAGCGGTATCACGCATGATTCGACTTCTGTCACTGTAGGTGCCACCACGAAACAGGCAACGATCGGCAGGTCGACCACCATCCGTACCTCGGTCCCCTTACTCTCCAGGGCGACATCGCTGATCGGCCACCTCCCGATCCGCAACCGCGGCACCATCGGTGGTTCCGTTGCCCACGCCGATGCCGCCGCCGAGTACCCGGCGGTGGCGTTGACTCTCGACGCGGAACTCGAGGCACTCTCCTCTGCCGGCCGCCGCACCATACAGGCGGCGGAGTTCTTCACCGGGATGTGGAGTACAGCGCTACGTGACGACGAACTTCTCACGAAAGTCACCTTCCCGAGGTGGGAAGGCCGGAGCGGGTACTCGATCGCTGAATTCTCCCGTCGCAAGGGCGACTTCGCTTTGTCAGGTGCCTGCGTGGCCGTGAAGGTCGACGAGAATGCGCGAGTAGAGCAGTGCAATATAGGGCTCTTCGGGCTGGGACCGGTGCCGATGCGAGCGACCGCAATCGAACGGTCCTTGGTGGGATGCTCGATCGACGCGCTGGAGGTGCGCGAGATCGGGCACGCCGCGGTAGCCGATTTGAGTTCTGTCCCTGCCGATCTGCACGGATCTTCCGCATACCGCACACGAGTCGGAGCAACTATGGTGGCGCGCGCCCTGACAAGCGCCCTCGAGGAGGCAATCGATGACTGACATCGAGATCACGGTCGAGATCAACGGCGCTGTGAGACGCTCGTCCATCGCGCCGAGACTCACGCTGGCAGACTTCTTACGCGTCGACTGCGGGCTGACCGGCACCCACGTGGGGTGTGAACACGGAGTCTGCGGCGCGTGCACGGTGATGATGGACGGCGAGGCCGTGCGCGCATGCCTCGTCTTCGCAGTGCAAGCAGACGGTACCCAGATGACCACCATCGAGGGCATTGCTTCGCCCGACGGCACGCTGGCACCGATCCAAGAGGCCTTCCGTGAGCATCACGCGCTCCAATGCGGGTTTTGCACACCCGGTTTCATTCTCACTGCTACGGCCCTGTTGCAGGAGAACCCCACCCCGACAGACGAAGAGATCCGAGACGGCATCTCCGGAAGCATCTGCCGCTGCACCGGCTATCAAGGGATCGTGGCGGCCATCCGTGCCGCATCGACAGCCACCTGAACTGCTGATTCGACCAATACAAGGATCTGCATGAAACTGGAGAACACCTTCTGCATCGCCGTTCCGGTCGATGAGGCCTGGCGTGTACTACTCGATATCGGACGTGTCGCGCCCTGCGTTCCGGGAGCGGCCATCACTTCCCGCGACGGCGATCAGTATTCCGGCAGCATCAAGGTCAAAGTCGGCCCGATCGCCTTGAAGTATGCCGGTATCATCGAAACGCGTTCGAAGGACGAAACCGCGAAGGCGGTGGTCTTCGAAGGTAGAGGTCGCGAGGCCCGAGGCAATGGCACGGCGAGCGCGGTCATCACGTGTCGGCTGTCCGGGTCGGACGGACATACCGATGTCTTCGTCGAAACCGAACTCGAAATCACAGGTAAGACCGCGCAGTTCGGACGTGGAGCTCTTGCTGAGGTTGCCAACAAGCTCATCGGGCAGTTCGCCGCCAACCTCGCAGAACAGATCCTTGTGTCTGCAGGAACTTCGAACGTTGATGCCTCGGAGAACGCAGGTCCACGGCTATCGGATGGCGCAGACCCGACCGACGTGGTAGCAAGCCAGGGCAGCTCGACGCACATCGCCGACCGCACTGCTCCTGCACCGCCGATAGAACTCTTCGGTATCGGTGGCCGACGTGGCCGTATCACCAGAGTGCTCATCCCCGCAGCGGCGGTGGTGCTTGCGGTCCCTCTGTTGATCCGGCGGCGCCACCGCACTTCTGCCTGAATCTCGGATTTCCGCGTTGATCGACGGGATCCACCCATCCGGTCGGAACGAGCGACTCAGTGGAGCCGCTCATGAACAGAAATGAGGCACAACATGTCAGGAAAGCTAGAAGGAAAAGTAGCCTTCATCACCGGTGCAGCTCGAGGGCAAGGTCGGAGTCACGCGATCCGGATGGCGAAAGAAGGCGCCGACATCATCGCGATCGATGTCTGCAAACAGCTCGACGGCGTCAAGATTGCGATGTCGACACCAGATGATCTCGCCGAAACTGCCGCCCAGGTCGAGGCGTTGGGCCGTCGCATACATGCCGTCGAAGCCGACGTACGCGACGAAGACGTCCTGGCCGAAGTCGTCCGCGAGGGCGTCGGCAAATTCGGTCGCCTCGATATCGTCGTGGCCAATGCAGGATTGGCGAGTGAAGGCGCAACCCTTGACGAAATGACGCAGAAGGCATGGCGCGACATGATCGACGTCAACCTGACCGGTGTTTGGACCACCACAAAGGTCGCTACTCCCCACATCGTGGCCGGTGGCCGAGGCGGATCGATCATCCTGACCAGCTCCGTGGGCGGCTTGCGTGGTGCGCGGCACATCGGCCACTACATCGCGGCGAAACACGGTGTCATAGGTCTGATGCGCACGCTGGCGTTGGAGCTGGGCGACAAGCGCATTCGTGTGAACACGCTGTGCCCCACCAATGTGGGCACACCGATGCTCCTCAACGACGAAACCTACCGACTCTTTCTACCCCACATGCCGAACCCGACGAAGGACGACTTCGCCAAGGTCGCTCAGATGGGCCAGGTCCTGCCGACACCGTGGGTCGAACCGGACGACATCAGCGCAGCAGCACTCTTTCTCGCCTCCGACGACGCTCGCTTCATCACTGGCGTCGCTCTGCCCATCGACGCAGGGACATTGCTCAGATAGGGCGGCCAGAGCAGGGGTATTCCGAACGCGACAGTCCGGCTCGTCCTCCTCGCGAGGTAATCGTTCGCTGATGCCTTCTTCGGCGAACGACCGTTCGGATCTGCGGCAGGACTGAGCAATCGATCGGCGCTCGGTCGACAGTAGCCGAGAACCTTTCGGCGTCCACTTCATCCGTGATCCATTTTGTGCGTCAAGTCCGAGAGGTCGATCATGCGCCGAATCTCACCGTATTCGAAGCTCGCCGCAGCACTGTGCAGCAGTGCGTTGCTCCTTTTCGTCGCGGCCTGCGGAGCCGGCACCCCGGAGAGTGAGTCCGGGGGCGAGGAGAGCAGTCCCGTAGCCGGTGGCTCGATGACGATCCTGCAGGGTGCCGAACCCCCGTCTCTGGACCCGGCTTCAATGTCCAATGTCTTCGCGTTTCACCCAGCATTGGGTAATGCGCTGTACGGGACATTGATGATCAACGACACCGAGACGTTCACCATCGCGTACAAGATGGCAACCGAATTCTCGTCCTCCGACGGAGGAACCACGTACAACCTGGAGCTCCGCCCCGGCCTGATGTTCACCGACGGCACCCCGCTGGACGCCTCAGCAGTCAAATTCAACTGGGACCGTCTGCGCGACCCGGCTCTCGGCTCGACCTCGATCAGACAAGCAGTCCAGGTTGCAGAAACCGAGGTCATCGATGCTACGAATCTGAAAGTCACGATGGTGGCACCCAACCCGCATTTCGCGGAATCGCTCGTTGCCGGCGCCATGAACTGGATCGCGTCACCCACAGCCCTGGAGAAAGGACGGCAGGCCTTCGACGAGAACCCGGTCGGCGCCGGTCCGTTCACTCTGGTCAGCTGGACCCGACAGAGTGCCATCGAGCTGGAAAAGAACCCGGACTACTGGGACGCCCCCAAACCCTATCTCGACCGCCTCACGATCAAGAGCGTTCACGACAGCAACCAGCGCATCAACGCGATGACTACCGGCGCCGCAGATTTGTCTCTGGAGTCGACCATGGCCAATATCGCCATGGCGCATGAGGCCGGGCTCGAAACGGAAACCCTGCCCACCGGCGGTGGCCAGATGATCGGCATGAACGAACGTCGTGCCCCCTTCGACGATGTGCGTGCCCGCCGTGCCGTTCGATTGGCTTTGGATCTCGATGCCCTCAACACCATCGTGTACAACGGCGAAGGTGAAGTCCCCGAGACTTTCTTTCCCGAAGAATCCCCCTTCTACAGCAACATGGCTTTTCAGACGTCGGATCCCGTCGAAGCCCAACGACTGTTCGACGAACTGGCTGCGGAAGGAAAGCCTGTCCGGTTCTCCTTCGCTTCCTTCCCCACCACGGATTCCAGAGTTCTTGCCGAGGGCGTGCAGGCACAGCTGAGTACGTACGACAATGTGGAGGTGAGTATCGACATGCTCGATGCTGCAACAGCCACCACGCGGCTCGCTACCGGCGACTTCGACATGATTATCACCGCCACAATCGTCCAGGACCCTGATTTTGCACTGTGGACCGCGCTGCATTCGCAATCAACTGGCAACTTCACAGGCACCAACGACGCCGAGCTCGACGCAGCACTCGATGCCGGACGTGTCAGCGAGTCGTTCGAGGACCGTAAGGCCGCCTACAACACCGTGCAGGAGCGCCTGATCGAGGTGGTTCCGGGGATCTGGTACATCCGGTCGGTTCCCTCGGTCATGTACGACACCGACGTGCATGGCGTCCAGTTGTACACGCTCGGCTCACCTCTGCCCGAAGAACTGTGGATAAGCTGACGATCGTCCGAGGCGGCCGCTCCTGCGCACCTCCCAAACATCCGGGCATGTGATTGCAGTCGCGGATGGCTGGGGGTTGGTGCTGGCGATGAAGTCCGGATGGGCGGGGTGTCCTGCGTCCATGTCGGCGAGCCGGTCACGGAACCACGGGGACTGCACACGTCCTGGACGTTCCCACGCCTGGTGCACGCACCAGCGCGCGAAATCGCGTTGCCTGCCGGCGTCGAGTGCTTCAACCCGGTCGGTGAGGTCGCGGTCCAGTCCCGCGACGTGCCGAGCGGCGCAGATCGCCTCGAGAACCGGCGTGAGCGGTCTTCCGCCGAAGGTGTACAGGACGGCGCGCACGACCAGGGCTTCGCGGTTCTGCGGAGGCACGGTGATCACCTTCCCGGATTCGTCCCCGGATATAGACGTACGCCCTCGACGGTTCCGGCTGGTCGATCTGAGGTTGCGGTGACCATGTGCTGTCGGTTTTGTGGAGTGTTCGTACCTGCGCATCCGAGGTGACGATGGTGGGCCACAGGCGGATCAGATAGTCGTCGACCTTGAGACCGAAATGAGTGTCGCGGCCACGAGCGTCTGGCCGCACCTGATAGGTGCCCGCCGGCACCGGATCGAGAGTGGTGCAGACGGTGCCGTCGAGAGCGGAGACGACCAACGCCTGTGTCGTCTAGAGGGTGGTTTCCTCGATGACTTCCCAGTCGTCCTGCGCAGGATCGGTCGGAGGCTGATCGAGCAGCTCGACGCTGACGCGGACCGGGCCGTAGGCGATGCCGGTGTAGAACGAGACGGCACCGTCACCGGCTTCGATCAGGGTGCCGTGCGTGAGCGGATCGAGAGTGTCGACCGTGGGGTTGCCGAAGCTGAACTGGTGATGGTCGACCTGGACCACGCCGTCGGACTGCACCGCACGATCATCGCGTATCGGACTCTGCTGCGCCGGCCGTCACGCTGCGTCCGGCGTGGCGGAGTTGCCGCGTCCCACAATGGTGGACGTCACAGGTTCGCGTGTCGCGCAACTCGTGCCTGTTGATCATGGATAACCCCGATTATCCGTGAAGTTCAGATGGGGAAATGCCGTCTACGAGGAGAGGTCGTCGCTGATGCGCTTCGACGAGTATTGCGGGGCGGCCGACGCGTCCTCGGTGGCCATACCGCCACCCAGATGGTTCTGTCGTCGCCGCGAACCATGGGCCGCCTGCCGAAGGCGCGCGTCCGCCAGGCTGCGGCGCCGGTCGACGTCCGTCCGAGGCACAGGTATCCGGTAGCCGGGGAGCTCTGGTGCGCGCCGACAGGCTGCGCGATCGGATCGGTCGCTGGAGCACCGTCATCCGTAGTAAGAGAGGCGAACAAAGTTGCTAGTTAACATAAGAGTTCGCTATCGGCGTGCGATGCACGCGGTGCGTGCGATGCACGCACCGCGCATATGGCGTGTGGGGCGGCCCGGCTTCCTGACGGTCTCGCTGTTCGTCGGCTGCGTCCGCGCCGGGTATCTCATTCGGGTCGCGCTACGCGCCGGACTCGTCACTATCTGGCGATGTGAAAGCTTCCTCGTCCACACCGGGCTGATCGATACCTGGAAGGCTCCAGAGCGCGAGCTCCGGCGCTTGGCGATCCCGGATTCGATCTGGCTTGAAGAGATAGAAATAAGGGTCATCACCTGGCCGAAATCTCACCTTGAACCCTTTTGCTTCTCCCGCGTCCAGAGCTGCGAGAGCTTCCTCGCTATTCAAGGCCACCGCATGAGGATGGAATGCCCCTACCTGGCCAAGATTCAATTCACGAGTTCCCAATCGCAGGATGAACTCCTGGACAGGAAATCTAATCATGCCTCCCTCGACAAGCAGGGCTCGTACGTCCGGAGAGTCGGTGCCGCTGAGTCCGAGAATTCCGGTAGGTGCCTCCGGCGATGCGACCATATATCCCTCGATCAGGATGCGGGCCACCCGGAGATTGACTCGTTCCAGAGGAGTTAGCTCATCGGGAATGACGAAGCGGGTGTTGCAGTACTCCTGCACTATGGCGAGGTCACGCGCTAGCCCGTACATCTCGGTGAGATAGGCGTCGGCATCGTCCCTCGTCACCTCCTCATGAGTAGCCAACGACCAAAGGAGGTGACCGTCGATGTAGGTCCTGCACACTCCGGGCGTTCGCAATGCACGCACAAGGTCGATCACCCGCAGCGCATCCGTCGGGCGGATACGACGGAAGTTGTACGAGATCTGTACATCTCCGGGAAGCGCCTTGTTGTTGAGGGGATAGTGCAACTCCACCTCGGCATGTCCGTAGAACCTGATCTTTAGTGTGACCCCGAGGCTGCCTTCGTTGATGTAGGTGACTTCCCCTTCAAAGACTGACTCTTGTTCATCGACGCCGATGAATCTGAGTTCGGCTACTGCCCCCACGTGAGGACTGTCGCTGAGCGGTTCCAAGTGAACTTCGACGTTGCTGTGTTGTCCGGCGAGCAGCTCAGGTCCGCTGATGGTCAGCTGACGAACGACCTCTGGTGGAAGAACGACGCGTCCCGATGCTCCATACCTGAGAGCCTGCTCGAACTGACGTTGCACCTCAGTGTGCTCATCCCCGAAACTGCCGGTGATCGTGGCGGTTATAGGACTCTTGATATGAGCGTCTGGATCTTTCGGGCGGGCTGTATACGTCACCTGGTTGCCCCGGCGAGCGAAGTCAACGGCCCAGTAGAGGTCTGCCGAGTCCGCGAGGTCTCCCAGACCGGAGACGCGTTCAGTCAGAGAGTCGATCCCCCCGAGTAAGGTTGCTGTCTCCAACCTATAGAGTTCGACATCTGACCTCATTTGCTCGCGCCCGAGATAGGCATAGACGTCCGGGTTCTCGACCGCGAGAAGATCGAGCCCGACACGATCGAGAATGCTGATCTTCGGTGGCTTCGTGCCCTCTTCTACGTACTGCACCAGCTCTTCGACGAAGCTGCGCTCTCCCGGAGTGAGCTTTGACGGGACGACCAGTATCCACTCCACGGGCGGCGGGTCCAGCTTCATTGCGCGCCTGAACGAGTTGCGAATCTGCTCCGTGCGTGTCTTCTTCATGTTGCCGGAGAAGCCGTCTGTGAAGTACTTCAGCTGGTAGATGCGCCGGCGGGCTCCTTGTCGTACTTCGATATCGATACCGTCGTCGCCGCCCCTTCCATCAGGGCAAGTGACCTTCGCGAGGCCTTTCCATTTGCGAGCGACAAGAGTGTCGACTATCCGTTCAAACTTGTCGATACCAATCCTGTCCCAATCGATCGCGTTCAACGGGTCCGCCTTCCGGGTGTGCCTCTGGACGAGTATGCAACGTCACTCCGACGCGCCTGACGACGGCAGCTCTGCGGCCGCACGGTCATCGCAGCCCCCGAGTCGTCGCGACCATAGACGTGCGCCCGAGACGGTTCCGGAGAGTTGACCCGCGGCTCGACAGACCATGCCGTGTCACTGCAGGACCAACGGGTGGACCCAGGACTTCATGAATCCGCGTCGGCACGGATGCGTGCAGTGCGTGCGACGCATGCACGCATCGCGAGCAGTGCACGCGCAGTGGCTCACACAGCGTGCGAGGGGTTCCTCCCAAGCGGTCATTGCGGACTCACAGCTCCAGGTCGGGACCGCCCTGGGGACTGTGGTCGGGTGGCTCCGACTGGGTCAGGGTCGTACTGCCGTTGGGTGCGCCGGGCTTCGGACGGTGCGGGTGACCCGGACATGGCAGTGCGCAGAGCGGAGAGCAATGCCTGCTGTCCGCTGGGATCACGAGCGATCTGCTGCGCGGTGCCGGTGGGCGGTCGGGTTGTGTGGGGGTCGGCGACGTAGCGGCGGATGAGGACGGACAGACGTGCCGGGGCGATGGTCAGCCCGTCGATGCGCTGACCGCGATCGAGCATGGTGACCAGCGCGTGCAGCGCCTGTGCTGCGTCCTTGCGGGCGCCGGTGCGGGCGATGTGCAGTTTCCAGTCGGTCTCGGTGTTCGTGGGTGATTGTCAGCAGGGTGCACAGGTCGGCGATGTCCTTGGCGGCGAGGCGGCTGCGCCAGGCGAGCGCCTTGAGCACCACCGCCTGCTCGACGCCGGGCACCGGCACCTCGAAACGCAAGATCTCGCTAGTCGTCAATTGTGCCCGCACGCGCACCTGCATCGGGTCGGCGGCCAGGGCGAGAGTCAGGCCGGGGATGGCGTCGAAGCCGCGCCCGGCGTACTCGATGTGCTTGAGCCGGCAACTGCCGGTGCCGGGAACGAGGAGATCTACGGACAGGGGAGTGTCGTCGCCGGAGGTGCCTCGTAGTGGTTGCCGACCACCAGCCGATAGCCCCGGGCGAGCAGTGCGGTGTGGAAGGTGGCGTCGGCCGCGGCGACGGTCTCCATGCCGGCATCGGCGTCAGCGGTGACCCGGGCAGCGGTGTCGGTGGGGTAGAGGCGACCGAGCAGGTGCACCATGTGCCCGCCGACGACCCGGTAGTTGCTCCCGGCCGCCGCCGCGGCGAGATCGGCTAGCGCCCGCAGGCCGCGGTCGGCGGCATTCGACGCGGCGAGGATTTCCACCTCGGGCACATCACTCATAGGGCGGCCTTCTGCCGGATCGTGGCGAGCACATGGTCGGCGGCTTCGGCAGCGTCGGCGCCCCCGGTACGCAGCACATCGCCCGCGGTGATCAGGGGATCGGCCAGCAATGCCGGTTCGCTGATCTCCGCGGTGCGCCACAGTGTCGGGTCGGCCGGGACCTGCACGGCCAGGGTGTACTCGGCCTCGGTGGCGGGACCGAAGCCCGCGGCGCTCAGGTCGACGAGCCGATCGGTGTAGAGCAGCGCCCGGGTCGGCAGCCGCCACGGGGCGTACACATCGGCCGCCGCATCGCCGCTGACCAACACTGCCACCTCCTGCCGGGCGCAGAAGTCGACTGCGGCGGTGGCCTGCGCGATCACCGGATCCAGGCCGTACCAATAGGTCACGGCACCCCCAGGACCGGGATAACCGGCCAGATAGTCCGCGAGCAGTTCCTCGGGGGATACAGCGAGCCAGCCGTGCTCGGTGCGCCGCACCGCCTGGAGCTGTTTGAGGGCGAGCGAGACCGCCTGCTGGGAGACTCCCAGCAGCTCGGCGAGCCGGTGCTGGCTCTGCGCCGTATCCGAGAGCAGCAGGGCGCGGGCGAGTGCCCAGCGCACCCACGGTTTCCGGCCCCGCGCAGCACGAATAGGGGCCGCCGCGGCGGACGCGGCATCGGTCACGTCGTAGCGCACGCCGGCGAGCACGAGCAGCTCCTCATCCACGGCGATCACATCGATCTCGCCGTTCGTCGCGAGCGTCCGCAGATGCGCCGTGGCGCGAGCGGTCACCACGAGTACACGTCGGACCGGGTCCGGTTCGGCGAGCAGCTGGGCGAGGACCGTGGGGGTGGGTGGCCGCCGGGATACCCGCACCCGGGTCGGCAATTCCCGGCCGTCGGGCAGAGCCAGGTCCCAGGCGTCGAGGGAACCGGAGACAAGGCGGATGCCGGCACGACGCAGCAGTGCGATCGCGCCGGAGAGAAGCTGTGATGTTTCGGCCATGCTCGCCACCTCGACGTGTACAAGCTTAGATGATTTATCTTGTATTAGGTGGTAGAGCGTATGAGGAAGCCGAAGTTCGCCCGGTCGCTGGTCGTCTGGAGGTACGAGCGGGCACTGAACGGTGGAGCGGCTCGGCGCCGGCGTGCCTAACGTGACGGTGTCCGGTTCTGGTACACCTTCCGTGACGATCCAGTGGCGAGGTCGGTATCACCGGTTGCCGGGGTGAGACGGTCGCCGGGTCCCGATCCAGTGAATACCGTCGGGGCCAGGCGAATACGGGTGCGGCAGGTAGCGGGGATAGAACTCGCCGGTGTGCCAGGCGCTCGCGACTGTCTCCGGATCGTCGGGTGCGAAACCTGCTCGGATTGCGGGCAGGTGTTCGCGCCAACCGACCAGGCCGGAGTCATCGCGACCCCATACCCGCACCACCAATGTCATGACCGAATCCGCCCAGCTCAGCCGTTCGATCTCGTACGCCCCAGTGTCCCAGGGTCGTGCCGACAGATGTCTGGTGAGCGCGGACAAAAAGCGCATGTCCCAGTCCGCTTGTTCGAAGTCACCGTGCCGGACGATCGGCAGTTCCTCACCGACGTCGTTGGTGCTGTAGTACTCGTAGCGACCGTTGTTTCCGGTGCCTCGGTTCCGGTCCATGGTCGAAGTCTGCCAGACGGAAATGCCAGGATCCCTACACTGAGTCGCAGTATCGCACTATCACGCACAGTGGTCCAGAACCAGTCTTCGATTGCCGTTGACAAGGGAGGGATTGGCGGCTGCCTCCAGCCACTGTGCCCCGGAGTCGATCGTCGGACCGGGCCGGCATCCAATTCGCATCCCGGCACGGCGACGGGCTGGTGCTCTGGGCGCTGCACGAGCGTCCCGGTGACGGACCGGTCAGCAAGAACATCACGGTGCTGGACTACGGCGCCGTCGAGGAGCGCGATCCCGACCTGATCGAAGCGACGCGCCTGCACAACCTGGTCTGGGCGGACGACTGAATTACCCGGCGGCACAGTGGCGCAGCGCTGTGCGAAGCTGATCGGACACGTACTCGACCCGGAGGGGACGACAATGCCCAAGGCTGTGACCCTGATTCGTTCCAACTCGTTATCGGACGCGGCGGAGTACGCCTACGCCGCTACCGCGCCTGCAGAAGCGCGTCTGATCTTTCTGGCGGGATCGTGCCCACTGAACAATGATGGATCGACCTACGGTGAAGGTGACTTCGCAGCGCAGGCCGCCAAGTGCATCGAGAACATGAAAGTCGCCCTCGGGGAGGCCGGCGCCGCGCTGGAGGATGTCATCGCCACGCGTGTGCTCGTCGCCTCGTCCGATCAGGACGACCTCGTGACGGCGTGGGAGGTCGTCCGCGACGCATTCGGTGACCATGACGTGCCGAGCACGCTGATCGGTATTGCCGCACTCGGCTACGACCACCAGCTTGTGGAAGTCGAAGCTACGGCTGCCGTGATCGATTGATGCTCGTCATCGGAGACATGCCCTGGAAGGCACGGGTGCGTCGGAGGCGTGCCCGCGCCGGCACCCGAACGTCCGGGAACCGGTTGGCCGGAACTGGCTCGCCGAGCTCAGTTCGGTGGTGACAGAAGCCCTTCGAGGGTGCCCGGTGAGTATCCACCCTCGCGGCACAACTGGACCGTGGGGGCACGTCGCCCCGGATACTCGATGCACGGCATGTTGCGCGCCCCGCGCACCGCGATGGGGGAGTCCACCGGCAGCGTGCAGTACAGATCGGGTGGGGTCTCGGGCACGTCCAACTCGGTGGGGGAGCGCCGTTGCTCCGGCGGCAGGAAACCGGTGATACACGGTGGCGGATCGTTGAAGGTCGTGGTGAAGTACGTATTCTGCGCCGGGTTGTCGATGTTGGGCAGGGCCGCGGACTGTGTCGACGCCATGATCGACGGGAACAGCACCAGCATCTGCTCGAGCGACGGCCGATACACGGCGGCGACCTGTTCGACGGTGACGAGATTGGCGAGCAGCAAGGGCAGGGTGGGTTCGGCTTCCTCGAACAGTGCCTGGACTTGCGCGGCTGCCGGCGCCGCCGTTCCGAGCAGTGCGCGGACGTCCGTGTCGGAGTCGCGCAGCCGCCCGGTGATGCCCGTCAGCGAGGACGCCCACCGGGCGATCGTGTCGGACGACTCGACCTGCGCGTCGAGCAGTGGGCCGGCCTGGTCGATCAACGCCGCGATGTCGTCCGCATCCGCGGCGGCCCGAGCGCTCACCGCTGCGGTCGCGTCGACGAGTGTGCGCAACGAATCAGCGGAATCACCTACTGCCGTGTGGGTTTCGTCGAGAAGAACTGCGAGACGATCGGGCCCGACGGACTGCAGGGTGTCGTCGAGGCGGTCGAGAGCCCCACCGATCGGCTCCGGAACCGATGTGCGCTCTCGCGGGATCACCGACCCGGCCGTGAGATACGGGCCTTCCTCACCGGCCGGCAGGAACTCGACGTACTGTTCACCGATGGCCGACATGCTGCGGACCTGCGCGGTCGAGTCGACCGGGACAGCGACATCCGAATCGAGCGAGAGCACGGCCTCGGCGCCGTCTACGGTTCTCGTCAGCGACGACACCTGCCCGATGTCGATTCCCCGATAGGTGACATTGGCCGAGGGATACAGGCCGCCGGCGTCGACGAGATCGAGCCGGACCTCGTATCGACCGACACCGGCCAGTGCCGGCAGATTGACGAAGAACAGCGCCACGATCAGTACCGCAGCCAGGCCGACGGTGAAGAACACCAGCAGCCGGCGGCGCAGGGCCGCGGCGGGGCTCATCGGGCGGGCTCCGTCACGGGCGGCACCAGCAGCGAGATCAGATCCGGGAGAGGACGTCCGTCGCCGGTGAGAGCATTCTCGAAGGGAGTGCCGAGCAACAGCGCGTTCTCCAGGGTGGGCAGCGTGAGGTCGAGGATGACGGTGCCGTTCGCGTAATCGCCGCGCACCGCGTTGCGGTAGGTGTCGATCGGGAACGGGAAGGTCAGCAGATAGCGCAACGACTCGGTGAGCGAGTCGCCGGCCGACGTGAGCGAGGCCAGCACCGGTTCGAGATCGCGCAGGTTCGCGACGAGGTCGTCGCCGCTCGCCGTGACGACCTCGTTCGCGACGCGTCCGAACTGTCCCAGTGCGTCGGCGGCCCGCGTGAGGTCGTCACGCTGGGACGCGAGCACGTCCAGCGCCGGTGCGAGACTGTCGGTCGCCGCGGCGATCTCGGCGTTGTGCTCGGCGACTTCCACCGCGAGCGCGTCGAGCGATTCCATCGCGCTCACGATCTGCTCCTTCTGTCCGTCCAGTCCGGCGAGCACGACGTCGAGGCGGGTGAGCATCGCGCGTACCGATTCCTGCCGCCCGTCCAACGCGCGATTCAGTTCACGGGTGATCTCCTGAGCCTGGGCGAGGCCACCTCCGCTGAGCACCAGCGACAGCGACGACAGGGTCTGTTCGGTGGTGGGGAAGGCACCCGCTCGCTCGAGGGGGATGACGTCACCGTCCCCGAGCCTGCCCCGGGCGGGCTCTCCGAGCGGCGGGGACAGTTCGACGTGGGCGGAGCCCAGCAGGCTCGTCTGCCCGATCTTCGCTACCGCGTTGCCCGGCAACACGGTGCTTCCGTCGACCGCCACCGTCACGAGTGCGTGCCCGTCCCCGAGCCGCAGGTCGGCGACCCGGCCGACGGTGACATCCCCGACGCGGACCCGCGAATTGCGTTCGAGGGTCGTGACGTCCGGCATCTCGATCGTCACGGAGAACGCGTCGTCGCCGCGGCCGTGGGTGCCGGGAAGCGGCAAGCTGTTCAGCCCTTTCAAGTCGCACCCGGTGGTGAGCGCCAGGCAGGCCAGCAGGCTCAGAGCGTGCACGGCTCGTGTTCTCACGGCGCCCCCGGTGACAACAGGTCGGCCAGCGAGGTCGGTGACGGTGCGCCGGGCGACGGCATCAGTTCGGGTTCGGTGTACACGAGCTGGCCGGGAAGCGCACCGACGCCACGGGTGGGGTTGATGCGCACCGGGGGGTAGTCCATTGCGAGCAACGGGAGGATCGGCCCGAGATACTGCACGCACAGTTCCGATCCGGTGTGCGCGTCCACCTGTTCTGCTGCGGCCAGCGCTGAACAGATGAACTGGGCAGGATTCGCGAAGTTGGTCAGCGACACCGCGGAGACCACGCTGTTGTGCGCGGGCTGGTAGATCCCCTGCAGATTGGACAGCGCGGTGGGCGCGACATGCAGCACTTGCGCGATCCCGTCGCGCTGGGAGGCCAGGGTCTCCGTGAGGGCGGTCGTGCGATCGACGGCCGTGTCGACGTTCTCGCGGTTGTTGCGGACGAACCGTTCGACATCGACGAGGACCGCGTCGAGGCCCGAGAGCGCGGCGCCCAGGTCGTCGCGGTTCGCGTCGAGGATCTCCGTCACGGCCGCGAGGCGGTCGTGGAAGGAGACGATCTGATCCCCGCTCATCGACAGGGCGTCGACGAACACCTGCAGATTGCCCAGGGTGCCGAAGAGATCGTTCCGGCCGTCGGAGATCGTGCGCATCGCCGCGGACAGCTGTCGCAGGCTCTCACGCAGTGCAGGGCCGTGTCCTTCGGCGTTCGCGGCCGCGACGTCGAGCACCTCGCCCAGTGCGCCTTGCGGATCGGTGTCGCTCGGGCCGAGTTCGGTGGTCAGCCGCGTGAGTTGTTCGGTGATCTCGTCCCATTCGACGGGCACCGCCGTGCGCTCGACGGGAATCGTTGCGCCTACGGCGAGTTCGGGACCTCCCGTGTGGGGTGGGGTGAGTTGCACGAAGCGGGCGGATACCAGCGTCGGAGCGACGATCGCGGCCTGCGCGTCGGCAGGGATGCGCCGGCCGGAATCGACGTCGAAACGCACCAGCACACGATCTCCGCGGGGCTCGATCTCCGTCACTCGCCCGACCTCGACTCCCATGATCCGTACGTCGTCGCCGACGTACAGGCCACGGCTGGTGGTGAATTCGGCGGCGTACTCGTCGGCCGACCGCCACGGTGCGAGGGCGAACGAGACGGCCGCGATCACGGCGAGAACGAGAATCGGGACACCCCAGGAGATCAGGGGACGCAGCCGGGTCATCGTGTTCCCCCCGCCGGAGCGATGCCGGCCTTCTCCAGTGCAGCGGTCAGGGCAGGTTCGACGACCTGCATGGGCAGCAGATTCTGAATGTAGGAGTTGAAGAACGGGCCGGAGGCGACGGCCTCGCCGAGCTCGGTCGCATACGGGCCCAGCCGTTCGATGGCCAGCGCGATGCTCTCGCGGTTGCGTTCGAGGATCGCGAGCACAGCGTTCACCTTGCCGAGCGTGGGTTCGAGCTGTGCTTCGTTGTCGGCGACGAGATTCGAGATCTCGGCCGACAACGCCTCGATGTTCGCGAACAGGCTGTCGAGAGCGGTCCGGCGCTGGTAGAGCTCGCCGAGAATGCGATCGGCGTCGACGACGAGAGCGTCGATCGCGTCGCTGCGCTCGGCGAGCACCGCCGTGACCTGTTCGGCGTGCGTCAGCAGCGACCGCAGGGATTCGTCGCGTGACGCCAGGGTCTCGGACAATCGTGTCACCCCGTCGAGCGCGGCGCCCACGTCGTCGGGGGTCTCGCGGAGGGTGTCCGACAGCACGCGCATCGATTCGCGGAGTTGCTCGGTGTCGACGGCCGCGGTGGTGTCGGTGAGATCGCCGAGCGCGTCGGTCAGCTGATACGGCGCGACCGTGCAATCGAGGTCGATCGTGGCTCCGTCCTCGAGGCGGCCCGGGCCGGCCGGTCGTACCCGGAGATTCCGTGCGCCGAGGGCGGTGGCCGTGGCGATCTCGACGGTGGTGTCGGTTCCCAATGTGACCGCCCGGTCGACGGTGAAGGTGACGGCCACGGCGTCGTGGTCGATGTCGATGTCCTTCACGCGTCCGGCATCCTTGCCGGCGACCTGCACGGTGTCGCCCGTGCTCAGGCCACCGGCGTCCACGAATCTCGCCCGGTAGGTCGCGCCCGCGTCGAAGAAGGGCAGCGAGTGGATGTTCAGGGCCCCGAGCACGAGCACGACGAGCACGATGGTGCCGACGACACCGACGCGCACGGGATTCTTCTCTCGGAACTGTGTCATGCCGGCGCGCACCTGCCCGTCGTCTGCCCGAACAGCGGTGAGGTGACGGAATTACCGGACGGATCGCTGATCTCGATGAGCATGCCGCACAGGTAGTAGTTGAAGAACCCCCCGTAGGCGCCGAGCCGGATGAGGGCGGCATAGGCGTCGGGGAGTTCCGTCGTCAGCTGTTCGACGGTGTCGCTGCGCGAGTCCACTTGTGCTGCGAGGTTGCCGGTTTCGCGGATCGTCCCGGCCAGGGGGAAGCGGGCCTGCGTGAGCAGGTCTGCGACCGACCCGGTCGCGGCATCGATGTGGGTGACGGCATCGCCGACGAGCGTGGCGTCCTGTGCCAGCCGGGCGGTCAGTTCGTGTGCGCGCAGCAGGGCGGTGTCGAGGGTGTCGCGGTGTGCGGCGAGGTTCGTGAGGGCCGAATCGAGATTCGCGATGACCTGTCCGACGAGTACGTCCCGGTCGGCGATGCTCGATGTGAGCGAAGCCGCATGGGAGAGGATGGATTCGACACTTCCGCCCTGGCCCTGCAGCACCGTGATCAGATCGGCGGACAAGCGGTTGACCTGTTCGGGTTCGAGTGCGTCGAACAACGGGGTGAAGCTGCCGATGAGTACGTCCAGATCGAGTGCGGGGCGTGTCCGGTCGGTACCGATGGTCTCGTCGGCTTTCATGGGTGTGGGATCGCCGGGAGCGTCGGCCACTTCGAGATAACGGTCGCCGACGAGATTGAGATAGCGCACGGTGGCGATGCTCGCGCGGGTCGGGGTGTACGACGCGTCGAGTTCGAAGGTGACGTCGATCCGGTTGTTCTCGCCGAATTCGACGGCGGTGACCCGGCCGACCTCGACTCCCGACACGCGCACGAATTGGCCCTCCTCCAGACCGGAGACCTCGTCGAAGACCGCGTGGTAGCGAGTGTGCTCACCGAATCGGACCTGACCGAACACGACGAACAGCCCGGCGAGGATCAGGATCATGACGAGGGCGTAGATGCCCGAGGCGATCGCGGTGCGCGTCATCCGGCACCTCCGGTGAGAAGTTCGAACAGCGACCCGGGGACGAAGACCGGCGATGTGCTGCCTGCTTCGAAAGGGTTGGCGCCGGTGTCCGCCACGACGTACGGCGCCGGCGTCTCGTCGGGCGTCACGATCGGCAGTGGGCCGCATCGCGGTCCACCGGTGGCTTCGACCACCGGCAGGTTGCGTGGATATTCGTAGGGGTCCACGCCGAGCAGGATGGTCGACTTCAGCATCATCGACGATCCGTTCCCACCCGAGGCCGGTTCGGCGAGTTGCCGGGCACGGTCGGCACCCTGGAGGAAACACGGGAGCACCGGCGAGTACTCCTCGAACAGTGAGGCGGTCGGGCGCAGGAGATCGAGCACGTCGACGATGCCTGCGCTGTTCGGTTCGACGACGCGGCGACCGGCGTCGCCCATCCCGATCGAAGCGAGGAGCACGCGGTCCAGATCGTCGGCTCGGTCGACGAGGGTCGTGCCGGTGACCGCGAGGTTGTCGAGTGACGCGACGATCTCGTCGGTGGCTCCTGCGTAGATGTCGGCGGTCACCTCCGCGGCCGCGAGGTCGCGTCGCAGTGTCTCGGTGCGCGGCTCGATCCGGGTGAGGACGGTATCGGTGTCGACGAGAGCACGACCGAACGCTTCGCCTTGCCCGCGCAGTGCCGACGACAACGCGCCGAGGGTGCGGTTCAACTCTGCCGGGTCGACCGCCCGCAGGACGTCGGAGAGCGATTCGAAGACGGTGTTCGTCTCGACGGTCACGCGCGAGGCCTGCAGCACGGTGCCTTCGGCCAGTCCTACCGGGCCGGGGGCCGGGGGATCGGTGAGCGTGACGTACTTGGCGCCGAAGACGGTCGTCGCCCGGATGTCGGCGCCGACACCGGCCGGCAACTGCGCGGCAGCATCCGGATCCAGACGCAATTCGACGACCGCGCCGGAGGCAGTGTGGTGCACCGCGGTGACGCTGCCGACGTGTACGCCGTGCGCTTTGACCATGGCGCCGTGCTCGAGCACCAGGCCGGAGCGCCCGCTCTCCACGGTCACCCTCACGCCGGGCGTGAACGAGCCACGGAAGCCGTGATAGGCGAGTACGAGAACGGCGACGGCGAAGACGACGAAGCCCGCCGCGGCGAACTTCGGCATCCACGCGGGCACGGTCGTCACCCCGCCAGGTGCAGCCGGCGGCTGCTGCCGTAGAGGACGAGGGAGATCAGGAGGGTCACCGTGACGACCGCGATGAGCGACATCCGCACCGCGCGGCCCGTCGCGACACCGACACCGGACGGGCCGCCGGTGGCGGTGTAGCCGTAGTAGCTGTGCACGGTCATGACGACGACGGCCATGGTGATCGCCTGTCCGAAGGACCAGAGCACGTCGGTGGGGCGGAGGAAGGTCGCGAAGTAGTGGTCGTAGACGCCGGGCGACTGTCCGAGTATCACCACGGTGGCGATACGGCTCGACAGGAAAGCGGCGAGTACCGACAGCGAGTACAGCGGCACCACGGCGATCAATCCGGCCAGGATGCGGGTGCCCACCAGATAGGGCACCGACTTGATCGCCATGACCTCGAGCGCGTCGATCTCCTCGCTGATGCGCATCGCGCCGAGCTGGGCGGTGGTCCCGGCACCGATGGTCGCGGCCAGGCCGACACCGGCGGTCACGGGTGCGACCACCCGGACGTTGACGTAGGCGGAGAGGAAACCGGTGAGTGCCTCGACGCCGATGTTGCCGAGCGAGGTGAAGCCCTGCACCGCTACCGTCGCGCCGGCGAAGAGGGTGAGGAAACCCATGACGGCGACGCTGCCGCCGACCATGGCGAGCACCCCGGTGCCGAGTCCGATCTCCGAGACCGCGCGCAGCGTCTCGCGGGGATAGTGCCGCGCCGCCCGCAGCGTCGAGAACAGGGCACCGACGAGGAAGACGACCTGACGTCCCAGATTGTCGACCGCACGGGACGAGGTGCGGCCGAGGCGACGCACCGCGTGCGCGGTGCGTCCCGTGCCCGCGCGGGGGAAGCTCATCGGCCCATCACCGTGATCCCGATCGAAGTGAGCAGCATGTTGGCGAGGAACAGCGCGACGAACGCGAAGACCACCGTTTCGTTGACCGCTTCGCCGACACTCTTGGGGCCGCCGCTGACCGACAGGCCGCGATGGCATGCGATCAGTCCTGCGAGCAGGCCGAAGACCGCGGCCTTGACCGTCGAGAGCAGCAGTTCTCCGGGGCCGACGAGCAGGGTCACGCCCGCTGCGTACGCGCCGGGGTCGACGTTCTGGAGCGATACCGAGAAGAAGAATCCGCCGATGAGACCGATAGCGCACACCGCGCCGTTGAGGGTGACGGCGACGGCCGTCGACGCGAGCGCACGCGGCAGCACGAGCCTGGCGGCAGGATCGATCCCGAGTACCTCGAGGGCCGCGATCTCGTCGCGGATGGTGCGTGAACCGAGATCGGCCGCGATGGCGGTCGCTCCGGCGCCGGCGACGACGAGCACCGTCACGAGCGGTCCGATCTGTGTGATCGCCCCGAGGCCGGCGCCCGCTCCGCTCAGGTCACCCGCCCCGATCTCGAGGAGCAGGGAGTTGAGGGTGAACACGACGAGGACGGTGAACGGGACGGACATCAGGATGGTGGGAATGAGGGACACCCGGGCGATGAACCAGAACTGGGCGAGGAATTCACGCCACGCGAAGGGAGAACGGATCAGGGCCGTGCCCGCGTCGAGGGACAGCGCGTAGAAACTGCCGAGTGCGTGTGCGGTAGCGCGGGGCACCGATCCCATGAATCCTCACTTCTTCCACGGTTGCCGCGACGAAACCGCGTTCCGATCTCTCGGTGTGCGCCGAACATACCCCAGGGTATGTAAAGCGGCAAGGGTGCGGTTCCGGGCTCCGGAAAGACGCTATCGCGCAGAAGGGCCGGTCGTAGCGGGTTCGAGAAGGTGCGTCAGTTCGGCTGACAACAAGCGGAATTCGGAATCACCGCGTTCCCGGACCCACACCGGATCGGAACAATGCCACCGTTCGGCGGCCAGTGAGCGCGTGAGGACCTTGAAGGTCGCCGTGCGAGGGAACTCGCGGCAGACCCGGATCAGCGAGGGAATCTGCTTCGGGCCCAGATCGGTCTGCGCCTCGAGGAAACGTGCGAAAGCGACGGGATCGAAGTCTTTCCCGGCCACGGGAATCACCGCGGCCATCACGCGGTCGCCCACCTGCCGATCGGGCACGCCGTACACCGAGACCTGGGCGACGCCGTCGTACCGCATCAGGATGCGTTCGATCGGTGCCGCGCCGAGGTTCTCGCCGTCGACCCGGAGCCAGCCCGAGCTGCGTCCGGCGAAGTACACGAAACCCTCCGCGTCCCGGTAGGCGAGATCGCCGCTGTGATACCGGCCGCCGCGAAGCCGTTCGGCGTCCGCGGCGGGATTCGCATAGTAGCCGTCGAACAAGCCGGGCCCGCGCACGTTGACGAGCTCACCCGTCGCCGCGTCGGCGTTGACGATCCTGCCGTCCGCATCGAACTCGGCAGGGGGACAGGGGAGCCCGGTCTCGGGATCGAGAATCTCCACTCCCTCCGGAAGCCGCCCCAGGGCCCCTGCGGGAGCGCCGGGAACCGACGCGATCGAGATTCCGCCCTCGGTCGATCCGAAGCCGTCGATCACTCGCGCGCCGAAGCGGCGGGCGAACTCGGCGGCATGGGCGGCCGATGCCTCGTTGCCGTACATGATGCGCAACGGATTGTCGTGGTCGTCGGGTCGCTCGGGCGTCGCCACGATGTAGGACAGCGGTTTACCGACGTAGTTCGCGAAGGTCACGCCGAAGCGGCGCACGTCGGGCAGGAATCCGGAGGCCGAGAAGCGGCGCCGCAGGGCGATGCTCCCGCGGGCCGCCAACCCGATCGACCATCCGGCGATCATCGCGTTGGAATGGAACATCGGCATCGAGACGTACACCGTGTCGTCGGGACCGAGGCCGAAGCGGGCGGCGAGCATCGCCGCCGGTTCGGTGAACTTGCGGTGCGTGCAGCGCACGGCCTTCGGATCGCCGCTCGTGCCGGAGGTGAAGATGAGCATGAACAGATCGCCGGGCGACGTCGCGGCGGGCTCCACGACGGCCCCGGTGTACGGGGCGAGCATCGTCGTCCACTCGGGGGTGTCGATCTCGATCACCCGCACGTCGCCGAGCTCCACGCCCTCGAGCAGTGCCGAGTGCGCGGCCTCGGTGAACACGACCTGGCAGTCGGCGAGCGCGATGTCGCAGGCGAGTGCCTCACCTCGCCGGGTCGTGTTCAAGCCCACCACCACCGCGCCGGAGAAGGCCGCGGCGCCGAGCAGCAGGGAGAACTCCGGGATGTTGTCCATGAGGATGCCGATGTGCGGCGGCGATGTCTCGTCGAGCAGGTCGCGCAGCAGAGCGGCACGCCGACGGGACAGGACGACGTGTTCGCGCCACGACAGTTCGACGTCCTCGAAGCGCAGGCCGCGGTCGTCGACCTCGGCGAGTTGTTCGAGCAGATCGGTGAGGGTGGGTGCGGACATGACGTCAGGCCGGAAGCTCGGCGAGTTCGCGACCGAGGGCACGCAACTGGTCGGTGGCCGAACCCAGCGCGAACTCGTGGTGCTTGGCCGCGAGGAAGTAGCGGTGGACCGGGTGGTCCTCGTCGAGTCCTACGCCGCCGTGCACGTGTACGGCCGTGTGGGCGACGCGGTGCCCCGCGTCGGCCGCCCAGAATGCGGCGGTACGCAGTGCGTCGTCGTGGGGTTGACCGGAATCCATGCGGAATGCGGCCTGCCACAACGTCAGTCGCACCGCCTTGACGTCGATGTAGGCGTCGGCGAGTCGCTGCGAGACGGCCTGGAAGCTACCGATGGGACGGTCGAACTGGACGCGTTCGCGCGCATACTGCGCGGTGAGCTCGAGTGCCTGCTCGAGCACTCCGCACTGGTAGGCCGCCGAACCGAGCAGGCTGCGGTCGCGCAGCCACGCCGCGACCCGCGCTCCCTCGGTGCCGAGGAGACGATCGGCCGCAAGGGCGACGCCGTCGAGGGTGAGGATGCCGCGACTGCCGAAATCGGTGGTCCGCTGCCGGGTCACGGAGACACCGGCATCACCGGGCCGGACGAGGAAGATCGACACGCCGCCGTCGACGGCGGCCGGGACGAGGAAGCCGTCGGCGACCGGTGCCGCGTCGACGAGGATCTTGACGCCGTCGAGGACGTATCCGCCGTCCGAGGCACTCGCACGCGTCGTGGGAAGGGCGGGGTCGGAGGTCAGTTCCTCGGCCAGTGCGGCGGAGAGGATCTGCTCCCCGGTGGCGGCAGGACGGCCCCATTCGGAAAGTTGTTCGGGAGAACCGAATTCGGCGATCGCCGCGGCGCATGCGGTGACGGACGTGAGATAGGGAACGGCCGCGACGCCGCGGCCGAGTTCACGCAGGATGCTCGCCTGCTCGAGCGGTCCGTATCCGTCTCCGCCCACGGACTCGGGCAGAGCGGCACCGAGTACTCCGGACGAGGCGAGCGCCTCCCACAGAGTGCGGTCGATACGGTCCTCGGCGGCATCGAGGGTGCGCAGGTGCTCGTTGGTGACGATGTCCGTGACGATGCTGCGGGTCAGGCCCGCGAGATCCTGCTGGGCCTCGGTGAGAATGAAGTCCACGGTTGAACGTCCTTTGTTTCAGCGCTTGGCGGGCGGCTGGCCGAGCGCGGTCATGGCGATGATGTCGCGCTGGACCTCGTTGGTTCCGCCTCCGAAGGTGAGGATGAGCGAGCTGCGTTGCATGCGTTCGATCCGGCCGCGCAGCAGGGCCCCGGGCGAATTCTGCCGCACCGTGGCCGCGGGTCCGAGGACCTCCATGAGCAGTCGATAGGCCTCGGTCGCGAACTCGGTTCCGAACACCTTGTTCGCCGAGGCGGCCTCGGGGCCGAGGGGGGTCGTGCCGGCGCTCGAGGCGATATCCCAGTTCATGAGCTTGAGGTATTCGGCCTTGGCGTGGACACGTGCCAGATTCACCCGCACCCATTCCTGGTCGATCACCCGCCGTCCGTCGGGCAGTGTGGTCTGCTGCGCCCACCGCCGGACCTCCGTCAGGGCGGTGAGGACGGGGCCGGCGGAGGTGAGCGCGACCCGCTCGTGGTTGAGCTGGTTGGTGATGAGTGCCCAGCCGCCGTTCACTTCGCCGACGAGGGCGGATGCGGGGATGCGCACGTCCTGGTAGTAGGTGGCGCTCGTGTCCGGTCCGGCCATGGTGTGGACGGGGGTGTAGGAGAAGCCCGGAGCGTCCGTCGGCACGATGAAGACGCTGATACCCCGGTGCTTCCTGGCGTCCGGATCGGTCCGGGCGGCGAGCCACACGTAGTCGGCGTACGCGATCAGGCTCGTCCACATCTTCTGGCCGTTGATCACCCACTCGTCACCGTCGCGGACGGCGGTGGTGCGCAGGGAGGCCAGATCGGTACCGGCACCGGGTTCGGAATAGCCGATGGAGAAGTGCAGTTCACCCGCCGAGATCCGGGGAAGGAAGAATTCCTTCTGCTCGTCCGTCCCGTAGTGCATGATCGTCGGGGCGACGGAATCGATCGTGAGGAAGGGCACCGGGGCGCCGGCGATGGCGGCCTCGTCGGTGAAGATGAGTTGGTCCATCGCGGAACGATTCTGGCCCCCGTACTCCTCCGGCCAGCCCAGGGTGAGCCATCCGTCCTTGCCCATCTGCTGGACGACGTCCCGGTACACCGTGCCTGCGCCGTATTCTCCGGTCGTGGCGGCGAGCGCTTCGCGGCGCTCGGGCGTCATGAGTTGCGAGAAGTAGCCCCGCAATTCCTCGCGGAGGGCCTGTTGTTCGGGGGTGTAGGAGATGTCCACGCACGCTCCGTTTCGTTCTGCGTGAGACCCGCGAATCGTCTGTGCGGGATCCTCGCGAATCATTGCACAGAATTGGAACGCGTTCTAGTCTGAACTGCAATCGGTCGGTGCGAACATGAAGCGAGGTCCTCGGAATGGATGTCAAGGTCGACTTCGATCGCTGCGAAGCGAACGGCGTATGCGTGGGACTGGCTCCCGACGTGTTCGATCTCAACGACGACGACGAGTTGACGGTCACGCATCCGGTGCCGGAGGGGAGCGAGGACGCCGTCCGCGAGGCCGTCGCCCAGTGTCCGCGGGCCGCGCTCGCCGAGGCGTGAGGGGCGGCAGGTCCCCGGTATTCGGGTCTTGCCAGGAAAAATAACACGTTCTACATTTCCGATACCCCGGTCTTCGCGGGGAACGTACCGGCGTACGGCCGGGAATCGGCCCGAATCTCGAGGAGTGCGTGGATGAGTTCTGTCGCCAACGACGGCGTGGGGGACGACGGGCAGATGTCCTTCGGTGGCCCGGTGTCTCTCGAGGGGCGGGTCGCCGTCGTCACGGGTGCAGGCGCCGGTCTCGGGCGCGCCGAGGCGCTCGCGCTGGCGCGTGCCGGAGCATCGGTGGTCGTCAACGACCTGGCGGAGAACGACGTGGTGGAGGACACCCTCGCCCGGATCCGCGATCTCGGTGCCGAGGTCGAATTCGTGCCCGGGAGTGTGGCCGAGCGTGAGACGGCCGACGCGATGCTCGCCGCCGCCCACGGTAAGTTCGGCGGACTCGACATCGTCGTCAACAATGCGGGTATCACGCGGGATCGGATGCTGCCCAACATGTCCGACGACGAATGGGACTCGGTGATCGCCGTGCATCTGCGCGGTCACTTCCTGCTGTGCCGCAACGCGGCGGCCTACTGGCGCGACAGGTCGAAGCAGGAGGGTGGACCCGTCTACGGGCGGATCGTCAACACGTCCTCGGAGGCCGGTCTGCTCGGGCCGCCCGGGCAGGCGAACTACGGTGCGGCGAAGGCCGGTATCACCGCGCTGACACTGTCGGCGGCCCGCGGGCTCGAGCGCTACGGCGTCCGCGCCAACGTGATCTGCCCGAGAGCCCGTACGTCGATGACCGAGGCCGTCTTCGGTGACGCGCCGACCGACCGCATCGACCCGCTCTCGCCCGACCACGTCGCCGGTCTGGTGGCTTATCTCGCGTCGCCGGCGGCCGAACGGATCAACGGCCAGGTCTTCATCGTCTACGGCCCGATGGTGGCGCTGATGGCGGCTCCGGTCGTCGAGCAACGCTTCGACGCCGAGGCGCAGTGGACTCCGGAGGCGCTCGCCGCCGAACTCGGTGGCTACTTCGCGGATCGCGATCCGGGGCGGACGTTCTCGGCGTCGACGGCACTCGATCTCTGATCCGCGGCCTCACCGCTGTTCCCGGGGTGGGACGGCGGTGCGTCGCCGTGCCGTGACCCGGTCGAGATCCTCGGACTTCCGGTGACGTCTACCGGGGATCTCGGGTAGCGTCACGCGCACTCGGACAGTCGTCGCGGCCCGGTGGAATACGCGTGAGCGCGAGTAGTACGCGTTCTAGTTTCAAGTACTGACAGACACCCGGATCCGCGGCCGGAGGCGCCCTCGATGTGATGGCGGCCGGCACCTTTCCCACTCGGCGTTTGTTCTCGAAATCCCAGCGTAAACCCTCTTACGGGCATGTCGGTGTCCTGTTCTCGTTACCGGCATGCATCTTTCGGACGGAAGTGGATCGACATGTCGATCGATGCATCTTTGACAGGTGAACACGTTCTAGTTACTATGACCCGGGTCACAGCAGAAGCCACGGTTCGGCTGAGTGCCGACGACGCGAGGATCGAAGGGGGCACACGGTGGTAGACCTCCTGGAGGTCCCCTTACGGGCGGTCGGCGGGCTGTTCGCCATGACCGGCGAGACCGCCAGGGCGGCGTTCTCCCGCCCGTTCCAGCGACGCGAGTTCGTCGATCAGGCCTGGTTCGTCGCGCGGGTCTCCCTCGTTCCCACGGTTCTGGTCGCGGTCCCGTTCACGGTGCTCGTCAGCTTCACGCTCAACATCCTGTTGCGCGAGATCGGCGCCGCCGACCTCAGTGGCGCGGGCGCCGCGCTCGGAGCGGTGACGCAGGTGGGGCCGATGGTCACCGTGCTCATCGTCGCCGGCGCCGGGGCCACCGCGATCTGCGCAGACCTCGCCGCGCGCACCATCCGCGAAGAGATCGATGCGATGCGCGTGCTCGGCATCAATCCCATCCAGCGCCTCGTCGTGCCGCGGGTGCTCGCGTCCACCGTCGTCGCACTGCTGCTCAACGGGCTCGTGTGCACCATCGGCATTCTCGGTGGGTTCGCCTTCTCCGTCTTCCTCCAGGACGTGAACCCCGGGGCGTTCGTCAACGGCATCACCCTGCTCACCGGCTTCGGCGAGCTGATGATCTCCCAGATCAAGGCAGGGTTGTTCGGCATGATCGCCGGCCTGGTCGCCTCCTATCTCGGTCTCAACGTCAAAGGCGGTGCGAAGAGCGTCGGCGACGCCGTGAACCAGACGGTCGTGTTCGCGTTCATGGCGCTGTTCGTGGTCAACCTCCTCGTCACCGCGGTCGGCATCAAGCTGACCTCGGGATGAGGGGAGCGGAGAATTCATGGCAGTGATGTCCTGGCGCTTTCCCCGTGCGGTCCGACGCGTGACACACGTGTCGTCCACCGTGGACCGGATGGGAGAGCAGGCGCTGTTCTTCGCGCGCGCCGTCGCGACCATCCCGCGCGCACTCGTGCACTACCCCAAGGAGACCGTCCGCCTCGTCGCCGAGATCAGCATGGGCACGGGTGCTCTCGCGGTCATCGGCGGCACCGTCGTCATCGTCGGCTTCCTCACGCTGTTCACCGGCGGGATCATCGCCGTGCAGGGTTTCAGCTCGCTCGGCAACATCGGCGTCGAGGCGCTCACCGGCTTCTTCGCGGCGTTCATCAACGTGCGCATCGCCGCCCCGACGATCGCCGGCATCGGGCTGGCGGCCACCATCGGCGCCGGTTCCACGGCCCAGCTCGGCGCCATGCGTGTCTCCGAGGAGATCGACGCCCTCGAAACGATGGCCATCCCGTCGATCCCGTATCTCGTCTCCACCCGCGTACTCGCCGGGATGATCGCGATCATCCCGCTCTATTCGCTCGCGGTGATCGCCTCCTTCGTCGCGAGCCGGTTCGCGACGGTCGTGCTCTACGGACAGTCGGCGGGCGTGTACGACCACTACTTCACGACCTTCCTGATACCCACCGACATCCTGTGGTCGTTCGTCCAGGCGATCGTCATGGCCGTCGCCGTCATGCTCATCCACACCTACTACGGCTTCAACGCCAGTGGAGGCCCGGTCGGTGTGGGCGTCGCGGTCGGTAACGCGGTGCGCGCCTCGCTCGTCGCGGTCGTCACGGTCACCCTGCTCATCTCGCTCGCCGTCTACGGCGCGACCGGCAACTTCAACCTGTCGGGATAGGGCGCCTGAAAATGGACACTCCTTCGTGGAAGAAGAAACTCGCCGCCTTCGGGTTCGTGGGCGGGCTGGCCGTGATCGTCGTGATCGCACTGACGATGTTCGCCGGAGGATTCACCTCGACGGTTCCGCTCACGGTGACCTCCCCCCGTTCCGGGCTGGTGCTGGACCCCGACGCCAAGGTGAAACTGCGGGGAGTCGAGGTGGGCCGGGTGGCATCGATCGAGCACACACCCGCCGGTGCCGTGCTGCACCTGGACATGCAACCCGGCCAGATGGACCTCATCCCGTCCGACGCGCGGGTGGCGATCGAATCCACCACGGTCTTCGGCGCCAAGTTCGTCGACATCATCGTCCCCGACGATCCCTCACCCGTGCCGCTGCAGGAGGGGGCGGTGATCGCCGCCGACAACGTGACCGTCGAGTTCAACACCGTCTTCGAGCATCTGTCCGACGTTCTCGCCCAGATCCGGCCCGAGAAGCTCAATGCCACGCTCGGAGCATTGTCCGAAGCGCTCAACGGCCGCGGTGACGCGCTCGGTGCGACCTTGGCCGACGCCGACGCCTATCTCGCCGAGATGAATCCGTCACTGCCGCAGCTGCAGGCCGATCTCGTCTCCGCCGCGCAGGTGACCGAGATCTACGCCGATACGGCGCCGGACCTGATGACCACGATCGGCAACGCCACCGAGGTGGGCAACACCGTCGTCGACGAACAGCAGCAACTCGACCTGCTGCTGATGAACCTGACCGGTCTCGCCGACACCGGACGGGATGTCCTGGGCGGAAACGAAGCGCAGATCACGACCGCGCTCGACAGCCTCGCCCACACCACCGGGCTTCTCGGCGAGTACTCACCCGAACTGACCTGTTTCATCGTCGGTCTCAACGACGCCCGCGTGGCGTTCGAACCGATGGCGGGTACCGGTGAGTACGCGGCGCTGACGCTGAGCACGAGCTTCATGGGTGGTGCCACGCCCTACAACGATGCCCAGGATCTGCCGGTGGTCGGCGCGTCCGGCGGACCCAACTGCTGGGGCATGCCGAACTTCGATTCGCGTCGCGACGGCCACGCGCCGTTCGTCGTGACGAATACCGGAACCACCCCGTACAAACCCGCCACGGAGGCATGGGTGCGGTACCCGACGATCTTCCAGTACCTGTTCGGCGACCAGCTCGCGGGCGGGCGGTGACCATGAGAGCCACCACGATCAAGTTCCTGATCTTCGCCGTCACGATGGTGCTGATCTTCGCCGGGCTGGCCGTCGTGTTCAGTCAGGCCCGATTCACCGGAACCGAGAGCTATCGGGCGACCTTCACCGACGTGTCCGGCCTCGGTGCCGGCGACAAGGTGCGTATCGCCGGCGTGCAGGTCGGGTCCGTGAAGACGGTCGACATCGGACCGGACAACACGGCCGAGATCGAGTTCGACGTGGATTCGAAGCACACGCTCTACGCCGGTACCCGCGCGACGGTGCGCTACGAGAATCTCGTCGGCGACCGCTATCTCGAACTTCTCGAGGGTGCCGGCAGCGTCGACGTCCTCCAGCCCGGAGGCAGTATCCCCGTCTCCCTGACCGAGCCCGCTCTCGATCTCGATCTGCTCCTCGGCGGGTTCAAACCGCTGCTGCAAGGACTCGACGCGCAGCAGGTCAACGAGCTCTCCGGTGCCCTCCTGCAGGTCTTCCAGGGGCAGGGCGACACACTCGTGTCCCTCCTGGGAAATACGAACTCGTTCACCAACTCCCTCGCCGACCGCGACCAGTTGATCGGCGACGTCATCGACAATCTCAACGCCGTCCTCGGAACCATCGACGATCACGATCGCGAGTTCGAGAACACGATCGAACAGTTGCACACGCTCGCCGGCGGCCTGGCCGCAGACCGCGATCCCATCGGCGCGTCGATCCCGCAGATCGCCGCCGGCACGGCGGATCTGGCCGCGCTGCTGCAGAACAACCGGCCCGACCTGCAGTCCGTGATCGCCGAGACCAACCGCACCATGACCCAACTCGACCTCGGGAAGGACGACATCAACCGCACGCTCGAACGACTGCCGTCCGACTACAAGAAACTCATCCGTGTGGGTGCATACGGAAACTTCTTCCAATTCTTCCTCTGTGCCAATACTTTCAAGTTCTCCGGCCCGGACGGCACCACCATCCGGTACACGACGGCGAACCACGACACGGGAAGGTGTGCAAAGGTCGAATGAGTGCGCCCCGTGAACCCAGCCACATCCGTACGGGCATCATCGGTCTCGCTGTTTCCGCCGCGATCGTGCTCGCCGGATTGCAATACGATCAACTGCACTTCCTCTCCGGCGGCCTGGACTACTCGGCCCGCTTCCAGGACGCGGGAGGTCTCGTCCCCGGCGACGACGTCATGCTCGCCGGGGTCAACGTCGGCGATGTGACCGACGTGCGTCTCGACGACCAGGCCGTGCTGGTGAGCTTCCGCATCCGGGACGGGATCGGGCTCGGCGACAGCACCGGAGCCGACATCAAGACCAACACGGTGCTCGGCCGGAAGTCGTTGGCGCTGCGGCCCGGCGGCGACGGAGTGATGCGTCCCGGCTCGGTCATCGCGATCGAGCGCACCAATTCGCCGTACTCGCTCACCGACGCGCTGGGCGACCTCACCACGAGCGTGTCCGAACTCGATACCGATCGGATCAACGAGTCCCT
Organism: Rhodococcus sp. CH91; assembly: GCF_022554085.1. GTDB lineage: Bacteria > Actinomycetota > Actinomycetes > Mycobacteriales > Mycobacteriaceae > Rhodococcus. The sequence goes on from NZ_JAKFYR010000005.1 coordinate 39,056, forward strand.
CGACGCGCTGTCGCAGTCCCTCGAGAACACCCCTCCGGAGATCCGGGGTGCTCTGGACGGGATGACACGCCTGTCGCAGTCGATCAACGCGCGCGACGAGTCGCTGAAGCAACTGCTCGAACGCACCGAGAACGTGACGGGCATCCTGGCCGAGCGCAGCGATCAGGTCAACGCGCTCATCGTCGATGCGAACGCCCTGTTCGGCGAACTGAGCATGCGCCGCGACGCCATCACCCAGCTGATCACGAACATCTCCTCCGTCTCGCGTCAGCTCACCGGGCTCGTGCAGGACAACCAGGCACAGATGGCACCCACGCTCGAGAAGCTCAATCTCGTCACGGCCAATCTGCAGGCGAACAAGGAGAACATCGCCGGCGCGCTCGACGGTCTGGGCCCGTACATCAGTGCGCTCGGCGAGTCGGTGGCCAGCGGCCCGTTCTTCAACGCGTACGTCTCCAACATCCTGCCCGCCCCGTGGTGGAAGGCCGTGGTGGACAGCCAGGTCGCGCCCGATCTTCTCCCCGAGGATCTCCAGGACGTGATCCCCGACGAGCCACCGACGATCAAGAGGGACGGCGAATGAGCACCGACACGGCCGCGGCGGGCACCACGACCCGCCCGCGACGCCCAGGACTCCTGCGACGGCCGGGCCTGCTGGTACCGGCGATCATCGCTGCCGTCGTCGCACTCGTGGTCGCAGGTCTCGTCGTGTTCGTCCTGCCCGACTTCGGCAAGCGCACGATCCACGCCGAATTCGCATCCACCAGCGGTCTGTACGAGGGCGACGACGTGCGCGTGCTGGGGGTCTCGGTGGGGCGCATCAGCGACATCGAACCGCACGACGACCTCGTACGAGTGACGATGAAGGTCGACGACGGCGTACAGGTCCCTGCCGACGCGGCCGCCGTCGTCATCGCGCAGAGCCTCGTCTCGGCGCGTTTCGTCCAGCTCACCCCCGTGTACTCGGGAGGCCCGACGATCGAGGACGGCGCGACGATCCCGATGCAGCGCACGGCCTCGCCGGTGGAGTGGGATCAGATCAAGACGGAACTGATGCGACTGTCCGAATCGCTCGGTCCCGAGGAGCTCGACCCGCAAGGATCCCTCGGCCGGTTCATCGACACCGCAGCCGAGAATCTCGAGGGCAACGGGCAGACCGTGCGTGCCGCACTGCGCGAGCTGTCCGACACGATGCGCACCCTCTCGGAAGGGCGCACCGATCTGTTCTCGACGATCCGCAACCTGCAGACCTTCGTGTCGGTCCTCTCGTCGAGCAACGAGCAGATCGTGCAGTTCGGCGGTCGTCTCGCGTCGGTCTCGGACGTGCTCGCGCAGAGTTCGGACCAGCTCGGAGTGTCGCTGACCGATCTGAACGTCGCCGTCGGTGACGTCCAGCGGTTCGTCCAGGACAACCGTGCCGGGCTCAGCGAATCGGTCCAGCGACTCGCCGACGCGACCGAGGTGCTCGCCCGCAAGCGGCCCGAGATCGAACGGGTGCTGCACTCGGGCCCGACCTCCCTCGCGAACTTCTACAACATCTACAAGCCGGCGCAGGGCTCCCTCACCGGTGCGCTCGCGATCAACAACCTCGCCAACCCGGTCGAGTGGATGTGCGGGTCGGTCGCGGCAGCGGCCAACGCGACCTCGGAGCGCAGCGAGGAGCTGTGCCGTCAGCAGCTCGGGCCGGTGTTGTCCTCGATCAACGCGAACTACCTTCCGTTGCTGGTCAATCCGCTCGCCGGTGTGCAGGCCTTCCCTGGCGACATCGTCTACAGCGAGCCCGGGCTCGAAGAGGCCTCGCAGGGGCGTGGGACGGCACCCGGGCCGTCGCTGTCCGAAGGCGCCTCCCCGCTCGACGGGATCCTCGGTGGCCTGCCCTCCCTGCAGGTTCCGCAGGATCTCGGTTCCCTGTTGCAGCCGGGAGGAGGACGATGACCGGCCGTCCGATGTTGCGCCGACTCGGCGTAGCGGCCACCGCGATCGCGGTGAGCGCCAGCTTGACCGCCTGCGAGTGGGGCGGACTCAACTCGATTCCCATGCCCGGGACCGCCGGTCGCGGCGAGGGCGCCTATCGGGTGCAGATCCAGATGCCGAACGTGACGACGCTGACCCAGAACTCGCCGGTGCGGATCGACGACGTGACGGTCGGTTCGATCGCGGGCATCGAGCTCGAGGGCTGGCACGCCCTCGTGACGGTCTCGCTCGACGAGGACGTCGTGGTGCCGGCGAACTCGCTCGCGCGGATCGGGCAGACGAGTCTGCTCGGCTCCCAGCATCTCGAACTCGTGCCGCCCGTCGACGAACCCCCGCAGGGGAGGCTCGAGGACGGCGATCTCATCCCGCTCGAACGCGCCGGTGCGTATCCGACCACCGAACAGACGCTCTCGTCGTTGTCCGTGGTGCTCAACGGAGGGGGACTCGCGCAGATCAACGACATCACGACCGAACTCAACGCCGCTCTGGTGGGCCGTGAGGATTCGATCCGGAATCTGCTCCCGCGACTGGACGAGCTGGTCTCCACGCTCGACACGCAGCGCGGCGACATCGTCGCGGCACTGGAGGGCATGAACCGCCTGGCAGCGACCGTCGACGACCAGAACGCAACCCTCGTCCGCGCCCTCGAGGAGCTGCCACCCGCTCTCGAAGTGCTCTCGACGCAACGCTCGAATCTCACCGCCGCCATGAGTTCGCTCGGGGAACTCAGCACGGTGGCGAGCCGGCTCGTCGAGAACTCGAACGACGATCTGAAGGCGAATCTCGAGGGCCTCGCGCCGACTCTGCGGGCCTTGGCGGATTCGGGCAGCTCGCTCACGGAGGTGCTCGGTGTGCTGCTCACCTATCCCTTCCCGCAGGCAGGTATCAACAACATCATCCGGGGCGACTACGCGAACCTCGCGATGACCATCGATCTCAGCCTCGATCGCCTCGACCTGAACTTCCTGTCCGGAACCCCGCTCGCGGGGCGTCTCGCCGGACCGGAAGGCATTCTCGGCCAGGATGCGGGGCTCGCCGCGCAGGCCACCGATCCGTTCCGCGCACCGCTCGAACCACCCCCGCCGCCGCCTCCCGGCCCCGAGGGGAAGCTGACGATTCCCGGTATCGGGGAGATCACCATTCCCGGCCTGCCTCTGGGGGTGCCCGCACCATGATGCTCACGCGGTTCGTCCGCATCCAGCTCACGATCTTCGCGATCCTCACGGTCGTCGGTCTGGTCGTCATGTCGCTGATGTACGTGAAGTTGCCTGCCCTGTTCGGGATCGGCCGATACGAGGTCGTCGTCGAACTGAACTCGACGGGTGGTCTGTACCCGCACTCGAACGTCACCTACCGCGGCAATACCGTCGGCACCGTTCAGAGCGTCTCCCTCTCGCCTGTGGGTGTGGAAGCGACACTGTCCATCGACAGCGACGCGAAGATCCCCGCCGATGTGGACGCGGCGGTGCGCAGCGTCTCGGCCGTCGGCGAACAGTACGTCGATCTCGTGCCGCGCGACGGAGGGTCCGGCGGTGCCCGTCTCGCGGACGGGGACGTGATCCCGGCCGACCGCACGACCGTCCCGCAGGAGGTCGGAGCACTGCTCGACCAGGCGGACGTGCTGCTCGCGTCCATCAGCGACACGCGCCTGCAGACCGTCGTCGACGAGGCGTTCGAGGCGTTCAACGGCTCGGGCCCCGAACTGCAGGAGCTGATCGATTCGACGCGCCTGTTCGTGCAGGAGGCCTCGGGGAGCAGCGCCGAGACGCGGCAACTGATCGACCGGATCGGTCCGCTGCTCGACACCCAGGTGGTCACGAGCGACGCGATCCGGTCGTGGACGCGCGACATGGTGACCTTCACCGACCGTCTGCGGGAGAGCGACCCGGATCTCCGGGCCCTGCTCGACACCGGCCCGGGTGCTGCCGCGGAAGCCGAAGCCCTGCTGCAGGATCTGAAACCGACCCTGCCTCTGCTGCTCTCGAACCTGGTGAGTGTCGGCGAGGTGGGCGTCATCTACAACGCGGGTATCGAACAGATCCTGGTGCTGTATCCGCCGATGACGACGGCGCTGATCACCGCGGCCGGTGACGGTCCTCCCGAGGACGGCGCGGTGGTGGACTTCCACCTGCAGTTGCACGATCCGCCGCCGTGCCTCGCGGGTTTCGTGCCGCCCGAGCAGTGGCGCAGCCCGGCCGACACCTCGATGGTCGATACCCCCGGCGACGTGTTCTGTCAGTTGCCCCAGGACTTCCCCAACGCGGTACGCGGAGCCCGGAACCTGCCGTGCATGGAGTATCCGGGCCGCCGTGCGCCGACTCCCGACATGTGCCGGACCGGATACAGCCCGACGTTCTCGGACAACCCGTGGACCGGACCGCCGACACCGGTGGCCTCGGAGGACGTCGCACCGACGCCGGCCTCCTACGGCACCGAGGACGACACGGCTCCCGCCGGGGTCGCCGCGCGACGCATCGATCCGCAGACCGGGACGTACATTGGTCCCGACGGCACCGTGTACACACACGCCGATCTCGGAGGAGACCGGAGCTTGGAGAGTTACATGAAGGCGCAGCAAGGCTGATGGCAGACGACATCGACGAGAAGACGAGGCCGAAGACGAAGCCGACATGGGCCAAGCCGGTGACGGTGATCGCGTCCGTCCTCGTGGTCGCTCTCGTGGCGGTGGGCGCCTGGCTCATCGTCGACCGGCAGTCCACGAACGAACAGGGCGAGAAGCGGGAGGCGTTCCTGCAGGCGGCCCGGCAGACGGTGCTCAACCTGACCACGATCAGCGCGGAATCCGCCGATGCCGACGTCGCACGTCTGCTCGAGGGTGCCACCGGCGACTTCAAGGCCGAGTTCGAAGGGCGTGAAGGGCCTTTCGTGGAGGTCGTGCAGCAGGCCGGTGTCGACACCACCGGTGAGGTCCTCGAAGCCGGAATCCAGAACGAGGACGGCACGTGTGCGTCGTCGCTCGTCGCATCGCGCGCGATGGTGAGCAACGCCGACCAGAGTGAGCCCGAAGCCCGGGATTTCCGTCTGCGGGTGACGATCTGCGACGAGAACGGAAAATTGCTGGCGTCGAAGGTGGAGTTCGTGCCGTGACCGACGAGAAGGACGATCGCGTGACACTCGCGAAGACGACCGACGAGACCGTGAAGGTGGACGACGATCCCACCGCGGGAGCGGCCCCCACCGACGACGGGACCGAGGCACCCACCGGAGCCGACACCGCCGCTACGGCCGAGACCGAGACCGAGGCCGATTCCGCCGCACAGACGTCCTATCTGCCGCACGTGGCGATCGGATCATCCGTCGTCGCACTGGTGTTCGCGGTACTGGTGGGCTGGCTCGCCTACGGTGCGATCCAGGAGTCCGCCGCGGAATCCGCCCGGACCGAGGCCCGGGTCGCCGCCGAGGAGCAGGCCGTCGCCATGCTGGCCTACACCCACGAGGAGGTCGATGCCCAGACCGAGGCCGCAGCGGAGGGTCTCACCGGCGATTTCCGTGACGAGTACACGAATCTGATGAAGAACATCATCGCTCCGGGCGCCAAGGAGAAGGCGATCAGCGTCCAGGTGAGCGTGCAGGCATCCTCGGTGGTCTCCGCCGACGCCGACAGCGCGGTCACCCTGCTGTTCCTCAACCAGATCACGACCAGTTCGGAGAACCCGGAAGCGGTGAGCAGCGGGAGCCGTGTGCGTGTCGAACTCGAAAAGCACGACGGCCGTTGGCTCGTGAACCGGCTGACCCCGATCTAGACCTACCGGGGAGGCTCACGGGACCCGGACGCGCCACCGGGCGGTGTCGCACCGGCCGTCGGTGTGGTCGCCGGTCGCGAGGACGGCTCCGTCGGCGCGAAGCCCGAGGGTGTGTGCCGACCCGGCGGCAACGGCCACGATGTCGCGCCACGACGCGACATCGCACTGTCCCCGGCTGTTGTCGCCCGCGGCGAAGACCCGCCCTCGCGCATCGACCCCGACGGTGTGGCGGCTTCCTGCAGAGACCCCGACCATCTCGCGCCAGCCGGCCATCTCGTCGACACCGGAGGCCGTGGCTCCGGCAGCGAGGACCCGGCCGTCGTCGGTGACAGCGACCGAATGCAACCAGCCCGCCGCGATCGCGTGCACGCGGCGCCATCCCGCGACGTCGCACTGCCCCCTGCGGCCGACGCCCACAGCCGTGGCCGTGCCGTCCGCACGCAGACCGACGGAATGCCAGTCCCCGGCGGCGACGGCGATGATCTCGCGCCATCGGTCGACATCGCAGGCGCCCTCACGCCGCCGGCCCGCCGCGCGGACGGTGCCGTCGGCGAGGACTGCCAGCGTGCGTCGCCAGCCGGCCGCGATCCGGACGACATCGGTCCACCCGGCGACATCGCACTGACCGGCGTCGTTCCACCCGGCCGCGACGACGGTTCCGTCCGCGCGCAGACCCACGGTGTGCGACCGGCCCGTGTTCGAGGCGGTGTGCACGTTCCCTGCGGCCACCGCCACGATGTCCTGCCACGCTTCGACGCGGCACTCCGGAGCCCCGGGAATACCCGCTGTGGACACTCTTCCGTCCGTACCCACCCCTGCGGAATGACGCCGCCCGGCAGCGATCACCGTCGATCGCACGCCGGTCTCCGTCAGCCCTGGCCCGGTTCGCCGACCTCGTCGGGAGCGATCAGTGCGCGGCCGGCGGCTCCGGTGTTGGCGAGTGTGTCGAGGAACGAACGGGCCCAACGGTTCACGTCGTGCGTGAGCACCTGGCGGCGCAGGGCGCGCATCCGTTTGCGGCCGTCCTCACGCGGCACCTCGATCGCGGCCTGGATCTTGTCCTTGACGTCCTCGAGATCGTGCGGATTGCACAGGAAGGCCTGACGCAGTTCGGCTGCGGCACCGGTGAACTCGCTGAGCACCAGCGCGCCACCGAGATCGCTCCGGCAGGCGATGTACTCCTTGGCGACGAGATTCATGCCGTCGCGCAGCGGCGTCACGAGCATCACGTCGGCCGCTACGAAGAACGCGATGAGCTCGTCGCGGGGGACCGGCCGGTGGATGTAGTGCACCACCGGGCGTCCCACCTCGGCGTACTCGCCGTTGATGCGGCTGACGGTCTTCTCGATCTCACCGCGCATCTGCACGTACGAATCGACCCGTTCGCGGCTCGGCGTCGCGAGCTGCACCATCACGGTGTCCTTCGGATCCATACGGCCTTCGGCCAGGAGTTCGTGCAGCGCATCGAGCCGCACGTCGATGCCCTTGGTGTAATCGAGGCGGTCGACCCCGAGCAGGATCTTCTTCGGATTGCCGAGTTCCTTGCGCAACGCTCTGGCGCGGTCGCGGATCGCCTTGCTCCGCGACTGCTGGTCGAGCCGGCCCGACTCGATCGAGATGGGAAAGGCACCCACCCGTACCGAGCGGAAGCCGACCTGGACGACGCCGAGCTTCGATCGGATGCCGATGTTGCCGCGCGAGGTCTGCGCCCCCGCCAGGCGGCGTGCGAGATAGAGGAAGTTCTGGGCGCCGCCGGGCAGGTGGAAGCCGATGAGATCGGCGCCGAGGAGACCTTCGACGATCTCGGTCCGCCACGGCAGCTGCATGAACAGTTCGATGGGCGGGAAGGGGATGTGCAGGAAGAAGCCGATCGTCAGATCCGGCCGGAGCATCCGCAGCATCTTCGGTACCAGCTGCAGCTGGTAGTCCTGGATCCAGACGGTCGCGCCCTCGGCCGCGGCTTTCGCGGCTTCCTCCGCGAACCGCCGGTTGATCTCCACATAGGAGTTCCACCACTCGCGCCGGTACTCCGGCCGCACGATCACGTCGTGGTAGAGCGGCCACAGGGTGGCGTTGGAGAAGCCCTCGTAGTAGTCGGCGATGTCCTCGGTGCTCAGCCGGACCGAATGCAGGGTCAGACCGTCCTCGACGATGACGCCCGCGTCGGCGTCGGCGACGCCCGCCCAGCCGACCCACGCGCCGTTGTTCGAACGCAGGATCGGCTCGAGCGCAGTCACGAGCCCGCCGGGACTGCGTTTCCATCGGGTGGTGCCGTCGGGCAATCGTTCGAGGTCCACCGGCAGGCGATTGGCGACGACCACGAAGTCCGATCCGGCGTGCGAGCCGTGTTTCTCCGCTGCGTCCGCTTCGCCTGCTGTCACGTTCTGGTCCTCTTTCGATGCCCGGGTCGGCGGGATGATGTCGGTACTCGTCAGTGCTTGTCGCTGGGACCGATGCCGAGCATCGACAGCAGCATGCGGCATTCATCCGCGTTCTCTGCATACGCTGCGACGACGCGCTGCGCCTGTCGTGCGGTTTCGTCGGCGACGGGTTCGAGGTCCTCGTCGACGAGGTCGTTCGCGGTGGTCGGATCCGCGGCCATGATTGTCCTCCCGGGGTCGCTGCTCTGTGCGAGCACGCATCGTCCTTCGACTCTAGGAGAATCGGACTCCCCGCCGCCACCCGCCCGCCGGGTTCGTCCTGGCTCGGTCCCGCGGTGATCCCTCGCGGTACCGTAGGACCCGTCATCGCCGCATGCGCCGACCCGCTGCGCGCACCCCGTGCTCTCGTCGAGGAAGGTCTTCATGCCCATCGCCACCGTGAACGGCATCCCGCTGAACTACCAGGTCAAGGGGGAGGGGGATCTCGTAGTTCTCATCATGGGGACGGGGAGCCCGGGGCGTGTATGGGATCTGCACCAGGTTCCTGCCCTCGTGAAGGCCGGCTACCGGGTCGCCACCTTCGACAATCGTGGGATCGCGCCGTCCGGGGAGAGCCTGGCCGGGATGACGATCGACGATCTCGTCGCGGACACGGCCGGGCTGATCGAGCTCCTCGGTGGTCCCGCCTACGTGATCGGCACGTCGATGGGCGCGCGTGTCGCTCAGGAACTGGCCCTGTCGCGCCCGGACCTCGTCCGCAAGGCCGTCTTCCTGGCCGGGCACGCGCGCATGGACCAGTTCCAGCTGACCCTGACGGAGGGGGAGCGGCAACTCCACGACAGCGGTGTGGAACTGCCGCCGAAATACCGCGCCGCGGTGACCGCGGTGATGAATCTGTCCCCGGCGTCGCTCGCCGACGAGCATGCCGCGCGCGACTGGCTGGACGTCTTCGAGTTCAGCGGGGGCAAGATCTCGGCCGGCGTGCGGGCGCAGCTCGGGATGGACCGTGAGTTCGATCGTCGCGCGGCCTACCGCGAGGTGAAGGTGCCCTGTCTGGCAGTCGGATTCGCCGACGACCGCATGATTCCTGCCTATCTGTCACGCGAGGTCGCCGATGCGATTCCGGGCGCGCGGTACGAGGAGGTCCCGGACGCCGGGCACTACGGCTATCTCGAACGTCCCGAGGCGGTCAACAAGCTTCTGGTGGACTTCCTGGCCGGCTAGACCGAGCGACGTCGAACGCGGTGGAATCGAGAACGATTCCACCGCGTTCGGCGCTTCCGGGACCCGACGGGGTCGTTGTGACCCGGCTCGTCGAGACATCCCCGCGTGGCGTGCAACGCTGGTACGCTGCGGCGAGCATAGGTTAGCCTGGGCTACCTTCGGTGCCTCGTACGAACCGTCCGGGCCGGTGGCCCCCGAGTACGGAAGTTGGATGGATGACCGACCGTTCCAGCCTTGTCGCCGATGACGCGGGGAGGTCGGAGGGCAGCCCACAGGGAGACGTCTTCGACCTCGTCGGTATAGGTTTCGGGCCTTCGAACCTGGCGCTCGCGATCGCCCTCGAAGAGCACAACACCGACAATCCCGGATCGACGATCCGGGCGCGATTCTTCGAACGGCAGGAGGCGTTCGCCTGGCATCCGGGCATGTTGCTCGAGGGAGCGACGATGCAGATCGCGTTCCCCAAGGATCTCGTCACCTTCCGCAACCCCACGAGCTCCTACAGCTTCTTCTCCTATCTGCACGATCGCGGCCGTCTCGTGGACTTCGTCAACCATCAGACGTTCTTCCCCACCCGGCACGAATTCCAGGACTACCTGCAGTGGGCCGCTTCCCGGGTCGACGCCGACGTCCGCTACGGGACGCAGGTCGACGCGGTCGAGGCCGTCCGGGACCACAACGGTGTCGCCGATCTGTTCGCGATCCGTACCGCGGACGGTGTCGTCTATGCACGCAGCGTCGTGGTGGGAGTCGGGCTGCGCGCGCGTGTCCCGCACTGGGCGACCGAATCCGCTCGGTGCTTCCACAACCACCGCTTCCTGTTCCATCTCGAGGACATGCCCGAGCCGGTACACCAGCGGTTCGTGGTCGTCGGGGCGGGGCAGAGCGCGGCGGAGGTCGTGGACTATCTGCACACCCACTATCCGCAGGCCGAGGTCCACAGCGTCTTCAACCGGTTCGGCTACAGCCCCGCCGACGACAGCCCCTATGCGAACCGCATCTTCGACCCCGAGGTCGTCGGCCAGTTGCACGGTGCTCCCCTCGCCGAGCGAGAACGGCTGCTGGCGCTGCACCGCAGCACGAACTACTCCGTCGTCGCACCCGAGCTCATCGAGGCCCTCTACGCGACCGAGTACCGCGAACGTGTCAGCGGCCGGCGTCGCCTGTTCATGCGCCGCGCCTCCGAGGTGCTGTCGGCGACCGAGACCGCCGAGGGCATCGACGTCGAGATCCGCGACAATCTCGCGGGCGACACCGAGACGCTCGCGTGCGATGCCGTCGTACTCGCGACGGGATTCGAACCCGCATCGCTGCGGCCCCTGTTCGGAGACCTCGCGCCCGGATCCCCGATCCTGTCCGTCGCCCGGGACTACCGTCTGCCGACGCCCGAGGACGTCACGGCCGACATCTATCTTCAGGGCGGAACCGAGAAGACGCACGGTCTGACCGCGTCGCTGCTGTCGAACGCAGCGATCCGCGCGGGCGAAATCCTGTCCTCGATCGTCGAACGCAGGGACCTGCGTCTGTCCGGAGCACCGGGCGGAATCGACGGGCTTGGTAGGCTAACGGACCATCACACCTACGCAACAAGTGAGGCGAGATGAGCACGAATCCATTTGACGACGAAGACGGCCGCTTCTACGTCCTCATCAACGATGAGGAGCAGTACTCCCTGTGGCCGACCTTCGCCGAGGTCCCGCAGGGGTGGCGGGTGGTATTCGGCGAAGAGTCGCGCGCCGCGTGCGTCGAGTACGTAGAGCAGAACTGGACCGACATGCGTCCGAAGAGCCTTCGCGACGCCATGGAAGCCGACGAGAAGGCCCGCCAGGGCAGCTGAACGCTTCCGTCAGATCCGCCGAGAGTCACGCTTGCGCCGAAAGCGCAGCGTGGCTCTCGTCGTTTGCAGGGTCGATCCGGTGTCGGACGAGGACGAACCGAGACTGCTCATGGGGATCGGGCCGGTCGCCAGCGGCCCCGCCGCGATCGGGCCGGTAGGGATCGGGCCGGTCGCGAGCGGACCCGTGGCGAGGGGACCGGTCGGTGGCCCGGTCCGGATCGGGCCGGTTCCGGGAGCGATGGGTATCGGCCCGGTGTGGAACGATCCTGCGGGGATCGGGCCCGTGGCGGGCCCCGGCGCCGGTCGCCACACCGGCCGGTTCTTGTCGAGCCGGATTCGCGGGATGCGCCGCAGTTGAGGTCGGCGCAGGGTGCCGACCCGGAGCACGCTGCGCGGGTTGCGGGTGCGGCGGGCGAGCCACTCGCCGAGCGTGACCCCCGCGGCGAGCGCGCAACCGATACCGAACGCCGCGAACAGGGCCGTCATCCCGGTGGCCATCTGATTGCGGAGCATCGCGTACAGGCCGCGATAGAGCGCGAGACCGGGCAGCAGCGGCGTGATACCGGCGACGGCGACGACCAGCGGCGGGGTGAGGGCACGGCGGGCCATCAGGCCACCGGCGAAACCGATGACGGTCGCGGCCAGGGCCGACGAGATGATCGGGCCCAGCGAGAGCCCGAGGGCGAGCTGATAACCCAGGCTGCCCGTGGCGCCGGCGAGTGCGGCGACCGTCAGAGCCCGACGCTCGGCGTAACACGCGAGCGCGTAGAACAGGGCGGCCGCGGCACCGGCGAGAATCTTGGTGGGAAGCTGCGTGAGGTCGGGTAGGGCTTCGTAGCTGATGAGAGGAAGCTCGGCGCCGAACACCGAGGCGATCCGCAGGGTGGTCGCGACACCCGCGATGATGCCGCCCGTCATCATCAGCACTTCGAAGAACCGCGCGGAGGCCGTGATGGGTGCCCCCGTGATCGCGTCCTGGACCGAACCGACGAGCGACAGGCCCGACAGCAGCACCGTCACGCCGGCGGCGATGATCAGTCCCGGCGAGACCTCCACGCCGATGGTGTCCCGCATCCCGTACAGGGTGATCGCGGGGGCGGTGGCGACGATGCCGCCCACGAGATGCTGGAAGAAGAACGGCAGCCCCGCCGCGTTGAGTTTGCGGTTGACGCGGTCGATCACGAACGTCGAGCCGAACGCGACGAGAGCGACCAGCGCGTCGCCACCGAGAAGGACGGAAATCGAGGCGGCCATGGCGGACCACGCCATCGTCGCGACCCAGCGGTTGTAGGGGTGCGCCTTGGTGGTGATCGCGAGCAGTTCCTCGTGCGCCTGCGCGGGGGAGATCGCGTCGCGGCGGATGCGCCGGGTCAGGCGATCGACCGCCGCGAGTCGCGTGAAGTCCATCGAGCGGTAGTGCACCACGCGCATCGTGCTCGACGGCGGCATGGTCGGTCCGCGATAGGCCGACAGGACGATCGAGTTGTAGGTGACGTCGACGTCGCACTGGGCCAGGCCGTAGGTGGCGGCCACGAACCGCACCTGCTCGGCGGTGTCGATCGCACCCGTGCCGGAGGCGAGCAGCACCTCGCCGACACGCACGGCCACGTCGAGTGCCTCGGCCACCACGGCGTCGTCGGTCAGATCGATCGGCTGCAGTGGTGCCGGCGCTTCGATGACCGCGTCGACGGTCGCGCGGCGGGTACCGAGAACCCGATCGAGGAAGTCGTCGAAGCGGCTCACCGTCCGCTGCCTCCGGTACGGCTGGGGGAACAGTGGAGGGTGGGCATGCAAACCACCGTAACGAAGGTGGGTGGGTGCGCGCCGTGAGTGTGACGCGCTATATGATGGGCGTCGCTCACGGGCGCCACGCGACCGTCGAGTTCAGTGCCTCCTTAGCTCAGTGGTAGAGCACTCGCCTTGTAAGCGAGCGGTCGTCAGTTCAATCCTGACAGGGGGCTCCACGAGCGGGTCGTCGCGCACAGCCGCCGGCCCGCAGCGTTCGTTCGGGGCGTATATCCGTTCCGCGTCTCCGAGATCTCGCGCCCGGCGTTCGGCCAGGTCCACGACCGTGGCGATGCCAGGGGAGCGCGGCGACTCACGTGCTTCGCGCGCTGCGGTGATCCGGCCGAATACGAGAGCGACCAGCGGGGAGGCCGTGAGCCATCCGAGAAGCGGCCAGCCGATCCATGTCATACCCGGTGAAACGGTGGGAGAGACTGCGGCGTTAGCGGATCGCTGCTGTATTCACCTGCGTAATCACCCCGCGGCGGGACTCCGGCTCGTGCGGCGATACGGGAGTGGCGAAGAGAATTCGGTCAGGACTCCGACGACTCGAAGGCGTCCATGTCCACGAAGACGAGGCGGCCGTCGTCGAGGGCCACGGCCCATCGGCGCACCGGTGCCCAATCGCGGCCCAGCTCGTCGCCCACGGCTTCCTGGGCCGGTCCGAAGTCTTCGACGATGGTGCCGGGACATGCATCGTCGCCCGCTACGCCCGCGCGCACGACGACCTTCGCGCCCACTGTGGGCTTCGGGGGAGTATTCGACGATCCGGCCATAAGTCGAATAATGCCATTACCGGAAGAAATTATCGGGAGAATTCGCTCATCGGTGTCCGGAGCCACACGTCGATCGGGTGAAAAGACCGGAATGCCCCTTTTCGAGCCGCCGAAACGCACTTCGCCCACACCGGATGGTGCGGGCGAAGTGGATTCTCCGATCGGGAAAAGCTCGACGATCAGCGCAGTGCGAGTTTCTCGCGAGCCTGATCTGCGAACTCGGAATCGACCATGAGGTCGTAGCGGGAGGCCTCGATGCTCTTGCGGGAGACGAAGTCGCGGCGCCCCCCGGTGCTCCAATGGGTCACGAAGCCGAGTGATCCGCCCCATACCGCACCGACGGCGACGGCGGCGAGGATCACGCCGGCCATATCGGGGGTCGGGAGGAAGATAGCGAGGAGGAGACCGAAGAGCAGACCCGTCCAGATGCCGGCGGCTCCGCCGCGGAGTGCGGCCTTGCCGGTGGTCATACGGCCTTCGATGTGTTCGACGGTGGTGACTCCCTGGCCGACGACCCGCAGGTATTCGACGGGAAAGCCCTCGTCCGAGAGGTGATCGATGGCTCGCTCGACGGCATCGTAGGTCCGATAACTCTCGAGGAGGGTTTCCGAGTCGGTGAAGCGTCCGGGCGCCGGTGCGTAGATATCTGTCATGCGTTCCCCTCTCGTCGTCAGAACGATACGATGATCGTAGCGTATCGTTTCGTATCGTTTGATTCAGGGTCGGGTTTTCGGGAGACTCGGGAATCCTGCGGGTGTACTCCCGCGCGAGGAGGATGTGGACATGGTGGGCGAAACCGAGACGGAGTCCGCGGCCGCGACGGCTCGACGTGCCGTCAAGGATCGCGCCGGGACGGACGCGCGCATCGTGCGGGCGGCACTCGAGATCCTGCGGCTCCACGGCCCGCATCGAGTCACCGTCGAAGCGGTCGCGGCACTGTCGGGTGTGGCCAAGACGACGATCTACCGGCGGTACGCCAACCGGGAGGAGATCCTCGAAGCAGCGCTGCATTCGCAGATGGCGTCGCCGTGTGTGCCCGACGGGCTGTGCGTCTACGACCGCGTGAAATGGACTATCGAACTGATCCGGCGCGGACTGTCGAGCGATGTGGGCATGGGCAGCGTCGGTGCACTGCTCACCGACCAGGAGCCCGGCTTCACCGAGCCGATCCGCGAGATCATCAACGCTCGCAGCGAGGTCGTCGCCGAGGTACTGCGGAATGCGATCGACGCGGGCGCGATCCGCGACGATCTCGACGTCGACACCGCTGTGTCGATGCTGGTCGGCGCTTATCTCGGTGCCTATCTCCGCCACGGCGAGGTGGGGGAGTCGTGGGCCGACGAAGTCGTCCACATCGTGTGCCCCGAACTCGAACCGGACACGACGGAACAGCGGCCGTAGGCTCTACCCGTGGCCGAGCCGACTCGATGCGTGGTGGCGGTCGTCGGATCGCTCAACCTCGATCTGACGGTCCTCGTGACGCGTGCCCCGGAAGAAGGCGAGACGGTCCTCGGGCGACGTCTGAGCACGTATCCCGGAGGGAAAGGGGCGAACCAGGCCGTCGGTTCCGGCCGTCTCGCTCCCACGGCGATCGTGGGTGCCGTAGGCCGTGACAACGCCGGCCGGATGCTGCGTCGCGTGCAGGAGGAAGCCGGGGTGGACACCACCCATCTCCGGACGACGTCGGCCCCGACCGGCCGCGCGATCATCGTCGTCTCCGACGACGGGCAGAACCGGATCGTCGTCGTTCCCGAGGCCAATTCGCTGTTGCGGGCAGAAGAGGTCACCGCCTCCCTCGACGCACTCGACCCCGCGGTGGTGCTCACCCAGCTCGAACTGCTCCCGGCGGTGACCCGGGCCGCTGCCGAATGGGCGCGTGCTCACGACCGGCGGTTCGTGCTCAACCCCAGCCCCGTCACCGATCTCGACGACCGGATCCTCTCCGGCGCCGATCCGCTCGTGCTGAACGAGCAGGAAGCCCTCCACTATGCGGGCCTTCCCGCGGGCAGCGCCGTCGACAACGTGGTGGCCCTCGTGCTCGAACGAGTGCAGACCGTGGTGATCACCCGGGGAGGTGAGGACGTGGTGGTCGGCACCGAGGACGCAATCGAACACCTGCGGTTCCGCATGTCGACGTCGTCGACACCACGGGCGCGGGCGACCATTTCGCGGGCACCCTGGCCGCGCTGCTCGGCAACGGAGAGGACCTGTTCGCCGCGGCGCGCCGGGCCTCGGAGGACGCCGCCCGGCTGGTCGCTTCCCGTCGCGTCGATCGCTGACCGGGACGAGGACTTCTCGTCGCGGACTCAGGTGGGCGGAAGCAGTTCGCCTTTCCCGCCGCGCAGCCAGCGTCCGGGGAGCCGGCCGGCGAGATCGCCGAGCGGGCCGACGGCGCCTCGCAACAGTTCGACCGTCTCCTGCAACGTGTCGACGCTCGCATTCATCTGGACGATGCCGGGGGTGAGGTGCGCGAGGGTCTCCGACAGCGACACGATCTGGTCGAGCGGGCCGCCCTCGGCGAGCAGGCGTTCGAGAGCGCCCCGCTCGGAGAGCAGGATGTCGAGCACTCCTCCTTCGGCGAGGGCGCGCTCGACGATCCCTCCGGGGCGGATCGCCACGTCGACGATGCCGCCCGGTGAGGTGAGCCGTTCGACGGCCCCGTCCTGAGCCAGGAGTCGTTCGAGCGGACCGTCGTGCGCGGTGAGCCGGTCGAGCAGGCCGCCTTCGGAGACGAGACGGTCGAGTGCGCCGTCGTCGGCGAGAATCCGGTCGAGGGGACCACCCGGAGCGGTGAGCCGGTCGACGGGACCGCCCGGTTCGAGCAGCCGGTCGAGCAGGCCGCCCGGTGCCGTGAGGCGGTCGACGGGACCGCCGGGCTCGAGCAGCCGGTCGAGCGGGCCCCCGGGGCGCAGGGCCTGACCGAGCCCGCGATCCTCGGAGGTCAGCGACGAGATCTGTTGCAGCAGCCCCAGAGAGTTACGGGTGTCGGGCAGACCGACCGCGCCGAGCGCCGAATAGGTGGTGGGCGACACCGCGACTCGCACGGTACCGACGACGGTCTCGGCGACGCTCAGTGCCGCCTCGGCAGCGGTCAGGCCCACACGTACCGGCAACACGAGCACGGACCCGAGGTTCATAGCCTCGACTGTAACTGTCAGTGCACGAGTTTGAGACCGACGACGCACACGACGATGCCGGCGATCAGCGCGATCTTCAGCAGAGAGGCCGGCTCGGTTCCGGTGATCATCGCGTACCCGACGGTGAGGGCGGCACCGATACCGACCCATATCGCATAGGACGTGCCCACCGGCAGGCTGCGCAAGGCATACGCGAGCCCGGCCATGCTCAGGACCAGGGCGACGGCGAACACCACCGTCGGGGCGAGCCGGGTGAATCCGGCTGATCTACCGAGGGCTGTCGCCCAGACTGCTTCGAGGACACCGGACAGGACGAGAACGATCCAAGCCATGACGTACAACGCTCCTGCACCGTCTTGTCGCTCGCCGGGTACGGTGCGCTCGTCCGGGTGGCCGTCTACGGCCGCCTTCGTCCAGGTTAGGAAGTGTGGGCGAGGGTGACAAATCGTTCAGGACACGCGCAGCAGCTGTGTGTCCTCGGCAACCACGCTGCACGAGCACCGGCCGTCGATCTCGGCGCAGTCGAGCACGAGGGTGTGGCGCACGATCCCGAAGTCGGCGCAGTCGGGATCTGTACAGTCCGCCGGGGCCTCGGCGTGGATCACGAGGGTGCCGTGGCAGTGGTCGAGATCGTGATTGCACTGTGAACACGTCATGCGTCCTTGATAGCACCGCCGTCGGACACGGCACCCTTCGACGGCGCTGGACGGTTCGTCCGGGCGGAGCCGGGGAGCGCGACCCCCGCGACTATCGTGAGGACGCACAACACACCGGTGTGCCTGGCTCGGGGAGGAATCACACATGGGGCTCACGGACATCGTCGCGACGGCCGCACGGAACGCATGGTCGCTGTTCGCTGCCGACGGGATCGCCCCTCCCCACCGCACTCCGTCCGTGATCGTCGGAGACGGGCGGCATCGCACCCTGCGCCGCTTCGGACCCGAGGACGCCGGCCCGCCGGTGCTGCTCGTGACGCCGCTGGCCGCGTCACCGACCTGTTTCGATCTGATGCCGGAGCAGAGCCTCGTGAGGCATCTGCTCGATCTCGGCCGCAGCGTCTTCCTCGTCGAGTACGGCGAGATGACCTCCGAGGACCGCGATCTCGGCCTCGAATTCTGGATCGACGACGTGTTGCCCGAAGCGATCGAACGCACGTCGGAGCTGTGCGGCAACCGCGAGGTGGACATCGTGGCCTGGAGTATCGGCGGCACGTTGTCGATGCTCACGGCCGCGGCCCATCCGGAACTGCCGATCCGTTCGCTCGCGGCCTTCGGAAGCCCGCTCGACTACTCCGCGATCCCCGTGATGGCACCGGCCCGGCTCGTCGGGCGGTTCGTCGCGGAACCCGCACTCGACCTGCTCGACACGGTCTTCGGTGGGGTGCCCGCCCCCATCGTCCGCGCTGCTTACCGGCTCACCGCGATCGAGCGGGAGATCAACCGTCCGTGGTTCGTGGCGTCCCACATCACCGACGCCGAGACCCTCGCGCGGATGGAGCGTGTGGACCGGTTCCAGGACGAGATCTACGGATATGCGGGTCGGGTGTTCCGTCAGCTCGCCACCAGCGTGACGATCGACAACGAGCTGGCCGGCGGGCGCCTGAGGCTCGGGGACAGGATCGTCGATCTCGCCGATGTGAGGGTTCCGGTGCTCGCACTGGGCGGCACCGAGGACGTGCTCGCTCCGGTCGCGGCGGTCGAACCCGTCACGAAGCTGCTCGGCGGAACGCAGGTGCGTTTCGTTCGCGTGCCCGGTACCCATCTCGGGATGCTCACGGGCAGCACGGCACGAGACACCTCGTGGGCCGAACTCGCCGACTTCCTCGACGATCCGCACGCCGGCCCGCCGGTCGTCACGGGCGCACCCGACGAGCAGGTCGAGTGCGAGCCCGTGACGATCGGCGGGTAGGCGTTACTTCACCGGCGCCGACTCGGCGGTCTCGGAGAGCACCGTCTCCACCGGTTCCGACTCGGGTTCGGGTGCCCGCCTGACGAACAGCGCACCCAGGAACGCGATCACCGCGATCACCGCACCCCACGTGAACGCGCCGTGGACACCTTCCTCGAGCGCCCCGACGGGATCGGCGGCGCTGTCGGCACCCGCGACCGTCGTGCGAGTCAGCACGGTGATGAACAGTGCCGTGCCGGCCGCGCCCGCGACCTGCTGCATCGTGCTCACGATGGCACTGCCGTGGGAGTACAGCCGCCGCGGCAGCGCACCGAGTGCCGAGGTCAGCAGCGGGGAGAACATCAGCGCGAGACCGATGTTGAGCAGCACGTGCCAGGCGATGACCGTGCCGGTCGAGGTGGTGGCGTCGAAGGTCGTCATGCCCCACATCGCGATGGCTGCGACCAGGGCGCCGGGTGCGACGAGCGGGCGCGGCCCGAAGCGGTCGAACAACCGGCCGACGATGTAGCCGAGCAGGCCCATCGCGAGCCCACCGGGCAGCAGCATCAGCCCCGTCGCGAGCGTCGACTGTCCCAGCACGCTCTGCAGGTAGATCGGCAGCAGGATCAGTGTTCCGAACAGCGACATCATGCTCACGGACACGAGCGCCACCGCGAGGGAGAAGGCCGGGGTGCGGAAGGCGCGCAGATCCAGCAGCGCGGCGTCGCCGAGGCGGAGCTGCCGCAGGACGAAGACGGTGAGCGAGGCGATGCCGACGACCAGCGGGACCCAGGGCGGCATCAGCGGATCGCCCTCGGCGGCCTCGCCGAGGCTGCTCAGACCGAAGACGAGACCGCTGAATCCGAGCGCGGACAGCACCACGGACAGGGTGTCCAGCGGGATCCGCACCGGATCGGTGACGTTGCGGATCCAGCTCAGTCCGAGCGCGGTCGCACCGACCGCGATGGGCAGCACCAGCCAGAACATCCACCGCCAGCTCAACTGGTCGAGCACGACACCGCCGATGGTCGGACCGACCGCGGGCGCGACCGCGATGACGATGGAGATGACGCCCATCGTGCGGCCGCGGCGTTCGGCCGGCACCAGATTGAGCACGGTGGTGAACAGCAGCGGAAGCATCACCGCGGTGCCCACGGCCTGCACGACCCGGCCGAGAACCAGGACGGGGAAGATCGGCGCGATCGCGGCGACGAGGGTGCCGGTCAGGAAGCTGCCCATCGCGATCGCGAAGACCGTGCGCAGTGACAGTCGCGTGAGGAGATAACCCGTGATGGGAATGACGACGGCCATGGTCAACATGAACGCGGTGGTGAGCCACTGGGCCGTGGCGGCACCGACGTCGAACTCGATCATGAGTTTCGGCAGCGCGACGCTCATGATCGTCTCGTTGAGGATGACCACGAAGGCGGCGCCGACGAGAACGGCGATCAATCGTCCTGCTCGCCCCTCGGGAGCGGCGGGTGGACCGGACGGACTGTGCGCGGCGGAAGAACTCGGTGGAGTGGAAGACACGAGGGGGTCAACGGCCCACCGGCGGGAATTGTTCCACCGATGGTCCGTCGCCGGCGTGCCGGCCGATCAGGCCGGCACGTGAGCGGCGTGCCCCAGTTCCCGGAGCGCGGCCTTGATCTTGTCCTGCGCCCGGTCCAGGGACTCGGGTGAAGGATCCTTCTCGGCGGTCGCGAAGTCGAAGTCCTCGAGGGAGTAGGCGGGGAAGACGTGCAGGTGCAGATGCGGAACCTCGAGGCCCGCGATCATCAGGCCCGCACGCGGGGCGTCGAATGCCGCGCACACCGCACGACCCATCACCCGGGCCACGTCGTTCACCTTCGCCCACAGGTCGTCGTCGACGTTCTGCCAGTGGTCGACCTCCTGGCGCGGAACGACGAGCACGTGCCCCTCGGTGAAGGGATTGATGGTCAGGAACGAGACGACGTCGTCGTCCTGCCAGACGAAGCGGCCCGGCAGTTCACCGGCGATGATCTTGCTGAAGACGGATGCCATACCGGGAGGATAGGTGACGGAGGGAGCCTCAGAGGTGCTCCCCGACATCCGCCGCGGCGACGGTCAGCACGAGCAGGGGCACCACTTTCTCGGGAGGGATCCGATAGTGGTTGCGGCTCTCCTGCTCGACCACCCGCGCGGCCGACAGTGCACGGAGATGGTGGTAGAGCCGCCCGGAGGAGGACAGTCCGGCGGCGTCCTGGAGTTCGGTCGCGGTGGCCGGTCCGCGGAGCAGGGTCCGCACGATCTCGAGTCGCGTGGGATTGCCGAGGGCGTCGAGAACCCCGGCGACGGTCGCGGGGTCGAGCGCGAGCGAGGCTTCCGCGTCGTACTCGATGTTCCAGCGGACGGTCCCGTGCAGGGACACCGCCCCGCCGTAGGTGACGCTTCCGTTGCCGCCGGGCACAGCGGCGGCGGGCCGGGGCGCGTCGCCTTCGAGAATCCTCACCCGGCGCTCGAGATCCGCGAGCCGGGCTTCGTACTCGTCGTTCACATCGCGCAGCGTATCCGCTCGAGAACGCCGGGATCGCTCGCTGCGGTGAGTAGCAGTTCCTGGTGGGCGAAGGAGCCGAGAGCTGCCGCATAGTCGTCCTCCGGCATGCCGGAGGTGAGAAGCACCGCTGTCGCGGTCGTACCGTCGTCCCGGCGGAGTGCGAACGCCTCGGTGAGGATCCCGGGCAGGCTGCCGCCCTTGAAACCGAGCCCCGCGAATCCCGGAGGTGCCGGCTGCCATTCGAGGTGGGCGCGGGCGAGATCGGCGCCGGGCCCGAACGAACCGTCCGCGATCGCGTCGTGCAGCGCGGTGAGATCGGCCGCCGAGCCCGTGTTGCCGAAGCGCTGGATCCGGTCGATGTCGGCGAACGGATCCCCGGTGAGAGGGATCTGCTGTATCTCCGCGCGACGAGCGGGATCGGACGCGTAGCGACGGGCGGCGTCCCAGCTCGCCTCGGAATCGCCGAGACTCCGATCGAACATCGCGAGCATGGTGCCGAGCATCGTCGGCGGTTCGAAGCCGTCCCAGCCGCCCTGGGCGGCTGCCTCGCGGAGCGCGTCGTCGCCGAGTCGATCGCGCAGATAGTCGGGGACGGCGTTGTCGCTCTCCCGGATCATCGCCGAGACCATCTCGTCGAGGGTGACCGTGGCGTCGGGGCCGCTCACCCCGAGTCGTTCGAGCGCCCGGGGGTGCGCATCTCCGTCGGTGCCGGGTAGATACCACCGTTCCCAGTCGGCGAGCGGGACGCGCTCGTCGGGGGACAGTTCCCCGGCGGCGACGGCACGGGCGTAGGCGGCGAGGTGCACGACCTTCACCGCGGACGCGAGCGGTTGCTGCTCGTCGGCGCGGTGTTCGTACACCGTGCCGTTGCCGTCGCCGACGACGAGGGCGACGGAGTCCCGGTTCTCGGCGATCCAGCCGATCCAGCCGGCGGCGGTGCTCGGGTCGGCGGCCGGTGGGCTCGCGCATTCGCCGGTGGGGGCGAAGGCCTGTGGTTCCGGTTCGCCGTTCTGCCCGCATCCGGCGAGTGCGATCACGACGCTCGTCGCGGCTACGGCTGTGGCGATCCTGTTCGGCATGGCGAATCCGTTCGTCTCGATCCGTTAGTTCGTAATTTCGAACTTACGGAATAACGATAAACCGATCGGGCGGGGCGTGTCGAGACGCGGGGAGGACCGCGCGGCCGTCGGCGGTCGTATCGTCGGTTTCGTGGGAGGCGAGGAGAACGTGCGGGAGGCACCGCTGCGTGTGCTCGTCGACGAACTCGTCACCCATGTCCTCGTGGGACTGCCCTCCGACCGGCGAACCGTCGTCGGCCTGTGCGGACCGCCCGGTGCGGGCAAGAGCCGTGCTGCCGCGCTGCTCCTCTACACGCTCCGGTGCGCGGGAGTGGCCACGGGGCAGGTGCCCATGGACGGCTACCACCTGTCGAACCGGCAACTCGACGCCTTCGGGGCCCGCGGCCGCAAAGGAGCGCCCGACACCTTCGACGTCGCAGGTTTCCGCGAGATGCTGAAGCGGGTGCGGCAGTGCCGCGGTGAGACGATCTACGCCCCGGACTTCTCGCGCGCCCTCGACGAACCGGTCGCGGCGGTCCACGCCGTACCCGCCGATGCGAGAGTGATCGTCACCGAAGGCAACTACCTGATGTTCGAGACCGGGGGATGGGAACACATCCGTCCGCTGCTCGACCTCGTCATCTACATCGACGCACCTCGCCGCACCCTCACGCGACGTCTCGTCCGGCGGCATCGCAACCACGGGCGCGACGACGACGGAGCACGCGAATGGGTGCGTACCGTCGATCTACCCAACGCGGAAGCCGTCCTGCGTACGCGCTCCCGCGCCGATCTCGTGTGGAGACCGGTCCCGTAGTCTGTCCTGCGTGCGCGTACTCGTTATCGGCTCCGGTGCCCGTGAACATGCTCTTGCTCTCGCCCTGTCCCGCGACCCCGGCGTGACCGCGGTCCTTGCCGCACCCGGCAATCCGGGTATCGCGGAGGTCGCCGAGCTGTTCCCCGTCGACGCCGCGTCCGCCGACCGGGTCGTCGCCCTCGCCACCGAGCAGAAGGCCGATCTCGTCGTCATCGGACCCGAGGTGCCGCTCGTTCTCGGTGTCGCCGACGCCGTGCGCGCCGCGGGCTTCCCCTGCTTCGGCCCGTCCGCCGCCGCTGCCCGCATCGAAGGATCGAAGGCGTTCGCGAAGGACGTCATGGCCGCCGCCGGCGTGCGCACCGCACACAGCGAGGTCGTCGACACCACCGCGAGCATCGACGAGGCACTCGACCGTTTCGGGCCCACCTGGGTCGTCAAGGACGACGGTCTCGCCGCGGGCAAGGGCGTCGTCGTCACCACCGATCGTGATGCCGCCCGCGACCACGCGGTCGAGATCCTCGAGAACGGCCATCCGGTGCTGCTCGAATCGTTCCTCGACGGCCCCGAGGTGTCCCTGTTCTGCCTCGTGGACGGGGAAACGGTCGTGCCGTTGCTTCCCGCCCAGGACCACAAGCGGGTCGGCGACGGCGACACGGGCCCCAACACCGGCGGCATGGGTGCCTACACCCCGCTCCCGTGGCTCCCCGAGGGCAGTGTCGAACGGATCGTCTCCGAGGTGGTCGAACCGGTCGCCGCCGAGATGGTACGGCGAGGCTGCGGCTTCTCCGGGCTGCTCTACGCCGGCCTGGCGATGGGTGCCGAGGGCCCGGCCGTGGTCGAGTTCAACTGCCGCTTCGGCGATCCCGAGACCCAGGCCGTGCTCGCCCTGCTCGAGTCGCCGCTCGGGCAAGCGCTGAACGCGGTCGCCACGGGCACCCTCGCCGACCTGCCGCCCCTGCGCTGGCGCGACGGCGCCGCGGTGACGGTCGTACTCGCGGCCGAGCACTATCCGGGCACCCCGCGCGTCGGCGACGTGATCACGGGCGCCGAGGGTGACACGGTGCTGCACGCCGGCACCAAGCGTCGTGAGGACGGCGCGCTCGTCTCGTCGGGCGGGCGCGTGCTCAACGTGATCGGGGTGGGCGACGACCTCGCGGCGGCGCGTGCTGCGGCCTACGAACGGCTCGCCACGGTCAAGCTGCCGGGTGGTCATTTCCGTCGGGATATCGGCCTCGCGGCCGTCGAAGGCAGGATCTCGGTCTAGCCTTCACCCGCGTTCTCCACCTTGCACCTACCCGGTGTATGTTGCACACTCGGTGCATCTTTGATGCCGCCAGGGGTGACAGCATGGTTTCTCGAGGACGCTTGCCGGCGTCGGACCCGACACCGTTACGGCACCACAACGTCGTCGTCCACGCGCTACCCGACGACATCGTCGTCGACCGCGACCTGCCGATCCGCGCGGGGGACGGCACCGTCCTGAGAGCCGATGTCTACCGTCCCGCCGGTGCCGGTACATCCGGGCGTTGCCCCACGCTGGTCGCGGTGACCCCCTACGGCAAGAACGCGGGCGTCGACCGGTATCCCGTCGATTTCGACGACCTCGCCGAGTCGGGCAACCACGTCGGCGAGCTCGAACTCAGCGAGTGCACCTCCTTCGAAGCGCCCGACCCCGCCTACTGGGTGCCGCACGGATACGTCGTCGTCGTCGCCGACATGCGCGGATACCACGCCAGCGACGGCCGTCCCCGGTTGCTGCTCGGCCGGGCCGCGCTCGACTGTGCGGCGGTCGTGGAATGGGCGGGCAGCCAGGAGTGGAGCAACGGCAAGGTCGGGCTCGCCGGCGCGGACTATCTCGCGACGCTGCAGTGGTACACGGCGGCCCTGAACCCGCCCGGTCTCGCCGCCATCGCACCCTGGGAGAGCGTGAGCGATCCCTGTCGCGACATCCTCACCCAGGGCGGCATTCCCGAGACCCGCTACAGCGAGTTCTGGTACCGGGCGATGAACACCGGCGCGCACGGCGGTGCCGCCTCCCCGAGCCGGTTCACCCCCTGGCTGCTACACCGATTCCCGGACTTCTTCCGTCATGTCGCCCCGCCGCCCCGGCTCGAGGACATCACCGTGCCCGCGCTCGTCGGGGTCTCCTGGTCGGATCAGGGGCCGCGAACCCGCGGATCCGTCGAGGGCTACCGCCGCATCGGGTCGGAGCACAAGTGGCTCTACACCCACGGGCGGAAGATATGGCAGACGTTCTACAGCAGTGAAGCCCTCGACTTCCAGCGGCGCTTCTTCGACCGCTTCCTCAAGGACGAGGAGAACGGCTTCGAGAACACCCCCCGAGTGCGCCTCGAGACCCGCCACGACCTGCGTTCCTACACCGAGCGCTACGAAACCGAGTGGCCCCTGCCCGACACCCGCTATCTCGCCCTCCACCTCGACCACACGAACTCCGAACTGAGTGTCGTGCCGTGCGAGAACCGCGAGTTCCGCCGCACCTTCCCCGTCGCCGGCGACGAACTGGTCTTCACCCACATCTTCGACGAGGACACCGAGATCACCGGGCACGCGGCATTACGCCTCTGGGTGCAGGCGAAGGACGCCAACGACATGGACCTGTTCGTCGGGCTGGCCAAGCGTGACGAAGACGGCCGCGACGTCTGGTTCGAGGGTCACGGGGGCTACGAGAAGGGATTCGTCGCCCACGGCTGGCTGCGGGTCTCGCGCCGCGCACTCGATCCGGAGGCGTCCACGGCCTACCGCCCGGTCCACGACCCGAAGAAGTACTGGCCGCTCCTGCCCGACCAGATCGTGCCGGTGGACATCGAGATCATGCCGCACAGCACCTTCTTCGAGGCGGGTTCCGCTCTGGTGCTCGTCATCGCCGGGCACGACCTCGACGAGAATCCGCGCGTCGGACACGACCGCACGATCAACAAGGGCTTCCACATCGTGCACACGGGCGGACCGTTCGATTCGCATCTGCTCCTGCCGGTCGTGCCGCAGCCCGCGCGGGAGTCCGTGGCGACCGTCGAAGACGAGGCCGTCGCATACGATCACCTCCTGGATCGTATGGAGATACCGGTGGCGTGGACCGCCCTCACCCGGCCTTCGCGGGCCCGGCTGTAGCGGACCGTGTGCGCGTACTACCGTCGTGGACGTGCGCGTCGAATCCCAACGGTCCGGTATCGAGACGTTCCATGTCATGGACGTGTGGAAGGCGGCCGCCGAGCGGCAGCGCACCCACGGTGACGTACTGAGCCTGGCGGCCGGGCAGCCGTCGACACCCGCGCCGGCCCCGGTATTGCGCGCCGCCGGCCTCGCCATCGAAGCCGAACTGCTCGGATACACGGAGACGTTCGGCATCCTGCCGTTGCGCGAGGCCATCGCCGGATATCACCGCGACCGGTACGGAATCGACGTCGGCCCGGACGACGTCGTCGTCACCACGGGGTCCTCCGGCGCGTTCACCCTCTTGTTCCTCGCCGCCTTCGACATCGGGGACACCGTCGTGGTCGCCCGGCCCGGCTACCCGGCCTATCGCAACACCCTCGCCGCGCTCGGCTGCCGGGTCGTCGAGCTCGACTGCGGGCCGCAGACCCGCTATCAGCCGACCGTGGCGATGCTCGAGGAACTCGACGCCCCTCCCGCCGGTGTAGTGGTCGCCAGCCCCGCCAATCCCACGGGCACGATGATCGAACCGTCCGAACTCGCGGCGCTCGCCCGCTGGTGCGACGAGCACGGCAGCCTGCTCATCTCGGACGAGATCTACCACGGGATCGAATTCTCCACCCCGGGCTCTCCCGCGACGTCCACGGCGTGGGCGACCTCCCGCGAATCCGTGGTGATCGGCTCGGTCTCGAAGTACTTCTCGATGACCGGCTGGCGGCTCGGCTGGATGCTCGCGCCCGAATCGATGCGGCCGGCGCTGCAGCGTCTGGCCTCCAACATGACGGTGTGCCCGCCGTCGATCTCCCAGTTCGCGGCGCTCGAGGCGTTCGGGACGGAAGCCCGCACCGAACTCGACAGCCACGTCTCCCGCTATGCCGTGAACCGCGACCTGTTGCTCGAAGGTCTGCCCGATCTGGGCATCACCGACCTCGCGCCGGCCGACGGCGCCTTCTACGTGTACGCCGACATCACCCACCTGCTCGACGGCGAGACCTCGACGGCGTGGTGCGCGCGACTGCTGCACGACACCGGGCTGGCGCTCGCACCGGGAGTCGATTTCGACACCGTGCGTGGTGACGGCACCGTGCGCCTGTCGTTCGCCGGCTCCACCGCCGACATCACCGCAGCGCTCGACCGGCTCGCGGGGTGGCTGCCCGTCCCCTGATCACCGCCCGGCGGCGATGATCTCGGCGATGTTCCGCTCGGCCAGGGCCGCGATCGTCAACGACGGGTTGGCGGTGCCGGTGCTGCCCGGGATCAACGCCCCGTCGACGACGTAGAGACCGGGGTGCCCGTGGACCCGCCCGTAACCGTCGGTCGCGTCGCCGAGCACCGCACCACCGAGCGGATGCGCGGTGAAGG
Source organism: Rhodococcus sp. CH91 (assembly GCF_022554085.1). GTDB lineage: Bacteria > Actinomycetota > Actinomycetes > Mycobacteriales > Mycobacteriaceae > Rhodococcus. The sequence goes on from NZ_JAKFYR010000005.1 coordinate 66,747, forward strand.
ACGCGTTGACGTCCTCGGCCATCGGCGAGGCGCCCGGGATCGTGCCGCCGGCCTGCGCCATCGCATCGTGCACGGCGCGCAGTGCGTCGACGCTCGCGCGCTCACCTCCTGCCGGCCAGTTCACGACCGCGCGATCGGTCCCTGCGTCGTAGACGACGTCGGCGCGGGTCGGGTCGAGGGTCATGCCGAGCGAGGCGAGCATCCCGACGTCCTTCGCGGTACCGGCGACGAACCAGTTCTCGAGGCTCAGCGGCATACCGGACTCGTCGACGATCCGTGACGCCGAGGGCGCCCCCTGGTCGCCACCGAAGCCCTCGGTGAGTGCGAAGGAGCGCACGAGCACCGCGTCGCCGTTGGTGCCCCAGCCCCGGCCCACGCGCTCGTCGAGATTCGGCAGCGCACCCGTGTGCCGGGCCTTGACGAGGAGTTCGGTGGTGCCGATCGATCCGGCGCCGAGGACGAGACGATCGCAGGTGATCGTCGTGGTGCGCAGCACCGCGCCCGTGGGGTCGACGGCCTGCACCTCGAGCCGGTACCGCCCGTCGCTCTCCTGCCCGATCGCGAGTACCCGGTGCGCATGGCACACCCGGGTGCGGCCGGTCGCCTCTGCCGCCGGGATGTAGTTCTGGGTGAGATCGAATTTCGCCCCGTTGGAGTTGCCGAGATTGCTCTCCCCGGCGACGGCCGACCGGCGGACCGAACCGGCGAGTTCGGCGCGCACGACATCCCAATCCCAGACGCCGTCGATGCGATGCGGGATATGGCCGGCGGCGCGGGCGTCCTCGTCCCAGCGCCGCGAGTGTGTGAACTCGGGGGCGTGATAGACGTCCTCGGGCATCGGTGACAGGCGCAGCATCGAGCGCACCTTCGGATACCAGGTGGAGGTCATCTCCTGGTAGGAGAGCCGGTCGCCGAAGACCTGCTCGAAGAAGCGCTGTTCGGGGGCGATCATCACACCCGTGAAGACGATCGAGCCGCCACCGACGGCGGCGCCGCGCCACACCGACATGTTCGGATAGTCGACGACGTCGAGTACGCCCGCGAAGTCGTCGCACACCACCGGAATGCCGGTCGGCCCGGTGAAATGGGTGCGGTGGTAGTAGCCGCGCCCGTCGGCGAGCAGGTCGGTCGTGAAGATCTCCCGGTGCGGGTCGCGGGGCCAGCGCATACCGCGCTCGAGCATCGTGACCTGATTTCCGGCCTCGGCGAGCCGCAGCGCGGCGACGCTCGCCCCGAAACCGGAACCGACGACGACGACCTCCGAATGTGCCGGAGGCGTCGGCGGAGGAACGAACAGCTCCGGCACGAGCCGGTGGTACTCGTCGAGCCCCAGGGGAAGCGCCGATGCCCGTGGGAAACCCGCGCCGGACAGGCCGGCGCTCACGGCGCCGGTACCCGCCAGGGCGGCCCCGAGAACCGATGCCCGAAGAAAGCGTCGACGTCTCATTCCGGTACGGCTCCGATCGTTCGATGATCTACACGGGAAGCGCCCACCGAGACTCGCTAGGTGCGGGCGGGCGCAATGGTACCGTTCGGTCTCGAATTCCGTTTTCCCCTGGTGAGGCCGCCGAGGCTGTCACCATGAGATGGTGTCGATCGCTGTGACACCGAAAGGTGAACGGCGCCGTCGGGCGCTGGTCGAGGCAGCAGCCGATCTCATCCTCGAGGGCGGTCTCGACGCTGTGCGCCATCGTGCCGTCGCGACCCGCGCCGGTCTCCCGCTCGCGTCGACCACCTACTACTTCGACTCGCTCGACGATCTCCTCACGTGCGCGATGCACTACAACGGTGAGCGCGAACTCGACGCCATGCGGGAACGCGTGCGCGAGATCCGGCAACTTCCGCGCAGTCGCGAGGGTACGGCGGATCTCATCGTCGACCTGCTGATCGGCCCTCGTGATGGCGACGGCGGAATCGAACGTGAACGTCTGATCTCCCGATACGAACGGTGCGTCGCCACGGCCCGCTATCCGGAGCTGCGGGACGGCCAGGTGCGGATGCGGGAACAGATCGACGACCTGCTCACCGACCTGCTCGAACGGTGCGGCCGGTCGGTTCGCACCCGGGAACTGCGGCGGCTCGTGGCCGTCGTGGACGGTGCGGTTCTGGGGGGACTCGGAGAGATCGATCCCGATCCGCGCTCGCTCGCGCGCGGCATCCTGCTCGATGTCGTGGAGACGGTGGCGCCCCCGGTGGAATGTTGAGCTCGGACGACCGCGGGGGCCAGGTCGGACGATCAGGGAACGGGCACGGTCCGTAAACTCGACTGCTGTGAGCAACATCCCGAACGTCCTCGCCACCCGCTACGCCAGTCCCGAATTGAGGGATCTGTGGTCGCCGGAGTACAAGATCGTGCTCGAGCGCCAGTTGTGGATCGCGGTGCTGCGGGCTCAGGCCGAACTCGGGATCGACGTACCGGCAGAGGCCGTCGCCGACTACGAACGCGTCCTCGAGCAGGTCGACCTCGAGTCGATCGCGGCCCGCGAACGCGTCACCCGGCACGACGTCAAGGCCCGCATCGAAGAGTTCAATGCTCTCGCCGGTCACGAGCACGTCCACAAGGGCATGACCAGCCGCGACCTCACGGAGAACGTCGAGCAACTGCAGATCCTGCGGTCGCTCGAGCACGTCCACTCCCACGGTGTCGCGGTGGCCGCGCGACTCGCCGAGCGCGCCACCGAGTACGCCTCGCTCGTCATGGCGGGACGCTCGCACAACGTCGCGGCACAGGCCACGACGCTCGGTAAGCGTTTCGCGTCCGCGGCCGACGAACTGCTCATCGCCCTGCAGCGTGTCCGCGAGCTGATCGCCCGGTACCCGCTGCGCGGGATCAAGGGGCCCATGGGCACCGCGCAGGACATGCTCGACCTGCTCGGAGGCGACGCCGCCAAGCTCGCCCAGCTCGAGGAGAAGGTCGCGCAGCATCTCGGTTTCTCGAAGGTGTTCACGAGCGTCGGCCAGGTCTACCCGCGCTCGCTCGACCACGATGTGCTCTCCGCTCTCGTGCAGGTCGGTGCCGGGCCGGCATCGTTCGCCCACACCATCCGGCTGATGGCCGGTCACGAACTCGTCACCGAGGGCTTCCAGCCCGGCCAGGTCGGTTCGTCCGCCATGCCGCACAAGATGAACACCCGCTCGTGCGAGCGCGTCGACGGTTTGCAGGTCGTGCTGCGTGGATACGCGTCGATGGCCGCAGAGCTGGCCGGCGCGCAGTGGAACGAGGGCGACGTGTTCTGCTCGGTCGTCCGGCGCGTGGCCCTGCCCGATGCCTTCTTCGCGATCGACGGGCAGATGGAGACCTTCCTGACGGTGCTCGCCGAGTTCGGTGCCTACCCGGCGGTGATCGAGAAGGAACTGGTGCGGTACCTGCCGTTCCTCGCGACCACCAAGGTACTCATGGCCGCCGTGCGCGCGGGGGTGGGCCGCGAAACCGCGCACGAGGTCATCAAGGAGCACGCGGTGGCCGTGGCGCTCGCGATGCGCGAGGAAGGACGCGAGCCGGATCTGCTCGACCGGCTTGCCGCCGACGATCGTCTTCCGCTCGACCGAGCCGCGCTCGACGCCGCACTCGCCGAGCGGGAGGTCTTCGCGGGGGCGGCCGTGGCCCAGGTCGAGGCGGTCGTCTCAGCGGTGCAGGATCTCGTCGCGCAGTATCCCGAGGCGGCGAAGTACACGCCGGCTCCGATCCTGTAGAGATCCTGAACCGGCTACCGGGGGAACTGTTCGATGGGGGTAGCGGTCTCAGGAGGGGGAGAGGAAATGTCGGTGAAATCGGGTAGTTCGGGTCGGGTCCGGGATGCGGCGCGCACGCGTACCGCGTTGCTGGACGCCGCGCTCGAAGTATTCCTGCGGGACGGATACGCGGCAGCGGCCACCGAGGAGATCGTCTCGGTGGCCGGGGTGACGCGTGGGGCGCTCTACCACCACTTCGCGGACAAACGCGATCTGTTCCGCGGCGTCGTCGAGCGCATCCAGAGGGACGCGGAGGAATCGCTGGCTCCCGCCGAACCCGTCGACGACCTGTGGGAGGGCTTCACCCAGGCGGTGCTCGCGTCACTCGACGCGGTGTACGACCCGGCGACGCGGCGGTTGCTGCTCATCGAGGCACCCGCGGTACTGGGGTGGGCGGATGTGCGCGAGACCCATCGGAATTCGTCCCTGAAGGCGATCGAGCGCATGATCGCGACTCTCGATCCCGGCAGCTACGAGATCGGTGCGACCCGCACGTCGGTGCTCGCGCATCTGCTCGTGGCGGCCGTCGAGGAAGCGATGCTGTATCTCGCCCACAGCGACGATCCGGTGCGCGACCGTCCGACGGTGCAGGGCGAACTGCTGCGGCTGCTCGAATCCGTCAAGGGGCCGGCGGAACCCGAGGAGACCGCGACCCGGTGACGGACTGCATCTTCTGCGCCATCGTGGCCGGGCAGGCGCCGGCCAGCGTCGTACTCGACGAACCGGACGTACTCGCGTTCATGGACATCCGGCCGTTCACCCCGGGGCATCTGCTGGTGATCCCGAAACGGCACGCTTCCGGTTTGGCGCAACTCGATCCGGAAGACGGGGCGAAGGTCTTCGCTGCGGGTCAGCGGATCGCCACGGCGATGCGTGCGAGCGATCTGCCGATCGACGGGGTGAACATGTTCCTCGCCGACGGTGTCGCCGCCGGGCAGGAAGTCTTCCACGTCCATCTGCATCTCGTGCCGCGCACCGCAGGTGACGGCTTCGGGATCCGTGCGCGCTGGCAGACGCCCCGGCGCGCCGTGCTCGACGGCACGGCCGAGGCGATCCGCACCGCGGTGGAGACACGCCGGGCATGACGCGGTGACGGGCGCCTACATCCAGCCGATCGCACCGGTCGGCGGTTCACTCGCGTGGTCGGCACTGGTGGCCGTGCTGCCGCTGCTTACCATGCTCGTGCTGCTCGCCGGTTTCCGGCTGCGCTCGCATTCCGCTGCGGGCATCGCCGTCGTGGTGGCTCTCGCCGTCGCCGTCGCCGTCTACGGCATGCCGTTCGGTTCGGCGCTCAGCGCAGGTGCCGAAGGCGCGGTGTTCGGCCTCTTCCCGATCATGTGGACGGTGGTCGGTGCCGTCTGGGTGTACCGGCTCACCGTGGAATCCGGGCACTTCGACGTGCTCACCCGGGCGTTCGGGCGGATCTCCCCGGACCCCCGCATCCTGACGATCGTCATCGCGTTCCTGTTCGGCGCGTTGCTCGAGGCGGTCGCGGGGTTCGGCACTCCGATCGTCGTCGCGACGGTGGTCCTCATCGGGGCGGGACTGCCGCCGGTCCGTGCCGCTGCGGCGTCGCTGCTCGCCAATTCCGTCGTCACTCCGCTCGGTGTGATGGGCACTCCGATCCTCACCATGTCCCGTGTGTCCGAGATCCCGATCGACGAGATCGGTCCGGTCGTCGCGCGGCAGGTCTGCCTGCTCGCGGTGTTCGTGCCGCTCGTGCTGGTCGCGGTGGTCGGCGGATGGCGCGGAGTCCGGGAGACGTGGATCGTGGCCTTCCCCGTCGGCCTCGCCTTCGCTGCCGCCCAGTTCGTGTGCGCGAGTTACCTCACGGTGGGTCTGAGCAATATCGCCGGTGCCGCGGCCGGTCTCGCCGTGCTGCTGGTGGTGACGAGACTTCGCCCCTCGCCCGGCCCGGACCGGGAAACCGGGCACGATCGGGAGGCCGCGGCTCCGCGGATCCACGACTCGCGCCGACGCGTCGCCGAGGCCTTCGCTCCGTACGTGCTGATCGTCGTCGTGTTCCTCGTCAGCCGGTCCGGTCCCGTCGCCTCCCTGTTGTCGAACGCGAGTCTGTCCTTCACCTGGCCGGGGGTGGACGTGAGAACCGCCGAGGGCGCCGTTCCTGCCGCGGAGACGTTCACGCTGGATCTGCTGACGGCACCGGGCACCCTCGTGTTCTTCGCGGCGCTGCTGTCGATGCCCGTTCTGAAGGTCGCCGCCGGGGACGCGATGCGGTGCCTGGTCGCGGCCGTGATGCAGTTGCGGTGGTCGTTCGCGACGGTGACCGCGGTCCTCGCCCTGGCGTACGTCATGAACCTGTCGGGGCAGACGGCCACGATCGGCGGATTCCTCGCCGGCGCGGGGGTGGCCTTCGCACTGCTGTCGCCGGTCCTCGGCTGGCTCGGTGTGGTGGTGACGGGCTCGAACACCGCATCCAACGCGATGTTCGGGAGCCTGCAGGTGGCCGCTGCCGAGCAGTCCGGCCTCGACCCCACCGTCCTGGTCGCCGGCAACATGGCCGGCGGCACCACCGGCACTCCGATCGCGCTGCAGAATCTCGCACTGGTGTCGTCGGTGAAGGGACTGTCGGGCAAGGACGGTCTGCTCCTGCGCAGGATCTGGCCGCTGAGTATCGCCGGTGTGGTGGTGCTGGCCCTGCTGGTGTGGTTGCAATCCACCTCGGTGCTGTCGTGGATGCTGCCCTGACGGCGCGGCGCATCTGCCCCTGTCCGTCCCGGTGAACTACCGTGAACGCGTGGCGCGCGCACAACCGATACTGACCCCGCTCACCGAAGCGGCGATCTTCCTCGTCGTCACGGTCGACGAGGGAGCCGAGGACGTCGTCCGTGATCTCCTCGAAGACCTTTCGGGCTTGCGCCGCTCGGTCGGCTTCCGCATCCCGTCGGGTGGTCTGTCCGTCGTCACGGGCATCGGTTCCGCTCTGTGGGATCGATTGTTCGCCGGTCCCCGTCCCGCAGAACTGCATCCCTTCGTCCCGCTCGACGGCGGCCGGCATCGGGCTCCCTCGACTCCCGGCGACCTGCTGTTCCATCTGCGTGCCTCGACGATGGACCTGTGCTTCGAACTCGCCGCGAAGATCAACGATCGTCTGCGCGGTTCGTCGACGGTCGTCGACGAGACGCACGGTTTCCGCTACTTCGAGCGCCGCGACCTGCTCGGCTTCGTCGACGGCACCGAGAACCCCGAGGACGAGGAAGCTGTCGAAGCGGCGCTGGTCGGGGACGACGACCCGGACTTCGCGGGTGGAAGCTACGTCATCGTCCAGAAGTACCTGCACGACCTGGCGTCGTGGAACGCACTGTCCGTCGAGGAACAGGAACGGGCGATCGGCCGGACGAAGCTCGACGACATCGAGCTCGACGACGAAGCGAAGCCCGCGAATTCGCATGTCGCGCTGAACGTGGTCGTCGACGAGAACGGGGCCGAGCGACAGATCGTGCGCGCGAACATGCCGTTCGGCAGCTTCGGGGCCGACGAATTCGGCACCTACTTCATCGGTTATTCGGCCACCCCGGAGGTGACCGAGCAGATGCTGCGCAACATGTTCCTGGGTGATCCCCCGGGCAACACCGATCGCATCCTGGACTTCTCGACCGCGGTGACGGGCTCGCTGTTCTTCTGCCCGTCGCTGGAGTTCCTCGAAGATCTTCCGCCCTCACCGGCGGGTACACCCTCCCACGAAGATTCGGCTGTCTCGCCCACCGGCCGGGAGGCCGGCGACGGGTCACTCGGAATAGGCGCTCTGCGAAGGAGTTCGACGCTGTGAACAATCTGTACCGCGACCTCGCCCCGATTTCCGAGGCGGCCTGGGCCGAAATCGAGGAAGAGGCGGCGCGCACCTTCAAGCGACACGTCGCAGGACGCACCGTCGTCGACTTCTCCGGTCCGCACGGCACAGATTTCGCGGCGGTGGGTCTCGGTCGCACCCGCGAGATCGAATCCCCGGCTCCCGGAGTCCGGGCACGCCAGCACCGCGTCGCGCCGGTCGTCGAACTGCGCGTGCCGTTCAGCCTGTCGCGTGAGGAGATCGACAACGTCGAGCGCGGCGCCCACGACATCGATCTCGATCCGGTCAAGGAGGCGGCCCGTCAGATCGCTTTCGCCGAGGACCGCGCGATCTTCGAGGGTTACGCGGCGGCCGGCATCGAGGGGATCCGCGCGTCGTCGTCGAACATGTCCCTGCAATTGCCCGAGGACCCCCGCGACGTCCCCGAGGTCATCAGCCAGGCGCTGTCGCAACTGCGCCTCGCCGGTGTCGGAGGCCCGTACTCGATCCTGCTCGGCGCCGACGAGTTCACGAAGGTCAGCGAGACATCCGATCACGGCTACCCGATCCGTGAGCAGCTGCGCCGCCTCATCGACGGCGACATCATCTGGGCACCCGCGATCGACGGCGCCTTCGTGCTGACCACTCGCGGTGGCGACTACGACCTGCAGGTCGGTCAGGATCTGTCGATCGGATATCTCTCGCACGACAGCGAGACCGTGAACCTGTACTTCCAGGAGTCGTTCACGTTCCTCGTGTACACGGGCGAGGCATCGGTCCCGCTGCTCGCGCATCGCTGACGCGGCCCGGGGCGCTGGTTCAGAGCGCCCCGGCCTTCAGCGCTGCCGCGTTCACCCGCACGAGCACGGCATGCAGGTTCTCGAGCTCGTCGAGTTCGACACCCAGCGCGTCGACCACCTGCCCGGGCACCGACTCGGCCTCGCTGCGCAATGCGTGGCCGGCGTCGGTGAGTTCGACGACCAACTGTCGTTCGTCGGCAGCGCTGCGTCGCCGGGTGAGCAGTCCCAATGCTTCGAGCCGCTTGAGCAGGGGCGACAGAGTGGGCGAGTCGAGCTGGAGCAACCGGCCGAGTTGCTTGCTCGTCAGCGGCGAATGCTCCCACAGGGCGAGCATCACCAGATACTGCGGATGGGTCAGTCCCAGCTTGTCGAGGATGGGCCGGTAGACCGCGAGCACCGCGCGATTCGCCACCGCGAGAGCGAAGCACACCTGACGATCGAGTGCGAGAGGATCGTCGCCGGAGGCCGGGAGGTGTGGGACCGGGGAGTCGACGCTCATGCCCCGACGATACAACCGGGACTTCGCCCCCGATTCTCGCGGGCCGCTAGGTCAGTCCGGTGGTTCGCAAGGTGATGTTCAGGCGGCCTCCGGTCAGCCCGCACTCCGCATTCCCGGTACCGGGGTGGATCAGCGGCACCCCGTGGAAGGCGAACCGCGACGGGCCACCGAAGACGAACAGATCACCGGATTCGAGGCGCACGTCGGTGTACGGTCGCCCCCGCGATTCGGTGTTCCCGAACCGGAACAGACACGCATCCCCGAGGCTGATCGACACGATCGGGGCGTTCACCCGCTCGTCCTTGTCCCGGTGCATCCCCATCCGCGCAGCGGGGTCGTAGAAATTGATCAGCGCGGTGTCGGGTTCGTACGCCCGCCCGGCCGCGGGGTCGTCGTAGGCATCTGTGACGGCACGGCGCCCGAGGTCCACGAGCGTGGGGGAGACAGGTGGAACGGGGGCGTCGTCGACGTCCACGGCGGTGCGGGTGTAGCGATAAGGCGACCAGTGCCATCCGAGGCACACCGTGCTCACCGACATCCGTCCACCTCCGGGCAGGGCGGTCCGGCGCATCGGGGCGGGGGGACGAGCCCACTCGCGGCACTGTTCGACGAGTTCGCGTTGCCGATTCGTGGAGAGCCAGCCGGGTATGTGTACTGCACCCGGCGCGATCGTGCGCCGGGGACGGGAGACGGAGAACAGGTGGTCCATCTCTGATGCTCGGCCTTCCGTAGGTGTGGGTGGATGCGGAAACGGGTCGATACCCCCACTGTGCCGTAGGGTGCGGCGGATCGGCGGATGCGGAGGTGGAAACGGTGAAGGTCCAAGGCAGAGTGGCCGTCGTGACGGGCGGAGGCGGTGGTATCGGCGGTGCTCTCGCTGCCGGACTCGTCGAACGGGGTGCACGAGTGGTGGTCGCCGACCTCGATGAGCAGGCGGCACAGGAGGTCGTCGGGGCGCTCGTGCAGAAGGTGCCGGGGAGCGCGGTCGCGGTGGCCGCCGATGTCTCCGACGAAGAACACATCCGTGGTCTCGTCGAGCGTGCCGAAGCGGAGTTCGGTCCCGTCGATCTGTACTTCGCGAACGCCGGCGTGACGGGCCTGCCCGGTCTCGATGTCGAGGATTCGGTGTGGGAGCAATCCCTGGACGTCAACCTCCGCGCGCACATTCGTGCGGCACGGCTGCTGGTGCCGCGCTGGGTCGAGCGGGGCGAGGGATATTTCGTCAGCACCGCCTCGGCGGCGGGACTGCTGACGCAACTCGGCTCGGCCACCTATTCGGTCACCAAGCACGCTGCGGTGGGGTTCGCCGAATGGCTGTCGGTGACCTACGGCGACCAGGGGGTGCGGGTGAGCTGTCTGTGCCCGATGGGCGTGAACACGGCGCTGCTGTATGCGGGAGACGAATCCGGCCACGCCCTCGGCGAACTCGCCACTCGTGCCGTCACGACCGCAGGCCCGGTCCTCGAACCGTCGGACGTCGCGGAGACGGTGTTCGCGGCGATGGAGGAGGAGCACTTCCTGATCCTTCCGCATCCGGAAGTCCTCGAGATGTACCGGAGCAAGGGCGCCGACTACGACCGCTGGTTGCGGGGGATGCGCCGCTACCAGGAAGCCCTCCGAGGGTGAGATTCTCCCGGTTCGCGAAACCTGCTCGCACACCGCGGGCAGTGGCCTAACGTCTGCGGACATGACTTCCGTCGATACCGTGCGCGGCCCCCTCGAGACGAGCCGTCTGGGCAGAGTCCTCCTGCACGAGCACGTCTTCGTGCTCGGCGAGGAGATCCGCAGCAACTTCCCCGACTATCCGAGCGCGTGGGACGAGGACGAACGTGTCGAGGATGCCGTCGAGAAATTGCAGGCGCTCTCCGAGCGAGGCATCGACACGATCGTCGATCCGACGGTGGTGGGTCTGGGGCGATACATCCCGCGGATCCAGCGCGTCGCGGAGCGGACCGACCTCGCCATCGTGGTCGCGACCGGCCTGTACACCTACAACGACCTGCCGTTCCAATTCCACAACGTCGGGCCGGGACTGCTCGTCGACGGTCCGGAGCCGCTCACCGAGCTGTTCGTGAAGGACATCCGGGAGGGGATCGCCGGTACGGGAGTGCGCGCCGGAATGCTCAAGTGCGCCATCGAAGTTCCAGGATTGACACCGGGGGTCGAGCGGGTGATGCGGGCGGTGGGGCAGGCGCACGTCGAGACCGGAGTGCCGATCACTGTGCACACGAACCCGCACACCGGCTCGGGAGAGGTGGCGCAACGAGTGCTCGCGGAGGAAGGCGTGGACCTCACCAAGGTGGTGATCGGGCACAGCGGCGACTCGACCGATCTGGACCATCTGCGCCGGATCGCCGACGCCGGATCGATTCTGGGAATGGACCGTTTCGGGCTCGACCTGCTGCTGCCGTTCGAGCAGCGCGTCGACACCGTGGCGGCCCTGGTGGAGCACGGTTACACCGAGCGGATGGTGCTCTCGCACGACGCGTCGTGCTTCATCGACTGGTTCCCCCACGATGTGAAGCAGGCGGCCGTGCCCAACTGGAACTACAACCACATCAGCGACGATGTGCTGCCGGCCCTGCGCGAACGGGGTGTGACCGACGAACAGATCACCACGATGCTCGTCGACAATCCCCGACGCTTCTTCGAACGGTGACGCGCGTCCGGCCCCCCGTGCCGGTCTCAGGCTGCATCGTGCAGGACGAGACCGAGGGTGCGCCGTAGGCCGGAGCGGACAGTGCTCACCCCGTGACGCACGGGTGCCCGGGACCATCCCCGCGCCGAACGGATCGGACGGTCACGAGTGGTGAAGATCAGAGCGTGACCCCGCTCGAGCATCGTGACGGTGCCACGCGACTGTGCGCGGGGGCGTTGTTCGACGAGGAGGAACTCGCCGCCGGTGTGATCGACGCCCGGCCGGTCGAGGCCGATCACGACCTGCAGCGGGAACACGAGGTCGCCGTAGAGATCCCGGTGCAGGGCGTTCCAGTCGCCGGCGGTGTAGCGCAGCATCAGAGGGGTGGGCTCGGTCTGTCCGGCGCGATGGCACATCCCGAGCCAGTCGCCGAAGTCGTCGGGCCAGGGAGCGGGATCGCCGAGACGTTCGGCCCAGGAGCGCGCAGTGCCGAGGAGGTGCCGGTAGAACGCCGAGCGGAGCTGGGTGGCGAGGTCGGGGACGGGCCGCCCGAAATACCGGTACGTGCCGTGTCCGTACCGGTAGCGGCCCATGTCGATCGTGGTGCGGAAGAGGGTCTCGTCGTCCCACAGGGCGGCGAGAGCCGAACATTCGTCGCTGCTCAACAGTGGACCGGTCTGCACGCAACCGTTCGCGTCGAGTGCGCTCACCAGCTCGGGCCAGGCGAGTTCGTCCACGCGCGACTGCAGGGATCGTGTGACGGTCACGGGTGTTCCTTCCACGATTCGGCCCACGCTTCGGCCCGGACACTACGACAGGTAGACGTCGCAGCCGTCGGGAATGTGAGTATCCCTGGAAGGCGGAGATCAGTGCGGCAGATCGTCGACGAGCTTGTGCAGCAGGCGAGCGAGCTCGGCTCGTTCGTGGGAGTCGAGTCGCGCGAAGACCTCGACGGCCTGGGCATCGCGCGCGGACTCGAGTTCGGCGCGGGTCTCGCGTCCGAGTTCGGTGAGCCGGACGCACACCGCGCGCCGATCGGCGGGGTCGGGGAGCCGCTCGGTCAGGCCCCGGGATTCGAGGCGGTCGACGACCTCGGTGGCCGAGCGGGGAGCGATGCGCAGTGCCCGGGCCACCACGCCGAGGCGGATGGGTTCGCCGGCCCGGCCGATCACGTCGAGTGCCCGATGTTCGTGGGGCGACAGATCCCACGGTGCCAGGATGCCGTGCCACCGTCGCCGCAGCGTGCGCGTGGTGGTGATGAGCAGATCGCGCAGTGCGACGGGAGAGTCGGGCATGTCGTCAGACTACCTCACTTGACGGTTACCTCTCAATGAGGCAACCTCAACAAGTACGACTCACGAATCACGAATCGAGGTGGCGCACATGATGCAGCCCCCACCCGGCCCAGGCGGCAGACCGGGCCGCCGCGGCAAGATCGACAAGAAGGATCTCGAACAGCTCCGCGAATCGCCGGTGAGTCTGCGCCGCATCGGCGCCCTGTTTGCTCCCTACCGATGGAAGATCGCGCTGGTCGTCGCGCTCATCGTCGCCTCGTCGGTGATCTCCCTGGCCACCCCTTTCCTCGTCCGCGCCGTCATCGACGACGCCATCCCGCACCAGAACGTGAGCCTGCTGTTGTGGGCTGTCGGCGGCATGCTCGCCGTCACCGTTGCCGGATCGCTGCTCTCCGTCGTGCAGACGTGGATCTCGACGACCGTCGGCCAGCGTGTCATGCACGGCCTGCGCACCCAGGTGTTCAGCCACCTGCAGCGGCAGTCACTGAGCTTCTTCACCCGTACCCGTGGTGGGGAGATCCAGTCGCGGCTGACCAACGACATCGGCGGTATGCAGTCCGTGGTCACCAACACGGCGACCTCGCTCGCCGCCAATATCACCACCGTCGTCGGCACAGCGGTCGCGATGGCCGTCCTGAGCTGGCGGCTCGCCCTGCTCTCGCTGATCGTGCTGCCACCCGCGATCTGGCTCACCCGGCGCGTCGCGCAGATGCGCCGGGCGGTCACAGCGCGCCAGCAGCGCAGGCTCGCCGACATGCAGTCCCAGATCGACGAGGGGCTGTCGGTGAGCGGGATCCTGCTCGTCAAGACTCTCGGAACCGGTCCGGTGCTCTCCGACAAGTTCGCGCGGACGTCGGAGGATCTCGCCGATCTCGAGGTCCACGCCCAGTTGTCCGGTCGCTGGCGCATGGCCACGATGAACATCGTCTTCTCGGCGATCCCTGCCGTCCTCTACCTCGTCGCCGGTCTACCGGCCACCTCCGGCGGCATGACCATCGGTACGCTCGTCGCCTTCACCGGATTGCAGGGCGCGTTGTTCCGGCCGCTGATGAGCCTGCTCGACGTCGGTGTGTCCGTCACCAGTTCGCTGGCACTGTTCAGCCGGATCTTCGAGTATCTCGATCTTCCCGTGGACATCGGCGATCCGGCGGAGCCCGCGCGAGTGGATCCCGAGAACGTCGCGGGGCGGGTGCGGTTCGAGAAGGTGACCTTCCGCTACGAGGGAGCACACCGGAACGCGCTCGACGGAATCGACCTCGACGTTCCGGCCGGAGCGCAGATCGCTCTCGTCGGGGAGACGGGCTCCGGCAAGAGCACCCTCGGCGCGCTGGTGGCGCGACTGTACGACCCGACCGGAGGATCCGTGAGCATCGACGGTGTCGACCTGCGCGACATGCGACTCGCGGACGTCGCGGCACTGGTCGGCGTGGTGGCGCAGGAAACCTATCTCCTCCACGCGACGGTCCGCGAGAACCTGCGCTACGCGAAACCCGACGCGAGCGACGAGGAGATCGAGGCCGCTGCGCGCGCAGCGCACATCCACGACCTCATCGTCTCGCTGCCCGAGGGATACGACACGGTCGTCGGAGCCCGGGGGCACCGTTTCTCCGGCGGCGAGAAACAACGGATGGCGATCGCGCGCACGCTGCTGCGCGATCCGCGCATCCTCGTGCTCGACGAGGCCACGAGCGCGCTCGACAACGACACCGAACGCGCCGTCCAGCAGGCACTCGACGCGGCCCGCACCGGCCGCACGACGATCACCATCGCGCACCGCCTGTCCACGGTGCGCGACGCCGACGAGATCGTGGTGCTCGATCGCGGCCGGATCATCGAACGCGGCCGGCACGACGAGCTCGTCGCACTCGGTGGCAGGTACGCGGCCCTCGCCACTCGCGCCGAACGGCACGGGGCCGGGCCGCTCGGGCAGGACGAGGTCAGTTCTCCAGCGTCGCAGCGAGAGCCCGCCGCAGTTCGTTCCGGCTGATCTTGCCCACCCCCGTGACGGGGAAGGCGTCGACGAACTGCACCTTGTCGGGGATCTTGTAGTCCGCCAGGCCCCGCTCCCGGAGAAAGGTCTTGAGTGCGAGTGCTTTCGGTGCCTCGCCCTCGGTGACGACGAAGGCGCACGTCCGTTCGCCGAGATACTTGTCGGGCATCGACACGACCGCGGCGTCGAGCACCGCCGGGTGTGCGATCAGGTGGTTCTCCACCTCCTCGGCGGCGATCTTCTCGCCCCCGCGGTTGATCTGATCCTTCGCGCGGCCCTCGACGACGATGTAACCGTGGTCGGTGAGACGCACGATGTCGCCGGTGCGGTAGAAACCGTCGGCGGTGAACGCGGTCGAATTGTGTTCGGGTGCGTTGTAGTAGCCGCGGATCGTGTAGGGACCGCGGGTGAGCAGGTGCCCGGGCGTGCCGACGGGAACGGGATCTCCTGCGTCGTCGACGATCCGGATCTCGTCGTCCGGACTGATCGGCCGGCCCTGGGTGGTGACGACGGTGTCCTCGTCGTCGTCGAGACGGGTGTAGTTGACCAGTCCTTCGGCCATGCCGAAGACCTGCTGCAGGGTGCAGCCGAGTTCCGGGCGGACCCGTTTGGCGGCCTCGGCGGGGAACTTCGCGCCGCCCACCTGCAGTACTGCGAGCGACGACAGATCCCGTTCGCTGCGCGCCCGCGCCGACAACCAGGCCTGTGCGAGTGGCGGCACGAGCGAGGCCATGGTGATGCCCTCACTCTCGATCAACGCGAACGCGGTGTCCGGGCTCGGATCGGGGGCGAGCACGACGGTGCCACCGGAGTGCAGCACGCCGAGGATCCCGGGAGAGCTCATCGGGAAGTTGTGGGCCGCGGGCAGGGCGACCAGCATGCGGGTGTCGGCGTCCACCCCGCAGATCGTGGCGGACTCGCGCACGGAATACAGATAGTCGGCGTGGGTGCGGGGGATGAGCTTGGGCGTTCCGGTCGTACCGCCCGACAACTGCAGGAAGGCAACGGTGTCGGCGCCGTTCTCCGCGATGGGGGCCGGATCGTTCTCCCGTAGCGAGGCGAGCGGAACGAATTCCTCGGCGTCCCCGGCCACGACGACGGCGGGCGGGCGTTCCGTCTCCGCGGTGATCTGCCGCGCGAGAACGCGGTAGTCGAACCCGCCGTGCTCCGCGGCGATCACGTAGGCAGCGGCATCGCTGAAACGGCAGAAGTAACCGATCTCCGAGGCTCGGTGCGCGGGCAGGGCGAAGACCGGTAGGGCGCCGAGACGGAACACCGCGAAGAGCACCTCGACGTACTCGACGATGTTCGGCAGTTGCAGGACGACCCGATCTCCCTTCCCGACCCCGAGTTGCGCCAGCCCGCCGGCGATCCGGGATGCGGCGTCGTCGACTTCGCCGTAGGTGAGGCGACGCAGCGTGCCCGTGGCGTCGTTCCCGACGACAGCGGTGCGTTCGGCGAAGTCGGCGGCGCGAGCAGGGAGGAACTGTCCGAAGGTCTCGTCCGTCCAGTAGCCGGCTGCGCGGTACCGCTCGGCGAACTCCTCGGGGTAGCGGGGGGTGGCAGCGAGCGGAGTGCGCGCGAGACCGATTGTCACGGAACGGATCCTTTCGGGAAGAGGCGGAGACGATCGGGCGGGTTCAGGCTCGGAGGGTGGCGCCGCCGTCGACGTACAGCGCCTGCATGGTGATGTGGCGGGCGCGATCGGAGAGGAGGAACTCGATGGCATCCGCGATGTCGGCGGGGTCGGCGATACGGCCGAGCGGGATACCGACCTTGAACTGGGAGAGATCCCCCTCGATGGCTCCCCGCACGCCGGCGTCGTCGTCCGGGTCGGTCCACAGCGACCGCTGCATCGCGGTGTCGGTGGAACCGGGAGCGACGACGTTGGCCCGGATCCCGTATCGCGCCAGTTCGAGTCCGAGCACCCGGACGATCATCGTGGCGGCCGCCTTGGACGAGCCGTAGACCCCCATGTCCATGCGGGGGACACCCGCCGAGTTGGAACCGACGACGACGATCGATCCCGACCGGCGTTCGCGCATGGCACGCCCGACCGCACGCAGGACCGACACCATTCCGGTGACGTTGACATCGAAGATGTACTGCCAGTCCTGCGGATCCGAGTCGAGTACCGATCCGGTGGTGAAGACACCCGCGACGTGTGCGAGATGCGCGATCGGGCCGTGCTCGGCCTCGATGCTGTGGACGACGTACTCGACGGCGTCGTTGTCGCGGATGTCGACGGGGTAGACCGGGACGGGCGTGTCCAGGAGCGCTGCGGTCTTGCGCAGGCCTTCGGGATCGCGGTCGGCGAGCACGAGGCGGTGACCCCCGCGCGCGAGGGTCTCGGCGGTCGCGCGGCCGATGCCCTGCGCGGCCCCGACGACGAGGGTGACGGGGGTCGGTGATGCAGGCGTGGTCAACGGAGGACTCCCAGGGCGTCGAGGACGGTGCCGAACTTGACGGTGGTCTCGGCGAGTTCGTCGGCAGGATCGGAATCGGCGACGATACCGCCGCCGGCATATGCGGTCAGCCCGAGCCCGTCGGGTTCGAGGACGGCGCAGCGGATGGTCACCATCCATTCGCCGTCCCCGTCTGCATCGCACCACCCGAGCGCGCCGGCATAGAACCCCCGGTCGCCTTCGAGGTCGCGGACGAGTTCACGGGCGAGCGCGGTGGGCGTGCCGCAGATCGCGGGAGTGGGGTGCACCGCGAGAGCGAGGTCGAGTGCGGTCACGCCCGGATCGCGCAGCCGTCCTTCGATGGGGGTGCCGAGATGCCACAGTTGCCGCGTGCCGGTCACCGACGGACGCTCGGGGATGTCGAGCTCGGCGCACAGCGGTTCGAGTGCCGTGCGGATCGCGTCGATCACGTGGGCATGCTCGGCGAGGTTCTTCGTCGACGCGGCGAGTCGGTCGGCCGTGGCGCGGTCGATCTCGGGATCCCGGTGGCGGGGAGCGGATCCGGCGAGCGGGTGTGCGGTGACCCGGTCGCCGCGACGCCGCACCAGCACCTCCGGGCTCGAACCCACGAGACGGTATCCCGACCAGGCGTCCCCGGCAGGTGAGAGATCGACGGCGAAACCGTTGCGCGACGGGTCGTTACGTGTGAGCGCCGCCAGCAGGTCGTGGGGTTCGACGGGGCGGTCGGCGCGCAGCACGAGCGCGCGGGCCAGCACCACCTTGAGCAGGTCGCTCTCGTCGGAGCGGAGCAGGTGCAGCGCGGTCTCGACGCGGTCGACGTGCTGGTCTTCGGAGGGCAGCGCACCGGCGATCGTGATCGCCGGGAGTTCGGCGGGCGGTAGGTCGTAGGGAACGGGGGAGTGGTGCAGGAGGTGTGGTGCGGTCAGCGCGGCGGGATGGTCGGGAGCGAACGGCAGCGCCCCGACGATCGCGGGGACCCGCCCGGCGCGAAGCGCGTCCGCGGCGTCGGAGGCGGACCGGAACTGCTCGGCGACGCCTTCGGCGACGACGGTGCCGTGCGGGCGTGAGAGGACGAAGGGGTGCGCGACGGGCCGTTCGGCCCGGTCGGTTGAGGTTGCGCCGACGACCGGCACTTGCATTCTCGTACCTTCCGGTTGTGGAGGTCTGCTGGGCGACTGCGCCAACGGGACACGCGATCACTGAGCAACATATACGGTAAGGCTTACCTTTGGTACTGTTCCGTTCGGCGCCGTCGTGCGCAGGTGAGCGGATTCCGTTCCGACCCAATCGTTTCGACCGAAGGAAAGAGGATCTCCAGTGCCCATTGCCGGCCCGGACGCCTCACGGCTCGCCCTGTCGCGCGCCCAGACGGGCGTATGGTTCGCCCAGCAGCTGGACCCCGACAACCCGCTGTTCAACACATCCGAGTGCATCGAATTGCGGGGCGAGGTCGACGAGGAAGCGCTGGCAGCAGCGGTATACGGAGCCGCCGGCGACGCCGAGGTGCTGGTCGCCGCGTTCGAGTCCCTGCCCGACGGTACGGTCGTCCAGATTCCCGGTGGGCGCGGGCTGGATCTGGCGCCGACCGTCGACCTGACGGACGCCGCGGACCCCTGGGCCGCCGCCCACGAGTGGATGACCCGGGACCTCGCCCGGCCCGTCGACCTGGCGGTCGATCCCTGCGTCCGGGCGGCCCTGCTGCGCCTGGCGGCCGATCACGTCGTCGTCTACCTCCGGGCGCATCACATCGTCCTCGACGCCTTCGGCTTCTCGCTGTTCAACAGGCGGATCGCCGAGCGGTACACCGCACTGGTCGCCGGCACGGAACCCCGTGTCGCCCCGTTCGATCCGCTCGAACCGGTGATACGGGAGGAATCGGACTATCGTGGCTCCGCCGATTTCGAGACCGATCGCCGCTTCTGGGGCGAGTACCTCGCGGACGTCGACGAGGCCGTCGCCTTGCGGCCCGGCCCCGGCGGCATCGCCCGTCGATCCCGTGCCGTGCGGTTCACTCTCGACGCCGATCGGCACCGGGCGCTGGTGGCGCTGGGCAAGGAGGCCGGGGCGAGCTGGGGTGATGCGGTCACCGCTCTCGTGGGGGCATATCTCCGCGGCGCGACCGGGCAGGAGGACGTCACTCTCGGCTTCCCCGTGATGAACCGCCTCGGGTCGGCGGCCCTGAAGGTACCCGTCACCGCGGTCAACGTCGTCCCCCTGCGGCTGAGGCCCACCGCATCGATCGGCCTCGTGGATCTCGTCGGACAGGTGCGGGACGGAGTGGCCCTGTGCCGCAAGCACTACCGTTATCGCACCGAGGACATCCAACGCGATCTGCACCTGCCGGCCGGGTCACGCGGCGTCATCGGACCCTCGGTCAACGTCAAGCCCTTCGGTGACTCGCTCCGGTTCGGGGACATCCGCGCCTCGGTGCACTCGGTGGCCCGAGGGCCGCTGCAGGATTTCATGGTCACGGTCCGTCCGCTCGACGGCAGCGCCGGACTCGAGGTGTTCGTCGACGCCGACGCCGACGTCTACACCGACGTGGATCTGAAGGCCCACGCCGACCGCCTCGACATGCTGTTCAACTCGGTGGCGGACCGGGATCCGCACACCCCGCTCGCACAACTGCCCATCATCGGCGACGAGGAGCGGCGGACGATCGTCGACCGCTGGAGTCACAGCCCGGACATCCCGTTCGATCCGGACCTGACACTCGTCGACCTGCTGCGCATGCGGATCGAGGCCGCGCCCGACGACCCGGCGGCCGCGGACGCCCGCGAGACGCTCAGCTACGCGCAGTTCGGTGCGCGGGTCCACCGTCTGGCGCGGTATCTCGTCTCGCACTTCGACCTGCGCGGACCGGAAGCGCGGGTCGCGCTCGCGTTGCCCCGCACCGTCGACGCGCTGGTCGCCATCCACGCCGTCCTCGAGACCGGCGCCGCCTACATTCCGCTCGACGTCGACCAGCCTCTCGAACGCCTCGCCCACATCCTCGGCTCCACCGCTCCGGCCTGTGTCCTCACCGCGCGCGTGACCGACGACCGGGTGGCCGAGGTCGCGGGCGGTCCGAGCCGTCTCGTGCTCGAAGACCTCGACCTCGACGCCGTGCCCGACACACCGCTCGCCCCCTCGGAGCGTGGTCCGCTGTCCGCCGATTCGATCGCCTACGTCATTCACACTTCGGGCTCCACGGGCAGGCCCAAGGGTGTGGTGGTTCCCCATCGCGGCCTGGTGAATCTGTTCCACAGTCACCGCGCACAGGTGTTCACCCGCGCGGCCCGTGAGGCCGGCCGCGACACCGTCCGGCTGGGACTCGCCTGGTCGCTGGCCTTCGACGCGTCGTGGCAACCGCTGCTGTGGATGCTCGCCGGACACACCGTGGACATCGTCGACGAGACGACGCAGCGCGATCCGGTCGCGCTCGCACGCCGTGCACTCGACGAGGGATGGGACTTCGTCGAGTTCTCGCCGAGCCAACTCGAGCAGTTCGTCGACGACGGACTCTTCCCGGACGGCACCGTGCCCACCCTCGGGTTCGGCGGTGACGCGGTCTCCGAGAGATTGTGGAGACGACTGCGCGAACGCCGGGGTGCGGCCTTCAACTTCTACGGCCCCACCGAGTGCAGTGTCGATGTGCTGGTCGCGGAGGTGGCCGATGCCGAGACCCCCGTCGTGGGCCGGCCCGTGGCCAATCTGCGTGTCTACGTCCTCGACGCGGGACTCGCGCCGGTTCCGGCCGGAACCGAGGGGGAGCTGTACGTGGCCGGGCCGGGTGTCGTCCGGGGTTATCTCGACGCGCCCGCGCTCACCGCGACGAGATTCGTCGCGAATCCGTTCTGCCCGGAAGCTTCGGGTGCCTATGCGCGGTTGTATCGCACCGGCGATCTCGTGCAGTGGACCGAGGACGGTCGCCTCGTGTACCGCGGTCGCGTCGACAACCAGGTGAAGGTCCGGGGGTTCCGCATCGAACTCGGGGAGATCGATACCGCTCTCCTGCGCATTCCCGGTGTCGCCCGGGCCGCAACCGTGGTGCGCACCGATCCCTCGGGCGCCGCACAACTCGTCGGCTATCTGGTCGGGCAGGACGTCCCGGAGCCGTCCGAGGCCCGTCGTATCGTCTCGGAGTTCCTGCCGGCCTACATGGTGCCCGCCGCACTCGTCGTCCTCGACGAGATGCCGCTGACCTCCAACGGCAAGCTCGATCGGAAAGCTCTGCCGGAGCCGGACTTCGCGTCACTGGTCTCGTCCCGTGCAGCCGAGACCGATGTCGAGCGGGCCCTGTGCCGGATCTACGCCGACATCCTGGGGCTCGAGACGGTCGGCGCGGACGACGACTTCTTCGCGCTCGGCGGCCATTCGCTCAGCGCGGCGAAACTGCTCGCCCGTATCCGGGACGAACTCGGTGCCGACCTGCCCATCCGCACGATCTTCGACAATCCGCAGGTCGTGGATCTCGCGGCCCACTGCGAGCAGTCCGGTGGTGCCGACGCGGCCGGTCCTGCGCGGCCCCTGCTCGTTCCTCGCGGCGACACCGAACTCGCGCCGATGTCGTACGCGCAGCAACGCCTGTGGTTCATGTACCGCATGGAAGGGCCGAGCCCCACCTACAACGTGCCGATCACGGTGACGCTGCACGGGCACGTCGACCCGGATGCCCTGCGGCGCGCGGTCTCCGATGTTCTCGTGCGTCACGAGAGCCTGCGGACCGTGCTCGTCGAGCGCGACGGTGCCGGGATGCAGCGCGTACTGCCTCACGACCCCTCGGCCGTGCCGTTCGCGGCCGAGTCCGTCGACCGGGAGGATCTCGCCGGCCGGCTGCACTCCGAGGCGCGGCACGCGTTCGACCTCGAACGCGAGATACCGCTGCGTATCCGGCTGTTCACGATCGCGCCCGACGAGCACGTCATGCTCGTACTCGCCCACCACATCGCCAGCGACGAACTGTCCACGCCCTTGCTGCTGCGGGATCTCGGCAGCTTCTACTCGGCGCACGTGCGCGGCGGATTCCACGATCCGGATCCGCTGCCGGTGCAGTACGCCGACTACGCGATCTGGCAACGCGAGCTCCTCGGCGATCCCGCCGACGAATCGTCTCTCGTTGCCCGCCAACTGGACTTCTGGCGCCGAGAACTCGACGGTCTCCCGGCAGAACTCGATCTTCCCGTCGACCGCCCGCGCCCGGCGGTGGCGTCCTATGCGGGCGGCGGTGTCGAACACCGGATTCCGGCCGGTCTCGCGAGTGGAATCCGTGAGACGACACGCGCCACCGGCACCACGATGTTCATGATGGTGCACGCCGCGGTGGCGCTCGCCCTCGCTCACAGCGGTGCGGGGGAGGACATTCCGCTCGGGTCGCCCACGGCCGGTCGTCCCGCGCCGGAACTCGACGATCTCGTGGGATTCTTCGTCAACATGGTGGTGCTGCGCACCGACCTGTCGGGTGATCCCACCGTGCGGGAACTTCTGGGCCGCATCAAGGACTGCGATGTCGCCGCCTATTCGCACCAGGACGTTCCCTTCGATCGCGTGGTGGAGACCGTCAACCCCGAGCGCAGTGCGGCGAGACACCCGCTGTTCCAGGTGATGGTCCAGTACCAGAGTCCGCCGGCGATCACGGGATTCGACGATCTCGCACCGACTCCCTCGTTCGTCGCGAACGACACCGCCATGTTCGACCTCACCTTCGACGTGATCGAGGAGGCCGGCGGCGAGCTCTGCGTGCGGGTGGAATACGCGCGGGATCTGTTCGACGAGTCGTCCGCCGCCGCCTTCGCAGCGCGGGTCGTGCGCGCGTTCGAGGCGCTGTGCGCCGACCCGGAGGCCAGGCTCTCGCACCTCGATCTGCTCACCGAGGCGGAACGAGAAGTGCTGGGCGCAGGTGAGGGCGCCGCACCGGCTCCGAGCCCGGAGGCGCCGGGCAGCCTGCCCGAACTGTTCGGGACCACCGTGGAGCAGTTCCGCGACGAGATCGCGCTGGTGACACCGTCCGCGCGGATGACCTTCGGCGAGCTCGACGCGTGGTCGGACCGCATCGCGCGCCATCTCGCCGCGAACGGTGTGGGGCCGGAAACCGTGGTGGGCCTGAGCCTTCCGCGGGAAGCGATATTGGTCGCGGCGATCCTCGGTGTCTGGAAGTCGGGTGGGGCCTATCTGGTACTCGATCCGGAACAGCCCGCCGAGCGCAACGAGTACATGATCCGTGATGCCGGTGTGAGCACGGTGCTCGACGCCGACCGCCTCGCCGCAGCGGACGATCGGCCCGGGACCGGTCTCCCGTCCATCGTGCGGCCGGGCAACACCGCGTACATCGTGTACACCTCGGGTTCGACAGGCACTCCCAAGGGCGTGGCGGTATCTCACCGCGGCGTGGTGAACCTGTGGGAGACGGTGCGCACCCGCACCGTCGGTGATCCGGGGACGCGACGGCGCGCGGTGCTGCTGAGCTACACCTTCGCCTTCGACTCGTCGATCGAGCCGCTGCTCGCGATGCTCGGTGGCCATGTCGTCCACGTGCTCGCCGAAGACCTCATGGCGGATGCCGGTGAGATCGTCCGCTACGTCCGCGACCACCGCATCGACGCGCTCGACTGCGGACCGGTGCTCGCCACCCGGTTGATCGCCGAAGGGCTCCTCGATCCGGACGCTCCCCACCGGCCCGAGTCGATGGTGCTCGGCGGGGAAGCGGTCCCCGGCGAACTGTGGTCACACCTGGCGGCGAATGCCGATGTGCGCGTGAACAACATGTACGGGCCCACCGAATGTACCGTCGATTCGACCGGTGCCGTGCTCACCCCGGGAAGCGCTCCGAACATCGGAACGCCGATCCCCGGCGGACGGGTCTACGTCCTCGACCGTTTCCTGAGGCAGGTTCCGCCGGGAGTGGCGGGCGAACTGTACGTCGGCGGCCCGCACGTCGCCCGCGGATATCTGGGGCGGTTCGCACAGACTGCGGGACGGTTCGTGGCCGATCCCTTCGGTGCCGCCGGCGAGCGTCTGTACCGCACCGGTGATCTGGTGCGCTGGAGGGTGTCCGAGACCGACGGTGCGGTGCTCGACTATCTCGGCCGGACGGACGACCAGGTGAAGATCCGCGGCTTCCGGATCGAACTCGGGGAGATAGAGACCGTTCTCGGCGGACATCCGGAGGTGACGGCCGCAGCCGTCGTGGTCCGTGAGGACGAACCGGGCCGTAAACGCCTCGTCGCCTATGCCTCGGGGACGGCGGACCCGGACACACTGCGGGTATATGTCGCGGACCGGCTTCCCGACTACATGGTTCCGGCCGTGACGGTCGTACTCGACGAACTGCCGGTCACCCGCAACGGCAAGATCGACCGCAAGGCGCTGCCGGAACCGGTGTTCGCGCCGACCGCCGAGCGCCGGCTTCCCGCGGACGGCCTCGAGGGACGTCTGTGTGAGCTGGTGGCGCGTGTGCTCGGACTCGACGCGGTCGGGCCCGACGACGACTTCTTCGCTCTCGGTGGCGATTCGATCGTCTCGATCCAGCTGGTGTCCGCGGCGCGCGCGGCCGGGATCCGATTCACCGCCCGGCACGTCTTCGAACACCGGACCTCGGCGGGCCTCGCCCGCGTCGCGGAGATCGAGGACGGTCCCGGCGCGGTCGACGTGGAAGCCGCGCTCGGTGAGGTGCCCGCGACGCCGATCGTCCACGACATGCTCGACCGTGGTGGGCCCTACGCCCGGTACGCCCAGTCGAGGCTGCTGCTCGCGCCCGCCGGACTCACCCTCGACGCGCTGACCGAGGGGGTGCAGGCACTGCTCGACACGCACGACGCGCTCCGGGCGATGTTCGACGACCGGACGCGAGTACTCGACATCCGGCCGGTCGGCGCCGTCGATGCCGCCGAGGTGGTGACCCGCGTGGACGTCTCCGGGTCGGCCGACATCGAGGATGCGGTGATCGCCGCGACCGACGCCGCTTATGCCGAACTCGATCCCGCTTCGGGCGTGCTCGTTCGTGTGATCTTCTTCGATGCGGGGTCCGGCCTTCCGGGACGCGTGTTCGTCGCCGTGCACCATCTCGTCGTGGACGGTGTCTCGTGGCGCATCCTGGTGCCCGATCTCGCCGGGGCCGTCGGCGGTGTGGCACCGGTCCGCGCGGCCACCTCGCTGCGACGCTGGGCCCGAGGACTGCTCGACGCAGCGCCGGCGCGCAGGTCCGAACTGTCCCTGTGGCGGCGGATCCTCTCTCCGGCGGGTCGTGTGCGCGTGGCCTCGGATGAGCCGGATCCGGTGCGGCACACCATGGCGGAGACCGAGAGAGTGCAGGTCGAGATCCCGGCCGATGTCACGGATGCCCTGCTGACCACCGTCCCGGAGCGTTTCCACGCCGGGGTCGAGGATGTCCTGCTCACCGCACTGGCGCTGGCCTCGGCGCGGGTCTGCGGTGAGGGTGCGGTCGCGGTCGACCTCGAGGGGCACGGCCGTGAGGAGCAGGCGGTGCCGGGTGCGGACCTGTCCCGCACCGTGGGGTGGTTCACGACCCTCTATCCGGTGCGGCTCGAGGTCGGTGGACTCGACATCGCCGACGCCTACGCCGGGGGCACGAGTGCCGGTGACGCGCTGAAACGGGTCAAGGAACAGTTGCGGGAAATCCCGGACAGCGGAATCGGCTTCGGCATGTTGCGGCACCTCGATCCGGTCGGAAGGTCGGAACTGGCGACCGCCGGCACCGTCGACGTGGGGTTCAACTATCTCGGCCGGTTCACTCTCGGGGAGACCGAGGGGCAGGCCTGGTCGAGTGCCCCGGAGAGCACTGCGCTCGGGGGCGCGACCGAGGCCGCCATGCCGGTCGCTCATGCCGTCGAGATCGGGGTGTTCACCGACGATTCCGGTGATGCACCGGTTCTGCGCGGGACGTTCGGGTACAGCCCCGCGCTGGTCTCCGGCGCCACGGTCGCAGCGCTCGCCGACGAGTGGATCGCCGCGTTGGCGGCTCTGGCCCGGCACTCCGCGCACGAGGATGCCGGCGGGTTCACACCCTCGGACCTGACGCTCGGCGATCTGGATCAGGCGGAGATCGACGATTTCGCGCTGGAATTCGGCTGACGCGAAGCTCTTGGCGGCGCGGCGGCTTTCGGTTAGCCTAACCAATCGTGACCGGGACAACGCGTTCCGGCGAAGAATTTGGGAGAACAAGGATGCGGGTTCTGGAACGGAAGCGCGCGCGGAGCGCTCTGGCGCTCGGCGCGGCAGCGTTGCTGGCCGTCGGATTGGTGGGATGCTCGAGCGACGGTGACGGTGACAGCGGCACCGAGAGCGGAACCGAGTCGGCCGCGACCCGCACCTTCGAGGCGCAGAACGGCAGCATCGAGATCCCGGCGGATCCGCAGCGGATCGTCGCATGCGGCTACGCGACCCTCCCGCTCATCCAGGCGGGCGCCGACCTCGTCGCGGTGTGCGAGTGGAGCCGCGAGCTCGACAACATGGACGAGGAGACCCTCGCCGCATACGAGGCCCTGCCCAAGGTGGCTCCGGACGGTTCGGTGTCCGAGATCAACTACGAGGCCGTCGCCGCCGCCGATCCCGATCTCATCATCATGGGTGTCCCGGCCCGCGTGCAGGAGCAGGTCGACACGGCCAAGCTCGAGGCGCTCGCCCCCGTCGTCTTCCTCGGGCTCACGGTTCCCGGTGAGTGGCGCGAACTCGGCGAGCAGTACGCGGACGCCGCGAACGTCAGCGACTCCTACGGAGAGTTCAAGAAGGAGTACGAGGCCCGCACCGCCGAGATCTCCGAGAAGTACGCCGACACCCTCGGCGGACTGAAGTTCGCCGGCGTGTGCAGCGTCTGCGGCACCGAGCCCGGCGAATTCAGCCGCGAGTACGCGTCCTCGTACACCACCAACCTGTTCGACGACCTCGGCTTCGACTTCCCCGGTGAGCCGGCCGATCCCGCGGACGTCCACGCCGAGTACCTCTCGGTCGAGCAGCTGCCCGAGAACCTCTCCGATGCCGACGTGATCGTCTACGGCGTGGAAGCCGACGGATCGCTCACTCCCGAGCTGGAAGAACTGTTCGCCTCGCCGCTGTGGCAGGAACTGCCCGCGGTCAAGGCCGGCAACCTCGTCGCCGTCAAGCACTCCAGCGCAGCGACCTACGAAACCGCTCTGCTCGCACTCGATTCCATCGAAGCCGAACTCGAGAAGCTCCCGGCGAACCAGCAGCAGTAACAGCGCGTCGCGGAGGAACACCCGCGACACAGACGAACGGCCCCCGACGTCCCCGACTCGGGGGCCGTGGTCGTCGTGCCCCGAATTGCCCGTAACCGTAACGAAAGCCACTGATGACCCGTTCCACTGCGCTCGAAGACATCGTTCCGCTCTCACCGTTGCAGGAGGGACTGCTTTACCTGAGCACGGTTGCGGCGCCGGACGACTCCGCGCGCGCCACCGATCCCGATGCGTACACGGTGCAATCGGTGGTGCGCCTGACGGGCATAGTGGACGAGGAGCGGCTTCGGATGTCGGCACAGGCGCTGCTCGACCGGCATGCGGCCCTGCGCACCTGCTTCCGGCCACGCAAGGACGGCCGCACCGCCGGACTCGTGGTGGCGGGTGTCGAATGCCCGTGGCGCACCGAGGATCTGTCGGCGCTCGACGGCGCCGACGCGGAGCGGCGTCTCGACCGGATCGTCGAAGCGGACCTGCACGAGTGGTTCGATCTCACCCAGCCGCCGCTCGTGCGCTGGACTTTCGTGCGTTTCGGCCCCGACGAGGTGCGCCTTCTGCTCACCGCACACCACATCGTCGTCGACGGGTGGTCGTCCCCGATCCTGGTGCGTGAACTCCTCGAGATCTACGCCGCCGGCGGGTCGGCGGCAGCGCTGCCGTCCGTACGCCCCTATCGGGACTACCTCGCGTGGCTCGGCCGGCAGGATCACGACGCCGCGCGGTCGCTGTGGCGTGAGGCGCTCGACGGTGTGACCGAGGCGTCCCTCGTGGCGCCGCCGGGCTCCACCCGTTCGGCGGAACGGTGCGAGGAACTCGAGGTGACGGTTCCGGAGGAGCTCACCGCCTCGCTGTCCGCGCTCACCCGCACCGTGGGCGTCACCCTCAACACGGTGCTGCAGACCGCCTGGGCGATGCTCCTGTCCGGTCTGCTCGGTCGCGACGACATCGTCTTCGGTGCGACGGTCTCGGGCCGTCCACCGGAGCTGGTGGGCGTGGAATCGATGGTCGGCCTGTTCATCAACACCGTGCCGGTGCGCGTGCGGCTCGATCCCCGCGCGACCGTCGCCGAGACGTTGCGGCGTGTGCAACTCGAACAATCGCGCACCGTCGACCACCAGTATCTCGGTCTGTCCGAGGTGCAACGTGCGCTGGGTGTCGGCGAACTGTTCGACACCCTCACCGTCTTCGAGAGCTATCCCGTCGACCGCGACGCCCTCGAACGAGCACAGCGCGCCGGGGGCGTGGCCATCACGGGGATCGACGGACGGGACGCGACCAACTATCCACTGGTGCTCACGGCCGGAATGGCGGACCGGCTCGTCGTCAAACTCGACCACCGGCCGTCGTTGATCGGCGCGGTCGAGGCCGCCGTCCTGGGTGCCCGGCTGATCGCGATCCTCGAGGCTCTGTGTGCCCGACCCGACGGCCGCATCGCAGCTCTCGACGTGTCGGCGCCCGCCGACCGGGAGCGGGTGCTGGGCGACTGGTCCACCGCCCCCGCCGCACCGTCCGAGGTCACCGTCACCGATGTGCTCGCGCAACGGTTCACCGCCGACGCCGAACGCCCGGCGCTGGTGTGCGGAGAAAGGTCGTCGTCCTTCGGCGAACTCGGTGCCGCCTCGGCGCGACTCGCCCGGCTGCTCGTCGAGCACGGGGTACGCCCCGACGATCGTGTGGGCCTGCTCCTGCCCCGCACCGGCAGGATGGTCGAATCGATCGTCGCGGTCCTGACCGCCGGAGGCGCCTACCTGCCGCTCGATCCTTCCTATCCCGTCGACCGGCTCCGGCACATGGTCACCGATGCCGCACCGCGTCTGGTCGTCACCACGGAAGCCCTGCGTGACACCCTCGGCGATGTGCTCACCGGGATCGAGGTGCTGAGTCTCGACGAGCCGGCGGTCGAGTCCGCGCTCGCAGCACGGCCGGCCACCCCGCTCACGGATGCGGACCGGCACGCTCCGCTGCGTCCGGACCACCTGGCCTACGTCGTCTACACCTCCGGGTCGACCGGGCTGCCGAAGGGCGTGGCCGTGACCCACGCCAACCTCGCCGATCTGCACGCCGCCCAGCGAGTCGGCCCGATGCAGTGCTCCCCGCGCACACCGCGCGACGGGCAGTGGCACGTCCTGCTGACCTATCCGTTCGCCTTCGACTCCGCCGTCGCCGCACTCACCTGGCTCTTCGAAGGGCATGTGCTGCACGTCGTCCCCGACGAATTCCGCGCCGACGTCGACCATCTCGTCGACTACGTGCGCACCCACGGCATCGACTACGTCGACACCGTTCCCGTCCTCATGCACCGCCTGATCGACGCCGGTCTCCTCGAATCCGGCCGTCACACACCCGCACTCGTGACCGTGGGTGGAGAGGCGGTGAGCGCCGGACTGTGGCGGCGCCTGGCGGCAGCCGACGTCGTGGCGACGAACTGTTACGGGCCCACCGAATGCACCGTCGACGCCACTTCCGCACGCATCACCGGCGACACGGTGACCATCGGCGGACCCACGCCGGGCACGCGCGTGCGGGTCCTCGACCACTGGCTGCGGCCGGTCCCGGCAGGTGTCGCGGGTGAGCTGTACATCTCCGGGAAGGGTGTCACCCGAGGCTATCTCGGACGAGAAGATCTGACTGCCGCTCGCTTCGTCGCCGATCCCTTCGGGCCCCGCGGTGCACGCATGTACCGCACAGGGGACGTCGTGCGATGGACGCCCGAGGGACAGCTCGAGTACGTCGGCCGCGACGACGATCAGGTCAAGATCCGGGGATTCCGCGTGGAACTCGGGGAGATCGAAGCCGCACTGACCGCGCATCCGGCCGTACGGAACGCCGTGGTGGTCGCACACACGGACGGGCGGGGAACGACCCGGCTCGTCGGATATGTCGTCGGGGACGGTGAACCGGACACCGCGGCTGTGCGGTCCGCACTCCCGGCGCGGCTGCCCGACTACATGCTCCCCGCCGTGATCGTCGCGCTTCCGGTCCTGCCGCTCACCGCCAACGGGAAGGTCGATCGGACAGCGCTGCCCGAACCCGATTTCGCCGCTCTGGCGGGCGAAGGGGAGCCGCGCACCGAGACCGAGCGGGTGCTGTGCGCCACGATCGCCGATGTGCTCGGCCTCGACCGTGTCGGTGTCCACGACGACTTCTTCACCCTCGGCGGCGATTCCATCGTCTCCATCCAGCTCGTGTCCCGGCTCCGCGCGGCAGGGGTGCGCGTGACGGCCCGCCAGGTGTTCGAACTGCGCACCGCAGCCGACCTCGCGGCGGTCTGCGAGCACCCCGCCGACGAACCCGAACGCCCTCGGGTGGCCGCGACCGGCGCCGTTCCCGTCACGCCCATCGTCCACGAATCGCTCGCGTCCGGCTCGTTCGACTCGCTGCGCCGCTTCACCCAGTCGCGGGTGCTCGTCGCCCCCACCGGACTGCGCGAGAGTGATCTGGTGGCGGGTGTGCGGGCGCTGCTCGACAGCCATCCGATGCTGCGCTCACGGTTCACCCTCACCGATGCCGTGCCGTCGTGGATCGTGCCCGAGGACGTCCCGGACGCCGCGACCCTCGTCCGGCGCGTCGATCTCGCAGACGACGAGGACATCCGGTGGAAGTCCCTGCTGGCGGAAGCACAGTCCGGAGCCGTCGACGACCTCGACCCGGAAGCCGGGATCATGCTGCGCGTGGTCTTCCTCGACCCGGGTCCACGGCGGGCCGGACGGATCGTCGTCGTCGCCCATCACCTCGTGGTCGACGGAGTGTCCTGGCGGATCCTGGTGCCCGACCTCGCGGCTGTCGTCGAGACGGCTGCACGCGGGGGGACCCCGACCCCCGAGACGTCCGGTACATCCTTCCGGGACTGGGCGGCCGCCCTGGTCGAGGCCGCGTCGTCGGACCGGATCACCGCGTCGTGGCCGGTCTGGGAGTCCGCCCTCACCGCGGGCGATGTACCGGCGGTGGGAACACGCGCCCTCGATCCGGCGCGGGACACGGTGTCGACCTCGGCGTCGGTCGAGATCGCCGTCCCGGTCGACCTGACCGAGCGCATCCTGACCACGGTGCCGTCCACCCTCGGCATGGGCACCGGGGACGTCCTGCTCGCAGCACTCGCCTCGGCCGTCACCGAGGTGTGCGGCGGTTCCGCCCTGCGGGTACATCTCGAGGGCCACGGTCGCGAGGAACAGATCGTGCCGGGAGCAGACCTCTCGCGCACCGTCGGCTGGTTCACCTCCCTGTATCCCGTGACGGTGGAACTCGGCGGCGAGAACGGCCTCGACGGGCACGATCCGGTCCGGGCCGTGGCCCATGTGGCGGAGTCGCTGAAACGCATCCCCGACAACGGCATCGCGTTCGGCATCCTGCGTTTCCTCGGGGAGGAGCGTGAGCGGTTCGAGGGTTACCGCGCACCGGAGGTGATGTTCAACTATCTCGGCCGCATGACCCTCGGTGAGAGCACCGATTCCGCGTGGTCGGCTGCGCCCGAGGTGGCCGCCCTCGGTGGTTCCGTCGATCCGTCCATGCCGCTGGATCACGTGCTCGACGTCAACGCGATCACCGAGGACGGCCCGGACGGCCCCGCGCTCTCGGCGGTGTTCACCTATGCCACCGGTGCGCTCGACGCCGGCCGGGCCCGGCACATCGCCGAGCGCTGGCTCGCGGCACTGCGGATCCTCACCGAGACGGCGACGCGCGGTGTCGTCGTCGCGCCCGTCCCGTCGGCGCTGACAGCACCCGCATTGTCCGTCGACGACGTGCTCACCCTGCACGCCGGGGCGCCGGGCGGTATCGAGGACATCGTGCCGCTCACGCCGCTGCAGCGCGGCATGTACTTCCTCTCCGGTCTCGACGACGGACGGCCGGGTACCGAGGTGCGTGCCGACGCGGGTGTCGATGTGTACACGATGCAGACCGATCTCGCGCTCGAAGGCCGCGTGGACGCCGCGGTGATGCGCCGTTCGGTTCGCGCACTCGTCGAGCGGCACGCCGTCCTCCGCACCGGATATCGCATCGGCCCGGCCGGCGAACCGGTGGGCGTGGTCCATCGGCACGCCGATCCCGAATGGACCGTCGTCGATCTCGGCGCCGTCGACCGGAGCGAGCTCGACGAGCGGGTCGCGCGTCTTCTCGCTGCCGACCGCACCCGCCGGTTCGACCTCTCGGCCCCGCCGCTCGTGCGGTTCGCCCTCGTCGCCGCAGGACCGTCCCGGGCACGACTGCTGTTCACGATGCACCATCTCGTCTCCGACGGCTGGTCCACGCCGCTGCTCGTGCAGGAGCTGCTGCAGATCTACGCGGCGGGTGGATCCGCGAGCGGACTCGCTCCGGTGGCGCCGTTCACGGACTATCTCGGCTGGCTCGCCGAACAGGACGTCGCGGCCGGCGTCGAGGTGTGGCGGGAAGCCCTCGAAGGCGTGGACGAACCCACCCTCGTGGCCCAGTCCGGGTCGGCGTTGCGCCCGGAGTTCCCCGCCGAGCTGACCGTGGCCGTCCCCGGCGGACTGGCGCAGCGGCTCGTCGAGGTGAGCCGCAGCCGCGGTGTCACCGTCAACACGATCGTGCAGACCGCCTGGGGAATCCTGATCGGCTCCCTCACCGGCAGAAGTGATGTCGTCTTCGGGGCGATCGTCTCCGGCCGCGTCCCCGAGGTGCCGGGCGTGGAATCGATGATCGGCCTGTTCATCAACACCGTGCCGGTGCGGATCCGGGCGGAGGCAGCCGAATCGGTCACCGAACTGGTCGCGCGTACCCACGCCGCGCAGAACCGCGTGATGGACCACCAGTACGTGGGTCTCGCCGACATCCAGCGCGCCGTGGGTATCGGGGAACTGTTCGACACGCTCCTGGTGTTCGAGAACTATCCCGTCGACCGTGACGCCCTCGAAGCCGCACAGCGTGAGGGCGGCGTGCGGGTCGGTTCCGTCGGCGGATCCGACGCCACGAACTTCCCGCTGGTACTGGTCGCCGGTCTCGACGAGAAGCTGCATCTCGGACTCGAATACCGGACGGACCTGTTCAGCGGGGACGACGCCGTCGCACTCGGTGAACGACTCGTGCGCATTCTCGAACAACTCACCGCCGAGAACCCCGGCACCGTGGCACAACTCGATCTGCTCACCGCTACCGAGAATGCGGGACTGCGCGGTGAGTGGTCGAGCACTCCCGCGGCGCCGTCCACCGGAGTGGCGACCGTCGCGGACCTGCTCGCCCGGCAGGTCGCCCGCACACCCGACCGTGCCGCGGTGGTGGCAGGGGAGACCAGGCTGTCCTTCGCGGCACTCGGCGAACGGTCGGCGCGCCTCGCGCGGCTGCTCGTCGCCGCCGGGGTCGGCCCCGAGACGGTCGTGGGATTGTCGCTGCCCCGATCCGAGCACATGATCGTCGCGATCGCGGCCGCGATCTCGTCGGGTGGCGTGTACGTGCCCATGGATCCGTCCTACCCGCAGGATCGATTGGCGCACATGGTGTCCGATTCCCGACCGCGGGTGATCGTCACCGTGCGTTCGGTCCTCGAGCGCATCGCACCCGTCGCCGGCGACATCCCTGTCGTGGTTCTCGACGATCCCGCCCTGCAGCAACAGCTCGCCGGATTGTCCCCGGCACCGCTGACCGACGCCGACCGGCGTGCTGCGCTGTGCCCCCACAACGGCGTGTACGTCATCTACACGTCGGGATCGACGGGCCTGCCGAAGGGTGTCGCGGTCACGCACGCGAACCTGCTCAACCTGTTCGACAGTCACCGCGCGGACCTCTACCTTCCGACGGTCGCGGCAGCCGCCCGCGACTGCGTGGGGGTCGGACACGCATGGTCGTTCGGTTTCGACGCCTCGTGGCAGCCGACCCTCTGGCTGCTCGACGGACACACCGTCCACGTCTTCGACGAGGACACCATGCGTGATCCCGAGCAGATGGTCGCCTACACCCTCGAGCACGAACTCGACTTCCTCGAAGTCACCCCGTCCTTCCTGGACCGCATGCTCGCGGCCGGGCTGTACGAGAGCGGATACCGGCCCGCTTCGGTGGGCTTCGGTGGGGAGGCGGTCAACCCGGCGTCGTGGCGACGGTTGCGCGAACTCACCGACGGTCGCGCGTTCAACCTCTACGGCCCCACCGAATGCACCGTCGACTCGCTGATCGGCGCGGTGTCCGACGCCGACACCCCGTGCCTCGGGCGCGCGGTGCACGGTGCCGGCGCACACGTTCTCGATGCCCTGCTCCGTCCGGTGCCGATCGGTGTGGTCGGCGAACTGTACGTCTCCGGTGAGGGCGTGGCCCGTGGCTATCTCGGCCGGCCCGACCTGACCGCCGTGCGGTTCCTGCCCGATCCCTTCACCGGCGACGGCGCCCGCATGTACCGGACCGGCGATCTCGTGCGGAGGGTGCTCGGCAGAGACGGGCGGCCCGTGCTCGAATTCCTCGGCCGAGGCGACGATCAGGTCAAGATCCGCGGCTTCCGGGTGGAACTCGGCGAGGTCGAGGCAGCGCTGACCGCCGTTCGCGGGGTACGCGATGCGGTGGTGTCCGCCCTCACCGACACCCGCGGTGTCACGCGCCTGGTCGGTTACGTCATCCCGGACGGCGATGTGGATGCGACCACCGTCCGTACTGTGACCGCCGAACGCCTGCCCGACTACATGGTGCCGTCGGCCGTGCTCGTCCTCGACACCTTCCCGGTCACCGCCAACGGCAAGGTGGACCGGAAGGCGCTGCCGCAGCCGGACTTCTCGTCGCTGGTCGGCACGCGTGAACCCCGCACCGTCACCGAGCGGCTGCTGGCCGGCGTCGTCGCAGAGGTCCTCGGCCTCGAACGGGTGGCCGTCGACGACGATTTCTTCGCTCTCGGCGGGGACTCCATCGTCTCGATCCAGCTGGTGTCGAAGGTGCGTGCCGCCGGACTGTGGATCAGCACGCGGCAGGTGATCGAGCTGCGCACCGTCGAGGATCTCGCGGCCGCGATCGACGCCGCCGGCGACGGCACCGCCGCACCGTCGGTCGCGGGCGATGCCACCGGCGACGTCCCGCTCACCCCGATCGTGTGGGACACCCTCGAACAGTGGACGGGTCTCGCCCGGTTCTCGCAGGCCCGTCTGTTGATCGCACCGGTGGGGCTGGATCTGCAGGTGTTGCGCACCGCCGTCGCGGCGCTGCTCGACACACACCACATGCTGCGCTCGACGTTCGGGATCGGAGCGGACGGAACACCCCGCTGGACCGTTCCCGACAGCATCGCCGACGTACCGGTGCGGCGGGTGGACGCCGCCGGCCGGAACTGGTCCGAAGTCTTCGACCGGGAACGTGAAGCCGCGTACGCCGCTCTCGATCCGGCGCGCGGAATCATGCTGCAGGTGGTGTGGTTCGACTTCGGCCCCGATCGCGCCGGACGCGTCCTGATCGTCGTGAACCATCTGGTGATCGACGGTGTGTCGTGGCGCATCCTCGTGCCGGATCTCGCGGATGCCGTCGAGCAGGCGGCCCGGGGGCAGGCCGTCGCTCTCACCGCTGCCGGCACCCCCTTCCGGGTGTGGGCGTCGGAACTGGAGAAGGCGGCGCGCGGCGAGCGGATCACGGCGTCGTGGTCGGCGTGGCAACCGGCGGTCGACGCCGACGAACCGCTGCTCGGTTCGAGACCCCTGGATCCGGCTCTCGACACGGTCTTCGCGACCCGATCGACGCAGGTCCGTCTTCCGCTCGACGTCACCGGGAAGGTGCTGGCCGCCGAGTCGATCGACGAGATCCTGCTGGCCGCGCTCGCGGTGGCCGTCGCCTCGGTCCGCGGCGGTGATCTCGTCCGGATCGATCTCGAGGGGCACGGCCGCGAGGAGCAGGTCGTGCCGGGTGTGGACCTGTCCCGCACGGTCGGATGGTTCACGTCGATGTATCCGGTGACGATCGACCTGAAGGATGTCGACGTCGCCGGGGCCCCGAACGGGGGCGCCGCCGCGGCAGCGGCTCTGCGTGCCACCTCCGAGGTGGTGAAGTCGCTGCCGGACAACGGAATAGGTTTCGGTCTTCTGCGCAGGTCGAATCCGGATCTCGCCGAGCGGTTCGCCGGTTACCGGTCCCCGGCCGTGGTCTTCAACTATCTCGGACGGCTCACTCTCGGTGAGGCCTCCGGCAGCCCGTGGTCGGGCGCACCGGAAGCGACCGCCCTCGGCGGATCGGTGGACCCGCGCACCCCGCTCGATCACGTCCTGCAGGTGGATGCGATCACCGAGGACACCCCCGACGGCCCCGTCCTGGAATGCGAGTTCGGGGCAGCGTCAGGAGTACTCGACGCAGGAACACTCGAGACCCTCGCCCGGATCTGGCAGGAGACCGTCTGCGCCGTCGTCGACACCGGCCTGCGCCGCGACCGCCCCGCGCTTTCCTGAACCGCACACGGACACAACCAGCTTTTGCAGACAGAAGGAGATTCCATGCTCGACCGCACGACCGTTCTCGCCGATACCGCCACGATCCTGGAGGTGGACGTCGACGAACTCGACCCCTCGGCGAGTCTCGTCGACCAGGGACTCGACTCGGTGCGCCTGATGGCGCTCGTCGAGCGGTGGCGCAGTGCCGGGGTCGAGGTCGACTTCGTGGACCTCGCCTCGGCCCCGGATCTCGAGCAGTGGATCACGCTGCTCACCCGCGGATGAGCGGGTGACCGTGGCCGTCTTCGAGAAACTTCTCATCGACACGGACCCGCTGCGCACCAGCCGCGAATTCCGGTATCTGTTCACCGCACGTGTGGTGTCGCTGTTCGGTCTGGGCTTCCTCATCGTGGCAGTGCCCGTGCAGGTCTATCAGCTCACCGGGTCGACGGCACAGGTCGCCGCCGTCTCCGCGGTCATCGGCGTCACCACCTTCGCGGCCACCTTCGCCGGAGGGGTGCTCGCCGACCGCTACGACCGGCGCAACGTGATCGCCCTGTCGCGGGGCACCGCGGGTATCGCGTTCGCCCTGCTGGCCGTCAACGCCTTCCTGCCGGAACCCCAGATGTGGGCGATCTACGTCCTGGCCGTGATCGACGGCATCGCCGGCGGTATCTCGTCCACCGCGCTCATGGCGGTGACCCCGAGCCTGATCCCGCGCGACAAACTCGCTGCCGCCGGAGCCCTCATGGCGCTGACCGCCGATCTCGGATCCATGATCGGTCCGGCGCTCGGCGGTGTCGTCATCGCCACGGGCGGCGTGGGGGTGGCGTACGCGCTCGCCGCCTTCACCACGGCGATCACCACCTTCTGTATCACCCGACTGCCGTCGCTCCCGCCGACGCACGTCGCGGACGAGTCACCGCTGAAATCGGTGGTCTCCGGCTTCCGGTACGCGGCACAGAACCGGGTCGTCGGGCAGGTTCTCGTCGTCGGCTTCCTGGCGATGCTGCTGTCCGGCTGGGCCGTGCTGATCCCGGAATTCGCCGACGAGGTGCTCGGCGTCGGGCCGTCGGTGGTGGGCCTGCTGTACACCGCACCGGCCGTCGGCGCCGTGTTGGGTTCGCTGACCAGCGGCTGGACCGGCTCGATCCGGCGTTACGGACTGGTCGTGTACCTGCTCATGGCGATCTCGGCCGCCGGCCTGGTGGGAGCCGGCGCGACCGGCACCCTCGTGGTGGTCCTCCTCGGCCTCGCCGCACACGGCTTCGGTGACTCGCTCGCCGACGTCGTGCGATATGCGACGGTCCAGCGCAACACCTCCGACGAGTACCGCGGCCGTGTCGCGGCCGTGTGGGGGGCGCAGGTCACCGCCGGAACGTCGGTCGGCGCAGTCGCCGCCGGACTCGTGGCGTCGCTGGTTCCGATCTCCATGGCCCTCACCGTCTACGGTGCGGCCGGCGCGTTGATCGTGATCCTCCTGTTCGTGGCGACTCCGAGCCTGCGGCGCTTCGAGGATGCGGGAGATCTCGAACCGGCCTCCTGAGCGACCGGCGGGAAGAGCGGAGACAGCAAGCGGGGCCGGAACGAATCCGGCCCCGCCCTGCATTCAGCGACGACCCTGCGGCCGCCCTCCGCGCGCCCACGCGTCGACCGCGGAATACCCCTCGCTCACGCCCTGGGTGTAGGCCACCAGCGCGCCGTACAGCCGGGTCCCTTCGGTGGCGAGTTCGATGGTGCCCACCCAGTCCGCAGTGCGCGCCATCACATGTGCCGAGATGTCCTGCCGGTCGTGGGTGGCGGACGACACGGCCCGGAATGCTTCGTCCGCGAGCCTGAAGGTCTCGCAGACACCACGCCAGAAGTACTCCGCGTCCATAGCGGCGCGCAGCGATTCGTAATCCGTCGTGTCCTGCATCGCCGTGGCGTCCGCCAGCCGCTGCAGCGCGTGGTCCACAGCCCCGAGCGGGGTGTATGTCACGTCGTCGATGGTTTCCCTGTCGCTGCTTGTCGTTCTCACCGCAGAGATGGTGCCCGATCTCGAGCGAATACGAAACAGCGCGTAGGTAACGGTATAGGCACGCGGCGTGTCGCCTATCCGGCGGGTACCGGCCGGTTCGGGATCAGACTCACGCACGCGACGAGCACCACGGCACAGACCAGTACCGCGCCGAACACCGGCGTCACGGAGGCCGCCAGCTGCGCTGCGTCGGGGGACGCGGCCCCCGGACCGTTCGAGTCCGCATCGGGCAGGGCCGCATTGGCGAGGGCTCCGAAGACCGCGACGCCCACGGCGCTGCCGATGGCACGCGCGAAGGCGTTCGCACCCGTCACAACGCCTCTCTCGGACCGGTCGACGCTGGACTGCGCGGCGATCAGGGACGGGCTGGCGATCAAGCCCATCCCGAGACCGACGAGGACACAGCACGCCGCGACGTACCAGGGGGAGGAGCCGACGCCGACCTGCGTCAGCATCGCCGTGCCGCAGACCAGCGGTACCGCCCCGACGAGTCCGGTGTTGCGGAAACCGATCCGCAGGTAGAGCCTGCCCGACTGCGACGCCGCGATCGGCCAGCCGATCGTCATCGTCGCCAGGGTGAAACCGGCGATCAGGGCGGTGGTTCCCAGCGAGCCCTGCACGAACGACGGCACGTACGAGGTCAGACCCAGAACCACCGCCCCCACCAGGCACGACACGGCACTGGTGGTCACGAGGACGCGACGGGTGAGCACCCGTACAGGCAGGATCGGCTCCTCGACACGGGTCTCGATCCACACGAACGCGGCGAGGAAAGCGACACCGGCGGCGAAGATGCCGATGCCGGTCGCCGACGTCCATGCCCAGGACTGGCCGCCCTCGAGCAGACCGAGGATCACCAGCGCGGCGCCCACGGCGAGAGTCGCGGCCCCGGCCCAGTCCACCCGGGCCCGCGAGCCCGACGGTCTGTCCTCACGGAAGTTGCGGACGAGTACCCAGGCCGCGAGCGCGCACAACGGCACGTTGATCCAGAAGATCCACCGCCACGAGAGGAAGTCGGCGAATACTCCTCCGAAGGCCGGGCCGACCACCGCCGACATACCCCACACGCTGGCCAGATAGCCCTGGGCCCGGGCTCGTTCGGCGACGGTGTAGATGTCTCCGGCAATGGTCTGTGCCATGGGCAGCACGGCTCCGGCGCCGAGGCCCTGCACCGCCCGGAACGCGATCAGCGCCGGCATGCTCCAGGCCAGCGCACAGAGGACCGAACCCACCGCGAACAGCCCGATACCGAACAGCAGGACCGGGGTGCGGCCGAAGACGTCGGCGAGCTTGCCGTACACCGGGACGAGCACCGCCTGGGTGAGCAGATAGGCGGAGAACAACCACGGGAACTGGGTGAATCCGCCCAGATCCGCGACGATCGTCGGGATCGCGGTGGCCAGGATCGTGCTCTCGAGCGCCACGAGGGCGGTGGCGAGCATCAACGCGATCAGGATCGGCCCCCGCTCGGACCCGAACCCGACGTCCACCCGCGGCGATGCGGTCATGCCACTCCTGTCCTCACTTCTGTCACCTCTCCGCGGCACTGTGATCGAGTGGGATATCCGCCACGGGGTGCGGTATCGCTACTCGATGAGCACTAGGGTGTCAGCGTGCGTCCTTCACTCGAGTCCTACCAACACCTCGCCGGCGGCAAGGTGCGCGATCTGTACGTGATCGACGACGAGCACCTGCTCCTCGTCGCCAGTGACCGGATCTCGGCCTACGATCACGTGCTCGAGACCCCGATCCCCGACAAGGGGCGGGTTCTCACCGCGATGAGCGTGTTCTTCTTCAATCTGCTCGACGCCACCAACAACCACCTCGCGGCCGAACCCGACGACGAGCGTATCCCCGAGGAGGTCCTCGGCCGGGCGCTGGTCGTCAAGCGACTGGAGATGCTTCCCGTCGAGTGCGTCGCCCGCGGCTTCCTCACCGGATCCGGTCTGCTCGACTACCAGGCCACGGGCTCCGTCTGCGGTGTAGCCCTGCCCGAAGGCCTCGTCGAGGCGAGCAGGCTGCCCGAACCGATCTTCACACCCGCCAGCAAGGCGGCGCTCGGCGACCACGACGAGAACATCTCGTTCGACGACGTCGTCGAGAAGGTCGGCCTGAACCTGGCCATGAAGCTGCGCCAGGACACCCTCGACATCTACGAGCGTGCCGCGATGTACGCCTCCGAGCGAGGCATCCTGCTCGCCGACACCAAGTTCGAGTTCGGTCTCGACAAGGCCGGCAATCTGGTCCTCGCCGACGAGGTCCTCACTCCGGACTCCTCCCGTTACTGGGACGCGAACGAGTACGAGGAGGGCAAGGTCCAGCCCAGCTTCGACAAGCAGATCGTCCGCAACTGGCTCACCGGCCCCGAATCGGGCTGGGACCGCGCTTCCGACACCCCGCCCCCGCCGCTGCCGCAGCATGTGGTCGACACGACGCGGGCGCGCTACATCGAGGCGTACGAACGCATTTCGGGACTGTCCTTCGACGATTGGATCGGCTGACCGCATATGACCTCCTCGAAGCTCACCCCGCCGGTCGCGAGGACGGTGCCGTTCGAGCGCACTCACCACGGGCACACCTTCGTCGACGAGTACGAATGGTTGCGCGACAAGAACGACCCCGAGGTGATCGCGTATCTCGAGGCCGAGAACGCGTACACCGAGGCGAAGACGGAGCACCTCGCTCCGCTGCGTGAGGCGATCTTCGAGGAGATCAGGTCGCGGACCCAGGAAACCGACATGTCGGTTCCCACCCGCATGGGCGAGTGGTGGTATTACGCCCGCACCGTCGAGGGCAAGCAGTACGCGATCCAGTGCCGGTGCCCGATTTCCGACGCAGCGGACTGGACGCCCCCGAACGTGACACCGGGCGTCGAACTTCCCGGCGAACAGGTCCTTCTCGACGGCAACGTCGAATCGGAGGGCCACGAGTTCTTCTCGCTCGGCGCGTTCTCGATCAGCCACGACGGTGCCTTGCTGGCGTACTCGACCGACGTCGTCGGAGACGAGCGGTACACCCTGCGCATCAAGGACCTCGCCACCGGAGAGTTGCTGCCGGACGAGATCCCGGGCACTGCACCGGGCGCGACGTGGGCGCTCGACCACAGCCACATCTTCTATCAGACGGTGGACGAGTCGTGGCGCCCCGACACCGTGTGGCGGCACCGGCTCGGCACGAGCCGGGACGAGGACGTGAAGGTCTTCCACGAGCCCGACGAGCGGTACTGGGTGTCGATCGGTTCGACCCGCAGTGAGAAGTACCTGATGATCTGGGTCGGATCGAAGATCACCAGTGAGGGGTGGGTGCTCGAATCCGAGGATCCCACAGGCGAATTCCGTGTGATCCTGCCCCGCCGCGAAGGTGTGGAGTACGGGGCCGAACACGCGGTGATCGCCGGTGAGGACCGTTTCCTGATCCTGCACAACGACATCGACCCGGAGACGGGAGAGAAGTCGGAGAACTTCGTCCTCGCCGACGCTCCCGTCGACGACCCGTCGGCATTGCGCACCCTGATCCCGCATCGGCACGACGTGCGGCTCGAGGACGTCGAGGCCTTCGAGGGGCACCTCGTGCTCGGCTACCGCCGCGAGGCCCTCACCCGTCTCGCGGTGTGGCCGTTGACGGACGAGGGCTACGGAGAGCTCACCGAACTCGAATTCGACGAGGAACTGTTCGCCGTCGGTCCCGGCGCCAATCCCGAATGGACCCAGCCGACGCTGCGTCTGGGTTACACCTCCTTCATCACCCCGAGCCGTGTCTACGACTACACGGTGAGCACGGGAGAGCTGAAGCTGCTCAAGTCGCAGCCTGTGCTCGGCGATTTCGACCCGGCGCGATACGAGCAGCGACGCGAGTGGGCCACGGCCGAGGACGGCACGAAGATCCCGCTGTCGATCGTGTCGCGCAAGGGCACGCCTGCGGATGCGCCCACCCTGCTGTACGGCTACGGCTCCTACGAGGCCAGTATCGATCCGGCCTTCTCGGTGGCGAGACTGTCGCTGCTCGACCGAGGCATGGTCTTCGCCGTCGCGCACGTGCGCGGGGGCGGCGAGATGGGCCGGCACTGGTACGAGAACGGCAAGTCGCTCACGAAGAAGAACACCTTCACCGATTTCGTGGCCTGTGCGCGCCATCTGATCGACACCGGCGTCACGAGCCCCGGCAAGCTCGTCGCCGACGGTGGCAGTGCCGGTGGGTTGCTCATGGGTGCGGTCGCCAACCTCGCACCGGAGTTGTTCGCGGGCATTCTCGCGAACGTCCCGTTCGTCGACCCGCTCACCTCGATCCTCGATCCGTCGCTGCCGTTGACGGTGATCGAGTGGGACGAATGGGGGAACCCGCTCGAGAATCCCGAGGTGTACGAATACATGCGTTCGTACAGCCCCTACGAGAACGTCGAGGCGAAGGACTATCCGGCGATTCTCGCGATCACCAGTATCAACGACACGCGCGTGCTGTACGTCGAACCCGCCAAGTGGGTCGCCAAGCTGCGCGCCACCAAGACCGGTGATTCACCGCTGCTGCTCAAGACGGAGATGAGTGCCGGGCACGGCGGTGTCTCGGGTCGCTACGAGAAGTGGCGCGAGGTGG
The DNA here is from genome assembly GCF_022554085.1 of Rhodococcus sp. CH91. GTDB lineage: Bacteria > Actinomycetota > Actinomycetes > Mycobacteriales > Mycobacteriaceae > Rhodococcus. Next base: position 110,055 of record NZ_JAKFYR010000005.1, read on the forward strand.
CGTTCGAGTTCGCATGGGTGCTCGAGACGTCCGGCGCCTACCGTGCCGAGGATGCCGCGCAGTAGGCCCGTCGCGGTCCCGCACCGTCACCTCCGTAGTGCATACCGCACCGTCACCTCCGTAGTGCGTACCGCACCGTCACCTCCGTAGTGCGTACCGCACCGTCACCTCCGTAGTGCGTACCGCACCTGGGGTCTCCCGGCTCGCCCGTACTCGGTGAGCCGGGAGGCTGCCCCGTCGTCCGCGAGCCGTTCGAGATAGCGCCACGCGGTGACGCGTGAGACTCCCACGGCTGCCCCGACTTCCGCAGCGGTCCGCGGGCCGTCCGCCTCACGGAGGAATCCCGAGATGCGGTCGAGGGTCGCGGGGGAGATGCCCTTGGGAGTGAAGGGGCGGGAGCTGCTGGTGCGCAGCGCCGACATGGCGCGGTCGATATCCTGCTGTCCGGTCGCCGTCTCGGCGTCGCGCAGGGCCGACCGGTAGGCCACGTACTGCCGGAGTTTGTCCTGCAGCGCGGCGAAGGTGAACGGCTTGAGCAGGTACAGCACCACCCCGCGCGAGACCGCCGTACGCACCACCTCGAGGTCGCGGTTCGAGGTGACGGCGATGATGTCCGGGCTCGGGCGGCCCGCGCTCAGGCGCGCAGCAACCTCGAGGCCGCTCGTGTCGGGGAGCCCGATGTCGAGGAGCACGAGATCCACCGGAGCTCCGGCCTGCGCCGCCGATGCGACTGCCCGCACGGCGTCGGCACCGGTGTGCGCGACGGCCACCACCTCGAATCCCGCGATCCTGCCGATGTATTCGCGGTGAGCCTCGGCGATCAGCGGTTCGTCCTCGACGATCAGGACCCGGATCACGATCCACCTCCGAGAGGGATCTCGGCGACGACCATGGCTCCCAGGGACGGTTCGGTGCGCAGCGTGCCGCCGTGACGGGCCACCACCTGGGCGACGAGTGCGAGCCCGAGACCGCGCTGGTGCGATTTCGTCGAATATCCGCGTTGCATGGCCTGGGCGAGAGCCTCGGAGGACATACCCGGACCGCTGTCGGCGACTTCGACGCATATGGACGAATCGTCCTGGCGTACAGTCACCTCCACCCACGGATCGTCCGACGACTGCGAGGCGTCGATGGCATTGTCGACGAGATTTCCCACGAGGGTGACGAGGTCCCGCGCCGGGATCGACGGAACCGGGCCCAGTTCCGTGTCGTCGGTGACGGTCAGGTTCACCCCCCGCTCCGCCGCCTCGTCGATCTTGCCGAGAAGCAGAGCCGCCAGTGCCGGTTCCTGGACGGCCGTCGTCAGTCTGTCGATGAGGTTCTGGGACACCGCCAGTTCGCGCGTCGCGAAGGCGACGGCCTCCTCCGTCCGTCCGAGTTCGACCATCGTGACGATCGTGTGCAGGCGATTCGCGGATTCGTGGGCCTGGGCGCGCAGCGACTCGGCGAACCCGCGAACCGAATCGAGTTCGCCCAGGACAGTGCTCAACTCGGTGTGATCGCGAAGGGTGACGACCGTGCCGATGCGCCGCCGGTTCCACTCGACCGCATCGCTGTTCACCACGAGGATCCGGTCCCGGGTCAGATGCACCTCGTCGCGCACCTCGTCCGAGCCGGCGAGATCGCGCACCGTCGCGGGCAGTGCGTCGAACGGGACCGCGCCGGTGGGTTCGAGTCCGAGGAGACGGCGGGCCTCGTCGTTGACGACGTCGACGCGCGGGGACCCGTCGTCGGTGCCGAACACCAGCAGTCCTTCACCGATCGAATGCAGCACGGCGTCGTGGTGTTCGTACATGCGCCGCAACTGATCGGGATCGAGTCCGAGGGTCTGTCGGCGCAACCTGCGGGCGATCAGGACACCACCCGCAGCGGTGACGGCCAGCCCTGCCGCTACGAGGCCGGCGATGCCCGGCAGGCTGCGCACGAAGTTCTCGGCGATCTTCTCCCGGGTCACGCCGACCGACACGAAACCCACGAGGTCACCTCCGTCGCCGTAGACCGGCGCGACGGTGCGGATCGACGGTCCGAGGCTGCCCGTGTACGTCTCGCTGAGCGGTGTGCCGGATCGGGCCTCGTCGAGGTGGCCGGTGTAGGGGAGACCGATCTGTTCCTCCACCGGATGCGTCACGCGGATCCCGTCCGGGTCGACGATCACGACGAAGTCCACTCCGGTCGCCTCCCGGATCTGTTCGGCGCGCGGCTGGAGAACCGCGGTGGGATCCGGCCCGAGCAACCCGTCGGCGACCTCCGGGAACGCCGCGGTCGTCACTGCGATGTCCGTCACGCTGCGGCGGGTCGCATCATCGGCGTCGCCGCGTTCGCCGACAACGATCAGCGCTCCCGCCAGGATCGCCACCACGGTGAACACCACGAGCTGGAGGACGAGGAACTGGCCCGCCACGCTCATCGGTGGTCTCGCCTCGCGACGGTTCACCACTCACCTCCTGTGAACACTATGTACACAAACTTCCCCGGCAACGGCCGGGCCACCATCATTTCTCCGGTGAAGGTGATGCCGGTCACCGCGCCACGGTCGATTCCCGAGTCCTCGACGGTGCGTTGCCGCATCCGCCGTCCGTGACCACCGCGCGTACGAGCCTGCGCACGATCGAAGGGCACTGCATGAGCACCGCAACCGCGCGTGGCGACAAGCGCCGCGACCGCACCCACTGGCTGTACGTCGGCGTCATCGTCGCCGTCGTCGCCGGCATCGTCGTCGGCTGGCTGGCTCCCGGAACCGGTAAATCGCTGGGCATCCTCGGCACCATGTTCGTCGACCTCATCAAGATGATGATCAGCCCTGTCATCTTCTGCACGATCGTGCTGGGGATCGGCTCGGTGCGCGCGGCGGCGAGTGTCGGCCGGATCGGCGGACTCGCCCTGATCTACTTCGTGGGCATGTCGACGGTAGCCCTCGCGATCGGGCTCGGAGTCGGCAACCTGCTCGATCCGGGTACAGGCCTGACCCTCGATCCGGCGACGGTGAACTCGGGCGCCGAGCTCGCGGAGAAGGCGCATGCCGCCGGCGGGACCGCCGACTTCATCGCCTCGATCATCCCCACCTCGCTGCTGTCCGCCCTGACCGAGGGCAGCGTGCTGCAGACCCTGTTCGTGGCACTGCTCGTCGGATTCGCCATCCAGGGCATCGGCAAGTCTGGCGAGCCGCTGCTGCGCGGAATCGCCCACCTGCAGAAGCTCGTGTTCCGCATCCTGACGATGATCCTGTGGCTCGCTCCGATCGGCGCGTTCGGTGCCATCGCCAACGTGGTGGGCCAGACCGGCCTCAGCGCAGTCCTGCAGCTCGGTGTGCTGATGATCGCGTTCTACCTCACGTGCGTGGTGTTCGTCTTCGGTGTCCTCGGATCGCTGCTGCGCGCGGTCGCGGGCATCTCGGTGTTCAAGCTCGTGAAGTATCTCGCCCGCGAGTACCTGCTCATCTTCGCGACGTCGTCGTCGGAGTCCGCACTGCCGCGCCTGATCGCGAAGATGGAACATCTCGGCGTGCAGCGCACGACCGTCGGCGTGGTCGTGCCCACCGGCTACTCGTTCAATCTGGACGGCACCGCGATCTACCTGACGATGGCCGCGCTGTTCGTGTCCGATGCGATGGGCAGCCCCCTGAGCATGGGAGAGCAGCTCTCGCTCCTGCTGTTCATGATCGTCGCCTCGAAGGGTGCCGCCGGGGTCACCGGTGCCGGCCTGGCGACGCTGGCCGGTGGCCTGCAGAGTCACCGTCCCGATCTGCTCGACGGAGTCGGCCTGATCGTCGGTGTCGACCGGTTCATGTCCGAGGCGCGCGCCGTCACGAACTTCTCCGGTAACGCCATCGCGACCCTGCTCATCGGAACGTGGACCCGGTCGGTGGACAAGGAACGCGTCGACGAGGTGCTCAGCGGCCGGGTGCCTTTCGACGAGAGCATGCTCGGTGACGACCACGTCCCCGCTCCGCCCCGAGATCCGGCGACGCTCGAGAAGGTGTCGGGATAACTTCCGGGAAGCTCATGCCCGCACCGGCGCGGCCCTGGAGGTGGAAGTGGGAAGCGGGACGGGTCGTAGCGCGAATACGCTCCTACGGCGTTGCCGCGACGAAGAATTGGTGGAGCTCGCCGATTCCCTCGATCCAGCTGTCGAGTCGCTCACCGGGGCGGAGGAATCGGCGAGGATCCCGGCCCATGCCGACGCCTGCCGGTGTGCCCGTGAAGATCACGTCGCCCGGGTAGAGGGTGACGTTCCATGACAGGGCGGCGACGAGTTCAGGGACGGGAAAGATCATGTCGCGTGTGCGGCCCTTCTGGACCTCCTCGCCATCGATTGCACAACCGAGCTCGAGATCGTCCGGATCGGCGAACTCGTCGGGAGTGACGAGCCATGGGCCTTGCGGCGCGAATCCGGGATACGACTTCGCGAGTCCGAACTGGGGCGCGGGGCCGCGCATCTGAGATATGCGTTCGGAGAGGTCCTGACCTGCAGTCAGCCCCGCTGTACAGGACCACGCCTCGGCCGCATCGATTCTGTACGCTTCTCTGCCGATCACGGTGACGAGTTCGATCTCCCAGTCGACATCACCGTCGGGTGGGATTGCGACCTCGGTGTCGGGGCCGGTGAATGCCGACACGTATTTGGTGAACACCGGCGGCAGATGCGTCGGCGTTTCGAACCCGGACTCGGCGGCGTGGTCGTCGTAGTTCAGGCCGACCGCGAAGACCTGTCGCGGTGCGGGAGAGGGGGCTCGGAGCAGGGACCGGTCGATCGCCGTTCCGGCATGGCCTGACAGGTCGACCTCTGCGCCCCATGCCCGGACCTCGTTCCATGACGAGTAGATCGCGGACGGGTCAGGCCCGAATCGCCCGTCGGACGCAGTAGCGATGTCGACGGCCAGTTCGTCGCCGGGGCCGCCGACGACGAGCACAGCGCGGTTGTCGAGGTTGGCGATACGCATCAGTTCTCCTCCGTGGATGACGCAAGAATGGCCGAGAGATCGAATCGCTCTTGGGACACGAGTATCGCGCGTAGCACGGACAGGCACTTCTCCGGGGATCCTTCGAACTCGGCGTGTCGAAGGTTCGCAACGAACTTCGCGTCGATGTCCGCACTCGTCGCGCCGATACCCCGAGGATCTCCCCATGGATAGTCGATGCTCCTCGCACATACCGCCCCGTCGTTCGTGCGCAGCTCGAGATGTGCTGCAGTGAGCGGCACCGCCGGGTTGTCCGAGGCCCGGAGGCGGACGAGTCGGGCAAGACGAAGAACCTCGAGGTCGTTGCGAGCGGGATCGTCGAAGTGGGCCGGCACCGGCCTCCCTCGCACCAACGCATTCGCCACCTGGAACTGGAAGCCGAACAGTGCTGCCGGTCGAGAGACAGCCGAATTCGCGACCGGCAGGTCCAGCGGCGAGCCGACATGGTGCGGGTGGACGGTGAGGGTGATCTCCCGGATGGTCGAGGATGCACCGCCGAGGTCTGCATGCAGATTTCCGGCGATATCCACGGGACCGTGCGTGAACCGGCAACCGGGGTACGGCTTGAAGATCTGGTCACCGAAGTACACGCGACCGAGCCGATCTCTCACAGACGCAGCCGAGGGGTGTCCCGCACCATACGTCGAGAAGAGCCCGAAGCGGCCGTCGAACGCACCGTCCCCACCGGAGTAGCCGTGCCGGACGAGATCGGCCGCCTCGATGCCGTCCCGTGCCGCCAGTCCCTGGATGTAGGTGAATGCTTCACTGTGTTCTTCGATGGCCTGGAACGTTCCCGAGACCTGCTGAAGAACCAGTCCCCACGCCCGCACCAATTCGTCCGGGCTCAGTCTCCACAGGCGGGCGGCCACCACGGCAGAGCCGAAACGGTTGACCAGGCCGGGGTTGTCCCATCCGGTGCCCGGAACGAATTCGAGAGCTCTGCTGATCCGTGCGGTCACGTCGTCGGCGACCACGAGTGCTTCGAGCATCGTTCGTGCCGACGCACCGCAGTCCTCGGCGACCGCCACAGCCACAGGTACCGTCGTTTCCGAGATGGGGGACCAGATCGGGGTCGTACCGTCGAACGGAGTCAGCGGACCGAAGTCGTACGCGCGGGCGAGGAGCGCATTGGCGTAGGCGGCTGCGCCGGGAGTCGTTCTGGTGCCCTGGAACACGAGCGACGATCGGCCCGTCGCTGCGTTGTACGCGAGGAACTCGGCTGCTCGGCGGACCGATTCGACCTTCGTTCCGGCGACCGCACATCCGAGCGTATCGATGACTCGGTCCACGAGGGCGGAAAGGTAGGGGGATTCGAACGCCGGACTCGGCGTCGACTCGATGGCGTGGGATGCCAGGATGCGCGCGAGCGTCATGATGCAGGTACCTTCGTCGGTTGTGCAGGAGAGCGACGCTGCAGCCGAGCCGAAGCGCCACCCTCCCGACGAGCATTGCGGGGATCGACCTTCTCAGGAGACGAGAGCGCCGTGGGAAAGGGTGTTTCCGCCGCGTGCGGCAGAATCCTCGCGTTGCTGGATCCTGCCGAGTACCACGATGCACACCGTGCCGAGAGCCAACGGAAGGGCCATCAGATAGAACAGGTTGCCTGCAGTCCAACCGCTCTCGAGGAGGAAGCCGGTCCCGATGGGGGAGACGATCGATACGAGGCGGCCGACACCGACCATCCAGCCGACACCCGTGCCACGCAGCGAAGCGGGGTAGACGGTCGGTCCCACGGCGTAGAACCCGGCTACCGATCCGACAGCGACGATGCCGAGGAAGATACCGAGAGCGATGGCGAGCCACCCTACGCCGAATGCTGCACCGTAGACGGCGTATCCCACCGCGCCCAGACCCAGGGTGGTCACCAGGATGTTGCGCGGAATCCACCGGAATGCAGCGGCCGCGAAGATCAGGCTGCCGATGATGCCCCCGAGATTGAGGACGGTCCCGACGGTGGTACCGCTCTGCACGTCGCCGGTGGACTCGGCCACCAACTTGGGGATCCACGAGTTCGCGAAGTAGTAGGCGGCCATCAGGCAGGCATATGCGAGCCACAGTGCGAGGGTCTTGGCTCCTGTCGTGCCGGTGAAGATGGCGCCGAGCCGTGCATTGTGGCGATCGGCAGTGGACTGCTCGGGCAGTTCCTCCAGCGCGGGACGGCCCATCTTTACGAGCATGGAGTTGATGCGTTCGAGAGCATTCTTCGGGCGCCGTGCCACCAGGAAATCGATCGATTCCGGCAGCGCGGCCCAGGCGAGGACGAGCAATGCGACGCTCAGGACGGTGCCGACGACGAACAGATTCTTCCAATCCGCAGGATCGAACAGTCCGGCGACCACGCCGGCGAGGGCGGCGCCGATCGGGAATCCGGTGGCGTAGATGCCGACGACCGTGCCGCGGCGCTTCTCCGAGGCGAACTCGGAGACGTATGCGTTGAGCTGGGACATCGCACCGATGCCGAAGCCGGTGATCACGCGAGCGACGATCATGACGCCGACGCTCGGGGCGAGCACGGCAAGCAACATGCCGACGACAACCATCGTCATCGACACGATCGTCAGCGGTCGCCGTCCGAAACGATCACCGAACGGGCTGAACAGAATCGCGCCGGCGGCCATCCCGAACAAACTGCCGCTGAGAACGATTCCGAGAGTTCCGGATCCGACACCCCATTCATCCGACATCGGTTTCGCAGCGAACGACATCACTGCGATCTCGAATCCGTCGAGAATGATCAATGCGAGTGCTATCGCGATCGCGCGGATCTGCAGGGGCGCCATTTTCGAAGCCCTGATGTCAGCCAACACATCCATCGTTGATTCCTTCGCTTGGTCGCGCTCGAGGAGCGAAGCTCCGAGCTGAGACGACACCATGCCCGGTGGCGGTAGTCACATCTTGCGTCCGTCAGGTGCTGTGATCACAGTCACCGGTGCCACTGGGTGGCACTACCGGACGGCGTGCGGCAAGGCGAGTCCGATGGCTGTCGAAGACTGTCGGATCCGATGAATGAAGTCGAGTATCTCTGTGCCGGAGGTGTTCTCGGGTAGGCCTGACAACCGTAACACCATGACGACATTACCCTCGGGGTTGCGGACGGGAACGGAGAGCTGGAGCGGGGAGTAGATCGCGGTCGGATCGATATCGGCGGGCTCGTGACAGGCCGCCATCCGCTGCAGTGCGTCGATCAGTCTCTGTTCGTTCTCCGGCGTTCGGGCAGGGGCGCTGAAGGCGTCGACGAGCTCGTCGAGCGTACGGCTGTTCACCTCTCCGGACAGGGTCACCGACCACCCACGTTCCTGGACCCGACGGAGTTGGATCTCTGCGACCTCCCGGACCTCTCGTGATGTGTGAGGGGCGCGGTCGAGCCAGTCCTGACGTGACGGGGCTCCGGGATGGTCGACCATGAGAGAGCCGAGCGGGGGGACGAAGGGAAGCCGCGTGCCGGGCATCGTCGAGTGGCTCGGACCTTCGGCGTTCGCCGTTGCAACGAAAGCGAATTCGTCGCCGAGGGGCGCTAGGAGACTGACTTCCATCCCCAGTTCGTTGGCGAGGAGTTCCATTTCCTGTCGCCCGCATTCGGCTGTCCGGATAGCGGCGGCGAGGGAACGATAGTCCGAGGCCATCAGCGAGCCCGGCGTGAACCGTCCGTATCCGCGCTGGAAGAACAACAACGGAAGGCAGTTCCGCTCCGCTGCCAATTCGCGCACGGCGCCGAGGACGAAATAATGGTCACCGGCATCGATCACATCCGACCATTCACATTCGATCCACGCCGTCGTCCCCTCGAGAATCGGGGATCCCGTAGGAGATTCGCGCCAATCGACACCTTCGAACTTGTTCTCCCGTCGCATGAATGCTCCACATACGCCCTCTTGGTCGGCAGCCATGATGTTGACGCAGAAGGTGCGGGACTCACGCAGTGCGGAAAAGGTGTACGACGACTTCATCGGCATGAAGGACACCAGCGGCGGATCCATCGATACCGAATTGAACGTACCGACCACCATGCCCAGTGGGCTGCCGTCGGCTGCGCGGCCGGTGATGATCGCGACGCCGGTGGGATAACTGCCGAGTACGTGCCTCATGTGCTGGGGATCGATCGGTTCCACGCGCGGGAGGTCGAGGGCGGTTGCTTCAGGCATCGGACGTAGTCCTTTCGGGGACCGTCGACGTCGACGGGACGGAAGAAGTTTCGGCGGGATCATCGAGACGGGACAGGCGTAGTCGCTGGGGACCGAATCGAAGGGCGACCGCAACGGCCACCAGCAGGAACGCTGCGATTTCGACGGTGGACCGAAGACCGAGCACGTCGGCGAGCGCTCCCTGGAGCGCGGCACCGAGGGCGACCGAACCGGTGTAGACCATCACGCTGATGGAGAGCACTCGGCCGCGGATGTGGTCGGTGACCAATATCTGCACGGTGCTCTGTCCGATTGTGAGAGAGAGAAGGAAGAAGGTCCCCACACCGACGGTCGCGGCTGTGGCCGTGGCGACAGTCGGTGCGATCCCGAAGAGAGCCAGTGTTATTCCGAAGCCTGCGAAAGCGGCCAGGGCCACGGTCGAGCGGCCCACTCGTCGCAGGGCACGACCGAGCAGCGGTATGCCGGCCATGGTGCCGACACCGAGCCCGAGGTTGAGGGCGGCCAGACCGAGTTCTCCGCTGTCGAAGACATCCTCGGAGAACGTGATCACGTGCTGGAAGATCGGCATACCCAGCGTGCCCGTCACAAATACCACCGCAAGCGCAGTGAGGACTCCCGGCGTCTTCCAGGTGTAGCGCACCGCTTCCGAGAAGCGGCCGTTCGTCGCCCGGGAGATGCTGGGCGTCCGGTCGGGAGCATTCACGGGGCGTGAGACCAGGAGGGCGACGACGACGGAGAGCACCATGACGAAGGTGACAGCGAAGGCGACCGCCGGGCCCCACCAGTACAGGACGACACCGGCTACGGCGGGACCGAACGAGCGGGCGAGATTGAACTGGACGGTGTTCAGCGCCGCTGCGGAAGCCAATGATCCACGTGGAACGTAGTCGTTGGCCAACGCCTGCCAGCTCGGCATGGATACTCCCTGGGCGGCACCGGTCGCCACCGCAAGTCCGAGCAGCAGCCAGGGTGAATGCCAGCCGACGAGCCAGCTCACACAGATCGCGAAGGCGACGAGGGAGCGGATCAATTGCATCCACAGCACCAGTCGGCGACGGTCGACCCGGTCGGCGAGCGCACCCGCGTACGGTCCGAAGACCATGATCGGCACGAATTGCGCCGCGGTTGCGAGACCGACCCATGCGGCCGAGCCGGTGATCTGGAAGAGTACGAACGGCACTGCCAGCGACTGGAACCAGCCGCCGGTGTTCGTGAGGAACGCGCCGGTGAGGAAGACCGCGAAGCCGCGGTGGCGCAGAGCCTCGAACACGCTGCCCTGTGCTGCGGCCGACGCTGTCATCTGGTCCCTGCCTTTCTTCAGGTTTCCGGGTTCTGCAAGCCCGGGCGCGGCCGGAATTCCGGCCACGCCCGACCGATTGTCAGCCGTAGAGACGGGCCGACCGAGCCCGGGCCCCTGCACGTTCCTCGTCGCTGAGCAGGAAGGCGGCGGCTGCCGGGTTCCCCATCTCGAGATTCGCGGCGGTTGCGGCCGCGAAATCCGTGTTCTGTGTGAAGTGCTGGCGGGCCACGATGAGGTCGCGGTAGATGCGTGAGAGCGGATTCGCTTCGTGCACCACACTCGCCGACATCGACGGCATCAACTGCTGCGGCACGTTGAGCGCTGCCTCCGCGGTACGGGCCGCATCGTAGATCCCGCGGGCGGCTTCGAGATCTCCGGGGACCTCGAAATTCTCGGCCTGGCGGTACCCTTCGCTCAGAATCCGCAGCACGGTCCGCTGTTGGTCGTCGAGACGCACGCGCACGTCGTTCATGCGGAGCAGTTCGACGCGGTCCTCGCTGAGCTTCGCGTTGTCGAAGCGACGAGTGAATCGTTTGAGTTGGGCGACATACTCGTCGTAGAAGGCCCACGCGGCGCCGAGTGCGGGAGCGCCGGCGACGAGGTTGTAGAGGTAGCCCTGCGGGATGCGATAGAGCGGGTTCGTGTTTCGCGTCAGGCCGGGTCCGGCTTGCGCGAGCAGGACTTGGCGGTCGAGTACCCGGTGAGCCGGGACGAAGACGTTGCTCAACGCTACCGAGCGTGAACCGGTACCACGCATACCGAGCACGAACCAGTCGTCGATGATCTCGGCCTCGGACAACGGCACCACGAAGTTGTGCATGATCGGCTTGCCGTCGACTTCTACCGACGCGCCGAGGATCACCCACTGCGCGTGCGTGACACCGGAGGACGACTTCCATGAACCGTCGAGTATGTAGCCGCCCTCGACCGGCGTCGCCTTGCCGTGCGGGGCGTAGGACGAGGAGAGCAGCGTGGTGGGGTCGTCGAGGAACAATTCGTCCTGCAATTGTTCGGTCATGTGAGAGACCTCCCAGTTGTGGACGCCGAGCAGCATGAGCACCCAACCGGTTGAGGTGCAGGACTTGGAAACCTCGATGACCGCCTCGACGAAGTCGGCCGGATGAGCCTCCTCACCACCGTAACGGGCGGGTTGCAGGGCGCGGGTCAGGCCGCAGTCGATCATCGCCTGCACGGCTTCGGAAGCCACGGTGCGCTGCTGGTCGTTCTGCACGGCGTACTCGGCGACGATCGGGGCGATCTGCCGCGCGCGTTCGACGAGGGAAAGACCGGCGGCCACGGACACTGCGGGCTCGGCGTAGGTCGTCACGGGAGTTCTCCTTCTACAAGGGTGGACTGGGAGCTCGGAGCGGTCAGCGGGCGGACAGAGCGTCGTCCGGGACGCCGACCAGATCGGGGTTGGGGGCACGACGAGTGGAGATACCGGCGGCCTGCGCGGTGTCCCAGGAGACAATGCCGTCGCGGAAGAATTCGAGAAAGACCTGGTTGTGAAGTTCGGGGCGATCGGTCTGCCCTTGGTGTCCGGTGTTCTCCGGATAGAAGAACTGCACCTTCGGCAGGGCGTCTTCCTGCAGGTGCGCGGCTTCGACGGCGTAGAGCACGTCCTTGTCGCCGAACATCGCGATCCCGGGGATGGAGATGCGGTCGAGCCGGCCGGTGGTGGTCAGCCGCAGCAGCTCGTCAGGGTCGGTCGGGCGCAGCACTCGGCCCATGTTGGCGTCGTAGTAGTCCTTGTTGCGGTTCGCGGCGGCGGTGCGCATCGTCACGAGTTCGTCGGTGACGCCGGAGGGGTCCACGACCATGGACTCGATCATGGCGCGCATCATGTCTTCGCTGCCGTCATAGGTGCCGCCGCTGCCCGGCAGCGGGCCGTTCTTCGCTCGGTTGTCGACCGCGCGCATCTCGTCGCGGGAAACCAGATCGCCGATCATACCGGCGATCACTGCAAATCGTCTCACCCGTTCTGGATGTGCGACAACGTAATTGACCGTGTTCTGACAGCCCATCGAGTTTCCGCCGAGGCAGAAGGTGTCCAGCGCAACGGCGTTGACGAAATCCTGCAGGAAGTCGACCTGACCGCCCTGGCCGTACGCGTAGAAGCGGCCGGGATCCTCCGTCAGTCCGAAACCGGGGAAGTCGGGGCAGTAGACGCGAAACCCGTGAGCGCCGAGAAAAGGAGCCATGTAACGGAATCCGGCTGAACCGGAACTGCCGGGGATGCCGCCGTGCAGCAGGACGACGGCGGGCCCGCTCTCACCCGAGGTGGAGTAGTGGGCCTTGACGCCGGTCTGCAGCCGGACGTAACGGCTGAGCAGTCCTGGAACGTGAATCTCCTGGTCATCGGTCAACGACACGGTGTCCTCCTGGATGGTGCGTACATCACGTGCGAGCAGCAGTGTGTGGTGATTGCGGGTGCGAGCTATTGCGAGGTGCAACCGGCCGGTACGTGCCGAATGCACCTGCGTCGGTCCGGTCGGCCGGTCAGCCCATGCGCTGATGACCCCAGAAATGTGCAGAGGTCCAGCGACCGGGGACCCAGTTCTCCTCGTCGATTTCGAGGCCGCCGTAGCCGTACTCCATCTCCCAGCCGGAGGGTGTCTTGACGTAGTACGAGATCATCTCGTCATTGGTGTGCTTGCCCAGCGTGGCTCCGAGAGGTGCTGCTCCTGCGAGGATCAGGTCGTAGGCCCGTCCCACCGTGTCGAGGTCGTCGACCTGCACCATGAGATGGCCCAGCCGTGGCCCGAAGTTCGGGCGATTGGCGAACGCGACCGAGTGGTGACGCGGGTTGCAGTGCAGGAACGTTCCCGGGTCCGGACCGATGTCGATGTAGTCGCTCAGCCCGAGACCCAGGATGTCCATGTACAGCGTGCGGAACGGCGCAGACTCGCTGACTGCGAACATCACGTGACCGATGCCCATACCTTCGGTGACGAAGCGTGCGCCCGTGGGGGAGACGAAAGGCGCCGATTCACGATGCTGACCGTAGAAGATCTCGATGCCGTGCCCGTCGGGGTCGGTGAACGCCAGAAAGTCGGTGACCTGCCGGTAGGCGGCATCCTCGGCGCTCGCGCGGCGGGGGGCGTAGCCGTGATCGATCAGTGCCTTCTCGAGCGTGTCGATGTCCTCCGGTCCCCGAACCTCCCAGCCGACGGCATCGATGTGTTCCACCGCGCCACGGTGCAGATCGAGACGCCACGCCCGCTCGTCGAGCCGCAGCTTGAGCCTGTCCGGCGTATGTTCCACGACCTGCATCCCATGGACGTCGGCGGCGAAGATCTTCCAGGCCTCGATGTCCCTCACGGTTGCGACCAGGTAACCGAATGCACGGACCCGTCCCATCTTTCCTCCTGATTGCCTGCTCTGAACCGGCTGCTCGTGTCCTGTCGAGGGCGGCGCGCCGACCGACGGTTCACAGAGTGGTCCCGGTCACCCGAGGGGGCACGGATCGTGTGCCACGCCGTGGAACGTCCCCCCGGTTCCGCCAGGTGGCACCGCCGAGTTGTCCGTTCCACCCGGGGCGTCTGCACCATGTTCGTCATGACCGCACCCCCGCCGGCCCCCGCACCGTGGGACGAAGCTCCGAAACGGGCTGCGCTGGACAAGGTCGCCAACATGTTGGCCAATGCGGGCCTCACCGGTCGCCCCGCGCTCGCCGCCGACGCGCTCCTGGTCCCTTATGCCCGGCCGGGCGCCGAGGAGGTGGCCGCGATCAACTTCCGTCGCGGGGTGCAGGAGGGCTGCCGAGTGGTGGGCCGTGCTGTGACCGTTCTCGATACGAGCGCAGGTGAGGTAGGCGTCGGCGGTTACTACTTCGGCGGTTCGCTGCATGCCACCGGTACCGGCATCCCGGACACGCTTCTGGTTCGGCCGCAGCTGTCCGCGGCGCTCGCGCTGCGTGTCGGAACGACGCTCGATCGATCCGACATCACCATCGCGGAGGTCCTCGGCTCAGTAGAGGGTGTGCATGCGGTGCTGGTCGTCGACTGTCCACGGGTGGGCGGACCTGATGGATCGACCTTGCTCGAATGCATCGCGGACAATGCGCACGCCGGGCACATCGTCCTCTCCGACACCTGGATCACACCGGAAGGAGCAGACTTCGCGAACATCGTCCTCGACGTCGGGACCGGAGACACGGTGGCGTCGTACCGGCCGCATCCGCGGGCGTCGCTGCATCTGGTCTCCGCACTCCGCCGGTCGATCGCCCTGTTCGGACCGGTCTCCCCGGGTGAGATGCTCGTGATGCCGACTGCGGGTCAGGTGCTCGAACTCGCTCCGGGCGCGACGGCCAGGATGGACTCGGCGCTTTTCGGGACGGTTTCGGTCGCGCGCGCAGAAGGGGAGTACGACGACGGATTCGAGCCTCTCCGCCACGCGAACGACGGCGGTTCGTGGTGACTTTTCCACCGTGCGAGCGGATGTGGTTGACTTCGGGAATCGGGGGTGACCGTCGTCATACACGAAAGGGAGTGAGCCGTGAATCTCGGCGACCCTCAGGAAGCGCCCGTCAACGTCAAGCCGAGCATCGCCGTCGGCCGCGCGCTGTCACTCCTCGACGCGTTCCTCTACGCGGGCCACACCATGAGTCTCACCGAACTGGCGCAACGCACCGCGCTGCCGAAGTCGACTGCATTCCGCATCCTCGGGCAGTTGACAGTGAGCGGGCACGTGATCCGCAACGGGAACCAGTATCGGCTCGGGGTCAAGATGTTCGAACTGGGAAACCACTTCGTCCACAGTCGTCCCACAGGCCTCAAGGAGGTCGCTGCTCCGCTGCTCGGCGATCTGTTCCTGCACGTCGGTGCCACGGTCGGGTTGTCGATCCTGGAAGCCTGGGACGTCATCCTCGTCGACCAGATCACGAGTTCGCGCAGCCGGATCGTCACTCCCGTGGTCGGCGGGCGGGCACCGGCATTGAGCACCGCTTCGGGAAAGGCCCTCATCGCCTTTCTCGACACCGAGGGCCGCGATCGCGCCATCGCGTGGCACATCCGGCAGGACCGCCGTTCGAGCCATACTGTCCGTCACGCGGGCCGGTTGCGGTCCCAGCTCGCCGAGGTACGCGAGAACGGCCATTCCTGGGCTTGTGACGAGTTCAGCGTCGGGATGAGCGCGGCCGCGTCGCCCGTGCTCGTCAACGGGCGGCCGATCGCGGCGGTGAGTGTCTCGGCAGCGACCGGCCGTTTCGACCGTCACAAGGCCGCCGCCGCAGTTCTGCGCACCTCGCGATTGATCGCCACGCAGTTCATCCGAGCTCGCGAGCTCGCGCAGGACTACAGCACGGACGAGATGCAATGGGACATCGAGGACGAGTTCGACCGGGTCTCCTGAAGGCGCCTCCCGGATTGCCGGCGCATTGCGGTGATCGTCGAGATCGTCGCCCGGCGCTCCCCGTTCCGGAGAACAGAGCCGGTGGCAGGCTAACTTGTAGACATGACCACGTCTCTGCAGGACATCCCGATCAACACCCTCTCGGGTGAACCCACGAATCTCGGCGCCTACGACGGACATGCGGTCCTCGTCGTCAACGTCGCGTCCAAGTGCGGTCTGACCCCGCAGTACACGGCGCTCGAACAGCTCGCACAGGATTACCGCGACCGCGGCCTGTTCGTCGTCGGTGTGCCGTGCAACCAGTTCATGGGGCAGGAACCCGGCACGCCGGAGGAGATCCAGGAGTTCTGCTCCACGACCTACGGCGTGACCTTCCCGCTGCTCGAGAAGATCGAGGTCAACGGCGAGAACCGCCACCCGCTGTACGCAGAGCTCACCCGGCACCCGGACGCTTCCGGGGAAGCCGGCGACATCCAGTGGAACTTCGAGAAGTTCCTCATCGCGCCGGACGGCAGCGTGGTGAACCGCTTCCGGCCGCGCACCGAACCGGATGCACCCGAAGTCGTCGAGGCCATCGAAGCGGTCCTGCCGGCTTGATCGACATGTTCAGCACCGAAGCGCGCGACGCGCTGTACGACATCATCCGCATGCGCCGCGACGTGCGCGCCGAGTTCAGCGGTGACCGACTCCCGGAGGACGTGCTGATGCGTGTCCTGCGGGCCGCTCACCATGCGCCGAGCGTCGGCAACACCCAGCCCTGGGATTTCGTCGTCGTGCAGGACGAGCAACGTCTGTCGCAGTTCGCCGAGCACGTCGCGAGCTGCAGGCAGGCCTTCGCGGATTCGCTTCCCGAGGACCGCAAGAGCACCTTCGACCCGATCAAGGTCGAAGGCATCGTCGAGTCCGGGACCGGCATCGTCGTCACCTACGACCCCGAGCGCGGCGGGAAGCACATCCTCGGCCGGCACACCATCGACGAATCGGGCCTGTTCTCCGCGGTGCTCGCGATCCAGAACCTCTGGCTCGCCGCGACCGCGGAGGGGCTCGGCGTGGGCTGGGTGTCGTTCTACGAGGAGGACTTCCTCGCGGACTTCATCGGGGTGGATACCCCGGTGCGCCCCATCGCATGGCTGTGCGTCGGACCGGTCACCCGGCTGCAGGAAGTACCCGACCTCGAACGGTTCGGGTGGCGCCGGGGCCGGCCGCTCGAGGAGGCCGTGCATCGCGACCGATTCGAGAGCCGCGACCGGGCACGGCAGGAGGCCTGATCCGGTGGGTCGCGACCGTCGGCTGTGCCGTGCGGTCGCGACCCTCCGGGGGCCGGCTCACAACTCGGTCGCGACCTTCCATGCGGAGTGGATGGCGCCCTCGATGTAGTCGACCCGGCCGGCATCGCCGACGATACGGACGTCCATGCCGGAGCCGGCCAGTTCGTCGGCGAGCGGTGCTGCCGCCGACACACCGGACGCGACCACGACCATGCGGGCGCGTACCGATTTCGTCTCGCCGTCCACGGTGAACTCCACCGTCTTCGGGGTGATGCGCTGAACCGTCGCACCACGATGCACCTCGAGGCCCACCTCGCGGGCGTGCTTGACGGCCGTCCACCTGCGCGGCATCGCCATCGGAACTCCGAGTTGCTTCCCTTCGGCGAGCAGCGTCACCCGGCTTCCCCGCTCGGCCATGAACTCCGCGAGTTCGAGCCCGACGAGCGACCCGCCGATCACGACGACATCCTTCGCCATGGGAAGGAAACGGAGGAATCTGCGGCTGAGGGTGCGGATCCTCTCCGGGCTCGTGGTGATGTGTGCGAGCCTGCCGAGCCGGCCCATCGCACGCAGCACGAGGGACTGGTCCGACACGTCGCCTGCGCCCGTCATGAGCGCCCGCATGCTGTCACCGGTGTGCACGTGCGGCAGGTCGCCACCGGGTACGGTCGGCCGTTCCCGTATCGCGCCGGTCGCGACCACCACCACGTCCGGATCCAGGGCGCGTACGGACTCGGCGGTCGCCTCGGTGCCGAGCCGGACGTCGATTCCGAGGCGGTTGATCTCGGCGGTCAGCCACTTCAGCAGACGCTCGTTGTCCGGGGTGGTGAGAGTCGAGAACCACAGGGTGCCGCCGAGCCGGTCGGCCTTGTCGAGGACGGTGACCCGGTGCCCGCGTTCGGTGGCGACCCGTGCCGCTTCGAGACCACCCGGGCCGGCTCCGACGACCACGACATGCTTCGACGTCGCGGTGCGCACGAAGGGCACCAGTGCTTCGTTGCCGAGCGCAGGATTGACCGCGCAGATCGGCGTGGCATCCCAGAAGTTCTCCTGCACACACACATAGCAGTTGATGCACGGGCGGATCTGCTCGCTGCGTCCCGCCCGCAGCTTGGTGACGACAGCGGGATCGGCCAGCAGCTGACGGCCCATCGCGACGAAATCGGTGACGCCCTCGGCGATCATCTTCTCGCCGACCTCCGGCAGCATGCGGCCGACGGTGATGACCGGAACGGACACCGCACGTTTGACGACCGCCGCGTTGTGGGTGTAGTAGCCGACCTTGTCCGGCAGGGGACCGTCGGTGAAGTTCGCGAACGCGTTCAGCGCGGTGCCCGTGACATGGATGGCGTCGGCCCCGGCCTGTTCGAACAATGCGGCGGCAGCGGCGGATTCCTCGACGGTCAGACCGTCGGTCTCCCCGTATTCCTGCCCTGCGAGGCGCACGATGACGGCGAGACGATCGCCGACCGCGGCCTTGACCGCGCGGATCACCTCGCAGGTCAGCCGGGCCCGGTTCTCCAGCGAACCGCCGTACTCGTCGGTGCGCTGGTTGGTGTAGCGGCTGAGGAAGGCGCCGAGGACGTAGTTGTGCGCGGCGTGGATCTCCACGGCGTCCGCTCCGGCGGCCGCGACCCGGCCGGCGGCCTCGGCGAACATCCGGACGAGCCACTCGATGTCGCTCTCCGTGGCCTCGTTGTAGGTGGCCTGCTTACCGCTCTGGATGGCGGCCATACGCTGCAGTTCCTCGGGCGTGCAGTCGGCCATCGCGCTCATGTCGCTCGGCGGCTTCGGGATGCTCGGCACGAGCTGCGGCCGGCCCTGCAGGGTGTCGATGCGTGCGACCTTGCCGTGGTGCACCATCTGGACACACAGTTTGCTGCCGGCCTCGTGAACGGCGTCTGCGAGAGCGCGGAGACCGGGGATGAAACGGTCCTCCGACAATCCGGGTTCCTTGGTGCTGGTGCAGCCCGCCGGGTAGGCGACCGCACAGCACCCGGTGACGATCAGCCCGGTGCCGCCGGCCGCGCGGGCGACGAAATGGTCGATGTCACCCTGCTCGATCTCCCCGTCCTCGCAGAGGTTCATGTCCATGGCGGGCATCACGACCCGGTTGTCCAGGGTGATGGGCCCGATGGTGCCGGGCGAGAGGAGGCGCGTATACGTCTGGTTCAGGACTGTCACGCTCGGACGCTATGCCTGGTCCGGTGTGGCCGTCGACACAATCCCGATCAGCGGGATGCGGCTGGGAATCGTGTCCGTACGAGCGATACCGGAACCTCGGTGAACCCGCCGGTCTACGTGTGGTTCGTCGGGCATCGCCATCCTCCGGGCAAGGTGGGTGACATGTCCCGGTGTGGGGTGAGGGGCGTTCCACCGGGCGGGTTTCACCGGGAGTTCTCCTGTCCGGCAGGTTCTCGTTCACCCGGGTGCGGCAGGCTCGGAGCTGTGAGCGGAGAGATGATCGTGTCGGTATCGGGGATCCGGGACGCCACCCGCGACGCCGTGGAGGATTTCGCACGTGAGATGGACGTCCGCGGGGTGCCACTGTCGCTGTTCGTCGCGCCTCGGGCGAAGGACGGTTACCGCCTCGTGCAGGATCCGGCGATCCAGGAGTGGCTGCTCGAGCGCCGCGAGGGCGGCGACGCGATCGTGTTGCACGGATACGACCGGGCGGCGACGAAACGTCGTCGCGCCGAGTTCGCCGCACTGCCCGAGCACGAGGCACGGCTGCGCCTGCTCGCCGCGGACCGGGTACTCGAGGACACCGGGCTCCGGACGCGATTGTTCGCACCGCCGCGCGGGCTCGCCTCATCCGGTGCGGTGGCGGCGCTCCCGCAGGTCGGTTTCCGGGTGATGGTGGATCTCGCCGGTATCCGCGACCTCAGGACGGGCACCGTGCTCGAGGCGCGGGTGTACGGAATCGGTGGGGGAGTGAGGGCCGAGCCCTGGTGGTGCCGGGCGGTGGTGATCGGTGCCTCGCGGGTGGCGCGCCGGGGTGAACTGCTCCGTCTGGCGATCTCGGGTCCTCGCCTCGCCGAGCCCGGGCCTCGGCAGGCGATCCTCGACGCGGTGGACATCGCCCTGCGCCACGGGGCCGAACCGGTCGTCTACCGCCGGCCGCGACGTCCCGGGAGTGTGAGCGCCGCCTGATCCCACCGGTTCCCCACGGGGCTCCCCGCCGCCACCCGCGCTCGGTAATGTCGGCAGGCATGGACGCTGACGTGATCGTGGTGGGGGCGGGACTGGCGGGACTCGTGGCAGTCGGTGAGCTCGTCGACGCCGGCCGCAAGGTTCTCCTGGTCGATCAGGAGAACTCGAACAACCTCGGCGGGCAGGCATTCTGGTCGTTCGGTGGCCTGTTCTTCGTCGACAGTCCCGAGCAGCGACGGCTCGGCATCAAGGACTCCTACGAACTCGCCCTGCAGGACTGGATGGGTACCGCGGGCTTCGACCGCGAGATCGAGGACCGCTGGCCCAGGCGGTGGGCTCAGGCGTACGTCGAGTTCGCGGCGGGGGAGAAGCACGCCTGGCTGAAGCAGCGCGGCCTGAAGATCTTCCCCATGGTCAACTGGGCCGAACGCGGTGGATACGACGCTGCCGGACACGGCAATTCGGTGCCGCGCTTCCATATCACATGGGGTACCGGCCCGGGTCTCGTGGAGATCTTCGAGCGGAAGCTACGCCAGGGTGTCGACCGCGGCCTCGTCACGCTGAAGCATCGTCACCGTGTCGACGAACTGATCGTCACCGACGGCGCCGTCACCGGTGTGCGCGGAGCGGTCCTCGAACCCACCGACGCGCCGCGGGGTGTGGCGTCCTCGCGCACCGTGGTGGGCGACTTCGAGTTCTCGGCGGGAGCGGTGATCGTCACCTCGGGCGGGATCGGGGGCAACTACGACCTCGTGAAGAAGAACTGGCCGAAGCGGATGGGTGAGCCGCCGAAGCACATGCTCACGGGCGTGCCCGCGCATGTGGACGGGCGCATGCTCGAGATCACCGAGAAGGCCGGCGGCAACATCGTCAATCGCGACCGCATGTGGCACTACACCGAAGGGATCACCAACTACGACCCGGTGTGGCCCGGCCACGGTATCCGCATCCTGCCCGGCCCCTCGTCGCTGTGGCTCGACGCCACCGGCAAGCGCCTGCCCGTGCCGTTGTTCCCGGGATTCGACACGCTCGGCACGCTCGAATACATCGTGGGCACCGGCCACGACCACACCTGGTTCGTGCTCGACCAGAAGATCGTCGAGAAGGAATTCGGGCTCTCGGGGTCGGAGCAGAATCCGGACCTGACCGGACGTGACCTCCGGCTGCTGCTCCAGCGTGTGAGGCACGGTGCGCCCGGCCCGGTCGAGGCCTTCAAGCAGCGGGGCGTCGACTTCGTCGTCCGCGACACCCTCGCCGATCTGGTCGCGGGAATGAACGAACTCACCCCCGAGACGCCGCTCGACTACGAGCAGGTCCGGTCGGTGGTCGAGGCGCGCGACCGCGAGATGGACAACAAGTACACGAAGGACCTGCAGGTCGCGGCGGTGCGCGCGGCCCGCGCCTACACACCCGACCGGATCGCGCGGATCGCCGCGCCGCATCGGCTCCTCGACCCGAAGGCCGGGCCTCTCATCGCCGTCAAGCTGCACCTGCTCACCCGTAAGACGCTCGGTGGACTCGAGACCGACCTGTCGTCCCGCGTGCTGCGAGCGGACGGGTCGGTCTTCGAGGGGTTGTTCGCGGCGGGTGAGGTCGCCGGCTTCGGCGGTGGTGGCGTGCACGGCTACCGGTCGCTCGAAGGCACTTTCCTCGGAGGGTGCATCTTCTCCGGGCGGGCGGCCGGTCGCGCCGCCGCCCGGTGACGGATCAGACCTCGACGTCCTCCTCGTGCGGCAGCACGCGGAACTCGGTCCCTTCGGGCGCGAGGTCCTGGTAGCGGCCGTAGAAGAGGCCGCGACCGTTGTCGTTGACGATGCCCTGGTGGATCGGGACGGCCACCCGTGGGTTCACCGCGCGCAGGTAGTCCACCGATTCCCAGACCTTGAGCCAGGGAGCCGTGGACGGGAAGGCGAGCACGTCGATCCGCTCGTTCGGGATGTAGAACGAGTCGCCCGGGTGCAGCAGCCGGGCCGGGTTCTCGTCGTCACCGACGATGAACGCGGTGTTGTCGATGACCGGCATGTCGGGGTGGATCACGGCGTGACGTCCGCCGGTGCCGCGGACGGTGAGGGCGCCGAGGGTGACGCTCTCGCCGGGCCGCACGGCGGACCAGTTCCCGTCGAGCAGATCCGCCGACTGCGGGTCGGAGAACAGTGCCGCGTCGGGGTTCGCGTCGAGGAGGGCGGGCAGTCGCGCGGTGTCGGCGTGGTCGGGGTGCTGGTGGGTCACGAGAATCGCGTCGAGACCGGTGAGGCCTTCGAATCCGTGCGAGAAGTTTCCGGGGTCGAAGAGGATCTTCGAGCCGAGATGCTCGACGAGGAGGCAGGAGTGGCCGAAATGGGTCAGTCGCATGGCTCGAGTATGCCGCTGTTCGGCCTGTCGCTGGTCGTATCGCGGATCGTGCCCGCTGTTCCGCGTGGAGGAACGAGGCCGGTGATATAGTTGCGTAATCAACTAAATTCGACCGGTTCGGAGACGGTGCCGGTGAGCGCCGGAACTGCGACCCGGCACCTGTGATGGGAGGCTCCCGAATGACCGATTACGGACAGGAACTCCGCTTCGGCAGCTTCCTCACGCCCTCCGCCGCCGACCCGGCGGGCGTCGTCGACCTCGCCGTGGTCTCGGAGCGCGCCGGACTCGACCTGGTGACGATCCAGGACCATCCCTACCAGCCGCGCTTCCTCGACACCTGGACGTTGCTCTCCTGGATCGCCGCGCGCACCACGACCGTGACGGTCGCGCCCAATGTGGCGAATCTGCCCCTGCGCGGGCCGGTGATCCTCGCGCGGAGCGCGGCCTCGCTGGACCGGCTCAGCGGCGGTCGCGTCGAACTGGGTCTCGGATCGGGTGCCTTCCGGGACGCCGTTGCGGCCAACGGCGGGCCGCGCCGCAATCCCGGCGAAGCGGTCGACGCGCTGATCGAGGCGATCGAGGTGATCCGTGCCCTGTGGTCGGACGAGAAGGGCGCGGCCCGGGTCGACGGCACGTACTACCGTCTGACCGGCGCGAAGCGGGGCCCTCTCCCCGCGCACGATCTCGGTATCTGGATCGGCGCCTACGGCAGGCGGATGCTCGACGTCACCGGCCGCTTCGCCGACGGATGGCTGCCGAGTTCGTTCGCCGCCGGACCCGAGAGGTTGGGGGAGATGAGTGCCCGCGTCGACGAGGGCGCGCACCGTGCCGGACGTGATCCCGCCGCGATCCGTCGCCTCTACAACGTCTCCGGCACGTTCGCGGACCCGGCGGACGGCTCGTTCCTGCACGGGCCCTCCGAGGTGTGGGCCGAACAGCTCGCCGAGCTGACCCTGCGGCACGGGACCAGCACCTTCGTCCTCGGCAGTGACGAGCGGTCCGACCTCGAACGTTTCGGCGGTGAGGTCGCGCCCCGCGTGCGCGAACTCGTTGCTGCCGAGCGGCGTTGAACGGGCGTGACGGGCCTCGCCCGAGCGGGACCTCGGCCGATGCCCGTCCCGGTGGCCGCGGCCGGTAAACTGCTGGATGTCCGGTGTCCGTCCCCGGGCGCCAGCACTACTACCGAGGAGCAGCACGTGGCGCGTGTCGTCGTCGAAGTCATGCCCAAAGCCGAGATTCTCGACCCGCAGGGTCAGGCCATCACCGGGGCGCTGTCGCGGCTGGGCTTCGCGGGCGTGACCGACGTCCGTCAGGGCAAGCGTTTCGAGCTCGAGGTCGACGGCAGCGTCGACGACGCCGAGCTCGAGAAGATCGCCGAGTCGTTGCTCGCCAACACGGTGATCGAGGACTGGGCCATCCGGCGGATCGACGGTGACGCATGAGCGCACGCATCGGAGTCATCACCTTCCCGGGAACGCTCGACGACGTCGACGCCTCCCGTGCGGTGAATCTCGCCGGTGGTGAGGCCGTGAGCCTGTGGCACGGGGACGCCGACCTCAAGGGTGTCGACGCGGTGATCGTGCCCGGCGGCTTCTCCTACGGCGACTACCTGCGCTGCGGTGCCATCGCCCGTTTCGCGCCGGTGATGGGCAAGGTCGTGGAGGCCGCGCAGAAGGGCATGCCGGTCCTCGGCATCTGCAACGGCTTCCAGGTGTTGTGCGAGGCGGGATTGCTGCCGGGCGCGCTCACCCGCAATGCCGGCCTGCACTTCGTCTGCCGCGACGAGTGGCTGAAGGTCGAGTCCACCACCACCGCGTGGACGTCGCGTTACGAGGCCGGCGCCGAGATCCTCGTCCCGCTCAAGTCGGGTGAGGGCCGCTACCAGGCGTCGGAGAAGGTGCTCGACGAACTCGAGGGTGAGGGTCGCGTCGTGTTCCGTTACGCCGGCGACAACCCGAACGGTTCGCAGCGCGGCATCGCGGGCATCTCGTCGGCGAACGGTCGGGTGGTCGGTCTCATGCCGCACCCGGAGCATGCCACCGAGGCGCTCACCGGTCCCAGCGACGACGGGCTGGGCATGTTCTACAGCGTTCTGGATGCGGTCGTGAACGCGTAACCGCACAGCCGGGATCTCCGAAGCCCCCACCGACCTCCGGGCCGGTGGGGGCTTCGCGCTTCCCGGGGTGGATCACCCGCCCTGTGCTGCGGTGGGTGCCCTTGTGCAAAATTTCGCTAGACATATGTCTACCGAAATGTCATGCTTCGACCCGTCGGGCTCCGCAGGGAGTTCTCCGCCGATCGTCGAGGAGTATCGAATGCAGTTCCAGGACAAGACCGTCTTCGTCACCGGTGCCGCGTCGGGCATGGGCCTGGCCACCGCTGCGGCGTTCGCCGCGCAGGGTGCCATCGTGTACGGGGCGGACATCTCGGCCGAGAATCTCGAGCGCGATTTCGCCGCGCTTCCGGGAGCACGCCCCGTCCCCCTCGACATCGCCGATCCCGATGCCGTGCGTGCGGCCTTCGCACGGGTGGAGGGCGAGCAGGGGCATCTCGACGTCCTCGTCAACGCCGCGGGTGTCAACACCCCCAACCGCGCGGCGGCCGAGGCGCTCAACGAGGAGAACTACAAAGGCTTCACCGCCGCCAAGGAAGGCCGGGCCCACCATCCGGAGTTCCTCGAGTCGGTGACCGACGAGGACTTCGATCGCGTTCTCAAGATCAACCTGTACGGGCCGTTCTACACCACGCGTTCGGCGGTGCCGCTGATGAAGAAGGCCGGTGGGGGAGCGATCGTCAACTTCTCGTCGGCCGCCGCGCTGATGTCCGTCGCGATGCCCGCCTACTATCCGGCTTCGAAGGCCGGCGTCCTCGGCCTCACCCGCGAGACGGCGACCGAACTCGCGCCCTTCGGTATCCGAGTGAACGCCCTCGCGCCCGGCGCCGTCGACACCCCGCTGTTCCGTCAGACCGACCCCGAGTTCAACGAGTTCCTCGTGTCCCTGCAGCCGATCAAGCGGCCCGCCACCCCCGAGGAGGTCGCGCGGACCGTGCTGTTCCTCGCCGGTGAGGAAGGCGCCTATTACACCGGGCAGACGTTCTCGCCCTCCGGTGGCCTCGTCATGTGACCGCTCCCGGCCGCTGTCCCACCCCTCCTCCGAGAAAAGGAACGTCGAACGATGACCGCCCTCGCCCACTCCGCTCTCGACTCCAAGGCCCTCACCCGTCTGACCGACGAGATCCGTCGCGATATCGATCGCGGGGACTACGACGGTGTCAACATCATCGTCGCCCGCCACGGCGACATCGCCGTGAACGAGACCATCGGCTACGCCGAACGCGCGACGAACACCCCGCTGCGCCGTGACAACGTCTTCCGCATCCTGTCGATGACGAAGTCGTTCACCAACGCGCTCGCCTACCGTGCACTCGGGGAAGGAAAGCTGGCGCTGTCCACCCGCGTGGTCGACATCATCCCCGAGTTCTTCGGCACCGACGTCTTCCGGTCCGTGCGCAAGGACCGGATCAACCTGCACCACTTGCTCACCCATCGATCCGGCATGCCCGCCACGCCGAATCCCGGTCTCGGGCCCGATCGCTTCGGTGTGCTCGCCGACGTCATCGAGACACTGTGCTCGGTGGATGTCGTCAACGAACCCGGCACCAATCTGAACTACGCGCCCTCGATCAACCATGCCCTGATGGGCGAGATGGTCCGCCGCGTCTACGGCTACGACCGCTTCCGCGACCTGGCGAAGGACCTGATCTTCGAACCGGTCGGCATGAACCGCACCGCCTTCGGCCTCCCGGAGGCATGGCGTGCCGACGCGGTGCCGCTCAAGGCGTACGTCCCCGACAACGGCTGGCTGTCGCCCGCCGACATCGAGGACCTCAACGACGCGATCACCGAGGAATCGGAGATCCCCTGGGTCGGCGCCGTGAGCACCGTCGACGACATCTTCGCGTACGCCGAGATGTTCCGCCGCAAGGGCGAAGTGGACGGCGAGTATCTCATCGCCCCCGTCGTCGTGGACCAGGCGACGACCCTGCAGACCGGCACGATGCCCAACGATCTGTATGCCGGTATCGCCGCGGCCCGTGGATGGGAAACTCCGCCCGGAAACTTCGGTCTCGGATTCTCCCTGTCGGGCACCGGATCCCACGCATCCTTCTTCGGCCCGTTCACCTCACCGCGTACCTTCGGCAACTACGGTGCGGGTTCGTCGCTGTTCTGGGTGGATCCGGAACTCGACATGACCTTCGTATTCCTGTCGGCCGGTTGCATGGACGAGGGCGAGAACGTCGCGCGATTCCAGAAGCTGTCCACCATGGCCGCCGCCGCGGCCGTCTGAACCACACGACCCCTGCAACGTTCCGGCTACGGCCGGGATGGGAGCCCGTCATGACCCTCACCCCCCAAGCCCCGGCGGCACGCTGCCCGGTGGCACACGGCTTCGACGCCCTCGGTAGCGACTACTTCGTCGATCCCGCACAGCATTTCGCGAAGTTCCGCGACGAGACGCCGGTCTTCTTCTATCCGCATCTGAATGCGTGGATCGTCACCCGTCGCGACGACGTCGAAACCGTGCTCGCCGACTGGCAGAAGTTCACCTCGGGCGGAAACTCCGGCACCATCGACGTCCCCGAGCAGTTCCGTTCGATCGTGCCGCCGGACCTGATCACCCAGATCCTCGTGGGATCCGACCCGCCGAGCCACACCGATCACCGGTTCGTGGCGCAGCGCGGGTTCACGAAGGCGCGGATGGAAGCGCTGCGACCGGAGATCGAAGCCCGCGCGCACCGCATCATCGACCGGTTCGAGACGAACGGGTCGGCCAATCTGGTCACCGAGTACGCACTCGAGCTCACGACCGGAACGATCATGGCGCACATGGGGCTCGGCTACGAGCACGACGCCATGATGCGTCAGCTCCGGGACGACTTCGCGATGATCCTCGCATCCGCGGCCGAGCCCATGGCCGAACCGATGCGGACGCAGGTGTGGCAGCGGTACGTCGACGCCACGCTCGTGCTGCGTGGCATCATCGACGAGCGGCGGGCGAATCCGGGGGCCGACCTCATCTCGGACATGGCGATCGTCACGGGCAAGGACGGCGAGCCCATGCTTTCGTCGGCCCAGATCGCCGTGCACCTCACGGAATTCGCGATGGCCGGCGTCGACTCCACGACACAGGCCGTGTCGAACGCGGTGCTGTTCCTGGCGCAGAATCCGGACGTGCTCGCCGAGGCGATCGCCGACCCGGACCTGTGGCCGCGGGTCTTCGAGGAGACGGTGCGCCGCCGTCCGTCGTCGACCTTCGCCGCCCGGCAGGCCGAGCAGGACATCGAACTCGGTGGCGCGCAGATCGAACGGGGCGACATGGTGTGGCTGGCCCTGGCCAGTGCCAACACCGATCCGGCTCGTACGGCGCGTCCGTTCGATTTCGACATCCACCGGCCCGAGCCGGAGGACCACCTCGCGTTCACGCAGGGCCGGCACACCTGCCTCGGGCAGGCACTCGCCCGCGTCCAGGGTGCGACGGCCCTGAAGGTGCTGTTCGAGCGCCTGCCGTCACTGCGGCCCACCGACGACGTGCCGCTGGACTTCCTGCCGATCGCGTTGCTCCCCGTGCGCCGCACGCTGCCGGTCACCTGGGACGTCGCCGACGTCGAACGTGCCAAGAAGACCGTCGCACGGCAGTTCTCGCTCACCGTCCTCGAACGACGAGAGGAGGCCGACGGCGTCGTCTCGCTGACCCTCGGCCACGCCGACGGCCAGGCGCTGCCGCGGTGGAAGCCGGGAGCCCACACCGAGGTCCACCTCGGCGAGGGTGCCGACGCGCTCGTGCGCCAGTACTCACTGTGCTCGTCGCCGGAGGACGCGGCCCGGTGGCGGATCGGCGTACTGCGCGAGCCCACATCACGTGGCGGATCGAGCTACGTCCACGAGCACGTGCATGCCGGTTCGACCGTCACGGTCGGTTTCCCGCGCAACAACTTCCCGCTGCGTCGCGCGGCACGATACATCTTCGTGGCCGGTGGAATCGGCATCACGCCGATCCTGCCGATGATCGAGCAGGTGGAAGCGTCCGGTGGAGAGTGGACGCTGTTGTACGGCGGTCGCAGCCGGGCGTCGATGGCGTTCCTCGGGGAACTCGAACGGTACGGCGACCGGGTCACGGTGCGCCCGCAGGACGAGTACGGACTGCTGGACCTCGGAACGCTGCTGGCCGAACCGTCGGACGACACCTTGATCTACTGCTGCGGCCCCGAACCGTTGCTGCAGGCGATCGAAGCGGCGAGCGCCCACTGGCCCGTGGGTTCCCTGGTCACCGAGCGATTCGCCGCGAAGCAGATCGTGCGCACCGAGCCCGACGTGGCATTCGAAGTCGAGTTCGCGGGCTCGGGGGTCACGGCGACGGTGCCCGCGGACAAGTCGGTCCTCGAGGTCGCGGAGGCCCACGGAGTCCGGATGCTGTCGTCGTGCCTCGAGGGCACCTGCGGAACGTGTGAGACGCGGATCCTCTCCGGCCGCGCCGATCACCGGGACTCGATCCTCACCGCGTCGGAGCAGGAGGCGAACGAGACCATGATGGCCTGCGTCTCGCGTGCCGCGAAGGATTGCGCGAAGCTCGTACTCGACGCCTGACCTGCACGAGGAACCCTGCCGTGTCCTCCGCGCGCGGTAGGGTTCCTCGTCCGACGACAGGCTGGAGGTACGGGTGCGAGTCAAGCTGACGAGGGCCGAGCAGAAACAGGCCACTCGTGACGCGCTCGTCGAAGCGGCGCGGGCGCTCTTCGTCGAGGCGGGATACACCGCCACCACGGCCGATGCGATCGCCAAGGCGGCCGGTGTTTCCCGCGCGACCTTCTATCTGCACTTCCGGTCGAAGGCCGAGATCGTGCAGTCGCACATGGCGGCGCTCGAGGACCCCATCGCCGAGGCGTACACACGGCTCGACGCGATGGTCGATCCGGCACTCGAGGACGTCGTCGCGTGGCTGGAGGAACACGCCGAGTTCTGGCGCGAGCACCGTCCGGAGTTCGCGAGCATGGAGCAGGCACTGGCCCACGAGCCGCTCGTGTCGGACGAGTGGTTCGCGATGCTGCGGCGGGTCGCGGAAGGCATGCGGAATCTGCTCGGGCGGCAGCCGGATCCGGCTGCCCGGCACCGTGCCCGGCTCCACGTGACGTCGATGCTGATGTCGACGGACCGGAACTTCCACTTCGCGCTCGTGCAGGGGCACGACGAGAATTTCGGAGAACTCGTCTCCGTGCTCGCCGAACAGTGGCTGTTCTGCCTGCGGCGGGTGGGCTGAGGTGATCCGGAGAAGCGAGACCCTCCGGGAAGACGGAACGAGGGACTCCGCGGCCGTCCCGATCGGCTGCGAAATCCCTCGTCCCGAAACCCGGAGCTCGACCCCCCGATAAAGCCCGGGCGCGATGCCGTCGTCATCCCCCTACCGCGACATCGCGCACCAGTGTGCCCGAGACGAATGGGCGTGTCCTGAGTAGGACTACGCAATCGGACCTGCTCGTCCCGGGCCTCGATGTCGTTCCCGGGCGGTAGCCTCGCGCCATGGCAGCGACCGTCGCGATGATCACCTTCGACGCCACCGATCCGGGACCGCTCGCGGCCTGGTGGGCCGAGCGCACCGCCGGGCGTGTGGAACAGGACAACGACGGGTGGTTCTACATCGTCTCCCTCCCGCAGGGCATCAGACTGGGCTTCCAGAAGGTGCCCGACCCGACGCCGGGGAAGAACCGGGTGCACCTCGATCTCGTCACCACCGACGTCGATGCCGAGGTCGAGCGCTTCACACAGGCCGGGGCGAACGAGGTCCGGCGCGTGGTCATGGGCGACTTCCGCTGGGTGACCCTCGCCGATCCGGACGGCAACCTGTTCTGCGTCTCGGCCGACCACTGATCTCTTCGCCGGTCGCCGGAAGCCGACCGGCCGTGACGGTCTTCGGCGGGCACCCACCGGGTCGGTGATGGGAGGATGCAGTCATGTCTTCCATGCGTGCCGATGCTCAGGGTCTCTGCAATTTCGTCGACCTGTCGCCGTCGCCGTTCCACGTCTGCGCCACCGTCGCGGCGGCCCTGACGGAGGCCGGTTTCACCGAACTGGGCGAGCAGCAGGCCTGGCCGTCCGAGCCGGGACGCTTCTTCCTGGTGCGGGGCGGATCGCTGATCGCGTGGAGCACCGAGGGCGTCGCCGACGACCCGGCCACCCCCTTCCGTATCGTCGGCGGCCACACCGACAGCCCCAACCTGCGCGTCAAGCAGCATCCCGATCTCACGTCGGCCGGCTGGCAGCTCGTCGGTCTCGAACCGTACGGCGGTGCCTGGCTCAACTCCTGGCTCGACCGCGACCTCGGGATCTCGGGCCGGTTCACCGTGCGCTCGGGCCGGGCGACCGAGGACGTCCTCGTCCGCGTCGACGCCGCGGTACTGCGCGTCCCGCAGCTCGCCATCCACCTCTCCGAGGACCGCAAGGGTGTGCAGCTCGACCCGCAACGACACGTGAACGGCGTCTGGGGGATCGGTACCGAACCGCGCTCGTTCATCGCGTGGGTCGCCGAGCAGCACGGGATCGACCCGGGCGGTGTGCTCGGCTGGGAGCTGATGACCCACGACCTCGCCCCGAGTTCGATCGTGGGTGCGGATCGCACTCTCGTCAGCGCACCACGTCTCGACAACCAGGTCACCTGCTATGCGGGTCTGCAGGCACTGCTCCACGCCGCGGATCACGTCGCCGAGCACGGCGGTCCGCTTCCCCTGCTCGCCCTGTTCGACCACGAGGAGGTCGGCAGCATGTCCGATCGGGGTGCCTTCTCTGAGTTGCTCGGTGCGGTCCTCGAACGGATCGTCCTGCTCCGGGGCGGCGGACGCGAGGAGTTCCTGCGTGCCCGCGCCGGTTCGATCGTCGCGTCGGGCGACATGGCGCACGCCACGCACCCCAACTACCCGGAGCGGCACGAACCCGCCCACCGCATCGCCGTGGGCGGCGGACCGGTCCTGAAGGTGAACCAGAATCTGCGGTACGCCAGCGACGCGACCGGCGCGGGAGCCTTCGCACTGGCCTGCGAGCAGGCCGGAGTGCCACTGCAGCGATATGTGCACCGCGCCGACCTTCCGTGCGGCTCCACGATCGGTCCCATCACGGCTTCGAGAACGGCGATCACGACCGTCGACGTCGGTGCCCCCCAGCTCGCGATGCACTCGGCGAGAGAGTTCATGGGCACGGACGACGTGACGAGTTACGCGCGAGCCCTCGCCGCCTTCCTCACCCCGGTCCCGTGACGGCAATCGTCCGTCCCTCCGCGCCCACCGGTGACACACTGGACACGGTCCTGTCCGGTCGGCGAGAACGGGGGAATGCCGTGAACGTCCCGTCCTACCCCGATCACCTGCTGTCCCTCGACGAGTGGGCGGCGCTGCCCGACTCCGGCAGACATCACGTGGAGGTGTGCGAGGGTGTGCTGATCGCGGCGCCCCCGCCCGGCGAGGCCCACGACCACGCCGTGGTCGTGCTCGCGCTGCTGCTCGACGAGAGTCTGCCCGACGAATGGCGCGCCCTCGCAGGTGCCGAGGTGCTGGTGGCGGACGACCCGTTGACCGTCCGGTGCCCCGACGTCGTCGTGGTGAGCAGGGCGCTCGTGGAGGCCGATCCGGATCGGGCACCGGTCTCGGAGGTGAAGCTGGTCGTGGAGGTGACCGTCGACGGCACCGCGCGCACCGATCGGGTCACGAAGTTCTCCGAGTACGCGGAGGCCGGTATCCCTCAGTACTGGATCGTCGATCTCGCCGGGCCACCGGTGATCGCGGCCTTCACCCTCGTCGACGGGTGGTACCGGTTCGACGGCGAGCACACGGCCCCCGTGACCCTCGAGGCGGTGGGCAGCACGATCACCGTCGCGCCGTCCGCGCTCGTCCCCGCACCGGTGGACCCCGTCACCCCTGCGCACCGATAGACTGACCCGCGGCAGTTCCCGCCCGGCCTGCTGTTTTCGATCCCAGAGTGAAGGGACCCGACGCCCAGTGTCACCGCACGTGGATACCGTCTCCCACGCCGCCGAAACCCCCGATGCCGCTCAGCCCTATCGGGAGCTGGGTCTGAAGGAAGACGAGTACACCCGGATCAAGGAGATCCTGGGACGGCGCCCCACCGACGCCGAACTCGCGATGTACTCCGTCATGTGGTCCGAGCACTGCTCGTACAAGTCGTCGAAGGTGCACCTGCGCTATTTCGGCGAGACCACCACCGACGAGATGCGGACCTCGATGCTCGCCGGTATCGGCGAGAACGCGGGCGTCGTCGACATCGGCGACGGCTGGGCCGTCACCTTCAAGGTCGAGTCCCACAATCACCCGTCCTACATCGAGCCGTATCAGGGTGCGGCGACCGGCGTCGGCGGCATCGTCCGCGACATCATGGCCATGGGTGCCCGCCCGATCGCCGTCATGGACCAGCTGCGCTTCGGTGCCGCGGATCATCCCGACACCCGCCGGGTCGTCGACGGTGTCGTGCGCGGCGTCGGCGGCTACGGAAACTCCCTCGGTCTGCCCAATGTCGGAGGCGAGACCGTCTTCGACGCGTCCTATCAGGGCAATCCGCTGGTCAATGCACTGTGCGCGGGTGCGATGCGCGTGGAGGACCTGCATCTGGCCCACGCCTCGGGTACCGGCAACAAGGTCATCCTGTTCGGAGCCCGCACCGGTCTCGACGGCATCGGCGGTGTCTCCGTCCTCGCCTCCGAGACCTTCGACGACAGCGGCGGCGGCCGCCCCAAGAAGCTGCCGAGCGTGCAGGTGGGCGATCCCTTCACCGAGAAGGTGCTCATCGAGTGCTGCCTCGACCTGTACCGCGAGAAGCTCGTCGTCGGCATCCAGGATCTCGGCGGTGCCGGCCTGTCCTGCGCGACCTCCGAGCTCGCCGCTGCCGGCGACGGCGGTATGCACATCTACCTCGAGCGTGTCCCGACGCGCGCGAAGGGTATGACGCCCGCCGAGGTGCTGTCCTCGGAGTCGCAGGAACGCATGTGCGCGGTCGTCGAACCCGAGAACGTCGACGCCTTCATGGCCGTGTGCAAGAAGTGGGACGTCCTCGCCACCGTCATCGGTGAGGTCACCGACGGCGAGCGCCTCGTCATCGACTGGCACGGCGAGACGGTCGTCGACGTGCCGCCGCGCACCGTGGCGCACGAGGGCCCGGTCTACGAGCGTCCCGTGGAACGCCCGGCTTCGCAGGACGCGCTGGTCGCGAACACCACTGCGGGCCTGAAGCGCCCGGAGACCGCCGACGAGCTGCGCGCCACCCTGCTGAAGATGCTGGCGTCCCCGGCACTGTGCAGCCGCAAGTGGATCACCGAGCAGTACGACCGCTACGTGCGCGGCAACACCGTGCTCGCCGAGAACGCCGACGCCGGTGTGATCCGGGTCGACGAGTCCTCCGGTCGCGGTATCGCACTCGCCACCGATGCATCGGGCCGCTACACCCAGCTCGATCCGTACGCGGGCGCCCAGCTCGCCCTGGCCGAGGCCTACCGGAACGTCGCGGTCACGGGAGCGACCCCGAAGGCCGTGTCCAACTGCCTGAACTTCGGTTCGCCGGAGGATCCCGGTGTCATGTGGCAGTTCCAGCAGGCCGTGCGTGGCCTCGCGGACGGTTGCGCCCGGCTCGGGATCCCGGTCACCGGCGGCAATGTCAGCTTCTACAACCAGACCGGTGCCACCGCGATCCTGCCGACCCCGGTCGTCGCGGTGCTCGGTGTGATCGACGACGTGCACCGCCGCATCCCCACCGGTCTCGGTCTCGAGCCGGGGGAGACGCTGATCCTGCTCGGCGAGACCCGCGACGAGTTCGACGGATCGATCTGGGCTCAGGTCGAGCACGATCACCTCGGTGGCGTTCCGCCGAAGGTCGACCTCGACCGTGAGCGTCTGCTGTCGGAGATCCTCACGGCCGGTTCGCGCGACGGGATGATCTCGGCTGCGCACGATCTGTCCGAGGGCGGCTTGGCACAGGCCGTCGTGGAGGCCGCGCTGGCCGGCGAGACCGGCTGCCGCATCCTCCTCCCCGAGGACGCCGATCCGTTCGTGACCTTGTTCTCGGAGTCGGCAGGCCGCGTGCTCGTCGCGGTTCCGCGCACCGAGGAATCGCGCTTCACCGGTATGTGCACCGCCCGCAACATGCCGTGGGTGCGCATCGGTGTCGTCGACGAGGGATCCGACTCCGTCGAGATCCAGGGCCAGTTCTCGATCCCCATGACCGAGCTGCGCGAGGTGTGGGAAGGGACTCTGCCGCACCTGTTCGGATAACCGTGCCGGCCTCCCAGGTCGATCGGCTGGCGGCGTTCGAGGCCCGGCAGGGCCGCATCATCGCCGCGGTCACCGATTTCGGTGACCGTCATCCCTTCCCCGCCCGGGTGTGGGGGTGGCTGAGCCTGGATTTCACCGGTATCGGATTCGCGGCACTGTTCTTCTGCTGGTCGCTGACGCCGTCGTTGCTTCCCCGGGACTGGTTGTTCCAGGGGATCATCGGCGGCATCAACGCCGCCATCGGCTACGGAGTCGGTTGCGCCGTGGGCTGGGTCGTCGCCCGCTTCGTGCTTCCCGGACGCCCGTGGTGGCCACCACCGCTGCACGTCCTGCGTGCCGTCCGAGTGGCAGTGCCGGTCGCCGCGGTCCTCGCAGCCGTCGTCGCACTCGTGCTCGCCGCAGAAGAGCAACGGCAGCTCGCCGCGTTGATGGGGGCGGAGGGCAGCACCACCAGCGGCTATCTCCGCACCATCCTGCTGAGTCTGGCGATCGCCGCGGCGCTCATCGCGCTGTGGCGTGGCCTGCGGGACATCGGACGCTGGGTGGCTGCCAAACTCATCCGCCGGACGAGGATGCCGCTCGGGCTGGCCCGGACACTGGGTGTCCTCGTCGTCGTTCTCCTGTCCTTCATGCTCGTCGACGGCGTACTGATCCGTGGCACCTACGCCTTCGTCAACCAGGCCTTCGGACTGCGGGACGACACCACCCGCCCCGGTGCCGTCCAGCCGCTCGATCCCGCCAAGTCGGGAAGCCCGGCCTCCCTCGCGGCGTGGGAGACCCTCGGTTACGAGGGTCGCAACTTCGTGTCGCGCGGACTCGACGCCGAGGAACTGACCTCGGTGAACGTCAGTCCCGCCCGGGAACCCATCCGTGTCTACGTCGGTCTCGACACGGCTCCCACACCGGAGGAGCGAGCCGACCTCATCGTCGCGGAACTCGAGCGGACCGGGGCGTTCGATCGGTCGGCGCTCGTGTTGATCCCCACCACCGGGACAGGATGGGTCAACCCCACCGCCGCGCGGGCGATGGAACTCGTCCACAACGGAGATCTGGCGCTGGTGGCGTGGCAGTATTCGTACCTGCCGAGCTGGATCTCCTTCCTCGCCGACCGCGAAAAGGCCGCAGCGGCAGGAAAAATGCTGGTCGAGCGTGTGCAGGAGCGATGGTCGCAGTTGCCCGAGGACGATCGGCCCGCCCTGTTCCTGTACGGCGAGAGCCTGGGCACGCAGTCGGGTGAGGGGGCGTTCGACAGCCTCGCCGAGATCCGGGCACAGATGGACGGGGTGCTGTGGGTCGGGCCCCCGAATTCGAACCGGCTGTGGCGGCAACTCGTCGAGCGCCGGGATCCCGGCACCACCGAGGTGCAGCCGGTCTACGCGGACGGTCTGGTCGTACGCTTCGCCCACGACCCGGAAAGCGTTCACGAACCGGACACGCCCTGGCTCTCGCCACGGGTGCTCTACATCCAGCACGCCTCCGATCCGGTGGTGTGGTGGTCGCCGGATCTGCTGTTCTCCCGGCCGGACTGGTTGTCGGAGCCGCCGGGGCCCGATCGTCTCCCGCAGATGCGCTGGTTCCCCTTCGTCACCTTCTGGCAGGTCTCCGCCGATCTCACCAACGCCGCCGGAGTGCCCGACGGGCACGGCCACAATTACGGGACATCGGTGCTCGACGGCTGGATCGAGATCACCCAGCCCGACGGATGGACCGAGACCGACACCGAACGTGTGCGTCTTGCCATCGAGGCGTTCGCGGCCGACGACGGACCCGAGAAGTGAAACCGGCCGGAGCGGCGCTGGTGTGCGCCGCCGTATCGGTCGGGTGGAACAACCTCGTACTGCCGGCGATGGGACTGCCGCCGCGCGGCCGGGCGATCGCCAACACCGCCTTCGCCGCCGCCGTCACCGCCGGCGCACGTGCCGGGGGCCTCTCACCGCGGGAGCTGGGCCGGCGCGCGCCCGGTGAGAGCCGGCGCTGGGAACTCGCCGCGGTCGCACTGCCTGTCGCGGCGTACGCCGTGTTGCTCAGGATCCCGCAGACCAGGCGGCGGTTCGCCACGCCGGAGCGCCGCACCGATCATCTCGAGTGGGTGCTCGTGCACATCCCGTTCGGGACGGTCCTGACGGAGGAACTGGTGTTCCGCTCGGTGCTGTACGCGCTCGCGCGGCGCATGTCACCGCGGTGGGGTGGAGCGCTCGGTGCGGTCGCGTTCGGGCTGTGGCACATCGATCCCGCACGCCGCGCAGGGGACTCGGTCCTCGGTACGGTGCTGTTCACAGCGGCGGCGGGGGTGGTCTTCGACGAGCTGCGACGGCGCTCCGGCAGCGTGATCGCACCGATGCTCGCGCATCTCGCGGTGAACGCCGGCGGCGCCGTCGCGGTGCGGATCGCGAGCGAACCCGCCGGGACTAGGCTGGGCCGACGTGGCTCCACGTAAACCGGTCGATCCCGCCGAACTGCGCGCGGCGCTCGCGTGCGTCGAACCGTGGGTGACGGGTGAGCGCGACGAGAAGCCGCCGCGCGCCGCCCTCGCAGCGGCCGTGCGGCTCAGCGCACGCACCCTCGAGCAGATCGCACCGGGATCGAGCGTCGAGGTGCGCGTTCCGCCCTTCGTCGCCGTCCAGTGCATCGAGGGACCCCGGCACACACGCGGGACCCCGCCGAACGTCGTCGAGACCGATCCGCGCACGTGGCTGCGTCTCGTTCTCGGACAAGAAGTTTTCGACGACGCGGTCGGCTCCGGGAGGGTGGAGGCGTCCGGTGCGCGTGCGGAGGAGATCGGCCGCCTGCTTCCGCTCGCCCGTCTGTGACGCCGTGCGGGCGCCTCGGGTCCGGGCGTGTGGGCGGAAGCCGCCCGCGCTGGCCGTAGAATGAGGAAGGCCCCGCTTGTCCAGCCCCAGGGAGCACGTCCGTGACCAGTGCCGATCTGTCGGTCCACACACGTAATCTTCTCGCTTCGACCGAACCCGAGAACGAACCGCGCGAAGAGTGCGGGGTGTTCGGAGTGTGGGCTCCCGGTGAGGACGTGTCCAAGCTCACATATTACGGCCTCTATGCGCTGCAGCACCGAGGGCAGGAGGCTGCGGGCATCGCCGTGGCGGACGGCTCGCAGGTGCTCGTGTTCAAGGATCTCGGTCTCGTGAGCCAGGTGTTCGACGAGCAGACCCTCGCCGCGATGACCGGTCACATCGCCGTCGGCCACTGCCGCTACTCCACCACCGGGTCCACCACCTGGGAGAACGCACAGCCGATCTTCCGCACCACCGCGTCGGGTTCGGGAGTGGCGCTCGGCCACAACGGCAATCTCGTGAACACCGCCGAACTCGCCGAGCGCGGACGCCGCCTCGGTGTGCTCGACCCCACCCGTCCCGGTGCGGCGACCTCGGACTCCGACACCATCGGTGCGCTGCTCGCCCACGGTGCCGAGAACAGCACGATCGAAGAGGCCGCGATGGAGCTGCTCCCGCAGCTTCGCGGCGCGTTCTGCCTGACCTTCATGGACGAGCACACCCTCTACGCTGCTCGCGATCCGTGGGGCATCCGGCCGTTGTGCCTCGGGCGCCTCGATCGCGGCTGGGTGGTCGCGAGCGAGACCGCGGCCCTCGACATCGTCGGCGCCTCCTTCGTCCGCGACATCGAACCCGGCGAACTGCTGGCGATCGACGCGAACGGTGTGCGCTCGTCGCGATTCGCCAACCCCGAGCCCAAGGGCTGCGTCTTCGAGTACGTCTACCTGGCTCGTCCGGATTCGACCATCGCCGGTCGTTCGGTGCACGCGACCCGCGTCGAGATCGGCCGCAGGCTCGCGAAGGAACATCCCGTCGACGCCGATCTCGTCATCCCGGTGCCCGAGTCGGGCACCCCGGCCGCCGTGGGGTACGCCCAGGGATCGGGTCTCCCGTACGGGCAGGGCCTGATGAAGAACGCCTATGTGGGCCGCACCTTCATCCAGCCGAGCCAGACGATCCGGCAGCTCGGTATCCGCCTGAAGCTCAATCCGCTGCGCGAGGTGATCCGCGGTAAGCGACTGGTGGTCGTGGACGACTCGATCGTGCGCGGCAACACCCAGCGTGCCCTGATCCGGATGTTGCGCGAGGCCGGCGCTCTCGAGATCCACGTGCGTATCGCGTCTCCGCCGGTCAAATGGCCGTGCTTCTACGGCATCGACTTCGCGTCGCCGGCCGAGCTGATCGCCAACGGTGCGGGCACCCGCGACCACGACGGTGACGGACACGATTACGACGAGATGGTCGAGACGGTGCGCCGTTCCATCGGTGCCGACTCGCTCGGATACATCTCGACCGACGGGATGATCGGCGCGACCGAACAGCCCGCATCGCGACTGTGTGCCGCGTGTTTCGACGGTCACTATCCGATCGAGCTGCCGACCGAGCATGCCGTGGGCAAGAACGTCCTCGAGAGTGTCGTCGGCACTCGCGCGGGGGGCGTCGTCGATACCGATTCCCCCACGCCGACGGTGCTGGACAACGACAACGCGGATGTTCTCAGTCGGCCGTAGAAGCTGGTCGGGTACCGTAAGTGCCGCGGCCGACACCGTTCGGCGTGCGTTTCGCATGCCCGGAC
This sequence comes from Rhodococcus sp. CH91, assembly GCF_022554085.1. Lineage (GTDB taxonomy): Bacteria > Actinomycetota > Actinomycetes > Mycobacteriales > Mycobacteriaceae > Rhodococcus. The sequence continues at coordinate 149,484 of NZ_JAKFYR010000005.1, forward strand.
ACAGGTGCCGGACGCGCGAGATAGCCAACATTCACGACAAGACACAACTCGAGGCTGGAGCCGACAACTCATGACCGAGGACGCAACCCCCGGAGCTTCCTACGCCGCGGCGGGCGTGGACATCGAGGCCGGTGACCGAGCCGTCGAACTGTTCGCCCCGCACGCGAAGAGGGCCACCCGCCCGGAGGTCATGGGCGGCCTGGGAGGGTTCGCCGGTCTGTTCGCTCTCAAGGACGGATACAAGGAGCCGTTGCTCGCGGCGTCCACCGACGGTGTGGGTACCAAACTCGCGGTGGCGCAGGCGCTCGACAAGCACGACACCGTCGGTCTCGACCTCGTCGCGATGGTCGTCGACGACCTCGTCGTCTGCGGAGCCGAACCGCTCTTCCTGCAGGACTACATCGCCGTCGGCCGCGTGGTGCCCGAGCGGGTCGCGGAGATCGTCGCGGGTATCGCCGAGGGTTGTGTCCAGGCCGGTTGCGCGCTCCTCGGCGGCGAGACCGCAGAGCATCCCGGTGTGATGGCGGCGGACGACTACGACCTGTCCGCGACCGGCGTGGGGGTCGTCGAGGCGGAGAAGTTGCTCGGCCCCGATCGCGTGCGTCCCGGCGACGTCGTGATCGCGATGGGCTCGTCGGGTCTCCACTCGAACGGCTACTCGCTCGCCCGCACGGTGCTGCTCGACATCGGCAAGATGAGCCTGACGGCCCACGTCGACGAATTCGGTCGCACGCTCGGTGAGGAACTGCTCGAGCCGACCCGCATCTACGCCAAGGACTGCCTCGCGCTGGCCGCGGAGACCGAGGTGCGGACGTTCTGCCACGTCACCGGTGGCGGTCTGGCCGCCAACCTCGCGCGGGTCATGCCCAAGGGACTCGTCGCCGAACTCGATCGCACCACGTGGAGCCCGGCTCCGGTGTTCGGGCTCATCGCGCAGCGCGGCCGCGTCGAGCGGGTCGAGATGGAGAAGACCTTCAACATGGGCGTCGGGATGGTGGCCATCGTGGCTCCCGAGGACGTCGACCGGGCACTGGCGGTGCTCACGGCCCGTCACATCGACTGCTGGACGCTGGGCACGGTCCGCAAGGCGCAGGACGGCGGCGACGAGCGTGCCGTGCTGCTCGGAGATCATCCCCGATTCTGACGCGCCGGCGCCCGGACACGACACGACGAAAGGCCGGTTCCCCCAGTGAGAGTGGGGGAACCGGCCTTTCGGCTGTTCTGCTGTATCACCGGCTGCCGTGTTACAGGCTCGAAGGTCGCGAACAACGCCGAGAGCTGTCCGGCCTCGTGGCGAACGCCGACCACATCACCGGCGGAGGGGGAGCCGATTTCTCGGCATCCCCCTCCGCCGGGTGAGGAATGTAGGTCAGCGACGCCAGTCGTCGTCGTAGTCGTCGTCCCATCCGGAACGTTGCTCGGCGAAGACTTCGTCCCGCTGCGAGTTGGTTACTCCGCCAGACAGCTCTCGCTGGAGGCTCTCGAAGTCGGTGGACGGCGAGCTGTACTTGAGTTGCCGTGCAACCTTGGTCTGCTTTGCCTTAGCCCGGCCGCGGCCCATGGCCAACCCCCTCGCGCTTTGACGGGGCGGCCTGGGGAAAAGTGGCGGCCCCGGTGTGTTGAGTATTTTCCTGGAGCCCACTTTAGCGTGGAAAGTTCGGTTCCGCCTCCACACGTCCGGGTAGGCCGGTGTCCGTTACGCCTCATAACGACCCGACCTGCGCGAATGCGGTAGGAATGTGATAAAGATGCCCCTCAGAACACCCCCGGGACAGCCCGGACGGTGCCCACGCGCACGCCCCCACCCAACACCGGCGCGCACGAGAGGACCGCGAGGCGTTCGGTATCGAAGGTCGTGGAGTTCGAGGCGGGACCGGCGGCGAGCCGGTGGAGCAGAGTCGCGGTGAGCGGAAGACGCGCTCGCTCGTGCCCGTCGTCGATCTTGAACGCGAAGGAGGTGCCGTCGGGCAGCGCTCCGGCGTGAACTCCGTCGGCACCCGCCTTGCACAGCAGACCGTTCACCGCGCGCATCAGCTTCAGGTCGTCCTTGCCGGTGCCGGAGATCAGGAAGGGATGTTCCCGCACCGCATCGGCCACGGCTCGTTCAGGTGTGCCGGCTTCGGCGGTGACCAGGCGCGAGTAGGCGCGGGCCAGGTTGAACAGGGGGATCGGCACGATCGGCAGCCCGCACCCGTCGATGCCGAGATCGGTGTCCTCGATGTCGCCGGTCAGTTCGAGGATCGTCTCGGTCACCGTGCGTTGCAGGGGGTGGCCCGCGTCGAGATAGCCGTCGGTCTCCCAGCCGTTGACCGCACAGGTCGCGAGCATGGCCGCATGTTTGCCCGAACAGTTCATGTAGATCGGTCGCGGTGGACGTCCGGCCGCGAGCAGTTCGGCGCGCGCGAGTTCGTTGCCGGGGAGATCCGCCGGGCAGCGCAGATCCTCATCTGTGAACCCGGCATCCGAGAGGACGCGTTCGACGGCCTCCACGTGGTCGGCTTCCCCCTCGTGCGACGCCGTCGCGATCGCCAGTTCGGCCGTGTCGCGGGGGACGAAGCCGGCGCGCAGCAAGGCGACGGCCTGCAGGGGCTTGTTCGACGAACGCGGATAGACGGGGGTGTGCACCTCGCCGAGCGAAATCAGGACCTCGCCGTCGGGGGCCAGGACGATCAGCGACCCGCGGTGGACGCACTCCCGGAAACCCGATCGCACGACCTCGACCAGTTCGACGCTCAACGGACCTCTCCCTTCCGTGCCCGCTCCACGATGCGCCGGGCCTTGTCGGCGACGCTGGGAGCGAGATCCGATTGCTGCCCGAGCATGGCGGAGATCCGCTCGTGCCCACGCCCGGCGAACAGATCCCGCACCGTGGCCCCGTGGCCGGGAACGTGCTCGACGACGATCCTGTCGCCGGCCTGTACCGGCCCCTCGGTGATCACCTTCAGATACGCGCCGCAGTCGCCACGCGCAACGAAGCGCGACGCCCAGTCCGATTCGTTCGACCGGTTCGCGAAGGTGCGGCAGGGGGTGCGTGGTCCGGTCACCTCGAGCACGAGTCCGCCCTCGCCGACGCGCCAACGCTCACCGACCACTGCGTCGGTGGGGGAGAACCCGGTGACGTGCAGATTCTCGCCGAACCAGCCGATGGGAAGTTCGCGACCGAGTTCGGTGCCCCAGCGCTGTGCTTCGGCCTGTGAATAGGCGTAGACGGCCTTGTAGCGGCCTCCGTGGTTGGCGGTGTCGCACTGACGGTCTCCGGCGAGTCCGAGTTCGGACACGCGAACCGGCCCGTCCACGGGGCGCTTGTCGATCGCGGTGACGGGATTGCGCCGCAATCCCGTCTCGTGCAGCGTGTGCACGACACACACCGCCGCGACGGCGCCCGGAACGGTCGCCGTCACCGGCCGCGCAATCGCTCGACCGCCGCCCTTCCTGCCTGGATCCCGTCGTCCGGAGGGATGGAGTCGGGATCGATGGACGCGGCGCAGGGGCCGGCGACGAGCGCGGTGTCCGGGGTGATCGTGCGTTTGACGAGCGCGAGTGCGACCGGGCCGAGTTCGTAGTGGTCGACGACCGTACCGATGCGCCCCACGGGACGTCCCCCGGCGGTGATGTCGTCTCCGGTCTCCGGTCGCCCGTCGGCCGAGCCGTCCAGGTGCACCAGGACGAGCCGGCGCGGAGGCTTGCCGAGATTGTGGACCCGGGCGACGGTCTCCTGACCGCGATAGCACCCCTTGTCCAGGTGTACGGCACCGTGCTGCTCGCGGCTGCCGATCCAGCGGGCCTCGTGCGGGATGGTGCGCTCGTCGGTGTCCACGCCGATCCGGGGACGTAGCGCTTCGACTCGCAATGCTTCGAAGGCCCAGCTCCCGGCGGGCCGCACCCCCGCCTCGATCAGGGCGGTGACGGTCGCGGTGAGCGCCTCGCGTGGGATCAGGAGGTCGAAGGAATGGTCGGTGGGCCACGGCATCCGTCGCACGAACCCACCGGAGGGCAGGGCGACGGCCGCATAGATCTCGGCCGGCAGCGAGTCCAGGCCGAGGACGGACAGGACGGCCGGGCGGTCCACCTCGGGTCCCAGCAGGCTCAGCACCGCGAGTTCGTTGCCGTCGCGGGGTTCGGCCTTCGCCCAGAACACCATCTTCTGCAGGAAGGCGAGCAGTTCGGGTCCGCGGCTCGCCTCGGTGTCGATCCAGGTCACGCCGTCGAGATCGGTCTGCACGAAGTGGTGCTCGACGCGGCCGTTCGCGTCGAGGCCGAGATTCTCGGCGGAGGTGCCCTCGGGGAGCGTCGAGACGTGCTGACTGGAGATGGTGTGCAGCCAGCTCAGCCGTTCGTCGCCGGAGATCCGGATGACGAACCGGGTGGACCGGTCCACCACGGCGGCTCCGGTGGAGGCGGCACGCTGTTCGCCGAGGGGGTCGCCGTAATGCCAGGGCAGTCCGGCGTCGGGGCCGCCGGCAGGTGAGGCGACGGCGTCGGGAAGAGCGAGCAGGGCGCTTTCGGACACGATCGGAGACTCGGTCACGACACCAGTCTATGGGGAACGGGCCGGGCGGTCCGTCAGTGGCTAGGCTGACCGTCATGGCAGAGCGGGTGCTGGTGACGCTGGACGGTGAGGTGAGGGATGCGGATGCACCCCTCCTGCACGCCGACGATTTCGGTGTTCTTCGCGGGGACGGGGTCTTCGAGACGCTGCTCGTCCGCGACGGCCGGGCGTGTGCCCTCGAACTGCATCTCGCCCGTCTCGCCGCATCCGCGGCGGCGGCGCAGCTGCCCGAGCCCGATCGCGACGACTGGCGCCTCGCCGTCGACGTCGCGCTGGAGAAGTGGGGCGCCGAGCGGGAGGGTGCCCTGCGGCTGGTCTACACGCGCGGTCGTGAGGGCAGCGATACACCGACGGCCTTCCTGCTCGTGACACCGGTCGCCGAGCGGGTGGAGACGGCCCGGCGCGAGGGTGTGTCGGTCGTGACCCTGGAGCGGGGTTTCTCCGTCGACCTCGCGCGCAAGGCACCCTGGCAGCTGCTGGGGGCCAAGACGCTCTCGTATGCGACGAACATGGCGGCCTTGCGTCATGCCGAGTCGGTGGGCGCGGACGACGTGATCTACATCAGCTCCGAGGGGTACGTCCTGGAAGGGCCGCGGTCGACGGTGCTGATCGCTCGCGGCCGCACACTCGTGACTCCGCCCCCCGAGCAGGGCATCCTTCCGGGCACCACGCAGCAGGCACTGTTCGATCTGGCCGGTGAGCGGGATTTCGCGGTCCGGTACGAGCCGTTGCGCCCGGCGGACCTCGTCGTCGCCGACGGGCTCTGGCTGATCTCCAGCGTGGCACTGGCGGCACGCGTGCACACCCTCGACGGGCACACCTTGGTGTCGCGCGTCGCGGAAGGCGACATCGAGAACCTCGTGAGCGAGGCGGTCCAAGCCGCTTCGTGAGCTGCCGAGCGGACCTACCCTGGTAGTGATGCGCACCTGCCCTGTGTGACGCGCATCCGATGTGTCGGGCGACACGAACGTACCCTGTGCCGCGCATTGGCTACTACATTCGGTAGTAGGCAAGCCGGTGCGGCGATACCGGCGTGACTTTTGCGAACGAGAACCGCAGCGCCGGCCCACGCTTCGGATTCCGCCTGAACTCGGGCCTCACCTCGGAGTGGCAATGGACGTCTTGGATCTGTCCCGGTGGCAGTTCGGGATCACGACGGTGTATCACTTCATCTTCGTGCCCCTGACGATCGGCCTCGCGCCGCTCGTCGCGATCATGCAGACGATGTGGGTGGCCACCGGCAAGGACCACTGGTACCGGCTGACGAAGTTCTTCGGGAAGATGTTCCTGATCAACTTCGCGCTCGGCGTCGCGACGGGCATCGTGCAGGAGTTCCAGTTCGGCATGAACTGGAGCGAGTACTCGCGCTTCGTCGGGGACGTCTTCGGGGCCCCCCTCGCACTCGAAGGGCTCGTCGCCTTCTTCCTGGAGTCCACCTTCCTCGGATTGTGGATCTTCGGGTGGACACGACTGCCGAAAATCGTTCACCTGGCGACCATCTGGCTCGTCGCGATCGGGGTGAACGCGTCGGCCTACTTCATCATCGCGGCCAACTCCTTCATGCAGCATCCCGTCGGTGCGGTCTACAACCCCGAGACCGGGCGAGCCGAACTGTCGAGCATCTGGGCGCTGCTCACCAACAACACCGCACTGGCGGCCTTCCCGCATGCGGTGGCAGGTGGTTTCCTGACCGCCGCGACCTTCGTGGCGGGCATCGGCGGCTGGTGGATGGTGCGCAACATGCGCCGTGCCGCGAAGATCCGGAACTCCGAACCCGAAGAAGCGCAGCAACTCGAGAAGGACGCGCGTGGACTGTTCCGCCCCGCGACCCGGCTCGGTCTGATGGTGATGCTCATCTCCGGCGTGGCCCTGTTCGTGACGGGCGACATCCAGGCCAAGCTCATGTTCGAGCAGCAACCGATGAAGATGGCATCCGCCGAGTCGCTGTGTCACACGGAGACCGACCCGAACTTCTCGATCCTCACGATCGGCACGCACAACGACTGCGACGGCGTCATCCACGTCCTCGAAGTGCCCTACGTGCTCCCGTATCTCGCGGAGGGGGAGTTCAGCGGCGTGACGCTCCAGGGCGTCGAGGACCTCCAGGCGCAGTACGAGCAGGAATTCGGCCCGGGCAACTACAAGCCCAACCTGTTCGTGACCTATTGGTCCTTCCGCGCGATGATCGGCCTCGCAGCCGGATCCGCAGCGCTCGCCGTCGCCGGGCTGTGGGTCACCCGCCGTGGCCGGGTGCCCGATCAGAAATGGTTCTCGTGGTTGTCGCTCATCGCGATACCCACGCCCTTCCTGGCCAACAGCGCCGGATGGATCTTCACGGAGATGGGCCGCCAGCCGTGGGTGGTGCATCCCAACCCGACCGGCGTGGACCTGATCCGGCTCACCGTCGACCAGGGCGTGTCCGACCAGGCGCCGGGGACCGTCCTCGCCTCCCTGATCGCGTTCACCCTCGTGTACGCGGCGCTCGGAGTCGTGTGGTTCTGGCTCATCCGCAAGTACGCCATGCAGGGCCCGCAACCCCACGACGCACAACCCCCGGGCTCCGGCGATGACGACGACACCGACGACACGCAGCCGAAACAGCTGTCCTTCGCGTACTAGGAGTGGGCGGACATGGGACTTCAAGAACTCTGGTTCATCCTCATCGCAGTTCTGTTCACCGGATACTTCGTGCTCGAAGGATTCGATTTCGGTGTCGGTATGCACTTCTCGGTCCTGGGCCGGGGCCGGACCGAGGAGGCCGACACCCGTCGCCGGGTGTTGCTCAACACGATCGGTCCGGTCTGGGACGGTAACGAGGTGTGGCTCATCACCGCGGGTGGTGCGCTGTTCGCGGCGTTCCCCGAGTGGTACGCGACCCTCTTCTCCGGTTTCTACATCCCGCTGCTGCTGATCCTGCTGGCCCTGATCCTGCGAGTGTGCGCGATCGAATGGCGCGGGAAGATCGACGATCCGACCTGGCGTCGCCGCTGCGACTGGGGAATCATCTTCGGGTCGTGGGTGCCCGCGGTGCTGTGGGGTGTGGCCTTCGCGAACATCGTGCGCGGAGTCGCCATCGACGCCGACAAGCAGTACGTCGGCGGCTTCTTCGACCTGCTGAACCCGTACGCCCTCCTCGGTGGTGTGACGACGGCGCTCGTCTTCGCCCTGCACGGCGCGGTCTTCCTCGCCCTCAAGACCGACGGGACGGTCCGGACCGAATCGGTCGCCCTGGCCCGGAAACTGTCCGTTCCCACGGTCGTCGTGGCGGGCGCCTTCGTCGCGTGGACCCAGTACGCCTACGGCAAGCAGTGGACGCTGATCCTCGCCGCCGTGGCAGCGGTCGCGCTGATCGCGGTGGTCGCGCTGACCGCCGTCGAGCGAGAGGGCTGGGCGTTCCTGTTCACCACCGTGGCGATCGCCGCGACCGTGGTGCTGCTGTTCGCCTCGTTGTTCCCGAACGTCATGCCCTCGACTCTCGACCCGGCATGGTCGCTCACCATCGAGAACGCCTCGTCGAGCCCGTACACCCTGAAGATCATGACGTGGGCGGCGGCGATCATGACGCCCGTCGTCCTGATCTACCAGGGCTGGACGTACTGGGTGTTCCGCCAGCGCATCTCGACCGACCACATCCCGCCCTCGATCGGTCTGAAGATCGGCTCGAAGTGACCGCTGCACGGCCTGCCGCCCCGGCCACTGCAACGCCCGCAACCCCCGCCGACGCATCCCGGCGCCGGCGGGGGCCGGTCGACCCGCGGTTGTGGCGTTATTCGGCCGCAGCACGCGGCTATCTCGTCCTGACGGTGCTCACCTCGGTGGTCGACGTCGTGATGGTCGTCGTCACCGCGCTCATGATCGGCCGGGTGCTCGCGGGTGTCATCACCACCGATGCCCGCTCGATCGGCGACTGGACGACCGAACTGTCGGTGCTGGCCGCGGCAATCGTCGTGCGGGTCGTGGTGACCTGGCTGCAGTCGCGATACGCCCACCGATCCGCCACGCGTGTCATCACCGAACTCGAGCACGAAGTACTCGATGCGGCAGCGGACCTTCCGCCGAGGGAGCTCGACCCGCGGCGCGACGAGATCGCGGTCGTCCTCACTCGCGGACTCGACGGGCTGAAGGAATATCTCACCGGTTACCTGCCGGCGCTGCTGCTGGCGGTGATCCTCACCCCGGTGACGATCGTGGTGATCGCACTGCACGACCTCACGTCGGCGGTCATCATCCTCGTCACCTTGCCGCTCATCCCGATCTTCATGATCCTCATCGGCCTGCTCACCAAGGGCAAAGCCGATCGCACGCTCCGGGCGATGACCACCCTCTCGTCGCAACTGCTGGATCTCATCGCGGGGCTCCCGACGCTGCGCGCGCTGGGACGGGAGAAAGGCCCGGCCGAGCGGGTGCGCCAACTGGGCGACAGTCACCGGACGACCACCATGTCCGCGCTGAGGGTCGCGTTCCTCTCCGGCACCGTGCTCGAATTCCTTGCCACACTGTCGGTTGCGCTGGTCGCGGTGAGTATCGGCATGCGGCTGGTGTACGGCTCGATGCCGCTCGAAGCCGGCATCATCGCCTTGATCCTGGCGCCGGAGGCGTACCTTCCGTTGCGCACCGTCGGCGCCAAATTCCATGCTGCGGAGGACGGAGCGGCCGCCGCCGGAAAGGCTTTCGCGGTGCTCGACACGGTTCCGCGTGACACGCAGCCACAGCACGATCCCGCGGGCGCATCCGCCTCCGGCCGGACCGGGCCGTGCGAGATCGTCTTCGACGGGCTGAGCGTCCCCGGCCGCGACGGCGATGCCCCGCACCGCCTCGACGCCGTCTGCCGCCCCGGCGAGATCACCGCGTTCACCGGCGCCAACGGAGCGGGCAAGTCGACCGCTCTGCTGGCACTGCTCGGACTCGCCTCGCCGAGCGAGGGACGGATCACCGTGAACGGCCGGCCGGTGTCGGGTGACGAGCAGTGGTGGTCGCAGGTGGCCTGGCTCCCGCAACGTCCCGTACTGCTCCCCGGCACACTCGCCGACAACCTGCGGCTGACGGGCGTCGACCCGGCGGTATCCGGACTCGGCGAGGTCTGCACGGCCACCGGCTTCGACAGCGTGCTCGACGAACTCCCGGACGGCTGGAACACCGTCGTCGGTGCCGGCGGCACCGGCCTGTCGCTCGGCCAGCGGCAGCGACTCGCGCTCACCCGTACTCTCGCTTCCCCGCGACCCGTGCTGCTGCTCGACGAACCCACCGCGCACCTCGACGAGGAGGCCGAAGCCACCGTCCTGGACACCTTGCGCGATCTTGCCCGCGCCGGGCGGACGGTGGTCGTCGTCGCGCACCGGCCCACGCTGCTGGCGGTCGCGGACACGGTCGTCACCGTTCACGGCGTACGGAACGCGGAGACCCTCCGATGAGGGACCTGCGACGGGCGATGGCCCTTCTCGAGCTCGAACCCCGGCGGGTGTTCCTCGCGGTCGTCGCCGGGGTCGCGACCCTGGGGAGCGCCCTGTTGCTCGCGGGACTGTCGGCCTGGCTCATCGTGCGGGCCTGGGAGATGCCGCCCGTGCTCGACCTGACCGTCGCCGTCGTTGCGGTGCGGGCGCTGGGCATCTCCCGGGGCCTGTTCCGCTATGTCGAACGGTTGGCGACGCACGAGACGGCGCTACGTGGCATGACTGCGGCTCGGTCGAATCTGTACCGCCGGCTGGCCGACGGTGATCCGGCCGCCGCCGCCGGTCTGGGGCGCGGTGACCTGCTCACCCGCACCGGCGCCGACGTCGACGCGCTCGGGGACGTCGTGGTGCGCGCACTCGTCCCCATCGCCGTCGCGGCCGTGCTCTCGCTCGCGGCGGTCGTGACGCTCACCGTCATCGCTCCGGCGGCCGGGGCGATACTCGCCGTGGCGCTGGTCGTCGCCGGGGCGCTCGCGCCGTGGCTGTCCGCCCGCGCCGCTGCTCGTGCCGACGCGGATGCGAGTGTTGCTCGCAGCCGCTTCACCGAGGACTCCGTCACGGTCCTGGACCATGCGGCGGAACTGCGTGTCGCGGGCCGGCTGGAGACACTCGCACGTCGCGCCCGCGCCGCGAACGTCGCCTCGGTGCGCGCGACGGATCGATCCGCCGTTCCCGCGGCGTTCGCCGATGCTGCCACGCCGCTCGCGATCGGCGCGAGCGTGCTCGGCGCGTTGCTCGTCGGCATCACGGTCTTCGGGTCCGGTCCGGCGAGCATGAGCCCCACGACGCTGGGCATCCTCGTCCTGCTGCCGCTCTCGGCGTTCGAGGCCACAGCGGTTCTCCCGGCCGCGGCGCAGACACTCAACCGGGCCCGGCTGGCGGCGCACCGCATCGTCGACCTGCTCGACCGGGCGGACCGGCCGAGCCCGCACGGCACCGAGCCTGCGGATGGCCCCGGACGGCTGCGTGCCGCGGACCTGCGCAGCGGATGGCCCGGAGGGCCGTCCACGGAACCGGCGGATCTCGATCTCGTTCCCGGAAGTCGCGTGGCGATCGTGGGCGGCAGCGGCAGCGGTAAGACCACCTTGCTCATGACCCTGGCGGGCCTGCTCACCCCGCGCGGCGGGACAGTGACGCTCGACGGCACCGATCTCGCCGACATCGAGCCCGATGCCCTGCGCCGCCGTATCGGATTCTTCGCCGAGGACGCGCACCTCTTCGACACCTCGATCCTCGAGAACCTCCGGGTGGCACGTGGCGACATCGACGCGGAGGAGGCCCGGACACTCCTCGACGCGGTGGGCCTGGGGGAGTGGGTGGACGGTCTCCCCGAAGGGGTCGACACCGTCCTCGGGGCAGGTGCCCGCACGGTCTCCGGAGGGCAGCGGCGGCGCATCCTGCTCGCCCGGGCACTGGCGTCTCCGGCACGGATCCTGCTGCTCGACGAACCCACCGAGCACCTCGACGACGAGACGGCGGAACACCTGCAGAGGCAGCTGCTCGACCGGGACGCCGGCCTCGTCGAGCCCGGTCGCAGCGTGGTCGTGGTGACCCACCGTCTGCCGCGCGACACTGCAGCCGACCTGGTTGTTCGCGTGCAGAAAAATGCGTTGCCGACCCCGTGAACGGAGCGTAGTTTCGCTGGTACACGAGGAAGGAGGTGGTCTGAAAGTGATTGACATTCGGACGCGTGAGGTGGCTATCCGCTAGCTGCTTGCCGACGACGGAATTCACCGACCGCGCGCGGCTGGCGAATCCCAGGTAGTCACCCGGCCCCCGAGCTCCCGATCTGTCCGGATCGGGTCACCCGACGGTACGACCGTCGCGGCGATGCGGCTCGGGGGTCGTCCCCTTTTTCGGAGGAGTAGGGCATTTCGGGTGTGAAGGAGCGCGCACCCGGGGTACACCCGTCTGGTGCCGATACTGAAAAAAGCTCATGATTCTCTAGGATTACGCACGTCACCGGGGGTTTTCTTCTCGTCCGCGCTCATCGCGCTGCTGTTCGTCGTGGTGACCATCCTGTTCACGGACAGCGTCGATTCGATCTTCAGCGCCGCATCGGGCTGGATCATGACCAACCTCGGATGGTTCTACATCCTCGGGGTCACCACCTTCCTGCTGTTCCTCGTGGGCATCGCGTTCACCCACTACGGCCGGGTGCGCCTCGGCGGCGACGACGAGCGTCCCGAGCACTCGAACCTCGCCTGGTTCTCGATGCTGTTCGCGGCGGGTATCGGCACCATCCTCATGTTCTGGGGCGTCGCCGAGCCGATCTCGCACTTCGCGAACCCCCCGATGCAGGACGTCGAACCGCAGTCCGTCGAGGCCGCCGAAGGGGCGATGGGCTTCGCGCTCTACCACTTCGGGCTGCACACCTGGACGATCTTCGCGCTTCCCGGGCTGTGCTTCGGGTACTTCATCTACAAGCGGCGGCTGCCTCCGCGGGTCAGCTCGATCTTCGCGCCCCTGCTCGGCGGCCGCATCTACGGTCCGATCGGCAAGACCATCGACGTCGTCGCGATCATCGGCACGGTCTTCGGCGTCGCCACCTCGGTCGGGCTGGGCACCCTGCAGATCAACGCGGGTCTCGCGCAGCTGTTCGGCATCCAGGAATCCGGGATCACCCAGATCGCGCTCATCGCGATCGTGACGGTGATGGCCGGTGTGTCCGTTGCGCTGGGCCTCGACAAGGGCATCAAGCGGCTGTCCAATCTCAATATCGGCATGGCCGTGATGCTGCTGGTCTTCGTGCTCGTCACCGGCCCGAGTCTGTACCTGCTCAAGGGCATGATCGAGTCGGCGGGGATCTACGCCGAAGCACTGCCGCGACTGGCGTTCTGGAACGACACCTTCGCCGACTCCGGCTGGCAGAACACCTGGACGGTCTTCTACTGGGCCTGGACCATCACCTGGTCGCCCTTCGTGGGCATCTTCATCGCCCGCATCTCCCGGGGACGGACCGTGCGTGAATTCATCGGCGGCGTCCTCGGGCTGCCCGTGCTGTTCTCGGTGATCTGGTTCAGCATCTTCGGGATGGGCGCCTTCCACATCGAACTCGAGGGCGGAGGGGGTCTCGTCGAACGGGTCGTGGACGACGGCGACATCCCGGGGGCCCTGTTCGAGTTCCTCGGCAACTTCCCGCTCGCCGGCCTGGTGTCCGGCATCGCGATCCTGCTCGTGGTGATCTTCTTCGTGACCTCGGTGGATTCGACGGCCATGGTGCTCGACATGATGGCCGCAGGACACGAGGACAAGGCCCCGATGCACCAGCGCCTGTTCTGGGCGGTGCTCATGGGTCTCGTCGCCGCGACCATGCTCGTGGCGACAGGAAAGGACGGGCTGGACGCGCTTCAGCAGGTCATCACGGTGGTGGGGCTGCCGTTCTTCGTCATGGGCTTCGTCATGATGTACAGCCTGGTGCGCGGCATCCGGGAGGACCTCGGCGAGCGACCCGAGCCGGTCACCCGGCAGTGGCCCGAGGTGCGGTCCGCCGAGGAGCTCGAAGCGGCCCAGGAACGACCGGCCCCCGAGGTCGTGGTCCAGACCAGGGCCATCCCCGAGGACGACGGGGACGACGGGGAGCCGGAGGCGATCCGGGTTCCGGGCAACGGTGCGCACGCACAGCAGCCGGACGCTCCCGTCGGGACGGGAACGAAGGAGAACTGAGGACCGAGCGGAGCCGCCCGGTCAGCCGACGTAGCGCGACAACCGGGCGGACATCCGCGGCTGCAGTTCGCCGTCGGCCGTGACGCGCTCCTCGACGTAGGCCAGATCGCCGCCCTCGACGATGCCGTAGAGACGTTTCGCGCCCCCGACCACCTCGCCGGACGTGCTGCGGATGACCACATCGGTCGCCAGCTCCCAGGAGGACTGGGTGAGGGCGGTGCCGTAGTACAGCTCGACCACACCGGAGCTGTGCGTCAACAGCAGCTCGAGCGTCTCGGGATCGTCGCTGTCGGGCGTGCCCGTTCCGGACACTCGCCAGAAACCGCTCTCACGGCGATCCTCGCCCGCGTAGGCGCCGGACTCGTCGAGACGCCACGAGCGCGCCTCCCACACGAGGAAGGGTCCGCCGTTGTGCGCCACGACGATCTGCTGACCGAAGGGATAGTCGCCGGTCTCGGGGTCGTTCGCTTCGCCCTCGCCACGCCACACCCCGACGAGGGGCAGCAGCGCGAGAAGGGCGGGATTCAGATCGGGACCGAGCCGCAGATTCGCGGTGTCCTCGGCCCCCGGCAGACCGGGCAGAACGGGAAGGTTCAGCTCTGCGGTGGCGCGAGCGCGTTCGGCGGCGCGGGCGATTGCTTCATCGCCACTGCGCCGTGCGCTGTCCGATCCGTCGCCCGTCACGATCCGTCGGAGACCACGCGGTAGATGGTGTAGAGCGCGAACCAGGTGATGAGCACCGCCGCGAGGACCAGCAGGATTTCGAAGAAGATGACCACGCCGTCATTCTAGACCGCCCCCTGGGGTGTTCACGACGAAGGGCTCCGCTCCGGGTGGAGCAGAGCCCTTCGTCGACGTCGGCCCTGCGGGAACAGGGACGAACGCTCGTGCTACTTCGCGACCGTCACGTCCACATTGTGGACGCCGGGAGCCGTGGGGCTCACGGTCGAGGTGCCGTTACCGGAGCTCGAGAGCGCACGGATCTTCCAGTCGCCGGGAGCGGCGAAGAAACGGAAGTCGCCGGTCGCGGATGCGACGACCTCGGCGGTGAACTCGTCGGTGCCGTCGAGGAGACGCACGAAGGCGCCGCCCACGGGCTCACCGTCGGCGTTCAGGACGCGGCCGGTGATGACCGTTTCCTTCTCCGTGTCGACTCCGGCGGGCAGGGTCTGGGTCTGGACGGGTGCTCCACACATGATTCAGTGAACCTCCAATTCGATCGGTGCGCCGACGAGCGAGCCGTACTCGACCCAGCTGCCGTCGTAGTTCTTGACGTTCTTCTTGCCGAGGATTTCCTGCAGCACGAACCAGGTGTGGCTCGAGCGCTCCCCGATGCGGCAGTAGGCGATGGTCTCCTTGCCGTCGTCGAAACCCTTCTCGGCGTAGAGCTTCTCGAGGTCCTCGTCCGACTTGAAGGTGCCGTCCTCGTTGGCGGTGGTGCTCCACGGGATGTTGATCGCACCGGGGACGTGGCCGCGCTGCTGGGCCTGTTCCTGGGGCAGATGGGCCGGAGCGAGGATCTTGCCGGAGAATTCGTCGGGCGAACGGACGTCGACGATGTTCTTGGTGCCGATCGAGGCGATCACCTCGTCGCGGAAAGCGCGGATCGAGTAGTCGGGCTCGGCGGCCTTGTACTCGGTGGCCGGGCGGGTGACCTCGTCCTTCGACAGGGGACGTCCGTCGAGTTCCCACTTCTTCCGGCCACCGTCGAGGAGCTTGACGTCCTGGTGCCCGTACAGCTTGAAGTACCAGTAGGCGTAGGCCGCGAACCAGTTGTTGTTGCCGCCGTAGAGCACGACGGTGTCGTCGTTCGCGATGCCCTTGCGCGACAGCAGCTCGGAGAACTGCTCACGGTTCAGGAAGTCGCGACGGACGCCGTCCTGCAGGTCCTTGCGCCAGTCGAGCTTGACGGCACCGTCGATGTGGCCTCCGTCGTAGGCGCTGGTGTCCTCGTCGACCTCGACGAATACGGTCTTCGGGGCATCGAGGTTCTGTTCTGCCCAGTCGGCGGAGACCAGGACATCGGAGCGAGCCATAGGTGTTCCTTTCATGAGAGATCTCGTCTGTGAGTGCGTGAAGAGTTCGTGAGCGATCGGGGTGAGCTTCGCTGCGTGACATCGCGGAGCCGCGCTCCGGACGATGGTCTTCGTCGTGGCCGCGTACGTCGTGGCCGAGGAGGGTGGATCAGGCGGTCGCGCGACGCATACGCGCGACGAGCGGGTAGAGCCGGCAACCGAGACAGACGCCGAAGGCGGCGTTCATCAGTGCTGCGAACAGGGCGAAACCCGTCGCCACAGAGCCCACGACGGTCGAGCCGGCGAAGAACGACGCCGTGCCGACGAGAGCGAAGACGAAGCCGACCAGTTGCGCGAACCGCAGCGGCGCGACGGGCTCGGTCTCGGCAGGAGCGCCGAGCCGGGGCGCGACGAACTGCGCGAAGAGTGTTCCGTAGGGACTACGCCGGGGCCCGAGGAGTGCTCCGAGTGCGAACACGATCGTCTGCAGGGCCAGGAGTGCGGCCGCGGCGACGGGAGAGAATGCGGTGAGGATCAGGACGGCGACCAGGATGCCGGTGGTGATCCACGCCGCGAAACGGGGGCCACGCACGTCGACCTGTGGGCCGACTGTGTCGCGAGTGGAGACGGACATAGGAGAGCTCCTGCTGGAATCTGATGCGCTGGGCGGAAGGACGACCGCGGTGTGACGCACAGGTGAACGGCGAAGGAATCCGCGCCGGATCGGGACGAGCCCGCCGATACGTTCAGCAGCAGGGACAACAGCAGCCACCGAGGCGGCACAGATCGACTGCGCGGCGTCGGGTGAGCATCAGCTCGTGGCGGTTCTGCACGCGAGGGAGTTTAACCCACCTTTCGGGGAAATGGATCCCCTGTCGTCACAGCGCCGCGAGGGCTGCGCGCAGATCGTCGGGGGAGGGAACCCCGGAGACGCGGAACCGTTCGCGTCCGTCCGCGTCGAACACGAACGTGGTGGGGAGTGACAGAACGCCGAGTGTTCGTGCCAGGGAGGGGTTTTCGTCGAGATCCAGTTCGATTTCGCGTGCGCTTCCCGGCGCGCCGCCCAGGATCTGCTCGATCACCCGCCGCACCGCGGCGCACGGGCCGCACCACGGCGCGGAGAAGTGCAGCACCACCGGCACGTCCTGCCCGACACCCACCGCCGCGAGGGCCGGATCGAGTTCGGCGTGTGTGGTGGTCTCGACCGCGCGGATACGTCCGGACCGGGCGCGCAGGACCGTGCCGGCCACCAGTGTGGCGACAATCACGGCGGCGAGAACGATCACGCCGATCATGCCGGGCTGCGCACCTGAGTGAGGTCGATGACGGTGTTGCGGGCCTCGCCCTCGATGACGATCCGCGACCCTCGCGCTTCGACCGATGTGGGCCGAACCCCGAAGGGCAGATCCTGCGGTTCGATCGTCGTCGTGAACATGCCGAGGACCGTCGGCTTCAGGATCTCGGGCACGCTGAAATCGGCACTGCCTTCGGGGCCGAAGTACAGGTCCGAGGCGACGATGTGGACGCGTTCGCCGTCGAGCACGAGATCCGCCTGGACGCTGACCGTCGCGGACGCCGGGCCGACCGGCACGGTGCCGGTGAGCACGACACCACCCGCGGTGGTCGGCCCCGACCCGCCGGAGCCGCCCGTGCCGTCGGACTTGTTCGCCGGCGGAGCGGAAACCTGCAGGTCGGGGATGCCGTAGAGCTGTCCGAGCTCGGTGGCGTCGATCATGACCCGGCCGTACAGAAGGTCGACGGGCACGGTGCGGATCGAGCCCTCGAGGAGTTCTCCGGCCGCGGCGTGCGCCCCCACCAGATTGGCCTCGACGGTGATGTCGCCGAGCAGGTCGGTGCGGATGTTGTCCGCCACGATCTCGACGTTCTCGTAGTGACCGTCCCGGGCCTGGAGCAGGAAGGGGAAACCGTGGATGGTCACCGCCGGATCGGACTCGAGCACGCCACCCTCGCGCAGCGCCCGTGAGACGCGGTACTCGGACCACGCCGCGGCGCCGAAATCGGCGAGCACGGCGAGTCCGAGCAGGACTACGAGACCGAAGATCAGTTTGCGCACGCCCCCATTGTGTAGGACGCGCCGGACACCGGGCGGGAGCCGTCCGTTCCCGTGCGCTCTACGGCATCCTCGTGCTTACATGCCGGTAACAATCGGAGCGTTAATCTGTAGCACGACGTTTACGACCCCTATCCGCGCTGGTGGCGCGAAGAACTGGAGGCCCGGTGGAGCTGCTGCTTCTCACCTCCGATCCGAACCCGGACGCGGTCCTTCCGTCGTTGTCCCTTCTCGCACACTCGGTGAGGCCCGCTCCCACCGAGGTGTCGTCGCTGCTCGAAGCGGGTTCGGCGGACATCGCCATCGTCGATGCCCGCTCGGATCTCGCGGCCGCGCGAGGGCTGTGCCGTCTGCTCGGGAGCACCGGCTCGGCGGTGCCCGTGGTGGCGGTGCTCACCGAGGGCGGGCTGGTGGCCGTCAACCCCGAATGGGGGCTCGACGACATCCTCCTGTCCACGACAGGACCTGCGGAGCTCGACGCCCGTCTGCGGTTGCTGATCGGCCGCTCGGGTGGGCCGGTGGGGCCGGAGAACACCGGCAAGATCACGCTCGGCGAACTCACCATCGACGAGGGCACCTACACCGCGCGCTTGCGTGGGCGCCCCCTCGACCTGACCTACAAGGAGTTCGAACTCCTCAAGTATCTCGCCCAGCACGCGGGTCGCGTGTTCACTCGTGCCCAGCTCCTGCAGGAGGTCTGGGGCTACGACTTCTTCGGTGGAACCCGCACCGTCGACGTCCACGTCCGGCGACTGCGCGCGAAGCTCGGTCCCGAGCACGAAGCCCTCATCGGAACCGTCCGCAACGTCGGCTACAAGGCGGTGCGGCCTGCCAACAGGAACGGCAAGGGCGGGAACGTCACCCCCGACGTCGACGACGTGGATGTGGACGACACGCTCCTCGACGACTCCGGAGCCGGGGAGTCCGGGGCACAATTCGTTCAGTGAGCACCGAACCGGAATTCGTCGACCGTCCGTCCACCGAGCAGGCCGAAGCCGTACGCGCCGTGCTCTCCCGAGCCACGCAGGCCGACGGTGTCGCGCCGATCTCCGAGCAGGCCGTGCACTCGCTCGGCAGGGAGGGCGGGGCCCGGCATCTCGTCGTCGTCGGTGACGACGGCGCCGTCACCGGATACGCGAACGTCACCCCGGGCGGGGACGGGCACCCTGCGATGGCCGAGGTGGTCGTGGATCCGCAGGCCAGGGGACGAGGGCTCGGAGGCGAACTCGTCGACCGTGCGCTCGGTGAAGGAGGCGACGGGACGAGGGTGTGGGCGCACGGCGACCTCCCGGCCGCGCGTGCCGTGGCGAGTCGGCTCGGCCTGGCCGGAGTGCGTGAACTTCTGCAACTGCGTCGTTCTCTCGCCGAGCCGGATCTGCCCACCCTCGAGGTTCCCGAATCGGTACGGCTGCGTACCTATCGCGGCCCGCAGGACGATGCCGAGTTGCTCCGTGTCAACGCCGCCGCCTTCGCCTGGCATCCCGAACAGGGCCGCTGGACAGCGGCCGACGTGGAGGAACGCCGGCAGGAATCCTGGTTCGATCCCGAGGGTCTGTTCCTGGCCTTCGACTCGGCCGATCCCGACCGGTTGCTCGGCTTCCACTGGACCAAGGTGCACTCCGCCACCGCGTCCGATCCGCAGCTCGGTGAGGTCTACGTGGTGGGGATCGATCCTTCGGCGCAGGGACGGGGTCTCGGCCGTCTGCTCACTCTCGCCGGTCTGCACCATCTCCGCGATCGTGGACTGTCCACGGTGCTGCTCTACGTCGAAGGCGACAACACCGCCGCGTTGAACACCTACGGCAAGCTCGGCTTCGAACGTTTCCACGTGGATGTCGCGTACGCACGAAAGTGAACGCCGGCCCCACGACATCCCGGTTCCGGATGAAGTTCGAGTGATGGTCGCAACACCATCGCCAGGTGTATCCGTCGTGTTCATCCGCTGTTCACCTTCGGTCGTCCCGGTGTCCATCGGCCGCACCTAACTTCTCTCTACGGGTCGAGTCCTGCCGGCCCGGCGCCGGGAACACCCGCGCCTCGGGACCGCCGCCTCGGCACCGCGGTCGTGTGAAGTTACTTCCGGAGGAGAACAGGTGAACTTCAAGCGCAAAGGCGCCCTGCTCGGTGTTGTGGCCGTCGGGGCCCTCACGCTCGCCGCGTGCGGCAGCGACGACAACAGCGGATCGCTGGACGTCGACGCAGCCGCCTCCGCTGCGGCCTGCGACGGGAAGGCCAACCTCTCGGGGGCGGGCTCGTCGGCTCAGAAGAACGCGATGGATCAGTTCGTCGCCACCTACATCGCCGTCTGCTCCCAGAAGGGCGCCACCGTCAACGTCGCGTACAACCCGACCGGCTCGGGTGACGGTCGCACGCAGTTCATCGCCGACCAGATCGACTTCGCCGGCTCCGACTCGGCCATCGAGGACGAGCAGGCAGCACAGGCCGCCGAGCGCTGCGCCGGAAATCCCGCGTGGAACCTGCCGCTGGTGTTCGGCCCGGTCGCGCTCGCCTACAACGTCGAAGGCGTCGACCAGCTCGTGCTGAACGCCGCGACGGCCGCCGAGATCTTCAACGGCTCGATCACGAAGTGGAACGATCCGGCCATCGCCGCGCTCAACGAGGGTGTCGAGCTGCCGGATGCCGACATCACGCCGATCGTCCGCTCGGACTCGTCGGGCACCACCGACAACTTCCAGCAGTACCTCGAGGTCGCCTCCGGCGGTGCGTGGACCTCCGGCGCCGGTTCCGACTTCACCGGCGGTGTCGGGGAGGGGGCCAAGGGCTCGGCAGGGGTGGCGCAGGCCGTCTCCGGTTCGCCCAACTCCATCACCTACGTCGAGAAGTCCTTCGCCGACCAGAACGGTCTGAGCATCGCGCAGATCGACAACGGTTCCGGCCCGGTCGAGCTGACCGAGGAGACCGCGGGCAAGGCGATCGAGGGTGCCGAGTTCGTCCCGGCCTCCGAGGGCGACCTGACGCTGGATCTGTCGTCGATCTTCGGCAGCACCGAGGCGGGCGCATACCCGCTGGTGCTGGCCACCTACGAGATCGTGTGCTCGGCCGGTTACGACACCGACACCGCCCTGGCCGTGAAGTCGTTCCTGACCTCCGCCGCGAACGAGGGGCAGGAAGGCCTCGCGGAGCAGGGCTACGTCCCGCTGCCGGACACCTTCAAGACCCGTCTCACCGAGTCGATCGACGCCATCGCCGCCGGGTGACGGACGGCTCACCCGTCTCCGAGCCGGTGACGGAAAACTCACTCGAAATCCGAGCCGAGTGACCGACTGATCATCGACCCGCCCGTTCCTGACGATACGCTGAGAAGGATTGCGAGCGCACATGAGTGACGCGCACAAGACGTCGGTTCCCATCGCGGCCGACGAACCGACCCGCTCAGGAACGGGCGGTGTCACCGGCATCACGGAGGACACGATCAGTACCCCACCGCACTCCCCGGAGCAGGCACGCAAGACAGTCGTGCGCCCGGGCGACCGAATCTTCAGTTCGTTGGCGTCCGGCTCCGCCGTCCTGATCACCGTGATCATCGGCGCGATCGCGGTCTTCCTGGTCTGGCGCGCCGTACCCGCGCTGCAACGCAATCAGGTCAACTTCCTCACCAGTCGCGAGTGGGTCACGCAGGACATCGCCGACATGGCGTTCGGCGTCCTCGACCTGTTCCAGGTGACGGTGCTCGTCTCGTTCTTCGCGTTGTTCCTCGCGATGCCCGTCGCACTGGGCATCGCGATCTTCCTCACCTCGTACTGCCCCGAGCGGCTCAGGAAGCCGCTGGCGTACGTGATCGACCTGCTCGCCGCGGTCCCCTCCATCGTCTACGGCCTGTGGGGCATGCTCGTCCTCGCGCCGTTCCTGCGTCCCGTGGCCGAGTGGCTCAACACCAGCCTCGGCTGGTTCCCCCTCTTCGCCACCGGCAGCGGTTCCATCGTGGGCGGCGGAACGATCTTCACCGCCGGCATCGTCCTCGCGGTGATGATCCTGCCGACGATCGCCGCTGTGAGCCGTGAAGTGTTCGTGCAGACCCCGGTCGCACAGATCGAAGGCGCTCTGGCGCTCGGCGCGACCCGCTGGGAGGTCGTGCGGACCACCGTCATCCCGTTCGGCAAATCCGGCTACATCAGCGGCTCGATGCTCGGCCTCGGCCGCGCGCTCGGCGAGACGATGGCGCTCTATCTCATCCTGCGCACCACCTCGCAGTCGTTCTCGTGGTCGCTGTTCGACGGCGGCGCCACCATCGCATCCAAGATCGCGCTCGGCTACGCCGAATTCAACAACGACATCCAGGCGGGCGCCTACATCGCCGCCGGACTCGTGCTCTTCGTACTCACGTTCGTGGTCAATGCCGCCGCACGCATGATCGTCGCCGGAAAGAAGGACTGATCCATGTCGACCACCACGCTCGCCTCTCCGGTCAAGGCTCCTGCCTTCCAGCGCGTCAGCGGACGTCGTCGCGCGAAGGACACCGCGGCCACGGTGCTCGTCACCCTGTCGGTCGTCATCGCGCTGATCCCGCTCGCCTGGGTGCTGATCACGGTCGTCGCGAAGGGTTTCCCCGCGCTGGTCTCGCCCACCTGGTTCACGCACTCGCTGAGCGGCCTGACGGCCTCGTCGACGGGTGGCGGCGTCTACCACGCCCTCGTCGGCACCCTCCTGCAGGGACTCGTCTGTGCGGTCATCTCGATCCCGCTGGGCGTCTTCGTGGCGATCTACCTTGTCGAGTACGCCGGTAAGTCCCGGCTCGGCAAGATCACGACCTTCATGGTCGACATCCTCAGCGGTGTCCCGTCGATCGTCGCGGCGCTGTTCGTCTACGCCCTGTGGGTGTCGACCTTCGGGATGCCCAAGTCGGGCTTCGCGGTGTCGCTCGCTCTCGTGCTGCTGATGGTGCCGGTGGTCGTGCGCAGCACCGAGGAGATGCTCCGGATCGTGCCGCAGGATCTGCGCGAGGCGTCCTACGCGCTCGGCGTGCCCAAGTGGAAGACCATCGCGCGCATCGTTCTGCCGACCTCGCTCGCCGGCATCATCACCGGCATCATGCTCGCACTCGCCCGCGTGATGGGCGAGACGGCTCCCTTGCTGATCCTCGTGGGCTACGCGCCCTTCATCAACTTCGGTCTGTTCGGTGGGGAGCAGGCGACCCTCCCCGGCGTCATGGTTGCCGAGATGAACAATCCGACCGCCGCGGGTGCGCAGCGCATCTGGGGAGCTGCACTCACCCTGATCCTGCTCATCGCAGTCCTCAACATCGTCGCCAAGCTGATCAGCCGGTACTCGCAGATCGGCGCCAAGAAATAGTCCCGTGAGCCCTTCTCACGACTGCACGTTCCTCACGACATCGATACACCAGTAGGGAGCCGGTAATGGCCAAGCGTCTGGACCTCAAGGACGTCAACATCTACTACGGCAAGTTCCACGCCGTGGCCGACGTGACCCTGTCCGTGCCGCCGCGGAGCGTGACCGCCTTCATCGGCCCGTCCGGCTGCGGTAAGTCCACCGTGCTGAGGTCGCTCAACCGCATGCACGAGGTCACCCCAGGCGCGTACGTCGAGGGATCGGTCCTGCTCGACGGCGAGGACATCTACGATCCGAACGTCGATCCGGTCGGTGTCCGCAAGACCATCGGCATGGTCTTCCAGCGGCCCAACCCGTTCCCCACGATGTCGATCCGCGACAACGTCGTGGCCGGTCTCAAGCTGCAGGGCGTGCGCGACAAGAAGACACTCGACGAGGTCGCCGAGAAGTCACTGCGCGGCGCGAACCTGTGGAACGAGGTCAAGGATCGCCTCGACAAGCCGGGCGGCGGCCTGTCCGGCGGTCAGCAGCAGCGTCTGTGCATCGCCCGCGCCATCGCGGTCCAGCCCGACGTGCTGCTCATGGACGAGCCGTGCTCGGCGCTCGATCCGATCTCGACGCTCGCCATCGAGGACCTGATCGGCGAGCTGAAGAAGGACTTCACCATCGTCATCGTCACGCACAACATGCAGCAGGCTGCGCGTGTGAGCGACCAGACGGCCTTCTTCAATCTCGAGGCGACCGGACGCCCGGGTGGACTGGTGGAGATCGACGACACCGAGAAGATCTTCTCGAACCCGAGCAAGAAGGCCACCGAGGATTACATCTCCGGCCGTTTCGGCTGATCCTGCCCTCGACGTGCGAGACCCCGGCCGGATACTTCCGGCCGGGGTCTCGTCGTTCGGGAAAGGTCAGTCGTTCTCGGGGTAGACCGTCAGGCTGTCCACCTTCTCGCCGAGCCGGCGGATCTCCTCCTCGGTGGGAAGCTTGCCGGTCACGAGGAAGATGACCCGGCGACCAACCTCGACGGCGTGGTCGGCGAAACGCTCGTAGTACCGGCCGAGCAGGGTGACGTCGACGGCGGCTGCGACGCCGTGCTCCCACTCCCGGTCCATGAGGACGGTGAAGAGGTGACGATGCAGGTCGTCCATCGCCTCGTCCTCGTGGTGCAGACGCGCGGCACGCGCGGGGTCGCGGGTCTCGAGGATCTCGCGGGTCGCGACGCCGAGAGCCACCGCGATACGGCCCATCTCGGCGAAATAACCCTTCACCTCGTCGGGCAGCACGTGGTTCGGATGGCGCCGGCGGGTCGCCTTCGCGATGTGGAGAGCCAGCGCACCCATCCGGTCGATGTCGGCCACGATCTGGATGCCGCTGACCACGGCACGGAGATCTCCTGCGACAGGACCCTGCAGGGCGAGCAGCTGGAATGCCTTCTCCTCGCAGATCGCGCCGAGTTCGGTGATCTTCTCGTGCTCGTCGATCACCTGCTCGGCGAGAGCGAGATCGGCTTCGAGAAGAGCTCTGGTGGACCGCTCCATTGCGGTACCGGCGAATCCGGCCATCTCCCCGAGGAGATCTCCGAGTTCGCCCATCTGTTCGTTGTAGACGACGCGCATAATCGCACAGCCTACGACCTTCACGGAGCGGTTCGGCGAGCATCGGATGAACCGCAGATGAACGTACGCCGCCGAACAGGGGCGTTCACGTGCACAGATCGTCTGCGGCGTTGGTGATCGCGAGGTCGGCGGGAAGTTCGACGGACGCCGCCGACCGGGTCTGGATCGCCACCGGGGCGAGCTGCGTACCGGCCGGGGTGGGTGCGACGACGGTGCCGTCGAAACTGGTGCCCAGGACGATCTCCACGATGCTGCCGAGCTGGGCGGACGGGGGAGCTTCCTGCAGAACCGCCCCGGGGAAGGCCGAGGCGACGGTCGCGGCATCGGTTTCCTGTCCCGCACTGAAGCGGATCACGGTCTGGGTGCTCGTGCCCGAGGCGTAGTTGCCGATCGAGTACACGGGGAAACCGTAGGCGGCGACGGTTTCCGCGGTCCGGTTCGCCAGGCCGGAGACACCGGAGGCATTCGAGACCTGCACCGACACCGACGAGGGGTCGACGGCGAGCTGTGCCGGCAGAGGTTCGGCGGGCGCGGGTGCGGTCTCCTCCGGCACGTCCTCGCGCTTCTCGCCCGGCAGGGGCAGGTCGTCGATGATGGCGGTGAAGATCGCCTCGATGTCGTCCGTCCGGGGAATCTCGTTGCCCCAGTCGTTGGTGCCCGCGGTGGGGATGGTGAGGAACGACACCGCGCCGGCCTCGACGTTCTGCATCGAGCGTCCGAGCTTCACCAGCGATTCGGTGTTGACGTTCTCCACGAAGGTCGCGCGGGTGAACGCGTTGATGAATCCGTTGAGCTTGCCGGGATCGAGCAGGACCTTGTTCGACAGTGCCGAGCGCAGCAACGACGACAGGAACTTCTGTTGCCTGCTGATGCGGCCGTAATCGCTGTTGCCCTCCGAATCGATCTTGCGGGCACGGACGTAGTCGAGTGCGCGTTGCCCGTCGAGCGTGTGCGTCCCGGGGGTCTCGATGAGCGGACCGAGTTCGCCGTCGATCAGCGGGACCGGGGTGCACACCTCGACGCCGCCGATCTCGTTCACCATCGACTCGAAGCCCGCGAAATCGATCCCGACGAAGTGCCCGATCTTCAGTCCCGAGATCTTCTGGATCACCTTGACCAAGCACTTCGGCCCGCCGAGCGCATAGGTCGCGTTGAGTTTGTCGCCTTCGGCGGCCGGAAACAGTTCGGACTCGTATTCACCGGTGGCGCTGTCCCATCCGCGACAGACCGGACGTTCCACGTCCAGATCGCGGGGGAACGACACGGCGACGACGCGGCTGCGGTCTGCGGGGATGTTGACGAGGATCACGGTGTCGGCGCGAGCACCTTCGGCGTCGCTGACCGTTCCGGCCCCGACCGCGCCGCTGGCTCCCGCCCGGGTGTCGGTACCCACGATCAGATAGGTCTCGTCGCCGGTCTGCCCGATCGGGTCGACGATGTCGCTCGACTCGGTGTCGAGTGCGGCGATCTGCGAGAACCCGGCCTCCGTGGACCGGACGTATCCCCACACCGATCCGGTGCCGACCAGCGCGAGGACCGAGACGAAGGCGACCGCTGCCCTCGCGGCGAACCGGAACCGTTTCCGTTTGCGTTGCTTGCTCTGGGCGAGGCGGCCGAGGGTGCCGGTGCCCACGGCGCGGGGCAGCGCCGCGCCGGTCGCGTCCTCGTCGTGCTTCTCGGCGGCCGGTGGGGCGTCGCCCCCGGCCGGGACCGCATCGATCTTGACCGTCGGGTTCTCGTCCACGGTGGGTCGGGAGGGCCGGGGTGCCGGTGCCTGTCCGGGTTCGGCGCGGGCCGTCTTCCGGGTTTCGACCGGAGGAGCTGGGCGGGGCTCGACGGGAGGAGCCGGGCGGGGCTCGATGGGAGGAGCCGGGCGGGGCGGCTGCGCCACCGGGGGAGTCGCCACCGGAGGAGGTCCCGGGGCAGCCGGGGAAGGAGGCGCGGGCGCACGGCTCGGAAGGCGGGTGTGCGGGGGTGGTGGCGTCATCGGCCTCGCGGGCCGGGAAGGAGCCGGTGCATCGGGTCGAGTGCCGGATGCGGCCGCTCCGGGAGGTATCTCCCTGCGGTGAGGGGGCGTGCGGCGGGAGTCGGGTTCGGGAATGCCCGTCCGAGGAGGAGCGGGCTCCGGAGAGCGCGGAGGCACCGGCGGGACGGGGGGCCGGGGGAGGTCCTCGGCCGGAGGGTCGGAGCGCGGGGGTGGATCGGTCCGCCGGCCCACCTTGTCGAGCAGTTCGGCGACGGTGAGTTGCTCGGGATCGTCCGAGTCCGCCGCCCGGCGGTTGCGAGAGTTTTCGCTGCGTCGCGGGTCGCTGTCGTCCTCGCCGGACCGGTGCATCCCGCGTGCGCGGCTGCGGCGGGTCGGTGGCGATTCCCGGTAGGTGCTGTCGGCGATCGGGCGTTCCCAGGGAGCGCGAGGATCCGAAGACCCTGTCTCGTGCTCCTCGTCCACCGATACCTGCTCTTTCCGCGGGCTTCCGCATTCGTCGCCTGTCGCCGTTCACGACGTCGCGCATCGGCGTGACCGTCGCAAGGACTCCGCAATGATACTGATCGCGTGTTACGAGAGGAGATGACGCGGCTGTGACGGTAATCGGAGTCCGGTAACGGGGACTATCCGCCGGAGTGCATCATGTCGGCTCCCTCGGGCACACAGGTGTCCTCGGGATCGTCGAGCCAGCCCTCCGGGAGCGCGACGCTGCTCGGGGATCCCTGCCGGCCCCGGGGGCCTTCCGCGTCGACCGGGAAGGGCACATCGTGGTCGAGTTTGCCGAGCAGATCGTCGAGTTCGGCCAGGGTGGACACCCGGGCGAGGCCGTTGCGGATCTCCGAGCCCGCAGGGAAGCCGCGCAGATACCAGGCGATGTGCTTGCGCATGTCGCGCAGACCGCGGTCCTCGCCGTGGTGGTCGGCGAGCAGTTCGGCGTGACGGCGCATGATCTGCGCCACTTCACCGAGAGTCGGCGGGGTCGGCACGGGGCGACCACCCAGGGCGGCGCTCAGTTCGGCGAAGAGCCACGGCCGCCCGAGACAACCGCGCCCGACGACCACGCCGTCGCATCCGGTCTGCGTCATCATGCGCTCGGCGTCCCCGGCGTCGAAGATGTCGCCGTTGCCCAGCACGGGAACGTCAGTGACGTGCTCTTTGAGCCTGGCGATCTCGTCCCAGTCGGCCGAACCCGAGTAGCGTTGCGCAGCGGTCCGGGCGTGCAGGGCGACCGCTGCGGCACCTTCGGCGGCGGCGATACGGCCCGCATCGAGGTGGGTGTGGTGCTCGTCGTCGATCCCGATG
Organism: Rhodococcus sp. CH91; assembly: GCF_022554085.1. Lineage (GTDB taxonomy): Bacteria > Actinomycetota > Actinomycetes > Mycobacteriales > Mycobacteriaceae > Rhodococcus. The sequence goes on from NZ_JAKFYR010000005.1 coordinate 177,450, forward strand.
CGGAACTTGACGGTCACGGGGATGTCGGTGCCCTCGGTGGCGCGCACGGCGGCCGCGACGATCTGCCCGAACAACCGGCGCTTGTAGGGGAGCGCGGAGCCACCGCCCTTCCGGGTCACCTTGGGGACCGGGCACCCGAAGTTCATGTCGATGTGGTCGGCGAGGTCCTCGTCGACGATCATCTTCGCCGCGGCGTAGGTGGTGTCGGGGTCGACCGTGTACAGCTGCAGCGACCGCGGTGTCTCCGTGGGACCGAAGGTCGTCATGTGCATGGTGACCGGATGACGTTCGACGAGGGCGCGAGCGGTGACCATCTCGCACACGTACAGGCCCGACGTGCTGCCGGCCCGTTCGAGTTCCAGTTCGCGGCACAGTGTGCGGAATGCGACGTTCGTCACTCCCGCCATCGGCGCCAGCACGACCGGGCTGTTCAGTTCGAGCGAGCCGATACGGAGGGATGACATGGAAACCTCTGGAAAACGTTGTGCGACAAGGAAATAGCATGCCCAGCGGGCGGTAGGGGGCGAAGACGACCGTGCCCGGCGCCGAAATCGGCGCCGGGCACAGGATAACCTCCGGAGGACTCAGGCGTCCGCGCCCACCTTGTCGCGCTTCGCTGCCTCGCGTGCGAGGGAGCGGTCGCGCATCTCCTCGAATCGGACCGCCTGGCGTTCGAGTTCCTCGAGGAACGAGCCGAGCTTGTCGAGATCCTGCTGCGCCTCACTGCCGAGATCGCGCTCGAAGATCCGCCATTTGCGCAGCACCGGCATCACGACGTCGTCGAGATGCTGACGCAGGTCGTAGATGCCGTGCTTGGCCATCAGCACCCCGTTGCGGCGGAAGTTCGGCATGCCGGCACCCGGCATCTGGAAGTTCGTGAGAACCTCCACGATCGCGGCGAGGGTCTGGGCCGGCGCGACCTCGAGTGCTGCATCGCAGATGTTCCGGTAGAAGATCATGTGCAGGTTCTCGTCGGCCGCGATGCGCTGGAGCATCTTGTCGGCGATCGAGTCGTTGCAGGCGCGGCCGGTGTTGCGGTGCGATACACGCGTCGCGAGTTCCTGGAAGGTCACGTACGCGACCGAATGGAGCATGCCGGTGGAGTTGGGGGACGAGAAGCCGTTGGTCATGTGCTCCATGCGGGCGTTCTCGAGCGCAACGGGATCCACACCGCGCGTGACGACCAGGTAGTCGCGCATCACGATGCCGTGGCGGTTCTCCTCCGCCGTCCACCGGCCCACCCACGTGCCCCATGCGCCGTCGCGGGAGAAGCTCTCGGCGATCTCCCGGTGATAGGAGGGCAGATTGTCCTCGGTGAGCAGGTTGGTGATCATCGCGGCCTTGGCGACCTCGTCCAGCTTCGACTGCTCGGGTTCCCAGTCGACACCGCCCATCGCGGCGAAGTTGCGGCCCTCGTCCCACGGCACGTAGTCGTGGGGATGCCAGTCCTTCGCCATCGAGAGATGCCGCTCGAGATTCGCTTCGGCCACAGGCTCGAGCTCGCGCAGCAGCTCCAGTTGAGTCAGGACTCGCGTCATGCCCTATCTACCCCTCGTATCGTGTCGCTCGTATTGTCGCCGGGTCGCGGCCGGAGGGCTCCGGGCCGTCCTGTCGCGGCCGGCGCCGAGTGCGTCGTGCAGTGGCCGCCCTCACAGCGCCCGGATCACCGTACAGGCCCGGGCCCCTCCACGACAGTACGGTCCCGGCGCACGACGGGAGCGTCGTCCTGTCCCGGCGCGGCGGCATGTCCACCTCCGGCCACACGCGTCGCCGGCGCGGATCCGGCAGCCGATCAGTCGAGGGAAGCGCGACTTCCCGAGGTGCGGCGCAGCGCGATGAGGCAGCACAGCAGCGCCACGAGAGTCCCGCTGAGGAGTAGAACGGTGCCGTTCTGGTTGGTCAACGTCGTACTGCGGTTGAGTTCGACGTATTCGCCGTGAACCTGGAACAGGCGTGCCCAGAACACCACCGCGGTGGCGAGGCCGATCAGGGTTCCGGCCCAGCCTGCGACCACCGAGTCGAACAGGGCGGCCGCGAGGAGAAGTACTGCGGCCACGACGAGGGGGACCGCGAGCGATTCGTACAGCGGCAGATCCGCGGCCGCGACCCCCGCCAGGTCGCCGGTGGGAAAGCCGTCCCACAGCGCCGTCAGGGGAATCTCGGTGGGACGTATCCCGCCCACCACCGGCAGCACGGACCCGATGCCGAGGGCGACGGCGGCCAGGAACAGGCCGAGATCGACGAAACTGCGCATGTTCCTCCCCCGAACGGTGAAACGATCGACTGCCGCTGCGGGTCACCGTATACAAAGTCGGGCGGGTGTACCGGGTGAAATTGCGTGAGCGAACCGTGGCGTCGTGAAACCGGTGGTCCGTAGGCTGACACGTGTACGGCAGCCGCAGTTGCCGATCGGCGAGAGAGGTTCGACATGACGGACAAGAATGTCGGTGAGAGCGCTCCGCGCCGGGGTCTGCCCTCGTGGGCGAAGAAGACCATCGCCGTCGTGGTGGCATTGATCGTGCTCGTCATCGCCTATTACGCGCTGGCGGCGTTCGTTCCGCGCTGGTGGGCGCAGCGCATCGCCGGTCTCGCGGAAGGCGGATTCACCCGCGGGGTGTTGTGGGGGTTGCTGTTCGGAATCCTCTGCACCGCCGTCCCGATCGCGCTGCTCGCGTGGATATGGCAGGTCCGCAACTGGAGATATCACCGCGGACTCCAGATCGCGATGGGTGTGCTCGCGTTGGTCGTGGCACTTCCGAATCTCATGACGCTGACGATCGTGCTCGGTTCCGGAAACGGTGCGCATGCCGGCGAACGGATCCTCGACGTGGATGCGCCGGGCTTCCGTGGAGCCACGTTGATCGGGGCGATCGTCGGAGCACTGCTCGCGGTGGTGTTCATCGTCGCGCTCACCCGCTACCGCAAGCGCGGACGCGATCTGAAGCAGGTGCGCAGGGACCTCGAGCAGAGCCGGATCGACGAGGAGCGGCTCGGCGCGCGTCGCGAGGCGGAAAGGGAACTGGGACGCAGAACCGACGACGTCCCTCCCGGCTCCCACCGCTTGTAGTCCCCGGAACGACGGACGCCGGCGTCGTGGACGACGCCGGCGTGCGAGTGCCCCCACCAGGGCTCGAACCTGGGACCTGCGGATTAAAAGTCCGTAGCTCTACCAACTGAGCTATAGGGGCATGGGCGCACAGTGTAACCACACCGCGCGGTGTGATGGTATCGGACGTAGAGCGCAGCGACGCCGGGTACCCGGCGGTGCGGGAAGCTGCGAATGCGAAGCGGCCCGGGTGTCCACCCCCTGCTTCGCACCCGGGCCGGACAAATCATACCATTCGGTGTGTTCTGGGGGAACCCGGGGATGCGTCTGCCTGCGGCTTCGGTATCGCCTGGGTGAAATGGGACATACACAAGCGGCCGCAGGCGCAGACTAGAGTTGTCTCTTGGGGGAACACCGGAACGTGGAAGGCTGAATTTCCCCATGCCCCGTCAACAGGAGCGTGCGCGTCGTACGCGAGCTGCCATCGTCAGATCGGCAGCCACCGAGTTCGCCCGCCGAGGATTCGCTGCAGCATCGATCAACGCGATCCTCGAACAGTCGAACGCGACCAAGGGCGCGATGTACTTTCACTTCGCGTCGAAGGAAGACCTTGCCCGGGCCGTGCTCGACGAGGGCCTCGAACACTATCGCGCCATCGTGGCCGACTGGATGGACGTGCCGGGTTTCGACCCGTTCGAACGATTGCACGGACTGGTCGGCGACCTCGGTGCCGCATTGCACGAGGATGTGGTGATCGCGGCGGAGTTCCGCCTCGTCACCGAACCGGAGTTCGCCGACGAGGTCGGCTTGCGCGGCAGCGTCGTCTGGGGGCGCGCTGGCTACCAGCTCGCCCGCGAGGCCGAGGAGCAGGGTTTGTTCCGGCCGGGCGTCGATCTCCGCCGTTTCGTCGAGGCGGTCGCCTCGGCGCTCGCCGGTCAGCGCTATCTGGCCGATCTGACCTCGCCGGAGACCGATGTCCGGGCCCGGTTCGAAGCGTGTGTGGAGGTGCCGCTCGAGGCGATGGCCTCCGAGGAGTGGCTGACAGGGTGGCGCGAGCGAGGTTGGCCCAGCAGACCGACGAATAACGAATCAGCCACTTGACCTGCTGATTTGTGAATCTCGAAGAGCGTGGCATAAGCTGTGCAAGCTCCCAACGGAACGCCAAACCCGTTGAGGGTGCGGTTCGGAGAGATCCGATCGGGCCCCCTTCGTCTAGCGGCCTAGGACGCCGCCCTTTCAAGGCGGTAGCGCGGGTTCGAATCCCGTAGGGGGTACGCTTCGACCTCGTCGAAGTGTGCAGTATCTTGGTGTGAGAAGTGAATATGTATGGCCCTGTGGCGCAGTTGGTTAGCGCGCCGCCCTGTCACGGCGGAGGTCGCGGGTTCGAGTCCCGTCAGGGTCGCTCCAGAGATTCGATCGGCATTCGGTTCGGGTGCCGTCCGGCCAGGTAGCTCAGTTGGTACGAGCGTCCGCCTGAAAAGCGGAAGGTCGCCGGTTCGATCCCGGCCCTGGCCACCACGGTTGCCCGGCAAGCAGCCACCAATTTCATACGTTCGACCCACCGTTCGCGGTGGGTCGCGCTATGGGAACTTCGGTTCCTCATGGCCCTGTGGCGCAGTTGGTTAGCGCGCCGCCCTGTCACGGCGGAGGTCGCGGGTTCGAGTCCCGTCAGGGTCGCTCCGGAGATTCGATCGGCATTCGGTTCGGGTGCCGTCCGGCCAGGTAGCTCAGTTGGTACGAGCGTCCGCCTGAAAAGCGGAAGGTCGCCGGTTCGATCCCGGCCCTGGCCACCACGGTTGCCCGGCAAGCAGCCACCAATTTCATACGTTCGACCCACCGTTCGCGGTGGGTCGCGCTATGGGAACTTCGGTTCCTCATGGCCCTGTGGCGCAGTTGGTTAGCGCGCCGCCCTGTCACGGCGGAGGTCGCGGGTTCGAGTCCCGTCAGGGTCGCTCCGGAGATTCGATCGGCATTCGGTTCGGGTGCCGTCCGGCCAGGTAGCTCAGTTGGTACGAGCGTCCGCCTGAAAAGCGGAAGGTCGCCGGTTCGATCCCGGCCCTGGCCACCACGGTTGCCCGGCAAGCAGCCACCAATTTCATACGTTCGACCCACCGTTCGCGGTGGGTCGCGCTATGGGAACTTCGGTTCCTCATGGCCCTGTGGCGCAGTTGGTTAGCGCGCCGCCCTGTCACGGCGGAGGTCGCGGGTTCGAGTCCCGTCAGGGTCGCTCCGGACGAAGTCCCGGTATCGCATCGATACCGGGACTTCGTCGTTTCCGGATACGTGCGTGCCACGACGCGCGCCCCGCTCGGTCGGGACTCTTCCCACTCACATCGCGCCCGCACGCGTTCCTCGGTCCGCCTCGCTATCGTGAGTGCGCAAAACATGTTCTAGTGTGTGCCCTACGTAACTTGTGGACGTCTGTCCGAGTACCCGTCCCTCCGATCTGCCCGAGGTGGAATGTGCGCGTAGCTCTGTTGTCGTACCGGAGCAAGCCGCACTGTGGGGGCCAGGGGGTGTACGTCCGGCATCTCAGTCGCGAGCTCGTTGCGCAAGGACACACGGTCGAGGTGTTCTCGGGTCAGCCCTATCCCGAACTCGACCCGGGGGTGACCCTCACCAAGGTGCCCAGTCTCGACCTGTATCGCGACGACGATCCCTTCCGCACACCCCGGCCGAGCGAGTACCGGGATCTGATCGACGTCCTCGAAGTCGCCACGATGTGGACCGCCGGCTTCCCCGAACCGCGCACTTTCGGTCTCCGCGCCGCACGGCTGCTGCAAGATCGTCTCGCCGACTTCGACGTCGTGCACGACAACCAGTCGCTCGGCTCGGGCCTTCTGCGCATCGCTGAGGACTTCCCGCTCGTCGCGACCATCCATCATCCGATCACCCGCGATCGGGAACTCGACCTCGCTTCCGCCACCACCTGGCGGCGCAGGATCACGCTGCGGCGGTGGTACGGATTCCTGCGCATGCAGGAACGGGTGGCACGCCGCATATCCACACTGCTCACCGTGTCGGACAACTCGGCCGACGACATCCGCACCGCATTCGGCATCGACCCCGGCCGAATCCACACGATCCCGCTCGGAGTGAACACGGAAGTGTTCGCCCCCCGCGCGACCGAGCGGGTTAGCGGCCGGATCGTGTGCGTGGCGAGCGCAGATGCTCCGCTCAAGGGGGTTCCGACCCTGCTCGAGGCGGTCGCGAAGTTGCGCACCGAGCGGGAGGTCGAACTCGTCCTCGTGTCGAAACTGGCGCCGGGCGGCGCCACCGAGAAACTCATCGACGAGTTGGCGATCGGCGATGTCGTGCGTACCGTCTCGGGCATCGACGACGACGAGCTGGCCGAGCTGCTCGCCTCGGCCGAGATAGCCGCGGTGCCCTCGCTGTACGAAGGATTCTCGTTGCCGGCGGTCGAGGCGATGTCGTGCGCGACACCTCTCGTCGCGAGCCGGGCCGGTGCCATCCCCGAGGTCGTGGGAGATGCCGGCCTGCTGGTTCCGCCGGGCGACGCCCAGCAGCTGGCTGCCGGTCTCGCGGCTCTGTTCGACGACCCCGCCGAACGCCGGGGGCTCGGCGAGAAGGCCCGCGCCCGCGTGCTCGAACGCTACAGCTGGGCAGCAGTGGCGGCGCGGACCGCGGACGTCTACGAGCGGGCGATCACCACGCACCGAGAGAGGAAGAACGGATGCTGACCGTCGACTTCGACCGATTGGGTGTCGTACCCGGAATCCGTGCCCTCGACATCGGGGCCGGCGCAGGGCGCCATTCGTTCGAACTGTATCGCCGGGGCGCGGACGTCGTGGCCTTCGACCAGAACGCCGACGACATGAAGGCCGTGGCCGACATGTTCGTCGCGATGGAACTCGAGGGCGAGGCCCCCGAGGGTGCGGTGGCCCGCGCGGAGGTGGGCGACGCCCTCGCGCTTCCCTACGACGACGCTTCCTTCGACCTCGTGTTGATCTCGGAGGTGCTCGAGCACGTCCCCGAGGACGAACGAGCCATCGCCGAACTCGTCCGGGTCCTGAAGCCGGGCGGGGTCGCCGCGGTGACCGTGCCCCGGTGGTTGCCCGAGAAGATCTGCTGGGCCCTGTCGGACGCCTACCACGAGGTGGAAGGCGGTCACATCCGCATCTACAAGGCCGACGAGCTCGCCTCGAAACTCACTGCGGCCGGCCTCGTCGTCTCGGGCACCGACCACGCACACGCACTGCACGCCCCGTACTGGTGGCTCAAGTGCGCTGTCGGCGTCGACAACGAGAACAATCCGCTGACGAAGGCCTATCACCGATTGCTGGTGTGGGACATGATGAACGCGCCCTGGCTCACCCGGACGGCGGAGCGGGTCCTCGATCCCGTGATCGGCAAGAGCGTCGTCTTCTACCTCCGGAAACCGGACGGTGCCGGTGCGGCGCGGTGAGTCCGCGCCGGCGGTGATGCCCTCGGTTCCCGGCGTGCTCTCACAGGAACAGTGCCTCGCGACCGGACAGGCCATCGCACGGATGCAGGAATCGTCCGGTGCCGTTCCGTGGTTCCCCGGCGGTCACACCGACCCGTGGGATCACATCGAATCCGCCATGGCTCTGACGGCCACCGGATTGCGCGAGGAGGCCGAGGCCGCCTTCGAATGGTCGCGCCGCACGCAGCGGGACGACGGGTCGTGGCCCATCGGATTCCGCGGCGATGTCGTCGAGAACCACGACACCGACAGCAATTTCACGGCCTACATTGCTGTGGGTGTGTGGCACCACCATCTCGTGACGGGTGATCGCAGGTTCGTCGAGCACATGTGGCCGACGGTACGGGCCGCGCTCGATCTGGTCGTGGACATGCAGTTGCCCGGTGGCCGGATCTCCTGGGCTCGTGGCGAAGGTGGCATGTTCGACGAGGCGTTGCTCACCGGATGTTCGAGTATCCACCAGAGTCTCCACTGCGGGTTGCGGATCGCCGACCTGATCGGGGAGCCGCAACCCGAATGGGAGGTCGCGCTGATCCGCCTGGGGCACGCCCTGCGCCGGCATCCCGAGGCGTTCACACCGAAACCCGAATACTCGATGGATTGGTACTATCCGATACTCGGCGGGGCGGTGCGCGGACCCGAAGCGCACCAACGGATCCGGGACCGCTGGACGGATTTCGTCGTCGACGGTCTCGGGATCCGCTGTGTGGATCACCGGCCGTGGGTCACCGGGGCGGAGACGTGCGAACTGGTGCTGGCTCTCGATGCTCTCGGATACGACGGTCGTGCGCGCGAATTGTTCGCTGCCATGCAGCATCTGCGCGATCCGGACGGCTCCTACTGGACCGGGCTCGTCTACGCCGACGGCAAGAGGTGGCCGGTGGAGGTCAGTTCGTGGACCAGTGCCGCGGTCGTCCTCGCCGCCGATGCGTTGTCACGCTCGACGGGAGGGAACGCCGTCTTCCGGGACGCCGCGTCGCCCACGCACCGCATGGGCGACGACCGCTGCACCGAGGGGTGTCCGGTGTTCGTCTGACGGTTCACGTGCCCGGTACGGATCCGACCGTGCCGCAGGTCCGTTCGAGCACGCGGAGTGAGGACGTCACCGACTTCTCCACGAATTCACCGCTTTCCAGTGCGAGACAATAGATTTCGTAGGGTGGTCGGCCGCCGTCCTTCGGATCGGGGAAGACGTCGTGGATGATCAGGGCTCCTCCGATCCGGACCCACCGCGCCCAGCCGTCGTAGTCGGCCCGTGCCGCCTCGCTGCTGTGCCCACCGTCGATGAACACGAACGATGCCGGTGTGCGCCAGAACGACGCCACCACAGGTGAATTGCCGACCACCGCGACGACCTGTGCTTCGAGATCGCCGTCGGCGAGGGTGTGGCGGAGAGCGCCGACCGTGTCGAGCCTGCCGGTGTGAGGGTCGACCAGTGCCGGATCGTGGTACTCCCAACCCGGTTGATGTTCCTCCGAACCGTGGTGGTGATCGACGGTGACGATGGTGCCGCCGGTGGCCTTCGCCGCGGCGCCGAGATAGACGGTCGAGCGCCCGCAGTATGTGCCGATCTCGACGCCCACACCGTCACCGAGATAATGCACCGCCGCCTCGTGCAGAGCGGTTCCCTCGTCTCGGGGCATGAAACCCGCTGTTGCCTCCGCGAGTTCGATCGCCTCACGGGGCAGCGTGGCGGGGTGGATCGGGGTGGGGCGGGACATCGGATGGATCTCCGTTCTTCTCGCGTAGTGCGGTGTCTTCCACGTCACACTACTCATCCGTGCCGTCGGCCGACGTTCTGCGCCACCACCGTGAGACTGTCGAGATCGCGGATGGCGGCACAGGACCGCGCGAGCATCGCCGCGAACATGCGGTCGCCGCGCTCGGTTCTCGTGCCGTAGGCGTAACCGAACACCGACACGAGGGGACCCTGCAGCATGGCGAAGCGGTAGTCGTCCCAGCATTCCCGCAGTCCGTAGCCGTCGACGCCGTGGCACAGCAACGCGCGGTGGTAGGTGGCGAGGAGCGCCTTCTCGTGCTCGCGCCGCGCCGGGATCGACAGCCCCGTACCGATGAAATAGGAGAGATCGCGTGCGGGCAGCCCCACCGTCAGGGTCTGCCAGTCCACCGCCACCACACCGGCTTCGCCGCCGGGTGGGAACAGCAGGTTGTCGAGGCGGTAGTCGCCGTGCAGCAGCGCGAAGCGGCGGGTTCGCGCGAGGGCCCACGCCTCCGTGACGTCCGCGCACGCCCGCAGCGTGTCGCGATCCCCGGCGGCGACGATGTCCCCGAGCCCCTCGAAGGAGGCCTCGATCGCCTGTCCGTACAACTCGGCGAGGAGCCGGGCCTGTGCTCCGTCGGTGGGGGTGAGCCAGTCGAGTTCGTGCAGGCCGGGGTCGCACCAGCGCGGACCGTGGAGCCCGGCGAGGTTGCGCACCGCATCGTGGGCTTCGTCCGGATCGCAACCGGAGAGCTGGTCGCCGGGACGCGCGGGGGCGGCGTCCTCGAGGAGGAGGGTGAACTCCCCGTCTGCGCCGAGTGCGACGTGATAGCAGGCCGGGGTCCGCACCGCGACGGACGAGGCGATATCGCTGTAGAAGCGGGCTTCCCCGCGGTACGCGCCGGCGAGCATCCGGCGTGTCGCCTCGTCGGACGCCGGGAGCTTCGCGACGAGTGTGGAGGGCACGTCGTCACCCGCGAGAGTGAGCCGATAACACAGACCGATCTGGCCCGTCCCGATCCGTTCGATGCCCACCGACCGCACGGTGCCGCCCAGCACGGGCGACAGGCGGTCGGGGGTGAACTCGTCGACGGACAGGAACAGGCCGGTCATCGCGTGCTCCATCCGGGATTGGCGGGCAGGGAGGCGAAACGCTGTGTGTCGCGGCGACTGCGCCACGCGGCGACGACCGGAGCGAGCTCGGCCGGCGCGGACCCGTGCAGGATCACGCTGTCGGCACCGGCGGCGAACTGGTCGGCGATGCGTGCGGCGCACCGCTCGGCGCTGCCGGTGGCGGAGGTGGCGAGCCACTCGCCGGGAAGCAGCGACTCCATGTGTTCCAGGACCGGGACGGGAGCGGCGTCGATCGGTCCTGTCTGATCCCGGACCGCGGGGTCGTCCCGGAAACGGCCGAGCACCTGCGGATCCCACCCGTTGGCGCGGATCAGGACATCGCCGTATCCCTGCAGGTAGGTGGCGAGACGTCCGGTGAGTCTGCGCAAGCGCGCCTCCTCGGGAAGGGCATCGGTGACGGTCGCGAGTACCGACCAGATGCGCACCGAACAGGGATCACGCCCGGCCTCGTCGGCAGCACGCCGCACCGTCCGCGCGGCGCGCGCGAGAGTGTCGTCGGTGAAGAAGGTGTGCAGCACGACGCCGTCCGCGAGGCGACCCGCCGTTTCGAGCGTGCGGTCGCCGAGGGCGACCATGAGGATCGGGATGGTGTCCGCGCCGTCGGCTGTGCGTCGCAGATAGGGAAACGTCCCGGCCGCCCCGCGGTGGTCGACGACGGCCCCACCGCTCCACATCGTTCGCAACAGCCCGACGGTGTCCTCGAGCCGCGCGGAGGTCACTCGCTCGAGCCCCATGAGGTCGAACAGCAGGTCGAATCCGCGACCGAGACCGAGGGCGTACCGGCCGCGGCTCATCCGGTGCAGAGTGGTCGCCATCGTCGCGCTGACGAGGGGATGCCGGGTGTGCGGATTGGTCGCTGCGGTGCCGATCCCGAGGGTGCGGGTCGTCGCGGCCGCTGCCCCCGCCAGGACGGCCGCGTCCTTGGTGTCGAATCGTTCGGACAGGAAGACCGACCCGAGCCCGATCCGTTCGGCGACGACGAGCTCGTCGAGCAGCTCCCTCGGATCCTCCGCGTGCCCGGCCAGACCGTAGAACCCGAGTTCCGGGCAGGCCGGACCCGGGACCGGCGTCGCCGGAGCGTTCACGACCGGTTCGCCACCCGGTGCTTGTGCAGCACGCTGCCGATCGTCGAGTCGAGCTTGGTGCCCAGGGGCCATCCCACGTAGTGACACAGGAACAGCGCGATCTCACGCAGTTGCTGTTCGTCGAGTTCCTCGTTGTGCAGAGCAGCACCGATCTGGATCTCCGCGACGTCGGTCAGGCCCTGGGCGGTGAGCGCACCGAGGAGCAGCAGGCGCCGGTCCCGGATGCTCAATCCCGGCCGCGACCAGATGTCTGCGAACAGATGGTCGGCGGTGACGGCGAAATGGTCACCCGGTCCGTCCTGCATCTCCCATCCGTACACCTTCGACATCATGTCCAGGCCTCGGCGGCGGGTCTCGTCCGTCATGCGTGCTCCTTCCGGGAACGGGTCTGCGCGACGTCGCCGGGGCCCACACCGAGCCCGGGACCGAGATCGGCCAGGGCACGTGTTCCCAGCGGGAGTTCGACTCCCAGCCGGTCGCCGAGCTCGAGTGCGAGCGAGAGGTCCTTCTCGCCGAGCGCGCGCACGTGGGAGAAGATCGGGAACCACGAATCCTCCGGCGCCAGAGGCGACGTGCTCTCCCGCCACATGATCGCGCCGGCGCCGCCGGTGATCGCGTCGGTGTGACGGACGACCTTGCCGAGTTCGGTGATGTCGAGGCCGGCGGCTTCGGCGAGTCGCTGGGCTTCCGTCGCCGCGGTGAACGAGACGAAGTGCAGCAGGTTGCGCGCGAGCTTCATCCGGGTTCCCGACCCGACGGGACCCGCGTGCACGACGAGGGATGCGAAGTGGCCGAAGGGCTCGCGAATCTTCGCGAAGGCATCGTCGCTCGCCCCGACCATCACAGCGAGGGTGCCGTTCTTCGCACCCGGTGCCCCACCGCTGACGGGTGCGTCGACGAGATCGACGTTCCGGCTCGCGCACAGTTCCGCGAGTTCGACCGCGGTGGTGTCGGAGATCGTCGAGTGGATCGCCACCACAGTGCCCGGACGGGCGGTGGAGAGCAAGCCGTCCCGTCCGGTCACCACCTCGCGCACCTGCGCATCGTCGAGGACGGTGACGGAGACGATGCCGCATTCGGCGGCCAGTTCGGCCGGCGAGGCCGCCGAGGAGGCACCGGCCTCCACGAGGGGCGCCACCGCCTCGGGCCGTGTGTCGAGCACGGTCAGGCCGCCGGGTCGCCCGAGCAGTCGTTGTGCCATGGGAGCGCCCATGTTGCCGAGTCCGATACAGCCGACCCGGACGGCTGTGGTGTCGGGGGAGTCGGTCACGAGCGGATCACCTGCCCGCCGTCGACGTTGAAGATCTGCCCGGTCACCCAGGATGCCTCGTCGGAGAGCAGGAACAGGCACATGCCGACGAGATCGCCGGGGGTGCCCATCCGCTTGAGCGGCAGCTGTTTCACCATGTCGGCGACCATGTTCGCCGGGGTGGTCGTGCGGGTCGCCTCGGTGTCGATCGGACCGGGTGCGATCGCGTTGATGCGGATGTTCGACCCGCCGAGTTCGACGGCGAGCTGCTGGGTGAGGCCGTTGATGCCGACCTTCGCGAGACCGTAGAAACCCGAGTACAGCCAGGCGGCCGTCGACGACTGGTTGACGATCGACCCGCCCTTCTGTGTCATGTGCGGCCACACGGCGCGTGTGACGTTCAGGGCGCCGTCGAGATTGACGCTCATGAACTTCTTGTAGTAGTCCCACGGAACCGTCAGCAGCAGGTCGAGTTTCATGCCGCCGTAGATGGCGGCGTTGTTGACCACGTGGTCGATGCCGCCGTAGATCTCCACCGCGGAGTTCGCCAGCGCCTCGGCGGACGCGGGGTCGGCGACGTCGACCGGCACGAAGGTGGCGGTCCCGTGGTCGGCGACGATCTGCTTGGCGACCTGTTCGCCTCGTTCGGCGTCGATGTCGGCGACCACCACGTTCGCTCCCTCGGCGGCGAGCGCCCGGGCGTACGCCTCGCCGATTCCCTGGGCCGCGCCGGTGACGACCGCCGTGCGTTCTGTGAAACGTGCCATCCTGTAAGTCCTTTCGAAAGGGTAGGTCAGACGGCGGGTTCGGCGACGAGTTTCGTCTCCAGATATTCCTCGAAACCGGCCACGCCCATCTCGCGGCCGATCCCGGACTGCTTGTATCCGCCGAAGGGCGCGTCGGCGGCGTACCAGATTCCGCCGTTCACCCCGAGCGTTCCGGTCCGCACCCCGGCGACCACCCGCGCGATGCGATCGGGGTCCGTGCCGTACACCGCGCCCGACAGGCCGTAGGGGGAATCGTTGGCGATGCGGACGGCATCGTCGTCCCCGTCGTGGGGCAGGATCACCAGCACAGGCCCGAAGATCTCCTCCCGGGCGGCGCGGGCCGAATTGTCGAGTCCCGAGACGAGTGTGGGTTCGACGAAGAATCCGCGATCGTGTTCGGCCGGCCGGCCACCGCCGGTGACGATGGTCCCGCCCTCCTCGACGGCGAGGCGTATGTAGCCCTCGACGCGTTGCCGCTGACGTTCGGAGACGAGCGGACCGCACACGGTGCCGGGATCACGGGGATCGCCGGGCCGGATACCGCTCATCGCTTTCGCTGTCAGTGCGACCGCCTCGTCGTAACGCTCGCGAGGGACGACGAGGCGGGTGGTGATCGCGCATCCCTGCCCGGCGTGGGTGCAGACGGTGAAGGCGGCCATCGAACAGGCACCGCGGAGGTCGGCGTCGTCGAGGACGAGGAAGGCGGACTTGCCACCGAGTTCGAGGAAGACCTTCTTGAGGGTCTCCGATGCCGCACGCATCACGGCACGGCCGGTGGCCGTGGATCCGGTGAACGAGATCAGATCCACCCGGGGATCCTCGGTGAGTTGCGCTCCGAGGCCGTGATCGGTGGAGGTGACGATGTTGAGAACCCCTGGCGGAAGGTCGGTGTTCTCGGCGGCGATGCGCCCGACCAGGGCTGCGCACCAGGGGGTGTCGGGGGCCGGTTTGAGGACGACCGTGTTCCCGGCGGCGAGGGCGGGCCCGATCTTCGCGAAGTTGATCTGGTGGGGGAAGTTCCACGGGGTGATCGCGCCGACGACCCCGACCGGTTCTCGCAGCAGATAGCGGTGGGTGGGAATGCCCATGGGTGCGGCGTTGCCGAGATCCTGTTTCCACGCGTAGTTCTCGGCGAGATCGGCGAAGTACAGCAGGTCGTCGACGGGGCCTTCGAGATGTGCTGCGCTGGTGAGGAATCGAGGAGCGCCGACCTCGGCGATGGTGAGCTCGCGGAGTTCCTCGATGTGTTCGCGGAGCGCATCGCGCAGTTGTCTCAGGCAGTGCGCCCGGAAGGCGGGATCGCGTGACCAGCCGGTCTCGTCGAATGCACGGCGAGCGGCGGAGATCGCGGCGTCCATGTCGGCCGCGGTCGCTTCGGCGGCGTACCCGAGCAGTTCCTCGTTGCTCGGGTCGGTGATCGCGAAGGTGCCCCCGCTGCCGGGTAGGAGTTTTCCGTCGATCAGGAGGGTGGAGCTGTCGGTGGGGCGAAGCGTCATGAGACCTTCCCTCTGTTCTGGACAGGTGTCTGGACTATAGTTCGGTCACTCGAGGCAGCGCAATGGGTGAACGGGGAACCTTATGGCCGAGAACAATTCGACGGCGCTCGCGGATCGGACGGTGGTCGTGACCGGGTCCAGTCGCGGGATCGGGCGGGCGGTGGCACAGGCACTCGTGGACGAGGGCGCATGCGTGGTGGTCAACGGCCGCGACCCGGCGGCCGTCGAGGAGACCGTCGCCGAGCTGACCGCGGCCGGTGGCCGGGTGGCCGGCGTGCCGGGCTCGGCGGCCGCGTCCGGTATCGCCGAGGCGCTCCTCGCCACCGCCCTGCGGGAGTTCGGTTCGGCCGACGCCTTGATCAACTGTGCAGGTACGGCGGAACCACCCGGTTCGTCGATACTCACCGTCACCGACCGGCAGTGGAGCGATCTGATCGATGCGCACCTGACGGGCACCTTCCGCACGTGCCGGGTGTTCGCTCCACACTTCGTCGGACAGGGGAGAGGAGCGATCGTCAACACCGGATCCTTCGCCTTTCTCGGCGACTTCGGCGGTACCGGCTATCCCGCAGGCAAGGGAGCGGTCAACAGCTTGACCATGGCGATCGCAGCGGAGCTGAGAGAGCACGGAGTCCGGGCGAATGTGGTGTGTCCCGGAGCCCGGACCCGGTTGTCGACCGGTGACGACTACGAACAGCACATCGCGCGCTTGCACGAACGTGGCCTGCTCGACGACCTCACCTACGAGGGATCACGTCATCCTGCACCGCCCGGTTACGTCGCGCGCCTGTACGCCTTCCTCGTGAGCGACCTCGCGAAGACCACCGGCCGGATCTATGCCGGCTC
This sequence comes from Rhodococcus sp. CH91, assembly GCF_022554085.1. GTDB lineage: Bacteria > Actinomycetota > Actinomycetes > Mycobacteriales > Mycobacteriaceae > Rhodococcus. Next base: position 193,258 of record NZ_JAKFYR010000005.1, read on the forward strand.
GGGGTGCTTCGTCGGGCGATTCGACAAGCCGGCGCCCGCCCTTCTGGCGTGGCGCGACCACGAGACCGAGCCACCCTGGACCCTGGAGGAACTCGCGGAGCTGTTCCCGCAGGACTAGAAGACGCCCCGAGGACTAGAAGACACGCAGTCCGAGGCGCCGCCGCATCCGCATCTCCACGAGATAGGTCTTCCACAGCAGCGGCCACACGCCGGGAGTCAGCCGGTGGATCCGGCGGACCGTCACGAGATAACGATCGAAGCGACGCTGGTCGTCGGCGGTCCACTCGTAGTGCATCACGTCGCGGAATTCGGGTGGGAGTGCACCGCGGGTGACGAGTTCGAAGGGCGCGCCGAGCACGCGGTGGATCGCGCGGCCGAACACGCCGAGCCGGACCTCGAGAAAACTCAGATTGCAGAGTTCGGTGAGATAGTCGCGTACGCGTTCGTTCATGGAGATCTCCGCGACGCCCGCCTTCCAGAGTTCGTCGTACTCCTCGCGGGTCGTCGGCCACGATTCCGGGCGCACGTCGAGCGTGGTGCCCAGTCTCGCGCCGTCGCGCAGGATACGGCGGTACTCGTCCTCGGTGAGGGGGCCGTAGAGGAATTCGTGCTGGTCGATGAAGTACTTGAGCAGGCACACCGCGACCCAGCGCTGCAGTGCCGGCGAGTTGGCGCTGTAGCGCACCTGCTCTCCGGGGGCCGACACGACGCGGGCGTGGATCTGCCGGACGGATTCGCGCACGAAGTCGCGATCGTCGTCGGTACCGAAGACGGCCACGGCGAGATAGGTGCCGGTGGTGCGAGCACGCTTGACCGGGTGCAGATCGGCGCGCCCGGAATCGACCGTGCTGTCGACCACCCCTTGCCCGACGCCGGGGACGGCGAGCTGCATGATCACGTTCGCGGCGTTGATCGTTCCGCCGAGCGGCGAGACGAGATCGCCGAGAGTGTCGATCGTCCGCATGACCCCTCCATCTGATGACGGACGTACTCAGTTGATGGATCTCACTCTAGCGTGTCTTCGAGGGATCGAGGGCCACGCCGGCCAGAACGCCGCGCACGACGGTCTCGTAGATGTGGTCGAGGTCGAGTTCGTCGCCCAGGAATCCGTTGCCGGCGAGGACTGCGAAACCGTGAAGAGCGGCGAACATGCCGATCGCGGCCTCCAGCGTCTGCTCCTCGGGCACGCCGCAGGAGGCGAGCATCGTCCGCAGGGCGACGTTGGCGTCGAGTGCGGCCGCGAGAAGCCCGTCGCGGTCCACCGGTGCGGTGGTCAGTGCGCCGTAGCGGCGGGGGTGTTCGATCGCCCAGGCGTGGTGGGCGTCGATCAGGGCGCGTAGCCCGTCGACGCCGCTGCGGCCCATGGCGACCTCGCGCAGGCGTGATCCGAGATCGGACATCGCACGGATCTGCACGGCGGCCCGCACGTCGTCCAGATTGCGGACGTGGTTGTACAGGGACGCCGTGACGATTCCCAGTCGCGACGACAGGGTGCTCATCGTGAGCCGGTCCCATCCGAGCTCGTCCACGATCCCGACCGCGGCCGAGACGACCTTGTCGCGGGTCAGGGTGCGCCGCTTCACGGGCCGGGAATTGTCGCCTGCCATGAAATCAGTCTAAGGGTCTTCCATTCGAAACGAAGAGCAGTAGTTTGTAAACGAAGTCTATTCGTAAATTCGCGACGAGGGCGGCTCCATGACCACTTCCCGCACCGATCTCAAGGATCCCGATCTCTACACCACCGGGGTTCCGCACGACTACTTCTCCGAACTCCGGCGCACGTGTCCGGTCCACCGGCAACCCGAAGCCGCGGGCGCGGGCTTCTGGGCGGTCACCCGCCACGCCGACGTCATCGCGGTCTCGCGAGACAGCGCCACCTTCTCGTCGGCGCTCGGCACCACCCAGATCGACGATTTCGACGAGGAAACCCGGCTCAAACAGGCGTCGATGCTGCTCAATCTCGACCCGCCCGACCACACCCGGTTGCGGCAGCTCGTCAGTCGCGGGTTCACGCCCCGCATGGTGAAGACGCTCGAGGAGCGCATCAGGCGGACCTGCGAGCGCACCGTGGGGGACGCGATCGAGGCGGCGCGCGACGGTGCGGTGATCGATTTCGTCCCGGTGGTCTCGGCACCGCTGCCACTCGAGGTGATCGCGGCACTGCTCGGTGCTCCGGCCGAGGACGTGGGGAAGCTGTACGACTGGTCGAACCGCATGATCGGCTGGGACGACCCCGAATACGGCACCACCCAGCAGGACGGTGAGCTCGCGGCCGCCGAGATCTTCCTGTACGCCAACGAGATCGCCGCGCAGCGTCGTGCCGAACCACGCGACGACATCGTCTCGAGACTCGTGTGTCCCGACGAGAACGGCGACACGCTCACCGAGATGGAATTCGACATGTTCTTCATCCTGCTCGTGATCGCCGGCAACGAGACGACGCGTAACGCCATCTCGGGTGGCATGCAGGCCTTCGTCGATCATCCCGAGCAGTGGCGTCGGCTGCAGGACGATCCCGGTCTCGTCGACAGTGCGGTGGAGGAGATCCTGCGCTGGGTCAGCCCCGTGCTCGGTTTCCGTCGCACGCCGACGTGCCCGGTGTCGATCGGCGACCAGCAGGTCGAGCGCGGCGACAAGGTGATCGTCTACTACCCGAGCGCGAACCGCGACGAGGAGGTCTTCGACGACCCGCAGGTATTCGACATCGGGCGGGAACACAATCCGCATGTGGCCTTCGGGGGGACGGGCGTGCACTTCTGTCTCGGTGCACATCTGGCGCGCCTCGAGTTGCGCATCATGTTCGAGACGCTCGCCGCTCGCATCGACCGGGTCGAACTCGCGGGCGAGCCGCGGCGGCTGCGATCGAACTTCATCAACGGCATCAAGTCCATGCCGGTCCGTATCCACCCGCGACAGACGTGAATTCACCCCGCGGTCGTGGTGGGCATTGCCGGTCCCGATCAACCGTAGTAATGTCCAGACACGTGTCCAGAAACGTGAATCTCGAATCGACCCGTCGCCGCCTGACCGAGAGGCAGGCCGACACGGTCGCGAGGCTCACGCAGGCCGCGGTCGACGTCCTCCGCGAGGAGGGATTCGCGGGCCTGACGGTCCGGATGGTCGCCGCTCGTGCCGGGGTCGCCCCCGCCACGGCGTACACCTACTTCTCGTCCAAGGAACACCTGGTCGCAGAAGTGTTCTGGAGACGGCTCGCCAACGCTCCCGCGACCGACGCCGAACCGGAGAACCGCGCCGATCGGGTGGTCGCGGTCCTGCGCGGGATCGCCCTGCTGATGGCGGACGAGCCCGAACTCGCGGCAGCCGTCACGAGCGCGCTGCTCGGTCACGATCCGGATGTCGAACATCTGCGCGCCCGTATCGGACTCGACATCCGCAACCGGATCTCGGTGGCACTCGGCGCCGATTCCGATCCGGACGTACTCGAAGCACTCGAACTGCTCTACGCCGGAGCGCTGGTCCGGGCCGGCATGGGCTACGGCACCTACGAGAAACTCGCCGACAGGCTGGAGACATCAGCCCGACTTCTATTGGAGTGATCCATGATCCAGGCCTCTCTCGGCCCTCCGACGTTCGATCCGTACGACTACTCCTTCCACGACGACCCGTATCCCACCTATCGCCGCCTCCGTGAGGAGGCGCCGGCCTATTTCAATCCCGACCTCGAATTCTGGGCGTTGTCCCGCCACGCCGATGTCGTCGCCGCCTTCCGCGACAACACCCGGCTCTCGAGCGCCAACGGCGTCTCTCTCGATCCCTCCGCCTACGGCCCCAACGCGCACAAGGTGATGTCCTTCCTTGCGATGGACGACCCGCGTCACATGCGGATGCGCCGGCTCGTCTCCACGGGGTTCACCCCGCGTCGCGTCGCCGACCTCGAGGGACGCATCCTCGAACTGACCCTGCGCCATCTCGAACCTGCTGTGGACGCCGGACGATTCGACTGGATCGCAGACTTCGCGGGAAAGCTCCCCATGGACGTCATCTCCGAACTCATGGGCGTGCCCGAATCCGATCGCGACGAGATCCGCCGGCTCGCCGACCTCGTCGTCCACCGCGAGGAGGGTGTCCTCGACGTACCGGTCGCCGCTATGGAGGCATCGCTGAACCTGGTCGGCTACTACGCCGACATGCTCGCCGAACGCAGGCGGAAGGAGACCTCCGATCTCACCTCGGCGCTGATGGTCGCGGAGACCGAAGGCGACCGGCTCACCGACGACGAGATCATCGGCTTCATGTTCCTCATGGTGGTCGCGGGAAACGAGACCACCACGAAACTCCTCGGGAATGCTCTGTACTGGGGTGCGCACTACAAGTCCGAGGCCCGGCAGGTGCTCCACGATCCTGCCCGCGCCCCGGAATGGGTCGAGGAGACCCTCCGCTTCGACACGTCGAGCCAGATCGTCGCCCGCACCGCCGTCGAGGACATCGACCTGCACGACACCACCATCCGTTCCGGCGACAAGGTCCTGCTGCTCATCGGATCCGCCAACCGCGACTCCGACGTCTTCGATGCCGCCGACGAGTTCCGGATCGGGCGCGACAGTTCCCAGAAGATCGCCAGTTTCGGTGGGGGAGTGCACTTCTGTCTCGGTGCTCATCTCGCCCGTCTCGAAGCCAATATCGCACTCGAACAGTTCGCACGACGCGTCGCGGACTACGAGATCGACGAAGACCGTTGCGAACGTGTCCACTCCACCAACGTCCGAGGCTTCGCAGCCCTGCCCGTAGAGGTCACCGAACGACATGCCTAGATTCGAACCCCACCCCGAGCGGCGTCCCGCGCTCGTCGCCGGAGCGTCCTCCGGCATCGGAACGGCCACCGCCTACGCTCTCGCGGAACTCGGCCATCCGGTCGCGCTCGGTGCGCGGCGGGTGGAGGAATGCGAGGCCGTCGCCGACAAGATCCGCGCCGAAGGCGGGGAGGCGTACGCGCACTTCCTCGACGTCGCGTCCACCGACTCGGTCGACGAATTCGTCTCCGCCGCCGAGGCTGCGCTCGGACCCACCGAGATCGTCGTCTCCGGTGCAGGCGACATGGACTTCGCACTGCCGCACGAGATGGATCCCGAGCGTTTCGCGTTCCAGGTGAACGTGCACCTGGTCGGTACGCAACGACTCGCCCATCGCGTGCTTCCGGGCATGATCGAACGGAGGCGCGGCGACTTCGTCGTCATCGGTTCGGACTGTGCCGACGTCCCCCGGCCCAGGATGGGCGCGTACGTCGCCGCGAAGACCGGACTCGAGGCACTCGTGCGCGAGATGCGCATGGAACTCGAAGGCACCGGGGTGCGCGCGTCGGTCGTCCGTCCCGGACCGACCCAGACCGCCGCCGGAATGAGCGCGCCGGCAGAGGTTCTCGAACCCCTGCTGGGTGACTGGGAACGCTGGGGATTCGCTCGTCACCCTTATTTCCTCCGCGCGTCGGACATCGCGTCGGCCGCGGTCGCGGTGGTGTCGGCACCCCGCGGGTCCCACCTCGTGCTGATCGAGGTCCAACCCGAAGCACCCCTCCGGAAGGGCAACGGATGACAACTCTCGTCGATCCCCAGCAGGTATCCGGTGGCGAGCACGAACACGGCCACCTCGAAGAATTGCGCACCGATCCCATCTCGCTCATGCGCCGGGTCCGCGAGGAATGCGGTGACGTCGGCGTCTTCCGGCTCGCCGACAAGAAGGTCGTATTGCTCTCCGGTGCGGGAGCCAACGAATTCTTCTTCCGCGCCGACGACGAAGAACTCGACCAGCAGGCGGCCTATCCGTTCATGAAGCCGGTCTTCGGCGAGGGTGTCGTCTTCGATGCCAGTCCCGAGCGGCGCAAGGAGATGCTCCACAACACGGCATTGCGCGGCGAGCAGATGAAGGGCCATGCCGCGACCATCGACCGCGAAGTGCAGGACATGGTCGCCGGATGGGGTGACGAAGGCGAGATCGATCTGCTCGAATTCTTCGCCGAGCTGACCATCTACACGTCGTCGGCATGCCTGATCGGCAAGAAGTTCCGCGACCAGCTCGACGGGCGTTTCGCGCATCTCTATCACGATCTCGAAAAAGGCACGGATGCACTGGCGTTCGTCGACCCGTACGCGCCGATCGAGAGCTTCCGCCGGCGCGACGAGGCGCGCCGCGGACTGGTCGCACTCGTGCAGGAGATCATGAACGGCCGCATCGCGAATCCGCCGAAGGGCAAGGACGATCGCGACATGCTCGATGTGCTCGTCTCGATCGTGGACGAGCACGGCAACGAACGTTTCGGTGCCGACGAGATCACCGGCATCTTCATCTCGATGATGTTCGCCGGCCACCACACCACCTCGGGGACCGCGGCGTGGGCCCTGATCGAACTGCTGCGCAATCCGGAGTACATGAGCCGGGTCACCGAGGAGCTCGACGCCCTCTACGCCGACGGCGAGAGCGTGAGCTTCCATGCGCTGCGGCAGATCCCGGTTCTCGAAGCGGTTCTCAAGGAAACCCTGAGGTTGCATCCACCGCTGATCCTGTTGCTGCGGGTCGCGCGTGGCGACTTCGAGGTCGGAGGATATCGCATTGCGCAGGGTGATCTCGTCGGTGCCACCCCGGCGATCTCGAACCGCATCCCGGAGGACTTCCCGGATCCGGACTCCTTCGATCCCGGACGCTACATCGACCCGAACCAGGAGGACATCGTCAACCGATGGACCTGGATCCCGTTCGGGGCGGGCCGGCATCGCTGTGTGGGAGCGGCGTTCGCGCTCATGCAACTCAAGGCCATATTCTCTGTCCTGCTGCGCGACTTCGAGTTCGAACCGGCGCAGCCGCTCGAGAGCTACCGGAACGACCATTCGAAGATGGTGGTCCAGCTCGCACAGCCGTGCACCGTGCGGTACCGGCGTCGCGCCCGGAAGTGAGGTTCGCGAGATGAGGATCGAAGCAGATCTCGATCTGTGTCAGGGACACGCCATGTGCTCGATGGAAGCTCCGGACGTGTTCGCCGTCGCCAAGCGGGGCGAGGTGGAAATCCTTCTCGACCCTGTGCCCGACGGGATGCGTCCCGCCGTGGAAGACGCGGTGAAGTACTGCCCCACACAAGCCCTTCGCATCGTCGAAGACTGAAGATCAGGAGACCGGATGGCCACGTTCGATCGCGCCGAGCTCGACGAGATGATCACCCGATGGGTCGACGCCAACAAGCGGGCCGAGGCCGAGGGCAACTGGAAACCGTTGGCCGAGATGTATACCGAGGACGCGACCTACGGCTGGAATTACGGGCCGAAGGACGAGTTCATGGCGGTCGGGCGTGAGGAGATCCGCGAACTCGCCCTCGGACAGGAGATGGCAGGCCTCGAAGGCTGGCAATACCCCTATCAGCAGTTCGTCGTGGACGACCGATCCGGGGACGTCATCGGGTTCTGGAAGCAGGTCGCCGATGCCACCCGGGAGAACGGCGACCATTATTCGGTGCAGGGTATCGGCGGAAGCTGGTTTCGCTACGGCGGCGACTTCCGGTGGTCCTGGCAGCGCGACTTCTTCGATTTCGGCAACGTCTCGCATCTGTTCCTCGAGATGATCACTGCGAACGCGCTCTCCGACGGTATGAACGCACGCATCGAACGATCGACCTCGAAGACCCGGCTGCCCGGTTGGTACCGGGTCGGTGAGTCACCGGTTCCGCTGTGGTGAGGGCCGTGGAGGCCGGTGAATCGTTTGCTGCGCTCTCCCGGTCCGATCTCGCTGCGCTCGTACCCGAACTGTTGCTGTGCGGCCAGCTCATCGACCGTTCGGGCATGGCGCACCTGATCTCCGCCTTCGGGCGGGAGGGAATGACGGAGGTCGCCATCGAGGAATGGCAGGCCTCGTCACCCTGGTACACCCGGCGGATGCAGCGCGCTCTGCGGTTCGAGGGCGACGACGTGGTCACCATCTTCAAGGGGATGCAACTCGATATCGGCGCACCTCCGCAGTTCATGGACTTCCGTTATCGCGTCCACGACCGCGATCACGGTGAGTTCCGGCTCGACCACTGCGGTGCCCTGATGGACGTCGAACCACTCGGCGACGCCTATGTCACCGCGATGTGCCACGAGATCGAGGACCCCACCTTCGACGCGACCGCGCTCGCGACGAACCCGCACGTGCAGGTGCGCCCGATCCATCGTCCTCCGCGCAGTCCCGCCGACCGGCATCCCCACTGCGCGTGGACGGTCACCATCGACCCCTCCCACGTGCCGCCGGCTGTCGCGCCGCACACCGAAGCGCTGGGCCGGACGGTGGCGGTCGCGGTGGAACTGAGTCCCGTCGACCGTGAGGGGGAGGGCCGGCACGATTACTCCGGCCCGCTGCTGTCCGATCTGCGGTTCGGCGAATTCTCGAAGTCCGCGCTCGTGCGCATCGCCGAAGAGGTGTGCCTGCAACACCACATGCTCGCACTCGGCTTCCTCATGGGAGTGCGCAAACGGACCGACGAGCAGTCGGCCCTCGAACTCGCCCGCAAGCAGCTCACGGGGATCGCGGGACTGACAGCGGAGCGCATCCGCCGCGTCCTCGACCTACCGGCGACCTTCGACGGCCTGGCCACGGTACTCGACGTCCATCCCCTGCTCGCGCCGCGCCAGTACGTCGAGCGGGTCCTGTGCGACGACGGCGGCGCGCTCGAGCTGCGCATCGGCCGACGCGGCGGCGCCGCTACCGACGGGGCGTGGCCGACGCTGATCGATGCCGATCACCTCGGTGCGCTCGACGCTCTCGTGCGCGGCGTCGACCCGCATTTCTCCACTCGGGTGGTCTCGGAGGACGAGGACGCCCTCGTCGTCGAGATCGTCCGCGACGAGCATCCCGCGAAGGAATGCGCCGAGGTGGCTGTCACCCGCTTCAGCTCGGGCTCGTCCTTCGAGTTCCGCGATCGGGGAATTCCCCTGCCGCTCACGGTCGTCTGACACCCGTCGAGGAGAACCGTCGGTGAATACCGCGCTGTCGCGTCGTACTTTCCTGCGTGGAGCCGTGGTCGGTGGCGTCGGCGCAGCCGCGTACTCGTGGTCACCGATCCCGCGAGCCCGCGCCGAGGTCATCGAGGAACGTCACCGCGCCGTCGTCGTCGGGAGCGGATTCGGCGGTGCGATCACCGCGATGCACCTGGGGCGGGCCGGGATCCGGACGCTCGTCCTCGAACGCGGTATCCGCTGGCCCACCGGTCCGAACGCGGAGACCTTCCCGCACATGCTGCAACCCGATCGGCGGATGTCGTGGCTGTCGCCGGCCCCGGTGATGCCCGGGACCCCGCCCGTGCCGACCGAGCCCTACACGGGCCTGATCGAAAGGGTGCCCGGCCGCGGCATGGACATCCTGTGCGGCGCCGGGGTCGGCGGTAGTTCGCTGGCCTATCACGGCATGACCCTGCAGCCGGATGCGGAGCGATTCGCGCAGTCCGTGTCGTCCGCGATCGACTACGACCTCCTCGCATCCGATCACTACCCGCGGGTGGCGCGGATGCTGCGTGTCGCGACCGTGCCCGACGACATCCTGAACCACGAGCGGTACCTGACGTCGCGGCGGTTCCTCGAACGGGCCGCGGCCGAAGGCCACGAGACCTTCCGTGTCCCGATGTGCATCGACTGGGAGTTCGCGCGCCGGGAACTGCGGGGCGAGGTGAAGCCGTCCTACACCACCGGTGACGTGATCTACGGGGCCAACAACGGTGGCAAGTTCTCCGTCGACGTCACCTATCTCGCCGAGGCCGAACGAACGGGTTTCGTCACGGTCGCTCCCTTGCACCGGGTCACCGACATCGAACGTGCGCCGAACGGCACATGGATCACACACGTCGACAGGATCGGCACGGACGGAACGGTTCTCGAACGCAAGCGGCTCGTCTCCGATGCCCTGTTCCTCGGTGCGGGTTCGGCCGGCACGACCCGTCTGCTCGTCAAGGCGCGGGCGAAGGGCCTCGTCCCGGATCTGCCGGACGGTGTCGGCACCGGCTGGGGGAACAACGGCGACAGGGTGTTCGCCGTGACGGGCCCGCTCGTGGGCGCCGGTGACCGCCAGGGCGGCCCGGCATGTGTCGGCATGCGGGACCACACCGACCCGGCCGGATCGCTCATGATCGTCAACGGTCCGGTGCCGTTCCCTGTCGATGTCGGGACGACGACGATGATCGGGCTCGGGGTCGTGAAGGGCGCGGGGGTATGGCATTACGACGCCGGACGCGACGACGCGGTGCTGCACTGGGATCAGGCCTACGACCGCGACCTCACCCGCGCGATCGAGACGCGGATCCGTCGGATCGCCGGGCCCGCGGCGGTCGTGATCGACATCAACGCGGTGGACGTCAACACCTTCCACCCGCTCGGTGGTGCCCCCTTCGGTTCGGTCTGCGACGAGGCCGGCCGGGTGCACGGCCAGCGCGGACTCTACGTCGTGGACGGAGCGAAGGTGCCCGGCTCGACCGGCGCGTGCAACCCGTCGATGACCATCGCCGCGCTCGCGGAGTACGGCGCGGACCGGATCGTGCGGCGAGACCTCCGAGAATGAACGACGCGGCGCCGGGGGAGTGTTCTCCGGCGCCGCGATCGAGTGTGTTTCAGTTCTTGGCGGCCGAGATCCCCGCGCGACGTCCGAAGAAGCTTCCGTCACCGAGAGAGGTGCCGCTGGCGTAGCCCCACGCGCACACTCCGGACGTGCACCGCCCGGCGGCGTACAGCCCCGGGATCGGCTCTCCGGAGACGTGCAGCACCTCCGAGTTCACCGACGTGCGCAGTCCTCCGAGCGTGAAACCCGCGGTGCAATTGCGCAGATCCAGTGCGGCGACCGGGGACCCGATGGGTGCGACCCATTCGCTCTTCTTGCCCAGCACCGGATCGTTCCCCTCCGCGGCGTGCCTGTTGTACACCTCGACCGTCGCCTGCAGCGTTCCGGCCGGCAACTCCATGTCGGATTCGAGTTCGGCGACGGTCTCTGCGACCCACTTCGGCCGGAATCGGAAGAAAGGCGTCGAACTCGTTGCTGCACAGCCCTCGTCGTAGGCGCTTTCGTCGATGATCAGATAGGCCTGGTTGTCGTTCTTCAGCAGCGTCAGCTGGCCGATGCGGCCCGGATAGGTGTCCTCGGGGACGTATCGCTGACCGCGCCCGTTGACGAGGATGCCGCGCGCCATCAGCTGGGGGTCGCCGAAGAAGGCCACTTCGGTGGCGTCCATGTGGGCGAGGTCGGCGCCGAGCGCCTGTGCCATGCGGATCGCGCGTCCGTCGTGCTCTTCGATCGCGGCTCCCGGACGGCCGCTGAGCTGCGGCGCGTACGACTCGACCATCTCCTTGTTGTAGGCGAAACTGCCGGTCGCCAGGACCACTCCACGCCGGGCGCGGATGTGCACATCCTTGCCGTACTGCTTGGCGGCGACACCGACGACACGGCCCCCGGCGTCGACGATCAACCGCTGCACACGCACGTCGTACTCGGCACGGACGCCGAGCTCCTCGGCGACCTGCGAGAGCGGCTGCATGAGCATGAACCCGCCACCCTTCTCGCCCGTTCGCTTGTCGGTCATCTGCGGGACATGCCCGCGCGGAGCGGGCTTGGCGATCACGTTGAACGGCGCCGAGTTCTCGCCTCCGGAGTACATGAGCCCGTCGTCACCGGGAATCTCCCAGCCGGGCTCACCCCAGAAGCTCTCCTTGAACACGACACCGTTGGCCACGAGCCAGTCGTAGTGCTCGACGCTGCCCTCGCAGTACTCGGTGATCTTGGCTTCGTCGGCACCCGGCCCGAGGGCGGCGAGCATGAACGTCTTCATGTTCTCGGGCGTGTCCTCGAAGCCCAGCGCCTTCTGCAGTCCGGTGCCGCCCCCGAGATAGACGATCCCGCCCGACAGCGAGGCGGCGCCACCCCAGCCGCCGGTCCGTTCGAGGACGAGCACCTCGGCGCCGGCGCGGGCTGCTTCGATGGAGGCGGACACTCCGGCGATGCCGTAGCCGGCGACGACGACGTCGGCCTCGTGGTCCCAGTCGGTGACCCGGTCGGCGGGGACGGGGTGCAGGTCGGTGCTCATGGTGTTCCGTTCCGGTAGGCGATCAGTGGTCGAGTTTCGAAGCGAGCCGGTCGATGTACGCCACGACGTCCTCGGCGGAGCGGTCGGGCAGGCCGAAGATCACCTCGGTGACCCCGGCGTCCTCCCAGCGCTTCAGTTGCTCGCCGTCGTACCGCCCTGCCAGCGCGAGGATCTCGGGGTTCCCGGAGCGCCCGGCGTCCGCCCACGCCTTGTGCAGGCGCGCGAGGTTGTCGACGACGTTGTTCTCGGTAGGCGTGGTGATCCAGCCGTCCGCGGAACGGACGATCCATTCGAAGTTCCGGTCGGTCGACCCCGCGCCGAGGAAGATCGGCGGGCGTGGCCGTTGCACGGGTTTGGGCCATGCCCAGCTCGATCCGAAGCTCACGAAGCGACCCTCGTAGGACGCCTCCTCCTCCGTCCACAGGGCCTGCATCGCTTCGAGGTATTCGCGCAGGGCGGTTCGCTTCTGCTTCGGCGGCACCCCGTGATCGGCGAGTTCTTCTGCGTTCCATCCGAATCCGACTCCGAAGCGCACGCGCCCGCCGGAGAGGTGATCGAGGCTCGCCACGGTCTTGGCGAGGGTGATGGGATCGTGCTCGAGGGGCAGCGCGACCGATGTGCCCAGCGTGATCGTCGATGTCACCGCGGCTGCGAGACCGAGTGCCACCCATGGGTCGAGGGTGCGCATGTAGCGGTCGTCGGGCAGCGACGCGTCGCCCGTTCCGGGATGGGCGGATCGGCGGTGGACGGGGATGTGGGTGTGCTCGGGGACGTAGAAGCTGTCGAAGCCGCGGCTTTCCGCGGTTGCGGCGGCGACGTCGGGCCGGATTCCCCGGTCGCTCGTGAACAGGGTGATTCCGTGGCGCACGATTGCCCCTCTCCTGAAGATGACGCAGAAAATGTAACGCGTTCTACATCCTGAGGGAAGAGATTTCCGGACACCTGTCCGGAAAAGCCCTCGGGACGGCTCCGGAAAGGCGCCGGGCCACGCTGAACTATCCTCGAACGGGTAGGAACGGAAGGTGGCGTGATGACGGAGCAGTCGACGACGGGGGCCGTGAACGAGGGGCAATCGTCGGCGCAGCCGTCGAGGGCGGGCCTCGCGTCCGCGCAGTCACCCGGTGCGGGCCTGCGGCCCGCGCAGCGGGCGCGGTACATGCGGATCATCGCTTCGGCCGAAGAACTCGCCGCGGAAGGCGGATACGACGCGGTGCAGATGCGGGCGGTCGCCGACCGCTCGGGTGTCGCCCTCGGCACGGTCTATCGCTACTTTCCGTCGAAGAACCATCTGCTCGTGGTGGCACTCGTGCTCGAGTTCGAGCGGGCCGCCGAAAGCATCGCCGCCGCGGAGATTCCCGGCGACAGTGCCGCAGAACGTCTCATGGGCGTACTCCGGGGAGTTCTGCCCCGGCTCTCCGAGAATCCGCTGCGGTACGACGCCCTCGTCCGGGCGGCGATGTTCGCCGACGCGTCCTCGGCGCCCGAACTCGATCGCCTCGGCGATGTCCTCACCCTGTTGTTCGCGCAGGCGGCGGGGATCGACATCGTCACCGAAGAGGTGCTCAACGCCGTACGGATCATCGCGGACGTCTGGATGTCCTCGCTCGTGGCTTGGGTTGCGGGAAGGTACGGCGTCGACGACGTGCTCGCCCACATGGACACCGCGGTCACGCTCGTGTTCGAGCGCTTGAACGCGCGGCAGCGGGCGGGCTGACACCCGCCCGCTGCCGCCGGACGTCGATCAGGGGGCCGGAACGTCCACGATGCCGATCGTGGGCAGGAAGAAGCACGAGGCCTCGCCGTTCTGTACCGTGCCGAAGACTGCCGACAGCACGGTTCCCGAGCCCGTCTCGACCGGCGCGACCCGCACGCCACCCATGGGCAGCGTGTCGGCGATGAAGCGCTCGATCGCCTGTTCGACGACGCCGCGGAGTTGAGGCGGGACGGAGGTCGGTATGGCTCCTGCGGCCGCCTGCTCCGGTGTCCCCATCGGCACGAACCCGCCCTGGAAGGTGTTGATGTTGAACCAGGCCAGCTGCATTCCGGACGCGTCCGCGTCGCTCTCGAGGCCGAGGGGGACGAAGGCGAAGAGGGTTTCGGCGGGGTCGACGACGTTCACGGTTCCCGGCAGGGGCGCGAGGTCGTAGTCGGGCCACGGGCCGGGTAGCGCGCCCGCCATCGCCGGAACGGTTCCCAGGGGGAGGTCGCCGTCGGCGGTGCAGAACGGGGCGCCGGTGGGGTAGAGGAACGGTTCGATGCCGAGGCGGCGCAGGAACTCCATCCCGTCCTCGTAGGCTCCGAGGGGTGTCGATTCGGCTGCGTCGACAGCGCTTCCGCGTGCGTTCGCGATGGCCTCGGCCGCGGCGAGTGCCACCGGATCGCCGCCGGGCAGCGCGCGGAGGGCGCCGAGGATCCCGGAGAGCGGGCTTTCGGCGGGTGCTGCGACCGGAGGATCCGCCGGCGCCGGATCCGCCGCGGCGACGGCGGGGAGCATCAGGCCGGCGGCGAGCGCGAGCGATGCGGCCGCCGTGAAGCGGTGGGGTCGGCGGCGGTGTCTGCGGCTCATGGGGCTCTCCTCGGGATCGTGGCACCGGACTGGTCTCTGTCTAACTCTAAACTAGAGGTTTAGAGTGTGACCGTCCCAGGAGACCACAAGGGCGGCGCCCCTGCCAGAGCGCCGCCCCGTGGTGTTACCGAACCGACATCCTCGCGGCCGGTCGTGACGGTCAGTCCGGATCGTCCGGATGTCTGCGCAGATGAAGGATGCTCAGTGCGAGACCACCCCACAGGGTGATCAGGGCGAGCAGCATCATGGCGACCGCTGCTGTGCTCACGGTGTACCTCCGGGGGACGAGGGGCCGGGTTCGTTCGGGGTGTTCTCTGCCGACACAGGGGCCTGGGCGGACGGGGAGAGCGGGCGGTTCTCGTCGAGTTCGTACTCGCGATCGATGCCCTTACGCCACGGAATGAACGCCAACAGTACGGCGAGGACGATCACGCCGGCCTGGACACTCCACCCGAAGGCCGTGACCAGGCTGTCGGGCAGACCACCGTAACCGTCGCGGACACGATCCCGGATCTCGCTGAACAGCATGTACCCGAGCACGAGCGGGGTGATCACCCCTGTGAACACCATCCAGCCCTTGCCGACCTTGAACGACGACACCGAATTGAGGTGGTCGCGGAGTTCGGGCAGACGGCGGTAGAGCCAGGCGACCACCACGAGCGACACGAAGGCGACGCCGACGATGCCGAACTGGTTCGCGAAGCGGTCCACCACATCGAGGGTGTTCAGGCCGGTCGTGGTGGGGAAGAGCAGCAACGACACGATCGCCGAGACGCCGCCGATGGCGAGGACCGCCGGTACCCGGCCGAGGCCGGTCTTGTCCTGGAAGGCCGAGACGGTGACCTGGATGATGCTGATCATCGACGTGAAACCGGCGAAGACGAGCGAGCCGAAGAACAGGACACCGAAGATCGGGCCGCCCGGCATCTCCGACACGATCGTCGGGAAGGCGATGAACGCGAGGCCGATCCCGCCCGCGACCACTTCGCCGACCTCGACACCCTGTGCCTGCGCCATGAAGCCCAGTGCGGAGAAGACACCGATTCCGGCGAGCACCTCGAAGCTCGAGTTGGAGAATCCGACGACCAGTCCCGAACCGGTGAGGTTCGTCTTGCGCTTGAGGTACGACGCGTAGGTCACCATGATGCCGAAGGCGACGGACAGCGAGAAGAAGATCTGTGCGTAGGCGGCGATCCACACTCCGGTGTCGGTCAGTGCCGACCAGTTCGGGCTGAAGAAGGCGTCCAGGCCGGTCGTCGCCCCGTCGAGGGTCAGTGCCCGGACGACGAGCGCGCCGAACAGCACGACCAGCAGCGGCACGAAGAAGCGGTTGGCATTGCCGATACCCCGCTGGACGCCCAGGGCGAGCACCGCGAGCGTCGCGATCCACACCAGGAGCAGCGTCCACGCCACTCCGGGGACGAAGTTCAGCCCGAAGGTCGCGTCGGGATCCTGGTCGAGGAACGAACTCATGAAGAAGCCCTCGGGGTCGTCACCCCACGCTTCGGTGAACGAGAAGAAGGTGTACCGAGCGGCCCACGCCACGATCACGGCGTAGTACACGCCGATGACGAAGCACACCAGCACCTGCCACCAGCCGATGAACTCCGCTCCGCGGCGCAGCCTACGGAAGGCCAGCGGCGGCGATCCACGGAACTTGTGCCCGATCGCGTAGTCGAGCAGCAGGAGCGGGATGCCCGCGGTCAGCAGCGCGACCAGATAGGGGATCAGGAATGCGCCACCCCCGTTCTCGTATGCGATGTACGGGAAACGCCAGATGTTGCCGAGTCCGACGGCCGAACCGATCGCGGCCATGATGAACACCGACCGGCCCGACCAGACCTCCCGCTTACGTGTGACCTCTTGCTGTGCCACGAACCACGTCCCTCCATTCGATCGGATGGAGCAACGCTAGCGCCCCGAGAGGTCCACGGGCGATTTTTCCCGTTCGAAGGTTCGGACCCCGCCGGCCGGGGGGACGACGAGCTAGTCGTCGTCCCAGATCTTGAGATGCGGGAGGCTCTCCTCGTCGTCCCGGCCGGTCCCGCGGTAGCGGAACGCGAAGACGATCCATCCCACCGCGGCCACCAGGACGAAACTGATCAGCCGGTAGACCACCACCGCCGACAGAGCCTGCGCACCGGTCATCCCACTGGCGGTGAGAGCCGGCACCAGCACCGCGTCCATCACCCCGAGACCCGCGGGCAGCAGCGGGATGGCACGGCTCGTCGCCGTCCCGGCCGCATACGCGACCGCGATTCCCGCCAGGCTCGGGGCGCCGCCGACCGCGTAGGCGGCGAACGTCAGGCACGCGCCGTCGCACACCCAGTTCATCAGCGACCAGCCGAAGGCCCGCGCCGCGTGCGGGCGATCCAGTTGCACCGCGCTCAGCTGGGCGACGATCTTCTTCCATGCGCGGGCCCCCCACTCCGCGGGCTTCTTCCGTATCCGGTTCACGGCCCGCAGGGCGAGCAGACCGATGGACTCGAAGGAACCCGGATTACCCGCCGCGTACTGGATGAGCAGGACCAGCAACAGCAATCCGCCGATCGAGAAGATCAACGAGAACGGGTTGTTGCTGGCACCGACGAGAAGGGCACCCACGAGACCGAGAAGGGCGAGCCCGGCCGCCTGGAGCAGCCCGGCCATCACCAGCTGCCAGGTCGCGACCACCGGCGGAGCGCCCCAGTGGCGCATCTGCCGGTAGGTGAAGGTCGTCCCGACGACCGGTCCGCCCGGAAGGGTCACACTCATCGAGTTCGCCGCAAGCGCCACCGAGAGCGATTGCCGCTGTGAGACCTTCACCCCGGCGGCGGACAACAGTGCCCGCTGCACACGCGCGAAGGTGGACATCTCCGCCATGGACGCGCAGATCGCCGCGACGATCCAGGCCCAGTGCAGATGGTCGAGGCCGCGAACGCTGCTGGAGAGTTCCGGCCACACGAGCACGACTTCGACGGTGAGCACCACCACCAGCAACCCGCCGACGATCCACTTCATACAGCGGCGCCGCTTCGGGGTGAACGGTCCTGTGCCCTCCGCCGGACCGTCGTCGGGTGTTCCGTCGTCCGGCGGCTTCGCGGTCTCGTCCGTCATCTAGTCGCTCGGCCAACTCGCGAGGGTGCGGCGGTAGAGATCCTCGACTTCGGCGATGTGCTCCGCGAGATTCTCCCGCGACCATCCGCTCACGTCGATCGGCTCGAGCACGGCCACGTCGACGGTGCCGGACCGCAACAGCGACGAGTGCTTCCACAGGATCTCACCGGCGTTGCGGATCACGACCGGCACGATCGGAACTCCGGCCTGCATGGCGATACGGAAAGCACCCTTCTTGAATCTGCCGATTGCCGGGGTCAGCGACCGCGTGCCCTCGGGGGCGATGACGATCGACATCCCCTCCCGGAGGGTCTCGACGACCGGTTCGAGTGCGGCGACCGCCTGCGCGGTGTCGGTGCGATCGACGAAGGTCGCACCGACGAATCGGAGGAGCGGACCGAACAGCGGATCGTTGGCCATTTCCTTCTTGATCACGCCCGTGAAGTCCTGTCGCAGGACTTTCGCCAGCACGATCGGGTCGAGCTGGCTCTGGTGATTGAAGACGAACACCGCCGGACGGGTCGCCCACGCATTGGCTTCCCCCACGATCCGCACGTCGACTCCGGCGAGCGCCAGCGAGACCTCCGAGCCGATGTTGATGATCGAGTCGAGTGCGGTCTTGCGGCTGCGATTGAGCAGCCCGAGACCGAGTCCGGTCCACACGGCGCCGACCAGCCCGCCGTATGCGGCAGCGGTCCGGACGAGTTCCTTCGTTCCCGGTGTGCCGCGTGGCCGGAAATGCAGGACCGGCCAGCCGCGTTCGAGGGCGATGCGTGCGAGCGTGCGATCGGGGTTGGTGGCCGTGGGATTGCCCGTGGCGGCGAGGAACTCCACGTCCTCGCCACCGTTGGAGTACGAGTAGCTGCCGTCCGCGTCGATATCGTGTGTCTCGACGAAGTTGCGCGTGGCTTCCGCTTTTCCGCTGCGCCACAACGATCTACCGTCGACCCTGCCGGTGAGTACACCGTTCTCGACCTCGAGCGGGGTGTACAGGATGTGCTCGACGCCCAAGGCGTCTCCGGCGGCTTGAATCTGGTACCGCGAGGCCGACGAGGCGATCACCACGGTGTGACCGGCATTCTGATGCGCGCCGACGAGTTGCCAGGCTTCCGGATACAGGTGCCCGGCGATCGTCGTCATGAACAGCCGGCTGCCGATCTCGTAGAGTTCGTCCTCGGTGTGCCCGCGCCACGCCTTGAACGCGATCGCGACGAACCGTTCGAAGTCTTCCTCGCTCTCCGTTCCGCGCAGCCCGTTGATCATCGTCGCGGCGAGTTCGGACGCCGAGACCTTCCCGGCGAGCATGCGATCGCGGAAGAAGTGGACACCGGAGAAGCCGTGCACGATGGTGCCGTCGAAATCGAAGAAGGCCGCGATCTCGGGGCCGTGCGGACCTGTGCGTACCCGTTCGATGGCCTGCTCGATGTTCACGCTTCCACCTTCCTGTTCGACACGTCGAGCGACTCGGCCAACGCCACCCGCTGGGCCAGGTCCGACAGTTCCGCCGCGAAGGCGTGCCTGCGCTCACGGACGGAGTCGGAGTCCTCGGTCCGGTCCAGAAGGCCCCGATTGCGTGCCAGGTCGAGTGCGGACGCGAACAACTCCGACGACACCGATTCGGGTCCGTGCAGGCGGCGTTGCAACAGCATCTGCCGGCCCACGGCGACGCATTCGCCGAGGAAGGCCGCCCGATCGACCTCGAGGCGAGGATCCCGGACGGCGAGACGCTCGGCGACGACGAGCTGTGCGTCGAAGAACGACCGCAAGGTGCGGTGCGACATGAAGAAGCCGGTCTCGACGAGACCGGTGAGAGCTTGCTCCTTGGTCGGGAGGGTGTCTCCCCAGGACGGGACGAGCCACGCCAGTTCGTCGCGCATCTGGCTTTCGAAGGTGTCGCGGTCGGGAAAGAAGAATTCGAACTTCAGAAGGTCGCGCAGGTTCTTCGCTTCCTCCCACGCCACACGCACGGGATCGTCACCGGGGTTGGCGTGTGCATGGAGGATCGCCAGTTCCATGATCGAACGGTTGACGAACCAGTGCACCCCGCTGTTGCGGTAGAACGCGGCGACGAGATGCTGACCCGGCTGGATGGAATAGACGGGTTCGACCCCTCCGGCGTAGGTCGTCACCACTCCCGCATGGGTCAGCGACGAGAGCACATCCTCGAGCCCACCCTCGACATCGAGGATGTGCAGGCCCCCCTGCGGAACGCCGCGCCGATCGAGATAGCGGCGGACCGGGGCGACGACGGCACGCACCTCCTCGAGCGTCAACGATCTGTCGCGTACGCCGAGCAGTGCGAGGGTCACCAGGCAGTTGACCGTGACCGGAGTGTTGCAGTTGATCCCTACCGCCACCTCGAATGCGACCTTCTGCAACGCTTTCCGTTTCAGTGCGCGGTGCTCCTCGGAGTCCGGGGCGGTTGCGGGAACCATGAGCGGCGTGGGGGTCAGATCCGGATCGCCACCGGTGACCAGCAGTTCGCGCATCGATATCGGTTCGCCGAACCGGACGTACACGTTGCCCGCCCGTTTCCGCTGGTTGAGGGCGTACCGCACGAGCCAGGTCAGGCCCTCGGGCTTCTTGGTGGCACCGGTTTGCTCGGCGGCGACAGCCGCGACCTCGGCGAGTCCCTCATAGGTGATGGACACGGGGACCAGCATCGCGTCCTCGACCCGTCCCCTTCGGATCGCGTTGGCCACATAGCTGAGCAGGCCGTAACGCGGGGGCCGCAGTTTCCCCGTCCGGGTCCGGCCTCCTTCGAAATACCATTCGAGATTGAACCGTTTGCTCAGCAGGAACGCGAAGTACTCCTCGAGTGCGGCTTTGTAGACGTCGTCGTCGGCGAAACTGCGCCGGATGAACACTGTCCCCGTGCGGCGGGCGACGGGACCGATCGGCCAGAAGGTGAGATTGGCCCCGCCCATGATGTGGTTTCCGGGAAAGTCGTTGGCGGCCAGGATGTCCCCGAGCACGAAGGCGTCGGCATAGGAGCGGTGGGAGGGCAGGAAGACGAGCGAATACCTGCGGTTGGACTCGCGCAGCGCGCGCAATCCCGCGTCGTCGGCGTGCACGGTCCAGGCCGCCGAATGCAGCGGCCGCATCGCCTGGCTGAACAGGTCGGTGACGAGCCGCGACTGCACCGCCACGAGTTCGTCGAGCGCGCTGCGCGCCCGGGACTCGACCTCGGCCCGCGACAGGCCGTGTTCGGCGGCCGTCTCGTCGAGACGACGACGGAAGGCCGGCGAATCCATGATCTGTGCCGCGACGAGCCGGGGGACCTTGTAGCGGTCGCCGATCACGGCACGTTCGGCGCGCTCGAGTGCGACGACGGCACGGCGCGTCACATACCGGGCGAGTGCCCGCTCGTCGGCCTCGTCGTCGTCCGCCTCGAGCGCGGCGCGCAGTTCGGACAGACGCGCCGGCTGCGCCACCACGATCCGGTACCGGTCCGCACCCTTGCGGACGAGCCACTTCTGGAGAAGCAGATTCGGGTTGCGCGGATTCGTGAGGGCGAGGACGTCGGAGAACCGGACGCGCCGGGCACCGTCCCGCTCGGCCGGCAGCCACGCGACCCTCACCGGAAGGACCAGCGGGTCGTCGGTACGGCCGACGAGCCGCTCCGCGAGAATCCGGGAGTCGAGAGCGAGCGGCTCCGGGCGCGCCGGAAGGCGGTACCGGGTGGGTAGCTCGTCCGAACGCAACCAGTCCTCGATCATCCTCCGCTCGAGAGCGGTCGTGTACGCCAGGACCGCTACCGTGGGTCCGTCCGGCACGCGCACGCTGTCCGTTCGTACATGGCGCAGTTCGTCGTTCCTCATCTCACCCCGTCCACACGTCGCCCCGATGTGAAAGTTACCTGCCGAGGCGGGTTCGTTCGGGTGATCCGGACGAAGAACGCATCCGTCGTGCGGATGCGCGCCCGGAGGGTGTGAACGACAATGTGGGAGACGATGCGACTCGGCGGCGCCGGCCACGCGGCGGGGGCCGCCGGCGACAGGGAGGACCCAGTGACGGCAGGTGCCGGACCGGACGGTGTCGAGTACGCGGGGCTGAGGGAGACGCATTCCTCGCTGGTGTTCTTCGTCGGCGATCGCGTACACAAGATGAAGAAGCCGCTCGATCTGGGCTTCCTCGACAACCGCACGCGGGAGGCCCGCGAACGGATCTGTCACCGGGAGGTGGAGCTCAACCGTCGACTCGCACCGGACGTCTATCTCGGCGTCGCCGATCTGTACGGTCCGGACGGGCAGGTGTGCGAGCACTTCGTCGAGATGGTGCGACTACCGGACGATCGGCGACTCGCCGCGGCCGTCCGGCGCGGCGAGGAGATCTCGCCGGTGATCGACGAGGTCGCGCATCAGGTTGCGGCCCTGCACGCCGCTTCCCCGCGCAGTCCCGGGATCGACCGGTGCGCCGCCGCGGACTTCGTCGCCGAACTGTGGGATCTGAGTCTCGATCATCTCGGCCAGTTGGCGGCGGGAGCGGATTGCGCTGCCGAACTGGAACGGATCCGGGTGGCCGTGCATCGTTATCTCTCCGGCCGGTGCGCGTTGTTCGACGAGCGCATCGCTGCGGGCCGGGCCGTGGACGGCCACGGCGACCTGCTCGCCGACGACATCTTCTGTCTCTCGGACGGGCCTCGCATCATCGACTGTCTCGAATTCGACGACGAACTGCGCTACGGCGATGCGATTCTCGATCTCGCTTTTCTGGCGATGGACCTCGAACGTCTCGGCGCCGACGGTGCGGCCCGGCGACTGCTGCAGACATACGGCGAGGTCTCGGGTGATCGTCCTGCCCCCTCGCTCGTACACCACTACATCGCCTATCGGGCGCTGGTGCGGGCGAAGGTGACGGCACTCCGCTTCGAGCAGGGCGACGCGGGAGCGCGGGAGTCGGCGAGACGGTTCGTCGCTCGCGTCGACGATCATCTCGAACGCGGGCGCGTGCGGATGGTGCTCATCGGAGGTGTCTCCGCCACCGGCAAGACGACCCTCTCCCGCAGCGTCGGTGCGTATCTCGGAGCCGAGGTGCTGCGGAGCGACGTCGTCCGCAAGGAACTGGCAGGTCTACGGCCCACCGATCGGACCGGGGACGGAACGAACGCCGGCCTCTACTCGCCCGCGCATTCCGCCGCCACCTACGAGGAGATGCTCCGCCGCGCCGGGAACATCCTCGCCCTCGGACGATCCGTCGTGCTCGATGCGACGTGGTTGTCGTCCGCGCGTCGCGAGGCGGCCCGGGAGGCGGCGGAGGCCCTGGCGGCGGACGTGATCGAGATCGAGTGCCGGGCCGATCGGGACATCCTGTTGCAGCGCCTCGCAGCCCGCACCGAACGCGGTGACGACGCGTCCGACGCGACCCCTGCGGTGCTCGAGGAACAATTTCGCAGGCGGGACCCGTGGCCGGAGGCGATCACCGTCGACACGGCGGCGGGCACCGTCGACGTGCTCGGGCTCGAGGGCATGGTCGGCCCCGCTCCCTGGTGAGCGCACCCCCACCGCAGACGACGAACGGGGACCACCTCCGTGGAGGTGTCCCCGTTCGGGCCGGAGATCGTCAGACCGTGCGTGCGATGAGCACCGGGCACGGCGCCTTGTGCAGCAGGTTCTGGCTCGTGGATCCGAGAAGTGCGGCACGGATCTGACCGCGTCCGTGGCTGCCGACGGCGGCGAGCTGCGCGTCGTCGAGGTGTGCGAGCAGAACCTGCGAGGCCGGCCCACGGTCGATCACACGCTCGACCGTGACCTCGGGGTAACGGTCGCTCCAGCCGGCCAGGGTCTCGGCGAGGACGGCGGTCTCCGAGGTCTCCACGGCGTCCCAGTCGACGAGTGCGGCGGTGGCGCCGACGCCCAGTGCGGCATCGCCGATCCACGAGTGGACGGCGCGGACCGGCACGCCCAGCGCCGAAGCGAGTTCGAAAGCGTGGGTGACTGCGGCAGCGGACAATTCGCTTCCGTCGACGCCGACGACGATGGGACGGCTGTCGGGCAGCGGAGAGTCGGCACTGCCGCGCCACACGACCACGGGGCACGGAGAATTGTTCGCGACGCGCAGGACGGTGGAGCCGAGCAGGAAGTTCTCGAGTGCGCCCGCGCCGGTGGCGCCCATGACCACGAGACGCGCGTCCTCGGCCGCCTCGAGGAGCGACTTGGCGGCGGGACCGGGGCCGATGAAACTCTCGATCACGAGATCCGGCTGGTCGGCGCGGATCTTCTCGGTGGCGTCGGCGAGGAGCTTCTTGCCGTCCTCCTCGAGCTGCTGGATCATCTGCGACTGCACCAGTACGGCGGCTTCGCTGTAGAAGATGCCCTCGGGTGGCATGGAGTGCACGAGGTGGAGGGGTACTCCGAGACGCGACGCGACGGCGCCGGCCCACCGCGCTGCCGCCACAGCCGTTTCGGAGCCGTCCACGCCTGCGACGACTGCCTTGCGGGTGCTCGGTGTGCTCATCGATATCTCCTTGTCGTTGCGGCGTCCGACTGCCCGGATGCCGGTCGGCCCGAGGCCACGTTACCGCGACGTCGCGGTCGTCACCTTCCATCGACGGTCTTCATGATCGCCGATGCGATCGGTGTGGGGCCAGGGTCTTCGGACCCCCATCAGCTCCACAGGCTGCGGGCGGATCGGTGGACCTTCTTCCATTCCTCCGCGAGATGCGCCACTTGCGAATCTCCGATCTCCGCCTCGAGACGGAACAGGATCCCGAGTCCGAAACTCGTCTCGGCGGTGTGCTCCTGCTCGGCGATCATGTCGAGCAGGTGCTCGCGGGCCACCACCGAATCCTGGAACTCGCCGAGCAGATCCTGGAATTCGTCGAACCGGTCGAGAATGCGGCCGGTGCGTTTCGGGCGCAGCGGCGTGATCACCTCGATGGCGTAGCGCATGCGCTTGCCACCCTTGCGTGCCCGGTGTACCAGTTCGTCCCGTTCCGCCGGATCGCCGGCGGAACCGACCTTCGCGACGCGGCGCGAGACCTTCTTCGCGACCGCTTCGATCGAGTTCAGGAGGTCCTGCGGAGCCACCGCGGTCGCGCTCTCCGTTCCCTGTGTGGGTGCGAGATGCTGCGTCGCCCTGTCCAAGCGGGTGAGCAATTCCAGATACCGATCGGAATCGAGGGTGTCGACGGCCTCGATCCGGGCGGCTTCCGATTTCGCCGAGAAGTACTCGTCGATACGTGCTTTCGTGGCTTCGCGGTGGGCCTCGACGGGGATGTCCGCGACGCGGGTGGCCAGTCGCTCCCACTGGACTTCGAGATCCCTCGACGGGCTGAGGCGTCTTCCCAGCCAACGGAGTTCGTCGACCAGAGCGTCGTCGAAGGCGATCTCACCGGCATAGGTCTGCACGGCGCTGCGTAGTCGTCGGGCGGCCTTGCGCATCGCGTGAATCGCATTCGGCGCGTCCCGTCGCACCGCGATGCCCGACAGGTCGAGCGCGTGCAGTTCGGCGACGAGATAGTCGCGCAGCGCGGCGAGGCCCCCGGGGAGCGCGGGCGGGAGAGGGATCAGATCACCGAGGACGCGATGCAGTTTCGAGGGGCTGTCCGAGCGGGTGATCCCGGCTTCGGCGAATCGTTCCTCGAGCGCGTCGAGGAAACGGGTGATCTTCTTCGGGCCGAGGGCCGTGTTCCACTCGACTTCGATCTCCCGCCAGCGGGCTTCGGTTCCGTCCGCCTGACGCACCGCCACGACGTCGTCGACGACGATCTCGGCGAAGGCGGTGCCGTCGGTGGTCAGCATCCGCTGCCGGTGCCGTTCCGTCACGAGCAGCGCGGACAGGCCGAGGGGAGCCCCGCGGCAGACCCCGCGCAGCAGCCCCGACAGTTCGGGGGGTACGTCCTCGGCGGACTCGGCCCCGAGGGGGAAATGCAGTTCGGTGCGGGTGTCCGCACCGGCCGGGAGTTTCGCGTGCCAGCCGGCGTCGTCACCACCTTCCCGTCGGCGGAGCGTGATTTTCGAGCGCAGCAGTCGCAGATCGTCGGTGTCGTAGTACTGGGCCGACAGTTCGAACCGGTCGACTTCGATCGACCCGACGGACGGCAGCCCCGTCGGATCCGGAAGTTGCTGGTCCGGTGCGGCCGAGTACTTGCGTTCGGTCTCGTCGGCGACGACGAGAGCCGAGGGGCGTGACGGCATCGATGTGCTCCTTCTCGGTGGGCGCGCTCACCCCCACCTTGCCACGTCGCCGGATTTGCCGTGATTCGTCGGGGGATTACTGCCGATACCGGGCAAAGGGCACTTCGGCCCTGGTCAAGGCCCGTTCGTCGGGTGATCATGGTCGGACGCGGGGTGCGGAGGGTAGTGATGAAGGTTCTTGTATCGGTGGCGAGCCGGCACGGCTCGACCGCGGAGATCGCGACGGCACTGGCAGCCGGAATGCGCCATCGCGGCGCCCGGGTGGACGTGACCCCACCCGAGGACGTCGACGACCTCGAGTCGTACGACGTCGTGGTATTGGGAAGTGCCGTCTACCGCAGCAGGTGGTTGCGTACCGCACGGGAGTTCGCCGAACGACATGCGCCGGCACTGCGCCGCCGCGACGTCTACATCTTCTCGTCCGGCCCGATCGCCACCGGCGGGCGAGCCGTCAACACACCCTACGACGCGTGCGCGGTCGCCGAGCGTGTCGAGGCGCGCGAACACAGGATCTTCGCGGGCAAGCTGGACCCGGCGGTACTCGGCACGGGGGAACGGATGGTCGTCAGGATGGTCGGCGCCCCCGCCGGCGACTTCCGGGACTGGGATGCGATCGGCGCGTGGGGCGCGCACATCGTCGCTCGCGCGAACTCGCGGGATCGCGAGGCCGACGACATCGCACCCGCCCCTTCGCAGCGCGGGGTGCGCCGCTAGAGCTCGCGGATCGCCGCCGAGGGCTCAGCCGGAATCGCGCCGGTAGTGGGCGCTCAGTTCGGCCGCCCGGTCCCAGCACGACCAGTCGACCGGCCGCCCGGCCAGCTGCGCCTCCACCACTTCGAAGCCCGCCTGCCAGGCGGCGCCGTGCGCGAGGGCGTCCTCCTCGTCGTCGGTCGTGTGGGTGAGGGTGAGCCAGCATCCGCCGGAGCCGTCCGGGGTGAGTTCCCAGTGCAGAACGTCGGAGTCCCAGAGGTATTCCAGAATTCTGCCGACGCGCACGGTGAGCACGCTGCCCGTGGAGGTGTGCCCCTCCGGAAGGGAGAAACGGCGGGTCTGTTCCTGGGTGGAACGGAATTCGAGCGTCGCCCCGGGGGCGAGTTCGAATTCGACGACGGCAGGGAACCAGTCGCGGAGGTGCTGAGGATCGGTCAGGACCTTCCAGACCTTCTCGGGTGGGTAGGGGAACGACCGTTCGAATCGCAGGGCCACCCGGCCGTCGTAGGTACGCGAGATGCTGCCGATATCCATGGGAACCTCCAAGACGAGACCCGCTGGTCAGCGGGGTCCTGGTGTGCTGTCACCCCATGCTGCCAGGTTTTGCCGGCTCGAGAAGCGAGTCGGCCGACCCGTGATCGGATCGTCGAACGAGACGGACCGCGCGAGCAGTTGCAGAGGGTTCGAATAGTCGTTCGGCGCAACGTCGTAGACGGTCGGGTACAGGTTGTCGCCGAGAATGGGGATTCCCAGTGAATTCATGTGCACCCGGAGCTGGTGCGTCCTGCCGGTGAGCGGGTGCAGGCGGTAGCGCGACCGGTCTCCGGCCGTCTCCGCCACCTCGATCCGGGTCACCGCGTTGACGGGGCCGTCGATCTCGCGTGCCTGGAGCACGCCGCGCTCCTTGACGATGTGACTGTGCACGTCGAGGGGGAAGTCGAGGTGGGGCGCGGCCGGGGCGATCGCTTCGTACTCCTTGGTGACGAGACGGCGGTCGAACAGCGTCTGATAGGCCCGGCGCGCCTCGCGCCGGGCGGTGAGCACCAGTACGCCGGCAGTGAGGCGGTCGAGTCGGTGCGCGGGTGAGAGTTCGGGCAGATCGAGTTCTCTGCGGAGCCGGACCAGAACCGTCTCCGCCACCCACGAACCGCGGGGTGTCGTCGCCAGGAAGTGCGGCTTGTCGACCACGAGCAGGTTCTCGTCCCTGTGGAGGATGTCGATCTCGAAAGGGACACGGGCTTCCGCGGGTGGGTCTCGATAGAGATACACGAATGCACGCGGGGTGTAGGGGGTCGACGGTGTGATCGGAACACCGTCCTGCATGACCACTTCGCCGCTTTCGACCTTTTCCGTGATTCGCCCCGCGTCGGTGGGGAAACGCGCCAGCAGGAACTCGAAAACGGTCCCCCACCCGGGATTTTCCGGCAGTCTCAGACGGGTGGGATTCAACCCGTCGAGGACGGGGAGCGGGGCTTCGGACACGGCATGCCAGGTTAGCCTGGTACCGGGACATCGTGCGCCCGCGGCTCCTCGGCAAGGAGGCCGGGCTTTTCACGATAACGATTGTGTGCAAGCCTGCTTAAGGTTTCTGCACCGTCGGTACCCTGAGTCCGGCGTGAATAATGTTACTGGAGTGCAAGGGGAGCTTGTTGTGACGATTTCGGTGCGATCCGGAACGCGTCGACGGGGGGAACGCGCTCTCGTTCGGCTACTGGTGGCAGCCGTGGTACTTCCACTGGCGCTCGTGTTCACCGGTCTCGGAGCCGGGACGGCCTCGGCCGACCCGTACACCCGGTTCCACGAGGACATGGTGGCCGCGCCCGGCGGTGTCGGCGCGATCAAGGTGCGGATCTGGCGAGCGAACAACGGCAGCAACAAAGCCGTCTATCTGCTCGACGGTCTGCGCGCCACCGACGACATGAGCGGGTGGGAGCACGAGACCAACGCGGCATGGCTGGCCGAACACGGGGTCAACGTGATCATGCCCGTGGGCGGGCAGTCCAGCTTCTATGCGGACTGGTACGCGCCGAGCAACTTCAACGGCCAGTCCTATACCTACAAGTGGGAGTCCTTCCTCACGCAAAATCTCCCCGACCATCTCGCGAACGTCTACGGCATCGACCGGGGCAACAACGCGGTCGTCGGCCTGTCGATGGGTGGCAATGCGGCATTGATCCTCGCCGCACATCATCGGGATCAGTTCGCCTTCGCCGGTTCGCTGTCGGGATATCTCAACCTCTCCGCGCCGGGTATGCGGGAGGCCATCCGGGTCGCGATGCTCGACGCCGGTGGTTTCAACTCCGACGCGATGTGGGGCCCGCCGTGGGATTCGGCCTGGCTGCGTCACGATCCGTTCGTGGCAGCACCCCAACTGCGCGGTCTGCCGATGTGGATCTCCGCGTCGAGTGGCCTGCCCGGCCAGCACGACCGTCCGAACTCGGCGATCGGCGTGTTCAACACCACCAACGCCATGGGGCTCGAGGCGCTCGCCCGGACCCAGAACCGCGCCTTCCAGATTCGTCTGCTGACTCTCGGCATCGACACCGCGCACTTCTCGTTCCCGATCGCAGGCACGCACTCGTGGGGTTACTGGCAGGACGAGCTGTGGGCGATGCTCCCGATGCTGAAGTCCTCGATCGGTGCCTGACGCCGCCTCGCCCGCCGGTCGCACCGTCATCGTGACGGGCGCGACCAGCGGGGTGGGTGAGGCGACCGCCCGGGCGCTCGGTGCCGCGGGCGCCACGATCGTCCTCACCGGCCGCAACACGGACCGCGGCCGGTGCATCGCCGAGGCGATCGGCGGCGGTGCCGAGATGCACCGCGTCGATCTCGCCGATCTGTCGTCGATCCGCGACTTCGCGGACGCCTTCGCCGACCGGCGGGTCGACGTGCTCGTCAACAACGCCGGTGTCATGGCGGTCCCGCTCCGGCGCACCGCCGACGGTTTCGAGATGCAGATGGGAACAAACCATCTCGGGCACTTCGCCCTGACCGGCCTGCTGCTGCCCCGGATCACGGGTCGCGTCGTCACGGTGTCGAGCGCGGCCCATCTGCTCGGCCGCATCGATCTCGACGACCTGAACTGGGAACGGCGCCGCTACGACAGAGCCTCGGCCTACGCACAGTCGAAACTGGCGAACGTGATGTTCAGCCTCGAACTCGAACGGCGCCTCGCGGCCTCGTCTTCCCCCGTGTGCGCGGTGGCGGCGCATCCCGGTTACGCCGCCACCGAGGTCGGTAGCCACACCGGGACCTGGTTCGACAAATTGTTCGGCTTCGGCAAGAGGGTTCTGCAGCGCACCCCGGAGCAGGGAGCGGAATCGCTGGTGCGGGCCGCGTCCGACCCCGCGGTCAGGGGAGGATTCATCGGGCCGCGATGGCTCCTCTACGGCGCGCCCGGGCCGGCAGGTCTCGCGCGGCGTGCCCGAGACCGGGACACGGCGACCCGGTTGTGGGAACTGTCGGAGAAACTCACCGGGGTCCGGTTCCCTCTCGAACGGCCGGACTGACCGGCCGGGCCGCGCGCCGCATGGGCACGTGGTCGATGCCGGCCTCGATGTAGTTCGGCCCGGTGCGTTCGAAACCGAAGCGGCCGTACCAATTCTCCAGATAGGCCTGAGCCGAGATGTCCACAGGACCCGGACAGGTCGCCAGCGCTGCCTCGATCAGGCCGCCGGCGAAGCCCCGTCCCCGAGCGTGCCGTGCGGTCGCGACACGACCGATGTGGGTTCCGTCCTCGTCGGCGAGCACGCGCAGTGTCGCGACGATCTCGCCGCCGTCCTCGGTCCAGAACAGTTCGGTCGTCGGTTCGAGATCGCGGCCGTCGAGTTCGGGGTCGCTCGTGATGCCTTGCTCGAACACGAAGACGTCGGTGCGTAATGCCACGATCCTGTACAGCTTCTCGGGGTCGATGTTCCGCAGCGCAGCGTGATGAACGGACGGCATTCTGCCGATGGTAGGCCCACCGGACGAACTTCTCACCGATCGGTCGTGAAGCCCTCGAGCAGACCCGAATAGCGCTTCGGTGGGGGAGCCGAGAACTCTCCTCGCTTGCCGGTGGTGAGCCGCATCGTGACCAGCGACTGCACGGTGAGCGTGGCCGCCGCGACACCGTCGACGACCGGGACACCGATGTCGGCGGAGATCCGGGCGCACAGGTCGGCCATCCCGGCACACCCGAGCACCACGACATCCGAGCCGTCCTCGTACAGCGCGTCGAGACATGTCCCGGTGACGATCTTGCAGGCGTCGGGATCGGAGTCGAGTGCCAGCACCGGGACCTCACAGGCGTGTATGCCACGACATGCCTCGCGCATGCCGTACCGCCGGGTGAGATCCCATGCGCGTCCGGTGGTGCGGCCGAGGGTGGTGACGATCGAGAAGCTGCGGCCGAGCATGCTCGCGGTGTGCATTGCGGCCTCGGCGATCCCCACCACCGGGCCGGATGCGATCTCGCGTGCGGCGTCGAGACCCGGATCGCCGAAACACGCGATCACGTAACCGTCGGCACCGTCTCGTTCGCCCTTCCTGATCTCCTCCAGGATGCCGGGAACGGCCAGCGCTTCGTCGTAGTGGCTCTCGATCGAGGGTGGTCCCATCGCCGGGCTGACCGCCTCGACGGAGGTGCCCGGGCCGGCGACGGCCCGGGCACATGCTCCGATCCTGGCGGTCATCGACCACGTGGTGTTCGGGTTGACGACCTTGACGAACATGCTTATCGGCCGGCTTCCTGTGCGGTCGGTGCGGGGACGGGGACCGCGAAGCGGGTGCGGGTCGCGAGCAGGTAGTAGGTCGCGAAGCCGAGACCGCACCCGATGAACCAGCTGTACTGTGCCGCGGTGTACATGCCGGGAGCGCTGTTGAACAGGACCGGGGTCATCGCGACGGCGGCGCCGACGACGGTCGCGATCACCGCGGCCGGGTTGTAGCCCTTGCTGTAGAAGTACGCGCCCTTGTCGGACATCGTGAACAGGTCGGCGACGATCACCTTCTGCTTGCGCACGAGGTAGTAGTCGGCGATGAGGATGCCGAAGAGCGGGCCGATGAAGGCACCGAGGGTTTCGAGGGTGTAGTGGATGACGTCGGGGTTGTTGTACAGATTCCACGGGGTGATGAGCACCGATCCCACGGCGGCGATCATTCCGCCGGCGCGCCAGCTGATCTTCTGCGGACTGACGTTCGAGAAGTCGAAGGCCGGCGAGATGAAGTTCGCGACGATGTTGATGCCGATGGTCGCGACGGTGAACGTCAGCGCACCGAGGACGATCGCGAAGG
This sequence comes from Rhodococcus sp. CH91, assembly GCF_022554085.1. Lineage (GTDB taxonomy): Bacteria > Actinomycetota > Actinomycetes > Mycobacteriales > Mycobacteriaceae > Rhodococcus. Next base: position 225,080 of record NZ_JAKFYR010000005.1, read on the forward strand.
TGGAATCGATGCGGGCCACGGTCTCGACCGGATCAGTGATCAGCTCGCCGTAGACGGGGAGGGTGAGCGAGGCCGTGATCACCACGAGGAGTGAGAACACCAGGAAGTTGACCGGCAGACCGAGGAAGTTCCCCTTCTTGACCGCCGCGTACGACTTTCCGTATCGGGAGAAATCGCCGAAGTTCAGCATCGGACCCGAGAAGTACGAGACCACCAGTGCGATCGCGCCGAGCATGACCGGCACCGACGACCAACCGGTGTGCGTGACGGCACCGAGACTCAGATCGATTGCACTCCAACCGGCCTGGGAGATCAGATAACCGCACAGGACGAACATCACCACGTAGACGGCGGGGCCGCAGAAATCGATGAACCGGCGGATCGACTCCATCCCGCGCCAGAACACGCAGGCCTGCAGGACCCACAGGGTCAGGAAGCTGGCCCAGCCCAGCGCGGACAGCCCGGCGAACCCGTAGTCCTCGACCACCGCATAGGGCGCCAGCGCCGGAAACAACTTGATCAGCACGATGTCGAGTGCTGCCGAAGCGAGGAAGGTCTGGATCCCGTACCAGGCCACCGCGATCAGCCCGCGGATGATCGCAGGGATGTTCGCGCCGAGCACCCCGAACACGCTTCGGCATATGACCGGATAGGGGACGCCGGTGATCTGGCTGGGCTTCGCGACGAGATTGCAGAAGAAGTAGACGATGGTGATCCCCGCGAGCAGGGCCACGAGAACCTGCCAGCTCGCCAGACCGAGCGCGAAGAGGCTGCCGGCGGTGACGTAACCGCCCACGCTGTGGACGTCGGACATCCAGAACGCGAAGATGTTGTACGACCCCCAACGCTGCTTCTCGAGGGGTGCGAGATCGTCGTTGGTCAGACGCGGGTCGTAGGTGGGGGCCTCGGGCGACGGTGGGAGGGTGGCGTCTCCGGTGCGGGGCGTCAGCACTTCGGTCATACCTGCTCCTGGAGGAGGGGAGGGCACGCTCGTCCCGGCGCGTCCGGGTCGGGCGGAATCGGAACTATCGATCGGAAGTTCAACGGCGATGGTGAAATCCGATGCACCGACGCTAACGGCGGGATATTGCCGACGAGTTACCCGAACTGTATATCTTCGGTCGCGAGAAGACCTGCACCGGCGTTGAGCGTGCCGATGGCCTCGTCGAGCCGGCTGTTGTGGTGCTCGGATGCCGCGAGCAGCCGATCGGCGTCCCGGGCCAGGAAGGCCTCGAGCATGGCGTCGTGTTCACGGTGCAGTTCGGCGCGTTCGGTATCACTCACGTGCACCATCGGCTGAACAGGTTCGGTGATGTTCCAGGCGTGCTCGAGCATGTGAAGGAGGCGGTGCATCCGGGAGGGCCGGGTCAGTGCCATGTGGAAGGTGCGGCTCTCGCGGTGATAGGAATACGGGTCGCATTCGCGCACAGCGCGTTCGAGGAGCAGGTGTGCCTCCTGGACACGCCGGTCGTCGTCCTCCGTAGCGTTGCGTACTGCCGCAGCGAGGGACGCCGATTCGAGAGTTTCCCGGACGAGATACATTTCGCGGAACTCGGCGGCCGTCAGCTGGGCGACGATGTAGCCGTGGTTCTGCCGGTGGGTCACGAGGCCCTCACCGATCAGGGTCTTCAGTGCTTCACGGACCGGGATGCGGCTCACCCCGAACAGTTCGGCGACCTCACCCACCGGGATCGAGGTGCCCGGAGGTGCCGCGCCGGAGAGGAAGGCCCGTCGCAGTTCGTCGAGTATCGCGTCCTGGGGGCGGCCCGGCACGTCGACGCGGAGCCGGTCGAGCAGGACGGATCTACGGCGTGGTGCCACGACCGGAACCCCCTTGCCACCGGAGAACGAATGCTCGACTCCGCGAAGGTAGTCCGGTGATGTTACGTACTCGTCTCCGTGGTGTGACGGCGAGCGCGTATCCGTCCTCCTGTCGGGACTCTCGTCTCATCCGGCGCTACGCGGAAGACCCGGGAAGGTCGGCAGCTCCCGCGGAGTCGTGGGTGGGCGCGAGGGAGTGGCCTTGCTCGTCTCGGTGCCCGGCGCGTCGCTCGACTCGTCGTCCCGATCCGGCTCGTCCTCCGCGTCGGTCTCGCGTCCCGGTCCACCCCGCCGGGTGAATCCGCCACTGCTCGTCGGAGCAACGGAAGTGGTTGTGGCAGTGGGCTCCACGGGGGAGGGTGCGGTCGTCGTCACGGAGGTCGTATACGCCGGAATCTCCTCCGGTGAGGCGGAGGCGGAATCGGACTCGAAGGGAGTCGCGGTACCGGTCGTCGGGACGATCGTGGTCGTGGACGCGGTGGTTCCTGCATCCGGTGTCGGCTCGGCGGCCGGGCGTAGTGTCGGCCTGTCCGCCGATTCGGCCTGCGGAAATGCGAACGACGCACCGACACCGAGGACCGCGAACACTGCCACCGATGCGGCGACGACCGGCAAGGCACGTCTCGTGCGGCGATCCCGACGGGGAAAACCGTCCCGGTTCACCGGTTCGAGTCGCCGGCCCAGATCGAACAATTCGCTCTCCGAGGGCTGCACGGCGAGCACACGGCCGCGCAGATGCGCAGGCAGCGGTGGGAGGGGAAGAAACGAGAACGTTCCGAGGGCATTCGGCACCCGGGGCACCGCGCGGTCGACGAAGTCCTGCGCGTGCGCGAGGACACGGCCGTCGCCTGCGGAGCCGAGGACCGCCTCGAGTTCGGGGGAGGTGAGGTGGTGGCGGACGGCGAGGTCGACGACCTCGCGTGCGGTGCCGTCGAGCAGATGGACCGCCTCGCGGGCCTCGCGCACCTCGGCAGCCGTGCGGGCGACCGGGTCCGTGGCGGGGAGATAATCGAGTGCGGACCCGGTGCGGCGCAGTACCCGGCCGCACTCGGCCCGGACGACGGCATACAGCCATGCCCGGAACAGGCCGGGATCCCGTAGCGATCCGACGCGGGCGGTCGAGGTCCAGACGGAGTCGTACACCACGTCCGAAGCGATCGACGCGTCGACGAAGCCGCACGCGTAGGCGTACAGAGCGGGAGCGAAGCGGTCGTAGAGCGTTGCCGTGGCGTCCGGGGCCCCGCTCCGCAGCGCTGCGACCAGCTCGCGATCCAGGCGTCCCGGGTGGTGCCCCATCGATGGAAACCTCCGTATCGTGCGTGCGCGTCGTGCGCCGCGGTTCGCGGGGCAGTCTACGAGTCGGCGGGGCCCACGGCGAGGATGCGATCCATCGGGGACTGTTGCCGGGGCACCCGCGTCCGTAGGGTGTCGGGCATGGGGTGGACGACGAGGGATATTCCGGATCTCACGGGACGCACGGCGGTGGTGACCGGGGCGAACAGTGGTCTCGGTGCGGAGACCGCTCGCGCGCTGGTGCACGCGGGCGCGAGCGTCGTACTGGCCTGCCGAGACGTCGCGAAGGGCGAGTCCGTCGCGGCGGAACTCGGCGACCGCGCCCGGGTCCGCCCCCTGGACCTGGCGGATCTGGCATCGGTACGTGCGTTCGCCGAGGACGTCCGCTCGTCGCACGATCGCATCGACATACTCGTCAACAACGCCGGTGTCATGGCGATACCTCTCCGGCGGACGGCCGACGGCTTCGAGATGCAGATCGGCACCAACCACTTCGGTCACTTCGCGTTGACGGGTCTGCTGCTCGATCGCATCACCGACCGGATCGTGACGGTCAGCAGCATGATGCACCGCATCGGCAGGATCGATCTCGACGACATCAACTGGGAACGCCGCCGCTACGAGCGTTGGCTCGCCTACGGGCAGTCGAAGCTGGCGAACCTGCTGTTCGCGTACGAACTGCAGCGCCGTCTCGATGATGCGGGATCGAGCGTGAAATCGATTGCCGCCCACCCCGGTTACTCGTCGACGAATCTGCAGTACCGCAGCGAGGCGTGGTACGGGAGGGTCCTCGAAACGGTCACCCCGATCATCGGGCAGGCCCCCCGGCAGGGCGCACTGCCGAGCCTCTATGCCGCGACCTCTCCCGATGCCGAGCCCGGTGGCTATTACGGACCCGGTTCGTTTCTCGAGATGCGGGGCGGTCCGACACGGGTCGACTCGAATTCGCGATCGCACGATGCAACGACGGCCCGCCGGTTGTGGGAACTGTCGGAGAAACTGTGCTCGGTCGAGTACTCGATTTCGTGAGCATCAGGGCGGAGTGAAGGACACGGCGGGCAGCTCGTCCCGCCGGCACAGCCCCGTCTGATCCAGAAGGTCGAGGGTGCGCAGGTAGCGGCGGACGAGATCGCCCGCGGACAGCCCGGCATCCGCAGCCGCGTCCAGGGCGGCGGCGAGTCCGTCGCCGCGTGCCCAGCGATGGATCGCGGCCACGGCGACCGGGTCCGGATCCGGTGCCACGGCAAGCCCGTGATGCTCCTCGCGTCCGGCGAGTTCGCTCCACGATCGCATCGTGGCGTGCAGTGCCTCGTCGATCGCGGGGGTGGTGCGGCCCGGCACTCCGACGGTGCGGCGCCGGGTTTCACCGAGAGCGCTGCAGGCGACGGCGGCGAGCTCCGCCGAGGTCAGTCCCGACCAGGCGCCGGTGCGGACGCACTCTGCGACGAGAAGGTCGTTGGTGCAATAGATCCGGCCGAGCCGGCGACCGTCGTCGGTGACGTGGACGGCCTCGCCGGCGGGATCCCGGATCAGATATCCGCGTTCCTCGAGCAGATCCAGTGTGCGGTCGAAGGTGCCGACGAGACGACCGGTGACCTCGTCGATCCGTGTCCGCATCCGCTCGGTGTCCCCGTGCAGCGCGGCCCGGCGTGCCGACAATGCGAGGAGGCGGTCGCGATCTCCCCGTCTGTGCACCGGATGTGAGCGTACCGCGCGGGCCAGGGCGCTCACGAGATCGGCGGAACCGGTGCGCCGTGCTTCTGCGAGACGGTCGCTCAGCTGCCGGTATTCGGTGAGCCCGCCGATACTTCCGAGTTCGGTGTCGAGATCGTGCAGTGCGGCCGAGTTGGCGCGGACCGCGTCGGTGAGAGCGGCGACGGATCTCTCCGCTTGGTACTGCGCGAAAGATCGCTGCAGGAACTCCCGGGCTCCGCGGATGCCACGACGAGCGACCAGGTTGATTGCGGTGTTGTACCCCACTCGGAGTGAACTGTGCAGCGGGTACGAGCGCGCCCCGGCGAGCCCTGCGACGGTGGCGGGGTCCGATTCGGGACTCCACAGCACGACGGCGTGGCCCTCGACGTCGATACCGCGCCTGCCTGCGCGTCCGGTGAGTTGCGTGTACTCGCCCGGGGTGAGGCGTACGGGGCCGTCGGCGGTGGGTTTGACGAGACGTTCGAGAACGACGGTGCGCGCCGGCATGTTCACTCCCACCGCGAGTGTTTCGGTGGCGAACACGACGCGTAGGAGACCGCGTGCGAACAGTTCCTCGACGGTGTGCCGGAACGCCGGGACGAGACCGGCATGATGCGCGGCGACCCCGCGTTCGAGTCCTTCGAGCCACTCGGCACAGCCGACCGCGTCGAGGTCGGCGGGCGGAAGAGAGGCGATGTGCCGGTCCGCGACGGCCCGGATCTCCGCGATGTCGGCGGCCTGGGTGAGGCGGATCGGCGAATCGAGACATTCGGCGACGGCATCGTCGCAACCGTTGCGGCTGAACCGGAACCAGATGGCAGGCAGCAACTGTTCGGCTTCGAGCCGGGCGACGGTGCCGGGCAGGTCGCCGACCTCCGGCCCGGCGCGTTCGCGTGAGCGCCGACGGCGGTGCCGCCTGCCCGCCGTAGGTCCCGGCGCGGCCTCCACGAGCCGGCGGTGGGCGATGTACCGCTCGAGGGCGTCGTCGACAGTGCCCGACGGGGAGAGCAGATCGAACAGACGGCCACCCGCGAGCATGTGCTGCGTGAGCGGTACGGGCCGGCTGTCCTCGACGACGACCGTGACGTCGCCACGGACCTCGCGCAGCCAGCCGCCGAACTCCTCGGCGTTGCTCACCGTGGCGGACAGGCTCGTCAGGGTCACGCCGTCCGGGAGCGCGAGGATCGTTTCCTCCCACACCGCGCCGCGCTCGCGGTCGGCGAGATAGTGCACCTCGTCCATGACGACGTGGGTGAGACCACGCAGGAGCGGGGAGTCGCCGTGCAGCATGCTGCGGAGAACTTCGGTGGTCATGACGACCACGGGAGCGTGGGGGTCCAGGGAGATGTCGCCGGTGAGCAGGCCGACGCGGTCGTCCCCGAATCGGCGCGACAGATCCAGATATTTCTGGTTGCTCAGCGCCTTGATCGGGGTGGTGTAGAAGCATCGTCCCGCCGATCGGAGGGCGAGACGGGCGGCGAATTCCCCGACGATGGTCTTACCGGCCCCGGTGGGGGCGCACACCAGCACATCGTGGTGATCCTCGAGTGCGCGGCAGGCCTCGACCTGGAAGTCGTCGAGCGGGAAATCGAGTTCGGTCGCGAAGGCCGTGAGCTGCGACCGGTCCTGCGTGCGCACGTGTCCACGTTACGGGGCGCGGTGGACACGTGCGCAGCGGAGCGATCGCCCTGTGACGGGGGAGATGTCAGTCCTCCGTGACCTCGAGGGTCACATCGATGTTCCCGCGGGTGGCGTTGGAATACGGGCACACCTGGTGGGCCTTCTCGGTGAGCTCGAGTGCCTTCTCCCGGGGAAGATTCGGCAGCGTCACCTCGAGGGTGACCGCGAGACCGAATCCGCCGCCCTCGGTCGGGCCGATCCCGACGCGGGCGCCCACAGCGGAATCGCTGACGTCCACCTTCTCCTGCCGAGCGATCATCTGCAGCGCCGAATGGAAGCACGCCGCGTATCCGGCAGCGAAGAGCTGCTCGGGGTTGGTGCCCTTCCCGTCGCCACCCATCTCGGTCGGGAGCGACAGATCGAGGTCGAGCGTGCCGTCGCTGGTGCGGGCGTGGCCGTCGCGTCCGGCTCCGGTCGCGAGCGCTTCGGCCGTGTAGATGATGTTCACGAGGTCCTGCCTTTCTTCGGGGTGGCGCCGGGTGCTTGCTGCAGCGCGGCGGTCAGGCGATGGAGCGTCTCACGTAGTTCGACCAGTTCGTCGAGGTCGAACCGGCTGTTCTGCGACACACAACCGAGGATGTCCTCGGCCTCCGTCCGGAGTGCCGCCCCTGCTTCGGTGAGGTGGACGACGACACGGCGTTCGTCGCTGCGTTGCCGGCGTCGTTCTACGTATCCGGTGGCCTCGAGGCGCTTGAGCAGGGGGGACAGTGTGCCGGTGTCGAGATCGAGCGCGTCGCACAGATCCTGCACGCCACGTCCGTCGCGTTCCCACAGGGCCAGGAGCACGAGGTACTGCGGGTAGGTGATGCCCAGCCGGTCGAGCAGCGGCCGGTAGGCCGCGGTGACGGTGCGCGATGCGCGGTAGAGCGCGAAGCACACCTGCTGGTCGAGATCGAGGGGCGAGGGCACGGGCATAAATGTAGTGCCAAATTATGTTGCGCACAATGTAAATGCTCGACCTCGACGGTGACTCGGATCACATTCTTGCGGGAATTGAATGCAGAGTCGGCACGTTAGTTGAGTGAGAATGGCTCAAGTTCAACAGAAAGGCTTCGGAATGCCGGCATTCTTCGGGCCTAGCGGCCCTGGTCGGATCGATATCACGCGTTTCATGAGCCGCGGAACCCAGGACCTCATGGCACTCGCCGCGCGCTACGCCACCGAACGTGGCGACGCGGAACTCGACGTGCTGCACGTTCTCCGCGCCATGGCGGAGGAGGACCCGGCCCGCGCGGTCATGACCCGCGCCGGAGCCGAACCCGCCGACGTCATCGCGGCGGTGGACCAGCGCCTGCCCGAGAGCCGCCCCGGCGAGCCCGTCTCCGCTCCCGCGCTCACCAGCGCGGTGAAGACCGCTCTCTTCGAGGCGCATCAGCTCTCGCGCGCCCTCGGATCCACCTACATCGACCCCGAGCACCTCTTCTTCGCACTCGCGGCCGACCAGACCCGCGCCCCGGGGCGGCTGCTCGCATCCCTCGGTGTGACACCGCAGTCGTTGCAGACGGCTCTGCAGCCCGTCCCCGCCGCATCCGCGTCCGAGGACTCGCAGACCCCGACACTCGACAAGTTCGGTGTCGACCTCACCGACCGTGCCCGAGGCGGCGGCATCGACCCCGTCATCGGCCGCGCGGACGAACTCGACCAGACGATCGAGATCCTGGCCCGGCGTACCAAGAACAACCCGGTGCTCGTCGGTGAAGCCGGTGTCGGCAAGACCGCCATCGTCGAGGGTCTCGCACAGCGCATCGTGGACGGAGACGTCCCCGACGTGCTCCGCGACAAGCGCATCGTCCAGCTCGACCTGACCGCGATGGTCGCCGGTACCCGCTACCGCGGCGACTTCGAGGAGCGCCTCACCACGGCACTCGACGAGATCACGTCTCAGCAGGGCCGGCTCATCGTCTTCATCGACGAGATCCACACCGTCGTCGGCGCAGGCGCCGGTAACGAGGGCGCGATGGACGCCGCGAACATCCTCAAGCCGAAGCTCGCGCGCGGTGAGCTGCACGTGGTCGGAGCGACCACGCTCGACGAGTACCGCAAGCACATCGAGAAGGACCCGGCGCTCGAACGCCGCTTCCAGCCGGTCACGGTCGACGAGCCCGCGCGTGACGACGCGGTGGCGATCCTGAAGGGACTCGCCGATCGCTACGCCGAGTTCCACCGCGTCCGGTACACCGACGAAGCACTCGAGGCCGCCGTCGACCTGTCGATGCGTTATCTGCCCGACCGGCACCTGCCGGACAAGGCGATCGACCTCGTCGACCAGGCCGGGGCGCGCCTGCGCCTGCGGGTGCCGCGTACCGACGTGAGCGAACTGCGCGCACGACTGGCGGAACTCGAGGCGGAGAAGGACCGCGCCGTCGAGGCCGAGCAGTACGAGGAGGCCTCCCGCGTCCGCGACGAGATCCTCCGGGTCCAGAAGCGGATCGACGACGTCGACGGGGCCGGACCTGCCGAGGACGTCCCGACCGTCGACCCCGAGTCGATCGCCGAGATCGTCTCTCGCGCCACCGGTGTCCCGGCGGCGCAGATGACGCGCGCCGAGAAGGAGAAACTGCGCGCTCTCGAGGACGAACTGCACAAGCGTGTCGTCGGTCAGGACGAGGCCGTGCACGCTGTGGCACGTGCCGTGCGGCGCAACCGGTCCGGCATGAGCGACCCGGACCGTCCGGTGGGCAGCTTCCTGTTCCTCGGCCCCACGGGTGTGGGCAAGACGGAGCTCGCGAAGGCACTGGCGGAAGTGTTGTTCGGCGACGAACGCACCATGCTGCGTATCGACATGAGCGAGTTCGGGGAACGTCACACCGTCAGCCGGCTCGTCGGCGCCCCTCCGGGTTACGTCGGATACGGGGAGGCAGGCCAGCTCACCGAGCAGGTCCGTCGCCACCCCTATTCGGTGGTCCTGCTCGACGAGATCGAGAAGGCGCATCCGGACGTGTTCAACACGCTGCTGCAGGTCCTCGACGACGGCCGCCTCACCGACGGTGAGGGCCGCACGGTGGACTTCACCAACACCGTGGTCATCATGACGAGCAATCTCGGCTCGGACATCATCTCGAGCCGCGGCGGAGCGCTCGGCTTCACCACCGGTGATGCCGAGGCCGCGGAGAAGCCGCTGCGTGATCGGGTGATGGGGCGGCTGCGCGAATCCATGCGGCCGGAATTCCTCAACCGCATCGACGAGATCGTCATGTTCCGCAAGCTCGACGACGATCAGCTGCACCGGATCACCGAGATGCTGCTCGCTGCGAGCCGGAAGCGGCTGCAGAGCAAGGGAATCGACATCGAATTCACTCCTGCTGCGGTCGCATGGATCGCACGCCGCGGGCATCAGCCCGAATTCGGTGCCCGGCCGCTGCGCCGCGCGATCTCGCGTGTCGTGGACGACCGGATCGCCGACATGCTGCTCGACGACACGCTCGTCGAGGGCAACCGGGTCACCGCGGACGTCGTGGACGACGAACTGTCGCTCCGGGTGAAGTAACGCACGAGACGAAGGGGGAGGTGCCGCGGCACCTCCCCCTTTCGCGCGTTCACATCGCGGTCAGGCGCCGGATCGCCTCGAGCGGCAGATGCAGCCAGGAGGGCCGGTGCCGCGCTTCGTAGACCACCTCGTAGACGGCCTTGTCCAATTCGTACGCCCGGAGCAGGACACCCGAGTCCCGCGGATCGGTTCCCGAGGCCGCCGCATAGCCTTCGCAGAAAGCGGCGCAATTACGTTCGGCCCATTCCCGTGCGCGGAACTCCCGCTGGGAGGCCACCGCCGCTCCCTGCTGGGATTCGCGAACGGAATGGTGCGCCGCGTAGTCGAAGGATCGCAGTATCCCGGCCACATCACGGAAAGGATGGTCGGGCTTGCGGCGTTCCTCGAGGGACTTCACCGGTTCGCCTTCGAAGTCGATGAGCAGCCAGCGTTCGGGGGTACGCAGCACCTGGCCGAGATGCAGGTCGCCGTGGATGCGATGGACGGGCACCCGGCCCAGCCCGGCGAACTCCTCGAAACGCGCCCGGATCGCCGGCGCGAGTTCGGAGAGTTCGGCGACCTCTGCTGCCGCACCTTCGAGGCGGCCGATCATGCCCTCGCTCAATTCCGCCGCCGTTCGTTCGCCGGTGCCGAGGGCAGCCACGAGGTGGGCGTGGACATCGGCGACGGCCGCGCCGATCCGCTGGGATTCACCCGCGAAGTCGGTCCCCACCTCGTCGGCCCGCAGGTCTCCTTCGATGAGCAGATCCCGGACGCTCCCGAGCGCCATCGACCAGCCGTCCGCCGAGTTGGCCGCGAAGTCCTGCACCATCGCCAGCGTCGTGCGGACGTCCTCGACCTCCGCCTCGATCCAGGCGCGGATGGGCGAAATCGATCTGCAGCCGACCTCGCCGAGCGCGAGCGGCAACTCGACGTCGGGGTTGATGCCCAGGGTCAACCGCCGGAACATCTTGAGTAGCAGCTTCTCTCCGAGGACGACGGAGCTGTTGGACTGCTCCGCGCTCAGGGCGCGGCCGCGCAGGCCGGGTTCGATGACCGAGCCGGGAACGTTGTGGAGTTCGACGGGTCCGCTCGTCGTGCCGCTCGCCAGATTCCGGGAGTAGCGGTCGAGGATCTCCTGATCACGCAGTCCGTCGTAGACGTAGACGCTCCGGCCGCGGGACTCGTCGGGACCGGCCACGGTCCACTGCTGCAAGTCGTCGGGCAGATGCGGCCGGTAGCCCAGCGGTACCTGGTAGATCTGATCGGCTGCCGACTCGAACGAGACCTTCACCAGCAGGTGATCGGCTCCGAACCCGGGTTCCTCGACGAGCGGATCGCGCAGGAGGACGCGAACGCCGGTGAGGGTCTGGCCCTTCGCTGCGAACCAGCGCTGGTGCGGCATCCACTCGCGCAGGTCGGTGACGAGTTGCGCCTCCGGATAGAGTTCCGTGTTCGCTGTGGTCATGGCTGCACCGCCGCTTCTGCTTCGCTGCTCACCGGGTGCTCGCCCGGTCCCTCCTTCGCGGGGTCGGGCTGCAGGGCGAACCAGAAGAACCCGTGGCCGGGCAGGGTGATCATGTAGCCCTCCTCCGTGATCGTCGGGAACGGGACGGAGCCGGTCAACTCCACCGGGATCCATCCGGCGAAGCGCGACAGATCCAGAACCACGCCCTGGGGATAGCGAGAAAGGTTGTTCACGCACAGGATGACGTCGCTGTAGTTGCGTTCCGGGCCCGGTGGCATCTCGCGCAGATAGGACAGGATCGCCGGATTGGCACTGCCGAGTTCGGTGAACGACGCCTTGCCGAAGGCGGGATGCTGCTTGCGGACCTGGATCATCCGGCGCGTCCAGTGCAACAGCGAATTCGTCGAGTTCATCTGCGATTCGACGTTCACCGCCTGGTATCCGTAGGTGGGATCCATGATGACCGGCAGGTACAACCGTCCCGGGTCCGCGCGGGAGAAGCCGGCATTGCGATCGGGGGACCATTGCATGGCGGTGCGCACCGCGTCGCGGTCGCCGAGCCAGATGTTGTCGCCCATTCCGATCTCGTCGCCGTAGTAGAGGACGGGGGAACCGGGCAGGCTCAGCAGCAGGGCGGTGAAGAGTTCGAGCTGATTGCGGTCGTTCTCGAGCAGTGGTGCCAGACGCCGCCGGATCCCGATGTTGGCGCGCATCCGAGGATCGGTGACGTATTCGGCGTACATGTAGTCGCGTTCTTCGTCGGTCACCATCTCGAGGGTCAGTTCGTCGTGGTTGCGCAGGAAGATGCCCCACTGGGCCGTTCGGGGAATGGCCGGCGTCTGCGCGAGGATCTCGGAGATGGGGAAGCGGTTCTGCCGGCGCACCGCCATGAAGATGCGTGGCATCAGCGGGAAATGGAATGCCATATGGCATTCGTCGCCGATCTCCGGTTCGCCGAAGTACTCGACGACGTCGGTGGGCCACTGGTTCGCTTCGGCCAGCATCACCCGGCCCGGATACTCGGCATCGATCACCGCCCGGCACTTCTTGAGGAAGGCGTGGGTCTCCGGGAGGTTCTCGCAGTTCGTCCCCTCACGTTCGAACAGATAGGGGACGGCATCGAGGCGGAAGCCGTCGATGCCCAGATCGAGCCAGAAACGCAGGACGTCGAGCATCGCGTCCTGCACCTCGGGGTTGTCGTAGTTCAGGTCGGGCTGATGCGAGAAGAACCGGTGCCAGTAGTACTGCTTGCGCACCGGGTCCCAGGTCCAGTTCGACGTCTCGGTGTCGACGAAGATGATGCGGGCTTCCTGATAGCGGTCGTCGACGTCCGACCACACGTAGAAGTCGCCGTACGGCCCGTCCGGGTCGGTTCGCGATTCCTGGAACCACGCGTGGGTGTCGGACGTGTGGTTCATGACGAGATCGGTGATGACGCGGATGCCCCTCTTGTGCGCCTCGTCGAGGAACGTCACGAAATCGTCGACCGTGCCGAATTCCGGTAGCACACCACGGAAGTCACGGATGTCGTATCCACCGTCCCGGAGCGGGGAATCGTAGAAGGGCGGCAGCCAGATGCAGTCGGCTCCGAGCCAGGCGATGTAGTCGAGCTTCTCGGTCAGCCCTCGCAGGTCGCCGGTGCCGTCGTTGTTCGAGTCGTTGAAGGCGCGGACGAGGACCTCGTAGAACACCGCGGTCTTGAACCAATCGGGGTCCACCGGGAGGCTGCGCGCATGGGCGAAATCCTCGGCCCGGTTCTCGACGAGGTGTCCGTCGGCAGTGTGTTCGTACTCCGGTACTCGGTCGGACGGATCCGGCATGGCACCTCCGTGCTCGTCGCGTCACAGGATGGACTCGACCCAGAATGCCCCGGCCGACGGATTTCCACACCCGGAGCGGACCGAACCCTATGTGAGCGCACATGTGTGCCGATACATTGGCGGGCATGACTGCGAACCGGCCCGAAGGGCGGGTGGCCGAGTTGTGCACCCGCATGCGCTCGTTCATCGACGACGAGGTGATTCCCCTCGAACCTGCCCTGAGCCGGCACGACGGGGAGGGCGCCGAGGCGCTCGCCGGACTGAAGTCCCGGGCGAAGGAACTGGGCCTGTGGGCACTGGGACATCCCGAGGAGATGGGTGGCGGCGGCGTTCCCTTCCTCGACTTCGTCTATCTCAACGAGATCATCGGCCGCTCCGAATACGGCCAGCTCGCGGTCGGATCGGTGTCCATGCAGGACGCGCTCATGATCCAGAGGCACGGCACCGCCGAACAACGCGATCGCTGGATTCCGGGTCTCGTCTCCGGCGACATCCTGCCGTCGGTCGGCATGACCGAACCCGAAGTGGCGGGATCCGATCCGGTACTCGTGCAGACCACCGCCCGCCTCGAAGGCGGTGAGTGGGTGATCGACGGGCACAAGTGGTTCACGACCGGTGCCGCGCAGGCAGGCTACTGCACGGTCTTCGCGCGTACCGAACCCGAATCGACGCCGTTGCACCGCAGTATCAGCGCGATCATCGTTCCCATCGACACTCCCGGACTGGAGATCGTGCGGTCGATCCCCACGATGGGGCACGAGCCGAGCGATCACTACGAAGTGAGGTACACCGGTGTGCGGGTGCCCGAGGAGAACGTGCTCGGTGAACGCGGGAACGGATTCGTCGTCGCGCAGGACAGGCTCGGGCCGGGGCGCATCTTCCACTGCATGCGGTGGCTCGGGCAGGCGCAGCGGGCCTTCGAACTCATGTGTGCCCGCGCGAACAGCCGGTTCGCCCACGGGTCCCTGCTCGCGGAGAAGGGGGAGATCCAGCGGTACATCGCCGAATCCGCCGCCGACATCCAGGCGGCCAGACTGATGACCCTCGACGCGGCGCGAGTGATGGACGCCGGCGAGGACGCCCGGATCCAGATCGGGCTCATCAAGTTCCGGGGGGCGAAGATGCTGCACGATGTCGTCGACCGCGCGATCCAGGTGCACGGCGCGCTCGGGCTCACTGCCGACACACCGCTCGAGGGGATGTATCGGCGGGCCCGCTACGCCCGCATCTACGACGGTCCCGACGAGGTGCACCGTATGTCCACGGCCAGGAGGATGTTGCGGGATCCGGACCGGGTTCCCTGGCGATAGAAACCCTTCGCGAGAACGGGCCGGACGCAGCGGTTCTCGTCGCGGCTTCCCCGGACCGGGGGCCGATCGGACGACGTGACAGGGTACGACGGGCTCCCCGCCTAGGGTCTTTCGGCGTCGCGGATCGCCGATGCAACCATGTGGCGTGGCAGTGGGTGAATTCGGCGACGCGGACCCGATGCACGACGACTCGTGCGAGGTGCGCTTGTGGGGTCGGCTCGACAGTGCGGCGCGACGGATGTATTCCGAAGGCACCTGCCTCGACGACACCCTGCGCGTGATCACTTCGGCAGCCGTCGACCTGATCCCGGGTGCCGAGCATGCCGGCATCTCCTTGCGGACCTCCGGTCTCCGCTTCGATTCCCGTGCCGCGACCGGCCGGCTCCCGACGGTGCTCGACACTCTGCAGCAGGAAACCGGAGAAGGCCCCTGTGTGGAGTCGATGCAGGAGAGAGGGACCGTTCTCGTCGACGACATGCGCGTCGAGAAGCGGTGGCCGAATTTCGCTTCCGAGGCGGTGGTGCTGGGCGCGGGCTCTCTTCTGGCGCTGTGCCTCTACACCGGCGACGTGCACGGTGTCCTGCACGTGCACAGTTCCTGCCCAGGGGCGTTCGACCACCGCAGCGTCGATATCGGTACGCGCTTGGCGACCCACGCGGCGATCGCGGTGATCGCCGCGTCGCGGGAGGAACAGCTACGTTCCGCTCTCGCCTCACGCGACATGATCGGGCAGGCCACGGGGATACTCATGGAACGCTTCGAAGTGGATGCCGACGAAGCGTTCGCCCTGCTCAGGAAGCTGTCGCAGGAACGCAACGTGCCCCTGCGCCGGATCGCGGGATATGTGGTCGATGCAGGACGATGAAGAAGCGGAAGGACCGGTGCGTGCGGCCGCCTCAGGCCGTTTCGGGTGGGAAACCTCCGGTGGCCACCGGTCCCCAGCGTGACGGCGTGATCCGGATCAGCGACTTGCCCTGATCGCGCATCGCCTGCCGGTACTCATCCCAGTCCGAATGCTCACCGGCGATGTTGCGGAAGTACTCGACGAACGGTTCGACGTCGTCCTGGGCGTCGACCACCTCCGCGGTTCCGTCGATCTGTACCCACGCGTCGTTCCAGTCGTCCGACAGCACGACGACGCCGACCTCGGGACGGGCACGGGCATTGCGGGTCTTGGCGCGTTGCGGATAGGTGGCGATCACGATCCGTCCGTCGTCGTCCACGCCACCGGTGACGGGCGAGGCCTGGGGGGTGCCGTCGTCGCGTCGGGTGAGGAGAATCATCCGGTGCCGCGGGCGGACGAAATCCAGCAGTTCTCCGAGTCCGACGACCGTGTTCGTGGCGATCTTGCGGGCCATGCGCGTACTCCTGTTCGGGCAGGTGACCACTCGGGAGGCGCCGGGATGCGATCGCAGGTGGACGCGCCGCCGGCGAATCGCAGTATGCAGCGCCGTAGCCGTAGCTGTTGACAGGCGCGCCGCGACTGCTGGTACAGTCCGAAACCATGCAGCGTGCATATTTCTGGTTTAGCAGGCCGGCCCTGGGTGGGTCGGTCGGCGTGACCACGCGCTGACCTCTTCACCTACGAGCCGGATCAGACCGGCTCGTAGGAATCACAGGTTCTCTCGGGTCGGACTCCGAACCACCGAGAACAGGAACCATCGATGAGCCCCACCACCGGAACAGCAACCACCGGAATCTCCACGTCGAATCTCGACGAACAGCGCACGGTCAAGGTCAGTCCTCTCGTCGCGCCGTCTGCGATCCGCGCAGAGTTCGCGCCCGACGCGGTGGTCGCCGCAACCGTCCGCTCGGGTCGTGCAGGTACGGTCGACATCCTCGACGGGACCGACGACCGCCTCGTGGTCGTGGTCGGACCCTGCTCCGTACACGACCCCGCCGCCGCGATGGACTACGCCCGCCGTCTGGCCGCCAAGGCCGAGGAACTGCGCGACGACCTGCACATCGTGATGCGTGTGTACTTCGAGAAGCCGCGCACCACCCTCGGCTGGAAGGGCCTGCTCAACGACCCGCACCTCGACGGGACCTTCGACATCAACACCGGCCTGCGCATCGGCCGCAAGTTGCTGCTCGACGTCTCCGGGCTCGGACTTCCCGTCGGCTGCGAGTTCCTCGATCCGATCCTGCCGCAGTACTACGCAGACCTCGTGACCTACGGTGCCATCGGTGCGCGCACGGCCGCGAGCCAGGTGCACCGTCAGCTGTGCAGCGCCTTGTCGATGCCCGTCGGTATCAAGAACTCCACCGAGGGCGACGTGCAGGTCGCGGTGGACGGCACGCGCGCCGCAGCCGCCAGCCATGTCTTCCCGGGCACCGACCTCGACGGCCAGGCCGCGCTGATCGAGACCGTCGGCAACCCCGACTGCCACGTCATCCTGCGCGGCGGGAGTGCGGGACCGAACTACGACGCCGAGACCGTCGCCGACACCATGGCGCGGCTGCGCAAGGCAGGACTGCCCGAACGGGTCGTCATCGACGCCAGCCACGGCAACAGCCGTAAGGACCACAACAAGCAGGTCGACGTCGTCACCGAGATCGCCGAGCGGATCGAGGCCGGTGAGAAGGGGATCGTCGGGCTCATGCTCGAGAGCTTCATCGAAGCCGGACGTCAGGATCTGACCCTCGGAGAGGCCGACAAGCTCGACTACGGCAAGTCGATCACCGACGCCTGCATCGACTGGTCCACCACCGCGACACAGCTCGACCGGCTGGCGCACGCGGTGCGTACCCGCCGCGGCTGAGTACCGACGAGGTGAGCGGCCGACGCGACTCGGCCGGGGACGGAGCCGTCCCCGGCCGAGTGTCGGTGCTGATCACCGTAGTGGTGTGAAGTCGCGGCTGCCGAGATAGGACGGACGCGGCTTGGGCGCGGCGAAGGGCTCGACGAGGGTGTTCTCGACACTATTGAAGACGACGAACAGGTTCGAGCGAGGGAACGGGGTGATGTTCCCGTTCGAGCCGTGCATGCAGTTCGAATCGAAGACCGTCGCCGATCCGGCCGGGCCGGTGAAGGTGGCGATCCCGTGCTCGGCGGCCAGACGGGTGAGGGTGTCCTCGTCCGGGGAGCCGGTGGGCGGTACGTGGGTGACGAGCGACTGGCGGAAGTAGTCCTCCGGGGTCTCGCCCGCACACGAGACGTACGTCCTGTGCGAGCCGGGCATGATCATCAGCCCGCCGTTGAAACCGTAGTTCTCGGTGAGGGCGATCGAGATGCTCAGCGCACGCGGCTTGGGCATGCCGTCCTCGGCGTGCCAGGTCTCGAAGTCCGAATGCCAGTAGAACGGGCCTCCACGGAAACCCGGTTTGACGTTGAGCCGGGACTGGTGGACGTACACATCGGAGCCGAGCAACTGCCGTGCGATGCCGACGATCTGGGGCCTGCGGATGATCGAATCCACGAGATCGCTCAGACGGTGCACATCGAAGACCGACCGGACGTCGCCGCTGCCCTGTTCGCGGACGACGCGTTCGTCGTCACCGAGCTCGCGGCCGAGTCGCGACGTCTCCTCCAGTAGGTTCCCGACGTCGTTCGCCGCGAGAAGCCCTTCGGCAGTGTGGAATCCGCGGCGGTCGTACTCGGCTACGGCCGCTGCGTCGAGTGGTCCGTCGGTGGCCGTGCCCCAGACAGCGGGGTCTTTCCTCTCGGTGGATTCGCATGTCGCGCGACCCCGAGTCGGATAGTCGTCGTGAACGATCGTGTGCATGGCTCGAAGATCACCCTCTCGAAAGTCGATGACGGTTCGCTTCCGACGGTCCCATTGAAGATGCACGAATGCAAGCCGGCAGGGTGTGGGGGACCCATGCCGTAACCGCTGGTCGAATCGCGTTTCGGAGTGCGAGGGCTGGGGTATTCGGCGCGGTTGTCGCGTTTGCCGGAATGTGGCCGTCAGCGGTGTTCGCGGTATGCGCGGGGGGTGTTCCCCGTCCACCTCTTGAACGCGCGGCGGAAAGCGCTGGGTTCGGAGAAGCCGAGTCGCGAGGACAGATCGTCGACGGCCTCGCCACGCCGGAGACCGGCGATCGCCAGATCGCGGAGAACCTCTTCCCGCAGTTGCCCCAAGGAGGTGCCTTCCTGCCGGAGCAGGCGCCTCAGGTGCGGTGGGCTCACGGCGAGCCTGCCGGCGATGTCTTCCGCGGTCGCCGTACGTCCTTCGATGCCGGATTCGAAGATCCTGCGTACCTGCGCCGATACAGTGGACTCGTAATCACGTTCCGAGAGAATCAAATTCGGAGAATCACGCAGATACTCCTCGAGGGATTCCTCCGTCTGGACGAGGGGAGACTTCAGTGCGGCGTTGTCGATCTCGAGAGCCGCGCGTCCGGCCCCGAAGGTCACCGGAACCCCGAAGATCGCGTCGTAACTGCGGGCGAGCACGGGATCGGGTTCGGTGTACGGCAGGAACACCGATTCGAGCCGCACGCGCCCTCCCACCAGCCACGCGGCGAACCGGTGCAGCAGCATGAGAAGGAAATCGACCACCACGCGGGTCTTGTCGTCCACTGTGTCCGGAAGTCCGACATCGAGATAGGTGGTGGACTCCCCGGGAGTCAGGCTCAGTTGCGGCAGTGAGCGGATGACATGGTTCACCTCGATCATCCGCCGTAGTGCGTGGTCGAGATCCGGCCGGTGGATGAGGGTCAGGCACATGACGCGGAAGGTTCCACGAGGCACGGGCGCCGGTGCGATACCGAACAGTTCGTCGTCGGTGATCTGCCAGACCGTCTGCGTGAAGCGACTGACCTGCTCCGGGGTGAGCCGTGCGTGAGGATGGACGAGAACGGCGCGGCTGATACGCGCTGCTTCGAGTGCGGGCTGAAGGTCGATTCCCTCCTCGGCTCCCACCCGCACGGCTCGCGAGACGAAGTCGGACGGAATGGTCGGTCGCGACATCTAGTGGGCCCCCTGCAATCCGTCCAACCGAGCGACCGCTTCGGCGAGTACCTCGTCTCGTTTGCAGAATGCGAAGCGCACCAGATGATTCCACGATGCGGAGTCGTCGGCGAAGACGCTCACCGGCACTGCTGCGACGCCGATCCTCCCGGGCAGTTCCCGGCAGAAGTCGACCGCGTCCGTGCGTCCGAGCGGCCTCAGGTCCGCGCACACGAAGTACGTTCCGGCAGAGTCGAACACCGTCAGTCCTGCATCGGAGAGAGCGCGGGAGAGGAACGTGCGCTTGCGCTGGAGATCGTCGCGCATCGACACGATCCACTCCTGTTCGTGCGTCAGCGCGTGCGCGACCGCCGGCTGGAAGGGCGCGCCCCCCACGAACGTCATGAACTGTTTGGCGGCGCGGACCCCGTCGATCAGTTCGCGTGGACCGATCGCCCACCCGATCTTCCAGCCGGTGACGTTGAACGTCTTGGCGGCGCTGGACACCGTGACCGTCCGTTCTGCCATACCCGGCAACGATGCGAGCGGGATGTGTGCGCGGCCGTCGAAGACCAGATGCTCGTACACCTCGTCCGAGAGCACCAGCAGGTCGCGCTCGCAGGCCAGCTCGGCCAGCGCGGTCAGCGAATCGAGGTCGTAGACGGTGCCGGTGGGATTGTGCGGGCTGTTGACGACCAGCATGCGGGTGCGGTCGGTCACCGCTGTCCGCAGGGCGTCCACGTCGAGCACGAAACCGTCTCCGGAGGGAGTGAGCGGCACGGTGCGTCGCGTCGCGCCGGCGAGGGCGACCGACGCGGCATACGAGTCGTAGTACGGCTCCGTGAGCAGCACCTCCTCCCCCGGCTCCACGAGACCGAGAATGGCGGCGCTGATCGCTTCGGTGGCTCCGACGGTGACGAGAACCTCCGACTCCGGGTCGTGCCGGAGGCCGTAGCGCGCGGCACGATCGGCCGAGACGGCCTCCCTCAGGACGGGCATGCCCGATCCGGGTGGATACTGGTTGACTCCGTCCGCGATGGCACGCCGGGCGATCTCGAGCATCGCGGAGGGTCCGTCGACGTCGGGAAAGCCCTGCCCGAGGTTGATCGCGTCGTGCCGGACGGCGAGTTCGGTCATCTCGGCGAAGATCGTGGAGATGAACGGTCGTAGCCGGGAGACCGTACGAACCCGTCCGGAAGTCGTCGAGTCAGCCATTCCTGCAGCGTAGCGCCCGCGGTGTCACATCCGTGCCCCCCGCCTCGTCTCCATGGTGAAGACCACTGCGGATCCGAGGGGCTGCCCCGCGGACCACACCGGAAGGACATAGTCATGGCACGACTCGAAGCCGTCACTCCCGACCGCGCCGGCATCGCGACCCGCGCGATGTATGCCATCGCCCGTCGCAGATTCGGGTCGGTGCCCGAACCTTTCGCCGTGACGGCTCACCACCCGGCGTTGATGCGTGCGGCCGGCATCCACGAGATGCTCGCCGACAGGGCCTCCACGGTCCTGCCCGCTGCGGTCCGCGAGATCGCGGTGTACCGCGTCGCGTGGACCGTCGGATGTTCGTGGTGCATCGATTTCGGGACGATGCTGCAGCGGCTCGACGGACTCGACACCGAGCGTCTCGCACACATCGCAGGGTTCGAGACCTCCGACCTCTACACCGACGACGAGAAGGCCGCGATCGCCTATGCGGACGCGATGACCGGGGACGTGGCGACAGTCGTGACCGACGAGCAGGTCGCTGATCTCGAGCGTCGATTCGGAGCGGCGGGGGTGGTGGAGCTGACCTATCAGATCGCACTGGAGAACATGCGTGCGCGCATGAACTCGGCTCTGGGGATACATGATCAGGGCTTCAGTACCGACGCCTGCCGAGTGCCGTGGGCCGAACCACGGGAACTCGAGGCCGAAGGCGACTGACCGTTACTCGAAGAGTCCTGGGGACAGCAGTATTCCGCGTCTCAGCTTCACGGGGTTGGCCATGTCGTAGGCGGCCCACACGCGCCCCTCCCGAACGGTCCACGCGCTCACCCGCGGAGGAATTGCCGCCCGGCCGTCCGCGGCGGGGAGACCTCGATGGAGCAGGCCGAGTTCGCCGTTCACCCGCACCGGCTCCGAGGACGTCAGCGCCTCCGCGCCGTGGAGTCGCAGCAGGCCGAGGAAGAATCGCGCCACCCTGTCGGCGCCGACGAGGATGTTCAATGCGGTGCGAGCCGTGCCTCCCGCATCGCCGATCATCCGTGCGTCGGGGTGGAGCGCGGCGACGACCGCATCGATGTCCGCTGCCGCGAAGGCAGCCACGAGTCGCCCCACGGCCTCCTCGTGTTCGGCAGGTGAGGCCGGCGGCGGAGCCGAGGACACCGTGCGGCGGGCGCGGGAAGCCAGCTGGCGGGCGGTCGGGACCGCAACGTCGAGAATGCGTGCGATGTCGTCGAACGGAATGTCGAACGCGTCGTGGAGAACGAACGCGATGCGCTGGGCGGGGGTCAGGCTGTCCAGCACGACGAGTGCGGCCAGCCGGTTGTCCTCGTCGCGCACGATCTCGTCGAGTGGGTCCCGAGGAGCCGAAGAGCCGAGGGGCGTCACGACCGGCTCGGGCAGCCATTGACCGGTATAGGTTTCACGGCGCACCGCGGCCGAGCGCAGCCTGTCGAGGCACAACCGCCCCACGACTGTGGTCAGCCAGGCACGCAGGTCACGGATCCCGGCGAGATCGGTGCCCGCGAGCCGTAACCAGGCGTCCTGCACGGCATCCTCGGAATCGGCGATGCTGCCGGTGAGGCGATACGCCACCGCCAGCAGATGGGCGCGGTGCTCTTCGAACGCTGCCGTGCTCTTCTCGAGCATGGGTCGATGTTAGGCGAATCCGTCGCCGGAATCCGCTTGTACATCCCGCCGGGGGCATATCCTCGTCCTCGACCGGGAGGGTGCCGTGGACAGATACGACATCAAGCGTGAGTACCGCGAGCTGTACACGTGTTCGGCCGAGGAGTTCACGGAAGTGCACGTGCCGGAATTCGCCTATCTGGCAGTGGACGGCAAAGGCGATCCCAACAGTTCGCAGGAGTACGCCGACGCCGTCGCAGCGCTGTACTCGGCTGCGTACACCGCGAAGTTCACCTCGAAGAAGGTTCTCGGGCGTGATTTCGTGGTCGGCCCCCTCGAGGGACTGTGGTGGAGTGAGGACATGACCGCCTTCCACGCCCGCGACAAGTCGTCGTGGTCGTGGCGCATGCTGATCGTGCAACCGCCTTGGGTCACCGACGAGATGATGACCGACGCGGTCGCGGCAGCCGCGGACAGGAGCGCCGCGAAGAGGAAACCCCTTCCCTCTCTGCCGCGGGTACATCCCTTCCGCATGACGGAGGGGAGATGTCTGCAGATCCTGCACATCGGGCCGTACGACGAGGAGGGGCCCACCCTCGAACGCCTGCACGCGCAGGTGATGCCCGCGCTCGGTCTGGGATTCGCGGGAGAACACCACGAGATCTACCTCGGTGATCCACGCCGTAGTGCTCCGGAGAGGCTGAGAACCGTTCTGCGTCAACCCGTCACAGAGGTCCGGGAGTAGCGATGGCCGTGACCAGCGCGGGTCTGCTGTTCTATCGCATCGACGACACCGGTCTCCTCCGTCTCTGGCTCGTCCATCCGGGTGGCCCGTACTGGAAGGGCAAGGAGGAGGCGGCGTGGTCGGTTCCCAAGGGGGAGTACGGACCTGAGGAGGACCCCCGGGAGGTGGCGCTGCGCGAGTTCACCGAGGAATGCGGGATCGCTCCTCCGGAGGTTCCGTTGTTGCTGCTCGGGCGTTACCGGCAGTCGTCGGGAAAGATCATCAGCATCTACGCGGGAGAGACGACGGACGAACTCGAGTTCGTCGGGAGCAATACGTGCGAGATCGAATGGCCGCCACGGTCCGGTCGGCGCATCACGATTCCCGAGGTCGACGACGCTCGCTGGGTGGTTGCCGCCGACGCGGAATCGAAGCTGCATACAGGGCAGCGACCGGTGCTCGATGCCCTGCGTGCGCGCCTGGACGAGATCGGCCGGTACTACCGCGTCGAGTGATCGGTGGGGCACACCATCGGGACCAGGAACTGCCGGGCGATGGACACCAATGCGTCCTCGTCGTCGAGATCGACGACATGGCTGGGCGTCGTGAGGAACGACGCGGAGATGCGGACGAGCATCTCCGCCACCAGGTCGGTGTTGAGATCGGCCGAAATGGTTCCCGCATGTTGCTCGCGGTGCAGCTGGCCCGCGACGAAACGGCGGACGGCGGCGAGCATCCGCCCTTCGTCGCCTCCGATCGCGCCGGCGAACAGAGCCGGTTCGGTCTCGAGCAGGTTGCCGATCAGCCTGTTGGTGCGAATCGCCCGGAGCGCACTGACGAAACCGGCCACCACGCGGTCGGCGACGGTCTCGGCCTGGGCGATGTCTTCGAGGAACTGCAGGAAGTAGCGGCGGAACTCGCGCAGGATGACCTCGTCGACGAGTACGTCCTTGGTGGCGAACTTGCGGTAGAGCGTGATCCGGGAGAGCTTCGCGCGACGCGCGATCTCCTCCATCGACGAGCGCTGGATGCCCGTTCGGCAGAACTGCTCGTAGGCCGCATCGAGTAGTCGGGTGCGGGTGTCGTCGGCCTCGACACCGTCGTCGGTGTCGGCGGGTGCGAGCAGGGCATCATGGAAGGCGCGCTCGAGCAGGGAGGACGACTCCGCGGTGGGGGGCTCCGGAGAGGAACGCACGGGCCCGTCGGATACCGGCTGTGGGATCGACGACGCAGTTTCCACATGTCCTCCTCGAGACCTCGAGTCTAGCGTTCTCCGACCCGCGACCGAGGACACCGCAGGTGGCGCCACCGGATGTGTTGTGACCGGGGCCACTGTGTGCTTCCATGTTACAGAGAAACTACGAATGTTTCATTGCATCATCGACGAGTGGTAAGGGGAGCGACCACATGGAGAATCCGAGCAGACGCAACGTCCTGAAAGCAGGGGGCCTCATGGGAGCCCTGGGGGCGTTCGCGGTGGCTGCGCCGGCCGCGGCCGGCGCACGGCCGTGGCGGTGGTCACCGGCCGGATCGATTCCGGGTACGGGCAGCGGCGCCGATCCACGACAGGTGTGGGACACGGAAGCCGATCCGCTCGTCGCGTCCTTGCTCGATCGTGGCGACGTGCCGAGGGTCAACGAACTGCTCCGTACGTGGACGAAGAACTCCCAGCCGCTGCCCGAAGGGTTGCCGAACGATCTTCGGGACTTCATGGAGCATGCTCGGCAGCTCCCGTCCTGGGCGGATCCGGCCAAGCTCGCGACAGCGGTGGAGTTCAACGAGAAGCGCGGTCTGTATCTCGGCGTGCTGTACGGCTTCGCGAGCGGGATGATGAGTACGGTCATCCCGAAGGAGGCGCTCGCGGTCTACTACTCCAAGGGCGGCGCGAACATGAAGCGCCGCATCTCGAAGACCGCCAAGCTCGGCTACGACATCGGTTCTCGCAACGCCTATCTGGGTGACGGCGAGATGATCGTCACCGCGGTCAAGACCAGGCTCGTGCACGCCGCGGTCCGGCACCTGCTCCCGCAGTCCCCGCACTGGGCTCATGTTGCGCCGGAAGAGATTCCGATCAGTCAGCACGACATGATGGTCACCTGGCACAGTCTGCCCACCACCGTCATGCGGACGTTGAAGCAGTGGAAGGTTCCCATCCCCGAGGCGGAGGCCACCGGATTCCTGCACTCGTGGCAGGTCAGTGCCCACATGCTCGGTATCGAGGATCAGTACATCCCGGCCACCTGGGACGACGCGGAATCCCAGGCGCAGCAGTCGCTCGATCCGATCCTGGCTCCCACTCCCGAGGGGGTGAAGCTCGCCGACATGCTGCTCGATCTCGGCGCCGGACTCGACTTCACTCTGCTGACCCGCCCGATCCTCGGCGCACTCACCCGATTCGTCCTCGGCAACGAGATCGCCGACTGGCTGAACATTCCCCGCGAACCCGTATGGGGAACGTTGCTGGACGTCGCATGGGGACCCTTCATCGCGGTGCGTGAAGGACTGCTGCCGCTTCCGCTGGCGCCGGACGCCTACTGGACGTTCGACGAACTGTTGCGCCAGTTCGTCCTGCTCTACATGTCGGAGCTGCGGCCGATCAGCATCGAGATCCCGGAATTCAACAATCCGAACTATCCCTGACCCACCCACGGCGAAGGCCGGCACAGTCGATGTGCCGGCCTTCGTGGTGTCCGTCCTCAGTTCTTCGCGGCGTCGGATCTCAGGGAGTCGATGGCGGCCTGCAATGCTGCGGTGGCATCGTCGGCGACCTCCGCGAGTCCCGGCTGATCGGCGACCTGAACCATCATCTGCGGGTTCATGGCGTCGACCACGACCCTCTCCGGGGCGTCCGGGTCGGTGCGCACGACGACATTGCAGGGGAGGAGCAGGCCGATCTGCCGGTCGACCGTCACCGCCCGGTGCGCCAGCGGAGGATTGCAGGCGCCGAGGATCACGTAGTTCTCCATGTCCTCGCCGAGCTTCGCCTTCAGGGTTGCTTGCATGTCGATTTCGGTGAGCACACCGAATCCCTGCTCGGACAGAGCCGTGCGGGTGCGCTCGACGGCCTCGGGGAACGAGGTGTGCAGAGTGGCCGACAGTGCGAGTGCCATGGATCTCCTGCCTTTCTCGTGAACGGGCCTGGTCAGGCTGTCCTGAACGGGCCTGGTCAGGCCAGGGTGAGGAAGAGCTTCTCGAGCTCGGCCTCCGTCATCGGTTCCTTGCCGTCCTTGCTCGTCTCGGTCAGGCACTCCTTCAGGCCCGTCGCGACGATCTTGAAGCCGGCGCGGTCCAGTGCGCGTGATACCGCGGCGAGCTGGGTGACGACGTCCTTGCACTCGCGGCCCTGCTCGATCATCGAGATCACTCCGGCGAGCTGGCCTTGTGCGCGGCGCAACCGGTTGAGTACCAATGCAATGCTGTCTTCGTCGCCGACCATGAAGGGTCCTTTCCTAGTCCTGGATGCCAGTGTACCCCCGGGGGTATCTTGCCGAGGTGTGAGTTGTGTGACCGACTCGCCGCGGCCGCCCATGAGTGTGGCATCCCTCGCACCACCGGCTCGAAGCACCACGACGAGCAGGGCGGTCGCGTCCGGTCAGCCCGCCGCGAGGGAGGCGTGCGTTCGTCCGCCGAGTCGTTGCAGGGGGCAATGCTCCATGCGGTTGCAGGTGTAGGTGGCACCGGCGGCTGCCACGGTGAGTGCCGCCGCGGCGATGCCGACGCCGGGATGGATCTCCTGCGCGAGGATCACCGAGGACATGATCAGGACGAACCAGCCGAAGCTCTTGCGCAGGGTATCCGGATCGACGAGCGAGGTCAGGCGGCCACCGATGAGGCTGCCCACCACGGCGGCGCCGGTGACCATCGCGGCCAGGCGCCAGTCGATCTGCACGGTGGACAGATAGCCGCCGAGTCCGGCGAAGGACTTCATGGCGATCACGATGAGCGACGTACCCACCGCGACCGGCATGGGAAGGCCGCCGAGCAGCGCCAGGGCGGGCACGACGAGGAAGCCGCCGCCGGCGCCGACGAGCCCTGTGACCAGGCCGACGACCACGCCGTCGAGCAGGATCTTGCCGACGGGCATCGAGCGGTCGCCTTCACCGCCGGCAGTCTTGTTCCTGCGGCCGCGCAACATGGCGATCGCGGTGGCGATCATCATCACGGCGAAGGCGAGCAACAGGACGGTGCCGGGGATGAAGCGCGAGAGCAGGCCACCGCCGTAGGCGCCGACCATGCCCGCCAGGCCGAACAGGATCCCGGTGCGCCACTGGACCCGGCCGGCGCGCGCATGGGAGATCGCGCCGACCGCGCTGGTGACACCCACGACCAGCAGCGAAGTGGCGATCGCCTCCTTGGCGTCCATGCCGGCGACATATGCCAGGAGAGGGACTGTGAGTATCGAGCCTCCACCGCCGAGCAATCCGAGGGTGACCCCGACGAGGACTGCCAGCGACACGGTCAACGCGATCACGATCAGTTCCTCTCGGTGCGTTCGGTATTCGACTCGACCAGGTGCGCCACGATGCTGGGGGCGTCGCACGAGGCGCCGCGGTTGTAGGGCAGCTTGGACAGCAACATGCCCATCGCGCAGGTGTCGGAGAGTGCGGCGAAGGTCAATCCACCGCCGATTCCGGCGGCGAGCCACTTGAGCTTCGGCACGGCGATGCTGCCGAGGATCGAGCCGAGCACGAGCGAGCCGGCGACGAGCCGAACCTGGCGCTCGAGGTCCCAGCGTTCGGCACCCCGGTTGACGGGCAGCCCGGCCGCCTCCCAGGCGAGCATGCCGCCGTCGAGGATGTGGACGTTGAACAACCCTGCGGCGCGCAGGGTTTCTTCGGCCTGGCCCGCGCGCTGACCGGAACGACACACCAGCACGACGTTCTCGTCGAAATGGGCGCAGAACTCGTCGCGGTGCTCGCGCAGCAGATCCAGGGGGACGTTGTAGGCGCCGGGAATGTGCACGGACTCGAACTCGCCCGGGGTCCGGACGTCGATGATGCGCACGTTCTTGCCGGAATCGATCGACTCGCGCAAGGAGCCGGGATCGACGGTGGCAGCGGGGGACTCGGGCATGAAGTGGCCTTTCGATGGGGGCGGGGGCGGGGAGGGGCATTACGAAGGTGCCCCCGGGGGTATTCTCGGGATCATCGTACACATACCCCTGGGGGTACTTGACATACCCTAGGGGGTATATGCCAGGATGTCTACATCCCCCGGAACGCCACCGGATCCAGCAACGGAGGAATCCATGATTCTCGAGCAGTACTACATCGAGTGCCTCTCCCACGCGTCCTATCTCATCGGTGACGAGAGCACGGGTCGGGCCGTCGTCGTCGACCCCCGTCGCGACATCACCGAATACCTTTCCGACGCAGAGAAATACGGACTGACCATCGAAGGTGTGATCAACACCCACTTCCACGCCGACTTCGTCTCCGGTCACCTCGAACTGGTCGACGCCACAGGCGCGTGGATCGGCTTCGGCGAGGCTGCCGAGACCGACTACCCGATCCGTCGCCTGCGCGACGGTGAGAAACTGTCCCTCGGCGAGGTGGAACTCGGCATCCTGTCCACCCCGGGCCACACCTGGGAATCGATCTCGGTGCTGGTGCGCGAACGCCCCGACGCCGTCCCGGCCGCCGTGCTCACCGGGGACTCCCTGTTCATCGGTGACGTCGGCCGGCCGGACCTGGTCAACCTCGGGGACGGCTCCACCAGCGACCTCGCGCGTGCCATGTACCACACCGTGCACGAGAAGCTGCTGACGCTACCCGACGAGGTCGTCGTCATGCCCGCTCACGGTGCCGGTTCGTCGTGTGGGAAGAACCTGTCGACGGAACTCACCTCCACCATCGGTGAGCAGCGCGCTACCAACCCGTCCGTGCAGCCGATGAGCGAGGACGAGTTCGTGGCTCTGGTCACCGAGGGGCAGCCGGCGGCGCCGTCGTACTTCTCGGTCGATGCTGCGATGAACAAGCGGATGCATCCGCTTCTCGTGCAGGACCGCGCGATTCCCGAGCTGAGTCCCGAGCAGGTCGCGGCGGAACTCGCCGCCGGCACGCGCGTTCTCGATGCGCGCAGCGTCGACGATTTCGCTGCCGGGCATCTGCGTGGTTCGGTGAACGTCGGATTCGACGGGCGTTTCGCCGAGACCGGCGGCATGGTCGCCGAAGTCGGCGAGAAGATCGTCCTGATCACCTATCCCGGCGAGGAGCAGGACGCCGCGGTTCGCCTGGCGCGAATCGGATCCGACGGTGCAGCAGGGTATCTGAACGTCGATCGTGACGGAGTGTTCCCGCAGGCACTCGCCGGCCTGGTCGAAACCGCCTCCCGGACGACGGTAGAGGAACTCGACCGGGCGCTCGCCGCCGGCGCGGTCACCCTCGTCGACATCCGGAATCCCGGCGAACGCGAATTCGGAACGATTCCGGGTGCGATCCCGATCCCGTTGGCACAGTTGCGGTCCCGACTGGACCACGTGCCTGCCGGCAAACCGATCGTCGTGCACTGTGCAGGTGGATGGCGTTCGAGCGTGGCAGCTTCGCTGCTGCGCGCCCACGGCTTCGAGAACGTCACGGATCTGCTCGGCGGTTACAACGCCTGGGCCGAATCCCACGTCCCTGCCTGACCATCCGTCTCCGACCCGCTCGTGACCGTACGGGTCCGTAGCGAACTTCTCCCGAGGAGGATTCCATGTGTTACCCCGTCGCCTGCCCGGCCTGCGGAAAGACCGGTTGGGGTGGATGCGGACAGCATGTCGACGCCGTCATGCGGTCGGTGCCCGCAGCCGATCGCTGCACCTGCGACCAGGCCGCGGCCTCGGCCCGTCCCGAGCGCCGGAGCATACGTTCGTTCTTCCGTCGCTGACCGCGGCGCAACCACGACGACGCTCACGGGCCGAGATCCGGAGAATCGAGCGTGTCCATCACGACGAAGGCCGGCACAGTCGATGTGCCGGCCTTCGTCGTGCCCGGACGAGGAGGTGTACTTCCGATCACGGTGCGCGCAATCGTTGTGACCGGCGCGCTTCCGAGGTGATGCTGTCCCGGTCGCAGCACATCTCCGCGCCCCTACCGGGGACCGTCACGAGGACTCGAAGCCGATGCCCGAATACGCTCTGCGCACACGATATCTGCGCGCCGTCGCCGCCGTCGCGACGTTTCTCGCGCTCGGCTCCGCCGCAACCGCATGCTCGGGATCCGAGACGACCTTCGCGGCCGACGGCCGGACAGTGCTGCGCTACGAAGGCTCGGCCGGCCAGGTCGTCTTTCCCGAACTCGCCGAGGCCCTGGGCTATTTCGAGGACGTCCGGCTCGAATGGATCGGGGACAACACCAACGGCCCGCAATCGTTGCAGAACACCGCCACGAAGCAGGTCGACGTCGGTGGGGCGTTCAACGGTGCCGTGATCAAGGCCCAGGTCGGAGGCTCGCCGTTGACCTCCGTGCTCTCCTACTACGGATCCGACGAGCAGACCTTCACCGGATACTACGTCCTCGGGGACAGTCCCATCCGTACCGCCCGCGACCTGATCGGCAAGAAGGTCGGTATGAACACCCTCGGCGCCCATCACGAATTCCTCGTCCGCGAATGGCTTGCACAACAGGGACTCACGCCGGAGGAGATCGCCCGGGTCGAGCTCGTCGTGGTGCCTCCGGTCAACACCGAACAGGCCCTGCGGGAAGGACAGATCGACGTCGGCACGCTCGGCAGCGTCTTCCGCGAGACCGCAGTCGAACGGGGCGGAATCAGACCGCTGTTCACCGACGAATCCCTCTTCGGATCGTTCTCCTACGGAACCCTGGCCTTCCGTGTCGACTTCATCGCACACAACCGCGAAGCCGTCGCGGATTTCGTGCAGGGCACCGCGCGGGCCATCCGCTGGACTCAGGTGACCCCGCGCGACGAGGTGATCGCGAAGTACAAGGAGATCATCTCGGGTCGCGGCCGCAACGAATCGACCGATCTCGTCGAGTACTGGCGCAGCCCCGGCGTCGCCGGTGCCGGGGGAGTGATCACCGATCAGGAGATCCGGACGTGGATCGACTGGCTCACCCGCAACGGTGAGCTCGACGAAGGGCGGATCGAGGTCTCCGACGTGTACACCAACGAATTCAATCCGTATGCCGACGGCACCTACGAGCCCGGGAGCGGCCCGAACGGGGAAGTCGTGGAGGAGGCGAAGTGAGCACACCGAAACTCCGGATCGAGCACGTGACGAAGACATTCCCCGTCCGCGGCGCGAACGCGACGCTCACCGCACTCGACGACATCAGCATCGACCTCGACGACGGGGAATTCCTCGTGGTGGTCGGCCCCAGCGGTTGCGGAAAGTCCACACTGCTGGACCTTCTCGGCGGTCTTACCACGCCGACGTCGGGGCGGATCCTGCTCGACGGTGAACCCGTCACCGGTCCTGCCCTGGACCGCGGAATCGTCTTCCAGCAGTACGCGCTGCTTCCCTGGCGCACCGCCCGCAGCAACATCGAGTTCGGCCTCGAAGCGAAGGGCCTTCCGAAGAAGGCGCGTCGCGAACTCGCCGAGCACTATCTCGAACTCGTGGGCCTGCACGGTTTCGGTGACCGCTACCCGCACGAGTTGTCGGGTGGAATGAAGCAGCGTGTCGCCATCGCGCGCAGCCTCGCCTTCGATCCCGAAGTGCTGCTCATGGACGAGCCGTTCGCGGCACTCGACGCGCAGACCCGGGAATCCCTGCAGGACGAGCTGCTGCGTATCAGGCGCGAGACGGGCAAGACCATCCTCTTCATCACCCACGGCATCGACGAGGCCGTCTATCTCGGGCAGCGCGTCGCGGTCCTCACCTCCCGGCCCGGCCGGATCAAGACGGTCGTCGAGGTGGACATCGATCGCGACGTCGACGACGTCCGCTCGAGTGAAGCATTCCGGAACCTGCGGCACGACATCTGGTCGCTGCTCCACTCCGAAGTGACTCGCGCCCGCGACCTCGAACTCGCCACCGCATCGGAAGAAGGCCGGCATGTCCACCACTAGCGAGTCCCTTCCGAAGGTCGCGCTGAACGAGCCGTGGGAGCCGGCCTTCCCGCCGGCGCCGGTATCGGTACGCGCTCCCGGAATCGGCCGGCGCACCGGCGCATTCGTGTGGCGCCTCCTCACACCCGCTGTCGCGATCGCCGCATTTCTCGCGCTGTGGGAGATCGCCCCGCGAACCGGACTCGTCGACGAGGTATTCCTGCCTCCCTTCACCACCGTGATCGGAGCCTTCGCGGACCTGGTCGGCAGCGGGGGCCTCGCCGACCACCTGGCGGCCAGTCTGTCCCGCGCGCTCGTCGGATTCTCCGTCGCGGTCGTGGTGGCCGTCCCGCTGGGCGTGGCCATCGGCTGGTACAAACCCGTCGCCGACCTGCTGAATCCGATCCTCGAGGTGTTCCGGAACACGGCTGCGCTGGCGTTGTTGCCGGTGTTCGTCCTGATCCTGGGTATCGGAGAGACCTCCAAGATCGCGTTGGTGATCTACGCGTGCACCTTCCCGATCCTTCTCAACACCATCTCCGGTGTGCGCACGGTGGACCCGCTGCTGATCAAGTCGGCCCGATCGCTGGGACTGCCCTCCTATCGGTTGTTCCAGAAGGTGGTCCTGCCCGCTGCGGTGCCGACGATCTTCACCGGGATCCGTATGGCGGCGGCGTCGTCGATCCTCGTTCTCATCGCCGCCGAGATGGTCGGGGCGAAGGCCGGTCTCGGTTATCTCGTCACCGCGTCCCAGTTGAACTTCCGCATTCCCGACATGTATGCGGGGATCATCGCGATCTCACTCGTCGGGCTGGTCTTCAACGGCATCCTGGTCTCGGTGGAACGTCGGCTGTCACGATGGCGCGCCGATCGGTGAACTCGCGGTGCTCACGTCGCACACTGGGCAGTGGCGCCGGGTGGACCGGCACCACACTGTCACTTCGACCCGAGGACCCATATGCGTTTCGGACTGTTCGTTCCCCAGGGCTGGCGACTGGATCTCGTCGGCATCGACCCCGCCGAGCAGTGGTCGGTGATGCGCGACCTCGCGGTACGCGCAGACGGCGGGCTGTGGGAATCGATCTGGGTGTACGACCACTTCCACACCGTCCCCGAACCCACCGAGGAAGCAACCCACGAGGCATGGACCCTGGTCTCGGCTTTCGCGGCCGTCACCGAGCGTGTGCGGATCGGCCAGATGTGCACGGCCATGGGTTACCGCAATCCCGCCTACCTCGCAAAGGTCGCGGCGACCGCCGACATCATCTCCGGCGGACGGATCGAGATGGGAATCGGTGGTGGCTGGTACGAGCACGAATGGCGTGCCTACGGTTACGGATTCCCGTCCGCCGGTGAGCGGCTGCGCCGGCTCGAGGAAGGGGTCGAGATCTTCCGGCAGGCATGGACCACCGGCTCCGCGACTCTCGCCGGACGGTACTACGACGTCGACGGTGCGATCGTCCGGCCGTTGCCGCTGCAGGAGGGTGGTATCCCGCTGTGGATCGCCGGCGGCGGCGAGAAGGTGACGTTGAAGATCGCGGCGAAATACGCGCAGTACACCAACTTCGACGGCACACCGGAAGGGTTCGCTCACAAATCGGCCGTCCTGCGCGAGCACTGTGCGCAGCTCGGCACCGACTTCGACGCCATCGTGCGCTCCGCCAACTACAACGTGGCGATCGGCCGCACCGAAGCCGAGGTGCAGGAGCGGCTCGAGACGTTGCGTGCCCGTCTCGAACCGATCGTCGGATCCGAGAAGGCCGAGGGTGCCCTCGACGCCTTCCGGGGAATGCCTGCGGTGGGCACCCCTGAGCAGATCGTCGAGAATCTCACGGCGTTGAAGAAGCAGGGACTCGAGTACGCGATCTTCTACGTCCCGGAAGCCGCCTACGACACCTCGGGGCTCGAACTTCTCGAGAAGGAAGTGCTCCCGCACCTCGCGTGATTCCTCTACCAGCGGACCGGCGTGGGTCTCCGGGCGACAATCCGGCGACCCACGCATCCGTGTCAGCGGAGTTCCGGGGGAAGATCCTTGCTCGCGAGTTCGAGACGGCGCTCGTCGGTCGCGTCGACCTCGCCGACCATCTTCAGCTTGTCCTTCAGCACGCGCCACTCCGCCTCGGGGATCTGTCCGACCGCATCCGCGATGACCTTCCGGTCACGGGTACCCCAGGCGATCGGCATCGGGCCGACCATCTGCCACATACCCGAGTCGTTGCGGGTCGTGCGGTCGGAGAGCACCGCAACGCACGGCACGCGCTCACCGATCGCCACCCGGTGACCGGGCACCGCCTCCACATTGCGGGTCACGAGCGCGAAATGCCGCGTCGAGGTCTCGGGTTTCGCGATGTCCACCAGCGCGAGCAGCGTCAGCCCCCGGGCGCGCTTCGCCGCGACGACGGCCGGGACGAGCGGGCTGTCGCGATAGAGCTGCTCGACGGTCCCGACCTTGCGAGGTGCCCACAGCCCGACCCACACCGAGGTCACGGCCGCCACGACCAGCACGGCGGCGACGATGTAGGACCAGCTCTGTCCGAGCAGTACGAGACCCACTGCGCCCGCGGTGCACGCAAGGGCGACGAACAAGGCGGACCACCGCAGACGACGGACGTCCGCGAGGGTCTGGTTCACGGCCTTGGCATGGGGGAGGTCCACGGGGAATTCGAAGCGGCGCACCCCACCAGCTTATGGGAGCGTTCATCTCGCCCCCGAGGGCGCTCAGCCGATCTGCGGGCCCAGCAGATCGTCGGCATCGGTGATCCGGTAGGCGTATCCCTGCTCGGCGAGGAACCGCTGCCGGTGCGCGGCGTATTCGGCGTCGAGGGTGTCTCGCGAGACCACCGAGTAGAAGTGCGCTTGTCCACCGTCGTGCTTGGGACGCAGCAGCCGGCCGAGCCGCTGGGCCTCCTCCTGACGCGACCCGAACGTCCCCGAGACCTGGATGGCGACCGATGCCTCCGGCAGGTCGATGGAGAAGTTCGCGACCTTCGACACCACGAGAACCTTCAACTCACCGGCACGGAACCGGTCGAACAGCGCCTCGCGTTCCTTCGTCTTCGTCGACCCCTTGATGACGGGAGCGTCGAGCGCGGCCCCGAGTTCGTCGAGCTGATCGATGTAGGCGCCGATGACGAGGGTGGGCGCATCGCCGTGCTGTGCCAGGATCGACTTCACCACCGGGATCTTCGTGCGTGCGGTCGAGCACAGCTTGTACCGCTCGTCGGGTTCGGCCACCGCGTAGGCCATGCGCTCGGCGTCGGTGAGGGTGACGCGGACCTCCACGCAGTCGGCCGGTGCGATCCAGCCCTGGGCCTCGATGTCCTTCCACGGCGCGTCGAACCGCTTCGGGCCGATGAGCGAGAAGACGTCGCCTTCGCGGCCGTCCTCGCGCACGAGAGTCGCGGTGAGACCGAGCCGTCGCCGCGACTGCAGGTCGGCGGTCATGCGGAAGACCGGTGCCGGCAGCAGATGCACCTCGTCGTAGATCATCAGGCCCCAGTCGCGCGAGTCGAACAACTCGAGATTGCGGTACTCACCCTTCGACTTGCGGGTGATCACCTGATAGGTCGCGATGGTGACCGGGCGGATCTCCTTCTTCTCCCCGGAATACTCACCGATCTCGTCCTCGGTGAGGGAGGTGCGGGCGATCAGTTCGCGTTTCCACTGCCGCCCGGCGACGGTGTTCGTCACCAGGATCAGCGTCGTCGCGCCGGCCTTCGCCATCGCTGCGGCCCCCACCATCGTCTTGCCGGCGCCGCAGGGCAGTACGACGACACCCGATCCACCGGCCCAGAACGAGTCGGCGGCCAGTTCCTGGTAGTCGCGCAGCTGCCACGGGTTGGTCTCGAAGTCCAGGGAGATGGCATGGGCTTCGCCGTCGACATACCCCGCGAGGTCCTCCGCGGGCCAGCCGATCTTCAGGAGCATCTGCTTGACGCGTCCGCGCTCGCTCGGATGCACGATCACGGTGTCGTCGTCGATACGGGCCCCGAGCATCGGGGCGATCTTCTTGTTCCGGAGCACCTCGGCGAGCACGGCGCGGTCGAGGCTCACCAGGGTGAGGCCGTGCGCGGGGTTCTTGACCAGCTGGAGCCGCCCGTAGCGGCTCATGGTGTCGACGATGTCGACGAGCAGCGCCTGCGGAACGGCGAATCGGGAATGCGAGACCAGCGCGTCCACGACCTGCTCGGCGTCGTGCCCCGCGGCACGGGCGTTCCACAGCGCCAGCGGCGTGATCCGGTAGGTGTGGATGTGCTCGGGGGCACGTTCGAGTTCGGCGAACGGTGCAATCGCCTGGCGCGCCGCGTCCGCACCCTCGTGGTCGACCTCGAGCAGCACGGTCTTGTCGGACTGGACGATGAGCGGTCCGTCGGCCACGAGTGCCTCCTGTGGGGGTGGAAAGTAGAACTTTCCCATTCTCCAGGTTCGGCCCGTACCTCGCCACCTTCGCCGTGTGCGGCCGTGCGCCCTCGGGGGGAACGCACGGCCGGATCGGCTACAGGGCGTGCTCACCGTGCGAGCGACTGCCGTACCTCCATCACGCACACGAGTGCCTCGGAGATCCCGGAGCGGTAGCCGGCGTCCTTCTCCGAGACGACCGGCCTCGAATCCAATTCCGACTCGAGGCGTTCCTGGATTCTGTCCAGGGCATGCAGTGTCCGCTTCATTTATCGCACCGTTTTCTCTTTTTTCAGGCCGGCTGTTTCATTGCTCCGGCACGTTCGTCGAGGACGAACACGCGTGCACGTGCCAACGCGGCGCGATATCCGAGCCGATATGCGTCGGTGCCCGATTCCCGATCGGACAGTGCACTGATTCTCTCGTACAGCGCTTCGAGCGCTGCGATCTCGATATCCATGTTCGGCAACAAGTTTCAGCTACGCTTCCGCTTGCGGACGAACTCTCCGGCTTCGGTCGCCTTCTGCCGCTTCTCCTGCCGGCGTTCCTTCAGGGACTTTGCGGGTTTTTTCGGATTCTTACCCTTGTCGGCCATTGTCGCTCCAACTTCGATGAACCAACCACTCGACAGATCCACACCATACGTCATTCGCAGGAAAAAGCCAGTCGCGCCGAATTCTTCTGTGCACCGGACGAACACGCCGAATTTTCCGCAGCGGGCCGGTCCGGAAAGCAGGGCACGCTTCCGTGCCGGCGCCCCTCTATGCTCTGCGCCATGTCATCGCAGAGCAGGGCGGGCACCTCGGGCGGCGAGGCTGTCGACGTCATCGTGGTCGGCAGCGGATTCGGTGGTGCGGTTGCGGCCCTGCGACTGGCGGAGCAGGGCCGCGAGGTCGTCGTGCTCGAACAGGGACGCCGGCACACCCGCGACGATGTCCGGGCGGCCCGGCGGGACCCTCGTCGCTATCTCTGGATGCCCGAGGCCGGGTTGCGCGGGTTCTTCTCCCAGCGCGTCCTCTCCCACGTCGGGATCATCGGGGGTGTCGGCGTGGGCGGAGGCAGCATCGTGTGGGCGGGTGTCCTGCTCGAACCGAAGGACGCCTTCTTCACCGACCCGGCCTGGCCGACCGTGCCGGACGGCTGGCGTGCGGAGTTGACCGAGCACTACCGCACGGCAGCGCGCATGCTCGGCCGTGCCACCGCGCCCGTCAAGGGGCCGATGGACGAGCAGCTCGAGAACGTCGCGCGACGGTCCGGTGCCGGCGAGACCTACGGTCCGACGCCGATGACGATCTTCTTCGGCGACGAAGGCGTCACCGTCCCCGATCCCTTCTTCGGGGGAGAGGGCCCGGATCGCACCGGTTGCGTTATGTGCGGTGGCTGCCTCGTCGGGTGCCCCTACGGCAGCAAGAACACGCTCGATCTCAACTACCTGTGGCTCGCGCAGCGACGGGGGGCCGTGATCCGCCCGGACAGCCGCGCGATGTCCGTCGCCGCCCTCGACGGCGGAGGGTACGAAGTGGAACTGGCCGACGGCGAACGCCTCCGGGCTCGGGAGGTCGTGCTCGCCGCGGGAGTTCTCGGCACCGTCGAGTTGCTGTTCCGGTCACGGGAGCGAGGGGGGCTGCCGAACGTCTCGGAGCGCCCCGGGGCCGGCGTCCGCACCAATTCCGAGGCGATCACCGCCGTGCTCGCCGACGACGTCGACGTCGATCTCACTCGTGGACCGACGATCTCGAGCGAGTTCTATCCGGACGAGCGGACCCACGTGACGCAGAACCGTTACGTCGGGGGGATGGCACCGGCTGCAACTCGGGCCGCTGGTGGACGGTGGCGATCCCCGTCTGCGGCGGCGGGCCGCGCTCCGGGCACTGGCCTCCCGGCCGGTCGTTCAGATACGAACGATGTTCGCCCGCAACTTCATCCAGCGTCTCAGTGTGTTCACGGTCATGCAGGACGTCGAGAACGAGATCCGGCTGGTGTTCGACCGGTCGCCGGTACGGCCCTGGCTGCGGGTCCTGCGCTCGCGTGCTGTGCCCGGCCTGCAGGCGCCGAGTTATCTGCCCCAGGCGAATGCCGTGGCGCGGGCGTTCGCGGAATCGATCGGTGGGCGGCCGCTGAATCTGCTGCTCGAGAGCATCGGTGGCAAGTCCATCACCGCGCACATCCTCGGCGGTGCCTCGATGGCCGAACGATTCGCGGCACGCTACGCCGAACGTCGAAGCGTGACCGAGAAGGACGCGCGCACAACCACATCGGAGATATCATGACGACACGAGACAGTGACGCCGCGGACGCCGTGCCGCGATCGACACGCGGACTGCGGAACCGGTTCCGCACCGCACACGCCGACGCGCTCCCCGCTGCCGGCACCTACCGGGCCGTCTTCGTCGGACCTGCCCTGTTGCGGGTCGCCGCGCCCCGTGCCATCGCGCTCGGTGGGATGCCCCGCTGGTACGGCAAGCGATTCGCCGGGGACGGTACCGCGGTGAACCTTCTCGCGGACACGGGCGGTGCGTTGTTACAGGAGAAACTGCCCATGCGCGTCGCGATCGCGCCGTCGTGGCTCGACGGCCACCCCGCGATCGTCGTGTCCTACGGGGCCGACGCGCCGGTCCCGTGGCGCTGGGTACGGGACGAGTTCCGGACTCTCGACGAGCGGACACTGCTGGGTCTCACCTTCGCCGCGACGCCCGCCTCCCGCGTCCTGGCCTCACCGTTCACCCTCGTGCGCGACCTTCCGCCCCACGCCTGACGAGGATGCGGCGCGTCCGGGGTCAGTCGATCAGCGCGACCGAGGTGACCCGGTGCAGGACGAAGCTGCGTACAGACTCGGTGGCCGGGTCGAACGCTTCCAACCGGCCGCCGCCCACCGAGATCGGGTCGACGATCCGGCGCGTCGCCACTCCCTGAGCGTCGACGTAGCCGAGCGTGATGCTGCGCTTGCCGTGGACGGCGAGCTGAAGAAGAGCGAGAGTCGCCGCGCCGCCCGAGCGACTGCCGTCACCGCGCGCCGATGCCGTCGGAGTCGCGGCCTCCGCACGGTTGCCGGCGCGGAGCGTACGCACCAGCGTGTCGAGTTGCTCGTCGCTCGGCGCGGTGGGTCCGGCATAACGGGCCCGGGCCCGGGGCATCGCCACGCGGGCGCCGCGCGGTCGCAGATCCACGATCGCTCCCGAGGCGTCCTCCCCGGCCGGGGCGAAACCTGCGGCCCGCAGTTCGGTGAGGACCTCGGCGAGAGGAGCCTGGGAGACGGCGACCGTGGGGGCGACCGCGTGCAACGCGAGGTTCGCGGCCACCGGAGCGGACAGCACCTCGGCGAGCAGTGCCGGGTCGTCCGCGCGCACGAACGAACTCGCGACGCCTGCCCGCAGACGTCCGTGGCGACGCGCGACATCGTCGATCAGATAGGTGAGCGACTGCGGCACCGGTGTGCGGGAATGCGTCGCGAACAAGTGGTGCAGGTCGCTCGCCCCCAGGCCGGCATCGAGGGCGCGTCGCACACTGGCGTCACCGATGCGGTAGACGGTCGCGGCCCCGGCCGATTCGATATCCGCCACGAGCGCGATCCGCTCGGCCAGTTCGGGTACCAGCGGGCCGGGAGCGACGACGGTGAGATCCGCCTGCACGAGGACGTGGTCGACGGGCTCGGGCAGAACGGCCGACATCTCGGCTTCGGCGTCGCCGCCGTGCAGCAGCGCCTTCCCCGGAGACGCGAGCACGCCGTGCGCGACGAGCCCGAGGGCCGTGGCCTCACGAACGGTCTCGACGACGCCGGCCGTGTCGAAACGGCCCGCCCAGCGGGGGCGGCGCCAGGCCGCGGCGGCGCGGAGGTCGCTCACGTCCGAACCGGCCGCAGGTATCTCGGACAGGACATCGAGCAGCAGTCGCCGGTCGCGGGCAGCGGTAGGGGACTTGACCTCGTCGGAGAGCGCGGCGACGGGCTTGTCGTTCTGATCTCGCCGGCCGATCAGCCAGGGGCGACGCGGCAGGTCGAGCCATGCCCCTGCAAGCACCGCCCAGCGGTAGGCGGGGGAGGCCGCGAGCCAGGAATCGGTCGCGGTGGTCGGGGCCCAGTGATCGTCGTCTCCGGGGGTGGGCGGGTCCGGTAGGCCCCGTGCGATCAATCCGGCACCGGCGAGCACCTCGACCGCCAGGGCCGTCTCCTGGTCGTCGAGACCGACCTCCTTCCCGAGGCGATGCAGCTCACGGACACCGAGGCCGCCGGCCTTGAGAACCGGGGCGGGCTGCGCGCCGAGGGCCTCGAGGACGTCTTCGCAGTGCCGCAGGAGTTCGAGGGCGGCACCGGCGGCGGTCGCGTTGACGTCGGAGGCGGGCCGGTTCGTCTTCGGTGCACGCGGGGGTGTGAGCGCCGCGGGGTCGAAGGGTGCCTCGTCGCGCAGGGCCTGCCCCACCCGGTGGGGGAGCTCGACGGTTTCGTCGTCGAGGCGGATCAGCAGTCCGGCGGAGATCAGCTGCCGGACGGGCCGGTCGGCCGGGGTCTCCGGTGCGGCATCGCGCGTGCGGCCGATGGGGGAGGTGCGGGCGAGTGTGTCGAGGATGCTGCGTTGCTCCGGCGGCAGGGAGGCGAGCATGTCGTCGAGTTCCCGGCGGGTCGGGCCCTCGATGTCGCGGCTGCGGCCCACCCTCCACGGAACGGCGTCCACGGCGGCGGCGACGAGTCGCAACTCGTCGTTCGTCCCCCATACGAGCAGCAACGAGCGCAGCGTCGCGAGGGTCCGGTCGAGATTCCTCGCGGTGATCCGGCCGGACACCTCGTCGAGCACGGCGGCGCGAGTGACGGGAGACGCGACGGCACCGAGACGCGACAGCACCTCGATGATCCCGAAGGCGGCGGTGTCGAGGTCGTCGGCCGCACGGAAAACCGAAGCGCGCTGCTGCGCTCGGTTGGCGAGCACGGTCATGTTCGCAGGTGGCGGCACCACGAGGTCGGGTCGGGCGCGCAGGGAGGCGGCCAGGTCCGTGTCACGACGATCTGCCAGCCAGCGGGCGAGCGAGTCCGAGGCGGTGTCGGGAGCGGGCGTGGTCGGAGACATCCTCCCCAGATTAGAGACCTGCGGTAGCAGGCCCCGAACTCACCTGCCAAAATGAGGTCATGGCTACCTCTTCGAAGAAGCATTACGTGGACCACGGATGGCCCGAGCTGGCCGACGGCGAGCATGCGGTCACAGAGTTGTCGTCCACACGCTCCGGTCCGCTCTCGCCCTACGGTGAGGACACCGTGTTCCCCCTGCCGGTCGAGGATCTGCCCTACACGCACCCGAAGACGGTGATCAACCGCTAGTCGGAGACGACCGGCGGCGCCCGGAACGCCGTGACGTACTGCGCCCGGCCCCTGTGTGGGCCGGGCGCAGTCGTATGCCGCCGAACACGCTCCCGTTCGAGACGCACGAAGGGCCTCACACCGGTGCGGTGTGAGGCCCTTCGGAGGCTGTTGCCGACTGTTACTGCGGCAGCACGGCGCGGACGGCGTCGAGGATGTTCGGATCGAGCTCGACACCCGCGTCCTGCAGCGCGGTGACTCCCTGCTCGAAGCCGGCGAGGATGCCCTGGACCTCCGCGGGAAGCGCGGGGGCCTCGGGAAGCTGAGGAACCGGGTTGCTGGTGACCGGTGCCGGGGTCTCGGCGGGAGCGCTGGGGACCGCATCGATGCTGCGCTGCGTGGGCGAGCTCGACAGGCCGAGGCTCGAGGAGCAGGAGGGCCATGCGCCCCAGCCCTGGCCGGCGAGGACACGCTCGGCGACGGCGATCTGCTGCTCGCGGCTCGCCTGGTTGGCGGTGGCCGCGTATTCCTGGCCGCCGTAGGCATTCCAGGTGCTCGGCGAGAACTGCAGTCCGCCGTGGTAGCCGTTGCCGGTGTTGATTCCCCAGTTGCCGCCGGACTCGCACTGCGCGAGGCGGTCCCAATCGGAGTCGGGGGCTGCGGCGGCAGTGCCGCTGAAGGCGACACCCGTGACGCCGAGGACTGCGCCCGTCAGCGCGAACTTCGCGACGGTACGACCGGTGTTCGTGGGCTTGCGATGGCGTCCGCTCATGTCGGTTCCGTGTTCCTCTCCGTACGCACCTACGAGGTCAGCTGTCGGGTTCGGGCTGAAGAGGGTCGCCCGGCCGTGTCGCTCCGTTGGGAGTTCTGCGGCTTCACCCCTAGGGCCGTCGCGGTTGCGTCGGCCCGGGCCTCCTGGACACCGTCCGGTTGTGTGCCGATCGGTTCCTGGGAGACCGGTGGGTCCCCCGTTTCCTGTCCCATTGGGATCGTTCGTCGGGACTTCCGGAACCACGGGACAGGAATTTGGCGCGGCGGTTCCGGACCGGCCGAACCAGGCGGTTCGACCGGACATGACGGTAACGGTTCCGGGGGGCGAGTGTCACCAATTGATAACGCGCCCCGCGGCGACACCGAGCGTCGCGGGGCGCGTGTCCTGGCGCGGAACTCGCAGGTAGTGGAGTTCGTGTACCCGAAATGTCGATTCGAGTCCCCGCCGTTACCCCCTCGTTATGTGATAAAGATCACATGTAACTCGGGCGTGAATCCACGGGGACGATCTCCCGGCCGAGCGGCATGAGGGAGATCGGGATCATCTTGAGGTTCGCGACGGCCAGCGGGATGCCGATGATCGTGACCGCCATGGCGAGGGCGGTGGCGATGTGTCCGAGGGCCAGCCAGATGCCGGCGACCAGGATCCAGATGACGTTGCCGATCAGCGACGCGGCGCCCGCAGTCGGCTTCTCGACCGTCGTCTTGCCGAACGGCCACAGCGCATAGACGCCGATCCGGAAGGACGCGATCCCGAACGGGATGGTGATGATGAGGATGCAGCAGATCAATCCGGCCAGGAAGTAGCCGAGCGCGAGCCACAGACCGCCGAAGATCAGCCAGATGATGTTGAGAACGATCCTCACGTACGGTCTCCGTTCCGTGCGCGCCGGCCCGAGCGCAGCGCGAATGCGATGGCGAGCGCGAAGCCCAGCGGCCACGCGAGGGTCAGCAGATACAGCACGAGTCCGGGCGTACCGTCGGTGAGCACCGGCGTGAGGAAGATCGCGACGACCGCGACGACGCCCACGGCGAAACACGCGACTGCGGCTTTCAGCAGGCCGTTACGCGGGGTGGCAGACGAATCCGAAGAAGAAGTACCCACGCGACCACGGTAGTCGCCGGGAGCGGGATCGTGTCGTGCGGTGGCACACGGACGATGCGGGGGGAGCAGTGGGCCTGCGGGTACACTGGGAGATGTTCACGCGTCCCGCTCGGCCGAGTCGGGGCGCGTTGTTTTGCATAGCAAACGGGTTGCCCCGCGGGGGCACAGCTGTCGAGGAGCGGGTGAGCGCGGTGCCGACCGGCAAGGTGAAGTGGTACGACGTCGAAAAGGGCTTCGGCTTCCTGTCCCAGGACGAAGGCGAGGACGTCTACGTGCGCGCCTCCGCGCTCCCCGAAGGAGTCGAGGCGCTCAAGCCGGGACAGCGCGTCGAGTTCGGCATGGCGGTGGGGCGACGGGGCCCGCAGGCGCTCAAGGTCGAGATCCTCGAGCAGCCCACCCTGCGGCAGGGCAGCCGTCGTGAGGCTCCTCCCCAGCAGAAGCGCCGTGCACCCGACGAACTGCACGGCATGGTCGAGGACATGATCAAGCTGCTCGAAGCGGCTGTCCAGCCGGATCTGCGGCGCGGGCGCTA
This sequence comes from Rhodococcus sp. CH91, assembly GCF_022554085.1. Classification (GTDB taxonomy): domain Bacteria; phylum Actinomycetota; class Actinomycetes; order Mycobacteriales; family Mycobacteriaceae; genus Rhodococcus. The sequence continues at coordinate 269,161 of NZ_JAKFYR010000005.1, forward strand.
TCCCGACCGCAAGACGGGACAGCGCATCTCGGAGGTCATGCGGGCGATCGCGCGCGAACTCGACCACTAGCGCGTCGCCACAGACGACGAGAGGCCGCCCTCGGCACGGAGCGAGGGCGGCCTGTCGTCGTTCGGAGCAGGGCGTCAGAAGGTCTTGATCGCCCACACGGCGTGCGCGATCGGTTCGCCGGCCTCGTCGACCACGGCCGACGGGAGCTGGATCTCGATGCCGAGCAGTTGCAGATCGGGGTCGCTGGGCACGGTCAGGGCCCGGCGAGCGCCCGCCTCGAACATCGCCCCGTCGACGTACGTCTGGCCGGTCTGCATGTCGCCGTAGACGGTGATGATGCGCCAGGGGGCATCGGTGATCTCCGCGGGAAGCGACAACTGCAGCGGATAACCCGCAGGCACGTCGAGCTCGCCGATCGGGTTCTCCACACAGTCCTCGAGGTAGAGATTGCAGTACTGCGCAGGTTCGACCGCTACGGTCTCGCCCCGTGCGTACGCGGTGAGCGACGGAAGCCCGGGCTCGGCCGAATCGACCAGCTTCCACACGGTGGCGGCGACTCCAGCTACCACGATCACCAGGGCCGCCAGTACCAGTGCGAGAGTCTTCTTCGTCCGAGCCTGCAAGGTCATCGATTCCAATCTTCTGTGGGGGATCCGCCGGAAGGTTTCCGTTGCCCGGCGGTTGTTTCGGAGCCGGGACGGAACCGCCGCTCGGCAGGAGTCTCGGTGGAGACCCGCTCGGGTCTCCGGCCACCGAATCCCGGCAGCAATGTCCCCCCACGGTAGGTCAGCGCCGTCTGGGCGAATCCGACCACCAGCACGACCGAGACGACCGTGAAGCCGAGCCACAGTTCGGTGGGCAGCAGGACGCCCATCGCACCGCCGAACACCCAGCTGAGCTGAAGAACCGTCTCCGACCGCCCGAAGCCCGAGGCGATCGACTCCTCCGGGAGGTCCTGTTGCAGCGAGGCGTCGAGCGAGACCTTGGCCAGTGCGCTGGCGCACGCCGCGACGAGCGCCGCCAGCGCGGCGGCCAGGACGTTTCCGGTGGCGGCGACCACCGCGGCCACGATCACGACCGCGGCCGTGCAGCGCACGACGATCAGCGCCGGCCGCCCGAGCGCGAGTCGCGCTCCGGTCGCGTTGCCCGCGAAGTTGCCGACTGCGGCGGCGGCACCGACACCACCGAGCATCGCGGCCTGCATGAGCGGATCCTGGCCCGTGGTGTTCTTCGCGACGAAGGCCATGAACAAGGTCAGGAAGCCGGTGAGGATCCGGATAGTGCCGTTACCCCACAGACCCGTGACCACCGCCCGTCCGAGCAGTTGTCTCCGCTTCCCCGACTTGGTGACGATCACCTCGGTCACGGTGTCGGAAGCCAGGACCTCGGTCCGCGCATCGGAGCGGTGGTACGACAGCGTCGCCGGCACCTCACCCTCGGTGACCTCGACCCAGGCCGGGATGCGCATGCTCAGATAGGCGCCGAATGCGGTGATTCCCGCGCACAGCCACAAGGCCCCGGCCGAACCGAACGCCCATGCCGCGGCCGCGGCCACCGCACCGGCACCGATGGTGCCGCCGACCAGGCCGAAGACCGTCAGCCGGGAGTTGACCCGCACGAGGTCGATCTCCGGTGGCAGCACACGTGGGGTCACCGCCGATTTGAGCACCGCGAACGACTTGCTCAGGACCATCATTCCCAGCGCGGCCGGATACAGCAGCCAGCTGTCGAAGTTGAACACCAGGACCACCGCGAGCACCGTCCGCAGCGCGAACGAGGTCGCCAGCGCGAGCCGACGGCCGTGCTGGAGTCGATCGAGCAACGGCCCGATGAGCGGAGCGATGATCGCGAACGGCGCGATGGTGATGAGCAGGTACAGCGCGACCTTCGTCTTGTCCTCGCCGGTTGCCGCCGAGAAGAAGAGCGTGTTCGCGAGAGCGACGGCGATGGCCGCGTCCGAGGCGAAGTTCGCCATCGTCGCGTACGTCAGTGCCGTCAGCCCCGATTTGTCGGCACCGTCGGCCGTGGCCGCCCGGCGGAAGGTCGCGATGCCCTTCGACGTCAGCTCCCGGCTGCGCAGGGCCGCGACCCGCGTCACGGTCAGCTTCCGCGGCATGCGGGGAGCACGCGGGGTGTCGGAGTCCGGTCTGGCCTCGGCACGACCCGTCTCGGGCCGACGAGGATCCTCCACCGGGTGCAGCGGTGGCAGCGGAGTGCGGCGGCCCGCGACACGTCGGGGCGGGGGATAGTTGCTGTACCCCGGATGCTGCGAACCCGGGGCACGGCGCTCCGGCCCTTCGTGGGCGGGTCGCTCGTCCGGTTCGGTCACGTCTTCGATTCTTCCCCACGCGGTAGTGGTCGGAGCACAAGGGCGGGTCGGGATCGGTATGCCACTCCTGTCACGGCACGAAACGCACTTCGAACAGGCTCGGCCAGTACTTCCCCGTCACCAGGAAGCGATCGGTTCCCGGGACCGAGGCGATGCCGTTGAGGACGTCGACCTCCGCCCCGTCGGGGAGCAACTCCCTCAGCGGTGCCGCGTCGATCCGCGCGTCCACCCGCCCGGAGTCCGGATCGATCCGCACGATCTCGTCCGTCTGCCAGATGTTCGCGTAGACCTTCCCGTCCTCCGCGCATTCGAGTTCGTTGAGGTCCGAGACCGCGCGCCCCTCCCGGTGCACCGTGACGCGGCCGAGTTCGCCGAAGGTGGAGGGGTCACGGAAGATCAGATCCGCCGAGCCGTCGCTCATGACGAGACGCCCGGGTTGCGAGCACAGCCCCCACCCCTCGCCGTCGTAGTCGACGCGGCGCTGTTCGAGCAGAGTGCCGCGGTCGCGGACGATGGCCACCCCGTCTTTCCAGGTGAGCTGCCACAGATCGTCGCCCACCACGGTGATGCCCTCGCCGAACAGATCGCCGGGGACCGGGACGCGGGTGCGTTCCGTCGCGTCGAGCACGGTGTTCACCCCGGAGACGTCGATCGGCCGGGCGGCCACCCATGATCGTCCGGCCCGGCCGGTGCCTTCGATCAGTTCCCCGTCGTCGATCTCGAGGCCCTGGGTGAACGCGCCGGGATCGTGGGGATGTGTGGCCACGACCTCCACCCGCAGTTCGGTGGCCGGCGGACCGGGTTCGGCGACGAGCTCACTGCCGCAGCCGGTGACGGCGGCACAGACGACGACCGCGACTGCGGCGACGGGACGAAGACAGGGCACGTGCCCATCCTGCATCGGCGCGTGACCGGCGCTCCGCATGTCTTGCGCGACCCGCGGGCGCCGGAGCCGACAGGTCAGGCAGAATGGGGGCCGTGAGTGTTGCGTCTGCTTCCCGAGGAACGAACCCCGTGGTCGATCCGGCGGTGCGCTCCGTGCTCGCCGACGCCTCGGATCTCGCCCGAGCAGCGCTCGACGAGCTCGGGGACGGTGGAGTCGGCGCCTATCTGGGTGTGACGGGTGAGGACGAGTGCTCGGCGACCCACCGTTTCGCCGCCGAGCTGCCCGGTTACCGCGGATGGCAGTGGGCCGTGGTGGTCGCTGCCGCACCGGACTCCGACCGGGTGACGGTGAGCGAACTCGCTCTCCTGCCCGGTCCGGACGCGCTGATCGCGCCGGCGTGGGTGCCCTGGAACGAGCGGATCCGGCCGGGCGATCTCGGTCCCGGCGACCTGCTCGCTCCCACCCCCGGCGATGTGCGGCTGGTACCCGGATACATGGAGTCCGGCGATCCCGAGGTCGACGAGACCGCACTCGAGATCGGTCTCGGCCGCAAGCAGGTCATGAGCCGCGAGGGTCGGCTCGAGGATGCGCAGCGGTGGTTCGAGAGCGAATACGGCCCGGACTCGGACATGGCGAAGGCCGCCCCCTCCTCGTGCTATCTGTGCGGCTTCTACCTGCCGCTCGCCGGCTCGCTGGGCGCCGCCTTCGGCGTGTGCGGAAACGAGTTCTCGGCCGACGGTCACGTGGTGCACGCCGAGTACGGGTGCGGTGCCCACTCCGACACGACCCTGCCCACCGGCGCCGGATCGCCGCTGTACGAGGCGTACGACGACGCGGCGGTCGAGCTCGTCGAACTCGTCCCGCCCTCCTCGCCTGCCACCGAGCCGTCGGCCGACTCCGATGCCGGGACATCCACCGATTCCGTCACCGAGACGTCCCCTTCCGAACCGGAACAGACCGACTGACGTGTCCCGGCCGGACCCCGCGGATCCGTTCGGGACCGCGGCGTTGCGAGAGGGGATCGTCGCCGCCTGGTCCTCGTCGCCCACACGCCTGCGCGAAGACGCCGCCACGGAGTCCGACCATGTCCGTGCCGGTTACCGCGACCGCGTCCTCACCGAGCTGGCCCAGAACGCCGCCGACGCTGCGGCACGCGCCGGAATTCCGGGTGAGCTGCGGGTACGTGTCGCCGATGGCCGGCTGCACGTCGCGAACGTCGGTGAACCGCTCGACGTGGGCGGTGTCCACGCGCTGACGGCGCTGCGTTCGTCGAACAAGATGCGCTCGTCGGACGAGAACGGTGCCGACTCGACGGTGGGACGGTTCGGTGTCGGCTTCACCGCAGTCCTGTCGATCTCCGACGACATCGAGGTGCGGTCTCGCACCGGCTCGATCCGGTTCTCGGCCGAGCGGACCCGCGCGGTGCTCGCCGAGCACGACCTGCCGGAACCGGAGTCCGGTGTCCCCGTGCTGCGCCTGGTCTGGGCGACCGCGGCACCTCCCGTGCCCGGCAGCGACACCGAGATCGTGCTGGCCTTGCGTGCAGGGATCGACCCGGCCGCCGTGCTCGGCACCTTCCGCTCCGAGGCCTACAACATTCTGCTCGAACTCCCGGGGCTGCAGACCGTCGTCATCGGTGACGACGAGTTCACCCGTCACGACCGCGAACTGGGCAACGGCCTGGTGGAGGTGCGGATCGACGCGGTCACCGACCGGTCTGCGGTGCCGGAGGAGCGCACCTGGTGGCAGTTCACCGGACCTTCGGCACGATGGCTCGTGCCCGTCGTCGACGGCCGGATCGAGCCGGTGGGTGAGGACGTACTGCGTGCTCCCACCCGGTCCGACGAGGAACTGTCCCTGCCCGCGCTCGTCATCGCGGACGTCGCCATGCAGCCCGATCGGCGGCGTGTGCTGCCCGGTGCCCGGGTCGAGGACGTCGCCCGCGGCTACGCACAGTTCGTTGCGGCGCTGCCCGCCGAGCATCGCCTCGACCTCGTCCCCGTCCCCGGCTTCGCACGCAGCGAGGTCGACGGGCGTATCCGCGAGGCGATCCTCGAGGAACTGCGCTGCCGCCCGTGGCTCCCGGCAGCCGACGGCCGGGCCGACCTCGTGCCCGACCGGGCTGCCGCCCTTCCCAGCCTCACCGACACGCTCGCGGACGTACTCGGTGAGGTGGTGCCGGGGCTCGTCGTCCCCGAAATGTGCCGCCCGCGGCATGCGGCCGCGCTCGCGGCCGTCGACGTCCACCGCCTCGGCCTCGCGCGACTCGCCGATCTGCTCTCCGGGCACGAGCGTCCACCGAAGTGGTGGAACCGGCTGTACGAGGCGCTGACCCCGCTCGTCGTCGATGCTGTGACTGCCGAGGAACTCGCGTCGCTCCCGGTCCCGTTGTCGGACGGCCGTACGGTGACCGGTCCTCGTACCACCGTTCTCGCAGCGCAGCTGCAGGAGCTCGGGCCGATGTCGATGCCGTGGGTGCGGCTCGTGCATCCCGACGCCGCGCACCCGCTCCTCGCCCGGCTCGGTGCCGGCACCGTGACCGCCGAGGACCTGCTCTCGGATCCCGCGCTCGTCGCAGCCGTCGAGGACGCCGACCCCGACGACACCGAGCTCCACGGCGACCTTCCGGCGGGGACACTCGCCGATGTCGTCCTGCGGCTGGTGCCCGCCGTCCCCGCAGCCGCCGTGCCCCGTGAACTCGGGTCGTTGCTGTTGCCCGACACGCACGGCGACCTCGTCCCGGCCGACGAACTCCTGCTCCCCGGTGCACCTCTCGCGGAGGTCCTGGTCGAGGATGCGCCCTTCGGCACCGTCGACCGGGCCGTGGTCGACCGGTACGGGCCGGATGCGCTGCGCGCGATCGGGGTGGGCTGGGGCTTCACGGTCCTGCGCTCCGATCTGCCCACCGGACCCGATCACGATCTTCCCGGCGAGGAAGCGTGGTGGGAGCGGCTCGAGGACGATCCCGACACGCTGGTCGCGGTGCGCGACCTCGACCTCGTCGACGATCGTCGCTGGTCGCGAGCGCTGACCCTGCTGGCGGCCGACCCTGTGACCGCCGAGACTCTCGCCGATCCCGCCGGCTACACGGCGTGGTATCTCCGCACCCACGCCGTCCTCGACGGCAGGCCGCTCGGGCATTTCCGCTTCGCCGACGACACGATCTTCGACGGGCTGCTCGACCCCTGCACCCACCCCGATGCCTCCGTCTTCCGCGGTGCTCTGGCCGGAACGGCGATCGACGGCATCGACCTGGCGCAGACTCTGCTCGACCGGCTCGCGGATCCGGGCCGGTCACCGGGCCCGGCCGCGGTCGTCGCCGCCCACAGTGCGCTCGCCGCGGCATTCGCCACCGGCGGTCTCGATCCGGAGTCGGTCACGCTGCCCGACAGTGTGCGCAGCCTGTCCGGCGCCGTCGTCGATGCCGCGCACGCGATCGTGCCGGACGATCCCTGGTTCGCGAATGCGATCCCGCACGACCGACTCGTCCTCGGCGGCCCGGGCACCGCACACGACCTCGCGGACGTGCTCGACATCGCCGTGGCCTCCGCGGTGATCGAGGCGGAACCGGCGGACCGCGGCCGTCGCTCCACCTGGGAGCGTGAACCCGCGGCGGTCCTGGCGGGAATCGTCACGGGGGTGCCGCTCCCACGTGGGGAATTCGTCCTGCACGACCGCCTCACGGTGCGGTGCTCGGGCGCCCTGACCGGTGAGATCCCGGTCGAATGGTGGGTCGACGCCACCGGCACCGTTCACAGCACGCCGCACGGACTGCCTGCCGCGCTCACCGCTCTTGCCCGTCCCGGCCCGAGAACCGGGCCGTGACGTTCGACGTCACGGTGCTCGACTGGATGGTGGCGATCCGCGAGCCCTGGCTGACCACCGCGATGACCGTCCTCACCTACACGGGCGGGGGAATCGCGACGAGCCTGATCGCGGCGGCGGCAACACTGCTGCTCATGCGGGCGGGTCGCCTGCGCGACGCCGTCTTCGTGGCCGGAGCGGTGTTCACCGGCTGGCCCGTGATGACCTTGCTCAAGCATCTGTTCGGGCGTGCCCGCCCGCCCGAGCCCGAACGGCTGCTCGTCCTGCAGAGCGAATCGTTCCCGTCCGGACATGCGATGACGAGTGCCGTCCTGGCGACGGTGCTCGTCGCGGTCGCGATGCACACATGGCCGCGCGGTGATCGGCGCCGGACGATCGCGACAGCCGCGCTCGCAACGTACACCCTGGTGATCGGGTTCTCACGTGTCTATCTGGCGGCGCACTGGCTCACCGACGTCGTCGCAGGCTGGATCTTCGGGATCTTCTGGGCGCTGGGATGGGTGTGGTTGATCACTCGGCAGCGGATACACCGGTGACGCCACTCACGCCTGTCGCGCACCCCGGTGGGGGACTCAATCCAGGCCCACCTGGGCGCCGCGGTCACCGCGGCGGGCGGAGCGGCGCTGGAGGAGGTAGAGGGCAGTTCCCAGTAGTCCCACCAGGATTCCGGCCAGACACACCGGTAGCGCGTCGTCCCGTAGTTCACCGCCCACCGCCAGTACGACGACGGTCGCCACCACCCACAGTGCGGTTCCCACCGCGAGGGCGGGGCGGGGGTCGGCGAGACGCCGGATACGGGCTGCGACGAGCTGGGCGGGTTCCACGGATTGCAGATTAGTTCCTCCGCGCTGCAATAATCGTTCCCCGTTGCGACGCCCCGTACTCGACGAGCGGAATTGTGGACATGGCCGTAGGCACCGACTCCAAGCGAACGTCCTTTCTGGACGCCTATTTCAAGATCACCGAGCGCGGTTCGACCGTGTCCCGGGAAGTGCGCGGCGGCATCGTCACGTTCTTCGCGATGTCGTACATCGTGGTTCTCAACCCGTTGATCCTCGGTAGCTTCTCCGCCGACGACGCGAGCGCCAAGGTGGACGTGATGGGCAACATCCTGCCCATCAACCAGGTCGCCGCCGTCACCGCGCTGGTCGCCGGCTTCATGAGCATCGTGTTCGGCGTCGTCGCCAACTATCCGTTCGCGATCGCGGCCGGTCTCGGCATCAACAGCCTGCTCGCGGTGACCATCGCGCCACAGGTCACCTGGCCCGAAGCGATGGGCCTGGTGGTCATCGACGGCATCATCATCGTCGTGCTGGCCCTGACCGGCTTCCGCACCGCGGTCTTCAACGCCATCCCGCCGGAACTCAAGGCCGCCATCGCCGCCGGTATCGGTGCGTTCATCGCGATGATCGGTCTCGTCGACGCCGGTTTCGTCCGGCGCGTCCCCGACGCCGCCGGAACCACCGTGCCGGTCGGGCTGGGGATCGACGGGTCGATCGCCTCGTGGCCGACCTTCGTCTTCGTCGTCGGTGTGTTGCTGATGGGTGTGCTGGTCGCGCGCAAGGTGCGCGGTGGACTGCTGATCGGCATCGTCGTCACCACGATTCTGTCCATGATCATCGAGGCCATCACCGATGTCGGTCCGTCGCTGGGCACCAACCCCAAGGGCTGGAACCTGAGCACCCCGGAGGCGCCCGACTCCTTCTTCGGCATCCCGGATCTGAGCCTCGTCGGCAATGTGGACCTGTTCGGCGCGTTCACCCGCATCGGCGTGATCGCCGCGACGCTGCTGGTGTTCACCCTCGTCCTCGCGAACTTCTTCGACGCGATGGGCACCATGACGGGCCTGGGCAAGGAAGCCGAGCTGGCCGACAAGAACGGCAACCTGCCCGGCATCGGCAAGGCCCTCGTCGTCGAGGGCGCCGGCGCCATCGTCGGTGGCGGTGCCTCGGCCTCCTCGAACACGGTGTTCGTCGAGTCGGCGTCCGGTATCGCGGAAGGTGCCCGCACCGGCCTGGCGAATGTGGTCACCGGTCTGATGTTCCTGCTCGCGATGTTCCTGACCCCGCTGTACGAGGTGGTCCCGATCGAGGCCGCCGCTCCGGCGCTCGTGGTGGTGGGCGCACTGATGATCGCTCAGGTCCGCGACATCGACTTCTCGAAGTTCGCGGTGGCGCTTCCGGCCTTCCTGACCATCATGGTCATGCCGTTCACCTACTCGATCGCCAACGGCATCGGCGTCGGCTTCATCACCTGGGTCGTCCTCCACGCGGCGAGCGGCAAGATCCGCACCATCCATCCGCTCCTGTGGGTCGTCGCGGTGTTGTTCACCCTGTACTTCGCAGTCGATCCGATCACCGAACTACTCACGTAGGCAGTCGCCGCGAGGTATGGCCGGTGTGACGTATTCTGCACGCCATGATCTCGGATACACGCGCACTCGCAGGTGACCTCTCGCTCGCCGTAGTGCGTCTGACGCGTCATTTACGGGGGAGACGCACCGATTCCCGAGTTTCCCTGACCCAGATATCGGCGATGGCCACCCTTGCTCAGGAGGGGGCGATGACCCCGGGGGCGCTGGCGGCGCGCGAGCGCGTCCAGCCCCCTTCGATGACGAGAGTCATCGCTTCCCTCCACGAGCTCGGGCTCGTCGAGCGGACACCGCACCCGACGGACGGACGGCAGATCATCGTGACGCTGTCCGACGCCGGCAAGGAGCTGCTGGACGACGAGGCGCAGGCACGCGAAGCGTGGTTGACCGAACGTCTCGAGAAGCTCGATCCCGACTCGCTCGGGACGCTACGCGAGGCGGTGGGAATCCTCACGGCGATCGTCGCGGAAGACGACTGACCGCACCGCGGTCGAAGACGACTGACCGCACCGCGGTCGAAGACGACTGACCGCACCGCGGTCGAAGACGGCTGACCGCACCGCGGTCGAGAACCCGCCCCGGTGCGAGGGAGCGGGGGCTCGCTGGGAGAATGACCCGGTGGTTCACGTCATCGACATCGACGATCCCTCCGACTCCCGGCTCGACGACTTCCGAGATCTCAACTCGGCGGATCGTCGGCCCGACCTTCCCGGGGGCAAGGGACTGGTGATCGCCGAAGGCGTGCTCGTGGTCCAGCGCATGCTCGATTCGCGCTTCGCACCGACGAGTCTGCTCGGGGTCGATCGGCGGCTGTCCGAACTCGCCGACGATCTGCGGGACGTCGACGTGCCGTTCTACCGCACCGACGCCGGGACCATGGCCGAGGTCGTCGGGTTCCATCTCAACCGGGGCGTGCTCGCGGTCGCCCATCGCCCTGCGCCGCCGGCACTCGACGACGTTCTCGACAAGGCGAACACGATCGCTGTGCTCGAAGGGGTCAACGACCACGAGAACATCGGCTCGATGTTCCGCAACGCGGCCGGTCTCGGAGTGGACGGGGTGCTCTTCGGGAAGGGCTGCGCCGACCCCCTGTACCGGCGGGCGGTGCGCGTGTCGATGGGGCACGTCCTGCGAGTTCCGTTCGCACATGTGGACAGGTGGCCGGACGATCTCGATCTGTTGCGCGACAGGGGATTCCAGTTGATCTCCTTGACTCCGGATCCGGAGGCGATCCCACTCGCGGAGGCGATGACGGGGGAGAAGGTCGCACTGCTGCTCGGCGCCGAGGGACCCGGCCTGACCGAACACGCGATGCGGGCGACCGATGTGCGCGCCCGGATTCCCATGGCCCCCGGCACCGATTCGCTCAACGTGGCCACCGCGGCTGCGATGGCCTTCTACGAGCGGGTCCGGATTCCTCGCTGACCTCCCGCGCACGAGCCGGTTTCCACTCGTGGGGACCGGACGTTCCGATCGCTACCGCGTTGCCAGGCGCCGCCACCACGCAATCCTCGGGGCGGCCGGTACCGAGACCCGCAGCACCGGACTGCGCAGGGCGAAACTCCACATCCGGATCTCGCGGGGGTCGGGTTCGGTGTCGCGGCGACCGACATAGCGGAATCCGAGCCACGCGCCGTGGGCCTCCTCGACGAGTTTGCGGGGGTGGAAGGGCAGCGACTGGGGAGGCGGGGGGACGTCCGGGGGCCAGCGCAGCGGATGCTCGCCCGCCCAGAACGGGCGTTCCCACACGAACGGCAGTCCGTCGTCCTCGAAGAACTCCACGGTGCTGGCCCCGAACGCCCGCCGGAGCCTGCCGCATTCCCACGCGGCGAACGACCCCCACGCACCCGGCGGATCGGACGCGAGCAGGTAGGTGCGTTCCGAGGCGGGCGTGCGCAACCACATCGACGGCAGTTCCGAGGGGCGCCGCAGCCTGAAGCGAGGACCCGACACGACCGTCACTCCGGGATAGCTGCCGACCCAGATCCGTTCGGCATCCTCCTCGTGTCCTCCGGCGTCGGTGAGGGGTACGCACTCGCCGGGATCGACCCGGCGGTCCGGGAACAGACGTGAGAGAAGTGCGTGCGCGGCGTCGCGATCGGGGGAGAACTCTCGCAGGACCGCTGCCGGATCAGGAGCGTCGACGTACCACAGCGTCGACACGGACGCCGACATCGCCGGCGACTTCCTCAGGCGCGTCCGTTGCTGCGCACACCGAGCAGCACGTCGTCCCAGGAGGGGAGCGCGGGCTTGCCCCGCTTGTCCTTCGCGGGAGCCTGCGACGTGCGTGATGCCTCGGTGTCGTCCTGGACGTCGGGCACCGTGACGGCGACGGCGGTCTCCTCGGCGGGGACCGGTGCCGGGGCGGACTCCTCGACGACGGGGGCCTCGAGCGGAATGGGCGCCGACCGGGCGGAGTTCTCGATCTCCGTGGAGTCGTCGACGTCGCGAGCCGAGTAGACGGGAGTCAGGTAACGCAGCGGGCGACCGCAGTCCGGATCGACCAGATCCGCGGCGATGTCGTCCAGCGCGGTGATCGTGCCGCCGTGTGCGTCCGGCTGATACCGCCAGTGGGCGCGATTCGTGGAACGGCCGGCATGCCACCGCAACTGCGCGACCCAGAAACCCTCGTCGTCGCGCCAGGCGTCCCACACGGCCTCGTCGAGGCTGTGGCCGCGGGCGCGGAAGGCCTGCGTGACGATGTCGATCAGGGTCTCGACCGTGGGGCCGTCGGGGCGGACGGGATGCCCTTTCTTGGCCATGTCCGCGGCCCGGGACCGCTCGAGCAGAACGGGATAGGCGAATCGTTCGACCTTGGCGACCGGGATCCCGGCTTCCTCGGCGACCTGCTCGACGGAGGCACCTCCGCGGATGCGGGCCTGGATCTCGCGAGGGCGGAGCTGGCTGGTCGTCTCGATCTGGATCTGACCGAGCCGGGCCAGATCGCCGCGAGCAGCCGCGCGCAGGGTGTCGTCCACGGGAATGCGGAACTTGTCCCCCGTTGTGGGATCGGCGAGCACCACATGCTTTGCATCGGGCTCGAGACCGACCACTCGAAGCTCTCGCACCTTGACCTCCTCGCGCCGATCGCGATTGACCCGCCCGACTGTAACCGACCTTGTACTTTTTCGTGGCCGGACACGCCGCGCCACGCCGTGCGCCATCGCGGGAAATCCGACGCGGCGCGTTATCGTCCAGGGTTCGCCGAAATGTCTCGATCCGAGGTCGAGACTCCGCCGACAGTGGGGCCGGGTCCGAGATCGGACCCGGCCCCACATCGTGCCGTGGTGCGGTCTGTGCTCAGAGCTGGGAGACGACCCAGTCGATGCTCTTGGTCAACTGCGTGACGTCTTCGGGGTCGATGGCCGGGAACATACCGATGCGCAGCTGGTTGCGACCGAGCTTGCGGTAGGGCTCGGTGTCGACGATCCCGTTGGCGCGCAGGATCTTCGCGACGCGGGCGGCGTCGATCGAATCGTCGAAGTCGACGGTTCCCACGACCTGCGAGCGCAGTGCGGGATCGGTGACGAAGGGCGTCGCGTACTCGGAGGCGTCGGCCCACTCGTACAGGCGCGAGGACGAGTCCTTCGTGCGAGCGACGGCCCAGTCGAGCCCGCCGTTGCCGTTGAGCCACTCGATCTGGTCGAGGAACAGCAGCAGCGTGGCCAGCGCAGGCGTGTTGTAGGTCTGATCCTTCGAGCTGTTGTCCACGGCGATCGGCAGCGAGAGGAACTCGGGGGTGTAGCGACCCGTCGCCTCGATCTCGGCGACGCGCTCGAGCGCTGCCGGGCTCATCAGAGCGATCCACAGACCACCGTCGGCGGCGAAGCACTTCTGCGGAGCGAAGTAGTACACGTCGGCGTCCGAGATGTTCACCGGCAGACCGCCGGCACCCGAGGTGGCGTCGATCGCGATCAGAGCGTTGTCGGAACCGGCAGGCCGCTGCACGGGCACCGCGACACCCGTGGAGGTCTCGTTGTGCGCCCAGCCGATGAGATCGGCCGAGGCGTCGGCGACGATCTCGGGGGCGGAGCCGGGCTCCGAACCCACGACGATCGGATCACCGACGAACGGGTTCTTCTTCGCGACCGTCGCGAACTTGGACGAGAACTCGCCGTAGGTGAAGTGCTGCGAGCGCTCCCGGATCAGGCCGAAGGCAGCTGCGTCCCAGAACGCGGTGGTGCCACCGTTGCCGAGCACGACCTCGTAGCCGTCGGGCAGCGAGAACAGCTCGCGCAGACCCGAGCGGACACGGGCGACGACATCCTTGACCGGCTTCTGCCGGTGGCTGGTGCCGAACACCGAAGCGCCGACATCGACCAGCGACTGCAGCTGCTCGGGACGAACCTTGGACGGGCCGCAACCGAAGCGGCCGTCCGCAGGCTTCAGGTCGGTGGGAATGATCGGTGAAGCGTCTGCCATCGGAATGCGTGTCCTAAGCGTCGAGGGACATGGTGCACAGGTAGTCTAGACCGCCCCGCCGGACCCCCGGCCGGGCGCTCACCCTGCACCGACAGGACGAAGGGTCAGCGATGTCGGATCGAATCCCAGCCGACGACCTCGGACGCGGATCGCGGATCCGGACCGGTGTAGATGGCAGCGGGACGCACGAGCCTGCCCAGGCGCTTCTGTTCGAGGATGTGCGCGCACCAGCCGGCGGTGCGTCCGCAGGTGAACATCGCGGGCATCATCGCGGCGGGCACCTCCGCGAAGTCGAGGATCACCGCGGCCCAGAACTCGACGTTGGTCTCGATCGCCCGATCCGGGCGGCGTTCGCGCAGCTCGGTCAGGGCGGACTGCTCGAGCGCGGCCGCTGCCTCGAAGCGCGGAGCGTTCAGGCGCTGCGCGGTGGCGCGCAGTACCCGGGCGCGCGGGTCCTCGGCGCGGTAGACGCGATGACCGAAACCCATGAGCTTGTCCTTGCGGTCGAGGATGCCCTTGACCAGCGCGCGCGGATCGCCGGTGCGCTCGGTCTCCTCGATCATCGGCAGCACCCGGGCCGGGGCTCCGCCGTGCAGCGGACCGGACATCGCGCCGACGGCACCGGACAGCGAGGCGGCCGCGTCGGCGCCGGTCGAGGCGATGACCCGGGCGGTGAACGTCGACGCATTCATCCCGTGCTCGGCGGCCGAGACCCAGTAGGCGTCGATCGCCTCGACGTGCTTGGGATCGGGATCGCCCTTCCAGCGCACCATGAACCGTTCGGTGACGGTGGACGCCTCGTCGACGCGCTGCTGCGGCACGGCGGGCTGGTAGATGCCGCGGGCGGACTGGGCGACATAGGACAGGGCCATCACTGCGGCGCGGGCGAGATTGTCGCGGGCGGTGGCGTCGTCGATGTCGAGCAAGGGACGGAAGCCCCAGATGGGTGCGAGCATCGCGAGGCCGGCCTGGACGTCGACGCGCACGTCGCCGGTGTGGATCGGCAGCGGGAACGGCTCGGCCGGATGCAGGCCACGGCCGAACTCGCCGTCGACGAGCAGTGCCCACACGTCGCCGAAGGTCACGCCCTTCTCGACGAGCTCTTCGATGTCGACCCCGCGATAGCGCAGTGCGCCACCGTCCTTGTCGGGTTCGGCGATGTCGCTCGTGAAAGCGACCACGCCTTCGAGTCCTGCGACGAAATCTTCGGGAATTGACGCGCGCGCTGCCATGACGGTTGGGCTCTCCTCGTTCGAGCACGGCCCGGTCCGAGCCGCACTGTCGGTGGAATGAGGACACCGTCGGGTTGTGACCGGCGCCCCACTCGGGTCGTCGCCGAAAACTGTAGTCCTCATGGTCTCCCCGCGACCCGTCGACCGCCCGGAGTAGCGTCGTCGTACGTGCCGTCCGATATCCCGCTGCCGCGTCCCGAGGGAGACGAACTCGCGACCATGCGCGTCGACTACACCCCCGATGTCACCGGGGACGGGCCGTCCGGTGCCTCCGTCGACGACCGCGACGTCGAGCCCGCGGATCTCACCGGTGGGTGGGATCGACTGCTGCGCACGTGGTTCGCCGCGGCCGTCGCCGCAGCTGTGCCCGAGCCCAATGCGATGGTGCTCGCGACCGTCGACGAACACGGCCACCCGGCGACCCGCACGGTGCTCTGCAAGAAGATCGACGCCGACGGTCTGGCCTTCTACACCAACTTCGAGTCCGACAAGGGGCGGCATCTCGCCGCCCGGCCCTACGCCTCGGCGACCTTCCTCTGGCTGCCGATATACAGGCAGGTCACGGTCCGGGGACCGGTCGTGCGGGTGCCGGACGACGAGACGCTCGCGTACTGGCGCACGCGCCCGCGCGGATCGCGTCTCGGCGCGTGGGCCTCGCAGCAGTCGCGGCCGGTGGGCGACCGGGTCGAACTCGAGCGCGCTCTCGTCGAGGCGGCCGAGCAGTACGACATCGACGACGACATACCGGTGCCGGCGTTCTGGGGTGGATTCCGGATCGTGCCCGAATCGGTCGAGTTCTGGCAGGGACGCCCGAACCGATTGCACAACCGGGTCCGGACCCGGTCCGTCGACGGTCGCTGGATCGCCGAGCGCCTGCAACCGTGAGGCGTCTGCTCGCGGACACCACACCACTTCGCAACAAGGACTACTCCCGGCTGTGGTGGGCCGGGATCGTCACCGTCATCGGCGCCCAGATGGCCGTGGTCGCGGTACCCCAGCAGATCTACGAGATCACCCGCAGTTCCGCCTATGTGGGCCTGACCGGAGTGTTCGGACTCGTGCCGCTCGTGATGTTCGGGCTGTGGGGCGGGGCACTCGCCGACGCCATGGATCGCCGCACACTCCTCCTCGTCACCTCCACCGGGCTCGGTCTGACGTCGGTGCTGCTGTGGGTCAACGCGGTGAGCGGACTGGACAACGTGTGGGTGCTCCTGTGCCTGTTCTCGGTGCAGCAGGCCTTCTTCGCCGTCAACCAGCCGACCCGCGCCGCGATCATCCCGAGACTGCTCCCCACGGGGCAGATCGCGGCAGCGACCTCGCTGAACATGACGGTCGTGCAGTTCGGGGCCATCGCCGGACCCCTGTTCGCCGGAGCCCTCATTCCGGTGATCGGACTGTCCACCCTCTATCTGCTGGACGCGATCCTGCTGCTCGCGACCCTGTGGGCGGTGGCGAAACTGCCCGCGATCCGTCCACTCGGCGAGGTGACCCGCGCCGGTCTGCGCGCGGTCTTCGACGGCTTCCGGTATCTGTCCGGACAGAAGATCCTGCTGGCGTCGTTCGTCGTCGACATCGTCGCGATGGTCTTCGGAATGCCGCGGGCGCTGTTCCCGCAGATCGCCCACGAATCGTTCGGGGATCCGGTCCAGGGCGGTTTCGCGCTCGGTCTCCTCTTCGCCGCGATGTCGGTGGGCGCGGTGCTCGGCGGCGTCTTCTCGGGGTGGCTGCCGCGGGTACAGCGACAAGGGCTCGCCGTGATCGTGTGCATCCTCCTGTGGGGTGCCGCCATGGTGGGTTTCGGTCTCGCGGTGTGGTGGGCCGAGCCCGGCGGCAGCGGTCTGCTGTTGTGGGTCGCGCTGTTCTTCCTGGCTTTCGGCGGCGCGGTCGACATGGTGTCGGCTGCTTTCCGCTCGACGATGCTCCAGACGGTCGCGACCGACGAGATGCGCGGCCGGTTGCAGGGCGTGTTCATCGTGGTCGTCGCCGGTGGACCCCGCATCGGCGACGTACTCCACGGTGCGGCCGCAGCGGCCGCAGGTACCGCCGTGGCGGCAGCGGGTGGTGGTGCGCTCGTGATCGTCGGCACGCTCGTGTGCGTCGTCGCCTTCCCGGCCTTCGTCCGCTACCGGGTCTCACGCACTCTCGGCTGAGAACGACTCGGCGATTCGGTCGGGGAGAGGCGCGCGCAACTCGGTGACGGCGATCCGCGCGGCTTCGCCGATCGCCGCATCGACCACCGGCAGCACCGGATCCGCGCGAGCGGCCCGGGTGAACACCGCAACCGCGATCGGGTACTCACCGGGGAATTCGACGACCGCCACCTCGTTGCGGATGATGCCGATCGTGCCCGTCTTACCGGCCACCGCGACCCCGCGATGGGGGAACCCCGACGCGATGCGATGCGGCCAGATCTGAGCGCGCATCACCTGCTGCGCGAAGGCCGTGCTCTCGGGCGACAGTACCGAGCCGGACCACACGGCATCGAGCAGTCGCGTCATCTCCTCGGGTGTGGTCGCGCTCGTGTAGGCCGGGTCGTACGCCGACACCGTCCATGCCGCGTCGTCGTCGGTGAGCGCCCGGAACGCCTCGACGGTGGTGTGACTGTCGGTCTCCTCGACGAGACGCCGGTAGATGTCCGCGGTGCCCCCGACGATCCGGGTGCGGGTGAGTCCGAGTCGCCCGAGCAGGTCCTCGACGACGCTCGTACCGATCTCTCCCAGCAGCACGTCGGCAGCGGCGTTGTCGGACACCGTCATCATCGATGCGGCAACATCGCGCCTGCTCATCGTCACCGGATCGTGGAACCTCGCGATCCCGGTCGGTCCCGGGGTGCACTCCGACGGCACGATCCGCAGTTGTTCCGTCGCGTCGAGCCGCCCCGCGTCCACCGATGCGCAGAAGGCGAGGAACAGTGGAAGTTTGTACACCGAGGCGAGAACCACTCGGTCGTTCCCGCGTACCGATATCGTCGTCGCGCGGGGGTCCGAACACCGGCGAGCGTGCAACCATCCCGTACATCCCGCATCGGCGAACACGGCCCGGATCCGTTCGGCGGCAGTGTCACGTCCCGGACCGTTCATCGGATCCTCTCCTTGAACAGCACCCGGTCGAGGGCGGCGACGTGCCGGTCCGCGCCGGTTCCCGGTCGCCACACGATCCGCACGCGAAGGGCGAGAGCGGGCGGGGCCCAGTCCAGCCACGCCACCCCGGGAGCCGATCCGGGTGGTGAGGTCGAGATTCCGAAGTGGGTGCCGGCGGCCACCGCGGCGAGGACCGCGCGGTCGTCCGTCGCCGGGCTCGTGTCCACATCGAGCCCTCGTTCGCGCAGCAGGTCCTGGACTGCGTCGAAGGATGCCGGGTTTCCGGTGCGGGGCGGCGCCGCGAACGTCAGGTCGGAGAGCATCGGCAGGCGCGGGCGGTCGGAGTGCGCACTGCGATGGTCCGAAGGCACGAGTACCCATCGGCGGAGTTTGACGACCGGACCGGCTTCGAGTCCCTCGGTCAGAGCCGGATGTTCGACGACGGCGAGGTCGCACATGCCCGAGCGCACAGCCTCGACGAGTTCGACCGTGGTCGCGGACCGCGTCGAGACCGTCGCCTCCCCGTGTCCGCGCAGTGCTGCGACGCACAGGGTGACCAGGCGGCAGGGGAGAGCATGGGTGGCACCCCAGTGCAGAAGGCCCCGGGAACGAGCCACACGCCCGGCCTCGGCCAGGAAACGATCGGCGTCGTCGACGAGGAGGCGGGCGCGTGGGAGCAGTTCGGCGCCCGCAGGGGTGAGCACCGCTCCCTGCCGGGTGCGATGCACGAGTTCGGCGCCGAGATGCTGCTCCAGTTTCCGAAGCCCTTGTGACAGAGGGGGTTGTGTCATGTCGAGTGTTGCGGCCGCGCGACCGAAATGACGTTCGTCCGCGACCGTGACGAAGAAGCGGAGATGGCGGATGAGGTCCATGGGGAGATTCAAGCAGTGCCGATCGGCCCGTCGGCGTTTCCGTATTTCCCGCCGGGATTCTTTCCCGGTTCCTGTCGCCTCCACCTGCGTCGATAGCCTCTGCGACCCGATCGCGGGCCGGGTCGCTATTGGCGCTCGCCGCTCTCCCGATGGTCTCGTGTCGGCATGACCACGACATTCGAATCCTCACGAATCGGCTTGTCCCGCAGGAGGTTCATTTCTGCTCTCACTGCGCTGTCGGCGATGTCGGCCACAGCCGCATGCGGGTCGCCGAAGCCCGGCAGGGTGGCCGGGCCCCCGGACGCCGATGCCCCCGAGACAGTCGTGCTCTCGAGGGCGCTCGACGATCGCTTCGCCGCGATCGAGGATCGCTACGTCGTCCGGCTCGGCGTCCATGCCCGTTCGACGGCATCCGGCCGCACCTACGCCTACCGGGCGGACGACCGGTTCGCGATGTGCTCGACGTTCAAGGTCTACGCGGCAGCCGCGATCCTCCGGCTCGAATCCGAGGGCGCGCTCCGGCTGGACGAGGCCGTACCGATCGATCCGCAGGACATCGTCGTGCACTCGCCGGTGACCTCCGAGCATCAGGGGAGGGTGATGACGATCGATCGTCTGTGCGACGCCGCGCTGACACGGAGCGACAACACCGCCGGCAACCTGTTGCTGCGCCGCCTGGGTGGGCCCGACGCGATCACCGCCTTCGCGCGCTCCGTCGGTGACGGCGCCACGCGCCTCGACCGGTGGGAGCCCGAACTCAACACCGCCGACCGCGGCGACGAGCGTGACACGACCACCCCCTCCGGCCTCGCCCGGGGCTTCGAGGCGGTGCTGCTGGGTTCGGCTCTGCCGGCCGCGCAGCAACGCACACTGCTGGGCTGGATGCGCGCGACCACCACCTCGGACACCCGGATCCGGGCGGGGCTTCCACCGGGCTGGACTTCCGCGGACAAGACCGGGGGAGGGATGCACGGGACCGTGAACGATGCCGGTGCGGTGTGGTCACCCGAGGGCGACCCGCTCCTGCTGGTGATCCTGTCGGACTCCACCACGGGGCACCCGGACGCGCCGCTCGAGGGCGGCCCGGTCGCCGAGGCCACGGCCGCTCTCGTCGACGTGCTCCACGCGGTGCCGTAGACGAGGGCAGGGACCGAGGACCCGGTGCGTCGCGGGCGCATGCCCGGGTCCCGTGTCCGACTCGATGCGGACCCGGGTAGTATTGCCGCAGGTTATCGGCGTGTGCCGGCCTTGCGGCGCTGTCGCAGAGGGTACGGTCGAGCGTTCGGAACCCACATGGACCACACACCGCTCGGGGACTTTCGACGGACCCTGCCGGAGCGCACACGCCGCGCTACGGCTAGGTTCTACGTGAATGTTCGGAAGTTTCTCGTAGGTCTGAGCTTGAGAGGGATCCTTCGTGCCCGCTGAGAATGACACCAACCCCACCCTCAGCTACCCCGGTGGCGAACACACGATGTCTATCGCCAAGGCGACGGAAGGTAATGACGGGATCGAGCTGGGCAAGCTCCTCGCGGCGACCGGGTACACCACCCTCGACCCGGGTTTCGTCAACACCGCCTCGACCAAGTCGGCGATCACGTACATCGACGGCGAGCAGGGCATTCTGCGGTACCGCGGATACCCGATCGAGCAGCTCGCCGAGAAGTCGACGTTCATCGAGGTCAGCTACCTGTTGATCTACGGTGAGCTGCCGACCACGGAGCAGCTCGAGGTCTTCACCGACAAGATCCGCCGCCACACCCTGCTGCACGAGGACCTCAAGCGGTTCTTCGACGGTTTCCCGCGCAACGCGCACCCGATGCCGGTCGTGTCGAGCGCGGTCAACGCGCTGTCGGCCTACTACCCCGACTCCCTCGATCCGGACGACTCCGAGCAGGTCGAGCTGTCGACGATCCGTCTGCTCGCCAAGCTGCCGACGATCGCCGCCTACGCGTACAAGAAGTCGGTCGGGCAGCCCTTCCTCTACCCCGACAACTCGCTGTCGCTGGTCGAGAACTTCCTGCGCATGACGTTCGGCTTCCCGGCCGAGCCGTACGAGATCGATCCCGAGATCGTCCAGGCACTCGACATGCTGCTCATCCTGCACGCCGATCACGAGCAGAACTGCTCGACGTCGACGGTGCGTCTCGTCGGCTCGTCCGACGCCAACCTCTTCACGTCCATCTCGGGCGGCATCAACGCGCTGTGGGGCCCGCTGCACGGCGGCGCCAACCAGGCCGTGCTGGAGATGCTCGATGGCATCCAGAAGTCCGACGGCGACGTCACGGACTTCGTCCGCAAGGTCAAGAACAAGGAAGACGGCGTGAAGCTCATGGGCTTCGGGCACCGCGTCTACCGCAACTACGATCCGCGCGCCGCGATCGTCAAGAAGACCGCCGATCGCATCCTGAAGAAGCTCGGTGCGGGCGACGAACTGCTCGAGATCGCCATGAAGCTCGAAGAGGCCGCCCTCACGGACGACTACTTCATCGAGCGCAAGCTGTACCCGAACGTGGACTTCTACACGGGTCTGATCTACCGTGCGATGGGCTTCCCCGACCGCATGTTCACGGTGCTGTTCGCTCTCGGCCGCCTGCCCGGCTGGATCGCGCACTGGCGTGAGATGCACTCGGACCCGACCTTGAAGATCGGCCGTCCGCGTCAGATCTACACCGGCTACACCGAGCGCCCGTACACTTCCCTCGAGGAGCGCTGACCCTCGTAGCGACCGGAACACTCGACCGAATCCCGACGAGGAGACACGCATGACAAAGCCGGAAATCGAGTTCCAGGAGGGCCCCGCCCCCACTCATCTGGTCATCAAGGACCTGGTGGTCGGCGACGGTGCCGAAGCGGAACCCGGCTCGAAGGTCGAGGTGCACTACGTCGGGGTCGAGTTCGACACCGGTGAAGAGTTCGACTCGTCGTGGGGCCGTGGTGAGTCCATCACCTTCCCGCTGTCCGGTCTGATCGCCGGTTGGCAGGAGGGCATCCCGGGCATGCGGGTCGGCGGCCGTCGCCAGCTGACCATCCCCCCGGAGCTCGCCTACGGACCTGCCGGATCCGGTCATCGCCTGTCGGGCAAGACGCTGGTCTTCATCATCGACCTGCTCGACGTGCAGGTGCCGCCGGAGCCGCCCACAGTCGAGCCGGCGACCGGTCCGGCGCCCGCCGATCTCGTGATCGAGGACATCACGATCGGTGACGGCGACGAGGCACAGCCCGGTGGCGTCGTCGACGTCCACTACCACGGCGTGGAGTACGAGACCAACGAGGTGTTCGACTCGTCGTTCGCTCGTGGCGACTCCGTCCGGTTCCCCCTGGGACGCCTGATCCCGGGGTGGCAGGAGGGAATCCCGGGCATGCGTGTCGGTGGACGCCGCAAGCTCACGGTGCCGCCGCAACTGGCGTACGGTCCCGCAGGCTCCGGGCATCCGCTCGGGGGCAAGACACTGGTCTTCGTCATCGACCTGCTCGGCGTCGGATAACACCGCCCGCTCAGGGGCTAGCACCATCGTTCCGAGGCTCGCAATACCGGATCCGAGACCGGTCTTGCGAGCCTCGTTCGCGTATGGGGGTCAGTGCGGGGACGCTCCGAGCATCGACAGCGCCAGGTCGACGTAGTTGCGGGCGAGGTCGTCGACATCCGTGCGGCCGGGGCGATACCAGCGAGCGACGTCGATCCCCAGCGACAGGATGGCGAGTGCGGCGGTGGGGACGTCCGCGACCCTGAAGGCGCCGCTGTCCACACCTGCCGAGATCACCTCGCGGACGGCGGTGTCGGTGCGCCGGCGGATCTCGGCGATCTCACGGTAGTGCTCCTCCGAGAGTGCGTGCAGTTCGTACTGGGCGACGCGGCAGGTGGTGTGGTGGACGGCGTGGATCCGCACGAACCGGTCGACGATCGCTCGGATCCGCTCGACGGGATCGGTCGCACCGGCGGCAGCCTTCTCGACCTCGTCGAGAACGTGGAGGTGGCCGTTGCGGCCAGCCTCGAACAACACCGCCTCCTTCGAGGGGAAATGCACGTACAGCGCGGCGGGGCTCAGACCCGCGCCGATCGAGATGTCGCGGGTGGTGGTGGCGTGGTAGCCGCGGCGGGCGAAGGATTCGACGGCGGAGGCGACGAGCCGACGGGCGACTTCCGATCCACCGCCGGGAAGAGCGGCGGCGAGGGAGTCGCCGGTCGCGGGAGCGTCGGTGGCGGGCGCGGGTGTGTCGGTCACGGGGTCCGTCCTGTGCAGGTCGCGGAGAGGGTGTCGTTGACATCATGCACCCGCGTTGGTCTACTGAGTGAGCGCTTAGTTCGTTTCTGTTGCGGCCGGGTCCCCGCGTCGCCCGAAAGGATTTCGATGCCCTCTCCCATCCTGTCCCGCCGCGACCTGGACTTTCTCCTCTACGACTGGCTCGACGTCGAGTCCCTCACTCGCCGTGAACGCTTCGCCGAGCACTCTCGTGAGACCTTCGACGCAGTACTCGACCTGAGCGCCGACATCGCGGTCAAGCACTTCGCGACCCACAACAAGAAGGCCGACGCGCAGGAGCCCCGCATCGGGGAGGACGGTCGCGTCGAGATCGTTCCCGAGGTCAAGGAAGCCCTCGAAATGTTCTCGAAGGCCGGGCTTCTCGCCGGCGGATTCGACGAGGAACACGGGGGGATGCAGCTGCCGGTGACGGTGCAACGCGCATCGATGGCGTGGTTCCAGGCCGCGAACGCCGGGACTTCCGCCTATCCCTTCCTCACAGCGGCGAACGCGAGTCTGCTCGTGGCCCACGGCAGCGACGAGCAGATCTCGAGGTTCGTTCCTCCGATGCTCGAAGGCCGGTTCTTCGGAACCATGTGCCTGTCGGAACCGCAGGCAGGTTCGTCGCTGGCCGACATCACCACCAAGGCCGTCCCCGCTGCGGACGGAACCTACCGGCTGACCGGCACCAAGATGTGGATCTCCGGTGGCGACCACGAACTCACCGAGAACATCGTGCATCTCGTGCTGGCGAAGATCCCCGGCGGACCCGCGGGCGTGAAGGGTATCTCGCTGTTCATCGTCCCGAAATTCCTCGTCGAGGCCGACGGCACCCTCGGCGAGCGCAACGACGTCGCGCTCGTCGGCCTGAACCACAAGATGGGCAACCGGGGTACCACCAACACCCTCCTCAACTTCGGCGAGGGCGTCCACACACCCGGCGGTGAGGCAGGTGCGGTGGGCTATCTGCTCGGTGAACCGCACAAGGGCCTGTCGTACATGTTCCACATGATGAACGAGGCGCGGATCGGCGTCGGCTTCCTCGCCACCTCCCTCGGATACGCCGGATATCTGCAGTCGCTCGACTACGCCCGCACCCGCAGCCAGGGCCGGCCGCTCGGGGCGAAGGATCCGGAGTCGCCGCAGGTTCCCCTCGTCGAGCACGCCGACGTGCGTCGAATGTTGCTGGCGCAGAAGGCATATGTCGAAGGTGCTCTGGCACTCGGGTTGTACTGCTCCAAGCTCGTGGACGAACAGCGCACGGCTGCCGACGAGGACGCTCGTGCTCGCGCCGGACTCCTGCTGGACCTGCTCACGCCCATCGCGAAATCGTGGCCGTCGCAGTGGTGTCTCGAAGCCAACAGTCTCGCCATCCAGGTGCTCGGCGGCTACGGTTACACCCGCGAGTTCGACGTCGAGCAGTTCTACCGCGACAACCGCCTCAACCCGATCCACGAAGGCACGCACGGCATCCAGGGGCTCGACCTGCTCGGCCGCAAGGTGATCATGCAGGGAGGTGCCGCTCTCGCGCTGCTCGGCGAAGTCGTGGGGGAGACCGTCGCGCGTGCCGTCCGGGCCGGTGGCGACGCCGCCGCCTACGCCGAGCAGCTCGGTGCTGCCGTCACGCGAGTCGCGCAGACCACCGCCGCCCTGTGGTCGACCGGGGATCCCGCTGTCGCTCTGGCGAATTCGTCGGTCTATCTCGAAGCCGTCGGGCACGTCGTGGTCGCGTGGATCTGGCTCGAGCAACTCCTTGCGGTCGGCGACAGGGAGGGCGACTTCTTCGACGGCAAGCGCGCGGCCGCGCGGTACTTCTATCGCTTCGAGTTGCCGAGGACCGGACCGCAATTCGATCTGCTCGCGAGCCTCGACCGGACGACCCTGGACGTCTCACCGTCGGTTCTGTGACCGTGTCACTGCCGGCCCTGCGTCGGGACCGGCCAGGTCAACGTCAGCGACCCGCCGACCGGTAGCGCGTGCCACCGGTCGGCGTAGTCGTCGAGCCGGGCCACGATCCGCTCGACCACCGGCGAGACGTCCTCCGCCGAGACGTAGGCGGGCAGTGCACGGGCCCGACCTCGCTGCACCTCCCACAGCGGGACCGCGATCCGTGCCAATTCCTCGGACCTGATCATGTCGGACTCCGCACGCGGTGACATCGTGTGCTTCTTCGAGCGCCGGCGCCGGCCCGCCCGGGTCCGCTCGGCATTGTCGGCGGGCCAGAACAGGCCGTTGTCGCCCGCGGCCATCTGCCCGAAGACGCCGAGTTCGATACCCGCCTCCGCCTCGACCAGCAGATGCACGAGGTCGTGGGGGAGATAGGGGTGACCACCCGGGCCGTTGCGCGGAGCGAGTTCCGGTCCGATCTCGCGATGCACCGCGATCTCGTACCCGATGCCGGGACCTTTCGTGAAGACGACGCGCATGGTCGTCAGGTTAGGTCCCGTAGGCAGGGAGCCGCATCCGAATTTCAGGCGGATGCCCGCTCGACGAGCAACGACAAGGCGTGCCGCACCGTCTTCGCGAGGACCTTCTCGGGATCGCCGTCGAAGTGCTGTTCTTCGCTGCGGGTTCCGTCGGGTGCGGTCGTGGCGAAACAGACCGTCCCCGGCGGGCGGCCGTCCTGCGGATCCGGGCCACCCGCGCCACTCACGGCCACGACGATGTCCGCACCCAGCAGACGGGCGGTGCTCTCCGCCATCGTGCGCGCCGCACTCTCGCTCACGACCGGGCCTTCGGGTACGTCGAGAAGGCCGTACTTGACCTCCCGTGAGTACGCGACGATGCCACCGCGGAACCAGTCCGAGCTGCCCTTCGCCGCCCCGAGCCGGGCCGCGAGGGTGCCCGCGGTGAGCGACTCCGCGCAGCCGAGCGCCAGCTCCCGATCGGAGGCGATCTCGGCGAGTCGCTCGATCAGCTCGTCGGAAGTGTCCGTACCCTCCACCACATCGTCATCGGCCATCGCTTTCTCCTTCCAGAGCATCGGGTCGCACCCAGCGGGTGAGCAGGGTGCCGTCGTCGTCGCAGATCAGATGTGCACGCCGCAGCGGGGTCAGGACGGGGGCGGGGGAGGTCGCGATCCTGCCCGCGCCACCTGCGGTGAGAACCGGTGCCCACGTCAAGCACAGATCGTCGACGATCCCGTCGTCGATCATGCGGCCGAACAAGCGGGGACCGCCTTCGCACAGCACCCGCGTCCACCCGGCTCCGGCCAGCGCGGCGCGCAGGGTGCGGCCGTCGATGTCGTCCTCGGAGATCACGCGGAGATCCGCACCCGCCTCCTGCACGGCCCGCCGGGCGGCTTCCGGTGCCCGCGCCGTCGTGAACACGACCGGCGGAATGTCCGTATCGGTGAACAATCGCAGTTCGGGCGTGAGATCGCAGGAGGCGGTGACCACGGCGACGGGCGGAATCGGGGTCAGGCCCGCCTGTTCCCGGCGTGCCCGCAGCGCGTCGCTCGTACGCGCCCCGCCGTAGTTCTCGGCGCGGACGGTTCCCGCACCCACGAGGATCACGTCGGCGAGTTCGCGCAGCAGACCGAAGACCTTCTTGTCGGCGGGGGACCCCAGGGCACCCGACCGTCCTTCGACGGACACGGCTCCGTCGAGGGAGGAGACGAAGTTGATCCGTATCCACGGTTCGGTGAGTTCGTCCGGGTAGGCATACAGAGCGCGCAACCGATCCTCGTCGAGGGTGCGCGGCTCGTCCGGACCGCCGTCGAGTCGTTGCATACCGCCGATGAGATCATTCTCCGGAGTTCGGCGCATGTCAGGCACCGTGGCCGGCGTCGAGATCGCTCACGGATTCGAAGGTCAGCAACCGATCCGAACCGTCGCGGATGTCTCCTCGTTCGGGTTCGAGAACGAAGACGACGTGATCGCCGGTGGCGAAGGTCCCCAGGACCCGCCCGACGAACCAGGCGCGCGGACCGTCC
Organism: Rhodococcus sp. CH91; assembly: GCF_022554085.1. GTDB lineage: Bacteria > Actinomycetota > Actinomycetes > Mycobacteriales > Mycobacteriaceae > Rhodococcus. Next base: position 296,366 of record NZ_JAKFYR010000005.1, read on the forward strand.
AGCACGGGCAGACCGTACGGACCCTCGTGCCACGAGCAGCGATCGAACTTGTCGATCTCGTCGCCGGTCTGTTCGCCGAACAGTTCCGCCAGTTCACGATCCGCCCGGTTCAGGACGTGCACGGCGAGGTGCTCGGCTTTCGAGGCCACCCGGAAGGTCCGGTTCTTGTCCGACAGCGCCACGAGGAATCGTGCCGGGTCGATCGAACTCTGGGTCGCGAACCCGATCAGGCAGCCGCTGCGTTCCTCGCCGTCGGAGGTGGTGACGATGAACATCGGATAATCGAGCAGCGATGCGATCTCCGCGAAACAGTCGGGGGATCCTTCGATTGAGGTGTCGGCCATGAGCGGCATCGTACGGCGGATTCCGGTGTCGCGCGGAAGCGTTTGATGCTCGGGCGAGCCGGGGTACTCGCAGCACTATGGAAGCCGATCGTGGAGACGAGCGGACGTCCGGCGCCACCCTCGCGCCCGACGACCCGCACAAGCCGGACTCTCCCACAGACCTGTCCAAGACGTCGTGGAAGTATGTGCTGCGCAGAACGATCCGCGAGTTCAGTCATGATCAGTGCACCGATGTCGCAGCGGGATTGACCTACTACGCGGTGCTCTCGCTCTTCCCCGCCCTGCTCGTGGTGGTCTCGCTGCTCGGCGTGTTCGGGCAGGGACAGTCCACGGTGGACACCGTGCTCGGGATGATCGAGGATCTCGGCCCGTCCTCCGCCGTCGACACCCTGAGGGGTCCGATCGAACAACTCGTCGCCGCGCCCACTGCCGGATTCGCCCTGGTCGTCGGTATTCTCGGCGCTCTGTGGTCGGCCTCGGGGTATGTCGGCGCGTTCGGTCGTGCCATGAACCGGATCTACGAGATCGAGGAGGGCCGGCCGGTCTGGAAGCTGCGTCCGCTGATGCTGCTGGTGACCGCCCTGGCGCTGGTCGCGGTCGGCGCGACTGTCCTGATGCTGGTGGTCAGTGGTCCCGTCGCCCGCGCGATCGGCGACGTCATCGGTCTCGGCGACACCGCGGTGACCGTGTGGAACATCGCCAAGTGGCCGGTGATGCTCCTGCTGGTCGTCGTCCTCGTGGCGGTGCTGTACTACGCGACCCCCAATGTGGCCCAGCCGAAGTTCCGCTGGATCAGTCTCGGATCGCTCATCGCGATCGTGGTGTGGATCCTGGCCTCGGTGGGCTTCGCGTTCTACGTCTCCAATTTCGGCAGCTACAACAAGACCTACGGCTCGCTCGCCGGTGCTGTGATCTTCCTGCTGTGGTTGTGGATCACCAACGTGGCCTTGCTGTTCGGCGCCGAGTTCGACGCGGAGATGGAACGCGGCCGACAGTTGCAGGCCGGGATGCCTGCCGAGGAGGTCCTGCAACTGCCCGAACGTGATTCGCGTGTGATCGAGAAGAACGCCGCCAAACAGAAGGAGTTCGTGGAACACGGGAGGAAGTTGCGGAAGGCCCACAGTGCCGAATCAGGTGACGCTGTCGGGTCCGAGACGGAAAGGAAGCCCTGATGTCCCAATCGTCCGGTACGTCACGCCCGGTCGCCGAACAGTCGAAGGATCTGTCCACCGTCGAACTCACCGAGCGGCTCACCGCGCAGGTCTCGACACTCGTCCGTACCGAGGTCTCGCACGCCCTCGAGGAGGTCAAGTCCAAGGGAACCCGCATCGGAGTGGGGGTGGGGATCTCGGGTGCGGGCGCCATCCTGCTGTTCCTCGGGTTCGCGACCCTCATCGCCACCGCGGTTCTGGGCCTGGCCACCGCTCTCGACCCATGGCTCGCCGCGCTCATCGTCGCGGTGATCGTGCTGGCAGTCGGCGGGATCCTCGCGGCAGTCGGTGCCTCCAAGGCGAAGAACGCCGCACCGCCCGTCCCGGAGCGCACGGTTGCCAGCGTGCGCGCCGACATCGATGCCGCGAAGGGAGCGACGAAGTGACCACATCCGAGAACGGTGGACGCCCCGACGAGGTCGCCGACATCGAGCGGCAACGAGCCGAACTCGCCGCGACGGTCGGCGAACTCACCGACAGACTCGACGTTCCCACCAGGGTCAAGCAGTCCGCGTCCGAACAGGCCGAGGCGGTCCGCAACCGGCCCGATCTCATCGCCGCGGCCGGCGGGGTCCTCGCCGTCGTGGTCGTGCTGTTGATCGTCCGGCGCCGCCGACGCAAGTGACGTAGACACACCCGGGCGGACGGATGCTCGTGTTCTGCACCGAGTATCCGTCCGCCCGGGTGTGCGAACTCCGGCGGCGTGCCGGTCAGCCGCCGAGTTGTTCCTTCAGGGCGTCGAGCACTGCCGGATCCTCGATCGTCGAGGGCACCGTGTACTCCTCGTGGTCGGCGATCTGGCGCATCGTCTTGCGGAGGATCTTGCCGGACCGGGTCTTGGGGAGGGCCGGGACGACCGTCACGTCACGGAAGGTCGCCACCGCGCCGATCTGATCACGGACCATCTCGACGAGTTCCCGGCGCAGCACTTCGGGGTCGATGTCGGAACCGGACTTGAGCACCACGTATCCGGAGGGGCGCTGCCCCTTCAGCTCGTCGCGGATGCCGACCACCGCGCACTCGGCGACCGCGGGATGCGCGGCGACCACGGCCTCCATACTTCCCGTCGAAAGGCGGTGTCCGGCAACGTTGATCACGTCGTCGGCTCGGCCGAGGACGAAGAGGTAACCGTCCTCGTCGATGTAACCGGAATCGCCAGTGAGGTAGTAGCCGGGGAAGGTGTCGAGGTAGGAGCGGTGGTAGCGGTCCTCGTCCTGCCACAGTCCGGTCAATGTGCCCGGGGGCAACGGCAGCCGGATGACGATGTTGCCCTCGGTGTTCGCGTCGACGGGGGCGCCCTCACCGTCGACGATCTCCACCCGGTATCCCGGTACCGGGACGGTGGGAGAGCCGGCCTTGAGCGGCATCTGCTCGAGACCGCGCAGATTGGCCGCGATCGCCCAGCCCGTCTCGGTCTGCCACCAGTGGTCCACGACCGGACGGTCGAGCACCTTCGTCGCCCAGTGGTAGGTGTCCGGATCGAGGCGCTCGCCGGCGGCGAAGAGCGTCTGCAGCGAGTCGATCGGGTATTTCCTCAGCTCCTCGGCGTTCGGATCCGCCTTGCGCACGGCACGGATCGCGGTGGGAGCCGTGAACAACGCCTTGACACCGTTCTCGGCGATGATCCGCCAGAACGCACCCGCATCGGGGGTGCCGACCGGTTTGCCCTCGTACATCACCGTCGTCGCGCCGGCCAGCAGCGGGCCGTAGACGATGTAGGAGTGGCCGACCACCCAGCCCACGTCGGAGGCCGTCCACCAGACGTCGCCGGCGCCGATGTCGTAGATGTGGCGCATCGACCACGTCAGAGCGACCGCGTGCCCGCCGTTGTCGCGGACCACGCCCTTCGGCTTACCGGTGGTGCCGGAGGTGTAGAGGATGTAGAGCGGATCGGTCGCGGCGACGGTCACCGCATCCGCGGGTGCCGCGTCGGCGCACAGTTCGTCCCAGTCGAACCACGCCGCCGAGGACGTCTGATAGTCGGCTGCCGAACCGGATATCTGCTCCCGATCCTTGACGATCACGGTATGCGGCGGTGTCGGCGACAACCCGATCGCCTGCTCGACGATCGGCAGGTATTCGACGGTGCGTCCCGGCTCGAGGCCCCCGGAGGCGGTGACGAGGACGACCGGCTTCGCGTCGTCGATGCGGGTCGCGAGTTCCTTGGCGGCGAACCCACCGAAGACCACCGAGTGCACGGCGCCGATCCGGGCGCAGGCGAGCATCGCGATCGCGGCCTCGGGGATCATCGGCATGTAGATGATCACCCGGTCGCCGGCCGTCACCCCCTGATCGCGCAGCACCCCGGCGAAGGTCGCCACCTCGTCGAGCAGTTCCGCGTAGGTGTAGGTGCGCTTGGCCGGAAGCATCGCCGAATCCCAGATCAGGGCGGGGCGATCGCCGTGGCCGGCCCGTACGTGCCGGTCGAGGGCGTTGACACTGGTGTTCAGGCTGCCGTCCGGGAACCATCGATAGGACGGTGCCGCGGAGTCGTCGAGTGCCCGCCTCGGAGCGTTCTCCCACTCGACCGCTTGTGCGGCCTCGAGCCAGAATCCCTCCGGATCCTCGATGCTCCGGCGGAACGCGTCCTCGTACGAGCCCATTGCGTGATGTCCTTCCTCGCCGACTGGTGTGGCCGCGACCACCCTATGTGACCGCCGCCGGGTGGGAGGGCATCTGCGACGGGTGGGCGCCACCACGCGACGAACGGCACACCGTCGATATCCTGGCGGCATGTCGCTGCTCGCGGAAGATCTGTTCGTCCTCCTCGTCGATGCCGAATCCGGCAGACCTCTCGTCGACGGCATCAGATTCCCCCGCGCACTCGCCGGGGCGATCCTCCTCGAACTGGCACTCGACGAGACCGTCGGCATCGGGACCGGAGGCGACGGGGGGAGGAAGGGCCGAGTGGTCGTTCGCGACGTCGCCGAGCCCGCCGACGAACTCCTCGCGGACGCGGTGTGCCGCCTCGGCTCCTCGAAGCCGATGAAACCCACGACCGTCGTCGAGAAGTTCTCGAAAGGCGTCCGGGAGAAGCTCGCGTCGCGGGCCGTGGCACACGGTCGGGTTCGCGAGGAGGCCCGCACCGTCCTCGGAGTGTTCCCCGCTCGGCGCTGGCCCGCCGCCGACGGGACGTACCGGGAGCAGCTTCGGGAACGGATCCGCTCGGCCGTGGTCGAGGGCGGCGCTCCCGACACGCGTACCGCAGCGCTCATCGCCTTGTTGTCGGCCGCGGACGCGGTCCCGAAGATCCTGCCCGGCGAGAACAAGCGCGCCGTCCGGCGTCGCGCGAAGGAGATCGCGGCAGGGGAATGGGCGGCGAAAGCGGTACGCGATGCGGTGAACAGCATCGACGCTGCCCTGCTCGTGGCGGTCACCGCGTCCGTCGGAGTGGCAGGCAGCTGAACGGAATTCAGCCCTGGAGGTCGGGCACTCCCAGTTTCCGGTACCGCTCGAGCCGCCGCCGGTAGCGGTCCTCCGCCGGTTCGTCGGTCAGCACCGCGAGCTCGCGAGCGACCGCGGCACCGACCCGTTTGACGAACGAGACGGGTTCCTCGGTGGCATCGGGTTTTTCGGGGACGACCGCGTCGACGATGCCGTTGTGCAGCAGGTCTCGGGAGCGGATCCCCTGATCCTGCGCCATGGCCGGTGCGTGGGTGGTGTCGCGGTGCACGATCGCGCTGGCACCTTCGGGTGGGAGTGGAGCAAGCCAGCCGTGCTGCGCGCACAGCACCCGGTCGGCGGGCAGGAGGGCGAGCGCGCCGCCACCGGTGCCCTGGCCCAGCAGCACCGACACGGTCGGGCTCCGGAGAGTGACGAGATCGGCGAGACAGCGGGCGATCTCGGGCGCGAGTCCGCGCTCCTCGGCCTCCTTCGACAGCGATGCGCCCAGGGTGTCGATGACGAGTACCAGTGGCAGGCGCAATTCGTCGGCGAGGCGCATCGCGCGGCGTGCCTCCCGCAACGCCCCCGGGCCCATCGTCCGCTCGGGGGACTGCCCGGACCGGTCCTGACCGAACATCACGCACGAGACCCCGCGGAACCGGGCGAGCGACAACAGCACCGTGCGGTCGGATTCGCCCTCCCCCGTTCCGGACAGGGGAACCTGGGCCGATGCCGCGTGCCGCAGCAGATGCCGGATGCCGGGTCGTTCGGGACGGCGGCTGAGCATCACCGACTGCCATGCGGGAATGTCCGGGACGGCGTCGACGGTGGTGATCGCCGGACTCGCCGTCACCTCGGGCCGGCTGGGCTCGACCAGCACCCGCAGCAGACGGTGAACCACCTGGCGTACCCCGCCGACGGGCACGACACCGTCGATGACACCTCGCCGGTAGAGATTCTCGGCGGTCTGCACGCCCTCGGGGAAGTCCTCCTGATAGAGCGCTTTGTAGACCCGGGGGCCGAGAAAGCCGACGAGGGCGCCGGGCTCGGCAGCGGTGACGTGCCCGAGTGATCCCCACGAGGCGAACACTCCACCGGTCGTCGGATTGCGCAGGTACACCAGATATCCGAGGTGCGCGGCCTTGTGCGCCGCGACGGCGGCGGCGATCTTCACCATCTGCACGAAGGCGAGAGTGCCTTCCTGCATGCGGGTACCCCCCGAGGTCGGGGACGCGAGCAGGGGAAGTCCCTCGGCGGTCGCGCGTTCGCCCGCGGTGACGATACGTTCGGCGGCTGCGACACCGATGGAGCCTGCGAGGAAGGCGAATTCACACACGATCAACGCGACTCGGCGACCGTGCACGGTGCCCGATCCGGTGACGACGGACTCGTCGACACCGGACTTCTCCGCGGCTCCGGCGAGATCTGCGCGGTACTTCTCCCCGGCGCCGACCTCGATCGGCGGGACGTCCCAGGAGACGAAACTTCCCGGGTCGAGCACCGTGTCGATGAACTCCTGCGCCGAGATCCTGCCACCGGCCACTTCGCCTCCACCTGTCGTCGTCGGTCGACGTCAACCTATACCGGACGAAACGGCGGGGAGGCGCGGTGCGGATTCCTGCGAGGAACCGCACAGAACCTCCCCGCCGATCGGGTCGTTCCGGTTATCGGCCGAGCGCTTCCTTCCAGGTGACCGTCCGACCGATGCGCAGGATCGATCGCTGGTAGATCCGCGCGGCGATCACGCTGAGCACGCCGATCGCGGCGAGCATGAGCACGATCGTGCCGACGATCTGCACCGGGGTGGCCACACCCGCGGCGATGCGCAGCGGCATGAGGATCGCCGAGAAGGGCGGAATCCAGCTCAGTGTGGTGCTCCACCCCGCGTCGGGGTCGTCGACGGACGAGAACGCCGCGAAGAACATCGCGAGGATGATCATCACCAGTGGGCCGGACGTGGCGTTGACGTCCTCCTGCCGGGAGACCATCGAGCCCGCCGCGGCGTAGAGCACCGCGAAGAAGGCGAACCCGAGGACGAACCAGCCGAGGGTGCCGGCGAGGACACCGAGCGCGGTGCCGGTGATCGTGAGGGTGCCGGTGGCGAGCGCGGTGCCGACACCGACCGCACCGTAGGCCGTGAGTTGCAGAAGCCCGACCGCGCCGATACCGAGGATCTTCCCCCACAGCAACTGCAGGGGACGCAGGGTGGACAGCAGCAGTTCGACGACCCGCGAGGACTTCTCCTCGACGACACCCATCGCGACGTACATGCCGAACATGAGGATCTGCATGTAGAGCAGGATCACGGCAATGACCGACAGGATGACGCGTTGTCCCTGTTCGGGATCCGGCGGGTCGAGAGCGTCGACGGTCACGGTCGCGGCGGACACGTCGGCGGCGACCGCGGCGGGATCGACACCGCGATCCGTCAGCGCGGTGGCCTGGGCCTGCTGTACGACGGCGGCTTCGACGACCGCGCGGACCTCGCTGTCGAGTTCCGACTCGGTGATCGCCGTGACGCTCGCTCCGTCGCCGGGCACGAGGGCGACGTCGAGATCGCCGGCGGCGACCCGGTCGCGGGCGGTGCCGGCATCCGGGACCTCGGAGACGTCGAGCGGAGTACCGATGGTCTCGCCGAGGGAGGAGATCGTCGTCTGCAGCGCGGGTGCCCCGACGACGCCGACGGTGGGTCGATCGTCGTCGCCGCCGGAGAGGATCGACGTGGCGACGATGCCGACGACGATCGCGACCAGAATGATCGCGTTGCTGATCAGGAAGCTCTTCTTACGGACCTGGGTGACGAACTCGCGCGAGGCGACGAGCCCGATCGCGCGGGCGTTGCTCAGCGGGGCGCTCATGCGGCGACCACCTCTCGGAACAGTTCGGTCAGGGACGGGCGCCGGAGTGAGAACTCGTGAACGGGGCCGGTGGCCAGGGCGGCCTTGAGGATCAGCTGGTCGTCTGTTCCGGGGGCGACGGTCAGCACGGTGCGTTCGGTCTCGTACTCGGCCAGGGTGACCCCGGGCAGGCCTGTCGCCCACCCGTGGGGTGCCTGCGGCGCGTGGACGACGAGCCGTGCGTCACCTCCGGAGCGCAGGTCGTCGACGGTGCCCAGCGCGCGCATCCTGCCCGCGCCGATGATGCCGACGCGGTCGCACAGACGCTGGACCAGATCGAGTTGGTGGCTCGAGAACACCACCGGGACACCCTCTTTCGCCTTCTCCAGCAGGACGTCGCTCATGACGTCCACCGCGACGGGGTCGAGTCCGGAGAAGGGTTCGTCGAGTACGAGAACCTTCGGATCGTGCACGAGCGCGGCGGCGAGCTGCACACGCTGCTGATTGCCGAGGGAGAGTGCGTCGACGGTATCGCCGAGACGTTCGGCGATCCCGAGTCGTTCGGTCCACCGCTGCACCGCATCGGTCGCCTCCGAATTCGAAAGGCCGTGCAGTCGAGCGAGGTAGGACAGTTGCTTGCCGACCTTCATCTTCGGGTACAGGCCGCGTTCCTCGGGCATGTATCCGATCGTGCGGCGGACCTCGAGGTCGACGGGCCGCCCGTCGATGCGGACCTCACCGGAGTCGGCGGCCAGGACGCCGAGAATGATCCGCATCGTGGTGGTCTTGCCCGCGCCGTTGCTGCCGACGAAACCGAACAGTTCGCCGGGGCGGATTTCGAAGCTCACGCCGTCGAGAGCGATCTTGTCGCCGTAGCGTTTCGAGAGAGTGTCGATCGTCAGTGTCACGGCAGGTCCTCCGGGTCGTCGTCGGGGCGGGTCCAGGCGAGCAGAACGGCGGGCAGGCAACCACTGAACAGTATCGAGGCGAGAACGAAGCCGCCCGCGGAATAGGCGAGTGCCCGATGATCGAGCGTGTCGAGCGACGCGCTCCACAGCAGTGTGAAGACGGGGAGCATCAGCAGTCCCTGTGCCACGGACAGGCCGATCGAACGGGCACTGTTGCGTTCGGCGATCTCACGTTCGTCGAGGGCGTGGCGGGGCGCATCGGACTGCCGCCCCGACACGATCTGCAAGCAGGTCCACACCGGAAGGAAGGCGATCGTGACCGGCAGCCAGACGAGGGCGGCGAACATCGTGAAGTACGAGGCGATCGCGGTGGCGAACATGAGCGCGATCAGCGCCAGGACCGTGCCGGCGAGAATGCGACGGCGGTGCTGGGTGCGCCAGTTCGGCAACCATCCGGCAGTGAGTTTCTCGTTCTCGAGGAACCGGCGGGTGCGGCGGTCTTCGTAACGGTCGAGCAGGGACGGGGTGGACATCGTCAGGCCCCCTTCCGAGGCTTGTACAACTCGGTCGACAACGGGGTGAACTCGGTTCGGGAGAACACTGCCTCGACCGGAAGCCCGAACACGTCACAGATCCGGAAGGCCAGATCGAGACTCGGATAGTGGTCGCCTCGTTCCAGGGCGCCGACGGTCTGAGGGTTCACCTCGATGAGTTCGGCCAGTTGTGCGCGGCTCATCCCGCGTTCCGCGCGCAGGACGCGGATGCGGTTGTAGATGGGGAGCGTTTCCCCGCGGCGTACCGGACTCATGGAACAAAGTGTTAGGAAAACACAACACTTTGTCAACCGCTGAAGACGACGCCCTGCTCAGTGGCCTGCTCAGTCGTCGTCGAAACCGCGAAGCCGATCGAGTTCGCGGCGCTCCTTCTTCGTCGGGCGACCCGTCCCGCGGTCCCGGCGGGGAAGTGCGGCGAGGATCTCCTTCGGCGGCGGCGGGGGACTGTGGTCGATGTACGCGGTCGCGGCGATCGGTGCTCCGACCCGCTTGTTCACCAGTTGGGTGACCTCGACGATCTTCTCCGTGCCGTGCGCACGCACGCGCACCTCGGCACCGATCGTCACCGGCGTCGACGGCTTGGCCGTCACACCGTCGACCCGGACGTGCCCGGCGCGGCACGCGCTCGCCGCGGCCGAGCGGGTCTTGAACAACCGGACCGACCACGTCCAACTGTCCACCCGGACGCTTCCACCCATCTACAGCAACTCCTCGCTCAGCTTCCCGCCCTCGAGCATCCATCGGCGTGTACTCCGCGTGGTCTCCAGCATGCGGCGATCGTGCGTGATCAGCAGCAGGGTGCCGTCGAAACTGTCGACGGCCTGCTCGAGTTGCTCGATCGCCGGAAGGTCGAGGTGGTTGGTGGGTTCGTCCAGGACCAGCAGATTGACTCCCCGCGCCTGCAGCAACGCGAGTCCGGCACGGGTGCGTTCGCCGGGGGAGAGCGACGAGGCCGTCCGCAACACGTGGTGTCCCTTGAGCGCGAACTTCGCCAGCAGGGTTCGTAGGTCGGCATCCGGCCAGTCGGGCACATTGCGCCCGAACGCCTCGACCAGCGGCTCGTCACCTTCGAACAGGCTGCGCGCCTGGTCGATCTCCCCGACGAGCACACCCGATCCGAGCGACGCCCGGCCGGAATCCGGCTCGATCGTGCCGAGCAGCAGGCCCAGCAGTGTGGATTTGCCGGCACCGTTCGGGCCGGTGACGACGATGCGATCGCCCCACTCCACCTGGGTGGTCACCGGGCCGAGCGTGAAGCGGCCTCGCCGCACCACGGCCTCGTCGAGGGTCGCGACGACCGTGCCGCTGCGCGGGGCCGCGGCGATCGACATCCGCAGTTCCCATTCCTTGCGAGGCTCCTCGACCACATCGAGCCGCTCGATGCGCCGTTGTGTCTGGCGCGCCTTCGCGGCCTGCTTCTCGGTGGCCTCCGCGCGGTGCTTGCGTCCGACCTTGTCGTTGTCCTTGGACTTGCGCCGTGCGTTCCGGACGCCGTGCTCGAGCCAATTGCGTTGCATCCGAGCACGTTCCTCGAGCTGCGCCTTCGTATCGGCGAACTCGTCGTACTGCTCGCGCGCGTGACGGCGCGCCACCTCGCGCTCGACCAGATACGCCTCGTAACCACCCTCGTAGACCGAGATCTGCTGCTGCACCGGATCGAGTTCGACGATGCCCGTGACGGTGCGAGCGAGGAACTCACGGTCGTGGCTGACGAGCACCAGGGCCGTACGTGTCTCGTCCACGAACCGTTCGAGTCGTTCGAGTCCGGCCAGATCCAGATCGTTCGTCGGCTCGTCCAGCAGGAGCACGTCGTAGCGCGACAGCAGCAGTGCGGCCAGCCCGGCCCGCGCGGCCTGGCCGCCCGACAGGCCCGTCATCGGCGCCTCGAGGCCGACGTCCAGGCCGAGATCGTCGACCACCTTCTCGGCGCGCTCGGCCAGATCGGCACCGCCGAGCGCGAGCCATCGTTCGAGAGCGGGAGTGTAGTGGTCCTCCTCGGAGTCGCCGAGTCGCTCGGCGGCGTCGTTCATGACGGCCTCGGCGGCAGCGACACCGGTTCGACGTGCGAGGAAACCGAGGATCGTCTCGCCCGGCACCCGTTCGGGTTCCTGGGCGAGATACCCGATGGTCGCGTCGGGCGGGCTGAGGATCACGGAGCCCGTGACGTCGGCATCGCCGACCCCGGCGAGTGTCGTGAGCAGCGTCGATTTTCCGGCGCCGTTCGCCCCCACCAGGCCGATCACGTCGCCCGGCGCGACGGTGAGATCGAGTCCCTCGAACAGGACACGCTCTCCACGGGAGGCCGACAGGCCGTTGATACGAAGTGTTGCGCTCACGCTCCGAGTATCCCGGTCGTGGTGGACCCGGCTTCCGGCGCGGGTCGGTAGGCAGGGGGATCCGTGCGGCGCGAGCGGGGTCAGCGTGCGGGACCGGATTCGAGAACGATCTCGGCGGAACGCTTTCCGCCGTCCTCGGTGGTCCATTCGATCGTCACGACGTCCCCGGGACGCCGTCGCAGCAGAAGTTCCTCGAGTCCGGAGGTCGACGGCACGGGCTCGCCGGCGAACGACACCACGACGTCACCGACGTCGAGCCCGGCTCGGTAGGCGGGGCTCCCGTAGGACACCCACAACACTTCCGCACCGACTTCCCGTCCGTCGGCGCGGACCGTGGTGACGGACGCGCCGAGTCGTGGCGTGGGACCCACGTGCACCGACCCGTCGCTCACTCCGGAACGCACCTGATCGACCACTGCGAGTGCTTCGGTGATCGGCACGGCGTACGCCTCGGGGGACGTCTCCGGCGTCGTATCGGTGTTCCGCTGCACGGCACCGGCGGTGTTGATACCCACGACCGTTCCGTAGTCGTCGACGAGCGGGCCACCGGAATCGCCCGGGCGGATCGGAGCATCGGTGCGGATCATCCCGGTGAGACGGTGGCGAGAACCGTCCGTGGAATCGCGGACCACCACGTTGCGGTCGAACTCGACGATGGTGCCCGGGGTCGCCACGACGACTCCACCGCCCTCCGAATTGCCGAAGGCCGTGACCGGGACGCCCACCGGGGGCAGGTCCTCGGCGAGGGTGGCGACGGGCAGGTCGCCCGCGGTGCCGAGTTGCAGGACGGCGAGATCCCGCTCGCGGTCGTAGCCGAGGACCTCCGCGTCGTAGATCAGCCCGGTGGCACCGCTGACAGCGCTGATGTCGGTGGCACCGCTCACCACGTGGTGGTTGGTGAGGACGGTGCCGTCGGGCGTGAGCACGATCCCGGTGCCGGTGATCCCCGTCCACCCCGCGGTCGCGTCGATCGTCACGACGACGGGAAGCGTGCGCGCGGCGAGCTCGTCCGCGGCCAGCGGCACCGGGGGAGGCGCCACCGGTGCCGGTGGCGGGGGAGGGAGCGCGACGTCGATCAGGACGGGCGCCGAGGCGACGAGGCTGGCGGTGGTCGCGAGCGCGACCAGCAGGACCGATCCGCCGCGCCCGCTCACTGCTGCGGCGCCTCGGCCGCGAGATGATCGAGCAGTTCACGTGCGGCGGCACGGCCGGCCCGGTTCGCACCGATCGTGGACGCGGACGGGCCGTACCCGACCAGATGGATGCGTGGATCCTTCTCGACCCGGGTGGCGAGCCTGCCGGTCATGGTGATGCCACCACCGGCGTTGCGCAGCGCCAGTGGGGCGAGGTGGTCGAGTGAACTCCGGAAACCGGTGCACCACAGGATGACATCGACATCGAGTGTCGTTCCGTCCCGCCATCGCACGCCGGTCTCGGTGATCTCGGAGAACATCGGGGATCGTTCGAGCACCCCCCTCTCGCGGGCTGCGCGCACTGCGGGAGTGAGCGGGAGTCCGGTGACGGAGACGACCGATCCGGGCGGCAGTCCACGCCGTACCCGATCCTCGACGAGCGCGACGGCGGCGTGACCCCGTTCGGAGGTGAAAGGCTCGTCGCTCCAGCGGGGTTCGCGACGGGTCACCCAGGTGCTCGTGGTGACGTGGGAGATCTCGTCGAGGAGCTGGACCGCGGAGATGCCACCGCCGACGACCAGCACGTGCTGCCCGGCGAATTCGTCGGCCGTCCGATAGTCCCTGGTGTGCAACTGCCGGCCGGTGAACCGTGCGGCGCCGGGAAACCACGGTACGAAGGGGCGTTCCCATGTGCCGGTCGCGTTGATGATGCCGCGCGCGGCGTAGACCTCCGCATCGGTCTCCACCCGTAGCCGGTCGCCGCGGTCGCACACCACCCGGACCGTGGCCGGGCGGTGGACGGGCAGTCCGAATTCCTTCTCGTATGCGGCGTAGTACTCGGGGACCGCCGTCGCTGCCGGAACCTCTCCGGCAGCGGTGTCCACCACCTCCGAGAACGCGAGTCCGGGGAGGTCGTGGACGCCGTTGACCGTGCTCAGTGTCAGTGACGGCCAGCGGTCCTGCCATGCTCCGCCGGGGCCGAACGAACGGTCGAGGACGACGAATCCGGACTCGGCTGCCACGCCGAAGCGGGTGAGGAAGTAGGCCGCCGACAGACCGGCCTGGCCTGCGCCGATCACGACGATGTCCACCTTCGTCGCATCGGCGGCCTGCGCGTGGGCCGTATCGAATGCCTCGTCGGCGGTCATCGCGAGCCTCCCTCTCGGATCGTCGCCTCTCATGATGCCGTGCCCGGGGCCGACGTGCGGAACGAACGTGGCCCACCCTCCCGAAAATGTGATATCACTTCACTATCGATTCGACTTAGAGAGGCAGAAATATGGATGTCGTGCAATCACCCGTGACCACCGAGCGGCCGGGCCCTTCGGCCAACGGCTGGCCGGTGCTCGTCGGTGCTCTGGTCGCCGCTGCCGCCGGAGCCGGCCTGATCGTCTGGGGAGCGGTGGCCCAGATCGTTCCGGTGATCGTGGCCGGTGCGGTGGTGGTCGTGATCGCGCTGGTCGCTCTCGCCGGACTCGTGCTCGTCGAGCCGAACGAGGCCCGCGTGCTCCAGCTCCTCGGCAGCTCGTACACCGGCACGCTGCGCCAACCCGGCCTGCGCTGGATGAACCCGCTCAACACCCGTCGTAAGATCTCGACCCGTATCCGCAACCACGAGACCGGCAGGGCCAAGGTCAACGACGCCGACGGCAACCCGATCGAGATCTCGGCGGTGATCGTGTGGCAGGTCGAGGACACCGCCCGGGCGGTCTTCGACGTCGACGATTTCGAGGAGTTCGTCGCGGTCCAGACCGAGGCCGCGGTGCGGCACATCGCCGGCTCCTATCCGTACGACAGTGCGCCGGAAGTGATGTCTCTGCGTCAGAACGCCGACGAGATCACCACCAAGCTCTCGGCCGAGGTGCACGACCGCGTGCAGTCCGCCGGCATCCGCGTGATCGAGACCCGCATCAACCAGCTCGCCTACGCGCCCGAGATCGCCCAGGCCATGCTGCGGCGCCAGCAGGCCGGGGCCGTCATCGCCGCTCGGGAACAGATCGTCCAGGGTGCCGTGTCGATGGTGGGGACCGCTCTGGCGCGCCTCGAAGCCGAGCACACCGTCGAACTGGACGAGGAACGGAAGGCGGCGATGGTGTCGAACCTGCTCGTCGTGCTGTGCGGGGACCAGAGCGCTCAGCCCGTTCTCAACACGGGATCGTTGTACCAGTAGGGATCGTGCGGCATGCCCGAACGTAAGAAGGTGCTGCTGCGCCTCGACCCGGCCGTCCACGACGCGATCGCGCGGTGGGCTGCCGACGAGTTGCGCAGCACCAACGCCCAGATCGAATTCCTCCTCCGGCGCGCCCTCGCCGAAGCGGACCGGATGCCCCGCGGGGTGGGCAGAATGCGCGGGCCCGGCCGACCTCGCGCGGATTCCGGCGACGACGAGGAGCCGACCGGTTCCACTGATTAATGTGGATCCCACCCCGCTCGGCGGGGCGGGATCCACAGAAGTGGGATCGGTCGGCGAAGGGATGGGGACGACACATGATCGGGATCAGCCGCGACGGCGACGTCGTGACCGTGGAACTGCAGCGCGAGGAGCGCAGGAACGCCCTCGACACGCGGTTGTGCGTGGAGATCCGCGAAGCCGTGGAGAAGGCGGTGACCGACGACGTGCGTGTCATGGTCGTCACCGGGCGGGGCACGAGCTTCTGTGCCGGCGCCGACCTCTCCGGTGACGTCTACGCCGACGGATTCACCGACAGCCTCGCCGAGATGCTCCGCACCATCGAGCGTGCTCCGATGCCGGTGATCGCCGCGGTCAACGGCCCGGCGATCGGGGCCGGCACCCAGCTCGCACTGGCCGCGGACCTCCGGGTCGTGGCGCCGACCGGACGTTTCGCCGTACCTGCTGCACGACTGGGGATTTCGGTGGACCGCTGGACGGTCCGGCGCCTCGCCTCGCTGGTCGGCGGCGGGCCGGCCCGCACGGTCTTCCTCGCGGCCGAAGCCGTCCACGCAGAGGAGGCCCTCGCGCGCGGGCTGGCCAACCGCATCGGCGACCTCGCCGACGCCCAGGCCTGGGCGCAGGAGATCGCGACGCTCGCGCCGCTGTCGCTGCACGCGATGAAGCTGTTCCTCAACGACGACGGCACCCGCGACGAGCACACACCCGAGCAGACCGCCGCGCTCGCCGCGGCGTGGCTCAGCGAGGACGCTCAGGAAGCCAGGCTCGCCCGCGCCGAACGCCGCGCCCCGATCTTCCGCGGCCGATGAACATCCGGTCCGCGGTCTCGGCCGCGCTCGTCGGGGCGGGTGGGCTGTGGGTCGCCCGCGCCGTGGACGGACTCCCCGGTTCCCTCGGTGCCTCGGTCTCCGACATCCGTCCCTATGCGGCCTCCTCTCCGCGCTACCGGGGCGGCCGCTTCCACAACACCGACCCGGCGTCCGTGCTCGGGCCCGACGCCGCAGGCGGTTTCGCGAAGGATCTCCTCACCCGCGGATCGAAGGGCCGGCCCCGCACGGAGGTGCCGCTCTCCCCGTATCTCGCACCTGTCGACGCCGCGGAACTCGCCGTGACGTGGTTCGGCCACTCGAGCGCGCTGGTGGAGATCGACGGCTACCGGGTGCTGTGCGACCCGGTGTGGAGCGAGCGGGTTTCACCGTCGCCGACCGTCGGACCCGCGCGCATGCATCCGGTACCTGTCGAACTGCAGTCCCTGCCGCCGCTCGACGCGGTGGTGATCTCCCACGATCACTACGACCATCTCGACCGGTTCACCGTCGAGAGTCTCGCCGCGCTCCAGCCGGCGGTGCGTTTCGTCGTCCCCCTCGGTGTGGGTGCCCATCTGCGCCGGTGGCGGGTCGCCGAGCAACGGATCGTCGAACTCGACTGGGACGAGCACACCGAGCTGGACGGGCTGCGGATCACGTGCACCGAGGCCCGGCACTTCTCGGGACGCGGTCTGCAACGCAACATCACCCTGTGGTCGTCGTGGGTGTTCACCGGGCCGACGCGACGCGCGTTCTTCGGAGGTGACAGTGGTTACACTCCGCGGTTCGCGGACGTGGGGGAGGCCTATGGGCCGTTCGATCTCACCCTGCTGCCCGTCGGCGCCTACGACAGGCGGTGGCCCGACGTGCACATGAATCCGGAAGAGGCGGTGCGGACGCATCTCGACCTCGGTGGGACCGAGCGCCGCGACAGTCTGCTGGTGCCGGTGCACTGGGGAACCTTCGATCTGGCCTTCCATTCGTGGTCCGAACCGATCGCCCGCCTGCTTCCGGCCGCACGCGAGGCGGAGGTCACGTCCGCCGTCCCGATGCCGGGGCAGCGGATCGACGTCTCGAAGCCCGTCGCGGTCGATCCGTGGTGGCTCGCGACGAGCTGATCGCCCTGCCGCCGGGAGAACGGTTCGCTTCCGTGCCTTAATCTGGTTCTTCATGGCAGTAGAAGAGCCCACGACGGTGGCGGGGGAGGACGAGGCGCAGGCCCTCGAACCCGTTCACCTCGAGACCGGGCTGTCCACCGAGCAGGTCGCCGAGCGAGTGGCGCGTGGCCTCACCAACGATGTTCCCGACCGTGCATCCCGATCGGTCCGCGACATCGTCCGGGCGAACGTGTTCACGCGGATCAATGCAATCCTCGGTGTGCTCCTGCTGATCGTGCTGGCCACCGGTTCGATCATCGACGGCATGTTCGGGCTGCTGATCGTCGCGAACAGCGCGATCGGCATCATCCAGGAGGTGCGTGCCAAGCGCACCCTCGACAAGCTGGCGATCGTCAGTCAGGCGAAACCCATCGTGCGGCGGGATGGAGTCGCCGCACCCGTCGCTCCCCGCGAGGTGGTCCTCGACGACATCATCGAACTCGGCCCCGGCGATCAGCTCGTCGTCGACGGCGTGGTGGTCGAGGCCCAGGGACTCGAGCTCGACGAGTCGCTGCTGACGGGTGAGTCCGACGCCGTCCACAAGGCACCCGGTTCGACGGTGATGTCCGGCAGCTTCGTCGCCGCCGGCTCCGGTTCCTACCGCGCGACGAAGGTCGGCCGCGACGCCTATGCGGCGCGTCTCGCGGAGGAGGCCAGCAAGTTCACGCTCGTGAAATCGGAGCTCAACGCGGGCATCAACAAGATCCTGCGATTCATCACCTACCTGATGATTCCCGCGGGCCTGCTGATCATCTACAACCAGCTCTTCTCGAGCGGTGAGTCCCTCGGCCCGGCGTTGAGCGGCATGGTGGCCGCTCTCGTGCCGATGGTGCCCGAAGGGCTCGTGCTCATGACGTCCATCGCATTCGCCGTCGGGGTGATCCGGCTCGGCCGCCGCCAGTGCCTGGTGCAGGAACTGCCCGCGATCGAGGGCCTGGCGCGCGTGGACGTGGTGTGCGCGGACAAGACCGGCACGCTCACCGAGAACGGCATGCGCCTCGCCGACGTCGAGGCCGTGGACGGCGGCGATCTCGATCGGGCCCGCGCCGCGCTGGCCGCGCTGGCCGCGGACGACCCCCGCCCCAATGCGAGCGTGCTCGCGATCGCCGAAGCGTTCCCCACCTCGCCCGGATGGGGTGCGCCCACGGCCGTGGCGCCGTTCTCGTCGGCGAAGAAGTGGAGCGGGCAGTCCTACGGCTCGCACGGCAACTGGCTGCTCGGAGCGCCCGACGTCCTGCTCGACCCGCACAGCGACGCGGCGCGGCGTGCGGAGGAACTGGGATCCGGCGGGTTGCGGGTGCTGCTGCTCGCGTGCAGCGATCGTCCCGTCGACGATGCGGACGCCCCCGGCACGGTGACACCTGCCGCACTCGTCGTCCTCGAACAGCGGGTGCGCCCGGACGCGAAACCGACCCTGGAATACTTCGCCGGCCAGCACGTCGACGTCAAGGTCATCTCCGGCGACAATGCGGTCGCGGTGGGTGCGGTCGCTTCGACGCTCGGCCTGTCGGGCAGCTCGGCCCCCGTCGATGCCCGTTCCCTGCCGGAATCGGAGAACGAACTCGCCGACGTCGTCGAAGGATCGACCACCTTCGGACGGGTACGTCCCGATCAGAAGCGCGCGATGGTCGGCGCGCTGCAGTCACGTGGGCACACGGTCGCGATGACCGGCGACGGCGTCAACGACGTGCTCGCACTCAAGGACGCGGACATCGGGGTCGCGATGGGGTCGGGCAGCCCGGCGACGCGCGCGGTCGCGCAGATCGTCCTGCTGGACAACAAGTTCGCGACACTGCCCTATGTGGTGGCAGAGGGCCGCCGCGTGATCGGCAACATCGAACGCGTCTCGAATCTGTTCCTCACCAAGACGGTGTACTCGGTGCTGCTCGCCTTCCTCGTCGGGGTCTCGGGAGTGCTGTCGCAGTTGTTCGACTTCGAGCCGCTGCCGTATCCCTTCCTGCCCCGGCACGTGACGATCGCGGCGTGGTTCACCATCGGCATTCCCGCCTTCCTGCTGTCGCTGGCCCCCAACAACGAGCGGGCACGCTCGGGCTTCGTGTCCCGCGTGATGCGACTGGCGATTCCCTCGGGCGTCATCGTCGGGGTGGCGACCTTCGTCTGCTACGTCCTGGTCTACGGCGGTCCGGAGCAGAGCGAGCAGCAACGGATCCAGGGCAGTACGTCGGCCCTGATCACCTTGCTGATCATCGCCCTGTGGGTGCTCGCCGTGGTGGCCCGCCCGTATCAGTGGTGGAAGATCGTGTTGCTCGCCGGTTCGGTGCTCGGCTACGTGATCCTGTTCTCCGTGCCGTTCACGCGGGAGTTCTTCGCGCTCGATCCGTCCAACATCGCGTACTCGACGATCGCGGTGACGTGCGGCGTGATCGGTGTGGTGCTCGTGGAGGTCGTGTGGTGGGTGTCGGGCCGGCTCCACGGCGAACGCCGGCGGCTTTTCGCTGCTCCGGACGACATTCTGCCGGGCGTACACTGACCCGCAGGACACGGTTCGGTAGCCCGGACCCTCACGGCACTCGGGAAGGACCGGCGTATGGGTTTCATGGATTCGGTGAAGAACCTTGTGAACAAGGGCAAGGACTTCGCCTCGAAGAACCCCGACAAGGTCCAGGACTTCATCCAGAAGACCGGCGACCAGGTGGACAAGCGCACCGGCGGCAAGTACGCCCATCACGTCGACAAGGCGCAGGACGCGGCCCGCAAGCATCTGGGCACCCCGGGCAATCCCGGTCCGGACGGGCGGCCGGGCCCGGAGAGCGGCCCCGGACCGGACGCTCGGCCGGGCCCGCGTCAGCCCTGATCAACTGTCGGCGGCCGCGTCCGCTCAGGGCAGGTGAGGCAGCACCGCGTCGCCGAACGTGTCGATGAACGGGCGCTGGTCGGCCCCGACATGGTGCAGGTAGATCTCGTCGAAACCCAGTTCGGCGAACCCGCGGAGACGGTCGACGTGTTCGGCGGGATCGTCGGACACGATCACCGCACCCGCCAGATCGCGGTCGCCGAGTTCGGCGGCGTACGCCTCGAACTCCTCGGGCGTCGCGAGGTCGGCCATGAGGCCGGGACCCAGGACGTTGGTGAGCCACTGTTCCCGCGCGACCGCCAGTGCCTGCTCCCGATCCGTCCCCCAGCAGAGATGGACCTGCAGCACGGTCCGTCCGGTTCCGCCGCCGTCGCGGTAGGCGTCGAGGATCACGCGCAGGTCGCCGAGCGGTGCGTTCACGGTGACGAGACCGTCGACCCGGTCGGCGAAGCGACCGGCTGTCCCGGGAGTCAGTGCAGGAAGCAGCATCTCGACCGGAACGGGTGGGCGGTCCCAGATCCGTCCGCGGTCGACCGTCACCGCGCCGTGGTGATCGACGGTCTCGCCGGCGTGCAGTCGCCGGACGATGTCGAGGTTCTCGCCGAGGATCTGCTGGCGCTGCTCCTTGGATGGCCACTGCGTCCCGGACATACGTTCGTTGCAGTGCTCTCCGCTTCCGAGCGCGAACCAGAAGCGTTGCGGGAACATAGATGCCAGAGTTGCGGTGGCCTGGGCGGTGACGACGGGATGGTAGCGATAGCCGGTGGCGGTGACGACGCCGAAGCGGAGTTCCGTGGTGGCCAGTGCCGCACCGAGCCACGACCATGCGAATCCCGAATGGCCCTGCCGGTGAGACCACGGCTCGATGTGATCCGAACACATCGCCGCCTCGAAACCGGCTGCTTCGGCGAGCCGGACGTCCTCGAGCAGGCGCGACGGCGCGACCTGCTCGTGCGAGGCGTGAAAACCTATCAGCGTCATTCCGGTTCGCTCCTCCGGTCCGTTGCGGTCAGTATTTCTCGATGAGAGTCAGTGCGGCCGTCATGAGTGCGAGGTGGCTCAGTCCTTGGGGGAGGTTGCCGCGGAATGTCCCGTCCTCGGCGATCATCTCCGCGAACAGGCCCACGTCGTTGGCGAGCGGTACGAGTTCTCCCATCAGAGTGGTGGCGTCGTCGGTCCGGCCCGTTTCGGCCAGTGCCGCGACCATCCAGAACGCGCACGCGACGAACGTCCCTTCCTCCTTCTCGGCTCCACTGAACCGGTAGAGCAGCGGCCCGCGCCCGAGTTCCTGCCGCAGGGCGTCGCAGGTGGCCCGCATGCGCGGGCCCCGGTCGTACCCTCCGACCGCGCCGAGCAGTACCGAGGCGTCCAGTCGATCGGTGCCCGGATAGGCGGTGTAACAACCGCGTTCGTCCGACCAGCAGTTCTCCTCGATCCATTCGCGGATGAGATCGCGCTCGCGGCGCCAGCGATCCACCGAGCCCGGGATCTGCCCGACCTCGGCGAGTCGGACCGCGCGATCGAGCGCATGCCAGCAGGACATCTTCGAATTGGTGTAGTGCTCACGCTCGAGCAGTTCCCAGATGCCGTGGTCGGGTTGCTGCCACACATCGCAGGTGTGGTCGGCGATCCGCACGAGCAATCGCGCGGTGGCGATGTCGAGGACGTAACCCTCGCTGCTGTAGAGGGTCACGATCTCGAACAGGTCGCCGTAGATCCCCAGCTGGAGTTGACCTGCCGCCCGGTTCCCCTCCACCACCGGTCCGATACCCCGCCACCCGGGGACGTCGAGTTGCTGCTCGTCGTCCGGCTTTCCGCCGTCCAGCCGGGTGAACACCTCCGCGTCGGCGCCCTGCTCGCGCACCACGCGCAGCAGCCAGCTCATCGCCGCATGGACCTCCTCGCGATCACCGAGGCGGATCAGCGCGTGCAGGGTGTACGCCGCGTCGCGCACCCACGCGAAGCGATAGTCCCAGTTCTTCCCGCCGTTCGGGTTCTCCGGAACGGAAGTGGTCGCTGCCGCGGCGATGGCACCGGAACGGTTCTGCAGCAGCTTCAAGGCCAGAGCGCTACGGATCACCTCGTCGGCCCACGGACCGTCGTAGTGCAGGAGCGAGGACCACTGCATCCAGCGGTCGATCGTGCGGTCGATGTTGGCATCGACGACATCGGAGTCCGGCAGCGGTAGAGGTTCGTTCTCCGTGGACACCACCGCCACGAGGTGCCGGGAGCCGGCGGAGGTGACGAATCGCCCCCCGATCGAGCGGTGATCGACCTCGAGCTCTCCCGCGTCGGCGGTTCGGACGCCGATGTTCACCGCCCCGACCCGCAGGACGGGACCGTGCTCGGTACGGTCGCACCAGGGCTGATACCGGCCCAGTCCGGTACCGGGTGCGACGACCCACCGCATCGCGACCTGCCCGTCGAGTCCTTCGACACGCCGGGCCAGCTCGCCCCAGGGCAGCCGCCCGGCGATCCCCGTGTCGATCGAGTCGGTCACGCGGACCCGGCCCTGCGCCGTGGTGAACACGGTGCTCAGCACGTTGGTACCGGGCACGTAGGTGCGTTCGGTGGTGAAGTCACCGACGGGACACAGTTCGACGGCACCACCGGCGGGGGCGTCGAGCAGGCGCGCGAAGACCGGCCGCGAATCGAGATAGGGCACCGGATACCAGTCCACCGATCCGTCCTCGGCGACGAGAGCGACGGTGTCCCCGTCGCCCAGTGCCGCATAGGAACGCAGATCCGCGTAACCGTCGTGGTCGCGGGCAGGGGTCACACGCCCTCCTCGTCATCGGCCTGGTACACGACGTCGACCGGTGCATACCCGTGCCGGACGGCCGCAAACGGACGGCAGCGTGCGTCCGGACGGACGGCGCCTGTGTCAGGATCACAGCGTGAACCGGACTTTCGGCGCGGTGCCCTCGCCATGAACGGTGCCTGGATCCTGCTGGTCGTCATCGCCGGAATCGCGGTGGCCGCCGTCGCGACGCGACGCGATCTGCAGGCTCCGCTCGTGCTGGTCGCGGTCGGGGCGCTGGTGTCCTTCGCGCCGGGATTACCCCGCCTCGAGCTGCACCCGGACATCATTCTCGGGGTGGTGCTGCCGCCGCTGCTGTACTCGTCGGCACTGCGTTTCTCGGTACCGACCTTCCGGCAGTATCTGCCCTCGATCCTGCGCCTGGGGATCCTCACCGTCCTGGTGACGGCCTTCGTCGTGGCGTGGGCGGCGTCGGCGGTGATCGCCTCGTTGACCTTCGGCGCCGCACTCGTACTCGGGGCGGTGGTCGCGCCCACGGATGCCGTCAGCGCCGTCGCGGTGGGGCAGCGACTCGGACTGCCCAGGAGAGTGATCGCGGTGCTGACGGGCGAGGGCCTGGTCAACGACGCCACGGCCCTGACATTGTTCACCGTCGCTGTCTCGGCCGTGACCGGCACACACTTCTTCACCGACTCCCCGCTGGCGTTCTTCGCCTACGAAGTGGCCGGCGGCGTGGTGGTCGGCTTGGTGCTCGCGTTCGTCGTGCACCGGATCCGGACCCGGATGTACGACTCGCCGCTCGAGACCGTGCTGGGACTCGTACTACCGTTCGCCGCCTACCTCGCCGCGGAGGAACTCCACACCTCCGGAGTGCTCGCGGTGGTCGTCGCCGGACTGTATCTCGGGCATCGGGCGACGGATGCTTCCGTGAGTACACGGATCCAGGAACGCGCGGTGTGGAAGAGCATCGACGTGATGCTCGAGACCTTCGTCTTCGCGTACATGGGCCTGCAGTTCCGTTTCGTGCTCGACGAGGTCCGGCAGAGCGGCGTCGAACTGCATCTCGCGCTGCTGGGATCGTGCGCGGTGCTGCTCGTGGTGATGACCGTGCGACCCGCATGGAGTCTGCTGCACTGGTCGCGGCGCGCACTCGTGCGTCGTCTCGGGTCCGAGCGGCTCGGCCGCGATCCGCTGAGCCTGCGCGAACACCTGGTGGTCTCGTGGGCGGGGATGCGCGGAGTGGTCACCCTCGCGGCGGCCGGTGGCGTACCCGTGACCCTCGCCTCCGGCGCCGACTTCCCGGGGCGGGAGATGATCCAGATCTGCGCCCTGGTCGTCGCCGTCGGCACCTTGCTCATCCAGGGCGCGACGATGCCCTGGCTCATCCGCCGCCTCGACGTCACCGACCCCTACGAGCGCCTGCGTACGGAGGAACAGTTCGCACTCGCCAGACGGATCTCCTCGGTGTCGGACGAACGCGCACTCCGGGCACTCGCCGAGCGCCCTCCGGACGGTACGGATCCGGAAATCTACGGCCGCGTACTCGAGCGGGTGCGTACGGCCCTGCAGGCACGCGAGGAGGCCCGCGACGTCGAGGCCGCCGCCGAGGATGCCGGTACCGGGATGGCCGCACTGTTCGACAGCATCCGGCGGACGACTCTGCGCGCCCGTCGTCAGGACCTCATCGAAGCACGCGATGGGGGTGAACTCGACGACGAGATCCTCCGCGATCTCCTCGAGAGCCTCGATATCGAGGAAGCGGCGGTGGAGGAGCGCATCCGCCGCCGTCGCGGCGACGACATCATGCGCCGGTAGAATTTCCGCAAGTGAACACCCCGCACGGTGCGGAAGTCGCACCGCAGGATCCCGCCTCGGTGATCTCCGTCCGCTCCGCTCTCCGCTCACCCGCACGCCTGAAGACCGAACTTCTCGCCGGTCTCGTGGTGGCGCTGGCCCTGATCCCGGAAGCCATCGCCTTCTCGGTCATCGCCGGTGTCGACCCTCGGGTGGGTCTGTTCGCCTCGGTGACGATGGCGATCACCATCGCGTTCGTCGGTGGGCGGCCGGCGATGATCTCGGCGTCCACCGCCGCCGTCGCCCTGGTGATCGCTCCGGTCTCCCGGCAGTACGGGGTGGACCATCTCATCGCGACGGTGGTCCTGGGCGGTCTCTTCCAGATCCTGCTCAGCGTCCTCGGCGTCGCCAAGCTCATGAGATTCGTGCCGCGCAGTGTCATGGTCGGTTTCGTCAACTCGCTCGCGATACTGGTCTTCGTCGCACAGATCCCGCACCTCGTGGACGTGCCGTGGATGGTCTATCCGCTGGTGGCCGCAGGAATCCTGGTGCTGGTGTTCCTCCCGAGGATCAGCGAGGCCGTCCCGGCCCCGCTCGTCGCCATCGTCCTCCTCACCGTCGTGACGGTGACCTTCTCGCTGAACGTGCCGGACGTCGCGGACCAGGGTGAACTGCCGGAGAGCCTGCCGTCGCTCCTCCTCCCCGATGTGCCGCCGACCTTCGAGACCTTCGAGATCCTCGCCCCGTACGCGCTGGCCATGGCCCTCGTCGGACTCATGGAATCGCTCATGACCGCCAAGCTCGTCGACGACATCACCGATACCCCCTCGAACAAGACCCGGGAAGGCTGGGGCCAGGGCATCGCCAACATCGTGACGGGATTCTTCGGTGGCATGGGCGGATGCGCGGTGGTCGGCCAGACCATGATGAACGTGAAGGTCTCCGGGGCACGCACTCGCCTGTCCACCCTCGCCGCCGGAGTGTTCCTCCTGGTTCTCGTGGTCGCGCTCGGCGACGTCGTCGGTCTGGTGCCGATGGCCGCGCTCGTCGCCGTGATGATCATGGTGTCGATCGCGACCGTCGACTGGCACAGCGTGCACCCGCGCACGCTGAGGCTGATGCCGTTCAGCGAGACCCTCGTCATGCTCGTCACCGTCGTCGCGACGGTGAGCACCGGCAATCTCGCCATCGGTGTCACACTCGGGGTGCTCACGGCGATGGTGCTCTTCGCCCGTCGCGTCGCCCACATGACTTCCGTCGAGAAGATCGTCGCCGCGGACACCGACGGCGACGGCAGTGTGGACAGGTGCACCTACCGGGTGACGGGTGAATTGTTCTGGGCGTCGAGCAACGACCTCGTCCACCGTTTCGACTATCTCGGCGATCCCGCCGAGGTCGTCATCGATCTCACCGACGCCGACGTCTGGGACGCATCCACCGTGGCGACACTCGATGCGATCCAGCACAAATACGCGGCCAAGGGCAAGACGGTCACGATCGTCGGACTCGACGGGGCCGGCCTGGAACGGCTTCGGCGGCTCTCCGGGCGGCTCGGAGAGAGCCACTGATCGTGCGTTCCGGGGCCGGCCCACCCCTCCGACGTAACGTGAGCGCATGATCGCGATCGAACTCGCCGTGGCAGTTCTGCTCCTGGTGCTGGTCGTGGTCTCGGTGGTGTTGTGGACCCGGCGCGTGGTCACCACGCCCGCCGAACGTGCCGTCCACACGACTCTGCACACGGCATCCCTCGCGGCCCGGCCGCTGCGCTCCGGACTCGACGCCTCGTCGGCCCAGGAGGCCGCTCCCCACCTGCGGATGTTGCTCGCCGAGGCACGCGCCGTGGCGTTGCTGGACGAGAGCGGTGCCCTGCTCGCGTGGGACGGCCCCTTCGAGGAGTTGACGGAGGAGATGCAGGAGGCGGCGGCGCGCGCGGTCGCCGACGAGCGCCGCGTACTCGTCGGCCACCACGACCTCCGTCGTGTGCACGGTGATGCCGCGGCCCGCGCGCTGGTCGCCCAGCCGCTGGTCGTCGAGCACGTAGGTGTCGTGGGGGTCCTCGGGGTGGTGACCACCGTCGAGCCCGGCCCGGCGCTGCTCGGGGCGATCACCGAGGTCGCCCGGTACGCCTGCAGCCAGATCGAACTCGCCGAACTCGACGCCTCCCGGGCCCGGCTCGACCGCGCCGAGGTCCGGGCGCTGCGCGCCCAGATCAGTCCGCACTTCATCTACAACGCTCTGAACACGGTGGCGTCGTTCGTCCGCACCGACCCCGACCGGGCCCGTGAACTCCTGCTCGATTTCGCCGACTTCACCCGCTACTCGTTCCGGGCGGCGGGGGAGTACACCCTCCTCGCCGAGGAACTGCGCAACATCGACCGCTATCTCACGCTCGAACGCGCCCGCTTCGGCAACGCTCTCGAGGTGCGCCTGCAGATCGCGCCGGAAGTGCTCAACGTGACGTTGCCGTTCCTGGCGTTGCAGCCGCTCGTGGAGAACGCCGTGCGGCACGGCATCGGCGGAACGACCACCCGCACCGGGACGATCACCATCACCGCGGCGGACGAGGGCACCGACTGCGTCATCAGCGTCGAGGACGACGGCATCGGCATGGACCCGGAACTGCTGAGATCGGGCACGCTCGACGCGATCGCCGAGAGCGAGCACGGCAGCGGAGTCCGGGAGTCGGCCCATGTGGGTCTCGCCAACGTCGACGACCGATTACGCGCGGCGTTCGGGAACGATTACGGTCTCGTGGTGGAAACCGCGCCCGGCGCCGGCACCCGGGTGAGTATGCGGGTACCGAAGTTCCGGGCGGGTATCCGGCCGTGAGATACACCCGACGTGGCACGATAGGTTCGCCGTGAACGAGATCACAGACAAGCTGACCGTGCTGGCGGTCGACGACGAACCGCCCGCCCTCGACGAGCTGGCCTTCCTGCTGCGGGCGCGGGACGAGATCGCCGCAGTCCATACCGCGAGCGACGCGACGACGGCGCTGCGGTTGCTGCGTGACGGAGGCGTCGACGCGGTCTTCCTGGACATCAACATGCCCGGCCTGGACGGGCTCGAGCTCGCGGGCATCCTGCGCAACTTCGCGCTTCCCCCGGCGGTGGTGTTCGTGACCGCGCACGACGACCGTGCGGTCTCGGCGTTCGATCTCGGGGCCGTGGACTACGTCCTCAAACCGCTCCGGGAGGAACGGCTGGCCGAAGCGGTCCGCCGGATCGCCGACCGCCGCCGTCCCGGACCGATGGCGGCCGCAGACCCCGGGACGGGCGACGACGTGATCCCGGTGGAGCTCGGCGGAGTCACCACCCTCGTGTCGCGATCGTCGGTGCACTGGGTCGAAGCCGAGGGCGACTACGCCCGCCTGCACACGGCGACCGGTTCGCATCTCGTCCGCATTCCCATATCGACGCTCGAGAACCGCTGGGCCGACGCGGGCTTCCTGCGGGTCCACCGCTCCTATCTGGTGGCATTGCCGCTCGTGACCGGTATCCGCAGCGTGGGCTCCGGGCTCGTCGTGTGCCTGCGGGGGGAGGGCAACGCCGAACCCGTCGAGCTGCCGGTCAGCCGGCGGCACACCCGTGAGCTCAAGGACCGCCTCATCCGCGGGCCGATGCAGTCGTGGACGTCGCGATGAGCGCCGGCGGGACACCTCCGCAGCGTGAGCGAGTCGTGCTCGCCGAGCGGCGCGGAGCGCGCATGGTCCGTACGCGGGTCGAGGTGCAACAGCAGACCGAGGTCGGCGACGCGATGGTCCGCGGCCTGGTCCGGGCGCAACTCGGGCTCGCACTGCGGGTCGCGCTGGCCACCGTGTGCCTGCTCGGGGCGCTGCCGGTGCTGTTCCACGTCGTTCCCGGGCTGGCGGAGGTGACGGTCCTCGGGATCCGGCTCCCGTGGTTGCTGCTCGGTGTGGTCGGCTACCCGGTGCTGCTCGGCATCGCATGGGTGTACGTGCGACTCGCCGAACGCAACGAGCAGGACTTCACCGCGCTCACCGACGATTGACGGTCATGAGCGGATCGATTCCCGTCGCCACCGTCGTCGGTCTCGTCGCCGCGGCGGTCGCCACCGTCGCGATCGGTGTGTACGGCGTGCGGATGGCGCGCACCACCTCGGATTTCCTCGTCGCGTCGCGCAGCGTGGGCCCTCGCTGGAACGCGGCGGCCATCTCCGGTGAGTATCTGTCGGCCGCGTCGTTCCTCGGCGTGGCGGGACTCGTCGCCAAGTTCGGTGCCGACGCGTTGTGGTATCCCGTGGGCTTCACGGCCGGATATCTGGGCTTGCTGCTGTTCGTCGCTGCGCCCCTGCGACGTTCGGGCGCCTACACCGTCCCGGACTTCGCGGAGTTCCGCCTGGGGGAGAAGTGGCTGCGCAGCCTGGCGATGATGGTGGTGGCGATCATCTGCATCCTGTATCTGGTCCCGCAGTTCCAGGGTGCCGGGCTCGCCCTCGACATCCTTCTGGGAGTGCCGGATTGGGTGGGGATCGCGGTGGTCGGCGTGATCGTCGTGGCGAATGTGGTCGGCGGGGGGATGCGGTCGATCACCTTCGTGCAGGCCTTCCAGTACTGGCTCAAACTCACCGCCGTCGCCCTGCCGGCGCTGGTCCTCGTGGTGCACTTCGTCGGCGATCACAGGGGTGTCGACGAACCCCTGCCGCCGACCGTCGCAGAGACGACGACCGTCGACGTGACGATCGACGTCGTCGTGCAGGTCGCCGAAGCGTTGCCGGTCGTGGTGACCGGAGAGGTCGACGGCCGGCCGGTCGCCGGTGAATTCGAGCTCGAACCGGGGGAGCACGTCCTCGGCGCCGGCACCGAACTCGTCCTCGAGGCGGGATCGCCGGTGCCGGTGGTGGCCGGTGCGCCCTCCGACAACGACACCTGGGCGTCGCCGGGAGCCGGACTGGGGGCGAGCAGCGAACACCCGATGTTCCAGGTCTACTCGCTGATGCTCGCCACCTTCCTCGGGACCATGGGGTTGCCCCACGTGCTCGTGCGGTTCTATACGAACCCGGACGGTCGCGCGGCCCGCATGACGTCGTTCGCCGTGATCGGCCTGCTCGGATTGTTCTACCTGTTCCCGACATTGCTGGGCGTGTTCGCGCGGCTGTACGTCCCGCAGTTGCTCATCACGGGACGGTCCGACGCCGCGGTGCTGCTGCTGCCGGGTTCGGTGTTGTCCGGCTGGGGCGGACAACTGCTCGCGGCGCTGGTCGCCTCGGGCGCGATCGCGGCCTTCCTGTCGACCTCCTCCGGCCTGCTGGTCAGTGTCGCAGGCGTGCTGTCCACGGATGTGCTGCGTGGGCGGGTGCGCGACTTCCGGATCGCCGCGGTCTTCGCCGGCGTGGTTCCTCTCGTACTGGCACTGTCGGTCACCTCGCTCGACCTGTCGCGCTCGGTGGGGCAGGTCTTCGCGATCGCCGCGTCCACACTGTGCCCGCTGCTGGTGCTGGGGATCTGGTGGCGCGGCCTCACTGCGGCGGGCGCGGCGGCGGGAATGATCGTCGGTGGTCTCGTCGCAGGTGGTGCCGCGCTGGCGACCGTGCTCCTGCCCATCGATCCGTCGGTAGCGGGCGGGTGGCCGACGGTGCTGTCGGCTTATCCTGCCGCGCTGAGCGTTCCGCTGGCGTTCGTGACGATGATCGTGGTGAGTCTGGCGACGCGCCGGCGGGTGCCCGCAGACGTGGGCCGGACCTTCTCCCGCATGCACGTGCCCGAGCGGCTCGGCATGGGCCGGGATCGTGAACTCGGTGCGTTCGGCGACCGGGGGCCTGCCGGTCCCGAAGACGGCCGCCGTTCGTCGCGGTGAGGCGACCGTTCGTCGCACGACTGCGCACCTCGGCGTTCTGCCGTTTCCGACCTCTGTGCGTGTGACCGTCATCTCATTAGCGTTGTGACCATCCTCACCTCACACGACCATCAAGGAGTCGGAAGTGGCCACAGCACCCCTCAGTGAGAGCGACGTACCCCAGCGGCGAACTCCGACGCCGCAGGAGTTCGTCGCGATGCAGGAGAGCCCCGAGTTCCAGGAGCTGCGCAGCCGGCTGCGCCGCTTCGTGTTCCCGGTGACGGCGTTCTTCCTGGCCTGGTACGCCCTCTACGTCCTGCTGGCCACGTACGCGGACGAGTTCATGGCCACGAAGGTCCTCGGCAACGTCAACGTCGGGTTGCTGCTCGGCCTCGGTCAATTCGTCACGACCTTCGTCATCACCGCCGTGTACGTGAAATTCGCCGGACGGGAGCTCGATCCGCGTTCCGCCGCGATCCGTGAAGAACTGGAAGGACCGCAGCAGTGACCGTTCTCGCGCAGAGTGGAACCGACATCGGGAATCCGCTCCTCAACATCGCCATCTTCGTCGCGTTCGTCGTCGTGACGATGGGCCTGGTCATCAAGGCCAGCCGCACGACCCGGAAGGCCTCCGACTTCTACACCGGTGGCGGCCAGTTCTCGGGTCCGCAGAACGGGTTCGCGATCGCCGGCGACTATCTGTCGGCCGCGTCGTTCCTCGGTATCGCGGGTGCGATCGCCGTCTACGGATACGACGGATTCCTGTACTCCATCGGCTTCCTCGTCGCCTGGCTCGTCGCGCTGCTGCTCGTCGCCGAGCTGCTGCGCAACACGGGCAGATTCACGATGGCCGACGTGCTGAGCTTCCGGCTCAAGGAACGGCCGGTGCGGATGGCCGCGGCGTTGTCGACGCTCGCGGTGTCGCTGTTCTACCTGCTCGCACAGATGGCCGGGGCCGGTGGCCTGGTGGCGTTGCTGCTCGATATCGAAGGCAAGGTCGGCCAGGGCATCGTCGTCGCGGTGGTCGGTGTACTGATGATCGTGTACGTCCTCATCGGAGGAATGAAGGGCACGACCTACGTGCAGATGGTCAAGGCCGTGCTTCTCATCGCCGGAGCTGGTCTGATGTTCGTGCTCGTCCTGTTCGCGGTGCGCGGCAACTTCTCCCAGTTGCTCGCCGACGCCCAGGCCATGGTCGCGGGCTCGTCGGACGAGGCGGTCGCACAGCGTGACGTTCTCGCGCCGGGCGCCAAGTACGGCATCAGCGACATGTCGCGGATCGACTTCATCTCTCTCGGCCTCGCGCTCGTGCTCGGCACCGCCGGTCTTCCCCACGTGCTGATGCGCTTCTACACGGTGCCCACCGCCAAGGAGGCACGTCGCTCGGTCACCTGGGCGATCGCGCTCATCGGCGCCTTCTACCTGTTCACCCTCGTCCTCGGCTACGGTGCCGCGAAGATGGTCGGACCCGACGCGATCCTTGCCGCTCCCGGCAAGGAGAACGCGGCGGCCCCGTTGCTGGCCTTCGAACTCGGCGGCACCCTGTTCCTCGCGATCATCTCGGCCGTCGCATTCGCCACCATCCTCGCGGTCGTCGCAGGGCTCGCCATCACCGCGTCGGCGTCCTTCGCCCACGACATCTACGCCAGCGTCATCAAGCGGGGCAAGGCCACCGAGGACGAGCAGGTGCGGGTCTCGCGGATCACCGTCGTCGTGATCGGGCTGGTCTCGATCGTCCTCGGCATCCTCGCCATGGGACAGAACATCGCGTTCCTGGTGGCACTGGCCTTCGCGGTCGCCGCCTCGGCGAACCTGCCCACACTGCTGTACTCGCTGTTCTGGCGCAGGTTCAACACCACCGGCGCCCTGTTCAGCATCTACGGCGGTCTGATCAGCTGCCTCGTGCTCATCGTGTTCTCGCCCGCGGTGTCCGGTTCGCCGTCGGCGATGTTCCCCGATGTGGACTTCTCCTGGTTCCCGTTGTCGAATCCGGGCATCGTCTCGATCCCGCTCGCGTTCGCCCTCGGTGCCGTCGGAACCTATGTCGGGCGCCGTAAGCAGGAGGATCGGTTCAAGCAGGCGGAGATGGAAGTCCGTTCGCTCACCGGCGTCGGTGTGGAGAAGGTGGTTTCGCACTGACCGCCGAAGTCGGCCGGTAATGCTCACCGCGGCTGCCCCCTCCTGCGCAGGAGGGGGCAGCCGTGTGTCGTCGACGGCCCTCCTGGACAGCACCGTCTAGTGTTGTCGGCCATGGCGAAACTCGAAGTGTCCACCGATCTTCCGCTCGATCCGCACGCCGCGTGGGAGCACGCCTCCCGTCTCGAATCGTTCGGCGAGTGGCTGAGCATCCACGACGGCTGGCGCAGCGACCTCCCCGGCAGCCTCGCCGAGGGCACCGCACTGGAATCGGTGGTGTCGGTCAAAGGCATGCGCAACCGCGTCAGATGGACGATCGTCGAACTGGACGCGCCGCACCACGTGGTCCTGAAGGGATCGGGAAAGGGCGGCACCAAGTTCTCGATGCGACTCTCCGTGGCACCGCGCGGTGACGGTTCGACACTGTCGATGAAGATCGACCTCGGGGGCGCGCCCCTGTTCGGCCCCATCGGGTCGGGTGTGGCACGCGCTCTGCACGGCGACCTGCAGTCGTCGCTCGACACCTTCGCCCGGCGCTACGGCGAGAACGGAGCCGGCCCGGGCGAGTGACCTCGGACCGGTACCCGACGGCACCGCGGAGATCACGTATCCGAATCAGCGACTCACCGAGGGTATCCCGGCGCGCCGGTGTCTCTCCTGGTGTCTTCCTGCCGAATTCCGCGGTATTCGATCTGATCGAGGCATACCATGAGTTCGTCCATCGCTCGACAAGGGCCACGGCTGCATCGGCGAGGTCGCATGATGTCCACCCGATCTCCCGTCGAATCGCCCTCCGGGCGCACGGTTTCGATGCGTCACCGCTGCTCGACTCGAGCACGATCGTGCTGGGGTTCGAGCAATTCGACGCCCAGGATCGGTGAGGGAGAACGTCATGTCCACGGGTGCCCATCAATATCAGGGCGGTGTCGCTCCGGATGCCGAGTCCCTGAGCGTCGAACAGGGGATCGCGTCCGGCGTGTCGATCGGCGCCGGAGTCGTTCTCGCTACCGTAGGTCTGGTCCAGTTCTTCCAGGGACTGTCCGCAGTGGCCGGGGACGAGATCTTCATCGGGGGCCAGGAGTACCTGTTCGCCTTCGACTTCACGACCTGGGGATGGATCCACATCGGCTTCGGTGTCGTCCTGACACTCGTGGGCATCGCCTTGGCCCTCGGGGCGTCCTGGGCACGCGTGATCGCCGTCGTCCTCGCGGCGCTGTCGATCGTGGCCAACTTCTTGTGGTTGCCGTACTACCCGTGGTGGTCGATCCTCATCATCGCGCTGGATGTGGTGGTGATCTGGGCCGTGTCCACCTGGGATCCGCGGGCGGTCTGAGACGGCCCGTCGTCGAGAAGCCGAGGTGCTCGGCAGTGAGCACCCTGGGCAGGCGGGGCAGGAGAACATCCGGCGCAGGGGGCCGGAACAGCGACCTGCTCCGCCGTTCCTCGTCGTGCGAAGGAGTTCCTCACCGGCGGGACCCAGGCGGCGTAGGCTGAAGGAATCGGTGATCGCCCGTCACCCCCCTGCATGGACGATTGCCGCCGCTGGGGTGAGCCCGAAGCCGTTCACCTCCGGCGATGCCGGACCCCGCCGCCCGCACACCCCCTGCCCGGGCGCGGGGTCTCGGCACACATCGTGATTGTTCGTCCGCGTAGTCGCCGCGCCGAGTCGGGTCCGGCTTGGCACAATCCGAACCATGCCGACCCGAACCGTCGACGGTCACCGCATCACGCTGACCAATCTCGACAAGGTGCTGTATCCGCACACCGGGACGACCAAGGGTGAGGTCGTCGAGTACTACGAAGCGGTCGCCGAGGTGATGCTCCCGCACATCGCCGGACGGGCGGCGACCCGCAAACGCTGGCCGAACGGCATCGGCGAGCCGTCCTTCTTCGAGAAGAACCTGCCGGATCACGCGCCGTCGTGGCTCGATCGGCGCACCGTGCACCACAAGGATCGGCGCGTGACCTACCCGCTGTTCGATTCCGTGGCGGGACTGGTGTGGCTCGGACAGCAGGCTGCTCTCGAACTGCATGTGCCCCAGTGGCGATTCGACGGCGAACGGCCCGGCCCCGCGACGCGCATCGTCTTCGATCTCGACCCCGGACCCGGCGTGGGGCTGGTCGAATGCGCCGAGGTCGCTCGTCGTGTGCGCGACACGGTGGCGGAGCTCGGCTGGACGGCGTATCCGGTCACCAGCGGCAGCAAGGGGATCCACCTGTACGTTCCGCTCGACCGGATGCTGTCCTCGGTAGGAGCATCGAAGGTGGCGAAGCAGGTCGCGCGGAACCTCGAGACGACCCACCCCGATCTGGTCACCGCGACGATGGCGAAGTCGGTGCGCGAGGGCAAGGTCTTCGTCGACTGGAGCCAGAACAACGGGTCGAAGACGACGGTGGCTCCGTACTCGCTGCGCGGCCGCGACGAACCGTGGGTCGCCGCGCCGCGCAGCTGGGACGAACTGGACGACCCCGATCTCGCGCATCTGCAGCTCCGAGACGTCCTCGCCCGGATCGAGGAGTTCGGGGATCTGCTCGCCGGACTCGACCCGCCGCTCGGCACCGGTGTAACCCCCGATGGTGATGCTCTCGACGCCTATCGCGGCAAGCGGGACGCGAACCGCACTCCCGAACCCGTGCCCGCAGGGGTCTCTTCGGACGGTCCCGGAAACCGGTTCGTCATCCAGGAACATCATGCGCGTCGCCTGCACTACGACCTGCGACTCGAACGCGACGGTGTGCTCGCGTCGTGGGCGGTGCCGAAGAACCTCCCGGAAACGCCCGGGCGGAACAACCTCGCCGTGCGCACGGAGGATCATCCCATCGAGTACCTGACATTCCACGGGACGATCCCGAAGGGTGAATACGGCGCAGGCAGTATGACCGTGTGGGACACCGGAACCTACGACACCGAGAAGTGGCGGGACGACGAGGTGATCGTGCGCTTCCACGGCGAGCGGATCGAGGGGCGGTACGCGTTGATCCGCACGGAGAAGGATCAATGGCTGGCCCACCGCATGAAGGACCAGTCGGAACCGGATCCGGACGCCGCATCCGGGGAGCGATCCGGGCGGGTGAAGGCCTTCCCGCACGATCTCTCGCCCATGCTCGCGACGCCGGGGGACGTCTCCGGACTCGAAGCCGAGCACTGGGCGTTCGAGGGAAAGTGGGACGGATACCGTGCCGTCGCCGAGATCGAGGACGGCACCGTGAAACTGCGCAGCAGGTCCGGGCGCGACGTCACCGGTGACTATCCGAAACTCGCCGAACTCCCCACGATCCTCGACGGCCACCGGGCCGTGCTCGACGGCGAGATCGTCGCGGTGGACGGTTCGGGAGTGACGAGCTTCTCGATGCTGCAGCGAGGAGTGAACTACGAATACCGCGTGTTCGACGTGCTGTATCTCGACGGGGTGTCGCTGCTGCGCAAGACCTACGACGATCGTCGTTCCGTCCTCGAGGCCCTCGCGGCCGCGGCGGACGGGCTGATCGTTCCGGACCTGCTTCCCGGCGACGGATCCGATGCCCTTGCCCGGAGCCGCGCGGAGAACTGGGAGGGCGTGGTCGCGAAGCGCCGGGACTCGGTGTACCTGCCGGGCAGACGCGGAGCCGGATGGATCAAATCGAAGAACTGGCTCACGCAGACCGTCGTGCTCGGTGGCTACCGTCGCGGTCGCGGTAACCGGGCATCGACCTTCGGTTCGCTGCTGCTCGGCGTGTACGACGAGGACGGTGAGTTCGTGTACGTCGGCAAGGTGGGTACGGGTTTCGACGATTCGACACTGCAGTCGGTGACGCAGGCTGTCAAAGGGCTGAAGCGCCGGACGAGTCCTTTCGCGAACGAGGTGCCGGCCGCGGAGCGTCGCGACGCGGTGTGGCTGCGTCCCGAACTGGTGGGCGAGGTGCGGTTCGGTGGGTGGACGGAAGGGGACCGTGTGCGCCACGCCAGCTGGCGTGGTTTCCGCGACGACATCGACGCGTCGACGGTGACGAGAGAAGAGGAAACGGGCTCCGGCTGCTAACGTTCCTTCGGAGTCGGGTAATCGGGCATTACGGGAGGCAAGGATGGCCGAGCACTCGCGGTGTGTCGTCCGTCGGATCGGACTGGTCGAGGACCACGAATCGGTGGTGCTCGGATTCGCTTCGATGCTCGCCGACGAGTCCGATCTCGAATTGGTGTGCACCGCCGCCACCGTCTCGGAACTGCTCGCGCAGGGTATCGACCTGGATCTGGCCGTGCTCGACCTCCGGTTGTCCGACGGATCCTCGCCGAAGAGCAACGTCGAGCAGTTGCGGGCCGCAGGACTCGAGACACTGGTCTTCACGGGTGCCGAGAATCCGTTCCTGCTGCGTTCGGCGGCTCGGGCCGGTGTGCTGGGGGTGGTGCGGAAATCCGAACCGGCCGCCGTGGTGATCGACGCGATCCGTGTGGCTGCTGCGGGAGGGCAGGTGGCGAGCACCGAATGGGCGGCGGCGATCGACGGCGACCCCGACCTCCACGATGTGGGACTGAGCCCGCGTCAGCTCGAAGTGCTCGAGCTCTACGCATCGGGAGAGAAACTCGACCGGGTGGCCCGCCTGACCGGTCTCGCCCCGCAGACCGTCAACGACTATCTGCAACGGATCCGTCAGAAATACGCCGAAGCGGGGCGGCCCGCTCCCACGAAGACGGACCTGTACAAGCGTGCCGTCGAGGACGGCTGGCTCCCCATACCCGAACGGCCGGATGTCCGCCGGCGCTGAGGAGCAGGTCCGATCCGGGAGAGGACGCCGGATCGACCGTGGTACCGCTGCCGACCGTCTTCGCCGGGTGTTCGCGAGATTCCTCGCGATCGGCTACGCCTGTTATCTCGCGTTGCTCGCCCCGCAGATCGTCGACCAGTCGGTGCTCACGGCGGTGTGGTGGACCCCCGTCGCGACCGTCGCGATCTTCGGCTCCGGTGCCGCGCTGGGTATCGCGTCGTTCCGGGGCGAGAAGCGGATGAGGCAGGCCGCCACGATCAGCGCCCTCACCTACATCGTGGCGGTCGCATTGTGGTTCGTGGCATGGAACGACACGGTGATCCCGCAGGATCAGTCGTTGTGGTTCACCGCGTTCCCCGGTGTCACCTCCCTGGCCGCCGCGGTGGCATGGCGGCCCCGGCAAGCCTTCGGCCACATGATCCTCGCCGTCGGTCTCGCGCAATCCGCGAACCATCTGGTGCGGGATGCGCCCTTCGGTCATTTCCTCGTGCCCGATCTGGCGTTCGCTCTCGTGTTCTGTGCCGTCTTCCTCTCCGCCGCGGTGGTGGGGCTCGGCACGGGGCGCACTCTCGACGAGACGATCGTCGCCACCCAGGCTGCGGCGGCTGCCGCAGCAGCTGCCGAGGCGCGGAACGCCGAGCGCGAACGTTTCGACGCCCTCGTCCACGATCGCGTGATGTCCACCCTGCTGGCGGCATCGCGGCGTGCGCCCCAGGACTCCCTCGTCCAGCAGGCCGAGCGCACCCTTGCCGAACTCGACGAGTTGAGGCAGGGCACCGATCGGAATACGGCGCTCGACGCCACCGCGGTGGTCGCCCGGCTGCGCTCGGCGGCCACGGAGGCCGACGAGGACATCGCCTTCACCGGTCGTATCGATCCGGACTGCGACGGCACGTCGTTCCCGCCCGGGCCGGTACGTGCGACTGCCGCAGCGCTCGCCGAAGCCGTGCGCAACAGCCTGCGTCACGCGGGTGACGACGCCACGCGGACGGTCGAGGCCGAGGTGGCCCCCCGGTGCATCGCGGTGCAGATCGTGGACGACGGCAGGGGTTTCGAACCGAACGCGGTCGATCCGCACCGGCTCGGTCTCGAGGTGAGCATCCGCGGCCGGATGCGACGCTTGCCCGGGGGCCGGGTGGTCGTACAGTCCGCTCCGGGGGAGGGGACACGGGTGCTGTTGTCGTGGCGGGATCCGGTCGCATGAACTCGGCGAACTCGACCGTCTCCGATCTGCTGCGGATGCACAGTCCTGCCGCACGGGCCTTCGCCGTCCTGTACGCGGTGACCTGTGCGGTGCTCGCGATGAACACCGCTCCCGACGCCGAGACCCGATGGCCTCTCGCCGTCGCCGTGATCGTCTGCGTGGCAGCCGCCTACGGGCTCGTCGTGGTGGAAGGAGATCCTCTGCCCCTGCGGCCCGCCGTCGCGATGACGTTCGCGGGGGCGGTGGCTTCGGCCGCGGTGTTGTGGGTGCTGCCCGCGGAGCCGGCGCCACATCCGATCGAATTGTGGCCCTTCGGGATGTCCACGACGATCCTCGTGTTCATGTGCGTGCGGGGACGGACGATGCTCGCGTGGTGCGGGATGATCCTCATGCTCGTCGTCGCCGCGTTGTGGTCGCACCTGACGGGCCCGGGCGCCGCGTACGGCCTGGGATTGACGATCACGAGTGCGGGGCCCGTACTCATGGGCACCGTGTTCGGGTACACCATCCGTCCGCTCGCACGGTCGATCTATCTGCTCCGGGCGCAGTCCATGCAGCGGATCGCGGCGGAGTCGGCGGCTGCGGCGGCGCTCGAGGAACGCGACGTCCGCCTCCGCGGCCTCGATGCCTCGGCTCGTCCGCTGCTCACCAGGATCGCCTCGGGGGAGCCGCTCGACGACAACGAGCGGATCGAGTGCGGGCTGCTCGAGGCGCGGCTGCGTGACGGTCTGCGCGCGCCCGTGTTCCAGGTGCCCGAGGTCGAGAAGGCTGCGGCGGCCGCACGCCGGCGCGGAGTGGAGGTCGTCATGCTCGACGACCGGGCGATGGATGCGGCATCTCCCGAGATCCGCCGCCGCGTGTACTGCGAAGTGGTCGACGTGCTGGATTCGGTGCGCACGGGGTCGGTGACCGTGCGGGTGCTTCCGCCCGCTCGAGGTGCGATGGTGACGATGCTTCTCGAGGGCGAGGAGGTGTGCCGCCTCGAGCTGGGTCACGACGGGCATCCGGCGAGTAGTTAGCAACGCTATCGATGCCCACTGTTTCCTGGGCAGAGAAACATCGGTCTGGGGGAGCGTCACCTTTCCCCGGTACCGTGTGGACACTCGAAGCGGTGTTCGTCGGGGACCCGGCTCGGATCCATGTATTCATCTCGGTAGGGACGCGCTATGACCACGATGCTCGAACACTCCCCGGCACAGAAGCCTGCACTCTCGGCTCGTGAGATCGAGATCCTTCGGGCCTGGCTGATCTGCGAGTCCAAGTCCGAGGCCGCCGCGCGCCTCTACGTCACCGCTGCCACCGTCAGCACCCACATCGTCCGTATCCGCGAGAAGTACGCGCGGGTGGGACGCACGGCACCCACGAAGACTGCCCTGCTCGTCCGCGCTCTGCAGGACGGTGTGGTCTCCATCGACGAGCTGTGATCCACCGGCGTCCCGCAGGAGTCGCCCGGCCCACGACGGGTCCCCCGTCCGCGGCCGACCGGATCCACCGGGTGTTCGGCCGGTTCATCTGTGCGGGCTACCTCTTCTATCTGCTGTTCGTCGTACCCGCTGCGCTGGCGCAGGAGCACCTCACCGCGACGTGGTGGATGCCGTGTGCACTGCTCGCGATCTTCGGTACGGGAATCGCGCTGGGGGTGGCGACTTTCGTCTCCGACGTCCGCTGGATCGCGCGACTCGCGTCCGCCAACGCCCTGGCCTTCCTCGCCGCGTCGATCCTGTGGCTGCCGGCCTGGACCGGCGAGGCGTCGACGAGTACGGCCTGGCAGTCGGTCTTCCCCGGGGTGGCAGGTTTGTCCGCGGCTGCCGCGTGGCGGCCACGGGTCGCGCTCACCTACCTCGCGACGGTGGTCTTCGTGGTGCAGGGCACCAACTATCTGCTGGTTCACGACACGACGGGCTACCGCTTCGTCCCCGAACTCGCGTTCGCGCTCATGTTCTGCGGCGTGTTCTCGGCCGCGGCGATCGTCGCCTTCCGCACGGGTCACGTGCTCGATTCGACGGTGGCGGACACCGAGCGATCCGTCGTGGCAGCGGCCACCGCCGCAGCGCGGACCGTCGAGCGTGAACGGTTCGACGCACTGGTCCACGACCAGGTGATGTCCACCCTGCTCGCATCGGGTCGCGACACGACCGACGGTCCGGTCGCGGCCCAGGCCCGGCGGGCGCTGGAGACCTTCGACTCGCTGCGACGCGGTGACGACACCGACCGCAGTCTCGATGTCGAGCAGGTGCTGGCCCGCTTCAGATCGGCAGTCTCCGATGTCGACGAGGACATCGACTTCACCGCCTGCGTGAGCGATGCTGTCTCGCAGTACTACCCGCGTGAGGTGATCCGGACGGTCGCCGCCGCCGCGGCCGAAGCCGTCCGCAACAGCGTTCGTCACGCGGGAGCCGGCACCCGCCGAGCGGTCCGTGTGGACTTGGGGCCGCGATCCGTTCGGGTCATCGTCGTCGACGACGGCCACGGATTCGACCCTCGCGCCGTCGATCCCCACCGGATGGGGATCCGCGCGAGCATCCACGGCCGTATGCGCGCACTCGCCGGCGGTGCCTCGCAGATCGACTCGGCCCCCGGCGGTACGACCGTGACACTGGCCTGGTCCGAGCCGGCGCCCACCGGGCCTGCCGAACTTCGGGCGCCGTGACCGACGCGACGACCCGCGACGTGCGCGACCTGCTGGGAATGCGCACTCCGGCAGCGCGCGTGCTCCTGGCTCTCTATGCCGTGGTCTGTTCGATCCTGGCGGTATTCGGTGCCGAAGATGCTTCCGCGAGCTGGCCTCCCGCGCTGGCCGTCCTGGTGTGCACCCTCGCGGCATACGCCCTCGTCAGCGTGCAGGGTGACCCACTACCGCGCACGGTGACGATTCTGCTCGCCGCCACCGGAGCGGTCTCGTCGGCACTCGTCTTCTCGGTGTTGCCTTCCCCGCCTCCGCCGGGAATCGCGACCTGGCCGCTGGGGATGTCGACCGTGATCTTCACGTTCATGTGCGTCCGGGGACGGACATTCGCCGCGTGGATCGGTCTGGCCGGCATGATCGCGACCACGTCGTACTGGACCCAGGCCACCGGCCAGGGCATCGCTCCCGGTCTGTCGCTGTCCGTCGTCAATGCGGCGCCGGTACTGATGTCGACCTTCTTCGCCTTCACCCTGCGACCGCTCGCGAGATCGATCTACGTGTTGCGCGCGGTGTCGTTGCAACGCAGTGCGGAACAAGCAGCCGCTGCCGCCGTGCTCGAGGAGCGGGACGCGCAACTCGACCGCCTCGACGCCCTCGCCCGGCCCCTCCTCGAACGCATCGCCACCGGAGAAGGACTCGGCCCCGGTGAACGGCGGGCCGGAGTACTGCTCGAAGCCCGGTTGCGGGACGGACTCCGGGCACCGGTATTGCAGGATCGGACCGTCGTCGACGCGGCGGAAGCAGCGCGCCGCCGTGGCGTGGACGTGGTGATGCTCGACGATCACGGCATGGACGCGATACCGGAGGCGGAGCAAGCACGGATCCGCCGCGCGGTCGCCGACGAACTCGATTCGGTGTCACACGGTTCCGTCACCGTGCGAGTGCTCCCACCCGGACGCCGAGCACTCGTGACGATCCTGGTGGTCGGAGACGCCGTGCGTCGCATCGAATTGGGGCCCTCGCCCCAGGGTTAGAGTTGCACCCTGTGACCGTGCTGAAGTCGTTGCTGCTGTTCGTCGTTGCCGCACTGTTCGAGATCGGGGGTGCATGGCTGGTGTGGCAAGGCGTGCGCGAGCACCGCGGATGGATCTGGATGGGAGCCGGCGTGATCGCCCTCGGGGCTTACGGTTTCGTCGCCACCCTGCAACCGGACGCGAGTTTCGGGCGCATCCTCGCGGCCTACGGAGGGGTGTTCGTGGCCGGTTCGCTGGTGTGGGGCATGGTCATGGACGGATTCCGGCCGGACCGCTG
Source organism: Rhodococcus sp. CH91 (assembly GCF_022554085.1). Classification (GTDB taxonomy): domain Bacteria; phylum Actinomycetota; class Actinomycetes; order Mycobacteriales; family Mycobacteriaceae; genus Rhodococcus. Next base: position 338,628 of record NZ_JAKFYR010000005.1, read on the forward strand.
GGATGTCGCGGGCGCACTCGTCTGTCTCGTCGGCGTCGCGATCATCATGTACTCGCCGCGGTGACGCTCGTGCGGATCGGACGGTCGCCCGCAGCGTGCCGTGCGATCCTCACCCCACCGTGAAGCCGCCCACCGTGGGAGTGGAATTGCACAGTGGTCCGCTCGCGAGGTTCACCGATCCGAACACCGTCGCCACGACCTCGCCGGGACCGGTGTCCGCCACGGCGGACAGGTTCGGATAGGCACGGGCCAGATCCACTGTGCCGGCGCGACCGTTGGTGCGGTTGAGCCATGCGACGGTGACCTGGCCTGCTGCCGGGATCGGCCACAATGCCTCACGCGTCGAGAACAACACGTGGCCCGGGGCGATTCCGGGCTCTGCGTTCGGCCCGGGCTGGGCCGTGACCGCGGTCAACGATGCGAGGCTGCCCTGATTGATGCAGCCTATGGTGATCGCGGTGCCCATCGGCTGCGGCGGTGCAGCCGTCGCCACACCTGTGAACACGATCGCGGCAGCGGCGGGAGCCGCCACGGCAAGAGCTCTACGGAGGATGCGCAGTGCAGGCATGAGGCTGCTCCTCGACAGGGGGATGTCACGTCCGGGTGCCGACCACAGCGAGGAGAGCCGCGGCGCGTCCCGCGCACCGATGACGTGCGTGAGTCTAGCGAGTCGTCGAAGGCGAAGGGGCGGTTTCGGTCTCGATCCGATACAGCGCGGAAGCGTTGCGGCGCAGCGCAGCGTCGGCGAGGTCGCTCCCGAGCGCGTCCTCGAGCAGTGTGATGTCGCTGTCCTCGAACGGTCGCGGTGCTCGGGTGGAGGGGAGGTCCGTGCCGAACACCAGGGCACCGGGATCGGTGCGGGCGATCTCCCGCAGGACATCTGCTACCGGAAAGTCCACTCGACCGAAACCCGTGGCCTTCACCCGAACTCCGCCTGCCACGAGTCGCAGCAGTGCCGGCAGGCCGTCCCGTGAGAGTCCCAGGTGGTCGATGCACACAGTGGGCAGCGCGGCGATCGTCGTGTACAGGGCGCCGAGATCGCGCGAGTCGATGTACAACTCGGAATGCCAGCCGACGAGATCGTGCACGCGGCGGGCGAGCCGGTCGAGGCCGGACAGCATCGCCGATCCGCCACGGCGGACGTTGAAGCGCACGCCCCGCACGCCCGCCGCGTCGAGTCGCAGGATCTCCCCGTCGGAGACGGTGGCCGGGAGTTGCACCACTCCGACGAAGCCCGGACCGAGCCGGCCGAGCGCGTCGAGAAGGTAGGTGTGGTCGAAGGCCTGGAACGAACCGGAGACCACTGCGCCCCCGGTGACGCCGAGATGCCGGACCCTCGCCAGATAATCGTCGACCGTGAACGGCCCGGGCAGATAACCGTCGTTGGCGACCAGGGGGAAGCGGGGGGTCGACGATGTGCAGGTGGGCGTCGAACATCTCCCCACCCTAGGGAGCGTGCCGGTGGAGAAGGTTCTCGGCCAGTCCCGCCACGAGGGCACGGGCTTCCGGTGGGCCGAGGATCTCGATGTGGTCGCCGAACTGCAGGAGTTGCCGCACACCCTCGATCGACTCGTAGGCCACCGTGATCCTGGTCGTCGCGGGCCGTGGTCCGGTGGTGCTCTCGCGCAGACGGGCTCCGAGAACGCGGTGCGCGAGGTCGAGACGGTCCGTCGCGAGCTCGGCCGTCACGACGACGTCCCCGCGCAATTCGAGCGCATCGCCGAGTTCGCGCGCCAGCATCGGCAGTGTTCTGCCGGGGGAGAGGCGGCGGGGTTGTTCGAGCACCGTCCAGCTGCTCAGACGGGTCAGCGCGTAGAGCCGCGGTCGACCCTGCTCCTCCGCCACCAGATACCAGCGGCCGCCACGAGCCAGGACTCCGTAGGGGTCCACGACGATTTCTCGTTCCTCCCGCCGCCCGCTCGACCGGTAGGTGACGGCCAGTCGGCGTCCGCGACGCAGGTCGCGGGTGAGTGCGGCGACATCGACCCGGTCGTCGGTTGCGAACCATCCCCGGTTGTCGACGGTGACCACCTCGGTCAGCGGTAGCAGCGGCTCGCGCTGTTCGTGTGGGGAAGGTACGCGTCGGCTGCGGGCGGTGAGTTTGTGGACGGCATCGCGCGCCGCGGCGTCGACACCCAGCTGCCGGGCCTGGTTCATGTCGGCCCCCACGGCGCGCAGCACGTCCACTTCGGTCGCGCTCAGCCGGCCCAGGTCGGCCTGTCTCCCGGGGAGCAGAAGGATGCCCCCGTATCTCCCCCGTTCGGCGACGACCGGAAGGTCCGCGGCGGTGAGGGTCGCGACGTCGCGCAGCACCGTGCGTTCGGAGACGTCGAATTCCGCCGCGAGTTCGGCTGCGGTCACTCTTCTTCGGGCCTGCAGGACGACCAGCATGCTCAGCAGCCGTTGTTGCCTGTTCACGGTCCCCTCGAAATTCCTCCGGAAAACCTGACAGGAACTGTCGGGTTCCGGTGTCAGTCTAGTGGCGAATCCGAGAAGACGAACGTGTACGAGGAGACATCGATGACCGTGTCCACGCCCAATCTGTTCCTGATCTACGTCACCGACGTCGCACGTGCGACCCGTTTCTACAGCGCGCTGTTCGGCATGTCGCCGCAGATGACGACCCCGCGGTACGTCCCCTTCGAGGTAGCACCCGGAGTGCTGTTCGCGCTGTGGTCGGGTCGCGCCGGCGAGGTGACCGTCGAGGCACCGCGTTTCTCCGAGGTGGGCCTGATGGTGCCCGGTTCGGCCGATGCGGTCGACGCGATCCACGACGAGTGGGTCGGCAAGGGGGTGACGGTCGTGGAGGCGCCGCACGACGAGGTGTTCGGGCGGACGTTCGTGGTCACGGATCCGGACGGGAACCTGATCCGGGTGTCCCCGCTGGACTGACCGACGCGCGGGGCCTTCGACCGACCGGAACGCTCCCGCCGGTCGCAGAGGCGGGAGCGACGAGATCCTGGTCGTCTTCGTGGTGCCCCCGGCAGGATTCGAACCTGCGACACCCGCTTTAGGAGAGCGGTGCTCTATCCCCTGAGCTACGGAGGCGCGTGGCCGGACGAGCCCGGCCGTGGCGCGTTGTGAGTGTAGCCGCCGGGTGTCCTCCGCAGCCAAGCGCCGTCTCCGAGAGGCTCCGGAACGGGGAGCTCGACCAGTACGTTCCCGCCGATTGGGATAAAGGAAAGGTAACGCTGGCGGTTCTCTATACCGTTTTGTTACCTTGGGTCGCCAGGAGCGGCCGGGTGAATACCCGGTCGAAGTCGGGACGAAACAAGGGACACACTGTGGGACGCCACCAGCGCACACGCGAAGATGCAGCACTCGACCTCGAAACGATCTGTGTGCCGTCTTCCGGCAAGGGTCGCCACCGCGTCGAGCCCACCGGGCCTTCCGCCCCGGTGAAGGCCGCCACCGTTGCCGCCGCCACGGGTGCCTTCTTCGCCGTCAGCGGGCAGATCGGCGCGGGCAGCGCCGCCGCCCATCCCGGCCACGATCACGTCCAGGCCGAGGCGCCCACCGGCAGCCTGCCGTTCGAGCTTCCCGCGGGTCTGCTGCCCGAAGGCGTCGAGATCCCGGCCATCCCGGGCATCACCGCCCCGGTCGAGCAGGGCGCGCCCGAGCTCCCGGCCGAGGTCACCGGCTTCCTCGACCAGTTCGCCGGTGGCGGTAACTGGCTCGATCAGCTCAACCCGGCCGCACCCTCCGCCGTGCAGCCCGTCTCGGGCACTCTGACCTCCGACTGGGGTCCGCGTTGGGGCTCGCACCACGGCGGCATCGACATCGCTGCGCCGATCGGCACGCCCATCAAGTCCGCCGCCGACGGAACCGTCCTCGAGGCCGGCGCGGCATCCGGTTACGGCCAGTGGGTTCGCGTCCTCAACGACGACGGCACCACCGCGGTCTACGGTCACGTGGATACCTATCAGGTGTCGTCGGGCCAGCGGGTGTCCGCGGGCCAGCAGATCGCGACCGTCGGCAACCAGGGCTGGTCCACCGGCCCGCACCTGCACTTCGAGGTGTGGGACACCAACGGCGTCAAGATCAATCCGAACGCCTGGCTGAGCGACCGTGGTGTCGTCACCGACTGGGGCGGACACCGCTCGGTCTGATCCGCCTCCCGTGCGAGGCGCGCGCTAGGCTTGGCTCGACAGACAGCGCCGATCCGGGGGTTTCATTGGGAGCCGAGATATCCGCTCGTTCGTTCACCGGCGAAGACCGGCGAGTGTTCCGGAGCAAGGTTCGCGACTGTATGAAGGCCCTCGAGCGGATGCTCCGCGAGGACGTCTTCGTCGACGTGCACTCCTCACCCGAACCTCACCTCGGTATGGAGATCGAGTTCAACCTCGTCCGGGACGACATGTCCCCGGCGATGTCGAACCTCGAAGTGCTCCAGGCGATCGACGATCACGCCGTCTTCCAGACCGAACTCGGCCAGTTCAACGTCGAGATGAACGTCGAACCCCGGCGGCTCACCGGCGACGAGCCCTTCGAACTCGAGGAATCACTCCGGTCCTCGCTGCGCCGCGCCGACGACCGCATGCACCTGCACGACGCGCAGCTGGTGATGATCGGCATGCTGCCGACGCTCGAACTCGACGATCTCGAGCTCGGCCGGATCACCGCCAACCCTCGCTACGAAGCGCTCAACGACCAGATCTTCGCGGCGCGTGGCGAGGACATCGAACTCGATCTCGACGGGGTGCCGCTGCCCGGTAGCGATGTCGTGGAAACTCTTCGCGCCGATATGAACTCGGTGGTTCCCGAGGCGGCCTGTACGTCCCTGCAGTTGCATCTTCGCGTCGCACCCGAGGATTTCGCGACCCACTGGAACGCCGCCCAGTGCCTGGCGGGAGCGCAGGTCGCTCTCGCGGCGAACTCACCCTTCCTGGCGGGCAAGGCACTGTGGCACGAGAGCCGGATCCCGTTGTTCGCGCAGGCCACCGACACCCGTCCTCTCGAATTGAGGAACCAGGGCGTCCGTCCCCGCGTCTGGTTCGGCGAGCGATGGATCGACTCCGTCCTCGACCTGTTCGAGGAGAACTGCCGGTATTTCACCGCACTGCTGCCGGAGGTGTCGGATGTCGACCCGATGGTCGAGCTCGACGCCGATCGCATCCCCGAGCTGCGTGAGCTGCAGATGCACAACGGCACCATCTACCGGTGGAACCGTCCGGTCTACGACATCAGCGACGGCCATCCGCACCTGCGCGTCGAGAACCGCGTGCTCCCGGCGGGTCCCACCATCCTGGACACGATGGCCAACGCGGCTTTCTACTACGGCGCACTGCGTGCGCTCACGGATGCCGAGGAGCCTCTCTGGCGCGACCTGAGCTTCGACGCCGCCGAGCGGAATCTCGTACTCGGTGCGAAGTTCGGTCTCGACGCCAAGCTGTACTGGCCGCGCGTCGGATGGGTCGGCGCCGACGAGCTCGTCCTGCGCTGCCTGCTACCGCTCGCGCACCAGGGCCTCGAGGCCTACGGATTGTCCGCCGCGGTCCGTGATCGCTATCTGGGCATCGTCGAAGGCCGGGCGCTCACTCGGCAGACCGGCGCCGCATGGCAGCGGAGTCAGGTGGCCCGGCGCGAGGCGGCGGGGGAGGACCGGCGCGCCGCTCTCCTCGGGATGATGGAGGACTACGTGCGGAACATGTCCGACGGCAAGCCTGTTCACGAGTGGGAGTGAGATCTCACAACTGCAGCGTCCGGGTCACCGCCACCGTCGGCTGCACCACCACTCGGTCGGCCGGTGGCACGAATCCGGGGACGACGCTCAGGTCGTCACCGAGATCGGCGACGCGGACGCCCAGCCGGTTGTCGAGCATGCCCAGTGTCAACTCGACCTCGATTCCGTCGGGGCCCGGCGCCCAGAACAGGAAACCGAACTCCTCGGACGGCTCGGCGCGATAGCCGTCCACCGTCGCGCCGTGCACGCGGGCGGTCGTGCCGTCGACCCACAGGCCGACGGCCTGCGCGTCCCGCGTCGAGGTCAGCCGGAGTCGAATCTGCCGCGTACTTCCGCCGGTGGTGTCCTCGAGTACTTCGATCTCCGGAGCCCCGAGATCGGCGGCGGGCGCGGGTCCGTGGAACATCCGGGTGGATCGGCGCCAGGGGAACGCGGAGGAGAGCGGTTCGGGGCCGGTCGGTAGCAAAGTTTCGCTCCACGCGGATCGTGGAGCGTCCGGGGACGCCCATACCGCGGTGCCGCGGTCGGAGTCGAACGAGTACCAGAGGTATTCCTGGCGTGGATCGGTCGCGCCGTCGCGGTTGAGATGACCGGCCAGCAGCGTGCACACCAGGGCGATCACCACGGTGCCCGTCGCGGGCACCGCGACCCTCGGGCCTGTCGCCGGTAGCGATTCGCACAGGGGCAGCAGAGCCGCGAAGGTGATCGCGACGAACAGGCCTGCCACCGGCGCTCCGTACAGCAGGCCGGCATCGAACGACACCGACACCGCGGGCAGGCCGAAGATCAGCGAACCGAGGGCGCCCGCGGCGAGGGCGGTGAGTTGCCATCCCGACTCGTCGCGTGGAAGGAGCAGTGCCACCAGTAGTCCCAGTGCCGCCGGAAGCGTGAGCACGACCAGTGTCAGGGGGACACCTGCGAAGGGAATGCCGGCCAGGGCGAGGATCGCGACGAGCACGAGCGCTCCACACGTGAATGCGCTCGCCGGACGCCGTCGAACCCACCACGACCGCGCGGTGACGAGCACCCCCACGGCAGCGACGACGGCAGCGAGCTGGAAGAGGCCCGGACGGTACGGTTCGTCGACGACCGGTGCGGCCATTCCCGGATCGACCGTCTGCGCACTCCACCACGGCAACCACGCAGCGCCCGCGGCGAGTACTGCGGCGAACGCGAACACCGCCACGGCGGCGCCGATCTGCCACGCCGACGAGACGCGGCGGCGGCGTATGCGCAGCACGACGATCGTGGCAACCACGCCGGCGAGCACGACTGCTCCCACCGTCTCGACCCATCGCGGCATGTGGAGAAGTCCCCACGGCGCGGTGGTCACCACGTCGTTCCCGCCGTCGTCGACCTCCGCCAGATCGGATGCGGCGAGAGTCCGAGCTGTGGTGAGCGAGGTCTCGCCCATGTGCTGCAGCGACTTCCGGCTGAGGCGGTCGGGGGTGTCGAGAGGGCTGTGATAGTAGGCCGCGCCCGCGGAGATCGCGGTGTCGAAGGCGTGGTAGCCGTTCTCGGCGAAGCGGCGGAAATCGGTGTCGTTCGGTAGGGCCTCGAACAGCAGCTCGGTCAGCGAATCGGTGTTCGCGCCGGGCGACCCGGCCAGGGCGTCGACGAGGACGCCGTTGGGCGAGGTGATCCGGAAGGTGTTCGGGGTTCCGGTGTTGCCGCGGGCTTCGTGGTTGAGGACGACGACGGGGCCGGTGTACGCGGCCTGCGTACCGGCGAAGAGCTGGGCGCCGAGCAGACCGTTCTCCTCGCCGTCCGTGAGCAGTACGACCACGTCGTTGCGCTGGGGACGACCGGAGTCGAGGGCACGTGCCACCTCGAGTACCGTGCCGACGCCGATGCCGTCGTCGCCGGCACCGGGGGAACCCCGGACGGTGTCGTAGTGCGCCGCGAGTATCACGGTGCCGGTGGGGTCGGTCCCGGCTTTCGTCGCGACGATGTTCCGGATACGCGCTCCGCGTTGTGTCGCCTCGTTCGCGCGAGCCATCCACCCGACGCCGGATTCGACGCGTGTCGTCCAGCCGAGCTCCTCGAGGACTGTCACCAGGTGGTCACCGGCCGCGGTGTGGGCAGCAGAACCGAGCGGCCGCGGTCCGGCCGCGATCGCCTCGATGTGTTCGGCGGCGCGGGCCGCACTGAAGAGTTCGGCCGGTGCGTCGGTTCCGAGTGGGTCGGGGGACGAGGGGAACAGCGCGACGACAGCGGCCACGAGAAGAACCCCGAGCAGTGCGAGGAGGGGTCCGCGACGGTGGCGAACAGCCGCAGCGGAGTCCATACCTGCAGCCTAACCGCGAGTCCGGTGGTGTCCCGGCAACCTGGCCGGGACACCACCGCCGGATCAGGAAGCAGGCGACCAGCTGTCGGGTCCGAACACCTCGTAGTGGATGTTGCCGGCCGGTACATCGCGCTCGATCAGCGCGTCGCGCAGCGANCGGGTCCGAACACCTCGTAGTGGATGTTGCCGGCCGGTACATCGCGCTCGATCAGCGCGTCGCGCAGCGACAGCATGAACGGGAGGGGGCCGCACAGATATGCCCGGGTGTCCGGGTGGAGCGGCAGGTCGGAGATGTCGGCACGGCCGACGCGCACGGTCTCGAGCGGCTCGCGGGCGCCGAGGTCCTCGTACCAGCGGTACGACCGTGCCGACGGGATCCGCTCGACGAGCATCTCGAGTTCGCGACGGTGCGCGTGGCCCGCGACGGACCGGTCGGCGTGCAACACGGAGACGGGGCGTTCGTCGCCGACCTCCGCCAGATGGTCGAGCATGCCGATCATCGGGGTGCATCCGATCCCGGCGGACGCCAGCAGGATCGGTGAGTCGCCGTCGTCGAGAACCAGGTCGCCGAAGGGTAACGTCACCTGGAGGTCGTCACCTTCGAAGATGTTGTCGTACAGGAAGTTCGATACCTCACCGGCGGGCAGGACGGTGCCGTCGGGAGCGGTGGTCTCGAGGATGCGCTTGACGGTGATGCGCCAGTCGCCCTTCGCGGGGGCGGTGGTCAGGCTGTACTGGCGGATCTGGCGGGCTCCGTCGGGGAGTCGCACACCGACGGACAGATACTGACCGGGGCGGAAGGTGGGCAGGGGGGAGCCGTCGGGCGAGGTCAGGAGGAACGACACGGTGTCCGCGGACTGGTGCGCGCGGTCGGCTACGCGGACGGTGCGCCACACGTCGCCCGGCTCGACTCCGGCAGAACGGTACAGATCGTCCTCCATCGAGACGAGAGTGTTCGCCATGAGCCAGTACAGCTCGTCCCACGCCTTGGCCACCTCGGGAGTGACTGCATCGCCGAGGATCTCGACGATCGCTTCGAACAGGTGCCGGTGGACGATCCAGTACTCGTCGGGCTTGATGCCGAGCGACGCGTGCTTGTGGGCGATCCGGGACAGGATCGTGTCGACGCGTGCGGGGTCGGGGTCGAGCTGGAGGGTCGCGAACGCCGCGATGGATCCGGCGAGGGCCTTCTGCTGCTCGCCCTGCTTCTGGTTGCCGCGGTTGAACAGGTCGCTCTCGAGAGCCGGATGGGCGGCGAACAGTTTCCTGTAGAAGAGCGGTGTGATCTCGCCGATGACGCCACCCACTGCGGGGAGGATCGCGGCGATGACTTCCTTCGATTCGGGCGAGAGCGGCATGAGGTACTCCTCGTGTGGATGGTGATGGACCGTGCCGACGTTGTCGCCGTGGATCAGCGGCCGTCGGGTGCTTCGAGGTCGAGCAGAACCGTGCCTGCGCCGGAGTCGGCGAGGTCGGCGATCGTGATGTCGTCGAGGGCGGTGTAGAAGGCGTCCTGCGCCGCTCGCAACTTCGAGCGGAGCCGGCACCCGCGACGCATCGGGCAGGGCTGGGCTCCTTCGCAGTCGACGACCTCCTCGTCGCCTTCGAGAGCCCGGGTGAGCCATCCCAGGCTCGCGGTGCGGCCGAGTTCGGTGATGCCGAGTCCGCCGCCGCGTCCGCGGCGTGTGGTGACCACTCCGAGTTCGCCGAGGCGGGCGACGACCTTCGTCGTGTGTGCGTACGACAGGCCGAGGCGGTCCGCGACCGTTCTGGTGCTGGGCATGCTCTCCGGCGGACCGGCGACGAGATACATCACGACTCTCAGTCCGAGATCGGTGAACCGGGTCAGTTGCACGGCCCTCACGCTAATAATCATCATCCAGGATGACAATTAATGTGTCGCAGATCTCTTCTTCGGAAAACCGTTGCACACAAGGGCATCTCGTGTGATGACCAAAGTCCGTATCCGGACGGGCGGAAGGCGGCTAGCCTCGGGAGTGTGAAACCACTCGGTGAAGCGCCCCGCGATCACGACCACGTGACGGTCGGGGTGGACGGTTCTCCGGCCTCCGAGCGCGCGGTGCGGTGGGCGGCAGCCACCGCATCCGGACGCGCGCTCTCACTCCATCTGGTCCACGCGGTGGACTTCGCGCCGTCAGGATGGACGAAACTCCCCTTCTTCCGCCCCTCTCAGGTCTTCGAATGGAGCGAGGCGGAGGCCGAGTCGCTGTTGGAGGACGCCGCACAGGTCGCGGAGGCCGTCGCTCCGGGTATCGATATCACCCGTGAACTCGCCCTCACCGGCAGTTCGAAATGGCTCGTCGAACTCTCTCGCACGTCGCGGATGATCGTGCTCGGGGCTACCGGCAGCACCAGAATCGGGGAGGCCTTCCTCGGCTCCACTCCCGTCTCGGTCGCCGGCCACGCCGCATGTCCGGTCGTGGTGGTGCGTGGTCCGGAGGTGCCCGCCCCCGACGACCGTCCCGTCGTCGCCGGTGTGGACGGCAGTCCGGCGAGCCGCGGTGCGGTCGGCCTGGCGTTCGAAGAAGCCGCATGGCGTGGGGTGGACCTCGTCGCCGTCCATGTCTGGAGCGATCTGAAGGTCGGGGCGGTCGAGGAGTCGCCGCTCGACTTCGACCCGCGGGCATTCGAACAGTACGAGCACTCGCTCCTCTCGGAGTGCCTCGCCGGATACGGCGAACGGTATCCGGACGTGACGGTGCATCGTGAGATCTACATCGACGGTCCACGCGCCCATCTGCGCGCGTGGAGTGAGAAAGCCCAGCTCGTCGTACTGGGAACCCGCGGCCGGGGCGGTTTCGCCGGACTGGTGCTCGGTTCCACCGGCAATGCGCTCCTGCGCGAAGCGCACTGCCCCGTGATGGTCGTGCGCCCGGAGGTGTCCTGACGGCGGTAGGGTTCGGGTGCACGTGGACGAGCGCCCGGGTGGGTGCAGCAGGACGAAGGTGGCGCATGCGCATCGGAATGGGATTGAACTACAGCGGGGGCTTCGCGGAGACCGTCGCCGAGGTGGCCGAGCTGGAGAAGGCCGGCCTCGACATCGTGTTCGTGCCGGAGGCATATTCCTTCGATGCGGTGAGCCAGCTGGGCTTCCTGGCGGCGAAGACCAGCAGGGTGGAACTCGCCTCCGGAATCCTCCAGTTGTTCACCCGTACACCGACGCTCACCGCGATGACGGCGGCCGGCCTGGACTACGTGTCCGACGGCAGGTTCGTCCTCGGTATCGGCGCATCCGGGCCGCAGGTCATCGAGGGTTTCCACGGTGTTCCCTACAACGCTCCGCTCGGCCGGACCCGCGAGATCGTCGATATCTGCCGGAAGGTGTGGCGCCGCGAGAAGGTCGACCACCAGGGCAAGTACTACCAGATCCCGCTGCCCGAGGAACTCGGCACGGGCCTCGGTAAGCCTCTCAAGCTCATCAACCATCCTGTGCGCGAGCGCATTCCGATCGTCATCGCCTCGCTCGGCCCCAAGAACGTCGAGATGACCGCCGAGATCGCCGAGGGCTGGCAGCCGTTGTTCTACTACCCGGAGAAGGCGGCGGACGTGTGGGGCGAGGCGATCGCGAAGGGTAAGGCCAAGCGCGATCCCGCTCTCGGTGACCTGCAGATCTACGCGCAGACCGCACTCGCCATCGGCGACGACGTCGAGCACATGCTCGATTGGGTCCGTCCCATGGTCGCCCTCTACGTCGGCGGAATGGGTGCCAAGGGCAAGAACTTCTACAACGATCTCGCGATCCGGTACGGATACGCGAAGGAGGCCGAGGCCATCCAGGAGCTGTATCTGGCGGGGAAGAAGGAGGAGGCGGCTGCGGCCGTGCCCGTCGAACTGCTCCGCGCGATCTCGCTCATCGGCCCGGAGAGTTTCGTCCGCGAACGGGTCGCAGCCTTCGCGGAGGCCGGGGTCACCACCCTCAACGTCACACCCCTCGCGGCCGACACCGCCGGTCGTGTGCGATTGATCGAGCAGTTGCGGCAGATCTGCAGCTGACCCACCGAGAAAGGTTCCGCGTGCGATGACCGAAACCAAGCCGATCGTCGTGGCCGTCGACGGATCCGACGCGTCCACCACTGCGGTGAACTGGGCGGCGCGAGCGGCCGCGATTCGCGGCCTGCCGCTGCGCATCGTCACCGTCGTCCACATCCCCGCCTTCTACTACTCCGAGCCGTACCTCGCGCACAGCTTCCACGAGGAGATGAAGGCGACCGCCCGGGACCGGCTCGAGAGCGCGGCAGTGCTCGCCCGGCAGATCGTCGACGAGCACCGTCACGGACAGGTCGAGGTCACCACCGAGCAACTCGAAGGCAAGGTCGTTCCCAGGCTTCTCGCGGAAGCCGAACATGCGGACCGGCTCGTCGTCGGTTCGCGCGGACTCGGCGAGGTGAAGGGCCTGCTCGCGGGTTCGGTCTCCACCGCTGTGGTCTCGCACTCCCCGGCACCGGTCGTCGTGGTGCGGGGACGCACCCTGGACGGCGCTCCGCCCGCCGAAGGACCCGTCGTGGTCGGCGTCGACGGATCGATCTCGTGCCGGGACGCCGTGGAGGTCGCTTTCGAGGAAGCCTCCGCACGCGGGGCGACGCTCGTCGCCGTGAACGTGTGGAGCGATGTGAGCGTCCAGCCGTCGCTCGGAGCGGTCCCGGAGGATCCGCACTGGAGCCGCATCCAGACCGGCGAGGAGATCGTGCTCGCCGAGCGGCTCGCCGGCTACCGGGAGCGGTACCCGGACGTCACCGTCGAGCGGGTGGTCGCACGTGATCGGCCGGTGCGTGTGCTCAGTGAATATGCCGAGGCCGCACAGCTTCTGGTGGTCGGAACCCGTGGACGCGGCGGCTTCAAGGGATTGCTGCTCGGATCGACGAGCAACGCGCTGATCCAGACCGCGGATTGCCCGGTCCTCGTGGTGCGCTCCGAGCAGACCGAGGACTGACCGGGCGAGCAGGGTGTCAGCCGAATTCGTCGACGCCCTGCTCGCGCAGTTCCCTCCACGCGTCGGCCGGGTGCACACCGCGGCTGATCGCCGCGTTCTCGATGAGCACGCCGAGCATCTGCGAGAGCAGGAAGGTGACGTCCTCGGCACGTCCGCTCGCGTACCGGGCGGCCAGCCAGCCGGAGACGTTGCCGGCCTTGGCGGCCTGCGCCATGTCCAAGGCCGTGTGGAACAGATCCCGCGTGGGGTCGTGGACGGGATCCTCCGTCGGTGCGCTCATCGTTACCTCTTGACCTCTCTCGTCGGCTCAGAAACCCACGCGCAGGACGACCAGCGGCGGCTCCGGCAGGTCGAGCATCTCGGCGAGCCGGGCTCCGGCGTCCTCCACCCGCAGAGGATGCGTGAGTACCGAGGCGGACAGCCTGGCGTCGACCGCCGCCAGCCACGCACGTTCGACCGCCGCGCCGACGCGCACCAGATCGGCCGGTGACGAGGACGGGGCGGAGAACAGCAGCACCGATTCGCGCGCGATCGCCGCTGCCAGGGAATCGGTGTCGGGCACATCCGTGGTGACCAGTGCCTTTCCCGCCGCACCGGCCTCGTCGAGGGTCGCGTTCCATGTCGTGACCACTTCGGAGTTACCGCGCGGCTGCCAGTGGGAGGTCCACGAGAACATCTCGCGCTGGTAGTGCGGGTAACGGCGCCGGGCCTCCGCCGCATACGCGAGTACGTGCGCGAGCGCGGTGGCCTCGTCGGCGGCGAGCAGGCGCACGTGCACCTCCGGCACCTCGCCCGCAGCGGCGACGATGTCGGCCAGGGTCTCCGCCGGCACCGGGATGTCGGCGAACGACTCGCGGTGACTGCGCCGATGCGAGATCGCCGCGTACAGCCGCAGATCGCGGCTCGTGGGAGTGCTCGGACCGAGTGTCTCGATCCGGGCGACGAGTTCGGGGCGATGCGGGTCGGGCAGCACCGTCGTGCGGGCCCGGTTCCCGAGGACCCGGATCGCGAGTTCGAGGTTGGCCAGTGCCGTACCGCACGAGATCAACCGGTCGGCGCGCAGTGGATCCGGCCCGGGCTCGGCGAACTCGAGGCGTTCCTCCAGTTCTGCACTGTGATCGGGAAGACGCAGATTCCACGGTTGCGTGTCGTGGACCGAGGGTGCTTCGACCACTGCTCGGGCGATGATCTCGGTATCCCCCATGGACCAGGTTCCGGCATCGACAGTCACGGCATCCTCCTCGTCCGCTGGATCACCGCACGTATACGCGCGGTGCATCCAGCGTCGCCCATGCGGAACGCCGGGGGCAGGGGGAGAAGGTCCTGATCTGTGCGTCGAACGGCCCCGCGGGGATGGGTCGCGCGGTACACCTGGGAGAATGGCCGGACAGACGGCCAACGAAAGGTGCCCGACATGCCCCGCGTGTTCCTCGTCGACGATCATGAGATCGTGCGACGCGGCCTGGTGGATCTGCTGAGCAGCGTGCCCGACTTCACCGTCGTCGGTGAGGCCGCCTCGGTGGGTGAGGCGCTGACGCGAGTACCCGACAGCGGTGCCGACGTCGTGGTGCTCGATGTGCGGCTGCCCGACGGAAACGGCGTCGAACTGTGCCGCGAGCTGCGTGCCCGCATGCCGGAACTGCGCGCCCTGATGCTCACCTCGTACGCCGACGACGAGGCCCTGTTCGACGCGATCATGGCGGGTGCCTCCGGATTCGTGCTCAAGCAGATCCTCGGCACCGACCTCGTCTCCGCCATCCGCACCGTCGGCGAGGGGGGATCGCTCCTCGACAGCCGTGCCACCGCTGCTCTGATGGAACGCATCCGCGCGTCCCGCACCGCCGATCCGCTCGCAGAACTGTCCGAGCAGGAGCGCGCCGTCTTCGAACTCATCGGCGAGGGACTGACCAACAGGGAGATCGCCGATCGGCTGTTCCTGGCCGAGAAGACCGTGAAGAACTACGTCTCGCGACTTCTCGCGAAACTCGGCATGCAGCGGCGTACCCAGGCCGCCGTGCTCGCGACGGAACTCCGTAAGGAGCGCGGCAACAGCGCATCCTGACGGAGGTGGTCGTCAGATCGGCACCCGCCAGAGCACACGGGTACCGCCACCCTCGCCCGGACCGATCTCGAACGACCCGCCGCACTGCTGGGCGCGGCGCTCGAGATTCGTCAGGCCGCTTCGGCGCGGGGTGTCGGGCAGCCCCGTACCGTCGTCGGCGATCTCGATGCGGAAGTCGTCCTGCACGGACACCGCCACCAGGATGTTCTCCGACTGCGAGTGTCGCAACGCATTGCTGAGCGCTTCGCGCAGAACGGCTTCCGCGTGCGGATGGATGCGCATCGGGACCATGGTGTCGATAGGTCCGACGAACTGCACGTTCGGAGTCACCGGCGAATGCACGCTCAGATCGCCGACGACGTCGAGGAGCCGGCGCCGCAGACTGCTCGACGCCGCGGCACCGGTCGTGTGCAGATCGAAGATGGTCGTGCGGATCTCGCGGACCGTCCGGTCGAGTTGCTCGATCGCGTGCTGCACCACTTCCACGACCCGCTCGGTTCCCACACCTTCCGCGGTCGCGCTCTGCAGGCTCATGCCCGTCGCGAACAGACGCTGGATGACGTTGTCGTGCAGGTCCTGTGCGATGCGATCACGGTCCGCGAGCACGTCGAGCAGTCGCTTCTTGCGTTGCTGCTCGGCGAATTCGAGAGCGACGGCGGCAAGATTCGCCATCGATTCGAAGCGCGCCACGTCCTCGTCATCCCACGGCTCGGTGCCGGCCTCGCGTGTCGCGATGAGCACGCCGGTGACGGTCGACGTGGCCGACAGGGGCAGCACCACGGCATGTCCCACGTCTCCCCGCCCTGCCGAGGGGAATCCCTCGAGGCTGTCGACCTGCACGGCCTGCCGGCTCCTGAGGGCGTGCAGCACGGCGGATCCGGTGAGGTCGTAGCGGACACCGGAGCTGCACGGGAGTTCGGGGGAGGCTGCGCGCAGGACGCCGTGGTTGCCGTCGACGAGCACGACGTACGCCCCGGCGCACCGGGCGAGTTCGCGGACCTGGCCGGTGAGCATCGACAGGGTCTCGTCCACGGATCCACCGACCAGCAATCGCGCGTTGATCGATGCCATTGCCGTGAGCCACCGTTCGCGGGTCAGCGAGCCCTCGAACAACCGGGCGTTGTCGACCGCCATGCCCGCCGAGGTCGCCAAGACCTTGAGGATGATCTCGTCCTCTTCGGTGAACTCCGGAGCGCCGAGCTTCTCGGTGAGGTAGATGCTGCCGAACACCTTTCCGCGCACCATGATCGGCGTCCCGAGGAAACTCTTCATCGGTGGGTGGTTCGGAGGGAAACCGATCGACGCGGCATGCTCCGACAGATCACCCAGGCGCACGGGGCGAGGATCGTTGATCAGCAGGCCGAGGATGCCCCGTCCCTCGGGCAGATGGCCCATGACGCTGCGCTGCTCGGGGTCGATTCCGACGTAGACGAACTCGGAGAGGCCACCGTCGGCGGAACGTACACCCAGGGCGCCGTAGCGGGCGTCGAGCAGAGCTGTGGCGGCGGTGACGATCCGCTGCAACATCGAATCGAGTTCGAGCCCGGAGCCCACGACCAGCACTGCCTCGAGCAGTCCGCGAAGTGTCTCGGGTGTGGTGACCGTGTCGTCGAGCCGGTCGCGCAATTCGGCGAGCAGGGTGTCGATAGCGATGTCGCTGGCGCGGGTCATGACGTCGTTGCCTCCAGCAACTGCAGGGCGGCGGACACAGCGGCGTCCGACGGGTCGGTCTTCGCCCGGCTCAGGTCGTGCGCCGCGGCGGGGACCTCCACCAGGCTCGTGGGCGCGGGAACCAGGTCGAGTGCCGCGCGCAGTTCGTCGAGGCTGCCGAAGGGGTCGCGGTCGCCGTGCACGAAGACCGCGGGCATCGTGATCTCCGGCAGGTGCTCGGTGCGCGCCTTCTCGGGCTTGCCCGGGGGATGGAGCGGATAGGACAGCAGGACGAGAGCATCGGCGATCCCGGGCTCCTCGGCTGCGCGCATCGACGTCTGCCGGCCGCCGTAGGAGACACCGCCGAGCAGGAGGGGGCCGGAGACCCGTTCGCGCAGCGCTGCGGCCGCCAGGGTCACACCCTCCCGATCCTCGCCGGCGCGGGAGGCCTGGGGAGGACCTTTCGGTCGCCGCACGCGAAACGGCAGGTCGTAGCGCAACGCCAGGAAGCCGCTCTCGGAGAAGCGGGCGCACATCAGCTGCAGGATCCGCGCGTCGCAGTCGCCGCCGGCCCCGTGCGTCAGCGCCACGGCACCTCGTGCACCGCCGGCGGGCAGATGCAGGTGGCCGCGCACGGTGCCGGAGTCCAGCGGTTCGACGCTCACCCCGGTACGGTAGCCGCCGCGACTCGGCGGCCCTCGCGGGGCAGCGCGGTTGTCCCTCTTGCCTGCGCTCCTCGTCAGCGACCCCACGATGCGCTGCGGGGCAGAGGTCCCACATCGGAATGACGGCCGGGCACGAGTGCGGCATGCCGCCCGCCCGGGCCGGGGCCACGACGCGCCGCGAGCGCATCGGCGACCATCCCGGTGGCGAAGCCGTAGACACTCTTGTGGAGAAGATCGATCACCAGTTCCTTGCGGGGCCACGTCTCCGGTGGCGCCCCCACACCGGTCGCGTTCTCGAGAATCTGGTCGTTGGTCAGCCGCACGACGGTGAACTTCGCCGAGGCGAGCGGCCCCCGCAGTCCCACATCGGCCATGATCGACCGCAGCACGCCGAGTGCGACTCCCTGACCGAAGTGCATCGCCAGGTTCAGGGACGTCGAGTGCTTTCCGGCCGATTCGGAGGCGCCCGTCAGGCGTGCGAGTACGCGACCCGGCACGTGCGAATTCGGCCGCCCCGTGACCGCCTGCTCGATCTTCTCGCCGACCGTCATGGCGGCGACGCCGACGGCCCCTGCCACCAGGCCTTCCCACAGTGCGTTTCTCAACATGATCGCTCGGGTACCCGCGTCGCGTTCGAAGCAACCAGGCTCGGTGCCGTATGAGGAAGGGCGATGACCGATACAGCGCGCTCCGGGGGAGCGCACGGACGACCCGGCCGAGCTCGAGATGGAATCTCGGTGCGGCACTCCGCGATCAGCGGTGCCCTGCTCGGTGTCGCGCTGATGGCCGCCGCCGACGAGATCGTCTTCCATCAGATTCTGGGCTGGCACCATTTCTACGACCGGTCCACCCCGGCGCTCGGTCTCGCCTCCGACGGACTGTTGCACACGGCCGAGTTGCTGATCCTGGTAGCGGGTTTCACCCTGCTCGCGGATGTTCGTCGCCGCCATGCCTTCGCGCGCCGGCACTTCTGGGCCGCCCTGCTTCTCGGGGCAGGAGGATTCCAGCTGTTCGACGGTCTGATCAACCACAAGGTGTTCCGCATCCACCAGATCCGCTACGACGTCCACATCCTGCCCTACGACCTGGCGTGGATCGGGGGTGCGCTCGCCTTTCTGGTGGCAGGCGCCGTGCTGTGGTGGTCGGCGCGGCGTGAGGTGCAGGCGGGCACTCGTGTGGACTCGCCCGGCGGTGCCCGCGCGGACGGATAGGAGCTTTCGGTGCACGACCATTCGGCGCACACCGTGGCCGGACCCGGCCCGCTCGCCTTCGTCGTCCTCGTCGTGGCAGCGGCAGGCGTCGCACTCTACGTTCGTGCCGCCACACGACTGCGCCGACGTGGTGACGTCTGGCCTCGCCGGCGGGACGCGAGTGTCGCCGCGGGTGCCGGTGCCGTCGCGGTGGCGGCCGTGGTGTCCCTGCCCGGCGGTCCCTTCACGTCCCACATGGCCGATCACCTGCTCGTCGGGATGGTCGGTCCGTTGTTGATCGTGCTGGGAAGACCGGTGACGCTGCTGCTGAGGACCGTCCCGGCAGGCCGGGCGCGCAGCGGGCTGCTCACCGTGCTGCACTCGCGACCGGCCGAACTGCTCACCGTGCCGGTCGTCGGGGCGATTCTGGACATGGGTGGACTGTGGGTGCTCTACCGCACGCCGTTGTTCGCCACGATGCACGACGACGCCCTCGTCGCAACCCTCGTCCACGTGCACGTCTTCGCGGCAGGGATGCTGTTCACCTTCGCGATCTGCCGCCTCGATCCTCTCCGGCGCCGCTACGGACTCCCGTATCTCGCGGTGGTGCTGCTCGCGGCGGGTGCGGCCCATGCGGTGCTCGCCAAGATGCTGTACGCGCATCCGCCTCCGGGCACGGTGTTCGAGGCGTCCGATCTGCAGGCGGGTGCCCAGCTGATGTACTACGGGGGCGACGCAGTGGGAGTGGCGATCGCCGTCGTCCTCGCGGTGCGCTGGTACGGCGAAGTCGGGCGAGCCCGCTCGCGGGCCGAACGGATCCTCGATCGGGCAGGCTGATCCGGGCGGGACGGAACAACCGCGTCCATATGCGATGCAGCATCCCCACGAAGACAACGACCCAGACCGCCACCGCGACCCACAGTTCCGTGGCGCCGACCACGTCGACGAGGGGAGCGCGTCGGCCTTCGCGAGCACCGGGCGCTCCGTGGTGCCGAGGACGGCCGTCCACGGGATCACGTATCCGAGCACCAGCCAGGGCAGAGCGGCGACGACGAGCAGCACCGCCGCGGGAGCGTGCCATCCCTCCATCATCAGCCGTACGCCGAGCACGTTGCCCGCGGCGGTGAACGTGAAGAATCCGAAGGCACGTCCGGAATCGGCCAGGTCGGCGCGCATCTCCCGGGAGAAGGCGAGCAGCCGCCACGACGACAATCCGAGCAGCCCCACGAATCCCGCCGCGGTGACGCTCAGGATCAGCATCGAGGCCGCGTGGAATCCTCGCAGGTGAAGACCGATCGAGACGATGCCACCGGCCATGACGAACGCGAAGTATCCGGGTGCCAGAGAGTCCGGACGCTCTCCCGTACACGATCGCGGACTTCCACGGCGCGGCCTATTTGAGCAGGCGCGACAGTCGACGGTCGGCGAGAACCTTCCCACCCGTCTGGCAGGTGGGGCAGTACTGGAACGAGCGATCGGTGTAGGAGACCTCGCGGACGAGATCTCCGCACACCGGGCACGGCTGCCCGGTACGGGCGTGCACGCGCAGGCCCGAGCGTTTCTCGCCCTTGAGCCGCGCCGCGTCCTGACCGACGGAGCGGGTCACGGCATCGGTGAGGACCGACCGCATCGCCCCGTAGAGAGCGGTCACCTCGTGCTCGGTCAGCCGGCCGGCGGTCGCGAAGGGCGACTGCTGCGCGACGTGGAGGATCTCGTCCGAATAGGCGTTGCCGATACCGGAGAGAGTTTTCTGGTCGGTGAGCAGAGTCTTGAGTCGCGCGGTGCTGCCGGTCAGGAGCGCGGCGAATTCGTCGCGCGTGACGGCGAGCGCGTCGGGGCCCAGGCGCGCGATTGCCGGCACCTTCCGCGGATCGTCGACGATCCACACGGCCAGCCGCTTCTTCGTGCCGGCTTCCGTGAGATCGAAGGCAGGGGTGGTCGCGTCCGGTGCGAACAGGTGCACCCGCAGGGCGAGCGGCCCGCGGCCGAGTTTCGGGGGAGTCTGCGACGGCTCGTCGAGCCATCGGAGCCACCCGGCCCGGGACAGATGGGTGATCAGGTGCAGACCGGATGCCTCGATCGCGAGGAACTTCCCGAACCGCACGGCGCCGGTGATGTCGCGTCCCTGCAGCGCGGTGATCGGCGGGTCGGCGGTCTGCAGCACGCTCAGCGCCGCCACGTCTATGCGTCCGACGACGCTGCCGACGGCATGCTCGCGCAGGAACACCGCGAGTGCTTCCACCTCGGGGAGCTCGGGCATGGGACCAGGCTACGGTCGCAGGGGCCGTCTCGGGTGCCGACGGGCACGATTCGGTCACGGATAGACTGCCCTCGTGACTGTGTCGACGCCCTACGAAGACCTCCTGCGCCTGATCCTCGAGACCGGAGCGGAGAAGGCGGACCGCACCGGAACCGGCACCCGGAGCCTGTTCGGTCACCAGATGCGTTTCGACCTCTCCGAGGGCTTCCCGCTGATCACCACGAAGAAGGTGCATCTGAAGTCCATCGTCTACGAACTGCTGTGGTTCCTGCGCGGCGACTCCAACGTGCAGTGGCTCCGGGAGCACGGTGTGACGATCTGGGACGAGTGGGCCGGACCGGACGGCGATCTCGGCCCGGTCTACGGGGTGCAGTGGCGCTCGTGGCCCACACCGGACGGACAGCACATCGACCAGATCAGCCAGGTGATCGAGACGTTGCGCAGCAATCCCGATTCCCGTCGCATCATCGTCTCCGCCTGGAATGTCGCCGAACTCGACAAGATGGCGCTGATGCCGTGCCACGCCTTCTTCCAGTTCTACGTGGCCGACGGCAAGCTCAGCTGCCAGCTCTACCAGCGCAGCGCCGACATGTTCCTCGGCGTTCCGTTCAACATCGCCAGCTACGCCCTGCTCACCCACATGGTCGCGCAGCAGACCGGTCTCGAGCTCGGGGAGTTCGTCTGGACCGGCGGTGACTGCCACATCTACTCGAATCACGTCGAACAGGTCACCGAGCAGCTCGGTCGCGAGCCGTATCCGTACCCGACGTTGAAGCTGCGCCGCCGCGACTCGATCTTCGACTACCGCTACGAGGACGTCGAGGTCGTGGACTACCGGCACCATCCGGCGATCAAGGCGCCGGTGGCCGTCTGATGCGCGAGGTCACTCTCGTCTGGGCCCAGGCGCGGGGCGGTGTGATCGGCCGCGACAACACGATCCCGTGGCACATCCCTGAGGATCTCGCGTTCTTCAAGGACGCGACGATGGGAAAACCGGTGATCATGGGCCGGCTCACCTGGGATTCCCTGCCGCCGAGGTTCCGGCCGCTACCGGGGCGCCGGAACGTCGTCGTCACCCGCAACGGCGAGTGGTCCGCCGAAGGAGCCGAGACCGCGACGAGCCTCGACGAAGCGCTGGCACTCGCCGGTGACGGCGAGGTCGTGGTGATCGGTGGCGGCCAGATCTACGCGCAGGCGATGCCGTTCGCGACGCGGCTGCTCGTCACCGAGGTCGACCTCGACATCGACGGCGACGCGACCGCGCCTCCGATCGGGCCGGAATGGTCGGCCGTGGAGACAGGGGAACGGCAGGTGTCCGCGAAGGGAATCGGCTTCCGCTGGATCCGGTACTCGCGAAGCTGAGTTCTCACCCCGGCGTATGAGCCATACTGCGGTACATGGACAAGCTCTCCTTGACCGCCATGGCACGGCAGCAGCTCAAACTCGCGGCGACGTCCAGCAGCGGGCGCAGCTCGCAGACGGTTTTCGGTGGGCATACCAAGCATCTGCGGCAGACCGTCGTCGCGCTGCTCGCGGGCCGCGAACTCGGCGAGCACGACAGCCCGGGGGAGGCCACCCTGCAGGTGCTGTCGGGTCAGCTGCAGCTCGTCGCCGGCGACGACCTGTGGAAGGGCTCGGCGGGCGATCTGATCGTCATCCCGCCCGTGCGGCACAGCGTCAGCGCCATCGAGGACGTGGCCTTCCTGCTCACCGTCACCAAGTAGCCGCGCTCACAGAGCGGGCGCCGCGGTGGCGTATCCGCGGTAACCCTCCCAGGCGAGCCGGCGATCGCGGCGCGGATCGTACTCGACACGCGTCACCTCGTCGAAAATGACTGTGGCGCGGGATTTTTCGTCGTAGATCGGCCATGAGGGCAACGGTTCCGAGTGCTGGGCGACGTTGAGCCACTGCCTCTGCATCGCCGCCGAGACCGTGCGCAGGCCGCGCCGGCCGCCGAGCGCCGTGAGTGCGCGACCCGCCGGTTCGTCGGCCTGGCCGAAGACCGCGAGCAACTCCACGGCGTGCGTGGCGTCGAAGCCCGTCCATTTCAGGAGTCGCGGCGCGAAATCGAATCGGTACATGTAGGTGGGTGCGAAGCGGGAGTGAGCCTCCGCGATCTGCACGGAGGGATACCAGAACGTGAGATCGCCGCCGAGATCGATCGCGGCCCGCTCGTTCGGATATCCCGGATAGGCCGCTGTGATGCGATCCTTCGCCCCCGGGTCGGTGGCCGCGAACAGGGCGTCGATCCGCTGGGGATTGGTGGGCAGCGCGTCGAGGAACTTCGGGAACAGCGCCCCTTCCCGGTCGTTCGTGCCCACCACCAGCGGAACCGGGTGCGCGGCTCCCGTCTCGTATGCCTCGAGCGGCTGGACCGGAACGAAATCACCGTCGACGACCGGGCCGAAGGGGTGAAGTCCGGGTGTCGCGCGTAGCACCTGCGAACCCAGCCGTGAACCGATGCGTCCGAGATCGGCCGGGGACGCGTCGAGGAGTGCCTGCGCGGCCGAGTCCGGCTCGGCGCCGAGCAACTCCACGAACTTCCGGCCCCATTCCGCGGACCGTTCGGCGGTGACCACGAGATTCGGGGCCGGGCTCTGCGCGATCGCGGCGGAGAACAGTCCGCGCGCGGCAGGCGTGGCGAGCAGGGTCGTCACCGATGTGCCGCCTGCCGATTCACCGAAGATCGTCACGTTGCCGGGGTCGCCACCGAACGCCGCGATGTTGCGCTGCACCCACTCCAGGGCCGCCACCTGGTCGCGCAATCCCAGATTCGAATCGAAGCGCACCGAATCGTTCGAGAAGACTCCGAAATCGAGGTAGCCCAGTGCCCCCAGCCGGTAGTTGACCGAGACGTACACGACGTCGCCGTCACGGACCAGCGATTCGCCGCCGTAGATCGACAACGCGCTCGTGCCGAGGGTGAACGCGCCACCGTGGAGGAACACCAGGACCGGGCGGGGGGTGTGTACCCGCCCGGCGGGGGCGAGCACGTTGAGGGTGAGACAGTCCTCGTCGGGGCGGATGCGCACCCCGCGGCGGCCGGTCGCGACCCCGCGCGGGTGCTGGGAGGCGGCATTGCCGAACTTCGTCGCGTCGCGCACGCCCGCCCACGGCTCGACCGGCTGCGGGGCGCGCAGGCGCAGGGGACCGACCGGGGGAGCGGCGTACGGGATGCCGCGCCAGGTGAGGAGGTCGTCGAGGCGGGCGCCGCGGACGGCTCCGTCCGTATATGTGACGAGGGTCTCGGACGTCATCTGTCGCACTGTACGTGACCCCGGGCCGTCGCGGTCCGGCTGTGCGCGCCGGACCGCGGGACGACGTCACCAGGAGCGCGGTTCGAGTCCTCGTTCCGAGAGTTCCGTCCGGACATGGGCGTGCAGTGTCGACCTGTCCGGGAAGTGCTCCTCATCGAGAGCGACGAATGCCAGCGTGTACCGCTGGTCGGTGTGGCAGGAATACACCGACAACCGGGTCGCGGTGCGGGCCGGGTGTACGTCGAGCCCCGGGTGCATGGCGCGCATCGCGATCCCGGTGGCGCGATAGGGCCCCAGCGTGGTGAGCTCGGTGGGGACCCGTCCGATGTTGGAACACAAAAGATCCCGTTCACCGGCCCCCTGCGACACGCGGGCCGCGAACCGATCGGGGAGGAGTTGCAGGATCTCGGCGGGCATGTTGTGCGGGGCTCCCTCGCGGGGCCGAGCATAGGCCTGCGACGCGCGCGCGCGGATCTCGGCGACGGTGTCGCCTTCGTCGAGGGAGATCCCCACCATCGACACGCCGTTGGAGACGGTCCCGCCCCCACGATCGTCCACGGGAATGGATATGCGCAGCGGGAAGGCGAGCCCGGCACGCCGCGCCACGCCGGTGGACACCGCGAGCAGCAGGGCGTTCGGAGTGCCGTCCGCCGCCTTCGCGACCCTGTTCCAGACGGCGGACTCGATATCGAAGACGACGGTGCGCGGGGGCATTCGCACGGTTCTGGATGCGGGAGGCTTCTCCGGGCGGGGTGTGTAGCGCGCACCGCGCAGACCCCGGCCCACCCGGCGGATCAGTTGCATCGCGTCCCGAAGGTCGGAGTTGCGGCGGGGATCCGGCCGCCGGGGCCGATCGGCGAGGGCGTCGGCGACCGCGCGGACGAAGCCTCGCGCGTCGGTCAGGACGTGGGAACACACGATCGACAGTGCGGTGCCTCCGCCGGTCAGGTGGGCGGCGGCGAGAGCCCAGCCCGGACCGAGTTCCGGATCGACGCTCACATTCGCGTGCTCGTCGGCCCAGCGGAGGAGTTCGTCGTCGGGGATCGGCGTCGGGGGATAACGCAGCGGATAGACATGCGTACTCGGCTCGAAACGCGGGCGGGCCCCCGGCAGTCGTGGGCGCACCACACGGCGTCCCAGAGGTCCCTCGGACAGCACGTCGTGCAACGACAGCAACAACGTCGCGTCGACGGTCTCGTCGGTACGCCACAGTCCCTGCATCACCGACGGCAGGCCGGTCCCCTTGTGACGATGGAGGAACATCTCGTCCACCACGCTCAATCGATTCACAGTTCCGACCGTAGCGTCGACCGTTGACCGAAGCAGTGAACAGGAGTTCAATCCTTGGTGTGGCGTACCGGCGGACTCCCGCAGTGCAGGAACGGCTCGATGCGCAGCGCGACGCGATCGCGGCTGCAGCAGTGGGCCTGCTCGGCGAGCGCGGCTACAGCGGACTGTCGGTCTCGGCGGTCGCCGAACGGGCCGGCGTCGCGACGGGCAGTGTCTACCGGCACTACGTCGACAAGTCCGATCTCATGGTGCGGATCTTCCGGGAACTGTGCACCCGGGAGGTCGAGGCCGTGACGACCGCAGCCGCACACGGGACCGGCGCCGAACGCGTGGGCGCCGTGGTCGGCACCTTCGCCCGCCGCGCCCTGCGCAATCCCGTCCTCGCCTACGCGCTGCTCGCCGAACCCGTCGACGCTGCCGTCGACGCCGAACGGCTCGTACTGCGACGTGCCTTCGCGGCAGCCTTCGCGGGTGCCGTGTACCACGGGATCGGCACCGGTGAATTCCCCGAGCAGGACGTCGAACTCACCGCCGCCGCGCTCGTCGGAGCGGTCGGCGAGGTCCTCACCGGTCGCCTCCGCGGCGCAGCCGATGGTCGTCTCCGCGGCGCAGCCGATGGTCGCCTCCGCGAGGGGGCGACCGCGTCCACCGTCCCCGATCTCGTCGCCCTCGCCCTGCGGGCGGCCGGATATCTGCGACCCGCACCGACATCGTGTCAGGAGTGACATCGTGAAGTTCCCCGCCACCCACGAGGTGTTCAACCAGGTACCGGACCTCGTCCCGTACGCCGCCGCCGACGATCGGGCACTGCTCGAAGGACTCCACCGCGAGGGGGCGGCCTGGGCCGAGGACGAGGTCCGCGAACTCGGCGTCCTCGCCGGCGCGACACGTGCCCAGGACTGGGGACGCCTCGCGAACGAACATCCGCCCGTGCTGCACACGCACGACCGCTACGGCCACCGCATCGACGAGGTCGAGTTCCATCCGCACTGGCACGATCTGATGACCGTCGCCGTGGAGCACGGCCTGCACGCGGCGCCGTGGCGCGACCCGCGTCCCGGCGCGCACGTCGCCCGCGCCGCGAAGTTC
The DNA here is from genome assembly GCF_022554085.1 of Rhodococcus sp. CH91. Classification (GTDB taxonomy): domain Bacteria; phylum Actinomycetota; class Actinomycetes; order Mycobacteriales; family Mycobacteriaceae; genus Rhodococcus. Next base: position 365,012 of record NZ_JAKFYR010000005.1, read on the forward strand.
TACGCGTGGGGGCACACCGACGCCGGGCACATGTGCCCGATCTCGATGACCTACGCGGCGATCCCCGCGCTGCGGCACACTCCGGAACTGGCCGAGCGGTACGAACCGCTGCTCGCCGCACCGCACTACGATGCCGGGCTCCGGGAGCCGTCCACCAAGCGGGGACTCATCGCCGGAATGTCGATGACCGAGAAGCAGGGCGGCTCGGACGTCCGCGCCAACACCACCACGGCCACACCGAACGACGACGGCATCTACACCATCGTCGGGCACAAGTGGTTCACCTCCGCACCCATGTCCGACCTGTTCCTCACCCTCGCGCAGACCGAGCACGGACCGTCGTGCTTCCTGCTGCCGCGGGTACTGCCCGACGGCACCCGCAACCCGATCCGCATCCAGCGCCTGAAGGACAAGCTGGGCAACAAGTCGAACGCTTCCTCCGAGATCGAGTACGAGAACGCGATCGGGTGGCTCGTCGGTCCCGAGGGGCGCGGGGTGAACACCATCATCGAGATGGTGAACATGACCCGGCTGGACTGCGTCATCGGGTCCGCGGTCAACATGCGGGTCGCGGCGCTGCGCGCCGTGCACCACGCGCGGCATCGGAAGGCGTTCGGATCGCTGCTCGTCGATCAGCCGCTCATGCGCAACGTGCTCGCCGACCTCGTCGTCGAATCCGACGCGGCGACCACGATGATGATGCGCCTCGCCGGGGCCACCGATCGCGCGGCCGGCGACGAGCAGGAGGCCGCCTTGCGCCGCATCGCGCTGGCCGTCACGAAGTACTGGGTGTGCAAGCGGGCACCCGCGGTGGCGGCCGAGGCGCTCGAATGTCTCGGCGGCAACGGTTACGCCGAGGAATCGGGGATGCCGCGGCTGTACCGCGAAGCGCCGCTCATGTCGATCTGGGAGGGATCCGGCAACGTCGCGGCACTCGACGCGCTGCGTGCCATGGCCCGGCAACCCGACACCGTCGACGCGTTCTTCGCCGAGGTCCGGCTCGCCGAGGGCGCCGATCCGCGGCTCGATTCGGCCGTCTCCCGTGTCGGTAAGGAACTCGCCGACCTCGAGGACGCCCAGTACCGGGCTCGGCGGGTCGTGGAGCTCATGGCTCTGGTCCTGCAGGGCGCACAGCTCGTCCGGCACGGCGACCCGGCGGTGGCCGACGCGTTCTGCCGCAGCAGACTCGACCACGACTGGGGCATCGCGATGGGGACGTTACCGACCGGCGTGGACACCGCGGCCGTCCTCGCTCGGATCTGACCGGCCGGCCCTGGGCGGCTCGACCGTCACCGTCGCGTGTCGGTGGCCGCAGGCATACTTGGACTACGTCGTCCGAGGACTCGACCACGGGTGGTGCCCGTCATGACCGGTAGCAACGAATGGTGGGAGTGGGACCGGAAGATCGCACTCGCGGTGACCGAACCGCATGCGCTGCACCGTGCCCGCATGATCGTGCGCGGCGTCGTCGCCGAATCCGCGGCGGTGAGCGACAGCCGCCGGGGCGACGCCGAGATCCATTCCGTCAACCTCGCCCAGGGCACGCCGGTCACGATGAGCCCGCGCCTGGCGTCGATGCTGCGTTCGGCCCTGTGGGCGGCCCGGATGACGGGCGGAGCCGTTACTCCGCTCGACTCCGACGACACCTCCCTCGACGCCGATGCGATCCCGCCGATCCACCCGATCCCGACCTATCTCGACGTACAGATCGACGGCGATACCGTGCTGGCGCCGTTCGGTGTCAACCTCGAACTCGGGGCGACGGCCGTCGCGGACACCGTCGACTACGCCGCGGCGCTCGTCACGAGTCTGCTCGGGTGCGGGGTGCTCGTGCGCATCGATTCGGTCGTGGCCACCGCCGGTCGCTCTCCGGCCGGGGGCTGGCAGGTGCCGCTTCCGGACCGGGGAGCGGTCGAACTCCCGCCCGGCTCCGCGATCGCATCACACGTCAACGATGTCGCGACGTCGCACATCGGCGACGTCACGGCTCGGGACCGATGGCGGATCGTCACGGTGATCGCCCCCGACGCGGTGTGGGCCGACGCAGCCGCGGCCACGGCACTGCAGCGGGGGATCGGCGCGTTGTCGTGGCTCGAGCAGTACGACCTCGCTGCACGTCTCGTCGATACGCACGGCCGGGTCCGGACCACCACGGCCTGGTCCGATCCGAAGGCGGCATGACCGAAACCGGTCACCGCTCGTCGCGCATGTGCCGGTAGGTGGTGATCAGACGGTCGGTGGATGCGT
>NZ_JAKFYR010000006.1 GCF_022554085.1 Rhodococcus sp. CH91
CACCGGTCGGGACCGCGATCAGGAAGGTCATGAAGGCGAAGTACGGCAGCAGCACGGCGCCGGTGGCGTACATGTGGTGCGCCCACACTGCGATCGACAGCGCCGCGATGGCCATCGTGGCGTAGACCAGACCCGTGTAACCGAAGATCGGCTTCCGGGAGAAGACCGGGAAGATCTCCGAGACGATGCCGAAGAACGGCAGCGCGATGACGTAGACCTCGGGGTGACCGAAGAACCAGAACAGGTGCTGCCACAGAAGCACGCCGCCGGTGGCCGGATCGTAGATGTGGCCACCGAGGTGACGGTCGACGAACAAACCCATGAAGGCGGCGGTCAGCAGCGGGAACACGAGCAGGATCAGCAAGCTGGTGATCAGGATGTTCCAGGTGAAGATCGGCATCCGGAACATGGTCATGCCCGGTGCACGCATGCACACCACGGTGGTGATGAAGTTGACGCCACCGAGGATGGTGCCCAGACCCATCACGCCGAGGCCGAGGATCCAGAAGTCGGCGCCGACACCCGGAGAGTGGATCTCACTGGTGAGCGGCGTGTAGGCCGTCCAGCCGAAGTCCGCAGCGCCGCCGGGGGTGACGAAACCGAGCATGACGATCGTCGCGCCGAACAGGTACAGCCAGTAGCTGAAGGCGTTCAGACGCGGGAACGCGACATCGGGAGCACCGATCTGCAGCGGCAGGATGTAGTTCGCGAAGCCGAAGACGACCGGCGTCGCGTACATCAGCAGCATGATCGTGCCGTGCATGGTGAACAGCTGGTTGAACTGCTCGTTCGACAGGAACTGCAGGCCGGGGACCGCGAGCTCGGTGCGCATCAGCAGGGCCATCAGGCCGCCGATGAGGAAGAAGGCGAACGAGGTGACCAGGTACATGATCCCCAACATCTTGGGATCTGTGGTCGTGATCATCTTGTAGATGAACGAACCCTTGGGTCCCTGCCGCGGCGGGTACGGCCTTGCTGCAGCTATCTCTGGGACTGGCTGGGGCGCTACGGCAGTCACTAATCCTCCTGAATGCGCGCTCGACCTCGGGCTGGAGGCGAACGGTCTCTGGCTTGCGCTCATCGAATCGTAGACCCTCCCCGAAACGGTCGCCCTCCGGGTCCTACTCAGTGTCGTATTCGACGTGTGACGCTACCTGGGCAGGAGCACACAACCACCATCCGAGCCTGTGCCACACCTCACAGTCGGCAGCCACAGGCGCTGACACACGCACCGCGGAGCTGGGACGAAGGACCCACCGAACTCCCGTCGACCTCGCGGACACCTTCGGAATCGACCGACACCGACGGGATAGCCTGAGCCGTCCGATCCGAGCAGCGTCCTACAGGAGTGGTCCGACGTGATTTCCGTGCACCGGTCACGAGCAGTGCTCGTCGCAGCCGTCGCTGCGGTGGCGACAACTCTGGCCGGGTGCTCCACCCCGCCCGACGACGACGCATCCGAGATCGTGCGCACCACGACTCGTATCGCCGGAGCGTCCGTCGTGGGTATCGACCGGGACACCTCCACCGCGTGCGCCCTGCCCTCCCCTCTCGATCCGGGACAACCGGCGAACGGCACCCGGACGGTCCTGCACACCGCGGGACGGTCGGACGTTCCCGTCGACCCGCAGCGGATCGTCGTCCTCGACACCGCCGCACTCGACGCGGTCTGCGCGCTCGGTCTGTGGGAACGCGTCGTCGGAGCGAGCGCCGAGGTCTCCGGACGGCCGGAATATCTGGGTACCGGAATCGGCGAGTTGCCGGCCGTCGGAGCGGCGGGCGCCCCGGACGTCGCGGCGATCGAGCGCGCCCGACCGGACGTGATCCTCGGTTCCTCCACCGATCCCGACGCCTACACCTCCCTGAACGCTGTCGCTCCCACCGTGCTGGTCGGCTCCGACCCGGTGTTCTGGCGGGAACAGTTCCTGCGCGTCGGCGAGGCGCTCGGACGCACGGACGCGGCTCGGCGTGTGCTCGACGACTACACGACGGCAGCGCGTGAACTGGGCCGCGAACTGGCCTCGCCCCAGACCCAGGCATCGATCGTCCGGTTCACGCCCGACGGGCCGACTGTGGAAGGCACGGCCTCGTTCGCCGGTCAGGTGCTCGGCGATCTCGGGGCCGCGCGGCCGCCCGCTCAGCGGTTCGCGGTGGTCGAGGGACGCCCGTGGCAGCCCGTCGACACCGCGGACCCCGCTGCGGCGGACGGCGACGTGATCTTCGTCCGTTTCGCCGGCGAGGAAGGGCTCGAGCGCGGCACGGAATACATGCGGACCGACGAATGGCTCGACCTCGGTGCCGTCCGCGACAACCGGCTGTTCTCTGTGAGCGACGACGTGTGGTCGACGCCCGGGCCCGTCGCCGCGCGCGCGATCCTCACCGACCTGACACACACACTCAACGGATACTCGAGCTGATCGCCTCGTCCGGCGCCGTGACGGATCCCGGTATAGAAACGAGGGCGTGCCGATACCCGAATTCGTCGTCCAACTCCGCTCGCATGTAGGAACCGCTCCCCTGTGGCTTCCGGGGGTGAGCGCGATCGTCATGGACGACGCCGGTCGCGTACTGCTCACCCGGCGCGCCGACAACGGCATGTGGGCGGTGGTGTCCGGAATCCTCGAGCCCGGCGAGGAACCCGCGGTCGCCGCCGTGCGGGAGGTACTCGAGGAAACAGGGGTCGACGCCGAGGTCGTCCGGTTGACGAGTGTGGACGTCACCGCGCCCATCACCTACCCCAACGGGGATGTCGCCCGGTATCTCGACGTCTGCTTCCTGCTGCGCGCCATCGGCGGACGCGCGCGGGTGGCCGACGACGAGAACCTCGAGGTCGCGTGGTTCGCGCCGGACGCACTGCCGGAACCACTAACCGACACCTCGCGCCTGCGGTTGGAGAAGGCGCTCGCAGGTCGCGCGGAGGCGTGGTTCCGTCACAGCTGACCCGGATTCGCCGACGGCCGGCCGGCCCCACTCCGAGGAGAGGAGACCGGCCGGCCGTCGGTGAGCGGTTCGGGTCAGAAGTCCCAGTCGTCGTCTTCCGTGACGACGGCCTTGCCGATCACGTACGAGCTACCCGAACCGGAGAAGAAGTCGTGGTTCTCGTCGGCATTCGGGGACAGCGCGGACAGGATGGCCGGGTTGACGTCCGTCTCGTCCTTGGGGAACAGCGCCTCGTATCCGAGATTCATGAGCGCCTTGTTGGCGTTGTACCGCAGGAACTTCTTGACGTCCTCGGTCAGGCCGACCTGGTCGTAGAGATCTGCCGTGTAGTGGGTCTCGTTGTCGTACAGCTCGTAGAGCAGTTCGAAGACCCAGTCCTTGAGCTCGTCGCGCTCGGTCTGGGTGATCTTCTCCAGGCCGCGCTGGTACTTGTACCCGATGTAGTAGCCGTGGACGGCCTCGTCACGGATGATCAAGCGGATCATGTCGGCGGTGTTGGTGAGCTTCGCCCGCGACGACCAGTACATCGGCAGGTAGAAGCCCGAGTAGAAGAGGAACGACTCGAGGAGAGTCGACGCCGCCTTACGCTTGAGCGGGTCGTCGCCCTTGTAGTAGTCGAGGATGATCTGCGCCTTGCGCTGCAGGTGCTCGTTCTCCTCCGACCAGCGGAAAGCGTCGTCGATCTGCCGGCTCGAGCACAACGTCGAGAAGATCTGCGAGTAGCTCTTCGCGTGCACCGACTCCATGAAGGCGATGTTGGTCAGCACCGCTTCCTCGTGCGGGGTAACCGCATCGGGGATCAGCGAGACCGCACCGACCGTGCCCTGGATGGTGTCGAGGAGCGTCAGGCCCGTGAAGACCCGCATCGTCAGTTCCTGCTCGTATTCGGTGAGGGTGCCCCACGACTGGATGTCGTTGGAGACGGGCACCTTCTCCGGGAGCCAGAAGTTGCCGGTGAGGCGATCCCAGACCTCGGCGTCCTTGTCGTCGGGAACGCGGTTCCAGTTGATCGCGGAGACGCGATCGATGAGTTTGACGCGCACGCCGTCGGCCGGCGAGTGAGCTGCTGCAGTCATCGGTTACCTACCTGAATTGTGTGCTGATGCAAGGACTGTCACGAAGTGCGGATCACAGCATGCAGGAGACGCAGTTCTCCACCTCGGTGCCCTCGAGCGCCATCTGCCGCAGGCGGATGTAGTACAGCGTCTTGATTCCCTTGCGCCACGCGTAGATCTGCGCCTTGTTCACGTCGCGCGTGGTGACCGTGTCCTTGAAGAACAGCGTCAGCGACAGGCCCTGATCGACGTGCTGCGTCGCGGCGGCGTAGGTGTCGATGATCTTCTCGTAGCCGATCTCGTACGCGTCCTGGAAGTACTCGAGGTTGTCGTTCGTCATGTAGGGCGCCGGGTAGTAGACACGCCCGATCTTGCCCTCCTTGCGGATCTCGATCTTCGACGCGACCGGGTGGATCGAACTCGTCGAGTGGTTGATGTACGAGATCGAGCCGGTGGGCGGCACCGCCTGCAGGTTCTGGTTGTAGATGCCGTGCTTCTGCACGGACTCCTTCAACTCGCGCCAATCCTGCTGGGTCGGGATGGCGATGTCCGAGGCGGCGAACAGCTGCCGGACGCGCTCGGTGGCCGGCTCCCACACCTGATCGGTGTACTTGTCGAAGAACTCACCCGAGGCGTACTTCGACTCCGGGAATCCCTTGAAGTACGCGCCGCGTTCGATCGCGATCTTGTTCGAGGCGCGCAGAGCGTGGAACAGCACCGTGTAGAAGTAGATGTTCGTGAAGTCGACGCCTTCCTCGGACCCGTAGAAGATGCGCTCACGAGCGAGGAAGCCGTGCAGATTCATCTGACCGAGGCCGATGGCGTGGGATTCGTTGTTGCCACGCTCGATCGACGGGACCGAGGCGATGCTCGTCTGGTCGGAGACCGCCGTCAGGCCGCGGATGGCGACCTCGATGGTCTGGGCGAAGTCGGGCGAGTCCATCGCCTTCGCGATGTTGAGCGACCCGAGATTGCACGAGATGTCCTTGCCGACATGGCTGTAGGACAGGTCGTCGTTGTACTCCGAGGGCGTCGAGACCTGCAGGATCTCCGAGCACAGGTTCGAGTGGGTGATCTTGCCGGCGATCGGGTTGGCCCGGTTCACCGTGTCCTCGAACATGATGTACGGGTAGCCGGATTCGAACTGCAGCTCCGCGACGGTCTGGAAGAACTCGCGCGCCTTGATCTTCGACTTGCGGATGCGCTTGTCGTCGACCATCTCGTAGTACTTCTCGGTGACGTCGATGTCGGCGAAGGGCTTTCCGTAGACGCGCTCGACGTCGTACGGCGAGAACAGGTACATGTCCTCGTTCTTCTTCGCCAGCTCGAACGTGATGTCGGGGATGACGATGCCGAGCGAGAGGGTCTTGATGCGGATCTTCTCGTCCGCGTTCTCACGCTTGGTGTCGAGGAAGCGGTAGATGTCCGGGTGGTGCGCGTGCAGGTAGACCGCACCGGCACCCTGACGGGCCCCGAGCTGGTTGGCGTAGGAGAAGGAGTCCTCGAGCAGCTTCATGATGGGGATGACGCCGGAGGACTGGTTCTCGATCTTCTTGATCGGGGCGCCGTGCTCGCGGATGTTGCTGAGCAGCAGAGCGACTCCGCCGCCGCGCTTGGACAGCTGCAGAGCGGAGTTGATGGCGCGGCCGATCGACTCCATGTTGTCCTCGATGCGAAGAAGGAAGCACGAGACGGGCTCGCCGCGCTGCTTCTTTCCCGAATTGAGGAAGGTGGGGGTCGCGGGCTGGAAGCGACCGGAGATGATCTCGTCGACGAGGTGCCGGGCGAGGATCTCGTCGCCGTCGGCGAGCGTCAGCGCGACCATGCACACACGGTCCTCGAACCGCTCGAGGTACCGCTTGCCGTCGAAGGTCTTGAGCGTGTACGAGGTGTAATACTTGAAAGCGCCGAGGAAGGTCGGGAACCGGAACTTCTTCGAATACGCGTGGTCGAACAGCGATTTGACGAACGACCGCGAGTACTTGTCGAGCACCTCGGGTTCGTAGTAGTTCTCCTCGACGAGATAGTCGAGCTTCTCGTCGAGGTTGTGGAAGAAGACGGTGTTCTGGTTGACGTGCTGCAGGAAGTACTGGCGGGCAGCGGCCACATCCTTGTCGAACTGGATCTCACCGTTGGGGCCGTACAGATTCAACATCGCGTTGAGCGCGTGGTAATCGAGATCTTTGGTCGAGTCGTCGAGGTGCGCGCTCGCAGCGGGAGCGGGATCGGTAATGGTCACAGTGCTGTCCCCACTTGTCGGAGTTAGGAAAACGGCCGCGCAGTCACGTCCGCGACGCGCGTGGAGTACGGATACGGATGTGGCTCAAGCGTTCTGGAGAGCGGACTCCCAGAATCGGGCGAGGCCGTCGCGGACGCGTTCGACGTCGTCGGCCGTGCCCATCAACTCGAATCGGTAGAGATACGGCACCTTGCACTTCCGCGAGACGATGTCTCCCGCGAAACAGTACGAGTCGCCGAAATTGGTGTTGCCCGCCGCGATGACCCCACGGATCAGGCTCCGATTGTGCTCGTTGTTGAGGAATCGGATGACCTGTTTCGGTACATAGCGGGTATCGCGTCCCGTGGCGGTCGTCCCTCCGCCATAGGTGGGCACGATGAGTACGTACGGTTCGGACACCTCGAAGACACCCTCGCGATCGTGCAGAGGGATCCGGCTGGCCGGAATCTCCAATTTCTGCACGAATCGGTGGGTGTTCTCGGATGTACTCGAGAAATACACCAGCGACGTTCCCGGGATCGGCCCCAGCGAAGCCATCGGTAGTCACCACTCTTCATTCGATGTACGAAGACCGGTCCGGACGGACACGAACTCCGGCCGGAGACGACGACGATCGGGTGGGCCGCGAAGGCGACCCGGGGCTCAGGCAGCGACCGTGAGCGCCTTGATGCGGTCGGGGCGGAAACCCGACCAGTGATCGTCACCGGCGACGACGACCGGCGCCTGGAGGTAGCCCAGGGCCATGACGTAATCGCGGGCCTCCGGGTTCTCGCTGATGTCGACGATGTCGTATTCGATACCGGCCTTGTCGAGAGCGCGGTAGGTGGCGGTGCACTGGACGCAGGCAGGCTTGGTGTAGACGGTGATGTTCATGAATGCCCCTTTTCCGACGGCCGTGGGCGGCCTGACGACTGACTGCTGCGCGTTACCCGGAAGCCCACGAATCCGTCCGATCCCGCTTCCCCGAGAGACCGTCGGCACTAGTGGCCTTCCAGCGGTCTAGACACTACACCTTGTGCCCCCGGGATACACAGAACCCAGGATGTTGTGACTTACAAAGCTGATATTCCCAGGTCGCAACCCTCCCTTCCGGCGGCTTTCCGGCGTGTCCCGGCGTGTCGCCGGACGATGTCACGAGAGACCTCGAGCACAGTGTGGCAGGCATCACCGACAGTCCCCCGCGTGCCGCCCTGCGGGCCCCGCCGGGCATGCCGACTCGCCACCCTTCCCCTACCCGGCCCGGCGACGCATGCCCGCGTCGGCATCGGCAACCCGGCGGCCCTACGGCCCACCACGGTGAGCCTGCACCTGGCACCGTCCCCGGATCGTCTCGAAGCCGTGTTCGTCGACGACGGCGCCCGCCCGGGTGGATTTGCGATCGGCCGAGCTCCAGCACTGCCGCCGGGCAGGCACCCGGCGTGTTACCGGTCCGGCGCTTCAGGGCAGGCCGGGCAGTAGGTCGTCGAGCCGCACCGGCAGGTCCCGCACGCGCACTCCTGTCGCGTGCCACAGGGCGTTCACGACCGCCGCTGCGCTTCCGACGATTCCGATCTCACCGATTCCCCGCGAGCCCATGGGTGTCGCGTGCAGATCCTCGTCGTCGAGCCAATCCGCCTCGACCTCCCGGATGTCCGCGTTCGTCGGCACGTGGTATTCGGAGAGATCGTGGTTGACGACGTGCCCGAAACGCGGGTCACGGATGCTCTCCTCGAACAGCGCCATCGAGATACCGAACGACATACCTCCGATGAACTGCGAGCGCGCCGTCCGCGGGTTGATCACCCGGCCGACGGAGAACAGCCCGAACATGCGGGGCACCCGGATCTCACCGGTGTACACGTCCACGTGCACCTCCGCGAAGTGCGCGCCGAAGGACTGGGCACTGTAGTGCTCGAGTTCGCGATTCTCCGCCGCGGTCGCCGACAGCTCGGAGCCCTGGGCGGGATCGTCGCCGAAACGCTTGCCGAATTCCTCGGCGGCCGTGACGATCGCAGTGCCCCAGGACGACGTTCCGGACGATCCGCCGGCCACCGTGCCGTTCGGCAACGCACTGTCCCCGATCTCGAGGTCGACGTCCTCGGGACGGCAACCCAGAGCATCGGCGGCGATGAGCGTGAGCGTGGTCCACGCACCGGTGCCCAGATCGGTCGCTCCGATACGGACGGAGTACCGGCCGTCCCCGAGATACCGGATCAGCGCCTCCGAACCGGGGTTGACCATGTGAGGGTAGGTCGCGACAGCGACTCCGGTCCCGACCAGTGTGTTGCCCCGGCGCCGGGTACCGGGTTCCCGATCGGACGGATCCCATCCGAACCGCCGCGCGCCTTCCCGGAGGCATTCGACGAGCCGTCTCGAGGACCACGGCAGGCCGGACTCCGGATCGGCCTCGGGCTCGTTCCGGATGCGCAACTCGATCGGGTCGATACCGAGTTCGGCAGCGAGCTCGTCCATCGCGACCTCACCGGCGAACATGCCCGGCGCCTCGCCGGGGGCACGCATCCAGAAGGGTGCGGGGACGTCGAGTGTGATCGCCCGATGAGAGGTGCGGACGTTGGCGACGTCGTAGAGATTACGGGACGGCACCGCGGCCTGCTCGACGAATTCGGTGACCCGGGAGGACTGTGTGAACGCCTCGTGCACGAGGCCCTTCAGCCTGCCCTCGCGGTCCGCTGCGAGCTTGATCCGCGAGGCCGTCGGGGCACGGTAGCCGACGTAGCCGAACATATCCTGGCGCGAGACGGCGAACTTCACCGGACGATCCGGAAGAGACTGTGCGGCAAGGCCACCGAGTACATCGTGCGCGTGCGGTCCGCCCTTCGAGCCGAATCCCCCACCGATGTACGGGCAGATCACCCGCATACCCTCCGGTTCCAGTCCGAACACCGGGGCGAGGGTGCCGACGACACCGTGCGGGTGCTGCGTCGAGGTGTACAGGGTCAGCGTCGGCTCACCGGAATCCCCGTCCGAGGACACGGAATCGCTCATCCACACCGCGACGACGGTGTGCGGTTCCAGCGGATTGTTGTGCTCTTCCGGCGTGGAGTACCACCGGTCCAGCACGATGTCGGCGCGGGCGAAGGCGGTGTCGACATCGCCTCGCGCGGTATCGGGTTCGTAGCCGCCGTTGACCGTCTCGGGGGTGTAGGCGTCGGGATGGTCGGGGCGGAACACCACGTCGTGCGGTTGCTCGCTGTACTCGACCTCGAGCAGGGAGCACGCTTCGCGGGCGATCTCGGCACTCTCGGCGACGACTGCTGCGACGATCTGCCCTCGGTACAGCACCTCGGGTGTCTGCAGCACGGAGTATTCGCCCTCCGCCTCGTCGGTGAGCCTCGGGGCGTTCCACGGCGTGAGCACCTTCAGCACCCCGGGTAGCTGTTCTGCTGCGGTGGTGTCGATCCGCTCGACGCGTCCCCGCGCGATGTTCGAGACCAGGGGTACGAGATAGGCGGGGTCGTCGACCGGGTGCTCGTACGCATAGGGCGCCGTCCCGGCGACCTTCGCCGGTCCGTCGATTCGTGCGGTGGAGCGTCCGCCCGCTCGGATCGGCTCGGGGCTCATGCGGATTCACCTCGCTCGCGTCGTTCGTCGAGTTCACGCAGGGTCGCCACGACGGTGCGTCGCAGCAGCGGGATCTTGTAGGCGTTGCCGTCGAGAGGCTGCGCGTCGGCGAGTTCGGCGTCGGCCGCGGCGGCGAAGATCTCAGCGGTGGGCCGCTGCCCGAGCAGTGCGGCTTCTGCGCGGTGTGCCCGCCACGGCCGGTGTGCCACTCCTCCGAACGCGATGCGGCAGCCCGTGATCGCCTCGTCCGCGACCGTCATCTCGGCCGCCACCGAGACCAGCGCGAAAGCATAGGACGCCCGGTCGCGCACCTTGCGGTAGGTCGACAGTGAGGTCTGGGGGGCGGGAATCCGGACACCGACGACGAGATCGTCCCGTTCGAGCACGGTGTCGCGCTCCGGGCTGTCGCCAGGGAGCCGGTAGAAGTCCTCCACCGCGACAGCGCGCTCGCCGTCGGGGCCGAGGACCAGGACTTCGGCGTCGAGAGCGAGCAATGCCACCGCCATGTCGGAGGGATGGGTGGCCACACAGTGATCCGAGGCGCCGAGTACGGCGTGGTAGCGGGTGTAGCCACCCAGAGCCGAACAGCCGGTGCCCGGTTCGCGCTTGTTGCAGGCTGTGGTCACATCCCGGAAGTAGGAACAGCGGGTGCGTTGAAGCAGGTTGCCGCCCGTGGTCGCCGCGTTCCGGAGCTGCGGCGAAGCGCCGGCGAGCAGGGCTCGCGAGAGCATCGGATAGTTGCTTCGCACGAAGGGATGCGCGGCGAGGTCACTGTTGCGCACGTTGGCGCCCACTCGGATTCCCCCGTCGGCCGTTTCCTCGACGGTGTCGAGCGGGAGGTGGGAGACGTCGACGAGCAGTTCGGGCGTGGCCACGCCGAGTTTGAGGTGGTCGACCAGGTTCGTTCCGCCGGCGAGAAAGACCGCGCCCGGTGTGTCGCGCACGAGGGCGACGGCTGCGGCAGGGTCGGCCGGGCGTTCGTATCGCAAGGATCTCATCGGCCCTCCCCGGCGGACGCGGATGCCGTATCCGCGTCGGTGTCGCGGCCTGCGACCGCGCGGATGGCAGCGACGATGTTCGGATAGGCGGCGCATCGACACAGGTTGCCGCTCATACGCTCCCGGATCTCGTCGTCGTCGAGCTCCGGGGCGGCGTCGAGATCTGCAGTGACGTGACTCGGTGCTCCGTCGGCCAATTCGTCGAACATGCCGACCGCCGAGCAGATCTGACCGGGCGTGCAGTAGCCGCACTGGAACGCATCGTCCTCGATGAACTGCGCCTGGAGCGGATGCAGTCCGCCCTCGGCGAGCCCGGCGGCCGTGACGATCTCGGCTCCGTCGTGCGAGACGGCGAGGCTCAGGCACGAGACGACGCGACGTCCGTCGAGGAGTACGGTGCACGCTCCGCACTGGCCGAGATCGCATCCCTTCTTCGGGGAGGTGATCCCGAGACGGTCACGCAACGCGTCGAGCACGGTGGTGCGGACGTCGATCGGGACACGATGCTCGACTCCGTCGACGTGGAGAACGATGTCGAGATCGGATCCGTGACCGCGGCCGGTCTGCGTATCCCCGGGTGTCATGGGCGAACCTCCGAACGATGGGCTGTGCTCGGGGCATTCCCCTCGGGGGCGGAGTCGAATCGTCGGGCTTCCACGAAGGGACCGGACAGACCCCGAGCAATAAGGTAAACCTCACCTAAGTACTATGCCCTTGCACCAATTTCAGGAGGAACCTTTGTTGCAAAGCCCAATTTCGCGCCGGGCCGTCGGCGCCCGCTTCGTTGCCGCACTCGGCGCACTGACCCTCGGGATCACCCTTACCGCATGTTCGTCCGGTGACGACACGAACACGCCCCCGGCGTCCACCTCCACCGAGGTCACCGGCGAGTGGCCACGGACCGTCGAGACCGCCGACGGACCCGTCACCCTCGAGAGCCGGCCCGAACGCATCGTGTCCACCAGCGTGACGCTGACCGGCTCGCTACTGGCCCTGGACGCACCGCTGATCGGCACCGGCGCTCAGCCTCCGAGCACCGTGACCGACGATGCCGGACTGTTCAGCCAATGGGCGGAGATCGCCGAGGAACGGGACGTCGAGGTGCTCTACCAGGGCGAGCCCAATATCGAGACCATCACGGCCGCAGGCCCGGACCTGATCGTCGTCTCCACCAGCGGCGCGGATTCCGCGTCCGAGAGAGTGGATCTGCTCTCGCAGATCGCGCCCGTTCTCGTCTTCGATTATTCGGACAAGTCGTGGCAGGACCTCACGAGGCAGCTTGCGACCGCCGTCGGGGCCGAGGATCGCGCCGAGGAGCTGATCACCGAGTTCGACGCGACGATCGAGAAGGCCAAGGAGGCGATCGCTCCGGTTCTGGCACAGAACCCCACCCTGAGCATCCTCACCTACAACTCCCCCAACGACTCGCGGATCTTCACCGCCGAATCGGCGCAGGGCCGGCTGGCCGCTCGACTGGGCTTCACCGTCGCCGCCGTCCCCGACGAGGTCGCGCGCCCGGGTGACGGCAATGCGCGATCGGATGTCGTGTCGGTCGCGGTCGAGAACCTTCCGCTCGCACTCACCGGCGACACGACCTTCGTCATCAACGCGACGGATCCCGATGCCGCACGGCTGAAGGCCGATCCGACGCTCGCCTCGGTGCCGTCCGTGGAGAACGACCGGGTCTACGCGCTGGGATACGACAGCTTCCGGCTCGACTACTACAGCGCGAACAACGTCGTCGAGCGCATCGTCGACGCGCTGAGCTGAGCGACAGGGCCGGAAGCCTGAGAAGGGCTTCCGGCCCTGCGACGACCGTCGATCAGGCGTTCGCCGGCACCTTCGTGGCCTCGGCGAGCGCAGCGACGACCGCAGCGATCTGCTGCGAGGTCTCGGCATGCTCCTTGGCGTGCTGTCCGCCGAACTTGCCGAAGGTCTCACCCACCGACAGCGATCCGCCGTCGACGAGCGCGCCACCCGCGATGCCCACGGCCTTGACCGCATCGTCGAGCGCCCACTTCGCGGCGTTCTGGCTGGGCGACTGGCTGACGACGGCGACGGGCTTGCCGCCCAGCGCGCCCGCGCCGTAGGGGCGGGACAGCCAGTCCACGGCGTTCTTGAGCACGGCCGAGACGGTGCCGTTGTACTCGGGCGTGACCAGCAGGACGGCGTCGACCTCGGCAGCTGCGTCACGCAGGGCGACGGCCGCAGCCGGAGCAGCCTCACCGTCGAGGTCCTCGTTGTAGAAGGGGACGTCGGCGAGACCCTCGTACAGGGTCACCTCGACGCCTTCGGCAGCGACGGCAGCGGCGGTCTCGGCGAGCTGCCGGGAGACGGATCCGTCGCGCAGGCTTCCGACAAGGGCGAGAACTCGGGTCATGGGAACATCCTCGGGTCGAAGTAATTGACTACTCAATGATAAACGGACCGCGGTCCATTTCATTCCCCGCCCCCGTTAGAATGTGACCTTGTGAACATTCGCCCCTTGCCTCTGGCGGACGATCTGATCACCGAGCGGGGCGACGCAGCACGCAACCGCGGCCGCCTCCTCGATGCGGCCGCCCTCCTCGTCGCCGAACGCGGCGTCGACGCGATGACGATGGACGCCGTCGCCGCGCGGGCCGGGGTCGGCAAGGGCACGGTCTTCCGCCGGTTCGGTTCACGCGCCGGCCTCCTGCGCGCACTCCTCGACCACAGCGAGCGGGAGTTCCAGCACGGCTTCCTGTTCGGGCCACCGCCACTGGGGCCGGACGCCGCTCCGCTCGAGCGACTCGTGGCCTTCGGACGCGCCCGCATCGAACTCGTGGAGGTCCAGGGCGAACTCCTGCGGGCGGCCGAATCCGCCGCGAACTCCCGCTACATCGCCCCGGCCCATCAGGTCTCGCTCGCCCACGTCGACTCCCTGTTGCGTGCCGCCGGCATCATCGGCGACACCCGCCTGCTCGCGGCATCACTGGTCGCCTCACTCGACGCGACACTCGTCCTCCACCAGTGGCGCGAACTCGGCTACCCGCTCCGTCGGCTCGCGGACAACTGGGCCGAACTCGCCCACCGGATCGTGACCGGAACGAGCGTCTCCCTGCGCGGCGCCCTCGTGGAAGGGTGAGCGCATGATGCACACATTCCGGATACTGGCGTTCGTACCGGTGGCGCTCGTCGTCTCCGCGTGCAGCGCAGGCGGCGAAGCCTCCGACTCCGCCGCTCCCGGCGACCTTCGCGGTCGCACCTTCGTCTCGACGGACGTGACCGGAACACCGATCCCGGGTGGCGGGCCGCTGGTCGTCGAATTCCCCGAGGACGGTCGGATCGCCGCGACCGCCGGATGCAACCGATTCAGCGGAGCAGCCGATCTCGCCGACGGCACCGTGAAGACGGAGAACCTGGCGAGCACGATGATGGCCTGCTCCCCGGACCGCGACGGATCCGATGCGTGGCTCTCCTCGTTGTTCGGGGCCGGGCCCCGCTGGTCGCTGGACGGCACCACGCTCACATTGACCACCGACGACACGACGGTCGCACTCGAGGACGAGAAGGTCGTCGATCCCGATCGGCCGGTCACCGGCACCGAATGGGTGGTGACCTCGCTGCGCACCGCCGACGCCGTCGTCTCGTCCGTCGCGCTCGACGACGCCGCCCCCACTCTCCGGATCGACGAGGACGGCACGGTGACCGGTAGTACGGGCTGCAACGAGTTCGGTGGTTCCGCGGAAGTGGGCGACGGAATGATCCTCTTCGAACCGCTCACGATGACACGTGCGGCGTGCAGAGATCCGGAAGTCACCGGCATCGAGACACACATCCTCGAGGTCCTGGCGGGCGAGGCGACCTACCGCGTGGACGGGTCGTCCCTGAGCCTCACCGCATCGAACGGTACCGACGGGCTGGACCTCACGGCGCGCTGACCCTGATCGGTACCGTGAAAGACATGCCCGGAGCAGTCCGCGTGATCGCTCTCCTCGCACTGAGTTCGCTGCTGTTCTCGTGCGGGCTCGGCGAATCGGATCCCTCGCCGGCCGATCCGACCGGCCGGCGTTACGTGTCCACCGAGGTCGGTGGCCGACCCATCCCCGGGGGTGGTCCCCTCGTGCTGTCCTTCCCCGCCCGGGAGCGTCTCGCCGCCACCGCCGGATGCAACCGGCTCACCGGCACTGTCGACCTGTCCGGTGGGACGATCCGCGCCGGAGCGCTCGCATCCACTCCGATGTCGTGTCCTCCCCGGCTCGACGGCGCCGACGACTGGATGCGCACCCTCTTCGACGGCAGGCCACGGTGGACCCTGGACGGGGACGTCCTCACCCTCACCACGGGCGCTGCGACCGTCACGCTCACCGAACGCGCCGACCGTCGTTGAACGACGTGGAGATCAGTACCGCTCGGCGAGCCACCGCGCGAGTTCTCGTGCACTGCGGTCGACCTGCTGCGGCCAGTCCATCGCGGAGTCGTCCGCGTGGTCGCTCACGTGCTTGACGAGCCGGCACCGCGCGCCCATGCGGCGCGCGGCGAAGGCGACCGCGAACCCTTCCATGTCGACGAGATCGGCGCGGGCTGCCAGCGCATCGCGGATCTGCGCGTCGGAGACGAAGGAATCGCCCGTCGCGAGTACGCTGCCGTCCCCGTCGTCGATCTCGACGACGTCCTCCACGGGGTGCCCGAGGCTTCTCAGGACCTCACTGCTGATGTCGTGGTTGAGGACGGCCGACGGGAGGAACAGACCCGAATGGTGGGTGTGCAGCGCGCCGGCGGTCCCGATGTTGATCACGAGCGGTCGTGCATCGGCTGGATACGAGGCGAGCGCCGACGTGACGGCCACCGCCGCATCCACCTTCCCGATTCCCGTGATCACCGTCTCGTACCGGTCCATGACGTACGCCGCCTCGGATCGGGTGGCGGATACGACGAGGATCCCGTTCAACTGCTGCCTCCGAGTTCGAGTGTCGCGAGAGCTGCCCGGTGCAACGCCCGCCCGTATCCGGCACCGTATCCCGCGGCGTGTACCGCGAGTGGATGGAGCTGGTACATCGGCACCCGCTGCTGCCATCCCGCCCGCAGCGGATGGGCCGACTCGTATCCGTCGACGATCTCGTCGAGCTCCGGGCACCCGAAGAGGGCGAGCATCGCCAGGTCGGTCTCGCGATGACCTCCGTGCGCAGCCGGGTCGATGAGCACCACACCGCTCGGTGACCACAGCACGTTGCCGTTCCACAGATCGCCGTGCAGCCGTGCCGGAGGCTCGTCGTCGTCGTCGAAGGTTCCCTCGGCGACGAGCCCACAGGCGGCGTCGATGTCGCGGCGCTGGGGCTCGGTGACGCTCCCGGCCTCGACCGCGATCCGCAGGAAGGGCAGCACACGCTCGGCGATGTAGAAGGCTCCCCAGTGCGGGTGCACGGTGCGGCTCATCGGACGGCGTCCGATGAACAGCTGCCCGTCGTATCCGTCGGGGGCGGCACCGAAACCACTCGCGCCCGCGTCGTGCATCCGTGCGAGGGCCGCGCCGAATCTCCGCGCGGCGTCGGTGGACGGTGCCACCTCGGGAATCCGTTCGAGCTCGATGTGGTGGGCACCCACCTCCCGGACTTCCGGGACCGGCATACCGGCGGCGGCGAGCCATGCCAGTCCGGCCGCCTCGGCACGGAAGAAGTCGGGATGCGCATGCGGATCGTGTTTGCGGAAGGAGACGCCGGTACTCACCCGTCCGAGTGTGCCCGCCCGCGCTCTTCTCCGTTGTATCGCAGCAGTAACACGAGAGCGCTAGGGTTTTCCGAATGACGAACCTTCGCGATCGGATCATCGAAGAACTCGGGGTGAAACCCTCCATCGACCCTCGCGCCGAGATCGACTCACGCGTGCAGTTTCTCGCCGACTACCTTCGCAGCACACCGGCGAAGGGGTTCGTGCTCGGCATCAGCGGCGGCCAGGACAGCACGCTCGCCGGCAAGCTCACCCAGCTCGCAGCCGAGAAGCTGCGTGCCGAGGGACATCCGGCAGAGTTCGTCGCGGTCCGGCTGCCCTACGGCAAACAGGCCGACGAGCACGACGCCCTCGTCGCCCTCGAGTTCATCGGCGCGGATCGCACCCTCGGAGTCGACGTCAAGCCGGGTGCCGACGCAACCGCCTCGGAGGCCGCGCGGGCGCTCTACGGCACCGAGACGCGCCTGCGCGATTTCGTGCGCGGCAACATCAAGGCACGCGAGCGCATGATGATCCAGTACGCGATCGCCGGTGAACTCGGCCATCTCGTGGTGGGCACCGATCATGCCGCCGAGGCCGTGACCGGCTTCTACACCAAGTACGGCGACGGCGGAGTGGACATCACTCCCCTCGCCGGGCTCACGAAGCGGCAGGGGGCGGCGCTGCTGCGCGAGCTCGGCGCACCGGAGAGCACGTGGATCAAGATCCCCACGGCCGACCTCGAGGACGATCGCCCGGCGCTGCCGGACGAGGAAGCACTCGGCATGAAGTACAGCGAGATCGACGACTACCTCGAAGGCAAGGACGTCACCGCCGAACTGAGCACGCGTCTCGAATCGAAATTTCTGGAGACACGCCACAAGCGCGTGATGCCGGTCGCGCCGTTCGACACCTGGTGGCGCAGCAGTTAACCACCCGCGAAGGGAGGCAGGACGTCCACCCGGGACCCGGCCCGCCGGCCGAGGTCCCGGGTGAGTTCGCCCGATCCCCCGTCACCGGGGCCGAGCAGAAAGGCCGCCACCGACAGGACGCGCTCCATGTCCGCTCCGTAGAGGTCGACGAGGACGGCTCGCAAGGCCTCGAGGTCGGCATCCGGGGACAGGTCGATCGTGTCCTTCTCCCGCCCCGCCGCGTCGGCCGCCGCGGCGAAGTACCGCACCTCGATCCCGGTCGTCACATCAGCCACCGATTGCTCCCATACTGCGCTGCGGCGGTGCGAAATCCGCCGCGTCCATTCCGTGTCCGGCCCACTTGTTCCACATCGCCCCGCGCCACAGCGCAGCGAGTTCGTCGTCACTCGCGCCTCCGCGCAGTGCGGCACGCAGATCGGTCTCCCGATCGCTGAACAGGCAGGAGCGGACCGTGCCCTCGGCGGTCAGGCGCGTGCGGTCGCAGTCGGCGCAGAACGAGCGGGTCACCGACGCGATGATCCCCACCGTCGCCGGGCCCCCGTCGACGAACCAGCGCTCGGCCGGCGCGGACGGATCCTCGCGTTCGGTCTCCGTGAGCGTGAAGCGCTGCCCGAGCACGTCGAGCAGGGCTTCGGCGGACACCATCCGTGCGCGCGCCCAGGTGTGGTCGGCATCGAGAGGCATCTGCTCGATGAACCGCAGTTCCACTCCCTCGGCGAGGCACCACTCGAGCAGGTCCGCCGCCCCCGCGAGGGTCTCCGGCATGAGGACGGCATTGACCTTGATGCGCGCGAAACCGGCCGCCGCGGCCGCGCGGATCCCGGCGAGGACCGAACCGAGACGGTCGCGGCGGGTCAACCGGGCGAAATGCTCGCGGTCGAGGGTGTCGAGCGAGATGTTCACGCGCGTGAGCCCCGCCCCGGCCAGAGCCCGCGCGCGATGCTCGAGCCCCACGCCGTTGGTGGTCAGCGCCATCGGAAGACCGGGCGTCTCGCGCGCGCAGCCGGCGAGGATGTCCTCGAGATCGCGCCGCATGAGCGGTTCACCACCGGTGAAACGCACTTCGTGGACGCCGAGCCGTCCGGTCGCGACACGCACGAGACGCACGATCTCGTCGGTCGTGAGCAGCTTCGCGCGCGGGATCTCCGGGAGGCCTTCGGCGGGCATGCAGTAGGTGCAGCGCAACGAGCACTTCTCCGTGAGCGAGACACGCAGGTCCCGGGCGACGCGACCGAACCGGTCGAGCAGTTCCGGCACGTCGGGCCGGTCGGACACATCGTCTGCGCGATGGCGAACGACGGGGATGCCCATGTCCACCGATGTCATGCGACCACCGCTCTCATACAGCCCAGTATGCCCACTACCGGCGATCACGACACCGTATCGGACGTCGACGGCACGCACGGCGCGTCCAGGGGGTGCCCTGCTCCTGTGTGCCTAGGATGGCGGCATGACGAGCGGCAGACGGTCCGTGGAGGAACACGAACAGCACGTTGCGGCGTTGCTCCGGCCTCTGCACGAGAAGAACACCTCGCGCGTCCCCCTCGCCCACGCACTGCACCGCACCCTGGCGGAGAACATCGACGCGCCGATCGATCTGCCGCCCTTCCGGAACTCGCAGATGGACGGTTACGCGGTACGCGCGGACGATCTCTCGTCGACCCCCGCGATCCTGCCCGTCCAGGGCGTGCTGGCCGCGGGCGACGCGGTCGCAGCGCTCGCGCCGGGACACGCCTTGAAGATCATGACGGGAGCGCCGGTCCCCGACGGAGCGGACGCCGTGATCCCTGTCGAGGACACCCGTATCGACGGAGCCGGGAGTGTCGTCCTCGAACGCCGGGTGACGCCCGGGACCTACGTGCGGGAGGCGGGAACCGACGTCCGCGCAGGTGAACCGCTGCTCCCTGCCGGAACGGTGCTCGCCGCACGGCATATCGCCGCCCTCGCCGCGGTGGGCCTCACCGCGGTCCCCGTCCGTCCGCGCCCGCGGGTCGCGATCATCTCGACCGGCAGTGAACTGGTGACGGCCGGCGGCGAGCTGGGCCCCGGACAGATCTTCAATTCCAACGGACCTGCTCTGGCCGCGAGCGCCTCTGCCAACGGCGCCGACGTCGTGGACGTCGACCACTGCCACGACGATCCGGACGAGTTCGTCAAGATGCTCGACCACGCCGTGAAGGTCGCCGATCTGGTGCTCACCTCCGGTGGAGTGTCGAAGGGTGACTTCGAGGTCGTGAAGGACACGCTCGGACCGCGGGGCGGTGAGTTCGTGTCCGTCGCCATGCAGCCGGGCGGCCCTCAGGGCACCGCGGTGATCGACGGTGTGCCGATCCTGACCTTCCCCGGCAATCCGGTCAGCGCGCTCGTCTCGTTCGAGGTGTTCGCCCGACCGGCGCTGCGGGCTGCCGCCGGATATCCCCCGGCGCCTTCCCGGATCGTGCCGCTCACCGCCGATCTCACGTCGGTGGCGGATCGTCGGCAGTTCCTCCGTGGCCGGCTCGACGAGAACGGCGTGACTCCCTTCCGCGGGCACGGCTCGCACCTCGTCGCCGGTCTCGCCACCGCCGACGTCCTTCTGGACATCCCCGCCGACATCACCTCCCTCGAAGCCGGAGACCTCGTGAAAGTACTGATTCTGTGAGTGATCTCAGCCATCTCGACGACCAGGGACGCGCCCGTATGGTCGACGTGTCGTCGAAGACCGATACCGCCCGGATCGCCGTTGCGGCAGGCGAACTCGTCACCACCCCCGAGGTGGTCGCGCTCGTCCGGGCGGACGGCATGCCGAAGGCCGACGTCCTGGCCACCGCCCGCATCGCGGGAATCGCAGCGGCGAAGCGGACGTGGGAACTGATCCCGCTGTGCCATCAGCTGGCGCTGTCGTCCGTGAAGGTGACCTTCGGTTTCACCGACAACTCGATCACCATCGAGGCGTCGGCGAAGACCACGGGTCCCACCGGTGTCGAGATGGAAGCACTCACCGCCGTCGCCGTCGCCGGGCTGACGCTGCACGACATGGTCAAGGCCGTCGACCCGGCCGCAGTCCTCGACGGTGTCCGGCTCGTGTCCAAGGAAGGCGGCAAGCGAGGGCGGTGGACCCGCGACGAGGTGTCCGCGCCCGTGCAGGCCGAACAACCGGACGCCGCACCGGCAGCGACGTCTGCGACGGGGCGTTCCGCCACGGTGGTCGTCGCCTCGACCGGTGTCGCAGCAGGCACCCGCGAGGACCGCACCGGCCCGCTCATCCGGTCCTGGCTCGAGGACAGGGGATTCGAGGTCCGCGGCCCGGTCGTCTACGCGGATGCCGACATCGCGGCCGGTCTCACCGACGCGGTCCGTCCGGCGCCCGCTCTCGTCGTCACGACGGGCGGGACCGGAGCGTCCCCGACCGACGCCACTCCCGAAGCCACTCTCGCCCTGCTCGATCGCGAACTGCCCGGCATCGCGGACGCGATCCGGCTGCGAGGACTGGACGCCACTCCGCACGCCGTGCTCTCCCGCGGGGTCGCCGGACTCGTCGGGCGCACGGTCGTGGTGAACCTTCCCGGCTCTCCCGGCGGCGTGAAGGACGGTCTCGCCGCCCTCGACCCGATCCTCGATCATCTGCTGGCCCAAGTCGCAGGAGGCGGCGCCCATGAGTGAACTGCTGGCCCGGATCTCCTCGGAGCCGCTGGATCCCGCCGTGGTGGACGCCGCGGTGGCCGGTGCCGAGCACGGAGCGGTCGTGGTCTTCACCGGTGTGGTCCGCAATCACGACGGCGGCCGGTCCGTGAGCGCACTGCAGTATCAGGCGCATCCCGACGCCGAAGCGTTCCTGCGGCGGTGCTGCGAGGACGTCGCCGCGACATCGGGACTGCCGGTCGCGGCCGTGCACCGAGTGGGCGATCTCACCATCGGCGACCTCGCGCTGGTCGCGGCCGTCGCCGCTCCGCACCGCGCCGAAGCGTTCACCACGTGCGCCGAACTGGTGGAACGCATCAAATCCGAGGTGCCCATCTGGAAACGCCAGCACTTCCCCACCGGCGTCTCCGAATGGGTGGGTCTGTAGCTGGAACGACGGGAGTCACGCGGCGGTGCGGTAGGGTGACATGGTTCGGGTGTCACGACGACACCCACCGTCGTGGGATACCGGCGGCCCGGGATCGTGCCCGGCCCGCATGCACAGATGCACCGGCCTTCCTTGCGGCGATCGCACAGCACCACGGGCTCCGCCCGTCGAGTGCACACACGCCGCATCGAAAGGCAGCGCTGTCCTATGACCACATCTTTCTTCGAACTCGGAGTTCCCCGCCCGCTCGTCGCCACTCTGAACGACGCCGGGATCACCAGCCCCTTCCCCATCCAGGTGGACACGCTCCCCGACACCCTCGCCGGTCGCGACGTGCTCGGCCGCGGACGCACCGGTAGCGGTAAGACCCTGGCCTTCTCGATCCCGCTCGCCGCCCGCCTCGGCGGCCGGAGCACCCGGGCAGCCGGGCGCCCGCGTGGCCTGATCCTGGCCCCGACTCGCGAATTGGCCACCCAGATCGCCGCGGTCGTCGAACCGCTCGCGCATTCCACCGGACTGAAGGTCACCACGATCTTCGGCGGTGTGTCGCAGAAGCGGCAGGTCGAGGCGCTGCGTCGCGGTGTCGACATCGTCATCGCGTGCCCGGGCCGCCTCGAGGACCTGATGCGGCAGAAGTTCGTCACCCTCGACGACGTCGAGGTCACCGTGCTCGACGAGGCCGATCACATGGCCGACCTCGGATTCCTGCCCGGCGTCACCCGGATCCTGGCCGCGACCCCGAAGGACGGTCAGCGCCTGCTGTTCTCGGCCACCCTGGACAACGGCGTCGACAAGCTCGTCAAGCGCTTCCTGAAGAATCCGATCCTGCACTCGGTCGACGAGGCCCACTCCCCCGTCGCCGCGATGACCCATCACGTCTTCGACGTCGCGGGCGTCGACGCCAAGAAGGATCTCGTCCGCACCCTCGCTTCGGGCACCGGACGCCGAATCCTGTTCATGCGCACCAAGCATCAGGCCCGCAAGCTCGCGAAGCAGCTCACCGACTCCGGGATTCCCGCGGTGGATCTGCACGGCAACCTCTCGCAGAACGCACGCGACCGCAATCTCGCCGCGTTCTCGTCGGGCGAGGCCCGGGTGCTCGTGGCGACGGACGTCGCGGCGCGCGGTGTGCACGTCGACGACGTGGAGCTCGTCGTGCACGTGGATCCGCCCGCCGAGCACAAGGCATATCTGCACCGGTCCGGTCGTACCGCCCGCGCCGGGAGCGCCGGCGACGTCGTCACCGTCGTTCTGCCCGACCAGCGCAAGGATCTCGCGGTCATCATGCGCAAGGCTGCGATCGACGTCACCCCCGTGAAGGTGACGGCGGATTCGGAGCACGTGCTGAAGCTCGTCGGCGAGATCGCCCCGCACGTCGCGCCGGCTCCGAAGCAGGCTGCCGCGCCTTCGCGGCCGCAGCGCAACGGCAGCGGTCGACGGTCGTCGGCTCCGCGCCAGGGTTCCGCCCAGCGTTCCGGTTCGGGACAGCGTTCCTCGGGGGGACAGCATTCGTCCGGCGGGCAGCGCTCTTCGGGTGGCCAGCGTTCCTCCGGTGGACAGCGTTCATCGGGTCAGGGCGCAGCAGCCACGACCGGCGGTCGCCGGCGTCCCCAGCGCCGCACCTCCGCGTCCCACTGAGGTCGGTTCAGCGTGGCGTGAACCGGTGGATCGCGTACATCGCGTCCGCGGACACCGGTTCGGCCGGCACGCATGCGCGTAGCCGCTCCCGCACATCCTCGGTGTCGAGATCGGCGCCGATGACCACCAGTTGCGTACCGTCGGGGATGTCGTCACCGCGACCGGCCGGATCGAACCGGATGTAGTCGCCCACGGTGTGCAGGAGATAACTGCCGCTGTTCAATCCGGCGGCGACACGCACGTACCCCTTGATCCGGAACACCCCCGCAGGCTGGTTCTCGAGAAAATCGACCAGCAGGCGGGGGTGCAGTGCGTTCGCGGACTCGAACGTGATCGCGTCGTAGCCGTCGTGCAGGTGGGCGTGATGGTCGTCGTCCTGCTCGTAGAGCAGCCGGTCGAGCGTCAACTGCTCGCCGGGCTGCGGATCCGGGCGGTCCGGAATGTCGAACAGCAACGCCGGGTCGATACGGCCGTGTTCGGTCGAGACCACCGCGGCGCGCGAGTTCATGCGGCACAGCCGGGTGAGCAACTCGTCGTGGGCGTCACCGTCGATGCGGTCGATCTTGTTGAGCAGCAACAGATCTGCCAGAGCGACGTGCTGCTCGAGTTCGGGATGTTGCGCCGCGGCCGCCTCGAACTCCACCGCGTCCACGACCAGCACGAGACCGCCGTAGGTGACGAACTCGTTCTCCGAACCGGCGACGAGCCGGATCATGTTACGGGGTTCGGCGAGTCCGCTCGCTTCGACGACGATCACGTCGAGATCGGACGAGCGATGCGCGAGCTTGTCGAGCATCGCATCCATGTCGCTGACATCGACTGCACAGCAAAGGCATCCGTTGCTGAGCGAGACCATCGAGTCGACCTGCCCGGCGACCATCATCGAATCGATGTTGACCGAACCGAAATCGTTGACGATCACTCCGATACGCGCACCGCGGGTGTTGCGCAGGAGGTGATTGAGCAGCGTCGTCTTCCCCGACCCGAGAAAGCCGGCCACCACGATCACCGGAATCTGCTTCTTCGCCATGAGGTGAGGGTAACGGTGCCGTGGTGCGTGGTCCGGTAGCCGATGCCACCGGACCACGGCACCGCTGGTGTCAGCTTCCCCGTCGGATCCATTCCTCGAGATGCGGCGACTCGGTGCCGATCGTCGTGCCGTCGCCGTGGCCGGTGTGCACCTTCGTCTCGGCGGGCAAGGCGAACAGCTTGTCGCGGATCGAGCCGATGATCGTCGGGAAGTCCGAGAACGAACGTCCCGTGGCTCCCGGTCCACCGGAGAACAGGGTGTCGCCGGTGAAGAGCTCACCCGCCTCGGGCAGATACAGACAGGTCGAGCCGGGCGAGTGCCCCGGAGTCGCGATCGCCCGGATGTCGGTGCCTGCGACCCTGATCCGTTCTCCGTCCTCGAGCGTGCCGTGGGCGACGCCGGGGTGGGTCATCTCCCACAGCATGTCGTCGGCCGGGTTGAGCAGGATCGGAGCGTCGAGCTTCTCGGACAGCTCCGGAGCGACGGTGATGTGGTCGTTGTGTGCGTGGGTGCACACGATCGCCACGACCTTCCTCCCCGCCACGGCGTCGATGATCGGCTGGGCTGTGTGCGCCGCGTCGATCACCACGACCTCGGAGTCGTCGCCGACGAGCCAGATGTTGTTGTCGACCTCCCATTCGCCTCCGTCGAGCGCGAAAGTGCCCGAGGTCACGACGCGGTCGACGCGGATCGGCGAGGTGCTCACAGGACCACCACCGAACGCAGCACCTCACCGCGGTGCATCGTCTCGAAGGCCTTCTCGACGTCCTCGATGCCGATGCGCTCGGTGACGAACTTCTCGAGCGGCAGACGGCCCTGCTGGTAGAGGTCGACATAGGTCGGGAAGTCGCGCTCGGGCAGGCAGTCGCCGTACCAGGAGCTCTTGAGCGAGCCTCCGTGCGAGAAGAAGTCGATGAGCGGCATCTCGAGGGTCATGTCCGGCGTGGGCACACCGACGAGGACGACCGTGCCGGCGAGATCGCGCGCGTAGAAGGCTTGCTTGTAGGTTTCCGGACGGCCCACCGCCTCGATGACGACGTCGGCGCCGAAACCGTTCGTCAGTTCCTTGATCGCTTCGACGGCGTCGACGGAGGTCGAGTTGACGGTGTGGGTCGCGCCCAGGTCGGTGGCCCACTCGAGCTTCTTGTCGTCGCGGTCGACGGCGATGATCGTGCCGGCACCCGCCAGGCGCGCACCCATGATCGCGGCATCACCGACACCGCCGCAGCCGATGACCGCGACGGACTGTCCGCGGGTCACCCCACCGGTGTTGACCGCCGCGCCCAGACCGGCCATGACGCCGCAGCCGAGCAGGCCCACGACGGCCGGATCGGCACTCGGGTCGACCTTGGTGCACTGACCCGCGTGCACGAGGGTCTTGTCGGCGAACGCTCCGATACCCAGCGCGGGGGTGAGCTCGGTGCCGTCCTCGAGCGTCATCTTCTGCGTGGCGTTGAAGGTGTCGAAGCAGTACTGCGGCTGGCCCCGCTTGCACGCGCGACACTGTCCGCACACCGCGCGCCAGTTGAGCACGACGAAGTCACCGACGGCGACCGAGTCGACGCCTTCGCCGACGGACTCGACGACACCGGCGGCCTCGTGACCGAGGAGGAACGGGAACTCGTCGTTGATGCCACCTTCGCGGTAGTGCAGGTCGGTGTGACACACACCGCAGGCTGCGATCGCGACGACGACCTCACCCGGTCCGGGATCGGGGATCACGATCGGGACCACCTCGACGGGTGCTCCCTTCGAGCGAGCGACGACTCCGCGGACTGTTTGCGACATGGTGTCTCCATTCGTGATGCGACCGGCCATCGGTGATGCGACCGGCCATGCGTGATACGACCGGCACTGTGCGGTAGTTCCGACCCTAGCCACTGTTCCGGCACTCTGCTCCTGCTCGAACGGCGGGGACGACCCCGTCGAACGGCCAGGCCCGGCCGGTAACGCTGGGCCGTGCGGATCGGTTGCGATGTAACACTCCGGCCGCGTCCTACGACGATTGTTACGACCCGCCGCACTTCGGCGGGCAGCAATTCCACGGTGAGAAACGGATTGGTCGATACCCATGGCACTTCGAGAATCGCTGTCGCGTCGGAAGATCCTTGCCGGCATACTCGCCCCCACCGCGCTGGGCGTCGCGGCAGCCGCCGCGATCGTGCTGCCCCAGCAGAACGCGCCCACCGTGGCCGATCCGTATCTCGCAGGCCTCGCGACGACGACCGAATGTCACGACATGGTGAGTCTGGGCATCGGCGGTCGCGGCGACATCCCTCGCGATCAGGCGAAGATGCTCGTCGACGAGAACGGCAACAAGCTGCCCGCCGCCCAGCAGGGCGCCTACCGCAGCCACTGGGTCGAGCCCGTGATCAGCGCGCCGCTGGCCGATCACGAGAAGGACGAGGGATACGCGGCGATCTACATCGAGTACCCCGCCGACCTCGCCAGCTACGAGAACGCCGTGAACACCGGTGCCGAGAACACCATCGAGGTGATGAAGGCCATCCGGCGGTCCTGCCCGAACACCCAGTTCGCCATCGTCGGCTTCAGTGAGGGCGCCGACGTCGCTCGCCGGGCAGCGATGCAGATCGGCAATCAGCAGCAGGCTGCGGACGGTTCGTGGGCCATCGTCGACCCCGGCGCGGTCAGCGGGGTCGTCATCCTCTCCGATGCCGGCCGCGCGGAGGGCGAGGGCTTCTTCCCGGGCGCCGAGGGTGACAATCCGAACGGCTACGACCGTCCGTACCAGCCGGGCAGCGGTGCTACTCCCGGCCGCGGAGTGCTTCCCGACACCGCCGGCGGATTCGGCCACCTCGACGGCAAGATCGCGTCGTTCTGCTCCGAAGGCGACTTCACCTGCTCGGCCCCCGACAACATCGCGCTGATCGAACTCCTCGCGAACGTCGGCCGGCAGGTCAACGGCGACGCGCTCGAGCGCGAAGGCCTCACCGAGGCCACCGGCGCCGACCTCGCCCAGGTCATCGGCAGGATCGCACTGCTCGCCCTCGCCGACATCTCGGCGGACGAGGACTGGATGCGTTCGGACGAGACCTTCCTCGAGGTTCTCATCAAGGTCTCCGATCCGAGTTACGATCCCGCAGCACCGCGCCCGACCACGCCGGTG
Organism: Rhodococcus sp. CH91; assembly: GCF_022554085.1. GTDB lineage: Bacteria > Actinomycetota > Actinomycetes > Mycobacteriales > Mycobacteriaceae > Rhodococcus. The sequence continues at coordinate 27,236 of NZ_JAKFYR010000006.1, forward strand.
GCCTCCGACGAGGATTCCACCGGCGACGCCGAAGCACCGATCCCGGCAGACCGGCTCGCGAACCTCGCATACCTGCCCGAGAAGATCGTCAAGGAGCTCGTCGGGTTCATCCGGACCAACCAGAACACCCTCGCGGTGGTGCTCGCCGATCCCTACGACCAGACGTTCGGCTACGACCGTGAGACGGACGACCACTACGGTCACCACTTCGACTACTGGGACGACGACATCGACGGCAAGGGCACGACCACCGTCGAGTACGCGGCCGCATGGCTCGAACACCTCGCCCGGCAGGCCAAGGAAGGCAACGAGGTCGATCCCGCGAAGGTCGACAAGGCCGCGGTGCTCATGATCGCCGAGGAGACGGCTGCGGCCGAGACCACCCCGGTATCCACCACACCGGCGCCCTCGCCGGCCCCGAGCACTCCGGAAGGCGCGCCGGCCGAGGGCAGCACAGTGCCCGCGCCCGTCGACGGTCTCCCGGCCCCCGCCGCGGGAGATCCCGCCGTGCCGCCGGCCGTCCCGGGCGCTCCCGAGGCAGGTGCACCGGCACCGGTGACCCCCACGACTCCCGCCCCCGTCCCGGCCGAGACCACGACGCCTGCAACGGCAGAGCCCACCCCGGGAGCCGAGGACACCACCACGCCCGATAGCACCACCCCCACGGTCACCGTCCCGACGACCACCACGCCGGCTCCCCCGGCTGCCTGACAATCGAGAACTCGGCGTCAGCTCGCTGCGCGGATCCCGGCCTCTGCCCCGAGTGCTGCGGCTTCCCCGCGGGTGCTGACGCCGAGTTTTCGTAGTACGCCGGCGACGTGGAACTTCACCGTCGATTCGCTCACACCGAGACGCTCGGCGATGACGCGATTTCGGCGTCCCGCGACGAGATGTTCGAGCACTTCGATCTCGCGGGGGCCGAGGGCGGCGAGCGCGTCGAGGGCAGGCCCGTCCGTCGCCGCGACGGGCAGATCCAGCGGAAAACTCACCGCGACCCGCGTCCCCCATCCCGGAGTGGACTCGGACTCGATCCCGCCACCGAGGGTCTCGACGCGGTCGCGCAGCTGACGTTCGAGGTCGGCGACATCGAGTTCGCCCTTTCCGTCGTCGCGCACATCGACCAGCAGTGTCGAGTTGTCGCAGCTCCAGGCGACGCGGACACGGGACACATCGCACTGGCCCGACATCGCGAGCACGGCCCCGCGGACGACGGCCCGGGCGGCGTGCGCGACCTCACCGGGCAGGCCACGCCCGCCTACCGGAGGCGTGATCATCTGCAGGTCGAGCGGCCGGTGCCGCACCAGATCACGCAGTTCGCCGTGCAGCCGGGCGAATGCAGTGGTCAGCGCTTCCTCCGCGAGTTCCCGGTGCAGGTCCACCGACGATCGCAAGCCGATGAGTGCCTCGGTCGCCGTTTCGCGGGCCGTGACCCGGGCGCGGGTGTCGTCGAGATCCCTCGACCGCAGCGTCGCGAGGATCGTCTCGAGGGTCACCGCGTGCGCTTCGGTGAGTTCGGCGACGGTGCGTGCCCGCTCGGCCGACGCAGCCCGCGATTCTGCGAGATAGGCGGGACTCGCCGTGTGCACCTGCAACCGGATCGCCGTGGCGACCACACCGAACGCCGCCCGCACGAGCTCGAGAGCCGCCGGCGTCGCGCGCGGTCCGTGCGGCACGAAGAGCAACAGTGTGTCGGTGCTGTCGAGGATCGCGCACACCTCCCGGTCGCGGCCCGCGATCCGGAAGCTGCCTCGCCGGATCTCACCCGGGGCGAGTTCGGTGCGCACGCGATCGAGTTCGGTGACGGTGACGCGGTCGACGACCGTGGGATCGCCGGCGACCTTGCGGGGTCTGCCGGTGCATTCCCGCGTGAAGATCACCATTGCGGAGTGGGGCACGAGGTCGTCGACGTACCCGGAGAATCGCTGCGCTATCTCCGCGAGCGGTCCCGGGAGAACATCGCGTAGTTCGGAGATCAGGACGTCGGGACGGCGGACAGCGTTGCTCACGTGCTCACGATATCCACGTGCCGAGCGGTAACATTCTTCGCACGGACGACATCGACGTTCCGCCCGTGGGAGGTGCTGCGACAGTGGCCGACACCCACCCGGCGACGACAGGCCCCACCGCGGCCGACGATCCTGTCGGCGGTCCGGTCACCGTCCCGGCTCTGCTGCTCGACCGGGTGACCCGCTCCCCCGGCGCCGTCGCCTACCTCCGGCCCGTCGGTCGTCATTGGCGCCGTTCGACGTGGGCCGAGGTCCGCGAGGACGTCTTCGAGCTCGCCGCGGGTCTGATCGCCCGCGGTGTCGAACCCGGAATGCGGGTCGCGATCTGCGCGATCACGTCCTACCGGTCCGTGCTGGCCGATCTCGCCGTCGCATGCGCGGGCGCTGTCACCGTCCCGATCTATCCGGCGACGCGCGGGGACGAGGTGCGCTCCCAGCTCCTCCGCGCGCGGACCGTCCTCGGCATCACCGACCGGGCGGTGCCCTTCGCCCCCTTCCGGAGTCTCGACCGTCTCGGCGAACTCGCGTGCGAGGGCCGCCGCCTGCTCGCCCGCGACCCCGGCGCCGTCTCGCGGCGTATCGCCGGATTGTCGGCGGACGATACCGCCGCCGTGATCTACACCGCGTGCGACGACGGGCGCACGAAGGGCGCGTGCCTGACGCACCGCGGCGCGACCTACGGTGCTCGGGCCGTCGCGCAGACCGGAATGATCTCGTCGGCCGATCGACAGTTGCTGTGGCTTCCGCTCTCGCATGTGTTCGGCCGATCACTGCTGTTCATGGCGATGCATGCGGGAGCGACCACGGCCGTCGACGGCCGTGCCGATCGGGTCATCGGCAACCTCCGTTCGGTGCAGCCGACCTTTCTCGGTTCGGTCCCCCACGTACTCGCCAAGATCGCCCGACTCGATCGGGGCGAACTCGGGGGGCGGCTGCGCTTCGTGATCTCCGGATCTGCGCAGTTGCCCGGTGAGATCGCCGCTCGGCTCGAGCGACTCGGGGTGCCGGTCCTCGAGGGCTACGGCATCACGGAGACCTCGGGGCCGTCGTGCGTGAACCTTCTCGGGGCGCACCGCTCCGGCACCCTCGGACGACCCTTGCGCGGCACCGAGATCCGCATCGCCGACAACGGCGAACTGCTCGTCCGGAGTCCCGGGGTGATGACCGGCTACGAGGACGATCCGGCGAAGACCGGGGCCGCGCTCGATGCCGAGGGCTGGTTCCACACAGGCGATCTCGCCGAGATCGACGCCGACGGTTTCGTCACCGTCACCGGCCATCGGAAGGACACCTTCAAGACCAGCACCGGTAAGTACGTCGGTCCGACCGCTCTGGCCGCCCGGTGGCGAGAGGTGTGCCCGGGCGCCGAACTGGTCGTCGCCGGCGAGCTGCGTCCGTACTGCGTCGGACTCGTGTTCGGCACCGCTCCCGAGTCGGTCGTCGCCGCCGCGGTGGATCGGCTCAACGCACGGTCGGAGCCCTGGGAGCACATCCGCCGGTTCGCCACGGTGCGCACTCCCCTCGACGAGGCGGACCAGGATGGCGCCGGGCGGCCCATCCGTGGGCGTGTGCTCGCCCGCTACGCGGAGACGGTCGAAGCGTTGTACGCGCACGGCGCGAAGCCGACCGGGCGTGCCGCGTCACACCTCGGGACATCTGAAGTAAGGTTCGCCTAAAACAGGTCGCCGTAGGGCCGGGTCCCCGGCCGTGTCGCCGCCCACGACCCCTGCCGAGGAGAACACACATGGCTCGAAGTCTTCGCCCCATCGAGGTATTCCCCATCACCACGCGGTATCTGACCGTGCTCCGCGTGACGGACGTGAGTCCGGGAATGCGGCGGGTGACACTCGGGGGCGAACAGTTGCAGGCCCATGTCGCGGCGAACGGCTATCCGGTCGCGGCATTCCGGTCGGACGGGGTCGACGACGAGTTCAAGCTGATGTTCAAGCACCCGGATCTCGAGGAAGCACTCGGTCCGAGTCAGGCCGACGGCGTGGTGAACTGGCCGCGGGATCCGAAACTGCTCATGCGCACCTATACGGTGCGCCGGTGGGATCCGGTCGCCGGCGAGATCGACGTGGACTTCGTGCGCCACGGGGTCGGTCCCGCGTCGAGCTGGTCCTATCGTGCAGAGCCCGGGGAGACCATCCAGATCGCCGGACCGAAGTCCTCGTCCGGTCACCCCGAAGATGCGGACTGGACACTCCTCGCGGGCGACGAGACGGCACTGCCGGCCATCGGGCGGTGGCTCGAGAACTGGCCCGCCGGCGAGCGCGGCCAGGTGTTCGTCGAGATCGCGGACGACTCGCACCGTCAGGATCTGCCGGTTCCCGCGGGGGTGGAGCTGACCTGGCTGAGCCGCGACGGCGCCGAGCCGGGCACGACCACCCTCTTGTTCGACGCCATCCGGGCCGCCGACTGGTGGGACGGGAAGGTCTTCGCCTGGGTGGCCGGCGAGACCCTCACGCTCACCCCGATCCGGCGGTGGCTCCGGAACGAGAAGGGTCTGCCCAAGGAACAGGTGGAGGTCACCGGCTACTGGCGCCGCCAGGAAGTCGCGGTGTCGGAGGGCGACGCCTCCCTCCCCGATTTCGAGGCCACGGAGGACGAGCGTGATCGCTTCGACGAACTCGCGGAGATCGCACCGGGTTTCGCACTCCGGGTCGCGGCCACGATCGGGCTGGCGACCGCCTTCGACGCCTCGCCACGGACGCTCGACGAACTGGTGACCAAGACGGGGGCGGACCGGACGGGACTGGGGAAACTGGTGCGCTATCTCGTCGCGGTCGGCGTCGCCGAGGATCTCGGCGACGGACGGTTCGAGCTCACCGGGGTCGGGCGCGAGCTCGAGGACGATCATCACGTCGACGAACTCCGGCTCGACGGTGTGCACGCGCAGCGGGAGCTGGCCGGCATGCTCGCGCTGCTCACCGCGGTGCGCACCGGTCGCGGTGACGACACCCACCGATTCGGCAAGAGCTTCGCCCAGCGTGTCGCCGACGACGCGGCGCTGCTGACGGACCGTCTCGAGCACGAGGCAGAAACGGCCGTCTACTTCGCCGACGCGCTCGCAGCGAAGGTCCCCTCCGGTGTCTCCACCGTCGTCGTCGCCGGTGAAGCCTCCGGCTCCTATGCCCGTGCCCTCGTCCGCGCGAACCCGGGGGCACGGGTGACCGTGGTGGCTGCGCCCTCCGAGATCGAGATCCTGCGCCGCATCCACGGTGAGCACGAGCGGGTCGGATATGTGCCCGGCAGCATGCTCGACGCCCGTCCCGAGCCGGTCGACGCGATCCTGCTGACGGGACGGCTGAACGAACTGCCCGACGCCGACGCGGTCCACGTGCTGAAGCAGGCCGCAGCGGGGCTGAACCCCGGTGGGCGGATCCTCGTCTTCGGTGACGTCCTCGACGAGCTCGCCCGTGACCACGACTTCGAGGACGATCTCATCGACTTCGCGCTCAGCGGCGGCGGAGGTCGTTCCCACGAGGAGTATCTGGCGCTGTTCGACGCGGCCGGCTTCGAGGAACCCGAGCGCACCACGGTGGGCTGGGGGCTGACGTTGTACACGTCCGTCGGCTCGACGGGATAGGGAATGCGCCGTTGCTGCGGCCTCGCGAACCGCGGGGCCGCAGCACTCGCAGTGCCGCACGCACTCGCAGTGCGGAACAGGCCCGAAGGGTGGAGCTAAGGGGACTCGAACCCCTGACCCCCACACTGCCAGTGTGGTGCGCTACCAGCTGCGCCATAGCCCCTTGCGCGGTCTCTACGGGGACCGCCACCGAAGACTACAGGCGAGAGTATGCACTCTCGCCTGTAGCGATCTTGTGGAGCTAAGGGGACTCGAACCCCTGACCCCCACACTGCCAGTGTGGTGCGCTACCAGCTGCGCCATAGCCCCTTGCGCGGTCTCTACGGGGACCGCCACCGAAGACTACAGGCGAGAGTATGCACTCTCGCCTGTAGCGATCTTGTGGAGCTAAGGGGACTCGAACCCCTGACCCCCACACTGCCAGTGTGGTGCGCTACCAGCTGCGCCATAGCCCCGTATTCGGTTGTACCGCTGCGCTCCGGTCACCCCTTCGCGCTGAAAGAAAACTACACCATCGCGCTCGACGCCAACAAATCGGCTGGTGAGCAGGGTGCAGGTGGTGGGAGCAATGCCGCCTCTCCCACCACCTTCGCCCGCCTATCCGACGAGTTCGGCCACCCAGTTCTCGTTGCCGAGGGCGTCGACGACGGTTCCCTCGTGCACGACCGCCGGGGTGCCGGCCGCACCGGTCGTCGCGAGCAACTGCCGGCCGGCCTCGGCGTCGGCGGCTGCCTGCTCGGTCCGCGCGCCGTCGGCGATGCACTGCACCGCGTCGTCGGATGCTCCGGCGTCGCGTGCCATCTGTGCGAGACCGGCATTGTCGATGTCGCCGTTACCACCCTCGGCAGGCTGGTTGTCCGGGGAGAGCAAGGCGTCGTGGAAGGCGGAGAAAGCCTGGGCGTCCCCGGTCTCGGCGACGCACTGCGCTGCGGCCACCGAACGGGTGGAATAGTCACCGCTGCTCGACGCGCGGTCGAGGAAGGCGAGCATCCGGTAGCGAACCGCCACCTGGCCCTCGTCGATCGCCTGCGCGAGCTCCTGCGAATGCTTGTGTTCGAGTTCGGCGCAGTACGGGCACAGCGGGTCCTCGTACAGATCGATGGTCGTCGCCGCGTCGGGTCGGCCCAGCAGGATCGCGCCGTCGTCCTCGATCGCCACCTCCACCGCGGAGTTCTGCACGGTGCCGTAACCGTCGTTGCGCGCGTCGCTGCCACGCGAGGACCACAGGACACCACCGATGACGAGGGCACCGATCACCAGGATCGCGATGCCGCCGAGAATGTAGGTGACCCTGTTCGACGTCGGCTCCGGTGAGTACTTGCCGGATGAGACCTTCTTCGCGCTCACGAATACTGTCCTCTGCTCGTCGATACGAAGTACGTTCTCACTCTGCCATCGTCGGCTGAGGGGCCGCTGAGAGGGAAGCACGAGAACCCCGTGCGAGCGCGAACCATGTCCGCGGACGGACCGTCAGCCACACCGACATCGCCAGGAAGCCGACGTCCCGGGCGATCTCGATCGCGTAGTCGCGGCCGTCGATGCCCTCGACCACACCACCCCCACCGAAGCATCCGCAGTCGATCGACAGACCGCGCGCCCACGCCGAGACGATCGCAGCGATGAGCGCGACCAGGCCCAGCGCGCTGAGCACTGCTGCGGGACGGGTCGCCACGCCTACCAGGAGCATCGAACCGAGCAGCAGTTCGAGCACCGGGAAAACGGCGGCGAACGGTCGCACCAGGTCGGCGGGAAGGATCTGGTACGCGCGTACCGCCACGACGGTTTGAGTCGGATCGGAGAACTTCACCCAGCCGGAGACGAGCCAGACGGCCGCCAGACCGTATCGCGCGAGCGTGGAGACGAGACGGACCCACATGTCGCCGACAGTACCGAGCGGAGGTCTCACCGGGGAGTGTCGTCTGTCACCGGGGTCTCTGCCGGCGCACTGCGGGTGCGCCCGGCGACGAGCCACGGCACGGTCGCCACGAGCATGATCACGCCCGTGACCGCGAAGGCCGTGGAATACGACAGCCGGTCCGCGAGGAAACCGGCAGCGATCGGACCGATCACCGCGCCGACGTCCGCGACCATCTGGAAGGCGGCGAGCACGGGCCCGCCGCGCGCCTTGCTGCCGATCACGTCGGCGACCGCAGCCTGCTGCGACGGGTTCGACAGTCCCGAACCCATACCCGCCACGAACGACGTGATGAGGAACCAGACCACGCTCTCGGTGAAGCCCATGAGGATGGTGCTGGTGCCGCACACCGCCAGGCCGGCCAGGACGAAGGGGCGGCGGCCGTATCGGTCGGACAGCCTGCCGGATTTGATGAGGACCAGAGCGTTGCCCACCGCGAAAGCGGTCAGCGCCACACCCGCGAAGGCTTCGCCTTCGTCGAGCGCCTCGACGACGAACAAGGGCACCATCGCCACACGCACCCCGAACACCAGCCAGCCGTTGGCGAAGTTCGACCCGAGCGCAGCCCGGTAGACGGGTGATTCCAGTGCCTGCCGCAGGCTCATGACCGGTACGCCGTCGCCGGTGTCGGGGCGGGCGAGATGCGACGACCGCAGACTGATCCCCACCACCGCGGCGGCCACCAGCAGCGCCACGGCGTAGATGAGGAAGGGCGCCCGCAACCCCAGTCCGATGAGGGCGCCGCCGAAGAGCGGGCCGAGGATGTTGCCCATGAGAAAGCTGGTCGCGTACAGGCCGGAGACACGGCCGCGGGCGTCGGCGGGAGCAATCCGCACGAGCAGACCCAGCGCGGAGACCGTGAACATCGTCGAACCGATACCGCCGAGCGCCCGGAACACGAGCAGTTGCCAGTAGCTCTCGGCGAAGGCGCAGGCGCCCGTGGACACGGCGACGATGAGCAGGCCCGTGATGTAGACGGGCCGCTCCCCGAGTTTCTGCACCAGAGTGCCGCTGGCCGGCGCGAACAGCAGCCGCATCGCCGCGAAGGAGGACACCACCACGGTCGCGGCCGTGACGCCGACGTCGAAACTGCGTGCGAACTGCGGCAGCGCGGGAGCGACGAGACCGAAGCCGAGCGCGATCACGAAGCTCGCGACGACCAGAACCCAGATTTCCCGCGGCAGTGCCGCGTCACGTGTCCGCATGATGCCACGATGTTAGCGATGCGCACGACCTGGCTCGGGCGCGCGGTCGACAGCCCCCTGTCAGGACAGGACCGAAGACACGAGTTCGCGCGCAGCGTCCTGCACCGCCGCGAGATGCTCCGGCCCCCGGAACGATTCGGCGTAGATCTTGTAGACGTCCTCGGTGCCGGAGGGCCGCGCCGCGAACCACGCGTTCTCGGTGGTCACCTTCAGACCGCCGATCGCCGCGCCGTTGCCGGGCGCCGTGGTGAGGGTCGAGGTGATGCTCTCGCCCGCGAGTTCGGTGGCACCGACCTGCTCGGGCGACAACTTCGACAGGACGGCCTTCTGCTCGCGCGTCGCCGGCGCGTCCACCCGTGCGTAGGCCGGGTCTCCGTACCGCTCGACGAGTTCTGCGTAGTACCGCGACGGGCTCGTGCCTGTCACCGCCGTGATCTCGGCGGCAAGTAGAGCGAGCACGATGCCGTCCTTGTCGGTGGTCCACACCGAGCCGTCGCGACGGAGGAAGGAGGCGCCGGCGCTCTCCTCCCCTCCGAATCCCAGCGATCCGTCGCTCAGACCGGGAACGAACCATTTGAACCCGACCGGCACCTCGAGCAGTTCCCGGCCCAGCCCGGCTGCCACCCGGTCGATCATCGACGAACTCACGAGGGTCTTGCCCACCTTGCTGGTCGCCGCCCAGCCCGGCCGGTTCCGGAACAGGTAGTCGATCGCCACAGCGAGATAGTGGTTGGGATTGAGCAGACCGGCATCGGGGGTGACGATGCCGTGCCGGTCGGCGTCGGCGTCGTTACCGGTCGCGAGGTCGTAGGCCTCACGGTTACGGATCAGCGAGGCCATCGCGTTCGGCGACGAGCAGTCCATCCTGATCTTGCCGTCGGTGTCGAGTGTCATGAACCGCCAGGTGGCGTCGACGAGCGGATTGACGACGGTGAGGTCGAGCGCATGACGTTCGGCGATCTCACCCCAGTAGTCGACGCTCGCGCCACCCAGAGGGTCGGCGCCGATCCGCAGCCCGGCTGCCCGGACGGCGTCGAGGTCGACGATGTTCGGCAGGTCGTCGATGTAGGCCGAGAGGAAGTCGTGGCGCCCGGCGGCGGCGAGGGCCGAGGAGAGCGGCACCCTCTTCACGCCGCTCAGTCCGGCGGCGAGCAGTTCGTTGGCCCGGGCAGCGATGACCGACGTGGCATCGGTGTCGGCGGGCCCACCCGAGGGAGGGTTGTACTTGAAGCCGCCGTCCCGAGGCGGATTGTGCGAGGGTGTGACGACGATGCCGTCGGCGCGGGCCCCGGAGCCGGCGTTGTGCTGCAGGATCGCGTGGCTGACAGCGGGCGTCGGTGTGTACCGGTCGCGAGCATCGACGACCACTTCGACACCGTTCGCGACGAGCACCTCGAGTGCGCTGGCCCAGGCAGGCTCGGACAATGCATGAGTATCGCGGCCGAGGAAGAGCGGGCCGGTGGTGCCCTGCGCGGCGCGGTACTCCACGATCGCCTGTGTGGTCGCGAGGATGTGGTGTTCGTTGAACGCGCCGTCGAGACTCGAGCCGCGATGACCGGACGTACCGAAAGCCACCTGCTGCGTCACGTCCTCGGGATCCGGCTGCACGGTGTAGTAGGCAGTGACCAGATGCGCGAGATCCTCGAGATCCCCTGCCGTGGCCGGCTGTCCCGCTCGTTCGTGCGCCATGTGTCCTCCTCGTCGAGATGTGTTCTCATCCTGCCCGCCGACCGGTCGACGCGCGCGGTATGAGTACCCCGATCGCCGTTCCGGTACGGCTCGGTGTCGAAAGGTCACCATCGGGCAGGGACCAAAGTTTCCGACTCCGAAGTCATATTGTTTCTTCACAACATGATCAACTAATTTCAGTGATTGAAATGAAAGCGTCGCCGGGGAGGACGGCGCCTCGTTTCACCCTCGCTGTCCCGCACTCCGTCATCGACGCCCTGCGGGACCAACAGCGTGACCGATGCCCGCCGACGAGGCCACTCGCACCCCGAGTCTCGTCGGCGGGCATCGTCGTGTGCGGGCTTTTCCGGCGTGATCTCGCCGACGACGGCTCTGGTGGTCCCGACATGGACGGGTGCGACGGCCGGGGACGCTCCGCTTCGCCCTCCCCCCGAGCGGGGGCGAAACGGAGCATGCTCCCCCGACGAGAAGAAGTTACCGCCGTGAACGAGCCCGTGTCGCGAAACCCCTATATGCCCGGGACGGCCGGCGGTATCGTCCGAACGGTCGAATGTCGACCCGGTCGTATTACTCGCCGGTAACACATGGCGGCGCCAGGGCGTTGTCACTATGTGACCTGGTTGTTCTGGCCGATCGCCGCATGGCGACGCCGGCCGAGCGGGGTGCGTCACGGCATCCGACCCGCCCGAGGCAAAAAATACCCCAGGTGAGAAACCTGATTCGGTCTCTCACCTGGGGTTCGGTGGAGCTGCCGGGAATCGAACCCGGGTCCTCCGCCGCCTCGCCAGGGCTTCTCCGTGTGCAGTTCGCTACGCCTCTACTCGGATCTCCCGTTCTCGCGAACAAGACGAGATGACGATCCCAGTCACTGTTTGATGTCCCGTACGTCTCCGCGACCGAGCCGCACGGTAGAGCTCTCTAGTCGATGCCAGGATCCGGGTCGAGAGCAAACCCGGTCTGACAGAGACGCGCTCGCTTAGGCAGCGAGGGCGTACTCGCGCTGAGTAGACTCGGCGCTTAATTGGTTGCAGCGACGCTTACGGTGGTCTCTTGCCTGCACCGACACGCTTCCCCTGACTCAACGTACGCAGTCGAAACCGTTCAGCCCCGTACGTACCTGCGACCTTCGCAGGAGTACCTACTGTAACGACACCGTGCCCCGATGTCATTCCCATTTCTCGCTTCCGCTTCGCAGCGGGGTGATGAGTCTGCTCACATCGCCGGATCACCAGCCGCGGAATCTGCGCGGAGTCACCCGGATCGGAACGGAATAGTCGGCGCGGAAGGCCTCGGGAGTGACTCCGAGCGACCGCATGCCTGCTTCGTACTTGCGCGTGTAGCGCGCCCATTCGTCGTCCCGGACACTTTCACCGATCCCGGCGGTCCCGGTGAACACCGCCACGTGCCCGCCGCCCCTGTCGGCCTCCAGGTTCAACGCCACCCGCGGACGCGCGGCGATATTGGTGAGCTTCGAGGTGCCGGGCTGTGAGAAGACCAGGAAGGCGGTATCGGACCACAGGAACCAGACGGGCGTGGGAACCGGTCCCCCGTGCCCGTTCACCGTGGTCAACCAGATCACGGATTCGTCGGTCAGCCGTGCCAGAACATCGTCGGGTATCGAGAGGGTGGACGGAAGGGAGGTCTCGGACATGACATCCTCGGCTTTCTCCGATTTCGGGGGCCGCTGGCGGACATTTCCACAGTGCCCCCTTCAACGCGCCCTGACGACCGATCCTTCCCCTGCCCGCAGAAAGTCAGCCGGCCAGGCCGACGAGTGCGACGGCGACGCCCGCCGCGAGGAGACCGGCGAGCTCGATCCGTCCGATCCGCTCGCCGAGCACGATCACCGCCAGGAGCACCGTCACCGCCGGGTAGAGGGCGGCGATCACACTCACGAGGGAGAGCATCCCGTTCTGGTAGGCGAAGATCAGCGCACCGTTCGCGACGACATCGATCACTCCGATTCCGACCAGGATCGGAAGGAGGGGTCGAGCGGGCCACACGACTCGGCGCCACGACACGGCGATCACCAGCCACACCACGAGCATCGCGGTCGCGCGGGATACGGCCAGCGGCCACAATCCGGTGCCGGCCTCCACTCGCCCGAGCGCGATGAACGACAGGGCGAAGGCCGTTCCCGACCCGACGGTCCACCACGCGATCCGCGCGGTGAACCGCGGGTGCCCGACACCCGTCACCGTCTCGTCCGACCCGCGACTGACCAGAACCACCGCCACCACCGCGACGACGATCCCGAGGTAGGCGAGCATTCCGGGCCGCTCGCCCAGTGCGATGCCGGCGAGCACGGGGATGCCGGCCACGAGCACCGCGGTGACCGGGGAGACGACCGACATGGGCCCGTGCGCGAGCGCAAGGTAGAACCACCAGATCGCGATACCGCCGGCCAGACCGGCGACAGCACCCCAGGTGAGCGACGCAGTGGTGAACTCGCCTCCGACGAAGGGCGCCGCAGCCAGCGACACCACGAGAGAGACGGGATAGGTGACGGCGACGACACCGAGCGCACTCGCACGCCGGGATGCGGCGCCGCCGGCGAAATCGCTCAGGCCGTAGGCGGCCGCCGCGAGCAGTGCGAGCGCGACCGCGATCAGCGGCTCATGCCCTTGACCCGCCGGCCGAGTTCGCGGGTCACCTCGCGTTCGGCGGTCCGGCGCGCGAGATCCTGGCGCTTGTCGTAGTCCTGCTTACCCCTGGCGAGCGCGAGTTCGACCTTGACCTTGCCGTCGGAGAAGTACATCGACAGCGGGACGAGGGTCTGATTGCCCTCGCGGGTCTTACCGACGAGGGCGTCGATCTCCCGACGGTGCAGCAGCAGCTTGCGGGTGCGGCGCGGAGCGTGATTGGTCCACGTGCCGTGCCCGTACTCCGGGATGTGCAGCCCGCGCAGCCATACCTCGCCGTCGTCGACGGTCGCGAACGCATCGACCAGCGAGGCCTTGCCTTCTCGCAGGCTCTTGACCTCCGTGCCCACGAGGGCGACGCCCGCCTCGTAGGTGTCGAGGATGGTGTAGTTGTGACGCGCTTTCCGGTTGGTCGCGATGACCTTCCGGCCCTTTTCCTTCACGTGCAGGCCTTTCCGGTCCACGATCGATCGAACAGAACATCGTCCAGCATAGGAACCTCGCACAACACATTATTCACGCACGTACAGACGCAAGGTCACGTACGAGGTGAGAGCGGCCATGCCCACACCCACGAGGACCAGGAAGGGCGACACCAGAAGTATGTCGCTGTCGGTGATCCGCGCGACGATGTTCGCCTCGTAGACGTCGACGAGCATGTCGTCGACGAACATCTTCTTGGCGACGAACAGACCGCCGATGGCCAGGGCGGCGCCCACGATCGCGGCGATCACCGCCTCGAGCAGGAAGGGCAACTGCGTGTACCAGCGTGTGGCACCGACCAGTCGCATGATGCCCACTTCCGTGCGGCGGGTGAAGGCGGCGATCTGCACCATGTTGGCGATGAGGAGCACGGCGGCGACGGCCTGGATCGTCGCGATCGCGAACGCACCGTTACGGATGCCGCCGAGCACACCGAACAACCGCTCCACCAGGTCCTGCTGGTTGAGCACGCTGTCGACGCCCGGTCGCGTCCCGAAGTCGTCCTGGATCGCGGCGAAGCGATCCGGATCCGACATCTTGATCTTGAAGGACGCGGGGAAACTGTCGGCACTCACCAGTTCGGCGAGTTCGGGTTGATCCGCGAAGACACGTTCGGTGGCGTCGACGACCGCGTCGTCGCGACTGAGGTACTGCACCGACACCACGTCGTCGGTGTTCTCGAGATCGGTGCGCAAGGACGCGCAGAGATCCTGTTCGCATTCCGGATCCAGCGCCGAGATGTCCTCGGTCAGGAACACCTGCACCTCGACCCGGTCGAGGAAGATGCGCTCGGTCTTACCCGCCATCTGGACCACGAGCAGACCCGCACCGAACAGCGCGAGCGAGATCGCCGTGGTCAGGATCATGGCGACGGTCATGGTGAAGTTGCGGCGCAGGCCGGTGGTGACCTCGCTGAACAGGAAACTGGCACGCATCGAGTGGGGACCCTTCGGTTGCCTGGTGGGATGCTCGAGGACGGATCTACCGGCCGACGCCGTAGACGCCGCGCGCCTCGTCGCGCACGACACGTCCGAGGTCGAGTTCGACGACCCGTCGCCGCATCGAGTCGACGATGTGGTGGTCGTGGGTGGCCATGAGCACCGTCGTGCCCGTGCGGTTGATGCGCTCGAGCAGCAGCATGATGTCCTGGCTGGTCTCGGGGTCCAGGTTGCCCGTGGGCTCGTCGGCCATGAGTACGAGCGGACGGTTCACGAAGGCGCGCGCGATCGCGACACGCTGCTGTTCACCACCCGACAATTCTCCCGGCAGCCGATCCGCCTTGCCGGACAACCCGACCAGCTCGAGAACCTCCGGCACCGTCCGCTCGATCACTCCGCGCGGCTTGCCGATCACCTCGAGTGCGAACGAGATGTTCTCGGCGACCGTCTTGCGCTGGAGCAGCCGGAAATCCTGGAAGACGCAACCGAGGCTCTGCCGCAGCTTCGGCACGCGCCGCGCGGGCAGCCGGTTGACGTGGAAGTCGGCGACGTGGATGTCGCCGGTGGTGGGTTTCTCCTCACGCAGCAGCAACCGGAGGAAGGTCGACTTCCCTGATCCGGACGGACCGATGAGGAAGACGAACTCGCCCTTCTCGACGTGGACGGAGACCCCTTCGAGTGCAGGTCGCGTGGACGTCTTGTAGGACTTGGACACATTCTCCAGCCGGATCACCTGGACATGCTAACCGTTACCGGACGGTTACCTAGGGTGTCGACGTCTCGGTGTCCTCGGGGACCGTCCCCTCCCGGTTCTCGGAGAGCCCCGGAATCTGCGGGAGCTCGAACGGGAACTGCCTGGTCGTGGTGGTGGGCGTGGGGGTCGTCGGGACCTGTTGCGGGCTGACACCCTGCTGGGGTGCAGGGACCGACGGCAGTGGCGTGCCGGACGGGGCCGTCGGCACCGTCGTCGACGGGTAGGGAGTTTCGGTGGTCGTATTCGACTCGCTCGGCGGGGCGGTCGTCGTGGCCGACGGCGGTACGTACGGCACGTAGGGGGTCTCGGAGATGATCACCGCGGTGGACGGCGCGGGAGGGGTCTCCTCGGGCTGGTTGAGGAACTGGTAGAGCAACCACATGCCCACCCACACGGCGCACAGCACGAAGGTGGTCGTCCTGATCCGCCCGCCGAGGAGATGGGACGGGATGCGTCTGCGGTGCGGCTCCACGGGCTCGCTCACTGTGCCTCCACACGATCGACGACGCTGGCGGTGTCGAGCTGCGGAGTGACCGTGATGCCCTGCTGGCGGAGTGCCGCCGCAATGCGCGCCCGCAACAGGCGTCCCACCTGGAACTGCTTACCCGGCAGAGTGCGCGCGACCATGCGGACACTGAGCTGATCGACCTCGAGGCTCTCCACGCCCATCACGCTCGGCTCGTCGAGCAGCAGTTCACGCAGGCGCGGTTCGTGGTAGGCGGCCACACCCAGCTCGCGCAGGATCTCGGTGACGTTCGCGATGTCGGCGGAGACCGGAATCGGCACGTCCACCACGGCCCGCGCCCAGTCCTTCGACAGGTTGACGGCCTTGTTGATCTGCCCGTTGGGCACGGTGATCACCTCGCCGGCCGTACTGCGTACCCGGGTGACCCGCAGCGTGACGTCCTCCACGGTTCCGACCGCATCCTCGGACGCGCCGGTCACGGAGATCTGGACGGTGTCGCCGAAACCGTACTGGCGCTCGGTGATGATGAAGAAGCCCGCCAGGATGTCCTGCACGATGCGCTGGGCCCCGAAGCCGAGCGCAGCGCCGAGCACGGTCGCGGGCGCGACCAGGCTGCCGATGGGTAGTTGCAGGTGGTCGAACACTTTCAAGGTGGCGACGATGTAGACGAACGAGATCGCCATCCACGTGACGACCTGGGCGACCGAATGACGGTGCTTGGTCGCTTCGGACCGCACCAGATCGTCGGACTGCATGTAGCGCTCGTCGATCCGCCGGGTGATGCGACCACCGACCCAGGAGACGAAGCGGGCGACGAGCACCGCCCCCAGAATCGTGAGTGCGATCTGCAGCCCACTCGTCGACAACCAGTCGAGCAGTCTACTTCCGGGAAAAAACGGCACAGGCCCCTCTCCTGTTTCCCATCACGACTTCTGCTCTTCCCTCATACGCCAGCGGATTCCCTCCTCGAGGAAACCGTCGATGTCGCCGTCGAGTACCGCCGACGGGTTGTTGACCTCGTATTCGGTGCGCAGATCCTTGACCATCTGGTACGGGTGCAGCACGTACGACCGCATCTGGTTGCCCCAGGAGCTGCCGCCGTCGCCCTTGAGCGCGTCCATCTCGGCCCGCTCCTCCTGACGCTTGCGCTCGAGGAGCTTGGCCTGCAGGACGCGCATGGCCGCGACCTTGTTCTGCAGCTGCGACTTCTCGTTCTGGCAGGTCACGACGATGCCGGTCGGGATGTGCGTCAATCGGACCGCGGAGTCGGTGGTGTTGACCGACTGCCCGCCCGGTCCGGACGACCGGTAGACGTCGACGCGGACGTCGTTCTCGTCGATGTCGATGTGGTCGGTGGTCTCGACCACGGGGAGCACCTCGACCTCGGCGAAGGACGTCTGACGGCGACCCTGGTTGTCGAACGGGCTGATCCGCACGAGCCGGTGCGTGCCCATCTCGACCGAGAGGGTGCCGTAGGTGTACGGCGCCTTGATGGCGAAGGTGGCCGACTTGATGCCAGCCTCCTCCGCATAGGAGGTGTCGTAGACCTCGACACCGTAGCCGTGCTTGTCGGCCCAGCGGATGTACATGCGCATGAGCATCTCGGCCCAGTCGGCGGCGTCGACACCACCGGCACCCGCACGGATGTTGACGAGCGCGTCGCGCTGGTCGTACTCGCCGGAGAGCAGCGTGCGCACCTCCATCGCCTCGATGTCGGCACGCAGGCTCTCACGTTCGGCGTCGGCGTCGGCCAGCGCGGACGTGTGGGCCTCGCCCTCCTCGCCCTCGGCGAGCTCGTACAGCACCGGCAGATCCTCGAGCCGCTGACGCAACCCCTCGACGCGGCGCAGTTCACCCTGCGCGTGCGACAGCTCGCTCGTGACCTTCTGAGCGTGCTCCTGGTCGTTCCACAACTCGGGATCCGCGGCCTGGTGCTCGAGTTCGTCGATGCGCCGGCGGAGCTCCTCGACGTCGAGAACCGTCTCCACAGTACGGAGGGTCGTGTCGAGCTCGGCCAGGTCTGCGGAAACATCGGGATGCACGATTCAACAGGCTACCGGAGCGCCGGTGGGCCCTGTCGCGGGCGGCAAGCCTGCCGGCGCGGCCGGCGAACTGTTCGACCGACAGCTGCGACGGCTAGCGTTTCCGTCATGACCACCGACTACCGCGCAGATCTCGACCTCGCCCTCCGCCTCGCCGACACCGCCGACGCGATCACCCGCGACCGCTTCGGGGCACTCGACCTGAAGGTCGACGACAAGCCGGATCTGAGCCCGGTGTCCGACGCCGATCTCGCGACCGAGCGCGCGCTGCGGGCCGAGTTCGAGTCGCACCGCCCCCATGACGCGGTCCTCGGGGAGGAATTCGGCGGGGAGGCGGTCTTCCGCGGCCGGCAGTGGGTGGTCGATCCGATCGACGGGACCAAGAACTTCGTCCGCGGCGTGCCGGTGTGGGCGACCTTGATCGCTCTGCTCGAAGACGGTGTCCCGGTGGTCGGTGTCGTCAGCGCTCCCGCTCTGAACCGCCGGTGGTGGGCCGCGGCCGGTGCCGGTGCGTGGGTTTCGCACGACGGCGAGGAGCCCCGACGGATCAGCGTGTCCGAGGTGACCGATCCGGCGTCGGCGTCGCTGAGTTTCTCCAGCCTGACCGGATGGCACGAGCGGGGCATCCGCGACCGCTTCGTCGCGCTCACCGACGAGGTGTGGCGGGTCCGTGCCTACGGCGACTTCTTCTCCTACTGCCTGCTCGCCGAGGGCACGGTCGACATCGCTCTCGAGCCGGAGGTGTCGCTGTGGGACCTTGCGGCACTGGACGTCCTGATCCGCGAAGCGGGTGGCCGGTTCACGAATCTCGACGGCGAGGACGGCCCGCACGGGGGCAGCGCGGTAGCCACCAACGGCCCGCTGCACGAGCACGTGCTGTCGCGGCTGTCCTGAGGTCGACCCGAGGTCGCCGACACGCCGTTCCCGGAACTTACCGCGCGGTAGACAGCAACCTTACTCGGAAGTAAGATCAGGGTGTCCGCTGCCACATCGAGAGACTTCTGGTGATCATGAGCAAGCAAGACAGCGTGGCCCGCCACACGCCTCGCGACACGTCCGCCGTCGGCCTCAATCCGATCAAACGCGACGCCATGGGCGCCGCCATGCGCATGCTCACCCGGATCACGGGCTCCGAGCTCGCAGATCGGTACAAGATCCGCGAGACGATCGACCGGGTCACTTACCAGTCCACCAAGACCGGCTTCAAGACCCTCGGAGCCGCGACCCGCACGTTCAAGAAGATGTCGGGAGGCGCCTCGGGCCCCCAGCGCCTCACCACCGCGAAGAGCTCGGACTTCTTCGATCTCACGCCCACCGACGATCAGCAGATGATCACCGAGACGGTGCGCGAGTTCGCCGCGGAGATCCTGCGGCCCGCAGCCCACGACGCCGACGAGGCGGCCGCGGCTCCGGCCGACCTCCTCGCCCGCGCCGCCGAACTCGGGATCACGATGGTCAACGTGCCCGAGGCGTTCGACGGTGCCGCCGACGAGCGCGGGGTGGTCACCAACGTGCTCGTCGCCGAGGCGCTCGCCCACGGCGACATGGGCCTCGCCCTGCCGATCCTCGCCCCCAGCGGCGTCGCCGTGGCCCTGACGCAGTGGGGTACCGAGGAGCAGCAGAAGACGTACCTGCCGGCCTTCGCCGGCGACGACGTGCCCCAGGCCTCCGTCGTCATCGCCGAGCCGCGCGCCCTGTTCGATCCGTTCGCCTTGCAGACCAAGGCCGTGCGCTCCCCCAGCGGATACCGGCTCAACGGCGTGAAGTCCTTCGTCCCGGCCGCGGGCAGTGCCGAACTGTTCGTCGTCGCGGCCGAACTCGACGGCAAGCCGTCCCTCTTCCTTGTCGAGGCGAAGAGCAAGGGTGTCGTCATCGAAGCCGATCCGGGCATGGGCCTGCGCGCCGCCGGCCTCGGCCGGCTCCTCCTCGAAGACGTCGCCGTGCCCGAATCCGCCCGCCTCGGCGACGCCGACCCGGATGTGCGCGCCGAGCAGTACGCCGACGCCGTACGGCTGTCGCGCCTGGGCTGGGCAGCACTGGCGACGGGCACCGGCCAGGCCGTGCTCGACTACGTGATCCCCTACGTGAACGAGCGCGAAGCGTTCGGTGAACCCATCAGCCATCGCCAGGCCGTGGCCTTCATGGTGGCGAACATCAAGATCGAACTCGACGGGCTCCGACTGGTCACCCTGCGCGGCGCGGCGCGCGCGGAGCAGGGCCTGTCGTTCGCCCGCGAAGCCGCCCTCGCCCGCAAGCTCGCCACCGACAAGGGCATGCAGTTCGGCCTCGACGGCGTGCAGCTGCTAGGCGGCCACGGGTACACCAAGGAACACCCCGTCGAGCGTTGGTACCGCGACCTACGAGCCATCGGAGTCGCCGAAGGCGTCGTCCTCGTCTGATCGGCCCGACCCGAACAAGGAACCTGTGATGATCAATCTCGAACTCCCCAGGAAGCTCAAGGCCTCCGCGAACCAGGCCCACCAGGTCGCCGCGCAGATCTTCCGGCCCGTCTCCCGCAAGTACGATCTCGCCGAACACGAGTACCCCGTCGAACTCGACACCATGGCCGCGATGGTCGAGGGGCTCAACGACTCCGGGCAGGGCGCAGCCGGCGCGTCGCTCGGCCGCGACGCGAAAGCGAAGCAGGACGCCCAGGCCGGCAATGCCAACGGCGGGAACATGGCCGGTCTCCTCAACGTCATCGAGACGTGCTGGGGCGACGTGGGCCTGACCCTGTCGATCCCCTATCAGGGGCTGGGCAACTCGGCGATCGCCGCCGTGGCCACCGACGAACAGCTCGAACGCTTCGGCAAGGTGTGGGCCTCCATGGCGATCACCGAGCCCGGCTTCGGCTCCGACTCGGCAGCCGTGACCACCACCGCGGTTCTCGACGGCGACGAGTGGGTCCTCAACGGCGAGAAGATCTTCGTCACCGCCGGGGAGCGCTCCACGCACATCGTCGTGTGGGCGACCGTCGACAAGTCGCAGGGACGGGCGGCGATCAAGTCGTTCGTCGTTCCGCGCGACGCCCCCGGGCTCTCCGTCGCCCGCCTCGAGAAGAAGCTCGGCATCAAGGCGTCCGACACCGCCGTGCTCGTGCTCGACAACTGCCGGATCCCGAAGGACAACATCCTCGGCTCTCCCGAGGTGAACACCGAGAAGGGCTTCGCGGGGGTCATGCAGACCTTCGACAACACCCGCCCGATCGTCGCCGGTATGGCCGTAGGGCTCGGTCGCGCCGTCCTCGAGGAGTTGCGCGCGATCCTGAAGGATGCGGGCGTCGAGGTCTCCTACGACATCCCCGCGAACAACCAGCACGCGGCCGCGGCGGAATTCCTCGCACTCGAAGCCGACTGGGAGGCCTCCTACCTTCTCGCACTGCGCGCGACGTGGATGGCCGACAACAAGAAGCCCAACTCCCTCGAGGCGTCGGTGTCGAAGGCCAAGGCCGGCCGGACCGGCACCGCGGTCTCACTCAAGGCCGTCGAACTGGCCGGTACCTACGGCTACTCGCAGCGTCCGCTGCTCGAGAAGTGGGCGCGCGATTCCAAGATCCTCGACATCTTCGAGGGCACCCAGCAGATCCAGCAGCTCATCGTGGCCCGGCGGGTGCTCGGAAAGTCGTCCTCCGAACTGAAATAGCACTCGGGCCGCAGGGCCCGAGAACGCGGGCTCCGGGTGGATGGGACCGGGGTCCGGCAGGGGCCCGAGTGTCTCGGAGGACCCATCGGGGGACGAACCCTCGCCGCGGTGGCGGCGAGGGTTCTGCCGTTTTCGGGGAGCGCGTCTGGAATGTGAGATACGTCACGGGATACTGTGTGAGCTGAACCACACACAGCTAGGGGGACGGATGCTCGGTCAGGACATTCTCGGCAGGCTCACCGGCGGACGGATCACGCTCGACGACACGATCGGACAGGTCAAGGACACCCTCGGATCGCTGGCCGTGCTCCATCGTGCAGGGCTGCTGCACTTCCCACGGGTGGACCACAGCATCGGGACGATCGTCGCGGCCGGCAAGTACGGCCCGTTCGCCGGAGCCGTGCACGCTCAGGCCCAGCGCGGCCTCGATGCCGTCGCCCTCGTCGACGAAGCCGGCGACACGACCTACCAGGAACTCGAAGCCCGATCGAACGCCCTGGTGCGCGCGTGGCAGCGCGACGGAGTCGTGCCGGGATCCGTCATGGGCATCATGGCCCGCAACCACCGCGGCCTGGTGCTCACGATGCTCGCCTCCGCCAAGCTCGGCGTACGGCTCGTGATGATGAACACCGGCTTCGGCGCGCGACAGCTCGTCGACGTCGCCACCCGCGAAGAGGTCGCGACGTTCGTCTTCGACAGCGAGTTCGCCGACGTCGCCGCCGCTCTTCCGGACGATGTCCGCCGCTACGTCTCCTGGGTGGACGACGAGGTCCCCGGCATCCCGACGCTCGAGGAAGCCATCGACGGCCTCGACGGTTCGTCCCTGCCGGCACCCGAGGTCTTCGGGGGATTCGTGTTGCTGACCAGCGGCACCACCGGGACCCCCAAGGGTGCGCCGCGCGGCCGCACGTCGCCGTTCGCGTCCGCTCAGTTCCTCGATCGTGTGCCCCTCCGGCCGGGTCAGACGATGCTGATGGCCGCGCCCGCCTTCCACGGCACGGGCGTCTCGCAGTTCGCGCTCGCACTCGCGCTCGGGCAGACCGTGGTGATGATGCGCAGATTCTCCCCCGTCGACGCCCTGAGCCTGGTGGAACAGCACGGTGCGAACGTGCTCGTCGTGGTCCCCACCATGCTGCAGAGGATTCTCGATCTCGGGCGGGACAAGATCGCCGAATACGACACCTCGAGCCTGAAGATCGTCTTCTGCGCGGGTTCGTCCCTGTCCCCGGACCTGTGCCGCCGGACGACGGAAGCGTTCGGGCACGTGCTGCACAATCTGTACGGGTCCACCGAATGCGCCGTTGCGACCGTCGCGACACCCGAGGACATCCACCGGGCCCCCGGTACGGCAGGCCGGCCCCCGGTGACCTGCCGGGTGGTCCTGTTCGACGAGGCCGGCAACCGCATCACGGAACCGAACGTGCCCGGACGCATCTTCGTCGCGAGCGGGCTCTCGTTCTCCGGATACACCGACGGTCGCGACAAGGAACGCATCGACGGGATGTTGTCGATCGGAGACATCGGGCACTGGGACGAGAACGGACTGCTGTTCGTGGACGGTCGCGACGACGACATGATCGTCTCGGGCGGCGAGAACGTCTATCCGCTCGAAGTGGAGAACCTGCTCGCCGAGCGTGAGGACGTGCTCGATGCGGCCGTCGTGGGTGTGCCCGATCCGGAATTCGGTCAACGGCTGCGCGCCTTCGTGGTTCCCTCCCCCGATTCGGCCCGCGATGCCGAGGACATCAAGGCCTTCGTGAAATCCGGTCTCGCCCGGTACAAGGTCCCGCGCGATGTGGTGTTCCTCGACGAACTCCCGCGGAACGCCACCGGCAAGCTGCTGCGCCGGGTGCTGATGGAGATGGAGGTTCCCGGCGCCGACGGGCCGGAGAGCGAATACACGGCCGCGCAGGGCTGATCCACCGGAAACGAACGAAGGCCGGTGGTCCGTGACGGACCGCCGGCCTTCGTGGTGGTAGCGGGGACAGGATTTGAACCTGCGACCTCTGGGTTATGAGCCCAGCGAGCTACCGAGCTGCTCCACCCCGCGTTGCAAGAACGAACGTACACGAGCACGGAAACGGAATGCAAATCCCCCGGAAAGCGGCGAAGGCCCGCGGCGTGAACGCCGCGGGCCTTGCCTTCTGTCCGATCGCTCGGGATCAGCCACCGACCGATTCGTAGGCGTCGACCGCCTGCTGCACCCGTCGCAGGGCCCGGCCGTAGGCCTCGAAGTCGCCACTGCTCTGTGCGTTGGCGAGCTCCGCGAGTGCCGAATCCAGCTCGGCGACGGCAGCATCACGGTCGGCCGGAGCCGACGGCGCCGGTGTCGCAGGCTGCTGCTCTCCCGACTGATTCTGCTCCGCCGTGCCTTCGCCGGGCACTTCACCACGGGTCTCGTCCTCGACCTCGGCGGTGGGCACCGCTTCCCCACCGGGAGCGGTCGCGGCGTCTCCGACGCCGGATCCGAAGACCTGGTCGAGTGCACCTGCCAGGGTGGGCGCGTAGCCGATCCGCACACCGCCGCTCGCGCCGGGTTCGCGGTAACTGACGAGCACACGCGACAACTGCGGGAAGGTCGACGTGCTGCCCGCCGTCGCGTTGCGTTCGGTGTACATCGGCTGGACGTACAGGATGCCGCCGTCCGCGATCGGCAGGGTGAGCAGGTTGCCGTACTGGATCCGGTTGGATCGTTCGAGCAGCGTGCGTTCCGACGCCACCCGGGTGTCCGAGATCATGGCGTTCTGCGTCTGTTCGGGACCGAAGGTCTGCGTGTCCGTCGGCAACTGCAGGATCGTGAACTTCCCGTAGTTCTCCGGATCGGATTCGACGGAGATGTACGCCGACAGGAACTGCCGGTTGTAGCCCACCATCGCAGAGGTCAGCCGGAACCGGGGATCCGCCGTCTCCCGATCACCCATCAGCAGGTAATAGGGTGGCTGGTTCGCGCTGGTGTCCACGGTGGGATCGGCCGGCACCGACCAGAACGCGTTGTTCGTGAAGAACTCGCGCGGGTCGTCGACGTGGTACTTCGCGAGCATCTCGCGCTGCACCTTGAACAGATCCTCCGGGTACCGGAAGTGGGCGCGCAGCTCGTCCGAGATCTGGTCCTGCGGGGTCACCGCGTCGGGGAAGACCCCCATCCACGCCTTCAGGACCGGATCCTGCTCGTCGACCTGGTACAGCGTGACGGTGCCGTCGTAGGCGTCGACCGTGGCCTTGACCGAGTTGCGGATGTAGGAGACCTCCTTGCGGGGCAGCAACCGGCCGGTGTTCTGGTCGATGCTGTCCTCGACGAGGCCTTCGAGGGAGGCACGCTGCGCGTAGGGGTAGTAGTCGAGCGTGGTGTACGCGTCGACGATCCACACGATCCGGCCGTCGATCGCCGCCGGGTAGGCGTCGCCGTCGGCCGTGAGCCACGGCGCGACCTTGGTCACACGCTCACGCGGGTCGCGGTTGAACAGGATCTTCGAATCGTCACCGATCGCGCTCGAGAACAGGATGTTGCGCTCTCCGTACTTCGCGGCGAACGCCAGCCGGTTGAACCAGTTGCCGATGTCCACGCCACCCGAACCGGTGTACGTGTACTTCTCGGTGTCGGTGTCGTACTCGCGCGGGCCGGACGCGTCTCCGCTGTTGCCGACGATCGCGTAGTCGGGATCGGCCTCGGCGATGACCTCGCCGTAGTAGATGCGGGGCTGCTCGACCGGGATCACCTGGTTCTCGGCCCCGAGCGACGCGAGGTCGCTGACGAAGTAGACCGGATAGCCGCTGTTGCTGTTGGCGGCTTCCTCGGCCGACGCGCTCGCGGCGGCGTTGACCCGGTTGGCCGGGGCCGCGACGAGACCGTTTCCGTGGGTGTACACGGTGTGCCGGTTGATCCAGTCGGTCTGGTTGCCGGTCAGGCTGGTGGGCGAGAGCTCACGGGCCGCGACGATGTAGTCCTCGACGCGACCGTCGATCTCGTACCGATCGATGTCGAGAGACTCCGGGTAACCGTAGAAGTTCTTCAGCTGCGTCTGCTGGGTGAACGTGCGGGGAAGCACGTTCGGGTCGAGCAGGCGCGCATTGGCGATCGTGGTGATGTCGGCCGGGATGTTCTCCGGTGAGGTCGTGCCCACCCCGGGATAGTCCTCGTATTCGACCTTGTCGTCGGTGATGCCGTAGGCATCACGGGTGGCGGCGATGTTGCGCTCGATGTACTCGCTCTCCTTGTCGGCAGCGTTCGGGCGAACCGAGAACTGCTCGACCATCAGCGGGTAGACAGCGCCGACGAGGATCGACGAGAGCACGAGCAAGGCCGTCGCCAGCGCGGGGATGCGCAGGTCGCGCAGGAAGATCGCGGCGAAGAACGCGATCGCGCAGATGACCGCGATGGCCAGGAGGATGAGCTTGGCCGGCAGGACCGCGTTGATGTCGGTGAAGCCACCGCCGGTGAAGGTCGGTTCCTTACGGCTGCTCCACAGCAGTTCGTAGCGGTCGAGCCAGTAGGCGACCGCCTTGAAGGCGACGAAGAGGCCTGCCAGGACGGCGAGCTGCACACGCGAGGCCGTCGACATGTTCCCGCCACGACCGGCGAGGCGGATCCCACCGAAGATGTAGTGGGTGACGAGGTTTGCGATGAAGCCCAGCACGATCGCTACGAAGAGCCAGTTGAGCACGAAGCGGTAGAACGGCAGGTCGAAGGCGTAGAAGCCGACGTCGAGGCCGAACTGCGGATCGGTGGTGCCGAAGTCTCCGCCGTTGAAGAACATCTGCACGGTGACCCAGCCGGCCTGGGCGACCAGACCCGAGAGCACGCCGAGAACGACCGGGATGCCGATGCCGAAGGCACGCATACGCGTCATCACGGTGGTGCGGTAGCGCGCGACCGGATCGTTGGGTCCGGTGGTCGGCACGAACACCGGCCGGGATCGGTACGCGAGCAGCATCGAGAGCCAGACGACGCCGCCGATGAACAGCCCGACCACCAGGAAGAGCACGATCCGGGTCAGGAGAACTTTGACGTAAACGCCCCGGAAGTCGACTTCGCCGAACCAGAGCCAGTTGGTGTAGGTGTCCACCAACCGTGGTCCGAGCAGAAGCAGCGCTGCGGCCACCACTGCCAGGACCAGCAGAACTTTGCTCCGCTTCGACAATGTAGGTACTCCGGTCGGGGGCCTCATGCCCACGTGCCCACACTCCAAACTCGTCCGGCGGCGCGCTCGCACCGCATCTGTCCATCACGCGCTGCACGAAGCATGCGAACATGCTTCGTTTCCATGGTGTGACCGTTTCGCCCCACTCTACGGAATCCTCGACGGGAAGGTCGTCCGACTCGGGTCCGGCAACGCACACCCGTCTACGAGTGCCAGGATAGGCGGGTGAGCCAACGTCTTCCCGTGCCTTCCGAACGAGCACTCGCGCGCGCCGTCCACGAGATCATCGATTTCGCGGATGCGGAGGGCTGGGACCGCCCTCCCGTCATGTTCGCGCTCGTCCCGACGGTGCTGCTCGCCGCCGCGGAACCGACACTCGCCGACCAGCTCGACGAGGGCCACGAGTACACGCCGATCGCCCAGGACGACTTCCCCGAGGACGTCGAGGGCGGCAGCCCCGCCCTCGACGAGTTCCTCGCCACCACCACCTGGCCGGACTCGGTCGCCGGGTGTGCCCTCGTCCAGGAGGTGGTGATCCTTCCTCCTACGGCGGAGAACGAGCTCGACGACGCCTTCGCCCCGCTGCTCGCGGACGCGCATGCGGCGGACGAGGCCGCGCGTCACGCCGCCCACAGCCATCCCGAACGGCGCGCCGCGCGGTTGATCTCCGCGGTGCTGCGCGACGGGCCGTCGCTCTCCCTCCTGCAGTTGCGTCCGCTCGACGACGACGATCCGTTCGCGGGGGCCGAACTGCGGAGCTACGACAATCTCGCCCCGCACGTCGTCGCGGCGCTGTACGCCACCCTCGAGGCGGGCGACGACGACTGACTTCCGGCTACCGCCGGGCGCGGTGGGTCAGCTGCAGGCGGGCGCGTCCTGCCCGGCCGCGATCGCTTCGAGGGAATCGATCGCGCCGTCGAGTGTGTCCACTTTCACAAGCCGGACACCCTCGGGAGCCCCGCTCGACGCCTCTGCGCAGTTGTCTGCGGGAACCAGGAAGACCGTCGCTCCGTCCTCCGCCGCCGCGGTCAGCTTGTGGGTGATGCCGCCGATCGGCCCGACGTTTCCGTCCGAGTCGATCGTGCCGGTGCCCGCGACGTTCATCCCGCCGTTGAGCAGTCCGGGGCTGAGCTTGTCGACGACGGCCAGGCTGAACATCAGACCCGCCGACGGGCCGCCGATGTCCGCCAGGTTGAAGGTGACCTCGAAGGGCACCTGGGGAACCTCCTCGGTCGCGATGCCCAGGAATCCCTTGTCCGACTCGCCGGGTCGCTCGCCGACCGGCACCTCGAGCGTCTGCTCGGTATCGCCGCGCCGGACGGTGACCTCCACCGATTCGCCGGGCCGCACCGCGCCCACCGTGCGTTGCACCTGGCCGGCGGTGGTCATGTCCTCTCCGCCGACGGCGACGATCTCGTCGCCCGCTTCGAGCACACCGGCTGCGGGAGCGCCCTGACCCACTTCCGCGACGCGCAGCGTCACCGGCAGGTCCAGATAGTGCAGGGCGGCGAGTTCGGCGGAGCGTTCGGACTGCGCGAACTGCGCCTGATCCACGGCCTGCACCTCGTCCTTGCTGCGGTCCGGCGGGTAGACCTGCTCGCGGGGCGCGACGCCGTACCGTCCGCTGATCCAGGCGGTGACCGCCTGGGCGAGGGTGAGATTGTCGGTCACGCCGACCGTCGTCATGTACATGCTGCCCTCGGTCCGGTCCGCCTCGATCCCGTCGATCTCGACGACCGGCGTGCCCTCGATCTCGCCGAGCGTGTCGAAGGTGGGGCCCGGAC
Organism: Rhodococcus sp. CH91; assembly: GCF_022554085.1. Taxonomy (GTDB): domain Bacteria; phylum Actinomycetota; class Actinomycetes; order Mycobacteriales; family Mycobacteriaceae; genus Rhodococcus. Next base: position 55,529 of record NZ_JAKFYR010000006.1, read on the forward strand.
CGAGCGCGACATAGGGAGCCCGGACGTTGAACGCCACCACCACGATGATCAGGATCGGGAACGCGAGCGCGAGCGGCATGACGAGGCGACGATTCACCCGGCCAGGGTATCGGGCGCACCGTGTTCGCCGTCAGCGTGACCACGATGCGGATCCTCCGGCGCCATGCCTTGTACCGTTGGTTGCATGAGCGACACGCCCTTCGGATTCTCGAATCCCGACGACGACCCCGACCGCAAGAAGGACGAGGGTTCCGGTAGCGGCGGCACCGGTGGCGGTATGCCGTTCGGATTCGGGCTCCCCGGCAGCGGGGGCAGCGGCGACAATCCGTTCGGTGCGCAGGGCTTCGATCCCGCGCAGTTCGGTCAGATGCTCAGCCAGTTCGGTCAGATGCTCGCCGGCATGGGCAGCGCCATGGGTTCCGGGGGCTCCGGCCCGGTGAACTACGACATCGCCACGAAGCTCGCACGACAGCAGATCGGCTCGGTCTCGCCGATCTCCTCGCGCACGGCCGACGCGGTGGCCGACGCCGCACGTCTCGCCGAGCTGTGGCTCGATGCCGCCACGACCCTGCCGGCCGGTGCCTCGAAAGCCGTGGCATGGACGCCCGTCGACTGGCTCGACAACACCCTGGACACCTGGAAGCGCCTGTGCGATCCGATCGCCGAGCAGGTCAACGGCATGATGCTGGCCGGCCTGCCCGAGGAGGCCAAGGCGATGGCCGGGCCCATGATGGGCATGTTCTCCCAGATGGGTGGGGTGGCCTTCGGTTCCCAGCTCGGCCAGGCACTCGGGCAGCTGTCGAAGGAGGTGCTCACCTCCACCGACATCGGGCTCCCCCTCGGCCCTGCCGGGACGGCGGCGCTGCTCCCCGCTGCGGTCGAGTCCTTCGGAGAAGGCCTCGAACAGCCCGCTCAGGAAGTGCTCGTCTTCCTCGCGGCACGGGAAGCCGCTCACCAGCGCCTCTACAGTCACGTGCCCTGGTTGCGGCAGCAGGTGCTGGCGGCGGTCGAGGAGTACGCGCGCGGCATCCGCATGGACATGTCGTCGATCGAGGACCTCGCCCAGGGCATCGACCCGTCTGCACTCACCGATCCTTCCAAGCTCGAGGAGATCCTCAAGCAGGGTGCCTTCGAGCCGCAGACCACTCCCGAGCAGAAAGCCGCGCTCGAGCGGCTCGAGACGATGCTCGCGCTCGTCGAAGGCTGGGTCGAGACGGTCGTGACGGACGCGCTCGGCGACCGGCTGCCCGGTGTGTCGGCCCTGACCGAGACCCTGCGTCGGCGCCGGGCCACGGGCGGACCCGCGGAGCAGACCTTCGCGACGCTCGTCGGGCTCGAACTGAGGCCCCGCAAGGTTCGCGAGGCGGCGGCACTGTGGCGGCGCCTGACGACCGATGCCGGTGCCGATGCCCGGGACCAGGTGTGGGCGCACCCCGACCTGCTGCCCGACTCGTCCGATCTCGACAATCCGGCGGCGTTCGTCGACCGGGTGATCGGCGGGGGTACGGGGGCGTTCGAGGATCCGATCGCGCAGTTGCGCGAGACGATGGAACGCGAACAGGCCGAGCGGGAACGTGCCGCTGAAAACGACGAGCCGAAGGACGATCGCCCCGGAGACAGCGGCACCTCGTAGACCGGCACATATTCCTCCCGGCCGGAGCGTCGGGCCTGTGGACAACTCCCCCACGCACGCCTGTCGGGCGTGCGGGGGATGTCACCGTGACGGGCATGACCACCGCATCCTCTGTCTCCGCGCACACCCCGCCCGCGACCTCCGGTCTGCTCGTCGATCCGGAACTGCCGGTGCTGGAACGATCCGACGGAGCAGTCCAGCTCGGCTGGGGTCCCGACACCGCGACGGTCGTCGTTCCCCCCGAGGGCATGGACGGCTTCGACGTGGGCGTACTGCTCCGTCTGCTCGACGGGCGGCTCACCGGCGAGGAGGTGCTCGCGGCTGCCGCACTGCGCGGATTGTCGCCGGCCCCGGTCCGCGAGTTGCTCGACGAACTCGTCGCGAGCGGCGTGGTCCGGCAAGCTCCGGGGCCCTCGGGTGAACGGCTGCGTCCACGCCGGGTCCGCGTGTACGGTTCGGGACCGCTCGCGGCTGCGATCGTCGATGATCTCCCGCCCTGGGAAGTGCGCTGGGTGCGGTCGCCGGTCGGTGACGGTCATCCGGATCCGGCCGCTGCGACCGGCTGTGTCGTCCTCGCCGATCGGCAGGTACCCGATCCCCGCCTCGTACGCGCGCTGGTGCGGGCAGGGATTCCCCATCTCCCGGTGCGGATCCGTGACGGACGCGGCGTCGTGGGCCCGTTCGTGCTTCCCGGACGCAGCAGTTGCCTGCGCTGCGCCGATCTGGTGCGGACCGATCTCGACCCGTCCTGGCCACGGCTGGCCACCCAGTTGTACGGGCGGGAGGGGCAGGCCGGACGTGCCGTGACCTCGGCGACAGCGGCACTGGCCGTCGTCCAGATCGAGGCGTTCTTCTCGGCCGATCCGTCCGTCTCTCCCGCGGTCGACCGCACGCTCGAACTCGATCTGCGAACCCACCGTATCGCCGCGCGACGATGGTTCCGCCACCCCGAATGCGACTGCTCGGCCATCGCGTCGGTCGGTCAGGCATGATGGGAGGCGTGCCAGAGATCCCTCGCAGAAGCTCGTCCCGCACCGCCAAACTCGCGAGTATTCCCTTGGGAATTGCGGGACGCGCAGCCGTCGGTTTCGGGCGACGGCTCGCCGGCGGAGACCGGGAGGAGATCGACGCCGAAATGACGGCGAAGGCCGCCGAGCAGCTGTTCAGCGTGCTGGGCGAGCTCAAGGGCGGCGCGATGAAGTTCGGGCAGGCGCTGAGTGTGATGGAAGCCGCGGTTCCGGAGGAGTACGCCGAGCCGTACCGGGAAGCGCTGACCAAACTGCAGGCGGAGGCTCCTCCCCTGCCCGCACGGGCCGTGCACCGCGTTCTCGATCAGCAACTCGGCACCAAGTGGCGTGAGCGGTTCCAGTCGTTCGACGACGTCCCGGTCGCCTCGGCGAGCATCGGCCAGGTGCATCGAGCCGTGTGGTCGGACGGGCGCGATGTCGCGGTGAAGGTCCAGTACCCCGGGGCCGACGAAGCGCTGCGCGCCGATCTGCGCACGCTCTCCCGTTTCGCCGGGGTGTTCGCGACACTGATGCCGGGCGCCGACGTGCGCGCCCTGCTCGACGAACTGACCGAACGCACCGAGGAAGAACTCGACTACCGGATCGAAGCCGACAATCAGCGGGCCTTCGCGAAGGCCTTCGCCGACGACGACAAGTTCGTGATCCCACGAGTCGTTGCCAGCGCGCCGAAAGTCGTGGTGACCGAATGGCTTTCGGCTACCCCCTTATCGGTGATCATCGTCGGCGGTACACGGGAACAGCGCAACCGGGCCGGCGCCCTGCTCGCGGAGTTCCACTTCTGTTCGCCCGCACGTGCCGGCCTGCTCCACAGCGACCCGCATCCGGGAAATTTCATGCTTCTCGACGACGGGCGGCTCGGAATCATCGACTTCGGCGCGACCGCGGCGATGCCCGACGGCTTCCCTCCGGTGCTCGGCCGGATGGTCCGGCTCGCCGTGGACGAACGCTTCGACGAGCTCACCCAGCTCCTCTACGACAACAAGTTCGTTCTGCCCGGGCGCACGGTCACCGACGAGGAGATCGCGAGTTACCTGCGGCCCTTCACCGATCCCATACACACCGAGTCCTTCCACTTCACCCGGTCGTGGCTCCAGCGGGTGGCGGGCACGGCCACGGATTTCACGAGCTCGACGTTCCGGACGGCCCGGGCCCTGAATCTGCCTCCCGAATACGCGAGCATCTTCCGTGTCCTGCTGGGATCGGTGGGTATCTGCGCGCAGCTCGACGCCGAGGCGCCCTACATGCGCATCCTGAGCGAGTGGCTGCCCGGCTTCCTCGAGGAGTGACGAAGCCGGGCAACGGGTTCACACGCAGACCAGTTCCTTTCGGGGTTCCACCACCGGATGCTTCCGCGGTCGCCCTCGGGGCCTCTTCCGGGCCACCACGACGCCGCGGTCGATGATCTCCCCACCCCATACACCCCACGGCTCCTCCCGTTCGAGCGCCGCAGCCAGACACCGGGCCCGCACCGGACAGCCCGCGCACAGCGTCTTGGCGTACTCGAGTTCCCCCGGGGTCTCGGCGAACCACAGGTCGGGATCGTTGTCGTGGCACGGCAGAACGTTCTTGCCGGGGCGCGACGGGCTGTGACCATGCTCCTCGATTCCTTCCCTGCGCCTCGACGGGATCGACAGGTTTTCGCTCGGCACGTGAGCTCCTTTGCTGGTTCGTTCGAAATGCGATGCGAACCCGGGCCGGAAAGAGAAAGGCCACGGTCCGCTGGGCGGGGTCCGTGGCCTGGAAGGAACGAAACGTCTAGCGGGAGAAACTCCTCGGCTGACGTCCGGCCACGGACGAGACGGCGGCGGCGTGCACACGACGGCGTGCACGCGGCGCGGCTGCCGCTGCGGCAGCAACCACAGGTGTTGCGACGCGAGGGGCCACTGCCGTTGCGAAGGCGTCGAAACCGAGCATCGGGGCCACCTCACTTTCTCGTCGCGCACGGAACCGTCTCCCGTGACATCGTCAGCCAGCCTAGTTTCGCGGGCACGATCCGCACAAGTGATTTTCTACCTGCGGTTTCGTGTCGCTCATCGGGTGCCGGGACTACAGTCGGAAGGCATGGCACTCGCGACCACGAGATTCCTCCCTGTGCTCGACTGCCCCGATCCGCGTGCACTCGCCGAGTTCTACCGCAGGCTGCTCGGGTGGACGATCACCGACGACCGGGAGGAGTGGGTCGAACTCGCCCGGGACGACACGACCGCGATCGCCTTCCAGCGCGACCCCGACTTCACACCGCGCCACTGGCCCGCCGACGGAGTGCACGCCCACCTCGACTTCGAGGTGCCGGATCTCGACGAGGCCGAGCGGATCGTGCTCGGTCTCGATGCGCTGCGCGCCGACGACGGATCGACCACCGGCACCTTCCGGGTGTTCCGCGATCCGGCCGGGCACTATTTCTGCCTGTGCGCGTGCTGAACTCCGCCCCGGACGACGATCCTTCTCAGAGATCCAACGTGTCGACGGTGCGCTCGCCACGCACGAGTGCGAGCACATCCGCCCCGTACTGCTCGAGTTTCTTCGCCCCGATCCCCGGGATGGCCACCAGTGCACGGTCGTCGCGCGGTTGCTGCTCGGCGATCGCGACGAGAGTGTTGTCGCTGAAGACCACGTAGGCGGGCACTTTCATCTCCTTGGACCGCTCCCGGCGCCATTCCTTGAGCGCGACGAGAAGGTTCTCGTCGAGATCCGACGGGCAGCCCTCGCAGCGGCCGAGCATCGTCGACGTGGTGCCCATGAGCGGTCTGCCGCAGACGCGGCACTGGGGCCGTTTCTTCCGCGGCGCCGCGGGCTCGGCGATCTTCGAGGCGGGAGAGCTGTCCGGGATCAGGCCGTGGAGGAACCGGGAGCGGCGGCGCGAGCGGCGACCCCCTGCGGTCCGTGACAGGGCCCACGACAGGTGCAGATGGACCCGGGCACGGGTGACGCCGACGTAGAGCAGGCGGCGTTCCTCCTCGATACCGGCCTCGTCGGGAGGGGTGTCCTTGTCTCCGGTGACATGCGTGATCGGCAGGGTCCCGTCGGTGAGCCCGACCAGGAAGACGGCATCCCATTCGAGCCCTTTCGCCGCGTGCAGCGACGCGAGCGTCACACCCTGGACCGTCGGAGGCTGACGTGCCTCCGCCCGCGCCGCGAGATCGCGCAGCAGGCCGTCGAGAGCGAGCCCCGGCTCGTGCTCGAGCAATTCCTCGGTGAGTTGCACGAGAGCGACGAGCGAGGCCCACCGCTCGCGGGCCTGGGTGCCCACCGGCTCGGTGTCGGTCAGGCCGAGGGGAACGAGCGTCGCCCGGACGAGGGAGAGCAGACCGGAACCGCGGTCGGCACCGTCCGGAAGGTCGTCGCGCGCACCGGCCTGACGGAGCGCGTTGACCGCCTGCCGCACTTCCGCGCGGTTGAAGAAGCCTTCTCCGCCACGCACCTGGTACGGGATTCCCGCCTCGGTGAAAGCCTGTTCGTAGGCCTCGGATTGGGCGTTGATGCGGTAGAGCACCGCGATCTCGGCGGCGGGTACACCGGTGCCCATCAGTTTCGCGACGGCCTTCGCAACGGCCTGCGCCTCCGCCGGCTCGTCGTCGAACTCGGCGAAGGTCGGCTCCGGTCCGGGCGGACGCTGGCCGACGAGCTTCAGACGTGTTCCGGCGATCCGGCCCCGGGCGGCGCCGATCACCCGGTTGGCGAGATCGACCACCTGGGGGGTGGATCGGTAGTCGCGCTCGAGGCGCACGACGGTGGCGTCGGGGAACCGGCGGGAGAAGTCGAGCAGATGTTTCGGGGTGGCTCCGGTGAACGAATAGATGGTCTGGTTGGCGTCGCCGACGACGGTGAGGTCGTCGCGGTCGCCGAGCCACGCGTCGAGCACACGCTGCTGCAGCGGCGTGACGTCCTGATACTCGTCGACGACGAAGCAGCGGTATCGGTCGCGGAACTCCTCCGCCACGGCGAGGTTGTCCTCGAGTGCTGCGGCGGTGTGCAGCAACAGATCGTCGAAGTCGAGATACATCCCGTCGCCCGAGCGGTTCTTGAGCTGCTCGTACGTCGCGTACACATGGGAGATCCGTTCCGGATCGGCCGGCGGGGTACGGCGGGCCCGGGCCGCCGCGGCCGGATAGTCCTCCGGGGCGACGAGGGTGCCCTTCGACCATTCGATCTCCGACAGCAGATCGCGCACGGTGTCGGTGTCGGTCGCGAAGCCGCACCGGCCCGCGGCCTGGGAGACGGCCGCGAACTTGCGGTCGAGCAGCTGCCACGGCGTGTCGCCGACGACCCGCGGCCAGAAATAGCGCAACTGCCGCAACGCAGCCGCGTGGAAGGTACGTGCCTGCACCTGTGATCCGTCGCCACCGATGCCGAGTTCACGCAGCCGCGATCGCATCTCACCTGCGGCACGAGCGGTGAACGTCACGGCGAGGACCTGACTTGCCGAGACGTGCCCAGCGGAGACGAGATGCGCGATCCGGCGGGTGATCGTCCGGGTCTTGCCGGTGCCGGCACCGGCGAGCACGCAGACCGGTCCTCGGGGGGCGAGTACTGCAGCTGCCTGCTCCGGGTCGAGACCGTCCACCACATCCGCACACATGGCCTCCATCATGACAGCGGCCGCCGACAGCGCAGTCCACCGGCAGCACAAGCGGTGTGGCGTCGGACACGCCCGACCCGGTGTGGAACACGGGAGGCGGCTGTGATGTTGTCTCAGACATGACGACCACCGACTCGCCTGCTCTGACCGTGTACTCCACCAGCTGGTGCGGATACTGCAGGCGGCTGAAGAAGCAGCTCGACGAGAACGGCATCGGGTACACCGAGATCGACATCGAATCGGATCCGGCCGCCGCCGAATTCGTCGGAAGCGTCAACAACGGCAACCACGTGGTGCCCACCGTCAAGTACGCCGACGGCAGCACCGCCACCAATCCCCCGCTGGCCGAGGTCAAGCGCGCACTGGGTCTGTGATCCGGTAGATCGTTCCGGGAGGCCGGTCGCGTTCGTCGCGGCCGGCCTCGCTCATTCCTTCGCCCAGCCCTCGAGCATGCCGCGTGCGATCGAGATCGATCCGGGCAGCAGCAGCGGAACGTCCTCGGCCGAGGCCCAGTCGCCCGTCGCCAGTGCCGCGCGGACCTCCTCGCGCGTGAACCAGCGCGCCTCGGTGATCTCACCGTCCCGGAAGTCCAATGCCTGGCCGGGATCGGCGACCGCTGCGAAACCGAGCATCAGAGATCGCGGGAAGGGCCACGGCTGGCTGCCGAGATACCGCACATCCCGCACATCGACCCCGACCTCCTCGCGGATCTCGCGGACGACACACGATTCGAGCGACTCGCCCGCTTCGACGAAGCCCGCGAGTACGGAGAAGCGCCGCTCGGGCCAGACCGGTTGCCGGGCGAGCAGGACGCGGTCGTGTCCGTCGTGCACCAGGCAGATGACGGCCGGATCGGTGCGGGGGAACTCCTCGTGCCCCGTCTCGGTACTGATCCGCGACCAGCCCGAGATCGTCGAGTGGGTGGGCGAGCCGTCGACCGCGCTGTATCCGGCGTTGTCGTGCCAGTTCAGCAGGGCGACGGCACTGACCATCAGGTCGGCGTCGGCATCGTCGAGATGCTCGCCCACACGCCGGAGGTCGGCCACCGTCCCGGTCTGTGCGAGTACCCGAGCCGCCCAGACGTGATGTCCGTCCCGGATGCCGAGGAAGACCGCGCCGGGCACCGGTTCGGCACCGAGATCGGCTGCCTCGCCGAGCACCAGCGCCCCGTCGGACACGCGGACCTGATTGCGCCGATCGACCCGCAACAACTTCGCAGCGGCCCATCCGGCGCGCAGTGCGTCCTCGTCGGAACGCAATTCCTCCGCCCGGTCGACGACGGTACGTGAGAGCAGAGGGGTGCCCGCCAGGGCGAAACCGGTCACATCAGCACCCTAGCCACGCATCGCGCCCGGCGGCGAACCCACCAGCCGGATGTAGAGCAGCTTGTCGTCCGCCTCGAGCGCGTCGACCTCCGGTGAACCTATCCGCCACATCCGCCCGTCCCGAACGACCGCCAGGACGATGTCCTTGAGATGCCGCGGCGAGCCCCCGACCTCGCTCGGCTCGACATCTCGTTCGGAGATCGCGAATCCCGCTTCCGGGGTCAGCAGGTCCTCGATCATCTCGACGACGTTCGGCGTCGTCGTGGCGATGCCCAGAAGGCGACCTGCCGTTTCCGAGGAGATGACCACCGAATCCGCACCGGACTGCCGCAGCAGATGGGTGTTCTCCGATTCACGGATAGCGGCGACGATCTTCGCCCGCGGCGCGATCTCCCGGGCGCTGAGGGTCACGAGCACCGCGGTGTCGTCGCGGTTCGCAGCGACGATGACGGCCGCCGCGTGCTGGACGCCGGCGAGACGGAGCACATCGGATTTCGTCGCCGAACCCTGCACCGTCACGAGCCCCTGGCCCGCTGCGGACTCGAGCACCACCGGGTCGGTGTCGACGACGACGATGTCCGACGGGGCGATCCCGTCACCGAGCATCGCATCGACGGCGGTCCGTCCCTTGGTGCCGTAACCGATGACGACGGTGTGATTACGCACGCGGCGCCTCCAACGCTGAATCTTGAATGCTTGTCGTGAGCTCTCGGTCAGGGCCGACAGTGTCGTACCGACCAGCACGATGAGGAAGAACACCCGGAGCGGAGTGATCAGCAGGATGTTGATCAGTCGCGCTTCGGGAGTGACGGGGGTGATGTCACCGTAGCCGGTGGTCGAGAGCGACACGGTGGCGTAGTAGACGCAGTCCAGCAGCGACAGTTCGTCGCCCTGGGCATCCCGGTAACCGTCTCGATCGAGGTAGACGACGACCACCGCGAGGAGCAGCGCCGCGAACGCGTAGCCGATGCGGCGGGCGATCGCGAGGCCGGGGCTCGTCTGTTCCTGCGGGACCCGCAGGACGCCGACCAGAGCGAAGTCGGGCCGCTCGGTGAGCTGATCGGAGCGGTTGAAGCGCGCACGCAACCTCCCGGGCATCGCGGGTCTCCCACCTTTCTCGTGCCGGCTCACACCGGTGGCCGCTCTCGGTCGTGTCGGTACCGGTGCCTACTGCGCCCGATATCGGATCGCAGCCTACGCGCCCGGACGGCCGAGGTTCGCATCTTCACCCGTGCGAAAGCGCGGCTCGCCGCAGTGCCGAAAGCGCGGCTCGCCGCAGTGCCGAAAGCGCGGCTCGCCGCAGTGCCGAAAGCGCCGGCTCGCCGCGCGTGTCGAAGGTATGTATCTCTGCGGCGCTGCGGCTGTACCGTGGCGCGCATGTCCACGCAANCGGCTCGCCGCGCGTGTCGAAGGTATGTATCTCTGCGGCGCTGCGGCTGTACCGTGGCGCGCATGTCCACGCAACCGTCGCAGCGATCCGCGATCCGGCTGGCCTGCCTGCTTCTCGGCGCCGGCGTCCTGCACTTCGTACGACCGGAACCCTTCGACGGCATCGTTCCTCGTGCCCTCCCGGGTGAGGCCCGCACCTATACCTACCTGTCCGGTGCAGCCGAGATCGCTGTGGCCGGCGCTCTCGCAGTGCCGCGATCGCGACGGCTCGGCGGTGCCCTGGCCGCCGCCCTGTTCCTCGCCGTCTTCCCCGCCAATGTGCAGATGACTGCGACCTGGCTGCGCAGCCCGAAGCTCTCCCCTGCCGCGAAGGCGCTCTCGGTCGCCCGGCTGCCGCTGCAGATTCCGCTCGTCACCGAGGCGCTGAAGGTGCGCCGCGCCGCCGTCCACTGATCCTGTGATTACCGTCACCGCGACGGGGTATGCACCGGCATGGACAACCGACGTGCTCTGAAGGTCGTCGTGGTGGGCGCGACCGGCAATGTGGGAACCGGTGTGGTCGAGGCGTTGAGCAGAGAACCCGACGTCGCGGAGATCGTCGGGGTCGCGCGACGCCCGACGGAATGGACCTGCCCCAAGACCACCTTCATCGTCGCCGATACCACCACCGACGATTTCCGTCCCCTCGTGCGCGGCGCCGACGTGGTGATCCATCTCGCGTGGCTTTTCCAGCCCACCCACCGCCCGGAAGTGACGTGGGCGAACAACGTCCTCGGTGCGATCTCGGTGTTCGAGGCCGCGGCAGCGGAGAAGGTCCCCGCGCTGGTGTACTCGTCGTCGGTCGCGGCCTATTCGCCCGGCGGGTCGACACAGCGTGTGACCGAGGACTGGCCGACCCACGGATGGCCCGGCGCGGCCTATCCGCGCGAGAAGTCCTATCTGGAGCGTGTTCTCGACACGCTCGAGCTGCGCGAACCGGATATGCGGATCGTGCGGATGCGGCCGTATTTCATCTTCAAGCGCGAGTCCGCGACGTCCCAGCGGCGGCTCTTCGTCGGCCCCCTGCTGCCCGGAAATCTGATGCGAAGCGGGCTGTTGCCCGTGATGCCGCTCGTCGAGGACCTGCGCGCTCAGGTGCTGCACACGAGCGATGTGGCCGACGCGTTCGCTCGCGCGACCGTCCGGCCCGTGCGGGGAGCGTTCAACCTCGCGACGGAACCTCCGGTGGACGGCGCGTTCCTCGCAGAGATGTTCTCCGCCCGGAAGATCCCGGTGCCGCGCGCGGCACTACGCGAGGCGGTACGTGCGGCCTGGCACGCGCATCTGGTTCCGGCGTCGCCGGGCCTGCTCGACACCGTGCTGCAACTTCCGCTGCTCGACAGCACACGCGCCCGCACCGGACTGGGATGGACACCGCGATACTCGCCCTCCGAGATTCTCGAGGAGTTCCTGTCGGGCCTGCGTGAGGGCGCCGGGATGCCCACCGCCCCGCTGGCTCCCGATACCGCCGGCCGCCGGGCACACGAGGTAGCCACCGGAGTCGGGCAACGTCCCTGACCGGAGCCTCACGTCGCCGGCACCAGGAGCTGCGCGAGGTCGACCGGCCGTGCCAGCGCCGGCAGGTGGCCGCTGTCGACGATCTCGGGTTCCACCCCGAGACGCTCGCGCGACAGCCGGGTCACGAGGGGCAACGGGAACAGTCTGTCGTGACGTCCGGCGATCACCCGGACGGGCACCTGCGGCCACCGGTCGGCATTCCAGGCCGGTTCGAATGCCGCATCGGCGAGGGCTGCCTGCTCGCGGGTGAGCGCCTCGGCGGCGAGATCCTCGGGTACGTCGTGGAAGAACAGTTCCCGTGCATCCATCGGCGCGTCCGGGTCGCGGCCCTCGGCGACGTCCTGCTCACGCCTCGCGGCGGCGTGGCCGACGTTCTCCCACCACAGCGCAGGCGACTCGCCCGGTGACGGGATCATCGGGGCGACGAGCACGAGTTCGTCGACGGTGTACCGCTCGGCGACGAGAGCGGCGGTGAACGCCGACATGGACTGTGCCACGACCACCAGGGGTCGCGGGGCCGCCCGCACCGCCCCGACCACGACGTCGGCATAGTCGTACTGCCCGGCGGTCTCATCCGCATAGGGCAACTCCACCGCGATGGTGTGGTGGCCGCCGCGTTCGAGAAGCGGGATCACACGGTGCCAGTACCAGGCATCGGATCCGGCACCGGGCAGCAGCGCGAAGGTCGTCATCGTCGAGTCCTAACCGGTCGGGTCGGAGTCGGGCGGGCCGTCGGGCGACGAGTCCCCGGCCTCCAGAACCAGTCGTTCGAGGGCTGCCGCACCGGGCAGATCTTCCGGCGCGACGGTGCGTCCGGTGCGGACGTAGTGGAATGCCGCCCGGACCTTGTGCAGGGGCAGGTCGGCGGGCCGCCCGGTGAGCCGCTCGGTTCGCGCCGCCATCAATTGCGCCCAGGCGAGCCGATAGGCGGCCAGCTGCACGCCCACCGCGGCGAGCTTCTCCCCTTCGGGTTCGGCGCCCGTCTTCCAGTCGATGACCGTCCAGCCTCCGTCCGGATCCTCGAAGACCGCGTCGATGCGGCCGCGGATCACGGTGCCACCCAGGGCCGTTTCGAAGGGCACCTCCACCTCGACGGGATTGCGCGAGGCCCATGGTGAGCGCAGGAAAGCGTCCTGGAGCCGGTCGACATGCGATTCGTCGCCGTCCTCGTCGTCGGCGCCGGGAAGCTCGTCGAGATCGAGGAGGCGTGTCGCACCGAACCTGCGCTCGAGCCACGCGTGGAAGGCGGTGCCACGACGAGCGAGAGGGTTGGGCCGGAAGGGCAGCGGCCGGCGCAGCCGGGCCGCGAGCGCACCGGGATCCGTGGCGAGGTCGACGAGCTGACTGACGGACAGTTGCGCCGGCAGGATCACCTCGGCACTCTGCTCGGCACGCTGCTCACGTTCCGCCAGCAGCGCGTCGACATCCGCAGCCCAGTCGTCGGGATCGTCGTCGTATCCGGTGGGGATGTCGGGCCGGCCGAGTTCGGCGAGGACGAGCGCAGCCCCGCGTTCGACCGCGGCGCGGCGGGAACCGAGAGGGTCGTGCGGCCACAGGGCGCTGCGCGGCGACGCGGTGAGAGGGTTCTCCTCGTCGGGTCCGGGTTCCGGCGCCCAGTGCTCGACCACACCGAGTTCGGTCCGGGCAGTGACGATCTCGTGGAGTTCTTCCAGGAAGGGCGACGGGCCCTTGGGGTCGGCTCCCGTGTCGGCCCAGTGGTGCGCGGAGACGAACAGTGCCCGTTCGGTGCGGGTGAGCGCCACGTAGAAGAGCCGACGATCCTCCTCGAGCTTGCGTCGTTTGAGCGCGTCCTTGTGAGCGTCGATGGCACGCTCGAGCATCTTGCGGTCGGAGACGTCGGCGAGTTCGAGCACCGGCACACCGTCGGTGCTGCCCGGTTCGTCGCCGGGCAGCACCCGATCGCCCCGCAGATGCGGAGGCAGTTCGCTCGTCGAGCCGAGCCAGGTCGCGGCGGCGGTGGACGAGGGGAAGACTCCCGCCGCGACGTGCGGAACGGCGACGACCTCCCATTCGAGGCCCTTCGCGGAGTGGACGGTGAGGACCTGCACCCGATCCGGGTCCACCTCCACCTCCCCCGGCGCGAGTCCCTGCTCGATCTCCTCGGCCGCCGACAGATAGGCCAGCAGCCCCGGCAGGCTCGCGTTGGTCCGTCCGGCGTAGTCCGCGACGACGGCGGCGAACGCGTCGAGGTGCTCTCGACCGGCGACACCGCGTCGACTGCCCACCCGGGCCTCGGTCTCGATACCGATGGCGAGGACACGTTCGACTTCGGCGACGAGTTCGGTGAGCGGCTGCCCGAGTCGTTCTCGCAGCGAGGTCAGCTCCCGGCCCAGTGCGACGATCCGCGCGTAACCGAACTCCGAGTAGCGGGCGCGGTCGCCGGGATCGGAGATCGCGTCGGCGAGGCCCGCCTGGTCTGCGTACTCACCGGGAAGCGCCGAATCGAGGGCCTCCTCGAGAGCCTCGGGGTCGGTCACCGCACCGGCGACACCCCAGCGCCCCGCGATGGCCAGTTCCTGGGCGCGCTGCCACAGCGCCTTCAGATCGGCGGCACCGAGCTGCCAGCGGGCGCCCGTGAGCACCCGCACCGCCGCGCTCCCGGCGAGCGGATCCGCTGCCAGGCGGAGCATCGCGAGCACATCGGCGACCTCCGGAGTGTGGAGCAGCCCGCCGATACCGACGACCTCCACGGGCAGGTCCCGGGCCCGGAGCGCTTCGGCGATCGGCGCGGCATCGGCGTTGCGCCGCACCAGGACGGCCGCGGTCGGGGGCTTCCGCCCGCCCTCGAGAGCGGCGGTGTATTCGGCGGCGATCCGCTCTGCCACCCACTCGCGTTCGGCCGCGACGTCGGAGTGGAGGGCGAGCCGGACGTCGCCACCGGTCGCATCCGGCCGTGGACGCAGACGGCTGACGGAGACCCCGCGGTCGCGGAGCGGTTCGGAGGAAACGTTCGCCAGTTCGAGAGCCTGCGGCGGATTCCGCCAGCTGGTGAGCAGTTCGAGGGTCGGCGCTGCCCGCCCCCCGGCCGACGGGAAGTCGGTCGCGAAACGCGGCAGGTTGGCGGCCGAAGCACCGCGCCATCCGTAGATGGACTGCATGGGATCGCCGACCGCGGTCACTGCGAGTCCGGGATCCTTGCCACCCCCGAAGAGAGCGGCGAGCAGGATGCGCTGAGCGTGACCGGTGTCCTGGTACTCGTCGAGCAGCACGGCCCGGAACCGGCTGCGCTCCCCGGCACCCACGTCGGGGTGGTCGCGGGCGACACGGGCGGCGAGCGACATCTGGCTGCCGAAGTCGAGGGCGCCTTCACGACGCAGGGTCTCCGAGAGCCGTTCGACGAGCGGGAGCAGTTCGAGACGCGCGTGCTGCGTCTCGAGACAACCCAGCAGGGCCTTCGACGGTGTCCCGCGCTGCCCCGGCCCCGGGGGCAGCGTCTGCACGAGTCGTTCGAGTTCGAGATGGGCGTCGCGCAAGGCACCGGGCTCCACGAGATGCTCGGCGAGCTGGCCGGACAAGGCGAGCACCGCCTCGGTCACCGAAGCGGGATTACGGTCGGTGTCGAGTTCGCCGTCCCACGAACTGACCACCCGGTGCGCGACCTGCCACAGTTGCGTCTCGGACAGCAGCGTGGCCGACGGTTCGATCGGCAGCAGCAGGCCGTGCTCGGCGAGCAGGCGACCCGCATAGGCGTGATAGGTACTCACCTCGGGTTCGCTGCCGAGAATGCGGGTGCGGAGCCCACCCGAAGGGTCGAGATCACGGAGCAGCGATGAACCGGCGAGTTTGGCCAGCCGCGCCCGGATCCGCGCGGTGAGCTGCTGCGCCGCCTTGCGGGTGAAGGTCAGGCCGAGCACCTGTTCGGGTTCGACGAGACCGTTGGCGACGAGCCAGACGACGCGGGCGGCCATCGTCTCGGTCTTACCGGCCCCGGCACCGGCGACGACGAGCATCGGGCCGGGCGGAGCCTCGATGACGGCGGCCTGCTCCGGCGTGGGCGGCAACTGCCCGAGCGCCTCGGCGAGGCGAAGCGCGCTCACCCGCGGTGCATTCATTCCCCCGTCACCTGCCTGCCTGCGTCGTGTGCGGGGCAGCTCGACAGGACCGGGCAGTGCCGGCACCCGTCGTTGACCCTCGCGACGAATTGCGGACCGCGGGTCGCGGCGGCGGCCTCGTGGATGATCTCGCGCCACTGTGCGAGACCCTCGTCGTCGAGAGGCGGTTGCACCCGCTGCGTCGCGCCTTCCTTGTTGTGCGGTTTCGCCACGAAGACCAGTCGCGCACCTCCCGGTGTCGCGGCGGGCACTCCCTCGATCGCACCGGCCGCCGCGGCGACCTGGTAGGCCGCCAGCTGGGCGTGATCGCGTGCCGCATCCTTGGACACCGGGTTCTTCGCGGTCTTGACGTCGATGACGACCGGACGCCCGTCGGCGTCGCGTTCGAGCCGGTCGATGCGGCCGCGGAGTCTCACACGAGGTTTGTCGCCGGAGTCGGGCTCGAGGATGCCGTCGACCTTGACCTCGACACCGATCTCGGTGAGCTCGCCGCGGGTGCCCTGGAGCCAGGTCGAGAAGGTGTCGAGCATGCGGCGGGTGCGTTCGAGTTCGCGACGCGCATACCATTCGGCACCGAGATCGACCGAATCCCACGCTTTCTCGAGCGCCTGATCGACCCGGTCGGGAGGGATCCGTCCGGCCAGCGCCTGGACGAGGGTGTGCACGAGCGTTCCGGTCACGGCATGACTGTTCTCGCCGTCGGAGCCACCGTGACGTTCGAACATCCACCGCAGCGGGCACGTCGAGAGTTGCTCGACCGTCGACGGTGACAACCGCACCGCGTCGTCGTCCGGATCCCACAGCGGATCCGCCGTGCTGGGATCGGCGGTGCCGTACCAGTCGTCGGGGTGCGCTCCGCGCACCCCGGCTCGGGCGAGACGCGCGAGCTGCTCGGCCGCGCGCTGCTGCCGCTCCGGTTCTTCCTCGGCGATCACCGGATCGCACACCACGCTGCGCAACTCGGCGACGAGCGCGGGAAGCGCGAGCACCCGCGTGCGGACCTCCTCGGGAACCGCATCGAGAAAGCCCTCGGCCGGGTCGGTGCCGTCGCCGTCGTCCGCCGCGAGAAGCTCGTCGACGAAACGCGAGCGGACGAGTTCGCTGTCGCCACCCACGGAATCGACGGCCGTGACGAGCACACTCGTACGGGCCCGGCTGCACGCGACGAGGAACAGGCGTCGCTCGTCGGCGAGCAACGGCGCCGTGCGGGAGAGCCGGGCAGTGCCGTCCTCGCCGCCGTCGGCGCCGGACACGGCGTCGATCAGTGCCTCGATGCCGAGCAGGGTGCCGCGAGCACGCAGGCTCGGCCACAGCCCTTCCTGGACACCGGCGACCACCACGACGTCCCACTCGCGGCCGGCGGCGGAATGTGCGCTGACGACCGTGACGGCCTCGGTTTCGGCAGCCACACGGCTCCGGACGGCAGCGGGGATCTCCTGCTCGGTGAGGTAATCGACGAATCCTGCGATCTGCGCGCGCGGCAGGCGATCGACGTAGTCGGCGGCGGCGTCGAACAATGCCACGACCCCATCGAGATCGCGGTCGGCCTGCGCACCGATCGGGCCGCCCCAGGCCGACGCGGCGGCCCACCGTCGTTCGAGGCCGGTGGCCTGCCATGCCTCCCACAGCACGTCCTCGAGCCCGCCCCCGCGCTCGGCAGCCGACCGCGCCTTGCGCAATACGGCGAGCACCTTCTTCAGGGGCGCTGCCTCGACGTCGGTCAGTCCACGCACGAGATGCGCATTGTCGGAGGTGTGGTCGCCCTCGGTGAGCAGGAGACGCAGCAGTTCGGCGGAATCGCGGTCGTTTCCCGAGGCGAGTTCGACGCGGCGCAGGCCTCGCCGCAGCCGCCGCAGAGCGACCGGTTCGGCACCGCCGACCGGGCCGGAGAGCAGGGCCAGAGCTTCTTCCCCGCCGAAACCGTGACTCGCCACCGCGCGCAGCACCAGCAGCAGCGCTGCGACGCTGTGCTGGCGGGCCAATGGGAGTTCGGACGCTGCGGTCGTCATCGGTACGCCCGCCGCGAGGAGTGCTCGCCGCAGCGGCGCCAGCACCCGCGGCACGGAGCGCACCACGATCGCCATCCGCGACCACGGCACCTCGTCCGCAAGGTGTGCCCGGCGCAGCGTGTCGGCGACGAGCGCCGCCTCCTTGGCCTGCGAGGAGCACACCGCCACCCGCACACGCCCGGGCTCGACCACATCTCGGTCACACGGCTCGGCCACGCCTCGGTCACGCGGCTCGGCCACGCCTCGGTGCGGTGGCAGGCCCGGCAGTCTGCGCGCGACGCGATCGGTGAGGTCGGCCACTGCCGGGGCCGCCCGGTGGTTGACACCGAGCACGACCCGGCGGGAAGCGTCGGTCTCGCCGAGTCCCTCGAGGAAGGAGGGATCGGCTCCCCGGAAGCCGAACACGCTCTGATCGGGATCGCCGGCAACAGTGCTCGTCCGTGTGCCGGTCCCGATCACCCGGACGAGTTCGGCCGCCTGGGGGTCGAGATGCTGAGCATCGTCGACGAGCAGGTGACGTATCCGGCCGCGCTCGGAGGCGAGGAGGTCGGGGTCGGTGGCGAACGCCGCGAGGGCAGCACCGACGAGTTCGGCGGCGTCGAGCGCCGGAGCAGTGGCCTCGGGAGCTTCGAGGCCGACCGCGCCGCGCAGCAACATCACCTGTTCGTAGCGCTCCGCGAACCGTCCCGCCGCGACCCATTCCGGGCGATCACGTCGCTCACCGAGCTCGACGAGATCCTCCGGGCCCAGACCGCGTTCGTTCGCCCGCAGCATCAGGTCGCGCAACTCGACCGCGAAACCCGTCATTCCCAGGGCCGGACGCAGACGTTCGGGCCACATCCAGGCGCCGTCGTCGATGTCGCCACGCAGCAGTTCGCGCAACACGGCGTCCTGTTCGGCTCCGGTGATCAACCGCGGCGGCGGGTTGCCGTGCGCGGACGCCTGCAGGCGCAGGACCGCGAAGGCGTACGAGTGCACGGTCCGCACGAGCGGCTCACGCGTGGCGCGGGGAACCGCGCCGTCACCGAGCGCGAGCAGACCGGCCGTGATCGCCTCCCGCACCGCGGTCGCGGCCCGCCGCGAGTGGGTGAGGATCAACACCGATTCGGGATCGGCGCCGTTCGCGATGCGATGGACCGCGAGGTCGACCAGCAGGGACGTCTTCCCCGTGCCCGGCCCCCCGAGAACCTGCCAGGGCCGCCATCGGAGGGACGGAGGGGCGTCGTCGAACACCACGCGTACCTCGTCGGGCCACGTGCGCGGCTCCTGGGCCGTGCCCGGCCTGCGCACCAACCGGGCCGCCGGACGACGGACACGATCGGGGGTCTGGGGCTCGGACATGCGCGAGACGGTGGCGGGCACGTCGGTGCCCTGCCCCGGTGCGGGCGGCAGGGCGAGAAGGCCGGTATCGACGTCGAGCATGACTCCATCCCACCAGACGGGTACGACAGCCGGGTCCGGGTGCTGCGCGAAGACACGACGACTGCGATAGTGGTCGGCGTGAGCACCGAGGACCTTCTGCACACCCACCTGTTCGGGCCCGCCGACGGACCGGAGGTCCTCGCTCTGCACGGGCTCACAGGACACGGCCGCCGCTGGCGTAACCTCGCGGAACGGTATTTTCCGCAGGTACGCTTCGTCGCGCCCGATCTGCGCGGTCACGGACGTTCGCCGTGGACTCCCCCGTGGTCCTTCGAAACCCACGTCACCGACCTCACGGCGGTGCTGGACGCGCACGCCACCGGTCCCGTCACCGTGGTGGGCCACTCGTTCGGAGGCGCGCTCGCGCTCCATCTCGCCGCGGCGGTCCCCGACAGGATTCGGGCGCTCGTGCTCCTCGATCCGGCGATCGGACTTCCCGCCGACCGGATGCTCGAGATCGCCGACCTCACGCTCCGCCACCCCGACTACACGGACGAGGCCGAAGCCCGGTCCGAGAAGGTCCACGGCGACTGGGCCGAGGTCGCGAGCGACCTCCTCGAGGATGAGATCGCCGAGCACCTCGTCGAGCTCGACTCGGGCCGCGTCAGCTGGCGGGTGTGTGTGCCTGCCCTCGTCGCATCGTGGGGCGAACTCGCCCGCCCTCCCGTCCTTCCTCCGGCGGGTGTCCCGACGATCCTCGTGCAGGCCGGGAAGGTGCAGCCCCCGTACACGACACCGGAGTTCCGGCAGGATCTCGCGGAACGACTCGGTGACGACCTAACCGTGCTCGAATTCGACTGCGACCACATGATCGACCAGGCCCGGCCCGGCAAGACGGCCGAGATCCTCACCCGGATGCTGTAGCCGATGGTCACGACGGACGAGCAGATCGAGCGGGTCCGCGAACTCGTGGCGTCCGTTCCGGCGGGCCGAGTCGTCACCTACGGCGACATCGCCGTCGCGGCGGGCCTGTCGAGTGCGCGGACCGTCGGATGGATCATGCGGACCGATTCCGCCGACCTGCCGTGGCATCGCGTGGTCCCCGCCTCCGGCCGGCCGGCCGAGCACCTCGCACGACGACAACTCGCCCGCCTCGAGCTCGAGGGTGTTCCGATCGACGGTGACCGCATCGACCTTCCGCGCGCCCGGCACCGCTTCCCGAGCGCATCATCACGGTCAGGCGAGGACGGCAGCGAGCCAGGCGGACGCGACGAGTAGGTCCGGTCCCCGGCACCACTGCCGGAGCAGATCGACCGGTAGCTGCCCGACAGCCGTCACCAGATTCAGGCCGTCGTAGCCGATCGGAGGCCGCGTGCGCAGGCGGTAGGCCGCCGCGCACCCCCCGACGAGACCGATTGCCACGCTCACCGTCGAGACATCCGAGGCGAGAGCCGTCACCGCGGCGGCGACCGTCGCGACCGCTCCGGGGAAAACCGAGAGGGAAAGGCGCAGCTGCCGGTCGCCCATGCCGAGAAGACCGGCGAAGTCGGGCTCCCGACACACCTCGCGCAGTCCCGCGGCGGACACCGTCGCCACCGTGAACACGGCGGCGAGGTGCAGAACTGCGGCCGCGGGTGCAGGCACGACCGCCGCGACCGCCGCACTGCCGAGTACCCCGGCGAACGCCAGAGCCGTCGGTGCGGGCCGGCGAGTGAGACGGAGCAGGTCGGATCCGACGAGTGCGGAGATCCTGGTGTGCGGCAAAGCGCGGGAACGCCGGGATGCACGGCGCAACCATCTCCTCCGTTCCACCAGATCGAACAGCGGTGCCGGATCGAGCGCGGTGGCAGAGACCGATAGGGCCGTCGTGGTCTCCGCTGCGGTCGCCCATTCGGGCGCCCCGATGCGACCGCACGACACGAGCGCGACGGCCCCGAGGAGAGCACCGGCTGCCCACGCTCCCGCGGCGACCGCCGGCCCCGGCGGTGGGACTGCCACACCTGCCACACCGGCGACGGCTGCTGCGGCTCCCACCACCGGGCAGACCCGGATCAGCACGGTCACGGGAGCAGGTGCGAGGATCCGGCACTGCACGAGCACCGGGAGCGCGACGGCTCCGACACCGAGAGCGGCGGCGACCAGCACGAACGCCACCCGATCCGCGGGTGCCGCGACGAACGCCGCGAGGCGGCCGGCCACCGCGCCTGCGACGGCACCGGCCAGCAGGCCCGCCGCGACCGTCGGCCGCAGGAACGCACCGCGATCGATCGGGGTGGACAGCAACCAGAACTGTTTCTCCGCAGCGCAGGTCACGGGACCGAGCGCGCGGGCGGTCGCCGTTCCGAGCGCCGCCGCGACCGCGACCACCAGCCACCCCCAGGCCGGCGAGCACGGCGCAGTCGCGGCAGGATCCCCGCACGCCGGCAACACCACCGGAAGTGTGAGCAACCACCAGCCCACGCCCCACCCACGTACAGCCCGAGGATGGTCAGCACGACCGTCGCCGTCCGGCCCGAGGAAGAGGCGTGCCGATGCTCGAAGCGGCGACGGAGTGCACGCACCTCCCGTCCTCCGGGAACGGCCGCGGTCAGCACCATGTGTCCGACTCCACGATCAGGTCGGCCACCGCATCCACCAGTTCGGCGTCGTGGGAAACCATGAGCACCGTCCCACCCGCCCGTTTCTCGTCGGCGAGCATGGTGGCCAGCCAGTGGCGACCCGCGTGGTCGAGGTGTTGTTCGGGTTCGTCGAGGACGAGCAGCCTGCGGGGCCGCACCAGAGCGGAGGCCAGGCCGAGACGACGGCGCTGCCCGCTCGAGAAGGTCGCGGGAAGGCGATCCGCCGCCGATGCGAGATCGACCTCGGCCAGCGCCCGGCTCGCCGCCTCGAAGGGGCGGGCCACGCCGTGACCGGTGGCGACGAGTTGCAGATGCTCGTGTGCCGTGAGATGGGCGAAGGTGGCGACATCACCGAGCACGGCGGCGATCCGGCTCCGCAGGCTCGCGGAGGTCTCGTCCACCGGCGTTCCGTCGATCTCGACGGAACCTTCGTCGAGCCGGTCGGAACCGACGACACATCTCAACAGGGTCGACTTGCCGGTGCCGTTGGCGCCGACCACGGCGCAGCATCGGCCCGCAGCGAGATCGAAACTCACTGCCCGGAAAACGGTCAGATCACCGAACGATCGGTGGGCATTGCGGACGGACACGGCGGGTGTGCCGTGTCGGCTGGAACAGGACATGAACGTTCTCCCGGGGTCCTCGTCGGGCAGCGATCGGGGTGCGAGGACGGGAACCGGGGGCTCGTGGACGCGGCCGGCCGGCGGTGTCGGGATGGGAGTGGCGGCGGAATCCGCCGCGCAGACGTCGTTCTTCGGAGGTCGGACCACGGATACCGCGGCCGGATGCGAGCAGCAGGTCGTCGGCGTCCGCGACCGACACGAACACTGCGAGGACCAGCACCAGCAGGCCTGCGAGCAACCCGGCGGTCTCACCCGCGGACACCGCCGTCACGGGCAGGGCGGCGGTCACGAACCAGGACAGCACGACGACGAGAACCGCTGCGCCGTTCCGCCATCCGAAGAACACACGGGCAGTCTATCCCGGAGGTATGGGGGAACCGGGTCGTGAACGACGGGATGAGGCAGCATGAAGGCATGAGCACGCTGACCCACGTCGAAGCGGTGATCGTCGCAGGAGGTCGTGCGACCCGCATGGGCGGAGTCGACAAGCCCACGCTGACGGTCGGTGGCCGCAGGATGCTGGACATCGCGATCGCCGCGGTCGACGGCTGTGCTCGGATCACGGTGGTCGGCCCGCACCGTGACGATCTCGATCCTCACATCCTGCAGATCCAGGAGGCCCCGGCCGGTGCAGGACCGGTCGCCGCACTGGCGGCCGCCGATCCGGTCGCGGATCTCGTGGTCACTCTCGCTGCCGACCTGCCGTTCATCACTCCGCGGACCGTCACCGCGCTGTTGGATGCCCTGAACGAGGACGCGAAGGCCGAGGCGGCCTTCGCGGTGGACGACGCCGGCCGTGTGCAATTCCTGCTCGCCGCGTGGCGGGCTCCGGCGCTGGCCGAGCGACTGGCGAGTCTCGGGGACGATGTGACGAACCGGCCCATGAAGACGCTGCTGCCCGCACGGTACGTCGCGGTCCCGGTCCCCGAGTCCGGTGACTGCGACACTCCGGCCGAACTGCACACGGTGCGCACCGAGCACACCGTCACCGGCATCGCCGCCGATCCGGACCGGGCGCGGACGATGATCCGGGAATCGTTGCTGCCATTGCCTTCCCGAACCGTTCCCCTGGCCGCTTCGCGGCGGGCGACCCTGTCAGCGCCACTCGTCACCGCGGAGGCCCTGCCACGCGTCCCGACGTCCGCCATGGACGGATACGCCGTCGCCGGTGACGGTCCGTGGCTGCTCCGGGACGAGATCCGTTACGCGGGCGACGGATCGTCGCTCTCGCTGCGCGACGGTGAGGCCGCCCGGATCGCGACCGGCGCCCATCTGCCCACCGGGGCCACCGCCGTCGTGCGGGACGAATTCGTCCGCGTGGAGGACGGCGTCGTCACCCGCCTTCCCGCTGCGCCCGTGCGCGACGACGCGCGCCGGCGCGGTGAGGACTGGGACACCGGAACGATCCTCGCCGTCCCCGGGACCGCCGTCACACCCGCCGTACTGTCGGCGGCTACGAGTGGCGAGATCACGCAGGTACAGGTGCGGGGCCCGCTCCGGGTCCACATCGCACTCACCGGCGACGAGATCCGGCGCACGGGCCCACTTCGTGAGGGGCAGACGCGCGACTCGCTCGGCCCGGTCCTTCCCGACTTCGTGCGCTGGTGCGGTGCCGACGTGGCAGGCGAGGGACATCTCCGCGACACCGCGGACGGGTTCGACGCACTGATCTCGGGTACCGACGCCGACGCGATCGTCATCGTCGGCGCGACGGGCGGCGGGGCCGCCGATCAACTACGCGGTGCACTCGCACGGGCAGGGGCTCACGTCGTCGTCGACCGGGTCCGCTGCAAACCGGGCGGCTCGCAGGTCGCGGCTGTCCTGCCCGACGGCCGGGCCGTACTGGGCCTTCCCGGCAATCCGGTTGCGGCGGTGGCGACCTTGCTGGTGATGCTGCCCGCGGTGGTCGAGGGACGCACGGGCCGGACGCCGGCCCCGGCGGTCACCGCTCCTCTGGCGAACGCCTCCGAGGTGGCCGGGGACATCACACGTCTCCTTCCTGCCCGTCAGGACAGGAACGGACGATGGTTGTGCGACAACGCTGTTCGCACTGCCCACCTCGCCGGTCTCATCGGCCGCGCCGCGATCGCGGTGGTCCCGCCGGGAGCCTCGGACGGCGACCTCGTCGAACTCGTGACGCTCCCGCGCTGACGACCGGACCCGGTCGGGGCGCCTCGGATATCAGCGGCGGCTCGTCGCGATCCGTATCGCACGATCCGGGCGGTTCACCGCAGAGCGGTACCGCCGGACCACGAGATCCACCACGGCGTCGGACACACCGATCGGAGCGGCCACACCGTCGGCCCCCGCCTCGGCCAGCCTCCGGTGGAAAAGCCCGTCCGCGAGGAGGTACGACGCGACGAACACCCGTCGCGCGCCCCCGGCGCGCACCTCGTCGACGACGGTGGCGACCCGCGGTTCGCCGGTCGCGATCCACCCCACCCGCACGGGGGCGTGCACGAACGCCGCGACCATCCGGGCCGCGAGGAGGACGTCGCGACGGGCGCGGGGATCGGACGAACCTGCCGCCGCGAGGACGATCGCATCTCCCGTCTCCCAACCGGCCTGCCGCAGCCGGTGCACGAGCACGTGCGCGAGGACGGGATCCGGGCCGAGTGCGCGCGTGACGGTGACAGCATCGTTCCCGCCCGCTGCGACCTCGCGCGGAATGTCGGTGTGTACGTGGTAGCCGGAGGCGAGGAAGGCGGGGACGAGCACACTCGGGCCGCGGGTGTCCCGGAGCACCTCGGACGGCGACGGTCCGAGTACGTCGACGAATGCCACTCGGGTGGGACCGATCCGGGCGGACACGGCGTCGGCGAGCGAGGCGATCATGTCCACACCGCGCGGATTGCGGGTGCCGTGGGCGACGAGCAGCGGCGCCGGGTCGGTGCGCAGGCCGGTCACGAGGGCACCCCGTCGAGGTTCACGGCGAGGCGGTAACCCCGCTTGACCACGGTCTGCACGATCGACGGCGCACCGAGTGCCGAACGCATCCGTGCCACAGCGGTTTCGACGGCGTGCGTGTCGTCACCGCCGCCCGGCAGCGCGGCGAGCAGTTCCTCGCGGGAGACGACCCGGCCGGCCCGCGCGACGAGCGTGCGCATCAGCGCCATTCCTGCGGGCGGGAGGCACCTCACCGTGTCGTCGACGATCACACAACGTCCGCGTGGGCTGAGCACGTGGCCACCTGCTTCGATGCGGACGGCCCGCCGGGGCAGTTCCTCCGCGATGTGCCGGGCGAGCGAACCGAGGCGGGCGCGGGCCGGCAGGGTGACCGGGACGTCGAGTTCGGCGAAGGGGGCCGCGGTGACCGGACCGACGCACACTGCGGTGACGCCGGTACGCAACGCGCGCAGCATCGGTTCGAGGAGCCCGATCTCCTTGGCACGCATGAGCATCGAGGCGACGGCCGGGGCGCTGGTGAAGCTCACGGCGTCGAGTCCACGGTCGACGATCTGTTCGATCATCCGGTCGAGTGCCGTCGGATCCTCCGGCGGTGTCCACCGGTAGACGGGTACGGGCACGACATCGGCGCCGGCAACGCGCAGCGCCTCGCACATGTCGGTTCCGGGTTCCCATTCGGTGCGCTCACCGTGCAGTTGCACGGCGATCCGGAGGCCTTCGACGCCTTCGTCCAGGAGGAGTTCGAGCACTTCGGCGGACGATTCGGACGAGGGTGACCACTCCTCCCGGAGTTCGGCGGCCCGGATCGCTCCGGTGACCTTCGGTCCCCGGGCCAGGATCCGGCTCGTGCCGATCGCCCGAGCGAGTTCGTCTGCGAGTCCCCACCCCTCGGCTGCGCCGATCCACCCGCGGAAGCCGATCGCGGTGGTGGCGATCGTGATGTCCGGGGGCCGGGCGACGATGCAGCGTGTCACCCGCTCGAGTTCGTCGTCGTCGGACAGCGGGATGATGCGGATGGCGGGAGCGTGCACGACTTCGGCACCGCGCCTGGCGAGGAGCGTGGCGAACTCGTCTGCCCGCCGCGCCGCCGTCACACCGATGGTGAATCCTCGCAACGGCGCGCTGTCTTCGTTCACGAATCCTCTCCGGTCGCGCCGTCGTGCCGGCGGTCCCCAGGGACGAGGCTGTGGATCTGGACGACACCGGCCCACACGCGCACGTCGTAGACGGGCAGCCGCACCGACGGATCGTCGAGGCAACGCCCGTCCTCCAGGGAGAACACCTGCTTGAGCAGTGGGGACGCCACGGTCGGTTCTCCGGCGCGGTCGCCGACGATTCCCCGCGACATCACCGCGGCGCGTCCGAACGGGTCGAAGTTGCCCACCGCGCGCAGCGTTCCGTCGTCGAGCAGGAACAGGGCCGCCTGTTCGCCGCCGCGCAGCAACACCGCAACTCCACGGCCCGGGATGAGATGGCTGAGCGGACACGCCGAGGTCCATTCCAGGCGCCCGTCGAACACACTGTCGCGCGCCGATCCCTGTACGGTCTGCGTCTCGATGACGGTCATCGCTGTCCTCCTTGAAACTGCTGTCCTGAAGTCTGGGTGTCCGGTGTTTCCAGCGCGTTACCCGCTCGTTCCCTCGGAGTAAGCGGTCATGCCCCGCTTCCGGGACCGATGCCCGGCATCCCCACGAGGACGGGAACCTTCCGGGGGCCGCTGTCGTCGAACCGGACCGTGGGATCGGGCTGCTCCGGGGCGTTGACGAACGAGACGAACCGCGCGAGCTTCTCGGGATCCTCGAGCACACCCGCCCATTCGTCCTTGTATCCTCCGACGTGCTTGGCCATGGCCGCCTCGAGTTCGTCGGCGATCCCGAGCGCGTCGTTGCAGACGACCTCCTTCAGGTGTTCGAGACCACCTTCGAGGGAGTCGAGCCACGGGGCGGTACGTTGCAGCCGATCCGCCGTGCGCACGTAGAACATCAGGAACCGGTCGATGTAGCGCACCAGGGTCTCGTCGTCGAGACCCCCGGCGAGCAACTGGGCGTGCTTGGGCGACTGACCGCCGTTACCGCAGACGTACAGATTCCAGCCGTTCTCCGTCGCGATGACGCCCACATCCTTGCCGCGCGCCTCCGCGCACTCCCGTGCACAGCCGGAGACACCCATCTTCAGCTTGTGCGGCGACCGCAACCCGCGGTAGCGCAGCTCGAGGGCGACGGCCATTGCCACCGAGTCCTGGACACCGTACCGGCACCAGGTGGATCCGACGCAGCTCTTGACGGTGCGTAGCGACTTGCCGTACGCCTGGCCGGATTCCATCCCGGCGTCGACGAGCCGCTTCCAGATCTGCGGGAGCTGTTCGACGCGCGCGCCGAACAGGTCGATGCGCTGGCCGCCGGTCATCTTCACGTAGAGACCGAAATCGCGTGCGACCTCACCGATCACGATGAGCTGTTCAGGGGTGCACTCACCACCGGGCATACGCGGTACGACCGAATAGGTGCCGTTCTTCTGGATGTTGGCGAGGAAGTGGTCGTTCGTATCCTGCAGGCCCGCTTGCTGCCGGTGCAGGATGTGGTCGGAATCGGTGGAGGCGAGGATCGAGGCGACCACCGGTTTGCAGATGTCGCAACCGCGTCCGCTGCCGTACTGCGAGATGAGCGCGGAGAACGTGCGGATGCCGGTCGCCTGGACGATCTGGAAGAGCTCCGCGCGGGACTGTTCGAAATGCTCGCACAGCGCCTTGGAGATCTGCACCCCCGACTGCGCGAGCAGTTGCTTCACGCTCGGAAGGCAGCCGCCGCAGGTGGTGCCGGCTCCGGTGCAGGACTTGATCTGCGCGATGTCGCAGGCACCCTCGGCGATCGCCCCGCAGATCGCACCCTTGGTCACACCGTTGCACGAGCAGACCTCGGCGTCGTCGGGAAGTGAACCCGCACCGGGCTTCTCACCCGCCGGAGAGATGAGCGAGGCCGGATCGCCCGGGAGTTCACGACCGACGAGCGGACGCAGGGTGCCGTATGCCGAGGCGTCCCCGACGAGGATGCCGCCCAGCAGGATCTTCGCGTCGTCGGAGACGACGAGCTTGGCGTAGGTGCCCTTCGCAGCGTCGGACAGCACGACTTCCAGAGCACCCGCGGTCCTGGCGTGTGCGTCTCCGAAGCTCGCGACGTCCACTCCGAGCAGTTTGAGCTTGGTCGACAGGTCCGCGCCCGGGAATTCGGCGGTACCACCCACGAGCCGGTCGGCGACCACTTCGGCGGTGCTGTAGCCGGGAGCGACGAGCCCGTAACAGGTGCCCTCGACCGCGGCGCACTCACCGATCGCGTAGACGGCCTCGTCGGTGATGCTGCGGCATCCGCGGTCGGTGAGTACACCTCCGCGCGCACCGAGATCGAGTTCCGCTGCG
Organism: Rhodococcus sp. CH91; assembly: GCF_022554085.1. Classification (GTDB taxonomy): domain Bacteria; phylum Actinomycetota; class Actinomycetes; order Mycobacteriales; family Mycobacteriaceae; genus Rhodococcus. The sequence goes on from NZ_JAKFYR010000006.1 coordinate 84,044, forward strand.
CGGGCGAGTTCGTCGCGGGGGCGGACACCGGCAGAGAAGATCACGAGCCCGGCGTCGAGGACGCTTCCGTCCGACAGTGCCACCTGCAGGCCGTCCGGCCCGGATTCGATCTTCTCGGTGGCCACCCCGGTGTGGGTGACGAGGCCGAGATCGGTGACGAGCCGGTCCAGGACACGGCCACCGCCCTCGTCGACCTGGGCCGGCATGAGCCGGTCGTTGTACTCGACGACGTGCGGGGTCACGCCCAGCAGGCGCAGCGCGTTGGCCGCTTCGAGGCCGAGCAGACCACCCCCGATGACCACGCCGGCACGTCCGCTGCTCTTCGCCCGGTCTGCCGCGGCCCGGATGCCGTCGAGATCGTCGAGGGTGCGGTAGACGAAACAGCCCGGCAGATCGTGCCCGGGCACGGGCGGCACGAACGGATAGGAGCCGGTCGCGAGGACGAGCGCGTCGTAGGGCAGAACGTCGCCGTCCTCGGTGGTCACGGTACGCGCCGAGCGGTCGATTCCCGCGGCACGGACGCCTACCCTGAGATCGACCAGATCGTCTGCGGCGTAGTCGTTTCCGGCGAGGGCGAGCTCCTTGCGATCCCAGGACCCGATGTACGACGACAGACCGACACGATCGTAGGCTGCGTCGGCCTCCTCTCCGAGGACCGTCACCGACCAGGTCGCCTGTTCGTCACGGGCCCGCAGGGCCTCGACGAAGCGGTGCGCGACCATTCCGTGTCCGACGACGACGACGTTCTTGCGGCTCATGACTTCTCCTTCTTCGTGCCGGTGACCGGTCAGACCGCGACGCGGGCCGGAGCGGGGACCTCGGTGGCCGGATCGCTCGGGGAGGCCGAACGGGGGTGCCGGAGGAAGACGAACCAGGTCACCGCGATACACACGAGGTAGAAGATCGCGAAGACCCAGAAGGCCATCGTCGCGGACTGGGCCTGACCTCCGTAGGAGGCGCGGAAGACCAGATTGATTCCGACGCCGCCGAGGCCACCGATGGCACCGGCGAATCCGATGAGAGCCCCCGACATGCTGCGCGACCAAGCGGCCTTCTCGTCACGGTCGAGGCCGTCGAGGCTCTGCGCACGTGCCTCGAAGATCGACGGGATCATCTTGTAGACCGAGCCGTTGCCCAGTCCCGAGAGCAGGAACAGGGCGATGAAACCGAGCACCATCGCGGCGAACACGCCACCGGAGGCAGCACCTGCGGTGGCGTCGTCGAGCGTTCCGGCGACGATGAGCACCGCTGCGGCCAGAGCCATCGCGACGAAGGTGTAGAGGGTGATCCGGCCCCCGCCGATGCGGTCGGCGAGTTTCCCGCCGAGCGGGCGGGAGATGGATCCGAGCAGGGGGCCGATGAAGGCGATCTGTGCGGCGTGCAGTGCGGCCTGAGCAGGGGTGTCCCCGCCGGCGAGGAAGTTGATCTGCAGAACCTGGCCGAAGGCGAAGCTGAAGCCGATGAACGAACCGAAGGTGCCGATGTAGAGGAAGGAGATGATCCACGAGTCGCGGAACTTCAGGGCCGTCCCCATCGCCCGCAGGTCGGCCTTCTGGTCACCGAGGTTGTCCATGAACAGTGCGGCACCGAGAGCCGCCACGGCGCACAGGACGAGATAGACCGCACACACGATCCAGGGTTCGGTGTTGCCGACCGTTGCGATCACCAGCAGGCCGATCAACTGGATGGCCGGTACCCCGATGTTCCCGCCACCGGCATTGAGGCCGAGAGCCCAGCCCTTCAGCCGCTGCGGGTAGAAGGCGTTGATGTTGGTCATCGACGAGGCGAAGTTGCCGCCGCCGACCCCGGCAAGCGCCGCGACCAGCATGAAGGTCGTGTAGGAGTGACCGGGATCGAGCATCAGGTAGAGCGCCCCGAGGGTGGGGATCAGCAGCACGAGGGCGCTGAAGATCGTCCAGTTGCGGCCACCGAAACGGGCTGTGGCGAGGGTGTAGGGGATGCGCAGGATCGCCCCGACGAGCGTGGGCACCGCGACCAGGAAGAACTTGCCCGCCGCATCGATGCCGTACACCTCGGTGGGCATGAACAGCACCATGACCGACCAGACCGACCAGACGGAGAAGCCGACGTGTTCGGCGATCACCGACCAGATCAGGTTGCGCTTGGCGACCTGCTTGCCCCCGGCCTCCCACGCGTCGACATCTTCGGCGTCCCACCGTTCGATGTAGTGCTTACGCGCGATTTTGTCTCGGAGACTTTCTTTTTCGACCAAGGTCGTCATCGCCGCTCCTCCTCGGGATCTGTGATGATCCCAAGTTAGGAAACGGGTGTTGCCACGGTGCTGCCCGCGGTGACCGGCGCGTCAAGAGTTGCTCACCCCGGGCCGGCGCCCGATGTGAGGCCCCGTCTTGTGGGGGCCACCGCCTACAGCAGGAAGCGCACCAGATCGGCGGTGTGCGCCAGACCCGGGAAGGCGTCCTCCGTCGACCGGGGGTGCAGTGCGTGCACGGCCAGACGGAAGATCACCGCCCGCAGGAGCATCTGCGGCCACTCCGGCAGGTCCTCCCACCGGCCGATCAGTCCCTCGTCGGCACCTCCCCACGAGAGCGCGTCGACCACTGCGACGGCCGCCGCCCATGAAGCGGGACGCCAGTAGGGGGTGATGTCGGTCAGTCCCGGGGCCGCGCGCCCGGCGAACAGGACCGTTCCGAACAGGTCGCCGTGGACGAGCTGGTCGGGCAGATGTACCGGCTTGCGGAAGGTCGCGAGCTGGTTGATCAGGTCGAGGCTCTTGCGACCGTCGGGGGTCGTGGCCTCGGGCGCACCCGCCGCCCGGGCGCTGCGCAGCGGTACGGTCTCCCAGGCCGCGCGATCGGCGGCGACGAAGACGTCGACGTCCTCCCAGGGCGCGACCGGTGGTTGCATGAGGAAACGAGGACGTTCGAGCTGCGCCGTCGCCGTGTGCAAGCGCAGCGACAGCGACACCACCTCGTCGTGCCGGGGCTCGGAAGTACCCACGATGTAGGTGTCGGCACGCCAGCCGGAGACGACGTAGCGACCGTCGGTGGACCGCACCGGACGTGCCAGCCGTACCCCGTCGACGGTGAGGGTCTCCCTCACCTTGGCGGACCACGCCGCGCGGGCATGATCGGCGACTCGGGACAACACGACGTCCCCACACCGGAAACCTCCGTCCCAGTCGGGCCCGAGCGGGACCGGTTCGACATCGCGGAGACCGAACGTGGAGCACACGTGCTGAGGCGGTTCGAGTGAGCTCACGGGGCTCAACCTACCGCCGGAAACCGCTCGCAACCGGAAGGCACTCCGCTGTTTCAGGTCACAACGAGGTCTCCTTCAGTACACGGGCAGCGACGTGTCCACCTGCTGCGCCCAGGCGATCACGCCGCCGTGCAGGTGTGTCGCGTCCGAGAATCCCGCACGTACGAGCACGTCGAGGGCCTCGGCCGAACGGACCCCCGTCTTGCAGTACAGCACCATCGGAGTGTTCTGCGGCAGCTCGGCGAGAGCGGCGCCCGAGACGATCCGGCCCTTCGGCACGAGGCGGGCACCGTCGATACGCACGATGTCCCACTCGACGGGTTCGCGGACGTCGATCAACGCGACCTCACGCCCCTCGTCGAGCATCCGGCGCAGCTCGGTGGGGGTGATCGCCGACCGTGTCGACGCGGCGGCCTCCGGGACGACGCCGCAGAAGGCCTCGTAGTCGACGAGTTCGGTGACGGGCAGCCGTCCCGGATCGCGGCGCAGGGTCACGGTACGGAACGACATCGCGAGCGCGTCGTAGATCATGAGGCGTCCGAGCAGCGGCTCACCGATCCCGGTGATCAGTTTGATCGCCTCGGTGGCCATGACCGTCCCGATCGTGCCGGGCAGGACCCCGAGGACTCCGCCCTCGGCGCAGGACGGAACCATGCCCGGCGGCGGCGCCTCGGGATAGAGATCGCGGTAGTTCAGACCGCGCCCGTACGGGGCCTCCTCCCAGAACACCGACACCTGGCCTTCGAAACGGAAGATCGATCCCCAGACGTAGGGTTTGCCGGCGAGGACCGCGGCGTCGTTCACGAGATAGCGGGTCGCGAAGTTGTCGGTGCCGTCGAGGATCAGGTCGTACTGCTCGAAGAGCGGGACCGCGTTGTCCCGATCCAACCGGATCTCGTGCAGCCGGACATCCACTCCGTCGTTGATCGCCAGGATGCTGTCCCGGGCGCTCTCCCCCTTCGGCCGGCCGACGTCGGAACGTCCGTGGACGACCTGCCGCTGCAGGTTGGACGTCTCGACCCGGTCGAACTCGACGATGCCGATCGTTCCCACGCCCGCCGCGGCGAGATACAGCAGCGCCGGCGAGCCCAGTCCCCCGGCGCCGATGCACAGCACCCGCGCGTTCTTCAGGCGTCGCTGGCCGAGCACTCCGACGTTCGGGATGATCAGGTGGCGGCTGTATCGCGCGACCTCGTCGCGACCGAGTTCCGCGCCGGGTTCCACCAGGGGCGGAAGGGGACGGTGCTCCGGCGGTGTGGTTGCGGTCACGGGATCTCCTGTCGCGGTGCATCTCGAGTCACCGCCCATTGTCCCATTCCCGTCGTTTCCGGTCCGGGAGCACGTCCCGGAGGTCACGCTCGCGGATAGGGCCACGGATTGAAGCGGCAGCGCAGTCCGTCGGCCGGCACGGGGCCGTCCGGATCGAGGCGGGCGATGTCGTCGTTGGCGGTACCGAAGGACTGCTGCATCATGATCGGCGCGAGACCCCCGTCGGTCGTGCAGGCGTCGTGCCGGGCCAGACCGATCGCGTGTCCCACTTCGTGGTTGACGAGGTACTGCCGGTAGGAACCGATGTCTCCCTCGAAGGCGACGGCTCCCCGCACCCACCGTGCCTCGTTGAGGAACACCCGCCCCTTCGACGGGTTGAAACACGACCCTTCGAGGGGGATGTCGTAGCCGCATCCTTCGCGAACGGTCATCTGCGAGGTGAGGGAGATCCGGAAGTCCGGCTGCCCGGTGTCGATGCGACGGAAGGCGAGAGCGGGGTCTCCGATCCAGCTCCGCGGGTCGGCGAGGACCCGGTCCACCATCGTCGCGAACGCCGTGTCACCGCCGTAGCCGGTGGTGTCGATCCCCTCCTCCAGCTCCACCGTGTAGGTGAACACGCGGCTCTGCCCCGCGCCCACCTGCTCGGTGGTTCCGGGCAGTACCCGCCATTCGCGGCCACCCACCTCCGTGAACGGACCGCCTTCGGGCAGCGCGCCCGATTCGAGTGTCTCCGGAGAAGTGCTGTCGGGTTGCGGTGCCTCGACGAGGAACTCGGTGTCACCGCCCGTGGCGGTCGTCTCCTCCGAGCCCTCGGTGACTCCTGCGGTCCGGACCGCGTCCCACAGCACGATCACGGTGACCAGGGCGAGGACCGGTACGGCGTAGGCGCGCCAACCGTAGGCGGCCACGAACCTGCCCAGACGGGACTGCTTGCGGACGTTCCGTTCGGGTCGCGGCCTGCGGGGCGGCCGGGCCGGCCCTCCCACCGGATCCCACACCGCCCGCAGGGGCTGATGCGACCGGCGTCCTGCCGAATCGGTCTGTCCGGTATTTCTCCGCGGCTGCGACGACGCCGACGGTACGGGGGAAGAACCTTGCGGACCCCTGCTCTCGCGCATTCCTCCTCGCTCGATCACGGATGCCAGAATGTCATATCGAGACCGTTTCGATATCCGGGTCGCCGAACGGAGCGCCCCTGTCTGTGCCACGAAACGAATACCGCTCGGTAGGGCGGTCCGTTCGACGAGCGGGTTCACCTGTAACCTGCAGAGACGAGGAGCGCCGAGGTGGCACACGCCACTCTCGGGGTAGTGCAGATTGGGAGTAAGCATGACCGACGTCACCGAACGAGCCTCCGGCCGGGGCAATTCGAACGCCAAACGGGGCGCCCGGATGCCACGTGACGAACGTCGCGCCCAGTTGCTCGAGGCCGCCAGCGAGGTATTCGTCACACGCGGCTACCACTCCGCCGGGATGGACGAGATCGCCGAGTGCGCCGGCGTCAGCAAGCCGGTGTTGTACCAGCACTTCCCCGGCAAGCTCGAGCTCTACTGCGCCGTGCTCCAGAACTATGTGGACACCCTCATCAACGGTGTGCGCCAGGCACTGCGGTCCACCACCGACAACCGGCAGCGCGTGCGCGCGGCGGTGCAGGCCTTCTTCGATTTCGTCGACAACGACAGCCAGGGCTTCCGGCTGGTGTTCGAGTCGGATCTGATGGGGGAACCGCAGGTCTCCCGGCGCGTCGAGCAGGCCACCGAGGCGTGCGTCGATGCCGTCTTCGACCTCGTCAGCCACGATTCCGGTCTCGACCCCTATCGCGCTCGCATCCTGGCGGTCGGTCTGGTGGGAACGAGCCAGTTCACGGCCCGCTACTGGCTCGACGCCGCGCGCCCGATCCCCAAGGAGGACGCCGTCGACACGACGGTCGCTCTGGCCTGGGGAGGCCTCAAGCACGTGCCGCTCCAGCCCGAGCTCCGCCGACGCTGACAGGCAGGCACAGCGCGCCGAGCGCAGGCACACACGGACGGCGAACGGGCCGGGGCGAAACGCCCCGGCCCGTTCTCGTCTGTCCGTCTCAGCTGGCGGCGAAGCCGACCTTGCCCAGGGAGGCAGGACCGATGTCGACGTAACTGATCTTGGCGGCCTGCACGAGGACCTTGCGGCCCTTCTCGTCGACCAGTGCGAGCACTCCGTCGTCGGCGCCGTTCAGCGCGTCCCTCACGAGCTTTTCCACCTCGTCGGGCGCCTGGTCGCTGACGACGACAACTTCGCGCGGGCTGTCCGCGACGCCGATCTTGACCTCCACGGTGGACCTCCGAATCTCATGCTGCATGAAAACCGAGCGTGTACTGCTGTCAACGCAAGGCTAGTGCAGTCCGAGCACTGCCATCCGTTCGGCGTGCTCGACCTGCATGCGATCGAACAGTGCCGCGATGTTCGTCAGGTCGCCGGACGCGAGAATGACCAGCTCGGCGAGTTCCTCGTTCTGCGCGAGGACGTACTGCGCCTGCGTGATGGCCTCGCCGAGCAGACGGCGTCCCCACAGCATCAGCCGGTCCTTCTGCAGCGGACTCCGCTCGACCACCTGCCGGACCTCCTGCACCACGAACTCCGAGTGGCCGGTCTCGGCGAGCACTTCCCGCACCACCGCGGAGACCTCGGGGTCGAGCATGTCGGCGATCTCACAGTAGAAGTCCGCTGCGATGCCGTCGCCGACATACGCCTTGACGAGCACCTCGAGCCAGGTCGACGGCGTGGTCGACGCGTGGTACGCGTCGAGGGCCTTCCGGTAGGGCTCCATCGCCGTGTAGATCTCGACGCCGCGATCGGTGAGCGCGGCGTGCAACGTCTCGAAGTGGCTCATCTCGGCCGCCGCCATGCTGGCGAGCGCGACCCGCCCCCGCAGCGACGGGGAGAACCGGGCATCCTCGGAGAGGCGGTAGAAGGCGGAGATCTCGCCGTACGCGAGCACGGCGAACAACTCGGCGACGCCGGGATGATCGGCGGGGACTGCGGGTCCGTCCGGCGTCGTGCCGGACTCTGATGTGGACGGCGGCAATTCGGCTCCCATGACGAGGAAGCGTAGTACCACCTCGTGGAATGCACCGGACCGGTACAATGGTTCGAGGAGCCCGCGCTTCGAGCCGCCGACAGTGGCCCGCGAGCTCCCGAGATATGTGCGCGCACCCGAATTGCGGACCGTTGCCGCGCTTCGCCGAGCCTGGTCGTCGACCGCTCGCGCTGAGATGCAGGCCGGTCGCCTTTCTCCCTCGAGCGTGCGTGCCGAGACCAGGAAGGCCGGACCCCTGAGCAAGATCACCATCGACCACGAAGACGACGCGAGCGAGACGACCGTCTCCGCAACTCTCGATTCCACTTACGTCTCCCCCACCTTCGCCGAACTCGGCGTGCGCGACGAGATCGTCCGCGCCCTGTCCGAGGTGGGAATCGAACGCACTTTCGCAATCCAGGAGCTGACACTCCCCCTCGCCCTCGCGGGCGACGACCTCATCGGCCAGGCCCGCACGGGCATGGGCAAGACGTTCGGCTTCGGCGTCCCGCTCCTGCATCGCATCGCCACCGAGGGGTCGGGTACCACCACTCTCGACGGCACTCCGCGGGCGCTGGTCATCGTCCCCACCCGCGAGCTGTGCGTGCAGGTCACGCACGACCTCGAGAACGCGTCGAAATACCTGCCCGGAAGCGGCAAGAAGAACCTCGAGGTCCTCGCCATCTACGGCGGCCGGCCCTACGAGCAGCAGATCGATCAGCTGAAGAAGGGTGTCGACGTCGTCGTCGGAACCCCGGGACGCCTGCTCGACCTCGCGAACCAGGGACATCTGATCCTCGGCAAGATCGGCGTGCTCGTGATGGACGAGGCCGACGAGATGCTCGACCTCGGCTTCCTGCCCGACATCGAACGCATCCTCACCATGGTCCCCGAGCGTCGCCAGACGATGCTGTTCTCGGCCACCATGCCCGGCCCGATCATCACTCTGGCGCGGACGTTTCTGAACCGCCCAACGCACATCCGTGCCGAGGAGGCCGAATCGTCGGCCGTCCACGAGCGCACCCAGCAGCACGTCTACCGCGCGCACGCGCTCGACAAGGCCGAACTCGTCGCCCGCGTGCTGCAGGCCGAGGGCCGGGGCGCGACCATGATCTTCACCCGCACCAAGCGCACCGCGCAGAAGGTCGCGGACGATCTCGTCGAGCGTGGCTTCGCCTGTGGAGCAGTGCACGGCGACCTGGGCCAGATCGCCCGGGAGAAGGCACTCGACCGGTTCCGCAACGGCAAGATCGATGTGCTCGTCGCCACCGACGTCGCCGCCCGCGGTATCGACATCGACGACGTGACGCACGTCATCAACTACCAGTGCCCCGAGGACGAGAAGACCTACGTGCACCGCATCGGCCGCACCGGTCGCGCGGGCCGCACCGGTATCGCGATCACCCTCGTGGACTGGGACGACGTGCCGCGCTGGCAGCTCATCGACAAAGCGCTCGATCTCGGTATGCCGGATCCCGTCGAGACCTACTCGAGCTCCCCGCACCTGTTCGAAGAGCTGAGCATCCCCACCGATGCCACGGGCCGCGTCCGCAAGGCCGCACCCGCTCCCGCCGAGGACGGCGAGAAGCCCGAACGTCCGGCACGTGAAGCCGGGTCGCGGCCGAAGCGCAACCGGGTGCGCCGCCGTACCGTGCGTGGCAGGACGGTGGACGCCTCCGCGACCGACACGTCCGCCACCGAGGGTTCCGCGACCGACGGTAAGCCGGCTTCCGAGACGGCCGCCGCGCAGTCGGAGTCCCCGGACCGGAGCGAGAAGACCGAAGGATCCGCTCCGGCGCGTCGTCGTCGGCGCCGCCGCCGCAACGGGTCGAGCGACGGCACGGCCGCGCACACGGATCAGTCCGACACGTCGAACGTGGAAACGGTCTCGACGTCACCTGCCCGGTAGCTACGTGCTCGCGCCCGAGCGACGCACCCGCACCGACCTTCTCGTCGCAGCCGCACTCGTCGTCACCGCTCTGGTGGCGGCGAGTGTCGTCTGGCTGCAGTCGGATGCCCGGGGCACCACGTCGACCACCTGGGACGGGCCCGTCCCACCCCCGGCGGCCCCGCAGTCGCTGCCACGCAGCCTCGCCGAGATATGGCGTGCTCCGAGCACCGCGACGACCGCACCCGTCACGGCCGGGGGCACGATCGCGACTGCCGACGGCGGTTCGGTGATCGGCCGGGACCCGTATTCGGGTGACGAGCGGTGGCGATACGAACGGGACCGCGAGTTGTGTACGGCCACCGAGGCGTGGGGCGACGTGATCTCCGTCTACCACGACCCGCGAGGATGCGGACAGATCACCGCGCTCGACGCCTCCACCGGCGCGCGCGGTGCCCAGCGCACCGGGGACATCGACGACCCCGTCCGGCTCGTCGACACCGGTTCCCATCTCATCGCGCTCGGTTCCACCCGGCTCGAGATGTGGCGTTCCGATCTCGTACGCACCGTCGAGTACGGACGGGTCGGCGCTCCCGTGAACCCGAACGCCCAGCCCCGGTCCGGATGCGAGCTGCTCTCGGCGGATTCCGGAGCCGAGGTACTCGCGGTGCTCGAGCAGTGCGCGAACGAGCCGTCCAACCGGCTCACCCTTCTCGATCCCACACCCGAGGACAGCCAGAAACCCGTGGAATACGCCTCCTCGGTGCTGCCCGACGCCGGGCGCGGGACCGACTCGCGCATCGTCGCGGTGGTCGGCGACCACACTGCCGTCTACCTGCCGCCGGGTGGCGCCGCCGGTCCGCGCATCGAGGTGTTCGACGGCGACGGCACCCTCGTCGACACTCATCCCCTGCCGCGACCCGCAGGAGCAGCGCAGGCCCCTGCCGTCGAACGCGGCGGAGTACTGGTGTGGTGGACGGGACGGGACACCGTCGCGCTGTCCACCACCGACTTCGCTCCCCGCTGGACTCTCGAGGGCACTCTCGGCAACGGTGACGTCATGGCCGGTTCCCTGTTGCTCCCCGTCGAGGACGCCCTGGTGGGGGTCGACGCGGCGACCGGCGTACCCGGAGTGCGCATTGCCGTCGAGCGGGGCGAGGTCGAGTCGGTGAACGTCTCGGTGACCGGGGACGTCGTCGTCGAGCAGCGCGGCGACGCACTCGTGGCGCTGCGTTGACGGGCGCTCCCAGCGCTGCGTTGACGGGCGCTCCCAGCGCCGTGTCGACGGGCGAGTCCGGCAGAGGAGAAGGCGTACCGGTTCAGTCGGTGAGGGTGGTGTCCAGGACCTCGAGTCCGGCTTCGCCGGACCAGTACCGGAGGAGATTCCCGGCGAGCGTGCGGTAGGCCTCCGCCCCCTTGTTCCGGCGCCCGGCCAGCACTGTCGCCCCCGAGGCGGACGCTTCGGCGAAACGGACGGTCCGGGGAACGGGCGGAGCCAGCACCGGCAGGTCGTATCGGTCGGAGACATCCGCGAGCACGTCGCGGCTGTGCGTGGTCCGCGAGTCGTACAGGGTCGGCAACGCGCCGAGCAGCTCGAGATCCGGGTTCGTGATCTGCTTGACCTCGTTCACCGTCCGCAACAGTTGCCCCACCCCTCGGTGCGCGAGGGTCTCGCACTGCAGGGGCACCAGCACGGAGCGTGCCGCGGTCAGTCCGTTGAGGGTGAGGACCCCGAGCGAGGGCGGACAGTCGACGATGACGACGTCGTAATCGTCCTCGACGGTCGCGAGCGCCCGCTTCAGGGTGTACTCGCGCCCGGGCCTCATGAGGAGCATCGCTTCGGCGCCCGCGAGGTCGATGGTCGCCGGGAGCAACGACATCCCTTCCGCCGTGTCGAGCAGCACGTCCTTCGTCTCGACGTTCCCCACGAGCACGTCGTGCACGGACTGGTCGAGCTTGTCCGGATTGTGTCCGAGCGAGAAGGTCAGACATCCCTGGGGGTCGAGGTCGACGACGAGCACCCGCCGGCCGAGGGCCGACAACGCCGCGCCCAACGACGCGACGGTGGTCGTCTTGGCGACGCCACCCTTCTGATTTGCCACCGCAAGTACCGTTGCCACGGATCAGATCCTCGCGTACTCGACCGCCGAGTGCGAGACAAACCGCAATACGAGCCAGCAGGAGGAAGTCCGTCGTGATCCGCAGAGCCACACCGGAGGACGTCGAGGCCGTCACCGGCCTGATCTACGACCTCGCCGAATACGAGAAGGCCCGGCACGAGTGCACCGTGGTGCCCGAGCAGATCCACGACGCCCTCTTCGGGCCGGACCCCTCGGTCTACGCGCACGTCGCGGAGGACCGCACCGAGGCCGAGGCTCCGGGGAAGGTCGTCGGTGTCGCGCTGTGGTTCCGGAACTTCTCCACCTGGGACGGTGTGCACGGCATCTATCTCGAGGACCTGTTCGTCCGGCCGGAACATCGCGGGAAGGGATACGGCCGTGCCCTGCTGGCGGCGCTGGCCGAGGAATGCGTGGAGCGTGGGTACACCCGCCTCAGTTGGTCCGTGCTGGACTGGAACGAACCGTCGATCGGGTTCTACCGCGCGCTCGGTGCCGTGCCCCAGGACGAGTGGACGACCTTCCGGCTCAGCGGTTCGGCGCTGCGTGCCCTCGGCAGCGGGAGCGCGGCCGCCGGCTGACGACCCGGCGGTTCACTCCTCCGGACTGTCGGGCGCGTACTCGTGCGCCAGCCACCTCGTCGTGGGCGGGCTGAACAACAGGACGAGGGTCGGTACGACCACGAGCGCCAGCAACGTGCCCGGGACGGGCTGATGGGAATCGGTCAGCAACGACCACACCACGGGCAGCAACAGCAATTGCGCCAGCACCGCGACGGAACGTCCCCACCGCACGCCGCGCACGAGGGCGATCCCGGCGGCCAGAACGCCACCGAACAGGATCATCAGCCACAGTGCGAGGCCGTAACCGTTGCTCACCGTCTGATCGTGCTCGCCCGACAGTGCCCGGATCACCGAGTAGACCGCGAACGCCATCGCCACGACACCCTCGAGGACGACGAGCCAACCGGCGGCACGCACGGTCGTCGGGACACTGCTGCGAGGTGTTTCGAGAGGCACCCGTCCAGCGTAGTGGACCCGCGGGGCAGCACTTAGGCTGATGTTCCGTGCGCGCCCTGCTGATCGTGAACCCGAATGCGACGACGACCACTCCTGCCGGTCGCGACCGCCTCGCTCACGCCCTGAGAGGGCGGCTCGCGCTGACCGTCGCGCACACGACCCACCGGGGGCACGCCGCCGAACTCGCGCGGTCGGCGCACGCCGACGGGATGGATGTGATCGTCGCGCACGGCGGCGACGGCACCGTCAACGAGATCGTCAACGGCCTGCTCGGACCGTCTCCGGACCGCTCGGCCGACCCCACGCTCCCGCGCCTTGCGGTGGTTCCCGGCGGTTCGGCCAATGTGTTCGCACGATCATTGGGGCTGTCCGCCGATCCCCTCGAAGCCACACAGCAGGTACTCGAGTCGCTGCAGGACGGAACGATCGCACGCATCGGACTCGGCCACTGCGACGGACGGTGGTTCACCTTCAATGCCGGTCTCGGCCTCGACGCCCAGGTGTGCGAGGCGATCGACCTCGCCCGCGCCGACGGGAAGAAGGTCACCACGGCGCGCTACGTACGACATGCGATCGGCCGGTTCTTCGCTTCCAAACGCGAGCAACCGGCTCTCACGCTCGAGATACCCGGTCTCGAGCCGATCACGGGTGTGCACTACGCGTTCGTGTCGAACTCGAGTCCGTGGACCTATCTCGAAGCCCGGCCCGTGCACACGAATCCCGGCACCTCCTTCGAGACCGGGCTCGGCGTCTTCGCGATGACGACGACCCGGGTGTTCCCCAGCCTCCGCGTGGTGCGGCAGCTCCTCGCCGCGCACGGCGACCCGGCCTCCCCGCATCTCGTCCGCGCGGACGACATCTCCCGAGTGGTCGCTCGATCGTCGCGGCCCATCGGTCTCCAGGTGGACGGTGACTATCTCGGGCTCCGCAGCGAGGTCGAGTTCGTGTCGGTACCCTCGATTCTCGATGTCGTCATACCTCGCGCCGGAGCCGTATAGCCTTCTCGGACCCGAAAGAGAAGCACGAATTCTGTGATTACGGTGACGTTCTCGCGGGAATCGGTGTACAAAGAGGGATTGGCGAACTCGTAGCTCACTCAATCGTGAGCTTCCCCACGATCGTGGTCGATTCTATTGACTCCACGCGCGTTCGTGAAAGCATTCACAAGTAACCGCGCGGAAATACTCCGCGCCGCACGCGTGAACACGCAATGACCAATCAGCCGGTGCACACGCACCATCGAAGGAGAGTAGAAGCATGGACTGGCGCCACAAGGCCATCTGCCGCGACGAGGATCCGGAACTGTTCTTCCCCGTGGGGAACAGCGGCCCGGCTCTCGCGCAGATCGCGGATGCCAAGCTCGTGTGCAACCGTTGCCCTGTCACCGCCGAATGCCTGTCCTGGGCACTCGAATCCGGCCAGGACGCCGGCGTCTGGGGCGGCATGAGCGAAGACGAGCGTCGCGCCCTCAAGCGCCGCAACGCACGCACCCGGGCCCGCACGGCGGTCTGAGCACTCCGAAACGTTCGAAGGCCCGGTCCCCCGCGGGGGGCCGGGCCTTCGAACGTTCGGGCACCGCAGCGGAGGCCGCGGCACCTCGGTCAGGGCACCTGGACCTTCCCCAGCGGCAACTGCAGCCGCGCGTCGGTTCCGCCGCTCTCGTTGGCCGCGAGTTCCAACGTCCCGCCGAGTTCGGCGGCGACGAGCGTCCGGACGATCTGCAACCCCAGGCGGTTGGACGATTCGAGACTGAACCCCTCGGGCAGTCCCTTCCCCTCGTCCCGCACCACGACATCGAGCATGCGCGCCGAACGCTGGGCGTTGACCGTGACGGTGCCGTTCACTCCGGGCTCGAAGGCGTGCTCGACGGCGTTCTGGACGAGCTCGGTCAGGACCATCACCAGCGGCGTCGCACGGTCGGCGGGAAACACCCCGAGATCACCCTCCCGGCGCACCCGGATCTGGCTGCCCACCGTGGACACGTCCACCACGATCGGGATCAGCTGATCGAAGACACCGTCGAGATCGACCTCCTCGTCCACGGACATCGACAGCGCCTCGTGCACCAGGGCGATGGAGGTGACACGGCGCACCGCTTCACCGAGGGCCTGCTGGGCCTCCGTGTTCCCGGTCCGCCGGGCCTGCAGTCGCAGCAGCGCCGCGACCGTCTGCAGGTTGTTCTTGACCCGATGATGGATCTCCCGGATGGTCGCGTCCTTGCTGAGCAGCGCACGGTCGCGCCGCTTGACCTCCGTGACGTCGCGCACGATCACCGCGGCACCCTCGATCCGCCCGCCCGGATTCAGGACCAGGGCCCGGATCAGGACCGTCGCGCCGCGTGCCTCGACCTCCATCCGCTGTCCGAGACGTCCCTCGACGGCGCCGCGCAGGTAGTCGGTGACGTCGCGGCTCTCGAACGGATCGGTGACCAGCGCGCGGGTCGTCTCCACGAGATCCTGCCCGATCAGATCGGAATTGAGACCCATGCGGTGGTAGGCCGACAGCGCGTTGGGGCTGGCGTAGACGACCCGGCCCTGACGATCGAGGCGGATGAAACCGTCCCCTGCCCGCGGGCTCGACTTGGTGTCCGAGCGCGTTTCGGGCGTGGGGAAGGTGCCCTCGTTGATCATGCGGTAGAGATCGTCGGCACATTCGAGGTAGGCGGTTTCCAGAGCGCTCGCCGACCGGCGTGACACCCGCGCCGCGTCGCGGCTGAGCACTCCGACGACCCGGCCGCCCCAGCGGACCGGCACGGCCTGACGGGTGTTGATCCCGCCGCCGGCGGACGACTTGACCTCGACGATCTCCCCGGTCTCGAAAGCCTTTCGCACGTAAGGATGTTCGTCGTCGGAGACGACCGTGCCGACAGCGTCCTCGGGGATGACGGTCGACGCGGTGGTGGGGCGGCACTGGGCGACACACACGATTCCGGACGGGGCGGCATCGACCCACAGGAGGACATCGGCGAACGAGAGATCGGCGAGCAACTGCCACTCGCCCACGACACGCTGGAGATGATCGACGGCTGCGCCCGGAAGATCCGTGTACGTCGCGAGCAACGAACTGAGTGTGGACACGGGAACCACTTTCCTGCTCAGAAGAGATCCGTCGTCAGGAGATCACGGCGATGAGATCGCCCTGCTGGATGACGTCGCCGACCTCGACACCGACCGATGTGACGGTGCCCGCGGACTCGGCGAGGACGGGGATCTCCATCTTCATGGACTCGAGGATCACCAGTGTGTCCCCTTCGGTCACCACGTCACCCTCTCGCACCACGACCTCGAACACGGTCGATACCATCTCGGCGCGTACGTCTTCCGCCATCGAACACCTCTTTCACGCTCCGGCGGTGGACCTGCCGACAGGACCACTCGACCGCACGTGAAACACTGTAATGAAAGAGAAAGGAGATCCCACCATGGGTAAGCGAGGTCGCAAGAAGCGCAGCCGCAAGGGCAATGCCGCCAACCACGGCAAGCGTCCCAACGCTTGAGTTGCAGACGGGGCCGGAAAGTAGCAGCTTTCCGGCCCCGGTCCGTTCCGGGCCACGCCCGGGACGATCCTCGTGTCAGTCGGTGCTGTCGATCTCCGTGACCACGACGGTCCGGCGGATCTGCAGCAGCAGCCGTTCCCGCAGTCCCTCCGGTGCGTGTTCGCCTCCGCACTTGCGTCCGAGCAGCGACTTGATCTTCTCTTCGATGCCGTAGGCCTCGAGACACGTACCGCACTCGTCGAGGTGCCGTTGCAGCTTGGCCCGGGAGCCCGCGTCGCACTCGGAATCGAGCAGCAGGTAGACGTCCGCGATCACTGCCGAGCAGTCGAGTCGATCGACATCCGGTTCGCTCACTGCTCTGCTCCCTTTCCGCTCTCGGTCGAATCCGATGTTCCGGTCGCGGCGTCGACCGCCGCGCCCCGGGCGAAACCCCGCTCGCGCGCGACATCGGCCAGCAGGCCGCGCAACTGCTTGCGCCCCCGGTGCAGTCGCGACATCACCGTGCCGATGGGCGTCCCCATGATCTCCGCGATCTCCTTGTAGGGGAACCCTTCGACATCGGCGTAGTAGACGGCCATGCGGAACTCCTCGGGGAGCTCCTGCAGGGCGGCCTTGATGTCGTCGTCCGGCAGCGCGTCGAGCGCCTCGACCTCCGCCGAGCGCAGGCCGGTGGACGAATGCTCGGCATTCGCGGCGAGCTGCCAGTCGGTGATCTCGTCGGTCGGATACTGCGCAGGCTGACGTTGCCGTTTGCGATACGAGTTGATGTACGTGTTGGTGAGGATCCGGTACATCCACGCCTTGAGGTTGGTGCCCTCCCGGAACGATCGGAACGCGGAGAACGCCTTGATGTACGTCTCCTGTACGAGATCCTCGGCGTCGGAGGGGTTGCGGGTCATCCGCAGCGCAGCTCCGTAGAGCTGGTCGAGCAACGGAAGCGCATCCCGCTCGAACCGCTCGGTCAGTTCTTCGACAGACTCCTCGACCACACCGATCCCTTCATCGACGTCCGTCGAGAAGGCTACCGGTAGGGAGGCGTCCCGATCGCGGGGACGCCGGACCGAGTCCGGTCGAGGCGGGCTCAGCACTGCCACGAATTCTCCGATCGTCGGGTGCGGGCGACCTGTGGAGCCACCCGCCGGAATTCAACGCCGCACCCGTGGTACTTGTTCCCGGCACCGGGTTGCCTAGAGTGATCCGATGGCTTCGACGTCCACTCCCGCGACCGTTCTGCTCCGGCGCGAGAAGGTCGCGCATCGGGTGCACGAATACGAGCACGACCCCAGAGCCGCCTCCTTCGGTGCCGAGGCGGTGGAGGAACTCGGGGCGCGTCTCGGTGTCCTGCCCGACCAGATCTTCAAGACGCTCGTCGTCTCGCTGACGGACGGCTCTCTCGCGGTCGCGGTGATCCCGGTGCCGGCGACCCTGTCCCTCAAGGCCGTGGCGGGTGCGCTGGGGGGCGGCAAGGCCACGATGGCGGAGCGCGCCGCTGCCGAGCGGGCGACCGGATACGTTCTCGGCGGCATCTCTCCGCTCGGACAGCGCAAGCATCTGCGCACCGTCGTCGACGCGTCCGCCGAGCGGTGGGATCGCATGCTGTGCAGCGCGGGACGGCGCGGACTCGAGATCGACCTGGATCCCCGCGACTTGATCCGGCTCACCGATGCCGTCGTCGCGCCCATCACGGCCGGACGCTGAGCGGCCCTACAGCAGCGCCAGCTGGTCGCCCGCACCGTCGTCGGGCACGAGCAGCTCGGGACCGTTGTTGCGGATGCTGTTGACCTTCGGGGAAACGCGGCGGATCTCGACGGCCGCGACCGCCTCGGCGCTCGGCACGATCAGATCGGGATGACCGAGACTGTCGGGGTCGAGCCAGGCGTCCCATCGGTCGGCCGGAAGGATGAGCGGCATCCGTTCGTGCACGTTGCCGAGTTGTTCGACCGACTGCGCGGTGAGGATCGTGGTACTCGACAGCGGCGCCGCCTGCGGGTCACGGGGATCTCGCCACACCGCCCACAGTCCGGCCATGCAGATGCGCGCCCCGTCGGCCCGGGACATGAAGTACGGCACCTTGCGGGTCCTGCCGTCCGGCGCGGGCTCGACCTGCCATTCGTACCAGCCGTCCATCGGCACGAGGCATCGCCGGTAGCGCAGCGACTGCGCGAAGCTCGGTTTGGTCGCCACCGATTCGGAGCGCGCATTGATCAACGGCGCGCTCCGACCGACTTCCTCGGCGAACGGTGGGACGAGACCCCAGCGCATACGGCGGATGCGGCGCCGGGCAGGCCCGTCGGGATCGTCCCGGTCGTGTCGTGCGACCACGGTGAGCACCTCGGTCGTCGGCGCGACGTTGTAGTCGGGCCCGACACCCTCGTCGCCGGTCTCGTCGAGCGCGTCGAGTTCGACGGCGAGGGTCGCCGGGTCGGCCGTGGAGACATACCTTCCGCACATGCCGCCAGTGTGCACCGCCCGGACCACAGGGCGGTCGGGAGGCACGGTCGAGCAGGAGCACGGTGGGCGAGGATGCCCGCACGGAGCCGGATGGGCGAAGATGGTCGGGTGAGTCTGTGGAGAGCACCCCGTGCCGTGTCCCCGGTCCGAGCGTCGGTGACGCTGCCGGGATCGAAGTCGATCACCAACCGGGCCCTGATCCTGGCCGCACTCGCCGACGGCCCGTCCCGCCTGACCGGCGCGCTGCGCAGCCGCGACACCGACCTGATGATCGGGGCACTGCGCACCCTGGGCACGACGGTCGTCGAACAGGACGGCGGGACCACGCTCGACGTGACACCCGGGCCGCTGCGAGGCGGTGACGTGGCATGCGGGCTCGCCGGCACGGTCATGCGGTTCGTTCCTCCGCTGGCCGCGCTCGCCGACGGCGACGTCCGTTTCGACGGTGACGAACAGGCCCGGGTACGCCCGATGAGCACCGTGCTCGACGCCCTGCGCGCACTCGGCGCCGACATCGACGGCGACCGGCTTCCGTTCACCGTCCACGGCCGCGGCAGGGTGCCCGGCGGAGCGGTCACGATCGATGCGTCGGCCTCGTCGCAGTTCGTCTCGGGCCTGCTGCTCTCGGGGGCCGCATTCGACGAGGGTGTGCTCGTCCGCCACGCGGGCGAACCGGTGCCGTCCATGCCGCACATCGACATGACGGTCGACATGCTCGGTGCGGCCGGGGTGGTGGTGGACACCTCGGAGCCGGACACCTGGCGGGTGCCGCCGTCGACGATCAAGGCTCTGGACGTGACCGTCGAACCCGACCTGTCGAACGCCACACCCTTCCTCGCTGCCGCAGCGGTGACCGGAGGCGCGGTGTCGGTACCACTGTGGCCCGAGACCACGACCCAGGCCGGCGACGCGATCCGCGGCATCCTCGAACGGATGGGTGCCGAGGTGTCGTGGTCCGGCGGCACACTCACGGTGCGCGGGCCGGAACAGCTCGTGGGGATCGACGTGGACCTGCACGATGTCGGTGAGCTCACCCCGACCGTCGCGGCACTCGCGGCACTCGCGTCCTCGCCCTCGCAGTTGCGGGGTATCGCGCATCTGCGCGGCCACGAGACGGACCGGCTGGCCGCCCTCGCCACGGAGATCGGCCGGCTCGGCGGCTCGGTCTCGGAGACCGAGGACGGGCTGCGCATCGAACCGGCGGCCCTGCACGGCGGTGTGTGGCATTCCTATGCCGATCACCGGATGGCGACGGCCGGGGCGATCCTCGGACTGGTCGTCGACGGGGTGGAGGTCGAGGACATCGGCACCACCGCCAAGACACTCCCCGGCTTCGAGACACTGTGGGAGTCGCTGCTCACCGGGAGCGAGTCCTGAGGCGGCGCGAGTACGACGAGTCCGACGTCCGGGTCCGTCCCGGACGCGGCTCGCGCCCGCGTACGAAGGACCGTCCCGCCCACCGCGACGCGGAGGAAGGCATGGTCGTCTCGGTCGACCGGGGCCGGTGGGGGGTGGCGCTCGCGGGTGATCCGGATCGGATCGTCACGGCCATGCGCGCACGGGAACTCGGCCGGACGCCGATCGTCGTCGGCGACAGCGTCGGCGTCGTCGGCGACCTCTCCGGCCGGCCCGACACGCTCGCGCGCATCGTGCGGGTCGAGGAGCGCAGTACCGTCCTGCGCCGGACCGCCGACGACACCGATCCGTTCGAGCGGGTCGTCGTCGCGAACGCGGAGCAGTTGCTCATCGTCGTGGCACTGGCCGATCCCCCGCCCCGGACCGGGCTCGTCGAACGCGCCCTCGTCGCCGCCTACGCGGGCGGCCTGAGACCCATGCTGGGGCTGACCAAGAGCGATCTCGCCGATTCCGACGAGTTCGCCGCGCACTTCGCCGATCTCGACATCCCGGTTCTCCTCGTGGGGCAGGGCGACGACCTCGCCGAACTGACCGATCGGCTCTCCGGCCGGGTGACGGCGCTGATCGGTCACTCGGGGGTCGGCAAGTCGACGCTCGTGAACCGGCTCGTCCCCGACGCCGACCGCGCGACGGGCGAGGTCTCGGGCGTGGGCAAGGGCCGCCACACCTCGACGCAGTCGCTGGCCCTGTACCTTCCCGGCGGCGGATGGGTCGTCGACACACCGGGGATCCGGTCGTTCGGACTCGCGCACATCGGGCCCGACGACGTCGTCGCGGCCTTCGCGGATCTGTCCGAGGCGGTGGAGAACTGCCCGCGCGGCTGTACCCATCTCGGGCCGCCGGCCGACCCGGAATGCGCGTTCGACTCCCTCGAGGGCAAGTCGCTGCGCCGGGCCACGGCCGTCCGCGAACTGCTCACCGCCCTGGCCTCCAACGACTCCTGGTGATCGAACGAGCGAACCCCGGCGCCGTGAGCGGTGCCGGGGTTCGTTCTCGTGCCTGTCGTCAGCGCATTCCGAGCGCGCGACGGATGAAGCCGCGCTTACGGGTCTTCTCGATGGTGGTGGCCAGACCCATACGGCGACCGGTCTGCGGATCGACAACGGGGGCACCGCCGAAACCACGCTCGGAGGCGGTCTCCGGAGCCGCGTCGCGGTCGTCCTTGAGGTACTTGTCGGGCAGCGACAGCTTCGCGATCGTGCGCCAGGACTTCCAGTACTGCACGGCGAGCGGGCCTGTCGTGTACGGCAGGTCGTACTTCTCGCAGAGCTGGCGCACGCGCACCGCGATCTCGGCATACCGGTTGGACGGCAGATCCGGGTAGATGTGGTGTTCGATCTGGTAGCTCAGGTTGCCCGTCATGAAGTCCATGACCTTGCCACCCGAGATGTTGGCCGAACCGAGCATCTGCCGCAGATACCACTCGGCGCGCGTCTCGTTCTCGATGTCCTGCTTCGTGAACTTCTCCGCGCCGTCCGGGAAGTGTCCGCAGAAGATCACGGCATTGGTCCAGATGTTGCGCACGAAGTTCGCGGTGGCGTTCGCCTTCATCGTGGACTTCCACGACCGGCCCGTCAGTGCCGGATAGATCACGTAGTCCTTGAGATGCTGCTTGCCGAGTTTGGCGAGCACCTCCTTGCCGCGCGCCTTGGTCAGCTCACGGTCGTCGCGGCCCTGGACGACCTTGCCGAGCTCGAGCAGCTGGATGGCGATGCCGTACTGGAACAACGCCGCGAGAATCGCGTTGTAGGCCACGTTGCCGAGATAGAACGGCTTCCATCGCTGGTCGCGGGTGACGCGGAGCAGGCCGTATCCCACATCGTCGTCCATGCCGAGGATGTTGGTGTACTTGTGGTGCAGGTAGTTGTGGGTGATCTTCCAGTGCGCCGACGGATCGACGTTGTCCCACTCCCAGTTCGCCGAGTGGACCTCGGGGTCGTTCATCCAGTCCCACTGCCCGTGCATCACGTTGTGCCCGAGCTCCATGTTCTCGATGATCTTCGACAGGGAGAGCATGCCGGTGCCGAGCAGCCACAGCGGGCGCTTGTGCGAACCGAGCAGGACCAGACGTCCACCGATCTCGAGGCCGCGCTGCAACCGGATCGTGTTGCGGACGTAGCGCGCGTCGCGCTCGCCGCGCGATTCCTCGATATCGCGCCGGATGGCGTCGAGTTCGCGGCCGATGGCCTCGACGTCCGCCTCCGTCAGGTGCGCGTACTCCTTGACATCCGATATCGCCATGCGCCTACCCTACCGTAAGTTACGGCTCCGTAGGTTCCCCGATTTCGCGGTATGGCGCGAATCACACCGCGGCCGGAAGGCCCGTACGCTTCGATTCCCTGCGGCGACGCCGACGCTCTGCTACGGCCTGCTCCGCGTGGACCCGCATCGCCGTGAGCAGGCCTCGGCGGCGGCCGGTGGACGCCTCCGTCACAACGCCGTTCGCAGCCGCGCGATACGCCTCGAACTTGCGCTCGGACGAGGTCTCGGGAGCGTCGTCGGAGGACGCCTTCAGGAACCGGTCGGGCAGCGCGAGCTTGTGGATCGTGCGCAGGGCGAGGAAGTACTGCCGGGCGAGCGAGCCGGTGGTGTACGGCAGGTCGTACTTCCCGCACAGCGCGCGCACACGCGCGGCGATCTCCGGATAGCGATTGCTCGGCAGGTCGGGGAACAGGTGATGCTCGATCTGGTAACTGAGATTGCCGGTGAGGAAATCCATCACGCGTCCACCGGAAATGTTCGCACTGCCGAGCAACTGACGCAGATACCACTCGCCTCGCGTCTCGTTCTCGTAGTGCTCGACGGTGAATTTCTCTGCGCCGTCGGGAAAGTGGCCGCAGAAGATCACCAGATACGCCCAGATGTTGCGCACCACGTTCGCGGTGAGATTCGCCGACAACGTGCTCCGCCAGGCCGGACCGGTGAGAGCCGGGAAGAACACCAGATCCTTGACGAGCTGACGGCCGGCCTTCGCGGCGAACTCCTTGTTGGGTCCCGAATTCCATTGCGCCGGAGGAACACCCTCGGAGTCCTTCTCGGCCGAGAGGTCGTGCAGCGCGATACCCCACTCGAAGGTCAGCGCGAGCACGATGTTGGCGATCGGCTGCGCGAGATTGCGTGGGCGCCACTTCTCGTCGCGCGTCATACGCAGGATGCCGAATCCCACATCCTCGTCCATACCCACGATGTTGGTGTAGGTGTGGTGCGCGTAATTGTGTGCGCGCTTCCAGTGTCCCGACGGTCCCGTCTGATCCCACTCCCACGACGTGGAGTGGATCTCCGGGTCGTTCATCCAATCCCACTGCCCGTGCATCACATTGTGCCCGAGCTCCATGTTCTCGATGATCTTCGCGAGCGACAGCGCGGCGGTACCCACGAGCCAGCGTGACCGCCGTCTCGAACCGAACAGTACGGTCCGTCCGACGACCTCCAGAACACGTTGGAGGCGGATGACGGAATGGATGTAACGAGCGTCACGCGGGCCGCGCGAGTTCTCCACATCCCGTCGAATGGAGTCGAATTCGTTTGCCAGGGCAACGATGTCGGCTTCGGTCAGATGAGAGAACGCACGGATGTCGGTGATTGCCAAGCGGGGTCCTTCACAGAGTGCAGTCGGTGTCTACACGTCCAGTGTGCAGTCTCCGGCGGCAGCCGAGATGCAGGTCTGGACGCGCTCGCCCTCTGCGTGTTCCTTGCCGGATCGCAGATCGACGACGTGCCCCTTCTCGAGCGGCACCACACAAGTCTGACAGATTCCCATCCGGCAGCCGAAGGGCATCAGCGCGCCGACGCTCTCCCCCGCCTCGAGAATGGTCGTGGCACCGTCCACCGTGACCGTCTTCCCGGACTTCGCGAAGGTGATCGTTCCGCCCGATCCGGAGGTGTCGGCGCGGCTGACGGCGAACCGTTCGAGATGGACACGATCCTCGATGCCCGCTGCGGCCCAGTGCGCCGAGATGTCGTCGAGCATCTGCTGGGGACCACATGCCCAGGTCTGACGCTCGCGCCAATCGGGACAGACGTCGTCGAGCTCCGACAGGGAGAACTTGCCCTGCTCACGCGTGTGCCGGACGTGCACCCGGTAGGTCTCGTGCGTCGCGTCGAAGTGCTCGAGTTCGGAACGGAACATGACACGATCCGCCGTCGGTGCGGAATGGAGGTGGACGACATCGGGCAACTCGATCTCGCGCGCGGCCGCCCGCCGGTCGAGGGTACGCAACATCGACATGATCGGCGTGATACCGCTGCCGGCCGTGAGGAAGAGGACCTTCTCCGGCGGCGGGTCGGGGAGAACGAAGTCGCCCTTCGGAGCGGCGAGACGCACGACCGTCCCCTCCGGGACACCGCCGACGAGGTGACTCGACAGGAAGCCCTCGGGCATCGCTTTCACGGCGATCGAGATGACCTTGTGGTCCCAGGTGGGCGACGAGGTCAGCGAGTAGGACCGCCAGTGCCAGCGACCGTCGATGTGCAGGCCGATACCGATGTACTGGCCGGGCGCGTATCCGAAGTCGAATCCCCAGCCGGGCCGGATGACGATCGTCGCCGAATCGGGGGTCTCGGACCGGACCGAGACGATCCGCCCGCGCAACTCACGGGCCGACCACAACGGATTCACCAGGTGGAGGTAGTCGTCGGGGAGCAGAGGAGTCGTCAACCGGGCCACTGCGCCGCGCAGAACGTTGGAGAGCGACCGCTCCCCGGGCGCGACGTGTGCCGCAGGCTTCTCGATCCATTCCTTCAGACCCATCCGACTCCTTCTCCTCACTCAGGTTACGCCCGCGTAGGTTATCAGAGGTTACGGAAGCGTAGGTTGAGGCGAGACAGCGCTCACAGCACAGCCGGTTCAGAGCAGTTCGAGAAGAAAAGGCAGTTCCTGCGCGGCGTACCAGGCCAGTTCGTGGTCCTCGGCGTCTCCGAGCACGAACTCGGCTTCCTCGTCGCCCAGGTCCGCCACGTCGACGATCTCACGTGCCCGCGCGATGTCCGTCTCGGCGTCCTGGAGATCGATGTGCACGGAAGCGACCGCACGCATCGGTACGGGCCCGGCGAGCTTGACGACCGCATCGTCGAGATCCGGACGCGGTTTCACCTCGTCGACGTCGGCCGCGATCACCACACGACGGGACGAGAAGGACGGATGGTCGCCCGGCTCCTCCGCTGCGAGAAGCCGCAGCGACGCGCGCGCAGCCTCGGCCATGGCAACCTCGGCGAGTTCCTCGTCGTCCCCGGCGGTGTACGCCTCCCGCAGGGCGGGGGTCACCGTGAAGGCGGTCCTGCCGACGGCCTCCACTTCGTCGTCGGCGACGAGTCTCTGCAACATCGCGAGCGTCGCCGGCACATAGACACGCGTCACTTCTCACCTACCGGCATCCGTCAACTCCTCGAGTGCTTCCTGGACCAGCGTCGATGCCACGTCCACATCGGGCATCGCATCACGATCCGCATTCAAACCGTAGTAGATCTTGCCGTCGTACGACGTCAACGCGATGCTCAGGGCCTGATTCTTGAGCAGGGGTGAGACGGGATACATCTCGAGCAACCGGGCTCCGGCCAGGTAGAGCGGGTGCTGAGGCCCCGGCGCATTGGTGATCATGAGATTGAACATGCGCTGCGAGAATCCCATCGCGACCCGGGCACCCACCGCATGCATGGTCGCCGGCGCGAAACCCGACAACCGGACCATGGACTGCGCGGCGACCCGCCGTCGCTGCCGCGAGTACGCCTCACCGGCGTGCGCGATGTGCGACAACCGGACCACCGCGTTCGGCTCACCCACCGGCAGATCCAGCAGGAACGAGGACACCTCCCCCTGAGGATGCGCCTGGATCGTGTCGTTCTCCGCGAGCCCGTTCGGATCCTGCGTGTAGACCGACATCGGGACCATCGCACGTACCACGGTCGATTCGGTCACCGACTCTCCCCGGGAGAGCAGCCAGTTCCGCAGCGCGCCGGCGATGACCGCGAGCACCACATCGTTGATCGTGCAGCCGTAACGCGTGTGGATCTTGCGATACGCCTCGAGTTCGGAACACACCACAGCGAACCGGCGACTCCGCGAGATCTGCGCGTTCAATGGCGTCGCGGGGGCCGACTGCGCAGCCGTACGCGCGAGCCGGCCGACCGCGTCGACGGTCTCGGTGAGGGTCGAGGCGAGGTCGTTCATCGCCGAGCGGACCGTGGCGAGGCCCTCGCCCGGTCGCGCGACGAGTTCGGCGAGCGCCCCCACCAGCAGCGCCGAGTCCGAGGGTTCCCGTTCGGGCATCCACAATTCCTCGGAAGCCTCGCGGGGCACGGGCTCCTTGTCGAACAGCACCTGCACGATGTCGAGGGACTCCTCGCCGTCGACGAGCGCCGAATGGGACTTGGTGAACAGTGCGATCCGGTCGTCCGCGAGCCCCTCGACGAGGTACATCTCCCACAGCGGTCGCGTCCGGTCCAGCGGCCGTGAGACCAGACGCGCCACGAGATCGTGCAGTTGCTCCCCGGAACCCGGCTTCGGCAGAGCCGAACGCCGCACGTGATAGGTGATATCGAAGTCGCGGTCGTCGACCCACACGGGACGCGACAGTCCGAACGCGACCTCACGCACCTTCTTGCGGTATCTGGGCACCTCGGGGAGTCGCTGTTCGACGATCCGGAGCACGCTCTCGTAGTCGAGACCACCCTCGGGGGGTTCGAGGATCGCCAGCGAACCGACGTGCATCGGCGTATTGCTCGTCTCCAGGTAGTAGTAGGACGCGTCCTGCGCAGTCATCCGGCTCGTCAATGTTCCGTCTCCCCCTCCAGTTCCGGCCCACCCCTGCATCGCCACCACGGCTCGGCATCGCCCACCGCTCCGTCGTCGACCTGCTCGAGATCGACGCCGAAGAGCACGGCCAGCTCCGCCAGGGCCTCGTGTGAACCATCATGGTGGACTCCGACCATCCCTGCAGCAGCGGCGCCGCGCACGTTGACGAGCAGGTCGTCGACGAAGACGCACTCACCGGGCTCGAGCTCGAGCAGCCGGGCCACGAACGCGTAGCTCTCGGGGTGGGGTTTGGCGACCCCGGCCTCGCCCGAGAGCACCACCCGATCGACGAAGGGCCCTTCCAGGTCGTGCAACCATCGCGCCGACGGCCTGCCCGGATCGTTGCTGAGCAGCGCGGTGCGGACCCCCCGCGCGCGCAGGTGGCACACGAGTGAGCCGAGGGTCTCGGGATCGCTTCCCGGCCCGACCAGGACACCACCGACATCGAGTACGAGTCCGCGCAGCACGGGACCACCGTATGTGCCGATACCGCTCCGGAGGAGAAAGGCGGCGCGTGCGCGTCGCATCTGTCCGGAAGCCTCCGGGCTGTGACATCATGTGCGCGGTTCGTCCTCTCCCGGGCCGTACAGCGCCGGCGTCCGCCGGCGCTCGGTCGTCGTCGACTCGGGAGGGATCCATGTCGCACACAACAGGGCGCTACGTACGCCGACTCACTCACCTCGAACCGCCGGTCGAGGAAAGCTGCGGCCACCCTCGCAGCCACGCCGCCCCGCGCGCCACTCCTCACGACGGCCGTTCGGGACGCCCGGCACCTGCCGCCGGGAACGATCACACGGCCGCACGCGCGGCCGAGCACCGCAGCCGCGCGGAGGACACACCGGAGATCGTTCTCGATCCTGCCGCCGCACGTTTCGCGGGCTCCGCCCTGCGCCTCGTCCTCGAATCGGTCGACGGGCGGCGACCCGCGGCGCAGTTGGCGACCGTCCTCGACCCGCGGCTCGTCTCCACCCTCACCGCCGGCCGGGCTCCTCGGGCAGGCCGCGGTACCGCAGTGCTGCTGCGCACACGCGTGCGCGCCGTCGACCCGGACACCGCGGAGATCTTCGGCAGCTACAGCCGCGGAGACCGGGTGTTCGCATTCGCCGGAAGGATGGTGCGCACACGCCCCCGCGCCCGGATGCCGCACCGCTGGACGATCACGACCCTGTGGCTCGGTTGAGCCGCAGGGTCGTGAGACGAAACCGGCTGCGCCGGGGAGGAGACGTCCCGGATCAGTGCCGGCGGTTGGCCTTCGCGTCACGCCGTGCGGCTGCACGACGCTCCTTGCGTGTCCCTCCGGCCTGCTTCGGCGACGATCCCGCATCGGAACCGGTGGTGCGGGCGACGTGAGCGCGGCCGTCCTCGTCGGGGCCGGTGTAGGTCAGGCGCCGTTCGGTCTCGTCGAGACCCTTCGCGCGCAACGCTGCCGGTGCCGGGGCGGGTGCGGGTGCAGCCTGCTGGGCGGCCGGCGCCGTGCGCACGGCCTGCGGGGCCGGCGCCTGCTTCGCGAGGATCGGTGCGGCCTGCGCAGCTGCCGCCGCCGAGGCGGAGGTCACCGAGACACCCGCGGACGGCTGCGTCTGAGCGGCCTCGACCTGCAGGTTGAAGAGGAATCCGATCGATTCCTCCTTCAGGCCGTCGAGCATCGCGGTGAACATGTCGAAGCCCTCGCGCTGGTACTCCACGAGAGGATCGCGCTGCGCCATCGCGCGCAGACCGATGCCCTCCTTGAGGTAGTCCATCTCGTAGAGGTGCTCACGCCACTTGCGGTCGAGGACCGACAGCAGCACGCGACGCTCGAGTTCGCGCATCGCGCCCTCGCCGCCGATGGACTCCAGCTCGGCTTCGCGACGGTTGTACGCGGCACGTGCATCCTCGAGGAGCACCTCGAGCAGACCGTCGCGGTCGAGGTCCTCGTTCTCCGCGACGAGCGCGCGGTGGTCGACACCGACCGGATACAACGTCTTCAGAGCGGTCCACAGCTGCTCGAGATCCCAGTCCTCGACGTAGCCCTCGGCGGTCGCACCGTCGACGTAGGCGGTGACGACGTCGGTGAGCATGTGCTGCACCTGTCCCTCGAGATCCTCACCGCGCAGGATGCGGCGACGCTCCTCGTAGATGACGGTGCGCTGCTGGTTCATCACCTCGTCGTACTTGAGGACGTTCTTGCGGATCTCGAAGTTCTGCTGCTCGACCTGGGTCTGCGCGCTCTTGATGGCCTTCGAGACCATCTTCGCCTCGATCGGCACGTCGTCGGGCAGGTTCAGCCGCGTCATGATCGATTCGAGAGCCGCTCCGTTGAAGCGGCGCATCAGTTCGTCACCGAGCGAGAGGTAGAACCGCGACTCGCCCGGATCGCCCTGGCGACCGGATCGACCACGCAGCTGGTTGTCGATACGACGGGATTCGTGCCGCTCGGTACCGAGGACGTACAGACCGCCGGCGGCACGGACCTTCTCCGCGTCGGCCTTCGACTCGGCCTTGATCCGCTCGAGGGTCTCGTCCCAGGCCGCCTCGTACTCCTCCGGGGTGTTCACCGGATCGAGACCACGCTGACGCAGCGCGATGTCGGCGAGGATGTCGGGGTTGCCGCCGAGCACGACGTCGGTACCACGACCGGCCATGTTGGTCGCGACGGTCACCGCACCGGAACGACCGGCCTGCGCGATGATCTGCGCTTCCTGCTCGTGGAACTTCGCGTTGAGCACGCTGTGGGGCACACCGCGCTTGGTGAACTGACGCGACAGGTACTCGGAACGCTCGACGCTCGTCGTACCGATGAGGACCGGCTGCCCCTTCTCGTGACGCTCGACCACGTCGTCGACGACGGCCGCGAACTTCGCTTCCTCGGTCTTGTAGATCAGGTCGCCCTGGTCGACACGCACCATCGGGCGGTTCGTGGGGATCGGGATGACCCCGAGGCTGTAGATCTGGTGGAGCTCGGCGGCCTCGGTCTCGGCCGTACCCGTCATGCCCGACAGCTTGTCGTACAGGCGGAAGTAGTTCTGCAGCGTGATCGTGGCCAGCGTCTGGTTCTCGGCCTTGATCTCGACGCCTTCCTTGGCCTCGATCGCCTGGTGCATGCCCTCGTTGTAGCGGCGGCCCGACAGCACACGACCGGTGAACTCGTCGACGATGACGACTTCGCCGTCGCGGACGATGTAGTCCTTGTCCTTGGCGTAGAGCTCCTTGGCCTTGATGGCGTTGTTCAGGTAGCTCACCAGCGGGGAGTTCGCGGCCTCGTACAGATTGTCGATGCCGAGCTGGTCCTCGACGAATTCGACACCGGCCTCGTGCACGCCCACCGTCCGCTTGCGGATGTCGATCTCGTAGTGCACGTCGGGCTTGAGCAGCCGGGCGATGCGTGCGAACTCCGAATACCACTTGCTCGAGGCGTCCGCCGGACCCGAGATGATCAACGGCGTGCGGGCCTCGTCGATGAGGATCGAGTCGACCTCGTCGACGACGGCGAAGTTGTGGCCCCGCTGCACGAGATCGTCCAGCGAGTGCGTCATGTTGTCGCGCAGGTAGTCGAAGCCGAACTCGTTGTTCGTACCGTAGGTGATGTCCGCGGCGTAGGCGGCACGGCGCTGGGCCGGCGTCATACCCGACAGGATCACGTCGGTCTCGAGGCCGAGGAATCGATGCACCCGGCCCATCCACTCGGCGTCGCGCTTGGCGAGATAGTCGTTGACCGTGACGACGTGCACACCGTCGCCCGAGATCGCGTTGAGGTAGGCCGGCAGCACACAGGTGAGGGTCTTGCCCTCACCGGTCTTCATCTCGGCGATGTTGCCGAAGTGCAGCGCCGCACCACCCATGATCTGGACGAGATAGTGCTTCTGCCCCAGCACCCGGAAGGACGCCTCGCGGGCAGCGGCGAACGCCTCCGGAAGCAGTTCGTCGAGCGTCTCGCCGTCCTGATAGCGGGCACGGAACTCGTCGGTCTTGGCACGGAGTTCGGCGTCGGTCAGGGCTTCGAAGTCCGGGGAGAGGGAATCGACATGCTCGGCGATGTGCTTGAGCCGCTTGACCATGCGACCTTCACCGATCCGGAGCAGCTTCGTCAGCGACAGCACTGGTGTGTTCGTCCTCAATCTCGGGTACCTGCACGGACAAGAAATCCGGCCGAGGCCTCGTCGGACCCCGGCCGGATTCCATGGTAGGCGCTGCGCCCGAGTGACCGCGATGGCGAGGTGCCCCCGGTCACCCCGGCGGCGTCAGACGAGCCTGAGCAAACCGTAGTCGAAGGCGTGTCGCCGGTAGACCACGGACGGCTTGTCCGTCTCCTTGTCGTGGAACAGATAGAAGTCGTGACCGACGAGCTCCATCTCGTAGAGGGCGTCGTCGACGGTCATGGGCTGGGCGGGGTGCTCCTTCGTCCGGACGATGCGCCCGGGGCCGTCCTGCGGCTGCGTCTCGTTTTCGCCGAGCGCCGCATCCGGCGAGATCGCCAGCGAGTCGTCCTGCGCGAGTTCCGCGGTGGCTTCCGCGACGGAAACCGGCGTCTTCTCTCCGTAGGAGACCTTCCGGCGCTCCTTGGTCCGCCGCAGGCGGGACTCGAGCTTGTTGATCACCGACTCGAAGGCGGCGTAGAAGCTGTCGGCGCTCGCTTCGGCCCGCACGATCGGTCCCTTGCCCCGGGCCGTGATCTCGACCCGCTGACAACTCTTCTTCTGCCTCCGGTTGCGTTCGTGCTGCAACTCGACGTCGAAGATGTAGATCGTCGGATCGAATCGTTCGAGTCGAGCCAGCTTCTCCGAGACGTAGATCCGGAAGTGATCCGGGACCTCGACGTTGCGTCCTTTCACGACAACGTCGGCACGGGGGCCTTCCGTGGCGGCATCGGCCTCTGCAACGGAACCACTGGACTTCGAAGGGGTCGTCACGCGTACCTCCCGAGTTACGGCCGGCGCAGCCCTCGCACCGGCATGATCGATGAGCGCGAAGCGCGCTCGCCCGGCATCGGAAGAACAGGCGTTTCCACCCGTCTACCTTGTTGTTTCCGGGTCTGATGGCGACGGTAGTACGTAACTCGGAGGTCTGCCACCGTTCCCGCCCTATTTCACTTCGTGTCCCCGATCGCTCACTCGCGCACGGCTCTCCGACCGGCAGCGACGGCTCACGCGTGGGCGATCACGAGGACTCCCACAGGGTGGAATCCCGCCCGCCGGAGAGCCCCCACGGACTCGTGCGCCGTGGCTCCGGTGGTGAGCACATCGTCGACGACGAGCACCGGCACGGTTCGGGGCAGGCCGTCGGAGCGCACCGAGATTCGGCCCGCGAGATTGCGCTGCCGGTCCGCGGCCCTCAGCCCCACCGAGTCGCGCACACCCGCCGCCGTGCACAGGATCGGATGCACGTGGAGACGACGATCGTGCGCCGCAGCCGCCCGCGCGGCGCGTGTGACCGGATCTCCACCGCGCGCCCGCGCCGCCCGCGCCCGCGTGGGCGCGGGCACCACGATCAACGGCCCCGTCGGGAGCTCTCCCCACCTTCGCAGCCGCGAGATCGCGACGGCCCATGCCAGGCCCAGAGGCGTCCCCAGGTCGCGGCGGCCGCGTTCCTTGGCAACGATCACGGCACGCCGGCGGGGACCGGAATACGGGCCCAGGCTCCACACCGGAACCCCTGGATCGACGCGCGGAGAGACCCTTCCCGGATCGTCGGCGAGTTCGTGCGCGCACGACCGGCACCAACCCGTCCCGGCGGTGGCGCAGCCGCCGCACACGGACGGCAGGACGAGATCGAGCAGGGCGGTCAGCACACCGGAAGTGTGCCCTCCGTCACCGACAGGGCAGGTCTCAGCCCGGAAGGACGGGGATCGCCGCCATGCCCGCGAGTCCGGGCACTTCACGCCAGTACCGGTCGCCGGCGGGGTCCCGATTGTTGAGCTGGAAGACCGTGCGGGAGTCGGCGACGAACTCGCTGGCCGTGGATGCCTCGACGGCGACCACGGGAGGCGTGAGATTACGGCTCGGCAGGGCGTCGATACGGGAACCGTCCACCGCGATCTGCACGACCGGGACATCGGCCGCCGCGCGGGAGACCACGATCGTGTCGGCGGTGCTCCAGTCCAACGCCAGCGCCGGACCGCCGAGCCCGAAGCCGATCTCGCGTGGATTCGTGAGCGAATACTGGCCGTTCGGCGTCGGCACCACCGTCGCGACGAACACGCGGCCGTCGATGATCAGCGCGGCGCGGACACCGTCGCGCGACAGGCGCAGTTCGCTGATCCGGCCTCCGATAGCCCGGATCGCACCGGCCTCCACCCCGACCACGGTGACCCTCCCGGTGCCGGGTTCGCGAATTGCACGCACGATCGCGGTCCCGTTGACGACGGCCCAGACCGAGTTGTTGTCGGGTGCCCAGGACGGGCGCGTGATCGATTCGCCGTCCACCGCGGGTTCGGCCGTACCGTCGCTGTAGGTACCCACCATGAGCTGCACAGCGGGTTCCGGTTCGGGCCTTCCGGTGCTCTCGACACCGGCGACGAGCTCACCGTCGAGCGACAGGGAGACCGACTGGAGATCGTCGGATTCCCCGAAGACGCTGCCGACGGGCGTGACGCCCGTCTCGGCGACGCTCACCAGCGCGCCGTCGAGCAGGGCGTGCAGGCCGACCGTCACGCTCGACGCGGCGAGCGGGTTCATCGACGCCACGTCCGCGGTGGTCCACCCGTTCGGGAAACGCTCGTCCAACGGCTGCCCGTCGGCGAGAAGTTGATACGGCCCGCTGATGTCGGCATTCGCGAGGGTCCAGATGACCTGCGCGGCGAGCAGTTCGCGGTCCTGCCGTCCCATCGACCCCACGCCCTGGAAATCGATGCGGATCCCGCCGAGCCCGACTCCCACATCGGTCGTGCGACCGTCGGCCTTCGTCACCGACCCGATGACGGTGACGTCCTCGAGGAGATTTCTCACCGCAGGCGCGAGCGCGGCCTTGGGTCCTTCGACGAGCAGGCCGATGAGCTGGGAGGCGATCTGCTCGGGTGTCCCGGAGATCCATCGCGGGTCGGGAACGACGGCGGTGCCGGTGGGGTCGAGGAAGTACAGCGATCGGCTCTGATAGCTGTTGAGGAAGCGTGGCCGGTCCATGATGACGCCGGGTGGCATTCCGTCGATCCGCCATTCCCCGTCCGTGCGCACGAGCGAGAAGCGCGCCTCGAAGTCACCTTCGTCGGGACGGTAGACCCCGCCCTCCTCGAGGTGCCCGACCGTGCTCGCCCGCACCACGTAGGTCGCGCTGTCGCCGTCGCGTTCCGCGACGAGAACGTCGACCTTGTCGACGATCGTCGCGCTCGCCGCGTCGTCCCACGTCTCGGACATCGCCGGGGTGAGGAACTGGCGGGCCGCGCGATGCCGGTTCGTCGGGTCGGTGCTGGCCTGGAGGAAGTCGCGCAACAGCAGGTCGGGTTCGCGGCCGGGCACGGGCGCGGCGGCCTCGGTGGTCGCCGGACCCCGTTCGAGCGTTCCGACAGCCTGCGGAGACGACGAATCGGGCAGTGTGGCGCACCCCGAGAGCAGCAGACCGATCACCGACAGGAGTACGACGAACACGCCCGCTGCGCGCGGAGCCGGGCGGGTCATGTACTGGCTCCTTCGGACGGTGAGCTCGCAGTGTCGCTCGGCTGATCGCCGGCCGGGGACTGCTCCGAGGCTTCGGAGCCCTCCGGGGGTGGTTTGCCCTGCACGGCCTTCGCCGCACTGGGGACGAGCGGCAGCGGGCTGCGGCCCACCTTACGTCCGCGCTCGCGCGGCAGTGTGAGGCGGAAACTGGCACCTCGGCCGGGCTCGCCCCACGCTTCGAGCTTACCGTTGTGCAGGTTGGCGTCCTCGACACTGATCGCGAGCCCCAGGCCGGTTCCGCCCGAACGCCGGACCCGGGACGGATCCGAGCGCCAGAACCGGTTGAAGACGAGTTTCTCCTCGCCCGGTCGCAACCCCACTCCCTGGTCGCGGACGACGAAGGCGGCCACGGCGTCGTCGGCGCGCAGCCGCAACAGGATGGGTTTTCCCTCACCGTGGTCGATGGCGTTGGCGAGGAGGTTCCGGAGGATGCGTTCGACGCGCCGCGGATCGACCTCGGCTTCGACAGGTTCGTCCGGCAGATCCACGATCAGCTCCGTCGCCGTCTCACGCGCCAGGTGACGCACGGTTGAGACGGCAGCACGCGCGCACATACGCAGGTCGAGACGCTCGGACGCCAGTTCGGCCACGCCGGCATCGTGACGGCTGATCTCGAGGAGATCGTTGAGCAGGCTCTCGAAACGGTCCAGTTCGGCGACGAGCAGCTCGGACGAGCGCTTGAGGACGGGATCGAGTTCGTCGCTGCCGTCGTGGATGAGATCCGCGGCCATGCGCACCGTGGTCAGCGGCGTGCGCAATTCGTGGCTCACATCCGAGGTGAACCGCTTCTGCAGGTTGCCGTACTCCTCGAGCTGGGTGATCTGACGCGACAGGCTCTCGGCCATCTCGTTGAACGACATCGCCAGCCGGGCCATGTCGTCCTCTCCCCGTACCGGCATGCGTTCCTTGAGCCGCCCGTCGGCGAACCGCACGGCGATCCGGGAGGCCGATCGGATGGGCAGCACCACCTGCCGCGCGACGATCATCGAGATCGCCGCCAGCAGGACGAGCAGGACCACGGCACCGACGAGCAGGGTGCCGCGGACCAGAGCGAGGGTGCGTTCCTCTCCGCCGAGGGGGAACACCAGGTAGAGCTCGAGGGTGGAGATGTCGGAGTCGGTGGGGCTGCCCACGATGAGCGCTGGTCCGGTATATCCGTCCGGATCTGCGACGGTCGCGAACTGGTAGGCGATCTGTCCGTTCTGGACGAAGGCACGCAGGTTCTGGGGGATCTGGTCGGCGGGTCCGCTCGAGGTGGGCGCCCTCGGGCCGTCGCCGGGGACGATGAGGACGGGGTCGAAGGTTCCTGCCACCCCCGTATCCTGTCCCCCGTCGCTCCCCCGACTGGTCAGGATCGCCGCGGCACCGTCGAGACGGACCGCGAGCGAACCCGAGTCGTCCGCTCCCGCGAGTTGTCCCTCCACGAGGGCGCGGGAGCGCTCCATCTCCTCGGTGGCCGCGTCGATCTTGACTTCGAGCAGCCGGTCGGTGATCTGGCTCGTGAGCACCACTCCGAGCACGAACATGACGATCAGCGACAGCGTGAGGGTCGATGTCACGACCCTCAACTGCAGCGATCGTCGCCAGGTGTGCGCGAGCCGGCTGCTCATCGACCGCGACCACCTCACCAGCGGCAGCGTTCTACGGGTGATCCGCCGCCGAAGCCGGTAGGTACGGCTCACGGCGGTCCGGCCTTGTAGCCGACCCCCCGCACCGTGAGCACTGCCTCGGGATTCTCGGGATCCTTCTCGACCTTGGCGCGAAGCCGCTGGACATGGACGTTCACCAGCCGGGTGTCGGCGGCATGCCGGTAGCCCCAGACCTGTTCGAGGAGGACCTCGCGGGTGAAGACCTGGCGCGGCTTCCGGGCGAGGGCCACGAGCAGGTCGAATTCGAGGGGCGTGAGGGAGATCGACTCGTCCCCGCGCGTCACCTTGTGGGCGGGAACGTCGATGGTGACGTCCCCGATGGTCAGGACCTCGGCGGGTTCCTGCTCGGTGCGACGCAGCCGGGCACGCACGCGCGCGACGAGTTCCTTGGGCTTGAACGGCTTGACGATGTAGTCGTCGGCACCGGATTCGAGGCCGAGGACGACGTCGACGGTGTCGGACTTGGCGGTGAGCATCACGATCGGCACACCGGAGTCGGCGCGGAGCACCCGGCAGACGTCGATTCCGTTCATTCCGGGCAGCATGAGGTCGAGCAGGACCAGGTCGGGCCGGATCTCGCGCACAGCGCCGAGCGCCTGCGTGCCGTCTCCCACCACGAACGGTTCGAATCCCTCGCCGCGCAGCACGATGGTGAGCATCTCGGCCAGCGCAGTGTCGTCGTCGACTACCAGAATCCTCGGCTTCATAACCTCTATCGTGTCACCCCTTGACCATCGTGAAGCAGATTTGAGATGTGAACGGCGAGTTGCTGCGGGGAGGTCTCCGGGCCTGCGACCTCCCACGGAGACATCCAGTGCTGCTGTGCGAGCGCGTCGTACACCGCGCCGGTCCGCTCCTGCAGACCGGCGTCGCGTTCGTAGGCGTCACGATCGCGATCCGCTTCGGTCGCGGCGCGGTCACGCGCCCGCTGCGCGGCGAGCGCGACGGGAACGCGTAGCAGCACTTGCAGATCGGGCACCGGAAGCCCGAACCGTTCGAATTCGAGCTCGCGGATCCACTCCACCGCGGATCCGTCCGCGCCCTGGTTCCGGCGTGCCGCCGTGTAGGCGGCGTTGGACGCGACATACCGGTCGAGCAGCACGATATCGTTGTCGGCGAGCAGCTTTCGCAGCTCGCCGGCCGCCTCGCGCCGGTCCAGGGCCCACAGCAGAGCCATCGCCTCCACGCTCGACGCAGTATCCCCGTGCCGGCCCCGCAGTGCTTCCGCGCCCAGATCGGCGTGGACGGACCGCCCGTAACGGGGGAAGGCCAGTGTCGCGACCGTGCTTCCGGCCTCGCGCCAGGTCTCGACGAGACCAGCGGACAACGTCCGTTTCCCGGCCCCGTCGAGACCCTCGACGACGATCAGATCACCCATGTGCTGTGCGATTCCCGCCGCGTATCCGGATCAGTAGCGGTAGTGCTCGGGCTTGTACGGGCCCTCGACGTCGACGCCGATGTACTCGGCCTGCTCCTTGGTCAGCTTCGTGATCTGTCCGCCGAGCGCCTCGACGTGGATCTTGGCGACCTTCTCGTCGAGATGCTTCGGCAAGCGGTAGACCTCGTTGTCGTACTCGTCGGGCTTGGTCCACAGCTCGATCTGGGCGATCACCTGGTTGGCGAACGAGTTGCTCATCACGAACGAGGGGTGTCCGGTGGCGTTGCCGAGGTTGAGCAGGCGCCCCTCCGACAGGACGATGATCGAATGCCCGTCGGCGAAGGTGAACTCGTCGACCTGCGGCTTGATGTTGATCCGCGTGACGTCGGATGCCCGCTCGAGGCCGGCCATGTCGATCTCGTTGTCGAAGTGGCCGATGTTGCCGAGGATGGCCTGGTGCTTCATCGCCTTCATGTGCTCGAAGGTGATGATGTCCTTGTTGCCGGTCGCGGTGATGACGATATCGGCCTGGCCGATGAAGTCCTCGACGGTTACGACGTCGTAGCCGTCCATCATGGCCTGCAGCGCGTTGATCGGGTCGACCTCGGTGACCGACACGCGGGCGCCCTGTCCGCGGAGCGCCTCGGCGCATCCCTTGCCGACGTCGCCGTAACCGCACACGAGCGCGGCCTTGCCACCGATGAGGACGTCGGTGCCACGGTTGATGCCGTCGAGCAGCGAGTGTCGGGTGCCGTACTTGTTGTCGAACTTGCTCTTGGTGACCGAGTCGTTGACGTTGATCGCGGGGAACGCCAGCTCCCCGGCGGCCGAGAGCTGGTACAGGCGCAGCACGCCGGTCGTGGTCTCCTCGGTGACGCCCTTGACCGACTCGGCGATGGTGGTCCACTTCTTCGAGTCGGCGGCGAGCGAACGGCGCAGCAGCTCCAGGAAGACCTTGTACTCCGCGGAGTCCTGCTCGTCGTCGATCGGCGGGACGACGCCGGCCTTCTCGAACTGTGCGCCCTTGAGCACGAGCATCGTGGCGTCGCCGCCGTCGTCGAGGATCATGTTGGCGGGCTCGTCCGGCCAGGTGAGCATCTGCTCGGCCGCCCACCAGTACTCCTCGAGCGTCTCGCCCTTCCACGCGAAGACCGGAACGCCCTTCGGCTCCTCGACCGTCCCGTGCGGGCCGACGACGATCGCCGCGGCGGCGTGGTCCTGGGTGGAGAAGATGTTGCACGAGGCCCAGCGCACCTGCGCGCCGAGCGAGACGAGGGTTTCGATGAGCACCGCGGTCTGGACCGTCATGTGCAGCGACCCGGAGATCCGTGCGCCCTTCAGCGGCTGAACCTCCGCGTACTCGCGGCGCAGCGCCATCAGGCCCGGCATCTCGTGTTCCGCGAGCCGGATCTCCTTGCGCCCGAATTCGGCGAGGGACAGATCGGCGACCTTGAAATCGAGACCGTTGATCCGGTCGGCGACGAGCGTGGTGTCAGACACGTGCAGATGCCTCTTCCTGTCGGCAGACAATGTTGGTTCCAGGCTATACAACCTGCGCGACGAGCGGTCCGGTCGCACTCCGGTACAGCTGCGGAGCCGGTCAGCCGTGCACCCCTGCTCGTTCCACGAACGGCACGAGCAGGTCGGCGAGGTCGGCGGCCACGTCGCGTCCCGAGGCCGGGGGCATGGAGACGAAACTCAGGGCGACGCGCACGACGGCCCGCGCGAGGATCCCCGCGTCGGTCTCGGAGGCCGCGATCCAGCTGTGGTGGAAGGTGTCGGTGAGACGGCCCGCTCCGCGTTCGAGGATGTCCGCCGCGTCGGTGGTGATCAGCCGCAGCAGGTCGGGTTTGGCCTCCCCGTCGAGCAGTGACCGCACCAGGGGGTCGGCGGCGCACGCCTCGAAGAAGGAGGTGAAGCCGTCGACGAGGGCGGCCCGCGCGTCCCCGACGTGCGCGTATACGGAGTCGGCCACCGCATCGACGAACTCGTCGACCAGGCGCAGCGCATAGCCCTGTGCGAGCCCCTGCCGGGAGGAGAATTCCTTGTACAGCGTCTGACGGCTGATGCCCGCGGCCCGGGCGACGTCGCTCATGGTGACGGCCGACCAGTCGCGCTCGGACAGCAGCTCGCGCATGGCGTCGAGGATCGTCGAGCGCAGCAGCACCCGACTGGCCTCGTGGAAGGGAACGCGCGCGTTCGACATGCCGGGAACGCTCTCACGCCGGGGTGTGCTCGTCAAAGCCGCACACCCCGGCGCTCGCGTCGTCGCCCCCGCGCGATCCCGCCTCACCGGCGGACGATTTCCACCATCTCGAAATCCGCCTTGGCGGCGCCGCACTCCGGGCAGGACCAGTCGTCCGGGATGTCCTCCCAGCGGGTGCCGGGCTCGATCCCCTCGTCCGGCCATCCTTCGGCCTCGTCGTACTCGAAACCGCACACGATGCAGCGGAACAATCGGTGGTCGGTGTTCATCGGATGTACTCCTCGAAGTCGCTCTTCTCGCGGACGCCGCAGTCGGGGCACGGCCAGTCCTCGGGCACTGCGTCCCAGGGGGTTCCGGCGGGGAACCCTTCACGGGGCACCCCGGCACTCTCGTCGTACACGAACTCGCAGACAGGACAGCGGTAGGCGGACATCGCGGTCACCGACCTTCCGCAGCAGCAGAATCCGACGACCCGTAGCGCGCCAGGATCTTCTCCCGCCGACTCGGCTCGATGTTGACGCGGGTGATGTCGCCGTCGTAGTGGTCGAGTACGCGATGGTCCATGACCTTGCGCCAGAGCGGGGGAATGTAGGCGAGGACGATCATCGTCGCGTAACCGGCGGGCAGCTGCGGGGAGATCTCCATGCTGCGCAACGTCTGGTAGCGGCGCGTCGGATTGGCGTGGTGGTCGCTGTGCCGCTGCAGGTGGTACAGGAAGATGTTCGTCACCAGGTGGTCACTGTTCCAGCTGTGCGCCGGCGAGCAGCGCTCGTAGCGGCCCTTGTCGGTCTTCTGCCGGAGCAGGCCGTAGTGCTCGAGATAGTTCACAACCTCGAGCAGCGAGAATCCGAAGACCGCCTGGATCACGAGATAGGGCGCGATGCCGATCCCGAACACGGCGAGCAGCACCGCGTACAGCGCGACGGAGATCGCCCACGCGTTGAGGACGTCGTTGTGCACACTCCACACCGGCTTGCCGAGACGCTCGAGCCGGGCGCCT
This sequence comes from Rhodococcus sp. CH91, assembly GCF_022554085.1. Taxonomy (GTDB): domain Bacteria; phylum Actinomycetota; class Actinomycetes; order Mycobacteriales; family Mycobacteriaceae; genus Rhodococcus. The sequence continues at coordinate 124,643 of NZ_JAKFYR010000006.1, forward strand.
TCGAGGCGCCACGCCGAGCGCAGGCTGCCCACCACACTGCGCGGCAGGAAACGCCAGAAGCTCTCCCCGAACCTCGCCGACGCGGGATCCTCCGGAGTCGCGACACGCACGTGATGCCCGCGATTGTGCTCGATGTAGAAGTGCCCGTAGAAGGAGGGCGCGAGCGCCCACTTCGACAGCCGCCGTTCGAATTCGACCTTCTTGTGGCCGAGTTCGTGGGCGGTGTTGATGCCGATCCCGGCGACCACGCCGAGGGAGATCGCCAGCCCGATCTTCGACGCGATTCCGAGACCGCCGTCGACTCCGAGCCAGGACAGATCGTCCGCCGACCACAGATAACAGGCCAGGATCAGGGACGCGAACTGGAAGGGCAGGTAGAGATACGTGCAGTAGCGGTAGAAGCGGTCGTTCTCGAGTTGTTCGAACATCTCGTCGGGCGGGTTCTCCCCGTCGGGGCCGACGAACAGATCGAGCGTCGGAACGAAGACGTAGATCAACATCGGCCCGATCCACCACAGGACGGGTGTCACGCTCTGCAGTCCGAACTGGTTACCGGCCCACACCAGCGCGGTGGCGACGAACAGGGCCGTCGGGGGTACCAGTCCCAGGAGCCACAGATGCCGTTTGCGGTCGTGCCAGCGCAGGTCGGGTTCGTCCAGCGAGTCCGCCGAAGCCGTACTCATGTCGGGTCTCCTCATCACCGTCGGAGGTGCCGCTGCGCCACACGCGACAGTGACGCGCACCACTGATGAGTTGACTCTAGAACGGCATTCGTCCGAGGTCTAGACATATCATCGAATTTGTAAATCTCACGATCCGGGTCCGGAAACGACGGGAGGCGAGCTCTCCCGAGCTCGCCTCCCGTCGAGAACCCCTCTCAGGATTCCTCGGCCACTCCCTCCGGCACGTCACCGAGACGCGCGCGGAACAACTGTGTCCCGGCGCTGCAGCCGTGGACTTCGGGTGCCCGATCGCAGGCCGACAACCATGCCGAGTCGCCCGGGGCCAGGTTCACAGTCTCCCCCGCACACTCCACACGGGCACTGCCCGCCGTGCACAGGAGGATCTGCGGACCCTTCGCGCCCACCGGAAGCACATCGCCCGCCCCGAGATCGATCCGCGACAGCGTGAACTCCGGCGCCGGGGTGCGGTAGCGCCGTTCCAGCGGTCCGGCCGCGCCTGCGCCCGCCCCGCTCTCCGGCACCGCCTCGAGGACCGGCACCGAAGCGGCACCGAAGTCGAGAACCCTCAGCAGTTCGGGTACGTCCACATGCTTGGGCGTGAGACCCCCGCGCAGCACGTTGTCGGAGTTCGCCATGATCTCCACGCCCATCCCGTGCAGATAGGCGTGCAGGTTCCCGGCGTCGAGGTACAGCCCCTCCCCCGGTTCCAGCGTGATGCGGTTGAGCAGCAGCGACGCCAGCACCCCCGCGTCCCCGGGATAGAAGTCGGCCAGCTGCAGAGCCGTGCGCACCTCCGGAACGAAGTCACGTTCGTTCTCACGCCCGGACGCGAGATAGGTCACGCATCCGTCGAGTACACGTGGCAGCAACGCCGCCAGCGCCGGGGGCGGCAAGGTGATCCAGGTGGTGAACAACGCCCGCAGACCACTGGAATCCGGTTGTCCGGCGAGCAGCCCGACATACGGATCGAGCTCCGGAACCGCCAGCGCCTCGAACAGTTCGACGGTCCGCTTCGGGTCGCGGAAACCGGCCAGCGCTTCGAACCGCGTCAACGCGACCACCAGCTCCGGCTTGTGGCTCGCGTCCTTGTAGTTGCGGACGGGCGAGTCGATCGGAATGCTCAGCGCTTCCTCCCGCGCGTAACCCTCGGCCGCCTGCAGAGCACTCGGGTGCGCTTGCAGCGACAGGGGCTCCTCCGCTGCCAGGAGCTTCAGGAGGAACGGGAGACGGGGGCCGAACGCCCCGACGACGCGCTCGCCCAGGTGCCGGTCCGGATCGGAGGACAGAACGTCGAGCAGGGACAGTCGTTCACCGTCGGCATCCACCAACCGGGCGGGATCCGCCGGGTGCGCACCGAGCCACAGCTCGGCCTCGGGATGATCCGACGGCACCGGGCGGCCACGCAGACCGGCGATCGCGGTACGCGACCCCCAGGCGTACGACCGCACCGCACCTTCGAGACGGTGCACTATCTTCCCCCTGCCAGTCCGAGATAGGCAGCCGCCATTTCCGTACGGACGGTCAGCACGGCCACCTGCTCCAGCACCGTGGGTATCGCGCCGGACTCGAACTCACCTGTCATCGACACCACTTCCACATCCGGTAGAGCTGCTGTCCTGCGCTGGGCGGCGGCTCGATCCGGGTCCGTGCTGTAGACGAACACGCGGGCCGGTGCGATCGGAGCCGGCCCGTCCAGTTCTTCGTCGTGGAAGAACGGGTCGTACGACTCGCCGCCGGCGTTGCCGGCCGCCAGCAGCCGATCACGCGCGACCAGCACGTCGCTCAGCGCGGCGGCACCGGCGACGATCCCCGCGGCCTGGAGCAGCGACTCGGCCGCGTGCCGGGCGAGCACCACCGTGGCGGCGGAATCACCGGCGAGCACCACCCGCCGCGACTGCATCCGCACGGCGAGTGCCTTCGCAGGATTGTGGAAGACCTCGTTCGCGGGGTGGTTCCGCGCCGCTTCCTCGTCGACGCTGTCGGCCATCTCGGCGAGCCCCGGAGCTCCCGAGATCCGCACGGCGCTCTGCATCACACCGAGCACCGCGCAGAACACCGCGACGTGCCGAGCGAGCACGTAACGGGTCTGCACCTGCACCCGTGGCGGCAGGGACATCGCGCGACCTGCCGCGACCGCTCGCACCGGGCCCTCGTCCGGTGCATCCACGACGACCTCCGCGCTGCGTCGCAGTCCGACGTCGACTGCGCGAGCGAGCTGGGGGTCGCCGGCATCGTTACCGGCGACCACCACCACGTCGAGCGCTCCGACCCAGGGTGGCGTGGCCGGAGCGGAGACCAGCGGAACGCCGGCCTGATCGCCGAACAGGGCGACGACGAGTTCTGCGGCCGACCGCGCACGGGCATCGGTACCGACGAAGACGACGCTGCGAGGATGCATACCGGTCAGCCGGTCGAGCAGACCTTCCTCGACGGCCGCCGCGACCGCCCGGATCTGGGCGCCGCCGAGGGCCGCGCTCCTGAGGACGCCGTCGACATCGGCGGCGAGTACGCCACCCGCGTCGTCGAAGTCGAACAGCGGTGAGGGTGCCGTCACGACCGCATCACCTTCCTTCCGCCGACGCGACCCGGCGACTCGCCGAATCGACACCGGCGCTTCGCCGTATCGACATCGACGCGCCGTGCACCGGCACTTCGATTATTGCTGTTGTCACGCCGTCTACGCACGAACGACGGAAAGGATCTCCTTCACCAGGGCCTCGACCTCGCCCTCCGTGCGCGCTTCCACGTTCAGGCGCAGCAACGGCTCGGTGTTGGAGGCACGCAGGTTGAACCACGCGTTCTCGGGCAGTTCCACGGTGACGCCGTCGAGCCGGTCGGTCGACAGCGCCCGATCGGCGAAGGCCGCGACGACCGCCTCGGTGCGTTCCGTCGCGTCGGCCACGGTGGAGTTGATCTCCCCCGAGGCCGCATACCTGTTGTACGAGCTCATCAACTCCGAGAGGGGGGCGTCCTGGGATGCCAGCGCGGCGAGCACGTGCAGCGCCGCGAGCATGCCGGAGTCGGCGCCCCAGAAGTCGCGGAAGTAGTAGTGCGCCGAGTGCTCGCCACCGAAGACGGCTCCGGTCTCGGCCATCTGCTGCTTGATGAACGAGTGCCCCACCCGGGTCCGCACCGGCTTACCGCCCTGTTCGGCGACGAGTTCGGGAACCACACGGGAGGTGATCAGATTGTGGATGATCGTCGCGCCCGGCTCCTTGGCGAGTTCGCGCGCGGCGACGAGCGCCGTGACCGCCGAGGGTGTGACCGGCTCGCCGCGCTCGTCGACCACGAAGCAGCGGTCGGCGTCGCCGTCGAAGGCCAGACCGAGATCGGCACCGGATTCGACGACCAGACGCTGCAGGTCGACGAGATTCGCGGGGTCGAGGGGGTTCGCCTCGTGATTCGGGAAGGTGCCGTCGAGTTCGAAGTAGAGCGGCACCAGCTCGACGGGCAGGACGCCGAAGACGGCGGGGACGGTGTGCCCGCCCATACCGTTGCCGGCGTCGACCGCGACCTTGAGCGGGCGCATCTCCGACAGGTCGACGAGACCGCGGACGAACGACGCGTAGTCCTCGAGGACGTCGCGTTCGGTGACGCTGCCGCGCTCGCCGTCGTATTCCGGAACACCGGCGACGAGTTCGGCCGAGATCCGTGCGAGGCCCGTGTCCTGCCCGACCGGCTTGGCGCCGGCGCGGCAGAGCTTGATCCCGTTGTACCGGGCCGGATTGTGGCTGGCGGTGAACATCGCGCCGGGCGCGTCGAGCAGCCCGGAGGCGAAGTAGAGCTGGTCGGTGGACGCGAGCCCGATCGACACCACGTCGAGTCCCTGTGCGGTGACCCCCTCGGCGAACGCCCGCGCCAGCGTGGGCGACGAGGCGCGCATGTCGTGCCCGATCACCACGCGGTCCGCGGCGCCCTCACTGCGCATCAGACGTGCGAACGACGCTCCGACATCGCGGACGAACTCTTCGTCGATCTGCTCCCCGACGACTCCCCGGACGTCGTACGCCTTGATGACCGCTGACACCGACTCGGCAGCTCTCGCCACTGTATTCGCTCCTGAACCTCGACTTGTGCGCCGCCGTCCTCCGCGGCGTCGCACTCCGCCCAGCCTAGTGCGAACGGGTCAGGATGTCGGATCGGGAAGAACCCGCAGGTGACCGCGTCGACCCGTGCGTGCCGTAGGGGGTACGACGGCACGCGGTTCCTCCTCGGAACCCTCGTCCGAGGAGTCGGAACGGGATCGTTCGCCCAGGCCCGCCTCGCGCACGGCCTCGGCGAGGGCCGTCAGATCGTCCTCGTCGGGAGTGGCCGAGGAGAACGCGCCCTCGTAACGCACCAGCTCCCATCCCTTGGGGGCGGTGATGCGCGAGCCGTGCGTCTCGCAGAGATCCCACGAGTGCGGCTCCGCGACGGTCGCCAGTGGCCCGACGACGGCGGTGGAATCCGAGTACACATAGGTCAGCGTCGCAACAGCAGGGTTCTTGCACCCAGGCCGGCAGCATCGACGCAGTGTTCTCACGACTGGGAGCGTAGCGCGCCGAACGCCGCAGGACTATTCGGACACACCGAGAGGATGGACGAATTTTCGTGTCGTAATGTCCATGGCATGGTCCGTGCACGACGTTCCCGCCCCGTGTCGTCCCGCTCCGTGGCGCGCCGCGGCAGGGGAATCCGCGGCCCCCTGTTTCCGCAGAGCCTGCCGGCCTGGAAGACGCGCGCCGAGAAGTTCGACCTGCTCGTGCTCGGCGCGTTCGCCCCGATCGACGCACGCTGGCACAACCGGCTGACCAAGCTCGACATCGCCGTCGACGAGGTTCCCAAGATCCGCGCCCGCGACCCCGATTCGGTCAACTGGCCGGACGAGGTGGTCGCCGACGGGCCGGTGCCCCTGTCCCGGCTCGTCCCCGCAGGCATCGACCGCCGAGGCGCGGCGACCCGCGCCCGCATCGTGCTGTTCCGCCGGCCGCTCGAGGTCCGGGCGAAAGATCCGGACGATCTGACGGATCTGGTGCACGACGTCCTCGTGCACCAGGTGGCGACCTATCTCGGTGTCGATCCCGAAGTGGTGGATCCGACACTCGGCGAGGAGGACGAGGACTGATCGCTCTTCGGGCGGCGCCCCGGAAACATGACGAAGGCCGGGTTGCTCGTCCCCCACGGCCGCAACCCGACCTCGTCGTCCGACTCGGATGTTCTACTCGGTCCCGTACTCCCCGTACCGGGCCGAACCCGGTGTCAGACTATTCCGCGCTTGAGGCGACGGCGTTCCCTCTCGGAAAGCCCGCCCCATATACCGAACCGCTCGTCGTGGGCGAGTGCGTATTCGAGACAGTCGTCCCGGACCTCACACCCCATGCAGATGCGCTTGGCCTCCCTGGTCGAGCCACCCTTCTCGGGGAAGAATGCCTCGGGGTCGGTCTGCGCACAGAGCGCACGCTCCTGCCACTGCTCCTCGCCGTCCGTCAGGTCGCCGAATCCCGAAATCAAGCTCAGGACGGGCACCCCGACGTCCGGGTCGTCACAGACAGCCTCGACTGCAGTGTCGCTCCGAGTGACCTCGAAGCTGTCGCGCTCGCCGGCCATTGTCCCTCCTCACCTGCAGCGCCGAATCATGACCGGGGATCAACCCGCTGCCATCCTTCGAATGGTCGTTCGAATGCGGGTTCACCGCAAGGAATCTCGAATTCGATTATCGAATGACATGTATGTGATTACACACTTCGGGTGTGTCGTGGTCAAGCGGAGCGGCGTTGTTCACATATCATCGGCCGCTTTGCCGAAACGCGTTTCGGACGGTGCGCGTCCGGGTAGGAGGCGCACCGCTTAGGCTTGGGCCGTGAATGTGACTGTATTGGTCGGAGGTGTAGGTGGGGCGCGTTTTCTGTCAGGTTTGCGCCGACTTCTCGATATTTCCCCGGGAGTCGAGCCGGATCCTGACGCGCCGCACCGCATCACGGCGATCGTCAACGTCGGCGACGACGTCTGGATGCACGGGCTGAGGATCTGCCCCGACCTCGACACCTGCATGTACACCCTGGGCGGTGGGATCGACGAGGAACGTGGCTGGGGCCGCGCCGGCGAGACGTGGAACGCCAAGGAGGAACTCGCCGCCTACGGTGCGATCCCCGACTGGTTCGGTCTCGGTGATCGGGACATCGCCACGCATCTCATCCGCACCCAGATGCTCAGGACCGGCTATCCCCTCTCTGCCGTCACCGAGGCCCTGTGCACTCGGTGGAAGCCGGGTGTCGACCTGCTGCCCGTGTCCGACGACCGCAGCGAGACGCATGTCGTCATCACCGACCCCGAGGACGGCGAGCCACGTGCCGTGCACTTCGAGGAGTGGTGGGTCCGCCACCGCGCCCAGGTACCCACCCACAGCTTCGCGCACATCGGCGCGGAGGAGGCGAAGCCCGCACCCGGTGTGCTCGAGGCGATCGAGAACGCCGATGCGGTGCTGCTGGCGCCGTCGAATCCTGTGGTGAGCGTCGGTGCGATCCTCGCGATCCCCGGAATCCGCGGGGCCCTGCGCACCACGTCCGCGAAGGTCGTGGGGCTGTCCCCCGTGATCGGCGGTGCGCCGCTGCGCGGAATGGCCGACGCATGCCTCGACGTCATCGGGGTGGAAACGAGCGCCGAAGCCGTCGGCCGGTATTACGGCGCCCGCTCCGCGACGGGCATTCTCGACGGATGGCTCGTGCACTCGACCGACCGGGCCGAGGTACCGGGTGTCGAGGTGCGGTCGGTGCCACTGCTCATGACCGATACGGACGCGACGGCCGACATGGCGCGCGCCGCCCTCCAACTCGCCGGAGTGACCCTGTGATGTCCCCTGACTCCGTCACGGACCCCGCGGTGCGCGACCACGCACCGGGTGGCCCGGTCGAGATCCGGCCCGTGCACGGGCTTCCCGAATTCCGGCCGGGCGACGATCTCGCCGCCGCCGTCGCACAGGCCGCGCCGTGGCTCCGCGACGGAGACGTCCTGGTGGTGACGAGCAAGGTGGTCTCGAAGGTCGAGGGACGGATCGTGTCCGCCCCTTCCGATCCGGATGCGCGCGACGCGCTCCGCCGCCGCCTCGTGAACCAGGAAGCGGTGCGGGTGCTGGCACGTAAGGGCCGCACCCTCATCACCGAGAACCGGCTGGGCATCGTGCAGGCCGCCTCCGGCATCGACGGTTCCAACGTCGACGGCGCCGAACTCGCCCTGCTGCCGGAGGATCCCGACGCCAGTGCCGCCGCCCTCCGGGAGCGGATCGGCGCTGCGCTGGGCGTGCGGATCGCCGTGGTCGTCACCGACACCATGGGGCGCGCCTGGCGGGTCGGCCAGACCGACGCCGCGATCGGCTCGTCCGGTGTTCCCGTGCTGCACGCATATGCCGGCTCACGCGACGGCCAGGGCAACGAGCTGCAGGTGACCTCGGTGGCGATCGCCGACGAGATCGCCGCCGCCGGAGATCTGGTGAAGGGCAAGCTCGGTGGCGTCCCGGTCGCCGTGGTGCGCGGGCTCGATCTCCCCGACGACGGGTCCACCGCACGCGAGCTGATCCGCGGCGGCGAGGAGGACCTGTTCTGGCTCGGGACCGCCGAAGCGATCGAACGCGGCAGGAACGAGACTCTGCTGCTGCGCCGTTCGGTGCGGCAGTTCTCCGGTGAGCCGGTGGACCCGGAGGATCTGCGCGACGCGATCGGCGACGCCCTCACCGCTCCCGCGCCGCACCACACCCGGCCGGTGCGGTTCGTATGGGTACGCACCGAACAGGTACGGCGCCGACTGCTCGACCGCATGCGCGACCGGTGGGCCGAGGACCTCGCCGGGGACGGACTCGACCCCGTCGCCGTCGAACGGCGTCTCGCACGCGGCGCCATCCTCTACGACGCCCCGGAAGTGATCGTCCCGTTCCGGGTCATGGACGGCGCCCACCACTATCCCGACACCCGGCGCACCGCTGCCGAGGAGACGATGTTCACCGTCGCGGTGGGTGCGGCGGTCCAGGGGCTGCTCGTGTCCCTGGCCACCCGCGGGCTGGGAAGCTGCTGGATCGGATCGACGATCTTCGCCCCGGATGTGGTGCGGGAGGAACTCGGGCTTCCCGGCGACTGGGCGCCGCTCGGCGCGATCGCCGTCGGCCATCCGCTGGACGAGACCGGTCCGCGCGAACCCGCGGACCCGGGCGACGCCTTCGTGGAGTTGTAGTCGTGTCGGCATCGTCGCTCCACGCCTCCGCCCTCGCTCGGCTCTCGGCGTGGCGGACCGACTCGCCCGACGCCGAGTCCCTCCGCCACACCATGCTGGCCTTCCTCGACTCGGCGCCGCAGGGATGCCTGCGCGAGCATGCGCCCGGGCACATCACGGCGTCGTCGCTCGTCGTCGATGCCGAGCACCGGAACGTACTGCTCACCCTGCATCCCCGGGTGGGCCGGTGGATCCAGCTCGGCGGGCACTGCGAACCGACGGACGAGACCGTCGTCGACGCCGCACTGCGGGAGGCCACCGAGGAATCCGGCATCCCCGGTCTGGTGATCGACCCGGAACTGCTCTCGGCGCACACGCATCCCATCACGTGCTCGCTCGGCGTCCCGACCCGTCACCTCGACCTGCGCTTCCTGGTGACGGCCCCGGTCGGCGCCCGCCCGGTGCGCAGCCACGAGTCGACCGACCTGCAGTGGTGGCCGGTCGACGCGCTGCCCGAGAACGCCGAGCACGACACCATCGCTCATCTGCTCGGGCTCGCTGCCGCCCGGCGCTGATCGCGCCGGGCCGGACGAGCCGAGGTCAGAACCGAACCGGTTCGAGCGTGGGATATTTCGGCGTGATGCCGTCACCGGACGACACGCCGCGCAACCGCCGGCCCAGCCAGGGGACGAAGAAGTCGCGCATCCACGCGCGATCCGCGGCACGTTCCTGAGCCCGGGTGACGACAGGTGCCTCGTCGAACTGCACCGGACCGAGAGCGTGTTCGATGCCGAGCAGGTCGAGCACGCGGATCGCCATGTTGTGGTGGCCGGCCGCGGACATGTGCAACCGGTCGAAATCCCACATGCGCAGATCCCGGTACTCGTCGAACCGCCAGAAGTCGACGATGGTCGCGCCGTGCCGGTCGGCGATCTCGCGGACGAGTTCGTTGTACACGGCCCAGCGTCCGCGCAGGATGCCGAAGACCGGCGCCCAGCTACCGTCGTAGGCCGTCCACATCAGGATGCGGGCTCCGGTGGTGGCGAGCTTCCCGATCGCCTCGTCGTATTCTGCCGCGAGCGCGTCGAGATCCAGCTTCGGGCGCATGAGGTTGTTGCCACCGGCATAGATGGTGACGAGATCGGGGCGCATCGACACGGCCGCCTCGAGCTGTTCGTCGATGATCGGCCGCAGCAGCCTGCCGCGGATGGCAAGGTTCGCGTACGCGAAATCGTCCGAGTGGCGTGCCAATTCGGCCGCGACCAGGTCGGCCCAGCCACGTACTCCGTTGGGACGCGAGGGATCCGGATCGCCGACCCCCTCGGTGAACGAATCACCGAGCGCCACATACCTTTCGAAACTCACTTCTCCCTCTCGGCTCACACGTCGGTGCTGAAGCGGATGCCCCCGTCCGGGATCTTCACCCCCGGCCACACCCGGGCACCGCGCAGCAGTTCGCACCGGGCCCCGATGTCGGCGCCGTCGCCGATCACGCCGTCGCGGATCAGCGCGCGGGGACCGACGCGTACGCCGAAACCGATGATGGTCCGTTCGATCACGGCCCCCGCCTCGACACGGGCACCGTCGAAGATCACCGCGCCGTCCAGGCGGGCACCGGCACCGATCTCGGCACCGCGACCGACGACGGTGCCGCCGATCAGCAACGCTCCGGGCGCCACCGACGCACCCGGATGCACGAGCGACTCCCCGCGCTGCGGGGGCAGTGCCGGGGACGGGGCGATGCCGCGGACCAGATCGGCCGAACCGCGGACGAAGTCCTCCGGAGTTCCCATGTCGCGCCAGTACGCGGCGTCGACGTGCCCGTAGACCTTCTTGCCCTCGGTGAGCAGGGTCGGGAAGACCTCGCGCTCGACCGAGACGGGGCGGCCTTCGGGGATCTGCTCGATGATCTCACGGCGGAAGACGTAGCAACCGGCGTTGATCTGGTCGGTCGGCGGATCCTGGGTCTTCTCGAGGAAGGCCGTCACCCGGCCGTCCGCATCGGTGGGTACACAGCCGAAGGCACGCGGATCGCTGACGCGCACCAGGTGCAGGGTCACGTCCGCCTCGGTCCGCACATGGGTGTCGAGGACCGCGCCGAGATCGGTGCCGCCGAGCACGTCGCCGTTGAACACCATGACGTTGTCCGCGCGCAGCTTCGGCAGCACGTTGCGGATGCCACCGCCGGTACCGAGGGGCTCGGTCTCGGTGACGTACTCGATCTCGAGGCCGAAATCGGAGCCGTCGGCGAAGTACTCCTCGAACACTTCCGCCTTGAACGACGTACCGAGGACGACGTGCTTGATCCCGGCCTCACGGATCCGCGCGAGCAGGTGGGTCAGGAAAGGCACCCCGGCGGTGGGCAGCATCGGCTTGGGCGCCGACAAGGTCAACGGCCGCAGCCTCGTTCCCTGTCCACCGACCAGGATCACCGCATCCGTGTGCGGTGCCGTCTCACTCGTCATCGTCTCCCCTTGTTCACTCTCTGCCGACCGGATTGTCCTGGCCGGTCCTCCCGTTCCGACGCTCCCGCACCGCGGCAGCGACCGCGATCCGCGACCGCACACCGAGCCCGGCGCGCAGCGCCCACCGGAGCGGTGCCTGCCACCGGTGAGGGTGCCGATCCGCCTGGAAGCGGTAGGCACTCTCGTGGTGCGCCGGAAGCATCAGTTCGGGATGCCGGCCGGCGGCGTGCCCCTTGGCGTGCGTGACCACCGCGGACGGTACGTACACGTTGAGCCAGCCGGCCCGGCCGAGCCGATCACCGAGGTCCACGTCCTCCATGTACATGAAGTATCGCGAATCGAAGCCGTCGATCGAGTCGAAAGCGGCGCGGCGCAGAAGCAGGCACGAACCGGACAGCCACCCTACGGGGCGTTCGCTGATCTCCTCGTTCTCCTGGCGGTAGCGGCGTGTCCACGGGTTGGCCGGCCACACGGTGCCGAGCAGCGCGTGACCGGCACCGGAGACCAGTGTCGGGACGGTGCGCGCGGAGGGATAGATGCTCCCGTCGGGTTCGTGGATGAGCGGCCCGAGCGAACCCGCCCGCGGCCAGCGACGCGCGGCGTCCAGGAGCTCGTCGAGCGAGCCCGGACCCCAGCACACGTCCGGATTGGCGACCACCACGAACTCCGCGGAGGGGTCGACCTCGGCGACGGCGCGGTTGACCGCCGCGCCGTACCCGATGTTCCCCCCGGTGCGCAGCAGGCGCACGTTCGCGTGGGCTTTCTCGGCAGCTTCCGGAGCACCGTCGACCGAACCGTTGTCGGCGAGGATCACCTGCGTCGGCAGAGCCGTCGCGGAGGTGAGCGAGACGAGAAAGTTCTCGAGGTGCTCACCGGGCGAATAGGTCACCGTCACCACGGCCAGCGTCGCATCCACGCGGGCCACCTTAGCGACCGTGCCGGTGTGCGACACCTCACAGGGCGCGTTGCCGGACGTCATTCCCCGGACCGGGCGTATTCGTCCCGCGACAGCGCCTCGTGCAGTGCCTCACGCCAGGGACGCAGCGGCGTCAGCCCGGCCCCGGCCCAGGCGCTGCCGTCGAGTACCGAATAGGCCGGCCGGGGAGCCGGGCGGACGAACTCGTCGCTGCCGCAGGGCTGCACCCGCCCCGGATCCGCCCCTATCTCGGAGAAGACCGCACACGCGAGATCGAACCAGGTGGCGTCACCCGCATTGGTCGCATGGAGGATCCCGCCGGGTATCCCGTCGGCGCGGCCCGCGAGTTCGAGCAGGGCATCGGCGAGATCGCGCGCATAGGTGGGGCAGCCCCGCTGGTCGTCGACCACACGGATGCTCTCGCGTTCACCCTCGAGACGTCGCATGGTCGCGACGAAGTCGTTGCCGTCGCCCGTGTAGACCCAGGCGGTGCGCACGACGTGCGCGGAGGGCAGCTGCTCCAGGACCGCCCGTTCGCCGGCGAGTTTCGTGCGGCCGTAGGCGGTGCGCGGCCCGGTCGGGGCGTCCACCCGGTAGGGCTCGGTCGCGTCACCGCCGAAGACGTAGTCGGTGGAGACGTGGACGAGACGGGCACCCTTGCGGGCGCACTCCGCGGCCAGCACACCCGGTCCCGTGCCGTTGACGGCAGCGGCCCGTTCCTCGTCGGTTTCGGCGGCGTCGACCGCGGTGTACGCCGCCGCGTTGATCACCACGGAACCGGGCTCGACGGCCGCGGCCACACTCTGCGGATCGGTGATGTCCACCTCGGATGATCCGGCGCCCCGGACGGGTATGCCTGCGTCGGCGGCGCGGTTCACGAGTTGACGGCCGAGTTGGCCACGGGCTCCGGTGACGAGGACGGTACGCACCCGAAGAAGTCTGGCACGCCGGAGTGGTGCACGCCGGGCGAGCACGCGCACCAGTAGCCTTCGAACGAGAGGCTTCGTCGAAGCCCGTCCGACCGACAGGAGGAGCACCAGGTGCCGCCAGAGCCGCGTCGCCGCACCGGCGGGCGTCCCACCCAGAGGGGACGCCGCACCCGCGCGGGCGATCCGACCGCTGCCGACGGCAGGTACCGGCGCGAACCCCGCGCCGGGCAGTCCCGGCGTACCCCACGACGCGAACCACCGCCTCCGGCCGCGACCACCCCGGGCTCGGCCCGGGTCTACAGCGGCAGACCCTGGCAGATCGGTGTCGCGATCGCGGCGTGCCTCGTTCTCGTCGTCACCGGGGTGGCGTGGCGCAGCATCGACTCGCTGCAGTCGTCTCTCGCGTCGGTCCGGGGACTCGCGCTCGGCAACGGGGAGGACGGCGCGGTCGACATCCTGCTGGTGGGCACGGACAGCCGCACCGACGCCCACGGCAACCCGCTCTCGCAACGCGAACTCGACGCGTTGCGGGCCGGCGAGGAGGTCGCGAACAACACCGACACGATCGTCCTGATCCGGGTGCCGAACGACGGCCGGTCCGCGACCGCGATGTCGATCCCGCGTGACACCTACGTCGAGGTGCCCGGAATCGGCATGTCCAAGATCAACGCGGCATACGGGGCCACGAAGGCGGCCCGGCGCACCGAACTGGTCGAGGCGGACGCCGACACGAGCGAGACGGAACTCGAAGCCGAGTCGACACAGGCGGGCCGCGAGGCGCTCATCGAGTCGGTCGCCGACCTCACCGGAGTGACGGTCGATCACTACGCGGAGGTCGGGCTCCTCGGCTTCGTGCTTCTCACCGATGCCGTCGGTGGTGTCGAGGTGTGCTTGAACGCCCCCGTCGACGAGCCGCTCTCGGGTGCGAAATTCGAGGCGGGTGTGCAGACCCTGGAGGGATCGGACGCATTGAGCTTCGTCCGCCAGCGCCACAACCTGCCGCGCGGCGATCTCGACCGGATCGTGCGGCAGCAGGTGTTCATGGCATCGCTCGCGCAGAAGGTGCTCAACGCCAAGACCCTGTCCAATCCCACGAAGGTGAGCCAGTTGACCGCCGCAGTCCAGCGATCCGTGACGCTCGACTCCGATTGGGACATCATGGCGCTGGCCACCCAGCTGCAGGGCCTCGCCGGTGGCGACGTGACCTTCTCGACCATTCCGGTGCGGGACATCAACGCGATGACCGACTACGGCGAGTCGGTGGTTCAGGTCGATCCGGACGAGGTCCGCGAGTTCGTGGCGAAGTTGATCGGCCGCGAGCCCGACGGCAGCGAGACCACCTCGACCGAGATGCCCGCTCCCGACATCGACCCGTCGACCGTCACGGTCGACGTCGCGAACGCCGGCTCGGTCTCCGGTCTGGCATCGCAGGTCGCCTCGGCCCTGTCGGACGAGGGATACGTCGAGGGCGAAGTGGGCAACTACACCGGCTCCGCGGTGGGAACCTCGACCGTCTTCGGTGCCGACGAGGACGACGACGAAACCCGCGCGGTCGCCGCGATGCTCGGCGGCCTCGACACCGCGTCCGATCCGTCGCTCCCCTCCGGCACCGTCCGGGTGGTGCTCGCCGGCGATTACACCGGCCCCGGCTCGTCGGCCTATTCCGGTTCGTCTCCGTCCACATCGGAATCCGACGCCGACGTCGGCGTGAGTCCGGCCGACGGCACCGCCACCCCTGCACCCGCAGCGCCACCCATCGACGCGGGCTCCGACGGCCCTCGCTGTGTGAACTGAGCGCCGGGCCCGCGCTGTGAACCGAGCGCCGGGTCCGCGCTGTGTGAACTGAGCGCCGTGAGAACGGCCGCATGAACCGACATCCGAGAACGAGGTAGATGTGACCACCCTGACCGACGCCCTGCTCGATCCGATTCTCGCCGACGATCCGGCGGGCCCGCGGGTCACCTGGTACGACGACGCGACCGGCGCGCGTATCGAGCTGTCGGCACTCACTCTGGCCAACTGGGCGGCCAAGACCGCCAACATGATCCGCGATCAGTTCGGCATCCTTCCCGGCGGCCGGATCGCGGTACTGTTGCCCGCCCACTGGCAGAGCGCCGCGGTCCTGCTCGGTGCGTGGTGGGCCGGAGCCGAGGTCGTACTCGAGGCCGATCCGGATGTCGATCTCGCGCTCGTCACGCCGGACCGGCTCGACGAGGTGGCCACCCTCGCAGAGGTCGCAGCACTGTCGCTCGATGCCTTCGGCGCGCCGGTGCGCGATCTGCCGCCCGGGATCACGGATTACGCGACGGACGTGCGGATACACGGGGACCAATTCCGGTCCTCGGGTTCGGGCGACGCCGTTCTCGACGGCCGATCCATGCCCGAAGTACTTGCCGCGGCGTCGGATTCGGCGTCCCGTGCCGGCATCGGACACGGCGACCGCGTGCTGTCGTCCCGTTCCTGGTCGCGGCCCGACGATCTCGTCGACGGCTTGGTCGCGGTCCTCGCGGCACGAGCCGCGCTCGTGCAGGTGAGCAATCCCGATGCGGCGGCGACCGAGCGTCGCGTGGTGAGCGAGAAGGTCACGATCCGCCTGGACGGGTGATCTCGCCCGCCGCCCGGTAGCCGCCGTCGGTGAGCCCCGCCTCGATCTCGAATCTGTTGCGCGCGCCCGGATTGCGGAGCTCCTCGCACAGATAGCGCACCGCGAAGCCGAGGCCGTGACGGGCCCACTGATCCGCGTGCACCGCTTCGTGGCGGAGCAACCTGCGCGTGGGTGGCCTCCGGGTGAGGAAGACACCTCCGACGGT
Source organism: Rhodococcus sp. CH91 (assembly GCF_022554085.1). Taxonomy (GTDB): domain Bacteria; phylum Actinomycetota; class Actinomycetes; order Mycobacteriales; family Mycobacteriaceae; genus Rhodococcus. The sequence continues at coordinate 140,624 of NZ_JAKFYR010000006.1, forward strand.
GGTGCCTCCGCGGGCGAATCCTGTCCGCATGCCCGTGCAGACGAACATCCCGAACTCGTCGTCGAAGGAGACCGAACCGCCCAGCAACCGGCTCCAGGCCAACGCCACCAGGGTGGCCACGCGCGCCCCCGGTACGCCGCGCGACGCCCGCATCAACCTGTCCGCACCCCGGTCACGTCCGCTCACGTCCTGAGCCTACGACCATCGGCGCACAGGCGGACGCGGCCGCGCGGCGTACCCGGCCGGTCAGCCGGCCATCGCCGCGACCGGCGAGATCCGGCTCGCCCGCTGGGCCGGGACCAGGGAAGCCACCACGCCCGCGATGCCGCCCACCAGCACGATGGCCGCGAGCTGCCACCACGGCACCGCGCCGAGAGCGAGGTGGCCCGCACCGATCACCGAGGCGGTGCCGGCCGTCCCCAGGAGCAGGCCGAGGGCGACGCCGAGGAACGAGGCGACACCGGCGACGATCGATGCCTCCCTGACGAGCAGACTCCGCACTCCGGCCCGCGAGAGACCGACAGCGCGCAGCATCGCCGTCTCCCGCCGCCGTTCGAGGACCGACAAGGCCATCGTGTTGCCCACCCCGATCAGGGCGATCACCACCGCCACCGACAACAGTCCGCCGACGATCAGCAACATGGTGTCGAGAATCTTCTCGAGCATCGTCCTCATCTGGACCGCGCCGACCACGTCGCTACCCGGAAGCGTCGCCGCGGCGAGCTCGGCCAGCTCGTCCGAGACCGCGACGAGTTCGTTGTCGGACAGTCCGTCGTCGAGTTTCAGCCACAGGGTGTCCGCCACCAGCGGGCCGGCGAGGGCTGCGAGATCGCTCGGTTCGATCATGTCCGGCATCCCCACCTCGGTAGTGACGACGGTGAGAGCGCGCGTGCCCACCGGGCCCCCGACCGTGACGACCTGCCCGTCCTCCGCGCCCACCGTGCGTGCGAGCGATTCCTCGAGCACGATCGACCCCGTCTCCGGTAGACGCACGTCCGTCCGGACGGTCGAGGCCGCCGCAGCCGGATCGACCCCGAGGACGGAGAACTCCGTGCCGCCGAGGTCGAGCCGCGCGGTCACGACCTCGGTCGCCGCCCGGACCTTGTCGAGCGCGGTGAAACGTTCGGACACACCCGGCGGTATCCCGTCCCCGGCGGCGGTCACCGCGATATCGACGGGGAAGTTCTCGTCGATCACCTCCGGTGCGCCGGCCTTCAGGGTGCCGATCCCGACGACGATCGTCGACGTCAGCGTCACGCCGATGAACAGCGCCGTGGCCGTCGACGCGGTGCGGCGCGGGTTGCGGCGTGCGTTGCCTGCCGCGAGCACCGCGAGCGGACCACCGGCGCGGGCGAGCACGTCGCCCACCGCCCCGACAGCGGCGGGCACGAGGCGGCGGGACGCGAGCACGACACCGACGAACAGGAGAAGTCCTCCTGGGCACGCGACGAGCACGTTCGCGGTGGCCACGCCGATCCCGAGCAGTGCCGCTCCACCGAGGACCGCCGACGCGGCACAGATGCGGCGCAGCCACGAATCACGGACCGGCTCGGGCCGGGTCTCGAGCGGTTGCAGTGCCGCCAGCGCCGGCACGCGGGTAGCGGCCCGCGCGGCACCGTTCGCAGCGACCACCGTCATCGCTGTTCCCAGGACGAGGCCCGCGACCACTGTCACGGGCGTCACGGCGATCGACGTGAGAGGTACCGGGACGTCGGCGGCACGTGCAGCGGCCACCACGGCAGCGGCGAGCCCACAGCCGCCCAGCACACCGAGAACGGATGCGACGGAACCGACGACGAGCGCTTCCCCACGGACACTGCGGCGCACCTGGCGGGCCGTGACACCCACGCACCGCATGAGGGCGAGTTCGCGGGTGCGCGCGGCGAGCAGGACCGAGAAGGTGTTCGCGATGACCAGACCCGCGACCACCATCGAGATCGCCGCGAAGCACAGCAGGACGTTGCGCAGCAGGGAGACGTCCCCGACGTATCCGTCGGTGACCTCGGTGGCGCGGTCCGCCCCGGTGACGACCTCGACGCCCGGGACCGGGCCGGCCAGTGCCTCCCGCACGACGTCGGCATCACCTACGGCACGCACCTCCCAGTCCGTCGCTTCCCCCGCCCAGGACCGCACCTGTGCAAGGTCACCGAAGATCGACCCCGAACTCAGCGCGAGCGGCGAGCCGTCCAGATCGACGATGCCGACGACCTCGAGGGTGGCCGCGGGACGGGAACCTTCCACGTCCGTCACCGTGAGCTCGTCACCGATGCTGTGCCCCGAGGACGAGCCCACGGCGACCTCGCCGGGTTCCGACGGCCAGCGTCCGTCCCCGAGTCTCTGCCATCTCAGGCTTCCCTCGGGCGCGATGCTCGTCGCGGTTCCGTAGGAGGGCGTCCCGCCCGTCCCGGCGAGACGGACGGGGCCGGTCACATCCAGCGCGGTCGACTCCACACCCGGGGCTCCCGCGACCACCTCGAGTACCTCGTCGGCCCGGGCGGACGAGTCGCCGGGAAGGACGGCCACCGTGACGCCCTCGTACCGGGCCGCGGTGGATTTCGCGATGGAGGCGTTGACGGTGTCGCCGAGCACCAAGGTGGTGACGACGAACCCGACCGCCACGAGGACCGCGAGCGCGGACGCGAGGTATCTCCCCCGGCCGGCACGCGCCTGCGCCAGAACGAGATGCCTCATCGGACCGGCACCGCCGAACCCGACGGTCGCAGATCACGCATCGCGTTCATCACCGAATCCGTTGTGGGATCCGTTATTTCCCCGACGAGCCGGCCGTCGGCGAGCAGCACGACCCGGTCGGAATAGGACGCGGCGACCGGGTCGTGCGTGACCATCACGACGGTCTGCCCGGTTTCCCTCACACTCGAGCGGAGCATCGAGAGCACTTCCGCACCGGCGTGTGAATCGAGATTGCCGGTGGGTTCGTCGGCGAAGATCACGTCGGGTTGCGGCAGGAGCGCACGTGCGACGGCGACGCGCTGTTGCTGCCCACCGGACATCTCGTGGGGGAGATGATCGAGCCGGTCCGTCAGACCCAGACGCCCGGTCACCTCGTCGAACCAGTCCGGAGACGGCCGGGTGCCGGCCAGACGCATCGGCAGCAGGATGTTGTCGCGGGCTGTCAGCACCGGCAGCAGATTGAACGCCTGGAAGACGAATCCGATCCGGTCACGACGCAATTCGGTCAGCACCGCGTCCGGGGCGGAACTGATCTCCACGTCGAGGCGGTGACGATCACCGTGGAGGGTCACCCGTCCGGAGTCGACACCGTCGAGACCGGCGAGTGCGTGCATGAGAGTCGATTTCCCGGATCCGGACGGGCCCATGATGGCGGTGAACCGCCCGCCTTCGAAGGCGACGGACACCCCGTCGAGGGCACGGACTTCGGCGTCGCCACGTCCGTAGACGCGGACGACTTCCTCGGCGGAACACGCCGGGACGAAAGAACTGATCGAGGTCATGTCTCGACGGTAGAAGCGCTGCGGTGCAGCCACATCGGATCAAGGGCCGATCTTCGCTCCGTGCGGGGTCCTACTCCGGGAGGACGAAGCCGACCGGAGGTGGGACCGTGGTCCTACTCGCCGGCGCCGAGCAACTCGTCGGTCCGCACGAGTCCTGCGCGGAAGGCGAACAGGACTGCCTGCACACGGTCCCTCGAACCCGTCTTGGCGAGGACCCTGCCGACATGGGTCTTGACGGTCGTCTCGGACAGCACGAACCGGTCGGCGATCTCACCGTTGGTGAGTCCGTGTGCCATCGCAACGAGCACTTCGAGCTCACGAGGGGTCAGATCGTCGGGTATCTCGACCGGCGACGCTCTCCGCTCGGCCCGATCCAGCAGGGGTGAGACATGGTGCAGCAGTGACCGAGTCGCACGAGGCGCCATGACAGCGTCGCCACGGTACACCGTGCGGACCGCCGACAGCAGGTCTTCGGGAGGGGCATCCTTCAGCAGGAAGCCGCTCGCCCCGGCGGCGATGGCCTGGACCACGTAGTCGTCGTTGTCGAAGGTGGTGAGCACCACGACCTTCGGGGCATCGGCGGAACGCAGCAGCGAGCGCGTCGCCGAGATCCCGTCGACGCGTGGCATCTGGACATCCATCAACACGACATCGGCCCGAACTCTCGCGAGTTCGGTGATCGCGGCCTCACCGTCGGACGCCTCGGCGACCACCTCGATGTCGGCCTGCGATTCGAGCACCATGCGGAAACCGGCACGGACGAGCTGCTGGTCGTCGACGAGCCCGACACGGATGACCGTGTCGCATGCGGGGGCTGGTTCGGGCACGGGGTCACCCTATGCCGAGCGGACGGGGGCGGGGAGTTCGGCACGGACGCGGTAGCCGCCACCCTCGCGGGGGCCGGCGACCGCCCGGCCGCCGTGCAATCGTGCCCGCTCCTCGATCCCGGTCACCCCCTGGCCGCCCGGTCGCGCTTCGACGAGCGCGGCCGCTCCCCTGCCGTCGTCCACGATCTCGACGACCAGCATCCGGGGCCGCCATTCGAGGCAGACACGAGCATGAGCGCGCGGACCGGCGTGTTTGAGCACATTCGTGAGCGACTCCTGCACGATCCGGTAGACGGACAACCCGAATCCATCCGGCACGTCGACGGCGTCGCCCACGACCGAGAGCGACACCTCGAGCCCACTCGTGCGCATGTGCTCGACGAGCACCGGAACGTCGTCGACACCGGGTGTCGTGGTGAACTCGCGCGGCGCGTCCTCCCGCAGCACCGACAGCAACGACCGCATGTCGGTCAGGGCACGCCTCCCGGTCTCGGCGATGGTGGTCAACGCTCCCGCGGCCGCCTGGGGATTCGCCGCGGCGGCGTAGCGGCCACCATCGGCCTGGGCGATGATCGCCGTGAGCGAGTGCGCGACGATGTCGTGCATCTCCCGGGCGATGCGGGTGCGTTCCTGGGTCGCGGCCAGCTCGGCCTCCTTGAGCCGCTCGAGTTCGAGCAGACGGTTCCGCTCGGTGAGCGAGACCATCTCGCGCAGCCTCAGGCCGCGCACCCGGCCGAACGCCCACACCCCGGCGAGGAAGACCGCGATGAAGGTCGCGGAGGCGACGGCTTCGAAGGCCGTGCGCCCCTCGTACCCGAAATACCGCACTCCGGCGGCAGCACCCCCGGCAACGGCCGCCAGGAGGGCCGTGTTGGCAGCCCAGCGCGGCGAATAGGCCGCGAGCGCGTAGACGGCGGCGGGCACGGCGATCGTGACGATCGGCAGCATGTCCGGCAGGACCGCCAGGTGCACGTAGGCGGCCGCGGCGACGATCGCACCCGCCGCCACCGGACGGCTCCGGCGCCATGCCAGGGGCACCGTGAGCGCGAGCGTGACGAACAGCACCGGAAGGGACCGGTCCTCCGAAAGGCCGAGGACCACCCCGACCAGCACGAGCACGCCGGTGAACATCGCGTCGACCACTCCGCCGTAGGAGCGGGCCCACCGATTCCAGCGTTCGAGCAGCGGGGTCGTCTGCACGGCGCCGACGATCAGCCGAGCAGCTTCTGCCGCAACGCCTCGTCCTTCTCGAGCACCATCTGCTCGAGGCCCGCCTGGAACTGCTCCATCCGCTCGCGCAGCGCCGGATCCGACGCGCCGAGGATGCGCGCGGCGAGCAGACCGGCATTACGGGCACCACCGATCGAGACGGTGGCCACGGGGACGCCGGCCGGCATCTGCACGATCGACAGCAGCGAATCCATGCCGTCGAGATATTTCAGCGGCACGGGAACACCGATCACGGGCAGCGGAGTCGCCGAGGCGACCATGCCCGGCAGGTGGGCGGCACCGCCGGCACCGGCGATGATGACCTTGATGCCCCGGCCCGCGGCCTCCTTCGCGTAGTCGAGCATCCGCTGCGGCGTGCGGTGCGCCGAGACGACACCCACCTCGAAGCGGATCCCGAACTCCACCAGCGCCTCGGCTGCGGCCTGCATCGTGGGCCAATCCGAATCGCTTCCCATGATCAGGCCGACCTGTGCACCCTGCGCCACGTCACTCACCGCTTTCTCCCGTGTGTTCGTTCCAACCGTCGGTCCACACCGCGTGCGAGAGCCAGTGCGCCGCACGTTCGGCACGTTCGCGCACCGCGGCGACGTAGTCGGGGTCGTCGATCGACCCGGACTGGGCACCGAGCACGTTGACGTGCCCGATCTTGCGGTCCTTGCGCTCCCCCTTGCCGTACAGGTGCACGCGCACATCCGGCATCCGGGCGAACAGATGGTGCAGGCGCTCGTCCATGCCCATCTCCGGCGCTTCCGGCGCGCCGAGCACGTTGGCCATCACCGTCACCGGGGCGAGGGGGGTGGTGTCGCCGAGCGGGTAGTCGAGGACCGCCCGCAGATGCTGTTCGAACTGCCCGGTGCGGGCGCCGTCCATTCCCCAGTGGCCCGAGTTGTGCGGGCGCATCGCGAGTTCGTTGACGATCAACTCGCCGGAGCGCGTCTCGAACAACTCGACCGCCATGACACCGACGACCCCGAGTTCACCCGCGATCCGCAGCGCGAGCTGCTCCGCGGCGGTGGCGACCTCCTCGGGAAGGTCGGGGGCGGGAGCGATGACGACGGCACACTGCCCGTCACGCTGCACGGTCTCGACGACGGGCCACGACGCGCCCTGACCGAAAGGAGACCGCGCGACCATCGCCGACAGTTCCCGCGTCCACTCGACCTTCTCCTCCGCGAGGAGCGGGACGCCGGCGGCGAGCTGCTCGGAGACGACACGCTCGAGCTCGGAGTGATCGTCGAGAATCCACACGCCGCGACCGTCGTAACCCCCACGCGCAGCCTTGAGCACGTAGGGATCGCCGAGGGTGCCGAGCGCGGCCCGGGCGTCGTCCACCGAGGTGATCTCCGCGAACTTCGGCATGGGGGCACCGAGCTCACCGAGCCGCCTGCGCATCGCGATCTTGTCCTGGGCGTAGATCAGCGCCTGCGGCGGCGGCAGCACCGCGACACCCTCGCGCTGCAGCACCTCGAGATGTTCGGTCGGCACACCCTCGTGGTCGAAGGTGAGGGCGTGCGCACCGACCGCAGCCCTGCGGAGGGCGTCGAGATCGTCGTGACTGCCCAGGACCACGTCGGGGCTCACGCGGGCGGCGGGTTCATCCGCGCTGCCCGCGAGCACGCGCAGCGTCTGACCGAGCGCGATCGCCGCCTGATGGGTCATCCGCGCGAGTTGTCCTCCGCCGATCATCGTGACGACGGGCATACCGGCGCCCGGAGCGCGGGGGGTATCGGATCGGGGGGACGAATCAGGTCTGCCTGTCACGGCTGTCCATGTTGTCACAGCACGTCGTGACCCCTCCCGTGCGCTCCCCTCCCGGTGCAGGGCAGGGGCGCCGCGATTGCGCACGAATGTGTGAATGCCGACAAAGGGGGTCGGATTTCGGAAATTAACCTCACCGTTTCGTAGACTTCTCCGAGTGTCGTTCGTCGATGAAGCGTTGAGCAGAATTCCGCAGCCGTTCCGAGGGCTGTTGCTCCGGCATCGCGAATTGGTGAAGTTCGCCATCGTCGGTGGCACGACGTTCCTGATCGACTCGACGATCTTCTACACGCTCAAACTCACCGTGCTCGCCGAGAAGCCCGTGACGGCGAAGATCATCGCGGGCGTCATCGCGGTGATCTGCTCGTACATCCTCAACCGCGAATGGTCGTTCCGGAACCGGGGCGGCCGCGAGCGTACCCACGAGGCGTTCCTGTTCTTCTTCGTCAGCGGCATCGGGGTGGTGCTGTCGTTCATCCCCCTGTGGATCTCGAGTTACGTCTTCGATCTGCGCGTGCCGGAGGTCAGTCTCGCGACGGAGAACATCGCCGACTTCGTCAGCGCGTACATCATCGGCAATCTGCTGCAGATGGTCTTCCGGTTCTACTGCTTCCGGAAGTTCGTCTTCCCCGAGGACATGACGCCCGACGACCCCGTGGGCGAGCCCACAGAGCAACTCGGACGGCCCTGAGCCGGCGCTCTACCGCGGCTCGCGTGCCTGGCTGCGCGAATACCCGTCCCGATCACGCGGGGCCCCGAGGAACAGAGCGAACAGTGCAGGCCTGCGCCGTTGCAGTTCGAGCCGGCCCCCGTCGGCCTCGGCGAGGGCACGGGCCAGTGCCAGTCCCACACCCGTCGACCCGCCCCCGGAGAAGCCGCGGTCGAAGATGTACGGAGCGAGCTCGTCGCTGACGCCCTCCCCCTCGTCGGAGACCTCGACGCAGACGATGACGTCACCGCGCGTCGCGACCTGCCGCACCGAGACGGTGCACGTGCCCCCGCCGTGGACGAGCGCGTTGTCCACGAGCACGGCAACGGCCTCGCGCAGGCGGGAGCCCGTCACCGCAGACCGCAGCGACGGGTCTCCGCGCAGCACGAGTTCCCGCCCGGCCTCCTCGTAGGGCCCACGCCAGTCGGCGATCACGCCGGTGAGTTCGCCGACCACCGAGACCTCCGTGCGCTGATCGGCACCGCTGTCGCGGGACTGGCGGACCAGCCCGTCGATCGCGGTGGTGAGCCGGTCCACCTGCGCCATCGCCGCTTCGGCCTCCTCCACGACGGCCGGATCGTCGTGGGTCGACAATTCGTCCAGGCGCAGACGGATCGCGGTCACCCGGGAGCGGAGCTGGTGCGAGACGTCCCCGACGAGGGTGTGTTCGCGCTGCAGGCGGTGGGAGATCTCGACGGCCGCCGCATCCAGCACATCCGACACGCGGTCGAGTTCGGGGATACCGTGCCGCCGGGCCACCGGACGGAAATCCCCTTCGGCCAGGCGGGCCGCCCGGTTCGCCACATCGCGCAGGGGGTCCGCGAGCCGTCGGGCGGTCGCCACCGCCACCAGCGCGCCCGCCGCGACGGACAGCAGCACCAGCAGGCTCACCGCGGCGAGCACCTGTTGCTGCAGGCTGCGCATGCTCTCCGACGGGACCTCGATCAGCAATGAGCCGGACGTCCCCATCGACAACGACTCGACGATCGACGCCCCGAGAACCGGCGTGCCGATGTCCAGGCGGGCCGCGACGTTCTCGGGTGTCGGGTAGACCACGACGACCCGGCCGTCCCGGGGAACGAGCAGTCGCAGCGAACTCGTGTCGAGCCCGCCGACGACGAAGCCGTCGGTTCCCTCCTGCGCGATGATCTCGTCGGCCATGCGTTCGAGCCGGGTCTGCAGGTCGCGCCGGGCCGTGTCCTCGACGAACAGGAAGGCCGTGTAGGCCAGCGGGACACCGAGCAACAACGCGACGAGCAGCACGGTCGCCAGGACGGCGTTGAGGATTCGGCTGCGCACGCCGGAGACGCTAGTCGGTGTTCAGCCGGAAACCGACGCCGCGTACCGTCGCGATCCGGCGCTCCCCGGCCGGGCCCTCGTCACCGATCTTGCGGCGCAACCACGACATGTGCATGTCGAGGGTCTTCGAACCACGCAGGTCGGCGTCGCCCCAGACCTCGTCGAGGATGGCGTCACGGGAGACGACCTGACCGGCGTGCTCGAGCAGCACCCGCAGCAGCTCGTACTCCTTGTTGGCCAGGATGACCTCGGAGCCGTCCACGAGCACCCGGCGCGCGGCGCGTTCGAGCCGGATACCGGCGACCTCCACGATGTCGTCGTTCTCCGGACCGCCGCGACGGCGCAGCAGCGCACGCACCCGCGCCATGAGCTCGGCGAGCCGGAACGGCTTGCCGACATAGTCGTCGGCGCCTGCGTCGAGACCGACGACGAAGTCCACCTCGTCGGTGCGAGCGGTGAGCATGAGCACGGCCAGATCGGACCGGCTCGCGCGGATCTGGCGGCACACCTCGAGTCCGTCCATCCCCGGAAGGCCGAGGTCGAGGATGAGCAGTTCGAATCTGCCCGACAGTGCCTGTTCGAGAGCCTCCGGACCGTTGTCCGCGACCGTCACGTCGTAACCTTCGCGTCCCAGCGCGCGGGACAGCGGTGCAGCGATGGCGTCGTCGTCTTCGGCGAGTAGAACGGCAGTCACCAACCCAGCGTACGGATCGGGGTGCGCTTTGTCGGGATTACGGAGCGGCTCGTGTCGTCGGCGAAATGCTCGCCGTCACCACGACTCGCGGTGATCGTGCTCGTCCCGGCGGTACCGGGCCGTGGACCCGTCACCCGGACGCGGATCGTGTGCGTCGAAGGCCTGCCGGTACAGCAGGGCGTGAACCTGCTGTACATCGGGAATGTCGTCGAACTCGATCGGATCGTCGGCTGCCGAGACGACGACGAGCGTGCCGGTCCGCAGCATGCGGTCGAGGAGACCGTGCCGGAACTGGACGTTGCTGATGCGGCCCATCGGGATGTCGATACCGGTGTGGGTCAGGACGCCGGTCCGGACGAGGATGCGCCGGTCGGTGACGATGAAGTGCGTGGTGAGCCAGCCGACGAACGGGGGGACGCACCGCCATCCGACGATACCGAGCCAGAGCGCCGCCACGGCGAGACCGCTGACGGTGGCCGCCGCCCCATCGAGCCGCGCCTGGACCGTCCCGAGCAGAAAGCCCGCGATCGTGGTCGCCACGAGAAGGATCGTCACCGGAAGCACGAGCGACTTCCAGTGCGGATGCCGGTGCAACAGCAGCTCTTCCTGGGGTGCGAGAGCGTCCTCGGGGTATCCCATACTGCTCACGATGGCATACCGGTCCGGCCTCGCAGCGCCCTGCTCGGCGGTGACCGCACGAGGCCCGGCGCTCCCCGGTGGATCAGGCCGGGCGCAGATGCGTGATGTCTCCCGCCGCGACCGCCACGATGTCTCCCCCGTCGTCGGGACGGATCACGATCCGGCCCTGGTCGTCGACATCGACGGCGACGCCGTGCAGTTCGGTGTCCCCGGGCAGGATCGCGCGCACGCGCTGCCCGATCGTGCTGCAGCGTTCGCGATACGCCGAGGCCAGGGCTGCGGTGTCCCATCCCGCGCGCGCCCATGCCCGGATCCGCTCGCCGAGCTGTTCGAGCAGAACCTGCGCGATCCGGCTGCGGTCGAGGTCACCCGCATTCTCGAGCAGCAACGACGTCGCGGTGGGCACGGGCAGTTCGCCGTCGTCGAGGCTGACGTTGATGCCGATCCCGGCGACGACCACGGGCACCGGCGTGGTACCCGCGACCTCGACGAGGATCCCGGCGAGCTTGCGCCCGTCGACGAGGACGTCGTTGGGCCATTTCAGCTGCGCCGGGAGGTCGGCGACCGAGCGTACGGCGTCGACCGTGGCGATTCCGCACAGCAACGGCAGCCATCCGAGGTTCTGCAGAGGGCACTCGGGCAGGCGCACCAGGACCGACACGATGACCTGTGCTGCGGGCACTCCGTTCCAGGTGCGCGAGTGCCGGCCGCGGCCGCCGTGCTGGAACTCCGCGAGCAGCACGCGGCGGTCCTCGCCGGTCGCGGCGACCGCGAGCAGGTCGGCATTGGTGGAGGCGGTCTCGGCGACGACGTCGAGGCGGGTATAGAAGCCGTCCTGCTCGGCGCCGACGAGGGCGCGGCGCAGGGCCGCCTCGTCCAGCGGAGCACGGAGGGAGGAGACGTCGGTCGAGGGCCGGTCGGATGCCATGTGCACAGACTAGGACGGCCCCGCACCACCTACCCGCCGGTAGCTTCGGTTCAATGATCAACCTGATCGGGACCTGGGTGCGGCACCCTTGTATGACGATCGCTAAGCTGACTGGCCATGACCACTGTCCAGGAGCCGTCCGCGCCCGAGGCGGCGAGTACGCCCGATATCCACACCACCGCCGGCAAGCTGGCCGACCTGCGCAACCGTCAGGCACAGGCTCAGGTCCCGGTCGGTGAGGCCGCAGTCGAGAAGGTTCACGCCAAGGGCAAGCTGACCGCTCGCGAGCGCATCCACGCGCTCCTCGACGAGGGTTCGTTCGTCGAGCTCGACGCCCTCGCGCGCCACCGCAGCACCAACTTCGGCCTCGCCGACAACCGTCCGCTCGGCGACGGTGTCGTCACCGGATACGGCACGATCGACGGTCGCGACGTGTGCGTCTTCTCGCAGGACGCCACCGTCTTCGGCGGAAGCCTCGGTGAGGTCTACGGCGAGAAGATCGTCAAGGTCATGGATCTGGCACTGAAGACCGGGCGCCCCCTCATCGGCATCAACGAGGGTGCCGGCGCCCGCATCCAGGAGGGCGTCGTCTCCCTGGGGCTCTACGGCGAGATCTTCCACCGCAACGTGCAGGCCTCCGGCGTGATCCCGCAGATCTCGCTCATCATGGGCCCCGCCGCCGGCGGGCACGTCTACTCCCCCGCACTCACCGACTTCGTCGTGATGGTCGATCAGACCAGCCAGATGTTCGTCACCGGCCCCGACGTCATCAAGACGGTCACCGGCGAGGACGTCACGATGGAGGATCTCGGCGGCGCCCACACCCACATGGTCAAGTCGGGTGTCGCGCACTACGTCGCCGACGGCGAGCAGGACGCCCTGGACTACGTCAAGGACCTCCTGTCGTACCTGCCGAGCAACAACCAGGCCGCCGCTCCCCGCCTGGCTCCGAGCGATCCGGTCGTCGGTTCCATCGAGGACTCCCTCACCCCCGAGGACATCGAACTCGACACGATCATCCCGGATTCGCCGAACCAGCCGTACGACATGCACGAGGTCATCCGTCGTCTGCTCGACGACGACGAGTTCCTCGAGGTGCAGGCGGAGCGGGCGAAGAACATCATCATCGGCTTCGGACGCATCGACGGCCGCAGCGTCGGCATCGTCGCCAACCAGCCGACCCAGTTCGCCGGTTGCCTCGACATCGACGCCTCCGAGAAGGCCGCTCGCTTCGTGCGCACGTGCGACGCCTTCAACGTGCCGATCCTGACCCTGGTCGACGTCCCCGGCTTCCTGCCCGGCACCGAACAGGAGTACAACGGCATCATCCGTCGCGGCGCGAAGCTCCTCTACGCCTACGGCGAGGCGACCGTCGGAAAGATCACCGTCATCACCCGCAAGGCCTACGGCGGCGCTTACGACGTCATGGGTTCCAAGCACATGGGTGCCGACGTCAACCTCGCGTGGCCGACGGCTCAGATCGCCGTCATGGGTGCCTCCGGCGCAGTCGGGTTCGTCTACCGCAAGCGCCTGCTCGAGGCCGCGAAGAACGGCCAGGACGTCGACGCGTTGCGCCTCGAACTGCAGAACGAGTACGAGGACACGCTCGTGAACCCGTACGTCGCCGCAGAACGCGGTTACGTCGACGCGGTGATCCCGCCGTCGCACACGCGCGGTCAGATCGTCTCGGCACTGCGCCTGCTCGAGCGGAAGATGGTTTCGCTCCCGCCGAAGAAGCATGGAAACATTCCGCTGTGACGTTCGGCGGTGCGTCCGGGCCGCGGCTCGCCGGTGAATCCGGCGGGCCGCGCCCCGGGCCGCCCCGCGACCGGAAGGCCCGGATCGCATCGCGACCGGCAACACGGCGTAGCACGTCGCCGACGGCGTGCGATGGACCCGAGAGAGGGATCGACATGACAGCGACCCGGTGGGCATACGATGCCCGGGTGGACGCGTATCCGGGGGGTGCCCTGTGACAGCGACGGCAGAGGACAAGATCATCACCGAACTCGAGGCCGACGACCGGTCCTCCACGGTCGAGGCTTCGGCCGCCGAACCGGCGACCGCGTCCGCCGAGGAGACCGCCGAGGCCTCCGAGACCGCCGCCGCGGTCCGCGTCGTCAAGGGCAACCCGAGCGACGAGGACATCGCCGCTCTCGTCACCGTTCTCGCCGCTGCCGCCGCATCGGCAGGGGACGAACCGATCGATACCAGGCCTCCCGAGACCTGGGGTGACCCGGCGCGGATGCACCGCCAGTGGGCGCCGTTCTCGCCGTATTCGTACCCGAATCGCGGCTGACATGCCTCGGCTCGTACTCGCCTCGGCTTCACCTGCCCGCCTCGCGGTCCTCCACGGGGCGGGCGTGAAGCCGCTGGTGCAGGTCTCGGAGGTGGACGAGGACGCCCTCGTCGCGTCCCTGCCGGCCGGCACTCCCCACGAGCGGGTCGTCACCGAACTCGCCCGGGCCAAGGCGACGGACGTTCTGCCCGTGCTGCGGGAACAGGGGCTGCGCGACGCGATCGTCATCGGCTGCGACTCGATGCTCCTGTTCGACGGTGCCCTGCAGGGCAAGCCCCGCACCGTCGAGGCGGCCCGGGAACGCTGGAAGACGATGGCCGGTCGCAGCGGTGAACTGCTCACCGGCCACGCGGTGCTCCGCGTCCGGGACGACGAGCTCGTCTCCGAGGCGGCCGACCACAGCGGCACGATCGTGCACTTCGGCACACCCACGGACGAGGAACTCGAGGCGTATCTCGACAGCGGCGAGCCCCTCGAGGTGGCCGGTGCGTTCACCCTCGACGGTCACGGCGGCTGGTTCGTCGACGGCGTCGAAGGCGATCCGTCGTCGGTCATCGGCATCGGTCTCCCGCTGGTGCGGCGTCTGCTCGCCGAGGTGGGCATCTCCGTGGCGCGGTTGTGGGCCGAGAACGCGGCCATCCCCGTCGAAGCGCTGGAGAACTAGCCCCGGGCCGATCGGGCGCTCTCGCCGTGCAGGCTCCTCTGCAACGACGTCACCATCGACTCGGCCTTCGCCTTCGCACGCTGCGCATCCACACCGTGGAACGATTCGTCCACGCTGTCGCACCACAACTGCAGCCACCGGTCGAAGCGCGCGGGAGTGAGCCCGTGGTGGTCGTGCAGGGCGCGGTGCACCGGTACGAACGCGCCGCGATAACGGGTCGTGCGGAACAGGATCTGTTCCCAGAAGTCCCCGACGACCCTCAGATGCTCGTCGAGCCCGACGATGCCGAGCACCTCGAAGACCGGTGCGAGCACCGAATCGTGTAGTGCACGTTCGTAGAAGCGCCGGACCAGCAGATCGATCTGTTCCCGCGACACGAGTTCCGTGCGGGCCGGTGGGCCGCCGTGGGTACTACTGCAGGTCACGCCCGCACACGGTACCGCCTAGAATCGACGACGCACCTGCCACCACAGCCTCAGGAGCCCATGTGCCCGTCGCACCCGATAGCAATCCTTCGTTCGCCGCCTACGCGGATCCCGGCCGTCTCGTCTCGACGGAATGGCTGTCCGCTCATCTCGGCCATCCCGAAGTGAAGGTCGTAGAGTCCGACGAGGACGTGCTGCTCTACGACGTGGGGCACATCCCCGGTGCCGTGAAGATCGACTGGCATCTCGATCTCAACGATCCCGTCACCCGCGACTACATCGACGGCGAACAGTTCGCGGCGCTCATGGACCGCAAGGGCATCCGGCGCAGCGACACCGTGGTGATCTACGGCGACAAGTCCAACTGGTGGGCCGCCTACGCCCTGTGGGTCTTCACGCTCTTCGGTCACGAGGACGTCCGGCTGCTCGACGGCGGGCGCGATGCGTGGATCTCCGAGAACCGCGACACGACCCTCGACATCCCGTCCACCACGACGAGCGGTTATCCGGTCGTCGAGCGCAAGGACGCACAGATCCGCGCGTTCAAGGACGACGTCCTCGAGCACCTGGGCACGGGCCCGCTGATCGACGTCCGTTCGCCGCAGGAGTACACCGGCGAGCGCACCCACATGCCGGACTACCCGGAGGAGGGCGCCCTGCGCGGCGGTCACATCCCGACGGCGGTGTCGATTCCGTGGGCGAAGGCCGCGGCACCGGACGGGCGTTTCCGCTCCCGCGCCGAGCTCGACGAGATCTACAGCGGTATCGACAAGGGCGCAGACGTCGTGGCCTACTGCCGCATCGGTGAACGGTCGAGCCACACCTGGTTCGTCCTGACCCATCTGCTCGGCTACCCGAAGGTCCGCAACTACGACGGTTCCTGGACCGAATGGGGCAACGCCGTCCGCGTGCCCATCGTCAAGGGCGACGAGCCGGGAGACGTTCCGGCCGCATGAGTATCCCTGCACCCCTCGCCGAGATCGTCGACGACTTCGCCGCCGTCGACGGTCAGAACAAACTGCAACTGCTCCTCGAGTTCAGCCGCGAGCTCCCCCCGCTTCCGGCCGAACTCGAGGAGGCGGCGATGGAACCGGTCCCCGAGTGCCAGTCGCCGCTGTTCCTGTCCGTCGACTCCTCCGATCGCGACCGCGTCCGGCTGCACTTCAGTGCCCCGGCCGAAGCGCCGACCACGCGTGGTTTCGCATCGATCCTGCACCAGGGGCTCGACGGTCTGAGCGCCCAGCAGATCCTCGACGTCCCCGACGACTTCTACTCCTCGCTCGGCCTGGCCGACGCGGTGAGCCCGTTGCGGTTGCGGGGTATGAGCGCGATGCTGGCGCGGATCAAGCGGCACCTCCGCACCTGACGCGCTCATGGAGTTCACCGAGCTGGCCGACTATCGGATCCACGCCGGCGTCCTGACGGAATGGCTGCCGTGCGCGGCCGAGGAAGACTGGAACGAGGATGCCCGTCCCGCCTCGTACATCCACGAAGCGCACCTGCGACGCACGCCCGGCAGCCGGCAGGGCGGTGGCCGGGAGTCGTGGCTCGGCACGGCCTTCGAGATTGCCGGGCCGCTCGACGCCGAGGCGTTCCTGCGGGCGCTGCACAGATGGATCGACCGGCACGAGCCGCTGCGCAGCCATGCCCGGCTCGCCGAGGAGAAGAGCGGAATTCTGGTGCGGCGCACCGCTTCTCCGGGGAAGATCTCGGTGCGGTTCATCCGGCACGAGGTCGCCGGCCCGGACACCATCCGCGAGCATCTGCTCGGCCTGTTCGACGACTACACGACTCCACACGTGTGGCCGCCCTACGTCTTCGCCACGCTCGAACCGGACGACGACTCACCGTCCGGTGCCGAGAACCGGTTCACCGTCTTCTTCGGTGCCGATCACTCCATCATCGACGGATACTCGGTGGTGCTCGTCGCGCACGAGATCTCGGCACTGTACGAGGAGGAACTCACCGGCCGCGCGGCCGACCTGTTCCCGGTGGGCAGTTACATCGATTTCGGTGCCGCCGAACGGGACGAGTCCGCACACCTCGACGACGATCACGAGGCAGTACGCATCTGGAGGCGAACCCTCACCGAGTGCGGCGGTGAGCCACCGGGATTCCCACTTCCCATCGGGCAGCGGTCCCCGCACGCGACACCGCAGCGGCGACTCGCCGCACGCTGGTTCGACGACGACGAGGCCACGGCCTTCTCGGCGCGCTGCCGCAGTGCCGGGGCCGGCTTCTTCGCCGGGGTACTGGCGTCTTTCGCGCGGGCGAGCGCCGACATCACCGGCGAGCGCCGGTTCCGGACGGTCGCACCCGCACACACGCGCGCCGGCCCGATCTGGGCGGGCTCTCTCGGCTGGTTCGTCGGCCTCCGGCCGATCGACCTGGATCTCACGGACACAACGGATTTCGCGTCGCTGGCGGGACGCGCGGCGGAGGAACTGCACCGCACCCGGGCGAGCGCGCGGGTCCCGTTCGTACGGGTGGGTGAGCTTCTCGGAGTCCCGATCCGCCCGCAGTTCGTCATCTCCTACATGGACGTGCGATTCGTCCCGATGGCGGCCCAGTGGCCCGAACGGAACGCCCGGGCCCTGCGCAGCCGCAGTTTCACCCACGATGTATACGTGTGGATCAACCGCACCCCCGAAGGGGTGAACGTCTCGGCCCGATTCCCGGACAACACCGTCGCGGGCGAGAACGTCCCGCGCCTTCTGGAACGGGCATGCGAGTTGATGCACGAGGTCGCAGCCGGCGGACCGTGGGCCGGACAACCGCAGGCCGGGGCGGTCCCACCTACCGATCGGTAGCATTGCGCGCTCGACGGTGCGCCGTAGTGTGTAGGGGCCATCCGGTTACATCGTCTATCCGATTGGCGCTTAGACTGCCCGTCGACGGAAATAACCTAACGATCGATCAACAGGAGGCTCCGTGCCCAGTCATGCCAGCGCGCAGATCACGAAGGTGCTCGTCGCGAACCGCGGCGAGATCGCTGTGCGGGTCATCCGAGCCGCCAAGGACGCGGGCTACGGCAGTGTCGCCGTCTACGCGGAACCGGACGCCGATGCGCAGTTCGTGAAGCTCGCCGACGAGGCGTTCGCACTGGGTGGCACGACTTCGGCCGAGTCCTACCTGGTGTTCGACAAGATCCTCGACGCCGCCGCCAAGTCCGGCGCCGACGCGATCCACCCCGGCTACGGCTTCCTGTCCGAGAACGCCGACTTCGCGCAGGCCGTGATCGACGCGGGCCTGATCTGGATCGGCCCCTCGCCGCAGTCCATCCGCGACCTCGGCGACAAGGTCACCGCGCGGCACATCGCGGAGCGCGCCAACGCGCCGATGGCAGCCGGCACCAAGGACCCGGTCAAGAACGCCGACGAGGTCGTCGAGTTCGCCAAGCAGTACGGCGTTCCGGTGGCCATCAAGGCAGCCTTCGGTGGCGGTGGCCGCGGCATGAAGGTCGCGCAGACCCTCGAGGAGATCCCCGAGCTGTTCGAGTCGGCCACTCGCGAAGCCGTCGCCGCCTTCGGTCGCGGCGAGTGCTTCGTCGAGCAGTACCTCGACAAGGCCCGCCACGTCGAGGCTCAGGTCATCGCCGACCAGCACGGCAACGTCATCGTCGCGGGCACCCGCGACTGCTCGCTGCAGCGCCGCTTCCAGAAGCTCGTCGAGGAGGCGCCCGCGCCCTTCCTGACCGACGAACAGCGCAAGCGCATCCACGAGTCCGCCAAGGCCATCTGCCGCGAGGCCGGTTACTACGGCGCCGGCACCGTGGAGTACCTCGTGCAGGGCGACACGGTGTCCTTCCTCGAGGTCAACACCCGCCTGCAGGTCGAGCACCCGGTCACCGAGGAGACCGCCGGTATCGACCTCGTGCGCCAGCAGTTCCGCATCGCCAACGGCGAGAAGCTCGAGATCACCGAGGATCCCACCCCGCGTGGTCACAGCTTCGAGTTCCGCATCAACGGTGAGGACGCCGGTCGCGGCTTCCTCCCCGCCCCCGGCCCGATCGCCGTCTACAAGGAGCCCACGGGCCCCGGCGTGCGCGTCGACTCCGGTGTCGTCGCAGGCGACGTCATCGGCGGCCAGTTCGACTCGATGCTCGCCAAGCTGATCGTCACCGGCGAGAACCGCGAGCAGGCACTGCAGCGTGCCCGTCGTGCCCTGGCCGAGTTCGAGGTCGAGGGCCTGGCCACGGTCATCCCCTTCCACCGCCACATCGTCGAGCATCCCGCCTTCATCGGCGACGGCGAGAAGTTCGACGTCTACACCAAGTGGATCGAGACCGAGTGGGAGAACACCGTCGAGCCCTACTCCGGTGGTGCCCCCGTCGACGACGAGGACGAGGCGCTGCCGCGCCAGAACGTCGTCGTCGAGGTCGGCGGACGTCGCGTCGAGGTGTCGCTGCCGGGCCAGTTCTCGCTCGGTGGTAACGGCGGTGGCGCCGGCGTCATCCGCAAGAAGCCCAAGCCCCGCAAGCGCGGTGGCGGCGGCGCCGGCAAGGCGTCCGGCGATGCGGTGACCGCACCCATGCAGGGCACCGTCGTCAAGGTCGCCGTGACGGAGGGTCAGGAGGTCGCCGAGGGTGAGCTGATCGCCGTGCTCGAGGCCATGAAGATGGAGAACCCGGTCAACGCTCACAAGGCCGGTGTCGTCACGGGCCTGTCGGTGGAGCCGGGTGCAGCGGTCACCCAGGGCACCGTGCTCACCGAGATCAAGTAACACGACTGCATTTCGGGTCCCCTGCATCGGTCACGATGCAGGGGACCCGCGTCGTTCCCGGGTACTCCCCGGCGCTGCAACATGTGCTCGCGCGAGACCGGCGGCTACTAGGCTGGATGCATGGCCGAACGCCCCGAGATCCGGATCGGCACCGCCGAGCGTGAGGAAGCGGTGTCGCTGCTCGGTGAGCACTTCGCCGCGGGCCGCCTCAGCCTGGCGGAGTTCGACGAGCGGGTCGCCCTGGCGACGCAGGCCACGATCCGTGCGGATCTCGTCCCCCTCTTCGCCGATCTACCCAGTGCGCCGGCCGTCGTGTCCTCGTCCGGTCCACGAGATCTGGCGGAGCAACTGATGACGCTGGTTCCGTTCGTACTCGTCGCGCTGCTCGTCATCGTCGTGTTCCGGCATCCGATCGCGCTGCTCGTTGCCGTCGGAGTGCTGTTCGTGGCCGGTCGGCGTGCCTACCGACTGCTCGGCGAGAGGCGGAGCCCGTCCTGACCCCTGTGCCTGTCGCCGCCGCGGTGGCGCGGACTAATCTGACCGCATGGCCGACTCCCCCGACATCCGCATCGGCAACGCCGAGCGTAGTGAGGCGCTGGATCTGCTCGGTGAGCACTTCTCACTCGGCCGGCTGACGCTGCCGGAGTTCGACGAACGAAGCGCCAGGGCATCGATGGCCACGACAAGGGGCGATCTCGCCGTATTGTTCGCCGACCTGCCCGGAACCCCCACGACCGCACCAGCGGTCACTCGGGACGATCTTCCCGTGATCACCGTGACGAAGCAGTCCGAGCGGTGGCGCGAGGTCGTGATGGGACTGACGCCGCTCGTCGCCCTGGTCCTGTTCTTCACATTCGACACCTGGCTGTTCTTCCTGCTGATCCCGGCGATGGGGATCGCCCTGTTCGCGGGCCGGGACGACGACGGGCACGACGCGGACGCCCGCGAGGGCGAGCGGAAGAGGCACGGCTGAACGTGGCTGCGCTCCTGCGGCACCGCGCGCTGCCCCTGATCCTCGCGGTCGTCGTCATCACCGCCATGCTTCTCTCCCCCGGCGGCACGGTGCCCAGTGGTCCACCGCACGCGGACAAGGTCACGCACGCGCTGATGTTCGCGGCGCTCGCGATCTGCTCACGGTACGCACGGATCCCGCCCGCTCTCACCGTCGTGTGGCTGGGCTTCTACGGAGTGCTCACGGAAGTGCTGCAGGCGACGGTCGCGGTGCGCCGGTCGGGTTCGTTCTGGGACTGGTGCGCCGATCTGTTCGGCGTGGTCGTCGGGATCGCGGTCTTCGCCGTGGTGCACCGGCGCTCGCGCAGAACCCTCCGTTCGTAGACCGGGCGAGTCTGCACCGGCGAGCCGTGGTGATCAGACCCTCGACGGCTCGGTGTCGACCAGTCGGGTCCGCAGCGCCTGCAGGCTGTCGTCGTCGAGCCCCAGACCCTCCGCGAAGTACTGCTCGATCGTGCCGTAGCGCGTGAGCGCCTCGTCGATCGCGACATCGAGATAGTCGCGCCGGACACCGAGCATCGGTTTCAGGATCTCGGGGTCGCCGCCGAGTTCGGCGAACCGTGCGAACAGTGCGTCGAACTGCGGGAGCAGCATGTCGTTGGTACGCAGATAGTCGGCGAAGACGTCGTCCTCGCCGGCACCGGCGAACAGGAGCAACGACGCCGCGGCCCAGCCGGTGCGATCCTTGCCCGCACTGCAGTGCACGAGGGCGGGAACCTCGCCGCGGGCGAGGCCCTCGGCGAGGGCGCGGTAGGACGCTGCCGCGCTCGGGAGCGCGACGAAATCGCGGTAGCTCTCCCGGAGGTACCGGGCCGCCCGCCCGTCGTCGAACGCTTCGGCGGCGAGGGCCGGGTCGGCGATGATCTCCGGCAGCGAGGCCGCGATGGACCCGCTCTGCCGGTCGGCGAGGACGTCGAGCCCGATATGCCGGGCGCCGTCGGGCACACGATCGGGGCGGCGTTGCTGTTCCTCGAGCGTGCGCAGGTCGAACACCGCCGTGATGTTCAAGGCATCGAGGGTTTCGAGGTCGGTGTCGGTCAGCCGGGACAGATCGGTCGAGCGGAAGACCACGCCGGTGCGGACCACGCCGCCGAAGGAACTCGGGCAGCCGCCGATGTCCCTCAGGTTGACCAGTGACGGAATCGCGAAGGATTCGCCACCGCTTACGGTCTCGTCGAGTGCGTCGGCCATATCCGACAAGCTACCGTCGCGCACCGCCGTGTGGTCGCGCGCCGCCCGATTCCGTCCCTCACCCGCACCGTGCGACCACCCGGTCGAGCGCATCGAGCGCCTCGTCGAGTTCGTGCGGGGTGACCGTCAGCGGAGGACGGAAGCGCACCCCTCGCCCACCCGTTCCGATCGCGAGGACGCGTTCGTCCTCGTACAGCCGCCGTAGCACCTCGTCGCGGAACTCGCGGGTCGGGAGCGTGAGGGCGCACATCAGCCCGCGGCCGCGCGGTTCGGTGAGCGCGGGTCGCCGGGCGGCGAGCTGCTGCAGCCCGGACAGCAGGTGGGCCCCGCTCAGCCGCGCACGGTCGACGAGCCGATCGCGTTCGATCACCTCGAGGATGCGACGTGCCCGCACCATGTCGGTGAGATTGCCGCCCCAGGTGGAATTGATCCGCGAGCTCACGGCGAACACGTTGTCGGGGATCTCGTCGACGCGCCCGCCGGCCATGATTCCGCACACCTGGGTCTTCTTGCCGAAGGCGACGACATCGGGCGTCACGCCGAGTTGCCGGTACGCCCATGTCGTGCCGGTCGTGCCGGCGCCGGTCTGCACCTCGTCGAAGACGAGCAGGGCATCGTTCTCCCGGCACAGCTGTGCCATCGCCCGGAAGAACTCCGGCCGGAAATGATGGTCGCCTCCTTCCCCCTGGATCGGCTCGGCGAGGAAGCAGGCGATGTCGTGTGGTCGCTCGGCGAAGGCCCGGCGGGCCTGTGCGAGGGCGTGCGCTTCGGCGGCGGCGACGTCCCGGCCGTCGGCGAGATAGGGGGCGTCGATCCGCGGCCAGTCGAAGGTGGGGAACCTCTCGGTCTTGACCGGGTCGGTGTTGGTCAGCGAGAGGGTGTATCCGGTACGGCCGTGGAAGGCTTCGGTCAGATGCAGGACCGAACCGCCGTGCGCCGCCCCGAGTCCACGGGATTCGCAGAGGCGGCTCTTCCAGTCGAAGGCGACCTTCAGCGCGTTCTCGACGGCGAGACCTCCGCCGTCGACGAAGAACAGATGCGGAAGTGCCGGATCGCCGAGGACGCGGGCGAACGTCCGGACGAAGCGTGCCATGGGCACGGTGTAGACGTCGGAGTTGCTCGGCTTGTTCGCCGCCACCGCAGCGAGTTCGGCCGCGATATCCGGGCCGGTGAGTGCGGGATGGTTCATTCCCAGCGGGGACGACGCGAAGAACCCGAACATGTCGAGATATTCGGTGCCGTCGCGCGCGTCGACGAGCCGCACCCCCCGAGAGCGTTCGAGATCGAGGACGAGGCCGAACCCGTCGGTGAGCATGTGGTGGCCCAGGATGTCGTGCACCCGGTCCGCGGGCAGATCGTCGGCACCGTCCGGGTTCCGGAACGCTGTGCTCATATCCCGTAAGGTACGCGACAAATAACTCTCGACAGGCGGTATTTCGGGAATACTTACACTTCGGATACTTATCGCTCGTAAAATGTCTGGAGCACGACGGTGCTGCGGGTCGCGACTCCGGCGGTGGTCCGGATCTCCCGCAGGAGCTGCTCGAGGGCACGCGGGGACTGGACCCGCACGAGGAGGACGTAACTTTCGTCGCCTGCCACCGAGTGACACGATTCGATCGCCTCGATGTGCCGCAGGCGGGCCGGGGCGTCGTCGGGTTGAGAGGGGTCGAGAGGGGTGATCGCCACGAACGCCGAGAGCATCAGTCCGAGCGCTTCGGGATCGATTCGCGCACTGTATCCACGGATCACATTGCGTGCTTCGAGTCGCCGCACCCGCGACTGGACGGCCGAGATCGACATGCCTGCCTTCTCGCCCAGAGCCGCGAGTGTGGCGCGGCCGTCCACGGCCAGTTCGCGCAGCAGCATCCGGTCGATGTCGTCCAGCGAGTCCTTCGACGATTCGTTCTTGGAGCAGTCCGGCATCAGCGCAGGCTATCCGAGCAGGAGGGGAGCCCACCGATGAATGCGGTCATCGATCTCGCCGACCGCGCCGCGACCGCACTGCGGCGCTGCGGAGCGGAACCGCACGGCGACGACGCTCCACTCGTCGTGACCAGCCCCATCGACGGCAGCGTGATCGCCCGAGTGCACACCTGCTCGCCAGGAGAGGTCGACGCCGCCCTCACCGCCGCCGCGCGCGCATTCGACCGCTGGCGCGAGATCCCGGCACCGGTGCGCGGACGCGTGGTCCGGCGTCTCGGGGAGCTGCTCACGCAGCACAAGGCAGACCTCGCCGAACTCGTCACTCTCGAGGCCGGAAAGATTCCGTCGGAGGCCGCGGGCGAGGTGCAGGAGATGATCGACGTCTGCGAGTTCGCCGTCGGACTGTCGCGGCAACTGTACGGGCGCACGATGCCCTCCGAGCGGCCCGGCCACCGGCTCATGGAGACCTGGCACCCCCTCGGTGTGGTCGGGGTGATCTCGGCCTTCAACTTTCCCGTCGCGGTCTGGTCGTGGAACACCGCGATCGCGCTGGTCTGCGGCGACCCGGTGGTGTGGAAACCGTCGGAGCTCACCCCGCTCACCGCGCTGGCCTGCGATGCGCTGGTTCGACGCGCAGCTGCCGACGAGGGCGCCCCGGACGGCCTGCATCATCTGGTGCTGGGCGATCACTCCGTCGGCGAGGCGCTCGTCGACGACCCGCGCGTCGCGCTGCTCAGTGCCACGGGGTCGACACGGATGGGCCGCTTCGTGGGACCGCGGGTCGCAGCGCGGTTCGGCCGCAGTCTGCTCGAACTCGGCGGCAACAACGGAGCGATCGTCACGCCGTCCGCCGATCTCGACCTCGCCGTCCGAGCCGTGGTCTTCGCCGCGGCCGGGACGGCCGGCCAGCGCTGCACCACCCTGCGGCGGCTCATCGTGCACCGCTCGATCGCCGACGAGCTGGTGGATCGGATCGCGGTCGCGTACTCACGTCTGCGCGTGGGCAATCCGTTCGACGAGGGTGTCCTGGTGGGCCCGCTGATCTCGGAGCGGTCGTACGAGTCGATGTGTGCGGCACTCGACCGCGCCCGGGCGGACGGAGGCAGGATCGTCACCGGTGGTGAGCGCGTGGACGTAGCGGGCGCGGGTGTCTACGTCTCCCCCGCGCTCGTACGCATGCCCGCGCAGACCGAGGTGGTGCGTGAGGAGACCTTCGCTCCGATCCTGTACGTCCTCGGTTACGACGATTTCGACGAGGCCGTGTCCGTACACAACGGTGTCCCGCAGGGCCTGTCGTCGTCGATCTTCACCCGGGACCAGCAGGAAGCGGAGCTGTTCCTGGCGCGGTCGGACTGCGGGATCGCGAACGTGAACATCGGCACCTCCGGCGCCGAGATCGGTGGCGCCTTCGGCGGGGAGAAGAACACCGGCGGAGGGCGCGAATCGGGTTCGGATTCGTGGAAGTCGTACATGCGGCGCGCGACGAACACGGTCAACTTCTCGGCCGAACTGCCTCTCGCGCAGGGCGTCGAGTTCGGGTGAACCCCGCGCGCACCGTGGCGTGGCCTCTCAGACGCAGCAGGTGACTCGAACCGCCCCGGGGCCCGGGCAGGTCGAGGAGCACCACGACGTCCGGATCCGCTTCCACATTGCGTACGACGACCGAACTCCGGTCCGTGCCGAGATGGATCCGGCCGTCGTGCAGGAGGAACCACAAGGGTGTCATCGCCGGCCGCCCCTTCGGCGTGAGGGTCGCCACGCGCGCGACCATCGACGACTCCAGATACACCCGCACGAGAGGGTCGTCGGGTGTCCTCCTTCCGGCTCCTCGTGGAGGGTTCCGTAGTCCCAGGCGGTTTCCCGCTCCGGACGGAAGACGAACCACGCGAGATCGTCCACCGCGCCGGGTGGGAGAGCCTGCGCGGGAGTCATGTGCCCTCGGCTGTTCACCGCGCGCAGTTCGAACCAGAACGACCCGTCGTCGAGGATCAGCGTGGTCCGGCGGACGTTCGCGTCGGCGGAAAGCGCGGTGGGGTCCAGTCCGACGAACAACTCCCCGTGCCGCAGCACCCGCGCGGGCAGGGCATCGATCCGCCCCGCGGTCGCGAAGGCGACGGCAGCCCGCCCGCGACGTTCCAGCTCGTCCGCGAGCGCTCCCGGATCGACCCGCTGGGTGATGCGGCCCATGTCCCCCTCCGCACGGAACTGCCGGTTGCGCCGCGCCGCTAGTGGTTGCGCAGCGCGTCGATCAGTTCGGACTTCTTCATGTCGGAGTATCCCGTCAGACCCAGTTCCTTCGCACGCTTCTTCAGGTCTGCCACGGTCCAGTCGTCGTAGGAGCCGGACTTGCCGCCTTTCTCGCCCACCTTCGACTTGCCCTGGCTCGCGGCCGCGTTGGAGATCCGGGCGGCCTTCTCCTTCGACGCACCGTCCTCGCGCAACTCCTCGTACATCTTCTCGTTCTTGATCGACGAATTCGGCATCACCTTCTCCTTTCGATCTGCGGCATGGGTACCCGGCGACGCTCCCCCCAATCGGATCGTGTGGTCCGCGCCACATCCTGTGGTAGACCAGGGGCATGTACCCAGGGAACTTCGTCGCCGCAACCCCCGACAAGCCCGCGATCATCCGGCCCTCCACCGGTGAGTCGCTGTCCTATCGCGAGCTCGACGAACGCTCGATCCGGTTGGCGAAATACCTGCGGTCCCTCGGACTCGTCCCCGGCGACCATCTCGCCCTGATCTCCGACAACGACCTGCGAGTCATGGAGATCTACTGGGCGGCACTGCGGTCCGGGCTCTACATCACCGTCGTCAACCGGCATCTCACACCCGCCGAAGCCGCCTACATCGTGGACGACTGCGGCGCGAAGGCGCTCGTCGTGTCGGCGCAGGCCGTCGATGCCGTCGACCTGTCCACCGGTGCTTATCCGGGCGTGACCCATCGTGTCGTTTTCGGCGGGCCGCTGGACGGCTTCGAGGACTACGACGCCGCCCTGGGTGGATTCGACGCGACGCCGCTCGACGATCAGCCGCGCGGGCAGGACATGCTGTACTCGTCCGGGACCACCGGCCGGCCGAAGGGCATCAAGCCGAAGCTTCCCGAGGGGCAGGTCCAGGACGTTCCCGACCCGTACACCGCGGTCTTCGCTCCCATGTACGGATTCGACGACAGCACGGTCTACCTGTGCCCCGCCCCGCTCTATCACGCGGCGCCGCTGCGTTTCTGCGGGACGATCCAGTCGGTGGGCGGCACCGTGATCCTGATGGACCGTTTCGACGCCGAGGAGGCACTCGCACTCGTCGACCGGTATTCGGTGACTGCGAGCCAGTGGGTGCCCACGATGTTCGTGCGGATGCTCAAGCTTCCCGAGGAGACCCGCGCGAAGTACGACGTGTCGAGCATGAGGGTGGCCATCCATGCCGCGGCGCCGTGTCCGCCCGAGATCAAGCGGGCGATGATCGAGTGGTGGGGGCCGGTGATCCACGAGTACTACGCCTCGACCGAGGGTGCCGGGGCGACCTTCATCGACTCGGAGCAGGCGCTCGCGCGTCCCGGCTCGGTCGGCCACGACGGCGTCCTGGGGATCGTCCACATCTGCGACGACCAGGGCCGCGAACTCCCGGCCGGCTCGACCGGCACGGTCTGGTGGGAGCGCGACGAGCGCCCCTTCGAGTACCACAACGACCCGGTGAAGACGGAGGAGGCGACCCACCCCGAGCATCCGACGTGGACGACCAGCGGTGACATCGGCCATCTGGACGAGGACCGCTATCTCTACCTCACCGATCGTGCCGCCTTCACGATCATCTCGGGCGGGGTGAACATCTACCCGCAGGAATCGGAGAACGTGCTGACGTTGCATCCGAAGGTGTTCGACGTCGCGGTGATCGGAGTGCCGAACGAGGAGATGGGTGAGGAGGTCAAGGCCGTGGTGCAGCTCGCCGACGGGGTCGACCCGAGCCCCGGGCTCGAACAGGAACTGCTCGCCTACGTGCGCGAACGCGTGTCGCATTTCAAGGCACCGCGCAGCATCGACTTCTCCGACGAGCTGCCACGCACGCCGACGGGCAAACTCGTCAAACATCGACTGCGAGCCCGCTACGCCACCCCGGCGGGCCGGTCATGACGTCGGAGGCGGGGACGGCCAGGGCGACGGCCGCCCCCCTCGACGAACTCGCCGGACAGCTGCCCGCGGGCACGCTGGTCACCGATCCCGACATCCTCGCCGGTTACCGGCACGATCGCGCGCAGGACCCGGACGCCGAGATTCCGCTCGCGCTCGTGCGTGCCGGCTCCACCGCCGACGTGCAGGCGACCCTGCGATGGGCGAACGCCCATCGTGTGCCGGTGGTGCCTCGCGGAGCCGGCACGAGCCTGTCCGGCGGGTCGGGTGGGCTCGCCGGCGGAATCGTGCTCAGCACCGAGAAGATGCGCACGATCACCGTCGACACCGCGACCCGCACCGCTGTCGCCCAACCCGGTCTGCTCAACGTCGAGGTGAAGAAGGCGGCCGCCGAACACGGGCTCTGGTACCCGCCGGATCCCTCGTCGTTCGAGATCTGCACCATCGGCGGGAACGCCGCCACCAACGCCGGTGGTCTGTGCTGCGTGAAGTACGGGGTGACCACCGATTACGTCCTCGGCCTCGAAGTGGTCCTCGCCGACGGCACCGCGGTGCGGCTCGGCGGTCCGCGGGTCAAGGACGTCGCGGGCCTGTCGCTGACGAAGCTGTTCGTGGGAAGCGAGGGCACCCTCGGGGTCATCACGGAAGTGACCCTGCGGCTCGTCCCACCCCCGCCACCCGCGTCCACGATGGTCGCGACCTTCGGATCCGTTCAGGCAGCCGCCGACGCCGTCGTGGCGATCACCGCGGTGCTCCGGCCGGCCATGCTCGAGTTCATGGACCGGCCCACCGTCGGCGCGGTGGAGGACATGCTCCGGATGGGACTCGAACGCCGCACCGAGGCGATGCTCATCGCCCGCTCGGACGCGCCCGGCGCGGCGGCGGCCGAGGAGATCGAGATCATGGTGCGGGCCTGTCGTGAGGCCGGCGCCGAGGACGTCTTCGCGACGGACGATCCGGAGGAGGGCGAAGCGTTCACGGTGGCGCGGCGCATGGCGATCCCGGCGGTGGAACGCACGGGCAGTCTGCTGCTCGAGGATGTCGGGGTACCGATCCCCGCCCTGCCGGCGCTCGTGAACGGAATCGCCGAACTCGCCGCCGCACACGACGTCACCGTCGCGGTGATCGCACATGCCGGGGACGGCAACACCCATCCGCTCATCGTCTACGACCCCGCCGACGAGGACATGACCGCGCGGGCGCACACCGTCTTCGGGAAGATCATGGACCTGGCGATCGACCTGGGCGGCACCATCACCGGGGAGCACGGCGTGGGGCGGCTGAAGAAGGCCTGGCTGCCCGGCCAGGTGGGGCCGGACGTGATGGCGTTGACCCAGCGGATCAAGGACGCGCTCGACCCGAACGCGATCCTCAATCCCGGCGTCGTGCTCTGATGATCCACGCCACAACGACAGCGGTCATAATCGTCGCGTGAACACCCGTGTGACCCCGACGACGGCCGCCCTGCCGCTGCGCGAGACCAAGTACCGCGAACTCGAGCGGTATCCCGAATTCGCATCCGTCACGGCCTGGCTTCGAGACGTCGTCTCGTCGATCGTGCCGAACGCCCGCATGAGCGAATGCGAGTACTGGTCGGTCGTGTGCCTCCCGCCTTCGGATCCGGCCGATCCGCGGCAGCCTCTGGTCGTCCTCCACGTCGGCGACCTCGAGGTCGCCGGTGTGTATCTCGATCTCTCCGGAGGCGACCGCCGTCTCGGCGGATACGTCCGCTTGTCGCGCGCCGAATTCGACAGGACCACGGGAACGACCTTCGAGCAGGCCGCGGGGGCCGTGCCCGCGCTCACCCTCGTCGACGAGGGCCCCGTCGTGTCGGTGTTGTGGAGC
Source organism: Rhodococcus sp. CH91 (assembly GCF_022554085.1). Lineage (GTDB taxonomy): Bacteria > Actinomycetota > Actinomycetes > Mycobacteriales > Mycobacteriaceae > Rhodococcus. The sequence goes on from NZ_JAKFYR010000006.1 coordinate 170,390, forward strand.
GACGAGCCCGCCGCCCGGTCGCAGTTCGACGCCCTGCCCTGGCGTGCTCCTGCGCGGATGCTGGTCACGGAACTCATGCGCGGTGGGCGCAGCAGCCGCGCCGACGAGCACTGCCGTCAGATCGCCCGGTTCGCATTCGAGGACTGAGCCTGTCGGTCCGCGGGTGCACCATGGAATGGTGGCCGACATCCTGGATCGTTTCTCCGCGCCGACCCGCGAATGGTTCGCCGGGGCGTTCGACGCTCCCACACCGGCACAGCTCGGCGCGTGGGAATCGATCTCGTCGGGGGCCCACACACTCGTCGTGGCACCCACGGGCTCCGGCAAGACGCTCTCGGCGTTCCTGTGGTCGCTCGACCGGCTCTCGTCCACCCCTGCGGACGAACACGCCGCGCGCACGCACCGCACCCGGGTCCTGTACGTCTCGCCGCTGAAGGCGCTCGCCGTGGATGTCGAGCGGAATCTGCGGTCACCTCTCGTCGGCATCACCCAGACAGCGAAGCGCCTCGGCCTGACCCCGCCCGAGATCACCGTCGGGGTCCGGTCGGGCGACACCTCGCAGGCCGACCGGCGCGCACTCGCCCGGACCCCGCCCGACATCCTCATCACGACGCCCGAGTCCCTCTTCCTCATGCTCACCTCGTCGGCCCGCGAGAATCTCGCCGGTGTCGAGACGGTGATCGTCGACGAGGTCCACGCCGTGGCGGGGACGAAACGCGGCGCGCATCTCGCGTTGTCGCTCGAGCGGCTCGACCTGCTGTTGCGGGCCCCTGCCCAGCGGATCGGCCTGTCCGCCACCGTGCGTCCGCACGAGGAGGTGGGACGCTTCCTCGTGGGTTCGGCCCCGATCCGGATCGTCGCCCCGCCGTCGGCCAAGAAGTGGGATCTGACGGTGCGCGTACCCGTCGAGGACATGACCGAGCTCGGCGTGTCCGAACCCGACGAGGAATCCTTCTCCCCCACGCCGCAGGCCGGTTCGATCTGGCCGCACGTCGAGGAGCAGATCGTCGATCTCATCACCGAGCACCGGTCGACGATCGTGTTCGCCAACTCCCGTCGGCTGTCCGAACGTCTCACCGCCCGGCTCAACGAGATCTACGCGGAACGTTCGGGGAATCCGGTGGACGGCGACGGCGCGCCACCCGCGCAGCTCGGTTCACCCACCGAGACGTCCGCCGGCGCGGCACCGGTGCTGGCGCGGGCCCATCACGGTTCCGTGAGCAAGGACCAGCGCGCTCTGATCGAGGACGATCTCAAATCCGGCCGGCTCCGCTGTGTGGTGGCGACGTCGAGTCTCGAGCTCGGCATCGACATGGGCGCCGTGGATCTGGTGATCCAGGTCGAGGCTCCGCCCTCCGTGGCCAGTGGTCTGCAACGCGTCGGCCGCGCCGGGCATCAGGTGGGTGAGACCTCGCGCGGGGTGCTCTTCCCGAAACACCGCACCGATCTGGTGCACTGCGCGGTGACCGTCGAGCGGATGGTGGCCGGGCACATCGAAGCCCTTCAGGTCCCGGCCAATCCACTCGATGTGCTCGCCCAGCAGACGGTCGCGGCCACCGCTCTCGAACCGGTCGACGTCGACGACTGGTTCGACACGGTACGGCGGAGCGGGTCGTTCGCGACGCTGTCGCGGGCGGTCTACGAGTCGGTACTCGACCTTCTCGCCGGCCGGTATCCCTCCGACGAGTTCGCCGAGTTGCGTCCACGCGTCGTGTGGGACCGCACGGCCGGAACACTCACCGGCCGCCCCGGCGCGCAGCGTCTCGCCGTCACCTCCGGCGGCACCATCCCCGACCGCGGCCTGTTCACCGTCTACATGGTGGGCGAGAAGAACACGCGCGTAGGCGAGCTCGACGAGGAGATGGTCTACGAGTCGCGGGTGGGCGACGTGTTCGCGCTCGGTGCCACGAGTTGGCGGATCGAGGAGATCACCTTCGACCGGGTCCTGGTCTCCCCCGCCTACGGCCGCCCGGGCCGGTTGCCCTTCTGGCACGGCGACAGTCAGGGCCGCCCCGCCGAACTCGGTGCCGCGCTCGGGCAGTTCCTCCGCGAGATGGGGCACGCCTCCCCCGAGGACGCCGAGATCCGCTGCCGCCGGGGAGGACTCGACGACTATGCGACCGGAAACCTGATCCGCCTGCTCGACGAGCAGCGCACCGCCACCGGGCACCTGCCCACCGATCGCACGCTCGTCGTCGAACGATTCCGCGACGAACTCGGCGACTGGCGACTCGTGCTGCACTCGCCCTTCGGATTACGCGTCCACGCGCCGTGGGCGCTCGCGGTGGGGGCGCGCCTGCTCGAGCGTTACGGCGTCGAATCGCATCCCACCCCGTCCGACGACGGCATCATCGTCCGTCTGCCCGACACCGACGACGCGCCGCCCGGTTCGGAGATCTTCGTCTTCGACACCGACGAGATCGACGACACGGTCACCGATCAGGTCGGTGGTTCGGCGTTGTTCGCGTCCCGGTTCCGCGAGTGCGCTGCGCGGGCACTGCTGCTGCCCCGCCGCAATCCGGGCAAGCGCGCACCGCTGTGGCAGCAACGCCAGCGATCCGCTCAGTTGCTCGACGTGGCGCGCCGCTATCCGGATTTCCCGATCCTGCTCGAGACCGTCCGCGAGTGTCTGCAGGACGTCTACGATCTGCCTGCGCTGCGCGATCTCCTGGGCCGTATCGCGCAGCGGAAGATCCGGTTGGCCGAAGTGGAGACGCCCACCGCCTCCCCGTTCGCGACCTCCATGTTGTTCTCCTACGTCGGGGAGTTCCTCTACGAAGGCGACAGTCCGCTCGCCGAGCGGCGCGCAGCCGCGCTGTCGCTCGATTCGTCGCTGCTCGCCGAGCTGCTCGGCCGGGTGGAGTTGCGGGAGCTGCTCGACCCGGACGTCGTCGCCGAAGCCGAGCACGAACTGCAGCGACTGACTCCGCAGCGACGCGTCCGCGACGCGGAGGGCGTGGCCGACCTGCTGCGACTGCTCGGCCCGCTCACCGACACCGAACTACGCGAACGCACCACCGACGACCCGGCGGACTGGATCGAGGACCTCGCCGCACAGCGCCGCGCGCTGCGGGTGTCCTATGCCGGTGAACAGTGGTGGGCGGCGATCGAGGACGCCGCGCGGCTGCGCGATGCGCTCGGTGTCCCGCTGCCGATCGGTGTGCCCACCGCCTTCGTCGAACCCGTCGCCGATCCCCTCGGCGATCTCGTCGCCCGTTACGCCCGTACCCACGGCCCCTTCACCACCGCCGAGGCCGCGTCCCGTTTCGGCCTGGGCACGGCGGTCGTCGAATCGGTCCTCTCGCGACTCGCCGGCGAGAAGCGCATCACCGCAGGAGAATTCCGCCCGGGTTCCACCGGATCCGAATGGTGCGACACGGAGGTGCTGCGGCGGCTGCGGCGCCGCTCCCTCGCCGCGGCCCGGCAGGACGTGGAGCCCGTCAGCACCACGACGCTCGGGCGGTTCCTTCCCGACTGGCACCATCTCGGCACCGGCCCGGGTACGAGCGCGCTCTACGGCATCGACGGTGTCATGACCGTCGTCGAGCAACTCGCCGGTGTTCCGGTGCCGGCGAGCGCCCTCGAACCGCTCGTCCTCGCTCCGCGGGTGCGCGACTATTCTCCGGCGATGCTCGACGAGCTCACCACCACCGGCGAAGTGGTGTGGTCCGGCGCCGGTTCCATCTCGGGCAAGGACGGCTGGGTGGCGTTGCATCCCGCCGATCTCGCGCCGGTCAGTCTCCGCCCGGCCGAGGAGATCGAGATCGGCCCGGTCCACCGGGCCGTGCTCGATTCGCTCGCCGGCGGCGGCGCGTTCTTCTTCCGGCAACTCGTCGACGCCGTCACCGCTCTCCACACCACGGCGAGCGACGACCAGGTCGCCGGTGCCCTGTGGGAGCTGGTGTGGAGCGGGCACGTCTCGGGCGACACCCTCGCGCCCTTGCGGGCACTGATCGGCGACACCTCCCGCGCGAAACCGGCACACCGCAGCCCACGCCGCGCACCACGCGCCCGGATGTACCGGGCGCGACCGATCGTGCCGGCCCGCTCGGGTCCTCCCACGGTGAGCGGACGCTGGTCGCTGCTACCCGAACGCGAAACCGACCCGACCGTCCGGGCGCACACCACCGCGGAGTTGCTGCTCGAACGGTACGGAGTGGTCACCCGCGGCGTCGTCGTCGGAGAGGCCGTCCCCGGCGGTTTCGCGACGATGTACAAGGTGCTCAGCCGATTCGAGGAGACCGGGCGGTGCCGCCGCGGTTATTTCGTCGACTCGCTCGGCGGTGCCCAGTTCTCGACCCCGTCGGTCGTGGACCGTCTGCGCTCGTTCTCCGATTCGATCGAGGGCCGGCACGCGGAGACGGCTGCGGTCACCCTCGCCGCGAGCGATCCGGCCAATCCCTACGGTGCCGCACTGCCGTGGCCGAAGAGCGCCGACGACGACGCCCCGCGGCACCGTCCGGGCCGCAAGGCCGGTGGTCTCGTGGTGCTCGTCGACGGGGCACTCGTGCTCTTCGTCGAGCGCGGTGGCCGGACCCTGCTCACCTTCGACGACGATCCCGGGACGCTGCGCAGCGCATGTGCCTCACTGATCGCGGCCGTCAAACGTGGAGGGGTCGACAAGATCGTCGTCGAGAAGGTCGACGGTGCGTCCATCCACGGTCACGAGTTCGGCGAGTTCCTCGCGGAAGCGGGCTTCTCGGCGACACCCCGCGGCTACCGCGCGAGGTTCTGACATGCCCGAAGGCGACACCGTCTTCCGGGCGGCCGGGCGGCTCCGTGCCGCCCTTGAAGGGAAAGTGCTCACCGAGACGGATTTCCGCGTACCTCGTTTCGCGACGGCCGACTTCACCGGCTGCCGCGTCGACGAGGTGGTCTCCCGCGGCAAGCACCTGCTGATCCGGGTCGGGGAGGCGTCCATCCATGCGCACCTGAAGATGGAAGGCGAATGGCATGTCTACGAACGTGGAACACGGTGGCGCAAGCCCGGTTACAAGGCCCGGCTCGTGCTCGGGACCGAGGACGTGCAGGCCGTGGGCTTCGAGCTCGGCATCGTGGAGGTGCTCGCACGCGACCGGGAGGACGAGGCGGTAGGTCATCTCGGACCCGACCTGCTCGGGCTCGATTGGGATCCCGAGCGGGCCGCGGCGAATCTGGCCCGCGAGCCCGGTCGCCCCATCGGGGTGGCACTGCTCGACCAGCGCGTCATGGCCGGCATCGGCAACGTGTACCGCTCCGAGTTGTGTTTCCTGCGCGGGGTGGATCCGTGGACGCCGGTGGCGCAGGCCGGCGATCCGGCCGCGTGGGTCGATCTCGCGCATCGGTTGCTGGTAGCCAACCGCGACCGGGCGACGCGCATCACCACCGGCGATCGGCGTCCGGGCCGGAATCTGTGGGTGTACGGGAGACGCGGCAAGCCGTGCCGGCGCTGCACCACCCCGGTCCGGTCCGGTGAGATCGGTACCGTGACCGATCCCGAACGCGTGGTCTACCGATGTCCGCGCTGTCAGCCCCGCGCCGGCGAACGACCCGCCTGACCCGCCTGTTCGACGAGTGCGACGCAGTGCTCGACGAGCGTGTCGCGCGAGACCGCCAGTTCACCTTCGAGATAGCTCATGAACAGGCTGGTCAGCGCCCCCACGACCCCCACGGCGATCATGTGCCGCACGGCTTCCTCACCCCCGGGAGGGAGTTCGTCGCGGACGAGGGAGACGAACATCGGGGCCAGTTCGATCCCGCGTCGGCTGATCGCAGGCTCGCGCAGCGGAGCGAGCAGCAGCACGCGCCCCTTCGCCGGATCGTCCACCATCAGCTCGACGAAGGCGCGCACCGCCGCCTCCGCGCGCCCGGTGGGTGGCGCGGAGACCACCGCGCGGGCCAGCGCGTCGCGGGCCCGGGCGGCGACGTGCGCGTAGACCTCCCGGACGAAGGTGTCGCGGTCGGCGAAGCTCTCGTAGAAATAACGTTCGGTGAGTTCGGCCGTCCGGCACACCGCCCGGACGTTGACCCCGGTGCCACCGGTCGCCCCGATCAGCTCGACGCCTACAGCGAGGAGGCGTTCGCGGCGCAGTCGACGGCGTTCTTCGATGCCGACGCCCGCCCAGCTGCGGCGCGTGCTGTCCACTCTTGTCGCTTCCCGTCGTTGACTGTATGCCCGCCGAATCCTACTCTGACAACATGTGTAGTCAGAGATCCGCGGGGCCGGACACCGCCGACTCGCCGTCCGGACGGACACCCCCACCCGAGCCGCTCGGCCCGGACTCTCTGACCTGGAGATATTTCGGCGGCTGGCGTGGCATGCTCTTCGGCCCCTGGGCGGGATCGATGCAGAACATGCACCCGGGCCTCGGAGCCGCCGTGGAAGAGCACTCGAAGTTCTTCGACGAACGCTGGGAACGGCTCTACCGCTCGCTGTACCCGATCTACGGGGTCGTCTTCGACGGGCCGCGCGCACCGCAGACGGCGGCGGAGGTGCGCGGCTATCACAACACCGTCAAAGGGTGGACAAGAAGGGCCGCAAGTACCACGCACTCGATCCCGACACCTTCTACTGGGCACACGCCACCTTCTTCTACAGCCTCGTCGTCTCCGTCGAGTGGTTCGAGGGTCCGCTGCCCGTCGAACGGAAACGCCGGCTGTTCGACGAGCACGTGCAGTGGTACCGGCTCTACGGCATGCCCATGCACTCGGTACCCGAGTCGTGGGAGGCCTTCCTCGCCTACTGGGACCACATGTGCCGCAACGTCCTCGAGGACAACAAGGCCACCCGCGACGTACTCGACCTGTCGAACCTCGATCGTCCGCCCTTCCTGCGGTGGTTCCCGGCGAGTGTCTGGAAGCTGGTCCGCCCACCGGTGACGGCCGGCTTCCTCTGGCTCACCGTCGGCCTGTACGACCCTCCGGTGCGCGACCTGCTCGGGTACAGGTGGAGCCGGCGGGAGGAGAAACTGCACGCTCTCGTCGGCCGCGCGATCGGCCTGGGCACCATGCTCGTGCCGTGGCGCTATCGCTACCACCCGCGTGCCCGTGCCGGATGGGACCGTGCGTTCGGCCGCATCCCGGCCACGGCCGGCCTGCTCGAGACACCCGGCCGCAACCTGCCGCCGCGCGACCGCCGCGACTCACCGATGCACTACAGCCCGAAGGTGACGGACCGGCACCGGCCCACCCCGGTCTCGTCCTGACGGGTCCGTCCGAGCCGCGACGGGCGGGACGCGTCTGTGTCACGCTATCGAGGTGCCCGCCTCTTCGCGGTTGTCGTCCGAGCGTCGCCGGCCCCTGACCCCGGAATCTGCGGCGTCCCGCATCAGCGCCTACGTCTACGGCAACATCCTGGTCCTGGCCGCACTCGTTCCCATCACGAACTCCCCCGAGTACATCGGGATCGCCATCGTCGCCGGCACCGCGCTCTCGACGTTCATCGCGCACGTCTTCGCCGACTCGGTCGCACAGTCCGTCCGGTCCGGTGAACAGCTCTCGCGCGACGAACGACTCGCGGAACTCCGGAACGCGGTGCCGATCCTGTCGTCCGCGGTGCTGCCGTGCGTGATCCTCCTGACGGCCTGGCTCGGCTGGTTCGAACCACGCACCGCCCACCTGCTCGCCGAGGTCACGGTGCTGATCCGTATCGGCTCGACGGTGTTCGTGGTGCGCCGACTGCAGAACCGTCCTCCCACCCATCGGACCGTCATGGCAGCGATCGGCGTGGCCCTGGTCGCCACCGTGGTCGTCGCCGTGAAGGTCGCGCTCACGCACTGACCTTCCCGAGGCGCGGCTGCCGACACCGCGGACAGGCGGCCGCTAGGTGATCGGGACGGGTTCGAGGATCTCCGCGCGGGCCTCGGGCGCCGCGGCCCGGAGTGCGTCCGCCGACTCGTCGTCGGGGCGGCTCTGCGAGAGGATCTCGGCCTCGACACGCGCACGATAGGTCGCGACCTCCCGGTCGACGGTGGCGTCGTCCCATCCCAGGACCGGTGCGACCAGACGGGCCACCTGCTCCGCGCAGTACAGCCCCCGGTGCGGATACTCGATGGAGATGCGGGTCCGGCGTGCCAGGAGGTCCTCGAGATGCAGGGCGCCCTCGGCCGCCGCACCGTAGACCACCTCGACCTGCAAGTACTGCGGGGCATCGGTGAGCGGTTCGAGCAGTTCGGGGCGGCCCTTCGCGAAAGCGAGCACGTCCTCGACGAGGGAACCGTAGCGGTCGAGCAGGTGCTTGACACGATAGGGATGGAGACCGTACTCCTCGGCGAGCTGCATGGTCTGGTTCACCAGCGCGAAGTATCCGTCGGCGCCGACGAGCGGCACCTTCTCGGTGATCGACGGAGCGATCCGGGCCGGGATGTCTTCGGCGGCGAGATCGACGGCATCCTCGGCCATGACGCGATAGGTGGTGTACTTCCCGCCCGCGATGGCCACGAGACCGGGTGCCACACGCGCGACGGCGTGCTCGCGCGAGAGCTTCGAGGTCTCGTCGCTCTCCCCTGCCAGCAGCGGACGCAGGCCGGCGTAGACACCGTCGATGTCCTCGTGTGTCAGGGGGACGACCAGGACGCGGTTGACGTGGTCGAGGATGTAGTCGATGTCGGCCTTCGTCGCCGCCGGATGCGCCAGGTCCAGATTCCAGTCGGTGTCGGTGGTGCCGATGATCCAGTGGTTGCCCCACGGGATGACGAACAGGACCGATTTCTCGGTGCGCAGGATGATGGCCGAATCGCTCACGATCCGGTCGCGGGGCACGACGATGTGCACGCCCTTCGAAGCACGCACCCGGAAGCGGCCGCGCTGCCGGGACAGCGACTGGATCTCGTCGGTCCACACGCCGGTCGCGTTGATCACCGCATGGGCGCGCACCTCGGTGACCGAACCGTCCTCGCTGTCGCGTACCCGCACTCCCGAGACCCGGTCGGCTTCCCGCAGGAAACCGACGACCTGCGTCGACGTGCGCACGACCGCACCGTAGTGCGCGGCGGTGCGCGCGACGGTCATGGTGTGCCGGGCATCGTCGACGACGGTGTCGTAATAGCGGATCCCACCGACGAGCGCGGTGCGTTTGAGACCGGGGACCATGCGCAGCGCACCCGACCGGGTGAGATGCTTCTGCGCCGGAACGGACTTCGCGCCACCCATCCGGTCGTACAGGAAGATGCCCGCCGCGACATAGGGCCGCTCCCACACACGATGGGTGAGCGGGAACAGGAACTTCAACGGCTTGACCAGGTGCGGAGCCAGCGTGGTCAGCGCGAGTTCGCGTTCGCGCAAGGCTTCCCGGACCAACCCGAATTCGAGTTGTTCCAGATAGCGCAGGCCCCCGTGGAACATCTTCGACGACCGGCTCGACGTGCCGGAGGCGTAGTCCCGTGCCTCGACGAGCGCGACCCGCAGTCCCCGTGTGGCGGCGTCGAGCGCTGCCCCGGCACCGACGACACCACCCCCGATGACGACGACGTCGAACTGCTCGGTGGTCAGACGACGCCAGGCCTCTGCGCGCTGCTGCGGCCCGAGGAGTTGCACACCCGATTGGTTGGTCACCGCACCCGCTCCCGTGAGTCGCCGACGTATCCCGATCAAGGCTAGTAGCTTCGAGCGCGCAGCGCGCAGCGGAAGCGCCGCAGAACCGAGCCGTCCGCTTCACCCCGAGGATCACCTGTGAACCAGTTCATCGCGGCGATCGACCAGGGCACCACGTCCAGCCGGTGCATCATCTTCGACCACGACGGGCGCATCGTGTCGATCGCGCAGAAGGAACACCGCCAGTTCTTCCCGCGCTCGGGGTGGGTGGAGCACGACCCGGAGGAGTTGTGGCTCAACACCCGCGAGGTGGTCGCTGCTGCCGCCGCCAAGGCGGAGTTGCGGCGCCGCGACATCGCGGCGATCGGAGTGACCAATCAGCGGGAGACCACAGTGGTCTGGGACCGCAGGACCGGCCGCCCCGTCCACAACGCGATCGTCTGGCAGGACACCCGGACCGACACACTCGTCGGGGAACTCGCCGGTGACGCGGGACCCGACCGCTACCGCGAGATCACCGGCCTCCCGCTGTCGACCTACTTCGCCGGCCCGAAGGTCCGCTGGATCCTCGACAACGTCGACGGTGCCCGCGAACGCGCGGAGGCCGGCGACCTGGCGTTCGGCACCGTGGACAGCTGGATTCTGTGGAATCTCACGGGCGGGATCGGCGAGGAAGGGCAACCACCCGGCCTGCACATCACCGACGTCACCAACGCCTCCCGCACCCTGCTGATGAATCTCGAAACCCAGCAATGGGATCCGACCATCTGCGCCGACTTCGGCATCCCGGAGTCGATGCTGCCGGAGATCCGTAGTTCGTCCGAGGTGTACGGGCACGCCCGAGAACGCGGCCCGCTCGCCGGTGTCCCCATCGCAGGCATCCTCGGCGACCAGCAGGCGGCGACCTTCGGCCAGGGCTGCCTGTCCCCCGGCGAAGCGAAGAACACCTACGGCACCGGCAATTTCCTGCTCCTCAACACCGGCACCACTCCGGTCCGCAGCGAACACGGCCTGCTCACCACCGTCTGCTACCGGCTCGGCGATGCCCCCGCGGTCTACGCGCTCGAAGGATCGGTCGCCGTGACCGGTTCGCTCGTGCAGTGGCTACGCGACAATCTCGGGATCATCCGGACCGCCGACGAGATCGAGACCCTCGCGGCAACCGTTCCCGACAACGGCGGCGCCTATTTCGTGCCGGCCTTCTCCGGATTGTTCGCTCCGCGTTGGCGACCGGACGCCCGGGGAGTCATCGCCGGTCTGACGCGCTTCGTCGGGAAAGGCCATCTGGCGCGTGCGGCGCTCGAGGCGACCGCCTACCAGACCCGGGAGGTGATCGAAGCGATGCACGCCGACTCCGGTGTCGACCTGCACACGCTCAAGGTCGACGGCGGCATGGTGGTCAACGACCTGCTGATGCAGTTCCAGTCCGACATCCTCGGCGCCCCGGTCGTGCGCCCCGTGGTCTCGGAGACGACCGCGCTCGGGGCCGCCTACGCAGCGGGGCTCGCCGTGGGGTTCTGGAAGGACGAAGAGGACGTACGCAGGAACTGGGCTGCCGACCGCACCTGGGAGCCCGCCATGGCCGCCGAGGAACGCGAGCGACTGTTCGGCGAATGGAACAGGGCGGTCGAACGCACCTACGACTGGGCGTGACCGTGAGCGGGTGAGAAGCCCGCCGGGACAGGATGGACGACGCGGGTGCGCATGGCGTGCTCCCCCACCTCACCGGGGTCGTCGAGGTAGTACTCGCGCACCGGCCCGGTCGCCTCGAGTTCGTGCGCGGCCAGGAAGGTGAACACGGAGTGATAGGCGACCGGCAGCAGCGACGGTGGTCCGGTGAAATCGACACCGGCGAACAGACCACCGGGCATCGACGTGATGCCGATACGGCTGCCACCCGCGATATCGATTCGGCTGCCGCCCCTGCCTGCGTCCGGTGCACCGGATCCGGGTAGCTCGAGGCCGACACCGAAGTCCACCATGCCGTCGAGTGCGGCCGGGTACCGTCCGAGCACCGTCGCCGAGGTGTCGAAGCCGAGTTCCCGCGCCCTATCCGTCAGGGCACCGATCGCCGCGACGACGGCCCGGTCGAGATCGTCCGCGGCCGCGGAGTCCTCACGCCAGAGCACGGTTCGCTCCTCGACGGCGTACAGGTGCACCGGGGGCGGTGCGGCGACAACGCGTTCCAGCGATCCGACGAGTTCGAGCGACCGGGCCGCACGGGCGGCCTCCTCCTCGATCCTCGCCCGCTCGGCGGCCAGGACGTCCGCACTGCCGTGGTCCGCGACGATCCGCCGGATCGCCGGGATCGACACCCCGGCCTGCCGGAGCAGTCCGATGCGGAGCGCGGTCGCGAGCTGAGTCGTCTCGTAGTAGCGGTATCCGGTGTGGGGGTCGACCCGGGCAGGCAGGAGCAGCTCTTCGCGCTCGTAGTGCCGCAGCGCTTTCACGGTCAGCCGGGAGGACCGCGCGAAATCGCCGATGCTCATCTGCCCGAATCGGTCTCCCACCTCAGCCCTCCTGTCCGCCCACCACCGCGCCGCCGGCGAGCACCTCGCCGGAATACGGGATCACCGTGATCACGTCCACGAGCACCCCGTCGGGATCGACGGTCATGAAGTGCCGCTGACCGAACTCCTCGTCGCGAAGATCGAGGGCGATCTCGTGTCCGGCTGCCACGGCCCGGGCGTGGACGGCGTCGACGTCGTCCACTTCGACGGACACGAGAACGCCCGTCGGCGTTCCGCGGAAACCGTCCGGCACGGTCTCGTGGCCGAGGACGACGAGGCCGAGTTGGACGGTCTCGTCTCCGCCGTGCAACTGGACGTACCAGTCGCTGTCGAAGACGACCGTCAGATCGAGCAGGTCGCGGTAGAAGTCCCGGCTGCGGCGGACATCGGCGGCGGGTACGACAGGGAAGATGCTTCGTGTGGTCATGTCTCCACCCTCGTCCCTCCCCCTGGGGGAGAGTCCATACCCGCCGCCGATCCCGTGCGAGGGGTCAGTCGAGATCGTCGTGACGCATGAGCTGACGCGCCGCCTCCGTCACCGACCCGCTGAGCGACGGGTAGACGGAGAAGGTCTGCGCGAGGTCGTTGACGGACAGATTGTTCTGTACGGCGAGCGCGATGGGCAGGATCAGTTCGGATGCGTTGGGTGCCACCACGACGCCGCCGATGACCACACCGGTCGCGGGACGGCAGAAGATCTTCACGAAACCGCGCCGCAGGCCCGACATCTTGGCGCGCGGATTGGTGTTGAGCGGGAGCATCACCGTGCGGGCGGGCACCTCACCCTTGTCGATGGTCGCCTGGCTCACACCGACGGCGGCGATCTCGGGCCGGGTGAACACCGCAGCCGCAACCGTTTTCAGCTTGATGGGGCTCACACCCTCACCGAGTGCGTGGTACATCGCGATACGGCCCTGCATCGCCGCGACGGAGGCCAGGGGCAGCAGGCCCGTGCAGTCACCCGCGGCGTAGATACCCGGCACGGCCGTGCGGGAGACGCGGTCGACCGGCAGATAGCCGCCCCGATCGAGTTCGAGCCCGACCTTCTCGAGGCCGAGATTGCTCGTGTTGGGCACCGAACCGACGGTCATCAGCACGTGACTGCCCTCGACGACACGTCCGTCGGCGAGCAGTACACGCACTCCGTCGTCCGTTCGTTCGACGACGTCGGCGCGCGCGTGCTTGACGAGCGTCACACCGCGTTCGGTGAGCACGTCCTCGAGCACGAGAGCGGCGTCCTCGTCCTCGTGCGGCAGAATCCGGTCGCGGCTCGAGACCACGGTGACCCGAACCCCCACCTCCGTGTAGGCGGAGACGAATTCGGCGCCCGTCACACCCGAGCCGACCACCACGAGATGCTCGGGCAGCGTGTCGAGGTCGTAGAGCTGACGCCAGGTGAGGATCCGCTCCCCGTCCGGTTGCGCTCCGGGCAGGACCCGCGGGCTCGCACCGGTCGCGATGAGCACGACATCGGCGTCGAGTACCTTCTCCTCACCGGTCGGCAGCTTCGCACGCACCTGGTGGGCTGCCATGCCGGGCTGCGAGTCGACGAGTTCACCGTAACCGGAGAACAGCGTCACCCCCGCGGCCTCGAGCTTGGTCCGGATGTCCGCGGACTGCGCGCGGGCGAGACTCTTGACGCGAGCGTGTACCTGCGGGAGGGACACCGCGGCGCGTTCGAGCTCGATGCCCAGGTCGGCGGCACGTCGCATGTCGGTGCGCACGCCGGTCGAGGCGATGAACGTCTTGGAGGGGACACAGTCGAAGAGCACACATGCGCCGCCGATCCCGTCCGAATCGATCAGTGACACCGTTGCGCCGTACTGTGATGCCACCAGCGCCGCCTCGTATCCTGCGGGGCCACCGCCGATGATGACGATCCGGGTCATTGCTCTCCTCTGTATCGATTCCGAAGGGTGTCGGGTCGTGCCGCACGTGGACGCCTGGTGAGCACACACGTCACCCACAACGCTATGCCACCGCCCCTCGTTCGCGCACAGCGGCCGGTGGGCCCGGCACGCAGCGCCCCTGCGCCGGCCAGGCCGCAGGACGGGTTAGCCTTATGCTCGTGCCGATCTACGCCGCCTACGGGTCCAACATGCATCCGGAGCAGATGCTGACGCGCTGCCCGCACTCGCCGATGGCGGGAACAGGCTGGCTGCACGGCTGGCGACTGACCTTCGCGGGGGCCGACATCGGCTGGGAAGGCGCCCTGGCCACGGTCGTCGAGGACGCCGATTCGAAGGTCTTCGTCGTGCTCTACGACGTGACGGAGGACGACGAGCGCAGCCTCGACCGGTGGGAGGGGGCCGAACTCGGCTTCCACCGCAAGATCCGGGTCCGCGTCGACACCGCGGACGGCCCCGTGCTCGCGTGGCTGTACGTCGTGGACGGCTACGAGGGCGGCCTTCCGTCGGCCCGCTATCTCGGTGTGATGGCCGACGCCGCAGAGATCGCCGGGGCCCCCGCCGAATACGTGCGGGATCTGCGCACCCGCAACAGCCGCAATGTCGGCCCGGGACGCCCCGACGGCTTCTGACAGCGGTACGTGCGCCACGGAATTCCGTGGCGCGCAGCGCGAACCGCGCTCCGGGCGGAGATCGTCACCCGGCTCCGAGAACCAGATTCGTCATCACCCGCACACCCACGGCCAGCGCCCGCTCGTCGAGATCGAAGGTGGGCTGGTGGATGTCGAGCTCGGGCCCTGCCCCCGACCACACACCGAGCCGCCCCATGGCACCCGGGATGTGCTCGAGATACCACGAGAAGTCTTCTCCGCCACCGGATTGCGGAGTGTCGGCGAGAGCGTCGGGGCCGGTCGCGCGGATGGCGTCCTCGAACATGTGCGCCGAGACCTGGTCGTTGACCACGGGCGGGACACCGCGCCGGTAGTTCAGCTCGTAGCTGACGCCGGTCGGGGCGAGCAATCCGTGCACGATCTCCCGCACCATCGGTTCGAGCAGGTGCCACGTCTCGTGGTCACCGGTGCGGACGGTGCCCGCGAGCATTCCGGTGCGCGGAATCGCATTCGGCGCCTTGCCGGCGCTGACCGCGCCCCACACCATCACGGTCCCGGTACGCGGATCGATGCGCCGGCTGAGCATTCCCGGCAGACCCGTGATGACCGCACCGAGGCCGTAGACGAGATCACTCGTCAGGTGCGGTCGCGAGGTGTGGCCGCCGGGTGAATCGAGGACGAGTTCGACGGTGTCCGCCGCCGAGGTGATCGCTCCGACGCGCATGCCCACCTTGCCTGCCTCGAGCCGGGGATCGCAGTGCAGCGCGAAGATGCGCGAGACGCCGTCGAGCCCGCCCGCCGCGATCACGTCGAGTGCCCCACCGGGCATGACCTCCTCCGCGGGCTGGAACACCAGCCGGACACCGACCGGCAGTTCGGGCATCGACGCGAGAGCCAGTCCCGCGCCGAGCGCTACCGTGGTGTGGGCGTCGTGACCGCATGCGTGGGAGACCCCGGGGACCGTCGACTCGAACGGCAGGCCGGTCGCTTCCTGCAAGGGCAGCGCGTCCATGTCGGCGCGCAGGGCGATCCGCGGCCCCTCGGAGGGGCCCAGATCGCAGATCAGGCCCGTGCCCCTGGGCAGAACCTTCGGTGCGAGACCGGCCGCCCGGAGATGTTTCGCGACGAACTCGGTGGTGGCGTACTCCTGTCGGGCCAGCTCCGGATTCGCGTGGATGTGACGGCGCCAGGCGGACAGGTCGCCGGTGTGGCGATCGAGCCACTTCTCCACATACGGATTCATCGGCGCCCGGCCTCTTCGAGAAGCAGTGCACGGCGGACCGGATCGGTCGCCGCGCGCACCGCGGTCCCCACGAGCGCACGAGCCCCGTCGAGTACTGCCCGGTCGGCGGATTCGGTGACACACGCGGCAGCGAACGCCGCCTGATGTGTGACCGCGCCACCGGAATCGAGTCCGATGACCGGATGGATTCCCGGCACCACGTTCGTCACATTTCCCATGTCGGTACTGCCCAGGGGGCGCGCTCCTTCCTCCTCGACGGGCAGCGGTCGGCGCCCGAGACCGATGATCTCCTCACGATATGCCTGCACCAGCCAGGGGTCCGGAGTGAGTTCGGTGTAGGTGGGCGAGACCGTCCGGATCCGGTGGTCGCATCCGGTGGCCAGAGCACCGGCCGCGAAGCAGTTGCGCGCGCGTCCGACGAGGTCGTCGAGCAGTTCGCTCGATCCCGCTCGCAGGTAGTACAGCAATTCGGTGTGGCTCGGCACGATGTTCGGCGCGGTCCCGCCCTGGGCGACGATCCCGTGGATCTGCTGCCCCGGGTGCAGGTGCTGCCGCAACAGTCCCACCGCGACCTGCGCCACGGTCGCCGCGTCGGCAGCGTTGAGTCCGTACTCGGGGGCTGCGGAGGCGTGTGCTTCGCGACCTTCGTACTCGACGGCGATGTCGGCGAGCGCGAGCGAGGTCGCTCCCGTGATGTCGAACGGGCCGGGATGCACCATCATCGCCGCCCCTACCCCGTCGAAGACGCCCCGCTCGAGCATGATCACCTTGCCGCCGCCCGTTTCCTCCGCGGGTGTACCGATCACCCGCACGGTGACGCCGAGTTCGTCGGCGAGCGCCGCGAGACCGAGACCGGCCCCCACGGCCGCCGCCGCGATGATGTTGTGCCCGCACGCGTGCCCGATGCCGGGCAGGGCGTCGTATTCGGCGCAGAACGCGACGACGAGTTCGCCGCTCCCGAACCGCGCGTCGAATGCCGTGGGCAGATCGGCGATACCCGTCTCCACCTCGAAGCCACGGGCGCGCAGCACGTCGACGATCTTGGCTGCGCTGCGATATTCCTCGAACGCGAGTTCCGGTTCGGCATGGATCGAATGCGACAGGCCGAGGAGGGTGTCGGAGGCAGCCTCGATCACCGCGGCGTAGTCGGTCGTCACGCCGTCCAGTCTGTCATGTCGATCGCGCGCCGACCGACCGGTCGACCCGCCGGCCGGAAGACGTCCCCGGAGATCGGCGGGGTCAGCCCAGGGCGAAGTTCGATGCGTCGGTCCGGATCTCGAGTGCCGCGATCAGCGGGGCGTGCAGACCGCGTTTGATGCCCGCCAGATTCGGGCCGCGGGTCGCCGTGAGGGCCGCAGCACGCTCGACCGCGGCGGCCAGGACCTCCTCGCCGTCCACGGCCTGCTCGGCGATACCTGCCTGCACCGCTTCCTCGCCGCCGTAACGACGCCCCGTGGTGATCGCCTCGACCGCCGTCTGGATCGGCAGGCGAGCACGGATCAGCGCCGACATACCGACGGTGAACGGCATGTTCAGCAACACCTCGGGCAGGCTCCAGAACCCCCGGTCGGCGCGCACGACCCGGAAGTCGTGCACGAGTGCGAGCATCGCTCCGGCGCCGAAGGCGTGTCCTTGCACTGCGGCGACGGTCGCCGCCGGGAAGGTGAGCAGTCGCACGTAGAGGTCGTGGACGGAGTCCAGATAACCCGGCAGGTCCGGCAGGTTCGCACCGACCCAGTCGATGTCGAGTCCGTTGCTCCAGAACTTGCCGGTCGCTGCGGTCACGAGTGCCGCAGGACCCTCGTGCGCCTCGACCTCGTCGAGCAGGGAGTGGATCGCGGCGAGACGATCCGGATGGAATCGGTTCTCGGAGATCTCCACGTCACGGTCGCCGAGGTGGAGGACGAAGACGTCGCCGTCACGTTCGAGGTAAGGCATGCGCGTCAGCATAGCGCCTACTTACCCGCGAGTAACATCCCCTTGCGACTAGGGTCCGGTGGCATGGGAGAAGCCGATCACCTCTTCGACCCCGAAGCCGCGGCGCATGCCGCCGCCGCCGCTCTCGCAGAGCGGACGGGCGTCCCCGAACACAGCGTCGCCGTCGTCCTCGGCTCCGGGTGGCGCGCCGCCGTCGAGAGTTTCGGCTCTCCCGTCGCCACCGTGCCCATGAGCAGCCTTCCCGGATTCTCCCCACCGACCGCAGCGGGCCACGCCGGGAACATCCACTCGGTGCGTGTCGGGGACACGGCGGTACTCGTCCTCGCCGGACGCATCCACGCGTACGAGGGTCACGACCTCGCGCGCGTCGTCCACCCCGTGCGCACCGCGATCGCGGCCGGGGCGCGCACCGTCGTCCTCACCAACGCCGCCGGCGGGATCGACCCCGGGTTCTCTGTGGGACAACCGGTTCTCATCTCCGACCATCTCAACCTCACCGGGCGCTCACCGCTGGTGGGGGCCCACTTCGTCGACCTCGTCGACGCCTACTCCGCAGAGCTTCGCGGTCTCGCCCGGGAAATCGATCCGTCGCTGCCCGAAGGGGTCTACGCGGGCCTGCCCGGCCCGCACTACGAGACCCCGGCGGAGATCCGGATGCTCCGCACGCTCGGCGCCGATCTCGTCGGCATGTCCACGGTGCACGAGACGATCGCCGCGCGCGCCGCCGGCGCGCGGGTGCTCGCCGTATCCCTGGTCACCAATTCCGCGGCCGGCATCACCGGAGAGCATCTCGACCACGCAGAGGTACTCGCCGCGGGCCGCGCGGCCGCGACCCGGATGGGCGACCTGCTGCGGGATCTGGCGGCCCGGCTGTGACCCTGCGATTCGGCACCGCCGGTCTGCGCGGTCCGGTCGGCGACGGACCGGACCGTATGAACGTGCCGGTGGTCGTGCGCACCACCGCGGGCCTCGCCGCGTGGCTCGACGCGCAAGGTCAGGGCGGGGGCACCGTCGTCGTCGGCCGCGACGCGCGCACCGGGTCCGCGGAGTTCCACACCGCCACCGTGGAGGTTCTCGCCGCGGCCGGCTTCGACGTCGTCGCGCTGGACCGTCCGCTGCCGACCCCGGTGACCGCATTCGCGGTGCGAGCACTCGGCGCCGTCGCAGGCGTGCAGATCACCGCCTCGCACAATCCGGCCACGGACAACGGGTACAAGGTCTACCTCGCGGACGGCGCCCAGCTCGTCGCGCCCGCCGACCGCGAGATCGAAGCCGCGATCGACGCGTCCGGACCGGTCGCGGAGATCCCCCGGGTGCCGGTCGCACCGTCGGGCGAGGAACTCGCCGCCGGATATCTCGCCCGGCTGGCGACGCTGCCCCGGTCACCGCACCGGGATGTGCGGATCGCGCTGACGCCGCTGCACGGCGTCGGCGGCGAGGTCGCGGTGGCCGCATTGCGAGGCGCCGGGTTCGAGGACGTCCACGTCGTGCCGTCGCAGTTCCGTCCGGATCCGGCGTTCCCGACGGTCGCCTTCCCGAATCCGGAGGAGCCCGGTGCGACCGACGCGCTGCTCGCGCTGGCAGCCGAGGTCGACGCCGACATCGCGCTCGCCCTCGACCCCGACGCCGACCGGTGTGCGGTGGCCGTCCGGACCCCCGCGGGGTGGGTCGCGCTGCGAGGTGACGAGACGGGGGTGCTGCTGGGCGACCGCATCCTCGCGTCGTCCCCGGCGGGCTCGCTGGTCGCGACGACCATCGTGTCGTCGACGATGCTGGGGCGTCTCGCGGCGGCGCGCGGCGCGCGGTTCGCGCAGACCCTGACGGGTTTCAAATGGCTGGCCCGCGCCGGCGACGGCCTGGTCTACGCGTACGAGGAAGCGATCGGGCACTGCGTGGATCCCGAGGCGGTACGCGACAAGGACGGTATCGCGACGGCGGTGGTGGTCGCCGACTACGCCGCGGAACTGAAGCACGCCGGCCGGACCCTCGTCGACGCGCTCGACGATCTCCATCGCGAATTCGGTGTGTACATCGGCGATCAGGTCTCGATCCGGGTGGACGACCTGCAGAGGATCGACGCCGTGATGACGCGGCTGCGGTCCGATCTGCCGACGGCACTCGCCGGCATACCCGTGGTCCCCACCGACCTCGCGGCGGTCACCGGCCCGATGCACACCGACGCGCTCGTCTTCGAGAGCCCCGCCGGCAGTACCGCCGGCCCCGCGGTGCGCGTCGTGGTGCGGCCTTCGGGTACCGAACCGAAGCTCAAGGTCTATCTCGAAGCGGTCACCGATCGAGACCGCCCGGCCGCGGAGGCAGCGCTCGCCGCGCTGCGCGGATGGGCGACCTCGCTCGGGGACGAGAACCCCTGACCGGGATCAGCGGGGTCCGAACTGCCGATCGCCCGCATCGCCCAGGCCGGGCACGATGTACTTGTTCTCGTTGAGACCCTCGTCGATGGCGGCCGTGACGAGCCGAGCCGGATGTCCCGATGCGGCGAGAGCTTCGACGCCCTGAGGTGCCGCCACGACACAGATCACGGTGACGTCGGTGGCTCCGCGCTGGACGAGGAGATCGAGCGTGTGCACCATCGAACCGCCGGTCGCGAGCATGGGATCGAGCACGAAGACGGGAAGACCCGAGAGATCCTCCGGCAGCGATTCGAGATAGGGCACGGGCTCGAAGGTCTTCTCGTCGCGGGCGAGACCGACGAAACCGACCCGCGCCTGCGGAATCAGTGCGTGGGCCTGTTCGACCATGCCGAGCCCCGCGCGCAGGACCGGGACGAGCAGCGGCGGCTGCTGCAACCGGACTCCCGCCGTGACGGCGACCGGCGTCCTGACGTCGAACGTCTCGATCGGCGCGTCGCGGACCGCCTCGTAGACGAGCATCTGCGTGAGCCGGCTCAGGGCGTTGCGGAAGGCAGCGTTGTCGCTGCGTTCGTCGCGGAGGGTGGTCAGGAGCGAGGCAGCGAGCGGGTGGTCGACGACGAGCGAATCCATGTCCGAAGGATAGAACGACGGAACCGTACGGTCGGCCGCTGCGTCGAACCCGCCAGGGAAGGAACCCGTCGAGGGTGTCGAACCCCACAGCGACGAGACGGAAGGCGACGAGGTGACCGAACACTCCGGCACAGACGCGATGCGGGCCGACACGGCGACGATGAGAAGGTTCGACGGCGAGGTCTCGGGGCTGGCCGCGCGACTGCACGAGGCTGCCGAGCGGACGCGTCACGGCGATCCGGGCGTCCTTGCGGGTCTGTTCGGGCCGATCGGTGTGCCGGTCCTCGCGGCGCTGACGGCGACCCACGAGGCCCATGTGCGCGACCTCGATCGCCTCGGTCGTCGCTTCGCCGCGATGGGATCCGCCGCCGGCGCCTCGGCGACCGCGTACGAGCGGTCCGCGGCCGAGATCGCGTCCAGGCTGGACACCGCGTCGGAGCAGCCGTGATCGCGCTGCCGGGCGAGATGCTCGCCGCGCCGCTCACCGACCTGCTCGAGGTCTTCGGTACCGCCCTGCCACCCGAGGTCGATCCGGGCGAACTCGTCCGGGTAGGGGCGCACTGGGCGGAGGAGGTCCACGCGGCCGGCCGCGACGCGGTCACGGAGCTCACCTGGGCCTGGGGTGGCCCCGCTGCCGCACAGGCGATCGCGAGCGCGGAACGGGCGGTCGCGGATGTTCTCGCGGCGGCCGATCGGGGCACGGCCCTCTCCGGCATCGTGCTCGACGCCACGATCACGGTCGTCACCGGAGCCGCCGAACTCGACCGTCTCGTCGACTCGTTCCTCACCCTCGTCCGGCAGTCCGGGCCCGCGGCGGGACTCCCCCACGGGCAACTCGCCCTCCTCACCGCGGCGATCGATCATCTGGCCGGCGGTCTCGAAGTGCTGTCCCGGGTGACCGGGACCCTCGCCGGCCTGACGGAGCAGGCCGGTGCACTGCTGCCCGCCCCCGCACCCGACCTCGCGTCCGGACCCGGTGACGATCGCGGGTCGGTGACCCTCGACGACTCCCGGACGCTGCGCACCTTCGGCGAGCAGGCCGGCGGGGTGGAGATAGTGCTTCCGGACGGCAGCGTGAGCCGGGCACCGAACGAGACGGCCGCGACTGCGGTGCGGCACGCCCTGGCCCAGCAGGGCACCCCGTACGTCTGGGGCGGCACCACCCCGGGCGCCGGTCTCGACTGCAGCGCCCTCACGCAGTACGCCTACGCCCAGGCCGGAGTCGAACTGCCGCGCCTGGCCCAGGAGCAGAACGTCGGAGCGCAGGTCGATCCTGCGACCGCTCTCCCCGGAGACCTCGTCGTATGGGACGGGCACGTAGCGATGGTGGTCGGCAACGGCATGATGGTCGAGGCCGGCGATCCGGTCGCGGTGAGTCCGATCCGCACGACGAACGGCGGTATGGCCTTCCACGGCGTGTACCGCCCCACCGGCAGCTAGATCTCCCCGGGCCGGTGGGGCGGCGGGAACCGAGCGCCACCGTGATGCGTCCAACCCGATATGGACAGCACGACGACGGAACCGATCACGGCCACGGCTCACAACCGGGCGGGAACGATCTCGGTGCGGACGACGGACGGCGGACTGCTCGTGGACCTGCGCATCGATGCACGCGAGTTGCGATACGGACCACGGCAACTGGCCGATCAGATCCTCGCCCTGAACAGGCAGGCGGCGCTCGAGGCCGCGGTGATCCGCGGTGAGCACCTCGCCGCCGAGGGAGTCCCCCGGGAGATCCTCGACCGGATGGCGCTTCCGTCCCGGGCGGATCTCGGCGGCACCGAAGCGTCGATCGGCGGACCACGAGGCTTCGGCCGATGAGCGAGGCGGTGGTGGACTCCGTCGTCGCGCGGGCCCACAACCGGCTCGACGCACTCGAGCGGACGGCGGAGGCACTGTCGACGATCGAGGGCAGCGCGAGCAGTCCCGACGGTCGCGTACTCGCACGTGTGAACGGTTCCGGAGCACTCGACGCCCTGGATCTGTGCGACTCGATCCGTGACGCCGACGCCCGCGAGCTGGCCGCAACGATCCTCGAGACGGTGCACGAGGCGGCACGGGACGCAGCCCTCGCACGCGTTGCCGCCTGGGAGGCGCTGCGCTGCGCACTGACCCCGGACACTCCTCCCGCACCCGCGGCGAGCGACCGTGCCGTACGACGGTGAGCGACCGCACTCCGCCCCCCGGGTATATTCTCGGCCGCGACATAGCTAGGCTTCCCGCCATGGCTGGAGACATCGTCCCGATCGAGCTCGGTCTCACCGACGGCGACCTCGTGACGCTCTGGGCGCCACGCTGGCGTGAGGGCGACGACGAATGGGAAGCATTCCTCGGCCACGGTGACGACCTGTACGCCTTCCCGTCGGTGCCGGAACTCGTCGCGTTCGTGCGGTCGGGTGCGGACAACGACCTCGTCGAACACCAGGCGTGGCCCGTCGTGTCGAAGCTCGCGGCCTCGGAGTTCGAACCCGACGAAGCGCACACCTACGATCTCGTCGGGGTGCCGGAGCTCGTCGCCGACGATCCCGACCCGAGTGCGGTGTCCGAACTGCAGGACACCTTCGACATCGTGAGCATCCTCGGTGACGTCTGCGAACTCGACGTCGTGACGAAGTTCTTCGAACGCCAGGAGATCGACACCCTCCTCCAGCACGGCGTCTCCGCCTTCCGCACGCGCGAAGGTCTCGACCTGTGGAATCGCATCGGTACGGCCGTCGCCGACGACTGGGACGCCGTGCTCGATGCACTCGACGGCGTGATCTCCACCCCCGACGTCGACGCCTCGGTGGTCGCCGAGATCGAATCCGAACTCGTCGCGGTCGACGAGAACGAGGTCGAAGCGGACGACACGGTCGTGGACGTCGACTCCGACGACGAGTACGAGTTCGTCGACGAGAACGACGGGTACGAATTCTGGGCCCGGGTGGGTATCGATCCCATCCGCATCATCACGACCGACGGCACGTGGTACTCACTGCGCTGCTATCTCGAGGACGATGCCCGCTTCCTGGGGCACGACGGCACGATCGACGTCTTCCCCTCCGAACGCGCGCTGGCGCGCCATCTGGCAGACAACCACGACCACGACCTCGCGACGCTGGAGCCGTACACGGAGATCCAGCTCGCGGCGATCGACGGTTCGCTCGACGTGACGGTCACCGACGACAACGTCTACGTGCTCACCGGCATCGCCGACGACATCACCGAGGGGGTCGCGGCCGTCGATCCCGAACAGCTCGAACTCGCGGTCGAATTGTTCAGCGATGCGGCGAACTACGCGAACGACGAGTCGACCGATGCCGCGCTGGCCGCCTCCACCGAACTGGGATGGTTCGTCAACTACGTGATCGAACCCGATCCGGGTCGTCTGGCACCCAGCCCGCCGTTCGAGGCCGAGGCGCTCGCCTGGCGGGAACTCGAGCGCGAGTTCGAGGCGCGGCTGCGCAGGCACTGACCGGCGTCTACCCCACCAGGACGGCGTAGCCCGGCTTGATGACGTCGTCGATGAGTTCGAGTCGCTCGTCGAACGGGAGGAAAGCCGACTTCATGGCGTTGATCGTGAATCGTTCGAGGTCGACCCACCCGTAGCCGAAGGTCTCCACCAGCCGCACCATCTCCTGCGTCATCGTGGTGTCGCTCATCAGCCGGTTGTCGGTGTTGACGGTGACCCGGAAGCGCAGTCGGGCCAGCAGGTCGAAGGGATGTTCGGACAGGGTGCGCACCGCACCGGTCTGCACGTTCGAGGACGGGCACAGTTCGAGCGGGATGCGCTTGTCGCGGACGTAGTTCGCGAGCCGCCCCAGGGTGGCGGAACCGTCGTCGTGCACTTCGATGTCGTCGACGATCCGCACACCGTGACCGAGCCTGTCGGTTCCGCAGAAGGCGACGGCCTCGTGGATGGACGGGAGACCGAACGCCTCCCCCGCGTGGATCGTGAAATGGGCGTTCGCCGCGCGGGTGTACTCGAAGGCGTCGAGATGGCGGCTCGGTGGATTACCCGCCTCGGCACCGGCGATGTCGAAACCCGCCACCCCGCGATCCCGGAAGCGCACGGCGAGTTCGGCGATCTCGAGCGATCGCGCCGCGTGCCGCATGGCGGTGAGCAGGCACCGCACCCGGATCCTGCGGCCGCTCGCGGCCACCTCGGATTCCCCGGCGCGGAAACCTTCGAGAACGTGCACGACGACCTCGTCCAGCGACAGCCCCTTCTCGAGATGCTGTTCGGGCGCGAATCGCACCTCGGCGTACACGACGCCGTCGTCGGCGAGGTCGAGCACGCATTCCCGCGCGACGCGTTCGAGCCCCTCCCCCGTCTGCATCACGGCGACGGTGTGCTCGAACGTCTCGAGATAACGCTCGAGCGAACCGCTGTCGGCGGACTCCCGGAACCAGCGGGCGAGATCCGATTCGGTGTTCGAGGGCAGCGACCAGCCGCAGGCGTCCGCCAGTTCGAGGACGGTGCGTGGGCGGAGGCCACCGTCGAGGTGATCGTGGAGGACCACTTTGGGCGCGGTGAGGACGAGTTCTGGAGTGAGCCGGCCGTTCATGATCCGGACGGTAGTCGGCGACAGCCGGTTCCGCTCGCTCTCGGACGGCCCGTGCTGCTACGCGTGGATCCGTTCGATGATCAACGGTCGGCGGCCCGGCGCCGTCTCCGCGATCCGGACGCCTTCGCGGAGCGCGGCGAGCGCGTCGGGGATACGTCCCGGAGTGTCGGTGTGCAGGGTCGCGAGGGGTTGGCCCGCCCGGACCCGATCGCCGAGGACCGCGTGCAGTTCGATGCCCGCTCCGGGCTGGACGTCCTGCCCCTGACGTTCGCGGCCGGCGCCGAGCCGCCATGCGGCGATGCCGACGGCGAACGCATCGAGTTCGCAGAGCACACCCTCGGCGTCGGCGTGGAAGGTCTCGGTGTGGGTCGCGACCGGCAGCGGCGCCCGGGGGTCGCCACCCTGGGCGGCGATCATCGCGTTCCACCGGTCCATCGCGGTGCCGTCGCGCAGCCGCTCGGCGGGATCGATATCGTCCATCCCCGCGGCGGCGAGCATCTCCCGGGCGAGGCCGAGGGTCAGTTCGACCACGTCCTCGGGGCCGCCACCGGCGAGCACCTCCACGGCCTCCCGCACTTCGAGGGCATTGCCCGCGGTGCGCCCGAGCGGAGTGTCCATGCGTGTGATCAGGGCGGTCGTGGGCAGGCCTTCGTCGGCACCGAGCTCGACCATGGTGCGGGCGAGCTCCCGGGCCTCGCCCAGTTCCTTCATGAAGGCACCACTGCCGACCTTCACGTCGAGGACCAGCGCGCCCGTGCCCTCCGCGATCTTCTTGCTCATGATCGAACTGGCGATGAGCGGGATCGACTCGACGGTGCCGGTGACATCGCGGAGTGCGTAGAGCTTGCGGTCGGCGGGGGCGAGATCTGCGCCGGCCGCGCACACCACCGCACCGACCGCCGGGTCGGTGAGAATCCCGGCGATGTCCTCGGTGCTCAGATCGGCCCGCCAGCCGGGGATCGATTCGAGCTTGTCCAGGGTTCCTCCGGTGTGGCCGAGGCCGCGACCGGACAGCTGCGGGACCGCGACACCGCACGCCGCGACCAGAGGCGCGAGCGGCAGCGTGATCTTGTCTCCCACACCGCCGGTCGAGTGTTTGTCGACGGTAGGGAGTCCGAGCCCGGAGAAATCGAGGCGCCGGCCGGAGTCGATCATCGCGGTGGTCCAGCGGGCCGTCTCCGCGCGGCTCATCCCGCGGAACCAGACGGCCATCGCCAGGGCCGACATCTGGGCATCGGAGATCACGCCGTGTGTGAACGCTTCGACGACCCAATCGATCTCGGCGCCCGACAGGGCGTGGCCGTCCCTCTTGCGGCGGATGACGGTGACGATGTCAGGCACGACGGTCCCCGTCCTCCCGCACCGCGGCGAGATCGTCGGGACCGAATGCATCGGGGAGCAGATCGGACAGCGGACGCGGGCCGCTTCGGGTGTCGACCTCGAGTCGAGGTCCACCGTGTTCGAGAAGCACCTGCCGGCAACGGCCGCAGGGGGTGAGAACGTGGCCCCGCGAATCACAGACCGCGACCGCCCGCAGACGCCCGCCACCACCGGCGACGAGGTTACCGACGAGTACACATTCGGCACAAAGACCCAGTCCGTGTGAGACATTTTCCACATTGCACCCAAGGACGACACGACCGTCCAGGGTCACCGCGGCCGCCCCCACCGGGAATCCGGAGTAGGGCGCATAGGCCCGCTCCATCACTCCATGTGCTTTGGCGCGCAACATTTTCCAGTCGACGTCCGGCATGGTTCCCCATCCTGTCACGGTGGCGTACACGACGGCAGGCACCCCCCGTCGCACGAGATCACAGTTGGAAAGGCAAACCTAACTTCGTATTTGAGGCTCGTACGATTGAGGCAGGAGATTAGTTCCCGAGTTTGGGATGGGTCTAGAGTCGATCCAAGTCGGTTCAGGTTCACGTCGGGCCCGTACTGCGGAATCCCCCACAGGTAGGAGCAGCTCGACGCGTCCACCATTGACGTTGGAGGCACAGCACTCGATGAGCAGCACGACTGAAGCCGCCCCCGCAAAGGCGGGGCGCACACGGTCGCTTTACCGGGGAGACCCCGGCATGTGGTCCTGGGTTTTGCACCGGATCACCGGCGTGGCGACATTCTTCTTCCTTTTCGTCCACGTCCTCGATACCGCACTCGTCCGGGTCAACCCCGAGACCTACGACGCGGTGATCGAGACCTACAAGAACCCGATCGTCGGACTCATGGAGCTCGGCCTGGTGGCGATGGTTCTGTACCACGCGCTCAACGGCCTGCGGGTCATGCTCGTCGACTTCTGGTCGAAGGGCCCGAAGTACCAGCGGGTGATGCTCTGGACGATCCTTGCGATCTGGCTCGTGGCAATGATCCCCGCGTCCGTTCGCATCCTCTACAACACCTTTGCGGGGCACTGATATGAGCGAAGCGAAAACACTGGGTAAGGAATACGACCGCCCTGCCGGCCTCGACAACCCGCGTTCACCGCGGCGGGTCTCGAAGAACAACTTCGAGCTCTACGCCTGGTTGTTCATGCGCCTGTCCGGTCTCGCTCTGATCATCCTGGTCCTCGGCCACCTGTTCATCATGCTGATGCTCGACGAAGGTGTGCAGCGCATCAACTTCGCGTTCGTCGCAGGCCGCTGGTCCAGCCCGTTCTGGCAGATCTGGGACCTGTCGATGCTGTGGCTCGCACAACTCCACGGCGGTAACGGTCTGCGCACAGTCATCGCGGACTACGCACGTAAGGACTCCACCCGGTTCTGGCTCAACACGATCCTCCTCGTGTCGATGATCCTGATCATGGGCCTGGGCACCTACGTGATCTTCACCTTCGACCCGAACATCACGGCGAGCTAGGGGAGCCGAAACTACATGCAGGAACATCGTTACGACGTAGTCATCGTCGGCGCCGGCGGCGCCGGCATGCGTGCGGCCATCGAAGCCGGCCCGCGTGCTCGCACTGCTGTGCTCACCAAGCTCTACCCCACCCGCAGCCACACCGGCGCCGCTCAGGGCGGCATGTGCGCCGCCCTCGCGAACGTCGAAGAGGACAACTGGGAGTGGCACACCTTCGACACCGTCAAGGGTGGCGACTACCTGGTCGACCAGGACGCTGCGGAGATCATGGCCAAGGAGGCCATCGACGCCGTCCTCGATCTCGAGAAGATGGGTCTTCCGTTCAACCGGACGCCCGAGGGCAAGATCGACCAGCGTCGCTTCGGTGGCCACACCCGCGATCACGGCAAGGCGCCGGTCCGTCGCGCGTGCTACGCCGCCGACCGCACCGGCCACATGATCCTCCAGACGCTGTACCAGAACTGCGTCAAGCACGACGTCGAGTTCTTCAACGAGTTCTACGCGCTCGACATCACCCTCACCGAGACCGAGAACGGTCCCGTCGCGACGGGTGTCATCGCCTACGAACTCGCGACCGGCGAGATCCACGTCTTCCACGCCAAGGCGATCGTCTTCGCGACGGGCGGCTCCGGCCGTATGTACAAGACGACGTCGAACGCGCACACCCTCACCGGTGACGGACTCGGCATCATCTTCCGCAAGGGCCTGCCGCTCGAGGACATGGAATTCCACCAGTTCCATCCGACGGGACTGGCCGGACTCGGCATCCTCATCTCCGAGGCCGTGCGTGGTGAAGGTGGCATCCTCCGCAACGCCGACGGCGAGCGCTTCATGGAGCGCTACGCCCCCACCATCAAGGACCTCGCACCGCGCGACATCGTCGCGCGTTCCATGGTGCTCGAGGTGCTCGAGGGTCGCGGCGCGGGACCGAACAAGGACTACGTCTACATCGACGTGACCCACCTCGGCGAGGACGTCCTCGAGGAGAAGCTTCCGGACATCACCGAGTTCTCCCGCACCTATCTCGGCGTCGACCCCGTCACCGAGCTCGTGCCGGTGTACCCGACCTGCCATTACGTCATGGGCGGTATCCCGACCAACGTCAACGGCGAGGTCCTGCGCGACAACGAGAACGTCGTGCCCGGCCTGTACGCGGCCGGCGAGTGCGCGTGCGTGTCCGTCCACGGCGCGAACCGTCTCGGCACCAACTCGCTGCTCGACATCAACGTCTTCGGTCGCCGCGCGGGTATCGCCGCCGCGGAGTACGCCAACAGCACGAAGCACGTCGAGATGCCCGAGCAGCCGACGAAGTACGTCGACGACTGGCTCGACCTGATCCTGCACCAGGGCGGCAAGGAGCGGGTCGCCGACATCCGCACCGAGCTGCAGCAGACGATGGACAACAACGCGTCGGTGTTCCGCACCGAGGAGACGTTGACGCAGGCGCTCAACGACATCCACGAGCTGAAGAAGCGTTACAAGGAGATCACCGTCCACGACAAGGGCAAGCGCTACAACAGCGATCTGCTCGAGGCCGTGGAGCTCGGATTCCTCCTCGAGATGGCCGAGGTGACGGTCGTCGGCGCTCTCAACCGGAAGGAATCGCGCGGCGGCCACGCCCGCGAGGACTACCCGAAGCGCGACGACGAGAACTACCTCAAGCACACCATGGCGTACAAGGTGGGCGAGGAACTGATCTCCGACATTCGCCTGGACTACAAGCCGGTGGTCCAGACCCGGTACGAGCCCATGGAGCGTAAGTACTGATGACAACCATCGAGAAGACCGACCCGGACGTCTCGGCACTGCCACCGGTGCCCGAGGGCGCCACGATGGTCACCCTCAAGATCGCTCGTTTCAATCCGGAGGACGACAAGGGCCAGCACTGGGATTCCTTCCAGGTCCCGGCGCTGCCCTCCGACCGCCTGCTCAACCTGCTGAGCTACGTCAAGGGATATCTCGACGGCACGCTCACCTTCCGCCGCAGCTGCGCCCACGGCGTGTGCGGTTCGGACGCGATGCGTGTCAACGGCGTCAACCGTCTGGCCTGCAAGATCCTCATGAAGGATCTGCTCGACAAGAACGGCAAGGACGTCACGATCACGATCGAGCCGATCCGTGGCCTGCCGGTCGAGAAGGACCTCGTCGTCGACATGGAACCCTTCTTCGACGCCTACCG
This sequence comes from Rhodococcus sp. CH91, assembly GCF_022554085.1. GTDB lineage: Bacteria > Actinomycetota > Actinomycetes > Mycobacteriales > Mycobacteriaceae > Rhodococcus. Next base: position 200,693 of record NZ_JAKFYR010000006.1, read on the forward strand.
CGCCGTGAAGCCGTTCCTCATGACCACCGGCAACGAGCCGACCCGCGAGCGTATCCAGTCGCAGGCCGACCGCGCCCGGTTCGACGACACCACCAAGTGCATCCTGTGCGCGTGCTGCACCACGTCGTGCCCGGTGTACTGGAGCGACGGCAGCTACTTCGGCCCCGCCGCGATCGTCAACGCGCACAGGTTCATCTTCGATTCGCGTGACGAGGGTGCCGCCGAGCGTCTCGACATCCTCAACGACAAGGAAGGTGTGTGGCGCTGCCGCACCACCTTCAACTGCACCGACGCGTGCCCCCGCGGCATCCAGGTGACGAAGGCGATCCAGGAGGTCAAGCGCGCGCTGATGTTCGCTCGCTGATCACCTCGCACGACACAGCGGACCCGCTCCTCTCAGGGGCGGGTCCGCTGTCGTTCGTGCTCCTGTTTCCCGAAGACCCGGCGCAACCGGCTCCCTGCCAGAAGACCCCCGAGCAGACCTGCGCCGAGGAGTGCGACGACCCGGCGCCCGGTGACGCCCTCGTGGACCTCGAGACGTGGGCGGATGACCGCCCCGGTGGGCGCAGGATGATGTGCGAGAGCCAGACTCGCCCGTGACGAGGCGGCGAATGCGGTGCAGAACAGCACCAGCCGCGCGGTAAGATTACCGAACACGAGAATGCCCAGGATCGGACCGAAAGCCACGCCTGCCGGCCCGTTGAGCACACGCTCCAGATACAGCGAACCGGTCTGTTTGAGCAGTTCGAATCCGATTCCGGCGATCACGCCGGCGGCGAGCGCGCTGCGGAAGGGCACCGGCTCACGTGGCAGACGCGCGATCACCCAGGTGAAGACCATGCTCGTGGCGGCGACCGCCATGATCAGGGCTACCACCCGCAGGGCCACGCCGATGCCGATGAGATTCTCCATGTTGAGCAGTTCCACCAGCCGGTGTGCGACCGGGCCGCTGCTCAGCGCCGACAGTCCCACCGACACCGTCATCGCCAGTCCGAGACTCAGAATCGCGCCGCCGTCCCGCAGTTTCACGACGAAGAAGTTGCCCCGATCCCGCGGGTGGTCCCACATGGCGGTGAGCGCCTCCCGCAGGTTCGTGATCCAGCCCAGACCTGCATAGGAGGCGGTGAGCAGGCCGATGAGACCGACCGCACCGCGCGATTGGATCGCGGAGTCGATCAGGCTCTGCACGGTGTCCCCGAGCTGGCCCGGAATGTTCTCGGCGATGAGCTGCTGGAGCTGGTCGAGCAGTTCGGGACGCCCGGCGAGCACGAAACCGGCCACCGAGAACACGAGCATGATGATGGGGACGATCGCCAGCACCGTGAAATAGGTCAGACCGGCCGCGTAGTAGTCGCCCTTCTTGTCCTGATACCGGAAGCCGGCACGGAGGACCCGATCGAGTACCGGATGGGCCGCGCGTTGACGTTCCAGAAATCCCGGCTTCTCGCTCGGTTCGCCGGCCATCCTGGTGCTCCTTCGTCTACGTCCGCGGCAGGAAACCCACCTTGTCATAGACCTGAGCCAAGGTGCGGGACGCGACTTCCCGCGCACGGTCCGCGCCGCGCGAGAGGATGCGGTTCAGTTCCGCGGGGTCGGCGAGATAGTCGTCGACCTTCGCGCGGATGGGGGTGACGAACTCGGTCAGCACCTCTGCCGTGTCGGCCTTCAGATCGCCGTAACCCTTGCCCTCGTAACCGGCGACGAGCTCGTCGATACTGCGACCGGACAGCGCCGACTGGATCGTGAGCAGGTTCGAGACGCCGGGCTTGTTCTCCCGATCGAAGCGAATCTCACGCTCGTTGTCGGTCACGGCCGAGCGGATCTTCTTCGCCGAGACCTTGGGATCGTCGAGCAGGTTGATCAGCCCCGCATCGGTCGCCGCCGACTTGCTCATCTTCGACGTCGGATCCTGAAGATCGTAGATCTTCGCGGTCTCCTTCACGATCATCGGTTCGGGGACGACGAAGGTCTTGCCGAAGCGGGAGTTGAAGCGCTGTGCGAGATCCCGCGTGAGTTCGAGGTGCTGACGCTGATCCTCCCCCACCGGGACATGACTCGCGCGGTAGAGCAGGATGTCGGCTGCCATGAGGATCGGGTAGGTGAACAGGCCCACACCGGCGTGTTCGGTGCCCTGCTTGGCGGACTTGTCCTTGAACTGCGTCATCCGGCTGGCCTCACCGAAGCCGGTGATGCAGCTCAGCACCCACGACAGCTCGGCGTGCTCCGGCACCTGACTCTGCACGAACAGGACGGACTTCTCGGGGTCGATCCCGATCGCGAGCAACTGCGCAACCGAGACGAGTACGCGCTTGCGCAGCATCTTCGGCTCGTGCGGAACGGTGATCGCGTGCAGGTCGGGGATGAAGTAGAAGGCGTCGTTCTCGTCCTGCGCGGGAACCCACTGAGCCAGTGCCCCCAGGAAGTTCCCGAGGTGGAACGAATCCGAGGTGGGCTGGATGCCGGACAGCACACGGGGGCGGGCCTTCGACTTCGTGGTGTTCTGTTCTGCAGTGCTCGACATGCCGTCGATGATTCCACGCACGTCCGGCCGGGCCGCGACCGAGGTGCATTCCCCGATGCTGCGCCGGTTCCGATCAGAGTTCGAAGCTCACCGTCACCGGCGCGTGATCGGACCAGCGCCGGTCGTAGCTCGCTGCCCGCTCGACTCGGGCCTCGGTGGCGCGCGCCGCGATGTTCGGTGTCACCAGGTGATAGTCGATGCGCCAGCCGGCGTCGGTGTCGAATGCTTTGCCGCGGTAGGACCACCACGAGTAGGGGCCCGGGACGTCGCCGTGGAGGTCGCGCACCACGTCGCGCCAGCCGGCCTCGAGCAGGTCGGCGACCCATGCGCGTTCCTCCGGCAGGAAACCGGACTTCTTGATGTTGCCCTTCCAGTTCTTGATGTCGCGCTCGGTGGGCGCGATGTTCCAGTCGCCGCACACCACCATGTCGCGGCCTTCGGCCGTCACCGCGGTGTACCGCTCGGCGAGATAGGCCGCGAAACTCTTCATGAAGAGTTCCTTCTCGTCCTGCTTCGGCGTCTGGGCCTCACCGGTCGGCAGATAGAGGCTTCCCACGGTCACGTCGCCGAAATCCGCTTCCACGTAGCGGCCGGCCGCCGCGAACTCGTCGACGTCGAAGCCGACCCGCACCGCATCGGCAGGGATGCGCGAGAGGATCGCGACCCCGGCACGGCCCTTCGCCGAGGACTCGGCTCCCACGCAGTGCCATCCGCTTTCGAGGGCGGGAGCGATCGAGGCGTGGAACTGCTGTTCGATGGCGCGCACCTCCTGCAGGCACACGATGTCGGCGTCGGACGAGTTCAGCCATTCGAGCAGGCCCTTGCCCGCTGCTGCACGGACGCCGTTGACGTTCACGGTGGTGATGACGAGAGGCACCGGGTCACCGTAGCCGACACCGGCGACGCGACCGCAGGTCGCTGCCGCGGATGTGGCGCGCACGACCTTCCGGAGCGAAAACGCCCGTTATCGCGAGGTGGCGTGGGTCAGCTTGCGAGCCCGCGCCACGAGGGGACCCCAGGGCGGAACCGAACTGTCGCCGGCCTGCCCGGGGTCGGTGCAGCGCAGGCGATATCGTTCGCGCAGGAGCGCAGCGTGCAGTGCCGTGGTGACCCCGGGCAAGTGCCCCCGGCCCCGGACGCCGAGGGTGCCCACCAGCAGGGCGATCGGCGGGAGGAGCGTCCATCCGAGCAGGGCGACCGCCGTGAGGAATGCCTCCCCGACGGTGTCCTCGTCCAGTGCGGCCCAGACGATTCCCGCACACAGTACGACGTAGAGCGTGCCGCCGATTGCGACGGCGAGAACAGCACCGACGTACCGGCGGAGCAGCCAGCACCGGACGGTCCACGGCACGAGCACGACCGCCACCACAACCGTGACGATCGACGCCGCGACGACGAACACCGCGTCCACGGCGGCTACGACGGGCGCGGACGGCGGGAGGTCGTCGACGATCAGCAGGAGCGACAGGCCCACGGCCGCCGTGACGATGGTGAGTGCGAGCAACTCGGCCCCCAGGACGACCGCCGGACGGGCGGCGGCGAGCCGGCCCCGAGGCCGGAACCGGGCAGCCGTCGCGAGCAACTCGCGGCGGCGCAGCAGGGAGGCCTCGCGGCGGAGCATGCGGCGGGCGCCGACGCCACGCTGAGTCGCGAGGTAGAGGTCCTGGCTGAGCACGACGATGACGAAGACGGCCGGGAACAGGAGCAGGGCCGCGAGATCGACGGATCCGGGGAGTCCGTCGAGCAAGGCTGCGACGAGGGCCATCGTCGCTCCCACGCCGAACACCGAGCCGCACAGTTCGACATGTTCGAGGCGTATCGCCTCGGTCTGCCGGGGTGAGGAATCGGACGAGACCGCCGGTCCGAGCGACCAGGCGATGAGATTGAGAGCGATCACGAGCGCCGCGAGCACTCCGAGGACACCCGCGGCCTCACCGAACGACAAGGTGGTGAGAACGCCACTGCGGGCCGGCGTGTAGCGCTCGTAGGCCAGCTCGTCGGCCCGCCGGGCGACGAGCTGGAGGAGGTGTGGTGCCAGCGCGACAGGGATGTAGGCGAGCGCCGAGCCGAGCATGAGCATCCAGACCCGCGACCAGAAGCGGCGACGGGCATGAGCCCCGTCTCGGCCGCGACGCACGGCGCCGGGTGTATCGGTCACGCTCGGTTCCTCTTTCTCGTCACGTCGTGTCCCGACGGTAACCGGTACCCGGCACTTCGTAGGACGCAACACGGGACGCCTCCGTGTCGGAGGCGTCCCGTGTCGTCGTGTACTCCGCGAGCGGAGGACCTATCAGGCGCGAGCCTTCTGCAGGTTCTCGTCGAGCGCGCCGAGGAACTCCTCGGTGGTCAGCCAGGACTGCTCCGGGCCCACGAGCAGCGCGAGGTCCTTGGTCATCTGACCGGATTCGACGGTCTTGATGACGACGTCCTCGAGCTGCTGGGCGAACTCGATGACCTCGGGGGTGTTGTCGAGCTTGCCGCGGTGCTCGAGACCACGGGTCCAGGCGAAGATCGACGCGATCGGGTTGGTCGACGTCGGCTTGCCCTGCTGGTGCTGGCGGTAGTGCCGGGTGACGGTGCCGTGTGCGGCCTCCGCCTCGACGGTCCTGCCGTCCGGGGTCATGAGGACGGAGGTCATCAGGCCCAGCGAGCCGTAGCCCTGCGCGACGGTGTCGGACTGGACGTCACCGTCGTAGTTCTTGCAGGCCCAGACGTAGCCGCCCTCCCACTTGAGGGACGAAGCGACCATGTCGTCGATGAGGCGGTGCTCGTAGGTGAGTCCGGCGGCGTCGAACTCCGCCTTGAACTCCTCCTCGTAGATCCGCTGGAACTCGTCCTTGAACATGCCGTCGTAGGCCTTGAGGATCGTGTTCTTGGTCGACAGGTAGACCGGGTAGTTGCGCTGCAGGCCGTAGGAGAGCGAGGCGCGCGCGAAGTCCTGGATGGACTTCTTGTAGTTGTACATACCCATCACGACGCCGCCGTCCTCGGGGATCTGGCAGACCTCGTGCTGGATCGGCTCGCTGCCGTCCTCGGGCGTGAAGGTGATGGTGACGGTGCCCGGGCGGTCGACCTTGAAGTCGGTGGCGCGGTACTGATCACCGAATGCGTGACGGCCGACGATGACGGGCTTGGTCCAGCCCGGAACCAGACGCGGCACATTCGAGATGATGATCGGAGCGCGGAAGATGGTGCCGCCGAGAATGTTTCGGATGGTGCCGTTGGGCGAACGCCACATCTTCTTCAGACCGAACTCCTCGACGCGCGCTTCGTCGGGAGTGATGGTGGCGCACTTGACGCCGACGCCGTGCTTCTTGATGGCGTTGGCGGCGTCGATGGTCACCTGGTCGTCGGTGGCATCCCGGTGTTCGATGCCGAGGTCGTAGTACTCGAGATCCACGTCCAGGTACGGGTGGATCAGCTTGTCTTTGATGAACTGCCAGATGATGCGGGTCATCTCGTCGCCGTCGAGTTCGACGACCTTACCCTCAACCTTGATCTTGGACATATGCGCTTCGTGTCCTCCTAGGACGTTTCTGTGGTCCCCAATCGACCGCACTTTGTGGGTGCGATCGCCGTCGGCTCGTACGAACGAGCATGGCCGTGTCCACGTCCTGGACCGCGGCCAAACATGACAAGCGTACTGCTATTCGCGGCGTCCGCAAAGCGCCCCATCCCACCCCCACGCCTTACCGACCGGTAACTTTCCTGCTGGTCAGGGATGTTCAGAGGGTGCATAAGACCCTGCGCGGGAGAGTCGCTAGACTGCCGGGAGTCATGAGTGCCAGCGTCAAGCCCCGGCTTGCTGGCCGGCAACCCTCCGACCGGGGTGGGGTGCTCCGGGTGAGGACACGGTCGGCGGAACACCGCCGACAAGCCTGCTGCCGGGAGGATCGAGATGATGAGCTGTCGTGTGCGGATCCCGATCGACCCTCCCATCACCGCCGGAAGGACACGATGACCGACACCTGCACCCGGCCCCGCCCCGCCACACCGAGCCCCGAGGTGGTCATCCCTTGACGGCAGGCACCGAGCGGCGTCGCATCGAACTGCCTCCGGCGGACGGACGCCTCACGAACTTCGACATCGGGGATCTGACCCTCGAGAGCGGCGAGACGCTGCCGAACGTCACGATCGCCGTCCAGCGGTGGGGCGAGCTCTCCCCCACCCGCGACAACGTCGTCCTCGTCGAACACGCCCTCACCGGCGACTCGCACGTGACCGGCCCCGCCGGGCCGGATCATCCGTCTCCCGGCTGGTGGTCGGGCATGGTCGGTCCCGGCGCCCCCATCGACACCGATCGCTGGTGCGTGATCTCCACCAACATCCTCGGCGGATGCCGCGGGACCACGGGCCCCGGAAGCACCGCTCCGGACGGCCGGGCCTGGGGTTCCCGCTTCCCGCTGATCACCGTGCGCGACCAGGTGGAAGCCGAGGTCGCGCTGCTCGACCGGTTCGGCATCGACGTCCTCGCCGCCGTGACCGGAGGATCGATGGGTGGAATGCGCACCCTCGAATGGATCGTCACCCACCCCGACAGGGTGCGCGCCTCACTGGTCCTCGCCACGGGCGCCCGCGCCACCGCCGACCAGATCGGCACCCAGAGTGCGCAGATGGCGGCGATCATGGCCGATCCCGACTGGCAGGGAGGCGACTACTACGGCACGGGACGGCGTCCGGAGACCGGGCTCGCCATCGCGCGGCGCATCGCCCATCTCACCTACCGGACCGAACTCGAACTCGACACGCGTTTCGGGAACCTCCCGCAGGACGGCGAGGACCCCTGGCGAGGCGGCCGGTACGCGGTGCAGAGCTATCTCGAGCACCAGGCAAGCAAACTCGTCGCACGCTTCGATCCCGGCACCTACGTGGTGTTGTCCGACGTGATGAACCGGCACGACATCGGGCGCGGACGCGGCGGCATCGACGCCGCTCTCGCGTCCACCTCGGTCCCGACGATCGTCGCCGGCGTGGACTCCGACCGGCTCTACCCGCTGCGTCTGCAGCAGGAGATCGCCGACCTGCTTCCGGGCTCGGACGAACTGCGTGTGCTCGTCTCCCGGGACGGGCACGACGGATTCCTCACCGAAGCCGACGAGGTTGCCAAGCTCCTCAGCGAGCTGATGACGCTCGCAGAGGGCTAGTCGGTTCCCAGCGGATCGATCGACGCCGCGAGGGCCACCACGATCCCCCCGACGACGATCAGCGACGCGACGTCGAACGGCTTACTGCGTACCGCGAGGACACCGACGCTCTCCTCGTCGAGGACCCAGCGCAGCAGTCCGGCGAGGATGGTCGCCCCGCCGAACACGAAGGCTCCCCGTCGCCATCGATCGGCGATCACCAGGATCACCGCTCCCGCGATCACCACGGTGACCGCGAGCAGCGGTAGGTTCAGACGCGTGAATCGCAGGGCCTGAGCCATCTCGTCTCCTGTGTTCGACCTTCTTACCGGGCCGCGAGCCGCTCGGCCCGCTCGACGACGTTGGTCAGCAGGAACGCGCGGGTGAGCGGACCGACACCACCCGGATTCGGGGAGACGAAGCCTGCGACCTCGCGCACGTCCGCAGCGACGTCGCCGCGCAGTCCGTCCTCGGTGCGAGACACACCCACGTCCAGCACCGCCGCACCCGGCTTGACCATCTCGGCCGTCACCAGCCCCGGAACGCCTGCAGCCGCAACGACGATGTCGGCCCGACGCACCTCGGCGGCGAGATCGCGGGTACCGGTGTGGCAGAGAGTGACGGTGGCGTTCTCGGTCCGCCGCGTGAGCAGCAACCCGATCGGGCGGCCCACGGTCACACCGCGGCCGATCACCACCACGTGCGCACCGGCGATCGGCACGTCGTAACGACGCAGCAGGTGGATGATGCCGCGGGGGGTGCACGGCAGCGGTGCATCCTTTCCGAGCACGAGACGACCGAGATTCACCGGATGAAGACCGTCCGCGTCCTTGTCCGGATCCATGCGCTCGAGTGCGGCGTTCTCGTCGAGATGCTTCGGCAGGGGGAGCTGAACGATGTAGCCGGTGCAGGCGGGATCGGCGTTGAGTTCGTCGATGGCCTCGAAGAGCTGCACCTGGGTGATGTCCGCGGGCAGATCCTTGCGGATCGACGTGATGCCGACCTTCGCGCAGTCGTTGTGCTTGCCGCGCACGTAGGCCGCGGAGCCCGGATCGTCACCGACGAGGATCGTGCCGAGACCGGGCGTGATGCCCTTGTCCTTCAGCGCGGCCACGCGGACCTTCAGGTCCTCGAAGATTTCGTCGCGGGTTGCTTTGCCGTCCAGGATCGTCGCAGTCACGTCGCTCATTCTTCCAGGCATCGGCCGGCAGGCCACGCGCGGTACCGGATCCGTCCACCCTCGAGTTCGGCACCCCGTGGACGTGATCACACGACGGAGAAGCCACCGGGAAGGGCGACCCGGCCGGTCAGAGCCCTCAGCACGGTCACGCCGTCGCCGAGTGCCACCGCGATCCTCGCCGCCAGCAGGGTGGCTTCCCCGAGGACGTTCTCGGGAGGGGCGAAAGGGACGTCCGCTGCGGCGGCGATGTCGAGACCGTGAACGGCGAGTTCGAAGGTCCGGGTGGGAAGGTAGGAATGCAGCCGTATCCCCGAATCGCCGATCACCCGGATCGTCCGGTCCTCCCCGGCGCCGAGCCGCTCGATCACCTCGTGGGACAGTGCGTCGACGGCAGTCGCCGGATCGGCGCCGAGTTCGGCACCGGCCCGGCGACCGCGCTCGAGGACGTCGTCCGGACCGAGGACCGGCATCAACTCCGCGACGTGGACGTAATAGTGCTCCGGGCTCGCGATGTCCTCGGTGTCGGCCGCGTCGTCGAGGTAGGTCACCACCGTGGTCAGGGAACGCGAGGCATGACCGGTCAGTGCACGCAGATCCCACCCGCCCAGACCCGGCCCGTCCCAACGATTCTCCGGAATCCTACGGACCAGCTCCGCGAAGCTGCGCACCGCCGACAGGTACGTCGCTACCGGTGACTCCATACGTCCTCCCCGGTCGAATGCATCGAACCCGACGGGAGAATGAAATCACGCATGCCGGCGGCGGCGAGGTGGGATGGTCGACCTTGCGGCGAATGCGGTCCGGATCGATTACGTTTCCGCAAGGTTCGACCGACCCGGTCGAATCACGACCAGTTGTTGCGGGTCATGAAGTTGCATGCGTATCGACACCCATTGTTGTAGGGTGCGGCCGTGGGAATCATGAGCTTCGCATCAACCATGTTCGGCAGGCTCCGCCGCTTCTAGCGGCGGAAAGCGAGCTTTCGACACGCTCCGCCGCTTTTCAGCACGTCAGTTGCTGGGCGGCGTCCTTGTGCTGCCCGGGCCACCCCACTATTGCCCGGAGTGAATACCCCATGCCTACCTACCGTGCCGGCCGCCACGAGCTCGGCCAGAACTTCCTCACCGACCGCAAAGCAGTCGATACGATCGTCGATCTCGTTTCTCGAACAGACGGCCCGATCATCGAAATCGGCTCCGGTGATGGGGCGTTGACATTGCCCTTACAGGCCCTACGCCGCCCGATCACAGCGATCGAGGTCGACCCGCGACATGCACGACGGCTTCAACACCGCGTCGCCCCGAATACGACGGTCGTGCACGCAGACTTTCTGCGCTACCGACTGCCCCGAACACCGCACACAATCGTGGGGAACTTGCCGTTCCACCACACCACGGCGATGTTGCGTCACATCCTGCACGCCGAACACTGGACAGCGTCGGTCCTGCTCGTGCAATGGGAGGTTGCACGTCGTCGTGCAGCGATCGGTGGCGCAACGATGATGACCGCGCAATGGTGGCCGTGGTACGAGTTCGGCCTGGCCGGCCGTGTTCCCGCGTCGGCGTTCACACCACGGCCGGGAGTCGATGCAGGACTGATGACCATCGCTCGGCGGACCGTTCCACTCGTCGACCCCGTGCTTCGGCCCCGATACAGCGCCTTCGTCCACGCCGTCTTCACCAGCAAAGGCCACGGCCTGCATCAGATCTTGCCGCGGGTCGCCGGCCGATCCTGCGAAGCCGCGGTCGAGAAGTGGCTCGCCGTCCAACGATTTCGGGGCGTACCGCTGCCGCGCGATCTCTCACCCGGCCAGTGGTCCGAGCTCTTCGCGATCATCCATCGATGCTCTTCAACTACCGATCGGAAGTGGGCCGAGCACCGACGATGACGCACCCGAACGCCCGAGGGAAGTACTGACCCGGATCGAGTTCTTGTGCCGCGAGCGGAAGTGGTCGGCCCGCCGAATCGCCCTGGAGCCGGCGGCTGACGGCGTCACGATCTCGGTGCGTACGGTCGGCCGGCCGCCGCCTGCAAGCACACTTCGGTCCGGCGTCACCAAGGTCATGGCCCATGCAACTAGTTGGACGATCGCCAGCGGTCCCGGCCATCCGAACCGGGAGCACACACCATCGGTGTCCCCTTGACTGTTACTCCGGTAGCACCCGGGGTGGAACAGTAGGAACCGGGATGCACAGTGCCGCCATCCGACTGTGGTGGGGCCGGCGGTGGCGTGTATTCGGCGGCAGGCGGCGGGGTGTACCGAGGCGCAGGCGGCGCGGTGTACTCGGTCGTCGGCGGAGGCGTGTAGGCAGGAGCAGGCGGCGTGTACTCGGTTGTAGGGGCTGCAGTGGTCGTCTCGACCCCAGGAACCAGCGGCGCCTGAGCCGGCGCCTCGGAAGCCGCGGTAGGGGCCGTCGTCGTCACTCGAGGCGTTGTCGTCGTCGGTTGCGTCGTCGTTGTGGTCGGAGCGACCGAACTGGTGGTAGTGGAGACCACCACCGACGATGAATCCGTCTTCGGCTCTTCCTCACCGACAGCGGCCCCTAGTGCAAGGAGTCCGACGAACCCGGCTCCGACCACCCACGGCCATTTCCGGCGCTTCTTCCCGTCGCCCGAAGCCGGGTCGCCCCCTGAGCCGACAGGACCGAAGACCTGAGTGGGGGCATCGCCACCTCTGGGTCTGGTTTGATCCGTCCACTGCAGACCGTCCCAGTAGCGCTCGATGGAAGGGTCGTAGGGGTCGGGATGCCAACCGGCAGGAGGGTTCATGATCGATCCGTTTCCGAGGAGTACGTTCCTCGGAACTTCGCGAATACCGATCGGTTTGTTACGGGTCGGCCGCGTGATCGGCGAGAGAGCCTCGGCTGCCGGCGAGGATTCCCTCGACCCTGCACGAGAGGCACCGCCCCGGACCGGTGATCGCGACTTGTTAACCTGCGTTGTGTTCAGAGTGATGTTCCACGAGCCGCGCATTCCCCCCAACACCGGCAATGCCATCCGCATGGTCGCCGCGACGGGTGCGGAGCTGCACCTGGTGGAACCGCTCGGATTCGACCTGTCGGAGCCGAAGCTGCGGCGCGCCGGTCTGGACTACCACGACCTCGCGTCGGTCACCGTGCACAGCGATCTCGCGGCCGCGTGGGCGGCCTTGCAGCCGGAGCGGGTCTTCGCGTTCACGGCACACGGCACGGCGAACTACGCGGAGATCGAGTACCGGGCCGGCGACGTCCTGCTGTTCGGCCCGGAGCCGACCGGACTGTCGCCCGAGGTGCTCGCCGACCCGCATGTCACCGACCAGGTCCGCATCCCGATGCTGCCCGGCCGGCGGTCGCTGAATCTGTCCAATGCTGCCGCCGTCGCCTGCTACGAAGCGTGGCGGCAGCACGGATTTCCCGGGGCTGTCTAGGCGTCGCTCTCGACGGGGCGGCCCGAGCGGGCCCATCCGTCCGTGCCGCCCGCGACGGACACCGCGTCGACGCCGCGACCGGAGAGATACTGCGCAGCCTGCAGGCTGCGGCCACCCACCGCGCAGATGACGTAGACGGTGCCTTCGGTGGGGATCTCGTCGATCCGCGCGACGAATTCGCTGAGCGGAACGTTTGTGACGCCGGGCACACGCACCTGGGCGTATTCGTCGCGCTCGCGAACGTCGATGACGGCTGCCCCCTCGGCGAGCCCGGATTCGAGTGCGGCCAGGTCGACCTCACGCATCGTTGTCGGTCCTCTCGGTGTCGGATGTCCCGGCGGTTCCGGACGAGCATTCCCGTGGGGTGACGAAACGGACAGCCGGGGTAGTGGACATCCGCGCACACGAACAGGAACGCCATACACGGTATCGCGATGCCGGTGGGGAATCCGCGCACTCCCCCGGCACGCCGGCTCCCGGGCACTTCCGTCCCGCACGCTAGCGGAAATCCCGCGATCTGCTCGGCATCCGCAGATCCATGCGCTCGAGATGGTCGGCGAGGAGCGTGACCACACCTTCGGCGTTCTGGAGTCGGCCCCGGACGAGTAGGGCCGGTGCGGTGTGGGCGAGAGTGCGGTAACGCGCCCACAGACCCACCGAACACACCACGTTCACCATCCCGGTCTCGTCCTCGAGGTTGAGGAAGGTGACACCCGCCGCAGTTGCCGGACGCTGCCGGTGGGTCACGGCCCCACCGACGAGGATGCGGGTCCCGTCCGGCACGTCGTGCAGTTCCGCTGCGGGGATCACCCCGAGCTCGTCGAGTCGGCTGCGCAGGAACTGCGTCGGATAGCTGTCGGGTGATATTCCTGTGGCCCAGACGTCGGCGGCGGCGAGTTCGAGAGCACTCATCCCCGGTAGGGCCGGCGCCGAGACGGTCCCGATCCCCGGCAGTCGTTCCGGACGTTGCGCCGCAGCCGGAGCAGCGCCCCACAGGGCTTCGCGGCGGGTCATCCCGAACGACGAGAACGCTCCCGCGGTGGCCAGCGCCTCGACCTGCACGGTGGTGAGCCCGTTCCGGGCTGCGAGGTCGGACGGCGAGGCGTAGGGGCCGTGTTCGTCCCGTTCGGTCACGATCCGCTCGGCGAGGTCGTCGCCGATGTTCCGCACCGCGGCCAGGCCGAGTCGCACCTCCCGTCCCGAGTTCTCGAGGCCGGCGTGCGCGAGGCTCACCGACACGTCGGGAGCGTGGACGACGACACCGTGACGCCGGGCATCCGCGACCAGCGACTGAGGTGAATAGAAACCCATCGGCTGGGCACGCAGCAGACCCGCACAGAATGCAGCGGGATGATGCAGTTTGAACCAGGCCGAATAGAACACGAGCGACGCAAAGCTCTGCGAATGGCTCTCGGGGAAACCGAAATTCGCGAAGGCATACAGTTTCTCGTAGATGCGGTCGGCGACCTCTCCCGTGATGCCGTGCACTTCCCGCATCCCCTCGTAGAGCCGGCCGCGCAGCCGTTCCATCTTCTCGGGAGAGCGTTTCGAGCCCATCGCGCGTCGCAACCGATCCGCCTCCGCCGCACTGAATCCCGCAACCTCGACGGCCATCTGCATGAGTTGTTCCTGGAACAGCGGAACCCCGAGCGTCCGTTCGAGTGCTTTCTCCAGGCACGGATGGTCGTACGTGACAGGTTCGAGCCCGTTGCGCCGCCGGATGTAGGGGTGCACCGAACCACCCTGGATCGGTCCGGGCCGGATGATCGCCACCTCGATGACCAGATCGTAGAAGCAGCGCGGCTTCAGCCGTGGCAGGGTGGCCATCTGCGCCCGCGATTCCACCTGGAAGACGCCGACCGAATCGGCGCGGCGCAACATCTCGTAGACCCCCTCCTCCGAGAGGTCGAGTTGCGCGAGATCGACTCGGACACCTTCGTGTTCGGCCACGAGATCGATCATGTAGTGCAGCGCGGAGAGCATGCCGAGGCCGAGCAGGTCGAACTTCACCAGCCCCGCCGAGGCGCAGTCGTCCTTGTCCCACTGCAGGACGGTGCGCCCTTCCATTCGCGCCCATTCGACGGGGCACACGTCCGCGATGGGCCGGTCGCAGATCACCATGCCGCCCGAGTGGATACCGAGATGCCTGGGGAGACCTTCGATCTGCTCGGCGAGATCGAGGACCGCCTCGGGGATCCGTTCGTCGGTTTCGACCCGAACCCCACCCCACCGGCCGATCTGCTTGCTCCATGCGTCCTGTTGCCCCTGCGAGTACCCGAGGGCGCGGGCCATGTCGCGGACCGCGGAACGGCCGCGGTAGGTGATGACGTTCGCGACCTGCGCCGCGTTGATACGGCCGTACTTCCGGTAGACGTGCTGGATCGCCTCTTCTCGCCGATCGGACTCGATGTCGAGGTCGATGTCGGGCGGACCGTCGCGTTCGGGCGACAGGAAGCGCTCGAACAGCAGGTCGTTGCCGACGGGATCGACGTTGGTGATGCCGATGGCATAGCAGACCGCCGAGTTGGCGGCCGATCCCCTTCCCTGGCAGAGGATATCGTCCCGTCTGCAGAAATCGACGATGTCGTGGACGACGAGGAAGTATCCCGGGAACCCCAGACGCCCGATGACCTCGAGTTCGTGTTCGATCTGCCGGTAGGCGGCGGGATTGTGATCGACCGGCCCGTATCGGCGCCTCGCCCCGTCGTATGTGAGCTCGCGTAACCAGGTGAATTCGGTATGCCCCTCGGGGACGTCGAAGGGTGGCAGTCGCGGGGCGACGAGACGCAGGTCGAAGGCGCATTCACGACCGATGTCGGCGGCAGCGTGCACGACACCCGGAAAAGCCGCGAACAACCGTGCCATCTCCTCCCCCGAGCGGAGGTGCCCGCCCCCGGCCGGCGGGAGCCTGCCCGCGGCCGTATCGAGGCTCTGCCGGTCGGAGACAGCCGCCATAGCCATCGCCAGACGTCGCCGTTGCGGCTGCGCGAAGTGCGCCGCCGTGCTCGCGATGCACGAGATCCGGTGCCGTCGCGCAAGATCGAAGAGAGCACTGTTGCGTTCGTGATCGTCCGGATGGCCGTGCCAGGTCAGCTCGACGGTTACCCGGTCGGCACCGAACCGGTCGACGAGGTCGAGCAGCGCCGCCTCGGCGGCGGAACTCCCGCCGGCGTCGAGCGCCTGTCGTAGATGCCCTCTGCGACAACCGGTGAGGATCTGCCAGTGCCCACCGGCGGCATCGGTGAGCGCGTCGTAGTCGTATCTCGGGTTGTTCTTCTCCCCTCCCGCGAGGTGCGCATCGGCGATCTGCCGGGACAGACGCCGATAGCCTTCCTGTCCGCGGGCGAGGACGAGCAGATGCGCGTCGTCGAGGCCCAGTTCCGCACCGAAGACGGTGGGCAGTGCGAGTTCGCGGGCCACTTCCGCGAACCGCACCGCTCCGTACAGACCGTCGTGGTCGGTCACGGCGAGAGCCTCGAGCCCGAGCCGTACCGCTTCCTCGGTGAGCTCTTCCGGTGACGAAGCGCCGTCGAGAAAGCTGAACGCCGAATGGGCATGCAATTCCGCGTAGGGCACGACCGGCCCTTCCGGGCGGCGTACCCGCGCCTCGTACGCGTCCCTGGTGCGCGACCAGGCCGGACTGTCGTTCCCGTCGCCGGGGCGTTCGGCATCCCTGCGCGAAGCACCGGGACGGGGCCGCCCCGAGAGCACGCGCTCCATTTCCGACCAGGTCGGCGGACCGTTTCCCCATCCCACGCCGGCACCTCCTCGACGAAACCAGTATCGCACATATGTTCGAACAGGCGACTCGAAGATCCGGTCCCGTCGACGCACGGTGCGACGGCCACCGCACAGCCGACTGCAACCCAGCGGTTGCATCACCGCAGATTCAGTGCAACCCTGTAGTTGCACTTCTATCGAAGGAGAAGCCATGACCGACGATCTCGACCGCATCGAACGCGGCATCACGATCGACGCCCCCGTCGAGCGGGTGTGGGCGCTCGTATCCGAGCCCGGTTGGTACATCAACGATCACGAATGGACCGACCATCGGCTCGAACGCGACGGAGACCTGACCACGGTGCACGATCCCGTCCACGGCGCCTTCGTCTTCCGTACGGTGACCCTCGACGAGCCGCACTACGCGGCCTTCCGGTGGCTGGCCGATCACACCGACCCCGACAGCCCCTCCACTCTCGTCGAGTTCCGGCTCACCGCACTCGACACCGGGCTCACCGAACTACGGGTGATCGAAACCGGATTCGAGTCACTTCCCGGCGATGCCGGAGAGCGACGCACCCGCTTCGAGGAGAATTCCCGGGGGTGGGTCACCGAACTGGAGATCGCCAAGAGCCATCTCGAGAAGGACGGAACCGTTGCCTCACACTGACGAGACGCCCACCGATCTGCATCCCGTCTTCGCCGCCCTCGCGGACGACACCCGCTGGCGCATCCTGCAACGACTCGGACGCTCACCGGCTTCGGCGTCCGGTCTCGCAGCCGAGTTCACCGTCTCCCGCCAGGCGATAGCCAAACATCTGGCGGTGCTCGAGGGGTGCGGTCTCGTCACGTCCGAACGAGTGGGCCGCGAGATCCGGTTCTCCGCGGCCGGATCGAGACTCAGCGCCGTGGGACGCGCGATCGACGCAGTGGGGGCGGGCTGGGAACGTCGCCTGTCGGCGATCAAGGGCGCGGCCGAGAACGCTCAGTAACCCGCGCTCGGATCGACACGGGCGATCGGTTCCTCGCCCGCGGCGAATCGGCGTACGTTCTCCTCGAGCGTGGGAGCGAAGGTCTCCGTCAGACGGCTGCGGGTATTGGCGATGTGCGGAGTGATCACGGCATTGTCGAGATCCCACAGGGGGTGACCGTCCGGCAGCGGTTCGGGGTCGGTGACATCCAGTACCGCCCCGGCGATCACACCGTTCCGGAGCGCTTCCACCAGCGCGTCCGTGTCGACGAGGTTGCCTCGCGCGACGTTCACCAGCCACGCCGTCTCCGGCATCGCCCCGAGGGCTGCGGCGTCGACGAGACGGTCGGTCTCGGCGGTCGCGGGCGCGGCGACGACGAAGTGATCGGCCAGCGACCACACCTCCGCCGTCCGGTCGGCCGGCAACGTCACCTTCGCCCCGTCCACCGGACGCCCCGACCGGTTGACCGCGACGACGTCCGCACCGAAGGCCCGCAAGCGGGGGATCATCGCCCGGCCGATGCCGCCGCACCCGACGATCGCGACGGTCGATCCGTGGAGTGTGCGGACCCGTGGGTCGAGCAGATCCTTGCTCCACCGCTTCGCGGCGATCGACGCGTGGAACTGCCGCAGCCCCACGAGCAGCGCCCCGACCGCGTATTCGGCCACATTGTCGGCGTAGACACCGGACGCATTCGCCCACACCCGCCGGTCGTCGATCAGTCCCGCCCGGAAGAACGGCTCGATGCCGGCATAGGTCAGCTGTACCCATCGCACCCGATCGGGCAGATCCGGGAACTCCTCGGCGCTTCCGTCCCACACCAGAGCGTCGGCTTCGTCCAGCTCGCAGAGCGTTCCGCCGCCGGCGACGATCGCCGCAGCGAGATGGTCGTCGCGGCCGGGTCCGAGATGAATACGCATGCCGCGACCCTAACCTCGAGGACGCCGCGGCGGGATGTCGAGAATCGTCAAGCGGTTCCGTCTCCTCCATGAGCGCGGCCACAATGGGCCGTACCGCACAGAGGAGAAGAGCATGGCCAAGTACCTGCTGCTCAAGCACTACCGCGGCGCCCCGGCCGCGGTGAACGACGTACCCATGGACCAGTGGGAGCCGGACGAGGTCTCCGCTCACATCGGGTTCATGCAGGATTTCGCCGCCCGTCTCGAGAGCACCGGCGAGTTCGTCGACGCGCAGGCGCTCTCACCCGAGGGCACCTTCGTCCGGTACGACGGTGAGGGGCGTCCCCCGGTCACCGACGGGCCGTTCCCGGAGACGAAGGATCTCATCGCCGGGTGGATGGTGATCGACGTCGACAGCTACGACCGGGCCCTGGAACTGGCCGGTGAACTCTCCGCCGCGCCGGGAGCAGGCGGAAAGCCCATCCACGAATGGCTCGAGATCCGACCGTTCCTCACGGCGCCTCCCACCGTCACGGAGTGAGAGCCGTGGCGGCAGCTATCGGCGACGAGACTCTTCTGCGCACGCTGGTTCCCGCCGTGATCGGCATCCTCGTCCGCCGCGGATCGGATTTCGCGGCGGCCGAGGATGCCGTGCAGGACGCACTCGTCGAGGCCCTCCGGGTATGGCCCGAGGATCCCCCGCGCGACCCGAAGGGCTGGCTGGTCTCGGTGGCCTGGCGCAGATTCCTCGACACCGTGCGCGCGGACAGCTCTCGCAGACGCCGCGAGATCCTCGTCGAGGCGGAACCCCGCCCGGGCCCGGCGGGATCGGTGGACGACACGCTGGCCTTGTACTTCCTGTGTGCCCATCCGTCCCTCACTCCCGCATCGGCCGTCGCGCTGACCCTGCGCGCCGTGGGAGGACTGACCACCAGGCAGATCGCGCAGGCCTATCTCGTCCCGGAAGCGACGATGGCCCAGCGCATCAGCCGGGCCAAACGCACGGTCGCGGACGTGCGGCTGGACCGGCCGGGGGACGTGGCCACGGTGCTGCGCGTGCTCTATCTCGTCTTCAACGAGGGCTATTCGGGCGACGTCGACCTGGCCACCGAGTCCATCCGGCTCACACGCCGGCTGGCTGCGGTGTTCGACCACGAAGAGGTGGCGGGCCTGCTCGCCTTGATGTTGCTCCACCACGCCCGGCGGGCGGCACGAACCCGGCCGGACGGCAGCCTCGTCCCCCTCGCCGAACAGGACCGCCGGTTGTGGGACACGCAGATGATCGGCGAGGGAGTGCAGATTCTCCAGGCCGCGCTCGCCCGCGACAGACTCGGGGAGTTCCAGGCACAGGCGGCCGTGGCCGCGCTGCACGCCGACGCACGTACCGCCGAGGAGACCGACTGGGTACAGATCGTCGAGTGGTACGACGAACTGCTCCGGTTCACCGACAACCCGGTCGCTCGTCTCAACCGCGCTGTCGCCCTCGGTGAGGCGGACGGGCCGCGGGCCGGCCTGGCCGCCCTGGCCGAACTCGATCCCAGCCTGCCCCGCTGCACGGCGGCCGCGGCGTATCTCCACGAGCGTGCCGGCGACACGATGACGGCAGCGCGGCTCTATGCCGAGGCCGCGCACCTCGCGACCAGCCTCGCCGAGCGCGAACATCTCGTGCGTCGGGCCGCACATCTCCACAGCCTGCACTGACCTCCACGGCAAGTACCGGACCACCAGTGGAATGTGACCTCGGACACTTTCGGCGCAGTGGGAATGGATCGTGCCCCCGTGTCGTTGAGGAGTGTGGATCGGCGCGTCGCGTACGCCCCGGAGCCGATGAAAAACCGCCTTCGTGGAATACCGTCCGGCTGGAGCCACGTTGCGCACTGTGCCGTGAGGCATCCGGCGCGTCGGTCCACCCTTCTTCTTCGAGCACTTCCTGCCGCTCCCCCGAGCACGGTGCAGCCCTCCCGCCCGGCGCCAGTACAGTTGCCGATCGTCACAATCGTCAGCGGAACCGGGAGTGGGCATGAATCGCTGGGCCGAGATCGTGGTCACCAGGAGCCGATGGGTCCTGGCGATCGTGTTGCTCGTCGTGCTGTTCGCCGGTGCATGGGGCATCGGCATCTTCGGCAAGCTCGCCGGCACCGGCTACTACGATCCGAACAGCGAGGCCGTCGAGGTCGAGCAGATCATCTACGAGAACTTCGGGTCACAGGCCGCGGACATCATCGCCCTGTACACCGCGCCCGACGGGCGCACCGTCGACGACATCCGTCCCGATGTCGAGCGGACCCTCGCAGAGTTCCAGCAGGCCGTCCCCGCAGAGACGATTTCCACCTACTGGACCGCTCCTCCCCCGATGAACCAGCTGCTGCTGTCGACCGACCAGCGCAGCGTCGCCGCGTCGATCACACTGGGCGCGAATTCCGGCGTCACGACCGCGACCTTCCAGGAGACCCTCGAGCTGCTCGAAGTTCCCGGTGTCGAATCGCAGTTCGCGGGCAACACCGTCGTGGCCGTCGAATTCACCGACACCCTGGAACACGATCTCATCAGGTCCGAGCTCATCGCCGTCCCGATCACCCTCGTGCTGCTGGTGTTCATCTTCGGTGGTGTGGTCGCCGCCGCGGTTCCGGTGTTCGTGGGTGTGCTGGCGATCTTCTCGTCCCTGGCCACGCTGCGCCTGTTGTCCACCTTCACCGACGTGTCCTCGTATGCGCTCAACATCACGTCGCTGATCGGCCTGGGTCTGGCCATCGATTACGGCCTGTTCATCGTCAGCCGGTACCGGGAGGAACTCGCGGCCGGTTCGGCTGTTCCCGCGGCGGTCAAACGGACGATGTCCACGGCCGGCCACACGGTGATGTTCTCCGCGGCGCTGTTGATCTGCGCGTTCGCGGGCATGCTGGTCTTCCCGCAGACGGTCCTCCGCTCGCTCGGTCTCGGTGCCATGGCCGCCGTGCTCGGTGCTGCCGTGCTGTCGCTGACGGCGGTCCCGGCTCTGCTGGCGATGCTCGGTCACCGGATCAACGCGTGGACGTGGGACCGGGAGACCTCGACCCGCAGCGAGGCGCGCGCCCGGCGTTTCTGGGGCGGCGTCGTGCGCAGGGTCCTGCGTCGCCCGGCCCTGATCGCGATCGTCATCACGGCGGGTCTGCTGGTCATCGCCTCGCCGGTGGTCAAGGCCGGATTCGGGGAGATCGAGTACACCGCTCTGCCCGAGGACAGTCAGGCCCGCGCAGCCACCCAGACACTGCTCGACGAGTTCCCGAGTACCGGCAACGGCGCGACACTCGTGCTGCGCGGTGAGGACGGACAGGCACCCGACAGCGCTGCTGTGCGCACGGTGTCCACCGGGGCCGCGAAGGTCGACGGCATCTCGCAGACTGTGATCGTCGGACAGGAATCGGACGTCGTGGTTCTGCAGGCTCTCTACGCGCAGGGGGTGGACGGCACCGAACGAGCGAGCGAGATCACCGACGAATTGCGGGCCCTGCCGGCACCGGACGGCACCGATCTGCTGGTCGGCGGCGGACGCGCCCTCGTCGACGACGCGAATCAGGCCGTGTCCGATTCACTGCCCTGGATGATCGCGATCATGGTGCTCTCCACCCTCGTACTGCTGTTCCTGGCGTTCGGGTCGGTGGCGCTGCCGATCAAGGCCGTCCTCATGGCAGCGCTGAGCCTGGCCGCAACGTTCGGCGTCCTGACCTGGGTGTTCCAGCTCGGGCACGGCGCTTCGCTGCTGCACGTGGTTCCCGCCGAGATGGAACCGACCTTCGTCGTCCTGATCCTCGCGGTGGTGTTCGGCCTGTCCACCGACTACGAGGTGTTCCTCATGTCGCGGATGATGGAGGCCCGCGCGGCCGGGGCGACCACGGTCGAGGCGGTCGAGTACGGCATCTCCCGCACCGGACGTGTCGTCACGGCGGCCGCACTGTTGTTGATCGTGGTGACCGGAGCCTTCACCATCTCGGGCCTGTCGATCATGCGTTTCCTCGGAGTCGGCATGATCGTCGCCCTGATCATCGACGCGACCATCGTGCGCATGCTGCTCGTGCCGTCCCTGGTCAAGCTCATGGGCGAGGCCAACTGGTGGGCACCGGCATGGATGAAGCGCGTGCACGCGAAGGTCGGCCTGGGGCACTGAGAGGCCGACGGCCCGGGGCACTGAGAGGCCGACGGCCCGGGGCACCGTGAGGCCCGGCCGGCTACAGCTGCGTGATCGTCGTGGCGACGAGGGGACGAACCGGTTTGGCGACGGCGCCGCAGCTCGCCGGTCGCGGCGGCAGCTCCGAGGTCTTCACCTCGACCCGCCACGCCCGGCCGTCGCGGTGACGCACGGTCGGTTCGGGCCCGTCCTCCACGCTCACGGCGTCGACGGTGACGTCGCCGATCGTCTCGCGCACCGCGATCTCGGCGACCTGCCCGGCCGCACTCCAGGTGCTGCGCCCGCGCAAACCGACGGGGTGCACTCTCCCCCGAGCCGCTTCACGGACAGCAGCGATGCTGCCCTCGGGATCGAGCCGCCCGTAGGTGTAACCGGTGGGGAGCAGGATCATCGACGGCGCGAAACGATGCCCTCCGGTGTGTGAACATTCCCAGACGTCCTGTCCGAACTCGGTAGCGAGAGCAGCCGCTACCGGACGACCCAATACTGCGCAGCATCGATCACGTTTGCCGTGAGCACAGACCAGTGTGATCGGATCCGCCACAGCGGTGCCGATCCCGGGAGCCGGTCCCGCGACCACGCGGGGGACGATGTCGACCAGTTCACGGGGATCGGTGATCTCGAGCCGCTCGCACCACGTGTTCTCCGGTTCGGTGCGCGAGAGCAGGACCGTCCGGGTCCGTCGTACCACCTCGCGGCCGGGCCGCCGGATGAACAGGATGCGCACATCCGCGGCCTGTGCGAGATCCGACAACTCGGCCGCCGGCCCGTCGCCGAGGGCAGTGCCGTCGAGCACGTCGCGACCCCAGCCCGTCGGCACCTCGAGGCACACGTAGCCCGGGGCCGTCGCAGCGGTGCCGGGCAACGGCTCGTCGAGAGCGGACAGCACGGAACAGGTGGGATCGGGGGTGGTGGTCACGCGGACATTGTGACCCGTCCGCTCCCGGGCGCGATCGGCGCCCTCCGCCCCGGTCATGCGCTCCTGCGCAGCCTGCGCAACCCGGCCTCGCTCCACATCCGCACGAATCCCTGGGACAGATACGCGAAGCTGCCGAGCGCCAGCACCCACTTGGTGAGGCTGACGGCCGAGGTGGCCCGCACCGTCCTGTCGTCGATGCGGGAACGATGGTCGAGCAGATACAGGCCGACGACGTTCTCGACGTAATCACCTGCGGCGGCGACGACCGGCGCGGTCATCAGGATCCGACGGGTGCGGGCGGACAGTGGCCGGTGCTCGTCGAGCGCTCGCGCGCCGGCTCGCAGCGCAACTGCGAAGGTCATCGGATGCACCATGTCCCAGTAGTAGTGCTTCCGGTAGCGCTCGATCTCGTCGGGCCCGAGATCGTCGAGGATCGTGCGGTACCGCGCGGCGGAGAAGGCGCTCTGGACGGCGCCCACCGTCGCGGCCGTGGATCCGAGTACCCGGCCGATGTTCACCTGGGACACGATGAAGACGGCGCTCGCGCCGACGAGGAAGCGGTCTGCCCGCGTGAGTGCCATGCTCACGATGCTAGGGGTACGAATCCACCGAACCCGCGGAAGGGAGACTCGTGCAGATCACGGGAGCAGTCCTGGAGGAGATCGGACGCCGACGCCGCTACGGGGACACCGTTCCCCTCAGCGTGGAGCTTCTCGAACTGGATCCGCCGGGCCCGGGCGAAGCGCTCGTCGAGATCGAATGCGCCGGGGTGTGCCATTCCGATCTGTCCGTCGTCGACGGCAACCGGCCGCGACCGGTACCCATGCTCCTCGGACACGAAGCGGCCGGACGCATCGTCGAGCTCGGAGACGACGCCGAAGGATTCTCGGTCGGCGAGCGGGTGGTCATGACGTTCATGCCGCGCTGCGGAGAGTGCGAAGGCTGCGCGAGCAACGGTGTGCGCCCCTGTATCCCGGGTTCGGCCGCGAACGCGGCAGGCACGCTGCTGTCGGGCGCGCGGCGACTGCACCGGCACGGAACCGACATCCACCACCATCTGGGTGCCTCGGCTTTCGCAACTCGTGCCGTCGTCGACACGCGATCCCTCGTCGGGATCGGCGACGACGTACCCGCCGAGGTCGCCGCACTCATGGGGTGTGCCGTACTGACCGGAGGCGGCGCGGTCGTCAACGCCGCCCGGCCCCGCCCCGGGGACACCCTCGTCGTCGTCGGCCTCGGCGGAGTGGGCATGGCCGCCCTGCTCGTCGCTCTCGCCCACGACGACGTCACCGTGATTGCAGTGGACACCTCGCCGGACAAACGCGCGACGGCCCGCACACTGGGAGCCGAACACGTCCTGTCGCCGGACGAAGCCGTCGACCGGGGCGTGAAGGCGAGACTGGTCGTCGAGGCCGCCGGGAGCGTGCCCGCTCTCGGCACGGCGGTCGCGCTCACGGGTCCGGGAGGAACCACGGTGACCGTGGGGCTTCCCGCACCCGACGCACGGCTGGAGGTGTCACCCGCAGCGCTCGTGGGCGAAGGGCGATCGCTGGTCGGCAGCTATCTCGGTTCCGCCGTGCCGCGGCGCGACATCCCCCGATTCGTGGACATGTGGCGCGAAGGGCGTCTTCCGGTCGAGCGACTGGTCACCGGCCGTCTCCCGCTGAGCCGGATCAACGAGGCGATGGACGTCCTGGCGGATGGAGCAGCGCTGCGCCAGATCGTCACCATGGACCGGAGTCCACATCCCCCGTCCACAACGGCGTCTCGGATGTCGTAGTCCACGACGGCGTCTCAGATGTCGTAGTCCACGACGACCGGCGCGTGATCGCTGATCCTCCGGTCCGGCGCCGGATCCCGGTCGGTCCCCGCAGAGACCGCGGTCCGGGCCAGTCGCGGGGTGGCGAGGTGGTAGTCGATCCGCCAGCCGGAATCGGCGGCGAAGGAATCCCCCAGCCACGACCACCACGAATAGGGGCCGTCCACCTCGGGATGGTGCCGGCGGACGACATCGACGAGGGTGCGCGGCGACAGCAGCGAATCGAACCACGCGCGTTCTTCGGGGAGGAACCCCTCGGCCTGATTGCGTCGCCGCCAGTTGCGTACGTCGTAGCGGGTGTGCGCGACGTTGAAGTCGCCCATCACCAGGAACTCCCGGCCCCGGGCGCGTGCCGCGAGGCGCGACCGCGTCAACTGGCGGGCGAAGGCGGACAGGAAACGCATCTTGCGCTGATAGCGGATCCCGCCGTCCGGTTCGTCACGCATGCGACCGGGCTTCTGGAGGTGCGCAGGAAGCCCGCCCTTCGGCAGGTACAGCGACGCGACGGTGACCGGCGCATCGGCGAGATCCACCTCCAGATACCGGCCCTCGTGGGCGAATTCGGACAGTCCCCGTGCCAGCGGTCCCCGGTCGAACTCGATCCGGTCGACGTGTTCGTCACCGGGCAGTCGCAGCAGAGCGGTGCCGCTCCAGGTGCGCACGGCCGCGGGCTCGTGGAGTGTCAGGATCCCGACGCCGTTGCGGCCCGGAAGAACGCCCTCCTCGTAGGCGAGGTGGTACTTGCCGAACACACCGGCAGGAATGGCCGGGGCAGGAGCGCGTACCTCCTGCAAGGCCACCACGTCCGGATTACGCTCGCGCAGCCAGTCCTCGAATCCACGTCGCTGGGCCGCACGAATTCCGTTGATGTTGAAACTCGCGATCCGCACGATCGTCCAGTCTAGGCAGCCGCCCGGCCGGTGAGGAACGGGACGACCGCCGCGGCGAAATCGCCCGCGCGGTCGCGGTGGACACTGTGACCGCATGCGAGTTCGCGCACCGAAGCCGAGGGGAGCAGTTCCACGGCGGCGTCGAGCAGTCGCGGGTCCACCAGGCTCCCCCGCCGCCTGCCCCGCAGGAGCATGGTGGGCGCCTCGAGACGCGGAAGGTGCTTCCACCATGCGGGATTCGGTGTGTGGAACTGGCTGACGACAGATCCGGTCATCGACCTGTCGAACGCCGTGACCGCGCGCGGGTTGAGCACCATGCTGGTCGTCGCATGCCACAGCTCGGCGGGGGTCGGGCGACGCGCCGGAACGGTCGGCACCGGATCACCTTCCCGCAACGGCAGGGGCGTCTCCTCGAGGACGAGACGCCGGACGAGGCCGGGATGCTGTTGCGCGACCAGCGATCCGACGTGACCACCGAGCGAGTGCCCGACGAGATCGACGGCCTCCATCCCGAGGTGGGCGCACAACCCGGCGAGATCGGCGGCGAAGTCGCCGAAGCGATACGACTCGGCCCGGGCACTGCGTCCGTGCCCGCGCAGATCGACCGTGATCACCCGCCTGCCCGCCTTCACCAGGGTGGAGGCGAACCGGGTCCACGTACTCCCGTCGCCACCCATACCGTGCACCAGCAGCACCGGCACGGAACGGGCGGCGACGGACGGGACGAACTCGCGGTACGCGAGGGTGACCCCGTTCGGTGCGGCGGTACGGACGGTGGATCTCATGTGGACCGAGCCTACTCAGTCGTAGACCCCCTCCACCCGCCAGCCGTCCGAGCCGAAGAGCACCAGCAGTACCCGGGATCCCTCGAGCAGCACCTGCAGGCGGGCAGCACACCGCGCGGCGACCGGATCCCACCAGTACTCGTCCACCGGCCACGGACCGGCCCATCCGGCCACCGTCCAGCTGCGACTTCCCCATCGCAGCCGAGCGGGTGATCCGCTGAGCAGACCGCGCTCGGTCACCCTCACGGGATTCCCCACGTCGTCGTCCAGCCTGACGGGCGGAGGAACGTTCAGGATCAGTGCCGGAGCGGGCGGAGGCAATCTGCCCGGCCACGGGGCGTCCGGATCGGAATGCGGCACCGCCTCGTCGCCGACGGGCACGAGAACGATCCGTTCGGCCGGACCGCGCCCGCCGCCGAGCACGGCCGTCCGGACGGCATCGCCACCGAGCAGTCCCTGCACCCGGATCAACGCCCGGCGCGCGCGTTCGTCCTCGTCTCCGACGCCACCCCACAAGCCCAGCTGCAACGCCCCCGAGGCCACGACCTCCACCGGTTCGAGCCGCAGCAGCACGATTCCCGCCGTGGGCCGGTTCGCATTGCGGCCCGTGAGCCATCCGTCCAGCTGCCACCGCACCCGATCGGCCGTGCCCTCGGGGGTGAGCGGCTCGGCACAACGCCAGGTGCGCGCGAGTTCTTCACCCGCTCCGGTGCGAGCGGTCACGAGCAGTCGTGTGCACGCCACCCCTGCCGCGGCGAGCCGGGTGTGGAGCAGTTCGGCGAGAGCGCGACCGGCGAAGGCCGCCGCGTCCACCCGCTCCACCGGCGGATCGCAGGGATGCTCCACCGTGAGCTCCGGGGGAATCGGCCGTCCCGACGGGGGACGTTCCGGCAGACCTCGCGCACTCCGGTGCGCGGCGACCACGTCGGCCTCGAATCGTGACGCCACATCGATCGGAGACAGCGCCGCGAATGCTCCGATGGTACGAATACCGAGTCGCCGCAACAGGTCCACGGTGTCGGCCCGCCGGGGAGCCGACAGTGCCGGTTCCACCGCGAGATACGAGACGGGGAGCGGAGCGAGGAATTCGGCGCCCGCGCCCGTCGGGACCAGCACGTTCCGCCTGGCAGCGAGGACTGCGGTGGACAATTCGTCGGCGACCCCGACCTGACATTCCACACCGCTCGCGGCGACCGCGTCGATCAGGGCTTCCGCGGCAGCCTCCTCCGAACCGAACCAGCGGACCACACCGCGGGCCGCGAGTACCACCAGACCCGGGCGTAGCAACTCCACGCTCGGGGCCACCGCATCGATCGCGGCCACCACCGCCTCGAACGTCCTCGCCTCCAGGTCCGGATCCGATCGGGTCACATGGAGTTCCGGGCATCGGGCCTGCGCCTCACGACGCCTCAGTCCGCGCCGCACCCCTGCGGCCCGCGCCGAAGCGGAACACGCGACGACCCGATTCGCCGACACCACGGCGATCGGCACGGTCGCGGGCAGTTCGGCGGCGGCACCGGCGGCCACCGCAGGCCAGTCTGGGCACCACAGTGCCAGGACCCGCACCGGTGCTCGGTCGTTCACCGGGCCGCCTTCCGCGAATTCCTGTCCTCCACCGGATTCCGATCGGCGTATGCCCAGGTGACGGCACTGTGGTCGGCGCTCACCTCGATGCGGGTGGAACGCGGAGAGAACGCTCGTCCGTGTGCCCGGACCGACAATCGCGTCGCACACAATCGGTCCCGCCCGGGACCGTCGACTCCGTGATAGCCGTCGACCTGCGCTTCGAGTCGCACCTGAGCCCCTTCCCAGCGACCGTCGGTGACCACGAGGACGGACTGCCTGCTACGGACCCGCGCTGCGACCGCACGTGCGCGAGAAGGAGATACCGTCGCTCCGCCGAGCCCCAGAACCACCAGGTCGATCCCGTCGAGCAGCACAGCCGCGATCTCCACGGGATCCGGCCCGGGATCGGGGATCACCGCCAGCCGGTGCAATCGGGCTCCCATCTCCGCAGCGGCCAGAAGACCCAACCGGCGCCGGCCGATCACGGCGGCATATCCCCCGGAGGCGGTCACGGAAGCGAGCACCCCGAGAAGGAGGGAGGTAGCGCCCGAGATCGACACGACACTGCCCCGCACCAGACCTCCGTGCGGCAACAGTTCCGCGAGGGGAGCCGGAACGGGAAGGATGCATTCGGAGGCGGTCTCGACCCGCCCTCGCGCGACGGACGGGACCTCGCCGCGTGCCGGTACGGCCGCGATGCGACGGCGCAACACCTCGACCCGCTCGGCGCGGAGAGTGCCCCGCCGAGCCGCTTCCTCGTCGTCCACCGGAAATTCGGCCACCTCGCCCACTGTCACCCCTGTCATCCGCCTGCCGCCTTGCACACACGACCGGCCGACCACGGGGAAGTCGTGGTCCGGCTCGAACTCTATTCGAACATACTTTCGACTCCGTCCAGTAGACCCGACCTCGCTCCTTCCCGTCAAGCGGAGGGCCGTAACCCCTCCGAACAGCGACTACGGCACAACTCACACGACTTCGCCCGGGGCGGGCATCTCCCATCGACTACGCTCGATCAGGTGGCAGAGCAGGCGTGGGCGGGACGGGCCGTAGGGCCGGATCACTTGGTGGCCGGTCGATATCGGCTCGATTCCAAGCTCGGAGGGGGCGGTATGGGTGCCGTCTGGCTCGCGCGCGACACCCGCCTGGGCCGCGACGTCGCCGTCAAACAGGTGATCTCCACGGCCGATCTCGCTCCCGACGAAGCCGAGGAACTCCGGCGCCGCGCACTGCGCGAAGGCCGGGCGGCGGCCCAGCTCACCCACGAGCACGCCATCTCGATGTACGACGTGGCACTGCACTACGGCGAACCGTGGCTCGTCATGGAACATCTGCCGTCCCGCAGCCTGGCGCAGGTGATGAACGTCGTCGACACCCTCCCCCCGTACGTGGTGGCACAGATCGGCGCGAACGTCGCCGACGCGCTCACCGCCGCACACGCCGTCGGGATCGTCCACCGCGACGTCAAACCGGGCAACATCCTCATCGCCGAACGTGGTCGAGGGGCCGGAATCGTGAAGATCAGCGACTTCGGCATCGCCCGGGCGAAAGGCGACAACGATCCGGACGGCGTGATCATCGGAACACCCGCCTATTTCGCCCCGGAGGTCGCGCGCGGCAACGACCCCACCGAGGCCAGCGACGTCTTCTCCCTCGGCGCGACCCTCTACACCGCCGTCGAGGGCCGGCCACCCTTCGGTTTCGAGACCGATTCGATCGCACTGCTGCACAGGGTCGCCCGAGGCGAGATCGTCATGCCCACGCAGACCGGCCCCCTCACCGAGCCCCTGCTCGAACTGCTCCAGCCGGACCCGTCACGACGCCCGACGATGGAGCAGGCGCGCGATCTCCTCGCCCGCGTTGTGCTCGGCCCCAGCGGGTCGGCGGCGAACCTGCGCGGCCGGCCCATCCAGTCCGAGGACGGGACGATCCCCTCGTGGGCGCAACGTTCCGCCCCGATCGCCGAGCCTCCCCGTCCACGAGGATCCTTCGTCGATCGTTCCCTCGCCGCTGCGGGGCAGACCGCCGGGGACACCCGGGCTTCCGGGAAGACCTTCTCCCCGGCCGGACTGCTCGACCGCCTCCTCCCGAAGGGACCCGTGCCCGACAACCCGCAGGACCGCATCGTCGCGTACGCCCCTCTGGCGATGGCCGCGATGGTCGCGGTGGTCGTCGTGGCGCTTCTCGTCGCCGTCGTCATCGCACTGGTCGTCGTCTGACGGGTGAGATGGCCGCGTCAGTCGATGCGGCGCCGATGCGCCCAGCGTGTCAACGCATTGCGGTTGGACTGCTGAGTCTTGCGCAGGACGTTCGAGGCGTGCGTCTCCACGGTCTTCACCGAGATCACGAGTTCCTCGGCGATCTCCCGATAGGTGTAACCACGAGCGAGCAGGCGCAGCACTTCGAGTTCTCGCGGAGTCAGCGAGTCGAGTTCGGGATCGAGCGGCGGCTCCGGCGCGGCCGACCGCCCGGTGAACGAGTCGAGGACGAAACCGGCCAGACGCGGGCTGAACACCGCGTCCCCGCCCGCGACCCGCCGGACGGCGTCGGCCAGATCCGGGCCGGAGATCGTCTTCGTCACGTATCCGCGTGCACCGGCGCGGATCACGGCGATGACGTCCTCGGCCGCATCGGACACGCTCAACGCCAGGCACACCGGCCCGTCCGGGATCCGCTGGAGCACCGCCACACCACCGCCGTCGGGCATGTGGACGTCGAGAAGCACGACGTCCGGTCTGCTCGAACCGATTCCGGCGACGGCGTCCGCGACACCCCCCGCCTCCCCCACGATCTCCATGTCGGGTTCCCGGCCCAACTCGGTTCGCACCCCCGAGCGGAAGACGGCGTGATCGTCGACCAGGAAGACACGGAACGAACGGTTGTTCTCGGTGGCACCCGAGGATGTCGCCGGAATCGAAGTCACTGAGTCTGCTCCTCGGGGCGGGGGTCGGTCACCTCCCACTCTAAGGTCGATACCGTCTCCTCATCCCGCTCGGTATGCTCCCGGCCGGCACGAGGCATGTGGATGCGGATCTCGGTTCCCTTGCCGGGGCTCGATTTCACCACGGTACGACCCCCGCGACGCTCGATCCGGGCACGAACGGATTTCGCCAATCCCTGCCTGTCGGCCGGGACCTCGTCGGGATCGAATCCGACGCCGCGATCACGCACGAACACGCTGACCTGATGCGGTTCGACCTCCGCGAACAGATCGACGCTGTCGACCCCCGCGTGCTTGGCCGCGTTGACGAGCGCCTCGCGGGTCGCGCCGAGCACCGCGGTCGCCGCCTCGGGGGACAGATCCTCGTCGTCGGGGGCGACATCACCGACGATGACGGGTTCGACCGACAACCCGTACTGGTCCTCCACCTCACCTGCGATGGTGCGCAGCGTCTCGGCAAGCGAGTACCGGGGCGACTCGTCCCCGCCGAACAGCCAGCGACGCAGTTCGCGTTCCTGGCTGCGTGCGAGCCGCACGACCTCCTGCTGGTCGTCGGCCTGCTTCTGGATGAGAGCCAGCGTCTGCAGCACCGAATCGTGCAGGTGCGACGCGATCTCCTCACGCTCCTCGTTGCGCACCCGGGCCGCGCGTTCGGCTTCGAGAGCACGCCACATCCGGATCCACAACGGCACCGACAGCAGTGCCGCACCCATCAGGGTGACCACGACCGCCAGCAGGGACGAGCGCAATGCCGCGACGTCGACCTGCGCGATGACCATCACGCCGAGCCCGGTGACGACGAGGGTCAGACCACCGAGCACCCGGGCCCACGCGAGGACCGTCGGATGAGCCGGCAGACCGAGCACCGATCGCGGCCCTTCGACGTCGAACTCGCGCCACACGAGGGCAGCACCGACGACGACCACGATGATCGGAACGACCACTGCGGCGGCTCCACCGCTGAGCAGCCACGAGAGCCCCACCGCCAGACCGATTCCCATGAACGCCAGGCCGATGGCACGGCGGCGCTCCGATCCGGTGGGACGCTCGGTATCCGAGCCCGGAGGCACGAACATCCACAGCAGGCCGTAGGCCGCGATACCGAATCCGCCGAGGGCGGAGAGCACCGTGAACGCGACCCGCACCTTGGTGGCATCGATGCCGAGATGATCGGCGAGACCACCGGCCACACCGCCCACGACGCGACCGCCCACGCGCCGTTCGAGGCGCGGAACGGTGACGGGTAATCCAGGTACCGGTTGCACACTTCGATACTGGCACGGACCCGGCCGTCCGGGCATCGGGGACGAACCCTGAGGTCCCGGCGCCGATCGGGCTCTCCGAAATCAGGGTTCGTCCCTGATGTGCTGCGCGCCGGGTCGCGCCAGGATTGACGGCATGGACACGAGGAGCTTTCAGGACCAGGTGGCGGACATGTGGCGGACCCGCCCCGTGCGCCTACCGAAGGAGGGCCACGTCGCCGGCGTGTGCTCCGGAATCGGGGTGCGGTACGGCGTCGATCCCGTGCTGCTCCGCGTCGTATTCGTCGCTTCGGCCCTGTTCGGCGGCGGCGGTCTCGTGCTCTATCTGGCAGCCTGGCTGCTCTTCCCCCGTCACGGAGACGAGGTCTCCTCGCTCGAATCGCTCGTCGGGCGCGGGTCCGGTTCGGATTCGACGACCAAGGTCGTCGTCATTCTTGTGGCCCTGGCGATCGCGGCGGGGGCCATCGGCCCGATCGGGGCGGGATCGGGGGGCTCCGGTTTCATCGGAACACTCCTGCTGCTCGGCGGGTGGTGGCTGCTGTACCAGCGGCAGCCCGAACCACCTGTCCTCCCGGCTCCGGAAGGAACACCCGTTCCCGCCCAGCCCTCCTTCCTCCACCCGCCGATGACGCACCCCTTCCACTCCATCCGGGCCGTACATACCGGCACGGTCCCGGCGAGCACGGACGAGCCGGCCCCGAAGACGTCCGAGAGCCCGGACGCCGCCGGGGCACCGGATTCCTCGGAGGCTTCGGACACCACGGTCACAACGGACACCACGGAGAGGAATTCGTCCCCGATGCCCGATCTACGCAAGGACACCGACCCGCCGCAACCGGGCGCCGAGACGCTCTCCCCCGAGCGCCACTCCCCACCCGAATGGGACCCGCTCGGAGTCGCCCCGTTCGCCTGGGACCTGCCCGAGCCTGCACCGAAACGCGAACCCGCCGTCGTCGAGAATCGGCGGTCGCGCCTGACCACCACCGTGCTCGGGCTCGCGGTGATCGCTGCGGCCGTCACCGGCGCGCTGGGCGCTGCCGCCGATCTGGCCTGGGTGACACCAGCCCGCGTGGGGGCCGTGGCCCTCGCCGTGATCGGCGTGGGTCTGCTGATCGGCGCGTTCCTGCGCCGCGGCCAGGGACTGCTCGTCGTGACCGGTCCCCTGCTCGGGTTCGTCGTCCTGGCCTCGCTCGCCGGACCGACCGGCCGGCCCCTCTCGTCGATGGACACGTCGTCGTGGGGCAACCGGAACTGGTCTCCGACCACCACCGAACAGCTGCAGTCGGAGTACGACTTCCGGTTCGGTTCCATGAACCTGGATCTGCGCGGACTCGACCTCACGGAGGACCGCACGGTACGGATCGACGGCCGATTCGGCAGCGTCGAGGTGCTGCTGCCCGAGGATCTCGACGTCCGGGCCACCTGTACCGCCAAGGCAGGATCCGTCGAGCGATGCCCCGAACCCGGACTCGACACGGGCGGAAACGGTCGGGAAGGGCCGGTCCTGACACTGGACGCGGCCGTGGAATTCGGATCTCTGGAGGTGCGCCGTGGCTGATCACGACACCGGAACGTGCAGCGAGAACAAGGCCGGACGCACCCGCCGGCGTCCTTCTCCCCTGCTCCTGCTGTCCGCGCTGGTCGCGCTGGTGGTGAGCGGGTGGGCGATGATCGGGCCGTTCCCCCTCGACGTCTTCGCCTCCGTCGACCTCGGGTGGGTGCTCGTGGGCGTCGCACTGGTGGTCGGGGCGGTGCTGGTCCTCCTCCCCAGCCGTCGGGGTTCGTGACGGAAGGACGACGAAGAACGACAGGGAAGAACACGGCGTCCCCCGGACCGATCCGGTCCGGGGGACGCCGCTGTCTCACCCGCTGCGAAGAGCAGGCATCACTCCCACTCGATGGTTCCCGGCGGCTTGCTCGTCACGTCGAGCACCACGCGGTTGACGTCGGCGACCTCGTTCGTGATGCGCGTGGAGATCCGCTCGAGGGTCTCGTAGGGCAGTCGCGTCCAGTCGGCGGTCATGGCGTCCTCGCTCGACACCGGACGCAACACGATGGGATGACCGTAGGTACGGCCGTCACCCTGGACACCCACGCTGCGGACGTCGGCGAGCAGGACGACCGGGCACTGCCAGATCTGGCCGTCGAGCCCGGCGGAGGTCAGCTCCTCACGGGCGATCGAGTCGGCGCGACGCAGGATGTCGAGGCGCTCGCGGGTGACCTCGCCGATGATGCGGATGCCCAGGCCGGGGCCGGGGAAGGGCTGACGGCCGACGATCTCCTCGGGCAGGCCGAGCTGGCGGCCCACGGCACGCACCTCGTCCTTGAACAGCAACCGCAGCGGTTCGACGAGTTCGAACTCGATGTCTTCGGGGAGCCCGCCGACGTTGTGGTGGCTCTTGATGTTCGCAGTACCGGAACCGCCACCGGACTCCACCACATCCGGGTACAGGGTGCCCTGCACGAGGAACTTCACGGTTTCACCCTTGTCGGCGCCTTCGCCGAGCACCTCGGAGACCGCACCCTCGAAGGACCGGATGAACTCGCGGCCGATGATCTTGCGCTTGGTTTCCGGGTCGGTGACGCCCGCGAGCTCACGCAGGAACGTCTCGGACGCGTCGACGGTGATCAGACGGGCGCCGGTAGCGGCGACGAAGTCCTTCTCGACCTGCTGCCGCTCGCCCTCGCGCATGAGCCCGTGGTCGACGAAAACACAGGTCAGACGGTCGCCGATGGCACGCTGCACCAGGGCGGCCGCGACGGCGGAGTCGACACCACCGGACAGGCCGCAGATGGCACGGCCGTCGCCGATCTGCTCCCGCACCTGCTCGACGAGTGCGTCGGCGATGTTCGCTGCGGTCCAGTCACCGGGAATCCCGGCGATGTCGTGCAGGAACCGGCTGAGCACCTGCTGGCCGTGGGGAGAATGCAGAACCTCCGGGTGGTACTGCACACCGGCGAGCCGGCGGGCGCGATCCTCGAAGGCCGCGACCGGCGCGCCGGCGCTGCTGGCCGTGACCTCGAAACCCTCGGGCGCCTCGGTGACGCCGTCGCCGTGGCTCATCCACACCGGCTGGGTGGGAGGCAGGCCGTCGTGCAGCACACCGCCCGAGACCGACATCTCGGTGCGTCCGTACTCGCGCGAGCCGGTGTGCGCGACCGTGCCGCCGAGCGCCTGGGCCATCGCCTGGAAGCCGTAGCAGATTCCGAAGACGGGGACATCGAGGTCGAACAGTGCAGGATCGAGGCGCGGAGCACCTTCCTCGTACACGCTGGCGGGCCCACCGGACAGCACCACGGCGCGGGGGTTCTTCGCAGCGATCTCCTCGACGCCGGCCGTGTGCGGCACGACCTCCGAGTACACATTGGCCTCGCGTACCCGCCGAGCGATCAGCTGCGCGTACTGGGCTCCGAAATCGACGACGACGACCGGTCTGGACTGCTGACTTTGCGACACCCGAACAGTCTAAGCGGCCGCGCCGGGTGTTCCCGACGCGGCCGCTCATCCGGTCTCTTCGCTGATCGCTATGCGACGCCGCTGTGCTTGATCTCGACGACTGGCAGCCGCAGCGCGCCGGGAGCGTCGACGGGCACCACCGGATTCTTCGGTTCGACCGGCGCGATCCGGCGGTAGGGCTGCCCCTGCTCGGGACGGAGGTCGTTCTCCCCCTTGTTCGGCCACAGTGCCGCAGCGCGTTCCGCCTGGGCCGCGATGGTGAGTGACGGGTTGACGCCGAGATTGGCGGAGACCGCGGCCCCGTCGACGACGCTCAGCGTGGGGTATCCGTACACGCGGTGATAAGGATCGATCACGCCGTGATCGGGATCGGAACCGATGACCGCGCCCCCGAGGAAGTGCGCGGTGAGCGGAATGTTGAAGATCTCCCCCCATGTGCCCCCTGCCACACCGTCGATCTTCTCGGCGATGCGCCGGGTCGCCTCGTTGCCGGCCGGGATCCACGTCGGATTCGGCTGTCCGTGGCCCTGCTTGCTGGTCACCTTGCGCCGGCCGAAGAGACCCTTGGTGGTGTAGGTCGTGATGGAGTTGTCGAGATTCTGCATCACGAGGGCGATGATGGTCCGCTCGCTCCAGCGGTGCACGGACAGCATCCGGAGCATCTTGACGGGATTCTTCACGACCTGTCCGAGGAATTTCGCCCACCGCGGGACCGGGCCGTCGCCGTCCGTCATGAGCGTCTGCAGCAATCCCATGGCGTTGGATCCCTTGCCGTACCGCACCGGTTCGATGTGCGTATCCGGCGTCGGATGGAAGGACGACGTGATGGCGACACCCTGAGTGAGCTCCAGATCGCGGTCGACACTCATCTTGCCTGCACCGACGATGGATTCGGAGTTGGTGCGCGTGAGTTCGCCCAGTCGCCCGGACAGCTCGGGCAGCGCCCCGGTGTCCTTGAGATGGTGCAGCAGGTGCTGCGTTCCCCATGTGCCGGCCGCGAGGACCACATGCGAGGCCGTGTAGGTCCGGCGCTTCTTGCGGACCCAGGCGCCGGTCCGTTCGGTGATCACGTCCCAGCTGCCGTCGGGGGCCTGACGCAGGTCGGTGACGGTGGTCAGCGGGATGATCTCGGCTCCGGCGCGTTCCGCCAGACCCAGATAGTTCTTCACGAGAGTGTTCTTCGCTCCGTGCCGGCAGCCGGTCATGCACTCACCGCACTCGATGCATCCGGTGCGATCCGGGCCGACACCACCGAAGTAGGGATCGGCCACCGTGCGTCCGGGTTCACCGAAGAACACGCCCACGGGCGTCTGGATGAAGGTGTCGCCGACACCCATGTCGTCGGCCACCGACTTGATCACCTTGTCGGCGTCGGTCATCCGGCCGTACCGAACGACGCCGAGCATCCGCTTCGCCTGGTCGTAGTACGGACTCAGCTCGTCGTGCCAGTCGGTGATGTGGGCCCACTGACGGTCCTCGAAGAAGGGAGCCGGGGGCTTGTAGAGGGTGTTGGCGTAGTTCAGCGACCCGCCGCCCACCCCGGCACCCGCGAGGATCAGGCAGTCGCGCAGGAGGTGGACCCGCTGGATTCCGAAGCAGCCGAACTGGGGAGCCCACAGGAATCGGCGCAGGTCCCAGCTGGTCTTCGCGAAGTCGGCATCGGCGAAGCGGCGGCCGGCCTCGAGAACGCCGACCTTGTACCCCTTCTCCACCAGCCGCAACGCCGTGACGCTTCCGCCGAAACCCGAACCTACGATCAGGACGTCGTAGTCCGTGACCCGCTGCTTACCCATGGAACCTCCAGCGACGAGAATTGTTACCGGCCAGTATGCACCGCGGCGGTGTGACTACAGGCACAGGCCCGACTCTACCCGTTACGTGCAGTTGCATGAAAAAGCTGCCGAAACACCGATGGCCGGTCACAGCGTCGTCCGACGCTGTGACCGGCCACCGGGAAGGCGCCGGGAGAAGTTCCCGCGCTATCCGCGGACCGACAGACCGACCTTCTGGAATTCCTTCAGGTCCGAGTATCCGGCCTTCGCCATCGACCGGCGCAGACCGCCCACGAGATTGAGCGAACCGGACGGATCGTCGGACGGACCGAACAGCACCCGGGCGAGACCCGGACGATCACCCTCGGTGATACGCACGGCAGCGCCGCGGGGCATCGACGGGTGTCCGGCGACCGACGGCCAGTACCAGCCCCGTCCCGCCGCCTCGTCCGCGAGCGCCAGAGGCGCCCCGAGCACGGCGGCGTCGGCACCGCACGCGATCGCCTTCGCGAGGTCGCCGGCGGTCTCGATGTCACCGTCCGCGATGACGTGCACGTAGCGGCCACCCGTTTCGTCGAGGTAGTCCCGCCGGGCCGCTGCCGCGTCCGCGATCGCCGTCGCCATCGGAATACCGATGCCGAGGGACGAACTCGTGGTGGTCGCCTGCTTCGTGGAACCGAAGCCGACGATCACACCGGCGGCCCCCGTGCGCATCAGGTGCAGCGCCGTGCGGTGATCGCTCACGCCACCGGCGATGACCGGCACGTCGAGCTCCGAGATGAACGTCTTGAGGTTCAGCGGCTCGTCCTCGCCGTGAGCCACGTGCTCGGCCGAGATGATGGTGCCCTGCACGACGAGGAGGTCGACACCGGCCTTCACCAGCTCGGGGGTGAGCGTCCGCGCGTTCTGCGGGCTCACCCGCACGGCGGTGGTGACACCGGCGTCCCGCACCTGCGCGACGGCAGCGGCCAGCAGGTCGCCCTGGAGCGGGGCTGCGTGCAGTTCCTGCAGATAACGCACTGCTGCGCGGGGATCCGTGCTCGCGATCTCCGCGAGGCGCGAGACGACGGCATCGACGTCGGCGTGACGACCCCACAGGCCCTCACCGTTGATCACACCGAGACCACCGGCTTTACCGAGCTCGACGGCGAAGGTGGGCGACACCAGCGCGTCGGTCGGATGCGCCAGCACCGGGATGTCGAAACGGTAGGCATCGATCTGCCAGGCGGTCGACACCTCCTTCGACGAACGTGTCCGGCGGGACGGGACGATGTCCACGTCGCGCAGTTCGTACGTACGCCGGGCCGTGCGACCCATGCCGATTTCAACGAGGTCGCGCACGCGCGCCCCTTTCTCCTCTTGGACGA
This sequence comes from Rhodococcus sp. CH91, assembly GCF_022554085.1. Classification (GTDB taxonomy): domain Bacteria; phylum Actinomycetota; class Actinomycetes; order Mycobacteriales; family Mycobacteriaceae; genus Rhodococcus. The sequence goes on from NZ_JAKFYR010000006.1 coordinate 239,456, forward strand.
TGCTCCCGCCGGACTCGGGACGGGACCCTGCTGCGGCCGCGAAACCTACCGGACCGCGTAGTTCGGCGCCTCGGCGGTGATCGTGATGTCGTGCGGGTGGCTCTCCTTGAGGCCGGCAGCGGTGATCTGCACGAACTGCGCCTCCTGCAGGTGCTCGATCGTGGTGGCGCCGGTGTACCCCATCGCTGCGCGCAGACCGCCGATGAGCTGGTGGGTGACCTGCTGCAACGGCCCGCGGAACGGCACTCGTCCCTCGATACCCTCGGGCACGAGCTTGTCCTCGGAGAGCACGTCGTCCTGGAAGTAACGGTCCTTCGAGTACGACTTGGCCTCGCCGCGGCTCTGCATCGCGCCGAGCGAACCCATGCCGCGGTAGCTCTTGAACTGCTTGCCGTTCACCAGGATCAGCTCGCCCGGGGATTCGGTGGTACCCGCGAGCAGCGAACCGAGCATCGCGGTGGACGCGCCGGCCGCGAGAGCCTTGGCGACGTCGCCGGAGAACTGCATCCCGCCGTCGGCGATGACCGGCACGCCGTGGGCACGGGCCACGGTAGACGCCTCGAGGATCGCCGTGATCTGGGGGGCGCCGACACCGGCGACGACACGGGTCGTGCAGATCGAGCCGGGACCGATCCCCACCTTGACGGCGTCCACTCCCGCGCCGATGAGCGCTTCGGTGCCCGCACGAGTGGCGACGTTGCCGCCGATGATCTGGACGCGATCGCCGACCTCGCTCTTGAGCTTGGAGATCATGGACAGCACGTTGGCCGAATGGCCGTGTGCGCTGTCGACGACGAGCACGTCCACACCGGCGTCGACGAGCGTCATGGCGCGGGACCAGGAGTCGTCGCCGACGCCCACGGCAGCGCCGACGAGCAGGCGGCCGTCGCGGTCCTTCGTGGCGTTGGGATGCTGCTCCGTCTTGACGAAGTCCTTGACGGTGATCAGCCCGGTCAGCTTGCCCTGGCCGTCGACGATGGGCAGCTTCTCGATCTTGTGGCGGCGGAGCAGGCCGAGCGCGGCCTCCGCGGTGACACCTTCCCGGGCGGTGACGAGGGGAGCCTTCGTCATGACCTCGGCGACCGGACGATTCTGGTCGACCTCGAACCGCATGTCGCGGTTGGTGATGATGCCGACGAGCTGGCCCTCGTCGTCGGTGACCGGCAGACCCGAGATGCGGAAGCGCGCACACATCGCGTCGACCTCGGCGAGGGTGTCGGTCGGCTTGCAGGTCACCGGGTCGGTGACCATGCCGGCCTCCGACCGCTTGACGGTCTCGACCTGAGCGGCCTGCACTTCGGTGGCCATGTTGCGGTGCAGCACACCCATGCCCCCGGCGCGCGCCATCGCGATGGCCATGCGGGACTCGGTAACGGTGTCCATCGCCGAGCTCACCAGCGGGATCCGCAGTCGGATATCGCGGGTCAGCTGGCTCGACGTGTCGACCTGGCTCGGGACGACGTCGGAAGCCGCGGGAAGCAGCAGCACGTCGTCGAAGGTCAGCCCCAGCATCGCGACCTTGTTCGGGTCGTCACCGCCGGTGTGCACGCGCCCTCCGGTACTACTCATGCGGTTCGGACCCTCCGTGACAGTCGATGGGAGCGGACGGGAACGCCGTCCGGCAACGGGAATGAATGAAGGCTGTGCACGCTCGTCGTACCGACGGGCGGAAAGAGAGCGGCACGCACTTGTCCATGTTATCTGTTCGGGAGAACAACCTCGGCTCCCACCCTGTTCCCGGATCTTCGTCACATCGGGGCGCACGATTTCCGGCGTGTCCCCCGTCGAGCGCTGGCGCAGACCCCCTCGGTCTGCGTACCGTGGAGTCGTGCGTGATCAGTTGCCTCCCGGACTCCCCCCGGACCCGTTCGCAGGAGACCCCGACGATCCGTCCGCAGCACTGGACGCGATCGAGCCGGGCCAGCCTCTGGACCCTGCGGAGCGGCTCGCGGTGGAAGAGGACCTCGCAGACCTGGCGGTCTACGAGGCACTCCTGGCTCCCCGCGGCGTCCGCGGGCTCGTGGTGTGCTGCGAGGACTGCCACCAGGACCACTACCACGACTGGGACATGCTGAGAGCCAATCTGCTCCAGCTGCTCGTCGACGGCACCGTCCGTCCTCACGAGCCGGCCTTCGATCCGTCCCCCGACTCCTATGTCACATGGGACTACTGCCGCGGGTACGCGGACGCGTCCATGAACGAGGCTCTGCCCGTCGATCCCTACGGACTGGACTCCTGACCGACAGTCCACCGCGGACCACGAATCACAGCACCTCATACGACGAATCGGGCCCGGCAGCAGATGCTGCCGGGCCCGATTCGTTCGTCGTGCCTACGAAGTCGGAGTCGCCGGGACACCCGACGAGGATGCCGGCGCCAGATCGACTCCCGGGCCTTCCTGCGTCGTCGACCGCGGCGACGAGGCACCTGTGGTGGGCTCCGGGGTCGGAGAGACGGTCGTCGGAGCAGGCTCGACGGGAGCCGGGGTCGACGTGTCGGAGGACGGAGGCGGCGGTGGAGGCGCAGTCTGCGACGGCGTGGTGGTGTCCGGGATCGGAGCCGGAGCCGGAGCCTGCAGGACACTCGTCGGATCGACCGTCGAGGTGGGCGGCAGCGTCGTTCCCGTGTTCGCGCCGGTCGACGGGACGGGTTGCTGCCCTTCCGTGCCGGGTACTGGGGACTGTGGTGGAACGGCAGCCCCGGGATCCGGTAATTGCGGGGTCACAGGTGCAGCCGGAGGCGGGGGAGGCAGCTGCGGAGCGAGCTTGCCGATCTCGTCGGCCAGACGTTGCATCCAGTCGCCGAGGGCGTCGCGCTCCCCCGAATCCCGGACATCGCCCGAGCGGGACTCGGCGGAGGTCAGCAACTGACGTGCTTCCTCCGGATGACCTTCGGCGATGAGCTGTTCGGCTCGCTGCAGAGTCGAGGTGGCATCCAGGCGCGCCTCGGTCGATTGCGCCTGCTCGCTGAAGACGACCTGCTTGACGCCCCACAGCGGATCGCCGGGTTCGGCGCTGTAGGACACCGCCGTCGCAGTCCCCACGGCCACCGCGACGAGCGCTGCCGCACCCGCGAGGGGCCGGAGCAGCCGCAGCTGACCCTTCGACCTGGGCCGGGGAGGTGCCGCGGCCGGCACTCCGGTGAGGGTGTCGCGCGCACCGAGTTCCCGGTTGACCGCAGCCACGACCTCGTCCAGCTCGGGACCGGCGGGCATCGGTTCGGCCAGGATCTCCGCTCGCCAGTCCGCGAGCAAGGTGGCGAGTTCGTACTCCTCGGTGTTCTTCGTCTCGACGAGTCCGTTGCCCGAGATCGCGTCGATGAGCGCATCGTCACGGCGGACGGCGGCGAGGTCCACGGAGGTTTCGTCGTCGGGGAACTCCTCGTCGAAGCCGTCGCCCGAGAAACGCCTCCTACTCATTCCGCTCACCTGCTCTCGTGACTTCCTTCTTGAGTCTCGCGATGGCCCTGTGTTGAGCCACTCGGATCGCTCCCGCGGTACTTCCCACGGCCGCGGCCGTCTCTTCCGCCGACAGTCCCATGACGAGGCGGAGAATGAGGATCTCCCGCTGCTTCTCCGGGAGGATCGCCAGCAGTTGCTTCATCTGGCGGCTCGCCTCCGAGTTGAGGGCGTATTCCTCCGGGCTGTCGTCGAGAGACATCACTTCCGGCACCTCCGCCACAGGTTCCGCGCGATTGCGCGCTGCGCTGCGGTGCGCATCGGCAACCTTGTGCGCGGCGATGCCGTAGACGAATGCCATGAAGGGGCGGCCTTGATCCTGATATCTCGGCAGAGCGGTCATCACGGCCAGGCACACCTCCTGAGCAACATCGTCTGCGGAGAGCTGGCCGCGCTCCGCAGATCCGACCCGAGCGCGGCAGTACCGCACGACAAGGGGCCGGACACTGGCAAGAACCTGGGCAAGAGCTACCCGATCGCCCTGCGCAGCCGCAGCAACGGCGGAGTCCAACTCCTCACCCATAACAGTCATCGATTGCGCAAGTCCTGGCGTTACAGTCGGCACCACCCCCCCGGGCGGGCTTCCACCTGACCGTGGAACACCCCCAGAGTAACGACAACTACCGACCGTTCGGGTGACCCCCCGTGTGCGAATGGAATTCAGCGCGGAGAGGTCTCCGCGAAACGGCCGCCACGGTGCACGATCGAGGTCTCGCAGAGATCACGGACGTCCGCACCCCGCCCGGGATCGAGTCCGTCGAGCAGCATCGCCGCGGCCCACTGCAGGGGGATCAGACCGTATTCCCCGGCGCGGGCGAGTACATCGGCGGCCAGCGCCGTCGCCGGACCCCGATCGGGCTGTCCGGTCAGCGATGCCGCACGGACGAGGTCGGACTTGACGCTGTGCCGCACGGACCCGAACTCACGCGACAATTCCACTGCTCGATCGGCGCGGGGACGCGCGCGTGCGAAGTCGCCTGCCGCGAGCGCCGATTCGGCACCGACCCATGCGATCCGGATCCGTTGACGCAGGAACGACTGCCCGCCTGCTTCCGATTCGGTGGCGTCCAGGACCGAGGCACACCTGTCGAGGAGCGCACCGCAGACGCCGAGCCGGCCTCGCCCGAGGGCGTCGGCGGCCAATCCGGTGACGGCGTCGCACCATGCCTGAACGGACGGTTCGGAGGCCGGCTCCCCCCGCACCGACGCCGACAGTGCCCGTCCGTCGAGTATCGCCGCGGCACGATGACCGCCCAGCTGGCGCAGGAACGACGCCTCGGTACTCGCCCCCAGCGACGCCCACAGGTGCGGTCCACCCGGTTTCCGCAGGTGAGCCAGTTCGGCCCGCGCGGCCGCGTAGCGTCCCTGTCCGCCCAATGCGACCGCCCGCAGCCAGTGCTGCTCGGGTCCGTGGGCCGCGGGGAGCGGATGCAGGCCCGGGACAGGACCGAAAGCTGCGGAGGCCAGTACCTCGCGCCGGGGCGCGGAGTTCGCGACTTCACCGCGTGCGTCGTGGGTGAGCATCGCGAAATCATTGCACCCCCCGATACGGCGCAAAACGGCGGGACTCGTCCAGTCCGGGAACTCCCGGAGAAATTCACACCCTGAGCGCAAATAGTCCTGAGTATTGGAACAACCGACGCCGAGAACGTTTCCGAACATTTTGTTAAACAACGCGTTAAAAGAAGTGAACTGCAGGTAGAACCGTTCCCGACGGGCGCCTCACCCCGAGCCCGACGACGCGCAGCCCGCCTACATGCGCTGTTACCAGGGAGTACGGGACCTTCGACCCACACCGACGGCGGGAGGTTACCGCCTTCGGACCCCGCCCGCACGGGACAGGCACGACTTCCGGCGAAAGTAAATATTTCTGCGGTTAAATCTTTCCCGGGCGGTTATGGACTATCCCACTCATCGAATAGATTGACGACGAATCGATACAGATTCTACGGTGAGTTTGTTTGATTCGGCGCACAGCGGGAATCCCGATGTGTCCACGGTCCGCTCGCGACACTGATGCGAGCTTGCTGCGAAGGAGTGCCACAGATGCCTGCACCACACACCCTGCCCGGCCCGAATGCGGACCTCTGGGATTGGCAGATGCACGGAAAGTGTCGTGGTGTGGACTCCTCGGTGTTCTTCCATCCGGACGGTGAGCGCGGCCGTGCGCGCGCCCAGCGGGAGAACCGCGCGAAGGAACTGTGCCGCACCTGCCCGGTGCTGGCGCGCTGCCGCGACCACGCCCTGGCGGTCGCCGAACCGTACGGGATCTGGGGCGGCATGTCCGAGACCGAACGTGAGATGTACACGAGGCAGCGCCGACGGAAAGTGGCCGTGTGAATCGGCCTCCGGGCCGGTGAAGGCCCGCCGCTACGACGAAGGCCCCGTGGGGAATCCGAAGATTCCCCACGGGGCCTCGCGGTATCCGCTCGGCGCGGAACGGCCTACAGCCTCAGTGGGCGTGCCCGTGGCCGTGCCCGGCGTCGGCCTGCTCCTCCGGCTTGTCGACGACCGCACTCTCCGTGGTGAGCACCATGCGTGCCACCGACGCAGCGTTGACCACGGCGGACCGCGTCACCTTCACCGGATCGACGACACCCTCGGCGACGAGATCGCCGTAGGACAGCGTCGCAGCGTTGAAACCCTGCCCGGATTCCCGGACCCGGTTCACGACGACCGAACCGTCGAGGCCCGCGTTCGTCGCGATCCAGTACAGCGGTGCGGCGAGAGCAGCCCGCAGCGTGGCGACGCCGGTGGCCGCATCACCCGACAGGGAGCTCTCCAGCTCCTCGAGCGAGCGCGCAGCCTGCACGAGCGCGGAGCCGCCGCCGGGCACGATGCCCTCCTCGACGGCAGCCTTGGCGGCGTTCACAGCATCCTCGACGCGGAACTTGCGTTCCTTGAGGTCGGTCTCGGTAGCAGCACCGACCCGGATGACTGCGACACCGCCGGCGAGCTTCGCGAGACGCTCCTCGAGCTTCTCGCGATCCCAATCCGAATCGGTCGCCTCGATCTCGCGACGCAGCTGGGCCGCGCGAGCCTCGATGTCCTCGGCGGTGCCGGCACCGTCGACGATCGTGGTGGTGTCCTTCGTCACGACGACGCGACGTGCCGAACCGAGGAGGTCGAGTCCGGCCTCCTTGAGGGACAGGCCCAGGTCGGAGTTGATGACCGTACCGGCGGTGACGACCGCGAGATCCTCGAGGAACGCCTTCCGGCGATCACCGAAGTACGGCGCCTTGACCGCAACGGCCTTGAGGGTCTTGCGGATCGCGTTGACCACGAGGGTCGACAGCGGCTCACCCTCGATGTCCTCGGCGATGATCAGAACCGGCTTGCCGGATTCGGCGATCTTCTCGAGAAGCGGCAGGAAGTCGGGAAGAGAGGTGATCTTCTCGCGGTAGAGCAGGACGAGCGCGTCCTCGAGGACGGCTTCCTGCGCATCGATGTCGGTGATGAAGTACGGCGACAGGAAGCCCTTGTCGAACTGCACCCCTTCGGTGACGACCAGTTCGGTGTGCAGGGTGGAGGATTCCTCCACGGTGACGACACCGTTCTCGCCCACACGGGTCAGCGCCTCGCCGACCATCTCGCCGATCTCCTCGTCGCGCGAGGACACCGTGGCCACCTGCGCGATGGCATTCTTGCCCTCGACGGGAGTGGCGGCCGCGAGCAGAGCCTCGCTCACCTTCTCCGCACCCTGGGCGATACCGGCCCCGAGCGAGATCGGGTTGGCACCTGCGGCAACGTTCTTCAGACCGGCCTTCACGAGCGCCTGGGCGAGAACGGTCGCGGTGGTGGTGCCGTCACCGGCGACGTCGTTGGTCTTGGTCGCGACACTCTTGACGAGCTGAGCGCCGAGATTCTCGAAGGGATCCTCCAGCTCGATCTCCCGGGCGATGCTCACACCGTCGTTCGTGACGGTCGGGCCACCGAAGGCCTTGGCGAGCACGACGTGTCGACCACGCGGGCCGAGCGTGACCTTGACGGCGTCGGCCAGCTGGTCGACACCGCGCTCGAGAGCCCGGCGCGCGGTCTCGTTGAACTCGATTTGCTTGGACATGTTCTCCGGCTACTCCTGGACTCGGATGTTCCACAACGTATTCCGCCCCGGGTCCGAATCGGGACACCGGGGCGGAATGCAAGCGGCCTACTTGGCGACGACAGCCAGGACGTCGCGCGCAGACAGGATCAGGTACTCCTCGCCGGCGTACTTGATCTCGGTTCCGCCGTACTTGCTGTAGATGACGACGTCGCCTTCCTTGACGTCGAGCGGGATGCGCTTGTCGCCATCTTCGTCCCAGCGACCGGGGCCTACGGCGACGACGGTGCCCTCCTGGGGCTTCTCCTTCGCCGTGTCCGGGATGACCAGGCCGGAGGCAGTCGTCGTCTCGGCCTCGTTGGCCTGGACGAGGATCTTGTCCTCGAGCGGCTTGATGTTCACGCTCGCCACGATGAGCCCTCCACTTTCAGGGGTATTGGGGTCCGAGAATCAGTGTTCTCGGACACGGGTGTGTTCAGTCATCACGGTGACTCCGCACGCGTCCCGTCGTCGCGGGTGCCGGGCCGGCGCTCGGTGTCACTAGCACTCTATACACGAGAGTGCCAGCACTCAAGGGCGGCAGGCGCGAACACGCCGACGAGCACGAAACCGGAGCGCATGTTACGGTTGAATAACGGAAACCGATGAGCGTGATCGTTCGGTGACCTTCAGGGGGAAGGCGTCCACCGCCTGTTCGTCGATCACGCACGGAAGGTGAACAATGCCCACGTCGCTCGGCATATCCGTCGGCGCCTCCGGCGTCGGCTCGGCCCTGCGCGTCGATACTGCAACTACTCCCACCACCGAGTTCCGCAGACTCGCGGCCGAATCCGAACCCGGGCGCGATCTCGGCGATCTCGTCTTCGACGCCGTCGCACTCGCGTCGGCCCAACGATCCGGCACTCCCGAGGTCACGGTCGCGTACCGCACCGAAGACCAGGCGAATGCGGTCCGCATCGCAGCGGAACGCGCGGGACACATGGTGCGGCTCGTTCCCGAGAGCACCGCCGCGCTCGCCTACCTCCGCACGGTCGGGGTCCGTCGGGAGCCCGGCGCGATCGCTCTCGTGGACATCGGGGCCACCGGTACGACCGTCTCGATCCTCGACCAGGAATCCGGTACCGTGCTGCGCTCGGCCCGAACCGAGGAGATCGGTGGTGCCGAACTGGCCTCCCGCGTACTCGATCACGTCCGGCACGCCACCGAGCGCATGCGCGGCCGCCGGCAGATCGATACGGACCTGCTGGCAGCGCGGTGCCAGGGCGCACAGGAAGCGCTCGCCACGGCGTCGTCCACGCGTATCGACATCGCGGAGGCCGGCCCGAACGCATCGGTCACACTCACCCGCTCCGAACTCGACGAACTCACCGCCGACCTCGCCGTTCGGGTTGCTGCGTTCACCCAGCGGATCTGCACGAGCGTGGATCCGGTTCCCGGCACGCTGGCGCTGGTGGGCGGCACCGCCGCCTCCCCCGCCCTCGTCGCGGCGATCTCTGCGGGTTTCCGCGGCGAGATCATCACGGTGCCCGAACCGGGCGCTGCGGCTGCGATCGGTGCCGCATTGTCGGGGGACTCGGACTCCTCGGCCGGATATCCCCTCGTGGGATCTCCTACCCGCATCGGCGGTGGATCCTCGGGCCGGATATCGAGCGTCGTCGCCGGCATCCTGGTGCTGAGCGCCATCACGGCCGGATACGCCACGCAGCATTTCACCGAACGCGACAACAGCAACGTCCCCGTCTCCCCGTTGTTCACGAGCGGGGCGGCGCTCTCGCCGAACACACCACCGACCGAGACGGTCATACCGTCACACGATCCGACCCCCGAGGCCATCTCGTCCCGCACCGCGGACGACGACCTCGCGGCGCCGACAACGGTCCCGTGGCCTCGGTCGACCTTCGATCCCACGACACCGACGACTCGTGAAGAGCGGTCCACCCGGCCCGACCCGCCGGTCACCACGGTGACCCCCACCCCGATCGATCAGGTACCGACTCCGGGGGTGGCGCCCGACGAGGCACCGGACTCCACGCCGTTGCCGAGTCCCACGACCACACCGCCGGACTTCGGCGCAGCACCGACGCCTCCGGATTCCGAGACCTCGCCGGCAGCTCCGGACTTCGGGTCCACACCGACGCCGGATCCGACCGTCGCCCCCGACACCACCGATCCCACGGCCCCCGGCACCACTCCCCCGGTCACGACCGGTCCCGCACCGGACGGCCCCGAGACCACCGTCCCCGGCCCGGGAGTGGCACCGACGACACCGTCGAGCTCACCCGCACCACCGCCCGAGTCGCCGGCCACCACCCCGACCGCGAGCGGCAGCTCCGTCGAGACCACGACCGGGACGACCACCGTATCCGGCACTTCGGGCGCCGCACCGAGCTGAGCCCGGGTCCGGCCGACAGGTCAGGCGACCACCTGGGGCACCGAGACCGACAGCCCCGGATCCGTCGCCGCTCCCAGCGAGGACGGCAGAGCCCCACCTGCGATGAGGTGTGCGCCGAGAGACGCGATCATGACACCGTTGTCGGTGCACAGCCTCGGACGAGGAACCCGCAGGGTGATCCCGGCGGCGGCGCACCGCTGCTCGGCGAGCTCCCGCAGCCGGCTGTTGGCAGTCGCGCCACCGCCGAGGACCAGCGTGTCGACGCCGAGATCCTGGGCCGCCCGGACCGCCTTCATCGTCAGTACGTCGGCGACGGCCTCCTGGAATCCCGCGGCGACGTCGGCGACCGGAACCGGTTCGCCCGCGCGTTCCTTCGCTTCCACGAAACGGGCGACCGCAGTCTTGAGGCCGGAGAAGGAGAAATCGTGGCGCGCGTCGCGCGGACCGGTCATCCCGCGCGGGAAGGTCACCGCGGACCGGTCGCCCTGCCGGGCCAGCCGGTCGACCTCCGGACCACCCGGATAACCGAGTCCTAGCAGCCGCGCGACCTTGTCGAAGGCCTCCCCGGCGGCGTCGTCCACGGTGGTACCGAGTTCGACCATGGGCTTGCCGAGATCCTCGACGTGCAGCAGGTGCGTATGGCCACCCGACACGAGAAGCGCCACGCACGGCGGCATCGGCCCGTGCTCGAGGGTGTCGACGGCGACATGTCCCGCCAGATGATTGATCGCGAAGAACGGTACGTTCCACGCCGCCGCATACGCCTTGGCCGCAGCCACGCCGACGAGCAGCGCACCGGCGAGGCCGGGCCCGATCGTCACGCACACCGCGTCCGGCTTCTCGATCCCCGCCTCGCTCAGCGCACGACGCATGGTCGGCACCATCGCCTCGAGGTGAGCGCGCGACGCGATCTCCGGCACCACACCACCGAAGCGGGCGTGCTCGTCCACACTCGATGCCACAGCGTCGGCCATCAGTTCGAGAGTGCCGTCACCGACCCAGCGGACGATGCCGACACCTGTCTCGTCGCACGAACTCTCGATCCCCATCACGACGGGCTGCTCGGGCAATTCGAATCGTGGCCTGCTCGTGGTCACGCCTGTGACTCCTCTCGCGGATCCGGACGTCGCATCGTGTAAGCATCCGCGCCGCTCGGCTGGTAGTAACGCTTCCTCGTCCCGACGACCTCGAAACCCTCACGGCGGTACAGCGCGATCGCCGCCTCGTTGTCGGTACGCACCTCGAGGAAGACCGGTCCGCCCCACCGATCCGCCACTGCCAGCAACTCGCCGAGCAGGACTCCTCCGATCCCGCGGCGGCGGGCCGCAGGATCCACGCCGATCGTGTGCACCTCGGATTCCGGGCCGATCGCCGTACCGAGACGCGCGAGCCCGGCATATCCGATCAACCGGCCCTGCAGGTCGCGCGCTGCGAAATAGTGATTGTGGGGCGATGCCAGCTCCGCACGGAACGCATCGGCACTCCACGGGTCGTCGCCGGGAAACAGGATCTGCTCGAGTTCCGCGCAGCGAGGTGCGTCCTCGGGGCGCAGCGCATCGACGACCACCGGGGGTTCGCCGGTCGCGTTCGTGTCGTCGGGTGTGGTGTTCATGCGCGGCGATTCGCGGTCTCCACCGCGTCGGGCCTGCGCAGGTACAGGGGAACGAGAGGCTCGGGCTCGGCGCCCGTACGCAACGCCTCGGCGGCGACGGCCACCAGCCCCGCAGGCGACGGGGTGTACACGTCCACCGCGGGAAGATCGAACAGCGACGTGTGCGCCGGCGAACCCGCCACCCGCACCGACGGCTCCGCAGGAAGATCGGCCGGCTTGCGTACCTCGGGTCCTTCCACACGGTGGCCCCCGGCATAACGTGCCCAGTAGATCTCGCGGCGCCGGGCATCGGTCACCACGAGCAGATCACCGTCCGCGCCGTGGAGACGACGGACGTCGGCCGCGATCGCGTCGAGGCTGCAGACACCGTGCACGGGGAGTGCGAGTGCATCACCGAAGGCGGCAGCGGTGGCCATTCCCACCCGAAGGCCGGTGAACGGGCCCGGGCCGATCCCGACGACGATCGCGTCGAGATCCGAGGGCTCTGCGCCGGCTTCGGCGAGGCATTCGAGGATCTGCGGCGTCAGGACTTCGGCGTGGGCTCTCGGATTGTCGGTGACGCGCGCGGCGAGCACCTCGGGCCGGGAGTCGTGACCGCGGTCGAGACGGACGACTCCCGAGGTCACGGCGGGGGTGGCGGTATCGACGGCGAGCACGAGCACGATGTACCAGCTTACTCCGCCCGACCCGCTCGACTGTCGCGCGGTGACCGAACCCACCGGGAAGCCATGCTTTCCGAGGCGGATCGCGGGTGGGTCAGCCCACCCACTCCCAGTCCGCGCGCCGGATGTCGGTACCCGGATCCCTCCGGAGCCTGACCCGCAGATGCCGCTCGGCGAGCTGTTCGACGAGGCCGCCTCCCCACTCCACCACCACGACGGTGTCGGTGAGATCGGTGTCGAGGTCGAGCGCGTCGAGTTCGTCGAGAGCGTCCGGCCCGTCACCGAGGCGGTACGCGTCGACGTGAACGAGGCCCACCGGCTCACGACCTTCCGGGTTACCGGGACGGTGTTCGCGGGCGATGACGAAGGTCGGCGACGTCACGCGTCCCTCCACACCGAGACCGGCAGCGATTCCCCGGGTCAGCGCGGTCTTACCCGCCCCCAGAGGACCGTCGAGAACCACCAGGTCCCCCGCACGCAGGTTCTCCGCGAGCCGTCGGCCGAACGCCTCGGTGTCCTCCACGGTCGTCAGTTCGATGCTCTGCTCACCCAATTGCGATCTGCCTTCCGGACATTCCGTGAGCGGAACCGCGCCGGATCAGGCGATCGATCGCACGGTCCACGACCTCGGGAAACTCCAACTGCACCAGATGCCCGGCGCCACGCACCCGCTTGAGCTCGACGTCGGGCAGTTCCTTCGCGAGCGCCTCCGAACTCGCGTAGGGGATCACCATGTCGGCGTCGCCCGAGAGCACCAGGACGGGAACCGTGCCCAGGACGGGCAGCGCCGCGGACTCGTCGTGCAGTTCGAGAGTCCGGAGGTAGTTCACGATGGTCAGCACCGACGTCTCGTCGAGCATCCGATCGGACAGCTGCACCAGGCGAGGGCTGACCACCGTGCCGTACGAGGCGGCACGCAGGATCGGGGTGACGATCGCACGCGCCGCGCCCCGGGCGAACTGAACGAATCCCGGAGCGGTACGGGCTGCATATCGGAAAGCGTCGAGCACCGGATTCTCGAGATTACGTCCGATACCCGTCTTGCTCAGACCTGCCGCGGTGGTCGCGAGGAGTCCCACCCCGACGATGCGTTCTCCGAACAGTTCGGGTCGCTGAGAGGCGAGGGCGATCGCGGTCATACCACCCATCGAGTGGCCCACGACGACCACCGGGCCGTGCGGCGCGACCTCGTCGATCACCCGGCCCAGGTCGCGGCCCAACTGGGCGATGGTGCACTGCGATGCGCCCGAGAAACCGGATTCGCCGTGGCCGCGCTGGTCGTAGAAGACGGCGCGCACCTCGCGCCCCCACTGTTCCTGCAGATGCCGGTACTGCAGATGCCAGGACTGCATCCGCAGGCAGTAGCCGTGGACGAAGACGACGGTGAGCGGAGCCAGGGACGAGCCGCTCTCGCGCACGACGAGCCGGACATCGTCCTCGGTGGTGACGATGCGGTGCGGCAACCGGAGGATCTCCTCGAAGTCCTCGTCCTGATAGATCTCGTGGGCGGGCATGCCGGCGGTCTTGACCGCGTACAGCCCCGCCGAAGAGGCGAGAGTTGCGAGGCTCGATCCCAACAGCCCCATTCTGCTCACGAGGGACATGACGTCACGCTCCCTTCGCCCCGACATAACTCCGGACGGTCCGGCCGCCGATACCGGTGACGATCTCGTAGTTGATCGTGCCGAGCTCGTCCGCCCACTCCTGGGCCAGCGGTTCACCGCGACGCCCGTCTCCGAAGAACAACGCCTCGTCGCCCTCTTCTACTCCGCCCCCCTCGGGACCGAGGTCGACGACGACCTGATCCATGCACACCCGGCCGATCTGCGGGCACCGGCGTCCACCCAGCTGCACTTCGATACGGCCGCTGAGATTGCGGCGGATTCCGTCCGCATATCCCATCGGCAGCAGCGCCACCGTCGTGTCCTCGGGAGCGATCCAGGTGTGCCCGTAGGACACACCGCCTCCCGCCTCGACCTTCTTCACCAGCACCACCCTCGCCCGCACGGTCATCACCGGCCGGAAACCCATATCTCCGCGTTCCGGGATCGGTGTCAGTCCGTACATCGCGATTCCGGGCCGAACCATGTCGAATCGCAGGTCGGGGCGGGTGACCGTGGCTGCAGAGTTCGCCAGGTGCACCACCTCGGGGGTCAGCGACCGGCGGCGCAGATCGGCGACGGCCTCCGTCAGCCGGTCACGTTGTTCGGTGTTGCCCGGGTGATCCGGTTCGTCGCCGTGGGCCAGATGCGAGAACGCACCGCGCAGCCGTACCGAGCCTTCGGCGCGGGCGCGACCGAGGTCGCGCATCATGTCGTCCCACTCGTCGACGGCCACACCGTTGCGGTGCAGTCCGGTGTCGACCTTGATCGTGACCGTCGCGGTGACCCCGACGCGCCGGGCGGCCTCGACGACCGAAGCGAGATGTCTCGGCGAGGAAAGTCCGAGTTCGACCCCGGCTTCGATCGCAGGACCGAAATTCGCATCGGCGGTGTGCAGCCACGACAGGATCGGCGCCTCGATACCCGCGGCGCGCAGTTCGAGGGCCTCGTCGAGTGTGGTCACACCCAGTTCGCGGGCACCGGCGGCGAGGGCGGCCCGCGCGACGGGGACGGCGCCGTGGTTGTAGGCGTCGGCCTTGACGACGGCCATGACCGCAGCGGGACCCGCGTGCTCACGCAACGCTCGTACGTTCTCCGCGACGGCGTCGAGATCGATCACCGCTTCTGCTTGAGGCTGGTCGGTACGTGCAAGTTGCGAGGTGCGTCGGGTCGTGGTCACGTCTCTCGATCCTGCCACTGCACCCACCGGCTCCGACGGCACGTCCCCGTGTGCCAGGTCACGATTCGGGAATGTGGGTGCGCAGCAGGCGAATCGCATCGCCGATCCGGGACAGGAGCCCGCTCGCCGAGATCGGAGCCGCGCCGGTACCCGCACCGCCGGCGCCGGCCGGCCGGTGGGCGGCGAGGTTCGCGGCGAGGGCGTGCGCCCGCGCCCCGGCGGATGCCGCGAGGTCCACCGGCATGCCCGCCGACAGGAGCGCCCCGATCATGCCTGCGAGCACGTCGCCGGATCCGGCCGTCGACGCCCACGATCCGGCCGCGTCGTTGACGAAGACGCACCCGTCCGGCCGGGCCACGAGAGTCGCGCGGCCCTTGAGGAGCACGTGCACTCCCCACTCGGCCGCGAGGGACCGTACCGCCGCGAGCCGGTCCGGTTCCGGACGCCGCCCGGCCAGGCGCGCGAACTCACCGGCGTGCGGAGTGAGCAGAGTGGGGGCCGTGCGCCCCCGTACCAGGCCGGGTTCCCGGGCGAGCAATGTGAGTCCGTCCGCATCCACCAGCACCGGAAGGTCGGTGGCGAGAATCTCGCGGAGTGCCGCGAGGGCTTCGTCGTCGGTACCGGCGCCGGGGCCCACGACCCATGCCTGCACCCGCCCGGTCTCGGCGACCGACCGCGACGTCACTGTCTCGGGGAAACGCGCAAGTACGTCCGGTGCGCCGGAACCGACGTACCGCACCATGCCGGAGGTCGCCGCCACGGCAGCGCCCGTGCACAGCACCCCGGCACCGGGATATCCGGCGCTGCCGGCGCGGATACCGACGACTCCCTGGCTGTACTTGTCGTCGTCGGGACCGGGAACAGGCCAGATCGCCCCGATCTCGGACGTTTCGGCCGCGACCAGTCGCGCCTCGGGAAGGTCGAGTCCGATGTCGACGAATTCCACGCGTCCGCAACTCGCCGGAGCGAGCGCATGCACCGGCTTGTACGCGCCGAACGCCACCGTCACCGCGGCGGTCACCGCCGGTCCGTCGATCGCTCCGGTATCGGGGTCGACACCACTCGGGGTGTCGACCGCGATGATCGGCGCGCAGATCGCGTCCACCAGAGCAGCCGCGGCGGGTCGCAGCGGCCCTCGCCCGGAGATGCCCACGATGCCGTCGAGCACGAGGTCGGGACTACCGAGACGGTCGGTGGTCGCCGGCACAGCGCGTCCCCCGGCCGCCCGGAGCGCGCGCAGACCCGCGGCGTGCGCCCTGTCGGGGTCGAGCAGCAGTGCCGTGACGGACACCCCCCGCCGGCGCAGCAGCGCTCCCGCCCACAGGGCATCGCCGCCGTTGTCACCCGAACCGACGAGCAGGCTCACCCGGCGTCCGGCGACACCGCCCGTGCGTTCCCGCAGTTCTGCGGCCGCGACCTGCGCGAGCCCGTAGGCCGCGCGACGCATGAGCGTGCCCTCGGGAAGGGACGCGAGCAGTGGCGCCTCGGCCGCGCGCACCGCATCGGACGGGTGGTAACTGCGCATCGTCCCTCCTGCAGCGACGAGCCGTCCGTTATTCGACGGTGACGGACTTGGCGAGATTGCGGGGCTTGTCGACGTCGTAACCGCGGGACTGGGCCACCTCGGCGGCGAAGACCTGCAGCGGCACCGTCGACAGCAGCGGCTGCAGCAGCGACGGCGCGGAGGGGATCTCGAACAGGTGGTCGGCGAAGGGGCGGACGGTCTCGTCGCCCTCCTCGGCGATGACGACGGTCACCGCACCGCGCGCCTGGATCTCGCGGATGTTGCTGAGCAGCTTGCTGTGCAGCACCGCGCGGCCCTTCGGCGAAGGCATGACCACGATGACCGGCAGTCCGTCCTCGATCAACGCGATCGGACCGTGCTTGAGCTCACCGGCGGCGAAGCCCTCGGCGTGCATGTACGCCAGTTCCTTGAGTTTGAGCGCCCCCTCGAGCGCGACCGGATACCCCACATGGCGGCCCAGGAACAGCACGGCGGGCGAATCCGACAGCTCACGGGCGAGCGCACGGACCGGATCCATCCCGGTCAGCAACTCGGCGATCTTCTCCGGCATCGCCGCCAGATCCTGGTACTCGCGGGCCACCTCGTCCGGATACTTGGTGCCGCGTGCCTGCGCCAGGGCCAGGCCGACGAGATAGTTCGCGGCCATCTGCGCCAGGAACGCCTTCGTCGAGGCCACCCCGATCTCCGGGCCGGTACGCGTGTAGAGCACCGCGTCGGCTTCCCGCGGGATCTGCGCACCGTTGGTGTTGCACACCGCCAGCACCCGCGCCTTCTGATCCTTGGCGTGCCGCACCGCTTCGAGGGTGTCGGCGGTCTCCCCCGACTGCGAGATCGCGACGACCAGCGTCGAACGGTCCAGCACCGGATCGCGGTAGCGGAACTCGGAGGCCAGCTCGACCTCCACCGGCAGCCGGGTCCAGTGCTCGATGGCGTACTTGGCGACCAGCCCGGAGTGGTACGAGCTGCCGCACGCGACGACGAACACCTTGTCGATGTCGCGCAGTTCCTGATCCGACAGGCGCTGCTCGTCGAGCACGATGCGCCCGTCGACGAAGTGCCCGCGCAGGGTGTCGGCGACCGCGGCCGGCTGCTCCTCGATCTCCTTGAGCATGAAGTAGTCGTGGCCGCCCTTCTCCGCGGCGGCCAGATCCCAGTCGATGGTGAACGGGCGGGTGTCCACCTCGCTGTTGCCGTCGAAGTCGGTGACGGTGTAGCTGTCCTCGGTGATGACCACGACCTGGTCCTGACCGAGCTCGACCGCCTCGCGGGTGAACTCGATGAACGCCGCCACATCGGACGCGATGAACATCTCACCGTCGCCGACGCCGACGACCAGCGGAGTGGACCGGCGTGCCGCGACGATCGTGCCGGGATGATCGGCGTGCGCGAAGACCAGCGTGAAAGCCCCTTCGAGCCGACGCAGCACACTGCGCGCGCTGTCGACGAAGTTGCCCGCGGTCGGCCCTTCCTCATAGGCACGGGCGACCAGGTGCACCGCGACCTCGGTATCGGTGTCGCTGGCCAGTTCCACACCCGACTTCTCGAGTTCTTCCCGCAGCGGCGCGAAGTTCTCGATGATGCCGTTGTGCACGACCGCGACCTTCCCGCTCGCGTCGCGATGCGGATGCGCGTTGCGGTCGGTGGGACGACCGTGGGTGGCCCATCGGGTGTGGCCCATCCCCGCGGTACCGGTGAAGTGTTCCTCACCGATCTCGTCGAGTTCGGCCTCCAGGTTGCTCAGCCGTCCCGCCTTACGCTCGACGGCCAGACCGCCCTGCCCGTCAAGGATGGCGATGCCCGCCGAGTCGTAACCCCGGTACTCCATCCGCCGCAGCGCCTCCACCACGACGTCGAGAGCACGACGGTGCCCGACATACCCCACGATTCCGCACATGACTAGCAGGGTACTGGTCTCCCCTGGGTGGGGAACAACGCGCCGGTGACGGCTTCGCGCCTGCGGAGGCACGCCGTCCGGTACACACCGGCCCCGGTCGGCGGCACCATCCGCTAACGTTCACGCCGTGGCGGCGAACCCCAAGAAACTGGCTCAGGAACTCTCCCGGCGCGGCCCGCACACTGTGCTGCGCGGCGACCTGGCTCTCGCCGGTCAGCCGGGTGTGGTCTACACCCCGGCCGAAGGCTTCGACCTGCCTGCGGTGGCATTCGGGCACGGCTGGCTCACCGGCGTCACCAAGTACACGAAGCTGTTCGAGCATCTGGCGTCCTGGGGCATCGTGGTCGGGGCACCGAGCACCGAGCGCGGGCCGATGCCCTCGGCGGTGGGCCTGTCGACCGACCTGCTGACCACCCTCGACATCTGCACCGGTGTGCGGCTCGGCACAGGCCGGATCAGCGTGCATCCCTCGAAGCTCGCGCTGGTGGGGCACGGCTCGGGTGCGGGTGCGGCGGTCCTCGCCGCTGCACGGCGTGAGGTCGCGGCGGTCGCTCCGCTGTTTCCCTCCCCCGTTTCCCCTCCGGCCTCCGAGGCGGCCGCCCGCGTCCGGGCGCCGGGTCTCGTGCTCGTGGGCGAGAAGAGCATCGGTTCGATGACCAGCGACGCCGTCGCGGTGGCCCGGGCATGGGCCGGCGACGACCTGCAGTTGCGCGTGATCGACAAGGCGAACGACGAAGGGCTCGCCGAAGGGCGCCGCCTGCTCGGTGCCCTCGGCGTCGGTGGTCCCGAGCGGCGCACGCAGGAACGCACCCGGGCACTGCTCACCGGCTTCCTGTTGCACCGCCTGACCGGCGACAAGACGTATGCGATGTTCTCCGATCCCGCCACCGAGCTGCCCGGTTCCACGGTGATCCCCGATCCCGACATCGTCGACCGCGATCTCGGCACCCAGGTGAACCTGCTCCTCGGACGCTGACGCCCGCCGGATCACACGCCGCGTCAGAGCGGTCCGGCTTCCTCGAGCACAACACTGTCGCCCACGGCCTTCTCGTCCGGCGGGTGGTGGCCCCCGGACCCTTCGCCGCCCTCGGGCGTCTTCCCGTCTCCGGAGGTGGGCCCCCGTCTCCGCTCGGCCGGCCGGGCACCGGGAAGCGTCATGGGGCCGCCCCCTGCCGGTACGTCGCCCCCTGCCGGTACGTCGTGCCGACCCTCGTCCTTCGTCCCCGCAGCCGGCTCCCCCACTGCCTCGGCGGACGGGCCGGTGGCCGGGGTGCCGGCCGCGCCCTCCGCATGTTCGACGGCTCGTTCCGTAGCCGCCGACAGGACCGTGAGCGTCTCCGCGATGCGACGGCCGGCATCCTCACACGCCCGGAGCACCAGGTCGAGAGCACCTTCCACGACGGGTGCCAGCCGTTGCTCGAGCCACTTCCGGCATGCGGCGGCCGGATCGCCCGTCGTCGCATCGCCGGACTCGTCCGCGAACCAGTGCGCCGCCTCCTCCGGTGTCGGCCCGCGGGCACCGCCGTTCGCTCCCGCGAGGATGGTCGCGATGTCGTCCGTGGTGCGACCGTCCACGGTGCGGCCTTCGAACTCGCCGACGACGCGGGCTTTCTCCCGCAGTGCCTCTGCCACCCCGGTGGCGGCGGAGTCCAGGGATGCCGCGACATCGACGAGCACCGCGCACAGCGCGGTTCCGCGGGCGATGGTAAACGCCAGGTCCGAGCGCGCGCTCTCGGCCGCGGATCCGTCCCATGCCCCGTCGAGGCGCGTCAGGAGCCGGCGATGGTCGTCGATGCGACGGCTCAGGGAGTCGGCGAGCGCGCGAGAGGTGTGCGCATCGTCGGAGAGGGCGGACAGCGCGATCGCGCGTTCCGCGTCGTATCGCGCCCGCAGGTCCGCCGCGGTGATCTCGGTCGCGAGTCCGAGCGCATGCAGGATCGGCAGGTGGTCGGTGAGATGGGCGAGGCCGGTGGCCCCCGCGTCGAGGATGCTGCCGGCATCCTCGGGAGGGATTCTCACGGTTGCCCGGTCCGCCGCTCGTCCCACTCCGAACCTGCGGCCAGCCCGGCCTCGGTGTCGCGTTCGTGCTGGGCGTAGTGCTCCGTCGCCACGCGCAGCGCCTCGGCATGGGCCTGCGACGCGACGACCCACGCCTGGCACGCCGCGCGCAATCTGCGGTAGCCGTCCTCGACCCCGGCACCGGCCGCTTCGTGTGTGCCCGCGCCGGACACGTCGAACTCGAGGCCGCCGAACGCCCGGCGGATCTCGCGATCGGCATCGTCCGCCGACTCCGACAGATGCGCCACGATCGCGCGCACCGCTGCGCCGTCGAATCGGACCACGCCGTGTCGTGCTTCCATGTCCTGCCCCCCGTTCCGGCGAAACCGTCTCGACGAGGTAGGACGCGGCGGACCGTGATCCGGTTCCGTCGTCCGCGAAACCGGGGAGCTAGACGGCAGCGACGACCCGTGCGAGGCGGTCGGCGACGGCACGAGCGTGATCGTCCTCGGCTGCCTCGACCATGACCCGGACGAGCTGCTCGGTACCCGACGGGCGCAGCAGCACCCGGCCGGTGTCACCGAGTTCGCGCTCGGCCTCGGCCACCGCGGCCGCCACCGAAGGATCGTTCGCGACCGTGGCCTTGTCGTGCACCGGCACGTTGACGAGCACCTGCGGGAGAGAGGTCATCACCGAGGCGAGTTTCGCGAGGGGAAGGCCCGTCGTGGCCACCCGCTCCATCAACCGCAGGCCGGTGAGCACACCGTCGCCGGTCGTGCCGTGGGCGGGCAGCACGATGTGACCGGACTGCTCACCGCCGAGGCCGTAGCCGCCGCGTCGCAGTTCTTCGAGTACATAGCGATCGCCCACACCGACGGTGCGGACCGCGATCCCCTCGGCGCGCATCGCGAGGTGCAGGCCGAGATTGCTCATCACCGTGGCGACGAGGGTGTCGTCGGGGAGTTCACCGGCTTCGTGCATGCCCAGAGCCAGGATCGCCATGATGGCGTCACCGTCGACCACCGTGCCGGTCGCGTCCACGGCGAGGCAGCGGTCGGCGTCGCCGTCGTGTGCCAGACCCAGGTCGGCGCCGTGCTCGAGCACGGCCTGCTGCAGCACGGACAGGTGCGTGGACCCGCATCCGTCGTTGATGTTCAGTCCGTCGGGTTCGGCGTTGATCGCGATGACCCGCGCACCGGCGGCCGCGTAGGCAGCGGGAGCGGCCTGCGACGCGGCCCCGTGGGCGCAGTCCACCACGACAGTCGTTCCCGCGAGGGACTGACGCACGGCCGCCGCGAGATGCGCGAGGTAACGGTCGAGGGCGTCGGACACGGCGCGTACCCGGCCGATGCCTGCGCCGGTGGGTCGCCCCGCCGTTTCGGCGTCGCCGTGGAGCACGGCTTCGAGCCGGTCCTCGATCTCGTCGTCGAGTTTGTGCCCGCCGGCCGCGAAGATCTTGATGCCGTTGTCGGGCATGGGATTGTGCGACGCGGAGATCATCACGCCGAGGTCGGCGCCGTAGTCACCCGTGAGGTACGCGACCGCCGGGGTGGGCAGCACGCCCACCGAGAGGACGTCGACTCCGGCTGCGGTGAGTCCGGCCGTGACGGCCGCCTCGAGCATCTCCCCGCTCGCGCGCGGATCCCGGCCCACGACCGCGACCGGTCGCCGCTCGGCACCCTGTGGGGCCAGGACGGCTGCTGCAGCGCCTGCCAGGCGTACTGCCAGCTCCACTGTGAGCTCGGCGTTGGCCAAGCCCCGGACTCCGTCGGTGCCGAACAACCGACCCATGTACACAGCCTCCCAGTCGTGTGCGGCCCCGCCGCGGATGTCGATAGAGGACAGAATGCACGAAAGCAGGCGCCGGTAGGAGATGTCTACCGACGCCTGCTCTCGTGGTGGAACAGGTGCCGACTCTGACGAAATCAGCGTCGGCGGCACATCAGCGCTTGGAGTACTGCGATGCCTTACGAGCCTTCTTCAGGCCGTACTTCTTACGCTCGACAGCACGCGGGTCACGCGTGAGGAAGCCGGCGCGCTTGAGCGCGGGGCGATCCTCGGGGGTGACCTCGGTGAGCGCACGCGCGATGGCGAGACGCAGCGCGCCGGCCTGGCCGGACGGGCCGCCGCCGTGCAGGCGTGCGTGGATGTCGAACGACTCGGTGCGCTCGACCGTCACCAGGGGCGACTTCACGAGCTGCTGGTGCACCTTGTTCGGGAAGTAGTCCTCGATGGTGCGGCCGTTGAGCACGAAGTTGCCGGTGCCCGGAACGAGGCGGACGCGGACGACGGCCTCCTTACGGCGACCGACGGTCTGGACCGGACGATCGAAGACGATCGGGGCCGCGGGGGCCTCGACGACGTCCTCGACGTACTCTTCCGCAGCGACCTCGACGTTCTCGACGTACTCTTCGGGGTTCACGTTCTGTTCCTCGGGCGTCGTCACTGTGCCACCTGCTTGATCTCGAACGGCACCGGCTGCTGCGCGGCGTGGGGGTGGTTCGGGCCCGCGTAGACCTTCAGCTTCTTCGCGATGGCGCGACCGAGCTTGTTCTTCGGGAGCATGCCGGTGACGGCCTTCTCCACGAGACGGTCGGGGTTCTTGTCGAGAACCTCGCCGACCGAACGAGCCCGCAGACCGCCCGGGTGACCGGAGTGGCTGTAGAGGAACTTGTCGGTCCGCTTGTTGCCGGAGACGGCAACCTTGTCGGCGTTGATGATGACGACGAAGTCACCACCGTCGACATGCGGCGCGAATGTGGGCTTGTGCTTGCCGCGGAGCAGGTTGGCTGCCTGCACCGCGAGGCGGCCGAGCACCACGTCGGTGGCGTCGATGACGTGCCACTGATGGGTCACGTCGCCGGCCTTCGGTGTGTACGTAGACACAGATCTTCCTCGTCTATCGTTTCGCTGCTGGCCTGCATGCCGACGGTTGCCACGCCCGGCGGCCAGTTGAGACCCGGGAGAGGTGTTCGTCGCGCCACAAGGGCACGACGACGTGCGACACGCCGAGGGGACACTCTACCGGCTGCAGGCCGAACGGGTCAAAGTACCGGCGGGCTCCGCACGCGCGCGACCCGCGGCAGCCGGCGCACGCGAACGTCCCGGCGGCCTCTCCACCACCGGGACGTCACGCCGACGAGCCGGAGAGGCCCGTCGCCTCCGGGTCAGCCCGGGAAGCGCTGCTGGTTCAACCGCTCGACCTCCTGCATGTTGTCGTTACCGGTCGAGACCACCCGGCCGATGTCGTGCAGCACCTGGATGAGACCGGCCTCGGCCTGATTCCAGCGGGCCTGTGTGGCGGCGTAACGCTCCTTCGCCCCGCTGTCCCAGCTCGAGACCAGGGGGGCGACCTGCCCTTCGATGCGGTCGAGGGTCGCCTCGATCGCCTTCTGGCCGGAGACGAGCTGAGCGTGCAGGTCCGCCACGCCGGCGAAGTTCTGGTAGATCTCGGACACGGATCGTTCTCCTCTGCTGTCGGGTGTCGGGGTCAGGTGAACGAGCCGTTGAGCACCGACCCGGCGCCGGGATCGATGCCCGACAGGGAGCGGGCCTGGTGCTCCTCCGCTGCGGCATACGATCGTCCGCTGGTGCGCACGGCTTCGGCCAGTTCGTCCAGGGCGGTCGACAACTTGGTGTGGTTGACGTTCCAGCGCTCCATGATTCCGGCGAACTGTTCCGCCGAGCGCCCTCGCCAGACCGAGGGCGCCGACTGCACCACGCCCGTCAGCCGTCCGAGGATCGCATCGAGTTCGGCGCGGGAGTCCTGCAGTTGTCCCGCGACGACCTCCATGGTCGCCACATCGGTGGTCAGGTGGTTCGAATTGCCGATCGGTTCGCTCAACGGCGTACTCCTTCGCTCGTGCGGCATCATCCGGCTCGGCATCGAGCCGGTCTTCGCTCCTACACGTGGTTGGACGCGCCCGATCCGGTATCGGTTCCGTCGGCCCCGGGAATCTGCGGACCTTCCTCGTCAACCGATCCGCAGAGTATGTACGGCCTGTTCGCATTCGCTGCGGATACGTCTCCACTCCCCCTCGAGGTACTGACATCCCACCGACACCTGAAGCCCGGGAAAGGCCATGACGGACCACCGCACCACCGAGTACTCGTCGGGAACCTCGAGATACGACACGACCTTGCGATCGGCGAATGTGGTGTCGGCGTCGAGATCGCGTATCACGGGTGCACGCTCACCGGCCCGAACGGCCAGCTCCGAGGCGACATCCTGTTCGTCGATCCCGTCGGCGAGAACCCGGTACGCGACGACGATCCGGCGATCCGCACCACCGGCCGGCACGAGCTCCACACGGCCCGAGTGGGCCGTCTCGGGGTCACGGATGCGCCAGTCGCCGGGCAGTTCGAGGCGCACCCGACCGAGACCGAACTGCTTCGACGGTGCGCGATCGGGATCCTGCGGATCCGCATCTCCCACCGGAACAGTCTCGGCCGCACCGGCTTCGGACCTCGATGCGGATTCGGCGTCCTCCCGGCCTGCCCCGGAGAACGCCCACAGGAAGACCGCGCCGGCGAGCAGAGCCGGGATCACGACCCCCGCCACGAACATCGCGTTCCTCCTGGCGTGCCCGGCACGAGAAGGATCCGGACGTGCGCGCACCTCCCGCAACCACGGCAACGTCTGCTCGTCCGGAACGGACGTCGCGGCGGAGGAGATCACCGGAGCAGGCACCGGACCGACCGCTCCCGATCCGGTGAGCGCGACGAGCATCTCCGAGGCAGCAACGGGAACGACCTGCTGCCCCGCCCCCACGAGGTCGTCCACGAGAGCGAGCAGTTCGACTCCGGACGGCTCGCCGGGACCACCCGTCACGAGGACGGCATCGGGACCCGGCCCGTCCGATACCGACATCAGCAGGCTCGCGAGGCGTGCCGCCGCATCCGACGAGTACATCGACAGATCGGGATCCCGCGCGACTCGCTCGACCGCCGATCCGTCGAGTCCGGCGGAACCGACCCGCACTGCGGTGACACCCCGGGCTGCGAATTCGAGCACCACGCAGCGCTCGTGCGCCGCTGTGCCCGCCGCACATCGCGCGGCCACCGCGATCGGCACCGGAATCGCATCGGCCGCGACCTGCCGTACGGCTGTGACGAAGAGATCGCGTCGGCGCTCGTTCCACCATGTCGGATGCACGGCGAACGCTCGGTCCGCGCCCGGTGCGCCCACGACCGTCGCCGCGTGCCCGACGAGTCCGCTCAACAGCAGTGCGAGTTCGGTTTCCGTCCCGACCGCTGCCGCATCGACGAGGGCGGTGACATCGATCGGGTCCGGAGCATCGCGGGCCGGCGCGCCGTAGACCCGGCCGTTCCCGCCGTCCACCGCGAGGGCGGGAACGCTGCGGACGTTTCCGCCCCAGCGGACGTGGACGGAACCCGGCGTCAGGGTGAAGGCAGTGGTCGTCACGGCTCGGGCAACCAGGCCGTCTGGACGAGCGACGCACCGTCGCGTCGCACGAAGGTGCCGCGTCCCGGCGGCATCGGGGACGGGCGGATCGCGCCGACGAGTGCTCCCTCGTCGCGGCTGCCGCTCATGACCAGCCCCGGACTCGACAACTCGCGCAACCGGGCAAGGACCGGCTCGTAGAGAGCTCGTCCTGCACCGCCCGCACGGCGCGCGACGACCAGGTGCAGCCCGATGTCCCTGCCGTGCGGCAGATAGTCGAGCAGTGGCAGCAGCGGGTTCTGTCCCGAAGCGGCGACCATGTCGTAATCGTCGACGACGACGAACACTTCCGGTCCCGTCCACCACGACCGGTCGCGCAGTTGCTGCTGCGTCGTGCCCGGACCGGGCAGCCGCCGTTCGCAGATCCCGGCGAGTTCCGTCGCCATGGCCGACAGCACGGTCGCCGAGGGCGCATAGCCACCCAGATGCTCGCCTTCGACGACGCCGAGCATCGTCCTGCGGTAGTCGCCGACGATGATGCGGATCCGTGTGCCGCTGCCGGCTTCGGTCAGTCCTCGGCAGATGCCGCGGAGCAACGTCGTCTTGCCGCACCCCGAGTCGCCGAAGATCAGCAGGTGCGGATTGTCCGCGAAATCCACCGACACGGGCGCCAGTTCGGATTCGTCGATGCCGATCGGCACGACGAGACGACCGGAGGCGACGGTATCGGGCGGGCTCGGCCGCCCGACGGAGATCGCGGCGAGAAGGTCGTGCCGTGGGACACGCTCCGGCAGCATGCGCACCGGCGGAGCCGGTCTCCCCGGGACAGCCCTGCGCACGGCGTCGACCGCATCGGCGACAGCAACCGCGAGATCCGACGTGCCGGCGCTGCCGTCCACCCGCGGCAGCGCGGCGAGGATGTGCCGGCCGTCGCGATCGATGCCGCGCCCGGGTCGGCCTTCCGGTACCGTCGCCGCTCGCTTCCTGCCGTACTCGGAGTCGGACGGGTCACCGAGCCGCAGTTCGAATCTCGTGCCGAGCAGGTCGCGCATCGCAGGCCGGACGTCACCCCAGCGCGGGGCACTGAGCACGACGTGGATTCCGTAGGACAGACCCTGGGCGGCGAGGATCCCGATCGTCTGCTCCAGGGCCTCGAAGTCCTGCCGAATGCTGGGCCATCCGTCCACGAGGAGGAAGACGTCACCGAAAGGATCGTCGGCGAGCACCGCGCTTCCGTCGGCACGCATCCGGCGCAGCTGGGCCATGGACTCGACTGCGTTCTCCGCGAACGATCGTTCGCGCCGGCGCAGCAGGGAGATCATCTCCGCGACGGTGCGCCGCACGCGATCGGCGTCGTGCCGTCCTGCGACGGACCCGACGTGCGGTAGCCCCGCGAGCCCCGACAGCGTTCCCCCGCCGAAATCGAGGCAGTAGAACTGCACCTGTTCGGCGGTGTGCGTGAGCGCCATCGACACGACGAGGCTGCGCAGCAGAGTGGACTTCCCCGACTGCGGGCCACCGACGACCACGACATTGCCCGCAGCGCCCGACAGATCCACCGTCAGCGGGTCTCGGCGCTGATCGAAGGGTCTGTCGACGATCCCGACGACCGTGCACAATCGCGCGTGACGCGGCACCTCCCCGGTGAGCAGCGACCGGGGCACGAGCATGTCGAGCGGAGGAGACGCGTCGAGCGGGGGCAGCCACACCTCGTGGGCGGGCGTTCCGTGTCCCCGGAGCCGCCCGACGACCACCTCCAGAACGCTTCGTCCGTCGTTCGCCACCGGAGGCGGAGACGGTTCCCGGACCGGCGGCGCGGACGGCGCGGGGTCGGCAGGCACCGTTCGGGCCGTGAAGAGGCGCGGCCGCGGGAGGGTCGTCGTCGCCGGACGGGGTCGTCGTGCGGGGCTGCCGGCGTCGTAGGGCCCCGATACGTACGCGGCGGAGAACCGCTGGATGTCGGCGGAATCGGTCCTGAGATATCCGGCGCCCGGAGCCGACGGCAGGTGATAGGCGTCCGGAACACCGAGCACACTGCGGGATTCGTTCGCGGAGAAAGTCTTCAGGCCGATCCGGTACGAGAGGTGACTGTCGAGTCCGCGGAGCCGGCCTTCGTCGAGTCGCTGGCTCGCGAGCAACAGGTGCATGTGCAGGGACCGGCCCAGGCGCCCGATCGCCGCGAAGAGGTCGGCGAAGTCGGGCTGCTGCGACAGCAGTTCGGAGAACTCGTCGACCACGATGAACAGGGCGGGCAGCGGGTCGAGCGATGCCCCCGCCGCTCTGGCCTTCTCGTAGTCACCGACGTTGGCGAAGTTGCCCGCGGTGCGGAGAAGTTCCTGCCGGCGGTTCATCTCGCCTTCGAGCGCGTCCTTCATCCGGTCGACCATCGCGATCTCGTCCGCGAGGTTGGTGATGACCGCTGCCACGTGCGACAACCCCTCGAGGCCGAGGAAGGTCGCTCCTCCCTTGAAATCCACGAGGACGAGATTGAGTGCCTCGGGCGGGTGCGTGACGACCAGCCCGAGCACCAGCGTGCGCAGGAATTCGCTCTTACCCGAACCGGTTGCGCCGATGCACAGTCCGTGCGGACCCATCCCGTTCTCGGCGGCCTCCTTGAGATCGAGTTCGACGGGGGCGCCGTCGACACCGACGCCGATCGGAACCCGCAGGCGGTCCCGCCCGCGCCGGGGCAGCCATGCGTGCTCCGGATCGAAACGGGCCGGGTCGCCCAGTCCGAGCAGCTCCTGCCAACTCGACGGCCGTTCGGCACCTGTGGTCTCCTGCATCGCGCCGGCAGATATCCGGTAGGGCGCGAGCCTCCGCGCGAGCATCTGCGCCTGGGGCGCGTCGATGCCGTCGGCTTCGGCGAACACGTCGACGGTCGTGCCCGTCGCGGCCCCCACGCGACCCTCCTCGACCACCAGGCGCAGACCACGCGTGGCAGTCAGGCGTGCAGTCGAACCCGACAGATCCAGTATCGTGACCGAGTCCAGCCCCTCGTCGAGTACGCCCGAACCCGAACCGGTGACACCACCGTCGAGGACCGCGACGAGGTGCACGATCCCCTCGACCGCAGGCGCGTTGCGGACGAACCTGCTGCGGCCGGACAAGACGGCACCGAGATCGGTTTCGAGTTCGAGCACCGAACCGAAGACCGTCCGTGCACTGCCGGCGCCGTCGCACAGGGCCGGATTCTGTGCGTGGGGCAGCCATTTGACCCACTCCCACTCCGACGCGGTATCCGGACCGCACACGATCGCGACCTGCAGGATGTCCGGGCCGTGGAAGGTGCACATCTGGGCGAGCATCGCCCGGACGAGTGACCGTGCTGCGTCGCGGTCGCCGTCGACCCCGATCGAGGCGAACCCTCTCAGGGACACGGCGGTCGGCAGGGCCGGCACCACGGAGTGGGCGCGCACGAAACGGCGGAGCGAGACGGCCGCGACGGGTTCGAGGTCCTCGACCGGTCCGGTTTCGGGAGGAACGAGGCGGGTGGCCAGGCGCTGACCACCGCGGCCGACCCGCGCATGACCGAAGTCCGGATCCGTGGTGCGTCTCTCCCACATCCGAACGCTGCCGGCGAGGGTCCACAACAGCGCCGGATCGGGATGCGTCCATTCCAGCGCCCGGCGTTGTTCCTGTGCGGTCTCGGTGACCTCTCGCCGTAACCTGTCGAGATACCGCAGGTAGTCCTTGCGGTCCTCGTTCGTCTCCGCCGTCTTCGCCCCGCCGCCGCGGCCGCCGTTCGCGAGCATGCCCACCAGGGACACGACCATCATGAGCGGGAAGATCATCGCCATGGGGCTGCGCGCCGCCCCGGAGGTGAACATCAGCGCGACCATCCCGATCATCGCCGCGACCATCACCAAGGGCAGCAACTTCGTGAGCAGATTTCCGGGCGTAGCCCGGGGAATGTCCGGCGGTGGTTGAACACTCATGTCACCGCTGGGCACGCGCGGCGCTTCCCGCCTCGCCCTGCGCACGAAACGTACGGTACTCACGTCGCCACCCCCCGGGACGTCGCCGGCCGCCCCCTACGGCCCGCGATCGGGGAAGACTAACCCACAGGATCGACTTCTCCACCCTCGTCTCCCGGTGACGACTCGTGTCTTCGCGAGCTGTTCCGTCGGGGGCCGGATCTCGAACGGGACAGCGGCCGCGAGGATGTCGTATGGTCTGCGTCGTTCGGACTTGCAGGGACGGGGGGAACCGAGGCCGATGACATCTGTGCGTGCGCGATCCGAGACCCCGGGGCAGGTGGGCGCCCCGGATCTGTGCCGGCTGACGGTGCTCGCCCGGCACACCGAGGTCGATCTCGCCCTGCCACTCGACGTTCCGGTGGCGCTCCTGCTGCCGGGCATCGTGGATCTCGTGGCCGGGCACCGGCAGGACAACGACTTCGACGTGACACCCGAACGCACGGAACCCGACAGCTGGGTGCTCGCAAGGATCGGTCGCGCTCCCCTGTCCGGCGCAGCGAGCCTGGACGAGCAGGGCGTCCGCGACGGCGAGATCCTCGTCCTCCAGGACGCCGGATCTCCCGCTCCGCCGCCACTGTTCGACGACGTGGTGTACAGCATCGCGGCCTCGAACCGGACGGCGATCCCCTGGGGGCCGGAGCCCGCAGGCCTCGTCGCCGCCGTCCTGGGCCCTGCCGCGCTCGTCGCGGGCTGCACGCCGTTGTTCTTCCTGCCCGACGGTGCGGGACGCTCGGTGGCAGGCGGAGTGTGTGCCGCCCTGTCGCTGATGCTCGTGCTGGCGGCCGGCATCCTCGCCGGTCTCCACCACGATCGACGCACAGCCACCGCACTGTCGTGGTGCGCGTTCCCACCCGCCTTCACCGCCGGAGCGCTGCTGGTCCCGGGACAGGACCCTGCTCCTCGTCTCGTCCTCGCCGCGGTGCTCACCGGCGCGGTCGCGGTGGTCGCGGTCCGGATCACGCGTCTCGGTCTCGCGACCTGCACTGCGGTCGCCACCACCTCGGCGGGCGTACTGGTGACGGGTGTCCTCGCGTCCACCACCGGCCTCGGTCCGCGGGCTCTCGGGGCGGGAACGGTCGTCGCGGCACTGCTTCTCGCCGGATCGGCGCCTCGCCTCGCGGGTATTCTCGCGAAGCTTCCGATCCCTCCGGTCCCTTCGCCCGGGGCTCGCCTCGATACGGAGGCGGCCGAGGACGGAACTGCGTCGGGCCTGCCCTCGACCGCCGAACTCGAACGTCGTGCCGAGCAGGCCCGGAGCATCCTCACGGGGCTCGTCCACGCGGTCGTCGTCCTCACGGCCGGCGGAGCCTGGTGTGCGGCCTTCCCGTGGGAGGGACAGATATTCCTTCCGGGACCGGTGCTGGCCGTCGCGGCAGGCATCGTGCTGGTCTTCCGGGGACGCACGTACACGGCGGCCGCGCAGGCAGTTCCACTCGTGGCGGGTGGGGTCGTGCTGCTGCTCGGCCTGATCGCGGGCGCCGCGGCGACGGGAGCGCTGCCGCCGTGGGCGGTGTTCGTCTCCGCTTCCGCCCTCGCGTGTGCCGGTTTCGTGTTCGGCACGGTCGCACCGAGGCGGACGTTCACCCCGGTGCAGCGGCGGCTCGCCGAGTTCGCCGAATACGCGACCGTCGCGACGATCGTGCCCGTGGCGTGCTGGGTCGCCGGCCTGTACGCGGCCGTCCGCGGACTGTGACGGATCGACTGCGCCGCTGGTGCCGGGCCCCGGCCGTGATCGTCCTGGTCGCGTCCGCCACGGCGGTGGGAGTCGCGGCGGCCGCCCCGCCGGTACCGGATCCCACTCTCCTGCCTCCCGCGGCGAACCCGTCACCTCCCGAAGCGACCGAACTGCGGGTGCAGTGCGCGGATCTTCCGGATGCCGTCGACGGACCGCGGATCCCGCACGCGCAGCAGAGCCTCGATTTCGCGTCCGTCTGGCCCGTCACGCGGGGAGCCGGGCAGGTGGTCGCGGTGATCGACACCGGCGTCCATCCGCATCCGCGACTGCCGATCCCGGTACCCGGCGGCGATTACGTCTCCACGGGGGACGGTACCGACGACTGCGACGCGCACGGCACTCTCGTCGCAGGACTGATCGCTGCGCGCCCGACACCCGGCTCGGGTTTCGCCGGCGGTGCCCCTGACGTCGGATTGATCGCGATCCGGCAGTCCAGCGGTCATTTCGCCGACCGATCCCGCCCGGACGACGAGGCGGCACGCAACGCTTCCGGATACGGCGATGTGAGGACCCTCGCGTCGGCCGTCCGTCGCGCCGCGGATCTCGGAGCGACCGTCGTCAACATCTCGGAGGTCGCCTGCCGGACCGTCGCCGAGGGCATGTCGGACGGCGCCCTGGGAGCTGCAGTGCAGTACGCAACCGACGTGCACGATGCGGTAGTCGTCGCGGCCGCAGGCAATCTCGACACCTGCCGCGAGGGTAATCCCGCCTCCGTCGATCCGGTGGATCCCGGTGCGGATCCGTGGGAATCGGTCGCCACCCTGGCGTCCCCCGCGTGGTACGACGACTACGTCCTCACCGTCGGCGCCGTCGAGGACGACGGCACTCCCGCCGAGTACAGCCTTCCCGGGCCGTGGGTGGATGTCGCGGCTCCGGGAAGCGCATCGGTGTTCCTCGATCCCCGCAGCGCCGGCCTGGCCGACCTGATCCCCGGCCCGGAGAGTGGCAGGGCGGTGTCCGGTACGAGCTTCGCTGCACCGCTGGTCGCGGCGACGGTCGCGCTGGTGCGGGCACGGTACCCGCACCTGACGGCCCGCGAGGTGATGGCCCGCGTGGAGAGCACTGCCCACGCGCCGGCGGAAGGGTGGAATCCGCGCGTGGGACACGGCGTCGTCGATCCGCTCGCGGCCGTCACCGCCCCTCTGCCGGCCGAGCGCGCGGTACCGGCACCACCGGTCCCCGTCGACGAGCCCGCCCCTCCGCCGGTACCGGATCACCGGCCGCGCAGCATCGCGCTGATCGCGGCGGCGGCCGTCATTGCCACGACCGTTCTCGGTCTCGTCCTCACCACGCCGGCGCGACGGCTCGCGCGGTCACGCGGCTGAGCGATCAGTTGCCGGCGCTCACGGGCACCGCACCGGGGTCGGGGGCGATGCCGTCGTGCGCGAGCAGGGCCTGCGCTCTGCCGAGCGAGGGTCCCGGAGCGAACAGGTGCAGGATCGGCCACGGAACCCGGGCCGGTGGACCCGTGAACCCGAGGGCTTCGGCGGCCTCCGCATCGACAATGCCGTAGCGGACACCGGTGTCCGCTACGTAGAACAACGATCCGCGCCGGTCGGTGGCGGAGGTGAGGGACGTGGCCTGCACGTACCGCCCGCGGCCCGGTGATAGGTGGATCGCGTCGGCCTGCGGGCCCCCACCGTCGGCCTGCGCCGGTACGACCGGCACCGCGTCCTGTCCCGTGGGCAGTGCGGTACCGGCCGACAGGCCCAGCGACGACCGGTGCCTGTCGTCCTCGGCCGGCACGGACCGCCAGGTCGAACAGGCGACCGGCATGTCGCCCGGGTCGACGACGGTCGGCACGACTTCCGGGAAGGTGTCCACCGGGAGTTCGTGTACCGGAGGTGCCTCCGCGAGCACGTCGGGCGGGACCGACGGAATCTCGTTCGCCCCCTGGGAATCCGAGGAGTGGAGGAGGTGGGCGGTGAAGCGTGAGATCTCCTGCGTGCCGTTCGTGAGTACCACGTGGAAACTCTGCCCGTCCGGCTCGGAGACGGCGACGACCGATCCGACGCGTACATCCGGAATGGGCACGGACGGAGGACCTCCCGCGCCGGGGATGTGCGGTGCCGACAGCTTCGGCCCTTCCGGAACGGCGGCGAGGAGCCCGGGGCTCGCCGGACGGGCTCGGGTGAGATCGATGCCGAGCAGTCGCAGGACTGAGCGGTCGTCCGGATCGATCTCCGCGCGTCTGCCGTCGTACAGCAGGTGGTAGCGGCCCTCCGACGAGACCAGGAGCGCTTCGTCCCGCGGGAGCACCGATCCTGCGCGGTGATCGGGCGTGCCCGCGAGCACGGCGGTGGTTGCGGAGTGCAGACCGTTCGGGTCCACGATGTCGCACACCGTCCACGAGGTCTCCTCCGGATCGTGGGCGAGGGAGGACGGCGCACCGGGGATTCCCACCAGTGGCCCGCGCGGACGACTCGACAATTCCTCGTCCGCCACTACTGCGGGTTCGGCGGGCGAACCCAGGATCAGACGGGCCGAAGCGAGATTGAGGACCGGATGAAAGGTGGTGTCGATCGCGACGTAGAGGGCGCCCGAATCACGTCCGACGACGACAGCGGCATCGCCGATCCGGTCCTGAGGACGGAACAGCGCCAGTGCGGCACACGCCCCCAGTACGAGACACGCGACGACCACTCCCACGACGAAGGACCGGGACTGGGAACGCATGGGGTCGTGGATCATTCGCACGTCACCTCGTACCAGCGCGTGATCCGTGCGCCTGGCCAGGAATCGGTATCCACTGACCTGCCATCGCGTGGTCGGTTGCGCTGCCATGGATCTCCCCCCGTACGGCACGCTCTCTGGCGCAACACAGTACAGTCCTGCGGGGGCGGTGACCGCACGCGTGTCGCGCGGGGCGAGGGGGAGCCGGAATGCGCCCGAGAGCGGCCGGCCGAGGTTCGGGGGGATCGATGCACGGGAGCGTACTCGCGTCGGGTGATGCGAGAAGTCGTACCGCCGTCCGGTTGTCGAGTGCGCAGGGCGTGGGGATCCTCGTGTGGGCGGTCGCACTGGCCCTGGGGGCATCCGCGTGGGCGGCGTGCGCGCTCGCGGTGCCGTTCTGCGCACTGTTCCTGGTCCGGGCGGGGGGCCGCGACATCGTCGAATGGGTGTCCACCTTTCTCCCCCGAGGCTCCGGTGCCCTGCCCGGAGCGGCGGCTGTCCACGACTTCCACCCGGCCGCGGCGCGGCCGGTGGGGCTGCGATGGGACGGTCCTTTCGTGAGCGTCGTACTGGAGCTGGCGCCGCCCACCGGCACCCTCACCCGTCTCGGCCGCGACAGCGAGGATCCGGGCCGGACCCTTCCTCTCGCCGCAATCGCCGCGTGCCTGCACCGGCACGATGCCGTCCTCGACGGGATCGACGTCGTGATGCACGGCTGCCGGCTCCGCGACTCGACTCCCGCCGGGCAGGCCTACGCGCAGCTGGTGGGCCCTCTTCCGGCCGCCGCGGAACGTACGGTCCGGCTCGTGCTCCGACTCGACGCCACCTCCTGCGCGGATGCCGCGGCCCGCCGGGGCGGAGGCTCCGAGGGTGTGGCCCGGACGATCGTCGCGGCGGCCCGGCGAGTGCTCCGCGTCCTCGCCGACGAGGGGCACCCCGCCCGGTTGCTCACCGCGGGCGAGGTCGAGCAGGCCGGGCTGCGCGTGTCACAGGGCGTACCGACCGCGGAATGGGGCCGGGCACGACGGCACGTCGTGCTCTCCACCGGTTTCGGTACCGGAGGGTCCTTCGATCCCCGTGCGGTCGATCGTCACCGCACGACCGCGGTCTGGAGTCACCCGACTTCGTCCTCGACGCTCGTGATCCGCTTGCGACCGGGTGATCACGGCACGGTGCGGGTGGGAGCACTGGCTCGATTCGTCACCCGGAGCCCGGAGGCCCCGGCCGTCGCGGGGCTACTGCAGGCGCACGGACGCCACCACGAATCCCTGGCGGCCGCCTTACCGCTCGGTGTTCCCCGCCTGGAAGGACTCGTCCCGCTGCGGGAGTGGTGTGCCGGGGAACTCGATGCGCTCGCTTTGCCGACCGGGGGGTGCGGGCAACTCGTCGGCTCGGACGGCGCCGGGCGCGCCGTCACCGCACGCCTGACCGGTCCGGGCATCCGCACGGTGTACCTCGCGGGAGAGTTGTATCTCGCCCAGCAGGTCGTCTTCCGGTCCGTGGCGGTAGGCGCGCGGGTCCTGCTCCACACCGACCGTCCGGCCTCCTGGCGCTCCCTGGTCGAGTCCGCCGCCGGACCCGACCGGTTGCGGATCGCAGGTGAGTACGCCGGCGACCACGATTTCGACACCGTGGTCTACGACGGCGTCCGGCCGGTGCCGTCCGCACCGCACGCGACGGTGATCCACGTGCACCTCCATCCGGACGGATGGCCACGCGAGAGACCGACGGTCTCCCTGCTGCAACCGGGGGCGTCCGGGGACCGGGTCGTCCTGTCGGCGGGCGGCGAACGCACGCCTCTGACCCTCGTGACGATCGCGGCGGAGAGCACCCATCTCGGGCGCGCACACGCGTCGGCTCGTCGACCCTCCGCCGGTCAGCCCGGATAGCGGTCGTGCGCGCGTCCGGCACGCACGGTCCGAGCCCACCATCGGAGCTGGTCGAGCATGCGCTGCGCGCCGTCGATCGCGGCCTCGTCTGTGGTGGTGCCGTCCGGCGCGAAGGCGTGTTTGACTCGGTGGAAGCTCACCGATTGCCGCACCGGCACCATATGGACCTCGACGACGACCTGTCGCAGCTGCTCCACTGCCCGCAGGCCACCGGACAGGCCGCCGTAGGAGACGAATCCGACCGGCTTGGTGCGCCATTCGTGCTTGACGGTGTCGATCGCGGTTTTCAGCGCGGCGGGATAGCCGTGGTTGTACTCGGAGGTCACCATCACGAAAGCGTCCGCTGCGCCGATGCGCCGCGTGAAGGCCTCGGCGCCCGGTCCACCCGACAGGTCCTGCGGGAGCGGGATCTCGGCGAGGTCGAGGACGTCGATGTCGAACTCGCCGCGCCGACGGGCGGTGGAGACGAACCAGTCGGCGACCGTCGGCGCGATGCGGCCGGCGCGCACGCTCGCGACGACGACCGCGAGGCGGATCGGGTCGTGCGGTGCGGATGCCGGCGGCGCAGTGGTCATGGAGTCGATCGTAGGTGCGGTGCGGCGGCGAGGCCGTGGGCGAGCAGTGCGGCGAGTTCCCGGTAGGCTCGCGCGTCCTCGAGTCCGGTCGCCTCGGCGACCTGCCGTTGCTGGATTCGCACCATGACCGACGCGACCAGATCGGCCACGAAGGCCGTGTGGACCTCGCGCAGGCGGCCGGCTCCGACACCGTCGGCGATGAGCTGACGGACGCGGTCCGCGGCGAATCGGGTGTTACGTTCGTACACCTCACGGGCGACCGGTGTGTGTGCGACGTCTTCCATGAAGCGGGTGGAGGCCGGTTCGAGTTCGCGCCCGACCGCTTCGAGATAGGCGGTGATGCGTGCCTGTGCGTCCGCGGCCCGCGCGACGTCGGCCTCGACACGTTCGGCGGCGCCTTTGAAGAAGTGCACGGTGGCCGCGTGGACGAGCCGGTCCTTGCTCTCCGCGAGGGCGTAGAGCGTCGATTTCGAGCAGCTGAGCCGGGCTGCGATGTCGTCCAGCGTCAGATGCGCGAAGCCTTCCGCCAGGAACAGCGCGACCAGGTCGTCGAACAGTTGCGTCTGCCGCGCGGTGAAACGCCGGCTACCGACTCTTGCCATACGGAATACAGTACTGCAGTATCGTCCTCAGTACTACTTCTCGTTCCCAGCACTCCGCAGGAGGAACCACCGTGCCCGTCGAGCGTCTGCTACCCACCCGTGAGGCCTACGACCTTATCGACCTCACCCGCGAGGTCGCCGACAAGGTGCTCGCGCCGCGCGTCGACGAGCACGAACGCAACGAGACCTTCCCCGAAGGCGTCTTCCCCGCACTCGGCGCCGCGGGGCTGCTGAGCCTGCCGTATCCCGAGGAGTTCGGTGGCGGCGACCAGCCGTACGAGGTCTACCTGCAGGTGCTCGAAGAGCTCGGCGCCCGCTGGGCGGCGGTCGCGGTCGCGGTCAGTGTGCACGGCCTGTCGTGCTTCGCGCTCGCCACCCACGGCACCGACGAGCAGAAGAGCACCTGGCTTCCCGAGATGCTGGGCGGCACCACCATCGGCGCATACAGCCTGTCCGAGCCGCAGGCCGGATCCGATGCCGCCGCACTCGCGTGTCGTGCGAAGCCCGTCGACGGCGGGTACCGGATCACCGGCTCCAAGGCGTGGATCACCAACGGCGGCAAGGCCGACTTCTACACCCTGTTCGCCCGCACGGCCGACACCGGCAGCAAGGGCATCTCGTGCTTCCTCGTCCCCGCCGGCACCGAGGGTCTGTCCTTCGGCAAACCGGAGGAGAAGATGGGACTGCACGCGATTCCCACCACTTCCGCCCACTACGACGATGCCTTCGTCCCGGCCGAGCGCCGGATCGGCGCCGAGGGGCAGGGACTGCCGATCGCGTTCAGCGCGCTCGATTCCGGGCGTCTCGGGATCGCCGCGGTCGCGACGGGTCTGGCCCAGGCGGCACTCGACGAGGCGACCGCCTACGCCAAGGAACGGCAGGCATTCGGCAAACGCATCATCGACCATCAGGGTCTCGGCTTCGTCCTCGCCGACATGGCCGCGGCGGTCGATTCGGCCCGCGCGACCTATCTCGACGCCGCGCGCCGCAAGGACGCCGGACTCCCCTATTCCCGCCAGGCGTCGGTCGCCAAGCTCGTGGCCACCGACGCCGCGATGAAGGTCACGACCGACGCCGTCCAGGTTCTCGGTGGATACGGCTACACGCGGGACTTCCCCGTCGAGCGCTTCATGCGCGACGCGAAGATCACGCAGATCTTCGAAGGCACCAACCAGATTCAGCGGCTGGTGATCGCGCGGTCGCTCGCGGGATGACCGTTCGGACGACAGCCGCCGCGCGGAAAGACCGATAAAGTGCCTTCATGCCGGATGCCCTGGAGCGGCTCACACCACACCAACGTCGTCTGCTGACGCAGCGGTTCGGCCGTACCGTCGTCGTCGAGGACATGAGCTGGGGGCTGGTCGCGACCACCGTCCTCGCGGTGGACACCGGGGAAGGGCGGCTCGTCGTCAAGGCCGGGGGCGCTCCGGACCGTCACATCGCCCGCGAGATCGACGCCCACGAGAGATGGACGGCGCCGTGGGTGCGGCAGGGGCGCGCCGCACGGATGGTGTTCGCCGACCGGGCGGCGAAACTCGTCGTGACGGAATATCTCCCGGGGCGTCTGATCCACGGCACACGCGCGGCGGCTGCGCTCGACGTCTACGAACAGGCAGGTTCGCTCCTCGCCGAGTTCCATGCGCAGGAAGGCGTCCTCGACGACGGATACGAGCGATCCGCGAACGTGAAGACCGCGAGGTGGCTCGCCGCCCCCCACCGCATCGGGCCCGAGATCACCCGTCGGTTGCGGTCCATGATCGGGGAATGGCCGACCCCGGCGGTCGTGCTGGTACCCACCCACGGTGACTGGCAGGGCCGGAACTGGCTGGCCGACGAGTCCGGTTTCGTGAAGGTGATCGACTTCGGGCGTGCCGCACTGCGGCCCGCCGCCGAGGACTTCGAGCGCCTGTCGGCACGCGAATTCCTGCGGGTCCCGGGTGCCGAAGATGCTTTCCTGAGAGGCTACGGAGACGATCCCCGCGAGCCGGGAGCGTGGTTCCGCCAACGGGTCCGGGCGGCGGTCGCGGTCGCGGTCTGGGCGTTCCACGTGGGGGACGAACCCTACGAGGCGGAGGGACATCGCATGATCGCCGAGGTCCTCTCTCGCACCTCGAGCACCTCGCGTTGACAGACCCGCATGATCCTCGGCTCGCTGGACGCGTGAGAACGACTGTGGGGGTGGGATCGCGACGATCCCACCCCCACAGCACTTTCCGGATCAGGCTCCGATGGCCTCACCGAGCACGGGCCACGATTCGTGCAGCGCTTCCTGCCAGTACCCCCAGGTGTGGGTGCCGTCGGGCCGGATCGAATAGGTCGCCTCGACCCCCACCTCGTCGAGCGCACGGCGCAGCCGAGCCGTGCAGTCGTGCACGCCGGCCTCGATCAGTCCCAGCAGCGCCAGGTCGGGAAGGACGGCGACACCGGACTGCTCCCACGCCCGCAACTCGTGAGCGCCGGGCACACCGCTGCTCGACGAGACGAATACCGCCTTGTCGCGCAGCTTCTCGGCATTGAGCACGACATCCTGCTCCTGCCAGTGGGTTCCACCGACCGGGCCCCACATGTTCTCGACCTCGCCGCCCCCGAAGGCCACCACGATCTCGGCGTAGCGGGAACCCACCTCCGTCGCCGTCTCGGCGCATCCGCTGTACGAGCCGACTGCCTGGTACAGATGAGGTGCCTGCTCCGCGAGGGCCAGCGCCGAGGTCGCCGACATCGACACGCCTGCGATCGCATTCCGCCCGCTGGCTCCGAGTGCCCGATCCACCACGGGCGGAACTTCTTCGGTGAGGAAGGTCGTCCACTTGTTGCGCCCGAGAACGGGGTCGTCCTCCAGCCAGTCGGTGTAGTAGCTGAAGGCGCCCCCGATCGGCGTCACGACGTTGACGTTCTTGTCCGCGAAGAAGTCGACGACATCCGTCTGCTCGCGCCAGTTGGCCTGGTCCTCGCCGCCACCGGCACCGTTGAGCAGATAGAAGACCGGTCGCGGTGATCCGGTGTCCGCGGGACGCAGCACCTGCAGTTCGATCGAGCGTCCCATGGACGGGGAGTACACGAACAACGACCAGTCGCGGTCGGTGTGCTTCTCGATCCGTTCGACGGTCGCGACCTGCGAAGCGATCTCGCCGGTCGCAGCCGCCGGCAGCTGATCGGCGAGTGCGATCGGCGTGCCGGGAAGGACGAGTGACGACAGGACCAGCGCCCCGATCGCTCCTGTGAGTGCATACCGTCGTCCGCGCAAGCTCGTCCCTTTCATCCGCAACAGCCGGGCGTGATGGGCCCGCGCATCTCCCGCGTCGCGACATTGCGCGCGGCAAGTTCTCCGTCCGCAGGGTAGTCGACCCGGACGAGTGACAATCCGTGGGCCGGAGCCACGGCGACGGCGGCCGCGCGCTCGCGCTCGTCGAGCAACGACGTCATCCACTCGACACTGCGGCGCCCCTCCCCCACCGCCAGCGCCGCGCCGACGAGACTGCGCACCATCGACCAGCAGAAGGCGTCGGCGCTCACGTAGGCGGTGAGAATGTCACCTTCCCGCGTCCAGTCGAAACGCTGTAGTTCGCGTACGGTCGTCGCGCCCTCGCGACGCTTGCAGAAGGCGGCGAAGTCGTGGAGACCGAGCAGTGAGCGCGAAGCCTGTTGCATCGCATCGAGGTCGACGCCCTTCGGCCACGCCACGATGTCACGGGCACGCAACGGGTCGGCACCGTACACCGCGGTGGTCAGCCGGTATTCGTAGTGACGCCGGATGGCGGAGAAGCGTGCATCGAAGTGCTCGGGGGCGACCGAGATGCCGGTGACCCGCACGTCGCGCGGAAGGAACCGCGCGAGACGGCGGATCCAGCGGGCCGGGTCGTCGGGTAGCGCTGCCGTCGGGACATCGACGTGGGCGACCTGACCGCTCGCGTGCACCCCGGCGTCTGTCCGACCGGCGACGGTCAGCAGGACGGGTGATCGCACGATCGCCGAGAGCTTGTCCTCGATCTCGCCGCACACGGTCCGCCGGCCCGGTTGCCGGGCCCAGCCCGAGAAGTCGGTGCCGTCGTAGGAGATGTCGAGTCGCAGACGCGTGAGGGTGTCCCCGTCAGGGGTCTCGTCCGAAGCCACGAGCCCGCCACCCCCCGAAGGGGCAGCGGGCTCGTGAGCTTCAGCAGATGCCGAAACCAAGTGGACTAGTCCTTCTTGGCCTCGTCCGCCTCGGGTGCGTCGGCAGCCGTGGCGTTGGTGTCCTCGATACCGTCGACGACGGCGTCGGCGTTCGCGACCTCGGCATCGGTGGCCTCGGACTCGACGGCCTCGACCGCGTTGTCCTCGGCGGGAGCCTGCGAAGCTGCGACGCGGCGAGCGCGGTCGGCCTCGGAGGTGACGGTCTTCTCGCGCACCAGCTCGATGATGGCCATGGGGGCGTTGTCGCCCTTGCGCGGCATCGTCTTGATGATGCGGGTGTAACCGCCGTTGCGGTCCTCGAAGGAAGGACCGATCTCCGCGAACAGGGCGTGGACGACGTCCTTGTTGCGGATGACCTTCAGCACCTCACGGCGCGAAGCCAGCGTGCCGGCCTTCGCGTGCGTGACGAGCTTCTCGGCGTAGGGGCGCAGGGCCTTGGCCTTGGCCTCGGTGGTGGTGATACGACCGTGCTCGAAGAGCGCAGTGGCCAGGTTGGCCATGAGCGCCTTCTGATGCGAGGCCGATCCGCCGAAGCGGGCGCCCTTCTTGGGCTTGGGCATGATTTTCTCCTAGTAACGGACCGTGAGCTGCTACAGCTGCTCGGT
Organism: Rhodococcus sp. CH91; assembly: GCF_022554085.1. Taxonomy (GTDB): domain Bacteria; phylum Actinomycetota; class Actinomycetes; order Mycobacteriales; family Mycobacteriaceae; genus Rhodococcus. Next base: position 281,452 of record NZ_JAKFYR010000006.1, read on the forward strand.
CTCGGCGTAGTCCTCGTTGCCGTCGTTGTCACCGAAGGAGCCGGCGTCGGTGTCGCTCCAGGTACCGGTCGCGGCGTCGTAGCCGGCGACGGTGCTGGGATCGAACGATGCCGGGCTGTCCTTGAGGGACAGGCCGAGCGAGTGCAGCTTGACCTTGACCTCGTCGATGGACTTCTGGCCGAAGTTGCGGATGTCGAGCAGGTCGGATTCCGTGCGTGCCACGAGCTCGCCGACGGTGTGAACACCCTCGCGCTTGAGGCAGTTGTAGGACCGGACCGTGAGGTCGAGGTCCTCGATCGGAAGTCCGAAGGAGGCGATGTGGTCGGCCTCGGCGGGCGAGGGACCGATCTCGATGCCTTCTGCTTCGACGTTCAGCTCACGAGCCAGACCGAAGAGCTCCACGAGGGTCTTGCCCGCCGAGGCGAGCGCGTCCCGCGCGCTGATCGAGTTCTTGGTCTCCACGTCGAGGATCAGCCGATCGAAGTCGGTGCGCTGCTCGACGCGGGTCGCTTCCACCTTGTACGTGACCTTGAGCACCGGCGAGTAGATCGAGTCGACCGGGATACGGCCGATCTCGGCGCCGGACGCCTTGTTCTGCACGGCCGGAACATAGCCGCGACCGCGCTCGACGACGAGCTCGATCTCCAGCTTGCCCTTGTCGTTCAGGGTGGCGATGTGCAGGTCCGGGTTGTGGATGGTGACACCGGCCGGGGGCACGATGTCGCCGGCCGTCACGGTGCCGGGTCCCTGCTTGCGGACGTACATGGTGACCGGCTCGTCCTCTTCCGAGCTGACCACGAGGCCCTTGAGGTTCAGGATGATGTCGGTGACATCCTCCTTCACGCCGGGAACCGTGGTGAACTCGTGGAGCACACCGTCGATGCGGATGCTGGTGACGGCTGCGCCCGGGATCGAGGAGAGCAGGGTGCGACGAAGCGAGTTGCCGAGGGTGTACCCGAAGCCAGGCTCGAGCGGCTCGATGACGAACTTCGAGCGGTTTTCAGCGATGACCTCTTCGGTCAGTGTGGGTCGCTGAGAGATGAGCATCTGTTGCCTCCTTGTGGGCGTCCGCTATATGACGCCCTAGTGGAATGGAGCGGTGTCCTCCCGCCCGGACGGACCGGAGGACACCACGACACCGAGGTGTCCTACTTCGAGTAGTACTCGACGATCAGCTGCTCCTGCAGCGGGATGTCGATCTGTGCGCGCTCAGGGAGCTGGTGGACCAGCACCCGCAGACGCGGACCGACGACCTGCAGCCAACCCGGGATCGGGCGCTCGCCCTGGGTCTCACGGGCGACCTGGAAGGGCAGCGTGCTCAGCGACTTCTCGCGGACATCGATGATGTCGTACTGCGAGACGCGGTAGCTGGGGATGTCGACCTTCTTGCCGTTGACCAGGAAGTGGCCGTGGCTCACCAGCTGGCGGGCCTGACGACGCGTGCGGGCGAGGCCGGCACGGTAGACGACGTTGTCCAGACGCGACTCGAGGATGGTCAGCAGGACCTCACCGGTCTTGCCGGGGCGGCTGGCAGCCTCTTCGTAGTAGCGACGGAACTGCTTCTCCATGATGCCGTAGGAGAAGCGAGCCTTCTGCTTCTCCTGCAGCTGGAGCAGGTATTCGCTCTCCTTGATCCGCGCGCGGCCGTGCTGGCCGGGCGGGTAGGGGCGGCGCTCGAAGGCCTGATCGCCTCCGACCAGGTCGACACGGAGACGACGCGACTTACGGGTAACGGGACCGGTATAACGTGCCATGACTTAGAACCTTTTCCTTTCCCGTATTAGACGCGACGACGCTTGGGCGGCCGGCAGCCGTTGTGCGGCTGGGGCGTGACATCGGAGATGGTGCCGACCTCGAGGCCTGCGGCCTGGAGCGAACGGATCGCCGTCTCGCGGCCCGAGCCCGGGCCCTTGACGAAGACGTCGACCTTCTTGACACCGTGTTCCTGCGCCTTGCGGGCGGCGTTCTCGGCGGCGAGCTGCGCGGCGAACGGGGTCGACTTGCGCGAACCCTTGAAGCCGACGTGGCCGGAGGACGCCCAGGAGATCACGTTGCCCTGCGGGTCCGTGATGGACACGATGGTGTTGTTGAACGTGCTCTTGATGTGAGCGGCACCGTGCGGAACGTTCTTCTTGTCCCTGCGCCGGGCCTTCTGGGTCTTCTTCGGACCGGTGCTGCGTGACTTGGGAGGCATTACTTCTTCTTTCCTGCGACGGTGCGCTTCGGACCCTTACGGGTGCGGGCGTTGGTCTTGGTGCGCTGTCCACGCACGGGCAGACCACGACGGTGTCGCAGGCCCTGGTAGCAGCCGATCTCGATCTTGCGGCGGATGTCCGCCTGAACCTCGCGACGGAGGTCGCCCTCGACCTTGTAGCTCTCCTCGATGTACTCGCGGAGCTTGGCGAGGTCCTCGTCCGTCAGATCCTTGCTGCGCAGGTCCGGGCTGACGCCGGTGGCCTCGAGGATCTCCTTGGAGCGGGTACGGCCGATGCCGTAGATGTACGTGAGTGCGATCTCCATCCGCTTTTCGCGGGGAAGATCGACACCTGCGAGACGTGCCATGTGGCATTCCTATTCGGTGTGCGGAGGTCTGCTCCCAGCCCGTCCCCTGCGTCGAAGAACTGTGTGAGTCGATAAACACAGTGGGGCCCCGGCCTCCGAACCGGGGGTTGATCGCGTAGCTCCTCGACGGATCGAGGATCGTAACCACGCGACTGGTGCTGGAAGGTCTTCGTGCTTGTTGCCAAGCAGATCTTCGAGACGAAGGTGGATCTAGCCCTGACGCTGCTTGTGGCGCAGGTTCTCGCAGATCACCATGACCCGCCCGTTACGGCGGATCACCTTGCACTTCTCGCAGATCTTCTTGACGCTAGGCTGAACCTTCACGTAAGTCCGATCTCCTGTATGTGCGCCGCCGGACACGGCGAACCGGCCCGGCGACATGATTCTCCCCGACCGAGTGGCCGGGGAAGCTTCGTTACTTGTAGCGGTAGACGATGCGTCCACGCGTGAGGTCGTAGGGAGAAAGCTCCACGACAACGCGGTCCTCGGGAAGGATACGAATGTAGTGCTGACGCATCTTGCCGCTGATGTGAGCGAGCACCTTGTGCCCGTTCTCCAGCTCGATGCGGAACATCGCATTGGGCAGCGGTTCGATAACCCGGCCCTCGACCTCGATTGCGCCGTCTTTCTTAGCCATATCCTCCGCGATCCGTCGTTCGGTGTAGTGGTTGCATCGGCATCCGTTACCGTGACGCTCGGCAACTCCGTGACCGGCACGAACCGACATTCGAGAAGAATTCGACGCGGAACCGATCGGAGCGCAGCGCGCACCACCGATCAATGGTACGGGACGTTGCCCGTGCAGGACAAATGAGCACACATCGACGACGACGGAAGTGGAGGACGTCACGTGCGGGCGTTGATTCAGCGGGTGACCACTGCGAGGGTGGCGGTGGACGGCACCGAGGTGTCCCGGATCACTCCGGCCGAGGGTGGTCACGGCCTGCTCGTGCTCGTCGGTGTCACTCACGACGACGATGCCGGCAAGGCGGCGACACTCGCCCGGAAGGTGTGGACGATGCGCATCCTGGACGACGAGAAATCGGCCTCGGACGTCGATGCGCCGATCCTGGTGGTCAGTCAGTTCACCCTGATGGCCGACACCCGCAAGAGCCGGCGCCCGTCGTGGTCCGCGGCCGCCCCGCGGACGGTGGCCGAACCGCTCGTCGACGCCTTCGCGAACGCACTGCGCGATCTCGGGGCGACGGTGGAGACCGGAAAGTTCGGTGCCCACATGCAGGTGAGCCTCGTCAACGACGGACCCGTCACGCTCCTCGTCGAGGTGTGACCCGGCTCGTCACTCGGGGCGGAGCGTGAGGATCCGCGGACCGTCCTCGGTGACCGCGACGGTGTGCTCCCAGTGCGCGGCCCTGCTGCCGTCGACGGTCACGACCGTCCACTCGTCGTCGAGGACCTCGGTCTCGTAGGTGCCGAGGGTGAGCATCGGCTCGACGGCGAGCACCGAGCCGACGACCAATTTCGGGCCCTTACCCGGCTTGCCCTCGTTCGGGAGGAAGGGGTCCATGTGCATTTCGCGGCCGATGCCGTGCCCGCCGTAGCCGTCGACGATCCCGTACGACCGCCCGTGCAGCTTCTCCGCGGCGTGCGTACCCTGCTCGATCGCATGGGAGACGTCGGTCAGACGGTTGCCCGGGAGCATCGCGGCGATACCGGCCTCGAGCGACAGGCGGGTCGCTTCGCTCAGGTCGGCGTCGGCCTGCGACAGCTCGCCGATCCCGAAGGTCCACGCCGAGTCGCCGTGCCAGCCGTCGAGGATCGCTCCGCAGTCGATCGAGACGAGGTCGCCTTCGGCGAGGATCACCGACGCCGACGGGATGCCGTGGACGACGACCTCGTTGACCGACGAGCAGATCGAACCGGTGAAACCGTGGTAGCCCAGGAAGGACGGAACGGCCCCCGCGTCACGGATGACCGATTCCGCCACCTGGTCGAGTTCGAGGGTGCTCACGCCCGGCTTGGCGGCCTCGCGCACTGCGACGAGTGCGGAACCGACCACGGCTCCGGCCGCCGCCATCGCGTCGAGTTCACCCGAGGTGCGGAACGGAACCACTGAGCGCTTGCGCCCGAAACCCATGTCGTACTACCCGTCTACTTTCCGAGTGCGGACAATGCCCGCTCGTTGATCTCCTCGACCTCACCGATCGCGTCGACCGTGATGATCGAATCGGTGTAGTAGTCGAGAAGCGGTGCCGTCTCCTCACGGTAGACCCGGAGGCGGTTGCGGATCACGTCCTCGGTGTCGTCGGCGCGACCGCGAGCGAGCATCCGCTCGACGACCACGTCCTCGTCGATGACGAACGACAGCACGCCGTCGAGTTCCACCCCGAGATCGCGCAGGATGTTCTCGAGTTCCTTGGCCTGCTCCACGCTGCGGGGGAAACCGTCGAGGAGGAAACCGTTCGCGGCGTCGGGCTCGGCGAGCCGATCACGCACCATGTTGTTCGTGATCTCGGCGGGCACGAGGTCTCCCGCATCGATGTACTTCTTGGCCTCGACGCCGAGCGGCGTGCCCTGCCCGATGTTGGCGCGGAAGAGGTCGCCCGTCGAGATCGCGGGGACGCCGAGCTTCTCGGACAGAATCGCGGCCTGTGTGCCCTTGCCGGCACCGGGAGGACCGAGCAGTACAAGTCTCACTTGAGGAACCCTTCGTAGTTGCGCTGCATCAGTTGACTTTCGATCTGCTTGACAGTGTCCAGCGCGACACTGACGAGAATGAGAACCGCGGCGCCACCGAAGATGCTCGAAGCCGTCTGGCTGCCGGACAGGAAGAAGTTCGGCAGCGTCGCGATGAGACCGAGGTAGATCGAGCCCGGAACCGTGATGCGGTTGAGGACGAAGCTGAGATATTCGGCGGTCGGCCGGCCCGGACGGATGCCCGGGATGAAGCCGCCGTACTTCTTCATCTCGTCGGCTCGCTCCTCCGGATTGAAGGTGATGGCGACGTAGAAGAAGACGAAGAACACGATCAGCGCGAAGTAGATCGCGATGTAGACCGGGTTGTTCGGATTGACCAGGTACTCGTTGATGATCCGCTGCCACCAGCTCGGGTCGGGATCGGTCGTGGCACCGGTCAGCTGCGCGATCAGGTTCGGCAGGTACAACAGCGACGACGCGAAGATGACAGGGATGATGCCGGCCTGGTTGACCTTGAGCGGCAGGTAGGTCGACGACCCGCCGTACATGCGGCGTCCGACCATGCGCTTGGCGTACTGGACGGGGATCCGGCGCTGGCCCTGCTCGATGAACACCACGCCGGTGATCAGAGCCAGAGCCACGACGCACACGATCGCGAAGACCAGACCGCCGCGGGACTCGAGGATCGTGCGGCCCTCGGCGGGCAGCGCCGCCGCGATACCCGCGAAGATCAGCAACGACATGCCGTTGCCGACGCCGCGTTCGGTGATCAGCTCACCGAACCACATCACGACGGCAGCACCGGCGGTCATCACCAGCACGATCACGACCATGCCGAAGATGCTGTCGTCCGCGAGGATCGGCTCCGCGCAGCCCTGCAACAGCTGGCCCCGGGCCGCGAGAGCGACGATGCCGGTGGCCTGCAGCACGGCGAGAGCGACGGCGAGATAGCGCGTGTACTGCGTCATCTTCGCCTGGCCGGACTGGCCCTCCTTGCGTAATTCCTCGAATCTCGGAATCACGACGGTGAGGAGCTGCACGATGATGCTCGCGGTGATGAACGGCATGATGCCGATCGCGAACACCGACAACTGCAGCAACGCGCCACCCGAGAACAGGTTGATCAGCGAGTAGATCCCCGCCTGTTCACTGCCGGCGAGCTGATCCACACAGGCCTGGACGTTGCCGTAGTCGACGCCCGGGGACGGCACGGATGCACCGAGACGGTACAGCGCCACGAGCCCGAGGGCGATGAGAATCTTCCGCCTCAGGTCCGGTGTCCTGAGGGCCGAGACGAAGGCGGAAAGCAAAGATCCTCCTGGCGGGCCGATCGGGGACGACGGGTCGAGACGGACCCGTCGGACGGTAGACAACTCTGAAACTCTAACAGTGGGCCCCGGAGAGAGGGGTAGCCCGGTAGCCTATGTCACCGCTGAGAACGAGCGAACGGCCGCGGTGCAGAAGCCTGCACCGCGGCCGTTCTCAGCCGTGGTTCACACGCGAAAGTTCAGATCAGGCCTGAACGGTCGCGCTGCCACCGGCGGCAGCGATCTTCTCCTGAGCGGAGGCCGAGAACTTGTCGGCGGTGACCTGCACGGCCACCGTCAGCTCGCCCTCGCCGAGAACCTTGACGAGCTGGTTCTTACGAACCAGGCCCTTCGCCACGAGGTCCTCGACACCGATCTGTCCACCCTCGGGGAACACGCGAGCGATGTCCCCGAGGTTGACGATCTGGTACTCGGTACGGAATGCGTTCTTGAAGCCCTTGAGCTTCGGCAGACGCATATGGATGGGCATCTGGCCGCCCTCGAAGGCCGGCGACACGTTCTTGCGTGCCTTGGTGCCCTTCGTGCCGCGGCCGGCGGTCTTACCCTTCGAACCCTCACCGCGTCCGACGCGGGTCTTGTCCGTCTTCGCGCCCGGAGCCGGGCGCAGGTGATGCAGCTTGATGGTCATTCTCAGACCTCCTCAACGGTGACGAGGTGACGCACCACGTTGATCAGGCCGCGATTCTGCGCATTGTCCTCACGAACCACGGACTGGCGGATCTTCCGCAGGCCGAGGGTCCGGAGGCTGTCACGCTGATTCGACTTGGCGCCGATGGTGCTCTTGATCTGGGTGATCTTCAGCTCTGCCATTACTTCACGCTCCCAGCAGCCTGTGCACGTGCGCGCAGCATGCCGGCGGGGGCAACTTCCTCGAGGGTGAGGCCACGGCGAGCCGCGACTTCCTCGGGACGCTGCAGGCCCTTGAGGGCCGCAACCGTCGCGTGCACCACGTTGATGGCGTTGTCGGAGCCGAGCGACTTCGACAGGATGTCGTGGACACCCGCGCACTCCAGCACCGCGCGCACTGCGCCACCGGCGATGACACCGGTACCGGGCGAAGCCGGACGCAGCAGGACGACACCGGCTGCAGCCTCACCCTGGACGGGGTGGGTGATGGTTCCGCCGATGAGCGGAACGCGGAAGAAGTTCTTGCGAGCTTCCTCGACACCCTTCTGGATGGCCGCGGGAACTTCCTTGGCCTTGCCGTAGCCGACGCCGACCAGGCCGTTGCCGTCGCCCACGATCACCAGAGCGGTGAAGCTGAAGCGACGACCGCCCTTGACGACCTTCGACACACGGTTGATCGAGACGACACGCTCGATGTAGTTCGACTTCTCGGCAGCGTTGCCGCCACGCGAGTCGCGGTCGCGGCGGTCGCGACCGCCACGGTTGTCACCGCTGTTGGGGTTCTGTCCGGCGGGGCCGTTGCCGCCGTCACGCCGCTGACGTCCCGGCATCAGGCGTTCCTTCCGTTCGAGAAAATGGTCATCAGAACTTCAACCCGCTTTCGCGAGCCGCGTCCGCGAGGGCCGCGATGCGTCCGCTGTAGGTGTGGCCACCGCGGTCGAAGACCACGGCTTCCACGCCGGCAGCCTTCGCGCGCTCGGCGATCAGCTGACCGACCTTCGCGCCGCGAGCCTTCTTGTCGCCCTCGAGAGCGCGCACATCGGGTTCGACGGACGACGCAGCGGCGAGGGTGGTGCCCGTCAGGTCGTCGACCAGCTGCACGTGCAGGTGGCGCGAGGACCGGTTGACGACGAGGCGGGGACGCTCGGCGGTGCCGGAGATCTTCTTGCGGAGGCGGAAGTGACGACGCGTCTTCGAAAGGCGACGCGTGGTGGAGGCGTCCTTGCCGCGCGGGATGCGCTTGGCCTTCTGGTTCTCGGTCTGGCTCATGATCACTTACCCGTCTTTCCGACCTTGCGACGGACCTGTTCACCCTCGTAGCGGATGCCCTTGCCCTTGTACGGGTCGGACTTGCGCAGCCGGCGGATGTTGGCCGCGATCTGGCCGACCTTCTGCTTGTCGATGCCCGAGATCGAGAACCGCGTGGGGTTCTCGACGGCGAACGTGATGCCCTCGGGCGCCTCGATCAGCACGGGATGGCTGTAACCGAGCGAGAACTCGAGGTCCTGGCCCTTGAGCGCCACGCGGTAACCGACGCCGTGGATCTCCATCTTCGTGGTGTAACCCTCGGTCACGCCGACGATGAGGTTCTGCACGAGCGTGCGCGACAGACCGTGCAGCGCGCGGCTGCGACGCTCGTCGTTCGGACGCGTGACGTTGATTGCCCCGTCCTCGCCCTTGGCGACGACGATCGGCTCTGCGATCGTCAGGGACAGGTTGCCCTTGGGACCCTTGACTGCGACGTCCTGGCCGTCGATGTTGACCTCGACGCCCGCGGGGACTGCAACGGGGAGTTTTCCGATTCGCGACATTGTGGTGGCCTCCCTTTACCAGACGTAGGCGAGGACTTCCCCGCCCACTCCCTGCTTGGCCGCCTGGCGATCGGTGAGCAGGCCGGAGGACGTGGAGATGATCGCCACGCCGAGGCCGCCCAGGACCTTGGGCAGGTTGGTGGATTTCGCGTACACGCGCAGGCCGGGCTTCGACACGCGACGCACGCCGGCAAGGCTGCGCTCACGGGAAGGTCCGTACTTGAGGTCGACGATGAGGGTCTTGCCCACCTCGGCATCCTCGATGCGGTAATCCGAGATGTAACCCTCGCGCTTGAGGATCGCGGCGATGTTCACCTTGATCTTCGAGGACGGGAGCTTGACCTCGTCGTGGTACGCCGTGTTGGCGTTACGCAGACGCGTCAAGAAGTCTGCGATGGGGTCGGTCATGGTCATGGCTGACCTGTTCACCTTTCTCGGTGCGGTTCCCATGCAACGCCGGAACGTGCCGACCGTGGGCCTACATCGAAACTCGGTATCGATAGCGGGTTCGCCGACCGGATCGGTGGCGAACCCATGACAGCGTGGCGGTGGGCGGAGAACCAGCGGTTCTCCGCCCACCGATCACGTCACCAGGAGCTCTTGTGAACTCCCGGAAGCTCTCCGCGGTGTGCCATCTCGCGCAGGCAGATGCGGCAGAGTCCGAACTTGCGGAATACCGAGTGCGGGCGCCCGCAACGCTGGCAGCGGGTGTAGGCGCGCACCGCGAACTTCGGCTTCTTGTTGGCCTTGTTGACCAGTGCCTTCTTAGCCATGGGCTCAGTTCTCCTTGAACGGGAAGCCGAGGTGCTTGAGCAGGGCACGGCCTTCTTCGTTGTTGGTAGCGGTGGTCACGACAGTGATGTCCATGCCGCGCGGGCGATCGATCTTGTCCACGTCGATCTCGTGGAACATCGACTGCTCGTTCAGGCCGAACGTGTAGTTGCCGTTGCCGTCGAACTGGTTGCCGTTGAGGCCGCGGAAGTCCCGGATACGGGGAAGCGCGATGGACACGAGACGGTCCAGGAACTCCCACATGCGGTCGCCGCGCAGCGTGACGCGCGCACCGATCGGCATGCCCTCGCGCAGCTTGAACTGTGCGATGGACTTGCGGGCCTTGCGGATCTCCGGCTTCTGACCGGTGATGAGCGCGAGGTCGTTGACGGCTCCGTTGATGAGCTTCGCGTCACGGGCGGCGTCGCCGACACCCATGTTCACGACGACCTTCACGACGCCGGGGATCTGCATGACGTTCGCGTAGTCGAACTCCGCGTTCAGCGCGTCGCGGATCTCCTCGCGGTACCGCACCTTCAGGCGCGGCTGGGTCTTGGTCTCGGTGGTGGTCATGTCAGATGTCCTTCCCGTTCTTCCGGGAAATCCGAACGCGCTTGCCGGTCTCCTCGTCGACGCGGTAGCCCACGCGGGTGGGGTTGCCGTCCGAGTCGATGACCGCGACGTTGGAAACGTGGATCGGGGCCTCCTGCGTGACGATTCCCCCGGAGGAGGCGCCACGCTCGTTGGCCGAGACCGCGGTGTGCTTCTTGATACGGTTCACGCCCTCGACGAGGACCTTGTTCGTCGCCGGGTAGGCCGCGATGACCTTGCCCTTGGCGCCCTTGTCCTTGCCCGAGATGACGAGCACGGTGTCACCCTTGTGCACCTTCATCACAGCACCTCCGGAGCGAGCGAGACGATCTTCATGAACCGCTTGTCGCGGAGCTCGCGACCGACGGGTCCGAAGATGCGGGTGCCGCGAGGATCGTTGTCGCCCTTGATGATGACGGCAGCGTTCTCGTCGAACTTGATGTACGAGCCGTCCGGCCGGCGGCGCTCCTTGGCGGTGCGCACGATCACGGCCTTGACGACGTCGCCGCGCTTGACGTTGCCGCCGGGGATCGCGTCCTTGACGGTGGCGACGATGACGTCACCGATTCCGGCGTAGCGACGGGACGAGCCACCGAGAACGCGGATGCAGAGGATCTCCTTGGCACCCGTGTTGTCGGCGACGCGCAGTCGCGACTCCTGCTGGATCACTTACTTCTCCTTGACCTGGATTGGTGTGTACGTCAGATTTCCGACCTGGACGTACGCGGTCGTCGGCTGCTCACGGCGCACGCGCGAATCACACACGGGTCCCGTAAGCAACCCGTCCAGAGTAGGCCATATACCGTACGCAGGGCAAATTAGCGAATTGTGATGTGGCTCCACACCCCGGAACCGGGCGTGTCGCCACCCTGCGACGATCGGGCCTACCGGACGCACAGCACCCCACCACCCGAGGGCCGGGTGGTGGGGTGCTGCATGATCTCGTTTCTCGCCGAGGACGAGGAGGCCTACTTGGCCTTCTCGAGCACCTCGACCAGACGCCAGCGCTTCGACGCGGACAGCGGACGGGTCTCCATCAGCTGCACGCGGTCGCCGACACCGGCCAGACCGTTCTCGTCGTGCGCCTTGACCTTGGTCGTACGGCGGATGATCTTGCCGTACAGCGGGTGCTTCACACGGTCCTCGAGCTCGACGACGATGGTCTTCTCCATCTTGTCCGAGACGACGTAACCGATGCGGACCTTGCGGCTCGCGCGCTGTTCCTGGTTGCTCACTGTCTTTTCCTCACTCATGCCACGTCACCCGCATTCGGGCCGGTGGCCAGTCCGAGCTCGCGCTCGCGCAGCACCGTGTAGATGCGGGCGATCTCGTTGCGCACGACGCGAAGCCGACGGTTGTTGTCCAGCTGGCCGGTGGCCATCTGGAAGCGGAGGTTGAACAGCTCTTCCTTGGCTTCGCGGAGCTTGTCGGTCAGCTCTTCGTCGCTCAGCTCGCGGAGTTCCGCGGCGGGGGTACCGGTAGCCATCAGAACTGCTCCTCCCTCGTCACGATCCGGCACTTGCAGGGGAGCTTGTGCATCGCGCGACGCAGGGCCTCGCGGGCAATCTCCTCGTTGGGGTAGCTCATCTCGAACAGCACGCGACCGGGCTTGACGTTCGCGACCCACCACTCCGGCGAACCCTTACCGGAACCCATGCGGGTTTCGGCCGGCTTCTTCGTGAGGGGACGATCCGGGAAGATGTTGATCCAGATCTTGCCGCCACGCTTGATGTGCCGGGTCATGGCGATACGAGCGGACTCGATCTGCCGGTTGGTGATGTAGGCCGGCTCGAGAGCCTGGATGCCGTAGTCACCGAATGCCACCTGGGTTCCGCCCTTGGCGGCACCCGTACGGCTCGGATGGTGCTGCTTGCGGTGTTTGACCCGCCGGGGGATCAACATTGCGTCAGCCCTCCTTGTTCTCGGTCGAAACAGGAGCGTCGCTCGATGCGGCGCGGCCTGCCTCGGTGCTCGTCGCGGTGGTGCCCGACGCGCCGGAACGACGCGGGCGGCTCGGACGCTCACGACGCGGCCGGTCTGCGGGAGCGGCTGCAGCAGCAGCGAGCTCACGACGGCCACCGACGATGTCGCCCTTGTAGATCCAGACCTTCACGCCGATACGGCCGAAGGTGGTCCGTGCCTCGTAGAGGCCGTAGTCGATGTCCGCGCGCAGCGTGTGCAGCGGGACGCGACCTTCGCGGTAGAACTCCGAACGCGACATCTCGGCGCCACCGAGGCGGCCCGAGCACTGCACGCGGATGCCCTTGACGTTCGGCTGACGCATGGCCGACTGGATGGCCTTGCGCATCGCACGACGGAAGGCAACACGGTTCGACAGCTGCTCGGCCACGCCCTGCGCGACGAGCTGAGCCTCGGACTCGGCGTTCTTGACCTCGAGGATGTTCAGCTGGACCTGCTTACCGGTCAGCTTCTCGAGCTCGGCGCGGATGCGATCGGCCTCGGCGCCGCGGCGGCCGATGACGATGCCCGGACGAGCGGTGTGGATGTCCACACGCACACGATCGCGGGTGCGCTCGATCTCGACCTTCGCGATGCCGGCACGCTCGAGGCCGGAGGCCAGGAACTTGCGGATCGCGACATCTTCCTTGACGTAGTCCGCGTACTGCTTGTCCGCGTACCAACGAGACTTCCAGTCGGTGGTGACGCCCAGACGGAAGCCGTGCGGGTTGATCTTCTGGCCCACTACTGAGCTCCCTTCCGGCGGTTGCGAGTCGAAGTCGACCGGGACTCGACACTTTCCACGATCACGGTGATGTGGCTCGACCGCTTGCGGATGCGGAACGCACGGCCCTGGGCGCGCGGCTGGAACCGCTTCAGGGTCGCACCCTCGTCCACGTACGCGGTCGCGACGACGAGCGTGCTGGGGTCGAGGTTGTAGTTGTTCTGCGCGTTCGCAGCGGCGCTCGCGATCACCTTGGCGACCGGCTCGGCCGCGGCCTGGGGCGCGAACTTGAGGATGGCCAGGGCCTCCTCGACGGACTTACCGCGAACGATGTCGACGACGCGGCGCGCCTTCATCGGGGTCACGCGCACGTGGCGCGCAACAGCCCGAGCGCTGTTGGTGGTGGTTTCAGTGCTCATCGACGCTTGCTCTTCCGGTCGTCCTTGATGTGGCCCTTGAACGTACGGGTCGGCGCGAACTCACCGAGCTTGTGACCGACCATGGACTCCGAGACGAACACCGGCACGTGCTTGCGTCCATCGTGGACAGCGAACGTGTGACCGATGAAGTCGGGCAGGATCGTGGAACGGCGCGACCAGGTCTTGATGACCTGCTTGGTGCCCTTCTCGTTCTGCGTGTCCACCTTCGCCAGGAGGTGGTCGTCGACGAACGGGCCCTTCTTGAGGCTGCGTGGCATTCTCTAACTCCCTCCTTGACTAGCGCTTCTTGCCGGTACGGCGACGACGGACGATGAGCTTGTCGGACGCCTTGTTCTTGCGGGTGCGGCCCTCGGGCTTGCCCCACGGGCTGACCGGGTGGCGACCACCCGAGGTCTTGCCCTCACCACCGCCGTGCGGGTGGTCGACCGGGTTCATGACGACACCACGGACGGTCGGGCGCTTGCCCTTCCAGCGCATACGGCCGGCCTTGCCCCAGTTGATGTTCGACTGCTCGGCGTTGCCGACCTCGCCGACGGTTGCGCGGCAGCGCACGTCGACGCGACGGATCTCGCCGGAGGGCATACGCAGCGTGGCGTAGGTGCCTTCCTTACCGAGGAGCTGGATGCTCGCACCGGCGGAACGCGCCATCTTCGCGCCGCCACCCGGACGCAGCTCGACCGCGTGGATGGTCGTACCCGTCGGGATGTTGCGCAGCGGCAGGTTGTTGCCCGGCTTGATGTCGGCGTTGGGGCCGGACTCGATCGGGGCGCCCTGCACGAGGCCCTTGGGGGCGATGATGTAGCGCTTCTCGCCGTCCACGTAGTGCAGCAGTGCGATGCGGGCGGTGCGGTTGGGGTCGTACTCGATGTGAGCGACCTTGGCCGGCACGCCGTCCTTGTCGTTGCGGCGGAAATCGATCAGGCGGTAGGCGCGCTTGTGTCCGCCACCCTTGTGACGGGTGGTGATGCGGCCGTGTGCGTTACGTCCACCGCGACCGTGCAGCGGGCGAACCAGCGACTTCTCGGGTGTCGACCGAGTGATCTCGGCGAAGTCCGACACGCTGGCGCCACGGCGGCCCGGCGTAGTCGGCTTGTACTTACGGATTGCCATGAGTCTTCTCGTCCTCTATCTCTCGAGAGTTCCGATCGCTACGCGACCGGGCCTCCGAAGATCTCGATGGGCTTGCTGTCGGCGGCGAGGGTCACGAGCGCGCGCTTGGTGTCCTTGCGCTTGCCGTAACCGGTGCGGGTCCGCTTGCGCTTGCCCTGACGGTTGGCGGTGTTGACGCTGCTCACCTTGACGCCGAAGACCTTCTCGACGGCAATCTTGATCTGCGTCTTGTTCGAGTCCGGGTGCACCAGGAAGGTGTAGGTGCCCTCTTCCATCAGCCCGTAGGACTTCTCGGAGACGACGGGAGCCAGCAGGATGTCGCGAGGATCGGCGATCGTGCTCACTTGCTCTCCTCCTTCACTTCCTGGCCGGACTCGGCCGGCCCGTGGATGAACGTGTTGAGCGCCTCGACGCTGAACACGACGTCATCGCTGTAGAGCACGTCGTAGGTGTTCAGCTGGTCCGGTGCGAGCACGTGGACGTTCGGCAGGTTCTGCGCGGACTTCCACGCCGTGAGGTCCTCACGGCCGACGACGAGGAGCAGGTTCTTGCGATCCGTGAGCTCACCGAGGAAGGTACGTGCACCCTTGGTCGACGGGGTCTGGCCCGCGACGAGCTCGGTGATCACGTGGATGCGCTCGTTGCGCGCCCGGTCGGAGAGAGCACCGCGCAGAGCGGCGGCCTTCATCTTCTTGGGGGTGCGCTGGCTGTAGTCGCGCGGCTGCGGGCCGTGGACGATGCCACCGCCGGCGAACTGCGGCGCACGGGTCGAACCCTGACGTGCGCGGCCGGTGCCCTTCTGGCGGTACGGCTTCTTGCCACCGCCGCGGACCTCGCCACGAGTCTTCGTCGAGTGCGTTCCCTGACGAGCCGCGGCGAGCTGCGCCGTGACGACCTGGTGCAGCAACGCGATGTTCGCGGGAGCGTCGAAGATCTCGGCGGGGAGATCGACGGAACCGGAGGTCTGGCCACCGGGGGCCTTGACGTCCAGCGTCAGCTTGGTTGCGGTCTCGGTGCTGGTCATGCCCGTGCACCACCCTTCACTGCGGTCTTGACGATCACGAGGCCGCCCTTGCGACCCGGGATCGCGCCCTTGATCAGCAGCAGACCGTTCTCGGCGTCCACCTTGTGGACCGAGAGGTTCTGCGTCGTGATGCGGTCGGAGCCCATGCGGCCGGACATGCGCGTGCCCTTGAACACGCGGCCCGGGGTGGCGCAACCACCGATGGAGCCCGGACGACGGTGCACTGCCTGCGTACCGTGCGACGCACCCTGGCCGGCGAAGCCGTGACGCTTCATGGTGCCGGCGAAGCCCTTGCCCTTCGAAGTTCCGGTGACGTCGACGTAAGCGCCGTCCTCGAAGACCTCTGCGGTGAGTTCCTGGCCGACCTCGTACTCCGAGGCGTCCTCGACACGGAGCTCGACGAGGTGGCGGCGCGGCGTGACGCCGGCCTTGTCGAACTGGCCGCGGACCGGCTTGTTGACCTTGCGCGGCGCGATGGCACCGTAGGCGAGCTGCACGGCGTTGTAACCGTCGCGCTCCTCGGTGCGGATCTGCGTGACCACGTTCGGTCCGGCCTTGACGACGGTGACCGGAACGACCCGGTTGTTCTCGTCGAAGACCTGGGTCATGCCGAGCTTGGTGCCCAGGATTCCCTTGATCTGGTTAGTCATGTGTTGTCTCCGCTGCGTCTTTCACAAGCTCGCTGTACTCGAATGTCACTGAATATTGACGTCGACGCTGGCCGGGAGATCGATACGCATGAGCGCGTCGACGGTCTTCGGCGTCGGGTCGAGGATGTCGATGAGCCGCTTGTGCGTCCGCATCTCGAAGTGCTCGCGCGAGTCCTTGTACTTGTGCGGCGAGCGGATGACGCAGTACACGTTCTTTTCGGTAGGCAACGGCACCGGGCCGACCACGCGGGCACCCGTACGGGTAACCGTCTCGACGATCTTGCGCGCAGATGCGTCGATCGCCTCGTGGTCATAGGCCTTGAGCCTGATGCGGATCTTCTGTCCCGCCACGCTTAGTGTCCTTTTCTTGCCGCGTTTCGTGATCCCCGGCGAAACCGGAAACCACCTCGTCTGCACAGTTCCCCACGGAACGGCGACCGAGAACAGCACTCGTACACATTGCGAGCCGGACGTATCCGATCCGCTGCCGCTGTTCATCTGTCATTGTTCTCCGGTCCACGCGGTCGGGCGTGTCGGCCCGCCGCTCATTCTCCGGCGCCGAGGCTCGAAGGCTTCGACACCGCACAGAACGGAACCGGCTGCGCTCGTGCGAGCGCACTGGGGTACTGCTTCCGTCTTGCATGTGGCCGCGACCAGGCCGTGAGGCTCGATCCGCGACTGTCACGTCTTTCCCGTTCCGAGCCGCGAAACATCCATGGCCCGGTCAAGGCAACCCGACCAGTATGCAGGAGCCCGGCGCAGAGTTCAACTCGCGACGGTGCGCTGCAGTTCGGACGTCACCCGATCGGATTCATCGGCGGCGTCCGCACCGGTGCGGCCGCCCCTATCGTATTGGTCGGGTCCGGACCCGGCCCCGGCGGTACCGGCCCCACCTCGGGGATCCGGGCCGCCTGCGCCACCAAGTGCGGAGCGTCGCGCCATACGGGCAGCGCCTCCTGCACCTCGAGACCGAGCGCGATCAGCTCCGCGTCCTGCCACGGCCGTGCACCGAGCTGGATGCCGACGGGAAGCCCTGTCACCGACGAGTATCCGGCGGGCAGTGTCACGACGGGAGCACCCGCGTAGTTCGCCCAGCGGACGTCACCCGTCACCCCGAGCGTGACGCTCACACCCAGGAACTCCTCGCGTCGAGCACCGTCGACGGAAGTGCCGGGCAGCATGATGGCGTCGAGATCGTGATCGGCGAACATCCGGTCGTACTCGCTCTGGTAGCGCAGCCGGTCGCGCTCGAGGGCGAAATAATCGGCTGCCGGAACGGCGAGCGATGCAACGGCTGCGCCGGCCAGCACCGCGTTCTCCGGGCGGTACAGGCCGATCCGGTCGGTGAACTGCTGGTGGTACGCGCCCATCTCCACCATGTCGCCGGTGGCGAGCGAGGCGGGCAGCGAAGGCATGCTCACGGACACGATCTCGGCTCCGAGCGAGCGGACGACCTCGACGGCGGCATCGACGACTCGTTGCACGGGTTCGGCCGGTTCGGGCTCCGGGTCGGCCACGACCCCGATCCGTATCCCCGCGAGGGGCCGGGCGCCGCCACGGGCCGTCAACGGGAAACCACCCTCCGGAACCGCAGGGCCGAGCGCGGTGATGGGATCGGCGGAATCCGTTCCCGACAGGACGGTCATGAGCATCGACGCATCCGCCAGGCTGCGCCCCATCGGCCCCACATGATCGCGGGTCCACGTCAACGGGATCATCCCGTGCGAGGTGATACGTCCGTAGGTGGGCTTGACCGAGGAGACACCGCACGCGCTCGCGGGAAGCCGGACCGAGCCACCCGTGTCGCTGCCGATCGCGAGTGGCGCGAATCGCGCGGCGAGAACGGCAGCGCTGCCCCCGGAGGAGCCACCGGGCGAGAACTCGGTGTTCCACGGGTTACCGACCTGTGGAGTGGAGACGCCGATGGCGAACTCGTCGGTGTGCGCGTGCCCCATGAGCACCGCTCCCGCACTCTCGAGCCGACGCCACACGCCGGAGTGACCGGACGCGATGTTCCCGTCGAGGACCCGGCTCGAGGCGGTGAGCGGAAGGCCCGACACCGCGAAGATGTCCTTGAGCGCGACCGGCAGGCCGCACACCAGCGGGGCGGGAACCGAGTCGCGTCGCGCCCGGGCGAGTCGCTCCCCCGCCGCGTCCGCCGCCGCATAGGCGATCTCCGGATACAGACGGACCCAGGCGCCGACGTATCCGTCGAACCTCTGCGTCCGGGACAGACAGGAGTCGAGCAGTTCGCGGGGGTGCAGACGTCCCGACTGCAGCAGGCTCGCCGCCTCCACCGCGCTCAGCTCGGCGGGATCGGCAGCGGCGATCATGTCCGGGGACGGAAGCCTGCGTGCCGGCACCGCGCGACCCGACCCGGCCGCCGCTCCCCAGGCGAGCAGTCCGCCCGCCGCTCCCCCGAGCAGACTCCGCCGAGATATTCCGTTGATCACTCCCCTACGAAACCACGATCCGGAGCTCCCGCTCCCCCGCGGTCCGCGGCCACGCGCGGGCCGGGATCGTACCGTTCGGTCCTGTCGAGTTCACACGCTGCACAGACGTCCCCGCGCAGCGGTGAATTCGGCAGCCGCTGTGACCAATGTCATTCTCCTCCGGTTCTCCGGAAGTTCACCGAGCACGGCGAGTGACGGGGCCTCTGCGGCACCGGACTGTGACCTGCGAAGGCGACGGGAGGTTCTCGTCCGCCCCGCCCGAGACCGTTCTCCCCGGTACGATTCCGACGGTGCGGGACGACCCGCCCCGATGACGGACCGAGATCGACGACGAGGTGTGATGTGAACGATCACGACCGAGCGGTTGTCGTGGAGGAGGTCCACAAGTCGTTCGGCGACGTCCGGGCTCTCGACGGAATCAGCTTCTCCGCACCTACCGGTCGCGTCCTCGGCATCCTCGGCCCCAACGGTGCCGGGAAGACCACGATGGTCAAGGTGCTGTCCACGCTGCTGCGGCCCACCTCCGGCCGGGCCCGCGTCGCCGGCTACGACGTCGTCACCGAGGCGGCCTCGGTCCGCCGCTCGATCATGATGACGGGCCAGTTCGCCGCGCTCGACGACACTCTCACCGGCCGGGAGAATCTCGTGCTCTTCGGTCGGCTGATGGGGCTGGACAGCCGGTCGGCGAGACTCCGCGCCGACGAGTTGCTGCGGGAGTTCGACCTCGTGGACGCCGGACGGCGCCCCGTCAAGGGTTATTCCGGCGGTATGCGTCGACGCGTGGACATCGCGTGCGGCCTGGTGGTGCGTCCGCAGGTCGTCTTCCTCGACGAGCCCACCACCGGCCTCGACCCGCGCAGCCGGCAGGGTGTGTGGTCGCTCGTGTCGTCGCTCGAGCGACAGGGCATCACGGTGCTGCTCACGACCCAGTACCTCGAAGAGGCCGACGTCCTGAGCGATCACATCATCGTCATCGACAAGGGCACGGTGATCGCCGAGGGCACCGCCGACCAGTTGAAGGCCTCCATCGGCGGGAGTTCCTGTGAGATCGTGCCGCTGGACCCGCGGGCCGTACCGGCGATCGTGCACGCGCTCGGCGATCTGGTGCCCGACGACGTGCGTGCGAGCCTGCGTCCCGAGGCCGGAAGAATCTCGATACCCGCAGCCGACGGCGCAGCTACCCTGGCCGAGGCTCTGAGGCGTCTCGAACCCGTCGATGTCCCACTCGCCGACATCGGCTTGCGGCGCCCTTCCCTCGACGACGTCTTCCTGCGCCTCACAGGCCATGCCGCGACGTCCTCGCCGGCCGGCGAGGACGTTCCCCTCGCCGGCACCGGAGAACGACCGTGACCACTCGGACCGGCGAACCGGCGCACGGGCCGTCCGACCCGATCGCATCGGGCCGGGGCGTGCGGGACAGGTCCCCGGGTCTGCACCGCAGAATCACACTGTCGGCCGTGGACCAGTGGTGGGTGCTCACGACCCGCTCGCTGCGCACGATGGCGCGATACGGCGAACTCGTGATCGCGGTGATCGCACCCTTCGTCTTCGGACTGGGCTTCTATCTCCCGCTCAAGTTCGTCATGCAGATGCAGGGCATCGACTACGCCCAGTTCCTCATGCCGATCATCGTCCTGCAGTCGATGGCGTTCACGGCGATCTCCGCCGCCCAGATGGCATCCCAGGAAGCGACGACCGGTTTGACCAGCAGGTTGCAGACCATGCCGGTCGCGGCCGCCGTTCCCTTGCTCGCGCGGATGACCGCCAGCATGGTGAGATCGGTGATCTCCCTCCTCGCCGCGCTCGGGTTCGGGTACGCGATCGGATTCCGTTTCTCGGCCGGCATCGGTCAGGCCGCCCTGTTCTGCGCGACCGCCTTGGCCATCAGCCTGGTGCTGTGCCTCGGCGCCGATGCGATCGGAAGTCTGTCCCGGAGTCCGGAGGCGACCTCACAGGCTCTGACGCTTCCGCAGTTGATCCTCGGAATGCTGTCCTGCGGATTCGTTCCGGAAGAGGGGTTCCCCGAATGGATCAGGCCGTTCGTCCGGAACCAGCCGATCTCGCAGTTCTCGTTCGCGATGCGCGATATGGCACAGGACGGCGTGACGTGGGAGGTCTTGCGGCCGAGCGTGTTCTGGCTGGCAGGGCTCTTCCTGATATGCCTTCCCGCAGCCGTGTGGGCCTCGACGAGGAGGAAATGAAGGAATGAGCGAGATCGTCGACCCTTCGCACCGGCTCGACCGGACCTTCGCTTATCCGGCTCCGGACCTCGTCCGCGCGGAAAGTTCTCTCGGAGCACTGTGGGAACACAGCCGCCTCCAGTGCGGGCGGCTGCTGCTGCGGTGGGCTCGCGATCCGGCCACCCTGATCCAGGCACTGATCTATCCCGCCCTGACCCTGGTGATGTTCCGCATCGTGCTCGGCGACAGCATCACGTCTGTGACGGGACACCCCTCCATTTTCGGCACGGTCCCGATGATCGTGCTGGTGGGTGCGATGTTCGGATCCGTGGTGAGCGCGGTGGGACTACGGGACGAACGCGATTCGGGTCTGCTCGCACGGTTCTACACGTTGCCCATCCACCGCTCCGCAGGGCTCGTGGGCAGGCTCATGGCGGAGACGACGCGGATCTTCGTGACCTCGCTCGTCATCTTCGCCGCGGGCATGCTGATGGGATTCCGATTCACCCAGGGCGTCGGCGCCACGGTGCTCATCTTCGTGGTGCCACTCGTCTTCGGCCTCGGTTTCGCCCTCATGGTGACGACCCTGGCGACACTGCCCGGCCGGTTCCCCCTGGTGGAGACGGTCTCGATCGTGTGCACCATGTTGATGTTCTTCAACTCGGGATTCGTGCCGGTGATGGCCTACCCCGCCTGGTTGCAACCGGTCGTGGCGAATCAGCCGATGTCCTGCGCGATCGACACCATGCGGGCGTTGGCGATGGGAGGTCCGGTCGCCGAACCGTTCGTCAAGACCCTCGCGTGGTCGATCGGGACGGTGGCGGTATTCGCATGGCCCGCCATCCGGGGGTACCGCAGGGCAGCACAGAGCTGACCCTGCGGCACCGGCACGACGATCAACGGACGGGCAGCGCCCTACCCGACCCGCCGAAGAGCGCACGCTTGAGCGAGAAGCGCTTCCGGGTGGGGTCGTACGGACGGTAGGCGAGCCATACGGCCACGTGCCCGAACCAGTGCGACAGTGCAGCGAGACGGATCCGGGCGCCCTCGATGCCGTGCACGCGGCCGGTCTCGAGCGTGGCCTTGACGTAGGTCACGAATCGGATCGGCGAGGTGTACGCACGGCGTGGTGAGACCTCGACGCGCATCTGGTCGAGCTGGGCGATCTCGTAACCCGCTTTCGCGAGACAGATCCCCAGGTCGAAATCCTCGTGGACGCCGGGATCGACGCAGACCTGGTCGCGAACGGTCTTCCAGGCGTCGTACCGGATCGCCATGTTCGCGCCGTGCATATTGGCGAGACGGCGCTCGCATCCGAGCATTCCACGCGCGACCTGCCAGTCCACGGACCAACGTTTGAGTCTGCGGTACGGCGAGTCGTACGAATCGTTGAGTCCGGTCACTCCACCCACACGCTCGGTGTCGCCGCGGCCGAAATAGTCGAGAATGTCGCGTGCCCACGTACTCGTGACCCGGGTATCCGCGTCGATTCTTCCGAGAATGTCGCCGGTGGCCTCGTCGAATCCCCGATTCCGGGCGAATACCACACCGGGTTCCATTTCGGAGATCATTCGGACGAGAGGGTGCTTTTCCGAATACGAACGAACGATTTCGGCGGTGGAATCCGTCGAATTATTGTCGACGACAATAATCTCGTGGATGTCCAGCCGCTGCTCCAGCAACGATTCCAGGCAAGGGCCGATATATTCCTCTTCGTTGTATACCGGCACGATTACCGACAATCTCGATCCCGACATGTATTCAAGGCAAGCACGCACGGGCGCGCCGTGCACCACCAGTTGCGCGCGCTGTGGCATACGACACAATTATCTGCTCGATTTATCGCCATTGTCCGGAATCAGTGGACGGACGAACATCTCGGCGAAACAGACGAGGGGCCCGCCGGAAGCGGGCCCCTCGGAAATCGGTCGCGTGACGTCCGGTCACGCTCTGCGGGTCACTCCGCGGCGGGATCGAGAGCCTTCGACAGCACCGGCCACGAATCCTTCAGATCGTCCTGCCAGTACCCCCACGAGTGGGAGCCGGAGTCGCGGAAGTTGTAGGTCGCGGGGATGTCGAGCTCGTCGAGGCGATTCTTCAGGTTGTGCGTGCAGTAGTTGGTGGCAGCTTCGATCACGCCACCGACGACCACCTGGTTCGCGAGCACTTCGACGTTCCCGTCGATGCCGGGACCGTCGAGGGTGTCGTACGGTCCGGGCAGGCCGTTGCCGTTGGAAATGTAGAGGTCGAGACCGCGGAGACCCTCGGCGTTGACGTACGGGTCGTTCTCGACCCACGCCGGATCGTCCGTCGGGCCCCACATGTTGGTGGTGTCGCCGCCGCCCCACGTCTCGACGGTCAGCTTCACGAACTGCTGGCCGATCGGATCGGAGGTCTGTGCACACCCGCTGTAGGCCGCCACACCCCGGTAGAGGCCCGGCGCAGCAATCGGCATCTGGAGCACCGAGGTGCCGGACGAGGACAGACCGGCGATCGCATTGATGCCGTTCGTGCCGAGCAGCTCGTCGATCAGCGGCGGGATCTCCTCCGTCAGGAAGGTCGTCCACTTGTTGACGCCGAGCTCAGGATCCTCGTTCTTCCAGTCGGCGTAGTAGCTCCACCGCCCGCCGATCGGCGAGACGACGTTGATGTTCTTGTCCGCGAAGAACTCGCGGGCATCGGTGCGGTACCGCCAGGTGGCACTGTCCTCGCCACCGCCGGCACCGTTGAGCATGTACAGCGTGGAGCGGGGCTCACTGATGTCGCGCGGACGCCACACATCGAGCTGCACTTCCTTGTCCATCGACGCGGAGTAGACGTAGACGATCACTTCGTGCTCGTTCAACGGCCGAAGTCTGGTGATCTTCGAACCGTTGGGCGAGGTGACCGCAGGGATGGCAGCCGTGCCATCGGTGAGCGGGTCGGCTGCGGCGACACCCGTGAAGGGAACCGTAGCGAGAGCTGCGGCGAGTACGACGCCCCCCATCAGCCCCGCGAGACGGGCCGGTCTACTGGCACGCACCATCTGTTCATACACCTTTGCTGTCGGCACCTTCGTGCAATCGAACGCCACCGGGTGAAGCTTTGATCTGCCATTCCGGTATCGGCTACCGGTTCGGTCACGTTACCTCACCGGAGAACGAGAAGATCATCCCGACGACACGGCCGCACCCTCGAGCAACCGGCGCACGATCGAGAAGACCTCCGGCGACATCATCTGCC
>NZ_JAKFYR010000007.1 GCF_022554085.1 Rhodococcus sp. CH91
GCCGGTGCGGCCTCCTCCTCGGCCGGAGCTTCCTCTGCGGGCGCCTCCTCGGCGGGTGCTTCCTCGGATGCGGGAGCGGAACCCTCACCGGAAGCCTCGTCGGCGTCACCGATCAGGGCCAGTTCGCCACCGATCTCGACCGTGTCGTCTTCCTGGGCGACGATCTTGACCAGCACGCCGGCGGCGGGCGAAGGGATTTCGGTGTCGACCTTGTCCGTGGAGACTTCGAGCAGGGGCTCGTCGACTTCGACCGTGTCTCCTTCCTGCTTGAGCCATCGCGTGACAGTTCCCTCGGTGACGCTCTCACCAAGCGCTGGCATCTGGACGGAGAAGGCCATGTCTGTTGACTCCTCGACGGTTGTGTTCGTGTGTGTTGAGTTGTACCGACTCGTGGTCGCCGACCATTGTGTGGTCGTTGACCATTGTGCGCGGGGCGGGAACCCCGTGCGGCTGGTTCACGTGTTCGGTCCGGCCGATACCGGCGAGGCATGGCCGCACCCATCCTTGCACCCATCTTGCGGGGACGTTCGGGGAGGGCCGGATCAGCTCACGTCGGGCATCGCGGCGGATTCGAACACGCGGGTCCTCTCCGTCCCGCTGGACGGAGAGGACCCGGGCGGTGTCATCCGCGTTCGGCGACGTCCTCGATGACGGCGAGCATCGTCCGGACGGGTACACCGGTGCCGCCCTTGCCGACATAGCCGAACGGGCCGCCGGTGTTGAAGGCCGGGCCGGCGATGTCGATGTGGGCCCACTGCACGCCGTCGGCGACGAACTCCTTCAGGAAGATGCCCGCTGCCAACATGCCACCCCAGCGATGCGGGGTGACGTTCGCGAGATCTGCCACGCGCGATTCGAGGTCCCCGCGCAGTTCCTTCGGGAAGGGCATCGGCCAGCCGTTCTCGCCGACCTCCTGCGAGAGGGCGGCGACGCGATCGCGGAACTCGTCGTGCCCCATGACGCCGGGGGTCCGCGTGCCCAGCGCGACCATCTGCGCGCCGGTGAGAGTGGCGGTGTCGATGAGGTAGTCGGGATCGTCCTCGCAGGCGCGCACGATCGCGTCGGCGAGGATCAGACGACCCTCCGCGTCGGTGTTGATGACTTCGACGGTGGTGCCGCCGTACTGGGTCAGCACGTCACCGGGCCGCTGCGCGGTGGACGACGGCATGTTCTCGGCCATCGGCACCGTGGCGGTGACGTCGGCGGCGACCCCGAGCTTCGCGGCCAGCACGACGGTCGCGACGACCGCGGCCGCACCGGCCATGTCGGAGGTCATCGCCTCCATCCCCGCCGCGGGCTTGATCGAGATGCCGCCGGTGTCGAACGTGATGCCCTTGCCCACCAGTGCGATCTTCGGGGCCTTGCGCTTCTTCGGCGAGTACGACAGCCGCACGAGACGCGGGGGACGCGACGATCCCTTGCCGACACCGACGATGCCGCCGAAACCCTTCTTCTCGAGCGCCTTCTCGTCGAGGATCTCGACCTTCAGGCCGGCCGCCTCACCGAGAGCCTTGGCTCGCGCGGCGAACTCGGCCGGATAGAGGTGGCTGGGCGGGGTGTTGACGAAATCGCGGGCCGTGGCGACCGCTTCGGCGATCGCCGTGGCGCGGGCGAGCTCGGCCTTGGTGGCACGACTGCGCGGGGACGCGACGAGCAGTTCGACCCGCGAGACGGGCCGGGCGTCGTCCTTCGGTGCGGACTTCTCCGAGCGGAACTCGGTGAAGGTGTACGCGCCGAGAGCGAAACCCTCGGCGGCGGCAGCGAGATCGACGGCCGACAGGGTCGTCGCGATCGTGCCCACGCCCGTCAGCGCCCGCGCGGCGACACCTGCGGAACGGCGGACCTGCTCCGCGTCGATCTTGTCGGCGGCGCCGAGACCGACCGCGAGCACGCTCGACACCGGCAGCGCGGCGGGTGCGGGCACGCGAGTGAGTTCCTCGCTCCGGCCGGTGGCGCCCACCGCGACCACGGCATCGAGCAATTCGCCGAGAACCGCTTCGTCGACGGGCGCATCGCCGGCGAGGATCTCGGGGGAACCGTCGGACGAGGTCAGCCCGATCACGAGCACCTCGGCGCGGGGGGATACCGAACCGGCGAGGACGAGTTCGGGAAGATCGGGACTGGGGGCACTCATGGGCGTCTCCTCGGAGTTCGATCGGAAAGGGAATCGGCCGGGAACGACCGGGCCGTTCCCGTAGATGTTCGTCGGGTCGAGGCTGGATCGCCCCGATGCTAACGACCCTAGTGACCGGTACGGCGGACGTCGCTTCTGTGGGATAGCGTCGTACGCCATGAGCGACGAGGAACTGCAGCAGGGGCCCATCCACGCCGTACACACCGAGCTCGGCGCGACCTTCGCTCCCTTCGGCGGCTGGGAGATGCCCGTCTCGTATGCGGGGACGGTCGCCGAACACACCGCCGTGCGCCAGGCGGTGGGCCTGTTCGACGTCAGTCACCTCGGCAAGGCGCTCGTCTCCGGTCCCGGCGCGGCGGAGTTCCTGAACACGACGCTGAGCAACGACCTCACCCGGATCGGTCCCGGGAAAGCGCAGTACACCCTGTGCTGCACGGAAGGCGGCGGCGTGGTCGACGACCTCATCGTCTACTACGTCTCCGACGACGAACTCTTCCTCGTTCCCAATGCCGCCAACACTGCGGCCGTGGTCGATGCGCTGTCCGCGGCAGCACCGTCCGGCGTCACAGTGACGAACCTGCATCGGGACTACGCGGTGCTCGCCGTCCAGGGGCCGAAGTCCGCCGACGTCCTCTCGGCCCTCGGCCTGCCCACCGACATCGAGTACATGGCGTTCGTCGACGCCGAGTACGAGGGCGCGCCCGTGCGGGTGTGCCGGAGCGGATACACCGGCGAGCACGGCTACGAGGTTCTGCCTCGCTGGGACGACGCAGAACGCACCTTCCGCGCTCTGCTCGACGGCGTCCGCGCACAGGGCGGTCAGGTCGCAGGCCTCGGTGCCCGCGACACACTGCGCACCGAGATGGGCTACGCCCTGCACGGACACGAGCTGTCGGTGGACATCTCCCCGCTCCAGGCCCGCTGCGGCTGGGCGGTGGGCTGGAAGAAGCCGCAATTCTGGGGTCGCGACGCCCTGCTCCGCGAGAAGGACGCAGGTCCCGCGCGGAAACTGTGGGGACTGCGGGCTCTCGACCGGGGTGTCCTCCGGCAGGATCTGACGGTGCTGCACGACGGTGCCGCCGTCGGGCGGACCACCTCGGGCACCTTCTCGCCGACCCTCAAGGTCGGTATCGCTCTCGCTCTCCTCGACACGGCGGCGGGTCTCGAACCCGGCGACGAAGTGAGCGTGGACGTGCGTGGACGATCTCTGCGCGCCGAGGTGGTCGCGCCGCCGTTCGTCGAGGACCACACGAGATAGGGCTTTCGAGGGCGGTTGTAGCATTGTCGTCCATGACAGGTGTCCTCGAATTCGCCCGCGTCCAGCATCCCTCACCGATCTCGGTGGAGCGGCGACAGGAGATTCTGTCGAATCCGGGCTTCGGGCAGCACTTCACCGATCACATGGTGTCGATCACCTACACCGACGGGATCGGCTGGCACGACGCGAAGGTCGAGCCGTACGCCCCGATCTCGCTCGATCCGGCCGCGATGGTCCTCCACTACGGTCAGGCCATCTTCGAAGGACTCAAGGCCTACCGTCAGGCCGACGGAAGCATCGCCTCCTTCCGTCCGACGGCCAACGCGGCCCGGATGAACCGTTCGGCCGAGCGCATCGCCATGCCGTACCTGCCGCCGGAACTGTTCGTCCGCGCGATCACCGAGCTGGTCGAGGCGGATCACGAGTGGGTTCCGGCGGCGGGTGGCGAGGAGTCGCTGTACCTGCGTCCGTTCACCTTCGCGACCGAGCCCGCGCTCGGGGTGCGGCCCGCGAAGGAGTACAAGTTCCTGGTCATCGGGTCTCCGGCGGGTGCCTACTTCCCGCGCGGGGTGCGGCCGGTCCACGTGTGGCTCTCGCGCGAGTACGTGCGCGCGTCTCCCGGGGGGACCGGCGCGGCGAAGTTCGCCGGCAACTACGCAGCCTCGCTCGTCGCGCAGGCGCACGCCGCCGAGCAGGGCTGCGACCAGGTCGTGTGGCTCGACGCCCACGAACGGAAGTACGTCGAGGAGATGGGCGGCATGAACCTGTACTTCGTGTACGGGTCCGGTGCCGACGCCCGTCTCGTCACGCCCGAGCTGTCCGGCTCGCTGCTCCCGGGCATCACCCGGGATTCGCTGCTCACACTCGCCAAGGACTCCGGTCTCGTGGTGGAGGAGCGACGCATCAGCACCGACGAGTGGCGCGAGAAGGCCACCAGCGGGGAGATCACCGAGGTGTTCGCGTGCGGCACGGCCGCGGTCATCACGCCGGTCGGCAGCGTCAAGGACAAGGACGGCGAGTTCACGATCGCGGACGGCGAGCCCGGCCCGATCACGATGGCGCTGCGCGACACCCTCACGGGTATCCAGCGCGGCACCTTCGCCGACACCCACGGCTGGATGACCACGCTGCGCAAGTAGGTCGGGCTTCCGGACTCGCGGTGCGGGGTGCTACCGGATCGGTAGCACCCCGCACCGCGTTCACGAGGCTCTCAGAGCAGGATCGCGGCCGCCACCGCGACCGCGGTGGCCACGCCTTCCGACACGGCGCCGAGCACGTCGCCGTTCATACCTCCGAAACGTGTCGCGCAGTGACGGGCGAATCTCACGGCGGTGCCGAGCACCACCGCGAGCACGAGGGGTCCGGACCAGGCCGGGCCGGGCAGGCATATCACCGCCGCAGCCGCCGCCGCCAGCGACCACAGAGCGATCGGCGCGACGCCCTGGGTGCCGGACACGAGCGCGCCGAAGCCGCTCCCCGGCGCGGCAGGAACTCCCCGCCGGCAGACTGCGACCACCGCCACCCGGCCGGTGAAGACCGCGAAGCCGACGGCCCACCATGCGTGGGCCTCGGCGAGCGCCCCGAAGGAGGCGGCCTGCAGGCCGATCACGACGACGAGCGCGGCAACTCCGAACGGTCCGGCGCCGCCGCTGTGCATCACCTCGCGTGCGCGTTCCGGCGGACCGTAACAACCGAGACCGTCTGCGGTGTCGCTCAGTCCGTCGACGTGCATCCCCCGGGTGCCCACGATCAGGGCCCCGGCGCACAACAAGCCCGTGACCAGGGGAGGAGACCCTGCGGCGACCGCGAGCGCGCAGGTTCCCACCGCCACGGCCGCGAGCACCGCCCCGGCGATCGGGGCCGCAGTGATCGCTCGTCCCGCGACCGTCCGGTCGATCTCGGCCGGGCCCCGGACGGGAAGGACCGTCAGCCACGACAGTGCCAGTGCGATGCCCTCGGCCCAGCGGCGCAGCATCAGTCGGTGACGGCCGGGGTGGCCTCGTCCCGGGTGCTCACGCCCGCCTCGGAGAAGGTCGCCATCCGGGCGAGGATCGACACCGCCCCCTGCAGTACGGGCAGTGCGGTCACCGCACCCGACCCTTCGCCCAGACGCATGCCCAGGTCGACGATCGGCTCGAGCCGGAGGTGGCGGAGGGCGATGGTATGGGCGGGCTCGGCGGAACGGTGACCCGCCACCCACCACCGCGCCGCGCCCGGCGCGAGTTCTTCCGCGACCATCGCAGCGGCCGTGACGACCACCCCGTCGAGGATCACGGGTGTGCGGCGGACCGCGGCCTGTGCGAGGAAACCGGCCATCGCCGCGAAATCCGCGCCCCCGGCGACGCGGAGCAACGCGACGGGATTCCGTACCTGCGGCCGGGCGCGTCGCATGGCGTCGCGGATCGCAGTGACCTTGCGCATCCATCCGGCATCGTCCACGCCGGTGCCGCGCCCGACCGCGGCCACCGGCTCGGTGGAGGTGAGCGTCGCGATGAGAACGGTTGCGGGAGTGGTGTTCCCGATTCCCATATCACCCGCGACGAGCAGGTCGGCCCCTTCGTCGACCTCCCGGTCGGCGAGTGCGCGGCCCGCCTCGATCGCCCGCACGGTCTCCTCGTGGGTGAGGGCGTCCTCGCGGTCGATGCTTCCGCTCGATCGCCGGATCTTGTAT
The DNA here is from genome assembly GCF_022554085.1 of Rhodococcus sp. CH91. GTDB lineage: Bacteria > Actinomycetota > Actinomycetes > Mycobacteriales > Mycobacteriaceae > Rhodococcus. Next base: position 6,064 of record NZ_JAKFYR010000007.1, read on the forward strand.
CCGGAGACCTCCGGGGAGGTGTCGCTCTCGACCGCCATGTCCACGACCCGTACCCCCGCGCCGGCTGCCTCCGCGAGTACGTTCACGGCGGCGCCTCCCGCGGAGAGATTCGCAACCATCTGCGCGGTGACCTCCGGCGGGTAGGCCGACACGCCGCCCCGGGCGACACCGTGGTCGCCGGCGAAGACGACGACGCGGGGTCGCCGGAAGGGATGCGGCGGGACTTCGCCCTGGCAGGCGGCGACCCAGCACCCGAGTTCCTCGAGGCGGCCGAGCGACCCGGCGGGTTTCGTCAGATCCCGCTGGCGTTCCTCGGCGCGGACACGCGCTTCGAGATCGGGTGTGTCGACGCGGGGGAACTCGATGTCGGCGGGGGATTCGGAACCGCTGGTCACAGGTCACCTCTCGGACGGATCTTCACGGTGCGACGCTATCAATCGACCGATGCTGGCAGGAATTCGACGTCATATGTCATCACTGCCACTTTCGGTACCTAACGGACCCACGGAAGATCAGGACATGATCGAACTCTTCGTCACCGCCGGGGTCCTGTCCACCCTCGTCCTGGTTCCCGAGGTCCTGCGCCGGCGCGCGCGTCCCGCACCCGCCTGGATCAGGCGCGCGTACTGGCGCCTGCACTGGGAACGGCCTGCGGATACGACTCGGCCGCGGCACGACATGTCGCAGGACATGCAGGCCGCGGCCGAGATCAGGCGATTACCGCCGGTCGCGTGCGGAGCGCCTCACCACTGAGCTGCGCAGCACCGGTTGCCGCAACCCGAGCTGCCCGAGGGGGCGGAGATCAGACGGCGTCGCCCGGGCCCACCCGGGGCAGCGGCGCGCGCAGCTTCTTGATCTGCGAGGCGCGCACGAATGCGTACCAGCCCAGACCGAAGCCGCCGTCCGTCGAATCCGGGAAGCGCTGACGCACCTTCTTGTTCACCAGACGTCCGAGATAGATGCCCTCGATGACCATCAGGAGCATCATCACGAACATCGCGAGAGTGATGTACTGCTGTACCACCGGGCCGAGGAACATCGACATGATGAGCACCAGCGCGAGCGGCATGAACAGGCCGACGAGATTGCGGCGGCTGTCGACGAGATCACGCACGTAGGCGCGGACCGGACCGCGGTCGCGGGGGAGCAGATACTTCTCCTCACCCGCCAGCATCCGGTTGCGACGCTCGGCGGCGTCGGCACGCCGCTTCGCGGCCGCGACCTTGCGCTCCTCCTTGGACTGCGACTTGCGGGCGGCCTTACGCCGTTCGCGGGCCTCCTTGGCCGTTGTGGGTGCCGGAGCCACGGGTCCGCGTCGGCGGCCCTCCGCGTCGCGCCGCTTGGGCGTGGGCCGTCCCTTGCCGACCGTCACCTTGGGCGCAGGCTGGTCGGGCACCTCGGCCGGGGAAGCCTCGGGCGCAGGAACCTTGTGATCGGCAGAGTCGTCGGAACCACCGCGGCGTAGCAACTTCACCCCACCAGGCTATGGGATAGTGGATGCCAGCGGGAAATCCGTGTGCCATACCACGCTCGTCGTGACTCGTCCACGAGGAATAGATTCCGGCGCGGTACCGTTGAACCAACGGGTTTCGACACGAACGACAGGGAGCGCCCATGACTGTGCAGCAAGAGACCGAGACTCACGGCGTCATTCTGACCGAGGCCGCCGCTGCCAAGGCGAAGGCACTGCTCGATCAGGAGGGCCGTGACGATCTGGCACTGCGTATCGCCGTTCAGCCCGGCGGGTGCGCCGGTCTGCGGTATCAGCTGTTCTTCGACGATCGCACGCTGGACGGAGACCTCACCAAGGACTTCGCCGGTGTGACGCTCGCCGTCGACCGGATGAGCGCGCCGTACGTCGAAGGTGCGTCGATCGACTTCGTCGACACCATCGAGAAGCAGGGCTTCACCATCGACAACCCGAACGCTACGGGGTCGTGCGCCTGCGGCGACTCGTTCAACTGAGGACGCGCGACAGGACCCCGGTGCCCGACGGCACCGGGGTCCTGTCGTATTCGCGGTAGTACCGTGGGACCGCTACGGCTCTCCGTGTGAGCAGCCACACCCAGACGACATCCGCGGAAAGGCTCAGCCACGTGACCATCGCCGTGACCGGTTCCATCGCCACCGACCACCTCATGCGCTTCCCGGGCAGGTTCGCCGAGCAACTGCTCGCCGACCAGCTCTCGCACATCTCCCTGAGCTTCCTCGTCGACGACCTCGTCGTCCGTCGCGGCGGGGTGGGAGGCAACATCGCGTTCGCAATGGGCGTCCTCGGAGGAACGCCGGTGCTCGTCGGTGCCGTCGGCGCAGACTTCGCCGAGTACCGGACGTGGCTCGAGAACCACGGGGTCGACTGCACCGCGGTCCGCGTCTCGCAGACCGCCCACACCGCGCGCTTCGTGTGCACCACCGACGTGGACATGGCGCAGATCGCCTCGTTCTATCCCGGCGCGATGTCGGAGGCACGTGAGATCTCCATCGCCGATGTCGTACGGACGCACGGGGTCGATCTCGTGCTGGTCGGCGCCAACGACCCCGACGCGATGATCCGCCACACCGCCGAGTGCCGTCGTCTGGGCATCCCGTTCGTGGCGGACCCCTCCCAGCAGCTCGCGCGCCTGAGCGGCAAGGAGGCCGAAGAACTCATCGACGGCGCCGAATATCTGTTCACCAACGAATACGAGTGGGGCCTGCTGCAGCAGAAGACCGGCCTGACCGAGGACGAGATCCGCGCGAAGGTCGGGATGCGCATCACCACCCTGGGTGGGAACGGCGCGAAGATCGTCGACCGCGACGGCAACTGGGTCCAGGTCGGCGTCGTGCCCGAGCGGGCCAAGGTCGACCCCACCGGCGTCGGCGACGCCTTCCGTGCCGGTTTCCTGCTCGGGCACCGCTCGGGCCTGAGCGTCGAACGCGCCGCGCAGCTCGGGTCGCTGGTCGCGGTACACGTGCTCGAGACCACCGGCACCCAGGAGTGGACCTTCGACCGGACCGACGCGCTCAAGCGCCTCGCGGACGCCTACGGAACGACCGCGGCCGACGAGATCGCGGCGGTTCTCTGACCCGCATCCCACCCCGCACACGCAACGGCCGCGGACCTCTTCGTGCGAAGGGATCCGCGGCCGTTCCCGTGCTCGGTCAGATCTCCACCGGATAGGCGGGCTCCTGGATCTGCGGCACGATGCGCTTCTCGACGAAGATGCCGTGCCAGATCATGAACACCAGCAGCGTCCACAGCCGGCGGCTGTGATCGATCGGTCCGGCCCGGTGCTCGTCGAGCATCCTCGTGACGGCCGCCTTGTCGAGCAGATGATCGGTCTGGGACTCGGCGATCACCTCGTGCGCCCAGTCGAACAGCTCGGTGCCGGCGAGCCAGTGCCGCAGCGGGACGGGGAAGCCGAGCTTCGCGCGGTGCAGCACGTGCGGCGGGACGATGCCTTCGAGTGCCTGGCGCAGCGCGTACTTCGTCGTCTGCTTCGTGATCTTCTGCTCCAGCGGCACCTGCGAGGCCACGCGGAAGACCTCGGAGTCGAGGAAGGGCACGCGCAGCTCGAGGGAGTTCGCCATCGTCATCTTGTCGGCCTTGACGAGGATGTCCCCGCGCAGCCACGTGAACAGGTCGAGATGTTGCATCCGGGCGACCGGATCCCAGCCGGCCGACTGCGCGTAGATCGGGGCGGTGACGTCCTGGTGGGTCCATTCCGGACGGAACTCGCGCAGCACCGAACGCAACTGCGCGTCGTTGAAGCTGCGGGCGTTGCCGTAATAGCGCTCCTCGAGGGTCATCGACCCGCGATGCAGCAGGCTCTTGCCTCGGGTGCCCTCGGGAATACGCTCGGACAGCTTCCCGGCCGCCCGACGCAGTGCGGGCGGCAGGAACTCGAAGGGCCGTAGCGAGAGCGGTTCGCGGTAGATGGTGTAGCCGCCGAACAGTTCGTCGGCGCCCTCGCCGGAGAGCACGACCTTCACGTGCTTGCGGGCTTCGCGCGCGATGAACCACAGCGGTACGAGCGCGGGATCGGCGACCGGGTCGTCGAGATACCAGACGATCTCCGGGATCGCCGCCGCGAACTCGCTGGGGGAGACCACCCGCACGACGTGCCGGGCACCGATCGCCGCGGCCGACTCGGCGGCGACGTCGACCTCCGAGTAGCCCTCCCGCTCGAATCCCGCCGTGAACGTGACGAGGTTCGGATTGTGGCGCATCGCGAGGGCGGCGATCGCAGTCGAGTCGATGCCACCGGAGAGGAACGACCCGACGGTCACATCGGCCCGCATGTGCTTGGCGACGGAATCCTCGAGCGCCTCGGCGATCTCCCGGTAGCGATCCTGCTCCCGGCCGGCGGCGAAGGGCCGGACCGGGAAGGTCGGATGGAAGTACCGGGTGATCTCGGGTTCGGAACCGGGCCGCATCCGGGCGTAGCAGCCCGACTCGAGACGACGGATCCGGCGGTGCAGTGTCTCGGGCTCGGGCACGTACTGCAGCACCGTGTAGTGCTCGACGGCCCGCGGATCGAGTTCGGTGTCGATACCGATGAGATCGGCGAGTTCGAGCAGGCTCTTCTTCTCGCTGCCGAACGCCGTGCCGCCGCTACCGGTCGCGAGGAACAGCGGCTTGATGCCGAAGGGATCGCGGGCGACGAAGAGTTCGCGGGTGAGGGTGTCCCAGATCGCAAAGGCGAACATGCCCCGCAGGCGCTGGACCGCGCGCACACCCCAATGGTGATAGGCGGCCACGATCGTCTCGCTGTCACCCTCGGTGGCGAAGGACGTGCCGAAGGTCTCGCTCAGCTCCTGGCGCAACTCCAGGTAGTTGTAGATCTCCCCGTTGAAGGTCAGCGCGTAGCGGTCGGGATGTTCCGGGGGGCCCCAGCGCAACGGCTGGTGCGAGTGCGCGATGTCGATGATCGACAGGCGATTGAATCCGAAGACGAGGTCGGCGTCGTGCCAGGTGCCGTGCTCGTCGGGGCCGCGATGGCGCAGGCAGTGCATCGCGGAGTCCACCTTCGCGACGGCGTCGTCGCTGGTGCCGTCAGTGGTCAGAAACCCGAGCAATCCGCACACGCGTGGGGTACCTCATTCCGGTCGGGGTGTCACGAACGAACCCCGATGGGTGCCCGGCGCGGGACACCGCACCGCGCATGACACCGGGAACTACCACTCGGGGTCCGGCGTTGGTTCTATCGAAGTATGCCGCAGACGGTCGAGCCCGGGCAGGCGCGCCCGTGCCGCGGGCCGCCGCACGCCCGATTCGTGAAAAACCGACGTCACGACCCACGCCTTCCGGCCGAAACGCCCACGCGGGCACTTTCTTCGTGCCCCGACGATGGATAGCGGCCGGGTTTGGTCTACGCTGCGTAGTAATTGGGCTGGCCCTCCGGGTGTGCCCTGGTGGAATTGCGGCGATCAGGAAGGCGTGAACGTGGCGCAAGGTCGGATCCTTCGGCGGTTCGGGCTCGCAGCATCACTCGGCATAGCAGCCTTGGTGCTGACCGGGTGCTCGAGCGAAGAAATCCTTCGTTTCGGCTGGCCGGAGGGCGTGACCCCCCAGGCCGAGCGTATGCGTGAGCTGTGGACGTGGTCGGTTGTCGCCGCCCTCGTCATGGGAATCCTCGTGTGGGCACTCACCTTCTGGGTGGTCATCGCGTACCGGCGTCGGAAGGACGACCCGGAGTTCCCGCGTCAGACGGCGTACAACGTGCCGCTCGAACTGGCGTACACCGCAGCTCCCTTCGTCGCTGTGTGTGTCCTCTTCTACTTCACGGTCGTGGTCCAGAACTACGTCCTGGACAAGGAAGACAACCCCAACGTCGTGGTCGACGTCACCGGTTTCCAGTGGAACTGGAAGTTCGGCTACCGCACGATCGACCTGCAGGACGGCAGCGAGCCCTACAACGGCGTCGACGAGATCGCCCAGGCAGCCGTGGAGCCGGAGAAGTTCGTGCCCGGCGAGGACGAGCACGCCACCCCGGCGGAGATCCACGGCAAGCCTGCCGAGGACCTCTCCTACCTGCACTTCGACAAGATCGAGACGCTCGGTACCAGCAACGAGGTCCCGGTGCTGGTCCTGCCCACCGGCAAGCGCATCGAGTTCTACCTCGCGTCCTCCGACGTCATCCACTCCTTCTGGGTGCCGGAGTTCCTGTTCAAGCGTGACGTGAACCCGAACCCGATCGAGAACAACTCCGATCCGGTCTTCCAGATCTCCGAGATCGAGCGTGAAGGCGCCTTCGTCGGCCGCTGCGCCGAGATGTGCGGCACCTACCACGCGATGATGAACTTCGAGGTCCGCGCGGTCAGCCCCGAGGACTTCGCCCGGTACATCGAGCTCCGCAAGCCGGTCGAGGACGGCGGCGAGGGCCTGTCGAACGCCCGTGCGCTCGAGGCCATCGGCCAGAGCCCGGTGGCGATCTCGACCCATCCGTTCAAGACCGACCGCACCGACCGCTCGGCATCCGTCGCCGCGGGCGAGTGACCGCCGCACCTCTCACCGACAAGGACAAGTGCTGATATGAAGATCGAAGCCAAGCTCTTCGAAGTCGTGACGGTGTTCTTCGTGCTCGTGGCCATCGTCTACGGCGTGTTCACCGGCCTCTCGGACAGAGGCATCGAGTGGGCAGGTCTGACCGCCATCGTCCTGTCCGCGGGCCTGACGCTGATCGTCGGAACGTACTTCCGTTTCGTCGCTCGTCGTCTCGACACCCGTCCCGAGGACTACGAGGACGCGGAGATCAGCGACGGAGCCGGCGACCTCGGCTTCTTCAGTGCGGGTAGCTACTGGCCGATCCTGCTCGCCGGTGCGGCCGCATTCGCCGCCATCGCGCTGGCCTTCTACCAGCCGTGGATGATCGCCGGCGCGGTCGTCCTCATCATCGGCGCCTCCGCCGGTCTGGTGTTCGAATACCACATCGGTCCCGAGAAGCACTGAGCCGATTCTTCGGATGCCTGCGGGCGCCACACCTCACGGTGTGGCGCCCGCAGGCGTTTCGGGGGCGAGAGCCGCTCAGCGCCCGGTGAGGATGACGCTCGCGGTCGCGGCGATCGTCCGGTCCGCGTCGTCCGTCAGTGCGAGGAGGGCGTCGCGGGCGGCCGCACCGGGGATCTCGGCCAGGGCCTGCGTCAGACGCAGCCGCGTGGGGGCGTCGGCGGTCCCGTCGAGCACATGCCGCAGCGAACGGACGATCTCGGCGGACGGTAACGACCGATCGGCGAGCCGGCCCAGCACCTCGGACGCCTCGACGTCCGACGGCCCGTCGACGATCATCTCGAGCAGCACGGTGACCGCCTCACCCACGCCCCGGGAGCCGAGCGTCAGAGCGGCGGTGGTCCGGGCCCTGCGGTCGGTGTCGTCGAGTGCCTTCCTCAGCAGTACGGTCGCCTCCGGCAGATCGATCTCCGCGAGCGCGGCGATCGCTCGTCGCCGGACGGACGGTTCGGGCGAGCACAGACCGGCGTCCAGACCCGGCAGGGCCGCTGCCCCGGCCCTCGCGAGCGACCATCGCAACGCCCCGGCTACGTACGGATCGTCCTCGGACAGCGCCGCCTCGACCAGCGCCGCGACCGGCAGCGCCGCATCCTCGTCCTGGGACAGGACGGCCTGCTGGCGGCGGGATCCGGAGTCGGATTCGAACGCCCGGAGCAGAGCGACGATGCGCAGTACGTCCTGCCAGACTGCGGGTGAGGCGGCCCGCACGTCCTCGAGACGCGCCAGGAGTTCGGTCTCGGCAGCGAGCCGCGCCCGCGTGTGCCGGATGAGATCCCGGACCAACTCGGCCGGCGTGAAATCGGGTTCCTGCAAGGCGCGTCCGACCTCGTCGAGCGACAGCCCGAGGCTCCGGAGACTCTCCACATGGAAGAGCGTCCGGAGGTCCTCGACGGTGTATTCCCGGTAACCGCCGGACGTCCGTCCCGTGGGGCTCACCAGTCCCAGCATGTCGTAGTGCCTCAACATCCGGGCGCTGACACCGGACCGCCGTGCGAGCTCGCCGATCAGCATCACCCCACCCGATTCCCGTCGGGTCCCAGCGCGGCGACACGTCGTGCTGCCTCGAGTGAGAGTGTGAACGCGCTGTCGGGATCGATCCGGAGGCGCTCGGTGGCCTCCGCGTGAGCGCGGACGTGAGCATCGGGACTGCCTGCGGCGGCGTCCAGGAGCGGGACGGCCGCCTCGTCCAGAGCCGCCAGTGCCCGGCTGAGGGCGAGCCGGCGGTCGTGGTCCCCGCGGCCCAGTTCGGTGGCGAGCTCGGCGGCGAGTGCGTCTTCGCTCCCGGCCGGTACGAGTGCGACGGCCGCCCGCCACGCGCTGCGTGCGACGTCGTCGTCCGGGTCGTGGAGCGACCGGAACACCCGGGGCCACGCTTCGGGCTCACCGATCTTGGACAGCGTGTGCAGGGCCTGACCACGAGCCTGGGCGAGGGGCGAATCGAGCTCGGCGAGCAGGGCTGGGACCGTGATCTCAGCAGGGTGGCGGCACAGAGCCCAGGTCAGCATGTCGCGGACGAAGAAGTCCGGCTCCACCGCGCACCGGTCGACGAGGATCCTCACCAGCCGGGTGTCCGGGACGGTACCGATCCGGAGGGCCGCGCGAAGCCGGACGGCCGGGTCGTCCGCGACCAGCGCGTCGACGAGGTCGGCAGCGGGAGATCCGTGGTGTGTGTTCATGGAAGACACCTCCTTCGCGGACCATTCGACTGCTTGTCATAGTGTCAAGGTCAAGCCGTAGCTCGGAGGATATCCGGCGGGGGAGGGGAGAGGTGCTCCGACGACGAAGGGGCCCCGGACCGTGAAGGTCCGGGGCCCGTTGCGTGCCGTTCGTCGCGCCGGTGTCAGTGCGACTTGTCGGGCAGGCGGTCCGAGTCGTCGGAGTCGCCGTGGACGCGATCCTGGTACTCGCGCAGCGTGTTGCGCAGCTCGAGCTCGGCCTCGTGGTGTGCGGCCTCGAGCGCGGCCGACTCGTCGGCCGGGTCCGGGCTCCACCAGCTGCCGGAGCCGGGCTTGCCGGCACTGCCGAGGCGGTTCATGCGCTTCGGGATCGCCGCACCCTGGTACTCGAGCGGGACCGGGTGTCCGTGCTCGTCCACCGGGCCGAGCGGCTGGTGGATCTCGATGTACTCACCGGTCGGCAGGCGACGGACGATGCCCGTCTCGATGCCGTGCTCGAGCACCTGACGGTCGCTGCGCTGCAGAGCCAGGCAGAACCGGTAGGTGATGTAGTACACGAGAGGCGGCAGGACGACCATGCCGATACGGCCCATCCACGTCGTCGCGTTGATCGAGATGTCGAACTTGAACGCGATGATGTCGTTGACACACATCAACGTGAGGATCACGTAGAAGGTCAGGGCCATCATGCCGAGCGAGGTGCGAACCGGAACGTCGCGCGGACGCTGCAGCAGGTTGTGATGCGCGTCGTCCTTCGTGAAGCGCTTCTCGATCCAGGGGTAGATCGTCAGGATCGTGAAGATCAGACCCATCGCGAGCGCCACGGCGAACACGGCGGGAATGGTGTACCGGTCGAACAGGTAGATCTCCCAGGCCGGCCAGATACGTGCGAAACCGTCCGTCCACATCATGTAGATGTCGGGCTGGGAACCAGCGGAGACCTGTGACGGGTTGTACGGGCCGATGTTCCAGACCGGGTTGATCTGCAACAGACCGCTCATCAGCGCGAGGACCGCGAAGGTCATCGCGAAGAACGCACCGGACTTGACGGCGAAGACCGGGAGGATGCGAACACCCACGACGTTCTGCTCCGTGCGGCCGGGGCCGGGGAACTGGGTGTGCTTCTGGTACCAGACCAGCGCGAGGTGCGCTGCGATCAGGGCCAGGATGATGCCCGGGACGAGCAGCACGTGCAGCACGTAGAAGCGCGGGATGATCAGCTCACCCGGGAAGTCGCCACCGAAGATCGCCCAGTGCAGCCAGGTGCCGATGATCGGGACACTCAGCGTGATACCGGAGAAGGCGGCGCGCAGGCCCGTGCCGGAGAGCAGGTCGTCGGGAAGCGAGTAGCCGAAGAAGCCCTCGAACATCGCGAGGATGAGCAGCAGCGAGCCGATCACCCAGTTGGCCTCACGCGGGCGCCGGAATGCGCCCGTGAAGAAGATGCGCAGCAGGTGCACGACGATCGACGCCGCGAACATCAGTGCTGCCCAGTGGTGGATCTGGCGGACGAACAGGCCACCGCGAACCTCGAACGAGATGTTCAGGGTGGTCTCGTAGGCACGGGACATACCCACGCCGCGCAGCGGCTGGTACACGCCGTCGTAGGTGACGTGTGCCAGCGAAGGATCGAAGAAGAGTGTCAGGTAGACACCGGAGATCAACAGGATGACGAAGCTGTACAGCGCGATCTCACCCAGCAGGAACGACCAGTGGGTGGGGAAGACCTTGTTGATCTGACGACGGATACCGGGCGACAGATGGTAGCGAGAGTCGAGATTCTCGCCGATCTGTGCGGCACGGGTCGGGGTTGCAGTACTCACGGGCGACGCTCCCAAAATGCCGGACCGAGTGCCTCGATGAAGTCACCGTTGGCGACCAGGAAGCCCTCTTCGTTCACTGTAATCGGCAGCTGCGGCAGCGCGCGAGCAGCGGGACCGAATACCGGCTTCGCGTACTCCAGTGCATCGAACTGCGACTGGTGGCACGGGCACAGGATGCGGTGCGTCTGCTGCTCGTAGAGCGACGTCGGGCAACCGAGGTGGGTGCAGATCTTCGAGAAGGCGAAGTAGTCGCCGTAGTTGAAGCTCTCCTGACCCTTGCGCTTGACTGCGCGCTCGGTGTCCTCGGTGCGCAGACGGATGAGCATGACCGCGTTACGGACGCCACGGAGGCTCTGGAGCAGGGCGTGATCGTCGCCGCGATCGGACTCACGGAACGGGAAGACCGTCTCCATACCGCCGGCATCGAGATCCTCGGGGCGGACCAGGACGATGTCCTGGGGCCGTCCGGTGTCGCGACGCAGGTAGATGGTCTCGCCCGGGTAGCGCGGCGTCCAGCCCGACGTCCACAGGGGAGACTTGTCGCCCTCGGCCCACGGGTTCTTGATCAGACCGCCGAGCGGCATGATCAGGCCCACGCCGAGCGCGCCGCCACCGAAGATCGCGGTGCGCTTGATCAGCTTGCGACGGGGCAGGGTCGACGTCTCGAGGGAGTCGGTGAGCTCGGCGACGATCGTCTTGCGATCGACCTCCGAGGACGGACCGTCGTGCCGATCCTGGATCGACACCTCCTCAGGGATGAACTTCTTGGTGAACTGGACGGCTCCGACGCCGATACCGAGGATCGACAGACCCAGGGTCAGACCCAGCATCGGGGTGTAGAGGCTGTACCAGGTGTAGTTCGGGTCGCCCGGGCCCTGGTACTGCCAGGGCCAGAAGAGGTACACCGCGATGAACGCGAGACCCGACACGCCGGCGAGAGCGAACCACAGTGCGACGTTGCGCTCGGCCCGCTTCTCGGCGCGGGTGCCCTTCACGGGCCACCGCTCCTTGCGGAACGCGACGTCGACACCGTCGAGCTTCGTCCCCAGCGCGACGAGATCGTCGCGACTCATCCGATCGAGATTCTCGATCTCGTGCTTGTTCGGCGTTTCGCCGCCACTCATGACCTTGCTCCGATCCACAGCGCAGCGCCGACGACGGCGACCATGCCGATGACCCACATCGTGGGGCCCTCGGACGCGGGGCCGAAACCGCCGAGCCCGTAGCCTCCGGGGTTCTTCGTCTCACTGGCGGACTTGATGTACGCGATGATGTCCTGCTTCTCTTCGACCGTCAGCTGACGATCGGAGAACTTCGGCATGTTCTGGGGGCCGGTGAGCATCGCGGTGTAGATCTGCTGCTCGTTGGCCGGATCCAGGTTCGGCGCGAACTTGCCGGACGACAGTGCGCCGCCGCGGCCGGTGAAGTTGTGGCACGACGCGCAGTTCTGGCGGAAGAGCTCCGAACCGCGGCCGATGTCGTTGCCACGCAGCGACGACTGGGCGAGCTCGCCGTTCTCGTCGCGGATGACCGTGGGGCCGCCGCCGTTGGCCTGGATGTACGCGCCGAGCGCGTCGGTCTGGGCGGCGTCGAACTTCGGCTCCTTGCGCAGGGCCTGGGCCTCGTTGCGCATCATCGGCATGCGGCCGGAGGAGACCTGGAAGTAGACGGCGGCTTCGCCGACACCGATCAGGCTCGGACCGCGGTCCTGGACACCCTGGAGGTTGACACCGTGGCAGGTCACGCAGGATGTCTCGTAGAGCTGCTGGCCCTCACGGATCAGAGCGCTCTGATCGTCCTGGGCCGTGGCCACCTGCGGGGCAGGTGTCAGTGCGGAGGCGATGAAGCCTGCACTGAGCAGACCGAGCGCGAGAACCAGCACTCCGGTGACGCGTCGGCGCATCTTGCGTTGACGGCGGGACTTCGCAGCAGCGGCTGCAGAGGATCGACCGGGCATGTCACCCTCGGAGGCGAGAGGTGGGGATGAACTCATCTGTATCCCTTTTTTTATGTCGGGACGGACTGGACGTCAGGGGGCTGCCTGGGCGTTCAGTTGGCTAACGGATGAAATAAATCGTGGCAAACAGCGCGATCCATACGATGTCGACGAAGTGCCAGTAATACGAAACGACGATGGCTGCAGTGGCCTGGGCGGGCGTGAACTTGCTGACCTTGGTGCGGAACAGCAGGAACACGAACGCGATGAGGCCGCCGATCACGTGCAGGCCGTGGAAGCCGGTGGTGATGTAGAAGACCGAGCCGTACACGCTGCCCGGGATGGTCGTGCCGTCCTGGACCAGGGTGAAGTACTCGTAGCCCTGGCCGAGCACGAAGAAGGTGCCCATCGCGAGGGTGATGATGTACCACCGCCGCAGTCCGAAGACGTCACCGCGCTCGGCGGCGAACACGCCCAGCTGGCAGGTGAAGGAGGAGGCGATCAGCACCGCAGTGATCGGTACCGCCAGCCACAGGTTCAAGTGGGTGGGCGGCGGAGGCCACATGCCCTCCGGCGCCTGTGCCCGTGCCACGAAGTACATGGCGAAGAGCCCTGCGAAAAACATGAGCTCACTGGACAACCACACGATGGTGCCGACGCTGACCAGGTTGGGCCGGTTCAACGAGTGCACGCGCTGTGTGATTGCAGATCCTGAAGTCCCTACTGCGCTCGTCACGCTGGCTAGTATGACCCTTCGTAGTACGTCTTGGGCAATCGGGGCCGAAATCGGCGCGTCCGTGCAGGTCCGGGACCGAAGATTCACCAGGTGAACGCCTCTGGGAGGCGCGCGCGGACACCGCTGCGGGCGGTGCCCGCGGTCCTGCATCGACCACTGTCGAGGCCCTCCGGGCGGCATGCGATCGTGGTGACATGAGTACCGGAAAGGGCCTGCGGGCGTGGCTGCGCTCCCTGGCCGGCCGCCGCACCGAAGCGCTCGATGCGAGCCGGACCGACCTCGTGGTGGTGGTCTCGTCGTTCGACGACGCCGAGGCCTGTTCGACCGCCCTCGACCGTGGAGCGGCCTCGGAGCCGTCCTGGAGGTCCGAGAGCGAGGCCGTTCTTCGTCATCACCTCGCCCTTCCTGAGGACGCCTTCGAGAGGGCCTCGGAGCTCGCGGGCCAGGACGGCTATGTCGTCGCGGTGGCCGAGGGACGGGTGCGGTCGGCAGCGGGTGAGGAGGCCACGCTGGTCCTGCAGCGGGTACAGGTGCTCGACGCACTGCACTGTGCACAGGAGAAGTCCCGGATGGCCTCCCTCGCGCAGCGACTCGGGGGAACCGCGCTGGGATGGGACGCACTGCAACCGCAGAATTCTGCTGACTAAGCTGACTGCCCGGAGGGCACGCCGGTGCCCGGTAGGGAGCGAGATGCGGCGAGGGCGGGTGCGATGAACGCGACGCGAGACGCGGACGAGGTGGCGCCGAGCTGGCCCTCCGTGCTGGGAGCGCTGACCGCCGGTCAGGATCTGTCCCGCGCACAGGCGCGGTGGGCGATGGACGAGATCTTCTCGGACAACGCTACGGCCGCCCAGATCGCCGCCTTCGGCGTTGCGTTGAAGATGAAGGGCGAGACCCCCGACGAGCTGCGGGCACTCGCCGACACCATGCTCGACTACGCCCGTCTGGTCCCGGTCGACGGCGCCGTCGTCGACATCGTGGGCACCGGAGGCGACCGGGCGAACACCGTCAACATCTCGACCATGGCGTCGCTCGTCGTGGCCGCCACGGGTATCCGCGTCGTCAAGCACGGCAATCGCGCGGCGTCCTCGAAGAGCGGAGGCGCCGATGTGCTCGAGGCTCTGGGGGTGCACATCGACCTGGGGCCGGAAGCGGTGGCGCACTCGGTCGCCGAGGCGGGAATCGGTTTCTGCTTCGCGCCGGTCTACCATCCGGCGCTGCGTTTCGCGGCCGCACCGCGCAAGCAGATCGGCATCCCGACGGTCTTCAACGTCCTCGGGCCGCTGACCAACCCCGCCCGCCCCGGAGCCGGACTGATCGGGTGCGCCTTCGAACCGCTCATCGGCACCGTCGCGGGCGTACTCGCGCAGCGCGGCAGTTCTGCGCTCGTCGTGCGCGGTGACGACGGACTCGACGAGCTGACCACCTCCACGACCTCGAGCGTCCACATCGTGCGTCACGGCGAGGTCAGGCTCGTCGGCCTGGATCCGCGGGATCTCGGTATCGAGCGCGTCCCGCTCGACGCGCTGCGCGGAGGCGATGCCGAAGAGAACGCCGTGATCGCGCGAGCGGTTCTCGCCGGGGAGAAGGGACCGGTGCGCGACGCTGTCCTTCTCAACGCCGCCGGCGCGATCGCAGCCTTCCGCGGGGTGGACGGTGCGCTCGAAGACGCCCTCGCCGCCGGACTCGAGACCGCGGCGGAGGCGATCGACAGCGGGGCCGCGGCGACCGTGCTGTCGCGCTGGGCCGAGGTCAGCACGCGTCTCGGTTCCGCCTCCGAGAAGTAACGACCGGCAGACCGCGACGGGCCCGCACGCTGTCGGTGCGGGCCCGTCGCGGTGTTCGCCGTGCGGGTCGGTCTCAGTTCCCGATCGAGAAGCCCGCCTCGACGTCGGCGCTCGAGTACGACTGGAACGCGATGTGGGTGACGGTCTTCGTCACCCCTTCGATCTTGTTGATGCCGCGAGTGACGACCTCGGCGATCTGCTCGTGGTCCCGTACTCGGACCACGGCGACGAGATCGACGTCCCCCGCGCAGGAGTACACGGTATCGACGCCCTCGAGATCGGCCACCGCCTGCGCGGTCTCGGGGATGCGGTGTGCCTCGGCATCGATCAGGACGATCGCGTTGATCATGTGGTCTCCTTCGCCTTCCTCAGGGATTCCCTCAGCCTATGCGGTGGGCGACGTCGGTGGAGAGGGCCCCGTGGACGGCGCGGGCGTCGCGGGCGAGTTCGGCCCAGGCGCTCCACCGGCCGGCGCCACGCGCCGGCTCGCACCAACCGTGACTGGCGCGCACGATGCGGACTCCGTCGCCGTCCAGCCATCGCGCCACGAGTCCGATCTCCTCCGGTGATGCGCCGCGCAGCGGACCCGGTGACGGGCGCACGGTCTCGGCGCCGGCGACGATCGCCTCCACGACCGGCATCGGGGCCACGCGGCGCGGTGCCACTCCGGCAGAGGCGAGCCGTCCGGCGCGGATCACCGCGAAGTCCCATCCGCCTTCGGCGCGGGGCCGTGCGGCGATCAGTTCGTCGACCGCCGCCAGTGAGGCCAGGCGCTGGGTGCGCCGCAGGGCGGCCAGTGCGGTCGCCAGCCGGTCGCGCAGACGGGCCGCATTCTCGAACAGCTGGTCGTGCACCAGGGTGGAGAGCCGGTCGTGGATCTCGTCGACCGCCTCGTCGGCGGTGCCGCGCACGATCGCGCGTGCGTGCTCCACCTGACCCGCATACGCAGAGAAGTCCTGAACGCCGAATCGCGCTGCCGCGCACCCGCCGACCGCCACGGGTGGGCAGCGGTCGCCGTGCCGGGCCGTACGCCCGATCCGGCGGGTGCACGTCCGCAGACCGCACATCTCCGCGAGGAGCGCTGCGACATCGGCCGCGTCGGCGCGGACCGAGAACGGACCCGTCGCATCGGGGCCCGGTGTGCGGCTCACGGCGAACCGGGGAAAGGCCTCGTCGGTCAGGACGATCCACCAGCCTCGCATCGGATATTTCGACCTGCGGTTGTACGGAGGGGTGTGGGCAGCGAGCAGGCGGAGTTCGCGCACGCCCGCCTCGAGTCCGTGGGCGCATTCGACATGGTCGATGCGGGTGGTCAGCGCGACCATCTCCCGGAGCCGTGGTCTCGTCTCCGAGCCCGTGAAATAGGTACGGACGCGCCGGTGCAGGTCGACGGCCGTGCCCACGTAGAGCACCTCGTCGGAGGGGCCCCGGAACATGTAGACGCCGGGCTTACGGGGAAGGTGCGCGGCGAGGGCACGTTTGGCGCGTTGTTCGGCGGTGACGACGGGAAGGTAGTCGCGCAGCTCGGTGAGACTGTGCACGCCCTGATTGCCGACACGTTCGATGAGTGCGTGCAGGACGTCGACGGTGGCGCGTGCGTCGTCCAGCGCGCGGTGGGTGGGGACGGTGGAGACGCGGAACAGTTCGGCCAGTGCCGACAGCTTCACGGACGGGGCTTCGTCCCGCCCGAGGACACGGCGGGCCAGTTTGACGGTGCACAGCACCTGGAAGCGGGGCCAGGGAAGCTCGCATCGGGTGGCGGCAGCCTTCAGGAATCCGACGTCGAAGCCTGCGTTGTGCGCGACGAGCACCGCTCCGCACGCGAACTCGAGGAAGGCGGGCAGTACCTCCTCGATCTTCGGTGCCGCGTAGACCATCGCAGTGGTGATACCGGTGAGCTGCACGATGTACGGAGGAATGGGCCGGCCCGGGTCGACGAGGGTGGCGAACTCGCCGAGTACCTCTCCGCCGCGGATCTTCACCGCGCCGATCTCGGTGATGGCGTCGTCGGCGGCTCTCCCTCCGGTGGTCTCGAGGTCGACGACGACGAAGGTGGTCTCGCGCAGCGGTGTGTCGAGTTCGTCGAAGCCGAGTTGGACTCCGATGCCGGAGGAGCGGGGATCGATTCCGGAGTCCTGTCGTTCGTGGAAGGCAGGGTCGGGAGATCGTCGCGGGGAAGTGGTGCCGAAAGGCCGCGGCGAGGTCATGGGGCGAGCCTAGGAATGCGCACCGACATCCCGTTCCGGGGCCTCCGGAAAACCTGTCGAGACGAGGATCACAGACCGTTTTCGGTGCGGTTCGGCGGGGTATTCGCGGCCCCGGAAACCGACCGATCGGCCTCCGTGGATGTATTCGGTCGAATCGGGCGCGAGGCATACACGTCCGGTGTCCGGGGGAAAGCCTGACCTGCGATCCTGTCGGTGGAAACGGTCATTTCCGGCGGCGGTCCGTGCTCGGCCCGGTCATGATCACGTACCGTCCCTCTCTCTGTTATCTCGCCGTTATCGGACCGTTGCCGAGGCTGGGTGTTACTGCGCAAATCGGGCGTGGGAGGCGGCTGTCCGCTGCGATGGTCTCGACTTCACCGATGCCGTTTCGTAATCTTTTCGAGACCGAGCGGAGAGTTTTCCGGCCCATTCCGGATCGGAGCCGCGCGGTTACCGCCTAATCGGCCCTTCCACTGTTCTCGGGAGGTCCGAGCCGGGGACCCACCTAGTAGTACTCGGGGTGAATCCCCTCTGCCCGTCGGGGCGAGGGGTAGGGCTGATCTTCCGGCCCGAACCCGTCAGCTAACTCGGTCGGCGGGTGAACGGAAGAAACGGAGCACACCCCCTCGTGGTCTCGAACAACAGCAAGCGCAATGTCCGGCGCGCTCTCGTCGTCGGCGCCATCGCTCTCGGAGCCGTCACCGTCTCGGCCGGTCCGGCGATGGCCGACACGATCGACATCCCCGGGGTCGGATCGTTCGACCTCCCCGCCGGCGTGACCGTGCCGCCGGAGGTCGCGAACCTCCTCCCGCCGGCGCCCGAGAACGTCCCCACCGTTCCGGCTGCGTCCTTCTCGGCGCCCTACAGCTCGGTCGGGCAGCGTGCTGCCGACGCGGCGCAGTCGAAGATCGGTGCCCCCTACGTCTACGGTGCGGCCGGCCCGCACTCCTTCGACTGCTCGGGTCTCGTGCAGTGGGCCTACAAGCAGGCCGGGTTGAACGTCCCGCGTACGAGCTACGAGCAGGCATCCGCCGGCACCCCGGTCGACATCGCCGCTCTCCAGCCCGGCGACGTCGTCTCGTTCTACGGCGGAAGCCATACCGGTATCTACATCGGCGGTGGCAACATCGTGCACGCCTCGACCTCGAGCCAGCCGGTCAAGATCGCGCCGCTGAACTCGATGCCTGTCGACGGAGCGCGCCGCTTCTGATCGACCGTCGCGTCCGCGAGGAGGGCGGGTCCGGCACATGCCGGGCCCGCCCTTTCGTCTGCCGGCGAGGACTCTGCGATCACATATCGCGCTCTCGTGTAGGCGCTACCCGCTAGTAGACACAAACCTATGCGATTCCGTAACCTGATCGAGACCTTTGGGAAAGGATGCGAGACCCCGTGGTTTCCGACAGGACGAAGCACGTCGTTCGAGCGCCGGGTGCGCGACGAACCGGCCGCCCGGCTCTCGTCGTCACCCTGATTCTGATGATCCTCGGTTTCACCGTCTCCCCGGTGACGGCACAGCCGGCCGCGGAGAGCCCCACCGCGCGTCTCGAGCATCTCGCCGACCTGTCGCGCCGATCGGAACAGGCGACCGAGGCATTGCACGCCGCCGGCATGGACCTCGAGGCGAAGGCGGCGGCGCAGCAGGAGGCGGAGCTCCGCGCCGCGCAGGCCGACGAGGCTCTCGGCGTCGCCCGCGCCGACATCGCCCGCTTCAAGCCCACTGTCGACAAGCTCGCGCGGGCCAACTATCGCGGGGCACGCACCAACCGTCTGTTCGCGGTGATGGTGAGCGACTCCCCGCAGCAGATGCTCGACCAGATGGTGCTTCTCGACGTACTCGGTGAGCAGACGGCTCGGGAGGTCGACGGCTTCCGGACGGCCACCGCTGCCGCTGCGGAGGCCGCCGCGGCCGCACAGCAGGCGGCCGACGAGGCGCGAACCGCCGCCGAGCAGGCCCGGACCCTCCGCGACGACCTGCAACGTAAACAGGCCGAACTCGAACAGCAGATCGAAGGTGTTCTCGATGCCTTCGAGGCCCTGAGCGACGAGGAGAAGGCCGCACTCGCCGGCACCCCCTTCCCGCCCGGCCTCGACGCCGAGAAGATCCTGCAGCATCTCGTGCCCGGGAGTAACGGAGCCGCCGTCCGCGCGGCACTGTCCCGCATCGGCTCGCCGTACGTCTGGGGCGCGACCGGACCCGACCAATTCGACTGTTCCGGACTCATGGTGTGGGCGTACAAGCAGGTCGGCAAGGCGCTACCGCGCTCGAGCCAGGCCCAGGCGCAGGGTGGTGTCTCCGTCTCCCGCGCCAATCTGCAGCCCGGTGACCTCGTGATCTTCTACGACGACGCCTCCCATGTCGGCATGTACGTCGGTGACGGCAACATGGTCCACGCCTCCACCTTCGGGGTGCCGGTGAAGGTCCAGTCGATCGATCGATTCCCGTTCCACAGCGCCCGGCGGTACTGAACCGGCACGGACGGGAGCTCGCTGCCGCGGAGGGTGCACCGGCGGAGCGGCAGGCGCCGACCTAGACTGACGCGGTGCCTGCGCGTTCGTTCACTTTTGCCGGTACCCGCAGATGGGAACGCCTCGGCCTCGCCGGCCTCGTGCTTGCACTCGTCACCGCGGGCGTGTTGCTCGCGGTCGACCCGGCCGGGACGGGCAGTGCCGACGCGGGTGTGAGAGCCGACCTGCAGGCCGTGCTCGACGAGTGGGGACGCGCGGTCCGAGCCGGTGACGCCCAGGCGCTTCCCGCCGTGATCGACGAATCCTCCCCGGTTCTCCTCGAGGCGGAACGGAGAAGGACCGCCGCGATCGCCTCGGTTCCCCTCGCGGACTTCGGCTACGAGCTCGCCCCCGAACCCGAGCTTCCGGCCCCCACCGACATCCTCGCTCGGTTCGGTACCGACGAGGTGCGGGTCCACCGTGTGCGCCTCCGGTTCGCGGTGGACGGCATCGACGACCTCCCGACCTACCGTCCGGTGACCGTGCTGTTCGTGCACCGACCCCAGGGCTGGCGGATCGCCGACGACGCCCCCGTCCTCGCCGGCACGACCAGCGCGACCTGGCGAGGGCCCTGGGATCACGGTCCGCTGCACGTCGCCGAAGCGGAGACCGAGGGTGGGCGATCACTCGTGATCGGTCACCCGGACGACGCCGCCTTCATCGACGAGGCGGCACGCGAACTGCCCGCCGCGGTCGACTCCGTCGACGACCTGTGGGGCGGCGACTGGTCCAGGCGGGCCCTCGTGGTCGTCACGTCCTCCCGCCAGGAGTTCACCCATCTCGTCGGCCCGGATCACGACGGTGACGAGATCGCGGCGGTCGCGGTTTCCGACGAGGTGGACCACGGCCGAGGTGTCGCGACCGGGCAGCGGATCGTCTTCAATCCCGCGGCGAGCAGCCGGCTCGACGGCACCTCGCTGCGCGTGGTCCTCGCCCACGAGATGGTGCACGTCGCGGCACGGACCGAGACCGTCGACGGTTCCCCGATGTGGATCCTCGAGGGTTTCGCCGATTACATCGGTCATCGCACGGTGGCGGACGACGGCGTCGGGCCGCAGGTCGACGTGCGGCGGATCGCGCCGACGCTGACCGCCCGGATCCGCTCGTCCGGCGTACCGGCGGGCCTCCCGGACGACGACGACTTCACGTCCGAGGACTCCGTGCTCGCTTACGAGACGGCCTGGTCGATCGCTGCGTTCACCGCGGCCGAGTTCGGACACGACCGGTTGGTCGCGCTGTACCGCGCGCTCGCAGCCGGTCCCGGCGCCGAGGACCGTCTCGATCGGGTGCTGACCGATCTGCTGGGCGTCGGCACCGCCGGTTTCGTCGACGGATGGGGACAGTGGCTCAGCGGGCGCGTCTGACGACACCCCTGCGCCGAGTCGCGGGCCGCTCCTTCTACGGTGGACCCATGCCGAGGACCCTCCTGGTGACGAACGACTTCCCTCCCCGTCCCGGGGGCATCCAGTCGTATCTGCACGCATTCACGAACCAGCTGCCGCCCGACGACCTCGTCGTCTACGCGCCGCGTTGGCGCGGCGACAGTCACGTGAAGTTCGACGCGCGTGCACCCTACGAAGTGGTTCGGCATCCCACGACGTTGATGCTTCCCACCCCGGACGTCGTACGGCGGGCGGCCCGGCTACTCGTCGATCACGACTGCGAGACCGTCTGGTTCGGAGCCGCCGCACCCCTGGCCACGATGGCGCCGCTGATGCGGCGTGCAGGGGCGCGCCGCATCGTCGCCAGTACACACGGCCACGAGGTGGGCTGGTCGATGCTGCCCGGAGCCCGCCGGGCACTGCGGCAGATCGGCGATCACACCGACATCGTCACCTTCGTCAGCCGCTACACGCGCGGCCGGTTCGCCTCGGCCTTCGGTCCCGAGGCGGGACTCGAGCATCTTCCCTCCGGGGTCGACACGGACGTCTTCCGGCCCGATCCGGGTGCGCGCGCCGAACTGCGGTCCCGATACGGACTCGGTGCCCGCCCCACCGTGCTGTGCCTGTCCCGGCTGGTGCCCCGCAAGGGGCAGGACATGCTCATCCGCGCGCTGCCCGAGATCCGCCGGCGCATCGACGGCGCCGTTCTCGTCATCGTGGGAGGCGGGCCCTACGAGACACGGCTGCGGGAGCTCGCTCACCGCACCGGCGTCGATCGGCACGTCGTGTTCACCGGGACGGTGCCCGCCGCCGAGCTCGCCGCCCACCACACCATCGCCGACGTGTTCGCGATGCCGTGCCGGACCCGCGGCGGCGGGCTCGACGTCGAGGGGCTCGGCATCGTGTACCTCGAGGCATCCGCGACCGGTGTGCCCGTCGTGGCCGGCCGGTCGGGCGGCGCACCCGAGACCGTGCGGGACGGCCGGACCGGTTTCGTCGTCGACGGCACCTCGGTGACAGCCGTCGCCACGGCGGTCTCCGGCGTCCTGGCCGACCGGGATCGTGCCGCCGCGATGGGCGCGGCCGGCCGCGAGTGGGTCTCTACCGACTGGCGGTGGGACGTCCTGGGCGCGAGACTGCGGGGCTTCCTCGACACCGCGGCGTATCCGCCGGAGGGCGCGGCGCGGTCGGCGGGGTGACCTGACGGCGCGGACGCGCGATATGTGAAGCTGTCCTGCGTGAGCAGCATTCAGGTGGCCGACCAGACCTTCGTAGCGGCGCCCCCGGAGCGCATCGCAGCGGAGGTCGCGGCGCTCGACAGGTGGCGCGCGTGGTGGCCGGACCTCGCACTGACCGTGCGTGAGGACCGAGCCGAGAAGGGGATCCGCTGGGCCGTCTCCGGTCCGCTCGAGGGGACGATGGAGGTGTGGATCGAGCCCGTGCTCGACGGCGCGGTGATCCACTACTTCCTGCACTGCGAACCGACGGGCGTGGCTCCGGAGCGGGTCGCCGGTCTCGATCTCGCGGACATGAACCGGGTACGGCGCGTCCAGGGGAAGGTGATGACCTTCGAGATCAAGCAACGCCTCGAAGCAGGCCGTCCGGCCGGTGAACCGCCGCGCCCGTGAAGGATCGCATCCCGATACCGTAGTGCTGACGGTGCGTGACAGACCGTCGGAGCGGGACTCACAGGTGCACCCGAGGTACCGAGAAAGGGAGCCTTCACCACATGGCCGAGAAGACCAAGAGGTCGATCACCATCGACGCGCCGGCCGAGCGTGTCATGGAGGTCATCGCAGATTTCGATGCCTACCCCACATGGGTGGAGGCGGCGAAGACCGTCGAGGTGATCGAACATCGCCCCGACGGGCGAGCCGAGCGGGTGCGCTTCGTCCTGGATGCGGGCATCGTCAAGGACACCTATGTCCTGCGGTACAAGTGGGCGTCCGACAACCGTGCGGTGAGCTGGGAACTCGAGAGCGGTGAGATCCAGAAAGCCCAGTCCGGTTCGTACGTACTCAACGAGACTCCGGACGGCACCACGGTCGTCGACTACCAGCTCACGGTCGATCTCACGATCCCGATGATCGGTCTGTTCAAGCGCAAGGCGGAGAAGGTCATCACCGATACCGCCCTCAAGGAACTCAAGAAGCAGGTGGAGAGCTGAACAGCAGCCCCGGCCCGGCCTCGGCCCGCATCCGATGGTTCGTCGGTAAAGGTGGTGCAGGGAAAACAACCGTGGCCGCCGCCGACGCGCTCGCGACCGCCCGGGCGGGCGAATCCGTTCTCGTCGTGTCGATCGACCAGGCACATTCGCTCGCCGACGTTCTCGACGTGCCCGCGCCCGACGACCGGAGCGAGGCCGGCCCTGCGGACATCCGCAGCGTCGAGGACAACCTCGAGATGACGCAGATCGACGCGGCGGAACTGCTCCGACGGCGGT
Source organism: Rhodococcus sp. CH91 (assembly GCF_022554085.1). Taxonomy (GTDB): domain Bacteria; phylum Actinomycetota; class Actinomycetes; order Mycobacteriales; family Mycobacteriaceae; genus Rhodococcus. The sequence goes on from NZ_JAKFYR010000007.1 coordinate 29,547, forward strand.
ATTCGGTCCTGGCATCCATGGCAGCCCTGGCCGGTGCGCACGAGCACGCCGAACAGTTCGACCTGCCCGAGCCGGAGGAACTCACCGCGCTGCCCGGGGTGCAGGAACTGCTGGTGCTCTCGGAGGTGGCCCGCCTCGCGGAGACGGGCCGGTGGGCCGAGATCGTCGTCGACACTCCGGCCTCGGCCGATGCGCTGCGCACTCTCGCCGGGCCGCGCACGGTCTCCGACTATCTCGAACGGATCTGGCCGCAGCACAGCCGCGTCGAGGCGACAGGCGGTCAGGATCCCCGGGTGGCCGTGCTGGTCGCGGTGTTCGATCGCATGCTGGCGGGCCTCACCGGGATCCGCGATCTGCTCGACGATCGTCGCCGCAGCTCCGCCGTGCTGGTGGCGAGTCCGGACCGGGCCGGTCACGCCGAGTTGCGCCGCGTGCGCTCGTGGCTCGCGCTCGCAGGCATCCGGCTCGGCACGGTCGTGATCAACGGGGTCGCGCCCGCGCTGAGCGGCACCGGTGCGGCGGCGCGGATGCTCGCCGCCCAGCGGGCCGCTCACGAGACCGTCGTCGAGGAGATCCGTGCGACCGTCACCGAAGCACCGGTGATCGTGTACGAGCGACGCGCGGTCGAGCCGGTAGGGTTGGCAGCTCTGGGGGAGTTCGCTGCGACGATCCGCCGGGACGCACCCGCCCGGGAGGGGCAGGGCGACGAACCGGTCCGGGTGCAGCACGAGTCGGGAACGGGGGTCGAGGCGGTGTACGCGATGCGCATGTACCTTCCGCTCGCGGATCCTGCGTCGCTGACGCTCGGGCGGATCGGCGACGATCTGATCGTCGGTGCCGACGGCATGCGCCGCCGACTGCGTCTCGCGTCGGGTCTGCGCCGGTGCGATGTCTCGCAGGCCGAGTTCGACGGGACCGACCTGGTGATCCGATTCGTTCCGGATCCGGCAATGTGGCCGCAATGAGAAACGATCACGAAGCGCTGCTCTCGGAGCTGTTGGTGCTCGCCGACGCGGTACTCGACCGGGTCGAAGGAGTCGTACAGCAGTTCGCCGTGCCGTCCAACGACAGCGACGCGCCCGCGGCGCCGGAGCAGCACGGAACCTCCGCGGGCTGCACCTGGTGCCCGCTGTGCGCGGGTGCGGCTCTGCTGCGCGGTGAGGACCACGAACTGGTCACCCGGCTGGCCACCAGACTGGCGGCGTTGATCGCGTTGCTCCGCGAGCTCGTCTCCCGCTACCTGGGCCGCACCGGCGAGACCGATCCGCCGGAGCCGCCGCCGGACGCGCCCGCGCGGGATCGGCCCGCCTACGTGCCGATCTCCGTCGACGTCCGCACGTGACCGGCAGGAACGGGCAGGATTCCGTGCTCACGATCGGGATCGACGTGGGAGGCACGAGCATTCGCGCCGCGGCCGTCGACCGGAACGGTGTGGTGGTCGACAGTACGCGTACACAGACACCGTCCTCGGCGGTCGCCCTCGAGAACGCCCTGCAGCGCCTCGTCGACCATCTCCGCGACCGCAACGACGTCGCGGCGGTCGGGCTGGCGGTCGCGGGATTCCTCACCGAGGACCGCACCACGGTGCGGTTCGCCCCTCATCTGCCCTGGACGGAGACACCCCTCGCGGCGATCCTGACCGCGCGTCTGGGACTTCCCGTCGTCCTCGAACACGACGCCAACGCCGCGGCATGGGCCGAGTACCGCTTCGGTGCGGCCGCGGGCAGTCGCATCGCGGTGATGCTCGCGCTCGGCACCGGGATCGGTGCCGCCCTGCTGCTCGACGGCAGGATCTACCGCGGTGCCTACGGCGTCGCCCCCGAACTCGGGCACCTCCGCATCGTCCCCGAGGGACGGCCGTGCCCGTGCGGAAAGCGTGGATGCTGGGAAAGGTACTGCAGTGGAACAGGTCTCGTGGACACGACCGTCGAGATGCTCGCGGCGGCGCCGGGACGCTCCGCTCTGGCCGCCGATGTCGCCTCCGACCCGGGATCGCTCACCGGCCGGCGGATCGCGGGAGCGGCCCACGACGGCGACCCCGTCGCTCTCGCGGCCTTCGCCGATTTCGCCCGACGTCTCGGGATGGGCCTCGCGCTCGTCGCCGACGTTTACGATCCGGAACTCGTCGTGATCGGGGGAGGAGTCTCCGATTCCGCACCGCTGTTCCTCGACGATGCGCGCGAGCACTACGCCGCCGCGACGACCGGTGCCGGTCACCGCCCGCTCGCGCGGGTGCGGGTGGCGCAACTCGGTGACGCCGCCGGTCTGATCGGCGCCGCCGATCTCGCACGGAGGGCCGTGCCGGATCGACCCTGATCCCGCTGTGCGGGTGAGATTATCGTCACGTAGATACGGAAAGCGTGGGTTCGAGCACTGCGGTGATGTGCGTGTGGCGGGTACATCGTCGTAAAGTCGACCGGCGGGCCGATGCTGCATCGGGCCGCGGGGGGACGATCGAATTCGGGAAGGATGCCATGTGGTACTGGCTGTTCAAATATGTCCTTCTGGGGCCGCTGCTGTGGCTCATGGGTCGTCCCACGTTCGAAGGTGGCGAGAACATCCCGGCGCACGGTCCGGCCATTCTGGCCAGTAACCACCGAGCGGTTCTCGATTCCTTCTACCTGCCGCTGCTCGTGCGTCGCCGGATCACCTTCCTCGCCAAGAGCGAGTACTTCACGGGTACCGGCTTCAAAGGCGGCTTCCAACGCTGGTTCTTCTCCTCGGTGGGGCAGGTGCCCATCGACCGCACCGGCGCCGACGCCGCCCAGGACGCGCTCAATGCCGGGGTCCGCGTGCTCGGCCAGGGGAAACTGCTCGGCATCTACCCGGAAGGCACCCGCTCACCCGACGGACGCCTCTACAAGGGCAAGACCGGCCTGGCGCGACTGGCGCTCGAGACCGGGGTCCCGGTCATCCCCGTGGCCATGATCGGCACCGACCGGATGAATCCCATCGGCTCGAAGATGTGGCGCCCGGCGAAGATCACCGTGCGCATCGGTGAGCCCATCGACTTCTCCCGGTTCGAGGGCATGGGCGGGAACAGGTTCGTCGAACGGACCGTCACCGACGAGGTCATGTACGCGCTGATGCAGCTGTCGGGGCAGGAATATGTCGACATCTACGCCGCGACCGTGAAGAACAAGGCGGGCGAGGCCACCGTTCCGTCCCTGCACGCGGATGCGGCCGAGCCGCCCCCGGGCGGCCCTGTCGCCGACCGCGTGCCCGACAGCCGCGCCGGGTGAGGCCGCACCACGGCAGCCGTCCCGGTACCGCGGCGACGGCCGCCGAGCGCGCGGCATAGGGTGGCACGGTGCGCTACTTCTACGACTGCGAGTTCATCGAGGATGGTCGCACCATCGAACTCGTGTCGATCGGTGTCGCCTGTGAGGACGGCCGGGAGTTCTATGCCGTCTCGACGGAGTTCGATCCGTCCCGGGCCGGTGCCTGGGTGCGGCGCAACGTGCTGCCGAAGCTTCCGTCCCCGGCACATCCCGCCTGGCGTTCCCGGTCGAGGATCCGCGACGACCTGCTGAAATTCTTCGTGCCGCGTCCGGGGGTGCGCCCGGAACTGTGGGCCTGGATCGGTGCGTACGACCACGTCGTGCTCGCGCAGCTCTGGGGCACCATGCCGGAATTCCCGGATGTGCTGCCGCGCTACACCCGGGAGTTGCGCCAGTACTGGGAGGATGCCGGCTGTCCGCCGCTGCCGCCCGTACCGGACGACAACCACGACGCGCTCGCGGATGCCCGGCACAACCTCGCGAAGTTCGAAGCGATCGAGGCTGCACGCCGGTCGCGATGACGCGCGCAGCCGGGGTGCTTCGGACCTCCCGGTCCCGACGCCATATCCTGGACATGTGAACTGGACTGTCGACGTGCCGATCGACCGCTTGCCCGAACTGCCTCCGCTGCCCGAGGAGCTGCGTGCGAACCTCGACGCGGCACTCGCGAAACCGGCGGTGCAGCAGCCCAGCTGGCCCGAGGAACAGGCCGCGGCGATGCGTACCGTACTCGAGAGCGTGCCCCCCATCACCGTGCCTCGCGAGGTCGAGGAGCTGCAGGATCAGCTCGCCGCGGTCGCTCGCGGTGAGGCCTTCCTCCTGCAGGGCGGCGACTGCGCGGAGACCTTCGCCGACAACACCGAACCGCACATCAAGGGCAACATCCGCACGTTGCTGCAGATGGCGGTGGTGCTGACCTACGGCGCATCCACACCGGTGGTGAAGGTCGCTCGTATCGCGGGGCAGTACGCCAAGCCGCGGTCGTCCGACACCGACGCCTTCGGTCTGCCCTCCTATCGCGGCGACATGGTCAATTCCCTCGTCGCAGATCCCGCGGTGCGCGCCCACGATCCGTCGCGGCTCGTGCGTGCCTATGCCAATGCGAGCGCGGCGATGAACCTCGTGCGTGCCGTCACCGCCGCGGGGGAGGCAGACCTCCACCGCGTTCACGACTGGAACCGGGAATTCGTGGCGGCCTCGCCGGCCGGCGCCCGTTACGAGGCGCTGGCCTCGGAGATCGACCGTGGCCTGCGATTCATGGACGCGTGCGGTGTCGTCGACCCCAACCTGCGGGCAGCGACGATCTACGCCAGCCACGAGGCGCTCGTCCTCGACTACGAGCGTGCGATGCTGCGACTCGACAACTCCGGTGACGAACCGCGCCTGTACGACCTGTCGGCCCACTTCCTCTGGATCGGCGATCGCACCCGTCAGCTCGACGGCGCCCACATCGCCTTCGCCGAGCTGCTGTCGAATCCGATCGGACTGAAGATCGGCCCCTCGACGACGCCGGAAATGGCCGTCGAGTACGTCGAGCGGCTCGATCCCACCAATCGGCCCGGCCGCCTGACCCTGATCTCGCGTATGGGGCACAACAAGGTCCGCGACCTGCTGCCCGGCATCATCCAGAGCGTCGAGGCCTCGGGTCACAAGGTGATCTGGCAGTGCGATCCCATGCACGGCAACACCCACGAGGCCTCCACCGGCTACAAGACCCGCCATTTCGATCGCATCGTCGACGAGGTGCAGGGCTTCTTCGAGGTGCACCGCGCGCTGGGCACCCATCCCGGAGGCATCCACGTGGAGCTGACCGGGGAGAACGTCACCGAGTGCCTCGGCGGCGCCCAGGACATCTCGGATCTGGACCTGCACGGCCGGTACGAGACGGCGTGCGATCCGCGCCTGAATACGCAGCAGTCGATCGAACTTGCGTTCCTCGTCGCGGAGATGCTCCGCGGGTAGGTGCTGTGGAGATGCTCCGCGGGTAGGTGCTGTGGAGATGCTCCGCGGGTAGGTCCTGCGGGGGATGCCCCGCCGGTAGGTCGGGGCAGCGGACGTGATCAGGGCAGTGCGGTCAGGGTGACCNCCTGCGGGGGATGCCCCGCCGGTAGGTCGGGGCAGCGGACGTGATCAGGGCAGTGCGGTCAGGGTGACCGTGCTGCCCTGTTCTGCTCTCCGGCCCGCTCCGGGATCCTGGGCGATCACCACCGAGCGGTCCGAATCCGCGACCTGCCGCACCTCCACCTCGAAACCGAGGCGGGTCAGTTCGTCGCGGGCGGACCCTACCGAGCGACCGAGCATCGAGGGCACCTTCACCGCATTCGACACGAGGAGGGTGACCGTGCCGCCGGCGTTGACGGTCTCGCCCTCGGCGGGCTCGGTTCCGGCCACCAGTCCTTCGTCGACGTCCGCGTCGAAGACCTCGCGAACCTCTCCGACCGTCAGTCCGGCCTCGTCGAGCATGCGCCGGGCTTCGTCCACGCTCCGGCCGGCGAGATCGGGCAGGGTCACCGGGGGAGAGCCCTTGCTGATCACGAGTTCCACCTCGGAGCCGACCGGCAGGACGGTCCCGGGTGCGGGGTCGAGGGCGGCGACGCCTCCCTCGGGCACGGTGGTGCTGAACGCGGTGCCGCCGTCGACGGGTTCGAAGGTGCGGCGACGTAGTTCGTCCTCGATGACGGATCGCTCCCCGGCGCCGGAGATGGACGGCACCGTGGGCCGGCCCAGGGACACGAGCAGCGCGACGGTGTCGCCGTCGGGGACGCGTGAGCCTGCGGAGGGATCGGTGCCCAGGACGGTGTCCACGGGAACGTCGTCGGAGTATTCGCCGCGGATCTCGCTGGACAGTCCGACGGTCTCGATGGCGGAGACCGCAGCGGCCCGGTCGAGACCGAGCACGGTGGGCACGTCGGTGAGGCGGCCGGCACCGAGCCACCATCCGGCGATGCCCATGAACAGGGCGAGCAGGATGACCGCTGCGATCCAGGCCGCTGCCGAGCGCCGCTGCCGACGCCGGTCGGCGCCGTAGTCGGGGCGAGGCACGACGGGTTCGGTGTCCGGCCGCGGGTGGGTCCGGGTGGCGACCCGCGTCGGGTGAGGCGGGAGGTCGGGGCTGTTCGGGCCGTATGTCTCCGGCACGGCGGTCTGCACGGTCGTCGGCGCGTGCGCGGCCGAGGCCTCCGCCGCGCCGAGCACCGTCGTCGGGGGGACGGGATCGTGCCGGTCCGCGGTGGGAGCGTCGGAGCCGGCGGCAGGCACCACGGGATCCGGGGTCCGGGGCGCTGCCTGTACCGCGGACCGTCTGGGCGCCGGCACCCGGTAGCGGGGCAGATCGAGCGTGTTGCAGATCTCCCCGAGGGCGTCGGCCATGACCTGGGCGTCCGCATAACGCTCGCCCGGTTCACGCTCGGTCGCCCGGCGAACGAAGGTGTCCAGCTCCGTGGGCACACCGTCGATGACCGAACTCGGGTCCGGTACGTCCTTCTCCACCCGTTGGTAGGCCACCGACAGTGAGGTGTCGCCGGTGAACGGCGTGCGGCCGGTGAGCATCTCGTAGACGAGCACACCCGCCGAGTAGACGTCGCTCCGCGCGTCCGCGCTCCCGGTGGTGACCTGTTCCGGGGACAGATAGGCGGCGGTGCCGAGGATCACGCTGCGGGAGGTGGTCGTCGCGGCCGCCACTGCGCGCACGAGCCCGAAATCGGCGATCTTCACCTCACCGTTCCCCGAGATGAGAATGTTCTCGGGTTTGATGTCGCGGTGCACGAGGCCGGCCCGGTGGGCCACGGCGAGCGCGCCGAGCACCGGCGCCGCCACTGCTGCCGCCGCGTGCGGGGGCATCGGCCCGCGTTCGCGCAGCAGCTCGCGCAACGTGCCACCCTCGACGAGTTCCATCACGAGGAAGACGTGATCGCCGTCCTGGCCCTGGTCGTAGACCGCGACCAGCCCGGGATGGGTCAGCCGCGCGACGGAGCGTGCCTCGAACTCGAACCGCGCCAGGAACTGCGGATCGGCCGCGAACTGCGGATCCATGATCTTCACCGCGACCGGGCGGTCGAGACGCAGGTCGGTACCGCGGTAGACGGTGGACATGCCACCCCGCGCGATCTGTGATTCGATGCGATAACGCCGGTCGAGTACGACGCCGACCAGTCGGTCGCCTCCAGTCACCCGGTGTACCCCCGTGTCTCGTGCGGAATTCGTGGGACGTCGGTACCCGGGTCCTCGCGGTATCGACGCGACGAGCGGTTCGACGTCGCGAACGCGAACCGATTTCGTCCCCGTCGATCGTAGCCAGCTCCGGCGGGTGGTAGCCGCGTAGCTACCGCTCCGGGCGCAGCGATAACGTAGTGGGGTGAGTGCCATTCCTTACTGCGACGACGTCCTCGACCGCTCCGTACCCGTGGTGCAGCTCGTCGACGTGGCGAAAAGCTTCGGCGTCGCGATCACGCGCGTGCACCAGATGCTGCGCGACCGGCAGCTGCTGGCCTTCAAGCGCGACAGGGTGCCCGTGGTGCCCGAGGCCTTCCTCGACGAGGACGGTGGCATCCTCAAGGGCATTCCCGGCCTGATCGCGGTGCTGCACGACGGTGGTTTCGAGGACGACGAGATCCTGCAGTGGTTGTTCCACGAGGACGAGTCGCTGCCCGGCGGCTCTCCGGTCGCCGCGATGCGGACACAGTCCGCACGTGAGGTGATGCGACGCGCGCAGGCGCTCGCCTTCTGATCACCGCGGTGACGAAGGCCGTCAGCGGCGCCGCACTGTGCCGGTGACGTATTCGGTGAGTGCGACCGCGGCCCGGGTCCGGCGAGGCACGGAGGCGCGCCTGTCGAACACCCGGAAATCGCTGCGCTCGACCTCGTCGAGAATGCGGCCGTAGAGCACGAACGCGGTGCGGATACCGGGCCGGATGCTCTCGGGCAACAATCGGAGGCCGGGTTCGGCCTTGCGGTACTCGGCGCGGGTCAGCGCGACCGCGTGGGCGAGTGCTCGGCGGACCCGGCGATCGGCGATCCCGGTGCGCCTGCCCTCCTGTAGCAGGTCGACGTCGACTCCGAACGCCGACCACAGCTCGAGCGGGATGTAGAGCCTCCCGCGCCCGAGGTCCTCTCCGACATCGCGGATGAAGTTGGTGAGCTGGAAGGCTTCACCGAGAGCGGCCGCAGCGGGCGCGGCCGCGGGATCGTCGACGTCGAAGACGGGGAGCAGCTCGAGCCCGATCACCGCCGCCGAGCCGTACATGTACTCGCGTAGTTCCGCCATGTCGCGATAGTGGGGCCGGAACTCGGGAGTGCCCGGCACATCCATGCGCATGGAACGGATGAACGCGTCGAAGTGGCCGACCGGGATGCCGTACCGGTGGATCGTGTCGGCGAGCGCCCGCACCACCAGTCCGATGTCGTCGAGCGGACCCGGATCTCCTGCCAGCGCGGCGCGCAGCCGGACGTGGGCGTCGTCGACACCGAGGAGTGCACCGGCCGGATCGTCGACGGCGGTGACGTCGACGATGTCGTCGACGTGCCGGGCGTAGCCGTAGAGGGCGTGAACGGCGCGTCGTCGTGGGGCGGGCAGGAGCCGGGTGGCCAGGTTGTAGGTGCGTCCGTGCTCGGCGGTGAGCTCGGCGCAGTGGGCATATGCCCGGTCGAGATCGTCAGGCACGATCGCCCTGGACGGGACCGGAGAGCGGCGGTCTCGGCCGTAACCGCAGGTGCAGGGGGTCGTAGGTCACCAGGGCCCGTGCCGCGACGATCGAGGCGAATACCGCCAGCGCGACGTGCGCGATGTTGTACATCCCGATGGAGCCGTCGGGATTGAAGACCAGCATGAGCCAGGTCGACAACCCGACGAGCAGCATGAGTACCCGCGGCGACATCGCGAATGCCGCCGCGACCGCGAGCGGCCAGGAGTAGTACCAGGGCAGAGCAGCCGGCGACAGCAGGGTCACGGCGGTCAGGGCGACGACGATGCCGAGAACGGCGTCGCGCTCGGTGCGGCGGAAGCGCCACCATGCCCAGACGAGGATCACGACCAGCGCGACCGCGCAGAGCATCCTCGTGACCTCGAGGATCGAACCCAGGCGCCAGGGCGTCACCCACGTGCCGACGTGCGCCATCATGGTCGGCAACGACAGCCAGTTGATGATCTTCGAGGATCCGGACAGGGCGGTGAGCCAGCCGATACCGACCCCCGCGAGCAGGGAGGTTCCACCGAAGACCGCACCGAACACCACGAGTCCCAGGCCGGCAGCCTTGAAGAACAGGCGGACGGGCGCAGCCGGTTCACGGCCCTCGGCCAGCGCGCGGTCGCGCTCGTGGACCATCCAGACCCACACGAGGAAGGGCAATGCCAATCCTGCGGTCGCCTTGATCGCGGCGCCCATCGAGACGAGGGCGATACCACCGAGATGGCGCCCTTCGAGCACCAGCACGATGCCGGCGATCATGAGGCCGACCATGAGCAGTTCGTTGTGCACTCCACCGACGAGGTGGATCAGCACGAGCGGGTTCAGCACCGCGAGCCACAGCGCGATCGTGGGATTCCCGCCCACACGGCGCGCGAGCTTCGGTACCCCCCAGGCCATGAGAATCAGGCCGGGCAGCATGGTCAGTCGCCACAACCACGTGCCCGTCACGACATTGTCGTCGGTGATCGAGGTGATCCCCGCGCCGAGGAGCAGATGGACGGGACCGTAGGGGGTGGTGGTCGTCGTCCACACGTTGCTGACGTTGTCGAGCAGGATTCCCGGGTTGACGACCGGACCCACCGAGTACGGGTCGAAACCCTCGCGCAGGAGCGCCCCCTGCGCGAGATAGGAGTACGCGTCCCGGCTGAACATCGGTGTGGCCACGAGCAGGGGAGCGGTCCACGCAGGCAGCACCGTCCACAGGTCGCGTACCGTCACGTGCCCGGCGAGGGCCGCACGCCCGACGCGCACCCACGCGCCGATCATGAGGAGCACACCGACCCACAGGATGATCGTGGACAGCAATTGGCCGTGGCCGAAGCGCAGCCACGACAGGTACATGTCCTCGAGCAGCGGGTCGACGCGTCGGACGCTGCCCGCGCCGAAGCTGCCGAAAGTCATCAGCACCGCCCCGCACGCGCCGAGCAGGGTCGCGTTGCCGGCCGGACTCCTCAGGAATCCGAGTGCCGAGCGCTCGCGGAGCGGTGCGTCGGTCCCGTTTTCTGCAGCCGAGGCCTCGTGTTCGGCGTCCGAGGAGGCAGGGGACGACATCGGTTGGGTTCCTCCCCCGTGGGCATCTACTGCGAAAGCGCAGGTGGTAGGTGCTGCGACGAGCGCAGGCGCTGGCGAACGAAGACAGTTTAGTGGAGAGACGGCGTCGTTTGCGCCCGGCCGCGCCGCACGCGCGGAACACCGAGGCGTTCCGCGGCGAGGCGACCGGACAACAGGACGGTGGGCACTCCGACTCCCGGGACGGTCGACGAGCCCGCGAGCACCACTCCGGGCACGGCCGGATCGAGGTTGCGACGCCGAAACGGTCCGGTCTGCCGGAATATGTGCGCGCTCGAGAACGGGCTGCCCGCCTGCATGCCGAGTGCAGCCCAGGTCGCGGGGGTGTCCAGGTGGTCCACCCGGAACCGATCCGCGATCCCTCGGTATCCCCGCCGATCGAGAACATCGAGCAGTTCGTCGCGATAGGGGGCGGCGAGTTGCGCCCAGGCGAACGGTGCGCTGTCGAGATTCGGGCACGGCGCCAGTACCGACAACGGCTCGTGCTCGACGCCGTCACGTTCGAAACGCTGCCCGGGATCGGACAGCGCAGGCCGCGTGAGGAGCAGCGAGGGATCGGACATCAGACGTCCGCGACCGCGCGGTCGGGTCATCTCGTCGAACGTCCGGTCCCATTCGGCACCGAAGTCGATCACGTGGTGATGCTGTGCCTGCCAGCGGCGGGAGACGTCGGTGGGGATCGATCCGTGGAGCACCACAGCGGACGGTGCGGCCAGGACGCGGCGGCGCCGGTGCGGGAGCAGGCCGTCGACCACCGGGGTGTCCGGAGTCAGGACCACGGCGTCACACGCGAAGCGCTGCCCGTCCTCCGTGCGCACACCGTCGACCCGGCCGCCCACGAAATCGAGGGAGGACACCGTCCGTCCGAGCTCGAGCCGGCCACCGGCGGCGACGAGAGCCCCGGCCATCGCCCGTGCGACCGACCGCATACCGCCGTCCACCGAGAACACCCCGAGCGAGGTGTCCATGTGCGCGATCGCCCCGTAGACGGCGAGGGCCCGGGCCGGAGCGACACCGGCATACAGAGCCTGGAAGGTGAAGACGCGACGCAGCCGCGGATCGGTGATCCTGCGGTCCACCTGGGCGCCGAGCCTGCCGAACCCGCCGAGGCGGAGAAGTCGCGCGAGATCGCGCAGCGCCGCGGGGGACGAGACCAGATCCAGCGGAGAATCGAAACTCGCGTCCATGAAGCGGTCGAATTCGGCGTCGAAGATGTCGGCGAGCCACGCTCTGAGCCGCAGATAGCGCTTCGCTTCGTCCGGTCCGCACACCCGCGTGATCTCGGCGGTCATGATCGCGGGATCGGAGTGCACGTCGATCGAGGTGCCGTCGGCGAAGCGTGCATGATAGGCGGGGGAGAGCCGCGTGATCCGCAGTTCGGGGTCGACCGAGAGCCGGTCCGCGCCCACGGCGGCGAGCGCGTCGTCGATCAATTCCGGCATCGTCAGCACGGTGGCGCCGTTGTCGATCTCGTAGCCCGGACCCGGATAGGCACCCACCCGTCCGCCGACGGCGTCGTCGCGCTCGAGCACCGTCACGTCCTTCCCGGAACCCCGCAGATGCAGCGCCGCCGACAGGCCGGCGAGACCGGCCCCGACCACGACGATGCGGTGCGCGCCGGAAACCGTCCGCACGGCCCTCACGCCGCCCGTCGGGTCGCTGCGAACGCGGACTCCCTCAGCAGAGCCTTGCCCTCCTCGGTGGCGCCGGATGTCTCGAGGGCCTCGAACGCGCTGTCGGTGAGCGTCGAGATGCGGGTCTCGATCTGCGCGACGGCACCGAGATCGACGAGGAGCGCGCGGATCCTTTCCACCTCGTCGTCGGACAGATCCGTGCCGATCGCGGAACGTAGCAGCTGCGCAGCGGCCGGATCCGCGGCGTCCGCAGCCTCGAGGGCCAGAGCGTAGAGCACGGTGCGTTTGCCGGAGCGCAGGTCGTCGCCGGAAGGCTTGCCCGTGACCTCCGGATCGCCGAAGACTCCGAGCAGGTCGTCGCGCAACTGGAAGGCGATGCCGATGTCGGTGCCGAAGCGGCGGTAGGCATCGATCAGGTCGGCGTCGGCGCCCGCCAGCGCCGCACCGAGGTGCAGGGGGCGTTCGATGGTGTAGGCGGCGGTCTTGAAACGGTTGACCCGCATCGCGGCCTCCACCGACTCGTCGGCGGCCACCTCGTTGGCGATGTCGAGATACTGCCCGCCGAGCACTTCGGTCCGCATCGCTGCCCAGACCGGCGTCACCCGGGCGACCGTCTCGGCCGGAAGACCCGCCGAGTGCAGCATGTCGTCCGCCCACACCAGCGCGAGGTCGCCGAGCAGGATCGCCACCGACTCGCCGAACTGCTCCGGCCTGCCGTGCCGGCCCGCCCGGCGGTGCTCCTCGGCGAATTCGACGTGCACGGTCGGGAAGCCCCGGCGGGTGGTCGAGGCGTCGATGATGTCGTCGTGGACGAGGGCGGCGGCCTGCACGAGTTCGAGCGCGGAGCACGCCTGCAGCACCGCGTCGGCGCCGAGCCCGGCCGGATCCCCGCCGGCGCCGAGCCAGCCGGTCCAGGCGAAGCGCGGGCGCACCCGCTTACCGCCGCGGAGGACGAACGCTTCGAGGGTGTCGACGGCTTCGCGGTATCCACCACCGACCGTGTCGACCACGTCGGCGCGTGAGGCGAAGAACTGCCGGAGGGCATCCTCCACGCGTTCGGGGAAGTTCTCGGTACGAAGGGGATCGGCGCCGCTGGACAGGACGAAACCTCCTGGTCGATGGGTGAGAGCACCCCGGAGGCGAGCGAAGACGGGGCGCCGGGACCAGCCTATCCGTACCCCCGGTCCGTCGCCGGTAACGGCCGCCGGAAGCGGGCGACCTATGCTGGACCGGTGACAAGCGACTTCGTCAGGGCAACCGAGGACGGCGGGATCTCTCGGACCCCGTCGATCGTGGACCGTCTCGGGTCCGCGCGTTCGGGCCGGATCCCGTTCTCCGTCGAATTCTCCCCGCCTCGCGACGCCGAGGCCGAGGGCCGACTGTGGCGTGCCGTGCGCACCTTCGAACGTCTCGGCCCGGCATTCGTCTCCATGACCTACGGCGCCGGCGGTTCCACTCGCGACCGTACGGTCCGCGTCACCGGACGTCTCGCCGAGGAGACCACCCTGCTGCCGGTCGCGCATCTGACCGCTGTCGGGCACAGCATCGACGAACTGCGCGCGATGGTCGGCGCCTACGCCGATCGCGGGATCACGAACATCCTGGCTCTGCGCGGCGACCCGCCGGGCAATCCGCTCGGGGAGTGGGAGAAGCATCCGGACGGGCTCGAGCACGCCGACGAGCTGGTACGGCTGGTCCGCGAACTCGGCGACTTCCACGTGGGCGTCGCCTCCTTCCCCGAGGGACACCACCGTTCCCCGGACCTCGATCACGACACGCGGTATCTGGTGCAGAAGCTGCGCGCGGGCGCCGAGTACTCGATCACCCAGATGTTCTTCGACGTCGAGCACTATCTCCGGCTGCGGGACCGGGTGGTGGCCCACGACGCCGAGCAGGGACTCAAGCCGATCATTCCCGAGATCATGCCCATCACGTCGCTGCGCTCGGCCCGCCGCAGCCTCGAACTGTCCGGTTCGCAGTTGCCGGCCGCGCTCGAGGACCGCCTGCGCCGTGCCGCCGGTGACGGACCCGAGGAGGACCGGGCCGCGGTGCGCGAAGTGGGCATCGAGGTCGCCACGGAGATGTGTGAGCGGCTGATCTCCGAGGGTGCGCCGTGCCTGCACTTCATCACCCTGAACTTCGCCCGGGCGACGAGCGAGGTGCTCACCCGGCTCGGCTACGAGCTCGAAGTACCGGCAGCGCAACCGGCCTGACCGACCGGCGCGGCCGTCAGGGCAGGATACGGGCCTTCCAGCGGGTACGTCCCCGCCGGCGGGCCCGGAGAGACGAGACCGTGAGCGCCCCGAAGGACAGGACCGAGACGGGGTGCGCCAGCGCGTCGATCACATCCTCGCCCGCCCGGCCGGGCGCGTCCGGGTGGCGACGGCCACCTCGTTCGGTGCCCCGCGCGAGCAGTCTCGACAGCACACCCGCTCCCGTCCCGGCCACGCCCCAGCGTCGTATCCGTCCGCGCCCGGTCACCGCTGCCACCGGCGGCACGAGGTACGCGAGGAGATACAGCGCGACCACCGCCGCAGCACCGGCAGGCGAACCGAAGGCCGACCACAGCCAGCGGGTGTACCCGCCGACGAGCGGCCCGGGCCCGTCGTACATGCGGCACGAGGCCAGCGGTCCTGCGGCGGCGACGGTCGTCGGCAGTCCGGCGCGGCGCAGAGCCCGCGCGAGGTCGAGATCCTCGGTCGGGCTCGCCGCGACTGCCGAGTGCCCGCCGATCGCGGCGTAGGCGCGCGCATCGAAGACGAGGAACTGCCCGCACGCGACCGCCATCGACGGCCGATACGTGCGGTGGGCCACTGCGACGGGCAGCAGAGCGAACCAGGACCAGAACAGCAGTGGTTGCACGAGGCGCTCGAGGACGGAACCGGTCAGCTGGTACGGGAACGGCGAGACGAGCGCTGCGTCCCGGGAGCGCAGCAGCGTGACGGACGCGGCGATCGCGTCGGGAGCCAGTCGCACGTCGGCGTCGACGAAGACCACCGCCCCGGTGTCCGTCACCGCTCCGGCCCGGGCGACGGCTGCGGCACACGCCGCCGCCTTGCCCGTCCACCCCGCCGGCGGTGGTTCGGTCGATCGCACGATCGTGACGCGGTCGTCGGCGCCGGCAGCCGCGGCGGCGAGATCGGCAGTGCCGTCCGACGAGTCGTCGTCGAAGATCACCACGCGCAGGCGGGCGACACCTCGCTGCGCCCGCAGGTCGGAGACGATCGCTGCGATGCGGGCGGCTTCGTCTCGGGCGGGAACCACGACCGTGACCGGCTCGTCGACTTCCGGACCCGATGCGAGGCGCGGCAGCGCGCAGCGATTCGCGAGGGCCACCGTCGCACCGTAGGCGGCGAGCACCGAGCCCGCCGCGACGACGCTGCCGGCCGCGCCGGGACGACCCCGCCGGGTGGGACACGAATGCCCGAGCGGTTCGCGCTTCAGGACGGAGTCCTGTCCGACACGGACTCTCGGGGCGCATCCGCCGAAGGATGCCGGGGTGCGGGATTACGGGTGAACCAGGCCGCGCCTGCGATGATCAGCGTGACTCCGAGAGCGCCTCCGGCCATGATCCCGGCCCAGCCCGCGAAGCCGCGAGTGTTGGGATCCGAATAGCGCACTTCCGCCCGGAGGGTGCTGACCTCGCCGGCCGGGAGCTTCCACGTCACGATCGAATCGGACTCGCGCGTGCCGTTGGTCGTCGCGACACGGGCCGGGAAGGCGATCGTGAACTGCACGTCCGTGCCCTGGGTCGGCGCGGACTCGAGATCCACCCGGCCGTTCAGGGCGACGAGATCTCCGGAACGCTGGAGGTTGAGCTGGAACATGCCCGCGCTCTGGTCCGACATCGTCGCGAGCTGCTGGACGTCGCCGAAGGTGAGGTCGTTGAAGAAGACCTGGCTGCCGACGTAGCCGTCCTGCGCGTAGTCCTGGACCCGCACTTTGCTCGCGAGCGCGGAGGGCGCCGTGAGCTCCGGACCGGGATCGTTCTCGTCGGCCGGGATGGTCGCGGCGACGATCTGGCCCGAGACACGGTCGTCGGAGGAGATCCCCATCGTGGCCTGCACCCGCAGGCACCCGGTGAGGAAGGGGACGGCGAGGAGCACGAGCCCCACGGCCGCGAGGACACGACGGCGGAGGGAATGGGTGGTCGGCTGCACGGAGAACATGGTGCCAGGCCCGGTCATCCTCGCAGGTTCTCCGCGCCGGTCGCGGCGAGTCGCGCGTCGGCCCCGGCGGCGCGGGAACGGACGAGCGAGACCAGCAGCGGCACGCCGAGTACGCCCATCACGACGAACCCGTAGACGGCGGAATAGCGAAGTTCGGGTGCGTCGAGGAAGACGCTGTGGGCCAGGGCCGAGCCGAGCCAGGTCCACAGGAACAGTGCCAGGGGAACGCCGTCGTTCCGTGGGGTCCCTGTACGGCCCGACCGTGAATCGACCAGGACGAGCACGGTCGCCATGAGTGCGGCGACGAGGAGCCAGCCCGCGTAGTTGGTGAGCGGGATGTGCTCGATTCCGGGCAGTCCGCCGCCGTTGCACCACGACCAGTGACCGTCGGCGACCATCTGGGGGTCCAGGTAGAGATCCCATCCGAGCATGCCCACGGTCACTGCTCCGACCCGGCCTGGGCCGCTGCGCACGAGACGGGAGGCCACACACCAGACGGGATACAGGCCCGCCGACCAGGCCAGCGGTACGACCAGCGGTACGTCGAAAGCAGCCGGTCCGAGCCGGTCGGTGACGTAGCTGTAGCAGCCGTAGGGATATCCCGTCATCGTGCCGACCACCTCGGACAGATATCCGATGCCGGCCGAGCTCATGAACAGGACGACGGCGAAGGTGACACCGCGGTTGAGGGCCGCGTGGATCAGGCAGGCGGTCGTGAGCAGCGTGACGACGCCGACGGTCGCGAGGTCGCGAGCGTCGCCCTGGGCGAGGGGATAGGCGATCTGGGCGAGGACCGCGCCCACGGCCGGGACGACGGGAAGGATCGTTCGCCATCGCGTCGACACGGGCACGGAGGTGCCGGTCATCGCGACATCCAGCCCTTCACCCGGTCGAGGATACTGCCCTTCGCGTCGGCGAGGACGGCTCGCGCGGCGTTGCGGCCGGCCGCGCCGGAGACGCCACCGCCGGGATGTGTGGAGGCACCGGTGAGATAGAGGCCGGGCGCGTCCGGCACCCGATAGCCCGCCAGCTCCGGCAGTGGCCGCCAGAGGAACATCTGGTCGAGCGACATCTCGACGTGCATCACGTTTCCGCCGATCAACCCCAGCTCGCTCTCGATGTCCGCCGGAGTCTGCACGTGGCGGTGGCGAACGGTGGAGACGAAACCGGGGGACCGTGCCTCCATCTCCGCGAGGATGCGATCGGCTTCCGACTCGGCGAGATCCCCCCAGCTGCGCCCGCCGCTGAGGCGATAGGGATGCCATTGGGACCACAGAGTGATCTGATGACGGCCGGCAGGGGCGATGCTCGGATCCAGCGCCGAGAAGCTCATCGCGAGCACGGCGGGCTGCGGAGGCAGTTCCCCCGCCATCGCGGCCCCGTGCGCCGCGCGGAGCTGGGCGCGGTCGTCGACGAGCAGTTGCAGGCCGGTCGTCGTCAGTTCGGGCTCGTCGCCGCCGCGATAGCGGGGCAGCTCGTCGGTGCCGAGTCGCAGGACCATGCCGATGCCCGGGCCCACCCGTACGCTGCGGCGCCAGCGGTCGAGGCGGTCGCGGTCGTAGCCACCGCGCTCGAGCAGATCCAGTGTGGTGAGGACATGGCATCCTGCGACGACGGTGCGGGCCCGCACCGACCGTCCCGCCGCGGTGCGGACGGTCCAGGCGTCGCCGCTCCGCCGGATCTCCGTGACGGCATCACCGCAGGTCAGCTCGCCGCCGTCGGACGTCAACCGCGATATCAGTGCCTGGCTGAGCGCCCCGCTGCCGCCGATGGCACGGCCCGGGGGAAGGGTGTGCATGAGGGCTGCGAAGCCGACCATCGGCGCGGTGCCGGGCTCGGACATGGGCGGTCCGGACTGCGCGCCGAACCACGCCAGGGCGGCCTTGAGCGGTTCGTCGTCGAAGTACTCGTCGAGCAGGCTGTCACCGGTGGTGAGGAACTGCCGGGACAGCACGCTTCCGCCGTCGCCGGCGTCGAGGCCCCAGAACGAGGACAGCAGGTGCCGTCCGGTCGGGGGACGGGTGAAGGATTTCATCACCGCCGCGCTGCGAGGACCCCAGTCGCGGACGAAGCGGCGGTACGCCTCGGCTTCCCGGCCGCCGCAGGCGAGTTCGATCGATGCGCAGGTCCGGTCGAGGTCGCGGTGGAAGACGATGCCCGGGCGGTCGGTGTCGGCCGGGGGCGGCGCGTAGGCCCACGGGTCGCAGTCGACATAGCGCAGTCCGTGGGCGGCGAGGTCGAGTTCCTCGACGATCCCGGAATGGCGGACCATGAGATGGGCCGACGACCCGCGGTCGACGGCGTATCCCGGAAAACGCTCGACGGTGGAGACCGCTCCGCCGGGTACGGTGTCGCGCTCGAACACCTCCACGGACCACCCCTCGCGGGCGAGATAGCAGGCCGAGACCAGGGCGTTGTGGCCCGATCCGACCACCGCGACATCGAGCGTGGGATTCATGGCGCACCACTTCCGTCCGGGTCGTCGTTCGTACCGGGGCTGTGCGGAAGGAGGTCCGGTTCGAGTGGCAGCCTCCTGCCGAGGACCGCGAACGGGCGGGCGTCTCCGGTGAAGACGAACCGGCGGACGATGTCCTGGAAACCGAAACGACGGTACAGCCGCCACGCCCGATTGTCCTCACCCGCGACTTCCGGTGTCGACAGCAGCACCGCCGCTTCGGTGCGATCGCGCAGCAGGGCGTGCAGGAGCAGTTCTCCGATGCCACGGCCCTGCATGTCGGGGCGGACGTGCAGTTCGGTGAGTTCGAAGTAGTCGGCGAGGATCCGGTCGATCGCCTCGGGGGACCGGCCCGAGTGGCGCATCCCGGTGCGCACCTGCTGGTTCCACCATTGGCGGGAGTCTCCGCGGTAGCCGTAGGCGACGCCGACGACCGTGTCGGGGTCCTCGGGGAGACTCGCGGCGAAGGCCTGCCAGCCCGACCGCGCGGAATGCTCCGACCACATCGGTGCCCGGTGGTACTCGGTACCGCGGGGATATCGCATCGCCGCGACGTAGACGGCGAGCAGTTCGGGCAGTCGTGCACGGAAGTCGGCGGGAGACAGTTCGGTGAGGATTGCGGGGCCGCGGTGGGGTTCGGTGCTCATGCGTGACTCGTTCGGGTGGCTCGCGATGTGGCGGAGGTTCTCGGGTCTCGCTGATCGTTCGGGATGGCGTGGCCGCTTTCTCTTGACGGGTTGTCGGTGGGTCCAGCTATATTGAATACGTCGAACGCATGTTCGATCTCGGTGCTCCGGGGATGTTCGAGGGAAGCGAACATCCCCGGATCACCCTGGGGCATCCCGCCCGGCGCCAGTGTCGGGGCCTACTCGAGGAAGTGATCTCCGTTCCTCGGTGTTTCGGCGGGAGGGTCACCGGATACCGCTCGTACAGGAGTGGTGCGACCACGCTGAGGAGGTGCGTGAGCATGGCCAACGGTCACGTCGCGAGTCGAGGGCCGCGTCGAACGTCTCCCGTGCCGGGGCCGTCGGCATGCATGGACCGGCCCACGTCCGCCCGGGGAGTCACGCTGTTGCGTAAGGCCGACGACCTGCTCTCCGGTGCTGCCGGTGCCGACAATCCGGCCGAGCGGTTCCGCCTCGCCTATCTGGCGGCGCTGCGTGGAGCCGGTGCGGTGGTCGCCGCTGCGGAGATGCGATCGGGTGTCGTGCGCAGGCCCGTCACCCGCAACGCATGGGCTCTCATGGCGCGCGCCGATGATTCCTTCGCGGTCTGGGCAGACTATTTCGCCGACCGCTCCGCGACACGCGCCGCGATCGAGGCCGGGGTCGTGCGCGCGGTCGGAGTAGAGGAAGCCGGATCGTTCTACGACGAAGTGGGGCACTTCCTCCACGACGTGGAGGGCTATCTCCACGCGGACGCAGAGACCGAAGTCGGTGTCGGGGGATGACTTTCATCCCGGAAATCGGGCGTCTCCACGGCGGGGGGAAGGAACTCCCGGATGGAGTTTGTGGTCCGCAGCGGTTTCTGCTCGTATTATTGACTCAGGCGGCCGTACGGACGGCCCCCCGCCGGATTCGCCCCACGGATCCGGTGGCCACCGTTTAGTGCCGGGGGAGGTACCGTGCCACTCTCCGAGCACGAGCAGCGCATGCTCGACCAGATCGAGAGCGCGCTCTATGCTGAGGATCCCAAGTTCGCCTCGACCGTGCGTGGCAGCCGGTTGGGGATGGCGTCGAACCGGCGCCGGCTACAGGCCGGCGCCTTGTTCGTATTGGGCCTGACGCTGCTCATTGCCGGCGTTGCCCTGCCGCTCAAGCCAGGCGGCTTCCCGATCATCAGTCTGCTCGGGTTTCTCGTGATGTTCGCTGCCGGTGTTCTGCTGCTTCTCGTCGGCCGTCGGCCGGCGACCCCCGCCGCAGCTTCCGGCAGTTCCGGAAAGGCCGGCCGAGGTTCCCGCGGGGGGGAGGAAATCCTCCCGGGGTGGCTTCTCCCACCGGATGGAAGAGCGGTTCCGGAGGCGCTTCGAACAGGAGTGATCTCCTCGACCGATCAGGTACATCGACGACGGCGCGACCCACACGGGTCGCGCCGTCGTCGTGTTCGGAGAGGGCGACGCCCGGCTCTCCCCACTGCGCCCCACACCGTCTTCCCGCTGCGCCCCACCGCGGGTCGGTTCGCGTCGTCCGCGCCGCTCGTCGTCGGCGCTCGGCGGGCAGTGACGGTCACGCCGGCCCGTCTTCCTCGAGGGGAACCGGACGCGCCTCCGCCGGCGCGGGTGTGTCCCCATCTGCCCCCACCCGCTCTGAGCAGGGGATGCGGGTGCAACACGCGCGTCCGGTGAACGGTATTCCGTTTCCGGTGGGGGAAAGTGGGGTAATGTGGGGCGCGGCGGGACGAGGTGTCCTGCCGCGGAAAGCATTCGTCCGGCAGGGGGAGGCGCCGAGTGTTCCTCGGTACCTATACGCCCAAGCTGGACGACAAGGGCCGGCTCACGCTGCCGGCGAAGTACCGAGACGAGCTGGCGGGAGGGTTGATGATCACGAAGGGGCAGGATCACAGCCTCACCGTGTTCCCTCGCGACGAGTTCGCCGCCCTGGCCGAACGTGCTGCGAGTGCCTCGCGTAGCAACCCGCAAGCGCGGGCCTTCCTGCGCAGTCTCGCCTCCGGTACCGAAGAACAGCGACCCGACTCTCAAGGCCGGATCACGCTGTCGGCGGCGCATCGCAGATACGCCGGACTCACCAAGGACTGCGTGGTGATCGGTTCGGTCCGGTACCTCGAGATCTGGGACGCGACGGCGTGGGAGACCTACCTCGCCGAGCACGAAGAGGACTTCTCGGAAGCGAGAGACGAAGCACTGCGCGACATTTTGTAACCACGACCCAGGCTGCGCGGCGAGTGCCGCGAGGCCTCTGCCCGATATTCCGGCCCTGACGCACTTCCCCAGCGCCAGGTACGGGCCGAAGGGCCCTGACGCACTTCCCCGGCGTCAGGTCTCTTCGGACTCGGACAGAGACCTCGAGGCATTCGCCGTCTTCCGTATCGACAGGAGGGGTGAAGGCCGCGATGTCGATGCGGAGGGCCGGAGCCCACGAGATCGACACGGAGCGAGAGATAGACACGACCCGACACCGCCGTCCATCCCGACGAGTACCCCACAGACCGTAAGCGGCCCGAGCAGGATTCCGGAGGACACATGGTGGACGGCGAGGACGAGGCGGCCCCGGACGCCGGAGCGGTGACGGGTGCCGACGCAGACTCCCCGGGGGGCTTCGGCCACGTGCCCGTCATGCTCGACCGGGCCGTCGAGATCCTCGGGCCCGCGATCGAGAAGGCCGGACCGGGCGGTGAGGGAGCGGTGTACGTCGACGCGACCCTCGGGCTCGGCGGGCACTCCGAACACTTCCTCACGATCTATCCCGGGCTGAGGCTCGTCGGGCTCGATCGCGACCCCGATGCGCTGGCGATCGCGAAGTCTCGCCTCGCGCGGTTCTCCGACCGGGCGGACTTCGTGCACACCCGGTACGACGGCATCGCCGGAGCCCTCGACAGCGTCGGGCTCGGGCGGTCCGGCTCCGTCCACGCGATCCTCTTCGATCTGGGCGTCTCGTCGATGCAGCTCGACGAGGCCGAGCGCGGCTTCGCCTATTCCAAGGACGCTCCGCTGGACATGCGGATGGACCCCACCACCGGCATCACTGCGGCCGACGTGCTCAACACCTACGGTCACGGCGACCTCGCTCGCATCCTCAGCACGTACGGCGAGGAGCGTTTCGCGGGCAAGATCGCCTCCGAGATCGTACGGACCCGCGCCAAGACGCCGTTCCGCACCAGCGGGGAACTCGTCGAACTGCTCTACCGGACGATTCCGGCCGCCACCCGGCGGACCGGCGGCCACCCGGCCAAGCGCACCTTCCAGGCGCTGCGCGTGGAGGTCAACGCCGAGCTGGACTCGCTGCGGGCCGCGATCCCTGCCGCTCTCGATGCGTTGGCGGTCGGCGGCCGGATCGCCTTCATGTCCTACCAGTCGCTCGAGGACAAGGTCGTCAAGCAGGAGCTGACTCCGCGGGCGAAGTCCCGCAGTCCCGAAGGGTTACCGGTCGAGCTGCCCGGAATGGGTCCGGAACTGCGCATTCTCACCCGCGGCGCGGAGCGTGCCACCGAAGACGAGATCGAGGCAAATCCACGTTCGGCGCCTGTCCGCCTGCGTGCTGCAGAACGAATCGCCAGGAGGTAACCGATGACCGTACAGGTGGCACCCCCGCAGCGCCGACAGTCGGGGCGATCGACCGCAGCACAACGCGCCTACCAGCGCCGTTCCCGGAGGTCCGCCCAACTGGGTGTCGATCCGGCCGAGACGAGGGGACGCACGACGGGTGCCGGACGTGTTCGTACCCGGATCCCGTTCGTCGCCACGATCATCGCGCTGCTCGGGGTCGGCATGGCCGTCACCCTGCTGCTGACCACCCGTGCGACGGAGGATTCCTATCAGCTGAGCGAGGCACGCGCCCTCAACGAGGAGCTCGCCCAGAAGCGAGCGGTCCTGCAGCGGGATGTCGCCACGGCCGAGTCGGCTCCCGCGCTGGCGGTCGCGGCGGCGGAACTCGGGATGATTCCCACCGGGCAGGTCGCCCGCATCGTGGTCGGCCCGGACGGAGCGGTTCAGGTCGTGGGTGATCCCGTTCCTGCCCAGGGTGCTCCGCCGGCTCCGCTCGACCCGCCGGTCCGGGAGGACGCTCGTGTCCAGACGCCGCTCGCCGGCAGTGCCGGAGTGGAGACTCCGCGGCCTCTCGGGGGTGTGAGCGAGGAACCGACGCCGCGCGCCGATGCCGACCGTAGAGCGGCCCCGCCGGCCGAAGGCCGGCCCGTCGAGCAGGCGCCGCCCGCGGCGAGCCCCGCCGACGGCGGCACGCCGGATGCCGAGGGTGCGGTACCTGCGGCTCCCGGCGCGGGACAATCGGTACCCGTGAGCGAACTGCCGCAACCCGAAGCGCCCCGCGACGTGGCGCCGGAAGCACCTGTCGAAGCTGTGCCGACGGATTCCGAGGGCGGGCTTCGGTGAACAACCGCTCCACCCCCCGCCGGGCACCGCAGAGACGTCCTTCCCCTGCGACGCGCGGCGGGCGTCCGCGTTTGCCTGCAGCGCGCAGCCGGAAACAGCGCGACACGACCGCTTTCACCTTCCGGAACAAGTGGGGCCGCATCGGAATGTTCGGCGCGCTGGGCGTGGCGGTGGCACAGCTGCTGTCGGTTCAGCTCGTGCAGGCCCCCAGCCTGTCGGCGGAAGCGGCGAGCCAGCGCACCACCCGGCTCGTCGAACCTGCCACGCGCGGCACCATCGCCGATCGCAACGGCAATCCGCTCGCGTACACGATGGAGGCGAAGGCCCTGACCTTCCAGCCGGTGCGGGTGCGCAAGGAACTCGAGGAGGAGCGCGCGAAGGATCCCTCCCGCCCGGAGGTCTCGGAATATCTCGAGGGTGTCGCGGCGGCAGTTCACGAGGCGCTCGGTTCCGCGGCGCCCGAAAAAGACGTGCTCGAGCTGCTCGAGAGCGACGAGACCTTCGTGTACCTCGCGCGCGGTGTCGATCCGGGGGTGGCGGCGGAGATCGTCGACGAGTACGACAAGGTCGGAACCGAACGCCAGGACATCCGCTTGTATCCGGGCGGGTCGCTCGCGGCCAACATCGTCGGCGCGACCGGCTGGGACGGCCACGGTCTGATCGGCCTCGAGGCGTCCATGGACGCCGTCCTCGCGGGCACCGACGGCTCGTCCACCTACGACCGCGGTTCCGACGGCGCCGTGATCCCCGGTAGCTGGCGCGACCGGCAACCGGCCGTCGACGGTTCCTCTGTGGAACTCACCATCGACAACGACCTGCAGTATCACGTCCAGCAGGAAGTGCAGCGCGCCAAGGATCTGTCCGGGGCGAAGAACGCCTCTGCGGTGGTGCTCGACGCGCAGACCGGCGAAGTGCTCGCCATGTCCAACGACAACACCTTCGATCCGTCGATCGGTGTCGCGAACAATCCGCCCGACGCCGAGCAGGGCAATCGCGCCGTCAGTTCACCTTTCGAACCGGGATCGGTGAACAAGATCATCACCGCGGCCGCGGCGATCGAGGACGGCCTGACCACCCCCGACGAGGTCCTGCAGGTCCCCGGCACGATCACCATGGCCGGCGCGACCGTCAAGGACGCCTGGGATCACGGGGTGGTGCCGTACACCACGACCGGAGTCTTCGGGAAGTCGTCGAACGTGGGGACGTTGATGCTCGCGGAGCGGATCGGCGAGGACCGTTTCGCCGAGATGCTGAGGCTCTTCGGTCTCGGACAGCGCACCGACGTAGGGCTGCCCGGCGAATCGGCCGGCCTGATGCCGAGCCGCGAGCAGTGGTCCGGCGGCACCTTCGCGAACCTGCCGATCGGGCAAGGCCTGTCGATGACCCTGCTGCAGATGACCGCGATCTATCAGGCGATCGCCAACGACGGTGAACGTGTCCCGCCGCGCATCGTGCGTGCGACGATCGGTCCCGACGGCAGCCGTACCGAGACACCCCGACCGGATCCGGTGCGGGTGGTGAGCCCCCAGACCGCCGCGACCGTCCGCGATATGTTCCGCTCGGTCGTGCAGGCGGACACGGGCAACCAGCAGGGCACCGGGTCGGGAGCGGCGATCGAGGGCTATCGCATATCGGGCAAGACGGGCACGGCCCAGCAGATCGACCAGAACTGCAAGTGCTATTCGAACTCCGACTACTGGATCACATTCGCCGGCATCGCGCCCTCGGACGATCCGCAGTACGTCATCGGCATCATGCTCGACGCCCCGACCCGCAGTTCGGATGGGAGCGGCGGACAGTCGGCGGCGCCGCTGTTCCGCACGATCGCGTCGTGGTTGCTGCAGCGTGACGGTGTGCCGTTGTCGGCGGAGCCGGAGAGCAAATTGATCCTGCAGGTCGACTGACGACGCGACCGCCTCGTCTCGGTACCCTGGCACGTCGGTAACGTGACACGGCGGTCGCCGTCCCGTGTCCGGCGCGGGGCAACGAACCCTGTAGACCCGTTGGAGTGCATGCAGCGTGCGAGCTGCAGCGAAGCGAGAGGAAACTGGTGCCTGTGCCATCGAGTCCGGATGCGCCCACTCCGGAGGAGGGGCGTAGACCCGAGCACCCACCGATGACGCAGATCGCGGTCCTCGCCGACGCCATCGGGGCACACGTCGAGATCGTGGGTGGGGACGCCACCGGGTCCGGAGAGCCCGAGCGGACGGCGGTCACAGGGATCGATCTGCGTGCGCAGGGGATCCGGCCGGGCGACGTCTTCGCGGCGCTGCCCGGTGCACGCACCCACGGCGCCTCCTACGTCGGCACCGCGCTCGAACGCGGAGCGGTCGCCGTCCTGACGGACGCGGCCGGACGCGATCTCGTGGCCGAGGAGGCGTCCGCGCCGGTCGCGGTGCTCGTCCACCCCGATCCCCGAGCCGTCCTGGGAGCGGCGTCCGCGACGGTCTACGGACACCCGTCGAGGAGCATGCAGGTCATCGGGATCACGGGCACGTCCGGTAAGACCACGACGTCCTATCTCGTCGAGGCCGGTCTCGTCGCGGCGGGCCGGGTGGTCGGCCTCGTCGGCACCGTGGAGACCCGGATCGACGGCATCCGCCTGCCGAGCACTCTCACCACCCCCGAGGCGCCGCAACTGCACGCGCTGTTCGCGACGATGCGCGAACAGGGTGTCGACACGGTCGTGATGGAGGTCTCGAGCCACGCTCTCGCGCTCGGCCGCGTCGACGCCACCGACTTCGCGATCGGGGCGTTCACCAATCTCTCCCAGGACCATCTCGACTTCCACAAGGATTTCGACGACTACTTCGCCGCGAAGGCCAGGCTCTTCGCCGCGGATTCACCGATCCGCGCACGACGTGCCGTGGTGTGCACCGACGACGCGTGGGGACACCGCATGGCGGACGTCGCCCGCGCCGGACGCGACGCCGCGGACGTCCGGACGGTGGCCACGGGTGCGAGCGGAGCCGACTGGACCGTCGTCGACGAAACCCCGGGCCGCGCAGGCGTCCAGGAGTTCTCCCTGGCCGATCCGGACGGCGGTGTCCATCGGGCCACGGTCGCTCTGCCGGGCCGCTACAACGTCACCAATGCTGCCCTCGCCGTCGCGATCTGCGCTGCGGTGGGTGCGGACGTCGACGCCGCGATCCGCGGTATCGCCGACGTCGCGGTGCCCGGCCGGGTCGAGCGTGTCGATCGCGGGCAGGACTTCCTCGCGGTCGTCGACTACGCACACAAGCCCGCAGCGCTCGAGGCCGTCATCGGCACCCTGCGCGCCGCGACCGACGGACGTGTCGCGGTGGTCGTCGGCGCCGGGGGCGATCGCGACCGGACGAAGCGCCCGATCATGGGAGAGGTCGCGGCGCGGGGCGCCGACCTCGTGGTGGTGACCGACGACAACCCCCGAACCGAGAACCCCGCCGCGATCCGCGCGGCCGTTCTCGACGGCGCGCACGGCGTGCCCCGGACCGAGCGCGGCGAGATACTCGAGATCGCCGACCGCGCGGCCGCGATCGACGCCGCGGTGGCCTGGGCGCACCCGGGCGACGTGGTCCTCGTCGCCGGCAAGGGCCACGAGACCGGCCAGGAGATCGAAGGGGTCAAGCATCCCTTCGACGACCGCGAGGTCCTCGCCGCAACACTCGACAAGTACCGGACCGCAGGACCCGACGGTCACCATCCGCCCGCTGCGGACGGTTCGTATCACGGAGGCAATGCATGATCCCGATGACACTGGCTCGGATCGCGGAGGTCGTCGGGGGCACCCTGCACGACGTCGACGATCCCTCGGCCGAGGTGACCGGGTCCGTCGAGTTCGACTCGCGGCGGATCGGTCCCGGTGGCCTGTTCCTGGCGCTGCCCGGTGCGCGCTCGGACGGGCACGACCATGCCGCTGCGGCGGTGTCCGCAGGGGCGACGGCGGTACTCGCCGCGCGACCGGTGGGTGTGCCCGCGATCGTGGTTCCGCCGATTCCGCCCGCGCAGACCAACGCCCTCGCGCTCGAACACGACAGGGACGGCGCCGGGGCGGCTGTACTCGCCGCTCTCGCGAAGCTCGCCCGATACGTCGTGGACACGCTCACGGAGGCGGGTCTGACGGTGGTCGGTGTCACCGGTTCGGCCGGGAAGACCTCGACGAAGGACATGATCGCAGCCGTGCTCTCACCGCTGGGTGAGGTAGTGGCCCCGCCCGGCTCCTTCAACAACGAACTCGGCCACCCCTGGACGGCGCTCCGGGCGACGGAGACCACCCGTTTCCTCGTCCTCGAGATGTCGGCACGCGGTCCCGGCCACATCGCCGCTCTGGCCCGTATCGCTCCGCCCCGGATCGGTGTGGTGCTCAATGTCGGCACCGCCCACATCGGGGAGTTCGGTTCCCAGGAGGTCATCGCGCGCACCAAGGGCGAGCTCGTCGAAGCCCTTCCGGCTGCGGCCGGGGGTGGTGTGGCGATCCTCAACGCCGACGACACGCTCGTGGCGGCGATGGCGTCGCGCACCACCGCCCGCATCGTGAACGTCGGCACTGCGCCGCAATCGGACTACCGCGCCGAGGATCTACGGCTCGACGACCGGGCGCGCGCCTCCTTCACGGCCGTGGCCCGCGTGGACGGCCGTGAGCATCGCGTGCCCGTGCGTCTCGCCGTGCACGGCGAGCACCAGGTCGGCAATGCGCTGTCCGCTATCGCGGTGGCGGTCGAATGCGGCGCGACGCCCGAGCAGGCCGCCGACGCCCTCGCGACGGCCGGGCCGGTGTCCGCACATCGCATGGCGGTGCAGACACGCTCGGACGGGGTGACCGTCATCGACGACGCCTACAACGCGAATCCCGACTCCATGCGCGCCGCCGTGAAAGCGTTGGTGACGATGGCGCGTTCCGGCCCGGTGCGCCGCCGCACCTTCGCGGTGCTGGGGGAGATGGCCGAACTCGGCGACGACAGCGTCGTCGCGCACGACGCCATCGGCCGGCTCGCCGTCCGCCTGGACGTCACCCGCATCATCGCGGTCGGCGCCACGCGCCCGGTCCGGGGTCTGTTCCAGGGCGCAGTGATGGAAGGATCCTGGGGTGAGGAAGCAAGCCATGTACCGGACGCCGACGCCGCGATCGCGTTGCTACGACAGGAACTGGAACCGGGTGACATCGTGCTGGTGAAGGCATCACAGGCGGTGCGGCTGTGGACGGTCGCCGAAGCCGTCCTCGCGGATGATCCCGGGAACACCGACGGTGTCGCGAGGACGGAGGACGCCCGGTGAGACAGATCCTGTTCGCGGCGGGTATCGCTCTCGCAGTATCGATCCTGCTCACCCCTGTCCTCATCAAGATGTTCTCGAGGCAGGGCTTCGGCCAGGAGATCCGCGTCGAGGGTCCCCAGAGTCACCAGTCGAAGCGCGGTACCCCCACCATGGGTGGCGTCGCGATCCTGGCGGGCCTGTGGGCCGGTTACTGGGGCTCGCATCTCATCGGGATGGGCTACGACGCGGAGGGGCCCACCGCATCGGGCCTGCTGGTGCTGGGACTGACGACGGCGCTCGGTGGTGTCGGTTTCCTCGACGACTTCATCAAGATCCGTAAACAGCGCAATCTGGGACTGAACAAGACCGCCAAACTCGTCGGTCAGCTCGTCGTCGCGGTGGCGTTCGGCATCCTCGCCTTGCAGTTCCGCAACGCGGACGGCCTGACCCCGGCCAGCACCGATCTGTCCTACGTGCGCGACATCGCGACGGTCTCGATGGGCTCCGTCGTGTTCATCCTGTTCGTCTACCTGCTGGTCAGCGCGTGGTCCAATGCGGTGAACCTCACCGACGGCCTCGACGGTCTCGCCGCAGGGTCGATGGCCCTGGTGCTCGGCGCCTACGTCATCATCACCTTCTGGCAGTACCGCAATGCCTGCGCGGTGGAGCCGACCGCCGGTTGTTACGACGTCCGCGACCCGCTCGACCTCGCGTTGCTGTGCGCTGCCGGTGCCGCCGCCTGTATCGGTTTCCTGTGGTGGAACGCCGCCCCGGCCAAGATCTTCATGGGTGACACCGGGTCGCTCGCCCTCGGCGGCATGCTCGCCGGTCTGTCCGTCACGACCCGCACCGAGCTGCTCATGGTCGTCATCGGCGCGCTCTTCGTCGCGGAGGCCGCCTCGGTGGTCATCCAGGTGGCGGTCTTCCGGTCGAGCCGCCGGCGGGTGTTCAGGATGGCGCCCTTCCATCATCACTTCGAACTCGGCGGCTGGGCCGAAACCACGGTGATCATCCGGTTCTGGTTGCTCGCCGCCATCGCATCGGCGATCGGGCTGGCCCTGTTCTACAGCGAGTACCTCGCGGCGATCGGGGACTGACATGGTGAACGGAGTGGAGTGGCTCAGGGGCCGGCGGGTGCTGGTCGCCGGTGCGGGGGTTTCGGGTCGCGCGACGATCCGGCCCCTCACCGACCTCGGCGCCGAGGTCACCGTCACGGACCGTAACGAGCGCGCCCTGGCCGAGTGCGCGGCGTTCGGTGCGCGGACGGTGGACCTCGACGAGCTCGTCGACGACGCGGCGGCGCTGCGCGACTACGCCCTCGTGGTCACGAGCCCCGGTTTCCCGCCCGGCGCGCCGCTGCTCTCGCGCGCGGCCGGTGCCGCGGTGCCGATCTGGGGCGACATCGAACTGTCGTGGCGGATCGACCGCGCCGAGATCTACGGACCGTCCCGGCGATGGCTCGTGGTCACCGGAACCAACGGCAAGACCACCACGACCATGATGCTGCACGCGATCCTCGAAGCTGCCGGTCGAAACAGTGTCGCCTGCGGCAACATCGGACTTCCCGTACTGGACGCCCTGCGCCGCGACGACCCGCGCGCCGACGTGCTCGCGGTGGAACTGTCGTCCTTCCAGCTGCACTGGGCGCCGTCCGTGCGCCCGGATGCCGGTGTCGTGCTCAACATCGCCGAGGATCACCTGGACTGGCACGGCGGCATCGAGAACTACGTCGAAGCCAAGCTCGGTGCCCTCACCGGTGCGGTGGGTGTACTCGGTCTCGACGACCCGATCGCCGGGAGCCTGCGCGACCGTTCCCGGGCGGTGTTCACCGTCGGGTTCACGCTGGGATACCCGAAGGAAGGCGAACTCGGGATCAGCGGTGAGTTACTCGTCGATCGGGCGTTCGCGGATTCCGCGGTGCTCGCCCACGTCGACGATGTCACCCCACCGGGGCCGGCCGGTCTGTCCGACGCACTGGCGGCGGCCGCGCTCGCCCGGGCCGTCGACGTCCCGGAATCGGCCGTGCACGACGGTCTGCGCCGGCATCGGGTCGGTCCGCATCGCGCCGCGCCGGTCGGGCAGGTGGACGGTGTCCGGTACATCGACGATTCGAAGGCGACCAACCCGCACGCGGCACGCAGTTCGCTGCTGGCCTGCGACCGTGCGGTGTGGATCGCGGGCGGACTGCTCAAGGGCGCCCGCGTGGACGACCTGGTGGCGGAGGTGGCTCCGCGCCTGTCCGGGGCCGTCCTGCTGGGCCGGGATGCGGGCGAGATCGCGCAGGCACTCGCGCGACACGCCCCCGAGGTCCCGGTGGTCCTGGTGGACACGCGCGACGATGAAGCGATGACCGATGCCGAGGGGACGAGCGCGACCACGGCCGAGAAGGTACGGCGGATCGCCGAGCCGGGTGCCGACGGTCCGGCCGCGATGCGCCGGGCCGTCCGCGAGGCCGCTGCCCTCGCCTCACCGGGGGAGACGGTGCTGCTCGCGCCCGCCGCCGCGTCGCTGGACATGTTCGCCGACTACGCGGAACGCGGACGCAGTTTCGCGTCGGCGGTCGAGGAACTCCGCGGGGGCGGGACGCCGCGGTGACCTCTCGGGCAGGGGCGACCTCCGACGATCCGGTGGCGGGAGTGCGCGGCCGGTTCGGCGCGTGGATGGCGCGGCCGCTCGCGTCCTTCCACCTCGTCGTGACCATCGCTGTGCTGCTCACCGTGCTCGGTCTGGTCATGGTGCTGTCCTCGTCGAGCGTCGGTGCGGTGGCCACCGCCGGGTCGGCGTACGGATTGTTCACCTCTCAGGTGATCTTCGCCGTACTCGGCATGGTGATCTTCTACATCGCGTTGCAGATCCCGATCCGTCTGCTCCGGCGATTCGCCTTCCCTGCCTTCGCCTTCTCCGTGGTGCTGCTGGTCCTGGTGCTCATTCCCGGTATCGGCACCGTGTCGCAGGGCACCCGGGGCTGGTTCGTCATCGCCGGGGTGTCGTTGCAGCCGGCCGAGATCGCCAAGATCACACTCGCGGTGTGGGGTGCCCATCTGCTCGCCTCCCGGCGCGGCGAGAATTCGACCCTGCGGGAGATGCTGATCCCGCTCGTCCCGGCCGCGCTGCTGGTGACCGGCCTGATCGTGCTGCAGCCGGACCTCGGCACGACGGTCTCGATCGTGATCATCGTGCTCGCCCTGTTGTGGTTCGCAGGTCTACCGCTGAAGGTGTTCCTCGGGATCGTCGGCACAGCGGTCTCCCTCGCCGTGGTCCTGGCACTGACGGCCGGTTACCGCTCCGAGCGTGTGCGGGCCTTCTTCAACCCGGGTGACGACCCACAGGGAGCCGGTTATCAGGCGCGACAGGCGAAGTTCTCGCTCGCGGACGGTGGCCTGTGGGGTCGCGGGCTCGGTCAGAGCCGGGCCAAATGGAGCTATCTGCCCAATGCGCACAACGACTTCATCTTCGCGATCATCGGTGAGGAGCTCGGCTTCCTCGGCGGCGTCGCGGTCATCGGTTTGTTCGGACTGTTCGCCTACGTCGGGCTGCGGATCGCGATGCGTTCGGTCGATCCCTTCCTGCGGTTGTTCACCGCGACCGCGACGACGTGGATCATCGGGCAGGCGCTCATCAACATCGGCTACGTCGTGGGACTGCTTCCGGTGACCGGTCTGCAGTTGCCGCTCGTGTCGGCCGGTGGCACGTCCACCGCGACCACACTGCTCATGTTCGGCCTCATCGCCAACGCGGCCCGGCACGAACCCGAGGCGATCGCCGCGCTGCACGCCGGCCAGGACGGCCGGTTCGCGCGACTGCTGCGGCTGCGCAAGCCGGAACCTTATCGAGCGGGCCGTACGACGGCGCGCCGCCGGCGGCCCCCGGCCCCGCCCGAACAGCGCGGCGCGACCCGGGCAGGGCGGCCGGCGGAGGGCCGGAACCAGCCCCGGAAGGGAGCGGGCAGGGCACGACGCGCGCAGCCCGCGCAGGACCCGGGACGGGGCCGGCAACAGACGAACCGCGCGAGACGCGGAGCGAACGGACGAAGCGGAGAGCGAGGGAATCGCAGGTGAGTGGGGAGAGGCCGGCACTGTCGGTGGTGGTGGCCGGAGGCGGCACTGCCGGACACATCGAACCGGCGCTCGCGGTGGCCGACGCCGTCCGGGCCCTCGTGCCGGACGCGCGGATCACCGCGCTCGGCACCGAGCGCGGACTGGAGACGAACCTGGTGCCGCGCCGCGGCTACCCCCTCGAACTCATCCCGCCCGTGCCGCTGCCCCGCAAGCCGACGGTGGATCTGCTGAAGCTTCCGGGCAGGATCGTCGCTTCGGTGCGCCGCACTCGGCAGATCCTCGACGAGGTCGAGGCGGATGTGGTCGTCGGTTTCGGGGGATATGTGGCGTTGCCCGCCTACCTCGCGGCCGGGTCCGGTCCGTTTCGCCGACGCCGACGCATCCCGGCCGTCGTCCACGAGGCCAATGCGAGTGCGGGTCTCGCCAATCGGATCGGCGCCCTCCGGGCGGAAAGGGTGCTCGCTGCGGTTCCGGGATCGGGAATCGTGCGCCGCGGTGACGCCGGGATCGTGGGGATCCCGGTCCGGTCGTCGATCACCGGGCTCGACCGGGCCTCGTTGCGCGCGGAGGCGAGGCGGCATTTCGGCCTGCCCGACGACGTGCCCGTCCTGCTCGTGTTCGGCGGCTCGCAAGGGGCACGTTCACTCAACGAGGCGGTTTCCGGAGCCTCCGCCGCGCTCGCGGACGCCGGTATCGCCGTGTTGCACGCCCACGGACCGAAGAACACCGTGGACGTCCCTGTGCACCCCGGGCATGCGCGCGCTCCCTATGTCACCGTGCCCTACCTCGAACGGATGGATCTCGCCTACTCGGCGGCCGACGCCGCGGTGTGCCGATCCGGCGCGATGACGGTCGCGGAGGTGTCCGCGGTGGGACTTCCCGCGGTGTACGTACCCCTCCCGCACGGGAACGGCGAACAGGAACTCAACGCCCGCCCGGTCGTCGAGGCAGGGGGTGGCATCCTCGTCGCGGATGCCGCCCTGACCTCGGATTACGTCGCGACCGAGGTCGTGTCGCTGCTCGGAGACCGGCAGCGGCTCGCGGAGATGGGCCGCCACGCCGCCTCCGCCGGACACCGGAGCGCGGCGGACGAGATGGCACGCATAGTGCTCGAGGTTGCCGGAGTGGAACCGAACAGGAGTGAACGATGAGTGCGCAGTTGCCCGCCGAACTCGAGCGGGTGCACATGGTCGGTATCGGCGGAGCCGGGATGTCGGGCATCGCCCGGATCCTGCTGGCACGCGGGGGGCAGGTGTCGGGTTCCGACGCCAAGGAGAGCCGAGGTGTGCTCGCCTTGCGGGCGCGGGGTGCGCAGGTCCGCATCGGGCACTCCGCAGAGGCCCTCGACCTGCTCGACGGTGGCCCCACCGCCCTGGTCACGACGTTCGCGGCGATTCCGCAGGACAATCCCGAACTGGTCGCCGCGCGGGAGCGGGGGATCCCGATCCTGCTGCGCCCCACGGTCCTCGCATCCCTGATGCGCGGGAACCGCACGTTCCTGGTCTCGGGCACCCACGGCAAGACCTCGACGACGTCGATGCTCGTCGTCGCCCTGCAGCACTGCGGCTTCGATCCGTCCTTCGCGGTGGGCGGTGAACTGAACGAATCGGGCACCAACGCTCATCACGGAAGCGGCGACGTGTTCGTCGCCGAAGCGGACGAGAGCGACGGGTCGCTGCTGCAGTACGACCCGAACACCGTCATCGTCACCAACATCGAGGCCGACCATCTGGACTATTTCGGGACACCGGAGGCGTACACCGCGGTCTTCGACGAGTTCGTCGCCCGGATCGCATCCGGGGGCCTGCTCGTGGTGTGTCTCGACGATCCGGGTTCTGCCGCCCTCGCCGAACGTGTCGTCGCGCTCGGGCGAGACGACCTGCGGGTCCAGGGCTACGGCACCGCCGACGTCCTCGGGACCGAGGGGGACCACCGAGGCGTTCCCGTCGGAGTGAGGCTGCTGCGCTGGGAAGCCAAGGACGTCGGGGGTGTCGCCGAGTTCCACCTGGCAGGGGAGGATTCCCCGCGGACGGTGCGGCTGTCGGTCCCCGGGCGCCACATGGCGCTGAACGCTCTCGCCGCCCTGCTCGCGGCGCTCGAGGCCGGGGCGCAGGTCGACGAGGCGCTCGAGGGCCTGGCCGGTTTCGGTGGTGTACACCGCCGCTTCCAGTACACCGGCCGTGAGTACGGCGTGCGCGTCTTCGACGACTACGCCCACCATCCCACCGAGGTTCGGGCGGTGCTGGCGGCTGCCGCGGAACTCGTCGCCGGCGAGCCCCTGCGCTACACCGAGACCGGCACCGAACGACCCCGGGTGATCGTGGTGTTCCAGCCGCACCTCTATTCGCGGACCGAGGCGTTCGCGACCGAGTTCGGAGCGGCGCTCGACCTCGCCGACGAAGTGGTGGTGCTCGACGTCTACGGCGCCCGGGAGGAGCCGATCCCGGGGGTGAGCGGAGCGCTGGTCGCCCGTGCGGTGACCAAACCCGTGCACTACCAGCCGAACCTGTCCGCGGTTCCCCGCCAGGTCGCGCGTCTGACCAGGCCCGGCGATGTCGTGATCACCATGGGTGCCGGGGACGTGACGATGCTGGGCCGGCAGATCCTCGATGCGCTGCACAGCAAGCCGGGCCGCTTCCGCCCGTCCCCCTCCGCGCCGGATCCGGGCGGTTTCCGTGCCGGCGGCGGTGCCGGATCGGAGTCGACGGGCCCGTGACACCCACCTCGGTATCCTCGCGCGAGCGCCGTGGACGGCCCTCGCGGGCGCGTCGTGAACGTGAACGCGCTGCCCGCCGGCCGTTCGGCCGGTCGGTGCGGTTGAGGACCGTGTTCGTCGGGGCGGGTGTGGTCGCGGTGCTGCTCGGCGCGATCGCGGTCGCCTGGTTCTCACCGCTGCTGTCGGTCCGGACGATCGAGGTGACCGGGATCGATGTCGTCACCCACGAGGACGTGGTCACCGCTCTCGACGTCGCCGAGGGCACGCCGCTGCTGCAGGTGGACACGGCGGTGGCGGCCCAACGGGTCGCGACCATCCCGCGTGCGGCTTCGGTGCGGGTACAGCGGGTGTATCCGTCGACCCTGCGCGTCACGGTCACCGAGCGGCAGGCAGTGGTCTTCTTCGAATCGCCCGAGGGCACCCATTCGGTGGACAGGGAGGGGGTGGACTTCGCGGTCGAACCTCCACCGATGTTCACTCCGCGGCTGGTGACGCCCTCGCCGGGCACGGGTGATCCCGCAACCCGGGCTGCCGTGCAGGTGCTCGATTCGCTGCCGCCGGATCTGCGGGTCCAGGTCGAGTCGATCGAGGCGTCCTCCGAGTCCGATATCGCTCTCGTTCTCACCGACGGGCGGGTCGTGGTGTGGGGCGGGATCGATCGTTCCGAGCGCAAGGCCGCGGTGATCGGTCCGCTCCTGACACAGCCGGGGCAGCGATTCGACGTCGCGAGCCCCGACCTGCCGACGGTGAGGTGAGCGAGTCGGTGAAATTCGTGCGGCGTGTTCGGCGCGTCTGCTGGCTAATCCCTGCACCCGTGCCATAGCGTCTCGGGCAGTCGACTACTTGACATAACCTTCAAGCTGTGGTTGAGGGTTGGTGGAGAGTCGACACCCGCGAGGATCGTCACCATGACGGACAGACGTGACCGACATCCAGCGTGACCCAGACCCAGCATCACCCGGAGCCATGCACCACCCGGAACTTCAGGAAGGCGAGAGCACATGACGCCCCCGCACAACTACCTCGCCGTAATCAAGGTCGTCGGTATCGGCGGTGGCGGCGTGAACGCGGTCAACCGCATGATCGAGCAGGGACTCAAAGGAGTCGAGTTCATTGCCGTCAACACCGACGCGCAGGCACTGCTCATGTCGGACGCCGACGTCAAGCTCGATGTCGGACGGGAACTGACCCGCGGACTCGGCGCCGGCGCAGACCCGGAGGTCGGCCGCAAGGCCGCCGAAGACCACAAGGACGAGATCGAGGAAGTGCTCAAGGGCGCCGACATGGTCTTCGTGACGGCCGGCGAGGGCGGTGGAACCGGTACCGGCGGCGCTCCCGTCGTGGCGAGCATCGCCCGCAAGCTCGGCGCGCTCACCGTCGGCGTCGTCACCCGGCCGTTCTCGTTCGAGGGCAAGCGCCGCGGCGGCCAGGCCGACACCGGTATCCAGACGCTGCGCGAATCCTGCGACACGCTCATCGTCATCCCGAACGACCGGCTCCTGCAGCTCGGCGACGCCGCCGTGAGCCTCATGGACGCCTTCCGTTCCGCCGACGAGGTGCTCCTCAACGGTGTGCAGGGCATCACCGACCTGATCACGACTCCGGGCCTGATCAACGTCGACTTCGCCGACGTCAAGGGCGTGATGTCGGGTGCCGGCTCGGCGTTGATGGGCATCGGCTCGTCGCGAGGTGAGGGCCGGGCCATCAAGGCCGCCGAAGCGGCGATCAACTCGCCGCTGCTCGAAGCGTCGATGGAAGGTGCACGGGGCGTCCTGCTCTCCATCGCGGGCGGATCGGATCTCGGCCTGTTCGAGATCAACGAAGCCGCCTCGCTGGTCCAGGAAGCAGCGCACATCGACGCGAACATCATCTTCGGCACCGTCATCGACGACTCGCTCGGAGACGAGGTCCGCGTCACTGTCATCGCGGCCGGCTTCGAAGGGGGGACCCCGGCGCGCCGTCCCGTCGACGTGGGCCAGCAGCAGTCCGGCCAGCAACAGCAGCAGCAACAGCAGCAACAGCACCAGCAGCAGCAACCGGCCGGTCGCCCCGGCACGATCGGGGTCGGACGCGCAGGCGATCTCGGTCGCCCCGAGCGTGAGAGCGCCGAATCGAATCCGGTGCGCGAGCCTGCGCCGGCCCCCGCCGGACAGCCCCCCGTGGGGGCGGGCAACACCAGCGCACCCCGCAGCGCGGACATCGACGACGACGGTGACGACGACGTCGACGTGCCGATCTTCATGCGCCGTTGACCGCTCCGCAACGACTGCTGCGCGCCCGCCGGGTCGTGACCACACGATCCGGCGGCGTGTCCGCTCCTCCCTACGACAGCTTCAATCTCGCCGATCACGTCGGTGACGACCCTGCGGCCGTCACCGCCAATCGTCGCCGGCTCGCGTCGGCCGTCGGGCTTCCGCCCGAGCGCTTCGTCTGGATGGAACAGATCCACAGCCGCAACGTCACCGTCGTGGACGGACCGGTGGACGGGCCCGTGCCCGCCACCGATGCACTGGTCACCCGGGAGGTCGGACTCGCGCTCGCGACCCTCAGCGCCGACTGCGTGTCGATCCTGCTGGCCGACGAGACGGCCGGCGTGATCGCCGCAGCGCACGCCGGCCGGGTGGGTGCGCGCATCGGGATCCTGCCGCGCGTCCTCGATGCCATGGTCGAGCTCGGGGCACGCCCCGGCCGCATCGGCGCATTGCTCGGACCGGCCGCGAGCGGTCGCAACTACGAGGTGCCTGCTGCCATGAGAGCCGACGTCGAGAGGCATCTTCCGGGAAGCGCCACCCGCACGAGTCGCGGTACTCCCGGTCTCGACCTGCGTGCGGGTCTGCGCCGGCAGCTCGCCGAGTACGGCGTGACGGCCGTTGCGGAGGATCCGCGGTGCACCGTGGAGGACACGACGCTGTTCAGTCACCGGCGCTCGGCGCCCACCGGCAGGTTCGCATCCGTGATCTGGCTCGAGGATGTGGACCGCGGTGCCGGAGTCGGCGAAGGCGAGGAGGGAACGGCGTGAGCGATGACGCCTCGGCGCACCGGCGCCGGGAACTCGCCGACCGCCTCGCCGCCGTCCACGAACGGCTGGCCGACGCCGCTCGCGCGGCCGGCCGGGATCCGTCCGAGGTCGCCTTGCTGACGGTCACCAAGTTCTTTCCCGCCTCGGACGCCGTTCTCCTCCACGAGCTGGGGTGCACTCGTTTCGGTGAATCCCGCGAGCAGGAGGCGAGCGCGAAGATCGCGTCCTTCCGGGAGTCCGTCACGGAGCCGGTCGAATGGCACATGATCGGACGCGTGCAGCGCAACAAGGCGCGCGCGATCGCTCGCTGGGCCCACACGGTGCATTCCGTGGACAGCGTCCGGCTCGCCCGGGCCTTCGAGAAGGGAACGCGGGCGGCCCTCGACGCGGGGGAGCGGACCACCCCCGTGCGCGCCCTGTTGCAGGTCAGTCTGGACGGGGACGTCGAGCGGGGTGGTGCGGTCGCCGACGATCTGCCCGCCCTCGCGGACGCGGTCGCGGCGTCCGACGTGCTCGAACTCGGGGGCGTGATGGGGGTTCCGCCGCTCGGATGGGAACCCGACCGTGCGTTCGAGCGGTTGCACGAGGTGCACGCGCGGCTCCTGAGGGACCATCCGGCCGCGGTCGAACTGTCTGCGGGGATGTCCGGTGATCTAGAACACGCGATCCGGTGGGGTTCGACGTGCGTGCGTGTCGGAACGGCGGTCTTGGGGTATCGCCCGTTAGCCTGATTGACAACCGCCGCGCGAGGGAAAGGCGATCGATGAGCACACTCCACAAGTTCAAGGCGTACTTCGGGATGGTGCCGCTCGAGGATTACGAGGACGAATACCTCGACGATCCGGCGAGTGGCCGACGCGACCGCGAGAGGGAGTACGGCGACGCGCCCTACGGGGGCTACGCGCCCTCGCATCGCGACGACTACGCACCGTCGCACCGCGAGGAGCCGGTCCGTGAGTTCGAGCACGACGAGTTCGACCGGTACGACCCGGCGCCCCGCCCGCGGGTCGAACCCATCACGGCCCGCAGCGCCCGTCCGGCGCCGGTCCCGGCCCGCGTCGCGGGACGGACGGCCCTGGGTGTGGAGGGCCGGCTCGAACGGCCCGAACCGCGCCGTGGGGCGCTGTTCGACGAGGGAGGACCGTTGTCCAAGATCACCA
Organism: Rhodococcus sp. CH91; assembly: GCF_022554085.1. Classification (GTDB taxonomy): domain Bacteria; phylum Actinomycetota; class Actinomycetes; order Mycobacteriales; family Mycobacteriaceae; genus Rhodococcus. Next base: position 69,589 of record NZ_JAKFYR010000007.1, read on the forward strand.
CCTTGCGTCCGCGCGACTACAGCGAGGCACGGACCATCGGTGAGCGTTTCCGGGACGGCACCCCGGTCATCATGGACCTCGTGGAGATGAGCAACGCCGACGCCAAGCGGCTGGTGGACTTCGCAGCAGGTCTCGCCTTCGCGCTGCGGGGTTCGTTCGACAAGGTGGCCACGAAGGTCTTCCTGCTCTCGCCCGCGGATATCGATGTCTCCGCCGAAGAGCGGCGGCGTATCGCCGAGACGGGTTTCTACAACCAGCAGTAGGCGATCCGCTGCGTCGACGGGCGGTCACGCCCGTCCTTCCGTCGCCCTCCCTCGACTGTCCCGACACGCCCGGCCATGATGCAGATCACTGCAGGCCGGGCGTTTCGGTTTTGATAGGCCCGTCTTCTTCGGGCATTGTGGGAAGGTGGCCGTTTTCGAGGTGCTGTGGTTCCTGCTGTTCATCTTCTGGCTTCTGCTGATCGGACGGATCATCGTCGAGTTCATCAGGACCTTCGCGCGGGAGTGGAAGCCGTCGGGCTTCGTCGTCGTCGTGCTCGAAGCGATCTTCACGGTCACCGACCCGCCGGTGAAGCTGCTGCGGCGGCTGATCCCCCCGCTCAACCTCGGCGGGGTACGGCTCGATCTGTCCATCATGGTCTTGCTGTTCATCGTGTATTTCCTCATGGCATTCCTGCCGCGTGGCGGCGCGGCGTGACCCACGGACGGTGCCGTGTCGAGCCGTTCGAAAGCTGCCGTGTGCCACAATGGAGTGCCGGATACAGTGGTTCCGATAAAGCGGGACGCACTGTCGATAACACTGAACGCCTGCTAGACCGCTTACTCGACGCGTGAAGGGATCCTTCCATGCCGCTGACACCAGCTGATGTGCACAATGTCGCGTTCAGCAAGCCTCCGATCGGGAAGCGTGGTTACAACGAGGACGAGGTCGACGCCTTCCTCGATCTCGTCGAGCAGGAGTTGACGAACCTCATCGAGGAGAACGCCGACCTGCGCCAGCGGGTGGCCGAACTCGATCAGGAGCTCGCCGAGGCCAAGAAGGCACCGCGCAGCGCGTCCTCGTCCACGCCGGCCGCTCCGTCCAAGCCGGAACCGGCACGAGTGGTCGAGACACCCAAGCCCGAGGCCGCCCCGGCTCCCGCACCCGCGCCCGTCGCGACGGCACCGTCGACCGGTGACGCCAGCATGCAGGCTGCGAAGGTCCTCGGTCTCGCTCAGGAGATGGCCGACCGCCTGACAGGTGATGCCAAGGCCGAAGCCGAAGAGCTCGTGCGCAACGCCCGGACCAACTCCGAGCAACTCGTCTCCGACGCCCGCACCCGGAGCGAGGCCATGGTGGCCGACGCTCGGCAGAAGGCCGATGCGATGCTCGCCGATGCCCGTACCCGCTCCGAGACCCAGCTGCGCCAGGCCAAGGAGAAGTCCGACGCCCTGCAGGCTGACGCGGAGAAGAAGCACACCGAGATCATGGCCACGATCAACCAGCAGCGTTCCGTGCTGGAGGGCCGCATCGAACAGCTCAAGACGTTCGAGCGCGAGTACCGCGTCCGTCTGAAGTCGTACCTCGAATCCCAGCTCGAGGAGCTCGAGCAGCGCGGTTCGGCGGTCCCGGTGGACGGTGGACAGGAAGCGTTCAACCAGTCCAACTCGTCGTCGTTCGGCTCGTCGTCCTTCGCGAAGGGCACCAGCTGACCGAGGACCCGGACCTGGTGCTGTACCTCGGCAGAGGAGGGGCGTCGTGCTCGTCGTCACGCTGGTACTCGCAGCCGTCGGATTCGGTCTGCTCGTCATCGCCCTGATGACCGGATCGGTGATCTGGGCGTGGGGTTGTATCGCGGTGTGCGTCGTGGGAGCGGTCCTCCTGCTGGTGAACGCACTCGGTGCGCGAACCGCAGGTGAGGGCGGCTCGGTCGACACCCGCTCTGCGGGCCGGGGCGCCGCATCGGAGGAATCTCCTGTTCGCCGCGCACCGCGACGACGCCCGGGCGACCGGAATTCTCCGGATCGCTGAAGCGTCCTACACTGGGAACCGCCGAGGTCGAACCTCGGGAAGACATCGTCGAGGGGAACCTCGACCCCCGCGATGCGGGGTGGCGTCGATCCGGCCATCACCGGGGAGCCTCCGGAAGAACGGCGACCTTCCCGTCGCTCAGTAGAACCGGACGGGTGGGCCCGTCACAGCCCGAACGAGTGGCCGTCCCCACGGGGGCGTGCAAGCGGGGTGGTACCGCGGTAGCCGTGCAGGTGCACGGTCGTCGTCCCCGTGCCGAGACGTAATCCAGGCACGGAGGAGCGACGCTGTGACCGACAACCACACTGCCCCGGATCCCACCGAAGCGACGACCGGCGGCTATCCCCGTGTCGACTTCGGTCTGCCCCGCGATTCGGGTGTCGACTTTCCCGCGCTCGAGGAGCGCGTGCTCGCCGGGTGGGCCGCCGACGACACGTTCGAGGCGTCCTTGCGCAATCGGGACGGCGCCGAGGAGTTCGTCTTCTACGACGGGCCTCCCTTCGCGAACGGTCTGCCGCATTACGGGCACCTGCTCACCGGCTACGTCAAGGACGTGGTGCCCCGATTCCAGACGATGCGCGGCAAGAAGGTCGACCGCCGGTTCGGCTGGGACTGTCATGGTCTGCCCGCGGAACTCGAGGCCGAGAAGCAGCTCGGCATCACCGACAAGTCGCAGATCGACTCGATGGGCCTCGCGGAGTTCAACGCCTACTGCAAGCAGTCCGTGCTGCGGTACACGGGGGAGTGGCGCGACTACGTGACCCGGCAGGCCCGATGGGTCGACTTCGACAACGACTACAAGACCCTGGACCTCGACTTCATGGAGTCGGTCATGTGGGCATTCAAGTCGCTGTACGAGAAGGGCTTGATCTACCAGGGCTTCCGGGTGCTGCCCTACAGCTGGTACGAGCAGACACCGCTGTCGAACCAGGAGACCCGCCTCGACGACGCCTACAAGATGCGGCAGGATCCTGCCGTCACCGTCGACATGGTCTTGCGGGCGCCGGGCTCCGAACTCGACGGTGCGTGCGCTCTCATCTGGACCACGACACCGTGGACACTGCCGTCGAACCTCGCGATCGCGGTCCATCCCGACATCGACTACGTCGCCGTGAAGGGAACCGACGGCAAGACCTACCTGCTCGCCCAGGACCGTCTCGGCCACTATGCCCGCGAACTCGGGGACGAACCGGAAGTGCTCGGGCGTTATCGCGGCGCAGACCTCGTCGGCCTCGCCTACGAGCCGCCGTTCGACTTCTTCGTGGGCCGGGACAACGCGCACCGGGTCATCGCCGCCGACTACGTCACCACCGAATCCGGCACCGGAATCGTCCACCTCGCACCGGCTTTCGGTGAAGAGGACATGGAGTACTGCCAGCGCAACGGAATCGAATTGGTGCAGCCGCTCGACCCGGGCGGCAGGTTCACCTCGATGGTGCCCCCGTACGAGGGATTGCAGGTCTTCGATGCGAATCCCGTGATCATCAAGGATCTCAAGGCATCCGGGAAACTGCTGCGGCACGAGACGATCGAGCACTCCTACCCGCATTCGTGGCGCTCGGGCCAGCCGCTGATCTACATGGCCGTGCCGTCCTGGTTCGTCGCCGTCACCCGCTTCCGCGACCGCATGGTGGAGCTGAACCAGGAGATCACCTGGGTGCCGGAGCACATCCGGGACGGACAGTTCGGCAAGTGGCTCGAAGGTGCCCGCGACTGGAACATCAGCCGTAACCGCTACTGGGGCAGCCCGATCCCGGTCTGGGTCTCGGACGATCCGGAGTACCCGAGGGTCGACGTCTACGGTTCGCTCGACGAGCTCGAGCGCGATTTCGGGGTGCGTCCGACCGACCTCCACCGTCCGATGATCGACGAACTCACCCGGCCGAATCCCGACGACCCCACCGGCAAGTCGACGATGCGCAGGGTTCCCGAGGTTCTCGACTGCTGGTTCGAGTCGGGCTCGATGCCGTTCGCGCAGGTGCACTATCCGTTCGAGAACCGCGAGTGGTTCGACACGCACTATCCCGGCGATTTCATCGTCGAGTACAACGGCCAGACCCGCGGGTGGTTCTACACCCTGCACGTCCTCGCAACCGCACTGTTCGATCGCCCCGCCTTCAAATGTGTTGCGGCGCACGGCATCGTGCTGGGTGACGACGGACTGAAGATGAGCAAGTCCAAGGGCAACTATCCGGACGTCAACGAGGTGTTCGCACGCGACGGCTCCGACGCGATGCGGTGGTTCCTCATGTCCTCGCCCATCCTGCGCGGCGGCAATCTCGTCGTCACCGAGCAGGGGATCCGCGAAGGCGTGCGGCAGGCACTGCTGCCGCTGTGGAACGCGTGGAGCTTCCTGCAGCTCTATGCGACCAAGCCGGGCACCTGGCGCACCGACTCGACCCACGTGCTCGACCGGTACATCCTCGCCAAGCTCGCGCAGACCCGCGATGCGATCACCGAGGCCCTCGACACCGTCGACATCGCCGGGGCGTGCGACGAACTGCGCACCTTCTGCGATGCGCTGACCAACTGGTACGTCCGGCGCTCCCGTTCGCGTTTCTGGGACGAGGACACCGAGGCGATCGACACACTGCACACCGTCCTCGAGGTGGTCACCCGCCTTGCGGCGCCGCTGCTGCCGATGGCCTCCGAGGTGATCTGGAGGGGTCTGACCGGGGGCAGGTCGGTACACCTGGCGGACTGGCCGGCCCACGACGACCTGCCGTCCGATCCCGCGCTCGTCACCGCGATGGACGAGGTGCGGGGCGTGTGCTCGACCGTGCTGTCCTTGCGCAAGGCGCAGCATCTGCGCGTGCGTCTGCCGTTGCCGCAGGTCACCGTGGCCACTCCCGGTTCGGACCAGCTCGATCCGTTCGTCGACCTCATCAAGGACGAGGTCAACGTCAAGCGCGTCGTGACGACCGACGACGTCGAGGCACACGGCCGGTTCGAGGTGGTCGTGAACGCACGTGCCGCCGGGCCCCGTCTCGGCAAGGACGTGCAGAAGGTCATCAAGGCGGTCAAGGCGGGGGACTGGTCGGAGGCCGAGGACGGCTCGGTCACCGCGGCCGGTATCACCTTGCTTCCCGAGGAGTACACCCTTCGGCTCGTCGCGGCCGAACCCGAGTCGACCGCGGCCCTGCCCGGCGGCAACGGTCTGGTCGTGCTCGACACGACCGTCACCGAGGAACTCGAAGCGGAAGGCTGGGCCAAGGACCGCATCCGCGAGTTCCAGGACGCGCGGCGCTCCCTGGGTCTCGAGGTGTCGGACCGCATCTCGGTCCGGTTCGAGGTACCGGCGGACCGTGCCGAATGGGCGGCTCGCCACCGCGATCTGATCGCAGGGGAGATCCTCGCGACGACCTTCGAGCTGGGTGCTCCCGAGGGCGACGTGATCGAGCTCGGCGAGGGGACACGCGCATCGATCGTCAAGGCGTGATCGGCACGACGCCCTCCCGGGCCGAGCGCTCTCCGCGCGCGGCGAGCACTATTGTCGGTGCGTGCCCGTCTCCGTGAATCGGCGCTGGGTGTTGCACCTGGATCTCGACGCCTTCTTCGCGTCCGCCGAGCAGCTGACCCGGCCGACCCTGCGGGGTCGGCCGGTGCTCGTCGGTGGGCTCGGCGCGCGCGGGGTGGTCGCCGGGGCGAGTTACGAGGCCCGCGTCTACGGGGCTCGCTCCGCGATGCCGATGAGCAGGGCCCGCCGTCTCGTCGGGCCTGCGGCGGTGGTCCTTCCGCCCCGCGGAGTGCTCTACCGGGAACTCAGTGCCCTGGTGTTCGACACCCTGCGGGCCCGGATACCGGTCCTCGAAACCCTGTCTCTCGACGAGGCATTCGCCGAACCGTCCGAACTGGCGGGTGCCGAGGCCGGTGAGGTCGAACAGTTCTGCTCCGCATTGCGCGACCACGTCCGGGAGCGGACCGGCCTCGTCGCGTCCATCGGAGCGGGATCGGGCAAGCAGATCGCGAAGATCGGGTCGGGTCTCGCCAAACCTGACGGTGTGCTCGTCGTGCGGCCCGAGGACGAACTCGTTCTGCTCCACGGCCTGCCCGTACGCAAATTGTGGGGTATCGGTCCGGTCGCCGAAGACCGCTTGCGGCGTCTAGGCATCGAGACGATCGGAGATCTCGCCGCTCTGCCGGTGACCGAGGCCGCCTCGATTCTCGGAGGTACCGTCGGGCCGGGCCTGCACCGGCTGGCCAACGGCTTCGACGACCGGCCCGTCGCCGAACGGGCCGAGGCCAAGCAGGTCAGTGCCGAAACCACTTTCCCCACGGACATCGTGGCGATGTCCGAGCTGAGGCGGGCGATCACCGCGTCGGCGTCTGCGGCGCACTCGCGGCTGCGCAAGGACGGGCGCGCGGCCCGCACCGTGGTGCTCAAACTGCGCAAGGCCGACATGTCGGTACTCACCCGATCGTCGACCCTGGCCTACGCCACCGAGGATGTTCGAGTGCTGACCTCCGCGGCGCAGCGACTCGCGCTCGACCCTCTCGAGATCGGGCCGGTGCGTCTCGTCGGTGTCGGATATGCGGGTCTGTCCGCGATCGCACAGGACACGCTGTTCCCCGAACTCGACCGGACGGCGACGGACGTCGCCGGACCGGCGGTGGACGGCGAGGGGGAGGCCGCGGTGGCGACCGAACCGGCGACACGGTGGACGGCCGGCACCGACGTCGCCCATCCCGAATTCGGGCACGGCTGGGTTCAGGGTGCCGGGCACGGCGTGGTCACCGTCCGGTTCGAGACCCGCAGCACCGGTCCGGGACCGGTCCGCACTCTCGACGAGGACGATCCGTACCTGAATGTCGCGGATCCGCTCGCCAGCCTGAACTGAAACAGGTTCCCGGTGTCCTCATGGTCTTCTTACCACCTCCGGGTACTCTTGCGGGCGATCCGCTGCCGGATGACCGAGCACGACGCACGTGTCGTGCACGACCGAACGAGAAGGACGAGAAGTTGAAGCTTCGCAAGATCACCGTCGCCACCGTGGCGCTCGCCGCCGCCCTCACGATGTCCGCCTGCAGCTCGGACGACGGAGGCAACTCGGCCGAGACCACCGCGGAGACCACCACGACCACGACCGAGACTGTTGCGGCCGTCGACTACCCGCCGGTGCCCTCCGCCGAGGAGCTCAACGCCGAGCTCGCGCGCGCTTTCGACCTGAACGTCCCGGCCTCCGAGAAGACCGATCTGGTTCAGGGCGCCGAGGAGGATCCGGAGCTGATCAACAAGGTCGCCCAGGCAGCCAACGACGCCGGTGTGCAGGTCAACGTCGTCGACGTGACCGACAACGAGAACGGCACCATCACCGCCGGTGTCGAGATGGCACTCGCGGGCAGCGAGCAGCCGTCGTTCGGCACCGTCGACTTCGTCGCAGAGGACGACAACTGGAAGGTGTCGAAGGACTACGCGTGCTCCATCGTGATCAACATGGCACAGCTGCAGTCCCCGGCCTGCGCCTGATGTAGCCCTCGTCCGGAACGAAACGACGGCCGACGCGCGACCCCGCGCGTCGGCCGTCGTGGTTCCCCGCGCGTCGGCCGTCGGGGTTCCCCGCGCGTCGGCCGTCGTGGTTCCCCGAAGGGGCCGGTCACTGTTCGGGGGTTCCCCATCCCACCCGGTCGACCTGCGACTGGGACAGGCGCGCCGCGCCGTCCGGCTCGACGTAGGTCTGGTTTCCCCGCACCGTCAGAGTGCCGTCGACGGGCAGAGGGAGCGCCGGGTCGATCCTCATCGTGCCTTCGCCGGCCATCGTGTACTGCTCGATGTCCAGCCGGCCCTGGCCGTTCGGCAGGATCCACGTCGATTCCCGCGGCCTCTGCTCGACCTTCACATCGACCGTGATGCGATCGTCCTCCCGATCCACGAGCGTCGCGGTGCCGACCTGATCGAGAGTGATCCCCGCACTCATCACCTGCTGCTGGATCTCCCACACCGCACCCACGCCGATCGCTTCCCCGGGGAACGACACGATCCGGTAGACGGCCTGATAGAAGGCCTGCTCAAGGGCCGAGCGTGCGATATTCGTCGCTGCGGAGGCGGGCGCGAGACGAAGCGCACTGATGGCCCCGTTCGGCCCGATCGTCAAGCCCGCACCGGAACCCTCGGCGTCGCCGAGCGCGGACGCGAGTGTCGGATCCGGCGAGGTCGCCGAACCGATCGTGATGTCGACCAGCGTGCTCGGATCCTCATCGGAGATGGCCCGCTCGACAGTGGCGGACAAGGGGAGCGTCAACTCGGGTGTCGAGAAATCCTGTTCCGGCTCGTCGCCCACCCGCTGGAACACCTCGGACCGGGTGGTCAGGACGACGGACTGCTGCACCCCCGCCTCCGGAGCGAGGCGAACCACCGAACGAGGTTCGGCGCCGGGGTCGAGCACCTTCGTACTGACAGCGGACACGGGCACCGTCACCTCCGTCGACGTCGCCGCGGTCACGGCGGGAGCGCCGTCCGAAGAGGCGCCGCAACCGGCGACGAGAGTGGAGAGGGACAGGACAGCCGCGAGGGCATAGGGCCCCGGACGGGAGAATCTGGACAGCGCAGGCACGACACCCAGGGTAGCCACGACGGGAGGCGGGACCGCCGTGGTCGCTCCGGTAGGGGATGATGGAACGGTGACGAACGAAGCTTCCCGACCCGACCGCGACGCGGAACCCGGGGTTCCCGGTCGCGTCGACGAGTCGACGCCGCCGTCCCGGCCTGCGGACGCCGGCAGACGCATGCTGCGGCCGCTGCTGCTCGTGGCGCTCGTCGTCTACGTCGCGGACCTGGCGACGAAGGTGCTCGCCGTCCACTACATCGACCCGGCCGACCCGATCCCGATCATCGGCGACACGGTCACACTGACACTCATCCGCAATCCGGGTGCGGCCTTCTCGATGGCGACAGGCATGACGTGGCTGCTCACGCTCGTCGCGATCGCCGTCGTCGTCGGCATCGTGAAGATCGGCCGCACCCTGAGGTCGCGGTGGTGGGCGCTCGGTCTCGCGCTCGTCCTGGGGGGAGCGCTGGGCAACCTCACGGATCGCCTGTTCCGCTCCCCGGGCCCGCTGCAGGGCCACGTGGTGGATTTCGTGTCCGTCGGATGGTGGCCCGTGTTCAACGTCGCGGACTCCTCGATCGTGTGTGGAGCGATCCTGCTCGTGGCGTTGACGATCTTCGGCATCGAACCGGACGGGAAGACCGCGAAGGACCGCGACCGGACCCCGGACGAATCGGACGAGACGAGAAAGGAATCACACCAGTGAGGGAAACCCGCGCGATGCCCGTGCCCGACGGGCTCGACGGGATGCGTGTCGATGCAGGCCTTGCGCGCCTGCTCGGTCTGTCCCGGACCGTGGTCGCCACGCTCACCGAGGAGGGTGCCGTCGTGGTCGACGGCGCGGCCGTGGGCAAATCCGACCGGCTCTCCGGCGGATCGTGGCTCGAGGTGGAGCTACCCGAACCGCCCCGCCCCCTGACCATCGAGGCGCAGCCTGTCGAGGGCATGGAGATCCTCTACGCCGACGACGACATCGTCGCCGTCGACAAGCCCGTCGGCGTCGCCGCCCACGCGAGTGTCGGATGGACCGGCCCGACGGTGATCGGGGGCCTCGCCGCGGCGGGCTACCGCATCTCCACCTCCGGCGCCCACGAGCGGCAGGGCATCGTGCACCGCCTCGACGTGGGCACCTCCGGTGTCATGGTGGTGGCGACCTCCGAACGCGCCTACACCGTGCTCAAGCGCGCGTTCAAGGAGCGCACCGTCGAGAAGCGGTACCACGCGCTCGTCCAGGGTCACCCCGATCCGAGCAGCGGCACCATCGACGCCCCGATCGGACGGCACCGCAGCAGCGACTGGAAATTCACGGTGACCGCCGACGGCAAGCCCAGTGTCACGCACTACGACACGATCGAGGCGTTCCAGGCCGCGAGCCTGCTCGACATCCATCTCGAGACGGGACGGACCCACCAGATCCGCGTGCACTTCTCGGCGCTGCGGCATCCGTGCTGCGGTGATCTGACCTACGGCGCCGACCCGCGCCTGGCGGCCCGGCTCGGACTCGAGCGACAGTGGTTGCACGCGTGCACTCTCGGGTTCTCGCACCCCACGCGTGGACACTGGGTCGAGATCACGAGCAAGTATCCCCCGGATCTCGAGCACGCCCTCGGCGTGCTGCGCAACGCCTGAGTCATGACCCGCGCGACACCGTGGGCGGCCGTCGTCGTTCTCGTTCTCGCCGTCCTTCTCGCAGGATGGATGTCACCCGTGCGGCCGGCGTCGGTGCGCAGCGACGCACTCGGGCCGGATCACGGCGAGGTGGTCGCCGACTATCTCGCGAGGGCCGGCGACAGCCTCGCCGACGATGCGGACGGGCTCCCGCGCTGGGGTCTGGTGTCGTTCGTCGCCCCGGTGGGGATGGAGACGGTCGTCGCTCTCGGCAGCGACGTGAGGGTCGGGCAGATCCTGTTCCGCGTCCCGATCGATCGCGTTCAGACTCCGCTCGTGTCGATCTCCGTACCGGAGAACCCCGAAGCGGTGCGGCGGGCGCAGGCGGCCGCCGCGGGCCGGCTGAGCGCCCTCCGATTCGGCACCGAACGGGCCCAACGTGCCGGGGCGGTATCCGCGCAACGGCTCGCTGCGGGATGCGAGTGCGTGGTCGGTGCCGTCGTCCGCGGCACGCCGGCTCAACTGCGTGCGGTCGCGGCCGTTCCGTCCGTGCGGGTCGTGGAAGCTCTGCCGCCGGACGCGGTCGCGGGCCGGTTCTCCGTGTCACCGCTACTGCCCGAGCACGTCGACAAGGTGGTCCCCGGCCCGGACGACGGCCAGTTGTGAGCGCGACCGGGAGCGAGAAAGCGGCGGCCGGGACGGCGGCGTCGTCGCCGAACCCGAATCTCGTGCGGACCGGTGTGCTGTGCGGACTCGGTGCCTACGGTCTGTGGGGAATGTTCCCGGCCTTCTTCGGGCTGCTCGCGCCGTCCGGCGCCGTGGAGATCCTCGCGCACCGCGTCCTCTGGACGCTCCTGCTCATGCTGATCGTGCTCGGTGTCATGGGGCGCCTGGGCACTCTGCGTGGACTGTCCGCCCGCACATGGGGGCTGGTCGCCGCGGCGTCCACGGCGATTGCCGTCAACTGGGGTGTCTACATCTACGGGGTGGTCTCGGGCCGGGTGGTGGAGACCGCGCTCGGCTATTTCGTCAACCCGCTCGTCAGTGTGGTGTTCGGGGTCCTGTTCTTCCGGGAACGGTTGCGGTCGGCGCAGATCGGCGCCTTGGTGCTGGCGGCGTGTGCGGTGGTGGTGATCACCGTGGACTACGGCAGGCCCCCGATCATCGCCCTCACGCTCGCCCTGTCGTTCGCCTCCTACGGGGTGATCAAGAAGATCGTTCCGCTCGACCCACGGACCTCCCTGGCCGGTGAGGGAGTGGTGGCCGCCCCCTTCGCTCTCGGTTACGTGATCTTCCTCGCGGTGACGGGCACCGGCACCTTCCTCGGATACGGAACGGATCACACCGTGCTGCTCGTGTCCGCGGGCGTCGTCACGGCGGTTCCGCTGCTGCTCTTCGGTGCCGCCGCCCAGCGGGTCCCGCTCGCGACCCTGGGAATGCTGCAGTACCTCACGCCGAGTCTGCAGATGGCATGGGGCGTCTGGGTGCTGGGGGAGGACATGCCCGCCTCGCGGTGGATCGGCTTCGCCCTGATCTGGACCGCTCTGGCCGTGTACAGCACGGATGCGCTCGTGCGTGCGCGCCGACAGCGTGCCGTGCTCACCGTGGAGGCTCGCGAGGCTTAGACTCGTCTCTGCCCACAGACATCCCGGGAGAGGCACGCGTGGCTGACTCGTTCGTTCATCTGCACACCCACACCGAGTACTCGATGCTCGACGGTGCCGCCAAGGTCGGGCCGTTGTTCAAGGAGGCGCAGCGGCTGGGGATGACGGCCGTCGGCATGACCGACCACGGGAACATGTACGGCGCCAGCGAGTTCTACAACGTCGCGAAGAAGTTCGGCATCAAACCGATCATCGGTATCGAGGCGTATGTGGCACCGGAGTCGCGGTTCTCCACCAAGCGTGTGCAGTGGGGTGATCCCAGCCAGAAGTCCGACGACGTCTCGGGTTCGGGTGCCTACACCCACATGACGATGGTCGCCGAGAACTCGACCGGCCTGCGCAACCTGTTCAAGCTGTCGTCGCTGGCGTCCATCGAGGGCCAGCTCGGCAAGTGGGCGCGTATGGACGAAGAGCTCATCGCGCAGCATCACGAAGGCATCATCGCCACCACCGGGTGCCCGTCGGGCGAGATCCAGACGCGGTTGCGCCTCGGCCACGACCGTGAGGCCCTCGAGGCCGCTGCGAAGTGGCAGGAGATCTGGGGCAAGGACAATTTCTTCCTCGAGTTGATGGACCACGGTCTGTCCATCGAGCGCCGCGTCCGCGAAGGCCTGCTGGAGATCGGCCGCAAGCTCGACATTCCGCCGTTGGTGACCAACGACTGTCACTACGTCACCAAGGACGCCGCCGAGAACCACGAGGCGCTGCTGTGCATCCAGACCGGTAAGACTCTCTCCGATCCCACCCGGTTCAAGTTCGACGGCGACGGCTACTACCTCAAGTCCGCGCAGGAGATGCGCGAGCTGTGGGATCGCGAAGTGCCCGACGCCTGCGACAACACGCTGCTCATCGCCGAGCGTGTGCAGTCCTACGACGAGGTGTGGACCCACCGCGACCGGATGCCCGTCTTCCCGGTGCCGGAAGGGGAGACGCAGGCGAGCTGGCTCCACAAGGAGGTCATGCGCGGTCTCGACCGTCGCTTCCCGGCCGGCCCGCCGCGCGAGTACGTCGAGCGCGCCGAGTACGAGATCAAGGTCATCAATCAGATGGGCTTCCCCGCCTACTTCCTCGTCGTCGGCGACCTCATCAACCACGCCCGCGAGGTGGGTATCCGCGTCGGACCCGGCCGCGGCTCGGCCGCCGGTTCGCTCGTCGCCTACGCGATGGGTATCACCAACATCGATCCCATCCCGCACGGCCTGCTCTTCGAGCGGTTCCTCAACCCCGAACGCGTGTCGATGCCCGATATCGATATCGACTTCGACGATCGCCGCCGCGGTGAGATGGTGCGCTACGCCACCGAACGGTGGGGCAACGACAAGGTGGCCCAGGTCATCACGTTCGGCACCATCAAGACGAAGGCGGCGATCAAGGACTCCGCGCGAGTGCAGTTCGGCCAGCCCGGATTCGCGATCGCCGACCAGATCACGAAGGCTCTGCCTCCGCCCATCATGGCGAAGGACATCCCCGTCTCGGGCATCACCGATCCGAGCCACGAGCGGTACAAGGAGGCCGCAGAGGTTCGTCAGCTGATCGAGTCCAACCCCGACGTCAAGAAGATCTACGAGACCGCGCTCGGCCTCGAAGGGCTGATCCGTAACGCCGGCGTCCACGCCTGCGCGGTGATCATGTCGTCCGAACCGCTCATGGACGCGATCCCGCTGTGGAAGCGTGCCCAGGACGGCGCGATCATCACCGGCTGGGACTATCCCTCGTGCGAGGCCATCGGCCTGCTGAAGATGGACTTCCTCGGTCTGCGCAATCTCACCGTCATCGGCGACGCGATCGAGAACATCAAGGTCAACCGCGGGATCGATCTCGATCTCGACACCCTGCCGCTCGAGGATCCGCCGACCTACGAACTGCTCGCGCGCGGCGACACGCTCGGTGTGTTCCAGCTCGACGGCAGCGCGATGCGCGATCTGCTGCGCCGGATGCAGCCCACCGGCTTCGAGGACATCGTGGCCGTGCTGGCGCTGTACCGTCCCGGCCCGATGGGCATGAACGCGCACAACGACTACGCCGACCGGAAGAACGGGCGGCAAGAGGTCAAGCCCATCCATCCCGAACTCGAGGAACCGCTGAAGGAGATCCTCGCCGACACCTACGGTCTGATCGTCTACCAGGAGCAGATCATGCAGATCGCTCAGAAGGTGGCCGGTTACAGCCTCGGGCAGGCCGACCTGCTGCGTCGTGCCATGGGCAAGAAGAAGAAGGAGATCCTCGACGAGGCCTACGACGGTTTCGCGGAGGGCATGAAGAACAACGGCTTCTCGCAGGCCGCGATCACCGCCCTGTGGGACACCGTCCTGCCGTTCGCCGGCTACGCCTTCAACAAGTCGCACGCCGCCGGCTACGGTCTGGTGTCGTTCTGGACCGCCTACCTCAAGGCGAACTATCCGGCCGAGTACATGGCCGGTCTGCTCACCTCCGTCGGCGACGACAAGGACAAGGCTGCGGTCTACCTGTCCGACTGCCGCAAGATGGGCATCACGGTGCTGCCGCCGGACGTCAACGAATCGCACACCAACTTCATGTCGGTGGGCGAGGACATCCGCTTCGGCCTCGGCGCGGTCCGGAACGTGGGCACGAACGTCGTGGCCTCGATCATCAAGGGACGCGAGGAGAAGGGCCGGTACACCGACTTCTCCGACTATCTCAACAAGATCGATACGATCGCGTGCTCGAAGAAGGTCACCGAATCCCTCATCAAGTCGGGTGCCTTCGATTCGCTCGGTCATCCCCGCAAGGGTCTGATGCTCGTGCATGCCGATGCGATCGATGCCGTGATGAGCACGAAGAAGGCCGAGGCGATCGGCCAGTTCGACCTGTTCGGGGGTGCCGACGCCGACGAATCCGTCGCCTCGGTGTTCAATGTCCGTATCCCCGAGGAGGAATGGGATTCGAAGCACCTCCTCGCGCTCGAACGGGAGATGCTCGGGCTCTACGTTTCGGGGCACCCGCTCAACGGGGTCGAGCACGTCCTCGCGTCCCAGGCCGACACCCACATCCCGGCGATCCTCGAAGGCGGGATCAAGGACGGTACGCAGGTCACCGTCGGCGGGATCCTGGCGTCGGTGAACCGTCGCATCAACAAGAACGGCCTCGCCTGGGCGTCCGCGCAGCTCGAGGATCTCACCGGTGGCATCGAAGTGCTGTTCTTCCCGCAGTCCTACGCCGTCTACGGCATGGACGTCGTGGAGGACTCGGTGGTGCTGGTCAAGGCCCGGGTCTCCATTCGCGACGACCGGATCTCGTTGATCGCGAACGATCTCGTCGTCCCCGACCTCTCACAGATCGGCGTGGCGAAACCGGTGTCGGTATCGATGCCGACGCGGCTGTGCACACCGGACAAGGTGGGTGCACTCAAGAACGTGCTCACGCGCCATCCGGGCTCGTCGGACGTCCACGTCCGGCTCATCACGGGCAGCAAGGTCACGGTGCTCAGACTCGACGAAAGCCTGCGGGTGGAGCCGTCGTCGGCGCTGATGGGCGACCTGAAGGCGCTGCTCGGTCCGGGCTGCCTGGCGACCTGATCGAGCGGGTGGGGGAGCGGCCGGATCCGGTCGCCGGGGGCTCCGCCGCTATCCCCGGAGGTAGTAGGCCCGCCGCGCCCACCACACGAGGGTCGCGGCGGCCGCGGCGGTGAGCACCGCGGTCTGCGCGGTACCCGTGACGAGGAAGAGCACCAGGAGGGCGATGAGCCCGACCGCGACGGCCTCGAGCTTGTACAGCGGCCATGCGGTGCCGGCGATGTCGATGTGGTCTTCGCGCGCGACCTCGCGTGACGGCGAGTCGAGTGTCGTCATCGCTCCTCCTGCGGGTCCGGAAAGTCTTTCCTCAGGCTACGCGCAATCGAGAATTCGGGTCAACGAACTTTCGGGTGTACGTGTGTCGCATCACCGAACCGTGTTCACTGGACCCATGCCACTTACCGGAGAATACGAACCCAGCCCGTCGACGTGGGCGGCCGATCAGGTCGCGACCTACGAGTCCTCGGGCGGAACCGAAGGCACCACGCTCGGCGGCAGGCCTGTGGTGATCCTGACGACACGCGGCGCCAAGACGGGCAAGCTGCGGAAGACCCCGTTGATGAGGGTCGAACACGACGGCACCTACGCGGTCGTCGCCTCCCTCGGAGGCGCGCCGAAGAATCCGGTCTGGTATTACAACGTCGTCGCAGACCCGCACGTCGAGCTGCGCGACGGCACCGAGGTCTACGACATGGTCGCCCGCGAAGTACACGGCGACGAGAAGGCCCTGTGGTGGGAGCGCGCCGTCGAGGCGTATCCGGATTACGCCGACTACCAGACCAAGACCGAGCGCTCGATCCCGGTGTTCGTCCTCGAACGGAAATAGACCGATGGCCGGGCGCACCGTCGCGGACCAGCTCGTCGCTCAGCTCGTGGACGCCGGGGTCCGGCGGATCTACGGCATCGTGGGTGACAGTCTCAATCCGGTGGTCGACGCGGTGCGCCGGACCGGCGGCGCCGCCCGGGGTGGCATCGACTGGATCCACGTGCGCCACGAGGAGGCGGCCGCGTTCGCCGCTGCGGCCGACGCCCAGATCACCGGAGAGCCGGCGGTGTGCGCCGGCTCGTGCGGACCGGGAAACCTGCATCTGATCAACGGGCTCTACGACGCCCACCGGTCGGGCGCGCCCGTACTGGCCATCGCGTCGCACATCCCGTCGACGCAGATCGGAACGGGCTACTTCCAGGAGACCCACCCCGATCGGCTGTTCGTCGAATGCTCGACCTACACCGAACTGATCAGTGCGCCTGCCCAGGCGCCACGCGTCGTACACAGCGCGATGGCCCATGCCCTGGCCGGTCCGGGGGTCGCGGTGGTCATTCTGCCCGGCGACATCGCGGCCCTGCCCTCGGAGGGCACCGCCCCGCGGCTGGTCCGCACCGGGGCGCCCACGCTCGTCCCCGATCCTGCCGATGTCCACGCCCTCGCCGAGGCCGTCAACGAGGCCGACAAGATCGCGATCTTCGCAGGAGAGGGGGTCCGGGGTGCGCGGGAGGAGTTGCTCACGCTCGCCGATACGGTGGCGGCGCCCGTCGGGCACAGCCTGCGCGGCAAGGAATGGATCCAGTACGAGAACCCGTTCGACGTGGGAATGACGGGCTTGCTCGGATACGGTGCCGCGCACGACGGTATGCACGGCGCGGACCTGCTGCTCCTCATCGGCACGGACTTCCCGTACGACCAGTTCCTCCCGGACGTGCGCACCGCCCAGATCGACGTGGATGCCGCGCGGCTGGGCCGGCGCACCGAACTCGCCCTCGCTGTGCACGGAGACGCCGCCGCGACGTTGCGTGCCCTGCAACCGCTGATCCACCGCAAGACCGATCGCGGGTTTCTGGAACACACTCTCGAACGGCACCGGAATCTCATGCAGAAGGTCGTCGGGGCGTACACCACACCGGTCGGACAGCGGAAACCGATCCATCCCGAATTCGTGGCATCGATTCTCGACGATGTCGCTGCCGACGACGCAGTGTTCACATCCGACACCGGGATGTGCAATGTGTGGTCGGCCCGATACCTGAATCCGAACGGGCGGCGACGGTTCCTGACCTCGGCGTTGCACGGATCGATGGCCAACGCACTGCCGCATGCGATCGGCGCGCAGACGGCCGCACCCGACCGTCAGGTCGTGTCCGTCAGCGGCGACGGCGGACTGGCGATGCTCCTCGGGGAACTCGTCACCGTCGTCATGCACCGGCTGCCCATCAAGATCGTGCTCTTCGACAACTCGACGCTCGGCATGGTCAAACTCGAAATGCTGGTGGACGGTCTCGCAGATTTCGGTGTCGACGTACCGCCCGTGGACTACGCGCGAGTGGCCGAGGCGCTCGGCATCTTCTCGCGTCGCGTCGAGGACCCTGCGGACGTGGAGCACGCACTGCGGGATGCCTTCTCCCGGCCGGGTCCCGCACTGATCGACGTCGTCACCGATCCGCGGGCGCTGTCGCTACCACCGACGATCACGGGCGAACAGGTCAGGGGCTTCGCGCTGGCGATGTCGAAGGTCGTGATGAACGGGGGAGTGGGCGAGGCCGTGCAGATGGCGAAATCGAACCTTCGGAACGTGCCGAGACCGTCGCAGTTCGGCTCCTGAGACCGGGACTACCGTCACCGTCGACGGCGCGGTCCGGGGTCCGCGTTGTCGGTGCCGAGCGGGAAGTGGCAGCATTGACCGGTGACCTCCACCGCGCGAGCTGCCGAACCGACCCACGAGACCACCGTGCCCAGCGCGGCGGACATCGATGCGGCAGCCGAGCGAATTTCGGAGGCGGTCGCACCGACGCCGCTCGAGCTCAGCCCCCGCCTGTCCGCTCTCGTCGGCGCGAACGTCTACCTCAAGCGTGAGGATCTCACCCGGGTGCGCTCGTTCAAACTGCGCGGGGCGTACAACGCCATGGCGCAGCTCGACGCGGCAGAGCGCGCTGCGGGCGTGGTCACGGCCAGTGCCGGCAATCACGCTCAGGGCGTGGCCTACGCGTGCCGCGTCATGGGCATCCAGGGCCGCATCTACGTGCCCACCCGCACTCCGAAGCAGAAGCGCGACCGGATCCGTGTCCACGGCGGAGACAGTGTCGAGCTCATCGGGGTCGGCGACAGCTTCGATGCCGCCGCCGCGGCCGCCGCGGCGGATGCCGCGCGCACCGGTGCGACCTTGATCCCGCCCTTCGACGACGCCCGCACGGCGGCCGGGCAAGGCACGATCGCTCGCGAGATCCTCGAGCAACTCGACGGTGACCTCGACGTCCTCCTCGTTCCGGTCGGGGGCGGAGGTCTCATCGCAGGCCTCGCCGCGTACCTGCGCGAGCGGTCGCCGCGCACATCGATCGTCGGGGTGGAGCCGTCCGGTGCCGCGTCCATGACCGCCGCGCTGGTCGCCGGCGGACCGGTGACGCTGCCCGAGGTCGAGCCGTTCGTCGACGGTGCCGCGGTCAAGCGCATCGGCGACATCCCGTATGCGGTCGTCTCCGAACTCGGGGCCGAGGTCGTGTCCCATTCGAGCTTGCCCCTCGTGGCCACACTGCGCCGGGAAGGGCTGGGCCGCGCGCACTTCGGGATGACCCAGATCGACGAGGGTGCGCTGTGCACCACGATGCTCGAGCTGTACCAGAACGAAGGCATCATCGCCGAGCCTGCCGGTGCCCTGTCCGTGGCGGCGCTCGAGTCGGTGTCGGTGCAGCCGGGAGCGAACGTGGTGTGCCTGGTGTCGGGCGGCAACAACGACGTCTCGCGCTACGGCGAGATCATCGAGCGTTCACTCGTCCACCGCGGGCTCAAGCACTATTTCCTGGTGGACTTCCCTCAGGAGCCGGGCGCCTTGCGCCGGTTCCTCGACGAGGTTCTCGGGCCGGACGACGACATCACCCTGTTCGAATACGTCAAGCGCAACAACCGGGAAACCGGTGCCGCGCTGGTGGGCATCGAACTCGGCGCTGCGGAAGGTCTTTCGTCCCTGCTCAATCGCATGGACGCCTCACCGATCGACGCACA
Organism: Rhodococcus sp. CH91; assembly: GCF_022554085.1. Classification (GTDB taxonomy): domain Bacteria; phylum Actinomycetota; class Actinomycetes; order Mycobacteriales; family Mycobacteriaceae; genus Rhodococcus. Next base: position 88,943 of record NZ_JAKFYR010000007.1, read on the forward strand.
GCGACTCGAGCCCGGCTCTCCCGCCTACCGCTATCTGACCTAGTCCGGGCTGCCGACGAGGCTTTCCAGGACGACGAAGGAGTGGCCGGGGATCAACACCGCGGATTCGGTGCGGTTGACCACCGGTTCGTCCCACCACAGCACCGGTCTTCCGCCCACCGGCACGGTGACGGGATCGGGTCCGAGATTGCAGGCGACACGCAGGGTGCCGCGGTGCACGACGATCCATCTCTCCTCCTCGTCGTACGTCACGTGCACGTGTTCGAGCCACGGGTCGGTGAGCTCGGGGCGGGCCCGGCGCAGCGCGATCAGTGCGCGATAGCACTCCAGCAGGCGGATGTGCCCACGGGCCTCGCGTTCCTCCCAGTGCAGTTTCGACCCGAGGAAGGTCTCCGGAGCCTGAGGATCGGGCACATCACCCGCATTCCAGCCGTGCTCGGCGAATTCCCGTCGACGACCCTCGACGACGGCGGCGGCGAGTTCCGGCTCGGGATGCGAGGTGAAATAGCGGAAGGGGGTGCTCGCACCCCATTCCTCACCCATGAACAACATCGGGGTGTACGGGGAGGTGAGCACGAGCGCGGCCTTCACGGCCAGCTGACCGGCGTCGAGATAGGCGCCCGGCCGGTCGCCGAGTGCCCGGTTACCGACCTGATCGTGGGTGCAGGTGTATGCGACGAGCGCGCTCGCGGGTGTCCGACGGACGTCGAGCGGGCGCCCGTGGACACGGCCGCGGAAGCTCGAATAGGTACCGGCGTGGAAGAAGCCGTGTCCCAAGGTGTATGCGAGGCAGTCGAGCGACCCGAAGTCACCGTAGTAGCCCTGGCGTTCACCGGACACCGCCGCGTGGACCGCGTGGTGGACGTCGTCGGCCCACTGCGCCTGAAGCCCGTATCCGCCGGCGGCCCGGGGAGTGATCAGCCGCGGATCGTTCAGGTCCGATTCGGCGATCAGCGACAGGGGTCGGCCGAGATGTGCGGACAGGCGGAACGTCTCGACCGTCAGTTCCTCGAGGATGTGCGTCGCCGTGTGATCGACGAGTGCATGTACGGCGTCCAGCCGCAGTGCGTCGATGTGGAAGTCACGGAACCAGCGCAGCGCGTTGTCGATGACGTAGCGGCGCACCTCGCCGGACGCGGGCCCGTCGAGATTGATGTTGTCGCCCCAGATGCCCGGTGCTGCGGCGAGATACGGAGCGAACCGGCCCAGATAGTTCCCCGAGGGCCCGAGGTGGTTGTAGACCACGTCCAGTGCGACGCCGAGTCCGCGCGCATGGGCGGCGTCGACGAAGCGCTGCAGAGCGTCGGGCCCGCCGTAGGGCTCGTGGACGGCGTACCAGAGCACTCCGTCGTACCCCCAGCCGTGTTCGCCGTTGAAGGCGTTCAACGGCATGAGTTCGACGAAGTCGACTCCGAGGTCGACGAGTTCGTCGAGGCGTCCGATGGCGGAGTCGAGGGTGCCCTCGGGGGTGAAGGTACCGACATGCAGTTCGTAGAGGATGCTGCCGGCGAGCTGACGACCTGTCCAGTGGTCGTCGGTCCATTTCGTGTCGTCGAGTACGTGGAGGCAGGAGGGTTCGTGGACGCCGCCGGGCTGACGGGGCGACCGCGGGTCGGGGAGCACGGTGTCGGTGTCGTCGTCGAGCACGAATCCGTAGCGGGCACCGGGGGAGACATCGACGTGGGCGCGCCACCAGCCGTGGTCGTCGCGCTGCATGTCGTGGAGGGTGCCGCCGGCGAACAGCCGGACTGACGAGGGAATCGGAGCCCAGACCTCGAAGGTGTGCATCGGACCAGCATGCCCTCTCGACCGGTGCGACGCAGCGGATGCCGTGTCCGAGTCCCGTTCCCGGGCGAGGCAACTTTTGTTGCAGCGATGCTGCACTCGATACTGATGGGGTGAACCCGAAACCCGAACGCGACCGCCGACGGTACGATTCGCCGCTCAGGGCGGAGGCGGCACGCCGTACCCGCGCCACGATCCGCGATGCTGCCGCACGTCTGTTCGTTCGTGACGGCTATGTGAGCACGACCGTCAAGAACATCGCCGAGGAGGCCGGTGTCGCCGTGCGCACCGTGTTCACCGCGTACCCGGGAGGCAAGGCCGAGATATTCCGCGAGGCGCTCGACCACGCGGTCGCAGGGGACGGCGCCCGTGACAACGACGATTCCCACTCGGCCGGCGTTGCGGAGGCGGAACGGAAACGACGCGGTGACACCGTCTCCCACGTCGACCTGGTCGTCGAACAGCTGGTCGCCTACGGAACCACGATGCTCGAACGGGCGGGGGGCCTCCTGATGACCTCCGTCGAGTCCTCCGGCGCCGACCCCGACATGCGCCGCTTCGCCGCCGACGATGCGCGGGCCACGGCCGAGAACGCCCGCACTCTCGCCGAAGGACTCGAACATGCCGGCTGGCTGCGCGAGGACGTCACCGTCGAACACGCGGCCGACGTCCTGTTCACACTGAGTTCCCCGCAGGTGCACGCCCTGCTCCGGCGCGACTGCGGATGGGATGTCGAGCGGTACCGGCAGTGGTTGTCCGGAACGTTGCGTGCGACGTTGCTGCGGCGCACCGCTCGGTGAGAGGTTCAGTCGTCGGCGCGATCGTCGAGATAGAGCCAGTCGCCGTGCTCGCGTACGAACCTGCTGTGCTCACGCATGGATCCGGGGACGCCGGCTGCGATCCAGTGCGCGCGGAAGTCCACCGTGCCCGCGGAGTGGAGGAAGCCGCCACCGGTCGTATGCAGCACTTCGAGTCCGGTCCAGCGCTGATCGGGGTCGAAGTCGACCGAGCGGGGGCGCGTGGAGGGGTGCCAGGTGCGCAGCAGGTGCTTGTCGTCGCCCACGGCGAACGCCGTGTACCGCGAGCGCATCAGCCGCTCGGCGGTCGGGGCGCTCTGACCGGCCAGGAGCGGTCCGCAGCATTCGGACAGTGACGGCCCGCGGCCGCACGGGCACGGGGACTCCGGGTGGGCGTCGGCGCTGCGGTCGGCTCTGCTCATGGCCACAGTGTCCCCCTTCCGGTGCACTGCGACCGCACAGGGGTGAGGCCGGCGCGGTGGCCGGGAGCAGGCGCTCACTCGATTCCGGGGCCGGGGCCGGGGCCGGGGCCGAAAGATGTTCTCGGACCGCGCGCTGTGGAGCGCTCCATGATGCACAATGCCGAACATGAACGCGCAGCGTTACGTCGGGGTCGTGGGTCCGGGTGAAGCCACGCCCGAACAGCGACGCATCGCCCGCCAGGTCGGGGGTCTTCTCGCGGGGCGCCGGGCGGTGGTGGTCACCGGGGGCCTGGGTGGCGTCATGGCCGCCGCCTGCCGCGGCGCGGTCGAAGCCGGGGGTACCACGCTCGGTCTGCTGCCCGGGGACGACCGCGCCGAGGGCAACCCCTATCTGACCGTCGCTGTGCCCACCGGGCTCGGCGAGATGCGCAACGCGCTGCTCGTGCGCAGCAGTGATGCGCTGATCGCGGTGGGGGGAAGCTGGGGCACGATGAGCGAGATCGCGCTCGCGGTGCGTATCGGGGTGCCGGTCGTCGCCCTCGGTGGCTGGCGGATGCCGGCTGCGGGTGTGCTCGACGTGGAATCACCCGCCGAGGCGGTGGAGTGCCTGCATGCGCTGCTGTGGCGCAAGGACCCGGTGTGAGTCGGCCGTGACGACGATGCCCGCCGATCGGAATCGGCGGGCATCGTCGTCGGTGTCCCCGTGTGGGGCGGGCGGCTACGAGTTGGCGAGCTCGTAGCGGCGGCGGTACTCCTCCTTGGAGGTTTCGCTGATGTCCACGTCGGTCGCGCGGGCGCGGAGGGCTCCGACGGTGGCCTGTTCACGCGGGATGTGTGCGAAGGGATCCCAGCCGAAGAAGCGGGCGGCGTTGGCGAAGGTGATCTTGTCGATCTCCTCGTCGGTGCATCCGGCGGAATCGAGTTCGCTCTTGAGCATCTCGGGGGAGTGCGGCCAGGTGGAGTCCGAGTGCGGGTAGTCACACTCCCACGCGATGGTGTCGACGCCGAGGCGATGCCGGTTGTTCAGTCCGCTCGGTTCGGTGATGTAGCAGGCGAGGAAGTTCTTACGCCACACGTCCGTCGGGCTCATGCCCTCGGGGAGGAAACTCGTGCCGGTCCAGGACTGGTTGACGATGTGCCGGTCGAGGCGGTCCAGCCAGGGCGCGACCCAGCCGACGCCGCCTTCGCTCATCGCGACCTTCAGATCGGGGAACTTCCGGAACGCGCCGCTGAGCATCATGTCGGTCGCCGCGATCGTCGAGATGAGCGGCGTGAGGATCATCATGTCGTCGATGTTGAAACCCGCAGGCCGCTTGACCAGGTTGATGCCGCCGCCGATGTGCAGCGACAGCACGATGTCGTGGTCGACGCAGGCCTTGAAGATCGGATCCCAGTGGTCCGACTTGAAGTCGGGATAACCCTCACCGACGCCGTAGGGCGTTTCCGGGATGCTGATCGAGCGGCATCCCATCGCGGCGATGCGCTCGATCTCCTTCACCGACTCCTCGGCGTCGTAGAACGGGATGATGCCGATCGGTATGAACCGGCCCGGATGTGCGTCGGGCACCTCGCCGACGACCCAGTCGTTGAACGCCTTCAGTGCGACGAGGGACAGTTTCTTGTCGGGCAGGCTCGCGAGGTGGGTGCCGGCGAATCCGGGAAAGGTGGCGAACAGTGTCGCCGCGAGGGTGCCGTTGGCATCCATGTCGCGCACGCGCAGGTCCATGTCGTACACGGCGGGGCGCATCTCCGCGTAGCCGGTGGGATCCATGCCCCACTCGTGCTTGGGCCACGAGACGACGGCGTTGAGGCCGGAACTGCCGACGACGGTGCCCTGGAACTGCCAGGCCTGCACATTGGGGTTGCGTGGGTTGGCGGTGAGTTTGGGAGCCTGGTCCATCAGGCTCTTGGGGAAGTGCTTCTCGAAGATGTCCGCAGGTTCGACCACGTGGTCGTCGATGCTGATCATCACCATGTCTTCGGTGTTCATCCGATCCTCTCCCTGGACTGCGCAAAGGTACTGCCGGCGTCGGCGCTCACGATGAGAACTAGATTTCCGTATTCGAGAACATAAATCAAGGAAAGTGCTGAAACGGATCGAATCCGTGCCGCATCTGCGTGGTGCCCCCGCCCTGCTGCGGGAACGTGCAGAGCGGAAGTTCCCGAGCGTCCGCCAATTTCGCAGCCTTGTACGCACCGAACCTGTCGACGAGTGGTAGAAGGAAATTCTCTATTGGGAGAACAGTAATCTCATTCATGCACTCGACTGCTGCGGGATCGCAACTTCGTAGGTTCGCTCGAGGCGAAAAAGACAAGAATGCTTGACATAAGATGACAAGCAGAGTTTACTTTTTTCGTGCCGGGTACACCGAGGGACAACAGGGTTCGCGAGTTCCGCAAGAAGGCCGGGCTCACCCAGGCCGCGCTCGGGGAGGCGGTCGGCGTCAGTAGACAGAGCATCGTGTCCACCGAGAAGGGCGATTACGCCCCCAGTGTGTACCTTGCGCTGCGTCTCGCCCGCACACTCGGCACCACCGTCGAGGTCCTGTTCCCGCTCACCACGAAGGAGTTCTCATGACGATCTTCCTCAGAGCCGCGCGCATCATCGGCGACCTGGACGACGACTTCTACCGCGACGAGCGTCAGCGCGACGTGTGGAACGAAGCCTCCGCGGTGGGATTCCAGGTGTTCTCGTGGACCTCTCTGCTGGGAGCCGCGGTGCTTCCGTGGGTCGCCGGCCGGACGGGTGCATGGACGGCCCTCGGCATCCTCGTCGTCTGGTTCCTGGCGTCCGTGACGACCCTGCTCTATGCGCGGATGCGGGATGTCGACGTCTACGCCACCGCCACGCTGTGGAGGCCGCGCGGGCTTGCGGCCGCAGGGCTGTACCTCGTCGGGATCGCCGGCATCTTCGTCTCCCTGCGGTTCGGCGGCGAACCCTTCGACAACGATCCCGCGACCTGGGCCGGACGAATCACCGGTGCCACCCTCGTACTCCTCCTCGCCGCGGGCGCGGTCGCGTGGAACCGCCGCCGGACCCGCGTGCGCCGCGCCGAGGAGGACGCCCGCGACGCGCTCGAGCCGTGAGCAGGCGACGCTAGGCGGGGCCGCGGTCGCGCACGAGCGCGGCGACGGGTAGCCGTGCGAAGAGCTCGGCCGCCTCGGCCCGGCCCGAGAACGTCTCTCCCGACAGCAGGTCCGTCCAGCGGCCCTCGGGCAGCTCGAGGACGGTGGCGCCCCATCCGGTGCGCGAGAGCGAGACGGTGTGGCGCGATGCGCACGCGATGACATCGAGGGTGTCGGGGTTCGCGCCGCGGGCGAATGCCAGCAGGTGCCCGGCGGCCGGGCCGGACGCGAGCAACGGGGTGTAGGCCCTGCCGACGAAGCTGTCCGGCCGCGATCGACGCACCTGCAGGGCGGTGCGGACGATCCGGAATTTGGTAGGTGCCGAATCGGATTCGTCCAGCAGGCGTCGCCGGAGATCGAAATCGACCGGGCGCCGATTGTCGGGATCGACGAGGGAGTCGTCCCACAGTTCGGTGCCCTGGTAGACGTCGGGAACCCCCGGACCCAGCAGTTGCAGCAACTTCTGGCCCCACGAGACCGCTGCGACATGCGGTTCGAGTGCGGAGACGAAGTCGGTGAGATCGCGAGCGACGGGGCCCTCGCACACGGTGTCGAGCCATCGGGCCACGGCGTCCTCGAACTCTTCGTCCACCTCGGTCCACGTCGACCGAGTAGCGTTCTCCCGCAACGCTTTACGTGAGTACTCGTGGATCCGTCCGCGCAGTTCGGCGGTGACGACCCCGTCGAGCGGCCAGACTCCGAACAGTGTCTGCCACAGGAACAGGCCGATAGCCGGGTCGGGAGCGGGCGCGCGGTCGTTCCACGACTCGAGCCGGCGAGCCCAGTCCTCTGCGACCTGCGAGAGCACACCGATCCGGGCCCGGACGTCCTCGCTGCGTTTCGTGTCGTGTGTCGACAGGGTCGTCATCGTCCGCGGCCAGTGCCGTGCCCGTCCGCTCCACGCGAGGTGGAACTCGGCGGGGGTGAGGGACAACCGGCCGGGCTGCCCGCCCACCTCCTGCAGTGAGATCAGCCGGGCCGCTCGGTAGAACAGGCAGTCCTCGACCGCCTTGGCGGTCGCGGCTCCACAGATCTGCCCGAAGCGGCTCGCCACCTCACCGCTCAGCGTCATCGCCTGGGCGAAGGTCGCCAGGGCGGGTTCGAGCGAGGGATTCACCCGGGCGAGGTCGCCGACGATGCGGGGCACCAGAGTCCGCAACGGCGCGTAATCCGCACGGTAGACGGGCAGTCGCGCGGCCACGCCGATCACCGCCTCCCGCAGCGCGTCGTCGGAGCACTCCGTAGGACCGGTGACGCGGCGGACGGCCCGCAGCAGCCTGCGCACCTCCGGCGAGAGCCCGTTCTCGAGCACCGATCGCTTGAGATCGTGCTCGCGCGCATGCAGCCACGGCCCATCACCCTCCGAGCCGGTGAAGATCCGCGACAGCGCGTTCAGTTCCACTTCCCCGGACGGGTCGACGAACACCGCCGACAGCTCCCCGAGTGCGTCGTAACCCGTGGTGCCGTCCACCGGCAAGGTCGCGTCCAACGGCTCGGCGTCGCCCAGAATCTTCTCGATCACGAGCCATCGCTGCGGTCCGACGAGCTCGCGCAGACGCGCCAGATAGCCGGCCGGATCGGCGAGCCCGTCCGGATGGTCCACGCGGATCCCGTCGACCAGACCGTCGGCCACCCACGAGGCGACCTGCTCGTGCGTCGCGGCGAAGACGTCGGGATCCTCGACACGCACGGCGGCGAGGTCGTCGACGGTGAAGAATCGCCGGTATCCGATCAACCCGGAATCCCACGGCACGAGCCGATAGGCCTGCCGGCCGTGGACCTCCTCGCCGGTGCCCTCGTCCGTGCCGGGTGCGACGGGGAATCGCTTGTCGTAGTAGGCGAGCATCGGTTCGTCGCCGGAACGATCGACGGTCAGTGCGCGGATGTCGTCCTCCGACCCGAGGACCGGCAGTGCGATACGTCCGTCGGCCCCGTTGTCGGGCTCGAGATCGAGGTCGAAGAAGGAGGCGAACCGCGATCGCTGCCCGTGCTTCAGCACATCCCACCACCAGGCGTTCTGACACGGGTCGGCCACCCCCACATGATTGGGGACGATGTCGACGACCAGGCCGATGCCGCGCGCACGGGCCTCCCGCGACAATGTCTCCAGTCCGGCACGTCCCCCGAGCGCCTCGGAGACCGTGCCGGGATCGACCACGTCGTAACCGTGTGTGGATCCGACGGTGGCCGTCAGGACGGGGGAGAGATAGACGTGCGAGACGCCGAGAGCGTCGAGATAGTCGAGCAGGGCCACGGCGTCGGCGAAAGTGCACTCGTCGCCGCGCATCTGGAGTCGGTAGGTGGACAGCACCGCAGCAGGGTTCCCCCGGTCGCCGTGCGTCACACCTGATGTCTCCACCCTGCCCGCCGTCACCGGGTTCGCCGGAGCACCAGCACGGATCGCGCCTCCACCCGCACCGGTTTACCGGCGACGACCGTCTCCTCGCGCAATCCTTGCGGAATGTCGGTGTCGAGCGCGACCGTCCACTCCTCGGCGTGCGGACCGTCGGGGGTGACGAAATCGAGCGGCTCGTGATGCGCGTTGAAACACATCAGGAACGAGTCGTCGACGACACGCTGCCCACGCTGGTCCGGTTCGGGGATGCTCGATCCGTTGAGGAAGACCGCCAGGGACTTACCGAATCCGCTGTCCCAGTCCTCAGGGGTCATCTCGTCGCCACTCGGCGTTCTCCACGCGATGTCGCGGGACTGGTCGCCGCTGCGGATCGGCCGACCTTCGAAGAACCTCCGCCGCCGGAAGACCGGGTGCTCGGCCCGCAGCGCGATCACGTTGCGCGTGAACGCGAGCAGATCGGCGTTCGTCTCGGCGAGCGACCAGTCCATCCACGACAGCTCGTTGTCCTGGCAGTAGACGTTGTTGTTGCCCTGCTGCGTGCGGCCCAGTTCGTCACCGTGCGCGAGCATCGGCGTGCCTTGCGACAGGATCAGCGTCGCGAGCATGTTCCGCTGCTGGCGGGCGCGCAGTGTCAGGACCTCGGGGTCGTCCGTCGGGCCTTCCACGCCGCAGTTCCACGACCGGTTGTGCGACTCGCCGTCGCGATTGTCCTCACCGTTGGCGTCGTTGTGTTTCTCGTTGTAGGACACCAGGTCCGCGAGCGTGAAGCCGTCGTGGGCCGTGACGAAGTTGATCGACGCGCCCGGCCTGCGACCGGTGTCCTCGTAGAGATCGGACGAGCCGGTCAGTCGCGAGGCGAACTCGCCAAGAGTCGACGGTTCGCCACGCCAGTAGTCGCGGACCGTGTCGCGGTACTTGCCGTTCCACTCGGTCCACTGCGCGGGGAAGTTACCGACCTGGTACCCGCCTTCGCCGACATCCCACGGCTCGGCGATGAGCTTGACCTGCGAGACCACCGGGTCCTGCTGGACGAGATCGAAGAAGGCCGACAAGCGGTCGACGTCGTGCAGTTCGCGCGCCAGGGTCGAGGCGAGGTCGAAGCGGAACCCGTCGACGTGCATCTCGGTGACCCAGTACCGGAGCGAATCCATGATCAGCTGCAGGGTGTGCGGGTGACGGGCGTTGAGGCTGTTGCCCGTTCCCGTGTAGTCCATGTAGTAGGCCTTGTCGTCGTCGACGAGCCGGTAGTAGGCGGCGTTGTCGATGCCGCGGAAACTGATGGTGGGACCGAGATGGTTGCCCTCGGCGGTGTGGTTGTAGACCACATCGAGGATGACCTCGATACCCGCTTCGTGGAACGCGCGCACCATCGCCTTGAACTCGGCGACCACCGCACTCGGCTTGTTCGACGACGAATAGTCCGCGTGCGGCGCGAAGAAGCCGAAGGTGTTGTACCCCCAGTAGTTCCGCAGCCCTTGATCGATCAGCACCTGGTCGTGCATGAACTGGTGCACGGGCATCAGTTCGATCGCCGTGACGCCGAGATCGAGTAGGTGGTCGATGATCGCCGGATGGGCGAGCCCGGCGTAGGTTCCCCGCATGTGCTCGGGGACGTCCGGATGCGTCGCCGTCATGCCCTTGACGTGGGCCTCGTAGATGACCGTCTCGTTGTAGGGCCGCCGGGGATGGCGATCCATCGCCCAGTCGAAATAGGGATTGATCACCACGGTGGTCATGGTGTGTCCGAGCGAATCCAGCGCCGGCAGATCGGCGGCGGATCCGGAAGCCTGGCCGGTCGCGATCCTCTCGGGCTCGTCGCCGTCGGGTGCCGTATCGGCCGGCTCGGCGTCCTCCGGAGCGTTCTCCGCCTCGGCTTCGCTACCGGGCAAGGGATAGGAGAACAGCGACGGGTCACCGTCGAACGAACCGTCGAACGCCTTGCCGTACGGATCGAGGAGAAGCTTGCTCGGGTCGCAACGGTGGCCGTTCTCCGGATCGAACGGCCCGTGCACGCGGTAGCCGTAACGCTGGCCGGGGGTGACCGTGGGGAGGTAGGCGTGCCAGACGTAGCCGTCGACCTCGTCCAGAGGTATGCGTGTCTCGACACCCTCGCGTGAGATGAGACACAGTTCGACCTTCTCGGCGATCTCGGAGAACAGTGCGAAGTTCGTTCCGGCCCCGTCGTAGGTCGCGCCCAGGGGGTACGGCGATCCCGGCCACACTTCCAGCGTTTCGGGCAGATCCTCGGTGGTGCTCGCTCCGGTGGGCTCCATGACCGCCCACAGTAGCCGTCCGGCGGTACAGGCACTCGGAGAGTGAGCGTCACCACCATCCGGTGGCGGGACCGAGTTGCCTGCCGAGCTCGGGAGTCAGAGTCCGCACGTAGGTCGTGGTGAGATGGTCCTCGTCGCGATAGATGAGGATGTTGCCCTCGACGACACGGCACAGGTCCTGGCGGCAGAAACTGTCCGACAGATCGAGCAGGGACACGGTGGGCAGGTGGGCGGATGCGGCGACAGCCGGATCGACCGGGTCCAGCGCCTCCGCACGCGGCACGCCGCACGACTCCGCGGTACCACCGCCGGCGAGGCAGTCGGCGGCCCGGTAGGCGACCTCCTCGCGGAACAGCCACGGGTTGTCGCGGATCGCGACCACCGGGATCCCGTAGCCGGCGAGCGTCTCCCACAGATCGATGTACCAGAACGGGGTGAAGTCACCGGGACCCTCGCCCTGATCCTTGGTGCGCGTCGACGTGGTGAACACGTAGTCGGGCGGATCGGCCCGCAGTTCCGCGAGGACGGCGGTGGACCAGGTGTCGCACTCGACCGTCGGTGATTCCTCCACGAGCGGTGCGATCGGATCCGACAACGGGCAGCCGACCTTGAGGTAGGTGTCGAGCCGGAAGCCGTGCTCGACGCCGAGGGCGTGGAGAGCGGCGAGCCAGTGCTCCGAATGGGATCCGCCGACGAGCGTCATCCGCCGGGTCGCGAGCGGATCACCGTAGGTGCACGTCAACGGGGTGCGGTTGGTGTGCTGGGCGATGCAGTTGTCGAGGGTGGCAGGAGGAAGATCGAGATGCGCGACCAGCAGCGGCGGCTGCACCGGCTGCGGCTCGGCGGCAACCGCGGGATCGAACGCCGCGGCACCCGGATACAGCTCCGCCGGCAGGCCGGAGGTCCGTGCCAGGGCTTCGGCGGAACGGTCGAGGTGGGTGTGCCAGGTGTTGGCGATACCGGCGAGTGCCACGGCCGCGACGGTCACGAGACCCACGAGGGTGGTCCGGGACGGACGGCGGGGTTCGGTGCGGCGGATGGGCTCTTCGAACCATCGGGTCGATGCCTCGGCCAGAAGCAGGGACACGACGACGACGACGAGTCCGCCCATCACGCCGGCCGAGGGCCGGCCGCTCACGACGAGATAACCGATGAGGATCGGCCAGTGCCACAGGTACAGCGAATAGGCGACCGTGCCCAGCCGCACCACAGGTGCCGACGAGAGCAGTCGTGCCGAGGGGGTGTCGTGCTGTGCGCCACCGGCACCGGCTCCCGCCACGACGAGCGCCATCGCCGCACCGACGGGAACGAGTGCCCACGGGCCGGGGAAAAGAGCATTGCCGTCGAGGACGAAACCGCACGAGAGCAGCACCACGAGCGCGACCGCTCCGAGAACGATGCGCAGTGCGCGCGGTGCCCGCAACCAGGGCAGCAGGCACACCAGCAGGCCGCCGAGGGTCAGTTCCCACGCGCGCGCGGCACTGTCGTAGTACAGCCACGACTGCGGCCGGTCGGCGAGCACCGCATAGGTCAGGGACGCTGCGGTGAGCACGGCCAACAGGATCGTCAGCGGGATACGTACCGGCACCGACATCCGGCGCAGCAGCCAGGCGAAGCCGAACACCACGAGAAGGGCGGCGAGATAGAACTGGCCCTGTACCGCGATCGACCACAGATGTTGCAGTGGGCTGACCATGGGATCCGCGGCGAGATAGTCACTCGCGGTGCGGGCGAGATGCCAGTTCTGTACGAACAGCAGCGACGCGAAGGTCTGATCGGCGATCCGGAACCACTGCGTGGACGGAAGCAGCACGGCCGCCGCGGCCGCGATCGCGGTGAGTACGAGGACCAGCGGGGGAAGCAGGCGTCTGCCGACCCGGCGGAGGACCGGACGTGGATCGAGCGGCGCGGAGGATTCGGCGGTGCGCAGGAGCGATCCGACGAAGAAGAAGCCCGACAGGGCCAGGAAGACGTCGACCCCACCGGAGACGCGGCCGAACCACACGTGGAAGACCACCACCAGCGCGATCGCGAGTCCGCGGAGCCCGTCCAGATCGGCGCGACGCGTGGAGCGGGCGCCCGCTGTCTGCGCGGCACTGCCCAGTTCTCGCCCCGAAGTGTGGACGGACATCGAACGGCTACCCCCGGTGTCGTGCGTCTTCGGCTGTGCTGTGGCGTCCTGTGCGAGGCGCACCGGACGGTTGCCGTGAGTAACGTTCACGGCAACTCGGGCAGACTACGCGGCTGCGGAGGGTGACTGCCAACCGCCTACAGTCTGGGCGTGGGTAACTCTCCTGTCCCGCTCGAGCGGATCCGCACTCTCGACGCCCGGCATCTCTGGCATCCCTACGGGGCGTTTCCGGCGACCACCGAAAGCCTGGTGGTCGACCGCGCGCACGGCACCCGGATCGTCCTCGCCGACGGCCGCGAGCTGATCGACGGCATGAGCTCGTGGTGGTCTGCGGTGCACGGCTACCGGCATCCTGTCCTCGATGCCGCCGTCCGCGATCAGCTCGACCGGATGAGCCATGTGATGTTCGGCGGTCTGACGCACGAGCCGGCGGCGCGACTCGCCGAGCTGCTCGTGGACATCTCCCCGGAGGGGCTGGACACGGTCTTCCTCGCCGACTCGGGCTCGGTGTCGGTCGAGGTCGCCGTCAAGATGGCCGTGCAGTACCAGCGCGCGGTGGGCAGGCCCGGCCGTCGTCGGCTGCTCACCTGGCGCGGCGGGTATCACGGCGACACCTTCGCGCCGATGAGTGTGTGCGACCCGGAGGGGGGCATGCATGCTCTGTGGACGGACATGCTCGCGCGGCAGGTCTTCGCTCCCGCCCCACCGGCGCACTTCGATCCCGGTTATGTCACCCGGTTCGAGGCGATGGTGGCCGAGCACGCCGACGAGCTCGCCGCGATCATCGTCGAGCCGGTGGTCCAGGGCGCCGGGGGGATGCGTTTCCACGACCCCCGCTATCTGCTCGAGTTGCGCAGGATGTGTGACGAACACGGCCTGGTGCTGATCTTCGACGAGATCGCGACGGGTTTCGGGCGTACCGGCGAGCTCTTCGCCGCCGATCACGTGCGGGTGGCCCCGGACGTGATGTGCGTGGGCAAAGCGCTGACCGGCGGTTACCTGACTCTCGCCGCGACGTTGTGCACGCGCACGATCGCGGAGGCGATCAGTGCGGGTGAGGGGGGCGGTGTGATGCACGGCCCGACCTTCATGGGGAACCCGCTCGCGTGTGCCGTCGCGGTGGCGGCGGTCGAACTGCTGCTCTCCCGCGACTGGCGTGCCGAGGTCGCCGCACTGGGTGCCGGGCTGAGTGAGGGACTCGCGCCGGCGACCGAACTGCCGGGCGTCGTCGACGTGCGGGTGCTCGGCGGTATCGGGGTGATCGAACTCGCCGGACCGGTGGACATGCGTGCGGCGACCGACGCGGCGGTGTCGGCCGGAGTGTGGCTGCGCCCCTTCCGCAACCTGATCTATGCCATGCCTCCCTACGTGAGTACCGGCGCCGATGTCGCTGCGATCGCGGCGGGGATGACGGCGGCCGCCCAGGCGGGGGCGGTCCCGGAGTAGCGACTTGAACGGTGTTCAAGTATGGTCTCGGCTCATGACCGCACATCCCGGCCTCGCGTGGCTCGACGACACTGCCGCGGCGCGGCGCGCGGCCGGCCTGCGCCGGGAACCCGTGATCCGGACGTCCGGGCGCACACTCGTCGATCTCGCGTCCAACGACTATCTCGGCCTGACCCGTCATCCCGAGGTGCTGGCGGGGGCGACGGCGGCACTGCGGCGGTGGGGCGCCGGCGCCACCGGCTCGCGCCTGGTCACCGGTACCACCACCGAGCACGAGCTCCTCGAACGCGAACTGGCCGAGTTCGTGGGCGCCGACAGTGGACTGATCTTCTCGAGCGGGTACGCCGCGAATCTCGGTGCGGTCGCCGCGCTGGGCGGCAAGGACGCGCTGATCGTCTCGGACGCGGGCTCCCACGCCTCGCTCGTCGACGCGTGCCGGCTCTCGCGCTCGCGCATCGTGGTCGCCCCGCACAACGATGTCGACGCCGTCGCCCACGCCCTGGCCACGCGATCCGAACCGCGGGCGCTGTTCGTCACCGATTCCGTGTTCAGTACCGACGGGGATCTCGCCCCGCTGCGCGAGCTGCATCGCGTCTGCCGGACGCACGGGGCATTCCTCCTCGTCGACGAAGCCCACGGGGTGGGGGTCCGGGGTGCAGGCGGTCGCGGCCTGGTCCACGAAGTGGGTCTCGCCGGTGAACCGGACGTGATCGTCACCGCAACCCTGTCGAAATCCCTTGCCGCCCAAGGCGGCGCGGTGCTGGCCGATCGGAGTGTGCGGGAGCATCTCGTGGACACCGCGCGCACCTTCATCTTCGACACGGGCCTCGCGCCGGCGGCCGTCGGTGCCGCGCGCGGAGCCCTGGCGGTGCTGCGCGCCGAACCCGCCCGTGCGACGGCCGTTCTCGAGCAGGCCGCGCACCTCGCGCGGCTGACAGGCGTCGACGCCCCGCCGTCCGCCGTGGTCTCGGTGATCCTCGGTGACCCGCACGTCGCGGTCGAGGCGGCCCGGCAGTGCCGTGACCGCGGAGTGCACGTCGGCTGCTTCCGGCCCCCCTCCGTCCCGGCCGGCACCTCACGGTTGCGGCTGACCGCACGGGCGAACCTCACCCAGGGTGAACGCGCGCTCGTCGACGAGGTGCTCACCGACGTCCTCGCACACGTCCGGTCATGAGCGTCCTCGTCGTCACCGGAACGTCCACCGACGTCGGGAAGACCGTCGCGACCGCCGCGCTCGCCGCGCACGCTCTGGCGGCGGGCCGCCGTGTCGCGGTGTGCAAACCGGCGCAGACAGGCGTCGCCGACGACGCGCCGGGAGATCTCCACGAGATCCGCCGACTCGTGGGAGACGCCGTCCGCACGGTCGAACTCGCGCGGTATCCCGATCCGCTCGCCCCCGACACCGCGGCCCGGCGCAGCGGGCGCCGCCTGCTCGACCTCGACGAGGTCGTCGCCGTGATCCGCCGCCTGGACGCCGAGCACGATCTCACCCTGGTGGAAGGGGCGGGTGGTCTGCTCGTCCGCCTCGGTGCGAACGGTTTCACCCTCGCGGATGTGGCCGCCGCACTCGGTGCACCGGCGGTGATCGTCGCGGCGGCAGGCCTCGGAACCCTCAACCACACGGCACTGACCGCGGCTGCACTCCGCTCGGCAGGTGTCGTGTGCGCGGGCGTCGTCATCGGATCCTGGCCTGCTGCGCCGGATCTCGCGGCGCGGTGCAATCTCGACGACCTCCCGGACGTGGCCGGTGCACCGATTCTCGGAGCGATACCGGCCGGTAGCGGCGCCGTCGGGGCCGCCGAGTTCGCTCACGGCGCTGCCCGGTGGCTGTCCTCCTCGCTCACCACGAAACGGCCTGCGACGGGGGTTTCGGCTGTAGTGTGATTGGTGCCACACTGCAACTGGCCTGTCCCCATCGTGTCGGCCGGCGCGACATGCCGACCGCTCGGCCCGGAGGTACGGATGTCCACCACCGAATTGCAGGAACTTCAGCGCACCGTCACTCGCCTGCGCCAGTGCGTCGGATCCCTCCGCTCGCGGTACGGCGACGCCGCCGCCGTCCGGAGGCTGACGAACGATCTCGATCGTCTCGACATCGACGTACACGACTTCGCGGAATGCCCGCCGAGCGAGGTCCCCGGCCGGTGCGGTGAGCGCATCCCGATTCCCGACACGCCCTACGACGAATCGTTGTTCCGGGGAACGGATACGGACGACGAAGGTCTCGGCGGACTGCGCGGATCGCGGTGAGCACCTCCGAGTCGACGTCGCCGGCACACAGTGCACCCGTCGCCGGTGCCCGTCCCGCGCCCCGGGCGAGCATCGCGGCGCGCACGCTGCGCACCGATCGCTGGTGGCAGACACCCGCCCTCACCGTTCTCGGTCTCGGCGTGTTCGTGGTGTACGCGACGATCCGTTCTTTCGTGCGCAATGCCTATTACGTCGACGACTATCACTATCTGTCGCCGTTCTACTCACCGTGCGTGAGCGCGTCCTGCGTCGAAGGGGCGCGTCACTTCGGGACATGGGTCGGTCAACTCCCGATGTGGATTCCGCTGGCCTTCCTGTCCTTGCCGTTCCTCCTCGGATTCCGCCTGACCTGCTATTACTACCGCAAGGCCTACTATCGCTCGTTCTGGCTGTCGCCGCCCGCGTGTGCGGTCGCCGAACCGCACGCGCGCTACACCGGCGAGACCCGGCTGCCGCTGATCCTGCAGAACTCGCACCGCTACTTCTTCTACGCCGGTTTCGTGGTGTCGGTGATCAACACCTACGACGTGATCCTGGCCTTCCGCGGTCCGGGCGGTTTCGGCATCGGACTCGGCAACCTGATCCTGCTGATCAACGTGATCCTGCTCTGGGGGTACACACTGTCGTGCCACTCCTGTCGTCACGTCACCGGTGGCAGGCTCAAGCACTTCTCGAAACATCCCGTGCGGTACAGGATCTGGACGCTCGTCTCGAAGATCAACGCCCGACACATGCAGTTCGCGTGGATCACACTGGGCACCCTGATCGTCACGGATTTCTACATCATGCTCGTGGCGAGCGGGACCATCTCGGATCTGCGGTTCGTCGGCTGACGGATCCGCGGCGGCGAACCGGAAGGGCAGGACACCGGAACAGGGGGAACGGATGGTGGATGTCGAGCGGCACAAGGTCGACGTCGTGGTCATCGGGGCAGGCGGCGCAGGTCTGCGTGCGGTCATCGAGGCGCGGCAACGGGGTTTCTCCGTCGCCGTGGTGTGCAAGTCGCTGTTCGGCAAGGCCCACACCGTCATGGCGGAAGGCGGTTGCGCTGCCGCGATGGGCAACGCGAATCCGCGCGACTCCTGGCAGGTGCACTTCCAGGACACGATGCGCGGCGGCAAATTCCTCAACAACTGGCGGATGGCCGAACTGCACGCACGGGAAGCCCCGGACCGGGTGTGGGAGCTCGAAACCTACGGCGCGCTGTTCGACCGGACCCCCGACGGGAGGATCAGTCAGCGCAATTTCGGCGGGCACACCTATCCGCGACTCGCCCACGTCGGCGATCGCACCGGACTCGAACTCATCCGCACGATGCAGCAGAAGATCGTGTCGCTGCAGCAGGAGGACTACGCCGAGCACGGAGACTACGAGGCGCGGGTGCGCGTCTTCGCCGAATGCACGATCACCGAGCTGCTGAAGGACGAGCAGGGCCGCATCGCCGGGGCGTTCGGATACTGGCGGGAGACCGGACGATTCGTGTTGTTCGAGGCGCCGGCGGTCGTCATCGCGACCGGTGGTATCGGCAAGTCGTGGAAGGTGACGTCGAACTCGTGGGAGTACACGGGAGACGGTCACGCTCTCGCGCTGCGCGCCGGTGCCGCTCTGATCAACATGGAATTCGTCCAGTTCCACCCGACCGGGATGATCTGGCCCCCGAGCGTGAAGGGCATTCTCGTCACCGAGGGGGTGCGCGGCGACGGTGGGGTGCTGAAGAACTCCGAGGGTGAACGGTTCATGTTCTCCTACGTCCCGCCGGTGTTCAAAGGCCAGTACGCCGAGACCGAAGAGGAGGCGGACCGCTGGTACGAGGACCAGGAGAACAATCGCCGCACTCCCGACCTGCTGCCACGTGACGAGGTCGCACGCGCCATCAACTCCGAGGTCAAGGAAGGTCGCGGCACCCCGCACGGCGGTGTGTACCTCGACATCGCGTCACGTATGCCGGCCGCCGAGATCCTGCGCCGCCTGCCGTCCATGCAGCACCAGTTCAAGGAACTCGCCGACGTCGACATCACCGCCGAGGCGATGGAGGTCGGCCCGACCTGCCATTACGTCATGGGTGGTATCGAAGTCGATCCCGACACCGGTGCGGCCTCGGTGCCGGGGCTGTTCGCCGCCGGAGAGTGCTCCGGTGGGATGCACGGATCGAACCGGCTCGGTGGGAACTCGCTGTCGGACCTGCTGGTCTTCGGCCGCCGCGCCGGCCTCGGCGCAGCCGACTACGTGCAGGGCCTCGCGACGCGCCCGTCGGTCGCCGACTCCGACGTCGACGCCGCGGCACGCGCTGCACTCGCGCCCTTCGAACCCGCCGACGCCGAGCGCGCCGAGAACCCGTACGGCCTGCACACCGATCTCCAGCAGGTCATGCAGGACCTCGTGGGCATCATCCGTCGCGCGGACGAGGTCCAGCGCGCGCTCGACGAACTCGAGGTGCTGCGCGGCCGGATCCGCAACGTCGCGGTGGAAGGGCACCGGCAGTTCAACCCCGGCTGGCATCTCGCGCTGGACCTGCGGAACATGCTGCTGGTGTGCGAATGCGTCGCCCGGGCAGCTCTGCAGCGCACCGAAAGCAGGGGAGGACACACCCGCGACGACTACCCGTCGATGGATCCGGAATGGCGCCGCACCCTGCTCACGTGCCGTCTCGCCGGTGGCGACCGCTTCGTTCCGGATGTGTCGGTCACCGCCGAGCGGCAGGAGCCGATGCGCCCCGACCTGCTGGAACTGTTCGACGTCGACGAGCTCGGCAAGTACTACACCGACGAGGAACTCGCGGGCCATCCCGGACGGAGGGGTTGAGATGGGATATCAGGCGTCGTTCAGGATCTGGCGGGGCGACGCCGGGGGAGGCGAACTCCGCGACTACACCGTCGAGGTCAACGAAGGGGAAGTCGTCCTCGACATCCTGCATCGCCTGCAGGCCACGCAGGCACCGGACCTCGCCGTGCGATGGAACTGCAAGGCGGGCAAGTGCGGATCCTGCTCGGCGGAGGTCGACGGTCGTCCACGCCTGACCTGCATGACCCGTATGTCGCTGTTCGACCCGGACGCGACCGTCACCGTCACCCCCATGCGAACCTTCCCGATCATCCGCGACCTCGTCACCGATGTCTCGTTCAACTACCGGAAGGCCCGTGAGGTCCCGGCATTCGCACCTCCGCCGGATCTCGCCCCGGGGGAGTACCGGATGCAGCAGATCGACGTGCAGCGTTCCCAGGAGTTCCGCAAGTGCATCGAGTGCTTCCTGTGCCAGAACGTCTGCCATGTGGTGCGCGACCACGAGGAGAACAAGCCTGCGTTCGCCGGCCCCCGCTTCTTCATCCGGCTCGCAGAACTCGAGATGCATCCGCTCGACGTCGCCGATCGCCGGGACGCCGCGCAGGACGAGGACGGTCTCGGTCTGTGCAACATCACCAAGTGCTGTACCGAGGTGTGCCCCGAGAACATCCACATCACCGACAACGCGATCATCCCGATGAAGGAACGCGTCGCCGGTCGCCGCTACGACCCGCTCGTCTGGCTCGGCAACAAACTCTTCCGGCGCTGAGGCAGGGAAGTCCCGCCGGGGTCAGTTCACCCGCTCGGCGACGAGCGGAACGAGCTCGTCGAGTGCGAACGGAACAGAGAGCGCCGAGTTGGTCGAGAAGGCCGCGGAGATGTCGGAGTCGCTGTCGAGAACGAGGAAGCGTCCGTCCCGGACCGCCGGAATCTGCTGGAACACCGCGTTGTTCGTCACCTCGTCGGCCGCCACATAGATCGGGAGCACGATCAGCAGATCCGCGTCGAGCAGGTTCAGGTTCTCGTCGGAGACCGGGATGAAGAAGTTGTCCGACGCGGCGGACTGCACCTGCGGATTGTTCACGAATCCGAGCTCGGTCATGAAGTCGACACGGGAATCTCCGGCGACGTAGGCGCCCCAGCCCTCGGAGGTGTAGGCGGCTACGGTGACGGTCTTGCCCGCGAAGGCGGGGTTGTCCGCGACGGCCTGCGCGAATTCCGCGTCGATCTGCGACAGCACTTCGGCACCCTTGTCCGGAACACCGAGAGCGGCCGCCACGGCGGTCACCTGATCGTCGAGCGAGGTGAGGTAGGCATCGCTGCCCTCGGGGCCGCTCACCGTGGTCGCGATCTTCGACAACGCCTCGTACCGGCTGAGCTCGCCGGAACTCTTGGTATCGAGGATCAGATCGGGCGCTTGTGCCGCCAGCATCTCGTAGGACGGTTCGATCGTGCCGATCAGTTCCGGCGACGAGGCATAGAGCCCTTCCGCCCACGGGCCGACGCCGTCGCCGCCGAACGCGAGCCAATCGCTGGCCGCCACCGGCTGCACACCGAGGGCCAGTGCGGTTTCGGCGTCCCCCCAGCCCAGTGCCGCCACCCGCTCGGGTGCGGTGTCGACGGTGACCTCCCCGAACTTCGTGGCGACGGTGGCGGGGAAGGCGCCCCCGGCCGGTGCCGAAGCGGTTTCGGTCTCGGCGTCGTTCGATCCGCACGCGGTCAATGCGATCGCGGTGGCCGCGAGCAGCACGGTGGATCGGAGCAATGTGGCAGGTCGACGTGTCATGGGGGCCTCGCGTCTGTCGGAAGGTAGGTGAGGCGATCCTAACCGGGCGGGAGGATCGAGCGGGAATCCCGTCCGAAACCCCGCAGGGCATCGGGAGAGAGCGCACCATATGCTCCGTGACCACTGTCGACGAGGTCCGGCCCACCCGCGCGCCGCTGGTGCTGGCCTCGCTGATTCTCGTCGCCGCGGTGGCGAACCTGAACCTTGCCGTCGCGAACGTGGCGCTGCCCGATATCGGGAAGGCCTTCGACGCGAGCCAGACCGAACTGAACCTCGTCGCGGTCGGCTACTCCGTCGGCCTCGCCGCTTCGGTGCTGTATCTCGGCGCCGTCGGCGACCGCTACGGGCGCAAGAGGATGCTGCTGCTCGGCATGGCGTTGTCCGTCCCGGCATCGGCGATCGCGGGGTTCGCGCCGAACGCGGAGGTACTGTTCGCGGCGCGGGTGCTCGGGGGCATATCCGCGGGCCTGGCGTTCCCCACCACGCTGGCACTGATCACCGCGTTGTGGTCGGGCGCGGGACGGACCCGCGCGATCGCGCTGTGGTCGTCGATCGGCGGCGGATTGACCGCGCTCGGCCCGCTCGTCGCCGGCGCTCTGCTCGAGAGCTTCTTCTGGGGATCGGTCTTCCTCGTGACGATCCCATTGGCACTGCTCGCCTTCGGACTGACCCGGGTGTTCGTGCCGAGTCATGTCAACGAGTCGACCGAGCCGGTCGATCATCTCGGCGGGATCGTCTCGGTGGTTCTCGTCGGTTCGCTCGTCCTCGGAATCAACTTCGTGCCCGTCGACGGGATGCTCACCGTCGCGGTGTCCGCTCTGGTGATCGCGCTCGCCGCGACGATCGTGTTCGTGATGCGCCAGAAGCGGGCGCGCAACCCCCTGTTCGACCTGCACGTCGCCCGGCGTCGCATCTTCTGGGTCGCTGCGGTCGCGGGCATCATCGTCTTCGGCGCTTTGATGGGCACGATGTACATCAGCCAGCAGTACCTGCAGAACGTGCTCGGCTATTCGACCCTCGCGGCCGGTTCGGCGGCGCTACCCGCAGCGCTGGTGATGGTGCTGGTGGCGCCCCGCTCGGCGAAGCTCGTCGAGTCGCGCGGCTCCCGCTTCACGCTCCTGTCGGGGTACACGGCGATCGTGGCGGGGCTGGTCGCCGCGCTGACGCTGTGGGACGAGGACGCCCACTACTGGGTGATCGCCCTGGGATTCATGTGCCTGGGTGCCGGGGTGGGGCTGGCCGGCACACCCGCCTCGCACTCGCTGACCGGTTCGGTCCCGGTCGCCCGAGCCGGAATGGCCTCCGGCACAGCGGATCTGCAACGCGATCTGGGTGGGGCCATCGTCCAGTCGATCCTCGGGGCGTTGCTCACGGCCGGCTACTCGGCCTCTCTCGCCACCACGATCGCGGCGAATCCTCAGGCCTCGTCCGCCGACGAGCAGACTCGAACCGCGCTGGAGAAATCCTTCGCGGGCGCCGTGGCCGTCGGTGAACAATTCCCGCAGTACGCGCCGCAGATCCTCGCTGCCGCGCGGGCGGCGTTCCTCTCCGGCGACACGCGCGCCTACGCGGCCGCGATCGTCATCGTGGTGGTCGGAGCAGCAGTGATCGCTGTCGGATTCCCCTCACGCGACGCCGAGACCGCACTGCTCGCCCGGTATGCACAGGAGGACGGGAAACCGGCCGGGAATCCTCCGCGGTGAGAGTCGGCCGAGCCGGTCATACCGACTGCGCCCAGCGACCGACGTCACCACGTTCGAGCGCGACGGCGAGCAACTCCGGAAAACGGTCGGGCGTGCACGCGAAGGCCGGCACCCCCAGCTCGGCCAGAGCAGCCGCGTTGTCGCGGTCGAAGGCCGGCGCCCCGTCGTCGGCCAGGGCGAGCAACACCACGACCTGTACACCGGCGGCGAGCATCTCGCGGACCCGCGAGAGCATCTCGCTGCGGATCCCACCCTCGTACAGATCCGAGATCAACACGAACAACGAATCGGCGGGTCGCGTGATCAGCGACCTGCTGTACGCGATCGCCCGGTTGATGTCGGTGCCTCCGCCGAGCTGGGTGCCGAACAGCACCTCCACGGGATCGGCGAGCATGTCGGTGAGGTCGACGACCGAGGTGTCGAAGACGACCAGAGAGGTCCGAAGCGCCCGCATCGACGCCAGAACCGCGGCGAAGACCGACGCGTACACCACGCTCGACGCCATCGAACCGGACTGGTCCACCGCGAGCACCACATCGCGTTTCACCGCCTGTGAACGCCGCCCGTAACCGACCAGCTTCTCGGGCACCACCGTGCGATGCTCCGGCAGGTAGTGGGCGAGATTCGCGCGGATCGTGCGATCCCAGTCGATGTCGCGCAGTTTCGGGTTCGATGTCCGCGACGATCTGTTCAGCGCACCCGTGACCGCCGCGCGGGTGTGCTGCGCGATACGTTCCTCGACCTCCCGGACGACCTTCTCCACGACCGTGCGAGCCGTCGCCTTGGTGGTCTCCGGCATCACCCGGTTCAGGCTCAGCAGCGTTCCCACGAGATGCACGTCGGGTTCCACCACCTCGAGCAACTCCGGTTCGAGGAGCAATCGGGTCAACCCCAGTCGATCCACCGCGTCGCGCTGCATCACCTGGACGACGGACGTCGGGAAATAGGTCCGGATGTCGCCGAGCCAGCGCGCGACCCGGGGAGCGGATCCACCCAGGCCCGCGGTGCGAGGGCCGCCGCCCGGACCGGCGTCGTATAGGGCGGCCAGCGCGGCGTCCATCGCGCTGTCGTCCGCGGAGGTGAGCGTGCCCGTCGATTCCTCGGCCGCCTCACCCAGAGCGAGCCGCCACCGGCGCAGACGTTCGTGCCCCTCGGGTTGCGGTGTCATACGGTCACTCCCAGGATCGACGCGGTGGCGGTCAGAGCGATGCGGCCACGTCCGGTGGCAGTCGGTGCGCCGGTCTGCCGGGTTCGTTCGCCCCGGACCGTCTGCCCGAGAAGACGCCGCTCGCCGAACGCGAAGGCGCCGAAGGTGCGTCGCAGCACGGGCAGGACGTCGACGAAATCCTCCTCGGTGAGGCCGCTGATCCACTCGTCGACGAGCTCGAACAGGGCGCTGTCGTGGACCAGCAGGAGCCCGCCACCGCCGAGGAAACCGTCGATCCAGCGAGCCTTCGCTGCCGCGGGTGAACCCACCGACAATGCCCGCGCGACCCGCACCGCGGCATCGTGCCCGTCGAGCCGGCCGGCGTCGCGCAGCATCCGCGTGGTGCGGCCGGTGAGCAGGCCGTCCACGTCGTCACGGTCGCTCACCCGGGCCAGACTGTCGAGCCAGCGCGCGGTCGTGATCGGGTCCTCGCGCACGGCAAGGGCGAGATGCACCTCGTCGATCGCAGTGCGCAGCGCATCGGCGGCGTCGTGGTCGAGACCGGTCACCGCTGCCGGAAGACCGGCACAGGTGCGTGCGAGCAGGGCGTCGCAGACGTGTTCGAGGGAGGAGAGGTCGGTGCCACGCACGTCGCCGTAGCGGACCGTGCGGACGAGCGTCGGCAGGGCTCCCATCAGGTGCAGAACATCGTGATCGAGTGCGGCAGCCGCGTCGATCGCCGTCACCAGCGTCGGGACGGTGGCCCGCAGGTCCGCGAGCAGTGCCCGTTCCAGGAGGGCGGTGAGGTCGGCAAGAGTGGCGCCGGGCCGGGCCGCCCGTTCTGCCAGCCTGGCGGCCGCGGCGGATTCCACGGTCGTGCCCCATCGCGACGCCACGACGATCGCCACCGACGATTCGGGTTCCCATTTCAGCGTCCACGTCTCGCGGAAGGTGCCGGTCGAGCGCACCTCGCTCTCCGCGGGTGTGCCCCAGTCGATGTCGAGCAAGGCCAGCCGGTGCAGCAGTCGCGACCGCGCGAGGTCGATGTCCCTGCGCAGGTCCAGGTCGAGATTCTTCGCTTCGGCGGACCGCTTGAGCCGTAACGACTTCGACTGCTTCTGCAGGTCGGTGTCGAGCGGGACGGTCGGGGTGTCGTCGGAGACGGAACCGAGTGCCTCGCCCACCACGAGCCGGCGTGTGACGAGATCGAGCAGGACGTCGTCGCCGTCGCACAGCGCCGCGCGGGTCGCCTCGACGACCTCGTCGAGTCCGGCGACCGCGCGACCGCGCAGGGCCGCGAGCGTGTCGGCCAGCCGCGTCGCCTCGATGACATGGGCACTCGAGACCGGCAGATCCTCCTCGCGCAGAACGCGTGCCACGCGCGTGAACCAGCGCGCGGTCGTGTCGCCGGGCCGGGTGAACAGATGGTGGTACCAACCCGGCGAGGTGATACCGGCGCCGTAGCCGGAGGACAGGGACAGCCTCGAGTGACTCCACGGCACCCAGGTGAGAGCAGTCTTCACCTTGGGCATGCCCTTGAGCAGGCGCGCGTCGGGAGCGGCGGGCCCGAGTCGGCCCGTCAGCGCAGGCGCGTGCATGGCTCCGCACACGACGGCGATCGCGCGGGCACCGGCCTTGACGGTCGCGCGCAGCACCTGCCGCATGTGCGCCTCGCGACGAGCGGTGTGCTCGTCGATCTCGATGTCCTCGCGCAATGCCCGCATCGCGTCGGTGATCTCGTCGAAGGCCTGCGCGGTGCCGTGCTCGACCACGGCATCCCACCACTGCTCGAAGTCGGTGTGTCCGGCAGCTCGGGCGAGCGCGCCGAGCAGGTCGTCGGTGGCGCGGTCGCCGGTCTCCCGGTCGGCCGCGAGCGACATCGCCGCCGGCAGGTCGCAGAAGCGCACGTCCGCGTCGTGCAGATGGGCCCACCGCAGGGCCTGCCATTCCGGGGAGAAGGCCGCGAACGGCCAGAAGGCCGCCCGCGCCGGCTCGTCGCGTGCGTAGGCCAACAGTGCGACGGGGGGCACCATGTCGTCGCCGGCCGCGAGGGCGAGAACCGGATCGGCGTCGGACGGTCCTTCGATGAGCACGGTGTCCGGTTCGAACTCCGTGAGTGCCTGCAGAACCGCACGTGCCGAACCCGGCCCGTGGTGCCGGATCCCGAAGACCCGGATCTCGGCGGGAGTATCCGTGCGGCCGAAGAGAGCGTCGGTCACCCGGTGATCTCCCGGCACGCCCGGTAGAAGTCGGACCAGTCGCCTCGTTCACGCACGACGGCTTCGAGATATTCGTTCCACACCACGCGGTCGGACACCGGGTCCTTCACCACCGATCCCAGGATGCCCGCAGCCACATCGGATGAACGCAGCACACCGTCGCCGAAGTGCGCCGACAGGGCCAGCCCGCCCGTGACGACCGAGATCGCCTCGGCGGTGGACAACGTTCCCGAGGGCGACTTGAGCTTGGTCCGGCCGTCGGTGGTCACGCCGCTGCGCAGCTCACGGAAGACGGTGACGACGCGGCGGATCTCCTCGGCTGCCGCCGGCACCGCGGGCAGTTCGAGTGCGGCGCCGAGCTGTTCGACACGGCGGGTCACGATCGCGACCTCGTCCTCCTCGTCGGCCGGAAGCGGCAGCACTACGGTGTTGAACCGCCGGCGCAGCGCCGAGGACAGATCGTTGACTCCGCGGTCGCGGTCGTTCGCGGTGGCGATCACATTGAAACCCTTCGCCGCCTGCACCTCGATGCCGAGTTCGGGGACCGGGAGGGTCTTCTCGGACAGGATGGTGATCAACGCGTCCTGCACGTCGGCGGGGATACGGGTGAGTTCCTCGATCCGGGCGACGGCGCCCTCGTGCATCGCCTTCATGACCGGAGAGGCGACCAGGGCGTCGGGACTCGGTCCCTCCGCAAGCAGGCGCGCATAGTTCCAGCCGTAGCGCACGGCGTCCTCGCTCGTCCCCGCCGTCCCTTGCACGAGCCGGGTGGACGAACCGCTGATCGCGGCGGCGAGATGCTCGGAGACCCACGTCTTCGCAGTGCCGGGAACGCCGAGCAGGAGCAGAGCGCGATCGGTCGCCAGCGTGGCGACGGCCACCTCCATCAGTCGACGCGGTCCCACATACTTCGGGGTGATCACCGTGCCGTCCGACAGGTCGCCGCCGAGCAGATAGGTCACCACGGCCCACGGCGACAGCCGCCACGACGGTGGGCGGGGCCGGTCGTCGAGTCGGGCGAGCGCGGCGAGCTCGTGCGCGTACTGCTGCTCGGCGTGCGGGCGCAGCAGGGCGGTGCCGGATTCGGTGGGCCCGGATGCGGTGGGCCCGGACACGGCGGGGGACGACTCGGCGTCGGTCAACTCAGCTCCTCGTGGATCGTCTTGCGGAGAGTCAGGATGTCGGCTGCGCTTGCGAACAGGTGCAGGCGCCCGAGATCGTCGGTGCGGTTCGCGGCGTCGGCGAGCAGATCGGCGAGATCGAAGGGCGCCCGGTGCGCGAGCAGAGCCAGGACATCGCGGACGACGGGGGTCGTCGTCAGTGTCGTGTACAGCGCGGTGAGCACCTTCTCGGCGACGTCGTGCGGCCACGGCGCCGGGAGAGCGGCGAGCAGACCGCCGTCGAGCATCCTGGCGGCGGGTGCCTGTCGAAGATGCGTCAGCAGGACCTCGCGGGGCAGCACCCGTGCGACCGAGACGTCGACGGCGCTGGTGCAGCGCAGCAACGCCGCAGCCCATTCGCCGTCGTGCTGCCGGGCGGTCGCCACGCCCCAGGCTTCCGTCAGAGCCGCCCGCAACCGCTCGTCGATGTCGAGTTCGAGGGGTGCGCTGCCGCCTCCCGGACGGGGCCACAGCGACAGCGGCGCCGCGGAGACCGCCGCAGCGACCAGATCTTCCGCCCGGTGAGCCCGAGCGTCGCCGAGACCGTCGCGCAAGGCGTCCGGATCCAGGCGATCCGGTACCTCGACGGTGAGGCTGGACCCGTCGATGCGCACCCACTGCTGCGCACGCACCCCCATGCGATACGCGAACCCCGAGGCGGGCAGACGGGGGAGAAGGTCGAGTGCCACGGCACGGACCTTGCTGCTGCGGTCGTCGAGAGCGTGCTCGAGCAGTTCTTCGTCGTACGGGCCGAGACCGACCTCGAGCAGTGCCAGCAACTCGGCGCGCCGGCCCGCGGTGTGCGAACTCCACGAGGCCGCGAGCATCGCCGTGGCGGCCGCCGGATCGTGCGCCCGCGACGCCTCGAACCATCGGCGGCGGCGAGCGGGCGGACCGTCGTGCCAGGCTGTCTCGTCGTTCGGATCCGGAGGCAGCAGATCCACCCACTCCGGGTTGCGTGAGGCCACCCAGCGTCCCCGCGTCCCGGTCAGGGCGACGAGCCGGTCGCGGTGTACCGCGTCGGTGGCCGCCACGGCCAGCAGGTCGACCACGATGTCGTGCGACGCCCGGAATCGCGCGGCCACCTCGAACCACTCGTCGAGCAGGGGGGAGCGCACCGCGAGCAGTGCACGCAGACGTTCGGCCGCAGCGCCCGGAAGGACGGGACGGTCGTCGTCCGGAGCGGGTGCGGGCAGGTCGCGGACGACGGGCACGGTCGCCGCGGTGAGGAAGGCCGATTCCAGGGCCACAGCCGCGAGCAGGGCCGAAGCGTGGTCGCCGGCGAGATCGGCGGCGGCCTCGGCGGTGTGCAGCGAGGCGAAATCCGGCGTCGATCGCGCAGTTCCGAGAAGTGCTGCTGTGGTGAGCGATTCGGGGACTGTTCCGGTCACCAGGTCCTCACGCATCCTTCGGTGAACAGTGACACCGGGGTGAGCGACACCCCGTCCCAGTCGCCGCAGACGGTGACCGGATGCCCGCCTGCGACGGCATGCAGCCGCCATCGGCCGTCGTCGTCGCCGGTGATGGGCACGGCGCGTCCGGACCGGTCGACGACGAACCAGCCGTCGTCGGTGTCGACGGGCACGACGGAGCCGAGCAGAACCGGCCATGCGCGCAGCCACGGATCTGCTCCCCGCATGCGCGCGTACTCGTCCAGTGCGGTGTCCAGATCGGTCGCCGGGAGTGTCGTGAACGGCTCCGGATCCGAGTGCCGGCGACCCGGCACCGCACGTAGAGGGGCGGACGCGGGGTAGAAGTGCAGGTCTGCGTCGATCGACGAACCCGGGGCAGGCATCGAGGTGGTGAACCGTGCCGTGCCGTGCGCGAAGTCGAGGAGAAGTGCCCACCGGCCGGTAGCACGTCCTCGCAACCAGATCCTGCGGGTGAACATGCGGCTCTCCTCGGTGATGCGCGTCGCGAGGACCTGCCAGCGGTCGCGCACCGCGGGTTCGGCGCGCACCTCCTCGACGCGGACACCGAACCCGAGGTGAGTACGGAGCGACCGCACGAGCGGACCGGGCAGTTCGTTGCGCTGCCGGTACGCGACGACCATCAGATGCAGACGTGCATATTCGGTGAGCAGGCGGGCGGGCCAGTCCTCGTCGCGCTCGACCACCGACGCCAGCGTGCGCAGGCTCGAGGCCACGCCGGGCGCCTGGGCGTCCACCATGCGGGCGGCGATCTCCTCGTAGGTGTCGTAACCGTGATCGACCGAACCGAGACCGTGCCGGATGCGGTCGGTGAGCCACCGGTCGAGGTCCTCGAGTCCTGCCGCGACCCGTTCGGCGCGGCGCTGGGCGGCCGCCGGATCGGGCACCTTCACCGGTTCGTCGGCCGGCGGGTCCGGGATCGTGGCGGCAGCGGCCCGGGCCGAGAGCCATTCGACGACGAAGGCGGGCGGATCACCCGCGGCCAGCGCGCCTTCGGACCACCGCACGAGCAGCGACAAGGCGTGCTTGCAGGGCACCTTCCGGCTCGGGCACGAGCAGAGGAAGGCGGGCGCGTTCGGATCGATCGCGGTGCGGTAGGGCGTCGTGCCGCGTCCGCGGCACAGTCCCCACAGCACCGCACCGTCGTGGCCGGTCTCGGCCCACGCCGCAGCCACGCCGCGCGCCGCCGTCATCGAGGACGGATCGGGCGCGACGGCGTTGATCTGCTGGAGGGTCCAGGGCGTGGTCACGAGCGTCGAAGGTAGGGGAGTGGTCCGACAGGTGCGGGGCGATCAGGACGTCGCACGGCTCGCCAGGCGAGCGCGGACGCCGTCGATCAGCAAGCGCAGG
This sequence comes from Rhodococcus sp. CH91, assembly GCF_022554085.1. Lineage (GTDB taxonomy): Bacteria > Actinomycetota > Actinomycetes > Mycobacteriales > Mycobacteriaceae > Rhodococcus. Next base: position 119,105 of record NZ_JAKFYR010000007.1, read on the forward strand.
CCGAACTCGAATCGTACGGCCGGGTCGCCGTCGAGCAGGTCGGCGTCGGCGCCGGCCGGTTGCGCGGTGGCGACATCGGGGGAAAGGGGCGCGTGCGTGAGCGCGCCGAGCTCGGCCAGCTGCGCCCGGGACTGTTCGTCGACCGTGTGGCCGAGGACGTAGTGGAGCAGTGCGTAACCGGTGAGTTCGGCGTAGGCCCGCGACAGACCGGCGCGTTCCGCGGTGGCGACGAAGGCGTCACGTGCTCGTGAGGTGGTGAGACGGGAGGCATAGGTCGAGGCGACGAGTTCCGCGCCGTCGCGGTGGGCGAGCAACGCGCCCCGGAAACGATGGGCGAGTTCGGCGATCGCGTCGTCCCAGCTCTCGCTCGTGGAGGGTTCGTCGGCGCCGTCGAGGATACGGTCGGCCATGGCGCCGAGCAGGGTCTGCTTGTTGGGGAAGTGCCAGTACAGTGCGCCGGGCTGGACGCCGAGCGACGACGCGAGCTTGCGCATCGTCAGGTCGCCGAGTCCGTACTCGTCGAGGATCGCCATGGCGCCGTCGAGGACGTCGCCGCGTCGCAACTGCACTGCTTCTTCGCTCCTGCTTCTCCCGGGCCGACGGTGGTGATCCGCCGTGAATCCGCGCCGGCGGATCCGTGCCTTTGACAGTATCGGACGGCTCGCCCTAACCTGAACGCCGTTCAATTGAACGATGTTCAATTCCTCGTCACATCAGGAGACGGCAGTGACCCAGGCACCCGCACGCACCGACATCCTCGACACCGCTCGCGACCAGGTGCTCGGTCGCGGAATCGGATTCGATCGTGATCAGACCCTCGCGGTGCTGCAGCTGCCGGACGAGCACATCGACGACCTGCTGGCAGTCGCACACGAGGTGCGTATGGCCTGGTGTGGGCCGGAGGTGGAAGTCGAGGGAATCATCAGTCTCAAGACCGGTGGCTGCCCCGAGGACTGCCACTTCTGCTCACAGTCCGGACTGTTCGCCTCCCCGGTGCGTGCCGCGCGGCTCGACATCCCGTCGCTCGTGGAGGCCGCGAAGCAGACCGCGAAGACCGGCGCCACCGAATTCTGCATCGTGGCCGCTGTGCGCGGTCCCGACGACCGGCTCCTCGCCCAGGTCGCCGCGGGCATCGAGGCGATCCGCAACGAGGTCGACATCCAGATCGCCTGCTCGCTCGGCATGCTCACCCAGGAACAGGTCGACCGTCTCGTCGCGATGGGTGTGCACCGCTACAACCACAACCTCGAGACCGCACGGTCGCACTTCCCGAAGGTCGTCACCACCCACACCTGGGAGGAACGCTTCGAGACCCTGCGCATGGTGCGCGAGGCGGGCATGGAGGTGTGCTGCGGCGGCATCCTCGGGATGGGTGAAAGTGTCGAGCAGCGGGCGGAGTTCGCGGCGGAGCTGGCCGCTCTCGAACCCGACGAGGTGCCGCTGAACTTCCTGAATCCCCGTCCCGGCACTCCCTTCGGGGACCTCGAGGTGCTGCCCGCGACCGAGGCGCTCAAGGCCGTGGCGGCGTTCCGGCTGGCGCTGCCGCGCACGATCCTCCGCTTCGCCGGCGGCAGGGAGATCACCCTCGGCGACCTCGGTGCCCGGAAGGGCATCCTGGGCGGCATCAATGCCGTCATCGTCGGCAACTACCTCACGACGCTCGGCCGTCCCGCCGAAACGGATCTCGACCTGCTCGGCGAGCTGAAGATGCCGCTCAAGGCCCTCGGCGAGACGATCTGATGTTCGACCCGTTCACCGGCGAGACGATCGTCGACGGCGCGTGTCGTACTCCCTCCGCCGCAGTGCGACTCGGGCTCGAACCGCCCCGCTTCTGCACGCAGTGCGGTCGGCGGATGATCGTGCAGGTCGCGCCGGACGGATGGTGGGCGCGGTGCTCGCGGCACGGGACCGTCGACTCGTTCGCGATCGAACAGCGCTGAGACCCCGTCTTCCGTCCGGTCGGGTCGCTGCAAGGGTGGGTCTGCCGGCCGGCCGATGGCCGGCGGGATGTGACAACCCGGCGAACGGCTCGTATATCTGGAGTCAGGCGTACGACGGGAGGCCGTGATGCGGGTGATGTCGATGGTCGGCGACACGGCGAAAGGGCTGGGCTCGCTGGTGGGAATCCGCACCGGTACGGAAGAGCCTCGGTATGCGACCGAGGACAGGACCCACGGCCTCGAGATCCGTCGATACGGTCCACGCATCGCCGCCGAGACGGTCGTGCCGGCCGGTCCGGGAAGTGCCCGCGACACGGGTTTCCGGCGATTGGCCGGGTACATCTTCGGCGGCAACACCGGCAACTCGAAGATCGCGATGACCGCACCGGTCTCCGAGGCCGCCGAGCCGGACGACTCGCGCCGCATCCGGTTCTTCATGCCGTCGGAGCGGACGATGGACGCCCTGCCCACTCCGGAGAACCGGGAGGTGAGGCTGGTCGAACTCCCCGGCGAGACGGTCGCGGTACTGCGTTTCAGCGGTGACCGCGACGCCGCCGCGGTCACCGCGCACACCGCCGACCTGCGACGTGCGCTCGCGGACACCGAGTGGGCCCCGACGGGGGAACCCGTCGCCTGGTTCTACGACCCGCCCTGGACCCTCCCGTTCCGCCGCCGCAACGAGGTGGTCGTCCCGGTGGAGCGGCGCCCCGGGCCGGGTGACCGGCCGGGCTCCGGATCCGCCGCGGGATAGGTCACGACACCCTCGGGGCCGACGGTCGGCTTCGCGCCCCACAGCCCCAGCTCGTGGAGTCTCGGCTTCGCGCCGTTCATCAGGTGCACGACGGTCCATCCACGGGCGGTGAGCGTGTTCGCGATCAGCGATCGGTGGCAGCGCCAGGGCATCGGCTCACCGCACAGGATCGCGACCCGCTGCGCCGACGCGAGGGCGGTGAGTTCTGCGAGACCGTCCTCGAACTCGCCGGTGAGGGTGTAGTCGGCATAGTTCTTGAAACTCGCGTTCTGCCAGCCCGCGTTGATCGCCGGATCGATGTCCCGCTGCCGTGGCCGCCTGCCCCCGAGTTTCTCGAAGTGCCGATACCCGATGCCGGCGCTGTCGAGCCAGGAGGGCATCGCGTCGGCATCGAACTGCGGGCTGCGGCGCGAGCCGGGCATCTTGCGGACGTCGACGACCGTCTCGATGTCCGCCGACGCGAGGGTGTCGAGCACGACCTCCTTCGGGCACGTCCAGTGGCCGATCGTCCACAGTTCACTCGAGGTGGTGCCCATACGGTCATTCTCCCCGCCCGGGGCGGTCTCGACACGACAGTCGGTCTGTAACGATCGAACCCCCTTGTCCGACAATCCCGTCGAACCGTATGACGAGCAAGGGGAGGGTGGGCATGGGCTCGGTCGATGTTCTCGAATGGATCCGTGAAGGTTATCTGGCCGGAGATCCGGTGCGATCCGCGATCTTCGTCGGATCGATGTACCTGACGATGCCGCTGCAACTGCTCGCGGTGATCCTGGGAAGGCCCTTCTGATCCCGTTTCCCGGGATCTACACCGGCGGCCGCAGGGCGGCGAACTCGTCGGTCACACGCAGCTGCGAATCGGTGAATCGGTAGAGCGCCGGCGGCCGTCCTCCGGTCTTGCCGGAGGGCGCCGTGTTGCCGGTCCGGGTGAGTACCCCGCGGCGGGCGAGTACGCGCTGGAGGTTGGTCGCGTCGACTTCGTATCCCAGTGCAGCGCAGTAGATGTCGCGAAGCGTCGACATCGAGAACTCGGCGGGGGCCAATCCGAACGCGATGTTCGTGTACGACAGCTTCGCGGCCAGGCGCGCGTGGGCGTTCGCGACCATCACCCCGTGGTCGAAGGACATCTCCGGAAGCTGTGACACGGGATGCCAGGCGGTGTCGGGTGGCAGTTGCGGGTCCGAGGTGAGGGGAATGAGCCCGAGATAGGTCGACGCGATGGTGCGGGGGCCGGGCACCCGGTGCGGGTCGGAGAAGACCGACAGCTGCTCGAGGTGCGCGACCTTGCGGACGTCGACCTTCTCGGCCAGCTGCCGCCGCGCCGAGGCCGTGAGGTCCTCGTCGTTCCGGAGTTGCCCGCCGGGGAGCGACCATGTGCCGGCCTGCGGGTCGAGAGCGCGCTGCCACAGCAACACCCCGAGTTCGGGCTCGTCCCGACGTCTTCCGGAGCCGTCCTCGAAGTGGCGAACCTGGAACACGGCGATGAGCACTTCGTGACGGGTGTTACTATGTGACATGTTTTCGATCCTAAGTCGAAAACCTCGAACACGGAAATCCTGGTGCAGCCCGCCGGGACGACACACCCCTCGAAGGAGCAAGGCCATGACCACGACCGAGTGGGCGGGAGCCGCCACCATCGTCGACGGCCCCGGCGGTTACACGGGCGTCGAGGCGACGCCGGAGTGGGCCGAGGAGGTCCGTCGGCTGGCCCGTGAGCGCAACGCCACGTTGCTCGCGCACAACTACCAGCTTCCCGCGATCCAGGACGTCGCCGACCACGTCGGCGACTCGCTCGCACTCTCGCGCATCGCCGCCGAGGCCGAGGAGGGCACCATCGTCTTCTGCGGCGTCCACTTCATGGCCGAGACCGCGAAGATCCTCAGCCCGAACAAGACCGTGCTCATCCCGGACGAACGCGCCGGTTGCTCTCTGGCCGACTCGATCACCGCCGACCAGCTGCGCGAGTGGAAGGCCGACCATCCCGACGCCGTCGTCGTCTCCTACGTCAACACCACCGCCGAGGTCAAAGGCCTGACCGACATCTGCTGCACGTCGTCCAACGCCGTCGACGTGGTCGCCTCCATCGACCCCGACCGTGAGGTGCTGTTCCTTCCCGACCAGTTCCTCGGCGCCCACGTCAAGCGCGTCACCGGCCGCGAGAACATGCACATCTGGGCCGGGGAATGCCACGTGCACGCCGGCATCAACGGCGACGAACTCGCCGCCCAGGCCAAGGCCCACCCGGAGGCGGACCTGTTCGTCCACCCGGAATGCGGTTGCGCGACCTCGGCGCTCTACCTCGCCGGCGAAGGCTTCGTGCCCGACGACAAGGTCAAGATCCTCTCCACCGGCGGCATGATCGACGCCGCCCGCGAGACGGGCGCGAAGCAGGTCCTCGTCGCCACCGAGGTCGGCATGCTCCACCAGCTCCGCAAGGCCGCTCCGGGCATCGACTTCCAGCCGGTCAACGACCGCGCGTCGTGCCCCTACATGAAGATGATCACCCCCGCGGCGTTGCTGCGCTGCCTGCAGGAAGGGCGCGACGAGGTCCACGTGGACCCGGCGGTGGCCGAGCGTGCCCGGCTGTCCGTGCAGCGCATGATCGCCATCGGTAACCCGGGCAGCGGCGAGTGACGACGTCCGTCACCGTCGCCTGGGAGGACCACGCGGATCTCGTGGTCGTCGGAGGCGGGGTCGCCGGGCTCACGGCGGCCCGCGCCGCCTCCCGCCGCGGAGGACGGGTGCTCACCGTCAGCAAGGGCGGACCCACCGACACCGCCACCCAGTACGCCCAGGGCGGCATCGCCGTGGTCGCCCCGGTCGGTGACAGTGTCGACGCCCACGTCGCCGACACCCTCGCCGCCGGCGGCGGATTGTGCGACGAGGACGCCGTGCGCTCGGTCGTCTCCGCCGGCCCGGACGCGGTGGCAGCCCTGCGTGATCTCGGGGCCGTCTTCGACACCGCCGGCGACGGAGATATCGCCCGCACCCGCGAAGGCGGTCACAGCACCCGGCGCATCATCCATGCCGGTGGTGACGCGACCGGCGCCGAGGTGCAGCGAGCACTCGGAGCGGCCGGTCTGCCCGTCCTGTTCGGTGCCACCGCCGCACGGGTCCTCACCGGCTCCCGCGGAGTGACCGGACTGCTGGTCCTCGACTCCCGCGGATTCGGGGTCGTCCATGCCCCCGCGGTCCTGCTCGCGACCGGTGGTCTCGGCCAGCTGTACGCGTGCAGCACGAACCCGCCCGGTGCCACGGCGGACGGAATCGCACTCGCACTTGCCGCCGGGGCCGGCGTCGCCGACCTCGAGTTCGTCCAGTTCCACCCCACTGTGCTGTTCACCGAGGGCGGGACGGGAAGACGACCGCTCGTCAGCGAGGCGGTGCGGGGGGAAGGGGCGCGGCTGCTCGACTCCCGCGGCCGGTCGATCACCGAGGGCGTGCACCCGCTCGGCGACCTCGCACCCCGCGACGTCGTCTCGCGGGCGATCGCCGACCGAATGCGGGAACTCGACGAGAGCCACGTCTACCTCGACGCGCGTCACCTCACCGGATTCGCCGCCCGGTTTCCCACCATCACCGCGATGTGCGCCGAGGCGGGACTCGATCCCGGCCGGGATCTGCTCCCCGTCGCTCCCGCCGCGCACTATTCGTGCGGCGGCGTCGTCACCGACGTGCACGGCCGCACCCGCATCCCCGGCCTGTACGCGGCCGGCGAAGTGGCGCGCACAGGCCTGCACGGCGCGAACCGGCTCGCCTCCAACAGCCTTCTCGAGGGGCTCGTCCTCGGCGAACGAGCCGGAACGGCCGCGGCGCTCGAGCGGGCCGGGATCCCCAGCGAAGCCACCGAGATCCCCGACCTCGACCCGGTCTCCTGTGATCGCGCGAGAGTGCAGCAGGTCATGACACGACACGCGCTCGTCGTGCGGAACGGCGACGGGCTGGCCACCGCCACAACCGACCTCGACGACGCGACGAGCGGGGATCGGCCCATCGACGCGGTTCGCCTCGAGGATGCGGCGCTCACCGTCACCGCGAGGGCGCTGCTGCTCGCCGCGCAGCGCCGCACCGAGTCGCGCGGATGCCACACCCGCAGCGACCACCGGGACACCGACCCCGCGCAGGCGCGCAGTGCGGAACTGCGACTCGACGCCGCTGGCGCACCGATCTTCACCACACCGGAACTGACAGGAGCCAACTGAGATGACCACCGCGCTGCCCGCCGGGCTCGACCTCGACGAGACCCGTGCACTGGTCCGCCGGGCGCTCGACGAGGACCTGCAGTACGGGCCGGACGTCACCACCGAGGCCACCGTGCCCGCCGACGCCGTCGCCACCGCCTCGGTGGTCGCGCGACAGGCCGGCACCGTCGCCGGTATCGACGTCGCTCTGCTCGTGCTCGACGAGGTGGTGGGGTCCGAGCACTATCGCGTGCTCGACCGCGTCGCCGACGGCGTGCGGGTGTCGCCGGGCGACGCCGTCCTGACCGTCGAGGCGCCGACCCGCGGGCTGCTCACCGCCGAGCGCACCATGCTCAACCTGCTGTGCCACCTGTCGGGAATCGCGACGGCCACCTCGCACTGGGTCGACGCCGTGGCCGGGACCGACGCGAAGATCCGCGACAGCCGCAAGACCCTGCCGGGGATGCGCGCGCTGCAGAAGTACGCGGTGCGGACGGGGGGTGGCGTCAACCACCGGATGGGACTCGGCGACGAGGCCCTCATCAAGGACAACCACGTCGCGGCGGCGGGATCGGTCGTCGCCGCGCTGCGCGCAGTACGCGAGCACGCCCCGGACGTCGCGTGCGAGGTCGAGGTCGACACTCTCGAACAGTTCGACGAGGTGCTCGCCGAGAACGTCGAGCTGATCCTGCTCGACAACTTCCCGCTGTGGCAGACGCAGATCGCGGTGCAGCGCCGCAACACCCGCGCGCCGCAGACGCGTCTCGAGTCGTCGGGCGGCCTGTCCCTGGACGTCGCGGCCGACTACGCGCGCACGGGCGTGGACTATCTCGCGGTGGGCGCACTCACCCACTCGGTGACCGTGCTCGACTTCGGCCTCGACATGTGAGATCCCGCGGCGCCGAGCGCCCCAACGCACCCGGCGCCCGCGAGCTCAGCGGTGCGCCATCGCGCGGATCAGCGGCCCGGCCGGCAGGGAGGCGAACAGGGTCGCCTCATCGCGGACCGAGGAGTCCTCGTCGAGGAAACGCAGGACAGGGGCAGCCGAGTCCCGCGCGAAGAGTTTCGCGAACATCTCCTCGAGGAAGTTCGGATGCTCGACGATCACCCGCAGCAGCGCGCGGTTGTAACGCGTGAACCGGGCGGCACGCTTCGGTAGATCACAGGGATGGCCGTGCAGGGCGAACGAGCGGGCGATCGCTTCGCTGTCCCGCTGGATCCGTTCGTAGGCGTATCCGCTCGACGCCTCGAGCAACCCGGCCGCCGCACCGACCCGCACGACACGGCCCTGTACCCGGTCCGGTGGGTGTGTGGTCAGCGGAAGCCTGCCCCCTTCGGCGGGTTCGGCGTCGACGCTGCCGCCGTCGAGGCCGAGGACGTCGGTGAGATAGGTACACACCGCATCACGATGGGCCGCGAACTCGATCGCGGGGCCGGTGGCATCGGTGAAACAGGTGTGCTCGACGAGGGCGTGCTGGGCATCGGTGGGCAACACGTACAGGAACGATGCGGCCGTCTGCTCGGTCCGGAAGTCGAACAGCACGGGCACGTGCGGGTCGAACACCGGGCTACGCGATCGGACGCGGAAGCCGAGAAAATCGAGTGCGGCGTCGGCGCCGGCCGTGGAGGACGCGGGGCCCCGGGCGTCGAACACCCAGTGGGGACGCAGCTCGCGTCCGTCGCCGAGAAGCACGCACGGACCCGATCCGGACTCCACGATCTCCGTGACGTGCCCGGTCACCGAGCCCACGTCGGCGACCGGGTCGGTGTGCCGCCGGACTTCGGCGAGCAGGTGTGCGCCGTGCACCACGCGATAGCGGTACTCGTCGAGAGACAGTTCCCGATCGCGGCCCCCGGCACGAACACGGATGCGCGCGAACGATTCCGAGGCGGCAGGATCGAGCAGACCCGGCCGCCGCGTCCACGACGCCCATGCGGCCCGGGCGATGTCGTTGCGTCCGTCGTCGAGCAGCACGATCGGGCCGGGGCGCGCATCCGCCGCGGCGAGATGGGCGACCAGCGACAGCCCGCTGAGTCCGCCCCCGAGGACGGCGATTCCTCCCGACGTCGGTCCGTTCCACGGTCGGAGAACCACGGTGCCTCCCGGTCGGCTGCGAAGGTATCCGGCGGGCGGATCGTCGTCCGCTGCGATACCGGAACACGCGTCGGACCAGACGGTACCCGCGGCCGCGCCTTCTGCGGTAGAACTGACAGCACATCGACGCAGCAGGATCGGTCACGGCAGTCGGGGGTCGCTCGTGACGGATGCTCGGCAGGGGAGGAAGTCAGGCACGATGCGGTTACCGATGTCGCCGACCGACTCGATGTTCCTGCTCGGCGAGTCGCGCGATCACCCCATGCATGTCGGTGGTCTCCTGCTGCTCCAGCCTCCGGAGGGGCACAAGGCGATCGATCTGCGGGCGATGTTCGCCGAGGCGCTCGCCCGCGAGGAGCCGGCCGGGGCCTTGTGGCGCAAGCGGCCCACCCGCTCACTGTTCACTCTCGGGCAGTGGGCGTGGGAGGACGATCCACGCTTCTCGATCGACTACCACGTCCGGTTCAACGCACTGCCGGCGCCCGGCACGATGGACGACCTGTGGGAGCTCGTCTCCCGCCTGCACGCATCCCTGCTCGACCGAACCCGCCCGCTGTGGGAGATGCATCTGATCGAGGGTCTCGCCGACGGTCGCTACGCCCTGTACGTGAAGATCCACCACGCGCTCGCCGACGGGGTGGGAGCGATGCGTCTGCTACGACGCGCGTTGACCACCGATCCGGAACGGACCGGCATGTCCGCCCCGTGGGCGGTCGCGGAGGCACCGTCCGCGACCCGCTCGCCGATGGGCACCGCGATCGGATTCCCCGGTGCCGTCGTCCGGGCGGCCACCGGCACGGTGAACGAGGCCGTGCAGGTGGTGTCCGAGGCCGCGGCGCTCGTGCCGGCGCTCGTGGGCACCGTCGACCGCGCCCTGCACAACCGCGGTGGTTCGCTCTCGCTCGGCGCGCCACGCACCATCCTGAACCGTCAGATCTCCGGATCGCGCAGGTTCGCGGCCCGTTCCTGGCCGCTCGAACGGCTCCGCATGGTGGCCAAGGCCGCGGACGCGACCGTCAACGACGTGGTGCTCGAACTGTCGGGCGGAGCGCTGAGGGAATTCCTTGCCGAACACGATGCGTTGCCGGACGATTCGCTGGTCGCGATGGTTCCGGTGTCGCTGCGCAAGGAGCGGGAGTCGGCGGGCAACGAGATCGGCGTCCTCATGTGCACGCTCGGCACACACTGTGCCGACCCGGTGGAACGTCTTGCGTCCGTGCGGACGTCGATGATCGAGGGCAAACACGCGATGCACTCGATGTCGAGACTCGGCCGCCTCGCGACGAGCGCGGTGGGCATCGCGCCGCTTGCCGTCGGGGTGCTCACCGGGAACCGGGCGCTGCCGTGGCCGCCCTTCAACGTGATCGTCTCGAACGTGCCGGGTCCCGAGACTCCGCTGTACTGGAACGGTGCACGTGTCGACGCGGTGTATCCGCTCTCGGTGCCCGTCGACGGGCAGGCACTGAACATCACGTGCACGAGCACCGACGACGAGATCGCCTTCGGGCTCACCGCGTGCGGTCGCACGGTGCCGGATCTCGTCCGGCTGCTCGATCATGTCGACGCCGAACTCGAGGCACTGGAGTCCGCGCTCGGTGTCCGTGTGCACCACGACGATGCCCGCGTCCGTGTGCACCACGACGATGCCCGCGTGCCCGGGGAGGGCGACACCGGATCCGGGTGACCGGCCGGTCGCCGCGACGCCGGTGCCGGCGGGGACGCCGCTCCCGGCCGGCACCGACGTGATCATGCGTCGACGGGTTCGGGTGTCGAACGATCTCCCGGGGCACGGACGAACGGTGCCAGGACGACAGCGACGAGCGCGATGCATCCGCCGACCACGAAGGCGGTCTGCATGCCGGACGCGAGCGCTCCGGCCTCGCTCGGGGCGCCCGCCTTCTCGGCGCCGATCGTCATGGCGGCGACGAGCACCGCGATGCCCGCGGCACCGGCGAGCTGCTGGAGCGTGTTCATGATGGCGCTGCCGTGGCCGTACAGGCGGGGAGGCAGCGAACCGAGCGAAAGCGTCATGAGCGGGGTCATCAGCATCGCCATGCCGATGCAGAACATCACGTGCATCGCGACGACGAGACCGACGGCGGTATCGGTGCCGATCTGCGTCAGCGACCACTGCCCGCCGGCGAGCAGGAGCGCGCCGGGGACGAGGAGCGGCCGCGGGCCGACCCTGTCGTACAGGCTGCCGACGATCGGGGAGATCACGCCCTGTACGAGTCCACCGGGCAGGAGCAGCAGGCCGGTGGTGAGGACCGAGAGGCCGAGGACCGACTGGAAATAGATCGGCAACACGATCACGGTGCCGAGCATCGTCGCCATGCAGGCGACCACGATGCCCACCGAGACCCGGAAGGTGGGGGAAGTGAACGGTTTCAGGTCCAGCAGCGCGGAACCGTTCTGTGCCAGCTTCTGCTGCCGCGTGACGAACAGTGCGAGCGCGAGGATGCCGACGATCAGCGAGACCACCGGGGTGAGGGCACCCTCGGAGACGAGCGTGCCGATGTTCGCGAGGCCGTAGACCACGCCGCCGAAGGCGAACACCGAGATCACGATGGAGGGCACGTCCAGTGGGGCGTTACGGGTGAGGCTGCGGATCCGGACGAAGAAGAAGCCCGCGCCGAACACGAGCACGCCCAGGACGAGCATGATGCCGAACAGCCACCGCCAGCTGAGGGCGTCGACGACGATACCGGCGAGCGTCGGCCCGACGGCGGGTGCCACCGAGATGACGACGGAGTTCAGCCCCATGACGGTGCCCCGGTGCTGTACGGGCACCTCCGAGATCGTCGTGGTCATGAGCAACGGCAGGACGACGGCTGTGCCGGCGGCCTGGACGATGCGTGCGAGCAGCATGATCGCGAAGGTCGGCGCGACCACGGCGAGCGCGGTACCCACCAGGAACAACGTGATCGCGACCAGAAACAGGGTGCGGGTCGTGAACCGCTGCAGCATGAAGCCGGTGGTAGGGATGACCACGGCCATGGTGAGCATGAAACCGGTGGTCAGCCATTGGGCGGTGGATGCGGTGACCGAGAAGTCCTGCATCAGCTGCGGTAACGCGACGCTGAGCACGGTCTCGTTGAGGATCATGAGCAGTGCGGCGAATACCAGCACGCCGATCACGGTGGTCAGTGTCCGGGTCGAGGTGGTGCCCTCGCCCGAAGCGTCACCGGCCGGGAGGTCTTCCCGTTGTCGGACGTCAGTCATCGGAACCTTTCTCGCGGATGGACGAGCCCGCACTGTGTCACATTGTGACAATTTGTCGTAAGCTGACAAACAACCGATGTGTGCGAGATCGCATCGACCGAAGGGGTGCCGATGACCGCGACCGACGACGACCTGCCCCGCGATCTCCGCGCGCGCCGACGCCTCGACACCCGTTACGAAATTCACCGCGCCGCACTGGATCTGTTCGAGGAGCGCGGGGTGCGGGAGACCACGGTCGCGCAGATCGCCGACCGTGCGGGAGTGTCCTCCCGGACCTTCTTCCGTTACTTCACCTCGAAGGAGCAGGCCGCCCTGCCGGGGCAGCGACGCCTGTTCTCGATGATCGAGCGGCTCGATGTCACCGGTGCCGAACCGGCCGAGATTCTTCACGCGATCGAACGCGCCACCGAGAAGGTCGTGGGCCGCGGCAGCGATCCCGAACTCGAGGAGCACAGACGGGTGGCGCTCCTGCTCGCGGCTCATCCGGAGTTGCAGGCCCTGGCCGCCGCTCAGGAGAAGGCGCTCGCCGGCCGGCTGCGGGAACGTATCGCGGAGCAGGCGGCGGAGGCGGATCCCACGATGGTGCGTCTGCTCGCCGAACTGGCGGTCACCGTGTGGCGTACGACCTGGGACAGGTGGGGGGAATTCGCAGTCGCCGGCATCGACCGGGATCCCGTCGACGTGTATCGCGAATGCCGGGAGTCGTTGCGTCGCATCGTCGGATGACGGGCCTGCACGGAGTCCGGGACCGAACGCGGTGCCGGGCGCCGGTGATGGCTAGGCTGGGCGGCCGTGACCGACTTCGACAGCCACGTCGTGGCGGCTGTGACCGCCCACATGAACGACGATCATGCCGCCGACAGCCTGCTCATCGTGCGCGCCTTCGCGGAACCCCGCGCGACCGGGGCGCGCATGACGGGCGTGGATCGCCGGGCAGGGGAGTGGAGCGTGGTCGTCGACGGTCGCGACCAGGCGGTGCGGATCCCGTGGATCGAGCCCGTCACCGATCGGGCGGGGCTCCGCGCGGCCGTCGTCGACCTCTACAAGGCCGCGGGCGCCCGTCTCGGGGTCGGCACCGGCGACCGATCGCCCGAAGAGCCCGGCCACGGCCCGGTGTGACAATGCTCACTACCGTCCGGGTCGTGCTCGGCGAGCACCTCCGCCGCGCACCGGCCACCTCGTGGACGCCTCGTGCATCCCGCTCCGGCGAATACCGGTGGGCGTCGGGCCGGCCGGGGCCCCGCGGAGGGGGCGCGTAGCCTGCCGACGGTCCCGCCCCGTAGGTCGGCCGACGGTGGTTCGAGGGCCCGTCGAGGGAGTGCGCGACGAGACTCGGACGGTCATCGCGGATAATGGGGGACGATCCCTGTTCTGCGAGAGAGGACACCTCATGCTTGCCCGCACCGACCTGCGCGGTCGTACTCCCACCACTGCGGAGCTGAGGGGCGCACTGCCCCGCGGCGGAGTGGACGTGGATGCGGTGCTCCATCAGGTCCGTCCCGTCGTCGAGGACGTGCGCGACCGCGGCGCCGACGCGGCCCTGGACTACTGCGAGAAGTTCGACGGTGTCCGCCCCGCCTCGGTGCGTGTCCCCGTGGCCGAACTCGACCGGGCACTCGCCGAACTCGACCCTGCTGTACGGGCGGCACTCGAGGTCGCCATCGACCGCACACGGGTCGTACACGCCGCACAGCGGCGTACCGACGTCACCACCGAGGTCGTGCCCGGAGGCACCGTCACCGAACGGTGGGTGCCGGTCGAGCGCGTCGGCCTCTACGTCCCCGGCGGCAATGCCGTCTATCCGTCCTCGGTCGTGATGAACGTGGTCCCGGCGCAGGCCGCCGGCGTCGAATCGCTCGTCATCGCGTCCCCGCCGCAGAAGAACTTCGGTGGGCTGCCCCACCCGACCATCCTCGCCGCCGCAGCACTCCTCGGGGTCGAGGAGGTGTGGGCCGTCGGCGGCGCGCAGGGCGTCGCCCTGCTGTCCTACGGCGGTACCGACACCGACGGCAGCGAACTCGCCCCGGTCGACATGATCACCGGCCCCGGCAACATCTACGTCACCGCCGCCAAGCGGTTGTGCCGCGCAGTCGTCGGTATCGACGCCGAAGCCGGCCCCACCGAGATCGCGATCCTCGCCGATCACACGGCCGACCCGGTGCACGTCGCGGCCGATCTCGTCAGCCAGGCCGAGCACGACGTGATGGCCGCCTCGGTGCTCGTGACCACCAGCACCGAACTCGCCGATGCGGTCGACGCCGCGCTCGCCGCCCAGCTCGAGCTCACCAAGCACCGCGAGCGGGTCGCCACGGCGCTGTCCGGCAGTCAGTCGGGCATCGTCCTCGTCGACGACCTCGAGCAGGGACTGAAGGTCGTCAACGCCTACGCGGCCGAGCACCTCGAGATCCAGACCGAGAACGCCTCCGAGGTGGCCGCCCGCGTCCGCTCTGCGGGTGCGATCTTCGTCGGACCGTGGGCGCCGGTCTCGCTGGGCGACTACTGCGCCGGTTCGAACCACGTGCTGCCCACCGCCGGTTGTGCGCGGCACTCCTCCGGGCTGAGTGTGCAGACCTTCCTGCGCGGCATCCACGTCGTCGAATACACCGAAGCCGCCCTGAAGGACGTCTCCGGTCACGTCATCGCCCTGGCGAACGCCGAGGACCTGCCCGCCCACGGCGAGGCCGTGCGACTGCGATTCGAGGCACTGAAGTGAGCGAATCGACCGTTCCGGGTGCCCGGATCACCCTCGACGATCTCCCGTTGCGCGAGAACCTGCGCGGCAAGTCGCCCTACGGCGCCCCTCAGCTGACGGTGCCGGTGCAGCTGAACACGAACGAGAACCCGCATCCGCCGACCCGCGCCCTCGTCGACGACGTCGCCGAGGCGGTCCGCAAGGCCGCCACGCAGCTGCACCGCTATCCCGACCGTGACGCGGTCGCGTTGCGCACCGACCTCGCCGCCTATCTCAGCCAGGCGTCCGGTGTCTCACTCGGTGCCGAGAATGTCTGGGCGGCAAACGGTTCCAACGAGATCCTGCAGCAGCTCCTGCAGGCCTTCGGAGGCCCCGGACGCAGCTCGATGGGCTTCGTGCCGTCGTACTCGATGCACCCGATCATCGCCGACGGCACGCAGACCGAGTGGCTGCCCACCTACCGGCGCGACGACTTCACGCTCGACGTCGAGGCATCGGCGGCGGCGGTTCGTGAGCGACGGCCCGACGTCGTCTTCGTCACCAGCCCCAACAATCCGACGGGGCACAGCATCCCGCTCGATCAGTTGCGCGTGATCCTCGACGCCGCACCCGGCATCGTGATCGTCGACGAGGCCTACGTCGAGTTCTCCTCGCAGCCGAGCGCTCTGTCGCTGATCGACGAGTACCCCTCGAAGATCGTCGTCTCGCGGACGATGAGCAAGGCATTCGCCTTCGCCGGTGGACGGCTCGGTTATCTCGCCGCCGCCCCCGCGGTGATCGAGGCGCTGCTGCTCGTGCGCCTGCCCTACCACCTGTCGGTCGTCACCCAGGCGGCCGCCCGCGCCGCCCTGAGGCACGCCGACGAAACCCTGGCATCGGTCGCGGAACTGGCCGCCCAGCGCGACCGTGTCGCGGCGGAACTCATCCGGTTCGGCTACGACGTGATCCCCTCCGACGCCAACTTCATCCTCTTCGGTCGCTTCGCCGACTCCGCCGCCACCTGGCAGCGCTATCTCGACGAAGGCGTGCTCATCCGCGATGTCGGCATCCCCGGCTATCTCCGCACCACGATCGGCCTGACCCACGAGAACGACGAGTTGCTGCGGGTGAGCGAGAAGCTCGCAGCCACGGAAATCGAGGCATCCAGATGAGCGACCGCATCGCGCGCGTCGAACGCACGACGAAGGAATCGAGCATCACCGTCGAGGTGAATCTCGACGGCACGGGCCGCACCGACATCTCGACGGGTATCCCGTTCTACGACCACATGCTCACCGCCCTCGGGCAGCACGGTTGCTTCGACCTGACCGTCCAGGCCCAGGGCGACGTCGAGATCGACGCCCACCACACCGTCGAGGACACCGCGATCGTGCTGGGGCAGGCCTTCGGTCAGGCGCTCGGCGACAAGCGCGGCATCCGCCGGTTCGGCGACTGCTTCATCCCGATGGACGAGACCCTCGCCCACGCCTCCGTGGACGTCTCCGGCCGCCCCTACTGCGTGTTCACCGGTGAACCCGACTACATGGTGCACTCGGTGATCGGTGGTTATCCCGGTGTGCCGTACTCGACGGTGATCAACAGGCACGTCTTCGAGTCGTTCGCATTCCATGCCCGCATCGCCCTGCACGTACGGGTGCTCTACGGCCGCGACCCGCACCACATCACCGAAGCCGAGTTCAAGGCCGTCGCCCGCGCGCTGCGCGAGGCTGTCGAACCCGACCCCCGGGTCAGTGGTGTGCCGTCGACGAAGGGCAGTCTCTAGTCCGTGGACGTCGTCATCACCTATCTGTGTTTCATCGTCGCCGGAATCGCAGCAGGCGGAACCTGGTCGATGTGGAAGGCGCGCAACACGCTGTTCGCGGGCGTCCTGCTGGCACTGACCGTGCTCGCAGGCATCGCCGGCATCGTTCGGCTGCTCTGACGTGGGGGAACGGCAAGGACTGTTCGCTGTCCGCGGACTGATTCCCGCATGGTCGACATCCGCCGCGGCCTTCGGCGGTTTCTCGCTGTTGTTGCCGGTCGTGCCCTGGGCGATCGCCGAGGAGGGCGGCAGCGACACGCTCGCGGGGTCCGTCACGGCGGTGTTCATGTTCACCACCGTCCTCACCCAGCTCGCGATGCCGCGGCTGCTGCGGGCGTTCGGTCACCGCGCGACCCTCGTGACGGGATGCCTGTTCCTCGGCCCACCCTCGCTGTTGTTCCTCGCATCCATTGCTCCGGCGGCGGTGCTCGGAACCTCTGCGCTCCGGGGCATCGGCTTCGGCATGATCACCGTCGCCTCCGCGGCGCTGGTCGGTGAACTGGCCCCGTCCCGGCTGCTCGGGCGGGCCACCGGCATGCTGGGAATCGCGATCGCCGCATCGCAGACCGTCGGACTGCCCGCGGGCCTGGCGATCGCCGAGCGGTTCTCCACCACGCCGGTCTTCGTCCTCGGTGCTCTCGTCTCGTCCGCCGGGCTCTTCGCGGCGATCCGCCTTCCACGACTGTCGGCCAAGCAGGCACGGAGCGGGCCGAAGGTGCCACCGCTCGTGATGCTGTTCCCGCTGGCGGCGGTCGGTGCCGGTGCGATCGCCTACGGCGGGCTCACCTCGCTGCTGAGTATCGCGGTCGCCGATCTGCCGGTGGCGGCCGCCCTGGCCGTGCTGAGTGCGTCCTCGCTGGTCGGCCGGTACGCGGCGGGATCGGTGGCCGACCGGATCGGTGCCGGCAAGATGTTGCCGGTCGGTCTCGGATCTGCCGCGCTGGCCATGGTTCCCTTCGCGCTCGTCGCCGACGGCAGAGGGGGAGCGGCCCTCCTGATCGGTGCCGCGCTGTGCTTCGGTCTCGGTTTCGGTGTCGTGCAGAACGAGGCACTGCTCGTGGCCTTCCGCCGAGCCGGGGCAGGGAACGCCGGATCGGCGAGTGCCGCCTGGAACATCGGCTTCGACGCCGGTACCGGTGCCGGCTCCTTCGCCCTCGGCGCCGTGGCTGCGGCCTCCGGATATCCGACGGCCTTCGCCGTCGCCGCCGTCCTGGTGCCGACCCTGCCGCTGCTCGCCCGACTGGCCGGCCCGTCGGAACGTCCACGTCCCACCGCATAGAATCGAGATCATGAGCGCAACCACGGTCGCCGTCCTGGACTACGGCTCGGGCAATCTGCATTCCGCGACCCGGGCGATCGCCCGTACCGGCGTCCACGTGGAGGTCACTGCGGATCCGAAGATCGCGCTCGCCGCCGACGGGCTCGTCGTGCCCGGGGTCGGCGCGTTCGACGCGTGCATGAAGGGCCTGCGCGGTGTCGGCGGCGAGAAGATCATCGGAACGCGGCTGGCCGGTGGCCGGCCCGTGCTCGGTATCTGCGTGGGCATGCAGATCCTGTTCGAACGTGGCGTCGAGCACGGCATCGAGACCGAGGGCTGCGGGGAGTGGCCGGGCACGGTCGAGCGTCTGGACGCGCCGGTGCTGCCGCACATGGGCTGGAACACCGTCGAAGCCGCCGCCGATTCGGTCCTGTTCGCCGGGATGGACGCCGACACCCGCTTCTACTTCGTCCACACCTATGCCGCCCGCACGTGGGAGCTCGACGATCCGGAGCGGCTCGCACCGCCGAAGGTGACCTGGGCCGAGCACGGCAGCCGGTTCGTCGCTGCCGTCGAGAACGGTCCGCTCTCGGCCACCCAGTTCCACCCGGAGAAGTCCGGCGACGCCGGCGCACAGCTGCTGCAGAACTGGGTCAACTCGTTGTGACAGCCCCGCGGCGCGGCCGGCCGAGCAAGGAGTTCTCCTTCGGCCGTCACGCGCTGATGTCCGTCGGCGCCGCGACCGTCGTGCTGCTCGTCACCGCGATCGTCGTGGTGGCGGTCCGGCCGACGCCGGTCGTCGGGCTCGTCATCGCACTCGTCGGCATCGTGGCGGCGGTCGTGGCCATGGGCGTGGTGTCGACGCGATCGGCCCGCCGCGCCTTCGGTCCCGCCGAGGGCGACCGTCCCGGAACCTGACGCGCCGAACCGAGCTCGCCCCGCGTGTGCCGTAACGCAGCCGGTACGGAATCGGACAAACCGGTTACCTGTAGTTAATCTACGCAACAATATTCGTCATCGACGTGCCCAACGATGAACGAGTGACGAAAGCCAGCCCCACCTCCGCATCCGTCGTCGACTCCCCGGTCCTCCTCGACGGATACATCCCCCGGATCGACCTGTCGCAAGCCCTCACAGGAGACCCCGAGGCTCGCGCCGCCGTCGGCCGTGCCCTCGACAAGGCTTGCCGCACCTCGGGGTTCTTCGTGCTCTCCGGTCACGGGATCGACCGTGGCCTCATCGATCGGGTCCTCGATGCCACCCGTCGCTTCTTCCATGTGCCCCTCGAGCAGCGCCGTCACCTCGCCGCACCTCCCGGCGACGTGACCCTGCGCGGCCTGCGCCTGTTCCACGAGGGCCGCGTCAGCACGAAGGGACGCGACGGTGCCAGCGCCGACGGTCTCGCGACCGGCCTCGACTCGCCGCCGGACCTGTGCGAGCTGTTCACCATGAACCGAGCGGGGGAGCCCGGCGTGGCCGACACCGCCGAACTCGCCGAAGGCGCCGAGGTGTGGACGCGACCCAACCGCTGGCCCGACCTCGCCGGCCTCGAGGACTTCCGCCCGGCCTGGCTCGAGTACTACGGCGAACTCGAACACCTCGCCCTCGAGGTCATGCGCTTCTTCGCGCTCGGCCTCGAACTCGACGAGCACTACTTCGACGGACTGTTCGACAACCACCTCACCAACCTGTGCGCCAACTACTACCCGCCCCTCACCACGCCCCCGGTGGAAGGGCAGTTCCGCAAGTTTCCGCACACCGACTCCGGCACCCTCACGATCCTGTACCAGGACGAGGAGGGCGGCCTGCAGGTCGTCGACCGGTCCACCGGCGAGTGGGTGGACGTGCCGTTCATCGAGAACTCGTTCGTCGTGAACATCGGTGACCTCATGGCGATCTGGACCAACAACCGCTGGGTCTCCACCCACCACCGGATCCTGCCCCCGCCGCCGGAGAAGTGGGACCGCGAACGCATCTCGATGCCGTTCTTCCACACCCCCAACTGGTCCGCGGTCATCGAGTGCCTGCCCTCGTGCACCGACGCCGTCACCCCACCCGCCCACGAACCGGTGCACTCCGGTGAGTATCTCGAGTACAAGGTCGTCGGTCTCACCGCCTGAGATGTCCCCGCCCCACCCCCGCCCCACCCCCGTCCCACCGCCGGTCGCCCCGCCCGGCGGTTCTCCCCAGGAGTCCATCCCGTGACGACCATGCCCCGACGTGCGTTCCTTGCCCGCTCCCTCGGCGGACTGATTCTGCTCGGCGCCGGATCCACGCTGCTCACCGCCTGCTCCGGCGGCGGCAGCAGCGCCGCCGGCAGCGCGGGATCCGTCGCGTTCCGGCTGTCCTACACCCACTCGGTGTCCTTCGCCGGCACCTACCTCGCGATAACCGACGGCTTCTACGCCGCTCAGGGCATCGAGCGGGTGGAGCTGATCGAAGGCGGCCCGACCGCGACACCCACACCCCTCGACGTCGGGGTCGGCAAGGCACTGCTCGGTGTCGCCTCGACACCGGACCAGGTCGCCACCGCCCGGCTCAACGGGGGAGCGGCGGTGAAGATCGTCGGCGCGCTGTACCAGAAGAACCCGTACGCCGTGACGTCCCTGGCGAGCGCACCGATCCGGACTCCGCAGGATCTCGTCGGCCGCACCATCGGCGTGCAGGCCGTCAACGAGACCGTGTGGACGGCCTTCCTCGAAGGAGCCGGCATCGATCCGGCATCGGTGACCACCGTGCCCGTCCAGTTCGATCCCTCGCCGCTGACCCAGGGGGAGGTCGACGGGTGGTTCTCCTTCGTCACCAACGAGCCTGTCACGCTCGCCGCCGCCGGCTACGACGTCGAGACGCTGCTCCTCGCCGACAACGGCTACCCGCTCGTCGCACAGGTGTACGTCGCCGACGAATCGACCCTGTCGGGAGAGCGGCGTGCCGACCTCGTCAAGTGCCTCACCGCCGAGATCGAAGGATGGATCGCGGCGATCACCGACCCCGAACGTGCCGCATCGATCACCGTCGACTCCTACGCCCCCGATCTCGGCCTCGACCTCGCCGTCCAGACAGACATCGCCCGCATCCAGAACGGCCTGATCGTCGCCGGCGACACCCGCAGCTCCGGCCTGATGACCGTCACCGACGATCTCGTCGCCCAGAACCTCGCGACCCTCGCCGCTTCCGGCCTCGACATCTCCGCCGACGACCTGTTCGACCTGTCGGTGCTGGCCGAGGTCTACGACGCGCGACCCGACCTCGCGACGGCGCTCGCCGACGTCGCGATCGACGGATGAACACCGTCGCCGCCGGTCCGGTGACACCGGCGCGTCTCCCGAGCGCGCCACCCGTCCGGCGAGCTATCCGCTTCCGGCCGGACCGCCGGCTCGTGTCCGGCGCACTCGGCTTCGCGGGACTGCTGCTCGTGTGGACCCTGCTCGCCGTGGCCCGTCCGGCCCTGATCCCGACCCCGGCCGCCGTGCTCGGCTCCGTCGTCGACCACGGTGATCTCATCGCGGCGAACACCCTGTCGACCACACGCGTCGCCGCGCTCGGCTGGCTCGCCGGCAACGCGATCGCGGTGGCGCTCGGGGTGTTCGTGCTCCTCGTGCCGCGACTCGAGGCGTCCGTCCTGAGGCTGGCCGCCGTCGTGTCGTTCCTGCCCGCTCTCGCGATCGGGCCGGTGCTGTACGTCCTCCTCGACGGCGACACCCCGAAGATTGTGATCTCCGCACTCGGGGTCGTCCTCACCACCGTCGTGGGCACGGTCGTCGGTCTGCGCGCGGTGAGCCCGACGGTGCTCGACGTCGTGCGCGCGACCGGCGGCGGGCTCGGCGCCGAACTGCGTTTCGCCCGCATCCGCGCCGGCCTGCCGAGCCTGCTCGCAGGCCTGCGCATCGCCGGCCCCGCGGCCGTTCTGGGCGCGATCATCGGCGAATATCTCGGCGGCTCCGAAGGTCTCGGCCCCGCCATGATGACCGCCCAGCAGCAGCTGAACGTGCCGCTGACGTGGGCGCTGGCGCTCGCCGCGACCGCCGTGGCCGGCATCGCCTACGCCGTTCCGGCATCGGTGAACCGGTGGACCTCACCGTGGGCCGCCACCGTGTCCACCGCCTCGGTCACCTTCGGCCCGGCCGCCCGGACCGTGCCCGGATGGCGACGCCTCCTCGGAGTGGTCGGGGGACTCGCCGCCGCCGTGACGGTGACCTTCGCGGTGTGGTGGGCGGCCGTCGAGCTGCTGCAACCGAGTCCGATGGTGGCCAAGACACCCGCGGACGTCGCCGAGTTCCTCGTCACCGGCGACCGCGCCGCGGAACACCGTGCCGTGGTGTTCGACGCGCTCGGGCAGACCCTCTCGTTCGCGGCGGTCGGATACCTCGCCGGCACCGCCGCGGCATTGCTGCTGGTCGCGGTGCTGGTGCGCTTCCCGGCCCTCGAATACGTGGCGATGCCCCCGGCGATCGTGCTGCAGTCGGTGCCCCTCGGAGTCTTCACCCCGATCTTCATGATCGTCTTCGGGCGAGGGCTGTTCACGGCCGCGGCGATCTGCGGCGCGGTCACCTTCTTCCCGACGCTCGTCATGACGCTGGCCGCTGTGCGGGCGGTGCCGAGCAGCGTCACCGACGTGTTCGCCGCGAGCGGCGCGAGCGCGACCCGCACCTTCCTGTGCGCCCAGGTCCCCGCCGCGTTGCCCGCGCTGCTCGCCGCCGCGCGGATCGCGGTTCCGGCCGCGGTCGTCGGTGCCCTGCTCGTCGAATGGCTCGCCACCGGAACCGGTCTCGGTTACCTGATGCTGCGCTCGACCACCACCTTCGCCTACGACCAGCTGTGGGCGGCGGTCGTGGTGTGCACCCTGACGATGATCGCCGCCTACACGATCGTGACCGCCCTGGAGTCCTGGGTGTTGGCACGGATGGGAGATTGACATGCAGAGCACCCCGGGCATCTCCGTCTCGGCGGTCCACAAGTTCTTCGACGGCCGTACCGGTCCCGTCGAGGCCCTCACCGACATCTCGTTCGACGCCCCGCCCGGTTCGTTCACCGCGGTCGTCGGGCCGTCCGGCTGCGGCAAGTCCACTCTGCTGCGCATGCTCGCCGGCCTCGACGCCCCCACCGCCGGGAGCGTGAGGGTCGCAGGGGAGGACCCCGACGTCGTGCGCCGCCGTCACGGTGTCGGTATCGCCTTCCAGGACCCGGCCCTGTTGCCGTGGCGGTCGGTCGCCGCGAACGTCGCGTTGCCCCTCGCGGCGGCCGGCCGCTCGGACCCCGAGCTCGTCACCGAACTCGTCCGGCTCGTCGAGCTCGGTGACTTCGCCGACGCGCGTCCCGCCCACCTCTCGGGCGGTATGCGTCAGCGCGCCTCCATCGCCCGGGCATTGGTGTCCGAACCGGACATCCTGCTGCTCGACGAGCCGTTCGGTGCGCTCGACGACATGACCCGGCAGAACCTCAACGGGTTGCTGCAGGAGATCTGGACCCGCCGCGCGACGACGACGCTGCTCATCACGCACTCGATCGAGGAGGCCGTCTTCCTCGCCGACCGGGTGTTGCTGATGTCGGCGCGGCCGGGCCGCATCCGCGCGGACTTCGAGATCGACCTGCCACGCCCGCGCCTGCCGGAGATCAAGCGCACCCCGCAATTCCATCGCCTGTGCGACGAGATCTCGGACGCGTTGTTCTCGTCCGACGATCTTCTCGTACCGGCCGTGCCCTGATTCACCTCGCGCCGTCCTCGGAGAGGACGACGGTGTTCTCCGCTGCGTCGCGCAGACGGTCGGCGAACACCGCGCAGGCTCGGACGACCTCCGGGTCCGCGAGCATCCGGACATCGGCGTCGAGGGTGGCGAGCACCAGGACGAGCCACTGCCACGACTCCACCGCGAGGTGCACCTCGGTCCGGTCGTCACCCGCCGGGCGGATCTCGGCGTCCTGGTACTTCAGCGCGTCGGCCACCCGGGCGGCCGGGGCCGCCACGTTCAGGTGCACCGGTGTCCGGCCCTGCCGGAGTCCCCGGCGCAGGTATTCCGTGGCGGACCCGGCGGGAAGCGAGCGGGGCGTGAAACGCCGGCCGGTGCGGAGCAGGTCCCGCACGCGGTCGAGACGGAAGACCCGCCAGTCCTCGCGGTCGGCGTCCCATCCGAGGAGATACCACCGCAACAGGTGGTGGACCTGCCGGTACGGCTCGACCCGGCGAGAGGTCGGCGAGCCCTGCGCGTCGACGTAGTCGAAGGTGAGCGTGTCGCACCGCGCGATCGCCTCCGCCACGGTGCCGAGCAGCTCTGCCGACACGCTGGGAGCCTGCAGCGCACTCGTCTCCACCGCACTGCGGACGGCCGCGACCCGCGGGCGCAGCCGCGCAGGCAGGAACTGGTCGAGCTTGCCGTAGGCGCGGGTCGCGGCGTCGTCCAGTCCTCCTTCGGCTGGTCCGGCCGCGGCGAGAGTGCCGAGCCCCAGCAGCACCGCGACGGCCTCGTCGTCGTCGAGCACCAGCGGCGGCATCGAGCGTCCCGATCCGAGACGGTAGAAACCACCGGGCCCGGAACGGGTTTCGACGGGATATCCGTAGCCGCGCAGACGGTCGACGTCGCGCCGGAGCGTCCGGCGACTCACCTGCAGCCGCCGGGCCAGCTCGTCCCCGCCGATCGCGCGTCCGGTCTGCAGGATCGACAACAACGCGAGCATCCGCTCGGTGACGTCCGCCATGCCGCCATCCTCCCACCGGTTGCGGTCAGGATCCGGCCGCAACCGGTCGTAGCGTCGCACTCATGACCACCACCGTCACGACAACCGAGGCGACGGTGCGAGGCCGCGCCATCACGATCCGCCGCGCCCGCACCCACAATCTGGCCGACATCGATCTGACCGTCCCGCGCAACCGGCTCGTGGTGATCGTCGGGGTGTCCGGCTCCGGCAAGTCGTCGCTGGTCTTCGACACGATCGCAGCGGAGGCCGGCTACCAGCTCAACGAGACGTACCCGCCGTTCACGCGCAACCGCCTGCCGAAATGGACACGACCCGACGTCGACCACATCGACGGTCTGACGCCGGTGATCGTCGTCGACCAACGCCGGCTCGGCGGCAACGCCCGCTCGACGGTCGGCACCATCACCGATACCTGGACCTATCTGCGGCTGCTGTACTCCCGGGTGGGCACGCCCGTTCTCGGGGAGTCGAACCGCTTCTCGTTCAACGACCCCACGGGAATGTGCCCGGCCTGCTCCGGGCTCGGCGAGATCGTCGTCAGCGCTGTCGAGAGGTTCCTCGATCTCGACAGGTCCCTCGCCGAGGGCGCGATCCTGGTGCCCGGATTCGGCAACGGCGGGTACTGGTACTCCCAGTACGCCGACATCGGCTCCTTCGACGCGGACACCCCCCTGCGCGAGTGGAGCCCCGCCGAACGGAAGGCGCTGCTCTACGGCGGCGAGGCCGCGGCGGCGCTGAGCCACAGACCGCCCGAGGGCTACGAGGGCGTCGTCGAGAGGTTCGAGCGCATCCACCTGCATACCTCCGACAACCTCTCCGAACGCAAACAGGAGGTCATCCGGCGCTTCACCCGCGCCGAGACGTGCCCGGACTGCGGCGGGGAACGGCTGAACGCGGCCGCGCGGGCGGTCACCCTTCGCGGCCGCACGATCGGGGAGCTGTCCCGCCTCGAGATCACCGAATTGCTCGAGGTCGTGCGCACGATCGACGACGAGCGCGCCGCGCCGGTGGTGTCCGCGCTGGTGGGCCGGCTCGAGGCGATGGTGACGATCGGCCTCGGCTATCTCGCGCTCGCCCGGCCGACCACCACACTGTCGGGCGGCGAGTCGCAACGGATCAAGATGGTCCGGCACCTCGGATCGAGCCTGACGGAGATGACCTACGTCGTCGACGAGCCGACGGTCGGTCTGCATCCCGCCGACGTGGAGTCGATGATCGGGCTTCTCGAACGGCTCCGCGACAGCGGCAACACCGTGCTCGTCGTCGAACACGATCCGGCCGTGATGGCCCGCGCCGACCAGGTGATCGAGATCGGTCCCGGTGCAGGTTCGTCGGGTGGCCGTCCGGTCTTCCAGGGCACCTTCGACCGGTTGCGGAAGGCCGACACCCCCACGGGCCGATCGCTGCGGCGCGACGTCGACCCCGGTCGCCGCGCCCGTGAGGCGACCGGTCGTCTCACGATCGCCGATGCGTGCCGCAACAACCTCCGGAACGTCACGGTGCGGATCCCCACCGGCGTCCTCACGGTGTTCACCGGCGTGGCAGGATCGGGAAAGTCCAGTCTTGCAGCCGAACTCGTCGACCAGCACGACGCCACGGTGATCGACCAGCGGCCGGTGAGCGCCAACCGCCGCTCCACCCCGATCACCTACACCGGCATCGCACCCGCCCTGCGGCGGATGTTCGCCGAACACAACGGTGTGCCGGCTAGCCTGTTCAGCGCGAACTCGGCGGGTGCGTGCCCGGCGTGCAGGGGAGCCGGCGTCGTGCACATCGACCTCGCGTTCATGGACGGCCACGAGGTCGTCTGCGGCACCTGCCACGGCCGTCGCTTCACGGCGGAGGTCCTCGGCTACACGGTGAACGGGTTGTCGATTGCGGACGTCGACGACCTCACGGTCGGCCGGGCCCTCGAGAAGCTGGCGCATCCGGACATCGTGCGGGTGCTGGGCACACTCGCCGGCGTCGGTCTGGACCATCTGCGTCTCGGCCGGTCGCTCGACACGCTCTCGGGGGGTGAATCCCAGCGGGTGAAGATCGCGAGGGAACTCGGACGGGCGGACGGACCGGCCCTGTACGTGCTCGACGAGCCGACCACAGGGCTGCACGCGAACGACATCAGGGTGCTGCTGCGGGTGCTCGACGATCTCGTCGAACGCGGGCACACGGTCGTCGTCATCGAGCATCACACCGATGTGATCCGGCACGCCGACCACATCGTCGACCTGGGTCCCGGTCCCGGGCGACGGGGCGGCACCGTGCTCTACGAGGGGAGCGTCGACGGCTACAGAGGTCACGACACCGCGACCTCCCGCGCTCTCGACGCCATCCCCCCGCGTTTGGCGTCGTCACCGGGCCAGGCATTAATGTAGGCGCAGTGAGCCTGGTCCTTTTGCCTGCAGTCGATGTCGCCAACGGTGAAGCAGTTCGCCTCGTTCAGGGAGAGGCGGGCAGCGAGACCGGTTACGGCTCGCCCCGCGACGCCGCCCTCGAATGGCAGAACGCCGGAGCCGAATGGGTCCACCTGGTCGACCTCGACGCGGCGTTCGGACGTGGCGACAATCGTGATCTCCTCGCCGGTGTCATCGGCGAACTCGACGTGAAGGTCGAACTGTCGGGCGGGATCCGCGACGACGCGACCCTGGCCGCGGCCCTCGCGACCGGTTGCGCCCGCGTGAATCTCGGCACCGCGGCCATCGAGAACCCCGAGTGGTGCTCGCGCGTCATCGGCGAACACGGCGACCGGATCGCCGTGGGTCTCGACGTGAAACTCCTCGACGGCCAGTGGCGGCTGCGTGGTCGCGGCTGGGTTTCCGACGGCGGCGATCTGTGGGAGGTGCTCGAGCGTCTCGAACGCGACGGCTGCTCGCGGTACGTCGTCACCGACGTCACCAAGGACGGCACCCTCACCGGCCCGAATCTCGACCTGCTCCGGGAGGTGTGCGCTGCGACCGACGCGCCGGTCGTCGCATCCGGAGGCGTCTCGACGATCGACGACCTGCGTGCCATCGCGACGCTCGTCGACGAGGGCGTGGAAGGGGCGATCATCGGCAAGGCGCTGTATGCCGGGCGATTCACGCTGACCGAGGCGCTCGACGCCGTCTCCCGCTGACCCATGGCCGATCCCGCAGACCTGACCAGACTGCTCGCCGTCGCGAGTGGTGTTCTCGACGAGGTCTCGGATCGTTTCGTCGCCGGCCACGGAGCGCCACGGTCCGTCGACAAGGGGCCGAACGACTTCGCGACCGACCTCGACCTCGAACTCGAACGGCGCATCTCCGGTGCTCTGACCGAGCGCACCGGCATCGCGGTGCACGGCGAGGAGTTCGGCGGCCCGTCCGCGGACGAAGGCACCGTCTGGTTGCTCGACCCGATCGACGGGACGATCAACTACTCCGCCGGATTGCCGATGGCCGGTATCCTGCTCGCGCTCGTCGAGAACGGTGAACCCGTCCTCGGGCTGACCTGGCTGCCGTTGACGAATCAGCGCTTCGCCGGGATCGCTGCCGGACCCCTGCTCGTCGACGGTGAACCCGCCGAGCCGCTGCGGCCCGCCCGGCTCGAGGACGTGATGATCGCTGTGGGCAGCTTCGACATCGACAGCCGCGGCCGCGTCCCCGGCACCCGGCGTCTGGCCGTGATCACCGAGCTGAGCCGGCGGGTCGCGCGCCTGCGGATGCACGGTTCGACGGGTGCCGACCTCGCATACACCGCGGCAGGTGCGATCGGCGGTGCCGTGGTGTTCGGCCACCATCCCTGGGACAATGCGGCGGGTGTGGCGCTCGTGCGGGCTGCCGGGGGAATCGCCACCGATTTCGGGGGTGAGCCGTGGCGGATCGGTTCCGGATCGGTGGTCGCTGCGGCCCCGGGAGTGCACCGCGAGATACTGGAGATCGTGCAATCGGCGACAGAGCAGTCCGTCGCCGAACAGTTGGGTTCCGAAGGAGATCGAACATGACACTGGCCGTGCGGGTCATCCCGTGCCTCGACGTCGACGCGGGGCGGGTGGTCAAGGGTGTCAACTTCGAGAACCTGCGTGATGCGGGTGATCCGGTCGAACTCGCCGCCCTCTACAACGAGCAGGGCGCCGACGAACTGACCTTCCTCGACGTGACGGCCTCGAGCGGTGACCGCGGCACGATGCTCGACGTCGTGACCCGCACCGCCGAGCAGGTCTTCATCCCGCTCACGGTCGGGGGCGGCGTGCGCACGGTCGAGGACGTGGATCGGTTGCTGCGTGCCGGCGCCGACAAGGTCTCGGTCAACACCGCCGCCATCGCCCGGCCCGACGTGCTGCGCGAGATGTCCGAGCGGTTCGGATCGCAGTGCATCGTGCTGTCCGTCGATGCGCGCACCGTTCCCGCCGGTCAGGAACCGACCGCGAGCGGCTGGGAGGTCACCACCCACGGAGGTCGCCGCGGCACCGGGATCGACGCGGTCGAGTGGGCTCGTCGTGGCGAGGAGCTCGGGGTGGGGGAGATCCTGCTCAATTCCATGGATGCGGACGGCACCAAGGCCGGTTTCGATCTGAAGATGATCGCCGCGGTCCGTGAGGCCGTGCACGTGCCCGTGATCGCCTCCGGTGGCGCCGGGGCCGTCGAACACTTCGCTCCTGCCGTGCAGGCGGGTGCGGATGCCGTCCTCGCGGCCAGCGTGTTCCATTTCCGTGAACTGACGATTCCGCAGGTCAAGGACGCGATGCGCGCGGAAGGAATCACGGTCCGATGAGCGCGCTTCTCGATCCGGCGATCGCCGAACGTCTCGAGCGCAACGACGACGGCCTGTTCGCGGCCGTCGTGCAGGAGCGGTCCACCGGTGCGGTCCTCATGATGGCGTGGATGGACGACGAGGCGCTCGCCCGCACTCTCGCGACCCGCAAGGCCACCTACTACTCCCGGTCGCGGCAGCAGTACTGGGTCAAGGGGGAGACCTCCGGGCACACGCAGTACGTGCACGAGGTGCGTCTCGACTGCGACGGCGACACGGTCCTGCTGGTGGTCGATCAGGTGGGTGCGGCATGCCACACCGGCACGCACACCTGCTTCGACACCGACGTCCTGCTCGCCGCGCAGCCGAGCGCCGAGTAGTCGCGGCGGGCTGCGACAATGCCCGCATGCCTCTGATCCAGATCAGCCAGACTCCCGGCCTCACCGACGAACAGAAGTCCGAGGTGATCGCTGCCGTGACGCGTGCCTATGCGGAGGCCGCGGGCCGTAATCCGTCGTCCGTGTGGGTGACGATCACCGAGATCCCCCGGGAGAACTGGGGTGTCGGCGGCACTCCACTGGGCTGAGTCCCCACCGCGTCACCACCACCGGACCGAAGAATACCCTTTCGCATTTTTCGAGAATAGTGTTCTCTGTATTGAGAGCCACATCTCGGCCGCACGCGAAAGGGTATGCATGCTGCTCGATCCGAGTCCCGATCAGGCCTTCCTTCGAGAGACCACCGCGCGCTTCCTCGACGAGCGGATTCCTGTCGAAGAAGTCCGCAGGTTACGAGACGATCCCGCAGGCTTCCGACCCGAATACTGGCGCGCGGGTGCCGAACTCGGATGGACCGGTCTACTCGTGGACGAGGCGCTCGGCGGGGGCTCGCTGAGCGAGTTCGGACTCGTCGACCTCACCTTGCTCGCCTACGAATTCGGCCGGCACGCCGCTCCCGGACCGCTCGGGCCCACCAATGTCGTCGCCGAACTGCTCGGACGTCATCCGGACGGACACCAGGACGCGCTCGACGCGCTGATCGCAGGCACGTCGACCGCGGCCTGGTGCTTCGCGGAGACCAGACCCGGAAGTCGCGCGGCGTCTCCTCCGGTCGAGATCCGGGTGGACGGAGCGGACCTCGTCCTCGACGGCACCGCACGGCCGGTCGAAGCCGCGGTCTCTGCGGATCTGCTCCTCGTCACCGGCCGCACCGGGGACGCGAGGACCAACCTCCTGCTGCCCCGCGACACGCCGGGTGTCCTGGTGACGCCCCTGAACTCCATCGACGTCACGCGCCGGTACGCGACGGTCGAGTTCCGTGAGGTCCGGGTTCCCGCTGCGGCCGCCCTGGGTGGAGTGGCAGAGGGCGCGCGAGACGCCGAACACGCCCTGCGCACCGCTCTCGTCGTCTCCTGTGCAGAGACCGTCGGTGCGCTGCAGGCGGCCTTCGATCTCACACTCGACTGGGCGTTCGACCGCTACGCCTTCGGCCGGCCCCTGGCGTCCTATCAGGAGATCAAGCACCGCTTCGCCGACATGAAGTCGTGGCTCGAGGGCGCGCACGCCATCGCCGACCGCGCTGCCGAGGCAGTGGCCCGCGACAGCGCCGACGCTGCCGAACTCGTCTCGGCCGCGAAAGCGTTCGTCGGAGATTACGGCGGGGAACTGATCCAGGACTGCGTGCAGATCCACGGCGGGATCGGTGTGACCTACGAACACGACCTGCACCTGTTCGCCCGCCGCGCCGCTGCCGGCCGTGCGAATCACGGAACGCCGGCCGAGCATCGGTCGCGGCTCGCCGGCATCGTCGAACTCCAGGAGGCCACCCGATGACGGTCGCAGCATCCCCCGAGCGGGACATCGAGTCCGTGGAGGAATTCCGGCTCCGGGCCCGCGCATGGATCCACTCCACACTCGAACGCTCCGATCCCGCCGTCGGCGTCGGGGTACTGCGCGCAGAAGCCTCCGACGAGGAGGAACTCGCCGCCGTGCAGCGGGAACGCGACATCCAGCGCGCGATGTTCGACGCCGGTCTCGCGGGCATCCGTATCCCCACCGAGTACGGGGGCCGGGGCCTGACGCGCGCCCACCAGCGGGCGCTCGACGAGGAACTCGCCGGCTACGAATATCCCTCCCGGTTGCAGGTGCCCACCTTCGTGCCGTGCGCAGCGGTGCTGCTCGAATTCGGTACCGAGGAGCAGAAGCGCGCACACATCCCGGCCATTCTCCGCGGCGAGGAATTGTGGATGCAGATGCTGTCCGAACCGAGCGGAGGTTCCGATGTCGCCGGGGCGGTGACCACAGCCGTGCGGGACGGGGACGACTGGATCCTCAACGGATCGAAGATCTGGACGACCGGAGCGTGGTGGTCCGACTGGGCGTTGTGCCTGGCCCGCACCAACTGGGACGTGCCGAAGAATCGGGGACTGACGGTCTTCATGGTTCCGTTGCGGCAGGTGGGTGTCGAAGTGCACCGCATCGAGATGCTCAGCGGCTCGAAGGAGTTCTGCCAGGAATTCCTCACCGAGGTGCGGATCCCCGACTCCTACCGGATCGGCGAGGTCGACGACGGCTGGACCGTGGGTACGCGCTGGATGTTCCACGAGCGCATGTATCTGAATTCGCCGTACACGACCATTCCCGCGGGAACGGCCCGCGGCGGATCCCGTATGCCCGAACTGTTCGCGGTCGCACGCGACGCGGGCAGGCTCGACGATCCCGTCGCCCGCGACCTGCTGGGTGAAGCGCGGATGCTCGAGCTCGTCAAGAACGCTGTGGGAGAGCGTATCTCGTCCGGAATCGCTGCGCGCACCCTGTCGGATCAGACAGCCGGTATCGCGCGGCTGATGTCCGGGATCGT
Source organism: Rhodococcus sp. CH91 (assembly GCF_022554085.1). Taxonomy (GTDB): domain Bacteria; phylum Actinomycetota; class Actinomycetes; order Mycobacteriales; family Mycobacteriaceae; genus Rhodococcus. The sequence continues at coordinate 151,304 of NZ_JAKFYR010000007.1, forward strand.
CGAGAGCCGGCTGGTCACCATCGCCTACGAGTTCACCGACGCCAACGGGGCCGCCTGGGACGACGCCGACGGCGCGGTCGCCGAGCGTGGTGTCGACCAGTTGATGCGTCAGGTGTGGTGTATCGCCGGAGGCACGACGGAGATGGCGCGCAACGCCATCAGCGAGCGCGTCCTGGGCATGCCCCGTGAATACGGTCACGACCCCGGCACCCCGTTTCGGGACGTACCGAGGAGTCGCCCTGCCCGGTGACAGGGCCGATGAGAGGCAGGTGCGCTCACGCACCCGACCGCGCCTGCATCGTCGGCCACGCCCCCTGGGATGATGGGTGCATGTCCGGCGAGCCCACCACCATTCCCGCAGCCACCACCGATTCCTCGGGTGGCGACAGGCCCGATTCGACAACCACCCGCGAGCAGTTCCGTCAGCTCGCGGCCGAGCACCGTGTGGTTCCCGTGACCCGCAAGGTGCTCGCCGACGCCGAGACCCCGCTGTCGGCCTATCGCAAGCTCGCGGCCGACCGGCCGGGAACATTCCTGCTCGAGTCGGCCGAGAACGGCCGGTCGTGGTCGCGGTGGTCGTTCATCGGCGCCGGAAGCCCGGCGGCGCTGACCGTCACCGACGGCGACGCCACCTGGTACGGGCACGTCCCCGCCGGGGCTCCTACCGGCGGCAATCCCCTCGAGGTGCTCGACGAGACACTGCGGTTGCTCCACACCGACCGCATCCACGGTTTGCCTCCGCTCACCAGCGGAATGGTGGGTTATCTCGGCTACGACGTCGTCCGGTATCTCGAGAAGCTGCCGACGCTCGCCGAGGACGACCTGCGCATCCCCGAGATGGTGATGCTGCTCGCCACCGACCTCGCGGCCGTCGACCACCACGAGGGCATGATCTGGCTCATCGCCAACGCCGTGAACTGGGACGGCTCCGACGAGCGTGTCGACGAGGCCTACGACGACGCCGTCGCCCGGCTCGACCGCATGACCGAGGCTCTCGCCGCGCCGGCGCCCGCCACCGTCGCGACCTTCGCCCGTCCCGAGCCCGACTACCGCCGCCAGCGCACCACCGAGTCCTTCTGCACCGACGTCCGCAAGCTCATCGGTGACATCGAAGCGGGTGAGGCCTTCCAGGTGGTGCTCTCGCAGCGATTCGAGATCGACTGCCCCGCAGCACCGATCGACGTCTACCGGATGCTGCGCGCCTCCAACCCCAGCCCGTACATGTTCCTGCTCCACATCCCGGGCCCCGAGGGGGAGACCGCCTTCTCGATCGTCGGATCGAGCCCCGAGGCACTCGTGACGGTCTCCGACGGGGTGGCCACCACCCATCCCATCGCCGGCACCCGCTGGCGCGGCGCGGACGAGGAAGAGGATCTCCTGCTCGAGAAGGACCTCGTCCACGACGAGAAGGAGAACGCCGAGCATCTGATGCTCGTCGACCTCGGCCGCAACGACCTCGGCAGGGTGTGCGCGCCCGGCACGGTGGAGGTGCACGACTACCGCCACATCGAGCGCTACAGCCACGTGATGCACCTCGTCTCGACCGTCACCGGCCGCCTGGCCGACGGCAAGCACGCCCTCGATGCCGTCACGGCGTGTTTCCCCGCCGGAACCCTGTCCGGGGCGCCCAAGGTGCGGGCGATGGAACTGATCGAGGAACTCGAACCCACCCGACGTGGCATCTACGGCGGCATCGTCGGCTATCTCGACTTCGCCGGCGACGCCGACACCGCCATCGCGATCCGTTCGGCCCTCGTCAAGGACGGCGTCGCCTACGTCCAGGCAGGAGCGGGTATCGTCGCCGACTCCGATCCGGAGGCCGAGGACACCGAAGCCCGCAACAAGGCGATGTCCGCCCTCGCGGCCGTCGCCGCGGCATCCACGCTCACCACCTACGGCGGTGACGCGCGGTGACCGGCGAGACACAGCAGGCCGCCGGGTCCGGCGGACGGCGGCGCCGGCCGACCGTGATCGCCGCCCTGCTGCTCGCGCTCGGCGCGGCCTTGCTGTGGGGATCGAGCCGCATGACCTGGGTCACCGCGGTCTCATCCGACGGTCTCGGTCTCGACCGGGTCGACGATCTCGAAGGCGGTCGCTGGGCTGCGGCCCTGACCCCGCTCGCTCTCGTACTGATCGCCGCCGTCGCGGCGGTCTTCGCCGTGCGCGGACTCGCGCTGCGCCTCGTTTCGCTCGTCGTGGCGGCGGTCGCCGTCGCGGTAGCGGTCCCGGCCGTGAACCTGCTGGCGGGCGGCGCCGATCCGGACGTCGCGGCCGGTGTCGCCGAGCTCCCGGACAGGGCGAGCGTCACTGCGGTCGACGTGCACCCGCTCCCGGCCGTCCTCGTGCTCGTCGGTGCGGTCGTGGTGCTCGCCGCGGCGGTGACGCTCTGGCGCACGCCACGCGAGCAGGCGGGATTGTCGTCGAAGTACGACGCTCCGGCAGCGCGCCGGGAAGCGGCGACCCGCCGTGCGGAGAACGACGAACCCCTGTCCGAACGCGGTCTGTGGGATGCGCTGGACGCGGGCGAGGACCCCACCGACGACGACGGCAAGGGTGATTCCGGCACCCGGCGGTGACCGCTGTAAACCAGTTCACTACTCTCTAAGTCAGATCCGATGAGCTTGATCACATCGGGATTGAGCAGGGTGGGAAAGGACTCGAGCCACGATGACAGTTCTCGATTCGATTCTCGACGGAGTACGAGCCGACGTCGCCGCCCGCGAGGCGGTCCTCGATCTCGCCTCCGTCAAGGCTGCCGCTGCGAGTGCGCCCCCACCGATCGATGCCAAGGCCGCGCTGCGTGAGCCGGGCATCGCGGTCATCGCGGAGGTCAAGCGTGCCAGCCCGTCGAAGGGTGCGCTCGCCGACATCGCCGATCCCGCCGAGCTCGCGGCCGCCTACGAGTCCGGCGGCGCCCGGGCCATCAGCGTGCTCACCGAGGAACGCCGATTCAACGGAAGTCTCGCCGATCTGGACGCGGTGCGACGCGCCGTCCGGATCCCCGTGTTGCGCAAGGACTTCATCGTCGGGCCCTATCAGATCCACGAGGCCCGCGCGCACGGTGCGGATCTCGTCCTGCTCATCGTGGCCGCGCTCGAGCAGACTGTGCTGACCGCCCTGATCGACAGGGTCGAGTCGCTGGGGATGACAGCTCTGGTCGAAGCCCACACCGAGGAGGAGGCGGACCGTGCCCTCGAGGCGGGCGCGACCGTCATCGGGATCAACGCCCGCAACCTCAAGACCCTCGAGGTCGACAAGACGACGTTCTCCCGCATCGCGCCCGGACTGCCCAGCAACGTGCTCAAGATCGCCGAGTCCGGTGTCCGGGGTCCGGCGGACCTGCTCGCATACGCGGGAGCGGGTGCCGACGCCGTGCTCGTGGGCGAAGGCCTGGTGACCAGTGGGGATCCGCGTCAGGCCGTCGCCGAACTGGTGACGGTGGGCACGCATCCGTCGTGCCCGAAGCCGGCCCGCTGACCCGTCCGCGAGGGTTCGGACCCGGCGGTGATCCATCCCACCGGGTGGGGCAGACTGGACGGGTGACTGCAGACGATTCCGTACTTTCCGCCAAGGGCCGCGGTCTTCCCTCGATGAGTGAAGCCCTGGTCGCTCCGACCGCACACGAACCCGACGTACGCGGCCATTTCGGGGTCTTCGGCGGACGGTACGTACCCGAGGCGCTCATGGCGGTGATCGAGGAGGTCACGGCGGCCTACGAGAAGGAACGCGTCGACCCGGGCTTCCTCGCCGAACTCGACCGCTTGCAGCGCGACTACACGGGTCGTCCGTCGCCGGTCTACGAGGCGACACGGCTCGGTGAGCACGCGGGGGGCGCACGGATCTTCCTCAAGCGGGAAGATCTCAACCACACCGGCTCTCACAAGATCAACAACGTGCTCGGGCAGGTGCTGCTCGCCAAGCGCATGGGCAAGAAGCGCGTGATCGCGGAGACGGGCGCCGGCCAGCACGGTGTCGCCACCGCCACCGCGTGCGCCCTGTTCGGCCTCGAATGCCGCGTGTACATGGGCGAGGTCGACATGGATCGGCAGGCACTCAACGTCGCCCGGATGCGTCTGCTCGGTGCGGAGGTCGTCGCGGCGCGGACCGGTTCGCGAACCCTCAAGGACGCGATCAACGAGGCGATGCGCGACTGGGTCACCAACGCCGACACCACCTACTACTGCTTCGGTACCGCGGCGGGCCCGCATCCCTTCCCGGCCATGGTCCGCGACTTCCAGCGCATCATCGGACTCGAAGCGCGCGCTCAGGTCCGGGCACTGACCGGCCGCCTGCCCGACGCCGTCGTCGCGTGCGTGGGCGGAGGGTCCAACGCGATCGGCATCTTCCATCCGTTCATCGACGACCCCTCCGTCAAGCTCGTCGGATGCGAGGCCGGGGGAGACGGTGTCGAAACGGGGCGGCACGCCGCCACCATCGGCGGGGGAACCCACGGCGCGCTGCACGGCGCCTTCTCGTATCTGTTGCAGAACGAGGACGGGCAGACCATCGAATCGCATTCGATCTCGGCCGGTCTCGACTATCCCGGTGTCGGACCCGAACACGCCTGGCTCGCCGATACCGGCCGCGCCGAATACCGTGCCGTCACCGACAGCGAGGCCATGGATGCCTTCGCCCTGCTGTGTCGCACCGAGGGGATCATCCCCGCGATCGAATCGGCGCACGCGGTCGCCGGGGCCGTGAAACTCGGCCCCGAACTCGGTGAGGGCGCCATCGTCCTCGTCAGCCTCTCCGGGCGCGGAGACAAGGACGTCGACACTGCGGCGAAGTGGTTCGGTTACCTGCCGGCCGACGAGTCCGCCGACAAGACCGGTACCGAAGGAGCAGCCCAGTGAGCGCCCCGCACGAACGCCTGACGCAGATCTTCGAGACCTGCCGCGCCGAGAACCGCGCCGCACTCGTGGGTTACCTGCCGGTCGGTTATCCGACCGTCGAGCGCTCTATCGAAGCCATGACGACGCTCGTCGAGGGCGGCTGCGACCTCGTCGAGGTCGGTATCCCGTACAGCGACCCCGTCATGGACGGCACGACCATCCAGGACGCGGCGTTCGAGGCGATCGCCAACGGTGTCCGGGTGCGCGACGTGTTCCCCGCCGTCGAAGCGATCACCGCGGCAGGTGGCGCTGCGGTCGTGATGACCTACTGGAATCTCGTGCTCAAGTACGGCGTGGAGAACTTCGCGCGCGACCTCGCTGCTGCCGGGGGACTCGGCATCATCACGCCGGATCTCATCCCGGACGAGGCGGACGAGTGGAACGCGGCTGCGGAGCAGTACGGTCTGGGCAAGATCTTCCTGGTCGCGCCGTCGTCGACCAACGAACGCCTCGCGACCACCCTCGAGCAGTGCCGGGGCTTCGTCTACGCGACCTCCACCATGGGGGTCACCGGCGCACGCGATTCCGTCGACAACCGGGCGCCGGAGATCGTCGCGCGTGTGCGCACGCACTCGAACATCCCGGTCGGTGTCGGACTCGGCGTCCGCAACGGGGCGCAGGCAGCGGAGATCGCGGGTTACGCCGACGGGGTGATCGTGGGTTCGGCGCTGGTCAGTGCCCTCGCCGAGGGCCGCGACGCGCTGCTCGCCCTGACGCAGGATCTCGCGAAGGGTGTTCGCTCCGCTAACGTGCACTCGTGACCTCCACTGCGTCTGTTCTGGCTTATCTTCCGAGTCCGCCGCAGGGCGTCTGGTATCTGGGGCCGTTCGCCCTCCGTGCCTACGCCCTGTGCATCATCGTCGGGATCGTCGTGGCGATCTGGTGGGGGGACCGCCGCTGGGTCGCCCGAGGCGGACAGCCGGGCACCGTCCTCGACATCGCCGTGTGGGCGGTGCCTTTCGGCCTGATCGGTGGGCGCCTCTACCACGTCGCCACCGACTGGCAGAAATACTTCGGGGAGGGAGCGGATCCCGTCGACGCCCTCAAGATCTGGGAGGGTGGTCTCGGCATCTGGGGAGCCGTCGCACTCGGTGCGGTGGGCGCATGGATCGGTTGTCGTCGTCGCGGGATCCCGCTTCCGGCCTTCGGGGACGCGCTGGCTCCGGCGATCCTGCTGGCCCAGGCCATCGGGCGGCTCGGAAACTGGTTCAACCAGGAACTCTACGGTCGCGAGACCACCCTCCCGTGGGGACTCGAGATCTACGAGCGGCGCAACGACGCGGGGCAGGTCGCGCCCGGGCTCGTGGACGGTGTGTCCACCGGTGAGGTGGCCTTCGTGGTGCACCCGACCTTCCTCTACGAGTTGCTGTGGAATCTCGGTGTCGTGGTGCTGCTGGTTCTCGTCGATCGGAAGTTCGCTATCGGCCACGGGCGGCTGTTCGCTCTCTACGTCGCCGGATACTGCGCAGGACGGTTCTGGATCGAACTCATGCGCACGGACGCGGCCACCGAGATCGCCGGTCTCCGGATCAACACGTTCACCTCGGCGATCGTGTTCGTACTCGCGGTCGCGTACATCGTTCTCGCGCCCAAGGGGCGGGAGGAGCCGGCGACCTTGAACCCCGCGTCCACGGAGACCGCGCCGGTCACCGGGACGCGCGCTGCCGACACCACCGGGACGTCACCGTCCGCCGGTAGAGTCGACGACGCGACGTCCGGAGAGAGCAAGGGGGACAATTCGTGACCACACAGGAGCCGGGAGCCTCGGAAACGCCCGATTCGGAGTCCGCCAAGCCGGACTTCACGAAGCGTGACGAGTCCGCATCCCGGCCGGACACCGCGGATCAGGCGCCGGATCGAAGCCACACTCCGCCCCCCGATCTAGGGCGTGCCTTCGACTACGACGCCACTGCGCAGGCATCGCTCTCGGCGCAGCCCCCCACCGTCGAGTCCCTCGGCGGCGCTGCCGGGACGCCGGGCCCCGGATGGGACACCTATTCGGGTGTGGGCAACGGGCCGGGCTGGGGCACCACGCCCAGTTACCCGCCGCCGCCCGAGCACCAGTCGGACTATCCGCCCCCGGGCGACTATCCCTACGGCGACCACGCGGGCCGGCAGGACGGAGGACCTGGGCCGGTCTACGGGGCGCCCGATCCGCACTATCCGATCGGCTCCCCGCCGCAGAATTCCTCGCAGTCCGCCGGGCCGACTCCGGCGACGTCCTCCTACGGTCCTCCGCCGTACGGCGGCTCGGGATACGGGCCGCCGCCCGGATACGGGGCGCCTGCCGTCCCCGGCTACGCCGGTCAGCCGAATCCCTACGGACGGGATCTCGAGGCGCCGTACGGCCGTGATCCCTACACGGGCGCACCCTATTCGGACAAGAGCAAGGTCACGGCGGGTGTCCTGGGAATCCTCCTCGGTGGCTTCGGTGCCGGGCGCTTCTATCTCGACCAGCCCGGTGTGGCGGTCGCACAGATCGCGGTCACCTGGCTCACCTGTGGGATCGGTGGCATCTGGCCGTTGGTCGACGGCATTCTCATGCTCACCGGCAAGGTGCAGGACAAGAACGGGCGCCCGCTTCGCCCGTGATGCCGCGGTACTTCCGTTTCCGCGATGCCCCGGCGACACGCGCCGGGGTGCTGAGATGGAGGGGGCGGGCGACGGGGACTAGGCTCGAACCGTGACCCGACGCACCAAGATCGTTTGCACTATGGGGCCGGCCACCGCCGACCCCGATGTCCTGAGGAAACTCGTCGACGCCGGAATGGACGTCGCCCGCCTGAACTTCAGTCACGGAGAGCACGCCGACCACGAGGGCCACTACAACCGTGTCCGCGCCGCATCGGAGGACTCCGGCCACGCGGTCGGCATCCTCGCCGATCTGCAAGGCCCGAAGATCCGCCTGGGCCGTTTTGCCGAGGGCCGCACGGTGTGGGAGAACGGGGAGGTCGTCCGCATCACCGTCGACGACGTCGTCGGCCACCACGACCGTGTCTCGACCACCTACAAGGAACTCGCTCAGGACGCCGTCGCAGGCGACCGTCTGCTCGTAGACGACGGCAAGGTCGGGCTGGTCGTCGAGTCGGTCGAGGGCAACGACGTCGTCTGCCGGGTCACCGAGGGTGGACCGGTCAGCAACAACAAGGGCGTCTCCCTGCCGGGAATGAACGTCTCCGTTCCGGCTATGTCGGAGAAGGACATCGAGGACCTCGAGTTCGCGCTGCGCCTCGGTGTCGACTTCATCGCGCTGTCGTTCGTACGGTCCCCCGCGGACGTCGAACTCGTTCACGAGGTGATGGACCGCGTCGGCCGGCGTGTCCCGGTGATCGCCAAACTCGAGAAGCCCGAGGCCGTCGAGAACCTCGAAGCGGTGGTCCTCGCGTTCGATGCGGTGATGGTGGCACGCGGTGACCTCGGCGTCGAGCTTCCCCTCGAGGAAGTGCCGCTGGTGCAGAAGCGCGCGATCCAGATCGCCCGCGAGAACGCCAAGCCCGTCATCGTCGCGACGCAGATGCTCGAATCGATGATCGAGAACTCGCGCCCGACCCGGGCCGAGGCCTCCGATGTGGCCAACGCGGTGCTCGACGGTACCGATGCCGTGATGCTCTCGGGGGAGACCTCCGTCGGCAAGTTCCCGGTCGAAACGGTCCGCACGATGGCGCGCATCATCACCGCGGTCGAATCCGATTCGACGGAAGTGCCTGCGCTGACGCATGTTCCGCGTACCAAGCGCGGTGTCATCTCCTATGCCGCCCGCGACATCGGTGAGCGTCTCGACGCGAAGGCGCTCGTGGCCTTCACCCAGACCGGCGACACCGTGCGCCGTCTCGCGCGTCTGCACACGCCGCTGCCCTTGCTCGCTTTCACGCCCGTCCCGCACATCCGCAACCAGCTGGCGCTCACCTGGGGGACCGAGACGTTCTCGGTCGAGCCGGTGGACACCACCGATCAGATGGTCGAGCAGGTCGACGCCGCGCTGCTGTCCCTGGGGCGCTACCAGCGTGGCGACCTCGTGGTGATCGTCGCCGGAGCGCCCCCGGGGCGTTCGGGGTCGACCAACCTCATCCACGTTCATCGTCTGGGTGAGAAAGACAGTCGGTGACGCACGCCGACACGACCGATCTCGATGTTCTCCTCGATCTGCTGGATCTGCAGCAGATCGGGGAGAACGTCTTCCGCGGCGAGCACCCGGCGCAGGTCGGCAGCCGGACCTTCGGTGGGCAGCTCGTCGCTCAGGCGCTCGTCGCTGCAGGTCGCACTGTGGGTGATCGTCCCGTGCACGCGCTCAACGCCCACTTCATCCGGGGCGGTGATGTCAAGCGGCCCATCGACTATCACGTCGTCACCCACCGCGACGGCCGCGATTTTGCGAACCGGATGGTCACCGCCTGCCAGGACGGGCAGGAACTGTTCGTCATGCTCACCGCATTCCAGCGGTGGGGCCGGGGCCTCGAGCATTCGGTGACCGTCCCCGACGTCCCGCTGCCCGATGCGCTGCCGCCGATCGGGGAGCGGCTGCGCGGCTTCGAGGAACAACTGCCGCATTTCGTCGGAGCGCTCAAACCGATCGACATGCGGTATGCCAACGACCCGGCCTGGATCCTCCGCGGGACCGGTGAGAAGCTCGGCCACAACCGGGTCTGGATGCGCGCGGACGGGCAACTCCCGGGCGACGACCCGCTTCTCCACGTCGCCACGCTGGCCTACGCGTCGGACACGACCGTGCTCGATTCGATCCTCACCACCCACGGTTTGTCGTGGGGACTCGATCGGATCGTCGCCGCGACCGTCAACCACTCGATCTGGTTCCACCGCCCACTCCGCTTCGACGAGTGGCATCTGTACGCCACGGAGTCGCCGGTGGCGGCCGGTTCGCGCGGGATGGCCACCGGGCGCTACTTCACCATCGAGGGTGAACTCGTGGCCACGGTGGTCCAGGAAGGGCTCATCCGTCATTTCCCTCCGCGCCGCCCGGCGGGGGACTGACCGCAGGTCGTGCACTGCGCGCTTCGTCCGATGCGGGGGAACGTTCGGCCAGTCGATCGAGTGCGGCGGACAGGGCGCGCATCCCTTCCACGACGGTTCCGAGTTCCTCGAGACCGGTCTCCTCGCGAAGCCCTCGCGCGGCGACGGCATGCGCCGGGGCGATGGCACGGATCGCCTCGCGACCGGCGGGCGTCATCGCGACGAGCTTGGCGCGCCGGTGCGCGGGATTGGGTCGGTACTCCGCGAGACCCCTGTCGACCAGAAGATCGGCGACGCGCTGCACGCTCTGCCGGGTGATGCCCATCTCGCGTGCGATGGTGGAGACCGGCAGGGGAGTGGGTGAGAGTGCACCGAGGACCTGCCACCAGGTGGCGGTCAGGCCGACGGGACGCGCCAGTGTCTCGGCAAGTGCGAGGAACTGCCCGTTGAGACGGAAGACGGTCACTGCTGCCGCGCTGAGCAGTTCGACCTCGGTGTCGTTTCTCTCCGTCACGACCCGGACGTCATGAGGTCGTGGTAACCGCGGGGGTCGTGGTCCCCGTACAGGGCGTACCAGGCGGCCAGAGTGCGCGGTTCGTAGAGGTCGAGCCGTTCGAAGATCGCGCGGGCGAAGTCCACCGGGGTGATCCCGCTGGCGGTGATCAGATCGCCGTCCGTGACCGCGGGCTCGTCCCGATACAGGTGGCTGCCCCCGTATCCGACGGCCTGCAGGAATTCGGCGGCATTGCTCGTGTGTGACCGATCGTCGAGCATTCCTGCAGCGGCGAGCGCGCCGGTGGCACCGCACGTTGCGGCTACGGGGACACCGGAGTCGAGGAACTGCCGGGCCTTGTCGACGAAGGGGGCAAAGGCTTCCGTGGGCCAGATGTCGTTGCCGGCGAGGATCAATATCGCGCTGTCGGCCGGGTCCACTTCCTCGAGGTGCATGTCCGGCACGATCCGGAGTCCGCCCATCGTCGTGACCGGCTCCCGTGAGGCTCCGACCGTGCGGATGCGGTACCGCCCGGGCTGCCGCTGCCATGCGGGATTCGATATCGCGGTGGTGACGTATCCGATCTCCCAGTCCGCCAGGCTGTCGTATACGGCGACGTGAACTGTTTCAGTCATGACAACATGCTGTCAAAATGACAGGACGGTGTCAATGCACCGTCGCCGAGAGGTACGGGTGATTTGCCCGCTGGTCGCAGAGGCGATTAGCCTCGATCGGGACCACCTTGCGGTGTCACTGTCGTCGAAGGCCGCATCGGGCCTCATCGGAGGAGAACATGGGCAACACCCCCACGCAGACTGTGAGCACACGCGCTCGTCGCGCCGTGGCTCCTGCGTGTTGTCGTTGCCGCTGATCGTCCCCGCCCAGGGGCGGCACGCCCCCGTGCTTCCGAGGTTCCCCGGAACCCGCCGGGACCGAGAGTCCGGCGCAGGCCCGGCCCTCGGAGTACGTGCATCCGATGTGGTTTCGAAAGGCTCATCATGTCCGATTCGGCGGCATTGCCCGTCATCGATCTGTCCGACCTCGACGGCGACCGGGCCACCCGCGCTGCGCTGCTCGATCGTCTCCGGACGGCCACCCACGAGATCGGCTTCTTCCATCTCGCCGGTCACGGGATCGACCCTGCGCTCGCAGACGAACTCGTCGCCACGGCCCGCGCGTTCTTCGCCCTCCCCGAGGCGGAGAAGCTCGCAATCGAGAACGTCCGCTCGCCCCACTTCCGGGGTTACACGCGCGTCGGAGGCGAACGTACCCAGGGATATGTCGACTGGCGCGAACAGCTCGACATCGGTCCGGAACGCGAGGCCGTCACCGAGCTCGACCCCGAGCGTCCCTGGGAGGTGCTGCACGGTCCCAATCTGTGGCCGGCAGGCATTCCGCAGCTACGGGAGTCGGCGCTGCGCTGGATCGACGAGGTCGGCGAGGTCGGCCGCCGACTCCTCGGCGCCTGGGCCGAATCGCTCGGCGCCCCGGCCGACCACTTCGACGAGGCGTTCGCCGATCCCGACCCTCTTCTGAAGATCGCGCGGTATCCCGGGCACGACCGGTCGATCACCGATCAGGGCGTCGGCAGCCACAAGGATGTCGGAGCGCTGACGCTGCTGTATCCCGAACCGGGCAGCACCGGCTTCCAGGTCGAACGCGAGGGCCGATGGGTCGAGATCGAACCCCTCCCAGGACATTTCATCGTCAACATCGGTGAGCTCCTCGAGGTGGCCACCGGGGGCTACCTGCAGGCGACAGTCCACCGGGTGCTGCCCCCGCCCGCCGGCACCGACCGGGTGTCGTTGCCGTTCTTCCTCAATCCCGGTCTCGACAAGGCACTTCCGCCGGTGGACCTGCCCGCGGACCTCGCAGCTGCCGCACGCGGCGTCGGGCCCGACGAGCACGGCGGAAGACTGCACGCGGTCTACGGACTCAACGCGCTCAAGTCCCGTCTGCGGGCACACCCGAACGTGGCGGAGCGTTTCCACGGCGATCTCCTCCGTCGCCTCGCCGCCTCCCGATAATCGATTCTGTCCGTCCCGTACCCCCCAACGGAAGGTAACCACCTGATGTCCCTGCGTCGTATCATCGTCGCGTCCGCCGCTCTCACCCTCGCCGCGGGCCTCGCGGCCTGCTCGTCGTCCGAGAGCGACGGCACGACCCTCCGGATCTCCGCGTCGTCGACCCCGCACGTCGAGATCCTCGATCAGATCGTGAACACCGGAGCGCTCGGCGACTACCGGCTCGACATCGTCGAGATCACCGGCGAGGTCGATCCCAACGAGCTGCTCGAGGCCGGTGACGTCGACGCGAACTTCTTCCAGCACGAGCCGTACCTGACGGACTGGCAGAAGCAGAAGGGTGTGGACGATCTCGTACAGGTCGCCGACGTGCACCTCGAGCCCATCGGCCTCTACTCGAACAAGATCACCTCGCTCGACGAGCTGAAGGACGGCGACACCGTCGCCGTGCCGCGCGACACCACCAACTACGCTCGTGCGCTGTACCTGCTCGAATCCGCAGGTCTGCTCGAGATGGACGTGCCCTTCGAGGAGGCCGACCTGTCGGTGGTCACCGAATCGAACATCACCGCCAATCCGAAGAATCTGAACCTCGTCGGCATCGAGCGCCCCCAGCTCGCCCGCCAGCTCGACGACGCGCAGATCACCGCCGCCGTCATCAACTCGAACTACGCGCTCGAAGCCGGCCTGAATCCCTCCGAGGACGCCATCCTCACCGAAGAGGTCGAGGGCAATCCCTTCTCCAACCTGCTGGTCGTGCGGGCCGAGAACGAAAACGACCCGGTCGTCACCGCCCTGGCGGAGGCCCTCGAATCGCCCGAGACCGCTGCCTGGATCGACGAGACCTACTCGGGTGCGGTGCTGCCCGTCCACCCGACGAACTGATGATCGTCGTCGAGAACCTCGTCAAGACCTTCCCCGGAGCCGGGCGTTCCGGGGAGGTCGCGGCGCTGCGCGGGGTGTCACTGCAGATCCCCGACGGGGAGATCTACGGCATCGTGGGACCGTCGGGATCCGGCAAGTCCACCCTGCTGCGTTGCCTGAACCTGCTCGAACGCCCCACCTCGGGACGGATCCTGCTCGGCAAGGACGATCTGTCGACCCTGTCCGGGGCGCAGCTGCGATCGGCCCGTCGCCGGATCGGAACGGTCTTCCAGCAGTTCAATCTGCTGCATTCGCGCACCGTGATCCGGAATGTGGAGTTCCCGCTCGAGGTGGCCGGGGTGAGCAAGGAGCAGCGCCGGAAACGAGCCCTGGAACTGCTCGATCTCGTCGGCCTGGCGGGCAAGGGCGAGAGTTATCCGTCGCAACTGTCCGGCGGCCAGCAGCAGCGTGTGGGGATCGCCCGTGCGCTCGCGGCCGAACCCGAGGTGCTCCTGTGCGACGAGGCGACGAGCGCCCTGGATCCGGACACCACCGACCAGGTCCTCGATCTCGTCGCCGAGGTGAACCGGCGGCTCGGCGTCACGGTCGTGGTCATCACCCACGAGCTCGGGGTGCTGCGCCGGATCTGCACCTCGGCCGCGCGACTCGATGCGGGCCGGGTCGTCGAGACCGGCCGGATCGTCGATCTCGTGGCCGACCCGCGGTCCGCGCTCGGGGCTGCGCTCGTCCCTGTCGGAAGCGATCCGTCGGTCGGCTCGAGCACCGACACCGCGCTGGTCACCGCCATCGGTGACGCCGCGCACGGGCCGTGGCTCGCGGAGATGATCCGTGCGCTCGACGCCGACGTGGCCGTCGTCGGGGGCCGGGTCGAGCAGGTCGGCAGCGTGACCGTGGGCCGCATGAGGCTGCGATTCACGGCGGGCACGAACCGGGCGCGTATCGAAGGATTCGTGGCGGAACGTCCGTACCTGAGCCTGGCGTGGGGGACGGAAGCCGAACTGGAGGGACTCACGGAATGAGGGTGCAGGCGCGATGAACAAGCTGCAGTGGTACGACGCCCTGCCCGAGGTGTGGGAAGCGACCCTCGAGACGCTCTACATGGTCGCGGTGTCGTTCGTGCTGACGGTCGTCGGTGGTGTGCTGGTCGGGATCGTGTTGCAGTTGACGTCCCCGTCCGGGCTGTGGCCCCGCAGGACGCTCAACACCGTCCTCGGGGTGGTCGTCAACCTGTTCCGGTCCCTGCCCTTCCTCATCCTGCTGATCGCGCTGATCGGGTTCACCCGATTCGTCGTGGGCACCGCGATCGGCCCGACCGCGGCGATCGTGCCGCTCACCATCGGTGCCATTCCGTTCTTCGGCCGCATCGTCGAATCCGCATTGCGGGAGGTCCCGCGCGGCAGGGTCGAGGCAGCGCAGGCGATGGGCGCCACCAACGGGCAGATTGTTCGCAAGGTGCTGCTCCCGGAGGCCCTGTCGCCGCTGGTGGCCGGTGCCACCCTCACGCTCGTGCTGCTGGTGGGGTACTCGGCGATGGCCGGGGTCATCGGCGGCGGGGGGCTCGGTGACTTCGCGATCGTGTACGGCTACCAGCGTTTCAACACTCCGGTCCTACTCGTGGCGGTCGTCGTGCTCATCGTCATGGTGCAGATCATGCAGTCGATCGGCGATCTGATGATCCGGAGACTCGCGCACCGGCGGTGACGACCCGCACAGGGCCGGTGCGCTCCGCGGTGGCAGAGGATGCGGTCACCTCTCGGCGGAGATCCGATCTCGGTGCTTCTCGTGGCATGCCGGATCGAGACGCGACCGGCTTCATCTCGATGTCGTCTACCTGCCCGTTTCGGGTGCCGCGATAATTTGGTGACCATCCACAATCCGATCGCGAGACCGATGTCACACTTGATAGTATTCTGTTATCGAATCCGCTCACGGCCGAGCGGGATCAGGGGAACAGACGCAATCGACCTCTCCGGAGGTTCGCTCGTCACCGACGATCCACGGTGGTGAGCCGAGTGTGGGGGACACGGGATGCGCTGTTCCGGGGAGGGAACGGAGAAGTTTATGGCCGCATCACGATACGAGACCTTCGAACTCGCGCCACGCTCCACCCGGCGGATACTCGCGATACTCGCTCTTGCGGGAATGCTCACGATCGGTTTCGTAGCCGCCGTGTTCACCGCGTCGTATCTCATCGGCGCCGCATTCGCGGCGCTGACCGGCACGTGCATCGTGCTGGCGCACCTGATGATCGCGCCCGCATCGATCATCCACGGCGACTCGGCGGAGACCGGCACGGCTCCCGAGGTCCGGAGACGACGACACCTTCTCGATAGTCGATCCTGATTCCGGGTCCGCTCGGCTAGCATCGGGCGCGTGAGCGACTCGCTGCGCATCCTCGTCTACAGCGACGATGCCGCCGTGCGGCAACAGGTTCGTGACGCCCTCGGCACCCGCCTGCATCCGGACCTGCCCCCGCTGCACTATGTCGAGGTCGCCACGCCCCCGGTGGTCGTCGAGCGCATGCAGCGAGGCGACATCGATCTCGCCGTACTCGACGGCGAAGCCGCGCCCGCCGGCGGTATGGGGCTCGCGCGACAACTCGAGGACGAACTCGATCGGTGCCCACCGATCGTCGTCCTGATCGCCCGGGCCGACGACGAATGGCTCGCCCGATGGTCCGGAGCGGAGGTGGCGATGCGCCATCCCGTCGACCCGATCCGCCTCGGTCGGCAGGTGCTCGCCCTGCTCAGCAGCCGTTCCCGCCCCGCCTGACCCTTGCCGACCCCTTCCGGGCCGCAGTCGGCCGTGAGCGGCGACGACGGGACGGAGAATCTACCCTCCTCCCAGGTACCGGTGGACCCGACACGCCGCCTCGAATCGAGCGTGTGAAATCGCGACAAGTCCGACGCGGACACCACTACTCTGTGCCCTAACTCACAACCGCCTGTGGTGCGGAACCCCGATCGGCAGGTCCGGCCGGAACGCACACGACGGAGTGGGTGCGCGGACGACGCACCGCCCGCGACCGGATTCGCGCGAGGAACCGGACGCGAGGAACCGGAGGTGGCATGAACGCATACGTACCGATTCTGGTACTCGGCGGGATCGCGCTCGCCTTCGCGGTCTTCTCCGTCGCGGTGGCGAGCATCGTGGGCCCGCGCAGATACAACCGGGCGAAACTCGACGCATACGAGTGCGGCATCGATCCCACCCCGCAGCCGGCGGGTGGAGGACGTTTTCCGGTGAAGTACTACCTCACCGCGATGCTGTTCATCATCTTCGATATCGAGATCGTCTTCCTGTATCCCTGGGCGGTCCATTTCGACGCACTCGGCGTCTTCGGTCTGGCAGCGATGGCGCTGTTCATGTTCAACGTCTTCGTCGCCTACGCCTACGAGTGGAGACGAGGTGGTTTGACGTGGGACTGACCTGCCACGTTCTCGTACGGCTCGAGAGGAGGTGAGGGAAGGATGGGAATCGAGGAGAAGGTTCCGAGCGGATTCCTGCTCAGCACCGTCGAAACCCTCGCGGGATTCGCGCGCAAGGGTTCCCTGTGGCCCGCGTCGTTCGGTCTGGCGTGCTGCGCCATCGAGATGATGGCCACCGCAGGTGGCCGCTACGACCTCGCACGTTTCGGCATGGAGGCCTTCCGGGCATCGCCACGACAAGCGGACGTGATGATCGTGGCCGGCCGGGTCAGCCAGAAGATGGCGCCCGCGCTGCGCCGTGTCTACGACCAGATGGTCGAGCCGAAGTGGGTGCTCGCGATGGGCGTGTGCGCTTCGTCCGGAGGCATGTTCAACAACTACGCGATCGTCCAGGGTGTCGATCACGTCGTTCCCGTGGACATCTACCTTCCCGGCTGCCCGCCCCGCCCCGAGATGCTCATCCACGCCATCCTGGCGCTGCACGAGAAGATCGCGCAGATGCCCCTGGGCGTGAACCGGGACGAGGCGATCCGTGCCGCCGAGGAAGCCGCACTGACGCAGCGTCCGCTCATCGAACTGACGGTGCCTCCGCGATGACCGATATCGAACGCTCAGGATCCGAGACCGGCGACCGCGCCGACGAGGTGATCGCGGTCCGGCGCGGCATGTTCGGAGTTCGCGGTTCCGGCGACACCAGTGGCTACGGGCGCCTCGTCCGCAGGGTCTCCCTCCCGGACAGCACTGCACGCCCCTACGGTGGCTACCTCGACGAACTCGTCGAGACCATCGAGGATGTGCTCGACGCACAGGCGGGCGAGACCGGCGCGGGTTACGCGCAGGCAGTGGAGAAGATCGTCGTCGATCGCCACCAGATGACGGTCTTCGTACGGCGCGAACACCTGCCCTCGGTCGCTCGCGTCCTGCGCGATCACCCGGATCTGAGATTCGAGCTGTGTCTCGGGGTGAGCGGGGTGCACTACCCGCAGGAGGCGGGACGCGAACTGCACGCGGTGTACCCCCTGGTCTCGATCACCCACAACCGCAGGGTGCGTCTGGAAGTAGCGATCCCCGACAGCGACCCCCACGTCCCGTCCGTCCACCGGATCTACCCGACGAACGACTGGCACGAACGGGAGACCTACGACTTCTTCGGGATCGTCTTCGACGGCCACCCGGCGCTCACCCGTATCCAGATGCCCGACGACTGGCGTGGGCATCCTCAACGCAAGGACTACCCGCTCGGCGGAATTCCGGTGGAGTACAAGGGTGCCCGAATCCCGCCGCCCGACGAACGGAGGGCGTACTCGTGACGAACGATTCTGCCGCCACCGATGCCGTCACCCCCCTCGACGCCGTTCCCGTCCCCGATGCCGACCCCGCTGGGGACGCCGTCTTCGACGCCGTGGGACGCGACTGGGACGAACTCGCCACCGCCGTCCGCGACAGCGGCGAGGACCGCATCGTCGTCAACATGGGCCCGCAGCATCCGTCCACCCACGGCGTCCTGCGACTGATCCTCGAGATCGAAGGTGAGACCGTCACCGAGGCGCGCTGCGGAATCGGCTACCTCCACACCGGGATCGAGAAGAACCTCGAATACCGGAACTGGACCCAGGGCGTCACATTCGTCACCCGCATGGACTACCTCGCTCCCTTCCACAACGAGACGGCCTACTGCCTCGGCGTCGAAAAACTGCTCGGCATCGACGATCTCGTTCCCGAGCGGGCCCAGATCGTCCGGGTGATGCTCATGGAACTCAACCGCATCTCCTCGCATCTCGTGGCACTCGCCACCGGCGGCATGGAACTCGGCGCCACGACTCCGATGCTCTTCGGCTTCCGCGAGCGTGAACTCGTCCTCGACGTCTTCGAGGCGGTCACCGGGCTGAGGATGAACCACTCCTACATCCGTCCGGGCGGACTGGCCCAGGACCTGCCGGACGAGGCGATCCCCATGATCCGCGACCTGCTGGCGCTCCTGCCGGGTCGGCTCGCCGATCTCGAAGCGCTGTTCACCGACAACCCCATCTTCATCTCCCGTACCCGCGACATCGGGTGCCTCGATCTCACCGGCTGCATGGCACTCGGGGTCACCGGGCCGATACTGCGCTCGACCGGACTGCCCTACGACCTGCGGCGTGCCGAACCCTATTGCGGATACGAGAACTACGAGTTCGAGGTCGTCACCGCCGACGGATCCGATTGCTATGCACGCTATCTCGTCCGGATCGGCGAGATGCGCGAGTCGCTGAGGATCGTCGAGCAGTGCCTGGACCGGCTGCGTCCCGGCCCCGTCATGGTGCAGGACGGCAAGATCGCCTGGCCGTCCCGGCTCGAACTCGGCCCGGACGGACTCGGCAACTCGCCCGCGCACATCCGCCGCATCATGGGCGAGTCGATGGAAGGGCTGATCCATCATTTCAAGCTCGTCACCGAAGGCATCCGGGTACCGGCGGGCCAGGTCTACGTCGGTGTCGAATCGCCTCGCGGTGAACTCGGCGTGCACATGGTCAGCGACGGCGGCACGCGTCCGTACCGCGTGCACTATCGCGACCCGTCGTTCACGAACCTGCAGGCCGTCGCTGCGATGTGCGAGGGCGGAATGGTCTCCGATGTCATCGCCGCCGTGGCCAGCATCGACCCGGTGATGGGGGGAGTGGATCGATGAGCACCGAATTCGCGGGCACCGCCGGAACAGCGGGCACGGAGAAGACCACGGCCGCAGTGCCGATGACCGAACCGGCGGCGCGCGAACCGGTCCTCGTACCGCTCGGACCGCGACCCGACGAGGACACCTTCCTCGCGCCGCCCGGCGCGCCACGCCGATATCCCGACGGTGTCCGCACCCGCCTCGACGCCGACGCGGACGTGATCGTCGCCCGCTATCCGCATCCGAGATCCGCCCTGCTGCCGCTCCTGCACCTCGTCCAGGCGGAGGACGGCTACATCACACCGGCCGGCATCCGCTTCTGCGCCGAGCGGCTCGGGCTGACCACCGCCGAGGTGGCCGCCGTCTCCACCTTCTACACCATGTACCGCCGCTCGCCGACGGGCCGCCATCACGTCGGGGTGTGCACGAACGCCCTGTGCGCGACCATGGGTGGCGACGAGATCTTCTCCGCGCTGTGCACCCGTCTCGGCGTCGGGCACGACGAGACCACCGCGGACGGCGCGATCACCCTCGAACACATCGAATGCAACGCGGCCTGCGACTACGCCCCGGTGATGACCGTCGACTGGGAACTGTTCGACAACCGGACCGTCGACACCGCTCTCGCGCTCGTCGACGAACTGCGCGCGGGTGGCCGGCCGGACCCGACGCGCGGCGCGCCTCTGCGTACCTTCCGCGAGACGTCGCGCCTGCTCGCCGGGTTCCCCGACGACAGACCCGGTGCCCTCGCCGCCGCCGGCACCGCCGGTCCGGCCTCCCTCGCAGGTCTGCACCTCGCGCGCGAACACGATATGCGCGCACCGGATCCGCAGGACGACCCCGGATCCGCATCATCTCCATCCGGTCTCACCCCCGTCCTCACTCGATACTGGGACGAACCGCACGCATGGACGCTCGAGGCGTACCGCCGCCACGGTGGATACGAGGCGCTGCCCCTGGCTCTCGGCTCGGATCCCGACGCCGTGATCCGCGCGGTCAAGGATGCCGGACTGCGAGGCCGGGGCGGTGCCGGCTTCTCCACCGGAACCAAGTGGTCGTTCATTCCGCAGGGCGACGACAAGCCGCACTATCTCGTCGTCAACGCCGACGAATCCGAGCCCGGTACCTGCAAGGACATCCCGTTCATGCTCGCGACACCGCACGCGCTGATCGAAGGTGCGATCATCGCCGCGTACGCGATCCGCGCCCACCACGCCTTCGTCTACCTGCGCGGTGAGGCCGTACCGGTGCTGCGACGATTGCACGCCGCGGTCGCCGAGGCCTACGACGCCGGATATCTCGGACGCGACATCCTCGGCTCCGGATACGATCTCGAACTCGTCGTGCACGCAGGTGCCGGGGCGTACATCTGCGGCGAGGAGACCGCACTGCTCGACTCCCTCGAAGGCCGACGGGGACAGCCGCGCCTGCGCCCGCCCTTCCCCGCGGTCGCCGGTCTCTACGCGTGTCCCACAGTGGTCAACAACGTCGAGTCCGTCGCCAACGTCCCGCCGATCGTTCGCAACGGCGTGGACTGGTACCGCTCGATGGGGACCGAGAAATCACCGGGCTTCGCGCTGTTCTCCCTCTCCGGGCACGTGACGACACCGGGCCAGTACGAGGCACCACTCGGCATCACCCTGCGGGAACTGCTCGGTTACGCCGGTGGGGTCCGTGCCGGGCGCCGGGTGAAGTTCTGGACCCCCGGTGGCTCGTCGACACCGATCTTCACCGACGAGCATCTCGATGTGCCCCTCGACTACGAGAGCGTGGCCGCCGCGGGATCGATGCTCGGCACCCGGGCGTTGCAGATCTTCGACGACACCACCTGTGTGGTCCGCACCGTCCTGCGCTGGACCGAGTTCTACGCGCACGAATCGTGCGGCAAGTGCACGCCGTGCCGGGAAGGCACGTGGTGGCTCGTGCAGATCCTCGACCGCCTCGAACACGGGCGGGGCACCGAGGCCGATCTGGAGAAACTGCTCGACATCTCCGACAACATCCTCGGCCGTGCCTTCTGCGCCCTGGGCGACGGAGCGACCAGCCCGATCACGTCGTCGCTGAAGTACTTCCGGGACGAATACCTCGCGCACTTCGAACAGGGCGGATGCCCGTTCGACCCGCACCTGTCGACGCTCGCCGTCGCATCCGGGGAAGGAGACGAGCGATGACCACTCTGCCCGGCGCGGGCGCCGACAAGGCCGGCACGGCCCATCTGGTGGGTGTGACCATCGACGGCACCGAGATCGCCGTGCCCAAGGGCACACTCGTGATCCGAGCCGCGGAACTGATCGGCGTCCACATCCCCCGATTCTGCGACCACCCGCTGCTCGAACCGGTCGGCGCGTGCCGGCAATGCCTCGTCGACGTCGAAGGCCAACGTAAACCGCTCGCCTCCTGCACCACCGTGGTGACCGACGGAATGGTGGTACGCACCCAGCTCACCTCGCCGGTGGCGGACAAGGCCCAGCGCGGAGTGATGGAACTGCTGCTCATCAACCATCCGCTCGACTGTCCGGTGTGCGACAAGGGCGGTGAATGCCCGCTGCAGAACCAGGCGATGTCCAACGGCCGGGCCGAGACCCGATTCGAGGACACCAAACGTACCTATCCGAAACCCATCGCGATCTCCTCCCAGGTGCTGCTCGACCGTGAGCGCTGCGTGCTGTGCGCGCGATGCACCCGCTTCGCGGACCAGGTCGCGGGGGACCGGTTCGTCGACATGCTCGACCGCGGCGCGCTCCAGCAGGTGGGCATCTACACGGAGGAACCCTTCGAGTCCTACTTCTCGGGCAACACCGTCCAGATCTGTCCCGTCGGTGCACTCACGGGTGCCGCCTATCGTTTCCGTGCCCGCCCGTTCGACCTGATCTCGACCCCGAGCGTGTGCGAACACTGTGCGAGTGGCTGTGCCCAGCGCACGGATCACCGTCGTGGGGCGGTGCTGCGGCGTCTCGCCGGGGACGATCCCGAGGTCAACGAGGAATGGAACTGCGACAAGGGGCGCTGGGCCTTCACCTACGCCACCGCGGACGACCGCATCACCACTCCACTGGTACGCGACGACACCGGCGCGCTCGTCCCGGCGTCCTGGACCGAGGCGCTGGGGGTCGCGGCCCGAGGATTGGCGTCGGCACGCGGCAGGGCCGCGGTGCTGACCGGGGGCCGGCTCACCGTCGAGGACGCCTACGCGTATGCGAAGTTCGCGCGAACCGCGCTCGGCACGAACGACATCGACTTCCGCAGCCGTGCGTTGTCGGACGAGGAAACGGACTTCCTCGCCGCTCGGATCGCCGGGCGACGCCTCGAGGTCACCTACGCGGACGTCGAAGCCGCCCCCACCGTGCTGCTCGCCGGATTCGAACCCGAGGAGGAGTCGCCGATCGTCTTCCTGCGACTGCGCAAGGCGGTTCGACGCAACGGCATGCAGGTGATCGCGATCGCACCGTTCGCCTCCCGCGGACTGCGGAAGCTGTCGGCACGACTCCTCACGAGCGTTCCCGGGGGCGAAGCCGTTCTCCTCGACGATCTGCGGGTCGCCGAGGCCGACGGGACGTCCACGATCGCGACCGCGGCCGCGGGACTGCGCCGGCCCGGCGCGATCGTACTGGTGGGGGAGCGGGCAGCCGGTTCGCCCGGCATGCTCTCTGCCGCTGCCGCACTCGCCGACGCGACCGGTGCGCGGCTGGCCTGGATACCGCGACGCGCCGGTGATCGCGGTGCTCTCGAGTCGGGTGCCTTCCCCGTCCTGCTGCCCGGCGGCAGGCCCGTGGACGATCCCCGGGCCCGGCACGAGGTCGAAGCCGCCTGGGGCCTGCCGTCCGGCGCTCTTCCGCAGCATCGAGGCCGCGACAGCGCCCGCATCCTCGCAGCCGGTGTGGCAGGGGAGTTGTCGGCGCTCGTCGTCGCCGGGGTCGATCCCGACGACCTGCCCGATCCCGACACCGCTCGCGCCGGCATCGACGGGGCCGGATTCGTCGTGAGCCTGGAAGTGCGGCACAGCGCGGTGACCGCGCGGGCCGACGTCGTCTTCCCCGTCGCACCCGTGGCCGAGAAGGCGGGCAGCTTTCTCGACTGGGAGGCGCGTGAGCGCGTGTTCCCGGCCGCGCTCCGCGATACCGGGGCGCTGCCCGACCACCGGGTGCTCGCTGCGATCGCCGAGACGATGGATCTCGGCGGCGCACCCCACGGCCACGAGGAACTGCGTGACGAACTCGCGAGACTCGGGCCGTGGGGTGGTGCGATTCCCGGGACGACCGAGGTCGTCCCGCAGGCACCGGCGCGTCCCGTACTCGGTGAGGCGGTCCTCGCCACCTGGCGGATGCTCCTGGACACGGGCCGATTGCAGGACGACGAACCGCACCTCGCCGGAACGGCCCACCCGCCCGTCGCCCGGTTGTCGGCAGCGACCGCCGCGGAGATCGGGGCCACCGAACACGAACTGCTGACCGTCTCCACCGCGCGAGGATCGGTCGCCCTGCCCCTGGTGTTCGACGATCTGCCCGAGCGTGTCGTCTGGTTGCCGACCGCATCACCGGGCTCGCGGGTGCACGCCGATCTCGGGGTCACTTCCGGCGACATCGTCCGGATCCGGGGCGGCGCGACCACCGCGGCGAGCGCGGGTACCGGCTCCGGTGAGGAGACCCCGCGATGACCGCCGCAGCGCAGGGCCCTGTGGATCTGTCGATGTTCGGGGTCGACCCGTGGTGGCTCGTGGTCCTGAAAGCGCTGGCGATCTTCGCCTTCCTGGTCCTGACCACCCTCGTGCTCATCCTCGCCGAACGCAAGGTCATGGCCTGGATGCAGATGCGTGTCGGTCCCGACCGCGTCGGGCCGAAGGGACTGCTGCAGACGGTCGCGGACGGACTGAAACTCGCTCTCAAGGAGGGCATCACGCCGGCCGGTGTCGACAAGCCGGTCTATCTGCTCGCACCTGTCATCGCGACGGCCCCGGCATTCATGGCGTTCGCGGTCGTCCCGTTCGGTCCCGAGGTGTCGATCTTCGGTACGCGAACGCCTCTGCAACTCACGGACCTACCGGTCGCCGTGCTCTATGTTCTCGCGGTCACCTCGGTGGGTGTCTACGGGATCGTTCTCGCCGGATGGGCATCGGGCTCGACCTACCCCCTGCTCGGCGGACTCCGCTCGACCGCACAGGTCATCTCCTACGAGATCGCGATGGGGCTCGCGTTCGCCGCGGTCTTCCTGCAGGCGGGCACGATGTCGACCTCGGGGATCGTCGCCGCGCAGGGCGGTTTGTGGTTCGTCGTGCTGTTGCTTCCGTCGTTCCTGGTGTATTCGGTGTCGATGGTCGGGGAGACCAATCGCGCTCCCTTCGACCTGCCCGAAGCCGAAGGCGAACTCGTGGGCGGTTTCCACACCGAGTACTCGTCGTTGCGTTTCGCGATGTTCATGCTCGCCGAGTACGTGAACATGGTGACCGTCTCGGCACTCGCGACCACTCTCTTCCTCGGTGGATGGCACGCCCCGTGGCCGCTGACGGTGTGGAGCGGCGCGAATTCGGGGTGGTGGCCGCTGTTGTGGTTCGTCCTCAAGGTGTGGCTCGTGCTGTTCGTCTTCGTGTGGTTGCGCAGCACGCTGCCCCGCTTGCGGTACGACCAGTTCATGGCGCTGGGCTGGAAACTGCTCATTCCTGTCTCGGTGGTGTGGGTGATGGTCGTCGCCGTGCTGCGTCTCCTCGACACCGACGGTGTACTTCCCGGCACGGCGAGTCTCGTCGTCGCCGGACTGTTGTCGACGGCACTGCTGTTCGCCTGGCTCCTCCGGCGGGGACAGCGGGAACGGCGTGCGGCCGCGACCGTCGGGCAGAACCGGACCGGTGAGCACTTCGACGCCATGGCCGGAGGATTTCCCGTGCCACCCCTGCCTTCTCGATCGCCCACGGGATCGAGTCCACCCGCTTCGGCGGCCCGCATCCCAGGAGGATCGTGATGGTCGAGTTCCGCGGCCCACTGGCCGGTTTCGGTGTGACGCTCACGACGATGTTCAAGAAGCCCAACACCGAAGGTTATCCGGAGGAGAAGAAGCCCACCGCGGCCCGCTATCACGGGCGGCACCAGCTGAACAGATATCCGGACGGCCTCGAGAAGTGCATCGGCTGCGAACTGTGCGCGTGGGCGTGCCCGGCCGACGCCATCCACGTCGAAGGGGCCGACAACACCGACGAGGAGCGGTATTCGCCGGGTGAACGCTACGGCCGGGTCTACCAGATCAACTATCTGCGGTGCATCGGCTGTGGACTCTGCATCGAGGCGTGCCCCACACGCGCACTCACGATGACCAACGAGTACGAGATGGCCGACGACAACCGGACCGACCTGATCTACGAGAAGGACCGGCTGCTTGCACCGCCGGAGCCCGGAATGCAACTGCCTCCACACCCCCTGGCGCCCGGTACCACCGACGAGGACTACTACCGGGGCGAGATCCCCGTCCCGGAACACGCGTCTGCGGGCGACGGGGAGGAGCGACGATGACCACCGCCCTGCTGGCAGCCGAGGTCGGCACCACGTCGAGCGGTGAGGCCGTGCAGTTCTGGATCCTCGGTGCCGTCGCCGTGCTCGGTGGTCTCGGCGTCGTCGTCGCATCGAAGGCCGTGTATTCGGCGTTGTTCCTGGCCATGACGATGATCGTGCTGGCAGTCTTCTACATCGCGCAGGACGCTGCCTTCCTCGGTGTGGTGCAGGTCGTCGTGTACACCGGCGCGGTCATGATGCTGTTCCTGTTCGTGTTGATGCTCGTCGGTATCGACTCGTCCGATTCGCTCGTCGAGACCATCAGGGGGCAGCGCGTTCTCGCGATCGTCGTGGCGCTCGGATTCGCGGTGATGCTGATCGGCGGGATCGGGAACACCGCGGTGGGCGGATTCGCGGGACTCGACGAGGCGAACGCCGGAGGTAACGTCGAAGGCCTCGCCGTGCTGCTTTTCATCGACTACGTCTGGGCGTTCGAACTCACCGGCGCGCTGCTCATCACCGCCACCGTGGGAGCCATGGTGCTCGCCCACCGGGAACGGCTGCAGCCCCGGCAGACCCAGCGCGAACTCGCCGAACGCCGTTTCCGGGAAGGGGAGCGGGTCACGCCGCTGCCCGCTGCGGGGGTCTACGCCCGGCACAACGCCGCCGACGTACCGGCTCTGCTTCCGGACGGCTCGTTCTCCGAGCTGTCGGTCGGTGACCTGCTCGGCCGCATCGGGCGTGACTGGGATCGCACCCGGCTCGGCCTGCCGGAACCGGGTGACGGCGAGCCGGGGAAGGACCGTCGATGAACCCCGAGAACTATCTCTACCTGTCCGCGCTGCTGTTCACCATCGGAGCGGTGGGAGTTCTGGTCCGCCGCAACGCCATCGTCGTGTTCATGTGTATCGAGCTGATGCTCAACGCTGCCAATCTGGCGTTCGTGACCTTCGCGCGCATGCACGGGAATCTCCACGGCCAGGTGTTCGCCTTCTTCACGATGGTCGTCGCGGCCGCCGAGGTGGTCGTCGGTCTCGCCATCATCGTGACCATCTTCCGGACGAGGCGATCCGCCTCGGTCGACAACGCGGATCTGCTCAAGTACTGACCACCCGGACGAGGACGGTGCGTGTGAGAGCCAACGACGAGCCGAGAGGACACACAGCATGAGTTCGTTCCTGGCCTCGGCATTGTGGTCGATACCCGCGCTGCCCCTCGCGGGCGCAGTGGTGCTCCTGCTCCTCGGGCGCCGCAGCGACGGCTGGGGGCACCTGCTCGGATGCACCACCGCATTCGCCTCGTTCGTGCTCGGCGTCGCGATGTTCGCCGGCATGCTCGGGCTCGAGGCGAGCGAGCGCCGTGCGCAGCAGACCCTGTTCACCTGGGTGCCGGTCGAGGAACTGCAGGTCGATTTCGGCCTCCGGCTCGACGCGTTGTCGATCTGTTTCGTGCTGCTGATCACCGGCGTGGGCTCACTGATCCACCTCTACTCGGTGGGTTACATGGCGCACGACCCCGAGCGCCGGAAGTTCTTCGCCTATCTCAACCTGTTCCTCGCGGCGATGCTGGTGCTCGTCCTCGCCGACAACTTCCTCGTCCTCTATCTCGGATGGGAAGGGGTCGGTCTCGCCTCCTACCTGCTCATCGGCTTCTGGCAGTACAAGCCGACCGCGGCGACCGCAGCGAACAAGGCGTTCGTCGTCAACCGCGTCGGAGACATGGGGCTTCTCGTCGCCCTCATGATCGTGTTCACGACCTTCGGCAGCCTCGACTACGACACGGTGTTCGCCGCGGTCCCCGAGGCGGGGGAAGGCGTCGTGACGGCGATCGGCCTGTGCCTGCTCCTGGCGGCGTGCGCGAAATCCGCGCAGCTCCCGCTGCAGTCGTGGCTCGGCGACGCCATGGAAGGACCCACCCCGGTCTCGGCTCTCATCCACGCCGCGACCATGGTCACCGCCGGTGTCTACCTCGTCACCCGCGCGAACGCGATCTTCGACGCGGCGCCGGCGGCGCGACTGGCCGTGGTGATCGTCGGCGCGTCGACCCTGTTGTTCGGCGCGATCATCGGCTGTGCCAAGGACGACATCAAGAAGGCGCTCGCCGCCTCGACGATGAGTCAGATCGGGTACATGGTGCTCGCCGCCGGACTCGGTCCCGCGGGGTATGCCTTCGCGATTCTCCACCTGCTCACCCACGGGTTCTTCAAGGCGGGACTGTTCCTCGGTGCGGGTTCGGTGATGCATGCGATGAACGACGAGACCGACATGCGCCGGTTCGGGGGATTGCGCACGGTCATGCCGATCACCTTCGTCACCTTCGGCCTGGGTTATCTCGCGATCATCGGGATTCCGCCGTTCTCCGGCTTCTTCTCCAAGGACAAGATCATCGAAGTCGCCTTCGGAGTGGGAGGGTTCGACGGCATCGTGCTGGGTGTCGTGACCCTGCTGGGCGCGGGACTGACAGCCTTCTACATGACCCGCGTGATGATCCTGACCTTCTTCGGCGACCGGCGGTGGGCACCCGACGCCGAGCCGCACGAGTCGCCGACGGTGATGACCTGGCCGATGATCGCGCTGGCCTTCGGATCCGTAGGCGCCGGTGGCCTGCTCGTGCTCGGTGGAGCCCTGCAGCACTGGCTCGAACCCGTCGTCGGCTACGACCACCACGAAGGCGGTCTGCCGGTCTGGCTCGTCACCGCGCTCACCTTGGCGGTCGTACTCGCCGGAGTCGCGGTGGCCTGGCGCGGGTACGCGCGCGAGCCGGTCCCCGAGACCGCCCCCGCGGCGGTGTCGGCGCTGACGACCGCCGCGCGCCGCGACCTCTACGGAGACGACGCGAACGAAGCCCTGTTCATGCGTCCCGGACAGGGGATGGTGCGCACGCTGGTCGGGGTGGAATCCGCCGAGATCGACGGCGCGGTCACCGGCATGGCCGCCGGGATCGGTGCATTCTCGCGCGGGCTCCGGCGGACGCAGACCGGTTTCGTCCGTTCGTACGCGCTGTACATGTTCGCCGGCGCGACCGTCGTGGTTGGCGCGCTCGTGCTGGCGACGATGTGATGGGGGTGTATCGGTGACCGTTCCCTGGCTGACGATCCTGTGGGTCCTTCCGCTCCTCGGAGCGGCCGCCGTAGCGGCTCTGCCCGCACGCCGGGGCGCCGCCGTCCGGCCGATCGCCGTGGGCGTGTCGATCGCGGTACTGCTCGTGGGGGTGATCGTCGCTGCCGGATTCGACCCGACGGGGGAGCGCTTCCAGTTCGTCGAATCGTACGAGTGGATCCCGTCCTTCGGCGCCGGCTACCGCCTGGGGATCGACGGTATCGCTCTGGTGCTGGTGCTGCTGACCGCCGCGCTCGTTCCGCTGCTCCTGCTGGCCGGCTGGCACGACCATCGAGCCGCCGACGAGGAGATCGGTCGCACCCGTCCCCGCTCCGTGCACACCTATGCGGCACTGATCCTGCTCGTCGAGTCGATGGTCCTCGTCTCGTTCACCGCGCTGGACACCCTGCTGTTCTACGTGTTCTTCGAGGCGATGCTCGTTCCCATGTACTTCCTCATCGGTGGTTTCGGCTCGCCGGGCACCGCTCGTGCGGATCGAGCGCGCGCCGCGGTGAAGTTCCTGCTGTACAACCTGGCCGGTGGCCTGGTGATGCTGGCTGCCCTCATCGGCCTGTACGTGGTCACCGCACGGTCCGGGCTGGGGGAGACCGCGGGAGTGGGCACCTTCGACATCCGCGTCGTCACCGCCGCCGCGACGTCCGGAGAGCTCGATGCGACCCCCTTCGTGCTCGGTGCGTTGTGCGCGGGCTTCCTGTTCGCGTTCGCCGTCAAGGCACCCCTGTGGCCGCTCCACGGCTGGCTTCCGGACGCGGCCGTGCGGACCACGCCGGTCGCCGCGGTGCTCATGATGGCCGTGGTGGACAAGGTCGGCACCTTCGGGATGCTGCGCTACTGTCTGCAGCTCTTCCCCGAGGCCTCGGTGGCCTTCGCGCCGGTGGTGGTCACCCTCGCCGTAATCGGGATCATCTACGGTGCGATGCTGGCGATCGGCCAGACCGACGTGATGCGGTTGATCGCCTACACCTCGATCTCGCACTTCGGATTCATCGTCCTCGGCATCTTCGCATTGACAAGCCAGGGGCAGTCGGGTTCGACGCTGTACATGGTCAATCACGGAATCTCCACGGCCGCACTGTTCCTCATCGCGGGATTCCTGGTCTCCCGCCGCGGCAGCCGCACGATCGCGGCATACGGCGGCGTACAGAAGATCGCCCCGGTCCTCGCCGGGACCTTCCTCGTCGCCGGGCTGGCGACCCTCTCCCTGCCCGGACTCGCCCCCTTCGTCAGTGAGTTCCTCGTCCTCGTCGGTACCTATCCCCGCTATCAGGTCGCCGCGGTGATCGCGACACTCGCGCTCGTCCTCTCGGCGCTGTACGTCCTGTGGCTCTACCAACGCATGATGGGCGGTCCCGTGCGCCTCCCGGCCGGTCCGGCCCGGGGCGACGCCGGCGAGGGAGAGGACCGCGTGGCCGACCTGGTGCCGAGGGAGATCGTCGTCGTCGCGCCGCTGATCGCCTTGCTGCTCGTGCTGGGGATATATCCGAAACCGGCACTCGACATCATCACTCCGGCGGTCGACGACACGCTCGTCTCGATCGACATCTCGCAGCCCGAGCCGGTGATACCCCCGGACCGTCCCGTCGCCGAGGACGGCGTTCTCCCACCCGCCCCGGAGGAAGGTGACGAATGAACCCGTCCGACGGCATCGCCGTTCTTGCCGCATCCATTCCTGCTCCGGCGATCGACTACGGTCTCGTCGCGCCGATCCTGATCGTGTTCGCCGCCGCCGTCGCCGGCGTACTCGTCGAAGCGTTCGTGCCGGCCTCCGCGCGCTATTCCACACACGTCGTTCTGTCGACGGTTGCGATCGTCGCGGCTTTCGTCGTGGTCCTGACGCTCGCCGGGACACGCGCGACGACCCTGTCGGGTGCGGTCGTGATCGACGGGCCGGCGCTCTTCGTGCAGGGGGCGATCCTGATCGTGGCGTTGCTGTCGGTCGCTCTGGTCGCCGAACGCACGACGGAACCTGCTCGTGTGGAAGCGGATTCCCGCGCAGCGGTCGGCGCACAGCTCGACGCGTTCGTGCCTCAGGCGTCGGCGATCCCCGGGACCGCCGCCGAACGGCACGCGGCCGCGGCGGGCGTTACGCGAACGGAGGTCTTTCCGCTCGTGCTGTTCGCCGTGGGCGGGATGCTCGTGTTCCCCGCCTCGAACGACCTGCTGACCATGTTCGTCGCCCTCGAAGTACTGTCGTTGCCGCTGTATCTCCTGTGCGGACTCGCACGCCGGCGCCGGTTGCTCTCCCAGGAAGCGGCTCTGAAGTACTTCCTGCTGGGGGCGTTCTCGTCGGCCTTCTTCCTGTACGGGGTGGCCATGTTGTACGGCTACGCCGGTACGGTTCGTCTCCGCGGCATCGCCGACGCGATCGATGCCGGCGCGGGGAACGAGACCACGGCACTGATCGGGGTGGGGCTGCTGGCGGTGGGGCTGCTGTTCAAGATCGGTGCGGTGCCCTTCCATTCGTGGACACCGGACGTGTACCAGGGGGCCCCGACCCCGGTGACGGCGTTCATGGCGGCGGCGACGAAGATCGCCGCTTTCGGGGCACTGCTGCGCGTGCTCTATGTCGCCGTGCCCGGTGCCGCCGACCAGTGGCGCCCGATCCTGTGGGCCGTGGCGATCGCGACGATGCTCGTCGGCGCGGTACTGGCGGTGACGCAGAACGACATCAAGCGGATGCTCGCGTACTCGGCGATCAGTCACACCGGGTTCGTGCTGACCGGTGTCGTCGCGGGTACTGCGTCCGGTGTCTCGTCCACCCTGTTCTACCTGCTCGTCTACGGCATCGGCACGGTCGGGGTTTTCGCCGTCGTGACCCTGGTCCGCGATCACGACGGGGAGGCGTGGGAGCTGACACGGTGGGCCGGTCTCGGGCGACGCTCACCGGTGCTGGGAACCGCCTTTGCGTTGTTTCTGCTGTCCCTGGCAGGGATCCCGCTGACGAGCGGGTTCATCGCGAAGTTCGCCGTCTTCGGCGCGGCGATCTCGGGGGGTGCGGCGCCGCTCGTGATCGTCGGTGTGCTCGCCAGCGCGGTCGCAGCCTATTTCTACGTCCGCGTCATCGTGCTGATGTTCTTCACCGAACCGCCGTCGGGTGCTCCGAGAGTCGTGACCTCGGCCGTGGCCACAGGTGCGGTCGTCGCGTTCGCGGCTGTGATCACCGTGGTGCTCGGTATCCTGCCGCAACCGGTCCTCGATCTCACGGACGGGGCGTCGCTGTTCGTGTGGTGACCCGATCGCCGGACGATCCTCGGTTCCCTCACCCCGTATGGTTGGAATTGCAGGTGCGAACTCGTCCGCGGAAGGACAACCCATGGGAATGCTCGGCAAGGTCCTCAAGAGCGCTGCGGCGGTCAAGGCGATCCAGGTCGTCCGCCGCGAAGCCGCCAAGCCGGAGAACCAGCGCAAGGCCAAGGACATGATCACCAAGTTGCGGCAGCAGCGCGGTCGCTCGCACTGAGCGGTGGTCGCGCGAAGCGGCAGCCCGTGCTGCTCGGTGCGCGACCGTGTGACGGGAGCCGGGAGACGGTGACCCCTGGTGCGTTTCTTCCTCGTAGGACTTCTCGGTCTCGTTGTGGTGGCAGCCGTTGTTGCCGCCACCGTCGGCGCATGGGAATGGTGGATCCCGGCGCTCCTTCTGGCGGTCGTGCTGGTGGTCGCCCTCCATGATCTCGTACAACGGCGGCATTCCGTGCTGCGCAATTATCCGGTGCTCGGACATGTGCGCTACCTGCTCGAGAGTGTGCGGCCGGAGTTCCAGCAGTATTTCGTCGAACGGAACTTCGACGGGCGCCCGTTCGACAGGGACGTGCGCACCGTGGTCTACGAACGCGCCAAGGGTATCCACGGCGAACTGTCGTTCGGAACCGAGCGCGACGTCTACGAGGTCGGTTACGAGTATCTGGTTCATTCGACGGCGCCGGTGCCGGAACCCGAGGAACCACCTCGGGTGACGGTGGGCGGACCCGACTGTGCTCGGCCGTACTCGATGTCGCTCCTGAACGTGTCCTCGATGAGTTTCGGCGCACTGTCGAGCAATGCGATCAGGGCGTTGAATCGTGGAGCAGCAGCCGGTCGATTCGCTCACGACACCGGAGAGGGCGGACTGACGCCCTACCATCTCGAAGGCGGCGGGGACCTCGTCTGGGAAATCGGCTCGGGGTATTTCGGCGCCCGCACGCGCGACGGACACTTCGATCCCTCGCAGTTCGCGGACAGATCCGCGCACGATCACGTGAAGGCCGTCTCGCTCAAACTCAGCCAGGGCGCGAAGCCCGGAGTCGGAGGTGTTCTTCCGGCGGCCAAGGTCAGCGACGAGATCGCGCGTTACAGAGGCGTTCCCGCTCACGAGAAGTGCGTCAGCCCTGCCGCGCACACGGCCTTCACCACTCCCTGCGAGCTCGTTCGTTTCGTCGCCCGGCTCAGGGAACTGGCCGGAGGAAAACCGGTGGGTTTCAAGCTCTGCGTCGGCTCCCGTATCGAACTGCTCGCACTCTGCAAGGCGATGCTCCTGGAGGGTACGACGCCCGATTTCATCATCGTCGACGGTGCGGAGGGGGGCACTGCCGCAGCTCCTCTCGAATACGAGGACAACGTGGGTCTGCCTCTCACCGACGGTCTGACGACCGTCCACAACGCACTCGTTGCCACCGGCTTGCGAGATCGGATCGCGGTCGGTGCGAGCGGTAAGGTCGCGACGGGCAACGACATCGTGAAGCGACTGATCCAGGGAGCGGACTACACCAATTCGGCGCGGGCGATGATGATGGCGATCGGGTGCATCCAGGCGCAGCGTTGCCATACGAACATGTGCCCCGTGGGGGTGGCGACACAGGATCCCGCGCGGGCGCGAGCTCTCGATGTGGCGGACAAATCGTTACGTGTGCAGAGATATCACGCGAGCACGGTGCGGCAGGCGGTTCAGATCATGGCGTCCATGGGAGCACACGAGCCGAGCGGACTGACGACGGACATGCTGCGGAAGAGGGTGGCTCCCAGTACTGTTCGTTCGTACAGTGAACTCTACGAATGGCTCGGTCGGGGTGAACTCCTGGCCGATCCGCCTGCCACCTGGGCGGCGGACTGGCGTGCCGCCACGCCGGAGTCCTTCCGGTGCGCCCGGTGAGGTGACTGTGGAAGGGCCGTCTTCGCGCGTCACGTCGGAAGTGACTGCTTCACGAGGGTGAACTGCTGGACGTCGATGAGGCGCCGCCGGAAGTTCGCAGCGCAACCGGTGAGATAGCGGAGGTACCGCTGGTAGACCTCCTCGGAGGCCAGCTGCACCGCATCGTCGTGTTGTTCTTCGAGGGCCTTCGCCCACAGGTCGAGGGTACGGGCGTAATGCGGCTGCAAGGATTCGATGTTCTGCACCCAGAAGCCGTGACGCTGGCCGCCGAAGATGATCTGGTCCCGTTCGGGAAGCTGACCTCCCGGGAAGATCTCCCTCATGATGAACCGGAGGAAGAGCGCGTCGTCGCGGGTGACCGCCACCTTCATCGCTTCGAGCTGGGGGCGGGAGTGCCCGACGATGGTGTGCAGCAGCATCCGCCCGTCCTCGGGAAGAATGCGCGACACCCGTTCGAAGAACATGTCGTAGCGCTGCCGGCGGAAATGCTCGAACGCTCCGATGCTCACGATCCGGTCCACGGGCTCGTCGAAGTCCTCCCAGCCCTGCAGCCGCACCTCGGCACTGCGCCCGCCGGACGACATCCGTGAAAGCAGTCCCGACACGTGCTCGTACTGATTGCGGCTCAGTGTCAGACCGATGACGTCGACGTCGTAGTGTTCGGCCGCCCGCATCATCGTCGAGCCCCACCCGCAACCGATGTCGAGAAGTCGCATCCCGGGCCGCAGGTCGCACTTGCGGAGAGCGAGGTCGATCTTCGCGCGTTGTGCCTCCTCGAGGCTCATGTCGTCGCGTTCGAAGTACGCGCAGCTGTACGTCCGCGTGGGGTCGAGGAACAGTTCGAAGAATTCGTCGGACAGGTCGTAGTGTGACTGCACCTTCTCGTAGAACGGGGTCGGATTCGGCATCGGGCCCTACTTTCCGCGGCGGACCCGGAGCCCATCCGGGTCTTCGGCAAGGTGGACATCCCGCTCGGGCATACATCGGGACGCATCGATACTGCGCCCCGAAGTGCTCCGGCCACAGCGAAACGAGGAAGCCGAAGCCCCACCGAGTCACGAAGCGAGCGGCACCGCCGTCTCGCTCACCGTCCTCCGTCGTCGGTCCGGGGATTGCGGCGCCGCCACTGCACAGCGGCTGTGAGCAACCGGATCCCGAGCGCGAGGAGGATCAGATTGAAGACCATCTGTGCCGAGACGACGGCGCGTGCGGGTTCGCTCACGGCCGCGATGTCCCCGAATCCCACGGTCGAGAACACGGTCAGGCAGAAGTAGAGAGCGTCGAGGCGCGACAGCGGTTCGGTGAAACAGTCCGGATCCGCCACGGACATCCGGAGATAGACGGTGGCGAACACCAGCAGATAGACCGATACGGTCGCGGTGAGCGCTTCGATCGCCTGGACCGCCGGATACTGCGCGGCGAGAATCCTGCGGATCTGCCACCAGCCGACCGCCAGGACGGCGAGCCCACCCGCGGCGAGAACCAGAGCGCCGGAGAGATCGCGAACGTGTTCGAGGGGAACGACGAAGTAGACGCCGAACAGGACGAGC
Organism: Rhodococcus sp. CH91; assembly: GCF_022554085.1. Classification (GTDB taxonomy): domain Bacteria; phylum Actinomycetota; class Actinomycetes; order Mycobacteriales; family Mycobacteriaceae; genus Rhodococcus. Next base: position 186,914 of record NZ_JAKFYR010000007.1, read on the forward strand.
GCGGTGACCGTCGGGCGTGCCACGGCGATCAGGATCAGCCGTTTCCGCTCCCGGGGGCCGGGTGGTCGCGGAGAATCGATCATGACGGTCCTGTTCCGGGATGGCTGCCTTCGCCCTACGGTATCCAGCTCGGCGAGGCGACGACGAGAAGATCGGGTATCCGGGCCGGACCGTCACGGTCCACTGGGGGCGGCGAGCCGTGGGGAGTCATCGATGGCCGAGCACAATCTCTGGGTCCGACCGATCGAGGAGGTGGGCGCCGCCGACGCGCCCACGATCGGAGGGAAATCCGCGAACCTGGGAGAACTCACTCGCGCAGGCTTCCCGGTGCCTGCCGCATTCGCTGTCACCACCGACGCCTATCTCGACGCGATGGACGCCGCGGGGGTCCGCGCCGAGCTGGCGGCCGCGGCGGTGCCCGATCCCGACATCGACGACGCCACATTGATCAGCACGTCCGCCGCACTCGCGGCCCTGGTCACCGACGCGACCGTCCCCGACGCGATGCGCACGGTGATCGTGTCCGCCTACGAGCGGCTCGGTCCGGACGTGCCGGTGGCGGTACGTTCGTCGGCGCCGGCCGAGGACGCCTCGGACACCTCGTTCGCCGGGATCCACGAGTCGTACACGAACATCGTCGGTGCCGACGCCGTGATCCGTGCGGTGCAGGCCTGCTGGGCGTCGCTGTGGTCGGAACGGGCACGAACCTATCGCGGACTGCGTGGGGTGACCGACGAACCGTCCATCGCCGTGGTCGTCCAGGTGATGGTGAAATCCGAGTCGTCCGGGGTGGCGTTCACCGCCGATCCCCGCACCGGTGATGTCGACCGCATCGTGGTCGAAGCGGCGCTCGGTCTCGGCGAGGTCGTCGTCGGTGGGCAGGTCGAGCCCGACACCTATGTGGTCGCCAAGGACACCTTCGAGGTGCTCGACGTGCACCTCGGCCGTCAGGAGTTCCGGATCGAGTCCACCGACAGCGGGGACAGCCGTGTCTCCGTCGATCCCGCCCGGCGCATCCGGGTGCTCGACGACGAGCGACTCGGGCGCGTCGCGCGCATGGCCGCGCGAATCGAGAAACACTACGGACACCCTCAGGACCTCGAGTTCGCGTTCGCGGAGGACGAGTTGTGGATCGTGCAGACCCGCCCGATCACGACACTCGACCCGCCCACGTCCGCCGTGTCGTCGGGGAACGGCGATGCACGACCGCTGCTGACCGGCCTCGGAGCCGGCCCCGGGACGGCGACCGGTCGTGTCCGGGTTCTGCACGAACTCTCCGACGGTAAGCGCCTGGGCGCCGGGGAGATCATCGTTGCACCCATGACGCGTCCGGACTGGTTGCCGATCCTGCGACGCGCGGGTGGCATCGTCACCGACGGCGGTGGCATCACCTGCCACGCCGCGATCGTCGGACGGGAACTCGGCAAACCCGTCGTGGTCGGGACACGCGCCGCCACCACCGACCTGCGCGACGGGCAGGTGATCACTGTGGACGGTGACGCCGGGGTGGTGTTCGACGGCGACGTCTCCGCCGCGGTCCGCCCAGCCACGACCGTCTCCGCGCCGGTGCGCTCGGATGGCCCCACAACAGTCACGGCGACCGCGGTCTACGTCAATCTTGCGACCCCGGACGCCGCGGAGTCGGTCGCCGCGACGGATGTCGACGGCGTCGGCCTTCTGAGGGCCGAATTCATGATCACCGAGGCTCTCGCGGGTGAGCACCCCTCACATATGATCGCGCAAGGCCGCCGCGAGGAGTACGTCGAGAAGATGGCGGAAGGCGTCGCGACGATCGCGGCTGCGTTCGCGCCGCGTCCGGTCGTGTACCGGGCGATCGACCTGCGCAGCAACGAATTCGCCGATCTCGAAGGAGGCGAGGTCGAGCCCGAGGAGCAGAATCCGATGATCGGTTATCGCGGATGTTTCCGCTACGTGCGAGACCCCGATCTGTTCTCGCTGGACCTCGATGTGCTGCACCGCGTTCGGAACGCGCATCCGAACGTGCACCTGATGATCCCGTTCGTGCGTACCCGCTGGGAACTGCGGGAATGCCTCGCGCAGCTCGACCGGCACCCACTCGGGTCCGACCCGCGCATGCTGCGGTGGATCATGGCCGAGGTGCCGTCCGTCGTCTACTGGCTGCCGGAGTACGCGAAGCTCGGCATCCACGGGGTCTCCATCGGCAGCAACGACCTCACGCAACTGATGCTCGGCGTGGATCGGGACTCGGAGGTCTGCAAGGACCTCTTCGACGCCATGGACCCGGCCGTCCTCGACGCGATCGATCGGATCATCGAACGAGCATCAGCGGCCGGGTTGACGACCTCGTTGTGCGGTCAGGCAGTCTCGACGAGTACCGACTTCGCCGAGCATCTCGTGCGGCGCGGGATCACCTCGGTGTCCGTCACACCCGACGCCGCGGTGCAGACGAGACGGACCGTCGCCCGTGCCGAACAGCGCATCCTCGTCGACAGGGCCCGCGACGCCGATGGGTGATCGGCGCCGATAGCAGCAGACGCCCCCAGCAGTCGGACACCACGGATAGTGGTGTGCCGTCATCGCATCCGCAGTGGACGACGGTAGGTCAGATCCCAGAGTTCGGTTCCGTGCCCGACCTGCGTCCACCCGTCGTCCTCGATCCGTTGCTGCAACTCGGCGAGACTTTCGTGCAGTCCCGGAACCCACTCCTCACGCGGAGATTCGTATCCCCATCCGCGCGGTACGGGAAATGTCGGACCCCGATAGCGCGGTTCCTCGCCGACGACCCCGACGAATCGCATATAGGCGTTACCCGATTGGGAGGACAGGGTCGCGAACAGTGCGGCCCACCAGTGCCGGGCGCCGACCTCCTCCAGTTCCACCCGCAATGTCTCGTTGTCGTCGGGCATGTCGTTCTCCTTCTCCGATGACCGGCCGGGCCCTGGCTGCCGGGCTGCGATATCCGCCCCTGTACGACGATCACGCGTGCGCACGGGCGGCGAGATCGATATGACGAAACCGAAACACACAGAGCCTCGTACCTGGGCGACCACGAACACGGGAGGAAACGCGTACAGCTTCGCGATCCTGCTTCGGCGGAGCCCGCTACGACCGTCACCCCGTGCGGAGTGACGCTCGAAGGGGTGTGTAGTTCCGGGAATCGAATGTTCTCGTGTTCAGGCGGTAGCGCCATGTGGGTCCGGGCCAGATGGAGCGGTTGAGTCCTTCGCGGTCGAGATACCAGCTGTGGCAGCCGCCCCGGGTCCACGTGGTCGCAGCCGAGTCGCGGTGGACGCGTGCGGTGGATCGGTCGTGCGCTTCTGCGCGTACGACCAGTGCGTCGACGCCGGCACGGTCGGTGGCGTCGAGTGCGGCTGCGATGTAGCGAAATTGGCATTCGAGCATGAACAGCAGGGATGTGTGACCGACTCCGGTGTTCGGTCCACCGAGGAGGAAGGCGTTGGGTAACCCGGCGACGGTGATGCCCAGATGTGCTGTGGCTCCGTCGCGCGCCCAGATCTCCTGCAGCGTCGTCCCGTTCCGGCCGTGGATCGGCATCCGCATCAGGGCTGCGGAGACCCGGAATCCGGTGGCGTGGACGAGGACGTCGATCTCGTGCCGGCGTCCGTCGGCGGTGTGGACGGAGTCGCCGGTGAGTTCGGTGACGGGGGAGGTCACCAGGCTGGTGGCAGGGTGGTTCAGTGCGGGATAGAAGGTGTCGGAGAAGACGATGCGCTTGCAGCCGATCCGATAGGACGGGGTCAGGGCCTGTCGTAGGCCGGGGTCGGGGACCTGTCCGTGAAGGTGGCGCAGGGCACGAGCCTCGAGGGCTGCGCGGTGTCGCTTCGAGCCGGTCAGCGCGGGCACGAGGGTTTCGTTGCGCCAGTATTCGACGGCTCGTCGCGCACGGTGGGGCAGTGGGAGCCGGGTGCGGGGCCGCGGGAGGACCCAGGCGGGGGTGCGCTGGAACACCGTGACCCGGCTACCGAGATCGGTGAGGGCCGGGATCACCTGAGCGGCGCTGGCGCCGGTGCCCACGACACCGACACGTGCCTCCGTCAGGTCGAGATCGTGGTTCCAGCGGGCGGTGTGCAGCACGGGGCCGGTGAAGGTGCCGGGGATGCGGGGAATGCGGGGAGTGTCGAGTGCGCCTGTGGCCAGGACGAGGAATCGGGCGCGCACTGTGGCGGTGTGGGTACGGATGTGCCAGCGGGCCTCGTCTTCGTCCCATCGGCAGTCGATGACCTCGGCGCGATAATCGAGCCGGGCGGTCCGTCGGACCTGGTCGGCGAGATGCCGTGTGTGGTCCAGGATGTCGTGTTGTCCGGCGCGTCCGCTGCTCCAGCCGGGCAGCCGCGTGAAGGAGTAGCTGTACAGGGCGGGGTGGATGTCGCATTCGCATCCGGGATAGGTGTTCTCGCGCCAGGTGCCGCCCGGGCCGGCACTGCGTTCGAGGACGTGCACTGTGCGTCCTCTGGCGGCGAGGTGGAGGGCGGCGCCGAGCCCGGCGAGGCCGGCTCCGACGACGAGTACTTCGGTGTCGATCACTTGAACAGTGTTCAATAACTGCGGTTGCCAGTCAAAATTCACCGTCTCCGCGATGCGCCGAGTCCGTTCGTCGAGTCCGCGTCCACCAGCGGAAGGCCTCGTCGCATCCCCACACGATGACCGGCAGGGGAAGCAGCAGTGCGAGCAACCATGCAGGCGGGACCGCGGTGCCGAAGACGGACTGCAGCGGTGGAATGGTCACCACAGCCGCAGCGAACACGATCTCGAAGACGATGCCCCAGATCAGCATCCGGTTCGTCGTGAATCCGATTTGCGCGAGTGAACTGCGGCTGGTCCGGGCGGCCATCGCGGTGCCGATCTGGCAGGCCACGATGCCGAGGAAGGTCATCGTCGTTGCCTGTTCCCAGGTGTGATGGAGGGCTCCGGTGCCGGTGTCCGCTCCGAAGGTCCATCCACCGTCGAGGAGGGTGAGCAGGAACAGCCCCATCACCAGGAGAGCGGAGACCCCGCCGAGCAGGCCCCAGGACCGGGCGAGCATGGGTCCGGTGATCACCGATTGTGTTCGCGGCCGCGGCGGACGATCCATCAGGTCGGGCTCGGGGTTCTCCCGGCCGAGCGCGAGTGCCGGAAGTGTCTCCGTGCCGAGGTCCACGGCGAGGATCTGCATGATGGTCAGGGGCAGGGGGATCCCGCCGCTGGTGAGCGCATAGGCGAGAAACGGTACGACTTCGGGTGTGGCGTGCGCGAAGATGTAGACGATGAACTTGCGGACGTTGTCGTAGACGCGTCGACCCGCTTCGATGGCGCCGACGATCGTGGCGAAATCGTCGTCGACGAGGACCATGACGGCAGCTTCCCGCGCCACATCCGTGCCCGACCGGCCCATCGCCACACCGATGTCGGCCTGACGCAGGGCCGGTGCGTCGTTGGCGCCGTCGCCGGTCATGGCGACGATGTGCCCCGACTTCTGAAGAGCATCGGTGATACGCAGTTTCGTCTCCGGCGAGCTGCGAGCGAAGACGATCTCGTCGCTCCCCGCGAGCGCCGCGTCGAGTTCGCGATCGGACATCGCGTCCGCTTCCGGTCCTCCGATCACGCGCAGGCCACCCCGGCCGATGTGCACGCTCTCGGCGATGCCCCGGGCGGTGAGCGCATGGTCACCGGTGACGACGATCAGTCGGATTCCTGCCGTATGGCATCGATCCACGGCGTCGGCGACTTCGGGGCGGGGCGGATCGATCATGGCGGCGACACCGAGCAGCGTCGAGCCCTGTTCCGCTTGCTCGCGGACGAGGTTCTCGGACATCTCGTCCGGCGGGAGGGCGCGTTCGGCCAGTGCCAGCAGACGCCGGCCTCGGCGTGCCCAGTCGTCGACGACTCGCTCGATCGTCGCGCGATCCGCGTCCGTCAACGGTCTCGCGACGGATGCCTCGGCGATGTGAGTGCAGCGGGCCAGTAGCTCTTCGGGGGCACCTTTGGTGTGTACGACGGTCGTCGTGCCGACGCGGTCCACCGTCGACATTCGTCGCAGGGTCGGATCGAAACCGAACTGCGCCAGCCTGTCGTCCTTGCTGCGGTGAGGGTCGATGCCGAGTCGCGCGGCGGCTCGCAGCAGCGCAAGTTCGGTGGGATCGCCGATGCCGGTGCTGCCCTCGTCCTCCTCGGATCCTGCCGCGCCCGCGGACGCCGCGAGCTCGGCATTGCTGCACCACACCGCCGCCCGCAACAGCCGTTCGGATACCGGGCTCGGTGTGGGAGGCGTGCGTGGGACGTCGAGGTCGGTGACGCCGTCGCTCGTCCACATCCCGGCGACCGTCATCCGGTTCACCGTCAAGGTGCCCGTCTTGTCGGTACAGATGACGCTCGTCGAGCCGAGTGTCTCGACGGCCGAGATCCGTTTGACCAGCGCACCGCGCCGGGCCAGCAGACGCACCCCGACGGCGAGCGCGAGGGTGATCGTGGGAAGCAGCCCCTCCGGGACGTTGGCCACGATCAATCCGATTGCGAAGGTCACCGAATCGGAGAGGGACAATCCGGCCAGCGTGCCGAGCGGAATGAAGGCGACACCCATCCCGAGGGCCACGAAGGCGATCAGCCGGGCGACACGCTTGACCTGCTTCTCGAGTGGGCTCTCCTGATGCCCGCCACGTTGGGACAGCGCGGCGATCCGGCCGAGTTCGGTGTGCATACCGGTGGCGAACACCACGGCCGTCGCGTCCCCGGTGACACAGCTGGTGCCGCTGAACACCACGTCACGCGCATGGACCAGGGGCACCTGACTGTCGGCGCTGTCGGCGCTCACGCGCACGGGCGTCGACTCACCGGTCAGCGTCGAAGCGTCGATCTCCGCCAGGCCGTCGAGCAGTCGTGCGTCGGCGGAGACCCGATCACCTTCGGAGACCATGATGACGTCGCCCGGTACCAGTTCCCGTGCATCGATCTCCGCTTCGGTGTCGTCGCGCAGGACTCGTGCACGTTGGGGCAGGTAGGCGGCGAGGGCTTCGACCGCGCGATCGGCGTGGCGTTCCTGCACGAATGCGAATGCGGCGTTCAGGGCGATGACGACCACGATCGCAATGGACAGGGGGATCGAGGACGAGACCGCGGCAAGGGCGGCCGCAACCCACAGCAGCAGGGCGAGGGGATGCACGAGTTGCCGGCCCAGGGCACGAAACCAGCCTTCGCTCGGGCGGCGCACCAGCTCGTTGCCGCCGAATATGCCCATCCGGCGTTGCGCCTCACGTGTGGACAGGCCGGTACGGGACGATCGCAGGTCCCGCAGCAGACGGTCGAGCGACTCGAGAGGATCGACGAGTGGGTCTCGCGCGCCCTCGCCGGTCTTCGCAGCAGTCACCGGATCCCACCTCCCGTCGCCTCGCGCCGATAGGTGCGGTGGCCTCTCGAGATCCGGTCGAGGCGAATCCGGTCCCTCATATCCTCGACCGGGCGGTGATCGTCAGGTGCTGCCGTTCTCCGCGAGACCTGCCCTGCGCCGGGTCGCCTCGGTGATCGCGGACCAGTCCTGGCGACCCTGCCCGTGCGCGAGAGCATCGACGAAGACGTCTTCGAGCACGCTGCCGAAGGGCAATGTGACGTCGGCCCCGCGCGCCTGGGCTCGCGCGAGACGCACATCCTTCAATCCCAGCGCCAAACCGAATCCGGTCGGCTCGTACGTGCGGCGGGAGATCATCCGCCCGTACCCCTCGTAGACCACACCGGGGAACAGGCTGTCGTTCATGATGTCCATCAACAACTCCGGCGATCCCCCCACCTTCTCGGCGATCGTCGTCGCCTCGGCGATCGCCTGCAGCGCGTTGGCGATCAGATAGTTGCCGAGGACCTTCATGATGTTGGCCTGCCTGGGATCCTCGCCGATCCGCCACGTCCGGCGGCCGATGACCTCGAGCAGTGGAGCCACTTCGTCTACTGCATCGGGATCACCCGCAGCGAGGACCGTGAGATTGCCCGCCTCGGCCACTTCCGCGCGGCCGAAGACCGGCGAGGCGACGTAGCGCACCCCGATCCCTGCCAGTGCCTCCGCGGCGTGGGTCGCCATCTCGGGGCTCACCGTGGCGAGGTTCACGTGGACGGAACCCGGTTGCATCGCGGCCAGCGCATCGGACGACAGGACCGTGCCGGCGAACGCATGGTCGTCGGCCAGCGCACTGCACGAGACGGGCACATGCAGCGCCTCCGTCGGCGAGACGACTTCCCGGGCACCGTACTCGACGACACTGCCGGCCTTGCCCGGGCTCCGGTTCCACACGAGGACGGTGTTTCCGACCCGTGCCATGTTGCGAGCCATCGGCGTGCCCATCGTGCCGAGTCCCAGAAATCCGATTTCCACAGCAGAGTCCTTCCCATCGGGAAGCGCATGACGGCGAAGTCCACTCTAACGCCGCCGATCGACGCTCGTGGGCGGTCGACGGAAGTGGAGAACACCCCGCTCGCCCCGCGAGATGGGGGTACCCTCGGCACCGTGTCCACGGCGGTGGCGGTGAATCAGCTCGTCAAGACATTCGGCACCACCCGTGCGCTCGACGGTCTCCGTCTCGAGGTCCGCGCCGGTGAAGTACACGGTTTCCTGGGTCCCAACGGGTCCGGCAAGTCGACGACGATCCGCATCCTTCTCGGTCTGCTCCGCGCCGACTCGGGACAGGTGAGGGTGCTCGGCGGCGATCCGTGGCGGGACGCGGTCCCGCTGCACCGGCGCCTCGCCTACGTGCCGGGCGACGTCAACCTCTGGCCCAATCTGACCGGGGGAGAAGCGATCGACCTCCTGGCAGGACTTCGCGGCGGTATCGACGAGAGGCGCCGGGCCGAACTGCTCGACCGATTCGAACTGGACCCCACGAAGAAGGTGCGGACCTACTCGCGAGGCAACCGGCAGAAGGTCGCGATCATCGCAGCACTGGCATCGGATGTGGAACTGTTCCTGTTCGACGAACCGACCTCCGGTCTCGATCCCCTCAAAGAGGAGGTCTTCCGGGGATATGTGAGTGAGGTGGTCGCGCGCGGGTGCTCGGTTCTGTTGTCGAGTCACATCCTCGCCGAGGTGGAGGCGCTGTGTGACAGGGTCACCATCATCCGTCGCGGCCGCACCGTCGAGTCGGGCACGCTCAGCGAACTACGTCATCTGACCCGCACGTCGGTGACCGCGGAGACTCTTCGTCCGGCGCACGGCCTCGAGGCGCTCGCGGGTGTGCACGACCTCGAGATGCGCGGACACCGAGTGCGTTTCGAAGTCGATACCGAGCATCTCGAACCGGTTCTGCGTGCACTGCTCGACTTCGGGCCGACGTCGCTCACCAGCACTCCGCCCACCCTCGAAGAACTGTTCCTGCGGCATTACGGTGACGACCTGCCGGGTGAACACAGCCGCTCACCTGGTTCCTCGTCCGCGCCTCGGTGAGGAAGCGGGATGCCATGAGTGACGCCTTCGTCGGGACCGGGCACCTCATCGGCCTCGCGCTTCGCCGCGACCGTGTGCAACTCCCGATCTGGCTGGCAGCGATCACGGTCGTCTACGCCGTCTCGGTGTCGAGCCTCGAAGGGCTGTATCCGACGCAACAGGATCTGCGCATGCTCGCGGTGAGCTCTGCGGCCTCTCCGGTGGTTCTGGCCACCAACGGCCTGGTCTCGGGGGACAATCCGGGTGCGATCGTCGCCGCCCAGACGGTGTTGTTCCTGGCGCTGGGCGCCGGACTGATGAGCATGCTGGCCGTGGTGCGACACACCCGGCAGAACGAGGAGACCGGACGCGCGGAACTGGTGGGTGCCGATGTCGTCGGTCGCCGAGCCATGCTCACGGCGGCCCTGGCCGTCACCACCGGTGCGAATCTTGTGCTGGCCGTGCTGTTGACCGTGGTGTCCCTGACTTTCGGCCTGCCTGCCGCCGGGTCCGCAGCACTCGGGGTGGCCACCGGCGCCGCCGGTCTCGCATTCGCTGCCGTCGCTGCGGTGACCGCCCAGATCGCCGAGGGGGCACGCGCGGCGAACGGGCTGGCCGGTGCCGCGCTCGGCGCCGCATTTCTGCTGCGCGCGATCGGTGACAGTGCCGGCACGGTGGATCCGTCCGGCATCAGCGTCACGAGCATGTGGTTGTCGTGGTTGTCGCCGATCGGATGGGCCCAGCAGATGCGGCCGTTCGACGCGGACGAATGGCCGATTCTGCAATTGTTCGCCGTCTTCGCGGTGGTGACGATCGTGGCCGCCTATATCGTCACGGACCGGCGGGATTTCGGCGCCGGGATGGTTCAGCCGCGTCCGGGACCGGCTCGCGCCGCGGATCGGTTGCCGACCGCGTTCGGTCTCGCCTGGCGACTGCAGCGGACCACCCTTCTGTGGTGGGCGGTGGGGCTCGCGATTCTGGCCGCCACCTACGGCAGCGTGGCCGACGAGATGAACGACTTCCTCGACGAGAGCGGGGGCGTGGCCGACCTCATGAAACAACTCGGGGGAGGAGCGGACGCGCTCACCGACGCGTACTTCGCCATGATCTTCCTGACGATGGCGTTACTCACGAGTGGCTATGCGATGCAATCGGTCCTGCGCGTGCACAGCGAGGAGATCTCCGGTCGTGCCGAATTGGCGCTGACCACCGGCCTGGGGCGGGTGCGGTGGGTACTCGCTCATCTCGCCGTCGTCGTGATCGGTGTGCTGATGCTGCAGCTTCTCGTCGGAGTCGTGCTGGCGGTGACCTACGGCGCGACGACAGGCAATATCGCTGCACCGCTGAGGGATCTGATCCCGGCAGCATTGGTGTACGTACCCGCGGTCGCGGTGGTCGCGGCGACTGCCGTGTTGTGCGCCGGGGCGCTCCCGCGTCACGGTGCTGCCGCCGCCTGGGGGATCTTCACCGTGTGGTTGCTCGTCGGTCAGCTCGGCGCAGTACTCGATCTTCCGCAGGCGGTGCTCGACCTGTCGCCGTTCATCCACGTACCCGCATTGCCGGCGGCGCCGGTGCGGGTCCTGCCCCTCGCCGTGTTGTCGGCTCTCGCGGCGGCCGTCGCGGCAGCAGGGGTTTTCGCGTTACGTCGCCGCGATCTCGTGATGCGGTGACGGCGGAGCCGGACGGCTCAGCGCGGGCTGTAGGTCATGCAGCGCGCTGCGTGGTCGTCGGAACCCGCACCGACGCGGATCTCGGCGGCCGCGCATTCCAGATCCTGGTTGTGTACACAGTCGGCTCGGTGGCAGGCGCCGACCATGCTCGTGACGGTGTCGAGGCCACCCTTCGTGGACAACGGAATGAACGTCTCGCAGTCGGCGCTCCCGTTGTTCCCGGCGACGTTGATCGCGTAGGCGTGACACCCGTCGTGGTTGTAGGAACAGTTCGTCACCGTGCATTCACTGACGTGGGGCATTTCCATCGTGGTCATATCGCCCTCCGAGTAGCTCGGTAGTCGTACTCACGTGGTCTCACCATATCCACCTCGCCGTCGATATGAACAGCGAGGTCAGGCTGCCCTTATCGCGAATCCCGGGTGCTGTGGACCGCTTTCGCCGCGCCGCGATCGGCCCGCATCGCGGCGATCCGGGTCAGCCCACCCGGACGGTGCATCCCGGCCGCAGTTCGACGACCCGGTCACGGCACATGATCTCGATCGGTGCCTCGTGTCCTGGTCCGGCACTGACCTCGACCTCTGTGCCCTCCACCTTCAACTGCAGGTCGTGTCCCCGATAGGAGATTCGGAACTCCAACGGGCCGGCGGAGACGGGCCATCGTGGCCCGAGGACCAAGCGGTCACCACGTACCTCGAGCCCGGTGAAACACCGCTGCAACAGATCGACGCTCCCGGCCATGGCGGCGAGATGGATTCCCTCGGCGGTGGTCCCGCCCTGGATGTCGCCGATGTCCGAGACGAGGACCGTCTCGAAATACCGCATCGCGTCGTCGCGGTGTGCGCGAGCGAGCACCCAGGAGTGCACGAGAGCACTCAGGGTCGAGCCGTGCGACGTGCGGGTGAGGTAGTAGTCGATCGTTCGCGGGATGGCCTCCGGTTCGAACCGGTAGTCCAAACGCTCCAGGAGGCCACGGAGTTCGTCGGCGGACAGCAGATAGAAGAGCATCAGAGCGTCGGCCTGCTTGGAGGCCCGGTACCGGTTGACGTCCTTCCCCTCGGCCTCGAGGATGCGATCGAGCCGCTGGATGTTCCCGTACTGCCGGCGGTAACGATCCCAGTCCAGTTCCATCAGCTTCTCGTAGCCTTCGAACTGGCTGAGCACCCCGTCGTGGAAGGGGACGAACATGCGTCGGGCGATATCGCCCCACCGTGACATCTCCTGAGGTTCGAGGCCGAGACGATCGACCAGTCGGGAACGGACCCGTTCCGGGACCACGTCGAGTGCCTCGATCGCGCGGAGGATCACCCACACCGCCATCACATTGGTGTAGGCGTTGTTGTCGATCCCGTCGTAGGGGGCGTGCGGATAGCCGGTGTGGAATTCGTCGGGGCCGATGACGCCCCGGATGCTGTAACGGGAGCGCCCGGGATCGACGGATGCCAGATCCGCGAAGAACCGGGCGATCTCCACCAGCATCTCCGCGCCGCATTCGTCGAGGAAGTCGAGGTCGGCCGTGACCTGGTAGTGCTGCCAGACGTTGTAGGCGATCGCGATACCGATGTGATGCTGCCGCCGGCTCGGATCCGGCAGCCAGTGTCCCGAGACCGGGTTGAGATGGACCTGCTGACTCTCCTCGCGTCCGTCGCTGCCCGACTGCCACGGATACATCGCTCCGCGGTATCCGCACGCCTTCGCCGCCCGCCGGGCCTCGGGCAGACGCCGGTATCGATAGCGCAGCAACGAACGTGTCACCCCGGGAATCCTCAGGTCGAGCACGGGCAGAACGAACAGTTCGTCCCAGAAGATGTGCCCCCGATAGGCTTCGCCGTGCAGGCCTCGCGCCGGCACTCCCGCGTCCAGACAGGCGGTGTTCACCGAGACGGTCTGCAGCAGGTGCAGCAGATGCAACCGCACGATCCGCGACGCGTCGGGATGAGCAGGCAGACCGATATCCGTCTGCTCCCACAGATGTGCCCACGCGAGAACGTGCCCGTCCAGGACCGATTCGAAACCGTCGAGATCGGCGAGCAGGCGGAGCGCCGCGTCGGCAGGCTCGGAGATGGCCCGGTCGCGGCCGGTGAAGACGGTGACCGTCTTCTCCACCACCGCCGTCCCTCCCTCGTGAAGATCGAAGGTCAGTGTGTGCCCGGCGCTCCCGTCGGCGTCGAAGTAACCTTGTCCACCCACCTCCTCGCCCACCCGGAGCGTCGCGCGTGCCGCCATGGCGATGTCGATGTGGGATCGAGTGGTGCGGGCCGTCAGGAGAACGGTGGCCGGTGCGCACTCGGTGAACCGGAGGTGCTCGAGATGCTCGTCGGCGAACGCGCGATAACGCTCGACGAGGTCGTTGCGCACCGAGCCGTCCAGCGAGGACCGCAATTCGACGGTGCCGGACCAGTTCTCGGCCAGAACAGTCGTCTGCAGTGCACAGACGTGAGGCAGATGCAGTGCGGCGAACCGCCGCTGCACCACAGTGGTGATCCGTCCCTCGCCGTCCCGGTATCGCACTCGCCGGGTGAGTACCGCGCGGCGCAGGTGGAGATACTGACAGAAGTCGAGGATCTCGACGTCGTCGATGTCGAACCACGGCCCGCCGTCGATCCGGAATGTCGTCGCGAGCCAGTCGGGCAGGTTGACCATGCTCTCGTTCTCGACGGTCGTTCCGTCTCGAACTTCGCTCGGACGGTTGAAAATTCCCGCCGCGTACGTACCCGGATAGTGAATCCTTCCGGCCTTCGACTCGGGAGCGCACCCACGGGTCCCCAGGTATCCGTTGCCGACCGTGCAGAGCGCTTCCCGGAGTTTCTCGTCGTCGGGTTCGTATCCCTCGAAGTACAGGATCCAGTCCTCGGAGCGGGCAGTGGAATCGGGACGGCGCCGGAGCTGTTCCGCGATCTCCTCGAGGTACTCACGTACTCCGCCCGGCCCGTCGGCCGCGAAATCCGCCGCCGAGTAGCGATCACCGAGTTCGGTACTGCGGACGACGATGCCGATGCCGTCCTTCGACAGCGCGTCGAAGGCATCCTCGCCGGAAAGATCGTCGCCGATGTAGACGGGCACCGCCGTCTCGGCCCCGGCGATGTGGGCGAGCACTCGCTGTAGCGCGAAACCCTTGTCGCCGTCGGTGCCCGGACGCAGTTCGACGATCGTGCGACCGTGAGTCGATCGCAACGACTCGTGCCGTCGTCCGACATCGTGGACGACGGCGACGATCTCGTCGACGTGCTCGGCGGCCGCGTTGCGGTAGTGCACGGTCACGGAGAACCGCTTGCACTCCACGGACACGCCGTCGACGTGCCGCAGCCTCCGGGTTATCTCCTCCCCGGCCCGTTTCAGCGCCGGAAGGGCAGCGACGGCGTCCGGGTCCTCGTATTCCCGGCCGTCCGGGCCGACGAGTTCGTAACCGTAGTTTCCGGCATACCAGAGTCCGGGCAGTCCCACGCGGGCACGGACATCGGCCGGATCGCGCCCGCTGATCACCGCGACGGGACATTCGGCTGCGAGACGTGACAGGGTCTCGGTCATCCCGTCGGCGAGAGCCGCGGCGAAGGGGTCGGGGTCGATGTCCGCCGACGTACCGTCGAAGTCGAGACAGATCACCGGCCGTCGCACGAGGAACGACGTGGTGACCTCGTACCGAAAGGCGGTCGCGCCCGGAATCTCGGAAAGCCGGTGCAGACCTGCGCGGAGTGCGATCCGGCCGATCTCGTGAACGATCGCGTCCGAGCGGCGCAGAGACAGGCGATCGGTCGTCCTGTCGGTGAGGGTGATCACGAGTCCGAACCCGGCGCGGTGCGCATGAGCTCGCGTCTTCTCGGATGCTGTGACGGCAACCGCCGCCGACGGAGGGATGCCGAGACGCCCGTCGCCGTCCGGAAGTGGGGTATCCACCCATATCCGGAACAGATCTGCGATTCCCGCCGATGCCAGAACCGCGTCCGAGACGCCGCCGGAGGCGAACACGGCGGTCGTGATCCCGGCCGCGTGCCACCGGCGGGCCGATTCGACGGTCGCGTCGACAGCGGTGACGGTCCCATCGGTGGACTCGGAGACCACGAGCGCCGGATCGAAGACGACCGCGCTGTGATATCGCAGATCGATCAGAGGCTGAGCCATGGCAGCGGCTCCCATCTCGGGGGCCGTCCGGTGGCGGACAGCCCGGAGGTCTTCGCTTCAGGGTAGGTCCTGCAGGGGTGGGTGGGAGAACGGAACGCAGATGGAGGATTTCGCCCCCGCGGTTGCGCTACCGGATCAGGTGACCGAAGACGCTCACGCGGCGGCAGGGCGGCGCCCACACTGAAGACTGCGCACGGTACCGATCCACCGCTGAGAAGGGACCGCCATGTCCGTCCTGGTCGGGTACGCCACTGCCGGAGGGTCCACACGCGGGATCGCCGAGCGCATCGCGGCGGGACTGCACGGTGGAACTGCCGTCGAACTCGGGGTTCCGGGCGAGGCCGTTTCGGTGCGTGACTACGACGCGCTGGTTCTCGGCAGCGCGATCCACAACGGGCAGTGGCTGCCGGCAGCCGCCGCCGCGGTGGAACGCATCCGCGCGGAGC
The DNA here is from genome assembly GCF_022554085.1 of Rhodococcus sp. CH91. Lineage (GTDB taxonomy): Bacteria > Actinomycetota > Actinomycetes > Mycobacteriales > Mycobacteriaceae > Rhodococcus. Next base: position 202,528 of record NZ_JAKFYR010000007.1, read on the forward strand.
TGGAGGGAAGAACGGTGTGGGCCTTCTCGGTCTCGTCCGTCGGAGCGACGAGCACGACTCTCTCGCCCCGGCTGGCGCGGTATCTGCGCCGCGGCACCCCGGAGCCTCGGGCGGTGCAGATGCTCCGCTCGGTCGCGGACGTGCGCGATCACCGTTTCTTCGCCGGTGCGATCGGCCCCGGGGACTGGCCGGGATTCGGCCGGGTCGTCTTCCGGATGATGGGAGGTCGCTACGGCGACGCCCGGGACTGGGACGACATCGATGCGTGGACGGGCAGGATCCGGAGCGCCCTCGCCGAGGACGCGAGGTGATCAGGACCACTCGGTGTCGCGTGATCTCGCCGGCGGCGGGGTTGTGCTACAACCACCGGCCGATGTCCGTCACCGAATCGGACGGACTCGCGGGTAGGTGCCGGTGAACAGCGTCAGAAACCGGAGAACGAGCGCTCCTCACGTCGCCGCACGACGACGTCGTCGAACGCCTCGATCAGACCCTCGGGATACCACCGGGGATTCGTGTCGGCCGTGGTGGCGACGAGTAGCAGTTGCCGCTCACCCGCATCGGCCGCGACATCCGCCAGGCGGGCCCGGTGCTCCTCGTCGAGCGAGGCGACCGTCGCTGCGAGGTCGGCGACGAGAAGTACACGGGGACGCGCGATCACCGGCGAGTCGAGTTCGGCGACGACTTCGGTGATCCGCTCGGTCGTCGACGCCCACCGATAGGACCCCGGAGAGAGCGTGCCGGTCTCGCCGAGCCACCGGTGCCGACGGTGCGGATCGACGACGATCAACTCGTGCGTGCCACCCCCGAGGATCGTCAGGGCGATCAGGTCGAGGGCCACGCTCGGCGACGAGCGGCGCTCGTCGCGCTGGATGAGCAGATTGCGTCCGGCCGAGAGATCCCACGAGACCGGCGTGCCGTCGTTGTCGCGGCCGAACGGAATCGTGGTTCTGCAGGTACCGGGCACGCGCCCGCGAGCCGAACCGTCGCTCTGGGCGCGGGCGGAGCGCATCGGGACCGAACGAGAGCACATCCGATGTGCGGGCGGAGTGACGGGCATCGTCATGGAGGATCCGTTCCGTGTCGCTGGGCCCGGAGTGGCCTCCGGACGCCAGAACTGTAGGGGAAGGCTCCGACAAACGGCGAGAAGTCCCACAGCGACCGGGACGAACCGTTCACTCCACCACAACGGGGCCGGGACGTTATCGTCTGGACCCATGCGCCCACTCGTGACAGCCCTCGCCGTAGCCGGCCTGACAGCGCTCGGTACCCACATCGCAACCGCGGCCCCGGCCCCGGTCGTGGACGACGGCGGAGTGATCGTCGCACCGGCCGGCACCCAGATCTCGTTCGCCCACACCCCGACCGGCATGCGGGCCGGCACGGCGAACGAACACGAATCCCGGGCGGGCCTGTCGATCGTGAAGCTCTACCTCGCCGAATACGTCTTCCGGCACGGCGATCAGGCGGACCACGCCGACGCCGCCGAGATGATCCGGTCGTCGAGCGATGCGATCGCCGATCGTCTGCACGCGAAGTATCCGCAGGCGATCTCCACCACCGCAGCCGAATTCGGCCTCGCCGACACGCACGTTCCCGGCTACTGGGGATACGGGACCACCTCGACGCACGACATGGTCACCTATCTGGAGACGAAGAAGCGCACCGATCCCGCGTCACCGGTGCTCGCCGCGATGGCCTCGGCCTACGGGACGGCCGCCGACGGATATCCGCAGAACTTCGGCACCGCGCTGATCGCCGGGGTCGTCGGCACGAAGTGGGGATGGAGCAACGACCGTTCCTTCCATGCCTCCGCCTCCTTCGGTCCCGATTTCTCGGTCGCGGCCTCGGCGCACGGGTCGGCTGCGCAGCTCACCGAACACGTTCTCGGTGCGTTCACCGAGGGGACTCCGCCGGGCCCGGGGCCCGGCGTTCGCCTCCAGGACTGCCCATCGCTGAGTTGGCTCGCCGGCGATCCGCTCCTCGGCGCGCCCGCGCAGTCCCTCCTCGACGGACTTCCGCCGGCCGTCGTCGAGACCGTCTGCGGCTGATCGCGGCGGCGGTCAGATGCGGCGCATCACCGACACGACCGTGCCCAGCACCACCGCCTCGTCCCCGTCGAGCACGGGATAGGCGGAGTTCCGGGGTTCGAGGTAGACGTGGCCGGACCTGCGCCGGAAGACCTTCACCGTGGCCTCGCCGTCGATCATCGCCGCGACGATCCGGCCGGAATGAGCCTCGTGCTGCCGGCGGACCACCACCACGTCGCCGTCGCAGATCGCGGCGTCGACCATCGAGTCCCCTCGCACGCGCAGCGCGAAGAGGGTGCCGGAGCCGACCAGATCGCGAGGGAGCGTGAGGACGTCGTCGGTGTGCTCCTCGGCGAGAATCGGTGCCCCGGCTGCGATGTCACCGACCACCGGCACGGTCACCGTGTCGTCGGATGCTCCGTCCTCGCCCGCTGCACCGAGGAAAGGACGTACGTCGAGCTGTCTGGTGACGGCCGAACCGCGGCGGAGGAAACCCTTGTCCTCGAGGTTCTTCATGTGCTTCGAGACCGTGGAGGTGGACCGCAGACCCACCGAGTCGGCGATCTGCCGCGTACTCGGCGACGACCCGTGGGCGACGATCCAGTCCCGGATCGCGACCAGGATCTGCTGCTGGCGGAGCGGGAGGGAAGAGGGGTCGAGGCCCCCGAACATGTCGAATTCGTCGTAACCGGTCACCCGGCGAATCGTAGTGGGCGAGAGTGGCTCGGCCCGGATCCGGCGTCGCTAGGCGGTCTCCGCCAGGTCCGGGGGAGTGCCGGCGGAGCCCGGCCCGTTCTGCAACTGCTCCATGGCGCGTCGTTCCCGCAACGCACGAACGAGCTGGCGGTCCTTCATCTCGGCCGGTTCGGCGGACGAGGCCGGAACGGAGAGCCCGACCAGGGCACCGCCCAGCAGCGCGAGAATCACCCATACCGGGTCGTTCTCCCCGATGTTCGGACCGAGTTTCAGGAATACCGCCAGGCCGCCGACGGCGAGCGCGACTCCGGCCGGAGCCAGGATCCGGCGGACCCGAGATTTCGGTCGCGATCCCGGCGGCAACGGCATCGACTGGGCCGCCAACTGCCACAGGCGCGCATCGATGCTCTCCCGGACGGGACGCTTCCGGAAGTCGTCGCCGAGTTCGTTGTAGATAGCGAGATCGGCGGCGAGCCGGGTCCGGAAGTTCCGGCGGGCCAGCTCGCGCGAGAGAAGCACGGCTGCCCATGCCACCGTTCCGGTGACGAGTGCAACGACGACGAGTACCCAGATGTCCACGTCGGAACATTACGACAGGTACATGGAGATCGGTGGGATCCGGGCTGCTACCCGCGGACGGTGCGGCGCTGCCGAAAAGCTGGTGCCCCCGGTGAGACTCGAACTCACACTGGACGGGTTTTGAATCCGTTTCCTCTGCCAATTGGGATACGGGGGCGTTGCGGACACCACTGTAGAGGATCGGGCGAACAGGGCGTGCACCGGTACCCTTCTAACGTTCCACCCCCGAACCGGGGACCGTCAGTACCGAGGGGAAGGCCCGACCATGACCTCCGCGCCGCACGACAACACACCAGCTCCTCGTCGGGTCGTCGTCGCGGAAGACGAAGCCCTGATCAGGCTCGATCTCGTGGAGATGCTGCGGGAAGAGGGCTACGAGGTCGTCGGCGAGGCCGGGGACGGGCAGCGTGCCGTCGAACTCGCACAGGAGCTTCGGCCGGATCTGGTGATCATGGACGTCAAGATGCCGCGCCGCGACGGCATCGATGCCGCGTCCGAGATCGCGGAACGCCGCATCGCGCCTGTGGTGATTCTCACAGCCTTCAGCCAGCGCGAACTCGTCGAGCGTGCCCGGGACGCGGGCGCGATGGCGTATCTCGTCAAGCCCTTCTCCAAGAGCGATCTCGTGCCCGCGATCGAAGTCGCGGTGAGCCGGTTCTCCGAACTGCGCGAACTCGAGCGCGAGGTGGCGGGTCTGACGGAGCGTTTCGAGACCCGCAAACTCGTCGACCGCGCCAAGGGTCTGCTCATGGAGAAGCACGCCATGACCGAGCCGGAAGCGTTCCGGTGGATCCAGCGGGCCGCGATGGACCGCCGCACGACGATGAAGCAGGTCGCGATCGTCGTCCTCGAGACGCTCGGAGACGAGACTGCCGGATAGCCTCCGCGGGAGGATCGGCCCTGATCGGCGTTACCGCCACATCAATTCTCGGCCCCGTAGATAACGGTCGTATCACAAGGATTTCGGCACGGTTTGCGAGGTCCGTCCGACCGCTATGTTTCCACCACGTCCGGAATCCTCCGGATGCGGTGTCAGGCGTTCGAAGGAGAGTTGTATGGCAAGACGGACTCTGGTCCGCGCCGTAGCGGTACTCGGTGCTGCGACGCTCGCTCTCGCCGGGTGTAGTTCCGACAGTGACGATTCGGCGACCGGTACCGCAGCCGGGGACGACACGTCGGCGTCGTCCACGACCGTGGAGACGGACTGCGAACCGGCGCAGGCCACAGCCGGGTCGACTCCGGTCACCGGGCCGCTGAAGATAGGAACGATCCTGCCGGAGACCGGCAGCCTCGCCTTCCTCGGGCCGCCGGAGGTCGCCGCCGTCCGCCTCGCCGTGGACGAGATCAATGCCGCAGGCGGGGTTCTCGATCAGCCCGTCGAACTGTTCCCCGGCGACTCCGGAGACACCACGACCGATACGGCGAACACCACCGTCGACCGGCACCTGTCGAACGGCACCCAGGTGATCGTCGGCGCCGCCTCGTCGTCGGTGTCCCTCAAGGTGATCGACAAGATCGTCAGCGCCGGCGTCGTGCAGTTCTCGCCGGCCAACACCTCCGACCAGTTCGTCTGCTATCCCGACCGGGGCCTGTACTTCCGCACGGCCCCCACCGACGTGCTCCAGGCGCAGGCCCTCGCGCAGTTGATCGCCGAGGACGGGGCGCAGCGGGTGTCGGTGCTGGCGCTCAACGACCCCTACGGCACCGGTCTCGCGGAGAACACGGTCACCAACCTCGTCGACGCCGGTATCCCGGAGGATCAGATCCAGAAGATCATCTACGACCCGAACGCGCAGTCGTTCAACGCCGAGGTCGATCAGGTCGTCAACTTCGCGCCCGACGCGGTCGCGCTGATCGGTTTCGAGGAGTCCGCGAAGATCATCACCCGCATGCACGAGGTGGGAATCGGGCCGTCCGACGGCATGGCCGTCTTCGGCGTCGACGGCAACATGGGTAATGCGCTCGGAGAGAATGTGGCCGCCGGACTGCTCGACGGTATGGCCGGAACGACACCGCTGACCGACACGGGAGAGGAATTCCAGCAGCGGCTGCTCGCGGTCGATCCGGGCCTGATCGACTTCAACTATGCGGGCGAGTCGTACGACGCGGTCGTCGTCTCCGCGCTGGCTGCCGAACAGGCCGGCTCGACCGCCGGGGTGGACATCGCCGCGAACATCAACTCGGTCACGCGTGACGGAGAGAAGTGCACCACCTACCAGCAGTGTCTGGATCTGCTCCGCGAGGGTCAGGACATCGACTACGACGGTGCCACCGGCGAACTCAGCTTCGTGGACGCGGGTGAACCGGGGGTGGGTTCCTACGGCCGGCTGGTGTTCGACGCCGACAACAAGCTGACCACCGAGGACTACATCGTGGTGGGGAGTGACGCGTAATCGGTCGACGAGGGGGTGACCGCCGGGAGGCGGTCACCCCTTCCGCTTCTCCCTGCTGCCGGCCAGGGTGCCGAGATACAGTTCCACGACCTTCGGGTCGTGCATGAGTGTGGTTCCGGTATCGGTGTACGCATTGCGGCCCTGGTCGAGGACGTATCCGCGATCGCAGATCTGCAGGCAGCGACGCGCGTTCTGCTCGACCATGATGATCGAGACCCCCGCGGCGTTGATCTTCTTGCACCGGATGAAGACCTCGTCCTGGAACATCGGCGACAGACCCGCGGACGGCTCGTCGAGGAGCAGGACCGACGGCTCCATCATCAGTGCCCGTCCCATCGCGACCATCTGGCGTTCCCCGCCGGACAGTGCCCCGGCCTTGACCTTCCGCCGTTCGGCGAGCAGGGGGAACAGTGACGCCACACGGTCGAACTGCTTCGCGAACTCCTTGGGCCGCAGATATATCCCCATCTCGAGATTCTCCTCGATGGTGAGCGAGGGGAAGACGTTCTGCGTCTGAGGCACGTAACCGAGCCCCTTGCGCACGAGGATGTGGGCGGGCGCCGACGTGATCGACTCCTCGGCCAGCGTGACGCTGCCGCTGCGCACGGGGATCAGGCCGAACAGCGCCTTGAGCAAGGTCGACTTGCCGGCCCCGTTCGGGCCGATGATGCCCACGATCTCGCCCTCCCGCAGATAGAAATTGCAGCCGCGCAGGATGTCGACGCCGGGGAAGTAGCCGGCGACGAGATCATCGGCACGAAGGAGCGCGCCCTCCGCGAGACGGGCGTGCTCCTCGGCGGTCGCCGCGCGTTCGGCCGGTGTCATGCCCGCGGGGGTGGGAGAGATGTTGTCGCTCACGGCTTCTCCAGAGAATTCGCCGACGGGTCCACCGATGCGGCATCAGGGTCGGACAGGTCGCCACCGGCCTCGAGGGTCTGGGCCTCGGCGTCGGCGAGAGCGTCGGCCAGCGCGGCGGTCGCCCCGACAGGATTTCCCTCGTCGTCGAATTCGAGCGCTTGATCGTGGTGGCTGCCCAGATAGGCGTCGACCACGGCAGGATCGGAGGCCAGAGCGTCGGGTGGTGCTTCGGCGATCACCGATCCCTGCGCCATGACCACCACCCAGTCGGAGATGTCGCGGATCACGTCCATGTCGTGTTCGACGAACACCACGGTCGTGCCGTCGTCGCGGAGCGTCTTGATGTGTCCGAGAAGGCTCTGCGTGAGCGCGGGATTCACCCCTGCCATCGGCTCGTCGAGCATCACGACCGCCGGATCCGTCATCAATGCGCGGGCCATCTCGAGCAGCTTGCGCTGCCCACCGGACAGCGAGCCGGCGAAGTCCTCGGCTTTCGCGGCCAGACCGAACCGGTCGAGCAGTTCCTGCGCGCGTGCGGTGACCTCGCGCTCCTGCCCGCGCCACGTCCACGGCAACAACGCCCCCGCCATCCGTTCGCCGGTCTGATGGCGCGCGCCGAGACGGACGTTGTCGAGGACGGTCATCTTCGACAGCGCCTTCGTGAGCTGAAAGGTGCGGACGATCCCGCGACGGGCCACGCGATGGGGAGGCAGCCCGCCGAGGGAGACGCCGTCCATGGACCACGTGCCCGTATCGGGCCGGTCGAATCCGGTGAGCAGATTGAACAAGGTCGTCTTGCCCGCCCCGTTCGGCCCGATGAGGCCGGTGATGCAGGACCGCTGGATCTCCAGATGGTCGACGTCCACGGCCTTGAGGCCCCCGAAGGTCCGGTGCAGGCCGTCGACGACGAGGACGGGATCGGGTTTCGCGGCACCGGGCGTTCGTGGCACGGCGGCGAACAGGGCGGCGCGGTCGGCCGCGGTCGGACCGGGCCGGGCGTGCCGGGGCGGATGCGATCCGGGTTCTGTGGTGTCAGGCATCGAGTTGCACCTTCCGCTTGCTTCCCAGGATGCCTTGCGGCCGGAAGACCATCATCACTGCGATCAGGATGCCGAGCAGCACGAATCGCATCGCTCCGACCTGCTGCTCGGTGAACGGGAGCAGCGGGTCGGGCCCGGCGATGGCCTGGCGCAGGAAGGCGTCGGGGAGGGTGAGCAGGAACCAGAAGAGCATCGCTCCGAGCACCGGCCCGAAGACCGTGCCGGCTCCCCCGAGAATCAGCGCCCCGAAGGCGAAGAAGGTCTGCGCCGTCGAATAGAAGTCCGGATTGATCGACTTGGTCTGCAAGGCGTTGAAGATGCCCCCGAGACCGCCGATCATGCCGCCGAGCACCAGCGCCTGCATCTTGTAGACGAAGACGTTCTTGCCGAGCGCGCGCGCTGCGTCCTCGTCCTCGCGCACGGCCTCGAGGACTCGCCCCCACGGACTGTGCGAGAGCAGGTAGACCAGGCCGCACAGCAGCAGTACCAGGGTCCATCCCACGACCATCGCCCACAGGTCGTCCCCGTAGAACCGCAGGCCCAGCAGGTTGTACTGCCGACTCGAGTCGAACGGGCTCAACGAGGTGAAGGGATCGGCGAATCCCCACAGGCCGCGGGTGGATCCGGTCACCGAGTCGGACGCGGTCGATCGGAACATCAGGCGCAGGATCTCGGCCGCGGCGATCGTCGCGATGGCGAGATAGTCGGCGCGCAACCGCAGTGTGGGAATGCCGAGGACGAGGGCGAGCAGACCGGACAGTGCCAGGCCGGTGAGAACGCCCACCCACAGCGGCTGGTCGTAGGTGACGGTCATGATGCCGACGCCGTAGCCGCCCAGCAGTGCGAAGCCGATCTGCCCGAAATTGAGCAGGCCCGCATAACCGAAGTGCAGGTTCAGTCCGATCGCGAGGAGTGCGTAGAAGATCGCCGAGGGACCGATCAACTGCGCGAACGAAACCTGGAGTACCGCCACGAGATCCATGGATCACCCGATCCTTGTCCGACTGCCGAGGATGCCCTGGGGGCGGATGACCAGGATGACGATGAGGACGAGCAGCCCGCCGATGTACTTCAGGTCCGGGTTGATCACGAGGGTGGACAGCTGCACGAGCAGCCCGACCACCACGCAGCCGACCAGTGCGCCGTATGCGGTGCCGAGGCCACCGAGGATGATGCCGGCGAACATCAGCAGGAGCAGCTTGAAACCCATCTCCCACTGCACGCGGCCACCGAGTTCGGACAGGCCGAACAGCACGCCGCCGAGCGCGGCGAGCCCACCACCGAGCCCCCAGACGAAGCGGACCACGCGTTCGACGTCGATACCCGACGACGCCGCGAGATCGCGGTTGTCCGCCACGGCCCGCATCGCCTTCCCGATCCTGGTGCGTTGCAGCAACAATGCGATACCGACGAGGACGACGAGACTGATCACGATGCACACGAGGTTGACCGGCGTGATCGCGATCGGCCCCCACACCAGTTGCTGTTGGGCCTGGTAGTCGTCGTACGGCTGGGTGCGGTCGGAGAAGAACATCAGGATCAGATAGCGCAGCGCGATCGCGAGCCCGATCGACACGACCAGCTGTGCGATCAGGCCGGTACGGCGCCGCCGGAGCGGCGCCCAGATCAGGGCGTTGTTGAGCAACCCGATGATCACACCGACCACCACCGCGAGGATCGTGGCCGGTACGAGCTGGACACCGAGAGTGACATTGAAGACCCACGCCGCGACCGCGCCGAGGGTCACCAATTCGCCGTGGGCGAAGTTCGTCAGCCCGGTCGTGCCGAAGATGAGGCTCAGCCCGACGCCTGCGATGGCGATGACCAGTCCGAAACGCAGTCCGTCCACCAGCGTGCGGATCAGTGTCTCCCCCCAGGACACCGTCGAACCGGATCGTGCCTCCCCGAAGGAGAAGATCACCGTATTCGCCTGTCCCGCAGCCACATCGCGGGTGACCGTGGACTGAACGGTGACCTCGTCCGGAAGGCTCTCGACATCGACTTCGAAGACGTAGGTGCCCGGTGGGAGGGTCAGCTCCCAGCGCCCACCCTCCGCGGACTCCGTCTCGGCGACCACCTCCCCGTCGCTCGTCGTCGCGCGCACGCCGACCCCGTCGAGGCGTTCGCCGGCGTTGTTCAGCGTTCCTCGCACCGTCACCGTGCCCGCGATGTCCTCACTCGCGGGAGAGGAGGGCGAGGCGGGCGGCGACGGATCCGGTGGGTCCTGCGCGGAGGACGAGCCTGTGCCCAGGACGAAGCACAGGGCACTCGCGAGCACGAACAGTGCGAGTCGGGCCGTCCGGTGAAATGTCGAGGTCGGTCGTCGCCGACATCCCGAGGTTGGGGCCACGCAGGTCCTCCCGGCTGGTGCGCTGTGACCGAGCACGGCGACCGCAGTCGGATGCCACCCGAACCGCGGTGGCGCGCGAAATACGGTGACGCCGAACACGGTGTCGTGAGAGGGGACTCTAGCGGCTGGAGGGTCGCCCGCAAGGGAAACTTGGATGACCCGGACGTTTCGGTCTCGTTACGCAGGAGAACGATGGTGTATCCGCCGCCGGAACCAGGAGGTCGGACGGTCCCCACATGGCTGTCACCCCCGATCCCTAGACTGGCAGCGTGACCCGTGCATCGATCTCCGAGACCACCACCGCGGCCGCCGGCGACCGCCCGACCCTGTTGCTCCTCGACGGCCATTCGCTCGCGTTCCGCGCTTTCTACGCCTTGCCTGCCGAGAACTTCAAGACCCACAGCGGACAGACCACGAACGCGGTCTACGGGTTCACCTCGATGCTCATCAATCTCCTCCGGGACGAGAAGCCCACGCATGTCGCCGCGGCATTCGATGTCAGCCGCAAGACCTTCCGCGCCGAGCTGTTCGCCGCCTACAAGGCGCAGCGCAGCGCGGCGCCCGACGACTTCAAGGGCCAGATCGACCTCACCAAGGACGTCCTCGCCGCGATGGGGATCCCGGTCATGGCCATCGAGGGCTTCGAAGCCGACGACATCATCGCGACACTCGCCACCCAGGCTCACGCCCAGGGATTCGAAGTGCTCGTGGTCACGGGCGACCGCGACGCGCTCCAGCTCGTCAACGACGACATCACCGTGCTGTATCCGCGTCGCGGCGTGTCCGACCTGACACGCTTCACTCCCGCGGCGGTGCAGGAGAAATACGGGCTCACTCCGGAGCAGTATCCGGATTTCGCGGCGCTGCGCGGCGACCCGAGCGACAACCTGCCGGGCATTCCCGGCGTGGGGGAGAAGACGGCCACGAAGTGGATCCGCGAGTTCGGGAGCCTGAGCGCACTCGTCGACCGGGTCGACGAGGTGCGGGGCAAGACGGGCGACGCGCTGCGGGAGAATCTGTCCAACGTCCTGCTCAACCGCCAGCTCACCGAGATGGTGCGCGACGTGGCCGTGCCCTACACGCCCGAACAGCTCGCTCTCGCACCGTGGGACCGGGATCGGATCCATCGCCTCTTCGACGATCTCGAGTTCAAGGTGCTGCGCGACCGGCTGTTCGAGACGCTGTCCTCCGCCGAACCCGAGGCCGAGGAGGGCTTCGAGGTGCGTGGCGGGATCGTCGAGCCCGGTGCGCTCGGCGACTGGCTGGCCGAACATGCCCCTGCCGGTCGCCGTCACGGTCTCGCCGTGGTGGGAACCGGCACTCCCTACGGTGGCGACGCGACGGCGATCGCCGTTGCCGGCGCAGACGGTGAGGGTGCCTATGTGAGCACCCTGGCGCTCACCCCCGAGGACGAGAACGCGCTCGCCGCATGGCTGGCCGATCCCGCGATCGAGAAGGCCGTGCACGAGGCGAAGCCCGCCATCCACGCGCTGCGTGGACGCGGCTGGTCACCGGCCGGTATCACCAGCGACACCGCTCTCGCCGCCTATCTCGTGCGGCCCGGGCAGCGTACGTTCAAACTCGACGATCTCTCGCTGCGCTATCTCAAGCGTGAGCTGAGGGTGGAAGACACCGGAGCGCAACAACTCTCGCTTCTCGACGAGGAGGACTCCGCGGATCTGCAAGCAGCGGAGAGCCAGATCCTCGCGGCGCGCGCCGTCGTCGATCTCGCGGCGGCGCTCGACACCGAACTCGAGGAGATCGAGTCGGTCCGGCTGCTCACCGAGATGGAACTCCCGCTGCTCGAGGTGCTGGCGGATCTCGAGGCCACCGGTATCGCCGTGGACACGGCACACCTGAACGACCTGCAGTCGGAGTTCGCAGCCGAGGTCGCTGCCGCCGCGAACGCGGCCTACGAGGTCATCGGCAAGCAGATCAATCTCGGTTCGCCGAAGCAACTGCAGGTCGTGCTGTTCGACGAACTCGAGATGCCGAAGACGAAGAAGACCAAGACCGGTTACACCACCGATGCGGACGCGTTGCAGAACCTGTTCGACAAGACGGGCCATCCCTTCCTCGAACACCTGCTCGCCCATCGCGAGTCGACGAAGATGAAGACGACCGTCGACGGTCTGATCAAGTCGATCGCCGACGACGGCCGCATCCACACCACCTTCAACCAGACCGTCGCAGCGACGGGCCGGCTGTCGTCGACGGACCCGAACCTTCAGAACATCCCGGTGCGTACCGAGGCGGGCCGCCGGATCCGCGACGGATTCGTCGTGGGCGACGGGTTCGACATGCTGCTCACGGCCGACTACAGCCAGATCGAGATGCGCATCATGGCCCATCTGTCGGGCGATGCGGGGCTCATCGAGGCCTTCCGCACCGGTGAGGATCTGCATACCTTCGTGGCGTCCCGGGCGTTCGGCCTGCCGCTCGAGGAGGTCACCCCCGAACTGCGCCGACGCGTCAAGGCGATGTCCTACGGCCTCGCCTACGGACTGAGCGCGTACGGACTCGCGCAGCAGCTGAAGATCTCCACCGACGAGGCCCGCGAACAGATGGAGGCGTACTTCACGCGCTTCGGCGGCGTGCGCGACTATCTGTACAACGTGGTCGAAGACGCCCGCAAGGTCGGGTACACCTCGACGCTGTACGGGCGGCGGCGCTATCTGCCCGACCTCAACAGCGACAACCGGCAGCGCCGCGAGATCGCCGAGCGGGCCGCGCTCAACGCTCCCATCCAGGGCACGGCAGCCGACATCATCAAGGTCGCCATGATCGACGTGCAGAATGCGTTGCGCGAGGCGGGGCTGCGCTCCCGGATGCTGCTGCAGGTACACGACGAACTCGTTCTCGAGGTCGTGGCCGCGGAACGTGAGCAGGTCGAGGCCCTGGTGCGCGAGAAGATGGATTCGGTGATCGAACTGTCGGTGCCGCTCGAGGTGTCGGTCGGTTACGGCCGCAGCTGGGACGCGGCCGCGCACTGAGCGCTCGGCCGACCCCATCGACGGCGCCCGCCCCGAACTGCCGGGGCGGGCGCCGTCGTCGCGAGCCGGTCAGCCCTGGTCGGCGCGGGCCTGTGCGATCTGCTGGCGGACGTCGTCCATGTCGAGTTGCTTGACCTGCGAGAGGAGATCCTCGAGAGCAGCGGGCGGAAGGGCACCTGCCTGGTTGTAGACCAGGATGCCTTCCCGAAAGGCCATGATCGTGGGGATCGAGCGGATGTTCGCGGCTGCCGCGATGGCCTGCTCGGCCTCGGTGTCGACCTTCGCGTGCACCACGTCGGGGTGCTTCTCCGAGGATGCTTCGAAGGTGGGGGCGAACTGCTTGCACGGGCCGCACCAGTCGGCCCAGAAGTCGACGAGCACGATGTCGTTGCTCGTGACGACCTCGTCGAAGTCCTGCTGGGTGAGAGCCTTGGTTGCCACGGAAATCCTTTCGGTCGGGCGTGTCGACGGGTCCAACATCCGGCCGCCGTTGTTTCTTCCCGTTACGGTGTTCCTTCCGCCCACGCTACGTGACCGGCCCGGCTCCGGTGGCGCGTAGACGGTGGGCGAGTGGACGGATCCGTCACACTCCGGCCGGCTCGGGTACGCGTCGGAAGGTGCGGCGGTAGGCCTGCGGAGTGGTCTGCCGCAGCCGCAGGAAATGCTGCCGCAGCACCGCGGCGGTTCCGAACCCGACTCGGTCGGCCACCACGTCGACGGGCAGATCCGTCTCTTCGAGCAGCCGCTGGGCTGCGAGGACACGCTGGTCGCGGAGCCAGCGGCCCGGGGTGACCCCGACCTCGGCGACGAAACGGCGTGCGAAGGTACGCGGCGACATGTGTGCCTTCTGCGCCAGGACGGCCACGGGCAGGTCCTGATCGAGATGCGCGCTCATCCAGTCCAGCAGCGGCGCCAGCGACTCGTCCTTGCACTCGGGCAGCGGCATCGCGACGTATTGCGCCTGCCCGCCGTCGCGATGCGGTGGCACCACCATGCGCCGGGCGATCGTGTTGGCGACGTGCGAACCCTGCACGGTACGCACGATGTGCAGGCACAGGTCGATGCCTGCCGCGGTGCCCGCGGCGGTGAGGACCGGATGGTCGTCGACATAGAGCACGTCCCGGTCGACCTGCGCCGCCGGGTACATCCGTGCGAGACGTTCCGCGTGCATCCAGTGGGTCGTGCAGCGGCGCCCGTCGAGCAGTCCCGCCGCGCCGAGGACGAACGCTCCGGTGCACATGCTCGCCACGCGCGCACCGCGGTCGACCGCGGCCCGCAACTTCGCGAGGAGCGGCCCGAGGCTTTCCTCGTCGAGCGGCGGACCGTCGCTGCTCACGGCGGGTACGAGGATCAGATCGGCCTCGTCGAGCAGGTCGAGGGTGCCGGGTACGTCGATGGTGTACCCGAAGCGGGTGCGCACGGGTTCGGAGCTCGCCGCGACGAGATGGAAGTCGTAGGTGGGCAGACCGTCGTCGGAGCGGTCGAAACCGAACACCTCGCACGCCACACCGAGCTCGAACGTCTCGACGTAGGGGAGGAGGGGTACGACCACCTTCTCGAGCTTGCCTGCCCCAGGTGTTCCGGCCATGTGGACAGTGTGACAGCCCGGTGGCAGAAAATCGACGTTTGCTGACAATTCTGCCACTGTTGCGGAGATCGACGAGGCAGCAGGCTGGGAGGCATGATCGTTCTCGCGCTCGTGGTCCTGGGAACCGTACTCCTCCTCGACGTCCTCGCCCTCCTCGGACGCACACCCGATACCCGTTGGGAGAAGACGCAATTCGGCGACTACCGGTTCTGACGCGTCGTCTTCCGGTCAGGTGAGCGACCACTCGCGTCTGCTCTCCCCGTCCCACCGCCGGACGCCGCCGCTCGCACCCGCCAATCGCGTCTCGGGAGTCTGCGTCGCCGCGAGTGCCACGCCGATCCGCGCCACGGGCACACGTCGTGCGAGTGTCACGTGCGGTGTCCACTCACCCGGCCGGATGTGCGCCGGAATTCCCGGGCATCCCGCGAGGATCTCGAACACCCGTGCGTGGAGTTCGAGCAGGGCGATCGAGGGCACGACCGTCCTCGCGAGAGTCGCGTGCCGGCTACCGAAGACCACGACACCACCGAGCCGGACCGCCAGGGGCCGCGGCGGGAGTACAGCGCGCAACGCGTCGTCGAACTCGGTGGGCAGGGCACCCGCGACGAACAGGGTGACGTGCGGGCGGTTGGATTCGGCGCGCACGCGCCCCTGACTGCCCACACCCGCCTCGAGCAATCGCGACCATTCGTCCCGCACCACGGCATCGAGACGGGGGTCGAGGAGGACTTCCACCGACTGGACCACGGTAGGCAATGATGACCGGGTGACGGACGAGACCGCAACGCTTCAGCACCATCGCATCGGAATCCTGGAAGGGGACGGGATCGGCCGTGAGATCGTGCCGGCGACCCGCACCGTCGTCGATGCGGCCGTCGCCGCGGCCGGGGGAGTCGCAGTCGACTGGGTGCCGCTGCCCATCGGCGCCGCGGCCATCGACAGCCACGGCACGCCCCTCCCGGAGGAGACCCTCGAGAGCCTCGCCGGTCTCGACGCGTGGATCCTCGGCCCCCACGACAGTGCCTCCTATCCGCCGCAGTTCCGGGGCGAACTCACCCCGGGCGGGCGGATCCGCAAACATTTCGACCTGTACGCGAACATCCGTCCCGCCTGTGCGCTCCCGGGAGCACCGTCCGTCTCGCCCGAGATGGATCTCGTCGTCGTCCGCGAGAACACCGAGGGTTTCTACGCCGATCGCAACATGGCCGTCGGCAGCGGGGAGTTCATGCCCACCCCCGACATCGCCCTCGCCGTCGGGGTCGTCACCCGCGCCGCCTGCGAACGCATCGCGCACACCGCCTTCGACCTCGCGTCGCGGCGTCGCAAGCGGGTCACCATCGTGCACAAGGCGAACGTGCTCTCACACACCACGGGCCTGTTCCGGGACGTCTGCGAGGAAGTGGGTCGCCTGTATCCGAGCGTCACCGTGGACGACCGGCACGTCGACGCGATGGCCGCCCTGCTCGTGCGCCGCGGCGAGGAGTTCGACGTCGTAGTGACGGAGAACATGTTCGGCGACATCCTGTCCGATCTCGCGGCCGAACTCTCCGGCTCCCTCGGAACCGCCGCGTCGATCAACGCCTCGCGGACGAAGGCCATGGCGCAGGCCGCCCACGGCGCCGCCCCCGACATCGCCGGTCTCGGGCGCGCGAATCCTGTCGCGCTCATCCTTTCCGCCGCAATGCTTCTCGATCGTCTCGGTGCCCGCGTCGACTCCCACTTCACCGCTGCCGCCCGCATCATCGAGGACGCGGTGCGCGCCACGATCGCGGCAGGCACCGCGACGGCCGATCTCGGTGGCACGGCGTCGACGGCGGAGTTCACCGCCGGCGTCGTCGCGCGACTGGGCGCCTGAGTGCAGGTTTGCATTCGACCCCACCCCGGGTTGGATACTGTGCGACTGTGAATCGAGCAGTGCACACCCGACGCCGGGCCGCGGCCGTGCACGGCCACCTCCGGAGGCTGAGCAGACCGGCCGGAATCCTGGCCGTGCTCGCCGTCGCGACCGGGTGCGTGGTCAACACCGAATCGACCGTCCCGGCCGGCGACCGGATCCGCGCGGAGAAGGTCGAGGCCGTGGCGGAATTGCTGCCACCCGACGTCGCCGACGGCGGAACACTCGACGTCGGGGTCAACGTCCCGTACGCGCCCAACGAGTTCAAGGACGACGACGGCAGCATCGTCGGATTCGGTGTCGAACTGGTCCAGGCGGTCGGGGACGTGCTCGGGCTCACGCCGGTGTTCAACGAGGCGGACTTCGACCGGATCATTCCCGCGGTGCAGGCCGGCACCTTCGAGATGGGATCGTCCTCCTTCACCGACACGAAGGAGCGGGAGGAATCCGTCGACTTCGTCACGTACTACAGCGCGGGGGTGCAGTGGGCGCAGCGCACCGGGGAACCGGTCGATCCCGACAATGCCTGTGGGCTGCGCGTGGCCGTGCAGACCACCACCATCGAGGATCTCGAGGAGGTCCCGGCCAAGAGCGAGGACTGCGTCGCCCGGGGTCTTCCCCCCATCGACAAGGTCAAGTACGACAGCCAGGACGAAGCCGCCAACGCCCTGATCCTCGGACGGGTGGACGCGCTGTCCGCGGACTCGCCGGTCACGGCGTACGTCATCGCACGCAGTGAGGGGCGGCTCGAACCCGCCGGCGAGGTCTTCGACGCGGCGCCCTACGGATTCGTCGTGGCCAAGGGCTCGCCGTTCGCTCCCGTCCTGCAGCAGGCGGTGCAGCAGCTGATCGATTCCGGTGTGTACGGCGAGATCACCGAACGCTGGGGCATGGAGGACGGGGCGATCGCCACGTCGCAGATCAACGGCGCGACGAGCTGAGAGAGGGAACCATGAGCGAGTCCACGTCCGCGAGATCCGCGGAACCGCGGCCGGACGAACCGGAACCGATCCGCGCAGTACCCCTGCGGCATCCCGGACGCTGGATCTCCGGTGCGATCGTCCTGATCGCACTCGGGCTGTTCGCCTGGGGTGCGGCCACCAACGAGGCCTACCGCTGGGACATCTACGCCCAGTACCTGTTCGACCGACGCATCACCGCCGCGGCGTGGAAGACGGTGCAGCTGACCGTCCTCGCGATGCTCGCCGCCGTGGCCCTGGGCGTGGTACTCGCGGTGATGCGCCTGTCTCCGAACCCGGTACTGCGCTCGGTCGCGTGGCTGTATCTGTGGGTCTTCCGGGGCACTCCGGTGTACGTGCAGCTCGTGCTGTGGGGGCTGTTCCCGTCGATCTACAAGCAGATCGACCTCGGGATCCCGTTCGTCCACCAATTCGTCCACATCGACGTGCAGGGCCTGAACGCGGCCTTCCTGTTCGCCGTCATCGGCCTGGCCCTCAACGAAGCGGCGTATATGGCGGAGATCGTGCGGGCCGGCATCACCTCGGTGCCCGAAGGGCAGGTCGAGGCGTCCACGGCGCTCGGAATGTCGTGGACGCAGACCATCCGCCGCACCGTGCTTCCGCAGGCCATGCGGGTGATCATCCCGCCGACCGGCAACGAGCTGATCAGCATGCTCAAGACGACCTCGCTCGTCGCCGCGGTGCCCTACAGCCTCGAACTGTACGGCCGGGCCCGTGACATCTCGGGTGCGAACTTCCAGCCGATTCCGCTGCTGCTCGTCGCGGCCACCTGGTATCTGGCCATCACCAGCATCCTCATGATCGGCCAGTACTACCTGGAACGGCATTATTCGAAGGGGCTGAGCCGACAGCTCACGGCTCGTCAGCTGCAAGCACTCGCCGACGCACAGAACACACCGATCACCGAGGCCGGCAAGCCCACGCCGAAGCCCGGAGCACCGGGAGAGGAACGCTTATGACGTCCGTCGACACGCCGATGGTCCGGGCCGATCGGGTCTGCAAGAGCTACGGCGCGGTCAAAGTGCTCAAGGGCATCTCGCTCGAGGTCGGGCGCGGTCAGGTCACCTGCTTGATCGGGCCGTCCGGATCCGGGAAGTCGACCTTTCTGCGGTGCATCAACCATCTCGAACGCGTGGATGCGGGGCGTCTGTACGTCGACGGCGACCTCGTCGGCTACGCCGAGCGCGGTTCGAAGCTCTACGAACTGCACCCGCGCGTCGCCGCACGCCAGCGGCGTGACATCGGCATGGTGTTCCAGCATTTCAACCTGTTCCCGCACCGCACCGTGCTCGAGAACGTCGTCGAGGCCCCGGTCCTCGTCAAGAAGATCAAGCGGGACGTCGCGGTCGAGAAGGCCCGCGATCTGCTCGCGCGGGTGGGCCTCGCCGACAAGATCGATGCCTATCCCGCCCAGCTCTCCGGCGGACAGCAGCAGCGTGTCGCGATCGCCCGTGCGCTCGCGATGGATCCCAAGCTCATGCTGTTCGACGAGCCCACCTCGGCTCTCGACCCCGAACTTGTCGGCGAGGTGCTCGCGGTGATGCGCGATCTCGCGGCCGGCGGCATGACGATGGTCGTGGTCACCCACGAGATGGGCTTCGCGCGCGAGGTCGCCGACCAGCTGGTGTTCATGGACGGTGGCGTGGTCGTCGAGGCCGGCGACCCCCGCACCGTGCTGTCCGACCCGCAGCAGAGCCGGACCAAGGAGTTCCTGTCGCGGTTGCTGTGAGTCCGGGTCAGCGGGGTTTGCGACTGCAGAAGATGGCGGTGCCGGGGAAGACGGACCCGCGCAGCGGGCTCCACTGTCCCCACTCGCGGTCGAGGTGGTCGGGCCACTCCGGCTCGACGATGTCGTAGACCTCGAGACCCGCGGCGACGAGTTCGCGCACCCGGTCGCCCACGGTGCGGTGGTGTTCGGCGTAGGTCGGTCTGCCCGCGGGATCGACCTCGACATAGGGGGTCCGGTCGAAATAGGGGAACATGGCGATCAGGCCGTGTTCTCCCGGATCGTCGGGGAAGATCCAGCGCATCGGATGGTTCACCGAGAACACCCATCGGCCGCCCGGCCGCAGCACCCGCGCGACCTCGCGCATGACACGACCGGAATCGGCGACGAAGGGCACCGCGCCGAAGGCCGAACACACGATGTCGAAGCTCGCGTCGGCGAAGGGCAGATTCTCGGCGCCGGCCTGCACGAGCGGGACCGTCCGTCCGGAGGCGGCCATCGCGGCGAGCCCGCGCTGCAGCATGCCTGCCGAGATGTCCAGGCCGACCGCCCGGGCGCCCTGCCCGGCCAGCCAGCGGGTGCAGGGGGCCGAACCGCAGCCGAGTTCGAGGACGTCGCGTCCGGCGACGGGGCCGAGCAGTTGTACGTCCGCCTCGTGCAGCCCCTCCGGACACCACACGAATTCCCCCTCGGGAGTGTCCACTCCGAGGAACTCGCCGTGTGTGCGGTGGTAGTCCTCGGTGTCGGCGTCCCACCACACCCGGTTGGCGCGCTCGCTCTCGAGGGAACCGAGCCGGATCCGGGTGGCCCGGGTCTCACCGAGGATCTCCGCCGCGATCGCGTGTCGTCCGGTCTCGTCGTCGGCCCGATCCGGAGCGGTGGAAAGGTCTGAAACAGGGGTGTTCTCGGAGCCGGACATATCCTGCAGCCTAGTGGGTGGCAGATGCCCGCAAGGACATCGGTTTGCCCACCTCCCCCCGAGGCGCGTAGCCTGGTGATCGCGAGTGTCCGCAGTTCGGCCCGAGGTCGATCCACGAAGCTCGCCGTGATTCGCGCATCGCCGTGTCGCAGTGAGTGATTCACGTGCCCGACCGCATTTGACCAACCGACTATCAACCCGTCCGGAGCAACTCAACACATGGCCTCCACCACCGTCACCTCGCCGCAGGTAGCCGTCAACGACATCGGCTCCGCCGAGGATTTCCTCGCCGCCATCGACGCCACGATCAAGTACTTCAACGATGGCGACATCGTCGAAGGCACCATCGTCAAGGTCGATCGCGACGAGGTGCTGCTCGACATCGGTTACAAGACCGAAGGCGTCATCCCGTCCCGCGAGCTCTCCATCAAGCACGACGTCGACCCCAACGAGGTCGTGTCGGTGGGCGATGAGGTCGAGGCTCTCGTCCTCACCAAGGAGGACAAGGAAGGCCGTCTGATCCTGTCCAAGAAGCGCGCGCAGTACGAGCGCGCCTGGGGCACGATCGAGGAGCTCAAGGAGAAGGACGAGGCCGTCAAGGGCACCGTCATCGAGGTCGTCAAGGGCGGCCTGATCCTCGACATCGGCCTGCGCGGCTTCCTGCCCGCCTCGCTCGTCGAGATGCGTCGCGTCCGCGACCTCCAGCCGTACGTCGGCAAGGAGATCGAGGCCAAGATCATCGAGCTCGACAAGAACCGCAACAATGTGGTTCTGTCGCGCCGCGCATGGCTCGAGCAGACCCAGTCCGAGGTCCGCAGCGAGTTCCTGCACCAGCTCCAGAAGGGCCAGGTCCGCAAGGGCGTCGTGTCCTCCATCGTCAACTTCGGCGCGTTCGTCGATCTCGGCGGTGTCGACGGCCTCGTGCACGTCTCCGAGCTGTCCTGGAAGCACATCGACCATCCCTCCGAGGTCGTCGAGGTCGGCACCGAGGTCACCGTCGAGGTTCTCGACGTCGATCTCGATCGCGAGCGCGTGTCCCTGTCGCTCAAGGCGACGCAGGAAGATCCGTGGCGTCAGTTCGCCCGGACCCACGCGATCGGCCAGATCGTGCCGGGCAAGGTCACCAAGCTCGTTCCGTTCGGTGCGTTCGTGCGCGTCGAGGAGGGCATCGAGGGCCTCGTCCACATCTCCGAGCTGGCCGAGCGCCACGTCGAGGTTCCGGACCAGGTCGTCGCGGTCGGCGACGACGCGATGGTCAAGGTCATCGACATCGACCTCGAGCGTCGTCGTATCTCGCTGTCGCTGAAGCAGGCGAACGAGGACTACACCGCCGAGTTCGACCCGTCCAAGTACGGCATGGCCGACAGCTACGACGAGCAGGGCAACTACATCTTCCCCGAGGGCTTCGATCCCGAGACCAACGAATGGCTCGAGGGCTACGAGAAGCAGCGCGAGGAGTGGGAGTCCCGCTACGCCGAGGCCGAGCGTCGCCACAAGATGCACACCGCTCAGATCGAGAAGATGGCTGCCGACGAGGCGGCCGAGGCTGCAGCCGGCGTGTCCGGTGGCAACTACTCGTCCGAGTCGGGTGCCGAGGCAGCGCCGGAGACCACCGGCGGCGGATCGCTCGCGAGCGACGCCCAGCTCGCCGCTCTGCGCGAGAAGCTGTCCGGCAACGCCTGACAGATAGTTCCCACGGACGACCCCGCACCACACTCGGTGCGGGGTCGTCCGCTTTACGGCTCCCTGCTGTTGTCGGGCACGGTGCTTCAGGGTCGAAAACGAGACCGGTCCCCTCCGAGGAGGGGACCGGTCTCGTTTCGTCGATGTCTCGGGTGTTCACCTCACGGCAGGCTCACCCCACGGCGGGAGTCGCCCATTGGGCGGGCAGGGCCGTCGCACGCTTGCGCATCGTCGCGTGGCTGTGCCGCGCGTTCGTCAGCAGTGCGGTGAACCAGTTCCGCCGGTGCTCGGCGAGGGCGGCAGCGACCTCGGGGATGAGGATGCAGTGAACACCGTTTTCCATGCCGAGGCGATGCCGACCTGTGGGTGAGGTGGAGGATCGCATGGCCTGCCTTCTCGATGATCCGGACGAGCCGGGTCGGACGCTTCGAAGCGAACGATATCGGAGCCGACGCCGAATACGGTGCATTTACCGCAGGTAGGAGGGGGTGTGTCAGCCCTCGACGCTCACTGCGACCGGCTCGTGACCACCCCGTGACGAAGCCGTAATCGTGGCGGGTCGGGCGCATTCACCCGGTGGTGAGGTGCGACACTGGGCGGCGTGCTGCGAATGGGATTGACCGGAGGTATCGGCGCGGGCAAGTCGACCGTCGCGAAGGAGCTCGTCGAACTCGGGGCGGTGATCGTCGATTCCGATGTCGTCGCGCGGGAGATCGTCGCTCCCGGATCCGACGGCCTCGCCGAACTCGTCGATGCCTTCGGCGAGGACATCCTCCACCCCGACGGGACGCTGGATCGCCCGGCCCTCGCGGCGAAGGCATTCGCGAGCGACGACGCACGCACCGTTCTCAACGCCATCACCCATCCCCGGGTCGGACGCCGTACCGCCGAGTTGGTCGCCGCCGCACCCGAGGACGCCGTGGTCGTCCAGGACATCCCGTTGCTCGTCGAGGGTGGAATGGCGCCGGCCTTCCATCTCGTGGCGGTGGTGCACGCCGCCGAGTCCGAGCGGATCCGCCGGCTGGTCGAACTGCGCGGCATGCCCGAGACCGACGCACGGGCGCGGATCGCGGCGCAGGCGACGGAGGAGCAGCGTCGCGAGGTCGCCGACGTCTGGCTCGACAACACCGGCGACCAGCAGGTGCTGGTCGAGCAGGTCCGGCGGTTGTGGGCCGACCGCCTGCTGCCCTTCGAGGAGAATCTGCGCACCGGCGTGGCCGTCACCCCCGAGCCGGTCGTCGTGCCCGCCCGCGAGGAATGGCACCGTCAGGCCCAGCGGCTCATCGCCCGCCTCGCCCTCGCCGCAGGAGGTGCGGCGAAACGCATCGACCACGTGGGCTCCACCGCGGTGCCCGGTCTGGCCGCCGTCGATGTCATCGACCTGCAGATCACGGTGGCCGATCTCGCCGCAGCCGACGCGCTCGCACCGGCCCTGGCCGCAGCGGGCTTCCCGCGTATCGACGACGTGGTGACCGACGAACCGAGGCCGTCCTACGGTGCCGGGGGAGAGACCGACCCCGCAGTGTGGGAGATGCGGATGCACGGCAGCGCCGACCCCGGCCGGCCCGCGCGGGTGGCCGTCCGGGTGGACGGCTGGCCCGCCCAGCGGTTCGCCTTGCTGCTGCGTGACTGGCTGTCCGCGGTGGAGACCGCGAAGCGCGAGTACGCCGACCTCAAGACCGACGCCGCCTCCCGGGCGGCCCAGCGGCCGGAGGGTGCGGAGGTGACGGCCGCCTATGCCGCCCTCAAGGCGCCGTGGTTCGATCGGGCCCACCATCGCGCGTGGGAGTGGGCCGAGGCCACCGGCTGGTAGGTCCGGCTGCGGCCGGACCCCGGCGTATCCCGCGCCGGGGAATGATCCCGGGACCCCACCCGTTAGAGTAGTTGACAGTTCAACTACCTGACGGAGGTTCGACCGTGCAGTTCGGCATCTTCACCATCGGCGACGTGACGCGCGACCCCACGACGGGCCGGGTCCCCACCGAACACGAACGCATCACCGCGATGACGACGATCGCGCTGAAGGCCGAGGAGGTGGGCCTGGACGTCTTCGCGTCCGGTGAACACCACAACCCGCCCTTCGTTCCCTCCTCCCCGACGACCATGCTCGGCTGGATCGCCGCGAAGACCGAGAAACTGATCCTCTCGACCGCCACGACCCTCGTCACCACCAACGACCCGGTGAAGATCGCCGAGGACTTCGCGATGTTGCAGCACCTGTCCGGTGGCCGCGTCGACCTCATGATGGGCCGCGGGAACACCGGGCCCGTCTATCCGTGGTTCGGCAAGGACATCCGCCAAGGCATCCCTCTCGCCATCGAGAACTACCACCTGCTGCGCCGGCTCTGGCGTGAACGCGTCGTCGACTGGGAAGGCAAGTTCCGCACCCCGTTGCACGGCTACACCTCCACTCCGTGGCCGCTCGACGACACCCCGCCCTTCGTGTGGCACGGTTCCATCCGGTCGCCCGAGATCGCCGAACAGGCCGCCTTCTACGGCGACGGCTTCTTCCACAACAACATCTTCTGGAACCGGGAACACATCCAGCAGATGATCGCCCTGTACCGGCAGCGCTTCGAACAGTACGGCCACGGCGCAGCCGACCAGGCGATCGTCGGGCTCGGTGGGCAGGTGTTCATGGCCGAGACCGAGGCGGAAGCCAAGCGGATCTTCCGCCCCTACTTCGACAATGCGCCCGTCTACGGCCACGGCCCGTCACTCGAGGAGTTCACCGCGACGACGCCGCTGACCGTCGGCACCCCCGAACAGGTCATCGAACGCACGCTCGGCTTCGCGGACTATGCCGGCGACTACCAGCGTCAGCTCTTCCTCATGGACCACGCCGGCCTACCGCTCGACGTGGTGCTCGACCAGATCGAGATCCTCGGGCGCGAGGTCGTGCCGGTGCTGCGCACGGAATTCGAGCGCCGCCGCCCCGCCCACGTGCCGTCCGATCCGCCCACGCACGGCTCCCTCGTCGCGCAAGGCCCCGACTCACCGCACCGGCAGGTGATCCCGGCCCGCGTCGACCTCACGCAGGAGGAGGCCGAAGTTCGATGACGCAGCGCATCGTCGTCGTCAGCGGCGGCCTGTCCGCGCCGTCTGCGACCCGTCTGCTCGCCGACCGCATCGCCGAGGCCACCCGTGCCGCGGTCGGTGCACGAGGTGACCATGCGGAGATCGAGGTGATCGAAGTGCGGGACCTCGCGAAGGACCTCGCGACCACCTTCATCGCAGGTGTGCCCACCGCGGCGGTGGCCCGCGCCCGCGAGCAACTCGCCACCGCCGACGGTCTGATCGCGGTGACCCCGGTGTTCGCCGCCGGCTACTCGGGCCTGTTCAAGATGTTCTTCGACGCACTCGACCCGGACACGCTCACCGGCGTGCCCACGGTGATCGCGGCGACCGCGGGGAGCCCGCGGCACTCGCTGGTCCTCGACCATGCGATGCGCCCGCTGTTGACCTATCTGCGCGCGCTCGTCGTACCCACTGGGGTGTTCGCCGCCACCGAGGACTTCGGGGCCGGTGCGGCCGGTGCCGCGCTGAAGAGCCGAATCGGCAGGGCTGCAGAAGAATTGGCTCGGCAGGTCACGCGGGGCGCCGTCGCGGACGGACCTGCGACGCGCGTGTCGGGAAACTCGGTCCGGACGGACGGAACCTCCTTCCGGGAACTGCTCGGCAACCACCTGGGCTGATCCCGGAAACGTCCGCCCCCGTCACGAACGATCCCACCGGAAGACCGTCGCGGCGACCGCCGAGCCCACCCCCATCGCGGTGGCGAGACCGATGAGGTTCGCGGGTGCGATCGCGGTGCCGGCCCACGCCGCCGACAGCGCCTCCACGGACGCCCCGAAGGGCAGCCACCGCCCGGCCTGCACGACCGGATCGGGCAGCGCATCGGGACTGCCGAACAACCCGCCGCACGCTCCCAGGGCGAAGAAGACGACGAGTCCGATCGCCACCGCCGCGTTGGGAGTCGGCGCGATCGCCGCGACGATCATCCCCACGGCATACATCGCCCCCATGATCAGGGCGAAGACGCCCACCGCGGTGAACGGATCGACGGGCGGGCGAGCAGCGAAGAGCAAGAATGCCGTGAGCACAGCCGCACCGACACCGAACAGTGTCTGCACGGCGCCGACGACGGCCTGGGCGACGAGCACCATCGCGGGCGACGCGGGCGTGACGGACAGTCTCCGCAGGATGCCCGAAATCCTGTAGTAGGCGAGAAAACTGGGCATGTTGACGATCCCGATCGTGGCGACCACGATCGCGATCACCAAGGGCAGGACGAACACCTCGAGCACCGTGCGGTCGTTCACCACCGTCTCGGAGCTCGCTGTCGACGCACTCATCGCCAGGATCAGCAACGGCAACCCGATCGGCACGACGAGCCCGGCGGTGTCCCGCGCCACCATCTTCGCCTCGCAGCGGATCAGCATCAGCCACGCCGCAGCGCCCGGGCGGTGAGTCCTCGGGGCCGTCATCGCATCTCCCCGAGGTCCCGGCCGGTGAGTGCGACGAAGGCGTCGTCCAGGTCGGTGGCCCCGGCGCTCTCGACGATCCCCGCGGGAGTGCCGGCCGCGACGACGCGTCCGTGGTCGACCAGCACGACCCGGCCGCACAGATGCTCGATCTCCTCCATCGCATGGCTGACCAGCAGCACCGCGACGCCGTCGGCGTGCAACCGTTCGATCGCCGACCACATCCGGCGCCGCGCTCGTGGGTCGAGCCCGGTGGTGAGTTCGTCGAGGATCACCACGCGGGGCCTGCCCACGAGTGCGAGTGCCACCGACAACCGTTGCTGCTGACCGCCGGAGAGATCCTCGAACCGCATGTCGCCCCGGTCGGACAGTCCGACCGAGTCCAGGAGTTCCGCGGCCGGAACGGGATCGGGGTAGAAGCTGCGGTACAGGTCGACGAGTTCCCGCGCGGTCAGCGCGTGGTGAAGGGCCGCCCGTTGCACTTGGACGCCGAGCACCTGCCGCAGCGCGGTTCGATCCCGCCGGGGATCGAGTCCGAGCACGCGCACCCTGCCGCCGTCGGGCGTCCGCAATCCGGCGATCGTCTCGACCGTGGTCGTCTTGCCGGCGCCGTTCACCCCCACGATCCCGACGGTCTCACCGACGCCGACCGTCAGACTCACATCGTGAACGGCGACCGCGTCGCCGTAGTGCTTGTACAGGTGCTCGGCGACGATCGCCGGCGTGCCCTGCCCGTTCTCGGGATCGTCCATGTCCTCGACGCTACGAGCGGACGTTCCCGCTGCGCGTGTGCCGAAGGTCGGGATCGACGCCCATGACTTCCGGCACCCTCCGCCGAGGTCACCGAGCCCTACAGTGGTGATGTGCGTCGATGGACTGCAGACGAGCTGTCGGGCCTGGCGATGCTCGTGATCGTGGTGGCCGTGGGACTTCCGGTGTTGTTCGGAGCCGCGACACCGAGGATCCCCAGGGCCGTGTGGGCCGCGCTGTTCGTCGTCACCGTGATGGCGTTGTTCTGGGCGGCGGTGATCGAACAGCGCGCGCGGAGGGCCCGTGTCGCACTCGCCGTCGCCGTCGGATCGTCGTGGGGTGTGGTCGCGACCGCTCCGGCGGTGGGATTGCTGCCGATCCTGCTGGTCGTCACCGCTGCGGTGAGCGTCTATCTGGTACCGGTGCGGGTGGCGCTGACGATCGTCGCGCTGAACACGGTGGTGCTCGCCGCGTCCGGCGCGATCCCGGGTGCGTCCGGCGAGATCCCGCTGATGGTCGGCTTCTATCTGCTGATCCAACTCGCCACCGTCTTCGGTTCGGTGTCCCTGCTCCGGGAGCAGCGCATGCGCCGGGAACTCGCCGAGACCCACGTCGAGCTACGGGCTGCGACGGTGCTGCTGGCCGAATCGGCGCGCACCGCCGAACGCCTGCGTATCTCCCGCGACCTCCACGATCTGATCGGTCACCAGCTCACCGTGCTCGCCCTCGAACTCGAGGCCGCCCGCCATCGCGACGGCGACGGGGCGCACGAACACGTCGAGCGTGCGGCCGGGGTCGCACGCGCACTCCTCGCCGACGTCCGGAACACGGTGGGGGAGTTGCGCGCCGAACCACGCGATCTCGCGGACGCACTGCACAGGGTGGCGCACGACCTTCCCGGCCTGGATGTGTCGATCGCCGTCGATCCCGATGTGCGGGTGGGGGACGAGGAAGTCGTCGCCTTCGTGCGGGCGTTGCAGGAGATCGTCACCAACACCCTCCGTCACGCCGGGGCCCGGGAACTCCGGGTCACCGTGACCGGCGACGGCACGGGGACCGTGATGTCGGCCGTCGACGACGGTTCCGGTGCCCGCACACCGGTGATCGGGAACGGCCTGCGGGGACTGTCCGAGCGATTCGAGGAGCTCGGCGGAGGGGTGACCGTCGACGGGAGCCGGGGCTTCCGCGTGACGGCCCGGGTGGCCGCGTCGTGACCCGTCTCGTGGTGGTCGATGATCAGACCCTCGTGCGGCAGGGCATCCGGACCCTGCTGGAGATGGCGGGCTTCGAGGTGGTCGGTGAGGCGGACGACGGGCGGATCGCACTCGAGGTCATCGTCGTGACGTCCCCGGATGTCGTGCTCCTCGACCTGCGCATGCCCGGTGCCGACGGCATCTGGACGCTCGACCGCCTTCGCGAGCAGGGCATCGAGGTTCCCGTGCTCGTGCTCACGACCTTCGACGACGACGCACTCGTGCTCGCGGCGCTGCGGGCCGGAGCTCGCGGATATCTGCTCAAGGACGTGACCTTGGACCAGCTCGCCTGTGCAGTGCGCACCCTCGACGGGGGAGGCACGCTCGTCGCGCCCTCGATCACCGACCGGCTGCTGCGCGCCATCCGGTCCGCTCCGCACACCGACGACACCGTCGGAGTCCAGGATCTGACCCCACGCGAAATCGAAGTGCTGCGATTGATGGCCGAAGGCTTCGGCAACCGCACGATCGCCGAGTCGCTGTTCCTCGCCGAGGGCACGGTGAAGAATCACGTGTCGTCGATCCTGCTCAAACTCGGCGCGCGGGACCGCACGAATGCGGTCCTGCGCGCATTGCGGGAGGGGATCCTGCGATGAGGATCGGATCTTCGGGGTCGCGGTGCCGGCACGGGCGGGCGAGCGCTCAGCGCCAGTGGACGGGCGCGCCCCGCTCGCGAAGCCAGGCGTCGAGGTCGTGACCGTGTGAGGCGATGCCGTCCACGGCCCGCAGCGCCGTGTGCACGGCCGTTTCGGCCGTCGCAGCGCCGATCAGCCCGGTGGTCACGGCGACGATCAGTTCGTCGACGTCCTCGACGGCCGTGCCCCGGCCGGTCCGGACGATCAGATCCAGATAGTGATCGCGGGAATACCAGACGTCGCCGTCGCGCCGGAACTCACCGACGTCGACGTAGCGGTCCTGGTCGCGTTCGTTGCCGGGGGTGAAGTGGAAGATCGACGCCCGCAACCGCAGCTCGGGCAGGAGCCACGATTCGAGATAGTGGAACTGCGGATGATCGGCGGGGCGCGCCATGTACAGGCCCCACTCCTCGACGCGATACTCGTCGACCGGCCGAACGAAGCCCTTCGGGTCGGTGTTGGTCTTCGCGGAGACGTCGAAGGTCTCCGTCTTCACAGGATGCGGGGTCGCGGACACGGGATGCACGCTAGCGGCCCGGGGCTGTCGGGGGGAGCGCCTACTCTGGTGGGCATGGCGTTCGCAAGTGAACATCCCGTCGTCGCCCACTCCGAGTTCCGGCCGGTGGGCGAGATCGAGCGCACCGAGACCCGCTTCGAGGTCGTCAGCGAGTACGAGCCGGCCGGCGACCAGCCCGCCGCGATCGACGAGCTCGAACGCCGGTTGAAGGCCGGCGAGAAGGACGTCGTCCTGCTCGGTGCCACCGGTACGGGCAAGTCCGCGACCACCGCGTGGCTCATCGAGCGTGTCCAGCGTCCCACCCTCGTGATGGCGCCCAACAAGACCCTCGCCGCGCAGCTCGCCAACGAGCTGCGGGACATGCTGCCCAACAACGCGGTCGAGTACTTCGTCTCGTACTACGACTACTACCAGCCGGAAGCGTACATCGCGCAGACCGACACCTACATCGAGAAGGACTCCTCGATCAACGACGACGTCGAGCGGCTGCGGCACTCGGCGACATCCGCCCTGCTGTCCCGCCGCGATGTCGTGGTGGTCGCCTCGGTGTCCTGCATCTACGGCCTCGGCACCCCGCAGTCCTATCTCGACCGATCCATCCAGCTCGAAGTCGGTGTCGAGGTGCCGCGCGACGCGCTGTTGCGACTGCTCGTCGACGTCCAGTACACCCGCAACGACACCGCGTTCACCCGCGGCTCGTTCCGCGTCAAGGGCGACACCGTCGACATCATCCCCGCCTACGAGGAACTCGCCGTGCGGATCGAGTTCTTCGGCGACGAGATCGACGCGCTCTACTACCTGCACCCGCTCACCGGCGATGTCGTACGCAAGGTCGATTCCCTGCGGATCTTCCCCGCCACGCACTACGTGGCCGGCCCCGACCGTATGGAACGCGCCGTCAAGGACATCGAGGCCGAACTCGAGGAGCGACTCGCCGATCTCGAGAACCGAGGCAAGCTGCTCGAGGCCCAGCGGCTGCGCATGCGCACCCAGTACGACATCGAGATGATCCGTCAGGTCGGCTTCTGTTCCGGCATCGAGAACTACTCCCGCCATATCGACGGCCGCCCGGCAGGATCCGCCCCGGCGACGCTCATCGACTACTTCCCGGAGGATTTCCTCCTGGTCATCGACGAGTCGCACGTGACGGTGCCGCAGATCGGCGCGATGTACGAGGGCGACATGTCGCGCAAGCGCAATCTCGTCGACTTCGGGTTCCGGCTTCCGTCGGCGGTCGACAACCGGCCTCTGACCTGGGAGGAGTTCGCCGCGCGCATCGGGCAGACGGTGTATCTGTCCGCCACCCCCGGGCCCTACGAACTCGGCCGTACCGGTGGCGAGTTCGTCGAACAGGTCATCCGCCCCACCGGTCTCGTCGACCCACAGGTCGTCGTCAAGCCCACCAAGGGCCAGATCGACGATCTCGTGCACGAGATCCGCGAACGGGCCGAACGCGACGAGCGCGTACTCGTGACCACCCTCACCAAGAAGATGGCCGAGGACCTCACCGATTATCTGCTCGAACTCGGTATCAGGGTGCGTTATCTCCACTCCGACATCGACACCCTGCGGCGCGTCGAACTGCTGCGGCAGTTGCGGCTCGGCGAATACGACGTGCTCGTCGGCATCAACCTGCTCCGTGAGGGCCTCGATCTTCCCGAAGTGTCGCTCGTCGCGATCCTCGACGCCGACAAGGAAGGCTTCCTGCGGTCGACGACCTCGCTGATCCAGACCATCGGCCGCGCGGCGCGCAACGTCTCGGGCGAGGTGCACATGTACGCCGACAAGATCACCGACTCGATGGCCCGAGCGATCGAGGAAACCGAACGGCGCCGCGAGAAGCAGATCGCCTACAACACCGAACACGGTCTCGATCCGAAGCCGCTGCGCAAGAAGATCGCCGACATCCTCGATCAGGTCTATCAGGAGGCCGACGACACCGAGATCGTCGAAGTGGGCGGTTCCGGACGCAACGCATCGCGCGGTCGCCGCGCTCAGGGGGAGTCCGGGCGCGCGGTCAGCTCCGGTGTAGTCGAAGGTCGCGACACCTCGACGATGCCACGGGCCGAACTGGCCGATCTCGTCCAGCAACTCACCGACCAGATGATGCAGGCGGCACGCGATCTGCAGTTCGAGCTCGCCGCGCGACTGCGCGACGAGATCTCCGACCTGAAGAAGGAACTGCGGGGCATGGACGCGGCAGGTCTGAAGTAGGGGCGCACGGGCGGGCTCGGTAGGGTCGCAACCCATGGAGCCCTCATCGGCCGGGCGTGCTGCCCGTGCACTCGAACTTCTGCACTCGGTCGCCTATTTCGCTCCCGAGATCGGCGGCGAACTCGCAGCGCTCGGCGTCGGTGAACCCGCGCCGCAATATGTGGGTGCGCGGTCCGCGCCGGTCGGCGCTGTCGGCGCCGGTGTGGTGACGGCGATGTTCTACAACTTCGCGCCCCGCCTGATCGAGTCGGCCGTTCCGGGCGTGTGGACGGTCGCTGCGCCGGACGCGGTCATCGGAGCGCGACTGCGCGGGATCGACGCCGTCTATCTGCGGGTACTCGGGCCGGATGTGCTCGGATCGGCGGAGATGGAGGAAGCGGCCGGACTCGTGTCCGCGGCCGCCCGTGCGATTCCCGGGCCGGAGGGGCGCCCGCTGTACGCCGCCTACGCGGATCTGCCCTGGCCCGAGCCCGCCCACCTGCAGTTGTGGCACGCATTGACCTTGTTGCGCGAGTACCGCGGGGACGGACACATCGCCGCTCTGCAGACGGCGGGGCTGTCGGGTCTCGACGCGCTCGTCACCCACACGGCGACCGGTATCGGGTTCGCTCCGGGACCCGCACGCACGTTGCGCGGGTGGACGAAGGGCGAGTGGGCGGACGCCGAAGCGGGCCTGCGTGCGCGGGGCCTGCTCGATCGTCGTGGTGACCTCACCGACGAGGGATTCGAGGTGCGCGAACTCGTCGAGGATCTGACCGACGACCTCGCCGCCGCTCCGTGGCGGGCGCTCGGAGAGGAGGGCGCCGAACGACTGCTCGATCTCGCCTTGCCGTGGCGCGACGCGTTCGTGGACGCGGGAATACTCCCCGGCGGGTTGTTCGGCCCCCGTTACGGTGACGCGCGGTAACGTCAAGCGTGAATGTGGGATGAGACCTAAACGTCCCACACCGACCGTCCGTCCCGCTACTGTCTACGCAGCGTAGGGCGGGGGAGCGTGGGTGTCCTCCGTCGGCAGCATCGACGGCACGCGTCGATGGACCACACACTCGATGGAGGATGAATGAGCGCCTACCGGACCATAGTCGTCGGAACCGATGGTTCCGAGTCGTCGTATCGGGCCGTGGAGAAGGCAGCCGCTCTGGCCGGGGACGCCGGCGCCCAACTGGTGATCGCCTGCGCCTACTATCCGGCCGATCCCAAGGACACCGCGCAGGCCGCCGACGCACTGCGGGACGAGGCCTACCAGGTCACCGGCTCTGCGCCGACCTACGAGATCCTGCGCACCGCACGGGAGAAGGCGACCGTTGCCGGCGCTCGGAAGATCTCCGAACGACCCATCGTGGGTGCCCCCGTCGAGTCGTTGCTCACACTGGTGGACGAGGTCGACGCCGACCTCATCGTCATCGGCAACCGCGGACTGAACACGCTCACCGGCCGGCTGCTCGGCTCCGTTCCCTCGGACGTGGCCCGGAAGGCCCTGTGCGACGTGCTGGTGGTGCACACCGTCCGCTGAGGATCAGCAGTAGGTATCGCGAGCGGTCTCGAGGTAGAGCACGGCGGCGTCGTCCGCCGACAGGCTCGTCCCCGAGGCCGCTGCCGCGTACGCGGCGATCGGCCGGAGCGTGGCGAGGACGTCGTGCTCCGGCACCCCCGCGGCCAGCTGGTCGCACACCCCGCGCACCACCGCCAGGACGGTGTCGTCGTTGACGTCGGCCACGAGGCCGGACGAATCCAGCGCGTCCCTGACGCGCAGGAACCGGGCGTCGGGTGGGTCCGCCGAGGGTGCCGTCGACACGGTGGAGGCCGCAGCACGTGCCTCCTCCTGCGCAGGCGCGATCGATCCGCACGCGGCGGTGACGAACGCCCCGATCACCGCCACGAACGCCGGACCCACCGTTCTGCCGGCCCGCTGGTTCCCGTCCCCTGCCCGACAGGCCACTGCTCGTCCCCTCCACCGATGGTCCGTCCCCGTAACGACCCGGATGGACGGTACCGTTCGGGCACCGTCCACGGGAGATCTCAGTCGTGTGTCGCCGCGGCGAGACCGGAGAGCACGTCCGGCAGTGGCGACGAGTGGACCACGCCGAGACGCTGGGTCGCACGGGTGAGCGCGACGTACAGATCGTTCGGACCGCGGGAGGAATCGGCGAGGATCTCCGTCGGCTCGACGAGCAGCACCGCATCGAATTCGAGACCCTTGACCTCCTTCACGGTCGCGACCGTGACCGAATCGGACGCCAGATGCTGCCAGCTCCCGGCCAGTCGTGCCGGGGCGAGCACAGTGGTCGTTCCCGGCCCGGTCTCGGCGTCGAGTGCTGTTCTCACGGCGTCGAGTAGCGCGTCCGCGTCGACGCGGTGTGCCCACGGCTCGAATCCGGATTCGCGGACCGACTGCGGCGGCATCTGATCGGGATCGATCTCCGCGAGCACCGCGTGCGCGATCCGCATGATCTCCGCCGGCGTCCGGTAGTTCACCGTCAGCTCGGTCTTCTTCCACCGGTTCGCGACATACGGCTCGAGAATCCGCTGCCACGACTCCGTTCCCGCCGGATCACCGGTCTGGGCGGTGTCGCCCACGAGCGTCATCCAGCGGTTCGGTATGCGCCGCATGATCGTTCGCCACGCCATCGCGGACAGCTCCTGCGCCTCGTCGACGATCACGTGACCGTAGGTCCAGGTGCGGTCCCCGGCGGCGCGTTCCGCCGTGGTCTCGTAGCGGCGATAGTTCTGGCGTTCCGCCAACTGACTCGCATCGATGAGGTCGTAGGCCATGAGCAGTTCCGGGTCCAGATCGTCCTCGAGATCCTGCGGCGCCGAACCCGTGAGGATGTCGAGTGCGCCCTGGGCGTCGGCGATCTGCTTGCGCCACCGGCGTTTCGCACGCTCGCGTTCCGCGGCATCGTCGACGCCGAGCAGTTCGGCGAGTTCGTCGAGCAGGGGAGCGTCGGCGGCACTGAAGTGCCCCGCGGTACCGGGTCGGTGCAATGCGTCGATCTGGTCGTCGGACAGTGCAGGAGCCGCCGACGCGATCCGCTCGCGTGACGCCAGCAGATCCGACAGCACTTCCTGCGGAGACAATTCCGGCCACAGAGCGTCGATCGCGGCGACGATATCGGGATCGGAACGCATCTCGGAGCGGATGTCGTGGATGTCCTCCCGGCTCAGCAGATTCGCCCCGCCGAGCGGGTTCGAGCCGATGATCCCTGCGAGCTGGTCGGCGAGGGCGTCGATCACTCCGCTGACGAAGATCGGCCGTGCCAGATTGTGCGGTCGGCGCGACGAGCGGGCACGCCCACGAGCGCGGGTGACGATCTTGCGGTCGAGTGTGAGCGCGTAGGTGTCGAAGCTCAGGCGGACGGGGGAGCGGGGAACCTCCTGCCGGTCGCGGACGGCCTTCTCGAGCACCTTCACCATGTCCAGGGAGCCTTTGAGTTCGCCCGCCTCGGGACCGTCCTCGACGGTCGGCGTGACACCGGGATACAGGTCGCCGACGGTGGACAACAGCACCCCGGTCTCCCCGAGCGAGGGCAGCACCTGGCCGATGTAGTCCAGGAAACGGGTGTTCGGGCCCACGATCAGCACGCCGCTCTTGGCGAGTTGTTTGCGGTAGGTGTAGAGCAGATAGGCCGCCCGATGCAGGGCCACAGCCGTCTTGCCGGTCCCCGGGCCGCCCTGGACGACGAGGACGCTGCGGTGCTCGGATCGGATGACCGCGTCCTGTTCCGCCTGGATGGTCGCGACGATGTCGTGCATCTGCCCGGTGCGTGCGGCGTTGAGGGCTGCGAGCAGCGCAGACTCGCCCGCCACACCACCGGCCGGACGGCTGTCCGCGTGTTCGAGAGCGGCATCGAGGTCGAGATACTCGTCGTGCAGGGCGGTGACCCTGCGGCCACGGCTGCGGATGTGCCGGCGCAGGACGACCCCGTCGGGGGCGGCAGGAGTGGCGAGGTAGAACGGCCGGGCCTGCGGGGCCCGCCAGTCGAGCAACAGCGACTCGTAGTCGTTCTCCTCGTCGAGGATGCCGAGCCTGCCGATGTACCGGGTCTCCTCGCCGGACACCTCCGGGTCGGTGCCGGTGGGCTCGGACTCCTCGGCCCGGACGTCGATACGGCCGAAGCACAGGCCGTGCTCCGCAGCGTCGTACTTCGCGATGTCCTCGGTGTACATCTGCGTGAACGATTCGCGTTCGCTGCGCGCCTGAGGGGTGCCTCCCGTTTCCTTCAGCACGCGGGTCAAGCGGGTGCGGGCATAATCGCGCAACCCGTCGAGATGCGTGTAGAGCATCGCCACATAGGCCTGCTCGCGATCGAGCTCCGGATGGGACGCGCCATCAACCGGCACAGGTACTCCTCGGGGATAGGCAGAACGAGAACGCTCCGTCGTGCGTGGGGCGACGCGTCGACGAAGTGCCCGAGAAGTCTAGTCGGCGGCGAGCGGAAACGAGCAGAAAGCCTGTTCACAGCACTGCGGGCGTGCGACGAGGTCGCACGCCCGCAGCGCCGCCGAAGGCTCGGCTCTGCCTTCTACTTCTCGAGCTTCTTCAGGTTCTTCGCGAGCTTCTTCTCCGCCTTCGCGGCCTGCTTGCGCGCTGCCTCGGCGCGCAGGCGGGCCTTCTCCGTCGCGGCGAGCGCCCGGGCGTTGAGGACGGCGGACTGCTCCTCCGCGAGCTTCGTCCACTCCGCGCTGCGATCGACTGTCGTGTCCCACAGCTTGGAGCCGCGCTTGCGGGCGGCGTCGGCCAGTTCGGGAGTGCGTTCGCGCGCCAGATCCAGCAGCTCGGTGCCGCGTTCGCGGGCGCCCTCGGCGAGTTCGGGGGCGCGGTCACGGGCGACACCGAGAATCTCGGCGCTGCGATCACGTGCCTTCTCGGTCAGCACCGGCGCTCGATCGCGTGCCACCTCGAGCAGGCCGGTTCCTCGTTCGCGCGCTGCTTCCGCCAGCTCGGGCGCGCGCTCCTTGGCGATACCGAGGAGATGACCCCCCTGTTCGCCGGCCTCGTCGGTCAGTGCCTTCACGCGTTCGGCGACCGTGTGCAGCGCTTCGCTGCCGGGGCTGTCCGAGGAATGGCTCGGCAGTGCGGCGGCAACCGACTCCTGCGCGCGCCGGGCAGCACGGCGGCCTCGCCAGCCGAGTGACGGCTTCCCTTCGGTGTCGACCGCCGCGATGAGCAACCCGCCGAACAAGCTCACGTTCTTGATGAGCTGGGTGCGCTGCTGGGCACGGACAGCAGGATCCTGTTCGTTCCAGAAGTCATGGGCCGCAAGCGTGGTCGGCACCAGGGTGCCGGCCAGGGCGAGGGCGGAGAGTCGAGGGGCCTTGCCGAGCGCGAACAGGGCGCCGGCGCCGATCTGGACGGCGGCGTTGATCTGTACGAGTGTCTCGGGATTACTGGGGAGCTTGTCGGTGACAGACCCGGGCAGGGCGTTCACCGCCTGATCGAGCCCGGGCTGCGCGGCGCCCGCCTTCGGCTCGGGCTTCCGTAGGGCATCGATACCCCCGGCAATGAAAACGGACGCGAGCATGGGCCGCGCGATTCTCCGGACGAGCATGTGTTCCTCCCGTGGTCGGGTGTTTCCAAACCCTGACTCAGGTACCCCGGCTGTCCCAGGAATATTCACGACAGTGGAGGACGGTCGAGTGATGCAAGTTTCGGACGAGACGGAAGACGGTGAATTACAGAATTCTACGGTGTCGTCCGCCTGCCCGAGGACCTCACCGAGCATGCCCGAGCGCTGCGCCGGTGGACGACTGTCCGCGGGCCGCGCTGCTGTCCGTCAGCGACAGATCGGTGACGGTCTCGAACCGGCCCGAGTCCGAGCCGACCAGCGTTCTTTCGACGGTGAGATGCGCGGCGCGGCCCGACGTCCGCAGCGTGGCGATCTGATTTCCGAAGGTCGGTCCGCCGATCCTCGACCACGAGAAGGAAGTCGGGGGCACCGTCGTCACGCGGCCCAGCATCAGGCGCACACCACGTTCCGCCGCGCGACTCCACGCGAGGCGGAACGCCGTGCGGATCACCGCGGGCACATGGTTGTGCAACGGGGAGCACGTCAACTGGTAGATCGCGGTCTCGGTCGGTGTGTCGAAACGGACGCGCGCCGTATAGGCATGATGCACGTCGCCCGAGAGCACGCATATCGTCGCCGGCGCGCGACCGGACGCCCCTGCCCGGCGTCCGCAGCCGACGTCGAGCAGCAAGCGGGCGAGCCGTTCGAACGAGTCGCGGAAGGCCGACCAGTGCTCGAGATCCGCGGCGCGGCGGAGTTTTTCGGCCCACCGTGCGAGTCGATCGCCACGCGCGCCGGAGGCGAGTTTCTCGTCCCATGCCTCGACGTCGTGCATCGCGCGCGGCAGAATCCACGGCAGCGACGTCCCGATCAGCAGGTGATCGTAGCCGCCCGCCATCTGCTCCTCGATCCAGTCGAACTCCGGATCCGACACCATGTCCCGCCGGTCGGGTGAGAGCACCCGCCCGCACCGCGAATCGATCACGAGCAATCGCACGGAGCCGAAATCGCGCCGGTAGGACCACCTCGTGCCCACGCTCCCGTCCGCTTCCTCGTCCGCGCCGGAGGCGAAGGCGCGCAGTATGGGTTCGGCGTCACCCGGACAGTTCCGTACCCGGTCGTAGAGCGTGTTCTCGGTCAGCTCGGCGGGGGAGAGGTTCCCGAGATGCTGGTAGATCCAGTACGACGCCAAGGCCCCGACGATGCGTTCCTCCCACCACGAGGATGCCTCCATCTCGCGTCGCCAGGAGTACGACGTGTTCCAGTCGTCGTGGACGTCGTGGTCGTCGAAGATCATCGATGTCGGGACGTTCGACAGCAACCACCGGACATTCCGTTCCGACCAGGACCGCTCGTACAGCCAGGTGTACTCCTCGAAATTCCGGACCTGCGCGCCCGGAGGTTCCGACAGGTCGTGCCGCTCACCGACCCGCCGCTTCATCTCGGGCGACAGTTCGTCGGCGTACACCTGGTCGCCCAGCAACAGCAGGGCGTCGGGCCACTCGTCGCTCGGCCGCTCGCGCATGCGCTGCGCGTAGGCGACGAGGGCGTCCTTGCCGAGGGGGCCGGCCGACTCCTCGTCCTCGGAGGTCGTCGCTACCCGGCAGGAGCCGAACGCGAGCGCGAAGTCGTCGCCGTCGCCGGCCGGGGTGCGGATCGACGGTGGGGCGTCGCCGGCCGCCGGCCACACGGTCCGCCCGTCCACGTCCACTTCGTAGGGCGTGACCGATCCTGGTTCCAGATCTCGGATCGCGATGAGGGCGTAGTGATGGCCTGCGACGGTCCATGTCCGTTCCGAGCTGCCGAGTACCTGCACCGTGCAGGCTTCGGAAGTTTCGACCCAGACTGTCGCGTCGGTGGGACCGATGTGCCGGAGCACCGGTCCCAGTACGAGTTCCGCCACGGTGTCACCGTCCTCGTGCTCGACCGAGCGAGCTCGTCATGGGCATCGAGCGTACCCGCGGCGAGCCCACCGAGGATCGTTCCCGCGAACTTCGGTGTCCGTTCGGGCCCTCCTGCACCCCGATCGGGAGCACCCTGGAACCGTCACACCCGAATCGGCCCGTGCGGGGCCGGTGCCGCGCGGGGGAAGGGGGCGGACCATGAACGACGCCGAAGGTCAGCAGGGCGGGGAACAGCTCGACGAGGAAACGAAACGACAGGCGAAGGAGCGGGCCGAGGAGATCGACCGGATGTACGAGCCGGGCGCCCGGCCAACCGCAGTCGTGCCGGGGACGAACGGGATGGTCTCCGGCACGGCCTTCGCGGACATGGCCGAGCAGCCCTCGAACGACGAGCGCCCCGACACGGCTACCGAGTCGGATCCACGTGAGGAACGCTCACCCGGCTGAGGCGTCGCGGTGGCCGGTGGGTCCGGCTCGCTCCTCTGCGACCGCCGCGCAACCGGCCCGACCGTCAGCTCACCACAGCGGCCTCGGGGCGCACGGTCACCGGGGCCGCGAGGCCGTGCTCGTCGCAGACGCGCTGGAGCCGGTCGAGGGTGGTGTCGAGGCCCGGGCCCAGGCGTGGACCGGGGGTGAATGTGGCCGGAAGCGCGCGCATGCCCTGGATCACCCCGATCGTGTCGTAATGGACGGTTCCTTCCGGGTCGCAACGGAAGTCCGGCATGCGGTCCAGCACTGCTGTGAGCATCGACT
Organism: Rhodococcus sp. CH91; assembly: GCF_022554085.1. GTDB lineage: Bacteria > Actinomycetota > Actinomycetes > Mycobacteriales > Mycobacteriaceae > Rhodococcus. The sequence continues at coordinate 242,274 of NZ_JAKFYR010000007.1, forward strand.
TGAAGACGGTGCGCGCCACGTTCGAGCCGATGCATCTGTGGATTCCGAGACCGAAGCTGAAATGCCGGTTGCCTTTGCGGTCGAGGATCAGATCGTCCGGTTGCGGGAAGACCGCGGGGTCCCGATTGGCCATCGCCCACGACAGCCAGAGTCGGTCGCCTTCGCGCAGCCGGGTCTCGGCGACCTCACAGGATTCGGCGACGGTGCGTCCGTCGCCTGCCGCCGGCGTGAAGTACCGGAGGAATTCCTCTGTTGCGGGATCGAGGAGAGTGGCGCGTTCGCGGCTGAGCAGCTCACGCTGATCCGGATGCCGGGACAGCCATTCGAGGGAGCGAGCCGTGAGCGCCGTGGTGGTGTCGAAGCCGCCACCGATGAGCAGGCCGAGCATGCCGAGCAGTTCCATGTCCGGAGCCGGTTCGCCGTCGATACGCAGTTCTGTGAGTCCGTGGACGAGGCCCGGGCGCGGATTCTCCTTGATCTCCACGAGGTTGGTGAGCAGGTCGATGCCCATCTCGCGGTGTAGGGCGGCGACACGCTCCATATCGGGCGAATCCTCGGGTGTGTACACCGCCGCGTGGACGGGTTCGCTGTACATCGACCAGCGAGCGATCGGGATACCGAGCATGGCGAGGGTGAGCACGGCGGGCACGATGTTGGCGAGATCGTCGACGAAGTCGATGTGTCCGTCCTCGATCTTCTCGTCGAGTGCCGCACGGACGATGTCGTCGATGAACGGCTCCCACCGCCGCACCGCGGCAGGTGAGAGGTACGGATTGAGCACCGCCCGGTAGATGCGATGCTCGGGATCGTCCATCTCGAGGATGCCGCCCCGCACCATGGCTGCGCGACGTGCCGTGGGGATCGAGATGCCCTTGTATCCGCGGCGCAGGCCGTGGACGTCGTGGTCGTTGGACACCTGCGGGCTTCGGGCGAGATCGAAGACGACGTCGGCGCCGCTCGCCACCCAGTGCCCGTCGTAGGTGTCGGTCCAAGCGAGTGGACATCCGGCGTGGAGTTCGTGGGTGATCTCTTCGAAGCGGTCGCGGTAGCCGGGGGCGTGCCGATCGAAGTGGTAGTGGTTCTTCTTGCGGTCCCGATCGTCTACGGATTCGTCGATGCTCACAGTGGTTCCTCTGTCGGTCGGACGTGGATGCCGGGGTCAGGACAGGGTGATCGCTCGTTCCGGACAGGAGTGCGCCGCCTCTCGGACCGCATCCTCCTGTCCTGCGGGTACGTCGGTGAACGGTGCCGTGGCGTGCCCGTCCACATCGCTGAGTTCGAATGCTGCGGGAGCACGCATCGCGCACAGCGTGTGTCCTTGGCAGACGATCGGATCGCCTCGGACCTTCATGAACGACCTTTCGTCGAATGCGGTCCCGGCAGGCTGTCGCCGGCGGGTTCGGTTTCGGTTCCTGTCGCAACCAGGCGGCCGTGCCGGGCCGGTGCCGCGGCCCGGACGGCACGAACGATGCCCTGGTAACCCGTGCACCGGCACAGATTTCCGGACAGTCCGTCGCGGATCTCGTCGTCGCCCGGATCGGGGTTGTCCCGCAGGAATGCGGTGACGGACACGATGAAACCCGGCGTGCAGAAGCCGCACTGAAGACCGTACTCGTCGCGGAAGGCCGCCTGGACCGGCGACAGTTCTCCGTCCGGCCCGGCGAGTCCTTCGACGGTCGTGACTTCGGATCCGTCCACCTGCACGGCGAACACGAGGCACGCCCGCACGGCGTCTCCGTCGAGCAGCACGGTGCACGAACCGCAGACCCCGTGCTCGCATCCCAGATGGGTCCCGGTGAGCCCGCAGCGATCACGCAGGTAGTCCGCCAGAGTCAGACGCGGCGGCACGCGATCGGTGCGACTCGCACCGTTGATGCGCACTCGGATGTCGATGTCGGTCACAGGGCTTCCTCCAACGCTCGTGTCCATGCGCGGGCGACCATCACGGCGCCCACTCGCCGTCGGTAGCCGGCGGTGCCGTGGATGTCCGACGGCGCCGCGTCGAACAGTTCGGTCACCGCGACTCCGAGATCGGTGGCCTCGATCTCGGTCGCCGCTCGGCCGATCAGGTCGGACTCCGCGGCGCGGGCACGTATGGGAACAGGGGACAGCCCGAAGACGGTGATCGCGCACCGTCCGATCCGTGCATCGGCGTCGAGCCGCACTGCCACCGCAGCCCCCGCGATCGCGAAATCGCCGCTGCGACGCGTGAACTCCTCGATCGCGAAACCGCGCCGCCCGTGCAGGACGGGGAAGGTGAGATCGGTGACGAGCTCGTCCGGTTCCAGGGCGGTGGTCCACATACCGTGGAAGAAGTCGGCTGCGGCGATGGTGCGCCGGCCCCGGGGGGACAGGGTGCCGATCGTGGCGTCCAGCGTCATCGCGACCGCCGGATATTCGGCGGCAGCATCGGCGTGCGCGAGGGACCCGCCGAGGGTGCCGCGGTTGCGGATCTGGAAATGCCCGATCAGCGGGGTGGCCCTGGCCAGGAGTGGAACCAGCCGCCGGATGCCGGCATCTCGCCCCACCCTCGCGTGAGTGGTCATCGCTCCGATCCGCACCGACTCCCCGTCCGCGTGGACGCCCTGCAACTCGGTGAGGCAGCGCAGGTCGACGAGATGCCCGAACGCCGCGAGTCGCAGGGCCAGCAGCGGCATCAGGCTTTGTCCGCCGGCGATGAACTTTCCCTCGTCACCGAACCGGGCGGCCAGGTCGACTGCCTCGGCAGGGGTGTGCGGGCTGTGGTAGTCGAACGCCGCGGGTTTCACAGGGCCTCCGTGCTGTCGGTGCGGGACCGCTCGATCGTCGAGACGATCCTGGCCGGGGAGAGCGGAAGGTGGGAGATCTCGAATCCGAACGGACTCAACGCGTCCGCTACAGCGTTGAGCACGGCCGGGGTCGCCCCGATCGCGCCGCCCTCACCGACTCCCTTGACGTTGCCCGGCCCAGGACTCGGTGTCTCGATGTGACCTATCTCGATCGTCGGTGCCTCGGTCGCGGTCGGGAGCAGGTAGTCCATGAAGGTCGTCGCGAGGGGATTGCCGTCATCGTCGTAGGCCAGGTGTTCGTAGAGCGCTCCGCCGATGCCCTGGACGGCACCTCCGCAGATCTGGCCCTCGACCACCTTCGGATTGATCATGGCGCCGCAGTCCTCGCTGACGATGTACCGCAGCAGGGTCACCTTCCCGGTGTCGATGTCCACCTCGCACGTGCACAGATGCGTCGCGTTGGCCCAGATCGCCATGTGTGGCGTGCGGTACCGGCCGCTCGCTTCGAGTCCCGGTGGAACACCGGCCGGGAGTCCGTCGCCCTGGAAATACGCGATGTCGGCGATCTCGGCGAGGGTCAGGCGAACTCCCGGATCGTCCCGGAGCGTGGCGACCCCCTCGGCGAACACGATCTCTTCGCGGGGAACATCCAGACGGTGCGCGGCGATCGCCACGATCCGTTCCCGCAGTACCGACGCGGTCTCGGCGATCGCGCCGGCGGTCATCGACCCCGATCGGCTGCCGCCGGTGCCACCGCCGAACGGGGTGATCGAGGTGTCGCCCTGGATCGTGCGCACATCCGCGAGGGAGACCCCGAGTGCGTCCGCGGTCAACTGCACGACGGTGGTCTCGATGCTGTTTCCCGCCGAGCCGCCCGCCACGTACACGTTGACCTTGCCGGACGGTTCGATCCGGATGGTCGCACCCTCGGTGCTGTGGAAGGCGGTGCTGCCCGTCGTCGGCTCCAGATACGTGCACGTGCCTACGCCGAGATAGCGGCCCTGCTCGCGGGCGAGACGTTGTTCGGCGCGGAACTGCCCGTAGCCCAGCATCTCGACCGCCTGTTCGAGGGTTTCCAGCGGAGAGACGTGGTCGTGCGGCATGCCGTTCGGGTTCATCATCGGCAGGTCTTCCTGCCGCACCATGTTGCGCCGGCGAAGTTCGATCGGGTCCATGCCGATCCGGCGGGCCGCGTGATCGAGGAGAAGTTCGCGGGTGACCGATTCGAACTGCCACGGTCCGCGATAGGCCAGTCGCCCGACCGTGTTGGAGTACACGAACTTCGAACCGAACGACGCGTCGGTGATCCGGTACGGCCCAGGAAACAGGAGGCCGACGACCACACCCGCGGTGATCGGCGAGGGTGTCGGATACGCGCCGACATTCTGCACGTGGTGGATGCCGGCGGCGAGGATCCGGCCGTCGGAATCGAAAGCCATTCGCACATCGGCATGTTCGTGGCGTGCCATTCCCGACGCCATCAAGTTTTCCTGCCGGTCCTCGATCCACTTGACGGCGCCGCCGAGTGTGCGGGCCGCGAGTTGCACGCAGATCTCCTCCCGCAGCGGCGCCACCTTGAGACCGAAGCCGCCGCCGGTATCGCGGGCGATCACGCGCACCTGATGCTCGTCGATCCCGAGGAGTCGGGCGCAGAAGCCCCGTACCTCGTGGGGTGACTGCGTCGAGATCCACACGGTCATCTCCGCGGTGGGGGCGGACCATTCCGCGATGATCCCGCGGGTCTCCATCGGCACCGGAATGTAGGCCTGCTGGAATATCGTCTGCTCCACCACGTGTGGGGCGGACGCGAAGATCGGATCCAGGTCGGAGGCCGGACGACCGGCCATCTCGCCGGCGGAATTCCCGGCGAACCCGGCGTGCACCAGGTGCGGGGACGTGTCGGCGGTGGTGTAGTCCACCACTGGCTCGAGTGGTTCGTAGTCGACGTCGACGAGTGCGGCCGCGTCCTCCGCCACGTACCGGTCGCAGGCGACGACCATCGCGACCGGGTCGCCCACGAATCGCACCTCCTCCTCGGCGAGAGGTGGCCGGGGCACGGGAGGAAGACCGGGCATATCCAGCGCGTAGGAGATCTGGTGTGCGACGGGTCCGAGTTCGGCCGCGGTGTACACGGCGACGACCCCGTCGAGTTCCGCAGCGGCCGAGACGTCGATATCCACGATGCGCGCACGGGCGAACGGGCTGCGCACGAAGCACACGTGGACCATCCCGGGGCGGGTGACGTCGTCGACGAACGTTCCGGCACCGGTCACCAACCGCAGGTCCTCGACCCGCGGAACGGACGTGCCCACGCTCCCGCCGACCACGGGTGCTGCGATCTCGGTCATGCGTCTCCTCGCTCCGTCGAATGACCAGAGGGTCGTACTGCAGGATGAGACGAGAGATATGCGCTATCGAGAATGTCGCTCTCGATGGGGAGAGACGATACACACCGGAGCGCTTTCGGTGACCGGAACGCGGGAATCGCTCCACTCGGGCCGATCCGACGAAAAAAGCCTTCCACCCGGGCGGTTTCCGGGCGGAAGGCTTCCAGGGGCGAGGGGAGGCCTACCAGCCCCGCTCTCGCCACTCGCCCAGATGCGGGCGTTCGACGCCGAGGGTGGAGTCCTTGCCGTGCCCGGGATAGAAGACCGTCTCGTCGTCGAACCGATCGAAGATCTTCGACTCCACGTCGCCGAGCAGCGAGCGGAAGGCCTCGTCGTCGGGCGTCTTGCCGACCCCGCCGGGGAACAGCGAGTCGCCGGTGAAGATGTGCTTGCGCCCGGTGCCCTGTTCGGTCAGGACCAGCGCAACCGAGCCCGGGGTGTGACCTGCGAGGTGGATCACCTCGAGATTCAGCTCACCGATCTGCACGGTGTCGCCTTCGGACAGGAGCCGGTCCGGAGACACCGGCAGCGGGCCGGCGTCGAGCGCATGCGCCGCAGTGGGCACCCTGGTCGCCGCGGCCACCCGCTCGAGTCCCTGCCAGTGATCCCAGTGCTGGTGGGTGGTGACGATCAGCTCGAGCTTCGGCGCGCTCTCGCGGAGGAACTGCACGAGACGCTCGGGTTCGTTTGCGGCGTCGATGAACACGGAACCACCGGTCGCGTCGTCGGTGACGAGATAGGTGTTGTTGTTCATCTCGCCGACCGCGAGTTTGACGATGCTCGCTCCGGGAATCCTCCGGCGTTGCGCGGGTCCGCCGGGAGTCACGTCGCCGGTGTAGTTGTCCTCGATGATCACGGGCTGCTGCGTCATGACGCCAAAACTACCGTCGCGCAGCCGTCCGCGAGTACCACCCGTGAGGGCGGCCGCGGATCCGTGCACCCGGAAGGTGTCGGTACCCGCGCCTACCATGGCTGAGGGCCGAACTCCGGCCTTGTCTACAGGAAGGATGTGGCGTGGCAGACCGCCTGATCGTGCGAGGAGCCCGGGAACACAACCTGCGTGGTGTCGACCTGGATCTGCCGCGCGACAGTCTGATCGTCTTCACCGGACTGTCGGGTTCGGGCAAGTCGAGCCTCGCGTTCGACACCATCTTCGCCGAGGGCCAGCGCCGCTACGTCGAGTCGCTGTCGGCCTACGCCCGGCAGTTCCTCGGGCAGATGGACAAACCCGACGTGGACTTCATCGAGGGCCTCTCACCCGCGGTGTCGATCGACCAGAAATCCACCAACCGCAACCCGCGGTCCACGGTGGGCACCATCACCGAGGTCTACGACTACCTCCGCCTGCTGTATGCGCGCGCGGGTACCCCGCACTGCCCCGTGTGCGGTGAGAAGATCTCCCGGCAGACGCCGCAGCAGATCGTCGATCAGGTGCTCGAGATGGAACCCGGCGCCCGCTTCCAGGTCCTCGCGCCCGTGGTGCGGACCCGTAAGGGCGAGTTCGTCGACCTGTTCGAGCAGCTCACCATCCAGGGCTACTCCCGAGTGCGTGTCGACGGCGTCGTGTATCCGCTGTCGGATCCGCCGAAGCTGAAGAAACAGGAGAAACACGACATCGAGGTCGTCGTCGACCGCCTCGCCGTCAAGCCCAGTGCCCAGCAACGTCTCACCGATTCGATCGAGACCGCGCTGCGACTGGCCGAAGGCGTCGTCGTGCTCGACTTCGTCGATCGCGAGGAGGACGCCCCCGACCGCGAACGGCGATTCTCCGAGACGCTCGCGTGCCCCAACTCGCACCCGCTGTCCATCGACGAACTCGAACCACGATCGTTCTCGTTCAACTCGCCGTACGGTGCGTGCCCCGAATGCGCCGGTCTCGGCGTGCGCAAGGAGGTCGACCCCGACCTCGTCGTCCCCGATCCGGATCTGAGCCTCGCCGACGGCGCGATCGCCCCATGGTCGATGGGCCAGAGCGCCGAGTACTTCGGCCGGTTGCTCTCCGGCCTGGCCGACGTCATGGGCTTCGACATCGACACGCCCTGGCGGAAATTGCCCGCCAAGGTGCGCAAGGCCGTGCTCGAAGGCAGCACGGAGCAGGTGCACGTGCGGTACAAGAACCGCTACGGACGCGTGCGTTCCTACTACGCCGAGTTCGAAGGCGTCATGCCGTTCCTGCACCGGCGGCTCGAACAATCCGAGTCCGATCAGGCCAAGGAGCGCTACGAGGGATACATGCGGGAGATCCCGTGTCCCACCTGCGAGGGCGCCCGCCTGCGTCCCGAGATCCTGGCGGTGACGGTCTCGGCAGGCGATTTCGGTCCCAAATCCATCGCCGAGGTGAGCAACCTGTCGATCGCCGAGTGCGCCCGCTTCCTCGACAGCCTCGTCCTCGGTACGAGGGAGGCCGCGATCGCCGGGCAGGTCCTCAAGGAGATCCAAGCGCGGCTCGGCTTCCTCCTCGACGTCGGCCTCGACTACCTGACGCTCTCCCGTGCCGCCGGAACCCTGTCCGGCGGTGAAGCGCAACGCATCCGCCTCGCCACCCAGATCGGTTCGGGTCTCGTCGGCGTGCTGTACGTGCTCGACGAACCGTCCATCGGTCTGCACCAGCGCGACAACCGCCGGCTCATCGATACCCTCACGCGGCTGCGTGATCTGGGCAACACGCTCATCGTCGTCGAGCACGACGAGGACACGGTGCGTGCCTCCGACTGGGTGGTCGACATCGGACCGCGGGCGGGCGAACACGGCGGGAAGGTCGTGCACAGCGGCACCTACAAGGAGCTGCTCGACAATCCGGACTCGCTGACCGGCGCCTATCTGTCCGGGCGCGAGGAGATCGAGATCCCCGACAGCCGCCGGACGGTGGACAAGGGGCGTCAGGTCACCGTGGTCGGCGCCCGCGAGAACAACCTGCGAGAGATCGACGTGTCGTTCCCGCTCGGGGTGCTCACCTGTGTCACCGGTGTCTCCGGATCGGGCAAGTCGACACTCGTCAACGACATCCTCGCCACCGTGATGGCCAACAAGCTCAACGGCGCGCGGCAGGTTCCGGGACGGCACACCCGCATCAACGGACTCGACCAGCTCGACAAGCTCGTCCAGGTCGACCAGTCGCCCATCGGCCGCACGCCGCGGTCCAATCCCGCGACCTACACCGGTGTGTTCGACAAGATCCGGACGCTGTTCGCATCCACCACCGAGGCGAAGGTGCGGGGCTACCAGCCGGGCCGTTTCTCGTTCAACGTCAAGGGTGGCCGCTGCGAGGCGTGCTCCGGAGACGGCACCCTGAAGATCGAGATGAACTTCCTGCCCGATGTGTACGTGCCGTGCGAGGTGTGCCACGGCGCCCGCTACAACCGCGAGACCCTCGAGGTGCACTACAAGGGCAAGACGATCGCCGAGGTCCTCGACATGTCGATCGAGGAGGCCGCCGAGTTCTTCAAGCCGGTCACCTCCATCCACCGCTATCTCAACACCCTGGTGGAGGTCGGTCTCGGATACGTCCGTCTCGGCCAGCCGGCGACCACCCTCTCCGGTGGTGAGGCGCAGCGCGTCAAACTCGCCGCCGAACTGCAGAAGCGGTCCAACGGGCGCACCGCGTACATCCTCGACGAGCCCACCACCGGCCTGCACTTCGAGGACATACGCAAGCTGCTCGGTGTGATCAACGGTCTCGTCGACAAGGGCAACACGGTCATCGTCATCGAGCACAATCTCGATGTGATCAAGACCGCCGACTGGGTCATCGACATGGGACCGGAAGGCGGTTCCGGTGGCGGCACGGTGGTCGCGCAGGGCACGCCGGAAGAGGTCGTCACCGTCGAGGAGAGCTACACCGGTCGTTTCCTCGCCGAGGTCCTCGACGGCCGGGCTGCCGAACCCACACCCGCTCCCGCGCGGAAGCGCGCCGTGAAGTCGGCCGCGACGAAGTCGGGTGCCACGAAAGCAACCGCGGCGAAGTCCACCAATTCCGCGGCGAAGACCTCCCGGAAGAAGGTGGCAGCGGCCGGATGATCGCCGTCCCGGCGCCCGATCCTCGGGGGATCGGGCGCCGGTAGGTTGTTCGATCTGCTGTAACAGTCCCGCGATCCGGCGGGCCTATCGTGGATTTCGTGACCGATCTGCCTGCGATCGCCCGTGCGCTCGACGACCTGCGCGCGCGTCTCGTCGCGGCAGCGGCCGCCGACGACCGATGGACCCGTGCACATCCGGCCCATCGCGGCTCGGCGGAGAATCTCGCCCACTACGTCGCGTTGCGGCATTACGACATCCGTTCGCTGCAGAACGATCTCGCCTCGTGGGGACTGTCGTCGCTCGGTCGGGCCGAAGCGCACGTGCTCGCCTCCGTCGACGCGGTATGCCGTGCGGTGGCGAGCCTCGCCGACCTGCCCGAGAACCCTCCTCCTCCACCTCCGGTGGGGTTCGACGACGGTGAGCGTCTGCTCGAACGCAACGCGGAGGCCCTGCTCGGCGCTGCCGCCGGGGACCGGCGGACCCGGATCATGGTGACGCTCCCGTCCGAGGCGGCCGAGGACGGCGCGGTCGTCGCGGGGGTGGTCGCCGCCGGCGCCGAACTCGTGCGGATCAACTGTGCCCACGACGGTCCGGACGCGTGGGACCGGATGATCGCCCACGTGCGGCGTGCCGAGCGCGCCTGCGGACGGCGGGTGACGGTGACGATGGATCTGGCCGGACCGAAACTGCGTACCGGCGCGGTCGTTCCGGGGCCCGCCGTGGTGAAACTCAAACCGATTCGGGATGCCTTGGGGCGCACGGTTCGTCCCGTGCAGGCGCGACTCGTGCACCCGGCGGCAGACGGTGGTGCGCCGGCTCCGGACGCACCACCCGCGATCCCCGTGACCGACGCGGCGTGGCTGGGCCGGCGACATCGCGGCGACCGGATCGTGTTCGCCGACAGCCGTGGTGCGAAACGGGCGTTCGTCGTGGTCGACATCGGATCGGCGGTCACGGTCGAACTCGCGGACACCGCCTATCTCGTGCCCGGCACGCCGCTGCGGGTGGGGGAGGACGCCACCGAGGTCGGAGGCCTTCCCACCCGCAGCCGTGCCATGACAGTGAGGATCGGCGACGAACTCGTGCTCGACCGCGACACGGCCCCGGCCGATCCCGATGCCGGAACACTCCGGATCGGATGCACTCTGCCGCAGGTCTTCGAGGACACCCGCGTCGGTCATCGGATCTTCTTCGACGACGGCCGCATCGGGGGAGTGATCGAAGGCGCCGGACCCGACGCTCTGCGGGTGCGCATCACCGATGCGGACCTGAAGGGCAGCAAACTCCGGGCGGAGAAGGGCATCAACCTGCCCGATACCGACCTGCAGTTGTCGGCACTCACCGACGACGATCTGCGGGACCTGCCGTTCGTCGTGGGCCACGCCGACGCAGTGAGCCTGTCGTTCGTACGCTCCGCCGACGATGTGGCACTTCTGCAGGACCGGCTCGCCGAACTCGGCGGGGAGCACCTCGGGGTGATCCTGAAGGTGGAGACCGTCTCGGGGTTCGAGAATCTACCCGCCATCCTGTTCGCGGCCATGCAGTCGCCGCGGGTCGGGGTGATGATCGCGCGCGGCGACCTCGCCGTGGAAGCGGGCTACGGCCGCCTCGCCGAGGTTCAGGAGGAGATCCTGTGGGTGTGCGAGGCCGCGCACGTGCCGGTGATCTGGGCGACGCAGGTGCTCGACCGGCTCGCCCGCACCGGCCGGCCGTCCCGCGCCGAGATCACCGATGCCGCGGCGTCGGGTCGCGCCGAATGCGTGATGCTCAACAAGGGGCCGTACGTCGATCTCGCCGTGCGTTTCCTCGACGACGTGCTGCACCGGATGAGCGAACATCAGCGGAAGAAGGGTGCGCTGCTGCGGCGGCTGCGATCGTGGGACGAACCCCCTGCCGCGCGCTGACCACCCCGGTCGGGCGGCCGGCGGGCGCCGAACTCAGTAGACCGGACCGGTGTACTTCTCGCCCGGCCCCTTGCCGGGCTCGTCGGGCACCGCGGATGCCTCGCGGAAGGCCCGCTGCAGCGCCTGCAGGCCTTCGCGCAGCGGGCCCGCGTGCGGGCCGAGATATTCCACCGACGAGGTGATCAGACCGGCGAGGGCGGTGATCACGCGGCGGGCCTCGTCGAGGTCGCGCCGTTCGCTCTCGTCGGGATCGGGATCGGCGAGACCGAGCTTCTCGGCCGCCGAACTCATGAGCATCACCGCGGCGCGGCTGATCACCTCGACGGCCGGGATGTCGGCGAGTTCGCGAACATCCTGGGTCGCAGCGTCCTGATCGGGGGTCTGAGCGTCCTGACCGGGGGTCTCGGGAGCGTCCGTCATGCTGTCGAGCATCCCATCACCGGCAGGGCGGGCGCGGGGCGGGTGGGTTCGGCCCGGCATGATTCGTCGCCGACGTGCATTTTTGTTAGACTGTTCTTCACGACCGCCCGCGGGGATCCACCGTGGGCAGCAAAGTGGAGTCCGACTCCCACCTCTGGCGGCACATCGATGCAGCTCAGAGGTCCGGTCCTCCGAGGCGTGAATGCCCCGGACGTCCGCCTCTCACTCGGGGCGGTGCGGATCGCGTAACGCGAGTTGCGTCCCGTCGACCGGTCGGTATCGGACCCCGCGTGGAGCCTCGGCACCACAGCGGGGTCTTCTTGTCGAGGAGTAGGGCCACGTGCTGCGGTGCGGTCAGACCGACCACACCGCTCTACCTAGGAGGCCCCATCAGCGCTGAGACCCGCATCAACGAACGCATCCGTGTTCCCGAGGTCCGACTCGTCGGACCCGGCGGTGAACAGGTCGGAATCGTGCGTGTTGAAGATGCCCTCCGCCTGGCAATCGAAGCCGACCTCGACCTCGTCGAGGTGGCACCCGACGCCCGGCCGCCGGTCTGCAAGATCATGGACTACGGCAAGTTCAAGTACGAGGCCGCGCAGAAGGCGCGCGAATCGCGCAAGAACCAGCAGCAGACCGTGATCAAGGAGCAGAAGCTCCGCCCGAAGATCGACGACCACGACTACGAGACCAAGAAGCGCAACGTCGTGCGTTTCCTCGAAGCCGGCTCGAAGGTCAAGGTCACCATCATGTTCCGTGGCCGCGAGCAGTCGCGCCCCGAACTCGGATTCCGGTTGCTGCAGCGCCTCGGCGCCGATGTCGCCGAGCTCGGCTTCATCGAGACCAGTCCGAAGCAGGACGGCCGGAACATGACCATGGTGCTGGCCCCGCACAAGGGTGCGAAGACCCGCGCGAAGGCCCAGGAAGCCGCGCAGGCCGCACCCGCGCAGGCCGCTCCGCGCCCGGCAGCCTCCGCCGCCCCGTCCACGGAGGCCGCGCCGGCTCCGGAAACGGGCGACGCCCAGAGCAACTAGCCCGCTCAGGCAGCACATCCGGTGCTGTCCGTGAGCACCGATGTACGCACACGACAAGAACTGAGGACTCCATGCCCAAGTCGAAGACCCACAGCGGCACCGCGAAGCGATTCAAGGTGTCCGGTAGCGGGAAGGTCCTGCGCCAGAAGGCGGGTCGCCGCCACCTGCTCGAGCACAAGTCCTCGCGGGTGACGCGTCGTCTCGACGGCAAGGCCGTCGTCTCCGACGCCGACACCCCGCGTGTCAAGCGCATGCTCGGGCTCTGAGCCTCTCCGACCGATCCACACCGGGGACGGACCGCTCGTCCCCCGAACTCTGACAGGACATAACCAGTGGCACGCGTGAAAAGGGCCGTCAACGCCCAGAAGAAGCGTCGTTCGATTCTCGAGGCCTCGAAGGGCTACCGCGGGCAGCGCTCGCGCCTGTACCGCAAGGCCAAGGAACAGCAGCTTCACTCGCTGACCTACGCCTACCGCGACCGTCGCGCCCGCAAGGGTGATTTCCGCAAGCTGTGGATCAGCCGCATCAACGCCGCTGCTCGCGCCAACGACATCACCTACAACCGCTTCATCCAGGGCCTCAAGGCCGCCGGTGTCGAGGTCGACCGCAAGATCCTCGCCGAGCTCGCCGTCTCCGACGCCGAGGCCTTCGCCGGCCTCGTCGCCGTCGCCAAGGCTGCGCTTCCGGCCGACGTCAACGCTCCGGCTGCCTGAGGGTTGCTCTGAGCCACGACAACACCCAGGAACGACCCGTGGACACGCTCACCGAGCGCACCCCACGGGTCGTTTCTGCTGTGAAACTGCTCCGTACCGCCGAGCGCCGCAAGACCGGACGGTTCCTCGCCGAAGGCGAGAACTCGGTCGCCGAGGCGCTCGCCGCCGCCCGGGTCCACGAGCTGTTCGTCACCGACGCCGCCGCGGCCCGCTACGCCCCGATCGTTGAGGACGCCCGGCGTCGCGGTGTGCGCGTGGGGTTCGTCACCGAACGCGCCGCCGCCCGGCTGTCCGACACCGTGACCCCGCCCGGTCTCGTCGCCGTGTGCGACACCCTCGACGTGCCGCTCGCCGAAGCGGTGACGCCCCGGTCGCGGCTGCTCGCCGTGCCGGTCGCCGTCGCCGAACCCGGCAACGCCGGCACACTCATCCGTGTGTCCGACGCAGTCGGCGCCGACGCCGTGGTGCTCGCCGGCGACAGCGTCGACCCGCACAACGGCAAGTGCGTGCGCTCCTCGGCCGGCAGCATCTTCCACCTGCCGGTCGCCCGCGAACGCGACACCGACCGGGTCCTGGCCGCCCTCACCGACGCCGGCGTGCAGATCCTTGCGACCGCCGCCGACGGCGAGATCGACCTCGACGACGCCGACGACCTGCTCGCCGCACCCACCGCGTGGCTGTTCGGCAACGAGGCCCACGGACTCGACCCCCAGGTCGCCGCCCGAGCCGACCATCGCGTCCGAATCCCCATCCGTGGCCGCGCCGAATCGCTCAACCTCGCCACCGCCGCATCGATCTGCCTGTACGCGAGCGCGCGGGTGCAGCATCGGGCCGCTCGACCCATCACATAGGATTTTCTCCGGTGCACCGCGGGCTCCGGCCCGCACCGCGCCTGGAGAGATCACCCGTTCGTCCGAAGAAGGAGTTGCACCGGTCGTGGCCAAGAAAGAGGGCGGCACCCCGCCGGCAGTCGATCCGAGCGCCCTGACCGAGGACGCGCTCGCCGCCGCCGAGAAGTCCGCGATCGACGCCTTCGCCGCGGCGTCCGATCTCGACGCACTTGCCCAGGCGAAGATCGACCACCTCGGCGACAAGGCCCCCATCTCCCTCGCGAAGCGTGCCCTGGGCTCGCTGCCCGGAAACGAACGCGCCGACGCGGGCAAGCGGGTCAACGCGCACCGAACCGCCGTGCAGGCCGCCTTCGACGAGCGCAAGGCCGCCCTGCAGGCCGAACGAGACGCCGCGGTGCTCGTCGCCGAGGCCGTCGACGTCACCCTGCCCGCCACCCGCCACGGACTCGGCGCCCGCCACCCGATCTCGATCATCTCCGACGAGATCGCGGACGTCTTCGTCGCGATGGGCTGGGAGGTCGCCGAAGGCCCGGAGGTCGAAACCGAGCACTTCAACTTCGACGCCCTGAACTTCCTGCCCGACCATCCGGCGCGCACGATGCAGGACACCTTCCACATCGCCCCGGAGGGCTCGCGGCAGGTCCTGCGCACCCACACCTCACCGGTCCAGGTCCGCACGATGCTGCACCGCGACATCCCGATCTACGTGGTGTGCCCCGGCCGCACCTTCCGCACCGACGAACTCGACGCCACCCACACCCCGGTCTTCTCGCAGGTCGAAGGTCTCGCCGTGGACAAGGGCCTGACCATGGCGCATCTGCGCGGCACCCTCGACGCCTTCGCCCGTGCCCTGTTCGGCCCCGACACCCGCACCCGGATGCGCCCGAACTACTTCCCGTTCACCGAACCGTCCGCCGAGGTGGACGTGTGGTTCCCGAACAAGAAGGGCGGCGCGGGCTGGGTCGAGTGGGGCGGCTGCGGCATGGTCAACCCGAACGTGCTGCGCGCCTCCGGGATCGACCCCGACGTCTACACCGGCTTCGCCTTCGGTATGGGCCTCGAACGCACCCTGCAGTTCCGCAACGGCATCTCCGACATGCGCGACATCGTCGAAGGCGACGTGCGCTTCACCCTGCCGTTCGGCGTGCAGGGCTGACCACCGCCGATCACGAGACCGTTCTCCACCGACCGACGACCGAACGAAAGAGCTGAGCACAAGTGCGAGTAGCGCAGTCCTGGCTGACCGAGATCCTGCAGCGCGCCACCCCGGAGTGGAGCGTCACCGCCGAGGAACTCGACGCGGGATTCGTCCGGGTCGGACTCGAGGTCGAGGACATCGAGACTCTCGGTCGCATCGACAACCTCAAGGTCGGGCGGGTCGTCGAGATCACCGAACTCACCGAGTTCAAGAAGCCCATCCGCTTCTGCAAGGTCGACGTCGGTGAAGCCGAACCCCGCGGCATCGTGTGCGGTGCCCGCAATTTCGCCGAGGGTGACCTGATCGTCGCGGCACTGCCCGGCGCCGTGCTGCCCGGCGACTTCGCCATCGCCTCCCGCAAGACCTACGGGCACATCTCCGACGGCATGATCTGCTCGCTGTCCGAGCTGGGGATCGGCAAGGACCATTCCGGCATCCTGGTGCTCGAACCCGGCAGCGCCGAACCCGGCACCGACGCCAACGACCTGCTCGGGCTCGGCGACACCGTCATCGAACTCAACATCACCCCGGACCGCGGCTACTGCTTCTCGGTCCGCGGTCTGACCCGCGAACTCGCGTGCGGCTTCGACCTCGAGTTCGTCGACCCCGCGAACGTCCTGCCGCTGCCCGCCGACGGTGGCGAGGCCTATCCGATCCGCCTCGACGCGGAGACGAACGCGACCCGCTTCGCCGCCCGCCGCGTCACCGGCATCGACCCGAAGGCGGTGACCCCGTGGTGGATGCAGCGCCGTCTGCTCACCGCGGGGGTGCGGCCCATCTCGCCGGCGGTCGACGTGACCAACTACGTCATGCTCGAACTCGGGCAGCCGCTGCACGCCTTCGACGCCGCGACGCTGCAGGGCGAGATCGTGGTGCGCCGCGCCCGCGCGGGGGAGAAGCTCACCACCCTCGACGGTGTCGAGCGCGAGCTCGATCCCGAGGACGTCGTCATCACCGACGAGTCCGGCGTCATCTCGCTCGCGGGCATCATGGGCGGCGCCACCACCGAGGTGAGCGATACGACCACCGACGTGCTCCTCGAAGCGGCCACCTGGGATCCGCTGGCCGTCTTCCGCGGTAACCGCCGCCACAAGCTCAGCAGCGAGGCCGGTAAGCGCTTCGAGCGCACCGTCGACCCGGCGATCGCTCGGGTCGCGCTCGACCGCGCCGCGGCCCTGCTCGTCGAGATCGCCGGCGGTCGCGTCGAGCCGACGCTCACCGACATCGTCGTGCCCACCGAGACCGCGCAGATCCGCATGGACATCGATCTGCCGGACCGCATGGCGGGGGTGGCCTATCCGAACGGCACCGCCGCGCGGCGGCTGACCCAGATCGGGTGCGCCGTCGAGGTCGGTGTCGGAGCGGACGGCCACGGCCAGCTCGTCGTCACGCCGCCGTCGTGGCGGCCCGACCTGCGCCAGCCCGCGGATCTCGTCGAAGAGGTCCTCCGCCTCGAAGGGCTCGAGCAGATCCCCTCCGTGCTGCCCACCGCCCCTGCCGGTCGCGGGCTCACGTCCACGCAGAAGCGGCGCCGGTCGGTCTCCCGTGCGCTGGCCTACGACGGCTACGTCGAGGTCCTCGCCCCCGTCTTCCTGCCCGCCGGTGTGTTCGACATCTGGGGACTGGACGCCGACGATCCGCGGCGCGTGACCACGAAGGTCCTCAACCCGCTCGAGGCCGACCGCCCCGAACTGGCGACCACCCTGCTGCCGGGGCTGCTCGAGATCCTCGGGCGCAACGTCTCCCGCGGGCAGCGGGATCTGTCCCTGTACGCGATCGCCCAGGTCGTCCGGCCCACCCCGGAGACCACCCCGGTGCAGGCCCTGCCGGTGGACCGTCGTCCCAGCGACGACGAGATCGCCCTGCTCGAAGGGTCGTTGCCGGCGCAACCTGTCCACGTCGGTGGTGTGCTCGCCGGCCTGCGCGAGCCGGCCGGACCGTGGGGGCCGGGCCGGGCCGCCGATGCGTTCGACGCTTTCGCCGCCGCGGAGACGGTGGCGCGCGCCGCCGGGGTCGAGCTCGAGCGCCGCGCCGCGCAGTACCTGCCGTGGCATCCCGGCCGCTGCGCCGAACTGCTCGTCGACGGAGTGGTCGTCGGTCACGCCGGAGAATTGCATCCGGCCGTGATCGAGCGTGCTGGGCTGCCTGCCCGCACCTGCGCTTTCGAGCTCGATCTCGATGCTCTGCCGATCGTGGAATCTCTTCCGGCTCCGGTGGTCTCGCCGTTCCCGGCGGTCCTCCAGGATGTCGCAGTCGTGGTCGACGCGGCGGTGCCGGCGGCGGACGTCGAGCGCGCCCTGCGTTCGGGTGGCGGCGACCTGCTCGAGGACATCCGCCTGTTCGACGTCTTCGAAGGCGCCCAGGTGGGGGAGAACCGCAAGTCTCTGGCCTTCGCCCTGCGTTTCCGGGCCGCGGACCGCACCCTCACCGAGGACGAGGCCAGCGCGGCGCGCGATGCGGCCGTGGCCGCGGCCACCTCGGCCGTCGGGGCGCAGCTGCGCGCCTGAGGCGACACAGCTAGGGGCGCACGAGTCCGGTCGAATAGGCGACCACGACGAGTTGGGCGCGGTCGCGCGCGCCGAGTTTGCCCATGGCACGACTGACATGGGTGCGGGCGGTGGCGGGGCTCAGGCACAGTGCGGCGCCGATCTCCGCGTTGCTCATTCCCCGCCCCACCAGCGCCAGCACCTCGCGCTCGCGGCCGGTGAGAACCGCCAGTCGTTCCTCCGCCCGCCGATCCGCCGTGCGTCGCGCGATGAACCCGGCGATGAGGCGGCGGGTGATCCGAGGGGCGAGCAACGCTTCGCCCGCGGCGAGAACACGGATCCCGTGCAGGAGCTCGGTCGGGCCCGCGTCCTTGAGCAGAAAGCCCCCGGCGCCCGCAGCGAGAGCTTCGGCCACGTACTCGTCGGTGTCGTAGGTCGTGAGGATCAGGATGCGTACCCGGTCCAGTCCGTTCGTGGCGGCGATGTGCCGGGTGGCCTCGATGCCGTCCATCGTGGGCATGCGGATGTCCATGAGCACGACATCCGGACGCAGCGCCCGTGCCCGCTCCACGGCTTCCGAACCGGTCGTGGCTTCCCCCACCACCTCGATGTCGTCCTCGACCTCGAGCAACATCCGGAAGCCGGAGCGCACCAGGTGCTCGTCGTCTGCGAGGAGCACCGTGATCGGACGGCGACCGCCGGCCGCGTTCACAGGGATGCCGTTCGGTTCGGCGCCACCGGGATCCGGGCGAGGACGGCGAAGCCACCCTCGGAGAGGGGCCCGGCGCGCAGGTCGCCGCCGAGCAGCCGGCACCGTTCGCGCATTCCGGCGATGCCGCGCCCACCTTCGTCCGGCGCACCGACCGCCCCCGAATCCACCCGCCGGCCGTCGTCCTCCACCCGGACCTCGACGCAATCGGCGCCGTAGGTCAGCGCGATCGTGACCCGTGTCCGTCCCGCATGGCGGATCACGTTGGTGAGCGACTCCTGCAGGATCCGGTAGACGGCGCTGTCGACGGTGCCGGGGAAGTGC
This sequence comes from Rhodococcus sp. CH91, assembly GCF_022554085.1. GTDB lineage: Bacteria > Actinomycetota > Actinomycetes > Mycobacteriales > Mycobacteriaceae > Rhodococcus. The sequence goes on from NZ_JAKFYR010000007.1 coordinate 261,085, forward strand.
GGCGGCGGCGCGTTCGTCTCGACCTCGACGACGAGTCCGGCCTCGCGCGCCTGCGCGACGAGTTCGTCGAGTTGCCCGAGTCCGGGACGCGGGACGCGACCGTCACCGTCGTCGTGAAGAACGCCGAGAATCATCCGCATCTCCTGCAGGGCACGGGAACTGGTGTGTTCGATCGTCTCGAGTGCCTCCCGCGCCCGCTCCGGCCGTTTGTCGAGGACATGCGCGGTGACGCCGGCCTGGACGTTGATGACGGCGATGGCGTGAGCGACGGTGTCGTGCACGTCGCGGGCGATCCGGAGGCGCTCGCTGTCGACGAGCGCCCGGGCTCGGTCCTCGCGGGTGCGCTCGGCCCGTTCGGCGCGCTCGAGAGCATCAGCGGCAACGACCCTCCGCGACCGCACACTCTCTCCGAGGGCCGCGCTCATGATCGACGCGCCGATACGGAAGAACACCCAGCCGATCGCAGCCGGGGGCTCGACATCGGCGGCGGCGACCAGCCATATCGCGGTCAGCGCCGCGATCCCGACCGCGACCACCGTCAACGACCGGCGCCCGTCGCCCCGGGAGGTCACGGTGTAGACGGCCACGAACAGGCCCAGCCAGCCGGGACCGTCCGGGAAATCGAGGGCGTAGTAGACGCCGCTGCACACGGCCGTCACGACGAACACCGGTACGGGCCATGTGCGGCGTACGGCCAGGATCGCACCGCTGGCGATCAGGAGAAGATAACCGAGACCGCCGGGCTCGGACAGGGGTCGCAGCACCACCTCGGATCCGTCGCTGTTGCGAACGATCGTTCCCTGGACCTGCATCACCGTCACGAAGATCGCGACCACCACGTCCTGCGCCTACACGGGCGGCCGGACCGACGTGACGCGAGCACGCATGCAGCGATCATAGATTTCCGGAACCGGAGACGATGCCCTTCGGCAGCGACGGCGTCTACGACGAGAAGCGCGGATCGGCGCGCTCGATCCACGCCCGTTCGCGTATGTACCGACGCTCGGCGGCCCACGACACGCTCCGGTCCGAGGCGTGACCATCGAGATGTCTCTACTCCTTCGGAAGGGCCGGCCGGTGCGATGCCGCCGTGCCGGGTGAAAGGAATCGACATGTCCGCACTCGGGATGTTCACCCAATCGGCGGCAGCGAACGTCGATGCGCTCGCTGCCGGGTACCGCCTCGGCGTCGGCCGGGCCGTGCCCACTGCGGCGGCCGTGCTGACCGCGATCGGAGTCGTCGCCGGAAGCGTGGCGCTGGCTCGTGCCCGCCGGACCGGTCCGGCTCTCGTTGTGTCCGCGCTGGTTCTCGGTCTCCTCGGTGTGGTGGCAGGGGTACTGCACGGCGCCAATGCGGCCGGTGGACCCGGCACCGGAAACGGTGTGGTCGGTGCGGTCGTCGCGGTGGCGCTGGGAGTCGTGAGCATCGCGCTCGGCGGGCTGGCTGCGGCGCGTTCCGGCCTCGCCCGGAGGTGAACCCGGCCGGCGCCGAGGTGGTGCGCCGATCACCGTCCTCACGTCGGGGGAGCGGGCGGGGTGTCCTGCGACGTAGCCTGGATACATGAGCACGGACGAGTCCACCCCTGAGCCCACGCCGGACCGGCCGGACACCCCGGAGCAGCCCGTACCGGATGTGACTCCGGCCGGCCCGGACACGCCGTCGGTGCCCGATGTACCGGCGGGTCCGGACATCCCGGACGTGCCGCCGATCGAACCCGAGCCGATGCCGGATCCCGACGGCGGACCGGCCGGCGAGTTCCATGCCCCCACGGTCGAGGAGATCACCGGCTACACCGCCGACGGGGTGCCGACCTTCGACTCGGTGCGTGAGAAGATCGAACAGCGGTCGGCGACCGCGCTCGGGGCCGAGGAACTGGCACACGCGAGCGGTCCGGGTCGCAGCCTCGACGAGCAGTACGAAGATCGCCGGGCGGCGGCCGCGGAGCGGCTCGCGGAGATCCGGCGGTCGCTGCGGTCGGAGTGAACCGTCCGGCAGGGACCCGGATATGAAACGATTTGCATAAGAGTGCATAATCATTCGTATGGGTATTTCACCGGCATTCACCGCGACCCCCGAGTCGCCACTGCGGGTCGCCGTTGCAGGCGCCAGCGGCTACGCGGGCGGCGAGATCCTGCGCCTGCTCCTCGGCCACCCGGCCTACCAGGACGGCTCCCTCGTCATCGGAGAGCTCACCGCCGGCGGCAACGCCGGTGCCACGCTGCGTGAATTCCACCCCCACCTGCTGCCGCTGGCCGACCGCGTCCTCGGCGCCACCGACCTCGACACCCTCCTCGGACACGACGTCGTCTTCCTCGCCCTTCCACACGGCCACTCCGCCGTGCTCGCCGAGCAGCTGCCCGACACCACCGTGGTGATCGACTGCGGCGCCGATTTCCGTCTCGAGAACGCCGCCGACTGGCAGCGCTGGTACGGCAGCGATCACGCCGGCACCTGGCCGTACGGCATGCCCGAACTGCCCGGCAAGCGCGACACGCTCGTCGGCGCGACCCGCATCGCGGTCCCCGGCTGCTATCCGACCTCCGCCTCCCTCGCGCTCGCCCCGGCCGTCGCCGCGGGCATCGTCGAACCCGTCGTGCAGGTCGTCGCGGTCTCCGGTACCTCCGGGGCGGGCAAGTCCCCGAGGGTCGATCTTCTCGGTTCCGAAGTGATGGGCTCGGTGCGCGCCTACGGTGTCGGCGGCGCCCACCGGCACACCCCCGAGATCAAGCAGAACCTGTCCGCCCTCGCGGGCACCGACGTGCGGGTGTCCTTCACCCCCGTCCTCGCCCCCATGCCACGCGGCATCCTCGCCACCTGCACCGCGCCCACCCGGGTGACGGCCGCCGAAGCACGCGCGGTCTACGAGAAGGCGTACGCCGACGAGCCGTTCGTTCAGATCCTGCCGGAGGGTGCGCTGCCCACCACCGGAGCGGTCGTCGGTTCCAACGCCGTCCAGATCGCCGTCACGGTCGACGCCGACGCCGGTCTGCTCGTCGTGATCGCCGCCCTCGACAACCTCACCAAGGGCACCGCCGGTGCCGCCGTGCAATCGATGAACCTCGCGCTCGGCCTGCCCGAGACCGCAGGCCTGACCACCGTGGGAGTCGCACCGTGACCGCCGACGAGTACGCCGACGACATCTACACCGACGCCGCCCGCGTCGCCGGTGGCCGGCTGATCCGCACCCAGGGTGTGACCAGCCCCGCCGGCTTCCGTGCCGCCGGGATCCCCGCCGGCATCAAGGCCTCCGGCAAGCAGGATCTCGCCCTCGTGGTCAACGAGGGCCCCGAACTCGCCGCGGCCGGGGTGTTCACCACCAACAAGGTCAAGGCCGCGCCGGTCCTGTGGTCGGCGCAGGTCCTCACCGCCGGCAGACTGCGCGCCGTGATCCTCAACTCCGGTGGCGCGAACGCCTGCACGGGCCCCGGCGGATTCCAGGACACCCACGCCACCGCCGAGGCCGTCGCCGAGGCGCTCAGCAACTGGGGCACCGACACCGGCGCCGGTGAGGTCGCGGTGTGCTCGACCGGGCTGATCGGCGACCGCCTGCCGATGGACAAGGTCCTCTCGGGTGTGCAGGAAGTCGTCCACGAACTCGCCGGCGGCATCTCCGGCGGAACCGACGCCGCCTACGCCATCATGACCACCGACACCGTCCCCAAGCAGGCCGCCCTGCACCACGCCGGCAAGTGGAACGTCGGTGGCATGGCGAAGGGAGCGGGGATGCTCGCTCCCGCCCTGGCCACCATGTTGTGTGTCGTCACCACCGACGCCGTCGCGACCGCGGAGCAACTCGACACCGCGCTGCGTCACGCGACCCGGCTCACCTTCGACCGGCTCGACGTCGACGGCGCGACCTCCACCAACGACACCGTGCTGCTCCTCGCCTCCGGAGCCAGTGGCGTCGCGCCGAGCCAGGACGAGCTGAACGCCGCCGTCCTCGCCGTCTGCGACGACCTCGCCGAGCAGATGATGGCCGACGCCGAGGGCGTCACCAAGCGGGTCACCGTCACCGTCCGCGGCGCCGTCAGCGAAGCCGACGCCCTCATCGGTGCCCGCACCGTCGCCCGCGACAGCCTGGTCAAGACCGCCCTGTTCGGCTCCGACCCGAACTGGGGACGCGTCCTCGCCGCCATCGGCATCGCCCCGATCGAACTCGATCCCGACCGGATCTCGGTGTCGTTCAACGGCAATCCCGTGTGCATCGACGGAATCGGCGCACCGGGCGCCCGCGAGGTCGACCTCTCGGCCGGCGACATCGCCCTCGACATCGACCTCGGCCTCGGCGACGCGCAGGTGTCCATCCGGACCACCGACCTCTCGCACGCCTACGTCGAAGAGAACTCGGCGTACTCGTCGTGACCGGACCCGGCGTCGTCACCGGAGACAGCACAGGAGAGAGTGTGACCGACCAGCTCATCGCGGACCTGACCTCGCACCAGAAGGCGTTCGTCCTCGCCGAGGCCCTGCCGTGGCTGCAGAAGTTCCGCGACAAGATCGTCGTCGTCAAGTACGGCGGCAACGCCATGGTCGACGACACCCTCAAGGCCGCCTTCGCCGCCGACATGGCGTTCCTGCGCACGGTCGGCATCCATCCCGTGGTCGTGCACGGCGGCGGACCGCAGATCAACGCCATGCTGAAACGACTCGGCATGGAAGGTGAATTCCGCGGTGGTTTCCGCGTCACCACTCCCGAGGTCATGGACGTCGTCCGGATGGTCCTCTTCGGTCAGGTCGGACGCGAACTCGTCGGACTGATCAACAGCCACGGTCCCTACGCCGTGGGCACCTCCGGTGAGGACGCCGGACTGTTCACCGCCAGCCGGCGCACCGTCGTCGTCGACGGCGAGGAGACCGACATCGGCCTCGTCGGCGATGTCACCACCGTCGATCCCACCGCTGTGCTCGACCTCATCGCAGCCGGTCGTATCCCCGTCGTCTCCACCATCGCACCCGATGCCGACGGCGTCGTGCACAACATCAACGCCGACACCGCCGCCGCGGCCCTCGCCGAAGCGCTCGGCGCGGAGAAGCTGGTCGTGCTCACCGACGTCGAGGGGCTCTACACGAACTGGCCCGACCGCAGTTCGCTCACCTCGCGGATCGACGTCGACTCCCTCGCCGCGCTGCTGCCCTCACTCGACGCCGGCATGGTTCCCAAGATGGAGGCCTGCCTGCGGGCCGTGACCGGCGGAGTGCCCACCGCCCACGTGATCGACGGCCGTCAGCCGCACTCCGTGCTCCTCGAACTGTTCACCGAAGAAGGCATCGGCACCATGGTGGTGCCGGGCTCCGACCAGGAAGGTCCCGCATGACCGGCACGTCCGACCTGCAGCAGCGCTGGGCGGGTTCCCTGATGCACAACTACGGCGTGCCCAAGATCGCGCTCGTCGCCGGCGACGGCGCGGTCCTCACCGACGCCGACGGCAAGCAGTACCTCGACCTGCTCGGCGGCATCGCCGTCAACAGCCTCGGCCATCGCCACCCGGCGATCATCGAGGCCGTGACCGCGCAGCTGAACCAGCTCGGCCACGTCTCGAATCTGTACGCCTCGCCGCCGGTGCTCGAACTCGCCGAGAAACTCCTCGACCGCTTCGGACACGAGGGCCGGGCCTTCTTCTGCAATTCCGGCACCGAGGCGAACGAAGCGGCGTTCAAGATCGCACGGCTCACCGGACGGCCGAAGATCATCGCGTGCGAGAAGGCCTTCCACGGGCGCACCATGGGCGCGCTCGCACTCACCGGCCAGCCCGACAAGCGCGCGCCCTTCGAACCGATGCCCGCCGGCGTCGAGTTCGTGCCCTACGGCGACCTCGACGCCCTCGAGGCCGCGGTCGACGAGAACACCGCCGCCGTCTTCCTCGAACCGATCATGGGTGAGTCCGGCGTCGTGGTTCCCCCCGAGGGCTATCTCGCCGGCGCGCGCCGCATCACCACCGAGCGTGGCGCCCTACTCGTGCTCGACGAGGTCCAGACCGGCATCGCCCGCACCGGCACCTTCTTCGCCCACCAGGCGACGGGCATCGTCCCCGACGTGATGACTCTCGCCAAGGGGCTCGGCGGTGGGCTGCCCATCGGTGCCGTCCTCGCGACCGGGCCCGCGGCCGAGCTGTTCCAGCCCGGTAAGCACGGCACCACCTTCGGCGGCAACCCCGTGTGCGCGGCAGCGGCTCTCGCGGTGCTGCGCACCATCGACGAGCAGGGCCTGCTCGACCACGTGAACGCCGTCGGCAAGACCCTCGCGGCCGGCATCGAAGAACTGGGGCATCCGCTCGTCTCCCACGTGCGTGGCTCCGGGCTGCTCCTCGGCGTCGTGCTCGCCGCCCCGAAGGCGCCGGCCGTGGAGACCGCCGCCCGCGACGCCGGTTTCCTCGTCAACGCCGCCGCATCCGACGTGATCCGGCTCGCGCCGCCGCTGATCCTGACCGAACAGCAGGCCGAGAACTTCGTGACCGCGTTGCCCGCGATCCTCGACACCGCCGACCGCGAAGGGAACTGACCACCCGTGCTCCGTCACCTCCTGCGCGACGACGACCTCACCCCGGCCGAACAGGCCGAAGTGCTCGAACTCGCCGCCGAACTCAAGAAGGCCCCGTTGTCCCGGCGGCCCCTCGAAGGTCCGCTCAGCGTCGCCGTGCTGTTCGACAAGACCTCCACCCGCACCCGCTTCTCGTTCGACGCGGGCATCGCTCAGCTCGGCGGACATGCGATCGTCGTCGACACCGGTTCCACCCAGATCGGGAAAGGTGAAACTCTCGAGGACACCGCGCGGATGTTCTCCCGCTTCACCGAAGCGGTCGTGTGGCGCACCTACGGCCAGGACCGGATCGAGACGCTCGCCGCGCACTCGACCGTGCCCGTCGTCAACGCCCTCACCGACTCGTTCCATCCGTGCCAGGTCCTCGCCGACCTGCAGACCGTCCGCGAACACAAGGGCGGCACGGCCGGCCTGCGAATGACCTACTTCGGTGACGGTGCGAACAACATGGCGCACTCGCTCATGCTCGGCGGCGCCACCGCCGGCATGCACGTCACCATCGCCTCGCCGAGCGGATTCACCCCCGACCCGCAGATCGTCGCCGCGAGCCGTGCGCGCGCCGAGGATACCGGCGGCAGCGTCACCGTCACCGACGACCCGCGAACCGGCGCCACCGGGGCCGACGTGCTCGTCACCGACACCTGGGTCTCGATGGGGCAGGAGGACGACGGCAAGGACCGCGAGGCCCCCTTCCGGCCCTTCCAGCTGAACGACGAACTCGTCTCGCTCTCCGATTCCGAGTCGATCGTGCTCCATTGCCTGCCCGCTTATCGCGGCAAGGAGATCACCGCCGAGATCATCGACGGGCCCCGATCCGTGGTCTGGGACGAAGCCGAGAACCGTCTGCACGCCCAGAAGGCCCTGCTCGTGTGGTTGCTCGAGCAGAGCCGGAGCTGACCGTGAGTACCGCGGCGCACCGGTCCCCGGCGGAGGGGGCCAGTGCTGCCGCGCCGACCCGGGCGGCGCGGCAGGCCCGCATCGTCGCGCTGCTCGCCGACCACGCGGTGGGCAGTCACACCGAACTGGCCGCTCTGCTCGCGGCCGAGGGTATCGAGGTGTCCACCGCGACCCTCTCGCGCGATCTCGAGGAGCTCGGAGCCGTCAAACTCCGCGCGGCCGACGGGGGAGCCGGGGTATACGTGGTTCCGGAGGACGGAAGTCCCGTCCGTGGCGTGACCGGAGGCACGGATCGCCTGTCCCGTCTGCTCGGCGAACTGCTGGTCTCCACGGACGCGAGCGGCAATATCGCCGTCCTGCGGACCCCTCCGGGGGCGGCGCACTATCTGGCCAGTGCACTCGATCGGGCATCATTACCCGAGGTGGTCGGAACGATCGCCGGCGACGACACCATCGCGGTCATCGCCCGCGAACCGACGACGGGGGCGGAACTGGCCGCGAAAATCGAATCACTCGCCTGACCTACCACTCATAGACTCACGTCGAAATACGAAGGAGCACAAAGACAATGGCCGAACGCGTCGTACTCGCCTATTCGGGCGGGCTGGACACCTCCGTCGCCATCAGCTGGATCGGCAAGGAGACCGGCAAGGAGGTCGTCGCCGTCGCCATCGACCTCGGCCAGGGCGGCGAGGACATGGAGGTCGTGCGTCAGCGCGCCCTCGACTGCGGAGCCGTCGAGTCGATCGTCGTCGATGCCAAGGACGAGTTCGCCAACGAGTACTGCCTGCCCACCGTCCAGGCCAACGCGCTCTACATGGACCGCTACCCCCTGGTGTCGGCCATCAGCCGGCCCCTGATCGTCAAGCACATCGTGCAGGCTGCCCGCGAGCACGGCGGCACCGTGGTCTCGCACGGCTGCACCGGCAAGGGCAACGACCAGGTCCGTTTCGAGGTCGGCTTCGGCGCCCTCGCACCCGACCTCCAGGTCATCGCACCGGTCCGCGACTACGCCTGGACCCGCGAGAAGGCCATCGCCTTCGCCGAGGAGCACGGCCTGCCGATCAACGTCACCAAGCGCTCCCCGTTCTCCATCGACCAGAACGTCTGGGGCCGTGCAGTGGAGACCGGCTTCCTCGAGGACCTGTGGAACGCCCCCACCAAGGACGTCTACGACTACACCGAGGACCCCACCACCCACTGGCAGGCACCCGACGAGTTGATCATCAGCTTCGAGGCCGGTCGCCCCGTCGCGATCGACGGCAAGCACGTCACCGTCCTCGAAGCCATCCAGGAGCTCAACAAGCGCGCCGGAGCCCAGGGCGTGGGCCGCCTCGACATGGTCGAGGACCGCCTCGTCGGCATCAAGAGCCGCGAGATCTACGAGGCACCCGGCGCCATCGCGCTGATCACCGCGCACCAGGAACTCGAGCACGTCACCCTCGAGCGCGAACTCGGCCGCTACAAGCGGCGTGTGGAGGAGCGCTGGAGCGAGCTGGTCTACGACGGCCTGTGGTTCTCGCCGCTCAAGACCGCCCTCGACGCCTTCATCAAGAACACCCAGGAGCGCGTCACCGGCGACATCCGCATGGTGCTGCACGGCGGCCACATCACCGTCAACGGCCGGCGCAGCCCCGAATCGCTGTACGACTTCAACCTCGCCACCTACGACGAGGGCGACAGCTTCGACCAGTCCAACGCCAAGGGCTTCGTCCAGATCCACGGGCTGTCCTCCAAGGTCGCCGCGAAGCGCGATCTGGGCCTGTAGTGATGGCCGGTCAGGACGCCCACGGCACCAACGAAGGCGCCCTGTGGGGCGGCCGGTTCGCATCCGGACCGGCCGCCGCCATGGCGGCGCTGAGCAAGTCCACCCACTTCGACTGGGCACTGGCCCCGTACGACGTGCGCGCCTCGCAAGCCCACGCCAAGGTGCTGCACCGCGCCGGACTGCTCACCGACGACGATCTCGCCACGATGCTCGACGGCCTCGAACGCCTCGCGGCCGACGTGGCCTCGGGCGCGTTCACCCCCGCCGAGTCCGACGAGGACGTGCACGGAGCACTCGAACGAGGTCTCATCGAACGGGTCGGCCCCGAGGTCGGCGGCCGGCTCCGCGCGGGTCGCTCCCGCAACGACCAGGTCGCCACGCTGTTCCGCATGTGGCTGCGCGACAGCGTGCGGCGTGTCGCCGACGGCGTGCTCGACGTCGTCGACGCGATCGCCGATCAAGCGGCGGCACATCCCGATGCCGTGATGCCGGGCAAGACCCACCTGCAGGCTGCGCAACCCGTCCTGCTCGCGCACCATCTGCTCGCCCACGCACACCCGTTGCTGCGCGACGTCGATCGCCTGCGCGACTTCGACAAGCGGGCGGCGATCTCGCCCTACGGCTCCGGCGCCCTGGCCGGATCCTCGCTCGGCCTCGATCCCGACGCGATCGCCGCGGATCTCGGTTTCGACTCCGCGGCCGACAACTCGATCGACGCCACGAGCTCCCGTGACTTCGCCGCGGAAGCGGCGTTCGTCCTCGCACAGATCGCCGTCGACCTCTCCCGCATGGCGGAGGAGGTGATCCTGTGGAGCACCCCGGAGTTCGGATATGTCACCCTCGCGGACGCATGGTCGACCGGGTCGTCGATCATGCCGCAGAAGAAGAACCCCGACGTCTCGGAGCTCACCCGCGGCAAGGCCGGTCGCCTCATCGGCAACCTCACCGGGTTGCTCGCCACACTCAAGGCGCAGCCGCTGGCGTACAACCGGGATCTGCAGGAGGACAAGGAGCCGGTCTTCGACTCCGTCGCTCAGCTCGAACTGCTGCTCCCGGCCGTGGCAGGTCTCGTCTCGACGCTGACCTTCCACACCGAGCGCATGGCCGAACTCGCCCCCGCCGGTTTCACCCTCGCGACCGACATCGCCGAATGGATGGTCCGGCAGGGAGTTCCGTTCCGGATCGCCCACGAGGCCGCCGGTGCGTGCGTGCGGGTCGCGGAAGGTCGTGGTGTCGGCCTCGAGGACCTCACGGACGACGAGCTGGCCCGTGTAGACGCCGCGCTGACCCCGCAGGTGCGGGAAGTGCTCACCGTCGAAGGATCGATCGCCTCGCGCAATGCCCGCGGCGGCACCGCGGGCGTGCGGGTCGCCGAACAGCTCGGCAGAGTCCGCGACACGGCGACGCAGTTGCGCGGCTGGGTCCGCGACTGACCTCGACTCCCGTCCCGGGCAGACTCCGAGTTGCCCGGGACGGGACCGGTCGTGTGGCAGGCTTGCGCATACGCTCGGCACGCGGCGGGTATCGGTGTAGAACGGCAGGTGCCGGGTGCCGGTGCGGACACGTCGAGAAGGAGTGCGGGTCGTGGGACTGGACACCGATGTAGTGACCGAATCGGTACGGCGGCTCGTCGCCACCGCACAGAACGGTCTCGAAGTTCTCCGTTTCGGTGGTCTCGAACCCGGATCGTCGTCCTCGCCGTATCAGGTCGTCGAGCGCACCGCCATGTACCGGCTGCGCCGCTACTTCCCCGAGTCGGACACCGCCACCACCGGTGTGCCGGTGGTCCTCGTGCCTCCGATGATGGTCTCGGCCGAGGTGTACGACGTCACCCGCGACGCCGGCGCTGTCGCCGTCCTCCACGAGGCCGGGCTCGACCCCTGGGTGGTCGACTTCGGGTCTCCCGAGCAGGAAGAGGGCGGCTGGAAGCGAACCCTGACCGACCACATCCTCGCCCTCGACGAGATCGTCGACTGCGTGCGGGCCTACACCGATCGTGACGTCCACCTCGGCGGCTACTCCCAGGGCGGCATGTTCTGCTACCAGGTGGCGGCCTATCGGCGCAGTCGCGGCCTCGCGAGCCTGATCACCTTCGGCAGTCCCGTCGACACCCTGGCCGCGCTGCCCTTCGGCATCCCGGACATCGTGGCCACCCGCTCCGCGGACTTCCTCGCCGACCACGTCTTCAACCGGCTCGCGATCACGGGCTGGATGGCCCGCACGGGCTTCCAGCTGCTCGATCCGGTCAAGACGCTGCGCTCGCGCATCGACTTCCTGCTCCAGCTCCACGACCGCGAAGCACTGCTGCCCCGGGAGCCGCAGCGCCGGTTCCTCGACACGGAAGGATGGGTGGGCTGGTCCGGCCCCGCGGTCGCCGAGGTGCTGCGGCAGTTCATCGCCCACAATCGCATGGTCAGTGGGGGTTTCGTCATCAACGACCGGCCCGTGAGCCTCGCCGAGATCACCTGCCCCGTGCTCGCCTTCGTCGGCGAGGTCGACGACATCGGGCAACCCCTCGCCGTACGCGGGATCCGCAAGGCGGCACCCCGAGCCGACATATTCGAATGCACCTTGCGCGCAGGTCATTTCGGTCTCGTCGTGGGCAGCGTGGCAGGTCAGCAGACATGGCCGACCGTCGGCGAATGGGTGCAGTGGCGCGAAGGAGCCGAGGATCGTCCCGTCGGCATCGCGCCGATGGCCGTGCCCGACCCGCAGGGCGACGGCGGCACCGGAGTCTCGGTCGCATCGCGCATCACCCATACCGCAGCCACCCTCGCCGACGTGGGTACGGACGTCGGCAAGGGACTCGCAGGCATCGCCGTGGGTGCGGTCCGCGGTGCACGAGACCTCACCGGCGAAGCGGCACGGGCATTGCCTCGCCTCGCACGCCTCGGGCAGATCCAGTCGCGCACCCGCATCTCCGTCGGCGCCCTGCTCGCCGAGATCGGCCGCAACTCGCCGAAACGCGAGTGCTTCATCTTCGAGGACCGCGTCTACACCTTCGACGCGGTCAACCGGCGGATCGACAACATCGTTCTCGGCCTCGTCGACAACGGCATCCGACCCGCCACCCACGTCGGCGTCCTCATGGGCGTACGGCCGAGCGCGATGGCGGCGGTCGCCGCGATCTCCCGCCTCGGTGCCGTCTCGGTCCTCATCCCGCCCGGACCCGACATCGCGGAGGCCGTGCGCCTCGGAGGCGTGGAGAAGATCGTCGCCGATCCCGAGAACCTCGACGCCGCCGTCGCGACCGGACTGCCCGTCCTGGTCCTCGGTGGCGGCGACGTGCGCGACCTCGACATCGAAGCCGGGACCGACGTCGTCGACCTCGAACGACTCGACATCTCCGGCGTCCAACTGCCGGGCTGGTACGTGCCCGATCCCGGACTCGCCCGGGAACTCGCCTTCGTGCTCTTCACCGGAAGCGGCGAGAGTCTCGCGATGCGGCGGGTCACCAACTACCGATGGGCGCTGTCCGCCTTCGGTACGGCTACCGCCGCCTCGCTCGGTCGCAGCGACACGATGTACTGCCTCGCGCCACTGCATCACTCGTCGGGACTGCTCGTGAGTTTCGGCGGTGCCCTGGCCGGGGGAGCGCGCATCGCCCTGTCGCGCGGACTGGACCCCTCGCTCTTCAGCGACGAGGTGCATCGTTACGGCGTCACCGTCGTCACCTACACATGGTCGATGATGCGCGAGGTCCTGGACAGCCCGTCGCTGCACATCGACGCCATCCATCCGATCCGATTGTTCATCGGCTCCGGCATGCCGCCCGGTCTGTGGCGACGCACACTCGAGCGATTCGCACCCGCCCGCGTCCTCGAGTTCTACGCCTCCACCGAAGGCAATGTGGTGCTGGCGAACGTCTCCGGGTCGAAGATCGGCTCGAAGGGGCGGCCACTGCCGGGAAGCGCCGACGTGCGTCTCGCCGCCTACGACGCAGGCACCGGCCGGCTGGTCGAGGACGAGCGCGGCTTCGTGCGCGAGGCGCAGGTCGGCGAGGTCGGTCTGTTGCTGGGGCGACCGGGCCCGGCCGCCTCGGCGCTCAGCGGCGTCATGCGCGGTGTCTTCGAACCGGGCGACGTGTGGATGCCCACCGACAACCTGTTCCGTCGCGACGCCGACGGCGACTACTGGCTGATCGACAGTCGGCGGACCGTGATCCCCACTTTCCACGGCCCCGTGTTCACACAATGCGTGGCCGACGTCCTCGACGGCATCCCCCGGGTGGATCTCGCCGTCGCCTACGGCATCACGGTCGGCAGCCGCGACATCGCGGTGGCCGCCTGCACGCTGCGGGGGAACAAGGCCCCCACGGCGGCGGAGATCACCGCGGCATTCGACGACGTACTGCCGGCCGAACGGCCGGACCTCGTGCACGTCGTGCCCGAGATCCCCGTCGGACCGTCCTACCGCCCCTCCGCCGACGCTCTCCGAGACCGGGGACTGCCCACGCCCACAGTCCGGAGCTGGTATCTCGACCCTGCGAGCGGGGTGTACAAGCGGTTCACCAAATCCGTCGCGGCGGCGTGGCAGACGGGTACGGCCGGAACCCCTGCCGGGGCGCGGTAGCCTGGACGCGGTTCGGTTCCGCCCCACGAAAGGACATCCGTGGCTGTCGATCCCACGCTCCTGAGCATTCTGGCCTGTCCCGAGGACAAGGGGCCGTTGCTTCTCGTCGACGACACGGTCCTGTACAACCCGCGACTGCGGCGGGCGTATCCGATCGAGAACGGCATCCCCGTCCTGCTGGTCGACGAGGCCCGCGAGGTGACCGACGCCGAACACGACGACTTCGTAGCGCGCGGCGTCGCGGGATGGAGCCGGGACTGAGCCGCGCCCGTCCGTCCGTCGATCTCGAGGAGCTCACCCCGGTCGAGGCCGCCGAAGTGCTGCTCGGCGCCACGGTGCAGGTGGGCGAGACCGCCGTGCGCCTCACCGAGGTGGAGGCCTACGGCGGACCCGAGGACGGACCGTGGCCTGACCCGGCCGCGCATTCGTATCGCGGACCCACCCCCCGCAATTCCGTCATGTTCGGCCCTGCGGGTCACCTCTACGTCTACCGCAGTTACGGCCTGCATTTCTGCGCCAACATCTCCCTCGGACCCGACGGCGTCGCCGGCGCTGTGCTCCTGCGAGGCGGAGAGATCGTCGACGGGGAGTCGCATGCCCGTTCCCGCCGCACACCCGGAACGGCATTCGCCAACCTTGCCCGGGGGCCGGGCAATCTGGCCTCGGCGCTCGGCCTGAGCCTGGCCGACAACGGGATCGACGTGGAATCGCGCGACGCGCGGGTACGGCTGGTGCACTCGGCCGAACCGCTGGTCGGCGAGGTCGCGCGAGGTCCACGCGTGGGCATAAGCGTCGCCGCCGACAGGCCGTGGCGATTGTGGATTCCCGGTGCCGTCGGCGTCTCCGCATACCGGCGCAGCCCACGCGCGCCCGCCCCCTCCCACGACTGATGGGATGATCGAGCGGTGACTGAGCACATTCTCGACGAACTGGCCTGGCGCGGTCTGATCGCGCAATCGACCGATCTCGACGCCCTCCGACGCGATCTCGACACGGGTCCGATCACCCTCTATGCCGGCTTCGACCCGACCGGGCCGAGCCTGCACGCCGGTCACCTCGTTCCTCTCCTCGCCCTCAAACGGTTCCAGCGCGCCGGTCACCGGCCGATCGTCCTCGCAGGTGGCGCGACCGGGATGATCGGTGACCCGCGCGAGGTGGGGGAGCGCACGATGAACTCCGCCGACACCGTCGCCGAGTGGGCCGGGCGGATCCGGGGCCAGCTCGAACGATTCGTCGACTTCGAGGATTCCCCGACGGGCGCCGTGGTCGTGAACAACCTGGACTGGACCGGGGGTCTGTCCACGATCGACTTCCTGCGGGACGTCGGTAAGCACTTCTCCGTGAACGTCATGCTCGCCCGCGACACCGTGAAGCGCCGTCTCGAAGGCGACGGCATCTCGTACACCGAGTTCAGCTACATGCTTCTGCAGGCCAACGACTACGTGCAGCTCCGCCGCGAATACGGGTGTGCTCTGCAGGTCGGTGGTTCGGACCAGTGGGGCAACATCATCGCCGGCGTCGAGCTCAACCGCCGGACCGACGGTGCGAGCGTTCACGCCCTGACCGTCCCGCTCGTGACCTCCTCCGACGGGAAGAAGTTCGGCAAGTCCACCGGTGGCGGCAGCCTGTGGCTGGATCCGGAGATGACCAGCCCGTACGCCTGGTACCAGTACTTCGTGAACGCGGCGGACGCGGACGTGATGAAGTACCTGCGCTGGTTCACCTTCCTCGACCGCGAGGAACTCGCGGAACTCGAGACCGCGACCGTCGAGCGTCCGCATGCCCGGGAGGCGCAGAAGCGACTCGCCGCGGAGATGACGACCCTCGTGCACGGCGCGCACAACACCGCCTCCGTCGAGCTGGCGAGCCGCGCGCTGTTCGGCAGGGGGGAACTGGGTGATCTCGACGAGCCCACCCTCGCGGCCGCACTGACCGAAGCCTCGGTGACCGAACTGCGAGCCGGCGAGCCGGACACCATCGTCGACCTGCTCGTCGCATCGGGACTGTGCGAGAGCAAGGGGGCTGCGCGCCGCACCGTGAAGGAAGGTGGAGCCTCCGTCAACAACGTTCGGGTCTCCTCGGAGGAGTGGACTCCCCGGGACGGGCAGCTCCTGCACGGCGAATGGCTCGTGCTCCGACGGGGCAAGCGGAACTTCGCGGGCGTCCGCGTCGTCCGAGACTGACCGTGCGCCGACGCTGATGGGCCTCTGACCAGCGGATTTGACGGCTCATCGGCGTCGGCGTAACTTAGTCGTCGTTCGAGCGACACGGAACAGCCCGCCCGACCGGGAGGTTGGGAATCCAGGCATGTCCGGTGTAGTATCGAATTGCTCTCGCAGAAGAGTTTCGGAACGCATCAGCTTGCGCCCCCGGAACCGGATGTGATAGCTTGGAACGGTTGCCCCGGAGCGGGTCGGATCTAGTCCGAAGCGCGATGGTGTGTGCGTGTTCTTTGAGAACTCAACAGTGTGCC
>NZ_JAKFYR010000008.1 GCF_022554085.1 Rhodococcus sp. CH91
GGTTCTGGAAGGCGAGCATCACCTGGAACAGCGGATGCCGCGCCTGCGACCGCACCGGATCGAGGACCTCCACCAGCCGCTCGAAGGGCACATCCGAATGCCCGAACGCCGCCAGATCCTTCTCCGCGATCTGCCCCAGCAACTCCGTGAAGCCCACCCCCGGATCCACCTCGGTCCGCAACACCAACGTGTTGACGAACATGCCGATCAGATCGTCGAGAGCCTGCTCACCACGACCGGCGATCGGGGTACCGATCGCGATGTCCTCACTACCGGACAACCGCGACAACAACACCGCCAACGCCGCATGCATCACCATGAACGGCGTCGCACCCTCACGACGCGCCAACGCATCGACCCCCGCATGCAGACCCGCATCCACCTCGAAGGTGATGCGTCCGCCGGCGTACGACGACACCGCAGGCCTCGGCCGGTCGGTGGGGAGCCCGATCTCCTCCGGGAGATCGGCCAGAGCCTCCCGCCAGTACGCGAGTTGCCGGGAGATCAGCGAGTCCGGATCGTCCTCCGCACCGAGCACACGCCGCTGCCACAGGGCGTAATCGGCGTACTGCACCGGCAACGGCACCCACGAGGGCGCTTCCCATTCGGAGCGGGAGGCATACGCGATCATCACGTCCCGGGCGAGCGGTCCCATGGACCATCCGTCGGCGCTGATGTGGTGCACCACCATCACGAGCACGAACTCGGTGTCGGACAGCGCGAAAAGGCGTGCGTGAACGGGCACCTCGGTGGTGACGTCGAAGCCGGTGGACACCAGCTCGACGAAGGCCTCGTGCAGTTCGGTCTCGTTCACCCGGCGGGGACGCAGGTCCGGGACGACCGGAGCTGCCTCGCGCACGACCTGAACGGGCCCTGCGGGCGTGTCGGGGAAGACCGTCCGCAACGACTCGTGACGTTCGATGACATCCATGACGGCGACCTGCAGCGCAGCGACGTCCAGGCGTCCCGAGAGCCGGATGGCGACCGGAATGTTGTTGACACCCGATTCGTTGTCGAACCGGTTCAGGAACCACATGCGCTGCTGCGCCAGCGAGAGCGGGACACGGCTCGGACGCGGGCCCGCGGTGAGCGGTTCGCGTCCGCCGGCACCGGCGTACGACTCGACGCACGCCGCCAGCGCGCCCACCGTCGAGTTGTCGAAGACCGCCCGGACGGGGACGGACGCGTCGAGAGCAGCGCCGATGCGGGAGGCGACCTGGGTGGCGCTGAGCGAGTTGCCACCGAGTTCGAAGAAGTCGTCGTCGACACCGATGCGATCGATTCCGAGGATCTCCGCGAAGACACCGGCCACGATCTCCTCGAGAACCGACGCCGGAGCGCGGAACGCCCGCGTCTCGAAGACCGGTTCCGGCAGCGCACCGCGGTCGAGTTTGCCGGCCGGAGTCAACGGCACCTCGTCGATCACGACGACGGCACTCGGCATCATGTAGCGCGGCAGGAAGCCGGCCGCTGCTTCGCGCAGTTCCTCCGCCTCGGCGGTCGAGCCTTCGGCCAGCGTCACGTAGGTCACCAGTGCCGGGGCACCGCCGATTCCCTCCCGCCCGAGCGTCGCGACGAAATCGACATCGTCCATCGAGGAGAACACGGCATCGATCTCACCGAGCTCGATCCGGTGGCCGCGGATCTTGACCTGGAAGTCGGCACGGCCCACGAACTCGAGTGCGCGCGATCCGCCCGGCGCGGCGATCCAGCGGACGACATCGCCCGTGCGGTAGAGACGTCCACCCGTCGCGGAGTAGGGATCCGCCACGAATCGTTCTGCCGTGAGAGCGGGACGATTGCGGTACCCGCGGGCTACCGTCGCACCCCCGACGTACAGCTCACCGGCGACGCCCTGCGGCACCGGATGCAGTCGCTGATCCAGCACGTACAAGGGTGCGCCGGGCAGGGAGTCCCCGATCGGGACGATCGCCTCGGTCCCCGTCAGGGATCGGCTCGCGGCGGCGACGATGGTGGTCTCGGTCGGACCGTACAGATTGAAGAACCGGCGCCCGGGTGCCCACCGCGCGACGAGATCGCGTGTGCAGGCCTCGCCACCGACCATCACCGTCTCGAGATCGTCGAGGCCGGTGGGATCGATCGATGCGAGCGCGGCAGGCGTGACGAACGCGTGGTTCACGCGTTCCGTGCGGAGCAGATGGGCCAGTTCGTGACCACCCACGACGGTCGTCGGGGCCACCACCATGGTCGCGCTCGCACCCACGGCGAGCAGGAACTCGAGGATCGACGCATCGAAACTCGGCGACGCGAAGTGCAGAACACGGCTTCCCGGTTCGATCCCGAATCGCTCACGCTGGTCGGTGATCTCGGTCGCGAGCCCGCGGTGGGTGACGACCACGCCCTTCGGAAGCCCGGTCGATCCCGAGGTGTAGATGACGTAGGCCGGGTCGGCGAACCGGATCGGACGGACGAGGTCGCGCTCGGTGAGCGATTCCGGCGACCGTGCCTCGATCTCCTCGGTCACCGATGGTGCGTCGAGCGCCAGCCAATCGATACCGGCCGGCAGGTCCGCGGCGACCGCAGTGACGGTGACGCCCAGGACCGCACCGGAGTCGGTCACCATGTGCTCGACACGCTGGATCGGGTAGGAGGGGTCGACCGGCACGAAGGCCGCACCCGTCCGCGCGACCGCCCAGACGGCGGCCACGGATTCGATCGACCGAGGTATCGCGACGGCGACGATGTCGCCGGGGCCGACCCCGTAGTCGACGAGCAGACGTGCTGTCCGGTTCGAGAGCCGGTCGAGTTCGGCGTAGGTGAGGGCGCGTCCCGCACAGGTCACGGCCGGAGCGTCAGGAGCCCTCTGCACTGCTTCCGCCAGGAGGCCGGACAGGGAGATCGGGGCAGGCACAGACGAGTCGCTCTGCACGAGCGCGCGGCGCTCGTGCTCGTCGAGAATGCCGATGTCCCCGACCGCGATGTCGGGCGAGTCGACGACGGCCTCGAGCAGCCTGACGAGACGGTCGGCGAACGTCTTCACAGTGGAGGCCTCGAACAGATCCTCCGCGTAGACGAACTCGGCCGACAGCGGTCGGTGCGAGTCCTCACCTGCCGGTTCGACGACCGTCAGTTGCAGGTCGAACTTCGCGACGTCGACGACGACCTCTTCGGCGCGCACCGTCAGACCCGGCAACTCCACCGCAGTCGATCCCTCGGTCTGGAACGACAGGATGACCTGGAACAACGGGTGCCGCGACTGCGACCGCGCCGGGTTGAGCACCTCGACGAGGCGTTCGAACGGGATGTCGGCGTGGCCCATCGCCTGGAGATCGACGTCGCGGACCTCGTCGAGCAGTTGCGAGAACGACGAGGCTGCGTCCACCTCGGTCCGCAGGACCAAGGTGTTGACGAACATGCCGATCAGCCCGTCGATCTCGGATTCACCTCGCCCCGAGATCGGGGTTCCCACCGCGATGTCGCCGGTTCCCGACAAGCGGGCGAGCAGCACCGCGAAGGCGGCGTGCATCGCCATGAACGGGGTCATGTTGTGGACACGGGCGAGGTCCACGAGACGGCGGTACGACTCGGCCGGAATTTCGAAGGGCACGCGACCGCCGCGGAACGACTGCGTCGCAGGCCGAGGCCGGTCGGCAGGCAGGTCGAGCTGATCGGGCACTCCGGACAGCTTCGACTTCCAGTACGCGATCTGCTGGGCAGCAGTCGAATCGGCGTCCGATTCGACGCCGAGGACACTGCGCTGCCAGATGCTGTAGTCGGCGTACTGGACGGGCAGTTCCTCCCAGCGCGGCCGGTCGCCGGCCTTGCGGGCGGTGTAGGCGGAGATGACGTCCGAGGAGAGCGGCCCGAACGAGTAACCGTCCGCCGCGATGTGGTGCACGACGACCGCGACCGCGATGTCGTCGACGGCCTGCCGGAAGATCCGGGCACGGATCGGCACGTCCTTGGTGACGTCGAATCCGTTCTCCGCGAACTCGCGGAGCCGAGCCGGGAGGACGCTCTCGTCGACGTCTTCGACCCGCGCCTCGAATCCGAGGGAGTCCACCGGCAGAACGACCTGGTGAGGGATCCCCTGCGCACCCTCGGGGAAGACGGTCCGCAGCGCTTCGTGACGCTCGATGACGTCGATGAGGGCCTGTTCGACGACGTCGGTGTCGATCTCCCCCGTCATCCGGACCACGAACGGAAGGTTGTAGGTAGCGGCAGCGGGATCGAACTGGTTGAGGAACCACATCCGCTGCTGCGCCCAGGACAACGGGATCGGGCCGTTGCGCTTCTGCCGGACCAACGGCGTGCGCCCGGTTCCGGCGGACGACTCGACGACGCCGGCGAGACGCTCCACCGAGGATGCCTCGAAGAGTGTCCGCACCGGCACGGACGTGTCCAGGGCCGCACCGATCCGCGCCGCGACCTGCGTCGCCGACAGCGAATTACCACCCAATGCGAAGAAGTCGTCGTCCAATCCGACGCGTTCGACACCGAGAACCTCGGCGAACACCTGCGCGACCGTCTGCTCCCCCGGCGTGCGCGGAGCACGGAACTCGACCGCCTCGAAGACCGGTTCCGGCAGCGCCCGCCGGTCGAGCTTGCCCGAAGCGTTGAGCGGGAACTCGTCGAGCACGAGGATCTGCGAGGGCACCATGTACGACGGCAGCACCGACCGCACCGCGTCGCGGGTCGCCTCCGGGTCGGGCACCGCGTCGCCTGCCGCGACGACGTATCCGATGAGATGTTCGCCGGACTCGCCCTCGTGTACCGCGGCCGCGGCCTGCGCCACTCCGCCGGCGCCGAGCAACGCCGCTTCGATCTCGCCGAGTTCGATGCGCTGCCCCCGGAACTTCACCTGGAAGTCCGTGCGCCCGAGGTATTCGAGTCGACCCTCACGCGTCCACCGCACCAGGTCGCCCGTGCGGTACACCCGCTCGCCCGAACCGAACGGATCCGCGACGAACCGCTCGGTCGTCAGATCCGCCCGCCCGTGATAGCCCCGGGCCAGCTGGACACCCGACAGATACAGCTCGCCGGCGACACCGACCGGCACGAGGTTCAACCGCTCGTCGAGGACGACCGCCCGCGTGCCCCATACCGGGGACCCGATCGGTACCGCGTGACCCCGCATGGAAGCCGTGCAGGTGAACGAGGTGGCCTGGATCGTCGTCTCTGTCGGCCCGTAGAGATTGTGCACCCGGGCCGCACACCGCTGCCCCACCCGCGACACCGTTCGCGTCGACAGCGCTTCACCACCGGTGAACACCGCCGACAGCGACGCCCACATCCCCGCCGACACGTGATCGAGCACCGCTTCGAGGACCGACGGCACGAACTGCACCATGGTGACCTGCTGCTCGTCGATCACCCGCGCCAGATACTCCGGATCCCGATGCCCGTCCGCAGCCGCGACGACCAATCGCGCACCGGTCTGCAAGGGCAGCAACAACTCCCACACCGAAGCATCGAAAGTGAACGGAGTCTTGAACAGCACGACATCGTCCGCGCCCGGACCGAACCGCTCCTGCATCCACAGCAACTGGTTGACCACCGAACGATGCTCGACCGCCACACCCTTCGGCCGGCCCGTCGAGCCCGACGTGTAGATGACATAGGCGGTGTTCTCCGGGCGAAGCGCCGCACGGCGATCGGAACCGGACACCGGAGCATCCGACACCGTCGACAGATCCAGCTCGTCGACGACGACCACCGGCACCGAACCCGCATCGGAGAACGCATCCCGCGACGTCGTGAGCACCAGCACCGGCTGCGACGACGCGAGCACATATCCCGTCCGCTCGGCCGGATGATCCGGATCCACCGGAACGTAGGCACCACCGGCAGTGAGCACCGCATAGATCGCGGCGAGCATCTCCGGGCTACGGCGAATCGCCACCGCCACTCGCGACTCCGGACCCACACCCAACGAGATCAGATGACGGGCAAGACAGTTCACCCGCGACGCGAACTCGCCGTAGGTCCACACCAGATCGTCCGCGACGACCGCGACGGCATCGCGGTCGCGCGCGACCTGCTCGACGAAGCCGTCGAGCACCAGAGCGCCGCACGCGGCGGGTTCCGTCGACGTCGACACCTCGAGTACGCGCATCCGCTCGTCGGCATCGAGCAGATCCACATCACCGACCGGCACCGACGCCTCGGCCGTGACGGCCTCGACCAACCGCACGAACCGTTCCGCGAACGACGCCACCGTCGCCTCGTCGAACAGATCCGTCGCGTACGTCCACGCCACCGACATCCCCGCCGGCGCGCCCGCCTCGTCGAACTGCTCGGCCACCGTGACATCGAGATCGAACTTGGCCGAGACCGCATCGAGTTCGACCGGGGCCACCGACAGGCCCGCCAACTCCAAGCCGGCCCGCTCGAAGTTCTGGAACGACAACAGCACCTGGAACAGCGGGTGCCGAGCCTGCGAACGCTCCGGGTTCAACACCTCGACCAACCGCTCGAACGGCACATCCGCATGTCCGAACGCCGCCACATCGACCTCGCGTGCCTGCTCGAGCACCTGCTCGAACGACACGGACGGATCGATCCGCGTGCGCAACACCAACGTGTTGACGAACATGCCCACCAGATCGTCGAGCGCACGGTCACCACGACCGGCGATCGGCGTACCGATCGCAACATCGCCGGCGCCCGACAAGCGGGACAGCAGCACCGCCAAGGCGGCGTGCACCACCATGAAGACGGTCACCCCACGCTCGCGCGCCGCTCCCACCACTGCCGCATGCACCCGCGCGTCCACCGGGTGGACGAGCATCGCACCGCGATTCGACGCCACCGCCGGACGCGGACGATCCGTCGGCAACGTCAATTCGTCCGGTAGCCCCGCCAGGGCATCCGACCAGAACCCGACCTGACGTGCGATCAGCGAATCCGGATCGTCCTCGGAACCCAGAACCTGCCGCTGCCACAACGCGAAATCCGCATACTGCACCGGCAACGGAGCCCAGTCCGGCGCCTCACCACGGCACCGCGACTCGTAGGCCACCATCACGTCCCGCGCCAGCGGCCCCATCGACACGCCGTCACCGGCGATGTGATGCACCACGAACACCAACACGAACTCGTCCACCGCGTCGGCAACCTGCAGCAACCGCACCCGTACCGGCACCTCGACCGTCACGTCGAACCCGGAAGTGATCGATTCCGTTGCCAGTTCGGCGATTTCGGCGCTCGACACAGAGATCGGAGTCAGGTCGAATTCGATCTCCGGCGACGGCCGGACGTCCTGGTATCCGACACCGTCGATCTCGGGGTAGACGGTCCGCAACGACTCGTGCCGCTCGAGCACGTCCGAGATCGCGGCGGCCAGCGCCGCAGTGTCGAGATCGCCCGACATCCGCAGCGCGATGCCGACGTTGTTGGTACCCGAGGACGTATCGAACCTGTTCAGGAACCACATGCGGGTCTGGGCCAACGACAGCGGCACCCGATCCGGACGTTCCTGCGCCACCAACGGCACGCGTCCGGAGCCCACATGTGATTGCACACGTTCCGCGACGCCCTCCACCGAGGACGCCTCGAACAGCACACGCACCGGGACGTCTGTATCGAGCGCAGCGCCGATCCTCGAGACCACTCGCGTCGCCACCAGGGAGTTGCCGCCGAGGGCGAAGAAGTCGTCGTCGAGACCGACTCGCTGCACGCCGAGCACCTCGGCGAAGACGGACGCCACGGTCTGCTGCACCGGCGTCTCCGGCGCCCGGAACTCACCGGCTTCGAAGACCGGCGCAGGCAGCGCCCGGCGGTCCAGCTTGCCGTTGACCGTCAGCGGCAGCCTGTCGAGAACCACGAAGGCCGACGGCACCATGTAGTCGGGAACGAGATCATCGACACCCGAACGGAGTCGGGCGATGTCGAGCGAATCCGTCTCCTCCCCCACGACGTAGGCGACGATCCGAGAATCGCCAGGGGTGTCCTCGCGCACCACGACGGCGGCGTGGGAGACGCCGGGCTGCGCCGTCACCGCGGCTTCGATCTCTCCGAGTTCGATACGGAAACCACGGATCTTGACCTGGTCGTCGGCGCGGCCGAGATATTCGAGCTCGCCCGCGGAACTCCAGCGGGCCACGTCACCCGTCCGGTACAGCCGTCCACCCGTACACGAGAACGGATCGGCGACGAACCTCGACGACGTCAGTTCTCGTCGCCCGAGATAACCGCGCGCGAGCTGCCCACCGGCGACGTAGATCTCACCGGGCACACCGACAGGGACCGGGCGGAGCCGGTCGTCGAGAACGAAGACACTCAGGCCGGCGATGGGGCTTCCCACCACGCTCGGCGCACCGGAGACCGCCAGCTCCGGCCCGATCGGCCGGTACGAGACGTGCACGGTGGTCTCGGTGATCCCGTACATGTTGACGAGCCGGACCTTGTCGGCGTCGTGCCGGGAGAACCAGCCACCGAGGCGGCGCGGCTCGAGAGCCTCGCCACCGAAGACGACGTAGCGCAGAGCGAGCCCGTCACCGCCGGCGCGCCTGTCGGCCTCGTCGAGCTGGTAGAAGGCGGACGGCGTCTGGTTGAGGACGGTGACGCCCTCCCGCACGAGCAGTTCGCGGAACTGGTCGGGCGAACGCGAGGTGAGG
This sequence comes from Rhodococcus sp. CH91, assembly GCF_022554085.1. Classification (GTDB taxonomy): domain Bacteria; phylum Actinomycetota; class Actinomycetes; order Mycobacteriales; family Mycobacteriaceae; genus Rhodococcus. The sequence goes on from NZ_JAKFYR010000008.1 coordinate 8,580, forward strand.
TAGTCGACGACGACGAGAGTGCCGCCGTACAGGAGCGGGCCCCACAGTTCCCACACCGAGAAGTCGAAAGCGTAGGAGTGGAACATCGTCCACACGTCCGAGGATCCGAACCCGTAGAGATCCTCGGTGTTGACCATCAGACGAACCACGTTGCGGTGCGGGACGAGGACGCCCTTGGGGCGGCCGGTCGAACCGGACGTGTAGATGACGTAAGCGGTGTTCGCCGGCGACAGCCGTCCCCGTCGCTCGTCCGCGCCGATCGGGGACTCGTCGACGTCCGACAGGTCGTCCACGTCGAGGAGGATCGTCGCGATGCCGGGGGTCTCCGGCAGGCCGGAACCGCTGCGGGTGACGAGCACCGCGGGCGATGCGTCCTCGAGCAGGAAGGCGATGCGCTCGTCCGGATAGTTCGGATCCACCGGCACATATGCGCCCCCGGCCTCGACGACGGCCACCAGGGCGACGACGAGATCGAGGGACCGTGGCAGCGCCACGGCCACCAGGGACTCGGGGCCCACCCCGAGTTCGATCAGCCGGCGCGCGAGCCGGCGCGACTTCGAGGCGAGTTCGGCGTAGGTCAGCGAGTCGTCGCCGAATCGGACGGCCACGCCACCGGGCGTCGAGGCAACCGCACGATCGAACAGGTCGGCGAGGTTCTCGTCTCCCGAGGTCCGGTCGCTTCCGACCGAATTCCATTCGGACAGAAGACGAGTGCGCTCGGCGTCGTCGAGCAGCTCGATGTCGCCGACCGGCGTGTCCGGGAACTGCACGCCGCGCCCGAGCACTCGAAGGAAACATTCGGCGAAGGACTCGACGGTGCCGGCGTCGAAAAGGCCGGTCGCGTACTCGAAGGATGCCTCGAGTCCGGTCTCCCCGGACGCATCCGCCACCGTGAGCTGAAGATCGAATTTCGCAGTGCCGACCTCGATCTCGGATACTGCGGCCTGCAGTCCCCGGATCTCGACACCTGCGGCGGCCGGCGCTCCCACGTCCATGGAGAGTGCGACCTGGAAGAGCGGGTGGCGCCCCGCCACGCGCGCGGGGTCGACGACCTCGACGAGCCGCTCGAAGGGCACGTTCGCGTGCGCGAGTGCAGCGGTGTCGACGGAACGAACCTGCCGGACGAAATCCGCGAACGGGGCGGACGGCTCCACCGGTGTGCGCAGGGCGAGCGTGTTGACGAACATGCCCACGAGGTCGTCCAGTTCGGGCAGATCCCGGCCGGATACCGGTGTGCCCACGACGATGTCGCGCGTGCCGGACAGGCGTGCCAGAAGCACCGCCAGTGCGGCGTGCAACACCATGAACCGGGTGACCCCCAGCTCGGACGCCAGCGCCGACATTTCCTCGACGATCTCGGCGGGGATGCGGAATCGGATCCGCGCCCCGTCGCTCGTACCGTCCTCCGGACGCGAGCGGTCTGCAGGGAGGTCGAGCTGGTCCGGAACACCGTCGAGTGCGTCCGTCCAGTACCTCAGTTCGCGCGAGACCAGAGAGTCGGGGTCGTCCTCGGAACCGAGGAGTTCGCGCTGCCACAGCGTGTAATCGGCGTACTGGACCTCGAGCGGGGGCCAACCCGGCTCCCGCTCGTCGGCCCGGTCGGAGTAGGCGCCGAGGATGTCGCGAGCGAGCGGAGCGAACGACAGGCCGTCCGCGGCGATGTGGTGCAAGCAGACCGCGACGACGTGGTCGGCCGGTCCGAGACGGAATATCGCTGCTCGATAAGGTGTTTCCGATACCAGATCGAAACCCGCCCCGGCGAAACGCCGCAGTTCGTCGTCGAGTGCGTCGGCGGGGATGTCGACGAGTGCCGGCTCGATGCGGACCTCGTCCGCAGACAGGATCTTCTGGTACGGCGATCCGTCGACGTCGGGGAAGACCGTACGCAATGTCTCGTGACGGGAGACGATGTCGGACAGCGCCTCGAACATGGCGTCGACGTCGAGATCCCCTTGCAGCCGTACCCCGAACGGCAGGTTGTAGAGCGCGGACTCGGGTTCGAGCCTGTTCAGGAACCACAGGCGACGCTGCGCTGTCGACAGGGGAAGCATCTCGGGCCGCTCGGTGCGCCGGAGCGCGGGCAGCGGCAGTTCTCCGGCGACGATCGACACGCGCTCTGCGAGAGCGGCCACGGTGGACGAATCGAAGAGGAGACGGACCGGGATCTGGACACCCAGATCCGCACCGATCAGGTGTGCGAGTTTGGTTGCGACGAGCGAGTTTCCGCCCAGTTCGAAGAAGTCGTGGTCCAGCCCCACACGGTCGATGCCGAGCGTCTGCGCGAAGGCGTCGGCAACCACGCGCTCGACGTGGTTACGGGGCGCACGGTACTCGCGGACACCGGCAGCGGCCGGCTGAGGCAGAGCCTTGCGGTCGAGCTTGCCGCTCGTGTTCAGTGGAAGCTCGTCGAGCACCATCACGAACGACGGAACCATGTACGAGGGGAGCCGCAGGGCGACCTCGCGACGCAGGACATCCGGATCGACCGATGCCCCGGCCGCCGGAACGACATATCCGACGAGCTGATCCCCGGCCGGACCTGCGACGAGTTGCGCCACCGCTCGCGAAACGCGCGGGTTCTCCAGGAATGCAGCTTCGATGTCACCGAGTTCGAGTCGCTGACCGCGCAGCTTGACCTGGAAGTCGCTGCGTCCGACGTATTCGAGCTCTCCCTCGTCGGTCCAGAAGACCAGGTCGCCGGTTCGGTAGAGACGCGAGCCCGGCACTCCGAACGCGCTCGCCACGAACCTGTCGGCTGTCAGATTCGGCTGCGAGGCGTAACCCCGCGCGAGCTGGACACCTGCGAGATAGAGCTCACCCGTCACGCCTCGCGGAACCGGTCGCAGATTCGGATCGAGGACGTAGACCTGGGTGTTCCACACCGGGCGTCCGATGGGTACCGACGAGCGGTCGGCTCGTTCGTCGGTCTCCGTGAACTCGTGGAAGGTCACATCGACGGCGGCCTCGGTCGGGCCGTACAGATTGTGGACGCGCACCTCGGGCAACAACTCCACGAGCCGGCGCGCGGAATGAACCGGCAACGCTTCGCCCGAGGCGAAGACGTTGCGCAGCGAACGGCACCGTGCGGCGCCGTCGGTGGTGAACACCGCGAGCATCGAGGGAACGAAGTGCATCGCGGTGATGTTCTCGTCCACGACCAGTTGCTGCAGATAAGCCGGATCGCGGTGCCCGTCCGGCGCAGCTACGACCAGACGCGCACCCACGGCCAGCGGCCAGAACAACTCCCATACCGAGACGTCGAAGGTGACAGGCGTCTTCTGCATCACGGAATCGTCTGCGGTCAGAGGATATTCCGATTGCATCCACACCAGCCGGTTGACGATCGCATCGTGCGTCACGGCGACGCCCTTGGGCCGCCCCGTCGATCCGGAGGTGAACAGCACGTACGCGGTGTTGCCGGGCCGGAGCGGGGTGAGCCGCTCGGAGTCGCGAATCGGACCGCCGGTGAAGGATCCGAGGTCGAGCTCGGCAACCGGATGCACCGGACGGCCCGCGAAGACGGTCGTGTCGGTATCGGAGTCGGCGAGCACGACGACCGGGGCCGCAGTGTCGAGGATGTGGCGGATGCGCTCGCCCGGTTGGTCGACGTCCACCGGGACGTACGCGCCACCGGCACGCACGACGGCGTGGATCGCCACCAGCATGTCGATCGAGCGCCGCATCGCCACCGCGACATGACGCTCCGGACCGACGCCTTCCCCGATCAGGAAACGGGCGAGGCGGCCGACCCTGTCGTCGAACTCGGCGAAGGAGACAGTTCGCCCCTCGAAAGTGACCGCGGGAGCGTCGGGGGTCGATCCGGCCTGGTCGTCGAGCATCGCTGCGAGCGTGGCCCGTCGGTCGACCACATGGTCCGTCCGGTTGGGCTCGACGACGACTGCCGTGAACTCGTCGCTGTCCATGACGTCCACCGAGCGCGCGATCCGCTCGGCAGGTGCTTCGAGGAAACGTTCGAAGAATTCGAGGAACCGCCGGTGATGCGCCCGGGACTCCGAGCCGGTGTAGATGTTGGGGTTCGTCTCGAAGTCGACGTGGGTCCGGGAGCCGGCGACACTCTGATAGACGTTGACACTGAGATCTTCGACCGTGCCGGTGGACAGCACGTGCAGATGCCCCGTGCTGTCGCCGATCGCGAGCTCGTTGTGGAAGAGCATCAGGTTGATCAGCGGGCCGAAGAACTCCCGCTGGGTCCGGCCGGCCGCCGAGTCCCGACGGATGTCCTCGTGCCGGTAACGCTGGTGCCGCAGTGCACCGGTGACCTCGATGCGTACCTGGGTCAGCAAGGTGCCGATATCGATGCCGGGGCCGACGTTCAGGCGCAGCGGCACGATGTTGGACACCATGCCGCCGGAGTTCTTCATGAACTTGGTGATACGGGCCGTGACAGGGAGGCTGAGGATGACCTCGTCGCTTCCGGTCATCCGGCCCAGATACGTTGCGAAGGCCGCGATCACGAGGTTGGCGAGGGAGGTCTCGTGCCGTTCCGCCGCCTCGGCGACCAGCCGGTCGATCCGTTCGGACAGCCGAGCACTCGACACCTGGTTCACCGGCGCGGGAGGGCCGGTGCGGCGGCTGAGACTGATTCCTTCTTCCAACCCGGCGACACGCGCGAGCCAGTACTCGCGATCGGTGCCGAACCGGGCCGACTGCCGGTAGGCGATCTCGTACTCGCTCAGCCGGCGGAGGTCCCCGTCCGGGGCGGGCGGTTCCTGGGCGCCCGTGGACCAGGCGGTGTACAACTCGGCGCACCGGCTGACGAGTGTCGTCGCAGAGTAGCCGTCGAGCGCGATGTGGTGGACCCGCGCGTACCAGAAGTACCTGCGGTCGTCGATCCGGAGGAGCGCCGACCGGACGAGCCGATCGTTCAGCAGATCGAAGGGAGCCCCGTACTCGGCCCGCATCCATTCGTGGGCGGCGGCGACGGAATCCTCGTGCTCACGCAGATCGACGAGTGGGACGGAGCCGTCCTGATCGTGATCGATCACCTGGAAGGGCTGGGCATCGACTTCGATCAGCCGGACGAATCCCGATCCGAGTTCCCGGGCCGCCTGGTTCAGAGCGATTTCGAGTCGCGCGGCATCGACATCCCCTTCGATGTCCACGTACTGCGCAATGGTGATCGGTACGTCAGGATCGAGATGTTGAGCGAACCAGATACCCATCTGGGCCGGAGAGAGGGGGAAGGCCTCATGGGGAAGAGATTCGGGCGCGGCTCCCTCGGCGCCTGCAGCGCCGGATGCGTGTGCCGGAGCCCCCGCAGTCCCGAACTCCGATGCGCCGAAACCCAGCGAATCCAAACCCCAACCTTCCTCTCACCTGCGGACAGCGGCCGCCACGACTACACCACCGTACCGGGGCGTTTATCTGCCGATCAGGTGTAGAACGTTACGGTGCCGAGGCGCGGTGAATGCCTGATCGACCGCGGCCCAGCACCCGGCTCCGTCCTGCCGGCAGGTATCGCCCGGCGTAGCCTACCCACCGGTATCCAGTGCGTTCGCCTCGACCGCACCGAGCCAACCTACACGGCTGTACCGACCCGCTCACGCGTGGTCGGTACAGCCGAACGGCCCGCTCGGGCGAGGAACTGGGAGGTCGTCACCACATCACGGCGATGATCACGTTGAGAATGCCCAGACCACCGGCGACATGTGCGAGTGTTGCGGACGAGCCGGGATTCTGCTTCTCCTTCTTCAACCCGATGATCGCGACGACGAGCACGGCGAGAGCGACCAGCAGCTTGATGCCGATCTTCATGTGGTTCACCTCGACGACGTCCTCGGCTTCACGGAGGCCGACCAGGGCGATACCGGTCACGAGCTGAAGGATCGCGCCGTGCAGCATGCCCACCACGACGCGCGGTTGCTTGATGACCGCGAGCCACGAGCCGATGATTGCGGCGAGACCGATGAAGTGCAGGATCAGAAGGATCTTGATGGCGATATCCATGGTCGCAATCCGACCATTCCGGGCGGGGGCTGTCCAGTTAGGCGACGCTCACCGAGTGACCGGTGTCACGGCCGGTCGCGATACCAGTCCAGCAGTTCCGGAACATCGATGGCAGCGCGGTCCACGACCCGGTCGGGGTCCGCTCCCTGCAGGATCCGTTTGAGCGGCACTTCGAGTTTCTTGCCGGTGCGCGTGTGGGGCACACCGGGGGCCACGACGATCTCGTCGGGCACGTGCCGCGGAGAGGCGTGTTCGCGAACGGCCGTCCGTATTCTCCGCTTCAGTTCGTCGTCCAGGATCGCCCCCTCGGCGAGGACGACGAACAGAGGCATCCGGTACGTGCCGTCGGGTAATTCGATTCCGAGGACGAGCGCCTCGACGATCTCGGGCAGACCTTCCACGGCCTGATAGATGTCGGCGCTGCCCATCCGCACTCCGTGGCGGTTGAGTGTGGAATCGGACCGGCCGTGCATCTCGAAGGTGCCGCGCTCGGTGATCGTGATCCAGTCGCCGTGACGCCACACGCCGGGATAGGCGGAGAAATAGGACTCCCGGTAGCGACTGCCGTCCGGATCGTCCCAGAACCGCACGGGCATCGACGGCATGGGGGCGGTCACGACGAGTTCACCGACCTCGCCGCGCACGGGGCGGCCCTTCTCGTCGTAGGCCTCGACGGCCACCCCGAGACAGGGCACCGAGATCTCCCCCGGCCACACCGGCACCGTGGGCACGGCACCGACGAACGCGGAGACGACGTCCGTGCCGCCGGAGATCGACATCACCTGCACGTGCTCCCCCGCAGTGTCCGACAACCACGACGACGACGAGGCCGGGAGCGTCGAGCCGGTGACGCCGACGCCGCGCAGCGCCGACAGGTCGTGATCCGCACGCGGGACGATCCCGGCCTTGATGCACGCCAGCACGTAACCCGGGCTCGTCCCGAGCACCGTGACGTGTTCGTCCGCGGCGATCCGCCACAATCGGTCCACCTCGGGATACGACGGTGCACCGTCGTAGGTGACGACGGTGCAGCCCACCAGCAGACCCGACAGCAGGAAGTTCCACATCATCCAGCTCGGGCTGGTGTACCAGAGGAAGCGGTCGCCGGGGCGCAGATCGAGGTGCAGCGACAGCGCCTTGAGGTGCTCGAGCAGCACACCCCCGTGACCGTGCACCAGACCCTTGGGTGGGCCGGTGGTGCCGGACGAGAAGACCACCCACAGCGGATGGTCGAAGGGAACGGGCAGGGGTTCGAGCGGGTGGTCGCCGGAGACGGCGTCCTGCCAGTCGAGGATCTCCCCGGTGCGGCCGGCCCCCTCGAACGGCTCCGCGCCGGTCGGCACGACGATCGTCAGGGCGAGACCGGGCATCGCAGCGCGGAGCCGGTCCACCTCATCGACGCGGTCGTGCCACCGGCCCGCATATCGATAGCCGGTCGCGGTGACGAGGACGCGGGGTTCGAGCCGCCCCAGGCGATCGACCGCCGCGGGCACGGCGTAGTCCTGTCCGCAGCCGGCCCAGACCGCGCCGATGCTCGCCGTGGCGAGCAGGGCGACGACGGCTTCGGGAATGTTCGGCAGATAGCCGACGACACGGTCGCCCTCTCCGACCCCGTGGGCGCGCAGCGTCGCGGCGAGCGCCGCCGTGCGGCGCTCGAGTTCGGACCAGACGATCTCGCGTCTGTTTCCCTCCTCGTCGAGGTGGACGACGGCGGGCTCGTCGGCCGGACGTTCACGGAAGACGTACTCGGCGAAGTTCAGTTCCGCCCCGGGGAACCAGATGGCACCGGGCATCGACTCGTCTGCGAGGGCCGGGCCGGGGTCGGTGTGGGAGACGACGTCGTAGGCGTCCCACACGGCCTGCCAGAAATCGCCGGGTTCGTCCACCGACCACTGCCACAGCGCGCGGTAGTCGGGCAGGTCGAGCCCGTGTCGCTCCTCGACGAAGCGGGTGAAGCCGGTGACGTTCGCTTCCTCGATATCCACATCGGTCGGGGTCCATTGCGGCTCCACGACAGTTCACCTTCCGGTCCGGGGCGGCATCTGCGCATCGGCGGAGGCCCCGCCCGACGATCCGGGCGGGGCCTCGCTCGGGACGCTCGGCTATCTCCTGTCGCGGGTTGCGGACGTGTAGATCAGAGTGAGGACCACTGCCACGACGATCGAGATGATCCAGCGGATCCAGTCGATACCGGACGTGTTCTCGTTGCCCTCGGATGCGATGAGCCCCCAGAGCCAGTAACCGATCAGCGCACCGATGATGCCGATGACGATGGTGATGAGCATCCCCATCGCCTGCTTACCCGGAATCACCAGCCTGGCGAGGATTCCGATCACTGCGCCGAAGATGATCGTGCCGATGATCTGTCCCATGGTGAGCCTCTCTGTTCGGCGCCGCGCGTGCGGCGGCGCAACTCGACGACCCTGTACCCACCCAGTGTCGATCATGAACACCTCACTCGGAGGCCGATTCGGTACCGGTTCGGCGAATCCGTCCGTCAGGCACCATCGGTTGCAGTAGCGCGTACCTGTCGTCGCTCGTCCGCGCTCACCCCTCGCCCGCCCGCACCGCCTCGAGCAGTTCGCGGGCCCGCTCGCGCATCTCCACCTTGCGGACCTTGCCGGTGACCGTCATCGGGAACTCGTCGACCACGTGCACGTAGCGCGGGATCTTGTAGTGGGCGAGTTTGCCGGTGCAGTATTCCCGCAGGGATTCCGCGTCGAGAGGGTCGGTTCCCTCGCGCATGCGGATCCAGGCCATGAGTTCCTCGCCGTATTTGGCGTCGGGCACTCCCACGACCTGGGCGTCGAGCACATCCGGGTGGGTATAGAGGAACTCCTCGATCTCGCGGGGATAGATGTTCTCCCCACCCCGGATGACCATGTCCTTGATCCGCCCGGTCACCGAGATGTACCCGTCTTCGTCCATGACGCCGATGTCGCCGGTGTGCATCCACCGCGCCGCGTCGATCGCCTCGGCCGTCTTGTCGGGCTGGTTCCAGTAGCCGAGCATGACGGAGTACCCCCGGGTGCACAGCTCACCGGGTTCACCTCGCGGAACCGTCAGCCCGGTGTCCGGATCGACGATCTTGACCTCGAGGTGCGGGCCGACGCGCCCGACGGTGCTCACACGCCGTTCGACGCTGTCGTCGCTGCGAGTCTGGGTCGACACCGGGGAGGTCTCGGTCATGCCGTAACAGATCGAGACCTCGCTCATCCCCATCCGGTCGATGACCTGCTTCATGACCTCCACCGGGCACGGCGAGCCCGCCATGATCCCGGTGCGCAGCGTCGACAGGTCGTAGTCGCCGAAACCGGGGTCGGCCAGCTCGGCGATGAACATGGTGGGGACGCCGTACAGCGACGTGCACTTCTCCTCCGCCGCCGCGGTGAGCGTGGCGGCGGGATCGAACGCCGGAGCCGGCAGCACGATGGTCGCGCCGTGACTGGTGCAGGCGAGGTTGCCCATCGTCATTCCGAAGCAGTGATACAGCGGAACGGGGATGCAGACCCGGTCCTGCTCGGTGTAGTGGCACAGTTCGCCGACGAAGAACCCGTTGTTGAGAACGTTGTGGTGACTGAGGGTGGCGCCCTTGGGGAAACCGGTGGTCCCCGAGGTGTACTGGATGTTGATGGGGTCGTCGGGCGACAGCGATGCCTGGGCCGCGTCGAGCGGCGCCCGGTCGTCCGCGAGTGCGGCGCGTCCGGTCGCTACCAACTCGTCCCAGCGGGGCGATCCGAGCAGTACGACGTCCTCGAGGTCGGGGCAGTTCGGCCGCACCGTCTCGATCATCCCGGCGTAGTCGGAGGTCTTGAAGGTCGCGGCGGAGACCAGCATCCGCACTCCGGCCTGCTCGAGGACGTACTGCAGTTCGTGCGACCGGTAGGCGGGGTTGATGTTGACGAGGATCGCTCCGATCTTCGCCGTCGCGTACTGCACCAGGACCCACTGCCAGCAGTTGGGTGCCCAGATGCCGACGCGGTCGCCCTTCACGATTCCCGACCGCACCATGCCCATCGCCAGGGTGTCGACATCGGCGACGAATTCGCTGTATTTCCAGCGCTTCCCGGCGGCGGAATCGACGAGCGCCTCACGCTCGCCGAAACGGGCAGCGGTGCGGTCGAGGTTGTCGCCGATGGTGTCGCCGAGCAGCGGGACTTCCCAGGCACCCTGGGTGTAGCTCGGCAGACGGTCGACGTCGAGGCCGGACATCGCATTCTCCTTTTCGAGTCGGATACGTCGGCGGGCGGCCACCCGGCCGTTGCCGGGTGACCGCCGCCCGAAGGTGGATCAGAGTTCCCGGCCGCGGGTTTCGACGAGCGCCGCGGTGCAGATCAGGCTCACGAGGCCGATCCCGGCCAGCATGATTCCGATCGCCATGCTCCCGTAGGAGGCGGCGAGCGGCGCTGCGATCATCGGCGGGATGGCTCCGCCGAGGACTCCGGCGAAGTTGTAGCCGAGGCCGGCACCCGTGTAGCGGTAGCGGGTCGCGAACATCTCGGGGAGCAATGCGCCGCACGGCCCGTACGCGATTCCGAAGATGGCCAGCGTGATCATCATTCCGAGCACGAACGCGATGGGTGAGCCGGTGTCGAGGATCGGGAACAACACCAGCGCCCAGAGCACGGAGAACGCGCACGAGACCATGATGACCTTCCTGCGGCCGACGCGGTCGGAATACAGGGCCGACAGCACGATGGCGAGACCGAAGACGAGCGACGAGGCGATACCCACCGTCAGGACGAAGGGCCTGCCGAACCCGAGCGTGGTGGTCGCGTAGCTGGTCAGGTAGGCCGTACCCATGTAGAAGAAGGCGAACATGATCGCCAGCGCACCGCCCGCGAGGAGGATCTCCTTGGCCTGGTGGCGCAGCGCGTCGAGGAAGGGCAGCCGGCGCGGGGCTTCGGCGACCGGTGCGTTGCGGAGAGCCTCCTGATCTGCACGGAGGCGAGCCTCCTGATCTGCACGGAGGCGGGCCTCCTGATCTGCACGGAAGACCGGGGTCTCTTCGATGGCGAGGCGCATGTAGAGACCGATGCCGACGAGAACGATGCTCAGCAGGAACGGGATCCGCCAGCCGTAGGTGAGGAACGCCTCGTTGGTGTCGCCGAGGGCAAGACCGGTGAACAGGAAGGTTCCGCTCGACAGAGCGAAGGCGATGGCGGGACCGAGCTGGGGGAACATCGCGTACAGACCGCGCTGTCCCGGCGGCGCGTACTCGGCTGTGAGCAGCGTGGCACCGGCCCACTCGCCTCCCACCGCGAATCCCTGCCCGAATCGCAGGAGCACCAGGATGATCGGGGCTGCGATACCGATCGTGTCGGCGCCGGGAAGCAGGCCGATGAGCAAGGTGGAGATGCCCATGAGCAGCAGGGTCGAGATGAGCGTCTTCTTGCGGCCGATGCGATCACCGAAGTGCCCGAACAGCATCGCCCCGACGGGGCGGGCGATGAACGCGACGGCGAAGGTCGCGAAGGAGGCGACGGTTCCCGCGGTGGATCCGAGGGCCGGGAAGAACACCGTCGGAAACACGAGTGCCGCTGCGGTGCCGTAGATGAAGAAGTCGTAGAACTCGATCGTCGTGCCGATGCAACTGGCGACGGCGACACGCCGGATGCCGGGGCCCTTCTTCGAAGGCCCCGCCGGGTGGGGCACGGTGTCGCCGGGACGGGAACGTCCCACCGGTCCGGCGACGGGGGGTTCGGCTGCCCCCGGGGTCGACACACTGGTCACGTGAGTCCTCCGTTGTCCGTTCGAACCGCGGGCGTGATCGCCTCCGCGGATGAACGAAAGGTAGTGATCCGGCTCACCCCCTCACCACCCCCGAAAGGGGGAGGCGGTGACGGGGGTCACACAGTGTGCCGAACGGGGCGGGAACTCAGCGTCCGGCCGCGCCCGCGATCTCCTGCCGCATCTCCGCCCACACCGACGCGTAGGAGTCGATGTTGGCCGCGGTGGCCCAGGCGAGCGCACCGCCCTTGATCTTCTGGAGCGCCTCGGCGAACAGATCCTGATAGCGCGACAGGCGCGGCACGAAGGCCGACACGTCGTCGAACAGGCTCTGCGCCCGCCGATCGAGGTCGAGGAGGCCGTCGATGAATCCTTCGGCGTCCGCGTCCTCGAGCAGCGTGGTCAGCTCCTCGTCGAGGGGAAGGAACCGGTCGTAGAGCTCGGAGATGGAATCCTCGTCGATGGAGACGCGCTCGGCATCGAGCTGGTCGCTCAGCTCGGCGGTGCCCTTGTCGGTCAGGCTGATACCGCCGTCGTTCTCCGCGGCCTTCCCCTGCTCGAGCAGTGCGGCGGCTGCCGCCTGGCCGGCCGCGACCGACACCCCGAGATGCGCGGCGATCACCTCGGCCGTGACCTGCTTCTTCAGCCGTACGGTCTGCAACAGCGCCAGCTCGTCGACATTGCCCGCGAAGGCCATCGCCCACTCCTCGTCGCGCCCGCCGGGCGCCTGTGTCGGGTACGGAATCCAGACGGATTCCGGCCCCGATTCTGACGCACGAGGCGATCGCGCGGGTTCGCTACCCTCCCTCACCGGAATCGGATACTCCGGCGGCGCGGGGAACCGGACACGCCTCGGCCGCCTCGGTGACGATCGTCGGCACATCGGACGCATCCGGGCGTGCGCCGCTCTCCCACTCCCTGCCCACCAGCGGACGGGTCGTGTCGAGCCGGGCCGGCTCGTCGGCTGTGAACGCGCGGCCCCTGCTGAGGAAGCGCACTCCCTCCGGGCTCTCGACGCTGAAACCCGAACCGCGCCCGGGCACGACATCGAGGACGAGGCAGGTGTGTCGCCAGGTCTCGAACTGCGCTCCCGAGATCCACACCGGCACAGCGTCCCCACCGGACGGTGCGTCGGAGCGCACCTGGTGGGCCTCGAGTCGCAGATCGAGAACTCCGAGCAGGACATCGCGGTCACCGACGACGAAATCCCCGTCGGGATAACACATCGGTGCGGAGCCGTCGCAGCATCCGCCGGACTGGTGCATCATGAGCGGTCCGTTGCGCTGCACGAGACGGCGCAGCAATGCGACGGCGGCGACGGTCGCCACGAGGCGCGGTGGGACGGTCATCGGGGTGACCTTTCGGTGGCAGGAACACGACAGCGGCGCCTGCCACGCCGCGGGGACATGACAGGCGCCGGACCGAGGATCAGAAGAAGCCTTGCGCCTTGGGGGCGTAGGACACCAACAGGTTCTTCGTCTGCTGGTAGTGATCGAGCATCATGTGGTGGTTCTCGCGGCCGATGCCCGACTGCTTGTACCCGCCGAAGGCCGCGTGCGCGGGGTACTGGTGGTAGGTGTTCGTCCACACCCGTCCTGCCTGGATGGCGCGACCCGCACGGTAGGCCACTCCCCCGTCGCGCGACCACACACCCGCTCCGAGGCCGTAGAGGGTGTCGTTGGCGATCGAGATCGCGTCGTCGAAGTCGCGGAACGAGGTGACGGACACGACCGGGCCGAAGATCTCCTCCTGGAAGATGCGCATCCGGTTGTCGCCGTGGAAGATCGTCGGCTGCACGTAGTAGCCGCCCGACAGGTCGCCGCCGAGATCGGCGCGCTCACCACCGGTGACGACCTTGGCGCCTTCGCTCTTGCCGATCTCGATGTAGGACAGGATCTTCTCGAGTTGATCGTTCGAGGCCTGCGCGCCGATCATCGTCTCGGTGTCGAGCGGATCGCCCTGGCGAACGGCCTTGGTGCGCACGGCGGCGAGCGAGAGGAAGTCGTCGAAGATGTCCTGCTGGATCAGCGCCCGCGACGGGCAGGTGCACACCTCGCCCTGGTTGAGAGCGAACATCGTGAAACCTTCGAGCGCCTTGTCCTGGTAGTCGTCGTTCGCCGACAGCACGTCGGAGAAGAAGATGTTCGGGCTCTTGCCGCCGAGTTCGAGGGTCACGGGGATCAGATTCTGCGAGGCGTACTGCATGATCAGACGCCCCGTCGTGGTCTCACCCGTGAAGGCGATCTTGCGGATGCGCGGGCTCGAGGCGAGCGGCTTGCCGGCCTCGACGCCGAAGCCGTTGACGATGTTGACCACGCCGGGCGGGAGCAGGTCGCCGATGATCGAGATCAGGTGCAGGATCGACGCCGGGGTCTGCTCGGCGGGCTTGAGGACGACCGCGTTGCCGGCGGCCAGCGCGGGGGCGAGTTTCCACACGGCCATCAGGATCGGGAAGTTCCAGGGGATGATCTGGCCGACGACGCCGAGTGGCTCGTGGAAATGGTAGGCGACGGTGTCGGAGTCGATCTCCGAGATCGAGCCTTCCTGCGCCCGAATGGCTCCCGCGAAGTAACGGAAATGGTCGATGGCGAGGGGGATGTCGGCGTGGAGTGTCTCGCGGATCGGCTTGCCGTTGTCCCACGACTCGGCGAGTGCGATCTGCTCGAGGTTCTCCTCGATACGGTCGGCGATCTTGTTGAGGATCACCGCTCGCTCGGCCGGCGACGTCCTGCCCCACGCGGGGGCTGCCGCATGTGCGGCATCGAGGGCGAGTTCGATGTCCCCCTCGGTGCCGCGGGCGATCTCGGTGAAGACCTGCCCGGTGACGGGGGTGACGTTCTCGAAGTACTCCCCTTTCACCGGCGGCACCCATCCGCCACCGATCCAGTTGTCGTAGCGCGGACGGAACGACATGAGGGCATCGGGGGAGCCGGGTCGGGCGTACACGGTCATGGGCATCTCCTGCAGCGTCGAGCGATCGGTATGTGATCCCGGACACTACGGAGGCGAGGGTTGCAACTACGTTGCGAGTTGCCTGTCCAGTCGGGCCAGCGTCGCTTCGACCTGCGCGAAGCGGGGCGAGCGGGGATCGAGCGAAGCGCGATAGGCCGACCACGCCGTGAGGTCCTCGCGGCCGTGGACGGACGACGTCCACCGTGCGAGCAGGTGTTCGTCGCCGCTGCGCACCAGCGCGGCCCGTACACCCGAGCGGAGTTCGTCGCGGATCTCCTCGATGCCCGGTGCCACCGAACCCGGCAGGACCTCGCCGGTGTAGAGACGAACCGCCGAGGCCACGTCGCCGCGGTCGAGAGCGCGCCGCACGTCCGCCACGTCCGTCTCGAGCTCGGTGAGCAACCGGTAGGGGCGCGAGGCGAGGTGCTCCGAACCGAGCACCTTGCGCAGCCGCGACATCTCGGCTCGGACGGTCACGGAGTCGAGCTCGGCTTCGTCGAGCAGGACAGCGAGCCGATCCGAGCTCAGTCCTTCCGGACGATCGGCGAGGATCAGCAGGATCTCGGCGTGCCGCCGGGACATGCCGAGACGTTCGCCTGCCCGGCGGAGGGCCGGGCGCCCGGACCCGATCGTCTCGAGCCGGATCGGCCGCGCGGGAGCCAGCGGACGCCCGTTCAGGGCGTGGAGTCGCAGTTCGGATTCCGCCGCCGCGACTGTCGCGCGTACGAGCTGGAGTACCTCGGGAGCAGCGACCCGGTGCCCTCCCGTGATGTCGATGGCACCGAGAATCCGGCCGCTGGTGGGGTCGTGCACCGGCGCGGCCGAGCAACTCCATTCGTGCACCCTCCGGTTGAAATGTTCGGCACCGAAGATCTGCATCGAATGGCCCACCGCGAGAGCGGTTCCCGGAGCGTTGGTGCCTACCCGGTCCTCACTCCAGTCCGCTCCCTCGACGAAGCTCATCGACAGGGCACGATCGCGGGCGGCGTGATCGCCTTCGACCCACAGCAGCCGCCCCTGCCCGTCGGTGATCGCGACGAGCAGCCCGCTGTCCGCCGCGTCCTCGACCAGCAGTTTGCGCACCACCGGGCGGACGAGCGACATGGGATGCCCGGCCCGGTAGTCCTCGAGCTCGCGTCCGGCGAGCAGCGCGGGTTGCTCGACGACGTCGGGATCGACACCGCCTTCCAGACTGCGGCTCCACGAATCGTGGACGACCGGACGCACTCCCTCGAGCCGGCCGCTGCCGCGTGCCGAGACGAACGTGCCGTGTGCCTGCAGGACGGCACGCGCGTGGGCGGCCACGTCCACCTCCGGGCGCAGTGCCACCCCCGGGTTCGTCGTCGCGATTCCACGATCCGTCATGTACGGGCGCCTCCTCATCGACACTGTAGTCCGGATCACATATCCGGCGGCAAGACCTACAGCGCGTCCCCGAGCAGCGCGACCCGGTGCGCGAGCATGACGGCGGTGGCATGCGGGCCTCGGCTCGGCACCCGGGGGAAGACCGAGGTGTCCACGATGTTCAGTCCCTCGATCCCCCGCACACCGCACCACTCGTCGACGACAGCTCGGTCGTCGTCACCCATCCGGCATGTTCCGGACAGGTGCAAGGACGTCCCGAGCCGGCTGCGGCCGACCTCCACGCTGCCGGCTTCGACGACATCGTCCATCCCGGCGAGCAGATCGGCCGCGAGGCGGACGCCCTCGTCGAGCGCTTCCCGGTCGGCCGGGTCCGTCAGATAGCGGTAGTCGAGCAGGGGTGCGGCTGCCGGATCCCTCTCGTCGAACACGATCCGCCCGCGGCTGCGCGGTCGCGTCAGGACGACACCGAGGACCGGGTCGGCGACGCCGCTGCCGGGGATCACGGATCCGAATGCGGTTGTGTACGGGCGCAGTTCGAGATTCTCCGTGTGCAGCGCGACCTCCAGCAGCACCGAGTGTGCGGGCACCTCCGGGCGGAATCGATACGGGATCAGCGCCTCCGGGTGGTCGGAGTATCCGTGACCGACTCCCGGGAGATCGAGCACGGGTTCGATGCCGAGTCGGCGGAGTTCGCCGACCGGCCCGATCCCGGAGAGCATCAGCAACCGGGGGGACTGCACGGCACCGGCCGAGACGATCACCCGACCGGACGAGATCCGCCGCGGTCCGTCGGCCCCGGTGATCTCGACCCCGACGGCTCGACCGTTCGACACGACGATACGGTCCACGCGAGTACCACCGCCGACCGTGAGGTTGGGCCTGTGCAGGACGGGTAGCAGGTGAGCGAGCAACGGGCTCGTTCTGACTCCCCCACGCACGTTCAGCGGGACGGGACCGACCCCCTCCGGCCCGGGCGCGTTGAGGTCGGCGACGGGAACGAATCCCGCGGTGTCGGCCGCGTCGGTGAATGCCCGGGAGACGGGATGCATCCGTTCACGGGCGACCCGCCCGACCGGTATCGGGCCGGACTCACCGTGCAGTTCGCCGGTGAAGTCGATGTCGTTCTCGATCTCGCGGAAGGACGGAAGGACTTCCGCGTAGGACCACGCGGCCGGCCAGTGCCGGAAGTCCTCCGGTCTCGCACGCACGAAGTAGGCACCGTTGACCGCCCCGGATCCGCCGAGCACCCGGCCTCGCGTGACGGTCGCGTCGACGGCGGCGGTGAGCCGCCCCGGATAGTGCGTCACCCACGGGCTTTCCGGTCCGACGGGAAGTGTCGCAACGTCGCGGATCTCCCGCGGGACGGCAGACGGCGAACCGAACGCCGCTCCTTCCTCGAGCAACAGCACGGTGCGCGCCGGGTCGTCGCTGAGCCTCGCGGCGAGAACGCACCCGCAACTCCCGCCGCCGACGATCACGACATCGGCGTGCTCCGGGAGCATGTCAGTTCCGGATGTCGGGTACGAGCGCCGCCGCGTTCCGGGCATCGATCGCACCCTTCCACAGCCCCGCTCCGTATGCGAGGTCGTCGAGCCTCTTGTAGAGCAGGTACCGGACCGGGTCGAGCCCGCCACTCTCCCGGTGCATTCTCCAGTCCCAGATCCCTTCGGCGACAGCGAAAGTCAGCAGTACCCGGCGAAGCCTCCGGGAGAACAGCGCCGCCAGGGCCGTGACCGGCCAGTAGTGCCGGCACGCCGCCGACGCCAGCTGCCACAGACCACCCGCGAAGCCCTGTGCGGTGAGGACCGCCGCGAGGCGGGTGCGCTCGTCGATGTCGGCGAAGGTGCGCCGCAACCGGGCGAAGGTGACGGCCTGCGTCGCCACCGCCGCCACCGGCCCGATGCGCGTGCCACTCGCGATCGCGATGCATGCGAGCAGAGTCCAGATCGACATCGCCATCGGCGGTACGGAACCCGGATGCCGATCCGCGAGCGGAGCCGCACCGGTTCCGTAGAACGCCTTGCGGGTCAGCCAGCTACGGAAACGGGTGCGGTGATCGTGCGCGACTCGCGAGATCGGCTCGTAGCGCAACCGTCCACCGGAGGCCTGCAGTCGGCGGCACAGATCGACGTCCTCGGCGACGTGCATCGACTCGTCGAAACCACCGCACGCGACGAGCGCCTCGCGCCGCACGAGCAGTGCGGCGCTCGGCACGTAGGAGACCGGACCACCTGCGACCACCGCCGACTCGCGGCCTCCGAGATCGAGGGACGACCGCGCGTGCTCGTATCGGGCGAGCGCGCTGCTGTCGGGTTCGAGCGCGACGATGCGAGGGGCGACGAGCGCGACCGCAGGGTCGGTGAAATGCCCCAGTGCACGTTCGAGCCAGCCGAGTTGCGGCACCACGTCGGAGTCGAGGAAGGCGACGAATTCGGTTGCGGCCTGGCACATGCCGGTGTTCCGGGCCGCAGCCGGGCCGCGGGAGACCTCGTGCCGGACGACCCGGACTCGACCCGTCCCGGGGGGTTCGATCGGGACGGTGGAGCCGTCGTCGACGATGACGACCTCGTGTCCCTCGACGGCGGCCAGGAGCCGGGTCAGCCCGGAGGAGTTGTCCTTCACCGGGACCACGATGGTGACGTCCGAACTGGGCGGCAGTTTCGTCGGCCGCGGGTGTCCGATGCCCGAATCGAGCAGACGCCGGGCCACCGCTGCGCTCTGCGCGTCGACCACTTCGAGGAAGTCCTCGTCGATCATCGCCGCGGCGGCGGGTGCGAGTTTCAGCATGCGTGTGGGGGATCCGCCGACGAGGATCCGGCCGCCGGCGAAGCTGCGCACGCGCGCATCGATGCGGACTCCGAAACCGTCGGGAAGCCTGGCTGGTCGAGGCTGCTCCACCCGAGGGGAAGTCGCCTGTGGAGAAGTCGCCCGACTCACCGAAGCCTTCCTTCCGTTCCCGGCTGCCACCGGGCGACCTGTGCGCTCGCCCGTTCGACCAGATTCGCGAACAGGCGCGCACCGTGGTCTGCAGTGGCCCCGGTGGGATCTCCCAGGATCCCGTTCGCGGACACCGAAACGATACCGGCTTCACGCAGGCGGGGCATCAGACTGCCGATCGGTTCCGTGGCGCCCGCTGCGGCCCTGGTCATGTCGACCGTCTCGGGCGCGAGGTGCAGCAGCAGGCTGGTTTCGGTGATCCCGGCATGAGCGTCCGCTCGGGGCACCGCACACGGGAGCCAGGCGGCGTCGCGTCCCTCGTACCGCAGCAGCGTCACCGCTTCGGCCAGCGGATGCGCGTTTCCTCCGTGACCGTTGACGAAGAGCACGCGCCGCGCCCACCTGCAGACCGACCGCCCGTACTCGACGAGCAGCGCTCGCGTCACCTCCGCCCCGATCGACACGGTGCCGGCGAACGCCTCGTGTTCCCCGCTCGCGCCGTACGCCAGGGGCGGCGCCACCGTGACGTCGGGCAGTGCGGCGGCGACGGCAGCTGCGATGCGGGTGTCGGTGTCGAGGGGGAGGTGCGGGCCGTGCTGTTCGCATGCGCCGACGGGGACGGCCACCGTCACCCGGCCGGGTTCGATGTCCGTCCAGTAGGCGTCGGAGAGCTCCCGCATCACCGGTCCGATGCTAAGGGGTTCGCGGGTGTCCACGAAACCCGGAGGTCCTGACGGGCCGAAGCGGGCGGGAAGACCGGATCTGTACGCTTTTCGGGTGCTGATCGAACCTCGTCCCCTCGACGATCCGGACGTGCAGGCCCTCATCGAAGAGGTCCAGCTCGAATACGTTCGCAGATACGGCGGGCCCGATCACACGGAATTGCATCCCGAGGAGTTCGCGCCTCCACGCGGCGTGTTCCTGCTCGCTTCGGGTGAGGGCGTTCCGGTGGGAATCGGCGGCTGGCGAGCCCGGGACTCCCGGCATCGCGGACTACGGGACGGGGACGCCGAGATCAAGCGGATGTACGTGCGCTCCGACATGCGGCGACGGGGAGTGGCCCGGCGGGTGCTCGACGCGCTCGAACGAACCGCGGCCGATGCCGGCCGGCGCCGCAT
Source organism: Rhodococcus sp. CH91 (assembly GCF_022554085.1). Lineage (GTDB taxonomy): Bacteria > Actinomycetota > Actinomycetes > Mycobacteriales > Mycobacteriaceae > Rhodococcus. Next base: position 28,649 of record NZ_JAKFYR010000008.1, read on the forward strand.
GGTTCTCGAGACGGGTACCGAACAGCCGGAGGCGATCGCGATGTACGCCCGCGCCGGATACCGGCCGATGGCCGACCGATTCGGGCTCTGGGCGGAATCGGAGACGTCGCTGTACTTCTGCAAGGACCTGCCACCGATCCGTCTCGCGACGGAGGAGGATCTGCCCGTCCTGCAGGAGATCGAGCGCGCGGCGGGCAGACCGTTCGCCGAAGTGGGCATGGGATTCGTGGCCGACGACGAGCCCCCCTCCCTCGACACCTTGCGCTCGTACCGCCGGGCCGGGCGGTGCTGGGTGTATTCGGACGACCACCTGCATCCGATCGGATATCTCGTGGCGGACCTCGTCGACGACGGGGTGCACATCGAACAGGCCTCGGTCCGTCCTGATCACGCCCGTCGCGGCATCGGGCGTCTCCTGCTCGAACATGTCGCGGGGTGGGCACGGGACGCGGGATTCCGGACGATGACGCTGACGACCTTCCGCGACGTGCCGTGGAACGCTCCCTATTACGAGCGCCTCGGCTTCCGGATCGTGCCGGACGAGTCGCTCTCCCCCGAACTCGCCGACGTGCGCGCGGCGGAGCGCGAACGCGGGCTCGACGAATGGCCGCGGGTCGCCATGCGCCGCGATCTCCACGCCTCCGGTTCGGCGCCCTGATCTCCCGTGCCCCCCAGTTCCGTGCCGGCGCGGTCCCCGTCCAGGATCGCCGCATCCAGGCGGCGGGGCGTCACCGCGTCACCCACGCGGATCACTCGCACTCCGCATCCGGCGAGTTCCCGCCACAGCTCGTCCACGGGTTCCTGATGTGTTGCGACGACGACCGTGTCCACCCTGAGCGCCCGCCGATCGCCAGTGGGGTGATGCACGAGGGTGACATCGGCTCCGTCCGTGTGGTCGACGATGCCGGTGACGACGACGTCCGTGATCTGCTCGATCCGCTTGTCGTGGGCGCGCCGTAGCCAGCCGTCCGCGTCGAGCGTCAACCCGAGATCCTGGCCGACGATCATCCCCGGAGTACACACCGTCACGGCGCAACCCCGATCCGCCAGTAGTTCGGCGACCGAGGTGCCCTGATGGAATCCGAGATCGTCGACGACGAGTACGCGTCCCGACGGAACCGCACGACCTGTCAGGACGTCGCGCACGTCCGCCACCCGCGCCGACGAACCCGCCCATGCGGGTCGTCGCGGGCGGGCGCCCGTGGCCACGACGACCACATCGGGCCGGAGCGAACGGATCGTTCCGGCGTCGACGTCGATCCCGGTGCGGATGTCCACTCCCCTCCGGCGGCATTCGGCGTCGAGATGGGTCACCGCGCCGAGCAGTTCACCCCGGTGAGGCGCGATGGCCGCCTCGCGGATCTGACCACCGGTTCGCCGGTTCCGCTCGAGTACGACGACCGAATGTCCCTGTGCCGCAGCCGTGGCCGCGGCCCGGAGACCTGCCGGTCCGGCACCGGCGACGACGACGCGGCGCGGCGGAAGGGAAGGCGGCAGATGCGATTCGTGACCTGCCCGGGGGTTGACGGCGCAGCCTATCCCTCGGCCCAGCCCGACCCGCCCGATGCACTCCTGGTTGCAGCCGATGCAGGGTCGGATCTCGTCGTCGCGGCCGGAGAGGGTCTTGCTCGCGAAGTGGGGGTCGGCGATCTGTGCGCGTACTGCGCCCACGAGGTCGCACACACCGCGGGCGAGTGCCGCCCTCACCTGGTCCGGGCGGGTGAAGCGCCCGACTCCGATCACGGGCAGCGATACCGCCGCGCGGATCGCATCGGGCACGAACAGGGAGTAACCATGCGGCGTCGACATCGGCGCCTCGACGAGATGCAGCGTCTCGGTCGCGACTCCGACGGAGGTGTTCAGGTAATCGACGTCGCCGCTCGCCTCGAGCATGCCGGCGACCTGCACGGCGTCCTCGGTGCACACTCCCCCGGCCGTTCCGTCGTGACCGGTCAGCCGCACCCCGACGACAGCATCGCGTCCGACCGCGCCGCGCACGGCTGTCACCACCTCGAGGAGCAGCCGGGCCCGACTCCGGGAATCGCCACCGTATTCGTCGGTGCGGTGGTTGGTTCCGGCAGCGAGGAAGGCCCGCAGGATCGAGGCCTGCGAGCACTGGATCTCGACCCCGTCGAATCCCCCGTCGACGCATCGGCGCGCCACCGCGGCGTACGCGGCGACGAGGTCGGCGATCTCGGCCGGCGCGATCTGTCGTGGCACCTCCCGGAAGAGGGGGTCCGGCTCGGGACTCGGCGCCCACAGCGGCAGTTCCGTGTACACGGAACTGCCCTGTGCACCGTTGTGGTTGAGCTGCGCGACGATTCGCGTTCCGTGCCGATGCACGGCCGCGGTGAGCCGCCGGTAACCGCCCAGCACCCCGGGATCCCACCCGCGGATCAGCTTCTCGTAGGGCCGGTCCGAAGGATGCACGGTGTGTTCCTCGGTGACGATCAGCGCCGCACCGCCACGCGCGCGCGCCTCGTAGTACGTGATGTGCCGGTCCGTGACGGTGCCGTCGACCGAGAAGTTGGTCAGGTGCGCAGGGAAGACGATGCGGTTGCGCAGCTCCACGGGGCCGATCCGCAGACGTGCTCGCGGGTCGGCCCCGGTGGACGCGTGCGGCATCGTCAGACCTTCGAGTTGCCCTGGTCGATGGCCATCTGGCTGCCGGTGATCGTGGACGCCCGATCGCTCGCGAGGAACAGCACGGTCTCGGAGATGTCGTCGGGGTCGGCCGCCGGCTTCTCGGTGAGGATCGGAACGAAGTTCGGGCCCCAGGAGGGATTCTTCTCGAACAACTTCAGGACACTGACGTCGGTCCCCATCGGGGTGTTGACCCCGTAGGGGTGGATGGAGTTGACACGGATGCGGTACGGACCGAGTTCCTTGGCTGCCGCCTGCGTGATTCCGACGAGACCGAATTTCGCTGCAGCATAGTTCATCTGGCCGGGCATCGCCTTGAGACCGGCGACCGAGCTGACGACGATGATCGACCCGCCGTTACCGGCTTCGATCATGGCGGGCGCGGCGGCCTTGAGAGTCTTGAACACTCCCGTGAGATTGATGTCGATCAGCTCTTCGAACTGGTCGTCGGGCATCTCCCAGAACTTGTTCCACGTGCAGATGCCCGCGTTGGCGACCACGACGTCGAGGCGCCCGAACTGACCGACTCCCTCCTCGACCACGGCCCGCAGCGCGGCACTGTCGCGGACGTCGGCGACGCGAGCGAGGATCTTCCCGCCCGCCTCCTCGACGAGGCGCACGGTCTCGCGCAGATCGTCCTCGGTGGCCTGTTCGTAGGTGATGTACTCCGAGACCGGCCCCGCGACGTCGACGCCGATGACCGACGCCCCCTCGCGCGCGAATCGCACCGCGTGGTTACGCCCCTGTCCGCGAGCGATTCCCGTGATGAAGACGACCTTGCCGTCGAACTCTCCCATATCGATCCTCTCCGTCGAACCAGGACTCCACCTGGATCTGGAACGCGTTCCAGTGTGCCCCACGTTACAGCGCGTGAGCCACCTCGTTGCCTTCGCGAATCGCCTCCCGAACCGACCTCGGTGCGACGCAGTCACCGGCGGTACGAGCCCCGGGCACCTCCCGCCCCGGCAGCCGCGGCGAACAGTCGACCAGCGCGGCATCGACGACGGCGACCACCTCCCCCGAGACGCGCTGTACGAGACGGACCGCCCCCGCATCCACGGCTGCGACCGACACACCGAGATGCCGCCTCACCCCGGCCCGGTGCATCCGGACGTTCGCGGGCACGAGATCGCCGGTCGGCGCCAGTCGCGACCCGGCGAGGGCGTCACCGGTCGCATAGTGCACCTCGGCGCCCCGGCTCGCCAGGTGATCGGTGACGGCGACGGCGACGGGTCCACCCAGCGGGTCCCACACCACCACCCGCGGCGAATCCGGGCAGGTACCCGAGAGCACGTCGGCGGCGGTCGCGTAACGGCTCGGTGCGGTCACCGGGAAGCCCGGGGGTCGCGGCACGCCACCACTCGCCTGGATCACCTCGGTGCCGGAGGCGAGCGCAGCAGCGATCTCGGCGGGGGTCGCCGCCCTGCCCAGGCGGATGTCGACCCCGAGCTCACGGCAGCGCCCCTCCAGCCAGCGAGTGAGCGCGCCGAAGTCCACGCAGCGCCTGCCGGCCGCGGCGCGAGCCGCACCGCCGGTCGACGGTTCGCGTTCGACGAGGACGACACGATGCCCACGCTCGGCGGCCACCCGCGCCGCTTCGAGTCCGGCCGGGCCGCCGCCGACCACGAGCACCTCGCGTGACCGGCCCGCCGGGTTCCGGCCGTTCCGGTTCTCGCGCCCGGCCTCGGCGTTGCCGATACATCCCACGACGGGGTTGCGGAAGTCCTCGACCAGGCACGCCTGGTTGCACCGCACGCACGGGCGCGGCTGCGCACCGCGCCCGACGGATGCGACGAGGTCGGGGTCGGCGATCTGGGCCCGCGTCATCTCGACCAGGTCGCACACGCCCTCCTCGAGCACGCGCCGGGCGTGACCGGCGTCGACCACACCACCCTGCAGGACGACCGGCACCGCCCCGTCGACGGCCACGCGGATGCTCCGGCACAGGTCGTCGTTGAAACCTCGGGGCGTGTGCGCGTCGGGCCGATAGGTCTCCGGTGAGAACAGCCCGCCGCGCACCACCGTCAGCAGGTCGATCACCGGCGCGAGCTCGCGGGCGTGGGAGCCCGTGACGTCGGGGGTGAGACCTGCCCACGGTGCGTTCTCGTCGCAGGTGAGGCGCACCGCGAGAATCCGGTTCGCGCCGAGTCTTTCGCGGACCGCTCCGACGACCTCGCGGAGAAGGAGAGCCCGGTCGATACCGTATTCGTCGTCGCGGTGGTTGGTCAGACCCGAAAGGAATTGCCGCAACAGGGACGTCGGCCCGACGTCGAGTTCGACACCGTCGAGATCCGCCGCGGCGGCGATGCCGGCGCCGCGCGCGAAACCGTCCACGATGTCGTCGATGTCGTCCCGGGTCATCTCCGCGGGCAGTTCGCGTGTGACGGGATCGGGGATGCGCGAGGGTGCCCACAGGGGTGATCGGGTCCAGGCGCTCGTCCCCTGGAGACCACGATGCCCGAGGCCCGCGAGCACGAGCGTGCCGTACGGCCGGCAGGCTTCGACGATGCGCGTGTAGCCCGCGCCGCTGCATGCGGCGAGCGGCGCCCGCTCGTAGGGATGATCGAGCGGGTGGATCGACGCCGTTTCGGTCACGACGATGCCGGCACCGCCCCGGGCCCGACGCTCGTAATAAGCGACGTGCCCGTCGGAGAATGCGCGTCCCTCACCGAGATTCGTCACGTGCGGGCCGAAGATCACCCTCGCCGGGGCGGTGCGCCCGGCGAGGGTGATCGGGTCCGTGAGCGCTGGGCTCATCCGTACGGAGCGGCGGTCAGATCCCGAGGTCGCGACGGAAGTCGTCGGGCACGAACACATCGTCCGGGGTCAGCTCGTGGATCGAGTTCTTGCCCAGGCCCATCAGCGCCGACCCGATGCCGCCACTGAGGATGTCGAGGACGTTCTCCACTCCGGCCTGACCGTTGGCGGCCAGCCCCCACAGGTAGGCACGGCCGATCAGTACCGCCTTGGCACCGAGGGCGATCGCCTTGACGACATCACTGCCGCGGCGGATCCCCCCGTCGAGCAGCACCTCGACGTCCTTGCCCACCGCTTCGGCGATCGCCGGCAATGCCCGGATCGGTGCGGGAGTGCCGTCGAGGTTGTTGCCCCCGTGATTGGACACCGAGATGGCGGTGGCCCCGGCGTCGACGGCACGCTTGGCGTCGTCGACCCGCATGACGCCTTTGAGCATGAACGGTGCGTCACCCCACTGCTCGCGCAGCCACGCCACGTCCTCCCAGGTGGGCAACGGTGTGGTCATCCACTCACCGTAGGCACCGAAGAAGGTGGGTGCCTCGCCCCCGGGGAGGGTCAGATTCGGCGTGGTCAGATCCGGCACACCACCGGTCCTGGCCCATTCGAGCAGCCACTTGGGACGGATGATGCCCTCGGGGGCGAACTTGATCATCGCGTCGAGGCTCATGCGTTCGGGGATGGCGGGGCTGCCCCAGTCGCGGCCGTTGGAGAACGACCAGTCCAGCGTCATGATCAGGCCCTTGGCGCCGGCGGCGCGGGCACGTTCCATACGCTGGACGAGCACGTCGCGACTGCCCACCCAGTACATCTGGAAGAAGGTCTTCTCGTTGACCGCGGTGACCTCTTCGATGGACTTGCTCGCGAACGAGCTCAAACCCATTGCGGTGCCGCGGGCGGCGGCGGCGCGGGCCACGGCGACCTCACCGTCGGGATGCACGGCCTGCACACCCGTGGGCGAGATGAGGACCGGCAGGGCGACGTCCTGCCCCATGATCCGCGTACCCATCTCCCGCTTGTCGGACAGGCCCGCCACGTGCGGCGCGAAGCCCAGCTGACGGAAAGCGGCGGTGTTGTCGTCGACGGTGATGCCGGCTTCGGAGCCGGCGACCAGGGCGCCGTAGACGGACTTGGGCAGGCGCCTGCGGGCGCGTTGCTGCGCGATCGCGACGGTCTCGAACCACGGGTCCTGTGCCCAGGGGTTCTTCAACCAGGAAGGCTTGGCCATCTCGGGTCGTCTCCTCGAAGATCTACAGGCCTGCGAGCGGGTTCTCGTCGCAGAACTTGGCGGGGGGCTTGGTGAGCAGTGTCAGCGGCACGGGCGCGGCAGGGGTGCGGCGTTCGGCACGCTTACCGGTGCGGGAGTGGTCGACACTGGACTGCGGCACGGTGCGCTCGCCCTCGAGTGCCGCCTGCCCGTATCCCTGCACGCATTCGGGATCGGGGCCGTCCATCGGCAGGCCGGTGAAGAATTTCGCGGCCATGCATCCGCCGCGGCACGAATCGAAGAAGGTGCACGAGGCGCAGGCCCCCGCGGATTGGGGTTCGCGCAGTTCGCGGAACAGGTCCGAGTTCTTCCACACGCTCGCGAAACCGCCGTCGGTGAGGATGTTCCCGGCGTGGAAGTTGTCGTGGATGGCGAAGGGGCAGGCGTAGACATCGCCCACCGGGTCGATCAGGCACACGACGCGGCCCGCTCCGCACAGATTCAGGCCGGGCAGCGACCCGCCGCCCTCACCACCGAAGGCCGACAGGTGGAAGAACGAATCACCTGTCAGGACACCTTCACCGTGCGCGACGAGCCAGTCGTAGAGCTGTCGCTGCTGCTCGTGGGTGGGGTGCAGATCGTCCCATACGTCCACTGCGCGACCGGAAGGGCGCAGGCGGGTGATGCGCAGCGTGGCGCCGTAGCGGTCGGCGAGAGCTTTGAATTCGTCGAGCTGGTCGACGTTCTGGCGGGTGACGACCACGGAGATCTTCGCGTCGCGGAAACCGGCCTCGGCCAGGTTCTCGAGCGCACGCACGGCCATGGCGAACGAGCCCGGGCCGCGCACGGCGTCGTTGACCTCGGCGGTGGCGCCGTCGAGGGAGATCTGCACGTCGACATAGTCCGAGGCGGCGAGTCGTTCGGCGACCTTCTTGTCGATGCGCACACCGTTGGTGGAGAACTTCACGCCCACCTGGTGTTCGGTGGCGTAGTCGACGAGTTCCCAGAAGTCCGAGCGCACCGTGGGTTCGCCGCCACCGATGTTGACGTAGAAGACCTGCATGCGCTGCAGTTCGTCGATGATCGCCTTGCACTGCTCGGTGGTCAGCTCGCGCGGGTCGCGTTTGCCGGACGAGGACAGGCAGTGCACGCACGACAGGTTGCAGGCGTAGGTCAGTTCCCAGGTCAGGCAGATCGGGGCGTCGAGGCCCTTCTCGAACTGATCGACGAGGCGCCCGACCTTCACCGGTGCGGTGGGGGCGGGCGGTTCGAGCAGAGACGTCATGGATGGTCCTTCGGGGCTCAGGCGGGGACGATCATGTGCGAGTCGGCCAGTGTGCCGAGGGCACGCAGATAGGGCCGCTCGGTGCTCTCGTCGATCCCGTGCGCTCGCAACGCTTCTCGCACCGACGCGTGATCGCCCAGGGACCGGACGACGTCGACCACGACAGTGTTCTTCAGGAACGACAACTTGCGGGTGCCGAAGTGGTAGAGCAACGCCCCGAAAGGCTCGGGGCGAAGCGCTACCTGCGGATGGAGCCGCCAGCGGGCACCCGGATCGAACTGTGCAGATGCCACGGCGGTGGCTCCGGGTGCGGACATGTCAGTACACGCCGCACATACCGTCGATCGAGACCTCTTCGACGAGGGACTCCTCGATCAGATCGGATTCGATCACCGCGTTGTCACGATCGGACATGATTCCTCCTCGGGGTTTGTCTCCTGACACGGAGTCGGGCATCACGGCAGGCTTGCATTGTGAGCCTCTTCACCACTGTAATGGCATCGAGTGCAGAATGTAACCCCGGGAGACACACGATGACGCGCAGCCGACGGGAACCGTCCGCTCGGGTAGGTCGACGCCCGTCCACCTCGAAGGAGGAACTCGCCGCCATCGGCATCGAGTTGTTCATGGACGTCGGATTCGACGAGACGAGCATCGACGACATCGCCGAGGCGGCCGGTATCGCGCGACGCACCTTCTTCCGGTACTTCCCCTCGAAGAACGAGCTGGCGTGGGGAGACTTCGACAAGCACCTGGCCGATATGCGTGCGAGTCTCGAATCCATACCAGAGAACGTGCCCCTGTCCGAAGCGCTGACCACGGCTCTGCACGATTTCAACAGATTCCCCGAGAGCGAGGCCGAACGGCACCGCGCGCGGATGCAGCTCATCCTGCACACACCTGCCCTCCAAGGTTATTCGTCGGTGATGTACCGCGGCTGGCGACAGGTCGTCGCGGACTTCGTCGCCCGGCGCATCGGAGCCGGGCCGGACGACCCCGTCCCCCGGACGTGCGGCTATCTGCTGCTCGGCGTCGCGATCGCCGCCTACGAGTCGTGGCTCGACGAACCCGCCTCGGATCTGCACGACTACCTCGCCGCAGGAATGCGAACTCTGACCTCGGGCCTGGACTACAGTGACCCGACCTCCCCGTCCGAGCTCTCGAACAAGGGTGATTCGCCATGACCGTGCTCGATTCGCTCGCACCCTGCCCGCCGGGCCGCTGGACCCACGGCCACGTGAGCGTCGAACGTGTGCCGGCCGGTCCGCTGACCCTGCGGCGCGACGCCGATCGCCTCCACGTCTCCCACTCCCTCGGCCCGGACCAGCTCAGTGAGCGCCTCGTCGCCGAGGTGACCGCATCGATCCAGGATGCGGCCTTCGGGCAGAACGAGTTCGAACTCACCATGGTGGGGATCGTCCGTTCCACGGTTGCCGGCGCCCTCGAATCCTGGATCACCTACTATCGCAATTCGCTCGGCGAACTCCTCGACGGCACAGCAGATTTCGCACCGATCCACGACAAGGCGGCAGAGCTGGTGCGTGGTGACGTGCTCGATCTCGGCTCGTGCTTCGGCTTTCTGCCACTACGACTCGCCGCAGCCGGTACGGCGGTCACGGCCACCGACATCCTGCCGGGCACCATGCGCCTGCTCGACGCGGTCGCGCCGCATCTCGGGCTTCGGGTCGACACGCTGGTATGCGACGCCGCGCACGTACCGGTCCCCGACGACAGTGCCGACACGGTGACCGCGATCCATCTGCTCGAGCACGTCGACGACCCCGTCGGGACCGCGATTCTCGACGAGGCGCTGCGCATCGCGAGAAAACGAGTGGTCGTGGCGGTACCCTTCGAAGACGAGGCAACGGCGTGCCACGGGCACATCCGCACCTTCGATGCCACCGCCCTCGAGGAACTCGGACGCAGCACCGGCCGAGAGTTCGACGTCTTCGAACACCACGGCGGGTGGCTCGTGATCGAGTGATATCGCAGGAGTATCCGACCCATCCGGAGGTCGCCCGGTGACGAATGCCGGGTGTATCCGGAAGGAGGCCGCACGATGGACGAGAACGCAGAGAGCTTCTTCAGCTGGACCTCGCGCCGTATCGTTCTGCCGCACGGCGCCACGGACGAAGAAGCCTCGCGACCGCCCGGGCTGGTGATGGACTGCCGTCCGATTCCCGAACGGCCGGATGTGCGACTGCTCGTCTATCACGACGACACGAACGACGCCGACTACGACGCCGTCGTCATCGGGAGGACCGACGGCGCGAACGACATCCCGGTCATCACGACACCGGAGGAGTGCCTTCTCGTCGCAGCGGCGCGGGCCGAGACCGGCCCCGCGATCGTGCTCGCCGCACCGACGGGTGACGACCTCGGCAAGCGGGTACGGGAGGTCACCAACCAGATCCTCCGAGGCGGACCGCTACTGTGCCTGATCCTGTGCACCGGAGCATTGTCCGTGCTGCTGCCGTTGCACTCCTCGACTCCGGACACACGCTGACGCCGGACCGGTGGCGGTAGTCCGGATCGCACCCTGGGCGACGGCGTGGACATCCGGCCCGTACTCACCGGGGCGGACGTGGTCGAGCAGCACGTGCTCCCCGTCGTAGTCCCCTCCGCGGAGCGGCCGGTACGCGATCGCCGTCTCCGAGTTCATACGGTCCAGGCGATCGCGCAACCGCTTCTCCTCGTCCGGGAAGGTCGCTCGATCGAGGAGATCGGCACTCGCGACGAGATGCGGTCGCAGTACCCGCATTCCGGTGTAGAAGGCCGTGCCGTGCAGCAGCGGCCACAGCACGTGGTCGATCGCACCGCTGATACCTCGCGGCCCGAGCGCCGTAGCCCGATCCCCCGCGGTGACGACGACGAGCATGGTCCTGCCGGCCAGCCCACCGTCACCGTATCTCCGGACGCGCCCCTGCTCGTCGCGGACGCCGAATGCGAAACCGGCGGTGAACACCCGGTCGAACCAGCCCTTCAGGATCGCGGGCATGCCGTACCACCACAGCGGAAACGACACGACGAGGTGTCGCGCGGCGCGCAGCGCGTCCTGTTCGCGCCGGATGTCCTCGGCGAGGCGACCCGTCGTCGCGGCGTGTTTCTGCCGCTCGGACAACGTACCTCCCGTCGCCGTGCCGAAGTCGGCGTCCGACAGTACCGGATTCCAGTTCATCGCGTAGAGATCCGAGACCGCGACCCGAGTGCCCGCCTCGCGCAACCGCGACACCCCTGATCGCACCAGGGCGTGACCCAGCGAGGTCTCGTCCGGATGAGCATGCACCCACAGAACACTGTCTCTCTCCGTCATACATCCATGGTCTGTTTCTGGGAACATGATGTGAAGTACGCACTTTCGATGCACATACTGACCGTCGTGTAAGCATCGTCGCCGAGCAGGGGGTTCCGATGACGCGGAAGGCCGTCGAGACGGCAATGCAGGTGTGCCCGGTCGAGATCGCGGTGGTGGTCCTCGGCGGCGCCTGGAAACTCACGATCGTCAAGAACCTGATCGGTGGGCCCTGCCGGTTCGGCGAACTGGGGCGGAGGGTCGGGCCGATCAGCGCCCGGGTGCTCACCCGGCAGCTTAGGGAGCTGGAGACCGACGGCATCGTCTCGCGCACCGTCTTCGCCGAAGTGCCTCCTCGGGTGGAATACGAGTTGACCGAACTGGGCCGGACCCTCGAGGTCGCGGTCGCATGGCTCGACGAGTGGGGCAAGGCCTACAGCAGCAAGGTCGTCTCGCGCACGTGATGCCGGGGCGAGATCCTGTTCGCGGCCGAATGCACCGCTGCGACCCGCGACACGGATCGGGCAGGTCGGGTCACGGCCCGGTATCCCCCATGACCGCCCCCTCGCGGCGCGGGTCGGCTCCTCCGATCCACCCACCGTCCCCTCGCACCAGCGCGCTCAGACCACTGGACCTGGGAGCGACCGACACTTCGTGACCCTTCTCGCGGAGTTGTCGTACGAGCGGGTCGTTCGCTCCGTCGTCGGCTCCGTCGACGGCCGGATGTTCGCCGCCGATACCGGTCACCGGGGTGTTCGCGGCGCCGAACGACACCGCGGAGACCGCTTGCTGTGGATCGAGTCCCCAATCGAGTGTGCCGACGAGTGTCTGGACGACGAACTGGATGATCACCGAACCACCGGGGGACCCCACCACCATGTACACGCTGCCGCGTTCCCCCTCCGGGCTTCGTTCGAAGACGAGTGTCGGAGCCATCGAACTGCGGGGACGTTTGCCGGGCTCCACGCGGTTGGCGACGGGCAGACCTTCCTCGTCGACCGGTTCGGCGGCGAAGTCCGTGAGTTGGTTGTTGAGCAGGAAGCCGTCGACCATGTGGAAGGAACCGAATGCCGACTCGACGGTCGTCGTCATGGATGCGACGTTGCCGTAACTGTCGGCGACCGAGATGTGGCTGGTGCCGTGTTCGGGACTCTGCGGTGGCATGCCGAGAGGCACGGGACCGAAGTCGCCCGGCTCCGCCTCGCCCATGCTCTTGCCCGGATCGATCAGTCCGGCACGTTCGGACAGATATCCGGGATTCACCAGGGTGTCGAGCGAACCACCGGGCAGCGGAACGAAATCGGCGTCGGCGACGTACTTGTCGCGGTCGGCGTAGGCGAGCCGCTCGGCTTCGGCGATCAGATGGACCGCCTCCGCGTCGGGCACACCTCCGTCGGCATCCACCTCGGTGGGCGGTAGTGCGGCGAGATCGAAGTTCTCGAGGATGCCGAGAGTCGCGGCGACCGCCGTGCCTCCCGAGGACGGAGTGGGCATCCCGCAGATCTCGTACTCCCGATAGGGAGTACACAGCGGCGTGCGTTCCTTCGCCTCGTAGGCGGCGAGATCGTCGAGGGTCATGGTGCCCGGCGTGCGCCCGCCCGAATCGGTGCCCGTGGCGTCGACGATCCCCTGTGCGATGTCGCCGCTGTAGAAGGCGTCGGCACCACCGGTGGCTATCGCGGACAGTGTCTTCGCCATCGCCGGATTGGTGAGCGTCTCCCCGGCCGATCTGGGCGAGCCGTCGGGACGCAGGAAGTAGGCGCGAGCCTCGTCGTCGAGCGCGAGCTGTGCGGCGGAATCGGCGATCGACTGCGCCATGCGGTCGCTGATCACGACGCCGTCGTCCGCGAGATCGATCGCCGGCCCGAACAGCTCGCTCCAGTCGCTGCGGCCGTGCTCGCCGTGGACCTTCTCCAGCATGCGGACCACACCGGGCACCCCGATGGACCGGCCGCTGGCACGTGCGTCCGGACGCGGCTCCGTGCGCTCGGTGTCGCTGATCCAGCGCAGGTAGTTCTCGGTCGCGGACATCGGTGCCGTCTCGCGGCCGTCGTATGCCCGCACCTGCCCGGACGCGGCGTCGTAGTACACGAGGAAGGCCCCGCCGCCGATGCCCGACGACTGGGGTTCGACGAGGCCGAGAACCATCTGTGCCGCGACGAGCGCGTCGGCTGCGGTCCCGCCCTCACGCAGGACCTCGCAGGCCGCTTCGGTGGAGACCGGATTGGCCGTGGACACGGCGTACGAGGACGTGGTCACCGCCGTCATACCGCTGCGATATCCCGTGGCGACCTCGGGATTCGTGGAGATGTCGCGGTCTCCGGACTCGGGTGGCCGAGATGTGCCGGCGAGCGGTGTGCCGTTCGGTTCTGCGGTGCACGTCGCGGCGCCCGCGCTTTCCTGCCTGCCGGAGGTGTCGGCCGATACCGAGGTGCACGCGCCGAGGAGTGCGATCGCGACGGTCGCGGCGAACGCGGTGCGGATATCGGACCGGATGCTCGCAGGCGAAAACATTCATAGACGGTAACGGGGCGAAGCCCTTCACGTGAGGACTTCGACGAGCACCTGTCCTCGTCGAATCGATCCACCTCGGCAGAGGCGTGACATCGGCCGGGCAGGCAGGTCGTTTTCCCGCTGACCGGGTGGGCCCGTCACCCACCGGAACGGTCCCGGTACCGTTTTCCTCATCCGATGCGCGCTGGTAGCCTGACTAGAACACGTTCTAGATTCTGGCCCTGCGCGGCCGTATTGCAGGAGAGGACGAGAACACCCATGACGACTGTCGAGGTGCCCCACGGCTCACGATCGGTGATGCTCACCGTGTCCGCCGTCGTCGAGGAGACCGCCGATACGCGGTCGATCGTGTTCGCCGTCCCCGACGACCTGCGCGACAAGTTCGCTTACCGGCCCGGCCAGTTCCTCACGTTGCGCATCCCGAGCGAGCGGACGGGCTCGGTGGCACGCTGCTACTCGCTCGCCAGTTCGCCGTTCAGCGACGACGCTCCCAAGGTGACCGTCAAGCGCACCTCCGACGGTTACGGATCGAACTGGCTGTGCGACAACGTCGCGGCGGGCCAGACCATCGAGGTCCTTCCCCCGGCCGGGGTCTTCACCCCGAAGTCGCTCGATCACGACTTCCTGCTCTTCGGTGGCGGCAGCGGCATCACCCCGGTGATCTCGATCCTCAAGTCCGCACTCACCCAGGGCGGCGGCAAGGTGGTGCTCGTCTACGCCAACCGCGACGAGAAGTCGGTCATCTTCGCGGAGGAGCTGCGCGCCCTCGCGGAGAAGTACCCGACCCGCCTCACGGTCGTCCACTGGCTCGAATCCGTTCAGGGACTGCCCACCGCCGAGCAGCTCGCGGCGCTCGTGGCGCCCTACGAGTCGTACGAGGCGTTCATGTGCGGCCCCGGACCGTTCATGGACACGGTCCACCGGGCCCTGAACACCGTGGGAATGCCCCGCGCCCGCGTGCACGCCGAGGTCTTCAACTCCCTCTCGGGCGATCCGTTCGCCGACCAGGCGCCGGTCGAGGTCAGCGAGGAGGACGCCGCCGACGCGGCTACCGTCGAGGTGGAGCTCGACGGCGAGGTCCACACGCTCTCGTGGCCGCGGAAGCAGACCCTCGTCGACATCATGCTCGCGAAGGGCATCGACGTGCCGTATTCGTGCCAGGAAGGCGAATGCGGGTCGTGTGCGTGCACCGTGCTCGAAGGCAAGGTCGAGATGGAGCACTGCGACGTGCTCGACCCCGAGGACATCGAGGCCGGCTACATCCTGGGCTGCCAGGCGCGACCGGTGACCGACCACCTCAAGATCGAGTTCTGATTCCGCGGAGTTCCGACCCCGCGGGAAGAGCCGGCGCCTACGAACGAACGGGCGCCGGCTCTTCCCGCATCCGGGCCGGATCGGCCTTCGGCGTACGCACCAGCACGCCGGCACCGGCCACGAGAGCCAGTATCGCGACGACCACCCCGTAGCCGACGGCCGTGGACGTCAGACCGAACGATCCGGCGGCGACTCCGGCGGCCATCGCCGGCACGGAGAAGGCGAAATAGCAGACCACGAAGGTGGTCGCGAAGATCCGGCCACGTTCGTGCGCGCGTCCCAGGGAACCCACCACGCTCATCGCCCCGACGAAGGTCGATCCCCACCCGAAACCGGCAACCGCCGTACCCGCGTAGTAGACCGCGACCCACCCGGTGAGCAAGGCGGTGATCACCACGGCCAGTCCGGACGCGAGCAGCGCGGCACCGACGACCACGATGCGATGCGGGTCGCGGCGGGCCATCGTGGTGGCCGCGAGCGTTCCCGAGGTGAACAGGGTGGCGATCGCCAGCCCCGCGGCGAGCCGGTTGTGGACGTCGAACACCGAGTCGACGATGGACGGTCCCAGCGACATGTACAACCCACCGAGTGCCCAGGCCGACATCAGGCTGGGGAGGATGAGCAGATACCGGCCACGGACCTCCCGCGGCACCGAGGCGCTCGGCACCAAGCTGCGCAGGGCGGCTCGTCGCGAGGGGAAACCCACCGACGGGGAGGTCTCCGGAACGAAGATCAGCGCCGCCGCCAGCGCCGCCGCCAGGACCGCGACGACCACATAGCTCAGCACCGTCGGAAACGGCGCGAACTGCACGAGCACACCCGCTCCCGCCGCACCGAGCGCGAGTCCGAGCGAGGGCGCCGCCGTGTTGATCAACGGCCCGATGTGCGCGTTCGGCTGCATCTCGATCACCGCGGCAGCGAGGGCACTCGTCGCCGCACCCACCGCCAGACCCTGCAGAATCCTCGCGACGATCAGCCCTTCGACACCCGGGGACAGGACGAAGACGATCATGCTCACGGCGAGCAGCAGCAGCGCCGCCACGATCACCGGCCGGCGGCCGATGTGATCGGACAGCGATCCCACGGTCACCAGGGCAGCGAGCAGGGCGAGCACGTAGACCGCGAACACCACCGTGAGGGTCGCCGCGGAGAAGCCCCACATCTGCTGATAGACGGGATACAGCGGCGACGGCGCGGACGACGACGCGGTGAGAGTGAACGCTCCCAGCCCTGCCACGGCGAAACCGAACGTGCGGATCCGGCCACGGGGTCGTACGGGAGCAGTCATCGAACCTCCTGAGTCGCACAGGAGCGTGCCGCGCGGACATCGAACGGGCACGTTCCGTGAGTGCATCGAACGGCCCGTTCGGTGCGACGAACGTCGCGGGCGGGCAGGTGAACGTCTCTTCACCCAACGTCATTCGCCCCGCGAAGTATTCCTCGCGTCGACGGCCTCAGCGGGAGGGTGCGTCTTCCGCGTCCGCGTCCCCTGCCCGGCCGGGAGCGACCAGCAGTTCACGGCCGGCCCGGAAGACCGTGGCCGCACGCGGCAATTCGCCGGGCGCACCACTGCGGAAGACCTCGATGCTCCCCGAACCCGTGACGGGCCGGCCGAGCGCGTCGATCCGCCGCAGGGTCTGGCGTGCCACCGCCTCGGCACTGTCGAACAGTCGCACTCCGGGCGGCAGATGGGCGGCGATGGTGTCGGCCACCAGCGGATAGTGGGTGCACCCGAGCACCACACCCTGGACGTCGCCGGGGGTGCGTTCGGCTGCGGAGGCGACCGCGGCGACGACGGCGTCCCGGTCCCCCGCGTCGATCGCGTCGGCGAGTCCGTGACACGCGACCCCCACCACGTCGGCACCGTTCGCGAACTGCTCGATCAGATTCGCCTGATACCGGCTCGCGGTGGTCGCGGCGGTTGCCCAGATCGCCACCGAGTCGCACGCCGCAGCGGCCGGCTTGACGGCCGGTACGGTCCCCACGACCGGCACGGACGGCCCGAGATCTGCACGGACGTGCTCGAGTGCCGTCACCGAGGCGGTGTTGCACGGCAGCACCACCACGTCGGCGCCCCGATCGACGGCGCGGCGGGCGGTGGTGACGACCCGGTCGATCACCCACTCCGAAGGCTTGGGGCCCCACGGGGCTCCCTCGGGGTCCATCGACAGCACCAGATCGAGATCGGGACGCAACCGTCGCAGCCACGCGGACGTCGGCAGCAGCCCGAGACCCGAGTCGATGAGCGCAACGATCACCCTACGAATCTAGCCGGTCGCGCACAGCCGGTCCGATGCCGGTCGCCGGCGCCCGCACGCGTGCGGGGTCAGACCGCGGCGGCGAGCAGCTCCTCGATCGGCGCACCCGCGGCGATCTTCGCGCGCGATTTCATCACCATCGCGGGCAGGCCCCCGCCGACCACGCCGGCGAGCTTGCCGTCGCGCTCGTAGTAGGCGAGGAACTTGCGTCCGTCGTCACGCACGACGTGCACCCGGTCGTCGGCCGTCACCGCGCCCAGGCCCTGGATCTTGACGTCGTACTGGTCGCTCCAGAAGTAGGGCACCTGCGCGGCGGCACCGGCCTCTGCGCCCATGAGCGTCTTCGCGAGTACGGACGCCTGTTCCCCGGCGTTCGTCCAGTGCTCGATGCGCCTGCGTCCACCTGCCGGTACCTGCCACGACGCGACGTCGCCGACCGCCCACACGTGCGGAGTGGAGGTTCGTCCGGTTCCGTCGCACACGACCCCGTTGTCCACCTCGATGCCCGAGCCGTCGAGCCACTCGGTGGCCGGGATCGACCCGATACCGAGCACCACGAGATCGACGTCGATCTCGCTGCCGTCGCCGAGCACCGCGGAGGTGACCCGCTCGGCGCCGCGGATCTCCGACAGTCCGACTCCGGCGCGCACGTCGACACCCTCGGCGGTGTGCAGTCGTGCGACGAGCGCTCCGACCTCGGCGCCGAGCACCGACGCCAGCGGTGTGGGTTGCGGCTCGACCAGCACGACCTCGACCTCGCGGCCACGCAGGCTCGCAGCGACCTCGCACCCGATGAAACCCGCTCCGACGACGAGGGCACGGGCACCGGGGGCGATCGACTCGCGCAACGCGCGGCTGTCCTCGAGCGACCGCAGCACGTGCACTCCGGTCAGTTCCGGCAGACCCGGGATGCGACGGGGGCGCAGTCCGGTGGCGACGACGAGCTCGTCGTATCCGATCTCGGTTCCGTCGGCGAGGGTCAGCGTGCGCGCCGCGGGGTCCACCGAACGCGCCGCCGTGCCGAGCCGGAGTTCGATCCGGTTCTCGTCGAAGAACTCACGAGGACGAAGGGTGGTGTCGTCGCGATCGCCGCGCAGAACCTCCTTCGACAACGGCGGGCGGTCGTACGGCAGGTGCGTCTCGTCGCCGACCAGCACGAGCTCGCCCTCGTATCCGGCGCGTCGCAGTTCCTCGGCGGTACGTACCGCCGCCAGGCCCGCGCCCACGACGACGACGCGCTCCGGCGTATTCTCGGTCTCCCGCTCGTTCGACACCTTCGGCCATCCTTCGAATCGTCTGTGACACGAATACACGTGCCGCTCTGTAGTGACGTGTCCCACCTGTGCGTCCCATGTTCTTACCAAACGGCTACCGCAGGCGACAGACCCACATCGGCCACTAGAGTTCGAGACACCGTGAGGACAATGGGATCGAGCACGGAACACGACCGGTACATCTGACTTGGAGCGCTCATGACCAGCGACAGCGGTGCAGGAATCAGCCGCATACAGTTCGGCGCCGGAACGTCCTCGGGTTTCGTCGACCCTCAGGGCCGCACGATCATCGCCGACGCGGTGGTCGCCAAGATCGCGGGCCTCGCGACCCGGGAGATCAGCGGCGTGATCGAGGTGGGCGCCGGCACCGCCCGCGTGGTGGGAGCGCTGCGCGACCGGATACCCGGCGCGCGCATCAACCACGGTCAGGGCGTGGCCGTCGAGGTGGGCGAACGACAAGCCGCGATCGACATCGGCATCGTCGCCGAATACGGAGTGGCACTGCACGAACTCGCCGTCGCCATCCGCCAGAACGTCATCGCCGCGGTCGAGCGGATGACCGGTCTCGAGGTCACCGAAGTCAACATCACGGTCTTCGACGTCATGCTCCACGAGGAGGCCGCGGCCCTCACCGACGACGTCAAACCCCGCGTGCAGTGACCTCCGGGGCCGCAGACTCGGTGGAGACGGCCGATCTGGTCGCGCACGCCGCACTGGCCGTTTCCGGCGTCGTGAGTCTGCACGGCGGTGCGTTCGGCGAGGTGGCCACCTACCTCCCGGGCCGGCGTGTCGACGGCATACGGCTGACCGACCGGATCTGCGAAGTGCACATCGTCGTGCGGATCCCGGCGGATCTGCCGGCCGTCGCCCAGGCCGTCCGCGCTCGGGTCGCCCCGCTGGTGACCGTGCCCGTCCAGGTGACGATCGAAGACGTCCACGTCGGGGAACGAGAAGGAGCACAATCGTGAACCACACACCCGTCAGCAACACCGCCGTCGGACTCCTCGCGGGACTGCTGCTCGCCCTCGCCGGGATCATCGGCGGTTTCAGCGGACTGTTGTTCGGCGTGCTGCTCGGGGCCCTCGGGGCCGCGATCGGCGCCCACCGCGACGGCCACCTCGACCTCGGCGCCCTCCTGCGGAGCCGCGGCCGTGGCTGATCAGGCCCTGCCCGAGATCGACACACCCGACGACCCCGTCTGCCCGGGCGAACGCGGCAGGCTCGTCGTCAAGGACCGGGCCATCGAGCGGATCGCCGCTGCGGCCGCACTCGGCGTCCCCGGAGTCGTTCGGCACAGCGGAGGCGGCATCCTCCGTCTCACCGGCCGCGATCTGCCCCGCGCCGACATCACCACCGGCACGAATGCCGTAGCGGTCAACCTCTACATCGCAGCCGAATGGCCGTACGACGCCGCGATGCTCACCCGCCGGGTCCACGATGCAGTCGAACGCCGGCTGCGTGAGCTGACGGGACTGCGCGTCCACGAACTCAACGTGCTCGTCGTCGCGACGGCTCCCGTCGAGGACGGCGAAGAGGACGACTCGCAACCGCCCGTCGAGTACCTGGAGTCGGACATCGTCGCCGCGCGGACCACCCCGCACCCCGACATCCCGACGGTCGCTCCCCTGCCCCCGCTCGCCTCACCTGCGGCGGCGCCCGCCGCCGCGCTCGTCGCCGTCGCGGCACTCGTGATGGCCTTCACCGCCGCCCGGGAGCTGCTCATCGTCAACGGCACGTACGCCGGTGCACCCTGGCTGCGCAACTCCTTCGAGTGGTTCGGCCGTCTCCACTGGCACACCTGGCTCGCTCCCGTCGCAGGGATATGCCTCGTGCTGGGGATCGCCCTGATCGCGGTCGCTCTCAAACCCCGACGCCGCACCCACGTGCCCTTGCAGGTCGCCGGGCCGGTGCCGACGGTGTGGATGCGCCGCACCGACGTGGCACGCATGTGCAGCGCCCACGCCTCGGCGCTGACCGGCGTGCGGACCGCCCGCACCGTCGTCGATCGTCGACGCGCCGTGGTGCGTGTCTCCGTCGAGCAGGACACCCCCGTCGACGAGGTCACCGCCTCGGTGTGTGCCGCGGTCGCCCCGAACCTCGCGGCGCTCGCGGATCCGGTCGAACTCGTCGTGGAGGTGACGCGGTGAAACTCCGAACCGTACTGGCGAACCGGCTCGTCACCCTCATGGCCGGGCTCACGCTCGCCGGCCTCGGGGCATTCGCGCTCGCGTGGGTGTGGAAGGTGCCGTTCGCGCGCGAACAACTCACCCGTCTCGACCGTCCCCGCGTGACCGACGTCCCGGACCAGTCGTGGTGGACACCGGCGCTGTGGTCGGTCTTCGCGGGTGGTCTGGTGCTCGGCATCGCACTGCTCGCGGTCAATCTGTCACGGCGTCGCACCTCGACCGTGCAACTCTACGATCAGGTCACCGACGCCACTCTCGGCGTCGAACTCGGCCCGGTGGCGGACGGCGTGGCAGCGGAACTCTCCGCCCTGCCGGGGGTGCGGTCGGCGCGTGGGCGGGCGGTCGTGGAAAGACACCTACCGACACTCTCCGTGGTCGTGAACGCCGATCCGGCCGTGGACGTGGCCGAGTTGACGCAGGCGGCCGAGGATGCGGCCCAGCGCGTCGCACGGGCGCTCGGTGGAGCGCACGTGGCGACGCAGGTCCTGCTGCACCTCGATCCGGCGGTGGACGTCCACTAGCACGACGCCCGCCGGCACCGAATCGGCGATCACGCCGTGGCTGTATCCACGAGGTCGTGTTCGACGCGGTAGTCCACCCGCATCCGGTCCATCGCCACATCGCGCACCTTGTAGGCGCGCAGGGTGGTGCGCTCCCGGTCCGGATAACGGATCTCCTGGACGCGGTTGACGAGGGCGAGCACCGGCCCGATACGTCCGAGCACGTATTTGAGCGGGCCGTCGGGGATGTGCAGGGCGTCGGCATCCTCGTCGCCGATGAACACCCTCTGCAAGGAGTGCGTCACCGTGCGGGCGATCGTCGTGCGCACCGGGGCCCTGCCCGGCAGCAGATTCGCGAGTTCCGGGACGAGATACTGCTCGGTCAGCGCTGTGACGAACTGCCGATCCTCGTCGCTCGGCCCCGGAGAGGTGAGACGGTACAACTCCTCGATCGCGATGTGGTCGCGTTCGGTGCGCAGGCTCAACTCCTCGCCCATTCCGATCACGTGTCCGACATAGCGCCACAGGTGGTAGATGTCGTCGAGCTCGCGATCGGTGAAGCGGACACCGAGGGTGTGCATCGCCTCGACCGCCATGTGCCCGAATTCGGCCATCGTGAGCGCCATGTACGACTGCGGGATCGGTACTCCCCATGCGTCCTCGTCCCACATCCCGCTCGCGCGGATCCCTTTACGCACGTGGGCGTGGATGAGCCGTACCCGCACGGTGAACGCGAATCCTCCGCCCTCACGCCGCATCCCGCCGCGCGCGAGAACGTGCCGGAGCCACTCCCCCACTTCCACCGACCGCACCGCCGGTTGCCCCACATACCGGCCGGTGAGCGCGAGCGGCTTGCCCGCGACGAAGTTTCCGGCGCCGCGCAACAGCGATGCCGCACCGAGCACCATCCCGAGGATCGGGGTGTGGCGCACGAGAGCGTCGGCCGCATTGTCGAGGCGGTCGTGATCGACCCATGCCGGCTCGTCGTCGAGGAAGGCGAACAGCTCGCGCAGTGAATCCGGTGCGTCCGGGACGGCGCCGATCCCGTCGGCGAGCGCGATCCGCACCGCAGCGGTCGCCGATGTCGTTCCGAAGTCGTCGTTCACCACCGCGTCGGCCAGAGGGTCCGCCTGCCACATCCCGTCGAGCCAGCGCTCACCGAGATCGGCATATCGGCGCACCGCCAGGTCGGCGTTGCGGAGATCACCAGGGATACGTCGCTCCATGCATTCATGGAAACACGAGGAATACTCACTTACTATTCACTTTTCATGAGCGCTCCGTACGGCCCGAAAAGCACAGGCAAACGCCCACGACGACGACCCGTCCAGCAGCGCAGCCACGACACCCGCAAGCTGCTCCTCACGTCTGCCTACGAGTTGCTCGAACGCCACCCGGCCCGGCGGATCAGCACCACGGCGCTGGCCGAGCACGCCCACGTGAGCATCGGGACCGTCTACCGGTACTTCCCGGACGTCGACGCCGTGCTGGACGAATTGCGCATGACCGCGGTGCACGCCATCACCACCTCGCTGTCGACAGCGATCGGGCATGCCATGGACCAGAAGCCCGGCGACGCCATGGTGACGGTCGTCGAGAGCCTGACCTCCGCCTTCGAGAAACACGCCGCGGTGCTGCGGGTCTCGTACACCTCGGAGGAGATCGAGTTCGGCCTCGCCTGGGCCGAGATCGAAGGGCCGCTACGACCACTGGGACGCATCATTCCCGCACGGCTCCGGCCGGACCTCGACGATGCCGCTCTGGACGATCTGGTGTTCATCGTGATGGGGGCGACGGCGAGCCTCTGCTCCCGGATCGCTCTGCTGCGGCCTCGCAGATCCGACCGGGACAGGATGATCGAGGTGACCTCCCGGATGCTTCTGGCTGCCGTCGAAGCGGCCTGAGCACGTCCGGAAACGCCGAACGGCGCCCACCCCTCGGGGTGGACGCCGTTCGAGCGTCAGCGGGCACTACCCCGCTTCAGTGAGGTATCAGCTCACTTGATGATCTTCGTGACGCGACCGGCGCCGACGGTGCGGCCACCCTCGCGGATCGCGAAGCGGAGGCCCTCGTCCATGGCGACCGGCTGGATCAGCTTGACGGACATCTCGGTGTTGTCACCGGGCATGACCATCTCGGTGCCCTCGGGGAGGGTAACAACGCCCGTCACGTCCGTGGTACGGAAGTAGAACTGCGGACGGTAGTTGTTGAAGAACGGCGTGTGGCGGCCGCCCTCCTCCTTGTTGAGGATGTAGGCCTGGCCCTCGAACTCCGTGTGGGGAGTCGTGGTGCCGGGCTTGACGACGACCTGGCCGCGCTCGACGTCCTCGCGCTTGATGCCGCGGACGAGGAGACCGACGTTGTCGCCGGCCTGGCCCTGGTCGAGCAGCTTGCGGAACATCTCGATGCCGGTGACCGTGGTCTTGGTCGAATCGGGGCGGATGCCGACGATCTCGACCTCTTCGTTGACGTTGATCACGCCGCGCTCGATACGACCGGTGACGACGGTGCCACGACCGGTGATCGTGAAGACGTCCTCGACGGGCATGAGGAACGGCTTGTCGGTCTCACGGACCGGATCCGGGATGGAGTCGTCGACGGCCTGCATGAGGTCGACGATCGACTGGACCCACTTCTCGTCACCCTCGAGAGCCTTGAGAGCCGAGATCGGGACGACCGGAGCGTTCTCGTCGAACTCCTGCGAAGCGAGGAGCTCACGCACCTCCATCTCGACGAGCTCGAGGATTTCCTCGTCGTCGACCATGTCGGCCTTGTTCAGGGCGACGAGGATGTAGGGAACGCCGACCTGACGGGCGAGCAGCACGTGCTCACGCGTCTGCGGCATCGGGCCGTCGGTGGCGGCCACGACCAGGATCGCGCCGTCCATCTGGGCGGCACCGGTGATCATGTTCTTGATGTAGTCGGCGTGACCCGGAGCGTCGACGTGCGCGTAGTGGCGCTTCTCGGTCTGGTACTCGACGTGGGAGATGTTGATCGTGATACCACGAGCCTTCTCCTCGGGAGCCTTGTCGATCTGGTCGAACGCGAAGCTCTCGTTCAGGTCCGGGTACTTGTCGGCCAGCACCTTGGTGATCGCAGCCGTGGTGGTGGTCTTGCCATGGTCGACGTGACCGATGGTGCCGATGTTCACGTGCGGCTTGGTCCGCTCGAACTTCGCCTTCGCCACTGGAATGTCCTCCTGGACTGTTGTTGCTTGCTGTATGCAGCAGTGCGGTTTGTATTACTTGGTCGTGCAGGCGACCGGGAGTTACCCGAAGACTACTCGCCGGTTGCCTTGGCGATGATTTCCTTCGAGACGTTCGAGGGAACCTCTGCGTAGGAATCGAACACCATGGAGAAGTTCGCACGACCCTGGGTCTTCGACCGCAGATCGCCGATGTAACCGAACATCTCCGAGAGCGGAACCAGCGCCTTCACGACACGGGCACCACTGCGTTCCTCCATGGCCTGGATCTGGCCACGGCGGGAGTTCAGGTCGCCGATCACTTCACCCATGTAGTCCTCGGGGGTGGTGACCTCGACCGCCATCAGCGGCTCCAGGATCACCGGGGCAGCCTTGCGGGCCGCTTCCTTCAGTGCCTGCGAGCCGGCGATCTTGAACGCCATTTCGGACGAGTCGACGTCGTGGTACGCACCGTCGATGAGGGTGACCTTGATGTTCACCAGCGGGTAGCCGGCGAGCACGCCGTACTGCATGGCGTCCTGGGCACCCGCGTCGACCGACGGGATGTACTCGCGCGGGATGCGACCGCCGGTGACCTTGTTCTGGAACTCGTAGGTGGCACCGTCCTCGCCGACGAAAGGCTCGAGGCCGATGATGACCTTCGCGAACTGGCCCGAACCACCGGTCTGCTTCTTGTGCGTGAACTCGAGCTTCTCGACCGGCTTGGTGATCGTCTCGCGGTACGCGACCTGCGGCTTACCGACGTTGGCCTCGACCTTGAACTCGCGACGCATGCGGTCGACGAGGATGTCGAGGTGGAGCTCGCCCATGCCGCCGATGACGGTCTGGCCGGTCTCCTCGTCGAGCTCGACCGAGAAGGTGGGATCCTCTTCGGCGAGCTTCTGGATGGCCGTCGACAGCTTCTCCTGGTCGGCCTTGGACTTCGGCTCGATGGAGACCTGGATGACCGGGTCCGGGAAGGTCATGGACTCGAGGACGATCGGGGCGTCCTGCGCGCACAGGGTGTCACCGGTCGTGGTGTCCTTCAGGCCGATCATCGCGTAGATGTGGCCGGCCACGGCCTCGTCGACCGGGTTCTCCTTGTTGGCGTGCATCTGGAACAGCTTGCCGACGCGTTCCTTCTTGCCCTTGGTCGAGTTGAGCACCTGGGTGCCCGAATCGATCCGGCCGGAGTACACGCGGACGAAGGTCAGCTTGCCGAAGAAGGGGTGCGCAGCGATCTTGAAGGCGAGCGCGGAGAACGGCTCGTCCTTGGACGGCTTACGGCGCAGCTCTTCCTCTTCGTTACCGACTGCGTGGCCGATGACGTCGCCGATGTCGAGCGGGTTCGGCAGGTAGTCGATGACCGCGTCGAGCATGGGCTGGATGCCCTTGTTCTTGAACGCGGAGCCGCACAGCACCGGGTACAGCTCGGAGTTGACGGTCATCTTGCGGATGGCCGCCTTGATCTCGGCGACGGTGAGTTCCTCGCCACCGAAGTACTTCTCCATGAGCTCTTCGTCGGACTCGGCAACCGTCTCGAGCAGCTTCTCGCGGTACTCGGCAGCCTTGTCGGCGAGGTCGGCCGGGATCTCCTCGACCGTGGCCTCGGTGCCGATCTCGGTGGTGCCACGCCAGGTGAGCGCCTTCATCTCGACGAGGTCGACGACACCGTCGAAGTTGTCCTCGGCACCGATCGGGAGCTGGAGGACCAGCGGCTTCGCGCCGAGGCGATCGATGATGGTCTGCACGGTGAAGTAGAAGTCCGCGCCCATCTTGTCCATCTTGTTGACGAAGCAGA
This sequence comes from Rhodococcus sp. CH91, assembly GCF_022554085.1. Taxonomy (GTDB): domain Bacteria; phylum Actinomycetota; class Actinomycetes; order Mycobacteriales; family Mycobacteriaceae; genus Rhodococcus. Next base: position 54,861 of record NZ_JAKFYR010000008.1, read on the forward strand.
TGCGCGGGACGTCGTACTTGGCAGCCTGGCGCCAGACCTGCTCCGACTGGGGCTCGACGCCCTCCTTGCCGTCGAAGACGGCGACTGCGCCGTCGAGGACGCGCAGCGACCGCTCGACCTCGACCGTGAAGTCGACGTGGCCGGGGGTGTCGATGATGTTGATCTGGTTCTTGTTCCAGAAGCAGGTCACGGCTGCGGAGGTGATGGTGATACCCCGCTCCTTCTCCTGCTCCATCCAGTCGGTGGTCGAGGCACCGTCGTGCGTCTCACCGATCTTGTAGTTGACGCCGGTGTAGAAGAGGATGCGCTCGGTGGTGGTGGTCTTGCCGGCATCGATGTGCGCCATGATGCCGATGTTGCGGACCTTGTTCAGGTCGGTCAGCACTTCCTGTGCCACAGGTAACCCCGCTCGTAGCTCGTGTCGGTCCTTGGGTGCGGACCACATGTTCTTGTGTTGTCAGCCGGCCTTTACGGGACCGACACAGTTGTGCGAGCAGCCGGCCGGGGTCCGTGATCACGGGTCTCCCGGCCGGCGTCGACTCACCAGCGGTAGTGCGCGAACGCCTTGTTGGCTTCAGCCATCTTGTGCGTGTCCTCGCGGCGCTTCACGGATGCGCCGAGGCCGTTGCTCGCGTCGAGGAGCTCGTTGGCGAGCCGCTCGACCATCGTCTTCTCGCGACGCTGACGCGCGAAGGTGACCAGCCAGCGCAGCGCGAGGGTGGTGGACCGACCGGGGCGAACCTCGACCGGAACCTGGTAGGTGGCGCCACCGACACGGCGGCTGCGGACCTCGAGAGCGGGCTTGACGTTGTCGAGCGCGCGCTTGAGGGTGACGACCGGATCGGTGCCGGTCTTCTCGCGTGCCTGCTCGAGCGCCTGGTAGACGATGCGCTCGGCGGTGGACTTCTTGCCGTCCATGAGAATCTTGTTGACCAGCTGAGTGACCAGCGGCGATCCGTAGACCGGATCGGCGATCAGCGGGCGCTTGGGAGCGGGACCCTTACGTGGCATCAGCCCTTCTCCTTCTTCGCTCCGTAGCGGCTGCGGGCCTGCTTGCGGTTCTTGACACCCTGGGTGTCGAGCGAGCCGCGGATGATCTTGTAGCGAACACCGGGGAGGTCCTTCACACGACCACCGCGCACGAGCACCATCGAGTGCTCCTGGAGGTTGTGGCCCTCACCGGGGATGTAGGCGGTGACCTCGACCTGGGAGGTCAGACGCACACGCGCGACCTTCCGGAGAGCCGAGTTCGGCTTCTTCGGGGTGGTGGTGTACACGCGAGTGCACACGCCGCGACGCTGGGGGCTGCCCTTGAGCGCCGCGCTCTTGACCTTGGTGGCCTTGTCGCGGCGGCCCTTGCGGACCAGCTGATTGATGGTTGGCATTAACCGGCTTTCTTCGTTGTCTGGAGCTGCTCCCACGAGCAACCTGGGCTGTTCTGAAATTAGGGATCCATCGGTTGGGGCAAGAAAGCTGCTGCCCCGCACTCGCCCCCCGTGTGCACACGAGGTCGGGTGTGTCGCGTACCCCCACACAGGCAGCCGGGAACTCGTACCTGCAGATTTCTACAGACCACGCGCACGGCACTACCTCGCATAGGCACACAGACCGGCCCGGGCATGCCGGACACGACCCACAACGATACCCGGCGGGCGCGCATGAGGTCAAAGTGAGGACCGCGCTCTCCTCCGAGGATCCGCACACACCGTCAACTGCTGAGGTTCAGGGTGAGCCGAGCCAACGTAGCAGCCGCTTCGCAGGGGTCGGCACCTCCCGAGGTGTACTGCACCCACCAGCCGAAGATGCCGGTCGTCGACGCGCCCGAACTGACCCCGCACGACAACGGATCTCCCGGTCGGCGCATCTGCAGCGCCCGCCTTCCCTCGATCGTCGTGTTCTCGATCTCGTAGCCGAGTTCCTCGGCGGCAGCCCGCTCGTGATCGAGGGATCCGGTCTCGAACCAGTTGAACGTGATCTTCACTACTCCCGAGGGTCCTTCGCCGTCCCACCGGCAGATCGCGCCGAAGAATCCGCGGTAGACGTAGTCCGCACCCACGGCTTCGGCGATCTTCTCGTCGGCCACCGCGTCGCACTCGGTGAGCAGGCGTGTGAATTCGGGGCCGGGACCGTCGCCACCACCGGCCCCCTCCGGCACCGCACTCCCTTCGATCGTGCGCGTGCACCCCGTGAGCAGGGCCGGCACCATCAGCAGGCCGGCCAGGGCTGCGGCCCACCTGCGCCCACGCCCGCGGTTCACTTCTGCACCCTCTCGACGCTCGCGGTGGCCAGATTCCGCGCGACCTCGCACGCGTCCGCGGCGGGGGTGAAGTTCGAATAGGAGACCGACCAGTGGATGAAGTCGCCACCGAAATCGACGCCGATCTCGCACAGGACGGTCTGCCCGACGTCGTTCTGGGACGAGCCGACGAATCCGGTTCTCCCCCCGATCTCGACGTCCGCGGCAGGTCTGCCGATGAGGTCGGAGCCGGCCCGTTCGCGACCGATCGGGCTCCCCCGGTACCACGAGAAGCTCACACTGGGGCCTCCGACGAAACTCTCCCATTCGCATCCGACGGAATTACGGGTGATCGTCGCGAACGTCCCGAGACCGAAAGCGGCCGCGACCTCGTCGTCGGAGACCGACCCGCATTCGCCGAACAGGGGGCCCGGTTCGGTCACGGACGGGGTGGTCGATGCCGCGGGTTGCCCGGCGTCGTCGGATCCCCCGCATGCCACCGCACCGAGACCGACGAGACCGGCCGTCGCCAGGACGGACATCGTCCGTCCGATCCGCGGGAGAGACATGGCCGAAGACTACCGAGCCGGGCCGCTCGGCGTGCGGCGACGCGAGGAGTCGCACAGGACCGCGTCGAGCTGTGCGGCCCAGTGCCTCACGATCTCGCGCCGGCGGGCGGAGTCGTCGGTCAGCACGTCGGCCAGACCCAGGCCACGCGCGAGATCGAGCGTCGCCTGGACCATCCGGTGCACGACCGGATCACTGTCGTCGGCGGCGAGTTGCTCGACGGCCACCGCGTGCGAGACACGCCCGAACTTCTCCTCGAGCGGCAACAGCATCTCCCGCAGCGCCGGATCCGCAGCCGCGGCCGTCCAGACCTGCAAGGCCGCCTTGAACATGTTCCCGGTGCACTGGTCGACGATGCGTTCGACCACCGCTTCCGTTCGGCCGATGCCCGGAGGCACGTCGAACGCTTCGGTCCGCACCCGTTCGATGCGGTTGTCGAACATGAACTCGAGCGACGCCGTGATGAGATCCTCGCGAGTGGGGAAATGATGCTGGGTGGCTCCGCGGGAGACTCCGGCCCGCTCGGCGACCACACCCATCGTGGTGGCGGTCCAGCCCGATTCGGCGAGACAGTCGATCGTCGCCTCGAGCAGTCGTCGTCGCGTCGCGCGGCTGCGATCCTGCTTCGGTTCTCGGACCATCTCGTTCGTCTCCTCGTCCCGTGACGACTGTTCTTCTGCCGAACGGGTATACGTACGACCCCCGGAACCGTACGCAGGGCTTATGAACCGTACACTCGTATAACGGGTCGGGGTGAAAGGGGCGGCACCAACTGTGGCGACGATTGTCAGGCGCGAAGATTACTTCGACGCGGCCTTAGCCATCCTGGCTACCAACGACCATGCGGGACTCAAACAGGCGAGATTGTGCAGTCGTCTCGAGGTGACGACGGGCTCGTTCTACAACTATTTCGACAGCTGGGGACAGTTCAAGTCCGAGCTCCTCCAGCACTGGCTCGAGAATCAGACCCTCCAGCTGACTACTGCGGCACGACTCGAGGGCTCGATGCCCCGTCGGCTGCAGTTGCTCATCGACTTCGCGTGCAACCTGCCGCACTCCGCCGAGTCCGCCATCCGCGGCTGGTCGCACAGCGACCCGGCGGTGCACGAAGTGCAGTGTCAGGTCGACGAACTGCGGTACGCCGTGATCGCCGAAGCGGTGACCCCGATCCTCGGGCCGCAGGAGAAGGTGGAGCCCTTCGCTCGCACGGCCCTGTACGCGCTCGTGGGATATCAGCAGACCGTGCCCCTGCAGGATGTGAGTTCCCTGCGTTGGTCGCTCGACTACCTGCTCCAGACGCTGTTGTCCCGGCTGAGCGCGGACCACCACCTCCCTCCGGCCTCCGACACCCGGCCGGCCGGGCCTCCGGCCTAGTACGACTTCGGCAGGCCCAGCGAATGCTGGGCCACGAAGTTGAGGATCATCTCCCGGCTGACCGGTGCCACGCGAGCGATCCGCGCGGCACCGAGCATCGCCGCAAGGCCGTACTCACGTGTGAGCCCGGCGCCACCGTGCGTCTGGATCGCCTGATCGAGCGCGGTGATCGCCGCTTCACCCGCCGCGTACTTGGCCATGTTCGCGGCTTCCGCGGCGCCGAAGTCGTCGCCGCTGTCGTAGAGCACCGCAGCCTTCTGCATCATGAGTTTGGCGAGTTCGAGCTCGATCTTGCGCTGCGCCAAGGGGTGTGCGATGCCCTGGTGCGCGCCGATCGGCTGCTTCCAGACGGTGCGCTCGTTGGCGTACCGCACGGCGGCGTCGAGGGCGTACCGGCCCATGCCCACGGCCATTGCCGCACCCATGATGCGCTCCGGATTCAGGCCCGCGAACAGCTGCATGAGGGCCGCCTCCGGCTCACCGACGAGGGCGTCGGCGGGGAGCCGCACGTCGTCGAAGAAGAGCGAGAACTGGTAGTCCGGTTCGAGGATGTCCATCTCCATCGGCGTCTTCGTGAAGCCCGGCGCGTCGGTCGGCACGATGAACAGGGCCGGCCGGAGTTTTCCGGTCTTGGCGTCCTCGGTCCGGGAGACCACGAGTACCGCGTCGGCCTGGTCGACTCCCGAGATGTACACCTTGCTGCCCGAGAGGATCCAGTCGTCTCCGTCGCGACGCGCGATGGTCGTGATGTTGTGCGAGTTGGAACCTGCGTCGGCCTCGGTGATGCCGAACGCCATGATGCGCGACCCGTCGGCCAGTCCCGGCAGCCACTGCTGCTTCTGCGCTTCGGTGCCGTACTTGGAGATGATCGTTCCGCAGATCGCGGGTGACACCACCACGAGCAGCAGCCCGCATCCCTTGGCGGAGAGCTCTTCCTGCACCAGGGCGAGTTCGTAGATGCCGGCGCCGCCGCCCCCGTACTCCTCGGGAAGGTTCACTCCGAGGAAACCGAGCTTGGAGGCCTCGGCCCACAGTTCGGTGAGCGGTTCGTGATTGCGCGACTTGGGGAGCACGTAGTCGACGTAGTTGTAGCGTTCGGCCAGAGCCGCCACCGAAGCGCGCAGTTCCTTCTGCTCGTCGGTTTCGATGATGCTCACGAGGATGCCTTCCGGTCGTGTCGGACACGCGGCCGTGGTCGGCCGTACGAGGAGAACAAAGGGCTCAGGTTCCGAAACCCAGCCGCTTGGCGGCGAGTTCGGTGAGGATTTCGGTGGTGCCCCCACCGATGCCGAGAATGCGCATGTCGCGGTACTGCCGCTCGACCTCGGATTCGGCCATGTATCCGAGTCCGCCGAACAGCTGCACGGCCTGGTGCGCCACCCACTCGCCGGCCTCGACGGAGGTGTTCTTCGCGAAGCACACCTCGGCGATCAGGTCGGTCTCCCCGGTCAACGCCCGCTCGGCGACGTGCCGGGTGTAGACCCGGGCGACGTCGATACGGCGTGCCATCTCGGAGAGCGTGCGCTGCACGGATTGCCGGGTGATCAGCGGGCGGCCGAAGGTCTCCCGGTCGCGGCACCACGCCACCGTGAGATCGAGGCATCGCTGTGCACCGGAATAGGCTTGTGCGGCAAGGGCGATCCGCTCGGCCACGAATCCCTGTGCGATCTGCAGGAAGCCTGTGCCCTCCGCGCCGACGAGGTTGCCGGCCGGGACGCGCACGTCCGCGAAGGACAGTTCCGCGGTGTCCGATGCCCGCCAGCCCATCTTGTCGAGCTTGCGGGAGACCGTGAAACCGGGTGTGCCCTTCTCGATCACGAGAAGTGAGACTCCTCCCGCCCCGGGGCCGCCGGTGCGCACCGCGGTGACCACGAAATCCGCCCGGCAGCCCGAGGTGATGTAGGTCTTGGCGCCGTTGACGAGGTAGTGGTCACCGTCGCGGACCGCTGTGGTCGTCAGGTGGCCGACATCCGAGCCGCCGCCCGGCTCGGTGATGGCCAGGGATCCGACGAGTTCACCTGCGAGGGTGGGGCGCACCCACCTGTCGATCTGCTCGGCGTCGCCGGCGGCGATGAGATGCGGTAGCGCGATGCCGCAGGTGAACAGCGACGCGAAGGCTCCCCCCGAGGCGCCCGCCTCGTGGAACGCTTCGCACACGGTCAGACTGTCGGCACCGTCACCGCCGGAACCGCCGGCCTCCTCCGGGAAACCCGCACCGAGGAGACCGACCTTCGCCGCAGCGAGATGCAGGTCACGGGGCAGTTCGCCGGCCCGCTCCCAGTCGTCGAGGTGCGGCAGGATCTCCCGCTTCACGAACGCCGTGACGGTCTCGCGCAGCGCGCGGCGCTCGGGTGTGGTCCACATGTTCACGGTGTCTCCGGAAGGTGTCGTGGTGGCGGTCGGGGGTGGCACGTCCGGCTCAGGAACCGGCCGAACTCGGTGCGCGTCCGGCACCCGGAGTTCCGGCGAAGGCCTGCGCGAGGCCGAGCCATTCCTCGGCGTCCGGGCCGTCGGCGACGAGGGCGGTGTCGTCGCGGTGGATGCGCTGGGTGACCAGCAGGCAGAAGTCGAGCGCCGGGCCGGTGACCGATTGCGCGGCGTCGGAGGGTCCCCATTCCCACTCGCTCCCGTCGGGTGCGGTGAGCCGCACGTGGAAGGGTTCGGCCGGTGGGGCGAGGGCGCGGATGATGTACGCGAAGTCGCGCGTCCGTACACCGAGATGCGCGACGTTCTTCAGGCGGGCGGTGGGCGTGCGTACGACTCCGAGGGCATCCGCGACGTCGCCGCCGTGGGCCCACGTCTCCATCAGGCGCGCCGTCGCCATCGACGCCGCCGACATCGGAGGTCCGAACCACGGGATCTTCGTGCCCCGCGGCAGTTCGGCGAGGGCATCCGCGAGTTCGCGGCGGATGTCGCGCCAGTCGGCGAGCAGATCGGCAGCGGCCCGGGTGGCCTGCTCGTCCGCCCCGGCGTCGACGAAGCCCGAGGGATCGGCGAACGCCGCCTCGATCATCGCGACGAAGGCATCGGGTTCGCGGACAGCGGTGAGCGCTGCTCGATCCGTCCACAGGAGGTGACCGATCTGATGGGCGATGGTCCATCCGGGTGCGGGGGTGGACAGCGTCCAGCCGTCGTCGGACAGGTTCGCGACGAGGCCGTCGAGGTCGTCGCCTTCCGCGCGGAGATCGTCGAGCACTGTGTGCAGATCGGCCATGAGGCAAGCGTCACACGTCGCGGGCGCAAAATCAAGCACTCATGATTGTTTTACGGCGGGCGGTGGCCGTCCGTGTCGGAGAGACTGACGTGATGGCCGACGTCCACCGCACGCATACCGCCGTGCCTGTGGCGGCCGTCCTGGGAGCGGTACTGTCCATGCAGTTCGGGGCGGCGTTCGCCGCGACACTGTTCGACCGGGCGGGTGCGCTCGGCACTGTCACCCTGCGTCTCGTGTTCGCGGCGGCGATCCTGTGCGCCCTCGTCCGGCCTCGGGTGCGCACGTGGACACGCGAGCAATGGCAGGCCGTGGCGACGCTCGCCGCCAGTCTGGCGCTGATGAACGCGTCGTTCTACGCGGCACTGACGCGACTGCCGCTCGCCGCCGCCGTCACCATCGAATTCCTCGGTCCGCTCGGACTGGCCGCGGTGTTGTCGCGCCGTGCGCGCGACGCCCTGTGGGTACTGCTCGCCCTGGCCGGGGTGGTCCTGCTCGGAGCGGGTGACGAGGCCGGCCCGTCCGGCGGTCTCGACCCGGTGGGCATCGCCTTCGCCCTGGTCGCCGCCACCGGATGGGCGTGGTACATCGTGGCCGGCGCCCGCGTCGCCACGACCCTGCGCGGGCCGTCGGGACTCGCCGGCGCCACGGCCGTCGCAGCCGTCGTCATCCTGCCTTTCGGAGCGGCGTCGGCCGGCACGCAACTCCTCTCGCCCGACCTCGCGCTCACGGGACTCGCCGTGGCGCTGCTGTCGTCGGCGATTCCCTACACCCTGGAGATCCGGGCCTTGCGCGACCTGCCGAAGAAGGTGTTCGCGATCCTCATCGCGCTCGAACCCGCCGCCGCGGCACTCGCAGGTCTCCTGGTACTCGGCCAGCTCGTCGACCCCCTGGCCGCCGTGGGCATCGTGCTGGTGGTGGCCGCCGGAATCGGCGCGATGCGCACCGCGCGGGCCTGAACAGGGTCCTCAGCTACCGCGAACGATCATGCGGACGAGTTCCCCTGCCGGCCCGGCGAGCCGGCGCGGTGGCCGCCAGACCGCACGGAGTACCCGGCGCAGATCGAGACCGTCCACCTCGACAGCGACCAGACGCCCGGAAGACAGATACTCCTCGACCGCGAGCGTGCTGAGAACAGCGGGGCCCGTGCCGCCGAGCACACTCGTCCGGACCGCGGCACCGCTCCCGAGCTCGAGCAGCGGTGCCGCCCGTTCGTATTCCTGCAGCGCGAGATCCAGTGTGCGCCGGGTGCCGGAGCCCTCCTCACGGACGACGAGCGGTGTCGCGGCGAGTTCCGCCACGGTGAGCGGGCGCCGTCGCCGCGCCCAGGGGTGTGCGGGCGGAACGACCACGACGAGGCGGTCCCGCGCGACCGGCACACTGTGCACCCCCTCGGGCACCGACGGTCCTTCCACGAATCCGAGATGGCACCCACCGTCCGCGACCACATCGCACACGCGCATCGAATTGTGGACCTGCAACTGGATCTGGACGTCGTCGCGGATCAGCCGGAAGGCCCCGAGCCAACGCGGGACGAGATGCTCGGCGACCGTCATCGAAGCCGCGACCATCAGTTCGGGCTGCCGTTCGACACGCAGAGCGGCAGCGGCGTCGAGCAGTCGTCCCGCATCGGCGAGCACCTCGCGTGCCCAGTGCGCGACGACGGTTCCCTCCGGCGTGAGCGCAGATCCGGTGTGGCCCCGGCGCACGAGGACCGCGCCGAGTTGCCGCTCCAGCCGGCGCAGGGTCCGGGTCGCATTCGGCTGGGCGAGGCCGGCGGCACGGGCGGCAGCTCCGAGCCCGCCCAGGTCGTCGATACCGACGAGGAGTTCGAGGGCTCCGAGGTCCGGCCAGTCGGTCATGCACGAACGATATGTCACCCGCACTACTCATATCGAGCCGGCATGAGCTCATGCCCGATCGGAGGCTGGTGCGGGCCTCGCGGGGACGGGAGAGTCGAGACATGCCCGCCGTTCTCTCCGCCTCGCCCCGGCCGACCGTCGCCCCGGGCCTGCTCGTGGCCGGGGCGGGTACGCTCGCTGCCCTCGCGGCAGCCCACCTCGTGCCGGAGGCCAGCCCGCTCCTCGTCGCGATCGTCCTCGGTGTGGCGGTGGCGAACGCGGGCCTGCCCACGGCCGCCGTCGAGACCCTCGGACCCGGGATGGGCGTGGCGTCCAAGCACCTGCTCCGTGTGGGAGTCGCACTCCTCGGACTGCAACTCGCGGTGTCCGATCTCGCTGCTCTCGGGTGGGGAACGGCGCTCGTCGCGGCGACGGTCGTCGTCGCGGGCATCGGCGGATCGCTCGCCCTCGGCAGATCGCTCGGTGTGGGGTGGACCCAGCGCCTGCTCATCGCGTGCGGGTTCTCGATCTGTGGGGCGGCTGCTGCGGCAGCGGTCGACAGCGTGATCGACTCGCGCACACGCGAACTCGTGACGACCGTCGCGCTCGTGGTCGTCTTCGGCACCGCGATGATCCCGCTCGTCCCACTCGTGGCGGAGATGTCCGGACTCGACACCCGGTCCGCCGGACTCTGGGCCGGCGCGGCGATCCACGAGGTCGCACAGGTCGTCGCGACCGGCACGGCACTCGACGCCGCGGCGGGAGGGGCCCTCGCGGTCGCCGTCACCGTCAAACTCGCGCGGGTGGCCCTGCTGGCACCCGTGATCGCGATCGTGGGCGTCGTCGCACGCCGACGGGGCGAGGGTCGCACGGACGGGAAGCCCCAGCCGATCGTGCCGCTCTTCCTGCTGGGCTTTCTGGCCTGCGTCGCGGTGCGTTCGACGGGCGTGCTCGGCCCGTTCGTCGTGGACGTCGCGCACTCGGTGCAGACGGCGCTGCTGACGGCCGCGATGTTCGCCCTGGGCACGGGGGTGCGGCCGGCGGTGTTGCGCGGGGTGGGATGGCGGCCGGTCGCCCTCGCCGCTGCAGCGACGATCTGGATCGCGGGAATCGCTCTGGCCGGAGTGCTGGTGATCAGTGCGCGATGAGGATCAGGACGGCCGACGCCACGGCGAGGACGGCGACGGTCCCTGTGATCGCGACATTGCGCCACCAGAAGTAGGGCACACTCCCCTCGACGAATCCGCGCACCCGGGCGCGATGGCCCGACCGGGCGGCGAACAGCAGAGTGAGGACCGGCACCAGACAGACGAGCCCGATCGTCGCCACTACGGGCCCCGGGCCGGGAACGAACCGCATGAACGCCAGCACCACCGCGCCGAGCAGTGCGCCGGTGCGCAGCCACGACAGGCTCGTCCGTTCGGGTTGCAGACCCGCGTCGTCGTGCCGCAGATCGTCCGGCCCCACTAGGACGCCACCGTTCTCACCGCACGATGGCGACGGCCAGCACCACTCCCGCCGCGCCCAATGTCACTGCGAGCAGATAGGCCGCCCAGGGAAGCGGAAGCGGTCGCCCGGTGCGCATCGCGCGTTCCACGCTGTGCCAGCGGAGCAGGGCGAACACCACGAGCACGGCGGCGAACACCAGGAGGACGCACGCGAGCGTCGTGCGGAGCCCGACGGACACGATGTCGCCCGCGAAGGTCTCGAGTGCCACCGCAGCGGCGAGGATGCCGAGCGCGGTGCGCACCCATGCCAGGAAGGTGCGTTCGTTGGCGAGGGTGAATCGCGGGTCGGGATCGGTGCCCTCACGCAGTGCTTTCGGGCGCCAGCCTCCGCGTTTCTCCACGAAGCGGACTCTATCCCTCGCGTGGTCAGCCGACGACGAGATCGGAACCGCGGGCCGCCACCGGGCGGGACTTCAGCGGCCGCTTCGCCGGCCCTTCGGTGGGTACGCCGTCGAGGTCGAACCGGCTTCCGTGACACGGGCAGATGATCCGGTCGTCCTCGACACCGCTGATGTTGCATCCCTGGTGACTGCAGATCGCGATGAACGCCCGGAACTCGCCCTCCGTGGGCTGGGTGACCACCAGTCTCTCCGACTCGAGCATCACTCCCCCGCCGACCGGAACGTCCGCGACGGCGGCGACCACCTTCGCGTCGGGGCCGGGCGGAGTCGTGGTGGTGGGCGCCGCGGCTGCGGGACGTGCCTCACCGGCGTCATCGGACGCCCCGCAGGCCGTCAGTGCCGCACCGGCCGCCACTGCACCCGCCCCTCCGATGAATGTGCGACGCCCGAGCGTCGTACGGTCGAAGAAGTCGCTGCTCATGCACATGTCCGTTCGGGTCGCGAGAACTGTCTCTCCCGAGCCTATCGACGAACCACCCGCCCTCGCCGCGACGTGCGTCACCTGCGGGGACTATCGCTGCCGTGACGTGAGCAACGGCAGGCGACCACGGCGGCGGCCCAGCTCGACCAGGGCTGCACGATCGGTGATCTTGACCCGTGGCCTGCCCTGAGCGTGTCCGGCCCGCCGTTCGGCGGCATCGATCACCCTCCACCCGTCCAGATCCACGCGTTCGGGACGGCGCTGCCCGAGCAACCGGTTCAGGGCGCGGCGATCGCCGCGCGGTTCGGCGAGGCCGCCGGAGTCGAAGTCGGCGAGCAGCGCCGCCACCGTCTCCTTCGCGCAGCCCTTGTTGGTACCGATGACCCCGCTCGGTCCGCGCTTGGCCCAGCCGGTGACGTAGACACCGTGGTCGACCCGTCCACCGGTGTTGGGGACGACGCCGCGGACGTCGTCGAACGGCACGCCGGGTACGGGGACCCCGCGGTATCCGATCGACCGGAGCACGAGCGTGGCGGCCAGATCCTCGAACCGGCCGGTGGGACGGGCCACGAGGCGACCCTCCTCGTCGGCCAGCTCGGTGCGTTCGATCCGGATCCCCGTCACGTGGTCGTCCCCGAGCAATTCGCTCGGTGCGGAGAGATACCGGAAGACGATGCGGCGGTGGCCCGGACGCACGGTGCGGTCTGCATATTCGCGAGCGAGCCGGACACGCAGGGCGGTGGCCTGATCGTCCTCCGCGGCCCGGGCGCTGACCGGGTCGAGCTCGAGGTCGGCATCGTCGACGACGACGTCGACACCCCTGAGGTCGCCGAGGGCGAGGAATTCGGGGTTGCTGTACGCCGCCTGGGCAGGACCACGCCGGCCGAGCAGGACGACCTCACGGATGTTGCTCTTCCGCAAGGCCTTCAGCGCGTGATCGGCGATGTCCGTGCGCGCGAGTTCGTCGACGTCCATCGTGAGGATCCGGGCGACGTCCAGCGCGACGTTGCCGTTCCCGACGATCACGGCGCGTTCGCCGGAGAGATCGAAGACACGATCGGCGTAGTCGGGATGGCCGTTGTACCAGGCCACGAACTCGGTGGCGGCGTGGCTTCCGGGCAGGTCCTCACCGCGGATCCCCAGTCGCCGATCGGACGACGCGCCGGTCGCGTAGATCACGGCATGGTGATGCTCGAGCAGTTCGGCGTGCGTGATGTCGCGACCGACCTCGGTGTCGAGGTGGAGTGCGAACTCGTCTCGCCGGAACGACCATTCGAACGATTCGGTGACGGCCTTGGTACCCGGGTGATCGGGTGCGACGCCGGCGCGCACCAGGCCGAAGGGTGTGGGGAGCCGATCGAACATCTCGACCTCGACGTCGGATCGTTCGAGCAGTTCCTGTGCGGCATAACAGGCCGCGGGCCCGGCGCCGACGATCGCGACACGCAGCGTCCCCCGATCGCGCGGGGGCGCCGGGGTCGGAACGAGCGGCTGCCATCCCTCCGGCACGGGGTGGTGCTCGTAGTAGGCCGCGTTGATCTCGGCGAACCGGGCTTGCGCCGGAGAGAGCCTGTCGTCGGGCAGGATCGCCTCGACCGGGCACGCATCGGCGCACGCTCCGCAGTCGATACAGGTCTGCGGGTCGATGTGCAGCATCTCCGCCGTCGCGAATTCGGGTTCGTCCGGCGAGGGATGGATGCAGTTCACGGGGCAGACCGCGACGCAGCTCGCGTCGTTGCAGCAGGTCTGGGTGATCACGTAGGCCATGTGGAGGTCCTCGCAAAGCCGGGCGGAGCCGTCCGCCAAGTTCATGTAACGGTCCGTAACAGTTAACAAGACTGTAGCGGCTGCGCCGGGACGTTCGCAAGAGTCCCTGCGACCCGGCCCGGAAGCTGCGAGAATCGCACGATCGGACATCCGACCGGGGGGAGCGCATGGGCATGCCGACGTCGACTTCCGATCGCCCCTGGACCCGGCCTTTGACGGCACTACCCGACGGTGCGAACCCCTACTCCACCGCACGCACCGTCCGCACCGGGGACGTGGACACCGGCAGACGCCTCCGCCTCGACGGCATCGCGCGGTACCTCCAGGACATCGGCACCGACAATCTCGCGGCGGTGGGCGCAGCCGACACCGATCCGCTGTGGATCGTCCGGCGCACTGTCGTCGACGTTCATCGCCCCGCCCATTACGGACGATCCCTGCGGCTTCGACGCTGGTGCGATGCACTCTCGACACGATGGGCCAACGTGCGCGTACGCCTGGACGACCCCGACGATGCCCACGGCCCTCTCATCGAGACGGCAGCCTTCTGGATAGACATCGGCCCGACCACCGGCGCGCCCACCCGGATCAGCGACGGCCTGTTCGAGCACATGTCCCGCTACGCACACGACACGCGCCTCAAATGGAAGGCATGGCTACCGGACAGCGCACCCGAGACGGTCGACGACGAACGCGAATTCCCCTTGCGCGTCACCGACTTCGATCCTTTCGGACACGTCAACAACGCCGTCTACTGGCACGGCGTCGAGGAGGTCGTAGCGCTGCGGGCCGACATCGTGGAGGGGCCGTACCGCGCGGTGATCGAACATCTGCGGCCCGTCGCCGCGGGCGAGACGGTCACGCTCCGGACCGGCCTCCACGAGGACGGTCTGACCGTGTGGTTCACGGTCGGGGATCACACTCGTGCGGTCGCGTGGATCGCCCGGAATCCGGACGCTCTACGGTGGACCCCATGACCCGTACCCTGATCTTGCTGCGCCACGGCAAGTCCGCGTACCCGGACGATGTGGACGATCGCGATCGCCCCCTCTCCCCCCGCGGACGACGCGAAGCCGGACTCGCCGGTCGCTGGATCCGCGCGAACCTTCCCGAGGTGGACGCCGTACTGTGCTCCCCCGCCGTCCGGACGCGCAAGACGCTCGCCGAGGCAGCGGTCGAGGCACCCACCGAACACCCCGAGAGCCTGTATCTCGCCGGCCCGGAGACCCTGCTCGGTGAGATCCGCGGGGTGGCCGACGACGTGAAGACCCTGCTGGTCGTGGGGCACGAGCCCACCCTGTCGGCCACCGTCCTCGGACTGGTCACCGACCACAGCACCGATGCCGCACACCAGGTGGCCGAGAAGTTCCCCACCTCCTCGATCGCGGTACTGACCGTCGACGGTTCGTGGAGCGACCTGGCGCGCGGCACCGCAGAACTCGTGGACTTCCACATTCCGCGGTAGTCCGCCGGCTCGAGGACCAGGTCGAGATCATGCAACTCGTCGCCCGGTACGGACCCGCGGTGGACAGCGGGTCCGGCGATGCCGCCGCCGCGCTCTGGACCGAGGACGGTCGCTTCGACGCCGTCCCGCAACGACGGATGAAGGTGTCGGCGAACACCTGGCGCTGGGTGCGCACACCGGACGGCTGGCGCACCACCGAACGTGTCGATGCCGATCTCGACGGCACCCCCGCGCACCGGGAGATGCTCGCCCCGAAGAAATGACGAAGGCCCCGCCCCCGAAGAGAAGAGGGCGGGACCTTCATCGCCTACAGCGGCAGCGAACTACCGGTAGTCGTTGGAGTAACCGTAATCGTCCAGCGGAACCGCAGCGCCGGTGTTCTGGCCGAAGCCGTCCGGCGAGTAGTACTGGTCGTCGTACGCCGGGATGGCGTACGCGGCCGCGCGGGCCTCCTCGGTCGGCTGAACCTCGATGTTCCGGTACTTGTTGATGCCGGTACCGGCCGGGATCAGCTTGCCGATGATCACGTTCTCCTTGAGACCGATCAGCTTGTCCGAGCGGCAGTTGATCGCCGCGTCGGTCAGCACGCGAGTGGTCTCCTGGAAGGACGCCGCCGACAGCCACGAGTCGGTGGCCAGCGACGCCTTCGTGATACCCATGAGGACCGGACGGCCGGCAGCCGGCTCGCCACCCTCCTGGACCACACGGCGGTTCGCAGCCTCGAACTCGCTGCGCTCGACCAGTGAACCGGGCAGGAACTCCGTCGAACCCGAATCGATGATCGTCACGCGACGCAGCATCTGGCGCACGATGACCTCGATGTGCTTGTCGTGGATCGACACGCCCTGGCTCCGGTAGACCTCCTGGACCTCGTGGACCAGGTGGACCTGAACCTGACGCGGGCCCATCACGCGCAGCACCTCGTGCGGATCGGCAGAGCCCTCGAGCAGCTGCTGACCGACCTCCACGTGGTCGCCGTCCGCGAGCACACCTTCGGTTCCGTCGGCCTTGCGGATGACGTGCAGACGCTGACGCTTGGACAGCTTGTCGTACACGACCTCCTCGCCGCCGTCGTCGGGAACGATCGTGATCTTGTAGAAGCGATCGTCGTCCTCGAGGCGGATACGGCCGGAGACATCGGCGATCGGGGCCTTGCCCTTGGGGACACGGGCCTCGAACAGCTCCTGGACACGCGGCAGACCACCGGTGATGTCCTCACCGACGCCACCCTGGTGGAAGGTACGCATCGTGAGCTGCGTACCGGGCTCACCGATCGACTGGGCGGCGACGATACCGACGGCCTCGCCGATGTCGACGAGCTTGCCCGTCGCCATCGAACGGCCGTAACAGGTCGCGCACACACCCGTGCCGGTGTCGCAGGTCAGGACCGAACGGACCTTGACCTTCTGGATACCGGCCTCGAGCAGTGCCTCGATCGCCGGATCACCGAGATCGGAACCGCGCTCGACGACCACGTTCCCGTTCGCGTCGACGGCATCCGTCGCGAGCGTCCGGGCGTAGGTGCTGGTCTCGATGTGAGCGTCGCGCACGAGCTCACCGGTCGGCTGACCACTCGCATCGCGAGCGGGCTCGGCGATGGTCATCTCGATGCCGCGCGGCGTGCCGCAGTCGACCTCGCGCACGATGACGTCCTGCGAGACGTCGACCAGACGACGGGTCAGGTAACCCGAGTCGGCGGTACGCAGAGCGGTATCGGCCAGACCCTTACGGGCACCGTGCGTGTTGATGAAGTACTCGGCAACGGTCAGGCCCTCACGGAAGGAGGACTTGATCGGGCGCGGAATGAACTCGCCCTTCGGGTTCGTCACCAGGCCCTTCATACCGGCCAGCGACCGGATCTGGGTCATGTTGCCCGCAGCACCCGACTTGACGATCGTCGGGATCGGGTTGTCGTCGGGGTAGTGCGCCTCCATGGCCTGACCGACCTCTTCGGTCGCTTCCTGCCACAGCTTGACGAGCGAATCCCGACGCTCGTCCTCGGAGAGCTTGCCGCGGTCGTACTGCCGCTGGATGGAGTCGGCCTGGCTCTCGTACCGCTCGAGGATGTCCTTCTTCTCCGGCGGAACGAGCACGTCCGCCATCGAGATGGTCACGCCCGAACGCGTAGCCCAGTAGAAACCGGCGTCCTTCAGCTTGTCGACGGTCTGCGCGACGACGATCATCGGGTAGCGCTCGGCGAGATCGTTGATGATCGCGGCCTGACGCTTCTTCGGCATGATGTCGTTGACGAACGGGTAGTTCGCCGGGAGCAGCTCGTTGAACATCACGCGGCCCAGGGTGGTGTGCGTGATCCACGGCTGACCGAACTTCCAGCCCTCCGGGAACAGCTCGTCCTCGACGTCGCGCGGCGGACGCTGCTGTGTCAGGCGCACCTTGATCGGGGCCTGCACCGACAGCACGCCACGGTCGACCGCCATGATGGCCTCGGCCGGCGACGAGTACACGCCCTGCTCGGGCTCGTCGGCCGTCGCGGCACGGTAGGCGCCCACGGCGTCCTCGACCATGCGGGTGAGGTGGAACAGACCCGTCACCATGTCCAGACGCGGCATGGCGAGCGGACGGCCCGATGCCGGCGACAGGATGTTGTTCGACGACAGCATCAGGATGCGGGCCTCGGCCTGCGCCTCCGCCGACAGCGGGAGGTGCACGGCCATCTGGTCGCCGTCGAAGTCGGCGTTGAAGGCCTCACACACGAGCGGGTGCAGCTGGATCGCCTTGCCCTCGACGAGCTGCGGCTCGAACGCCTGGATACCGAGGCGGTGCAGCGTGGGTGCACGGTTGAGCAGCACCGGATGCTCGTTGATGACCTCTTCGAGGACGTCCCACACCTGCGGGCGCTGGCGCTCGACCATGCGCTTCGCGGACTTGATGTTCTGCGCGTGGTTGAGGTCGACGAGACGCTTCATCACGAACGGCTTGAACAGCTCGAGCGCCATGAGCTTCGGCAGACCGCACTGGTGCAGCTTCAGCTGCGGGCCGACGACGATGACCGAACGGCCCGAGTAGTCGACGCGCTTACCGAGCAGGTTCTGACGGAAGCGACCCTGCTTGCCCTTGAGCAGATCGGACAGCGACTTGAGCGGACGGTTGCCCGGACCCGTGACGGGCCGGCCACGACGGCCGTTGTCGAACAGGGCGTCGACCGACTCCTGCAGCATCCGCTTCTCGTTGTTGACGATGATCTCGGGAGCACCGAGGTCGATCAGTCGCTTGAGGCGGTTGTTGCGGTTGATGACGCGGCGGTACAGATCGTTGAGATCCGAGGTCGCGAAGCGGCCACCGTCGAGCTGCACCATCGGACGCAGCTCCGGCGGGATCACCGGCACGGCGTCGAGCACCATGCCCATGGGCGAGTTGCCGGACTGCTGGAAGGCCGCGACGACCTTCAGACGCTTGAGAGCGCGCAGCTTCTTCTGGCCCTTGCCGCTGCGGATGGTCTCGCGCAGCGACTCGGCCTCGGCGTCGATGTCGAAGTTCTCGATGAGCTTCTGGATCGCCTCGGCACCCATGGCACCGGTGAAGTACTCGCCGTAGCGGTCCTGGAGCTCGCGGTAGATCATCTCGTCGACGATCAGGTCCTTCGGCTTCAGCTTGGTGAAGGTGGTCCAGATCTCGTCGAGGCGATCGAGCTCGCGCTGCGCGCGGTCACGGAGCTGACGCATCTCGCGCTCGCCGCCGTCCTTGACCTTGCGGCGGACGTCGGACTTCGCGCCTTCGGCCTCGAGCTCGGCGAGGTCGGCTTCGAGCTTCTGCGCACGGGCCTCGAGGTCGGCGTCGCGCTGGTCGGCGACCGACTTCTTCTCGACCTCCATCTCGGCTTCGAGGGTGGAGAGTTCGTTGTGGCGCAGTTCGTCGTCGACCGAGGTGATGACGTACGCGGCGAAGTAGATGATCTTCTCGAGATCCTTCGGCGCGAGGTCGAGCAGGTAGCCGAGGCGGCTCGGCACACCCTTGAAGTACCAGATGTGCGTCACCGGAGCGGCGAGCTCGATGTGGCCCATGCGCTCACGGCGGACCTTGGCGCGGGTCACCTCGACGCCGCAGCGCTCGCAGATGATGCCCTTGAAGCGGACACGCTTGTACTTGCCGCAGTAGCACTCCCAGTCCCGGGTGGGACCGAAGATCTTCTCGCAGAACAAGCCGTCCTTCTCGGGCTTGAGCGTGCGGTAGTTGATGGTCTCGGGCTTCTTGACCTCGCCGTACGACCAGTTGCGGATGTCCTCGGCGGTGGCCAGGCCGATCCGGAGTTCATCGAAGAAGTTGACGTCGAGCACGTAACTTCCTTTCCCCTGTGCGGGTTGTATTGCTGCTAGTTGTCGCTATCGCTGCCGGGGCCCGATGCGGTACGCCCGGTGTCCCCGGTTGCGTACCGCATCGGCTCGGCTCCTAGTTCGCGAGGTCGTCGACCGTGGCCGACTCGTTGCGGGAAAGGTTGATGCCCAGGTTGGCGGCCGCCCGCTCGAGGTCCTCGTCGTCGCCGTCGGCCATCGCGATGGCAGCACCGTCGCTGGAGAGCACCTCCACGTTCAGGCACAGCGACTGGAGTTCCTTGAGGAGCACCTTGAACGACTCGGGGATACCCGGCTCGGGGATGTTCTCGCCCTTGACGATCGCCTCGTAGACCTTGACGCGACCGACCACGTCGTCGGACTTGATCGTGAGCAGTTCCTGGAGCGTGTACGCGGCACCGTAGGCCTGCATCGCCCAGCATTCCATCTCACCGAAGCGCTGACCGCCGAACTGCGCCTTACCACCGAGCGGCTGCTGGGTGATCATCGAGTACGGACCGGTCGAACGCGCGTGGATCTTGTCGTCGACGAGGTGGTGCAGCTTGATGATGTACATGTAGCCGACCGAGACCGGGTACGGGAACGGCTCGCCGGAGCGACCGTCGAACAGCGTCGCCTTGCCGTCGGGGCCGACCATGACCTCGCCGTCGCGGTTCGGCAGCGTCGAGGACAGCAGACCCGTCAGCTCCTCCTCGCGGGCACCGTCGAACACCGGGGTGGCGATGTTGGTGTCGGGCTCCGCGGCGAGCATCTCCTCGGAGAGGTTCTGCGCCCACTCGGGACGGCTGCCGTCGTCGGCGACCTGGATCTTCCAGCCCGCCTTGCCGATCCAGCCGAGGTGCGTCTCGAGCACCTGACCGATGTTCATACGACGCGGAACACCGTGGGTGTTCAGGATGATGTCGACCGGGGTGCCGTCGGGCAGGAACGGCATGTCCTCCTGCGGGAGGATCTTGCCGATGACGCCCTTGTTGCCGTGGCGGCCGGCGAGCTTGTCGCCGTCCTGGATCTTGCGCTTCTGCGCCACGTACACACGGACGAGCTCGTTGACGCCCGGAGGCAGATCGTCGTCGTCCTCGCGCGAGAACACGCGCACGCCGATGACCTTGCCGTTCTCGCCGTGGGGCACCTTCAGCGAGGTGTCGCGGACCTCACGCGCCTTCTCACCGAAGATCGCGCGGAGCAGGCGCTCCTCGGGAGTCAGCTCGGTCTCGCCCTTCGGCGTGACCTTGCCGACGAGGATGTCGCCGTCGCGGACCTCGGCACCGATGCGGACGATGCCGCGCTCGTCGAGATCGGCGAGGACCTCGTCGGAGACGTTCGGGATGTCGCGGGTGATCTCCTCGGCACCGAGCTTGGTGTCGCGGGCGTCGATCTCGTGCTCCTCGATGTGGATCGAGGTGAGCACGTCCTCCTCCACGAGGCGCTGCGACAGGATGATCGCGTCCTCGTAGTTGTGGCCCTCCCACGGCATGATCGCCACGAGCAGGTTCTTGCCGAGTGCCATCTCACCGTTCTCGGTGCAGGGGCCGTCGGCGAGGACCTGGCCGGACTCGACGCGCTGCCCCTCGTCCACGATCGGACGCTGGTTCGAGCAGGTGCCCTGGTTGGAACGATCGAACTTGCGCAGACGGTAGGTCTTGCGGGTTCCGTCGTCGGCCATCACGGTGATGAAGTCGGCGGAGACCTCTTCGATCACGCCGCTCTTCTCGGTGACGATGACGTCGCCTGCGTCGACGGCGGCACGCAGCTCCATGCCGGTACCGACGATCGGCGACTCGCTGCGCACCAGCGGCACGGCCTGACGCTGCATGTTCGCGCCCATGAGGGCACGGTTGGCGTCGTCGTGCTCGAGGAACGGGATCATCGCGGTCGCGACAGACACCATCTGGCGCGGCGAGACGTCCATGTACTCGACCTGGTCGGCGCCCACGTACTCGATCTCGGCGCCCTTCTTACGGACGAGCACGCGCTCGTCCGTGAAGCGGCCGTCCGAGCCGATCGGCGAGTTGGCCTGCGCGATGAGGTAGCGGTCCTCCTCGTCGGCGGTCAGGTACTCGACCTGGTCGGTGACCACACCGTCGACGACCTTGCGGTAGGGCGTCTCGATGAAACCGAACGGGTTGACCCGCGCGTACACCGACAGCGAACCGATCAGGCCGATGTTCGGGCCTTCCGGGGTCTCGATCGGGCACATACGGCCGTAGTGCGAGGGGTGGACGTCGCGGACCTCGAGGCCGGCGCGCTCACGCGACAGACCACCGGGGCCGAGGGCCGACAGACGACGCTTGTGCGTCAGGCCCGACAGCGGGTTGTTCTGGTCCATGAACTGCGACAGCTGGGAGGTTCCGAAGAACTCCTTGATCGCGGCGACGACCGGACGGATGTTGATCAGGGTCTGCGGCGTGATCGCCTCGACGTCCTGGGTGGTCATGCGCTCGCGGACCACGCGCTCCATGCGGGACAGGCCCACGCGGATCTGGTTCTGGATGAGCTCGCCGACCGTGCGCAGACGACGGTTGCCGAAGTGGTCGATGTCGTCGACCTCGACGGGAACCTCGACGCCGCCGGGAACGGTCATCTTGTTCTCGCCCGCATGCAGACGCACGAGGTACTCGATCGTGGCGACGATGTCTTCCTCGGTGAGGGTGGACGCCTCGATCGGCTGGCCCGAGTTCAGGCCGAGCTTGCGGTTGATCTTGTAACGGCCCACGCGCGCCAGGTCGTAGCGCTTGTCCTTGAAGAAGAGGTTCTCCAGCAGGGTCTGCGCGCTCTCCTTGGTCGGCGGCTCGCCCGGACGGAGCTTGCGGTAGATGTCGAGCAGCGCCTCGTCGGTGCCGGCGGTGTTGTCCTTCTCCAGCGTCGACATCATGATCTCGGAGAAACCGAAACGCTCGACGATCTGCTCGGTGGACCAGCCGAGGGCCTTGAGCAGCACCGTGACCGGCTGGCGACGCTTGCGGTCGATGCGCACGCCGACGGTGTCGCGCTTGTCGACGTCGAACTCGAGCCACGCACCGCGGCCGGGGATGACCTTGACGCTGTGCAGGTCCTTCTCGGTGCTCTTGTCGACGGTCTTGTCGAAGTACACGCCCGGGGAGCGGACCAGCTGGGACACCACGACACGCTCGGTGCCGTTGATGATGAAGGTGCCCTTGTCGGTCATCATCGGGAAGTCACCCATGAAGACCGTCTGGCTCTTGATCTCACCGGTGTTGTTGTTGATGAACTCGGCAGTGACGAACAGCGGAGCCGCGTACGTCATGTCCTTGTCCTTGCACTCCTCGACGGAGGCCTTGACCTCGTCGAAACGAGGATCGGAGAAGGACAGGGACATCGAACCCGAGAAGTCCTCGATCGGCGAGAGCTCGTCGAGGATCTCCTCCAGGCCACCGACGACGTGACCGTCGCCGCGCTCGGCAGCCTTCGCGCGCCAGCGCTCCGAGCCGATCAACCATTCGAAGGAATCGGTCTGTAGATCGAGGAGCCCGGGAACTTCGAGGGGTTCGCGAATCTTCGCGAACGACACCCTCGTCGGGGCTCCGGGGATTCCGGCTACTGCCTTGGTCTGGCTAGAGACTGCCAAGATGCGTCCTTCCAGCACCTCACGCGGGCCGCTCCAACCGGTGCGACCGCCGCTGTACCTGCTTCTTCATGTGGGGCGTTTTCGCTGGTTGCAGCCCGTACGAGAACCCCACCGAGGCATCGGGACGGTCTCGCCCTCCGGGGCGAAATCCGACCCGAGGATCAGAAGGTGAACAGGAGGCAGCCAGCGCAAAGAACTAACCTACACCTGAGTAGGGAAAATGTCCACAGGGGTGCCTCAAAGAAACCTGGCAAACGACCACGAGCGGCTTACGAAGAGGCCTCCGGTCGAACAGGCGTACCGATAGAGTGACCGCTCGCGTCGCCCGCGTCAAGACTCCACGTCCGGAAAGGGAGCGCGCGTCGCGGTCGCGGACACCCTCCGGCAGGAAGATCCGCACCCTGCGGTCACTACTGGTCGCGGATCTCCGAGACCAGCCAGCGCCCGTCCGACTTCTCCATCCTCACCAGCAGCGGCGCGGCAGCACTCCCCTGAGCGATGCCGTCCCCGGTGGCGCTGACGTTGATGTAGGCGGCCACCTCCGCGCGGTTGTCGTCGAGCATCGTCGCGCCGATGTGCTCCACGGTCACCTCGGTGACCGTGCGGGTGTCGACCGCGGCCTTCTTCGTCACCTCGGCGGTCGAGTCGAACTCCTCTAGCCGCTCCGGAGTGAGCAGCTCACGGATCTGCGCGAAGTCCTCGTCGATCGTCCGGTAGTCGTAGCCGTGCATGCTCTCGATCGCGACCTTCGCGGCCTCGGTGACCTCCTGTGTCGCCGAGGAGTCGACCCAGGCGACGTTCGAGACGTCGGCACCGGGACGGAAAGCGGCGACCGCCGCGATCACGGCGAGCACCACCGCCGCCGCACCGATCAGCGCCACGGGTCGCCATCCTCCGGATCCGTGGGAGCCGCCGGCGGCGGGGCGGGTGGGTCGCGCGGACGCGGACCGGGCGCCCGATTTTCCCTTCTCGACCGCTTCGCCCGTCTCCACCGGTTTCTCCAGGCTCACCGCGTCCGGCTGCGCCGGTTCGGCAGGCTGCACCTGATCGGGGGGCGTGATCGGCCGGTCCGAGTCGGCCGAGCGCTCACCCTCTCCGGGAGTCATCCGCGGAGGTCGGGACGATCCCGCGACCTTGGGCCGCCGGCGCGGGGGACCGCTCGGTCCGGATTTCCGTCGCTGCGGGGGCACTACACGTTCTCCTTCGTCGACTTGCCGAACATCACGGGCCCGCCTCCCCCTCGGGTGCGGTCTCTCCCCCGGGCGCGGGTGCGGGCGCCTCGGGAGGTGCTGCGCCGGGAGCCGGCCCCGACTCCAGTTCGACGGATGCGAGCGGCTCGATGGTCTCGGCCTTCCACACGTCGTCGTCCTTGCGGAGCGAGACGATCACCGGCACCTTGTTCGTCACGAAGTACTCGGGCGTCGAGGTGCGCACCGCGAGCACCACGAGCGCTTTGCCCAGGTCGTCGTCGGTGTTGAGTTCGGTGAGGGTTCCGAACAACGGCTCGGCCGACATGCTGGTTCCCGTCTCGGCGACCCGCGCCCGGATGTCCTGCTCGGTCGCTTCGAGGTCGTTGCGCAGGGCGTCACCGGTGATCGACGACCGCATGTTCTCGATCGACCGGTCGACATCTGCGGCATCGACGCTGTTCAGATTGACAGCCGCCTGCACAGCGCCCGACAGTGCGGCATCCCGCGTGTCGGCCACCGCACGATCCACGAGCAGCGCACGCCCCCAGCCGACACCGAACCACACCGCCGCTGCGAGAGCGATCACGGCCGCTACGGTGACGGCGACGAGAGCCGTCCGGCGTGCCCTGCCCGGCCCCTTCACATCCGCGGACGACGTCGCGTCGTCGGATGTGGCCGGGGCGGGCGGAGCGTCGGAGGATCTTGGTGCACTCACTCCACAAACCTACTCACTGCTCACTTGGGGGTGACTCCGAGCAACGGCGCCAGCTGCGTCGCGATCGGATTCAGATTGAGCCTGTCGGGGTCCTTCTTCGGCTTGAAATCCCAGGGCTGGATCGTGTTGGGGTCGGCGAAGACGATGCGGTTCGCGCTGCGCACGCCGGTGACACTGCCCTGGGGGGCCTCGCACGACGCGTTCGTGTTGAACGGGAAGTCCTGCTGAGTGTCGTCGAAATTCGGATCCTGGGCGCGCATCTGCGCGAGGATCTCCTGCGTCCCCTCGTACCCGATGGTGCACGAGGGCGGATTGTTCGTCTCGAGCACGATGCCCTGACGCACCGCGCCGTCACCCGGAGCGACCGTGCTCGCGCTGCCCGCAACCGCAGGCAGGAAGGCGAGCAGCGGCTGCAGCGCAATCGCCTGCGGCGCGAGCGTGCGCCCCAGCGCGGCGAGATTCGTGAGGTCGGCCGTCAGGCCCGGCCCCGAACCCTCCACGAGCTGCGAGAGCTGGTCGCTCGAGTCGGTGCCGGTCTCGATCAGTCGTCGCACATCCGGATCGCTGTCGCGCAACTGCGCCGTCACCAGGTCCAGATCCGAGCTGAACTGCTGGATCGCCGACGCCTGGTCGGACTGCGTGTTCAGCACGGTGAGACTGTCGCGGATGAGGGTGACCGTCTGAGGCAGGTATTCGGCGCCCTTGTCGCTGAGCCCGGCGAGCGCGTCGACGAGGACCTGCAGGTCGTCGCCCCGCCCGTCGAAGGCCGCTCCGAGTTCGGTGACGACCGTGCGCAACGGCTCGAGCGGAACCGAGTACACCAGGTCGTTGGTGCTCACGAGCAGGTCCTCCACCGGGGTGGGCAGATCCTCCTCGGTGCCCTCGATCACCGCCCCCTCCCCCAGATAGGGACCCTCGTCGGTCGGGGGCTGGAGATCCACATACTGTTCGCCGATCGCCGACCGGTTCGCCACGACGGGTCGCGCCGAGGCCGGGATCGGCGGGCCGCCGTTGTCCAGGCGCAGCTCGACGTTGATGCCGTCGTCCGTCAGGCTGAGCGCACCGACCCTGCCCACCGGCACGCCGCGGTAGGTGACCTCGGCGTTCGGGAAGATTCCACCAGCGGTCGGGAACCGGGCGTCGACGGTGTACTGGCCGAAGCCCATCAGATTGTCGAGGCGCACGTAGCGGGCGCCCACGAACACGATCCCGAGCAGCGCGATCACCACGAACAGCGCCAGCTGCACTTTCACCAGGCGCGATCTCACTGCCCACCCCCGAGTCCGAGCCGATCGAGCAAACCTTGCAGCGGGCCCGGCGGCGGAGCCCCGTCGCCCTCGGTACCGGCGGCCGGACCCGCCTCGCCGACTCCCGGAATCTCGATGCCGTCGGGCAGCGACACGCCCTCCGGCAAAGTCGGACCGCCCGGCAGACGCGGCACGGGCAGCACCGGCAGCAACGAGACCGTGGGCCAGCCCGGCGCCGGCCCGTTCCCGTCGTAATACGGATTGGAGGGGTCGACGAGCGGCGTCGGGCTGCCGAACTTCGGCTCACGGTAGACCGGCTCGCCCTGACCCACGCCGAGCGCGGCCAGCGCGTCGCCGATCTGCAGATCGACCACGAGGAACAGATTCACCGAGTTGCCCAGGGCGATCTTCTCGACCCCGTCCGGGAACGGCACCGTGGGCACGAATGCGAGCGCCTGCACGAGATCGTCGCCCGAAGCGGCGAGCTGCTGCAGTGTCGGGCGCAAGGCGAGCAGATCCGCGATCAGGTCGTCCTTGGACTGCTCGAGAACGTCCACTCCGGCGGTGCCGAGGCGGTCGAGCTGACCGAGGAGCTGAGTGAGCTGGGGTCGCTGCTGTTCGAGGACTTCGGTCGCGACCGGCAGTTCGTCGAGCACCGCCGCGATCTTCTCGTTCTGATCCGCGACCCGCACCGTCAACCGGTCGAGTCCGTCGAGTGCCCGGGTGATGTCCTCGCGCTGCTGATCGAGTCCGGTGATGAGCGCCTCGGCCTGCTCGACCAGGCTGCGTGTCGTGTCCTCTCGTCCTTCGAAGGCCGTGGACAGCTCGTTCACGATCGGAGCGAGCTGACCCACACCGCCGCCGTTGAGCAGCAGCGACAGCGCCCCGAGCACCGGTTCGAGTTCGGTCGCATGTCGCGTTCGTTCGAGCGGAATGACATCGCCGTCGGAGAGCCGGCCTGCCGGCGGTTCGTTCTCCGGCGGGGTGAGCTGGACGAACTTCTCGCCGAGCAGGCTCGACTGTTCGACGGTCGCGAAGGCGTTCGCCGGCAGGTCGACCGTCGAATCGAGCACGATCCCGACGTCGGCGGTCCACCCGTAGTCCGACGCCACCGAGATGGATTCGACGCGCCCCACCGGCACGCCGTCCACCTTCACGCTCGACTGCGGAACCAGGTCGAGAACGTCGTCGAACTGGATGGACAGGCGGATCGGATCGCTGCCCACGTCCGCACCACCGGGCAGTGGAATGTCGGACAGGCCGCCGCACCCCGTGACCGTCACCGCGACGACACAGGCGGCCGCGCCGAATGCTCCCGCGCGCGACGCTCTTGTCGTGCCGCTCACCGATCTCCTCCCTGGAGGTCGAACCGGGGCGCGACCACGCCGGGCACGGTGCCCGGAGTGACCTGCCTCTGGATGTTCTCGCCGCTGAGGATCCCGAACGGCAGGATGAGGTCGGGGGAACGCTGATCCTCGGTGATCTGCGTGGCGACATCGCGGCACCGGTCGATCAAGGGCTGCATCTGCCGGCCCAACTGCTCGAAGCGCGGGTCGCCGGGG
The DNA here is from genome assembly GCF_022554085.1 of Rhodococcus sp. CH91. GTDB lineage: Bacteria > Actinomycetota > Actinomycetes > Mycobacteriales > Mycobacteriaceae > Rhodococcus. Next base: position 82,262 of record NZ_JAKFYR010000008.1, read on the forward strand.
ACGAGATTGCCCAGGTCGACGAGCTTGCACACCGTTCCGGCGGGATCCTGCAGGTCGGGCAGGACGAGCCGGGACGCGAGCACACCGGCCTCGGCGTCGTACGAGTTCACGAGGTTGCTGACCGCGAGCGGGAGCAGGGTCAGCGAGTCCACGAGTTCCTGGCGCCGGTTCGACAGTGTCTCCGTGATGGGCACGAGCGCGTCGACGTTGTCCTTCAGTGCCGCCTGGTTGTCGCGCACGAACGTCGCGACGTCCCCGAGCGTGACCGACAGCCGGTTCAGCGCCTCCCCGAGGTTCTGCCGCTCCCCCGCGAGGAAGCCCGACAGGTCGGACAGTTGCGTATTGAACTGGCGGACCTGCTCGTCGTTGGCCGCGAGAGCGCTGACGAAGATCTGCAGGTTCTCGATCGTGCCGTAGAGATCGTCGCGGGACTGGTCGAGTGTGCGCGCAGCCGCGGAGAGATTCTCGATGCTCTGCCCCAGCGCCTCGCCGTTGCCGGCGAGGTTCTCGGCGCCGACCTGCACGAAATCGGTGAGAGCGCCCTCCCGGTTGGCGCCGTCGGGCCCGAGTGCGCGCGACAGTTCGTCGATGCTGGCGTAGAGCTGGTCGACCTCGACGGGCGTCGCCGTCCGGTCACGCTCGATCACGGCGCCGCTGCTCATCTTGTCGCCACCTGTGTAGGCGGGGGTGAGCTGCACGTACCGGTCGGCGACCACGGAAGGCGTGATCTGGACGGCCCGCGCGTCGGCCGGGATGTCGATGCCACGATCGACCCGCAGACCGACCTTCACGAGCTCGCCCTGCGGTTCGACGGAGGTCACCGTCCCCACCTCGACACCGAGCACCCGGACGCCCGAGCCTTCGTAGACACCGACGGCCTTGTCGAAGTACGCGGTGATCTCGGTGGTGCCCGCGCGGGTGAACAGCCACCACCCGGCACCGGCCACGGCCACCGCGCCCGCCACGACGGCCGCGATCAGCGCGATGCGCCCGCGCATGCTGCGCGATTCCCCGTTCTCGGCGTGTGCCATCAGTTGCCCCCTTCCAGGCGGCGGCCGGGCTCCCGGTAGCCGGGGATCTCCGGCAGACCCGGCGGGGTGAGGTTCACGATGACCTGGTCGAACCACCTGCCGTTGCCGACGACGTTGGTATAGACGCGGACGAACGGCTCGTAGAGTTCCATCGCCCGGTCGAGGTTGTCGTTGTTCTCCTGCAGGATGTCGACGACGCCGCGCAGCTGTTGCAGGGCGGGTCCGATCGTCTCGCGGTTCTCCTCGACGAGTCCCGACAGTTCGGCCGACAACCGCTTGGTTCCGTCGAGCAGCTGGGAGATCGCCTGCTGCCGGTTGTTGAGCTCGGCGATGAGAAGCGCCCCGTCGGAGAGCAACCGGTTGAACTCGGCATTGCGGTCGGCGAGCACTTTCGACACGTTGCCGGTCGCGTCGAGGAGCTTCTTCAGCTCCTGATCGCGGCTCGCGACGGTGTCGGACAGCCGGCTGATCCCGTCGAGAGAGGCGCGGATGTCGTCGGGGGTCTCCGCGAAAGCCTCGGACAGCGTCTCGAAACCGGTTGCGAGCTGTTCGGAATCGATCTCGCCGATGGTCGTGGCCGCCGACGAGAACGCCTCGATCACGTCGTACGGCGCGACGGTCCGTTCCAGTGGGATCCGGTCGTCGGGATCGAGCACTTCCGTACCGCGCGGATCGAGTGCGAGATATTTCTGCCCCAGGATCGTCTTGATCTGGATGGACGCGGCCGTGTCGTTCCCCACCCAGGCGTCCTGGACCTTGAACGAGACGATCACCCGATCGCCTTCGAGATCGACGCCCGTGACCTTGCCGACCTTCACACCGGCGATACGCACCTCGTTGGTGGGCTTGAGGCCCGCGGCCTCGCTGAACTCGGCCCGGTAGGTCGCTCCCGCCCCGATGATGGGCAGCTCGTCGAGGAAGAAGGCGGACAGTGTCCCCAGCAGCACCACGACGATGCCCAGAGCACCGGCGACGGCCGGACTACGACGTTTGCTCATCGTCCCTGCAACTCCTGCATCCCGTCCTGCGAGCAACGCTTCGCTGCGTTCGTGTAGATCGGCTGGTTCACGGTGGGCAGCCCCGTCGGCAGATTCAGATACGGGACCGAACCCGGACCCGCGACGACGTCGATACCGCACAGGTAGAACTGGAACCACGAACCGTAGCTGGCGACGCGCCCGAGCTTGTCGAGCTTGACCGGCAGCGTCTCGAGGACACGGTCGACCTCATCCCTGTTCGCATTGAGATTCGAGGCCACCTGCTCGAGGGCCGTGATCGACTGCGCGATCGACGGGCGGGTGGGTTCGAGCACGTCGGACACCGCATCGGTCAGCCCGGCCAGCGACTGCACCGCCGAGCCCACGGTGGCACGATCGGCGGACAGCCCGCTCACCAGCGCCTGGGTGTTGACCAGCAGCGAATCGAGCTGCTCGTCCCGCTGGTCGATCGTGGCGAGGACCGTGTTGAGGTTGTCGACGACCGCACCGATCACGCGATCCTTGTCGGCGATGGTGTTCGTCAGGGAGGCGGTACTGCGCACCAGGTCGTCGATCGTGCCGGCCTCACCCTGGAAGACCTGGATGATCTGGTACGACAGTTTGTTGACGTCGTCGGCGCTCAGGGTCTGGAACAGCGGCCGGAAGCCGTCGAAGAGCGTCGTGAGATTCACCGCCGGCTTCGTGCGCTCGATCGGGATCGTCGCACCTTCCGCCAGCTTCTCCCCCTGCGGTCCCTCGCCCTGGCCGAGGGCGATGTACCGCTGACCGACGAGATTGCGGAAACGGATGGTCGCGGTGGCGCCGGCCGGGAGCCAGTCGCGCTGCTCGAGCGAGAAGGTCACCCGTGCCTGCCGGTCGTCGAAGACCGAGATCTCCTCGACCTGACCGACCCGCACACCCGCGATGCGGATGTCGTCGCCCTCGTTGAGCGAGGTGACGTCGCTGAAGATCGCATGGAACTTCGTTCCGCCTCCACCACCGACACTCGCGATGGTCGCGGCCAGGACACCCGTCGCGAGGACCGTGACGACGGCGAAGACGACCAGTTTGATCAGGGGCGCTGCCAGGCCTCTCACCGGAAACTCACCTCCGTACCGCGGATCGCGGGAGCACCGAGCCGGGTGGTCCAGGACGGGACCTCCTCGGGATCGACGCCGGTCGCCTGTCCGTAGATCACGTCGAGAGTGTCCTGCTCGAGACGCGAACCGGCGTACGACACCGGGGTGGCCCCGCCGTCGGAGGTGCCGATGATGTCGCCGACCGCGTCCGGCACACCGGAGCCTTCCGGAGCAGGGAAGAAGTCGATGGTCTCCGGGCCGGGATTGCGCGACGGAACCTGATAGGAACCGTCGTTGACCGATCCACCCGGATACTGCGGGAAGTTGCGACCGGGCGCGGTGACGTCGTCGTAGCAGGCCGGGCCGCGGTCGTCGAGGAGCCGGGGCTCGTCCTGATTCGGGAGGTAGCGGCCCTTGGGATTGGTGAACTGGATGTTCGCGCGCACCCCGGGGAACGGATCGTCCGTCGCGAGCAGGTCGGTCGCGGCCGGCTTCGCGTCGGCGAATCCCTTCAGCGTGCACGGGAACGACGGCGAGTAACGCGCGAGCAACTGCAGCGCCTCCTTCGAGTCCGCCGACAGCGTGATGATCGAGCGGGAGTTCTGCTCGACGAAATCCGCCGTCTGCGACGACGCTCCGGTCGCACTCGCGAGCAGCGTACGGATCTGATTCTGCTGTTCCACGACCGTCCCGCCCGTCGTACGCAGATTGTTCAACGCTTCGACGAGATCCGGGGCGGCTTCGGAGTAGGTCTGCGAGAAATCGGCGAGCCCACGCAGATCTTCCTGCAGCGTCGGCAGCTCGACGTTCACCTCACGGAAGACACGTTCGAGGTTGTCGATGGTGCGGCCCAGAGTCTCCCCACGACCGCTCAGGCCCTGAGCGAGGGCACCGAGGGTGTTGGCCAGATCCTGCGGCGGAATCGCCTCGAGGAGCGGAAGCAGCCCGTCGAGCACGTCGCCCAGTTCGACGGTGCGCTCGCTGGTGTCCTGGACGAGGACGTCACCGTCGGTGACGGGACGGTCCGGATCGTCGGGAATGATCAGCGAGACGTACCGCTCGCCGAAGAGCGTCTTGGGCAGCAGCTGCGCGGTGGCATTCGCCGGGATCTGCGCGGCCTTGTCGGGCTGGAGGGCGAGATGGGCGGTGACGTTCCCGCCTTCGGCACTCGTACCCCGCACCTCGCCGACCAGCACACCACGGGCCTTGACGTCGGCGTTGAGCGGCAGCGCGTTACCGATGCTGTCGGTGCGCAGATCGACTTCGACGACTTCGGTGAACGACTTGTTGTACATCGCGATGGTGACGTAGAGGAACAGCGCCAGTACGACGAAGAAGACCAGGCCGAGGACCCGGCGGCGCAGTGGTGAAGTGGTCGTGTCGCTCATCCCGCCACCCTCACAGTGGTCGTCGTGCCCCAGATCGCGAGGCTGAGGAAGAAGTCGAGGATCGCGATGGTCACGATCGCGGTGCGCACCGCACGCCCCACGGCCACGCCGACGCCGGCGGGACCGCCGCTGGCATGGAAGCCGTAATAGCAGTGGATGAGGATGACGACGAACGCGAAGACCAGGACTTTCCCGAACGAATAGAGCACATCTTCGGGTGGTAGGAACAGATAGAAGTAGTGATCGTACGAGCCGCTCGACTGACCGTTGAACAACGTGCTGATCGTGCGCGTCGCAAGATAGGCCGCGAGGAGCCCGATGATGTAGAGCGGGATCACCGCGACGAAGCCGGCGATCATCCGCGAGGTGACGAGGAAGGGCAGCGACGGCACGGCCATCACTTCGAGGGCGTCGATCTCCTCGCTGATCCTCATCGCGCCGAGCTGCGCCGTGAATCCGCAGCCCACGGTCGCCGACAACGCGAGTGCCGCGACGATGGGCGCGAGCTCACGAGTATTGACGTAGGCCGACAGGAAGCCGGTGAGCACCGACGAACCGAGCTGTTCGAGCGCCGCGTATCCCTGCAGGCCCACGACGACGCCGGTGAAGCCGGACATCATCGCGATGACGCCGATCGTGCCACCGATCACCGCGAGGGCACCGCTGCCGAAGGTGACCTCGGCGAGCAACCGCAGAACTTCCTTGCGGTAGTGGGTGAGGGTTCTCGGTGTCCACGCCACGGCCCGTGCGTAGAAGGACATCTGGTCCCCCGCACGGTCGAGCACGTTCAGCGGTGCGCGCATCGCTCGGCGACCCCGGAGAAGAACGAGATCTCCGCGGCCCTTGGAGACTGTCATCTGGTCAGGATCCCTTCGCAGGAACGATCTGCAGGTACACCATCGTCAAGATCAGGTTGGCGAAGAAGAGCAACAGGAAGGTGATGACCACGGTCTGGTTCACGGCCTCCCCCACCCCCTTCGGCCCGGCGCCCGGGTGCAGTCCCTTGTAGGACGCCACGACCCCGGCGATGAGCCCGAAGATCGCCGCCTTGAGTTCGGCCACGTACAGATCGGGTAGCTGGGCGAGCGCCGAGAACGACGCGAGATAGGCACCGGGAGTACCACCCTGCAGGACCACGTTGAAGAAATAACCGCCGGCGATACCGATGACGGACACGAGGCCGTTCAACAGGAGAGCGACGAGCACCATGGCGAGCACACGCGGGACGACGAGGCGCTGGACGGGGTTGATCCCGAGCACCTCCATCGCGTCGATCTCCTCGCGGATGGTCCGTGATCCCAGATCCGCGGTGACCGCCGACCCTGCGGCACCGGCGATCAGCAGGGCAGTCACGATCGGACTGCCCTGCTGGATGACTGCGAGCACGCTCGCGGCGCCCGTGAACGACTCGGCGCCGAGCTGCTTGATCAACGAGCCGGTCTGCAGCGACACGACCGCCCCGAACGGAATCGCGACCAGCGCGGTCGGGAGGATCGTGACACTGGCGATGAACCAGGCCTGTTCGATGAACTCCCGGAACTGGAACGGCCGCCGGAAGGTGTTCCGCACGACGTCGACGAACAATTCGACGATGTTGCCGGCTTGTGTGAGTGCGCCGTGAACCGGTCGCACGAGCGAGCTGCCCGCCCCCATCTACTCTCCTACTTCTCCAGCCTTCGGCTGTACTACTTCCGAACCTGCGGCTGGTCGAAACCTTCGCCGGAGTAGACGGGAATGACCTGGGTGTCGTCCTCGGCGTAGCCCCGGGGGGTGTCGTGGCGCCCGCCGTGGTCGTCCAGCGATTCGAGGATCGCGCTCTGCGCGGCCGGCGGCAGAGTGTGCAGGATCGACCGCACCCGCTCCTGACGACGCCGCACCGCCTGACGCTCCGGCATCCCCGGGGTGGCCTGCATCTGCGGCACGATGCCCTCGACGTCGTCCACCCCACCGGCATGATGACCGGCCTCCACGAGCGCCTGCTCGTGCGCCATCGTCGCCTCGTCCTTCTCCTCCGACATCCCGATCGGACCGATCATCGTGCCGTTGAGGAACTGCTTGACCACCGGCTCGTCCGAGGTCAGCAGGACTTCACGCGGACCGAACATCACCAACTGCCGACGGAACAACATGCCGATGTTGTCCGGCACCGTCCGCGCCAGATTGATGTTGTGCGAGACGATCAGAATCGTCGCATCGATCTCCGCGTTGATGTCGATCAACGTCTGCGAGATGTACGTCGTCCGCACCGGATCCAGACCCGAATCCGGCTCGTCGACCAGAATGATCTCCGGATCGAGCACCAGCGCCCGGGCCAGACCGGCACGCTTGCGCATACCACCGGAGATCTCACCGGGCAGCTTGTCCTCCGCGCCGAGCAGACCGACGAGCTCGAGCTTGCTCATCACGATCTGCCGGATCTCCGACTCGGACTTCTTCGTGTGCTCACGCAGCGGGAAGGCCACATTGTCGTACAGATTCATCGAGCCGAACAGCGCACCGTCCTGGAACAGCACCCCGAACAGCTTGCGGATCTCGTAGAGCTCCTTGCTCGAGCACTGCAGGATATCCGTGCCGTCGATGACGATCGATCCCTGCTCCGGACGCAACAGACCGATCAGCGACTTGAGGAAGACCGACTTACCCGTACCCGACGGGCCGAGCAGAGCACTGACCTCACCCGCCGGCAGGGTCAATGTCACGTCCTGCCAGATGCGCTGCGAGCCGAAGGACTTGGTCAGCCCCTCGACGGAAACCTCGACTCCCACGATTACCTCCGCTGTCCGATACCGCCGCCCGCTGTGGGTTGGGCCACTCTATCGCATCGATAGTGGTACCTGTGACAGCTGATCCTACTCAGGAGTAAGGACGCCCAACAAGGGGGTCCGCATATCTCGACTTATACCGTGACCTGCGTGAACATCACAGGAAAGTCACTTCACGCAATTTCGGGCATATCGCGCAGGGCACCTTTCGAAGATATACAAAAGGGCCGTTTCCGCGAATTGGTTTCGCGAAAACGGCCCCTGTGCCGAACTGTCCCGGAGAGCGCGAACGCCCGTCCGGAAAGGTCGCAGCGTCTTACTTGACGGTGACCTTGGCGCCGGCCTCTTCGAGCTTGGCCTTGGCAGCGTCGGCAGCGTCCTTGGCGACCTTCTCGAGGATCGGCTTCGGAGCACCCTCGACGAGGTCCTTGGCTTCCTTCAGGCCCAGGCCGGAGACGATCTCGCGAACGACCTTGATGACCTGGATCTTCTTCTCGCCGGCACCCTCGAGGATGACGTCGAACTCGTCCTGCTCCTCAGCAGCCTCGGCAGCGGCAGCCGGGGCGCCGGCAGCGGCGACGGCGACCGGAGCAGCAGCGGTGACCTCGAAGGTCTCCTCGAATGCCTTCACGAACTCCGAGAGCTCGAGCAGGGTCAGTTCCTTGAACGCGTCGAGCAGCTCTTCGGTGGTGAGCTTCGCCATGGTGGCGGTCCTTCCTGATAAGTCCCATGTCGCTGATCCGCGACCGGATGGGATGGTGCATGCCGGGGCACGCGTGGATGTATCTTTCGCAGTGATGCGGATTCGCAGTGATGCGGATCAGCGTCAGGCGGCTTCTTCGCCCGCCTTCTTCTCCTGCAGAGCGGCCGCGAGACGGGCCACCTGCGAAGCGGGGGCGTTGAACAGGCCTGCGGCCTTTGCCAAGTTGCCCTTCATCGCGCCGGCGAGCTTGGCCAACAGCACCTCGCGGGACTCGAGGTCCGCGATCTGGTTGACCTGATCCACGGACAGCGCAGCGCCGTCCATGTAGCCGCCCTTGATGACGAGTGCCTTGTTGTCCTTCGCGAAGTTCTTCAGAGCCTTCGCAGCGTCCACCGGCTCGCCCTTGACGAACGCGATGGCGGTCGGACCGACGAACAGATCGTCGAGACCCTCGACGCCCGCCTCAGCGGCGGCACGCTTGACCAGGGTGTTCTTGGCGACGGAGTAGGTGGCACCCTCTCCGAGAGCGCGACGCAGCTCGGTCAGACGTCCCACCGACAGACCACGGTATTCCGTGATCACGGCGGCCGTGGAGGTCTTGAACTGCTCGGTGATCTCCGACACTGCGGAAACCTTCTCGGGCTTTGCCATACTTCGCCTCCTCTCAGTAACAGTCGTTTTCCCGGTGTCCCGACTGGGACGCCCCACCGGAGGACCGCGTGGACCGGAAACGACGAACGCCCCGGCGCAGGGCACACGGGGCGTACAGGAGGAGGAACCTCGATCTCGCGCTGGGCGCGATCGCAGTTCGCATCATTCCTGACCTCGTCCTCCTGCGTGGGCCGCCGGACAACTCCGGACCTTCAACCGATCCGCATGCGAATCGGTGACCAACGGTCTTGGGTAGAACATGATCGGGGTGAAGATCGGCACACGCCGAACTACCCGACCACTGTAGCGGATGGAACTGCACGGATGCAAAACGGCCGGCACAGCGATGCTGTGCCGGCCGTTTCGTGGTCCGATCGCGCGGAGTGGAGAACTACTCGGCGGTCTCGAGAAGGTTACGCGTGCGCTGCGGGTCCACCGGGATGCCCGGGCCGGTGGTCGTAGCGATCGTGATCTTCTTGATGTAACGACCCTTCGCGCTGGACGGCTTGGCGCGGAGCACCTCGTCCAGAGCAGCGGCGTAGTTCTCGACCAGCTTGGTCTCGTCGAACGAGGCCTTGCCGATCACGAAGTGCAGGTTGGCGTTCTTGTCGACACGGAAGCTGATCTTGCCGCCCTTGATGTCGGTGACAGCCTTCGCGACGTCCGGGGTGACCGTGCCCGTCTTCGGGTTCGGCATGAGACCGCGGGGACCGAGGACGCGGGCGATGCGGCCGACCTTCGCCATCTGGTCGGGGGTCGCGATCGCGGCGTCGAAGTCCAGCCAGCCGCCCTGGATACGCTCGATGAGGTCCTCGGCACCGACCACGTCGGCGCCTGCAGCCTCGGCCTCGGCAGCCTTCTCGCCCACCGCGAAGACGATGACGCGAGCGGTCTTGCCCGTGCCGTGCGGCAGGTTGACCGTGCCGCGCACCATCTGGTCCGCCTTACGGGGATCCACACCGAGTCGCATGGCGACCTCGACGGTGGCGTCGTAGTTCTTCGAGGTGGTCTCCTTCGCGAGCTTCGCAGCTGCGAGGGGGCTGTACAGGGAATCCGAGTCGATCTTCTCGGCCGCGGCGAGGTATGCCTTGCTGCGCTTTGCCATGTTCTTTCCTAACTTCTCACCGTGAGGTGAATGGTTCGGGCGTGGTAGCGGGCCTGGCCGGCCCTCCCACGAGTGCTACTGCAGTACTGCAGGGCGGGGTTCGATTCCCGCACCCGTGCGAGGGCTCAGCCCTCGACCGTGATGCCCATCGACCGAGCGGTGCCGGCGATGATCTTCGCGGCAGCCTCGATGTCGTTGGCGTTCAGGTCTTCCTGCTTGGTCTTGGCGATCTCGCGCACCTGATCCATGGTCACCTTCGCGACCTTGGTCTTGTGCGGCTCACCGGAGCCCTTCTGCACGCCCGCTGCCTTGAGCAGCAGCTTCGCGGCCGGCGGCGTCTTCAGCTTGAAGTCGAACGAACGGTCCTCGTAGACCGTGATCTCGACCGGCACGACGTTGCCACGCTGCGACTCGGTCGCGGCGTTGTAGGCCTTGCAGAACTCCATGATGTTGACGCCGTGCTGACCCAGCGCGGGGCCGACCGGCGGAGCCGGGTTGGCCTGGCCGGCCTGGATCTGGAGCTTGATGAGCCCGGCGATCTTCTTCTTCTTGGGGGGCATCTCTATTCCTAGTTTCTTGCTCGGTGTGGTTCTTGCGTATTGCTACTGCAAGCTTGTGCGCGCCGGATGCCGGCGCCGTCGGGTCCGCGGGACCGTCAGATCTTCGACACCTGGTTGAACGACAACTCCACGGGAGTCTCACGGCCGAAGATCGACACCAGGACCTTGAGCTTCTGCTGCTCGGCGTTCACCTCGCTGATGGAGGCCGGCAGGGTGGCGAACGGGCCGTCCATCACGGTGACGGACTCGCCGACCTCGAAGTCCACCTCGATGGTGGGCTTCGCAGCCGCGGCGGGAGCCTGCTCACCGGCGGTCGGGGCGCCTGCTGCCGGCTTCTTCTTCGCCTGCTGCGGAAGGAGGAACTTCACGACCTCCTTGATGGTCAGCGGCGACGGACGCGAGGTGGCTCCGACGAAACCGGTCACGCCGGGCGTGTTGCGGACGGCGCCCCACGACTCGTCGTTGAGTTCCATCCGCACGAGGATGTAGCCGGGCAGGACCTTGCGGTTGACCTGCTTGCGCTGACCGTTCTTGATCTCCGTGACCTCTTCGGTCGGAACCTCGACCTGGAAGATGTACTCGGAGAGGTCCAGGTTCTGGACGCGGGTCTCGAGATTGGTCTTGACCTTGTTCTCGTAGCCGGCATAGGAGTGCACGACGTACCAGTCGCCGGGCTCGCGCCGCAGCTGCTTCTCGAGGGCCTCGGCCGGATCGACCTCGTCCTCGGCCGCCTCGGCAGCGGTGTCGGACTCTGCACTATCGGACTCTGCGCTATCGGACTCGGAGGCCTCGGAACCGGAGGCCTCGGAACCGGACTCGGGGGCCTCGGTGTCCGCCTCCGCCGACTCGGCCGTCACGTCGTCAACCAACGCGTCGTCCGAAACGTGCTCCTCGGCCGAAGCCTCGTACGAGTCGTTCTCGGGGGTGCTCACCGGGCACTTTCCTCTCGTCGATCACATTTTTCGTCTCGCGCGGACAGGCGCTAACCGAACAACCAGCTGACGCCCTGCACGAACGCCAGATCCAATCCGAAGATGAACGCCGTCATGACGATCACGAACGCAAGGACCACGAGCGTGTAGGTGGTCAGCTGCTTGCGATTCGGCCAGATCACCTTGCGGAGCTCGGCGACGACCTCACGGAAGAAGCGCGCGAGACGCTTGAAGATGTTCTCCGACTTCGCGGCGGGACGATCGCTCACGGCTGTTGCCGCGCGGGACGTCTTCGTCACGGACACCGCGCTCGCGGCTGTGTCGGGAGAACCGGCCGCGCCGCGACGTGCAGCGCGCTTACCGGTGGGCCGAGCGGCCGCGGAGGAACCGTCGGGGGTCGCGCCGGTGGCCGTTTCGGCGTCGCCGGGAGTGTTCCCTGCGGTGCCGCTGTGGCGCTGACCGCGCTCCTCGCTCACATCGTTCCTCTCGGTCGCTGGCAGTCCGGGGGCAGGGGCGACAGGACTTGAACCTGCAACCTGCGGTTTTGGAGACCGCTGCTCTGCCAATTGAGCTACGCCCCTCTGGTCGGACATCGACACTCCTCGTACGAGACGAGTGTCCGGAACCGACCCATCTGCGACCACATGACACGCGCGCTACCCCGTCGGGCCGTGAAGGCCTACGAAGAGCAGCGCGCTGCTATGCGATCCCAGAAGCCTAAGTGTACTGCATTGCCCCGGGACAAACCCAATCCGCTCGGCCGTCAGGCCAAACGGACCGTTGCCGTGGCACGCCCGAAGATCTTCCGACCGTCGGACTTCGCCACGATAGCGACCACTGCTGTCTTGCTCTCCTCGTCCACCGACTTGACCTTGCCGGTGAACTCGATCGCGGCGGCCTTGTCGGCCTCCACATATACCGGACTGGTGAAACGGACGTTGTATTCCGTCACCGCTCCGGGGTCTCCCAGCCACTCCGTCACGAAGCCGGCCGCGATGCCCATCGAGAGCATGCCGTGCCCGACCACATCACGCAAGCCGGCCAGCTCGGCGACCTTGTCGCTCCAGTGGATCGGGTTGGGATCCCCCGACACACCCGCGTAGTTGACCAGATTTCCGCGTGTGAGTGTCACCACCTTGGGCGGGAGCTCGTCCCCCACCGCGATGTCCGCGAAACTACGGAGTGTCACTGTGCATCACCACATCCTTGACCGCGTGCGCGATGTTGTCGTCGACCTCTCCACCGGATCGGGCCACGAGCGTCGTCCAGGACGTGAGGACGAGATTGTCGTGCTGGTCCGTGATGACGTTCTTGGTGGTGATGATGTCGCTGCCGGCCGCCTGACGGAAATCGTCGAGGTAGACGTCGCAGAACAACCGGTCGCCGGCCTGGATCGGGCGGTGGTAGACCATCCGCTGATCGGTCTGCATGATCTGACTCAGGTCGTATCCGGTGACGACCTCCTCGAACAGCTTGCGCTGGGCGATCATGCCGATGATCGACACGAACGTCAGAGGAGCGATCACGCCGTCGTAGCCGAGCCCGCGGGCAGCCTCGTCGTCGTGATGCGCCGGATGAGGATCGCGTACCGCGCGGGCGTACTCGCGAATCTTCTCGCGCCCCACCTCGTAGTAGTCGTCCACCCGGTAGTGGTGGCCGACCATCGACTTGGCGTGCTCGGCGACGTCGAACGGGATCCCGGCCTGTCCGGTCGCACCCACCGATTCCTGGTTCAGAAGCACGTTCGTCATACGCAAAACCTCCGCAACTCCGACGACGCCAAACGGCGCGGTCGGTATTGCGGAGACCTTACCCGTCGACGTCTGACCGACTGGCTACTTCGACTCGCGGTGCGACTGGTGCGTACCGCAGTTCGGGCAGAACTTCTTCAGCTCGAGCCGGTCGGGGTCGTTACGACGGTTCTTCTTCGTGATGTAGTTGCGGTGCTTGCACACCTCGCAGGCCAAGGTGATCTTCGGCCGAACGTCAGTAGAGGAGGCCACGGGATGCCTTCTTTCGCGTCAATCCGATCAGTATCGATCAGGGTGGATCAATGAACTTTGGTAGCGGTGACCGGACTTGAACCGGCGACGCAACGATTATGAGTCGTTTGCTCTACCAACTGAGCTACACCGCCTCGGTGCCGAGTGTCGCTACGATGGCGGCACCTCAATCCAGCGAGCCCCCTGACGGAATCGAACCGTCGACCTTTTCCTTACCATGGAAACGCTCTGCCGACTGAGCTAAGGGGGCGCGGCCACCGGAGCATCTCTGCTCGCTGCGGCCTCCAAAAGATTACACACACTCCGTCGGAGTGCAAAATCCCCTGGTAGAGGCGCATAAACCTCATGCCGTCCACGACCGGACGCGCACCCCACCCGGACACATCCGCGCGCGATGCAACGTCCTGCATCCCGCACCCGGAACGACCCGGATATGCAGAACGGCCCCGGTTCCGAAGAACCGGGGCCGTTCCGGTGGCAGGTGTAGGATTCGAACCTACGTAGGCGTAAGCCGACGGATTTACAGTCCGCTCCCATTGGCCGCTCGGGCAACCTGCCGGGTGCGATCGGGACCGTGTCCTCGATGCGTTTGGAAGAATACAACGCACACCCCCCCGAAACGCAAACCGGGTGGTCACAGGCCCGACGGACCCGATAGCGTCGGGTGCGCAAGAACCGTTGAAGATCGATCCGGAAGTGGAGTGAGACGTGGCTGATTCGTCGTTCGATGTGGTGAGCAAGGTCGACCGTCAGGAAGTGGACAACGCCCTGAACCAGGCCGCGAAGGAGATCGCGACCCGCTTCGACTTCCGGAACACCGGCGCGCGCATCGAGTGGTCGGGTGAGGAGGCCGTCACGATCACGGCCGACACCGAGGACCGTGCCCTCGCGGCCCTGGAGGTCTTCAAGGAGAAGCTGATCCGCCGCGACCTCTCGCTGAAGTCCTTCGACGCCGGCGAACCCGCCCAGTCCGGCAAGGTCTACAAGATCACCGGAACTCTGGTGCAGGGCATCAGCCAGGAGAACGCGAAGAAGATCTCCAAGCTCATCCGCGACGAAGGCCCCAAAGGCGTCAAGGCCCAGATCCAGGGCGACGAACTGCGGGTGAGCAGTAAGAAGCGCGACGATCTGCAGGCGGTCATCGCGTTGCTCAAGAACGCCGATCTCGACATCGCCCTGCAGTTCGTCAACTACCGCTGACGCACTCCCCCGCTACGGCTCCGCCCGCGACGATCGTCGCGGGCGGAGCCGTTTCGTGGCGGGTGGCGTCGGATCAGCGGATTCCGGCCATACGTTCGAGACGCGCGATGCGGTCGGCCATCGGCGGGTGTGTCGAGAACAACCGGCTCATCTTGTCGCCCGGCCGGAACGGATTGGCGATCATCAGATGCGACTGCGCCGCGAGTTGCGGTTCCGGCGGTAACGGCGCGATCTGCGTACCTCGTTCGAGCTTGCGCAGGGCGGATGCGAGAGCGAGCGGGTCCCCCGTCAGTTCGGCGCCCGACTGGTCTGCCTGGTACTCGCGAGACCTCGACACGGCAAGCTTGACCACCGACGCCGCGATCGGACCCAGGAGCGAGACCAGCAGGAGCGCCAACGGATTCGCGCCCCCCTCCCGATTGCCGCCGAAGGCCGAAGCGAAGAACGCGAAGTTCGCCAGACCCGAGATCACGGCGGCCATGGCCCCGGCGATCGACGAGATGAGGATGTCGCGGTTGTACACGTGCGCGAGTTCGTGCCCGAGCACCGCGCGCAGTTCGCGCTCGTCGAGGATCTCGAGGATGCCCGTCGTGCAGCACACCGCCGCGTTGCGCGGATTACGTCCCGTGGCGAACGCGTTGGGCGCATTCGTGGGGCTGACGTACAAGCGCGGCATCGGCTGGTGCGCGAGGGTCGCCAGTTCGCGCACGATCCGGTACATCGTGGGTGCCTGCACCTCGGTGACCGGCTGGGCGTGCATGGCCCGCAGCGCGAGTTTGTCGCTGTTGAAGTACGCGTAGGCGTTCATACCGACGGCGAGCACGATCGACACCATCAGGATCGTCGAGTTCTGGAACAGCGACCCGATGAACACGATCAGCGCGGACATCCCGATGAGAAGTCCGGCCGTCTTGAAACGGTTCGAGTATCCGTGCACGTCGCACCCCTTTCGCACCACGATGTCCACTCGTTCGTCCAACGAACGAGCAGGCGGTGCGGTTCCCCGGCGAGAGGCCGGGGCCCGTGCGATCGGCTATCCGACCCGCGCGACCGTGAAGTCCACGAGACGCCTCAGCGCCTCGTTGGCCGGTCCCTGCGGCAGAGCATCCAGCTCTGCGTGAGCTCGGGCGGCATAGGTCGCGAGAGTCGCCTTCGCCGCCTCCATCCCCGGCGAGCGGACGAGCAACTCGAGGGCCTCCGCGACGTGCGCCTCGTCCTCGATAGGCCCGACGAGCAGTTCGCGCAACCGGTCCGCCTCCGGCCCGCTCTCCCGCAGGGCGTAGAGCACCGGCAGCGTGTACACGCCCTCGCGAAGATCGGTTCCGGGTGTCTTCCCCGACTCCGAGGTATCCGACGAGATGTCGATGATGTCGTCGACGATCTGGAAGGCCGTGCCGACCGCGTCGCCGAGTCGTTCGAGACGCTCGACGTGCTCGGTCCCGGCACCGGAGAAGGTGCCGCCGAACCGGCCGCTCGCGGCGATGAGCGAGCCGGTCTTCTCCCAGATCACCCGGAGATAGTGCTCGACCGGGTCCTCGTCGGTGCGCACGCCGACCGTTTCCCGCATCTGGCCCGTGACCAGTTCGGCGAACGTCTCGGCGATGATCTGCACGGCGGACGGGCCCAGCGTCGACACCAGTCGCGAGGCATGGGCGAACAGATAGTCGCCGGCCAGGATCGCAACGCTGTTGCCCCAGCGCATGTTCGCGCTCGGCGCTCCACGTCGCATCGTGGCCTCGTCCATCACGTCGTCGTGGTACAGCGTCGCCAGGTGCACGAGTTCGACGACGGTCGCCGCGGTCACCACTGCGGGATCCGTCGGCTGCGGCCCCAGCTGAGCCGTGAGAATCGTGAACAGCGGCCGGAACCGCTTTCCGCCCGCCTTCGCCAGGTGCAAGGCCGCCTCGGTCAGAAAATCCTCGCCGTCGGACAACTCGTCGACGAGGAGCTTCTCGACGCTCGCGAGGCCGTCCCTGACGGTCGCGGCGAGGACCGGATCGCCGAGTTCCACACCGGCCACGACGGTGCTCGGCGCCGCGTCGGCCGAACCGGCGGTCCGAGCCGCCCCCTCAGTGCTCACGATGACGTACCCATCCTGTTCTGTCGCCTCGACTTCACCGTAGTGAACCTAGCCGTTCGGTCTCCGGCCCACCTCGTCGAGGCAGCCGATCGCGGCCTGAGAAGATGGAGCGGTGGCGGCCGAACACTCCGCGCAGGATCCGCGGCAATCCCAGTCCTGCGTTCCCGACAGTACCGATGTTCTCGTCGTCGGCGCCGGTCCCGCCGGTTCCTCCGCCGCCGCATGGGCAGCCCGGGGCGGACGTGACGTCCTGCTCGTGGACGCTGCCGGCTTCCCCCGCGACAAGACCTGCGGGGACGGGCTCACACCGCGAGCCGTCGCCGAACTCGACGAACTCGGACTCGGCGACTGGCTGCGCACCCGCACCGTCAACCGCGGGCTGCGCCTCGAGGGCTTCGGCGGCCGCTTCGAACTGCCCTGGCCCGACTCGTCGTTCCCGTCCGTCGGCAGCGCCGTGCCGCGCACCGAGCTCGATATGCGGATCCGGCAGGTCGCGGTGGATGCGGGCGTCACAGCCGTGGACGGCACGAAGGCCGTCGACGTCGAGCGTGACGGCGACCGGGTCGCAGCCGTGGTCCTCCGGACCGCCGAGGGCCCGCGGACCGTCACGTGCCGGACACTGGTCGTCGCCGACGGGGTGCGCTCGCCGCTGGGCAAGGTGCTCGGCCGGCGCTGGCATCGCGATACCGCCTACGGGGTGGCCGCCCGCGCCTACGCCGACTCGCCACGTAGCGACGATCCCTGGATCACGTCGCATCTCGAACTCCGGGACGACGACGGCGTCGTCCAGCCGGGTTACGGCTGGGTCTTCCCGCTCGGCACCGGTGAGGTGAATCTGGGCGTGGGCACCCTCGCGACCGCCTCACGACCGGCGACCGGCTCGCTGCGGCCGCTCATCGACCTGTACGCACGGCAGCGACGTCCCGAATGGGAACTCGGCGAGGTGAGACGGGTGGCGTCGGCGCTGCTCCCGATGGGTGGGGCGGTCTCGGGTGTCGCGGGGCGCAACTGGGCGCTCATCGGCGACGCCGCAGCCTGCGTCAACCCGCTCAACGGGGAAGGCATCGACTACGGACTCGAAGGGGGCCGGCTGGTCGCCGGGCTGCTCGACGCGGACGACCTCACCGACGCGTGGCCCGCGACGTTGCGCTCGCATTACGGCCGCGCGTTCTCCACCGCGCGGCGTCTCGCGGGCCTGCTCACGATTCCGAAGTTCCTGCCGGCGACCGGCCCGATCGCGATGCGGTCCCGGGCGATGATGTCGGTCGCGGTGCGGGTGATGGGCAATCTCGTCACCGACGAGGACGCCGACCTCGTCGCCCGCGTGTGGCGTACGAGCGGTCGCCTCTCGATGCGCTGGGATCGGCAACCGCTCTTCGCGTGAGCGCCGACGCCCTGCCGGTACGGCCGCTAGCGCACCGAGCGGTATCGATACGCGCGGCCGCTACCGCACCGCGCGGTATCGATGCGCGCGGCCGCTACCGCACCGCGCGGTGCAACGCCGTGATCCCGCCGGTCAGATTGCGCCACTTCACGTCGGTCCAGCCCGCGGCTTCGATGCGCCGGGCGAGCTGTTCCTGGTCGGGCCAGGCCCGGATCGACTCGGCGAGATAGACGTAGGCATCGGGATTGCTGCTCACCGCACGCGCGACGCGCGGCAGCGCGCGCATCAGATACTCCATGTAGACCGTGCGCAGCGGTTCCCGGACAGGGGTGGAGAACTCGCACACCACGAGCCGTCCACCCGGCTTGACCACGCGCGCGATCTCCCGCAGACCCTCCTCGGGATCGGCGACGTTGCGCAGACCGAACGAGATGGTCGCGGCATCGAAGACTGCGTCGGCGAACGGCAACCGCATCGCGTCCCCGGCGACCATCGGTACCTTGCGGAACTCCCCCGCGTGCAGCATGCCCTTCGAGAAATCCGTGGCGACGACCCATGCGCCGGACCGCCCGAGCTCGACCGTCGACACTCCGGTGCCCGCCGCGAGGTCGAGCACACGCTCGCCCGGCTTCAGATCGAGTGCCCCGCGAGTGGCACGACGCCATCCGCGGTCCTGGCCGAACGACAGGACGGTGTTGGTGAGGTCGTAGCGTGCCGCCACCCCGTCGAACATGGACGCGACCTCACGCGGGTCCTTGTCGAGCGACGCACGTGATCCGTGAGTTGTTGCCACGGGCCACAGGCTACCCGTTCACCGCCGGGCCCCCACGCCTCCGGCAGCGCCGGGCAGGTGGGCGCGGCACCCGGCGACCGGACGTTCCGTTCGTCACATATCGGCTCGACGGCCCGTCCCGGCGGGAAGCGACGCGGACGCCTCCTCGTCCTTGCGTCGGAGCCAGAAGAGCAGGGGCGCGGCGACCATCCACGTGACGACGATCACCGATCCCGTGGGGACGAGGGCGACGCGCGCGTCGCGTCCCGTCACGCGTACGAGATCGGGATCACTGCGCGCGTATTCCACGGCGATACGTTGCCCGGTGATCAGTCCGGTGGGATAGAGCACTCCGAGCTCGGGATTGTGGGTGACACCATCCGGAGTGACGAAACTCACCGCGGAGCGCAGTGATCCCGCCGACAGCACTTCCGCGACGGCCGTCCCCGTGTCGGACCGGATGGTGTGGTCGTTACGCAGGGCGCCGAGGAACAGGATCACCGCGAGGGCGGAGATCGCCGCGGCGACGATGAGAATCGCGCGACGTGCGCGTGCGGGTCCGGTCACAGCTGCGCTCGCACCGCCGCGTGGAGTTCTCGCAGTCCCGCGCGCTCGGTGGTGACCTCGACCACGCGAATGCCACCCTCGGGGGCGTCGACGTCACCGAGCGCGAGGGCCAGACCCTGCAGATCGACCCGCTCGTGCGGGATCCGGTAGGCCGCGCAGAGTGCGGCGAGATCCATGCCGTGCGGGGTGCCGAAGACACGTTCGAAGACCCCGGCGTACTGCGGGTCGCCCTGTTCGAGCAGTTCGAAGATGCCGCCGCCGTCGTCGTTGGCCACGACGATCGTGAGGTTCTCCGGGCGCGGCTCCGCCGGGCCGATGAGCAGACCCGAGGCGTCGTGGAGGAAGGTCAGGTCGCCGAGCAGAGCGATCGTCCGTCCTTCCCCGTAGGCCAGTGCGGCACCGAGGGCGGTGGACACGGTGCCGTCGATCCCCGCGACCCCACGATTGGACAGCACCTTCACATCGGGCTTGGGGTAACTCACGAGCGCCGCGTCGCGCACGGGATTGGACGCCCCGAGCAACAGCTGGTCGCCCTCCTTCAAGGCGTCGGTCACGACTGCGGCGACGTGCAGCCCGGTCGGCGCGGGGTGGGTGTCGAGCTGGGCGCGCACGGCCTTGTCGGTGTGCGCGGACAACTGGCGGCACCGCTCGAGCCAGGCCTCGTCCGGCGTTCCCGAGACCACCGCGCGGGTGCCGGTCGCGACGACGTTGCCCGAGACGTCGGGCCAGCGCGGGCCGGTCGTGAGCGCGTACACCTGCACAGCAGGATCGGCGAGCAGGGTGGAGACGGGGCGATGCAGGGTGGGACGCCCGGTGATGATCGCCTGCCGCGGCTTCAGGTGCGGCAGCGCCATCGGGTGCAGCGGGATACCGTGCAGCGGCGCCGTGGGCTCGGCGACGGTCGGCAGGCCAGCCAGTTCGGGCCGGTAGGCGGAACCGTGACCGGAGACCACGACGGTGTCGGGGGTCAGGTCGATCTCGAGCGGGACGTCGAGGGTCGCGTGCACGGTGGTCGTCCAGGCCGCCCCGTCGGGCCGGCCCTCGGGCACCGGGCCGTCCGCGTGCAGGTCGGGGACGAGGGGTTCCCGCAACGGGATGTCGAAGTGGACCGGACCCGCGTTGCCGGAGCGTGTTCCCCGGGCGGCAGCGAGCACGCGGGACACAGCCGAGCGCCACTGACTGTTCTGTTCGATGCCTTCGGCGAGGCCGAGGCTGATCGTCGCGCGCACCTGGCTGCCGAACAGGCCGAGCTGTTCGACGGTCTGGTTGGCTCCGGAACCGAGCAGCTCGTACGGCCGGTTCGCGCTGAGCACGACGAGCGGGACCCGTGCGTAGTTGGCTTCGAGGACTGCCGGGGCCAGATTCGCCACGGCCGTTCCGGAGGTCATCACCACCGGGACGGGACGACCCGAGGCGAGCGAGAGGCCGATGGCGAGGAATCCGGCGGTGCGCTCGTCGATCCGCATGTGCAGCCGGAGACGCCCGGCGGTGTCGGCGGCCTGGAGCGCGAAGGCGAGCGGCGCGTTGCGCGAGCCCGGACACAGCACCACGTCCCGGACACCACCTCTGGCGAGTTCGTCGACGACAGCGGTGGCCTGGGCAGTGGACGGATTCACGACATCCAGCCTAGTTGCGCGGGAGGTGGGGCCGGTTCGGAGGTGTGAGCAGAATGGGGATCGTGCGCACAGTCTTCGATCCCGCAGAGTCGAGCCCGGGTCGCTTCTACCGTCTCCTCACCGCGACCATCGTGCCGAGACCCATCGCCTGGGTGTCCACGGAGTCGGCCGAGGGTGTGTTCAATCTCGCGCCGTACAGCTTCTTCACCGTCGCGAGCACCGATCCGCCCGTCGTCCAGTTCACCTCCGTGGGACGTAAGGACAGCGTGCGGAACATCGAGCAGACCGGCGAATTCGTGATCAACATCGCGACGAGGGGATCGATGGAGAAGGTCAACGCGTCCTCGGCGGCGTTTCTGCCCGGGGTCGACGAGTTCCGGGAGGTCGGGCTGCGCGCCGAGCCGAGCGCGCGGGTGCGGCCGCCGCGGGTCGCCGAATCTCCCGCCTCCATCGAGTGCCGCTTGCGGCGCGTGATCGAGGTCGGCGATTCGTTCGTGGTCATGGGCGACGTGCTCGCGGTGACGGTCGATCCGGGCGTTCTCGCGGAGGACGGGGTGCCCGACTTCGCGGCGCTCGCGCCGGTGAGCCGGCTCGGGCGGATCGAATGGGGCCTGCCTCCCGAAGTGCGGGAACTCGAGCGTCCCGGCGTCCCGGAGTGACGACCGCATCGTCCGGAACACAGGTTAGGCTTCGCTGAACGATCGCAGTATTCGACGACTTCGGAGGCCGCATGGCGAAGAGCACCGGAACCACGCGGCGCAATCCGTACGTCAAGCCCGCCTCGCGGCGGATGGTGCGCGCGCAGGTTCGTGCCGTCGAACGCATCAGCCCGACCTTCGTCCGGATCACCGTCGGCGGCGACGACCTCGGCTCGATCGCGCCCATGGGGTCCGACCACTGGTTCCGGATGTTCTTCCCCACTCCGGAACAGCAGGAACTGATCCTGCCCGCGGCGACCGACGATCGCTGGTGGCCCGAATACCAGGAGTTGCCCGCGGATCGCCGGCCGGTGCTGCGCAACTACACGATCCGTCGGCTCCGAGCCGCCGGGGAAGGATTGTTCGGCGCGACCGCAGAGATGGAGATCGACTTCGCGTCGCACGGAGATCTCGGACCGGCATCCGCGTGGGCGGAACGGGCGACGCCGGGAGACGAGATCGGCATCCTCGACGAAGGCATCAGCAACCTCCGCCTCGACGAGGCGCGGTCGTGGCTGCTCGTCGGTGACGAGAGCGCGGTACCGGCCGTCGCCGGCATCCTCGGTTCCGTCCTCGCCTCCGACCCTCGCGCAGTCGTCGAGGTCTTCGTCGAGGTTCCCGATCCCCGCGATCTCACCGCTCAGAACCTGCCGACGGGTGAGAACGTGCGGGTGCATCCGGTGATCCGTACGGACGCGGAAGCAGTTCCGGGTGCACTCGCTGCCGAAGCGGTGCGGGCGTCGGCCCTTCCCACGGAATCCGCATATGCCTTCGTGGCGGGCGAATCGTCCCTCGCCACCGGTGTCCGGCGGCATCTCGTACGCGAGCGCGGCTGGGACCGATCGGCGGTGACCTTCTCCGGATACTGGAAGTACGGCGAGCCGGTCTACTGACGGCGGTCACTCACGGGGAACGACGGACGTCGCGAGCCCGACCGGCCGAGACCGGTGCGGGACCGCGACGTCCGTGTTGTCGATGTATCAGCCGGCGTGCTTCTGGATGAGCTCACCGACACGCGGCAGCGCCTCGACGACGTGCTTCTTGGCCGAGGGACGCAGGGAGTCGTAGACCTTCTTGACAGCGGCCTTCGACGAGCCGGCGATCCGCTCGTCGGTCACCCCGAGAAGAGCGTCGGCGACGACCTCACCACGGGCGACCAGGAAGTCGGCGAACGAGCCGTTACCGGCGTACTCCTGCCAGAACGGCTGGAGCTTCTCGACGAATTCGGGCAGCAGAGCTTCGACGGCGCTCGGCACGATATTCGGGCCGACCTTCTTCACTGCTGCGTATCCACCCTTGAGGGCGAGACCGGACGCACCCTTCTTGTCCGACACCTCAGCATCGATCAGGGCTTCGACGTCTGCCTTGACCGCCGGGAACCTGTCGGCGCCGAGCAGGGCATCGCCCAGAGCTGCAACCACTTTCACTGCCTCCGTAGATGTGACGTTTGTGACCGATGGGACGCGGGGAACGATATACGACGATCCCGCCGAGTCACAGCCCGCGTCCGGCGAGCACCGATCGGCAGCGTTTCAGCCGGTCGTGCCACCACTCGACCCGGTTCGGCGCAGCTCGTACGGCACCGAGCAGCTCCGGGTCCGGCGCGACGGAGACGACCTCCAGAGACCCCTCCGACATGTGCAGAGGCGGGGCGACGTCGGCGGTGAAGAAACCGCCCGTACCCAGCCCACATGCGTACGGAAGTTCGGGCAGCGCCGCAGCCGCCGCGAGTCCGGTGGCGATTCCCACGACCGAGTCGAGGGCACTGGATACGACCACCTCCACCCCGTGGGCGGACAGTTCGCCGGCGAGGTCGACGAGCCGGCGGACACCCCCGAGCGGCGCCACCTTCACGACGGCGACATCGGCTCCGCCGGCGCGCACGACGCGCAGCGGATCGTCGGCCCGGCGGATGCTCTCGTCCGCGGCCACCCGGATGCCGGGCACGCGGCGTCTGAGTTCCACGAGCTCGGGCACGCTCGCACAGGGCTGCTCGGCGTATTCGAGCGGCCCGTCCGCCGTGAGCGCGGTCAGTGCCCGGGCGGCCTCGTCCACCGTCCAGCCACCGTTCGCGTCGATCCGCACGGCGGGGACGAGTTCGCGCACGGCCCGGACGCGGGCGAGGTCCTGCGCGAGATCCTGGCCCGGCTCGGCGACCTTCACCTTCGCGGTACGCGCGCCGGGGAACCGGGCGAGCACATCCGGAACGCGGTCGGGGCCGACCGCCGGCACCGTCGCGTTGACCGCGATCCGGCTTCTGCGCGGAGCGGGACGGCCCTGCCACGCGGCTTCGATCGCCGACTGCAGCCAATAGGCCGCTTCGTCGTCGCCGTACTCGGGGAAGGGCCCGAACTCTCCCCACCCGGCGGGACCGTGCAGGAGCAGCACCTCCCGGGCGGTGATCCCACGGAACCGGACGCGCATGGGCAGCGACACCACGACCGCGCCGTCGAGCAGTTCGTCGACGGTCGGCAGCATCGGAGAGGTCACGGCTGTCCCGGCAGCAACTGGATCATCAGGGCCTCGCAGTCGGCGAGGAGCGTGCCGTCGGCCTCGCGCAGCTCGGCCACACAGAAGATCTTGCGGCCCTCGACGCGTTCGACCCGGCCCTCGACGACGAGCTCCTTCTCCAAGGGCGTGATCTTGCGGTAGTTGACGTGGAGATAGCCGGTGCGCGCGATGGGATGACCGGACGCGTGGACGACCATGCCGAACAGGTCGTCGAACAGCAGGGGCAGAGTTCCACCGTGCGCCGCTCCGTTGCCGCCGCGGTGGTAGATACGGAAGACGCCGCGGGATCGGACCGACTCCGCATCGGCCTTCTCGATCTTCCAGGGCAGCATCAGCAGGCTGCCTCGTCCGGGCAGGCCGGGATTGAAACCGGCCGGGGATCGGCCTTCGGGAACGCGATAGGGCTCGAGCAGATCACCGAGCGCTTCGGCATGGTCGATCGCGCGATCGATGACCTCGTCGGGCGCATGCGTGGACACTGCGAGGTCCTGCAGATGCCGCAGCGCTTCGACGAAACGCCCGAAGTTCGGGCCCGCCTCCACCGGTTCGTAGACCGGGAAACCGCCGTGGTGGTTGTGGTCGTCGCGACCGGCAGTCGTATCGGTGGCCCGGCCCGGCTCGGTCTGCTCGCTCATGAAGATGCACGTTATCGGGCTCGCGGCCCGGCCGTTCGGTTGCCCGGCCATCTAAGGTGACGACGTGACCTTCGATCCAGAACTGTGGCGCCCGGTACCCGGGTTCGAGAACCTCACCGACATCACGTACCACCGACACGTCACGCAGGGCACGGTCCGCGTCGCGTTCGACCGTCCCGAGGTGCGGAACGCCTTCCGTCCCCACACGGTCGACGAGCTCTACCGTGCACTCGACCACGCACGCACCACGTCGGACGTCGGCGTGGTGCTGCTGACCGGCAACGGGCCGAGCCCGAAGGACGGCGGCTGGGCCTTCTGCTCCGGCGGCGACCAGCGGATCCGCGGCCGCAGCGGCTACCAGTACGCGAGCGGCGAGACCGCCGACACCGTCGACAAGGCACGCGCGGGCAGATTGCACATCCTCGAGGTGCAACGGCTCATCCGCTTCATGCCGAAGGTCGTCATCGCCCTCGTCAACGGGTGGGCTGCCGGCGGCGGCCACAGCCTGCACGTGACCTGCGACCTGACGCTCGCCTCCCGCGAGCACGCCAGGTTCAAGCAGACCGACGCCGATGTGGGCAGCTTCGACGGCGGCTACGGCAGCGCCTATCTGGCCAAGATGGTCGGCCAGAAGTTCGCGCGGGAGATCTTCTTCCTCGGCGAGACGTACACGGCCGAGGAGATGCACCACATGGGTGCGGTGAACAAGGTCGTCGACCACGACGAGCTCGAGAACGTGGCGCTCGACTGGGCGCGGAAGATCAACGGCAAGTCGCCGCAGGCACAGCGGATGCTGAAGTACGCCTTCAATCTGCAGGACGACGGACTCGTCGGGCAGCAGTTGTTCGCCGGCGAGGCCACGCGCCTGGCGTACATGACGGACGAGGCGGTCGAGGGTCGCGACGCTTTCCTCGAGAAGCGCGATCCCGACTGGTCGCCCTACCCGCACTATTACTGACCCCGATGCAGTGAACCGTCCTTCGCCTACCCCCGAGGGGGCGCGAAGGACGGTTCACCGAGTGGAGAAGCCGACGGAATGTCAGGCGCAGTCCCTGCAGTAGGCCTGCTCGCCCGCAGCCGTGGCGCGCCGGCTGTGGTGCTGGACCAGGAAGCAGCCCATGCACGTGAACTCGTCGGACTGCTTCGGCAGGACCTGGACGGACAGTTCCTCGGCCGACAGCGCCGAGAGGTCGGCGCCCGGCAGGTCGAGGGTCTCGAGGATCTCCCCCTCGTCGGTGTCGGCGGCCGCGGTGGGCTTCAGGTCCAGTTCGTCCAGGGCAGTGCCACCGCCACCCAGAATATCGGTGGTGCGGGGAGCGTCGTAGTCGGTCGCCATGGCAGTTCTCCTCACTCGTATCGGTCCGGCGTTCCCCACGAAGCACTGTTCGCGCTTGTCGGTGAATTCCGCATGTGGCAGTCCGGCGCGTTCACACCGTTGCCGTCAGTTATGTCCCACCAGGAGCTTCGTCAAACGTCATAGGTAGAGTTACGTTCAGGGAGTGTGGTCTCGGGCACACTGTGGGTCATGACCGATCGCCAGAGCCCCCCAACAGCTCACACCCGGCCCGAGGGCGTCTCCGACGCCACCGTCGACGCGACGGGAAAGCTCTCCGAGGCCCTCGAGACCGTCGAGCGGGCACGGGGCCATCTCTACGCCTTCCATCAGCTGATGGGTCACGCCGACCTGCTCGCCGGTGAGGCGGCGGATCTGCTGCACGAGGCCGGGCACGAGGAGATCGCCGAGCGACTCCTCGACGAGATCATCGGACGCAACATCGCCGAGGGCCGATGGACCTTCCAGCTCGTCGAGGAGTTCGACGACGGCTACTGGGCGGGTTTCCGGGAGTTCGAGAAGCGAGTGCGCGACGAACTGGTCGCGGGCCGCCGCCATCTGTTCGAGGCGGAGATGAAGGAAGCGCGACGCACCCCGGGGCGGCGCCGGCACGAAGCCCGCCCGGCGGAAGGACAGTGACATGGAGATCCTCAGCAGCCGCACCATCCTCCGGCCGCGTGACTACGACGCCGCGCTGGACTTCTACGGATCCACCCTCGGGCTGGCCGTCGCTCGCGAGTACCCGGGAGGCACCGTCTTCTTCGCCGGCCAGTCGTCGATCGAGATCGCCGCGCACGGTCGTTCCGACGGCGACGAGGTCTTCCACGGCGCACTGTGGCTCCAGGTGCGGGACGTCTACGAGGCGGAGGCCGAGCTGACACGGAAAGGGCTCCGCATCGTCCGCAGCGCACAGCAGGAGCCCTGGGGACTGCACGAGCTGTGGATCGCCGACCCCGACGGAATCCCGATCGTGCTGGTGCAGATACCGGAGGATCATCCTCTGCGACGCGATCTCCGCTGACGGACAGCGGTACCCGATCCGCCCGGATCCAGTCGCGAGCAGCCGGTGATCTTGCACACAAGCCGGTCGGTCCGCTCTCGTCTCCGCTCATGGTCGGAGTACGAACAACCCCCGTGGACCGGTGACGACGCCCGGAGTTCACATGCCCGTCGCTGTACATTCACGTGCCCGCTACCCCACAATCGACAGACGTGACCGCAGAGTTCGTCGTGCTCCTGGTGGTGGTCGTCACTGCCCTCGCATTCGATTTCACCAACGGCTTCCACGACACCGGCAATGCCATGGCGACATCCATCGCCACCGGCGCCCTCAAACCCAAGACCGCGGTCACCCTGTCCGCGACCCTGAACCTGGTAGGCGCCTTCCTGTCCGTGGAAGTCGCCGCAACCGTCGCGAAGGGTGTCGTCGACCTCGACACCGTCGGCGGTACCGACCTGTTGCTCATCGTCTTCGCGGGTCTGGTCGGCGCGATCCTCTGGAACATCGCGACCTGGCTGTTCGGACTGCCGTCGAGTTCCTCGCACGCCCTGTTCGGTGGCCTCGTCGGCGCCGCGCTCGCGTCGATAGGCGTCCAGGGCGTGGTGTGGGACGGAGTCCTGGGCAAGGTGCTGCTTCCCGCCGTGCTCGCACCCGTCATCGCGGCGCTCGTGTCCACGGTGGGCATCTGGTCGATGCACCGTCTCACCCGCTCGATCTCCACCGAGCATCGCGACCGGGGTTTCCGGATGGGCCAGATCGGCACCGCTTCCCTGATGTCGCTCGCCCACGGCACCAACGACGCGCAGAAGACGATGGGCGTGATCTTCCTGGCACTCGTGGCGCACGGCAGCATCACCGCCGAGACCGAGATGCCGTTCTGGGTGAAGGTCGCGTGTGCGATCGCGATCGCGCTGGGCACCTATCTCGGTGGATGGCGCATCATCCGCACGCTCGGCAAGGGTCTCGTCGAGATCGCTCCGCCGCAGGGTCTGGCCGCCGAGTCGTCGTCGGCCGCCATCATCCTCACCTCGAGCCATTTCGGTCTGCCGCTGTCGACCACGCATGTGGCCACCGGATCGATCCTGGGGACCGGGCTGGGCACCAAGGGCGCCGAGGTGCGCTGGTCGGTGGCCCGCCGGATGGTGGTCGCATGGCTCATCACCCTGCCGTGCGCCGCGGTCGTCGGAGCCGTCTGCTGGGCGATCGCCCACGTGATCGGCGGAATGCCCGGCGTGCTCGTGGTCTTCGCCATCCTCTGCGGCCTGGCCCTGCTCATGTGGGTCCGCTCGCGTCGGCAGCCCGTCGACGCCTCCAATGTCACCGCCGACTGGGACGACGACTCGCTCGCCCCGGCCCCGGGTGCCTCCGAAACGTTCTCCGGGGAAGGACGCCCGTGAACCTGCTGACACACACCCTCGACTCGTTGTGGCAGGTCGTCCTCGTCGGCCTGGTCCTCGGAGCGGGTCTGCCCTCCCTGTTCGCACTGGGAGTCCGGGCGCTCGACACCGGCTCCGGTGGGGGCACAGCGTCACCGGCGGCCAAGGCGGCCGCCGTGCTGTGCTTCGCCGTCGTGGCCTGCGCGGTCCTCGCAGGAATCCTCCTGCTGGCCGGCGACTTCCTCTCCGGAACGTTCGGCATAGACATCTTCTGATTCGACATCTTCTGATCGGAGTGACGGGTGGCTCTCCCGCCGTTTCTCGCTTCCATCGTCGAGTGGCTCCGTGCCGGCTACCCCGAAGGGGTACCGGAACAGGACTACGTCCCGCTCTTCGCCCTCCTCGCGCGGCGCCTGTCCGACGAGGAGGTCTCGCAGATCGCCGACACCCTCATCGAGGAGGGTGATCTCCCGGTGACCCGCATCGACATCGCAGTTCTGGTCAGCAGGGTCACCAACAACATGCCGTCGCCCGAGGACGTCGATCGTGTCCGCCGCCAGCTCGAGGCGGGCGGGTGGGACACGAAACAATACGATCTGTGAACACGCTCGAGCTGCTTCCCGTTCCCGCCGGCGCCGCCGTCCGCGGCGTGCTGCCCATCCTGCAGCGGATGCTCGACGGCAGCGGCCCTGCCCTGCTCCCCGTTCCGGACGGGGACGACCGGGAGACCCGCCGGCTCGTCGACGCGCTGTGTCCCGGTGATCCCGTCGCCGGCGATGTCGGACTGGTGGTCGCGACCTCCGGTACGACCGGCACCCCCAAAGGAGCTCAGCTCTCCGCCGCCGCACTGCGCGCGAGCGGGGAGGCCACACACGCCCGGCTGGGCGGGCCGGGCTCGTGGCTGCTGGCCCTGCCCGCCCATCACATCGCCGGAATGCAGGTGCTGGTGCGCAGCGTGCTCGGCGGAACCGAACCCGTCGTCGTGGATGTGTCCGCCGGTTTCGATCCCGGCGACCTTCCGGCCGCGGTGGACGCCATGCCCGGACCTCGCCGGTACACCTCGATGGTCCCCACTCAGCTCGTCAAGGCTCTCGACCATCCCGGCGCCGTCACGGCGCTCGCCCGCCTCGATGCGATCCTGCTCGGCGGTGCCGCGACTCCCCTACCGATTCTGGAACGCGCCCGCACCGCCGGGCTCACGGTCGTGCGCACCTACGGCATGAGCGAGACGTGCGGAGGATGCGTCTACGAGGGTGTACCGCTCGACGGGGTGCACGTGCGCGTCGACGACGACTCACGCGTATGGCTCGGGGGCACCACGCTCGCCTCGGGTTACCGAGGTCTCCCCGACCATCCGGCCTTCGCCGTACCCGGCTGGTTCCGCACCGACGACGCGGGCACCCTCGAGGACGGGGTCCTGCGCATCCGGGGACGGCTGGACGAGGCCATCTCCACGGGCGGGCTCACCGTGGTCCCCCAGGTGGTCGAAGCCGTGCTGGCCGAGCATCCGGGTGTCCGGGAGGTCGCGGTGGTGGGTCTTCCCGACGAGCGTCTCGGCCAGCGGGTGACCGCTGTCGTCGTGCCCGCGGCGGGCGGCGCGCCGACGCTCGCGGAACTGCGCGAGCACGTCGAGGCCTCACTCGACGCCACCGCGGCTCCGCGCGAACTGCAGGTGGTGGACGCCTTGCCGCTCCGCGGCCCCGGCAAGGTCGATCGTCGGGCCCTCGTCGCGCGCTTCTCCTGAGAGGTATGCGCGGCTCGGGTGCCCGGAACCGGGTGCGAAGATCGACCCATGGCAACGGCTGGTCAATGGCTCGAAGGCGCTCGACCGCGCACCCTCCCCAATGCGATAGCACCCGTCCTCGCGGGCACGGGTGCCGCCGCGGCACTCGGCGAGGCCGTGTGGTGGAAGGCGCTGCTGGCACTCGTCGTGGCCCTCGGCCTGATCATCGGCGTGAACTTCGCCAACGACTATTCCGACGGTATCCGCGGCACCGACGACGAACGGGTCGGCCCGATGCGGCTGGTGGGTTCGGGGGCGGCGAGCCCGGGAGCGGTCAAGCGGGCGGCCTTCGTGTGCTTCGGCATCGCGATGGTCGCCGGACTCGCCCTGGCCGTCACCAGCGCGTGGTGGCTCGTGGTCGTCGGCGCGATCTGCATCGCCGGAGCCTGGTACTACACCGGCGGGAAGAACCCGTACGGCTACAGCGGATTCGGCGAGATCGGTGTCTTCGTCTTCTTCGGGCTCGTCGCGGTCCTGGGCACACAGTTCGTGCAGGCGGGCCGAGTCGACTGGGTGGGTCTGGCCTGCGCCGTCGCCGTCGGGTCGATCTCGACGGCGGTGCTGGTGACGAACAATCTCCGCGACATCGTCACCGACGCGCAGACCGGGAAGCGCACCCTCGCGGTGAAGCTGGGCGACAGCCGGACCCGCCGGCTGCATCTCGTGCTCGTCACCGTGCCCTTCGTGATGTCGCTCGTGCTGGTCGCCGCGACCCCCTGGGCGCTCGCCGGATTCCTCGCAGCCCCCTTCGCGATCCGGGCGCACCGGCCGGTGCGTGCCGGGGCGGTCGGACTCGCCCTGATCCCCGCGCTGAGCGATTCGGGGATCGCGATGCTCGTGTGGGCGGTGGCCACCGCACCCGCGCTGGCCTTCGGCTGACCCGCGCGGGTGGTGGGAGGGATCAGTCCCGGTCCGGCACCACCAGACCGAGGACGAAGTTGACGATCGCGATGATCACGGCGCCCCACAGGGCCGCCCAGAAGCCGCTGATCGTGAGGCCGTAGTCCGTGAACTGGCTCAACCATGCGGTGAGCAGGAGCATCAGGGCGTTGACCACCAGCAGGAACAGGCCGAGGGTGAGGATCACCAGCGGCAGCGACAGCAGCTTGACCAGCGGTTTGACGAGCGCATTGACGATCGTGAAGATCACGGCGAGCACGAGGAGGGCGATGATCCGTCCGGTCGTGTCGGTGGTTCCCTCCGGATCGGTGAAGTCGATTCCGTCGACGAGTTCGACTGCGAGCCACAGGCCCACAGCGTTGATGATCAACCGCAGCAACAGAGAAATCATGGTGCCACTGTGGCACACGGGGACCGTGGGGGACCGGGCGAATCGGGCGTGCCCGGGATACCCGCTCCCCCTCGGCGACCACCCCGCGACGACCGGTAGCCTCGACGAGCGTGCGTTCACGTCTGCTCCCTCTGCTCGTCGCCGTAGCCGGCCTCCTTCTCGTCGTCGCCGGTGCGGTATCCGCCTGGCTCGACAGTCCTGAGGCGACGGTCACCACCGCCTCCGGACAACCGGCTCCGACGGCCGAGGGGGTGGACGAGGCGCGGAGCAATCTGCAGCGTGCGGGATTGCCGTTGTCGGTGCTCGACGGCGGCGTCGGGCAGCTCACCGACGGCAGCGTCCAGCTCGACGACGGCGCCCACCAGCTCTCGGACGGTCTTCGACAGGCCCGCGAGGGCGGGGAGCAGCTCGCCGAGGGACTCGGCATGCTCGACGGCGGTGTGGATCTGCTCGGCGACGGTGCGCGCCAGGTCAGCGGCGGGGTCGACGAGGTCGTCGGCAGACTCTCCGGTTTCGGTGAGATGCAGGGCGAGGTGACCGACCAGCTCTCGTCCGTCGCGGCCACTCTCGGGGCGTCGCCGGATCCGGTCTCGCAGCAGGCGGCAGGCCGGCTGCGGGAGCTCGTCGGCACCCTGAACACGCAGGGACTCGGGCCGGACACCCTCGACCAGCTCGGACAGCTGCGCGACGGAGCCCGTCAGCTCGCCTACGAACTCACCGATCCGAACGCCCAGTTCGTCGCCGGTATGGCGCAGGCCGCAGACGGCTCACGGCAGCTGCGCGACGGCCTGGTGCTTCTCGACGACGGTGGGCGGGCCCTGACGGACGGGACGGGTCAGCTCGTCGACGGGGTCGGGCCGGTGGCCGACGTCGTGGGCGGTATCGCGGACAACGTCCGATCCGCCACCGAAGCGCTGCCGCGCAGCGCCGCGGCCGGCGCCACGGACGTTCAGGCCGATGCGGCGGTCACGACAGCCGATCGTCAGTGGTGGCCCTATGCGGTGCTCGCGCTCGGCGTGATCCTGCTCGTCGCAGCGGTCGCCCTCTCGCTCGTCCCCGGCTCGGTGTCCGCCGCTGTCTCGCAGCAGACGGTCCGGCACCGCCGTTCGGAGGACTGACGGCGGCGACCGTCAGGCAGCGGCGTCCAGATGGCTGGCGAGGCGTCGCCTCAGCCGGTCGCGGTCGGTCCGGGATTCGACGAGCCCCGTGGTGGACGGATCGTCGCAGCGCAGCAATCCGAGCAGGATGTGCTCGGTGCGGATGACGCGTTCGCGACGTGCGATCGCCTCCCTCAGCGCGAGTTCGAGGGACTTCTTCGCGGCACGCTCGAAGGGAAGGTGGCCGAAGCGCTGCGCGAGTCCCCGGCGGCCGGGGCCGTCGTCGTCGAGGACTCCTTCGCCGAAGGTGGCTTCGAGGCGTGCCCGCACCTGGTCGAGGTCGATTCCGATCGCGTCGAGCGCCTCGGCGTCCTCCGGGCCGAGCGATGCGCCGCCGGTCTGTGCAGCGCAGTCCGAACGCAGTCCGTCGACGGTGAGACCACAGTCGGCGAGCAGTATCCGCAGCGGCTCGTCCGCGGAGACGGCGGCACCGACGAGCAGATGCGACGCCCGGATGCGGGGGGCGTGGACACGCACCGCCTCCTGTTGCGCTGCGACGACGGTGGACCGGGCACCGTCTGCGAATCGTTCGAACATGTCGATCACCTGCGCTTCCGGTTGTATTTCTGGTGGACGGCCTGGCGGCTGACCTCGAGTTCGTCGGCGATGGCCTGCCACGACCAGCCCTGTTCGCGAGCATTCGCGACCTGGACGGCCTCGAGCCGTTCCAGGAGACGACGCAGGGCGCGTACTGCGCGGAGACCCACCGCGGGATCGGAGGCGGCGGCAGCAGCTGCGAGGGACGTGGCTTCACTCATGGTGTCAATATAGGTTGACACGCGGGACGCGTCAACGAAAATTGACAGAGTCGCTGCGGGGCGGCGTGGTCAGCCCTCGGGCCCCGTCACCCCTCGGGCCCCGTCATCCCTCGATCCACTGCCCGGTGGACGCGAACTTCTCCAGAGTCGACAGGGGTGCGTCGAGATCCATACCTTCGGCGGCGACCCACTCGTCGGAGAAATAGGTGTCGGTGTAGCGTTCGCCGCCGTCGCACAGCAGCGTGACGACACTGCCCGGACGACCGGCGGCGAGCATCTCGGCGATCAGGCCGAACGCGCCCCACAGGTTCGTGCCGGTCGAGCCCCCCACCCGACGTCCGAGCACGGCGCTCGCGTGACGCATGGCGGCGATCGAAGCCGCATCCGGCACCCGGATCATCCGGTCGACGACCTCCGGCACGAAGGACGGCTCGACGCGCGGGCGGCCGATCCCCTCGATGCGCGAGGGCATCCCGGTCGTGTAATCGGCCGAACCGGTCTCGTAGCCACCGAAGAACGCCGAGTTCTCGGGATCGACGACGGCCAGTCGCGTCCGGTGGCGGCGGTAGCGGATGTACCTGCCGAGGGTCGCGCTCGTGCCGCCGGTCCCGGCCCCCACGACGATCCACTCGGGCACGGGATGCCGCTCCAGGCGCATCTGCGAGAAGATGCTCTCGGCGATGTTGTTGTTGCCCCGCCAGTCGGTGACCCGCTCGGCATTCGTGAACTGGTCCATGAAGCAGCCGCCGAGTTCGTCCGCGAGGCGCTGCGCCTCGCTGTAGATCTCCGGCGGCCGGTCGATGTAGTGGCAGCGTCCCCCGTGCGCCTCGATGAGAGCGACCTTCGCCGGCGAGGTGCGGCGCGGCACGACGGCCACGAAGTCGAGCCCGAGCAGCCGGGCGAAATACGCCTCGCTCACCGCGGTGGACCCGGACGACGCCTCGATGATCGGGGTGCCCTCGCGGATCCAGCCGTTACACAGGGCGTACAGGAAGAGCGAGCGCGCGAGCCTGTGCTTGAGACTGCCCGTGATGTGAGTCGACTCGTCCTTGAGGTAGAGATCGATCCGCCATTCGGCGGGCAGCGGGTAGCGCAGCAGGTGGGTGTCGGCACTGCGCTGAGCATCGGCCTCGATGAGGCGGACGGCGTTGTCGACCCAGTCCCGGGGGACGCTGCGGTCGACGACAGCACCGGCTCCGGTCACCGACCGTCCTCGCCGCGGAGGCGGTTCTCGAGGTCGGCGCGCTCGGAGCGGCGACGTTCGTCGACCGCGGCGATGCCCTCGTTGACGCGCCGCCGCAGCGACGAGAACAACACGAGCGAGACGGGCAGAGCGATGAGGACCGCGAAGAGGGCGGCGACGAGAAGTGGGATTTCCACTCCGAAGATGCGCGGAAGATAGAGAATGAGCAGTGTGAGCGCGACGACGAGGGCGAGCCGGGCCACCGAGTACAGCGCGACATCCCGGATCAACGAGCCCGTCCCCGTCGGACGACCGGCTGCGGTCGCACCGTCGGTGCGGGGGTGTGGAGTGCGCTGAGAAGGGGTATCCGAGGAATCGTTCCGGCGTTCGTCGTTCACACGTCCAGGGTAACCGGCGCCGCAGAAGACGCGTTCCGGCCCGATTTTCCCTTTTGCCGATGGTCCGTCCGTTTTGTCTATTACTTCCGCTTTACCAACCGTAGACCGTTCGAGCAACCAGGGGTTCCGGTGCCACCATGTGCTTGGACATCCCGATCGAACAACTCGATCACGTCGAACAACTCGATCACGACAACCGGGAGGACATTCGCAATGAGCGCACCCACTTTCAACGGCGCGAAGGAATCCCTGCTGACCCCGGGACAGGTGGCGGCACTGTTCCATGTGGATCCCAAGACCGTCACACGGTGGGCCCACGCCGGACGGTTGGGTTCACTGCGGACCCCTGGTGGGCACCGCCGTTTCCGTGAGTCCGAGGTTCTCGCCCTCCTGCGTTCGCTGACGACCGAAGCGACACGCTGAGTCGGGCCGTCGGCACCTCCACCCGTTCCACCAGCCCACCTGCCGGACGTCTTTCCGGACACATAGAATGTGGACAAACCGGTCTGCGCTCGGCGCATGGGCCGGGGTGCACGGCGAGGAACATCCCCGTCCGGCACCACCACGGTCAGGAGGTGCAACGTGCTCTATCTGTTGGCACTCGTCGGTGCTGTGACACTCGCGGTCCTGCTGTGGAAGACGTACGGTCCCGCCTCTCGTCCTCCGACACGGGTGGTGGGACCGGACGACGATCCGGATTTCCTCTGGAAGGTCGATCGCGAGGTGAATCGCCGGCGCGGTGGCAGCGAAGGCACGCCCGACTCCGATCAGGAACGCGGCGACTGACGGCCGGTACGGGGCCGGTGCCCCGGGAAGTCGTCGGCGATCTCGGCGGCCAGGTTCAGCAGTGCACGTCGTGTGCCCGACTGCAGACGTTCCAGTTCGATCTCCGCTCCTTCTTCGAGGTGCGGGTCGAAGGGTAGGACGTGGACGGCTCGACAGCGCTGTTCGAAATGACGGACGACGAGATCGAGGTCGACCTTGCCCGATCTCGGACGCACCGCGTTCACCACGGCCACCGACCGCTCGACGAGCTCGCGGTAACCGTGGGCGTCGAGCCAATCCAGGGTGGCCGAGGCGCTCCTCGCTCCGTCCACCGAACCGGAGCTGACCACGACGAGGCTGTCGGCGTTCTGCAGAACGGCGCTCATCGCCGAATGCAGGAGTCCGGTTCCGCAGTCCGTGAGAACGATGCTGTAGAACCGTTCGAGCAGCGCCAGGGTGCGCTCGTAGTCGTCGGCGCTGAAGGCTTCCGAGACCGCGGGATCGGTGTCCGACGCGAGCACCTCGAGACGGTGCGTGTTCTGCGAGGTGTAGGCCCGGACGTTCGCGTAGGTCTCCAGCAGATGCTCGTCCCGCAACAGCGTGCGCACGGTGGCCGGGGTCTCCGCGGCGACCTTCTGGCTCAGTGTGCCGCGATCCGGATTCGCGTCGACCGCGATGATCCGGTCACCGCGCAGATGCGCGAAGGTCGAGCCCAGGGTAACCGTGGTGGTCGTCTTCCCCACTCCGCCCTTGAGACTCAGCAGTGCGATCCGGTAGCAGCCGTGCAACGGAGCCCTCACCCGGTCGGCCAGTTCTTCCCTGCGCTGCTCCCTACCGCTCTCCCCTACGTGCAGACGACCACCGGTCGCGCGGTAGACGGCGCGGCGCCAGCCCGCGCGGGGCGGCGCCGCAACGCGACGTACCAGCAGTGACGAATCGAGCGCCGTCGAATCCGGAGCCTTCGTGTCCGGCGACGAATCCATCGCGTTCTCCCCCCCGTCGACCGAGATGACGACGGGCAGGACGATAGCAGCCTCAGTTGAGGCCGGCGTACGAGTGCAGACCCGAGACGACCATGTTGATGATGAACAGGTTGAACAGCACCGTGACGAAGCCGACGACGTTGATCCAGGCTGCGCGGGTGTTGCGCCAGCCGGAGGTCGCGCGGGCGTGCAGATAGGCGGCGTAGATCACCCAGGAGATGAACGAGACCGTCTCCTTCGGATCCCAGCCCCAGAAGCGTCCCCATGCCGCCTCGGCCCAGATCGCGCCGAGGATGATGCCTGCGCCGAAGAGCGGGAAGCCGATGATCGTGGTCCGGTAGGCGAGCCGATCGAGGCTCTGGGCGTCGGGCAGACGCTCCGCGATCGTCGCGAGCACGCCCGTGCGGTGCTCACCCTTGGGGTAGCGGATGCGCAGAAGGAACAGCAGGCTCGCGACACCCGAGACGAGGAAGATGCCGCTGCCGACGCTGATGATCGTCACGTGGATCGGCAGCCAGAACGAGCGGAGGGCGGGAACCACCGGAGCGGCGTCGGCATACAGCACCGTCGCCGCGAGGAACATCAGGATCAGGACGGGTACCAGCAGGTAGACCCACAGGGTGCGGTAGGCCGGCTTGCGCAGGAGGACCAACCCGGCGACGACGGCAGCGGTGCAGGCCATCGAGACGAACTCGTACATGTTGCCGAGCGGGAACCGTTCGGTGGCCAGACCGCGCAGCACGATCGATGCGATCTGCAGACCGGCGACCACGACGACCAGCGCGCGTCCCATGTTGCCGAGACGCAGGGACAGGGGGCGCTTGGGCGTCTCGTCGACCCGTCCCGGTCCCGCCGGCCGTTCGGTGGCGGACCCCTGGCCGGCGGCGACGAGTTCGCGCTCCCGCTGCGCTACGACGTCGGCCCGGTGGGTCGCGTACTCGGCGATCAGCAACACCAGAGCCAGCACGAGCACCGCGAAGGCCGATTCGAAAGCCCAGTCGCTGTACCGCGCGAGGGTGTCGTTCTGTGTCATCAGTTCTTCTTCTCCTGTGCCGCCGGGGAGGAGGGAGCATCGTCACCGAGGAGTCGCTCGACCAGACGGTCGAACTCGTCTCCCCATCCGGCCTGGTCGGTTCGTGCGAGACCACCGAGTTCTACTACGGTTCGTCGTTCACCGTCGTTCACTGTACCGCCCGGATATGCCCGCGCCCATACTCTGCGACGTTTGACCAGCAGCGACACGAGCAGTCCGCCCATCATGAAGATCGCCGCGACGAGCACCCATTGCTGCGCGGGGTCGTGCGAGACCTGCAGGTTGACGAAATCCGTGGCGCTGTCGAAGCGGACCTGCGTCCCGTCGGGAAGCGTGACGCTCTCCCCCGGGCGGAGATTGACGCGGTCCTGCTTGACGAGGCGCCCCTGATTGATCAGTTCCTTGTTGAGCGAGAACAGCGACTGCGGGTTTCCGGTGTCGAGACCCGAGTCCCCCTTGTAGACGTCGATCGCGACGGCCGGGTCGAGCATGGCCGGGAAGGTCGACGTCAGCAGCGTGCCGTGGAAGGACGCCGTCGGGGCGAACAGTCCCTCGATCGCGATCTGGTTCTTCCGGCGCTCGTCGGCGTCGGGGAACATGCCTCCCGGCGGATCGAAACGCATCGCACCGCTGCTGAGGAAGGTCGTCGCATCCTCGGGCGCCCACTGCAGCCTCTCGGTGCGGGTCTCGCCGTTCGGCCAGGTGACGGTGAAGGTCGGGGCGTAGCCGTGGCCCTGCAGGTAGACGCGATCGCTGCCGACGCGGAGCGGATGATTGACCTTCAGCTGCGCGTCGCGCCAGGTGTTCGTGACGAGGTCCTCGCCGTACTGGTACTCGATGTCGGAGGTGAACATCTCCGCCTGCCCGTTGTCGAGATAGTCGGCGGCGAAGGTGTGCACGCGCACGCACAACGGGTTCAGGCCGGTTCCGTCGATCGTGGTGCCGGCGATGAACGAATCGAAGGACGCCGGCGAGGTCGTGCAGAACTCCTCGCCGTCGGCGACCAGGATGCGCTGGCCCTCGTAGCCGAGGAGCTTGCCGGCGGCGACGGCGACGAGCAGCCCGACGAGGGAGATGTGGAAGACCAGGTTGCCCGCCTCCCGCAGATAGCCCTTCTCCGCCGACAGGGTCACCTCGCCGTCACGCCCCCGGGCGCCGCCTTCGCGCCGTACGACCTTCCATCCGCGCAGCTGCGCCTGGATGCGGTCGAGCACCGCCTCGGGGGTCTCGTCCACGGTGGTCTCCGCATGGTGCGGAAGACGCTTCAGGTTGCGGGGCGCGGCGACCGGCGGTGTCCGCAGGGCGCGCAGATGCTCGCCGCAGCGCGGCAGGATGCAGCCGACCAGGGACACGAACAGCAGGACGTAGATCGCGGTGAACCAGAAACTGCCGAAGACGTCGAACAGTTCGAGCCGATCCATGATCGGCCCGAGGGTCGGACGCGCCGCGATGTACTCGTCGACCTTCTGGGTGTTGAGGTTGCGCTGCGGCAGCAGCGCGCCCGGGATCGCGGCGAGCGCGAGCAGGAACAGCAGCACCAGGGCGGTACGCATCGACGTCAGACCACGCCAGGTGTTGCGCACGAGGGCCGCCGCACGTCCGAGGGCGCTCTGTCGCGGCGGAGGCGACGGCTGCGATGCGGGGGTGGGGGTGTCTGTCGCGGTCATACTGGCAGCACTACTTCCGAGATGAACGAGTCCCGCACCCAGGACACGAACAGGTCCCACGCGCCGGTGACGAGAGCGATACCGACGGCCAGGAGCATCAGGCCGCCGACGATTTGCACGGTACGCGCGTGGGTGCGCAGCCAGCCGACCCCGCGCAGAGCCCGCGCCGATCCGAGCGCGAGCACGACGAACGGTAGGCCCAGGCCGAGGCAGTACGCCACGATCAGTGTCACCCCGCGTGCCGCGGTGGTGCCCTCGGTGCCGGCCGCGAGCGAGATCACCCCGGCGAGGGTGGGGCCGAGGCACGGAGTCCAGCCGAGAGCGAAGACCGCACCGAGCAGAGGCGCGCCGGCCAGATTCGAGATGCGGCGCGGTGCTGGTCGGGTATCGCGCTGCAGGGCGGGGATGAGGCCGAGGAAGACCAGGCCCATCACGATGGTGACGACACCACCGATGCGCATGAGGAGTTCACGGTTGACGGCGAGCGCCGAGATCGCACCGAAGATCGACGCGGTCGCGAGGACGAACACGACGGTGAAACCGGCCACGAACAGTGCCGCCGCGCCCGCCACGCGAAGCCGGCCGTCGTCGCGCACCTTCGTCGCGCGTGTTCCTGCCTGCTCGGCGGTGACCGCGGGGGCCTCGGCCCCCACCACTCCGGCGAGATAGGACAGATAGCCGGGGACGAGCGGGACGACACAGGGAGATGCGAAGGAGACGAGACCGGCGAGCAGGCACGCGCCCATCGCCAGCAGCAACGGACCCGACAGGGCCGTGTTCTGGAAGGCTTCCCCGACACCCGACGCAAGGATCACCGCTACTGCTCCGATTCCGGCTCGGCGGCGACACGCTCGACGACGGGCTGCAGATCCTCGGCGAGCAGCTCCGTCAGGTACACCGCGGCGACGCGATGCTCCCGGTCGAGCACGACCGTCGTCGGCACCACCGAGGTCGGATAGTTCCGCCCGAGGGCGAGCAGCGAGCGCATCGGCGGGTCGTAGATCGACGGATAACCGATCTGCTGGTCGGTCATGAAGTCCTGCGCCTTGTCGCGCTGGTTGTCGCGGACGTTGATACCCAGGAACTGCACACCGAGATCCTTGGTGGCCCGGTAGACCTGCTCGAGATCGTCGGCCTCACTGCGGCAGGGGGCGCACCACTGGCCCCAGACGTTGAGCACGACCACCTGTCCCTCGAAATCGTCGAGCGAGATGGTGTCGCCCTCGTTCATGAGGTCCTCACCGGACAGCTCACCGAGGGTGCCGCGTTCGGCCGGCGGGTCGTAGAAGATCCGGGTCTGGCCACCGGGAGAGACGAAGTCGAAGGTGCCGCCGGTGGCCACGGCGTCGTCCCCGGTGGCGCAGGAGGTGAGGAGGACGGCGCCGCAGATCGCAGCGACCACCGACCGCATCGCTTTCCTCATGCGCCGTGGACGTTCGGGTCGGAGGCGCCGGCCGGTTCGGAGTAGACCAGGTCGACGAGGGTGTCGCCCGAGTAGACCAGCGAGGTCAGCGACGCGAGGCTGCACTGGCGGCGCCGCGGGTCGTGCCACAGCCGCTCACCTTCGAGGAAGCGGCGCAGCGTCCAGACGGGAAGCTGATGGCTCACGCACACCGCTTCGCGCCCCGCCGCAGCGACCCGCGCCGCGTTGACGGCCGCGAGCATGCGGTGAGCTATCTGCAGGTACGGCTCGCCCCACGAGGGGGTGAACGGATCGCGCAGCTTCCACCAGTGCCGGGGCCGGCTCAGGGCGCCGTCCCCCACCGAGACCTTCAGACCCTCGAAATCGTTCGCGGCTTCGATGAGGTTCTCGTCGGTGGCGATCTGCAGTCCGTGCTTCTCCGCGATCGGGGCGGCCGTCTGCTGTGCCCGCTCGAGCGGGGACGCGACGACGTGCGCGATGTCGTGATCGGCGAGCGATGCCGCCACCGCTCGCGCCTGTGCCTCCCCCGTGACCGACAACCGGAATCCGGGCAGACGGCCGTAGAGGATTCCGGAGGGGTTGTGTACCTCTCCGTGGCGGAGCACGTGCACGATCGTGCGGGTCTCGGACGGGGCGGCGTCGGTCACGTCGATGTTCCTCGAGGGTGTGGGAGGTCGGGCTCGGCTGGGAACGGGAGGAAGGTCTGGCTAGGGGGCGCTCGCGGCGGCTGCCGCTCGCGCCGCATGGGGCAGGGCGTCGGCGATCCGCGAGAACGCGTCGTCGTCCAGTGCGGACGAGACGAACCACGTCTCGAACGCGCTCGGCGGGGCGTAGACGCCGTGGTCGAGCAAGGTATGGAAGAAGGCGGGGAAACGCCAGGTCTGCGCAGCCTTGGCCTGCTCGTAGTTCGTCACCGGATCGTCGGTGAAGAACACGCTCAGCATCGTGCCGGCCTTCTGGATGCGGTGTGCCACGCCTTCGGCGGCGAGCGCATCGCCGAGCAGGCGGCCGAGAGTCTCGGAGTTGCGTTCCAGCGCGGCGTACACCTCGGCATCGGCGGCGCGGAGGCTCGCGAGGCCCGCGGCGACAGCGACGGGATTACCCGAGAGGGTGCCGGCCTGGTAGACGGGACCACCGGGTGCGAGATGAGCCATGACATCCGCGCGGCCACCGAAGGCCGCGGCGGGCAGCCCACCGCTCATGACCTTGCCGAAGGTCATGAGGTCGCCGGCGACACCGTCGATGCCGTACCAACCCGTCGCACTCGCCCTGAAGCCGGTCATCACCTCGTCCATGATCAGCAGCGCGCCGTGCTCGCGGGTGAGGTCGCGCAGACCCTGGTTGAAACCGGGCACCGGCGGGACGGTACCCATGTTGCCCGCGGCTGCCTCGGTGACGACTGCCGCGATCTCCCCGGGATTCGCCTCGAAGGCCGCCCGCACGGCAGCGAGGTCGTTGTAGGGCAGAACGAGCGTGTCGCTCGCCTGCGCGCCGGTGACCCCGGGCGAGGTGGGAAGACCGAAGGTCGCCAGTCCAGAGCCGGCGTCGGCGAGCAGCGCATCGACGTGACCGTGATAACAGCCTGCGAACTTCACGATCTTCGAGCGACCGGTGAATCCGCGCGCGAGCCGCACCGCGCTCATCGTCGCTTCGGTGCCGGAATTGACCAAGCGGACCTGTTCCACCGGCGCGATGCGCGCGACGATCTCCTCCGCGAGTTCGACCTCGCCCTCGGTGGGCGCACCGAACGACAGGCCGCTCGTCGCGGTGGACCGGACCGCCTCCACGACGGCCGGATGGGCGTGCCCGAGAATCATCGGTCCCCACGAACACACCAGGTCGACATAGCTGTTGCCGTCCACATCGGTCAGCAGCGCGCCCGACCCGGAGGCGA
Source organism: Rhodococcus sp. CH91 (assembly GCF_022554085.1). Taxonomy (GTDB): domain Bacteria; phylum Actinomycetota; class Actinomycetes; order Mycobacteriales; family Mycobacteriaceae; genus Rhodococcus. Next base: position 124,960 of record NZ_JAKFYR010000008.1, read on the forward strand.
AGAACCGCGGGGTACCGCCGACCGAGCCGAACGCCCGAACGGGGGAATTGACACCCCCCGGCGTCACCTTCGATGCCCGTCGGAAGAGTGCAGCGGAGCGCGTGTCACGGGTGGACGAGGCATCGGGGGTCGCAGTCACGACTTCCAGTGTCCCAGTTTCGCGAGATTTGCCAAAAATGCAGCCGCCAAACCTGGTGTGTTTTTTCTCCCGTACCAGGAAAAAGTGGCGCCTCGAGTGACCTCGCGCACTTATCGTCGGATGCATGCCGACCACAGCTGAACACCTCCGCAGGGCCCTCGACGGTGCGTGGCACGAAGCCCGGGAACGGGCGCGCACGGACCTCGCACACGAGAAGTTCGCACCGCACTACACGCCCGACACCGCCGAGGCGCGCGCCATCACTCTCGAACAGATGCGCATCCTCGCCGACCACGGCTACGCCGCGTCGGGTTTCTCCGTCGAATCGGGCGGGACGGGCGATGTCGGTGGCGCCGTTGCGTCGATCGAGATGCTCGCGATGTCCGACCTGTCGCTGATGGTCAAGGCCGGTGTGCAGTGGGGACTGTTCGGAGGGGCGATCGAGAATCTCGGCACCGAGCGTCATCACGAGAAGTACGTCGAACGTCTCATCGATCTCGACGTCCTCGGCTGCTTCGCGATGACCGAGACCGGCCACGGCAGTGACGTGCAGTCGCTCGAGACGACGGCGACCTACGATCCCGACACGCAGGAGTTCGTGATCCACTCCCCCACACCGTCGTCCCGTAAGGACTACATCGGTGGCGCAGCGCAGCACGCACGATTCGCGGCGGTGTTCGCGCAGCTCGTGACCCGGGGAGAGACGCACGGGGTGCACTGCTTCGTGGTGCCGATCCGGGACGAGGACGGCAACGATCTGCCCGGAGTGACGACCTCGGACTGCGGCTACAAGGGTGGCCTGCCGGGTGTCGACAACGGCCGCATCGTCTTCGACAACGTGCGGGTCCCGCGCGAGAACCTGCTCAACAAGTACGCGGACGTCGAGCCGGACGGAACGTACGTCTCCGATATCGACAACCCGAGCCGCCGGTTCTTCACGATGCTCGGCACCCTGGTCCGTGGACGGATCACCGTCGGCGGTTCGGCAGGTGCGGCCGCGCGGGTCGCGCTGACCATCGCCACCCGCTACGCGGAGAAGCGCCGCCAGTTCGACGCGCCCGGTCGCGAGGGTGAGGTCCCGATCATGGATTATCTCGTCCACCAGCGACGCCTGCTCCCGCTGATCGCCCGCTCGTACGCGCTCGGTTTCGCCCAGAACGAGCTGCTCACCACGATGCACCGGCTGCAGTCCATGTCGTTGCAGGAGCTCGACACCCAGGAGCAACGCGAACTCGAGGGTCGCGCGGCCGGCCTGAAGGTCGCCAACACGTGGCACGCCTCCCGGGCGATCCAGGAGTGCCGCGAGGCGTGCGGCGGTGCCGGTTACATGGCCGAGAACCGGCTGACCGCCCTGCGTGCGGACGTGGATGTGTTCACCACCTTCGAGGGTGACAACCACGTGCTGACCCAGCTGGTCGCGAAGGAACTGCTCACCGCCTACGCCGACGAGGTGCAGGGCATGAGCCCGGTGGAGTGGATGCGCTTCGCTGCCACCACGATCTCCGACATCGTCAAGAAGCGCACCGCGGCACAGCAGATCATCCAGACGATCGTCGATACCCGTCAGGACAACGAGGAGGACGGCAGCCTCTTCAACCGCGGTACGCAGGTGACGATGTTCGAGGATCGGGAACAGTACCTGCTGTCCACGGCGGCGCGTCGTCTCCAGGCCGCGATGAAGCGTGAGGACAATCCGTTCGACGCATTCAACTTCGTGCAGGATCACGTTCTGCACGCCGCCCGCGCCCACATCGACCGGGTGGTGCTCGAGGCGTTCGTCGCGGCGATCGAGGACTGCACGGACGAGACCACCCGCGACCTGCTGTCGGAACTGTGCGATCTCTACGCGCTGACGATCATCGACGAGGACAAGGCGTGGTTCATGGAGCACCGCCTTCTCTCGGTCGAACGCGCGAAGGCGGTCCTCCGCGGGATCAACGAACGGTGCCGCAGCCTGCGGCCGCACGCGCTCACCCTCGTGGAGGGGCTGGGCGTGCCGGATCACCTGCTCGGCTCGGCCATGCTCGAGCGTGAAGGAGCGGTCGTCCCGCCTCAGAAGGTCGCGGTCTGACCCGGGTCGCCGACGAGTTCCTCGAGCCGGGCTCGTAACTCGTCGGCGTCCTTCGCCCACGCCCGCACGAAGATGCCGCCGCGCAGCCGCAACCCGACAGCGGTGCGGCGCCGCGGCACGTCGGAGAGTTCTCCGAGGCTGCGGGCCGTTTCCCAGCGTTGCGGTTCCCATCCGCCGTCCGGAGGTGGGAGCACCGCTTCGATCTCGGAGACCGGCAATTCCTCGGTGCCCTGCCGCAGGGTCGTGGCGGTGAGCTCGACGCTGACGTGCCGGCGAGCCGCCACGACCACGACGTACGAGAAGGCGGCCAGCACGACCGCGAGCACGGGCAGCGCGAGCCAGTGCACGACCGGGCCGGTGAGCAGTTCGACGACGAGCGCCACCGCGCAGAAGATCGGGCCGAGGGCGACCGAGCGCAGGCGCGCTCCCGGTTCGTGGAAGAGCGGCCCGTCGCCGGCTCGGCCGGGTCCGCCCGAGCCGGATCGAGCGGTCAAGCGGCGAGCGCGCCGGGGATCACCAGCAGTACGGTGGTCACCAGGCCGAGGACGGCGATGAGAGCGATCAACACCAGTTCGCGACGACGCCCATAGGGCCGCGGTTCCACCTGCATGACGTCCTTTACGCTCGACGGAAAGGGCCCAAGGGCCTCACTTGGTGAGCCCACCGTACTCTTCCGCCACGCGCAACGAAACCGAGTGGTACGTCTACTCTTCCGGAAGTCTCAGGAAGAAGCGGTTCGAGTCGCCGCGATGCATCAGCACGATCGCTCCGACCGTGGCGACGGCTTGCAGAATTCCCACCAGACCGAGTATCCAGCCGGCGACGCCCTCGCCGACACCCACACCGAAGACCGTCGGCAGGGTCGACAACGACATGAACACCCCGAGCAGGGTCAGCAGCATCCGAGCCCAGTTCTTGCCCTTCAGCACCTGCCGGACCACGAGATACAGCAGCCCGACGACAGCGATACCCACGGCTGCGGTCAGCGCGACCAGCATCGGTATCGCCGACTCGAGCTGCTCGGGGGTGATCCCCTCGAGCGCCTGCTCGTCGGCCATCGTGGTCATCAGATCGAGCAGTTCGCCGCGGCGGCTCAGCAGATCCGCGAGGCTTGCGGCCAAACTCACGACCGCGAGAGCGAGTACCCCACACCACAACTGGTAGGCGGTCGTGACGTCTCCCGGGACGGGACGATTCTGCGCCGGGCGGGGCCCGACGGGAGGTGCCGGGAAGCTCATGACAGACGACCCGCGACCTCGGCGGCCCAGTAGGTGAGCACGATGTCCGCGCCGGCACGCCGGATGGCGACGAGCGATTCGAGGATCGCGGCGTCGCGGTCGATCCAGCCGTTCTGCGCGGCGGCCGTGATCATCGAGTACTCCCCCGAGATCTGGTAGGCCGCCACCGGCACCGGCGAACGGTCGGCGACCTCGCGCAGCACGTCGAGATACGACATCGCGGGCTTGACCATCACCATGTCGGCGCCTTCGGCGAGATCGAGATCGACCTCGTGCAACGACTCCCGGCGGTTCGCGGGGTCCTGCTGGTAGGTGCGGCGGTCCCCTTCGAGCGACGAGCCGACGGCTTCACGGAAAGGCCCGTAGAACGCCGAGGCGTATTTGGCGGAGTAGGCGAGCTGACCGACCTCGGTGTGGCCCGCCTCGTCGAGCGCGGCGCGGATGAATCCGATCTGCCCGTCCATCATTCCGCTCGGACCGAGCAGGTGGGCGCCGGCCTCGGCCTGGGCGACAGCCATCTCCGCGTACCGCTCGAGCGTTGCGTCGTTGTCGACGACACCGGAATCGGTGAGCACACCGCAGTGTCCGTGGTCGGTGAATTCGTCGAGGCAGGTGTCGGCCATGAGGACGGTGGAGTCGCCGAGTTCGCTGCGCAGCGAGCGCAGCGCACGGTTGAGGACGCCGTCGGGGTCGGTCGCTGCGGTGCCTGCCGCGTCCTTGTCCTCGGGTCGCGGCACACCGAAGAGCATCACCCCACCCACCCCGGCGGCGACGGCCTCGGTGGCCGCGGCGCGCAGCGAGTCGGCGGTGTGCTGGTACACGCCCGGCATGGAGGCGATCTCGCGCGGTTCGCTCAGGCCGTCGGCGACGAACATCGGGAGCACGAGGTGGCGGGGCTCGAGGGAGGTCTCCGCCACGAGCCGCCGGATCGCAGGGGTACTGCGGAGCCGCCGGGGACGAATGTCGGGAAACATGAGGAGAACACCTTCCATACGGTTCGTGCGCGGTTCCGGTAGTGGCGACTACCGGAACCGCGCACGAGAGATCCGGACACGCGGGAGATCAGCGACGGGCGCGGGACTTCTTCCGCGGCGGAGGCAGCGCTCCCTCGGCACGCAGCCGGGCCGCGTGCTCGGCGAGCGCGTCCACCAGCGGACCGATCTGCGCGGTCTCGGGCTGCACGTCCACCCGCAGGCCGAACTCGATCGCGGTCTCGGCCGTCTTCGGTCCGATGCACGCGACGATGGTGCGGGCGTGCGGCTTTCCGGCGATGCCCACGAGATTGCGGACCGTGGACGACGAGGTGAAGCACACCGCGTCGAAACCGCCGGTCTTGATCATCTCGCGCGTCGCGGCCGGCGGCGGAGCAGCGCGCACGGTGCGGTACGCGGTGACGTCGTCGATCTCCCAGCCACGCTCGCGCAGCCCCTCGGCGAGAGTCTCGGTGGCGATGTCCGCGCGCGGCAACAGCACCCGGTTGACCGGGTCGAAGACGTCGTCGTACGGCGCGAACTCGGCGAGCAGTCCTTCGCTGGACTGTTCCCCGCTGGGGACGAGTTCGGGGATGATGCCGAACGAGCGGACCTTCGCGGCGGTGGCCTCACCGACACAGGCGATCTTGACGCCGGAGAACGCCCGGGCGTCGAGCCCGAACGCCTCGAACTTCTCCCACACCGCACGAACGGCATTGGTGGAGGTGAACACGACCCACTGGTAGCGGCCGTCGACGAGACCCTTGACGGCGCGTTCCATCTGCGCGGGGCTACGCGGCGGCTCGACCGCGATGGTCGGCACCTCCATCGGGATGGCACCGTGGGTGACGAGCCGCTCGCTCATCTCGCCGGCCTGATCCTTGGTGCGGGGCACGAGCACGGTCCAGCCGTACAGCGCCCGCGACTCCCACCACGACATCTTGTTGCGCTGCGAGACCACCTTGCCGACGGTGACGACGAGCGGTCCGACGAGTTCGGATCCCGCGTCGTTGAGCGTCGCGAGGGTCGCCTCGACGGTGCGCTGCTGGCGGGTGGTGCCGCGCACGGTGATCGCTGCGGGCGTCTGCGGTGCGAGTCCGTGTTCGACGAGCGCACTGGCGGTCTCGGCGAGGTGGCCGGATGTCGCGTGCAGGACCAGGGGGCCCGGCGCGGCGGCGAGCGCCGCCCAGTCGACCTCTCCTCGCACGTCGACCTCGGTGTGGCAGGAACCCAGCGCCATACCGGCGTAGCTGGGTACCGCAGAACCGGCCGGCAGGCCCGGCAGGACCTCGAAGACCACCTGGGTGCGGGCGACGGCGTTGACCTCGGCGATGACCGAATCGGTCGTGAGCGGGTCACCTGCCACCAGGCGCACCACGTCGTGTCCGGCCTTCGCTTCTGCCACAAGCGTTTTGGCGACCTCTGCGGGTTCACCGAGGGCGGGACGCACCTGCGCCACAGGTTCACCGGTCTCCGGATCGGTGCCGTGATCGACACCGACGAGAGCCACGACGCCCTTGTCGACATCGGGGTCGGTGAAGGCGATCGTGGCGCCCGCCAGCACGTCACGCGCGCGCACGGTGAGCAGCGCAGGATCTCCCGGACCCGATCCCACGAACAGGATGCGTCCGGGGTTGTGCTTACGGACTCGGCTCATCGGTCATTCTCCAGTGCGGTCAAATCAGCGGTAAGGGAAAATCGGGTGACGGTCGCGGCTACGTCAATCATCGGCGGGACCCGTCTCCGGAACGATGCCGTGTTCGACCATCAGCTCGCGGGCGCCGAGTTCGAGCAGTTCGCGCGCGACCCGGCGACCGAGTTCCTCGGCCCGGTCGGGCGCGCCGACCGCGCTCGCTCGCAGCACATCGGATCCGTCCAGGGCCGCAGCGCAACCGCGCACCGACAGCTCCTCGATCACGCGACCGTCGTCGTCGAGCGATTCCACGAGGTCGGCGATCGCGCCGACCGGTGCGGTGCATCCCGCTTCGAGTTCGGCGAGCAGCGCGCGCTCGGCGATCACCGCGGCGCGGCTCGGCCCGTGGTCGAGTCCGGCGAGCAACTCGACCATCTCGGGATCGTCTGCGCGGCACTCCACCGCGAGTGCTCCCTGCGAGGGTGCGGGCAGCATCTGCACCGGCTCGAGCGCCTCGGTCACGCGGTCCAGCCGCCCGATCCGCGACAGGCCGGCGCGAGCGATCACGATCGCGTCGAGTTCACCCGAGTCGACCTTGCCGAGCCGGGTGTCGATGTTGCCGCGCAGCGGTTCGATCTGCAGGCCGAGTCCGAGGGCGGCGAGCTGCGCCCGGCGACGCGGCGCCGAGGTACCGACCTTCGATCCCGCGGGCAGCTCACCGAGCACGAGTCCGTCGCGGGCGACGAGCGCGTCGCGCGGGTCCTCCCGCTCGGGCACGGCGGCGACGACCAGACGCGGATCCTGGAAAGTGGGCAGGTCCTTGTAGGAATGCACCGCGACGTCGACCTCGCCGGCGAGCAGTGCCTCACGCAACTCCGCGGTGAACACGCCGACGCCGATGCGCTGCACCGGTCCGGGAGTGACATCGCCCTTGGTGGTGATGATCACGAGCTCCGCCGGACGGCCTGCGGCGATGAGTGCGTCGCGCACGGTGCCGGCCTGCGTCGTGGCGAGCACGCTGCCGCGGGTACCGATCCGCAACGGACGATCCTGCCGGGCAGCATCGTTGCGGGTGACCGATGCGGTCTCGGTGCTCATGCGGTGCCGTCCTTTCGTGAAGCCTGCAGTTCGGTGGTCACAGCGGGGTCGAGTGCGGCGGACAGATCCGCCGCCAGGCTCGGATCGGTCGGCGAACCCAGTTCCTTCGTGGGTGTCGCGACCGCCTCGACCGAGCCCGGGCTCAGTTCGAACAACTCCCGCAGGGCCTCGGCGTACTGATCACCGCCCGGCGTCGACGCGAGCTGCTTGACGCGCACAGTGGGCGCGTGCAGGAGTTTGTCGACGACCCGGCGCACGGTGCGGGCGACCTCGTCCCGCTCCCCGTGGTCGAGTTCGGGCAGCCGCGACTCGAGGCGCATCAGTTCGGCCTCGACGACCTCGGCGGCCCGTTGCCGCAGCGCCGTCACGGTGGGGGTGACCTCCGCGAGTCGCTGCGCCGTGAGGTACTGCGCCAATTCGGCGGCGACGATCGCGCGGGCCGCGTCCGCATCGGAGGCGGCGGCGCCGGCCGACGGATCGCGCTGCAACGACTCCATGTCGAAGACCTGCACCCCGGGAAGACCGGATACGGCGGGTTCGACGTCGCGCGGCAGGCCGAGATCGCAGATCGCGAGGGGACGCTCGCCCCGGCCGGGCTGGGCCAGTGCGCGGTGGGCGTCGGCGAGGGTGACGACGGCTCCCACCGCACCGGTACAGGTGACGGCGACGTCGGCGCGGGCGAGGGCGCCCGCGAGATCGTCGAACGCGACGACGTCGGCCTCGACACCCGCCGCGCGCGCGGTCTCCGCGAGTCGCTCGGCGCGATCACGCGTGCGGTTGGCGACGACGATCGAGCCCACACCCGCCCGGGTGAGATGCGCGACGGCGAGACCACCCATGGCACCGGCACCGACGACCGCCGCGGTGCGGCCGCGCAGGCCGTCACCGCCGAGATAGTTCGCGGCCTTGTCGAGCGCCACCGACACGACGGACGCGCCCGCAGCGTCGATGCCCGTCTCGGAATGCACCCGCTTGCCGACGCGCAGCGCCTGCTGGGCGAGTTCGTGCAGGGTACGACCGGCGGCCTGCTGAGCATCGGCGGCGGCGTAGGCCGTGCGGATCTGCCCGAGGATCTGCTGTTCGCCCACGACCATGGAGTCGAGACCGCTCGCGACGGAGAACAGGTGCTCCGCGGCCGCCTCGCTGTACCGGACGTAGGCGTGCTTGTGCAGCTCGGTGACAGGCAGCCCGGAGTGCTCCGCGAGCAGATCACTCACCGCTGCCAGCGCGCCGTGGAAGGCGTCGACGACCGCGTAGATCTCCACCCTGTTGCAGGTGGAGACGATCATCACCTCGGAGATCCGCTCCGATGCCAGCATCTTGTCGGTGAGCTTGGGCCGGTCGGTGTCCGTCACCGCCACCTTCTCGAGCACCGGGACCGGTGCACTCCTATGAGAAATCCCGACGAGGAGAACACTCACGGTGCGATCACCGATCCGTTTCTGGTCGCGGCCGAGCCCATCGGACCCGCCTTTCCTGTTGTGGTACGCCGAGCAGAGCTTCTGGTGGACACCCGCGTCATACCGGCGGGGCGTACGTCACCGGCCGCGGGACGGACGTCTGCGGCCGCGGGGCGGGCGGATTCGTCGTTGCGCGTGCTGTTGAAGGACAGGACCTGCATCTCGACCGACAGGTCGACGCGGCGGATCTCGACGTGCTCGGGCACATCGAGTTCGACGGGCGCGAAACTGAGGATGCTGCGGACCCCGGAACGCACGAGCCGGTCGCACACCTGCTGGGCGGCCTCGTCGGGAGTGGCCACCACGCCGATGGTCGCGCCGAGCTCACGCGCGTCGTTCTCGAGGTCGTCGACGTGACGGACCACCAGATCGCCGACCCGCGTGCCCACCACGTCCGGATCCGAATCGAACAGTCCGGCCATCGTGAAGCCACGGCGGTCGAAGCCCGGATAACGGGCGAGGGCACGCCCGAGACTGCCCACTCCCACCAGTACGACGCGGTGGCCGCGGTCGAGTCCGAGCGCCGCTTCGATGCGGGACTGCAGACGCAGGACGTCGTAGCCGACACCGCGGACACCGTTCGGTCCGAGGAAGGACAGATCCTTACGCAACTTGGCGGAACCGACCCCGGCTGCGGCGGCGAGTTCCTCACTGGAGACGATGAGCGTGCCCGCTTCGGCGAACGCACCGAGGACCCGGAGGTAGGTCGCGAGACGCGTCACAGTAGCCTGGGGAATGTCGCGGACCGGAGGGGTGGGAGAAGCACCCCCGCCGGACCCGGCGGTGCCGCGGGCGTCCTCGCCCTGCGGTGGGTGCAACTGCGTCACGGTACGTGGCTCCTCGTCCGGCCGGTGGATACACGCCTGGCCTCACGGTGATCCGGGAAATCGTTCACACCACGGTAACCGCTTGTGAAGCCATGCACAAAGTTGCTCGAACCCCCTCGAATGTGCTTCCCACCTGCTGTACGACCGCGACCGGCCGGCTCAGCGAGCGAGATCGGCGCGCAGTCGCGGTTCGTCGACCTCCCAGTAGCTGTGCTCCCGACCGTCGAGGAGAACGACGGGCAGACGGTCTCCGAATTCGGCCCGCAGATCGGGATCGGTTGCGGCAGCGAGATCGACGTCGATGCAGGTGACCTCCACCCCGAGCTCCTCCGCGAGAGCGTCGAGTCGCTCGCGGGCGGGACCGCACGCACCGCATCCCGCGCGGACGAGCAGGGTCAGATGATGACGGCTCGCGGACCCGTCCGCGACCGGAGAAGAATGCTCACTCATGCCTCCACTGTGCGCGACGACCCGTCGAGAGGAACGTCACACCCGGTCACGGCCGCAACGACCTCCCCGTGACGAGCGCCGACGCGGGCTAGGCTTGGCCGGGGCCGCCCGCATATGCGGCGGGCACGGCCCACCCGTTGTTTTCAGCCCCGCCCGTCACGACACCGGAGGTGCGAGTGCCAGGACGTTCGTTTCCCTACGGATGGGGCATGGGTGAGACCTGGGCGCGCATCATCCGGCCCGGACGTCGGCTCTTCTCCCGCAAGTTCGGACCGAGCGAGGAAGAGGTCCGCGCCAATCTCGCAGGTGAGGCGAGCGCCGATGCCGCTCTCGCATTGCAGGAATCCCGGATCGAACCGGAACCTTCCGCCGACACCGCACCCGTCCCGCACGATCTGACCGCAGCGGCGTTCTTCGACGTCGACAACACGATGGTGCAGGGCGCGTCGATCATCCACTTCGCCCGCGGCCTCGTCGCACGCGACTACTTCGACAAATCCGACCTGTTCGAGTTCGCGTGGCAACAGATCAAGTTCCGGCTCACCGGCAAGGAGAACCTGAACGACGTCGCGACCGGCCGCGACAAGGCACTGTCGTTCGTGCAGGGCAGGTCCACCGAGGAATTGCGCCGGCTCGGCGAGGAGATCTACGACGAGATCATCGCCGACAAGATCTGGCCGGGCACCCGGGCCCTCGCGCAGATGCATCTCGACGCGGGTCAGCAGGTATGGCTCGTGACCGCGACCCCGGTCCAGCTGGCCGATGTCATCGCGAAACGCCTCGGACTCACGGGCGCCCTCGGCACTGTCGCCGAGTCGGAGAACGGTGTGTTCACCGGCAGGCTGGTGGGCGACATCCTGCACGGCCTGGGCAAGGCGCACGCGGTGCGTGCCCTCGCGATCCGGGAGGGCCTCAATCTCAAGCGGTGCACCGCCTATTCGGACAGTCACAACGACGTGCCGATGCTGTCGGTGGTGGGCACCGCCGTCGCGATCAACCCGGATCCGGACCTCCGGCAGGTCGCGCGGACCCGCGGGTGGGAGATCCGCGATTTCCGCACCGCGCGCAAGGCGGCGAAGGTCGGGGTGCCCACGGCGCTCGGGCTCGGGGCTGCCGGTGGTGCGGTGGCGGTCCTCGTCGGGCGCCGCCGCGATCGAGCGGCGTGACGATACCGCCGCGATCGAGCGGCGTGAGATCGGCGGTCAGCCGAGGAAGACGTTGCGGCGGCGCGTGAGCAGTTTGTAGAGCGTCTGCTGGATCGTCTCGCGCACGTGGTCGGTGACCTCGAACAGCACCATCGGGTCCTCGGCTGCGGCGTCGTCGTAGACGTCGGTGACGATGGGCGTCCCGAACTCGATGTACCACTTCGACGGGAGCGGCACGATACCGAGCGGCCCGAACGCCGGGAACAGCGGAGTGATCGGGAAGTACGGCAGGCCGAGCAGGCGTGCGAGCGAGGTGAGGTCGGCGATGTTCGGGTAGATCTCCTCGGATCCGACGATCGAGCACGGCACGATCGGCGCCTGGGTGCGCAGGGCCGCCGAGACGAAGCCCCCACGTCCGAATCGCTGCAGCTTGTAGCGTTCACTGAACGGTTTGCCGAGCCCCTTGTAACCCTCGGGGAACACGGCGACCACCTGATCCTGATCGAGCAGACGCTCGGCGTCGGGGTGACACGCGAGGGTGTGCCCGGCCTTGCGGGTCACCGTGCCGACCACCGGGAGCCCGAAAGCGAGGTCGGCGGCGAGCATGCGCAGGGGGCGATCCGCGTGGTCGCGCACGGCCACGGAGGTCATCAGCGCATCCACGGGCAATGTCCCCGCGTGGTTGGCGACGACGAGTGCGCGCCCTTCGGCAGGGATGTTCTCGATGCCGCGGACCTCGACGCGGAACCACTTGTCGAAGAGGGGGCGCAGGACCGGCAGGACGATGTTGTCGGTGAAGTGCGGATCGAATCCGAAGTCGTCGACCTCGTAGTCGCCGGTCATCCGCCGGCGGACGAATTCTGCGGTGGCGGTGACCTGCTGTACGAGGCTGCTGCGCATCTCCTCGACGAACCGATCGGTGCGGCTCATCTGCTCGGGCGTGGGTGGAGGGCCCATCGACGGGTGCGGCGCACGGGGGGCGCGGCCACCGGGACGGCGGTTCCCGGCGTGCAGCGGGATGACCTTCGCAACCTCCGTCATCGTGTCTCCCTCGTGTATCCGAGCGCGGAAAGCGCCAGCGACTCGGACTTGTCCACCCATTCGGTCTTCACGAGACGGGTGAGGGCGAGTCCGCGCGCGAAGTCGTCGAGCGCCTCTTTCGTGGTCCAGCGTGGTTCGAATCCGAACTCGTGGCGCATACGCGTGGTGTCGAGTCCGCATCCGAAGTGGAAGTAGTCGAGTTCCTCCTTGGTGAACGAGTTCATCACCGAACCCATGAGCGCGTGCCCGACGGTGCGGAACAGAGCGTAGGGCATCGGTACCGTCATCCCCCCTGCTCGGCGCACCGCCTGCGTCATCATGACGATTCCGTCCCCGGCGATGTTGTACGTCCCGGGCGGCCCGGCGATCACTGCGTGCTCGAGTGCGCCGAGGGCGTCCTCCTCGTGCAGCAACTGCAGGCGCGCGTCGCGGCCGAGCACGTTGGGAACGAGCGGGGAGGTGAGATAGCTCGACACCGAACCCGGCAGCCGGTTCCCGACGGTAGGGGCGAGCCGGAGGATGGTGGTGGCGATGTCGCTCCGCCGTCGGGCGACGCCTCGCAGATATCCCTCGACCTCGATCATGTCGCGGGCGAAGGCGCCCGTGGGCCGGCGGCGGGCGCTCATCTCCTCGGTGAACTTGGCCGGATCCTTGGCGCTCGAGCCGTAGAGGACGGACGAGGAGCGCAGCACGATCCTGCGCACCGTCGGGGCCTTCTGGCACACCGCGAACAACTGCATCGCGCCGAGGACGTTCATGTCCTTCATCGCTGCGCGGCTACCCGACTTGGGAGCCTTGGTCACCGCCGAGGCGTGAACGACGGTGTCGACGTCCATGTTGCGGATGATCTTGCCGATGAGCGGATTGCGGATGTCGGCCAGCACGAACTCGGCCCGCCCCATGCGGCGGAGCATGTCCTTGCTCGGTGACTGGGTGTCGACGCCGATCACCCGTTCGATCTCCGGATTCTGGGCAAGCCTGGTGACGAGGAATCCACCCAGGAACCGGCTCGCACCCGTCACCAGCACGACCCGTGGCGGTGCCACCTCGTGCGTATGCACACCCACTCGCTAACCCCCTGCAACCACACACGCGCCGGAGGTCACATTCGTCCCGGCACGGTATGCCGTCCCACAATACGGCCACTTCGCTGCACACGCACGGCGCGGGAGTGAACTCTCGTCCCTTTCCGGACGCGGAGACGAACGATGCCCGCCACCGCGAGGGTGACGGGCATCGGACAGATACAGGGCTTACTTGCCGAGTTTACGACGCTGCACTCGGGTGCGGCGGAGCAGCTTGCGGTGCTTCTTCTTCGACATGCGCTTACGGCGCTTCTTGATCACAGATCCCATGTGGGCATCCCTCACGTTCCTTGTAGCGTTCCTGCGCACGCCGGTGACGTACGCCTGATGTATGTCGACGCTGGGCCTCGTGGCGACGAGTTACAGCGCCTCACGACACCGGCTGGCCGGTACGACGACAAGCAATCCTACCGGGGCGGCGTACCGGCGTGAAACCGAGGTCCGCCCCGGGACGCAACCACCATCGCGCACCCGGAGACCGTCGTCGGGCCGGTGTCACCACCGGCCTGTCGAACCGTCCTGTCCGAGGTCCTATCCGACGTCGAAGTAGGACGTCTCGAGATAGTCGTGAACGGCCTTCGCATGCACGCGGAACGACCGTCCCACGCGCACCGCAGGCAGTTCGCCACTGTGCACCAGCCTGTATACGGTCATCTTCGAGACCCTCATGAGAGCTGCCACTTCGGCAACCGTCAGGAATTGGGTACCGGCGAGAACCGACTGTCCGTCTTGAGGTTGACCCTTCGACGGCGTGTTTCCTGAAACCATTACACACCTCCGGCACGCCCGCGCCGCCGGCTTCCCCTCCGGCGGAACAGACACGCACGTGCTGATTCGAGCTTAGCGTGACGAATGGTTCCTGTGCGACGATGCAGCTGGGAATTTCCGGCCGGCGAGCAGTTCGTCGCCACGCTACGCCTCCCCCGGACACCTGTCAGGCGGTATCGGGAGGACTGTCCGGGCGGCACCCGCGAGCCCGTGCGGGCGGCACCCTCGAGTCTGTTCAGGCAGTGCCCGAAGCTTGCTCCGACGCCGCACCGAGCTGCGCCGAGCGACGCTTCGCGGCGTCCAGGGCCTCGTAGAAGGCGGTGCGCAGCCCACCGCGCTCGAGTTCCCGGATCGCCGCCGCAGTGGTTCCGCCGGGCGAGGTGACCGCGGCACGCAGATCGGCGGCGTTGTCCCCCGACTGCGCGAGCATGGCGGCCGAACCGGTCATCGTCTGCACCACCAGATCGGTGGCCACAGCGCGCGTGAGACCGAGCCCGACCCCGGCGTCGATCATCGCCTCGGCGACGAGGAAGAAGTAGGCGGGCCCGGAGCCGGACACCGCGGTGACCGCATCGATCTGCGACTCGGGAACGACCGAGACGGTTCCGACCGTCGCGAGGATCTCGCGGACCGTGTCGAGATGCTGCTGCTTGACGTACCTGCCCGCCGCCAGCACGCTTGCGCCCTGCCCGACCAGCATCGGGGTGTTCGGCATCACGCGCACGACCGGGAATCCGGCCGGGAGCTTCGTCTCGTAGCGCACCGTGGGAATGCCCGCAGCGAGCGACACCAGGATCTGCTCGTCGTCGTTCCCCGCGTCCACCGCCGCGAGATCCGTGACGACGGCATCCACATCGTTGGGCTTGACCGCCACGACCACCACGTCGGCGCCCTCCGCGGCGTCGGAGGTGCTGTCGGTGACCCGGATCGAGTACTCGCGGGTGAGTTGTTCGCGTCGCTCGCCGAACTTCTCGGCGACCACGAGGTCCTTCGTTGCGAAGCCGTTGCTCAGCAGGCCCGAGATCAGCGCCTCACCGATCCTGCCACCACCGATCACTGCGATTCTCGTCATGGGGGACAGCCTGCCACGGCAGCCCGTGCGGTCCGCATCACGGTGGACCGTCGGCCTTCCGGAGCGGCCGCCCACGGGATCCGGCCCGACGTCAGCGCGGCATCATGGCCAGCTGCCGCGACTGCACGACGACCGCGCCGGTCGAGTCGACGACGGTGTGGTCCTCCTCGAACCAGATGTTGCCGAGGACGCTGCTCTCGGCGACGACGCGCAGCCATCCCGGAGCCGGCACCCGCCGCAGATATGCCGTGAGCTGCACGGTCGGGGCCCAGCCGAATCTTCCGCGATTCATCGTGACGGGCGCGGAGACGTCGCCGCACATGAGGGCGAAGAGCACCGAGGTGTCGACATCCTCCTCGTCACCCGGGAGCGGCCGCGTCCACATCGACACCATGGGCTCGCCCTGCTCGCCGTCGAGGAAGCGCGCGGTGGAACCGTCGACCCGCATCCGCGAGGACGAGGCGAACTTCACGATCTGCCCCATCGGGTGATCGGGCGTGATCAGCACCGATTCGGCCGGTGGCTCGGCGGGCACGGTGGTCGCGCGGTGGGGCACGGTGTAGAAGGGTTCTTCGGTGTCCGGAGTCCCGAGCGTGACACTCGCACGGACCGCGACCCGGCCGGCCTGGGACAGTTCGACGTCGACGACGCCGATCTGCTTCCCCTGCTTGCGGAGGACCGTGGTCAGTTCGACCTCTCCCGGATCCGGTGCCGACACGAACGAGGCGCTCACGGCGAGAGGTTGAGTGAGGGAATCGACCCCCGCGTCGAGTACCGATCGGCGGGCGGCGGCGGCGCACACGGCGAGCATGCACCCGCCGTGCACCTTGGGCCCGATCGTCCACGTCGGGGCGATATGGGCCTGCCAGCCGGCGGTCCCGCCGCTATCGCCCTCCGGGAGCCGGGTGATCGCGGTGAGGTCACGGAAGGGCCGGTCGATGATGGTCACTGCTGCTCCTGCTGGTCGGGACGGTCCGGCTCCCCACCGGGTGCCGCCGGTTCGCCGTTCCCGAACATCCGGGCGGCGAGGTGCTGATGGGCGAGCCTGCGCATGGCCGTGAGCACCGGCTCGTAGAGGGCGGTACCGAGAACAGCGGCCTCGACGGTGGCCTCGCGCGAGTGCGTGGGCAGCAACTCGAGATCCACTTCGGCGATGGCGAGCACATGGCGGCCGTAGGTGTCGGTTCGCCGATCCCCCATCCGCAGACCGCCCGCTTCGAGCGCCGCGAGCGCATGTTCGAGCTGTGCCACGGCCGCGAATCTCGGGTCGTACATCTGGCCGAGTCGCTCGAGCAGTCGACGCGCTCGCGGAAAGTCGGGACCGGCAGGATCGCCCACATAGGGCGGCAGGGCCGCGATGGCGCGCCCGAGTTCGGTGAACAGATCGTCGCGGGGATGGTCGACGAGGTCGACCACGGTCTTGATCTTCTCGAGCGGCAAACCCTGCGCGGCGAGCGCCCGGACGAGCGCCAGCCGGCGGAGGTGGGTGTCGTCGTAGGTCGCGGAGGTGGCACTCGTCGCCACGCCCGGCATGAGCAGCCCCTCCCGCAGGTAGTACTTCACGGTCGGCAGCGGCACGCCGGAGCGCTCGGCGAGTTCCGAGATACGCACAGTTCACCTCCGTCCTTGACATCGGATACTACAGCTATCCAGTATTGGATAGCGCAACTATCCACCCAGGGGCAGACTCGTCGCGAACCCGAGGAGGTTCCATGCATCCGCTCGTGATCATCGTTCTCGGTGGCACCCTGCTCACCGTCGCCGGCATCGCCTTCGGGGGCACCTTCCTGCTGCGCGTCGCGTCGGGCGGAGTGCCCGCCAACGACCTTCAGAAAGCATTCTTCCGGGCCGGGCATGCCCACGCGGGAGTTCTCGTCACCCTCGGTCTCCTCATCGCCGTCCTCACCCACGCGGTCGGCGCATCACCCGGGTGGTCGGCGGCCGGCACCGTGGCGGTACTCGGCTCCGCGATCCTCATTCCGGCGGGATTCTTCCTGTCGGTGCTCGGACCCGAACCCGAGCGACCCGGCAGGATGTTCGTCTCCGTGTTGCTCGGAGCGGCCTGTCTCACCGCCGGCGTCCTGATCTCAGGTGTCGCGGTGCTCGCTGCCGGGCTCGCCGCTCTCTGACACGGCGGACAACCGGGCGGCGTCCGTGGGACGAGGGCTCTCCGGCCCCATCGTGATCGCGCGGGTCGCAGAGCGGTTCAGATGCGTTCGCGCGAACGACAGCGATCGCGCGAGCATCCCGGCGCGCTCCGCTCGCGTGCGGGCGCTCTGCGTGCTGATCTCGAGCACCACGTGACCACCGAAATCGCTCGCGGCGAGCCGACGGCAGACCTCGGCGCACGGCTGATTGCCCGTCCCGGGGACCAGATGCTCGTCGAGGGACGATCCTCTGCCGTCCGCGAGGTGGAGATGGGCCAGGCCCTCCCCCATCCGATCCGCCAGCGCGAACGCATCGGCTCCTGCCGTCGCGGTATGCGACAGGTCGAGGGTGTAGTGCGCGAAGCCGGTGTCGGTGGGGTCGAGCGAGGGGCTGTACGCCGAGACCGCACGGCCCGGACCGCGCCTGCGCAGACGCTCGGCTCCGCGATCACGACCACCGAAGACCATGTCGGCCCGCATCGGATACATGTTCTCGACCGCCACCACCACGTCGCTGCCGGCCTCGAGTGCCGCCACCTGCTCGACGAAGCCCTCCGCGTAGCGACGCTGCCACCGGAAGGGCGGATGGACCACCACCGTCTCCGCGCCGAGGATCTCGGCGGCACGCACCGAGCGGTCGAGCTTCGCGGCGGGATCCGCTCCCCACACCCGCTGGGAGATGAGCAGACACGGCACATGGACGGCGAGCACCGGGATCCCGTACTCGCGGACGAGCCGTTCCACCGCTCTCGGATCCTGGCTCACGGGCTCCGCCCACACCATCAGTTCGACACCGTCGAAGCCGAGATCCGCGGCGAAGCGGAACGCCGCTTCGGTGTTCTCCGGATACACCGAAGCGGTGGACAGTCCTACCCGGATCCCCTGCGCGGTCACCATCGGCTCACCCGCCGGGCAGGAGGAACAGGAGAGGCCCGAAGGACACGAACGCCCCCACCGCGAGGGCGATGAGCTGACTCGTGATGTCGTCGGTGCGACGCAGGACACGCACGAGCGCAACGAGACCCACGATCACGACCAGCGCGAGCGCGAACGCGACCCAGGGCATCAGATCCCACAACCGCTCGAAACCCTTGAACAGCAACCCGCCGGCGACGATGGCTGCCACACTCTCACCGATCAGCAGCGCCCACTGCTTGAGGCTGCTGCCCTGTTCGGTGTCCTCGCGCTTCCCGTCCTCGCGCTTCCTGCTCGCCGAACCCCCGGCCGAATCCGACGCCGTGCCGCGGGCTTTCCGCGAGGACCGCGACGTCGCCGCGGTCTCCTCGGGCGCCGAACCGGAGGCCGGGGCCGCCGGACCGTGGGGGTCGGTGGAATCGTCCTCATCGGAACCGGTGCCCTGCAGGTCGCTCGCGGGCCCCGAGAGCAATCGCGGCTCGCTGGTCGCGGACTTCTTCCGCATCGAGACGGCAGACGCCGCATCGGACTTCGCCTCGGAGGCCGACGACGCCCCCGGCGAAGCATCGCCCGGCCGCGCGGGAGTAGCGGCGACGGTGCCGAGATGAGCACGCGCCCGGCGCGGAAGCGCCTCGGGACGGATGATCTCCGTCGGAGACTCGATCTTCGGCGCAGCAGACGTGGCAGCACCCGCCTTCGCCGCCGGTGCAGCGGGCGTGGCACCGCTCGGCTTCGCCGCCGGCGCAGCGGACCGGGACTTCACGGCGACCCGCGGAGTCACGGTGGTCTTCTCGGCGTCCGGCACCGGCGATGTGGCCGGCTTCGGCGAGGCAGCCTTCGGCGTGACCCGCGTCGCCTCCAACTCCGGCGGCGCCTTCGGTGCGGATGGTTCGGCTTCCGCCGTCACGGGAGCCGGTACCGGATCCGGTCGCACCGCCGGTGGTTCGGACTCCACCGCCCGGCGTGCAGCGGCCTCGGGCTTGTCGTCGGACGCCCGGGTGACCGGGATCTCCCCCGTGAGCTCGGCGACGGAGATGCCGCCGCTCGCACCTCTGCGACGTCGTCCCCCGGCCCGCGTACCCACCTTCTGGCCGTTACGCGCCAACAGCTCGGCAACGGAGATCTGCCCCGTGTCGTTGCTGCGATTCTCGCTCATCAGGTTGCCACCACCAGTTCGCCAGCCATGTTCGTATCGAGCTTCCGGAGAATCAGGCCTTCCCGCAATGCCCAGGGGCAGATCTGCAGCGTTTCCACTCCGAGGGCACGCATGCTGGCCTCTGCGACGAGGGCACCGGCGACGAGTTGTTCGGATCGGTCCGAACTGACCCCTTCGAGTTCGGCCCGGTCGGCCGTGGTCATCCGCGAGATGAACGCGATGAGCTGACGCAGCCCGCTCGCCGTCAGGGTGCGCTGCACTCGCAGGCCCGCCGAGGAGGGCGCCGCACCGGTCAATCGCGCCAGGGTCCGGAAGGTCTTGGAGGTGCCGACACACAGATCCGGATCGCCGGCGCTGCGCAGAACCTTGGCCGGTTCGGCCAGCTCGGCGTCGAGCCAGTCGCGCAGCGCCGAGATGCGGCGCTTGCCGGGCGGATCCTCGCGAAACCAGTCGCGAGTGAGGCGTCCCGCACCGAGTTGGAGGGAGTAGGCGATCTCGGGATCCTCGTCGCCACCGTAGGCAAGTTCCAGCGAACCACCCCCGATGTCGAGCCCGAGGATTCGTCCGGCACTCCAGCCGTACCAGCGTCGCACCGCCAGGAAGGTCAGTCGCGCTTCGTCTTCCCCCGAGAGTACATCCAGCGCGACCCCGGCCTCCCGGCGCACGCGCTCGAGCACCACCTCGGAGTTTCCGGCGTCGCGCACCGCCGACGTCGCGAAGGCCATGAGTTCTCCACATCCCGACGTGCGGGCGATGCTGGCGAATTCGGCAGTGGTCTCGACGAGCCGGTCGGCGCCGCGCGGTGTGATGTCGCCGTTGTCGTCCGTGTTCTCCGACAGCCTCAACGTGGCCTTCGTCGAACTCATCGGCGTAGGGTGCCCACCGCGATGGGCGTCCACCACCAGAAGGTGAACGGTGTTGCTTCCGACGTCGAGTACCCCTAAGCGCACATCAATACGGTACTGGGTCTACCGTCGGGACCTGTGACAGCAGGTATGTCCCACGGTCCGCACAAGCTCGATCCGGCCCCCGAAGTCCCTCTCGACTTTCCCCGGGAATGGGTCGAGTTCATCGATCCCGACAACGACGAACACGTCATCGCCGCCGACATGACCTGGCTCCTCTCCCGGTGGACCTGCGTGTTCGGCACTCCGGCCTGCCAGGGCATCATCGCCGAACGGCCCGACGACGGCTGCTGTTCCCACGGCGCGTTCCTCTCCGACGACGACGACCGGAAGAAATTGGCGAAGGCAGTGAAACACCTCACGCCCGCCGATTGGCAGTTCATGGACAAGGGTCTGGGGAAGAAGGGCTATCTCGAAGAGGACGAGATCGACGACGAACCGGCTCTGCGCACACGCCGCTACAAGGGCGCGTGCATCTTCCTCAACCGTCCGGGTTTCGACGGCGGTCAGGGCTGCGCGCTGCACACGATGGCGCTGCGTCGCGGCATCGAACCGCTCGAGATGAAACCGGACGTGTGCTGGCAGCTGCCGATCCGCCGCACCCAGGACTGGGTGGAGCGCCCCGACGGCACCGAGGTGCTGCGCACCGTGATCACCGAGTACGACCGCCGCGGTTGGGGTGAGGGCGGGCACGACCTCGACTGGTACTGCTCCGGATCACCGGACGCGCACGTCGGCGAACGCCCGGTCTGGCAGTCCTACGCACCCGAACTCACCGAGTTGCTCGGCGTCGCGGCCTACGACGAGCTCGCACGCCTGTGCCGCCGTCGCCAGGGGCTCGGTCTGATCGCGATCCATCCTGCGACCGCGGTGGCACAGGCAGGTCACCGAGGGGACGGACCCTCGACGATCTGACCGAGCGGCCTCAGGCCTCCAGCTTGTATCCGAGGCCGCGCACGGTCACGAGATGGCGCGGCTTGGCCGGATCCTCCTCGATCTTCGAACGCAGGCGTTTGACGTGCACGTCGAGGGTCTTCGTGTCGCCGACGTAGTCGGCTCCCCACACCCGGTCGATGAGCTGGCCCCGCGTGAGTACCCGCCCGGAATTGCGCAGCAGATATTCGAGCAGGTCGAACTCCTTGAGCGGCAAGGCGACCGGCTCTCCGTTGACGTGGACGACGTGGCGGTCGACGTCCATCCGCACCGGTCCCGCCTCGAGCAGTCCGTCGGAGACGTCGGCCTCGCTCTCGGTGTCGGCTCCGCGCCGCAGGACCGCCCGGATCCGGGCGATCAGTTCGCGCGCCGAGTACGGCTTGGTGACGTAGTCGTCGGCGCCGAGTTCGAGACCGACCACCTTGTCGATCTCGCTGTCGCGGGCGGTGACCATGATGACCGGCACGCCCGAGCGGGTCCGCAATTGCTTGCACACGTCGGTGCCGCTCATGCCCGGCAGCATGAGATCGAGCAGGACGATGTCTGCGCCTTCCCGGTCGAACTCGGCGAGGGCGGACGGGCCGTCGCCAGCGATCGTCGTCTCGAAACCCTCCTTGCGCAGCAGGAAGGCGAGCGGATCCGCCAACGATTCCTCGTCCTCGACGATCAGCACACGCGTCACGGCCTGGTCCTCCGTTTGTTTCTCGATCCGTCCGCCCGGGAGTCCGGGTGGAGTCTGTTTCACGATCCGCTCACCTTCTCGGCGCACGGGACGGTCTCGTCCTCGCTCTCCTCCACATGGGCAGGAACGAGAAGGGTGAACGTGGAGCCGGTCCCCGGCTTGCTCCACAAGGTGATCTCACCGTGGTGGTTCGCTGCCACGTGCTTGACGATGGCGAGGCCGAGCCCCGTCCCGCCGGTGGCCCGCGACCGCGCCTTGTCGACGCGGAAGAAGCGCTCGAAGACGCGCTCCTGATCCTCTTTCGCGATGCCGATACCCCGGTCGGTGACGGCGATCGCGACCTTGCCGTCGCGCAACGACCTGCTGATCGTGACGGGCGAACCGGACGGCGAGTAGGCGATCGCGTTCTCCACGAGGTTCGTCAGCGCAGTGACCAGCAGGGTCCGGTCGCCGAGTACTTCGTAGCCGCTCGGCCGATCGGTGGTGATCGTGATGGAGGCGTTCTCCGCGGTGAGCCGTGTCCGTTCGAGTGCTTCCTTCACCACGGTGTCGACGTCGACCACTTCGAGATCGGGGAGCTTCTCGGCGCCCTGCAGTCTCGACAGCGCGATCAGCTCGGTCACCATGTTGCCGAGTCGGGTGGCCTCACGTTGCACTCGTTCCCCGAAGTAGCGCACCGTATCGGGGTCGTCGACCGATTCGAGCAGCGCTTCGGCGAGCAGTGCCATCGCCCCGACCGGTGTCTTGAGCTCGTGACTGATGTTGGCGACGAAATCGCGGCGGGTGGCCTCCATACGGACCTGCTCGGAATCGTCGAAGGCGTAGAGCACGACGAACCGCGGGTCGCGGTCGAGCAGAGGCCGGATCGTGCAGCGCACCGCGAGGTGATCCCGGCCGTGCGGGGCCTTCGTGCCGAGATCGAGTTCGAGCGGCGTGCGTGTCTCGAGCACCTTGTTGGCCGCGGCCCAGGCGCGATCGTCGATCAGGCGGTTGCGTACGAGCCCGAGCTCCTCGGCCCTGGAGTTGAACAGGATGACGTCGTGGAACTTGTCGACCACCGCGATCCCGGTCGACGAACCGTGCACGACGTTGTCGAGCACGTCGACCATGGTGAGGTCCGTCTCGTCGCGGCCGTGCGCTCGGCGCTCCGCCAGTTTCACGGCGGCGAAGGTACCGATCGCGCCGAGAACGGCGGCGACCACGGCCAGTAAGACGGCCTGCGTAACACTCACATCTGGAATCGTAATGACACCGGCACCCGGGCGAACAGCGGGTGGCAGGCGTTCACCGCACGTCACACCGCATTTTTCGGTTGTTGCCCCGTTGTTCACCGGGAGTTCGCCGGCCGAAGACGAGGCGACCCCGTCGCCGGGCGGCGACGGGGTCGGATGCATTCCGGGCAGGAACTGCTACTTCGCGCCCTGATTCGCGACTGCGGCCGCACCCGCAGCGGCGGCCTCGGGATCGAGGTAGGTACCGCCCGGATTCAGCGGGCGGAGGTTCTCGTCCAGGTCGTAGCGGAGCGGGATACCCGTCGGGATGTTCAGGCCGGCGATGTCGTCGTCGGAGATCCCGTCGAGATGCTTGACGAGCGCGCGCAGCGAGTTGCCGTGCGCGGTGACCAGCACGGTCTTCCCCGCGAGCAGATCCTGGGAGATCGTGGACTCCCAGTACGGGATCAGGCGTTCGACGACGTCCTTCAGGCACTCGGTGAGCGGAACCTCGTCGACGTTCGCGTACCGCACGTCGGTGTCCTGGCTGTACTTCGAGCCCGGCTCGATCGGCGGGGGCGGGGTGTCGTAGCTGCGGCGCCACAGCATGAACTGCTCCTCGCCGAACTCGTCCTTGATCTCGGACTTGTTCTTGCCCTGGAGCGCGCCGTAGTGACGCTCGTTGAGACGCCAGTCACGGGTCACGGGGATCCAGTGCCGGTCGGCCGCGTCGAGCGCGAAATTGGCAGTGCTGATCGCGCGACGCAGCAGCGAGGTGTAGGAGACGTCGGGCAGCACGCCGTGCTCGGCGAGGAGGGCGCCGGCGCGCTTCCCCTCGGCGATCCCCTTGTCGGTCAGGTGCACGTCCACCCAGCCGGTGAACAGGTTCATCGCGTTCCATTCGCTCTCGCCGTGGCGGAGCAGAACAAGTGTTCCGATACTCATGGTTCAATCCTGACACGCTCGGGAGGCGATTTCCCTACGGGCGCCCCCATCGTGGGCTATATCTGACAACGCGTGTTGCCTACACGGTCGGTTCGCGCCGCCCACCACGCTCCATCGTCGTCGACACTCCGGGGGTCCCATGTCCGATGCACATCTGTCCCGCCGAGCCGTACTCACCGCCCTGGGGGCGCTCGGCGCGGTCGCCGCCCTGCCACCGACCGCAGCGGCCCGTCCGGCACGTCGATCACCCGCGGTGCATGCGGGTGGGCGTCGCGTCGCGGTTCTCGGGGGTGGGATGGCGGGACTGACCGCCGCCCACGAACTCGTCGAACGGGGCTTCGACGTCACGGTCTTCGAACCGAGCGCCCTCGGCGGAAAGGCACGCAGCATCCCGTCCCCCGGCACCGGAGCCGGGGGACGTCTGGACCTGCCCGGGGAGCACGGTTTCCGGTTCTTCCCCGGTTTCTACCAACACATCCCGGATACGATGCGCCGGATCCCCTTCCCCGGCAACCCGAACGGGGTCTTCGACAACCTCGTGGCAGGGCATGCCTTCCGGATGGCGATTCCCGGCGCGCCCGACCTCACGGCACCCGCGTCGATCGCACCGCCACGTTTCGACATCTACGACCCGCTCACCCTGCAGGAGAGCCTGTCCGCCGCCTTCTCGCTCGGAGGAGCGATTCCCGCGGACGAACTGGGCGTCTTCGTGCGTAAACTCGTCATGTTCCTCACCAGCAGCATCGAGCGCCGGAACGGCCAGTGGGAGAACGAGACCTGGGCGCAGACCCTCGAAGCGGAGGGCAAGTCGCAGGGCTACCGGGACATTCTCGTCTCGGCCCTGACCCGGCAGCTCGTCGCAGCGCGCCCGCAGACCGTGTCGACCCGCACGATCGGCATCATGGGCCAGGCCTTCGTGTGGAACGCCATGGGCGTGGTCCCGCAATACGGTCATCTCGACCGGGTGTTGTCGGCCCCGACGAACGAGGCGTGGATCGATCCGTGGGCGCAACTCCTGCGCGAACTCGGAGTGAAGTTCGAAATGGGCTGGGGCGCAGAAGCACTGGAAGTCTCCGGCGGCAGGATCACCGGTGCGCGGGTCACCGACAGGTCCGGCGCCCGCGCGACGGTCGACGCCGATTGGTACGTCGCGGCGATGCCCGCCGAGCGTGCCGTGTCGCTGTGGTCCCCGCAGATCCTCGCACTGGATCCGCACCTGGAGGCGATGAACGAGCTCGTCACCGACTGGATGGTCGGCATCCAGTACTTCCTGCGCCGGCCCACGCCCATCGCGGCCGGTCATGTCGCCTATCTGGGGTCTCCGTGGGCACTGACCTCGATCAGTCAGGCGCAGTTCTGGCGGGGCGACTTCGCCGCCCGATACGGGGACGGCTCGGCTCACGACTGCCTGTCGGTGGACATCTCGGATTGGGACACCCCCGGCATCCTCTACGGCAAGACCGCCAAACAGTGCACGGCCGAGGAGATCGCCCGCGAGACATGGGCCCAGATGGCTGCGTGCCTCGAGGACGGCACCGGAGCGATCGACGAGAACGACATCGTCTCGTGGTTCCTCGACCCCGGAGTCCGGTGGGGGCCGGGAGGAAACCGGAACGACACCCCACTCCTCATCAACACCGCCGGGTCGCTCGCGCATCGCCCCGAGGCGCGCACGGCGATACCGAACCTGTTCCTCGCCGGCGACTACGTGCGCACCGACATCGACCTCGCGACGATGGAGGGCGCCAACGAATCCGCCCGGGCAGCGGTGGGAGCACTGCTGGAGGCCGCTGGTTCGTCCGCGCCGCCGCCCGCGCAGTACCGATTGCACGAACCCCCCGAACTCGAACCGCTGCGCCGCGCGGACGCGGACCGCTACCGGGCGGGACTTCCACACATGCTCGCCGTCTGACGGACGGCGGCAGCCGCTCCGCGACGCGGTTCCGGCAGCGGCATCGGAACCGCGTGGCGGTCGTCAGCCCTGCAGGGCGCGGAGGTCCTTCCGGAGGATCTTGCCGGCAGCGGACTTCGGCACGATGTCGATGAACTCCACCTGCCGCACCTTCTTGTGGGGCGCGACACGTTCGGCCACGAACGCCATGATCTCGTCCTCGGTGATCGTCGCGTCCGGTTGACGTACGACGAACGCCTTGGGGACCTCTTCGCCTTCGTCGTCGTGGACCCCGATCACCGCGGCATCGGCGACCTGCGGATGCGTGAGCAGCAGTGCCTCCAGTTCTGCGGGAGGAACCTGGTAGCCCTTGTACTTGATGAGTTCCTTGAGCCGATCGACGATCCGGACGACACCGTGCGCATCGACAGTGGCGATGTCACCCGTGTGGAGGAAGCCGTCCTCGTCGAGCGTATCGGCCGTGGCCTCGGGGTTACCGAGATATCCGGCCATGACGTTCGGCCCCTTGCACCAGAGTTCACCGGGCGCGGACACACCTTCGTCCGTGGGGTACTCCACTTCCTCACCGGTCGCGGGATCGACGATCTTGCACTCCATGTTGGCGATGGTCGGGCCGACCGCATCCAACTCGGTCTCGTTGTCGTCGAAGGGAATCGCATGCGACACCGGGCTCAGCTCCGACATCCCGTAACCCTGCCGGACGTTGCAGCCGAGACGCTCGGCGACCGCTCCGGCGAGTTCCTTGTCGAGAGGGGCGGCACCGGAGAAGATCGTGTGCACGCTCGACAGGTCGTACTGATCGACGAGCGGATGCTTCGCGAGCGCCACCGCGACCGGCGGAGCGATGAAGACGTACGTGCACTTGTGACCGGAGATGACGGTGAGGAAGTCGACGAGGTCGAATTTCGGCATCGTCACCAGCGCCGCACGGTTGTGCAGCGCCGCGTTCAACAGGACGGTCATGCCGTAGATGTGGAAGAACGGAAGCACCGCGAGCACGCGATCGTCGGCCCCGATACCCATACGCGGCTCGATCTGGGAGACATTGGCGACGAGATTGCGATGCGTGAGCATCACACCCTTGGGCCGCCCGGTCGTGCCCGAGGAGTAGGGCAGCACCGCGAGATGGGTCGCCGGATCGAAATCGACGGCCGGGGCCGGGGCGCCTTCGGCGAGGAGATCACGCAGGGAGGGGTGGCCCTCCGCCCCGTCGAGCACGATGAGCAGCTCGTCGGGTATCCCGGCGGCCACGGCGGCCTCCTTCGCCTGAGGAAGGAACGGCGAGACCGTGAACAGCGCGGTCGCGCCGGAGTCGTCGAGCTGCTTCGAGATCTCCCCCGCGGTGTAGAGGGCGTTGATCGTCGTTGCGGTGGCACCGGATCGCAGGATGCCGTGGAAGACGGAGGCGAAGGCCGGCACATTGGGAGCCAGGAGTCCGACGACGGTGCCGACCCCGAGACCGCGGGCTGCGAGCGCACCGGCCACGGCGTCGACCTGACCGACGAGGGTCCGGTAGTCCGTCACCGCGCCGGACGCCCCGTCGATCAACGCCGGCCGGGCGAGATCGGACTCGTCGAGCGAACCGAAGAGGAAGTCGTAGACACTCGATGCCGGGATGTCGACGTCGGGAAAGGGACTGCGGAAACTCATTCTCATCCTCCGAGCTCTGTGGCTGGCACGCGGTGCCGACATTCGGTCGACGCCACCCTACCGCAGCGATGTGAAGCCGGTCACAGAGGCATGTGAGGATAGCCCCCGAACACGACCTTCCGTGTCGCCCTTCACTCTCCGGACGCGAACGGGCCCCGCGTGCGACGAATCGCACACGGGGCCCGGCACGCTACCCGAGCTGCGCTCGGACGCTCGACGTGAGCTCGGCTCAGAGGTACTGACCGCACACCGGCCATGCACCCACGCCCTGTCCGGCGAGCACGTTCTCGGCAACGCGGATCTGCTCCTCGCGCGAGGCATTGTGCGCATATCCACTGCCGCCGTAGGCCTCCCAGGTGCTCTGCGAGAACTGCAGACCACCGTAGTAGCCGTTACCGGTGTTGATCGCCCAGTTGCCGCCACTCTCGCACTGCGCAACGGCATCCCAGTTCCCGGATGCCGCATTGGCGGTGCCGGCACCCAGAGCGAAGGGTGCTGCGATGAGGGCGGTGGAGGCTGCGAGGGTGCCCAGGGCGCGCTTGATCTTGAACTTTGCCATGTGGATGAATCCTTTCCGGCTGCTTGCGAGGCCCCCGACTCACAGGTCCACCCACTCGGGGGACGGTCGGTGCCGGCGACATCTCGGTGCGGTGCTGACGCACGCCCGGTCGCTCTCTCGCTCCACCCCTCGGCGGGTTGCGGATCCGGTATCCCGCGGGGGTGGAACGAGCGGCTACGGGGCCGGTGTGTAACGCCCGTCGGTATCGGGCCTACATCGACGGTAGGGGCTCATCACGGAGAGGTCACGGACCGATTTTTCGGTACGGGCGTACAAGAATGCGCAGACGGAATCGACGTTTCCCCTGGTCGCTTGCTGGAAACGACGCGTTCCCTCACCCCGCGAACAAACCTAACGATGTGAGGAGCGTCACATTTTCGCGGGGTTCGGACCTCTCGAACCGGACAACATCACGCCGATGACAACGCCGATTCCGCGCCGGATCAACCGTTCGTCTCGCGCCGGTCGTCGATATCGCCGCTCACATCACGATCGATATCGTCGCTCGCATCACCCTCGAACGGCGTCCCGGTCTCCTCCTCGATGAGATGCCGGAAAGGCTCGAGATTGCGCAGCGGCTCACCGCGGGAGACACGCCACTCCCATTCGCGCTTGATCGACGTGATGAATCCGATACCCAGAATGATGTTGAAGTCGTAGTCCGCAGCCTCGAGGACCTGCCCGAGGACCGCGTCGATCTCCTCGGGTGTCACCGCATGCTCGGCGATACGGCCGACGAGATAGATGTCACCGACCTTGTCCAGGGTGTAGGCCACCCCGTACAGCCGGCGATTCCGCCGCAGCAGATAGCGATAGACCGATTCGAAGTTCTCGTCCGGCTTGCGGCACACGAACGCCTCGACCCGCACACCGTGCTGTCCGACACTGAGCAAGGTCGTGGTGCGGAGCTTCTTCTCGCCGGGAAGCTCGACGACGAAGTGCCCGCCCTCCTTGAGGGAGAATTCGAGCTCACGATCCCGCAGCGTCGATTCGATCAGTTCGATGAGCCGGCCGGTCATGCAGTGACACCTCTCGTACGTCGCAACTTCCACACCCCGCGCTGCCGGCGGAGCGAATGCTCGCCCGCGCCGAAGCCGCGGTTGCGTCTCATCCCTGCTCGCCGGTAACTCTCGAGCAGGCCTTCCGCGGTGTGTTCCCACGAGAAGGACTCCGCATGCACGGGTGCCGCCGCCGCGAACCGCGCGCGCCGATCGGGATCACCCACGAGAGAACGCAATGCCGCCGCCCAGTCGTCGATGCGGTGTCCCTCGACGAGCATTCCGGTCTCCCCGTCGCGGACCGCCACACCGAGTCCGCCCACGTTCGCGGCCAGCACCGGAGTGCCGCATGCCTGCGCCTCGATCGCGACGAGACCGAACGACTCCGAATAGCTCGGCACGGCAACGAGATCGGCCGCACGGTAGACCTGTACGAGACGGTCCGGCGGTTGCGGCGGAAGGAAGGTGACCCGCGACGAGATCCCCAGTGCGGACGCGAGTTGGATGAGCGCGTCGGGCCGTTCGAGTCCGGTACCCGAAGGGCCTCCCACGATCAGGACGTGCAACGGAAGGTCGGGCGCATCGGCGAGGGCCCGCGCCGCGGCTTCGAGCAGCACGTCCGGGGCCTTCAGCGGCTGGATCCGGCCGACGAACGCGACGACGGTCTCCCGGGGGTCGAGCCCGAGTCCTGCGCGCGCCGCCACCCGGTCGCCGGGACGGTACCGGTTCAGGTCGGCGCCCGGAGCGACGACGTCGATCTTCGCGGGGGCGGCTCCGTAGATCCGCTCGAGCTGACCCGCCTCGTCCTCGGTGTTGGCCACCAGCCGGTCGGACTCCGCGACGACCTGCTGTTCCCCGATCTGGCGGGCCGCCGGTTCCGGGGTGTCCCCTGCGGCGAGCGAGGCGTTCTTCACCGCCGCGAGTGTGTGCGCCGTGTGTACGAGGGGTACGCCCCAGCGGTCGCGCGCGAGCCAGCCCACCTGGCCGGAGAGCCAGTAGTGCGAGTGCACCAGATCGTAATAGCCCTGCGGGTGGCGTGCTTCCTCGCGCAGGACGCCTGCGGCGAAGGCACACAGTTGCGTCGGCAGGTCGTGTTTGTCGAGTCCTTCGAAGGGGCCGGCCTCGATGTTGCGGACGAGCACCCCCGGCGCCGCCTGCTGCACGGCGGGATCGGCCGACGAGGTCGCACGGGTGAAGATCTCGACTTCGACCCCACGACGCGCGAGCTCGACGGCGGTCTGCAGGACGTACACGTTCATACCGCCTGCGTCCCCGGTTCCGGGCTGTGCCAGCGGCGAGGTGTGGACCGAGATCACGGCCACGCGATGCGGGCGGCTGGGCTGGGACGTCACCCCTCCATACTGCCCTGCCCGGGTTCGACCCGCGTCTCCGACTCCGGGAGTGCCTTCCGGGCGAACTCCCTCACCTCGGCCACGAACCTGTCCGGATCCTCGACGAACGGCCCGTGGTCCACGCCCTCCCAGATCGAGGTCGTGGGGCGCCGCAGCAGGGACGCGGCGTGGTGCGCGGCGGAGACGTCGACGACCGAATCCTGTGCACCGTGCAACACGAGGACCGGCAGATCCAGCCGCGTGAGCAGTTCGTCGTTGCTCACGGCACGGTCGAACAGGGCGGCCCGGACCCGGGGAGGCGTGCCGAGGGAGGCACCGAACAGGGCCTGGGAGACAGCGCCCTTGCCCCCCACCGGACCGGTGAGCGCGTTCCCGAACGAGCCGAGTGCGCGCACGGCCTCGCGCGGATCCTCCGACATCGCGGCAGGGATCGCGGCGCGCATCGCGGCGCCGACCCGTCCGCCCTTCTCCCCCCGGCCGATGCTGGTGATGGCCCCGACCAGGATCAGCCCGGCCACCGCGCCGGAACCGTGGACGGCGAGATAATCGCAGATCACCAGGCCCCCGTACGACCAGCCGAGCAGTACCGCAGGGTTCGTCGCCGAGACGTTCTCGGCGTCGAGGACCGCGGCGAGATCACCCGCCCACGCGTCGCGATCGTCGTATCCGGCTTCCGGAGCCTGGGAGTATCCGTGTCCGCGCAGGTCGACGGCGATCACACGGAAGTCCTCGGCGAGCGCTTCCAGAACGGGCTCACCCCAGCACCGCGACGACTGTGCCCACCCGTGCAGCAGCACGAGGGCCGGTGCGTCGTCGGAACCGAAAGTCCGGTAGACGAGGGACGTGCCGTCGCCGCCGATCACTTCACGCACTGCCATGCGGGTCACTCTAACCGGGCCCGGAGGTGGACGACCGTCGCGCACGCGAACGCCACGATTCCTGCGGCGACGGCCACGGTGTAGCCGGTACCGGCCCCGGCCCTGTCGATGACCTGCCCCACGAGCGCCGATCCCGCGGCGATGCCCACGCCGAGTCCGGCGACCGTCCAGGTGATGCTCTCGGTGAGTTGCCCCGCCGGCACGACCTGCTGGGTCAGCGACGTCGCGACGATCATGATGGGCGAGATCGCACAGCCGGCGACGAAGTACAGCACCGCCAGCACCGGCACCGACCCGGCGAGCAGCAGCGGAGACAGCAGGACTGCGAGAACCGCTGTGGCGATGAGCAACTGGCGGGCCGGAGCATCCGAACCCACCCGGCTACCGAAGACGAGCCCGCTCGTCGCCGAGCCTGTCGCGAACAACGCGAGCGCGAGAGTCGCGGCCCCGGGAGCGCCCTGTTCGGCCGTGAACGCGACGGCCGCGACGTCGATCACTCCGAAGACCGCGCCCACGGCGACCATCATGACGACGATCGACAGGAGGACGGGCAGCCGCAGGAGGCTCGTCCTCGTTTCTCCGCCGGTGTGTGGGCGGACGGGCGGCTCGGTAGCGCGCTGGGCAGCGAGGATCACGGTGCCCACCAGAAGCAGCACGGCACCGAGCAGTGGGCCCGCCTCGGGGAACACCGACACGCTCAGTCCCACCGACAGCACGGGGCCGACGATGAAGCACACCTCGTCGACGACTGCCTCGAGCGCGAAGGCGGTGCGAAGCCGGGGCGTGCCGCCGTACAACTGCGTCCACCGCGCCCGCACCATCGCGCCGATCGTGGGCATGAGGCCCGCGGGGATCGCGCACACGAACAACCACGCGGTGGGGGCATCGAATCGGACTCCCGCGAGCATCGCGAGGGTGGAGGCCGCGCTGA
Source organism: Rhodococcus sp. CH91 (assembly GCF_022554085.1). GTDB lineage: Bacteria > Actinomycetota > Actinomycetes > Mycobacteriales > Mycobacteriaceae > Rhodococcus. The sequence goes on from NZ_JAKFYR010000008.1 coordinate 157,132, forward strand.
CGGAGGCCGCGGCGGGCAGGATCCGATGCTGGCCGTACCGGTCGACCGCACGCGAGACCAACGGTGTGAGCACGGCGTACGAAAGGGCGAACAATGCCGAGAGCGCGCCACCTAGCGCATAATTCCCCTCGAGCTGCGAGAACATCGTGACGATGCCGATCCCGACCATCGCGATCGGCAGGCGCGCCACGAATCCCGCGAGGCAGAACGCCGCTGCCCCCGGTGCTGCGAACAACTCTCGGTACGAGCCGCCCTTGTGTCCTGTCACGTCCTTCTCACGTTCTCTTCGATGATCGATGCCCTGATCCGGCGCGAACAACGGTATGGCCGGGCGCGAGCGCCTCCGCGTCCGGGGAGCCGGAGACCGCGGACGAATGCGCACAACCTGTGAGACGAACGTCCATCCTGGGTACAGGGAAGGCACGGACATCGGCGGAACGGCAGAACGGAGCTGGGCATGAATGCGTACGGCGGGTTCTCACCGAAGGGCCTGTGGACGCGTTATCGCGCGTCGGGAGCCGATCTGCCCTTCGGGGATCCGCTCGCTGCCCACGACGTCGCGATGGAGGGTTACTTCTGGCGGTTCACCCAGCCGGAGACAGGCCGCGTCGTGATCGCGCTCTGCGGGGTCAACCGTGCCGATGCCATACCGGCCGTCGAGGACGCACCGGATCCGGCCGGCACCGGTCCGCGGTGGGCGACGCTGGGCCTGGCCGCTCATCCGGGTGGCTTCCTGCGCACCACCGCGCACCCGATGGCCGCCGCCGATCCCGGCCGGCTCGGTGCGTCCGCGGGTGACGCCTTCCGCGGCGACAGTGGACGCGTGTGGATGGATCTCGGAGACGACGCCCGCCTCGACGTGCGGGTGTCGGCACTGCGGCCGTGGCCGCGACGCCGTTTCGGCGCCTCGAGCGTGTTCCACTCCGTCCCGGCACTGAACCAGTACTGGCATTCGTGGCTGCTCGGGGGCGAGGTGGAGGGCTACGCGATCCTCGGAGACGAGAAGTGGGATCTGACCGGATCACAGGTCTACGGCGAGAAGAACTGGGGCAAGGGCGGTTTCCCGGAATCGTGGTGGTGGGGTCAGGCCCAGGGCTTCGCCGATGCGCGTGCCTGCGTGGCCTTCGCCGGCGGGCAGGTGCATTCGGGTCCGCTCCGCACCGAGGTGACCGCCGTGGTGGTCGCGCTCCCGGACGGACGCGTGGTGCGGCTGGGCAATCCCGTCACCTCGCCCGTCCACGCGACCGTCACCGACGAGAGCTGGGTCCTGCGCGGCCGCAATGCGCGATGGAGCGTGGAGATCTCGGCGAGTTCGCCGATCGGTGCGGCACACGTGCTGCCGGTCCCTCTGCCTGCGGAACGGCGCAACGTGGCCGGATCGATCGAGCACCTGGGTGGTTCGATGAAGGTGACCGTCCGTGAACGCGGCAGGCTGGCGTGGGAGGACGAATCCTCGCTGGCCGCGCTCGAACACGGTGGCCTCGACCGGGCCCGGGCCGAACTCGACCGCCGCGGCGCGGCCGCGGACGCGACGGACGCACCACCGGTCGTGTGAGCCCGGTCGTCGTGTGAGGACATGCCGGTTCCGATCAGATGTCGGCGCGCTTCATCGCTGCGAGCGGATCCGAGTACAGGGAGCTGAGCGAGACCACACCCGCCGCGTGGGCCTGCACCCGATTCCCGAAGCCGGTGATACGAATGTCCTTGCGAGGGAGTGTCGTCGACGTCGAGAAGGCCCGGGCGACATGTGGAACCGCGGCCGGATACTCGGTGAAGGCCTGACCGCCGAGCACGACCCGGTCGGGATTGAAGAGATCGCGCAGCATCCCGACGGTACGGCCGAGTACCGTGGCCCGCTCGACGAGCAGCCCGTGAGCCGATTCGGAGCCCTCGCGGGCGAGCCGGTAGAGCGACTGGACGGTGACGTCGTCGCGGTCGGCGAGGATGCCCTCCGCGCGGGCCCGCTGCACGACGGCCCGATCGCTCACGGTTGCCTCGAGGCAGCCCGTTCCGCCGCACGAGCACCGAGCCGACGACCCGGTGGGAAAGTGCGTGACCGAACCCGGCCCGCCGGCAGGGGTGTGCACTTTGCCGTCGAAAGTGATGGCCACACCGGCAGTTTCACGCACATAGAAGTACAGTCCGGTGCCCTTGATCTCGGGGACGTCGCGGTCGGGGGTGAGCAGCAACTCGGACGCGGCCATCGCCTCGACGTGCGCGGCCACCGAAACCGGAAGACCCAATCCCCCACCCACGATCGCTCCGACGGGAGCATCGACCCAGCCCAGGCGCGGATGCGTCACGACAGCAGTCGTCGAATCCACCCGTCCACCGAGCGCCACGCCTGCCCACAGCGGGATCCGGCGGTGCCACCTCCCCGCGAAAGCCTTGGCGCTCGCGGTGATCGAGGCGAGCGCGACCTCCTGGTCACCTGCCGGAGTCGGCACCTCGACCGCCCCGATGATCCGGCCGCGGAGATCGCTCGCGACGATGCCCGTGGTGACCGCACCGATGTGGATACCGATCGTGAGGTAACGCTCGTGGTCGACCTCCACCGGAACACGTGGACGGCCGACCGCACCCGACTCGGCGAGATCGGCGCGCTCGCGCAGCAGACCTGCGGACAACAGGGCCGCGACCTGCCGGTTGACGGTCGCGATGCTCGATCCGGTGATCTTCGCGATGACATCGCGTGAGACCGGTCCGCGGTTGGCGGCGACACGGAAGACCGAGGCGCCGGTGCCGTCTGCGATACGCAGGTCCGGGGGGACGATCCGGATCCGGTTCGCGGCGCGGGGGCTGCGGGGCCGGGCCACGCCCACGCGAGTCGATCCGCGGACCGTGGAAGTGGCGGGACGGCGGGGAGCCGTCGAACGGGAGGGGCGGGAAACGGACGGCGAGACAGTGGGAACCGACACGGCGCTGATCCTTGGCTGCTGATCCGGCCACGAGGACCGGAATACGGGCGGGAGACGATCGGCGCACCGAATCACCCGGCATGCGGGGAGACCCGGAGAAGGGGCCCGCACGAAAGAAGGAGGATCGGTGCGGAGTTACTTTCCGCAGCAGCGACAACAGAGTTCGCGCGCCAGAGGCAGCCGTGATCCCAGCGCGGCGGTCACATAGGTGACCCGCGGGGCGGAGACATGGCCGACTGACATAGCGCTCAAACTATCGCCCGGGCGGCCCGGTGTCCACTCGTCGGGGTCGTCCGGCATCTACCGTGCCGATCCCTCACCGCGTGCCTGCTCGGTTTCCGCGGACACCGGGGCGAGGAGCAATGCTTCCCACGCGTCCACCAGCGCCGCCAGCTCGGCCGTCGAAGGAGAGTCACCCAGGCGGTGCGAGCGCGCGAGCGCACTCACCGTCCCGGAGTACACGAGACGCAGTCGTTGCCCTGCGATGTCGTCGGGCAGATGCCCGAGGACTCGACGCAGCGCGGTCTCGGTCCTGCCGCCGCCCGCGGTCGCCGTGAGGCCGGTGACCGCCGTGGGCCCGGCGATACGGAAACACTCGGCGAACCGGTCGTGATCCGACAACCGGTCGAGGAACGGGACGAAGTGATTGTGGCGGCCGAGCGTGTTCGCGAACGGCCGGACGATCACCCACAGCAGGTCGCGCACCGACAACGCGTCCCGCGTCCGCAGCATCTCGGCGGCGAGCGCCTCACGCTCGGCGTTCACGGCGGGCAGCCGGTGGGAGAAGACCGCGAGCAGCAACCCCTCCTTGTTGCCGAAGTAGTACCCCACGACCGACGAATTGTGCTGCCCGGCCGCCTTCCGGATGTCCGCCAGTGTGACGCCGTCGTATCCGCGGCGGGCGAACAGGCGTTCGGCCACTTCGACGAGTCGGATCCGGGTCTGTTCTCCCGAGTTGTACCGGCCACGGATGGTCGTCATGCGCGCGAGAGTAACCGCGCGGCAGCGAACCTGCAGGATGGGACGTTCGGCGGCATCCGGTGCACGACACTACGATTGCCCCATGAGCATCTCCCCCGATTCCCGCGTCGCCGTCGTCACCGGAGCGTCCTCCGGCATCGGCGAGGCGACCGCCCGCACACTCGCCGCGCAGGGCTTCCACGTCGTGGTGGGCGCACGGCGCCTCGACCGGCTGCAGAAACTCGCCGACGAGATCGGTGGCACCGCCCTCGAGCTCGACGTCACCGACGAGGATTCGGTGGAGGCCTTCACCACGGTGCTGCCGCGCGTCGACGTCCTGATCAACAACGCCGGGGGCGCCAAAGGACTCGCGCCGGTCACCGAGGCCGTCGAGGACGACTGGCGCTGGATGTGGGAAACCAACGTCATCGGCACCCTGCGCGTCACCAAGGCACTGATTCCGAAGCTCATCGCCTCCGGCGACGGATTGATCGTCACCGTCACATCGGTCGCGGCCTTCGAGGCGTACGACAACGGTGCCGGTTACACCTCCGCCAAGCACGCTCAAGCGGTGCTCCACCGCACCCTGCGGGGCGAACTCCTCGGGCAGCCCGTCCGGTTGACCGAGATCGCCCCGGGAGCGGTCGAGACGGAGTTCTCGCTGGTCCGGTTCGAGGGAGACCGCGAACGCGCCGACAAGGTGTACGAGGGCATCACGCCGCTCGTCGCACAGGACATCGCCGAGATCATCGGCTTCGTCGCGTCCCGCCCGTCGCACGTCGACCTCGATCAGATCATCGTCAAGCCCCGTGATCAGGCGAGCGCGGGGCGGTTCCACCGCGTGACCGACTGAAGTTCGTCGGTACTGTCGTCGACTGTGCGGCAACACCACCTGACAGCCGGTCCCCTGCTCGACGACGACGGCGCGCTCGTCGAGGCAGGATGGGCCACGGCCGAGGACCGTGCGTACGACCGGTCACGCATCGCGTCCTCGCGCCTGCGGATCAAGGAGTGGGACTACTACTGCGTCCTGTCCGACGGCCCGGCGGGCCCGTTCGGGATCGCACTGACCGTCGCGGACAACGGCTATGTGGGCCTTCTCGGCGCCAGTGCGCTCGATCTCGCGGCCCGCTCCGAGACCACCGAGAACACCCTGGTCCCGTTCCCCCTCGGCCGTATGCGGATGCCGGGGAGCGCGGATGCGGGTGACGTCGTGATCCGCCGCGGTGGGGTGCGGATCGAATACCGACTCGAGCGCGGGGGACGCCGCCTGATCGTCGATCATCCGGGATTCGGCGGTGGTCGCGGACTGACCGGCGAGCTGCTGCTCACGCAGCCCGCCGAGGACCGGATGGTCATCGCGACGCCCTTCCCCCGCGCCCGGAAAGCCTTCTACTACAACCAGAAGATCAACTGTCTGGCGGCGCGGGGCACGATCACCGTGGGCGGAGTGGAGCACGTCTTCGATCCGGACAGCTCGTTCGGGGTGTTCGACTGGGGCCGCGGGGTGTGGACCTACGACAACACCTGGTACTGGGGTTCCGCCTCGGGACTCCACGACGGGGTGCGGTTCGGGTTCAATATCGGTTACGGCTTCGGCGACACCACCGCGGCGAGCGAGAACATGCTCTTCCACGACGGGGTGGCGCACAAACTCGACCGTGTGTACTTCCATCTGCCCCGCGACACCTACGACGGCGCGCCCTGGCGGTTCACCAGCAACGACGACCGGTTCGACATGTACTTCGAGCCGATCCTCGATCGGGCCGCCGACGTGAACGCAGTGCTCGTGCGGTCCACCCAGCATCAGGTCTTCGGCCGCTTCACCGGGACCGCGGTGCTCGACGACGGCAGCAGCCTCGAGATCGAGAACCTGCTCGGGTTCGCCGAGGAGGTCCGCAACCGCTGGTGAGCGCGCCGAGGATCGACCGCGAGGATCAGACGGTGCAGTTCACGGTCACCGGTTCGGGATGCAGGCGTACACCGAAGGCATCCTCGACACCGTCGCGCACCCGTCGGGCCAGTGCGACGAGATCCGCGGTCGACGCCTCTCCCCTGTTGGTGAGTGCCAGGGTGTGCTTCGTCGACAATCGTGCCGGCGCGTCGGCATCCGGAAAGCCCTTGGCGAAACCCGCTCGTTCGATGAGCCAGCCGGCCGACAATTTGGTCCCGCCCTCCGCGGGGAACTGCGGGATCCGTACGTCCTCTCCCACCCGCGCGGCGATCGCCGCCAGCACACCGGGCAGCCGGTCGTCGGGTACGACGGGGTTGGTGAAGAACGATCCCGCACTCCAGGTGTCGTGGTCGCCGGCGTCGAGCACCATGCCTTTGCTCCGCCGCAACGCGAGGACGTGCTCGCGTACTTCCGCCGCCGGCCTGCGTTCGCCTTCCGCGGCACCGAGTGCGACCGCGAGCTCACGGTACGCCAGCGGTGCGCTGGTGCCGTCGCTTCGCAGATCCAGTTCGACCTCGAGGACCACCGCCGTATCCGTGTGCTTGAGGACGCTGGTGCGGTAACCGAGACCGAGGGCGCCGGGCCCGACCCACTCGTCCTGTCCGGTACGACGATCGAGCAGGCGGACCCGGCGGAGGACCGAGCCCACCTCGACGCCGTAGGCCCCGACGTTCTGCACGGGGGTCGCGCCGGCGGACCCCGGGATTCCCGACAGGCATTCGAGCCCGCCGAATCCGGCGTCCACCGTGGCGGCGACGACCTCGTCCCATCCCGCCCCCGCGTCCGCCCGGACGTGGTCGTCGTGGACGTCGACACCGGTCGTGGCGATCCGCACCACGACGCCGTCGAACCCGTCGTCGCCGATCACCAGGTTCGAGCCGCCGGCGAGGAGCAGGAGCGGGACGCCCTGCTCGTCGAGAATGCGTACCACGTCGATCAACGACGAGGTAGAGCTGCATTCCGCGAGATACCGGGCCGGTCCCCCGAGTCGCAGGGTCGTGAAATCCGACAGCGGCACCTGCTCGGACACGGCGGCTCCCGCATCGGCGAGCCGGGCCCTGGTACGTGGATCAAGCACCAGCAAACGGTAGCGTGCCCCGTATGGGCAGCCCTATCGACCACACTGCGAAGTACTCCTACCCCTCCGCGGCGGTGCACGCGGCGTTCACCGACCCGCAGTACTGGCACACCCGGTTGCGCGAGGTGGGTGGCCCGGGAGCAGCCGTCGACCGGGTCGACGGCGGTGACGGCACGATCGAGCTGGAGCTCCGGCAGGCCATCCCGGCCGAACACCTTCCGAGCATGGTCACGAGCCTGCGACCCGGCGATCTGGTCATCCAGCGCCGTGAGGCGTGGGGCGCATTCGACGGCGACCGCGCCGAGGGCAAGTTCTCCGCCCATGTCGACGGGATGCCGGGCGAGGTCACCGGGGTGATGACCCTGCTGTCCGACGGCACGGCGTCGTCCGTCGTCATCGAGGGCACCGTGGAGGTGAAGATCCCGTTCCTCGGCTCCAAGATCGAGGGGATGATCGTCGAGCAGCTGATCGGCCTGTTCGATGCGGAGCGCACCTTCACCGAGCAGTGGCTGAACGGCGACTACTCCGCCTGAGCACGCCGGTGCCGTCCCGTCCCACTCGCCCGTGATTTCCGGACGGGCGGGTAGGGACGGTATCCTGGCCGGTCGTGTCACGGCGCATCGATTACTCCGCCCGCTTCTCCCATCCCCCGGAGCGGGTGTACGAGGCTCTCGCCGACCCCGATCACTGGGAAGCGCGCGTGACCGAGATGCGCAAGTACTCCGAGAACCACGTCCGCGACTTCGCGGCTTCCGAGTCCGGAATCGTGCTGGTGCTGCACCATGTCCTCCCGCGTTCCGACCTGCCGGAGATCGCCCGCACGGTGATCAGGAAGGACATGGTCATCACTCGTACCGAGCGCTACGGCCCGTTCACCGGCCGGGCCACGGGCACCTACGAGGCGACGATTCCCGGGGGCCCGGGAAGCCTGACGGGCACGATGGAACTCTCCGCCGGCGAGCACGGCGCCACACTGCGCACCACCTCCGAGGCCAAGGTCGACATCCCGTTCGTGGGCGGCAGGCTCGAAGAACTCATCCTCACCAACCTCCTCGACGTGTTCCGCACCGAAGCGGCGATCACAGCCGACTGGCTGGCCCGACGGTAGGAGCGTGCGAACCCGAGGACCTGTCGGCGTCGTCACCCGCGGCACGACCGGCATCAACCGGCTGCGCCGCAGCGACCGCTGGGCGATGCACGACCCCCACATCGCGAAGGCGCTGACCGACGCCGTCGACCCCCTCGTGGTGGATCTGGGCTACGGCGCCATGCCGGTGACCACTCTCGAACTCGCGGCACGCTTGCGCCGGGTCCGGCCGGATCTGCGGGTGGTGGGTCTCGAGATCGATCCCGAACGCGTCGTTCCCGGCCGCGACGGCGTCGAGTTCGCCCGGGGCGGTTTCGAACTGGCGGGCCTCCGGCCCACGCTCGTCCGGGCGTTCAACGTGCTTCGCCAGTACCCGGAGGAGGCCGTCGGCCCGGCGTGGGAACGACTGCGTTCGGGACTCGCGCCCGGCGGGCTGCTCATCGACGGCACGTGCGACGAACTGGGCCGGCGTTGCGCCTGGGTGCTCCTCGACGAGCACGGTCCCCGCTCGCTGACACTGGCGTGGAGCCCGTTCCATGTGGAGACACCGTCCGATGTGGCCGAGCGGTTGCCGAAGGCGCTGATCCATCGGAACGTGCCGGGCGAACCGATCCACGCCCTGTTGCGCGCCGCCGACCGCGCGTGGGCGACGAGCGCCCCGCATGCGGCCTTCGGGCCACGGATCCGCTGGCAGGCGAGCCTGGAGCTGCTGCGTGAGCAGGGTTTCCCGGTGCGTCCGTCCCGTCGGCGCCTGCGCGACTGCGTCCTGACGGTGCCCTGGAGCGCGGTGGCGCCGGCGAGCTTCTCGTAAGGGTCAGCCGGCGGCGAGCAGTGCCAGTTCGATCCGGTCGGCGACCGCCGCGGGCTGATTCGCCACCGCGGCATGCAGTTCGTCGGAGTCGACGCGCCCGAGAGCGAGAGCATCGCCGACGAGTTCGTCGAGTACCTCCTGCGACACACCACCCGCCGCGAGATCGACGGCGGTCCGGGCAGGCGTGGTGATCCGGAACGCTCCGACGATCTCGCAGTCGTCCGCCGTCAGCGTCCGGTGGTGCAGGGCGAGGCGGTTGCTCGGGACGCTGCGCTGGTCCGGGGTGGACAGGTGCAGGAAGCGCGGTTGCAGATGACCCATGCCGTGCAGGTCGGCGGCGCTCTGGTGCGAGACGACGGCTTCGCCCTCGTACCACGTGCACCATTGGGCGAACTCGTCGAACTTGGTCCGGGGGCTGTCGCTCAACCGGAACAGCTCGACCTCGATCCGGATCCACGATCCCGAGTCGATCCGTCCGGCGAACTCGTGTGTGGCTATGCCTTCACCGACCGCCTGGCGGGCGGTGAAGAAACCTGCTTGCGTGGCGGCAAGGCGCCGCAGCGAGTCGTCGGCATCGGCCCGCCCGGTTGCGTCGTGACCTGAATCCGTCCACCCTGTCATGGCGCCCAGCGTAGCCGACGATGTGGTGCACCTCACATATTTTCCGCATCCGACGGTCGTGTGCTCAGTGCATCTTCAGAGTTCTCCGGAACAATCGGCAAGCATGACGCAACGGAAGCGCACTCGCCTCGTCACGATCGTCGTCGTTCTCGTCGCCGCGCTCGTCGCTGTGCTGGTGGGCGCGGAGGTCTACGTCCGGAACCGCGCGACGACCTGTCTCGCCCAGTCGTTCGAGAGCGAACTCGGCACGGGGGTCGACGTCGATCTGAGCTGGAAACCGGTCCTGCTGCAACTACTCGACCGGCAGGTACCGTCGGTCACCCTCGACAGCGACGACACCGCCTTCGGGCCCGCCCAGCAGATGCAGGTGCATGCCGAGGTCCACAACGTGGATCTGCGTGACTCCGCGGAGGGCGCCGGCACCATCGGCAGTTCGAGCGCCGACGTCTCGTGGCCCGTCTCCGGAATTCTCGCGACGGTACAGAGCCAATCCGTGGGCGCACTCGTCACGGACGTCGCCGCCGACGAGAACGCCGGCACTCTGACCTTCACGGTCGGCGGTCAGGGTCTGGCCGAGTTCACCGCGCGCCCCGTGGTGAACGACGGGACGGTGACGATCGAGACGACCGACGCCTCGATCCTGGGAATCGGGCTTCCCACAGCTCTCGTCGACGGGGTGGTGGACATCCTGACCTCCGGTCTGCAGCAGTACCCGCTGGGTATGCGGGCCACCGAGGTGAAGGTGACCGAGTCCGGCGTCGATCTGCGCCTCGAGGGGGGACCCTTCGTACTGCCGGAGGCGCCGCAGGGACAGCAGCAACAGCAACAGGACAGTTGCGGCCTGCTGGCGTGAGCGACGGGGTCAGTCCGGCAGCGCGTCCAGCACTGCGCGGCTGCCGGACAACCCGAGACGCGTCGCACCGGCCTCGATCATGGCGACCGCGGCCTCCGCGGTGCGAATCCCTCCGCTGGCCTTGACACCGAGCCGTCCGCCCACCGTCTCCGCCATGAGCGCCACCGCGTGGGTGGTGGCTCCGCCGGCCGGATGGAAGCCGGTGGAGGTCTTCACGAAATCCGCCCCGGCCTTCTCCGCTGCGCGGCACACCTCGACGATCGTTTCGTCCGAGAGCACCGCGGATTCGATGATCACCTTGAGCACGGGATCGAAACCGATCGCCTCGCGCACGGTGAGGATGTCGGCGAGAACGGCGTTGTAGTCACCGGCGACCGCAGCGCCCACGTCGATCACCATGTCGATCTCTCTCGCCCCCTGCTCCACGGCGAGGCGCGCTTCGGCGCCCTTGACGAGTGAGTGATGCTTCCCGGAGGGAAATCCCACGACCGTGGCGATCCGGACCCCTTCGGCTCGCAGCGGCAGCATCGACGGCGACACGCACACCGCGTACACGCCGAGCTCGACGGCCTCGTCCACGAGGCCTCGCACGTCCTGTGCCGACGCTTCGGGCTTGAGGAGAGTGTGGTCGATCATCGACGCGACCTGCGCGCGGGTCAGCGAGGTTCCGGACATGACTGCAGCTTCCCACATGTCGGGGTTCGGCGGCCGGGCCGGCATGTTCCGCACCGTGCGGGGTAGCCGGCTCGCACGGAGATTCCGGTGCTCGCACTTCTCGTCGCAGTCGTCGCCGTGGTGATCGCTCGCAGGCACAGCAGACGGAGATAATTCGATACCGCGATTTCGCTTCGCACCCCACAATGAGCGGATGCTGATCCGTCGTGAGCTGTCGGAGGACGTCGACGCGATCGCAGCCGTGCATCGCGCTGCGTTCGTCCCCTTCGCCGTGCCCGGCCGTGAGCCGGTCGAATCCGGCCTGGTCGCGTCGTTGAGAGCGAGCGACGCATGGCTGCCACCGCTGTCGATCGTGGCCGAGGACACCGGGGGCGCGATCGTCGGGCACGTCGTTGCCACGCGAGGATTCGTCGGCGACGTGCCCGCCCTGGGGCTGGGACCGCTGGGTGTCCGTCCCGATCTGCAGCGTTCCGGTGTGGGGAGTGCTCTGATGCATGCCGTGCTCGGCGCGGCCGACGCGCTGGACGAATCGATCGTGCTCCTGCTCGGGCATCCGGACTACTACCCTCGCTTCGGTTTCGTACGCGCCACAGAACTCGGTGTCTTCCCGGACGTCGAGGACTGGGGTCCCCACTTCCAGGCCCGCGCGCTCTCGGCGCATCGACCGGGCCTGCGAGGCACCTTCCGCTACGCCGCACCGTTCTACACCCTCGAGGAGCAGGAATGAACGACGATCGGCCGGACCACCTCTCTGCTTCCGGTTCTCCGTGGTCCGACTCCGCCGAGACGGCGCGCACGTTCGACGCGGCCGGCAGCGATTTCGACGCATTGACCCCGAGGCTGTGGGGACCGGCCGGTCAAGCCCTGATCTTCCAGTTGGGCGTTTCTCCCGGCGAGTTCGTGCTCGACGCGTGCTGCGGGACGGGATCGTCCGCACTTCCCGCTGCGGCGGCGGTCGGTCCCGAGGGGCGTGTCCACGCGGTGGACATCGCGGACGAACTCCTCGAACGCGGTCGCCTGGCAGCCGAGGCCCGGGGCCTGAAGAACATCGACTTCGTCTGCACCGACGCCTCCCGGTGGGAGATGCCGTCGGATGTCGCGGACCGGGGCTACGACGCCCTCTCGATCTCGTACGGGGTCTTCTTCCTCCCCGACATGGATCGATCCTTCTGGCATCTCACCTCGCTCGTGCGGCAGGGCGGACGGGTCGGGGTGACGGTGTGGCGACGGGGGGCGATCGAGGAATTCGCATCGATCGTGTTCGATGTCGCGGCACGCCACTCCCCCGAACTGCGCGAGCGCCCCGAACTGCGCGACCACACGCCACTGCATCGGATCGATACCCCGGAGACGATCGAGGCGTGGCTCGTGGACGCCGGAACGGATTCCGTGGAGGTCCGGACCCTGTCGAATCTGCTGCCCGCGACGGACGAGCTGTGCTGGTCACTCGTGATCGGTACGGGCCTGCGGGCAGCGCTGACCGGACTCGACGGCGAGCAGACGGAAACGGTGCGACGGGAACTCGCCGAGGAGGTCACGACACGCGGAGTGCACACGATCGACGCCACCACCCTCGTGGCCTCGGCCACAGTGCGACGCCCTCCGGCCTCCGGCTGACGACCGGGGAACAGCCCCTGCCTGCCACCTGAGACAATCGGAGCATGACGCTCGCCTCTTCCGCCGACGACCGACGTTACGTTCTGACACTGGGCTGCCCGGACGCCACCGGGATCGTCGCCCGTATCTCCACCTTCCTCGCGGAGGTCGGTGGTTCGATCGTCGAGGCGGCCTATCACGCCGACCAGGACAGCGGATGGTTCTTCACCAGGCAGGCCGTCCGGGCGTCGTCGATCCCGTTCGGCATCGACGAACTGCGCGAGAAGTTCGCGAGCGTCGCGGCGGACATCGGCCCGCAGACCGAATGGACGCTCTCGGACACCGGCAAGCGCAAGCGGATCGTGCTGCTCGTGAGCAAGGAAGCGCACTGTCTGCACGACATCCTGGGGCGGGTCGCCGCGGGAGAACTCGACGCCGAGGTGTGCGCCGTCATCGGTAATCATCGCGAGCTCGAAGCCGTGGCGCAGCGTCACGGCATCGACTACCACTACGTGTCGTTCCCGAAGGACCCCGCCGACCGTGGGCCGGCCTTCGAACAGGTGCGCAAGCTCGTCGACGCGCACGATCCGCACGCGGTCGTCCTCGCCCGGTTCATGCAGGTGCTTCCGGAGGAGCTGTGCGAGCACTGGGCCGGGCGGGCGATCAACATCCACCACAGCTTCCTGCCGTCGTTCGTCGGGGCTCGGCCCTACCACCAGGCGTTCACGCGCGGCGTCAAGCTCATCGGAGCGACCTGCCATTACGTCACGGCCGAACTCGACGCCGGTCCCATCATCGAGCAGGACGTCGTCCGCGTCAGCCACAGCGACAGCGTGAGCGACATGGTCCGTCAGGGTCGCGACGTCGAGAAGCTGGTCCTGTCGCGCGGTCTGCGCTGGCATCTCGAGGATCGTGTGCTCGTGCACGACAGCAAGACGGTCGTCTTCAGGTAGGCCCGCCCGGCCGCGGGTGGTTCGTCAGCCGACGGGCACGCCCGCGCGTTCGGCGAGGTGCGCGATCTCCTCGTCGAACCTGTCGATGGCTTCGACCGAACTCATGTGCCCGACGCCGTCGAGCACCACGAGGCGCTCGAGATTTCCGGCACGGTCGAGTTCCTCCGCGAGGCGCCGAGCGTGCACGGGCGGAGTGAGACGATCGGCCGTGCCGACGAGCACCGTCGTCGGTACGGTCAGATTCCGCAGGCCCTCCCGGATGTCGAGCGCGCTCAGTGCCCGGCCCCACCCTCCTCGCGTGCGCGGCGGGCAGCCGAGCACGATCCGCTCGCAGAAGGCCACCTCCGCGGTGCTCGCGCGGGGCGACAGCGCCACGTACCGCAGTGCCCGGGTGGTGACCGGTGACGAGGCCAGCGGAAGCGTCGCGCCCATGAGCCGGCTCGCCACGGGGACCGGCACCCGCGGGAAACGCTCCGGCAACGGCACGATGGCCGAGTCGGCGACGAGCCGGTCGGTTCCCGTGCTGGCGAGCAACACACCCGCGACCGTGCGGTGGACGTTCTCGGGGTACTTCTCCGCCCACGAGATGATGCTCATGCCACCCATGCTGTGGCCCGCGAGTATCGCTTTCGTCCCGGGACGGAGAACGGCATCGAGGACCGCCTGGAGATCGTCGGCCAGCACGTCGGCGCCCAGCGGACGAGCCCCGGTCTCGCTGTCTCCGTGCCCTCGCTGGTCGTAGACCACGACGCGGTAGTTCTCCGCGAACGCGTTGATCTGCGGCGTCCAGTAGGCGGCGTTGCACGTCCAGCCGTGGCAGAAGACCAGCACGGGCGCGTCACGGTCTCCGTAGGCGAGCACGTTCAGACGTGCACCGTCCTCGGTCCGGACGTCGACGGCTTCGGGTTCGATCTCCGGTTCGTGCAGCAGCGCATGCGGCGGGCCGTCCTCGGCGCGGACGACGGTGCGAGTCCGGCGCGTGCGGGCGAGAACGGTTGCGGCGGCTGCCACGACGATCGAGCCCGCGACGATCGACGCGGTCGGGGACGGTTTTCTCACGGGCGGGGATCTCCTGGTGCTCGGACGGGAATCGCATCGGCGCGCGTCACATGACGTGCGCGCGCCGCAACAGCAGTGTCGACGGACCGCCGATCAGACCCACCTCGTCGAGGAACTCGACCGTGCGGCGGGTGCCCTGACGGATCCTGTCGTGATAGTGCCGGTTCGCGCGCGCAGCCCTTTTCGCCTCGGCGATGTCGAGTCCGGCTGCGGCGTAGACCTGGTCGTTCACCAGACTGGTGACGACGAAATACGCGCTGACACCCAAGTGGAGGCGGACCCACGCACGCTGCAGGCGACTCGCGTGGGCGGAGCGCCGGCGGGTCTCCTCGCGCGCGTACCGGATGTGCCGCGACTCCTCCACGACGTGGATGTGACTCACCGTGCGGGTGATCGGCTGGACACGCTCGTCGCGCATGAAGTCGCGCTGCATCATGTCGAGGATCTCCTCGGCGAACAGCGTGCCGCCGTAGGCGAGGGCGCCGCGCGCGATCGCCTTGAAGAGCCGGCCGCTCTCGCGGATCCAGCGCTTGGGGCGGTAGGAGGGGATCCCGGACCGCTGCGCCGAGCGGGCGAACATGATCGAGTGCCGGCATTCGTCGGCGATCTCGGTGAGCCCGAACTGCACGTAGGGGGTCGCGGGATCGTGCCGGTAGAGGTCACGGACGAGCATCTGCATGAGGATCATCTCGAACCAGATGCCGGTGCCGGCGATGCTCGCGGCTTCGTGTTTGGTGAGAGTGATGCGCTGGTCCTCCGACATGCGTTCCCACAGGTCGGTGCCGTAGAGGCTGCACCATTCCGGCGTCATGCCGTACTTGCCGTCCACCAGCGGCGCGTCCCAGTCGATCTCCAGCATCGGATCGTAGGACAGCCGTGCGGACGAATCGAGCAGACGTTGCGCAGTCTCCTGCCGGTTCTCGGTGGACCCTTCACCCGGCAGGAGGTCGTGCTTTCGCGTGAGCGTCATCGCCGACCACCTCGTCTCGGAAAATATCCGTTACCCGAAGTGTCATTATCTGGATCACAGTTGTCAAGCGATGCGCCGGAGCGCCCGGACTACCACCGAGGACGCTGGACCTCCTCGACCCGCGGACGGACGTCCACGAGGTACACGCACACCGCGACGACCGCGATGATGCCGAGCAGGCCCACTGCACCGAACACGAGGAGCACGAGCAGTGCGGCCACCAGGATGCCGAGCCAGACGGGCTTGGTCAGCTTGTCGACGGCCGGAAACGCCTCGGACGGCTGACGCACCGCATGGAACAGCGCGAAGCCCGCCCCGGCGATGGCGATGATCTGCAGCGCGAGGATGATCAGACCGGCAAGTGAATCGACATTGGTCACGCCACCAGTCTACGAGAATCGGCCCCCGTGCACGTTCGCACGGGGGCCGATCGGTCACAGCAGGTCAGGAGCCGCTGGTCTTGCGCGGCGCCGCCTTCTTCGCGGGAGTCTTCTTCGCGGGGGTCTTCTTGGCGGGCGTCTTCGCCGCGCTCTTCACGGGAGCTTTGGCCGCAGCGGTGGCGGGAGTCTCGGCCGACGTCTTCGCGGGCGCCTTCTTGGCCGGAGTCTTCGCGGGCGCCTTCTTGGCGGGGGTCTTGGCGGGAGTGACCTGCACCGGTTCGGCCGGGGTCGCCACGGACTCGACCTTCTCCGCGGCCTTGCCCGCTGCCTCACGGACGTCGCCCCGGGCGGACTCGACGCGTCCCGCGGCGTCGGAACTCGTTCCCTCGGCCCGCTCGCCGAGCGCGGTCACACGCTCGGCGGCCTTCTCGCCGGCACTCGACACGGCCTCGCTCACGTCCTCGCCGGTCTCCGAGATCCGGCCGGCCGCACGGCCGGCGAGCTTCGCCGCCTGTTCGCCGACCTCACGGGTCCGGCGCGCCACCGTCCCGAGTGCTTCCTCGGTGAGATCGGCAGCATCGCCGAGCACCGCTTCGGCGCGGCCGAGACCCTCCTCGAGGCCGGGCTGGGACCGCAGACGCTCGATGGTCTCCTCGCCCCGCTCGGCGAGCGCGGTGTACAGATCGGAGGCGACCTTCAGATACGCCTCGGCGACCTTCCGAAGTTCTTCGGCGCTGAAACGCTCGCGCAGCTCGGCGATCTCCTCGGGCAGTTCGGCCGGCAGTTCGGCGAGACGCTCCCGAAGGGACTCGACGGTCTCGGTCAGGTCGGCGGGCAGGGTCGCGAAGCGATCGCGCGCGGTCTCGACCCGCTCGGCCACCTCGTTGCGATTGCTCTCGGCGCGCCGACGGGCTTGGGCCACGAGGTCGGCGACCGCCTGGACGACGGCGTCGCCGGCCCCTACGGCGGCGTAGAGGGACGTACGGATGTTGTTGGGATCGGTCATGGGGATTTCTCCTCGTCGAAGTCTGTCGGATTGTCGGGCGCGGCATCACCGGCGTCCTGGCGGTTCTCCCGGCAGAACGAGTCGTAGATGTCGAGCAGGACCTGCTTCTGCCGTTCGGTGAGAACGGGGTCGACGAGCACCGCGTCGCGCACGGCACTCTCCGCTCGATGCTCGAGAATCCCGGCTCGTACGTAGAGAACCTCTGCCGAGAGCCGTAGCCCCTTGGCGATCTGGGCGAGCACTTCCGCGGACGGTTTGCGCAGCCCCCGTTCGATCTGACTCAGGTAGGGATTGCTGACACCGGCCAGTTGCGAGAGCTGCCGAAGCGAAACCTGCGCGGCCTCGCGCTGGGACCGGATGAAGGCACCGATGTCCTGGGCGGCGTTGTTGACCACCCGTGCGGCGACATCCCCCGGCCCGGCACTGTCGTCCGGTGCGCCCGAGCCCTGGATCGGATCTGGTTCCGTGGACACGACCCCACCCTACGTCCGAGTGCTAACTGCAGCAAGCACTCTGCTAGCACGTGACGCGGATCACGCGAACAGCAGCTCCGACAGGGTGTAGATCGCAAGGCCGGCGAGCGAACCGACCACGGTGCCGTTGATCCGGATGAACTGCAGGTCCCGGCCGACGGCGAGTTCGATCTTGCGACTTGCCTCCTCGGCATCCCAGCGCTCGACGGTTTCGCGGATGACGGAGGTGATCTCGTCGGCGTAGTTCGACGCGACGAAACGGACGGCATCGAGCAGCCACCCGTCGATCTTGGTCCGCAACTCGCCGTCCTCCCGCACCCGGATACCGAAGGCCATGACGTTCTCCGCGACCTTCGTCCGCAGCGTGCTGTTCGGATCGTCCACCGAATCGAGGATCATCCGCTTCGCGGCACGCCAGGTCGCGGCGGCGAGCTGGGTCACCTCGTCACGCCCCATGATCTCCGCCTTGACCTTCTCGGCCTTGGCGATGGTCACCGGGTCGCTCTGCAGGTCGCGGGCGTAATCGGCCAGGAAGCGATTGATCGCCAGCCGGACCTCGTGCTCGGGATTCGAGCGGATCTTCCAGGTGAACTCGACCAGCTCGCGGTGGATCCGCTCCCCGAGCAGCAGATCGACGAATTTCGGCGACCAGGACGGCGAGTCGCGGCTGATCACGCGATCGATGGTCTCCTGACTCCCGAGGGCCCACTGGTGCGCCCGCTCGGCGAGCATGTCGACGAGCGGGAGATGCCGATTCTCGGAGATCAGTTCGGTGAGAACACGTCCGATCGGCGGCCCCCATTCCGGTTCGGCGATGCGCTTGACGATGGTGTGGTCGATGATCTGCTGGATGTCGTCCTCACGCAGGACTCCGACCACACCCCGCAGGACCGTCGACGTCTCCTTCGCCACCCGGGCGGCGTTGTCCGGCTCGGCCAGCCACGTACCGACCCGCAGCGGTATCTGCGCCGATTCGACCTTGGCGGACACCACCTCGGGGGCGAGGAAGTTGTTCCCGACGAACGAGCTCAGGTTGGCACCGAGCTGGTCCTTCTTCCGCTTGATGATCGCGGTGTGAGGAACGGGAATCCGCAGCGGATGCCGGAACAGTGCGGTGACGGCGAACCAGTCGGCCAGCGCACCGACCATGCCGGCCTCGGACGCAGCCCGCACGTAACCCACCCACGCGCCTGCGCCTCGGGTCTCCTGCCATCGGCAGAACAGATAGATGATCGCGGCGGCGACGAGGAAACCGGTCGCAACCGCCTTCATGCGGCGGAGGTCTCGGCGTTTGATCTCGTCATCGGTCGTCAGAAGCTGCACGCGATCGATTGTGCCGAAAGTCGGCGGCCGGCGGCCGGAACGCCCTCGAGTTCTGAAGGACCGGAGTACGAATCGTAGACTGAGCCGACGATCGACACCGAACGGATGTGCCACACAGTGTCCAGCAGACCGCAGACGACTTCGACCACAGCCTCGACCGAGGACGTGCCGCCCGCAAAGCAGGACGGGCGCAAACGCCGGTGGCACGAGCACAAGATCGCGCGCCGGGAAGAACTCGTGGACGGCACCATCAACGCGATCCGCGCCCGGGGACACGAGATCGGCATGGACGAGATCGCCGCCGAGATCGGCGTGTCGAAGACCGTGCTCTACCGGTACTTCACCGACAAGAGCGACCTGACGACGGCCACCATGCTGCGCTACGTCGAGACCGTCCTCGCGCCCCGGATCTACGCCGCAGTAGCGGAGGACCTGGACGAATACGAGCTCACCCGGGAGGCCATCACGGCCTACGTCGAGACCGTCGCCGACGACCCCGCCGTCTACCTGTACGTGATGAGCAACAGCGCGTCGGCGGGACGCGACGTGGTGGCCGACTCGGAGCGGATGATCGCCGAACTCGTCGCCACCGTCCTCGGCGAACGCCTCCGCCTGCTCGAGATGGATTCGGGCGGCGCCGTGCCGTGGGCCTACGGCATCGTGGGCGGTATCCAGCTCGCGACCCACTGGTGGATCTCGAACAAGTCGATGAGCACCGAGGATCTCATCGACTACCTGACGATGATGATCTGGGGCGGCATGACCGGGATCGCCGGTGTCGCCGGATCGCCGGTGCGTTTCAAGTCGCAGTCCCACCCGCTCCTCCCGGAGTCCTCGACCGCGCCCTGACCCCCGGACCCCTTTACTGTTACTCGCGGTTGCACGTATAGTCCCGGACTATGAGCGACGACGCGGACGACCTGCACGACTCCGGCTACCGCGGCCGTGCCGAGGTCACGGTGGGAGATCGAAGTGCCGTCGTCGACGTGGAGATATCAGGCCGATTCGATCCCCTGCTCGGCCGGCACGTGTGGCGGGGTCGCCTCCGCAAGCTCACCGAAGCCCTCGGCGAAGGCGCCTCGCCCGCGTCGGGAACCTCCGTGACCATCTCGGTGCCGGGAGCGCCGAACCCCGCGACGGCACGTATCTCGGAGATCGACCTGTGGGGAAGCCACATGATCGACGGCACATCACGTCCGCCCTATCCGCTCGGACCCGACGACGCCGATGAGGATCCCGCCTGAAAGCCCCCGGGTGTGACACGCTTCGGGCATGACGAAGGACCACACCTTCCGGCCCGCGTCGATCGTCGAGGCGCTCCGAGCCGGGCCCACGACGCGCGTAGCCGACCTCCACACGAGTGCGACACCGGGATTCGACGGAGACAGAGCCCTCGGTGAGCGTCTGCTCACCGAACGCGGCGCCGTCCTGTCCTCCCTCCAGGAGATGCTGTTCGCCGAGGGACGGACCGGCGGTACCCGCTCGGTGCTGCTGATCCTGCAGGGGATGGACACCGCCGGAAAGGGCGGCATGGTGCGCCACGTCATCGGCCACGTCGACCCACAGGGCGTCGACCACACTGCTTTCGGCGTCCCCACCGCCGAGGAGAAGCGGCATCACTTCCTGTGGCGGATAGCGAAAGCCGTCCCCCGCAACGGCCAGCTGGGCGTCTTCGACCGCTCGCACTACGAGGACGTGCTCGTCGCCCGGGTCAGGGCGCTCGTGCCCGAGAGCATCTGGCGGGGGCGCTACGACGAGATCAACCGCTTCGAGGAGGAGCTCGTCCGCGAGGGAACGACTCTCGTGAAGGTCGCGATGTTCGTCTCGCTCGACGAGCAGAAGAAGCGTCTGGCCGAACGCCTCGAACGCCGCGACAAGCACTGGAAGTACGCGCCCAGCGACGTCTCGGAACGCGCCCTGTGGCCGCAGTACCAGCAGGCCTACCAGGACATGCTCGACCGGACGAGCACCGACGAGGCACCCTGGTACGTCGTCCCGTGCGACCGTAAGTGGTACAGCCGTCTCGCGGTCACCGAACTGCTCATCGACGCCTTCGAGCGCCTCGACCTCGATTGGCCGGAGCCGACCTTCGACATCGAAACGGAGAAATGCCGACTCGCAGAGTCGTGAGGTGGACCGACTCGCAGAGTCGTGAGGTGGACGTCAGAACAGGTGCGGGGTATCGAAGTGCCGTCTGTGGTCGCGCCGGATCGTTCCGGACACCAGGCCGAACGCCGCGCCGAGCGCGACGACCGCCGCGATCGCCGCGACGACTGCCCAGCCCTCGAATCCGTAGCCGGCGGCCACGAGCGTCAGGGCAATCATCAGGATCGTGGTCAGCGCGAGACCGTAGGCGCTCCACGCCACGAAGAGATTGAGTTTCACGACCGGTCCTCCTTGGACGAGGTGACCCACTCGAATTCCGACGGTACCTGTACGTGATCCCCCTCACAACTGTTCGGCCGCGCCGCCGAGCACGTCGTAGCGGACGACGGCGAACTCGCCGCTCTGCCCCATCCCGGTCAGGCGCATCTCCACGTGCCGCGGAAGCAGGGGGCGTCCCGATCCGATCGTCACCGGCGCGAACGAGACGATCAGTTCGTCGAGCAGACCGTGATCGGCGAACTGCCCCGCGAGATCGCCGCCTCCCACCATCCAGAGGTCGCGACCGCCGGCCGCCTCGGCCATCTCCGCGTACACCGGGCGGACGTCCCCCCGGGTGAACCGGATGTCGCCGGGTACGCCCCCGGAGCGCGCCACCGGCAGATCGTCGCGGTGGGTGAACACCCAGCAGGGCAGGTCGTACTCCCATCCGTCCTCACCTGCGTGATCGAGTACCCAGAGATAGGTCGACGCTCCCATGACGATCGCCCCGATCCCTGCGATGAACTCCGCGTACCCGACAGGTCCCCCGTCGCCGGTCTCGCGTGTGAGCAGCCAGTCGAGCGAATGATCCTCGGTAGCAAGAAAACCGTCGAGGGTGCTCGCGGTGTAGTAGACCATCCGGGTCATCGGTCACTCCTGTCGTCGTCGATATCGACCAGTGCGAGTGGGGCGTCTCGGACCCAGGCGAGTGGGTCGCCGTGGTCGACGGTCAGGCCCGCCGCGCGGAGCATGTGGCGCACGAGTTGCCGTCGATGCGCAGAAAAGGTGAGGACGTGGTTGATCACTCCGCCGAGGACGAAACTCTCCGGTGGCTCGCACAGCGCGTCGATGAGCAGGTCGCCCCAGGCACTCCGCCTGTGGATGTCGCGCACCGCTTCCGCCCAGCGCGGCGCTACGTCGGCGAAGCGGGAGCGCACCGACGCGAGGTCCGCAGCTCCCCGTTCGGGCTGCTCCCCACCCGACATCGATGCGAGCCACACCTCTTTCGACCACACCAGATTGCCGAGGGCAGCGGCCACCGATTCCTCGGGTCCGTCCCATTCGAGTACCACGAGGCCGGGGAAGCGGACGCGTGCGTATTCGTCGTCGTCCAGCCCGGACGCACACTCCAGCAGGATCTGTGTATCGGCGAGATCGTGCTGCACCATCTGGGCCACGACCTCCCCGGCCGTGACGGCGGCGGACTCGCGTCGCTCGTCGTCCTCCACCCACAGGTTCGTCGGAGGGTGGAAGTGCACCCCGTTCGGTGAGGACAACCAGTGGTCGCTGCCGCCGGAACCGAGTACCCGGATCGCAGCGCTGGGCGGATATCCGTATGCCCGCGCGAACGCACGTCCGAAGCCTTCGACGCTGTCGTAACCGGCCGCGAAGGCCGTCTCCGTGACGGTCGCACCCTCACGCAGCTGCCACGCTGCGCGTTCGAGTATCACCCTGCGTCGCAACGCCACCGGCGACTCCCCGGTCCCCAGCGTGAAGCGGCGGCTGAAATGCCAGGGCGACGCATAGGCGTGCCGGGCCATCCGCTCGAGGGTGGCGTTGTTCTCGTCGAGGACTGCGTCGAGCAGTTCGCGTAATCGATCCCGGCCGTCGGTCATGGGTCCAGTCTCGCGTGCACAGCTGCGCTCCCGCTCGACCGTTCTTGCTGTCCTGGTGCGGGCAGCCGTCTCCGCCGATCCCGGCGTGCGGTCAGCCCGGCATGGTCTCGCCGCCGAGAGGGGCGAGCACTTCACCGCTGTAGTAGGACGACATCGTCTCCGACGCGAAGAAGACGTACGAGGGGGCGATCTCGTCCGGTTGCGCAGCCCGGCCGAAGGGCGCCTGCTGCCCGAATTCGGACACCTTCTCCGCGTCCATGGTCGCGGGGATCAACGGTGTCCACACCGGACCGGGAGCCACACAGTTCACGCGGATCTGCCTGTCCTGCAAAGCTTGCGCGAGAGAGTAGGTCAACGCGATCACGGCGCCCTTCGTCGCCGAGTAGTCGATGAGCGACTTGTTCCCCCGCAGTCCGTTGACCGACGCGGTGTTGATCACCGCGCCCCCCGGTGTCAGATGCGGCAGCGCCGCCTTCGTCACGTGGAAGAAGCTGTCGATGTTGACGGCGAAGGTGTGCCGCCACTGCTCCTCGCTCAGCTCGGCGAAGTCGTCGACGGGCTGCTGGGTGCCGACGTTGTTCACGAGGGTGTCGAGCCCACCGAGGTGTTCGACCGTCTCGGCGACCACCGAGCGGCAGTGCTGCGCGTCTCCGAGATCGCCTGCGATCACATGACACGTGCGACCTTCCTGTCGCACGAGCTGCGCGGTGTGTTCGGCGTCGTCGTGCTCTTCGAGATAGGCGATCGCGACGTCGGCACCTTCCTTCGCGAACGCGACCGCGACCGCCCGCCCGATCCCGGAATCACCGCCGGTGACGAGAGCCTTGCGTCCGGACAGCAGACCGCGTCCGACGTAACCGCGCATCTCGTCGGCGGGTCGCTCGGCCATGTCGCCGGTCTCGCCGGGATAGTCGATGGTGTGGGGTTCTCGTTCGCGGTCCTCGCTCATGGCCGCCGAATACCCACAGACTCCGCCGGTATGCACGCCCGTGGCGCCCGCGGTCGTTTTTCCGGAGCACACATCGGGTAAACAGGCCGTATGGCTCACGAGACCCGGATGTGCGATGTCCACGACGCTCCGCTTCCCACGCCGCGAGGTCCTGTTTCCGCAGAGGTCGTCGAGCGTCTGCGGGGCCCGGTGGACGACTCCTCCTGGGATGTGACGACCGCGGGCGCCGACGCCTACGGTGAGGATGTCCAGCTGGCACTGGCCGTTCTCTACGAGCTGCACTATCGCGGCTTCGCCGGGCTCGACCCAGCCTGGGAGTGGGCTCCCGGCCCCCTGGGTGTGCGGGCACGCCTCGAGAAGATCTTCCTCGACCGGTTGCGAGAGGATGTCCCCGCCGCGGACGACCCGCAGAGCGTGCTCGAGGAGCTGTGCCGTGAACCCCACGACGCCTGGGGCGTCTCGCACGAGTTGGCCGCGCGCGGTGACTGGGACATGATGCGGGAGTTCTTCGTCCACCGATCGATCTACCACCTCAAGGAAGCCGACCCGCACGCGCTGGCCATCCCCCGCCTGTCCGGTCGCGCGAAGGCCGCACTGGTTGCCGTGGAGTTCGACGAATACGGCGGCGGACGAGCAGATCGCATGCATTCCCGTCTGTTCGCCGACCTGCTGGTCGCGGCCGGCCTGAAGGACGACTATCTCGGATATCTCGACGTCGTTCCGGCCGTCACCCTCGCCACGGTGAACTTCATGTCGTTGTGCGGTCTCCATCGCGCGCACACGCCGATGTTGGTGGGGATGTTCGCCGCAGCCGAGATCACCACCGCACCGAGCGCTCGGCGCATGGTCGATGCTCTCGAAAGACTCGGCGCGGACGAGGCGTGCATCCTGTTCTACTCCGAACACATCGAGGCCGACGCAGTACACGAACTCGTCCTGCGTCACGACGTGGTGGGTTATCTGCTGGAGCAGGATCCGGGCTGTGCTCGGGACATCTCCTTCGGTGCACAAGCCATCGAATTCCTCGAGGGCCGGCTCGGAAGTCACCTGCTGGGCAGCTGGTCGGCCGGCCGCACGTCGCTCCTCACGTCGGCCGAGACGCCGGCCTGACGTGCGAGACCGATGCCCCCGCCTCGGTCGAGGAGGCGGGGGCATCGGTCCGAATCCGTGAAGCCGTGTCCGGGCTCAATCGATGAGGCCGGGTTCGTGGGTGGGCGTACCACCGGAGCCGCGGAGGCGACGGTGACGCAGATTCAGGACGGACATGACCACGCCGACGAGGATGAGGACGGCCGCGGCGACGGCGCCGACGAGTACCCATCCTTCGAAGCCGTCGCCGGCCGCGTAGAGAACGAGAGCGACCACGGCGATACCTGCGAGAATGCAGGCGTATCCGATCCAGCCCGAAGCTTGCGTGGCAGTGGTGGGAGCGTGAGCCCGATTCGATGGTTTCGTCATGATGGCGAATACCCGCATACACCTCCCCGCGAAACCCGGGAGCCGGGTCGTGCAGATCCGAACGGGTTTGTACACCAACGCGTTACGAATCCGTCAGGACGGGATGCGGCGGTCGATGGGGCCCCGCTCCACGAGCGCCGCGAGCCGCTCACGCGCGGTCCGAACCGAGAGGACGGGACTGCCCGTGCCCGTTCCTTCCTGCATTCCGTGCACGGTCTCGGACCACACCTCCGGGCCGTCGTGCACGGGCGACCATCCGAGTTCCTCGCGCGCTCTGCCGCAGTCGAGCATCGGACAGTTGTACGCGAGATCGATCCACCCGCCCTGGACCGGTTGCAGCCGTAGGCGCCAGGTCGCTTCGGCCACCGCCGACAGACTTCGCCACGGCATCGGAACCGTGGGGCACCCGAACGGGGCCGCGAAGTCGGCCGCTCCCACGGGGGTGGGGGCCGCCAGGTTGAACGGACCGGGTGCCCGGCGTTCGAGAGCAGCGATCGACGCGCGGGCCACGTCGTCCGAATGGACGGCCGGGACAGCGAGACTGCGGTCGATCGGCATCACGGGCAGATGCTTCGTGATCGCACTGGGGACGAACTCCGGCAGCACATAACGCTCGAGCCCGGGGCCGGCGACCGACTGCCCGATGAAGCCCGGACGGAAGCGGGTGACCACGGGGGCGTTCGGATCCTTCTCGAAGTCGTCGAGAAAACGTTCCGCATCGACCTTGTCGACGCTGTACACACACGTCGGCACGCCGTCCCGAGACCACGATTCGTCGACCTCTCGACCGTAAGCGCCTGCGGAATAGACGGCAGCAGAGGACATGTGCACCACATGCCGGACACCGGCCGCGGCAGCCGCCGTCATCACGGCACGCGTGCCGTCGACACCCACCCGGTGCAGATAGTCGCGGCGGTGCGAGGGCTGGAATCCCCATACGAGATGCACGACCGCGTCCGCCCCCGCGAAGATCGGAGTGAGCACGTGCTCGGCATCGGGGTCTGCGATGTCGAGCGCACACCACGTGACGCCGACATACGGATCGCGCGCCGGAGGGATCCGGCGCGCGATCGCAACGATATCTGGTTGTTCCGGATGTGCGGCGAGCCTGCTCAGGAGCGCCGTGCCGGCGTTGCCACTGGCTCCGGTGACGACGATGCGCCGCGGTAGACCTGATCGTGACCTCGTGGCCATGGGCGTCGGAGAACTCGTCGGATCCAGCCGGCTCAGCGGGCTGATTCCGCCGCGTCCTTCTCGGTCTGCGCATCGGCGTTCGACAGGACACCGGCCGAGTTCTCGAGGTGCGCCCGGACGAACCACTGGAACTTCTCGAGCTGCCCGGTCTGCCCGATCAGAACGTCCTCGGTGATCGGATCCAGCTTGCCGACCTCCTCGATCGCCTTGCGGTTGTCGGTGACCAGGCCGTCGTACACCAGGTCGAGGGCGGCGAGATGTGCCTGCGCTGTGTCGCGTCCCACCGAATAGTCGTCCCACGTGCGATTCTTCTCGATCGCGCCGGGCGTGCCCTTGGGGGACGAGCCGAGGGCGGCGATCCGCTCGGCGACTTCGTCCGCGAAGCCACGCACGAGCTCGACCTGAGGGTCGATCATCTCGTGGACGCCGATGAAGTTCGGTCCGACGACGTTCCAGTGGATGTGCTTCAGCGTGAGGTGCAGGTCGTTGTAGGCACTCAGGCGCTCCTGGAGAATCTGTGCGGTGCGCGAGCCGTCGGCATCGCTCAGACCGGGAACCGTGTAGCTCGACTTCGACATTGTGCTTCCTCCAGAATGCTCTCGGGGTATTTCACAAGGCGTATACCCGAGATGCGCGGCGCCTCAAACATGTACCGGCGGGTGACCGGTGGGCTGCATCCGGCCTTCGGACCCACTCGGCGATCTGCACATCTGCATCTGTAGTCACAAGCGTTTGGAAACGGACCAATCCGGTTATTCGTCCTCCAGACTCCGAGACTCCAAGTGTTTCGGACACGACATCCGAGGTGGCGAGAATGATCATTCTGGGTCTTATTCTGCTTGTGGTGGGCTTCTTCACGGGGATCTCGATCCTCACCACACTCGGGGTGATACTGCTGGTGGTCGGCGTGATCCTGGCAATCCTGGGTGCTTCCGGCCGGGCTATCGGTGGACGCGCGCACTGGTACTGACCCCGAAGTCATCGTCCGCGCGAGCCCAGGGCTCCGGCGCGATGCACGACACGGGATCCCGGGTGCTTCGAGCACCCGGGATTCTTCGTTTTCGGGGGAACGTCAGCGGTCCGACCGCAGGAACACCTACCGAAAGCAAAGTCCGGACCGACCCTTTCGGGTCGGCCCGGACGTCGTAGGTCGTCGGCCCCGGAGGTCTCAGGCTTGCGGCTTCGGCGTTCACAACGCGCGGTGACTGGTGTCGCAGAGCGGATACAGTGCGCTTCGGTGACAGCGGCACACCGCCACGACGAATCTGTCGGATTCCACTTCCGCACCGTCCTCGGCGACGATCCGAACCGGCCCTTCGACCAGGATCGGGCCGCCGCGCACCTGACGCACCACACGCGCGTCGCACTCACCGTCGCCGGTGATCCTGGTGATCTTCGGTGTTCTGCTCACGTTCTCAGCTCTTCAGTCGGGGGCGGTCGGCCCGAACGACGACAACTTCCTCGGTGGCGGTGCCGGGCTCCGCCAGCTGCGAGGAGTACAGATAACCCGCTCGACTGCGGAGGACCGGACCGAAGGGGATCCTGCTGCGAGCGACGACGGAGGCCTTCAGGTCGGCGTCGCGCAGACGACCGAGCGTGGCATCCACCCCTGTGAACTCGGAATGGACGATCAACGCGAATCCGCCGGGGGCGAGCAGCGAGGGCAGACTGTCGCACAGCGGGTCGAGGACACAGCGACCGTCGGCGCCGGCATCCCAGCGCGGATCGAGATTCTCACCTTCGCACGGGACGTAGGGCGGATTGGACAGCACCACATCGAAAGGGCCGTGCTGCAGCGCGGCGTCCAGACCACCCCGCCTCGCGCGGATCGGCAGCCGACGTGACCAGGCGTTGACACGCGCGGTGAGCACGGCCCGGGGCGCGATGTCGAAGGCGGTCACCGAATCGGCGCCGAGCAGGGCCGCATTGACGGCCAGAAATCCGCTCCCGGTACAGAAGTCGAGAACACGGGCACCTGCCGTTCCACCGGCGTCCGCCAGTGCACTTGCGAGCAGGTACGAATCCTCCTGAGGGCGATACACCCCGGGAAGACGCCATACCCGCGGCCGATCCGACCCGTCCAACGCCAGGGAAGCTGTCACGTCACACCACCTCGGTATTTCGAGTTCGACGGCGTCTCCACCGAGACCTGGGCGAGGGGCCCGGACCCGTCCGCTCGTGTCGTCCGTTCGGGGGCGGATACCCGGGTGACTTCCCTGTGAAACACACCACGGCGCAGAAGTTCGCTTCCGGAACTACGAGAACAGCACCTTGCGTGCCGCTTTCCGGACGCGACGGGTGATCGGCGCGGTGCGCGCACTGTCGGCGAGTGCGGCATGAGCGGCATTCCAACCACCCATGCCGTGGACTCCCCCGCCCGGATGTGCGCTCGCGCTGGCGAGATACACGCCTTCCACGGGGGTTCGTGCTCCCCCGAAACCGGGCGTGGGCCGCAGGAACAGCTGCTGGTATATCTGCGCCGTCCCACCGTTGACCGCGCCACCGGCGAGATTCGCGTCGGCCGCTTCGAGGTCGCCGGGTCGCTGGACGTGTCGTCCGACCACTCCCGCGCCGAAACCCGGTGCGTAGGATTCCAATTGCGCGTCGACCCGTGCGGCCAGATGGTCGGCGGCCGCGTCGTCGGTAACCCCCCGGGGCAGATGCGTGTAGGCCCAGCAACTTTCGGTTCCCTCAGGCGACCTCGTCGCGTCCGTGGTGGTCATCTGACCGAACAGCAGGAAGGGTGATTCGGGAACGACACCGGTCGACAGATCGGCCGACCATCGGATCATCGCGTTCGTATCGGCACCGACATGGACGGTGCCGGCCCCGCTCAGCGAGGGCGATCGCCACGGAACAGGCCGGTGGAGAGCATAATTCACCTTCACCACCGGGGTGTCCCATTCGAATCGGCGAAGGTCGTCGAGCACCCGTGCACCGACGGCATCTGCCGGAAGCAGGCGCGTGTACAGAGCGGGAGCCGAGACATCCGCGATCACCGCGCGTCGCACCTTCACGCGGTCGCCCCCTGCCGTACGCACCGCGGAAACCGATCCGGTCTCCACCTCCACGCCGACCACCGGCGAATTGCACATCACCTGGGCTCCCGCCGATTCGCAACGCCGGACCAGCGCGTCCGTGAGCGCCCCGGCACCGCCGACCGGCGCAGGAAAACCGACATCCTGCGCAAGCATGGTCAGGATGTAGCCCATGACTCCGCTGCCCGGAGCGTCCGGAGGGGTGTCGGCATGCATCGCATTGCCGAGGAGCAGCAGACGCGCCGCCGACCCACCGAAGAGTTCGGCGGACATCCGCGTCACGGGCAGCGCGAGCATGCGTGCATAACGCAGGAGTTCCCCCGTCTTCATCCTCCGCAGCAGGTCCATGGAACCACGGACAGGAGGGAACGGACCGAGCAGCAGTTCGAGCAGCGCATCCCGAACCTGCGCCCACTGCTCGACGACGGCCAGCCACGCCGCCCCGTCGCCCACGCAGCGGCGCTCGAGATCGGCCGCAGTGTCCGCCGGATCGGGCGACACGACGATCGCGTCGTCGTCGTCCGGCCCCAGAGGATGCCCGAACGCTTTGGGTGAGCGCGCCCACCGGAGACCATGGGATTCCAGCTCCAGCGCCCGGAAGGCCGGTGAGACGACACCGAGCGGATAGAACGCGCTGAACAGATCGGCGCGGAAACCGGGATGCAATTCCGCGCTGCGCACCGCCCCGCCGGGTTCGGGCTGTTGTTCGAGCACGAGAACGTCCCACCCCGCGTCGGCGAGTGCCGCGGCGGCCGTCAGACCGTTCGGCCCGGCCCCGATGACGACCGCATCGACTGTGGATCCGTTCATTCCGTGGCACCCTCGGCGAGAAGCGCCAGGCGTCGCAGGCATTCCCGGTTGCGCGGCAACACCATCTCCTCCTGTATCCGATCGGGGACGGCGGCATAGGGTCCGGAGACGACGTGCTCGGCCATCGTGATGTGGGTACCGCCGTCGCGGCCCCGCTCGAGGGTGATCGCTATTTCGGCCTTACCGAACAACCAGGCGCGTGCGCGCAGCACCAGTTCCCGTTCGGGCACCATGGCGCGGACCTCGGTGCGGTCGTCGAGCAGCAGGGGCCAGAGCCCCACCGAGTGGTGGATACGCGCTCCCGGTGCGGGCCACGTGGTGTCCACCGCCCGGATACGTGACGCGCCCACTACCCACGAGGCGTATCGCCAGCCGTCCGCCAGGATCCCCCAGACCTGTTCCGGTGTCGCCGGTGCTTCGATCGTCGCGATCCTGGCCATGCCCGCTCCTCATCCTCTGGACGACAGCTCGCTTGCGGCAGACGCATACCCCGCCGCCGCACAGGTCACACGGAAGCGCGTGTCACCGCTGTTCGGAGGGGGTATACGGGCGGGCATGGAACCCGAGAATCCCTCCGCGAACCCGTACGCCTTCGTCTTCGCTCCGTCGCCTCTGCTGACAGTGACGCTCGAGCAGGCGCCCGATGGAAGCACCGAACTGCACGTCCACCCGGGCGGTCAGGGCTTCTGGATCGGACGCATGGCGTCGACCCTGGGAATGGACGTGCATCTGTGCGGACCGTTCGGCGGGGAATCGGGAGCGATCCTCGTGGACATGATCAACCGCGAGGGGCTGACGGTGCATCCGGTCGAGACCGCGTCGGCGAACGGTTCCTACATCCACGACCGTCGCGACGGCGAGCGGAAGGAGATCGTGGACATCTCCCCGCCGGCCCTCACCCGGCACGAGACCGACGACCTGTTCAGCGCATCGCTCGCATCGGCGATGTGTGCCGATGTCGCGATGCTGGGCGGGCCGCACTGCGACGAGGCCGTTCCCACCGAGGTCTACACACGACTGTGCGCCGATCTCGGGGCGCTCGGCATCCCCGTGGTGGCCGACCTCTCCGGCCCCACCCTCGGTGCCGCTCTCGAAGGGGGTGTGACCGTCCTCAAGGTGAGCCACGAGGATCTGATCGAGGACGGTCGGGCGAAGTCCGACGAACTCGACGATCTCGTCGAGGCCATGCAGCGTCTCCACGAGGAGGGCGCCGCCTCGGTGGTCGTCTCCCGCGCCGGGGATCCGGCGATCGCGCTCGACGACGGAAACCTGTGGGAGGTGGAGGCCCCCTCGGTCCAGACGGTGGATCACCACGGCGCCGGTGATTCGATGACCGCAGGTATCGCGGCCGCCTATGCGGCGGGAGAGAAGTTCGAGGATGCTCTGCGGCTCGGCGCCGCGGCCGGGGCGGTGAACGTCACGCGCCGCGGCCTCGCGACCGGGCATCGCTCCGCGGTCGAGAAGATGGCCGAGAAGGTACAGGTCCGGAAGATGAAGGGGAAGCGCTCATGAGAGCACTGATCGTCAACGACGACGGTATCGACAGTCCTGGACTCGCGCTGCTCGCACGCGTCGCCGTCGAGGCCGGACTCGACGTGCAGGTCGCGGCTCCGCACGTCGAGCGGAGCGGTGCGAGTGCGTCGTTGACGGCACTTCAGGACGAAGGAAAGCTGCTTCTCAACCGGCGTCCCCTCGACGATCTTCCCGAAGTGGAGTCCTATGCGGTGGAGGCATCCCCTGCACTGATCACCTTCCTCGCCTCGTACCGCGCGTTCGGCCCCGAACCGGACATCGTGCTGTCGGGAATCAACCTGGGGCCGAACACCGGACACGCCATCCTGCATTCCGGCACGGTGGGCGCCGCTCTGACGGCCGCGAGCCACGGTGCCAGGGCAGTTGCGTTGTCCCTCAACGGCACCGAGCCGTCACAGTGGGAAACCGCCGAACTGGTCGCCCGCCGGGCACTCGACTGGGCTCTCGAGAACAGCAGGCCTGGCACCGTGCTGAACGTCAACATCCCGGACATCCCGGCTCACGAACTCCGCGGATTGCGGAGTGCTCCGCTCGCGGAGTTCGGTGCGGTCCAGGCGGAGATCGGAGAAGTCGAGACCGACGGCGACATCTCACGCGCCGTCCCCGTGACGTTCCGCGCGGTGGAACTCGACGAGTCCCACGACAGCGACGCCGTTCTCGTGTGCCGAGGATGGGCGACCGCCACTGTCCTGACGATGCCCTTCCAGGTGGCGGACGCCGATCTCGGCGGGCTGGAATTCACCCACTCCGACAGTCGGCAGTAGGCGGTGGAGCCGCTCGGCCTCGGGATTCGTGGCCGAGCGGCTCTCGCCGTCCCGTTCAGGCGACGGCGGACTCCGCAGCGAAGCCGGAGACCGGACGCACCACCTCGTTCTCCGGCCGCCGCTTCGAATCGGTGACCGCACGCACGAAGTCGCCTGCTTCGGTGATCGCCCGCCGGCTCTCGGGAAGGCTGTCGGCGAAGACGGGGAAAGCGTGCACCTGGCGCCGCCACAGATGCAGATCGCACGCGACCCCCGCCTCCCGTACGGCCCGGGCCATGGATTCGGCGTCGCTGCGCAGCAGTTCGTCGTCACCGGCCTGGATCATCACGGGCGGAAGAACACTGAGGTCGTTGTCGAGCGGGCACAACAGCGGTCCGGGCTCCCCGTCCACGGTCAGGCGAGTGTGTGTGCCTTCGATGTACCGGACGAGCGATTGCACCGCCTTTCCCGGGAACATCGGGCAGGCCGCCCGCATGTCGTGTTCGGCGCGACGTCCCGAATCGAGGTCGACGAGAGGTGACAGCGCAACGATCCCAGCCGGTCGTGGCAAGTCGGATTCCGCGAGCGCCAGAGCCGTCATGAACGACAGATAGCCACCGGCGGAGTCCCCGGCGATGACGATGTCCTCTCCCCGGTAGCCCTTCTCGCACAACCACTCGTACCCGCGTACGGCATCGTCCACCGCGTGTGCGATGGGCGCGTTCGGCAGCATGCGGTAGTCCACGCTGAGCACCGCTCCGTCCGCACGATCGGACAGGCTCACGGCCAGCGAGCGATGGGTGTTCAGGCCGCACATCAGGAACGCTCCACCGTGCAGGTACAGCACCGCACGCTTGGTCGATCGTCCCTCGGCACGGATCCATTCGGCGCCGCAGGAGCCCAGATCGACATCGACATACTGGGCTCCGGGGGGTTTGGGGAGCAAGGAGGCGGCGCTGTCGACGATCGTCAGCGGCCAGGCGAGATCCGGCCGGGCCATCCATGCTCCGACGACCGGTTTCGCCAGCGCACGGACCGCGCCGCGCACGAAGAGCGACCGGACGCTTCCACCGCGGTGGGTGCGGCTGACGCCGCCACTCGCACCGAGCTCGTCGATCGAAGACAGCACTGGAACCTCCCCTGGAGCACCCCGCGAAAACCCTTGGTTTCGTTCGCGTTACGCAGCGTGGTACCGCTGTTTACCCTGAGGTGCCTGCGATCGAAACACCCCAGGTCCGGACAATGGGACGGCAAAGGAGGTCCGAGCGTCGAGAAACCGGAATCCGGCGCGGCGCCGTCGGCCTGCCGGGATCGTTTACCGGTGTGGCGCGGGAGGTAACCGGCGTGCATGGCTACCGAGACCACGGTGTCCCTCTGGCACGATCGTGCCGCGCGGACCGCGACCTACGACAGCTGGAGCGGCCGGCAGGAGCGCTACGACGTCGTGGTCGTCGGCGCCGGCATCACGGGCACCGTGACCGCTCTGCTCCTCGCCGAGCGAGGACTACGTGTCGCCATCGTCGAAGCCCGGGACATCGGGGCGGTGACCACCGGGAACACCACCGGAAAGGTCAGTGCGCTGCAGGGCACGCGCCTGTCGCAGATCGGCCGTCGGCACTCCGCGGCGGTCCGTCAGGGCTATATCGACGGCACGCTCTCGGCACAGAGGTGGGTCGTCGACTTCTGCACGCAGCACGGACTCGACTTCGACCGGGCCGACGCCTACACCT
Organism: Rhodococcus sp. CH91; assembly: GCF_022554085.1. Taxonomy (GTDB): domain Bacteria; phylum Actinomycetota; class Actinomycetes; order Mycobacteriales; family Mycobacteriaceae; genus Rhodococcus. The sequence goes on from NZ_JAKFYR010000008.1 coordinate 191,284, forward strand.
ATGCCGTCGATCCGTCGAAGGTGGGGATGATCGACGCGGAATATCGCCATTGCCGTGCCGCCGGTCTGCCGGCCGAACGAGTCACGGACATCCCCCTTCCCTTCCCCTTCCGCGTCGCTGCGGCGGTGACGCTCCCCGACCAGATCCAGATCGATCCGATGCCGCTGCTGTTCGCGGCCGTCGAACGGGCACGTGCCTCCGGAGCCCAGGTGTTCGTCGGCCGGCGCGTGAAGACCGTGGACACCGACGAGGCGGGATGCATCGTCCGGACCGACGACGGCGACATCCGCGCCGATCGAGTGGTGCTCGCGACCGGCATCCCGATCCTGGACCGAGGGGGGTTCTTCGCCCGCCTCGAACCGGACCGGTCCTATTGCATCGCGGTCGAAGTACCCGGAGGCCCCCCGGAAGGGATGTACCTGTCCGCCGACAGCCCCACGCGTTCGCTGCGCACGGCCTCTGCCGCGGGAACGGCGGCGTCGGAGGATCGGCTGCTGCTCGTCGGCGGAAACGGTCACGTGGTGGGCCGTCACGACTCGACCCGCTCCGCCTACGACGATCTGTTGCGCTGGAGCCGGCAGACATTCCCGGGAGCCCGCGAACTCTACCGCTGGTCGGCGCAGGATTACACCGACATCGACGGCCTCCCCGAGGTCGGCCCCATCCTGCCCGGAGTCGACCGGATCTGGGTGGCCACCGGATTCGGGAAATGGGGCATGACCGGTGGGGTGGCCGCGGCACAGATCATCGCGTCACGGTTCTCGGAGTCACGCGATCACGAGGTCGAGGCCTGGGCGCCCGCCCTGTCCTCGTGGCGCACCGAGCTCGTGACGGGTACCCCGACGGCCGTCCGCCTGAATGCGACCGTGGCATTCCACCTCGCGAAGGGCTGGTGGCAGGCCGAGACGTCCTCGGGAGGGACTGCGGAGGACGGCAGCGGCCGGGTGGTGCGCGACTGCGGTCGTCCCGTCGGGGTCTCCACGGTCGGCGGACGGACGACCCGCGTGAGCGCGGTCTGTCCGCATCTCGGCGGCATCCTGCGCTGGAACGACGCCGAGTCGTCCTGGGACTGCCCGTTGCACGGCTCCCGGTTCACCGCCGACGGCAGCCTGCTGGAGGGACCGGCCACCAGCGATCTCGCCGGTCGATGAGACCGCGCCGACCTGCCGGAGGCGAGCCTCTGGTTTGGCTCCACCGGCACCCGGGTAGCCCTCTCAGCAGCTGAGAAAGGACCGCACGAACATGAATTCCGCCGATGGAGCACGACTGTCCGGACTGACCATTGCCGTTCTCGCCACGAACGGGGTCGAGGAGGTCGAACTCGTCGAGCCACGCCAGGCCCTCGAGCAGGAGGGTGCCACCGTCCGGTTGATCTCCCTCGAACCGGGCGAGATCCAGGCGATGGAGAAGGACGTCCATGCCGCCGGGAAGTACACGGTCGACCGCGTGGTGGCCCACGTCTCGCCCGAGGAATTCGACGGCCTCGTCCTGCCGGGTGGCACCACGAACCCCGACCAATTGCGCCAGGACGGCAAGGCCGTCGCGTTCGTCCGGGACTTCGTGGAGTCCGGGCGCCCGGTCGGTGTGATCTGTCACGGACCGTGGACGCTCGTCGAAGCCGACGTGGTTCGCGACCGCACCCTTACCTCGTATCCGAGTGTCCGTACCGACATTCGCAATGCCGGAGGCAATGTCGTCGATCAGGCGGTGGTTGTCGATCGGAACCTGGTATCGAGCCGCAATCCCGGAGATCTTCCCGCCTTCTGCAACGCGCTCATCGACCTGTTCGCCTCTCACCGCGCGAACTGAACCAGGCGATTCTTCGCCTCCCCCACCGCGATCCACGATCGTGGTCTCCTCTCTCCTTGTTTCATCGAAAGGACGCTCAGGATGCTCGAGCAGAGCCCTGTCACCGGTACCACCGTCTCCGTTCCGGCGGCCCTTCCTCAGGGCGTGCGATTCAGCACCGCCGAGATCAAGAAGCGCATCGACGCGATGTTCGACGACGCGGCGATGCCTGTTCCCAGCGAGAGCTGATCCCGCGAGCCGCAAGTCCGGACCCGCTGTTCGGTGCGCCCACCGTTCGGTGTCCGAACAGCCCGAACCGGTTTGCGGACGACAATCCGCCTTGATAACAAGAAGCGGTCGACAGTCGGACATTCGGATTGATTCGCCGTGAGGCAGTAGTACGAAGGCGGGATTATGAACGAACCGAACTCCAACGATTTCGTGGTGGTCGCCAATCGGTTGCCCGTGGATATGGAAACCCCGGAGGACGGAGGTCCACCGGTCTGGCGGCGCAGCCCCGGCGGGCTCGTCACGGCGATGGAGACGGTGCTCCGTTCCAGTGAAGGCGCATGGGTGGGATGGCCCGGCACCCCGGACGTCCACCTCGATCCCTTCGAGGAGGACGGACTGGCGTTGTACCCGGTCGAACTGTCGGCCCGGGAGGTGGAGGAGTACTACGAAGGTTTCTCCAACGACACCTTGTGGCCGCTCTACCATGACGCGCTGATCCCGCCCACTTTCGATCGCCGCTGGTGGCGCACCTATCGTGAGGTCAATCAGCGGTTCGCAGAAGCGGCAGCGCAGGCTGCGGCGCCCGGTGCGACGGTGTGGGTGCACGACTATCAGCTCCAGCTCGTCCCGAGGATGCTGCGCGAGCTGCGTCCCGACGTCACCATCGGGTTCTTCCTCCACATCCCCTTCCCGCCCACCGAGCTCTTCCTCCAATTGCCGTGGCGCAAGGCGATCGTCGACGGTCTGCTCGGCGCTGATCTCGTCGGGTTCCACCTCCCCGGCGGGGCGCAGAACTTCCTGTATCTCGCCAATCGGCTCTTCGGCCTACCGGCGCCTCGTGGAACTTCCTCCGGCGGAGCCATCGATCTCGGAGATCGCACGGTTCGTGTGGGCGCCTATCCGATCTCCATCGACTCCGCGCAACTACACGACCGGTCACAGGAGAAGGAGATCCGTGAGCGCGCTGCCGAGATCCGGCACGATCTCGGTGATCCCGAGGTCATGCTGCTCGGCGTCGATCGTCTCGACTACACCAAGGGAATCGACATCCGCCTCGAGGCTCTCCACGAGCTGTTCGCCGAAGGCACCCTCGACCCCGAGAAGGTGGTGATGGTCCAGCTGGCGACCCCGAGCCGAGAGCGGTTGACGGCCTATGCGCGGCTTCGGGATCAGGTGGAGCGCGAGGTCGGCCGGATCAACGGTGAGTTCGCCAGGATCGGGTCGCCTGTCGTGCACTATCTGCACGCCTCGGTGGACCGGGACGAACTGCTCGCCATGTACACCGGAGCGGACGTCATGCTGGTGACCCCGCTGCGCGACGGGATGAACCTGGTCGCGAAGGAATACGTGGCGTGTCACAGCGACGGCAGCGGAGCACTGGTGCTCAGTGAATTCGCCGGCGCGGCAGCCGAATTACGTCGTGCCATGCTCGTCAATCCGCACGATCTCGAAGGGGTGAAACGCGCGATCGTCGAGGCGATCGGTGAGGATCCCGCAGAACGCAAGCGCCGCATGGAGACCATGCACGCGCACGTCATGAAATACGACGTCGCTCATTGGTCGCGCAGCTTCCTCGACGATCTCCGCGCGACGTCGGATGCTCACGCCGGCACCTGACGGGCAGCCCGGCGGACAGTCCCTCTCCCCGTCTCGGACGGAGAGAGGGACTGCGTTCCTACGCGGTCGGCTGCGGCACCTCGCACTCGACCTCCGGATTGACGCCCGCATAGTTGAGCGGCCCGGCCGCCACCGTGACGGCCACCGTCGCGAGACTGCTGCAGTTCTGTTCCGAGTCACCGAAATAGCCGCGCTGACCCGACGCCACCGCACCGATGACCAGCCAGATCAGGACCACGAGAGTCACCAAACGCACGATCGCACCTCGATCCTCTTCCTGCGCCGGACGATCCGGCCGGGTCGTGATACCCGCACGGAAAATCGAACAAACGCGCCTATCCTCCCGATCCACACATTCCGGAGGTACCGCTCACACTCGGAGCGCTCCGGAGGTCCGCTCACACTCGGAGGATTTCCGAGCTCGGCTCACACTCGGAGGGCTTCTGAGATCGACGTCCGGCGCCGATGTCGCATAATCGGATTTATGACCGACTCGCCCTCCCCCGACGAATCGATGAGCGGAATCATCGTCGATGGTGCACGTCAGCACGTCGGAAGTTTTCGGTACCTGTCTGCCGACGACTCCTGGGAATGGTCCGACTCCGTCGCCCGGATGCACGGCTACGAGCCGGGCACCGTCACGCCCACGACCGAACTCGTCCTGCGACACAAGCATCCCGACGACAAGGAGTACATCGCGGCGCTCCTCACCTCGGTCCGCACCGCGGGTGAGCCGTTCAGCAGCCGGCACCGGATCATCGATACGCGGGGGAACGTGAGGCACGTCGCCGTGATCGGCGACCGGATCGTGGACGAGAAGGGTGAGGTCCTCGGTACCTCCGGGTTCTACCTCGATCTCTCCGACGCTCTCGAAGAGGGCGTTCGCGTAGCAGTCGACGAAGCGATGTCGTCCCTGGCAGGAGCACGAGCGGTCATCGAACAGGCCAAGGGAGCTCTCATGCTGGCCTACGCGATTCCGGCCGACCGCGCCTTCGAGCTCCTGACATGGCGTTCCCAGGAAACGAACATCAAGCTGCGCGCACTCGCCGAACAGCTCGTACACGAGATCGCATCCTCGTCCGGCCTCTCCGGATCGAACCGCAGTCATTTCGACCACCTGTTCATGACCGTGCACGAGCGAGTGCGGCCCGCCGATCCTCTCCCTGCCTGATTGAGCGACCCGCTTCGGGGTAACCGCAGGGCGTAACGCGTCCGACGGCACGCCGGACGTCGGGCGTTCGCGGACCATCGGCGCCAGGAGTGTCATGACACAGGATGTGGAAAAACGTTGGAACGATCCCCGCACGGCCCGCAAGGCCGGGGGGTACGTACTCGGTGTGATCGCGGTTGCGCTCGCCGTGATGGGCGGCGCACTCCTCTGGGGCACGAACTCCGGGCAGGACTGCGCCGACGCGGCTTTCGCCGTCTGCTCCGACCCCGAGCGTCAGGTCCTGGTCTTCGGCCCCACCCTCGTCCTCCTCCTCGGCGGACTCGGCGCACTCCTGACGGCATACCGTGTCTGGAAGCGCGGGGGTCGCTGGCCCATCTGGCAGGGTGCGGGATGGGCCCTCCTGGTCTTCATGGTCGCCTACGCAACGATCTCCGCGCGCGCGATCATCTGAGGCCTCGATCCGAGGCCCTCACCTCGCACTGTGTGCAGGGCCGATCACCGTCGGGTGTGGACACCTTCCGAGACGTGTCGACACCCGGTGGTCCGGTTTACCCACTCTTGCACAGGGGAATGCATATGCGGTGAAGATCGCGATGGTTGCCGGACAAGTGAACCTCCTGCCCGGGCATGTGCCGCCGCAAGGACTCCACGTTCATCTCTCCGAACTGTCCTCGGCCCTGACCCGCGCAGGACACGAGGTGGTGGTCTACACCCGGAGGGAGGACAGCGACTCACCCGACAGGATCCCTGCTTCGGGCGGATACGAGATCGTGCAGGTGCCTGCAGGCCCCCGCACTCCCCTGGCTCCCGACGAAACCGCCTCCGCAATGGGCGAATTCGGAAGTTTCCTGAATCGGGAATGGCGGCAGAGACCTCCGGACATCGCGCATGCCCACTATTGGCTGTCGGGCCTGGCCACCCAGCTCGCCACCCGTTCACTGGGTATCCCGATCGCCCAGACCTTCCATTCCCTGGGCACGGTCGACTCCCGAGTGCGCGAGAAGAACCCCGCCGATGCGCCCTCACGAGATCGGATCCGTCTGGAACGCCTCATCGCACGAGGCGCGACGCGCATGATCGCGACGAGTTCGGACGAAGTGTTCGAGCTGGCTCGCATGGGCCTTCCGCGCACGCGTACCACTGTGGTCCCCGCCGGTGTCGACGCCGAACATTATTGCCCCGCGGACTCTTCCGGGCCGGCTCCCGACCGGCCCCGGCGCCACCGTCTGCTCGCAGCCGGCCCGCTCGATCCCACATCCGGATTCGACATCGCCATCGAAGCCCTGGCGGCCGTTCCGGATTCGGAACTGCTGATCGCCACACATCCCGCACTCGCCTCCGTCCCTCGTCGAGCCGAGGGGCAGGAGAAGGCCCGTCTGGTGAAGATCGCCCGGATAAACGGGGTGCAGGGACGCGTCCGTATCCGCCGTGCCGTCACCACCGAGGAGATGCCCGTACTTCTCCGTTCTGCGGATGTGGTGGTCTCCACGCCCTGGCACGATCCTTCGGGCATGCTCGCGCTCCAGGCCATGGCGTGTGGCCGGCCGGTGATCGCCACTGCCTCCGGAGGCATGCTCGACACCGTCCTCGACGACGCCACCGGCGTGCTGGTGCCGGTCCGAGCCCCCGAAGCCGTCGCAACCGCCGCGCGCCGACTCCTCTCCGATGCGACGACACGAGCCACCTTCGGGATCGCCGCCAGGGACCGTGTTCTGGCGAGGTACACCTGGGATCGGGTCGCCGAGGACACCGTGCGTGCCTACGAGCGGTGCGTTCCCGTCCGGCGCACTGCACACCGGACCGCGCGGACCGGTGTGCAGTGACCGTCCGGTGGGGCGATCAGCGTGCAGTGATCGTCCGGTGGGGCGATCAGCGGCGGAAGTCCTGATCGCTCCGGTGGGCTCCCGCCTGGCCGGTTTCACCGGCTTCCGTCCTGCCGGGCTGCTCCGCACTCCCTGCGGTTCCCCGTGACCCCTTCGAACCAGGATCCAATTCTTCTGCGCGACGGCGACGTTCGTCGAGTTGGGCCTGTGCCGCCTCGGCAGTGCGCCGTTCCTCCTCCGACCGTGCGCGGAGTCGATCCGCTTCGGCCGCCTTCGCTTCGGCTTCCGCCGCGGCACGGCGCGCTTCCGCCTCCGTGCGGTCGGCCGAGGCAGTGCGCTGCTCGACAGCAGGCCTGCTCTCTTCCACACTGCGACGCAAACGTTCGGCCTCCACACGCCGTCGCTCGGCGCGCCGGTGACGTAGCGTCCACACCAGCACCGCAAGCAGAACCAACGCGACGACCACAGCTATCACCAGCAGAACCCAGTCGTTCGTGCTCATCTCAACCTCCTCGGTCCACCGGCGGGTTCCCCGGGGCCGAAACGGCGAAACGGGCACGACGAATTCGGACGACCGCACCCATCCCGACGAGTCCGGCGGCGCCCCACAATGAACCGTTGCCGCCCGAAATTCTCGGGCGGCAACGGTGTGGATGGCGCGACGGGTGCGAATCGCAGGCCGCGCCGTGTGGACGACTGCCGTCCACGACGTCCTTCACGTCACGGGAGCGACAGAGCGGCGAGCACTCCTTCACGTGTCTTGTACGACCGGGCGGCGACGGCCGCATCGGCGACCCGGAGAAGCCGCTGTACAGGACGCCCACTCAGGAAAGCCCAGCGCGCATTCAGATCGCGGACACGTTCGTCGAGATCGTCCAGGACCGCCAGGCCGACCGCGCCGAAGAACTCGACGGCTGCGAGGTCGAGGGCCACGCGGCGTGCCCCGTCGAGCTGTCGATGCGTGAACGAGTACAGTGCGCGTGCGTTACGGATGTCGATCTCGCCCCGCACCTCCACCCACACGAGGTCCGGCTCGAGCCGTCGAGCGGTGAATTCCGCGCCCACGACCAACTCGGACGGGGTATCCGTCCCGATCGGGCGTATTGACCAGGTGGACGGGGTACAGCGGGCCGGTACGGGGATTCGCTGAGGAACTGTCATAGCACTTCCCAACATCGAAAATTGCGGAAAGCGCGACCAGAGCGGCAGGCACGACCGTTGTCCTACCGGAGTACCTCCCGCAACGGGCGGCGCTTCCGTGTTCTCGGCTGTGTGCTCAACCTTCCCCAACCCTAGTCCACGAACGATCGGGTCTCAACATGCCGACCGTGCATTCCGGACGTACCACCCACGGCACGCCAGGTCACCGCGGATGGATTGAATTCGTGACGTCTGGGTAATCTCTGCGACGAACCAGACAGACACGACCCCTTGCACCACGCCCCGTTACTGGAGACATCACGCTCATGGCGAAATCCGCGTCGATCGAATCGGCACGCGACCACAATCCCCCGGCAGTCGAACTTCGAGTAGAGGCCCATCCCGACCAGCTCGCAGTGCTCCGCGCGGTAGCCGCCGCGATTGCCCTGCAGCACGACTTCGATCTCGATACCGTGGCGGATGTGAAGCTCGCCGTCGACGAAGCGGCCACGAGGCTGATCATGGGCGCGCCCGACGACGCGATCCTGGCGTGTTCGTTCCGCATGGCGTCGCCACTGCTGCACATCAGCCTGTCGGCCCCCAACAAGGATGCCGCTGCCGTGGGCCAGCCCCGCTCCTTCGGCTGGCACGTGCTCAACTCCCTGACGGAGTCGATATCGGTCTCCACCGACGACTCCCGTGCCACGATCGACATGTCCATCGCCGAAGGCAGCGCCGATCGGTGACGCGCAACACGGGCAGGTCGAGCGACGAGTACGCCGACGTCACCGAAACTCTGAAGACACTCCTCGCGCTCGGAGAGGACGATCCCGGACGCATCCGGATCCGGGACGAAGTGGTCGAGCGGTGCCTTCCGCTCGCCGAGCACATCGCCCGCCGATTCGACGGCCGTGGCGAGGCGTTCGAGGACCTGCTGCAGGTCGCGCGTCTGGGTCTGGTCAACGCGGTGGACCGCTTCGATCCCGAACGCGGCTCGGACTTCGTCTCCTTCGCCGTCCCCACGATCATGGGCGAGGTGCGACGGCACTTCCGTGATGCCGGATGGGCCGTACGTGTGCCCAGACGCATGAAGGAACTGCACCTGTCGCTGAGCAAGGCCACCTCCGAGCTGTCCCAGCAGCTCGGCCGCGCCCCCACCGCATCCGAACTGGCCGAGGAACTCGGTATCGACCAGGAGGAGGTGCTGCAGGGCCTCGTAGCCGGTAACGCCTATCAGACCGTGTCGGTCGACCGTTCCTCCCCGTCCGGGGACGACGGCCTCACCCTGGCCGACACTCTCGGGGACTACGACGCAGCCCTCGACGAGGTGGAGAACCACGAAGCACTGCGCCCGTTGCTCGAGGCATTGCCCGCCCGCGAACGCACCGTCGTGTTGTTGCGCTTCTTCGGCAATATGACCCAGACGCAGATCGCCGAACGCGTCGGCGTTTCTCAGATGCACGTCTCACGGCTGCTGACGAAGACCCTCGCCCAGCTGCGAGAGCAGCTCGGCGACAACTTCTGACGGACACGGCGTCCGTCGAGGATCGGCGCCCCGGGCACCCGCCCGGGGCGCCGATCCTCGTTCGGAGGCCGGACAGGCCCGGGCCGGCTCAGAACGTCGAGGCGTCGATCACGAAGCGGTAGCGCACATCGCTGGCGACCACGCGGTCGTATGCCTCGTTGATCTGCTCCGCCGATATCAGCTCGATCTCCGCCCCGATGCCGTGCTCGGCGCAGAAGTCGAGCATCTCCTGGGTGGCCGCGATACCACCGACATTCGATCCCGCGATCGCTCGGTCGTTCATCCCGAGCGAGAAGGCCCGCAGCGACAGCGGCTGTTCCGGCAGACCGAGTTCGACGAGCGTGCCGTGCAGTCTCAGCAGCGACAGGTATCGGTCCATGTCGAGGTTGACCGAGACGGTGTTGAGGATCAGGTCGAAACTGCCGCGCAGCTCCTTGAAGACCGCCGGGTCGCTCGTGGCGACGTAGTGAGCGGCACCGAAGCGGATACCGTCCTCCCGCTTGGAGAGCGAGTGGCTGAGCACCGTCACCTCGGCTCCCAGCGCAGCGGCGATCTTCACTCCGACGTGCCCGAGGCCGCCCATGCCGATGATGGCGACCTTCGTTCCCGGTCCGGCCTTCCACCTCTTCAACGGCGAGTACAGGGTGATACCCGCGCACAGCAGAGGTGCTGCGGCCGCCGGATCGAGACCCTCGGGGACCTTTACGACGAAATGTTCGGTGACGACGATGTGACGCGAATATCCGCCCTGGGTCACCGTCCCGTCGCGGTCGACCGAGTTGTACGTCGCGACGACACGTCTGGTGCAGTGCTGTTCGTAACCGGCCAGGCACGGATCGCACTCGCCGCAGGAGTTCACGAAACACCCGATACCCACCCGGTCACCGACCGCATGCCGCGTCACCTCGGACCCCACCGCCTCGACCGTCCCCACGATCTCGTGCCCGGGGACGACGGGATATTTCGTGCCGCCCCACTCGTTGCGGGCGGTGTGGATGTCGGAATGGCAGATGCCTGCGAACTCGACGGCGACGAGCACGTCGAGAGGGCCGAGTGCACGGCGCTCGACAGTGGTCTTCGTCAGGGGCGCGTCGGGCGCCGTCGCGGCGTAGGCGGCAGTGGTGGTCGTACCGGTTGAGGACGTCATGTCCTCCACAACTACTCCCGTGCACGACGGCACGCACCCCGGAGGGGTCTTCCGGGGTGCGTGCCGTCCGGTCTACTCGCTCTGCTCCACCGGCTCCTGAGCCGCCCTGCGCCGCAACCGGCGTGCAGCCGCGACGAGATTGCGCAACGAGGGTTCGAGCTGCCAGTGGTGACGGGTCTTCAGCCCGCCGTCGGGGTTGGCCCACAGACGGTCGAGTTCCACCGATTTCGCCGCTTCGGAGAGCAGCTCGTCGAGTTCGTCGATGTCCGGGATGCGAGCCGACCGAGACTCGTAGACGCCCGGACCGACGCCATGGGACAGTGCGCGGTCCTTGATCGCCTCGAGCACCCAGCGGATCGAACGGGTCGCCACGATCGCCGTGACGTCGGCGTCGAGTCGCTCGATCGCGTCGACGACCGAGGCCTGACCGGAATAGGTCAGATGGGTGTGGATCTGCGTCTCCGGCTTCGCACCACCGGTCGCGAGACGGAAGGCGTCGACCGCCCAGTCGAGGTACTCGGCGCGCCCGTCCTGCCGCAGCGGCAGCAGTTCACGGATGGCCGGTTCGTCGACCTGGATGATCGCGATGCCCGCCCGCTCGAGATCGGCGATCTCGTCGCGGATGGCGAGCGCGAGCTGATCCGCGGTCTCGTGCAGAGGCTGGTCCTGCCGCACGTACGAGCGCGCCAGCATCGTCACCGGGCCGGTGAGCATGCCCTTGACAGGCTTGTCGGTCAGCGACTGCGCGAACGCGATCCATTCCACCGTCATCGGCTTCGGACGCACGATGTCGCCGTAGAGGATCGGCGGACGTGTGCACCGCGAACCGTAGGCCTGCACCCAGCCGAAGTGCGTGGTGGCAAAGCCTTCCATGAGTTCGGCGAAGTACTGGACCATGTCGTTGCGTTCGTGCTCGCCGTGAACGAGGACATCCAGACCGATGTCCTCTTGCAGGCGGATGGTGGCTTCGATCTCCTCCTGGATCCGCTTGACGTACTCGTCGTACGACAGGCGCCCCTGTCCGAGATCGTGTCGCGCACCCCGGATCGCCGCCGTCTGAGGGAACGAACCGAGTGTCGTCGCCGGCACCGGCGGCAGATTCAGCCGCTTCTGCTGCGCGACACGACGTTCCTCGTAGGGTGCGCGCATCCGGTGGGCAGGCGTGACCGCATTGAGGCGGGCACGCACCGTGTGCTTCTGCTTGAAATGCACCGACACCGGCGGCTTACGCCAGCGTTCCTCGGCTCCGGTCGTGAGCGCCTTGGCGAGGGAGACCACCTCCCCCACCTTCTGCTTCGCGAACGCGAGACGATCGGCGACGTCGCCCGGGATGTCGTACTCGACGAGCAGGTCGTAGGGCACGTGCACCAACGAGCACGACGTCGACACGACCAGGTCGGGAGCAACCGCCGCAATCGACTTCAGGTATTCGAGCGTGCGATAGCGGTCGGCCTTCCAGACGTTGCGCCCGTCGACCACACCGGCGTAGATACGCTTGCGCTTGAGTCCGGGCACCGCGGCCAGTTCGTCCGCGCTGATACGCCCGTTGACCAGGTCCAGGCCGATCGCCTCGACCTTCGAAGCCGCCAGGATCGGCAGTGCCTCACCGAGATGACCGTACGGGCCGGTCACGAGCAGACGCGGCCGCAGCGGAGCGTGCGAGAGCACCTCGTAGGCCCGCGCGAGCGCTGCGAGTTCGTCCTCGCTGCGATCCTCGGTGAACGACGGCTCGTCGAGCTGCACGCAGGTCGCACCGGCACGCGCGAGCTGTTCGAAGAGCTTCTCGTATTCGGGAAGCAGCGCGTCGAGCAGGTCGAGCGTGCGGAAGTCCTCCTCGGAGGACGTCGGCGCCACCTTCGACAGCAACAGCAGCGAGACCGGGCCGATCACCACCGGCCGCAGCTCGACGCCCTCCGCCTTGGCCCGTTCGAACTCGTCGAGCACGGCTGCCGAGTTCAACTCGAAGACGGTGTTCTCGTCGAGCTCGGGCTGGCGGTAGTGGTAGTTGCTGCCGAACCAGCGCACCAGCTCGAGCGGCGGGAAATCCTCACGTCCACGGCAGAGTGTGAAGTACAGATCGAGCGGATCGAGCTCGTCGGCCAGCGGGCGGAACCGCTCGGGCAGCGCCCCGAACAACAGGGCGTTGTCCAGGACGTGGTCGTAGTAGGAGAACGTGTTGCCGGGTACCTGGGTCAGACCCGTGGCTGCGAGCTCGCGCCAGGTGTTCTCCTGGAGCTCGCGAGCGACCGCGACGAGTTCGTCCCGCGTGCCCTCACCGTGCCAGTAGGCCTCGAGGGCGAACTTGAGCTCGCGGCGGGGTCCGATGCGCGGGTACCCGAGGATGCTGGATCCGTATCCGTCGGCAGGAGTTGCCATGTCGGCGTCGACCTTTCCTCATGCACACCGCGCCCGTGCACCGGTGACCAGTGTGCGGACACTGTCTCCGGGCACGGGCGCCGTGTGCGGTGGTGCTACCTGGCTAGCCGGCCTTCTTGACCGTGCGGCCGTTGTCGGCGTACTCGTAGAAGCCGGCGCCCGACTTCTTGCCGACGAGTCCCGCCTCGACCATGCGCTGCAGCAGCGGCGGTGCCGAGTACAGGGGCTCCTTGAACTCCTCGTACATGGAGTCGGCGATCGACTTGACGGTGTCCAGACCGACGAGGTCGGTCAGGGCGAGCGGACCCATCGGGTGGGCGCAGCCCAGGACCATCGTCTTGTCGATGTCCTCCTTGGTGGCGAAGCCGGATTCGACCATGCGGATCGCCGAGAGCAGGTACGGCACCAGCAATGCGTTGGCGATGAAACCTGCGCGGTCGGAGGACCGCACGACCTGCTTGCCCAGTACGTCGGCGGCGAAGGCCTCGGCGCGCTTGGACACGGTGGGGCTGGTCTTCAGGGTGGTGACGAGCTCGACGAGCGGGAGCACCGGCACGGGGTTGAAGAAGTGCATGCCGATGACACGCTCGGGAGCACCGGTCGCGATGCCGAGCTTCATGATCGGGATGGACGAGGTGTTCGAGGCGAGCACCGCGTTGGGATCGGTGACGATCTTGTCGAGTTCGGCGAAGATCTCGCTCTTGACCTTCTCGTCCTCGACGACGGCCTCCACGACGAGCTGCCGATCGGCGAAGTCACCGAGATCGGAGGTGAAGCGCAGACGCCATGCGGCCTGCTCACGCTCGCGTTCGGTGATCTTGCCGCTGCTGACACCCCGGTCCAGCGACCGGAGGATGCGGGCGCGTCCGGCAGCCGCGAGTTCGCGGGTCTGCTCGAACACCAGTACGTCGACATGAGCGCGTGCGCACACCTCGGCGATACCTGCGCCCATGATGCCGGCGCCGATCACGCCGACGCGCTGAATCTTTTCGCTGGTCACGTCAGCTCCTTCTCGTTGTGGGGGTCGTGGCCGAGGGTCATCGGTGCACGGGAAACGCATCGAGGGGGTGCGCATCGGAGCATCGAACCGCTCCTGATGCGCACGCACCCCGCGGCGGGACATGGGGACCTGTGGATCCCGCCGCGGGGTGGTGGCCTCTTGGGTGGCGCTCGTTCCTAGTGGAACTGGCCTTCCTCGGTGGAGCCCTTCAGGGCAGCCGTGGAGGTGTTGGGATCGACGGTGGTGGCGATGCTGTCGAAGTAGCCGGCACCGACCTCACGCTGGTGCTTGATGGCGGTGAAGCCGCGCTCCTTGGCCGCCTTGAACTCGCGCTCCTGCAGGTCGACGAAGGCCGTCATGCCCTCGCGGGCGTAGCCGTGGGCCAGGTCGAACATGCCGTAGTTGAGCGAGTGGAAGCCGGCGAGGGTGATGAACTGGAACTTGAAGCCCATCGCGCCGAGCTCCTTCTGGAACTTCGCGATGGTCGCGTCGTCCAGGTGTGCCTTCCAGTTGAAGGACGGGGAGCAGTTGTAGGCGAGCAGCTGGTCCGGGAACTCGCTGCGAACGGCCTCGGCGAACTTCTTCGCAACCTCGAGGTCCGGCACGCCGGTCTCCATCCAGATGAGATCGGAGTACGGAGCGTATGCCTTCGCACGAGCGATGCAGGGCTCGATGCCGTTCTTGACGCCGAAGAAGCCCTCGGCCGTGCGGGTGCCGTCGAGGAACTCGCGGTCACGCTCGTCCACATCGGAGGTGATGAGGGTCGCGGCCTCGGCGTCGGTACGGGCGATGACGACCGTCGGGACGTCGGCGACGTCGGCCGCGAGGCGAGCCGAGGTCAGGGTGCGGATGTGCTGCTGCGTGGGGATGAGCACCTTGCCACCGAGGTGGCCGCACTTCTTCTCCGACGCGAGCTGGTCCTCCCAGTGCGAACCGGCGACACCGGCCGCGATCATGGCCTTCTGCAGCTCGTAGACGTTGAGGGCGCCACCGAAGCCGGCCTCACCGTCGGCGACGATCGGGGCAAGCCAGTTCTCGACCGAGGTGTCGCCCTCGACCTTGGCGATCTCGTCGGCGCGCAGCAGCGCGTTGTTGATGCGGCGCACGACCTGCGGGACCGAGTTGGCCGGGTACAGCGACTGGTCGGGGTAGGTGTGGCCCGAGAGGTTGGCATCGCCGGCGACCTGCCAGCCGGACAGGTAGATGGCCTTCAGGCCGGCGCGGACCTGCTGGACGGCCTGGTTACCCGTGAGGGCACCGAGCGAGTTGATGTAGTCCTCGTTGTTGACGAGATCCCACAGGATCTCCGAACCGCGGCGAGCGAGCGTGTGCTCTTCGACGACGCTGCCCTGCAGCTTGGCGACCTGCTCGGCGGTGTAGTTGCGGGTGACGCCCTTCCAGCGCGGATTGGTATCCCAATCCTTCTGGATCTCTTCTGCAGTCCTCGGGGTGCCGGTGGTCGACATCAAATCTCCACTCTCTAGATCTGCCCCGCTCGGGATGAAGCAGTACGCCTGTACTACTTCACATCCTTTGCGTGCCGTTCGGATGTACAAGAACGACAATGACACAGTCCAAAAACCGCGTCTACCTGTTGCTAATGCCAATCTCGGTTATTTTCGGAGCGACGATTGCGAAGGTTGCGAATAGATGGTCGGCCCAACTACCCGAATCGGACAGAGGTTTATTACCCGCGAGTAGGTACTACCTCGCGTTTTGCCCGCGTATCACCCCTCCTGCCCAGCGGCCGCAACGACCGGTGGAGGGATTGCTCCGGAAGGACGGTCGGACAGCCACATGTGACTGCCTTCACAGAGCCCGAGGAGGCGAGGCTATTCTCACCAGACCCAGGGGCCCCAGCCGTACCATGGCCCCCGGCCGAACCGCCCACCCCAACACGAGGAGTCGACATTCTCTCGAATACGTCGCGATCGATCGTCGAGGCGACCCTGCCGGCGGTCGGCGCCGAGATCAGCACGATCTCGCGCGTCTTCTACAACAGACTCTTCCGGGCCGTCCCGTCCCTGCGCGACACCTTCAACCGCGCCAACCAGTCCGACGGCGCGCAGCAGCGGGCGCTGGCCGGCTCGATCGCCTCGTTCGCCTCACTGCTCGCGACCGGCGAGCAGACGGACATCGGGCCGGTGATGGCGCGGATCGCCGCCAAGCACGCCTCCCTCGGGGTGCGCGCCGCGCACTACGAGATCGTGCGGATCCATCTGTTCGCCGCCATCGCCGAAGTCCTCGGCGATGCCGTCACACCACAGGTCGCCCTCGCATGGCACGAGGTCTACACGGTGATGTCGAAGTCACTGATCGACCAGGAGGCGAGGTTGTACCGGCAGGCAGGCGTGACCCCGGGGGACGTCTGGCGCCCGGTGATCGTCACCGAGCACGAATACGACGGCGCGCACGCGGCCACCCTCCACCTCCGTTCCCTCGACTACGAGCCCCTTCCGGGATTTCTTCCCGGTCAGTACATCTCGGTACGGATCGGCCTCCCCGACGGGTCGGAGCAGAGTCGCCAGTACACGGTGTTCCCCGGTCGCACGAGTGAAGAGTGGGCCATCACGGTCAAACGCGTACCGGGTGGACTCGTCTCCGGGCTGTTGTGCGACGACCTGCGGGCAGGCGATCACCTCGTCGTGTCGCTGCCCTTCGGCAGTTCCGTCGTGGACGACGGCAGCGAACCTCTACTGCTCGTCTCGGCAGGAGTGGGTGTCACGACGACCGTCGCCGCCCTGCGACATCTGCAGTCCCGCCGCGACGACCGGCGCGTCGAAGTGCTGCACGTGGACCGCACACCCTACGAGCAACCGCATCGGACGGAGCTCCGGGCGCTCGTCGACTCGCTGCCGAACGCGCGCCTGCACGTGCGCTGGACCGAATACGACGAACTCCGCAGCGACGGCCGGATCCTCCTGCCGGACATACCCGTTCCTCGCGATGCCCGAGCCTGCGTGTGCGGACCGATCCCGTTCGTCCACGCCGTCCGGGCCGAGCTCGTCGAGGCGGGGATCGCCCCCGAATCGGTCCGCCTCGAGGCACACGCCCCAGGGGTATGGTTCGGCCCCGACGATGCGCCGACCACGATCTATTAACACGCTGCGAAAGTCGCCTTGCGAAGGCTGCGAGGCGGCTCTACCCTGGGCGAATGGCCAAGACCTATGTGGGTGCCCGGCTGCGGCAGCTCCGCACCGAGCGAGGACTCAGCCAAGCGGCACTCGCCAAGACGCTCGAGATCTCCGCAAGCTACCTCAACCAGATCGAACACGACGTCCGGCCGTTGACCGTGCCCGTCCTGCTGCGCATCAGCGAGGTCTTCGGGGTGGACGCCACCTTCTTCTCCTCGCAGGACGACACGCGACTGATCGCCGAGATGCGGGAGGTCGCGCTCGACAAGGAGATGGGTATCGAAGCCGATGCCCAGGAGATCGCGGAGATGGTCGCCGCGCACCCCACGCTCGCCCGCGCGATGGTCAATCTGCATCGGCGCTTCCGCAACACCACCGCCCAGCTCGCCGTCGCCACCGAGGAGCGTTACAGCGACGGCAGCGGCAGCGGTGCGATCACCATGCCGCACGAGGAAGTGCGCGACTACTTCTACCAGCGTCAGAACTATCTGCACGATCTCGACACCGCGGCCGAGGAGCTCGCCAATCGCATCCGCTTCCACCGCGGAGACGTGGGCGGTGAGATCGCCCGCCGCCTGACCACCGTCCACGACGTCCAGATCATCAAACGCATCGATCTCGGCGAGAACATCCTGCACCGCTACGACCCCGAGACCCGTGTGCTCGAGGTCGCTCCGCAACTGTCGGGCGGCCAGCAGGTGTTCAAGCTCGCCCTCGAACTCGCATATCTGGAATGCGGCGACCTCATCGATCGCCTCGTCGCGGAAGGCTCCTTCACCAGCGACGCCTCACGTGCGCTGGCCCGCCTCGGGCTGGCCAACTACTGGGCGGCGGCATTGATCCTGCCGTACACGCAGTTCCACGAGATCGCGGAGGACTTCCGGTACGACATCGAGCGACTGTCGGCCTTCTACGGCGTCAGCTACGAGACGATCGCGCACCGGCTGTCGACCCTGCAACGTCCGAAACTGCGGGGTGTCCCGTTCTCGTTCGTGCGCGTCGACCGTGCCGGAAACATGTCGAAAAGGCAGTCCGCCACCGGATTCCACTTCTCCACGAGCGGCGGCACCTGTCCCCTGTGGAATGTCTACGAAACCTTCGCCTATCCCGGCAAGATCATGACGCAGATCGCGCAGATGCCGGACGGCCGACGGTATCTGTGGGTCGCACGCACCGTGGAGCGCCGGGCCGCACGCTACGGCCAGCCGTCGAAGACGTTCGCGATCGGCCTCGGCTGCGAACTGCGGCACGCGCATCGCCTCGTCTACGCCGACGGACTCGAACTCGACGAATCCAATCCCGGGACGCCCATCGGCTCGGGGTGCCGCGTGTGCGAGCGGATGAACTGTCCGCAGCGAGCCTTCCCGCCCCTCGGCAAGGAGATCGACATCAACGAGCACCGCAGTTCCGTCTCGCCCTATCTGGTGCGCTGAGCGCGTCGGTAGGCTCGTCGCATGGCACGCACCCCCGACGCGCTCGGCGCGAAGGCGCTCGAATTCCTGTCGGAATACCACCTCGCGACACTCACGACGCTCCGCAAGGACGGCACACCGCACGTGGTCGCCGTGGGGTTCACGTGGGACGAGGAGGCGCGACTCGCGCGCGTCATCACCTTCGAGGGCGCACAGAAGACCCTGAACGCCGAGCGCCGCGGTTACGCGGCGGTGAGCCAGGTCGACGGTGGGCGGTGGCTCACGCTCGAAGGTCCGGCACGCGTGACGCGCGAGCGCGCCGACGTCGCCGAAGGTGAGCGCCGGTACGCCGCACGCTACCGCGAACCGCGCCCGAACCCGCGCCGCGTGGTCATCGAGATCGCGGTCGAGTGCGTGATGGGCTCGGTCCTCGACCCGGCCTGAGCCCCGTTCACGATTCTCCCTTCGCATCACGGGCCCTGTGCGTGCCTTGTAACACGCGCGACATCTGTGTCACGAAACCGTGACCGGGCGATATTCCCGCGCAACAAGACCCTTCTACTGTGTGGCCTCACGGATACAGCGCTGTATACGCCTCCCGGATACACCCCGGTATCTCCGGCCACACCTTCGAAGGAAGGGCTCTTCATGTCTGTTGTCAGGTCCAGGCTCGCCACCCGCGTCATCGCGGCACCCACTGCTCTCGTCGCCGTCGGACTCGTTCTGACCGCATGCGGAAGCCGTGCGGGTGACGACAGCGGCACGGCCGCCTCCGGCTCGGCCTCGTGCGTCGATACCTCGGGCGACACCGTCAAGGTGGGTTCGCTCAACTCCTTGTCGGGCACGATGGCGATCTCCGAGGTCACCGTCCGCGATTCGATCGCGCTGGCCGTCGAGCAGATCAACGCGGACGGTGGAGTCCTCGGCAAGCAGATCCGGATCGTCTCCGAGGACGGGGCGTCCGAGCCGACCGTATTCGCCGAGAAGGCCGAGAAGCTCATCGGCTCCGACTGTGTCGCTGCAGTATTCGGTGGGTGGACGTCGTCGAGCCGTAAGGCGATGCTGCCCGTCTTCGAGGACCGCAACGCGCTGCTGTACTACCCCGTCCAGTACGAGGGGCTCGAATCGTCGTCGAACATCTTCTACACCGGCGCGACGACCAACCAGCAGATCGTGCCCGCCCTCGACTACCTGAAGGAACAGGGCGTCACGTCGCTCTACCTCGTCGGTAGCGACTACGTCTTCCCGCAGACCGCCAACCGTATCATCAAGGCCTATGCCGAGGCCAACGGCATCGAGATCAAGGGCGAGGACTACACCCCGCTCGGCTCCACCGACTTCTCGACGATCGTCAACAAGGTGCGCACCGCCGACGCCGACGCGGTGTTCAACACGCTCAACGGCGATTCCAACGTCGCCTTCTTCCGCGAGTACACCAACGCCGGCCTGAACGCGAAGGACATGCCGGTCGTCTCGGTGTCGATCGCAGAGGAGGAGGTGGGTGGCATCGGTGCGCAGAACATCGAGGGCCAGCTCACCGCGTGGAACTACTACCAGACCGTCGATTCGCCCGAGAACACCTCCTTCGTCGAGGCGTACAAGGCGAAGTACGGCGCGAACAAGCCGACCTCCGATCCCATGGAAGCCGCCTACACGTCGGTCTTCCTGTGGAAGAACACGGTCGAGAAGGCCGGATCGTTCGAGGTCGACGACGTGATCGCGGCTGCCGACGGAGTGTCCTTCGAAGCACCCGAGGGCACCGTGACGATCGACGGCGACAACCACCACATCACCAAGACCGCCCGAATCGGTGAAATCCGCGGCGACGGCTTGATCTACACCGTGTGGGAGTCCGAGGGCGCGATCGAGCCCGACCCCTATCTCGAGTCCTACGACTGGGCCGCGGGCCTGTCCGGTAACTGACGCCCGACCGCCGAGTCGACGAGGGGAGACGACATGGATGTCCTTGTAGGACAGTTGTTCACAGGTTTGAGTATCGGATCGATCCTGTTGCTGGCGGCGTTGGGGCTGTCGCTGACGTTCGGCCAGATGGGCGTGATCAACATGGCCCACGGCGAATTCATCATGGCCGGCAGTTACACCGCCTTCGTCGTGCAGCAGGTGATCTCCTCGGCCGGGGTGTCCCTGTTCGTCTCCCTGCTCGTCGGCTTCCTGGTGGGTGGCGTGATGGGGGTGCTACTCGAGGTCACCCTCATCCGCCGGATGTACCACCGCCCGCTCGACACCCTGCTCGTGACCTTCGGTGTGGGCCTGCTGCTGCAGCAGGCCGCCCGTGACGTCTTCGGTGCGCCGGCGGTCAACGTCGTCGCTCCGTCCTGGCTGTCGGGCGGGGTGGAGATCTTCGGGGCCGTGGTCCCGAAGACCCGCCTGTTCATCCTCGCGCTCGCGGTGATCTGCGTGGTCGCCTTGATCGCGGCGATGAAGTACACCCCCATGGGCCGGCGCATCCGTGCCGTCGTGCAGAACCGGGACCTCGCCGAGACGGTGGGAATCTCCTCGCGCCGCACCGACATCACGACCTTCTTCCTCGGTTCGGGTCTGGCCGGTCTCGCCGGTGTGGCCCTGACGCTGATCGGCTCGACCAGCCCGACGATCGGACAGTCGTACCTGATCGACGCCTTCCTCGTCGTCGTCATCGGTGGTCTCGGCCGCATCGAGGGCGCGGTGCTCGCGGCCGTCGCACTGGGACTGCTCAATTCGTTCATCGAATACTCCACCACCGCGTCGATCGCGAAGGTGATCGTGTTCGTGCTCATCGTGATCTTCCTGCAGGTCCGCCCGCAGGGCCTGTTCGCCGTCAAGACGAGGAGCCTGGTCTGATGTCCGTGACACTGTCGGCCCGCACCTTCACACAAGCCGGACCCGCCCGTATCATCACCCGCCCCGGACCCGCCCGTACCGCAGCAGGATTCGCGCTCGCCGCGCTGATCCTGTTCGGACTGGCGCCCGCGGTCCTGTCCGATTTCCGGCTCAGCCTGCTCGGCAAATTCCTGTGCTTCGCGATCGTCGCGGTCGGTATCGGCCTGGCCTGGGGCCGCGGCGGCATGCTCACGCTCGGCCAGGGTGTCTTCTTCGGCCTGGGCGCCTACATCATGGCGATGCACCTGAAGATCGCCGACGCCCAATTCCGCGGTGACACCGTCCCGGACTTCATGCAGATCGCCGGTATCCGCGAACTGCCCGCCTACTGGGTCCCGTTCTCCTCCCCCGCCGTCACGCTGCTGGCGATCCTGATCGTGCCGGCTCTGATCGCCGCACTGCTCGGCTTCGGCGTGTTCGCCCGGCGCGTCAAGGGCGCCTACTTCGCGATCCTGTCCCAGGCCCTGGCGGCTGCCTTCGCGATCCTGCTCGTCGGCCAGCAGTCCACGGGAGGCTCGAACGGCCTCAACCGATTCCGTACCTTCTTCGGATACGACCTCTCCGATCCGGTGAACAAGCGGATGCTGTTCTTCATCGTCGCGGCGATCCTGCTGCTCGTCGTCGCCGCGACCCGCCAGCTCATGCAGTCCCGTTACGGCGAACTACTCGTCGCCGTGCGCGACCAGGAAGAACGCGTCCGTTTCCTCGGCTACGATCCCGCCCTGATCAAGGTCGTGGCCTACACCGTCGCCGCCTTCTTCGCCGGCATCGCCGGGGCGATGTTCGTGCCCATCGTCGGCATCATCTCCCCCGCCGACGTCGGCATCGTCCCGTCCATCGCCTTCCTCATCGGCGTGGCCATCGGCGGACGCAACACCCTGCTCGGCCCGGTCCTCGGAGCCATCGGCGTCGCCTGGGCACAGACCGCCCTGTCGGAGAACTTCCCCTCCGCCTGGACCTACGCCCAGGGCCTGTTGTTCATCGTCGTCGTCGGCTTCTTCCCCGCAGGACTGGCCGGTGTCGTCGCCCTGCTCCGCCGGCGCCGCCGCACCACCCCGCCTGATCCGGCACCCGAACCCGAACCCGCTTCCGATCCCGCCGACCTTCCCGCGATGGAGCGCGCCCGATGAGCACACCCGTCT
The DNA here is from genome assembly GCF_022554085.1 of Rhodococcus sp. CH91. Taxonomy (GTDB): domain Bacteria; phylum Actinomycetota; class Actinomycetes; order Mycobacteriales; family Mycobacteriaceae; genus Rhodococcus. The sequence continues at coordinate 213,670 of NZ_JAKFYR010000008.1, forward strand.
ACGGCGGCAACGCCGGTATGAGCAGCGACTACCTCGAGATCCGTGACCTGCGTGTCACCTTCGACGGCTTCACCGCCGTCGACGGCGTGGACCTGACACTTCTCCAAGGCGACCTGCGGTTCCTCATCGGACCCAACGGCGCCGGGAAGACCACCCTCGTCGACGCCGTGACCGGGCTGGTCCCCGCCACCGGTTCGGTCACCAAATCCGGTGTCGAACTGCTCGGCAAGAAGACCCACAAGATCGCCCGGCTCGGCGTCGGCCGCACCTTCCAGACCGCCTCGGTGTTCGAGGAACTGTCGGTCCTGCAGAATCTCGACATCGCCGCCGGCGCCGGCCGGTCCCCCTGGCAGTTGCTGCGCCGACGCAAGGACGTACTGCCCGAGATCGAGGAAGCCCTCGAGACGATCGGATTGACCGCCCACCGCGACACCCCCGCCGGCATCCTCGCCCACGGACAGAAGCAGTGGCTCGAGATCGGCATGCTGCTCGTCCAGAACGCCGACGTGCTGCTCCTCGACGAACCGGTCGCCGGCATGAGCCACGACGAACGCGAGGAGACCGGACAACTGCTGCGCCGCATCGGTGCACAGCGCACGGTGGCCGTGGTCGAACACGACATGGACTTCATGCGTGCCTTCGCCACCTCCGTCACCGTCCTCGCCCGCGGCAAGGTCATCGCCGACGGCACCGTCGAAGAGGTCCAGAACGACCCCCAGGTCCAGCAGGTCTACCTCGGGACCGCGACCGCTTCCCAGGAGGCATGATGCTCGAACTCGCCGACGTGAGAGCCGGTTACGGCCGTACCGAGATCCTCCACGGCGTCTCGCTCACCGTTCCCTCCTCCGCCACCGTCGCGGTGATGGGCCACAACGGCGCCGGTAAGACCACCCTGCTCCGCGCCGCCGTCGGTCTGCTCCCCGTCACCCGCGGGAAGATCCTCTTCGACGGGGAGGACATCACCTCGCTGCGACCGTCCGCCCGGGTCGCCCGCGGACTCGCCTACGTCCCCCAGGGGCAGCAATCCTTCGGTCAGCTCACCTGCCGCGAGAACCTGCAGGTCGTCGCGGACACCCGCCGCAACGGCCGCGCACTCGTCGCCGACATGCTCGACCTGTTCCCCGCCCTCGTCCCGCTCCTCGACCGGCGCGCCGGCCTGCTCTCCGGCGGTCAGCGACAGCAGCTCGCCATCGCCCGGGCACTGATCACCGAGCCGCGCATGCTCATCCTCGACGAACCCACCGAAGGCATCCAGCCCTCGGTGGTCGCGGAGATCGAGAACACGATCGTCGAACTCGGCCGCACGGGCGAACTCGGCGTGCTCCTCGTCGAACAGCACATCGGCTTCGCGCTCGACAACGCCCTGCACTACTACGTCCTCGAATCCGGGCGCGTCACCTCCACCGGGGACGGCGGTGTCGAGGCCGCCGCCACCGTCCGCGCGGCGATGGCGATCTGATGGCCGACACCCGCCGCGAACGGGTCTACAAGGCTCTGCGTTCGCATCTCATGTCCGGCACGTCGTCTCCCGACGAACGGCTCAGCGAGGAACGGCTCGCAGAACAGTACGGGGTGTCGCGCACACCGGTGCGAGAAGCACTCGCCCGGTTGGTGTCCGACGGGCTCGTCGAGCGCCGCGAACACGGGCTCTATCCCTACCGGCCCCGCTTCGACGACCTCGCCGATCTCTACGAACTGCGCACCACCCTGGAGTTGCGGGGGATCCGCCGAGCGCTCGACGACGAGTCGGTGCGGCACGATCCCGACATCCTCGGGCCCGAACTCGACCGGTGGTACGAGATCCGCGACTCCCCGCCCGAACCCGATGCCGGCTTCGTCACCCTCGACGAGCGCTACCACCTCACACTGCTCGAATCTGCCGGCAATCGGGCTCTGCGTGACGCCCTCGCCGCGGTGAACGCCAAGGTGCGGCCCGTGCGGATGTTCGACTATCTGACACCCGATCGGATCGTCGCGACGGTCGACGAGCACGTCGCCGTCGCCGAACTGGTGCTCGACGGCAAACTCGACGACGCTCACGACCTGCTGCTCGGCCACATCGACACGTCCCGGGCCGTGGTCGTGCGCCGCGCCGAGGAAGCGCGCGCGTTCGCCCGCCTGGCCCGCGCCGTACGCGACTGACCGTAGGGGTGAGGGACCGGCCCTCGGATCCGATTCTCGTGACCGTTCCGAGTCCTTCGTGCACACTGGCGTTCATGACACCCCGCATCCCGCCCGGACGTTTCAAGGAACTCGGCCCGATCAACTGGGTGACATGGCGGGCCCTGTCCGCCGCCGCCGGGACGCCGGACGCCCACCTGTTCAGCACTCTCGGCCGTACCGGCCGGTTGTTCCGCGGATGGCTGCACTATTCCGGCATGCTCATGCCGTTCGGCCGCCTCGGCCGTTTCGACTCGGAGATGGTGATCCTGCGCGTCGCACACCTGCGCGAGTGCGGCTACGAGTTCGACCACCACACCCGCCTCGGCCGTCGGGCGGGAATCACGGACGAGATCCGCGATCGCATCGTCGCCGGGCCCGAGGCACCGAACTGGCAGCCACGGCATCGCGCCCTTCTCGCCGCCGTCGACGAACTCGTGACGACGAAGGCTCTCTCCGACGAGCGTTGGTCGTCGCTCGCCCAGTTCTACGACGACCGCATGCTCATCGAATTCTGTTTGCTGGTCACCCAGTACGACGGCCTGGCGACCACCATCGGCGCCCTGCGGGTGGAACGCGATTTCTGAGGTAACCCGCCCGCCGGAATTCCCGGGCCGGGTGAAGATCACCTAACAAGGCTGTTACACAACGTCACAGCAGCGTCATGGCCGGTCCATAGCGTATACAGCCATGTCGACAAAGACGTATACAGCAGCGCCGGTCCCCTCGACCACCGCCTTCGACACCCTGCTCGTGGCCAATCGCGGTGAGATCGCCTGCCGCATCATGCGATCGGCACACAAGCTCGGCCTCAAGACGGTCGCGGTCTACTCGGACGCCGACGCATCGGCCGCGCACGTCGAGCTCGCCGACATCGCAGTCCGGCTCGGCCCCGCGCCGGCCGCAGAGTCCTATCTGCGCGCCGATCTCGTCATCGAGGCCGCTCTGGCCACCGGCGCCGGAGCCATCCATCCGGGATACGGATTCCTCTCCGAGAACGCGGAATTCGCAGCGGCATGTGAGGCCGCGGGTATCGCCTTCGTCGGCCCCACCCCCGACCAGCTACGCGTCTTCGGCGACAAGCACACCGCACGCGAGGCCGCTCGCGCAGTGGGTGCCCCGCTCGTACCCGGCAGCGGCCTGCTCGACTCCCTCGACGACGCACTCTCGGCCGCCGACCACATCGGATATCCGGTGATGCTCAAGGCCGTCGGCGGTGGCGGCGGCATCGGCATGCAGGCCTGCCACGGCCCCGACGACCTGCGTGAGGCGTACGAGCGGGTGTTGCGACTCGCCGCCGCGAACTTCTCCTCGTCGGGCGTCTTCCTCGAACGCTTCGTCCCGCGGGCGCGTCACGTCGAGGTCCAGATCTTCGGCGACGGGCAGGGCCGCACGATCAGTCTCGGCACCCGCGACTGCTCGCTGCAGCGCCGGAACCAGAAGGTGGTCGAGGAGGCTCCGGCACCGAACCTCCCCGACGCCGTCGTCGAGCAGATGCTCTCGTGCTCACGCGCTCTCGCGTCGTCGGTGCACTACCGTTCGGCCGGCACCGTCGAATTCGTCTACGACGTCGATCGCGGAGAGGTCTCGTTCCTCGAGATGAACACCCGCTTGCAGGTCGAGCATCCGGTCACCGAGGAGATCACCGGTGTCGACCTCGTCGAGTGGATGCTGCGCCTGGCACGTGGCGACGAGAGCATGCTCGACGGGCTCCCCGATTCCGGGCCGGAGATCACCGGGCACGCCGTCGAAGCTCGCGTGTACGCCGAGGATCCCGGACGCGACTACCGGCCGAGCGCCGGTCTGCTCACGCACGTGGAATTCCCCGCCCACACGCGCGTCGAGACATGGGTGGACACCGGCACCGAGGTGGGCTCGTTCTACGACCCCATGCTCGCGAAGGTGATCGTGCGCGGCGAGTCTCGCCGGACGGCCTTCGCGGCTCTGGCCGAGGCACTCGACGACACCCATCTGTACGGAGTACAGACCAATCTGTCGCAGTTGCGCAGGATCTGCACCGACACCACCGTTCTCGACGCCGAACATGTCACCACCACCCTCGCAGGGATCCGCTCGACCGGGCACCGCATCGACGTGCTGCGCGCCGGGACCATGACCACCATCCAGGACCACCCGGGTCGTATCGGATTGTGGGAGGTCGGGATTCCGCCTTCGGGGCCGATGGACGATCTGTCGTTCCGCGCGGCGAACGGCGCGGTCGGCAACCCCGAAGGCACACCCGGACTCGAATGCACCTTGCTCGGTCCGCGCCTGGAGTTCTCCGATCCGACGATCGTCTGCGTCACGGGAGCTCCGGCCGAGGTCACCGTCGACGGTGAACCGGTGCCGATGTGGGAGCCCGTCGAGGTTCCCGCCGGATCCGTTCTCGAGGTGGGAAGCCCCACCGACACCGGCCTGCGCACCTACATCGCGGTACGCAGCGGTCTCGACGTGCCGCTCTACCACGGCAGCGCCTCGACCTTCACGCTCGGCGGCTTCGGCGGCACGACCGGGCGGGCGGTCGCGACCGGCGACGTGCTGGGCCTCGCATCCGGGGAGACGGTGACCGATCCGGCTCCCGTCCCCTCCGACCGCCGCCCGGACTTCGGCCACACCTGGCATCTCGCCGTCACCGAGGGACCGCAGCCGGCTCCGGCATACTTCACCGCCGAGGACCTGCAGCAGTTCTACGACACCGTGTGGACCGTCCAGACCCACGCCAACCGCACCGGTATCCGGCTCGACGGCCCGAAGCCGACCTGGTCGCGCACCGATGGTGGCGACGCGGGTCTGCACCCGTCGAATCTGCACGACAATCCCTACAGCGTGGGGGCACTCAACGTCTCCGGCGACACCCCGATCCTGCTCGGGCCGGACGGGCCGAGCCTCGGTGGCTTCGCGTGCCCGCTCACCGTCGCCTCCGGTCACCGGTGGAAGCTCGGTCAGATCCGTCCCGGCGACTCGTTGCGGTTCGTGCCGGTGTCCGACGAGGGAGCCGCCGAACTGCGCAGCGCAGCGGCGCGCGGGGCCGACCTTCCGCCCGTGCCCCGGCAGAGCGAACCCGACGGGGGCCGGCTCGGACGTATCGAACCGTTCCTCGACCGGCCCGAGGTCGTGTACCTGCGCGGCGGGGACGACAACATCCTCGTCGAGTACGGCGAGATGGTGCTCGATCTCGGTCTGCGTATGCGGGTGCACGCCCTGTCCGAGGCACTCGCCGCCGCGGCACTGCCCGGCATCGTCGATGTCACTCCCGGTGTGCGCTCGCTGCACATCCATTTCGATCCGGACGTTCTTCCGCAGTACCACCTGCTCGGTGTCCTGCAGGATCTCGAGACGGAACTGCCCGCCACCCGCGATCTGGTGGTGCCGAGCCGCACCGTCCGCCTGCCGCTGTCGTTCGACGATCCCTCCATCACCGAGGCCATCTCCCGGTACCGCAGCGGTGTGCGCGACGAAGCACCGTGGTTGCCGTCCAACACCGAGTTCATCCGGCGCATCAACGGTCTCGACTCGATCGAGCAGGTGCGTGACACCGTGTTCGACGCCGAATATCTGGTCCTCGGCCTCGGTGACGTCTATCTCGGTGCGCCCCTGGCCGTCCCGCTCGATCCGCGCCACCGGCTCGTCACCACCAAGTACAACCCCGCTCGTACGTGGACACCCTCGGACGCGGTGGGCATCGGCGGCAAGTATCTGTGCGTGTACGGCATGGAGTCTCCGGGCGGGTACCAGCTGGTGGGCCGCACGATCCCGATCTGGTCCGGTTACCGGCAGACCGGGCCGTTCGAGGAGGGCAAGCCCTGGCTGTTCCGGTTCTTCGACCGGATCGTCTGGGAGCCGGTCACTCCCGACCAGTTGCTCGAATATCGTGCGGCCGCGAAGGCCGGCAGGTTCGACGCCGACGTCTCCGAGGGCACCTTCGCGCTCGCCGACCACCTGCGCTTCCTCGAGGAGAACGCGGAGTCGATCGATGCCTTCCACGCCGTGCAGTCCCGCGCCTTCGAAGCCGAGAAGCAGGCGTGGCGCGCTGCCGGCGAGTTCGACCGGGTCGAGAGCGAGCCTGTCGAGGTGGCCGCACCGAGCGACCCCCTCGAGGGAATGCCCGCCGGATCCGTCGTGATCGAGGCGCCGATGGTCGGTAACGTCTGGCGCGTCGAGGTCGCCGAAGGCGACATCGTGACCGCGGGTGGCACGACGGTGATCCTCGAGGCCATGAAGCTCGAGATGCCGGTGCCCGCCGAGACCGCCGGTACGGTTCTGAAAGTTCTCGTGACCCCGGGCACGAAGGTTGCACCCGGGACCCCTCTTCTCGTGATCGGAGCAGTGTGATGAACATCGGCAGTACCCTCGGCCCCACCACGGATCCCGCCCCGGTATCCGCCCCTTCCGCGAGGGTGTCTGCCTCCGAACGGGTCCGCGACGCGGTGCGCCGGATCGACGAGGTCGATCGTCCCGAGGTCTGGATCACCCTGCGCAGCACCGAGGAGCTCCTCGCCGAGGCGGAGGCAGTGGACGCCCGGGTCGCCTCCGGGGAGTCCTTGCCCCTCGCGGGTCTGGTCGTCGCGGTGAAGGACAACGTCGACGTCGCAGGGATCCCGACGACTGCCGGATGCCCCGAATTCGCCTACACCCCCGAGGACACCGCCTCCGGTGTCGAACGTCTCGTGGCTGCCGGCGCGATCGTGCTGGGCAAGACGAATCTCGACCAGTTCGCGACGGGTCTCGTGGGCACCCGGAGTCCCTACGGGGCGGTGCGGTGCGCGTGGGATCCCGAGAAGGTCTCGGGTGGTTCGAGTTCGGGTTCCGCGGTCGCGGTGGCTCTGGGCATCGCCGACATCGGGATCGGCACCGACACCGCCGGATCCGGACGCGTGCCGGCCGCTCTGCACGGTCTCGTCGGGTTCAAGGCGACCCTCGGGGTGATCCCCACGCACGGTGTGGTCCCGGCATGTGTCGACTACGACTGCCTCACCGTGTTCGCGACCTCGCTCGACCTCGCGACCGAGGCCGTCACCGTGATGGCGGGCCCGGAGCCGCGGGATCCGCGCAGCCGGGCGTGGCCTGCCGACGTGCGGCTCGCCGCATCGAACGAGTTGAGGCTCGCGGTGCCTCGCGCAGAGGATCTCGACGCGATGTGCGAGGAGTATCGCGATGCTTTCGAGCGGACCGTGGTGTCCGCGCGGGAGGCGGGTATCGAGCTCGTCGAGGTGGACATCTCCCCCCTTCTCGATGCGGCGCTGCTCCTGTACGACGGCGCCGTGGTCGCGGAGCGGTACGCGGCGGCCGGTGATTTCCTGTCCACCGAGCCCGCGGGCGCGGATCCCACCGTGGCGGCCATCGTCGCCGGGGCGAAGAATCCTGCCGCGCACGAACTCGTCGACGACCTCGACCGGCTCGTCCGGGTGAAGGCGCACGCCGGTGAACTGCTCGCCGGCTTCGATGGGCTGCTGCTCCCCACAACCACCGAGCACCCGAGTATCGCGGCCGTAGAGGCCGATCCGATCGGTATCAACCGGCGGATGGGGACCTACACGAACTTCTGCAACCTGCTGGACATGGCGGCGGTGGCGTTCCCCGGTGCCCCCACCGCGTCGGGGAACCCGTTCGGCGTCATGGTCGTGGTCCCGGCGTTCGCCGACCAGGTCGCCGTGGACGTCGCGGCCGCGATGCTCGGTGTGGCCGCCTCGCCCGTCGTCGAGGCGGGCGTGGATCTCGCGGTCTTCGGTGCGCATCTGCGCGGTCAGCCCCTGAACTTCCAGCTCGAGGATCTCGGCGCCCGGTTCGTGGAGGAGATCCGCACGTCGGACGCCTACCGTCTGACGGCGTTGAACACGACCCCGCCCAAGCCGGGCCTCGTGCGGCACGGCGCAGGCAAGGGCGCTGCCGTCGCGGGCGAGTTGTTCCGGATCTCGGAAGCGGGACTCGGGCGCTTTCTCGCAGCCCTACCCGCTCCGATGGCGCTGACGAGCGTCGAACTGGCGGACGGACGTTCGGTCGTGGGCTTCGGCTGCACGCACGAGGCCGCCGGAGATGCGGTGGACATCACCGAATTCGGCGGGTGGAAGGCCTACCTGCAGTCCTGACCCCGGGCTCCCGATCGGGTGCGCAGTCGTCGTCGAGTGCTTCGGCGATTCTCGACGACGACTGCACACCCGTCGCTGTCAGCGGGGCGGTAGGTCGACGGCCACGCCGCCGCCGTCGTGTTCCGGACCGGCGTCGGGATGATCCGCGGGCAGCCGGCTGCGGAACCGGGCGGCTTCACTGGGCACCGGCCCGCCCTCGGGATCCTGGGACCGGCGGTACGGTCCGGGCTTCGGCCGGGCCTTGCCGCCGGGGAACGCCAGTCGCGCGATGGTGCGGTGGACCATGAACCACTGCTTACCGAGACGGCCCGAGTTGTAGGGCAGTTCGTAACGTTCGCAGATGTCCTTGACCTTCGGAGCCACCTCGGCGTAGCGCGTGCTCGGCATGTCGGGGAACAGATGGTGTTCGACCTGGTAACCCAGGTTCCCGCTCATGATGTGGAACAGCGGGGTGCCCTCGATGTTGGCCGCGCCGACGAGTTGACGTACATACCATCCGCCGCGCGACTCGTCCTGCACTTCCTTCTTCGAGAAGGTGTACGTCTGATCCGGGAAATGCCCGCAGAAGATGATCGCGTGCGCCCAGACGTTGCGGATGATGTTGGCGGTGATGTCGGCGAGCACGGTCGCCAGGAACGTCTTCTCGACTCCGGGCAGGAACCGGTCGGCGAGGTCGGCCGCGGTGGACCACTTCCCGGATCGGCCGCCGAATGTGCGCAGGCGCCGTCCGATGCGGGAGGTGCTCGGTTGCGGCAGCCTGCCCTGCAGTGCGAGCTGGGCGATGCCGAAGACGGCGGCGCTGACCAGCGGCCAGCCGACGTAGTCCTTGACGAACTGGGCACGCGCCTTACCGGCGATCCCCTTCAATTCCTCGAGCACCTGTGCCGGGGTCTTCTTCCCTGCCCACAGCGCTTCGAGGTCGAGGTCGTGCAAGGCGACACCCCACTCGAAGAGCACGGTGAGCAGAGCGTTGTAGAAGGGCTGCGCGAGATAGACCGGATGCCATTTCTGGTGCGGGTCGATCCGCATGATCTCGTACCCGAGATCCTTGTCGAGCCCGCGGATGTTGGTGAACGTGTGGTGGATGTAGTTGTGCGAGTGCTTCCATGCCTCGGCCGTCGACGCGGTGTCCCAATCCCACACGGACGAGTGGATGTCCGGATCGTTCATCCAGTCCCACTGGCCGTGCATCACGTTGTGGCCGATCTCCATGTTCTCGAGGATCTTCGCCAGCCCCAGACACGTGGTTCCCGCGAGCCAGGCGGGCTTGGACGACGACGCGAACAACAGCACCCGCCCCGCGACGACGAGCTGACGCTGTGCCGCGATCACGTTCTTGATGTACTGCCGGTCCTTGTCGCCGAGGCTCGAATACACCTCGTCGTGGATGGCGTCGAACTCCTTCGCGATCTGATCGAGGTCCTCCTCGCTCAGATGGGCGAGGGGGTTCTCCGGTTCTCGCGACTCGACTGCGTTCCGGTCGATGCTCCTGGTCACGACGACGCCCCCTGTCCTCTCGACGCTCGGTGCTCTCACAGCTCGATTTCGATGTCACCTTCCGCGGTGTGGATGCAGGTGCGCACCGCCGCCCCGGTAGGTTCGCTCACCTCGTCGGTCCGCAGGTCCCGGAGTTGCCCGGATCGCAGCGTTCCGACACAGGTGTGGCAGATGCCGATACGGCAGCCGTACGGCAACTTCAGGCCGGCTTCCTCACCTGCGACGAGGATGGGTGTTCCGCCGTCGCAGTCCACCTCTTTCTCACTGTCGAGGAAGTGGATGGTGCCGCCCTCACCGCTTCCGGCATTCCCACCGATGATCGGCTGAAAACGTTCGAGGTGAAAACGCTCCGGATCACCGTGTTCGTCCCAGTGCTCGGACAGAGCGTCGAGGAGTTCGCGCGGACCCGAACAGAAGACATCGCGTTCCTGCCAGTCGGGACACAGTTCTGCCAGGTCGACGGGGGTGATGCGGCCGCGCTCGCCGCTGATCCACACCACCAGGCGCAGTCCGTCGTGACGCTCGTCCAGATCCCGCAGAGCGGAGGAGAAGATCACGTCGTCGTCGCTGTGGGCCGAGTGCACGACGACGACGTCGTCGAGCCGGTCGCGGTGGTCGAGGCTGCGCAGCATGCTCATGATCGGGGTGATCCCGCTGCCTGCACTGACGAACAGCAGTTTGGCGGGCAGTGGATCGGGGAGGGTGAACACTCCTTCCACCTCACCGAGCCGGACGATCTCGCCCGGCTCGAGCTTCCGGACCAGATACGGCGAGACCACCCCGTTCTCGACGAGTTTCGGGGTGACACTGATCAGCCCGTCGGCCGGATCCGGATCGGAGGTGAGCGAGTAGGCCCGCCAGTGGTAGACGCCGTCGATGATGACTCCGAGCCGCACGTACTGGCCGGGGAGGTGCCCGCGCCACTCGTAGGCCGGCCGGATGAGCACCGACGCGGCGTTTCCGCCTTCGGGGACGACGCGTTCGACGCGCCCGCGCAGTTCGCGCGTCGTCCACAACGGGTTGATCATCTCGAGATAGTCGTCGGGACGCAGTGGTGTGAACAGGTGCCGCACCGTGCGCAACAACCATCTCCGAATCGGGTGCACGTGGGGGCGAGCGCCGCGTTCCGCCATGGCGTCACCTTACGCGCGCGCGTGCCCTGAACGCGCAGATTCGTCCCCGATGTGGGATCGGCAACAGCTCGGCGCAGGATCGTCGGCAACACCACCGAATCGGTGACCGCGACCCAGGCTGCCCGGTGTTCGTCCATCACCCGGCCGGCCCGGAAGGCGGCGGCGGAACGACGTCAGCCCGCAGCGACGGTCGTGTCGCCACGGGCTGAGCCGGTACATCCGAGCGGGTATCCGCCCGCACGGAAGGATTCGAACGCGAGCCGATACGGCCCGGAGTTCTCAGAAATTGATCATGTGTCCCGCGAGACCGTGGATGGCCTCCTGCAGCGCCTCGCTCAGCGTGGGGTGCGTGTGCACGTTGCGGGCGAGTTCGTTGACCGTCAGATCCCACTTCTGGGCCAGGGTCAGCTCCGGCAGCAGCTCGGACACGTCGGGGCCGATGAGGTGACCGCCGAGGAGCTCGCCATGGGTCTTGTCGGCGATGAGCTTGACGAATCCGGTGGGATCGCCGAGACCGTGCGCCTTGCCGTTGGCGGTGAACGGGAAGGTCGCGACCTTCACGTCGTAGCCCTCGTCCTTCGCCTGCTGCTCGGTCAGACCGAAGCTCGCGACCTGCGGCTGGCAGAAGGTCGCGCGCGGCATCATGCGGTAATCGCCGAGCTCGAGGGTCTCGGCACCACCGATGGTCTCGGCCGCGACCACGCCCTGCGCCTCCGCGACGTGAGCGAGCTGCAGCTTCGCCGTGACGTCGCCGATGGCGTAGATGCCCTCGACGTTGGTGCGCATGCGCTCGTCGATGGCGATGGCGCCACGATCGGTCAGCTCGACGCCGGTGTTCTCGAGGCCGTAGCCCTCGACGCGCGGTGCGAAGCCGACCGACTGCATCACCTTGTCGACGGTGGCGGTCTCGACGTTGCCGGACTTGTTGTCCTTGATCTCGACGGTGACCTTCGAGCCGTCGTCGGAGATCTTCTGCACCGCTGCACCGGTCTTGATGGTGATGCCCAGCTTCTTGTACGCCTTGGCGATCTCCTTGGAGACGTCGGCGTCCTCGTTGGGCAGCGCACGATCGAGGAACTCGACGATCGTGACGTCGACACCGTAGTTCTTCAGGACGTAGCCGAACTCCATGCCGATGGCGCCGGCACCGACGATGAGGATCGAGTCCGGGAGGTCGCGGGTGAGGATCTGCTCCTCGTACGTGACGACGTTCTCGCTGAGCTCCGTCCCCGGCAGCAACTTGGTGACCGAACCGGTCGCGATGATGACGTTGTCGAAGGTCACCTGTTCGGTTCCGCCCTTGGTGAGCGCAACCTCGATGGTCTTGGCGTCGACGAACGAACCCAGACCGTCGTATTCGGTGATCTTGTTCTTCTTCATGAGGAAGTGCACGCCCTTGACGCGACCGTCGGCCACCTTGCGGCTGCGGTCGTAGGCGGCACCGAAGTCGAAGGACACGTCCCCCGAGATGCCGAAGGTCTTGGCCTCTTTGTTGAAGAGATGCGCCAGCTCGGCATTACGGAGAAGTGCCTTGGAAGGGATGCAGCCGACGTTCAGGCAGACACCACCCCAGTACTTCTGCTCGATGATGGCGGTGCTCAATCCCAGCTGTGCCGCGCGGATAGCAGCGACGTACCCACCGGGACCGGCTCCGAGGACAACGACGTCATAGTGTGAGGTCACGGATATACAGCGTAGTCCGGGCCGATTCCGGTGTCTGTCGATGGTCCGGTTACTCGCGAGTAGCAAGCCGATCGGCGCGCCGCTCGGCGGGACCAGCCTTCCCCTCCCCCGGCCGTTCTATGCTCGGGTGGTGTTCCTTCTGTTCGGATTCGGCACCAAGCGGAAATATCTCGGCCCAGGACAGAACCGGACCTGTCCACGCTGTCACAACACCACACAGTGGGCCCGCATCCGGGAGTTCAACCAGTTCACCCTGTTCTTCGTGCCGGTAGCGCGCTGGAAACGACGGCAGCTGGAACAGTGCGGCATCTGCGGCACCACCGTCCGGGTCTGAGACCCGGACGGCCCGGAGCCGGACCGGACGATCAGTCCGGATCGACGAAGACGGGAACGCGCCCGGCCTTCCCCGCGGCGACCGCCTCCATCTGGTTGGGCGAACCCATCAGCTCGACCTGCAGTTCGCTCTCGAGCGCCAGAGCCGAGGCAGGGTCGGAACCGGTCCAGGTCTGCTCGTAGAGGCGTTTGGCCGCCCGCACCGCATGCGGTGATCTCGACGCGATCTCCCGGGCCAGTTCCTTCGCGGCAGCCAGCGGATCGTCCACCACATGGGTGACGAGACCGAGAGCGTGCGCTTCGGTACCGGAGACGATCCGGCCGGTGAACGTCAGCTCCTTCGCGACGTCGAGGCCGACGAGACGCGGCAGGCTCTGCGTGATGCCCATGTCGGGGACGAGCCCCCACACGACCTCCATGATCGACAAGCGTGCGTCCGGGGTCGCGAAGCGGATGTCGGCACCGAGAGCGATCTGCAGCCCACCGCCGAAACAGTTGCCGGTGATCGCGGCGATCACCGGTACCGGGATGCGGGACCAGTCGTATGCGACGCGCTGGGCACGATTGGCGATGTCACCTTCCTCCCGTGCGAGCAGATCCCGTGGGCCGCCTCCGTCACCGGCACCGAGACTCCCGGTGTCGAGACCCGAGCAGAAGCTCTTGCCCTCGCCGTAGAGGACGACGGCGCGGACACTCCGGTCGGCGGCGAGCCGTCCGGTGACCTCGACGAGTGCATCGAACATCGCCGGATCCAGGGCGTTGTGCTTCTCGCCGCGGTCGAGAGCGACCGTCACGACTCCCGAATCCCCGGCGTCGACACGAATCCTGTGCTCACTCATCCGGTTCGACTCCCATCGAAGACAGTGCGGTCGGACTCCCGCCGGCAGGACACCCGAGATCGTTCAGCCGACCGTACAGCAGCCGGTCGCCGCCGATGGACCGGAATTCCGCGGTTGTCAGCCCAGAATTCCCCGGCCGTAGGCTTCGGCGACCGCGGCCGCGCGATCGTTCACCCCGAGTTTCGCGAAGATGTGGGTCAGATGGGTCTTCACGGTCGCCTCGCTGACGAACAACTCCCGGGCGATGGCCCGATTCGGAGTGCCTTTCGCGACCAGTGCCAGCACCTCGCGTTCCCGGGAGCTGAGCACCTGGACCGGCGCGGGTGCCCGCATGCGGGTCATCAACCGCGACGCGACCACGGGGGCGAGTACCGATCGTCCCTGAGCAGCCGCACGTACCGCGTCGAACAATTCGTCGCGCGGGGCATCCTTGAGAAGGTAGCCGGTGGCTCCGGCTTCGATCGCGGGGAAGATGTCGGCATCCGAATCGTAGGTCGTGAGGACGAGCACCCGGCTCCGCACCTGCCGGTCCCTGAGGTCGGCGATGGCTGCCGCTCCCCCACCGCGTGGCATGCGCAGGTCCATCAACACCACGTCGGGATCGAGTCGCAGCGTGAAGATCACGGCCTCGGGCCCGTCCGATGCCTCACCCACGACCATGAATTCCGTCGACGCAGAGAACATTCCGCGCAACCCGTCCCGCACCACGGGATGATCGTCGACGATGAGCACCGTGATCGGTTCACCCGGAGCCGTCACGACACGTCCTGACTCACCGGAGTCGTGCCCTGAAGGGGGATCCGCACCGACACAGCTGTCCCCTCGCCCGGGGCCGATTCGATTGTGACGGTGCCGTCCACTCGGGCAGCACGCGATCGCATTCCGCGCAGACCGAACCCACGCGCCGGCTCCACGGGGGCGAAGCCGTTTCCGTCGTCACGAACATCCACGCTCACTTCGCAGTCCATATACGAGAGCGTGACACCTACCCGCCGCGCATCGGCATGTCTACCGACGTTCGTCAGTGCCTCCTGAACGATCCGCAACATCGTTGCACCGACGTCGTCGTGCAGGGGGACCGGTGTGCCCGTGACGGTGAACTCGGCGCAGACCTCGGTCTCCCGGGACCACACGGCGAGCGTGTGAGCCAGCACGGCATCGAGCGCGTCGTGCTCGAGCGCTTCCGGGACGAGATCCTGCACAGATCGACGGGCGTCACCGAGACTGCGTCGAGCGAGTGCCGTGGCCGTGTCGACGTGACGGCGTGCCGCTTCCCGATCAGCAGCGTCCTGCGCGGCCTGCAGCTGGGTGACGATCCCGACCAGCCCCTGCGCGAGGGTGTCGTGGATCTCGGCAGCGAGCCGACGGCGCTCGTCGTCGATTCCCGCTTCCCGGGCATGCACCAGGAGCTGAGCGTGGAGGGCCTGATTCTCGGCCAGCGCCCGCTCGAGCTGCTCGTTCGTCCGTTCGAGTTCGTCGATTACCGCGAGCCGCTCGAGGCTCTGCTGCTCGTCGCGTTCGGCGAGCCGCATCATCAGCATCGAAATCGAGGCGTTGAGGACCACCAGGAGACCGAAAGCAATCCACATGGTGCGGCTCTGCGGCGGCATTCCTCCGGCCTGTGAGCCCGCCACCGTCACCGCCGTCACGAGCAGGCCGAACCGAATCCAGCGCTCCGGCAACATCGCGTGGGCATCGAAGTAGCCGGCTGCGGCATAGATCGCGAAGAACGGGTTGAACCAGCTCAGAGCGAAGGCCAGACCCGACCGGACCAGATAGTAGATGGTGTCCTGTTCCGGCTTCGAGCGGCGGCGAAACCACCGCCACACTTCCCAACCCCCTGCGACAACTGTGAGCACCGCCGCCGTGTACCGCTCGGCAGGGCTCATCAGCAGTGACGCGCTCCCGACGGACAGCACGGTGCCGGTAGCCAGTAGAGCAGGCGGCCCCCACCTGTAGTACTGCGTCCAGTGGTCCTGAGCAGTCGCCGATGCCGTCACGTTCTCCAGAATGACGGTCGGCCGGCTCACTGCCAACGGAACCATCGGATCGCAATCCCGCTGAGCACGACCGTCCAGCCGATGACGACCGCCATCCCACCGAGGTCGAGTCCGCCACCGGCTGCGGTGCTGTCGAGGAGTTGCGCTGCAGCGCCGAAGGGTGTCAGCTCCACGATCCGCTGCAGCAACTCGGGCATCGCCTGCACCGGCAGCCATACGCCGGCGCAGAACAGCATGGGGAAGAACACGATCGTGCCCAACGTCTGGGCGATGCGCACCGACGGTGAAACTGCTGCGAGCGTCGCACCCAGGCTCAGTGCTGCCGCAAGAGTCACGAGGACGGCGAGACCGTAGCCCCATGGTTGAGCGGGGAACGCCACCGCGAAAACGATTCGCCCGACGAGCAACGCGAGAACCACGGACACTGCGACCGTCACGGCGTGCGTCACGATCTGCGCGATCAACAGATCCGCTGGACGGGCCGGAGTCACTGCCAACCGGCGGAGGATGCCGCGTTCCCGATAGGAAGACAGCACGGCAGGCATCGTCTGGAGGCCTGCCACGATCATCGCCACCAGAATCGCCACGGGGACATACAGATCGATCACGCGCAGACCGCCGAGTCCCGGATCGGGCTCCCGGAAGGCCGGGATCAGCCCGAGGATCGACATGAGAAGCGTGGGAAACACGAGAATCCAGAACATCGCACCGGGTTCTCGTGTGAACAGCCGTGCCTCGGTCCGTAGGACGGCGAGCAACGCCGCCGATTTCGGGCCGTTCGTCTGTGACGTCTCGACCAGTCGATTTCTCATGACGTGGTTGTTCACGGCATTCTCCCGCTTTCGGTCAGATCGAGGTAGGCATCGTCGAGGGTCGCTTCGACGATGCGGAGGCGCTCGGCTGTGAGTCCCCGCGAACCGAGCAGAGTGAGTACCGCGTGGATGGAGTCCTCGTTGCCCTCGACGACCACCCGTTCCTGGGCGGACCGCACGGAGACGACACCGGGCAAGGACTCGAGCTGAGCGAGGTCGAGCGGGCCGGACGGGTGGAAGGAAACGACAACTGCTCCCGGCGCCTGCCCGATCAGTTCCCCCGGGCTGCCCAGCGCCCGGATGCGACCGGAGTCGAACACCGCGACCCGATCGCACAGCCGCTGAGCCTCTTCCATGAAGTGGGTGACGAGCAGGACCGTGACGCCCGAATCGCGGACCTCCTCGATCAGCGCCCAGGTATCGCGACGCCCTCGCGGGTCGAGCCCGGTGGTGAGTTCGTCGAGGACGACCACGCGGGGCGAACCGATCAGTGCCAGCGCGATGAACAGCCGCTGTTTCTGTCCCCCGGACAGTTTCGCGAACCGGTTGCCGAGCAGGCCGTCCAGACCGAGACGCTCGGCGAGGAGTGCGCCGTCCGCCGGCCGGGAGTAGAACGAGGCGTAGAGATCGAGGGCCTCGCGCACGGTCAGCTTCGCCTGCAGTTCGCTCTCCTGCAGCTGGGTCCCGAGCAGTTCGGCGACAGCGCTCCGATCGGCGATCGGGTCCAGCCCGGCCACCCGGACGATGCCCGCATCGGGTTTCCGCAGGCCGGAAACACATTCGACGGCCGTGGTCTTGCCCGCCCCGTTCGGGCCGACGATCCCGAAGATCTCACCTTCGTGGACCTCGAAGCTCACATCGTCGACGACGACGCGGCCCCCGTACGACTTCCGCAGAGTATTCACTTCGACTATCGGCATGCCCCGAGCGTGCTGCACGGCACCGATCGCGCACATCGCCCGACCGGTCTGCTCCGGCATCGGCCGATCGGATGATGGCGCATACCGGTCGGTTCGGGCATGATGTCGCCGTGCGTGTTCCTCGTCGAGAACCACCCGCGCGGCGCGAGGCCGCTCGGGTGTTCGACACGGGAGAACACACATGGAATACAACGCGATGATCGAACTCGACGTCTCGATCGATCTGCTGACCGACGACGAGATCGTCGATTTCATCGAGCCGATCGCCGGGCATCACGGTGCGCTGGGACGCAGCGACAACGGCCTCGTCCTTCTCACGATCACCATCGACGCCGTCGATGCGATCCACGCGACGCGGTTCGTGCGCGACCTGATGTGCATCTCGTATGCGTCTTATCGAGTCCACTCGGTGGATGTGCTGCCCACCAGTGCCTTCGACGCGATCTTCGGGTTCCGCGACTACTTCCGCTGACGTACGAAGCGAGGTCCGCGTCCTCGGACGCGGACCTCGTCCTCGCGTTCAGCGTGCGAACGAACGCATCTTGCGCAGATAACCCGGGATCGCACGGAACGGGACACGGACGGGCCAGTCGTCCGGCCGGAAGTACGCCTCGGTTCCACCGTCGACGACCACGACGCTGCCAGCCATGAAGTCCGCGGCCGGCGACAGCATGAATTCGACCCACTGCGCGATCTGTTCGGCCTGCCCGAATCCCCCGACCGGAACAGGGAAGCTCTCGACGGCCCTCTTCAGCGGGCTCTCGAGCTGGGCGTCGAGCAACGGGGTGGAGATCGCCCCCGGGGCGAGCACGTTCATGCGGATACCGGACCCCGCCCACCGCGGAGTGACCGCGGTGCGGCGCACCCATCGGGTGACCGCGATCTTCGACGCCGCGTACGTGAACGCCGGTCCCGACGCCGGGATCCGGCCGGCGCGGGCGACGCCCTTGTCCGTATCCCCGGCGAGGAACGCCTTCACCGCCGAATTCGGCACGCCGGGTGTGGTGGTCGCCGAATTCGACCCGAACACCACGACCTTGCTGTTGCCGGCCGCGGCCAGGGCGGGACGCCAGCCGACGAGCAGGTCGATCACACCGAGCAGATTGACCTGCGCGATGAGTTTCTCCTTGCCGGGAGTCGGGCCCAGGCCGGCAGCGAGTACGGCGCCGTCGAGCCGGCCGTCCGCCCGGTCGAGCGTCGCTCGAACAGCCTCCGAACGCCCCTGTGGAGTCGACAGATCCGCGACGATCTCGGTGTCCTTCAGGTCGATCCCGATCACCCTGTGCCCGGCCGCACGCAATCGATCCGCGCTCGCCTTGCCCATCCCGGATGCAGCGCCTGTCACTGCATACACCGCCATGTGCCCTCCCTCGCTCGTCCCGGCACGCTACAACGCGGATATCGCTTTCTGCAGCAGTGCGACGTACCGAGCGAGACCGTCCAGGTCGAGTACGTCCGGGGAGGCCGTCACCGACAGCGTCACCCGCTCGCCGATCCCGTGTACCCCGTGGGTGAGCGCCTGCACGGGCGACAGACCGGGAAATCCGGAGGTGAACCGCACGCGGCCACCACCGAGGACGAGGTCGGCCGGACCGCGGTCCACGCTCGAGACGACGGTGTTTCCGGTGACGGTCGGCGGGGCGACGGACAGGTCGAGACGGTCGGTACCGAAACGCAGGAGCGGAGCCGGTACGTGATCGTCGGTGCGGGCCCGCACCGCCATGGCCGGGTGCCGCGCGCGGGTGCGTTGCCGCGCGAGATCGGCGGCGATGGCCGCGGCCCGCTGCTTCGGGTCCCCGATCCCGCAATGCAGGTCGACGCCGACGTTGCGGTAACTGTTGCGGGAGGATCCGGACGGGGCCACCGCGACGGGCACTTCGGCGGACAACTCGTCGGTGCCGAGGAACTCCGCCAGTGCCGAGCCGATCGCCGTGAGCGCCCCGACCGTCACCGTGCCGACGCGACGCAGTTCGGCGGCCTCGCACACGATCGTGCGCACCACCCTGCGAGGTCCCGGCGCGGAGTTCACGGCGACCAGCGGCCGGCCCGGCGTGGGCCGCGGAACCGACGGATCGGCGAGCTGCTGTTCCGCCTTCACCGCGCACCGCCCGTCGGCGATCACCCGCGGGATCGACCACGGCAACCGCAGCGCGGCCCGCACGAGCATCCCGGCTGCCGAGGGCGCACGCGGCGCAGTCGTCGGCGGCGCCGTTCCCGACAGCAGGTCGCGCGCGAGCGCCGAGGTGCGCACCCCGTCCGCAAAGGCGTGCGACATCTGGAAGACGACGACGAGCGCAGGCTCCGTACCGGCGGGAGCCCCGGGGACGTGCGGGAACAGGTGCAGACGCCACGGCGAATTCGTGACGTCGACGCGGCCGGCGACGAGACCGGACAGCACGTCGAGCAGGTGGCCGTAACCGCCCACCTCGTGCACGACGACATCGTCGTCGGCCGGTTCGCGAGCGGTCCAGTAGGGATAGTCGAGTCCGCCCGGTACCTCGACCATGCGCACCTGCACTTCCCCCATCGCGTGCACACGCGCCCGCAGTTCACCGAGAACCTCGGCGAACGGGACGTCGGGTGCGTCGAAACAGTAGAGCGCGAACAGGTCGCCCGGAATGCGATCACCGAGCCATTCCCGGCGGGCGTCCGAGGGATGCATCTGCACGAGGTCACAGTCTGCCCGCCGCCCGCCCCGCTCGCGAGGCGGGTATGAATGGGTCCATGAGCGACGACACCACCGATCCGTACCTGTGGCTCGAGGACGTCACCGGCGAGAAACAGCTCGACTGGGTGCGCGACCGCAACGACCGCACCGTCGATGCCTACGCGCGGACCGGCGGGTTCGGCGATCTCGAGTCCCGGATCCGGGAGGTACTCGACACCGATGCCCGGATTCCCTATGCGCGTCGGCGCGGCGAGTATCTCTACAACTACTGGCGGGACGCAGAGCACGTCCGCGGGTTGTGGCGTCGCACCACGATGGAGCAGTATCTGCGCGACGAACCCGAGTGGGACGTCCTCGTCGACCTCGATGCCGTCGCCGAGGAGGAAGGCGAGAACTGGGTGTGGTCGGGTGCTCAGGTGCTGCGGCCCGACCAGACTCGTGCGCTCGTCAGCCTGTCACGCGGCGGGGCCGACGCGAGCGTGATCCGCGAGTTCGATCTCGTCACCCGCCGGTTCCTCTCGGGACCCGACAGTTTCGAACTGCCCGAGGCGAAGACCGACATCGCTTGGATCGATGCCGACACCGTCTATGTGGGCACGGATTTCGGCGAGGGATCGCTCACGGACTCGGGTTATCCGCGACTCGCGAAGAGGTGGCGGCGCGGCGCTCCCGTCGAAGAGGCCGAGACCGTCTTCGAGGGTGAGCGCACCGATGTCGCCGTCTCCGCCTGGTACGACGACACCCCCGGTTTCGAACACAGCTTCGTCGACCGGGCGATCGACTTCTACCGGGCACATCGCTTCGAGCTGCGCCCGGACGGCGAACTCGTGAAGCTCGACGTCCCCGACGACGCGCGTGTGAGCGTGTACCGCGACCACCTGCTCGTCCGTACACGTTCCGAATGGCTCGGGCACCCTCCCGGCACGCTGCTCGCGGCGAACTATCCGGACTTCCTCGCCGGTTCGCGGGAGATGACGGTGCTCTTCGCGCCCGACGAGCACACCTCGCTCGAACAGTACGCGTGGACGCGGAACCACCTGCTCGTCGTGACTCTGCGCGACGTCCAGACGCGGATGCGGGTGCTCACACCGGGCGACGAAGGGTGGATCGACGAGGAACTGCCGGGGGTGCCCGACGCCACGTCGACCTCGATCATCGACGTCGACCCCCTCACCGGTGACGACTTCTTCCTCAACTCGAGCGGCTTCACGATTCCAGCGACGCTGCTCTCCGGGACCGTCGGCGGCCCGATCGAGGCGATCAAGCAGGCACCGTCGTTCTTCGACGCCGAGGACGTCACCGTCTCCCAGTACTTCGCCACCTCCGACGACGGCACACAGGTGCCGTACTTCGTGGTGGGTCGCCGGACCGGGACGCCGGGACCCACGCTCCTGTACGGATACGGCGGTTTCGAGAACTCGATGGTGCCGGCCTACAGCGGCATCGTCGGACGGGCCTGGCTCGAGCGGGGATACACCTATGTCATCGCCAATATCCGTGGTGGTGGCGAGTACGGACCGACCTGGCACACGCAAGCCCTCAAGGAGAACCGCCACAAGGTGTTCGAGGACTTCGCCGCGGTCGCGAAGGATCTCGTCTCCCGCGGGATCACCACCGCCGACCAGCTGGGGGCACAGGGTGGCAGCAACGGTGGTCTGCTCATGGGCGTCATGCTCACCCGCTGTCCGGAACTCTTCGGCGCGATCGTGTGCCAGGTGCCGCTACTCGACATGAAGCGATACCACCTGCTCCTCGCCGGTGCGTCGTGGATGGCCGAATACGGTGATCCCGACAATCCCGACGAGTGGGAGTTCCTCAGCCGGTACTCGCCGTACCAGAACACCGACCCGAAGACGAGCTACCCGCCGGTCCTCGTCACCACGTCCACGCGCGACGACCGGGTGCACCCCGGCCACGCACGGAAGATGGTCGCACGCCTAGAGGAGGAGGGCCACGAGGTCTGGTACTACGAGAACATCGAGGGCGGACACGGTGGTGCCGCGGACAATGCCCAGGCGGCATTCAAGTCGGCGCTGACGTTCTCGTTCCTGGCGGACAAGCTCGCGAACCGGTCCGGCTCCGGGCCGGCGGACGGCGCCGCGTCACCGGTCTCGTAGCCACGCGACGATCTCGGCGACGGTGTCGTCGTTGTCCCGGATCCAGCCGTTGTGGCCGAGCGGACGCGGGTCGTGCCATTCGGTGATGTCGGCGGCAGGCAGCTTCCCGAGCAGGTGTCGCGCCGACGCGACAGGGGTGAGCTCGTCCTTCTCGACGGTGATCGACAGGACGGGCAGTGCGAGCCGGGCGATGCGTTCCTCGTAATCGATCTCCGCGCCCGCCGGTTCGAACCGGCCGGTGCGGGCGAGCCGCGCCCAATCGGAGATCAGCACGCGCGACTGCCGGCCGAAGCCACCGACGTCGAACCGGTCGCCGGGCCAGAAACCCGCCACGGTTGCGGTGATCGACATCGCGGTCGAGCCGAGCAGCACACCCGGTCCCCGGAGCCCGCTGTGGTGCCGGTAGTACGGCGTACCGGAGGCGACGAGGATCAGTCCGCCGAGTCGCCCGCGGATCCGCGCGGCGTACAGCACTCCGAGCTGTCCGCCCATCGAATGGCCGAGCAGATACGGCGTGGAGTCGGGGAATCTCTCCCGTACCACCTCGAACACCGCCGGGAAATGCACCGCGACGATTTCGTGGTAGCCGTAGGTACTGTCCGGACCCGGGCGTGGCCGGCTGTCACCCTGCCCGGCGAGCTCGCAGATCGCGGCGTCGAATCCGTGATCGGCGATCGCCTGCGCGAAGGGCTCGTAATATCCGGCGGGGATTCCCAGGCCGGGCACGACGACCACGACGGCCCGGGATGCATCGCGCCGCGTCTCGTGCTCGTGAGCGGGTCCGGGGAACAGGCGGACAGGCGTCGTCGTGCCGTCGGGGAGCTGGATCGGTACGGTCTCCACCGGGTCAGACTAAGCCGGTCCGGCGGCGGTGGTCGCCGGTTTCCTTCCCACCTCCGGGTCGGAATTCAGGGTACGGATGGGGGCTGTTCCCCGATGTGTTCGGGTGGGCCGGCGACGGACGATCGAAGGGTCCGGCACAGCCGCCCTTCGGAGGATCCCATGCACATACCCACCGTCCGCTCACGTCTCACCGCCGCCGCCCTCACCGGAACGGTGCTGTCGATGGCCACCGCAGCCGCCCTTCTCGGAACAGGAACTGCTGCAGCACAATCCGCTCCCAGCGTCGTCGGCATGAGCGAACGCACGGCGATCGAGGTACTCACGGCCGACAGCATCCCGCACTCGATCGTCAACCGTTCCGGCTCCGCCGGCGGCGACTGCACGGTGACCGCTCAGCGTGATCGGGGCTACCGGACCGTGATCGAGCACGAATACAACCGATCCGAAGGCGGATTCGACCGAGTCGAACGACAGGTGTGGCGCGGCGTCGGCCTGACCGTCGTGTGCCGCTGACCGGGCCACCCCGAGAAGAAGATCAGGGTCGAAATCCGGGCCACACCCCGATGTGCCGAAACCACAACCGCGACAGGATGGATACATGAACTCCGAGAACTCCGCTCCCCGCCCCTTCACCCGCTCGTCGTCCCAGCGCATGCTCGGCGGCGTGTGCGCCGGACTGGCCGACTATTTCGGCGTCGACCTCAATCTCGTTCGCGCCGGAGCGGTGCTGGCGGCCTTCGTCACCGGCGGCACCGCGGTACTGCTCTACCTCGCACTGTGGATGCTCATCCCCGAGCACTGAGCCGGAATTTCAGGATGACGGAGAAAGCTCACAGGTTCGGCGTAAACCTCGCAGCCCCGGTGGTCGACCACCGGGGCTGCGAGGTTTACGTACGCCCTGCGTACTTCAGAGGCAGGGGTTACTGAACACTGCCCTCGAGCACAGCGCTACCGCTTTCGAGCAGCTCACCGGAGCTTCCACTCTGCGGCACCTCGGAGCTACCGAACAGTTCGAGGACCGAAGCCAGCAGTTCGAGAATAGCGTCCATGTGAATCTCCTTCGTCCGATGCAGCCGAACGTATTTCGCTCGACCTTTCTCTCGTACACCCGGATTTCCAACGGGCTCGACCCCATTCTGAACACAGCCGAGAAGAAATTTCGACCGGAAGAATCGGGTAAGCGGATGTGATTGTATTCACACCTCATAATTCGAATTACATATGCGCAGCTGAGAGGGTCCGGTCCCACAATTTCGGAATATTCGCACCCTTAATGCATGTTTGGAATCGATAATGCCGAAAGGTGCAGGAAATATTCATGCGAACCGCGGTTTCGGCCGAGGAGCGAGCACGAGTTGCTACAGCCCCATCGCTTCCGCCAGCATCGGCCACGAGTTGTGGAGGTCGTCCTCCCAATAGCCCCACGAATGGGTGCCTGCGGCACGGAACTCGAAATGGGCGGGGACGTCGAGTTCGTCGAGGCGGGAGGCCAGACGGCGGGTGCAATTGTCGACCGCAGCCTCGATGATGCCCCCCACCACGACCTGGTTGAGCAGGAGCGCCGGGTTGCCGTCGACCGACCGCGCGTCGATATGGTCGTGCTCACCCGGGAGGCCGGTGCCGGACGAGATGTACAGGGCGTGCCCGCNAGCCTCGATGATGCCCCCCACCACGACCTGGTTGAGCAGGAGCGCCGGGTTGCCGTCGACCGACCGCGCGTCGATATGGTCGTGCTCACCCGGGAGGCCGGTGCCGGACGAGATGTACAGGGCGTGCCCGCGCAACTTCTCGGCGTTCACGTACGGGTCGTTGTCGGTCCATATCGGACCACCCGACGGACCCCACATGTTCTCGACGTCCGCTTCACCGCGACCCTCGACCACCGCACGCACGTAGAGCTGACCGACCTCCGTGCTGGTCTCGGCGCACCCGCTGTACGCACCGACCGCCTTGTAGAGGCCGGGGCGTGCTACCGCCAGGCTCAGCACCGACGTTCCGGACATCGACAGTCCCG
>NZ_JAKFYR010000009.1 GCF_022554085.1 Rhodococcus sp. CH91
GTTACCGAAGACCCCCAACCTTGTTGGGGGTCTTCGGCATTGAGGAGGGGACCCGCTTGTGCGGGTCCCCTTTTCTCGTATGGGGGTATCCGGTGGCATAGCCTCCGGACATGGGACGGGTCGAGTCGGCAGAAAATGCCTTCGGTGATGTCGAACTCACCATGGACGAATTGCGAGAGGTCACGCGCTACGCGGCGGAGAGCGCGCAGGCGGTGCTCCCCGTCTTCGAGCAGGCGGTTCCCGCGGACCTGCGTCCGCGGGCAGCTCTCGATGCTGCATGGGACTTCGCAGGTGGGGAGAGGCGGACGAGACTGCAACGCGTCACCGCGCTGGACGCACATCGGGCAGCGAAGGAAGCGCCCTCCGAGCCGGCCGCACTTGCGGCACGGTGTGCAGGGGATGCCGCTGCGGCTGGCTACCTGCATCCGATCGCGAAGGCCACCCAGGTCGGCCACATCCTGCGTGCTGCCGCCGGCGCCGCGCGTATAGCCGAACTCCACGCAGGAGGCGACGAGGCAGCCGGAATGGCGGCTGTCGAGCAGGCCCGGTGCCGAGCGTCGCCCCTACTGGTTGCCGTCCTGTCGAGGTATCCGCGTGCGCCGATCTCGAAAAGTCGCGTGGGCCAACTGATGAGCGCTCTGGATGCTTCCCTGCGTGAGCGGTAGCAGGGGGGTCGTCGAACGGTGCCGGAAGGTCCCACCGGATCGCAGCTCGGTAGGCGCGACCTACAGATACCACCCACCGTTCACTCCGATGGCCTGTCCGGTGATGAAGCCTGCATCGTCCGTACACAGGAACGCGGCGGCCGCGGCCACGTCGTGGGGTGTTCCGGTCCGGCGCACCGGAGTCATGGTGGCCAGCACCTCCAGATCGATCATCTGCCCAGGTTGTTCCTCGGCTCGCGCCATCGGGGTATCGATGATCGACGGAGGAATCGTATTGGCCGTGATTCCTTTCGGGGACAACTCGAACGCCAGGGCCTTCGTCAGAGCGATGACTCCGCCCTTCGACGCGACGTAGTGTGCTCGGTCCGGTGCACCCGACTGTGCGCTCGACGAGGAGATCGTCACGATGCGCCCCCATCCTGCCTCGACGAGATCGGGGAGAACCGACTGGATCGTGTGGAACGTACCTGTGAGGTTCACGTCGAGTATCCGTCGCCATGAATCCGCAGTGATCTCGCCGAACGGGGCGCTCTCCTGAATGCCGGCACTGGTGACGACGATCGAGACGGATCCGAGTTCGGCGCGCACCTTCTCGACCGCCGAATCGACGTTCCCCCGATCTGCGACGTCGACTTCGAGCGCCACAACCCGAGCGCCCTCGGCTGCCAATTCGTCTGCCGCTGCCCGGGCCGCCTCACCGTTGCGATCGAGCAGAGCGACGGGATGGCGACCTCCGGCGAGTTCTCCGGCGATTGCTCGGCCGATTCCCGATCCGGCACCCGTGACGACAGCCACCCGTCCCGCCGCAGTCGAATCGCTGTCAGTGGGCATGGGTGCTTCCTTCCGCGACCGCGAGGGGAGTGAACTCGAGATGGATCTCGGTGAGCCCGCGGAGGATGTACGTCGGTTCGTAGGCGAAGTGACGGTCGTCGGCAGGGCCGTGCTTCTCCTCGGAGATCCGGATGTCACCGAGCCGATCCAGAAGTCGCGCGACGGTGACCCGAGCTTCCACTCTGGCGAGCGGACCTCCGGGGCACGAGTGGACACCGCGGCCGAAGGCGATGTGTTCGCGCGAATTCTCTCTGTCGAGCAGGAATTCGTGTGGATCGGTGAACCGGCGAGGATCTCGGTTGCCGGCCGGGAGCGAGATCATGATGGTGGTACCTGCAGGGATCTCCACACCTGCGAGGCTGGTCTTCTTCCTGGTCAGACGGAAATCGCTCTTGACGGGCCCCTCCAGGCGCAGGGCTTCCTCCACGAATTGGGGTATCAGGCTGCGGTCTTCACGAAGCTGTTTCTGCAGATCGGGGTTCTCGGCGATCAGACGGAAGGCTGCAGTGATCAGGCGCGCCGTGGTGTCCTGCCCGGCGCCGAACAGAAAGGTTGCGAGCCGGACGAGATCGACCACATCGGGAGTACCGCCGTCTGCATAGGCCGATTCGGCGAGGATCGAGAGGACGTCCTTCCGCGGCGTCCGACGCCGGTCGTCGATGTACGCCGAGAACTTCGAATCCAGGAACTCCAGCGGGTTGGTTCCGAGTGCTCCGTCTTCGGCCATTGCACCGGGTGTCTGCGTGGACAGGTGTGCGATGAAGGCGGCATGGTCGTCTTCCGGAACGCCGAGAAGATCGGCGATGGTGAGCAGCGCGAACGGTTGTGCGTACCCGTGCAGCAGTTCCACCTTCCCGGACTCGTGGAAGGTATCGATCAATCGGTCCGCCAGTCGCCACATGAAGTCCTCGTTCTCGGCCAGTCGCCGAGGAGTGAACAGTCCACCGAGGAGCCGGCGGACTCGCGTGTGCTGGGGTGGATCCATCGTCACGAGATGCTCGTTCAGTGGAATCTCGGGGCGATGACGCTCGATCTGCTCGCTGATGTCGTCGCCCTCGGGTTCGAACGGCATACCGGGAAACGGACCTGTGGCGGCGTTGATGCTCGAGTAGGTCGACGTGTCTCGAAGTACGGCGAGACATTCTTCGAAGCCCGTCACTGCCACTACGCCACGGGGATCCGTGAACCGTACCGGGCATTGCGAGCGAAGGTGATCGAAGTAGGGATGCGGATCCGGGATGAAGGAAGGATCCGTGAAGAAGTCCTTCGAGTCGAAGTCGTTCACTCGGGGCTCCTGACGTCGTGCGCACACGAGGTACGCAGCTTCGGTGTTTCCGATGAGAACGCCAGCCTCGCCCGATGCTGAGCGCCTGCCTAGCAGTGCTGGCTACATGGATAGCACGGACCGCCGAATGTGGTCAAGGACACATTGCGGGGTCCGGTTAGCATGATGATCGATCGGTGCTCCGCGGCCGGCGGGTCGCCTGCGACGCGGGGTCGCGCTGTGCCGGCTACAACGGAGGTGGAGATGGCGTCGTCGCGACGGATCGGAGCACCCGATGCAAAGAACAGGACGGTCCTGCTCGACGCAGCCGAGCGGCTGATGCTCGAACGAGGTTACGCCGCTGTCACTTCGAGGCGTATCGCAGAACGCGCCGGTCTCAAACCGCAGCTCGTGCACTACTACTTCCGAACCATGGACGAACTGTTCCTCGAGATGTTCCGGCGCCGCGCCGAAGAGGGCCTGGCAATCCAGGCGGACATGACGAAGTCCGACAGGCCGCTACGCGCACTGTGGGAGTTCAGCACCGATCCTGCTGCTGTGGCCGTGACGATGGAGTTCATCGCCCTGGCGCGCCACCGGGCCGCTCTTCGTTCCGAGATCGCCCGCTACTCGGAACTCTTCCGGATCGGTCAGCGCGACGCCGCGCGTGCAGCGCTCGCGCGATCCGGATACGACATGACCCGGCTTCCTCCTGTGGTGCTGTCGGTACTCATGACCAGCATCTCCCGTGTCGTGGTGATGGAGGAGGCGCTCGGGCTCACAGCAGGTCATGCCGAGACGTTCGAGCTGGTGGAGTGGTGTCTGTCGGTGCTCGAGGGTGACGTCGATCCTCGCGAGGCCGGAAACGTCGCGCGGCCGGACCGCCTGCCGTGACCGCTTCCGGAGGGTGACCGGACCGAAGTTGTCCGAAATCATGTATTGCAACTAAGAGAATTGTATTCTACTTTTGGCTCGGGCGGACTGCCCGACTTCGGTGCCCGATCGCCCGCGGGTGGCCGAGACGACATTTCGTGACGCGCGAGGTGGTATCGGTCCGATCTGCCGTCGTGCCGACGGTGACGTGCGATCGGTGGGATTCCGGAAATTTCTCGGAAACCGTGTGAAGGCAGCCGATCTCACTGATTCTCGTCACCGTTCGATCTTCCGGTGACATTCACGTACTCGTTCACTCCTGAAGGGGAGCGCCCGTGGCACATACGGTTTCGGGTTCGACGCAGCGCAGTTCCCGGCGGGCGGACGCATTCTCCGGATCGGCTCGGTGATCCGCCGTGGGGGCGCCGGCCACCGACGAGATCGGCCGATGGGCACGTGGGTACATTCGGCGGCATCCCGTTGCGGCGCTCGAAACCGTCGGGGGCCAATGCGTTCTCGCAATCCGCGTCTTTCGGTACCTGATCGTCGACATCGTCACCCTACGGTTCCCGTTCGCGGAATTCGTGCGGCAGGCGGCATTCATGGCGTCGGCCTCCGCTTTGCCCACGATGTTCGTGGCGATCCCGATCGGAGTCACCTTGTCGATCCAGTTCGGTCTCCTCGCCGGACAGGTCGGGGCCACCTCCCTGGCCGGCGCGGCCAGTGGGCTCGCGGTCGTCAAACAGGGCGCGCCGATGGTGGCCGCTCTCCTGATGGCGTCTGCGGCCGGTTCGGCGGTGTGTGCCGATCTCGGGTCCCGCAAGATCCGTGACGAGATCGACGCGATGGAGGTGATGGGCCTGTCGGTGGTCCGACGCCTCGTGGTGCCCCGCCTGGTAGCCGCGATCGTGGTCGGTCTCGCTCTCACCGGTCTGGTCTGCTTCGTCGGATTCCTGTCCGGTTACGTCTTCAACACCTTCGTAATGAACGGCACTCCAGGAAGTTTCGTGACGACCTTCGCTTCGTTCGCAACGATCGGCGATTTCGTACTGACCATGATCAAAGCGGCGGTCTTCGGTGCGATCGTCGCCGTCGTCGCCTGTCAGAAGGGTTTGTCGACACGCGGGGGGCCGGCCGGGGTCGCGAACTCGGTCAACGCGACCGTCGTCGCCTCGATCCTGCTGCTCATGATCGTCAACGTCGCCTTCACCCAGCTCTATGTGCTGCTGTTCCCGCGGACGGGATTCTGACATGGCCTCCCGGTACTTCCCGCCCGGCGTCCGGCCACTCGTCGCCCTCGCGTCGGCACAGACCCGGTCGATCCAGCGGCTCGGGCACATCGTCGTCTTCTTCCTGCGTGCAGTCGCTGCGATACCCACGACACTGCGGCATTACAGGAAGGAGTTCCTGCGCATCCTCTCCGACGTCACGTGGGGCAACGGTTCTCTCGTCGTCGGGGGAGGTACGGCCGGGGTGATCATCGTCCTGGGTGCATCCGCAGGAGCGATCGTCGCCATCGAGGGATACAACGCACTCCATCTCCTCGGTTTGGAACCCGCGACGGGAATGGTGTCCTCGACCGCTACGACCCGCGAGCTCGCCCCCATCATGGCCTCGCTCGCCTTCGCAGCGCAGGCCGGATGTCGCTTCACCGCCCAGCTCGGCGCGATGCGCATCTCGGAAGAGATCGATGCCATGGAGTCGCTGGCGATCCGCTCGATCCCGTATCTCGTCACGACACGTCTGCTCGCCTCGGTCGTGGCCGTGGTGCCCCTGTATCTCGTCTGTCTCACAGTGAACTACGTTGCCGTGCAATCGGTGATCGGATTAACCGGGGGAGTGTCGGCCGGCACGTACGGTCACTATTTCTCGCTGGTGCTCGATGCCACGGATATCGGTTACTCGTTGCTCAAGACGGTGGTGTTCGTCGTCATCACCACCACGATCCAGTGTTATTACGGCTTCTACGCCGCCGGGGGGCCACAGGGCGTGGGGACGGCTGCCGGCCGGGCCATGCGGGCGAGCATCTCCGCGATGATCGTGGTCAACCTCCTCCTGACCGTGGCCCTGTGGGGTATCGGCTCGGGTGCAAGGCTGGGTGGCTAGACATGTCCATCCTGCTCGAGAGCGATATCGGACGGTCGACGCCCGCGCGATTGTTCGTCGCCGGTGCGGTGGCGTTGCTTCTCGCCGTCCTCGGGGTGGTTGTGGTCGTGGCGAAGGCCGACGGCAGATTCACCCGGACGGTCGAGGTGGAGGCCGTGCTCTCGGAGATCGGCGACGGACTGCCTCCGCGTTCGGACGTGAAGTTCCGGGGTGTGCTGGTCGGTGAGGTGCGGGAGGTCGTACGCGCGAACTCGTCCTCACTGGTGGCGGAACTGTCTCTGAAACCCGAACACGCCCACTCGATTCCGCGCACCGTCACCGCGCGTGTCGTGCCGAGCAATGTCTTCGCGGTATCGTCCGTGCAACTCGTCGACAACGGCGCGGCACCACCGTTGGCGGCAGGTACGTCGATCCCGCAGGACACGAGCCTGGCGACCGTCCAGTTGCAGACGGCACTGACGAAACTCCGGAACATCACGGCAGCGACAGCCCGCGTCGACACCCGGCACACACTCGGGATCCTCGCGACCGTCGCCGAAGCGACCGATCGGCGCGGCGCCGATATCGTCTCGGCCGGCGAGAAACTCGACCGCATGGTGCGCGAGATCGGAGCGGTCCTCACACCCGATGGCAGTCCGTCGACGCTGGTCGCCCTGTCCGATGCCGTGCGGGGGCTCCAGGAATCCGCACCGGATCTGCTCGACGCGGTGAACCACGCGGTGGTGCCCATGCGAACCGTGGCGGAGAAGCACGCCGAACTCGGAACGTTCCTGGCATCGAGCGCCGGCACGCTCGATCTCGTGGCGAGCGGTTTCGAGAGACACACCGAGCAGGTCATCGGAGTGACCACCGCTCTGACACCTGTGCTGGGCGTCGTGGCAGACGGGTCAGAGGAGTTCCCGCGTATCACCACCCGGATGCGTCGCATCTCCGACAAGTGGTTCGAGAGTTTCTGGCCCCACGGTGCGCCACGCGGGATGGGCAAGTTCATCTTCCAGTTCACCCCGCACCGGATGTACACGCGCGCCGACTGCCCCCGGTACGGAGCTCTGGCGGGCCCGAGCTGTGAGACGGCACCCGAGACCGGGGCGCCGCCCGTCGCATCCCTGGACACCGGAGGGCACGTTCTCGGCAACGCGCCGTCCGGAGGCAATGTCGGCTCGATCGGTAGCGAGGAGGAGAAGAAGCTGCTCGGGGCACTTCTCGGCGGTGACGCGTCGGCGGCTGCGGAAATGCTGCTCGGGCCGGTCGCGCGCGGAGCGCTGATCTCGGTCCTCCCGGACGAGGAGAGGGGCCCGGGATGAGCTATCGCAGGCCATTGATCGGCTTCACTCTCTTCCTGTTGATCTCCCTCGCGGCGACATGGCCGGTGGTCGTCACGCTCCAACGCGACGTGCACGGGAACACGGCCGTCTACAGTGCCGTATTCAGTGACGTATCGGGCCTGCGGGTCGGCGACGACGTCCGGATGGCGGGCGTACGGGTGGGGCGCATCGACGGGATCGAGCTCGACGGGACGGTCGCGAAGGTCGCCTTCCGCATCGAGGCGGGACAGACGATCTACGACGACACCGAGGCCGCGATCACCTATCAGAACATCATCGGACAGCGGTATCTGGGACTCTCACGCGGTGAGGACGGCTCCGGGAATCCGGTCCCACCGCACTGGGAGATCCCGCTCGAACGGACCGATCCGTCGTTCGACATCTCCGTGCTGCTCAACGGGTTCGAACCGTTGTTCAGCGTGCTCGATCCCGAACAGGTCGATCGGATCACCGGCGCGATCGTCGCCGCACTGCAGGGCGACGGTGGTGCGGTGACCGTGCTCGTCGCCGAAACATCACGCCTGGCGGAATCGCTCGCCGAACCCGACCGGATCCTCGGTGACATCATCGTCAACCTGGATGCGGTCATCGGAGATCTCGGGACGCAGAGCGAGGACGTCGACGCCGTGCTGAGCAGTGCCCGCGCGATCTTCTCCGAACTGTCGGCGCGGAGAGACGAGACGATCGACTCGCTCGATTCCGTCGCTGCGACGGTCGGCAGAATTGCGGAGATCAGCGGGCGCGTCAGGCCCGATCTGCACGAGATGATAATCCGGCAACCAGGATTCACCAGGCACTTCCTCGACAACAAGGACAGTTTCGCGTACTTCGGGGCGAACCTTCCGGGACTTCTCAAGGGTCTGGCGCGCGTCAGTCAGGAGGGCAGTTATCTGAACACCTACCTGTGCAATTTCAATGTCACCCTCGTTCCGGAGGTCGGTACGATCATTCCTTCCCTGGTCTCCCAGGTCACCCCCGAGGGGCGGATCACTCACTCCCCGGTCTGCAGGTGAGGCCGTGAAAACCGAACGTGGAACGTCGAGTCGGGGACGTCCTTCGAAGCGGAGCGTGACTCTCGAGGAACGCAACCCCCTGGCGATCGGGATCGTTGCAGTGTCGGTGATCGCACTCGCGCTGGTGGCCACCGTGGTCGTCTCCCGCATCGGATTCTCGTCCGTGCGGTACGAAGCCGAGTTCGCCCAGGCTGCGCGGATCAGTGCGGGAGATGCCGTGACGATTGCAGGCGTGCAGGTGGGGACGGTCGAAGGGGCACGTCTCGCCGGTGATCACGTCGTGGTGGCGATGGAGATCGACAGGGGGATCGAACTCGGCTCCGACAGCGTGGCGTCGATCAAGCTCACCACACTGCTCGGATCCCGATATGTCGAACTACGGCCTGCGGGCCCGGAACCTCTGAACGGCAATCGGATTCCTCTCTCGAATACCGTCGTTCCCTACGACCTGCAGGACCTGCTCGCGGATGCAACCACCACCTTCGAACAGGTCGACGCCGAGCAACTCGGCGAGACGATGAACGTCCTCGCGGGCGAGCTCGAGGGGATGCCCGAAGTCCTCCCTCAGGTGCTGCAGAACATCGAGAGCCTCGCCGGGACCCTCGCCGATCGGCGTCGGCAGATCGGATCGATCCTCGAGGCCACCGCATCGATCACGGGCATCGTGCGCGCTCAGCAGGACAGCCTCGGTGTGCTGGTCCGAGACGGCCACGCCATGCTCGCGGATCTCGAGAGCCGTCGCGACCTCGTGCAGCGTCTGTCGGACTCGACCACGCACCTCGTGGACGCCCTGCATTCGGTCGTCGTGGAGGACCGAAGCCATATCGACGCGATGATCACCGACCTGGACGAGTTCCTGACGACCCTGGCGAACAACGATGCGCTCCTGCGCAACATCCTTCAGGTTCTGCCGGTACCGATCCGGAATTTCACCAATGCGTCGGGCACGGGCAACGAGGTCGACTTCACCGCCCCGGCCGGGCCGATGATCGACTCGTGGATGTGCGCTCTGGTGGGGCACACGGACGAGGCGACCCTGCGCGACTACCTCGGGGAGTGCCGATGACCACGAAGTGGCTGGTGAAAGGGATCGTGCTGCTCGCGATCGTCGGGCTGGCGGTCTCCTTCGTTCTCGACCGGGTCCTGACATCCGACCGGTCCGTGACCGTCACCGCGCGGTTCGACAATGCTGCCGGTCTGTACGAGGGCAACGAGGTGTCGGTCCTCGGGATACCTGTGGGACGAGTATCGGAGATCGTTCCGCACGGTACCCACGTCGCCGTCACGTTGGAGATCGACGCAGACATCGATGTCCCGGCGGACGTGCACGCGGTCGCAGTGTCGACGTCGGTGCTCACCGACCGGCACGTGGAACTCACCCCGGTCTACCGGGGCGGACCGACCCTCACGGACGGGACCGTCATCGGCCCGGACCGCACCCGTACCCCTGTCGAATTCGACCGCCTGCTCGCCATGGCCGACAGCCTCGCTCTCGAACTCGAAGGTGACGGAGCCGGCGACGGACCGGTCGCACGGCTGCTCGATGTCGGCGCGGGGATGACGGCGGGAAACGGTGTCGGCATCAGAGCCGCTCTCGGTCGCGTGTCGGACGCACTGCGCATGAGCGCGGAGAACGGCGCGATGACCGAGAACGAGATCACCACCATCATCGACAATCTCTCCGTCCTGACCGACATCGCGGCAGCCAACGATGCGGAGATCCGCGAGTTCGGGGAGGCCACCGGGAGGATCAGTGCTGTACTGGCCGAGACACGGATCGGCACCGGCGACACCGGGAGCAAACTCAACGAGATCCTGGGGCAGGCCGAGCAGCTGCTCGTCGCCGATCGCGGCGCGGTGAACTCGGCCGTGACCCACGCGGAGTCGGTCACGCGCGCGATCGTCGACTACCGCAACGAGGTCGCCGAATTCCTCGATCTGTCGCCACTGCTTCTGGCCAACGCCTACAACGCGATCGATCAGCAGCACGGTGCCGCTCGCGTGCATGCACAACTCGAGAAGGTCTTCTTCGACGGGCATCTCGTCTCGCAGGTGTGTGCTGCACTCGAGATCCGTGATCTCGGGTGCACTTCCGGCAATCTGAAGGACTTCGGTCCGGGATTCGGTATCGCGTCGATGCTCGAAGGAATTGCGGGGTTGCCGGGATGACACGTGTACGCACCGACCGGAGACCACGGATGCGAATCACGGTCGCGACGATCGCAGCGGCAGTTCTCGGCACCACCGCCTGTTCCGTGGGTCTCGAGAGATTGCCCCTTCCCGAACCGGGCGTCGGTGGCGAGTCCTATCTGCTCCATGCTGCTTTCGAGAACGCACTCAATCTGCCGACGAAAGCGAAGGTGAAACTCGCGGGTGCGGACGTCGGTGAGGTCGCGTCCATGCGGGTCGAGGAATACTCCGCGATCGTGACCATGCGCATCGCCGACGATGTCGCCGTTCCGGCGGGCACCACCGCCGAACTGAGATCCGCCACCCCACTGGGTGACGTCTTCGTATCGCTGCAACCACCGTCCGGCACGGCGGACGGAGCGGTTCTCGCACCGGGGGACACGATCCCGCTGCCGGCGACCGCAGCAGCGGCGACCATCGAAGAAGTGCTGTCCACCGCGTCGGTTCTCGTCAACGGAGGCGTATTCCGGAACCTCACGAAGATCGTCGACGGAGTGGGGGAGGCCGTAGGGGGCCGCGGCGATCGGCTCGCGGCGCTGGTCGACGAGTCGACCAGGCTCGCGGGTCTGATCACCGCACGTTCCGCCGAGATCGAGGAGTCCATGATCCGCACCGACGGGCTGATCGCGACTCTCACGGAGCGGCGGGAGACGATCGACGAGGTGATGCTGGCGGCCCGTCCGGCGCTCGACGTCGTGGCCGCGGACACCTCCCGGATACTCGATGTCGTCGCGCAGGTCGACCGGATCGGCCGGCAGGTCGGGCGATTCCCCTCGGTGCAGGGCACGGACACCCGCAGCACACTCGCGGACCTCGATCGGATCGCCGAGCAGCTGAACGCCGCGGCCACCCACGCGGAGGCCGACCTGGACGCGGTCAACCGTCTGCTCGCACCCATCATGCGGGTCACGAACAGCAC
This sequence comes from Rhodococcus sp. CH91, assembly GCF_022554085.1. GTDB lineage: Bacteria > Actinomycetota > Actinomycetes > Mycobacteriales > Mycobacteriaceae > Rhodococcus. The sequence continues at coordinate 11,187 of NZ_JAKFYR010000009.1, forward strand.
ATCCGCGAATGTCGACGCCGATCTCGAGCAGCTGGTGCTCGGCGCGCTCCCGTCCCCGGGGCATTCCGGTGACCCCGGGAGCCGATTGCCCGACGAGACCGATCGGCAGGCGTTCGTGGGAACCCTGACGTACACGTTGATGCGACTGCAGAAGCGATTGGACGGGGAAGGCCGGTGAACCCGGGCGGAGCTGTCGAACTCGTCGCGGGTGGAATCGTCACGGGAGTGCGGTACGGCTACGCCCGCCGGCTGGGATTGTCGGTCGTCGCGCTCGCGGCCATCTTCGCCCTGGGTTTCGCCTACCTGGTGTTCGGTGTGTTCGAGGCGCATCCGGCATCCGGAACCTTCCGTATCCGTGTGCATTTCGAGGAATCCGGGGGCCTGCTCCCGGGTCGTGACGTCACGCTGCGGGGGGTCGCGGTGGGCACGGTCGCGTCCGTCGAACCGACCGAGCGCGGAGTGGTCGCGGTCGCCGAGATCGACTCGGGCGTATCGATTCCTGCCGGTGGGGAGGTTCGCGTGGCAGGATTGTCGCTCGCAGGTGAACAGTATCTCGACCTGCGTCCCGGCAACGATGAAGGCCCCTATCTGCAGGACGGTGCCGAGATCTCGTCCGACGACACGTCGACGCCCGTTCCCTTGTCGGCTCTCATGCACGATCTCGACGGCATGCTCGCACAGATCGATCCCGAAGCCCTCCGGGTCGTCGTGGAGGAACTCGGTGTCGGACCCGAGGGACCACGCAAGCTCACCGACATCGTCGAGGGGGGTTCCTTTCTGATCTCCACGCTCGACGAGGTGCTGCCCCAGACGGTGTCCCTGCTGCGTTCCGGCAAGATCGTGCTCCGCACCCTCGCGGACGCCGCCCCCGGACTGCAGAGGATGTCGGGGGAGATGTCGGCCCTGCTGGGCGGAATCGAAGCGATGGACGGAGGTTTCCGCACCTTCGTCGAGCGCGCCCCCGCGACGATGCGCGCCGTCGACGACCTCCTCGCGGAGAACTCCCCGACGATGGTGCAACTGCTGGGAAATCTGACGACGGTGGCGCAGATGGCGCATGTGCGCGTACCGGCCTTGCACGAGTTCTTCTTCCCGAACGAACGGAACGGGTCGACGCTCGAAGCGCTCATGACCGCTTTCCGGGACGGAGGTGTCTGGGCCCTCGTGAACATCTATCCGCGGAACTCGTGTGACTACGACTTGCCGCGACGAGCACCGACGCTCGCGGATCATCCGGAACCGTTCCTGTACACCTACTGCACCGATCCCGACCCCTCGACGCTCGTCCGCGGCGCCCGCAACGCGCCTCGGCCACCCGGGGAGGAGGGTGCGGCGAACATTCCTCCCGGCGTCGATCCCCTGCGCACGTCCGACCCGGCCCCGATAGGGCCGCACAGCATTCCGCTCGACTACGGCGGTCCGAAAGTGCCGAACTGACCCGGACCGCCACCATTCGTTCAGAACCGAACCAGGAGAACCGATATGAGCACCGACAGCGCGACCGTCACGGGGGAGACCGGCACGGCCGACGGTACGGACGGGACCGTCCTCGGGACAGGGCATGGCGGGGATGACAAGCGTTCGGGAAGAAGGTGGTTCGCGCACCTTCCGGTCGTGCTTCTCGTGCTCGTGACGCTGTCCGCGCTGGCCGCCCTCGCGGTACTGGCCACTCAGTTGCGGAGCGCACGTGCGACGGAGGATGCCGCGCGAGCGGCGTCGGAGGCTGCGGAACAGTTCGCGGTGACGTTGACGTCGGTGGACTCCGCGAACCTCGATGCGGATTTCGCTGCGGTGCTCGACGGGGCCACCGGCGAATTCGAGCAGATGTACGCGGAGTCGAGCGAACAACTCGAGCAGCTGCTGATCGACAACCAGGCACGGGCCGAGGGCATCGTCGTGGAATCGGGCATCAAGTCCGCGACCACGACGAAGGTCGAAGTACTGCTGTTCGTGGACCAGAGCGTCACGAACACCCTCGTTCCCGAACCTCGACTCGATCGCAGCCGGGTGGTGATGACGATGGAACTGGTCGACGGCCGGTGGCTCGCGTCCCAGGTCGACCTGCCCTGAGCGCGTTCCCGTTCACGCGGCCGGCGCGGGCGGAAGCGCTTTCGTGCTCAGCCACGCGTCCCACAGCGGACGCAGGGAGGAATCCGAGAATCGTGCTGCGAGATCCTTGAACTGCGTGGTCGTCACATTGCCGTGCCGATGCTCGGCGGTCCACGTCCGCAGCAGGGAGAAGAAGGAGTCGTCGCCGAGACGCAACCGGAGCGCGTGCAGTGTGAGCGCTCCGCGCTTGTAGATGCGGTCGTCGAACATGTCCTCCGGTCCGGGGTCTTCGAGGAGGATGTCCTGGGGTTTGCGGGCCAGCCCCCGGTGCGCATCGAGAGCGTGTGCGTGCGCGGACCTGCCGCCGGAGTTCTCCGACCACAGCCATTCGGCGTAGCAGGCGAAGCCTTCGTGGAGCCAGATGTCGCACCAGCGGTAGAGGGTGAGACTGTTGCCGAACCACTGGTGTGCCAGCTCGTGCGCGACGAGCCGCTCCTCGCGTCCTGTGCCGTCGCAGAAGTTGGCGCCGAAGATCGACATGCCCTGTGCCTCGATGGGGATCTCGAGGTCGTCGTCGGTCACGAGCGCGGTGTAGTGCGCGAACGGATAGGGACCGAACAAGCGGGTGAAGAGCTCGAGCATCCCGGTCTGGCGAGCGAAATCGCGATCGAACGAGGCGCGTAGGCGAGGTGGATGGATTCCGTACTGCGGCACCGGGTCCGATGCGAGCGTGCGCACCTCGTAGTGGCCGGTCTGCACGGTCGCCAGGTAGGTCGCCATGGGCTCGGGTTGCTCGTAGACCCAGGTGGTGCGACTGGACTTCGTGGTCTTGTGGACCAGAGTTCCGTTCGCGACCGCCACGAACGGGGCGTCGGTGGTGACGGAGATGCGATAGGTGGCCTTCGAGCCGGGATGGTCGTCGCACGGGAACCAGGTCGGCGCACCGTTGGGTTGACTCGCGACGAGCGAGCCCTCGTCGAGTTCTTCCCAGCCGACCTCTCCCCACATGGTCCGCAGCGGGTCGGGTGTGCCCGAGTACTGAACGCCGAAGACGAGTACCGCACCTGCGGGGAGCTCCTCGGCGAGAGTGATGGTGAGCTTGCCGTCGCGGTGGGTGAATTTCGCGGGGCGGCGTCCGTTGACCGTCACCTTCGACACCCGCATCGACTGCGCGAGGTCGAGGGAGTACTTCGCGCGCACGTCCGTCGTCGTGGCGATGATCTTCGCCCGGCCGTCCAGCCGGTTGGACACGACCTTGTAGGTCAGCTCGAGCTCGTAGCGCGACACGCGGTACCCGCGGTTTCCGCTCTCGGGCAGATAGGGGTCGAGGGGCCGGTCGGCGGCGACGGGCGCGACGGGCCTGGCTGCCTTGATGGGCTTCACCGCGGGGACCAGTCGTTCGGCGTGGTCCACGGTGCGATGGGGTTGCCCTGCCAGCGGGTGGACGGCGGAACGACGTCCCCGCGCATCACCAGCGAGGCCGGTCCGACCGTGGCGCCGTCGCCGATGCCCGAGGCGGGTAGCGCGACGCATTGGGGTCCGAGCGTGGCGCCGTCGCCGAGAGTCACGGTGTCCATGGACATGATCCGATCATGGAACAGGTGGGTCTGTACAACACAACCGCGTTCGACCGTGGCGCCGTCGCCCAGTGACACCAGGTCGGCCTCGGGCAGCCAGTAACTCTCGCACCACACGCCACGGCCGATCTTCGATCCCAGCGCCCGCAGCCAGAGGTTCATCACGACAGTCCCGGAGGCGGCCCGGGAGAACCACGGCGCAGCCACCGTTTCGACGAAGGTGTCCGAGACCTCGTTTCGCCACACGAACGAACTCCACAGTGGGTGTTCGACGCGTCCGATCCGTCCCACCACGAGCCATTTGGCCGCGACGGTCACCAGGCACGCCACTGCTCCCGCGATCATGAGGACGACGCCGCCGAGCAGTGCTGCAGCGAGATATCCCCGGTGCACGGCGAGTGTGTTCAGCGCGAACAGCACTCCGAGTCCGATGCCGTAGGTGACGATCATGGGTACGAGGCGGAAGGTCTCGACGGCGCCGCGTGCGACCTTCAGTTTCAGCGGGGGTTCGAAGGTGCGACTCGCGTCGCTGCCCCCGCTCGCGCGTCGCAGGCGAACCGGAGGGCTACCCAGCCACGACGATCCGGATTTCGCCTTCTGCGGTGCGGCGGAGAGCACCGCGACGAGGCCGTGCTTCGGTACGCGCCGGCCCGGTGCCGCCATACCGGAGTTGCCGAGGAATGCGCGCTTTCCCACCTTGGCGTGCGAGATGTACAGCCACCCGCCGCCGAGTTCGTACGAGGCGACCATCGTGTCGTCGGCGAGGAACGCCCCGTCGGCGACCTTCGTGAACTTCGGCACCATGAGCACCGTCGACGCCTCGACGTCCTTGCCTATGTCGGCGCCGAGCAGTCGCAGCCAGATGGGCGTGAGCATCGACGCGTAGAGCGGGAAGAGGAAGGTGCGCGACGAATCCATCAGCCGTTCGGTGCACCAGACCTGCCAGCCCACGCGGCTGCGCACCGGATGCCAGCCCTCCGTCATCCGGACGGACAGCATCCGGACGGAGATCAGGGTGAGCAGGGCGAACACGAACATCGTGAGCAGAGCCGCGACGGGCAGCATCGCAAGCGAACGGAGCACGGCGTCGGAGACGGTCGCGGTGTCGTGCACCCACCACACCAGCAGAGCGACACCGGCCGCGATGGACACGATCGGCAGGCCGCCGAGGAGGAGCGAGGACAGCGCGTAGACCGGCACCCACCGTTTGCCGCGCGGCGGGGTCCGCTCCGGCCACGATCGCTCGGCCTTACCTGTCTTGCGTGCGGGAGAGCCGGCCCAGCTCTGGCCCGCTTTCACCCGGCCGAACACCGCGGATCCGGCTTCCACCTCTGCGTTCTTGCCGATGCGCGCACCCGGTGCGAGGAACGACCGCGCCCCCACGGTGGCGCCGGCACCGATCCGGATACTCCCGATGTGGACGAGATCCCCGTCCACCCAGTAACCGCCGAGATCCACTTCCGGCTCGACGGAACATCCGTCGCCCAGTTCGAGGAGACCGGTGACGGGCGGGAGACTGTGCAGGTCGACGTCACGTCCGACCTTCGCTCCCAGCGCCCGCGCGTACTGCCGCATCCACGGCGCGCTGGAGATGTTCGTCGCGCCGACGGCCTCGGACAGGCGCAGTGCCGTCCACAATCGGAGGTGGACGCTGCCCCCGCGTGGATGGCTTCCCGGTCTCAGACCGCGCAGCAGCAGGCGTGAGCCGGCCACGGAGACGGCCATGCGGCCGACGGGGGTGAGGAAGAGCAGCGCACCCGCCGCGACCCACCACCACGACAGCGTGACGGTCCACGGCACGTCGACGACGAGGGCGATGACGTTGTTGAGGATCGCCAGCCAGGTCACCCACTGCAGGCCGGTCAGGGTGGTGAGGACGACGGTCGCCGCGATCTGGGCGAACTGGGCGAGCCGGGGCACGGGGGCGACCTCTCGCGGTGCCGCGGCCTCCGTCGGCGCCAGTTCGTCGAGATAGACCGCGAGTGAGCCGAGCCGGGGGTGGTCGTACAGGTCGGCGACCGTCATCTCCGGATACCTGCTCCGCAGTGCCGTGACGAGTTGGGCTGCCGCGAGCGAGCCGCCGCCGAGTTCGAAGAAGTCGTCGTCGAGCCCGTCGATGCGCGCACCGAGGATGTCGGTCCACAGTCCCGCGACCCATTCGGCGGTGGGGTCGAAACCGAGCGCCTCCACCGAATCGGCATCGGCGCCCGGCAGCGGCCACGGCAGCGCGTTGCGGTCGACCTTGCCGGAGGTGCGGGTGGGCAGTTCGTCGACGAGCGCGAGTCGCGGCACGAGGGCTGCGGGGAGTTGTTCGGACAACAGATCATGGGCGGATGCGACGTCGAAGTCCGGGTCGGTGGAGGCGATGTAGCCCACGAGGACCGAATGCCCGGCACCCGTCTTGCGCACCGCACACGCGCCCCCGGCCACGCCGGGGAGGTTCTGCAGTGCATTGTCGACCTCGCCGAGTTCGATGCGCCGGCCGCCGATCTTGACCTGATCGTCGGCGCGGCCCTGGAACAGCAGGCCCTGGCGGTCGAGGGTGACGAGATCGCCGCTGCGGTAGGCGCGTTCCCAGCCGAGTGAGGGCATGGGAGCGTACTTCTCGGCGTCCTTCGCGGGGTCGAGATAGCGCGCGAGGCCGACACCGCCGATGACGAGTTCGCCGGTCGCACCTTCCGCGACAGGCGTGCCCTCGGCGTCCACGACGGCGAGATCCCAGCCGTCGAGAGGAAGGCCGATGCGGACGGGGCCGGCGCCGTCCATGAGCGACGCGCACGCCACGACCGTGGCCTCGGTGGGGCCGTAGGTGTTCCACACCTCGCGTCCCGGTACTGCGAGACGTTCGACGAGATCGGGCGGACAGGCCTCCCCGCCGAAGATGAGCAGCCGGACCGCTTCGAGAGCTTCGGCCGGCCACATCGCCGCGAGCGTCGGCACGGTCGAGACGACGTTGATGTCGCGGGAGACGAGCCACGGGCCGAGATCCATGCCGGAGCGGACGAGCGCTCGTGGTGCCGGAACCAGGCACGCGCCGTGTCGCCACGCGAGCCACATCTCCTCGCACGACGCGTCGAACGCCACCGACAGACCGGCCAGGACGCGGTCACCCGGCCCGAGCGGGGAGTCCCGGCAGAACAGGCGTGCCTCGGCGTCGACGAAGGCCGCCGCGTTGTGGTGGCTGACCGCGACACCCTTGGGTGTCCCGGTGGACCCGGAGGTGAAGATGATCCACGCATCGTCGTCGAGACGCGGACCCCGCACGACCGGGCTACCGGACGGTGCAGCCGCTCCGGGGCCGATGCCGTCGTCGGTCACGATCGCGGTGACCTGTGCTTCCGAGAAGACGAGTTCTGCACGGTCGTCCGGATCGTCGGCATCGACGGGGACGTATGCGGCTCCGGCCGCGAGAATCGAGAGAATCGTCACATACAGTTCGGCGCGCCCCGAGGTCATGTGTACCCCGACCCGGTCGCCCGCCCCCACACCGGCGTCGTTCAGTGCGTATGCACCGGCGATCACCTTCTCGACGAGTTCCGCGTACTCGACGACGGTCGTGCCGTCGTCGAGGGCAGAAGCGTCCGGGTGGGTTTCGGCGGTGCTGCGCAGCACGTCGACGAGGGTCCGGGGGGCCGGTGCGTGCGATGCGCGGAGGAACTCGTCCGGGATGGGCGAGCGGCCGACAGCGGTCGGGGATATGGCTGACAAGTCCGCGGGTCCTTCTGCTCGATGTGTCTCCCGGTTATCTCACGTCCAGGTGGACGCCGGGTGAACGTTCGACGCCGGAGCGACGGGGGTCACGGGTTGACACGTCTCGATCGTCCTGCCATTCTCTTCGCCAGGTCATGAGTACCAGCGTCAAGCCCCGGCTCGCTGGTCGGCAACCCTCCAACCGCGGTGGGGTGCTCCGGGTGACGACCAGGCTGTGAATCCACTACCGGACACGGCAAGCGCGGACTCCGCCGGCGACGAGGAATCTCTGTCGTAGGCGTCACCGGCGGGTCCCTGACACCACGAGGGATCTGTCATGACTGCTGTAGCCACCACCTGCATCGCTCCGTTCGCCACCGTATCGGGCTGTGACGCCCGGGTCCCGCTCGTCCAGGGCGAGAGCTGCACCTATGCGAACTTCGACTACGCGGCGAGCGCCCCGGCGCTCGCGGCCGTCACCGACCGCATCGCCGAACTGCTGCCCTTCTACGCCAGTGTGCATCGTGGTGCCGGTTACGCATCGCGGATCAGCACCACCGCCTACGAGGATGCACGGACGTCGGTCTCGCGGTTCGTCGGTGCGGCCGACGACCAGGTGGTCGTCTTCACCCGCAACACCACGGACGCCCTGAATCTGCTCGCGAGCGCAGTGCCGGGGGAGGTCGTCGTGCTGGATATCGAGCATCACGCGAACCTGTTGCCGTGGAAGAACTCCCGGATCGTCGAAGCTGCGGACACGGTGTCCGGGACGGTACAGCGGCTCGCGGCCGAACTCCGGCGCGCTCCGGCAGCACTGCTCGCCGTCACCGGTGCCTCGAACGTCACGGGTGAGGTGCTGCCCATCGCGGACCTCGCCGAGCTCGCTCACGCGTTCGGCGCTCGAATCCTCGTCGACGGTGCCCAACTCGTGCCCCATCGTCGCGTCGATCTGGCATCGCTCGGCGTGGACTACCTCGCTTTCTCGGGGCACAAGCTGTACGCGCCGTTCGGGGCGGGCGTGCTCGTGGGGCGCCGCGACTGGCTCGACGCGGCCGAGCCGTATCTTGCCGGCGGCGGAGCCGTGCGTGAGGTGCGCCTCGACGGTGCCGAATGGGCCTGCGCCCCTGCGCGTCACGAGGCCGGTACCCCCAACGTGCTCGGAGTCGCCGCGCTCGCCGCCGCGTGCGACGAGCTGGCCGGTTTCGACCCGGACGCGGCGACCCGGCACGAGGAGGCCCTGTGCGCCCTGCTCATCGACGGACTGCGGAACATCGGCGGTGTGGAAATCCTTCGCCTGTGGGACGATTCGGCGGACACGGTCGGCATCGTGACCTTCACCGTCGACGGTTACGAACCCGGCCACGTCGCTTCGTATCTGTCCGCCGAGCACGGTATCGGGGTTCGCGACGGGCGATTCTGCGCTCATCCCCTGCTCGCCCGGGTCGGACGGGCCGGCGGCGCCGTCCGCGCCTCGCTCGGACTCGGTAGTTCGTCGGACGATGTCGAGCGGCTTCTCGCAGCACTTCGGTCGCTCGTCGAGAACGGACCGGCGTGGGTGCACGCGAAGACCGACGGCGTGTGGAACCCCTCGCCGGAGACACGGCCGGGCCTCGGGCAGGCCGGTAGCGGCACATCGCCGTGCGTGTAGCAGTCGACAATTCCCCATAGGAACAATAGGGTATTCGCATGGAACGGACGAGGGCGATCGCCGCGGCACGCTGGTGCCGTCGCCATGTCGACCTCTGTCGCACGGCGTCGGGAATCTGTACGGGCTGAAGATCTTCTCCCATACGGTATTCCGGCCGGACGCGGCCGGTTCCCTCGCGCCGCTGTGCGGCCTGTACCGAGAGGTCTCCCATGTCCGTCACATCTCATGTCGCTGCCGTCTCCGCAGATCCGGGCCCGGCGAACGCCGCTTCCGCCGACAGGCCACTGCGTGTCGCCGTCGAACTCGCAGGCCGCTCCGGGCCGGCCTACTGGGCCGATCTCACCGTGGGCCGCGCGGGCGATCCGCCCCTCGACCCGAGCGCCGAAGTGCCCGATGTCGTGCGGGTGCGTGCCGCGGACCTGCGCGAGGCAGGAAGACTGCGAGACCGCATCCGGGCAGAGGCTGCAGAGGAGGGGCGCGACCCGGAGTCGGTCACGGTGCTCGTCGATCTCGAGGTGGTCCTCGCCTCCGATGCCCGGACCGCCCGTGCTCGGCGTACCCACCCGGACTCCGGCCGCGGTGACGCAGCGACGCTGTCCTACGTCGGAACTCCGCACGGTCTCGCGGGTCTGATCGCGGACATCCACGCCGTGCGGGTCGCCGACGGTGTCACTCTCATCCCGCTCGCCGAACCGTTCACCGTCGAGCACCTCGTCGACGGGACGCTGCCGTGGTTGCAGTCCCGCGGTCTGCTCGAGATCTCACCCACCGTCGTCGAGGTCCTGCGCCGGTTCGGCGACGGTGCGCGGGCAGCGGTGCGCGCGTTCTGACCGGCCGGGCCGGGCTGTGTAACACGAAGGAGGGGCAGGATTTCGATCCCGCCCCTCCTTCCTGTGCGTTCACGCGGTGCGACGATCGAGCGCTTCGACCACGTGCACGCGAGGGTCCGGGTCGAAACGGTAGCCGGATCCGCGGACGGTCGTGATGACGGTGCCGAATCGCCCCAGCTTCGAACGGATCCGGGAGATGTGCACGTCCACGCTCCGGTGGCCGCCTTCCGCGTCGAGACGGCCGTTCTCGGAGCATCCCGCACCGAGCGGTCGCAACGCCGCGCGGGACACGACGACACCGGGCCGCCCGGCCAGATGGGCGAGAATCTCGAATTCGTTGTGACTCAACTCGACCCGCTTGTTGTCGAGGACGAGTCCGCGGGCCGGGAGATCGATCAGCAGCGGTGCCGGGCCCGGACTGAGCAGAGTGCGGGTACGGGCTCCGGGGAGGAGGTCGAGGGTGGTCTCGCGTAGGGCGTCGGCGAGCGCCGCGAGATCTCCGGGCGAGTCGGCATTCGTGTCCGAGATCTGCACGATGAGAACGAGTTCGGGTGAATCGGTAGACCCGGTGGCCGGGTTCCCCACTGGGGACGTGGTCATGGGAGGACTCCGCTGGTCGGAAGGTGAACGGCGCCGGACGGGTGACTGCCGCGAATCGACGGCGCCGGAAAGAGGAAAGGGGGTGCAGATTTCAGAGCACACACAGACACGAGCCGGTACGGCACAGGTCGACATGCCTGCGGCTCCACGCTCGGTCGGTCACGACGGCGAGTGTACCCCGGTGAGCGCGCGGACGGTACCGGACGTCGAGTGCCCTCAGTCGACGTCGACGTCGACCGCTGCGGTGATACGCCTCAATTCGGAATAGACGGTGCGGAACAGTGTGTTCGGGCATCCTCCGGATGCCCACAGTTCGGGGTGGAAACGCAGTGAACGGTCGATGTAGGTGGGAATGTTCGCCGGATGACCGAGCGGCGCGACCCCGCCGAGTGGCTGACCGGTGACCTCCGTGACCAGATCGGGCGAGGCGGGTGCGAGTGCGCCGTCGAGCCGGTCGCCGGTCCGCGCGACGTCGACGCGATGCGCCCCGGACACCAGCAGCATGATCGGCTCCTCGTCGAGGAGGAAGACCAGCGATTTCACGATCGCACCCACCTCGACGCCCAGCGCGGCAGCCGCCTGTTCGGCCGTGTGGACGGTCTCCGGTTGCTGGACGATCAGACCGTGATGGCCGCGGGCGATGAGGGTGTCCGAGACGCGATGGGCATTCGGATGCAGCGACCTGGTCATGCATCAAGGGTAGGAAAATCGGCGCCCGATGGGCACCCTTCCGGGCGACCTCCGTCGTCCTGCCGGCAGAGAGGCCGATGCGCAGCACAGGTCCACAAGTTACTGTCGAGTAATGACCGATCACTCTCCTTGGAAAGCGTTCACCGTCGAGCACGAGGACCACGTCGCCCGGGTCACGCTCATCGGCCCCGGCAAGGGCAACGCGATGGGCCCCGATTTCTGGGCGGAGCTACCCGTCCTCTTCGGCGAACTCGATGCGAACCCCGAGGTCCGTGCCGTCGTCCTCGCCGGTTCCGGCAGGAATTTCTCCTATGGACTCGACCTCGTGGCGATGGGTGGAAATCTCGGCGCCGTCGTCGCCGACAAGGCGCTCGCGAAGCCCCGCACGGATTTCCACGCGATGATCAAGAGCATGCAGGCGGCGATCACCGCCGTCGCGGACTGCCGCAAGCCGGTCGTCGCCGCCGTCCAGGGCTGGTGCATCGGGGGAGCGGTCGACCTGATCTCCGCCGCCGACATCCGCTACGCGAGTGCCGACGCCAAGTTCAGCGTTCGCGAGGTGAAGGTCGGGATGGTCGCGGACGTGGGCACGCTCGCCCGTCTCCCGCTCATCATCGGCGACGGGCACGTCCGCGAACTCGCGCTGACAGGCAAGGACATCGATGCCGCTCGCGCGGAGAAGATCGGGCTCGTCAACGACGTCTTCGACGACGCGGACGCGGTTCTCGCCGCAGCCCACGCGACCGCTGCGGAGATCGCGGCCAACCCGCCGCTCGTCGTCCACGGCATCAAGAACGTCCTCGACCACACCCGCTCGGCGCGTGTCGACGACAGTCTTCGTTACGTCGCGGCGTGGAACGCGGCCTTCCTGCCTTCCGAGGACCTCACCGAGGCGATCACGGCGGTCTTCGAGAAGCGGCCGCCGCAGTTCGAGGGCCACTAGAGTTCACGGGCCGGTTCCCCGGCAAGACCCGTGAAACGACGAACTCCCGGCCGATCCCAGCGGCCGGGAGTTCGTCGTTGTCGGTGGACTAGTGTCCGCCCTTGTCCTTCAGGCGCGCGATCGACGCCGTCACCTCGGCCTCGGCCTCGGCGCGACCGACCCAGTCGGCGGCCTCGACGTGCTTGCCCGGCTCGAGATCCTTGTAGTGCACGAAGAAGTGCTTGATCGCGTCCAGTTCGAACTGCGAGACGTCGGTGATGTCCTGCACGTGATCCCAGCGCGGGTCACCGGCCGGCACGGCCAGGATCTTGTCGTCCCCTCCGGCCTCGTCCACCATCTTGAACATGCCGATCGGGCGGGCGTCGACGAGAACACCGGGGTACACGGACTCGGGCAGCAGCACCATGCAGTCGAGCGGATCGCCGTCCTCACCGAGAGTGTTCTCGATGTAGCCGTAATCGGCCGGGTAGCCGAACGAGGTGTACAGGTAACGATCGAGCTTGACGCGTCCGGTCTCGTGATCGACCTCGTACTTGTTCCGCTGCCCCTTGGGGATCTCGATGGTGACCTCGAACTCCACGCGTTGCCTCACTTCGTCGCTTCTTACCGGTGGATACGACTTCCGTATCTGCGGTGATGGTCCGCAGAGAGGATAGCGGTCGCGGCGCTAGTCTGGAGGCGCAGGTACCGGGCCCCGAGTGCGTGACAGCAGTGTGCGGCCGGCAGCGGGAATTGCGGATAGCTGGTCGACAAGTGTGTGCAGGATGCAGCGGAGGCGCGTTGACGGGGCAGGGCGGTATCGAGAAGCAGGGCGGCAGCAAGAAGCAGGGCGCGCTGGCGAGCAGGCGGCGGCGGAACATGAAGATCCTGTTCGCGATCTGGGGAGCCGGTTTCCTCGCGCTGGTCGTCGGCGGAGCCTTCGCGATCTACGACGTGCGCACATCCGTCTCCGCCTCGGTCCTGCCGGCCCCCGCTCCCGTCGTCGCCACGCCGGCGGTCGCAGCGGTCGATCCCGACGCCCCCGTGCCGGACCCCGACGTGCTCGCAGCCGCCCTCGAACCGGTCGTGAAGAGCCCTGCTCTCGGCGACTTCACCGGTTCGATCACCGACCCGGCGACGGGGACCGTGCTGTGGTCGCAGGATTCCGACCGCGCCCTGATCCCGGCGTCCACCACGAAGATCCTCACGACTGCGGCCGCCATGCTCGTGCTGCCCTCCGACCACCGGATCACCACCCGCGTCGTCGAAGGTTCGAAGCCGGGGGAGATCGTGCTGATCGCAGGGGGCGACCCGACCCTGTCCGCGCTGCCTCCGGGAGAGGACAGCTATTACGAGGGCGGTCCTCGCATCGCGGACCTCGCCGAGCAGATCCGGCGCAGCGGCGCGACGGTCGACACGGTGCTCGTCGACACGAGTCTGTACAGCGGCGACCCGCTGGCCCCCGGTTGGTTCCCGCAGGACGTCGGCGAGGGCTACGTCGCACCCATCGAACCCGTCATGCTCGACGGTGGCCGACTGCAGCCACTCCAGGACGAATCTCCTCGAAGCGATACCCCCGCACTGGATGCGGGCCGTGCCCTGGCAGCGGCGCTGGGAGCCGATCCGGCGCGCGTCGCGATCGGATCCGCCTCTCCCGGGGCGGCGCCCCTGGCCTCGGTCCAGTCGGCTCCGCTCACCGAACGTCTCGGCCAGATGGTGCGTCTGTCCGACAACGTCCTCGCTGAGACCATCGGACGGGAGGTCGCGATCGCGACCGGTAACGAGCATTCGTTCGCAGGGGCCACGAGGGCTGTGACCGGTACTCTGCAGCAAGCGGGCGTGGACGTCACCGGAGTGACGCTGAGCGACCTGAGCGGACTGTCGGTGGACAACCGGATCCCCGCCCGCACGCTCGACCGGGTGATCTCCGAAGCCGCCGGACCGAACAGGACGGAGCTGCGGCCCATGCTCGACTATCTTCCCGTCGCCGGTGCCACCGGCACCCTCGCCGATCGCTACGGCACCACGACCCGGGCCGGAGCCGGATGGGTGCGTGCGAAGACCGGCACGCTGACCGAAGTCAACGGCCTGGCCGGTTATGTCGTCGACTCGGAGGGACGAGTGCTCTCGTTCGCCCTGCTGTCCAACGGCAGGCCGCCGGGAGAGGCACGGCCCGTCCTCGACGCGGTCGCGTCGGTACTGCGAGAGTGCGGATGCCGATGACCGGCAAGGAGCGTGGTCTCGGTGACGCTGTCGACTGGTCGTTCGCGGCCGGGGTCGGCGTGCGTCTCGCCCGCTCCGAACCGGCGATGTCGCAATACACACGCGATGCCGTGCACGAGGAACTCTTCTCGGCTGCCGCGCGGGCCGAAGGGCCCGTCCGCGAACACACGCGACTCGACGACGGCACCGCTCCTGCACCGGCCCGGGTCGTCGACCGGCCGGGCTGGGTGCGTGCGGCTGCTGCTTCCATGGCCGATCTCACCACGGCCGCCGACAGCGACCGGAGCGGCGGCCCGCGCTGGACGGGCAAGCCGGCAGGAGCACAGGCCGGAGCCATGCTGGCCTATCTCTCGTCCGCGGTGCTCGGACAGTACGATCCGTTCTCCCGATCCCTGCTGCTCGTCGCGCCCAACGTCGTCGCGGTCGAGCGCGCGCTGAAGGTGCCGCCGGCCGATTTCCGTCTGTGGGTCTGCCTGCACGAAGTCACCCACCGGGTGCAGTTCGCGCAGGCGCCGTGGATGGCGGATCTGATGCGCGATGCGGCGACCGAACTGGCCACGGCTGTCGAGGAACCCGTGGGGGAGGTCGCCACCCGCGTGGTGTCGGCCGTCAAGGACCTACGGACTCCCGGCGACAAGCCGATGTCGGAGCGAGGCATGCTCGGCATCGTGCGTGCCTTGCAGGCCCAGTCCCAGCGTGAGTCGTTCGACCGGATACTCGCGCTGGGCACTCTGCTCGAAGGCCACGCCGATCACGTGATGGACGGTGTGGGGCCGGCGGTGGTCCCGTCGGTCGCGCGGATCCGGCGGGCATTCGACGCCCGCAGACACCGCAACAGCAGTCCCGTCCATCGTCTGATCCGGCTCGTCCTCGGCATGGACGCGAAGATGGCCCAGTACGTGCACGGCAAGAAGTTCGTCGATGCCGTCGTCGCCGAGGCCGGCATGGATGCCTTCAACACGGTGTGGTCCGGAGCGGACGCTCTGCCCACCCTGGCGGAGATCGACGATCCCGGCAGGTGGATCGCGCGGGTGCTGAGCTGATCGTGGCATCACCACCGTCCGCCCGTCCGTTGCTGCCCGAGACCCCCGCGATCCACGAAGTGCGACTCGCCGTGCGGGCGTGGCTGCACGCCCACCCGTCTCGGGAGGTGACGGTCGCCCTGTCGGGCGGGCCCGACTCCGCCGCGCTGACCGCGGCAGCCCTCGCGGAAGCGGAGGTCGTGCACGCCGTCGTCGTCGACCACCGTCTCCAGTCCGGTTCCGGGATCGTCGCCGAGCGCGCCGCGGAATTCGCGCGGGAGCGCGGCTGCGCGACCGCCCGGGTGGTCGGTGTGGAGGTCACCGGGCGGGGAGGGCTCGAGGCCGCCGCGCGCGCGGCCCGCTACCGAGCGCTCGACGAGCACCGCGACGGCCGGCCCGTGCTGCTCGGCCACACGCTCGACGACCAGGCCGAGACGGTCCTGCTCGGTCTCGGCCGGGGAGCGGGGCTTCGCTCGATCCGGGGTATGGCGGCCTTCGACCGGCCGTGGGGTCGGCCGCTCCTCGAGGTGCGGCGCGACACGACCCGCCGGGCGTGTCGCGAACTCGGCTACGAGCCGTACGAGGATCCGCACAACGCCGACGACCGGTTCACGCGCGTGCGGCTGCGCCGCGAGGTGCTGCCGCTGCTCGAGGACGTACTGAACGGAGGTGTCGCCGAAGCGCTCGCGCGTACTGCCGGGCAACTGCAGGAGGACGGTCACGCTCTCGACCTGTGGGCCGCCGACCTGCGCGCCCGGGCCTGTCTCGAGGGCGACCGGCTCGACGCCGGCGTACTGGCCTCGGCGCCCGCCGCGGTACGTCGCAGAGCCGTCCGATCGTGGCTGATCGATCACACCGTCAGCCCGAACGAGACGATGCTGCGAGCGGTCGACGACCTGGTAGCGGCATGGCGAGGGCAGGGACCGGTCGCGGTCGGGCGCGGCGCGGGGCCGGGGACCAGGTTGGTGGTGTCGCGTCGGCGTGGCAGTCTTGCCGTGGAGTACGTCGACCGGCCGAAGGCGCAGGCGACCGGCAGAAGGTAGGAAGGACCCGGGTGTACGAGAACGACATAGCGTCGGTGCTGATCTCCGAGGAGCAGATCAAGGAGCGCACCGCAGAACTGGCGCAGTCGATTGCCGAGCGGTACCCGGTGGGCGCGCCGGAAGGCGATCTGCTGCTCATCGGCGTGCTCAAGGGCGCGATCTTCTTCATGACCGATTTCGCGCGTGCTCTGCCGATTCCGACGCAGATGGAGTTCATGGCGGTCAGCTCGTACGGCTCGTCGACGTCGTCCTCGGGTGTCGTGCGCATCCTCAAGGACCTCGACAAGGACATCGCCGGCCGCAACGTCCTCATCGTCGAGGACATCATCGACTCCGGCCTGACGCTGTCGTGGTTGCTCCGCAATCTGTCGACGCGCAACCCCGCCTCGCTCGAGGTCGTGACGCTGCTACGCAAGCCGGAAGCCGTCAAGATCGACGTGGAGGTCAAGGACGTCGGATTCGACATCCCGGACGAGTTCGTCGTCGGCTACGGCCTCGACTACGACGAGCGCTACCGCGACCTTCCGTACATCGGAACTCTCGATCCCAAGGTCTACAGCAGCTGAGCTGCGATCGAGTGGGCTCTGCAGTCCTGCTGCGACTGGAACTACGACGACGTTCCGGTCGTTGTCTCTGGTGAGGTCTTCCCGGTGGTCGATCCGTCCGGTGCCGGGACGACCGCTCGTTGCCACGCGGTAACCTTGCGTTGCCTGGTGAGTGTGCGTCGCGTCCTGTGTGACCACCGGGCGCGAAACGCCGCGACTGCGAGACCCCGACGAACTCGATCGAAAGGACCGGCCGCCCGGGCCGAACCTGTATGAACCGCAAGACAGTGTTCCGTAATCTGGCTATCGTCGCCGGCATCCTGCTGGTGATCTACGCCTTCAGTTACTTCGGCGACGACACGCGCGGTTTCACCCAGGTGGACACGTCCGTGGCAGTGTCGCAGCTCGAGTCGCAGAACGTCAGCGAAGCCCTCATCGACGACCGCGAACAGCAAGTGCGGTTGTGGCTCGAGAACGGCAACGACGCGACCGAGGGCAGCACCGAGATCATCGCGAAGTATCCCGCCTCGGCCTCCGAGCAGATCTTCGACCTGGTCGCGTCGTCGGACGCGCAGAAGTACAACACGAATGTCACCCAGGAGAGCTGGCTGACGTCGATCCTTCTGTTCGTCCTGCCCATGATCATCCTGCTCGGCGTGTTCTTCTTCGTGATGAGCCGCATGCAGGGCGCCGGTCGCGGCGGAATGATGGGCTTCGGCAAGTCGAAGGCCAGGCAGCTGTCGAAGGACATGCCCAAGACGACCTTCGCCGACGTCGCCGGGGCGGACGAAGCGGTCGAAGAGCTCTACGAGATCAAGGACTTCCTGCAGAATCCGGCGCGATATCAGGCGCTGGGCGCGAAGATCCCGAAGGGCGTGCTGCTCTACGGCCCGCCCGGTACCGGTAAGACCCTCCTGGCACGCGCGGTCGCGGGTGAGGCGGGTGTTCCCTTCTTCACGATCTCGGGTTCCGATTTCGTCGAGATGTTCGTCGGTGTCGGCGCCTCCCGTGTGCGCGACCTGTTCGAGCAGGCGAAGCAGAATGCCCCGTGCATCATCTTCGTCGACGAGATCGACGCGGTCGGCCGCCAGCGCGGCGCGGGCCTCGGCGGTGGTCACGACGAGCGTGAGCAGACCCTCAACCAGCTTCTCGTCGAGATGGACGGCTTCGGCGACCGGTCCGGCATCATCGTGATGGCCGCGACGAACCGGCCCGACATCCTCGATCCGGCGCTGCTGCGCCCGGGGCGCTTCGACCGTCAGATTCCCGTCACGAATCCGGATCTCGCGGGTCGCCGTGCGATCCTCGCCGTGCACTCGAAGGGCAAGCCGATCGATCCCCATGCGGATCTCAACGCGCTCGCCAAGCGCACGGTGGGCATGTCCGGCGCCGATCTCGCGAATGTCGTCAACGAGGCCGCGCTGCTCACCGCCCGTGAGAACGGCACGGTGATCACCGAGGCGATCCTCGAGGAAGCGGTCGACCGTGTCATCGGTGGTCCTCGCCGCAAGAGCCGCATCATCAGCGAGCACGAGCGGAAGATCACGGCCTATCACGAGGGTGGACACACTCTCGCCGCGTGGGCGATGCCCGACATCGAACCGGTCTACAAGGTCACCATCCTCGCCCGTGGACGCACCGGCGGACATGCGATGACGGTGCCCGAGGACGACAAGGGCCTGATGACCCGGTCGGAGATGATCGCGCGCCTCGTCATGGCGATGGGTGGTCGTGCCGCCGAGGAACTCGTCTTCCGCGAGCCGACGACCGGAGCGTCGTCCGATATCGACCAGGCGACGAAGATCGCGCGGGCGATGGTGACCGAGTACGGCATGAGCGCGAAGCTCGGTGCCGTCCGATACGGCCAGGAACAGGGCGATCCCTTCCTCGGCCGCTCGATGGGCGTGCAATCCGACTACTCGCACGAGGTGGCTCGCGAGATCGACGAGGAGGTCCGCAACCTCATCGAGGCCGCCCACACCGAAGCGTGGTCGATCCTCAACGAGTACCGCGATGCGCTCGATGTGCTCGCCGGCGAACTGCTCGAGCACGAGACGCTGACCCGCAAGGATCTCGACCGGATCCTCACCGACGTGAAGAAGCGTCCGCGGATCACGACCTTCAACGACTTCGGCGATCGGGTTCCGTCCGACAAGCCGCCGATCAAGACCCCCGCCGAACTCGCCGCCGAGCGCGGTGAGCCGTGGCCGCCGGAACCGCCGTCGCTGACGAAGCCGGCACATCGGCATCCTGCTCCGGCCTATCCCGGCCAGGGCGAGGCGCCCGCTGCCGGGGGCTACCAGCCCGGCGATTACCAGCCCGGGGGACAGCCGCCGCAGTACCAGCCGGCACAGCCCGCCCAGCAGGCGAACGGTTACCCCGCGCCGCAACCGGTTCCGGCCTCCGAACCGCTCCCCGGATTCCCGGCCGCGGCCCCGTATCCGGGCGGTCCGCGGCACGCGACCAGGCCCGACTACGGCGCGCCCGCAGGATGGTCGGCGCCCGGCTGGCCCCCGCGGGAGCAGGATCAGACGCCCGGAGCACCGCAGGGCCCGCAGCATCACGGGCGTGTGCAGGACCCGCAGAATCACGGTCGTCCGCAGGAATCCGACGCCGACGGCGCGGGAGAGTCGCGCCGTGGTGAGCGCCACGTGGGAGACTCGCAACCGCGCGACGGTTACGGCACCCCCGAGCCTCCTCCCACACAGCCGTGGGAAGGCCCGACGGGCCGGCACTGATCCGTGCCGGTGCAGTCGGCACCGGGCGCGCAGCGGTGCCGCCGGCGCCGGTGCAGAGGAGTGAGCGAAGAGTGGAGGGCGAGCGGGTGTCGGTGAACCACCTGAATCCAGAGACGGGCTCCGATCCGGACGATGTCACGACCCACGAGCTGAGCGTGGATGCGGGACGCACGTTCGATCAGGCCCGTGCCGAAGCAGCGGTACGCGAACTGCTGATCGCGGTGGGTGAGGACCCGGAGCGGGAGGGTCTGCGCGACACTCCGTCGCGTGTGGCCCGCGCCTATCGCGAGGTGTTCGGGGGCCTGTTCACGGACCCGGACGAGGTTCTCGACACGACCTTCGACGAAGGCCATCAGGAACTCGTTCTCGTCCGCGACATTCCGATGTACTCGACGTGTGAACACCATCTCGTCTCGTTCCACGGGGTTGCGCACGTGGGGTACATCCCCGGCCCGACCGGGCGTGTCACGGGACTGTCGAAACTCGCACGCCTGGTGGATCTCTACGCGAAGCGTCCGCAGGTGCAGGAGCGACTGACCAGCCAGATCGCCGATGCGATGATGCGCAAGCTGCAGCCGCGCGGCGTCATCGTCGTGGTCGAGGCGGAGCACCTGTGCATGGCCATGCGCGGCATCCGCAAGCCCGGTGCCAGTACGACCACGTCTGCTGTGCGCGGGTTGTTCCAGACCAGTTCGGCCTCGCGGGCCGAGGCCCTGGACCTGATCCTGCGCCGGTGACACTCTTTCCTGCCGAACAGTGGCCCGTGGTGATGGGCGTACTGAACGTCACGAGCGACTCCTTCTCCGACGGAGGTCGCTATCTCGACCGGGAGACGGCGATCGCACGCGGATTCGAGCTGCGTGAGCTCGGCGTCGACATCGTCGATGTGGGTGGCGAGTCGACCCGTCCCGGTGCGGTGCGGGTCGACCCGGAGGTCGAGGCGTCCCGCGTCGTGCCGGTCATCGAAGCGCTGTCGCAGTCGGGGATCCCCACGAGTGTCGACACGATGCGCGCGTCGGTAGCCGAAGCGGCCGTGGCGGCCGGGGTGACGATGATCAACGACGTCTCGGGTGGCCGCGCCGACCCCGACATGGCGGCGGTCGTCGCCGACTCCGGGCGCCCGTGGATCCTCATGCACTGGCGGCCCGCCGGTGAGTACGTCCACGCCGGTGGCTCGACGCAGTACGACGACGTCGTCCGGGAGGTCCGGGAGGAACTGCTCACGCAGGTCGACATCGCGCTCGCCGCGGGCGTCGAGGCGGACAGGATCGTCCTCGATCCCGGGCTCGGTTTCGTGAAGGAACCCGACCACAACTGGCAGCTGCTCCAGCGTCTGCCCGAACTCACCGATCTCGGATTCCCGGTGCTCATCGGAGCGTCCCGGAAACGATTCCTCGGGTCGCTGCTCTCGTCGCCGGACGGCACGGTGCGGCCGCCGGCGGGTCGCGAGATCGCGACGGCGGTCGTTTCGGCGCTCGCAGCCACCCACGGTGCGTGGGGTGTGCGCGTCCACGACGTGCAGGCCACCCGCGACGCGCTGGCGGTGGTGCGTGCCTGGCAGCGCGGCAGCGCAGAGGGAGTACATGCATGAACGACCGCATCGAATTGCGGGGTTTGACGGTCCGCGGCAATCACGGTGTCTTCGACCACGAGAAGCGCGACGGCCAGGATTTCGTGGTCGACATCGTCGCGTGGCTCGATCTCGCCCCGGCGGCGCAGTCCGACGATCTCCACGACACGCTGCACTACGGCGAGCTCGCCGAGCGTGCCGCTGCGATCATCGCCGGTCCGGGCCGTGATCTCATCGAGACGGTCGCCGGTGAGATCGCCGACGAGGTCCTCACCGATCCCCGGGTCGCGCGGGTGGAGGTCACGCTGCACAAACCGTCGGCACCCATCCCACTGACCTTCGGCGACGTCGCCGTGGTCATCGACCGTGCGCGCGGCGATGCGACCGGACGTGCGTCATGAGCCGTGCGGTGCTGTCGATCGGATCGAACGTCGGTGACCGTCTCGCGCATCTGCGGTCGGTCGTCGAATCGCTGGGCACGCGGGTCGTCGGCGTCTCGCCGGTGTACTCGACGGCACCCTGGGGCGGTGTCGAGCAGGAGGACTTCCTCAACGCGGTCGTGGTCGCCGAGGACGCCGGCTTCGGCCCGTCCGACTGGCTGCGGTTCGGGCGCGAACTCGAAGAGGCCGCCGAGCGCGTCAGGGTGCAGCGGTGGGGTCCGCGCAGCCTCGACGTGGACGTGGTGAGCTGTGACATCGGTGCCGGAGAGGTGCACAGCGACGATCCCGAACTGATCCTGCCGCATCCGCGGGCGCACCAGCGGGCGTTCGTCCTGGTCCCGTGGCGTGATGTCGAGCCCGAGGCCGTGCTCACCGCGGACGGCCGGCAGCGACCGGTCGGCGACTGGCTCGGCGATCTCGACGACGCGGAACGGAACGGTGTGCACCGCACCGATCTGACACTGACCGGGCCGGCGGACTAGGACACGTCGAGTGCTGAAACAGACCCGGATCCGCGACCTGCTGGCGCTCGCTGTGCTGGCGGCCCTCGTCGCATGGCTGCTCGTGCGCAGCATGTACGGCTCGCTGCCGCCCATCCCGGTCTATGCGGGAGCCTCCCTGTATCCCGTCGCGGTGATCGAGGTGATCCTGGCCTTCCTGATCCGCTCCCGGGTGGGCAAGCGCGAGATCGGCGAAGGCCCGGGCCGGTTGCATCCCATCACCGCTGCGCGGGCGGTGGCACTGGCGAAGGCGTCCGCTCTGGTGGGTGCTGCGAGTGCCGGGGTATGGGTCGGTTTCCTGCTGTATCTCGTACCGCAGCGTGGTGTCCTGCAGGCGGCCACCGACGACATGGCGGGGGTACTCGTCGGGGCGATCGCCGGCATCGCCCTGGCCGCTGCCGCCTTGTGGCTCGAATACTGCTGCAGGGCACCGGAAGACCCCGACGATCCCAACGAACCTGCAGCCTGAGGCGGGATTCCTGTGGGGTGAGGGGTCTCTCGTCCGGCACCGCGCGGCGGCCCCGCCCAAGTACCCTGGGGTTATGGCTTCCTCGGCGCGAGTAGACAGGAATCGCCGTCCGTGGCGCAGTACCGGTTCGATGATCGCGGCCGGTCTGCTCGCGTTGGCGATGCTCGCCTCGCTGTTGTTGATCTTCAGTGAAAGTGTGCAGTTGCTGAGGGTCGCGGTGGTCGTCGCGTTGTGGGCTGCCACCCTGGGAGCCATCGCGATGAACAAGTACCGCCGTGAGTCGGCACTCGACAAGGCGAAGGTCGACGATCTGAAGACGGTGTACGAGCTGCAGCTCCAGCGGGAGATCGCCGCCCGGCGTGAATACGAGCTGACCGTCGAGGAGAAGATCCGCACCGATCTGAAGCTCGACGCCGAGGAGATGGTGGCGTTGCGTGCCGAGCTGGCGACCCTGCGTCGCACGCTCGAGGTGCTGTTCGACGGGCGATTGCCCGAGGACGGCGTCGCTCTCGAAGGCCACGCGGAGAAGCTGCGCGAGCTGAGCGAAGCCGCGCGGGTGTCCGCTCCACGCCCGTCCGGGCCGGCCTTCGCGTCCCCCGACGACGAACCGCTGACCGCCGAGACCGAATCGGTGGAGGTCGCTGCCCGCGAGAAACCCGAGGCGAGCGCGCGACCTGCCGGGGAACCGGCCGCGGAGCAGGCAGCGGAAACGGCCGGGGAAGCGGACGACCCCGACGAGGAGTCGTCCGGTCGCCGCGCTCGTCGTCGCCGAGCCGACGGCGCCCATACGGAGGGCCGGACGGTCGCGGAGATCCTCGCCTCGCTCTCCGAAGAGCACTGAGCCGCCTCGCTCTCCGAAGAGCACTGAGCTGTCGGCGGTTCGGCCGTCGCGCAACCCCGATCACCTCGACTGATGAGGCGTAGATCACTCCTGGCGACCGTGGCGGGCCTTCGAACGCGCGCGCTATTGTCGATCGGAACGTCCGGTACCCGCTGAGCGGGACTGGAACGAACGAGAGGACTCCCGTGAATTCCTTCGGGATCACCAACGCGCCCGCGCCTGCGCGCCTGTCGGTAGGAATCGTGTCCGCCGGACGGGTGGGTACCGCACTCGGCGTCGCACTCGAACGTGTCGGCCATGTGGTCGTCGCTTGCGCGGCCGTCTCCGACGTCTCGAAGCACCGCGCCGCCACACGTCTGCCCGATTCGCAGGTACTGCCGGTCGACGAGGTCGCCGGGCGCTGCAATCTCCTCCTGCTCGCCGTTCCCGATGCGGAGTTGTCGTCCCTGGTCCGGGGCCTGGCGGCGACAGGGGCGGTCGCGGCCGGCACCATCGTCGTCCACGTCTCGGGAGCGCACGGCATCTCGGTCCTGGCGCCGCTCACCGAGCAGGGGGCGGTGCCCTTGGCGATCCACCCCGCGATGACCTTCACCGGTCACGACGAGGACATCGACCGTCTCGCGTCGGCCTGCTTCGGCATCACCGCGGCCGACGAGATCGGCTATGCCATCGCACAGTCCCTCGTGCTGGAGATCGGGGGCGAACCGGTGCGGGTCTCCGAAGCCATGCGGCCCACCTACCACGCCGCGCTGGCCCACGGCAGCAATCATCTGGTCACGCTGGTCGCCGATGCCGTCGAGGCCCTGCGCGCCGCGCTGCAGGGAGACGAACTGCTCGGCCAGCAACTCGTCGACGATGCACCCGGCGGCGTCGCCGAGCGGGTCCTGCAGCCGTTGCTCTCGGCAGCACTCGACAACGTCCTGCGGCGTGGGCCCGCGGCGCTCACCGGTCCGGTCGCCCGCGGTGACGCGGAAGCGGTCGCCACGCACCTGCGCGTGCTCGAAGATGTCGACCCGCAGATCGCAGCGGGTTATCGCGCACTGTCGCTGCGATCGGCGCAGCGGACCGGTTCGAAGCCGGAACTGATGGAGATCCTCGAAGGAGCTGAATACGGTGAGTGAAGCAGGACAGCGCGGATACGTGCGGGGTGAACTGACCGTTCACCACGATCCCGCGGGCCTGACCAAGGTCACCAGGGCTCTGCGCGGTGTCGGCCGCACCGTGGCGCTCGTGCCGACGATGGGTGCGCTGCACTCCGGACACCTCGAGCTCGTGCGGCAGGCGAAGCTCACCGGCGCGGTCGTGGTCGTGTCGATCTTCGTCAACCCGCTGCAGTTCGGGCAGGGCGAGGACCTCGACGCGTATCCGCGCACACTCGACGCCGACCTCGAGTTGCTCCGCGAAGCCGGGGTCGAACTCGCGTTCGTGCCGTCGGTCTCGGCGATGTATCCCGCCGGCCGCCGCACCACGATCCACCCGGGTCCGCTCGGGTCGGAACTCGAAGGTGCTTCACGGCCAGGGCATTTCGCGGGAATGTTGACGGTCGTGGCGAAGCTGTTCCACATCGTCGGCCCGAACGCCGCGTACTTCGGTGAGAAGGATTACCAGCAGCTCACCCTCATCCGGCAGATGGTCACCGACCTCGATTTCGACATCCGTATCGTCGGGGTACCCACAGTGCGTGAGCAGGACGGTCTCGCTCTGTCCTCGCGCAACCGTTATCTCGATCCCGAGCAGCGTGAGGTCGCCACCACGCTGTCCGCGGCCCTCGTCGCCGGCGCGCACGCCGCGGCGGGCGGGGCCGACGCGATCCTGTCCGCCGCCCGCGAGGTGCTCGAACAGAGCCCCCACGTCGAGGTGGACTATCTCGAAGTGCGTGCTGCCGATCTGGGGCCCGCCCCCGAACGCGGTGACGGCCGGTTGCTCGTCGCCGCGCGCCTCGGTACGACACGGCTCATCGACAACGTCGGGGTGGCCGTCGGTACCGGCTTCCTCGAACGCGCCACCGGCCCGGTGGACCCGCACGCAGAAGACCACCTGACCTCCCGCTGATCGAGTCCGGAAACGAGAGAGAAACCGAGGACGAGCATGTTCCGCACCATGATGAAGTCGAAGATCCACCGCGCCACGGTCACCCACGCGGATCTGCACTATGTCGGTTCGGTGACCGTCGATCAGGATCTGATGGACGCGGCGGATCTGCTCGAAGGGGAGCAGGTCTGCATCGTCGACATCGACAACGGAAACCGGCTCGAGACGTACGTCATCGCCGGTGAGCGTGGATCGGGTGTCATCGGGATCAACGGTGCCGCAGCACGTCTCGTGAGCCCCGGCGATCTGGTCATCCTCATCGCCTACGGGGTGATGAACGAGCAGGAGTGCGCCGAGTACAAGCCGCGCGTGGTGTTCGTCGACGCCGACAACCGTCAGGTCGAGCTCGGCCACGATCCGGCCCATGCCCCCGAGGGCTCGGGTCTGATCACCCCGCGCATGCTGTCGACCCTCGACTCGCCGTCGCTGGTCTAGAGGTGCTCCTCACCGTCGACGTCCGCAACACCAACATCGTCCTGGGAGTCTTCGCGGGCAGCGGCTCGAACGCGCGATTGCTGCGCGATTGGCGGGTACGTACCGATCCCAGGATGACTGCGGACGAGATCGCACTGCTCTTCCGCGGGCTTCTCGGCGACTCCGCCGAGCAGGTCACGGGGGTCGCGGCTCTGTCGACCGTGCCGTCCGTGCTGCGCGAACTGCGTGTCATGCTCGACCGCTACTGGTCGTCGGTGCCGCACGTCGTGGTGG
The DNA here is from genome assembly GCF_022554085.1 of Rhodococcus sp. CH91. Taxonomy (GTDB): domain Bacteria; phylum Actinomycetota; class Actinomycetes; order Mycobacteriales; family Mycobacteriaceae; genus Rhodococcus. Next base: position 37,383 of record NZ_JAKFYR010000009.1, read on the forward strand.
AACCGGGAGTGCGGACGGGAGTTCCGCTGCTGGTGGACAACCCCAAGGAGGTCGGCGCCGACCGTATCGTCAACAGTCTCGCCGCCTACCACTATTACGGATCCCCGTGCATCGTCGTCGATTTCGGGACCTCCACGTGCGTGGACGTCGTATCGGGCAAGGGCGAGTTCCTCGGTGGCTCCATCGCCCCCGGCGTGGAGATCTCGATGGATGCGCTGGCCTCCCGGTCGGCGGCGCTGCGGAAGGTCGAATTACTCCGTCCCCGAGGTGTTCTCGGAAAGAACACCGTCGAGTGCATGCAGTCCGGTGCGGTCTTCGGGTTCGCCGGGATGGTCGACGGGATCGTGCGGCGGATCTGCGCCGAAGTCCCCGGTTTCGACGGTGACGACGTGGCGGTGATCGGCACCGGCGACAGCGCGCCGTTGATCATGCCGGAGTCGCGCACGCTCGAGCACCACGAACCCGATCTGACACTCGAGGGTCTGCGCCTGGTGTACGAACGGAACCAGGTGAGACGAGCGGCACGCGGTGTCGCGGGTTCCGCTGATCGCCATTCTGTGTAAAGATGGGCCCGTGATCCGTTGCATGAGCGCCCAGGAGTGTTGTCGAGGCTGACGTCCGCCTCGACCGATAACACATTCCTGGGAGTTTTCTCATGCGCGCTGCGCTTCTTTCCGTTGTCTCTGCATCCCCTGTTGCTGCTCCGGTCGTTCTCCACCGCCTGACCGTCGAGCGCACGTATCCCACCGAACTGTCCACCGCGGTCGCCCGGGGCGCCGTCGTCGTCGACATCCGCACCGACGCCGAACGTACCGCCCAGGGAACGCTTCCGGGCGCTCTCGCCATCGCTGCCGATCTCGTCGCCGAGCGGCTCGATCCCACCGGGCCGGGCCGTCTCGCACTCGCCGTCGATCACGACGTCGAATGGATTCTCGTCTCGGCCGACGGCGCACGCTCCCACGGCGTCGTCGCCGAACTGCAGGCGCAGGGATTGCGCCGGGTGACCGATCTCGTCGGGGGTTACGACGCCATCCGCGCGGCGCGTCTCGTCGAGGCGGTGACCGAAGCCCGGCACGTCGCTCAGGACGTGGCCCGCGTCACGGCGCACTGAAGCGCGGATCTGCAGGGAGAACGGTCGCGGGTGTCCGATAGTCTGGTTACCCGTGAGTGATGCCACCGTTCAGCAGCCCGACGACACCCCCGAGCAGATGCGGGTCCGCCGCGAGAAGCGCGAACGGCTCCTGGCACAGGGTTCGGACGCGTACCCCGTCACCGTTGCGCGCACCCATACGCTCGCACAGATCCGCGCGGAGTATCCCGATCTCGAACCGGATACCGCCACCGGCACCATCGTGGGCGTCGCCGGCCGCGTCATGTTCTCGCGCAACACCGGCAAGCTGTGCTTCGCCACGCTGCAGGAAGGCGACGGCACCCAGCTGCAGGTCATGCTGAGTCTCGCCGGTGTCGGCGAGGAGGCGCTCGCCGACTGGAAGTCCGAGGTGGACCTCGGCGACATCGTGTTCGTGCACGGGGAGGTCATCAGTTCCCGGCGCGGCGAGCTCAGTGTCATGGCCGACTCCTGGAGCATGGCGTCGAAGGCGCTGCGTCCGCTGCCGGTCGCGCACAAGGAGATGAACGAGGAAGCGCGTGTCCGCCAGCGTTACGTCGATCTGATCGTGCGCCCCGAAGCGCGCCGTAACGCACGGATGCGGGTCGCGGTGGTCCGGGAACTGCGCAACGCGCTCGAACGTCGCGGATTCCTCGAGGTCGAGACGCCGATGCTGCAGACCCTGCACGGCGGTGCGGCCGCGCGTCCGTTCGTGACGCATTCGAACGCTCTGGACATCGACCTGTATCTGCGTATCGCGCCGGAACTGTTCCTCAAGCGGTGCGTGGTCGGCGGTATCGAGAAGGTCTTCGAGATCAATCGCAATTTCCGTAACGAGGGCGCGGACTCCACGCACTCTCCGGAATTCTCCATGCTCGAAACCTACGAGGCGTACGGCACCTACGACGATTCCGCGAAGATGATTCGCGAGATCATCCAGGAAGTCGCGCTCGCGGTCTTCGGCAGCCATGTGGTGACGCTCGCCGACGGCACCGAATACAACCTCGGGGGCGAATGGAAAACCCTCGAAATGTACCCCTCGCTGTCCGAGGCGATCGGTTCCGATGTGACCCCCGACACCACGGTCGAGGAATTGACGGCGCTCGCCGGCCGGGTCGGTCTGGAGATTCCCGAGGGCAAGGGCTGGGGTCACGGCAAGCTCGTCGAGGAGCTCTGGGAGCACATGTGCGGCGACCAGTTGTACGAGCCCACCTTCGTGCGTGATTTCCCGGTCGAGACATCACCGCTGACGCGCGATCATCGTGAGATGCGCGGCGTGACGGAGAAATGGGACCTCTACGTCCGCGGTTTCGAACTCGCAACCGGTTACTCGGAACTCGTCGATCCGGTGATTCAACGGGAGCGTTTCGTCGACCAGGCTCGTCTGGCCTCGGAAGGGGACGACGAAGCAATGGTTCTCGACGAGGATTTCCTGGCCGCGATGGAACAGGGAATGCCGCCGACGACCGGTACCGGAATGGGAATCGACCGTCTCCTGATGGCGCTTACCGGTCTGGGAATCCGCGAAACAATCCTCTTCCCGATTGTGCGGCCGAACACCCGTTAATCGAATTTTCCCGCTTCATATTGCAGTGCCTTAATGGGCGGGTAGTGTGGTGCCCGTCCCGCGGGGGGAAGCGCATGCGAGAGGATTTACACCACATGGCAAAGAAAGTCACTGTCACCCTGATCGACGATGTGGATCAGGAATCGGCGGCGGACGAATCGGTGGAGTTCGGACTCGACGGTGTCACGTACGAGATCGATCTTTCCGAGGACAATGCGGCACGTCTGCGCGAGCAGCTGGAATTCTGGATCGAACACGCCCGTAAGGTCGGCGGCCGCAAGCGGAGCAAGACCGCGGCCGTAGCGGCACCTGCCGCACGCAAGAGCACCTCCGGAGGTGCCGGCCGGGAGCAGACGGCCGCGATCCGCGAGTGGGCACGGAACAACGACCTGCCCGTCTCGGCGCGCGGTCGCATCTCTGCGGAGATCGTCGAGGCGTACAACAAGGCGCACTGAGGATTCTGCGGTGGCGGGGCGTCATCCATCGGGGGGACGGCGCCCCGCCGTCGTGGGAAGACCGCATTCGGGGACACCGCCGTGGGAAAGATCGTCGCCGAGAACCGATCCTCTTGTCTCCCAGTGTGCTACGTCACACGGATGCGGTAGGGCCGTGGCTGCGCGGAGTAGCATCCGGTCATGGCCGAGACCGTGCTCGAACCGGGTAGGACCTGCTGGCGTATCGCGCGAGCGGAGCGACTGACCTGCATCGTCGACGCCGCCGACTATTTCCGCCACGCGAAGTCGGCAATGCTCCAGGCGAAGAAGCGCATCATGCTGATCGGGTGGGATTTCGACACCCGGATCAAGTTCGAGCCCGACGGGCAGACGCTCGAGGGACCGAACAAACTCGGCCGGTTCCTCGAATGGCTTCCCGAACAGCGCCCCGATCTCGATATCTATCTACTCAAGTGGAACATCGGTGCGTTCAGTGCCCTGGCGCGGGGAATGACGCCGGTGTTCGTATTGGATTGGCTGACCGATCCACGGCTGCACTTCGAAATAGACGGCGCACATCCGGTGGGTGCCGCCCATCATCAGAAAATCATCGTCGTCGACGACAGCATCGCTTTCTGCGGCGGGATAGATATGACCGTCGACCGCTGGGACACCTCGGAGCATCCGGACCGGAGCAGATTCCGCCGGGAACCGAGCGGCAAGCGGTACGGGCCCTGGCACGACGTGACGACCGCGGTCGACGGCGAGGCCGCGCGGGCACTGGGCGACCAGGCGCGCGCCCGCTGGAAGGCGGCCACGGGGGAGGAACTCGAGCCCGTGCCGTCCCCGGAGCCGATCTGGCCCGATGCGCTCGAGCCGACTCTCCGGGGCGTCGACGTCGGCGTCGCCCGCACACTGCCGGCATACGGGGGCGAGGACGGAGTCCACGAGATCGAGTCGCTGTACCTGGCGGTGATCGAAGGAGTCCGGCACACCCTGTACCTGGAGAGCCAGTACCTGGCCTCGCGCACGATCGCGAAGGCGCTGGCGAAGCGTCTGCAGGAGCCGGACGGTCCCGAGATCGTCCTGGTGATTCCGCGGAACGCCGACGGCTGGCTCGAACGCAAGGCGATGGACGGTGCCCGGCGCAAGCTGTTGCGCATCCTGTGGGATGCCGACGTGTACGGGCGCTTCGGTGCCTACTATCCCGTCACCGCCGACGGTGAGCCCATCTACGTGCATGCCAAGGTAGTCGTCATGGACGACCGGCTGTTGCGGATCGGTTCGTCCAACCTGAACAACCGTTCGATGGGATTCGACACCGAATGCGATCTCGTCATCGAGTCCGCCGAACCCGGGGATACGGTCGGTGAGGCGGCGGTGGAACTGCGCAACGTCCTGGTGGCCGAACATCTGGATGTCGAGCCGAAGGTGATCGCCGAGGCGACGAGCGATGGTGGTTCGCTCGTCGCCACCATCGAGCGGTTGCGCGGGCCGGGACGTTCGCTGCGCCCGTTCGAGCCGGGTACCGTGGAGGGCGAGGACAGTGTCCTCGCGGAAAGTGCTCTGGCCGATCCCGAACGCGCCTCGCATGGCCTCGGGCGGCGGATCGAGCGGTTCTTCGCCCGCTGACCCGCGGGGCGGTACCTGTTCGCTCGTGGCGTACAGCTTGCGGAAACGTATGCGCCACGTGCAGCGTTAACTTCTGAGACCGGGTTTTCTCGCCGCCTTCCGGAGGGTAGAGGGAAAGCGAGTCGATACCACGACCACTAGAGTGTGGAGTGGGAGCTTGGAACCTCCATCGGTTCCGACGAACGACTCGAGTGCCGGAGCTAAGAGCGGCAGCAGGGTGCGGGACGATCCGCGTACCGGACCGGCAGCCGGAGAGTGTGAGGGAGTGCGATGTTCGAAAGGTTCACCGATCGCGCGCGGCGCGTCGTCGTCCTGGCTCAAGAAGAGGCCAGGATGCTCAACCACAACTACATCGGCACGGAGCACATCCTCCTCGGCCTCATCCACGAGGGTGAGGGTGTGGCGGCGAAGTCGCTCGAGTCGTTGGGTATCTCCCTCGAAGGTGTCCGCAGCCAGGTCGAAGAGATCATCGGCCAGGGTCAGCAGGCACCGTCGGGGCACATTCCCTTCACTCCTCGTGCCAAGAAGGTCCTCGAGCTGAGCCTCCGTGAAGCGCTCCAGCTCGGCCACAACTACATCGGCACCGAACACATCCTGCTCGGTCTCATCCGCGAAGGTGAGGGCGTGGCGGCGCAGGTGCTCGTCAAGCTCGGCGCCGACCTCAACCGGGTGCGTCAGCAGGTCATCCAGCTCCTGTCCGGTTACCAGGGCAAGGAGCCCGCAGAATCCGGCACCAGCCGTGGCGAGACCGGCACTCCGTCCACGTCGCTCGTCCTGGATCAGTTCGGCCGCAACCTCACGCAGGCGGCGCTCGAAGGCAAGCTCGATCCGGTCATCGGCCGGGCGAAGGAAATCGAGCGCGTCATGCAGGTGCTGTCGCGTCGTACCAAGAACAACCCGGTGCTGATCGGCGAGCCCGGCGTCGGTAAGACCGCCGTCGTCGAAGGTCTCGCGCAGGCGATCGTCAACGGTGAGGTGCCCGAGACCCTCAAGGACAAGCAGCTCTACACGCTCGATCTGGGGTCGCTGGTCGCCGGTAGCCGTTACCGCGGTGACTTCGAGGAACGCCTGAAGAAGGTCCTCAAGGAGATCAACAGCCGCGGCGACATCATCCTGTTCATCGACGAGCTGCACACGCTGGTCGGTGCCGGTGCCGCCGAGGGTGCGATCGACGCAGCGTCGATCCTCAAGCCGAAGCTCGCCCGCGGTGAGCTGCAGACCATCGGCGCGACCACTCTCGACGAGTACCGCAAGTACATCGAGAAGGACGCAGCTCTCGAGCGTCGCTTCCAGCCGGTGCAGGTCGGGGAGCCGACGGTGGAGCACACCATCGAGATCCTCAAGGGTCTGCGCGACCGGTACGAGGCACATCACCGCGTCTCGATCACCGACAAGGCGCTCGTCGCATCCGCGACGCTCGCCGATCGGTACATCAACGACCGATTCCTGCCCGACAAGGCGATCGACCTCATCGACGAGGCCGGCGCGCGGATGCGTATCCGCCGGATGACTGCGCCGCCGGACCTGCGCGAGTTCGACGACAAGATCGCCGACGCGCGCCGGGAGAAGGAATCTGCGATCGACGCGCAGGACTTCGAGAAGGCCGCGAGCCTGCGCGACAAGGAGAAGCAGCTCGTCGCGCAGCGCGCAGAGCGCGAGAAGCAGTGGCGCGCAGGCGATCTCGACGTCATCGCCGAGGTCGACGAGGAGCAGATCGCCGAGGTTCTCGCGAACTGGACCGGTATCCCGGTGTTCAAGCTCACCGAGGAGGAGACCACGCGTCTGCTCCGTATGGAGGACGAGCTGCACAAGCGGATCATCGGCCAGGAGGATGCCGTCAAGGCGGTCGCCAAGGCGATCCGTCGTACGCGGGCCGGCCTGAAGGACCCGAAGCGTCCGTCCGGTTCGTTCATCTTCGCCGGCCCGTCCGGTGTGGGTAAGACGGAGCTGTCGAAGGCGCTCGCGAACTTCCTGTTCGGCGAGGACGACGCCCTCATTCAGATCGACATGGGCGAGTTCCACGACCGCTTCACGGCCTCGCGTCTGTTCGGTGCTCCTCCCGGCTACGTCGGATACGAGGAGGGCGGCCAGCTCACCGAGAAGGTTCGCCGCAAGCCGTTCTCCGTCGTGCTGTTCGACGAGATCGAGAAGGCACACCAGGAGATCTACAACACGCTCCTGCAGGTGCTCGAGGACGGCCGCCTCACCGACGGCCAGGGACGCACGGTCGACTTCAAGAACACCGTGCTGATCTTCACCTCGAACCTCGGTACGTCCGACATCTCGAAGGCCGTCGGTCTCGGATTCTCTGCCGGTACGGGCGAGGCGTCGAACTACGAGCGGATGAAGAACAAGGTCCACGACGAGCTCAAGAAGCACTTCCGGCCCGAGTTCCTCAACCGTATCGACGACATCATCGTCTTCCACCAGCTCACGCAGGATCAGATCATCCAGATGGTCGATCTCATGATCGGCCGTGTGGAGGTGCAGTTGAAGAACAAGGACATGGGCATCGAGCTCACCGACAAGGCCAAGGCGCTGCTCGCGAAGCGCGGCTTCGACCCGGTGCTCGGCGCACGTCCGCTGCGTCGCACGATCCAGCGTGAGATCGAGGATCAGCTCTCCGAGAAGATCCTGTTCGGCGAGATCGGCCCCGGCCAGATCGTGCTCGTCGATGTCGACGGCTGGGACGGCCAGGGTGCAGGCGAGAACGCGAAGTTCACGTTCACGCCGAGCGAGAAGCCGGCCGAGGTTCCGGACACCCCGGCGGTGGCACTGGCGAAGTCCACCGAGGGCGAGTCGGACGCCGGATAGGCGCACGGTTCACGTGAGAAGGGGCGGCACCCGATACGGGTGCCGCCCCTTCTCGTCGTCGTGACTGCCCGGACCGCCCTTGACCTCCAGTGGACTCGAGGTTGCAGGCTGGGTGCAGTTCGACGACAGCGGAGGTGATCACGATGCGACGAGTACTGCCCGATGTGTGGGAGACACGAGAGGACAATCCGTTTCCGGGGCTGACGACCCATGCCTATCTGTGGACCGGGAACGGCAACGTGCTGTTCTACTCGGTGGCCGGTGACGCGGACTTCGCCGAACTGGAGCGGCTGGGTGGAGTCACCGATCAGTATCTGTCCCATCAGGACGAAGCCGGTCCGATGCTCGGCAGGATCGCCGAGCGGTTCGGTTCGAGACTGCATGCCCCGGCGATCGAGAGCGACAGGATCGGCGGCCATGCGCGCATCGACGTCCTCCTGAGGAATAGGCACGTGGACGACAACGGGGTGGAGATCGTCCCGACACCCGGGCACACACCGGGAAGCGTCTGCTATCTGGTGCCCGGCTCCGGCGGATCTCGCTATCTGTTCACCGGCGACACCCTGTTCACCGGAGCGTCGGGACGATGGAGGGCCGGCTACATCGACGGCATGAGCGATGCCCGTGACCTCGCCGGGAGCCTGAGACTCCTGGCGACACTGAACCCGGACGTGGTGATCTCCAGTGCGTTCGCCGGTGAGTCGGCCGTGCATCGAATCGATGCGCGGCAATGGCCCGCGCACATCGAACAGGCGCTGGCCGGGTTGTCCACTGTGGTGCGGGGCTGATTCGGGAGCCGGCCCCGGCGACACTCACCTGCCGATGTTCGGCATGTGCGTGGTCAGCGTCGACAGTGTGCTGGCCACGATCTCGGTGAGTTCGTCGGGACGGATGTCGAGGCTGCCGTCGAGCCATCCGCGTACGAGTTCGACGGCGCCGGCCATGACCACCACCGCGCACAGTTCCGCCTGCCGGGTGTCGAGGCGGGTGCCCACGGCGTCGCTCTGCTCGACGAGTTCGTCCGCCGCGGCCCGGATGAACGCGCTCTTGCGTTCGGCGAGCGGGGGTGCGTCGGAGATGAGGAAACGGCCCTGCTGCGGGTTGTGCTCGACCGCGCCGACGATCGCGCCGACGGCGGCCCGAGCCTTGGCGTGCAGGTCGTCGGGTGCCGAGTCGATCGCGGCGACGGCGGCGGTGAGCAGTTCGGCGCCGAGTTCGTCGTAGGCGGTCGTCAGCAGGTCGTTCATGTCGGTGAAGCTCTCGTAGAAGAAGCGCGGCCCGACTCCCGCGGTGGCTGCGACCTTCCGTACCGTCGCCGCCGACCATCCCTCGGTTGCGACGACGTCCATCACCGCGTTCTTGAGACGCTCGCGGCGTTCGGCGCGGCGGTCGGCCGGGCCGACGCCGCGGTACGCGCGGGTTGTTTCGAGCTCGGGCACATCGTCGAGTCTGTCACAGCACCCTTCTTCGGGAATCGATCAATTCCGGAATCATCTGTTTACTAGATGTGGGATTCTTGCAATAGTCGGTCACCGAATCCGGATGAGGAGGAACTGTGACGATCGATGCACCATCGACCACCCGCCTGCACGACCGAGCCGACCGGCTCCGGCCCGAGCCGATCCTGTCCGAGGGCGGCCCTCGCCTGGCGATGTCACTTCTCGCCGGCGACTCGGTGCGCCCGACCCGTGCGCAGGCCCGGGCATTCGCCAAGTTCGCGAACACCTGCGACCCGGTGGCCGACGATCTCGTCGCCGCCATGCGCCGGGACCGGGCCCGGATCCGTGGGCAGTTCGAGCAGGCGCTCGAGCACGGCATCGAATCGGTGGACGATCCCGCGCCCGAAGTGCGGGCGTTCATCGACACCCTCGACGACGTGCCGTTCTGGGTGGACTACGACAAGCTCGACCTCGCTGCGCGCGCGATCGCGCGAATGCCGATGAGCACTCTCATGGCGTTCACCACCGCTATCGCCTTTCCCGCCAGTTACGTCTCACCGCGGGTCAACGACGTCCTCCTGCGCGGCGGTGATCTCGCGAAGCGGGCCGCGGCACGGATCGTCGAGACCGTGGCGTGGTCGATGGACTGCACGGCACCCGGTGGGATGGAACGCTTCGGAGCGGGCACCAAGAACACCGCCCGGGTGCGCGTCGTCCACGCCTACATCCGAGCCGGGATCGCCCGGGTCGAAGGCTGGAACACCGATACGCACGGCCGGCCGGTGAACCAACTGCACTACTGCGTGACGATGATTCCGATCGCCGGTGTCGCCCTCGCCGTCATGGCCGCCGGTCACTGGTACTCCCGGCGTGAACGCGACGCGATCGTCCATCTCTACCGCTACATCGCCCACACCATGGGCGTCACGGCGGAACTCCAGGTGACCTCGCTCGACGAACTCCTGCGCCTGATCTGGCTCGCGGTCTGGTCGGAGGTGAACCCGGACGAGTCGTCCACAGCGCTGACCGACGCCGCACTGCGCGCCGTTCCCCGGATCTACGGGGTGGATTCTCCCGGGGTACACAACCGCATCCGGAGCTGGGCGTACTACCACTTCCACGCCGACCTCGCCCGGCTCTCGCTGGGTTCCGGGTATTCCGACGCCGTCGGCATTCCCCGGCTGAGCCCGATGGCGGCACTGTATCCGCTGTGGTTCGCGCGCAATCTCGTACGGGATCGGCTGAGCGTCGCACTGCCCGGAGGAGCCGCGCGGGCGGCACGCCGAGGACATCTCGAGCGTATGCAGGCGATCGCCGAGGTGAAACGACGACTCGAAGTGCGCCCGTACGAGCGCGATACGGCGGTGCAGACCGTCGGTGAGCGCGACCGGGAACTGCGCTCGGCGTAGATCCGGACATCGGGAACCGTCTGCCGCGAACGCGCCGCGTGGAGCAGGCGAGTCTGCGAGGGTGGTCCGTGGACATGCCACGGCATGCCGTGAACACGAATCATGACACGAAGGGAAGATCTTCATGCCCACACGTACTGCGCGGACGGCCTGGAACGGCGATCTCCAGAAGGGGTCGGGTCAGGTCGAGCTCACCAGCTCGGGACGCGGCACCTTCGACGTCTCCTTCCCGAAGCGCTCGGCCGAGAACGCGGACGGCACCACCAGTCCCGAGGAGCTGATCGCAGCGGCCCACTCCTCGTGCTACGCGATGCAATTGTCCGCTCTGATCGCGGAAGCGGGCGGTACTCCGCAGAGCCTCGAGGTCACGGCCGACGTCTCGCTGGGGCCGGATCCGGCGGGCGGGTTCCGGCTGACGGGAATCACATTGAAGGTCCGGGGTGAGGTGGACGGACTCGATGCCGACGGCTTCGCCAAGGCCGCGCAGGACGCCAAGACCGGCTGCCCGGTCAGCAAGGCGCTCACGGGGGTGGAGATCTCGCTGGACGCGGCGCTCGAGGGCTGACCGGGAACACAGCCCGCCGGTCCGGAGTTGACCCGGATATGAGCATGTCCGAGGTACTCGTCCCGACCGCCCACATCGAGATCTGGTCCGATATCGCCTGCCCCTGGTGCTATATCGGTAAGCGCCGTTTCGCCGAGGCCCTCGCATCGTTCGAGGACCGCGACCGAGTGGAGGTCACGTGGCGGTCGTACCAGCTCTCACCCGACACCCCCGTCGGCCGGCGTGTCCCGGAGATCGATGCACTCGTCGCGATGAAGGGCATGCCGGCCGCGCAGGTCCGGCAGATGTTCGGTCAGGTCTCGGATACGGCCGCGCAGGCCGGGATCTCGATCGACTTCGACAACGTGATCTCGGCCAACACGTTCGACGCGCACCGTCTGGTCCATCTCGCGGGAGACAAGCGCGACGAGGTCCTCGACGCGCTGTTCCGGGCGCACTTCGTCGACGGCGAGGTCGTCGACGACCGGGATGTCCTCGTGAAGGTCGCGGGCGCGGCCGGACTCGATCCGGAGTGGACGCGCGCGGCCCTCGAGGGCGACGATCCTGCCGGTGAGGCCGCCGGCGACGCGGTGGCCGCCGATCTCCTGGAGGCGCGGAACATCGGAGTGCAGGGAGTGCCGTTCTTCGTCGCCAATCGCGCCGTCGCCGTTTCGGGAGCTCAGCCGACGGACGTCTTCCTGGCCTTCCTGCGCAGGGCGGTCGACGACGTGACGGTCACGCTGTGAGTGCTGCGAGATAGCGGAGCGCGATACGCCGCTGCAGCAGGTGCCCGACCGGTCCTGCGGCGCGGGTGTACCAGCGGGCGGGCCGGGAGAAGGCGATCACCGTTCCGACCACACGCCCGTCGGCGCCACGTGTGACGACGAAGGTCTCTTCGCCGCTCTCCGGATGCCCGTCGAGCGTGCCGTAGGTGAAGCCCCGCTGCCGATCGGTGCGGAGCACGTCGAGGACACGGCACGGGGCCGTCGCACGGACAGGGCCGACGCCGAAACCGAGATCCACGTCGAGACCGACTGTCGCGGCCGGAGTTCCCGGCGGCACATGGATTCCGGCTCCGCGATGCATGTCCCATCCGAACAACCGGGCGGCGGCGAGATCGAAAACGGTATCGCCGCTGCCCAGTTCGCCTTCGACCCGCAGATGCCGGTAACCGGAAGGGAGTGCACCGGTTCCCAGGAACGCCCGCAGGCTCGCCCCCACCTCCGGATAGGTCGGGTTGCGCCCGGGGTCACCGGACGCCGGCATCTCAGGACTTCTTGACGTCGAGGACGACTTCGAATTCGAGCAGCGACGCACCCGTGGCGACGGGATTCCTCGCCTCACCGGCGTGTGCGGCCCGGGCGCCGCCGTCCCGCCATGCCGCGAAATCCTCTTCGGTCTCCCACTGCGTCACCACGAAGTACCGGTTCTCGCCGGCGGTCGGGCGGAGCAGCTGGAAGCCGAGGAATCCGGGGGAGTTGTCGACGGTGTGCGCGCGATTGGCGAACCGCTTCTCCAGCTCGGGGCCGGCGCCTTCGGGAACTTCGATTGCGTTGATCTTCACGACTGCCATGCGCGAGAGCCTACTCCGCTAACTTGATCGATTGTGTTGCACGACGAGGGCGGAACCGGCCGACCCATCCTGCTGTTGCACGGACTCATGGGCAGCGCCCGGACGTGGCGTCGCCACGTGGCGTGGCTCCGCGAACACGGTCACGTGTACACCTTCGATGCCGCCGGACACGGCCGGCCCGCTCCCCGCGAACTCACCACCGAGGCCTTCGTCGCCGATCTCGCGATGCACCTGCACGAGATCATCGAACCTCTCGTCGTGATCGGGCATTCGATGGGTGCCCTGCACGCCTGGTGTCTCGCTGCTGCACACCCGCAGCGGGTCGCCGCACTGGTCCTCGAGGACATGGCGCCCGACTTCCGGGGACGCACGGCGGCGAACTGGGCGACGATGATCGCGCAGTGGCCGCAGCCGTTCCCGTCGGAGGCCGCGGTACTCGACTATTTCGGTCCCGTCGCGGGCCGCTACTTCCTGGACTCGTTCGTCCGCCGCGACGACGGCTGGCATCTGCACGGTGATGTCGCCACCTTCCGGGACATCTCGGAGGAATGGGGGTCGCGGCACTTCTGGGAAGAGTGGAATTCGATCCGGGTGCCGGCCCTGCTCCTCGAAGGGGAATTCACCATCACGCCCGAGGGGCAGATGCGGCAGATGGCGACACGGCCCGGGACCGACCATGTCCTCGTCGAGGGAGCCGGGCATCTCGTGCACGACGACAGGCCCGCCGAATACCGCGCAGCGGTGGAGTGCTTCCTCACCGCGCACGCGCTGCCCGGCGGGCCGGGCTAGGAGACGGAACCCTCTCCGGCGAGCGCGAACCGCCCGTCGTCGGTCTGCTCCACCAGGCCGTCCACCAGCAGCGAGTGCAGTGCCCGGTCGCGCTGACCCGGATCCGCCGGCCAGACGCTGTCGAGGACGGGGCGCTCGACAGGCGTGGTGCTCTCCCGCAGCACCGCCATCAGCCGTCCACGTACCTGACGGTCGGTGCCGGCGAACTTCTGCACCTTCCGCGCCGGACCGTCGTGGGCGGGTCGTCCGGCCAGCACCCAGGCACAGTCGGGCAGCGGGCATCGGGCGCAGTCCGGGGTCCGGGCCGTGCACACCGTCGCACCGAGTTCCATCAGCGCTGCCGAGAACGTCGCCGCCTGCGGCCGGGAAGCTGGAAGGATCGCTTCGACGTCGGCGAGATCCCTTGTCGTGGAAGGATTTCCGGGTTCCGCCCGGCCGTGGATTGCTCGTGCGACGACTCGGCGGACGTTCGTGTCGACCACCGGCACACGCTGTCCGTACGCGAAGCACGCCACCGCTCGCGCCGTGTACGCGCCGACGCCGGGCAAGGTCAGGAGGATGTCGACGTCCTCGGGCACACGATCGCCGTGCTCGGCGGCAAGTACACCTGCGCACTCGTGTAACCGCAGTGCGCGGCGCGGATAACCGAGTGTGCCCCACGCGCGCAGAACTTCGGCCTGACTCGACGCGGCCATCGCGGAGGGCACGGGCCAGCGCTGCACCCACTCCTCCCAGATCGGTGCGACCCGGGCGACCGGCGTCTGCTGCAGCATGACCTCGGACATGAGGATCTGCCAGCCCGTCACCCCGTCGTGCCGCCACGGCAGGTCGCGCGCCTGGGCGGCGTACCAGCGAAGCAACGACGGTGAATCCACCGGCATCTCTCATCTCCTCGGTTCGCAGTGACGGGGGTCCGGTCTCGCTCCGGAGAGTCCACCCGAGCCCGGTCGCGCATGCGGGTGAATAATGTACGCATGCCGAACTCGAATCCCATCTCCGCCTGGAAAGCCCTGACCGAGGGTAATCATCGCTTCGTCAGCGGTACCCCGCTGCACCCCAGCCAGGGAATCGACCGTCGCGCCGAACTCGTCAACGGACAGCATCCCACTGCCGTCCTGTTCGGCTGCGGAGACTCCCGAGTGGCTGCGGAGATCATCTTCGACCAGGGGCTCGGCGACATGTTCGTCGTCCGCACCGCCGGCCACGTCATCGACAGCTCCGTCCTGGGCTCCATCGAGTACGCCGTCGACGTCCTCAACGTTCCGCTCATCGTGATCCTCGGGCACGACAGCTGTGGTGCCGTCGCCGCGACGATCGAGGCACTCGACAAGGGATCGGTGCCGGGTGGTCACATCCGCAGTCTCGTCGAGCGGGTCGCACCGTCGATCCTCATGGGCCGCGCCGAGGGCCTGAACACCGTCGACGAACTCGAGGGCCGGCACGTCGTCGAGACCGGAAAGCTCCTGACGGATCGCTCGCGCATCATCGCCGACCGCATCGCCGACGGCCGCTGCGCCATCGTGGGTGTGACCTACAAGCTCGAGGACGGTCACGTGAGCCTGCGGAGCCACATCGGAGACATCGGTGTGATCGCAGAGGAAGGCGACACGCCGACCGTGGTGTAGCTGTCTGCAGGTACAGGCACATACCGTGAGGGGCGTGCTTGAACCGACCGGCCCTCTGCCCCCCGAGATCTACTGGCGACGACGCCTTCTCGCAATCGGTGTCTCGGTGGTCGTGCTGGCTCTGGTCGTCTGGCTGGTACTGGCGTTGACCGGCGGTGACGGCGGGGAAGCCGAACCCGAGCCCGCCGCCGCGGAGGTCACGACCTCGGCCACGACCACCGCGGCCGACGCGTCCGCCGAGGCAGCGGCCGCGAGTTCCCCGCGCGGCGACGACGCGTCCGGTTCGGCCGAACCGGAAGGCTCCCGCGAGCCGGGGACTTCGGGGACAGCGGGCGATTCGCCCACGACCACCGAGTCCTCGGCGCCCGTGGCGCCCGGGCAGTGCCCCGATCAGTCGCTCGCGGTGCGTGTGACTGCCGACGAGGCGAACTACAAGATCGGTGCCGAACCCGATTTCACGATCGTCATCACCAACATCGGCACGTCGCCGTGCGAACGCGATCTCGGCGCCGGGCTGCAGCAGGTGCTCGTCTACAGCCTCGACGGCAATGAGCGCTTGTGGGCGAACACCGACTGCTTCCCGGAGTCCACTGCCGACATCCGCTCCCTGGCACCGGGAGACCAGGCAGCCTATTCCGTGAAGTGGTCGGCGACGACCTCCGAACCCGGCTGCAAGGCACCACGCGAGCCGGTCGGCCCGGGCGCCTACACCGTGGTGGGTCAGCTCGGTGGTGTCCGCAGTGCGCCGGAGCCGTTCAACATCGCGCCCTGACACCTTCCGGATCGGGGCCGATCAGTCGTAATGGTTGATGGAGGCTTCGGCCAGCCGGGACAGTCCCTCGCGGATGTACCGGGCCCACAGGGCTCCGACACCGTCGACGGCCTGGAGGTCGGCCGCGGTGGCGGCGAGCAGGCCCTGCAGGGTGCCGAACGCGCCCACCAGCAGGTTGATCTGGCGGGTCTGCAAGCGCGGCACCCGATGGAGCACGCGGTAGCCGCGAGGGCTCATCGACGTGTCGAGAGCTTCGATGGTGCCCGAATACCCGAAGGCCCGCGCGAGCGTCGTGAGATCGAGCAGGTCGACGTCGGTCAGCCGGGCGAGCCGCTCGAGCGCCTGATCGACCTCCTGTGACGAGGGGACACGATCGCCGGCCAGGTAATCGCGCACGATGAGCTGCCGGGCGAGCTGGTTGTCGCCCACCAGCTCTTCGAGTTGGAGGGCGAGCTGGCGGCCGTCGGTGCCCAGTTCGAGCACGTCCTGTTCGATCTCCACCGCCAGCCGGTGCATCATCTCGAGTCGCTGTGCCACGGTGAGCGCGTCACGCAGGGTGACGATGTCCTCGATCTCGACCACCGACAGTTGCCGCGTCACTTCGTCGAGACGGGCCTTGTAGCGTTCCAAGGTGGCGACGGCTTGATTGGCGCGGGACAGGATCGTGGCCGAATCGTCGATGACGTGCCGGCGACCGTCGACGTACACACTGACGATGCTCATCGACTGACTGACCGACACCACCGGATAGCCGGTCTGGATCGCGGTGCGCTCCGCGGCGCGGTGACGAGTGCCGGACTCGACGGTCGGGATGCTCGGATCGGGCACGAGCTGGACGTTGGCACGCACGATGCGGGTGCCGTCCGTGGACACGACCACCGCACCGTCCATCTTCGACAACTCTCGCAACCGGGTCGGGGCGAACTCCACGTCGAGCTCGAATCCGCCGTCGCACAGAGCGGCCACCTGCTCGTCGAAACCGAGGACGATCAGGCCCCCGGTCCGGCCGCGGAGGATCCGTTCGAGACCGTCGCGTAGCGCGGTGCCGGGTGCCAGACGGGCGATGGTTTCGCCCAGCGTCGATACCGACGCCGACTCGGTCATCGCGACTCCCTTCCGTGTGCAGCCTGCGGTCACGGTCACATTTGCGCGAACTCCCGAACCGGCGTCGCCGACCGCGCAACTACATTACTTGCTTATGCGCAACACCTGGACTTTGCCCGACGACCTCGTCGTTCCCGCTCTGCCGGAAGATCATCCCGGCCCGGGTGCCCCGCTTCCGCAGCATTGGGCGAAGTGCTTCGGGTGCGGCGACGACCAGCCCTCGGGCCTGGCGATGGAGTTCACCTTCGGCGAGGGTCTGGAAGTGCTGGGCCGGCTCGACGTCGCCACCCGCTATCAGGGTGGTCCGGGCTTCATCCACGGCGGCATCCTGATGACGGCGTTCGACGAGGTGCAGGGGATGGCGTGCAACGCCGCGCTTCGCTCCGCCGTGGTCACCGGGCATTTCGAGACCGATTTCGCCCGCCCGATCCCGCTCGGTTCGGTCCTCGAGTTCCGGGCACGCGTCGACGGCACCGTGCGTCGCAAGGTGTACACGAGCTCGGAGGCCCGCATCGTCGACGGGCCGATGGCCGATCCGGACGTGGTGGTCGCGTCGTCCGTGGGTCTGTTCGTCCTGGTGGGACACGAGCACTTCGCGAAGGGCATGGACTTCGCGGACGGCGTTCCGCAGACCGACCACGACATCTCCGCTCCTTAGAGCGTCCGTCCCGGCGGTCGGTCCGGGAGCAGGGGCGTACCGGGCCGGTGATCGCGTCCGAGCAGCGTGGCCGACGTGACGGCCCCGGCGCCGTAACGGGAATGCAGATCGTCGAGGACGGCATCGAGCGCGTGCCGGTCGATCGCGCGGTGCGCCGGGAGGGGATGGCCGTTCTCGACCACCTCGTCGAAGGGCAGCTCGAGCTGCTCGGCGCCCTCGCCGGTGAGGTTCGAGACCGCGATCCCTATCAGGGTGAGCCCACGGTCGGCGATGAGTGGATGGGTGTGGTCCAGCAACTCGCGTGCCGCCGCCCCGACGAGGTCGGTGCGTGCGGTGGCGCCGGGAAGCGTGTGCGAACGGGTGGCGCGGCTGTAGTCGGCGAATCGCACCCGCAGTACCACCGTGCGTCCGAGGCGACGGGCCCGGCGCATCCGACGGCACACACGGTCGACGAGCAACTGCAGTGTTTCCGCCACCGACTCGATGCTGTGCGGTCCGTGGCCGAGGGCGTGTTGCGCGCCCATCGAACTGCGCGGCCGGTGTCGGACCGGACGCGGGTCGTGCCCGAGAGCGAGAGCATGCAGGTGACGTCCGGTCGCTCGCCCCAGCAGCGACACGAGATCGGATTCGGAGTGGCGGGCGACGTCCGCCACCGTCCGCATTCCGTGTGCGTGCAGTTTCGCCGCGGTGACTCTGCCGACGCCCCACAGTCGTTCGACCGGCAACGGGTGGAGGAACGCGAGTTCGGCGTCCGGAGGGACGAGGAGCAGACCGTCGGGCTTGGCCACCCCGCTCGCGACCTTTGCGAGGAACTTGGTGCGCGCGATACCGACGGTGATCGGCAGACCGACCTCGGCGGCCACCTCACGGCGCAGGCGCGTGGCGATTTCGACCGGGCTGCCCGCGATGCGCTCGAGCCCGGAGACGTCGAGGAATGCCTCGTCGATCGAGATCCCCTCCACGACGGGAGTCGTGCGATCGAAGATCGCGAAGACCTCGCGGGAGGCTTCCGCATAGGCGTCCATGCGGGGAGGAACGGAGATCACCCCCGGGCACAGCGCCCGGGCGGCACGACCGGACATCGCGGTGGCTATGCCGTATGCCTTGGCAGCGTAGGACGCCGCGAGCACGACACCCCCGCCCACGACCACCGGCCTGCCGCGCAGCCGCGGATCGTCGCGTTGCTCCACCGACGCGTAGAAGGCGTCGAGATCGGCGTGGAGGACGGTCGCACCGGACACGAACACATGTTCGCACCGGCATCCGACATCTCGGCTCGCCCGACGGGAGGCCTCAGCGCGTCAGTGTGGAGAGCGCCTGTGCCAGGTTGGCGACCTCGAACTTCTTCATGCCCTTCGGCACTCCCTCGACATCGCGGGGTACGACTCCGCGGTCGAAGCCGAGGCGGGCGGCCTCCGCGAGGCGGCGCCCCGCTCCCACCACGCGACGGACTTCGCCCGCGAGACCGACCTCCCCGAGCAGCACCGTGCCCACCGGGACGGGCTGGTCGCGCACCGCGGAGGCGACGGCGAGCGCGAGTGCGAGATCGGCCGAGGGGTCGGTGATCCGCATCCCGCCCACCGTCGAGGCGTAGACATCGCAATTGCCGAGCTTGCCGAGACCACAACGCCGCTCGAGCACCGCGAGCACCATGGCGACCCGGGCCGCGTCGAGACCACTCACGGCACGTCGCGGAGAGGGATTGTGCGTGGGCACCACGAGGGCCTGGACTTCGCCGAGAAGAGGACGTTTGCCGTCCATCGTCACGGTGACCGCTGTGCCCGGAACGGCCTCGTCGCGGTGTTGCAGGAACAGTCCGGACGGGTCGCTCACGCCGACGATGCCGTCCTCGGCGAGTTCGAAGCAGCCCACCTCGTCGGCGGCGCCGAAGCGGTTCTTCACGCCGCGCACCATGCGCAGCGTGGAGTGCTTGTCGCCCTCGAAGTGCAGCACCACATCGACGAGATGCTCGAGGGAACGGGGGCCGGCCACCGCACCGTCCTTCGTGACGTGACCGATGAGCAGCACGGGTATGCCGCTGGACTTCGCGAGCGAGGTCAGCGCGCTGGTCACCGCACGCACCTGCGTGACTCCGCCGGTGACCCCGTCGACGTCGGCGGCGAGCATGGTCTGCACGGAATCGACGACGAGCAGGGTCGGTTTCACCTGTTCGACGTGCCCGAAGATGGTCGCGAGATCGTTCTCGGCGGTGAGATAGACACGGTCGTGGACGGCGCCGGTGCGATCGGCACGCAACCGCACCTGCCCGGCCGATTCCTCGCCCGTGACGTAGAGGGCGCGATCGGCCTCACCTCGCAGCGCCCAGCGATGCACGACCTCGAGCAGGAGCGTGGACTTGCCGACACCCGGCTCACCGGCGAGGAGGACGACGGAACCGGGCACCACCCCTCCGCCGAGGACACGGTCGAGTTCCGGGATGCCCGTCGGTTTCGCGTGTGTGGCCTTGCCGTCGATCTGCGACAGGGGAGTGGCAGGTGTGCTCGGCAGGACGGCGGCCGCGCCCGCGCGTGCCAGGGAGGTGCCGGTACGCGCGGCGACCGCCACGGGCTGCACGGGAGCTTCGTCCATCGACCCCCACGTGCCGCATTCGGGACAGCGTCCGACCCACTTCGCGACGGTGTGCGCGCAGTCGGAACAGCGGTAGAGGGTCTTCGTCTTTGCCACGGCCGGAGAATAGTCGGTCGCACCGACACAGCCGTGACATGCGAAAGGCCCGGCCGGGCGATGCCCGACCGGACCTTGTCGCAGGGAGATCTAGTGCGCTTCGCCCACGATCGGCGAGAGCTCCGACTCGTCGCGGGGGAGTTCCGGTCCTGCGTCGATCGGGATGGAGACCGTGATGTCGCCGGCCTCGGCGAAGGAGAAGGTGACCGGGATGGTCAGACCGGGACGAACGCCTTCGGAGAGGCCCACGAGCTCGACGGTCTCGATCGCTGCCGGTGTCGGGAAGGGGGTCTCGCCCGTGCTGTCCGGATCGGGCAGCTCCTCGGCACCCTCGATCAGATCCGCGGTGGTCTCGGAGGCACCGGCGATCACGGAGGACTGCGGCGGGATCTCGAGTTCGGCGCCGGTGACCGACTGTGCGAAGTCGGTGGAGATGCCGGTGAGCTCGTCACCGATGTACGGATCGAGGTTGACGATCGTGAAGCCGAGCTGGGCGGTTCCGCCGGGCTCGATGCTGTACTCCTCGGAGTTCGGGTAGATCACGTGCACGTTGCGCAATGCGATGCTGCCGGCGTCCACGTTGGAACCGTTGATGGCCGGGACCTGGGTCGAGGTCTGGGTGATCTGACCGGCGCTGCACGCAGACATCGTGAGTGCCGCCCCTGCGGCAAGGGCGAGAGCAGTCACGACTCGGCGAGTCGGCGCTTTGAGAGCAGTCACGGGTTCCTCCACTCGAGTATGGCTCGCAATCCACTAGGCAGAGTAGTAGTCCGCGTGCGCCCTGTGTACGTCGGGGCGGAATCCGGTGCCGATGCCTACCCGGGGAGCAGGGCCGGAAGTCCCGACCCACCCGGTGTGTCGGAGGTCACCCGATACACGGAACGAACTGCCTGTCAAGCCCCGGGCTCATGCTTCGATGCCCCTGACCTGCACCGTTGACGCGAGGGTGATGTGATCACGTGTTAAACTGGCAGAATCGAAAGGGGCACGGGACACATGATTTTCAAGGTCGGAGACACCGTCGTATACCCCCATCACGGTGCGGCGCTGATCGAAGCTATCGAAACACGCACCATCAAGGGTGAGCAGAAGGAATATCTGGTTCTGAAAGTCGCGCAGGGCGACCTGACGGTCCGGGTACCTGCAGATAATGCGGAATATGTCGGAGTCCGCGATGTCGTCGGGCAAGAAGGCCTCGACAAGGTATTCCAGGTGCTGCGCGCACCTCACACGGAGGAACCCACCAACTGGTCACGGCGGTACAAGGCCAACCTCGAGAAGCTGGCCTCCGGCGATGTCAACAAGGTCGCGGAAGTCGTGCGCGACCTGTGGCGCCGGGAGCAGGACCGCGGCCTGTCCGCAGGTGAGAAGCGGATGCTCGCCAAGGCGCGTCAGATCCTCGTGGGCGAACTCGCCCTCGCCGAGGGCACGGACGACGTCAAGGCGGAAACCATGCTCGACGAGGTTCTCGCCGCCGCTTCCTGACAGGACGGCGAGGCGAAAACTGCACATGAACGATCGCAACGGGCCGGTCGTCGGAATCGTTCCGGCGGCCGGCCGTGGTGTTCGCCTGGGTGAACCACTGCCCAAGGCGTTCGTGGAACTCGAGGGCCGCACGATGCTCGCCCGCTCGGTGGAGGCGATGCTCGCCTCGGGAGTGGTCGATCGCGTCGTGATCGTCGTCCCTCCCGAATCGGCCGGGACCACCGCGACCCGGCTCGTCGGGGAATCCTTCGCCGCCCGGGTGCAGGTCGTGGCCGGGGGAACCGAACGAGCCGATTCCGTACGTGCAGGTCTTGCGGCGGCGCCGGGAGCGCGGTTCGTGCTCGTCCACGACGCCGCACGCGCTCTCACGCCGGCAGGCCTGTTCGTGCGGGTGGTGGACGCGCTGCGCGCCGGCTGTGACGCGGTGATCCCGGTGCTCCCCGTCGCCGACACCATCAAGAGTGTCGACGACGTGGGCATCGTGACCGGCACCCCGGACCGGTCGCGCCTGAGAGCGGTGCAGACACCGCAGGGCTTCGACGTCGACCTGCTCTCACGAGCCAATCGGGACGCGGCCGACGCCACCGACGACGCGGGACTCGTCGAGCGGCTGGGTGAGCAGGTGACGACCGTCGCGGGAGACCCGCTCGCTTTCAAGATCACTACCCCGCTGGATCTGGTGCTGGCGCGTGCCGTGCTCGCATCCGGCGTCCCCGCAGAGAAGGAGATGTGACCATCGTGCGTGTCGGCATCGGAACGGACGTGCATCCCGTGGAGGCGGGCCGGCCGTGCTGGATGGCCGGTCTGCTGTTCGAGGACGCCGACGGCTGTGCCGGGCACTCCGACGGCGACGTGGCCGCGCACGCGCTGTGCGACGCCCTGCTCTCGGCCGCCGGTCTCGGCGACCTCGGTGCGGTCTTCGGCACGGGGCGTCCCGAGATGTCCGGTGTATCCGGCGTCGCCATGCTCCAAGAGGTGCGGCGCCTGCTCGCCGAGGCGGGCTGGGCCGTGGGGAACGCCGCCGTTCAGGTGATCGGGAACCGGCCGAAGATCGGACCGCGTCGTGAGGAAGCACAAGCCGTGCTGGCCGATGCGCTCGGTGCCCCGGTCTCGGTGTCGGCGACCACCACGGACGGACTCGGCCTCACCGGCCGGGGCGAAGGCGTGGCGGCGGTCGCAACCGCACTGGTCCTGGCCCGGCAGGACGAACGGTAGGATCGACGGTCGTGACCTTGCGCTTATACGACACCGAATCGCGGGCCGTGCGGGATTTCGAACCGCTGGTCCCCGGCCACGCTTCGGTCTACCTGTGTGGGGCCACCGTGCAAGGCGAACCCCATATCGGCCACGTACGCAGCGGTGTCGCGTTCGACGTGCTCCGTCGCTGGCTGACCGCCAAGGGGCTCGACGTCGCCTTTGTGAGAAATGTCACAGACATCGACGACAAGATCCTCCGCAAGGCGGCCGAGGCGGGCCGGCCGTGGTGGGAGTGGGCCTCCACCTACGAGCGGGCCTTCAACCGCGCCTACGACGCGCTCGGTGTCCTGCCGCCGTCCGTGGAACCCCGCGCGACCGGACACGTCACGCAGATGGTCGAACTCATCCAGCGCCTCATCGATGCCGGTCACGCCTATGCGGCAGACGGCGACGTCTACTTCGACGTACTGAGCTATCCGCAGTACGGAGCCCTCTCCGGTCATCGCATCGACGACGTCCACCAGGGCGAGAGTGCCGGGCTGGGCAAGCGCGACCCGCGCGACTTCACGCTGTGGAAGGCGGAGAAGCCCGGGGAGCCCTCGTGGCCCACCCCGTGGGGACGCGGACGTCCCGGCTGGCATCTCGAATGCTCCGCGATGGCCGGTTTCTATCTCGGAAGTACCTTCGATATCCATTGCGGAGGAATGGATCTCGTCTTCCCGCACCACGAGAACGAGACCGCTCAGTCCCGCGCGGCGGGCGACGGCTTCGCGCGTTACTGGCTGCACAACGGCTGGGTGACGATGGGCGGAGAGAAGATGTCCAAGTCGCTCGGCAACGTGCTGTCCATTCCCAACGTCCTCGCCCGGGTCCGCCCGCAGGAGCTGCGCTACTACCTCGGCAGCGCCCATTACCGGTCGATGCTCGAGTACTCCGACGACGCGCTCGCCGAGGCGGCCGCGGCCTATCGGGGACTCGAATCGTTCGTCCTCAAGACCCGCGACCGGGCGGGAGAAGTGCCCGTGGGCACCTGGACGGATGCCTTCGCCGACGCCCTCGACGACGATCTCGGAGTGCCCAAGGCCCTCGCCGAGATCCACGGGCGGCGCAGCGAGGGCAACAAGGCCCTCGACAACGGCGACCTCGACGAAGCTGTGCGGATCGCTTCCCAGATGAGAAGCATGATGGGCATCCTCGGTGTGGACCCCCTCGACGAGCACTGGTGCACCACCACGGACACCGGGTCGGCGGCGCTCGCCGCGCTCGACGTCCTGGTCACCACGGATCTCGAGCGCCGCACCACTGCCCGCGCCGAGAAGAACTGGGCGGTGGCCGACGAGGTGCGCGACCGGCTGGCGGCCGCGGGCATCGAAGTGACCGATACGCCGAACGGACCCGAGTGGTCCTTGAAAGCAGGACAGTGATGGCAGGCAATTCCCAGCGTCGCGGCGCTATTCGTAAGGGCGGCACGAAGAAGGGGCAGGTCGTCGGGTCCGGCGGGCAGCGGCGTCGCGGGCTCGAGGCCCGCGGTGCGACCCCCAGGGCCGAGGACCGCCCCTACCACCCCGCGGCCAAACGTGCCCGGGCGGCCGCGAAGGCCACCGATACGCGCGGGGGTGGTCGTCGACCGGCCGCCGGCCGTAAGGCCGAGGACGGGCCGGAGATGGTCCTGGGCCGCAATCCGGTCGTCGAATGCCTGCGGGCCGGCGTTCCCGCGACGGCTCTGTACGTCGCCCTGGGCGCGGAGGCGGACGAGCGACTCAAGGAAGCCGTGCAGCGCTCGGCCGAGATGGGCATCTCGATTCTCGAGGTCTCGCGTTCCGAACTCGACCGGCTGTCGGCCAACGGGATGCATCAGGGCATCGGCCTCCAGGTTCCGCCCTACCGGTACGCGCATCCCGACGACCTGATCGCCCGCGCCGCGGAAAACCACGAACGGCCGCTGATCGTGGCGCTCGACAACATCTCCGATCCGCGCAATCTCGGCGCCGTGATCCGCTCGGTCGCAGCATTCGGTGGGCACGGCGTGGTGATCCCGCAGCGACGCTCGGCGTCGGTGACGGCGGTGGCCTGGCGCACGAGTGCAGGTGCAGCAGCGCGACTGCCCGTCGCGCGTGCCACCAACCTCACGCGCACTCTCAAGGACTGGCAGGCCCGCGGCGTCCGCGTCGTCGGTCTCGACGCCGGCGGCGACACCAGCCTCGACGACTTCGACGGCACCGATCCCGTCGTGGTGGTCGTGGGCTCGGAAGGCAAGGGGCTCTCACGCCTGGTCCGGGAGACCTGCGATTCGGTGCTCTCGATTCCGATGGCCGGAGATGTCGAATCGCTCAACGCCTCCGTGGCGGCGGGCGTCGTCCTGGCGGATATCGCGCGGCAGCGACGCGCCTGACCGAGCCGGCCGGATTCGCGGCCGCGAGGGCTAGTCTGTCCTCGTGGTCGCCTCACTGCCGTTCCGCACGCGAGTGTTCGCGCTGTCCGAGCGCTTCACGAACAAGTCCATCGCCGACGCGTCCCCGGAAGAGATCCCGGCACGCCGGGCGGCGAGAGCGAGACTGCTGGCGTCTCCGGCCGGTCGGCTGGTCGCGGGCCGGCCGCATCCCGGAGTGCGGATCGAGGATCGACCGGTCGATCTCGAGCACGTCGCCGTCGACGACCTCGAACCCGAGACGTCGCCTGTCTCCCTGCGGCTGAGGATCTATCGGCCGTCGGTGCGTGTGGACGGTCCGCTCCCCGTGGTGGTGCTGTTCCACGGTGGTGGATGGGTGTTCGGCAACCCGGAGCAGAACGAATGGTGGGCGAGCCGCATGGCTGCGCGGACCCCGTGCGTCGTGGTGTCGGTGGATTATCGGCTGGCACCCGAACATCCTTATCCGGCAGCGGTTCTGGACTGCTGGTCGTCGCTTCACTGGGTGGCCCGGCATGCCGGTGAGTTCGGAGGGGATCCGGCGCGCATCGTGGTGGCCGGCGACAGCGCCGGGGGGAATCTCGCCGCCGTCGTCGCCGATCTGGCGGGACGCTCGGATGGTCCGCTGCCGGTCGGGCAGGTGCTGGTCTATCCCGCAGCGGAGATGGAGGAGATGTTCCCCTCGGAGCAAAAGTTCGCGAACGCTCCCGTGCTCACTTCTCGCGGTATGCGTGCGTTCGTGCGTCTCTATCTCGCCGGCGCCGATCCGTACGCGCCGACGGCTGCTCCGTTGCGCGGCAGCCTGGCCGGTGCCGCGGTGCCCGCCCTCGTGCAGGTTGCAGGACATGATCCGTTGCGCGACAACGGTATACGTTACGCGGCCGCACTGCGCGGCGAAGGATGTGATGTGACGGAGACCGACTATCCCGACGCCGTCCACGGATATCTCAGCCTGCCGGGCATCTCGCCTCCCGCGAAGCGGGCGCTCGACGAAGTGATCGCCTTCGTGCGGCGGGTGACGGCAGTCGAACCGGCCTCCCCGGAGGTCGCGGCGGTGGAGGAGACGAAGACGTCCGTGTGGTTCCGGATGCGCCGATCACCGCACCGGCACGAACCTGACCCGCTGGCCGGGGCGTAGCTGCGCCGCGATCGGCAGGTCGGCCGAGACGGCCACGGCGATCACGGGATAGCCGCCCGTCACAGGATGGTCGACGAGGAACAACACCGGGTGTCCTTCCGGGGGAACCTGCAGTGAGCCCGGCACCATGCCCTCGCTGGGCATCTCGTCGTGCCGTGCTCGGTGCAAGCGGCCGGGGCCGTGGAACCTGATCCCCACCCGGTCGAGTTGCGGTGTCACCGTCCAGCTCTCGTGGAACAGCGCACGTATCGACGCCGGGGTGAACCAGTCGTCGCGGGGTCCGGTTCGCACCCGGATCTCGACGGGATCACCCATCGGGGCGGGTGGCGGGATCTGCTCCTCGTCGGGCAGTGCGGTCGCCATCGCGCCGACGAGCAGACGGTCGCCGCCGCGCACCGGTGACGGCCCGGTCGCCGACAGTATGTCGGTGGACCTGCTGCCGAGCACCTCGGGCACGTCGATGCCGCCGCGCACCGCGAGATAGGACCGCAGGCCCTCCTTCGGGGGGCCGATCCGCAGTACGTCGTCGTCCCGCAGCATGATGCGGGACCAGTCACCGACGGGCCGGTCGCACACGGTCACCTCGGCGCGAGCGCCGGTCACGGCCACGATCGTCTCGCCGACACTGCGGACGGCCAGACCACCGCCGGTCACCTCGAGTGTCGCCGCGTCCGGACGGTTTCCGACCAGCCTGTTCGCGGCGTCGTGGGAGCGCCGGTCCGCGGCGCCCGACCGGGTGAGCCCTGAGGAGCCGTGACCGGGACGTCCGCGATCCTGCACCGTCGTGAGCATTCCGCTGGAGATCACCTCGAACCATGCCACGTCGTTCATTCTCACCCACCGTGTTCCCCTGCACGGCCCGACTCCGCTCGAGCAGGCACAGTTGGGGTGGAAAGATCATCGAGGACGGAGGTGCCGACCGTGGACGACGTGAACGCCCGGGCGACGACGCGACAGATCGAGAGGGCCGTCGAGGCGGACGACCTTGCCGCAGCGCACGACGCTGTCGCGGAGCTCGACGTCGAACAGGTCGTCGACGTACTCGAACGGCTCGGCCGGACCGATCGTGCCGTGCTGTACCGGCTTCTGCCCAAAGCTCGCGCACTCGACGTCTTCGAGCAGCTCGATCCGAGCATGCAGAGCGAACTGGTCCGGGGCCTGCGCGACGATCAGGTCGCCACGATCTTCGCCGACCTCGAACCGGACGATCGGGTGGAACTGCTCGACGAACTCCCCGCCACGGTCGCCTCGTCGTTGATGCGCGGACTGCCGCCGGACGAGAGGAGGATGACGGCTGCGATTCTCGGCTATCCGCAGCGTGCGATCGGCCGGAGGATGAGCCCTGCCTTCGTGTCTCTGCGGCACGACGTGACGGTCGAGGAGGCGATGGACGCAGTGCGTCGCCGGCTGCACGACGCGGAATCGGTGTACACACTGCCGGTGGTGGACGACGGGCGCGTGCTCGTGGGGGTGGTGGGTCTGCGGGATCTGATGAGCGCAGCGCCCGGAACGGTGATCGCCGACATCATGAACGAGCCCTACTGGGCACGCGCTACCGACGATGCCGAGGAGTCCGCGCGGCGCTGCGCCGAACTCGAGCTGCTGGCGCTGATCGTGGTCGACAGCGAGACCCGGCTCGTGGGCATCCTGACGGTCGACGCCGCCCTGCGCATCCTGGAGGCCGCGGACAGCGAGGACCAGGCGCGGATCGGTGGTACGGAGCCGCTGCGCCGGCCCTATCTCGCGACGCCGGTGAGTTGGTTGGTCCGGTCACGGGTGGTGTGGTTGCTCGTCCTGGCATTGGGCGCGACACTCACGGTCCAGGTGCTCGAGGTCTTCGAGTCCACCCTCGGTCAGGTGGTCACCCTCGCGCTGTTCGTGCCGCTGATCATCGGCACCGGCGGCAACACCGGAAACCAGGCTGCCACCACGGTCACCCGTGCACTCGCCCTCGACGATGTGTCTCCGCGCGACATCGGTGGGGTCGTCGCCCGCGAGTTCCGGGTGGGGCTGTCCCTCGGCGTCCTCCTGGGGTCGGTCGCGTTCGTGCTGACGTCATGGGTCTACGACTCCTCGGTGGGAGCTGTGATCGGATCGACGCTGGTGAGCGTCTGCACACTCGCGGCGACCGTGGGCGGTGCGATGCCGTTGATCGCGAAGGCGATCCGCGCCGATCCCGCAGTCTTCTCCAACCCGTTCATCACGACCTTCGTCGACGCGACCGGGCTGGTGATCTATTTCCTCATCGCGAAGGCCGTACTGGGGATCTGACGTTCACGACTCGGTGACGGTTCCGCGCGACGCGGATCACGGCGGGGGCGGACCTCTCCTCGGGGACCGCCGGCCTTCAGATCGCGACGAATCGAACCGTCCGCCCCGGGCGCAGCAGGGCAGCGGGTGTCCGATCAGGTTGCCACAGCGGCGCTTCGGAAGTTCCGATCAGCTGCCACCCTCCGGGTGACTGCCGGGGATAGACGCCCGAGAACTCGCCTGCGAGCCCGACGGCACCGGCCGGAACCGTGGTGCGCGGTGAGCTCCGGCGCGGCACGTGCAGCCGGGGGTCACCGCCGGTGAGATACGCGAAGCCGGGCGCGAAGCCGCCGAACGCGACGGTCCACGTGCAGGTCGTGTGGGCGGTGACCACCCCCTCCGCCCCGAGACCGGTCAGTTCCCCGACCTCTTCGAGATCGTCGCCGTCGTAACGGACTTCGAGCGTCACTTCCTCGACGGTGGCGGCGTCCACGGGAAGCGGCGCGGTGGTGGCGATCCACCGGTGCACGTCCTGCACGTCGGTCTCGGAGGCATCGAAACACACCAGCAGCGTCCGCGCCGCGGGGACGAGGTCGACGACCCCGCGCGCCCGGTCCTGGTCCAAGGCCCGGAAGTGCGCGAGAACGATGTCCAGGGAAGCGAATTCGGCGAGCAACGCGCTGTCACCGGCACGCAGGATCCTCATCGGTGTACCTCACGGCTCCCGGTGGTCTACGAACGCCCGGATGTCGATGTTCTCGGCGTCGAGACGGGTACGTACCGCGACGGCCATCGCCGTGGCGTCGGGCGAGTCGCCGTGGATGCACACGGATTGCGCGCGCACGCGCACGTCACTTCCGTCGATCGCACGGACCACTCCTTCGGTGACCATGCGCAGTACCCGTTCGGCGACCTCGTCCGGATTGTGCAGCACCGCACCGGGTTCACGGCGCGAGACGAGCGTGCCGTCCGGAGTGTAGGCGCGGTCTGCGAACGCCTCGGTGACCACGGCCAGACCGGACCGTTCGGCTTCCTCGAGGAAGGCGGAGCCGGGCAGTCCGAGCACGGGCAGGGAGGAATCGTAGGCGCGCACCGCATCCACGACGGCTCGGGCCTGCTCCCGGTGATGGACTATCGCGTTGTACAGCGCTCCGTGCGGTTTGACGTAGCTGACCGCCGACCCGGCCGCGCGCGCGAGGCCGTCGAGTGCGCCGATCTGGTAGATGATCTCGGCGGTCAGGTCGGCCGCCGGTACCTCGATGAAGCGGCGACCGAAGCCGGCCAGGTCGTTGTACCCGACCTGCGCACCGATTCGCACGGCGCGCTTCGCCGCGCCGTGACAGGTGCTCAGCAGGGTCGCCGGGTCGCCCGCGTGGAAACCGCACGCCACGTTGGCGCTGGTGACGATGTCGAGCATGGTCTCGTCGTCGCCCAGACGCCACTGGCCGTAACTCTCGCCGAGATCGCTGTTGAGGTCGATGCGGGTCACGCTCCGAGTCTAGGCCGCCCGGAAGACCGTTCCGACGTCACGAGCGACGATGTCGTCGAGGGCGCGTTCGACGATCGCGGCGATCGTCATCGACGGATTGCACGCGGCGGTGTTGCCCGGCATGAGTGCCCCGTCGAGCACGTACAGTCCGCGCTGCCCGAGCACCCGGCCCTCGAGATCGCACACCGTCCCCATGCTCGCACCGCCGAGAGGGTGCCAGGTCGACGGGACGATCGCGTTCGTGTCGGTCAGGATGCTGCGTTCGCCGGCGATACGGCGCACGGTGGGATCGATGCAGCCGGTCTGGACCGACGAATCCCCTTCGTGCGGCCAGCGCAGGACGGCATCGTCGCGACCGGCGTCGTAGACGAAGTGTCCGCGACCCTCACTGACTCCGAAGCCCACCATGACCGTGCTACGCATGTCGATGCCGTGGAAGCCGGGGATGGAGGCCTGGATGACGGTGAAGGCGGCGTGCGGGTCGTTCCAGTTCTTGCTGCCGTAGACGACCGGGCCGCCCTGCACGAGACCGAACTCCTCCTCGAGGTTCGTCCACAGGTAGATGCGGTCGGCGTTGGATCCCCAGCCCTGCCCGATGCCCTCGGGCAGGTCCGGGACCAGTCCTTTCGCTGCCGCCTTCATCAGCAGCCGGGTGGTGTTCATCGTGCCCGCCGACAACACCAGTGCGTCGGTGGTGAGGATCTTGTTCTCGACGACCGTGCCCGAGGTGTCGATGTGGTTCACGTGCACCGTCCACCGGCCGTCCTTGCGGCGCTCGATGTCGGTGACCTCGTGTTGCGTCGCGACGGTCACCAGGCCGGTGGCTTCGGCCTCCGCGATGTAGGTGACGTCGACGGAATGCTTCCCGCCGTTGTTGACCCCCATGGCGCCCGAGCCGTCGGTGTAGGCGGGGGCCATCTCTCCGCGGAGTTCGGCGAGCGCGAAGTTCCAGTCGATCGGCATCGGGATCTTGTCGACCGGCAGTCCGGCATTGCGGGCACGCTCGGCGAAGATCCGCGACGTCGCGTAGTTGGGGCTCGCGACGAGTTCGTCCGGTGCCACTGCCAGGCGCAGCATCTGCGCGACCCGTGGGTAGTGCACGCGGTCGAGCAGCCCCCAGTCGAGCTCGCCCGGGAAGTTCGCGGCGAACACCGATTCGCTGGGCTGCAGCGACATGCCCTGGTAGACGAGCGATCCGCCACCCACTCCGGCGGCGCACAGGGCGGTCATGTTCTCGCCGACGACGGCTTCGACGAGTCCGGTGTACGGCTCGAACGCGAGACGGCGGCCGAACACCTCCGGGTTCGAACGGTGCCACAGAAACCGCTTGTCGGGATTGTCGACGCGAGGGAAGGTGTTCGCGTTCGGACCGGTGGGCCACCGGATACCGCGCTCGAGCATGTGTACTCGTATCCCGGCCTGCGCGAGTCGCAGAGCGGTCACCCCGCCGCCGAAGCCGGTACCGACGACGACCACTCCGTGTTCCTCGTGGGTGAGCGGCACGGTGTTCACGCGGGCGGGGATACCCGGGACCGCCTGGGCTGCGCCGCCTGCGGTGAGGACGAGACCGGCGGCCGCGGCCGCTCCCGTGAGGAAGGAACGGCGCGTGACGTGCTGCACTCTCGACCCCCGATGTCTGTGACGTCCCGCTACCGGAACCGACTCGGAAATCTAGGCAAGCGCCGCGAGGAGCGTCAAGATCGCTTTCCGCTCGGGGATCAGGCGGCGACCGCGACGCGACCGGCGCCGCGTCGCTTGCGGGCGGTGCCGATCACACGGCACACCATGTAGATGACGAAGGCGATCGTCGTGATGAACGCCGAGACCGGCACGCCCGGCGCCAGCGCGAGCAGGATGCCGCCGACCGCCGAGATCTCCGCGAAGATCACCGCCAGCACGGTGGCGGCGAGCGGTCCGCTCGCCACGCGTGCCGCAGCCGCGGCCGGGGTGATGAGCAGTGCCATCACCAGCAGCGCACCGACGATCTGGACGCCGAGTGCGGCGGTGACGCCCACGAGCACGGCGAACACGATGGACAGCCCGCGGACGGGGACGCCGCGGGCCGCCGCGACCTCCGGGTCGGTACTCGCGAACAACAGGGGACGGTAGATCACCAGGAGGGTGAGGATCACGACGGCCGCGCACGCCGCGAGCAGCGCGATGCCCGTGCCGCCGGGTGCCACGATCTGACCGGTGAGCAACGAGAAGGCCGCACCGGTACGTCCGTCGTAGGCCCACAGCAGCAGGACCGCGAGGCCGAGGCCGAAGGACATCACCACACCGATGACGGAGTCCCGTTCGCGTGCACGGGTTCCCAGTACGCCGAAGAGAATCGCGGCGATCACGGCCCCCGCGACCGCGCCGACCCCCACCGACACACCGATGATCAGCGCGGCGGCGGCACCGGTGAGCGAGAGTTCGGAGGTGCCGTGCACGGAGAACGCCATCTGCCGGCTGATGATCAGGGGGCCGATCACGCCGGCGAGCAGTCCGAGGATCGCTCCGGCGACGAGCGCCTGCTGGACGAAGTCGTACTGCAGGAGTTCGAGGGTCGTCTCGAAGTCGAACATCCGGCCCATGGCGTCGGTGAACTTGCTGCTCATGCGAGATCCTCGTGGTCGTGGTGGACGCCTTCCCCGGGACGCAGTCCGCCCGCGCTGCCGAGCGCGTCGATGGCGTCGCCGGTGCCGACGACCACGAGTCGTCCGCGCATCTCGAGTACTTCGACCTCGGTGCGGTAGAGCTCCGAGAGCACCTTCGAGGTCATCACCTCGGAGGGAGAACCGACACGGAACTGCCCGTCGACGAGGTAGAGCACGCGATCGACCAGCGGCAGGATCGGGTTGATCTCGTGGGTGACGAACAGGACGGAGGTGTCGTGGTCGCGTCGCCGCCGGTCGATGAGCGACGACACGAGGTGCTGGTTGGCCAGATCGAGACTCAGCAGAGGTTCGTCGCACAGGAGCACGCGGGGATCTCCCACGAGCGCCTGAGCGATACGCAGGCGCTGTTGCTCGCCCCCGGAGAGACTTCCGATCGGGGCGCCGGCGAAGGCCTGCGCGCCGACCTGCGCGATCGCATCGTCCACCGCGACGCGCCGGCGTCTGCGGGTACGCACGCCGGTTCCCCAGAGGTGACCGTCCATGCCGAGCCCCACGAGATCGCGTCCCCGCAGCGGCACGGCCTCGTCGAGGGACTTCTGCTGCGGTACGTAACCGACGTAGGAGTTCCCGGCACGGACGGACTGCCCGGCGATCGTCACCGTGCCCGAGGTGAGGGGGAGCTGACCGAGCAAGACCTTGAGCAGTGACGTCTTACCGGCACCGTTGGGGCCGAGCACCGCCAGGAACTCGCCGGGCTCGACGGTGAGGTCGAGCCCGTCCCAGAGCACACGCTCACCGAATGCCAGTCGTGCGTCGCGGAGTTCGACCGTGGGGGTGCGGTCGGAGGGAGGAGGAGTCACCGAAGTCCGTGTTCTCGATCGGATGGTCAGGATGCGTTGTCGAGCGCGGCGGCGAGGGTCTCGGCGGTCCGGGCCTGCCACTGAATGTAGTCGACACCTTCGGGCAGGGTTTCGGAAACCTCGACCACGGGGATGCCCGCCGATTCGGCTGCGGTGCGCATCTCGCGGCTGACCCGATCCTCCGTCTGCGGGTTGTAGATCAGGGCGCGAACCTGATTGTCGACCAGCAGTTGCCGTGTCGTCGCGATGGCGGCGGGGGAGGGATCGGTGCCGTTCTCGATGGCGTTGGTGAAGTCCGGAGGCGTGACGTCGTCGAGCATCGCGGCCTGCACGAGGTAGTGCCCGATGGTCTCGGTCTGGGCGACGGGAGTTCCGCCGTGCGCATCGGCGATCTTCTCGACGACATCCGAGACGTAGTGCAGGTTCTCGTGGAATGCTGCGGCGTTGGCCTCGTAGGTCGCGGCGCCCTCGGGATCGAGCTCGGAGAGCTTCTCGGCGACCGCATGGGCGACGGCGTCGGCGGTCGCGAGGTCGTACCAGACGTGTTCGTTGACGCCGCTGTGGTCGTGCCCGTCGTGTGAGTGGTCGTCGCCCTCGTGTGAATGATCTTCCGAAGTGGTTGTCGCCGATCCGGTTTCGCCTGCTCCCGCATCGGTTCCGTGATCGTGACCTGCATGCAGGTCCGAATACGCACCGGACTCGAACAGTGAGAAGGCCTCCACGGTCTCCGGCCGTTCGCCGCCGGCGGCGAGGATGTCGTCGACGAACTGGTCGTACCCACCGCCGTTGTAGACCACGAGCGAGGCATCGCCGATCGCCGCGGCATCGAGGGGGCTCGCCTCGTAGGAGTGGGGGTCGGCCGAGGGTTCGGTGATCAGCGATTCCACTTCGACGCGGTCGCCCGCCACCGCCTGGGCGATCGAGCCCCACACGTTGGTGGAGGCGACGACACGGAGCGTGTCGTCGTCCGGCCCGGACGTATCGGTGCCGCATCCCGCGAGCGCGGTGACGCAGGCTACCGCGGCGGCGGCGAGCGCAGTGCGGGAGGACAGTCGCACAGTTTCTTCTCCTGAGGATCGGGGCGGTCTTCGACGAACGGGGTCCGGAACGACCGAGCGACCCACCCAAACGTTATTGGTAACCGTTACCGTTCCACTTTAGCGGACGCCGTGAACCACTCCTACCGTCCCCGGTTCGTCGTGACCATGGCCACAGGACTACGGTCCCATCATGTCCAGGTCCCGTCAGCCCCGCCGACAGGCGACACTGGCGTCCATCGCCGCCGAGCTGAAGATCTCCCGCACCACGGTCTCCAACGCCTACAACCGGCCCGACCAGTTGTCCGCCGAACTGCGCGAGCGAGTCCTCGAAGTCGCCAAGCGACGCGGATACGCCGGACCGGATCCGATGGCGCGGTCCCTGCGCACCCGCAAGGCCGGCGCGGTCGGGGTCCTCCTCACCGAGGCGCTGAGCTACTCCTTCCGGGACCCTGCGGCCATGAGCTTCCTGTCGGGACTGTCCGAGGCCTGCGAAGCGGCAGGACAGGGACTGCTGCTCATCCCCGCCGGACCCGGCCGGACCGACGACGAGGCCGCGCAGGTGGTGCATCGCTCCTCCGTCGACGGCTTCGTCGTGTACTCGGTCCCTCCGGAGGATCCCTATCTCGCGGCGGTGCTCGAGCGGCACCTGCCCGTCGTCGCATGCGACCAGCCGCGGGGTCTCGACAACACCCCCGTGGTGGGGATCGACGACCGCCGGGCGATGCGGGATCTCGCCGCTCACCTCATCGAGCTCGGCCACCGTGAGATCGGCATGTTGTCGATGCGTCTCGGCCGGGAGCGACACGACGGAGTGGTCGACCTGGCGATCCTCGAGGGCGACGGCTTCCACGTGCAGCGCGAACGCATCCGCGGCGTCCAGGACGCGATGCGCGCCGCGGGGCTCGCTGCGGACTCGCTCACCGTAGTGGAGCGCTACACGCACACCTCGGAGGACGGGCTGTCGGCCGCGGCGCAGATCATGCGGGTCAACCCGCGCATCACCGCGCTCGTGTGCACGACCGACGTACTCGCGCTCGGCGCACTCGCCTGGGCCAACCAGATGGGCCTCGATGTGCCCGGACACCTGTCGATCACCGGATTCGACGGGATCGACGAGGCCCTCCGCGAGGGCCTCACGACGGTGCGGCAGCCGCAGAAGGACAAGGGCCGACGGGCGGGCGAACTGCTTCTCGCCGCCCCGTCGCATTCCGGTGTGCCCACGCTCGAGACGCTCGGGACACGGTTGTGGTTCGGTGCCACCTCCGGCCGGGTCGAGAACGAGTGGTACGCGGAGTAACCCCGTCCACCGCGGCCCCGGCCCGGGCCGCCCGTCAGACCGTCCGGGTGCTCATGGCCTTCGATCCGGACAGCAGCTGAGCGCAGCGCAACAGGCCGATATGGCTGTATGCCTGCGGATGGTTGCCCAGGGAGCGCTCCGCGATCGGGTCGTACTCCTCGCTGAGCAGACCGGTCGGGCCCGCCGCCGCGACCATCTGTGCGAACAGCGCTTCGGCGTCGTTCCGCTGCCCGATCAGCAGATAGGCCGCCACGAGCCACGCCGCGCACAGGTGGAACCCGCCCTCGGTGCCGGGCAGGCCGTCGTCGCTGCGGTAGCGGTAGACGGTCGAGCCGCTGCGCAACTCCCGCTCGGTGGCGTGCACCGTCGCCCGGAACCGCTCGTCCTGCGGGTCGACGAGGCCGGTGAGGCCGATGAACAGTGTGGCCGCGTCGAGATCGGTGCCGTCGTAGGCGGCGGTGAAGGACTGGACCTCGTCGTTCCATCCCTTGACCGTGACCTCTTCGGCGATCTCGTCGCGCAATGCCGCCCAGTTCTCACCCGCCGGGCGGCCGAACTTCTCGGCGAGCGTCAACGCCCGGTCTACGGTGAGCCATCCCATGACCTTCGAGTACACGTGGTGCCGCGGCGCGTGGCGGATCTCCCAGATGCCGTGGTCGGGTTCGAACCAGCGCCTTTCCACAGCCGTGACCATGGAGCAGACGAGCTCCCAGTCTCGGTCGGTGAGGGCTCGATCGTGCGGGACGCCGCGTTCCTCCCGGTGATGCGCGAGGTCGGTGATGAGATCGACGATCGGACCGAAGACATCGAGTTGTACCTGCTGGTTGGCGGCGTTCCCGATACGCACGGGCCGTGAGCCGGCGTATCCGGGCAGCGCGTCGAGGACCGCTTCGGGCGGGAGCGGCCCACCGGCGAGTGTGTACAGCGGGTGCAGCCGCTCGGGGCCGGGAACGGTCTCGAGGACCCGGTGGACCCAGTCGAGATAGTTCTCGGCCTCCTCGGGCGACCCGACCCGCACGAGTGCCTGCGCGGTGAGCGCGGCGTCGCGCAACCAGCAGTACCGGTAATCCCAGTTGCGGACCCCGCCGATCTCTTCGGGAAGCGAGGTGGTCGCCGCGGCGAGGATCGAGCCGGTCGGCTCGTGGACCAGACCGCGAAGGGTCAGCGCGGACCGCTTGACGAGGTCGGGCTTGACCGGAGGCAGCTGGAGGTGCGAGGCCCACGTGTGCCAGTACGCTTCGGCCTGTGCCCGGCGTTCGTTCTCGGGAACCGGGTGTGCGCTGAGATCATCCGTGCCGCAACGGAGTTCGAGAACGATGTCGTTGTCGGTCGGGTCGACGACCGCGTGCGCGGTCTGATGCGCCCCGTCGGTCGTGATGTCCCACCGCACGCCGGGAGAACGCAGGACGTAGGGCTCGTTGAAACCCATCACCCGGATGCCGTCGTCCTCGGCCTCGAGGGTGACCTGGCCCTGCCCGAATTCCGGACGCGGCGCGAAGGTGATCACCGCACTCGCGCGCCCGGTGATCACGCGGGTCAGATCCGTGCGGCCGGTCTCGACGTCGTGCGGCAGGTAGTCGATCACGGCGAGCGATGCCCACCGGGTCACCACCGTCATCGTCGAGTCGACATACCGCTGGCTGAGCGGAAGCGCCTGGCGGGTGGGGCCGATGGTGAAGTGACCGGCGGCCTCGCCGCCGAGCAGATGGGCGAAGACCGCGGCGGAATCCGGCTCGGGATGGCACATCCAGGTGATGCTGCCGTCGGGTGTCACCAGCGCCTTCGAGCGGGGACTCGCCAGCATCGTCAGGCGTTCGATCGGCGTGGCGTGCGCTCCTGACAGCCAGGTGCGGCGTTCCTCGAGCAGGAAGGCGAGCGCCGCGATGACCTCCTCGCTGGTGCGCACCCGGTATTCGGCGGCGGTGTCGCCGTCGCCGATCTTCACGCCGACGTCCGGTCCCTGAAGGGAGCGGAAGGCCTTCTCGTCGGTGACGTCGTCACCGAAGAAGACGGCTGCCGTGGCAGCCTCCTGGTGCCGGATGATGTCGAGGGCCTCGCCCTTGTCGGTGGGCACGACGGACAGTTCGATCACCGCCTTGCCCTCGGTGACCTGGACGCCCGGCCGCAGCGCGAGATCGTTGCGGACCAGGTCGAGCGCCTGCCGGGCGTCGTCCTCGGTCGCGTTGCGCACGTGCAGCGCCGCACTCGCGGGCTTGATCTCCACCCGCACGCCGTCGAACCGGGAGGCCACCGCGCGCAGCCCCTCGACGATCGTGTCGAGCAGTTCCTTGGCGTCCGGGTCGATCTCGTGCACGAAGCCGATGTCGAACTCGGAGCCGTGGCTGCCGACGAGCTTCACCTCGACCGGCAGCCGCGAGAGGGCGGCGAGATCCTTGAGGGCGCGACCGGAGATGACGGCGGCGGAGGTCGACGGAAGGGCGGCGAGGCCCCGCAACGCCCGGACCGCCTCGTCGTGTGGGTAGGCCTTCTCGGGGTCGGTCACGATGGGGGAGATGGTGCCGTCGTAGTCGGTCGCCACGAGCAGTCGCGGCGTCCGCGCGACAGCCACCAGAGCACGTCGAAGTTCGATCGGAAGGTCGTGGGCACTCACCTGATCCACGTTAGGTCAGAGTCGCGCGGGAAGCCGGTCGTGCGGTGGCTGCGGCGGAGTGTTTCCCGTTACAGCCGAGGCCCGGCGTGGACTCAATTGCCCGACGAGACCATCTTCGGAGTGCGGGAGCCGTCGCCGAGCAGCAGATCCACGGTCAGTTCGAGTCGGCGAGCGACATCGGTGGCCGACGAACGGCGCGTGAGCCATGCGACGAGATTCGACAGCCACACGTCGCTGATGACACGCGCGATGGCGAGTTCCTCCTCGGTGGGCTCCCCGTCGTTCATGGCCCTCGCGAACAATCGGTCCATGAGGGTGCCGACCTGATCGACCTCGGCCGCCGCCGAGGCGTCGGCGAACATGAACGCCCGTGTCATGGCTTCGGTGAGCAGGGGGTCGCGCTGCATCGCCTTCGTGATCAGGCCCAGGATGAGGTGCATGCGTTCGAGCGGGCTGTGGCCGGGTGGGATCCGGCCCTTGCCCTCGATGCGGGCGAATTCACGCCCGAGGGCCGAGACCAGCAGGTGCACCTTGGAAGGGAAGTACCGGTAGAGAGTTCCGACCGCCACGTCGGCGCGTTCTGCGACCGCTCGCATCTGCACCGCCTCGTAACCGCCCTTGGACGCGAGCGCCAGGGTGGCGTCGAGAATCCGCTTGCGCCGTTCCTTCTGGGCGTTGGAGCTGAGATCGTCCTCCGTGAGGGCGGTCAGCGTTCCGTGACCGTTGGCACGGGAGCGGGACGGGGTGGCCATAAATTCGTTTCCTCACGCCTTGACTCTGAACCGGTGTCATATTAGAACACGTTCTAGCAATGATGTCATTCGGAAGGGCGGAAACCGCTGTGAGTATCGCCACGACCGAGGAGCAGTGGGCCGTCCAGGCGTCTGTGCAGGCCTGGTCACGAGCTGTCGACCCCCTCTCGACGATACGTCGCGGAGGCGATGCGACGTGGCGCGACGGTTGGTCGTCCCTCGCAGAACTCGGACTGTTCGGTGTTGCCGTGCCCGAGGATTCGGGCGGGCTCGGAGCGACGGCCGTCGACCTGGCGGTGATGCTCGAACGAGCCGCCCACGAACTCGCGCCGGGCCCCGTTCTCACCACCGCGGTCGCGGCTCTCGTCTTCGGTCGCGCGGGGGAGCCTGTGGCCAAGACCACGGCCCGGCTCGCCGAAGGGGCGATCCCCACCGCGCTCGCCGTCGACTCGTGCGTGGCCGCCGAACCGGTGGGCGACGGATTCGTGCTCCGCGGCGATGCGGGGCCCGCCCTGGGGGCGGAAGCGGACGTCGCGGTACTCGTGCGGCTCGACGGTGAGGCCGAGCGCTGGGCGCTGGTCGAGGCCGGCGATCCCGGCCTGCGCGTCGAACCGCTCGACAGCATCGACGCCTCCCGCGCGCTGGCACGTGTGCGGCTCGACGGCGCGACCGTCGACGCCGACAGGGTCGCGACCGTCCCGTCCGGATTCGTGCGCGACCTCGCCGCCGGCCTCGCCGCCGCGGAACTCGCCGGTCTCGCCGGCTGGGCGCTGACCACCGCGGTCGAGTACGCGAAGATCCGCGAGCAGTTCGGCAAGCCGATCGGCTCGTTCCAGGCGATCAAGCACATCTGCGCCGAAATGCTCTGCCGGACGGAGAAGATCCGTGCAGTGGCATGGGACGCGGCGGTCACCGTCGATGCGCAGCCGGAGGAACTGCCCGTCTCCGCCGCAGTGGCGGCCGCGGTCGCCCTCGATGCCGCGGTACAGACGGCGAAGGACGCGATCCAGGTCCTCGGCGGTATCGGCTTCACCTGGGAGCACGATGCGCACTTCTACCTTCGTCGTGCGGTCGCCACCCGGCAGGTGCTCGGTGGCTCCACCCGGTGGCGAGCGCGGTTGACCGGCCTGATCCGCCAGGGTGCGCGCCGCCATCTGGGTATCGACCTCTCGGGACACCACGACGAGCGGGCACGCATCCGCGAGGAGATCGAACGGATCGCGGGCAGGCCCGAATCGGAACGGCGCATCGCTCTCGCCGAATCGGGTTGTCTGGCACCGCACTGGCCGCCGCCCTACGGGAGAGGCGCCGGTGCCGCCGAACAACTGATCGTCCAGGAAGAACTCGCGGCGGCCGGAATCGAACGCCCCGATCTCGTGATCGGCTGGTGGGCGGTGCCGACGATTCTCGAACACGGCACAGCGGAACAGATCGAACGATTCGTGATGCCCACCCTGCGCGGCGACGTGGTGTGGTGCCAGTTGTTCTCGGAACCCGGAGCCGGGTCCGATCTCGCGGCACTGCGCACGAGTGCCGAGAAGGTCGACGGCGGATGGGTGCTGAGCGGACAGAAGGTGTGGACCTCGCTCGCGCACGAGGCCGACTGGGCGATCTGCCTCGCCCGCACCGACCGCGACGTTCCCAAGCACAAGGGCATCACGTACTTCCTCGTCGACATGAAGTCCGCGGGCATCACGATCTCGCCGCTGCGGGAGATCACAGGCGACGCCCTGTTCAACGAGGTCTTCCTCGATGGGGTCTTCGTTCCGGACGAGTGTGTGGTCGGGCAACTCGGCGACGGCTGGAAACTCGCCCGCACCACCCTCGCCAACGAACGTGTCGCGATGGGCGGGAAGTCGTCACTCGGTCCGCGGATCGAAGAGTTGCTCGCGCTCTCGGAGCCGGGAGACCCGGTGGCCGAGGACCGCATCGCGGTGCA
Source organism: Rhodococcus sp. CH91 (assembly GCF_022554085.1). Lineage (GTDB taxonomy): Bacteria > Actinomycetota > Actinomycetes > Mycobacteriales > Mycobacteriaceae > Rhodococcus. The sequence continues at coordinate 78,604 of NZ_JAKFYR010000009.1, forward strand.
GATCGGTGAGGCCACGGTCGGATCGTTGCTCGACCTGCGGGCCACCCTCGCGCAACTCGAAGGCCAGGATCCGGGTGCCGCGTCGAGTGTGCGCAAACTCATCGGCGTGCGGCAACGGCAGGACACCGCCGAACTCGCGATGGATCTCGCGGGGGAGGCCGGCTGGGTGGAAGGCCCGCTCACCCGCGAGTTCCTCAACACCCGCTGCCTGACGATCGCCGGCGGCACCGAGCAGATCCTGCTCACCGTCGCGGCGGAACGGCTCCTCGGGTTGCCGCGCGGCTGAGGAGTCCTTCCGCCGGGTGTCCCGGAGGTGCTACAACTGGAACACGTTCTACATCAAAGGTGGGTGAGGGTGGACTTCGCACGTGACGAGACCCAGGAGGAGATCGCCGGCGTCGCGGCCGGCCTCCTGAAACGCGGCCTCGACGACGGGGCCCTGTGGTCCGCGCTCGCCGACGCCGACCTGCTGTCGCTCGCCCTGCCCGAACGTCTCGGAGGTTCGGGGCTGGGTGCGGCGGAGGTGGCCACCGTCCTCACGGAGATCGGGCGTGGCGCGGCACAGACCCCCGCTCTGGCCACGCTGGGCTTCGGCGTGCTGCCGATCCTCGCGCTCGCCTCCGGCGATCAGCAGGACGAACTGCTCGCCGGCGTCTCCGAGGGCACCGTGCTGACGGCCGCCCTCGGTGAACCCGGCCGTGCCTTCCCGGAGCGACCCGCCGCCACTGCGGTCGACACCGACGGCGGCTACGCGGTCACCGGGTCCTTCGTCGCCGTGCCCTACGCCGATCGGGCCCGCACGGTGCTGCTGCCCACCGACGCCGGGGTGGTGGCGCTCGCTCCGGACGCCCCCGGGGTGACGCTGCGTCCGAGCCCGACGTCCACCGGTGCGCCCGAGTTCTCGTTGCGTGCCGAGGGGGCCGTGGGCGTCCTTCTCGCGAATTCCGGCGTGGACGCGGTGCCGACGCTCTACCGCTTCGCCCTCGCCGCCCTGGCGACCTTCTCCGACGGACTGCTGTCGGGCGCGACGGAACTCACCGCGAAGCATGTCAGCGAACGGCACCAGTTCGGCAAGCCGCTCGCGACCTTCCAGGCCGTCGCGCAGCAGATCGCCGATGTCTACGTCACCGCCCGCACCCTGCACGTCGCGGCACTGTCGTCGGTGTGGCGCCTTTCCGAAGGACTCGACCCCGCGGACGATCTCGATGTGACCGCGTACTGGATCGCAGCCGAACTTCCCCCGGCGATGCGCGTGCTGCACCACCTGCACGGCGGTATCGGCGTGGACGAGACCTATCCGCTGCACAGATATTCGTCGGCCGCCAAGGACCTCGTCCGGTTGCTCGGCGGTGCCTCGTACCGACTCGACCTCGTGGGGGCCCGGTGTTCATCGATCTGACCGACGACCAGCGCGCACTGCAAGCCGAACTGCGCAGATACTTCGCCGACCTCGTCTCGCCCCGCGAAGCCGAGATCATGCGCACCGAACGTCACGGTCCCACCTACCGCGAGGTCGTGCGCCGCATGGGCAAGGACGGATGGCTCGGCGTCGGATGGCCGGTCGAGTTCGGCGGCCGCGGATTCGGCGACGTCGAACAACAGATCTTCGCGAACGAAGCCGTGCGAGCGGACATCCCGCTGCCGAGCGTCACGCTGCAGACCGTCGGACCGACCCTGCAGGTCTACGGGACGGACGAACAGAAGCGGAAGTTCCTCCCCGCCATCCTGGCCGGAGAGGTCCACTTCGCGATCGGCTATTCCGAACCGGAGGCCGGGACCGACCTCGCAGCACTGCGCACGACCGCCGTCCGCGACGGCGACCACTACATCGTCAACGGCCAGAAGATCTTCACCACCGGCGGCCACGACGCCGACTACATCTGGCTCGCCGTTCGCACCGGTCCCGCCGACTCGCGTCATCGGGGCATCTCGGTCCTCATCGTCGACACGAAGGATCCGGGATTCACCTGGACCCCGATCATCACGTGCGACGGCGCACACCACGTCAACGCCACCTATTACAGCGACGTGCGCGTACCGGTGGAGATGCTCGTCGGTGAGGAGAACAAGGGCTGGAAGCTCATCACCACCCAGCTCAACCACGAACGCGTCATGCTCGGGCCGGCCGGTCGCGTGGCAGGCATCTACGACCGCCTCGTCGACTGGGTACGCGCCCACGACCTGCAGGATCGACCCGAGGTGCGGCGAGCGCTCGGGGAGATCCACGCGACGTGGAGACTCAACGAACTGCTCAACTGGCAGGTCGCGGCGAGCAGCAACGACGCAGTGGACATCGCCGACGCGTCGGCGACCAAGGTCTTCGCCACCGAGCGGATCCAGCGGATCGGGCGCATCGCGGAGGAGATCGTCGGCGCCTTCGGCGATCCGGCCGACGACGACACCGCCGAACTGCTGCGCTGGCTCGACATGATGGCCAAGCGCAACGTCGTCATCACCTTCGGCGGTGGAGTCAACGAGGTGATGCGCGAACTGATAGCAACGGCCGGTCTCGGGATGCCACGGGTGCCGCGGTGACACAGGAGAATTCGATGAGCACCCCCGAGGAGATCCTCCGGGCGGCCGACCGGGTCCGGAGCGACGGCTCGTCCGCACCCCGGCCCGGCCGCGACCCGGTGAACCTGCCGATGATCCGCAACTGGCTCGAGGCGATCGGCGACGACAATCCGATCTACACCGACGAATCCGCGGCGATCGCCGCGGGCCACGGCGGGCTCGTCGCCCCGCCTGCCATGGCGCAGGTGTGGACGATGCGCGGTCTCGGCGCCGAACGCGAGAAGGACGATCCGCTCGGGCGGATGACGCAGATCCTCGACGACGCCGGATTCACCTCCGTGGTGGCTACCAACTGCGACCAGATCTACCATCGCTACCTCCGCCACGGCGAGGAGGTGACGATCGAGTCCACGCTCGAGGACGTCGTGGGCCCGAAGAAGACCGGACTCGGAGAGGGGTGGTTCTTCACCACCCGCAACCTGTGGAAGGTCGGCGACGAGGTCGTCGCCGAAATGCTCTTCCGCATACTGAAGTTCGCCCCGCCGGCGAAGACGGATGCCGCACCCGTCGCAGCGGTACCCGACGATCTCGACCCCGCTCGGCTGCTCCGCCCGTCCGTGTCGCACGACACGCAGTTCTTCTGGGACGGCGTGGCAGCGCACGAACTGCGCATCCAGCGGCGGCCCGACGGCACCGTGCAGCATCCGCCGGTTCCGGCGATATGGCTCGACAAGTCCGAGACGACCGACTACGTCGTGTCCTCCGGCCGTGGAAGGGTGTTCAGCTTCGTCGTCCACCACGCCCCGAAGGTGCCGGGTCGGCGGGTGCCTTTCGTCGTCGCTCTCGTGGAACTCGACGAAGGTGTGCGGATGCTCGGCGAACTACGGGATGTCGACCCGGCCGACGTGCACATCGGGATGCCGGTGGAAGCGACCTATCTCGATTTCCCCGGCGACGACGAGACGGGTGGACAGCCGTGGACCCTGTATGCGTGGACACCCGTCGAGGAGGACGTGTGAGTGCCCCGACCGTTTCAGCGGGTGAGAAGCTGCCGTCCCTGTCGATCCACGGAGACCCGACCTTCATCGTGTCGACGGCTCTGGCCACGCGCGACTTCCAGGACGTGCACCACGACCGCGACAAGGCACAGCAACGCGGCTCGAAGGACATCTTCGTCAACATCCTCACCGACACGGGTCTCGTGCAGCGTTATGTCACCGACTGGGCAGGCCCGCGAGCAGTGGTGAAGTCGATCTCGCTGAGACTGGGTGTGCCCTGGCACGCCTACGACACCCTGACCCTGACCGGAACCGTCACCTCCGTGGACGACGGACTGGTCACCGTCGACATCACCGGCACCAACAGCTTGGGCAAACACATCACGGCCGTAGCCACTTTCGTGATCGGAGGCGTCGCATGACCGGACTGTCGGGTGCGGCGGCGATCGCCGGCATCGGCGCGACGGACTTCTCGAAGGATTCCGGGCGCAGCGAACTACGGCTCGCCGCCGAGGCGGTGCGCTCCGCCCTCGACGACGCGGGACTGACCCCGGCCGACGTCGACGGCCTGGTGTCGTTCACGATGGACACCAACACCGAAGTGGCCGTGGCTCGTTCGGTGGGTATTCCCGAGCTGAAGTTCTTCTCCCGCATCCATTACGGGGGCGGTGCGGCATGTGCGACGGTGCAGCAGGCGGCGATGGCCGTCGCGACGGGTGTGGCGGACGTCGTCGTCGCATACCGGGCGTTCAACGAGCGTTCCGGATCCCGCTTCGGTCAGGTGAACACCGCACTTGCCGCGCAGGTGAATTCGTCCGGGACGGACAACTCCTTCTCCTATCCGCACGGATTGAGCACCCCCGCCTCGTTCGTGGCGATGGTGGCTCAGCGCTACATGCACGTCTCGGGTGCGACGAGCGCCGATTTCGGAGCCGTCGCCGTGGCCGACCGGGCCCACGCAGCGACCAATCCCCGGGCCTTCTTCTACGGCAAGCCGATCACCCTCGAGGACCACCAGAACTCGCGCTGGATCGCCGAACCGCTGCACCTGCTCGACTGCTGCCAGGAATCGGACGGCGGTGTGGCGCTCGTCGTCACGAGCGCCGAACGAGCGAAGGACCTGAAGCAGACCCCTGCGGTGATCGCGGCGGCCGCACAGGGGAGCGGGCCGGACCAGTACATCATGACGAGCTACTACCGGGACGGGCTCACGGGTCTGCCCGAGATGGGCATCGTCGGCGATCAGCTGTGGAAACAGGCGGGAATAGGTCCGCAGGACATCGCGACGGCCGTGCTCTACGACCACTTCACCCCGTACGTGCTCATGCAACTCGAAGAACTCGGGTTCTGCGGGCGGGGTGAAGCCAAGGATTTCGTCGCGGACGGCATCCGGCTCGGCGGGCGGCTACCGATCAACACCCACGGAGGGCAGCTCGGCGAGGCCTACATCCACGGGATGAACGGCATCGCCGAAGGGGTCCGGCAGATCCGCGGTACCGCGGTCAACCAGGTCGACGGCGCCGAACACGTCCTCGTCACCGCCGGAACCGGTGTTCCGACCTCGGGACTGGTGCTGTTGCGTTCCTGACACGGAACAGGATCCACGCCGATCAGCCTAGGATGTACACACGATCCGGCGCGATCCACGTGGAGGAAGCCATGTCGGACAAGAACGGACATGCGGGACATCCGACGCGTGAGCAGCGGGTACAGAACGGTCTCGCCGCTCGGCACGCCGCCCCGCTCGCATCGCTCGCCGACCTCGCGGAATCGTCCCGGGATCCGATCGCGCTGCTCGAGAGCCAGGCGCGGACCCGCATCCCCCAGCTCGTCCCGGTCCGCTACGGACGCATGGCGGAGTCGGCCTTCGCGTTCTACCGCGGCAGTGCCCTGGTGATGGCGGACGATCTGTCGCGTACCCCGAGCAGCGGTCTGTACACGCGGCTGTGCGGTGATGCCCACGCGAGCAATTTCGGTCTGTTCGCGACGCCGGAACGCCGGACGGCCTTCGACGTCGACGACTTCGACGAGACCTACCCGGGCCCCTTCGATTGGGACGTCCGGCGTCTCGTCGCGAGCCTCGAGATCGCAGGACGGGACAACGGGTTCACGGTGAAGGAACGCCGGCGGATCACGAAATCCTGCGCCGCGGAGTACCGCGAGACCATGTGCAGGCAAGCGGAACTCGGAAATCTCGCCGTGTGGTACTCCCGTATCGATCCCACCGTCGAATTGTCGGAAGTGATGGACCGGCCCGACGAGAAGATGGTGAAACGTACCCGGAAGGCACTCGCCAAGGCGTCACGGCGCAACCATCTCCAGGCACTGGACAAACTCACCACCCTCGTCGACGGCCGACGGCGGATCGTCAGCGACCCTCCGTTGATCGTGCCGCTCGAAGAGGTCTTCGCCGATCTCGACGCCGACGCGATCTACGACGAACTATGTCACCGCATCCGTTCGTATCGCGCCACTCTCCAGTGGGATCGGCGCCTGCTTCTCGAAGAGTTCGAGCTCGTGCAGGCGGCGCGGAAGGTGGTGGGCGTGGGAAGCGTGGGCACGAGGGTGTGGATTCTCCTGTTGCGCGGAGCGGATGACGACGATCCGCTGTTCATCCAGGCGAAGGAAGCGCAGCGTTCCGTGCTGTCGTTCTACCTCGACGGGCCCACCTACGAGAACGAGGGCGAGCGCGTCGTGAACGGCCAGCGACTCATGCAGTCGGCCAGCGACATCTTCCTCGGATGGCAGCAGGGGCCGGGTGCCGACGGCGTGCAACGCGATTTCTACATGCGTCAGCTGCGCGACGGCAAGGGCTCCGCCGTGATCGAGGAGATGGTGCCCGAAGGCATGAAGCTGTACGGCCGGTTGTGTGCACGGGTCCTCGCCTTCGGTCACGCGAGGGGAGGGGATCGCGTCGCGCTCGCGGCCTATCTCGGATCGAGCGAGGAGTTCGACGATGCGCTCGCATCTTTCGCAGTGGCGTACGCGGACCGGAACGAGCGAGACCTGCAGGCACTGCGCGAGGCGGTGGACCAGGGGCGGGTGAAGGTGCGGACAGGACTGTGAGGGGCGGCGTTCGTAGCCAACCTTTTCTGCGGAAATCGAGTACCGGCGAAGACTTTCCCCCGCATACTTGCGGCGTCATCCACTTCGTGAAAGGGATCGATATGTCCGAAGATGTGCGTGCGCACCGGGCGACCGGTGAGGTCCGTCAGGGATTCGCAGCCGGTGCTTCTTTCGGCGCGGCAATCATTCTGATCACCCTGGGCATCCTGTCGTTGCTCCAGGGCATCGCGGCGGTCACCGAGGACGAGGTGTTCGTCCGCGGCCTGGACTACGTCTACAAGTTCGACTTCACCACCTGGGGCTGGATCCACATCGTCATCGGTGTGCTCGTCATCCTCACAGGCCTCGCGCTCTTCAGCGGAGCCACCTGGGCGCGGGTGACGGCGATCATCCTCGCGGCACTGTCGATCGTCGCGAACTTCCTCTGGCTGCCCTACTACCCGTGGTGGTCGATCCTCATCATCGCGCTCGACGTGATCGTCATCTGGGCGATCGCGACCTGGAATCCGCGTGTCCCCACCCTCTGATCTCGTCCCGGGCATCGGGCACGTCCGGTGTCCGGGACGGCGAGGGGGGCCTCACGGTACGACACGGTACAAGTGAGGTAACCACGCGGACGGAAGGGCAGTCATGAGCAGTTTCGAGGGCAGGGTCGCATTCGTGACGGGGGCAGCGCGCGGTCAGGGACGCTCGCACGCCGTCGCATTCGCCGACGCGGGAGCGGATCTGGTCGTCTGCGATCGGTGTGCCGATTCGCCCGTGGTGGGATATCCGCTCGCCACGGAAGAAGATCTGGCGGAGACCGTGCGCCTCGTCGAGGCCACCGGCCGCCGGGTCGTTTCGGCGACGCTCGACACCGCCGACCGGTCCGCGGTCGAGGGCCTGGTCGCCCGCGCTCACGAGGAACTGGGCCGAATCGACATCGCGGTCGCCAATGCCGGGGTGTCGGTCGCGGCACCGGTCCAGCTCATGCCTCAGGCGATGTGGGACGAAGCGATCTCGTCCAACCTCACGGGTGTCTTCAACACCATCGCCGCGGTGGCCCCCGGAATGATCGAGCGGGGTTACGGACGGATCGTCACGGTCTCGTCCATGCTCGGCCGGGCGGGGAACACCAACATGGCCGCCTATGCGGCGTCGAAGTGGGGCGTGATCGGCCTGACCAAGAGCGCGGCACTCGATCTCGCCCAGAACGGGATCACCGTCAACGCCGTCGCCCCGGGCAACATCTCCACGCCGATGATCCACAACGACGCGCTCTACGGGATGCTCCGCCCGGACCTCGAACACCCGACCGCCGACGACGTCGCGCCCGTGTTCGCATCCCTGCACGCGCAACCGGTCCCGTGGCTCGAACCCGCCGAGATCACCCGGGCCGTCCTCTTCTTCGCAGACGAGGCCTCCGCGCACATCTCCGGCACCGTGCTGCCGATCGATGCCGGCAATGCCGCTCGCGTGACGGGCTGAGCACTCCGCCCGGGCTCCGGCGCCGGTGTGATCGCCCGGAGCCGGTGTCGGCGCGATGAAAAAACCTGTCGAATCGTGTCGGTCTCTTCGTGCACACTGTGCTAGCCACCACAGTCAGGGAGAAACTCATGGCCGATGCCATAGTTGCAGAAGGACTGATCAAGACATACGGGCAGGTCAAAGCACTCGACGGAGTCGATCTGCGGGTTCCGGAAGGCACTGTCACCGCCCTGCTCGGTCCCAACGGGGCCGGCAAGACGACGACGGTGCGGGTCCTGACCACGCTGCTCGTTCCGGACGCCGGTCGCGCCGAAGTGGCGGGATACGACGTGTTCACCGAGGCGCGGGCGCTCCGTTCCCACATCGGCGCGTCGGGGCAGTACGCCGCGGTCGACGAATACCTCACGGGGTTCGAGAACCTCGAGATGGTCGGCCGCTTGTACCACCTCGGCATCAAACGAAGTCGCCGGCGGGCGCGGGAACTGCTCGAGCAGTTCGACCTCGAGGAGGCCGGTGATCGCCCGGTCAAAGGCTATTCCGGAGGTATGCGGCGCCGGCTCGATCTCGCGGGTGCTCTCGTCGCCGAGCCTCCGGTGCTGTTCCTCGACGAGCCCACCACAGGCCTCGATCCGCGCGCGCGGCTCGGGTTGTGGGAGGTCATCGACACGCTGGTGCAGCGCGGAACCACGCTGCTGCTGACCACTCAGTACATGGAGGAAGCCGAACGTCTCGCCGACGACATCGCGGTGATCGATCGAGGCAAGGTGATCGCCCGCGGTACCTCCGACGAGCTCAAGAGCCTCGTCGGCGGGGAACGGATCGAGCTGGGTGTGCCCGAGATCGATCACCGCGATCGGGCGATCTGCGAACTCGAGGCCCTCGCGTCGGGTGAGATCCGGGTCGAGCGCAGTACCGGCCGGATCACCGTGCCGGTCAGTGGGGATTCCGGTGGGGGAGCCGACGGTCTCGTGACGGTACTGGGCAAGCTGTCGGCCGCCGGTATCCGGGTGTCCGACGTGGCTCTGCGGAAACCGACGCTGGACGACGTGTTCCTCACCCTCACGGGGCGAGGGGCGGACGAGAAGATCGAGGAGGCGGTGTCGTGAACACGCTCGAGATGGTCGCATCCGACGGCCTCACCATCGCCAAGCGCAACATGATCAAGATCAAGCGTGTACCCGATCTGCTCGTGTTCACGACCCTGTCGCCGATCATGTTCGTGCTGCTGTTCGCCTACGTGTTCGGTAGTGCGATCGAGGTTCCCGGCGTGTCGTACCGGGAGTTCCTCATTGCCGGCATCTTCACCCAGACGGTCATCTTCGGATCGACGTGGACGGGCCTGGGCATGGTCGAGGATCTCCAGAAGGGCATCATCGACCGGTTCCGGTCACTGCCCATGGCGCCGTCCGCCGTGCTCATCGGCCGTACCACCACGGACGTGCTGATCAATGTGGTCAGTCTCGTGGTGATGTCGTTGACCGGCCTCGTCGTGGGCTGGCGGATCCACAGTTCGCTGGGGGAAGCCCTCGCGGGTTATCTGCTTCTCCTCCTGTTCGCCTATGCACTGTCCTGGGTGATGGCGGTGGTGGGTATGTGGATCCGCACACCGGAAGTGTTCAACAACGCGAGTTTCATGGTGATCTTCCCGCTGTCGTTCATCGCGAACACCTTCGTCGATCCGTCGTCGATGCCGCCGGTGCTGCGCACCATCGCCGAATGGAATCCCATGTCGGCGCTGACGCAGGCGGTACGCGAGTTGTTCGGCAACACCAACCCCATGGTGCCGCCACCGGATGTGTGGCCGCTGCAGAATCCGGTCCTCGCGTCGCTGTTGTGGACGGCACTCATGCTGATCATCTTCGTGCCGTTCGCGATTCACAGATATCAGAAGGCCGTCAGCCGCTGATGGGTGGCGCTCATCCCGGATAGGGCGGGTAGCGCCGTTCCCGCAGCAGCTTCGCCAGGTGGACCGCATTGCGGGCGACCGATCCGGTGGTCGAGCGCACCGCTTCGGGGATCTCCTCGAGGTCCTTGAAGTCGGTGCCCGACATCGCCTCCCCGTTCCAGTAGGTCGACCCCTGGGCGGGGACGGTGAAACCGATGTCGTTGAGGCTCTGGAACAGATCGGCGACGATCTTGTGCGCACCGTCCTCGTTCCCGACCACGGCGGCGATTCCGACCTTGCCCACCATGCGCGGCCGGTTCTCGTCGTCGGTGTTCGACAGTTCGGCGTCGAGTCGCTCGAGAACCCGCTGGGCGACGCTCGACATGTGTCCCACCCAGGTCGGTGTGGCCACGAGGAGGATGTCGGCCGCGGCGATCCGTTCGACGATGTCCGGCCACTGATCCCCATCGCCCATATCGGCCTCCACACCGGGCCTGACGTCGAAATCGACGACTCGGACGGTGTCGGCGCTCACGTCGTGTTCCGACAGGGCCTCGAGCACGTGGGCAACCATCTTGTCGGTGCTGGACTCGGCGGGAGACGGCTTGAGAGTGCAGTTGAGCGCGACGGCATGCAGTGCGGTCATGTCGTGGGGGTACCCGAGCTCCGGGGCTGCACACCTGCGTCCCCGGAGCGTATGGGTGAAGTCAGCGTCCGAGTTCGGAAGCCCACGCGTCGAGCGCTGCCGAGAATTCGAACGAGGGCGGCAGAAGCGCCACCAGGTCGGCCGGCCCGGGCTGCAGGGGGCCCAGTTCCTCGAGGCCGTGATTCGCGGTCGTCAGATGCGCGAACTGCAGGTCGGTGTGTCCGAGGGCCGTGCGCAGCCCCTCCACCTGTGCGCAGCTGACGTTGAGATCCTTGTCCGAGCAGGTGAGTAGTACCGGTGTGCCGGCTGCCAAGGTGGAGGCGGATTCACGCGGATCGAGACTGTCCGCTTCGGCCAGGAACTTCGCATTCGCCGCATTCAGACCGAGTTGTGCGACGATCGGATGCTGGTCGGCAGGGACGGTACCGGTGGTGCGCAGGGATTCGACGGTGCGCGGGAGCTCGGCTCGCACCGCGTCGGCGTCGGCGCCGAGTTGTCCGGAATCGGCGAGCGCGGTGAGCTGAGCGGACAGAAGATCCAGATAGCGCATGGGTAGCGGCTGCAGCAGCGCGAATCCGTCACCGACACCACGGTCGGCCAGCGCGAGAGCGGTCAGTGCACCTTCGCTGTGGCCGAGCACGAGGATGTCCGTGGGGGCGACGCCCGTACGCTCGGCGAGCAGTCGTGCTGCTGCCTCGGCATGATCGACCTGGTCGGTGAAACCGTACTCACCGACGGTCTCGGGGGTGTAGGCCCCGAGGCCTGTCTCACCGGCGCCGATCTTGTCGAAGCGCAGACTCGCGATGCCGTGGGTCGCGAGTGTGTCCGCGAGGCGCACCAGGGTGTCGGATGCGATACCGGGCTGGTTGCCGTTGCGATCGGTGGGTCCGCTTCCCGGCAACAGCAGCGCGGCCGCGACCGCGGGGATTTCCGGCGTACGGAGACTGCCGTGGAAGGTGGTGCCGTCGGCGTCGAAGGCCACCGCGCTGTCGTTGCCGACCGCACCGGCGACCGATCCCGTATCGGGAAGAGCCGTTGCCGTTCCGGAGAGGGTCGCACCTCCCGCGAGCACCAGCACGGGCACAGCTGCAGCACCGATCCACCTTCGCATGTTCCGCATGGCGCGAACCCTAGCAAAGGACTGCTTCCGTGCCCGTGCGGCGATCAGGGGAGCAACCTGTCGATGAAGGTGTTGCTGAAGACCCGATGCGGGTCGAGGTGGTTGTAGACCGTGCGGGCCGAATCCCAGTTCTCTTCGGAGGGAACACCTTCGCGGTAGGTATCGGGGAGATCCCGGGTGATGATCCCCTCGTCCGTGTAGGGCAGGTCGGGGCCGAACGCCCAGCCTTTCGACCATTCGGGGCGGAAGGTGGAGTCTTCACCGTTGTACCGCCCGCGCATCCACTGTTCCATCTCGCGGTAGAAGGCGAACATGCCGGGAGTTCCCGGTACGCCGAGCACGTTGAGCCAGATGGCCGTGTCCCATTCCGGGTGGTCGGGGCGAGGGCGGGTGGACGCGATCGTCGGGGGTCCTGCCGAAGGGACGAGCACGTCGTCCGGCTGATCGAGTCCGCAGCAACGGATTTCGACAGGGCCGTTGAGGGGGAACTGTCCCAGGCTGCGGTAGTGCTCGATGCGTTCGGCGAACCAGTGGGCGAAATCGTGGATCACGTTCGCGATGTTGGCGCGATTCGTGAGCACCGCGCCGCCACCCTCGGTGAGACGCAGAGTGGTCGCCTTGATGTAGAACTGCAGGTCCTTCGACCAACCCCAGATGTCGGACGATCCGGTCGCGGCCAGACCCGCCACCGTGACGCCGTAGTAGGTCTGGCCGAAAGCCGGTGCGATCGAAGTGTTCCCGGCCGTCAACTGTCCGAGAAGATCGGTGATCGGTTCGGGCACGTTGTCGGAGAAGGGGTAGTTGTACGGGCCGGTCACTTCTCGGGAGGTCGGAGGCTTCTCCGGGGCGATCGACCAGACCTTCGTCCAGGGCTTGTCCGTGAACGGATACCAGATGGCCTCGGCGCGACCGGCGGAGGCGACGAACGATTCGAAGGTTCGTCCCGGCGCTCCCGCGGGAGCAAACAGTTCCTGCCAGGAGATGTCGGTGAAGGACTGGCACCTCATACGGTAATTCGGGCCGGCCTGCAGGGTGACGGACGTGATGAAAGTACGGCCGAGGTGGGTGAGCAGCGGCGTGATCTCGGGATCGGCGCGGGTGAAGGTACGTAGTGCGTACGCATCCCCGTCCCACACCACGGCCGTCAGTTCGGTGACCAGATTGCTCAGCGAGCCGAAGCTGTGCCCCGCGACGGTCGGTTCACCGTCCGCGGGCAGCGCAGCGCCGTGTGCGTTGACGGCCAGTGCGCCCGCGATCGACAACACACCGGGGGCAGGAAGGTTCGCGAGACCGAGGCCGTGATCCTGCAGTGCGGTCGTGATGGCGTCGAGGGTCGCGCCGGGTCCGGCCGTCACGGTCGCGGGTGAACCTCCGGGATCCACCTGCACCCAGTCGAGGTGAAGCATGGTGTCGGCCAGGATCACCCGGTCGACGGGTGCGCCGTTGACGATGGTCAGAGGCGTCCATCCGTGCATCGCGCCGCGAGGGCGGATGGTGTATCCGCTCCGGTGAGCCCAGTTCACGAGACGCACGACGTCGTCGGGCGTGCGCGGCGCGCAGGTCTGGATCGCGTCGAGCATGATCTCTTTCGACCAGTTCTGGTACGCCTGCTGATAGAGGTCGATGCCCTCGGGGAAGCCCGGCGGAACGGGGATCGTTGCCCCTGCCGATCCCGAAGGAACAGCGTGCACCGGGGTCCAGCCACCGACGGCGGTGAGCGCCAGTGCGCCTGCACCGGCCGCGAGGAAGCCGCGCCGCGAGAGACGCGGCGACGAATCACGAAGTGTCATGTTGTGTATCGCTCTTTCGGAGGTGGCGTTCAGGCCACGGTGAGTATCACGTCGGCAAGGGCGGGGGCGAGGTCGCGTTCGACCACGGAGGCGGTCACGAGCTTGCGCTCGCCGTCGCTCCACACGCGTACCCGGAGCGTCTCGCCGGGATAGACGACGCCGGCGAACCGTGCCCGGAACCCCGCGACGCGCGTCGCGTCGGCGTCGAGCAGGTGGTCGGTCACCGCCTTGCACACGATTCCGTAGCTGCACAATCCGTGCAGTATCGGTGCGGGAAATCCTGCTGCGGAGGCGAATTCGGGGTCGGAGTGCAGCGGGTTCCGGTCGCCGCAGAGGCGGTAGAGCAGCGCCTGCTGCGGGAGCGTCGGAACGTCGAACTCGGCGTCCGGCGCACGTTCGGGGATCGCGACCGATTCGGACGGTCCGCGTTCCCCGCCGAAGCCGCCTTCACCACGCGCGAAGATCGACGATCGTGCGGTCCACAGGGGAGTGCCCTCGAGGTCCTCTGTCACCGATTCCTGGATTATCACCGCAGCTCTGCCCTTGTCCCACACCTCTGCGATCCGGGTGACGGTGCGACCCTTCCCCGAAGCGGGGATGGGTGCGTGCACGGTCACCTGCTGGCTACCGTGGACGACCTTGGCGAGATCGATCTCGATCCCGGGGAACGACACGCGTGGCGGCTCGATCTGGTGGAAGGTCGCGGCCACGGTGGCGAAGGTGGGGAGCACCTGCGGGTCCTTGTCCCGGAGGTACCGGAGTTCCCCGGCATCGGTGGGGCGGGAACCGGCGCCGATGCCGAGGTTGTAGAGCTGGACATCGTTACTGTTCCACTCGAATTCCTGGGCGGGCAGTTCGGCTCCGACGGCGACCGAGGGGTCGATGGGCACGGGCGGTTCCTTTCGTCGACTCGGACTCGGGATGGGCGTGGGGTCACACGGTGTCGGCGGATTCGCGTAGGTCGTCGCGGGTGCGGTCGAGGATGTCGAGGGCCGCGAGATAGCCGAACGTCATCGCCGGCCCGATGGTGGCGCCGGGACCGGCGTAGGTGTGGCCCATGACGGGTGAGCTGACATTGCCGGTCGCGTAGAGGCCGTCGATCACGCCGCCGTCCTCGCGCACGACCCGGCCGTGGACATCGGTGACCAGCCCGCCCTTGGTGCCGAGATCGCCGGGAACCACCGTGAAGGCGTAGAAGGGCGCCTTGTCGACCACGCCGAGACTGGGATTCGGCTTGTTGCGGGGATCCCCGTAGTAATGGTCGTAGTGGGATTCGCCGCGCCCGAAATCCTCGTCCTTGCCGGCCCGCGCGAATCCGTTGAAACGTTCCACCGTCTCGGTGAGTGCGTCGGCCGGTACGCCGATCTTCTCGGCGAGTTCACCGATGGTCGCGGCCTTGACGAGCACACCTGCTTCGAGCCAGCGGCGGGGGAAGGGGGTTCGGGGGGTGATGCCGGCGAAGGTGTAGCGGTCGCGGTAGCGCTGATCGAGGATCAGCCAGCTCGGGATGTTCTCACCAGGGCCCTCGCCACGTCCGTGCGCCCCGCCGTACATCGCGTGGGTGGCCTCGACGTACGGCGCCGACTCGTTGACGAAACGCTTGCCTGCGGCGTTGACCATGAGACAGCCGGGAAGGCTGCGCTCCGACAGGGCGAACCACGGGCCGCCCGTGAGGGTGAAGGACGGGCCCCACCACGCGTCGTCCATGAAGTCGACTGCCGCACCGAGCTTCCGGCCGGCGAGGATGCCGTCTCCGGTGTTCGCTTTGGCGCCCACCGTCCATTCCGTGCCGATCGGCCGGCGCTGGTACTTCGCGCGCATCTCGGCGTTGTGCTCGAAACCACCGCTCGCGAGGATCACGCCCTTGCGTGCGCGGATGATTCGTTTCTCACCGCCGCTGAGGACCTCGACGCCGCGCACGGTGCCGTCCTCGACGACGAGGTCCGTCAGCGCGGTGTCGAGCAGGAGCGGGACACCGGCGTCGCGCAATCCGATCCGCAGACCTGCCATGAGGGCCTGCCCTCGGACGAGAAGATGCTTCCTGGTCAGATTCGCCCAGACGAACCGCGCGCCGACGCGTGCGGCCCGCAGCGGCCCGCGGGGATTGCGCATGAGCAGGTTCAGCCACTTGTAGTCGGCCTGGGTGATGACGAAGTTCTTGGGAGCACGCGCATAGTCGGGCTCGAGGAGTTCGAGGTCGTCGCCGAGGCGCCGCCCGTCGAAGGGCGTCGGTTCCACCGAACGCCCGCCGGGTCGTCCGCCGGGAGCTTCGGGGTAGTAGTCGGAATAGCCCGGTACCCATTGCAACTCGAGCGCGCTGTGTTTCAGGACGAAGGAGAGCATCTCCGGCCCGCGATCGATGTAGGTGTCGATCTTCTCGGCGGGGACGTCGTCGCCGATGATGCTGTGCAGGTAGGTACGCGCGGCTTCCGGGGTGTCGTCGACCCCCGCCGCTTTCAGTGCGTCGTTGTTGGGGATCCACACGCCGCCGCCGGAGCGTGCGCTCGACCCGCCGTAGCGCGGAGCCTTCTCGATCAGGACCACGTCAGCGCCCTTGCGGGCAGCGGTGATGGCAGCGGTCATTCCGCCGGCACCGCTGCCGACGACAACGATGTCGTACTCCTGCTTCGTCATGTAGAACACGTTATAGAAATGGGGGTGAGGAGTCCATCCCCGAAAACGAAGAGTCCTGGAGGTGAAGCGAAAACGCGACGGCGCCGTCGCGTAGACGGCACCGTCGCGGGTGGAGCGGGTTCTCGGGCCCCGTTACGCCGGGAAGGTGTGGGGGACGGGCAGGCTTCCGTCGAGCACGGCCTGATCGATACTCGCCTGAAGCCGGGGGCAGCCTTCCCGTGGCGTGATGGACGATCCGCGGGTTGCGGCGCTCTCGCGGAAGGTCGGGCACACGTCGTCGGGATCGTCCTGCCACTGGACACTCGTGTGCGACAGGCTGTGCTTGCGCACGAGAACGCACGTGCCGCACTCGCGGCACCGGACCTCGTGTTGCCCGGATTCGAGATAGTTGATCTTGTCGATCGCGGTCTGCGCCGCGATGGCTTCGGCCCGATCGGGCCATTCGGCGAAGTTCGGGGACTTCGCCCATCTGCCCTGCCGGGCCGAAGCATTCATCGTTACACCTGCGCTTCCTGCTTGCCCTGGTCCTGCTCGCGCTTCGTGCGTGCGAGATTCTCGGCGACTTCCTTCTCCCAGGCCTCGTTGGCCTTGGCGGTGTCGACCTCGAATTCGAACCGATCGGTCATCTTCTCGGTGACGTCCGCGACGTCGACATAGAACTGCTCGTACCAGCGACGGAGCTGGTAGACAGGGCCGTCCTCCTCGCACAGGAGGGGATTCTCGATCTTGGTCTTGTTCTTCCAGATCTCGACGTCCTGGAGGAATCCTTCGCCGATGCCCTCGGTGAGCTTCGCGGCGAGTGCGTCCGACTGCTCCGCCGACATGCCTGTCGGCTTCTTGACGATGATGCCGTACTGGAGCATGAAGGAGTCGTGCGTGATCGGGTAGTGGCAATTGATCAGCACGGACTCGGTCCGGTACCCGCCGTAGTTGTTGTTCAGCGGATTGATCATGTAGGACGGGCCGTAATAGGCGGCGTACGACTCGAGGGTCGACTCCATGCCGTACTGCGTCGCCATACCCTTGTCGGGGCGACCCCGGGTGTTGAGATACTGCTCGGCGATGTGACCTTCGAAGACGTTCTTGAAGAACGTGGGGAAGGCGTAGTGGATGTAGAAGAAGTGCGCCATGTCGACGACGTTGTCGATGATCTCACGGCAGTTCGAACCCTCGATCCGGATCTGGTTCCAGGTCCAGTCCGTCCATTCGTCCGAGCCGTACTGCTCGATCTCCGGAACGGTGACCTCCGGAGGCGGAGGGTTGCCCTCGGGGTCGTTCCACACGAACAGCTGGCCGTGCCGCTCCATGGTGGTCCACGAACGCGTACGGGCCAGCGGAGGCACGCGCCGCGAATAGGGGATCTCGGTGCACTTGCCGTTACCACCCCAGCGCCAGTCGTGGAACGGGCACGCGATCGAGTCGCCCTTGATCTCGCCCTGCGAAAGGTCGCCGCCCATGTGCCGGCAGTACGCGTCGAGCACCTTCAGCTCACCGCTGCTGTCGGCCCACACCACGAGCTTGGTGCCGAACGCCTCGATCGGGTGGGGTCGGCCGTCCTTGAACGTGCGGCTGAGTCCGAGGCAGTGCCAGCCCCGCGCGAAACGTGTCCGAACCTCTCCGACGTCGATCTCGCGAATCTGTGCCATGTCCGCTCACTCCCCTTTCGGAAATCTTCCTAGAACACGTTATAGAAGTTGCCACCTCAGGGGAAGGGTTCGAGGACTTTGGTCCCTGAAAGAAGATCGCCTACCAGCGCAACCCGCCTCCCTCGACACGAATAGGAACATGTTCTAGTCTCGGTGCAAGCGATCAATTCCTGAACAGACGGGAGCGTCCAGTGGGTGACCACGACAGTCACGAGGTACTGCAGCGGATCGACGCTCTGCTGCCCACGCTGCGCGAACGGGCGCAGGAAGCCGAGAATCTGCGCCGGGTCCCCGACGACTCGATCAAGGAACTGCAGGAGGCCGGCTTCTTCAAACTTCTGCAACCGGCCCAGTGGGGCGGATACGAGGCCGATCCCGTCACCTTCTACACCGCCGTTCGCAACATCGCGAGCGCCTGCGGATCCACCGGATGGGTCTCCGGCATCATCGGTGTCCACAACTGGCATCTCGCCCTGTTCGCACAAGAGGCCCAGGAGGAGGTCTGGGGAGAGGACACCGACGTCCGGATCTCCTCGTCCTACGCACCGATGGGCGCCGGTGAGGTCGTCGAGGGCGGCTACAAGGTCAACGGTGCGTGGGCCTGGTCGTCGGGCTGCGACCACGCGAGCTGGGTCGTGGTCGGTGGGCCGGTCATCAAGGACGGCCGGCCCGTGGACTTCGGCAGCTTCCTGATTCCCCGTTCGGAATACGAGATCGACGACGTGTGGCACGTGGTGGGGTTGCGCGGCACCGGCTCGAACACCGTAGTGGTCAAGGATGTCTTCGTCCCCCGGCACCGCTTCCTGAGCTTCAAGGCCATGAATGATCTCGCCTCGCCGGGCCTCGAGCGCAACACTGCACCCGTGTACAAGATGCCGTGGGGAACGGTGCATCCCACGACCATCTCGACGCCCATCGTCGGGATGGCCTACGGCGCGTATGCCGCGCACGTCGAGCACCAGGGCAAGCGTGTCCGGGCGGCGTACGCGGGTGAGAAGGCCAAGGACGACCCGTTCGCGAAGGTGCGCATCGCCGAGGCGTCGAGCGACATCGACGCGGCGTGGCGCCAATTGTCCGGCAACGTCGCCGACGAGTACGCCTATCTGGTCGCCGGCGAGGAGGTTCCGATGGAACTGCGCCTGCGCGCACGTCGCGACCAGGTCCGCGCGACCGGCCGTGCCATCACCTCGATCGATCGGCTCTTCGAGAATTCCGGCGCCACGGCCCTTGCGGACGGCACACCGATCCAGCGTTTCTGGCGCGACGCGCACGCGGGGCGGGTGCACGCCGCCAACGACGCCGAGCGCGCGTACGTGATGTTCGGTGCCGCCGAGTTCGGCCTGCCGATCACCGACACGATGGTCTAGGAGTGGATGTGACCGCGATCGACGAGATCACCTACGAGTCCACCTCCCGCTTCGCGCAGGTACGGGACGACCTCCGGATGCACTACCACGAGGCCGGCGTCGGGAACGACACCACGATCGTCTTGCTCCACGGCGGCGGTCCGGGTGCCTCGGGCTGGTCGAACTTCTCCCGCAACATCCCGGTCCTCGCCGAGAGGTTCCACGTCATCTGTGTGGACCAGCCCGGCTACGGCAAGTCGGACAAGCCCACCGAGCACCCCCAGTATTTCGTGCACAGTGCCACGGCCCTGCGCGACCTGCTCGACCATCTGGGCATCGAGCAGCGTGTGCACCTGCTCGGCAATTCGCTCGGCGGCGGTGCGGCGGTGCGGTTCGCGCTCGACTTCCCCGACCGCGCCGGACGTCTCGTGCTCATGGGGCCGGGCGGCCTGAGCGTGAATCTGTTCGCACCCGATCCGACAGAGGGCGTGAAGAACCTCGGCCGGTTCGGTTACCAGCCCACGCGTGAGAACCTCGAGGCGTTCCTGCGGATCATGGTCTTCGACCAGTCGCTCATCACCGACGAACTGCTCGACGAGCGTTTCGCCGCAGCGAGCACTCCGGAGTCGCTCGCCGCGGCGAAGTCCATGGGCAAGTCGTTCTCGGGCCCCGATTTCGAACTCGGGATGCTCTGGCGCGATGCCTACAAGCTCCGACAACGTGTGCTGCTGATCTGGGGACGCGAGGATCGCGTCAATCCGCTCGACGGTGCACTCGTCGCCCTGAAGATGATCCCGCGGGCGCAGCTGCACGTCTTCGGTGGGTGCGGGCACTGGGCGCAACTGGAGAAGTTCGACGAATTCAATCGTCTGACAGTGGATTTCCTCACGGACGGAGTCGAGTAGATGAGTATCCGATCACTGGCATATCTTCGGATCGGCGCCACCGATCTTCCCGCCTGGCGCGAGTACGGGCTCAAGGTTCTCGGCATGGTCGAGGGCAAGGGCGTCGATTCGGATGCGCTGTATCTCCGGATGGACGATTTCCCCGCGCGGCTGGTGATCGAGCCGCACGAGACCGACCGGCTGCTCGTCGCAGGCTGGGAGACCGCGAATGCCGCCGATCTCCAGCAGGTCCGCGACAGTCTGTCGGCTGCGGGCGTGCCGTTCAAGGAGGGCACCGCGGAGCAGCTCGCCGACCGCCGTGTCGACGAACTGGTCGTCTTCCAGGACCCGTCCGGCAACACGCTCGAGGCGTTCCACGGCGCCGCGCTCGAACACCGGCGGGTGGTCAGCCCGTACGGGCACCGCTTCGTCACGGGTGAGCAGGGACTCGGGCACGTCGTGCTCTCCACGCACGACGACGAGGAGTCCCTCCGCTTCTACCGCGACGTGCTGGGCTTCCGTCTGCGCGACTCGATGCGGCTTCCCCCGCAGCTCGTCGGCCGGCCCGCCGACGGTAAGCCGGCCTGGCTCAGGTTCTTCGGATGCAATCCGCGCCATCACAGCCTCGCCTTCATGCCCATGCCCACACCGACGGGCATCGTGCACCTGATGATCGAGGTCGAGAATTCCGACGACGTCGGTCTCGCCCTGGACCGGGCCCTGCGCAAGAAGGTCAAGATGTCCGCGACGCTGGGCCGGCACGTCAACGACAAGATGCTGTCCTTCTACATGAAGACCCCCGGCGGCTTCGACGTCGAGTTCGGCTGCGAGGGATTGCAGGTCGAGGACGAGGACTGGATCGCCCGGGAGTCCACCGCCGTGAGTCTGTGGGGTCACGACTTCTCGGTGGGAATGCAGTAATGCCCGCGCTCGGTGGTGGTTCCGGGACCGGAGACGGCACCGGGATCGACCCGAAGACGTTCCGTACCGTCCTCGGGCAGTTCTGCACCGGCATCACGATCATCACCACCGTCGACGACGGTGCGCCGGTGGGTTTCGCGTGCCAGTCGTTCGCGGCGCTGTCCCTCGACCCACCACTCGTGCTGTTCTGCCCGACGAAGCAGTCACGGTCGTGGTCGGCCATCGAACGGTCGGGAAGGTTCTGCGTCAACGTCCTCGCCGAGGAGCAGCAGCAGATCTGCGCACGGTTCGGTTCACGTGAGCCCGACAAGTTCGCAGGAATCGACTGGGCACCGTCGCCGCTGGGCTCACCCGTCCTGAGCGGGTCGCTCGCGCACATCGACTGCACCGTCGAGAGCGTGCACGACGGGGGAGATCATCGGGTGGTGTTCGGCCGCGTGTCCTCGTTGAGCGAGGTGGGCGACGAGAAGGAACGTCCCCTGTTGTTCTATCGCGGTCGGTACACCGGTATCGAACCGGAGAAGACTGCCCCCGCGCCGTGGAGGGACGATCTCGAGGCATTCCTCACTTCGGTCACCGAGGACACCTGGTTGTAAGGCCGGAGCCGGGTGCTCCCCGTGGGGGCACCCGGCTCCGTGCGGCAGAGGGGACGGTCAGGAACGGGGGGTGTCGCCGCCGTCGTCCTCCGTTGCCTCCTCGTAGTACTCGGTCGTCACCACGCGCCGGACGAGTCGCGGCTTGCGTGGCCGCTGCGCGTCCGCGCCGCCCGAACCGGTGGTGTCGTCTCCGGCGGTCGGCGTGCCACCTGCCGGCGACGGGGAATGTGCGGGGCCGGTCGGGCCCGGTCCGACGATCTCCTGGTCGGATCCCGTGTCCGCGGCCGAGTGCCGGGGAGTGCCGCCGGCCGGGTCACCGGGGCCCGGGGATATCGAGCCGGTTCCGCCCGGCACGGAGTGGCCGAGCGGAGCGTCCCGCTGCCCTTCGCTCGGCCGGTAGTCGCCGGCGATCTCCTCGCGGGCGAAGTCCGCGGTGGGGGCGTGCGACTGTCCTGCCGCAGGCGGTGCGGGGGGTGTGTGCGGCTGTCCTGCGGTGGGGGCGTGCGACTGCCCTGCGGTGGGGGCGTGCGACTGTCCTGCGGTGGGCGGTGTGGGGGTTCCGTACGTCTCGCCGGTGTGCGGTGCGCCGGTGTCCCTGCCGGTATCGCCACCGGCCGGGCCGCTCCTGCCGGCCGCACCCCCGGTGTCGCCGGCTCGCCGGTAGTAGCGATACAGTTCGTCCTCTTCGAGCGGGGTGAGCTCGCCGTTCTCGTCGATGTTCGGGGCGCCGGTGATGGTGTCCTTGTCGTACGGCAGGCGTACGCCCGAGCTGTCGAGCTCGGCCTCGTCGATGGGAGCGAAGTGCCGGCGCGTCCCGAACAGACCCGTGACGACGGTGATCCATGCGGGCCGGCCCGTGTCGTTGTCCAGGTACACCTCTCCGACGCGGCCGAGCTTGTCGCCGTCGGGGCCGTATGCGGTGGCGCGCGAGAGGGTGTCGATGTCGTCGTTGCTGATCATGATGTCCTCGTCCGTGGGCGATGCAGCTTCCTGCAGTGCGGATGCCCTCGCCTACGAGCAGTGAAACGCGCACCGGGGTGCTCACCGTTGCGCCGCCTTCCGCAGCGTGTTATCCATATTGTCAACAATCCGACAACAGGTCGCGGGATTCGCGTCTCCCGGCCGTGCGGAAGGACCGTCATGACCGGACTGTCGCCCCGCCTGGTGCAGGCCACGCCCGTCACCGTCGAACACGCCGAGGGGTGCTACGTCCACGGCACGGACGGCCGCCGCTATCTCGACTTCACCGCAGGTATCGGCGTGACGAGCACCGGTCACTGTCATCCTCACGTCGTCGAGGCGGCCCGCCGGCAGGTCGGCTCGCTCATTCACGGGCAGTACACGACGGTGATGCACCTGCCCCTGCTCGAACTCACCGAGCGGCTCGGTGCCGTGCTGCCCGAAGGGCTGGACTCGTTGTTCTTCGCCAACTCGGGCAGCGAGGCCGTCGAAGCAGCACTGAGGCTGGTGCGTCAGGCGACCGGGCGTCCGAACGTCGTCGTCTTCCACGGGGGGTTCCACGGCCGTACCGTCGCCGCAGCCACCATGACCACCTCGGGAACCCGCTTCTCCGCGGGTTTCTCGCCGCTGATGGGTGGTGTGCACATCGCGCCTTTCCCCACTGCCTACCGCTATGGCTGGTCGGAGGACGAGGCGACCGATTTCGCACTGCGCGAACTGGATTATCTGTTCGCGACCGTCTCGGCACCCGGGGAGACCGCGGCCTTCGTCGTCGAACCGGTGCTGGGCGAGGGCGGTTACGTGCCCGGGAACGCGCGATTCTTCCAGGGCCTGCGGCAGCGGGCCGACGAGCACGGCATCCTGCTCGTCTTCGACGAGATTCAGACGGGCTTCGGTCGAACCGGAAAGTTCTTCGGCCACCAGCACTTCGGAGTGAGCCCTGATGTCATCACCATCGCCAAGGGGCTCGCGAGCGGGTTTCCACTGTCGGGTATCGCCGCCTCGGAGGAACTCATGGCCCGTGCCTGGACCGGCTCGCAGGGCGGAACGTACGGAGCCAACGCGGTCTCGTGTGCGGCGGCGGTGGCCACACTCGACGTGATCGAGAAGGAAGGACTCGTCCACAATGCAGCGGTGCGCGGACGCGAACTGCTCGCGGGTGCGCGCGAACAGGCGACCGACGCCGTCGGGGATGTCCGGGGGCTCGGTCTCATGGTAGGTGTCGAGTTCACCACCGACGGTGCGCCCGACCGGGACCGGGCGACGGCGGCGCAACAACTCGCAGCACGAAAAGGTCTGCTGTTGCTGACATGTGGCGCGTTCATGAACGTTGTGAGGATGATCCCGCCGTTGATCGTCACCGCACGGCAGGTCGAGGACGCACTCGGGATCTGGTCCGAGGTTCTCGCCGAGATCTCGTAGACGCAAACAGGAGGGTGCATGGCCCGCTACATCACGATCGGCCTCGACAAGCGCGGCGTCACCTGCCGCGCGCGACTTCTCGACTCCGATGCTCCGCTCACCTGTGAAGCGGTGTGGAACGCGCTGCCGCAGAGCGGTTCTGCCTTCCACGCCAAGTACGCCCGCAACGAGCTGTACACGCTGGTGCCGCGGATCACCGCGGCACCGCATCGGGAGAATCCGACGGTGACCCCGATTCCCGGCGACGTATGCCTGTTCGACTTCGAGGCCTGGGAGATCGGTAATCCCGCATACGGTTACGAACCCGGTTCCGCGGCTCATGCCGCACAGGGGGCGACCGATCTCGCGTTGTTCTACGGGCGGAACAACCTACTGCTCAACGGTGATGTGGGCTGGGTTCCGGGGAACGTCTTCGCGACGATCGAGGACGGTCTGGCCGAACTCGCCGTCGCATGCAACGACCTCTGGATCCAGGGCGTGGTCGGGGAGACCCTGAGCTTCGCTCGCGCATAGGTGCGGTTCGCACTCGTTGGACTCGGTGCGGTCCGCACGCGTTCAACTCAGTGCGTACTCGGCGAATCTCGCCACGGCGAGCAGCAGGTCGTCGGAATGCCGCGGCCCGATGATCTGCAGACCCACCGGCAGTCCCGCCGAGGTGGTCCCCACGGGGATGCTGATGGCGGGTTGCTGCGTGAGATTGAAGGGATACGTGAACGGCGTCCACTGGGGCCACGAGGTGGCCGTCGAACCCGGGGGCACATCGTGGCCGGCCTCGAAGGCGGGAATCGGCACCGTCGGCGTGAGCAGCACGTTGTATCTCTGATGGAAGATCCCCATCGTGATGCCGATCGACGCGGCGACCGCACGCGCTTCGAGGTAGTCGACGGCTCCGAGGCGTTCACCGTGCGCCCACACGTGTCCCAGTCCCGGGTCCACCTTGTCGCGTGCTCCCTCGGGAAAGGACTTCAACATCGTGGCAGCGCCTGCCGCCCACAGGTTCTCGAACGCCTCGAGTGGGTCGTCGAAGCCCGGGTCGGCTGTGGTCACCCGGAGCCCGGCCTCGTCGAGGATTCCGACCGCACGGTCGACGATCGCGCCGACCTCCCGGTCCACGCGCACGTAACCGAGGTCCTTCGAATAGGCGACGTCCATCCCCACCACTTCACGATTGAGGCCGCCGCGGAAGGTCGCGAGCGGCGGCGCCAGCGCGGTGGGGTCGCGGGGGTCGGGCAGAGCGAGGATGTCGGTGAGCAGCGCCGCGTCCTCGACGGTTCGCGTGATCGGTCCGGCATGCGCGAGCGGGCCGAACGGGCTGGCCGGGAAGATCGGGATCCGGCCGTGGGTCGGTTTGAAGCCGACGACACCGCAGAAGGCGGCGGGGATACGGATGCTCCCTCCGCCGTCCGTACCCACCGAGCAGGGGCCGAAGCCGGCTGCGACGGCCGCGGCACTGCCCCCGGAGGATCCGCCGGCCGTTTTCGTCGGGTCTGCGGGATTGGTGGTGATGCCGTGCAGTGCCGAATCCGTCACCGCCTTCCAGGCGATCTCGGGAGTGGCGGTCTTGCCCACCAACACCATTCCGTCCTCGCGCAGGCGGGCGGCCACCGGGCTGTCGACATTCCAGTCCTGGTCCTCGTCGACCGCTTGCGAACCGCGAAGGGTGGGCCATCCGTCGGTGAGGAAGACGTCCTTCACCGAGATCGGCACTCCGTCGAGGAGTCCTTTCGAATATCCTGTCCGCCAGCGGTGTTCTGATGCACGGGCCTGGTCCACTGCCTTCTCCTCGTCCACGAGGCAGAAGGCATTGATCTCGCGGTCGTGCTGCGTGATCCGTTCGAGCACGGCTTTCGTCGCCTCGACGGGGGACAGTTCACCGGAGGAGTACGCCGACACGAGTTCGACGGCGGTCATGTCTGTGGGCTCCATCGGGGGCCTCCTTGTCGTCGGGCGCTGTCGACCCTCACGCGCCGGGCACGTAACCCAGTTTCTTGTCCACCACGTTCCGTAACGGTTCGCCGGCGAGCCGACGGGCGAAGTTGTCGGCGAAGACGTCCACCAGGGCATCGCGCCACCCGACGACATCACCCGAATTGTGAGGGGTGATGACGACGTTCGGCATGTCCCAGAGTGGATGGTCGTCGGGGAGTGGTTCGATGTCGAGTACGTCGAGCGCGGCGCCGGCGAGGGTACCGGAGCGTAATGCCTCGACGAGGTCGTCGGTGCGCACGAGCTCGCCGCGTCCGACGTTGACGAATCGCGCTCCGGGCTTCATGGCGGCGAACAGCCGCGCGTCGAAGAGGTAGCGGGTCTGCTCGGTGAGAGGTGCGGCGACCACGACGAAATCGGCATCGGCCAGCGCGGCCGGAAGATCGGAGGTCGCGGTGACGATCCCGAAGTCGGGGTCGTCGTGGCGGGGCCGCCGGCCCGATCCGCGGACGCGCATGCCCACCGCGCCGAGCAGCCGGGCGACGGCGCGGCCGATCGGGCCCGTGCCCACGACCAGCGCGGAGCGACCGGCGATCCGTTCCGACTCCCGATGCTTCCAGATGTGACCGTCTTGCAGTCGCAACGATTCGGGGATGTCCTTGGCGAAGGAGAGTATCTGGGCCAGAACGTATTCGGCGATCGCGCCGTCGAAGACGCCGCGCGAGTTGGTGACCACGACGTCGCTGTCGCGCAGGGCGGGGAACATCAGGGCGTCGACTCCCGCCGCGGCGACGTGGATCCATTCGAGGGAGCGGGCCGCGTGCCACGCGTCCGGTAGGGCGTCGGACAGGAAATCGTAGGCGAACAACACCTCGGCACCGTCGAGCGCGGCTGCCAGCCCGGCGCGGTCGGTGTAACGGACGGTGGCGTGTTCGGCTACCGGAGCCATCCGGGCCCGATCGGGCACCGCTTCGGCATGAAGCACTGCCACGACCGGTTTCGCGTTCACGTTGACACCGTATGGGTGCCTCGTATTATTGTCAACAATCTTCAAGGCTGGGGACCTGCGACGGAGCCGAGGGGCCGTATGGAACTGAACATCCCCGAATTCGAGGGGCCCCTGGCACAGCGGGGGATAGGGGTGATCGCACCGTTCGATCTCGCACTCGAACGCGAGTTGTGGCGGTGGACGCCGCTCGAGGTGAGCCTGCATCTTGCGCGCACGCCGTACGAACCGGTGCCGGTCAGCAGGGCCATGGCGGAACTCGTGTCCGAACGGCGTCACCTCATGACCGCGACCCGCGACGTTCTGCATGTGGAGCCGGAAGTCGTTGCCTATCTTTGCACTTCGGGGAGTTTCATCAAGGGGATCGACTACGAGCGCACGCTGTGCGAGGCGATCTGTGAGGCCGGTGCGGCCTGTGCGGTGACGACCTCCGGGGCGTTGCTCGAAGCGTTGCGTCACCTGGAGATCACCACGATCTCGGTGATCACCCCGTACGACGCCGAATTGACCTCGTTGCTGCACGAGTTCCTGCGTCAGGCAGGCGTCGGAACTGCTCGCTCCATGCATCTGGGTCTGGGCGGCGGTATCTGGAAGGTGAACTACCGGACCATCGTCGAACACATCATGGCGGCCGATACTCCCGAGTCCGAGGCGATCTTCGTCAGTTGCACCAACTTGCCGACCTACGACGTGATCGCCCCGCTCGAGCGCGAACTGGGCAAGCCGGTGCTCACGGCCAACCAGTTGACCATCTGGGCGTGTCTCGGACGGATGAAACTGCCGATGAGCGGACCGGGCCGATGGCTGAGGGGAGTCTTCTGATGCAGCGTGAGCAACGTCCTGTCACCGTGGGGATCGTGTATCCGGATCACGCCGCCGAGGACGACTATCCCTACGCCGCAGATCTGCTCGGCGTCGCTCTGCCCGTCGCGCACATCTACGGCACCGATCTGCATGCGGTGCCCGAACTTCTCGATCTCGGCAGTCCGGCGAGACTGGCCGGCGGTGTGGCGCAGTTGGCGGGGCGGAACCTCGACGCGCTGGTCTGGGCCTGCACCTCCGGCAGTTTCGTGTACGGACCGGAGGGTGCACGTCTGCAGGTCGAACAACTCGCGCGTGCCGCCGGAGATGTTCCCACGACCAGCACCGGCATCGCCTTCACCGAGGCCCTCCGTGCTCTCGGGCTCTCCCGGGTCGCGGTCGCGGCGAGCTATCCGCGCGATGTCGCCGAACTGTTCGTCGCCTTTCTCGCGGCGGGCGGGACGGAGGTGGTGTCGCTCGCCGACGCCGGGATCGACACGGCCGCCGAGGTGGGAACGTTGCCGGAGGATGCCGTGATCGAGTTCGTGGCGTGCAACGATCGTCCCGATGCCGAGGCGCTCGTGGTGCCCGACACCGCGATGCACACACTGCGCATCCTCCCCGAGCTCGAGAAGAGGATCGGCAAACCGGTGCTGACCGCCAATCAGGTCACGGTCTGGCACGGGCTGCAGTGCGCCGGATATACAGTGATATGCCCGGATCTGGGCTCGCTGTTCGAGGAGGATGCCGATCATGGTGCTCGGTGATCTGGGAGATCTACGTCCTGTCACCCGGCCGTCCACGGCCGAGCTCATCGCCGAGCAGATCAGGTCGGCGATCGTCCGGGGCGCACTCGCGCCCGGAGCGCAACTGGGAGAAGCCGAGCTCGCGGCACACTTCGAGGTGTCGCGCGGACCGCTGCGAGAAGCCATGCAGCGGTTGTTGTCCGAGGGGCTGCTCTACAGCATTCGCAACCGCGGGATCTTCGTCACCGAGCTCACCTTCGACGACGTCGTCGACATCTACCGCAGCCGCCGGGTGATCGAGGGTGGCGCACTCGAACTCGTCCTCGACGGACGTCGTGAGTGCACCTGGCAGGAACTCGGGTCCGCCGTCGACGAGATGCGCGACGCGGCGCAGCGCGGTGATGCTGCCGGAGTCTCGGACGGCGACCAGCGGTTCCACGAGATTCTCGTGGAGAGTGCGGCGAGTCCCCGCCTCGTGCGCGCCGCACGCACCCTGCTCGTCGAGACGAGGATGTGCCTCGGTGCGTTGCAGACGACCTATCCGGATCTGCACGTGCAGGTCGACGAGCACGTGGTGTTGCGGGAGGCGATCCGTTCCGCCGAGCCCGACCGTGTGCGGCGACTGCTCGACGAGCACCTGCACGACACGGTGGACCGGCTGCGCGGGTATCAGGACGCCGACGGAGTGATCGCGTCGCGGTGAGCCCCGCCCGCCGGTCGTGCCACGGGTGGGGCGAACGAGGGCAGTGCCGTCGAGACGATGTACTCTGCTGCCCGCTCCGCCGGTAGCCGCCCCGCTGCGACTTCGGTTGCGGCGCAATGCACCAGGCTGTGAAGGACGGAAACCAGCCAGGACGACGGCAGGTCGGTGCGGAAGACGCCTTCGGCGCGGCCACGATCGATGAGCGCGGTCACGCGAGCGAACAGGCCGTCGTGTGCGGCGCGGACGTCCTCGGCGGGAAGTGCCTGCTCGGCGGCTGCGAGGAGCGCCCCCGCATCGGCGGTGAGCGACCAGGAACCCGCGACCAGGCGGCCGAGGGCCTCTCGTGGATCACCGGTCAGGTCGATCCGGTCGAAGGCCTCCTCCGCGTCGGCGAGTGCACGTCGCACCACCTCCGCGACGAGATCGGCGCGGGTAGGGAAGTGGCCGTAGAGCGTGACGCGGCCGACGCCGGCGGATCCGGCGATCTGCCCGATGCTCGCGTCCGGGTCGCGGCTCAAGACGGCCCGGGCGGCGTCGAGGATCGTTTCGATGTTCCGTTCGGCGTCCGCGCGCCGCTTGGTCCGGGGAGACGTCTCGTGGGTTGTCACCGGGTCCTCCTCTTGTCGAACAGTGGTGTTCAGGTTACGCTGGTCAATAAATCGAACACTACTGTTCAACTTAAGGGGAGTGCCATGACGAGTTCCGGTATCCGAGCTGGTGCGATCCCCGTCGAGCACCCCGCGAAGGGTTCTGCTCTCGTACGGTCGGTACTGCGCCGCTGGCCGAGCCTCGTCGGTGTGGCCGCGGCTGTCTTCCTCCTCGCCGGCGGTACCGATTTCCCGGCGGTCCTCACGGGGGCAGCGCTCGTCTACCTCGGCGCGGCCCTGCTGGGGCGTCGCGGATCGGCGTGGCCGCTCTTCCTCGGCACCGTCGTGGCACTCGTGGCCGCACAGCTCGTTGCCGATGCTCTCGGCGTACCGCTCGAGGTCACCGTGCTCATGCTCGCGCTCGGTGTCGCCGGCGCCCTCTACGCGGCCGTGCGCACACCGGCGGGCCGGGCGATGATCGTCGGGCCGTCGGCCGTGGCCATGCTCGGCTTCGGTGCCGTCGGGGTCGTTGCGGTCCTCGCCACTCCTGTCGTGGGGGGAGTGATCGTCGGGCTGGGCCTGCTCGGCCACGCCGCCTGGGATTACCGGCACTTCCGCCGGAACACGGTGGTCTCGCGCTCGCTGGCGGAGTTCTGCGGTGTGCTCGACACCCTGCTGGGTGTGGCGGTCGTCGTTCTCGCCGTGACGGGTGCGCTCTCCTGAGCGGGGGAGCCGATCAGACGGGGGCAGCGTCGCCGAAGGTCATTCTCAGCTCCGCGATGGTCGACGTCGCGATCGCGCGCTTCGGAAGGTCCAGGCTCCGCAGTTCCTCGGCGATCGGGTGGTGCCCGAGCCGCAGATCCGCTCCGCCAAGGCGGGCCCGGACCCCGGCGGGGTTCATGTCCCAGGTCGTCCGGCGGGTCACGCCATCGAGGTGCGAATACGCCGCGAGCGATGCCGCGATCCCCTTTCCGGGAACGGGAATTCCCGGGGCGATCGTCAGGTCGGCGATAGCTTCGCCGTCCGCGGAGACCGAACCCCGCCGGGTAGCGCTGTGATGATCGGTCTCGAAATCGGCCAGGGACTTGGGGAAACCCCAGATGCCGCGTCCGGCGGCAAGAGTGAATTCGCCGTCGACGGGCAGGCGATGGATGAGTGCGCCGGCACCGCCCGTGACCAGGCTGCGCAGATCCTGCACGACGGAACCGCCGGGCCGTTCGTGATCGCGGACGAGGAAGCACACCCCGAACTCGTTGTACGGTCCGAGATCACCGTCGACGTAATCGACGAACACGAGAGTGCAGATCCCGCGGCCCGGCCGGAACTGCAGGATCTCCAGCCCGGTGGGGTCGGCCAGCTCCTGTGCGGCCTGTGCCGGAACGGAGAACATCGCCATGAACGCCGTCGCGGTACGCACCTGCACCGGCATCGCGATCTGTTGTCCGAGGACCTGATGCGTGATCGTCTCGCTCATCGCTGCCCTTTCGGGATGGAACGTGCGTACTCCGACAATGAGAACACGTTCCACTCCCGGGCGGAAGGGATCAGTCCGGTGCGCCCATGTTCATCTCGTCCGGATGCATCCCGACGCGGACCCCGTCGTCGAGGGTGGCGAGCTCGCTGAGGTCGAGGTCGTCGAGCTCGAAATCGAAGACGTCGATGTTCTGGCTGATCCGTTCCTCGTGCACCGACTTCGGGATGACCACGAGGCCGTTCTGCAGGTGCCAGCGGATCAGGACCTGTGCCGGGGACTTGCTGTGCCGGTCCGCGATGCGCGTGACGATGGGGTCGACGAGCAGGGTGTTCGGCTTGGAGTTCGGGCCCCACCCCGAGTTGCTCGTGCCGCCGAGCGGACTCCACGACTCGACGACGATGCCGTGCTCGTTCGCGAACTCGCGGATCTCGTTCTGGGGTAGATGCGGATGCAACTCCACCTGATCGACCGCGGGCAGCATGCCACCGCGGTCGATCAGCAGTTGCAGGTGGTGCGGCTCGAAATTGCACACACCGACGGCCTTCGCGCGGCCCGACTCGGCGATCTTCTCCAGTGCGTCCCAGGTGCGCAGCAGACGTTCCCGGTTCTGCAGGGGCCAGTGGATCAGGTACAGATCGACGTAGTCGGTACCGAGCTTCTTCATGCTCGCGTCGAACGCCTGCAGCGCCTGTTCGTAACCCTGATCTGCGTTCCACAGCTTGGTCGTGACGAACACGTCCTCGCGCGGCACCGATGCCGAGGCGAGTGCACGGCCGACACCCTCCTCGTTGCCGTAGGCCGCAGCGGTGTCGATGTGCCGGTAACCGGCCTCGTCGATCGCGTAACGGACGGCGCGTTCGGTCTCGTCGTTGGTGGCCTGCCAGACTCCCAGGCCCAGCTGCGGGATCGTCGTTCCGGAATTCAGCGTGATTTCGGGAGTTGTCATCCATCCAGGCTAACCGCGCAGCCGGCACCTCGCGGAGCCTGCGCCGAAGGTGTCGACCATGCCGCCGTCGACGCTTCGCTTTCCATGTCCCCCGGCTTCGAGGGGCGGAAATGCCGAACGCCACCCCGAACCGTGCGGTGGTGCGGCACGGACTTCGAGGTGGCGAACCGGTGGCATCGAGCAGCGGCGCTCGGTCAGGGTGGTGGGGTCACACCGCGATCGCGTGCAGATAGCGGTGCGGTGCCCCGAAGAGCTGAGCCGTGCCGTGGGCACGCTTGAAGTACAACTGCGCGTCGTGCTCCCAGGTGATGGCGATGCCGCCGTGAAGCTGGATCGCTTCCGCGGTGACCTGCGAGAGGGCTTCGGAGCAGTAGATCTTCGCGGCGTAGGCGTCCTGCGGGTCCTGGGACAGAGCCGCGGCGTAGGACATCGACCGGGCTGTCTCCACCAGGGCGTACATGTCGGCCATCCGATGCTTGAGCGCCTGGAACGAACCGATCACGCGTCCGAACTGCTTCCGGTTCTTCGCATACTCGACCGTCAGATCCAGTGCGGCCTGAGCTGCGCCGACCTGCTCTGCGGAGACCGCCACGATCGCGGCGGCACGCAGCCGCTCGAGGAGATCGGGGGAGGACGGGATCCGGGTGGCGGTCACCGCCGAGAACGACACCTCGGCGAGAGCGCGAGTCGGGTCCATGGTCGGAACGCGACGACGCGTGATCCCGTCCACTGCGGCGCCGACCTCGAACAGTGCGACGTCGTCACCGTCGAGCGCGAGCACGAGCAGTGTGTCGGCGACGTCGCCGCCGAGCACGTAATGGGCTGTCCCGGTGAGCGTGTCGCCCTCGGCCACGACTCCCGGCTTGTCCCAGCCGAATTCGGAAGCCCAGCACACCGCCACGATCTCGCCCGCCGCGATGCCCGGCAACAGGCGGCCGGCGGCAGCGGCGTCTCCGGACAGCAGCAACGTCTGCGCTGCCAGCACCGCGGAACCGAGGAACGGCGTGGGGGCCAGGGCACGGCCCAGTTCCTCGAGGACGACGTGGGTTTCGGCAGCCGACGCCCCGATACCGTCGTACTCCTCGGGGATGGCCAGGGCCGCCACACCGATCTGCTCGACGAGCATCGACCACAGATCGGCGTCGAAACCGTTCTCGGATGCGATCGCGCTGCGGACCGCCGCGGAATCGGAGTGCTTGGCGAGCAGGGTGCGCACCGATTCCCGCAGGGCGGCGCGTTCCTCCGTCTCGAAAGTCATGACGTAGCTCCGGACTTCTCGTTCTCCGCTGCTTCGAGAGCATCGACGACCCGCGCGCGATGTGCATCGGGCGTGCCCCACGCAGTGATCAGGGCGCGGACCTTGGTGATCCACAGCGACAGGTCGTACTCCTGCGTGTAACCGATGGCACCGTGCACCTGCAGGGCGGTGCGGGCGGCCAGATAGGCGGCGTCGCCGCAGGCTACCTTCGCCGCCGAGACGTCCCGCGAGGCGGTGGGCAGTTCGTCACGCACCGCTACGGCCGCGCCGTGCAGCAGGGGCCGGGCCATCTCGAGCGCGACCGCCACCTCGGCGAGGTGGTGTTTGACCGCCTGGAAGGATCCGATGGCGCGACCGAACTGCTTGCGCTGCTGCGCGTACTCGACCGTGGTGTCGAGCAGCGTCCGGCCGAGACCCTGCAACTGGGCGGCTGCGGCGAGCACACCGATGTCGAAAGCCGCCGCGGTGTCGACGGAGCCGAGATGCTCCTGCGCCGAGAGCGGGAAGAGCCGGCGCGACCGGTCGACCGATTCGCGTGCGTCTCCCGCCGAGCCCGTCGACACGTTTCCGTCGGCGACGTGCAGGACGAGATCGGCGACGTGCGCGTCCACCGCGTAGGGAACGTGCGGGAGCATCGCGACCGTGGCGAGAGAACCCGCGGCGAGCGGTGCGAGCCGTTCGGGAGCGGTGGCGGCGAGCAGAGCGGGGGCCACCGCGACCGTCTCGACGACGGGGCCCGGTACCGCGTGGCGGCCGAGCTGCTCGACGGCGACGACGAGATCGACCGCGTCGGCGCCGAGACCGTCGTGGTCCTCGGCCACGAGCAGGCCGTTGACGCCCGTTTCGGCGAGTCGCTGCCACACCTGCAGGCCGGGCGCCGTGTCGCCGTCGTTCCAGGCGCGGATCACGGCGGGCATGTCCGATTTGGTGAGCAGGGCATCGATACTGGACGCGAAGTCCTCATGGGACTCGTCGAGTGCGAATCTCATCGGTCACCCCTCGGAAGGCCGAGCAGCCGCTCGGCGATGACGTTCTTCTGGATTTCGTTGGTGCCGGCGTAGATCGGTCCCGACAGGGAGAACAGGTAACCGTCGGTCCAGCCGTCGACGAGCTCGGCGTCGGGACCCTGCAGGTCGAGCGCGGTCTCGTGAGCGGCGATGTCCCAGTCGGACCAGAACACCTTGTTGATCGACGATTCGGCGCCGAGCTGCCCGCCGCTCCGCAGGCGGGTCACGGTGGCCCAGGTCGACAGCTCGTAGGCACGAGCGCCGATCCAGGCGTCGGCGACCCGGTTGCGGAGAGCGGGATCGCCGTGGAGGGCGGACTCGCGGTAGCTGCGGAGCAGCCGGTCGGTGGCCGCGAGGAAGCGTCCCGGTGCGCGCAGCGACAGCCCACGCTCGTTCGACGCCGTGCTCATCGCGACGCGCCAGCCCTCGTTCACACGGCCGATGACGCCGGATTCGCCGGGCTTCTCGGGATCGTCGGGCACGAAGACGTCCTCGAGGAAGATCTCCGCGAAGCCCGGTTCACCGTCGAGCTGCGGGATGGGGCGGACGGTGACCCCTTCGGCGCGCAGGTCGAACATGAAGTAGGTGATTCCCTTGTGACGCTGGGCCTCCGGATCGGACCGGAACAGACCGAAGCCCATGTCGGCGTAGGAGGCGCGCGAGCTCCACGTCTTCTGGCCGTTGAGCAGCCATCCGCCGTCGACCTTCGTGGCTGTCGAGCGCAGCGACGCGAGGTCCGAACCGGATTCCGGCTCCGACCAGGCCTGCGCCCAGATGTCGTCGGCACGGGCCATGCGGGGCATGATGCGGGCGAGCTGTTCGGGGTTCGCGTGCTCGAACAGGGTGGGTGCGAGCAGGAAGATGCCGTTCTGGCTCACGCGTCCCGGTGCGCCCGAACGGTAGTACTCCTCCTCGAAGACCACCCACTGCTCGAGCGTCGCGTCGCGGCCACCGAGTTCCTCGGGCCACGAGACGACGGACAGCCGTGCGTCGGCGAGACGTCGTTCCCATTCGCGGTGCTGTTCGAAGCCTTCCGCGGTGTCCATGGACTTCAGCGGTGTGCTGGGAACGTTCGCCTCGAGGAAGGCGCGCACTTCGTCGCGGAACGCGACGGTGGCATCGTCGAGTTCGAGATTCACTACTTGGACCCTTCCTGGACCGGGCGCGCGCTCGCGGCCATCGACTTGGCGTTCATGCCGCCGAGGGAGTCGGTGCCGACCTCGGCGTTGTACGAATGAGCGAAGTGGTGCAGACCGAACACCGAGTCCATGCCGTTGCGCATGCCCATCTGGTCCTCGCACTGGTTGACGGCGCGCTTGGTGAGCGCGAGCCCGAAGCGCGGCATCTCCGCGATGCGGGCGGCGAGGGCGAGCGTCTCGGACTCGAGCTGCTCACGCGGAACCACGCGGTTGACCATGCCGACCTCGTACGCACGCTGCGCCGAGAAGCGGTCGCCGGTGTAGAGGATCTCCTTCGCGAAGCGCGTGCCGAGAACCCACGGGTGGGCGAAGTACTCGACGCCCGGGATGCCCATGCGCACGACCGGATCGGAGAAGAAGGCGTCCTCCGAGGCGACGATGAGATCGCACACCCACGCGAGCATCAGGCCGCCGGCGATGCAGGCACCCTGCACGGAGGCGATGGTGGGCTTGGGAATCTCGCGCCAGCGACGGCACATCCCGAGATAGACCTCCATCTCCCGGGCGTAGCGCTGGTCGCCGCCTTCCTTGTCGACGTGGTCCCACCACATGACGGCTTTGTTGTCGTAGTGCACGTGGTGGTCGCGGCCAGGGGTGCCCAGATCGTGTCCGGCGGAGAAGTGCTTGCCGTTGCCGGCGAGCACGATCACCTTCACCTCGTCGTCCTCGACGGCCTTCTCGAAGGCCGCGTCGAGTGCATAGGTCATGACCGAGTTCTGGGCGTTGCGGTAGTCGGGGCGATTCAGGGTGACGATCGCGACGCCGTCGCGCACCTCGTAGGTGACGACATCGGGCTCGTACGGGACGGTCATGACTTCTCCTCACGCAGAACGTTCTTCAGTACCTTGCCGGACGGATTTCGGGGCAGCGCATCGACGAACCGAACCGAGCGCGGTGCCTTGAAGTTGGCGAGTTTCTCTCTGGCATACGCGATCACGTCGTCTTCGGTGAGCGGATGTCCGTCCAGTGGGACGACGAACGCCCGTCCGACCTCTCCCATACGTTCGTCGGGGACACCGATCACGGCGACCTCGTGCACGCCCGGCAGGCGCAGGAGGGCCGCTTCGACCTCGGCGGGATACACGTTGAACCCACCGCTGATGTACATGTCCTTGAGGCGGTCGGTGATGTCGAGATAACCGCGGTCGTCGAGGACACCCACATCGCCGGTGTGGAGCCAGCCGTCCTCGTCGATCGCCTTGGCGGTGGCCTCGGGATCGTCGAGATAGCCGAGCATCACATTGGGGCCACGCAGGAGGATCTCGCCCTTGTCGCCGATACGTACCTCGAAGTCGGCCGTGGCACGGCCGGACGAGTTCGACACGGTCACCGGATCGTCGTCGATGCGGCACATGGTCGCGACCACGGCCTCGGTCTGTCCGTACGCGGTGAGCACGGCGTCGAAGCTCAGTTCGTTCTGCATGCGTTCGACGAGGGAGACGGGCACCGGGGCGGCGCCCGTGACGGCCACCCGCAGGTTCGACATGTCGTAGTCGCCGCGGCGCGGGTGGTCGAGGATGCTCTGGTAGATCGTCGGTGCGCCGGGCAGCACGCTGATGCCCTCCTGCGCCACCATCGCCATGACCTTCTCGGTGTCGAAGACGGCCATGGGGACGACGGTGGAGCCCGCGAGCAGAGCGGCGACGAAGCCCGCCTTGTATCCGAAGCTGTGGAAGAACGGGTTGATGATCAGATAGTTGTCGTCGGGGGTGAGTGCGGCGCAGTCCGCCCAGGCCTGTGCGACACCGATGAGCTGACGGTGCGCACTCAACACTCCCTTGCTGCGACCGGTCGTGCCCGAGGTGAAGAGGATGTCGCAGACGTCGTCGGGACGTACCGCCGATGCGCGCTCGTCCGCCTGCTCGAGCAGTCCGTCCGTGGCGAGGGCGAGGAAGTCCTCCCACCCGAACACGTCGTCGCTCGGAGTGTCGTTGCCGCCCAGCGGGATTTGTATCACCGTCGGAACATCGAGGTGAGGCGCGGCTTCGCGCAGGGCGGCGTACCGGTCGGTACCGAGGAAGTCGCCGGCGACGACGAGAGCGGCGGCCTGCACCCGCTCGACGATGTCGGCGGCCTCGCTGCCGGTGTACCGGGTGTTGACGGGGACGATGACGCCGCCCGCCCAGTGCGCGCCCAGTGCGGCGATCTCCCAGTGGAAGGTGTTGGGGGACCAGATCGCGACGCGCTCACCGGGTTGCAGGCCACGCGCCACGAGGGCGGCAGCGAAAACCCGGACGTGTTCGTGCAGTTGGGCGAAGCTCAATCGGGTGTCGCCGTCGACGAGCGCGCACCGGTCGGCGTGGTCGCGTGCGGCACGGATGAGGGCGGCCGGCGTGGTTCCGGGTGTTGTGTTCACGTAGCTCCCTACCTAGCAATTGCTTGGTAGGTTATCGTACAGACGTGCACGAGAGCGAGAGCCAGGACAATGCGGAGTTCGCAGCCACCGTACGGCAGTGGCTCGAAGACAATCTGACCGGCGAGTTCGCCGAGCTCAGAGGTAAGGGCGGACCCGGAAGCGAACACGAATTCTTCGAACAGCGACTCGCGTGGGACCGTCACCTGGCGGCCGCCGGATGGACCTGTATCGGGTGGCCCACCGAGCACGGCGGCCGCGGTGCGAACATGGACCAGCGGGTGATCTTCCACGAGGAGTACGCGAAGGCGAATGCGCCCGCGCGCGTCAACCATCTCGGAGAGGAACTGCTCGGCCCCACCCTCATCGCCTTCGGGACCGAGGAACAGAAGAAGCGCTTCCTTCCGGGAATCCGCGACGTCACCGAGTTGTGGGCGCAGGGTTATTCCGAGCCGGGTGCCGGATCGGATCTCGCCAACGTCTCCACGACCGCGCGTCTGGTGGGTGACAAGTGGGTGATCAACGGCCAGAAGGTATGGACGTCGCTCGCCCACGTCGCGCAGTGGGCCTTCGTCGTGGCCCGCACCGAACCGGGCTCGACGCGGCATCACGGACTGAGCTTCCTGCTCGTCCCGCTCGATCAGCCCGGCGTGACGGTGCGTCCCATCCAGCAGCTCACCGGTACCTCCGAGTTCAACGAGGTCTTCTTCGACGACGCCGTCACCGACGCCGATCTCGTCGTCGGTGCTCCCGGTGACGGATGGAAGGTCGCGATGGGGCTGCTGACCTTCGAGCGCGGTGTCTCGACGCTCGGCCAGCAGATCGGCTTCGCCCGCGAACTCGACGGTGTCGTCGAGATCGCACGAGCCACCGGTGCATTCGACGACGCGAGCATCCGGGAGAGGATCGCCCGGGCGCGAATCGGGCTGCGTGTCATGCGTGCTCACGCGCTGCGCACCCTCGGCGACGCCGATCCGGGCCAGGCGTCGGTCGCCAAGCTGCTGTGGGCGAACTGGCACCGGGATCTCGGTGAGCTCGCGATGGACGTGCAGGGCGCGTCCTCACTGATCGGCCCCGACCACGATCATGCCGGGAATCCTTCCGACATCACGGATCCCGAGCATCTCGAACTCGCGGAGTGGCAGCGCCTGTTCCTGTTCACCCGCGCCGACACCATCTACGGCGGATCCAACGAGGTCCAGCGCAACATCATCGCCGAGCGCGTGCTCGGCCTTCCCCGGGAGGCACGTCCGTGACCGCTTCACCCCAGACCACCTCGCCCCTCGCGACCCCGCCCGTCGAGACCCCCGGCCACGGCCTCCTCGCGGGCAAGAAGGTCGTCGTCACCGCCGCAGCCGGCACCGGGATCGGGTTCTCGTCGGCGCGACGTGCGCTGCTCGAGGGTGCCGACGTGCTCATCTCGGACTTCCACGAGCGCCGCCTCGGGGAAGCCGCGGACAAGCTCGCTGCGGAGTTCCCGGAGCAGCAGGTCGCGTCGATCGTGTGCGACGTCTCGTCCACCGAGCAGGTCGACGCGCTCATCACCGGATCGGCCGAACAGCTCGGACGTATCGACGTGCTGATCAACAACGCCGGCCTCGGGGGCGAGACCCCGGTCGTGGACATGACCGACGACCAGTGGGACCGTGTCCTCGACATCACCCTCACCAGTACCTTCCGCGCCACCCGTGCGGCCCTGCGGTACTTCCGCTCGGTCGATCACGGAGGTGTGCTCGTCAACAACGCGTCGGTCCTCGGCTGGCGTGCACAGCACTCGCAGGCGCACTACGCCGCCGCGAAGGCCGGCGTCATGGCCCTGACCCGCTGCTCGGCGATCGAGGCCGCGGAGTACGGCGTGCGGATCAATGCCGTCGCTCCCTCGATCGCACGGCACGCCTTCCTCGCGAAGGTCACCAGCGAGGAACTGCTCGACCGGCTCGCCTCCGACGAGGCGTTCGGGCGGGCTGCGGAGGTGTGGGAGGTCGCCGCCACCATCGCGATGCTCGCGAGCGACTACACCACCTACCTGACCGGCGAGGTCGTGTCGATCTCCTCCCAGCGCGCGTAACGTGCCCGTGAGCGCTCCCTCCGCGGGGAGCGCTCACGGTGGCTTGAAAGGATGTCTCTCATGACTCCCTCCCGCGACGACACCACCGGCAAGTCGGGACGCCGCGCCGAACTGCTCGCGATCGCCGCAGAGTTGTTCGCCTCACGGGGCGTGCGAGCAACGACCGTGCGCGACATCGCCGATGCGGCGGGAATCCTCTCGGGCAGCCTCTACCACCATTTCGATTCGAAGGAATCGATGGTCGACGAGATCCTGCGCGGCTTCCTCGACGACCTCTTCGACCGGTACCGCAAGATCATCGCTTCGGGACTGTCGTCCCGCGACACTCTCGCGGCACTCGTGACGACCTCCTACGAAGCGATCGACCGCTCCCACGCCGCGGTCGCGATCTACCAGGGAGAGGCGAAACACCTCGAGGGTGAGCGGTTCTCGTACATCGCCGAACGCAACACCGAGTTCCGTGAACTGTGGGTGGGTGTGATCGAACGGGGTATGGCCGACGGCTCGTTCCGTCCCGACCTCGATCTCGTACTCGTCTTCCGGTTCCTGCGAGACACCGTGTGGGTCGCGGTCCGCTGGTATCGGCCCGGCGGCGATCTCTCCATCGAACAGGTCGCCCAGCAGTACCTTTCCATCGTTCTCGACGGACTGTCGAACCCGAATCCCGAATAAGGAGCAATCATGGCCGAGGCCTACATCGTCGATGCGGTACGCACACCGATCGGCAAGAAGAACGGCGGACTGTCCGGCGTGCATCCCGCCGATCTCGGCGCCCACGTCATCAAGGCCGTCGTCGAGCGCACGGGTATCGACCCGGCCGACGTCGACGACGTGGTCTTCGGTTGCGTCGACGCCATCGGCGGACAGGCCGGCAACATCGCCCGCACGTCGTGGCTCGCCGCCGGTTACCCCCAGCACGTGCCGGGTGTGACCGTCGACCGTCAGTGCGGGTCGAGCCAGCAGGCGCTGCACTTCGGTGCGCAGGCGATCCTGAGCAACACCGCCGACCTCATCATCGCCGGCGGTGTCCAGAACATGTCGCAGATCCCGATCTCGGCAGCGATGATCGTCGGCCAGCAGTACGGATTCGACACACCCTTCGGTGGTTCGACCGGATGGACCGAGCGTTACGGCAGCGACGAGGTCTCGCAGTTCAAGGGCGCCGAGATGATCGCGGAGAAGTGGGATCTCAGCCGCGAGGAGCTCGAGAAGTGGGCACTGCAGAGCCACGAGCGCGCCAAGGCTGCGATCGCCGAGGGCCGTTTCGAGAACGAGATCGTGCCGCTCGGTGACGCCGCCGTCGACGAAGGCCCGCGCGAGACCAGCCTCGAGAAGATGGCATCGCTGCAGACCCTCGTCGAAGGAGGCCGTCTGACCGCGGCGGTCGCGAGCCAGATCTCCGACGGCGCATCCGCCGTGCTGCTCGCCTCCGACGAGGCCGTGAAGAAGTACGGCTTGAAGCCGCGCGCCCGCATCCATCACCTCAGCGCTCGCGGCGACGACCCGATCTTCATGCTCACCGCCCCCATCCCGGCGACGCAGTACGCGCTCGAGAAGGCGGGTCTGACGATCGACGACATCGACCTGATCGAGATCAACGAGGCGTTCGCTCCCGTCGTCCTCGCATGGATCAAGGAGATCGGCGCCGACCCGGCGAAGGTCAACGTCAACGGCGGCGCGATCGCTCTCGGCCATCCCCTCGGCGCGACCGGTACCAAGCTCATGGCGACGCTCCTCAACGAGCTCGAGCGCACCGGCGGTCGTTACGGCCTGCTCACCATCTGCGAGGGTGGCGGCACCGCCAATGCGACGATCATCGAGCGCATCGCGGAGTAGTCACAGATCCGGACGACGCCCCGAGGGCGGTGAGCATCGTGCTCACCGCCCTCGGGGCGTTGTGTCCACGTCCGTATCGGCGGCGGTATCCCTGCTGCCGAACAGGATCACCCTCACCGCCGGGCAGGACTACCCTCGAGGCATGTGCCGGAACATCACGGAGCTGCGCGGGCTGGAACCGGCTGCGACCGCTGAGGAGATCGAAGCGGCCGCGCGTCAGTACGTCCGTAAGGTCAGCGGGATCACGAAACCCTCCGACACCACGCGTGAAGCCTTCGATCAGGCGGTCGCCGAGGTCGCGGCGACGACCACGCGACTACTCGGGGTGCTTCCCGATCGGCGGCAACCGCCGCCGACGGTTCCGCCACTGCGGCGGCCCGAGGTACGCGCGAGGATCGCGGCACGGGGCTGATCGATTCCGGTTCCCGGACGCACGTGCGCGGGTAGCGTGACGCTGGTCGAAATCGTGCACGTTCGAGGGGCTTCGTCGCGACCCCCGGGGGGCTTGGCGGCGGCCCGGTGAGGAGCCGAGATGGCGGTCGAGCCCGCGCCGAGGACCAGCGAGGTCGAGTATCTCCGCACCGACCCCGATCTTCCGCCGGTCGGTGTGATCGACCGGACGCCGATGTCGCCCACAGCCCGCATCGTCTTCGTGGTGCTCGCCGTCCTGGGTGCCGTCGCGTGGTCGATGATCGCGCTGGTGCGCGGCGAGGAGATCAACGCGGTCTGGTTCGTCATCGCCGCTGTCTGTACCTATCTCGTGGCCTACCGGTTCTATGCGAAGTTCATCGAACGTAAGATTGTGCAACCGCGCGACGACCGCGCGACCCCCGCCGAGGAACTCGAGAACGGCAAGGACTACATGCCGACGGACCGTCGGGTGTTGTTCGGCCACCATTTCGCCGCCATCGCCGGCGCCGGCCCGCTCGTCGGACCCGTTCTCGCCGCTCAGATGGGTTATCTCCCCGGCACGATCTGGATCATCGTGGGGGTCGTCTTCGCCGGAGCGGTCCAGGACTTCCTCGTACTGTGGATCTCCTCGCGCCGCCGCGGACGCAGTCTCGGGCAGATGGCCCGCGAGGAACTCGGTCCTGTCGGCGGTGTCGCCGCGATCGTGGCGGTTCTCGTCATCATGATCATCCTCATCGCGGTGCTCGCCCTGGTGGTGGTCAACGCCCTGGCGGAGAGCCCGTGGGGTCTGTTCTCCATCGCGATGACGATCCCCATCGCCCTGTTCATGGGCGTCTACCTCCGGTATCTGCGGCCCGGCAAGGTCGCCGAGGTGTCGGGCATCGGTGTCGTGCTGCTGGTCCTGGCGATCGTCGCAGGCGGAGCCGTCGCCGAAACCGGCTGGGGCGAAGAATGGTTCACGTTGTCGCCGGTGACCATCGCGTGGCTGATGATCGCCTACGGATTCGCCGCCTCGGTGCTGCCGGTATGGCTGCTGCTCGCCCCGCGCGACTATCTGTCGACATTCATGAAGGTCGGCACCATCGTCCTCCTCGCGATCGGCATCCTCGTCGCGCGGCCGAATCTGGAGATGCCCGACATCACGTCGTTCGCGATCGACGGTGACGGCCCCGCCTTCGCCGGATCGCTGTTCCCGTTCCTGTTCATCACCATCGCGTGCGGAGCCCTGTCGGGATTCCATGCCCTCATCTCCTCGGGGACCACACCGAAACTGCTCGAGAAGGAGAAGCAGACACGGCTGATCGGTTACGGCGGCATGCTCACCGAGTCGTTCGTCGCGATCATGGCGCTCGTCACCGCGTGCATCATCGACCAGCATCTCTACTTCGTGCTCAACGCGCCGGCCGCCCTCACCGGAGGCACACCCGAGACCGCCGCGGAGTACGTCAACGGGCTGGGTCTCGCCCCGCCCGACATCACCCCGGAAGAGATCGCCGGCGCGGCCACCGCGGTGGGCGAGGAGTCGATCATCTCCCGCACGGGTGGCGCACCGACGCTCGCGTTCGGCATGTCCCAGGTGCTGAGCGACCTGTTCGGCGGCGATGCCCTGAAGTCGTTCTGGTACCACTTCGCGATCATGTTCGAGGCGTTGTTCATTCTCACGACGGTCGACGCGGGAACCCGTGTCGCCCGGTTCATGCTGTCGGATTCGCTCGGCAACTTCGGGGGGCCTGCTCAGCGGTTCAAGGACCCCTCGTGGCGTCCCGGAGCCTGGTTCTGCTCCTTCGTGGTG
Source organism: Rhodococcus sp. CH91 (assembly GCF_022554085.1). GTDB lineage: Bacteria > Actinomycetota > Actinomycetes > Mycobacteriales > Mycobacteriaceae > Rhodococcus. The sequence continues at coordinate 122,612 of NZ_JAKFYR010000009.1, forward strand.
GTCGCCGCGTGGGGTGCCATCCTGCTGATGGGAGTGACCGATCCGTTGGGCGGCATCAACACCCTCTTCCCCCTGTTCGGTATCGCCAACCAGCTGCTCGCGGCGATCGCCCTGACGGTCGTGCTCACGATCGTCGTGAAGAAGGGATTGCTGAAGTGGGCCTGGATACCCGGGGTGCCCCTGCTGTGGGATCTCGTCGTCACGATGACGGCGTCGTGGCAGAAGATCTTCTCCGGCGACCGCGCCGTCGGCTATTGGGCGCAGCACCGGGCGTTCGTCGACGCGAAGAGCAGTGGCGCAACCAGTTTCGGGTCCGCGAAGACGGCGGCGGAGATGGAGGCCGTCATCCGCAACACCTTCATCCAGGGCACATTGTCGATCGTGTTCGCCGTGCTCGTACTGATCGTGGTGGCCGCCGGGGCAGTGGTGTGCATCAGATCGATCCGGGCCGGCGGAATGCCCACGACCGAGACACCGGCCGTGCCGTCGAAGATCTTCGCCCCGGCCGGCTTCGTGCCGACCCCGGTCGAGCGTGAGTTGCAGAAGGAGTGGGACGAGTTGATCGCGTCGGGCAAGGTGCGCGCTCCCGGTGCGGCGCATTCCGCGCCCGGTCCTCGGAATCGGGAGCATTCGTGATCGCGGCGCTGCGGCGTGCGTGGTGGTGGGTCGGGGCCTTCATGGGAGATCACGACTACGCACGCTATGTCGCGCTGCATCGCCGACTGCACCCCGAACGGCCCCCGCTGAGCGAACGGGACTACTGGCGCGAGCGCCACGCCGCAGCGGAGACGAACCCGGGGAGCAGATGCTGCTGATCGGGAGGCCGGTCTAGGTGCTGTCGTAGGTCGCGGCGAAGACGATGAAGACCACGAACAGCGCCGCGACGCCGAGGCCTCCGCCGATCACGGCGTCGCGCTGGTTGGACGCGGTTCCCTTGTCGACCCGCTCGAGTCCGATCCACCCGCACACGACGGCGACCACTCCGGCAGGGATGGTGACGATGTCCCCGACGAACGGCACGAACGCGAACAGGGCCGCAGCGATACCCGCGATCAATGCCGCACTACCGACACCGTTGCGGTAGGGAGGTCGAGTGAGGTGGTCGTCGGTCAACGCGGCTCCGGGTGCGGATCGTGGTTCGTGAGGGAAGACGGTACCCGGTCCATAGTGCACCCCCGGCGCCCGTACAGGACGCCTCCCGCGAGTTTTCGTCGCCGTGCCCCGTCCGGAGCGGTGTCAGCCGGACACTACGCGCACGTACAGCAACCTGTCGTCGGCGGCGAGCACCCCGAGCGCGGGAGAGTCCACCCGGATGAGATGTCCTTCGCGGACGATGCCGAGCACGATCTCCGGCAACTCGCGAGGGGGAACACCGACTTCGTGTGGTGCGACGCCGCGTTCGCTCACGGCGAAGCCGTCCTCGGGCGTCAGGAGATCCTCGATCATCTCCACCACGGTGGGGGTGGAAGGCGCCAGCCCCAGCAAGCGCCCGGCGGTCTCGGCGGACACCACGACCGAATCGGCGCCGGACTGACGCAGCAGATGGGTGTTCTCCGATTCACGGACTGCGGCGACGATCCGCGCCTGGGGCGCGAGCTGCCGGGCGGTGAGCGTGACGAGTACCGCGGTGTCGTCGCGGTTGGTCGCCACGATGATCGACGCGGCCCGGCGGGCCCCGGCCAGTTGCAGCACATCCGATTTGGTGGCCGAGCCCTGCACGGTGACCAGATCCTGACGCGACGCGATGTCCAGGCTGATCGGGTCGGTGTCGACGACCACGATCTCCGAGGGTGAATGTCCCTCGGCGAGCAGCGCATCGACGGCGCTGCGTCCTTTGGTGCCGTAACCGACGACGACGATGTGATTGCGCACGCGGCGGCGCCACCGCTGGATCTTGAACGCCTGCCGGGAGTTCTCGGTCAGTGCCGACAAGGTGGTGCCGACCAGGACGATGAGGAAGAACACCCGCAGCGGGGTGATGACCAGGACGTTGATCAACCGGGCTTGGGGTGTGATCGGGGTGATGTCCCCGTAGCCGGTGGTCGACAGCGACACGGTGGCGTAGTAGATGCAGTCCAGCAACGACAGGGGGTTCTCCTGCACGTCGCGGTAACCGTCCCGGCCCAGGAACACCACGATCACGGCCACCGCCAGAGCGGCTACGGCGTAACCGATGCGGCGTGCGATCGCGCGTCCCGGACTGGTCTGTTCCTTCGGGACCCGCAGTACGCCTACGAGCGCGAAGTCCGGTCGGTCGGTGAGCGTGTCGGAGCGCCTCAGTGGCACCCGCAACCTACCGGCCATCACGAAGCCTTCGGGGTGGTTGCCGGTGCGGTCGTCATCGAAGCGTCTCTTTCCGTTCTCACGATGGTCCCGATCATCGAACATCATCGCGTCGTCCCGGCGCGGAACCGGGCGGGTATTCGTGTGTGCGCCGTCCCGGCGATCGCTGAATCGCCGGGATCCCCTTATGCTGGATCGGGTAGTTGTTTCCTACCGCAGAGAGAGCCATGAGACGCGCCAAGCGCAAACCTCGAAGACCCTCCCAGCCCCTGTGTGACGATTCGCCCGTCACCGCACATCGGATCCGGCCGTGCTGACCGTCGCCGGAATCGCACTCGGAATCCTCGTAGTCCTGGCCATCACCGCGCTGACCGGCTATTTCGTCGCGCAGGAATTCGCCTATATGGCGGTGGACCGCTCCCGCCTCAAAGCCCGCGCCGAAGCCGGCGACAGTGCTGCCGCCCGTGCCCTGACGGTCACTCGCCGCACCTCGTTCATGCTCTCCGGCGCGCAGCTGGGCATCACCGTGACCGGGCTGCTCGTCGGCTATGTCGCCGAACCTCTGATCGGCAGTGGCCTCGGCGAGCTGCTCGGCGGCGTGGGGATCCCCACTGCTGTGGGCATCGCGATCGGCACCCTGCTGGCCGTGGCCTTCTCCACCGTGGTGCAGATGGTGTTCGGGGAGCTGTTCCCCAAGAACCTCGCGATCGCCCGGCCCGAGCCGGTGGCCCGGTGGCTGGCCCTGTCGACCACGCTGTATCTGAAGCTGTTCGGCTGGCTGATCACGCTGTTCGATGCCTCGTCGAATCTGCTGCTGCGCGCGCTGCGTATCGAGCCGGTCCACGATGTCGAACACTCGGCCACGCCTCGTGATCTCGAGCACATCGTCGCGGAGTCCCGTGAGACGGGTGAACTGCCCCGGGAACTGTCGACTCTGCTCGACCGGATCCTCGACTTCCCCACCCGAACCGCCGAACACGCGATGATCCCGCGGGCCCGGGTGGATTACGTCCGTGCCGACGAACCGCTGACCGGAGTGCTCGAGAAGATGAGCACCGGGCACACCCGTTATCCCGTCGTCGGTGAGAGCACCGACGACCTGCTCGGGGTGGTGCACCTGCACGATCTGCTCGACCGTCCCTCCGAGGCCGGGTCCGCTGCCGACGCTCTGCGCCCGGCGGTGATCGTCCCGACCACGCTGCCCTTGCCGGACGTCCTGGCCCGCCTGTCCGAAGAGAAAGAGGAAATGGCGCTCGTCATCGACGAATACGGCGGCTTCGCCGGTGTCGTCACCGTCGAGGACATGGCCGAAGAACTCGTCGGCGAGATCGCCGACGAACACGACCCCGCTCTCGAGGCGCAGGTCATCGTGCCCGACGGAGACGGCTGGCGCATCCGCGGTGACGTGCACCTCGACGAGGTGGCGCGCACCCTCGGTCACGAACTGCCCGAGGGAGACTACGAAACACTCGCCGGATTGATCATCACCGAATACGGCGGACTGCCCGAGGTGGGACAGACCGTCACGATCGCTCTTGCACCGGACCCGGCGGATCTGGTGCACGAACGCGCACCGCAGTCCGAAGTCCTGGTCGCCGAGGTGCTGGCGGTGGACAAGCACGTGCCGTCCTCGTTGCGCGTGCACCTCGCACCGGCCCCGGGCCCTACGGAGGAGACCGCGCCGGCGCAGCAGGAAAGGGGACGTACCGATGGATAATCCCTGGATCGTTCTTGCCGTCACCGTCGGACTGATCGCCGCGAGTGCCTTCTTCGTCGCTGTGGAATTCGCGCTCATCGCTGCCCGTCGTCACCGCCTCGAGGACGCCGCACCGAACAGCAGGTCGGCGCGAGCGGCGCTGCGCAGCGCTTCGGAGTTGTCGGTGCTGCTGGCCGGATCCCAGCTCGGTATCACCGTGTGCACCCTGGCACTCGGTGCGGTGACCAAACCCGCCGTGCACCACTGGCTGACTCCCGCCTTCGAGAGCTGGGGTGCACCGCTGTGGCTGGCCGACGTCGCCGGTTTCGTCCTGGCCTTGATCATCGTCACCTTCCTGCACCTGGTGGTGGGTGAGATGGCGCCGAAGTCGTGGGCGATCGCGCACCCGGAGAAGTCGGCGACCATGCTGGCGATCCCGATGCGCGTGTTCATGTGGGTCGCTCGCCCGCTGATCGTCCAGCTCAACCACATGGCCAACTGGTGCCTGCGCAGGGTCGGTGTCGACCCGGTCGACCAGGTCAACGCCGGCCAGGATCCCGATGCCCTGCGGCATCTGGTCGAGCACTCGGCTACCGTCGGCACGCTCGACGAGCGCTACCACGGGCATCTGACCAGCGCTCTCGAACTCGAGGCGCTCACCGTGGGCGACATCGTCCGCCCGAATGCCCGGCCGAGCAGCGTGCCGCCCGAGGCGGATATCGCACAGATCCGCGAGACCGCTCGCCGCACCGGGCACCTGCGATTGCTCGTCCGCGCGAACGGTCACGTGGACGGGGTGGTGCATGTGCGGGATGCACTCGCCGCCGAACCGGGGACCACCGCGAGGCAGTTGATGCGATCGGCGCTGACGGTGGAAGCCCAGGTCCCGGTGTACGAGGCGCTGCGCACGATGCGTGAGAGCCGCAACCACCTGGCCACCGTCACCTCCGACGGGCAGGTGGTCGGATTGATCACCCTCAGCGACGTGCTCGAACGACTGCTGCCCACTGCCGGCGCTGCGGCCTGAGCATGATCACCGACTGCGGCCGGTGCCCCGAACCCGGGGTACCGGCCGCAGTGCGTCCGTGAGGGGAGTCAACGGCGGGTCAGGCGAAGCCGGGCGATCCGGTGACCGTCGACATCGTCGACGGTGAGCAGACTGCCGTCGACGGCCACACTCTCGCCCGGCCGGGGGAGATGCTGCAGACGATGCAGGACGTAGCCGGCGACGGTCTCGTAGGGCCCCTCGGGCAGTGCAATGCCGGTCGCACGGGCGAAATCGTCCACGTGCAGTCGGCCGTCGACCTCGGGGAGGGACGGCGACTGTGCCCCGCCGGTCCGCTCGAGCACGGGAGAGTCGTCCGGATCGAACTCGTCGTCGATCTCACCGACGATTTCCTCGACGAGATCCTCGATGGTGACGATCCCGGCGGTACCGCCGTATTCGTCGACGACGATCGCGATCTGGGCGCTGTTGTGCCGCATGTCCTTCAGCGCCGACAGGACGGGCTGCGAGCCCGGCAGGGCCTGAATCGGCCGGCACAGATCGCCGACGGTAAGGCTCCGGCCGGTCGCGTCCGAGTGGAGCAGATCCCGCAGGTGCACGAACCCGATCACATGGTCGACGGTCTCGGCCGTGACCGGGAAACGACTGTGCGTGCCGGCCAGAGCGATGGCCCGGGCATCGGGGACCGGCGTATCGGCGGCGAGGAAGTCGACATCGGTGCGCGGTCGCATCACCTCGGTCAGATGGCGGGTACCGGCATCGAAGACCTCGGTGAGCACGCTGCGTTCGTCCTCGACGAGAGCTTCGTGCCCGACGAGCAGGTCGCGGAGTTCTTCGCGAGTGATCTCCTCACCTTTGCGCGTGGGATCGGCGCCGAGCAAGCGGACCAGAAGATCCGTGGAGATCGACAGCAACCAGATCACCGGCCGCATGACGACCGAGAATCGGTCCAGGAGAGGTCCGACGGCCAGCGACATCGTGGTTGCGCGCTGCAGGGCGATGCGTTTGGGGACCAGTTCACCGAGCACCAACGACAGATAGGAGATGACCAGGGTGGTGCCGACCAGCGCGATCGCGTGGGCGGTGCTGTCGGACAGCCCCCAGTTCTGCAGCGTCGGGGCCAGATCGGGTGCCAGGGTGGACGCGCCGTAGGCGGCGGAGAAGAACCCTGCGAGGGTGACTCCGATCTGTACCGCCGAGAGGAATCTGTTCGGGTCCCGTGCCAGAGCCGCTGTGCGGCGACCTCGGTTGCTGCGTCGTTCCAGCTCCCGGAGCTGACTCTCGCGCAGCGAGACCAACGCGATCTCGGTGGCGGCGAACACCCCGCCGATCAGCACGAATACCAGGACCAGAATCAGGTTGACGAGAGTGTCGGTGGTCATGCCGGCGGTCTTCGGTCGTGGAGAACCGGAAAACTCGGCCTGTCGTCCATAGCCCACTCTCCCTCACGGGTGGCTACCAGTGTAGGGAAACGGGAGGTCGAGCAGGCAGATCCGCGAGCGCGGCCCAGCGGCCGGAGACGGTTCGCAGCGTGCCGCGATCAGCGCGCCACCGGGACCGTCACGAAGCTCGGTGAGGAGGCACTCAGTTCGAGGTGCTGCGGCCGCAGACCGCTCTCGTGCAGCATCGGCCCGAGCGGCAGTGAGCGGGGGACACTCGAGGCGTAGACGTCCACCCGGAGCCGATGGCCCGGTTGCAGGACCGCCTCGGTCGGCAGCGTGCTGATGTCGAGTCCCGTCCGCTGCCCCGGGACGATCGGCTGCCGGGACTCGAGAGTCAGTACCGGCTGTGCCCGTGCATAGTCACCCTCGGCGGTGAACGTACTCTTCGCATCGTCGATCGCGCGCAGCGACGAGACCAGGGAACCGGTCGTGAGGACGGTGGATCGCCCGTCCGGCGCGACGTCGTTCACGGAGACCGACCAGAATCCGTCCGGGGCGTCGAGGACTGTCTCGAGGTGGACGGTGAACGGGCCCGAGAGCACGGTCCGTTCGGAGACCGGTGCGCCGGTGAAGGTGAGGCCCTCCGCTTCGTTGACCCGTGCGTCTCTCGTACACGCGGATCCGAGCAGCACCGCGATGCCGGCGGTCCCCTGTGCCGCCTGGCGAGAACACACGCCTCGCAGCCCCGGTGCGACCGTGAGACGGTGCGGAGCCTCCATGGCCGAGGTGACGAGCGTGCCGTCGTGGAGCGCGTGCCCGGCCGTCCCGCTCGGCGCCGCCGAGAGGTAGAGCTTCTCGTGGTCGATATCGCGCCGGGGGAATCGGTCGGTCGTGACCCACTCACCACCCTGCTGCAGCAGGGTCACCGGGCCGTAATCGTCGATGCCGTTGTCGATGTCCTTCAGCCACCGGTCGAACCAGGCGCGCTGCAACGCCGCGGTGGCCGGGGGGTGCCCGGGTGTGCCGAAGCCGGCACCGAGAACCGCGTGGTAACCGTCGCCCATGACGAGTTGCTTCCGGCCGGGATCGACGGGGATGCGGTTGTAGATGTCGGGTTCGCTGTTCGCGAAGATGTCGTGCCAGTTCCCGATTACGAAGGTGGGCACCTCTATCGATTCGAGTCGTGCCTCTCGCTGCCGGTAGAACGGTCCGTCCTGGGCGACCTCGAGGGCTCCGGGGGACACGCCGTCGACATTCGGGGCGGTGAGGACCTCGAAGAGTTCGGGGAGCTTCGTAGCGGGATCGACGAGCCTGTCCCGCAGCCATTGCGCGTCGAAGCGACCCTGGAACAGGGCCTCCATGTCGGGGATCCACTTGAGACCGTTGACGAGAGCGAGCCAGGCGGGCATGAAGCCCACCCCGACCGCTCCGCCGGTGCCGACGATGTCGCGGAGCAGGTCGTTGCCGGGTTCCACGGCGAAGACCGCGTCGAGGGCCGCGGGACGCAGACCCGCCGCCTGGATCTGGTTGATGGCCGAATACGAGACACCGGTCGTTCCGACCCGGCCGTTCGACCATTCCTGCTTCGCGGCCCAGTCGATGACCTCGACGGTGTCCTGTTGCTCGCGCGGGCCGAGCACGTCCCACTTCCCGTGGGAGAAACCGGTGCCCCGCACATCGACGATCACCTGCGTGTAACCGTTGCGGACGAGATCGCGGTTGAGACCGAACATCCGGCCGAGTTGCGCTGCCGGTGCAGCGAGTTCGGTGATTCCGTCGAAGGGGGCTCCGAAGTTCGGAATCGATCCGAGTTCGTCGACGATCGGGGCGAACTGCGGATCCTCCATCGCGACCGACGCCAGGGTCGACAGCAGTTTGGTGTACGGAGTGAGGCCGAGAACGACCGGTGTGGGCTCCTCGATCGGTGTTCCGTCGGCACCGGCGGGCCGGAAGACGTTGGCGCGGAGGACCGTGCCGTCGCTGAGCGTGATGGGAACGTCCCACTCGACCGCGGTGTTCGGATAGGTGTCGGGGGCGTCGACGAGGTCCTGCCAGGAGGCGCCCGCGTCACCGCCGGTGGGATCGGCTGTCGCGGGCCCCGAGAAGGCCACGGTGCAGGCGACGACCGCCGCCACGACGAATGCGACGGTGCGGCGTGATCTCACCCGGGCCCCCATGCCTGCGGTAACAGTTCCGCGCACGTTAACGCGAGGACGACGGATGCGTCAACGACACGGGCGGGCGACTATCCGGACGCGGTCAGCCAGAGTTCCTCCGGTAAGGGGGAACCCAAGGCGTACATGCGGGCGCCGTGAAGACCGGGAACGTGGATCACCGACGGTGCCGCGCGCACGTACCAGATACCCACGTCGAGATCCGCAAGTCGTTGCTGGACCGTCGTGTACGCCTCGAGCCGGTCGTCCGGCGAGGTCGCCGCCCGGCCGGCCTCGAGCGCCGCGTCCAGTTCAGCATCGGCGATACCCGCCACATTTCCCGATGATGCCGAATGGAACTGGTGCCACAGCGTGGTGTGGGGTTCCTGCACGTTCGCCGACCAGATGGTCGCGTCGAACTCCCGCGCTGCGTACCGCGGCATGAACGCCGCGTAGTCGAGTACCTCGACCTTCACATCGACGTTGTCGAAGGCACCGAGTTGGGCCTGCACCGTCTCCGCGACCGTCCGGATCTCGACGAGCGATGTTGCGAGGAAGGTGAACTCGACCGGTTTTCCTTCTGCGGCGAGTTCGTCGAAGAGACGCTGCGCCTCGTCGGGATCGTGTTCCTGCAGCGCGATGTCCGCGAAGAAGGGCGACGACTCCGGGAACAGTGTGCTCGGGACCTCACCGTTCCCTTCGAAGACCGCGCTGTCGATGCCGTCGAGCTGCAACGCGGAGGTCACTGCTCTTCGTGCTCTGACGTCGTCGAAGGGTGCCCGTCGTGCGTTGAGTGCGATGTACTGTCCGCCGCCTTCCGGGACGATCTGCGTCGGGAATCCTGCCTGCTCTGCCCGCCGCAGCGCCGACCAGCTCGACTCCGCGACCAGATCGACTGCCCCGCTGGTGAGTACATTCGTCCGTTGGTTGACGTCGCTGACGGTGATCAACGTGATGGCGTCGAGATAGGGGCGCGGTGCGTCCCAGTAATCGGGGTTCCGTTCGAGTTGCATGCGGTCCTGACGTGTCCACTCGGTGAGAACGAAGGGTCCGGCGCCGACCGGTTCGGCATCGAATGCTTCCCGGCCCTTCCCGAGGGCGATGGGGGAGGCGATCCAATTCAGCGAACTCGACGTGACGGCGTGGGCGAAATGAGGATTCGGTGACGCCATCGTGATCCGCAGGGTGGTGTCGTCCACCACCTCCGTCGCCGCGACCTGGGATGCCTGCGCGAGCGAATTCGAGGCGACGGACGGATCGCGGAGCCTGTCCCAGTTGAATGCGACCGCCTGCGCGTCGAGCGGAGTTCCGTCGGAGAACATCAGGCCCGGGCGGAGGGTCAACGTGAACGTGGCACCGCCGTCGGTGGTCGAGAAGTCGGTGGCGAGCTTGTGTTCCACCTCGAGTGTCGACGGGTCGTCGACGAGCAGCGTTCCGAACAGCGCATTGCCGAGCAGGGCCTGGCCCACCCAGTTGTTGGCCAGGATCGCCGGGTCGAGTGTGACGGGTTCGCGGACCTGAGCGATCCGCGCGGATCCACCCACGACGGGATCACCCGCCGGCTCGGCGCCGACGGGTGCGGAGTCGCCGCCGGAACTACTGCAGGCGGTCACGACCACCAGCGTCGAGCACAGTGCCACGAGCACGCGGAGTAGGGCTCTCCATCGACTCACAAGGGGGCCTTTCTGCTGAATCGGGAACCGAACGCTCGCCTACACCCAGCGGGCGGGCGCGGGAGTTTCCGCGAGGAGAGGACGTCGATAGGACAGGTCGTCGGTGTCGCGCGTACCGGCCGCGAAGCCCTGGCGGAGAAAATAGGGCGATGCCAGAATCGAGGCGTCGGCTGCGGCACTCCATTCCACCGTGGATCTGCGAAGGGCGATCCGCCACGTGCCGTCCCGCTTCTCGAGGCGGTCGATGTACCGCCCGCTCATCAGTTGGACGGTGCTCGCATCCGGTCCGAGCAGGCCCACGAGCACGTAACTCTCGCAGTGGGCCGTCTCGCCGTCGATCTCGCAGAGATGGGTGGTGACGTTGTGCGTGTGTGCCCGTGACGTCGCCGCGTGCACCGTGTTCGCCCACTGCGCGTAGTCCGGACCGCTGTTGACGGTCGCGCCGTGCTCGTCGATCCCGTCGTCGTGATAGGTGCTGCAGAGCAGGTCGGCATCGTGCCGATCGCATCCGCGTGCATGTGCGGCGATGCAGTCGAGGATCGCGGTGCGGTCGAGAAGGTACCGGACGTCGCGCTGCAGGTCGGCGAGGTCGCTCACGCGACCGCCTCCTCGCCGAGGAGTGTGGTGCGGTGCAGCAGCCGGGGAGACGTGGGGGAGTAGGGAACTGCTCGATGCAGCATGCCGGTGTTGTCCCACAGCACCAGATCACCGGGACGCCAGTGGTGACGAAGGGAGAAACGCGGCTGTGTGGACCAGGCGAGCAGTCTGCCGAGGAGGCGCCGCCCCTTCTCTTCCGGCCAGCCGACGACATGCGATGCGGTCGCCCCGATGAGCAGCGACTTGCGGCCGCTGCGTCTCGTCCAGACGAGTGGATGCTCGCGCTCGGGAACCCGCGCCCAGGCCGCCAGCTGCTTCTCGGTCGGGTCCGGATTCGCCAGACGCTGCGCGGTCGCGAAACTGTGGACGACGCGGAGATTCTCGAATTCGGCCTTGTCCCGATCGGACAGGGCCTCGTAGGCGGCATAGGTGTTCGCGAACTCGGTGTCGCCCCCTTCGTCCGACACGCGCAGGGCCGTGAGGAGAGTTCCCTTCTGAGGGATCTCGTCGGTGGCGCCGTCGATGTGCCAGTGGAAGGTGCCCTGGTTGTACGAGGCGAGCACCGTCTCGGCCGGGTCGAGACTGATCGCCGACACCTCCGGATGGTCTTCCCGGCCACCCATGCGGGGGACGACCACCTCGCCGAGCATCCGGCTCAGCGTCACGAGATCGGCGTCGCCGATGCCGGATTCGCGGAAGACGACGACACCGTATTCGTCGACGAGTTCACGGCAACGTTCGGCCGCGCGCGGATCGGTCAGGGAGCGTCCGTCGACGCCGGAGATCTCGATGCCGATCTCCGCGGAGATCGGCTGGGTATCGGCAAACACGGGGGTCTCCTCCGATAGGGAATTAACACTCTCCTTACATGAGAGTACTGTTCTCGTCAATAAATGGGAACGCGCACAGTGGAGGTGCATCATGCGGATCGGACTCACGGGCGGCGCGTCGTCCACGGACGGAATCGTGCGGCAGGCCCGGAAAGCGGAGGCGGACGGCTTCACGTCGTTGTGGTTCGCGAGCACGGTTGCGGGAGATCCACTGGCGGCCCTCGCGGTGGCCGGTCGCGAGACCGCCTCGATCGAACTCGGCACCGCTGTGCTCCAGACCTTCCCGTGCCACCCGTTGCTCCAGGCGAACCGGGCCGCGGCGGTGGCCGAAGCGATGGGACGACCCGGCTTCACGCTCGGTCTCGGCCCGTCGCACGAGAGCGTGGTCCGGGAGGTCTACGGACTGTCGTACGACACTCCCGGCCGGAACACCGAGGAGTACATCCGGATCGTCACCGCTCTGCTGCAGGGTGAGGACGTCGACTTCCGGGGCGGTGACTGGTCCGTCCGCAGCGAGGGACGGATGGTTGCCGTCGCACACGAGGTGCCGGTCCTGCTGTCCGCCATGTCCCCGCGGATGCTGCGAGTGGCGGGTCGGTACGCCGGCGGGACGGTTCTGTGGATGGCGTCGCCGAAGGTGATCGAGTCGCGGATCTCTCCTGCGATCCGCGCGGCCGCCGAGCGTTCCGGCCGGCCGGAACCGCGCATCGTGGCCGGCCTGCCCGTCGCCGTGCACGACGACGTGGATGCGGCCCGCGAGGCCGTCGCCGCGACCGCGACCTCCTATGCCGGGATGCCGAGCTACCGGCGTGTCCTGGAGGAAGGGGGCGCGAGCAGTCCGGCGGACATCGCGATCGTCGGAGACGAGGAATCGGTTCGCCGGCAACTGCAGGGATTACTCGATGCCGGCGCCACCGACATCTGGGCGGCGATCGTCCCGGTGGGAAGCGACACGCGTGCCTCGGTGGAACGGACGCGGGCTCTGCTGAGTGCGCTCACCGCCGACTGATCGCCGGCACGAAACGCCGAAACCGGTGCCGTCGTCGACTTCTCGCGAAGATTCGACGACGACACCGGTCACGAGTCAGGTTGTCAGGCAGAGAGCTCCGTGCTGCGGAGCGCGGCGAGAGCGTCGATGCGCTCGACGGCCTCGGCCACGATCCGGTCGATCAGCTCCTGGCAGCTCGGCAGGTCGTCGAGCATGCCGACGACCTGGCCCGAGGCGAGGACACCGGCGTCGGTGTTGCCTTCCACGAGGCCGGCCTTGAGGAGCATCGGGGTGTTGGCGGCCATGATGATCTGCTGCCAGGTGCGGTCGCTCGCCTTCTTCATGGCGAGTCCGTCCTTGACCAGGGTCGACCACTTCATCCCGGTCATGGCCTTGAACTTGGTCGCGTTCCGGGCAGCTGCGATCAGACCCTTCGCGTAGCTGGAACGTTCGAGGCTGTTCACGAGGTCGGTGTTGAGCACCCGGTGCGGCATGCCGTCGACCTTGAGTGAGACCGTCGTGTCCTGGAGACCACGGGCGAGGTACTGCTGCTTGACCGAATCGGGCACCGCGCTGTCGCTGGTGAGCAGGAAGCGCGTTCCCATGGCGACACCTGCGGCGCCGTAGGACAGTGCGGCCGCGAGCCCGCGACCGTCGAAGAAGCCACCGGCCGCGACCACCGGGATGTCGACGGCGTCCAGCACGCTCGGGAGCAGCAGGGTCGTCGCGACCGGACCGGTGTGCCCACCGCCCTCACCGCCCTGGACGATCACCGCGTCGGCCCCCCACGAGGCGACCTTCACGGCATGCTTGGCAGCGCCGATCGACGGGATCACGACGATGCCGTGATCCTTGAGCTTGGCGATCAGCTCCTTCTTCGGTGCGAGGGCGAACGAGGCGACCTTGACCTTCTCGCGGATCAGCAGGTCGATGCGCTCGCCGGCATCCGAAGCGTCGGCGCGCATGTTCACACCGAACGGCTTGTCGGTCAGCGACTTGGTCTTCGCGACCGCCGCTTCGAGCTCGGCGTAGGTCATCGTCGCGGAAGCGAGGATGCCGAGTCCACCCGCATTGGAGGTCGCGGCGGTCAGGCGAGGACCGGAGACCCATCCCATGCCCGTCTGGACGATGGGATGCTCGATCCCGATCAGGTCCGTCAGCGCGGTGCGCAGGGTGGTCACAGTGCGACCTCGCGGTCGCGCAATCCCTTGGGATCGATCACGTCACGGATCAGACGCAGTTCCTCGGCGGTGGGCTCGCGGGTCACGCCCACCTCGTCCAGGCCGGCGACCTCGAAGGAGGTGTTCTCGGCGACGGTGGCGGCGTCCACACCCGGATGCAGGCTGAGGGCTCGGAAGGTGTGGTCCGGGCCGCCGAAGTCGAAGACACCGAGGTTGGTGACGACGCGCGCGATGTCGAGGAAGCGGAACGCCGGGTTGCTCGGGTCGACGCGGTCGTAGCCGACGCCGGAGACGATGTCGACCTGGTCGACGAACACACGTGCGGAGTGCTTGCCGACCCAGTAGCTGGTGGCGTGGTTGATGGTGTTTCCGGGAGCTCCACGCACGCCGAACATCTGGCGCGTCGGCTGCTGCAGCGGACCGAAGGCCGACAGGTTCTGGTTGCCGTACCGGTCGATCTGGTTGGCGCCCATCACCACGTGGCGCCGGCCCGAGGCGACGACGTCGAACACCTTGCGGAAGGGCATCCATCCCTCGATCGGCGCCTTCGCTCCGAGAGCGGGGACGTCGGCGAGGATGAGCGCTTCACCGTCGGTGATCAGCAGATCCGGTTCGGTGGTGAGCTTGGCCAGCCGCGCGCCGATCTGCGGCAGCGTCGCCATCGGGCTCGCCATGATCTCGCCGGCGCCGGAGAAGATGTCGGCGCATGCGATCGCGCAGTACTCGGCGCGGGTCACGGTTTCGGTGGTGGTCATGCCTGCTCCTGTGCGAACTTCTGGACTGCGGACTGGTAGTCGTCCTCGCTGCCCGAGAGGAAGCGGTCGACGAATGCCTTCCAGGACTCGGGATCCTTGGCGGACTCGGCGTAGTGGCGCTGGAACTTCTCGTCACGCCCGTAGCTGTCGCCGGCCAGGGTGAAGTGTGCGCCGTTCGGTGCCTCGACCACACCGTCGACCATCATGCGGTTGAGGATGAGGGACTGCAGGGGAACGGACTTGACGAGTTCGTCGGTGTCGACGATGCGCTCGACCGACACGTAACGCTTCTCCGCGGCCATGCAGTAGAGATCGTCGAAGTACGGGTCGACACCGGTGTACGCGGCGTTGCCGTGCACGTCGCCGATGTTGAGGTGCACGAACGAGGCGTCGAGGTTCAGCGCGGGCATCGCGATGAGCGTCTCGGTACCGTCGGGCCCGGCGTACGGCGAGGTGACGGTCTTCAGTTCGCCGTCCCAGAAGTCGGGCACGGCCGAACCCAGTCCGGCGCGGATGGGCAGGAAGGGCAGTCGCGCTGCAGCGGCTTCGAGGCCGCACTTGATCATGCCCTCGTCCATCTCGCGGGCAACGATCTCGCCGTTGATGCGGGCCTTGGCGAACCACGGGTCGTAGAACGGTGCCGAGTCGAGGGAGACGAAGCCGTAGTACGCCTTCTTGACCTTGCCGGCCGAGCAGAGCAGGCCGAGATCGGGGCCGCCGTAGGTCACGACGGTGAGGTCGGTGATGTCCGACCGCAGGATGGCGCGGACGAATGCCATCGGCTTCCGGCGCGATCCCCAGCCACCGAGGCCGATGGTCATTCCGCTGCGCAGCTCGCCGACCACGTCGTCGAGCGACATCTTCTTGTCACGCATGGTGTTCCGAACTCCTGGTGTGTGGGCGTCAGCTGTTGCTGCGCGGCTTTCCGGTCGCGACGAACTCGTCGCGGTGCTCGTCGGCGATGCCGGCGAGATTCAGTTCGAAGGTGAAGCCCTGCTCGAGGCGGTAGCTCGTCTTCACGTCGACCGGGTCGATGCGGTTGATGGCTTCCTTCGCGCGGCGGATGACGCGCGTGTCCTTCGCGGCGATCATCTCTGCGACCTCTCGTGCGACGGAGTCGAGTTCGCTGCGCGGAACGACCTTGTACACGGAGCCGAAATGCTCGAGCTGCTGCGCCGTGACGTTCTGCGCCGTGTAGTACAGGGTGCGCATCATGTGCTGGGGGACCAGGCGCGCGAGGTGCGTCGCGGCCCCGAGGGCACCGCGGTCGACCTCGGGAAGCCCGAAGACGGCGTCGTCGGAAGCGACGATGACGTCGGCATTGCCGACCAGGCCGATTCCGCCTCCGACGCAGAAGCCGTTGACGGCGACGATCACCGGTACTTCGCAGTCGTAGACGGCGGCGAATGCGGCAGCGCAACCGTGGTTGGCGGCGATGAGGGCGTCGAAGCCCTCGGTGGCCTGCATTTCCTTGATGTCCACGCCTGCGTTGAAGCCCCTGCCCTCGGCGCGCAGGATCACCACGTGGGTGTCGAGGCTGCGCCCGGCCGTGGTGATGGCCTCGGCCAGGTCGAACCAGGCCTGTGAGGGGAGAGCGTTCACGGGCGGGAAGTCGACGGTGATCGTGGTGATACCGGCGCTGTCGGAGGTCGAGGTGATGCCCATGGCATGTTCCTAACGTCTGTACCGAACCAAGCGATTGCTTGGTAAGTTAGCACAGGATAGCCGCTGGACCCAGAGGGTCGTCGTGGTCACCGGTCGTGCAGTACGACCAGAACATCGAGGAGAGAAGATGCCCGAAGCAGTAATCGTGTCCGCAGTACGATCGCCGATCGGACGAGCACGTAAGGGCTCGCTCGCGTCGATCCGGCCGGACGACCTCGCGACGCAGATGGTCGCCGCGGCGCTCGCGAACGTCCCCGATCTCGACCCCACCGAGATCGACGACCTCATGCTCGGCTGCGGCCAGCCCGCCGGCCAGTCCGGCTTCAACATGGCCCGCGTCGTCGCGGTGCAGCTCGGCTACGACTTCCTGTCCGGTGTCACGGTCAACCGCTACTGCTCGTCGTCGCTGCAGACCACCCGCATGGCGCTGCACGCCATCAAGGCCGGCGAAGGCGACGTGTTCATCTCGGCCGGCGTCGAGTCGGTGTCGAGCTTCGTCACCGGTAACGCCGACGGCCTGCCGAACACGAAGAACCCGCTGTTCGACGATGCGCAGGCACGCAGTGCGAAGCTCGCCGAAGGCGGAGTGAAGTGGACCGACCCGCGCAGTGAGGGGCTCCTTCCGGATGTCTACCTCGGGATGGGACAGACCGCGGAGAACGTCGCCTCCTACACGGGGATCTCGCGCGAAGACCAGGACCGCTGGGGCGTGCGTTCGCACAACCGCGCCGAGGAAGCGATCAAGAGCGGCTTCTTCGAGCGGGAGATCACCCCGGTGACCCTCGCCGACGGCACTGTCGTCACCACCGACGACGGCCCGCGCCCGGGTACCACCTACGAGGCGGTCAGCCAGCTGAAGCCGGTCTTCCGCCCGGACGGCACCGTGACCGCCGGCAATGCATGCCCGCTCAACGACGGTGCCGCCGCTCTGGTGATCATGTCCGACGTCAAGGCGAAGGAACTCGGACTCACCCCGCTCGCGCGCATCGTCTCCACGGGGGTCTCGGGCCTGTCGCCGGAGATCATGGGTCTGGGGCCGATCGACGCGACCCGCAAGGCCCTCGCCCACGCGAACATGGGAATCGACGACATCGATCTGTTCGAGATCAACGAGGCCTTCGCGGTCCAGGTGCTCGGTTCGGCACGTGAGCTGGGTATCGACGAGGACAAGCTCAACGTCTCCGGTGGCGCGATCGCGCTGGGTCATCCCTTCGGTATGACCGGGGCCCGCATCACCACGACGCTCATCAACAACCTGCGCACCCACGACAAGCAGTTCGGCGTCGAGACGATGTGTGTCGGCGGTGGCCAGGGCATGGCGATGGTGCTCGAGCGGCTCAGCTGATCGAGGGCCTCACGGGTGGGTACCGGCGTGCCGGGCCCACCCGTTGCGGCCGGGGGATGCGCACGATCACCAGGGGCCGTGCGTATCCCGCCACGCCTTGCGAATGATCTTCCCGGTGGCGTTGCGCGGCAGAAGGTTACGGGTCAGAGTCCACTGGGTGGGCACCTTGAAGTAGGCGAGACGTTCGGAGGCGAAAGTGGTCAGTTCCTCGGTGGTGACCGAGGAGCCCTCGACGAGGACGACCACCGCGACGACCTCCTGCCCCCATTCCGGGTGGGGAGCGCCGGTCACCATGCATTCGCGTACCGCGGGATGCTCGGACAGGACGCGTTCGACCTCCGACGGGTAGACGTTCTCGCCGTTCTGATGGATGAGATCCGCGCGCCGGCCGACCAGTCGCAGCCGGCCGTTCTCCACGACTCCGAAATCTCCTGTGCGCAACCATCGGTCGGGGGTGATCGCCTCGGCCGTCGCGGCCTCGTCGTCCCAGTAGCCGAGCATGACGAACGGGCTGCGCACACAGATCTCGCCCACATGACCGTCGGGGAGCCACGCCCCGGTCTGGTCCCGGATCTCCAGGCTCACCGTGATGATCGGTGCACCCACCGTGCCCGGATACTGCTCGAGTTCCGCGGCGGTGGCCACCGCGATCGAGGTGCTGCACTCGGTGATGGTGTAGCTGTCCACCATGGCGTGCTTTCCGAACGGAAGTCGTTCGCGCAGGCGCTGTTTGAACTCCGGCGTCGACGGCTCCGACGACAGGGTGAATCGTGTCAGGGAGGTCAGATCGTATCCGTCGAGGTCCTCGTCCTCGAGCATCCGTGCCGCCATCGACGGCACGGCCATCCAGTGCGTGACCTGCTCTGCCTCGATGAGTTCGAGCACCGGCCGCACCCCGTACCATCCCTGATTCATCACCACGGCGCTGCCGGTGGCCAGGCGCGGCACGATCGTGTTGTGCAGGCTCGTGATGTGGAACAGCGAAGACGTCAGCAGGTACCGGGAATCCGACGGCACCGCTCGGTTGTAAACTGCTCCGGTCCAGATCGTCGCGATCGCGTCGAGATACCGGTTGTAGTCGACGACGGCCAGCAGATTCCGCTGGGAATGCAGCGCCCCCTTCGGGTCGCCGCTCGTGCCGGAGGTGTACAGGAGCACCGCGGGATCGTCCTCGGCGATCCTCGGCGGTGGGGGCTGCGCGCCGTCGAATTCCTCGATCAGCCGTGGCAGGTCGTCCTCGATCGACAGCACCACGGTGCGGTCGCGGTCGATGCCGGCCACCGCCGCGGCGCGCGGGCCGTCGACGAAGACCACCCGGGGCCGGGAGTGGCGGATGCCGAACTCGAGTTCCGGCTGGACCCACCAGGCGTTCAGACCCACGGAGATCGCGCCGAGTGCCTGCGTAGCCCAGAACACGGTGACCCATTCCGGTCTGTTCGCGGACAGGATCGCCACCCGATCGCCCGAACGCACCCCGTACCGCTCGTGGAGCGCCGCGGCCAGGGCGTACGACATGCGGGCGTTCTGGGCGAAGGTGATGCGCCGGTCGGACGTCACCAGGTACTCGCGGTCGCCCCACGCGAGGGACTGGGACAGCAGGTCCGCGACGGCGACGTCGCGTTTACGCATGACGGGCATCTCGGTGCCCAGAACTTCCTGCATCACGATCTCGAACTCGCCTCCGGGGCCGGTGAGCCGCGAGATCAGCTGATCGGAGAAGTGGGACGGGTCGGAGGGGATGCTCATCGCCTGCATCCCACCGGTTCCCCTGCACGCTTCACGAACGTCCCCTCCTCCATCGAGTGCGTCTCGCCAGAATCTCACGGCCCGTCATCCCGGCTTCGAATGTACCGGTGAGTGGGACGGGCGGTGACGGGCACCACCACTCTCCCTAGCCTGTGACCTGGGCGTCTGTGGGGAAGCCGGGGTCCTGTGTCCGTAGGGCCGCCGCCCGGCGCCGTACGTCAGAAAGGACTCCATTCGAATGACCGCAACGACGGCGTCGTCGCCCGCGCAGTGGCGTGGCCACGATCTGGGTACCCGCACGGTCGGCTACGACGAGCGGGACGCGATCCTGTACGCGCTCGCCGTAGGGGCCGGTGCGACGGACCTCGATCTCGTGTTCGAGGACAGGCTGCGGGTGCTGCCGACGTTCGCCCTGACGCTGGCCCAGTGGGCGCCGGACGCGCTCGGCGCACTCGGTGCGTTCGATACGAGTACCGCACTCCACGGCTCTCAGAGTCTCGAGGTTCTCGCGCCGTTGCCGCGGTCCGGGGAGATCACGATGTCGGCGCGTGTCGGCGAGGTCTGGGACAAGGGCCGGGCGGCGGTCTTCGAGGTCGTCGTCGAGAGCGACTTCTTCGTGGCGACCTGGTCGCTGTTCGCGCCGGGGGCGGGAGGCTTCGGCGGCGAGCGCGGACCCTCGGCGCCGGCTGCGCCCGAGGGAGAGGCCGATGTGGTCGGCACACTCTCCACCGGTGCGGACCAGGCCGCCCTCTACCGGCTGACGGGCGATCGCCACCACATCCACATCGATCCCGAGGCCGCTGCGCGGATCGGGCAGCCCCGCCCCATCCTGCACGGACTGTGCACGCTGGCGGCGGCGACCTTGCCGCTCGCCGACATGCTCGGCGCACATCCCGCCGATCTGAGGGAGTTGTTCGGCCGATTCGCCGCTCCCGTCTTCCCCGGCGACCGGGCGCAAGTGCGCGCGTGGGGTGGCCCGGCCGATGCCCGGTTCGACGTCGCCACCGAGACCGGCGCCGTCCTTTCCGGCGGTCGCGCCGTATTCGCTTGATCCGCAAAACTGTCTGGAGGAAAGACTTGGACACCTTCGCAGAAGTAGTGCGCTCTCGTCACGGTGACCCGAAGGTGGGGTTGCGTTTCGAGGACCAGCAGTGGACCTGGGACGAGGTGATCCGGGAGAGCGCCGATCGTGCCGCCGCGATCGTGGCGACCGTGCCGGCTCCGGCAGATCGTCAGCGCCACATCGGGGTCCTGCTCGAGAACGTTCCGGACTTCGTGTTCTGGATCGGTGCGGGAGCTCTCGCCGGTGCCGCCGTCGTGGGTATCAATGCCAGCCGCAGCGGCCCGGAGATCGCGCAGGACATCAAGCACGCGGACATCGACCTGGTGGTGACCGAGTCCCGTCTCGCTCATCTCCTCGAGGGCGCCGAGCACGGACTTTCCGCCGACAAGATCTACGACATCGACGAAGCGCGATACCAGGAGTGGCTCGAGCCCTTCCGCGGCGCCGACCTGCCGGAGACGCAACCCTCGCCCGAGGACATCGCGCTGTTGCTGTTCAGCTCGGGTTCCACCGGTGCCCCGAAGGCCGTGATCGTGAGTCAGGGACGGCTCGCCCGCCTGCTCGGCCCCCTCACCGAACGTGTGCGCATGCGGCCGGATTCGGTGGCCTATCTGTGCATGCCGCTGTTCCACGGCAACGCCCTCATGCTCAATCTCGGCACGGCCATGCAGGCCGGCGCGACCGTCTGCCTGATCCGCAAGTTCTCCGCGAGCCGGTTCGCCGACGACATCCACCGCTACGGCGCCACCTTCGTCAACTATGTCGGACGCGCCCTGTCGTACGTCCTGAGCAGGCCGGAGGACCCCCGAGACCGTACGAGCACCCTGGAACTGGCGTTCGGCACCGAGGCCTCGGAAGCGGACGTCGCCCGTTTCTCCGAGCGCTTCGGTTGCACGGTCGTCGAGGGCTACGGGCTGAGCGAGGGCGTCTTCCGGATCAACCGGACCCCGGACACCCCGTCCGGATCGCTCGGCGTCGCAGTCGGCGGGGTGGACGTCCGCATCCTCGACGAGGCCACCGGGGAGGAATGCCCGCGCGCCCGGTTCGACGAATCGGGTCGTCTGCTCAACAGCGAGGCCGTCGGCCAGATCGTCGCGTGCGGTGTCGCGCACACCTTCGAGGGTTACTACAAGAACCCCGGGGCGATGGCCGATCGCATCAAGGGCGACGACTTCTGGTCGGGTGATCTCGGGTACCGCGACGAGAACGGCTTCTTCTACTTCGCGGGCCGGTCCTCCGACTGGCTTCGCGTCGACAGCGAGAACTTCTCGGCTGCCCCCGTCGAACGCATCCTTCTGCGGGTGCCCGGCATCCTCTCGGCACCGATCTTCGCCGTGCCGGACCCCACGACCGGGGATCAGGTCATGTGCGCCGTCGAACTCGACGCCGATGCGGAGTTCGATCCGGCGGCCTTCGGGGCGTTCCTCGCGGAGCAGCCCGATATGGGGGACAAGTGGTGGCCGCGGTTCGTGCGCGTGACCGCCCAGATCCCGCTCACGGGGAGCAACAAGGTGAACAAGGCCCCCCTCCGGGCGGTCGCGTGGAACACCTCCGACCCGGTCTACGTGCGCGTGGGCCGGACCTCCGAGTACATCCTGCTCGACGACGAGGCACGGGCACGCATCGAGGAGGAGTTCGTCGCCAACGGTCGGGCGGCCCTGTTGCCGACCGCAGAACCGGCCCCGGCAGTGTGAGCGCAGCGGGACGCGGGGTCGCCGGGCCTCGCCCGGCGGCGGCCCGCGTCCCTCGGCCCGGGGGGAAGGTCTCGAACAGTGAGACGCCACCATCAGGGGTGATGCCGATCACCTAGCGTTTCGGACGTATCGCGACGGATCCTCCCAGCGGACTCCGCCGCCTGAAATCCTCAACGCTTCCCTTCCTCCCGAAAGGACGGATGACCGTGAGCCTCGGCACTTCCGAACAATCCGAAATCCGTGAGATCGTCGCCGGATCGGCTCCCGCCCGCTTCGCCCGTGGCTGGCACTGCCTGGGCCTGTCGAAGGACTTCAAGGACGGCAAGCCGCATTCGGTCCAGGCCTTCGGTACCAAGCTCGTGGTGTGGGCCGACAGCAACGACGAGATCAAGATTCTCGACGCGTACTGCCGGCACATGGGCGGCGATCTCAGCCAGGGCACCGTCAAGGGCGACGAGATCGCGTGCCCCTTCCACGACTGGCGCTGGGGCGGCAACGGTCGCTGCAAGAACATCCCCTACGCACGACGCGTTCCTCCGATCGCGAAGACCCGCGCGTGGCACACCCTCGATCAGGACGGGCTGCTGTTCGTCTGGCACGATCCCCAGGGGAATCCGCCGCCCGCCGACGTGACCATCCCGCGTATCGAGGGCGCGACGAGCGACGAGTGGACCGACTGGGTCTGGTACACCACCGAGGTCGACACGAACTGCCGTGAGATCATCGACAACATCGTCGACATGGCGCACTTCTTCTACGTGCACTATTCCTTCCCGGTCTATTTCAAGAACGTCTTCGAAGGTCAAGTGGCCAGCCAGTTCATGCGCGGGCAGGCCCGTGAGGACACCCGGCCGCATGCGACGGGTCAGCCGAAGATGCTCGGAAGCCGTTCCGATGCAAGCTATTTCGGTCCGTCCTTCATGATCGACGATCTCGTCTACCAGTACGAGGGATACGACGTCGAATCGGTCCTGATCAACTGCCACTACCCGGTCTCCCAGGACAAGTTCGTCCTGATGTACGGGATGATCGTCAAGAAGTCCGACCGCCTCGAAGGTGAGAAGGCGCTGCAGACCGCCCAGCAGTTCGGCAACTTCATCGCCAAGGGCTTCGAGCAGGACATCGAGATCTGGCGGAACAAGACCCGCATCGACAACCCGCTGCTGTGCGAGGAGGACGGCCCCGTCTACCAGCTGCGTCGCTGGTACGAGCAGTTCTACGTCGATGTCGAGGAGGTCACGCCGGAGATGACCGACCGCTTCGAGTTCGAGATGGACACCACCCGCCCGGTGGCTGCCTGGATGAAGGAAGTCGAGGAGAACCTCGCCCGTAAGGCTCTCGAGCAGCAGTCCACCACCACGGGCTAGGAGCAGATCATGCAGAACCGGATGGAACCGTTGCGGTGCGGCGAATGCGCCGCGCAGGTGCTGGTCCAGAAGAACAGCTGGGAGCACACTTCCATCCAGTGGAACGCCGATGCGCGCCGCCGTTGTCCTGTCGTGCAGGACGAGGGCGGCCGCGACGGCCGCCCCGGCGCGCCCCGGATGTCGTGCTCGAACCTGGACGCCTCGATCGTCCGGGCTGCCACCGCAGGCGTCATCGAGGTGTTCGACGACACGCCGGTCCGTGGCCCTATCGTGCAGTGACCGTTCCCTTCCGACCTTCCGCTCCCGACTACTCCTCGAAGGACCAACGATGCCAGAATCCCTCGACCTCGATCGTTCGTACTACGGCCCGTGGGCCGTCATCGCCGGTGGCTCCGAAGGCGTCGGTGCCGCCTTCGCCGACGAGCTGAGCCGCGCGGGATTCGATCTCGTGCTCATCGCGCGCAAGCCCGGCCCACTCGAGGAGACGGCGGACAAGGCGCGGAGCAACGGCGTACAGGTGCGCACTCTCGCGCTGGATCTCCTCGACGACGACGCCGTCGACGAGATCCGCAAGGCCACACAGGACATCGAAGTCGGTCTGTTCATCTTCAACGCCGGCGCCAACAGCTACGGCCACGAGTTCGTCACCGGCGATCTCGACGGCTTCCGCGGCGTGATCGACCTCAACGTCCACCGGCAGATCGAACTGTCGCACCTGTTCGGCGGGCAGATGAAGGAGCGCGGCCGGGGCGGCATCATGCTCCTCGGTTCGCTCTCCGGCTACATGGGAGCCGAACACCAGAGCATCTACGCCGCGTCGAAGGCGTTCAGCCGGGTCTTCGCCGAAAGCCTGTGGCTCGAGCTCGCACCGCACGGTGTGCACGTGCTCGAACTGGTCCTCGGCGTCACCCGCACCCCGGCGATGGTGCGCGCCGGCCTGAACTTCGACATCCCCGGGATGCTCGTCGCCGAGCCGGAAGACGTCGCGCGCGAGGGCCTCGAGCACCTCCAGGACGGTCCCGTGTGGGTGGCCGGAGGAAACTACGAAGCCGCCGTCAAGCGCAGCGGTTTCCCCCGCAACAAGCTCGTCGAAGGTGCAGCCGCAGCGATGCGGGCTCTTCTGAACCGCTGATCCGCCTCGGATCCCACCTACTCGTCCCCGGGTGCCGTACGGCACCCGGGGACGCCCCATTTCACGACCCTTCGCTCACGACATCCGTCCGGCACGATCTCGCCCGGACGGACGAAGGCCCCGTACCGCCGACGCGGTACGGGGCCTTCGGTTCGCTACGGCCGGTTCAGAAGTCGATGCGCACGTTCTTGCTCTTGGGCCTGGCCTGGCACGCGAGGACGTAACCGTTGGCGATGTCCTCCTCGTCGAGGATCGCGGAGGGCGGGGTGTCCACTTCTCCTTCGACGACGGTGCACGCGCACGACCCGCACTCGCCCTCACGGCACGAATAAGGAACGTCCAGGCCCTTCGACAGCATGATGTCCACCAGGGTGGCGCTGCGCGGCCATACGAGCTCGTGCTCCTCGCCGTCGAGTTGCACTGTCGCAGAGGTCGCGTCGGCGTCCGACTCGTCGAGCTCGACGAGGGGGACGTCGGCGAACGGATCGCCGGACAGCGAGGTGAAGACCTCGGCGTGGATCCGGTCCTTGGGGACACCCGCCAGGAGCAGGCTCTCGCGGACGGTGTCCATGAACGGGCCGGGCCCGCACATGTACGCGCGGTGATCGGCGAAGGAGGAGATCAGGGTCGCGAGCTGCTGCGGGGAGGGCAGGCCCTGCACGCTCTCGAGCCAGTGGACGACGGTGAGGGCGTCGGAGTGTCGTGCGGCGAGCTCACGGAGTTCTTCGGCGAAGATGACGGACTTCTCGTCACGATTGCCGTAGACCACCACCACATTGCGGTTTCCGCTGTGCAGTGCCGACTTGAGGATCGACATCACGGGGGTGATCCCGCTTCCGCCGGCGAACAGTACGAGCTTCTCGGTGAGGTCGACCGGGGTGAAGACTCCCGCGGGAGGCAGCACCTCGATGCTCTGTCCGGCGGTGATGTTGTCGCACAGCCAGTTCGAGCCGTATCCGTCCGCGGTGCGCTTGACCGTGACCTTGAGCGGTTCGTCGGCGTGCGGTGAACTCGCCAGGGAGTAGCACCGCGCAACGGAACCCGTCACGTCGCTGGGAATGCGCAGGGTCAGGAACTGGCCGGGCTTGTAGGTGAAGTCCGCGCGGCGATCCTGAGGTACGTCGAACACCAGCGAACACGCGTCTGCGGTCTCCTGGACGACTGCACTGACGGTCAGCACAGCGGAACGTGAACTGACCGGTGCCTGGACGGCTGTCATCGCAGCGGGTTCCCTTCGATACAACAATTCTCGATCGGACCACGGTAGAACGCCGCCCGATACACACGCGCGTCTCCTCCCGGTAATCGGGACACCGGGAGGAGACGCGGGTTCGGGATCAGGCTGCGCGGGTGGTACGGGGAATCAGAAGCGTGAGGCCGACGGTCACCACGGACAGGACGATGAGCATGATGCCGACCATGTTGATTCCCGCGAGCGGGGTCGCCGCGAAGGCGAGCAGCATGGTGGCGATCGACGTACCGACACCCTGACCGGCGGTGCGCAGCACGGCATTCGTGCCGGTCGTCTCACTCGTGTTGTGCTCGGGCACCGACTCGACGATCAGGTTCGGGATCGCCGTGTAGGCGAAGGCGGTGGCGACGGAGACCACCACGACCATCGCGGTCATGGCGACCACGGAGTGGTGCGCGGTGAGCATGACGACGGTGCCGACGATGAAGAGGGCGGTGCCGAGCAGCATCGACACTCGAGAGCCCACTGCGGCGGAGATCCG
The DNA here is from genome assembly GCF_022554085.1 of Rhodococcus sp. CH91. Classification (GTDB taxonomy): domain Bacteria; phylum Actinomycetota; class Actinomycetes; order Mycobacteriales; family Mycobacteriaceae; genus Rhodococcus. The sequence continues at coordinate 148,901 of NZ_JAKFYR010000009.1, forward strand.
TCCGCTCAGCGGGGTGCACACGAAGCCGAACAGGGAACCGATGAACGACAGCCAGCCCGCGTGCGTCGCGCTGAGACCGAGGCCGAAGTCGCCGGTCGACGGCGTCTGCATGATGATCGGGATGATCATGGTGACCACACCCAGCGGTCCCGCCGCGATCGCCACGGTGGCCAGCATCGTGAGGGAGAACTTGCGATCGGTGAACAGGCGCACGTTGATGATGGGGGAGGGGATCCGGAGTTCCCAGCGCACGAACAGGACCAGCGCGACGGTGCCACCGAGGATGAGGCCCAGGGTGCGCGTATCGGACCAACCCCACGCTTGGGACTTGTTGACACCGAGCAGGATCGCGGCGACAGCACCCGCAAAGCCGGCCGCCCCGACGTAGTCGATCTTCTCGGAGGTGCCGGTGGGCCGGCGCCACGGGAGGACGAACCAGACGAGCAGCAGGGCGAAGACGGCGTAGACGGCCGCGACGACGAAGATCATGTGCCAGCTGGCGTTGTCGATCAGCAGACCGGCGACGAGCAGCGACGCGGAGCCCGCGGCCACGGCGGAGCCCGAGATCAGCGCGACTGCCACAGGAACGCGCGCTGCGGGCAGGTGCTCACGGGCCAGGCCGATGCACAGCGGCAGAATCGCCCCCGCCACACCCTGGATCGCTCGGCCGATGATGATGCTGGTGAGGCTGTCACCGACGGCACTGATGGTCGAACCCAGCGCCGCGACGGCGAGAAGAACCATCAGGATCCGTTCGCGGCCGTACATGTCGCCGAGTCGGCCGCACACCGCGGCGGATGCCGCCGAGACGAGCAGGAAGGCGGTCACCGCCCACCCGACCGTCGAGGCGTTGCTGTCGAATTCGGTGATCAGCGTCGGGATCGCAGCGAACATCATCGATGTTTCGAATGCGCTGATGATCTCGACGGCGATCAGGACCGACACGATCACCCATACCGGCCGCTGCCGGTCGAATCGACCGTTCCCCTTGGGAACTGCGGATTCCTGTTGGGAGAGTTCGTTGGCGTAGGACGTCACGGCACATTCCAGACTCTCGGCGGCCCGATCGCGGGCCGAAGTTCCTGCCCCTGGAAAAGGGAGTGGTTCGGATCACTTTCTAGGGCAGGTGAGGGTCGTCTCGCCGTGCAATCTCGCTGAGCGAGACCGCGTCCGACGCACGGATCAGATCAATGCGGCCTCGTGTACCGTGCGGTCGAACTCGGGCAACTCGGCGCCGTCACGAAGAATCGTCGCGAGCGACGGGTCCGCGAGGTGCAGTCGTCCGATGGCGATCAGGTCGAATTCGTCCTCGCCGAGGCGGCGTTCGAGTTCGGGAACGTTGTTGCGCACGGGGGCGGCCCCCTGCATACGGCTCTCGCGCAACGATGTCGAGATACCGACGCTGCCCACGGCCATCGACAGGGCGCCGGTGACCTTCTTCGCCCATCCCGCGAGGCTCAGATCGCTTCCCTCGAAGGCCGGAATGTCGAAGCGGCGGATGCTCGCGTCGAACACGTCGACGCCGGCCTCCTTCAAGGGGGTGAGGACGGCCTTCAGTTCGTCCGGGGTGTGGGCGATCCGCGCTTCGTAGTTCTGCTGCTTGTGCTGCGAGAAGCGGTAGAAGATCGGCAGGTCGGCGCCGATCCGGGTGCGGATTGCTGCCACGACCGCCGCGGGGAAGCGGGTGCGGCGCTCGAGATCACCGCCCCACTCGTCGTCGCGGAGGTTGGTGCCTTCCCACAGGAATGCGTCGAGCAGGTAGCCGTGTCCGCCGTGCAGCGCGATGCCGTCGAAGCCGACCTCCGCAGCGTTGGCGGCGGCGTTCGCGTATGCCGAGATCACCTGCTCGATGTCCTCGGTCGTCATCGCCCGCGTGGGTACGGATGCTCGCGTGACGTAGTCCTCGCCGTAGGAGGTCACACCCGGCTCGCCCCAGATCCCGGACGGGCGCATGGGAGTGAGTGCGGGATCGACGTCGGCGGTCATCGCACCCCACAGGGGGCCGACGTGCCACAGCTGCGGGACGATGCGTCCACCCTCGGCGTGGATCGCGTCGACGACACGGCTCCAGCCCTCGAGGGCGGCCTCGCCGTACATGTGGGGCACGCGGGGGTTGTCGACCGCGGTGGGGTGATCGATGGCGACACCCTCGGTGACGATCAGTGCCGTGCCGCCGGCCGCGCGGCGCCGGTAGTACTCGACCACGTCGGGGCCGGGGATGCCCCCCGGCGAATGGGACCGGGTCATCGGAGACATCACGATGCGGTTGCGGAGCTCGAGGGAGCGCACCGACAGGGGGCGGAAGAGGGGGGACTCGGCTTCGGTCATGTCAGTCTCGACTCTTTCGGCTGGTGCGGCGACAGGTGCAGGCACGCTCGGCCCGCGTCTCGGTTGTACCGATGGCCCGGTCGGAGAGACAGGCATCTCCTGCTCAGTGAGACGTGCTCGCGGCCGCCGCCGCGAGTGATTCCTCCCGTGCTGCGTACACCACGTCCGCTGACCGGGAATTGTGCAATAAGTCACGCGCCTTGTACGCTGAGGGCACCCACAAGAATCAATTTCAGTCAGTTCGATCCGTGGGTGACGAATGTCGGAGAAAGGGTGACGATGTCCGAGTCGCAACATGCGCAGCTCTCCCAGGCACCGAAGCGCGAACTGCCTGCGTCGATGGTCGAGCGTATGACCCTCATCCTCGATGCCTTCGACGACCTCTCCTCGCGTCTCACGCTCGAAGAGGTCGCCTGCCGCACCCAGCTTCCGCGATCGACGGTCCACCGCATCCTCGACCAGATGGTGCGGCTCGACTGGATCGACCACGCGTCGTTCGGCTACTGCCTCGGCCGCCGCGCGAAGTCCATGGGAGAGGGCGACAGCGGGCACATCCGCATCCGTGAGGCCGCGGCGCCGCTTCTCCACGAACTCCACATGACCACCGGCATGGTCGCGCACCTGTCCGTCCTCGACGGCCGCGACTGCGTCTACCTGGACAAGCTCGGCGGCCAGCTCGCCGCCGCACTGCCGTCCCGCGTCGGAGGACGCGTGCCCGCCTACGCCACCGCCGGAGGGAAGGCCCTGCTCGCCGGGCTCGAGCCGGAGCAGGTCGACGCCCTCTACGTCGGTCCGCAACTGCCGCGTCGCACCGAACGGACCATCTCCGACCTGTCGACCCTGCACCTCGAGCTCAACCGCATCCGCCGCCGCCACGGACTGGCCTTCGAAACGGGTGAGGCCACCGCCGGCATGTCGTGCGTGGGTGCCGCGATCCGCAGCCCCGCGTCGCCGATCGCCGCGATCTCCCTGTGCGGGCCCACGCGCCCCGGCCACCTCGAGCGCATCGCCCCGCTCGTGGCCAACGCCGTCCGCGACATCTCGCGCACGCTCTACCCCGAGTTGAGTGCGCCCCGTCGCAATCGCGCCGCGCGGGCATCCGAGGCGTCCTGGTCGCCGCAGGTCATGGAGCGCATGCTCGCCACCCAGTCCGACGCCTGGATCTGATCGCACTACGTGTTCGCTCCCGACGGCCGGGATATCCCGGTCATCGGGAGCGTCCGTGCGACGTGAAGTGCATCACTGGAAGCCTCGTCACCATGACGACGGAATTGAGTTTCGAGACAACCGCGAGGGAACTCGCGACCGAGCGCGGCACTCTGCGCTACCACGAAGCCGGCGAGGGTGAGCCCCTCCTGCTGCTCCACGGCTCCGGCCCGGGGGTGACCGGCTGGCGGAACTATCGTGGTGTGCTGGCCGACCTCGCGGAGCACTTCCGCTGCCTCGTCCTGGAATTCCCCGGCTTCGGCGTGAGCGACCCGTGCGAGGGACACCCGATGGCCATGGCCTCGGTGGCTGTGACCGACTTCCTCGACGGACTCGGTCTCGACCGCGTCTCGATCATCGGCAACTCGATGGGAGGAATCGTCGGGACGCAGTTCGCGATCGCGCAGCCCGATCGGGTGAAGAAGCTCGTCACCATCGGCGGAGCGGGACGCTCGGTGTTCGCACCCGCACCCGGTGAAGGCATCCGGCTGCTCATGGAGTTCACGGACGATCCGACCCGCGAGAAGCTCGTCCGCTGGCTGCGCTCGATGGTCTACGACCCGGCGATCGTGACCGAGGAACTCATCGAGGAGAGATGGGCGCTCGCCACCGAGCCGAAGACCCTCGAGATCGCGCGGCGTATGTACAGCACCGCGGCATTCGCCGCATCCGCGAAGGCCGCTGCCGCCTCCGACGCCACTCCCTACTGGGCGCAGCTCCACAAGATCACCGCCCCGACCCTGCTCACCTGGGGACGTGACGACCGGGTGAGCCCCGTGGACATGGCGATGCTCCCCATGCGCGAACTGCGCCGGGGCGAACTGCACGTGTTCCCCAATTGCGGGCACTGGACCATGATCGAGGCCCGCGACGCCTGGCTGTCGGCCGTACTCGCGTTCCTGAACCGAACGGACGTCTAGACGACCGGGTGCCGGGATGCCCGTCCGCCCTCCCGGCACCCGTCCAGACGGTTCCCGCTCAGTGGAAAGCCGACGATGCGAGGGCGGTACTCCTGAGACCGTAAGCGCCGACGGAACCGACGCTCACCACGCCGTAACGGGGGCGTCACCCTTACAGAGCTGGAGAGATCATGGGACAGGTGCTCGACTCCGTTTCGGAGTTCGCTGACGAGATCCGCGCGGACGGCGCCGAGGGCGACAAGCTCATGCGTCTGACCGACCGCAGCGCCAAGCGGCTTCGCGATGCCGGCGTCATCCGGCTTCTGCAGCCGAAGGAATTCGGCGGCCTCGAGGCGCACCCGCGCGAGTTCGCGGAGACCGCCATGGCCATCGGTGCGATGGACGGCGCCACGGGCTGGGTCAGCGGGATCGTCGGTGTACACCCCTGGGAGATGGCGTTCTTCGATCCGAAGGCCCAGGAGGAGGTGTGGGGCGAGAATCCCGACACCTGGATCGCCTCGCCGTACGCGCCGATGGGTGTCGCCACCCCCGTCGAGGGCGGGTACATCCTCAACGGCCGCTGGTCGTTCTCCTCGGGCACGGATCATTGCGACTGGGTGATGATCGGTGCGGCAGTCGGAGACAAGGACGGCAATCGGCTCAGCCCCCCGCAGAGCCTGCATGTACTGCTGCCGCGGTCGGACTACCGCATCGACGACGAGAGCTGGAACGTGGTCGGTCTGCGCGGAACCGGCTCGAAGGATCTGATCGTCGAGAACGCCTTCCTCCCCGAATACCGCACCCTGCGCGCCGAGCGCGTCATGGGTGGCGTCGCGTGGAAGGACGCCGGACGCGACGAGACCCTCTACAAGTTCCCCTTCTCGTGCATCTTCCCGCTCGGCATCACCTCGTCGCTCATCGGCATCGCCGAAGGCGCGCTCAATTGCTACATCGAGACCCAGCGTGAGCGGGTCACCGTCTCCGGGACGCCGATCAAGCAGGATCCCTACGTGCTCTCGGCCCTCGGTGGTGCTGCGGCGGAGATCGCCGCGTCCCGTGCTGCGATCCTCGAGACCGTCGACCGGTTCTGGGACCTGACCGAGAAGGGCGTGGAGGTCACCTTCGAGCAGCGCGCGATCGGCCGGCGCACGCAGACCGCCGCAGCCTGGCGGGCGGTGGCGGCCGTCGACGAGATCTTCGCCCGGGCCGGTGGTGGAGCACTGCAGATGACCAACCCGCTGCAGCGTTTCTGGCGCGACGCCCATGCGGGCCTGAGCCACGCCATCCATGTCCCCGGATCGATCTTCCATGCCTCGACGCTCTGCCAGCTCGGCGAGGAGCCGCAGGGCATGATGCGGTCGATGATCTGACACCACAACCATTACGGCGAAGGAACATTCGGATATGACGGACATCCGGGGCCTGGGCTATCTCAGGATCCAGACCACAGACATCACCCGGTGGCGGGAACTCGTCGTCGACGGACTCGGCATGGCAGTGGGTACCGGACCCGAGGCGGACGGTCTGTACCTGCGTGTCGACGAGCGGCGCGCACGGCTGATCGTGCTTCCCGGCGAGATCGACAAGGCGCTCGCCGTCGGATGGGAAGTGCGTGACGAGTTCGCTCTGCGTCGCGTGCGCGAAGCGGTCGAGAAGGCCGGCATCCACGTGGAGGTCCTCTCCGAGGAGGAGTCGACCTACCGCGACGCCGAGCAGGTCATCGCGTTCGACGACCCGGGCGGCACCCGCACCGAGGTCTTCTTCGGGCCCGTGCTCGATCACAGCCCGCTCGTGACGCCCTTCGGCGCCACCTTCCACACGGGCGAGGAAGGGCTGGGACATGTCGTCCTGCCCACGGCGGCATTCGCCGAATCCTACGAGTTCTACACCGAGGTCCTCGGTTTCCTGCCGCGCGGAGCGACTCGGCTCGGCGGGCTGTCGGCACCTCCGCCGGTTCGGCGCGTGCGCTTCCTGGGGGTCAACCGCCGCCATCACAGCCTTGCGCTGTGCCCGGCGCCGCCCGGAAGCGAACCCGGTCTCGTGCACCTGATGCTCGAGGTCGAGACGCTCGACGCCGTCGGGCAGGCCCTGGATCGGATCGACAAGCTCGGCTTCTCGATCTCGTCGACCCTGGGCAGGCACACCAACGACAAGATGGTCTCGTTCTACGTCCGCGCTCCGGGCGGATGGGACATCGAATTCGGTACCGAGGGCATGCTCGTGGACGAGACCTTCTACACCGCAGAGGAAATCACCGCGGACAGCTACTGGGGCCACGACTGGTCGGGCTCCGAGCCGCTCGCGGCGTTCACGCCCCCGGCGGGCTGATCCCGCAACCGATGGCCGCCGACGACCTCCTGGACACGGTTCGGGATCTGCTGCCCGGGATCGCCGCCCGCGCAGCGGATACCGACCGGCTCGGCCGTGTTCCCGAGGAGACGATGCGCGAGCTCGTCTCCGCCGGTGTGTTCCGCATGCTGCAACCGCGCCGCTACGGCGGACTCGAGGCCGAACCGGCGCGGTTCTACGAAGTCGTACGTGCCCTGTCGGGATCGTGCGGTTCGACGGGGTGGATCGCTTCCGTCGTCGGCGTTCACCCCTGGCACCTCGCCCTGTTCGACGATCGCGCGCAACGCGATGTCTGGGGGGAGGACGATGCGACGCTCGTGTCGTCGGCCTACGCTCCCGCCGGTCGTCTCGTCCCCGTCGACGGCGGATACCGGCTCTCCGGGACGTGGATGTTCTCCTCCGGCTGCCGATTCGCGTCGTGGGCACTGCTCGGCGCGATGATCGTCGGCTCCGAGGGCAGGCCCCTGGATTTCGTCACGGTGCTCGTCCCCCGCAGCGACTACACGATTCGCGACATGTGGAACGTCGTCGGGATGCGGGGGACGAGCAGCGACGAGATCGTCGTCGACGACGTGTTCGTGCCCGACTATCGCGTCAAACGCAACTACGAGACCTCGCAGCTGCGCGGCCCGGGCCAGAAGGTCAATACCGGTCCGCTCTACCGCCTCCCGTTCGCGGCCCTGTTCACCACCACCGTCGCCGTCCCCGTCGTCGGGGTGGTCGCGGGATGTTACGAGGAGTATCTGTCCGCGATGCGGGAACGGGTGCGCCTGAGCCTGGGCGGAGGACGATTCGTGGACGATCCGTTCGCGCAGGTCGCGGTCGGACGTGCCGCCTCCGATATCGACGCCGCAATTCTGCAGCTCGACCGGAACATCCGTGAACTGTGGGAACTCGCACGCACGGGCAAGGAGATTCCGCTGCGTCTGCGTCTGCGTACGCGCCGCGACCAGGTACGGGCCACCGAGCGGGCGGTCGAGGCGATCGATCTGCTGTTCAAGACGGCCGGCGGTACCTCACTGTTCCTCGGCGGCGTCATCGAACGCGCGTGGCGTGATGCGCACGCAGGCAGTGTCCACGTCGCGAACGAACCCGAACGCGCCTACGCCCTGTACGGGCGCGACGCATTCGGGTTGCCGGTCGAGGACAACCTCGTATAGCGGGTGACATGCGAAGACCTGCCGATCCACCGGGCATGGCATAGCCTCCCGATATGGATCGGTTCGAGGTCTCCGTGGGCGCCAGCAGATCGGTCATGGTCCGAGACACCGGAGACGGACAGGGCGTTCCCCTCGTGTACTTCCACGGCACACCAGGATCCCGGCTCGAGGTCGGTTTCGGGGACGAGATCGCCCGCGACATGGGGATTCGCGTGATCAGTTTCGACCGTCCGGGTTACGGACGGTCCGCTGCGTCAGCGACCGATCTCGGATCGGTGGCACGGGACGTAGAGATCGTCCTCGACTCGCTCGGCGTGGGGAATTTCGCCGCCTTCGGATGGTCCGGTGGCGGACCGTTCGCCCTCGCGGCAGCAGCCGCGATGGGAGATCGTGTGAACCGGGTCGGGGTCTCCGGGGGTCCTGCTCCCGTGCAACAGATGCCGGGAGCGCGAGAAGCGCTGACCGAGAACGACCTCAGAGCTCTGTCCTTTCTTCCCGGCGATCCGGTGAAGGCGGCAGAGCAGTTCCTCGTGGGTAACCGGCAGCTTCTCGACGCCATGATGTCGGTGAAGGACGACGAGATGGCGCCGTGGATCGACTGGATCTGGGGGGAGAGCGATCCCGACGTGGTCGCCCGACCGGCGATGCGGCAGGCACTCCATGCCTCCTTCCAGGAAGCTCTTCGCCAGGGGCCCATGGCCATCGCGTGGGACAACGTCGCCTTCGTCGGGCCGTGGGGGTTCGACGTTCACGATGTCTCGTCCCCGGTCCACCTCTGGTACGGAAGCCGCGACCTGATGACACCGCCGGTCGCCGGTGAATGGCTCGCGGCAGAATTGCCGGACGCCGAGTTGATCCTGTGCGAGGGAGAAGGGCATCTGTTGCCGATGAGCCACTGGGCGGAGATGCTCGGAATCGTGACCGCCGATCGGTAAGAGAGAGCCGCCTCGCTGTACACCGTCCCGTTTCCGCCTACCGGGAATTTTCCGCCGGAGCGGAGGAATGGCACCTACGGTCCGGGGGATCGCCCGACCCCGTGCGGATCGTCGTGCCGCACTCCGCTATCGGAAGGAACTGTCGCATGAGCAATTCTCCGGTCCGCCCGCTGTCCGTCCGGGACATCGAGAAGTGGGATCTCGAAGCAGACGTCGTGGTCGCAGGTTTCGGCATCGCCGGTGTCTCCGCTGCGATCGGTGCCGCCGAGAGCGGTGCGGACGTGCTGGTGCTCGAACGGACCGGAGGTGGAGGGGGAGCCGCGGCGTTGTCGGGCGGGATCGTCTATCTCGGCGGCGGGACGAGACTGCAGAAGGCGTGCGGCTTCGACGACACCCCGGAGAACATGAAGACCTTCCTCGCCGCAGCACTCGGCCCGGGGGTCGACGAGGGCAAACTCGACGTCTACTGCGAGGGCAGCGTCGATCACTTCGAGTGGCTCGAAGCGTGCGGCGTGCCCTACAAGGAGAGCTTCTGGTCGCAGCCCGGGTGGGAGTGCCCGGTGGACGACTCGCTGATGTACAGCGGCGGAGAGAATGCCGCGCCGTTCCACACGCTCGTCGAGCCCGCCCCGCGCGGACATCTCGCCCAGGTGCCCATGCCGCGCAACGGTGAGCAGGCCGCCGGTTACGTGCTCATGACCACCTTGATCGCCAAGGCCGCCGACCTCGGCGTCCGCGTCGAATCCGATGTCCGGGTGCAGCGGCTCGTCGTCGACGAGACCGGCCGTGTCGTCGGGATCGTCGCCACGAGGTTCGGCGACACGCTCGCCGTCCGCGCGCACGGCGGTGTCGTGCTCGCCACCGGATCGTTCGCCTACAACGACGAGATGATGCAGGCGTACGCGCCGCGGTTGTACAAGCGGCCCGCTGCGACGGTGGAGGAGCACGACGGTCGCGGCATCCTGATGGCGCAGGCGCTCGGCGCACGGCTCGCGCACATGGACGCCTGCGAGGTCGCCTTCTTCTGCGACCCGCAGCTGATCGCCCGCGGCATCCTCGTCAACGGTCGTGGGCAGCGTTACGTCCCGGAGGACACCTATCCGGGGCGGGTCGGCCAGCTCACCATGTACCAGAACGACAACCAGGCATTCCTGGTCATCGACGAGCAGGCATACGAGGAAGGGATGGCCGCGCCGAGCTCGAGCCCGCAGCTGCGCCACCAGCCGACCTGGGTGTGCGAGACGGTGGCCGAGCTCGAGTCGGAGATGGGCCTGCCCGCAGGCGCCCTGACGTCCACGGTGGAGTTGTACAACCGGCATGCCGAGTCGGGGACGGACCCGATCCTGGGCAAGAAGCCGGAATGGGTGCGACCGATCGGAACGCCGATCGCGGCAATCGACCTGCGCGGGATGACCGGCGGTTTCACCCTCGGCGGCTTGCAGACCTCGGTGGACTCGGAAGTCCTTCACGTGGACGGAGATCCGATCCCCGGTCTGTACGCTGCGGGTCGCTGCACGTCCGGCCTGTCGGCCTGGGGTTACTGCAGTGGTATCTCGCTGGGAGACGGCAGCTTCTTCGGTCGACGCGCAGGAATACGCGCCGCGTCGACGTGACGTGACACAGCCGGCCCGCAGCCGGCGTTCGTCTGTCCGGTCACCCTCCGAGATTCGCGATCGTCGAGTCCAGCACGCTCGCCTGCATCTCGAGATCGCTCCGGCTGTACTCCTCCTGCGGGAGTCGCTCGCGAAGCTGCTCCTGTGTGAGCACGACGAAGGCGCGGTTCCGTTCGGTCACGTCCTCGGCACCGACCACCCGGAACCGGCCTTCGTCGAGAACGAGTGCGGGATCGGTGAGCGTCGAGTCGAGAAGGTCGCGTAGGTCGTCAGCGGTCAGATGGGTGGACACGATCGTCCTCCTGGTTCGGTGGCAGGTAGTTCACCCGATGTACCCGCAGGGGTGGTGAACGAATCGACGAGTGGGAACGTCGCAGTTCTCGGCGTCGTCGCCTGGGCTTGTGAGGGGCAGCAATCCGAATTCGAACTGCCATCGGAATGCGTTCCGTGCGGTGGTCTCGATTCCGGTCGGTCCCGGCAGGTGGCGGAAAAAGGCGCGATATTACGCGTTCGGATATTCCCGCATTATGCGTCGACGAGTCGGGACCGTCCGTGTTCCGAATTCCGTGTAATTCGTATCGAGGATGCGCGAAAGTCTGCCACGGCATGGATGGAGTTGCCGTGGCAGACTGTTCGACACTGCCGAATTCTCGAGGGAGAACCCTCCGATCTCCCTGTCGTATCCGGGTTTACAGGACGGTCTCGATGAGCTGGGCGCTACCGGTCGAGAGCGTCTGCAGGACCGCGTCGAAGTTGGTGATGAAAGCGTTCAGAATCTCGGTCATCATTTTCCTCCTCGTGTCGATTCGATCCGGCCTGTGTGACCGAACCCCCCGGCTCTTTTCCGGGCGTGGAATGTGAGTACCACCGGCGCCGAGTATTAATCGTCTCGCGAAAGAAATTCGAGGATCCCGTTCGGGACAGATGTATGCGGGTGCGCTCCGGGCTGTCGGGTGTCGAAAGCTACGGGCCCCGAATCGGGACGTCGGCGCGCTTCTCCCGAGGGAAACCGGTGCTGCGAGGTACCACTTCGGCCCGCCCGGCCCGGGGCTCGTCACGAACGGATGAAGGCCTCGCGAGGCCTCCCGTACAACCTGTTCCAGCTTTGTAACCACTCGAATGAGTTGTTACGGTGGGGGCATGGATCAGGAGACTCAGTCCGCCGCCCCACGCGCCGGCCGCCGCGAATGGTCGGCTCTGGGGGTACTGGTGCTGGTTGTGACATTGCTCGCTGTCGACGGCACCGTGCTGTACCTCGCGGTGCCGTCGCTCACCGCCGACATCGCACCCAGCGCCACACAACTGTTGTGGATCGGGGACATCTACTCGTTCGTCCTGGCGGGTCTGCTCATCACGATGGGCAATGTCGCCGACCGCATCGGCCGCAAACGTCTTCTGCTCATCGGTGCCGCGGCATTCGGGATCGCGTCGGCGATCGCGGCGTTCGCACCGAATGCCGAAACCCTCATCGCTGCCCGAGCACTGCTCGGTATCGCCGGTGCGACACTGATGCCCTCGACGCTGTCGATCGTCCGGGCGATGTTCGCGGATGCGAAACAACGCACCACCGCCATCGCCGTGTGGTCCACCGGTGCGATGGCCGGCGCCGCGGTAGGCCCGCTCATCGGTGGTGTGCTGCTCGAGAACTTCTGGTGGGGCTCGGTTTTCCTGATCAATCTGCCCATCATGGTGCTGGTTCTGATCGCCGGTCCGATCCTGATCCCCGAATCCCACGGCGACACGTCCACGCGCATCGACCTGTGGTCGTCGTTGCTGTCGATCCTGGCGATCGTCCCGGTGGTGTTCGCGGTCAAGCACTGGGTCGGTAGCGGCTGGGACGCCGGTGTCCCGGTGGCCGCGGCGATCGGTGTGGTCGCCGGCGTGATCTTCGTCCGCCGTCAACTCCGGCTGGCGCATCCGCTGCTCGACATCACGCTGTTCCGGGTCCCTGCGTTCTCGGGTGCGGTCGTCGCCAACGGCCTGGCGATCTTCGCCTTCGTCGGTCTGCTGTACTTCTTCTCGCAGTACCTGCAACTCGTGCGTGAGTACGGACCGTTGAAGGCCGGATTAGCCGAGCTACCGACCACCCTGGCCTCGATGGTGGTCATCGCCTTCGTCGGTGTCCTCTCGACGCGACTCGGTGCCGGACGCGCGATCGCCCTCGGCCTGGCAGTCGGTGCGATCGGATTGGTCGGGATCGGGCTGACCGCCTTCCAGTCCGCCTATTGGGGACTGGGCATCGCGCTGGTCGTGATCGGCCTGGGAACCGGTGTCGCGATGACCCTGTCGACCGACGCGGTGGTGTCGGCGGTGCCCAAGCAGCGAGCCGGTGCCGCATCCGCGATCGCGGAGACCGCCTACGAACTCGGCGTGGCACTGGGCATCGCGGTCCTCGGTTCGATCCACCTCGCGATGTACCGATCGCATCTGGACCTGCCGGCAGGGACCGATCCCTCCGAGGCGGCAGCAGCGCAGGCCTCGCTCGCCGTGACGGTCGAGACCGCCACAGACCCGGTGGTCGTCGAGCACGCCCAGACCGCCTTCGCCACTGCGGTGCAGACCACCTCCTACATCGCAGCGGCGATCCTCGTGGTCTCGGCGGTGGTGGCCTGGCGGGTCATCCCGTCGTCGAGGACGATCGAGGTGAGTACTCGTGGAGCGCACTGAGCAGGCCGTCACCAGAGACAAGGAACGCACCCGCCGGGCGATCCTCGACGCCGCGGAGAAGATGTTCTCCGAACACGGTTCCAAAGCCAGCCTCGCCGAGATCGCGAAGGCGGCAGGGGTCACCCAGAGCGGACTTCGGCACCACTTTCCCACTCGGGAGGCGCTGCTCTACGGAGTGGTCGAACACAGCATCGCGCGGACGTGGGCCGAGGTCCACGCGTGTGTCGATCTCTCCGAGAACAGGCCGGGAAAGCTGCTGCGCGGCTACGTCCGGGCACTGACCGGCGACAGTGAGTACTTCGCGAACGTTCTCGACCCCACCGGGCTCAGCGCCGCGCTCGGCAACCTGCCCGGGATCGAGGAACTGTTCGCACGTGATGCCGAGAAATTGCAGGCGGCCCTCGCCGCCGACGGCCTACCCTATGCACGTGCGCTGGTCATCCAACACGCGGCGGAAGGACTGGCGGTCGCCCGCTCGAGCCCCTATCTCACCGACGAGGCGCTGGCGCAGGCGCGAGCAGAACTGCTCGCGATGACCGAAGTGGAGGCGTAGAGCCGCGCGGTCTGCCGGGAGTGCGGTTCGGACGGGTGTGTCGCCTTGCCGAGCCGGGCCGGGCCGATGAGTTCGTGCCGCGATAGCGGTCTCTATCGACGACCATCACGAGGCCGCTCTCCGGAAGCGGCGGCATCGGGAACCGGACGGGAGCAGAGGATGGGCAAGGTCGCCTGGGGATTCACGTGCTCGATCGACGGCTTCATCGCCGGACCCGGTCACGACATGAGTTGGATGTCCGCCGCGGAACCGCTGGCCGAGGGCACCACGGAGCGCATGGCGGGAGACGTCGCAGTGATCATCTCAGGCCGGGCCGGTTACGACGCGGCCCGGGCACAGAAGGGGGAGCGGGACGAGACGACGTCCGAGGCGTACGGAGGTGCCTGGTCGGGGACCGAGTTCATCCTGACCCATCGTCCGGAAGAACTCGCCGACGACCCGGCCGTCGTCCCGATGAACTGCGATGTGGTCGAGGCGATCCGTCGCGCTCGTGACATCGCGGGTGACCGGGATGTGCAGATCATCAGCGCCGATATCGCCCGGCAGGCACTCGAACACGATCTCATCGACGAACTGCAGGTTTTCGTGGCGCCGGTGTTCCTCGGTGACGGTGTTCGCATCTTCGATGTTCCGGGCGGTCGCCGGATCGACTGGGAACTGGTCGACATCTACGAGGACAGCCCGCGGAGTTTCGGCCGGACCTACCGGCCGAAAGGACGACGATTGTCCGAGTCGTAGGACGCGACCGGAGTCGTCAGGGGCGGCCTCGCGACGTGGTGCCGAGTGTGCGTTGTCTGTTGGCGGCGTGTCGGAGCTGCAGGATCCGCAGACCCCCGGACAAGCCGACGATCACCGCGCCGGCGATCGCGGCGAACAGCAGTGCCACACCCAGCGGCAGCGAGAAGTCCCACGCGAACAGTTCGAGGGTGACACTGTCGAGGTTCTGCAGAATGAACACCAGCAGCAACAGCAGAACGAGTATTCCGATCACCAGGGCGGTCCAGAGCGCACCCGTGCGAGTGCGCTTGATGCCCTTGCCGCGGGCGAGATCGGGATGCAGGTCGGCGGTAGCGTCCGGATCCGGCGTCGCACCGGAGGGGGGTACGGGGCTGCTGCCGCGCCGTGATGGTGACGAGAAGTCGGGGTTCGGGTCGTCCGGGCCCCTCGAGGTAGTCGACATGTTCGGTCGAGTACCCACACTTCATTCCCGCTATCCCGATCCCGGGCGGCTACCGCCCGTCGAGTCCGAACGCTCCGCGGTAGAAGACCATCGGGCTCTCGTCCCCCAGGCACTCGAGTTCGGCGACGCGACCGATGACGACATCGTGGTCACCGGCGACGTGAACGTCCTCGACCGAGGCGTGCACCCGCATGAGAACGCCCGGCAGCGACGGAGTGCCCCAGCGGGAGAGTTCCCAGTCGAGACCGTCGAACTTGAGGCCCCGGCTGGACCCGAAGCGCGAGCACAGGTCGGTCTGCTCCGCGCCGAGGACGTTGACGGTGAACCAGCCGGCGCGGCGCAGGCGCGGCCAGGCGCGTCCGCGGTGATCCGCGCAGAACAACACGAGGGGCGGTTCGAGCGACACCGACGCGAACGACTGGCACGCGAAGCCGGTGGGCCCGTCGTCGTCGAGGCCGGTCACGACAGTGACGCCACTGGCGAAGCGGCCCATGGCGCGGCGCATCTCGTCCGGGCTGGGCAGGTCGACATCGAGCACGGCTTCGTGGGTCGGTATCCGGGTCTGCATATGCCTCACTCCGATTCGCTCTGGTCGCTGCCTGCGGCGACGTCCTTCGAATCGAGCGTATGGGTGACGCGCGACACCCCCGGAACGGATTCTCGCTGAGTGGACTTCCGGCCGGAACTTCGCGATCGGGCGATGTTCCGAGGTCGTGGTCCCACCTTGCGGGACGAGGATCGGCCCTTCGGTGAGTGCCCGGATCGTCCCGCCGGACCGCGCAGAATCTACGATGCAGACGATCTGCCCGTCGGGCACGGTGCAGAATCGACGGGCTCGCATCGTGGAAAGGGGGGCCGGTGCCCAGAATCGGTAAGGCGCGGGACGGAGCCGAGCCGACGTCGGACGATCAGCGGCAGCGACAGGTCCGGATCCTCGACGCCGCAGCGAGGCTGGGATCCGAGCACGAGCTGGCACGCGTGCAGATGACCGAGGTGGCGAAAAGCGCGGGAGTGGCCATCGGCACCCTGTACCGGTACTTCCCGTCGAAGACGCATCTGTTCGTGGCGGTACTGCTCCATCGTCTGGAGCTGGGCGCCTCGCGGCTCCCCGCGCGGAAACCGGAGATGAGTGCGCGGGATGCGATCACGGAAGTGCTGATCGAGATGACCAGGCGATTCGTCGATCGGCCGCTCCTGGCGTCCGCCATGCTGTTGTCCAACAGCACTGCCCCGGCGGCCGTGGTGCCGGACTCCGAAGAGGTGAGGCGGACGTTCCATCGGATCCTGTTCGACAAGGCGGGCCTCGACGATCCGACCGAACAGGACCGGAATGCCGTGCGGCTGCTGTCGATGATGTGGTCCGGGCTGCTGGTGGCGTACCTCAACGGGGCGGCGACTCTCGAGGAGACGGAGGCAGATCTGCGCAGCAGTTGCGAGCTGCTGCTCGTCCACCTCGAGGAGCGGACGGCCGAAACGACGTGAGTCCCTCCCCGCCGTGGGCGGGAAGGGACTCACGTCGTGGTCGACCGATTATTCGGCAGCCCCGATCAGGGGCGCGGTCTCGAGCACGTCGCCGAGCGCGGCTGCGGTGGCATCCGCGCCGCCGAGGGTGAAGGCGATCTGACGTCCCCACAGGAAGTAGCGGTGGATCGGATAGTCGATGTCGGCACCGATGCCACCGTGCAGGTGCTGGGCGGTGAGCCCGACGCGGATACCGGCGCGGGACGCCCACCACTTCGCGACCAGCGCGGCCGACGCGGCCTCGTCCTCGCGATCCGAATCGACGAGCCATGCCGCGCGCCGCATCGTGAGGCGGATCGCCTCGGTGTCGAGGTAGGCATCCGCGGCACGCAGGGCGACACCCTGATTGGTGGACAGCGGGCGACCGAACTGCACGCGCTCGGAGGTGTAGAGAGCGGTGGCGCGCAGCGCTTCCTCACACACACCGAGCTGGAGTGCTGCGAGGGCGATGCGGATCCGCAGCCGCGCCCACGCGGCGATCTCGGCGCCGTCACCGGGCAGGACATCCTCGGCACCGACGTGCACATCCTCGAACCGGAGGGCTGCGTCCGCGCCGCGGCCCGTGACGGCCAGCGGGGTGACGGTCACGCCGGTCGCATCCGCCGGGGCGATCACCACGGCGATCGAATCGTCCTCGCAGCGCACCGGGACGACGACGCCCGCCGCGGCCGGAGCCCACGGGACGGACGGAATCTCACCGGTGACGACGAGATCGTCGCCCTTGCGGATCGCGGTCAGGACCGGGCTCGCCCCGGGAGCGTCGTCGAACGCTCCGACGAGAACGACCGAACCGTCGACCATGCCCGGAAGGTATCGCGCGGTCTGCGCGGAGGTACCGAACTGCGCGATCGGCATCGCGGCACCGGCGACCACGGCCCACACCGGCACGGGAGCGACCCGGCGACCCTGCTGCTGCAGCACGGTCGTCAGACCGAGCATGCCCATACCGGCGCCACCCGCAGACTCCGGCAACGCCAGACCGATCAGGCCGGAGTCGGCGAGGGACTGCCACAGGGTGGCGTCGAAGCCACCCTCGGTCCGCTCCACCTCGACCACCCGCTCGACCTTGGCGAGGGAACCGAAGACCTGCGAGGCGAGGTCCTCGACCGCGACCAGATCGTCATCGAGTTCGAATTCCATGTCAGCTCCTCTCGGCCGGCGTCTTGGCCGACGGCTCGGGACGGCGACGTGCGCCGAGGGTCATTCCGAGGGTCTTCGCGGCCACGATCTCGCGCAGGACCTCGTTGGTGCCGCCACCGAAGGTGTTGTTCTGGGCTCGGCGCGCGAGTGCTTCCACGCGACCTTCGATCACCGCGCCGGGGCTGCCGGGACGCAGGAGCCCCTTGGCGCCGAGAACTTCCTGCAGCATGCCGTAGGCGGCGACCACGCCTTCGGTGCCGAAGATCTTCGCCGCGGCGGAGTCACCGCCTCCGAGGGTATTGGCGGCGATGTCCGCCACCAGACGCAGGTTGACGAGGTCGGTCGCGGCCAGCAGCGCGTAGACCTCGGCGAGAGTCTTGCGCACCCACGGCACGTCGAACACGACGCCGGGACCGAACGGTTCCTGCTTCGCCCAGGCGAGCACTTCGGCGTACATCTCGTTGGCGATGCCCCCGCGCGCGGCCAGCGCGACGCGTTCGTGGTTGAGCTGGCTCGTGATGAGGGTCCAGCCGCCGTTGAGTTCGCCGACGACGTTGCTCACCGGGACCCGGATGTTCTCGTAGTAGGTCACTGCGGTGCTGATGCCGCCGACCGTCTGGATCTCGGTGGCCGAGAATCCGGGAGACGAGGTGGGGACCAGCACGACCGAGATGCCCTTGTGGCGGGGGGCGTCCGGATCGGTGCGGACCGCGAGCCAGATCCAGTCGGCGAAGATGGCGGAGGAGGTGAACAGCTTGTTGCCGTCGATCACGAGTTCGTCGCCCTCGAGGCGCGCCCGGGTCTGGAGCGCTGCGAGGTCGGTGCCGGCACCGGGTTCGGTGTATCCGATCGCGAACTTCAGCTCACCGGTCAGGATCTTGGGAAGGAAGTAGTCCTTCTGTTCCTGCGTGCCGTACTTCATCAGTGCCGGGGCCACGGTGTTGAGCGTGACCAGCGAGACCGGTGCGCCGGCGCGGATCGTCTCGTCGTAGAAGACGTACAGCGCCTCGGGGTCCTCCCCGCGTCCGCCGTACTCTTCGGGCCAGCCCAGGCCGAGCCAGCCGTCGGTGCCCATCTGGCGGTAGATCTTGTCGAAGACCGGGCCGCCCTCGGTCTGGTCGACGAGGGCGCGACGATCCTCGTCGTTGATGATGCGGGCGAAGTACTCCCGCAGTTCGGTGCGCAGCCGCCGTGACTTTTCGGACAGCTCGGGGTGCATGAGGTCTCCTGAGAATTATTCGGAGGACTGGGATTCGGCAGGGTCTAGCGATCGGCCGAGAGCACGATCGCGCTGTGCGGCACCGGCGATCCGCCCGTGACGAGCACGTTGTCCAGATTCTTGGCCGGCTGGTTCACGGATGTGCCGCGGATGAGTCGGACGCCTTCGGCGATGCCGTTGACGCCGTGGATGTAGCCCTCGCCGAGCTGACCACCGTGGGTGTTGATCGGGAGCCGCCCGTCCACTTCGAGGTTGCCGTCGGCGATGAAATCCTTGGCCTCACCGCGACCGCAGAAGCCGTACTCCTCGAGCTGGAGCAGGACCATGGGGGTGAACGCGTCGTACAGGATTGCGGCGTCGATACCCTCGGGACCGAAGCCGGCCTGGGCCCACATCTGCCGGGCGACGAGTTCGACCTCGGGCATCGCGTCGATGTCCTCGCGGTAGTAGCTGCTCATCGAGATCTGCTGAGGGCCGACGCCCTGCGCCGCGGCGGTGATGATCGCCGGAGGATGCGGAAGATCTCGCGCGCGTTCGGCACTCACGATGACCAGTGCCTGGCCGCCGTCGCTCTCCTGGCAGCAGTCCAGCAGGCGCAGCGGGTCGGCGAGCATCCGGGAGTTCTGGTGGTCGTCGATGGTGATGGGGCGCTCGTAGAACCAGGCCTTGGGATTGTTCGCCGCGTGCTTGCGTGAGAGCACCGAGATCTGCCCGAAGTCCGCGCTGGTCGCCCCGTACTTGTGCATGTAGGTGCGGGCCAGGAAGGCCTCCTGCTGAGCGGGAGTGAGCAGACCGTAGGGGTTGATCCAGTTCCGGTATTCCTGGTCGGTGTTGGAGTTGTATGCGAAAGGCGGTGGGCCGGCGCCGAACCGGTGGCCCGAGCGCTCGTTGAAGGCGCGGTAGACGACCACGACGTCGGCGACACCGCTCGAGACGGCCAGTGCGGCCTGCTGCACGGGCGCGCAGGCACCGCCGCCGCCGTGAGGGATCCGGCTGAAGAACTTCAGTTCCGGGATGCCCAGCGCGCGGGCGACGGCGATCTCGGGGTTGGTCTCCATGGTGAACAGCGCGAAGCCGTCGACCTCTTCGACACCGATCTGTGCGTCCTCGAGAGCGGCGAGGACCGACTCGCATGCGAGTTGCCATTCGCTGCGGCCGGAGTTCTTGGAGAACTCGGTGGCTCCGATGCCGGCGATGGCGGCGGCTCCGGAGAAGCCCTTGACGGTCATCGTGTCTTCCTCTCGTAGGGCTCCACCACGACCTCGGCGGTGACGTGGACGCCTCTGCTGTTGCGGCCCTGCACCTTCAGGGTGACGGTCGCGCCGTCGACGGCGGTCACCTCACCGTTCATGTGCATGGGGTCGCCGGGGAAGCAGGGCACGCCCAGGCGCAGCGACGCGCGGCGTACACGCGCCGACGGCCCGGTCCAGTCGGTGACGTACCGGTCGACGAAACCGTTCGTGGCGTTGATGCTCATGAAGACGTCCGGTGTGCCGCGACCGAGTGCGGCGTCCGGATCGTGGTGCACGTCCTCGAAATCCTGCGAGGCGATCGCGGTAGCCACGATGGTGGTGCGATCCATCGGCAGGACGAGTTCGGGAAGTTCCTGTCCGACAGTGCATTCGGCGAGGTTCATGCTTCTCCTCCGGGCTTGCGCAGCTGAGGCAGGATCTCGCCGTGTGCGTGCTCGGCGAATCCCACCTCGAGTTCCATGCCGATCTCGAGGGTGTCGTGGTCGACGCCCGCGATGTCGGCGACGATGCGGATCCCCTCGTCGAGGTCGATCAGTCCGACGGCGAGCGGGTACTCGAAGGCCGGATCCTGCGGGTGGTGAATGACCGTCCAGCTGTGAAGCGTTCCGCGCCGTGAGGATTCGACGGTCTTCCATTCGAACGAGCGGCACGCGGGGCATGCCGGACCCGGAGGATGGCGCAGAGTGCCGCACTCGCTGCACTGCTGGATCTCGAGTCGGCCCTCACGGACGGCGTCGAACCAGAACTGGTTGTCCTGGGTGATGGTGAGCCGGGGGACGGCGGTCATCGCGTCTCCTTGTCGGTGTTCGGGTTGAACCGGAGCATCCGGAAGCGTTCCTCGGCGACGAGCTCGCCGTTCTGGTCCTCGTAGCGCTTGTACAGCGTGAAGAATCGGCCGTCGCCGAGACCTGTTCGCTTGACCTCGGATACGGACTCGATCGTGTAGTGGGCGGTGATGTGGTCGCCCGGGACGAGTTCGCGGTGGTAGTCCTGCTCGACGTTCGTCGCGACGACGGAGGTGAAACCCTCCCGATCGAGGTCGGCGAGCATCCGGGAGTATGCGAAGTCCTCCACGACGCCCTCGGCACGCTTGCGCTGGACCTCGCGCCAGCGGCGGTAACCGGCCATGATCCAGGTGGAGATCATGGCGGGCGGGCACACGATCGAATCGCGCCCGGTCTCGCGAGCGGCCTCAGCGTCGACGTAGATCGGATTGAAGTCGTCGTGTGCCTCGACCCAGTTGCGGATCATGGCGTCGTTGACGACGTATCGGGCCACGCGGGGCGGTTCGGCCACCTGCCCGACGTATTTCTCGTAATCCTGCTCGACGGTCTGCATGGCCCAATCACTCCTCTTCGGCACGCGCGTTCGTCGTCACGCTAAGTGGGGCCGACAAGCAACATCCCCCGATTCCCACTGAGCAGGAGCGGGGACCGGAGGGTGGGGGAGCCGGTACCGAACCAAGCGATTGCTTGGTAAGTTGTCGGCGTGAGACCCGCGCATCCTGCGGGGTGAACGACGTGGAGGCAGCGAATGGATCTGGGACTCGACGGTGCGGTCGTGCTCGTCACCGGGGGCATACGAGGAGTCGGCGCAGGTATCACCAGGGTGTTCCTCCGTGCGGGCGCGACCGTCGTGACGTGTGCACGCAACGAACCCGAACAGCCCCTCGATGTGGACGGGCGGACCGCGGAGTTCCTGACGTGCGACGTCCGCGACGCCGATCAGGTCGGCGCGCTGATCGAGACCATCGTGGAGCGTCACGGCCGGCTCGATGCCGTGGTGAACAACGCCGGCGGGTCGCCGTACGCGCTGGCGGCCGATGCCAGCCCGAAGTTCCACGCCAAGATCGTGGAGCTGAACCTGCTGTCCCCGCTGCTGGTCGCGCAGGCCGCGAACGCGGTGATGCAGAAACAGGACACCGGGGGATCGATCGTCAACATCTCGAGCGTGAGCGGATCCCGCCCCTCGCCGGGCACCGCGGCCTACGGTGCGGCCAAGGCGGGCGTCGACAGCCTCGCACAGTCGCTCGCTGTCGAGTGGGCACCGAAGGTGCGGGTGAACTCGGTGGTGGTCGGGCTCGTCGAAACCGAGCAGTCGCACCTGTTCTACGGCGACAAGGCGGGTGTCGCCGCAGTCGGCGAGACCGTCCCGCTGGGGCGACTGGCCCAGCCCGAGGACATCGGCCACTGCGCCGCATTCCTGGCCTCTCCGCTGTCGGGTTACGTCAGCGGATCGACACTGACCGTCCACGGCGGCGGTGAACGCCCTGCCTACATGGCAGCGGCCCGAACGAAGGAGACGAAGTGAGTGGACTGCTGGACGGGCGCGTCGTCATCGTGACCGGCGCCGGGCGTGGCCTCGGCCGTGCCCACGCCCTGGCCTTCGCGGCCGAGGGTGCGAAGGTCGTCGTCAACGACATCGGTGTCGGCAGCGACGGATCCGCCACGGGTGAGAGCCCGGGCGAACTGGTCGTCGAGGAGATCCGTGCCGCAGGCGGCGAAGCCGTCGTCAACGGTGACGACGTCGCCGACTGGGCCGGTGCCGAGAACCTCGTGAAGACGGCGCTGGACAACTTCGGCCGGCTCGACGTGCTCGTCAACAACGCCGGCTTCCTGCGCGACCGCATGCTCGCCAACATGAGCGAAGAAGAGTGGGACGCGGTCATCCGCGTGCACCTCAAGGGACATTTCGCGCCGATGCGTCATGCCATGTCCTACTGGCGGGCCGAGGCCAAGGCCGGTAATCCCGTCGACGCCCGCATCATCAACACGAGCTCGGGTGCGGGCCTGATGGGCAGCATCGGCCAGGGCAACTACGCGGCGGCCAAGGCCGGCATCGCGACCCTCACGATCCAGGCCGCGGCCGAGTTCGGCCGTTACGGCGTGACCGTGAATGCGATCGCGCCCTCGGCGCGCACCCGCATGACCGTCGGTGCCGGTGGCGCGATGGCCGAGATGATGGCTGCTCCCGAAGAAGGCTTCGACGCCATGGCGCCCGAGAACGTCTCGCCGCTGGTCGTGTGGCTCGGCAGTGCCGAGGCGAAGGACGTGACCGGTCGCGTGTTCGAGGCCGAGGGCGGCAAGGTCTCGCTGGCCGACGGTTGGCGGCACGGCGAAGCGATCGACAAGGGCGACCGCTGGGATCCGAAGGAGCTCGGACCCGTCGTCGAGAAGCTCATCGCGTCGTCGCAGCCGCCGACGCCGGTCTACGGAGCATAAGAAAGAACACGTATCGGGCACGTGGTCGTGGCGGCGATGGGGGCCGTCACGGGCACGTGCCCGATCGACGTGACAGGGGTCAGACCGGCGTGCGGACGATGAGCGTGGAACCGGGGAAGTAGGCGGCGAGCTCGGAGCGCGCCTGCTTGAGAGTCGCGGTGCCGTAACCCTGTTTGCGCAGTTCCGGATGTACCCAGATGCGCACGTCGACCTCGTTGCCGGTCAGTTCGCCGAAGACGAATCCGATCGGCTTCGGCTCGTCGCCCGACAGATCTTCGGCGACGAGCCACATCCCGGACTCGTCGTCCATCAGCTCGGTCCCGCGCCGCCGTTCGGCCTCGACCCGCTCGTCGCTGGCATCACCGAGTTGTTCGGCGCAGCGTTCCGTGAACAGCGCGGTGTCGGAGGCGCTGTGGGAGATGGGCCGCAACCGGAAATGCGCGCCGGTCGAGTAGGGCCGCGCCGCGGTCGTCCACTGCAGGACCGCGTCGAGATCGTCGAGTTCTTCCCGGATCTTCTTCCGTTCCGCCTGCGTCAGCCGGCGGAACGGAAGATTGAGCACCGCTTCCGCGCAGAATTCGTCGGTGTCGAGCAGCGAGGCCAGCTTCGCGACGGCCTCGGGCCGGTCCTTGCTCTCGACGATCACGTCGAGCACCTCGTGGCGTCGCTCGAGAGCCCGGAGCAGCGCGGCTGCGATCTCGCGCCGGTCGAGGACCTTGTCGTGATTCGTCTCTGCCATCGTGCGACATCCCTTCATGGGGAACCTGGACGTACGGGACTCAGTATTCCCGTATGCGACGGCAGAGGGGAGCGACGTCCCACGGGGTGGACCGGGCTCACTCGCACACGACGACGGGGATCACCCGATCGGTCCACGACTGGTACTTGTCGAAATCCGGGTACATCGCGGTGAGCATCGGCCAATACCGCGCCCGCTCCTCCTCGTTCGCGACCCTCGCGTGCATCGTCCGCACCCGCGACTTGATCTGGACGGTCACCTCGGGATTCGCCTGGATGTTCCGGAACCACAAGGGATGCTTGGGAAGTCCCCCCTGTGACGCCACCAGCACCACCTTGTCGCCGTCTTCGAGGAACAGCAGGGGAGCCGTCCGGGGCTGCCCGGTCTTCCGTCCGATCGTCGTCACCAGGCACACCGGGATGCCCCACGGGAAGGCGCTGCCCACGCGCCATTTCCCGCCGATGCGACCTCCCGTCGCCCGATAGGCCGCGACGTTGAACCGCGACATCCACTTGATGACCGAGACCGTGGTGTCGGAACCGAGTCCTTTCGGAGCCGCCTCGGTGCCCATCTCAGATCCGTTCGATGATCGTGCCGGTGGCCAGTGCTCCACCGGCGCACATCGAGATCAGCGCGGTCGACGCGTCGCGGCGCTCGAGTTCGTGCAGCGCGGTGGTGATCAGGCGCGAGCCCGTGGAACCGACGGGATGGCCGAGAGCGATGGCACCGCCGTTGACGTTGACCTTGTCCATGTCCGGTCCGTGCACCTGGGCCCAGGACAGCAGTACCGACGCGAAGGCCTCGTTGACCTCGAACAGGTCGAGATCGCCGATGCTCATGCCCGCCTTCTCGAGGACCTTCGCCGTGGCCTGCACGGGACCGTCGAGGTGGAACTCCGGTTCCGCACCCACGAGCGCCTGGGAGACGATCCGTGCCCGCGGCTTCAACCCGAGCGCCTTCGCCCGGTCCTCGTCCATGAGGAGCACGGCCGCGGCGCCATCCGAGATCTGCGACGAGGTGCCCGCCGTGTGGATGCCGTCCTCGAGCACCGCCCTCAGCTTCGCGAGCGACTCGGCCGACGTCTCCCGCAGTCCCTGATCGCGGGTGACGGTCATCTTCTCGCCGGTCCGGTTGCCTTCCTTGTCCACGACGGGCGCGACGACCGGCAGCACCTCGCGGTCGAATCGGCCCTCGTCCCACGCCTGCTTCGCGAGTTGCTGCGAACGGACTCCGAGCGCGTCGACGTCCTCGCGGCGGATGCCGCGTCGTCGCGCGATCCGCTCGGCGGCCTCGAACTGGTTGGGCATGTCGATGTTCCAGGACTCCGGCCGTCGCGGGCCGGCCTGATCACCGACATTGGCGCCCAGCGGAACCTGGGTCATCGCCTCGATGCCGCATGCGATTCCCACGTCGACGGCACCCGTCGCGATGAGACCCGCGATGAGGTGGTTGGCCTGTTGTGCGGACCCGCACTGGGCGTCGATGGTGGTCGCGCCGACCTGCCAGGGCAGACCGGCGTGAAGCCATGCGGTGCGGGTGATGTTGTTGGACTGGGCACCGGCCTGGGTGACACAGCCACCGATGACCTGCTCGACGAGCGCGGCATCGATGCCCGCGCGTTCGACGAGCCCGGCCTGGACGGCGCCGAGGATCTCGGCGGCGTGCAGGCCCGAGAGCCATCCGCCGCGCTTGCCGATCGGGGTCCGTGCGGCCTCGACGATGACTGGTGTGCCCACTTCGGGTTCCTTTCCACTGCGTTCTTCGCAAAATAGAACAGGTTTCCTCACCTGGCAACCGGGGCAGATTATCCCACGGGACATGCGGATCCCTTGGTCGCGAAGCG
Organism: Rhodococcus sp. CH91; assembly: GCF_022554085.1. Taxonomy (GTDB): domain Bacteria; phylum Actinomycetota; class Actinomycetes; order Mycobacteriales; family Mycobacteriaceae; genus Rhodococcus. Next base: position 174,727 of record NZ_JAKFYR010000009.1, read on the forward strand.
CGCCTGTGCTTGAATGGATCTAGAACGTGTTCCATATCACGCGAGCGGTACCCGCCAGGGCAGGAGAGATATCAGTGGCGCAGCCGAACATCCCCGAAGACATCGACTTCACCGATCCCGATCTGTACGCAGACCGTATGCCGTTCGAAGAGTTCGCGGAACTGCGGAAGACGGCGCCGGTGTGGTGGAACAAGAAGTCTCCCGACGTCGGTGGGTTCCACGACGAGGGTTTCTGGGTTGTCTCCCGGCACGAGGAGGTCCGTGAGGTCTCCCGCCGGAGCGACGTGTTCTCCAACTGGGAGAACACTGCGATTCCGCGGTTCAACGACGACATCCCACGCGAAGCCATCGAACTGCAGCGTCACGTCCTGCTCAACAAGGACGCCCCCGAGCACACCAAACTGCGCAAACTCGTCGCCCGCGGCTTCACGCCCCGCGCGATCAACGGCCTGCGTGACGAGCTCGACCGTCGGTCCAAGATGATCGTCCAGGAAGCCTGCCAGGCAGGTCAGGGCGACTTCGTCACGCAGATCGCCGCCGAATTGCCGCTGCAGGCGATCGCCGACCTCATCGGCGTCCCGCAGGAGGATCGCGCGAAGATCTTCGAGTGGTCCAACCAGATGACGGGCTACGACGATCCGGACAACACCGCCGATCCGGCGGCCGCCTCCATGGAGGTGCTGGGCTACGCCTACCAGATGGCCGCCGCCCGCAAGGAGAACCCGGCCGACGACATCGTCACCACCCTCATCGAAGCCGACATCGACGGTGACGAGCTGGCTCCCGAGGAGTTCGGTTTCTTCTTCATCGTCCTCGCGGTGGCCGGCAACGAGACCACCCGCAACGCCATCACCCACGGCATGGCGGCCTTCCTGGACAACCCCGAGCAGTGGGAGATCTTCAAGCGCGACCGGCCGAAGACCGCCGCCGACGAGATCATCCGCTGGGCCACCCCGGTCACCTCGTTCCAGCGCACGGCGCTCGAGGACACCGAACTCGGCGGGCAGACGATCCGCAAGGGTGAGCGCGTCGTAATGCTGTACGCCTCGGCCAACAACGACGAAGAGGTGTTCGAGAGCCCCCGCGAGTTCAACATCCTTCGTGATCCGAACCCGCACCTGGCCTTCGGTGGCACCGGTGCGCACTACTGCCTCGGCGCGAACCTCGCACGTATGGAAATCGACCTGATCTTCAATGCGATCGCCGACCACATCCCGGACATCACGAAGATCGGCGACCCGCACCGTCTGCGGTCGGGCTGGCTCAACGGCATCAAGGAATTCCAGGTCGACTACAAGACCTCGGGTGGGTGCCCGGTCCAGCACTGACCGAACCGAACACCGACCGAACCGAACATCGAGGTCCCCGGCCGCCCCTGCGCGCCGGGGACCTCGCACATCCTGTGTCGTCTACCGTGCCTCGGACCTGCGGGCGATCCACCACATCGCGGCCCCCGTCGCGAGCACACCGGCTACCGATACACCGGTCGTCAGAACCGTCCACGAGTCCGGCGCCCACCCGGACGGGGAACCGGTGAGAGGCGTGTAGGCAGTCCATCCGAATCGGGTGAGCAGAGGCAACGCCATCACGGCGGGCAGCGAGAAGGAGGCGGCGGTGACCGCGCTCGTCGACGGTAGTGCCGCGCTGATCGTGTACGCGGCTACCACCGGAAGAACGAAGAGGGTCGCCAGGAGGTGGACGTTGTCCCAGGGCGCACGAGTGAAGATCGCCGTGATCGTGACGAACGCGAGCACGCCCACTCCGGCCATCGGCATCGGCGCGCGACGGCCCAGCCACGCACCGACGGCGGCGAGCACGACCATCACGGCCGGCAGGAACCATCCGCCGGGAATCCACGAGGGAGCGGTACCCGCGGCGACGGCCACGGCGAAGGCGGCGAGCAGGACCGATCCGCTTCTCTCACGCAGCCACAGGGCAGCACCGATCACGAGTGGGACAGCGACGATGCCCCACAGCCATCGCCCGTTCCCGCCGGGATTCGCATCCGGAGACCACACGGCGCTGTGAAGAGACCGATACAGCACGACAGCAACGAGCGGTAGGCCGATACCGACCACCGTTTCCCTCACATCCCATCGTCGTTCGTCGACCGACGCGGGAGCACCGGCACGCATCACGAGAGCCGCTGTTGCCACCGCGATGACAGTCGCCGAGAGAACCGTCCACACCGCGTTGGCGGGCTGCGCCGACACCTCGAGGTACACGGCGCTTCCGGGCGAGGAGGCCGCGAACTCCCGGTATTCCGCGAGGGGTTCTGCGGTGAGCAGCGCGGCAACGACGCCACCGGTCATCACCGCGGGGAGACGGGTGCCCGCAATTCGGGCGCAGCAGACGACGAGGGCACCGAGCACCAGGCCTGCACCGACCGCCGAGACGTACATGTCGAACCGCCACGCACCCGGCATGGCGACAACCGCCACGAGTGCGGCTCCGGCCACGACGGTGACGAGCGCGCCCACCCGATGGCGTAACCACAGCGTGATCAACGCGGCGACGAGCGCTCCCGTGGCAGACGCGGTGATACCCGAAGTCTCCACGGCACCGAAACCGAACCCGGTATCGAGTGGATAGGTGTCGACGCTCGGCGCGGCGAGGACGGTTCCGGCGGTGAAACTGCCGACGGCTGCGAGTGCGTAGAGAATCCAGGAGAACACCCCCTACCTTCTCCGAGCGGTCACCGGGACGCGGCGCCGACACGCCGGACGGCGACGCGGTCAGGTCAGGCGGCGAAGATCCTCGGAGGTGTCGACGTCTCCGGGGTCGCCGAGCCCGGTGCAGTCGAGACGCTGCACGCGGTCACGATTGCGGGCGAGGAAGGACCGCGCTCCTTCGTCGCCGGTGGCCTCCTCGGCGGCAGTGAACGCGTCGGCGAGGTCGAATACCACCGGGTGGCCGGGGCGACCACCGAAGACGGGGAGCGTCACCGTGCCCGGCAGGTGCGCATCCAGAACGTGCCGCACCAGATCGGCCGTGATGCCCGGAAAGTCGACGACGGTGAGCGCGACCCGGTCGTGGGTCCGCGCGGCCTCCACCCCGCGTTGCAGGGAGGTCGACATGCCTTCCGGCCAGTCGGGATTGAGCACCACCGTGGTTCCGGGCGGACATGCGGCGGCGACCTCCTCGCCGTACGCGCCCACCACCACGACGACATCGCCGCAGCCGCCTTCGCGCAGCGCATCGACGACGGTATGCAGCAGGGGACGGCCGCGGTGGGGGAGCAGCGCTTTCGCGCGTCCGCCCAGTCGCGAGCCGCCCCCTGCTGCGAGAACGATCCCGGCGGTACCCACAGCCCGACTCTACGAGGCGGGCCGCACCGTTTTCATCGCCCGGTCCACTTCCCAGAACGCGCGCAACGAGACGATCTTTCCGTCGCCGTTCACGCGGTAGACGAACACACCCTCGGCGTCGATGAGATTTCCGCCCATCGTCGTGCGGATGGTGCCGATGTTGACGCATTCGTCGCCGCACACCAGCACGTCGTCGACGAGGAACTCGAGCTTGTCGGTGTTCGCGATGGTCATGTCGTAGAACTTCGCGATCGCCTCGTGGCCGTGGTGGCCGTTGCCCTCGGGGTCGAAACCGGACGGTCCCACGGGGTCCTCGACGCACGCATCCTCCGCGAACAGCGCGAGCCACTCGTCCTTGCGGCGTCCGCTCGCCGCGGTCTGCGACGCCCGGGCTGCGACCCGCGCCGGATGTTCCTCGCTCATGCTCCGCCCCCTCCGTGGATGTATTTGTCGGCGAACTTCCGTAGCGATTCCTGTTTCGCTTCGAGTGGTGAATCGAATCCGTGGCCGTCGAAGATCCACGGCACCACGATGATGTCGGTGACGCCGGCGTCGGCGAGTTCGGCGTAGCCCGAGCTTCCGAACCTGTCGATGCACACCGCCTGGATCTCGAACGGCAGGTCGCTGCGGCCGTATTCCTTCCGCAACTCGCGTAGTCGCGTGACGACGCCGACGAGATCGTCGAACTCGATCATCGCCGAGGTCCATCCGTCCCCGACCCGTGCCGCGCGGCGCAGTGCCACATCGGTGTGCCCACCGACGTAGAGCGGTACCGGCTCGGTGGGCGCGGGACTCATCTGCAGCCGATCGAAGTCGTAGAACTCGCCGTGATGTTCGACCATGCCGCCACCGAGGATCAGCTTCAGTACGTCGATCATCTCGTCGACGCGCTTGCCGCGGCGCGCGTAGGGCACACCGCACCACTCGAATTCTTCCGGTGCCCAGCCGATTCCGACGCCCAGTCCGAATCGGTTCCCGGTGAGGTTCGCAACGGACCCGACCTGACGTGCCAGCAGCACCGGGTTTCTCGACCCGAGCTTGAGCACCTGGGTGTAGAACCGGATCGTCGACGTGGTCGCCGCCATCGACGCAGCGGCGATCAACGGATCGACCCACGGCGTGTCCGGTGTCCACATCCGGGAACCGTCGGGGGTGTACGGATAGTCGACGGTCTGCTTCTCCATGTAGAACAACGAATCGGGCAGGGCGATCGAGGTGTATCCGCATTCCTCGGCGGTCTGCGCGATACCGCCGAGCTGGTCGAGCGGGGTCATCGCGACCCCGACGGTGAACGAGACCATCACGCCTCCTAGTTCGCAGGCCGGTCGGAGCCCACCACCCACATCGAGAAGTACTGTGACCCACCCCCGTAGGCGTGCCCGAGCGCCTTGCAGGCACCGTCGACCTGGTGTTCCCCGGCCTTGCCCATCACCTGCATCGCGGCCTCCGCGAAGCGGATCATCCCCGATGCGCCGATGGGATTGGAGCACAGCACGCCACCGGACATGTTGATCGGCAGCTGTCCTCCGATGGCCGTCTCACCGGCCTCGGTGAGCTTCCAACCGGAGCCTTCCGGGGTGAACCCGAGGTTCTCGAGCCACATCGGTTCGAACCACGAGAACGGCACGTAGATCTCGGCACAATCGATCTCGGTGAGCGGATCGGTGATACCGGCCTGCTTCCACAGCGCCGCGGCCGCGATGCGGCCGGCCTCGGGATTGACCTGGTCGCGGCCGGCGTAGGTCGTGGGTTCGGTGCGCATCGCCGTGGCATGGATCCAGGCCACCCGGCGACCGGCCTGTTCGGCGGCCTTCGCGGTGTCCTCGTCGCCGAGCACGACCGCGCACGCCCCGTCGGAGGACGGGCACGTCTCGTCGTAACGGATCGGATCCCACAGCATCTGTGAGGCCTGAACCTTCTCGAGGGTGATGTCCGGCTGCTTCAGATGTGCATAAGGGTTCTTCGCACCGTTGATGCGGTCCTTGACGGCGACCATCGCCCCGATGTGCTCGGGGGCACCGGCCCGTCGGATGTACGAGCGGACGTGCGGGGCGAAGTAGCCGCCCGCGCCCGCCCCCACCGGCATGGTGAACGGCACGGGAGTGGACAGCGCCCACATGGCGTTGGATTCGGACTGCTTCTCCCAGGCGACGGCCAGCACCCGGCGGTGGACGCCGGCCTGCACGAGGCTTGCGGCGACGTTGGCCGTCGACCCGCCGACCGATCCGGCGGTGTGCACCCGCAGCATCGGTTTACCCGTGGCGCCGATGGCGTCGACCATCGACAGTTCGGGCATCATGACGCCCTCGAACAGGTCGGGGGCCTTGCCGATCACCACGGCGTCGATGTCGTCCCAGCCGACCTGGGCGTCGGCCATCGCGCGATCGATCGCCTCCCGCACCAGGCCGGACATCGACACGTCGTGCCGCTTGGCGACGTAATGGGTCTGCCCTGTACCGAGAACAGCGGCCGGTTGCTTCGCCATCAGTTGCGTCCCTCCAGAACGGCTACCAGATTCTGTTGCAGCACAGCACCACTCGTGGCGTGAGCGAGTGCACGACCCGCTGTGCCGTCCATGATCGCCTGTGCCGCGTAACCGATGCGCTCGAGACCGCCGGAGAACATCGGATTGCCCGTCAGCGGCCCACCGGACGGGCTGATCGTCGTCGTATCGCCCAGGCCGATCGCCTCGCGCAGGATGAGTTCCTGGTGCGTGAACGGCGCATGCAACTCGGCGACGTCGAAGGCGGTGTCCCCGCCGGTGACGGCCTGCGCTGCGGCCCGGGTCGAGGGTGAGACGGTCAGATCGAGTGCGCCGAAGTTCGGTGAATCGGTGCGATGCTCGATCCCGGTGATCCACGCCGGGTTCTCGCACAGTTCGCGTGCCCGGTCGCCGGTCGCGAGGACGATCGCGGCGGCACCGTCGGTGACGGGAGCGCAGTCGTGCTTGCGGAGCGGATCGGCGATGTACGGCTGTGCGAGCAGTTCGTCGATGTCGAGGTCGCCCGAGAGCTGTGCCCTGGGATTGCTCTTCGCCGCCGCGCGGCTGCGCACCGCGACCTCGGCCATCTCGCGTGCCGTCCACTTACCGGCTTCGAGGCCCATGCGTGCCTGCAGGCCGGCGAGCGAGACGGAGTCGACGCCCAGCGGTGCCACGAGGTACGGGTCGAGCTGCAGGGAGAGGGTGCGTCGCAGGGTGCCGGCCGAGGACTTGCCGAAGCCGTACACCAGGGCCGTGTCGACCTCGCCGGTGATGAGCTTGACCCACGCCTCGTAGAGCGCCCACGCCGCGTCCATCTCGACGTGCGACTCGTTGATCGGCGGGACGGCGCCGATGGCGTCGATCGCCGAGATGAACGAGAAAGCTCGTCCGGCAAGATAATCCGATGATCCTGAGCACCAGAATCCGATGTCGGACTTGGTGATGCCGAGCTTGTCGTACAGCTCCTTGAAGCACGGGACGAGCATCTCGACGCCGTTGGTGGTGCCGAACGTCTCGCGCACGTGCGGAGCGTGCGCGAAGCCGACGACTGCAATGTCTGTCATGTGTCCGCCGCTCTCAGAGGTGGTGTTTGAAGGTGTCGTAGTCGGCGTCGGGTTCGCCGGTGGGACGGAAGTACTCGATGTTGCGCAGCGTGTGGTCCCACTCCTCGCGAGGGCGCCACTTCGCTTCGACGCGCATACCCATCCGCACCTCGGACGCGTCGCATTCGAGGATCAGGTGCAGGAACGGGATGTCGGCACCGTCGAGCAGCACGTAGGCGGCGACATAGGGCGGCTTGATCTGCTGGCCCATGAACGGCACGTTCACGATGCAGAAGGTGGTGACGATGCCCTTGTCGGACACTTCCACGGGTTCCTTCGTCGGTACACCGTCGGTGGGGCTCGCGCCGCGCGGGGGCACGTAGACCTTCCCGCCCGGGCCGGTGCGGCCACCGATGATCCTGCCTTCCTTCAGTCCTCGCAGATACCAGGATTCCTCGGGGGAGGCGGAGTGCCGGTAGTCCAGGTCGACGGGAGTGGTGATCATCGTGACCGGCTCACCCTCGGTCGCTGCGACGGTGATCGTCGCCTCGCCGGGTTCGAACGCCTCGATGTCGTGGATGTCGCCGGTGCGTTCGGCGGCCCACCGCACACGCACCCGCAGACCGGTCTCGATGTCGTCCGGGGACGCGACGTCGACGGCGTGCAGGAGGGCGGTATCGGCTCCGTCGAGGCGGATCAGTGCCCAGGCGAACGGCCGGTCGAAGGGCTGTCCGGGCAGCGGTTCGGCGTTCCACGTCCAGCTCACGACAGTTCCGCTCTGCCCGACCTCCACGACATCGGTGAGCGGCTCGTGGGTGACCGCGTCGAATTCGGGGGGTGGGACGAGGATCCGTCCGTCGGATCCGCGGGCGCCGAGGATGCGGCCGTCACGCAGTCCGGTGACGAACGCCCCGACCGTCGGCCCGGTGGATCGTGTGTAGTCGAACTTCAGATTCAGCGGTGCGTTCAGCGGTGGCTCGGCGACCGCGCTCTTTCCCAGGCTCACAACTTCGAGTAGAACAGGTTCTAGTGTTGGTGGCAAGAGTAGCGTGTGAACTGCATCTCGCCGGGATCGGTGCGAGAGGGAAGGCGTGCAATGCAACTGGGACTTCAACTGGGCTACTGGGGCGCGCAGCCTCCACCGAACGCACCGGAACTCGTTTCCGCGGCCGAGGCGGCGGGCTTCGATGCGGTCTTCGCCGCCGAATCGTGGGGATCGGACGCGTTCACTCCGCTGGCCTGGTGGGGGTCGTCCACCGAGCGGGTGAGGCTGGGGACATCCGTCGTCCAGATCTCGGCGCGCACACCGACCAGTTGTGCGATGCATGCGCTGACCCTCGACCACCTCTCCGGTGGCCGGCACATCCTCGGTCTCGGCGTGTCCGGTCCGCAGGTCGTGGAGGGATGGTACGGACAGCCGTTCGCGAAACCGCTCGCACGCACACGCGAGTACGTCTCGGTCGTCCGCAAGGTGCTCGCCCGCGAGGAGCCGGTGACGAACGACGGTCCGCACTATCCGCTGCCGTATTCCGGCCCCGGCTCAACAGGGCTCGGCAAGCCGCTCAAGCCCATCACGCACCCGTTGAGGCCGGACATCCCGATCTGGCTGGGTGCGGAGGGGCCCAAGAACGTCGCGCTCACGGCGGAGATCGCCGACGGCTGGCTCGCGATCTACTACACCCCGCGACTGGCCTCGATGTACGACGAGTGGCTCGACGAGGGATTCGCCCGCCCGGGCGCGCGCCGTACGCGGGAGGACTTCGAGATCGCCGCGACCTGCCAGGTGGTGGTGACCGACGATCGAGCGGCCACGGTCGCGGCGATGAAACCGGTGACCGCCCTGTACGTCGGCGGAATGGGCGCGCCGGAGTTGAACTTCCACGCCCAGGTGTACCGGCGGATGGGTTACGGCGCGGTCGTCGACGAGGTGACCGCACTGTTCCGTGCCGGTCGTAAGGACGAGGCGGCGGCAGTGATCCCGGACGAGATGGTCACCGAGACGATGATCGTCGGCAATGCCGACGAGGTGCGCGAGGGTGTGAAGCGCTGGGAGGCGGCCGGCGTGACGATGCTGCTGGTCGGTTGTCGCGACGTCGACCAGGTGCGCACGATCGCCGAGGTGGTGCTGTGCTAGGCGCCACAGCGGGCGGAAACCGGTCCGTGAGGACGGTTTCCGCCCACCGCGGGCGCGGCGTCAGGAGGCGTAGGCCGCCTTCAGCTTGCCCTTCACCAGCTTGCCCGTGGGGGTGCGCGGCAGTTCGTCGACGAAGTCCACCGATCGTGGCACCTTGAAGTGCGCGACCCGCTCGCGGACGTACGAGATCAATTCGTCGGCGAGGTCGGGTGATCCGGCGGATCCGCCCGCCGGTTGCACGACGGCCTTGACCTCCTCGCCCATCTCCGGATGGGGCACGCCGATGACAGCGACGTCCTCGACGGCCGGGTGCAGGGCGAGCACGTTCTCGATCTCCTGCGGATAGATGTTCACACCGCCGGAGATGATCGTGAACGACTTGCGGTCGGTCAGATACAGATAGCCGTCGTCGTCGAGATAGCCGAGGTCGCCGACCGTGGTCCAGGTGGGGTGCTCGGGATGCTGCGACGCCGCGGTCTTCTCGGGGTCGTTGTGGTACGAGAACGGAACCTTCTCGTATTCGAGGTAGATCGTTCCCACCTCGCCGGCCGGGAGTTCCCGCCCCTCCTCGTCGCAGATGTGCGCGGGCCCGAGCACACTCTTGCCCACCGAGCCCGGGTGTTCGAGCCATTCCTGACTGTTGATGAACGTGATCCCGTTGGCCTCGGTGGAGCTGTAGTACTCGTAGATCACCGGTCCGAGCCAGTCGATCATCGCCCGCTTGACCTCCGGCGGGCACGGAGCTGCGGCGTGGACGAGGACGCGCAGACTCGACAGGTCGTATCGGTCGCGGATCTCGTCGTCGAGCTTGAGCATGCGGACGAACATCGTCGGCACCATCTGCCCGGCGGTGATCCCGTGCTCCTCGACGTGCCGGAGCGCGGTCTCGGCGTCGAACTTCTCGGCGAGGACCACCGTGCCGCCGAGCGCGTGGATCGCCCCACCCCAGCGCAGAGGCGCCGCGTGATAGATGGGGGCGGGGGAGTAGTAGACGTCGGAGTCGGTGAGGCCGAAGAGGAACTGCGCCACCGTCACCAGCGGCTCACCGGGTTCGTCGACGCGACGTTCCGGGAGATCCGGCTGGATTCCCTTGGGAAAGCCCGTCGTTCCGGACGAGTACAGCATGATGGCGCCGCACGGTTCCTCCTCGAGTCGCGGGCCGGCCGCGGCGAGGGCGTCCTCGTACGACTCGAAACCGCGCACGGTGCCGCCGAACGCGAGCCGCACCGAACCGATCGCGACCTTCTCGCCGACCTGCTCGGAGAGCTCACCCAGCGTGGCCGACACGATCAGGGCCTTCGCGCCGCTGTCCTCGACGATGTACGCCACCTCGCCGGGGGTGAGGTGGCTGTTGACCGCCGTGATGTACAACCCGGATCGCAGTGCGGCCCAGAACACCTCGAAGGCCTCCGGCTGATTCTCCGTGAGGAGGGCGACGACGTCGCCGGGGCGGAGTCCGGCATCGTGCAGCACGCGGGCGAGCGCCGCCGACCGGTCGTCGAGTTCGCGGTAGGTCAGGCTCCGGTCGCTGTCGGCCAGGACGACGGCGAGCTTGTCCGGGGCGGTTCGGGCGTGGACTCCTGGATACATAGGGCTCCTCGTTACCTCGGCGAACGCGGTGACTCTGTGTTGTGGGTCACAGCGGGCAATGTAGCAGAGCTAAAGACATGACTGTGACCGCGCTCTCACGGATGGGAGCGCGGTCCACAGCGTGCAGGTCAGGAACCCGTGAACTTCGGGGCGCGCTTCTCGGCGAACGCCCGCGGGCCCTCTTTGGCGTCGGCGCTCTTGAAGACGGCCGCTCCGAGTTCGGCGTCGATCCGGAACGCCTCCTCTTCGTGCAGTCCTTCCGAATCGCGAATCGTCTTGAGGATGGCCTGCACGGCGACGGGCCCGTTGTTCGCGATCGTCTCGGCGATCTCGAGGGCCTTGTCGAGCGCGGTGCCGTCGGGCACGACGTAGCCGACGAGTCCGATCTCCTTGGCTTCGGCGGCCTTGATGTGACGGCCGGTGAGCAGGATGTCGGCGGCGATCGTGTACGGAATCTGGCGGACGAGTCGCACTGCGGACCCGCCGAGGGGGAACAGTCCCCACTTCGCCTCGGAAACACCGAACCTCGCGCTCTCCCCGGCGACTCGGATGTCGGTCCCCTGAAGGATCTCGGTGCCACCGGCGATAGCGGCACCCTCCACGGCAGCGATGAGCGGCTTGGTCAGACGGCGGCCCTTGAGCAATGCCGGCAACCGTGTGAGGTCCCAGCCGCCACCGTTGCCTTTCTCGTCGCTTCGCTCGCCCTGCTCGAATTTGTCTCCGGGTGGTGCCGCGTTCATCGCCTTGAGATCGGCTCCCGCGCAGAACGCGCCTCCCGCGCCGGTGAGGATGGCGACGCGGATCTCGGGATCGTCGTCGACGCGATCCCACGCCTCGTTCATGATCGCCATCATCTCGCCCGACAGCGCATTTCGCGCTTCGGGCCGGTTGAGGGTGACGATCAGGACGTGACCGCGCTGCTCGACGAGGCAGTGCGGTTCGCGGGACGAGATGTCCGGATCGGCTGCGCCGGGGGCTTCGGTAGCGGACACTGGGAGAACTCCTCGCCGTGTTGTGAACTGGATCATATTCGGGTCTTGTCAGGAACGGTAACACGTTCTACTTTTGTCAGCGTGGCCCTAAACATCGCAGACCTCGTCGAACACGCAATCGACCTCGTTCCCGAGCGCGTCGCGCTGGCCTCGGACGAACGCGAGGTCACCTACGCACAGCTGGAGGAACGAGCCAACCGACTTGCTCATTACCTGCGCGAACAAGGTGTGGAGCCGGGCGACAAGGTCGGCATCTACTCGCGGAACACGATCGAGGCCGTCGAGGCGATGATCGCGGTCTTCAAGATCCGCGCGATCATGATCAATGTCAACTACCGCTATGTCGAGAACGAGTTGCACTACATTTTCGACAATTCCGACATGGTCGCCCTCATTCACGAGCGCCGGTATTCCGACAAGGTCGCGAACGTCCTTCCGAACACGCCCCTGGTGAAGACCGTGATAGTCGTGGAGGACGGTACCGACGACGACTTCTCCTCCTACGGGGGAGTCGCCTACGAGACGGCGCTCGAGCAGAGTTCCCCCGAACGGGACTTCGGTGACCGCAGCGCGGACGACATCTACATCCTCTACACCGGTGGCACCACCGGCCACCCCAAGGGCGTGATGTGGCGCCACGAGGACGTCTGGCGAGTGCTCGGCGGCGGCATCAACTTCATGACGGGCGAGTGGGTCAAGGACGAGTGGGAGCTGGCCAAGCAGGGGGCCGAGAACCCCGGCCTCGTGCGCTATCCCATCCCGCCGATGATCCACGGCGGCGCCCAGTGGGCGCTGTTCCAGTCGCTGTTCAGCGGCGGCAAGGTCGTCATGCATCCCGAGTTCTCGGGTCACGAGGTGTGGCGCATCATCGACGATCACAAGGTCAACGTCATCTTCATCACCGGCGATGCCATGGCGCGTCCGATGCTCGACGCCCTCGAAGAGGGTAATCCGAAGACCGGTGAGCCCTACGATCTTTCGACACTGTTCGCGATGGCGTCGAGCGCCGCTCTGTTCTCCCCGTCGATCAAGGACCGTTTCCTCGACCTGATGCCGGGCAAGATCATCACCGACTCGATCGGTTCGTCCGAGACCGGATTCGGTGGCATCGGCATCGTCGAGAAGGGCAAGACCCTCGGCGGCGGTCCCACGGTGAAGATCGATGAGTCCACCACGGTGCTCGACGACGACGGCAACCCGATCGAGCCCGGATCCGGCAAGGTCGGCATGGTGGCGCGTACGGGCAACATCCCGCTCGGGTACTACAAGGACGAAGCCAAGACGAAGGCGACCTTCCGGGAATACAACGGCATCCGCTACTCGATCCCCGGCGACTTCGCCCGGGTCGAGGAGGACGGCACGGTCACCATGCTCGGCCGAGGTTCGGTGTGCATCAACAGCGGCGGCGAGAAGGTCTACCCCGAGGAGGTCGAGGGCGCGCTCAAGGAGCATCCGGCGGTTTTCGACGTGCTGGTCGTCGGTGTCCCCGACGAACGCTTCGGCGAACGGGTCTCCGCCGTCGTCGCGCTCCGTGAAGGCGAGCAGGCCACCCTCGACGAACTCATGACCGTCGCGCGCACGAAGATCGCCGGCTACAAGGTTCCGCGTGCGGTGTGGTTCGTCGACGAGATCAAGCGGTCGCCGGCCGGGAAGCCCGATTACCGGTGGGCCAAGGACCAGACGGAACTGCGCCCCGCCGACGACGTCCACGTCAACGGCGACGGCAACGGCAACGGCGCCGCGGCGGGATAGGCAGCAGATGCAGACCGCTCTCAGCCGCAAATTCGGTATCGACCATCCGATCTTCGGGTTCACCCCGTCCGAGCACGTCGCCGCGGCGATCAGCCGGGCGGGCGGACTCGGTGTCCTCGGATGCGTTCGGTTCAACGATCCCGAGGAACTCGACGCCGTTCTGACGTGGATGGACGAGAACACCGACGGAAAACCGTACGGCGTCGATGTCGTGATGCCCGCGAAGGTGCCCACCGAGGGCACCGCCGTCGACCTCGACAAGCTCGTCCCACCGGAACACCGCGCCTTCGTCGACCGCACGCTCGCCGAACTGGGTGTCCCGCCGTTGTCCGGGGACGCTGCCGAGGCGGGTGGCGTGCTGGGATGGCTGCACTCCGTGGCCCGCTCGCACGTCGAGGTCGCCCTCGCGCACCGTCCCGCACTCATCGCGAACGCGCTGGGCTCACCGCCGAAGGACGTCATCGATCTCGCCCACGAGAAGGGAGTGCCGGTCGCGGCGCTCGCGGGAGCGGTCGAACACGCGAAACGGCACGTCGAGAACGGTGTCGACATCGTGATCGCGCAGGGTTACGAGGCCGGTGGGCACACCGGTGAGATCGCGTCGATGGTGTTGTGGCCCGAGATCGTCGACGCACTCGGCGACTCGGCGGCCGTGCTGGCAGCAGGCGGCGTGGGTTCGGGACGGCAGGTCGCGGCGGCGCTGGCTCTCGGTGCGTCCGGGGTGTGGATGGGGTCGTACTGGCTGACCACCTCCGAGTACAAACTCGGCTCGGCGGCACATGGCCCGTCGTCGATCCAGCGCGCACTGCTCGGAGCGAGCTCGTCCGACACCGTGCGCTCGCGGATCTACTCGGGTAAACCGGCGCGGCTGCTCAAGACCAAGTGGACGGAGGCGTGGTCGAAACCCGATGCGCCCGAGCCATTGCCGATGCCCCTGCAGAACATCCTCGTGAGCGAGGCGCATCAGCGTATGTCGGCGGCCGACGATCCCGAGGCCGTCGCGATGCCGGTCGGGCAGGTCGTGGGGCGGATGAACGAGATCCGCCCGGTCGCGGAGGTCATGGACGAACTCGTCCGCGGTTACGACGAGGCGGTCGAGCGACTGAACGAGGCCCGTTAGACGGGGTGATGGTGGGCGATGCCCGGGGTGGAACGATCCGCCCCGGGCATCGCTGTATCCGCGGTCAGCGCCGGACCAGGATCTTCAGCAACTCCTCGATCCGGTCGATGGTGGGGGCGGGCAGGCTGTCGCGTCCGTACAGGAACCCGATTCCCGCGTAGACGAGCGTTCCGGCGCGCAATTCCGCTTCCCGCTTGTCGAAACCCAGCTCCAGGAAACAGTTCTCGACCACCGACATGATCCTTCGGTCGAGTGCCCGCACCGACTCGGCGACCTGCGGGTCGCTGCGCGCCCATTCGCGCACCGCGACTTCCGCTTCGCGGGCGCGTTCGTCCACGAGCATCGCTCCCATGCGCGCGAGACGTTCGTCGACGGGCAGTTCCTCGAGGCTCGTCAGTCCGCGGGCGGCGTCGTTGTCCTGCGAGGTGTAGCGGGTGGCAATGGCCTTCATCAGATCGTCGACGTCGGAGAAGTGCCAGTAGAAGCTGCCTTTGGTGACGCCCAGTTCCTCGCACAGGCGCGAGATCTTCACGGCCCCGCGCCCTTCGGAGACGAGCAGGTGCAGGCCGGCCGCGGTCCAGTCGTCGAAGGACAGCCGGGGACGGCGACCGGATCGGCCACCGCTCTTCGCCGGTCGGTCTGGCACGGATGGTCACCTCGTCTCACTCGGGTCCGAGTCGAGACTACAGGTAGGCTCTCCGGGCCTTGACCAAACCATACCGTATGGTACTGTGGCGCCCATCACGGAGATGTGCGCGTCGGCTCCCGCTACGGAACAGAGAAAGCCGCTTCATGCAGAAAATCAGCCGTAGAACCCTTCTCGCCGGAATCGCCGCAGGAACCGGTGCGGTCCTCCTCGGTGGGCGGGCGTTCGCGGACGGCCCGGACGCCTCCCGCCCGCTGTTGTTCCACTCTCCGCGACTCGAGCCCTTCGTCGACGAACTGCCCGTGCTTCCGAGGCTGGATGCCTCGACCTACCGGATCGACGCCGTCAGCACGATGCACAGTTTCCACCGCGATCTCCCGCCCGGGCCCGCCCTGGCGTACGGCGACAACACCTACGGCGGGCCGACACTCGTCGCGCACCGCGGGCAGGAGACGTCGATCGAGTACCGCAATCGCATCGATGCACATCCCTTCGCCCCGGACTTCGACACGTCGTTGCACGGTCTGAGCGAGCGCGACCGTACGGACGTGCCCACCTCGATGCACCTGCACGGCGGAGTCACGCCTCCCGAGTTCGACGGCAATCCCGAGCAGATCTCCCGTCCCGGACAGGGTTTCACCTATCACTATCCGAACCGTCAGGGTGCGACGACGATGTGGTACCACGACCACGCGATGGCGGTGACACGCTTGAACGCCTATGCAGGCCTGGCGGGTGTCTATCTGCTGCGCGACGAATACGACACCGGCCTGCCCGGCAATCCTCTGGGTCTGCCCACCGGCGAGTTCGAACTCGAACTGGTACTGCAGGAGAAGATCGTGAACGGCGACGGCTCCCAGAGCATCCGTTCCACCCCGATCGTGCCCCAGGGACGCTGGGAGGGTGGCGCCGTCGGAGATGTGGGAGTCGTCAACGGCAAGATCTGGCCCGAGGCACGTGTCGCGCGTGGTCTCTACCGCCTCCGATTGCTCAACGCGGCCTCGTTCAGCATCTGGGATCTGCACTTCTCCAACGGCATGCCCTTCTGGGTGATCGGTATGGAAGGAGGTCTGCTCGACGCACCCGCTCCCACGACCCGCGTACGCCTGTCTCCCGGGGAACGGGTGGATCTGCTCGTCGATTTCGCTCAGCTCGAACCCGACGTCACCGTCGAACTGCGCAACACCGAGCCCGCCGCACCCCAGGCCGCGCAGATCGGCGCGGTCCACATGCCGGTGTTCATGCGCTTCCGCGCCGACCGCGCCCGAGGATTCACCGGCCCGGTGCCGGATCGATTGCGTGGCGGACCGGGCCTGCCGCCGCTCGTCGGGCCGATCCCGGCGCCTCGGACCGTCCGGAACGTCTCGCTCAGTCAGCCTTCCGCCGTGCGTATTCCACCCTCGATCATGTCGCTCAACAATCTGAACTACCACAGCGACGACATCGAGCTGCCGCGCCAGGGCACGGTCGAACAGTGGAACATCGTCAACGCCACGCCCGACCCGCACCCGATCCATCTGCACCTCGTGCACTTCCGGGTGCTCGGGCGGCAAGCGATCGACACGCTCGCGATGTGCGCACGGCAGCCGCAACCGCCGATCGGGATCAAGTGGACACCCGACGCCGATCCGTTCGTCGTCGAACCGATGCGCGGACCGGAACCCTGGGAGACGGGATACAAGGACACCGTCGTCTGCGACCCGAACTCGGTGACCCGCATCGTTGCCTATTTCCCGACGGCCGACGAACTCGGCTTCGACCCGGACGCGACGTTCTCACGCGACGTCCACACCTTCGATCCGCACCGCGCCGCCCACCTCGCCCACGATGCCCATGCCGGCCAGGGCAGCCACGGCGACCTGCAGGGATATGTGTGGCACTGCCACATCCTCGACCACGAAGACCACGACATGATGCTCAAGTTCCGGACGGTGACATGACTTCCACCAGTTCCACCCCCACCCACGACCACTTCCAGCGCATTCCCTACGAACCGGCGACCGACGGCCGGGTCGAGATGCACTCCGGACTCAGTCGGCACTATCCGACACTGCACGGCAACCTCGTTGCGCAACCGGGATTCTCGAAGGACGTCGGGGTGGTCATGTGCCACCCCGCGTCGAACTTCCTGAGCCACTTCCTGCTCCGCGCATTCGCGCAAGCGGGCGTTCCCGCCATGGGTCTCAACACTCGGTACTCGTCGAACGAACCGGCACTCGTGATGGAACGCGCCGCCTTCGACCTCGGCACCGGGGTGCGGTGGATGGCGGACGAACTGGGCTTCGAGAAGGTCGTGCTCCTCGGATTCAGCGGCGGTGGATCGCTGGCGTCGTTCTACCAGTCGCAGGCACAGAACCCCACCGTGACGACCACACCGGCGGGAGACCCGGCGCCGTTCGCGGAGGCGGACCTGCGGCCGGCCGACGCGCTCATGCTCGTCGGTGCACATCCCGGCCGGGCACGCGTCCTGCGGCACTGGATCGACGGTGCGGTGACCGACGAATCCGATCCCTACGCCACCGATGCGGAACTCGACCTCTACGCCCCCGGCCGGAGAGCTCCCCTCGATCCCGGCTGGGTGCAGCACTATCGCGACGCGCAATTGGCGAGGATGCGACGCATCGACGCATGGGCGCTCGCGCAACTCGCCGACCTCGAACGCACCGGTGCCTCCGACCGGGGATTCGTCGTCCACCGGACGGTTGCCGATCCGCGCTTCGTCGATCTCTCCCTCGATCCGAGCGATCGCGAGATCGGATCGATGTACGGAGACCCGCAGGCGGCCAACACGGCCGCCGGCGGTCTCGCCCGGTTCGTCACGGTGCGCAGCTGGCTCAGCACCTGGAGCGTCGACCACACGCATGCCGACGCACTCACCGATCTGCACCACGTGACCACCCCGAGCATGGTGATGAGCCTGCTGGGCGACCAGGCGGCCTTCGCCGAGGATTCCCGACTGATGTACGACGCGCTCGCCGCGACAGACAAGGAACTGGTCGAGATGCGGCATCTCAACCACTATCTCGTGGATCAGCCCGACGGACTCACCGACGTCGTCGGACGGCTCGTCGCATGGATCCGCCGCACCGTCCTCGAGGAGGTACCGGCGTGACCGGAACACTCGCGAAGCCCGCATCCACAGCCCCTGATCGATGCCCGACGGCCTTCCCGTACTGGCAGGCCGTCGAGAAACCGGGCATCACACGGGCCCGCGCACTCGTCCGCAGGATCACCGGTTTCGACTTCCTGCCGACCGACGAACAGGCCCGAGCCCTGTGCAACGACCTGTTCAGCGGCGACCCCACCGCCGAACGCTTCGTCGACGAGGTCTATCACGGCGAACTCGGCCCCGCGAAGGCCCGCGAACTGCTCGAGAAGGCACTGGCCGACGGCGTCGGCTCCCTCGACGACGTGCCCCCCGCGATGCAAGCCCTGTTCGACGAGTTCGAGACCGTTCCCGACTGGGTGCAACCCGAACTCGTCGAGCAGGGCGCCGCGATCTGGCGACGCTGGGGCACGATGCTCTTCAGCTTCGCCGGCGCCGAGACCCTGGAGATCTACACCGAAGCGGCGGTCGCGACACCACTGTCGCTCGCCGGAGGGTACGCCGGTGACAACGCGCTGCGGCGGTTCCTCGAGACCTGCCGCTTCTGGATCGACGTGTCCGAACCCGGTGCACTGCTCACGCCGGGGTCGAAAGGACGGGCCACCGCTCTGAAGGTCCGCGTGATGCACGTGTCGGTCCGCTCCCGGGTCGCGAAGCACCCCGAATGGGATGTCGACAAGTGGGGACTGCCGATCAGCCAGACCTACATGCTGCTCACGCTCATCGCCGGGAGCCTCACGCCGGGACTGGCGTTGTGGACCCTCGGTTACCACACCACGCCCCGAGAGATCCGCGCGCTCATCCACTTCCAGAAGTACATGGGTCATCTCCTGGGCGTCCGGACGAGCTGGTATCCCGAGACCATCGGCGACAGCATCCGCACGCTGATGACCACCGTCGTCTCGCGTTCCTACGATGCGGGTGAGCACGGCAAGGAACTCATCGAGTCCTACCCGCAGGCCTTCGCTCCGCGCGACGGCCATCGCGGGCTGAAGCGACTGCGCGAGCACTACAACTTCCGCATCAACTCGGTGTACTCGGCGATGTTCATGGCGCCGGGTACACGCCGGAAGTATTCGATGCCGACAGTGCTTCCGTGGATGATCATCCCGGTCGTCCGCTTCCCGCTGATCACTGCGACGGAGCTCGCCCGCCGGTTCGTCCCCGGCGTCGCGGGCGTTCACGAGAAGATCATGTGCGCTCATCGCGAGAACTGGTACCGCGCCCAGATGGAAGGGCGCGAAGCGGCATTCGACGCCAGCGGAGCGCTACGGCGGTAGGGCGGCCCGGCTCCGCACACCCACATCACACTACGGAGAATTCATGACCCTGCAGATCGTCGAAGCCTGGAACGGCCCCGGGCGGCGGGACGGTGAGATCACCGTCGTCACGCCGAGCGACAACGGCGCCCATCCTTCCTCCGACAAGCACGCCTTCGAACACTGGTACTTCGATGCGCATCTCGACGACGGCCGGATCGTCGTGGCGATGATCCAGACCCGGGAACTGGTGCACCGCAAGCCCGGTGTCGAGATCCACGTCTACAGCGCGGACGGGCGACGACGGGAGGCGAGCCGGTCGTACACCGACGCCGACCTGTCGGTCTCCGCCGAACGATGCGACGTCCGCGTCGGCGCGAGTTTCGCGAAGCTGACCGGTGAGGAGAACGGACTGCCCGTCTATCACGTGTCGGTGTCGGAGGGCGATCTCGCGTTCGACCTGACCTTCACCGCCGAAGTGCCACCGTGGATGCCGGGACGAGGGCAGACCAGGTACAACGATCGCGAATTCTTCGCGTGGGTGGTCGGTGCACCTCGCGCGCGGGTCGCGGGAACGGTCACGGTGGACGGGACGACCACCGAGGTCACCGGACGCGGCTATCACGACCACAACTGGGGCGTCGGCGACATGAAACGCCTCATCGACAAGTGGTACTGGGGCAGGCTCTACACCGAGGACTTCACCCTCGTCTACGCGATGGTGCACACGCAGAAGAAGTACGGTTCGCACTGGTCGCAGCCGGTGATGGTCGCGCAGGGGCAGGACGTGATCCTCAGCAACGGCGAGGTCGAACTGACGGAAGGCCCGGCGGTGTACGACCGGGTGGCCGATCGGACCTACCCGGCGTGGATCCGGATTCGCGTGCCGGGCTCGCTCGACGTCCGGCTCACCGTTCGTGAGATCGTGCATGCGCACAACCTCCTCGAGGATGTCCCGCTCGCGTCGAGCGCTCTGCTCAAACCGCTCGTCAACCGGCTCGTGGGTCACCCCGGTTACTTCCGGTTCCGGTCCGACTTCACCATGACGGTGACGATCGACGGAACCGACCACGAACGGTCCGGTTCGACGCTGCACGAGATGGTCGCCTTGACATGAGCGGGCCGGCGGATGTCGGTGCGGGCCTGGAATATCTGCACGGCTTCGGCAACGAGCATCACAGCGAAGCCGTCGCGGGTGCGCTCCCATGGGGACAGAACTCACCGCAGAAGGTGGCGCACGGGCT
Source organism: Rhodococcus sp. CH91 (assembly GCF_022554085.1). Lineage (GTDB taxonomy): Bacteria > Actinomycetota > Actinomycetes > Mycobacteriales > Mycobacteriaceae > Rhodococcus. The sequence continues at coordinate 195,403 of NZ_JAKFYR010000009.1, forward strand.
GTACGCCGAACAACATTCGGCCACTGCCTTCACCGAGCCCCGTGAGATCAACCGCCGCACATGGACGTACCGGATCATGCCGTCCGCAGCGCACGGCCCGTTCGAGCGGATCGACGACGCAGGCTGGGTGTCGGCGCCCGATCACGGCGGAGTCCTCACACCGAACCGGTTGCGGTGGGATCCGCAGCCGGCACCGGCGCCCGGCACGGACTTCCTCGACGGGGTGACGACGTACGCCGTCAACGGAGACGTCCGGACGCGTACGGGTATCGCGATCCACCTGTACGCGGCGTCGCGGTCGATGACCGACCGCTGTTTCGTCGACGCCGACGGCGAACTGCTGTTCGTGCCTCAGGACGGCGCACTGCTGCTGTGCACCGAACTCGGCCGGATCGCTGTCGAACCCGGTGAGATCGCCGTGATCGGGAGAGGACTGCGGTTCCGCGTCGACCTGCTCGGAGAGAGCGCGAGGGGATATCTGCTCGAGAACTACGGTGCCGCCCTGAGCCTTCCGGAACTAGGCCCGATCGGTGCGAACGGTCTCGCGCACGCCCGCGACTTCCTGTATCCGACGGCCTGGTACGAAGATCGTTCGGGCCCGGTGCAACTCGTCCAGAAGTTCGGTGGGCACCTGTGGGCCACCGAACTCGACCGCTCGCCGCTCGACGTCGTCGCGTGGCACGGCACCCACGGTGCCTACAAGTACGACCTCGACCGCTTCAACGCCATGACCACGGCGGGATGGGACCATCCCGACCCGTCGATCTTCACGGTGCTCACCTCGGCGAGCTCGATCCCCGGGCAGGCGGGGGTCGACTTCTGTGTCTTCCCGGACCGCTGGGTGGTCGGGGAGCACACCTTCCGGCCCCCGCACTTCCATCGCAACGTCATGACCGAGTTCATGGGACTCGTTCGTGGACAACACGACTCGAAAGCGGAAGGATTCGTGCCCGGCGGCGCCTCCCTGCACAACCAGTGGGGTGCGCACGGGCCCGATGTCGAAACCTTCGACCTCGCCACCGCCGCGGAACTGAAACCGGTCAAACTCGAGAACACGCTGTCGTTCATGTTCGAGACCCGTCTCGCGCTCACCGTCACCGACGCGGCCTACCGCGCGGCGCATCGCCAGCCGGACTACGACTCGTCGTGGTCCGGTCTCACTCGACGCTTCACTCCACCCACTCCCCAGGAGTCGTGATGACCGAACTGTCCACCCCTGCACCCGTCGTCGTCCCCGACCCGCAACTGCGCATCGGTGGGAAGACCGTCCCGGCGAGATCGGGTGCGCACTTCTCGTCGATCAATCCTGCAACCGAAGAGATCGTCGCGGAGATCGCCGCGGGCGGTGCGGCCGATATCGACGCCGCCGTCGAGGCGGCCCGGGTGACCTTCGAGTCCGGTGCGTGGTCGCGCATGGCCGGCGCCGAACGTGGCCGGATCCTCTCCCGTGCCGCAGACCTCATCGAACAGCACGCACCGGAACTTTCCGCCCTGGAGACGGCGGAGATGGGCAAGCTCTACGCCGACACCGTCGCCGGGGACATCCCCGCCGCCGCGGCGTCGTTCCGGCACTATGCCGGGTGGGCGGACAAGATCGCCGGTGAGGCGATGATCCTGCCCGATGTGGGTCCGCAGCACCGCTTCGGATTCACCCTGCGTCAGCCCCTCGGTGTGGTCGGGGCGATCACCCCCTGGAACAACCCCACCGTCGTCGCGGCGTGGAAGATCGCTCCCGCTCTCGCCGCGGGCTGCTCGGTGGTCGTCAAGCCCGCCGAGGATGCGTCGCTGTCGACGCTGAGACTCGCCGATCTGCTCGCCGAGGCGGGCGTGCCCGACGGGGCGTTCAACGTCGTGCCCGGTCTCGGTCCCGAGGCCGGCGCGGCACTCGCAGCGCACGAGGGCATCGACAAGATCACCTTCACCGGCAGCCCGGCCGTGGGCAAGACCATCACCTCGCTGGCGGGGGAGAAGTTCCGCAAGGTGACACTCGAACTCGGCGGCAAGGCCCCGCAGCTGATCTTCCCGGATGCCGACCTCGACGCGTCGCTGCCGTGGATCGCGATGGGCAACTTCTACCACCAGGGTCAGGTCTGCGCCGCCGGCACCCGCGTGATCGTGCACGAATCGATCGCCGACCGGGTCGTCGACGGTCTCGTCGAATTCGCGCGCGGCTCGGTGATCGGCGACCCCTTCGATGCCTCCACCACCCAGGGCACGATCGTCAACCGCAGACAACTGGACCGCATCCTCGGCTACATCGAGAAGGGCAGGAGCGAGGGCGCCGAGTTGCTGACCGGCGGGTCGCGTGTGGGCGATCGCGGGTTCTTCGTCGAACCGACGGTCTTCCGCGGCACCAACGATCTGACGATCGCACGTGAGGAGATCTTCGGGCCGGTCGCCACGGTCATCACCTTCCGGACGACGGAGGAGGCCGTGCAGCTGGCGAACGCCACGAAGTACGGGCTCAACGCATTCATCTTCAGCCAGAACCTCTCCACGGTGCACAGCGTCATCCCGCAGCTGCGCGTGGGAACGGTCTGGGTCAACGGCTGGGGAGTGCCGGACCCGGCACTACCCTGGGGTGGACGTGACGCGAGCGGTATCGGCCGTGAACTGGGCCGAAGCGGACTCGACGCGTTCACCGAGGAGAAGACGGTTCACCTCGGCTACTGAACAGAGGACGGAAGAGGCAGTGACACAAGCCGAGTCGGCAACCGGAGCGCTCGCGGACATCAGGGTGCTCGAACTGGGGACGTTGATCGCCGGTCCGTATGCAGGACGCCTGCTCGGCGACATGGGTGCCGATGTCATCAAGATCGAGGACCCGAAGAGGCCCGACCCGCTCCGCACCTGGGGACAGGGTGAGCGGGACGGGCACCGCTTCTTCTGGACGGTGCACGCCCGCAACAAACGGTGCATCACCCTCGATCTCCGGGCACCCGACGGCCAGGAACTGTTCCGGCGGCTCGTCGCCGAATCGGACGTCGTCGTCGAGAACTTCCGCCCCGGCACCCTCGAGAAGTGGGGGCTGGGCTACGACGTCCTCTCCGAGATCAATCCCGGTATCGTCCTGGCCCGCGTGTCCGGATACGGCCAGACCGGCCCGAAGGCCGGTCGCGCGGGATATGCCTCGGTGGCCGAGGCCGAGAGCGGGCTGCGCCACCTCAACGGCTATCCGGGCCAGGCCCCACCGCGACTCGCGTTGTCGCTCGGCGACACCCTCGGCGGCATGTTCGCGGTGCAGGGAGTGCTCGCGGCACTTCTCAGCAGGGAACGTACCGGGCGTGGGCAAGTCGTCGACGTGGCGCTCACCGAAGCATGCCTCGCCGTCCAGGAATCGGTGCTGCCCGATTACGACGCCGCCGGTGTGGTGCGCGGACCGTCCGGCACTCGGCTCGAGGGCATCGCGCCGTCCAATCTGTACCGGACCTCGGACGACATGTGGATCGTCATCGCCGCGAACCAGGACACGGTCTTCCGGCGCCTGTGCGCGGCGATGGATCAGCCAGGACTGGCCGACGATCCGCGTTTCGCCGACCACCTCGCGCGTGGGGTGAACCAGGACGAGCTCGACGCGCTCATCGGTGAGTGGGCGGCGAAGTGGACGCTCGACGATCTGCTGGCGCATCTGTCGGAGGCAGGTGTGGTCGCCGGCCCGGTGAACACGGTGGCCGAGGTCGTCGCCGATCCGCAGTTCCTCGCGCGCGGCATGATCGTCCCGCATCACGACGAGCGTACGGGCAGCGATGTTCTCGGCCCCGGCGTCGTGCCCGTCCTCGACGCGACACCCGGTTCGGTGCGGCGCGCCGGTGCGCCCGTCGCCGGCTACGACAACGCCGCGGTCTACGGCGAGATCCTCGGGCTGAGCGAAGCCGAGCGGGAGGACCTGCGCGGGCGCGGGGTCATCTGAAGGCTGTCCGGAGGAGGGCATGGCTATTCGGTCCGGCGCGCACTAATGTAGAACACGTTACAGTCTGCGACCGATCTTCCGAGGAGTGCCGAATGCACACGCCCATCTGCGACGAACTCGGCATCGAGTTCCCGATCTTCGCCTTCACCCACTGCCGCGACGTCGTCGTCGCCGTCGCCAAGGCCGGCGGCTTCGGTGTCCTCGGCGCGGTCGGGTTCACCCCGGAGGAACTCGAAATCGAGCTGAACTGGATCGACGAGCACATCGGCGACCGTCCGTACGGTGTCGACATCGTCATCCCGAACAAGTACGAAGGCATGGACGCGAACCTCTCCGCCGAGGAACTCACGAAGATGCTGCAGTCGATGGTGCCGCAGGAGACCCTCGAGTTCGGCCGCAAGATCCTCACCGATCACGGGGTTCCGCTTCCGGAAGGTGACGATAACGCGTTGCAGCTTCTCGGCTGGACCGAGGCTACCGCCACCCCGCAGGTGGAGGTGGCACTGCAGCATCCGAAGGTCACGCTCATCGCCAACGCGCTCGGCACCCCGCCGGCCGACATGATCGAGCACATCCACAACGCCGGTCGCAAGGTCGCGGCGCTGTGCGGGTCGCCGAAACAAGCCCGCAAGCACGCCGACGCCGGCGTCGACATCATCATCGCGCAGGGTGGCGAAGGCGGCGGCCACTGCGGTGAGGTCGGCTCGATCGTGTTGTGGCCGCAGGTCGTCAAGGAGGTCGCACCCGTTCCGGTGCTGGCCGCCGGGGGTATCGGCAGCGGTCAGCAGATCGCCGCTGCCCTCGCACTGGGTGCGCAGGGCGCCTGGACCGGTTCGCAGTGGCTGATGGTGGAGGAGGCGGAGAACACCCCCGTCCAGCAGGAGGCATACATCAAGGCGAGCAGCCGCGACACCGTGCGCAGCCGGTCGTTCACCGGCAAGCCCTGCCGCATGCTCCGCAACGACTGGACCGAGGCGTGGGAGCAGGAGGGCAACCCGAAGCCCCTCGGAATGCCGTTGCAGTACATGGTGTCCGGCATGGCGGTCGCGGCCACCCACAAGTACCCGGACGAGTCCGTCGATGTCGCCTTCAACCCGGTCGGCCAGGTCGTCGGCCAGTTCACGAAGGTCGACAAGACCTCGACGGTCATCGAACGCTGGGTGCAGGAGTACCTCGAGGCGACCGGAACGCTGGAGAAGCTGAACGAAGCTGCGAGTATCTGATCCGCGCTTGACGATGTGGCTGCTCGAGGTTCGGTCCGGATGTGATCAGGATCGGACCTCGAGCCGTTTCGGCGCCCGCGGAGCATCTTCCGAGTGATCAACCCGGCGGCCCTTGCGTTCGGGTAGGCAGCGTCCGGGCGAGCATCCGTGAGGTTGCGTCACCGGTCCCTTCGACTGTTCGCCCGGCATGCCGGGACGATGGGTGCAGCTCCTCGTCGTGCAGGCCGCGCCGAGGTGTGTGCGTTCGCGGAGATTCGGCTGGATCGTACTGTGCTCCAACGGATGCACACATTCTGCCGAATGCGAATCCGTGACAGGGGGCGGGAACGCGGTTCGACCCTGTCCCGGGTGTCCGACGCGCGTGCCGCAACCTGATGGCGAGCACCGATGGAGCGTGCACGGCTGGCGCATGACTCGGAAGGGGGCGATGGTGTGCTAATTGCCATTAGCGCACCATCACCGCCGAAACCCCTGCTGAGCGCGTTTTCTGGTGGAAACCTGTCCGAAGCGGCCGGTAGGCTCCCGGTTCGTGCCCGACGACCTGCTCAGCCGCCGCCCGGCCGACGTCCCGACGCCTGTCCCGACCTCTCCGGACTCCGTCGCACCGTCCGTGCCGGTGTTGCCGGTCGAGACCCTCGCGCAGGTCGCCGGGGCGGCGGTGCGGTCGCGGTCGGAGTCGACCCGGCGTAACTGATCGTTTCAGAATGACCTCCGGAGTCGCCTCAAACAG